>NZ_CP117431.1:0-4800000 GCF_030687415.1 Pseudomonas sp. FP603
GTAGAGCTTTTGCGCGATGAGCTGCCTGCCCAACAATTCAACACTTGGATCCGTCCACTACAGGTCGAAGCCGAAGGCGATGAGCTGCGTGTCTACGCGCCGAATCGTTTTGTTCTCGACTGGGTCAATGAAAAGTACCTGGGCCGTGTCCTTGAACTGCTCGATGAGCATGGCAATGGCCTGGCGCCGGCGCTTTCCTTATTAATAGGCAGCAAACGCAGTTCGGCACCGCGTGCGGCACCCAATGCCCCGTTGGCCGCTGCGGCGTCCCAGGCTCAGGCCGCTCAAGCGCCTGTCAGCACTCCGGCGCCAGCCCCGGCAGCCGCCTCGACCAAACGTGCGACACAAAAAGTTGCTGAACTCAGTGAAGAGCCGTCCCGCGACAGCTTCGATCCAATGGCCGGCGCCAGTTCGCAACAGGCCCCGGTTCGCGCCGAACAACGCACGGTGCAGGTCGAAGGCGCGCTCAAGCACACCAGCTACCTGAACCGCACCTTTACCTTCGAGAACTTCGTCGAAGGCAAGTCCAACCAACTGGCCCGTGCTGCGGCCTGGCAGGTGGCGGACAACCCCAAGCACGGCTATAACCCGCTCTTCCTTTATGGCGGTGTCGGCTTGGGTAAAACCCACTTGATGCACGCTGTGGGTAACCACCTATTAAAGAAGAATCCGAATGCCAAGGTTGTGTACCTGCATTCCGAGCGTTTCGTTGCGGACATGGTCAAGGCCTTGCAGCTGAATGCGATCAACGAGTTCAAGCGCTTCTACCGCTCGGTGGATGCGTTGCTGATCGATGACATTCAGTTCTTTGCCCGCAAGGAACGCTCCCAGGAAGAGTTTTTCCACACCTTCAACGCCCTGCTTGAAGGTGGCCAGCAGGTCATTCTTACCAGTGACCGCTATCCGAAAGAAATCGAAGGCCTTGAAGAACGCCTCAAATCCCGCTTTGGCTGGGGCCTGACGGTAGCCGTCGAGCCGCCGGAGCTGGAAACCCGTGTGGCGATCCTGATGAAAAAGGCCGACCAGGCCAAAGTCGATCTGCCACACGACGCGGCGTTCTTCATTGCCCAGCGTATTCGCTCCAACGTCCGAGAGCTGGAAGGCGCGCTTAAACGCGTGATCGCCCACTCGCACTTCATGGGCCGCGACATCACCATCGAGCTGATTCGCGAATCCCTGAAAGACTTGTTGGCGCTGCAAGACAAACTGGTGTCTGTGGATAACATTCAGCGCACCGTCGCCGAGTATTACAAGATCAAGATCTCCGACCTGCTGTCCAAGCGTCGTTCACGCTCGGTAGCACGTCCGCGTCAGGTCGCCATGGCGTTGTCCAAGGAACTGACCAACCACAGCCTGCCGGAAATCGGCGATGTGTTTGGCGGCCGCGACCACACGACTGTTTTGCACGCCTGCCGCAAGATCAACGAGCTTAAGGAATCCGACGCGGACATCCGCGAGGACTACAAGAACCTGCTGCGTACACTGACTACTTGATGAACACCAGCGCAGCTTATTAAGGCAAGGGACTAGACCATGCATTTCACCATTCAACGCGAAGCCCTGTTGAAACCCCTGCAACTGGTCGCAGGCGTCGTCGAGCGCCGACAGACCTTGCCGGTGCTCTCCAACGTGCTACTAGTTGTCGAAGGCCAGCAACTGTCGCTGACCGGTACCGACCTGGAAGTCGAGCTGGTCGGTCGTGTGCAACTCGAAGAGCCTGCGGACCCGGGTTCCATCACTGTACCTGCGCGCAAGCTGATGGACATCTGCAAGAGCTTGCCGAACGATGCGCTGATCGATATCAAGGTCGATGAGCAGAAGCTCGTGGTAAAGGCCGGCCGTAGCCGCTTCACCCTGTCGACCCTGCCAGCCAACGACTTCCCGACGGTGGAAGAAGGCCCGGGTTCGCTGACCTGCAGCCTTGAACAAAGCAAACTGCGTCGTCTGATTGAGCGTACTAGCTTCGCCATGGCGCAGCAGGACGTACGTTACTACCTCAACGGCATGCTGCTGGAAGTATCGGCCGGGATCATCCGCGCCGTGGCGACCGACGGTCACCGTCTGGCCATGTGCTCGATGCAGGCTGATATCGGTCAGCCGGATCGTCATCAGGTGATCGTACCGCGCAAAGGTATTCTGGAACTGGCGCGTCTGCTGACCGAACCGGACGGCAACGTCAGCATCGTGCTGGGTCAACACCACATCCGCGCCACCACTGGCGAGTTCACCTTCACCTCGAAACTGGTCGACGGTAAATTCCCTGACTACGAGCGTGTTCTGCCTAAAGGCGGCGACAAGCTGGTACTTGGCGATCGCCAGGCCCTGCGTGAAGCGTTCAGCCGTACTGCGATTCTGTCAAACGAGAAGTATCGTGGCATCCGTCTGCAACTGGCCAATGGTCAGCTGAAGATCCAGGCGAACAACCCGGAGCAGGAAGAAGCAGAAGAGGAAGTGGGCGTTGAGTACAACGGCGGCTCCCTGGAAATCGGCTTCAACGTGAGCTATCTGCTCGACGTACTGGGCGTGATGACCACCGAGCAGGTTCGCTTGATCCTGTCCGACTCCAACAGCAGTGCGCTGGTACAAGAGTCCGACAACGACGACTCGGCCTACGTTGTCATGCCGATGCGTCTGTAATCATGTTCAGCAGAAGCTAGATGTCCTTAAGTCGCGTCTCGGTCACCGCGGTGCGCAATCTGCACCCGGTGACCTTCTCCCCCTCCCCCCGAATAAACATTCTTTACGGCGCCAACGGCAGCGGCAAAACCAGTGTTCTGGAAGCCATTCATCTGCTGGGGCTTGCCCGTTCGTTTCGTAGCAGCCGTCTGTTACCCGTCATTCAATACGAGCAATTGGCGTGTACGGTATTTGGCCAGGTCGAATTGGCTGAGGGTGGACATAGCGCGTTGGGGATATCTCGCGATCGCCAGGGCGAGTTCCAGATCCGCATCGACGGGCAGAACGCCCGAAGCGCAGCACAATTGGCGGAAATCCTGCCGCTACAGTTGATCAACCCGGATAGCTTCCGCCTGTTGGAAGGTGCGCCGAAGATTCGCCGACAGTTTCTCGATTGGGGTGTGTTCCACGTGGAACCCCGATTTATGTCCACGTGGCAGCGCTTGCAGAAGGCCTTGCGCCAGAGAAACTCTTGGCTGCGACATGGTACACTTGACGCCGTTTCGCAAGCGGTTTGGGACAGGGAACTGTGCCAGGCCAGCGCTGAAATAGATGAATACCGCCGCGCTTACATCAAAGCCTTGAAACCAGTCTTTGAACAGACCTTGAGCGAACTGGTTGAGCTTGAGGGCTTAACGCTCAGCTATTACCGAGGTTGGGACAAAGACCGTGAGTTGAGTGCAGTGCTCGCCGGGTCCCTTCAGCGGGATCAGCAAATGGGTCATACCCAGGCCGGACCACAACGCGCTGATTTGCGTCTTAGATTGGGCGCACACAACGCCGCGGACATCTTGTCTCGTGGCCAGCAGAAGTTGGTGGTCTGTGCATTGCGGATCGCCCAAGGGCACTTGGTTAGCCAGGCCCGTCGCGGCCAGTGTATTTATCTGGTGGATGACCTGCCGTCCGAACTGGACGAGCACCACCGTCGTGCGCTTTGCCGCTTGCTGGAAGACTTACGCTGCCAGGTCTTTATCACCTGTGTAGATCACGAATTATTGAGGGAAGGCTGGCAGACGGAAACGCCAGTCGCTCTGTTCCACGTGGAACAGGGCCGTATCACCCAGACCCACGACCATCGGGAGTGAAGGCATTGAGCGAAGAAAATACGTACGACTCAACGAGCATTAAAGTGCTGAAAGGCCTGGATGCCGTACGCAAACGTCCCGGTATGTACATTGGTGACACTGACGATGGCAGTGGTCTGCACCACATGGTGTTCGAGGTGGTCGATAACTCGATCGACGAAGCTTTGGCCGGCCATTGCGACGACATCAGCATTATCATCCACCCGGACGAGTCCATCACCGTTCGCGACAACGGTCGTGGCATCCCGGTAGACGTACACAAAGAAGAAGGCGTCTCGGCGGCCGAGGTCATCATGACCGTGCTGCACGCCGGCGGTAAGTTCGACGACAACTCCTACAAAGTATCCGGCGGTCTGCACGGTGTAGGTGTGTCGGTGGTGAACGCACTGTCCAAAGAACTGATCCTGACCGTTCGCCGCAGCGGCAAGATCTGGGAACAGACTTATGTCCACGGTGTTCCGCAAGAGCCGATGAAAATCGTTGGCGAGAGCGAAACCACTGGCACCCAGATCCACTTCAAGCCTTCGGCTGAAACCTTCAAGAACATCCACTTCAGCTGGGACATCCTGGCCAAGCGGATTCGTGAACTGTCCTTCCTCAACTCCGGTGTCGGCATCGTCCTCAAGGACGAGCGCAGCGGCAAGGAAGAGTTGTTCAAGTATGAAGGTGGTCTGCGTGCGTTCGTTGAATACCTGAACACCAACAAGACTCCGGTCAACCAGGTGTTCCACTTCAACATCCAGCGTGAAGACGGCATCGGCGTGGAAATCGCCCTGCAGTGGAACGACAGCTTCAACGAGAACCTGTTGTGCTTCACCAACAACATTCCACAGCGCGACGGCGGTACTCACTTGGTGGGTTTCCGTTCCGCTCTGACGCGTAACCTGAACACCTACATCGAAGCGGAAGGTCTGGCGAAGAAGCACAAAGTTGCCACCACCGGTGACGACGCCCGTGAAGGCCTGACCGCGATCATTTCGGTAAAAGTGCCGGATCCGAAGTTCAGCTCCCAGACCAAAGACAAGCTGGTGTCTTCCGAAGTGAAGACCGCGGTTGAACAGGAAATGGGCAAGTACTTCTCTGACTTCCTGCTGGAGAACCCGAACGAAGCCAAGTTGGTTGTCGGCAAGATGATCGACGCGGCGCGTGCTCGTGAAGCGGCGCGTAAAGCCCGTGAGATGACCCGTCGTAAAGGCGCGCTGGACATCGCCGGCTTGCCGGGCAAACTGGCTGACTGCCAGGAAAAAGACCCTGCCCTTTCCGAACTGTACCTCGTGGAAGGTGACTCTGCTGGCGGCTCCGCCAAGCAGGGACGCAACCGTCGCACCCAAGCCATCCTGCCGCTCAAGGGTAAGATCCTGAACGTCGAGAAGGCACGCTTCGACAAGATGATCTCTTCTCAAGAAGTGGGCACCTTGATCACCGCGCTGGGCTGCGGCATTGGCCGCGACGAGTACAACATCGACAAGCTGCGTTATCACAACATCATCATCATGACCGATGCTGACGTCGACGGTTCGCACATCCGTACTCTGTTGCTGACCTTCTTCTTCCGTCAGTTGCCGGAGTTGATTGAGCGCGGTTACATCTACATCGCTCAGCCGCCGCTGTACAAGGTCAAAAAAGGCAAGCAAGAGCAATACATCAAAGACGACGACGCCATGGAAGAGTACATGACGCAGTCGGCCCTGGAAGACGCGAGCCTGCACCTGAACGAGGAAGCCCCGGGTATCTCCGGTGAAGCGCTCGAGCGTCTGGTGAATGATTTCCGCCTGGTGATGAAGACCCTAAAGCGTCTGTCGCGCCTGTACCCGCAGGAGCTGACCGAGCACTTCATCTACCTGCCAGCGGTGAGCATGGAGCAACTGTCGGATCATGCAGCGATGCAGGATTGGATGGCTCAGTTCGAAGTCCGCCTGCGCACCGTCGAGAAATCCGGGCTGGTTTACAAAGCCAGCCTGCGTGAAGACCGTGAACGTAATGTGTGGCTGCCAGAGGTCGAGCTGATCTCCCACGGCCTGTCGAACTACATCACCTTCAACCGCGATTTCTTCGGCAGTAACGATTACAAGACTGTTGTGTCGTTGGGCGCTCAATTGAGCACCTTGCTGGACGACGGCGCGTACATCCAGCGCGGCGAGCGCAAGAAGCCGGTCACCGAATTCAAGGAAGCACTTGAATGGCTGATGGCTGAAAGCACCAAGCGTCACACCATCCAGCGATACAAAGGTCTGGGCGAAATGAACCCGGATCAGCTGTGGGAAACCACCATGGACCCAAGCCAGCGCCGGATGCTCAAAGTGACCATCGAAGACGCCATTGGCGCGGACCAGATCTTCAACACCCTGATGGGTGATGCGGTCGAACCCCGCCGTGACTTCATCGAAAGCAACGCCTTGGCGGTTTCCAACCTGGACTTCTGATCCGGCAGGACCGCTAAAACGAAAAAGGCCAACGCTAAGCGTTGGCCTTTTTTATTGATCGTCGAAACGTCGTCATGCGCTAGCAGCGGCCACACTCTCAAGCCGATACCCATACCCGTAAATCGTCAGCAGTTGCCAACCGCGATCGGCCGTCAGGCCCAGCTTGTTGCGCAGGCGATAAATATGAGTATCCAGCGGGCGTGAGGAGACTATTTCTTCATGGGTCCAAAAGCGCTCATACAAGTATTCACGGGATAAAGGTCGGCCCAGATTGGCGAACAGGCAACGGGCGAGACGGTATTCCCGTTCGGTCAGGCTGATGGGGGTGGAGGCGCGGGTGACGGTGAGTTCGGCGTCGTCGAATTCGAGGTCATTGAAGGTCAGTATTTCGGTGGCTGACGCGCGTTGCAGCCCATGCCGACGAAGCACCGCACTGACCCGAGCCATCAGCTCGTTGGGACGAAACGGTTTGCTCACGTAATCGTCGGCCCCGGCGTTTAACGCCTGGACGATATCGCTTTCGGTATCGCGACTGGTGAGCATGATCGCGGCCGGTGGCACGTCCATGTGTTCACGGGTCCAGCGCAACAACGCCAGTCCGCTGATATCGGGCAGTTGCCAATCGAGTATCAGCAGATCGAAGGTCTCCCGCCGGAGCTGCCGCAGCAAGTCCTCTCCCCGCTCAAAGCAATGCAGCGTCCACGCCTGCTCTCCCGTAGCGGGGATCTGTCGCAGTGTCTGTTCCACCCGACGTAGTTCGGCGGGTTCGTCATCCAGTATTGCGACACGCATGCCGAGTGTTTCCTTCATCTCGTAAGTGCAAAGTAAAAATTCCTACGGGAGTTTAGGCTGATTGATTGAATCTAAACAATTGTGGTGAATTGCTTCGATGTTCCCGAGTAGGGCTATCGCTGATAGCACTTCGCCGATGGGATGGTTTAGCCTTCGACCAATTCTGAACAAATATTGAGAATCGGCTCGCAAGGTCACTTATGCCGGTAAATTCGTCGTCGCTGAGCGGCACAGGGGCATTGGGATGTGCTCCGACGCAGGGAGCGTCAACGCCAACCTGGCAGGACCGTCGATTGCCGGTTTTCGACAGTCTGCAGTTCAGGGGAAAACACACGGAGTGCCTGCTCGGTTCTGACACAGGGATGTGTCATCTCTCATGTCCTTTGCTCCCATGGCTATCTGCCAGAGCGTCCAGTCAGGTATCGTGCGTCAAATACTTGTGTGCGTTATCCGGCGTGATTTTCATAAGAGCATAAAAGCCAATCCATGAACCCCCTGACCTTATTGCTCCCACGCCGTTCGGGTGTCTGTCTGTTACTGATTGCTGGCCTGATGGGATTGCTCACCCAAAGTGCATCAGCAACGGGTGCCTCGGTAAAACGTCTGCCTTATATCGATGAAAACCAACAATGCCGTGGTCAACCGCTGCCGGCGACTGTCGAGCATCTGACCGGCGAAGCCTGGAAGCTGGACGCCAAAGGCAAGCAGACACCATTGCAGGAAGGCATGTCGATCGACGAGCAGGAAGGCGTCAAAACCTCGCCCTCGGCGTTTGTCAGCCTGTCCCTGGGTGATGGCTCGCGGGTGGTGTTGCCCTCCAGTTCCCATATCACCTTGCATCTCAATGAAGAACAATCGATCCCTCAGGTCATTCTTGAGCAGGGGCAGGTTGAGTCGTATGTGATCAAACGTGCCAGCGACCATGATCGCTTTCAGATCGTCACGCCGGTCGGTGTACTGGGCGTACGGGGCACGCATTTTCGGGTGCGCAACGATGACGGTGGCCAGGCACTACTTGAGGTTCTGAACGGACAAGTGGCGGTCAACCGCGATGAGGAAACGTCTGGCTCGCGCCCTGCCCGGTCGGCTGCCAAACGGACTCAGAGCCCTGAAGCTGACGAGGTCCAGGTCATGGCCCGTCAGGGTTTGCGTATTCAGAAACAAGGCACATTGACGCCAATCGACTTGCTACCTGCCCCTCGTTTGTTGGGGCAAGCCGGACAGAAGGGTAATGTGCCTGTGTGGCAATTGATCATGAAACCCATCGAAGGGGCCACGCGTTATCGGGCGCAAGTGGCCACCGACGCAGCCTTTATGGACATCAAGCAAGAACAGTTTTCCAGCACGCCAGAGGTCAAATTCAGCGGGCTGAAAGCGTTTTTCTACCATGTTCGCCTGTCGGCCTATGATGTTCAGGGGTTAGAGGGAGAGACCGGGGTGTATGACATTTTCTATTACCCCAAGACCACCCGTGTCCAATAGCGCCCTGGCCGACGACCGATGAAGAACCGGCCAAGGAAAGATGACCGCGAGCCGACCCAGGCTCAGCGGTTGTTTCAGCGGATGGTCCGCGAGTGGCTTTGGGTCTGTCTGATCCTGTTGCCGCTGACGGCGATGCTGTCCATGACTCAGGGTCTTGCCCTGAGTAATCTGCTGTATGACAACCTGCGCCGGCTAAGCCCGCTGCCGGTGGACCCGCGCATACTCATCGTCACGATCGATGACTACAGCTTGCAGCAGCTTGGCCAATGGCCGTGGTCGCGGGCCATGCACGCGCAACTGCTGGATCGGCTCAGCGCCGCGAACGTTAAAGGCGTTCTATTCGACGTTATCTTCAGCGAGCCCGATAGCCAACCCGAGAACGATCAGCTTTTGGCCCAGGCGGCCTGCCGGGCCGGAAATGTTTTCGTGCCGCTGCTGCGCGAAGATGTAGCGCGTTATGGTCAGCCCTTGGGGGAAATTGAACCGGTGGATCCGCTGAACCATTGTGCCAAAAGCGTTGGGCATATCAATGCCGAAGCAGATGCCGACGGAATTGTGCGCAGCGTGTATTTAAGCGAAGGACCGGCGCAAAACCCCCGTCCGCAACTGGCCTGGTTGCTGTACGAAGAAACCCTTGCCGACAAGGGAAATGCACCGATGCCCGGTGCCCCGGCCTTGCCATCGGCGCAAGGCTGGCAGCGATCCCATGAAATACGGATTCCTTTCATCCATTCCGATGCGGGCTTTCCCAGCGTGCCCTACGTCAGCGTACTGCGCGGCGAAGTCCCGCCCGAGTTGCTGCGCGATCGCTTGATCCTGATCGGCTCGACCGCTCCAGGCCTGGGCGACCGCTACGTGACACCGCAATCGGCCAGCATCGGCACCACACCGGGTGTCGAGGTCCAGGCGAATATCCTTAACGGGCTGCTGCAACAGCGCAACATCGTGGTTCTCGATCAGCGCTTGGCGGCGTTGTTATCGGTGGTAATTGTCGGTGAGTTGCTGGGCCTGCTGTTGGTGCGTCCTCGTCGCGCCCTATGGCTGACTCTGGGTGCAATGACGGCCGCTCTACTGGGTTCCGGTTTACTGTTGCGCCTTGGCTGGTGGTGGTCCCCGGCTGCGAGCCTGATGGGTATTTTGCTGGGGTACCTGATCTGGAATTGGCGACGGCTGAATGCAGTGCTCGCCTATTTCGGCTGGGAACTGGCGCGCCTGGACAGCGAGCCAAAAGTTTTTCCCGAACGTCGTCGCACCCAGGCCCCGGACGGTGATGTGCTGCAAGGGCAAATCGTTGCGCTGGAGCAGGCCATGAGCCGGACGCGCGACACCCGACGTTTCATCGCCGATGGACTTGAATACTTGCCGGTGGCGACGCTGATCAGCGATCCGGGCGGACGTATTCTGCTGGCCAACCGCAAAGCCCGAGAGGTATTTGGTCGTGGTCTGGTGGGTGAGGACGTGCTCGAGCAACTGAGCGACCTGGGTTACCCGGTGCTGTCCGACGGCACACGGTCTGCATTGTCGAACCTCGAGCCGTTGGAGTTTCGCGATGTTCAGGCACGCAGCCTGCGTCTGGATCGGGCACCGTTATTGCCGGCCGAAGGTGACTCCGTGATCGGCTGGTTGTTGAGCCTTACTGACCTGAGCGTCGAGCGCGACGCCGAGGAGCAGCGAGCTGTATTGCTGCGCTTTTTGTCTCATGACCTCAGGGCTCCCCATTCGGCGATACTTGCCTTGCTCGACGTTCAGCGGCATCAGGTGTCCGGTGACACTCAGGTGTTCAGTCAGATCGAGTTACAAGTGCGCAAGGCGCTGAACCTGACCGAGGCGTTTGTGCAGTTGGCAAAAGCCGAGTCCGAGGCCTATCAGTTTCAGCCGAGCATGTTCGCGATGTTATTGCTCGATACCTTCGACCAGGCCTCGAGCATCGCTCATCTGAAGAACATTCAATTGCTGCATGACCTCGACGAAGACGCTGAAGCGTTGGTCCTGGCCGATCAATCGTTACTGACACGGGCACTGTTCAACCTGCTGGAAAACGCCATCAAGTACAGTCCGGCGGGGTCGCAGATATCGGTGCGTGTGAGTTATGACGAAGGCTGGTTGATATGCGAGATCGCCGATCAGGGCCGAGGGATTGCCGTCGAAGAGCTTCCCGAGTTGTTCAGTCAGTATCGGCGTTTTGCATCGGCTCATGGCAGCGACGGTCTGGGACTGGGTTTGTCCATGGTCAAGGCCGTGGTGGACCGTCATGGCGGGAGGATTTCCTGTCATAGCGTGCTGGGGCAAGGCACGACGTTCAGTGTTCAGTTACCGCTATTGAGCGAGTGATCCAGACGGTTTCAACAGGCATAAAAAAACCGGCTATATCAGCCGGTTTTTTTACGTCCGAAAAAACTTATGCACCTTTTTCGATGTTTTATTTTCTTAAGAAATATGTAGGTAAATCATAAGCTTAAAAACTAAAAACGACGGTTTTCAACAAAACGGTACACAGGTTATCCACAGAATCTCAGACAGTCACTTGATCAGTAGCGTTTGGTGCCGCGGGGGCTGCTGGCAGTGAACCCATCTCGCGCTGCATCTGTTCGTTCCAGGCCTGCACCCGATCATTCAGGTCGGCAATGGCTCGCGGTCCACTACCTTCGGCGTACATCGGCGCGCCAATGATGACGGTGATCACGCCCTCCTGCTTCGCCCAACCGGTTTTTGGCCAGAACTTGCCGGCATTGTGCGCAATCGGCAGCACCGGTAATGACGCATTGACGGCCAACGCGGTACCACCGCGGGAGAACTTGCCGATGGTGCCGTAAGGAACGCGAGTCCCTTCCGGGAAAATCAGCACCCAGACATTGTCCTTGAGCAGTTCATCGCCCTTCTTCGCCACATGCTTGAGCGCGGCTTTCGGGTTGTCACGGTCAATGGCGATCGGCCGCAGCATGGCCATGGCCCAGCCGAAAAATGGCACGTAGAGCAGTTCGCGCTTGAGCACTTGGCTCAACGGTTCGAAGTACGCTGAGAGAAAGAACGTCTCCCAGGTGCTCTGGTGGTTCGACTGAATCACGCAGGGCTGCTCAGGTACGTTCTCGGCACCCTTCACTTCGTAGCTGATGCCCAGAAAAACCTTGCTCAGCCACAAGGCGCAGCGGCACCAGTACACGTTGATAAAGCGATAACGCGCCTTGAACGGCAGAAACGGCGCGATAAAAAAGCTCAGGGTGCACCAGAGCAAAGAGCTGGTGCCCAGCAGCAGGTAAAAGAGGAAAGTTCTGATGGCCTGCAGTATCGACATGGCGACATTTACCGTTGCGGGCACTGCCCGCCTATTCAAGCGCACTCCCGATCAGTCCTTGGTCAGGATGTCAGAAGAGCCTTAGTTGTGGATAAGTTCCGCGGCAATCGCCGCCAGATCGTCAAAAATCAAGGTGCCCGCCGGTAGGGTCAAGCCCTGCGTCTTTTCGCCTTTCCCGGTCTTTACCAAAACTGGCTGAGAGTCGACGGCTCTGGCGGCTTCCAGGTCACCGAGAGTATCGCCGACGAACCATAGATTCGTCAGCGAAACGTTGTAATGCGCGGCGATGGTTTTCAACATCCCGGGTTTTGGCTTGCGGCAATCGCAGCCATCGTCTGGCCCGTGCGGGCAATAGACGATCAGCCCGACTTCGCCGCCCTGCTCTGCCACCAGCTCGCGCAAGCGAGTGTGCATGGCATCCAGGGTGGCGATGTCGTAATAGCCGCGAGCGATGCCCGACTGGTTGGTAGCGACCGCCACCGTCCAGCCGGCTTTGCTCAACTGCGCGATCGCTTCGATCGAACCGGGGAGCGGAATCCACTCCTCCACCGACTTGATGTACGCGTCGGAGTCGTAATTGATCACTCCGTCCCGATCGAGAATCAGCAGTTTCAACAGCAGCTCCTCAGCCCAGCAATGAAATGTCGGCGACGCCGAGGAACAACCCACGCAGACGCGCCAGCAGCGCATAGCGGTTGGCTCGCACCTTGGCATCTTCAGCGTTGACCATCACCGCTTCGAAGAACGCATCCACCGGCTCGCGCAAGGCGGCCAGACGTGCCAGCGATTCGCTGTACTGACGAGCAGCGGCCATTGGCTGAACAGCCTGATCAGCCTGCTGGATCGCCGAGTACAGGGAGAACTCATTGGCGTTGTCGAAGTACTTGGCTTCAACGACCGAAGGAACAGAGCCTTCGACCTTGCTCAGCAAGTTCGAAACACGCTTGTTCACGGCGGCCAGGGCAGCGGCTTCCGGCAATTTGCGGAACGCTTCTACCGCTTGTACACGCTGATCGAAGTCCAGCGCCGAACCCGGTTTCAGGGCACGGACCGACAGATAAGTCCCGACATCAACGCCTTCGTCTTCATAGCGGGCACGCAGACGGTCGAAGATGAACTCCAGCACCGAGTCATTCAGGCCGGCAGCCTTGACCTTGGTACCGAACGCATTCACGGCAAACGCCACGGCGTCGTTCAAGTCGAGGTCGAGCTTCTTGTCGATCAGGATGCGCAATACACCCAGCGCTGCACGGCGCAGGGCATACGGGTCTTTGCTACCGGTTGGCAGCATGCCGATACCGAAAATGCCCACCAGCGTGTCGAGCTTGTCGGCGATGGCCACGGCCGCACCGGTGAGGGTGGTCGGCAGTTCAGCGCCGGCACCGCGCGGCATGTACTGCTCGTTCAGTGCCAGAGCGACATCCTGCGGCTCGCCGTCGTTGAGGGCGTAGTAGTAACCGGCGACACCTTGCATCTCCGGGAACTCACCGACCATTTCGGTCGCCAGGTCGCATTTGGACAGCAGGCCGGCACGGGAAGCCCACGCCGGGTTGCCACCAATGCGTTGAGCGATGAATGCGGCAAGTCTGGAAACACGTTCGGCCTTGTCGTAGACGCTGCCGAGTTTTTCCTGGAACACCACGTTTTGCAGACGCAGGTTGAAGTCTTCGAGTTTCTGTTTCTTGTCTTGCTTGAAGAAGAACTCGGCGTCGGTCAGGCGTGGGCGAACCACTTTCTCGTTACCGGCGATGATCTGCTGCGGGTCTTTGCTTTCGATGTTGGCCACGGTAATGAAACGAGGCAGCAACTTGCCGTCGGCATCCAGCAGGCAGAAATACTTCTGGTTGTCCTGCATGGTGGTGATCAGCGCTTCTTGCGGCACGTCGAGGAAACGCTCTTCAAACGAGCACACCAGTGGCACCGGCCATTCAACCAGCGCGGTCACTTCGTCGAGCAGGCTCGGCGGCACGATGGCCGTCCCTTCCTGCAACGTCGCCAGTTCTTCGGTGCGCTTGCTGATCAGTTCGCGACGCTCATTGGCATCGGCCAGCACATAGGCAGCACGCAGATCGCTCAGGTAGTTGGCCGGCGAGGTGATGCGCACGCTTTCAGGATGGTGGAAGCGGTGACCACGGGAATCGCGACCGGACTTTTGCGCGAGGATGGTGCAGTCGATGACGTGGTCACCGAGCAACATCACCAACCATTGAGTCGGGCGAACGAATTCTTCCTTGCGAGCACCCCAGCGCATGCGCTTGGGGATAGGCAGGTCGTTCAGGGAATCTTCGACGATGGTTGGCATCAGGCTCGCGGTTGGCTTGCCGGCGATGCTTTGGCTGTAGCGCAGTTTCGGACCGCTCTGATCGATTTCGCTCAGGTCGACGCCGCACTTCTTGGCGAAGCCCAGGGCCGCTTGAGTCGGGTTACCTTCGGCATCGAACGCGGCCTGACGCGGCGGGCCGTCGAGGTTGATGCTGCGATCCGGCTGCTGGGTCGCCAGCGCGGTAATCAGCACGGCCAGACGGCGCGGCGCGGCGTAGACGGTTTTGGTTTCGTAGTTCAGGCCGGCAGCTTGCAGGCCTTTGTCGATACCGGCCAGAAACGCTTCGGCCAGGGTGTTCAGGGCTTTGGGTGGCAGTTCTTCGGTGCCCAATTCAACCAGAAAATCTTGAGCACTCATTGTGCAGCCTCCAGCTTGGCCAGTACTTCATCACGCAGGTCCGGGGTCGCCATCGGGAAGCCCAGCTTGGCGCGAGCCAGCAAGTAGGCTTGCGCAACGGAACGCGCCAGGGTGCGTACACGCAGAATGTATTGCTGACGCGCAGTCACCGAGATCGCCCGGCGCGCATCCAGCAGGTTGAAGGTGTGTGAAGCCTTCAACACCATTTCGTAGCTCGGCAACGGCAATGGCTGATCGAGTTCGATCAGGCGCTTGGCTTCGCTTTCGTAGAAGTCGAACAACTCGAACAGCTTCTCGACGTTGGCGTGTTCGAAGTTGTAGGTCGACTGCTCCACTTCGTTCTGGTGGAACACGTCGCCGTAGGTCACCTTGCCGAACGGCCCGTCAGCCCAGACCAGGTCGTAGACCGAGTCCACGCCTTGCAGGTACATGGCCAGGCGCTCAAGACCGTAAGTGATCTCGCCGGTCACCGGGTAGCATTCGATGCCGCCCGCTTGCTGGAAGTAAGTGAATTGCGTCACTTCCATGCCGTTGAGCCAGACTTCCCAGCCCAGACCCCAGGCGCCCAGCGTCGGCGACTCCCAGTTGTCTTCGACGAAACGGATGTCGTGCACCAGCGGGTCGAGGCCCACGTGCTTGAGGGAGCCCAGGTACAGTTCCTGGAAGTTGTCCGGGTTCGGCTTCAGGACTACCTGGAATTGATAGTAGTGCTGCAGACGGTTCGGGTTTTCACCGTAGCGGCCGTCAGTCGGGCGACGACTGGGCTGCACATAAGCGGCGTTCCAGGTTTCCGGGCCGATGGCGCGCAGGAACGTGGCAGTGTGGAAAGTGCCGGCGCCTACTTCCATATCGTAGGGCTGAAGTACCACACAACCTTGCTCGGCCCAGTATTGCTGGAGGGCGAGGATCAAGTCTTGGAAGGTACGCACGGCTGGCGTAGGCTGGCTCACGAAATTCACCTGTTTCTTGGGCTGCGATTTAAAGAGCGGGAGTATACCCGATTCGGTCCTGCGCACGCCCCCTGGAGCCTTATGCCACGCTGCTTTTGGTGTACCGAAGATCCGCTGTACATGGCTTATCACGATCAGGAGTGGGGCACGCCGCTACGCGATGCGCAGGGATTGTTCGAGTTACTTTTGCTCGAAGGGTTCCAGGCAGGGCTTTCCTGGATCACCGTGTTGCGCAAACGAGAGCGTTATCGCGAGGTGCTGTTCGGCTTCGATGTACAGCGCGTGGCACAGATGAGCGATGCGGAAATCGATGAATTGATGCTCGATCCGGGGATCATCCGCAATCGCCTCAAACTCAACGCGGCCCGGCGCAATGCCCAGGCCTGGATGGCGTTGGAGGACCCGGTGGCGTTTCTCTGGTCGTTCGTCGGCGGCACGCCTGTGATCAATCATTTCAAGGATCGCAGTGAAGTACCGGCCGTGACACCGGTCGCTGTCGAGATGAGCAAAGGCCTGAAAAAAGCTGGATTCACGTTCGTCGGCCCGACCATTTGTTACGCGTTGATGCAGGCTTCGGGCATGGTCATGGACCACACCCGCGATTGCGATCGCTACGCCACCTTGGCGAACGGCGGTTAGAATAGCCGCCTCGCGCACAGCACAAGATCAGGAGTGACCTGTGGATAAGTTGAAAGGCGCCTTGCTGGTAGGCGCTCTGCGTCTGTTTGCCCTGCTTCCTTGGCGGGCCGTGCAGGCGGTGGGTTCGGCGATTGGCTGGATCATGTGGAAAACCCCCAACCGTTCCCGCGACGTGGTGCGGATCAACCTCGCCAAGTGCTTTCCGCAAATGGATCCGGCCGAACGCGAGCGTCTGGTGGGCCAGAGCCTGAAAGACATTGGCAAGTCCCTGACCGAGAGCGCTTGCGCGTGGATCTGGCCGGCTCAGCGTTCCATTGACCTGGTGCGCGAAGTGGAAGGTCTCGACGTGCTTAAAGATGCCCTCGCCTCCGGTAAAGGCGTGGTCGGCATCACCAGCCACCTGGGCAACTGGGAAGTGTTGAACCACTTCTATTGCAACCAGTGCAAACCGATCATTTTCTACCGCCCGCCCAAGCTCAAGGCAGTGGATGAGTTACTGCGCAAACAGCGGGTGCAATTGGGTAACCGAGTAGCTGCTTCCACCAAGGAAGGCATCCTCAGCGTGATCAAGGAAGTGCGTAAAGGTGGTGCAGTGGGCATTCCGGCTGACCCGGAACCGGCCGAATCCGCCGGGATCTTCGTGCCGTTCTTCGCCACTCAGGCCCTGACCAGCAAATTCGTCCCGAACATGCTGGCCGGGGGCAAAGCGGTCGGTGTGTTCCTGCATGCCCTGCGGCTGCCGGACGGTTCTGGTTACAAAGTGATCCTCGAAGCCGCGCCGGAGGCCATGTACAGCACCGATACCGAAACCTCCTGCGCAGCGATGAGCCAGGTGGTCGAGCGCTACGTGCGGGCTTATCCAAGCCAGTACATGTGGAGCATGAAGCGCTTCAAGAAGCGTCCGCCGGGTGAAGAGCGCTGGTATTGAGACGCAGGATGATCTAACGCCGTGGTCCCTTGTGGGTGCGGGCTTGCTCGCGAAGACGGTGTGTCAGTCGACATCATCTTCGCAGGCACTCCGCTTTCGCGAGCAAGCCCGCTCCCACAGGGTTTTGTGTCAGATCTGACGCTCGAGTTTTTTCAGAAACACCGTCATCTCCTTCTCCGCCTGCTTGTCGCCATGGGCGCGGGCGGCTTCCAGACCCTGTTCCCAAGCCTGACGCGCCGCCGCGTAATCCGCGAGCGCCAGATGGGCCTTGCCCAATAGCTTCCAGGCTGCCGAATACTTCGGATCGAACTCGACGCAGCGCTGGAAATGCTCCGCGGCTTTGGCATTTTCACCCAGATCCAGATAACCCTTGCCCAGGCCGAAGCGCAGCAGCGAGTTATCCACACCCTTGGCGAGCATTTTTTCCAGGGATTCGATCATCGGTGTTTCCTCAGTCAGTGATCGTTCCCACGCTCTGCGTGGGAATGCAGCCCGGGACGCTCTGCGTCCCATTCAACGCCGAACGCGGAGCGTCCGTTGAGGCATTCCCACGCAGAGCGTGGGAACGATCATCAGAAGAAGCTCAACCCCACATGGAACAACTTTTCCACATCCCGAATATGCTTTTTATCCACAAGGAACAGAATCACATGGTCGCCAGCTTCGATCACTGTGTCGTCGTGGGCGATGATCACTTCTTCGTCGCGGATGATCGCGCCGATGGTGGTTCCCGGCGGCAGGCCGATGTTTTCGATGGCCTTGCCGATCACTTTGCTCGACTTCGCATCACCGTGGGCGATGGCCTCAATGGCTTCCGCCGCACCTCGACGCAATGAGTGCACGCTGACGATATCGCCGCGCCGCACGTGGGCCAGCAACGTGCCGATGGTCGCCAGTTGCGGGCTGATGGCGATGTCGATGTCGCCGCCCTGGATCAGGTCGACGTAGGCCGGGTTGTTGATGATCGTCATCACCTTCTTCGCGCCCAGGCGCTTGGCCAGCAACGAAGACATGATGTTGGCTTCGTCGTCGTTGGTCAGCGCCAGGAAGATGTCGGCGTCGGCGATGTTCTCTTCCATCAGCAAGTCGCGGTCGGAGGCACTGCCCTGCAACACCACGGTGCTGTCGAGAGTGTCCGAGAGATGGCGGCAGCGGGCCGGGTTCATCTCGATGATCTTCACCTGATAACGGCTTTCGATGGCTTCGGCCAAACGCTCGCCAATTTGTCCGCCGCCGGCGATGACGATACGTTTGTAGCTCTCATCGAGGCGGCGCATTTCACTCATTACCGCGCGAATATTCGCTTTGGCGGCGATGAAAAATACTTCGTCGTCGGCTTCGATCACCGTATCGCCCTGCGGCAGGATCGGTCGGTCACGACGGAAAATCGCCGCAACGCGGGTTTCGACATTCGGCATGTGTTCGCGCAGCTGGCGCAGTTGCTGACCCACTAGCGGACCGCCGTAATAGGCTTTCACTGCCACCAGTTGCGCTTTGCCTTCGGCGAAGTCGATGACCTGCAACGCACCCGGATGCTGGATCAGGCGCTTGATGTAGTTGGTAACGACTTGCTCCGGACTGATCAGCACGTCGACCGGAATCGCTTCGTTATCGAACAGTTCGGCGCGGGTCAGGTACGCGGCTTCGCGGACCCGGGCGATCTTGGTCGGTGTGTGGAACAGAGTGTGAGCGACCTGACAGGCCACCATGTTGGTTTCGTCACTGTTGGTCACTGCAACCAACATGTCGGCGTCGTCGGCACCGGCCTGACGCAGTATGGTCGGCAGCGAACCGCGACCCTGTACGGTGCGGATGTCCAGCCGATCGCCGAGGTCACGCAAGCGTTCGCCATCGGTGTCGACCACGGTGATGTCGTTGGCTTCGCTGGCCAGGTGTTCCGCCAGCGAACCGCCGACCTGCCCTGCGCCGAGGATGATGATTTTCATCCAGTCACTCCCTTAAAACCGGTTAACCGCGCGCGGCGGCAATCTTGATCAGCTTGGCGTAGTAGAACCCGTCGTGGCCGCTTTCCTGGGCCAGTAACTGGCGACCATGGGGCTGCTTGATGCCGGCCTGACTGGCGATGTCGAGTTCACGAGCACCCGGTGTGCGAGCGAGGAACGCTTCGATGACTTCGGTGTTTTCGGTCGGCAGCGTGGAGCAGGTGGCGTAAAGCAGAATGCCACCCACGTCCAACGTTATCCACATGGCATCCAGCAGCTCGCCCTGAAGCACCGCCAGCGCGGCGATGTCGTCGGGTTGGCGAGTCAGTTTGATGTCCGGATGACGACGAATTACACCGGTGGCCGAGCACGGCGCATCCAGCAGGATGCGCTGGAACGGTTTGCCATCCCACCAGGTCGCGGTGTCGCGGCCGTCGGCGGCGATCAGTTCGGCGCTCAGGCCCAGGCGTTCAAGGTTTTCCCGTACCCGCACCAGACGCTTGGCTTCCAGATCCACCGCCACCACGCCAGCGAGTGCCGGCTCGGCCTCAAGGATGTGGCAGGTTTTGCCGCCCGGTGCGCAGCAGGCGTCCAGCACCCGTTGGCCTGGCGCCAGGTCCAGCAAGTCGGCAGCCAGTTGCGCGGCTTCGTCCTGCACGCTGATCCAGCCTTCAGCGAAACCCGGGAGGCAGCGCACGTCGGCCGCCGCGTCGAGGATGATGCCGTCCCGGCTGTAAACACACGGCGTGGCCGCGATGCCCGCTTCACTCAGCAACCCGAGATAAGCATCGCGGGTGTGATGGCGACGATTGACCCGCAAAATCATCGGCGGGTGAGCGTTGTTCGCCGCGCAAATGGCTTCCCACTGCTCAGGCCAGAAGGCTTTGAGGGATTTTTGCAGCCAGCGCGGGTGGGCAGTGCGCACCACCGGGTCGTGTTCCAGCTCGGCCAGCAGTGCTTCGCTTTCCCGTTGCGCGCGGCGCAGCACGGCGTTGAGCAAGGCTTTGGCCCACGGCTTTTTCAGTTTGTCGGCGCAACCGACAGTTTCGCCGATGGCCGCGTGGGCCGGAACCCGGGTGTAGAGCAGTTGGTAGAGGCCGACCAGCAACAGCGCCTCGACATCGGCATCAGCCGCTTTGAACGGCTTTTGCAGCAACTTGGCCGCCAACGCCGACAAACGTGGCTGCCAGCGAGCCGTGCCGAACGCCAGGTCCTGGGTGAAGCCGCGATCGCGGTCTTCGACCTTGTCCATTTGCGTTGGCAGAGAACTGTTGAGTGAGGCTTTTCCGTTAAGAACAGCAGCCAGAGCCTTGGTGGCGGCCAGACGTGGATTCATTGAGCGTCCGCCGTTTGACCGAGGACGGTGCCGACGGCGAATTTCTCACGACGGCTGTTGAACAAGTCGCTGAAGTTCAGTGCTTTGCCGCCGGGTAATTGCAGACGGGTCAGACACAACGCCTGTTCACCGCAGGCGACGATCAAGCCGTCCTTGCTGGCGCTGAGGATTTCACCCGGCGCGCCCTGCCCTTCGGCCAGGCTTGCGGCCAACACTTTCAGCGCTTCGCCGTTCAGCGTGCTGTGGGTGATCGGCCATGGGTTGAAGGCGCGAACCAGACGCTCCAGCTCCACTGCCGGGCGGCTCCAGTCGATGCGCGCTTCGTCCTTGTTCAACTTGTGTGCATAAGTGGCGAGGCTGTCGTCCTGCACTTCGCCTTGCAGAGTGCCAGCAGCGAGGCCGGCAATCGCCTGAACCACAGCCGGAGGGCCCATCTCTGCAAGGCGATCGTGGAGGCTGCCGCCGGTGTCTTCACCGCTGATCGGCGTGGTGACCTTGAGCAGCATCGGCCCCGTGTCCAGGCCCAGTTCCATGCGCATGACGGTCACGCCACTTTCGCTGTCGCCCGCCTCGACGGCGCGCTGGATCGGTGCCGCACCGCGCCAGCGTGGCAGCAAGGAAGCGTGACTGTTGATGCAGCCCAGACGCGGAATATCCAGCACCACTTGCGGCAGGATCAGCCCGTAGGCGACCACCACCAACAAATCCGGTTTCAGTGCGGCGAGTTCAGCCTGAGCGTCTTCGTTGCGCAGGGTCGGCGGTTGCAACACCTGAATGTTGTGCTCCAGAGCCAACTGCTTGACCGGGCTCGGCATCAGCTTCTGCCCACGGCCCGCCGGACGGTCCGGTTGGGTGTAGACCGCAACGACCTCGTAAGGACTGTCGAGCAGGGCCTTGAGGTGTTCGGCGGCGAATTCCGGGGTACCGGCAAAGACAATGCGCAGTGGCTCAGTCATGAAAGCTCTCAATTACAAAGCGTCTTGAAAAGAAAAAGGCTTGCCGCGGCAAGCCTTTGAAAGAAGGGCATCAAGCGTTCTGGCGATGGAGCTTTTCCAGTTTCTTCTTGATCCGGTCGCGTTTGAGCGTGGACAGGTAATCAACGAACAATTTGCCATTCAGGTGGTCGCATTCATGCTGGATGCATACCGCGAGCAGGCCTTCGGCGATCAGTTCGTACGGTTGGCCGTCGCGGTCCAGGGCCTTGATCTTGACCTTTTGCGGGCGGTCGACGTTTTCGTAGAAACCCGGCACCGAAAGGCAGCCTTCCTGATACTGGTCCACCTCGTCGGTCAGGACTTCGAACTCGGGGTTGATGAACACCCGCGGTTCGCTGCGGTCTTCGGAGAGGTCCATCACGACGATACGTTTGTGCACGTTGACCTGGGTCGCGGCGAGGCCGATGCCTGGCGCTTCATACATTGTTTCAAACATGTCATCGACCAACTGACGCACTTCGTCGTCCACTACAGCCACGGGTTTGGCGATAGTGCGCAGGCGCGAGTCGGGGAATTCGAGGATGTCTAAAATGGCCATAAGCTCAATTGCTGCACGTGTGAGGTAAAGTCGGGTCGATGGCCTGGCGAGTCCGAGGATGCAGGCTACCGTTGTGAACGTAGCTTCAGGCTTTTCAAAAATGAGCCGGAAGCGAGCCACGAGGGCTCTGGCGTTTCACGCGAACGTACATAATAAAGGGATTCACCGCATGAGGAAATCACTACTCGCCTTGCTCCTTCTGGCCTCGGCCGGTTTTGCGCACGGGCAAGTGCAACTCAGGGAAGGTTTTCCACAGCAATACACCGTGGTGGCAGGGGACACACTTTGGGACATTTCCGCCAAATACCTGCGTGAACCGTGGGAATGGCCGCAACTTTGGCAGGCCAATCCACAGATCGAAAACCCCAATCTCATTTATCCGGGCGATACGCTGTCGCTGGTCTACGTCAACGGTCAGCCACGCCTGACCCTCAATCGCGGCGCTTCCCGGGGCACCATCAAGCTTTCGCCACGCATCCGCAGCTCGCCGGTGGCCGATGCCATTCCGAGCATTCCGCTGAAATCGATCAACAGCTTTCTGCTGAGCAATCGCATCGTCGACAAGGCCGAGGATTTCGACAAGGCGCCCTACATCGTCGCCGGCGATGCCGAACGGGTGCTCAGCGGCACCGGTGATCGAATATTCGCCCGTGGCCATTTCGACCCGGCACAACCGGCGTACGGCATCTTCCGTCAGGGCAAGGTCTATACCGATCCGCAGAGCAAGGAGTTTCTGGGGATCAACGCCGACGACATCGGTGGCGGCGAGATCATTGCCACTGAAGGCGACGTCGCCACCCTGGCCCTGCAGCGCACCACTCAGGAAGTGCGACTCGGCGACCGGCTGTTCAGCGGCGAAGAACGCTCGATCAATTCAACCTTCATGCCCAGTGCCCCGACAACCGAAATCAACGGCTTGATCATTGATGTGCCACGTGGGGTCACCCAGATCGGCGCGCTGGATGTCGTCACGCTGAACAAGGGGCAGCGCGATGGCCTGGCCGAAGGCAATGTGCTGGCGGTGATGAAAACCGGTGAAACCGTGCGTGACCGGATCACTGGCCAGCCATTAAAAATTCCCGACGAGCGGGCCGGTTTGCTGATGGTCTTCCGCACCTACGACAAGCTCAGCTACGGGCTTGTCCTTAACGCATCGCGCTCTCTGGCGGTGATGGACAAGGTGCGAAATCCTTAAGCCTGCTCACAAGTTACCAACAGAGTTATCCACAGCTTATTCCCGATTCGACGGGACCCTATAACGATCAAGGATGATCCATGTCGCTGTCTGCCTGTACGTCCGTTTCCCCTGCGGAACTGGAAGCCCGTTTACGCCTGCACCGTTTGCCGGAACTCGGCCCTGCGCGTTTCAAGAAGTTGCTTGAGGCCTTCGGCTCTGCCTCCAAAGCCATCAGCGCACCGGCCAGCGCCTGGCGCGCGTTGGGCTTGCCCCTTGCTTGCGCGGAGGCTCGGCGCTCCAGTGAAATTCGTGATGGCGCCAGCCACGCACTGGCCTGGCTAGGGCGCCAGGGCCAGCATTTACTGATGTGGGACCAACCTGACTACCCCGTGTTGCTGGCGCAAATCAGCGATGCGCCGCCGCTGTTGTTCGTCGCGGGCGATCCGGGAATTCTGGAAAAACCACAGCTGGCGATGGTCGGCAGCCGTCGTGCTTCGCGACCGGGCATGGACACTGCCACCGCGTTTTCCCGCACTCTGGCCGGTGCCGGTTTTGTCATCACCAGCGGTCTGGCCCTGGGCATCGATGCCGCCGCGCATCAGGCAGCTCTGGACGTTGGCGGGCAAACGGTCGGGGTACTTGGCACGGGGCTGGAAAATTTTTATCCACAGCGCAATCGGCGACTGGCGGACGCCATGATCGCTTCGGGAAGCGCGGTACTTTCGGAGTTCCCGCTGGACGCCGGCCCTTCCCCCAGCAATTTCCCCCGGCGCAATCGAATCATCAGCGGTTTGTCCCTCGGCGTGCTCGTGGTCGAGGCGAGTGTTGCCAGTGGTTCATTGATCACCGCGAGACTGGCGGCGGAACAGGGGCGTGAGGTGTATGCGATTCCAGGGTCGATCCATCACCCTGGGGCAAAGGGTTGCCATCAGCTGATCCGCGACGGTGCGGTGCTGGTGGAAACCATCGAGCACATCCTCGAAGCCTTGCGCGGTTGGCAACGGCTGCCGTTATCCACAGAAACGCCGCAGACGACAGAGACTCATCCGCTGCTCATGTTGCTCCACGCGGCGCCCCATACCAGCGAAGCCTTGTCGATCACCAGCGGCTGGGCGCTGCCAAAAGTGCTGGCAGCGCTGACGGAACTGGAAATGGATGGCCGTGCGGTCTGCGAAAGCGGTCGATGGTTTGCGCGGGTAAACTAGGTTTTATAAGGAAGATCGGTAAACTGCGCAGAGCCTTATTCCGGAGAGTCTTTCATGGTCAACAGTTGGCGTGTGCAACAAGCCGCACGAGAAGTTCGCGCCGGGGCGGTCATTGCCTATCCAACCGAAGCTGTCTGGGGCCTGGGTTGCGACCCCTGGAACGAAGAGGCGGTGGATCGTCTGCTGATGCTCAAGGGACGGTCTGTGGATAAAGGTCTGATTCTGGTGGCCGACAATATTCGCCAGTTTGACTTCCTCTTCGAAGACTTCCCTGAATTGTGGATGGACCGCATGGCCAGCACCTGGCCCGGCCCCAACACCTGGCTGGTGCCGCATCAGAATCTGTTGCCCCAGTGGATTACCGGTGTGCATGAAACGGTGGCGTTACGGGTTAGCGATCACCCGCTGGTGCGGGATTTGTGTGCGTTGGTCGGGCCGTTGGTGTCAACCTCGGCCAACCCTCAGGGGCGGCCGGCGGCGCGGACGCGGCTTCGCGTGGAGCAGTATTTCCGCGGGCAGGTTGATTGGGTGCTGGGTGGCAATCTGGGTGGGCGGAAGAATCCGAGCGTGATTCGCGATCTGGCCACCGGCCACGTTGTGCGCCCGGATTAGACCGCGTCATCGTTCTTCGCGGGCAAGCCTCGCTCCCACAGATCCGAGTCGTATACGAATAATGTGAACGACCGAAATCCTGGAGCGAGGCTTGCCCGCGAAGAGGCCCTCAAGGCAACAAAACAGTCGAGCCCGTCGTACGCCGCGCCGACAATTCGGTCTGCGCTTTGGCCGCTTCAGCCAGTGGATAGCGCTGACTGATGTCCACCTTCAACTTGCCGCTGATGATCATCTCGAATAGCTCATCGGCCATGCTTTGCAGGTTTTCAGCGTTGTTGGCGTAGGTCGCCAGGGTCGGTCGGGTCACGTACAGCGAACCCTTCCCCGCGAGAATTCCCAAATTCACTCCGTCCACTGCGCCTGAAGCATTACCGAAACTCACCACCAGCCCCCGAGGCGCGACGCTGTCGAGCGATGTTAGCCAGGTATCTTTGCCTACGCCGTCGTACACCACCGGCACTTTTTTACCGTCAGTCAATTCCAGCACGCGTTGTGCGACGTTTTCATGGCTGTAATCGATGGTCGCCCAGGCACCATTGGCTTTCGCCAGTGCGGCTTTCTCTGGTGAGCTGACTGTGCCGATCAGCTTCACGTCCAAGGCCTTGGCCCATTGGCAGGCCAGCGAACCGACGCCGCCGGCTGCTGCGTGGAACAGAATGGTTTCGCCACCCTTGAGTTCGTACGTCTGACGCAGCAAGTACTGCACAGTCAGGCCTTTGAGCATCACGCCGGCGGCTTGCTCGAAGCTGATGGCATCCGGCAGATGTACCAGATTGGCTTCCGGCAAGACATGAACGTCGCTATAAGCGCCCAATGGGCCACTGCCGTACGCCACGCGATCGCCGATCTTGAAGCGGGTGACTTCGCTTCCGACGGCTTCGACCACGCCCGCGCCTTCAGCCCCCAGGCCCGACGGCAAGGCAGGTGGCGCATAAAGGCCACCGCGGTAATAGGTGTCAATGAAGTTCAGGCCGATGGCCTTGTTGGTCACGCGCACCTGCAGCGGGCCGGGTTCGGCGGGCTGGTAATCGACATGTTCGAGTACTTCGGGGCCGCCATGGGCGCGGAACTGGATACGCTTTGCCATCTGCACTTTCCTTAAGTATTAGCTTCTAGAGTTGTAGCGCCAAGCGCCCTATCGGACTCTTAAAGCTTGACCTTCGTCAACTGCGACGGCACAAGGTGCAGTGTTATCCTACGCAGCAATTTGCCACCGGCCTGTATGAGCGCCGCGTAGCTTTGCCCGATTCAAGGTGATGCCATGACTACCCGCACCGAGGCCGTAAAAGCCTACCTGCTCGACCTGCAAGACCGCATTTGCGCTGCCCTGGAAGCTGAAGACGGCGGCGCGCGTTTCGTCGAAGACGCCTGGACCCGGCCTGCCGGCGGTGGCGGTCGCACCCGGGTGATCGAAAACGGCGCGGTCATCGAAAAGGGCGGCGTCAACTTTTCCCACGTCTTTGGCAGCGGTCTCCCACCCTCCGCCAGCGCTCATCGGCCAGAACTGGCCGGACGAGGCTTCGAAGCCTTGGGCGTGTCTCTGGTGATTCACCCGCACAACCCCCATGTACCGACGTCCCACGCCAACGTGCGCTTTTTCATCGCTGAAAAAGAAGGTGAAGAGCCGGTCTGGTGGTTCGGTGGCGGCTTCGACCTGACCCCTTATTACGGTAATGAAGAAGACTGCGTGCACTGGCACCGCGTTGCCGAACAGGCCTGCGCGCCGTTCGGCCCGGACGTCTACCCGCGCTACAAGGCCTGGTGTGACAGTTACTTCCACATCAAGCATCGCCACGAGCCGCGTGGCATCGGCGGCCTGTTTTTCGATGACTTGAACGAGTGGGACTTCGACACCAGCTTCGCCTTCATGCGTGCCATCGGTGATGCTTTTATCGACGCTTACCTGCCAATCGTGCAGCGCCGCAAGAACGATGCGTTCACCGCCAAACAGCGTGAATTCCAGGAATTTCGCCGTGGCCGTTATGTCGAGTTCAACCTGGTCTATGACCGCGGTACGTTGTTCGGCCTGCAATCGGGTGGGCGTACCGAATCGATCCTGATGTCGCTGCCGCCACAAGTGCGCTGGGCCTACGACTGGAAAGCCGAGCCGGGCAGTGAAGAAGCGCGCCTGACCGAGTACTTCCTGCAAGACCGCGATTGGTTGGCCAAGGCCTGAACGAGGAATCCTGATGGACCGTTACGTCGTATTCGGTAACCCGATTGGCCACAGTAAGTCGCCGCTGATCCACCGTTTGTTCGCCGAACAGACCGGGCAGAAACTGGACTACAGCACCTTGCTGGCGCCCCTCGATGATTTTTCCGGCTGTGCCCAGGCATTTTTCCGCGAAGGGCGTGGGGCGAATGTGACGGTGCCGTTCAAGGAAGATGCCTATCGTTTGGCGAACAGCTTGACCAAGCGAGCGCAGCGGGCCGGCGCGGTGAATACCCTGAGCAAACTGGCTGATGGCAGTTTGCTGGGCGACAACACCGATGGCGCCGGGCTGGTACGGGACCTGACGGTCAACGCCGGATTTAGTCTTGCGGGCAAACGCATCCTGCTGCTCGGGGCCGGCGGTGCGGTGCGCGGTGCGCTGGAGCCGCTGCTGGCGGAGCAACCGGCGTCGGTGATCATCGCCAACCGCACGGTGGAAAAAGCCGAATTACTGGCGGAGTTGTTCGCGGATTTGGGGCCTGTGTCGGCCAGCGGTTTCGATTGGTTGCGCGAACCGGTGGACCTGATCATCAACGCTACGTCTGCCAGTCTGTCAGGCGATGTACCGCCGATTGCCGGCAGTTTGATCGAACCGGGCAAGACGGTTTGCTACGACATGATGTACGGCAAGGAGCCGACCTCGTTCTGCCGTTGGGCCAGCGAGCACGGCGCGGCGGTGGCGATGGATGGCTTGGGAATGTTGGCCGAGCAGGCGGCGGAAGCCTTCTATCTGTGGCGTGGTGTGCGTCCGGACACAGCGCCAGTGCTGGCCGAACTCCGCCGGCAACTGGCGATGTAGTTCTTTGTGGCGAGGGAGCAAGCTCCCTCGCCACAGGTTATGCCGTTGCCTCAACGTCGGTGTTTCAATCTTCAAAGCGAATCGGGCATTTCTCCGCGCCTTCGAGCTTCCTCAACTCCTCCACCACCTGTGGTCGCGCCCGCCGCAGGGTCAGGCTGCGATCCTGGCGCAGTAACCGTCGCGCTTCCTGGTGCAGCATTTCCACGCCTGAATAGTCGATGAAGTTGATCTGCTGCGCCTCGATCACTACCCGTGCGCCGTGCATTCGCTGCAAACGCACTTGCAGGTAATGGCTGGCGCCAAAAAAAATCGAACCACCGACTCGCAGAATGTCTTCGTCGCCCTCTCGCCAATGCTGCACCCGAGGTTGCGAGGTGCGTTTGAGGTAGAAGAACAGCGAGGCCAGCACTCCGGCGTAGATCGCCGTTTGCAACTCCAGCAACAGCGTCGCGACACAGGTCAGCGCCATGACCAGAAACTCGGCACGGCTGACCCGCAACAAGGCGCGAAGGCCGCGATGGTCCACCAATCCCCAGGCGATCAACAAAATGCTGCCGGCCATGGCCGGGATCGGAATATGCGCGATCAATACCGCACCGAAGATAGCGAACAGCGCCACCCACACCGCTGAAAAAACCCCCGCCAACGGTGAACAGGCACCGGCGTCATAGCTCAGGGCCGAGCGGGTGAAGGAACCGGCTGACAACGAGCCGGAAAAAAACGCACCGACCATGTTCGAAAAACCCTGGGCGCGGACTTCTTGATTGGCATCGAGCAATTGCTGCGAACGCGCTGACAAAGAGCGGGCAATCGACAGGCTCGTCACCAACCCGAGCATGCCGACCGCTACCGCGCTAGGCAGCAGGCGCAACACCAGGTCCAGATCCAGCGGCAGCAGCGGGCTGAAGGGCGGCAGCCGTCCGACAAAGGCGCTGACTAACTTCACATGACCGAACATCGCTGGCCACAGCCACACCAGCAATCCGCTCAAGGCCAGAGCGATCAATAGCGTCGGCCAGCGTGGCACCAGCAGTTTCAGCACGACGCCCACCACCACCGTGGCCAAGCCCAGTACCAGCGAGGGTTTGTCCACTTCACTGAGATGACTGAACAGCAGCACCAGGCTGTTCAGCGCCGTGGCCTGGTTGGGCACCTCCAGCCCCAGCAGGTTCGGCAGCTGCCCAATGGCAATCACCACCGCCGCGCCGCGAGGGTGAAGCCCAGCACCACCGAGTGAGAGACGAAATTCACCAAGGCGCCGAAACGCAGCAAACCCAGCAACCACTGGAAAATGCCCGCGAGGAGTGTCAGAAGCAGGATCAGCGTGACGTAGTCCTGCGACGCGGGGACGGCCAGAGGACTGACGCTGGCGTAAAGGACGATGGAAATGGCCGCCGTAGGGCCGCAAATCAAATGCCACGACGAACCCCACAGGCAGGCGATCAGCACTGGGATGATCGCGGCATACAAGCCATATTCCGGTGGGAGACCGGCGATCAGGGCGTAGGCAATGGATTGTGGCAACGCGAGAATCGCGCCACTCAGGCCGACAATCAGGTCACGACCGACGCTGGCGCGGGTTTGCCGGGGCAACCAGGTCAGGAAAGGAAAGAGTGAATGGCGGCTGGGGAAGGCCATGGGTCCTCTCGGGCGGGGTTTTGCACAAGGGTAACAGGGTAAAACGATCATTGTGGCGAGGGAGCTTGCTCCCGCTCGGTTGCGCAGCAGCCGCCAATCCGGACAACTCGGTGAGACAGATAAACCGTGTTCGCCGAAATGGGAGCGCTACGCACTCCAGCGGGAGCAAGCTCCCTCGCCACAGAGAACCGTTACAACTTGGCTTTGACCGCCGGCAGAGCATCCTTGCCATCCACAGTCTTCACACCATCGAGCCATTTATCCAGCACCACCGGGTTGGCCTTGATCCACGCCTTGGCCGCCTCGGTATTGCTGATTTTCTTGTTCACCACCTCGGCCATGATGCTGTTCTCCATTTCCTGGGTAAAACTCAGGTTGGTGAGCAGCTTGCCGACATTCGGACAGGCCTGTGCATAACCTTTGCGGGTCAGTGTATAAACGCTGCCGGTGTCACCGAAGTACTTCTCGCCGCCCTTCAGGTAATGCATTTTCAGTTGCACGTTCATCGGGTGTGGCGTCCAGCCGAGGAAGGTCACGAACTTCTGTTTCTTCACCGCGCGAGACACTTCGGCCAGCATCGCCTGCTCGCTGGATTCGACCAGCTTCCACTGACCCAGGTCGAAGTCGTTCTTCTTGATGATCTCTTGCAGCGAAATGTTCGCCGGGGCACCGGAGCCGATGCCATAGATCTTCTTGTCGAACTTGTCAGCAAACTTATTCAAGTCGTTAAAGTTATGCACACCCGCGTCCCAAACATAGTCCGGGACCGCCAGCGTGAACTCGGTGCCGTCGAGGTTCTTCGCCAGTTGCGTAACGTCGCCATTGGCCACGAACTTGTCGTAGAAGCCTTGCTGCGCCGGCATCCAGTTACCCAGGAAAACGTCCACCTGGCCATCCTTCAGACCGCCAAAGGTGATCGGCACCGCCAGCGTGTCGACCTTGGCCTTGTAGCCCATGCCGTCCAGCAGAAACCCGGTGATGGCGTTGGTTGCAGCGATGTCGCTCCAGCCAGGGTCGGCCATTTTCACCGTCTCGCAGCTTTGCTCGGCGTAGGCCGAGGCGCTGCCCAGAGCCAGAAGCCCGACTGTCAGTACTGTGGATAACCTTTGCATGGACTTCCCCTTAACATTATTGGTTTTGGCAGGGTTGTGGATAGCGTGCTTTACGTTCCAGATCGTCGAGGTCGATGTGGTTGCGCATGTACTGCTGACTGGCGTCTACCAGCGGCTGGTGATCCCAGCTCTTCAGTTTGCCGATGGTCAGGGCCTCGGCAACGAAACGTCGGCGTCGCTGACTGGCGAGCACCTGTTGGTGGATCGCCGGGATATCCCATTTGCCCCGCGCTTCGGCGAGAAACGCCTCGAAAAGTTGCCGATGTTGCGGCGATTGGCTGAGCTCTTCCTGTTCCTTCGGGTCGTTTTGTACATCGAAGAGTAGGCAAGGGTCGTCTTCGCTGTAGATGAATTTGTAGGCGCCACGGCGAATCATCATCAACGGGCTGATGGTGCCTTCGGCCATGTACTCACCGAAAACTTCATCGTGACCGCCCTGCCCTTGCAGGTGCGAAACCAGCGAGCGGCCGTCCAGCGGCAGACCTGGTTCCAGTGAGCCGCCGGCCAATTCCACAAAGGTCGGCAGCAGGTCGGCGGTGGACACCGCCGCGCTGACCCGCCCGGCCCCGAATTGCCCTGGTGCACTGATCAGCAGCGGTACACGGGCAGCCATTTCGTACCAGTGCATTTTGTACCAGAGGCCGCGCTCGCCGAGCATGTCGCCGTGGTCACCGGAGAATACGATGATGGTGTCATCGATCAGCCCGGTTTCTTCGAGTGTTTGCAGAAGTTTGCCGACGTTACTGTCGATATAGCTGCACGCACCGAAATAGGCGCGGCGCGCGTCGCGAATCTTATCCACAGGCAGCGGCTTGTCCCACAGGTCATAGACCTTGAGTAAACGCTGGGAGTGAGGATCGAGTTCTTTCTGTGCGGGTGTCTCGGGTAAAGGGATGTCGGCCTCGTCGTACAGATCCCAAAAAGCCTTGGGAATCGTGTACGGATCGTGTGGGTGAGTCATCGACACGGTCAGGCAGAATGGCTGATCGCCGTCCTCGCGGATGTGATCGAACAGGTATTGCTGGGCCTTGAACACCACCTCTTCGTCGAAATCCAGTTGATTGGTGCGCACGCACGGCCCAGCTTGCAGCACCGACGACATGTTGTGATACCAGGTTGGGCGCACATCCGGCTCATCCCAGTTCACCGACCAACCGTAATCGGCCGGATAGATGTCGCTGGTCAGGCGTTCTTCATAGCCGTGCAACTGGTCCGGGCCACAGAAGTGCATCTTGCCCGACAGCGCGGTGCGGTAACCGAGGCGCCGCAGGTAGTGGGCATAAGTCGGAACGTCGGCAGGGAAATCGGCCGCGTTGTCGTAGGCGCCGATCTTGCTCGGTAACTGGCCACTGACCAGGGTGAAACGCGACGGCGCGCAAAGAGGGCTATTGCAATAAGCGGCGTCGAACACCACGCCTTCGGCGGCCAGGCGGCTGAGATTCGGCAGTTTGATAGGCGAAGGGCCGTAGAACGGCAACATTGGCGCGGCCATTTGATCGGCCATGATGAAAAGAATATTTTTGCGCTTCATGTGATCGCGGCATTCCATAGTGGATATTTATGCGAGAGTGCTGTGATCGAGCATGGAGTCCATACTCTTTGTGGTAAAGCCCATGCCAGGCAATGACTAGGATAAGCACAGCTTATGTATGACGCCCTCGGTGATTTGTCCCTGGACCTGCTGCGTGCCTTTGAAGCCGCGGCCCGGCAACGCAGTTTCACCGCGGCCGCGGTGGAGCTCGGCACCACGCAACCGGCCATCAGCCAGCAGATAAAGCGATTGGAAGAGCAGCTCGCTACACGGTTGTTCGACCGCATTTATCGCGGTATCGAACTGACCGAGGCTGGCGCCATTCTGTTCGAGCAAGTTCAGCTCGGTTTGCAGAACATCGATGCAGGATTGAGCGCAATCAGCGCTCAGCAACAGCACGAAGTGTTGCAGGTGGCCACCGATTTCGCCTTCGCTGCGTACTGGCTGATGCCGCGTCTGCACCGCTTCCATACCGCCAACCCTCACGTGGATGTCAGCCTGGTCACCAGTGAGCGCAGCCACAACATGCTGCGCACCGATATCGATGTGGCGGTGCTATTCGGCGATGGCCGATTCAAGCAAGGCGAGAGCCATTGGCTGTTCAGCGAAGAAGTGTTTCCTGTGTGCAGCCCGCTGCTATTGAAAGACCGTCCCCTGCCCTTGCCGGCTCAGGCCTTGCTGGAGTTTCCGTTGTTGCACCTGAGAGGCGAACACAGCAGTAACTGGTTCGACTGGAGCGGCGTGTTTCGCGAGCTGGGGATCACGTCGGCGCCAGCCCCGGGACAACTGCGCTTCGACAATTACACCTTGCTGATTCAGGCGGCGATTGGCGGTCAGGGCGTCGCAATCGGTTGGCGGCACCTTGTGGATAACTTGCTGGCGCAAGGTCTGTTGTGTCGCCCGATTGCCGACACGGTGATTTCCAGGCTGGGCTATTACGTGGTCCTGCCCCAGCGCAAACGACGTGGGGTGTTGATTCAGCTGTTTGTGGATTGGTTGATGGCGGAACAGGCCAGCAGTGCGCAATCGCTCAATGGTCTTCCTTTGCCTTCGATTGCGGTGTAAACGGGTGCGGACGATCTTTACTATTCCGAAGTCCCGACAAAACTCACATGCTCACCCACATGCAGGTTCAGGTGCAGCTCATCGGCAATCCCCACCGCTACCCTGTTCAGCCGTTCCAGCGCTGCGGCCAAGCCAGGTTCCAGGCTACTGCTGACGTGACTGAAATGCTCGATGGTCAGCCCGGGCACGCGGCGTGGTGCATTCACCAAGGTCCAGTGCAACGAGCTGCTTTGCAGAGCCTCGCGGATTTCTTCGGCGGCGTGGCGTTGCAACGGGTCTTCTATTTCCGGATCGTCCAGCACCTCGAAATCGCCCACCACAAACAGCCGGGCAATGCCTGCGGCCTGCATGCCGTCGATCAGTGCATCCACCGCCAGCACCTCCTCGACCGGGCCGGGCACGATGGATTTTTCGATGTGTTCACTGTTCATCGGCAGCCCTGGTGCATCGAGCAGGCAGATCACCGCCGAACTGCCGGCCACGCTCTGCTTGACCCGCTTGGCATCGAACAGGTCACCAGTCTTGGTGCGTAAACCCGGGCGCGGCGCGAGCGCGTTCAGGTCATCGAGAATCGCGATCACTTCATGCTGGCGCCGCAGCATTTCAGCCATCAGCGCACTGCCCAAGCTACTCATGGCACCATAAAGCACTACCTTCACCACCGGGGTTTCGGCATTTTTCATGGCCGTGCTCCGTACTTCCTGCCTATATAGCGTAAGACCTGCTGGGAACGGTGTGGGTTCGACGAGGTTTAAAGGGGTTTCAGATGCAACAGATCAAGGGCTACCACGCCCATGTCTATTTCGATGCCAGCACCCTGCCGCAGGCCCGGGCCCTGTGTGAGCAGGCAGCGCAATTGTTTCCGCTGAAGATGGGGCGCATGCACGAACGCCCGGTTGGCCCGCATCCAGACTGGAGCTGCCAATTGGCTTTCGAGCCGCAACATCTCGGCGCGGTGTTGCCGTGGCTGGCGCTCAACCGTAAGGGATTGGTGATATTCCTGCACCCGGACACGGGCGACGATCTGCTCGACCACACCGAACATGCGATCTGGATGGGCGCGATCCGGCCGCTGAACCTGTCTGTTTTCTGATCAGAGTTGTTCTTGGGCCTCACCGGGCAAGTGCTCGTCCAGATGCAGCCAAGGCAAACGACTGTCGGTCCAGATATGCCGCTCGGCCGGTGCTTGCTCGGGATGGTCAAGGGTGGCGATGGTCACGTCGATGCTCTCGGGGCTGAGCTTCGTCACTAGCGCCAGTTGCGCCCCACAGTTTGGGCAGAAATATCGCACGCAAGTAGACGAAGACTCGTACCGCGACGGCGTACCCGCCATCCATTCAAATGCTGAGGCGGGCACGGTGATCCAGGTGGTCACGATTCCACCGCTGACCCGTCGGCAAATCGAGCAATGGCAGTGGGCGATGTCGTGCAATGGCCCGCTGAATTGATAGCGCATTTGTCCGCAGTGGCAGCCGCCGGTGTGAAGTTCGCCCATGTCTTTTGCTCCTGACCCCGTGTTTACGGCCTTTCAACCGGGCCGACGACCGGTTGTTCATTCGGTCAATGCTTTCACTCGCGAAAGCTGGCTGAAAGCTTCCCCGATTAGGATCGCCCTCACTGCCGGCAACAGACCGGTTGGCCAATGCGAGTGTTTTATCGCCCGCCCGGTCCATTAAACAACAACAATGGTGATTCTGATGTCCGCTACTACCCGCCTCTTCGCTGTCACTCCGCCCGTACGTCTCGTGCTTCCCGTTCTGCGCTGACCTCATCCGGTTCGCCCATTTACTAGCCGCGCTACGCCTGGAGTATTCCTATGCTGACTTTCCTTGGCTTCGCCATGGTCATCACGTTCATGTTCCTGATCATGACCAAGCGCCTGTCCGCGCTGATCGCTCTGATCATCATCCCGATCATCTTCGCCCTGTTCGGCGGCTTCTCGCCGAAGATCGGCCCGATGATGCTCGAAGGCATCACCAAGCTCGCGCCGACCGGCGTGATGCTGATGTTCGCCATTCTCTACTTCGCCCTGATGATCGACTCCGGCCTGTTCGACCCGGCCGTGCGCAAGATCCTCAAACTGGTCAAGGGCGACCCGTTGAAAGTTTCGGTCGGCACCGCCGTACTGGCGCTCGTCGTTTCCCTTGATGGTGACGGCGCGACCACTTATATGATCTGCGTGGCCGCCATGCTGCCGCTCTACAGCCGCATCGGCATGAGCCCGCGGATCATGGCCGGTCTGATCATCCTCGCCGGTGGCGTGATGAACATGACCCCTTGGGGTGGCCCGACGGCTCGTGCGGCCAGTGCGCTGCATGTCGACCCGTCCGACATCTTTGTGCCAATGATTCCGGCGATGCTGGCCGGCGTGGTAGCGATTCTGGCGATTGCCTACTTCTACGGTAAACGCGAGCGTGCGCGTCTGGGTGAATTGCATCTGGTCGGTGATGAAATCGACCACAGTGAAATCAGCGTTTCGCAGTTCCCTGACGCCCGTCGTCCGAAGCTGATCTGGTTCAACGGTGCGCTGACCCTGGCGCTGATGGGCACCCTGATCGCTGGCCTGTTGCCTCTGCCGGTATTGTTCATGGTGGCGTTCAGTATCGCGATGATCGTCAACTACCCGTGCCTGCAACAACAGAAGGACCGCGTTGCGGCCCACGCCGGTAGCGTGCTGGCAGTGGTCGGTTTGATCTTTGCCGCGGGTATCTTCACCGGTATCCTGACGGGCACCGGCATGGTCGATGCCATGTCGAAAAGCCTGCTGGCGGTCATCCCGGATTTCCTCGGGCCGTACCTGGCCGTGATCACCGCGCTGGTGAGCATGCCGTTCACGTTCTTCATGTCGAACGATGCATTTTATTACGGCGTGTTACCGGTACTTGCCGAAGCCGCCAGTCATTACGGTATAACCGCGGTGGAAATGGCACGTGCCTCGATCGTCGGTCAGCCCGTCCACTTGCTGAGCCCGCTTGTTCCATCGACCTATCTGTTGGTGGCCCTGGCCGGTATCGAATTCGGTGACCATCAGCGGTTCACCTTGAAGTGGGCAGTGCTGGTTTGCCTGTGCATACTGGTCGCTGCGTTGCTGATGGGGATTTTTCCGCTGTTCAGCACTCTATAAGCCCAAGACTCACCATGAGGGGTCCAGGCTTTGTTTGAAGCCTGGGCCCTTCGTGGTTTAAACACTCGCTCAAAGGAATACACATGGAATGGCTGACCAACCCTGAAATCTGGGTTGCCTTCTTCACCCTGACCGCCCTGGAGATCGTCCTGGGCATCGACAACATCATCATGATCTCGATCCTGGTCAGCCGCATGCCCAAGCACATGCAGGCGCGCACCCGAATTTTCGGCCTGGCGCTGGCCATGATCACGCGGATCCTGTTGCTGCTGTCGATCACCTGGGTCATGCGCCTCACCGCAGACCTGTTCGTATTGTTCGGCCAGGGTATTTCCGGGCGTGACCTGATCCTGTTCTTCGGTGGTCTGTTCCTGTTGTGGAAGAGCTCGCAAGAGATGTACCACGCGCTGGAAGGTGAAGATGAAGCCAACGACGAGCCGAGCGGCAAGGGTGGCAACTTCCTCTACACCATCATTCAGATCGCGATCATCGACATCGTGTTCTCGCTGGACTCGGTGATCACCGCGGTGGGTATGGTGTCCCATGTACCGGTCATGGTCGCGGCGATTGTCGTTGCGGTGCTCGTGATGATGTGGGCTTCTGGCACTATCAGCGAGTTCATCGACAAACACCCGTCGCTGAAGATGCTGGCGCTGTCGTTCCTGTTGCTGGTGGGTACCGTTCTGATTGCCGAATCGCTCGACGTGCATTTGCCAAAAGGCTACGTCTACTTCGCCATGGCGTTCTCGTTGGCGGTGGAAGCGATCAACATCAAGATGCGCACCGCCATGGCGAGAAAGCGCAAACAGCAGGATCCAGTGAAACTGCGCAAGGATGTTCCGGGCCAATAACCCGAATCTGCGCACTGGCTCATGTCAGCCAGTGCGCAAAACCTGTGGGAGCGAGCCTGCTCGCGATGACGGTCTGTCAGTCAACATCAATGTTGAATGTGACGGCCTCATCGCGAGCAGGCTCGCTCCCACATTTTTGCGCAGTGGCTACCCAGGCGGATCGAGGTTATCCAGCACTCGATTCACCGCCAACTCCCCTAGCATGATGATCTGCTGAATCGCCAACACGGTATTGCGATGTGGGCCTTCCATTAGTGCGGCGAAATCACTGGCCAGGACGCTGGCCGATGCCAAAGATTCACAGGCGTGCGCGAGCAGGGTTTCGTTATCAACCTTGGGGTCGATGAAGAAGATTGTGCTGGGTTTGCGCAGGGAGGCCGGATCGGTGTCCGGTGGGTTGGGTGTTACCTTGAACATAGATAGAACTCCAGTACTGGTTACGTGGAGCCATCACACTCGCTACCAAACGAAGGGTGGCGGCCATACACAGGTTGGTAGACCGGAGTACTGGAACCGGCGTCCCCGAAGGGACCCTGCGCATGGCCACCATAAAGCTGCGACCTAAGAAAGCGTCCGCAAAATGTGGCTATGCGCCAGGACTCCGGGCTACCAAACCCGATCACTGTTTTCAGCGACTGGGAAACGATAGAGGCCAGGGTCAAGGCGCACAAGCCGGCGGATTCTGGCGTAACCGTAGGCAATGGCGCAAGGCGTTGTAGCCCCTGAGAAGTAACTCTGAATGTCATTAAACATGCGTCGCAGAGTGCGTGAATTACACCAGCGCGGTTGAAGGATTATCCGACAGTTATTTCCAAAGGTTGACGCACAGTACTCGGCTGGGTAGCGTCCCCCGCTCGCATCAAACGACAATGACAAGGAATGCATATGTCTGGAAAACCGGCTGCACGCCTCACGGATCCCACTACTTGCCCGCTTCCCGGGCATGGCACCAATCCCATCGCCAGCGGCTCACCCGATGTCTTTTTCGACGGTCTTGCTGCTGCGCGGGCCAGCGACAAATGCACCTGCGGTCAGGCCCTCAGTGGCGGATTCTCTTCAACGGTCTTCATCAACGGCCTGAACGCCATGACCCTCGATAGCACCGCCAGCCATGGTGGCGTGGTGATCGGCGGCTCTGGCAGCGTTATCATCGGCAGCACTCACACGCCCGCGCCCTTCATCCCACCCTTGCCAATCATTGGCCAGCCCTTGGTCGAATTCAAAGCCGTCAGCGCCGGCGATGGTGAACCGATTGCCGAGCAAGGGTACGAAATCGAAACCGCTGAAGGACGAATCGTCAAAGGCCAGACCAACGCTCAGGGCATGACTCAGAGTGTCGTTACCAGACAATCGGAGCGTTTCTTTCAGCAGCAATCCGCTCGCCAATCTCGCGGATAAAAATCAAAGGATGGAGTTCGTCCTACGGGCCGCAGCACAATTCAACAATCTGCTAAAGAATCCAACCACTAAAAGTCAGCTAAAAAACTCCATTACAGATATCGCAAATGGAAATGGAGTACGTCAGTGATCGGTTCAAGGCAACGCTGGCTGATTTTGTTTTTTTTTACTCTTCTGGTGGCAGGTAGCTTGGTGTATTCCCGTTGGAGTACCAAAACCTTATCCGTCTACATAGGAAAGCCATACGAACAGGTCATCAAAGACTCGACATTCCCGGTCGAAGGCAACACGGCGATTTATCCTGGTGATCCTAACGACGCTAAAGACCCTCCTCATCCGAGTTCTACATGGATCACCAGTTCGACCGTTATAGAGTTTGATGATCCTGCTTACGGGTTCAAACTCCCTCCTACGGTCTTTGGCGCGGTTACCTATGGAAGCCTGAAGGTCGCAACCCTGACCACGTCGCCCATGTCAGAAACAATGTCATTTGGAAAGGCAGTGGAACGGTTGGAGGGGTTGCAGAACACCCTTAAAAACCAAGGATGGGAGCTTCAGCCCGAAGAGAAGAACGATTGGTTCAGACTCGACTCTGTTGCAGACCGTGAACAACTACAGGCAAAGCTTTTCGATCAGGCTGACGGCATCGATCTGTACGTGCCGGGGAAATACAGTTTGCTGCTTCTGATTAAGTGTTATGCACGCTGCGATGAACGTGATCCGGCGACGGCGAAATACCTGATCGATATCAGCGTGGGTTCGGATCACAGCGGAAAATGAAGAGTCGCACCAACGTTCTCCGCATACATTGGCAGTGGGCAGCGTCTATTGCATTGCGGTCCATCAACAAGCTGTTTCTGTGACAGTTTTGTTTCAATCGCCTCTTTAGCTATGCGATGCTGGCGCCCAGACCGTTAGCCAACTACAGCTTAAGTACAGAACGTAGAAAAACGCGCGGCACCGTCGACTTGCCCCACTGGGGCGCTACCACCACAGGGGGCCTGTATGCTCACCCTGCTCAATTTGTTATCGGCCGTGACCCTTTTGATCTGGGGCACGCACATCGTCCGAACCGGCATCCTGCGGGTTTATGGTTCCAACTTGCGCCACGTCATCGCCCATAACATGTCCAGGCGCTGGCTGGCGTTTCTCGCCGGGATCATGGTGACCGCCATGGTTCAGAGCAGCAATGCCACCGCCATGCTCGTGACTTCGTTTGTCGGTCAGGGCCTGATGGCGCTGACCCCGGCCCTGGCGACGATGCTCGGTGCCGACGTCGGTACCGCACTGATGGCGCGGGTACTGACCCTCGACCTGTCGTGGCTGTCGCCGCTGCTGATTTTCCTCGGGGTCATTTTCTTCCTGTCACGCAAGCAGACCCGGGTCGGGCAGATGGGCCGGGTCAGCATTGGTCTGGGGCTGATCATTCTGGCGCTGCAATTGATCGTCGAGGCCGCCGCGCCGATCACTCAGGCGCAAGGGGTGAAGGTCATCTTTGCCTCGCTGACCGGCGATATTTTGCTCGATGCCCTGGTCGGCGCGCTGTTCGCGATGGTTTCCTATTCCAGCCTGGCTGCCGTCCTGCTGACCGCGACCCTCGCTGGTGCCGGCGTGATCAGTCTGCCAGTGGCCATCGGCCTGGTGATCGGCGCCAACATCGGCAGCGGCATTCTCGCTTTCCTCAGCACCAGCATGCAGAACGCTGCCGGCCGTCAGGTGGCGCTCGGTAGCCTGTTGTACAAACTGATCGGCCTGCTGCTGATCATTCCGGTGCTCGATCCGCTGGTGCGCTGGATCGACAGCTTCGATTTCAGTGCTCAGGAAATGGTCATCGGCTTTCACTTGCTCTACAACACCGCGCGCTGCCTGATCCTGTTGCCCAGCGTCGGGCCGATGGCCAGGCTTTGTGCGTGGTTACTGCCAGAGCGGCCGGACATCAATGGCACGGCCAAACCGCGGCATCTTGATCCAACCGCATTGGTCACCCCGAGTCTGGCGCTGGCCAATGCTGCCCGGGAAACCCTGCGCATCGGTGATCTGGTCGACAGCATGCTCGAGGCCATGCTCGCCGTGCTGCGCGGCAAACAAACCGCTGTCACCCAGGAAATCCGTCGCCTGACCGATGATGTCGAAGCGCTCTACAGCGCCATCAAACTCTACCTGGCGCAAATGCCCCGCGAAGACCTCAGCGAACAGGACAGCCGGCGCTGGGCGGAGACCATCGAGTTGGCGATCAATCTGAAACTCGCCAGCGATGTGATCGAACGCATGCTGCGCAAGGTTCAGCAGCAGAAAACCTCGCAACGGCGGTCGTTTTCCGAGGTCGGTCTGGAGGAGTTGGCGGGGCTGCACAGTCAGCTGATTTCCAACCTGCGTCTGGGGTTGTCGGTGTTTCTCAGTTCCGACCCGGAAAGTGCCCGCCAGTTACTACGTGAGAAACGTCGCTTTCGCGCACAGGAACGCCGCCTGGCCCACGCTCATGTCAGCCGTTTAAACCGTAAGATCGTGCAAAGTATCGAGACCAGTTCGCTGCATCTGGAACTGATTGCTGACATGAGACGCTTGAATTCACTGTTCTGCAGCAGCGCCTACGCGGTGTTGGGCACTTCGGACACCGGCGCTCTGGCGGTCGACGATATGACTGACATCACTCATTCACCCTGAACGTCCACAGTTGCCTGGAGTCTGTTGAACTTACGCTGGCCGTACGGAAACTTGTTATGCGTTGTCTGCTGTTCGCTTGCCTGCTACTTGGTTCACTGCCTTCAATTGCCCTGGATCGCTTTCAGGTCGAGGGCTACACGTTGCGCAACGGTCTGCAATTGGTCCTCAAACCGGGCACCGAGCGCGGGCATGTGGCGATCCGGTTGGTGGTTGGCGTAGGCCTGGATGATTTCAGCTGCGCCGACAAGGAACTGCCGCATCTGCTCGAACACTTGCTGTTCAGTGGCATCGACGCCACCGGCGAAGGCGGTCTGGAAGAACGCATGCAGGCCTTGGGCGGTGAGTGGAATGCCTACACCAGCAATGCCGACACGACCTTCGTCATCGAAGCCCCGGCGAAAAACCAGCGCAAGGTCCTCGACCTGTTGTTGGCGCTGCTGACCCAGACCCGTATCGATGACAATGCCATCAACGTCGCCAAGCAAGTGGTCGAGCGCGAAGACGGTGGTCATTACTCGCATCTGCAACGCTGGCTGGATCGCCAGGATCTGGGCCATACCGCGAGTAATCAGTTGGCGGTGGAGCTGGGCCTCAAATGCCCCGAGCGTGCACAAGTCGATCACCTGACCCGCGAGCAATTGGAGAAGGTGCGCAAGGACTGGTACGCGCCCAATAACATGACCCTGATCGTGGTCGGCGACCTCGACCGCCTGCTGCCGGCCTATCTGGAACGGGCCTATGGCGCACTCGAAGCGGTTGAGCCTAGCGCTCACCTGCCGCTGCCAGACATTCAGGCCAGCGCGGCCCACGAGCGCAATCTGAGTAACGGTTTCGTCGGTGGCGGTGCCAAGTTGCATTGGCTGGTGCCGGAACCGGTACTGGAAGACCAGCATGACGAAACCTTCGACCTGCTCAAGGACTATCTCGATTGGGCGCTCTATCGCCAATTGCGTCTGGCCCATGGATTGTCCTACGGGCCTTCGGCCGAGCGTGAGGTGTTTGGTGGTGTGGGCTTCATGAGCCTGAACGCCGACCTTGATCGTGATGACGTGCTGGCAGCGGAACAGGTGCTGGATGAACTTAAAGCCGATCTGCTCAAGAACGGCCTCGACGCCGCCACCTTCGCCCGTCTCAAGCAAGCCGCCATCGCTCGCCAAGCCTGGGCCGTGCAAGGCAACAGCGCCCTGGCGGACTATTACTGGAGCGCCCTCGGCGACTACGAGGACGGACAATTCGTCAACCCGGCCAAGGCACTGCAAGGCGTGACGCTGGCCGAGGCGAACAAGGCGATACGTGAGTTGCTATTGCAGCCGGGGTATTTGCGGATCGAGAAGCCGCTGATGAGTTATGACCAGGTGATGTGGTCGATTGTCGGGGGATTTGGATTGATGGTGCTTGGAGTATTGGGTTGGCGCGTTCACCGCAGAAAGTAATGACTTCCCTGTGGCGAGGGAGCTTGCTCCCGCTGGGCCGCGCAGCGGCCCCAATCCCGGCGATCACGGTTTTTCAGACATACCGCATGCTCAGGCTTTGCGACTGCTGCGCAGCCGAGCGGGAGCAAGCTCCCTCGCCACAGGGTTTTTGGGTTCGATCAAAGTGACCGCAAGCCTCGCCACACCGCCTCTCGGGCGGTACCCTGTCGAGGTTTTCCCCTCGACTATTGTGAATCGCCGAATGCCGAATCTGACCCTGTACGTACAGCGCATCCTCGAATTGATGAAGCGCTATCCCGGGGTCATTGCGCTTGGCGGTTTCATTTCAGGGGTCGGCAGCTTCATGTTGGTGGATCGCCAACAAGGTCTGGCGACGTGGATCACCACCATCATGCTGGTCAGCTGGGTCTGGCTGATGCTGGAAAACAGCCTCACCAAGCTGTTCGCCAGGGTCTTCAAGCGCGAAATACCCCAGCCCCTGCTGCGTTACGCAACGCAGATGATCCATCAGGAAAGCCTGTTCTTCGTCCTGCCGTTCTTTTTAATCACCACTACCTGGAACAGCGGCCAGTTGTTCTTCACGGGATTACTGAGCATGGCGGCGCTGATTTCGATCATCGACCCGCTCTACTACAAATGGCTGGCACCGCGCCGCTGGGCGTTCCTGGCGCTGCACACCCTGACCCTGTTCGCGGCCCTGCTGACCGCCCTGCCCGTCATCCTGCACCTGACCACCGCCCAGAGCTTCAAGCTGGCGCTGGGCATTGCCATGTTGCTGTCATTCCCGAGCCTGGCCTCGATCTTCCCGATTCGCACCGTGCGCAATGCGTTGGCGATCCTCAGCATTACCGTCGGCATCGGCGCCGCCGGTTGGGTGCTGCGCTCCTGGGTTCCGCCAGCGACCCTGTGGATGACCGATGTGGCGATCAGTACCCAAATGCAGGATCGAACCCCCGGTAAGAGCCTGGAAGAAGTCAGCGCCGAACAGATTCGCGGAGGTGGGCTGTACGCGTACACCGCGATCAACGCTCCGCGGGGTCTGGCCGAGCGGATTTATCACGTCTGGATGTTCAACGGTAAAGAAGTCGACCGTATCCCGCTGGACATCAACGGGGGGCGCAAGGAAGGCTACCGCGCCTGGACCCACAAGCAGAACTTTCCCGGTAACCCCGCCGGCAAATGGCAGGTCCGGGTGCTCACTGAGGACGGTCAGTTGATTGGCGTGCTGCGCTTCAAGGTCCTGGACAGCACACCCGTCAAAGAAAAGTAACGCGGTTCGTGCTATTAGTCAGATCTGCGTAATAGCCGAACAAGCACGGAGCTTATGACCAGCAGCACAATGCCCGGCAGTGCCCAACTTGATACCTCGCACAGCCCTGCCCTGTTGCGGGTCACGGGTGACTGGACGCTCGCCCATTACGCCAATCTCAGCCACCTGAGCGAAAAGCTCCGTGGCCAATATGACAGCAACATCCACATCGATCTCAATGGCCTCGGCGCGCTCGATACGGCGGGTGCGTCATTGCTGGTGGAGCTGCTGGGGGCCGAGCGTCTGGGCAAGTCTGCCGAACACCCCGATTGCACCCTTTCTGCCGCTGATCGCGCCTTGTTACAGACGGTGTACTGCTCACTGACCGATTTCTGTGTGCCGATCAAGGAGCCGGAAATCAGCGTCGGCATTCAACTGCTGACCCGCATCGGCCGCGCGGTCGACGCGGTCTGGCAGGACACCTTGCAACTGTTGGGTTTCGTCGGCCTGATCCTGGAAACCATCGCTCGCGGACTGTTTCGTCCCAAGCGCTGGCGCCTCACGCCGATGGTCGCCCACATCGAGCAGACCGGTCTGGACGCCGCGCCCATCGTCGCCCTGCTGACCTTTCTGGTGGGGGCTGTGGTGGCGTTTCTCGGGGCGACGGTACTGGCCAGTTTTGGCGCGAGTATTTTCACCGTGGACCTGGTGGCGTTCTCTTTTCTGCGGGAGTTCGGTGTGTTGCTCACGGCGATCCTGATGGCGGGCCGCACCGCCAGTGCGTTCACCGCACAGATCGGTTCGATGAAGGCCAACGAAGAAATCGACGCGATCCGCACTCTCGGCCTCGACCCGATGGAGTTGCTGGTAGTACCCCGCGTCCTGGCGTTGCTGGTGGCGTTGCCGATGTTGACCTTTCTGGCGATGCTGTCAGGGATTATCGGCGGTGGCGTAGTCTGCGCGCTGTCTCTGGATATTTCGCCGGCGATGTTCCTGTCGCTGCTGCAATCGGACATTGGCGTTCAGCACTTCCTGGTCGGGATCGTAAAAGCGCCGATATTTGCGTTCCTGATCGCCGCCATTGGCTGCCTCGAAGGCTTCAAGGTCAGCGGCAGCGCCGAGTCCGTCGGCGCGCACACCACGTCCAGCGTGGTCCAATCAATCTTCGTGGTGATCGTGCTCGACGCCGTGGCTGCATTGTTTTTCATGGAGATGGACTGGTGAGTCGTTTACCCCGAGCGCCTTCAGAGGCGGTGATTGAAGTCCGCGGGCTGTGCAATCGCTTCGGCCGCCAGAGCGTGCACGAGAACCTCGACCTGGACTTGTACAAGGGCGAAATTCTGGCAGTGGTCGGCGGTTCCGGCAGCGGCAAATCGGTGTTGTTGCGCAGCATCGTCGGCTTGCGCCAACCCAGCGAAGGGCTGGTGAAGGTCTTCGGCAAGAACTTGCCGAGTCTGTCGGAACACGAGCGCTCACTGGTCGAACGGCGGTTTGGTGTGTTGTTCCAGAAAGGTGCCTTGTTCTCTTCGCTCACTGTGACCGAGAACGTCGCCCTGCCCCTGATTGAACACGCCGGCCTGAGCCGTGTCGACGCCGAGCACCTGGCGGCGGTGAAACTGGCGTTGGCCGGGCTGCCGTTGTCGGCGGCCGACAAATACCCTGCTTCATTGTCCGGCGGCATGATCAAACGCGCGGCCCTGGCCCGAGCACTGGCGCTGGACCCGGACATCCTGTTTCTCGACGAGCCCACTGCCGGTCTAGACCCGATTGGCGCTGCAGGCTTCGATCAACTGATCCTGACCCTGCGCGATGCCTTGGGCTTGAGTGTGTTTCTGGTGACCCACGACCTCGACACGCTCTACACCATCACCGACCGCGTGGCAGTGCTGGCGCAGAAGAAAGTGCTGGTAGCGGACGCCATCGACAAGGTGTCGGAAACCGATGATGCGTGGATTCATGAATACTTTCATGGCCCTCGCGGCCGCGCGGCCCTGACGGCCGCTAACCAGCTCAACGAGGTCTGACATGGAAACCCGAGCCCATCACGTATTGATCGGCCTGTTCACCGTCATAGTGGTGGCAGGCGCCCTGCTCTTCGGTCTGTGGCTGGCCAAGTCCAGCGTTGATACCGAATTCAAGGATTACGAAATCGTCTTCAACGAGGCGGTCAGCGGCCTGTCCAAGGGCAGCGCGGTGCAGTACAGCGGGATCAAGGTCGGCGACGTGGTGATGCTGCGCCTGGACCCGAACGATCCGCGCCGGGTGTTGGCGCGGATTCGCTTGGGCGCAGACACCCCGATCAAAGACGACACCCAGGCCAAACTGGCGCTGACCGGGATCACCGGGACCTCGATCATCCAGCTCAGCGGCGGCACGCCGCAAAGTCCGACGCTCAAGGGCAAGGATGGCAATTTACCGACAATCGTTGCATCGCCCTCGCCCATTGCCCGGTTGATGAATGACAGCAACGATCTGATGGCGGGCGTGAATGTGTTGATGCACAACGCTAATCAGTTGTTTTCCTCAGAGAACGTCGCGAGCATCAGCAAGACCCTGGAGCACCTGGAGCAAACCACCGGCACCATCGCCGACCAGCGCGGCGACATTCGTCAGGCGATGCAGCAACTGGCTTCGGTTGGCAAGCAGGCCAGCGCCACTCTGGAACAGACCACCGCGTTGATGCGCAACGCCAACGGCCTGCTCAACGATCAGGGCAAGCAGATGTTCGGCAGTGCCGAGCAAGCCATGAAGTCCCTGGAACAGAGCAGCGCAACCATCAACACGTTGCTCTCCGCCAATCAGGATTCCCTCAACAACGGCATGCAGGGCCTCAATGGCCTGGCACCGGCGGTGCGTGAGCTGCGCGATACCTTGAGTTCGTTGCGGACCATTTCCCAGCGGCTTGAGGCCAACCCCAGCGGTTACCTGCTGGGCAGTGACAAAAACAAGGAGTTCACGCCATGAAGCTGGCTCATCTCGCCCTCCTCGCCGGTTTCGCGATGGTCGCGTCCTGTTCGATTTTCCCCAAGACCGAACCGTCCGATGTCTATCGACTGCCGTCGGCACAGAGCGACGCACCGGCACATCACGGCACGCCGCAGCGCTGGTCGTTGCGACTGGCCAAGCCTCAGACCAGCGAAGCCTTGAACAACTCGAAAATCGCCGTAATCCCTCAGGGTGATCTGATCAGCAGCTACAAGGCTTCACGCTGGAGCGATCCGGCACCGGTGCTATTGCGCAATCGTCTGCTTGATGGTTTCCAGCGTGACGGTCGCGTGCCGTTGCTCAGCACCGATGACAGCAATTTCCAGGCGGACCTGGAGCTGGGCGGCAACCTGCAAGCGTTCCAGACCGAGTACCAGGGCACGGCGGCGAGCGTGGTCGTGCGCCTGGATGCGTTGCTGGTGCGTGGGTATGACCAGCGAATTCTCGCCAGCCGACGCTTTGAAGTGCATCAGCCGTTGAGCGATGTGAAGGTGCCGGCGGTTATCGCCGGTTTTGGCCAGGCGAGCGACCAGTTGACGGCACAGGTAGTGGCCTGGACGGTAGAGCAAGGTCAGAAGGTTGCGCCGCCGCTGAGGCCTTGAAGCCACCGTTGAACCCCTGTGGGAGCGGGCTTGCCCGCGATAGCGGTGTGACATTCAACGTCGATGTCGACTGTGCTGACGCCATCGCGGGCAAGCCCGCTCCCACAGGTTTTTTGGTTAGCCAAAGAACCAGTAGCAAACGCCGATAGCCCCCAACACCCCCGCCAACTCCGCCAGCAACGCACACCCCACCGCATGCCGTGCACGCTGAATGCCCACCGCGCCGAAGTACACCGCCAACACATAGAAGGTCGTTTCGGTACTGCCCTGAATCGTCGCCGCCACCAGCGCCGGGAAGCTGTCGACTCCGGAGGTCTTCATGGTTTCGATCAGCATTGCCCGTGCGGCGCTGCCGGAGAAAGGTTTGACCATGGCCGTCGGCAGCGCATCGACAAAGCGCGTGTCCCAACCGGCCCACTCCACCAGATGCCGAATCCCGTCCAGACCGAAATCCAGCGCTCCGGATGCTCGCAGCACACCCACGGCACAGAGCATCGCCACCAAATAGGGCAGCAGGTTCTTGGCGACATCGAAGCCTTCTTTCGCGCCTTCGATGAATGCCTCATAGACCTTCACTTTGCGTAATGCGCCGATCACCAGAAACAGCATGATCAGCCCGAACAGCGTCACGTTGCCGAGGATCGATGACAAGCTCGCCAGAGCGGTCGCCGAGAGCGTCGCCAGCAGCGCCATGAAGCCACCGAGGATCAGGGCACCGGGAATCATGTATGCCAGCACCACCGGGTCCCACAGGCGCAGACGCTGCATGACCGCCACCGACAACAGGCCGACCAGGGTCGAGCAGCTGGTCGCTAGCAGGATCGGCAGGAACACCAGGGTTGGATCGGGCGCGCCTTGCTGGGCGCGGTACATGAAGATCGTCACCGGCAGCAAGGTCAGTGAGGAGGCGTTGAGCACCAGGAAGAGGATCTGCGCGTTGCTGGCGATGGTATCGCTGGGGTTGAGCTCTTGCAGCGCCTTCATGGCTTTGAGGCCGATGGGCGTGGCGGCGTTGTCCAGGCCCAGGCCATTGGCGGCGAAGTTGAGGGTGATCAGGCCGATGGCCGGGTGACCGGCCGGCACTTCCGGCATCAGGCGCAGGAACAAAGGGCCCAGTGCCTTGGCCAGCCACTCGACGATCCCGGCCTTCTCGGCGATCCGCAGAAAGCCCAGCCAGAGCGTCAGGGTGCCGAACAACAGGACCATGACCTCAACCGACAATTTGGCCATGGCGAAAATGCTTTCCACCATCGCCGCCCAGATCCCGGCGTTGCCGCCGATCAGCCATTGCGCCAGCGCCGAAACGGCAGCCACGATGAAGAAGCCAAGCCACAGGCCATTAAGCATCAGTCAAATCCCCCGGAAGTTGCGGCGAATGATAGCGGGGTAGGCAGAAACGACAAACCCCGGATTTCTCCGGGGTTTGTTTGGGGCCCTTGTGGGAGCGGGCTTGCCCGCGATAGCGGTGTGACATTCAGCTTCGATGTCGACTGTGCTGACGCCATCGCGGGCAAGCCCGCTCCTACAGGTTTTTTTGATCAGTTGCTGGAGATCTCGCCAACCGGCAGCTTTTCCTTGCTGCGCCAGTGCGGCAGGGAGTTCCAGTAGCGCTGGCCCTTGGCGTCGTCGTACATGCCTTCCCAACGAGCGATGACCAACACGGCGAGGGCGTTGCCGATCACGTTCAGCGCGGTACGGGCCATGTCCATGATGCGGTCGACACCGGCGATGAACGCCAGGCCTTCCAGTGGAATACCGACGCTGCCCAGAGTAGCCAGCAGTACCACGAAGGACACGCCCGGTACGCCGGCGATGCCTTTGGAGGTGACCATCAGCGTCAGCACCAGCAGCAATTGCTGGCTGATCGACAGGTCGATGCCGTAGAGCTGGGCAATGAAGATCGCCGCGATGCTCTGGTACAGGGTCGAACCGTCGAGGTTGAACGAGTAACCGGTCGGTACCACAAAGCTGCAAATGGCTTTCGGTGCGCCGTAGGCTTCCATCTTCTCGATCACGCGCGGCAGCACGGTTTCGGAACTGGCGGTGGAGTAGGCCAGGACCAGCTCATCCTTGAAGATGCGCATCAGCTTGATCACCGAGAAGCCGAACAGGCGAGCGATCAGGCCCAGCACCACGAAGGCGAAGAAGGCGATGGCGAAGTAAACCAGAACGACCAGTTTGGCCAGCGGCAGCAGAGAGGCGAAGCCGAAGTTGGCCACGGTCACCGCGATCAATGCGAACACGCCGATCGGGGCGTAGTTCATGATCATGTGGGTGACTTTGAACATGCTTTCCGATACGCCCTGGAACATCTTCACCAGCGGCTCGCGCAGGTCCGATTGCAGGCTCGACAGACCGAGACCGAACAAGACGGAGAAGAAGATGATCGGCAGCATCTCGCCGCGGGCCATGGCCGCGAAGATGTTGGACGGGATCAGGTTGAGGATGGTCTGGATGAACGCATGTTCATGCTGAACCTCGGCGGCAGTGGCCTGGTACTTGGAAATATCCACCGTACCCAGGGTGCTCATGTCGATGCCGGTGCCCGGATGGACCACGTTGGCCAACACCAGACCGACCAGAATGGCGATGGTGGTGACGATCTCGAAGTAAATGATGGTCTTCAGACCGATGCGACCGAGTTTCTTCGCGTCGCCCACGCCAGCAATGCCGACGATCAACGAGGAGATCACGATCGGGATCACGATCATTTTGATCAGACGGATAAAGATATCGCCTGCCGGTTGCAGCACGTTGCTGATCCACCAGGCTTTTTCGGCACTGAAATGGTTGAGCAGTGCACCAATTGCTATCCCCAGAACCAGACCGATGAGGATCTGCCAGGCGAGGCTAAGCTTTGCCTTCTTCATATCTTTACCCTTACTTGCGTTTGACTCAGGCTGATGCATGAACTGAAACGCTCAATGGCGAACAAGTCTTGCATCGGCCCCCGTATAAGGTCCCCGCGAGCGAGCATTTACAGCTCTCAGGCAGCGAAAAAGGCGCAACTATTCCGATGCAGGGAAGCGCCGTCTAATGCCGTAAACGCCTACCCTATGCCGAATCGGCATGAGATTTTCTAACTGAAACCCGCGTCCCACCCGGTTTGAATACGACATTCAGGCGGGCATAAGTGCCGTGTGCCGGCCATTTCAGCGCAGGTCGATGTTTTTTAAATAGGCAGAAATTTGGGAAAAGGCCTACGTTTGGCTGCGAATTATCTTCTCGAGGACGTCGGAGCTTTCTCGATATACGGTCACGAAGAAACACCGCGAAACGGTTTTGCGGGGAATATGCGGCAAGAACAGATGAGCAGAGTGCTCTAGATCAACGTTTTGCACGTTGAAGCTCTCCGCAAGTTCGTCGAACCCTTCCGGGCCAGGCGAACTTGCGGCGCGCTTTACCTGACCTGGCCCGTGAGCAGGTACTCCCTGTACCCGTAGGTCACTCCGACCCTGAAGCAGTCAGAACGTCCCGACCCCTTGGTCATGCGTCTACCGTCCTCGGGTAGCGCAGTGGAAAAAAGCGCTGTGGCCTCTTTCGTGTTTCGAAACTCAATACCAGTTCGGATCTTTTTTAGTCGTTCCATCAATTGAGCAATTCAGCCGCCATTGCCATGGCATTGCCGCCCAGAAGCAGGGCGGCTGCCACTGTCTTTAACGAAATGCTCATGTTCAGCCTCGACCGCGGCGGCCAAAGAAGAAGGAAGCAATGAACATCACCAGGAACACGACAAAGAGAATCTTGGCGATACCCGTGGCGGTGCCCGCGATACCACCGAAGCCCAGTACTGCAGCGATGATGGCAATGATCAAGAATGTGATTGCCCAGCTCAACATGGTGATTCTCCTTACGCTTCTGTTTAAAGGCGTTGCTTGTGGTGCTTTTCCCGGCGCGTCGAGCGCGCCAAGTTCATTTACTTAAAACACCCAACGTTCCTGAGGCGTCTCATCCACAGGCTGGGCCTGGTCGACGTCCATCATTCGCATCGAGTCGCTGTCAGCCAGGCTGCTGCTGGCGGCGCTGAAGTGGGTTTGAGGAGTGTGTGGAATCGACAGGTGCGGCGTCTCTGGCTGCTGGCTCTGTTCCCAACGCAAGTACTGTTGGCCGCCAATCAAGGTGATCAATAGCGCCAGCAGGGCAAACAAGCCTTGCTGGACAAGCAATGGCGAGAGACGCAATTGGGCGGCACCTTGGCGATTCATCCTGAAGTTCCTCCCACGCTGGGGTAGTGATCTTTGGCGGGCGCTGGTTCATTAAATGCCCCTGGTTACCCAGACTCCTGCAGCCTGCATGCCACCTTTTTGTCAGTATTAATACGATTAAAATCAATAAGTTAGATGTTCTGTGAAATTCGTTTTGGACGCATCCTGCACGATGCCGCTTCGCAGCTCGTGCGTAATGCACGATGCATTCACCGAAACTTTCAATATTTTTGGAATTGAGGGAAGGGCGCAGATGTCAGAAAGGGACGCAGGCAAGCGCCGCAGAACAGTTCATTAATAAAAAATTAAATAGATCAGTGAGTTACCTTGTTGATAAGTAGATAGCTCCGCTGATTTGGCTGAAATCGGCCACAATCAATCATGCAACTTGCCCGATTTTTCTGGGCCTAACCAAAATCAACAATTAAAGGAGCGTAGGAACATGGAATCAGCCACTGAGCATCAAGGCCGCATTCTGCTGGTGGATGATGAATCCGCCATCCTTCGAACCTTTCGCTATTGCCTTGAAGATGAAGGTTACAGCGTGGCCACTGCGACCAGCGCTGCTCAGGCCGAAGCCTTGTTGCAGCGCCAGGTTTTCGATTTGTGCTTCCTCGATTTACGCCTGGGTGAAGACAATGGGCTCGATGTCTTGGCCCAGATGCGCATCCAGGCGCCCTGGATGCGGGTGGTGATCGTCACTGCTCACTCGGCCGTGGACACTGCCGTGGATGCGATTCAGGCGGGTGCCGCCGACTATCTGGTCAAACCTTGCAGCCCTGACCAGTTGCGTCTGGCCACTGCCAAACAGCTGGAAGTACGGCAACTCTCGGCGCGTCTGGAAGCCCTTGAAGGCGAAGTGCGCAAACCCAAGGAGGGGCTGGATTCCCACAGTCCGGCCATGAAAGTGGTGCTCGAAACCGCACGCCAGGTCGCCAGTACTGACGCCAATATCCTGCTTCTCGGCGAGTCCGGCACCGGTAAAGGTGAGCTGTCACGGGCGATTCACGGCTGGAGCAAACGCCAGAAGAAATCCTGCGTCACCATCAACTGCCCGTCCCTGACTGCCGAATTAATGGACAGCGAGCTTTTCGGTCACAGCCGGGGCGCATTCACCGGTGCCAGCGAAAGTACTCTGGGTCGTGTCAATCAGGCCGACGGCGGAACGTTGTTTCTTGACGAGATCGGCGATTTTCCTCTGACTTTGCAGCCAAAACTACTGCGTTTCATTCAAGACAAGGAATACGAACGCGTGGGCGACCCGGTGACCCGCCGCGCTGACGTGCGAATCCTGGCAGCGACTAACCTCAACCTGGAGGACATGGTTCGCGAGGGCCGTTTTCGTGAAGACTTGCTCTATCGCCTGAACGTCATCACCTTGCACCTGCCGCCGCTTCGCGAGCGCAGGGAAGACATACTGAATCTGGCAGACCGTTTCCTGGCGCGCTTCGTCAAGGAATACTCGCGTCCGGCCCGGTGTTTCAGCGACGAGGCCCGCGAAGCGCTGCTCAGCTACCGCTGGCCGGGCAACATTCGCGAGCTGCGCAACGTGGTGGAGCGCGCGAGCATTATTTGTCCGCAGGAACGGGTAGAGCTCAGCCACTTGGGCATGGCCGAGGCCCCGGCCAATCACACGCCGCGCATTGGTGCTGCGTTGAGCCTGGATGAGTTGGAGAAAGCTCACATTGGCGCGGTCCTCGCCACGGCCGACACGCTGGATCAGGCGGCCAAGACCCTGGGTATCGATGCCTCGACCCTGTACCGCAAACGCAAGCAGTACAACAACCTGTGAGTCGTAATCGATGAAACTGGCGATGACGTTGCGCACCCGGCTGTTTCTGAGTATTTCCGCGCTGATTACCGTGGCGCTGCTTGGGCTCTTGCTCGGACTGGTCAGCGTGATGCAGATGGCAGGGGCTCAGGAAGCCCTGATCCGTGACAACTTCGTCACGCTGGATCTGGGGTTGAAGCTGCGTCAGACCCTGGGTGATCAACTGATCATCGTGCTTGGCGAAAACCCTGACCCTGCGGCGTTCGAGGCATCCAGGCAACACTCCCTTGAGTTGCTTGATGAAGGCATTGCTCGCGAGCCCTCCGGCGAGGGTGCCCAGTATGGTTTCAAAAAAGCCAAGGCTGATTATCAGAACTTGTTGCAGGCCTTTGATCTTTCCCGTGCTCCGGTACAGGTAGTCAATGATAACGAGGGTCTCACGGAAAAATTCAACGCGTTGCGTAACGGTTTGATCTCTGAACAGAAGCGCGCGCTGGATAACATCACTGAGATCGAACGCAAGGCCCGGGAGCGGGCACTGTTAATTGCCGGCCTGCTTGGGTTGGTCGGAGTGGCGGTATTGTTCATCGGGTTCATTACCGCCCATGCGATCGCCCGGCGGTTCGGGGCGCCGATCGAGGCTCTGGTGCAGGCCGCTGACAATATCGGCCAAGGCAATTTCGAAGTGACCCTGCCGATTTCTTCCGCCGTGGAAATGAACCAGTTGACCCGGCGTTTCGGAATCATGGCCGAGGCCTTGCGTGAGCACCAGGCTACCAATATCGACGAGCTGCTCGCCGGTCAGCAACGTTTGCAGGCGGTGCTCGACAGCATCGACGATGGTTTGCTGATTATTGATCGTCAAGGTCATCTCGAGCACCTCAACCCGGTTGCTCAGCGCCAATTAGGCTGGGACACCGATCGTCTCGGCCAAGGGCTGGGCACGGCGCTTGAGCGTCCCGAGCTGGATGAACAACTGCAGTTGGTGTTGCGCGGCGGCACTCCGGAACGAGCGCCGGAAGACCTGAGTATCGAGGTCGATGGCGAGTCGCGATTGCTGACGTATAGCCTGACGCCGGTCAGCCATACCCAGGGTCATATTCTCGGCGCGGTGATGGTGTTGCATGACGTCACCGAACAACGTGCCTTCGAACGCGTACGCAGCGAGTTTGTCTTGCGCGCCTCCCATGAGTTGCGCACGCCGGTTACCGGGATGCACATGGCATTCGGCCTGTTTCGCGAGCGGACGCATTTTGCCGAAGACTCCCGCGAAGCCGACCTGCTGGACACCGTCAACGAAGAAATGCAGCGCCTGATGCAGCTGATCAACGACCTGCTGAATTTCTCTCGCTACCAAAACGGTCTGCAAAAACTCACGCTGGCACCGTGCTCCATCGAAGACTTGCTGGATCAGGCCCAGATACGTTTTGCCGGCCCGGCACAGGAAAAGGGCATTGAGCTGCTGGTGGAGGTGCAGGGACCGTTGCCGCGCCTGCAAGCCGATCAGGCGCAACTGGAGCGGGTGCTCGACAACCTGATCGACAACGCCTTGCGCCATACCTCCCACGATGGACTGATCCGTTTGCAGGCCCGGCGCCATGGAGAGCGGATGATTATCAGCGTCGAGGACAACGGCGAAGGCATTGCTTACGGCCAGCAAGGACGGATCTTCGAGCCCTTCGTCCAGGTCGGCCGCAAAAAGGGCGGTGCCGGGCTCGGTCTGGCGCTGTGCAAAGAAATCGTGCAGCTGCATGGCGGGCGGATGGGGGTTTACTCGCGGCCGGGGCAGGGGACGCAGTTCTACATGACACTGGCGATATAAACCGGAGTCATCTCAGGCTTCGTCATCCTGACGTCGCGTGCTCAGTCGACGGCCACGGGTAATCAGTTCGATGAACTGCACGGCGCTCAGTGCATGGGCGAACAACCAACCCTGGCCGAACTTCACCCCTTCGCTGCTCAGAAACACTGCTTGGGCTTCATGTTCGATGCCTTCTGCAATTACCTTGAGTTGCAGGGCCTGAGCCATGCGAATGATGTGCGGTGCCACGCCGCTGCTGGCGGCATCATGGCCCAGCGCGTCGATAAACGCTTTGTCGATTTTCAGGCAGTCCACCGGTAGGGTTTGCAGGTAGGCGAGGCTGCAATAGCCGGTGCCAAAGTCGTCGATCAGCACCTGATGCCCGACATCCCGCAGGGCTTGCAGATTCTCTCTGGCTACCACCACATCCACCAGTCCGCGTTCGGTCACCTCAAAGGCAATTTGCCTGGCCGCCACCCGGTGCATACTCAACAGACGCGCCATCACCTGACCGATACGCGGCACCATGACATCGCAGGCCGCCAGGTTGACCGAGATGTACAGCTGCGGATTGGACCGCAACAGTTGCCCGAGCTGTTCCAGCAGGCGTTGCAATACGAAATCGGTCATCTGGCGGATCTGGCCGGTATTCTCCGCCATTGGAATGAACAGGTCCGGACTGGTCAGCGTGCCGTCCGGCCTTCGCCAGCGCAGCAGGGCTTCGGCACCGACGCAGTTGCGGCTGTCGAGGTCGAAGATCGGTTGATACAACACCTGCAGCTCGCCTCGCCGCATGGCGCCTTGCAGTTCGGCATCCAGCGACTGACGCTGGCGTACCAGCAAAAACACCAGAATGCCTACACAGGCACTCAGCGCCAGGCTCGCCGGCAGTAGCCACCACCATACCGCCGGCACATGCATCCCGGTGCGCGGTGTGATCAGTACCAGTTGGTATTCAGGTGTATTAGTGGGCATTCGGTAAATCAGGCGGGTATGGGTGACTTGCAGCGCATTGGGGCTTTTCGGGGGCCAGGGTTCCGTGGGGGGCCAAGCCTGCGCGACACCGAGTACCGGAATCGCCCGGGTGCCGTGGTCGAGCACCACCAACAGGCTGCTCCCCGGAGAAAGATCGACCATGTCGGTCAGATGCCCGCGCGACGTCGCCACCCGGAAATTGCCACGCCCAAGCATCAGTGCGGCGCGGTTCTCATCGGGTTCGGTGGTGGTGTTCAGCCAATAGCTGTAGGTGGGGCCCTTGATGTCTGGCGGTCGGATCAGCGACACCCCTTCCTGGCGGGGGCGGTTGGAGCAGGTTCGCGAAGTGTCCATATAAGCGGCTTCATAAACGAAGCGGTAATTGAAGCTGACCTGCTGCAGGGTGGCGATCATTTCGTCATCGCAACCTCGCAACGGTTGGGCTTCCAGATCATCGAGGCTTTCGCGCAACTGCCCGAACAACTGTTCCAGGCGGACCAGAAAGCGTTCTCCCTGGGCGTTCATTTCCTGGCTTTCGTTGTGCTCGACTTGATTCATCGCCACGAACAAACTGCCGACCGTCAACAGCGTTGCACTCAGGGCAGTAGCCAGCATCGCCAAAAACCAAGGGCGATAGAACCAACTATGCAGTCTCTCCCGAGCAGCAGGCATCATGGAATATCCGAAGAATTACCAATGAGTTATAGCTGCTGATTCCGAAAAAGCGCTGACCGTCGGGCGGGCGTCATTATTTTGTCTGATTCAACACCTGAAGGATCGCCGCAGTTTGCGCATCCGGCGTACCGTCGAAACGGGAAGGGCGAAAATGCAGCTGAAAGGCTGCCAACACATTACGTGTCTCTACATCCAATTCGCCGGTTTGTGGCGTGGCGTAGCCCAGGCGGGCAAGCTGCCCCTGAAACCAACTGATGCTGGGTAATTGCACCGCGAACTGGGCTTGCTGGCGCGCCACGGCCTGCTCGTCCGGCCAGATCCCCAGGCCTTCGGCAGCCAGGCGCTTCCAGGGAAACAGCGGGCCGGGGTCGAGCTTGCGCATCGGTGCGATGTCGCTATGGCCAATGATATGGCGGGGGCTGATGCCTTGGCGTTTGCTGATGTCCTTGAGCAGAAAGATCATCGACTGAATCTGGGCTTCGCTATAGGGATACCAGAGACGCCCGGTCGGGGTGTCCTCAAAGCCCTGATTAACGATCTCGATACCAATGGAGCTGGAGTTCAGCCAGGTCCGGCCTTGCCATTCGCTTTCGCCAGCGTGCCAGGCCCGGAAATTTTCATCCATCAGCTTATAAATAGTGGCGCGCTTGTCGTCGCTAATCAGGTAGTGGCTGCTGACTTCGCCATGAGTCAGCAATTGCAGCGAGGTTTCCAGGGAGGCGGAGGTGTAATGCATCACCACGAACTGGATACGACTGTCGTGATTGGCTGAAGGGTGGCTGGTATCGATTCGGGGGCCGCCGGCACAACCGGCTAATAGAAGCAGCGACGCAATAAGAACAAGACATTTCATGGCGGGAGGCAGTACACGCAGGACAATAATGCAACAGTGTAACGGTATTGCCTTGCGCGCAGATGGCAAAAAATGCTGTTTTAAACAAAATGGAACAATTAGCTATCAGCCCAGTTCTATTCGATTCCGGCCATTATTTTTCGCCCGATATAGCGCCTGATCGGCTCTTTTAAGCACCAGATCACTATGTTCGCCCGATCTGAAGGCGGTCAGTCCCATGGAAATGGTGATAGTGACTCGCTCGCCCTTGAAGTGGAACGGGCAGGCTTCGATCGATGCGCGCAACGCTTCCAGCAGCTTCGCGCCAGCCATAGGTGGTGTGGCAGGCATCAACAGTACAAATTCCTCACCGCCAAATCGGGCAATGAAATCAGTCCCCCGCAGACGCTTGCGTAGCACGCTGGCGATGATTTTCAGCACCTTGTCGCCCGCCAGATGGCCGTAGTTGTCATTGATGCGTTTGAAATGGTCGAGGTCGAGCATTGCCAGCAACAGGGTATTGCCATGTTGTTGCCATTGACCGATTTCCTGCTCCAGGCGTTCGCTCCAGGCCGCTCGATTCGGCAGGCCGGTCAAGGGATCGATCAAGGCCTTCTGGCGCTGCTCTTCGAGATGCTCGCGGTAGCCCAGGGCTTCCTGCTCCATGTGAGCAACCCTTTCGGCCAGGCTTTGCAGGCGGGCTGCTACTTCCTGCTCACGCTCATCGCGCTGCTTCTGGTGTTGGTCCATGGTGCCGAGCAGGCCTTCGAGATGGTTTTCCAGCACATGCTTGAGATCATCAAGGTCTGCCGCTTCCTGCATGCTGCTTTGCAAGCCGTCAACTTGCTCGCGAATCTGTGTGTCCATTTCCCGCGCGGCCGAGCGGTTGTCGGCGTGGCCGTCGCTCGCGGCTTGCAAGTTGCTCTGGAATGACTCGAGGCGTTCGTTGAGTTGCTGCAAATACGCTTCGAATTCGTGTTGGCCGCTGTCGGTGATCGCTAGCATCAACGTTGCCAGGTCATCGAGGATCGGTAGCAATTCGTACCAGTTCAAGCCATTTTGCAGGCGATCCCGCATCGCCTCGGCTTGCGGACGATGGCGTTCGGGCAGTGCCAGGTCATCGAGAAGACCCAGCAGCGTGTCTTCGATGTGCTTGGCGACAGAGCTGTAGGATGGCTCCGGCGAGTCCGGCAGGGCATACAGAACATCGTGCTCGGACGGCTCTGGATCGATGGTCTCCGGAGTCAGTTCATCGGGATTGATTGCCGACGGAGCCTGAGTGGCCGGTAGGGTGATCATTGGAGCCGTCTCTTGTGTCTGCTCGACATTCGCTCGGGTTTGTAACTCCAGGACTTGGCTGCCCGTAGATTCTGGCTCAAGGACGGGCGGGACAAACGCCACGACTTCAGCCGCAGGTGCCATTGCTGTTGGTGCCTGAATTTGCACTGGCTCAGGGCGCGTAGCGGCGGGCAGGGCGGCTTCTACTGTTGGCAACACCTGCGGTTTATGGGCGGCTGGCGTGAGATTGATCACCGCTTGTGGGGGCTCGGCCGCTGCTGCAACCGGTTCGACAGGTTGCGGGGCAGGCATTGGCGATGCGGGGGCGGCGACCTGTGGCGCGGTCTCTTCCGTTTCCCTACCGAACAGGCGTTGCAGCAAACTCGGGCGACCAGGCTCTGCAGGGTTCTCCAGCAGGTTCAAGGCTTTGCCTTGCAAGCCACTCAGTTCGCTGAGCAGTAACGGGATCTCGCGAGCCTGGCCCACTCGTCCGTCCAGCTGCTTGGCGAAATTCTTCAGTGGCCGGCTCACTTCCCGGGGCAGTGGCAGCGCTTGCAGTTGAGAGACCAGCGCCGTCAGGGCGGCACTGACTTGATCGACCCGGGTTTCCCGGCGTTGCTCGGAGTCGAGCACGGCCTTTTCCAGGCGTGGCAGCAAGGCCGCCAGGCCGGCGTCCATGTCATCGGTGCGGACGACTTCGCGCATTTCCTTCATGCATTGATCAACGGCGCGATCAGTACCTTCTGCGGCCAGGGTGCTGCGCACCAACCCACGACGCAGCAGATCAAGCCGGGCGTCCCATCGACGTTCCAGTTTTTCTTGTTGCTCGATGCTTTTGAGGTATTTCTCTTTCCAGCGCTGTGCTTCGTCGCTCATTCAGGCAGGACTCAACGCGGGCAATGCATCAGCCGTGAGCGAACCCGGCAGACGAATCTCTACCGCGACCGGCAGGTGATCGGAAATGGGATGTGCCAGCACTTCGACTTTTTCAAGGGTCAGGGTGGGGCTGAGCAGAATATGGTCCAGGCAGCGCTGTGGGCGCCAGCTGGGAAAGGTCGCTTCCAGTTGCGGCGCGAGCAGGCCTAAATCACGCAACGGGGAGTTTTGCAGCAAGTCACTGGCATGGGTATTCATATCGCCCATCAGCACCTGGTGTTTATAGCCGCCGATCAACTCGCGGATGTAAGCCAGTTGCATGCTCCGGGCGCGAGCGCCCAGCGCCAGGTGCATCATCACTACCACGAGTGCCTCCGGACCTTCGCCGAAGCGCACCAGAATGGCCCCGCGACCCTTGGGTCCTGGCAGCGGATGATCTTCGATCGCCCACGGGCGCAGGCGGCTGAGCACGCCATTGCTGTGTTGGCCGAGATGACCGAGATTGCGATTGAGTTGTTGATACCAATAAGGGAAGGCGCCGAGCTGCGCCAGGTGTTCGACCTGATTGACGTAGCCTGATCGCAGGCTGCCGCCATCGGCTTCCTGCAAGGCGACCAGGTCGAAGTCGCCCAGCAGATTACCGATTTTTTGCAGATTGTCGGCACGCCCGGTGTGCGGCAACAGATGTTGCCAGCCGCGGGTCAGATAGTGCCGATAGCGCTCGGTACTGATACCGACCTGGATGTTGAAACTGAGCAAACGCAGACGGTTGTCCACGGGCAACCCCGTCGATTCCAGGTGATGCTCGTTGACCCGCGGGTGATGCAGGCCAACGATGCGTTCAGTTCCCCAGCGGCGCATGGCAGGTGCCGCGCTTAGTTGGCGACGGCCTTGGTTGCCGCTCGCTCTTTGGCAACCAGTTGGTCGGCCAGTTTCAGCGCTTGTTCGGCACCGCCGGCAGAGCCGATGTCAAAGCGATACTTGCCGTTGACGATCATGGTAGGCACGCCGGAGATTTCATATTTCTTTGCAAGTTCTTTGGCTTTGTTGATCTGGCCCTTGATGGCAAAGGAGTCGAAGGTGGCCAGGAACTTATCCTTGTCTACTCCTTGGGTCGCCAGGAAGTCCGCCATGTCTTCTTTGTCGGTCAGTTTCTTGTGTTCTTTCTGAATCGCTTCGAAAACTGCAGCGTGAACCTTGCTTTCGACACCCATGGCTTCAAGCGTCAGGAACATCTGGCCGTGTGCGTCCCACGGGCCGCCAAACATGGCGGGAATCCGCACGAAGTTCACGTCGGCAGGCAGTTTTTCAGCCCATGGGTTAACGACGGGTTCGAAGGCATAGCAATGCGGACAGCCGTACCAGAACAGTTCCACGACTTCGATCTTGCCAGGCACGGCCACCGGGACCGGATTGCTCAGCTCGACATAGGGTGCTTCAGGTTTTTCGGCGGCTTGGGCAGTCATGCCGAACAGGCTGGCAGCGACGAGCGCGGCGCTGATGATCAGATTACGCATGCTTTACTCCTGGACAATTGGGTCGCCTCGCGCGACCTGTTTTCAGACAGATCCTGGCGGGCTTGAGTTTGTAGTGTAACGGCAGCGGCCACAAAAAAGGGCAGCCAAAGCTACCCTTTTTATGTTTGCATCGACGGATTAATCGAGTGTTAACGTTGCAAGAGACGTACATCACTCACAACGCTCGATCACAGGCCTTAGTGCAAGCCTTGAATATAGCTGGAGACTGCGGCGATATCTTCGTCGCTGAGCTTTTTAGCGATGCTCTGCATCGGTTTGGTGTCGCCGTCGTTGGTGCGGCCGCCTTCTTCCTTGCGGAATTCGGTCAGTTGCTTGGCGACATATTGAGCGTGTTGCCCGCCCAGATGCGGGAAGCCCGCTGCGGCGTTGCCGGTGCCATTAGGCGAATGGCAGCCGGTGCAGGAAGGCAGGCCCTTGGCCAGATCGCCACCACGGAACAGTGCTTCACCACGAGCCACGACTTTCGGGTCGGCGGCACCGACGCTGCCTTTCTGGCTGGCGAAGTAGGCGGAGATATCGGCCAGGTCCTGATCACTCAGGTTGGTCAGCAGGCCGGTCATTTCCAGTACCGTGCGTTTGCCGGACTTGATGTCGTGCAGCTGCTTGTTCAGATAACGCTCGCCCTGACCTGCCAGTTTCGGAAAGTTAGGCGCCATGCTATTGCCATCCGGGCCATGACAGGCGCCACATACTGCGGCTTTCGCCTGACCAGCAGTCGCATCACCTGCAGCATGGGCAATGCCGGAGATCCCCACGGTCAACAGCAGACTCACGATCAATTTGTTCATCAGCTAATCCAACTACGGCTAAGGGTTAAAGAGTTATGGGCCGGGTTTACTCGCTCATCCAGTGGATGATGGCTCGGTAATCCTCGGCACTGCAGTCCATGCACAAACCACGCGGCGGCATCGCCTTGAAACCCTGGGTCACGTGTTGCACCAGCGTCTCCATACCTTTCGCCAATCTCGGCGTCCAGGCTTCCTGATCGCCCTTGCGGGGCGCCATGGGTAGTTGGCCGGAATGACAGGCACCACAAACACGGTTGTACACAGCTTCCGGATCCTGTGTAGCCTGAGCGCTGTAAAGCGGCATCAAGACACCGGCAGCTAGCAGCCATTTCGTCATAAAACGACCTTTTCAGGGTTGAGAGCGTGCTGCGTTCTAATGCGCAATCAAGGTTAATCGCTCTCGTGAACTTCATCCTACGCTGGGACAAAGCGCACACAAAATCTGCGGCATTATATACTGGCGTCACTGAAACGGAAACGACACTGCTTGCCGCGTCCATTCCCGGCGCCGCCCACATCGGAAATCCCATGCAACTCAAGAACCCCATCCTCGGCCTGTGCCAACAGTCCACCTTCATGCTCAGCGCCGCCAAAGTCGACCAATGCCCCGACGACGAAGGCTTTGAAGTGGCCTTCGCCGGGCGTTCCAACGCCGGCAAGTCCAGCGCGTTGAACACCCTGACACACGCCAGCCTGGCGCGGACCTCGAAAACACCGGGTCGCACACAGCTGTTGAACTTCTTCAAGCTAGACGATGAACGCCGTTTGGTCGACCTGCCGGGTTACGGTTACGCGAAAGTGCCGATCCCGTTGAAGCTGCACTGGCAGCGTCACCTCGAAGCCTATCTGGGCGGTCGCGAGAGTTTGAAAGGTTTGATTCTGATGATGGACATCCGTCATCCAATGACCGATTTCGACCTGCTGATGCTCGATTGGGCCATCGCCAGTGGCATGCCGATGCATATTTTGCTGACCAAGGCAGACAAGCTGACCTACGGTGCGGCAAAAAACGCATTGCTCAAGGTTCAGGCGGAAATCCGCAAGGGCTGGGGCGATTCGATCACTATCCAGCTGTTTTCGGCACCCAAACGCATGGGCCTGGAAGACGCCTACACTGTACTGGCGGGCTGGATGGAGTTGGCGGACAAGGGCAGCGAGACTGCCGAGTAAGACTTTACAGGTGAAAAGCCAGGCAAAAAAAACCCCGGACTTCATATGGGGAGGGAGAAGTTCCGGGGTTCAAGCTCCGGACCGCTAGGGCGGGGTCCAGATATCTGCCAACACTTAACACAACATAGGAGCATCGAAGGGCTTCACCAGCCATTCAGTATCTCTGAGTGGCGGTTCACGGATTTAGTTCAGACTATTTTCAAAAACTATTGGAAATAATCGACGTCATTTTCCGCACTATAGCCCTTCGTTATTTTGTGCTGCGGCATTAGGCCGCAGCACAGGCGTCTTTCATACCGATCAGTGCGCTTCATCCCAGTTGTTGCCTATGCCCACCTCGACCAGAAGCGGTACATCCAGCTGTGCTGCGCTGCTCATGTGTACGCGAATATCCTCACGCACCTGGTCGATCAGATCCTCACGCACCTCAAGCACCAATTCATCGTGTACTTGCAGGATGACTTTGGCGTCCAGACCTGACGATGTCAGCCAGTTATCTACCGTTACCATGGCTTTCTTGATGATGTCCGCCGCGGTGCCTTGCATCGGGGCGTTGATTGCCGTGCGCTCCGCTGCTTTGCGCAGGGCCTGGTTTTTCGCGTTGATTTCCGGCAGGTACAAACGACGACCAAAGATGGTTTCGACGAAACCCTGCTCGGCGGCCTGGGCGCGCGTGCGCTCCATGTATTCCAGGACGCCGGGATAACGGGCGAAGTAGCGGTCGATGTAGGCTTGGGACTGTTTGCGGTCAACGCCGATCTGCTTGGCCAGGCCAAACGCGCTCATGCCGTAGATCAAACCGAAGTTGATGGCTTTCGCGCTACGACGCTGATCGTTAGTGACCGCGTCCAGTTCGACGCCAAACACCTCTGCGGCCGTGGCGCGGTGTACATCGAGGTTGTTGCGGAAGGCATGCAACAAGCCTTCATCCTTGGCCAGATGCGCCATGATCCGCAGTTCGATTTGCGAGTAGTCCGCGGCCAGCAACTTGTAGCCTTTCGGCGCGACGAACGCCTGACGAATCCGCCGACCTTCGGCAGTGCGAATCGGAATGTTCTGCAGGTTCGGGTCGATCGACGATAAGCGTCCGGTGGCGGCGACGGCTTGCTGGTAAGACGTATGAATGCGCCCGGTACGAGCGTTGATCTGCTCAGGCAAACGGTCGGTGTAGGTGCTTTTGAGTTTGCTCAGCGAGCGGTATTGCATCAGCACCTTGGGCAGCGGGTAGTCTTGTTCGGCCAACTCAGCCAACACCGCTTCGGCGGTCGAGGCCTGGCCCTTGGCGGTTTTGCTAAGTACAGGCAAACCGAGTTTTTCGTAGAGGATCACGCCCAGTTGCTTCGGCGAACCCAGGTTGAATTCTTCACCGGCAATGGCGAACGCCTCACGCTCAAGGGCGACCAGTTTCTCGCCCAGTTCGACGCTCTGGATGCCGAGCAGGTTGGCATCTACGAGTGCGCCTTGGCGTTCGATTCGGGCCAGAACCGGCATCAGCGGCATTTCAATCTCGTTGAGCACTTTGCACAGGCTTGGCGTTGCTGCCAGTTTTTCCTGCAAAGCCTGGTGCAGCTGGAAGGTGACATCGGCATCTTCGGCAGCATAGGGGCCCGCCAGCTCAAGAGAGATCTGGTCGAAAGTCAGCTGTTTGACGCCTTTGCCCGCGATTCCTTGAATATCGGTCTTGCTTTGGCCCAGGTACTTGAGCGCCAGGCTGTCCATGTCGTGGCGGGTGGCCGTCGAGTCCAGGACGTAAGACTCGAGCATAGTGTCGTAGGCAATACCCTGAACAATAATCCCGTTGCTCTGATCGCCACCGATGGCGCAGTTGGCGAGGATATTGGTTTCGAATTTCGCATGCTGGCCGACTTTCAGCTTATTCGGGTTTTCCAGCAGCGGTTTCAACGCCAGCAGCACGGTGTCGCGATCCAGTTGCTCCGGCACGCCCATGTAGGAATGGGTCAGCGGAATGTAGGCCGCTTCGTTGGCCGCGACGGAAAACGACAGACCCACCAGTTGTGCATGTTGAGCATCGGTACCATTGGCTTCGGTGACGAAGGCGATCAGTGGTGCCTTGTCGAGCTTGTCCAGCCAGGCCTCGAAGTGTTGCTGGTCGAGGATGGTTTCGTACTTCGCTTCGGCAGCACCCGGCTGTTCCTGGGCGACCTCGACAATGTCCTGACCCGAGCGCTTCGCGTCGCGCTGGTTTTCTTCGAACCAGCTTTTGAATTCCAGCAGGGTGTAGAGCTCGGCGAGCTTGTCGTGATCTGGCGGACCCATTTGCAGATCGTCGAGACCGATGTCCAGCGGTACGTCGATCTTGATGGTTGCCAGTTGATAGGAGAGGAACGCCATCTCCTTATGCTCTTCGAGCTTGGCCGGCAGGGTTTTGGCGCCGCGAATCGGCAGGGTCGGGACGATATCGAGCTGCGCATAGAGCTCGGTCAGGCCGCCGTTCACGCCGACCAGCAGGCCGGAAGCGGTTTTGGGGCCGATGCCCGGAACGCCCGGGATGTTGTCGGACGAATCGCCCATCAGTGCCAGATAATCGATGATCTGCTCGGGAGCGACGCCGAATTTCTCCTTCACGCCTTCTACGTCCAGTGCGCTACCGGTCATCGTATTGACCAAGGTAATGTGCCCGTCGACCAGTTGCGCCATGTCCTTGTCGCCGGTGGAGATCACCACCGGACGGTCGGCGGCCGCGCTGCTGCGGGCCAAGGTGCCGATCACGTCGTCCGCTTCGACGTTGTCCACGCACAGCAATGGAAAGCCCAGGGCCTTGACGCTGGCGTGCAGCGGCTCGATCTGGACCCGCATATCGTCAGGCATGCTTGGGCGATTGGCCTTGTATTCGGCGAACATCGCGTCGCGGAACGTCCCGCCCTTGGCGTCGAATACCACGGCGAACGGGCTGTCCGGGTACTGCTTGCGCAGACTCTTGAGCATGTTCAAGACGCCCTTGACCGCACCGGTCGGCAGGCCTTTGGACGTGGTCAGCGGTGGCAGCGCGTGAAAGGCGCGGTACAGATAAGAAGAACCGTCCACCAGGACGAGGGGGGCTTGGCTCATGAGCAGGATCAACCTTTTCGGCGGGTCCGGCGCTAGAATAGCGGGACCGTTGACGACAAAGGGACAAGGTTATCATGCGCACACTAAATCGCTTGTTGCTGGCTGGCTTGTTCGCAATCACTCCTTTGGCTGCCATGGCCGCGGATGACGCGCCCTCGGCAGACCCGGATGTAACAATCCGCACGGAAGGTGACAAAACCATTCAGGAGTATCGGCAAAATGGTTTTTTGTATGCCATCAAGGTGACCCCGAAAGTCGGTAAACCGTATTTCCTTGTGCGCGCTGATGGCTCGGACGGTAACTTCATCCGCTCGGATCAGCCGGATATGTTGATTCCGTCGTGGAAAATATTCGAGTGGTAAGCCGCTCCTAACTTAAATTGGCGCTGGCAGTCGCGGCGCCCGTACTGGCAGTTTTAACCATGTCTGTGTTCACCCCCCTGGCTCGGCCCGAGCTGGAAACCTTTCTCGCCCCTTATGGGCTCGGCCGCCTGCTTGATTTCCAGGGGATCGCCGCCGGTAGCGAAAACACCAATTTCTTTATCAGCCTGGAGCAGGGCGAGTTTGTCCTGACCCTGGTCGAGCGAGGTCCGGTGCAGGAGATGCCGTTCTTCATCGAGCTGCTCGACGTGCTGCACGACGCCGACCTGCCGGTGCCTTATGCACTGCGCACCACCGACGGCGTCGCCTTGCGCGAACTGGCCGGTAAACCTGCGCTGCTGCAGCCACGTCTGGCGGGCAAGCACATCAAGGATGCCAACGCGCAGCATTGCGCTCAGGTCGGCGAGCTGCTGGCTCATCTGCACCTGGCGACCCAGGCCAACATGATCAAACGCAAAACCGATCGCGGCCTGGACTGGATGCTGGAGGAGGGCACGCAGTTGCTTTCGCATCTGAATGCCGAGCAAAGCGATTTGCTGCAACGGGCGCTGGATGAAATCACACAGCAGAAGACGAAAATTCTGGCGCTGCCGCGGGCCAACATCCATGCGGACCTGTTCCGCGATAATGCGATGTTCGAAGGCACGCACCTGACCGGGTTGATCGACTTCTACAACGCCTGTTCGGGGCCGATGCTCTACGACGTGGCGATTGCCTTGAACGATTGGTGTTCGGACGAGCAAGGGCAGCTTGATGGCGCTCGGGCGCGGGCGCTGCTGGGTGCTTATGCCGCGCTGCGACCGTTTACCGCTGCCGAAGCCGAGCTGTGGCCGACCATGCTGCGCGTGGCGTGCGTGCGGTTCTGGTTGTCGCGGTTGATCGCCGCGGAGTCTTTCGCCGGGCAGGACGTGTTGATTCACGATCCGATGGAGTTTCAGCTGCGGCTGGCGCAACGGCAGAAGGTCAGCACGCCGTTGCCTTTCGCCCTCTAAAAGCATCGCGGGCAAGCCACGCTCCCACAGGGTTTGTGTCGTTCATAGTATTGGCGAACGACACAAACCCTGTGGGAGCGTGGCTTGCCCGCGATTGGGGCGACACAATTTTCGGAACTACAACGACTCCAGACACCCCGCCAAATCATTCCCCAGCTTTTCCAGCAATTGCTCATAGCCCTGAGCGGTCGCTGGCGTGTATCCGCCCAGCGCATCCAGTTCCGCCAGTTTCACCGGCAGCCCGGCCACCAGGGTTTCTGCCAGGCGTGGGCGCAGCGGAGGTTCGCTGAACACGCAAGTCTTGCCGACTTCCTGCAACCGGGTGCGCATCGCTGCCACATGTTGGGCACCGGGCTGCACTTCGGCAGCGACACTGAACACGCCGGTGTGCTTGAGGCCATAAGCGTCTTCGAAGTAGTCGAAGGCTTCGTGGAACACGAAATAAGGCTTACCCGCGATACCCGCCAGACGGGCTTTCAGGCGCAGGTCCAAAGCATCCAGACGCTCGTCGAATGCCTTCAGGTTGCTCTGGTAGCGCGCCGCGTTGGCCGGATCGGCCGCGCTGAGGTCGGTGGCCATTTTGCTGGCGATCACTCGGGCGTTGATCGGTGACAACCACAAGTGTGCATCCAGGCTGCCGGGGCGGTGATCGTGGTCATGCTCGTCGGCTTCTTCGGCGTGAGAGTGGTTATCTTCGGCGAAGTGTCGCAGTTTCAGGCCAGGCAAATCCTGCACCGCAACGCTCGGCAGCGTACGACCTTTCAGTACGCGAGGCAGAAAACCTTCCATGTCCGGGCCGATCCAGTACACCAGATCCACCGATTGCACTTTCCGTACGTCGGAAGGGCGCAAGGCGTAGTTATGGGGCGAGGTGCCGGGCGGCAGCAAGACTTCCGGAACCGCTACGCCGTCCTGCACCGCTGCGGCTATCAGCTGCAGGGGTTTGACGCTGGTGAGGACTTTGACCTCGGCTTGAGCTGAGCCGATCAGCAGAAAACTTGCGACAAATGCGACAAAGATAGAAAAAAGTCGGGACACGATGACCACTCGAAGAGGCGAGAACGGGTAACATAATAACGTCTCTCACAAAACTCGTCGCCGCTCATGCCTAAAACACCGATTGCCAGCCGTCCCCACGACCACTCTCATTGCGTGCATAGCGCATTGTCTGAGGCCGATGCCTTGTGCGCACGTCAGGGGCTGCGCCTGACCGCTTTGCGCCGGCGGGTGCTGGAACTGGTATGGCAAAGCCACAAACCGCTGGGTGCCTACGACATTCTGGCGGTGCTCAGCGAGCAGGACGGCCGCCGCGCCGCGCCTCCAACCGTGTACCGCGCGCTGGATTTCCTGCTGGAAAACGGCCTGGTACACCGCATCTCCTCGCTGAACGCCTTTGTCGGCTGTAATCACCCGGAACACGCTCACCAGGGCCAGTTCCTGATCTGCCGCGAATGCCACGCCGCCATCGAACTCGAACAGAAATCCATCAGCGACGCGATCATCAATAGCGCCAAAGATGTCGGATTTATCGTCGAGGCCCAGACCGTTGAAGTGATCGGTCTCTGCTCGGGTTGCCAGGGGGCTTGATGAGCAACGCGCTGATTCGCCTCGAGCAGGTGGCTGTCACCTTTGCCGGGCAAAACGTGCTGGACAACATCGAGCTGAGCGTCGAGCCGGGGCAGATCGTCACCTTGATCGGCCCCAACGGTGCCGGCAAAACCACGCTGGTGCGCGCGGTGCTCGGTCTGTTGAAGCCGGACAGCGGCAGCGTCTGGCGCAAGCCGAAGTTGCGCGTCGGTTACATGCCGCAAAAACTCCATGTCGATCCGACCCTGCCGCTGTCGGTGCTGCGCTTCTTGCGTCTGGTGCCGGGCGTGGACCGCGCTCGCGCCTTGGCGGCCCTCAAGGAAGTCGGTGCCGAACAGGTCATCGACAGCCCGGTGCAAAGTGTTTCCGGTGGCGAAATGCAGCGGGTGCTGCTGGCTCGGGCACTGTTGCGCGAGCCGGAATTGCTGGTGCTTGATGAACCGGTGCAAGGTGTCGATGTGGCCGGTCAAGCCGAGCTCTACAGCCTGATAACACGCTTGCGCGACCGTCATGGTTGCGGCGTTTTGATGGTCTCTCACGATTTGCATCTGGTGATGAGCACCACCGATCAGGTGGTGTGCCTGAATCGCCATGTCTGCTGTTCCGGGCATCCCGAGCAGGTCAGCGGCGATCCGGCATTCGTCGAGCTGTTCGGAAAAAACGCACAAAGCCTGGCGATATATCACCACCATCACGACCACGCCCACGACCTGCATGGCTCGGTGGTCAGCGCGGTCCCGTCGACTCACGTTCATGGAGATAGCTGTAAGCATGGCTGATTTTCTGCTTTATGCCCTGCTTGCAGGTCTGGCCCTGGCGCTGGTCGCGGGCCCGTTGGGTTCGTTCGTGGTCTGGCGGCGCATGGCCTATTTCGGCGACACGCTGTCCCACGCCGCATTGCTCGGCGTGGCGTTGGGTTTTCTGCTGGATGTCAGCCCGACCGTTGCCGTTACTGTAGGCTGCTTGTTGCTGGCGGTATTGCTGGTGACGTTGCAACAACGGCAGCCACTGGCGTCCGACACGCTTTTGGGAATTCTCGCACCGAGCACGCTCTCTCTGGGTCTTGTGGTACTAAGCTTCATGCATGAAGTGCGGATCGACCTGATGGCCTATCTGTTCGGCGACTTGCTGGCGATCAGTCCGACCGATCTGGCCTGGATCCTCGGCGGTAGCGCGGCGGTGCTGACATTGCTGGTCACGCTGTGGCGACCTTTGCTGGCGATTACGGTGCACGAAGAACTGGCCAAAGTGGAAGGTTTGCCAGTGGCGGCGTTGCGCCTGGCCCTGATGTTGCTGATCGCTGTGGTGATCGCGGTGGCAATGAAAATCGTCGGCGTGTTGCTGATTACTTCGTTACTGATTATTCCGGCGGCTGCGGCACAGCGTCACGCCCGCTCGCCGGAGCAGATGGCACTGGGCGCGAGCCTGCTGGGCATGCTCGCGGTGTGTGGCGGGCTGGCGTTGTCCTGGTTCAAGGACACCCCGGCCGGCCCGTCGATTGTGGTGACGGCTGCCGCACTGTTTCTGCTGAGTTTTGTCCTGCCCCGTCGAGGGGTGTAGACTTGCTCGTTTTTTGCGCAAATAGAGAGTCGCAGGAATGAAGCTGTTCGCCTCCCGTTATCTGCTCCTTGTCGCATTTTCGCTGCTACTGGGCGCTTGCCAAAGCACGCCACCGGCGGCCATCGAGGCCCCCGATGCACGGGCCACGGCTATCGCACAGCTGGAACAAAGCCTGGCCAGCAGCGAGCTGGCCACTGCCGAAGGACAATTGGCAGCCTTGCAGGCCGAGTCGCCCAACGATCAATCCCTCGAGCAATACCAGCGGCAATTGGCTGAGGCTTATTTGTTGCGTAGCCAGATCGTGTTGCAAAAAGGTGATGTGAATGCAGCAGCCACCGCCCTCAGCCGTGCCCGGGTATTGATGCCCAAGGCCCCGGCGCTAACCGGTGGCGTCAACAGCGCCATTGTCCATGCCCGCAAGGCGGAACTGGATAAAGCCGAAGCGGCGCTCAAGGCTGCCGAAGCCAAGCCTCAAGCCAAAGTCATCGACCCGACGGCTGAAAGCACCACGGTCGCATTGAACCTCACCGATATGAGCAAGCTTCGTCGTCAACTGGATGCCATCGCCGCCGATGTGGTGAATTATCAGTGCGACGTGAGCATTCAGGTGCCGCGCACCCAGGATTACCCATGGCTGGCCACGCTGCTGACCAAACGGGTGAAGAAGCTGGATTCGGAGTTTGATCTGAAGCTGGAGAAACAGATTCTGCGCAACATTCCGGCGCAGATGGTTCTGAGTCCACGCAAGCCTTAAAAGCTTCGCGGGCAAGCCTCGCTCCTGCAGGTTCGCGTTGATTTTGAAATCGACACCGACCCTGGAGTGAAGCTTGCCCGCGAAGGCGCCCTTCCTAACGAAAAAAATCTTAAGCCGGAACCGCCTTGGCCTTAGGCTCCCTATCCCACACCCGATGCTGCCCGATCGCGGCAAAAAACGCCTTGAACAGCTTGGCATCGTTACCCACGATCAGCCCCGCATCAGCCTCCAGCTTCAACACATCCAGCAACTGCCTCGCTTCGCCATGCAACGCGATTGCCTTCAAATGCTTGTACGCCTCCAGCAGGTAATGCAGCGCTACACCGTCGTTACTCAGCGCCTTGATCGACGCCGCGCCACCCGGTACGAACACCGCGTCAAATGCCACCGACGGTGAACCTTCCATCGACGCATCCACCGGCAGCGCTTTGCCATCGGCGGTTGTCACGGGGGCCGAGGTCGGGCCAAGCAGTTTGGCGTGCGCGCCTTCGGCCATCAGAGCCTTTTTCATCGATTCAATCGCCGCGCCATCCACCCCGTTGGCCGCCAGAATGGCCACTTTTCGGGTTTTGATATCCCCTGACAGCAGGTTGGCCTGGCTCAGGGCGGGGGAGTGGTCGAGTGAAGTTTTGCGCACCTCGACCGTGCCGGCCTTCGGTACCGGCAAGCCCAGGTTCTGTGCCACGCGTTTGGCCAGTTCCAGATCGATATTGGCCAGGATCTCATTCACCTGCCGCGCACGAATAAATTCGCGTTCGACCTTGCCCAGCTCAAAGCTGTAAGCCGCGATGATGTGTTCCTGTTCGTGCTTGCTCATGCTGTGGAAGAACAGCCGTGCTTGGGAGAAATGGTCGCTGAACGACTCGCTGCGCTGACGGATTTTCGCAGCATCGATGCGCTCCGGATAAGTCTCGAAGCCGCCGTCCTGCGCTGCCGGTGGGGTTTCCTTCGGCCAGCCGCTGTCGATAGAGTTCGGCTCGTAAGAGGCGCGTCCCTTGTCGATGGTGGTGCGGTGCTGCGCATCCCGTTGACCGTTGTGGAATGGCGACACCGGACGGTTGATCGGGATCTCATGAAAATTCGGCCCACCCAGTCGGCTGATCTGCGTATCGGTGTAGGAAAACAGCCGCCCTTGCAGTAACGGGTCATTGGAGAAGTCGATCCCCGGCACGATATGCCCGGGGCAGAAGGCAACCTGCTCGGTCTCGGCGAAGAAGTTGTCCGGGTTGCGGTTGAGCACCATCTTGCCCAGCGGAGTGATAGGGACGACTTCCTCGGGAATGATTTTGGTTGGGTCGAGAAGGTCGAAATCGAAGGCATGTTCGTTTTCCTCCTCGATGACCTGTACGCCCAACTCCCATTCCGGGTAGTCCCCCATCTCGATGGACTCCCAGAGATCACGACGGTGGAAGTCGGTGTCTTTACCGGCAAGCTTCTGCGCCTCATCCCACACCAGCGAGCAGGTGCCGGCGGCGGGGCGCCAGTGGAATTTTACGAAGCGTGCTTTGCCTTCGGCATTGATCATGCGAAACGTGTGCACGCCGAAGCCTTGCATGGTGCGCAGGCTTTTGGGAATTGCCCGGTCGGACATGGTCCACATCACCATGTGCGCGGATTCCGGCACCAGAGAAACAAAGTCCCAGAAAGTATCGTGGGCCGAACCACCGGTAGGAATCTCGTTGTGGGGTTCGGGTTTTACCGCATGGACGAAGTCAGGAAATTTGATCGCATCCTGAATGAAGAACACCGGCATGTTGTTGCCCACCAGATCGAAGTTGCCTTCGTCGGTGAAAAATTTCACCGCGAAACCTCGTACGTCCCGCACGGTATCGCCTGATCCGCGCGGACCTTGCACCGTGGAAAAGCGCACAAAAACCGGAGTCTTTTGATGTGGGTCTTGTAGGAACCCGGCCTTGGTCAGTACGGAATGGGTTTCGTACGCCTGGAAGTAACCATGGGCGCCGGTGCCGCGGGCATGGACGATGCGCTCGGGAATGCGTTCATGGTCAAAGTGCGTGATCTTTTCACGCATGATGAAGTCTTCCAGCAATGACGGCCCGCGGGCACCGCCCTTCAACGTGTTCTGATTGTCCGCGACCTTCACGCCCTGGTTGGTGCGCAAGGCCTGCTCGGTGGCGTCGGAGCGAAATTTTTCCAGGCTGTCGAGCTTGGCGTTGGTGTTACTGCGGTCTAGGGTATCGGTCCCGGCCAGTGCGCTTTGGGGGGCTGCAGGCTTTTTAGTACTCATCAGACGTAAACTCCTCGTGGCGATTCCCGCCGGGCCAAGGCTTATGGGCCATTGCCCAGACACGGCATCCAGGCATTCTCGAGTTGCTTAATCAGTGACCGATGGGGAGTTGGCGCCGTTCCTTTTTTCTGACCTTTGATCGCGTTATTGCCAAATCGCTGGTTGAATGCGAAATAAATGCTAAGAACCTCTATACGGACAGGCTAAAATGCGCGCCCGGCTAACCGCTGATCCTTTTCTAACGCGCCCCACAAGGTTCGCTACGTGATCGAGTTTCAAAACGTCCACAAAACTTACCGCGTCGCCGGTAAGGATATTCCCGCCCTGCATCCGACCAGTCTGACGATTGAGAATGGTCAGGTCTTTGGCCTGATCGGCCATTCCGGCGCGGGAAAAAGTACCCTGCTGCGTCTGATCAACCGCCTGGAGAACTCCAGTGGCGGCAAGATCATCGTCGATGACGAAGAAGTCACCGCGCTGGATGCCAATAGCCTGCGGCGCTTCCGTCAGCAGGTCGGGATGATTTTCCAGCACTTCAACCTGCTGGCCTCCAAAACCGTTGCCGACAATGTCGCGCTGCCGCTGACCCTCGCCGGTGAACTGTCCCGTGGCGAAATCGACCGGCGTGTGGCGGAGTTGCTGGCGCGGGTCGGCCTGTCTGATCATGCGAAAAAGTACCCGGCACAATTGTCTGGCGGTCAGAAGCAGCGTGTCGGCATCGCCCGCGCCCTGGCAACCAAACCGAAAATCCTGCTGTGCGATGAAGCCACCAGTGCCCTGGACCCGCAAACCACGGCGTCGGTCCTGCAACTGCTGGCCGAGATCAACCGTGAGCTGAAACTGACCATCGTCCTGATCACCCACGAAATGGATGTGATCCGTCGGGTCTGCGATCAGGTGGCGGTGATGGATGCCGGCAAGATCGTTGAGCAAGGTTCGGTGGCCGAGGTGTTCCTGCATCCCAAGCACCCGACCACCAAGCGCTTCGTACAGGAAGACGAGCAGATCGACGAAAGCGAACAGCGCGACGACTTCGCTCATGTACCGGGGCGCATCGTGCGTCTGACCTTCCAGGGCGAAGCGACCTACGCGCCGTTGCTGGGTACCGTCGCCCGGGAAACGGGCGTGGACTACAGCATCCTGGCCGGTCGTATCGATCGCATCAAAGACGTCCCTTACGGGCAATTGACCCTCGCCGTCACCGGCGGCGACATGGAAGCGGCGTTTGCCCGCTTCACCGCAGCTGACGTCCACATGGAGGTGCTGCGCTGATGGAAGTCCTGATGAGTTTCTTCTCTAATATCGACTGGTACGAAATCTGGCTGGCCACCGGCGATACCCTGCTGATGCTCAGCGGTTCGCTGTTGTTCACCGTGCTTTTAGGATTGCCGCTGGGCGTGCTGTTGTTCCTGTGCAGCCCTCGTCAGTTGCTGGAAGCCAAAGGCGTCTACGCGCTGCTGTCGCTGGTGGTGAACATTCTGCGTTCGCTGCCGTTCATCATTCTGCTGATCGTGATGATTCCGTTCACTGTGTTGATCACGGGCACCTCCCTGGGTGTTGCCGGTGCGATTCCACCCTTGGTAGTGGGCGCCACGCCGTTCTTCGCACGACTGGTAGAAACCGCCTTGCGTGAAGTGGATCGCGGCATCATCGAGGCGACCCAGGCCATGGGCGCGACGACACGTCAGATCATCATCAATGCCTTGCTGCCGGAAGCTCGTCCGGGCATCTTCGCGGCGATTACGGTGACAGCGATTACACTGGTGTCCTACACGGCAATGGCCGGTGTGGTCGGCGCTGGCGGTCTGGGCGACCTGGCGATCCGTTTCGGTTACCAGCGTTTCCAGACGGATGTGATGGTTGTGACGGTGGTGTTGCTGCTGATGCTGGTTCAAGTGCTGCAAACCGTTGGCGACAAATTGGTTGTCCACTTCTCACGTAAATAAGTCATGAGCCGGCCATTCGCTGGTAGGCGCCAAACGGGCGCCTCACAAGGAGTTAGCTGAATGAAAAAACTACTCGTCGCATTCGCTGCCGTTGCAGCCTTTTCCGCACACGCTGCCGACACCCTGACCGTCGCGGCCACCCCGGTGCCTCACGCGGAAATCCTCGAGTTTGTTAAACCGGCCCTGGCCAAAGAAGGCGTGGACCTGAAGGTCAAAGTCTTCACCGACTACATCCAGCCGAACGTGCAGGTGGCCGAGAAGCGTCTGGACGCCAACTTCTTCCAGCACCAGCCGTACCTGGATGAGTTCAACAAGGCCAAGGGCACCAGCCTTGTCAGCGTTGCCGGTGTGCACCTGGAACCTTTGGGCGCTTACTCCAGCAAGTACAAAGCCCTGACCGAGCTGCCGGGCGGCGCCAACGTGGTGATCCCTAACGACGCCACCAACGGCGGTCGTGCGCTGTTGCTGCTGGCGAAGGCTGGCCTGATCAAGTTGAAGGATTCGAACAACATCCTGTCGACCGTCAAGGACATCACCGAGAACACCAAGGACCTGAAATTCCGTGAACTGGAAGCCGCGACCATCCCGCGCGTGCTGACTCAGGTCGACCTGGCGCTGATCAACACCAACTATGCGCTGGAAGCCAAGCTCGATCCGTCCAAGGACGCGCTGGTCATCGAAGGCAGCGACTCGCCATACGTGAACATCCTCGTGGCCCGTCCGGACGACAAGGACAGCGCCGCGATGCAGAAACTGGTTGCTGCGCTGCACAGCCCGGAAGTGAAAGCCTTCATTCTCGAGAAGTACAAAGGCGCGGTATTGCCGGCGTTCTGATCAGCTGACGTAAACGAAAAAGGGGCGCAATCACTGCGCCCCTTTTTTGCGTCTGAAACACCGTACCTGTGGGAGCGGGCTTGCCCGCGATGGCGGTGAAACAGTCGACATCAATATTGAATGATGCTCCGTCATCGCGGGCAAGCCCCACATTCGTTTTGTGGTGTTAAAGGGATTTGCTGGCGATGCTCACACCCAAGGTGTGGCTCGCCCCTGGTGCCAGCGTCACCACATCATCCATCACATTCGCCGTTTCAATACACAGCATGCGCTGCCAGCCATCGTCAGCCATGTCACTGAACGCTGCAGCGCGGTCGATCCAGGGGTTCCAGATCACCGCCGAACGCGAACCGCTGCTGGTCAGTTCAATGCGTCGTTCCCAGTGTGGGTCAACAATGCTCAGCTTCGGTGGGGTATTGAGATAGATGCGGTCGGTCTCGCCGGTAAAACGCAAATCACCGGTCTGGGTGACGGTTTTCCAGTCGTCCAGGGTTTCGATATAACTCAAGCCGTCCAGCCCTTCGACATGTACGTTGCGCACATCGCTGACCGCGAAATAGCTGTGCAATGCCTGGCTGATCGTGACGTGCTCAGCGCCTTTGTTTTCGCTCGTCAGGTTGATATGCAACTGCTCATCCAGACGAATGCTCAGCTTCAAGTCCACTTGATGCGGCCATCCCGGCAGACCGCCTTCGGGGTAGGGCAGAACGAATTCCACCTTCAGGCTTACGCCCTCGGTTTCGATGCCGAGCAATTCCCAGTCCATCGCACGTACCAGACCATGGGCGGTCGGCGGTTCATTGCCGACGCGCATGGCCTGGACACTCTGCGGATTGCGCGACAGGTTGCCGAACCATGGCCAGCACACTGGAACGCCGGCGCGGATGCTTTTGCCGGTCTTGAACACCGCCTCGTCGTTGAGCCAGATCAGTGGCGGCTCGCCAGCCAGTTGATAACTGAGGATGTGCGCACCTTGTTGGGCCACCAGCAATTCGGCCTGACTGTGACGGATGCGCCAGCAGTTCAGTTCATCCAGTTTCACAGCTTCAACGTTGGGCGTGCTCATGGGGCAACTCTCAATCAGGAACAATGACTGCAATGGACCGCAAAACGGTCGCCGTGTTTAACGCACCGTTTTTTTACGAGCTCCGGTTTAACGCGCTCTAGGCGGAACCGAGCGAGTGCGGCCGCTGCCGTCGATGGCGACGAACACAAAGACGGCTTCGGTCACTTTACGCCATTCGCTGGACAGTGGATCGTCGCTCCAGACTTCGACCATCATCTGAATCGAGCTGCGGCCGATTTCCAGGGCCTGGGTATAGAAGGACAGCTGAGCACCCACCGCTACCGGCACCAGGAACGCCATGCGATCGATCGCAACGGTGGCTACGCGACCACCGGCAACCTTGCTGGCCATTGCGGTGCCAGCCAAATCCATCTGCGCCACCAGCCAGCCGCCGAAAATATCGCCAAAGCCATTGGTTTCACGCGGAAGCGCGGTGATTTGCAGGGCCAGGTCGCCTTGCGGGATTGGATCTTCTTGTTCGAGCTCTATCATGCCGGGGGTGCCTCTGACCCGTGACTCTTCATAGTTGTAGCGGGTGGATAGCCGTCTCGGAAAAACGATTCAGCCCCGAACATACTACGTTCGTCACGTTTTTCGTAAGGCGCCTAAAGGGAAACTCTGCGAAATCGGCTGACAGGTGCCAACGACGGTTTCGCACAGCAACCCCTTACAAGCCGTTGCAATGTTGCGAGTATATCGATCGGTAGACTCCGAGACGACCGTCCGGTTCTCATTTTGACCGTCAAATACGCGCCTCTATGTGCTTTTTCGAACAATTTGCTATCGTGCCGAACCTGCCCAAGCCTCTGCCAGCGTTGTTGAGGTTGCAGATCCGACTATAAGAGAAGCCCTTGCCATGACCACAGCGCCCTCGAGCATCGCGCAGCCCACCCATTCCGCACGTCCGCTGACCCGTAACGACTACAAGACGCTATCGCTGTCTGCCCTGGGCGGCGCGCTGGAGTTTTACGACTTCATCATCTTTGTGTTCTTCGCCACGGTGGTCGGCAAACTGTTCTTCCCCGCAGACATGCCCGAGTGGCTGCGACTGATGCAAACGTTCGGCATCTTCGCCGCTGGCTATCTGGCGCGGCCGCTGGGCGGCATCGTCATGGCACACTTCGGTGATCTGCTGGGGCGCAAGAAGATGTTCACCTTGAGCATTTTCATGATGGCCGTGCCAACCCTGATCATGGGCTTGCTGCCGACTTATGCGCAGATAGGTATGTGGGCGCCGATCCTGTTGCTACTGATGCGGGTGATCCAGGGCGCGGCGATTGGCGGGGAAGTGCCAGGGGCCTGGGTATTCGTTTCCGAACACGTGCCGCAGCGGCACATCGGTTATGCCTGCGGCACGCTGACCTGCGGTCTGACCGCCGGTATTCTTTTGGGCTCATTGGTCGCCACCGCGATCAACAGCATTTACACACCCGTTGAGGTCTCGGATTACGCCTGGCGGATCCCGTTCCTGCTGGGCGGTGTGTTTGGCCTGTTCTCGGTCTACCTGCGCCGCTGGCTCCACGAAACCCCGGTGTTCGCCGAGCTGCAATTGCGCAAGGCCCTGGCCGAAGAAGTGCCGCTGCGCGCCGTGTTGCGCGACCATCGCGGTGCGATTCTGATTTCCATGCTGCTGACCTGGCTGCTGTCCGCCGGCATTATCGTCGTCATTCTGATGACCCCGACCGTGTTGCAGACCGTTTACCACTTCGCGCCGACTACCGCGTTGCAGGCCAACAGCCTGGCCATCGTGTTCCTGAGCCTGGGCTGTGTGGCCTCCGGTGTATTGGCTGACCGCTTCGGCGCAGGCCGGGTGTTCGTGTTCGGTAGCGCCGCGCTGCTGATCAGTTCGTGGACGTTCTATCACAGCCTGTTCAACCATCCCGACTGGCTGTTCCCGATGTATGCCCTGACCGGTCTGCTGGTCGGGACCATCGGTGCGGTGCCGTATGTGATGGTCAAAGCCTTCCCGGCGGTGGTGCGGTTCAGCGGGTTGTCGTTTTCCTACAACCTGGCTTACGCGATTTTCGGTGGCCTGACACCGATGGTCGTCACCCTGCTGCTCAAGGAAAGCCCGATGGGGCCGGCCTATTACGTGGCGATTATTTGTGGGGTCGGGATTGTCGTGGGTGGGTATCTCTGGAAGAAGGGTCGCTAACCTTGTAACCGATCGTTCCCACGCTCTGCGTGGGAATGCCGCCATGGACGCTCTGCGTCCGCTTTTGAATGGGACGCAGAGCGTCCCGAGATGCATTCCCACGCAGAGCGTGGGAACGATCTATCGCTAGATGCTGGCCTTTCATCCAATTGTCATATTTCAGCCATAGAGTGTTCACACGGCCTGCTGATACTTGGCCCCGACTTAACACACCTATCTGCTAGGAGTAAGGCATGAAACTGAAGCGTTTGATGGCGGCAATGACTTTTGTCGCTGCTGGCGTTGCGACTGCCAACGCGGTTGCCGCTGTTGACCCTGCTATCCCGAGCTACACCAAGACCACTGGTGTGTCGGGCAACCTGTCCAGCGTCGGCTCCGATACCCTGGCGAACCTCATGACCCTGTGGGCTGAGAACTACAAAAAAGAATACCCGAACGTAAACATCCAGATTCAGGCCGCCGGTTCTTCTACCGCGCCACCTGCGCTGACTGAAGGCACCGCTAACCTGGGCCCGATGAGCCGCAAGATGAAGGACAACGAGCTGCAAGCCTTCGAAACCAAGTACGGCTACAAGCCAACCGCTATCCCGGTTGCCGTAGACGCCCTGGCTGTCTTCGTACACAAAGACAACCCGATCCAGCACCTGACCATGGAACAGGTCGACGCTATCTTCTCCTCGACGCGTCTGTGTGGCGCTAAAACCGACGTGAAAACCTGGGGCGACCTGGGTGTGACCGGCGACCTGGCCAACAAGCCGGTTCAGCTGTTCGGTCGTAACTCGGTATCCGGCACCTACGGCTACTTCAAGGAAGAAGCCCTGTGCAAAGGCGACTTCAAGCCAAACGTCAACGAACAACCGGGTTCGGCTTCGGTTGTGCAGTCGATCAGCTCCTCGCTGAACGGCGTCGGTTACTCGGGCATCGGCTACAAGACCGCCAGCGTGAAGACCGTGGCCCTGGCCAAGAAAGGCAGCACCGAGTTCGTTGAAGACACCGAAGAAAACGCCCTGAACGGCAAGTATCCGCTGTCGCGTTTCCTCTACGTTTACGTCAACAAGGCCCCGAACAAGCCTCTGGCCCCGCTGGAAGCCGAGTTCGTGAAACTGGTTCTGTCCAAACAGGGTCAGGAAGTGGTCGTGAAAGACGGCTACATCCCACTGCCAGCCAAGGTTGCTGCAAAAGCACTGGCTGATCTGGGTCTGTCGGAAGGCGGTAACGTCGCAAAAAAGTAAAACCCTAGGCCCGGGCTAAGCCCGGACCTGTAGGAGCAAGGCTTGCCCGCGAAAGCGGTGGGTCAGTCCACATTGATGTTGAATGTAACGACCCCTTCGCGGGCAAGCTTCGCCCCTACAAATGCCGGTAAATACCGGCCCCCAAATTTCCGATCCACTGCCAGTTCCCACAGGCGGTGGATTTGTTGCGTCACTGCATTGTCATCTTTCTGTCATACAGGATCGCTAGGGTGTGCGAATGAATGATCTGGCCAACTCCACCATGACTACAAATCCCCCCAAGCGAATTGACTTCAATACGCCTGAGCTGCACCGCAAGCGCCGTATTCGTGCGCTGAAAGATCGCCTGACCCGCTGGTACGTCCTCGTCGGCGGCCTCGCCGTCCTCGGCGCGATCACCCTGATCTTCTTCTTCCTCGGTTATGTTGTCGCGCCGCTGTTCCAGGGTGCCGATCTGACTGCCAAAGACGCCATCACGCCCGCCTGGATGCAAGACGCCGGCAAGCCGCTGATGATCTCCCTCGAAGAACAGAACCAGGTCGCCATGCGGGTTTCCGACAAGGGCCAGGCGCTGTTCTTTGATATCGACACCGGCGCCGAACTGCGCCGCGTTGATCTGCCAATCCCGGCGGGCAGCAGCGTAACCGCTATCGGCGAAGACCAGCCAGGTCAGCCACTGGTCGCGGTGGGCTTGTCCAACGGTCAGGCTCTGGTGTTCCGTCACACCTATAAAGTCAGCTACCCGGATGGCAAGAAAACCATCTCGCCAGCCATTGAATACCCATACGGCGAAACGCCAATCGCGCTGAACGAGACCGGTGGTGCGCTGGAGCACGTCAGCCTCAACGCTACCGATTCGACCCTGCTGCTGGCCGGCTCCAGCGGTGCGCAACTGCATGTCATCTCGCTGACCAGCGAAGAAAACATGATGACCGGCGAAGTCACCAACGAGCAGAAGCGCATCGACCTGCCGCAAATGACCGAGCCGGTGAAGAACATCTTCGTCGACCCGCGTCAGCAATGGTTGTACGTGGTCAATGGTCGCGCCCAGGCCGACGTGTTCAGCTTGCGCGACAAGAGCCTCAACGGTCGCTACAAGTTGCTCGAAGATGGCAATGCCGAAGTGACCGCCAGTACACAATTGCTGGGTGGTATCTCGCTGATCGTTGGTGATTCCAAGGGCGGTCTCGCCCAGTGGTTCATGGCTCGCGATCAGGATGGCGAACAACGCCTCAAGCAGATCCGTACCTTCCAGATGGGTACGACGCCGATCGTTGAAATCACTGCCGAAGAGCGCCGTAAAGGCTTCGTCGCTCTTGATGCGTCCGGCAAGCTCGGCGTGTTCCACAGCACCGCTCACCGCACTTTGCTGGTGGACCAGGTCGTCGACGGCCAAGGCCTGTTCGGCCTGTCGCCACGGGCTAACCGCGTGATCGTGGAGCAAGGTGGCAAGCTGCAACCTCTGCTGCTCGACAACCCGCATCCGGAAGTCTCGTGGAGCGCGTTGTGGAGCAAGGTCTGGTACGAGAACTACGACGAGCCTAAATACGTCTGGCAATCGACCGCCGCCAACACCGACTTCGAACCCAAGCTGAGCCTCTCGCCGCTGACCTTCGGTACCCTGAAAGCTGCGTTCTACGCCATGCTGCTGGCCGCGCCACTGGCCGTCGCCGCTGCGATCTACACCGCGTACTTCATGGCTCCGGGCATGCGTCGCAAGGTCAAACCGGTGATCGAGCTGATGGAAGCGATGCCGACGGTGATCCTCGGCTTCTTCGCCGGCCTGTTCCTGGCGCCGTATGTGGAAGGGCATCTGCCGGGGATTTTCAGTCTGCTGCTGTTGATGCCGATTGGCATCCTGGTCGCCGGTTTCACCTTCAGTCGCCTGCCTGAGTCCATTCGCCTGAAAGTGCCGGATGGCTGGGAAAGCGCGATCCTGATTCCGGTGATCATGTTTGTGGGCTGGCTGTCGCTGTACATGAGCCCGTACATGGAAACCTGGTTCTTCGGCGGTGACATGCGCATGTGGATCTCCCACGACCTGGGCATCACCTACGACCAGCGCAACGCCCTGGTGGTCGGCTTGGCCATGGGCTTCGCGGTGATTCCGAACATCTACTCCATTGCCGAAGATGCCGTGTTCAGTGTGCCTCGCGGCCTGACCCTGGGCTCTCTGGCTCTCGGTGCCACGCCGTGGCAGACCATGACGCGGGTGGTGATCCTCACCGCCAGCCCGGGCATTTTCTCGGCGCTGATGATCGGCATGGGCCGTGCGGTCGGTGAAACCATGATCGTGCTGATGGCCACCGGTAACACCCCGGTCATGGAAATGAACCTGTTCGAAGGCCTGCGCACATTGGCAGCCAACGTCGCGGTGGAAATGCCCGAATCGGAAGTCGGCGGCAGCCACTACCGCGTGCTGTTCCTCTCGGCGCTGGTGCTGCTGTTGTTCACCTTCGTCATGAACACCCTCGCGGAACTGATTCGTCAGCGTCTGCGCAAGAAATACTCGTCGCTTTAAGAAAGGTAGAAGTCTGTGAAACAGAACTCCCTGAATGGATGGTTCAAGAGCGGCGCCCCCGGCGTCTGGATCAGCGGTGGCGCGGTGTCCATTGCGGTCATCATGACCATTGGCCTGCTGGCGGTGATTGCCGTGCGCGGTCTGGGTCACTTCTGGCCGGCGGACCTGATCCACGCCAGTTATGACGTGCCGGGCCAGGCCAATCACCTGGTCATCGGCGAAGTGGTGCAGAAGGAAGAAGTGCCCCGCGAGCGCCTGAAAAGCGCTGGCCTGCCGGTGCCCGACCAAGGCCCGGAGTTCATGACCCGCGAGCTGATCAAGGTCGGCAACCGTGATCTGAACGGCAACGACTTCACCTGGATCGTCGGTGAGTGGCTGACCAACCAGAAGACCCCGCCAGAGCTGATGGCCATCGAGCGTCGCGAGTGGGGCAACTTCTACGGCTACCTGGTCAACGTCAAACAGGATGGCAAGGTCATCGCTGAAGGCGAGGCCGCATGGCCTGAGTTGCAGGCCCGTGTTGCTCGCGTCAACCAGCTCGCCGCGCAGCTCAAGACCCTGGAAAAGGTCGATATCGGTGCGATCAACGCCGGTCTCGAACGCATCCGTCTGCACGGTCGCAAACTGGAGCTGGACGGCCGTCTCGACGCTGCCGCGCAAGCGGACCTTGAGTCCGAGCGCGCCGAGCTGAACGCCCGTTATCAGGAAATCGAAGCGCGTTTGAACGACCTGCATGCGCAGTTCAACCGCGACAGCCTGACCGCTCGCGATGCTAACGGTAAAGAAGTCGAAATCGGCATCGGCAAAGTGGTTCACGCCTACCAGCCGAATGGCATGGGCACGCTCACCAAGATCGGCTTCTACTTCAGTAAGGTCTGGGAATTCCTCAGCGATGACCCCCGTGAAGCCAACACCGAAGGCGGGATTTTCCCGGCGATTTTCGGCACCGTGATGATGACCCTGATCATGGCGATGATCGTGACTCCGTTCGGCGTGCTGGCGGCAGTCTACCTGCGTGAATATGCGCGGCAGAACACCATGACTCGCTTGATCCGCATCGCGGTGAACAATCTGGCGGGTGTTCCGGCCATCGTTTACGGCGTGTTTGGTCTGGGCTTCTTCGTCTACGTACTCGGCGGTTCAGTCGACCGGTTGTTCTTCCCTGAAGCACTGCCGGCACCGACCTTCGGTACGCCGGGCCTGCTCTGGGCCTCGCTGACACTGGCGCTGCTGGCCGTGCCAGTGGTGATCGTGGCCACCGAAGAAGGCCTGGCGCGGATTCCTCGCACTGTTCGCGAAGGCTCGCTGGCCCTTGGCGCGACCAAAGCCGAAACCTTGTGGAAAATCGTGCTGCCGATGGCCAGCCCGGCGATGATGACCGGCATGATCCTCGCCGTGGCCCGTGCCGCCGGTGAAGTGGCGCCGTTGATGCTGGTGGGTGTGGTGAAACTGGCGCCGTCGCTGCCGCTGGATGGCAACTACCCGTACCTGCACCTGGACCAGAAGATCATGCACTTGGGCTTCCACATTTATGACGTTGGCTTCCAGAGCCCGAACGTCGAAGCCGCGAGGCCGCTGGTGTACGCCACTGCATTACTGCTGGTGCTGGTGATCGCGACATTGAACCTGTCGGCCGTTTATATCCGTAACCATCTGCGCGAGAAATACAAAGCGCTGGATAGTTAACTTTATAAGTCGGCGTGGCCCCTTGTGGGAGCTGGCTTGCCTGCGATGCAGACGACGCGGTCTGTCAGTAACACCGCAGTGATGCCATCGCAGGCAAGCCAGCTCCCACAGGGACCGGCGTCAGACAGAGATTTTGAGTAAGCCGCTGGCCCGAACATCAAGCCAGCGGTTCAACGAACCGAATTTGTTAGCACAGGGGAGCCTCCCATGCAGCACGAAGCACACACTCACGGCATCAACATGTCGGCCCTGGGCCGCGACAAACAGAGCCTGAGCCTCGAGCAGGAAACCGTGGCCATCGAAGTGCCGGGCCTGAGCCTGTTCTACGGCGACAAACAAGCGCTGTTCGATGTCAGCATGAACATCCCGAAACAGCGTGTGACCGCCTTCATCGGCCCGTCCGGCTGCGGCAAGTCCACGCTGCTGCGCACTTTCAACCGCATGAACGACCTGGTGGATGGCTGCCGCGTCGACGGCGCAATCAACCTCTATGGCAACAACATCTACCGCAAGGGCGAGGACGTGGCCGAGCTGCGTCGCCGGGTCGGCATGGTGTTCCAGAAGCCTAACCCGTTCCCGAAAACCATTTACGAAAACGTGGTTTACGGTTTGCGCATCCAGGGCATCAACAAGAAGCGCGTCCTCGACGAAGCCGTCGAGTGGGCGTTGAAAGGCGCGGCGCTGTGGGATGAGGTCAAGGATCGTCTGCACGAGTCGGCACTCGGCCTGTCTGGCGGTCAGCAGCAACGTCTGGTGATTGCCCGCACCATCGCCGTGGAGCCGGAAGTACTGCTGCTCGACGAGCCGTGCTCGGCACTCGACCCGATCTCCACGCTGAAAGTCGAAGAGCTGATCTACGAACTGAAATCCAAGTTCACCATTGTGATCGTGACCCACAACATGCAACAGGCCGCGCGGGTTTCCGACTACACGGCGTTCATGTACATGGGCAAACTGGTGGAATTCGGCGACACCGACACTCTGTTCACCAATCCGGCGAAGAAGCAGACCGAAGACTACATCACCGGTCGTTACGGCTAGGAAGCTGTTGTTGCTCACTGAACTGACGCTGCGGTCCACCGCACCTTACCGGACGCTCCAAGGACGCCAACATGATTAGTAAAGAAGGCCTTACCCATCACATCTCCGCGCAGTTCAACGCTGAGCTGGAGGAAGTTCGCAGCCACCTCCTGGCCATGGGCGGGCTGGTCGAGAAGCAGGTCAACGACGCGGTCACCGCGCTGATCGAGGCCGATTCGGGCCTGGCCCAGCAAGTGCGCGAGATCGACGACCAGATCAATCAGATGGAGCGCAACATCGACGAAGAATGCCTGCGCATTCTGGCCCGTCGCCAACCGGCGGCATCGGACTTGCGTCTGATCATCAGCATCTCCAAGTCGGTGATCGACCTCGAGCGTATCGGCGACGAGGCCACCAAGATCGCCCGTCGCGCCATTCAGTTGTGCGAAGAAGGCGAAGCGCCGCGCGGTTACGTCGAGGTTCGCCACATCGGCGACCAGGTGCGCAACATGGTTCGCGATGCCCTGGATGCGTTTGCCCGCTTCGACGCCGACCTGGCGTTGTCGGTGGCGCAGTACGACAAGATCATCGACCGCGAATACAAGACCGCCCTGCGTGAGCTGGCCACCTACATGATGGAAGACCCGCGCTCTATCTCGCGGGTCTTGAGCATTATCTGGGTGCTGCGTTCCCTGGAGCGGATCGGCGACCACGCACGCAACATCTCGGAACTGGTGATTTACCTGGTGCGCGGCACCGACGTGCGTCACCTGGGCCTCAAGCGCATGAAAGAAGAAGTTGAAGGCACAAGTGCCGAAACCGCTAATGTTCCGGGCAAAGCTGACGATAAGTAAGATTGCCCAAGAAAAGCGCCCGGCCCTTTGGTCGGGCGTTTTCGTTTGGAGCTTTTGAATGGAAAAGCAGCACCCGCGAACGAAAAGTCCCGGCGTGACTGAAGAGTTTTGGCAAAGTGCCATCAGCCAGCGTTATGCTTGCCGGGATTTTTAAAGGGGTGTTGGATGAGCAAGATCAGTGTGTTGGTCGTGGACGATGCGTCGTTCATTCGTGACCTGGTGAAGAAGTGCCTGCGCAACTACTTCCCGGGGATCCGGACCGAAGATGCAGTCAACGGTAAAAAGGCCCAGGCCATGCTGGCCAAAGAAGCGTTCGACCTGGTTCTGTGCGACTGGGAAATGCCGGAAATGTCCGGTCTGGAACTGCTGACCTGGTGCCGCGAGCAAGACAACCTCAAGACCATGCCGTTCGTGATGGTCACCAGCCGTGGCGACAAAGAGAACGTCGTCCAGGCGATTCAGGCCGGGGTTTCCGGCTACGTCAGCAAACCGTTCACCAATGAACAGCTGCTGACCAAAGTCAAACAGGCGCTGAACAAGGTCGGCAAGCTCGACACCTTGATGAACAGTGCGCCGACCAAAATGAACTCGGCATTCGGCAACGACTCCCTGAGCGCATTGACCGGTGGCAAGGCTGCTGTCGCCGCGCCATCGGCGGCACCGGTCAACCCGTTCGCCAAACCTGTCGCCGCTGCACCAGCCCCGGCCGCCGCACCGTCTCGTGGCCTGCTCAACAGCCCGCCGGTCAAGGCGCCTGCAGCCTCCGCGGCACCCGCTGGCGGTCGTGGCCAAGGCCAACTGCGCCTGCCGAGCGGCACCCAGCAATGCGTGATCAAGGCCTTGAGCATTAAGGAAGCGCTGCTGGTGGTGAAACGCACCGACACCTTGCCGCAAGTCCTCGACAGCGCCGTGCTCGACCTGGAGCAGGGCGACAACGCCGAAATCGCCCGTCTCAACGGCTACCTGCACGCCATCGTCGCCCACGAGCCGAAGCCCGACAGCGAGTGGCTGCAGCTGACCTTCCGCTTCGTCGACCAGGATGCGCAGAAGCTCGACTACATCTCCCGCCTGATCGCCCGTGGCACCGCGCAGAAGCATTTCGTACCCGGCGCGTAAGCCCGGCGTCGCCTTCTCGTACGCCTTCGCGGGCAAGCCTCGCTCCCACAGGTTCACTGTTTACCTGTAGGAGTGAGGCTTGCCCGCGAAGAGGCCATCGAAATCACCGCACATCTTCTGAACCGCCCATTTTGAAACATCTGCCGACTACGCTGGTCCATTTCAGCTGCTAGGCTCCTTCCCAGGCCTTACTCGACAGAATCTTGCCCATGTTCGCGCGCCTGCTGTTTTTCTGTGGTCTGTTCATGGCCTCCACCTCGGCTGTGGCCATGACGATCTACCGGTCCACCGACGCCAGTGGCGTGGTCTCTTACAGCGACCGCCCCACCAAAGGCGCGAAGGTGTTCGTTTTTCGGGACCGGATGGTCGAGCGTCTTGAGCGGCAGGTGTACCTCGATATCAAGAGGCAGAAGGGCATGGACAGTGTGTTCGTGCGCAACGATCTGTATGCGCCAGTCGAGATCGAGCTGAGTTTTTCCGGGCTGAATAACGTCAGTGGTGCACCGAGCCGACCGATCCGCCGGGTGATGCCGGCACGCAGTAACCTTCGTCTGGCACTGCTCAAGGCGACGAAGGCCGGAAGGCCGCTGGCGTATACCCCAAGGTTCGAATACTCCCTGGGCGACCCTGCAGGGGCCGCCATGGCCTATCGATATCCGTTGCCCTGGCGTGGTGGGCCGTTTCGCCTGAGTCAGGGCGCCAATGGCCAATACAGCCACTATGGGCCGAAGAACCGTTATGCGATGGACATCGCCATGCCCGAAGGCACGCCGATCATCGCGGCGCGCGGCGGGATGGTCGTTAAAACCGAGAATAGACAAACCGGGCGCGGCAACGATCCGTCGGGCAATTTCGTGCGGGTGTTGCACGATGACGGGACCATGGGCGTGTACCTGCACCTCAAGAAAGGTTCGGTCAGCGTACGGGAAGGTCAGCGAGTGGTGGTGGGCAGCGCGCTGGCGCTGTCGGGCAACACCGGCAACAGCAGCGGCCCGCACCTGCACTTCGTGGTGCAGCGCAATACAGGCTTGGGGTTGGTGTCGATTCCTTACCAGTTCAATCAGCCGGTGGGGGCGTTGCCCAACTTTGCGTTGGGCAAGAAGTAATGGGTTGGCTGACCCAACGCCATCGCGGGCAAGCCCGCTCCCACAGGTCCTGCGCAAGTCCTTGTGGGAGCGGGCTTGCCCCGCGAAGGGATCGACGCGGATCCGGATCAGCCTATCAATCCAGCATCAACACCTTGGCCAAAATGATCTTCGGCCCTTTCATCTTCTTGATGATGATCCGCAAGCCTTCGACTTCCAGCACTTCTTCCTCTTCCGGCACCCGTTTCAGGGTTTCGTAGACCAGCCCGGCAAGGGTTTCGGCCTCGATGTGGTCCAGATCGATGCCCAGCAGGCGTTCAACCTTGAACAGCGGCGTATCGCCCCGTACCAGCAGCTTGCCCGGCTGATACGCGAGGATCCCGCGTTCAGCCTTGCGGTGTTCGTCCTGAATGTCGCCCACCAGCACTTCCAGCACGTCTTCCATGGTCAGGTAGCCGATGATGTTGCCGTCGGCTTCCTCGACCAGGGCGAAATGCGAGCCGCCCTTGCGGAACTGTTCCAGCAACTGCGACAGCGGCATGTGCCGCGATACGCGCTCCAGGGGGCGGGTCAATTCGGCAAGGTTGAACGACTCGGGAATGTGATCCAGGGCCGCCAGCTCCAGCAGCAAATCCTTGATGTGCAGCAGACCGACGAACTCCTGGCGCTCGCTGTCGTACACCGGGTAGCGGCTGAACTTGTGGCGACGGAACATCGCCAGAATTTCCTTGAGCGGTGCGTTGAACTCCAGCGTCACCAGGTCTTCCCGGGAGTTGGCCCAGTCGACCACTTCCAGCTCGCCCATTTCCACCGCCGAGGCCAAAACACGCATGCCTTGGTCGCTCGGGTCCTGGCCACGGCTGGAGTGCAGGATCAGTTTCAATTCTTCACGGCTGTAATGGTGTTCGTGATGCGGGCCGGGTTCACCTTGTCCGGCGATGCGCAGGATCTGGTTGGCGCTGGCGTTGAGCAGATAGATGGCCGGGTACATGGCCCAGTAGAACAGGTACAGCGGCACGGCCGTCCACAGCGACAGCAGCTCGGGTTTGCGGATAGCCCAGGATTTCGGGGCCAGTTCGCCGACCACGATGTGCAGGTACGAAATGATGAAGAACGCCGTGAAGAACGACACGCCTTTGACCACTTCGGCGGAATCGACGCCCACGGCAGTCAGCACGGGTGCCAGCAGGTGCGCGAACGCCGGCTCGCCGACCCAGCCCAGGCCGAGAGAGGCGAGGGTGATACCCAATTGGCACGCCGACAGGTAAGCATCGAGCTGACTGTGCACGGTACGCAGGATGTGCCCGCGCCAGCCGTGCTGCTCTGCGATGGCTTCGACCCGGGTCGAGCGCAATTTGACCATGGCAAATTCCGCCGCAACGAAAAAGCCGTTGAGCAAAACCAGGATCAGAGCAAAAAGAATCATGCCGAAGTCGGCGAATATTGTTGCGAGGGTCAAGCCAGGGGAAGGGTCCATGATGGAGTTTTGCGGGTTCCGTGTATTCGAATGGTAAGAAAAAAGTGCGCCTGAAGGGCAGGCACAAGTCAGCCAATGTAGCGGCTGACTGGACGATTGCCTAGTGGCGAGTGCTGGCCGGTATCAATCGGCGGCGCTGATAACGCGGGATTTTGTCACCTGGGCTGGCGCAAAATGGCAAGTAAACGTGCTGCCGTGGCCCGGTACGCTGCTGATTTCCATACGAGCCCGGTGGCGCAGCAACACATGTTTGACGATGGCCAGCCCCAGCCCGGTGCCGCCGGTGTTGGAGTTGCGGCTGGAATCGACGCGGTAGAAGCGCTCAGTCAGGCGCGGCAAGTGTTTGCTGTCGATGCCGATCCCCGAATCCTGCACGCTCAGGTGTGCGCCTTGATCGTCACCCCACCAGCGAATGCGGATATTGCCCTCGGCCGGGGTGTATTTCACTGCGTTGAACACCAGGTTGGAGAACGCGCTGCGCAATTCGGCTTCGCTGCCCTTGAGCTGAATCGTCGGGTCGGCTTCCAGGGTGATGTGCTGATTTTTCTGACCGGAAAGCTGCTGAGCGTCGCTTTTGATCGATTGCAACAGGCTGTCGATGGATACCGGCTGGTTGTCCGAGGGGTAATCGGTGGCTTCCAGTTTGGCCAGCAGCAGCAAATCGTTGAGCAACGTCTGCATACGCCCCCCTTGCTGCTGCATCTGTTGCAGGGCACGGGTCCAGCGCGGATTCACTTCTTCGACGTTGTCGAGCAGGGTTTCCAGGTAGCCGCAGATCACCGTCAGCGGCGTGCGCAGCTCGTGGGACACGTTGGCGATGAAGTCTTTGCGCATCTGTTCCAGCTGATGGATACGCGTCACGTCGCGCACCAGCATCAAGTGTTCGTTGTTGCCGTAGCGGGTGATGTACAGCTGAATACGCAGGCGATCATTGATCGGCGAAGGAATTTCCAACGGCTCGGCATAGCTGTCCTGCTCGAAGTATTCCTTGAAGCGCGGATGGCGCACCAGATTGGTCACTGGCTGACCACTGTCCTGAGGGGTCTTGAGGCCCAGCAAGGTTTCGGCGGCGCGGTTCCACCATTCCAGGTTGCCGTCGCTGTCGAGCATGATCACCGCATCTTTCAGCGCAGCGGTGGATTCCTGGACCCGGTCGATCACTGCTTGCAGGCGCCCGCGCACCCGTTGGTCGCGGCGTTGCAGGTGGTAGATGCTGTCGAACACTTCGCCCCACAAGCCATAGCCGTCGGGTGGTGCTTCATCGGGTTGGTGCTGGCGCAGCCATTCATGCAAACGCAGCAACTGCTTGAGGGTCCATGCCAGGTAAAGGCCCAGGCCCACGGCGAGGGCTCCAGCCGTAATAACCGGAAATCAGGCCAATCACCAGGCAGGCGGTGACCAGCAACAGCATGTGGCGAATCAGGGTGCCATGCCAGTTTTGGTTCACGGAAAAATGCGTCCTTGTCAGCGAGTCTGGCGGTCGGCTCAGGCCTTGGTGGAAAACCGGTAGCCGGTGCCGCGCACGGTTTGTACCAGATTTTCATAGGCATCGCCGAGGGCTTTGCGCAGGCGACGGATGTGCACATCGACCGTGCGCTCTTCGACATAGACATTGCCGCCCCCAGACCTGATCCAGCAACTGGCCGCGAGTGTAGGCACGTTCCTGGTGGGTCATGAAAAATTGCAGCAAGCGGTACTCGGTCGGGCCCATCTCGGCGGGTTTGCCGTCGATGGTCACGCGGTGGCTGATCGGGTCAAGCAGCAGGCCACCGACTTCGATCGGCGCTTCGCCATCGGTCGGGCCGGCGCGGCGCAGCACGGCTTTCAGGCGCGCCACCAGCTCACGTGGGGAAAACGGTTTGGTGATGTAATCGTCGGCGCCGACTTCCAGCCCCTGGATCTTGTTGTCCTCTTCGCCCTTGGCGGTGAGCATGATGATCGGGATATCCCCGGTCAGCTCATCGCGCTTGAGACGGCGGGCCAGCTCGATGCCAGAGGTGCCGGGCAGCATCCAGTCGAGCAGGATCAGGTCCGGTTTACGGTCGACGATAATGGCATGGGCCTGCTGCGAGTTCTCTGCCTCCAGGCAGTCATAGCCGGCCATTTCCAACGCAACGGCGATCATTTCGCGAATGGGCGCTTCGTCGTCGACGATCAGAATGCTCCTGCCAACCATGCCTTAATCCTCTTGTCATTTAACTGTCTTGCGCCGCATTAGATAACGGAATTATTGCAGTCGTGTGACAGTATTTTAGCCGTCCTGCGATTGTCGTGATCCTGAACTAAGCTCTAAGTCCGAATCCTGACAACCACAAGAGGAAGGTTTCCATGACTCACATTGCTCAATCCTGGAAGGCCCTGCTGGTTACGGCTGCGTTAACGCTGCCGTCCCTGGCCTTTGCCGCCGATCCGGCCATGATGAAAGACGGCATGATGGTCGACCAGAAGGGTATGACCTTGTACACGTTTGATAAGGACAAAGAAGGCCAGTCGATGTGCACAGGTGAGTGTGCAACGATGTGGCCACCGTTGATGGCGCCGATGGATGCCAAGCCCACCGGAAAATGGATGCCGATCAAACGCGATGACGGCACGATGCAATGGGCGTATGAAGGCAAGCCAATGTATGGCTACAAAATGGACACGAAACCCGGGGATACCGCGGGTGACGGTAAAGGCGGCTTCTGGCACATGTATCGGCACTGATTGACTGCAAAAAGATTGCACCCGTAGCAGCTGGCGAAGCCTGCGTTCGGCTGCGGCAACTGCTACAGATCAATCGCAGTCAGCGCGACGCGTAATCCAGCACAATCCCGACGAAAATCGCCAACCCCGCCCAGTGATTGTGCAAAAACGCCTGGAAGCAGCGCATCCGGTCCTTGCTGCGGGTGTACCAGAACTCCCACGCAAAACAACCCGCCGCCGCCAGCAGCCCGAGGTGGAACCAGCCGCCGAGCTGGAATTTCGAACCCGCCAGCAGCAAGCACCCCAACGCCAAGCCCTGCAGGGTCAGAATGATCACCCTGTCGGCGTCGCCAAACAGAATCGCCGTGGATTTCACCCCGATCTTCAGGTCGTCATCGCGGTCGGTCATGGCGTAATAGGTGTCGTAGCCTACGGTCCACAGCAGGTTGGCGATCCACAGTAACCAGGCCGTCGCCGGCAGTTCACCGGTCTCGGCGGTGAACGCCATGGGCATGCCCCAGGAGAACGCCGCGCCCAGCACCACTTGCGGGTAATAGGTGTAGCGCTTCATGAATGGATAACTGGACGCCAGGGCCAAGCCGCCCAGCGACAGCCAGACAGTTGCCGCGTTGGTGCACAGCACCAGCAAAAAGCTCACGCCCATCAGCACCGCGAAGAACACCAGGGCTTCTTTCGAGCTGATCTTACCGCTCACCAGCGGCCGCTGCTCGGTGCGTTTGACGTGGCCATCGACCTTGCGGTCCGCCCAATCGTTGATCACGCAACCACCGGCGCGGGTCAGCACCACGCCGAGCACGAAGATCACGACATTGGCCAGTGACGGCGAACCCTCACCGGCAATCCACAGTGCCCACAACGTCGGCCACAGCAGCAGGTAAATGCCGATCGGCTTGTCCATGCGGGTCAGCTGAATGAAATCCCAGGACCGTGGATTCAAACGGTTCAGGGACTTGAGCAGGCTCTGGTACATCAGCAATTCTCCGGATGGGCGCGGGCGGCGCTCCACAAGGTCGGCAGGAAAATCTCGGCCACCAGTACGCTCAAGGCGCCGCGGTCGAAACGCGAACGCCGGCCCCACAGTTCAGGCGCCTGAGCCTCCACCGGCAACCATGCTTGAGGATAATGACAAACCTCGATGGCCCGACGCTGAAAGGCCTGGTCGCAAAACAGCAACTCGCCCAGAGAGCGACTGCCCAGCTCATCCATGTGCAACCCATCGCCCTGCAACGCGCTACGCGCCGCCACGCTGCGGGCAAACACCCAGGCTTCACCGTGGCCGCGCAGATACACTTCGCGCACCCAGCCTTCGCTGCCTTCGGTCAGTTCCAGCGCGGCACATTCGTCGGCGCGCAGCGATTGCCAGCCTTCGAACAGCGGCGTGACGCTGAAACCGTCATTCGACAAACGGGTCAGGCGTCGGGTCAGCGACCCTTCATCGAACAACCAATTGAGCGTAGACGTGTCGGGGAGGGGCGTCAGTTGGCTTTGTGGGAGCCAGAGCAGCGTCGGGGAGGGGGCTTTTGAGTGCGGCACAGTGAGTCATTATTGGCAGCAAATGAGGCGGCGAGCTTACCATGTCAGGCGGCGAGTTTGATTGATCCGGCCTGCCGTTGCGCCGAACAGGCTTGCATCTGTCGGGCCCGATCAGTACAAAACGCCCTGAGCCGGACGGCAGCGCTTCACCCATCGACCGTTCGCGCCGGCAAAAGCCTGAATCCTGAGGAAGTACCTGAATGAAAAAGTGGCAATGTGTGGTCTGCGGCCTGATCTATAACGAAGCCGAGGGCTGGCCGGACGACGGTATTGCGGCGGGCACACCATGGCAGGATGTGCCGGAAGACTGGCTGTGCCCGGACTGTGGCGTGGGCAAAATGGATTTCGAAATGATTGAAATCAACTAAGACAAGCAAGGAGCAAGGAATGAACGCACCTGTCGTGATCGTCGGCACTGGGCTGGCTGGCTACAACCTGGCCCGGGAGTTTCGCAAACTCGATGGCGAAACCCCGCTGCTGTTGATTACCGCAGATGACGGACGCTCCTACTCCAAACCGATGCTCTCCACCGGCTTCGGCAAGAATAAAGACGCCGATGGCCTGAGCATGGCCGAACCGGGTGCCATGGCCGAGCAATTGAAGGCCGAAGTGCGTACCCACACGCGCATCAGTGGCATCGATCCTGGCCACAAACGCCTGTGGATCGGCGAAGAGGCGGTGATCTACCGCGACCTGATCCTGGCCTGGGGCGCGGAAACCGTGCGGGCGCCGATCGAAGGCGACGCGGCCGATGCCGTTTTCCCGATCAACGACCTTGAAGACTACGCCCGCTTTCGCGCGGCGGCGGCCGGCAAGCATCGGGTGTTGCTGCTGGGCGCCGGATTGATCGGCTGCGAATTCGCAAACGACCTGATTCTCGGTGGTTACGAGGTGCAACTGGTTGCACCGTGTGAACAAGTCATGCCGACCTTGCTGCACCCGGCGGCGGCCGCTGCGGTCCAGGCCGGCCTGGAAAGCCTGGGCGCGCGCTTCCACCTCGGGCCGGTGCTCAATCGCCTGCAGCGAGTGGCTGACGGCCTGGAAGCACATCTGTCCGACGGCCAGGTCATCCCTTGCGATGTAGTGGTATCGGCCATCGGTCTGCGTCCGCGCATCGACCTGGCGGCTGCTGCCGGGGTGCAGGTCAATCGCGGCGTAGTGGTCGACCGTCACCTCAAAACTTCTCATGCCAACATCTACGCCTTGGGCGACTGCGCCGAGGTCGATGGGCTGAATTTGTTGTACGTCATGCCCCTCATGAGCTGTGCGAGAGCGCTGGCTCAGACCCTCGCCGGAAACCCCACCGCTGTGAGTTATGGCCCGATGCCGATCACCGTGAAAACCCCGGTCTGTCCATTGGTGGTTTCCCCGCCACCACGGGGCGCGGAGGGCGTCTGGACGGTGGAAGGGCAGGGCGCGGACATCAAGGTGCTGTGCCGCGACAGCGCCGGCAAATTGCTGGGCTATGCCCTGACAGGCGCGGCGGTGATGGAAAAACTCGCCCTGAACAAAGAGCTTCCGCCCCTGTTGGCGTAAATACCGGTCGTTCTGTCGGAATCACCCCCTTTTTGTCCCCACAAAGGTCGCGGGGAGACTGGCGCGGCTCTTAAGCGCGTGCCATCCTCACTCCCGTCTGCCGCAGAGTAGAGCACCTGCGGCGCCTTAGGCGCTGTTCCAACGAGAACAGCACGGACATAACAACAAAAAACCGTCAAAGGGGCTTCACTAATGCGCAAACCAGAACTCGCCGCTGCAATCGCGGAAAAAGCAGACCTCACCAAAGAACAGGCCAACCGCGTTCTCAACGCCGTTCTCGAAGAAATCACCGGCGCCCTGCACCGCAAAGACAGCGTGACGCTGGTGGGCTTCGGCACCTTCCTGCAACGCCATCGCGGTGCCCGTACCGGCAAAAACCCGCAAACCGGTGAGCCGGTGAAGATCAAGGCCAGCAACACTGTTGCGTTCAAGCCGGGCAAGTCGTTGAAGGACAGCGTTAATCCGTAACACGCACCGACTTCCCGCATAGCGGGTGAGCGGGATAAAAAATGGGCACGCCAACGAGGTTGGGTGCCCATTTTTTTGTGGGTGGCGGATTAGCTGACGCGGCTTTGTTTCCTGGCGAGAATCGCTGCTATTTCCGGCTCATTCAGGTGATCCAGCGCGCGCTCTACCAACAAATGCACCCCGTCGGCCATGCGGCTGAGCGCCAGGGCTACGGAGCGGCGTGAACCGTCCACGTCGTCGGCGAGGTCGGCGGCGATGGCGCTGATGGACAAGATATCTTCCGAGGCATTGGCGAGGAGGGCTTCAGTGTTGATGCCCGGGCAGACGCTGAAGAGCTGGCCTTTGCGTTTCGGTGGCTTTGGTTCGGCTGGCGGGAAGTGGTGGTCGAGGGCGCGTTCGGCGGCGTCGTTGAGTTTTTTTGAATCGGGGCTTTCGTATGGGGAGACCGGATCGGTGTCCGGTGGGTTAGGTGTAACTTTGAACATGATCTTCAATTCCTTGAGTGATGCTGACACCACTTCGCCGACTAAACGAAGGGGAGGCAGCTGTACGCAGGTTAGTCGGACCGGGGAATTGAAGAAGCCGGCGCACCCAAAGGTGCCCTACGCACAGCTACCATCAAATGCAGGTAGGAAATACCTGTCTGACGGACGCTTGTACAACTTCAATTACCAGCGGGCGACTAAACCCGACCACTGACGATCAGTGACACGAATCAAGTTACCGACCGGCCCCAAAGCGTACAAGCCGGCGGATTCTGGCGTAGCCGTAGGCAACGACGCAAGGTGTTGTAGCTTTCACGACGTTACCTACAAGGCTTTTAAACAAGCACTGTCAGGCATTGGCGTGGGACCGACTGGAAAACCATTTTTGATCAGGATTGGGGGCCGCACTGTGTTCGGCAGCAACTGACCGAGGGCGTCGTAGGTAAAGAAGCGATGGATTCCTAGAGGCCTCGGTCGTGGTCAGGATTTTTTCTCTAAATAGAACTTCAAATATTTTTTTGGCCTTTCTTGAAAGGCTCGTGCCTTACCGAAGCTATAAGCATCGTCAAAGTATTTATAGGCCTGTGAATAATCTTCCAATTCAAAGTAGACCATTCCCAGGTTGATCAGCGGCCCTGTATCGATATCTGACTCTCGGCCATCCAGGGTCTTTTGCGCCCAATCTTTAGCGGTCTCGAAGTCACCGTTGTCGAAGTGCAGGTTGAAAAAAGAACCTGTGACCCATGACGACAAAGGTGTCCATTCAAGTTTTGGCTCAGGAAGCAAGTCCCATGCTCTTTGGTACAAGGCTTGGGCTTCATCTTTTTGTTTTGCTCATCGAGCTCATTGCCCGACGCCATGATGGCCATTAACTCGTCTGCCAGTTTGGGATTTTCATTGGCTAAGTCTTTCATATGATAGTTCTGCATTTATGGTAGACGTCCTGCTTGATACTTGATCGCTGTAAATGGCGTCAGATTTCTAACAGCCTACTCTAAGGTTTCCACTGCAGTCTCTCCTTCAAAGGTTTGGACGGCCGTTCGATAAATGACCGTCCAGCTATCCTCTGACGATCTTTTAAGAATATGTTTTGAGCCAAACACGTATATGGTGTCGCCAAGTGAAATTTTTTCTTTTATATGCTGTGCTGAGGGTGAGACTAAAAATTGATGTAAGAAGACCATGGGTAGGCCCTGATGATATAACCAGGCTGGTTCGCCCACCCATACAGGTTTTTCATTCAAACACAGGAACTCATTTTCTAGACGTTCTGTTAGCCATTTCTTTTTATTTTTTGGGGCGCCTTGCTCGACGTATTCGTTGTAAAGACCCCTTGCAAAATCTTCTGCACCTTCGGCTTCCATCGACGCGGATTGCTTTTCTGCGATCTCCATCGCAGCGCCCCAGAAAATGTGAAAATCGGTCAACCCGCTCATGTTTTCTCCTGTAAAGCTTGCTTTACCATTGTCCAGTGGTTTTTATAACTTTTACCAAGTCCCATCCTGTATGGCGGTACTTGTCCATTGACTCATGCCCCCAAGGTGTTGCTTTAGTCAGGTTCCAATCCTCGTGAGCGACTTTCGATCCGGCGCGTTGAGGAATGTACTGGTGGTTCAGTTCCATCGACACATCTATTCGAGCTGTCTTGCCGACACGCCCGAGCTGTCGGTTCCTTGCACTGTTGCGGTAGCGGACCTCGACCCTCATTCTCGGTGCTTTACCGGCCGCCATCCGCGCCAGGTTTTTTGCGGAATACTTGCCTGGCGGTGCTTTACTTGCCGCTTTTTTCCAGTGGCCTTTCCTTGCAGTACCCCAACATTTCCATCCCCATGGATCCACCCAGGCAATCGGATTCGGCGCAAATTGGTATAGATTGAGATCCCCTTCCAACCCAATCGGATCCGGCGTCGTAAACCGCCCCACATCCGGATCATAAAACCTGAACGTATTGAAATGCAGCCCCGTCTCCCGGTCCAGGTACTGCCCCTGAAACCTCAGGTTCTGTTCTTCAATGTAATACGGCTCGCGCACCTCTTCTAATGTGTTGCCCCACACCCGATAAGTTGCATGCCAGACGTTGTGGCCGTCCGCCTCGGTGAGTTGTTCCGGCAGGCCATTGAGATCGTTGTGGTAGTAGCGGATTTTTTGCAGCGGGCCGGTGCCGTCGACGCGGGCCAGGGGTTCGTAACCTTCGTCTTCGTAGAGGTAAAGGCTGGTCTGCTGATGGCGATGTTCCTGCAACAGACGCAAGCCGTCCCAAGTGAAGCGGGTTTCTCCCAGTGGATAACCCTTGCTGTCGTGTTCGGTCTTGGCGATGCGCCGGCCCAGCGGATCGTAGGTCATCCTGACCACGCTGCCGTTTTCGTTACGCACTTCAATCAACCGGCTTTCGGCATCGTAACCGAAGCGTTGCAGGCCCCGTTTAGCACTGCGTTTTTCGATCATCCGGCCAAACGCGTCATATCGATAACGCTTGTCCTGATAGGTCAGCAGTTTGTTGTGCACCACCAGCCCGGCGCCGGGTTGTGGGCCGTCCAGCAGGTTGGCGGCGGCGTCGTAGGCGAAGGTTTCACGCTGGCCGTGCAGGCTGTCCTGGCTGGCGATGATGCGGCCGGTGGCGTCGTAGTGCAGCAGTTGGCGGTGTTGCGTGGCGGGTTGCTGGTCGAGTTTGCCGATCAGGTTGTCGGCGGGGTCGTACTCGAAATGCTTCTGCACGGCGGCCGCCATCAGCGATGGCTGGCTGGTGTGTCGGCGTTGGCGTGCGCGCAAGCGGCCGCTGCGGTCGTATTCGCTGCGGGTGCTGAGTTGGCCTTGGGTGCGCAGCACTTCGCGGTGCAGGCGATCGCGTTCGAAGTCGCTGATGACCTGGCCGTCGAGGTTGATCTGGTGCAGGTGGCCGCTGCCGTAGTACAGGCGGTTGATCCAGCGGTCGTCGGGCAGTTGGGTCTGGATCAGGTTGCCGAGTTCGTCGTAGTGGTGTTGCAGGCTGCCGGCGGCGCTGTGTTCGGCGAGCAACTGGCCGAGGGCGTCGTAGGCGAAGCTCAGGGCTTGTGCGTTGCCCTGGTGGTCGGTGAAGGTGATGGCGGTGAGCTGGTCCAGCGGGTCGTAGGTGTAGTCGGTGCGGCCATCGTCGGTGATTTTGGCGATCAGCCGGCCGACGGCGTCGCGTTCCAGTCGGTGAACGATGGGAGCGGGGGGCGACTCGGGAACGACGGCCAGGCCGTTGCCATAAGGCGCCGGAACAGCTGTCACCGCCGCGACGTTATCCAGCAGGTCATAGGTGTAGCGCTTGGCGCTGCCATCCAGATCCTGTTGTTCTGTCAGCCGATCTCCAGCGTCCCAGGCAAACCGATAACTCTCGCCGTTCTCATTGGTCAGCGCTTGCAGTCGCCCGTAGCGGTCATACCCAAACTGCACCTGTCGGCCGTGGGCGTCGGTGCGCTGACGCACCTGGCCGCGGCGGTTGTGTTGGTAGAGCGTGGTGTGCCCGGCCGGGTCGGTGTAGCCGATCAACTGGCCGCTGACGTCGCGCTGATACTGCTCGGTGCGCCCGTCCGGCAATTGGCTGCTGAGCAACCGGCCCTGGGCGTCGTAGCTGAATTGGGTGCGTTCGCCGAGGGCATCGGTGATGGTTTGCAGATAGCCTCGGTTGTCGTAGCTGAACCGCGTCGGGTAACCCGAGCAATCGATGTGTTCGATCAATTGGCCGAACGGGTTCCAGCGCAGTTTTTTGCTTTTGCCGGTGGCGTCGATGATCTCGACGACCTGGCCTTGGGTGTCGTAGCGGTAGCGGGTGATGTGGCCCAGCGGATCAGTCTCGGCGATGCAATTACCGCGCTGATCGTAGCGATATTGCCAGCTGTTGCCTGCAGCATCGGTTTCCACCAGCGGCAAGGCCCAGTGCTCGAGCCATAAGGTCGAGTCGCTGCGGCCCAGCGGGTCGGTTTCGCCGATCAGGTTGCCAGCGTCGTCGTAGCTGTATTCGTAGCGCCCGCCCTGCGGGTCGGTCGCGTTGAGCAATTGGCGCTCGTCGTTCCATTCGAACTGCCAGGTCTGGCCGAGGTTGTCGGTGTATTCGGTGATCTGGTGCTGGGTGTTCCAGCGTCGTGTGCTGATGCGCTGCAAACCATCGGTGATGCGCGTGACACCGGCCTTCAGGTCATAGTCGAACTGGTAAGTGTCGCCCTCGTCGGTCCAGTGCCCGACCACGCGCCATTCAAGGTCTTCAACCAACGCCCATTCATAAAAGCACCGCAGCCCCGTGGGCAACTGATGCTCGACCATCCGCCGTCCGGCGTCGTATCTGAAGCGCCGTTGCACCTGGCCGGTGGTGTCGCGCACTTCGGCCAGGTTGCCGGCTGCGTCGTAGCCATAGCTGACGAGCACTTCGCGATGCTGGTCGGGATACACGCGTTCCACCCGAGCCACGCGGTCGCGTTCCCGAATCAGTTCGATCTGTATCAGATCGAAGGTGTCCCGCAGGCGCGCCAACTGTCCGGTTTCGTCATAGTCGAGGTGGATGCGGTTGTCGTTTCGATCACCGAGCTGATTAAGGCGCAACAAGGACGGATTACCGGGTGTGACGTCGAACAGCCGATACAGCCCGTCATCGCTTTCAATCAGCAACTGCCCATTGTGGTGCCGCCGAACACTGAGCCCTTCACCGGCACTGAACACCGCGCCACCCAGAGGAATCGAGCCCATATCGATGCGCCGGCCCTGTTCATCGGTGTAGACCAGCGTTTCGCCGCCCTCCGGGTGAGGCAGGATTTCCACGCATACCTCATAGGACACACTCCAACCCGCCCCGAACAACCCGTCGCGTCGCTCGTCGCGGCTGTTGTAGAAGCGCTGCCAATCGATCGGCAAGACGCCCGGCAGCACGAAATCCAGCTCTTCATCACCCCCCAGCACCTTGGCCCCGGTGGCGGCATGCACCGGGTTCGATGAGCCCATGGCGGCGTTGGCCATGGCCCCCATCGCGCTGCTGACGGCCATCGACGTCGCGCCGCCGATCAGCATGCACGGCAATTTGCTGAAGAACTTGCCCTTGCCACCCTTGAGCATCAGCAACGCGGTGACCAGGCCACGGGGGTCTTGCCGCTGCGGATCTCGCGCACACCACCACCGAACCGCCGCCAATGGTCACGTTGGAGGAAATCAGCCCCGACGATACGACCTTGGCATCGCAGGTGCTGCGGTCGCCGCTGCGCACGGCGGGCTGGCCGTTGATGGTGACCTTGTCCGAGCCCTCGGCCATGAACTGCGGCGGCATCGGCGGATGCTTCATGCAGACGAGCAGGTCCAGTGGCTTGGGCACCGCGCCGGGCGCCGGGGTGGCAACGGTGGGGCGCCACATCTGGGAGAAGAAGCTTTCGGCCATGTCGAGGTAACTGGGCTCGGCTTCCGGCTCGGGTGCTTCCAGCTCGGTACCGGCCGGCGCGACATGGGACGGGATTGCCCCGGCGGCCCTGGCAGCAGGGATGTTATTGGTGAGGGTGTTGGTGGAGCCGGTGAGAATGTTCGCCTGCACCGTGGGCGGAAACAGCGCGTTGCTGAAACTCTCGCACAGGTTACTCAAGCCCTTGTCGGCCCCGGTCTTGCTCATGGCGAGGCCGACAATCGTGCCCACCACCAAGCCGAGCACGAAGCAGCCCAACCCCCCGGTGACGACCGTGATGCCCGTGGCTGCCACCACGGCCGCCGTCGCCACCGCGGTGATCGCGATGTTCGCTGCCACCTCCAGCACGCCGCCAAGAATGTCGGCCATCATCGAGGTGTGGTCGAGTGCATCGCCCAGGCGGGCGGCCCAGAGTGCGTCAGACATGCGGGATGTTAATCCGACGTAAGTGTCTGACGGCTGCGTAATCGTTGTGCGGGTTGCGCAATTCGATGCCTTCCATTGCACCTTTCTCCTTGTTGGTTACGGCATGCGCATTAGCGCAGTCCTCAGGCGTTTGATCAGCTTCGGATTCTTGAGGCAATCGGCCGGCCGTTTGTTACCGAGGGCGGGCACTTTCTGTTCGATCCACCACAACCCTTCCTCAAGCCCTCTTTTACCGTTGAGGACGACCGCCATATCGAGGTAACCATCCATTACTTTGGCCAGTGTGCGGGCGTTGTCGTCGAGATAGTCCTCTTCGTATAACCGCACAAACACATTCCAATCGGAATCGCCGGGGTATTCGTCTTCCAGTTGTTCCATCTTCTGCGCTCATTGGCCGGGTCAGAATCATGACCTGAAGATCAACCATAAAAGTAATCAAAAAACCGTTCGAAATTTTCTTTCCCCAGTAGGGGGCTGACTTCCTTTGTGAGTAATTTCACGAACTTGCTGGAAAGCTCGTCATCGTCGTTATAGATCTCAAATATTTCGAATTTTCCGTGGACAACCTCAATCAATTTTGCAAGAGCGAAAAAGAAATCAGCCAATGAGTCGGCAATTTTGAAAGGCAAAGCCACGTCATAGCTGGCAAATACAGGTGTACCCTCAATGTCGGTAACAGCGATGACAGGTTTACCACCTCCGATATCATCCATGAATACTACAAAACTGGCTGGCCAGCGTGGGTTGAGCTGCGACTTGTTTGAATTGCCATCCCACTTGTAGCCCACTTGGTCATCTTCAAGGGTGTTCAGATCAAAAAAACGTATCGGAGTCAAACCTGTCTCTATCTCAACACCCACAGGCTCGTAGTTGTCATAGAAAAAGTCAGTTTCGACAGAGCGTTCAAGCGTTTGCGGCCATGTGGCGTTGACTTGGCCATTCTTTTCGAAGCTGCCCTCTGACTGAAACTTCTTGTGGATACGGCGCAGCTCTATTAGTGCCTTTTCTAACGCGCTCATGTTCGTTATTCCGAATAAAAACTCAAGTGACGCATTTAGGCTTGCCAAGCGTTTAATGCAGTGAATCAAGCGCCTTTATAGCTATTACCAACCGCTGTGCATTAAACGCTGCTTTTTATCTTAGTGGTACAGGTAAACGTCGGGTTAAAGGCCGCAGACTCTCACGATCCGTCCACAGCCCCGGAAATACTTCAAATTTCAAATCGTCACGGTTAAGTCCAGTATCGAAATAGCGGCACAATCTGTCGCTCAAGTCGTCGTCCCCCCACATGTTGGTAAGCTCATACTGTTCAATAGCATCGCGATTTTTTGAAAGCTTCAGATCTTTTTGACGCACGGGTGCCAAGCTGTAATCGATAGCGCAGTCTTTGCCGGTATCGATCAGGTCGGCACCGCGGAAGGGGAATCCACCTTCAAAGTTAACGTGCGGTCTTAACCAGTAACGTTCGTGGTCTGACAGGACCAGTGGAGTCGTAGGTTGTAGCTTTTCGACGGCAAGTCGTTGGGTAACGACCTTCCCTACAAAACCGCTAAACAGAATTTTACTGTCGGCCAGCACGAGATCGCTCCAGATTCCATTCACGCTTCTCACGTCGTAAAAACGCATGACGGAATTTTTGATCATCTGGCCTACGGTATATAAATCGTCTCGCAGTTTGAGGCTGACTAAATCGCCTTCCTTCCAGGTTATGCGTTTGGCCATGGGGCTCACTCCATCTTAATAATCATTAACGAATCACTCATGAGCAACGGCCTCCTCTGCCTTTGCTGACCCCTTTAGCGGCGGCTTTGACTCTGGCTTTGTTGGCGGCTTTTATACGTTTATCCAAGGCTTTGCCTGCCGGTGTTTTGGCCAGATGTTTATCAGCAGCAGCAAGATATTCTTTTCTTCGCGCATTACCTTGGCCCACCGGATTCTGCGCGTTGGCGGTGCCGTCTTTTCCGCCTAACCCTTCATAAACGCGTTGCTCCAGCCCACGGGTAACGTCCTTTCCGTCCTGGCCGTATGCTGTATGCAGGACCTGAGGAGCTTGACCACCAAAGCGATCAAAACTCGATCCATAGCGATAGTTCAGCACGTCTGAACCCACCTGTTTACCTTGCATGCTGGCATAGCCGACATAGGCTTTACCGGTTGCTTTGTCGACGCCCAGATAGGTGATATGGGTTGCCGTAGTTGGACTGCCCGCCAGCCCCCATGCATCACTCCAACCCATCGGGTTGGGGCCATACTGATAGAGGTTCAGACCGCCGGCGAGCCCTATTGGATCAGGCGTAATGAACCGACCAATGTCAGGGTCGTAAAACCTGAACGTGTTGTAGTGCAGTCCGGTTTCCCGGTCCAGGTACTGCCCCTGAAACCGCAGGTTCTGCTCTTCTATATAGTACGGCTCACGAGTCTCCTTGGCGGTATTACCCCAGACTCGATAATTGGCCTGCCAGATGCAGTGCCCATCGTGTTCCGTGAGCTCCTGCGGCAACCCATTGGGGTCATTGTGGTAGTAACGGATTTTTTGCAGCGGGCCCATTCCGTCAACGCGCGCCAGCGCCTCGTAGCTGCCGTCTTCATAAAGGTACAGGCTAGTCTGGTTGTTTCGGTGCTCCTGAAACAGTTGCAAGCCGTCCCACACAAAACGAGTGGTGCCAAGCGGATAACCATTCTTGTCTTGTACGGTTTTTTCAATGCGCCGACCCAAGGGGTCATACGCCATCTTGACGATAGTTTCACCCGCCGCACTCTGATTTCGAACTTCGATCACACGGCTTTCGGCGTCGTACCTGAAGCGCTGAACCCCTCGGCTGCCACTACGTTTTTCGATCAGTCGACCGAAACTATCGTAGCGGTAGCGTTTGTCCTGATAGGTCAACAATTTGTTATGTACTACCAGACCTGCCCCCGGTTGCGGGCCGTCCAATAAATTGGCCGCCGCATCATAGGCATAGATTTCATGCTGCCCTTGAATGTTGTCTTGGCTGGCGATGATTCGGTCGGTAGCGTCGTAATGCAAAAACTGTCGATGCGCAGTGCCTGCTTTTTGTCCGAGGCGCGCAATCAGGTTGTCGCTGGGGTCATAGTCGAAGTGTGTTTGTGTCGCTCCAGGTAATTGTCGCGGCTGGCTATTCGGGCGCCGCACGTATGAACGCAGGCGCCCGCCGCGATCATATTCAGTTCTGGTATTGATTTGGCCCTGTGTGCGAAATACCTCACGGTGCAGGCGATCACGTTCGAAGTCACTGATGACCTGGCCGTCGAGGTTGATCTGGTGCAGATGACCACTGCCGTAATACAGCCGATTGATCCAGCGGCCGTCGGGCAGTTGGGTCTGGATCAGATTACCGAGTTCATCGTAGCGATGTTTTAAACTGCCGCCCAAACTTTGTTCTTCGAGTGGCTGGCCCAGAGCGTCATATACAAAACCGAGTTTTTGTTCGCGGCCCTGGGTGTCTCTGAAAGTGATCGCGATCAGTTGATCCAACGGATCGTAAGTGTAATCAGTGCGGCCATCGTCAGTTATCTTGGCAACCAGACGCCCAACCGCATCTCGCTCCAGGCGGTGGACGATAGGCTTTTCGGGCGTTTCCGAGACAACAGCAAGCCCGTCACCATATTGCGTAGGCAACGAGACTACGCGGGTAATGCTGTTCAGAACGTCGTAATCATAGCGATGGGCGCTTCCATCGAGATCCTGTTGTTCAGTCAGACGGTCGCTGGCATCCCAGGTAAACCGATAATTTTCGCCGTTTTCATTAGTCAGAGCTTGTAGCCGCCCGTAACTGTCATAACTGAATTGCACCTGCCGGCCATGGGCATCCGTACGTTGACGAATTCGACCCCGAAGGTTGTATTGGTAATGAGTGGTATGACCTGATGGGTCGGTATGTTCCGTCAATTGACCACTGGCGTTACGTTGATAATGTTCAAAGCGACCATCGGGAAGTTGGCGGCTGAGCAACCGGCCCACTGTGTCATATGTGAAGGTTGTACGCTCCCCGAGTGGGTCGGTGATGACCTGAAGGTAGCCACGATTGTCATAGCCATACCGCGTCGGATAACCCGAGCAATCGATGTGTTCGACCAGTTGGCCGAACGGGTTCCAGCGCAGCTTTTTGCTTTTGCCGGTGGCGTCGATGATCTCGACGACCTGGCCGTGGGCGTCGTAGCGGTAGCGGGTGACATGGCCCAGTGGATCGGTTTCGGCGATGCAGTTGCCGCGTTGATCGTAGCGATATTGCCAGCTGTTGCCGGCGGCATCGGTTTCCACCAGCGGCAAGGCCCAGTGCTCGAGCCATAAGGTCGAGTCGCTGCGGCCCAGCGGGTCGGTTTCGCCGATCAGGTTGCCGGCGTCGTCGTAGCTGTATTCGTAGCGCCCGCCCTGCGGGTCGGTGGCGTTGAGCAATTGGCGTTCGTCGTTCCACTCGAACAGCCAGGTCTGGCCGAGGTTGTCGGTGTATTCGGTGATCTGGTGCTGGGTGTTCCAGCGCCGTGTGCTGACGCGTTGCAGACCATCGGTGATGCGCGTGACACCGGCGACGAGGTCATAGTCGAACTGGTAAGCGTCGCCCTCATCGGTCCAGTGCCCGACCACGCGCCATTCCTTTTCCTCGATGCAAGCCCACTGATAAAAACAGCGAAGGCCTGTGGGCAACTGATGCTCAGTCATCCGCCGCTCGCTGTCGTAAACGAAGCGGCGCTGTACCTGGCCTGCGGTATCGCGAACTTCTGTCAGGTTGCCTGACGGATCGTAGCCATAACTCACCAACACTTCACGGCGCTGGTCCGGGTAGACCCGCTCCACCTGACTGACTCGTGTCTGAAGGTAGATCAATTCCACCTGAACCAAGTCAAAGGTGTCGCGCAGTTTTACAAGGCGTCCGGCGTCGTCATAGTCGAGGTGAACCCGGTTGTCATTGCGATCACCCAGCTGGCTAAGACGCAATGCCGATGAGTTCCCAGGTGTTGCATCGAACAGTCGATACAGTCCGCTATCGCTTTCAATCAACAACTGCCCGTTAACGTGGCGTCGAACACTAAGCCCCTCACCCGCACTGAACACCGCGCCGCCCAGGGGGATCGAGCCCATGTCGATGCGCCGGCCCTGTTCATCGGTATACACCAGCGTTTCGCCGCCCTCCGGGTGAGGCAGGATTTCCACGCATACCTCATAGGACACACTCCAACCCGCCCCGAACAACCCGTCGCGGCGTTCGTCACGGCTGTTGTAGAAGCGCTGCCAATCGATCGGCAAGACGCCCGGCAGCACGAAATCCAGCTCTTCATCACCCCCCAGCACCTTGGCCCCGGTCGCGGCATGCACCGGGTTCGACGAGCCCATGGCGGCGTTGGCCATGGCGCCCATCGCGCTGCTGACGGCCATCGACGTCGCGCCGCCGATCAGCATGCACGGCAATTTGCTGAAGAACTTCCCCTTGCCGCCCTTGAGCATCAGCAGCGCGGTGACCGCCAGCCCCACGCCCGGGGTCTTGCCGCTGCGGATCTCGCGCACCACCACCGAACCGCCGCCAATGGTCACGTTGGAGGAAATCAGCCCCGACGATACGACCTTGGCATCGCAGGTGCTGCGGTCGCCGCTGCGCACGGCGGGCTGGCCGTTGATGGTGACCTTGTCCGAGCCCTCGGCCATGAACTGCGGCGGCATCGGCGGATGCTTCATGCAGACGAGCAGGTCCAGCGGCTTGGGCACGGCGCCGGGCGCGGGGGTGGCGACGGTGGGGCGCCACATCTGGGAGAAGAAGCTTTCGGCCATGTCGAGGTAACTGGGCTCGGCTTCCGGCTCGGGTGCTTCCAGCTCGGTACCGGCCGGCGCGACATGGGACGGGATCGCCCCGGCGGCCCCCTGGCAGCAGGGATGTTATTGGTGAGGGTGTTGGTGGAGCCGGTGAGAATGTTCGCCTGCACCGTGGGCGGAAACAGCGCGTTGCTGAAACTCTCGCACAGGTTACTCAAGCCCTTGTCGGCCCCGGTCTTGCTCATGGCGAGGCCCACGATCGTGCCCACCACCAAGCCGAGCACGAAGCAGCCCAACCCCCCGGTGACGACCGTGATGCCTGTGGCTGCCACCACGGCGGCGGTGGCCAGCGCGGTAATCGCGATGTTGGCTGCCACCTCGAGCACACCGCCGAGGATGTCGGCCATCATCGAGGTATGGTTGAGTGCATCACCCAGCCGGGCGGCCCAGAGCGCGTCAGACATGCAGGGTGCTCATCAGGCCGGAACGTCGAACAGCAACGAACTCTTGATGGTCGCCCAATGCGCGGCTTCGGCATCGCCGAGTTTTTCCGCCTTCACGTAGCTCAGGGCGAGCATTTTGCGGGTGCCGGGCAACACCAGTGCCAACTGGTATTGGAAGACTTTGTCGTTGCCCTTGTTGAACTGGCTGCGCAACTCGATGCCTTCGACTTCCTGGCCGGCGCCCAGGCGCACGGCGACGCCCGGTTGAAAGCGCAAGTCTTGCACTTGTTTTTCCAGGCGCTTGAGCTGGTCGTCGAAGTTGCTTTGCAGGGTTTCGCCCTCGGCCAGCAAGCTGCGGCTGACAATCAGCGAAGTGCCCAGTTCAGGGAACTTGAGGATGTTGATCGACGCGTCTTGCAGTTCGCCTGCCGGCAGTTGGAACTGGAATTCATTGATTCGGTAAGTCATGGAACACAGATCTCGTGATTAGCCCTTGGGCTTAGGAAACGCGGCATTGATGTTGGCGTCGATGCTGGCCTTGACGCCCTGGCCATCAGGCGTGGCGCCAGCGCCGCCGCCATTGTTCAGGTGCAGCACGCCGCCGGTGTTGATCTCGGCATCACCGCTGGCATAGAAGCTGATTTGCACGCCGGTCAGGTTGATCTGGCCGCTGGCATTGAGCTCCAGGATGCTTTCACCACAGACCAGCCGCAGGTTCTCACCCACTTCGATGACGTAGCTCTGGCTGATGCTGTCGGTCTTGCGCTGGCCCACCGACAGAATGTCTTCCTGCTTGACGATGCGCAGCCGATTGTTGCCGATGGTCACCGTCTCGTTATGTCCGATGCTTTTGTTGCGGTCGTGGCCCACCGAGTGGCTTTCATCCACTTCCACCACGATGTCCTGATTGCGCTCGGCATGGATGTACAACTGCTCGGCGCCTTTTTTGTCTTCCATGCGGATTTCGTTGAAGTTCGCCGGTGTGCCGCCCTTGCTCGAACGGCTTTTCATGCCGCTCTGGGTGGCGTTTTCCGGCAAGTCGTAGGGCACAGTTTGTTCCGCGTTGTAGACACGGCCGGTGATGATCGGCCGGTCCGGGTCGCCTTCGAGGAAACTGACGATCACTTCCTGGCCGATCCGCGGGATCTGCATCGAGCCCCAGTTTTTTCCGGCCCAGGATTGCGACACGCGAATCCAGCACGAACTGTTTTCGTTGGACTGGTCGTGACGGTCCCAATAGAAATGCACCTTCACCCGGCCGAACTGGTCGGTCCAGATTTCCTCGCCCTTGGGGCCGACCACCAGTGCAGTCTGCGGGCCTTTGACGATAGGCCGGTGGGTGTTGGGCAGGGGGCGGTAGCTTTGTTGTGCGTCGATGCAGGTCAGGCTGCTTTCGAACTGCGCCGAAGCGGCGATGCCACCGGTTTCCCCGCTTTCCTGAGAGATGTAGTAGCGGGCGCTGGCGATCAGGTATTCGCGGTTCTGGTCCTGGCGGGTGAAGCCCGTGAGGCTGAACAAATGACCCGATCCCAGGCCCCGGGCGTTGCCGGCGAACTCGACCTGTTCGTGCAACGTCTGCAAGGCTTCGATGCGGGTGCGGGCGTAATGTTCGCCGTCTGCGCTTTGCACATAGGTGCCGGGATAGTCATACAGCGGATAGTCGCCGGCGGTGTGCGGACGAGGCATGGCCGAGCGCACGTCAATTCGCGCGCTGGGGCGCTGGAAGTCATAGTCGTTGAGTTCCAGCGAACCCGGCTGGACTTCCTGGGCCAGGTGCCAATCGTGGATGTGATCGCGTTCGCGCTGTTGTTCATTTTTGGGGTAGTAGGGCACCGAAGCGTAGCCGGGCACGCTGGTGTGGGCGCCGTAGGCATCGGCCAGCACCAGCACGTGACGACCCTGTTCATGGCGGAAGAAGTAGTAGATCCCTTCCTGCTCCATCAGGCGGCTGACGAAATCGAAGCTGGTTTCGCGATACTGCACGCAGTATTCCCACTCACGATAGGGCCGGCTCAGGGCATCTTCGAAATCGGAAAAACCCAGGTCGCGAAAAACCTGTTTGATGATCTGCGGGATGGTCAGGTTCTGGAAAATCCGGCAATCGGATGTGCGGGTCAGCAGCCATAGCCAGGGCCGCAGCGTGGCCTGGTAACTGGCGAACTGGCCCTGGTCGACGTTCTGGCTGCAACGGGCAACGATGCCATGGAAATAGCGCTCGCCACCGCCATCCAGTTGCAGGCTCAGGCACATGGGTTTGCCCAACAACTGGTTGAGGTCGATGGCGTTGTCCAGCGAGTGCAGTTGCAGCTCATAGTTGAACAGCCGCCCCAGCTCTTCGCCGCCGCCCATGTCCTTGAGCAACAGCACATCCGGCCCCAGGGGACTGGTGATTTTTGCCAGGCGTGAGAGTTGCTTGAATAGCATCAGTTATCCCGTAAACGTTGTAATCGCCGCGCCGCTTTCCCCAGCAGAAACCGGATCAAGTGTGGGAGCTGGCTTGCCTGCGATAGCGGTGGGACATTCAGCATTGATGCCGATTGATACACCGCTATCGCAGGCAAGCCTGCTCCCACACTGACCGCATTCCTCCAGGGGCTATGCGGCGTCGCTGAAGTCGTAGTGCAGTTCGTTATCCCGGGCGCTGATCCGCACGCCTGCCAGCGCTTTGCCTTCGAGCATGCGGGTGAGGAACTCGCGGCTCATGTCCGGCAACAGGCTGTTGGTCAGGATGGTGTCGATCATCCGCCCGCCGCTTTCGGTTTCGGTGCAGCGGGAGACGATCAGGTCGATCACCGCGTCGTCGTAGTCGAAGGCCACTTTATGGGTGTTCTCCACGCGCTTTTTGATGCGGTTGAGTTGCAGGCGGGTAATGGCCTTGAGCATCTCGTCGCTGAGCGGGTAGTACGGAATGGTCACCAGGCGGCCCAGCAATGCCGGCGGGAAAATCTCCAGCAGCGGCTGGCGCAGGGCCTTGGCGATCGCTTCGGGTTCGGGCACGTTTTGCGGGTCTTTGCAGACCTGGGCAATCAACTCGGTGCCAGCGTTGGTGGTCAGCAGGATCAAGGTGTTCTTGAAGTCGATCACCCGTCCTTCGCCGTCCTCCATCACGCCTTTATCGAAGACCTGGAAGAAGATCTCGTGCACGTCCGGGTGGGCTTTTTCCACCTCATCCAGCAGCACCACGCTGTAGGGTTTGCGCCGCACGGCTTCGGTCAGCACGCCGCCTTCGCCATAGCCGATATAGCCCGGTGGCGCGCCCTTTAGGGTGGACACGGTGTGAGCTTCCTGGAATTCGCTCATGTTGATGGTGATGACGTTCTGCTCGCCGCCGTACATGGCTTCGGCCAGCGCCAGGGCGGTTTCGGTCTTGCCCACACCGGAGGTGCCGGCGAGCATGAACACGCCAATCGGTTTGCTCGGGTTGTCGAGGCCGGCGCGGGAGGTCTGGATGCGTTTGGCGATCATCTGCAAGGCGTGGTCCTGGCCGATGATGCGTTTCTTCAGGTGCAGGTCGAGGTTGAGCACAGTTTCCAGTTCGTTGCGGGCCATGCGGCCCACCGGAATACCCGTCCAGTCGGCGACCACCGAGGCCACGGCCTGGTAATCGACCGTCGGCAGAATCAGCGGGGTTTCGCCTTGCAGGGTGCTGAGGCGCTGTTGCAGGTCCACCAGTTTTTCGCGCAAGGCGTGGCTGGTCTCGCTGCCGTCCTCGCTGTCCACCACACCGACGCGCTCGCGCAGGGTGGCGCGGGTGGCGAGCAGTTCGTCCACCAGGGTTTTCTCTTCGGCCCAGCGACTTTCCAGCTCGGCGAGGCGTTCGCGTTCGGCACTCAGCAGGTTTTCGCTTTGGGTTTGGCGGGCGCCGATGACGATGCCGATGGCATGCTCGCGGGCGATGATTTGCAGTTCGGTTTCCAGCGCCTCGATGCGGCGACGGCTGTCATCCACTTCGGCCGGCACGGCGTGCAGGCTGATGGCGACCCGGGCGCAGGCGGTGTCCAGCAGGCTCACGGATTTGTCCGGCAACTGGCGCGCCGGGATGTAGCGATGGGAGAGCTTGACCGAGGCTTCCAGGGCTTCGTCGAGGATCTGCACCTGATGGTGTTTCTCCATGGTCGAGGCCACGCCGCGCATCATCAGCAGCGCCTTGTCTTCGGACGGCTCGGCGACTTGCACCACCTGGAAGCGGCGAGTCAGGGCCGGGTCTTTTTCGATGTGCTTCTTGTACTCGGCCCAAGTGGTGGCGGCCACGGTGCGCAACGTGCCCCGGGCCAGCGCCGGTTTGAGCAGATTGGCCGCATCCCCGGTGCCGGCGGCACCACCGGCACCGACCAGCGTGTGGGCTTCGTCGATAAACAGGATGATCGGTTTTGGCGAGGCCTGGACGTCTTCGATGACCTGGCGCAGGCGCTGTTCGAATTCACCTTTCATGCTCGCACCGGCCTGCAACAGGCCGACGTCGAGGCTGCGCAGTTCCACGTCCTTGAGCGCCGGAGGTACGTCACCGGCGACGATGCGCAGGGCAAAGCCTTCGACCACGGCGGTTTTACCGACGCCGGCTTCACCGGTCAGAATCGGGTTGTTCTGCCGACGGCGCATGAGGATGTCCACCAGTTGGCGGATTTCTTCGTCACGCCCGACAATCGGATCAAGCTTGCCGCTGCGGGCCTGCTCGGTGAGGTCGACGGTAAAGCGCTTGAGTGCTTCCTGCTTGCCCATGGCGCTGGGAGCCATGGCGCCGCTGGCTTCACCGGGCACGCTGCCTGCGTTGAAACCATCGCTGGCGCTGAGCGCATTTTCCGGCGAGTCACCGACGTATTCGTCAAAGCGCTCGCTCAGGGCCTCGACCTTGATCTTGTCAAATTCCGCCGACAGCCCCAGTAGCCCATGGCGCAGGCTCGGCGTCTTGAGGATGCCCAGCACCAGGTAACCGGTACGCACCTGGCTTTCGCCGAACATCAGGCTGCCGTAGACCCAGCCGCGCTCCACGGCTTCTTCCACATGGGAGGACAAGTCAGTGATGGACGTCGAGCCCCGTGGTAAACGGTCCAGGGCTTCGGTCAGGTCCCGGGCCAGGCGTGCCGGCTCGATATTGAACTGACGGATGATGCGGTGCAGGTCCGAGTCCTGCAATTGCAGCAACTGATGAAACCAGTGGGCCAGCTCCACATAAGGGTTACCGCGCAACTTGCAGAACACGGTGGCGGCTTCGATGGCTTTGTAGGCCACGCTGTTGAGTTTGCCGAATAACGCGGCGCGACTGATTTCACCCATGCTCATGGCTCCTTGAGATCTGTGAGGTGTTGGCCTGCTCGGCGTAGTGCCGGGCCAGTATTAAATCCTTGGCATCTTTTTCGGGTTGGCCCAGCCAGGTATTGAAACCCAGGCGGAACTGGCGATTGAGTTGCAACGCCGGTACGTCGGGCTGTTTCAGAATCAGGTTCAGATCCCAGTCCAGTTCATGGCCCAGGTATTCGGCCACCCAGGCCACCAGCTCATTGAAGGGTTGGCTACCGGGCAGCATGCCCATGTAGTCATCCAGCTTGAGTGGCCCCAGGCGAATGCGGAATTTGTGCTGGCGATCCCAGACGTAACGGCCCAGGCAAAAATCCACGCCCAATTGATGGGCGCTGACGCCCACGCGGCTGCGTTCCGGCAGCTGCAGCCATTGGCCGACGTACTCTTCGATCTCCACCGGCAGGCCGAAGTACTCGCTGAGAATGGCCTTCAAACCGTCCGGGTAGCGGGTTTGTGCCGACAGATGACCGCTGTAATGCAACTTCGCCGTGTCGGGGATCAGCCCTTGTTTGAGCAGGCTCGGCATGCCCCGGCCGCTCAGTGCTGCCAGGCGTGCCGACCAGTAGTCATCGTCCGGGCGATCATGGCTGACCGTCGGCCGCGCTTCGGCCCAGGCCCGGTAAAACAGGCTCAGCAGGCGGTGATGGAACACATCCAGGAAGCGTTTACTGGTGCTGTCGGCGTTGTTGCGCTGGCGTTCGCGCACATATTCGGTGAGGTGCAGCGGCAATGGGCCGTTGGGGCCGCCGAGGCCGAAAAAGAACTGCTCCAGGCGCGCCGGCGCACCGTCGACGCCCGGCTGTACCGAAGCCAGGGTCGCCGGGGCGAAGGTGCAATCGGCCTGTTGCCCAAGGCGCAGTGGATCATCGGCCAGGCGCAACGAATGGCCCAGGCGCGGCAGTTCAGGTGATTCGCACTCGATGCGCCGCAACGCCTGGAAGAAGTCGTATTCCCAGGGCTCCTGGTGCATCGCATCCAGAGTACTCACAGGGTCGGACGGCGTCCGGGCTTGGCTTTCCATCGCATGATCTCGCCGCGTTCGGTGGTACGGATCACCGTCTCGGTAAAACTGTTGATCGACACGTAGCGTGCCAGGAAGCGCTCGAACACGGCACCGAGCAAGAAGACTCCAGTGCCGCGAAACGCGTTTTCATCGAATTCCAGGGTGATCTCCAGGCCACGACCAAACACGATCGGGCCCGGCATTGGCAAGCGTCGGGTGCAGGCCTTGCTGCTGACTTCGCGCAGGCCTTCGATCTGCAATTGCAACGCCGCATCGTTGCTGTCGCCATACAGGCGCAGCAGTTCGCGCAGGGCGGCGGCGCCCTGGCCTTGCTCGCTGAGGGACAAGTAATTGAGCGACAGCTGGCTGATCAGCCGCCACGCCTTGGCGTCATGGGCATGACTGGCGCGTGGGCGGCTCGGGCCTGCCACGCAGCGCACCGCCGCTACCGGTGCGCTGTCGGCCAGGGTGAAGTCGGTCTTGCTATTGCCCACGCTCATGAACAGCGGCAGGTCGCGGTTGGTGCACAACGCCGTTACGCCCAGTTGGCGCAGGTCGTGGCGATAAGGCGCCTGCTGGCTGTCCACCAGACTGACGAAGGTTTCGCTGCCGATGTAAGTCGAACGCGGGCCGTTGCGCCGCTGGCCGCTGGACAGCACGCGGGGTTCGCGCCGCACCGTGTACCAGGCTTGATCGCGGCCATAACGAGACGGATCGCGTACCGCATAGAACGGCAAAAAAGGCTGCTCCGACCCGGTGCCGTGGCCGGTGAGGGTGGTCAGGGAATGAATCTCGAAATCCATCGGCCGGGTGCGGTCGGCGATCACATGGTGTTCATTGACCCGTTCCGACAAGTGGATGCGATCCAGGCGTTTGGGAAACAAGTTGATGGCCGGGGTGCAGAACGGCAGGAACTGCGCGGCTCCGACGCTGCCTTCCAGGCTCGGATCGTGACGGTCGAACAGCACGATCAATTCCAGTGTCTGGCCGTCGCAGCGTTTGACCGCCCGGCTCAATTGGGTGAAGTCGACAAACAGAAAGCGGTGGGGCAGGGCGAAGTATTCCTGCAACAGGCGATAGCCCTGGAAGGCCCGCGAGACCACTGGTAGCGCGGCGTCGGTGTCATCGAATCCCACGGAACGCAGCGCGTCCTGCGGCAGGCGTTCCACCCAATCACCGCCGGGCTGACGGGCGAACACGGCGCAGACGTTGCCCAGCAGCTGTTCGTAGAGGCGGAAGGGTTGTTCGTCTGCACCGCTGAGGTACAGCGGCAGGTTGTCCAGGGCCAGACTGTTGAACGGTAGTTCGGCGCCGGTGCGCAGGGTCAGGCGAAGACCGGCCTTGGCCTTGGGTTCGCTGGCGGCCATGCGCCCGAGCACGGCGGACGGGTTGCCGAAATACTCGGCCTGGCTGACCTGCAACGGCCACAACGTCACCGCGTGGGCGGTGCGGTACTCGCAGCAGGTTTGGGTTTCGCGACCCAGGGCGGCACGCAGAACCGTGTCCCGGGGCAGCGGGAAGCCGCTGCTCAGCGAGCCTTCATCAGGGTCGGCCTGCAATTGCACCACGGTCATCGACGGTGTTGGCGCCAGGTAATGGGGGTACGCGATTTCCAGCAGGTTATGAGTGAAGGTCGGGTATTCGGCATCGAGTTTGAGCTGTACCCGCGCCGTCAGGTAGGCGAACCCTTCCAGCAAGCGCTCGACGTACGGGTCGGCGCAGTCCATGCCGGACAACGTCAGCCGACTGGCGATTTTCGGGTATTCCTGAGCGAACTCCGCCGCGCTTTCGCGCACGTGGTGCAATTCCTGGTTGTACAGTTCCAGCAGGCGCGGGTTCATGAGCGTCTCCGCTGATCGGCGTTGATCACTCGCACATGGCCGGATTCCAGGTCCAGGTCGGTTTGCAGCATCAGGCGCAGCGGCACTGGCTGGGCCCAGAGATCGCCTTCGATCTCGAAACTCAGGGCGTTGTGGTTCATCTCGGCGGATGCCCGGGCCCGCACGCGCAACGTGTTACGCAGAATCCGCGGTTCGAACGTGGCGATAGCCTGGTGGATCAGCGCTTCAAGCGCCGCGATATCGACGTTCGACGCACTGTTGCCGGCCAGGGCCGGCAGCCCGAAGTTGACCACCGACGTGCCGGCCGGGGGTGTGCAACGTCGCATCGGCGCTGAGCAATGAAGTGGTGTTGAGCAGCCACGCCAAATCACGCAGCACCGAGGCTTTCAGTTGGGTCAGGGATAGCACGCGCTTGTCGGCGCTTTCCTTCAGGTTGCTCGGGTCGTCGTCGGTCAACCGGTCCAGCAGGGACGGTTGCAGGCGATCGCGGGTGGCGATTTCGGTTACCACGTAAATGGCCCCACATACATTTTTTTGGTCCCCGCCCGAGCCGCAGGAGGCATAGTTACTCGCGGCGCCCGCTTCCAGGGCCCCGTTGATTTGGCGTATAGCCTGCATTTTGCTGAGGCAGTCGCGACTAGGCGCTGGCATGTGCTCGCTACGCCAGACCGCGAATATCGGAATGTCGTTGAAGGTCTCTACACGCAGCCTTTGCGGTTTATCCAAACTGAAGCTGCAAGGCCATTCCATGTCCAGCCTCATACGAGTCTGGTCGGGTTTGACCAGTGTGCATCGGCCCTGATCGTCAACCAATCTGAGTTGTTGCCCGACGAAGACTGCCTGGGTGGCCGTCGGTTCAGCATGTTGGGCCCATGCGCCCAGGCTGATGAAATTCATCGCCAGGCACACGGTGAGCAGATGCTTTTTCATTGATAAACGAAGACCTGACCCCGACTCGGGCACCGAGCAGGAAAGGACTGGATTGGAGCAAGCAGTAAACGCCATCGGCGCATTCAACCGGGCCGGGAGGGACGGTTGCAGGCGATCGCGGATGGCGATTTCGGTTACCACCGGAATAGTGCCGTAAACATTTTCTGGTCTTGCTGGCCGAGCCCGCACATGGCACTGGGGTTGACCGACGAGGCTTCCAGAACGCCGTTGATTTTGCGTACGGCTTGGGATTTTGTATCGCAGTCCCGACTAGGCGATGGTTCGGGGACGCTCCGCTCGACCAGGAAAATCGGGACGTCTCTGAACATTTCTACCCGCAATTCACCCTTTGGGTTCAGGTTGAAATAGCACGGCCATTCCATACCCAACACCAAATGAGTCTGATCAGGTTTGAGGATGGCGCATTGACCGTTCTGGTCGACTAGCTTAAGTAGCTGGCCGGCGAACGTTCCTTGAGTGCGAGCGGGCGCGTCGAGTTGGTCTGGATCGGTTTCAGCGCAGGCATTCAAACTGATCAGCAGGCCGCACAGGAGTGTCGCTCGGAGCATTGGCCCTATCATGTCAACTCCCAGAACCAGACCTGTCTGGAAAGGAAATCACCATCAAAGAAGCCTTTGGTTCGGCCACGATTCCATAGATCGATGTGGTCGCCTGAGCGCTCGCTTTCAGGCTCGTTTGCACGGCTAAAGCAATCCTTGAAAAAGATGATTCCGGTCTTCTGGCTGAGTTTCAGACGATCGGCTGCGCTACCACTCAAAATGGTCGGACGCCCCAAATGATGCCGCCACAGCCAGTTCGCCAGAGACTCGGCGCCACGGGCATGGTCATGCTTGCATTTGGGATCGGTGTAGGTCGATTTGTTGACCTTGATGGTCAGCTCGCCATTCAACGCGACACTCATACGAATCGCGCACTGGTTGCCCCAGGGCTGGTCGCATGGATCCTTGACGGTGGGATAGCTGCTCCACAAATTAATAAACGAAGGCTTGGCCATGACTCAGACACCGGATGGGAAAGGATTGGATTCGAGCAAGCACCAAAATGCCCCCGACGCATAACGACGGGGGCACGTTCGATTACACCTTGACGTTCTGGCGGATGTTCCAGCCGAACTTGACCGGTCCGCCTTCCTTGGTGCCATCGGCTTTTTGCGGCTGGTAGTCCACCAGCACCTTGGCGAAGTTCAGGGTGAGGTTTTCGGTCAGGCGATCATCGCTGCCCGAGCCGCCGGTGCTCAGGGAAGTGACCAGCACTTCTTCCAGGTTGATGATCATGTACTCGACCTGGCTTTCGCCGCCGGCCTTGCGCACGGTCAGCTTGACCTTGTCGATGTGCTTGCCGCTGGCGCAGTGCATCATCAGGTTCGGTGAGGCCTTGTCGACGTATTTGGTCAGCGACAGGTCCTGGATATTCACCTTGCCGGCACCGCCGCCGCTGCCCACGTGCATGTTGCCGGACTGAGACATGCCCCAGCTCCAGTTCAAGACGTCGATTTCGTCCTTGTGGGCCTTGTCCATGGACTCGCCCTTGATGTCGCCGATCTTGATGAAAATATCAACAGCCATGTTTTCTCCCTGTGTGGTCTCTACCACATTGTGTTTTTGCTGATCGTTCCCACGCTCTGCGTGGTAACGCATCGGGTGACGCTCTGCGTCACTGGGACGCGGAGCGTCCCGGGCGGCATTCCCACGCAGAGCGTGGGAACGATCACATCAAGGGCGTTTTTATGCGCCTTTGGCCGAAGGCAGCTTGGATACCAGACGCAGCGACACGGTCAGCCCTTCGAGCTGATAGTGCGGGCGCAGGTAGAACCTGGAGTTGTAGTACCCCGGGTTGCCTTCCACGTCCTCGACGATCACTTCGGCCGCCGCCAATGGGTGCTGGGCCTTGGTGGTTTCGGTGGAGTGCGCCGGGTCACCGTCGACGTAGTTGAGGATCCAGTCCTGCAACCAGCGCTGCATTTCGTCCTTCTCTTTGAAGGAGCCGATCTTGTCGCGCACGATGCACTTCAAGTAATGAGCGAAACGGCAGGTAGCGAACAGGTACGGCAGGCGCGCAGCCAGGTTGGCGTTGGCGGTGGCGTCCGGGTCGTCGTACTCGGCCGGTTTCTGCAACGACTGGGCGCCGATGAACGCGGCGAAGTCGGTGTTTTTCTTGTGCAGCAGCGGCATGAAACCGTTCTTCGCCAGTTCCGCTTCGCGGCGGTCCGAAATGGCGATTTCGGTTGGGCACTTCATGTCCACGCCACCATCGTCAGTCGGGAAGGTGTGCGCCGGCAGGTTTTCCACTTCACCGCCAGACTCCACGCCACGAATGCGCGAGCACCAGCCGAAGTGTTTGAACGAACGGTTGATGTTCACCGCCATCGCGTAAGCAGCGTTGGCCCACGTGTACTTGGAACTGTCGGCACCGTCGGTGCTTTCTTCGAAGGCGAAGGCCTCCACCGGATCGGTCTTGGCGCCATATGGCAGACGCGCGAGGAAGCGCGGCATGGTCAGGCCGATGTAGCGCGAGTCTTCCGATTCGCGCAGAGAGCGCCAGCCGGCGTATTCCGGGGTGGTGAAGATTTTGGTCAGATCGCGCGGGTTCGACAGTTCCTGCCACGAGCCCATCCCCATCACGGTCGGCGATGCGGCGGCGATGAACGGCGAGTGCATGGCGGCGCAGACTTTCGACAACTCGCCCAGCAACTCGACATCCGGCGGCGACTGGTCGAAGTAGTAATCGCCCACGAGGCAACCGTAAGGTTCGCCGCCGAACTGGCCGTATTCTTCTTCGTACATCTTCTTGAAGATCGGGCTCTGGTCCCATGCGGTGCCCTTGAATTTCTTCAGGGTCTTGTGCAGGTCGGTCTTGGAGATGTTGAGCACGCGAATCTTCAGTTGCTCATCGCTCTCGGTGTTGTTGACCAGGTAGTGCAGGCCACGCCAGGCACTTTCCAGTTGCTGGAAGTCCGGGTGATGGATGACCTGATTGACCTGAGCGGTGAGCTTGGCGTCGATGGCGGCGATGATTGATTCGATCGACTTGATGGCGTCGTTGGACACCAGGTCGGTCTGCGCCAGAGCCTGTTCGGCCAGGGTGCGCACGGCGGTCTCGACGGCTTCGCGAGCACGTTCGGTCTTGGGTTTGAATTCTTGCAGCAGCAGGGAGGCGAACTCGCTGGCTTCTTCGATGGTGCCCAGTGTCTGAGCGTCTGCACGTACTGAATCGGTCATGATCATTCGTCCTGATTAAGCCTGAGGCTCGGCTGGCTTCGGCGCACTGGCAAGCGCCTGGAGCAGCGCCGGATCCTTGATGGCCTTCATGATGATTTCTTCGGCACCGGTCTTGCCGTCCATGTAGGTCAGCAGGTTGGCCAGTTGGGTGCGCGCTTCGAGCAACTTGTTCAGCGAGTCGACCTTGCGCGCCACGGCGGCCGGGCTGAAGTCGTCCATGCTTTCAAAAGTGATGTCCAGACTCAGGTTGCCTTCGCCGGTCAGCTCGTTGGGCACGTGGAACGCGACGCGTGGCTGCATGGCCTTGAGGCGCGAGTCGAAGTTGTCGACATCCACTTCGAGGAACTTGCGATCGGCCACAGGCGCCAGAGGCTCGGCGGGCTTGCCGGCGAGGTCCGCCATCACGCCCATGACGAAGGGCAGCTGGACTTTTTTCTCGGCGCCGTAGAGTTCGACGTCGTACTCGATCTGCACTCGAGGCGCGCGGTTGCGCGCGATGAATTTCTGAGAACTTTGCTTCGCCACGTTGCTGCTCCTGGTCGCTCAAGCGACGGTGTTGGCGTCATCGGCGGTACCGGTGACGTGACTGCGTGATCCGTTCGCTTTTATTCGCCGTCTGGTCCGCGCAGGTTTTCAAATTGGCTCATGCCGTCGGGAATCAGGTTGCGCACGATGGCCGCAAAGTCGGCGTGCACCAAATTCTTCGCCCGGTTCAACAGCACCGGCAGCGGGCTGGAGGGCTCATGACGGGTGTAGTACGCAAGAATCCGGTCCAGGCTGCGCAACACGTCGTCGCGGTTGTTGATTTCGCCAGTGCTGCGCGGTGTGCTCGGCGCGGTGGAGTGTTCAACCGGCGCGGCACTGTCGTCGCTGATGGAATCGGGCAGGGGGCTGTCGCCGCTCTGCGGGGCGAACTGGCCGAGAATCTGCAAGGCCATTTTGAGCGGTTGCTTCAACGGACCAAGGTCAACGCCCTGGGCGGAACCGACGTGTTCGCTGATCTGTTGCTCGATGGCCTCGGCGACGCTACGAGCCTCATGCAACGCTGCGCGGGTAATTTCCAACTGTTCGGGATCGCTATCCAGGAACGCCCCGGCGAGCTGCTCGGCGCCGAGGTTTTCGTCAGGGAAGCTTTGCAGGCCGCTGGCATTGGCGGCGGCGCGCAGGCTGACAGCGCCAAAGGTTCGCGAACGGGCCAGGATGCTTTCGCGCAGCAGGCGAATGGTGGCATCGGATGTCAGGCCGGCGAGGGCATTGATGCGCACGGTGGGGTCGTTGTCGTCTTCGGCATCCAGGCGTGGATGCAGGTCGGCCCAGTATTGCTTGAGCAATTCGCTGATCAGTGTCAGGACGCGGGCCAGGCCGGTGACGCCTTCGAGGGCAAGCGAGCTTTGCAAAAGGAAATGGGTGATACGCAGGTCTTTGCTGCGCTGCAACAAATCCAGACTTTGCTGCTGGATGCTGCGCCATTCGGGGGGGGCGGCAGGCAATATCGAATCGCCCATGCTGCGCTCGGGCTGGCCCAGGGAATCGCGTTCCAGGCGCAAAAAATCCGCGTCATATTCCAGATCTTCGCCACAAGGCGAAGTCGCGGAAACGGCGGCGAGCAACAAAGGCACTTCCACTGAATTTGATCTCCCTATCGCCCGACTTATCAGAGTCGGGCAGTTCACATGTTAGTTCCAGGTGGAACTTCACATGCTTCCTTGAGTGTAATAGCCCTTTGGATGCGCAATGATCTTAAAGTGCCATCATCTATATTCAAGAAGTTATGCATTTTTGGTGTAGTACTTATGGCTTGTCAAGGTAAGCTATTTCCTCTGTGTGACAGATGTGAGGTGCTTAACAACCTGCGCGACTGATTGGTCGAGGCGAGCACTGATGCAGGTTTTTTGTCACGCAAGCCGGTTAAGATCAGCAATCATGCTGGTAAAAAGCCGTTTTCGAGGTTGTTTGCAAGGTAGTCGGAACGAATCTAACGGGAGTAAATCCCGATTCGCCCGCGCGCAAAGTGTTCAGCAAGGAGGCAAGATGTCGCTGTGTTTGACTATCACTAGTTATCACAAAATTACCCCTGGCCAGTGCCCTGAGAAATCCATGGATCAGGGCGTGATGGCAATAGGCCGTAATTCTGATAATGACTGGGTATTACCCGATCCAGAGCGCTTGGTTTCCGGAAAACATTGCGTTATTCAATATAAAGATGGCCGGTATTACTTAACTGATAACAGCACTAACGGTGTGGAATTGGTCAAGGCCGGTCTTCGTCTGCGCAAGGGCAACAGCGAGCCGTTGCAAGATGGCGAAGTTATCCGCATCGGTGATTATGAAATCCAGGCGCGTATCGATTTCAGTCTGCCGGTGACTGACGGCAACCCTTTCGCCGATTCGTCCAGCAGCTTCGAGGCCCTGATGGGGCGTCAGGGCGCCGTCGTGAATACGCCGACGTCGTTGCCCGTGACACCACCTGCACATTTTCAGGGCGTATCGGCCATGGACACGATGCCGGACCTGTTCGACTTTCTGACACCGACCAGCGTCCCGCCGGCCACCCAGCCCGACCATGTCCCGGCCGAGCAACACGACTTCCGCCCACCGACTCCGATCCCCAACCCAACGCCCGTGGCCACGCCTGCGCCGCTGGCGTCGGCCCCGGTGATTCCGGAAGATTGGGACCTGTTCAGCGACAAGCCTGCGCCGGTGATTGTCGCCGCCCTGCCCGTTGCAGAGGTTGCGCCGCCGCCCGTACCTCACATCAGCGCACCGATCGAACCGGCACCCCTACGCGAACCGCCCGTGGCCATCGTCGAACGCCCGGTCACCCCGGCCGACAATTCTCAACCCGACCTGTTGCAAGCCTTTCTGCGCGGTGCCGGGCTGGATCAGTTGCGCCTGGACAAGGCCCAGGCCGAAGCACAAATGGAAAGCATCGGCCGCAGTTATCGGCTGATGGTCGAAGGCCTGATCGATGTCTTGCGCGCCCGTAGCAGCCTCAAGGGCGAGTTCCGCATTCAGCAAACGATGATTCAGCCGGTGGAAAACAATCCGCTGAAATTCGCTCCCAACGTCGATGAAGCATTGCTGTTGCTGTTGCGCCACAGCAATCAGGCGTTCATGGCGCCGGACCTGGCGGTACGTGACAGTTTCGATGACTTGCGTGCCCACCAATTGGCGGTGATGGCCGGCGTGGAAGCTGCGATCAAGCACCTGCTGGCGCGCTTCGAGCCGGCGCAACTGGAAGAGCGCATGGGCAAGCCCGGTGGCCTGTCGAGCATTTTCAATGGCTCGCGACAGGCCCAGTACTGGCAGCAGTTCACCGAGCTCTACAGCAATATTTCCCGCGAGGCCCAAGAGGATTTCCAGGACCTGTTCGGTCGGGAGTTCAGCCGCGCCTACGAAGAACACAGTACAAGGCAGCGCCGCGGCTGAGCATCGCATCGCATAGCGCCATTCATAGCAAAGAACGGAACAACGGATAGCTGAAACGTCATTGAGGACGCAGGATGATTCCCAGGTTTTTACTCGCAGTTGCCACCGCGCTTCTGCTGACCGCATGTGCCAAGGATGCGGCAAAACCCCAGCCCGAAGAGACTGAGGCCGAGGCCGACACGGCCGCCGTCGAGTTGCACTTTCACGCCATTGCCGGGCTCAACCCCGGCGCCACTGGCCAGCCAGCCCCGGTCCGGGTGCGTATTTTCGAATTGAAAAATGCCGCCACCTTCGGCCGTTCCGATTATTTCGCACTGGCCGAACGGGCCCAGGCGACGCTCGGCGCAGACCTGATCGACCAGGACGAAGTGCTGATCCAGCCCGGCCAGCAGTTGAGCCTGCAGCGCGACCTCGACCCGGCCACCCGCCATATCGGCGTACTGGTGGGGTATCGCGAGCTGGATCAGTCGTTGTGGCGCGCAGTGATGAATGTCCCGCCGCGCCAATACACCGAATACCAGATCAGCCTCGATGTGCGAGCCGTGCGCAGCGCCGTCGTGGTTTCCCCATCCAGCCCTGCCCAATAAGCAATCGGAGCTCCCCATGTCCTGGAACAATCGTGTGGTCTGGTCGGAAGGCATGTTCATTGGAACGCAGCACTTCCAGCAGCATGACCGTTACCTGGAGAACCTCATCGACGCCCGGAGCCGCCCGTTGTCGGCCGGCGCCTGGGGTTTCTCCGAATTGCTGATCGACCAGGGCCTGTTGGCCCAGGGCAAACTGGCAATCATCTCGGCACGGGGCCTGTTGCCGGACGGCACGCCATTCAATATTCCCCAGGATGACCTGGCGCCTAGCCCGCTGAATGTCGATGACAACCTGCGCGATGGCTTGGTGTACCTGGCCTTGCCGCTCAAGCGCGCCGGTGCGCGGGATACCGTTGACGAAGGCGAAGTCCTGGGCGCTGCGCGCTACGTGAGCCAGGTGCGCGAAGTGCGGGACGACAACGCGCCGTTCGAAAATCAGGCCCCGGTGGCCGTGGGGTCGAGGGCGCTGCGATTATTGGTTGCCCAGGATGGCATCAGCGACTACGCCGCCATCGGCCTGGTACGAATCAAGGAGAAACGCGCCGACCGTGCCTTGGTGCTCGACGACACTTACATTCCGCCGCTGCTGGATGTGGTCGCCTCCACCCCCTTGGCCGCGTTCCGCAGCGAACTGCTGGGCCTGCTGCATCAGCGCGGTGAAGCCCTCGCCGGGCGCGTGGTGGCATCCGGTGCCGGCGGTGCCTCGGAAATTGCCGATTTCATGTTGCTGCAACTGGTCAATCGTGCCCAGCCGTTGATCCAGCACTTGAGCCAGTTGAGCCCGTTGCACCCCGAGCGGTTCTACAGCGAGTTGGTGAGTCTGGCTGGCGAGTTCTCGACCTTTACCGCTTCCGGGCGGCGCCCCCAGGAATACCCGCAATACCAACACGATGACTTGGCGCTGAGTTTCGCGCCGGTGATGCAAGCCCTGCGTGAGGCGCTATCGATGCTGATCGACAGCAAGGCCACGCCGATTCCGATTGTCGAAAAAGCCTACGGCGTCCATGTGGCGATGCTGGCCGACAAGTCCCTGCTCGACAGCGCCAGCTTCATCCTGGTGGTGCGCGCCGACGTACCCGCCGAAACCCTGCGCAGCCACTTCGGCCAACAGAGCAAGGTCGGCTCGGTGGAGCACATCCGCAACCTGGTCAACCTGCAATTACCGGGCATTGGCCTGCTGCCGCTGCCGGTGGCGCCACGGCAGATCCCGTATCACGCCGGCTCCACTTATTACGAACTGGACCGGGGCAGCGAGCATTGGCAACAACTGGCCAACTCCGGCGGTTTTGCGTTCTACATCGCGGGGCAATTCCCGGGGCTGAACCTGGCTTTCTGGGCGATCCGAGGATAAACCGCAATGAGCAACGACGATCGTACCCAATTCATGCCGACGCCCGGTGGCCGTGGCGCCGACCCGATCCGCCCGGAGGCTGGCCGCGCCCAGTCCGCGCCACTTTCGATGCCGGCCGCGCCGCTTTTGATCAGCAACGCCGAAGGTCTCAACCCCCTGGAGAGCGCCGCTGGCCCGTTGCTGGCTTTGCTGACCCGCTTGCGCAACACCATTGCCCACCCGGCGCCGGCGAGCCTGCGTGCGCAATTACTGGCCTACCTGCGCCAGTTCGAGGAGCGCGCCGAGGCTGCCGGCGTGGTGCGCAACGATGTGTTGCTGGCTCGTTACGCCTTATGCACCGCCCTGGATGAAGCGGTGTTGAGTACGCCGTGGGGGGGGGCCAGCGACTGGGGCAAACAGAGCCTGCTGATCACCGTGCACAACGAAGCCTGGGGCGGCGAGAAGGTGTTCCAGTTATTGGAACATTGTCTGCAAAGCCCCCGCGAACGTTTGTATTTGCTGGAGCTGTTGTACCTGTGCATGTGCCTGGGTTTCGAAGGGCGTTATCGGGTCATGAACGACGGTCGCAGCCAACTGGAAGCCTTGCGTGAGCGCACCAGTGCGGTCATCCGCAGTGCTCGTGGCGAGTATGAGCGTGAACTGTCGCCCCATTGGCGCGGCGTCACCGTAGCCCGCGACCGGCTGGCGCAATTCATGCCGCCATGGATCGCCGTGGCCATCGGCGTGGCGCTGCTGCTGGCGCTGCTGTTCGGCCTGCGCCTGAAACTGGCCGCCGATGCCGAGCCGGTGTTTAAAAACATCCATGCACTGGGCGAGATCCCGGTGCAGGCCATCGACCGTCCGGTGGTGCAACCGAAACTGATCGAGCGTCCCCGTCTGGCGGGCTTCCTTGCCGATGAAATCAAGGCTGGACGGATCGCGGTGGAAGACGCCGTTGACCGTTCAGTGGTGACCATTCGTGGCGATGAACTGTTCGCCTCGGGCAGCGCCAGCATCATCGACAATTTCCAGCCGCTGATGCTGCGCATCGCCGATGCCGTTCGCAAGGTCAAGGGCCAGGTCCGGGTGACCGGGCACAGTGACAATCGCCCGATTGCCACCTTGCGGTTTCCATCAAATTGGGCCTTGTCCGAGGCGCGGGCCAATTCGGTGCTGCAAATCCTTTCGGCCAAGACCGGCCAGCCCGAACGCTTCAGCGCCGAAGGCCGCAGCGACACCGAACCGCTGGCCTCGAACGCGACAACAGAGGGCCGCGCACGCAACCGTCGGGTCGAAATCACAGTGTTGGCGGAGGGGGTCGAGTGAAGGCGTTTTTCAGTTTTATCATCCGCTGGGTCATTCCGTTGCTGGGGCTGATCGCCCTGAGCCTGATCATCTGGTTTGTCGGGCCGCTGCTCGAATTCCTGGTGCCCGAAGGCCGGCGCTGGACGCTGATCATTCTGGTGTTCGCGGTGTGGATCGCCTATCGGCTGTTTCGCATCTTCCAGGCTCGCCGTCAGGCCGCCGAAGTGATGCGCAGCCTGGCGGCGCAAACTCCGCCGGACCCGACCAGCATCGCCACGGCCGAAGAGCTCGAAACCCTGCGCCAGCGCATGGACGAAGCCTTGGCGCTGTTGAAAAAAGCCAAGTTGGGCGGTGACGAGCGACGTAACCTGTACGAGCTCCCGTGGTACGTGATCATCGGCCCGCCGGGTTCGGGCAAGACCACGGCGCTGGTCAATTCCGGGCTGCATTTTCCGTTGGCGGCGCAGTTGGGCGCCGGGGCGGTCCGTGGCGTTGGTGGCACGCGCAATTGCGATTGGTGGTTTACCGATCAGGCCGTGCTGCTCGACACCGCCGGGCGCTACACCACCCAGGACAGCGACGCGACGGTCGATAAAGCCGCATGGCTGGGTTTTCTCGGCCTGTTGAAAAAACAGCGGGCCCGACGCCCGATCGACGGTGCGTTTATCGCCATCAGCCTCTCCGACCTGCTGCTGGGCAGCGACGCCGAGCGCGCCGCCCATGCCGCCGCGATCCGCCTGCGTATTCAGGAGCTGTACACGCAACTCGGCGTGCGCTTCCCGATCTACCTGATGCTGACCAAGCTCGATCTGGTGCCAGGGTTCATGGAGTATTTCGATACCCTGAGCAAGGAAGAACGGGCCCAGGTCTGGGGTATGACTTTTGCCCTGGACGACGGTAAAAACAATGACAGCCCGCTGGCCCATCTGCAAAGCGAGTTCACCGGCCTGGAACAGCGCCTCAACGATCGTTTGGTGGAGCGTTTGCAACAGGAGCGCGACCCGGCGCGGCGCGATCTGATCTACGGCTTCCCGCAACAGTTCGGCGCGTTGAAGGATTGCCTGCAAAGCTTCCTTGAGGGCGTATTCAAACCCAACGCCTTTGAAGAGCGGGTGTTGTTGCGTGGGGTGTATTTCACCAGCGGCACCCAGGAAGGCAGCCCGATTGACCGGCTGATCGGTTCCATGGCCCAGAGCATGAACCTGGACCGCCAGCATCTGGCGCGCCAGAACGGCACCGGGCGCAGTTACTTCATCGAAAAACTCTTCAGCGCCGTGGCCTTTGCCGAGCGTGGACTGGTGGGGGTCAACCCGAAAGTCGAACGTCGGCGCAAGTGGATCGCCCGGGGCGTGCTGGCCTCGACCGTGGCCCTGGTGCTGGTGGTCGGGACCTTGTGGTGGATCAGCTACCGCGCCAATCAGACGTATATCGCGCAAGTCGATCAGAAAGTCGCGCCCCTGGGCCAGGCCGTGCAGAGCCTCAGCCCGGCACAGCGGGACGTGCTCGCGGTATTGCCCTTGCTCAACGCGGTGAAGCACTTGGCTGACGACGCGCCGAGCTGGGCCGAAGGCCTGGGCCTGTATCAGGGCGACATGCTTGAAGCCGAGTCCGGCAGCGTTTATCGCAAGCTGTTGATCGCGGTCTTCGCGCCACGCTTGCTCACGCGCATCGAAGAGCAACTGCACGGCGGCGGCAATTCGGACTTCCTTTACGAAGGCTTGAAGGCCTACCTGATGCTCGCCGACAGCGAGCATTACGATGCCAACTTCATCAAGGCGTGGATCGCCCTGGACTGGGATCGCAGCCTGCCGCGCGACTTGCCGGCCGAGCAGCGTCTGGCCCTGGAAGAGCACTTGCAGGCACTGTTCGAGCGCCATCCGCCCACCGCACGTCTGGACCCGCGCCTGATCGACGACCTGCGCCGGCAGTTGCAACAGCTGCCGGTGGCCCAGCGCGTCTATGACCGGATCAAGCGGCAGAAACTGCCGGACGGCATTCCGGACTTTCGTCTCAACGAAGCGGCCGGGCGTGATGCCGCGCTGGTGTTCAGCCGCAAGAGCGGCAAGCCGCTGGGCGAACCCTTGAGTGGCTTCTTCACGGCCAAGGGTTACCGCCAAGGGTTTTTGCTCACCAGCCTGAACCAGACCGGCACCCTGGCCGAGGAGCAGTGGGTACTCGGTCACGATCAGGCAGAACAACAGAATGTCGCCAGCCTGGCCGCCGACGTGCGCCGCCTGTATTTCCAGGATTACCAGCGCCAGTGGGACGCCTTGCTGGCGGATATCGACTTCGTGCCGATCACCAGCGTGGCTCAGGCTGCCGATGTGTTGCGGGTGATTTCCGGCCCGACCTCGCCGTTGAAAAAACTGCTGGTGGCGGTGGCAAAGGAAACCGACCTGCAACAGGAAGAGCGCCTGCTGGCCGCCAAGGGCGCGCCGGTGGAGGGCGGGGTCGACAAGCTCAAGGAGCGCTTGGGCACCTTGCTCGGCCAGGAGCAGGCGATGCAAAACACGGCTGAGGCCAGTGACGATCCCATCACCGCGCATTTTGCCGAACTCAACCGCATCGTCAGCAAAAACGAAGGCGAGCCTGCGGCCATCGACGGCCTGCTGGCCGACATGAACGCCCTGTATGTGCAGGTCAGCGCCATGGTCGGCGCCAGCGGCGACGCCTTGCTCGGTGAAGCCAAGAACCAGGCCGCAGCGGCCGCGACACGGGTCAGCCTCAACGCCGAACGTCAGCCGCCGCTGGTGCAGGGCCTGGTCAAATCGGTGGTCAACTCCACCACCAACAGCATGATGGGCGGGGTACGCAATCAACTGAACGCCGCCTGGACCAGCGAAGTGGTGAACATCTATCGCCAGTCCCTGGCCGGGCGTTATCCGATGTCGCCGGGCAGTGCGCGGGACGCGACCCTGGACGATTTCGGCCAGTTCTTCGGCGTGGGCGGAGTGATGGACAACTACTTCCGCAAATACCTGCAGCCGTACGTGGATACCTCGACCCAGGCCTGGCGCTGGCAACCGGGCGCCGCACAGAAGCTCGGCATCGCCCCGGGGGTGCTGCAAACCTTCCAGCGGGCAGCGACCATCCGGGATGCGTTTTTCCGTTCCGGCGGCACCCAGCCGATGGTGCGCTTCGAACTCAAGCCCGTGGCAATGGATGCCACCATCACCCAGTTTTTACTCGACCTCGATGGCCAGCAATTGAGCTACGACCATGGCCCGAGCCGTCCGACCGCCATGCAATGGCCAAATCCCGGCAGCATCGGCGTGGTGCGAATCTCGATCATGCCGCCCTCGGCCAGCGGTCGTTCGGGCATCACCCTGGACGGGCCCTGGGCCTGGTTCCGCCTGCTCGAGCAATCGGACCTGACCGCCGGCAACTCGCCGGATCGCTTCAACCTGCGGCTGCGGGTCGACGGCGCCAGCGCCTCCTATGAGCTGCGGGCCAACAGCGCCTTCAACCCGTTCAAGAGCCGTGTGCTCAGCGGTTTCAGCCTGCCGGAGCGTTTATGAGCACGCCGGGCTTCTATGGAAAGCTGGCCAGCCGCGGGGACTTTGTCAGCCGTGGCTTGTCGCAGAGTTTTATCGGCCCCTGGGATTCGTGGCTGGCGGCGGGCCTGCTCGCCAGCCAGAGCCTCGGCGACCGTTGGCTCAATGCCTATCTGGTCAGTCCGCTGTGGCGCTTTATGGTCGCGCCCGGTGTGTGTGGGCCGCAGGCCGCCGTCGGGGTGGTGATGCCAAGTGTCGATCGGGTGGGCCGGTATTTTCCGCTGACCGTCGCGGTGCTGCTGGATCACGAAGCCGACCCGGCGTCGGTGGTGGGCGGTTCGGACGCCTGGTTTGAACAGGTCGAGCAATTGATGTTGAGCACCTTGAGCGTGGAGGCGAGCTTCGAAGCCTTCGGTGCAGAGCTGGAGACGCTGGGCAGCCCGGCGTACCCTGCCACGCGCGCCAAGCAGCCGTTTTGCCGGCCTGAACCGCTTTGATGCCACCGACCCGAAGGCGCGGATGACCGCGCTTGCCGAACTGGCCTGCGAAGGCGCAAGCCTGTGGTGGGGCCAGGGTTCGGAGCGTATCGCCCCCGGTTTATTGCGGTGCCAGGGTCTGCCGGCCGCCGCCGATTTTGCGCAATTTTTGCTCGGCCAAGAAGGTGTTGTGTAGATGTGTCCACGCGTTGGAAAGACGTTCAAGTCTGCAAGCAAGAGCCATGTCGGCATGGTCCGCCAGGTTAACGAAGATGCTTGCCTGGACCGGCCGGAAAATGGCCTGTTGGGTGGTCGCCGATGGCATGGGCGGGCACGCGGCGGGCGACTACGTCAGCAGTCTGATTGTCGACAGTCTGCGTAGCATTGCCGTGGGCCGTTCGCTGGATGAATACGTCGCGGCGCTGAAAACCGACCTGCTGCGGGTCAACGCCGCCGTGCGTGAAGAAACCGCCAACCGCGGCGTGACCATGATGGGCAGCACGGTGGTGGTGCTGGCGGCGCGTGACTTGCGCGGGGTGTGCCTGTGGGCGGGTGACAGCCGCTTGTATCGCCTGCGTGACGGCCTGCTCGAAAGCATCTCGCGGGATCACAGTTACGTTCAGGATCTGCAGGACAGCGGCCTGCTCAGCGAAGCCGAAGCCCGGGTGCATCCACGGTCCAATATTGTCACCCGCGCCATCGGGGTCCAGTCACAGCTGGAACTGGCGATGGTCGAGCTGCTGTTGAAGCCCGGCGACAGTTACCTGTTGTGCAGTGACGGGCTGAACAAGACCGTTGAAGACCATGAGATCCGCGATGTGCTGGGCCACGACGAACCTGGGGAAATCGCCAGCAGCCTGGTGTCCCTGGGGTTGATGCGCGGCGCTCCGGACAACATCACCGTCATCGTCGTGAAGGTGCCGTCATGAATTCCACCCTGAGCATTCTGATCCCCGGCTATGACATCGACGGCGAGATCGGCGAAGGCGCCATGGCCAGCGTTTACCTGGCGACCCAGCGCTCGCTGGAGCGCAAGGTGGCGCTGAAGGTCATGGCCGCGGCGCTGGCGGCCGACCCGAGTTTCTGCGAGCGCTTCCTGCGCGAAGGTAAAACCCTGGCGCGCCTGTCTCACCCGCATACGGTCACCATCCATGACATTGGCCATGTCGGTGAGCTGTATTACATGGCCATGGAATTTCTGCCCAACGGCACGCTCAAGGAGCGCATCGCCGCGGGCCTGACGCCGGAACAGGGCCTGATCTATATCCGCCAGATCGCCTCGGCCCTGGGCTACGCCCATGGGTTGGGGCTGGTTCATCGCGACGTCAAACCGGCGAACATTCTGTTCCGTGCCGATGGCACGGCGGTGCTCTCGGACTTCGGCATCGCCAAGTCCATGGACGACCGCACCCAGTTCACCCAGGCCGGTTTCGCCGTCGGTACTCCCAGCTACATGAGCCCGGAACAGGCGCGCGGCCAGGATATTGATGGTCGGGCCGATCTGTATGCCCTGGGCGTGGTGCTCTACGAAATCCTCGTTGGCAAACTGCCGTATACCGGCAACGACGCACTCTCCACGGCCCTGGCGCATTTGACCGAACCGTTGCCGGAGCTGCCGGTGCACCACGGTCGTTATCAAGAGGTGCTGCGCAAGCTGTTGGCCAAGGATCCGGTCGAGCGTTTCCCGGACGCCAAGGCGCTGTTGCAGGCGCTGGATAATCTGCCTCGGGAGTCGGTTGACGCGACCACGATCCGGCCATTGCCAATTCCGGTATCGCCGATTGCGGTGAGCAATGACCTGGCGGGACTGACGCCGGTGTCCATCGATATACCGACCGGCCCCGCGCAGCCACAACCGCGACCCAATCCTGTTGCGCCGACGGTGAAGCCGACGCCGCAATCCCCAGCCTCGGAGCAGCGCAAGGGGCCGATGTTCGCGCTTGCCGCCGTCGCGGTAGCCGTGGTGCTGGCCTTGGGCGGCGCGGGTTATTGGTGGCTGTCGGGTGACGTCGAAGCGGACGCCAAGACGCCAGTGGTTTCAGTGCCTCCGGTCAAAACACCGCCGCCAACCGTGGCGCCACCGGTGAACCCCCCTGTGGCGACAGAAGTCGATAATGGTCAGCGTCCACTGCTGATGGCCGGCAAAAAAACCTTGTTCCAGCGAGTACTCAGCAAGCCGGGGGCGAAATTCGCCAGCGACCCTGGGGGCACACCCGACAAGGCCTTGCCGGCGTTTTCCGTGCTTTACGTCTATCAGCGAAAAGAGGTTGATGGCAGCCCTTGGCTGCGCGTCGGCGCCGCCACCGACGGGCGCAGTGACGGCTGGTTGCCGGCCGCGCAAGTCAGCGACTGGAAGCAAAGCCTGGTACTTAAATTCACCGAACGCTCCGGCCGTGCGCCGGTGATGTTCCTGCGTCAGCCCGGTGATGTGGAGAAGCTGCTGGCAGATCCGTCGACGGCAAAAAACCAGCTGCTCAAGGCCCAGCAGAATCGCGAAGACAACCAGCAGGTACTGGCTCTGGAACCGGCCGCCAGTGCAGTGCCGCAGAATCAGTTTTACCTGTTGCCGATTTTCGATTCGCGCGAGAGCTTCGATGAGAACGGTCAGTCGGTGCAGTTGCTGAACGTGGCGTCCATCGACCCCGGTGATGCTCCGAAGGCCGCTGCCAGCAACACGCCAATCACTACCGCTAGCGCCGACGCGTTCCGCACCGCCGTGGTGTTGGTCGTTGACACCACCGTGTCCATGCAACCCTACATCGATCAGGTCCGCGACGTCGTACACGAACTGCAAACCCGCATCGCCGAGCGCGGCGAGATGGACAGTGTCAGCTTCGGCCTGGTGGGGTTTCGCAGCAGCACCCAGAAAACCCCGGGCCTGGAATACGTCGCCAAAACCCTGATCACCCTCGAACAAGGACGCGATCCACAGCGCTTCATGGACCTAGCGCGGCAGGTCAAGGCGTCCACGGTTTCCAGCCATTCGTTCAACGAGGATGCGTTTGCCGGTGTGATGGAAGCGGTCGAGGGCATGGACTGGTCCGGCTATGGCGGGCGCGTGATCCTGTTAGTCACCGATGCCGGTGCCTTGCGCAAGAACGACCCATATGCCGCCACGCAAATGAACGAAGCCGAAGTGCGCCAAGCCGCGCTGGGCAAGCAGATCAAGATTTACGCCTTGCACCTGCTCAGCGATGCCGGCAAGAAAACCCATGGCGGTGCGCAAAGCCAGTATCGCACCCTCACCGCCGACGCCAACCCGCAGATCGGCGACCTGTACATTCCGGTGCCGGGCGCCGATGTGCGCAAGTTCGGTGAGCGGGTGGACGAGATCGGTTCGGTGTTTGCCGACCTGGTGCATCAGGTGCGTGGCAACAAGCCGCAAACCGTGCCGCTGCTGAGCGCCGCGCCGAGCCTGAGCGATAAATCGGCAGCCGTCGGCTACGCGATGCACATGGATTTCCTGGGGCGTAAAGCCGCCAGCCAGGCGCCGCAACTGGTCAGCGCCTGGACCGCCGACCGCGACCTGACCAACCCGGCACTGCCGGCGTTTCAGGTCTGCGTGATGCTGACCAAGTTGCAGCTCAACGACTTGCAGCAATCGCTGAAACTGATCGTCGATGCGGCTCGCAAGACACAGACCTCACCGAAGAATTTCTTCCAGGAAATCGCCAGCGCCAGTGCCTACATGAGCCGCGATCCCTCGGCCTTGCGCAAGGGCGGCAACCTGGCCGATGGCGGGGTTCTGGGTGAGTACCTGGAAGGGCTGCCCTACCGCAGCAAGTCGCTGAACATGACCCAGGATTTGTGGCTTTCGTTGAGCGTGGCCGAGCAGGAGGACTTTATCGACGAGCTGGATTCGAAGATCCGCCTCTACGAAACCTTCCACAACGACCTGGCCAACTGGGTGCGTTTCGGCGATGCCGAACCGGGTGATGCCTTGTACCGCGTTCCATTGTCGACGCTGCCGTGATGCTGAACATGAACGCAGTGCACAAAAACCGGGGCGTCGGCAGCCAGCGCTACAGCCTGGTGATTCCACGGTTGCAACTGCGTGCCGGTGAACAACTGGCGGTGGTCGGTCCCAGTGGCTGCGGCAAAAGCACGTTGCTCGATTTGCTGGCGCTGGTGCTGGCGCCGGATCAGGCCGGGCAGTTTGATTTTGCGCCCGGCCAAACCAGGACGGACATTAGCGGGCTGTGGCGCGCTGATGCGCAAAGTGCCTTGGCGGACCTGCGCCGCCGGCACTTGGGCTACGTGCTGCAAACCGGTGGCCTGCTGGATTTTCTGGACGTGCGCGGCAATATCGACTTGTCGCGCCAACTGCTTGGTTTGAAGGACGACGGCAGCGTGGATCGCCTGGCCGGGGCGTTGGATATCGCCGATCAATTGGGCAAAAAGCCGGGTGATTTGTCCGTCGGCCAACGACAGCGGGTGAGTTGCGCCCGCGCCCTGGCCCATGGGCCGCATCTGCTGCTGGCCGATGAACCGACCGCCGCCCTCGATCCGCTGAACGCGGAACGCGTGATGCAGTTGCTGGTGACCCAGGCCCGCGAACACGGCGTGTGCTGCGTCGTTGCCACACACGATGAGTCACTGGCCCGCGCCAGCGGTTTGCAGGTGCGGCGCATCAGTTGTCATCGCGACGTCGATGGCGGTGTCACCGCCATCCTCGGGGAGGCCTGCTGATGCGCAGCGCGCTGGTGGCTTCCCTGGCCTGGCAGGATTACCGCAACGATGCGTGGCTGTCGGCCTGTTCGGTGCTGGCGCTGGTGGCGGTGGTCGCACCGCTGCTGGTGTTGTTCGGCTTGAAATTCGGCCTGGTCAGCAGTTTGACCGAGCGCCTGGAAAATGACCCGGCCACCCGGGAAATCATTCCTCTGGGTGGCGGCCGGTTCAGTGCTGCGTTTATCGAACAATTGAGCCGGCGCGGCGACGTGGCTTTCGCCTTGCCGCGCACCCGGCAGATTGCCGCGACGGCGGATCTGACCACTGACGCGTCGACGGTGACCGTCGAAATGATCCCCACCGCCGCCAACGACCCCTTGCTCGGCAGTCTATCGGTGCCCCAAGGGTTGGATCAGGTGCTGCTCAGCCAGACCGCCGCCGAAAAGCTCGGGGCCAAGGCCGGTGATTGGCTGGAGGCCAGTTTCGGCCGGCAAGTGGCCGGTCGTGGCGAGGCGCAGCGCACTCGCGTCCAGGTGCTGCACGTTCTGCCGCTGGAAGCCTTCGCCCGGGACGGATTGTTCGCGTCATTGGCGTTACTGGAAGCGGCTGAAGATTATCGGGACGGTCGCGCCGTGCCAGCGTTCGGTTGGCCAGGTGATGCGGTGGGTGTGACGGAGCAGCGGGTGTATCCGGCGTTTCGTCTGTACGCCCGCAGCCTCAAGGATGTCGAGCCGCTGCGTCAGTACTTCGCTGCACAGAATCTGCTGGTCTCGACCCAGGCCCAAACCATCGCCCAGGTGCAATCGCTGAGCCGCAACCTGTCGATCGTGTTCTGGATCATCGCCGGATTGGCCCTGGCGGGAGCGTTCGCGGCGATTTTTGCCGGCGCGCTGGCGGCAGTCGAGCGCAAGCGCCGAGAGTTGTCGGTGTTGCGCCTGCTGGGGTTTTCCACGGCAGCGTTGCTTTTGTTTGTGGTGGTGCAGGCGCTGTACAGCGCCGGCCTTGCCGCCCTGTTGAGTGCCGGGCTGTATGGCCTGGCGCAATCGGGCCTGAACCATTTATTTGCGCAGATGCCGGGCGAGTACGCCAGCCATCTGCTGGCGCGTCACTACGCGTTGGCCCTGGCGGCCGTGCTCGGCGTCAGCGCCGTGGCGGCAGTCTGTGGTGGCTGGCGAGTGGCGCGTATCCAGGCGTGTGAAGGAATCCGAGATGTATAAGTTACTGGGCGCCGCCGTGGCGCTGAGCCTGGCCAGCATGGTCTGGGCTGATGAAAGCACCGACAAACTGGACAACCCCAAGCCGTTGCCCGATGACGTCAGCCTGCCGCTGCCGTGCGAAGGGCAGATGGTGTTCCGTTACGTCTACATCCTGGCGCAGGGCACTCTGGACGATCGCGAGATCAGCCTTGGCTATCCATTCAGCGAGGGCGAGGCCGGTTATCAGCAGTCGTTCATCTCCGGTTACCGCCGGGACTTTATCAACGGCCAGTTCACCCTCAAGGATCTGCCCAAGGATTGGGGCAAGACCCTCACGCCGTTGATGCCCAAGACTGACAACAAGACCCCGCTCAAACCGATGCTCTATTTCATCGGCAAATACGAAGTCACCGCCCGCCAATACGCCCAGGTCATGGCCCAGGCGCAATCGTTGGCCAGCGGCGAGCCGGCACCGGCCTGCGAGGCATTGCAAGCCGAGGCGCCGCAAGGCATGGCCGGGCGTTTGCCCAAGGTGAAATTGTCGCGATTCGAGGCCGAACGCTTCTCGGCGGTGTATAGCGCCTGGCTGATGAAAAACCACAAGGACCTGCTACCGGTGAGCGGTCGTGGCACCTCGGCGGAAGAGGGCGGGCTGGGTTTTGTGCGCTTGCCGACCGAGGTCGAATGGGAATTTGCTGCCCGTGGCGGGCAGGCCATTAGCCGTCAGGACCTGGAAGGGCGCCTGTTTCCCCGGCGCCTGGAAGGCAGCGAAAGCGACGGGCCACTGGCGGACTGGGCGGTCTTCAACCAAGTCGCCGGCGGCACTGGCCAAGCTGCGCGGCTGATGCCGATCGGTACCAAACTGCCAAACCCCATCGGCCTGTTCGACGTGATCGGCAACGCCGCCGAGATGGTCCAGGAGTCCTTCCAGCTCGTGCATGCCGGACGCCGCCAAGGCACCTACGGCGGCTTCGTGGTCAAGGGCGGCAACTACCTTGAAGGCGAGGGCACCTTATTCACCGGGATGCGTCGCGAGTACCCGCTGTTCGCCGCCGACGGCACCGAGCAAAACAACGAAACCACCGGGTTCCGGGTCGCAATTGGCGCGTTGTCGGCGCCACGTTCGCGCTACAAGGAACTGTTTGCCCAATGGCAGAAAGAAGGCCGGCTGGCTTCGCTGACCGATGCCATCGACGACGCCCAGGACCCGACCAAACGCCTGGACAGCATCATTGCTGCCAGCGTCGATCCGCGCCTGCAAGCCGAGTTGGGGCTGGTCAACGAAGAGCTCAAGCGCAACGTCTCGCTCATCGCCCAGCAGCGCGAGGAAGCGGCCGGCAACCTGATCCAGTCGGCGGCCCTGGTGGCCGAGACCGTCAACAACTACAACATTCGCCTGACCAATTTGCAGAAGAGTCGCCAGCAGGCCCTGGACGCCAAGGACGAGGCCAGCGCCAAGCTGTTCGCTACCGCCATCGACAATGGCCGCAGCGCGCTGGACGGCGCGGTGGCGATCTACATCGACAACCTGGCAACCGGCACGCGCTACACCGATGCCGTGATCCAGGCGCAGTTTCAACGCATCAAGGAAGAGTTGGAGCGCAAGCCGGTACTGGGCAAGAGCCTGGTAACGCGCGCAACGTTATTCGTTCGCCATGTCGGTGATTATCGTCAGCAACGACGAGCCGACCCGGCGGCGATATTGAAGGAATTGCTCGCATCGAACGCCCAGCGGTCTTGATCGTTCGTTGTACAGCGAGCTTGGAAGGGACTCAGGCGGCGGTGGGCCGTGCTGAGCTGGTCAAACTTAAAAGAGAACACAACTATGCTTTCCTCCCGTAAACCTTTTGCTTCGCTTTCCAAGCGTCACTTGCTGCTGATGGCCGTCGGCTTCAGTACCGTACTGACCGGTTGCGCCACGTCGCCGACCTCCAAGGTCGCCTCGAGCACCAAGGTCGAGTACTACCCAAACTGCTACGAGCCAGTGCAGCACTTGCGTGCCACTGATTCGAACATGACCAAGTCGGTCGTCACCGGCGCGGCCGTCGGCGCTGTCGGCGGTGCACTGCTGGGCGCCTTGGTCGACTCCGAGAACCGTGGCCGCAACGCCGCCATCGGTGCAGCGGGCGGTGCCCTGGCGGGCGGCGCGACCGGCTACTACACCGAGCGCCAGAAGCAGATCGCTGATGATAACCAGCGCATCGCTTCCTACGCCTCCGACGTCAACAAAAGTGCCGCCGACATCGACCGCAGCACCGCGTACGCCAAGACGTCGCAGCAGTGCTACCAGAACGCGTTCACCAAACTGGTCGCCGACCGCAAGGCCAAGACCGTCAATGACACCGAAGGCCGCAAGCGCCTGGCAGAAATCGTCGCGGGCCTCAAAGAGTCCAACGACCTGATCGTCGCGGTTAACGGTAAAGCCAGCGAAGACCTGAACAACTACACTCAGGCCTACGAAAAAGACCTGCAGCAAGTAGGTGTGCAGCGCACCGACGTGGTCACCGTTGCAACCGCCGACACCACGCCCGTCGTGGCGCCGACCAAGAGCAAAAAAGCGGTGAAACCGGCGAAAAAACCGGTGCTGCCAACCGTGCCGAAAGAAGCGGTCACCACTGAAAAAACCCTGCAGACCGCACAAGCCAAACAGGCGGAAAGCAAGCAAGTGGCTAGCGCAGGCACCACTCAGGTCAACAGCATGTGCAAGAACCCGGACCTGGGCGACTGGGCACCGGTGCCTTGCCCGAATGTTTGATTGAGTTTTTTGTAGGGCTTTGATCATTCCCACGCGCTGCGTGGGAGTGATCTGTACTGGCTACGCCTTGGCGCTATGCGCCGCCATCGTATTTGCTCTCCTTGATTTGCGACACCGTCAGATTCTGGAAAATCCGATGATCGTGACTGAATTGCAAGTAGTGCAGCACAGGCACCAGGGTCAAGTGATAACGGGTCAGGCGTATTCCAGATTCACTCGCGACCACGTTTTCTATTAGGCCATGAATACCTTCGCCGTTAAGCCCGAATTGGAGAAACTTGGTTGTTCATCCATAGGAAGCTAACACCCTGTGGGCAAACTCTTTCTTGCTTGGCTGAATATCAGCGTGCTGCTCCAAATGCGCGCGCCATGCAGATTCAAGCATGGGGCCATCAAGATCGCCGTCGGTAGCGAGATAGGCGGCGGCATCGTCTTTCACTGCCTGAATGTAGAGTTTGGAGAAACCATCCTTGATGTCGTTCGTTGTCGTAATAAACGGTCCGACCGTTGTGATGAGCAACCCGTATCCAGTGAATGACGAGGGGGTATAAGTAGGCTCAGCCCGAACAGAGTCGCTACCTACGAGTATGATCATGGCCCCACATAAGCTCCCGAAGGCCAGAGTCCATTTTTTATTGCGCCGAGTAGTCATGATCTGGTTGAACTCCCTGTCTGTGGCCGCCCAAAGCGTGAGCGCGCTGCCATAAGCGACGTGCCGCATCGACTCAACATTGAGAGTGCTTGTGTTTAAGTGGCGGCAACGTTGGCACTTTTGTTGATTCGGGCAAGGGCTACACAATCGAATCAATATCTAAATGGAACGGCGTACCCACCGCATGCCCTCCCGTGATTGCTGCAATAGCCGCTTCATTGTCTTCGGGGGGGGATGGCATCATCGCCAGTTGTTCCCGGGCGATATTTTCCAGATGAGCATTCCACCGAAGCAGACTGTCCTGCACCCACTCGGGTTGATCGGCGTAGCTGCCATAAACATCAGCCTCGGTGATCGTCCGCTTGTGCAGCGCGAGCAAGCGGATCTTGGTTTGGCTGATCTGTTCGACTTCTTTTTCTAGATCCCTTATCGCTTGGACATCTCGCTGGGGATTGGCATAAGCACGGGAGAGCTTTTCGATTTTCGCTTTGAGTGCACTTAGTTGTCCTGAGACGTTTGTCAGGGTGTCGCTGACCCATTGGAATTCAGTCAAAGTCACCAGCGAGCGTCTTTTTTCCAGCGTTTCCTGCCAGCGGCGCAGGCTGGCCCAGCATCCGGGAATGTAGCTATCGACCATCGAGTGATGGCCGTTATCTATCACCTGCCGCAGAAATGAGTCGCGCTTGGGCAAGCCATCAATCTGTCGCAGCGCTTCGGCGCAACCATGATCGTTGATCGTGCTGCAACCCGGTTCCCAAAGGATGGAGGAGCTGTGACCTTCGCCGAATACCACCGGCATGAAATGACGTAACTGGCCGTGATGCCCATACGGGTCACCCAGGAAATTAATGATCCCGCCTATAAAAAACGCCAAACCACCGACCGGGTGGAGAGCAAGTGCCGCCCCGTGGGTGGCATACATCGGAACGCGGTTGGACGGCGTGTTCATCCAGGTGGAAGGAACGCTCGGTACGGGGTCGTTGTGGAAGACGATGCGATGGTGGTTCAGCGGTTTTGCAGCTTCGATAAAGGTTGAGTCGGCGGCGCGGGGGGCGCCATAGGTGTAAAGCACGATGTTCGGTTGATACCGTTTATTACGTCGCAGCATCTCAGCCAGTATCAGCGCCACCGCACCACCCAGGCTGTGCCCGGTGATTACCAGCTTTTGCCCGCTGTAGAATTTTTCCATGTAGTCCACGACAAATCTGTAGGCCACTTTGGCAGCTCTATAGAAACCGTTGTGTACCTTTCCATCCCCTTGTTCGAAAGGCACCTGGTAGGCATCCGCATCAAGCCAGGCGTCGGCTAATATCTCACTTGTTCCCCTCACACTTACCAATATCAACTCGTCGTGATGGCAGATGAAGGCTTGGGTGTCGGTCTTGTTTACTTTGTTGCGATCATCGAGGAAGTTCACGTTCGCCGGGTGTTCCTGCGCATCGCCCAATTCCGGATCGTTGACCTCGGGGTACAACTGCGGGTCGAACGGCACCAGTTCCAGACGTTTGGAGTAAGGCACCTCTTCGTACATTGGGTAATACTTTGCAGTCTGGCCGGCATCGACTTGCCATATCTCATCAAATTGCGGCAGGGCATGACCGAACCAGTTGCCGCTGCTGGGCCGCAGTGGAAATGTCACGCTATCCGTTTCGACGGGCTGGGTATTCGGGTCTTGACCAAAGTCGGTGTAACTCAACGTCGACATCAGTGACAGTTGATAGAGGTTGAGTACGCAAAACTCGTTGCCTGTCGACAACATCGGCCGTAGCGCCCTCATCGGCCGCACTTCCAGTACATGATGTTTGTTTGGTAATAAGGCAATGCCTTTTGACTTGGGCGGCGGCGGGGCGAACCCTAGTTCGAACATGCCAATGTCCGCCGGAGTGATGACAGCGCCCATTCCCCCATCCGTGGCATCTTTATTCTGAGGCGTGAATGATCTGGTCTTTGCGGGCTGGCGGAACAGCGTGTGTAACATCGTGTTGGGTGGGGCGTTGCGCGAGGCCAAGGGCGGCAAATGCGCAACGTACTTGACCAGTTCGCTCACTTCGACCTGGTAATAGGCATCGGGATCAGCGAGGTCCTTCGCTGGATTTGCCAGAGTGCGTACGCCTGATTTGTCGAAAAAGCGGGTTTTTTCGGCGCGCACTTGTAGTTCGGTAATGGGGAGTGGGTAATGCTTCCTGCGAACTAATTCGCTGTAATCATCATTAAGTCCTCGATATTCGTCGTTCAGTTTGAGCAACACCGGGCCACAGAAGTGGTTTTCCACTTTGGCAGAGCCGGTGGCGTCGAGTTTTCCGGTGTAAACGGTGTCTTCGTAGTCGGTAACTTCGTAAGTCAAACCGGAGTAGGCCTTGCCATCACCGAACTCGTCGACTAGCTGAAAACTTGTCGAGTGGCCACGCAATGGGCAAGCGTGGATGTTGCCTTTCATAAATGGAATATCGCTCGCAGCCAAAGATTCGACGCTCATGGGTTTTCCTCCTTGTTTTCCGTGCAGCCTGGGTAAATGGTGCAGATCCGTTCGTCCACCATCCTGAAGGTGCTGAAATCCTTGTGATTGCCGTAACAAAACGCATGCTGGTCTTCGAAACCTTTGCCCATGCAGCGCTTCCAGCCGTCAGGCACCTTCACCCATGTGTCACCCATATAAGGCTCCTCCTCATGGGCCAAGGTGATCTTTAGCTTCACGATTTTCCCTGGTAGCTGATCAAGGGTATAAGCCGTGAAGGGACGACTTTTCGCGACGTTTCCCTGCGCATCGGTTTTTTTGCAGTAGAGGATTTTTATGAGGTAACGCTTGGGGCCGACTGTGCGGAAAAACCACTGACACTCGCCTGAAAACTCACCTATGCCAGCAGCGTTGAGCGTGCCTTTATTCCGATCCAATAACTCTGAGCGCACGGCAATTACGGCATAGTCAGAGCTTCTATCACTGAGTTCCGGGCCGAAGATGCCCGTGATTCTGATCTCCACTCGATTCAACGCCACCAGGCAGTCTTCAACTGTTCTGTACAGTTCAATGTCAGAAGTAGTTTCGTATTTCATATCGATTTTGTTGAAGCCCAACTGAGCATTTCTCCCTCCCGCGAGGGTGCACGTTTGCCCTTTGGCTGGCAGGTAGATCGCCTTCAACTCGTACTTGAAATCAGGCGGAAAATCGGGAACAAAGGTGAAGCTGTCCGACTTGCCGAGCGCGGAACAACCCAGTGTCAGGGAGAGGCAACTGCCGAGGGTCATGCTTTGAAAGATCCGCTTCATACAGGCGCATTTCCCTGCCAATAAAGCACCCGCTCAAAATGCGCCGCTGGGTCCTCTTCCGGCTTCGGTTGCCATGTCTTGGGCGGCAGGTAACTCGGCGCCTTCAAGCACTGAGTCAGCAAAAAATGCACCTGCTCCGGTTGCTGCCAGTCCCATAAACGGGCCAATTGAATCAAGCCCCACAACCAGTCATCCACATCGCGCTCTGTGGCAAGGGCAGCCAAGGCTTCGGTGTGCTCACGGATCAGGTAGCGGCGCGTGTTATCGAACTGCACGTTCGCGTAGACAATCTCCGGCGTCGGGGTTTTCAGCCACGCCGGTTCGAGCGGTAGCGGGTGTTCGCCGGGGTCAGGGTTGTCCGTGACTGTCCATTGCTCCGCGTGCCAGTAACAGACGCTGGCGATCGGCCCCAGATAATCGGCGTGCTGCTCAGGTTGCAGATGGCTCAGGGCGCGTCCCAGTACGCGATTATCGTGGAAGCGATACAGCGCCAGATTCGGGCGCTCGCCTACTACCAACCGGTCGCGCCAATGTGTGACTAAGGTATCAAGGTCCGTGAGGGCGGCGCTGGCCATCCAGCCCCAATGACGCTCGGGCGTGGCGAGCAGCGACTGGATGACCGGATGGTTGACGGTTCCGAGTTGAATAAGAACAGGGCCTGCTTGCGCCATTGAATTAGCTGCCGTGCCCACATACAAATTGCGGTATTGATCGGCTCCCAGTTCCTTGGTTAACGCATTGCGCTCGTCGAGATGACCGTCCGAGTCGAGCATCAGATAGAGCTCCCGTCCGGACCGGGATTGATCGAACAGCCATTGTTCAAGCGTACTCATGCGACTTCTCCAATGCTGCATTGGCCAGCGAGACAAGCCTCACAAAGCGGGCAGTAATCCGCCGCCCACTGTCGGGCGCCGGCGACGATAGACAGTGGGCTGGCGATGACGGGATTCGAATTGCTGGGTACAGCCTGAAGCGCCTGTAGCGGCTGAATACCCGCCAGTGGCGCTCCGCCCTCGACAATGGGCACGCTGCTGAAAATCCCGCCGGCATTGATAACGATGTGGTGACCACCCGCCTTGAGCGTCAGGCTCATGCCCGCGTCGATCACCACGTTAGTGGCGGTGACATGCGCCTGTTGCCCGGCCTGAATCACCAGCGACCCCGCGGACGTCGTGCTGCTATTGCCGCTGATAGTGATCAGCTCATCAGCGCCGATCACCGTGCTACGCACGCCTTGGGTGGTGTGGAATTCCTCGCCCTTGATCAGGCTGGTGCTGTTGTTGTCCACTTGCTCGAAGCGGTCGTTGCTGATCAGGCTGTGGCTGTCGTTGAGGATCAGTTGCTCGATGTCGCGTTGGGCGCGCAGGTAGATTCTTTCCTGCCCGACGCGGTCTTCAATCGACAGTTCGTTGTAGCCGCCATTGCGCGGCGAGCTTTGGCTGCGCAGGACAGTTCTGGTCTTGTTCTCGGGCAATTGATGAGCGACGGAAGTGACCTTGTTGGCCACGCAACCGGTGATCAACGGTTGATCCGGATCGCCCTCCTGAAATGTCACCACCACTTCCATGCCGACGCGCGGGATGGTCACTGCCCCAAAACCTTCGCCCGCCAAACTGGATGCAACCCTTAACCAGCAACTGCTTTTCTCGCTGTTGAGCTCTGCCCGATCCCAAGGAAACTCGACGCGAACCCTGCCGTACTCATCGCAATAAATTTCTTCTCCGGGGGGGCCTGTGACGCGCGCGATCTGGCAGACCAGCACAGGTTTTCGGGGAGGCATCGTTGGCCGATAACACACGTCCCAGGGAATCGCGCTGAAGCGGTTGCGGTAGCCCTGGGTAAAACCGTCCTCAGGTTCGGCAGTGCTGGTGATCGACTCTTCAAGCACCTGGGGTTGTTTTCCAGCGTGAGTGACACTGAGCAGCAGCCATAGATCGTTGTACGTTTCGCGTGGGTGTTGCGTCAGGCTGAAGAAATGACCGCTGCGCAGGGTCGACTGGTCGCTTTCGCCTTCGGCCAATTGGTAATCGGTACGGTGCCGTTCCAGCGCCAGCCGAGCGAGCTGTTTACCGCGTTTTTCGCTCTCGAATAACAGCGGGTAGCGATAGTCTTCAAGCTCAGGAGTGAACTCGGCGGTGAAGCAACTTTCCAGCAACAGACTCGGGCGTTTAAGGTCGTAGTGTCGGCGGGTGGTCGTGCTGGGGCGGGTGCTGAAACGCAGGGAAAACTGGCTGACGACCGAATGCTCCGCCACCATGCCGGAGTCTTGCTGATAAGGGGTTTCGCCCAACTTGGGGAAGCAGGTCTGGTCGTCGGTGAACACCAGCAGGTGGCTTTCCCGGGAGTGCTGGTGGTGCCAGGCGATGCCATCCTCGGCGCACAGCCGCTGGACGAACTCGAAATCATTTTCCCCGTATTGAGTGCAGTACTCGCGCTCGTGATTCGTTGCGATGTTGAAGGTGAAAGCATCGGCCTGAATGCCATGCCCCTTGAAGACCTGAGCGATGATTTGCGGCACCGTCAGGTGCTGAAAAATCCGTTGGTTGTGGCTGAACTGCAAGTAGTGCAGCGCGGGCACCAGAGTCAGGTAGTAACGGGTCAGGCGTCTACCAGCTTCACCTATGAGCACATCTTCGATACGGCCATGAATGCCTTCACCATTGAGGCCGAACTGGAGAAACGCTGGCTGGCTGAGCAAGCTTTCCAGATCGAAATCAGCGTATTCGCTAACCAGCTCAATCCGGATCGAATACAAGGTGCTCATGGCTTCAGTGCCTTCAAAGGCCAGCACTTTGAAATCGTTGCGAAGCGTTGGGATCAAAAACGTGAAATGAGCAGCATTGGCCGGGGCGAACATACGCTTATCCTTTTGCTTTTCCGTGGCTCGTCCTTAAGCCGAAAGAGGAGACAAATCGCGCTGCCAAAGCCATGCCCGGCGTGAGCAAACGCAAACTGTCCAGCACGCTAACAAGAGGGCAAAAGAATGAATGTCGGACGCGTCCAGAAAGTACGTCAGAGTTTTCCGCACTTCAGAATGTTGCGTCAGCAATGCGTGAATGGCTTTCGATATTTTTGTAAAAAGTTTGAGACGAACTGAGTACGTATTTGTAGAAAAATGGGTGAAATAAAGAAGTGCCATCATTCTGATGGCGCTTCTTGTTGCTTATTGTCAATTATCGCTACGTCCATGGATGACTGTAACTTTTCGGAAAGCTCCTACATTTTTCATGTTTTATTTTTGTCATGCTGGGTTCCGTTTCAGGGCGTGCATGTCCTGTGATCATTGGCGGGGTTGATAAACCGCTCTGGCTCAATGGTTGTGGGGGTGATGTGGCGAAGGTGAAGAGGTAAAAACCGGCATCAGGGGATCCCTTGTCCCCTATAGGGAGATCTCCTACAGCAACAACGGAGACGCAGTTTTATTGTTTTATCGGATGCTTGCTAATGGCCATCATTGTGATTAGGATGCGCGCCTTGAAAGAGCGCGAACTCAATTGGATGAGACTCATCGCAGCTCTTTGATACTGTCCCGCGCCATTTCAACTCCAATGGCCGCATGACTGTAATCCTAATTAAAGGTCACGGATGTCCTACTCAAGCAAACTTTCCGCCCATTACCTTGAACTCGCAAAAGCCTCTGTTTCAAAAGAGAATTTCGCGGGCGAGGATGTTCGCTTTTCGAGCGAATATGAGGCGTTGGAAAGCGAGCTGGGTAAAGCCTCGTCCATGCACGAAAGCGGTCAGATCGACTGGCTGAAAATCCGCGAAAACAGTGAAAATCTGCTGCGCACCCAATCCAAGGATTTGCGTGTTGGCGCGTGGCTGACCTGGGCGCTGTACCAGCGTGAATCCTTCCAGGGGCTGCTGGCCGGCCTCGGTTTGTTGCACCACCTTTGTGAAAATCACTGGGCCGAAATCCACCCGAACAAGGCCCGCACTCGCTCCGCTGCCATCAGTTGGCTGGTGCCGCGTCTTGAGCAGGTGCTGAACGAAAACGTCGCGATCAAAGAGCAGCTACCGCTGTTCCGCCGTCTGGTCGAGCATCTGGAAGGTCTCGACGCCGCGTGCACCGAGCACCTGGACGATGACGCGCCGTTGCTGCTGCCGATCTCCCGTCGCTTGAAAAACATGGTCCAGCGCGCCGCCGACAATCAGCCGGAGCCCGGTGTGGTGGGCGCCGCGGTGGCCCAGGTCAAGCAGGCCGCGACCCAGCTGTTCACTCCCGGCGCGCCGATCGATAACGAGAAAGAAGCCCACAAGGCCCTGCGCGCCCAGCAGGAGAACGCCCGTCCGTTGTGTGCCTGGTGGCTCAAACAGAAAGCCACCGACTTGCGCGCCCTGCGCCTCAATCGCACGTTGTTGTGGTTGCCCATCGATGCGGTGCCTGAGCGTAACGCCGAGCAAATCACCGTTCTGCGTGGCGTGCCGGCGGACAAACTCAAGGCCTATCAGGACCGCTACGATCAAGGGAAATACGCAGATCTGCTGGTAGAGCTGGAGGCGAGCCTGGCGAAAGCGCCGTTCTGGTTCGATGGCCAGCGAATGGTCTGGGAATGCCTTCAGGGGCTGAACGCCGAGATGGCGATGCGCGAAGTGGAAATCCACTTCGCGCTTTTGGTTCAGCGCCTGCCCGGCATCATCGAATTGCGTTTCCATGACGGCGCGCCGTTCGCCGATCCGGCCACCCGCGCCTGGATCAGCGCCAACGTCATGCCGCACCTGCAAAGCGCCAGTGCGCCGCGCAAGGTCGAAGTCGCCGATACCCAGCCGGCCTGGGAACTGGCCCTGGAAGAAGTCTTGCCGATTCTGCGCAAGGACGGCCTCAAGGCCGCCGTGCAGATTCTCAAGCAGGGCTTGCAAAGTGCCCACGGCGGGCGGGTCCGATTTTTCTGGCAGTTCGCCCTCGCGCGGCTGTGTTTCATGGCCAAGAAATACGAACTGGCCAAGACCCAACTCGAAACCCTCGACCAAACATTACAGGACTCAGGCCTGCACGCCTGGGAGCCCGATCTTGCGCTGGAAGTGCTGCATTTGCTGCATAGCTGCTGCGAGTTGTTACCGCAGAACCATGCAGTGCGTGAACGCAAGGAAGAGATTTATCGCAGGCTGTGCCACCTCGATCTTGAAGTGGTACTCGAATAGGCCCCCGGGCCACAACCGCAAGGAGAAAAGCCATGGCCAAAGAAGGCTCGGTAGCCCCCAAGGAACGCATCAACGTCACCTTCAAACCCGCCACCGGCGGTGCTCAGGAAGAGATTGAACTGCCGCTGAAACTACTGGCAATCGGTGACTACACCCACCGCAAGGACGAACGCAAAGTCGAAGATCGCAAGCCGATCAGCATCGACAAGATGACCTTCGACGAAGTGCTGGCCAAGCAAGAGCTGAGCCTGACCCTGAGCGTGCCGAACCGTCTGCAGGAAGATGGCGAAGCCGACGAGTTGGCCGTGCAACTGCGCGTCAACTCGATGAAAGACTTCAACCCGGCCTCGCTGGTCGAGCAAGTGCCTGAGCTGAAAAAACTGATGGAACTGCGCGACGCGCTGGTGGCCCTCAAAGGCCCGCTGGGTAACGCGCCTGCGTTCCGCAAAGCCATCGAAGGCGTGCTCGCCGACGACGAATCCCGCGGTCGCGTACTGGGTGAGCTGGGCCTGAACGCCGCCGCCCCGGACGCCTGAGCCCCTATCAGCCAAGGAAGCCAACACAATGAGCACTAGCGCAGCACAGCAAAAGAGCAACGAGAACGGCGAATACAGCATTCTCGACAGCATCATCGCCGAAACCCGCCTGACCCCGGACGACGAAGCCTACGACATCGCCAAACGCGGTGTGTCGGCGTTCATCGAAGAGCTGCTCAAGCCGCAGAACAACGGTGAGCCGGTCAAGAAGGCCATGGTCGACCGCATGATCGCCGAGATCGATGCCAAGCTCAGCCGTCAGATGGACGAAATCCTGCACCACCCGGACTTCCAGTCCCTGGAATCGTCGTGGCGTGGCCTGCAGTTGCTGGTCGACCGCACCAACTTCCGCGAAAACATCAAGATCGAAATCCTCAACGTCTCCAAGGACGACCTGCTGGACGATTTCGAAGATTCGCCAGAAGTGATGCAATCGGGCCTGTACAAGCACATCTACACCGCTGAATACGGTCAGTTCGGTGGTCAGCCTGTAGGCGCAATCATCGCCAACTACTTCATGTCCCCAAGCTCGCCGGACGTGAAACTGATGCAGTACGTGTCCAGCGTTGCCTGCATGTCGCACGCGCCGTTCATCGCGGCTGCCGGCCCGAAATTCTTCGGCCTGGAAAGCTTCACCGGTCTGCCGGACCTGAAAGATCTGAAAGATCACTTCGAAGGCCCGCAATTCGCCAAATGGCAGAGCTTCCGTCAGTCGGAAGACTCCCGTTACGTTGGCCTGACCGTGCCGCGTTTCCTGCTGCGTAACCCGTACGACCCGGAAGAAAACCCGGTCAAATCGTTCGTGTACAAAGAAACCGTCGCCAACAGCCACGAGCACTACCTGTGGGGCAACACCGCCTACGCGTTCGGCACCAAGCTGACCGACAGCTTCGCCAAATTCCGCTGGTGCCCGAACATCATCGGCCCGCAGAGCGGTGGCGCGGTTGAAGACCTGCCGTTGCACCACTTCGAAAGCATGGGCGAAATCGAAACCAAGATTCCTACCGAGGTATTGGTTAGCGACCGTCGTGAATACGAACTGGCCGAGGAAGGTTTCATCTCCCTGACCATGCGTAAAGGCTCCGACAACGCGGCGTTCTTCTCCGCAAGCTCGGTGCAGAAGCCGAAGTTCTTCGGCATCAGCGCTGAAGGCAAGGCAGCGGAGCTGAACTACAAGCTCGGCACCCAACTGCCGTACATGATGATCGTCAACCGCCTGGCTCACTACTTGAAAGTGCTGCAGCGCGAGCAACTCGGTTCGTGGAAAGAACGCACCGACCTCGAGCTGGAACTCAACAAGTGGATCCGCCAGTACGTGGCCGACCAGGAAAACCCGAGCGCCGAAGTTCGTGGCCGTCGTCCGCTGCGCGCTGCCCAAATCATCGTCAGCGATGTTGAAGGCGAGCCGGGCTGGTACCGCGTCAGCCTGAACGTGCGCCCGCACTTCAAGTACATGGGTGCCGATTTCACCCTGTCGCTGGTTGGCAAGCTGGACAAAGAGTAAGCGGAGCGACTCATGACTGGATACGGCAGCCTTTTCGAACGCCTGGGTGGCGACGCGGACAAACGCGTCGGCTGGAGCCGCGAGGTTTCCGCCATGGCGTCGGTGGCTGCCCATCTGGCCAAGATGCTCAGCACCCGTGCGGGCAGCGTGCAAACGCTGTCCGATTACGGGCTACCCGATCTCAATGACATGCGCCTGAGCCTGCACGACTCCCTGAGTCAGGCCCGTCTGGCCATCGAAAATTTCATCGAAGCCTACGAGCCACGCCTGAGCAATGTGCGTGTCATTTCCCTGCCGCGTGACAACGATCAGCTTCGCCTGTCCTTCAGCATTGAAGGCTTGCTGGAAGTTGATGGTTTCAAGCGTCAGGTCAGTTTCGCCGCGCGCCTGGATGGCAGCGGTCAAGTAAAGGTCAATTAAGGAGACTCCGATGTCCGGCAAACCCGCAGCACGCGTATCCGACCCCACCGCTTGCCCGCTCCCCGGCCACGGCACCAACCCGATCGCCGCCGGTTCCGGCGATGTGTTCTTCGACGGCCTCGCGGCCGCCCGCCAAGGCGATGCCTCGGCGTGTGGTGGTGCGATGTCGGGCGGGTTGGCGACGACGGTTTTGATTAACGGAAAACCGGCCGCCACGGTGGATTCCGTCGGGACTCATGGCAACAAGGTTACGGCTGGGTCCGGGACGGTGATTATCGGGAATTCGCATTCGCCGGCGCCGTTTGTGGCGCCGTTGCCTGTGATTATTCCTGGGTTTGATGAGCAGTTTGTCTTGACTGATAAGAGCGGAACTCCTATGGCAAACCGTCGATATCTGTTGATCCGAGAAAATGGCCTACAAGAAGAAGGTGTTACCAGTGATACAGGTCTGACTCATCGAGTGGCGCGGCACAATAGTGCGGAAAAAGTCGATATCTACGTTGCATCAGAGGATTGATGCAATGACGACTGACGTATTGGAAACACCAACAGGCATATTTAAAAAGATTGCCTCGACCAGCAGCACTGCTACTGCGGACAGGGCACCGAAAAATATCGTGGTGGAAGAAGGTCTGACTGTTTATCTCGGCGGCGCTGGCATGACCGGCGGATATATTGATGATCAGGTTAAGTCTCTACGTATGGTCGGTATTAGTGGTGCAGTAGTAGGGCGAAATACTGAAGGCCAATACGTCGATGCGGTCGCTGGGGTCAACAAGCACCGTTATAGGCTTAAGACAATTAATGGTATGTCTGACACCGGGCCATACAGTGTTGAAGCAGACTGGAGTTTGAATGCGCTAGGAGTGAGTCGTTCCGTTTCAGTCGGAGGGCAGTTTAATCTTATTGGTTATTCTTTCGGGTCGCTGGTGGCCGCACAGTCAGCTCTTTACTACGCTGATAAGGGGCAGGCAGTTGATTATTTAGTTTTGATTGGTTCTCCCATTTCTGAAGAAATGTTGAGAGAGGTTAAACAGCAATCGCTTATTAAGCATGTTGTTGTTCTCGATCTGAAGGAGCATGGCGACCCGATCCATGCGGGCATGTCATTATTCGACCTGGCTGAACACGCCCCCTTGCTCGGTTCGCAGATGACAGAGTCCAGTGAGCGTAAGGAAGGTGTGGGGCATTTCTACTACGGTATTGATGGACCATCTGGTGAACAGCGTCGGCTTGACTTGGCCCAATTCCTTTATGCCGAGGGCTTGCGTTGATGAGTAGCGCAAAAAAAGTCAGAGCAATGATCATCATCGCAATTGCTTTGGTCGCACCGTTTGCAATGTTCGAAATTTATGCGGTTGTCCGGTTTGGATTTGCTGAGCCTTATAGCTATTTGCTTTCCGTTCCGTTGGGGATTATCTCGTTCTTGCTGTTGCAGTTCGCTATTGGTTATGGGGTGGTTAAAGGGTGGGTAACCTGCAGAATGCCTGGTAACTACTATTTGATTGTACTTTGGGTCATCAGCTTGTTGGTGCTATTTGTACTTCCAAAGTTTTTTTCGAATGGGCCGATGTCGTGATTAGTTGTGAAGTAAGGCCAGCTCCGAAAATTGTGTTTGGGCTGCTATGTTCGAAAAGTGGGGCGGGTCCGAAAATTTCTAAAATGGTGAGTTGTTTTTATTTTTCTATGTCTGCGTTTTTTCTGCTGATGTCACTCACTGACCCCAAGACTAAATGGTCAGTGAGTGGTATTGATGTTTACAGCAGTTTATTTGTTTTTTGTGCTGCGCTTTATATTCCGATGATGGCATTTGTTTTTTATTATTTTGCAAAGGCAGTGGCAGTTATTTTTAGAGGGCAACGCTTACAAGATGGATTTCATCCCTTGGTCGCCGCCGCTGTAGGTGTTGTTGCTCTTTATAGTTTTAATAAGTGGGTGTTCAGTGAGTTGTTTTAGGCTTGGCTCGAAGCAACCCACTTGGAAAACTGAACGACATGCACGGGATAGGTGAAATGGAAGGCTACTTGGCGGTTGTTGCCGACAGCAATTTGTTTGGCGTTCTGGCATTGCTGTGTCTTGTGCTGATTCTGACCGGGCTTCGTCGTGGATTCCGAGAGTCGCTGCTCCATCGTGCACTGACGTTCGTAGTGTTAATGACCGTCGTCGTGATGGAGCTCACCGGTTCCTACTATGCGAATTTGAGTCCAGCATGAACATCTACGTCCGCTTTGCCATGTGCCTCGCTTTCCACGCTGCTGGATGCGTTGCTTACGCGTTCCTGAACGATGCAGTCGTCGTTGCCTATAAAGCGTTCAACGGCGGGTTCACAACGCGTGGCGTGGGAATCGGCATTGCTCATTACATGTTCATTTATATTTTTTTCGGGGTGAACGCACTGGTCGCAGTTTTCCCGAACCTATGGGCCAAACTCGGTTTGCTCGCGCTGATGGTTGCCTGGATTTTGTTCATGATGGTGCCCGACAACCCGTTGCGTGCGCTCTTCTACACCGTGGCCCAAGGTGGCGTCACGTTGTTGGCGATTCTAGTCACGCAGGTCATTGAGCTGCGTTGGGAAAAACGCGCGCTGATGCGGCAGGCGTTGCCTGCGAGTCCTGCGCAGGAGGTGGTCGCATGACCAGCTCGGGTCGCCTCAAAATGATTTGGCTACAGCGCTTCCTCATGGCGATGGGTGCGCTCGCCTGCGTGGCGCTCGGGGTGATTGTTTGCTACATGGATTTCTCTAAAGCACAGCCTCATGTGCTGAGCGAGTACCCGAATGCGAAGTGGCGCGGTGGTGCCGATGGTGGCCAGTTCGTAGAAATCAGCAAATCAGAACCACCCTATTATTTCGTGGAGATCCGCAATGATGATGGGTCATTGTGGGATCAGGGTTGGCTGAAGTTCGGAGATGAAAATAGCCAGCCGTTGACTGCCGACAGTGTGATGTTCTTCGCCGGCGAAGGAGTTATTTACCTTCAGCAAAGCCAGATTCTGAGCGCTGATAAAGCCATGGCCGGAGTTGTATATGAATAGCCGTCGGGTCATCGGTCTGGCCGTGCATGCGCTGGCCTGCGTGGTTTATATCGTCATGAATGGCTATGCCGTGCCCGCCTACAAACAACTGGTCGGTGGGCTGACCTCGCGCGGTGTCGCCATCGGCATGGCGATGTACCTGATTTTCTACTTTTTCGTTTCCCTGAATTTGATTCTGGTCTTCATCCAGCGCCAGGCCATCCAGTTTGGCCTGGTGATTTTCATGATGCTGGCGATTTTGTTTTACCTGCTGCCGCAGTATCCCATCCGGGGTTTGGCGTACTGCGCACTCACGGGTGGCTTGACGGTTGGCGCCATCCTGCTGAGCAACGCCATCGACAATGCCTACAGCCGCTGGCGCAGGCTTGCGCAAGTGCAGCCGCTGGCGACTCACGACCGCCAGGCAACACCGCGTCTGCTGCAGATCACGGCGCTGATCGGTGTGTGCATATGTACCGTTTTGCTTGGGATGAAGATTTTCGGTGGTGTAACGGCAGAGGCCGTGACTCGACACTCGAACGATTCGGGCAAGTGCTATCTCGTCACATACGCGCCCGGCTATCACAAGCTTGAATTGATCGGACAAGTGTTCGGGTTGTTCAGTAGTGAGTACTTTTTTCGGGTGTACACCACGGAAGGCGCGCTGCTCGAATCGTCCGAATGGAATTTTCGGGTGACTGAAATTTTCGGTGTTCCCCCTGAGTTCAGCGGCTCGACAGTGCTCTATCCCGGCACGCATGGTTATGAATACTGGTGGGTGCCGGAATGCGCCTGATCGCCAGAAGAACTCGCATGCGCAAAACCCGAACATGGTGCGCGCAATGACGCCATGGATTCGCGTATGGAAATGGCTCAATCACCTGCTGAGCCTGATCGGTGCATTGTCCATCATCGTGGTCGCGACGTTCTGGATCGGCTCGAGCCGGGGCAACGCGAAGCCGGTATTGCCCGAGCATCCCGATGCGGTATGGCGCGGCGCGCAGGACGGTGGCTACTTCATCGAGATCAGCCAATCCACGCCGCCGGACTATTTCGTCCAGGTGCGCGCGGAGGGCGGCAGTCTGGTGACAGAAGGCTGGACTCGTTTCAGCATTCCCGACGGCAAGCCGCTCACGATGAATCGTGTAAGCGGGGCCGACAGCGAGTACCTCTTCATCGACTCGTACGTGCCGATCACTGCGAGCAAGGGAGGGCAGAGCCAGTGAAATTTCGCTCTTGCCAGACAACGGTGTTACCGGGTCGCCAAGCTGAGGATAGGGGCTTGCCAATGATCGACGCAGCGGACGAGATGCCCACGCTTAGCCGCGCGCAGCTTGGTTTCTTCATGGCTGCCTTGTGGTGGCCATTGCTGGCGGTGCTGGCGATTTTTTCCTATGGCCTGTGGATTGGCGAGTACTCCACGTTCGATTCATCCGAGACCCATTGGGTGTACCTGTTGTGGTGGGGCATCCCCGGGTTGTTGATGTTTTCGCTGTGGACTTCTCGATCTGCCAAGAGCCGAAACGAGCAACAAGCGTTGCGGATGGTCTGGTTGGCGCCGTTGAAGTTCATTCCGTTCTACGCCGTGCCATGGATGCTTTATGGCTTGTTCAGTCTGGTCGCCGGGCAGCTCAGTGACTCTTACATGGCCTACGGCTGGATCCTGATCGTGCCGTATCTCCTGATCGTCGGTTATTTCTGTGCCGGCGTGACGGTCGTGCTCTACAGGATATTTTTTTGATGAGATCCACTACCAGGAAGGTACCTCGTGTCCTTTAACCACTACTACCAAAGCGAACTCACCGCACTTCGCCAGTTAGGTCGTCGTTTCGCCGAGCGTAGCCCGGCGTTGGCGCCTTTCCTCGGTCAGGCGGGGCGGGATCCGGACGTGGAGCGGTTGCTGGAGGGCTTTGCGTTCCTGACCGGGCGCCTGCGCCAGAAGCTCGACGACGAGTTGCCGGAGCTCAGCCACTCGCTGATGCAGTTGCTGTGGCCGAACTACATGCGGCCGCTGCCGGCGTTCAGCATTTTGCAGTTCGACCCGTTGAAGCGTTCCGGGCCTGCGTTGAGGGTCGAGCGTGATACGCCGGTGGAGAGTGTGCCGGTCGATGATGTGCGCTGCCGTTTCCGCACCTGCTACCCGACCGAGGTGTTGCCGCTGGATCTGGCCGCGCTGACTTATTCGGTGAAGGGCGACGGTTCGCTGTTGAGCCTGCGCCTGGAGATGAGCGCTGATGGCCATCTCGGCGAGCTGGAGTTGAGTCGTTTGCGCCTGCATTTTGCCGGTGAGCGCTACATCAGCCAGATGCTTTACCTGAGTCTGTTGCGCAACCTCGAAGGCATTGAGCTGATCCCGCTGGACGGTGCCGGCAAGGCCATCAACGGTGTAAACGGCCAGCCAATGGCGTTCAGGATGCCCGGCGACCGCGTGCAGCCGGTGGGCTTTGCCGAAGAAGAAGCGTTGATTCCGTATCCGCTGAACACCTTCCGCGGCTATCGCTACCTGCAGGAATATTTCGCCTTCCAGGACAAATTCCTCTTCGTCGACATCAACGGCCTGGACCTACTCAAGGCGTTGCCGGAAGACACCCTCAAGCAGATGCGTGGCCTGGAGTTGCGCTTCGATATTCGCAAGAGCGGCATCATGCGTATGCGTCCGACCCTGGACAACGTGAAGCTCTACTGCACGCCGATCGTCAATCTGTTCGAGCACGATGCGCTGCCGATCCGCCTAGACGGCAAACAGGACGAATACTTGCTGCTACCGGCCGAATACGACCTGGAAAACTGCGGTGTGTTCTCGGTGGAAACCGTCACCGGCTGGAAGCCCGGCGGTCTCGGTTATCAGGCATACGTGCCGTTCGAATCCTTCGAACACGACCCGAGTTTCGACGTGCCCACCAGCCGTCCGCATTACAGCATCCGCCAGCGTTCGTCCTTGCTGCACGACGGCCTCGACACTTATTTGAGCTTCGGCATCCGTCACACCGAAGCCCACGAAACCCTGTCGATCGAGCTGATGTGCACCAACCAGAACCTGCCGCGCAAGCTCAAGCTCGGCGACATCTGCATGGCCTGCGAAGAGACGCCGGAGTTTTTGAGCTTCCGCAACATCACCCCGGCCACGTCGAGTTTCGCGCCGCCGCTGAACCGCGACTTCCTCTGGAAGCTGATCAGCACATGTCGCTCAACTACCTGTCGCTGGCCGACGTCAATGCGTTGAAGGTGATTCTCGAAACCTACGACCTGCCGCGCTACTACGACCAACACGCGGAAAAAGTCAGCAAACGCCTGCTGGGTGGGCTCAAGTCGATCAAGCACCAGCATGTCGACAGATTGCACCGAGGGTTGCCGGTTCGCGGGTTGCGCACCGAGCTGACCATCGACCCGGAAGGGTATATCGGCGAGGGCGACCTGTTCGTGTTCGCTTCGGTTCTTAACGAGTTTTTCGCGCTTTACGCCAGTCTCAATTCGTTCCACGAGCTGCGGGTAAAAAGCACACAGGGAGAGGTGTACCAATGGACACCACGTATGGGCCTGCAGCCCCTGCTTTAAGCGGGCTGACCCGGGTAATACGCGAGTACTCGCTGTTTCAGGCTGTGCTGCTGGTGATCGACCGGCTGCGCGATGCACACCCGCACCTGAGCGAAGACGACCTCTACGACCAGCTGGAATTCCAGGCCAACCCGAGCCTGGGTTTCCCTGGCAGCGACGTCGATCGCGTGGAGTTTTTCAAAGAGCACGGGCAGATGCGTGCGCGCCTGCGTTTCAACCTGATCGGCCTGGTCGGTTCCGGTTCGCCGCTGCCGGCGTTCTATGGCGAACAGGCATTGGGCGACAGCGAGGACGGCAACCCGACCCGCAACTTCCTCGACCTGTTCCACCATCGCTTGCAACGGCTGATGCTGCCGATCTGGCGCAAGTACCGCTACCGCGCCAGCTTTCAGAGCGGTGCCCTCGATCCGTTTTCCTCGCAGTTGTTTGCGTTGATCGGCCTGGGTGGCGAAGAGATCCGCAAGGCTCAGGAACTGAACTGGAAACGCCTGCTGCCGTACCTCGGCCTGCTCAGCTTGCGGGCGCACTCGGCGGCATTGATCGAAGCGGTGTTGCGTTACTACTTCAAGCACGCCGAGCTGACCATCGAGCAATGTATCGAGCGCCGTGTCGAGATCCTCGACGAGCAGCGCAATCGCCTGGGTCGCGCCAACAGCATGCTCGGCGAAGACCTGGTGCTGGGCGAACACGTGCGCGACCGCAGCGGCAAATTCCGCATTCACATCCGCGAGCTCGACTGGCAACGCTTCCACGAATTCCTGCCGATCGGTTTCGGCTACCAGCCGCTGTGCGCGCTGGTGCGGTTCACCCTGCGTGACCCGCTCGATTACGACATTCGCCTGGTGCTGCGCCAGGAAGAAATCCGCGAACTTCGCATCGGTGAGCAGAACGCCTGTCGCCTGGGGTGGACCAGTTGGCTCGGCCGCGAAAAAGCGGACGGCGTGGTGACCCTGGGCAGCAAAATTCATTAAGGACAGATGACACATGATCAACGTAGACCTGCAACAACTTATCCAGGCGCTGGACGCCGAAACCCGTCGTGACCTGGAAAGTTCTGCCGAACGCTGCGTCGCCCGTGGCGGCAGCAAGATCCTCGTCGAAGACTTGCTGCTGGGCCTGCTGGAGCGTCCGCAAGGCCTGCTCGCCCGGGCATTGCAGGATGCCGAGGTGGACGCTGGTGAGCTCAGCGCCGCGCTGCAATCGCGGGTCGAGCACAGCGCCTCGCGCAACCCGGTGTTCGCCCCGGAACTGGTGCAGTGGCTGCAAGATGCCTTGCTGGTGGCCAACCTCGAACTGGGCCAGAGCCAGGTCGAGCAGGCTGCGTTGATCCTCGCATTGCTGCGCAACCCAATGCGCTATGCCGGCAGCCGTTATCAGTCGTTGCTGGCCAAGCTGAACATCGAGCGCCTGAAAGAATTCGCCCTGTCGCAGAAAGAACAACCGGCCACCGGCAAACCGGCGGTGCCCGGCGAATCGCTGCTGGAGCGCTTCACTCACAACCTGACCCAACAGGCCCGCGACGGCAAACTCGACCCGGTGCTGTGCCGCGATGGCGCGATCCGGCAGATGGTCGACATCCTCGCCCGTCGCCGCAAGAACAACCCGATCGTGGTCGGTGAAGCCGGCGTCGGCAAAACCGCCATCGTCGAAGGTCTGGCCTCGCGCATCGCCGCCGGCGAAGTGCCGCAAGTCTTGAAAGGCGTCGAGCTACTTTCCCTGGACATGGGCCTGTTGCAGGCCGGTGCCAGCGTCAAAGGTGAATTCGAGCGTCGCCTCAAAGGCGTGATCGATGAAGTCAAAGCCTCGCCGAAACCGATCATCCTGTTCATCGACGAAGCCCACACCCTGATCGGCGCGGGTGGCAACGCCGGCGGTTCCGACGCGGCCAACCTGTTGAAACCGGCCTTGGCCCGTGGCGAGTTGCGCACCATCGCCGCCACCACGTGGGCGGAGTACAAAAAATACTTCGAGAAAGACCCGGCCCTGGCCCGTCGTTTCCAACCGGTGCAACTGCACGAACCGACCGTCAGCGAAGCAGTGACCATCCTGCGTGGCCTGGCTCAGGTTTACGAGAAGAGCCACGGCATCTACCTGCGCGATGACGCGGTGGTGGCCGCGGCCGAACTGTCTGCTCGCTATCTCGCTGGCCGTCAGCTGCCGGACAAAGCCGTCGACGTGCTCGACACCGCCTGCGCCCGCGTACGCATCAGCCTCGCCGCCGCCCCGGAAAGCCTGGAACGCCTGCGCGGCGAACTGGCCGAAGGTGGCCGTCAGCGTCAGGCCCTGCGTCGCGACGCCGAGGCCGGTCTGCTGATTGACCATGAAGCGCTGGACGTTCTGGAAGATCGCCTGGCCGATGCCGAAGAAGAAATGGTCGCTCTGGAAACCCTCTGGACTGAACAAAAGGAATTGGCCGAGTGCCTGCTGGACCTGCGCCAACAACTGGCCAAGGCCCGCGAGGACGCCGCTGTCGAACCGACCATCACGGTTGAAGAGGACGCCGAAGGCACCGTGATCGAAACGCTGCCAGTGGACGAAGCGCAAAGCGTCGAAACCCTGGAAGCCGCGCTCAACGAAACTCACAAAGCCCTGACAGAACTGCAAGTCAAAGAACGTCTGGTGAGCTTCGAAGTCTGCCCGCGTCTGGTCGCCGAAGTGATCAGCGCCTGGACCGGTGTGCCATTGGCGCAACTGGCCCGCGAACACAACGCCAAGGTCGCAAGCTTCGCCACCGACCTGCGCACGCGCATTCGTGGTCAGGAGCAAGCGGTTCATGCGCTGGACCGTTCGATGCGCGCCACCGCTGCTGGCTTGAACAAACCCGATGCGCCGGTCGGCGTGTTCCTGCTGGTCGGCCCAAGTGGTGTCGGCAAGACCGAAACCGCGCTGGCCCTCGCTGATTTGCTGTACGGCGGTGATCGTTTCATCACCACCATCAACATGTCCGAGTTCCAGGAGAAGCACACCGTCTCGCGCCTGATCGGTGCGCCACCGGGCTACGTCGGTTACGGCGAGGGCGGCATGCTCACCGAAGCCGTGCGCCAGAAGCCGTACTCGGTGGTGTTGCTCGATGAAGTCGAGAAAGCCGACCCGGACGTGCTCAACCTGTTTTACCAAATCTTCGACAAAGGCGTGGCCAACGACGGGGAAGGGCGCGAGATCGACTTCCGCAACACGCTGATCCTGATGACCTCGAACCTGGGCAGCGACCGCATCAGCGAACTCTGCGAAAACGGCGCGCGGCCGACTGCCGAAGTGCTTGAAGAAACCATTCGCCCGGTGCTCAGCAAGCACTTCAAACCGGCGCTGCTGGCGCGCATGCGCGTGGTGCCTTACTACCCGGTCGGTGGCCCGGTGCTGCGCGAGCTGATCGAAATCAAACTCGGTCGTTTGGGCGAGCGCCTGAACCGTCGTCAGCTGGATTTCACTTACTGCCAGAGCCTCGTCGATCACCTGGCCGAGCGCTGCACCCAAAGCGACAGCGGTGCGCGTCTGATCGACCATTTGCTCGACCTGCATGTGCTGCCGTTGGTGGCTGACCGTTTGCTCGACGCAATGGCCACCGGTGAAAGCCTCAAGCGTGTGCATGCGACGCTCGACGGTGACGCCAGCGTGATGTGCGAGTTCGCCTGAGGTGGGTGTGATGTTCACTCAAGTGCAGCAACCGCTGGTCTATGCCGAAGCCTTGCTGGCGCAATTCGCCAGCCTGTCGCGCGCGGCGGACGGTGCTGCGCTGCTGGGTGACTTCGTGCGTGGGTTGGCCGAGCTCAGCGGTTGTGAGTTGACGCAGTTGTACCTGCTGGACGCGACTCACACTTGCCTGGGGATGAACGCCGAGTGCCTGAACGGCATTCTGCAACCCCGGGAAGGGGCGAGCCTGCCGGCGGATTACAACGGTGAACAACTGCTGCAATTCGCCCTGTGTCAAAACCGCGTGGTGTGCCTCAGCGAGCTGAGCGGCAGCCTGCACGAAACCAGTTTTCTGCCGCTCCAGGCCACGCCCTGGCAGTCGCTGTTGTGCGTGCCGCTGGTCAATCAGCAAAAGGCTGTCGAAGGTTTGCTGCTGTGTGCCAGTCGCCGGCAGATCGACCTGCAAGGCTTTGCCGATTCCCTCGGTCAACTGGGCTCGTTCGTGCTCGGCCAACTGCACTTGCTGCAGCGCTTGCGTCAACCGAGCGGCGATACACGGCCGGCGCCGGTCAACGTTCCGAGCGCCAGCGGTTATGGCTTGATCGGTAAAAGCGCGGCCATGCGCCAGACCTATTCGCTGATCAGCAAAGTCCTGCACAGCCCGTACACCGTGCTGCTGCGCGGCGAAACCGGCACTGGCAAGGAAGTGGTTGCGCGGGCGATCCACGATTGCGGCCCGCGGCGGTCCAAGGCGTTCATCGTGCAGAACTGCGCGGCGTTCCCCGAGAACCTGCTGGAAAGTGAACTGTTCGGCTACCGCAAAGGCGCCTTCACCGGCGCCGACCGCGACCGTGCCGGGCTGTTCGACGCGGCCAACGGCGGCACCTTGTTGCTCGACGAAATCGGCGATATGCCGTTGTCCCTGCAAGCCAAGTTGCTGCGGGTGTTGCAGGAAGGCGAGATCCGCCCGCTGGGTTCCAACGACACCCACAAGATCGACGTGCGCATCATCGCTGCGACGCACCGGGATTTGTCGGTGCTGGTCAGCGAAGGCAAATTCCGTGAGGACTTGTACTACCGCCTGGCGCAATTCCCGATCGAACTGCCGGCGTTGCGTCAGCGCGAAGGTGACATCCTCGATCTGGCACGGCACTTCGCTGACAAGGCCTGCTCGTTCTTGCAGCGCGATGCGGTGCGCTGGTCCGACGCGGCGCTGGATCACCTGTCCGGTTATGCCTTCCCCGGCAACGTTCGCGAACTCAAAGGTTTGGTCGAACGCGCGGTGCTGTGTTGTGCGAAGGCGGCGAGTTGCTGGCCGAGCATTTCTCCCTGCGCATGGAAGCCATACCGGAAGACAGCAGCCTGAACCTGCGCGAACGCCTGGAGCAGGTCGAGCGCAGTTTGCTGCTCGATTGCCTGCGTAAAAACGACGGCAACCAGACCCTCGCGGCCCGCGAACTGGGGCCTGCCACGCCGCACGCTGCTGTACCGCCTCGGACGCCTGAATATCAATTTGGGTGACTTCGATGGTTAGGCAACAGACCGTCGATTTCACCGCGTCCGCTTATTTCAGCGCCGCCCAAACGGGCTGGCGCTTTGTGCTTTGTCTACCCCTGGAGACCCTCTGATGCCTGTTCGTCACTGGCAAGCCGTCCTGCTGACCCTCGTCGTTCTATGCGGCCTCGGCGGCTGTAGCGGCAATTACAAATACAACGACAACACCTATCGCCCATTGGGTGATCCGCAGGCGGTCAATCGCGGCAAGTGACCGCAAGGAGTATCACCATGGAACTGGTTTTCGAAATGCTGAACACCAAGCAGTTCGTGCCCACGGATTTGTGCCAGAAGACCTTCAAGCAGGCCGGTGGCGTAATCGGCCGGGGCGAGGATTGCGACTGGATCATCCCCGACCGCAAGCGTCACCTGTCCAACCACCACGCGGTGATCAGCTACCGCGAAGGCACGTTTTTCCTGACTGATACCAGCAGCAACGGTATCCAGGACAGCGAAAGCGGCGCGCGCCTGCGCAAGGGCGAGCCGATGCGCATCGAGCACGGCAGCGTGTACGTGCTGGGTGACTTTGAGATCCGTGCGCGGCTGGTGCGCGACCCGGCGACCTTCGATGTTGAAGTTGGCCGTCCGCAGGCTGCGGGCAGCATCATTCCGGACGATGCCTTCCTCGACCTCGACCCGCTCAATGCCCTCGACCAGCAAGAGCGCGTGTACTCGGAAATCGACGAGCTGATTTCCCCGAGCACGGTGATTGAGGACACCCGTCAGCGTGCCGACTACGCGCGCATCGACATGGAAAGCCTGATGGTCCCGGAGCTGATCGATGCCCCGGCAGAGCCAGCACCGGCGCCACCACCAAAAGCGGTCGAACGTCAGAGCGAAGGTTTCTGGGAGCACTTCGGTGCGGCGTTGGGCGTGGACCTCAAAGACCTCGACCACGACGCCCGCGAAGCCCTGGCGCTGAACGCCGCGCGCCTGCTCAAGCAAAGCGTCGGCGGTTTGCAGCAGAGCCTGCGCACCCGCAGCGAGCTGAAAAACGAACTGCGCCTGGCCCAGACCACCGTGCAAGGCACCCACAAGAATCCACTGAAATTTGCCGTCGATGCCGGTGAAGCGCTGGGCATTTTGTTGCAGGGCAACAAGCCGGGCCAATTGCCGGCGGAGCAAGCGATCTCCCGCGCGTTCCGCGATTTGCAGGCGCATCAAGTTGCCTTGCTGACCGCCAGCCGCGCCGCCGTTCGCGGCACCCTGGAACATTTCTCGCCTCAACAGCTGACTCTGCGTTTCGAACGCGACAGCAAGCCGTTGCTCGCCACCTCCGGCAGTCGCTGGAGAGCCTACGGGCGTTACCACCAGGCTCTGCGTCTGGACGATGACTGGAGCGAACGCCTGCTGGCCCGCGACTTTGCCCAGGCCTACGAAGAACAGATCCGCCTGATTTCCACCCTTCACACCGACCACCAAGGATGATGCGCATGTCTCGCTGCTCCACCGCTTTTTTCAAGACGCTGACGGCGCTCATTGCCCTGGTGCTGTTGGCCGGATGCTCGTCGTTGTCGCCTTATTCCAAAGTGACCAAAGTTAACCTGAAGCTCACCGGTAGCGATCAACTGAACCCGGACCTCAACGGGCGTCCGTCGCCAATTGTCGTGCGTCTGTTCGAGCTCAAGCATCCGGTGACGTTCGAGAACGCCGACTTCTTCAGCCTGTACGAACGCGCCAAAGAATCCCTGGTCCCGGACCTGGTGGCCAGCGAAGAACTCGAGCTGCGTCCGGGTGAAACCGTCGAACTCAAGCTCAGCGTGGAAGAGGGCAGCCGTTACGTAGGCGTGCTCGCGGCCTACCGTGACCTGCCGGAAACCAAATGGCGCTACACGGTGCAAATCACTCCGCTGGAAGTCACCGTGGCTGACCTGACCCTCGATCAGGCCGGCATCCGCAATACCCATGAAACGCTCGCCAAGGCGGATGACTGATCATGAATTCCCATAAAGTCATTTGGCAGGAAGGCATGCTGCTGCGTCCGCAGCACTTCCAGCACAACGATCGTTACTACGACCACCAGATGAAGACCCGCACCCAGTTGCTGGGCAGCTACACCTGGGGCTTCCTCAACCTGGACATCGACTTGCAGTTCCTCAACATGGGCAAACTGGTGATCAGCCAGGCCTCGGGGATTCTGCCGGACGGCAGCCTGTTCGAACTCGGCGGCAACACCGAGCCGTTGGCGCTGGACGTGCCGCCGAACACTGGCAACACGCCGATCTACCTGGCGCTGCCGCTGGTCACCGGCAACCACATCGAGTCTCGCCGCCCGGAGCAGTCCGACGTGCTGGCGCGCTACACCGCGTACGACGCGGAAGTCGCCGACTCCAACGCCGGCGACGACTCCGCCAGCCAGGTCAGCTGCGGTCGTCCAGACTTCAAATTGTTGCTCGGCGAGCAGCAGAGCGACCAGGCCTACGTGAAGCTGAAGATCTGTGAAGTGCTCGACACCACGCCCGACGGCGTGATCAGCCTCGATCCGGACTTCGTACCGACCTACATTCAGGCGCACTCGTCCAGCTACCTGCTGTCGTGCCTCAAGGAAGTCATCAGCATGCTCGGCCACCGGGGCGACACCATCGCCGACCGGATCCGCTCCAACGGCAAGGTCGGCGGCGCGGAAGTCGGCGACTTTATGATGCTGCAACTGATCAACCGCACCGAAATGCTGCTGCGCCATTACCTCGGCCTGGAACAGGTTCACCCGGAAGAGTTGTACCGCACGCTGCTGACCATGCTCGGTGATCTGGCGACGTTTTCCAGCGAGAGCAAGCGCCCGCGTCTGGACAGCCGTTACCAGCACAGCGACCAGGGCGCGAGTTTCCGCAAACTGATGGAAGCGATTCGTCAGGTGCTGTCGATGGTGCTCGAACAGCACGCCATCGAACTGGTACTGCAAGCGCGTCAGTACGGGATCATCGTATCGCCGTTGCACGACCACAAACTGCTGGGCTCGGCCTCGTTCGTACTCGCGGCCAGTGCCAACTGCGACTCCGAAGAACTGCGCCATCGCTTGCCGGCGCACCTCAAGGTCGGCCCGGTGGAGCGCATCCGCCAACTGGTCAACCTGCATCTGCCAGGTATCAAGGTCAAACCGTTGCCGGTGGCCCCGCGGCAGATCGCGTTCCACTCCAACAAAACCTATTTCATCCTCGAACTCAGTTCCGAAGACCTGGCGCAACTCGAGCGCTCCGGCGGCTTCGCGTTCCATGTGTCCGGCGAATTCGCCGAGCTTGAACTGAAATTCTGGGCCATCAGGAACTGACCGACATGATCAAGGACATGGAATACAACCAGGACGACAAAACCGTCCTGCTCGACCGCCAGGGCCACGGCCCGGCGTCGAGTCCGCTGACTGACTTCGCTGCACCGCCGCGTTTCGAACAGCTGGAAGAGCGGATGATCTACGCCGCGCGCTTGCGCCCGGCCGAAGCGTTCAACATCAGCCTCAATTCGCTGGTGGCGGCGGCGTCCGAGCTGCTGTCGGAAGTGGTGCGCCTCAAGCACAGCGACACCCGCGAAGACCTGTACGCGCTCAACGAGCGGCTGACCGCCGGGCTGAAACTGTTTGAAGTGCGGGCGCTGCACAACGGCGCTGAAAGCAGCCAGGTGATGGCCGCCCGTTACGTGCTCTGCACTGTGGTCGACGAAGCCGTCGTCACCACGCCGTGGGGCAACGAAAGCGAGTGGTCGCAGATGAGCCTGCTCAGCAGCTTCCACAACGAAACCTTCGGTGGCGAGAAGTTCTTCCAGCTGCTGGATCGCCTGTCGAAAAACCCGGTCAAGCACCTGCCGATGCTGGAGCTGATGTACCTGTGCCTGTCACTCGGTTTCGAAGGCAAGTACCGGGTGCAAGCCCGCGGCATGCTCGAACTCGAAGGCATCCGTGACGCCTTGTATCGGCAGATCCGTCAACTGCGCGGCGACGTGCCTCGTGAGCTGTCGCCGCATTGGGAAGGCTTGAACGATCAGCGCCGCAGTCTGGTGCGCATCGTGCCGGCGTGGATGGTGGTGCTGTTCACCGTGGTCTGCCTGGTGGTGATGTATTCGGGCTTCGCCTGGGTGCTGGGCGAGCAACGCGAAACCGTTCTGCAACCTTATCAGCAGCTTGATCCGGCCACGGTTCAGCCGCAGCCGTAAACAGGGACGTGTGATGAAAAAGTTTTTCAAGAAAGTCGGCGCATTCCTGCGCCAGACCTGGGTCTGGACCCTGTTGCTGGTGCTGTTCGTCGCGCTGCTGGTGTGGTTCGTCGGGCCGCTGCTGGCGGTCAATGACTACAAATTCTGGGAAGGTTCGACCTCCCGCCTGCTGACCATCAGTGTGCTGTTCCTGATCTGGGGCCTGACCATGGTCTTCGTCAGCTGGCGCGCCGGTGTGCGCAAAAAGGCTGTGGAAGAAACCGAAGACGGCCAGGACCGTATCCGCCGTGAAGAGCTGATCGACGAAGAGCAGAAAGAGCTTCGCGTACGCTTCAAGGATGCGTTGAAAACCCTGAAGACCTCGAGCCTGTATCGCGGTCGCAGCGAGCGCTGGCGCAGTGATTTGCCGTGGTACTTGCTGATCGGTCCGCAGGGCAGCGGCAAGACCAGCCTGCTGGACTTCTCGGGCCTTGAGTTTCCAATCAACAAGATCGACCGCAAACTCACCCGCGACACCCTTGGTACTCGGCATTGCGACTGGTACTTCGCCGACCACGGTGTGCTGATCGACACCGCTGGGCGCTACCTGACCCAGCCGGATGCCGAAGTCGATGGCAGCGCCTGGAGCACCTTGCTTGACCTGCTGCGCAAGCGTCGTCGCAACCGTCCATTGAACGGCGTGCTGGTGACCATCCCGGTGGAAACACTGCTGGGCGGCAGCGAGCAAGACCTCGACACCCTGGCCCGCCAGGTGCGTGCGCGTCTGCAAGACGTGCATCAGAAACTGCACGTCGACGTGCCGATTTATCTGGTGCTGAGCAAAGCCGATCGCCTGCTCGGTTTCGACGAGTTCTTCGATCAGCTGACCCGCGAAGAAAGTGATCAGGTGCTCGGCACCAGCTTCCGCAAAGAACAGAGCGGTACTGACGTCGCCGTACTGCGCGCCGAGTTCGAAGAGCTGCTGCGTCGCCTGAACAGCCAGGTGATCATGCGCATGCACCAGGAGCGCGACACCCAGCGCCGTGGTCGGATCCTCGACTTCCCGCATCAACTGGGGCAGATCGGCGAGCGCCTGTGCCTGTTCGTCGACATGGCGTTCACCGGCAACCGCTACCAGCGTGTCAGTCAGTTGCGCGGTTTCTACCTGACCAGCGCACCGCACCTGACTCAAGAGATGGACCAGACCACCGCCGGCATCGGCGCCAATCTGGGTATGAACGCCGGTGTGTTGCCGACCCTGCGCAGTGGCCGTTCGCGGTTCATTCACCATTTGCTCAGCCGGGTGATTTTCCCCGAGGCCGATCTGGCTGGTCTGGACAAACGTGAACGCAGCCGCATCCACTGGGGCCAACGTGCGTTGTACGTGGGCGCATTGGCGGCACTGGCGCTGTTCGGCATGCTCTGGGCCGGCGGTTTCTCGGCCAACTATGAGCGTCTGGAAAACCTGCGCTCTCTGGCGCAAACCTGGAAGCAACAACGCTCGGCGCTGACCGCTCGCGATGATTCCATGGCGGTGCTCAAGACCCTCGACACCAGCTATGCGGCCACCCAGGTGTTCCCGAACAAAGGTGACGTGTCGTATCACGAGCGCGGCGGCTTGTACCAAGGCGAAGACGCCAATCCGGTGGTCAAGAGTGCCTACGAGCGTGAGCTTGAAGCGCAACTGCTGCCACGGGTCGCGACGCTGCTGGAAGGGCAGATTCGCGCCAACATGAAGGATCGCGAACGCCTGCTCAACAGCCTGCGCGCGTACCTGATGCTGAACATGAAAGATCGCCGCGATGCTACGTGGCTCAAGGATTGGGTCGCCACTGACTGGTCCCTGCGCTACGCCGGCAACACCGCGGTGCAGAACGGCTTGAACACCCACTTCGAGCGTTTGCTCAAGCAGCCATTTATTTACCCGCTGAACGATCAACTGGTGACTCAGGCCCGTCAGGTGCTGCGCAGCGAGTCGCTGGCCAACGTGGTTTACCGGATGCTGCGCGAACAGGCTCGCAATCTGCCGGAATACCGATTCAGCCAACACTTGGGCCCACAGGGTGCGCTGTTTGTCGGCACCGATTACGTGATCCCGGGGTTCTACACCCAACAGGGTTATCAGCAGTACTTCTCGGTCCAGGGCACTGCACTGGTCACCGATATCCTGCGTGACAACTGGGTGCTGGGCGAGGGCTCGGGCATCAGCGGCATGGACTTGCGTCGCCTGATGGTCGAACTGGAGCAGTTGTATTTCCGCGACTACGCCAACTTCTGGAGCGAAGCGGTCGGCCAGGTTGCCTTGCCACCGATCAACGACGCCGGTGAAGGCGCCGAGCAACTGGCGGGCCTGACTTCCGCCAACTCCCCAGTGCTGCAACTGCTGGTGGAAGTGCGTGAGAACACCCGTTTCCCGGTCATCGCAGACAGCGCTGATGAAGCCGCCGAAGCGGCTGACAAGCTGGGCGAGAAGGGCGGCAAGTTGGGCAAACTCGCTGCGGCTGCCGCGGACAAAGCGTCGGACATGGCCAAGAACTTGCCGGACACCGCGAAGAAATCCCTGCAACGTCGCTTCGAACCGCTGCACCGCTTGCTGGATGACAACAACGGCCCGGCCGCTGACCTGACACCGGCCCTGACGGCGCTCAACGACCTGCAACTGCAACTGTCGAGCCTCGCTCGCGCCAGTGCGCCGGACCAGGCTGCGTTCGAAATGGCCAAGACCCGCATGAGCGGCCAGCGTGATGCGCTGAGCAACTTGCGCAACGCGTCGAACCGTCTGCCGCGCCCTGTCAGCGTGTGGTTCAACGTGCTGGCCGAAGACACCTGGCGTCTGGTGCTCAACGATTCCTACCAGTACCTGAACCAGCGTTATCAGAGCGAGCTGTACAGCTTCTACGGCAAGGCGATCAACAAGCGTTACCCGTTCAGCGCCCACAGCACCAGCGATGTCGCGATCAGCGACTTTCGCGAGTTCTTCAAGGCCCAAGGCATCGCCGACCGCTTCTTCGAGAACTACATGCGTCCGTTCGTGAGTGGCGATCCAGGCAACTACCGCCTGCGCAGTATTGACGGTCACAGCATGCCGATCTCCAAGGTCTACCTCGACCAGATGGCCGCGGCACAAGTGATCCGCCAGAGCTTCTTCGCCAGCAACCCGGCCGAGCCGCAAGTGCAGTTCAAACTGGAGCCGTACACCCTCGACCCGGCCGTCAGCCGTTCCGAATTCAAGTTCGGCGACAAGACCATTGAATACCGCCACGGCCCGATCGTGCCGGTGTCGTTCAAATGGCCGACCGACGCCGAAGACGGTCGCACCAGCCTGGTCCTCGACAAGATGGCCGGCCGCCCGATCGGCATCGAGAAGAACTCCGGCCCATGGTCGCTGTTCCGTCTGTTCGACCTGATGCAGACCGAGTACTTGATGGGTCGCGACGTGTTGGTGCTCAAGGCTGACGTGGGTGGCCTGCGCGCCAACTACTTGCTGTCGAGCCAGCGCACGCCGAACCCGTTCGACATGGGCGTGTTGCGCACCTTCCGTATGCCGGTGCAGCTCTGATGCTGGTTGCCAGTCCCTGGCGCAGCGCTGCGCGTACCGATCCGGGCAAGGTTCGGGCGCGCAACGAAGATGCCTTTCTCGACTGCCCACAGCAGGGGCTGTGGGTGGTCGCGGACGGCATGGGAGGTCATCAGGGTGGCGACATCGCCAGCCAGTTGATCGTCGCCAGCCTGGCGGAATTGCCGGTGCAAAATGACTTCGACGAACGACTCAAAGGTATTCGCCAGTGCCTGCACTGGCTCAACCGCCGCTTGGGTCAAGAGTTGACCGTCACCGCCGGGCGCCACGACAGCATCATGGGCAGCACCGTGGTGGCGCTACTGGTGGAAGGCAATCGCGCGGCCTGCATCTGGGCCGGCGACAGCCGCTGCTACCTGTGGCGCGGCCAGCGTTTGTATCAGCTGTCCAAGGACCATTCGCTGCAACAGCAATTGATCGACGAACAGAACATGAGCGTCGAAGACGCTCGCGCGCATCCTGCTGCTCATGCGCTGACCCGTGCGGTCGGTGCTGCCGAGCAACTGACGCTGGATGTGTTGGAACTCGAGGTCTATCCCGGCGATGCGTTTCTGTTGTGCAGCGACGGTTTGTATCAAGGGTTGAGCAGCGACGCCCTGGGCAACGCCCTGAGCCTGACCGCGCCGCACGTTGCGCTGGAGCGTCTGTTCGACGGCGCTCTGCGTGGCTCGGCCCGGGACAACCTGACTGCCGTGGTGATCCGCCAATGACCGAATTCATGCCACCGTTCGACGACCTGCTGGTGACCGAGGAAGAAGCCAATAACCTGACTTACTTCGCCTTCGCCAAGCCTCTAAACGGAAAGCCGCATAAGGCTGAGCCTGCGTTGGCGCCGACCCGGGCCAGCGTCGGTGAACTGCCCGACGTGCTGGCGGGGCGTTACCGCATCGAGCGCCTGCTCGGTGCCGGTGGCATGGGCGCGGTTTACCGTGCACGGGACTTGCTGAGCGAACAGTTCGGCGATCCCGACCCTTACATCGCGCTGAAAATCCTCAGCGAAGAATTTGCCGAATCGCCGGACGCCAGTGCCTTGCTCTACAGCGAGTTCGCCCTGACCCGACGACTGCGCCACGACAACGTGCTGCGACCGCACACCTTTGAAGTGGACACCGACTGCCAGCGCGCCTTCATCACCATGGAACTCATGCGTGGGCTGACCCTGGACAAATTACTCTGCGAGCGGCCCCTGGGCCTGCCGTGGAAAGAACTGCGTGACATCGCGCTGCCGCTGCTCGACGCGCTGGCCTACGCCCACGCTCGCGGCGTGCTGCACGGTGACATGAAGCCGAGCAACGTGATGCTCAGCGAAGACGGCGTGCGCCTGTTCGACTTCGGCCTCGGCCAGGCGCAAGAGGGCATCTTGCCCGGCCTGCCGCACCTGAGTCGCAACCGCTTCAACGCCTGGACCCCCGGCTACGCCGCCCCCGAACTGCTCGAAGGCCAGACGCTGTCGGCCAGCGCGGACGTGTACGGCGTGGCCTGCGTGATCTACGAATTGGCGGGCGGCAAACACCCGTTCCGCCGCTTGCCCTCGACCGAGGCCCGCGACGGGCATCTGGAGCGCGAGCTGCACGCACCAAAGAATCTACCGAAACACTGCTGGCCAGCCCTGCGAAAGGCGCTGGCTTTCGATGCGGCCAAGCGCACCATCACCGCCGCCCAATTGCGTGACGCCATGGGCGCCACTTCGTCTTTGCTGCAACGCCTTCGACTGCGGGCGTAACGGATGACTACCGAACAGGGAGCAAGCAATGTTCAACTCAGCTAACGAAACGCACTTCAGCCTCACAGTCGAAGACTATGCCGGCGACCTGCAAGTGCTGTCGTTCACCGGCACCGAAGGCATCAGCCAGCCGTATCGCTTCGACCTCGAACTGGTCAGCGAAAACCCCGACCTGGATCTGGAAAAGCTCCTGCACAAACAGGCGTTCCTGGCATTCGACCCGAAAGGCAGCGGCATCCACGGCCAGATCTACCGCGTCGCCCAAGGCGATGCCGGCAAGCGCCTGACCCGCTACAAAATCTCCCTGGTGCCGCACCTGCAATACCTGCATCACCGCACCAACCAACGCATCTACCAACAGATGTCGGCGCCGAAAATCATCGCCCTGATCCTCGAAGAACACGGCATCAAAGGCAACGCCTACCGCTTCCAGCTGAGCACCCCGTGCCCGGACCGCGATTACTGCGTGCAATACGACGAAACCGACCTGCACTTCGTCCAGCGCCTGTGCGAAGAAGAAGGCATTCACTACCACTTCCAGCACAGCGAAAAAGCCCACCTGCTGGTGTTCGGCGACGACCAGACCGTGTTCCCCAAACTCGGCCAGCCCACCGCCTACGTGCAAGGCAGCGGCATGGTCGCCGACGAGCCAGTGATCAAAGGCTTCAAACTGCGCCTGGAAACCCGCACCGGCCGCGTCACCCGCCGCGACTACGACTTCGAAAAGCCCAACCTGCGACTCGAAGCCGCCTACAAACCCGACGGCGAAAGCACCGAACCAGACCTCGAAGACTACGACTACCCCGGTCGCTTCCTCGACCGCGCCCGCGGCAAATTCCTCAGCCAGCGCGCCCTGGAACGCCACCGCGCCGACTACCAGCAAGCCGAAGGCCATGGCGACCAGACCACCCTCGTCAGCGGCCATTTCCTGGAAATCTCCGACCACCCACGCACCGAGTGGAACGACCTCTGGCTGCTCACCGAAGTCGTCCACGAAGGCAAACAGCCGCAAGTGCTCGAAGAGTCGGTCACCAGCGACACCACCGACAACAAAGACGACTTCCACCAGGGCTACCGCAACCGCTTCCTCGCCACCCCGTGGAACGTGTTCTACCGCCCGGCCCTGGAACACCCAAAACCACGCGTCCTCGGCAGCCAGACCGCCATGGTCACCGGCCCCAAAGGCGAAGAAATCCACTGCGACCAATACGGCCGAATCAAAGTGCAATTCCACTGGGACCGCGAAGGCCTGGCCGACGACAAAACCAGCTGCTGGATGCGCGTTTCTTCAAGTTGGGCAGGTGATCGTTATGGCGCCATCGCCATTCCGCGTATTGGTATGGAAGTGTTGGTGACCTTCCTTGAAGGGGATCCTGACCAGCCGTTGGTGACCGGGTGTCTGTACCACAAGGAAAACCAGGTTCCCTACGACCTGCCGGCGAACAAGACGCGCACCGTGTTCAAAACCCTCAGCTCACCGGGGGGCGGTGGGTACAACGAACTGCGGATTGAAGATAAGAAAGGGGCGGAGCAGATCTTTATTCATGCCCAGCGGGATTGGGATGAAAACATCGAACACGACCAGAAGATTCGCGTGGGCAACGAACGCCACGACACTGTTGAGAAGAACACTTACACCGAACTCAAAGCCGAAGAACACCGCACCACCATCGCCGACCGCAAGACTGAAGCGCGGATGGATGACCACCTGACGGTTGGGCAGAACCAGCACATCAAGCTGGGGACTGCGCAGCTGACCAGTGCCGGGAAGGAAATACACCTCAAGGCTGGGGACAAGATTGTTATCGAAGCGGGGATGGAACTGACGGTAAAAGCGGGCGGTAGCTTCATCAAGCTGGATGCGGGTGGGGTTACCGTGGTTGGGCCGGTGGTGAAGATTAATGCGGGTGGGTCGGCTGGGAGTGGGACGGGGATTGGGATTAAGCCACCGGTGCTGCCGGGGGCGGCGGATAAGGATAAGGCGGGGAGTTTGATGGATCAGGCGTTGGGGAATGCGCCGCCTGAGAAGGTTAAACCGAAGGCTTTTTTTGTGTTTTCTGAGTGATGAAGTTCGTGATGACAACAAACAAAAATGCAAGGCAGTTCAAGTGGTGCTCCATCGCACTGCTGACGTTGGGTATGTGCAGCGGCGCCGTTGCCTCATCGCCCAGTGACCCGCAATGCCCGAGCGGCAACTTTGCAGAGTTCGCCCAGGTTTTCTCATCCCAACCTGAGATACAGAAGGCATTTATTGCCTCGTCCGTTCAGGAACTTCGAGTGGTTGCCGATGGCGACAAGCCAAAGGTTGTCCAGGGCAAAATCAAAGCGCTGGACGCTGCCGAGTTGAACGTTCTTGTGCCGGAAAATGCTGCTGCGTCGAGCCTAACTATTAAGGTCGATTTACCGAACAAGCTGATCGTTCGTGACCAGGCAGGCAAATTTCTAAAGGTTTTCGTCTTCAAACACGGCGACTGTTGGGTTCTGGATCGTGTCGAAGATTGGTCGCTTGAAAACGTATCTGATGTTGTGTCTCGAACAGAGAAACTATTGCCAGGTCAGCGAGAGCTGAGGAAAGGTGCATGGTTTGACAGGCTGGCTAATCATGCATCGCCTGAATCGGGTGTTTATTTGTACGCAGCAGCACTGGATAGCTACTTGGCCGGAGCGCAAGAAGGTTCGCCGCAAGCTGCACTCGCTGCTGCGGGAATCAGTCTTTCTGGGCAAGCTCCCCGCCTGGATAACAGCAAAATTGTGGATCTTTTGATTGCTGCTTCAAAAAGCATTCCAGACGCAGGCGTGACGCTTGCGAATTTTTACTGCGATGAGGGTGAATACGACGACAAGCACGTCTGTATCAACCCGCAACAGTCAATGGCTGCATTGGAAAGCGCCGCGAGCCGAGGCTCGGTAGATGCGCTGAGCCAACTTGGCGAGGTGTATGAAGTCGGCACCGTCGTCCCTGCTGACCTGCCCCGAGCAATGGCGTGTTATCAGGAGGTTCAGAAAAAGGATCCTGAGTCCGGCACGCGAGGTGTTGACCACTTAGCGGCCCAAGGCGTCGTCGCTGATAACTCAATTCAATGTCTTAAAGCAGGGAGCTTCCGATGAGTACCGGACTACTCGAACAGCGGGCTAACTACCCGCATACCCAATATGAATACGGTCCAGCGAAAGGTTACGCCGATGCCGACGGCGACGGTCGAAAGGAAATCGACTGTTCAGGTCTGTTGTACCGAATGCTGAAGGACGCGGGATATTCAATTCCATACCTGACAACGGGACAGCTGAATGTTGACGTAACCCATTTTGACGTCATTCCGCTCGCGAGCGTCGAGCCCGGTGATATTGCACTCTGGATCAATTTCCACGGGCATACCGGGGTAGTCGAGGACATCAACTCTGTACGGACCGCGGGGAATTTTTTCGGCTCGCAATCTTCTTCTGGGCCGAAATCAGCTAAATATGGGCACCAGAGCGGTTACTGGCCGATGCCAGAAAAGTTTTTGCGTCCGAAGGCTCAATACAGAACTGATGCACAACCTGCGCCAGCGGCTGCACCCACCCCAGGAACTGCTCCGGCGGGATCCGCACCCCTGATGAATTTTCAATACCCCTTCCGAAAGGCTGACGGGAAGCAATTCACTGACGCAGAGGAAGTTTACAAAACGCTCGAAAATGAGAAGTCAGGTCATTACTTGTTGGGTAGCAACAAATTTTGGCATGGCGGCATCCACATCAGTGATGCAAGTGCTCCGCAATGCGTACTGAATGAGCCGATACGCTGCATGGCCGATGGCAAAGTCGTTGCGTATCGCCTTAACGAGGATTATCTGGAGTCGACCTTCGGTGACAATGAGAAAAAGCTGAAATATTCCAACTCCTTCTGCCTGGTGCGTCACGAGTACAAGTCGGCACCCAATCCGGAAGAAGGGCCGAACAAAGGCAAGCAAAACAAGCTGAACTTCTTCAGTCTGTACATGCATTTGCTGCCTTATAAGCGCTATCCACTATCCGAGGAAGAAACACCAAAACCCAAAGTAACCATGAAGGTAAATGACTTCAAGGCATACGACGAGTTTCCCGAAACAAGCAGCGTTCAGTCTCCCGGAAAACTGGCTATGGGCACCAAGCTTGAGGTGCTGGAGCAGAGAAGCGTCGGTAACGTCACCTATGCTAAAGGAAAAATCCTTTCCGGCAGTGTAAAGAACGGGTCACACAAAGTTCGTGAAGCAGGGAGAGAGGTTTGGTTCGCCTATTTGAAGAATGGTGCACCTTACCAAAACTCCCAACCCAAACGTATTTGGCTCGCGGACGATGTACCGGAACGTGCCAAGCCAAAGTATTGGCAAGGGAAAGTAAAAGCTAGGACGTGCAAACGCTTGGCTATGTATGCCGCACCAGCGAACCCTACGGATGGGCAACCTGCAGGTGCGCGTATAGAAGAAAGTCGTGAGATAACGGTCAGCAGCACTATTGCGTTCGATAGCAAGGATGTTGTGAGCTTGGTTCTCGACAACAAATTGCGGCGAATGGCCCCATGTACACCGGTGGAAGCTAGCATATGGACAGGCACGGGGAGCGTACCATCAAATTTCTGGGCCATTGTCGAAAGCGATCCGGATAGCCAGTACGTGCAGTGGGAGACGCTCACGCCTACAGAATTTGAGGTTGTGACGACTAGCATTGGAATCAAGGCTGGTGACCCGATCGGCTATTTGGGGCAAACGGAAAATCTCACTAGCCAGCAAGGCGCGTCGGACAGCAAGTTTCAGGTTCACGTCGAAATATTCACCGCCGAATCGGAAGTGAAAGACTTCCTTAAAAACCTCGCTGGTCTGAAAACAGGCAAACAGTACCTGCACTTGCCGACCGGAACGGAGCTCAAGAAGACACCCCCGGCGACGGGCATGACAGTGCTCAAACTCGACCATGCTGTCGACCTCAGTAAGGCTCCGGTCATAAAGGAAGGTACTGAAGACTGGTACAAGGTCAGTGTTACCGAGGACGCTCAACCGGTCAGCGGACTAGTGAAAAAAGCAGGCGCCCAAATCGTCACCCAGCACGACTGGGAAAAATTGGGATTCCATATTGTTGAAGAAACAAACGCTATGGCAGACGGTTTCCTCGACCCCGAAGACATGCCGCAGTTCTTCAAAGATTTGCTCATGAAAATTGATAAAAACCATGATGGTGAAGTCGATCCCGGCGAGCTCGCCGACGCGTTGAAGAATATTGATACGAGAGATCAGTGGGCGAAGCTTATTGCTCATCATCCGACTGAATGGAAGGACAAAGCAGAGTCGGCTAAGTGGAGTAAGTTGGATAAGTTGTTGGAGTCATCACCCAAAACGTTGAAGCATGAAAAAGAAAGAATAAGCAAATATGTGTTTTGGGATGAGCTTGTTGGCGAGGCTGCTATTGGTTCAGAAGTGGTTTGGCACTTTCATCCAATAGAATTTGTTGCTGGATTTACATCCGCTACTGCGGAGCTTTTGTCGTACGATCAAATGAAAAAAATGTTCCCGGAGTCGTCAGAGGAAAAGCGAGAAGAGGTGCGGGGGCTGTTCAATAAATATGCCGATCGTTTTGAAATTAATACAATTCCTAGAATTGCTCAGTTTTTTGCTCAAGTTAAAACAGAAGTTGGAAATGCTTTGGTTGGTAAAGTGGAAGACTTATGGTATTCCGCAGAAGCGCTCAGATCTAAATTTGGGCGGTATTTTAATACATATCCAGCGGAAGCGGATCAGTACGGGTATAAGCGTATCGAAATGGCGCAGTATAACGCTCTTAGTCCGGCTGCAAAAAGTGCCTATACCATTCGAAAAAATAAAGCTTATTCTCAGTTTCCAAATGAAGATGAAATCGCGAAACGCATTTACTGTTGCTGCTCCCCTCAGGGCAATTTTGTATTGACTGCGGGTGGCTGTGTGGAAGGTATAAAGTATAAAGGTAAAGGATTTATTCAACTAACATGGAAGTCTAACTATAAAGCCGTGGAAGATTTGTTAAGGGCGAAGCTGCCGGAGGAGACCATTAACATGGTTGATAATCCCGATCAGTTGCTCGAAACGAAAATAGGCCTTATATCTGCGATGGGTTTTTGGGAGCTAAATAAGCTGAATGATCTTGTTGCACCTAATACAACCTCTACAGATAAAATAACAGAAGTTGTGAATAAGCATACTAATAGTTATGGCGAGCGGCGAAGTAATTTTACAGTCATATATCAGGAGATAAATCAGTGAGCGGATTCGTGAAAAACTGTCGTTTTTTGATATTTGTTCTTTTAGGGGGTGGAAGCATTTCCGTTTCCGCAGATCAAGTGTTCAATCCACCTGCGGCCTCGGAGATATTTAAAGAGTTTGACATTGGTTTGCTTCCGAATAAAAGCAGCCAAAAACTATTGATTTTGAAAAGTGAACCCGGCGATAGGGCTCAACGCTTACTTGTGACGGCAATCGTCGACTCTAAGCAGTCCGTAATTGTTGAGGCGCCAACTGCGTTGCCATTAATCAAAAATGCTTATTCCCCAGCAAGTTATGATGGATTTGAAGTTGGCGTCTTAAAGGGATCAGAAAAAACTATCAGTGTAGTGGATGCGCAAGCAGAAATGGTCTCATTCAAGTATGCTTCCACGAAGCCTGGCGCAATTGTCTACCTGAATACAAAGGAAGAAGACAACGCCAAGTATACCTTTAATCTTCAGTTTCAATATGACGCTCAGTCGGAGAAGGTTGTTATGAATAATCTTTTTCTGGTGGTTAACAATGAGTCCTGTGATAGGTCGCTTGTAAGCGTTTATGCAATTCCTTCGAATGCGCTTATGTCTAAATCACTCGAAACGTTTTCGGGAGCTGAAGCATTCGAGTATTTAAAGAGGCTTCATGTCGAAGCTCAGCGTTCAGACGTTAAGCGTGAAAAGCTTATGTCAGTGGCGGTAGCTTCAAATTTTGATCAGGCGCTATTGGCATACAAAAATGGTGATAAGGTAAAATTCAAGGAGCTTATGAGTTATCTAGTTGTAGATGGTGGCGAGGATGAGACGTGTGCGCCAGATACTTATATAGTTGAAAAGTACTATTATTCAAATATGGTTGGTTGGTCTAATGATCTTGGCTTTTTATTTGCTGAGGCTGGTTACTATGGTGAGGCAATCGAACTGCTAAAACAGGTAGTCGCACAGAATCCGAACAGGATTGTTGCTTATCTAAATCTGGCGGATGCTTATTGGGGGGGCAGATAAAAAAGACTTGTCTACTGAGAACTATAAAAAATACAGCGCATTGATGAGTCGATCGGGCAAGGCAGCAAAAATCCCTAAAAGAGTTAGTGAGCGCAGCTAAAACCTGTCGAGCCGTAAAAAGGGGCGGATTTATTTGTGGGGGTAGATTTAACTTTCGATAAATAAACCTATCCTCTTTGTTCGGTTCGGTTCGGTTCGGTTCGGTTCGCTTTGTTCGTTGTCCAGGGAGATATTTTTGAGCTTTAACAGCCGTTGGTTATATGTAATTCTGTTGCTGGTGTCTTCAGCGTGGGGCGAGGGTAAAAAGCTCGCATGCGATGCGGATACCAATATTTGCTCTGTGGCCATTGCAGAGAATTATTGTGGGTCTGACGGTGTAGCCAAGTCCAAGTGGGACATCCGAAGTGGATATTATGTACTGAGCTGTGAGTGTGACTGCACTACTCAGGAGAATAGCTTCTGGTTTGTAAGTCAGGATGGAAAAGTTAAAACTCTTGAGGCGAGTAAGGTTGTAAGTGCGGTAGATGTTGTAAAAAATAAATCGGGTGTTCCTGACTCATTCGGAACGGTACCCTACTGTAAAGCACTAAAAATAAATCAGGATCGACTTGTTTATTTGCAGAAGGGGCCAGGTGCCTCTGAGTCATCGCAGCCGTACTGTTATTCAGTCGTTGAGCAAGATGCAGCGGAAGCCTGTACGACTGAAGACTGCATGCAGAAACAAAGACTGGTAGAGAAAACTGTTGCGAGCCTGAAAGGTGAGATTCTGACAGAGTTTAAGAATGCAACATCTCGGCTTTATAAAAATAAAGAAGCGTTCGTGAGTTTTCCGAAACGAGGTTTTATAGAGAAGTATATAACTGACCATGGTTACTCGAGTGGTGACCAGCAAAGCTTCAATGATATTGCTTATTTTTGGCAGCAGGCTGGATTCAATGAGGATGCTATTTGGTTGTTGGGAAAAGTCATTGCCGATAATCCGAAACGAGTCGTGGCCTATCTCAATATTGCAGATGCATATTGGTCGGAAGGCGACAAAGCTACCGCCGCGAAAAACTATAAAACGTATAACGAGCTCATGATCATAGGCGGTAAACAGCAAAAAATCCCTGAGCGTGCGAAGGAGCGTAGTGTTCTGAAGTAGAAAGAAAAGGGGGGGGCGATTTGTGAGTTGGCTTTTGTTGAGGTCCGTATATAAAACGGTCTTCTTATTTTCCAGTTAATGGTAAAAGGGAATTTTCCATGAATCAGCGTCTGCTCGCGGGCAGCCTTTCGCTGCTGCTCTCGTTTCCAGCCTTCGCCGCGCCTTCGGATGCCTACACCCAACGCGATGTCATGCAGTGTGGCGGCGTTGAAGTGGTGTTGGTGTCGTCCTGCCGATCCGTGACGGTGCAGGACACTGAAATCCACGTAATCCCGGTCTGCTCCGACCAGACAATCAACATCGGCGGCAATGTGTTTCGGCGCAACATCGACAAAGTTTCACAGCTCACGTCCGACGGTGCGAAGACGAAGATGTGTAACCGCTCCATGAACCCCACATTCAAAGTGCATAGCCGATCACGGATGCTGTGCTCCCGATTCCCTCAGGAGCCAGCTCGCCATGATGCGACCCGACGCCAAAGTCGAAAAAGTCTATCTCTACCCCAAGCCCGTGGACTTCAGAAAGTCCATTGATGGCCTCGCTGCGCTGGTCGAGCTGGATATAAAAGTGGCGGTGTTCGATCCCGTGCTCTTCGTCTTTCTCAACAAGCCCCGTAACCGCGTGAAGATTTTGTACTGGGAGCGCAACGGCTTCTGCCTTTGGCTTAAGCGCTTGGAGTCCGAACGATTCAAAACATCGCCTGATCTCAGCGATGAAGTGATCGTTCTGACCGTCCAGGAACTGAACTGGCTGCTTGACGGTTTTGACCTGTGGCGCAACCGTCCTCACCAGGTTTTGACCCCACGCTACGTAGCCTGACCCGGTATAATCCGGGCCATGATTTCTCTGCCCGACGACCTTCCTGATGACCCCGTTTTGCTCAAGCAGATGCTGCTTGATGCACTCAATCGCCAGGGAGAAGTGGTCCAGTCTTACCAGACTCACATCGTTGACCTGAAAGAACAGATCAAGCTGTTGCGCGACCGCTTGTTCGGGCGTAAGTCCGAGCAGACAGCGGAGCCCAATACGCCGCAACTTGCACTGTTCAATGAGCCCGAGAGCGAGCCGATGCCGTTGATCGGCGATGTCGAAGAAGAAGTCGTTGCCCCGGTGTCGCGCCGTGGTAAACGCAAGCCATTGTCGGCTGAGTTGCCGCGTGTCGAGGTGATCCACGAACTGCCCGAGCACGAACTGACCTGTGCCTGCGGTTGCCGCAAGCATGTGATCAGCGAAGAAATCAGCGAACAGCTGGATATCGTGCCGATGCAGATCCGTGTCATCAAACATATCCGCAAGGTTTATGGTTGCCGTGACTGCGAAACGGCACCGGTCACCGCCGACAAACCGGCTCAACTGATCGAAAAGAGCATGGCCAGCCCAAGCGTGCTGGCAATGTTGCTGACCACCAAGTATGTCGATGGCTTGCCGCTGCATCGTTTCGAGACGGTGTTAAGTCGACACGGCATCGATATACCAAGGCAAACACTGGCTCGCTGGGTGATCCAGTGCAGCGAACACTTTCAGCCACCTGAACCTGATGCGCGACCGATTACTGGAAAGCCCGGTGATCCACTGCGATGAAACCCGTGTTCAAGTATTGAAAGAGCCAGATCGAGACCCGACCAGCCAATCCTGGATGTGGGTACAAGCCAGCGGCCCGCCAGATCGCAAAGTCGTATTGTTCGACTACACGTCCAGCCGTGCGCAGGAGGTTCCGTTGCGTCTGCTGGAAAGTTATCGCGGCTATGTTATGACCGATGATTACGCGGGCTATAACGCCTTGGCGTTGCAACCGGGGGTCGAACGGCTGGCCTGCATGGCCCATGCGCGACGCAAGTTCGTTGAAGCGCAAAAAGTGCAGCCCAAGGGCAAGACTGGGCGTGCGGATATCGCGCTGACGATGATCAACAAGCTGTACGGCATAGAACGTGAGTTGAAGGACGCCAACGATGAGCTGCGGTTTATCGGACGCCAGGAAAAGAGCCTGCCTATCCTGACTCAACTGAAAAGCTGGCTGGATAAAACCCAATCCCAAGTGACGCCGCAAAGTGCACTGGGCAAGGCTGTGCATTATCTGGCGAACAACTGGAGCCGGCTGGAGCGCTATATCGAAGCCGGTTATTTACCCATCGACAATAACGCCGCTGAAAGAGCGATCAAGCCGTTTGTCATCGGGCGCAAGGCCTGGTTGTTCAGCGATACCACCAACGGCGCGACCGCCAGCGCGCAGATCTATAGCCTGGTCGAGACCGCCAAGGTCAACGGCCAAGAGCCCTATACGTGGCTGCGCCACGTACTGGAGCGGTTACCGCACGCTTCATCGATAGAGGACTACGAAGCTTTGCTGCCATGGAACTGCTCCCCGGAAATGCCACGGTAAATCGCTAACCCATCCTTAGGTAGGTGGGGTTCATGGATCGCATACGAAGATGTTGAGTAATGTGGTCGTGGCGATGGATTGCGTGAAAGGAACCAAGGGCAGCCTGGTTTCAATTGGCGGTTATGGCGGGTGCGGATCCTGCCCTGAATGGCGCGGGTATTACTCCACGGCCGGCCGGTTAGAGCATTACAGCTACAGCAATAGCTATCGGTCGTTTGGTTCGAAAGGTTCTTGGGAGGGGCTGATCGAGGCTTATGGCGTCACGAAGAGACAACTGCAATCGGAAAGCCCTGCAGTGAAAAGGATCGTTTATGGCCAGCCTTAAGTGGGTGTTGATGTTCGGCAGCCTGTTTGCCGCCAGAGCCTTTGCCCAAGACCTGCCAATAGTCGGTGTCGGCGGGCACGCAGTGACGTTTCGGGCGACAGAATGGACGATGCCCGGTGTGGAGTCGGCGACTGCTTGGTTCACCGCAAGTGGTAAAACGTTCCCGCTCTTCAGCATCGACGTTGGTGCTGATGGGCACTCCGGTTGGCTCAGTCCTGACAAGAAAACCTTGTTGCTCGACCCGGTGAGCTTCGGCATGTTGTCGGTCGAGAGTGGTGAAGAAAAACTGGTGTCGCAACAGCATTGCGATGTGATCTCGATGGAGAGCGGTTGCGTGCTGGCTGAGCGTTCTGCCAGCTTTTGTGTCGGTAAATGGGTGGGCAATCAGTGGGTTTCCAACGACGGTGAAGTGTTCAATCCCGTCCTGGAGACGAAGCCCCCAAAGGACTTGTTGAGGCATGTCGTGGACATCGAGCCGGCGCAGTCCCGCGCGGAATCCATCGTATGGAGCCTGAGCTTTTTGAGTCCGGAGTCCTACATGGCGTGTCATCCCCCGGCGCAATATCTTCAGGCGTTCAACGACCTTGGTTTTTACCTCGCCGAGGGCGGTAACGATGAGCTTGCGCTGAGGTTTTATCGCGGCGTTGAGGCGGTCGGCAAGCGCACGGTGTTGATGTTGAACATGGCTGATTCGTTGTGGCGACTGAACAGGAAAGACGAAGCGCAGTGGTATTACCGCGAGTACGGCGAAGCGATGACTGCCGCCGGTAAGGCGCAGAAGATTCCGCAACGCGTAGCTGAGCGATCCGTAAATCAAGGAATGAAAAATTGAACAGGACGGAGAGAAACGTCGAGTCTGATTCATCGTAAAAAGATCACCGGTATATGGCTTTGATGATTTGTTCAATGTCGTGGATCAACAGGGAAGTGAATGGAAGTGGCCAGGTTTTTTAGTTGTGTGTGCGTACTTGTATCAATCATCGGTTTTGCATCACAACCGGTGTCAGCCAATGACCTACAAACCATCGATCAAATGCATCCACCGGTGGTGGCTTCGGTGGGTGAGCAGAAAATCACGGTATTTTTCTTGAAGAACACGCTCAAAGGTCAGACGACAGGCGCGTACGTTCCCAATGGTGAAGTTTTCTACGCAACGATGAGTGCTACGAAACCAGAACTCACTTATGTGGCGCCGGTCATTGGCGAACAGATAGTGTCGGTGTTCTTCTTCGAGCGTAAATTTCCTGAGCGAGCGGGGAAGTCCCTGTATGTGCTCACGAAAAACAAGGAGTCGGCCCGCTTCGAGGGCTACTCCTATTCGACGCTGGAGTTACCACTGATTAAGGGCGGGGATCAGTTGTCTTTGCGATTTTTTCGCGGTGATCCGCCAGATCCCGAATTGCAGGACTGTCGCGACGGGCGAGACCTGGAAGGGGGGGCAGATCTTGAGTGTGCTTACAAGGATGCGGCGAGTATTAAAAAGCGTCTGGCAGACTTGGATGCAAAGATTATTGCGGATTCAAAACTGGAACATGGCATCAGCCAGGAGCCGCGCAAAATCGGTGGTAACGCGGCCGATATTGCTTGTCCCTCGAACGAGTTTTCAGCGTTCCTCGCAGCTTTTTCCGAGCGCGCAGACGTGCAAAAAACGTTCGTTCAACAGCCGCTGCAACTTGTCACGACTGTGGCGGGAGATCCCGAGCCTGAGATGGAAAAGCGCAGTGTCAGCGGCGATCAGATCAAGTTTCCAATCATCCCGGATCGTGTGAAACGAGAGGCCGATGGTCTTACGTTGACCGTCAAGGACGAGCGGGGCAACAACGCCACGGCGATCCTGCAGAAGCCGGATACCGATTATGTCTTCGAGTATCAGTTTGTTCGTGGGCAATGTTGGCGGCTTGCAAAAGTCTCGGATTTTTCACTTTAGGCATGCGGTAAGCTCTACTGAGAGCACGACATCGTTTTCAAAAAAATGAGATCAGAGGGATCTGTGAAGAAGTTATTTTTAATGCTGTTGTTGGTATTGCCGCTGACGGCCCGTAGTGAGATCACAACACAGGTCTCGTGTTTCCGTTCGCTGGAAGGTAAAAACATCAATTTCGAATTCAGAACCTATTACGACTCGGTTACCCAATGGAGCGGCACTGGGGTTAGGTATAGCAAGTCGAAGAAGGCCATTTCTCTAGTCCATCGAAGCACCGAGCAAGAAATCCTGGCAGAGGATCGGCCCTATCAATTCACGACAACTTGGGTGGAAGTTTCCGAGGGGGCGCTGACGGGTGAGTATGAGATGGTCCGTCAGGGTGCTCGGATCTATGGGATGACCTATACGAATTACAAATCCGGTAAGAAATATTCGTTCGATCAAGATATCAGCATGGAGGCGTCACCAGAGACAGGCTGTCAGTGGTGAGTCGAGATTATCGAGAAAGGGGACTCAACGTCCCCTTTCTCTTTCTGTGGTCCCTTTATGCCTTAGCCCGATGCTCCGCCGGATTCGGCGAATCGATATGATCCAGCGCTCGCTCCACCAACAACTGCACCCCATCCGCCATTCTGCTGAGCGCCAGGGCGACTGAGCGGCGGGTGCCTTCGATGTCATCGGCCAGGTCGGCGGCGATGGCGCTGATGGACTTCAGGTCTTCGGAGGCGTTGGCCAGGAGGGCTTCGGTGTCGATGTCGGGGGAGACGGTGAAGAGTTTGCCTTTGCGCTTGGGTTTTTCGTTGGGTGGCGGGGCGAAATGGTGGTCGAGGGCGCGTTCGGCGGCTTCGTGGAGTTTTCTGGAATCGAAGGATTCGTAGGGGGATGTGGCTGGGTTTTCTGGGGGATTCGGTGTTGGCTTGATCATAGATGTTAACTTCCTGGAGTTAAGAGGCTGACACCGTTTCTCTTTGCACTTCGAAAGGGGTGGCAGCTGTGCGTTGGTGTGCAAGACCGGTCCAGGTGCCCGGCAGACCCGAAGGTCTCCGACGCACAGCCGCCATAACGATCCGCGAGCATAGGAAAACGCTCGATGAATTGCCACCAACGATTGTGCACCTGAATCGGACTTGCACGTCCGAGTCACCGATTTTGCGGTGACGAACAGAGGTTATCGGTGATGGCCAAAGTCGCCTAGTTCATGAACAGCCCGGCGTTTTGAAGGAAATGTCCGAGTGGTTTGAGGGCATTAAGATCAAAAGATCGCAGCCTTCGGCAGCTCCTACAGGAATGTGTTTCTTTAGGTGTAGGTCGGGTCCCTTAGAATGAAGTGCAAAGCGTGACTTGGTGGTCATCATGCGGGAAAAGCTGTTCATCTTCTTCTAACGTAACCCGACAGTGGCGTTCTGGCTTGAAGCGGCTACACTGCGCCGGCCGTTCATTTTTCTTTTGAGGCTGTGCGCATGAAATTTCGTTTTCTTCTGTGGATGCTGGGTTTGTTGATGGGTAAGGCCAGTCGGACTAATCCTGCGTTTCAGCAGCAGTTGGGTGACAAGGCGTTGGTGTTTCAGCTACAGACCCTGGACGGGAAGGTGGCGCGGCATTTCTTTGTGAAGGACCAGCGCATCACCAGCAAGTCAGGCGTGTATGCCGAGCCGGCGTTTGCGATTGCGTTTAAGGATGCGGCGTATGGCTTTGCCACGATGCAGGCAAAGAACAAGCAGTTGGCGTTTATGACGGGGATTCAGGACAAGTCGATTCAGATCAAGGGCAACCCGGCGCTGGTGATCTGGTTTCAGGGGTTGACCAAGTATTTGAAGCCTAGGAAGGCGAAGGTGGCAGCTAAGGTTTGAGGCTTTCGATCAAGTCTGTGGTGAGGGGGCTTGCTCCCGCTGGGCTGCGAAGCGGCCCTGAAATCTGAGACCTCGGTTGTTTCTGACACACCGCGTTGGCTGGGTTGCGACTGCTGCGCAGTCGAGCGGGAGCAAGCTCCCTCGCATAGGGGTTGGTGTATTTCAGATAGATCGGGGTGGATTCATCGCGGGCAAGCCCGCTCCCACAGGGATCGCCTAAATCCTGTGGGAGCGAGGCTTGCCCGCGATGCTTTTAGGCCTGGCTAAATTGCGAAGCCAGTTCACGCAGCAGCACTTCAGCCTCAAGCACTTTGCTGACAACGTCGTTGGCTTTGTCGCGAGTCAGGCCAACGCGCTCCAGCAAGGCATCCGGAATGTCTTCATCCGGACCCGAACCAATCCCGCGACTACGCAGCAAACGCACGGCCAAACATACGAGGTTCGGGTATTCGGCGTAATCACCGTCATAGCTCGGGTCGTGCTGGAAGCGCAACGCGGTGGCCAGTTCTTCGGGCATGTCCCAGTAGCGCATCAGCCATGAGCCGATCTGTTCGCGGCTGATGCCCAGCAGGTGTTGTTCCACGTAGCTGTGGCACAAGTGCGGGTTGACCTCCAGGTGGCGGCAGATCAGCGAGAAGTGCGGCGGGAAGACGTGGGCCAGTAGCAGGTAGCCGAAGTTGTGCAGCAGGCCGGCGAGGTAGGTCAGGCCGGCTTCCGGGCGCTGGGCGCGGGGCATGGCGCGGGTCAGGCCTTCGATGACAGCGGCGGTGTAGATCGATTGCTGCCAGTACGGCGTGGTGTGTTGCGGGTGGTCTTTGGGCAGGCTCAGGGTTTTGCCCAGGGCCAGGCCCAGCGCCAGGTTGATCACCAGGTCGAAACCGAGCACCCGGACGATGGCGTCTTCCACTGAACGAATCTTGCCCGGCGAGGCGTAGTACGGCGACGCTGCCCAGCTGACGACTTGTGCGGCCAGGGCCGGGTCGGTTTCGACGACGCCGGTGATGTCGTCGATGGTGGCGTTGGGGTCGACCCGCAGTTTGATGATTTTCTGCGCGGTTTCGGCCAGCGGCGGAATCTCGATGGTCTCTTCCAGACGTTGCTGGATGCGCCGCGCGGTGAACACCTGGACGGCCTGGGTGATTTCCTGGCGGTCATCGTCGGGGCGGTCGAGGTTCGGGCGGATGCTGTTCACGGCTTCGCCGAAATTGCCGGCGCTGGCCTTGGTGAGCATGGTTTTGAAATCTTCGCTGGTGATTTCCAGCAGCACGCCCGGCTCGCCCGAGTTGATCAGCAACTTCGGTTCGCGCAGCAGGCTTTCTTCGTACAGGCACGGTGAGCTGGTGAGCGCCGGCAGGCCGGGCAACAGGCTCAGGCTGTGTTTGCCGAGCATTTTTACCAGGCGTTCGGTGGATACAGCGGTCAACCGGCGGCCGGTGAGTTCGGCGAGGCGATTGAGGTCGAGCAGTTGGCTTTGCGGAAACAGCACCATGAGCGCGCCGACGGCATCATCCAGCAAAACCGCCTGCACTTTGCGTGCGGGGTTCAGGCCGTGATGGTCGAGGACTTCCTGGTAGGCGATGCCCAGCTTGCCGAGCAGCAGCCGAATAACAGACGGAGCGTGCGGGGTTTCGGGGGCGAGGGCAGCTTCTGTCATGGTCTGTATCCGTTTTCAAACAATTGCGGGAGTATAACCAGCTTGTTTAAGGCCAGGGTCCAGAAACTGCGACAGTGCTCACACTTGGCCGTATTGCTGCCCATGGCGCAGCCAGCGGTCGAGCAGCGGGCTGACGTGATCCGGCCAACGCTCGAGCAAGGCCTGGGCGGCGTCGCGCACGGCAGGCAGTAAATCGGCGTCGCGCATCAGGTCCGCGACCTTGAATTGCAGCAGGCCGGTCTGGCGTGTGCCGAGCATTTCGCCGGGGCCGCGCAGTTCGAGGTCTTTTTCGGCGATGACAAAACCGTCGTTGGTTTCGCGCATGATGCCCAGCCGCTGACGACCGATCTGCGACAGCGGTGGATGGTAAAGCAGCACGCAATGGCTGACGGCGCTGCCCCGGCCGACGCGGCCTCGCAGTTGGTGCAGTTGCGCGAGCCCGAGACGCTCGGGGTTTTCGATGATCATCAGGCTGGCGTTGGGCACGTCGACGCCGACTTCGATCACGGTGGTGGCGACCAGCAGTTGCAGGTTGCCGGCCTTGAATTCGCCCATCACTGCGGCTTTCTCGGCAGGCTTCATGCGGCCGTGGATCAGCCCGACCTTCAACTCGCCGAGGGCGGCGGTGAGGTCTTCATAAGTCGTTTCGGCGGCCTGACAGGTCAGCTCTTCAGATTCTTCGATCAGCGTGCACACCCAATAGGCCTGACGGCCTTCGGCGCAGGCGCCGCGCACCCGTTCGATCACTTCGACGCGCCGGGTGTCGGTGACCAGCACCGTGTTCACCGGGGTACGGCCAGGCGGCAGTTCGTCGAGGATTGAGGTGTCGAGGTCGGCGTAGGCGCTCATGGCCAGCGTCCGTGGAATCGGCGTGGCGGTCATGATCAGTTGGTGCGGACACATTCGCCCGCCGACGCCTTTCTGTCGCAATGCCAGACGCTGCTGCACGCCGAAGCGGTGTTGCTCGTCGATGATCGCCAGCGCCAGGTTCTTGAATTGCACCTCTTCCTGAAACAGCGCATGGGTGCCGACCACCATTGGCGTGCCGTTGGCGATTTGCTCCAGCGCGGCTATGCGATTTTTACCCTTGAGCTTGCCGGCCAGCCACGCCACTTCAATGCCTAGCGGTTCGAGCCAGCGCTTGAACGTGATGAAGTGCTGCTCGGCGAGGATTTCAGTGGGCGCCATCAGTGCGACTTGGTAACCGGCCTCCAGCGCTTGCAGCGCGGCGAGGGCAGCGACCACGGTTTTGCCCGCGCCCACGTCGCCCTGAATCAGCCGCAACATGGGCTCATGCTGACTGAGGTCGTAAGCGATTTCATTGCCGACCCGTTGCTGGGCGCCGGTCGGGGTGAAACCGAGGTTGGCCAAATACTGAGTGGGCAGCTTGGTGGCTTTGGGCATGGCCGGCGCGCGCAGGGCACGCATGCTCTCGCGCAGGCGCTGCTGGGACAGTTGATGGGTCAGCAGCTCTTCAAAGGCCAAGCGGTGCTGGGCCCAGTGATGACCGAGGGCGAGCTCGTCGACGTCGGCATCGGCGGGCGGGTGATGCAGGTAACGGATCGCATCGGCCAGCGGTGCCAGTTGATAGTCCCGGGCCAGTTCGGTCGGCAGCCAGTCGGGCAGGCTGCTGGGCCCGAGCAGGGTCAGGGTTTGCATGCACAGTTGGCGCAAACGCTGCTGGGTCAGGCCTTCGGTGAGCGGGTAGACCGGGGTCAGGGTTTCATCCACCGGCGGCGGCTCATCGCCGGTTATGGCGCGGTATTCCGGGTGGTAGATCTCCAGCCCCGACGCACCGGGCCGCGCTTCGCCGTAGCAGCGAATGCGCGTGCCACGCTTGAGGCCTTCTTTCTGGGCGTTGCTGAAATGGTAGAAGCGCAGACTGAGCCCGCCGGTGCCGTCCTGCAAACGGACAACCAGGCTGCGGCGCCGGCCCATGACCACGTCGGCACCGCTGACGGTGCCTTCGATCACGGCGTCTTGCCCGGGTCGCAAATGGCCGATCGGGACCACGCGAGTGCGGTCCTGATAACGCAGCGGCAAGTGGAACAGCACGTCCTGGAGATTTTCCAGGCCGACCTTGGCCAGCTTCTCGGCCATGGCTTCGCCGACACCCTTGAGTGCCGTCACCGACACTTGCGACAACTCGGTCATGGCAGCGACTTAACCGGCCACCACCGGCGCTGGCGGCTTGGCCACCGAGCACAGGCGAATGGAGTCGGCGAGAATTTCAATCGCCTTCGGCCGCGGGAAACTCGCGCGCCAGGCGATGGCCACGGTGCGGAACGGCACGGGCGCGCTCAGTGGGCGCACTTCAATCACGCCGGGAGCGTAGTGATGGCTGTCCACCGCCGACAGCGGCAGGATCGAAATACCCAGGCCGGACGCGACCATGTGGCGAATGGTTTCCAGCGAGCTGGATTCCACCGTGGTGTGTTTGGCGCCGTCGTTGCCTTTGGCCAGGGTCGGGCAGGCTTCCAGCACTTGATCGCGGAAGCAGTGGCCTTCGCCGAGCAGCAGCAGGCTCTTGTCGTTGAGCAGGGCGGCGTCGATGGATTCTTTTTGCGTCCACGGATGCTGAGCCGGCATCAGGACGTAGAACGGCTCGTCGTAGAGCTGCAAGGTCAGCACGTCGGCTTCGTTGAACGGCAGGGCGATGATGATTGCGTCGAGCTCGCCGTTGCGCAGTTTGTCGCGCAGCACGTGGGTGAAGTTTTCTTCGATGTACAACGGCATCTGCGGGGCGACCCGGTGCAGTTGTGGAATCAGGTGCGGGAACAGGTACGGGCCGACGGTGTAGATCGCGCCGACTTTGAGCGGGGCGGTCAGCTGGTTCTTGCCGGCCTGGGCCAGTTCGCGGATGCCTTGGGCCTGTTCCAGGACTTTCTGTGCCTGGGCGACAATGCCTTCACCGACCGGGGTCAGGCGCACGGCGCTCTTGCTGCGCTCGAAAATCAGCACACCGAGTTCGTCTTCAAGCTTTTTCACGCCTACCGACAGGGTCGGCTGGCTGACGTGGCAACGCTCGGCCGCGTGGCCGAAGTGCTGCTCTTGGGCGAGGGTAACGATGTAGCGTAATTCTGTGAGAGTCATAGCAAGCGTCCATGAAGTTGCGGGCCAAGCATACCGGCTGCAATCGATAGACGCACGTTATCAGACTGAGTGTGTCGAGTGACACTGGGCAATGCAGGTTTGCCGTTTCCAGATATGCAAAAAGGCACCTTTCGGTGCCTTTCATAGGTTTTGCAGTCGCCGAAGAACCTGTGGGAGCGGTGCCTTTAACGGCGGCGTTCCAGCGAGTAAACAAACGGTGCTACGATTTCGATGGAGCCGTTGTTCAGCATGTCGGCCGGTGGCTTGGGCAGCGGTTGGGCGCGGCGGATCATTTCCAGGGTGGCCCGGTCCAGATCGGCATTGCCGGAGCGGCCCACCAGTTCGAACGACAACACGTTACCTTCGGCATCCACCACAAAGCGCAGACGGTTCAAACCTTCCTTGCCGCGTTGCTGTGCGCTGGCCGGGTACTTTTTGTACTTGGCCAGGTGCGCGAGCAGTGTGCCTTGCCAGCTGGCCTTGGCCGCTTGTTGCGCGGGCGATGGGCCGGGTGCTGGTTGAGCGGATTTCTCCGTCGGTGCCTGAGTCGGTTGCGCGTCGCTCGGTTTTTCCTCGGAAGGTTTTTCCTTCGGCGGCTCCGGCTTTTTCTCCACAGGCTTGGGCGGTTGAGGCTTCGGCTTGGGTTTGACCGGCTTGGGCACGGCAATCTCGGCCTTCGGCGCTTCAGCGAGTTTCGGCAGCGGCAGTTCTTCCACCGGGGCCGGTGGCTGTGGCGGGGTGATCACCTTCGGCGGTGCGGGCGGTGGCGGGGCCGGAACCGGCGCCAGTTCGACCATCATCGCTTGCGGCGGCAGCTCGATCGGCGGGCGCGACGTCCAGTTCAGCGCCAGCGCAATGGCCAGCGCATGGACGCCCAGCACCACGGCCAGGCTCCCGCTGTAACGCGTCAGCTTTTGGCGCGTGTTGATCATTTCTTGGCTGCCGTCTCGAGTCCGACCAGGCCGACCTTCAGGTAACCGGCGGCGCGCAGGGCGTCCATCACGCCCATCAGGTCGCCGTAGTCCACGCCTTTATCGGCCTGGAAGAAGATCGTCGTGTCTTTCTTGCCCTTCGTCTTGGCGTCGAGTGTGGCGCCAAGGGTCTCGGCCTTCACTTCGTCTTCGCCGAGGAACAGGCGCTGGTCAGCTTTCACGCTGAGGAACACCGGTTTCTCTGGCCGCGGCGCCGGTTTGGCGGTGGAAGCAGGCAGGTCGACCTTGATGTCCACGGTGGCCAGCGGTGCCGCCACCATGAAGATGATCAACAGCACCAGCATCACGTCGATGAACGGCGTGACGTTGATTTCGTGGTTCTCGGCCAGATCGTCGTCTGCGCCTTCTTTCAAATGCAGGCCCATGGCCGATTACCCCACTTTCACCATGTGCGGTTGCGAGCTACTACGCTCGGCCGGCAGGTGGTCGAGATCGCGGCTGACCAGCAGCAGGACTTCTGCCGAGGCGTCGGACACTTGCGCCTTGTAACCGGCGATGGAGCGGGCGAAGACGTTGTAGATGACCACCGCAGGAATCGCTGCAACCAGGCCCAGCGCGGTTGCCAGCAGGGCTTCGGCGATGCCGGGCGCTACCACGGCGAGGTTGGTGGTCTGGGTTTTGGCGATGCCGATGAAGCTGTTCATGATGCCCCACACGGTGCCGAACAGACCGACGAACGGCGCGGTGGAACCGATGGTGGCGAGTACGCCGGGTGCCGCTGCTCATGTTGCGACCGCATGCAGGCGACCAGGCGCTCCAGGCGGAAGCTCACACGTTCCTTGATGCCTTCTTTCTCGCGGCTGTTGGCCGACAGGCGCATTTCTTCCAGCGCGTCGTGGACCAGCAGGTTGGCAAGGGTGCCTTCCTTGGCCGCTGTCGCGCTGGCTTCTTTAAGGGTGGCGGCTTTTTTCAGGTGAGCGATTTCAGTGCGCAGGCGACGCTTGGCGCCCATCAGCTCGAAGCCCTTGGCGATCCAGATGGTCCAGGTGATGATCGAGGCTATGGCCAGGCCGATCATCACGATCTTCACGATGATGTCGGCGTTCTGGTACATGCCCCACGGCGATAGATCATGGGCCATGCCCAGCGAGTTGTCGGCTTCGAGGACTTCCGGTACATCAGCGGCGTCTACGGCCTGGACTGGATCGGTCGCGGCAGGCGCTACGGCTGGTGCGGCGGGTGTTTGAGCGGCAGCAGGCTGTGTGGCCGGCGCTTGTGCATCAGCGAATGCGGCGGTCGGCGCCAGCATCAGGCTGAGCAGCAGGGCGGCCACTGCGCTCCAGGCGCGAGGTCGTTTGGTTGGCGAAGCGGGGAATTGATTGGGTGTCATGCTGGCCGGACCTGAGAGGAAAAGACTGTAAGTGTTCTTCCAGGCCTCGTGAGGCCGAGAACAAAAGTGGCCTGCATTATTGCAAGTAATTCTTGTTAACAAAAGTAATAGAGTATCTTTTTTTCCTTCATTGCTAGCTGCTCATCCATTTCGGGCGCTAGTCTGTACCTTTCTTGAGGGAGTTTTCTGATGTCCGCGCCTTCTGTTTTGATCGCCGGCTGCGGTGATGTCGGCAGTCGTCTGGCCACGCAATTGCTGGCCGGGCACTGGCAGGTTTATGGTCTGCGCCGCAATGTGTCGCGCTTGCCTACGGGTGTGCTGGGCGTTGCAGGTGACTTGTTCAGTGCGCAATGCCCGGCTGACTGGCCGACCGCGACACTGGATTATCTGGTGTACAGCGCCGCTGCCACCGACCACGACGAGGCGGGCTACCGTGCGGCTTATGTCGAGGGTTTGCAGCATGTGTTGGGGTGGCTGAAACAGCATGGCCAGCAGCCAAAGCGCATTCTGTTTGTCTCCAGTAGCAGTGTTTACGGCCAGCAGGACGGTGAGTGGGTCGATGAAACCTCGCCGACGGTGGCGGGCGGTTACTCAGGGCGTTTGATGCTGGAAGCCGAGCAAGTAGCGCGCGATAGTGGAATCCCGGCCAGCATCGTGCGTCTGACCGGCATTTATGGTCCGGGTCGAGAGTGGCTGCTGACTCAGGTTCGTCGCGGTTATCGCGTGGCGATCGATCCCCCGTTGTACGCCAATCGCATTCACGTCGATGACGCGGCGGGGTTGTTGGCGTTTCTGCTTGAGGCGGATCGGCGTGGAGTGGCGCTGGATGATGCCTATATAGGCGTCGATGATGCGCCCGCGCCAATGGCGGAGGTGGTGGGCTGGTTGCGTGAGTTCCTGGGCGTGACCGAATGGGCCGATGACGCCAGTGTGCGTCGTGCCGGCAGCAAGCGTTGCAGCAATGCTCGGGCGAAGGCGTTGGGCTGGATGCCGAAGTATTCGAGTTTCCGCGAGGGCTATGCCGCGATTCTTGAAGGTCGCTGCTGACTTCCAGTTACCCCTAAACAACTAATGTGGGAGCCTGCTCGCTCCCACATGGGTTTTGCGTTGGCCTTAGGGTCGGGTTACTGCTTCTTGAGCAACCATTTGCGCTCGCCGGGGGCAAACTGCGGCATCTCGTCCGCCAGGGCGGTGTTCACGGCCTGAAAGAGCTCCAGTTCCTTGCCTTTGCGGGCGAAGATCCAGGTATTGCCCTGGCCATTGAGTTGCAGCCAGATGTTGTCGTTGCCGATGCTCATCGATGCGCAATCGCCGGTCAGGCACAGGGCGTAACGGTCGGCGCCGGGCAGGCCGGACACTTGGCCGTCGGCCTGAAACTGCACAGTGCCACCTTCGCCTGGGCCGTTGATGATTTTCCAGCTGCCGCCCATGTAAGCCGAGTACAGCGCACGCTCAAAGCTGGCACCGATCGGTGCCCCGTCCGGGACCGGGATCTGGGCGCGGTCGAAAAGCTGTTCTGGTTCGTTTTCGCTGGCGACTTGGTGCAGTTGCTTGCCATCACGCTTCAGCTCGCTGGCGGAGCTGCCATAAAAGTCGACTTTCCAGGCGCCGGACTCTTCGCCCAGCAGCTTGCCTTCGACATTTTCAAAACCATTGGTATAGCGGGCCTGACCGGCTCTGGTGTTGACGTCCCATTCCAGGTTCGGGCCATAGGCCTGGAGCGCTTCACGCAGGGAACCGCCTTCGGATGCCGCATCGATCGCCGCCTGATTGATCCAGGTGCCGCTGATGTCACGGTCGGCAGGGTTGCTGGCACAACCGCCCAAGAGAAGGGCGACCAGCGAGAGAGCTAGCGCTTTGCGCATGGTGGAATCCTTTCAGAACGAAATCGGCGCAACCTCTGGGGCCGCGCCGGACGTATTACTCGATGACCAGAATGGCATCCATTTCAACCTGCGAACCCTTTGGCAGGGCTGCTACGCCGATGGCGGCGCGGGCTGGGTAAGGTTGGTCGAAGTATTTGCCCATGATCTCGTTGACCTTGGCGAAGTGGCTCAGGTCGGTGAGGAAGATGTTCAGTTTGACGATGTCCTTGAACGAACCACCGGCCGCTTCAGCCACGGCTTTGAGGTTCTCGAACACCTGGACGGTCTGGGCTTCGAAGCCTTCAACCAGTTCCATGGTTTTTGGGTCCAGAGGAATCTGACCCGACATGTAAACGGTGTTGCCAGCCTTGATCGCCTGGGAGTAAGTACCGATGGCGGCCGGGGCCTTGTCGCTGTTGATAACGGTCTTGGTCATGTATGACTCCTTGTGAAGGGTGGGCTACGCGCGCATGCGGGTGATGCGGATCACCCCGGTCAAGGCGCGCAGTTTCTTGATCACGCGGGCCAGATGCACACGGTCGTGCACACTGACCACCAGTTGGACCACGCTGATACGACCGTCGCGTTCGTCCATGCTGATTTTTTCGATATTGCCGTCGGCCGCGTTGACACTGCTGGCCAGCAGGGCGATCAGGCCGCGCTGGTGTTCCAGTTCGACGCGCAGCTCGACATTGAATTCACCGGTGACATCCTTGGCCCACGAGAGCTGGATGCATTTTTCCGGGTTGTGGCGGATTTCGCTGATGTTGCGGCAGTTGTCCAGGTGCACCACCATGCCTTTGCCCGCGGAGAGGTGACCGACAATCGGGTCGCCCGGGATCGGTGTGCAGCACTTGGCGTAACTGAGCACCAGGCCTTCGGTGCCACGAATCGCCAGCGGGCCTTCCGGGCTCGGCAGCTGTTCGCCTTCGCCGAGCAAGCGGCGGGCGACCACGTAAGCCATGCGATTGCCCAGGCCGATGTCTTCGAGCAGGTCTTCGATCAATTCGAGGCGGTACTCGTGGAGCATCAACTGCACGCGCTCGGCCGGGATTTTTTCCAGCGAGCTGTCGAAGCCGTTGAGCACCTTGTTCAGCAGGCGTTCGCCGAGGCTGATGGATTCGGAGCGGCGTTGCAGTTTCAATGCATGGCGGATGTGGGTCCGCGCCTTGCCGGTGACCACGAAGTTGAGCCAGGCCGGGTTCGGCCGCGCGCCCGGAGCGCTGACGATCTCGACCGTGGAGCCGCTTTGCAGCGGTTCGGACAGCGGCGCGAGACGACGGTTGATCCGGCAGGCAATGCAGCTGTTGCCCACGTCGGTGTGTACCGCGTAAGCGAAGTCGACCGCCGTGGAGCCTTTGGGCAGCTCCATGATCCGGCCTTTGGGTGTGAACACGTAGACCTCGTCCGGGAACAGGTCGATCTTCACGCTCTCGATGAATTCCAGCGAGTTGCCGGCCCGTTGCTGCATCTCCAGCACGCCTTTGACCCACTGGCGGGCGCGGGCGTGAGTGCCTTTGGGCTGCTCGTCGCCGCTGGATTTGTACAGCCAATGGGCGGCGATGCCGTTGTTGGCCATCTCTTCCATTTCACGGGTGCGGATCTGAATCTCGATCGGTACACCGTGCATGCCGAACAGCGTGGTGTGCAGCGACTGGTAGCCGTTGGCCTTGGGGATCGCGATGTAGTCCTTGAAACGCCCCGGCAACGGTTTGTACAAATTGTGTACAGCACCCAGCACGCGGTAGCAGGTATCGACCTTGTCGACGATGATCCGGAACGCGTACACGTCCATGATCTCGTTGAAGGCTCGACGCTTGCCGCGCATTTTTTTGTAGATGCCGTAGAGGTGTTTCTGACGACCGCTGACCTCGCCCTGGATGCCATCGATGGCGAGGCAGTGGCTGAGGGACTCTTCGATCTTGTTGACGATTTCCTTGCGGTTGCCCCGGGCGCGTTTGACCGCCTGGTTGATCCGCGCGGAACGCATCGGGTGCATGGCCTTGAAGCCGAGGTCTTCGAATTCTATGCGGATGGCGTGCATGCCCAGCCGGTTGGCGATGGGCGCATAGATTTCCAGGGTTTCCTTGGCGATCCGCCGGCGCTTTTCGCCGGATAGCACTTCCAGGGTGCGCATGTTATGCAGGCGGTCGGCCAGCTTGACCAGGATCACGCGAATATCGCGGGCCATGGCCATGGCCATTTTCTGGAAGTTTTCGGCCTGGGCTTCGGCTTTGGTCTCGAAGTTCATCTGGGTCAGTTTGCTGACCCCGTCGACCAGTTCGGCCACGGTTTCGCCGAACTGCGCTTGCAGCGCTTCCTTGGCAATACCGGTGTCTTCGATCACGTCATGCAGCATGGCCGCCATCAGGCTCTGATGGTCCATATGCATGTCGGCAAGAATATTTGCAACCGCGAGTGGGTGCGTGACGTACGCCTCACCGCTGCGGCGGCGTTGGCCGTCGTGGGCTTGTTCGGCGTAGAAGTACGCTCGGCGGACCAGATTGACCTGGTCCTTGCCGAGGTAGGTCGATAAGCGATCGGCGAGGGCGTCTATGCTCGGCATGATAATTCCTGCCGTTCGTTGTGACCCCGCGCCGTGCTACGTCGACCAGGCATGGACTTATACTGCCTCGTTGGACTCGTCCTCGAACGCTGCGAACAGCGGTTCGTCTTCGACGATTTCAGCGTTGGCGATGAACTCGTAGCTCATCAGGCCTTCAGCGATTTCACGCAGCGCTACAACAGTAGGCTTGTCGTTTTCCCACTGAACCAGGGGCTCTTTGCCGCCGGTGGCCAGTTGACGGGCACGCTTGGTAGAGAGCATGACCAGCTCAAAGCGGTTTTCCACGTGTTCTAGGCAGTCTTCAACGGTTACGCGGGCCATGGTATTCCTCGGAGCGAATGCAATATGCGCGCTGCCCGGTTGGGCGAGCGGACTCAACAGTTTAAAAAATCACCAGCGATTAGGGAAGCGCTGATTTTTTGACCAGGCTCTTCAATGCGCTATAAGTGCCAATGTAAAGCCCTTGCAGCGGTTTTGGGAAGCGCTGTTTAGCCGAGCAATTCAGCCAGCAACATGCCGAAACGCACCTGTTGGCGCTTCTGTTGCAATTGATTGGCACGGAAAATCGCCTTCAGGTCATCCAGCGCGTGGGAGAAATCGTCATTGATGATCAGGTAGTCGTACTCGACATAGTGGCTCATTTCGTTGACGGCTTCACGCATCCGGCCGGCAATGATCTCGTCGCTGTCCTGGCCACGGTTGGTCAGGCGCTGGTGCAAGGCTTGCAGCGATGGCGGCAGAATGAAGATCGAACGCGCCTGGGGCATGAGCTTGCGCACTTGCTCGGCGCCTTGCCAATCGATTTCCAGAATCAGGTCGTGACCTTCGTCCAGCGTCTGCTGCAGATGGCTTTGCGAGGTGCCGTAGAAGTTGCCGAATACTTCGGCTCGCTCCAGGAAATCGCCGTGCTCGCCCATTTTCACGAAGGCTTCGCGGGTCACGAAGTGATAGTTCACGCCGTCCACTTCACCCGGACGCATGGCGCGGGTGGTGTGGGAAATCGATACGCGAATCTCCGGGTTGGTATCGGTCAGGGCCTTGACCAGGCTGCTCTTGCCCGCGCCCGAAGGTGCGGAAATGATGTACAGGGTGCCGGTGCTGTGGGTCATGTCGGGTTTGCCTTACTCAATATTCTGCACTTGTTCGCGCATCTGCTCGATCAACACTTTGAGGTTGACCGCCGCTTGAGTGCTGCGCGGGTCGAAGGCTTTGGAGCCCAGTGTGTTGGCTTCGCGGTTGAGTTCCTGCATCAGGAAGTCCAGGCGCCGACCGGCAGCGCCGCCGGATTTGAGTACCCGGCGAACTTCGATGATGTGAGTGCTCAGGCGATCCAGTTCTTCGGCGACGTCGCTCTTTTGCGCGAGCATGACCATTTCCTGCTCCAGTCGCTGCGGGTCGAGGTCGGCCTTCATGTCGGTGAAGCGGTCGAGGACTTTTTGGCGTTGGGTGGCGAGCATCTGCGGGACCAGTTCGCGCAGGATCACCACATCTCCTTCAATAGAGGTCAGGCGCTCGTTGATCAATCGCGCCAGCTCAGTGCCTTCGCGCTCACGCCCGGCCTTGAGTTCTTTCAGGCCCTGATGGAACAGCGCCAGGGCTTCGGCATTCAGCGCTTGCGGGTCGGCGGCATCGGCCACCAACACGCCGGGCCAGGCCAGGACCTCCAGCGGGTTCAGCGCGGCCGGGTTCTTGATCAGGCCGGCGACCGTCTCGGCGGCCGCGACCAGTTGCGCGGCGCGCTCGCGGTCCACTTGCAGCGGTTTGCCGGTGCTTTCTTCGGTAAAGCGCAGGGTGCATTCGAGCTTGCCCCGGGACAGTTCCTGGCGCAGGGCTTCGCGGACCGCGCCTTCGAGGTCGCGGAAAGATTCCGGCAGACGCAGGTGGGGTTCCAGGTAGCGGCTGTTGACCGAGCGCAGTTCCCAGCTCAGGGTGCCCTGGACGCCGGCTTTTTCGACGCGGGCGAAGGCGGTCATGCTGTGCACCATGGAGGTACCTCGCAATGCAGGTCGGCGCGTAACCCATGGTTCGCGGACCCGCTATCTGTGAATTAAAGCCGACAGGCAGCAAAGGCGCAGGATTGTAGCGCAGTGGGGCGGATGCGCCCAAACACACGCTGTGACAAAGAGCTGCAGGCCGTCGGCTAAGCTCTATTCAGGGGCTTCAATCGTCGGGCGATTTTTTTAGAAGTGCCCACTGGCGGCCCACGGCTCTATAATGCTCGGCAGTTTTCCGTCCCCCGTACAGGTAATCCCTATGAAACGTCCAAGTGGTCGCGCTGCCGATCAGCTCCGCTCGATCCGCATTACCCGCAACTACACCAAACACGCCGAGGGTTCTGTGCTGGTCGAGTTCGGTGATACCAAAGTCATCTGCACCGTCAGTGTCGAGAATGGTGTGCCGCGTTTCCTCAAAGGTCAGGGCCAAGGCTGGTTGACCGCTGAATACGGCATGCTGCCGCGCGCCACTGGCGAGCGTAACCAGCGTGAAGCGAGCCGCGGCAAGCAAGGCGGCCGTACTCTGGAAATCCAGCGTTTGATCGGTCGTTCCCTGCGCGCTGCGCTGGACATGACCAAGCTGGGCGACGTCACCCTGTACGTCGACTGCGACGTGATCCAGGCTGACGGCGGCACCCGCACCGCGTCCATCACCGGTGCCATGGTTGCACTGATCGACGCCTTGAAAGTGATCAAGAAGCGCGGCGGCCTGAAAGGTGGCGACCCGCTCAAGCAAATGATCGCTGCCGTTTCGGTGGGCATGTACCAAGGCGAGCCCGTGCTTGACCTCGACTACCTGGAAGATTCGGCTGCCGAGACTGACCTCAACGTGGTGATGACCAGCACCGGCGGCTTCATCGAAGTTCAGGGCACTGCCGAAGGCGCGCCGTTCCAGCCGGAAGAGCTGAACGCGATGCTGGCGCTGGCGAAGAAAGGCATGAACGAGATTTTCGAACTGCAGAAGGCTGCACTGGCCGACTGATCGGATCTGCTCCACGCAAGGAGGACGTAATGAGTGACGAGCAACTGCCGCTACCCACACCGAGTCGAGAGGTTCGTCAGTGGGCGATGTTTTGTCACCTGTCCGCCTTGCTGGGGATCTGGCTGCCGTTCGGTACGCTGATCGGGCCGCTGATTCTCTGGCAGATGAAGCGCGAGTCAGACCCGTTCATCGATGCGCAAGGCAAGGAGGCGTTGAACTTTCAGATCACCGTCGCCATTGCTTCGGCCATCTGCTTTTTGCTGATGGTGGTGATCATCGGGTTTTTCCTGTTTGGTCTGGTCGCGATCGGTGCGCTGGTGTTGACGATCATCGCCGGCGTGAAAGCCAATGAAGGGTTCCCTTACCGGTATCCGTTCACCTGGCGGCTGATCAAATAATAGCCAGCAAAGATTTCCTGTGGGAGCGGGCTTGCCCGCGATAGCGATCTGGCAGGCAACACATCTGTTGACTGTGACGGCCTCATCGCGGCATAGGTATCTACACATCTCTAAAGTCTTCGGCTGGCCACCCAGCCGATGGCCTCTTTAGCAAAACCCGCCAGTTCCTGGGGCGTGTATTGTTCCAATGTCTCGCACATGGCCAAAAGCATGTATAAACCGGCCAGCAGCGCGGAAGCCGTCACCGGCTGCGAGCGCTTCATCTGTCGACCAGACAGACGGACCAAAAAATCCCGTGTTTGCTCAGCAAACTCCCCCTTAGCCCGCATCAGACGCCAACTGACAGCACATGCCTGACTGGCGATCAACAGCCGTTTGAACACCGCTTCACCGCTCTCTTGCTGCCAGTTTTCCAGCTGATGCCCACCCCCTTTAAGCAGTTTGAAGTAGGACTCGATACGCCAGCGCCAGTAATACCAGAGCGCCAATCGTTCATCTGCGACCTCTTGCTCAAGGTTGCTCAGCAAATACCATTCGGCCAGCAGGTGACCATCGGCTCCCAGTATTCGGCTCACGACGAGCCGGGCCGGCAACGGCTCACCAGACTTGCGCAGCGTCTTGCGGTCGGCCCTGTCTTTGGTGAAAGGCTGGGCTTGGCGGTCAGCACGACGGCGGTTTCTCCCACCCATTGAATGGCCGGTTTTCCTTTGTAGTCCACCTTGCGAGTTTTGCGGTAGGTCATCTCGCGAGCAATTTGACTCAGGGCCCTCGATTGACCTGCATGACTGGCCGTGGAACCGGCCTTGACTCGCACCAGCCATTGCCGACCCTCGGCCTGCCATTGCCTCAGGTGAGCGACCGAATCAGCCTCTCGATCCACGATATGGACAAGCGGCTTGGCAAAATTCTGCTGTTCCAGCCAAGTGATACGTTGTGTCAGTTCATGCAGATGCTTCTCAGGGACCAGCACTTCTTCGGCTCGCGTGCTGAGCACGCCGTCCCTGGTCGCCAGATTTTGAGCGGGAGTACAGATCGGTGCACCGTCACGGTCGGTGACTAGCAGGCTGCTTTGCAGTTCGTACCCGATATCGCCTCGGTGGGTCATTTGCAGGCGATCAGCCTTGCTGTGGTGGTGCATGTAATTGAGCCGAGACCAATCGTGCATGACCAGCGCGTAATCATCACAGTCATCCCGACAACCCTCGTGGGCTAACGCCAGCAGCGGTTTAACCAGGTCAACGGGCCGAACCCGGTCATTGCTCAAAAATCGCCAAAGGGCTTGCGTCTGTGCAAAAGCCTTGTCGCTTCGCGGCAAGGCTTTCATCCCGGCGGCCAGCGCCGGTAGTCCATTACTGTGTCCCATGACCAACTCGTCGTATCGTTTTGTCAGTCGGGCATCTAGCCCGGTCATTTGATATCCATGCCGTCCCTTTATAGACCAGGATCGGGAGATGTGTAGATACCTATGCTCATCGCGGGCAAGCCCGCTCCCACAGAAAGTAAATCATCACCCACAAAAAAGCCGACAGTGATGTCGGCTTTTTTGCATCTGCGAAAACACGCTTAGATCGTCAGCGTCCAGTCGTAGTCCACGATCAGCGGCGCATGCTGCGAGAATCGTGGCTGACGCGGCAGGCGTGCGCTGCGTACGAAGCGGCGCAGGCCTGGGGTCAGCAACTGGTAGTCGAAACGCCAGCCCAGGTTGAGCATTTCGGCCTGTTCGTTGTCCGGCCACCAGCTGTACTGGTCGCCTTCACGGCTGACTTCGCGCAGGGCATCGACATAACCCATGTTGCCGACAATCTCGTCCATCCAGGCACGTTCAGGCGCCAGGAAGCCCGGGGATTGCTGGCTGTCGCGCCAGTTCTTGATATCCAGCTTCTGTTGCGCCACGTACAGCGAGCCACAATAAATGTACTCGCGACGTTTGCGCCGCTGTTTATCCAGATAACGGCCGAAATCGTCCATTAGCTTGAACTTCTGGTTCAAGTCTTCATCGCCGTTCTGCCCCGAAGGGAGCAGCAAGGTCGCGATGCTGACCTTGTCGAAATCGGCTTGCAGGTAACGCCCGTAGCGGTCGGCCGTCTCGAAGCCGAGACCGCTGATGACTGCCTTCGGTTGCAACCGCGAGTACAAAGCCACGCCACCTTGGGCGGGAACTTCAGCTTCGCAGGCATAAAGGAAGTAGCCATCCAGTTGGAAGGCTGGATCGTCCAGTTCAAAGGCGGAGGCGCGGGTGTCCTGCAGGCAGATGACGTCGGCATTCTGTGCTTGCAGCCAACTGAGCAAACCACGCTCGACTGCAGCCTGAATCCCATTGACGTTCACACTGATGATCCGCATAAGTGGCCCCAAAAATCGCGTGCGGGTATGATACACGGCGTCTACCTAATTAGCTAAATCCGTGGTATTTGGGGTTTTTTTCATGCAAGCGTATCAGCGCGACTTCATTCGTTTTGCCATTGATCGTGGCGTTTTGCGCTTCGGTGAGTTCACCCTGAAGTCCGGGCGCACCAGTCCTTACTTCTTCAATGCCGGCCTGTTCAACTCGGGTTCTGCCCTGGCGCAGCTGGGGCGTTTCTACGCGGCGGCCATCGTCGAGAGCGGTATTTCGTTCGACGTACTGTTCGGCCCGGCTTACAAAGGCATCCCGTTGGCGGCGACTACCGCCGTGGCGCTGGCCGAACATCATGGTCGTGATCTGCCTTGGTGCTTCAACCGTAAGGAAGCCAAGGCCCACGGCGAAGGCGGCAGTCTGGTCGGCGCGCCATTGACCGGCGACGTGCTGATCATCGACGACGTGATCACCGCAGGCACGGCGATCCGCGAGGTGATGCAGATCATCGCTTCCCAGGAGGGCGCCAAGGCCGCGGGCGTGTTGATCGCCCTGAACCGTCAGGAGCGTGGCAACGGCGAATTGTCGGCCATCCAGGAAGTGGAGCGTGACTTCGGCATCCCGGTGATCAGCATCGTTTCGTTGAATCAGGTGCTCGAGTTCCTGGCGGATGATCCGCAGCTCAAGCAGCATTTGCCTGCCGTAGAAGCGTACCGCGCCCAGTTCGGCGTCTGACGCCAATTCCCTGTGGGAGCGGGCTTGCTCGCGAAGGCGGCGACACAATCAGCATTGATGTCGCCTGATACACCGCTTTCGCGAGCAAGCCCGCTTGTGTCTTGCGCAGGACTTAGACTGAAGATGAGAGCGGTGAGTGGCAAGCTGAACGCCCGGAGTGCTAGCAGCACGTGTGGGAGCCCATGCTGCCATTCACCTCTCCACTCTGGTTATTGAGCCCGAACAGTTGAACGAGCCGACCTCGAACATTACAAGCGTGGAGCCCAACCAGAGCGCTCTCATTTATGAGTGTAAGAGGGTTTAGCCATGTTTTCCTGCGCAGGCATTGATGTTTCCAAAGACAGTCTGGAAGTCTGGATTAATTCGCAAGGCATTGGTGCGAGTTTTCCGAACAGCGCCAGTGGTTTCCCGGTGCTGATTGATTGGTTAAAAGGCTTCGAAGTCACCCGCGTGTTACTGGAAGCCACCGGTGGCTACGAGCGGGGGCCCATGAAGGTGCTTCAAAGGGGCGGCTTTGACGTCTTACGAATCAATCCTCGTCGGGCGAAAGATTTTGCCAAGGCAATGGGTTATCGCGCTAAAACAGACGCGATAGATGCGCGGCTTCTCGCCGAATTTGCAACGATTATAAAGGACGCCGATAGCCGTATCACCAGCGCCGAACAGGACAATTTGCGTGCGCTGGTACAGCAACGCGAAAACTTTGTTCAGCAGCAAAGTGACGACAGGCGGCGTATCAAAACGGCTTCTGTCGACTCGATAAAACCCTTGTTGCAAAGCCATATCGACTATTTAGATCAGGCAATAAAGTCGATAGAACAGCTGATCTGCCAAAGCGCCAAAGACCTGGACAGTGAAAAAATTGCCCGCTTGCGCTCGGTTAAGGGACTAGGGCTCGTGACCGCAGCCAGCATCATGGCCTACCTGCCTGAGCTGGGAGAGGTTGGACGGCACGAGATCGCAGCACTGGCAGGGATCGCCCCTTACAACGACGACAGCGGCAACCACGAAGGGCCTCGTCATATAAGCGGTGGCCGATTTGCCGTGCGACGTGCGATGTACATGGCCAGTTGGGCTGTGATTTTGCGACAACCCGAGTTCAAAGCCCGATATGACGCGCTTCGCCTGAGAGGTAAATGCGCGAAAGTGGCGCTGATCGCCTGCATGCGGGTGTTGTTGATAAGGCTGAACGCGATGATCCGTGACCAAACTGAGTGGAGAGAGCAGGCAGCCTAAACAGACTGCTTGCTCATTTGGGAAATCACATGGTTTGAGACTGTGGAAGTTCGGCTGCCCTTTGATCAAACTTCAAAATAAAAGACATCAAGACAGTTGCTCCCACATTTAATCTCGGGTGTTCACACATAACTGTGTTCACCGCAGATCTACTGTGGGAGCGGGCTTGCTCGCGAAGGCGATTTCGGCAACGCCTCAGCGAAACCGATCAACCTCCTGCCGCAAATCCGCCGCCAGCTTCTCCAGCTCTTTGGCAGTCACAGCCAGGTTCGACACCACTTCGCGCTGCTCACTGTTCGCCAAAGCAATGCTTTGCAGATTGCTGCTGAGCAAGGTCGCGGTGCTGCTTTGCTCTTGGGTCGCGGTGGTGATCGCCGCGAATTGCTGACCAGCCGAGCGGCTTTGTTCATCGATCCGCGCCAGCGCCGAAGCGACGTTGGCGTTGCGCGACAGGCCTTCCTGCATCAGCACGTTGCCCTGCTCCATGGTGCTGATGGCGTTGCCGGTTTCCTGCTGGATGCTTTGGATCATCCCGGAAATTTCGTCGGTGGCTTGGCGAGTACGTGAGGCCAGGTTGCGCACCTCATCGGCCACCACCGCAAACCCACGCCCCTGCTCACCGGCGCGGGCGGCTTCGATGGCGGCGTTGAGCGCCAGCAGGTTGGTTTGCTCGGCGATCGCGGTAATCACCCCGACAATGCCGCCGATTTCCTGGGAGCGCTGCCCCAAGGTATTGATCACCGTTGCGGTGCTGTTCAGTGCACCGGCGATTTGCTCCAAGGACGAGGACGCTTCGTCCATCGACGTACGACCGATCTGGGTTTGCTGTGCGTTTTCCTGCGCCAGACGCTGGGTGTTGCCCATGTTGTCAGCGATGTTCAGCGAAGTAGCGCTGAATTCTTCCACGGCGCCGGCCATGCTGGTGATTTCGCCGGACTGCTGCTCCATCCCTTCATAGGCGCCACCAGACAAACCGGACAACGCCTGAGCCCGACTGTTGACCTCTCCCGAGGCTTTACGGATGTGCTCGACCATGGTCGACAGCGCCTGGCTCATCTGGTTGAAGGCACGGGCAAGTTGGCCGATTTCGTCATTGCTCGACACGTTCAGGCGAACACTCAAATCACCAGCGCCCAAGGCTTCGGCCTGGCGTACCAGGTCACCCAGTGGCGCCAGTTTGCTGCGCAGCAACCAGACCGCCGCACCGACTGCCAGCAACATCGCCAGCAGACTGCCGATCGCCAATTGAATGCCGACGCTCCAGGTCACGGCGCGGATTTCGGTTTTCGGCATGCTCGCCACCACCGACCACGGCCCGCCTTCGAACGGCACGGCAACACTGTAAAAGTCTTGCGACTTGTCGCTCCAGAACTCGCCTTTGCCCGGTGTCTTGGCCAGACCGACGATGCTCGGGGCCGCCTGATCCAGCGCTTGCACACCGGCAATCGGCACCAGCCATTTGCCTTGTTCATCCAGCAACGCCAGGGAGCCGGTCTGGCCGATGCGGAAGCGTTTGAGGTTGGCGAACTGCGCGTTCTGCGCGTCGGTGTAATCGAATCCTACGTACAGCACGGCAATGATCTTACCGCTGCTGTCGCGTACGGGGGTGTACTGCGACATGTAGAAGCGTTCGAAAAGCAACGCTCGACCCACGTAGCTCTGCCCCGCCATCAAACGGGCGTAAGCCGGGTTCGCGTGGTCGAGCTGAGTGCCGATGGCACGGCTGCCATCTTGTTTGCTGACATTCGTGCTGACCCGAATGAACTCCTCACCACTGCGCACGAACACGGTCGCGACGCCTGCGGTCATCTGCTTGAACTCGTCGACTTCCGCGAAGTTGTTGTTCAACACTTCACTGCCCAAGTGCAGGCCCGGTGTCTGCACACCCGCCACGGTCACCGGCTCATCCGGATGCACGCTCAAACCGGCGCTGAAGCGCTTCTCGAACAGGCCGGCCAGGCGCTGGGTGCTTTCACGCAAAGTGCCGTGAAAGGTGCTCAGCTGATCGGCAAGCAAGCGGGCCTCGCTGGCCAAGTGTTCTTCGCGAGTGGCGAGGTTGGCCGAGTCAAGCGAGCGCAACGCAAACACTGTACTGCCACTGATGACAATCGCCAGAATCACGGCAAGCGCAAGACCCAGCTGTGAAGCAATCCGAGCACGAGGTTGAGACATGACAGCTCCTGACCCAGTGGCCGGATCATTTTGATCGCATCGCACACTCGGCAAAATTTCTGATTGTGGGGAAAACATGGAACCTGCACGACGGTGCCATCAGCAGATTTTCGGCGGCAAAGCTGAATACTTGAGTAATTAACGGGGATATGGCTCAAGGCCGCCATTGCGGCGGCTCCATCGATTCAGCCCAGGCGTTCGACATCCGGTAATTCCATGGCCCGGACTTCGCCTTGCAGGAAATCGCTGAGCCGGCGCAAACGCTCACCGCCGGGGCGGGTTTTCGGCCAGACCAGGTAATAATGCTCACCACTGGCGACGGCCGTCGGCCACGGCAAACTCAGACGTCCCTGCGCAACGTCCTCCGCCACCATCAGCAAGTCGCCCATGGACACGCCGTAACCTCGGGCAGCGGCGATCATGCCCAGCTCCAGCGTGTCGAACACCTGCCCGCCCTTGAGCGAGACTTGATCGGTCAGGCCCATGCGCTCCAGCCAGTTGCGCCAGTCACGACGGTCCGGCGTCGGGTGCAGCAGCTCGGTGCTGGCCAGGCGCGTAACGTCCCACGGTTGGTCCTTCAGAAGATTCGGCGCGCCCACCGGAATCAGCTCTTCGGGGAACAGCAAAGTCGCCTCCCAGTCCGGTGGAAAATGCCCGTTGCTGAGGATGACGGCGCAGTCGAAGGGTTCGTGGTTGAAGTCCACCGTATCGATGTCCATCCAGGCGCTGGTCAGTTGCACCTCGTTCCCCGGCCGCAGGTGGCGAAAACGACTGAGCCGCGCCAACAGCCAACGCATGGTCAGGGTCGACGGGGCTTTCATGCGCAGGATGTCGTCCTCGGCGCGCAAGGTATTGCAGGCCCGCTCAAGGGCGGTGAAGCCTTCGCGAATGCCCGGCAGGATCAGCCGCGCCGATTCGGTCAGTTGCAGATTGCGCCCGCTGCGATGAAACAGCCGACAGGCGAAATGCTCTTCGAGCGTACGAATGTGCCGACTGACCGCACTTTGCGTGATCGACAGTTCTTCGGCGGCGCGGGTAAACGAGCTATGCCGCGCCGCCGCTTCGAATGCTCGAAGGGCATACAAGGGAGGAAGACGACGAGACATCAGGAAAGCTCCTATAACGCGATTGCACCAACTTATCAGAAACTCCACAGCATGAGTTTTAATCATGCCACCCATCCTTTTTATCCCTTTGTGAAAACCCCGCAGAGCGCCGAGAATCGACGCTTCCTGTTCTCTCTGACACTCGAGCGTGATGACCATGCAGCATCCAGCGCGTATTGAACTCTGGGCCATCCTGCGGCTGGCGGGGCCGTTGATAGCCTCGCAGTTGGCGCACATGTTGATGGTCCTCACCGACACGTTGATGATGGCGCGCCTGAGCCCCGAAGCACTGGCCGGCGGCGGTCTGGGCGCAGCGACGTATTCGTTCGTGTCGATTTTCTGCATCGGCGTGATCGCCGCCGTCGGCACCCTGGTGGCGATCCGTCAGGGCGCGGGCGATATCATTGGCGCGGCGCGGCTGACCCAGGCCGGGTTGTGGCTGGCCTGGTTGATGGCGCTGGTGGCGGGTTTGTTGCTGTGGAACCTGAAACCGGTGTTGCTGCTGTTCGGCCAGACCGAAACCAACGTCCTGGCTGCCGGCCAGTTTCTGTTGATCCTGCCGTTCGCCCTGCCCGGCTACCTGAGCTTCATGGCGCTGCGCGGCTTCACCAGCGCCATCGGCCGGGCGACGCCGGTGATGGTCATCAGCCTCGCCGGCACCGTGGCCAACTTCCTGCTCAACTATGCGTTGATCACCGGCCTGTTCGGTCTGCCGAAAATGGGCCTCGTGGGCATCGGTCTGGTCACGGCGATCGTGGCCAACCTCATGGCACTGGCGCTCGCGTTGCATATTCGTCGGCATCCGGCCTACGACGCCTATCCGTTGCGTCAGGGTCTGTCGCAGCCCAACCGTCAGTATTTGAAGGAATTGTGGCGCCTGGGCCTGCCGATTGGCGGGACCTATGCGGTGGAAGTCGGTCTGTTTGCCTTCGCCGCGCTGTGCATGGGCACCATGGGCAGTACGCAACTGGCGGCGCACCAGATCGCCCTGCAAATCGTCTCGGTGGCGTTCATGATTCCAGCAGGGCTTTCCTACGCAATCACCATGCGCATCGGCCAGCATTACGGCGCCGGGCAATTGCTCGATGCACGTCGGGCCGGACGGGTCGGGATCGCCTTCGGCGCTGCGTCGATGCTGGGGTTTGCCATGGTCTTCTGGCTGTTGCCGAATCAGTTGATCGGCTTGTTCCTGGACCACAACGACCCGGCGTTCCGCGAAGTCATCAACCTGGCCGTGAGCTTGCTGGCGGTGGCGGCGTGGTTCGAGCTGTTCGACGGCACGCAAACCATCGCCATGGGCTGCATCCGCGGGCTCAAGGATGCCAAGACCACGTTCCTGGTGGGTTTGGGTTGCTACTGGTTGATCGGTGCACCGGCCGCTTGGTGGATGGCCTTCCATTTGGATTGGGGGCCGACGGGGGTCTGGTGGGGCCTGGCGCTGGGGCTGGCGTGTGCAGCGGTGAGTCTGACGCTGGCGTTTGAGTGGAAGATGAAGCGGATGATTCGGCGTGAGCCGGCGTCAGAGCAGAATTTCCAGGTCGCTCAGCCTGACTGAGATCCCTGTAGATACTCTGTTCACGGTCAAGCTTTTAGCAGATGTTTTTCGCTGAAAAGCTTGGCCGTATCGAAATCCTCTCCAGCACGTATGCAGGCCCACAAGCCTGTCAGGTATTTGCGCATAACCGCGCAGATGGCCTGCATTTTTCGTTTTCCACGACCGACTAGCACGTCGTAAAAAGCCTTCACATAAGGATCGCAACGGATCGCTGACATGGCAGGCATGAACATCGCCGAGCGCAGGTAGGCGTTGCCACCCTTGCTCAGGCGCCCGGGTTTGTCGATGCTCGTTCCAGACTGGGTCAGTCGCACGTCCAGCCCTGCATAACGACTGATCTGCGGGGATTTGAGTGTCACTGGCAGGGTCGTCAGTTCAGCCAGCACTGCAAATGTCGAGACCTCACCCATTCCGGGTGCAGCCACCATGTGATCAAACTGCTCCTGCAAAATTGGACAGCTAGCGATGATGTCTCGCCCGGCTCGCCTAAACCGTTCGATGCGCCTGCCGAACATCGCAATAGCTTCTTCCTCATCCTCAATCAGCATCGCTGAAGTTGTTTCGGTCGCTTGAAGGGCATGCAGCTCATTCTTCGCTCGGGTGCAGTGGCAGGTCAGACGGTTGATATGCCGGCCAATGGCACGCAACTCAAGCTGGGCGGGGCTTGGAGGAGTCCACAAGCGAGGCGTCATGCGTTCGCCGTACTCCGCTAGCAACTGGGCGTCGATGGCGTCCGTTTTACTGTGTTGAAGCATCAGTCTTGCAAAATTGCGGGAGCTTTTCGGGTTGATCACAGAAACCGGCAAGCCTGCAGTGCTTAACTCCAGGGCCAGATCCAGGTAATAAATCCCGGTGGCTTCCATGACCACAGAAAGCGGTTTGAGTGCTATCAGCTTTTTCACGGCAGCCTTGCGCCCCTTGGGCGTTTGAGCGATATCCCACGAGCCAGCTGCACGGCCTTTGTCACGCCATCCCATTGCTGTGGTGCGAGAACCAACATCCAATCCGACGTGTACACTCATGCTTTCCACTCCAAGGAAACTGGGTGAAGATGGCTCCTGGTTCCCCCGACCTCGAACTTCATGCCACTGCAACCTTGTAATGCGAAGTCCGACTTGTCGGCTTCTCGATACTCTTCGTGGTGGGCAATGAGGCGGGGGGGCCTCTCTACAGACAAGGTCAGGAGCAAATCCTGCCTTCAGGAGCGATCGGCCTCCCCCAGAAACACATCTTTGAGACAACACCGAGGAGCTTAGCTGCTCTCGCCGGGTGTTCGGCCAACATACAAGGAGCGAGGCTGTGTGGCGAGGGAGCTTGCTCCCGCTGGGTCGCGAAGCGGCCCCAAAAGCTTTGCGACTGCTTCGCAGCCGAGCGGAAGCAAGCTCCCTCGCCACAAAAGCACCCACAGTTGTTTGTGGTTAGCTCACGACTTCCAGTGCAGGCTGCTGGTTGCTGCCGAACGTCAAGTACTCAACCAACTCCGCCAACGGCAACGGCTTGCTGATCAGATACCCCTGCACTTGGTCACAACCAAACCCGCGCAACAAATCCAGCTGCTCCGGTGTTTCCACACCTTCGGCAACCACCTCGAGGTTGAGGTTGTGCGCCAGGTTGATCATCGCGTGCACCAGTTTGCGATTCTCTTCCCGCTCTTCCATGCCGCCGACAAAGCTCTTGTCGACCTTCAACAACGCAATCGGCAGGCTGTTGAGGTGCACAAACGAAGAGAACCCGGTGCCGAAATCGTCCAGCGAAAAGCGCACACCCAAACGCCCGAGGGCGTCCATGGTCTGCTTGACCAGATCGCTGCGACGCATCACTGCGGTTTCGGTCAGTTCGAATTCCAGCCATTGCGCCTCGACGCCACGCTCGGCAATCAGCCGGCTCAGGGTCGACAGCAACTGGCTGTCCTGAAACTGCCGGAACGACAGGTTGATCGCCATGTGCAGCGCCGGCAGACCTCGTTCGCGCAGCGCTTGCATGTCTCGCAGAGCCCGGGAAATCACCCAGTAACCCAGCGGCACGATCAAGCCGCTTTGCTCGGCCAGCGGCACGAATTCGCTGGGGGGCAGCAAACCGCGTTCGCCATGACGCCAGCGCACCAAGGCTTCGAGGCCAACGATCTGGCCGTCCTCAAGGTTCAGGCGTGGCTGGTAATGCAATTCCAGCTCATCGCGGCGCAAGGCCCGGCGCAGCTCGCTTTCGAGGTCGGCGATGCTACGGGCATTGCGATTGATTCGTTCGTTGAAGATGTGAAAGGTGCAGCCTTGAGTGCTCTTGGCCTGCTGCATGGCGATGTGCGCGTGCCACATCAACGGGTCGGCACCGGCCTGCGCTCGTGCGTGAGCGATGCCAAGGCTGGAACCAATCAACAGGCTTTCGCCATCGATCCAATAGGGTTCGGACAGGGCTTCAGTAATGCGTTCGGCCATCCATTCGGCGCGCTGAGGGGCGCGGCGGGTGTCGATCAGCAGGGCGAATTCATCGCTGCCCAGCCGCGCCAGTTGATCGCTGGCCTCCAGCTGGCTTTTCAGCCGTGAGACCACCTGCAGGATCAACCGGTCGCCGGCCTGATGGCCGAGGGCGTCGTTGGCGTGTCGAAAGTTGTCGAGGTCGAGGTGACCGAGGGCCAGGCCGCGGCCGTCGCTTTCCGCCAGACGCGCCGCCAGCAAGGTCTGGAAACCCTGACGGTTGGCGATGCCGGTCAACGGGTCCTGCTCGGCCAGGCGCTGCAAGGTGTTTTCCAGCACGCCGCGCTCGCGCACATGACGCAGACAGCGGCGCAACATGCCGGGATCCAGCAAATTGCGCACCAGCCAGTCGCTCACCCCATCGGGCGGCGCCAGCGGCTCGTGTTCGAGCAGCAACACCGTCGGCAGAGTGCAACGGCCGGGCGCCGGTTGCAGAGCAGGAATCGTCAACAACACCGCACTGCGGTTGTCATCGAACAGGTTGCTGACTGACTCCCAGCTCGGCGCGCTGAGCAGCACAGCCGAACTCCCCATCGGAGCCAGACACTCGCGCAACAACGCTGCCCACGCCGGCTCTTCAGCCAGTAGCAGCAAACGCAAGGGTTCGACAGGCGTAGACAAGCTAGCTCCCTAGACTCTGCAAAGATGTAGGCGGCGGGCATTATGCCGCGCAGATAACCAATGACCAAATGACATCGGTTATCAAACACGGCTTTTGTGTCTTGAATACGAACATTAGACGCAAATTCACTACGCATCCTGCGTGAAAGTAGCAAAACCGGCAAATAGAGATAGCGTGTTGCGTCACAAGTCGGAGAGAGCAGCACAATTCGCTGAGCCTGTTAAAATGCCGGCCCATTTCGCTAATGACTCCCTGATTTCGTATGTCCCGACTCAATCCCCGGCAGCAAGAAGCCGTGAGCTACGTCGGCGGCCCTCTTTTGGTGCTCGCCGGCGCAGGCTCCGGCAAGACCAGCGTGATCACCCGCAAAATTGCGCATCTGATCCAGAGCTGCGGCATCCGCGCCCAGTACATCGTCGCCATGACCTTTACCAACAAGGCCGCGCGGGAGATGAAGGAACGGGTCGGCACGCTGCTCAAGGGCGGCGAAGGCCGCGGCCTGACGGTCTGTACCTTCCACAACCTGGGCCTGAACATCATCCGCAAGGAACATGTGCGGCTGGGATACAAACCGGGCTTCTCGATCTTCGACGAGACCGATGTAAAAGCCCTGATGACCGACATCATGCAGAAGGAATACTCGGGCGACGACGGCGTCGACGAGATCAAGAACATGATCGGCTCGTGGAAAAACGACCTGATCCTGCCGCCCGAAGCCCTGGAAAACGCGCGCAATCCCAAAGAACAGACCGCCGCCATCGTCTACACCCATTACCAGCGCACGCTCAAGGCGTTCAACGCGGTGGACTTCGACGACCTGATCCTGCTGCCGGTAAAACTGTTCCAGGAACACGACGATATCCTGGAAAAATGGCAGAACAAGGTCCGCTACCTGTTGGTGGACGAATACCAGGACACCAACGCCAGCCAGTATTTGCTGGTAAAACTGCTGATCGGCAAACGCAACCAGTTCACCGTGGTGGGCGACGACGACCAGTCGATCTACGCCTGGCGCGGCGCTCGCCCGGAAAACCTGATGCTGCTCAAGGACGACTATCCGTCCCTGAAAGTGGTGATGCTGGAGCAAAACTACCGCTCCACCAGCCGTATCCTCCGTTGCGCCAACGTGCTGATCTCCAACAACCCGCACGAGTTCGAAAAACAACTGTGGAGTGAGATGGGCCACGGCGACGAAATCCGCGTGATCCGTTGCCGCAACGAAGACGCCGAAGCCGAACGCGTGGCCGTGGAAATCCTCAGCCTGCACTTGCGCACCGACCGCCCCTACAGCGATTTCGCGATTCTGTATCGCGGCAACTACCAGGCCAAGCTGATCGAGCTGAAGCTGCAGCATCACCAGGTGCCTTACCGGCTTTCCGGCGGCAACAGCTTTTTCGGACGTCAGGAAGTGAAAGACCTGATGGCCTACTTCCGGCTGATCGTGAACCCGGACGACGACAACGCCTTCCTGCGGGTGATCAACGTCCCACGCCGGGAGATCGGTTCGACCACGCTGGAGAAGCTGGGCAACTACGCCACCGAGCGAAAAATCTCGATGTACGCCGCCACCGATGAAATCGGCCTGGGCGAGCATCTGGACAGCCGCTTCACCGATCGCCTGTCGCGCTTCAAGCGCTTCATGGACAAGGTCCGCGAGCAGTGCGCCGGCGAAGACCCGATCTCCGCCCTGCGCAGCATGGTCATGGACATCGACTACGAGAACTGGCTGCGCACCAACAGCTCCAGCGACAAGGCCGCCGATTACCGCATGGGTAACGTCTGGTTCCTGATCGAGGCGTTGAAGAACACGCTGGAGAAAGACGAAGAAGGCGAGATGACCGTCGAGGACGCCATCGGCAAACTCGTCCTGCGCGACATGCTGGAGCGTCAGCAAGAAGAGGAAGACGGCGCCGAAGGCGGCGTGCAGATGATGACCTTGCACGCCTCCAAGGGTCTCGAATTTCCCTACGTGTTCATCATGGGCATGGAAGAGGAAATTCTCCCGCACCGCTCCAGCATCGAAGCCGACACCATCGAAGAGGAACGCCGCCTGGCCTACGTCGGGATTACCCGGGCGCGTCAGACGCTGGCGTTCACCTTCGCCGCCAAGCGTAAGCAATACGGCGAGATCATCGACTGCGCGCCCAGCCGCTTCCTCGATGAACTGCCGCCGGACGACCTGGCCTGGGAAGGCAACGACGACACCCCGACCGAAGTCAAAGCGGTTCGCGGCAACAGCGCATTGGCGGATATACGCGCGATGTTAAAGCGCTAGAATTGAGCACTTTTTAGTCGATGCATTTTTTAACCGAACACTTTTTACAAGCTAGGCGCACACGGCGCCAGTAGAGGAAAGCTTCATGGAAGCACTGCACAAGAAAATTCGCGAAGAAGGCATCGTGCCTTTCCGACCAGGTCCTGAAAGTCGACGCCTTTCTGAACCACCAGATCGACCCGGCCCTGATGAAGCTGATCGGCGACGAATTCGCCACGCTGTTCAAGGACTCGGGCATCACCAAGATCGTCACCATCGAAGCCTCGGGCATTGCCCCGGCAATCATGACCGGCCTGAACCTTGGCGTACCGGTGATTTTTGCCCGCAAGCATCAGTCCCTGACCCTGACTGAAAACCTGCTGTCGGCGACCGTTTACTCGTTCACCAAGCAGACCGAAAGCACGGTGGCGATCTCCCCGCGCCACCTGACCAGCAGCGACCGCGTATTGATCATCGACGACTTCCTGGCTAACGGTAAGGCCTCTCAAGCGCTGATCTCGATCATCAAACAGGCCGGCGCGACCGTTGCAGGCTTGGGTATTGTGATCGAGAAATCGTTTCAGGGCGGTCGTGCGGAACTGGATGCCCAGGGTTATCGGGTTGAATCGTTGGCTCGCGTTCAGTCGCTGGCTGGCGGTGTCGTGACCTTCATCGAATAAACCTCCCGCAATGATCGTTCCCACGCTCCGCGTGGGAATGCTTCAAGGGACGCTCCGCGTTCCGGCTTTCGAATGGGACGCAGAGCGTCCCGGGCTGCATTCCCACGCAGAGCGTGGGAACGATCAACCGCCACACCGCAAAACCGGTGTGGGAGCGAGCAAGCCCGCACACATTTGGTCTCCGCTGGCCGTTACAAAGTGGTGGCTTTGAGGCCGGTCAGTAGTAACCGCTGAAACAAATCCTCTTTCAACCCCTCCGGCTTCGTCAGCTGCATCCGCTCCAGATGCACCGGAAACTCCGAAGCCGCTGGCGCATCCAGCGCAGCCTTGCCCAGTTCCAGAATCTCCGTGAGCTTGAACTTGCTCTTCAACCAGTTCAGCGCCCGCAATAAGTCCCGTTCCTCAGCGGTGAAATCACAGCCCAGCGGATATTCCGGAAACAGATTCGAATGCCGCGCCTGAATGGCCTGCAAACGCTGTGGGCTGTTGTCGGCGAAACGCGGATCGAGTCGGAAATGCTTCGGCAACTTGCCAACGCTCTGCGCCTGCTCGATCAGCCCCGACTGGAAACGTGAGTCGCTGATATTGAGCAACGCTTCGATCACCGCAGCGTCAGTCTTACCGCGCAAATCGGCGATGCCGTACTCGGTGACGACGATGTCTCGCAGGTGCCGTGGGATCGTGCAGTGACCGTATTCCCAGACAATGTTCGAACTGACTTCACCGCCCGACTCACGCCAACTGCGCAGCAGCAGAATCGAACGCGCGCCTTCCAGCGCATGGCCCTGGACGACAAAGTTGTATTGCCCGCCGACACCGCTCAGCACCCGTCCGTCTTCGAGTTGATCGGCCACGCCGGCGCCGAGCAGGGTCATGGTGAAGACTGTGTTGATGAAGCGCGCATCGAGGCGCTGCAAGCGTTTGAGTTCTTCCTGACCGTAGAGCTCGTTGATGTAGCTGATGCGGGTCATGTTGAATTCGAGCCGTTTGCCTTGGGGCATCTCCCGCAGGCGTTCATAGAAACTTCGCGGCCCGAGGAAAAACCCGCCATGCACCGAAATGCCGTCAGTCTGCGCGGCCTCGTCCAGTGTCCCGGCATTCGCCTGCTGCTGGGTTGGCACGTCCGGGTAGACCTTGCGCCGCACGATCCCGGCGTCGGCCAACACCAGCAAGCCGTTGACGAACATTTCGCTGCAACCGTAAAGGCCCTTGGCGAACGGTTCGATACCTCCTTCACGCTCAATCAACTGCGCCCACTGGCTGAGATTCAGATCTGCCAGCAACGCCTTGTAACCGTCACTGTCAGCTTGCCGCGCCAGCAACGCTGCCGTCAGGGCATCACCCATGGCGCCGATGCCAATCTGCAAGGTGCCGCCATCGCACACCAGCGTGCTGGCGTGCAGGCCGATGAAGTGATCCTGGAAACCCACCGGCATGTTCGGCGTGGAAAACAGCGTGGTGCTGTCCTTCGCGTCAATCAGCAGATCGAAGGTGTCGATGCCGATTTCCGCGTCCCCCGGCATGTACGGCAACTCGTTGTGCACTTGCCCCACCAGCAGGATCGTTTCCCCCGCGGCGCGGCGTTTGGCGATCATCGGAAACAGGTCGAGGGTGATGTCCGGGTTGCAGCTCAGGCTCAGGCTCAGGCGATCGGGATGCTCGGCATGGCTGGCCACCAGTTGCGCGACCAGGTTCAAGCCAGCGGCATTGATGTCCCGGGCGGCATGGCTGTAATTGCTGCTGACGTAATCCTGTTGGGCCGATGCGCTGTTAAGCAGGCTGCCTGGCTGCAGGAAGAATTGATGGACGTGAATGTTAGCGGGCAGGCTGTCGCGATGCAGGTCGGCGAGGAACTCCAGCTCCGGATAATCGCCGAACACCCGCTCAATGAAGGGTTCGAGGAAGCGCTTTTGCAAGCCATCGCCCAATGGCGGGCGTCCGAGGCACAGGGCGGTGTAAATCGTCAGTTGCCGCTCGGGCAGTTGCGCGATCCGTTGATACAGCGCGTTGACGAAATGATTGGGCTTGCCCAGCCCAAGCGGCAGACCCATGTGGATATGCGCAGGTAACCGGGCCAACACATCATCGACCGCTTGCTCGATAGAACACAGCTGCACCATCCGATTCTCCCTTACATTCCGTGAATTGGGCCTGGACCGAGCTTGCCGGGTCTTTGCCGCAAAGAATAGCCTCGGGGAAAAATCGCAGGCACAAAAAAGCCGCTCGAAAGCGGCTTTTCGTTGAAGACGGGCTTATTTCAGGCCGGACATCTTCTGGATGGCGCCCTTGAGATCGTCATCAGAGCAGTCGGCGCAGGTGCCTTTTGGTGGCATCGCATTGATGCCAGAGATTGCTTTGGCCAGCAAGCCGTCAAGGCCGCCCTCTTTCTTGGCGCGCTCGCCCCAGGCCGCGGCATCACCGATTTTCGGCGCGCCCAATACACCAGCGGTGTGGCAAGCGCCGCAATGTTTTGCAATCACCGAGTCAGGGGTTTTGGCATCACCACCACCCGCAGAAGCAGCGACTTCCATTCCCTTGCACTCTTTGCCCTGCACACAGACCTGGCCGACAGGTTCAAGACGTTTAGCAATATCGTCGTTGGTCGCTGCTTGTGCGCTGACTGCCCAAAGGGCCAATACGGTTGCTGGTACGGCCAGCATTTTCATAATTAGATTCACGCGTTCACCCTCAATGGTGGCTAGTCACGCCCACGGCCACGGTTCGCAGGCGGGCGCAAGTATAGCGGTAAGCCCGCCACACTGAAACAACCCCAAAGTCGAAGGGGTCTTGTCGTGGAATGGGAATACGGCATGGGCGTCTCCACAATCCGGGCAGGACGCCTCTTCTCTTAAAAATTCGCTGGGGTAGCTGCGCTGATTAGTCGCGCCGGGGTATCGAACGGATTACGGAAGCGGTGCGGCTTGGTACTTTCAAAGTAGTAGCTATCACCGGCTTCGAGCACAAATGTTTCGAGCCCGACCACCAGTTCCAGCCGCCCTTCCACCAGTATCCCGGTTTCCTCACCCTCATGGGTGAGCATCTCGTCACCGGTATCGGCGCCTGGCGGGTAGATTTCGTTGAGGAACGCGATAGCCCGGCTCGGGTGAGCCCGACCGACCAGTTTCATGGTCACTGCCCCATCGGAAATATCGATCAGCTCGTGGGCTTTGTAGACGATCTGAGTCGGTTTTTCCTGCAGGATTTCTTCGGAAAAGAACTCGACCATGGACATGGGAATCCCGCCCAGTACCTTCCTCAGCGAACTGATCGAGGGGCTGACGCTGTTCTTCTCGATCATCGAAATGGTGCTGTTGGTAACACCCGCGCGTTTGGCGAGCTCACGCTGGGAAAGACCTTTGAGCTTACGGATCGATTGCAGTCGTTCACCGACGTCCAATGCTTGCGCCTCCAGGGATTCAGGTTGCAGGAATATTGAGCGTTATCATGGCGACAGCGTTCAGTATTTACAACACTTGGGCCTGAATCCAGCCTGGCGAAGCGACTTTCGGTCGGGAGCGCTGTTTGTCAGGCCCCGGAATAGAGCAGCGGTACCCGACGCAGGTTGCAGAATATCTGATAAGGAATCGTGTCGGCGGCGGTCGCGACGTCACTGGCGAGGATATTTTTGCCCCACAACTCCACGGGCGAACCAAGGCCGGCTTGCGGTACGTCGGTCAGGTCGACGCAGAGCATGTCCATCGATACCCGCCCCAGCAACTGACTGCGCTGCCCGGCCACCAGCACCGGCGTGCCGCTCGGTGCCTGACGCGGATAACCGTCGGCGTACCCCATCGCCACCACGCCCACACGCATCGGTTTGGGGGTAATGAATTTCGCGCCATAACCAATCGGCTCGCCGGCCGGCAGTTCACGCACGCAAATCACTTTCGATTCCAGGGTCATCACCGGTTGCAGGCGGGACGCCACGGCATTGGCCTCTTCGAACGGCGTCGCGCCATAGAGCATGATGCCCGGGCGCACCCAATCGCTCGGAATCTGCGGCCAACCGAGCACCGCCGGCGAGTTACGCAGGCTGATTTCGGCCGCCAACCCCTGCCGCGCCGCCTCGAACACCGCGACCTGCTCGGTGCTGGTCTGGCAATGCAGCTCATCGGCGCGGGCGAAGTGACTCATCAACACGATCTTCGCCACTTTGCCGCTGGCCAGCAGCCGTTGATAGGCCGCCTGATAATCCGCCGGGTGCAAGCCAACCCGATGCATGCCCGAGTCGAGCTTGAGCCATACCGTGATCGGTTTGCTCAGCGCGGCTTGTTCGATGGCTTCGAGCTGCCACAGCGAATGCACCACGCACCAGAAGTCGTGCTCGACGATCAGCGCCAGCTCATCGGCTTCGAAAAAACCTTCCAGCAGCAACACCGGCGCACGAATGCCGGCGGCGCGCAGCTCCAACGCTTCTTCGATGCACGCCACGGCAAACCCGTCCGCCTCGGCTTCCAGCGCCTGGGCGCAGCGTACCGCGCCATGACCATAGGCATCGGCCTTGATCACCGCGAGGGCACGGGCCCCCGTGACTTCACGAGCGATCCGGTAGTTGTGGCGCAGGGCTTGAAGGTCGATCAGGGCACGGGCTGGACGCATGGCGGCAGACTTCTAGTCGGTCATTTGAAAAAAACCGGCGCTGGCTGACAGCGTGAACCGCCAACAGCGCCGGGAGAGGGATCTTTCTGGCTGAGCGTTATGGCAGCGCGGCAACAACCGACAGCTCGACCAGGATTTGCGGTTCGCACAGCTTCGATTCGACCGTCGCGCGAGCCGGGGCGACGCCTTTTGGCAGCCACTGGTCCCACACCGAATTCATGCCTGCGAAGTGCGCATCGATGTCTTTCAGGTAAATCGTCACCGACAGCAGACGGTTCTTGTCGGTCCCGGCCAGATCCAGCAAGCGCTCGATGTTGGCGAGGGTTTCACGGGTCTGCTGTTCAATCCCGGCGCTCATGTCATCGCCGACCTGCCCTGCCAGATACACGGTACTGTTGTGGACAACGATCTGGCTCATACGCTCATTGGTGAGCTGGCGCTGGATTGACATGTTTTGCGGACTCCTGAAATTTGTTGCCATAACGGGAAATATCGAGGCCTTCGGCGCTGATCTGTGGCGTTCTTTTCGCCATCAGGTCAGCCAGCAAACGACCGGAGCCACAGGCCATGGTCCAGCCGAGTGTGCCGTGGCCCGTGTTCAAGAACAGGTTTTTGAATGGCGTGGCACCGACAATCGGCGTGCCATCCGGGGTGGTCGGACGCAGGCCGGTCCAGAAACTCGCCTCGGCGAGATTGCCGCCCTGAGGATAAAGGTCGTTGACGATCATCTCCAGGGTTTCGCGTCGACGCGGGTTCAACGACAGGTCAAAACCGGCTATTTCCGCCATGCCACCAACGCGGATGCGGTTGTCGAAACGAGTGATCGCGACCTTGTAGGTCTCGTCGAGAATGGTCGACGTCGGGGCCATCGCCGGGTTGATGATCGGCACGGTCAGCGAGTAACCCTTGAGTGGGTACACCGGGGCCTTAATGCCCAACGGCTTGAGCAATTGCGGCGAGTAACTGCCCAGCGCCAGCACGTAGCGGTCGGCGGTTTCCAGCTTGCCGTCGATCCACACGCCGTTGATGCGATCACCGGCGAAGTCGAGGCGCTGAATGTCCTGGCCGAAACGGAATTCCACACCCAGTTTCGTAGCCATTTCGGCCAGGCGGGTGGTGAATATCTGGCAGTCGCCGGTCTGGTCGTTTGGCAGGCGCAAGGCACCGGCGAGGATGTCGGTGACACTGGCCAGGGCCGGTTCGACCCGGGCAATACCGGCGCGATCGAGCAGTTCGAACGGCACGCCGGACTCTTTCAGCACGGCGATGTCTTTGGCGGCGCCATCGAGCTGCGCCTGGGTGCGGAACAGTTGGGTAGTTCCGAGGCTGCGGCCTTCGTAGGCAATGCCGGTTTCGGCGCGTAATTCGTCGAGGCAGTCACGGCTGTACTCTGACAGGCGCACCATGCGCTCCTTGTTCACCGCGTAACGACTGGCGGTGCAGTTGCGCAACATCTGCGCCATCCACAGGTATTGGTCGATGTCGGCGGTGGCCTTGATCGCCAATGGCGCGTGACGCTGCAACAGCCACTTGATGGCTTTGAGCGGCACGCCCGGCGCGGCCCACGGCGAGGCATAACCCGGCGAAACCTGCCCGGCGTTGGCGAAACTGGTTTCCATGGCCGGCGCTGGCTGACGGTCCACGACCGTCACTTCAAAGCCGGCTCGTGCCAGATAATAGGCACTGGCGGTACCGATGACGCCGCTACCCAAGACCAGAACGCGCATTTTCATATCCCTCATCGCGGCTTACCGCTGACGTTTATTGTGCAGACCGAAGATGTGGGCAGTTTAAAAAAGATTAGCCAGTGCTTTTCACTATATAAGTGCCTATATTTGGCGACAATTCTCGGCAAAAACCCTTTTCACGGAGGCGCATCCCCTATGCGGACCAACACACAGACCAAACGTGAGCTGGACAAGATCGACCGCAACATCCTGCGGATCCTGCAAGCGGACGGGCGCATTTCCTTCACCGAACTGGGGGAAAAGGTCGGCCTCTCCACCACGCCCTGCACCGAGCGGGTACGGCGCCTGGAGCGCGAAGGGATCATCATGGGCTATAACGCCCGCCTGAACCCGCAGCACCTCAAGGGTAGCCTGCTGGTGTTCGTCGAGATCAGCCTCGACTACAAATCCGGCGATACTTTCGAAGAGTTCCGACGCGCGGTGCTGAAACTGCCCCACGTACTGGAATGCCATTTGGTGTCAGGGGACTTCGATTACCTGGTGAAAGCACGGATTTCCGAGATGGCCTCGTACCGCAAGCTGCTGGGCGACATCCTGCTCAAGCTGCCGCATGTGCGCGAATCCAAGAGCTATATCGTGATGGAAGAAGTGAAAGAGAGCTTGAACCTGCCGATTCCGGATTGAGGCTTTGTGGTGCATGTCCGGGCCCCATCGCGGGCAAGCCCGCTCCCACAGGTGTTGCGCCGATCTTGTGGGAGCGGGCTTGCCCGCGATGGGGTCGACTCAGTGAGTCTGACTTACGCAACAGTCAGACCAACACCTGTCGGGTAGAAGCCATGTACTCATGAATCTGCTTCTCGACCCGCGGATGGATCAGTTCCACCGGTCGCCGCCCGTTGGGGCATGGCAACGTCTTGGTGGTGCCGAACAGCCGACAGATCAACGGTCGTTCGTCATATACCGTGCAGCCGTTGGGGCCCAGATGGACGCAGTTGAGTTCATCCATCGCCGCATCCTGCTCGGCCCGGGTCTTGCGCGGCAGGCGGGACATTTCTTCGGGCGAGGTGGTCACCGGCCCACAGCAGTCATGGCAGCCGGGCACGCACTCGAAAGAGGGAATCTGCTGGCGCAGCGTGCGAATTTTCTGACTGTTGCAACTCATCGAAGCGGTGACCGAATGCGAAATAGACCGGGATTCTGACGCAAAAACCCCGATCCAGACAGCATCGACCGACCGGTGTTGCCCGGGTCCGAAGCGGCGGCTTATGCTCCGTCAACTTTTTCAAACACACGAACTCAGGATGACGCACATGAACGCCCCCGTTCAGCAACCTGCCCCGAGCCATCAACACGCGGCCTCTTATTACGCCGCCAGCAGCCTGCCGCAGCCCGATCTTGCGGTGCTCACAGGTGAGCTGGTTGCGGACGTGTGCGTGGTGGGAGGCGGGTTCTCCGGGCTGAACACCGCCCTCGAATTGGCCGAGCGAGGCTTGCGCGTGGTGTTGCTGGAAGCGCACAAGATTGGTTGGGGCGCCAGCGGACGCAATGGCGGGCAATTGATTCGCGGCGTCGGACATGGCCTCGACCAGTTCGCCAACGTGATCGGCGTCGACGGTGTGCGTCAGATGAAACTGATGGGCCTGGAAGCGGTGGAAATCGTCCGACAGCGGATCGAGCGTTTTCAGATCCCTTGCGACCTGACCTGGGGCTACTGCGACCTCGCCAACAAAGCTCACGACCTGGAAGGCTTCGCCGAAGACGCCACCGAGCTGCGCAGCCTCGGTTACCGTTACGAAACCCGTTTGCTGCAAGCCAATGAAATGCACAGCGTGGTGGGTTCCGATCGCTATGTCGGTGGCTTGATCGACATGGGCTCCGGGCATCTGCACCCCTTGAACCTGGCACTCGGCGAAGCGGCCGCCGCCCGGCAATTGGGCGCGAAGCTATTTGAGCAATCGGCAGTGACCCGTATTGATTACGGCCCCGAGGTCAAGGTACACACCGCCCAGGGCTCGGTTCGCGCGAAGACGCTGGTACTGGGTTGCAACGCCTACCTCAACGATCTCAATCCGCAACTCGGCGGCAAGGTGCTGCCCGCCGGCAGTTACATCATCGCCACGCAACCCTTGAGCGAAGAACAGGCCCACGCGCTGTTGCCGCAAAACATGGCGGTCTGCGATCAACGGGTGGCGCTGGATTACTACCGACTCTCGGCGGACCGACGCTTGCTGTTCGGCGGCGCCTGCCATTATTCAGGACGCGACCCGAAAGACATCGCCACGTACATGCGACCGAAGATGCTGGCGGTGTTCCCACAACTGGCCGGGGTGAAAATCGACTATCAATGGGGTGGGATGATTGGCATCGGCGCCAATCGCCTGCCGCAGATCGGCCGGCTCAAGGAACAGCCGAATGTGTATTACGCCCAGGCCTATTCCGGCCATGGGGTGAACGCCACGCATCTGGCGGGCAAGTTGTTGGCTGAGGCCATCAGCGGTCAGCAGAGTGGAGGGTTCGATCTGTTTGCCAAGGTGCCGCATATCACGTTCCCCGGCGGCAAACATTTGCGTTCGCCGTTGTTGGCGTTGGGGATGCTTTGGCATCGGATGAAGGAGTTGGTCTGATCGGTTAGTTGGCGTTCTTACGGGCCTCATCGCGGGCAAGCCCGCTCCCACAATGGTCGCTGGTATTCACAAGAATTGTGTTCACCGCCAATCCCTGTGGGAGCGGGCTTGCCCGCGATGAGGCCCGTAAGAGCGCCCTGGAACTCAAATCCGCCAAAACGATTTAAGCCCCTCCTCCAACGCCTGCTCCCGACTCAGCCCTACATCCCTCAACTGCTCCGGTGTCAGCGTCAGCAACGCCTTGCGCGTGTGCAGACGATGCCAGAACAGGCCCCAGCGACCCAGGCCAGACGGTGCGTTGCGCATGACCGCCTCGCGTGCGCCGTTTTTTTGCCCTGCCGCCAGTTCCTGACTGTGTAACGTCAGCCGCACATCGCTCAAGCCGTTCATTTTCGTCGCTCCTGTTTACTTGGGTAGCCAGAGCTTTCATGATGCGCGGACGGCAAAAAGCATTACAGATTCAACGATGGTGTATTAATTCCATACAGATTTTCCGTTTCAGCCTCTGAATCACATATTTTTGCCCCATCTGTACTGGTTAACCCAATCACCCATACCGAGACTGCGTCATGACCCTTTACGTCAACCTCGCCGAATTGCTCGGCACGCGTATCGAACAGGGCTTCTATCGCCCCGGCGACCGGTTGCCCTCGGTGCGGGCGCTGAGTGTCGAACACGGGGTCAGCCTGAGCACAGTGCAGCAGGCCTATCGAGTGCTGGAAGACGTTGGTCTGGCGATGCCCAAACCCAAGTCCGGCTACTTCGTGCCCGTGAGTCGCGAACTGCCAGAGTTGCCAGTGGTTGGCCGGCCGGCCCAGCGACCGGTGGATATTTCGCAGTGGGATCAGGTGCTGGAACTGATCCGCGCCGTACCGCGCAAGGACGTCGTGCAACTGGGTCGCGGCATGCCGGACATCACCACGCCGACCATGAAACCGCTGCTGCGCAACCTGGCGCGAATCAGCCGTCGTCAGGACATGCCCGGCCTGTATTACGACAACATCTACGGCACCCTTGAATTGCGTGAGCAAATCGCTCGCCTGATGCTCGATTCCGGCTGCCAGTTGAGCGCCAACGATCTGGTGGTCACTACCGGTTGCCATGAAGCGCTGTCCACCAGCATCCGCGCCATCTGCGAGCCGGGTGATATCGTCGCCGTGGATTCGCCAAGCTTTCACGGCGCCATGCAGACGCTCAAGGGCCTGGGCATGAAAGCCCTGGAAATCCCCACCGACCCGCTCACCGGCATCAGCCTCGATGCTTTGGAACTGGCGTTGGAGCAATGGCCGATCAAAGCCATACAGTTGACCCCCAACTGCAACAACCCGCTGGGCTACATCATGCCGGAGTCGCGCAAACGTGCGCTGTTGACGCTCGCACAGCGTTTCGACGTGGCGATTATCGAGGACGATGTGTATGGCGAGCTGGCCTACACCTACCCGCGCCCGCGCACGATCAAATCCTTCGACGAAGACGGCCGCGTCCTGCTCTGCAGTTCTTTTTCCAAGACCCTGGCACCGGGCCTGCGCATTGGTTGGGTCGCACCGGGCCGTTATCTGGAACGGGTGCTGCACATGAAGTACATCAGCACCGGCTCCACCGCGCCGCAACCGCAAATTGCGATTGCCGAATTTCTCAAGGCCGGGCACTTCGAACCACATTTGCGGCGGATGCGCACGCAATACCAGCGCAATCGCGACGCGATGATCGACTGGGTGACCCGCTATTTCCCCGTCGGCACCCGAGCCAGCCGTCCGCAAGGCAGCTTCATGCTGTGGGTTGAACTGCCGGAGGGCTTCGACACCCTGAAACTCAATCGGGCGCTGCATGATCAAGGCGTACAGATTGCTGTCGGCAGTATCTTTTCCGCCTCGGGCAAGTACCGCAATTGCCTGCGGATGAACTACGCTGCCAAAACAACCCCGCAGATCGAAGAAGCAGTACGAAAGGTCGGTGCGACAGCGATCAAACTGCTGGCGGAAACCGACTGACCTTTCTTCGGGGTGCGGCGTCCATATGCTAACCGCCACCACCCGGAATACGCTCCGTGAGAATCAGACAGCCCCTGCTTGCTCTTCTGTTACTCGCCTCGTTCCTGGGTGGCTGTACAACACTCAATGTCCCTCGCGAACCGAGTCAGGCCCTGCCGGCGGCCAATTCGGCGTTCGGCCGTTCGATCCAGGCACAGGCTGCCCCCCATCAGGGCCAATCGGGCTTTCGCCTGCTCTCCGATAGCGCCGAGGCCTTCACCGTTCGTGCCGAGCTGATTCGCAACGCCCAAAGCAGCCTCGATCTGCAGTACTACATCGTCCATGACGGCATCAGCACACGAATACTGGTGAGCGAGCTGCTCAAGGCCGCCGACCGCGGCGTGCGGGTGCGGATTCTGCTCGACGACACCACCAGCGATGGTCTGGACCGGATCATCGCGACTCTCGCCGCGCATCCGAAGATTCAGATCCGCGTATTCAATCCGCTGCACCTGGGCCGCAGCACCGTCGTTACGCGAACCATGGGCCGGTTCTTCAACCTGTCGCAGCAACATCGGCGCATGCATAACAAACTGTGGGTCGCGGACAACAGCGCGGCGATCGTTGGCGGGCGCAACCTGGGGGACGAATATTTCGATGCCGAACCCAACCTCAATTTCACCGACATCGACATGCTCAGTGTCGGCCCGGTTGCAGAGCAGTTGGGGCACAGCTTCGACCAGTACTGGAACAGCGCCTTGAGCAAGCCGATCGAGCAGTTTCTCTCGACCAAGCCGACAGCCAGGGATCTGAAAAACACCCGGACCCGACTGGACGAATCCCTGGAGGAAACGCGCAAACAGAATCACGCGCTCTATCAACAGCTGATGGCCTACACCACTCACCCGCGCCTGGATGTCTGGCGCCGGGAACTGATCTGGGCGTGGAACCAGGCGCTGTGGGACGCACCGAGCAAGGTACTGTCCAAGGGCGAGCCGGCTCCGCACTTGCAACTGACCACCCAGTTGGCGCCCGAGCTCAATGGGGTCAGCAAGGAGCTGATCATGGTCTCGGCTTACATCGTGCCCGGCGAACCGGGGCTGGTGTACCTGACCGGTCGCGCCGATGCCGGCGTGTCGGTGAGTTTGCTGACCAACTCACTGGAAGCCACCGATGTACCGGCCACACATGGTGGTTACGCACCCTATCGCAAAGCCTTGCTGGAGCACGGCGTGCAACTGTTCGAATTACGCCGCCAGCCCGGCGACAACGGTGACAGCGGCAGCGGACCGAGACTGTTTCACAGCAGGAGCAGCTCCTACCAAAGCTCCGACTCCAGCCTGCACAGCAAGGCGATGATTTTCGACCGACAGAAAGCCTTCATCGGCTCGTTCAATTTCGACCCTCGCTCGGTACTGTGGAACACCGAAGTCGGGGTACTGGTGGACAACCCACAGCTCGCCGGGCGGGTGCGCGAACTGGCACTGGAGGGCATGGCGCCCGCCCTCAGCTATCAGGCCCGGCTGGAGAAGGGTCAGATCGTCTGGGTCACCGAAGATGACGGCAAGCAGCACACATTGACCAAAGAACCGGGAGGTTGGTGGCGACACTTCAATTCATGGCTCAGCAGCATGGTTGGCCTAGAGAAGATGCTGTAGTCAGGAGTCTGGTGATCAATTGTGGCGAGCTCTCTGACCACAGACAAGCCCTCTCACCACAGGTTTGTGCAGCGCTCAGGCCGGTTCGGCAACCGTGCCAAACGCCCCTTGCCGCGACACCAGAATCACCAGCCCCAACGCGCCCGCCGCCATCAGTAACGGCAAGGCATGCCCGCTGATCCACTGGCTTCCGGCACCGGCTGCCAAGGGCCCGATCAGGCAACCAATTCCCCATAGCTGTGCGATGTGGGCATTGGCCCGCACCAGCGCATCGTCGCGATAACGCTCGCCGATCAGGATCAGCGACAAGGTGAACAAACCGCCGGCACTGGCGCCAAACAACACCCAAAGCGGCCAGATCAGTAGCGTGTCGATCAGCAATGGAATCGCCAGGCTCGACAGCAACAAGAGCATCGCACAGCCGGTGAATAGCGTACGCCGCGACAAGCGATCAGCCAGCGCGCCAATCGGCAATTGCAGCAAGGCATCACCCACCACCACCGTGCTGACCATCGCCAAGGCGATTTCCGTGGTGAAGCCCTGACGCAGACAATAGACCGGCAGCAAAGTCAGGATCATCGCTTCGAACGCAGCGAACAGCGACACTGCCCAGGCAATTGCCGGCAAGCCGCGGCAGAAGGTCAACAAATCACCGAGGGTTACGCTACAAGCTTCACTGGAGGGTGCGCCGCCGCGGCCCAGCAGCAGGAACGGTGACGTCATCAGCAAACCGACTCCGACCCAGAAGCCGTAATCGTGCTCGGTGCCCAACACACCCAACAGTAACGGCCCGGCCAGCTGACTCAGCGCATAGCTACTGCCATACAACGCCACCAGCCGACCGCGCCATTGCTCGACCACCAGTTGGTTGATCCAGCTTTCGCCGAGGATGAAGACGAGGGTCAGGATCACCCCGATCATCAACCGCAGCGCCAGCCAGACCGGATAGCTCGGCCACACTGCCAGCAAGCCGATAGATACCGCACCGGCCCACAGACACAGGCGCATCAGATTGGCCGTTCCAAGACGGGCCGCGAGGTGGCTGGAGATTTTCGCCCCCAGCAATACCCCAATGGCCGGCATTGCCGCCATCACACCGATCGCGAACGAGCCGTAGCCCCAGCCTTCCAGGCGTAACGACACCAACGGCATGCTGACACCCAAGGCCAGGCCAACACTCAAGACAGACGCCAACACGGCGAAATAAGTCGCCCAACGCATGTTCCACGCTCCTGTGGATATTTTATGTGCAGCGCAAAACACTGTGGGAGCGGGCTTGCCCGCGATGGCGTCTTAACATTCAACATAGAGGTTGGCTGTCAGATTGCTATCACGGGCAAGCCCGCTCCCACAGGGGATCTGTGTCCTTCAGAGCCCGATGTTCAATCGGGCTCCCTTACTGACTTACAACTTGATCCAGGTCGCCTTCAGCTCAGTGTATTTGTCGAACGCGTGCAGCGATTTGTCGCGACCGTTGCCGGATTGTTTGAAGCCACCGAACGGTGCGGTCATGTCGCCGCCGTCGTATTGATTGACCCACACGCTACCGGCACGCAAAGCCTTGGCAGTCAGGTGAGCCTTGGAAATGTCGGCGGTCCAGACCGCAGCGGCCAGACCGTAAGGTGTGTCGTTGGCGATCTGGATGGCTTCTTCAGCGCTGTCGAAGGTGATGACCGACAACACCGGACCGAAGATCTCTTCCTGAGCAATTTTCATCGCGTTGCTCACGCCATCGAAAATCGTCGGCTCAACGTAAGTGCCACCGGTTTCCTGAAGAATGCGCTTGCCGCCCACCACCAGTTTGGCGCCATCGGTGTGACCGGACTCAATGTAGGACAGCACAGTGTTCATCTGCTGGGTATCCACCAACGCACCGACATTGGTTGCCGGGTCCAGCGGGTTGCCCGGCTTCCAGGTTTTCAGGGCCTCGATCACCAGCGGCAGGAACTTGTCCTTGATCGAACGCTCGACCAGCAGACGCGAACCAGCGGTGCAGACTTCGCCCTGGTTAAAGGCAATGGCGCCGGCAGCGGCTTCGGCGGCGGCTTGCAGGTCCGGCGCATCGGCGAACACGATGTTCGGGCTCTTGCCACCGGCTTCGAGCCAGACGCGCTTCATGTTCGATTCGCCGGAGTAGATCAGCAGTTGCTTGGCGATCTTGGTCGACCCGGTGAACACCAGGGTGTCGACGTCGTTGTGCAGGGCCAGGGCCTTGCCGACGGTGTGACCGTAACCCGGCAGCACGTTCAGCACACCTTTCGGAATACCGGCTTCAACGGCCAGAGCCGCAATGCGAATGGCAGTCAGCGGCGATTTTTCGGAAGGCTTGAGGATCACCGAGTTACCGGTGGACAGCGCCGGGCCGAGCTTCCAGCAAGCCATCATCAACGGGAAGTTCCACGGCACGATCGCACCAACCACACCGACCGGCTCGCGAGTCACCAGCCCCAGTTGATCGTGCGGGGTAGCAGCGACTTCGTCGTAGAGCTTGTCGATGGCTTCACCGCTCCAGCTCAGGGCTTGCGCCGCGCCTGGAACATCGATGTACAGGGAATCGCTGATCGGCTTGCCCATGTCCAGGGTTTCGAGCAGCGCCAGCTCTTCGGCGTGCTGTTTCAGCAGGCCGGCAAAACGAATCATGGTGGCTTTGCGTTTGGTCGGCGCCAGGCGCGACCAGGCGCCGGTATTGAAAGTGGCGCGGGCGTTGTCCACGGCGCGTTGGGCGTCGGCGGCGTCACAGCTGGCAATCTTGCCCAGCAGACGGCCATCGACCGGGCTGATGCACTCGAAGGTCTCACCGGAGACGGCATCGGTGTATTCACCATTGATGTAGGCGCGGCCTTCGATCTTCAGATCGCGAGCCCGTTGTTCCCAGTCGGCACGAGTCAGGGTGGTCATTCGAGTGTCCTCCTCTTATTGAATACGAGTGCCCCGCGTTCTATGCGGGTGCTGTCAGGAATTCTGCCCGGCCAGCCTGCTTTTCGGCTCAAGGCAACCATTACCCTAAACCAGCGGCCGGTGAAGTTTCAATATATTTGACACAAGGCTGGCAAACGGCCTTGCGATGTTCATTTTAATAAACATAGACTTTCAATTTTCCAGCGCAATCACGGGGGAATACCAGCATGAGCATTCAGGACATCGTCGATTTCAGCCAGGCCAACACCCAGCCCGATCGTTATCGGCCCGACCCGGCGAAAGTCCTCAAGGGCGACCCCGAGCAAGCGGTGTACAACCACTACAACAGCCCGTGCGGCCAGATGAGTGCAGGTGTTTGGGAAGGCGAAGTCGGCCAGTGGCTAGTGAACTATACCGAGCACGAATACTGCGAAATTGTTCAGGGGGTTTCAGTGCTGCGCGACGGCGATGGCAACGCCAAGACCCTGCGCGTGGGCGATCGCTTCGTGATTCCGGCCGGTTTCAAAGGCACCTGGGAAGTACTGGAGCCGTGCCGCAAGATTTATGTGGTGTTTGAACAGAAGGCCTGAAAACTTGCGCTGTTTGAACCGGCCCCATCGCGGGCAAGCCCGCTCCCACAGGGATCTGTGTCAATCACAAAACCTGTGGGAGCATGGCTTGCCCGCGATGAGCCCTGACAGACAACACAAAACCCACAGGCAACAAAAAAGGCCCGTATCTCGCGATACGGGCCTTTTTCGTAAGAGGGAAAAATCAATTACTTGATTTTGCCTTCTTTGTAGATCACGTGCTTGCGAACAACCGGATCAAATTTCTTGATCTCGATTTTGTCCGGAGTAGTGCGCTTGTTCTTGTCGGTAGTGTAGAAGTGACCAGTACCGGCGCTCGAAATCAAACGAATCAATTCACGCATGATTAGCTCCCTTAGATCTTGCCAGCTTTGCGGATTTCGGCCAGCACGACAGTGATGCCACGCTTGTCGATGATACGCATGCCTTTGGCAGATACGCGCAGACGCACGAAACGTTTCTCTTCTTCAACCCAGAAGCGATGATGCTGCAGGTTCGGCAGGAAACGACGACGGGTTTTGTTGTTTGCGTGGGAAATGTTATTCCCAGTCACCGGACCCTTACCGGTAACTTGACATACTCTCGACATGCCTCAGCCCTCTAAAACCACATGCCCAACCCGGCATGGGTTGGCCGCTTAATCTCTCAGTCATTTGGCGCCAGGCGCCGCGTTTCTTTAGAGGTCTTACCGGCTACACCTACAGTGAAGGAACCGGGCCCCTAGAAAAGAGCGCTGCTTTATACCAGAAAGACTGAAGAGCAACAACATTCCGTGTGCGCGAACTTGATAAAATCCCCTTTTTCCGGGCGCCGGGCGCCTTGAATAAAGGCTGTCGTCGATTAAGACCGCTCGTCGCAGAGAATCGGCTAACCGACCGATTCCGGGTTTTCCTCGGCCCGCATCACCGAAAACAAGCGCACATAGTCCCCTTAAAACGAAAAAGGGGATAGTCATTTGCAAAAGAGCCCACTAGGGTAAGCCTTTTCCAGACTGCACTTGCAGATGGGCCTTCGATCTGTAAAGGAATCCGACCATGCGCCTCGCTGCCCTACCGCTGCTGCTCGCCCCGCTTCTACTGAGCCCACAGGCTATGGCTGCCGCCCTGAGCGTCTGCACCGAAGCCAGCCCGGAAGGGTTCGATGTGGTGCAATACAACTCGCTGACCACCACCAACGCCTCGGCCGACGTGCTGATGGACCGCCTGGTGGACTTCGACACCGCCAGCGGCAAAGTGGTCGCCAGCCTGGCGGACAGCTGGGAAGTCACACCCGACGGCCTGACCTACGTCTTCAAATTGCACCCGCAGGTAAAATTTCACCGTACCGAATACTTCAACCCGACGCGTGACCTGACCGCCGAAGACGTGAAGTTCAGCTTTGACCGCATGCTCGACCCCGCGAACCCATGGCACAAAGTCGCCCAGAGCGGCTTCCCCCACGCCCAGTCGATGCAGTTACCGGCGCTGATCAAGAAGATCGACGCATTGGACCCGCTTACCATCCGCTTCACCCTCGATCACCCGGACTCGACTTTCCTGCCCACCCTGAGCATGGGGTTCGCCTCGATCTATTCGGCCGAGTACGCGGACAAACTGTTGAAGGCCGGCACCCCGGAGAAACTCAACAGCCAGCCGATCGGCAGCGGCCCGTTCATCTTCACGCGCTTCCAGAAAGACGCCTCGATTCGCTACAAGGCCAACCCGGATTACTTCCGTGGTAAGCCATCGGTAGACCCGCTGATCTTCGCCATCACTCCGGACGCCAACGTGCGCTTGCAGAAATTGCGCCGCAACGAGTGCCAGATCGCCCTGTCGCCCAAACCGCTGGACGTACAGGCTGCGAAGCAGGAACCGACCCTGAAGGTGGAAAAGACTGACGCCTTCATGACCGCATTCGTCGGCATCAACAGCCAGCATCCGCCGCTGGATAAACCTGAAGTGCGACAGGCGATCAACCTGGCGTTCGACAAGGCCAACTACATCAAGGCCGTATTCGAAGACACCGCCGAGCCTGCCAACGGCCCATACCCGCCCAATACCTGGAGCTACGCCAAAAACCTGTCGGGCTATCCCCATGATGTCGAGAAAGCCCGGGCATTGATGGCCAAGGCCGGGCTCAAGAGTGGCTTCCAGACCACCATCTGGACTCGCCCCTCCGGCAGCCTGCTGAATCCCAATCCGAGCCTCGGCGCGCAATTGCTGCAGTCCGATCTGGCGGAAATCGGCATCCAGGCCGAAATTCGCGTAATCGAGTGGGGCGAGCTGATTCGCCGCGCCAAGGCCGGCGAGCACGACCTGTTGTTCATGGGCTGGGCCGGCGACAACGGTGACCCGGACAACTTCCTCACGCCGCAGTTTTCCTGCGCGGGGGTCAAATCCGGCACCAACTTCGCCCGCTACTGCAACCAGGATCTGGATAAGTTGATCAGCGCCGGCAAAACCACTGGCGAGCAAGGTGTACGCACCAAGCTCTACGAACAGGCCCAGGCGCAGATCCAGCAACAGGCGTTGTGGCTGCCACTGGCTCACCCGACTGCCTTTGCGCTGACGCGCAAGGATGTGCAGGGCTATCAGGTCAGTCCGTTCGGCCGGCAGGACTACTCGAAGGTTAACCTCAAGTAATCCGACCCGACAAAAAAACCTGTGGGAGCGGGCTTGCCCGCGATAGCGGACTTTCAGGCGACAACCATGTTGAATTTGCCGACGTCATCGCGGGCAAGCCCGCTCCCACAGGGACTTACTTAGCTCCGTATCCCTCGCTCACATCCACCCATACTCGGCCATGGACAGCGGATCGCCGTCACCGACGATGAAATGGTCGAGCACCCGCACATCGATCAGGTCCAGCGCCTCTTGCAGGCGCTTGGTCAGCATTCGGTCGGCTTGACTGGGGCTGGAGTTACCCGACGGATGGTTGTGACAGAGGATCAACGCTGCGGCGTTGTGGGCCAAAGCGCGTTTAACCACTTGTCTTGGATAGACACTGGTGCTGTCGATGGAGCCGCGAAACAGCACTTCAAAGGTCAGCACTTGATGTTTTGAATCCAAAAACAGACACCCGAATACCTCGTGAGGCTCGTGGCGCAGCATCGATTTCAGGTACTCACGGACCGCCTGCGGATTTTCCAGTGCCGATTTTTGGCGTGCACGTTCGGCCAAATGCCGCCTGCCCATTTCCTGTGCCGCTTGCAACTGAGCGAACTTCGCTGGCCCAAGTCCTAATTGCCTGCTGAACGCAGCCTGATCGGCCTCTAGCAGTGAGCGCAGGCTGCCAAACTGAGTCAGCAGATGTCGCGCCAGATCAACTGCGCTTTTACCCGATACGCCGGTTCTTAAAAAAATCGCCAGCAGTTCGGCGTCGGAAAGACTCCCCGAACCCAACTCAAGTAACCTCTCCCGTGGCCGCTCGGCCGCCGGCCAATCGCGAATACTCATAGCACCTCCCTGGAATGTGGGCGCCGCTGTTCCATAGCGGTCGCTGTGATATCGTAGCCCATCTTTTTTGCTGGCGAATTCATCCCTGGGGAGGGGGTATCGCCAAGCAGTCATCAACGAAATGAAAGGCAGACCTATGCAGCGGCTGTATCGGAAACGCATCGTTCTGGGCGTCGGCGGCGGCATTGCTGCCTACAAGAGCGCCGATCTGGTTCGCCGCCTGATCGACCAGGGCGCTGAAGTGCGCGTGGTCATGACCCGTGGCGGCAGCGAATTCATTACCCCGCTGACCATGCAGGCTTTGTCCGGGCATCCGGTCCATCTCGATTTGCTGGACCCGGCAGCCGAAGCCGCCATGGGCCACATCGAGCTGGCCAAATGGGCCGACCTGGTGCTGATCGCTCCTGCCACCGCGGACCTGATCGCCCGCCTGGCCCAAGGCATTGCCGACGACCTGCTGACCACGCTGGTGCTGGCCACCGACGCGGTGGTCGCGGTTGCCCCGGCGATGAACCAGGCCATGTGGCGTGACCCGGCGACCCAGGCCAACCTGCAAACCCTCGAAAGCCGTGACCTCAAGGTCTTCGGCCCAGCCTCCGGCAGCCAGGCCTGCGGCGACGTCGGCATGGGCCGCATGCTCGAAGCCACCGACCTCGCCCAGTGCGCGGCAGACTGCTTCCAGCGCCAGGCGCTGACCGGCAAACACGTGCTGATCACCGCCGGCCCGACCCAGGAAAACATCGACCCGGTGCGTTACATCACCAACCACAGCTCCGGCAAAATGGGCTTCGCCCTGGCCGAAGCCGCGGTAGAAGCCGGTGCCCGCGTGACCCTGATCACCGGTCCCGTGCACCTGCCGACCCCGGATCGCGTCACCCGTATCGATGTGGTCAGTGCCCGCGACATGCTCGCCGCCTGCGAAGCGGCGATCCCTTGCGACCTGTTCATCGCCTCTGCTGCGGTCGCAGACTACCGTCCGGAAGTCGTCGCCCCACAGAAACTCAAGAAAGACCCTACGAACGGCGACGGCTTGTTGCTACAGATGGTCCGCAACCCGGACATCCTGGCCACCATCGCCACCCGTCCCGATCGTCCGTTCAGTGTCGGCTTCGCCGCCGAAACCGAACACCTGCTCGATTACGCTGCCCGCAAGTTGAAAGACAAGAACCTCGATCTGATCGTCGCCAACGACGTCGCGAACCCGAGCATTGGCTTCAACAGCGAAGAAAACGCCTGCAGCGTGATCGACCGTGAGCTGCACGCCACGCTTTTCGCCCAGACCAGCAAGAGCAAAATCGCTCGCCAGCTGATCACTTTTATCGCCGATCGTCTGAACCAGGTTTAATTTACATGCACGCTTTGCAAGCCAAGATCCTCGACCCACGCATCGGTACCGAATTCCCGCTGCCGCAGTACGCCACGCCCGGCTCCGCTGGCCTCGACCTGCGCGCCATGCTGGAAAAAGACACCGTTATCAAGCCGGGCGAAACCCTGCTGATCCCTACCGGCCTGTCCGTCTACATTGGCGATCCGGGTTTGGCGGCGCTGATCCTGCCGCGCTCGGGCCTGGGCCATAAACACGGCATCGTGCTGGGCAATCTGGTCGGTTTGATCGACTCCGATTACCAGGGCCCGCTGATGGTGTCGTGCTGGAACCGTGGCCAGACCGATTTCAACATGGTGGTAGGCGAACGCCTGGCCCAATTGGTGCTGGTACCGGTGGTTCAAGCGCATTTTGAAATGGTCGAAGAGTTCGTCGAAACCCAGCGCGGCACCGGCGGTTTCGGCCATTCCGGCAGCCACTGATCACCGGCATTCAGGCTGGGAGCACTGCCCGACCTGACCTGCCCTCTGCATTTTAAGGATGAAAATTGCACAGACGTCATCTGGAAGGTTTACCACTGAAAATCAAGGCATTGGCCGGCCAATTGCTCGCCGATGCTGATGGCATGGCCTTTTCACACCACGAACTCTCGGTGGAAAACACCGTCATACCCTTCAGTTTGAGCCTGCCGGCGAGTTTTTCGCCGACAGGACCAGCCACTTTCAAAATGGAGCATTCCTACAGATGAGCACCCCAGCCCAAGTCGCACCCAAGTTCCCCGACAGCATCTTCCGCGCCTACGACATTCGCGGCACCGTCCCGGAATTCTTGAACGCTGAAACAGCATATTGGCTTGGTCGCGCCATCGGCTCCCAGAGCCTGGCCCAGAACGAACCCAACGTGTCCGTCGGCCGTGACGGTCGCCTCTCCGGCCCGGAGCTGGTGGAACAACTGATCCAGGGCCTTGCCGACAGCGGTTGCCACGTCAGCGACGTCGGCCTGGTGCCAACGCCAGCGCTGTACTACGCCGCCAACGTACTGGCCGGCAAATCCGGAGTGATGCTCACCGGCAGCCACAACCCGTCGAACTACAACGGCTTCAAGATCGTTATTGCCGGCGATACCCTGGCCAACGAACAGATCCAGGCCCTGCACGACCGCCTCAAGACCAACAACCTGAGCAGCGGCAAGGGCAGCATCACCAAGGTCGAGATTCTCGACCGCTACAACACCGAAATCGTCCAGGACATCAAACTCGCCCGCCGCCTTAAAGTCGTGGTCGATTGCGGTAACGGCGCGGCCGGCGTGATTGCCCCGCAACTGATCGAAGCCCTGAACTGCGAAGTCATCCCGCTGTTCTGCGATGTCGATGGCAACTTCCCGAACCATCACCCGGACCCGGGCAAGCTGGAAAACCTGGTCGACCTGATCGCCAAGGTCAAGGAAACCAACGCTGACCTGGGCCTGGCCTTCGACGGCGATGGCGACCGCGTGGGCGTGGTCACCAACACCGGCAGCGTCGTGTTCCCGGACCGCCTGCTGATGCTGTTCGCCAAGGATGTAGTAGCACGCAACCCCGATGCGGAAATCATCTTCGACGTCAAATGCACACGCCGCCTGATCCCGCTGATCAAGGAATATGGCGGTCGTCCGCTGATGTGGAAAACAGGTCACTCGCTGATCAAAAAGAAAATGAAACAATCCGGCGCCCTGTTGGCCGGCGAAATGAGCGGACACATCTTCTTCAAGGAGCGCTGGTTCGGTTTCGACGACGGTATTTACAGCGCCGCGCGGCTGCTGGAGATCCTCAGCAAGGAAAAATCCACCGCGGAAGAGCTGTTCGCAACCTTCCCGAACGATATTTCTACGCCAGAGATCAATATCCATGTGACCGAAGAGAGCAAATTCAGCATCATTGATGCATTGCACGATGCGCAATGGGGTGAAGGCGCCGACCTGACCACCATTGACGGCGTGCGAGTCGACTATGCCAAAGGCTGGGGCCTGGTTCGCGCCTCCAACACCACACCGGTGCTGGTGCTGCGCTTCGAGGCCGATGACGAGGCTGAATTGCAGCGCATCAAGGATGTGTTCCACGTCCAGCTGAAACGCGTTGCACCTGATCTCCAATTACCGTTTTGATCTTCTGAAGCACCCGGAGCCCTGAATGACCCTCGAACGCGAAGCCGCCGCCAACACCGCCAAGGTCCTGTCCGAAGCGCTGCCTTACATTCGCCGCTATGTCGGCAAGACGCTGGTGATCAAATACGGCGGCAACGCGATGGAAAGCGAGGAGCTGAAAACCGGCTTCGCCCGCGACATCGTGCTGATGAAAGCCGTTGGCATCAATCCGGTGGTGGTTCACGGTGGCGGCCCGCAAATCGGCGACCTGCTCAAAGCGTCTGTCGATCGAGAGCCACTTCATCGATGGTATGCGCGTGACTGACGCGCAGACCATGGACGTGGTGGAAATGGTTCTTGGCGGCCAGGTCAACAAGGACATCGTCAACCTGATCAACCGTCATGGCGGCAGCGCCATCGGCCTGACCGGTAAAGACGCTGAGTTGATTCGTGCGAAAAAGCTCACTGTTACCCGGCAGACGCCGGAAATGACCCAGCCGGAAATCATCGACATCGGCCACGTCGGCGAAGTGGTCGGGATCAACACCGACCTGCTGAACCTGCTGGTCAAAGGCGATTTCATCCCGGTGATCGCGCCAATCGGCGTCGGCGCCAACGGCGAGTCGTACAACATCAACGCCGATCTGGTGGCCGGTAAAGTGGCCGAGGCACTGAAAGCCGAGAAGCTGATGCTGCTGACCAACATCGCCGGCCTGATGGACAAGTCGGGCACGGTTCTGACCGGCCTGACGACTCAACAGGTCGACGACCTGATCGCCGACGGCACTATCTACGGCGGCATGCTGCCGAAGATTCGTTGCGCGCTGGAAGCAGTACAGGGCGGTGTGGGCAGTTCGTTGATCATCGACGGTCGGGTACCGAACGCGATTCTGCTGGAAATCTTCACCGATACCGGTGTGGGCACCTTGATCAGCAATCGCAAGCGTCACTGATTCAAACCTTAAAAGGATCGCAGCCTTTGGCAGCACCTACGGATTTTCGGATGTACGAAAACCCTGTAGGAGCTGACGAAGTCTGCGATCTTTTTTATGCGTGCCGGAAATGCCTGACCTAATCGAGCGAAACGTCCGACATCGTGAAGGAAGCAATCTGCATAGGATCTTCTCTGTCCCCACAGGAGATTTACCATGCGAAAAGATTACGTCCCTTACGGCAGCGATGTTTCACCCGGCACCTATGCCTGTGTCGATTGCGGTCACGAATACTCGAATCAGGCCAAGACCTCGATGCCGCCGTGCCCGCAACTCCGGAAAACCCCACACACTCGTCATGGCTGGAAAATTCTTACCGGCCTGGGCGATGCCGTTGTTGATCCGTACCCGGAGAAAGCCAATAAGCCCGGGATCAAAAAGGCCGAGGCATTCGGCAGCGCCAGCAAAAAATAATCCTAAAGGATAAGTCAGGCTGAGCAGGTAATGCTGGTCAGCCACGATGCTGAACCTGTGGGAGCAACTGTCTTGATGTCTTTTATTTTGAAGTTTGATCAAAGGGCAGCCGAACTTCCACAGTCTCAAACCATGTGATTTCCCAAATGAGCAAGCAGTCTGTTTAGGCTGCCTGCTCTCTCCACTCAGTTTGGTCACGGATCATCGCGTTCAGCCTTATCAACAACACCCGCATGCAGGCGATCAGCGCCACTTTCGCGCATTTACCTCTCAGGCGAAGCGCGTCATATCGGGCTTTGAACTCGGGTTGTCGCAAAATCACAGCCCAACTGGCCATGTACATCGCACGTCGCACGGCAAATCGGCCACCGCTTATATGACGAGGCCCTTCGTGGTTGCCGCTGTCGTCGTTGTAAGGGGCGATCCCTGCCAGTGCTGCGATCTCGTGCCGTCCAACCTCTCCCAGCTCAGGCAGGTAGGCCATGATGCTGGCTGCGGTCACGAGCCCTAGTCCCTTAACCGAGCGCAAGCGGGCAATTTTTTCACTGTCCAGGTCTTTGGCGCTTTGGCAGATCAGCTGTTCTATCGACTTTATTGCCTGATCTAAATAGTCGATATGGCTTTGCAACAAGGGTTTTATCGAGTCGACAGAAGCCGTTTTGATACGCCGCCTGTCGTCACTTTGCTGCTGAACAAAGTTTTCGCGTTGCTGTACCAGCGCACGCAAATTGTCCTGTTCGGCGCTGGTGATACGGCTATCGGCGTCCTTTATAATCGTTGCAAATTCGGCGAGAAGCCGCGCATCTATCGCGTCTGTTTTAGCGCGATAACCCATTGCCTTGGCAAAATCTTTCGCCCGACGAGGATTGATTCGTAAGACGTCAAAGCCGCCCCTTTGAAGCACCTTCATGGGCCCCCGCTCGTAGCCACCGGTGGCTTCCAGTAACACGCGGGTGACTTCGAAGCCTTTTAACCAATCAATCAGCACCGGGAAACCACTGGCGCTGTTCGGAAAACTCGCACCAATGCCTTGCGAATTAATCCAGACTTCCAGACTGTCTTTGGAAACATCAATGCCTGCGCAGGAAAACATGGCTAAACCCTCTTACACTCATAAATGAGAGCGCTCTGGTTGGGCTCCACGCTTGTAATGTTCGAGGTCGGCTCGTTCAACTGTTCGGGCTCAATAACCAGAGTGGAGAGGTGAATGGCAGCATGGGCTCCCACACGTGCTGCTAGCACTCCGGGCGTTCAGCTTGCCACTCACCGCTCTCATCTTCAGTCTAAGTCCTGCGCAAGACACAAGCGGGCTTGCTCGCGAAGGGATCGACCCAATTCAGGATTTGTCCCAAATCTGCGGATCAATTCCTCTCTAGTGGTTTTCCTTGGCATTTAGCACCAGTGTCTTGATTTTTATGCTTGCTGAAACGTTTCTTCAAGTTTATAAAATTGGCACAACTCCAAGAAAGGCTGCTGCCATGACCCCGCTCAAACTCTTTGTTGCTCTCAGCGCACTGTCCGCTGCCTCCCAAGCCATGGCTTGGGACTACGTCCTGCTCGATACCGACAAAGCCGTCCAGAACTGGCAAATCACCAGCCAGCAACTCGGGGTAAAAACCGATAAACCCTTCAGTGTGACCCTGCGCACCTTGCACGGCGGTCGGCAGGAAGGCGTGAGTATCGTCGACATCGATAACGGCACGATGAAACTCTCGGTGGTGCCGACTCGCGGCATGAACGTGCTGCAAGCTTCGGTAGGCAATGTACGCATGGGCTGGGATTCACCGGTCAAGGAAGTGGTCAACCCGTCCTTCATCGAACTCAACGGTCGTGGTGGTTTGGGCTGGCTGGAAGGCTTCAATGAATTGGTCACCCGCTGCGGCTACGAATGGGTCGGCCACCCCGGCATCGACAACGGCGAACTGCTGACCCTGCACGGTCGCGCCGCTAATATCCCTGCGAACAAAGTCACCCTGCACATCGACGAAAAACCGCCGTACGCCATCACCCTGCGCGGCGAGCTGAAAGAGCAGGCGTTCAAGAAAGTCGACTTCTCCGTCGCAACCGAACTGGTCACCGAACCCGGCAGCGTCGCGTTCGCCCTCAACGATACCCTGACCAACAACGGCGACTACCCGAAGGAATACCAGGCGCTGTATCACAGCAACTTCAGTACACCGTTCCTCGAGCAGGGCGCCCGCTTCGTCGCGCCGGTGAAACAGGTGTCGCCGTTCAACGACAAGGCCAAGGGCGATCTGCCCGACTGGCAAACCTACCGTGCACCGACCAAGGACTACGACGAAACGGTTTACAACGTGGTGCCCTATGCCGATGCCAAGGGCGATACGTTGACCGTGTTGCATAACAAGGCCGGCAGCCTGGGGGTTTCGGTCGGCTTCAATACTCAAACACTGCCCGTGTTCTCCCTGTGGAAAAACACCGATACCCAAGGGCAGGGCTATGTCACGGGGCTGGAGCCGGGGACGAGCTTTTCCTACAACCGCCGGTATCAGCGGCCACTGAACCTGGTGCCGACGATTGCGCCGAAGGAACAGAAGCAGTTCCGCATCAGCTATAGCTTGTTGTCGGATAAAGCGGCTGTGGATAAGGCGTTGAAGCAGGTGAGCGAGATCCAGGGTGGGCGGGAGACCGAGGTGCGGCAGACGCCGTTGGTTGATCTCACCAAGGGCTGACGCTGACTAGAGTGTTGTCGGCCGATATTGCAGCGCCTCGGCCAAGTGTTCACGGGTGATGCCATCGACTTGCTCAAGGTCCGCCAGAGTGCGCGCTACTTTGAGCAGTCGATGGGCCGCTCGCAGCGACAAAGTCAGCCGCTCACACGCCGTTTCCAGCCAGGTTTCGTCAACTGTGGATAACTTGCAGTGCCTGCGCAGGCCCGGTAAGTCGAGGAATGCGTTGGCACAGCCTTGGCGCTTTTGCTGCCGTTCTCGGGCATCGGCAACCAACTCGGCGGCGGTGGCAGTATCGTCGCCGGGTTTCAGCGCAGGATTTAACGCCGTGGCTTCGCGAGCAACCGTCAGGTGCAGATCGATGCGGTCCAGCAGGGGCCCCGACAGTTTGTTGCGGTAACGCTGGACCATGTCCGGTGTACAACTGCATTTACCACTGGGCTCGCCAAGATATCCACAGGGGCAGGGATTCATCGCGGCGACCAGTTGAAAGCGCGCCGGGAAGCGTACCCGGTCCTTGGCGCGGGAGATCACGATGTGGCCGGATTCCAGTGGCTCTCTCAATACCTCCAATACCTTGCGATCAAATTCCGGGAGTTCATCGAGGAACAACACGCCATGGTGGGCGAGGGTGATTTCGCCGGGTTGCGGTTTTGAACCACCGCCCACCAGTGCCGGGCCTGAAGCGGAGTGGTGTGGCTGTCGGAAAGGGCGCTGCGGCCAATGACTCAATGGCACGCAACTGGCGACAGATTGAATCGCCGCAACTTCCAGCGCTTCACTCTCGGCCAATGGCGGTAACAGTCCCGGCAGACGACTCGCCAACAACGTTTTCCCCGTCCCTGGTGGCCCACTGAACAGCAAGTTATGAGCTCCTGCCGCTGCAATCAGCAACGCGCGCTTGGCCGCGATTTGCCCCTGCACTTCGTTCAAGTCGGGATAGGGTTTGCTGGCGTAGAGCAAACCATTGGAAGCGTAGGGTGCGATGGGCGTATGGCCATTGAAATGCGCGACCGCCTCCAGCAAGTGATCCACTGCAATCACTTTCAACCCCGAAGCCAGGCAGGCCTCCTCGGCATTCGCCCGCGGCACCACCAGCGTGCGCCCGGCCTTGCGCGCAGCCAGCGCCGCCGGCAACACACCCCGAACCGCCCGCACAGCGCCCGACAACGCCAGCTCTCCCAGGCACTCCACGTCATCCAGCGTCAACGTTGGCACTTGCACACTGGCCGACAGAATCCCCAAGGCAATCGCCAGATCGAATCGCCCGCCGTCCTTCGGCAGATCGGCGGGAGCGAGATTCAAGGTGATACGCCGCGCCGGAAATTGCAGCCCCGAATTGATGATCGCGCTGCGTACTCGGTCCTTGCTTTCCTTCACGGCGGCTTCGGGCAAACCGACCATCGTCAGTGACGGCAAGCCGTTGGCCAGATGCACTTCTACGGTAACGGCGGGCGCTTCCACGCCAACCTGGGCGCGGCTGTGGACGATGGAGAGGGACATGGTCGTTCCTTGAGCTGACAGGGAACCGCTTCCTGCGGTTTTTGAAGGGTAGTCGTGGGCAGATGATTTAGCGTGGCGGCGGAGTAACCAAACTTTCGCAGGATGTTGCTGGGGGGCAAGCTGATTCCAGTCAGTTAAGCCGTAACGCGATCTGTAGCAGCTGCCGAAGGCTGCTACAAAGGTCACGTCGCGGCTGGTATTTGGGCGTAATCAACAGAGGAGCTAGATTTCTTTGTAGGACCGGGCCTGAATAGATGAAGGACTTCGGTGAAAGAGCTTGGACGCTCTTGTCGGATCGGGGTGGCTGCTTATGATCAAAGCTGATCAAGCCCTCAGGAGGGGATATGAGCAATTCTGGAATGCGGCCGATTCATCCTGGCGAAATCCTTGAAAAGGAGTTTCTTGAGCCGCTGGGTATTACAGCGGATGCTTTGGCTAGGTCGTTGAATGAGGTCGCGGGTGATGTGAGAGCTCTTGTGATGCAGGAGGGTGGTATCAGTCCTGAGCTCGCAAAGAAGCTCTCGCTCTGCCTGAAAACCACCCCCGAGTTCTGGCTAAACCTGCAATCGGCCTACGATCAGCGCAGAACCGAAATCGAGCGTGGTTGAGCTTCGGGAGCTTAAAAAGACTGCAGCACCCGCGAAGCACGCTTCCACCACGGCGCATTGACCCTACCTCGCGGTCGTTTCTCATTTGGCAGCAGTTGCGGAACATCCTGCAACCGAATCCACGGCTGGTTATTCCAGTGCAGCAAACTCAATGACATCTCCGGCCAGTTCAGCAAACTCAGGATCGGGCGCTCTGTTGAGGTGGGTTGCTGGGCGTCTCTGAGGGCTGGCACGACATCGTGGGTCAGCCATTCGCGCAGGCCTCGGTATTCGGGGCAGTAGTGGTAGATCAGTAACGCGTAGACGCCGGATTCGCTGATCAGCAGTGTGTTCTCTACTGTGCCGTGGATGAGCATTCGCACGGACTGGTGTTGGTCGGGGTCGAGTTTTCGTAACGCTCGTTCGTCGAGGAAAAGCCTTAGCAATCGGCCGAGGTCGCGGGCGCTGAACCAGGGCTGGTTTTCCAGGAGGCGGGCGTGGAGGTGGAGTTTGTGGCGGGTGAAGATGTGGGGGATTAGATAGTTTTCGTCCATGGTGCAGTTCTCGGGATCAAATGAAGAAAACTGCCTCTGATCGTCGCCAAACGAAAAAGGTGGCAGCCATGCGCGGGTTGGCGAACCGGTGACGCCCGAAAACCGGCAGACCCGAAGGTCTCCCACGCATAGCCGCCATAATTCGAGATGGGAACAAATTCCTCGGTCGAATGTGGTCGCGGTGCGTCGGGGTCTTCCAGGTCGCCAAACCCAGAGCTGAACATTCAGCTGGGGATGAGCATAGAAACTGGAGGCCTTACGACGCAATCGGACGGCGGTGGTGTTCTTTGTAGGAAGTTGCTGGGATGTTTGCGGGGCTTAAGATCAAAAGATCGCAGCCTTCGGCAGCTCCTACAGAAAACATTGAATGATCGTTCCCACGCTCTGCGTGGGAATGCATCCCGTGACGCTCTGCGTCACATCTGGAGCGGAACGCGGAGCGTCCCTGGCGGCATTCCCACGCAGAGCGCGGGAATGATCAGCTTACTCGGCGTCAGCAGGTGGGTTGAGCTTCGCTTCAAGCTCCGCCACTTTCGCTTCAAGGCTCTCCAACCGAGCCCGGGTCCGTGCCAGTACGACCATCTGGCTATCAAACTCTTCCCGGCTCACCAGGTCCAGCTTGCTGAAGCCGCTCTGCAACAGAGCCTTGAACTGGCTTTCGATTTCGCTTTTCGGCAGTGGGGTGTCGCCGCTGAAGAGGCGGGAGGCGGTGCCGCTCAGGGCGTCGAGGAAGTCTTTGGGCGCGAGCATGGGAAATGTTCCTGTCAACAATGGCGGGCAGTGTACCACGCAGTGTCTATAGTCAATCTCGGCGGCAACGGATGCACGCTTTTCGCGCATGTGGATGGGCGGCTGCGCACTGTTGTTGTGCGTAACCGTTGCGTCAATCGGCTGGAACGGCCTGCGGTAGCGGCCAAGGGCTTGAAATCAATGGGTTTTGGATAGATGGCAAGCTTTCTGCTTAGTCGCTGGTGACCCATGCACTGATGCAGTCGCTGTGACGAATGCAGTGCGCCAAGCGGAACGGGGGAAGTTTCGTGCGGAGTGGTTCGCTGGCGTCGGACGGGCAGGTAAGGCCGACGATGCGTTACAAAGCCAGGCACTGCGCTTAGACTTGAGTCGGGTTTGTTTTCCTGGGGCAAGTCCACCAATTCGGGAGAGAGTTTTCATGAAGCTAGTCACTGCCATCATCAAGCCGTTCAAACTGGACGACGTGCGCGAGTCGCTGTCCGAGATCGGCGTGCAGGGCATTACCGTTACTGAGGTCAAAGGCTTCGGTCGGCAGAAGGGTCACACCGAGCTGTATCGCGGCGCGGAGTACGTGGTCGATTTTCTGCCCAAGGTGAAGATCGATGTCGCCATTGACGACAAGGATCTGGACCGGGTTATCGAGGCGATAACCAAGGCCGCCAACACCGGCAAGATCGGTGACGGCAAGATCTTCGTGGTCAATCTGGAACAGGCGATTCGCATCCGTACCGGCGAAACCGATACCGACGCAATCTAAGCCGCCACAAACCCAACGCCCCAGGAGAAAACAATATGACTCTGCGTAAAATCGCAGGGCTAGGAGCCCTGTTGTCCCTCGTAATGCCCGGCCTGGCCATGGCGGCAGACGAAGTGGCGGCCCCAGTCCTCAATTCCGGCGATACCGCCTGGATGATGACCTCGACAGCCCTTGTGCTGTTCATGACCATTCCCGGTCTCGCGCTGTTCTACGGCGGCATGGTTCGCTCGAAAAACATTCTTTCCGTGATGATGCAGTGCTTCGCCATTACCGGTCTGATCAGCATTCTGTGGGTCATTTATGGCTACAGCATTGCGTTCGACACCACCGGCATGGAGCAGGGCGTCGTCAACTTCAACTCGTTCTTTGGCGGCATGGGCAAGGCGTTCCTCGCCGGTGTCACGCCTTCGAGCCTGACCGGTCCCGCGGCGCTGTTCCCCGAGGCGGTCTTCATTACCTTCCAGATGACTTTCGCCATCATCACCCCAGCGTTGATCGTCGGTGCTTTCGCCGAGCGGATGAAGTTCTCCGCCATGCTGATCTTCATGGGCATCTGGTTCACCCTGGTTTACGCACCGATTGCGCACATGGTCTGGTCCGGCAACGGCGGCCTGATGTGGGACTGGGGCGTGCTCGACTTCGCCGGCGGCACCGTGGTGCACATCAACGCCGGTGTGGCCGGTCTGATTGCCTGCCTGGTATTGGGCAAGCGTAAAGGCTTCCCGACCACCCCGATGGCCCCACACAACCTCGGCTACACCTTGATGGGCGCCGCGATGCTGTGGATTGGCTGGTTCGGCTTCAACGCCGGTTCCGCTGCCGCCGCTAACGGCACTGCCGGCATGGCGATGCTGGTCACCCAGATCGCCACCGCTGCTGCGGCGCTGGGCTGGATGTTTGCCGAGTGGATCACCCACGGCAAACCAAGCGCACTGGGTATCGCGTCGGGTGTTGTGGCCGGTCTGGTTGCAATCACTCCGGCGGCAGGCACCGTGGGCCCGATGGGCGCTCTGGTGATCGGTTTGGCGGCGGGCGTGGTGTGCTTCTTCTGCGCAACCACCCTGAAACGCAAACTCGGTTATGACGACTCCCTGGATGCCTTCGGCGTGCATGGCATCGGCGGTATCCTCGGTGCGATCCTGACCGGTGTGTTCGCGGCACCGGCCCTCGGTGGCTTCGGTACCGTCACCGACATTGGTGCACAAGTCTGGATTCAGTGCAAAGGCGTGGGCTTCACGGTGATCTACACCGCGATCGTCACGTTCATCATCCTCAAGGTCCTGGACGCTGTCATGGGGCTGCGTGTGACCGAGGAAGAAGAAGCTGTCGGCATCGATCTGGCGCTTCACAACGAACGCGGCTACAACTTGTAAGCACGCGCATGAAAAATTTGCCCGGCTTGCCGGGCATTTTTTTGTCCGGGATTTGTCAGTGAAGGAAGGGCTGAAAGGTTTTTTCTTACACGTTCGGTCGCGTTTACGACGGGCGTTTTTCTGCGGCCAATGGCTTACACGATTGAAGGATTATTAGGGCCTTTGTTTTTTTCCAGAGCGCGCTAGAATGCGCCCCGAACGTGCGGAGAACTGTATGTGGCAACAGACTCTGATTACCCTGCGAGCACGGCCCCGAGGCTTTCATCTGGTAACGGACGAATTACTCGCCGGCTTGCCTGAACTCAAGGCGTGTCGAGTCGGTCTGTTGCATTTGTGGCTACAGCATACCTCGGCGTCGTTGACCATCAACGAGAACGCCGATCCGGCGGTACGTCGCGACTTCGAACGATTTTTCAATCGTCTGATCCCACAAGGAACAGACGGCTATGAGCATAACGACGAAGGCCTGGACGACCTCCCGGCGCACTTCAAGGCCAGCGTACTTGGCTGTCAGCTCAGTTTGCCGATCTCGGCAGGCCGACTGGCGTTGGGGACCTGGCAAGGTGTTTATCTGGGCGAGCACCGTGATCACGGCGGTGCCCGTAAAGTCCTCGCCACCGTGCACGGTGAAGGGGCATGAAAACCGCTGGTTACCAGCGGTGGTTGATTTTTTTCCGGCAGCCGTCGACAGACGGCAAAGCTGGGCTATAACTAATCTGCTTTTCGCAAGTCATGAGGTAGAACATGAGCGACGATGATCTGGAAAACGACGACCTCGAAGTAGGCGACGAAGACGAAACCGAAGAAGGCCTGGAAGCGGCGGCAGAAGACGTCGCTGAAGATGACGGCGGTGATACGCCCGTTCCGACTGCCAAAGGCAAGGCCAAGGCTGCGGTGTCGGTCGATGAGCTGCCGAGCGTCGAAGCCAAGAACAAGGAACGCGACGCCCTGGCCAAGGCCATGGAAGAGTTTCTGGCACGGGGCGGCAAGGTGCAGGAAGTGGAGGCCAATGTGGTCGCCGATCCTCCCAAGAAGCCTGATAACAAGTACGGCAGCCGGCCTATCTAAGCGCCTGCTTCTTGCTTGCTGAACAAGCCCGCCGTCGCTGCGGGCTTTTTCATGGGCGCATAAATTCAAAGTCCGCCCTGATCCCTGTGGGAGCGGGCTTGCCCGCGATGGGGGCGTCACATTCGAAATTGATGTCGCCTGACACGCCGCTATCGCGGGCAAGTCGAATCGTCGCACCGCCGCTCCCACAGGTTATGTGTCAGGCGGAAGCCGAATTCCACCGCGCCAACAACCCCGGCAATTCCTTCAGGCTACGAATCTCGGCATCCGGCGCCTTCTCGGCTTCCCACACCTTGCCTGCCGGGTTAAACCAGATTGCCCGCAACCCCGCCTGCTGGGCACCGGCAATGTCATCGCCAGGATGATCGCCGATATGCACCGCTGTTTCGGCGGTTGCGCCGCCACGCTGCAGTGCTTCATGAAACAGTCGCGCATCGGGCTTGGCGATACCGATGTCTTCGGCGCACAGGGCAAACTTGAAGTAGTCCGCCAGCCCCAGCCGACGCACATCGGCATTGCCGTTGGTAACCACGCCTAAGGCGTAATGCTTGGCCAGCGTCTCCAGCGTCGGCTCAACTTCAGGAAACACTTCGATCTGATGCCGCGCATGCAGAAACACTTCGAAACCCTGATCGGCCAAGTCGCAAGCTACGGTATATCCGTAACCGGCTTCTTCCAGCGCATGGAACAACACCCGCCGCCGCAGGGCGCTGATGCGGTGCTTGAGGCTCGGTTCGTTGCTCAATACCCGCTCGCGAATCGACCACAAATGCTCCACCGGCACCGCGCCCAGGCTCGGCGCATGCTCGGTCAGCCATTCACGCAATATGGCTTCGGCGCTGGCGATCACTGGTGCGGTGTTCCACAGGGTGTCGTCGAGGTCGAAGGTGATCAATTGGATGGTCATGAATCATCGCCTTTAATGCGTTTGGCCCGTGGATGGGCACTGTCGTAGACCGTCGCCAGGTGCTGGAAGTCCAGGTGGGTGTAGATCTGGGTGGTCTTGATGTCCGAGTGGCCGAGCAGTTCCTGTACCGCCCGCAAGTCCTGGGAGGACTCCAGCAAATGGCTGGCGAAGGAGTGTCGCAACATATGTGGGTGCAGGTTCTGCCCTAGTTCGCGCTCGCCGGCGGCCTTGACCCGTACCTGAATCGCCCGAGGGCCGAGGCGCCGGCCTTGCTGGCTGACAAACACCGCGTCGTCCGCCGGGTTGGTCATGGCTCGTAGCGGCAGCCACAACTCCAGCGCTTCGCGAGCCTTTTTACCGACCGGCAACAGGCGGGTTTTACTGCCCTTACCTAGCACCTGAACCATACCGTCAGCCAGATCCAGCTGATCAAGATTGAGCCCCGTCAATTCAGAAAGCCGCAGGCCGGAGGAGTAGAACAGTTCCAGAATCGCCTGGTCCCGACGCGCCAGAAAATCATCCTCCACGGCGCCTTCAAGCAGTTGCAGCGCGCGGTCAGTGTCGAGGGTTTTCGGCAGGCGGCGCTCACCCTTGGGCGGTGCCAGGCCATTGGCCGGGTCGTGGTCGCACAGACCTTCGCGGTTCAGATAATGATAGAGCCCGCGCACTGCCGACAACAGCCGCGCCAGGCTGCGGGACGATTGACCCTGGGAATGCAGGCGAGCGATCAGGCTGCGCAGGCGCTGGATGTCCAGCGCGGCCCAGCTGTCGATGTTCTGTTTGACGCACCAGCCCAGCACTTTGTCGAGGTCGCGGCGGTAGGCGTACAGCGTGTGCGGCGACACCTGTCGCTCACTGCGCAGGTGTTCGCAGTAAGCGTCCAGTTGTCGTTCCACGATCAGCGTACCGAGCGCAGGGAGTTATTGACCCGTGGCAGCACGCGGCCCATGACTTCGGCGATGTAACTCAAAAACAGCGTGCCCACCGAGCTCTTGTAGTGCTGCGGATCGCGGCTGGCGATGGCCAGAACACCATGGATGCCCTGGTAGCTGATGGCGACGACGGCGGTGGAGCCGATCTGCTTGCGCTGTTCTTCGCCGAACAGGAAGTCCAGTTCGTGTTCCCGCAGGCTGCCGCTGACGCTTTTATCTTCCGAGAGCAAGCCGCCGATGGCCGTTTGCGCGTCGGCATGCGTCACCCAGCGGCCTACCGGCATCGGGTTGTCGCCCAGCAGGATCAGGCTGACGAAGGGCACCTGGAAATCCTGGCGAAGACTGTCTTCAACGCTGATCACCACATCTTCCAGGCTGGTGGCGTCCATCAGCGTGAGGATCAGGCGGCGGGTCTTGTCGAAGAGTCGATCGTTGTCCCGGGCCACGTCCATCAAATGCGAGAGGCGATGACGCAACTCGATGTTGCGGTCGCGCAGAATCGTCATCTGGCGTTCGACCAGCGAAATGGTGTCGCCGCGCTGGTGCGGAATGCGCAGGGCCGGGAGCAGTTCTTCATGCTCGATGAAGAAATCCGGATGAGCCTCCAGGTACGCGGCAATCGCCGCCGCCTCAAGGCTTTCGGAAGGGGATTCGTCGGGCTGTAGGGCGGGAACCTGGGGCTTGTCGGTCATGGATTTGGCTCACTCAAAGACGCACTTGTCCTTCGTATACGCGCACTGCCGGGCCGGTCATCATGACCGGTTGGCCAGGGCCTGCCCATTCAATGGACAGACGCCCGCCGGGCAGGTCGATCAATAGCGGCGAATCCATCCACCCCTGGCTGATCGCAGCCACTGCAGCTGCGCAAGCGCCGGTACCGCAGGCCTGGGTTTCTCCGGCGCCACGTTCCCAGACGCGCAACTGCGCGCGGTTCCGGTCGATGACCTGGAGAAAACCGACATTGACCCGTGCCGGGAAGCGCGGGTGATGTTCGATTTTCGGCCCCAGTTCATGCACCGGTGCTTTGTTGATGTCGCTGACCCGCAACACGGCATGGGGGTTGCCCATGGACACCGCAGCCAGTTCGACCATGGTGCCGTCGACGTCGACCTGATAGCTCAGGGCCTGGCTCGGCGCTTCGAACGGAATCTCGGCCGGGACCAGGCGTGGGGCGCCCATGTTGACGCTGATCTGGCCATCGTTGCGCACGTCCAGTTCGATGATGCCGCTTTTAGTCTCGACGCGAATCTGCCGCTTGGCGGTCAGGCGCTTGTCGAGCACGAAGCGGGCGAAGCAGCGCGCACCGTTGCCGCACTGTTCCACCTCGGAGCCGTCGGCGTTGAAGATCCGATAGCGGAAATCCACATCCGGGTTGCTGGGCGCCTCGACGATCAGCAACTGGTCGAACCCGATGCCGGTGTGCCGATCGCCCCACTGCTTGGCATGCTTGGGCAGGATGTGCGCGTGCTGGCTGACCAGGTCGAGAACCATGAAGTCGTTGCCCAGGCCGTGCATCTTGGTAAAACGCAGCAGCATGGGTTTACTCCGGCAGCAGGCTTTCGCCAGCAAACAACTCGGCTACCGTCTCACGGCGACGCACTTCAAATGCCTGATCACCGTCCACCAACACTTCAGCGGCACGGCCGCGGGTGTTGTAGTTGGAACTCATGACAAACCCATAGGCACCGGCCGAATGCACGGCCAGCAGGTCGCCTTCTTCCAGCGCCAGTTGACGATCCTTGGCCAGGAAGTCACCGGTTTCGCAGATCGGGCCGACGATGTCGTAGGCGCGAGCGGCGCTGTTACGCGGGCGCACGGCGGTGACGTCCATCCAGGCTTGATACAGCGCCGGGCGGATCAGGTCGTTCATGGCCGCGTCGACGATGGCGAAGTCTTTGTGTTCGGTGTGCTTGAGGTACTCGACCTGGGTCAGTAGTACGCCGGCGTTGGCGACGACGAAACGACCCGGCTCGAACACCAGCGCCAGGTCACGACCGTCGAGACGCTCGCGCACGGCCTTGATGTAGTCGGCAGCCAATGGCGGCTCTTCATCGCGATAACGCACGCCCAAACCACCACCGAGATCGATGTGGCGCAGGTAGATGCCGCAATCGCCGAGGCGGTCGACCAGGCCCAGCAGGCGGTCGAGGGCGTCGATGAATGGCGGCAGGGTGGTCAGTTGCGAACCGATGTGGCAATCGACGCCGACGACTTCCAGGTTAGGCAGTTGCGCGGCGCGGATGTACACGTCTTCGGCGTCGGCGATGGCGATGCCGAACTTGTTCTCTTTGAGACCGGTGGAGATGTACGGGTGAGTGCCGGCATCGACGTCCGGGTTGACGCGCAGCGAGATCGGCGCGCGAACGCCCAGCTCGGCGGCCACCACTTGCAGGCGTTCGAGCTCATCGGTGGACTCGACGTTGAAGCAGTGCACGCCGACTTCCAGGGCGCGACGCATGTCGTCACGGGTCTTGCCGACACCGGAGAACACGATCTTGTCGGCGCTGCCGCCAGCGGCCAGTACGCGCTCCAGCTCGCCACGGGAAACGATGTCGAAACCGGCGCCAATACGCGCCAGGACATTCAGTACACCCAGGTTGGAGTTGGCCTTGACCGCAAAACAGACCAGGTGAGGCGTGCCGGCCAGCGCATCGGCGTAAGCCAGGTATTGGGCTTCGATGTGGGCACGGGAGTAGACGTAGGTCGGTGTACCAAAGCGTTCGGCGATGGCGGACAGGGCAACACCTTCCGCGAACAGCTCACCGTCACGGTAGTTAAAAGCGTCCATAGCGTTCCCTTAGTAGACGTCGTGCTTGTGTGCTTTGGAGGCAGGCTGCTGTTGCGAGGACTTGGCCTGCTCGGCAGGATCCTGGTTCTCATCAGGCAGGTACAGCGGGCCTTTTTGACCACAGGCCGACACCAGGCAGGCAACCGCGACGAGCGCAGCAAGGGAAGAGATCAGGCGCTTCATGGCGAAATCCTTGAAAATGCATTAATTGCGCCGGAGTATACCGGCCACCCGGCAGCTTGCCTATGCGACGGGGCTCCCGTCCAGCGGGGCTTGGCCTGATGTGCGTCGGTTTAATGCAATCCCTGTGGGAGCGGGCTTGCCCGCGAAGGCGTTGGTTCAGTCAGCAAAGATATTGAATGTACTGACCCCTTCGCGGGCAAGCCCGCTCCCACAGATCGGTGCTTGGACGTTATCCTTTGCAATCACCGGGGCTCGGCCGTATCTTGCGGCGCTTGAGCGTGAGTAGACACTTTTTGAGGTTCCCGCAATGAGTTTGACCGAAGCCCGTTTCCACGACCTGGTCGATGCAACCCAGCAGTCGCTGGAGGATATTTTCGACGAGAGTGGCCTGGATATCGATCTGGAGAGTTCGGCGGGTGTACTCACCGTCAAGTTCGAAAACGGCAGCCAATTGATCTTCAGTCGTCAGGAACCGCTGCGTCAGCTGTGGCTGGCGGCGGTATCCGGCGGCTTCCACTTTGATTACGACGCAGAAAGCGAGCGCTGGATGTGTGACAAGAGTGAGGAGCAGCTCGGTGAGATGCTTGAGCGCATCGTCAAGCAGCAAGCCGACGTCGAACTCGATTTCGAAGGGCTGTGAGATCGTGACCCAGCCTGCGCCCGTTCGTCCGCCCAAACCGCTTTACAGCAATGTCAGCCCGGCGGTGCCGTCGCCGTGCAGTGGTGTGTGTCGGCTGGATGAACAGAAGGTCTGCCTGGGGTGTTTCCGTCATGTCGAAGATATTCGTGAATGGCGCTCGGCGGATGATGAGCGGCGGCGAGTGATTTGTGCGCAGGCTGCACAACGCAAAGTCTTGGCTTAAGGGCTTTTGTGGCGAGGGAGCTTGCTCCCGCTCGGTTGCGAAGCGGCCGCAAGATTTTGAGGGCCGCTCCGCGCCCCAGCGGGAGCAAGCTCCCTCGCCACAATGGTCAGCGCAGGGCCGTGGTCGCCTCCTGGCTTGTATATTTATTGAGCTGTGATAGTGTCCAGATACGCCTCAACCCATCGAGGCTCGTGAAAACCCCGCCTTTTTTCTGGCGGGGTTTTGCTTTTTTCGTGCAGAAGAAAGGAGTCTGCCCTGATCATGACCGCACCTTCCATCACCCTTACCCGTCTGGACGTACAGCGTCTGGAGCGCCTGATCGACAGCCTGGATGACACGCTGCCGGGCGTTATCGCGCTGCAAACCGAACTGGATCGCGCCGATACCCTGGTCGGTCACGAAGAGGTGCCAGCCGATGTCGTGACCATGAACTCCCGTGTGCATTGCCGTGAAGAAAGCAGCGGCAAGGACTATCACCTGACCCTGGTTTACCCCAAGGATGCCAACGCCGACGAAGGCAAGATCTCCATTCTGGCGCCAGTGGGCAGTGCGTTGCTGGGTTTGAAAGTCGGTCAGCACATTGACTGGCCAGCTCCGGGCGGCAAGACCTTGAAGCTGACCCTGCTGGAAGTTGAATCGCAGCCTGCCCATGGCGGCGACTTCCCGGAATAACATCCCTTCAGACCTGCTCGAGCGCCTCGTTCAGTGCGCGTTCCAGGTCGGCCTTGTAGCGCAGATACAGCTGAGTTGAACCCTGACCATCACCGAGCAGGCCCGACAGGTCCAGGTCGGTGATGTAGCAGCGATAGCGTTCAGTCTCGCGGCGCTGCTCGACGATTTCCCCGGCGACCACACTGAACAGTTGGTCGCCATATTCCAGCTCCGAAAATTCCCGCTGTTTGCAATACAACGTGACCTGCACCTGCCCTGGTGCGGCCTTGCCGATGATCGCCTGCACATCATAAAACGGTTTGTTGACCGGCGTTTGCGGCGCCGGCCGGGCTTCGGCCCGACGCGCCCGTGCGGTACCTGAAGGCAACAACTGGTAATACAAAGTCTCCAGGCTCAGCGGCTGGGCGGCGTCCATCGGCAGCAAGGCGTCGCGCCGATACTGGATCGATTGCAGGAAACGTTGCAGCGGCACCAGCAGGCTTTGTTCGTCGTGATAGGGCAAGCGTTGTTGCCACAAGGCATTGAACTCATCCAGTACGTACAGATCGGCCTGGTGTTCGTTGATCCGGTAGAACACCTGAATGCAGTCGGGTTGCCCCATGGGCAGGATCAGCGCCAGGTCGTGGTCTTCCAGTGCCATCGGGTCCAGATGCAACGGGCTGTAGCTCGCCAGTTCTTCGCCGAGGTAGTCAAGCAGTGCCGGCAGCGTGGCGAGGGCGACGTGATTGACTTGGCCGGGCACCAGTTCCAGCACGTGGTAATGCTGCTGGACCTGAATCAGGTAACGATGATTGAGTTTGCTCAGCAGCAGGTTCTGCGCGGTGTCGAGGATTTCTTCGACCCGCCGGGCAATGAATTGCGCGCGGTTGTGGCAGAAGCACCGCACCCGCAGCTTGGGCTGTTGTGGCCCGTCCGGCAGATTGTTGAGGTAATCGCGCAGGCAGTCGAGCAGGGCGTGGGGGCCGTCAAAGCGGCTGACCAGCACCTCGTTCCAGCTATTGAGCGTGACCTGATCCAGGGTCAGCACCAGGTTTTCCCGCACACCGGCATAGCTCAGGGAGTCAGTGCGCTCGGTGGTCATCAGGATGTTCAGGTCGCGATGGTGCTTGAGCGGGTCGATGCCGACGTTCACCAGAATCAGTACTTCGCTCGGCACACTGGCGCGCAGCAAAGGCTCTTCGGCGACAGTGGTCAAAGGCAGGGCGATGCTTTGTTGCAGGCTGCCGAGCAGGTTGAACAGTTCGAACTCGCTCAAGTCGCTGGTGCCTGGGTGCAGGGCCAGGCGGGTGCTGCTGTCGATCACGCCGTTACGGTGGCACCAGGTGAGCAGTTCCAGTAACTGACGACTGCGCTTGATCGGTGCGAAATGCTCCCACTCGTGGGCGGTCAGGCTGCCGTTGTACAAACCCCATTGGGTTTGCCCCGGTTCCTTCTTGTTGGGTGCCTCCACCAGCGTCAGGGTGTCTTCGGCCAGATCGGGAGCGATGCCCGGGTTGATGAATTCGACCTTGTCGGCCTTGCGCTCGAAGGCGGCATACAGCCGCCGGCCCAGCACATTGAGGTCGCGTTTGTTGATCAGGCTGACGGTCTGCTCGTTGCGGGCAAACTGCGTCAGGAAGCGGTAGCTGTAATTCAGCTCGCCGACCAAGGCTCTGCGTTCGGCACTGACCTGGCGGACTTTCCACTGGCTGCGGCTGTCGAGCAATGCGAGCTGACGCTGATCCCAATGCCATTCGTGGGCCAGGCGTTCGAGCAATGAACGCTGCCAGCTCTGGTTGCGACCGCTGCTGCCGGTGAGCTTGCGGTTGACCTTCAAGTACAGCGCGCGGCGTACCAGCTCCAGCCGTTCCAGTTCGCCCCGGGCCGTGAGGTATTCCTCGATGCGCCGGTAAACCACGACGTATGGATCCAGTTCGTCGAGGTCCAGTCGATTGGCAAACACCGCCTGCTTGAAACGCAGGCTCAGGCAGTGGACCTTGGGGTGTTCGCTGGCGTAGACCTCGGTCAGCAGCAGTTTGAGCACTGATTTGTACGGTGACTCGATGCCTTTGAATAACTGCCAGAGCCCGGCCCCGATGAATTCTCCGGGCGGGATGTACGCCAGATGCCCCAGGTCCAGGGTTTCGTCGGCACGGATGAAACGCTTGGATAACAGCGTATGGGTATACCGGTCGTACGCTGCCTCTTCATAAACCGGCACCAGCCACCAGATGGGTGTACGGCCGGCCAGCCAGATCGCGGTGCGGTAGAACTCGTCCAGCAGCAGGTAGTGCTGGGTGGTGCCGCAGTCTTCCGAACTCAGTTGGGTATCGCGCTCGCCGAGCACGAAGCGAGCCGGGTCGATCAGAAAGAAATGCGCCTCGGCACCCTGGCTGGCGGCCCATATCTCAAGCAGCTGGCATTTCTTGCGCAGCTCTGTGAGCTCGCTTTCGCTCAAGTCCGGTCCGTGACAGACCCATACGTCCATGTCGCTCTGATCGGCCTGGGCCAGGGTGCCGAGGCTGCCCATCAGGAACAGACCGTGAATCGGTCGCGGCGGATTGCTGCCGTGGCGCGGCTTATAGGAAAACGAGCGAGTCAGGCGCTGGGCTTCGGCGAGGGCGTTGGCGTCCGGTTCGTAATTCGACAGCCCGGCCGGGGTGCTACCCGAAACATAACCCGGCAACAGCGGATGATTGACATGGAAAAACAGCGGCAGCAGGGTCAGAACCGTTTGCTGGCGGGTCGACAACCCTTCCATGGCACGGGCCATCCGGCCCTCGTTGAGCTTCAGAAAGCGGGCGCGCAGTTGGCTGAGAACCTTGCGGTCGATTCCCTCGTCCAGATCGGGGCGGATTTCATGGGTACGGGTCATGTCAGCTCAATCCGGCTCGCGGGGCTCGGACGTGGGAGGGCTCGGGATGAGGGGCAGTTTAGCGCCTCGGCCTCGGGACTTTTCAGCTGATTTTGTGTTTCTGGCGTCAGATTTCTATCGCGCGGCGACAGCGGGCACCCAAGTGTGCCCGCGGAAATCCCGTGACAGAGGTTTCCGTGGGCGATGCGGCGATGCTCAGGCTGTTTCGCGCACGGACAGAATGGTTAGAACGGTTTGCACATTTTGTGCAGCGTCACGCCCCAGGCTGGTCAGATAACCGCCATCGGGCTGGGTGATCAATTCTTTGTCGAACAGTCTTTGGGCGGCGGCAATGGCTTTCGGGGCAGCGGTCTGATGAATTTTCAAACCTTCCTGGGAACTGTCCAGGTTGAAGAGGGCGAGGATTTCCAGTTCGGCAACCAACTCAGGGGTAAGCGACATAAGGACTCCAGACTTTCTAGGAATTGGACGATAGCGCTCCTAAGGTGATCCCACTCGCGCAGCATGTCCAGCGCTCGTAACAGGGTTTTTTGCCTCGGGGTGGTTTCCAGTTTAGTCAGCGTCTGGGGCAAGGCGGTATTGATTGGTGACAATCTGTGTGGAGGCGGGCCGCTGTGGCGAGGGAGCTTGCTCCCGTTGGGTCGCGAAGCGGCCCCAAAGCTTTGCGACTGCTGCGCAGCCGAACGGGAGCAAGCTACCTCGCCACAAAAGCCCCGTGACAGCGCTGGGTTATTTTTTTTCCGGCGGCAACTCTGGCAGCGCGCGCAGTGCGGTTTCGTACCATTCGGTGTTGAACGCGCGGTCTTCTTCGAGGATCGCGTCGATTTCCACAGCCAGCACGTGGGCCATCAGGTTGAGGATTTCTTCACGCTCGTAACCCACCAGGGTCAGTTTGTTGAAGGTCGCCTTGGCCGCTGGCGGGTTATCGCTTTCGATCTGGTTCTCGATCGCTTCGATCAGCGTCGTTTCAGCGAATTCTTCTTCGTCGTTGTCGATGTCGTTTTGCTCGCTCATGGCAGGCTCCTCAAGGAAAGGCGGCCAGTTTACCTGCATTCAGCGCTGTGATGCTTCTGGCAAGAAGTGCCCGGGCGTTCTATAACTGGCGCTGCCAACCCCCTGCACGGCCTGGAGGCTATGTAATGCTCAAGCTTTATGGATTTTGCGTCAGCAACTACTACAACATGGTCAAGCTGGCGTTGCTGGAGAAGGGACTGCCATTTGAAGAGGTGCCGTTTTACCCAGGCACCAGCCCCGAGGCGCTGGCGATCAGCCCGCGCGGCAAGGTTCCTGTGTTGGGCGTCGAACAAGGTTTCATCAATGAAACCAGCGTGATTCTCGAGTACCTCGAGCAGAGCCAGAAAGGCACGCCGCTGTTGTCGAGCGACCCCTTCGAGCGAGCGCAGGCGCTGGCTTTGGCCAAGGAAATCGAGTTGTACATCGAGCTGCCGGCGCGCGCCTGCTACCCCGCAGCGTTTTTCGGCATGTCCGTGCCGGAGGCTATCCAGGAAAAGACCAAGGCTGAGTTACTGCTGGGGTTCGCCTCGCTGGGCAGGCACGGCAAATTTGCCCCTTACGTAGCGGGTGACAGTCTCAGCATTGCGGATTTGTATTTCCTGTACAGCGTGCCGATGGCGTGTGCTGTGGCGCAGAAGCTGCTCGATATTGATCTGCTGGCCAAGATGCCAGCGGCAAGGGCGCTGCTGGAACGTTTGGAGCAGAATCTGCATGTGCAGCGGATCGCAAAGGACAAGAACGCGGCGATGCCTGCGTTTCTGCAGATGATCGCGTCCAAAAAGTAGGTTTTGTAGTGCTCTGAAGTCAGTCATCGCGGGCAAGCCCGCTCCCACAGGTTTCTCTGTCTGCCATAGATTTTGGCCAGTCGGAGATCCTTGTGGGAGCGGGCTTGCCCGCGATGCTTTTAGCGGCTGGCGAGCAGTGCCTGACCGCGTACAACAGCCTTTTTGACCTGCGCTGGCGCAGTCCCGCCGATATGGTCACGGGCATTCACCGAGCCTTCCAGGGTCAGCACGGCAAATACGTCCTGCTCGATCTGATCGCTGAACTTGCGCAGTTCTTCCAGGCTCATTTCCGCCAGGTCCTTGCCGCTTTCCACGCCGTACTTCACCGCGTGGCCAACGATTTCGTGGCAATCACGGAACGGCAGGCCACGGCGAACCAGATAGTCAGCCAGGTCGGTGGCGGTGGAGAAACCGCGCAGAGCCGCTTCGCGCATCATCGCGTGTTTCGGCTTGATCGCCGGGATCATGTCGGCAAAGGCCCGCAGCGAATCGCGCAGAGTGTCGGCGGCGTCGAACAGCGGTTCCTTGTCTTCCTGGTTGTCCTTGTTGTAGGCCAGCGGCTGGCCTTTCATCAGGGTCAGCAGGCCCATCAGCGCGCCGAATACCCGGCCAGTCTTGCCGCGAACCAGCTCTGGGACGTCCGGGTTTTTCTTTTGCGGCATGATCGAGCTGCCGGTGCAGAAACGGTCCGGCAGATCGATGAACTGGAACTGTGCGCTGGTCCACAGCACCAGCTCTTCGGAGAACCGCGACAAGTGCATCATCGCGATGCTCGCGGCCGAGCAGAACTCGATGGCGAAGTCGCGATCGGACACGTTGTCCAGGGAATTACCGCCGACGGCGTCGAAGCCCAGCAGTTGAGCGGTGTATTCGCGGTCGATCGGGTAAGTGGTGCCGGCCAGCGCGGCACTGCCCAGCGGCATGCGATTGGTGCGCTTGCGGCAGTCCACCAGACGCTCGTAGTCGCGGCTGAGCATTTCGAACCAGGCCAGCATGTGGTGCCCGAAGGTCACCGGCTGCGCGGTTTGCAGGTGAGTGAAGCCCGGCATGATGCTGGCGGCTTCGCGCTCGGCCTGCTCCAGCAAGCCTTGTTGCAGGCGAGTGATTTCGCTGAGGATCAGGTCGATCTCGTCACGCAGCCACAGGCGGATGTCAGTGGCGACCTGGTCGTTACGGCTGCGACCGGTATGCAGCTTTTTACCGGTGACGCCGATGCGGTCGGTCAGACGCGCCTCGATGTTCATGTGCACGTCTTCAAGGTCGATGCGCCAGTCGAACTGGCCGGCCTCGATTTCACCCTGGATGGTTTTCAGGCCATCGATGATGCTGTCGCGCTCGGCATCGGTCAGCACGCCGACCTTGGCCAGCATGCTGGCGTGGGCGATCGAGCCCATGATGTCGTGGCGATACAGGCGCTGGTCGAAGGTGACGGAGGCGGTGAAGCGGGCGACGAAGGCGTCGACGGGTTCACTGAAGCGGCCGCCCCAGGACTGATTGGTCTTGTCAGTGCTCATGAATTCGCTCGTATCGGCTTGAAGAAAGATGGCGTGGAACGCTGACGCGGATAATAACAGGGTTGCCAATCCTGTCGCTGACACTGGTCGACAGGTTTTTTCTCATCGCGCCGCCCCTGCTCGAAGCAAGCGATACAGAAATTGCGCAACGATATTTTTCAATTGAGCAATAACGTCCCGGCAACCGTCTACAGTTGGACAGAGGATCAGCGCACTTCTCGATGCTGCAGCTGACTATAGAGAGAAGAGGGGTGTTCATATTGTGTATCAGCAAACCCTACGGCGATGCCTCGCCAGTGCGGGCCTGGGCCGCCAGTCACGCGGCAGATGAAAATTTAGCCGCCGGTCTCGCGGCACTTTTTGGCCCTCGCGCTAGTCTTAGCGTGGATCGCGGTGACGGACGTCACTTCACCTGTCTACGCTATCCTTGTGCGAGACTCACGCAGGAATCCAGCGCAATATGAATGTCCTGATCGTTGATGACGAACCCCTGGCCCGCGAGCGCCTGAGCCGAATGGTCGGCGAACTCGAGGGATACAATGTCCTGGAGCCCAGCGCCACGAACGGCGAAGAGGCGTTGGCACTGATCGACAGTCACAAACCGGATATCGTGCTGCTCGATATTCGCATGCCGGGCCTCGATGGCCTGCAAGTGGCTGCACGATTGTGCGAACGCGAAACCCCGCCCGCCGTGGTGTTTTGCACCGGGCCCGATGAATTTGCCGTGGAAGCCCTACAGGCCAGCGCCGTGGGCTATCTGGTGAAGCCAGTGCGCACAGAACAGTTACATGAAGCATTAAAGAAAGCCGAGCGACCCAATCGCGTCCAGCTCGCGGCCTTGACTCGTCCGGCGGCCGAAACCGGTAGCGGTCCGCGCAGCCACATCAGCGCCCGCACCCGAAAAGGCATCGAACTGATTCCGTTGGGTCAGGTGGTCTACTTCATTGCCGACCACAAGTACGTCACCTTGCGTCATGAAGGCGGTGAAGTGCTGCTCGACGAACCACTCAAGGCCCTCGAAGACGAATTTGGCGACCGTTTCGTGCGGATCCACCGCAACGCCCTGGTTGCTCGCGAACGCATCGAGCGGCTGCAGCGCACGCCCCTGGGGCATTTTCAGCTGTTTCTCAAAGGCCTGAACGGCGATGCCCTGATCGTCAGCCGACGTCATGTGGCCGGCGTGCGCAAAATGATGCAACAGCTTTAAGGGCGGATTTCTACCCTATTACCGGACATTGAGGGCCAGGGAGGCCATGCGGTTTCTGATACAAGTCAAAGTGGATTTGGCTGAGCTGTTATTATCCGCCGTATCTATTCAGTACGGATTGATTGATCCATGTCCTCTCGCGAAATCCGCATCGCCACCCGCAAAAGTGCTCTCGCCCTGTGGCAGGCCGAATATGTCAAGGCTCGTCTGGAACAGGCCCATCCGGGCCTGCTCGTGACGCTGGTACCCATGGTCAGCCGCGGCGACAAGCTGCTCGATTCGCCGCTGTCGAAAATCGGCGGCAAGGGCCTGTTCGTCAAGGAACTGGAAACCGCGCTGCTGGAAAATGAAGCCGACATCGCCGTGCATTCCATGAAAGACGTGCCGATGGACTTCCCCGATGGCCTCGGTCTGTTCTGCATTTGCGAGCGCGAAGACCCGCGCGACGCCTTCGTTTCCAACACCTACGCCAGCCTGGATGAGTTGCCAAAAGGCAGCATCGTCGGCACCTCCAGCCTGCGTCGTCAGGCGCAGTTGTTGACCCGCCGCCCGGACCTGGAAATCCGCTTCCTGCGCGGTAACGTCAACACCCGTCTGGCCAAGCTCGATGCCGGCGAATACGACGCTATCATCCTCGCCGCGGCGGGTTTGATTCGCCTGGGCTTCGAAGACCGCATCACCTCGGCGATCAGTGTCGACGACAGTCTGCCGGCCGGTGGCCAGGGCGCGGTCGGTATCGAGTGCCGTAGCGCCGACACTGAAATTCATGCGCTGCTGGCGCCGCTGCATCACCAGGACACGGCCACCCGTGTCACTGCCGAACGTGCCCTCAACAAACATCTGAATGGCGGCTGCCAGGTCCCGATCGCCTGCTACGCCGTGCTTGAAGGCGAGCAGATCTGGTTGCGTGGTCTGGTCGGCGATCCGAACGGCGGTCTGCTGCTCAGTGCCGAGGCCCGAGCGCCACGCGGCGATGCCGAGGCCTTGGGCGTACAAGTGGCCGAAGACCTGCTGAGCCAAGGCGCCGCCGACATTCTGAAAGCAGTCTATGGCGAGGCAGGGCACGAGTGACTGGCTGGCGCTTGTTGCTGACGCGCCCTGCGGATGAGTCGGCGGCGCTTGCCGGTGTGCTGGCTGATGCGGGGGTTTTCAGCAGCAGTTTGCCGCTTTTAGATATCGAGCCGATTCCCGCCTCTGACACAATGCGCGAAGTCATTCAGAACCTGGATAGCTATTGCGCGGTGATCGTGGTCAGCAAGCCGGCCGCCAGAATCGCTGTCGATCTGCTCACCCAATACCGGCCACAGCCACCGGTTCCGAGATGGTTCAGCGTGGGCGCGGCGACGGCGCAGATCCTCGAGCATAACGGGCTGGATGTAAGTTTCCCGGTCGACGGTGACGACAGCGAAGCCTTGCTTGAGCTTGCGCCGTTGCGCGAGGCTGTCACTCGACCCGATCCGCGAGTGCTGATCATGCGCGGGGAGGGTGGGCGCGAGCTGCTGGCTGAGCGTTTACGCGAGCTTGGTGCTAGTGTCGAGTATCTGGAGTTGTATCGACGCGGTTTGCCGCAGTACCCGCCGGCAACGCTGCCTGACCGGATCAAGGCGGAACGCTTGAACGGGCTGGTGGTCAGCAGTGGACAGGGTTTTGAGCACCTGCACCGATTGGCTGGCGATGCCTGGCCGAGCATGGTGCGGTTGCCGTTGTTTGTTCCAAGCCCCAGGGTCGCCGAGCTGGCGCGCGCCGCCGGGGCCCAAACAGTTGTGGATTGTCGTGGCGCCAGTGCCGCGGCCTTGCTGGCGGCGTTACGGGAACACCCCGTGCCCGTTTTCTAATGCAAAGGATGGATACGTGAGCGAAACAGCCTTGCCTAAAGATGACGTCCGGCCCGTGCTTGATGCACCGGCTGATGCACCGGTTGAAACTGCGCCACCTGCCGTTGAGCAGCGCCGAGGCAATGGGTTGGCAATCGTTGCGCTGCTGTTGGGTGCGGCCGGTGTTGCCGTGGGCGGTTGGGGAGTCTGGCAGGTGCGTCACCTGCAAGCCACTAACCAGCAACAGTTGAGTCAGGTTCAGGCGCTGAATGATCAGGCCCAGAGCCTGAAGCTCAACGAGCAACGCCTGACGGCTCGCCTCGAGCAAATGCCGGCCGCCGAAGAACTCGACGCGCGCAGTCGCTTGGTCACTCAACTCCAAGGCGATCAGCAACGCTTGAATCAACGTCTGGAAACCGTCCTCGGCGCGAGCCGCAAGGACTGGCGTCTGGCCGAAGCCGAGCATTTGCTGCGTCTGGCCAGCCTGCGCCTGTCGGCGTTGCAGGACATCAGCAGCGCCCAGGCCCTGGTGCAAGGCGCCGATGAAATTCTCCGTGAACAGAATGACCCCGGGGCTTTTGCCGCTCGTGAGCAAGTGGCCAAAACCCTGGTAGCCCTGCGCAGTACCGAACAGCCGGATCGCACCGGGTTGTTCCTGCGCTTGGGGGCGTTGCGCGATCAAGTGATCAACCTCACCGAGCTGGCACCGGAATACAAGGACCGTGGCGAATCCCTGCTGGGCCTGACTGCCGATGGCGACGGTGCCAGTCGCTGGGCGCAATGGTGGGATCAGATCTCGCGTTATATCCGCATCGACTTCAACGCCGACAAGAATGTCCGGCCGTTGCTGGCAGGGCAGAGCCTGAGCCAGGTGCGCCTGGCTCTTAGCCTGGCGCTGGAGCAAGCACAGTGGGCCGCGCTTAATGGCCAAGCCGCGGTTTACACCCAGGCGCTGGCCGAAGCGCGGGACGTGCTCAAAGGCAACTTCAACCCGGACAACCCTCAGAGCAAAATCATGCTCGAGCAAGTGTCCGAGTTGAGCAAGCAGCCAGTCACGGTGGTCACGCCAGATCTGACGGGCACGTTGAGTTCGGTTCAGGCCTATCTCGAGCGTCGTAACGTCAATGCCGAGGAATCGGTGAAACCTCTGGCCAAACCTGCCGCGAGCACTATGCAGGAGGCCACGCCATGAAGCGCCTCTATGTGATTGTGTTCGTGGTCATCGCCGCTGCCGCCGCGCTAGGGCTGGCGATTGCCGAGCATTCCGGCTACGTGCTGATCGCCTACAAAACTTTCCGTTACGAATCGAGCCTGTGGGCAACCCTGGCCCTGGTAGTCGTGCTGTGGCTGGTGTTCTGGGGCATCAAGGTGTTGATCGAGCTGGTGACGACTTCCGGTGGAGTGGTCAATCCATGGTCGCGGCGCAATCGCAGTCGGCGGGTGCAAGTAGCGATCGAACATGGTCAGCTGGATTTGGCCGAGGGCCGTTGGGCCAGTGCACAGCGTCATCTGTATCGCGCAGCGGAAGCCGAGCGCCAACCGCTGCTCTACTACCTCGGTGCTGCCCGCGCCGCGAACGAACAAGGTCACTACGAGGAAAGCGACAACCTGCTGGAGCGCGCTCTGGAGCGGCAGCCCCAGGCCGAGCTGGCGATTGCCTTGAGTCATGCCCAATTGCAGACCGACCGCGGCGACACTGACGGCGCGCTGGTAACCCTGCAAGCCATGCACGAGCGTCATCCACATAACGTCCAGACTCTGCGCCAGTTGCAGCGCCTGCATCAGCAGCGGGGCGACTGGTCGGCCGTGATTCGCTTGTTGCCGGAGTTACGCAAGGACAAGGTATTGCCACCAGCCGAACTGGCTGAGCTGGAGCGCCGGGCCTGGGGTGAAAATCTTTCGTTGGCGGCGCACCGGGAAGAGGACGGAACGGTTGGTTTGCAATCGCTCAATCGCGCCTGGCAGCAACTCACCGCTGCTCAGCGCCAGGAACCGCAACTGGTGCTGGCCTATGCTGATCAGTTACGGCAGCTGGGGGCGCAGGTCGAGGCCGAAGAGGTCCTGCGTACAGCCCTCAAGCGCAAATACGACAGTCATCTGGCACGCCTGTACGGGCTGGTTCGCGGCAGCGATCCGGCCAGGCAACTGCACATCGCCGAGGGTTGGCTCAAGGATCATCCTGCCGACCCCAGCCTGTTGCTGACGTTGGGCCGTTTGTGTCTGCAAAGCAGTCTGTGGGGCAAGGCCAGGGATTATCTGGAGAGCAGCCTGCGTGTGCAGCGCAACCCTGAAGCCTGCGCCGAACTGGCGCGGTTGCTGGCGCAACTGGGTGACACCGAACGCAGTAATCAGCTGTTCCAGGAGGGCTTGGGTCTATTGGATGAGCGCTTGCTGGCGGCACCGCTGCCAGTGCCGGCTCACGCTTGATGCCGACTTGTAGCCGCTGCCGAAGGCTGCGTTCGGCGGCGAAGCCGTCGTCATAAAGGTTATGCGGTTCCTCTGTTAAACCGCGGTGCCTGTTTTACGACTGCTGCGCAGCCGAACGCAGGCTGCGCCAGCTGCTACAAGGGGCGGGAATCGCTTCGAATCCGCCACTGTTTCAGCGTTGTAATCCTTCGCCGGCAACGTCCTACAGAGGACTACATCAAATCCTCTCGACCCTGTCGGGAATTCCCTACACTTCTGGTGAAGTGTCCGTGGTGGTCTGCCTTGAAAGGCTGCCGCGCTTTCCTCTACCGTAACCGCCTGTCTCTACTGTTACGGAAAAGCCATGTCTTTGGCCTGCTCACGCTCCTTGTTTTTCATGGTTTTCATCGCAGGTGCCCTGGCGTTGGGCGTTTCCTATTACCTGGAATATGCGGTCGGTCTCAAGCCTTGCGGGTTGTGCCTGTTGCAACGGGTTTGTCTGGCGGTGCTCACGGGTGTCTGCCTGACGGCTTCGGTGCAGGGGCCTGGCCGCTTCGGGTCATTCTTGTATTGGCTGCTGGGTTTGCTCTGCAGTCTGGCCGGTACCGTCACAGCGTGGCGACAGGTCGTGTTGCAGAGCGACCCGGTGCATCAGCTGTCGGCATGCTCGCCCAATCTGGCCGATCTGTTCGCCAGTACGCCGTGGGTGTGTGTCGTGCAGCGAATGTTCCAGGGCACCGCCGATTGCGCGGAAATTTCCTGGACGCTATTCGACCTGAGCATCCCGGAGTGGAGCCTGCTGTTCTTCGTCGCAATGATGATCCTGGGCGGGTATCAGTTGCTGCGCCTTGTCTGGATCGCGTGTCAGCGACCGCTCAGCGGCGAGTCGTCGCACCGGGTCTTGGCGGGCGATTAAACACTTGTATGAACTTTATCTCCTGCGTACCTTGAAGCCATAGGCGCGCGGGCATAATCTGGCCCGCACGTGTCATTGGAATTATGTTGCTCGTTGCTGTTCTGCCTGACCAAGACCGGATGTGCCGTGTGTTGGGGGCAGGCGTAGAACGGCATGACCCATTAGGGAAGAGAGATCGCCATGTTAGATAGTTGTCAGAATGCTCAGGAACGCTGGGGTGGGGTTCATAAGCTCATTGACCGCTGGCTACAAGAGCGTGAAGAGTTGGTAAAGGCATTCCACGACTTGCGAAATGCCAAACCGGCTTTCGCCGACAAGTCCTTGAACGGTCGGTTTTGCGAGATTCTTGTCGATTACGTTTCGGCCTGGCATTTCGAAGTGAGTGAGCATCTGGTCAATGAGGCCAAGGCCTTTGGCGACGATGGCGGCCTTGAACTGGTGAAGCAGATCAACCCGCGTATCGATGTGAGCACCGAGATGGCTCTGTCGTTCAATGATCATTGTCACAAAGGTGATTGCAACGATACCGAGCGTTTCGCCGAAGCGCTGGAAAAACTGGGCAGCCAACTGCGTGAGCGTTTCGAACTGGAAGATTGCCTGATCGAAGTGCTGCACACGGCCCACAAGGAAGAGAGTTCGGTTCAGGCCTGAACCCTTCCCGGCTGGTCACTGAAAACGGTGCGCAATGCGCGCCGTTTTCGTTTCCGGCATTCAGCTTGTGGCACCCCGCAATTCGACTTCGAATACCAGCGGTGTAAACGGCGCGATCAAGTCGCCAGCACCGTCGGCGCCATAGGCTTGCGCCGATGGAATCACCAGGCGCCATTTCGCGCCGACCGGCATGTCTTGCAGCGCACTGCGCCACCCCGCGATCACGCTATCAAGATTGAACCACTGCGGCTGGTTGTTCTGGTCGAACACTGTGCCGTCAGGCAGGCGTCCGATATACAGCACTTGAACCTTGCCGTTCGGGCCGGCCTTGGCGCCGTTGCCCGGCGTCAGCTCCGTCAGCAATATTCCATCCGTCAATTCGCGAACCCCAGGCCTGGCTTTTTCTTCGGCGAGAAAACGCTGCTCTTTTTCGAGGGCGACTTCGCTTTGCGGGACGACGGGTTGCTCAGCGACCCGGGCTTCGTGCTCGGCAAGAATCTGTTCGATCCGCTCGTCTTTCAGTGCCAGCGGCTTGCCTTGATAGGCTTGCTGCAAACCTTCGAGCAGTGCCTGAAGTTGCAGATCCGGAACTTCCTGGCGCAAGCGTTCGCCAAGGCTTGCGCCCAAGCTGTAAGCAAGATCGTGAGCGTCATTTGCGGCGATTTTTTCGGAGGCCTGGGCCACGGAAAAAAACACGCACAGCGATAAAAAAAGGTAGCGCGACATGGGCACTCTCCGATCTGAGATGCGCAGGATTATGCCAGTGTGAATGCGCTCGAAGGTAAACTGGTTTTGCGCCAGCGCAGAACATTTTTACTTCGTTGCAACGTAGCGCTTTCGATACTGTCAAGATGCCCTAGCGGCGGTTGCAGCAGAGGTCTAGTATGAGCCGCATTCACGTCAGCCAGGAGGTAAACCATGTCGGCCACCAAGAAGCCAGTAAATACTCCGTTGCACTTACTCCAACAACTCTCGGGCAGCCTGCTCGAGCATTTGGAAAACGCTTGTTCCCAAGCCTTGGCTGATGCTGAAAAACTGCTCGCCAAACTGGAGAAGCAGCGCGGAAAAGCGCAGGAAAAACTGCACAAATCCCGCACCAAATTGCAGGACGCTGCGGCGGCCGGCAAAGCCAAGGCGCAAGCCAAGGCCAAAGGTGCGGTGAAAGAACTTGAGGACTTGCTCGACGCTCTCAAGGATCGTCAGTCCGATACGCGCAGCTACATCCTGCAACTCAAGCGCGACGCTCAAGAAAGCCTGAAATTGGCCCAGGGTGTCGGTCGTGTCCAAGAGGCTGTCGTCAAGGCGTTGTCCCTGCGTTCGGCCAAGCCAGCTGCGGCACCTGCGAAGAAAGCCGCTGCCAAACCGGCTGCTGCAAAAGCATCGGCCAAGCCTGCTGCCAAAGCTCCGGTGAAAACCGTAGCCAAGCCAGCTGCAAAACCTGCGGCGAAAAAACCAGTCGCTGCCAGTGCTGCGAAACCCGCAGCTAAAACGACGGCTGCCAAACCTGCCGCCAAGCCAGCTGCTGCCAAAACAGCCGCCGCTAAACCAGCTGCAAAAACCACGGCTGCCAAACCCGCCGTGGCAAAAACTGCAGCGGCAAAACCAGCGGCTAAATCTGCTGCCAAGCCAGCCGCTAGAACTGCCGCCGCGAAACCTGCTGCCAAACCAGCCGCCAAACCTGTCGCGGCTAAAACCGCTGCAGTCAAGCCTGCTGCAAAACCCGCTGCGAAACCCGCTGTAAAAGCTGCGGCCAAACCTGCCGCGAAACCGGCTGCCAAAACTGCTGCTGCGAAACCTGCTGCCGCTGCCAAGCCAGCCACTGCAGCCAAGCCAGCCGCTGCAAAACCAGCAACCAAACCCGCGGCCAAGCCAGCAGCAAAACCGGCCGTGAAAAAGCCGGTCGCCGCTGCCAAACCGGCTGCTGCGCCAGCGATCAAGCCAGCAACTTCGGCCCCTGCTTCTTCGGCCTCGGCGTCGCCCGCGCCTGCAGCAACCACCTCGATCACCACGTCTGCGCCAACGCCAGCCGCGTCGTCGAGCACCAGCACCACCCCAACCAGCGCTTCCTAAGTGCCGGTTACCGCGACGCGCAGCTGATGCAGCGCGTCGCGGTCCAGGTTGGCGGCGCCTGCCGCCACACCTTCCAGCCAGGCCGAGAGATCGGTCGCCTCATCCTGCGGCCAGCTCTTTGCCGATCGCTCCAGTCGCAACAACAGCTGTCGCTCGGCTTTCAGTTCCAGGGTTTTGACTTGTTCGCGCAACGTATGCAGTTCGACGTCTTCGGCCGCGCTGGCCTTCCATTGCCTACGCAACGCCCGTAGCGGTTGCACGATATCCGCGTCCCAGGGCTCGGCTACATCGCGAAGCTGCTTTATTCGTTGCTCGTTGCAGGCGACACCCCGCTGTCCCAGCCACAGACCACAGAGCAACAGACACACGTTCACCCCGGCCGACTGCAATTGCAGGCAGGCAGCTTCAACGCCGGGACGGGCGTAAGTGCCAAGGGAAAAGCTCCACAGGTCAGAGGACATAGTGCTACTCGCGCCAGTTGCGAGCGAAGCTGGTAGACTCCGCCGCCATTATGATTCGACTTCAGAACCTGACTTTACAGCGTGGCCCGCAACGTCTGCTAGAAGACGCCGAGCTGACCCTGCACGCCGGCCACAAAGCCGGCCTCATCGGTGCCAACGGCGCCGGCAAATCGAGCCTGTTCGCCTTGATCCGGGGCGAACTGCACCCGGACTCGGGTGACTGCTTCCTGCCGGCCGACTGGCGCATCGCCCACATGCGCCAGGAAATCGAGACGCTCGAACGCATCGCGGTCGACTACGTGCTCGATGGTGACCTGCGCCTGCGCGAGGTGCAACGCGACCTCGCCGCAGCCGAAGCGGCCCATGACGGTGCCGCTCAGGCCCGCCTGCACTCGGAACTCGACAGCGCCGACGGCTACACCGCCGACGCTCGGGCTCGAAAGCTGCTGGCCGGCCTTGGGTTCACCAACGAGCAGATGGATCGGCAAGTAGGAGATTTCTCTGGTGGCTGGCGGATGCGTCTGAACCTGGCGCAGGCTTTGATGTGCCCTTCGGACCTGTTGCTGCTCGACGAACCGACCAACCACTTGGACCTCGACGCCATCATCTGGCTCGAAGAGTGGCTTAAAAGCTACCCCGGTACCTTGATGCTGATTTCCCACGACCGGGACTTCCTCGATGCCGTGGTCGATCACGTAGCCCACGTCGATCAACGCAAGATCACCCTGTATCGCGGTGGTTATAGCGCCTTCGAACGCGCCCGTGCCGAACGTCTGGCCCAGCAACAACAAGCCTACGAGAAGCAGCAGGCGCAACGTGCGCACATGGAAAGCTACATCGCCCGCTTCAAGGCCCAGGCTACCAAGGCCCGTCAGGCCCAGAGCCGGATCAAGGCGCTGGAGCGGATGGAAGAGCTGTCTGCCGCGCATTCGCCGTTCGACTTCGTCTTCCGCGAGTCGACGAAAATTTCCAGCCCGCTGATCGACCTGTCGGATGCTCGACTGGGTTACGGCGATAAAGCCGTGCTGGAGAAGGTCAAGCTGCAACTGACCCCCCGGCGCGCGGATCGGCTTGCTCGGCCCGAACGGTGCGGGTAAATCGACCCTGATCAAAAACCTCGCCGGTGAGCTTGAGCCGTTGGCCGGTCGCCTGACGCGCGGTGAAAACACCGTCGTTGGCTACTTCGCCCAGCATCAGCTTGATTCCCTCGACTCCAAGGCCAGCCCGTTGCTGCACTTGCAGCGCCTGGCACCGACCGAGCGTGAGCAGACCCTGCGCGATTTCCTCGGCGGGTTCGATTTCCGCGGCGCGCGTATCGATGAGCCGGTACTGAATTTCTCCGGCGGTGAGAAGGCGCGTCTGGCCTTGGCATTGATCGCTTGGGATCGACCGAACTTGTTGCTGCTCGACGAACCGACCAACCACCTGGACCTGGAAATGCGTCTGGCGCTGACCATGGCCCTGCAGGAATTCAGTGGCGCGGTACTGGTGGTCTCACACGATCGCCATCTGCTCAAAAGCACCACTGACAATTTCTATCTGGTGGCAGACGGCAAAGTCGAGGAGTTCGATGGCGACCTGGAGGACTACGCCCGTTGGCTGGTCGAATACCGTCAACGCAATGCCCCGGTCAGCAATACCCCGGTCAATCCGGACAAGACCGACAAGAAGGCCCAGCGCCAGGCCGCTGCTGCGTTGCGTCAGCAACTGGCACCGCACAAGCGTGAGGCCGACAAGCTTGAAGCCGAGCTGGGCAAGCTGCACGAGAAGCTGGCGAAGATCGATTCCAGCCTTGGCGACATCGACATTTACGAGCCGATGCGCAAGAACGATTTGCGTGATCTGCTGGCTGAACAAGCCAAGCTGAAGGTGCGTGAAGCCGAGCTGGAAGAAGCCTGGATGGAAGCGCTGGAACTGCTGGAAAGCATGCAGGCGGAGCTGGAGGCGCTGTCCTGATGGAAGCCTTCAAACTGCCTTTACCGGCTGGGTGGGGCGAGCCGCTCTGGCTGGTCGTGCAAATTCTGCTGATCCTGCTGGCTGGTTATATCGCCCAGCGTATTGTCGCTAAATGCCTGACTCGCCTGGGCGAGCGCTATCCGTTTCCGCCGCAGTTTTTCATGCCGCTGCGTGGCGGTTTGCGCTGGCTGATCATGGGCAGTGCGCTGATTTTCGTGCTGGAACGCCTTGGCGTGTCGGCCACGGTGCTCTGGACGGCGTTGTCCGGTTTCGTTGCGGTGGCCGCCGTGGCGTTTTTCGCCATGTGGAGCGTGCTCTCCAACCTGCTGTGCGCGATCCTGATCTTCACCGTCGGCCCATTCCGTATCGGCGATGTGGTCGAGTTGGTGGATACCACCGACAAGCCCGGCGTCAAAGGCCGGGTGGTGGCGATCAATCTGCTCTACACCACGCTGATCGAAGCCGAAGAACTCGGTACCGGCAGCGCCATGGTGCAAGTGCCCAATAGCCTGTTCTTCCAGCGTTCGGTTCGACGCTGGCGCGGCACGGATGTGTTCCCTTCGAACGGGTTCGAAAAGTAAGCCTTCTGTTGCCTGACACACCGCTTTCGCGGGCAAGCCCGCTCCCACAGGTTTTTGGGGTGGATTGAGGTTTGTGATCAGTCCAAAACTCTGTGGGAGCGGGCTTGCCCGCGATGGCGGTTCGTCAGACGATGGGCCCTTCAAGCCATAAACGCTGGTCGACAGTCGCTCTGTCCTACAAAAAATCGGTAGTCATCGGCCCAAAGGCGCATTAGCTTAGACGTCTGTCACGAGTCTGAGTCGAGGTGTGCGATGGTGCTTCAAACATGGCTGGCTTTTTTTGCCGCCTGCTGGGTGATCAGCCTTTCTCCCGGTGCCGGCGCCATTGCGTCGATGTCCAGCGGTTTGCGCTACGGTTTCTGGCGCGGTTACTGGAACGCCTTGGGCTTGCAACTGGGCCTGGCGTTGCAGATTGCGATTGTCGCTGCCGGTGTCGGTGCGATCCTCGCGGCCTCCGCCACGGCTTTCTATGCGATCAAATGGTTTGGCGTGGCCTACCTGGTCTACCTCGCGGTCAAGCAATGGCGCGCGTTGCCCAATGATATTAACGACGACGCGGCCATCCGGCAGATCGGCAAGCCGATGGCGCTGATGTTCCGCGGTTTTCTGGTCAACGTCAGCAACCCCAAGGCCTTGGTGTTCATGCTCGCGGTGCTGCCGCAATTCATCGACCCCCACGCGCCGCTGGTGGCCCAGTACCTGATCCTCGGCGTGACCATGATCTGTGTCGACCTGATCGTCATGGCCGGCTACACCGGGCTGGCGGCGAAGGTGCTGCGTTTGCTGCGCACACCCAAGCAGCAAAAACGCATGAACCGCACCTTTGCCGGGCTGTTCATTGGCGCGGCGGCGTTCATGGCGACCCTTCGCAAAGCGGCGGTGTAAAACCTTCAGGTACAAAAAAGGCGACCCATCGAGGGTCGCCTTTTTCATTTGTGGCGAGGGGGCTTATGTGGCGAGGGAGCTTGCTCCCGCTCGGCTGCGCAGCAGTCGTAAAACCGGCTGATGCGGTTTGAATGGTTTGGGGGCCGCTGCGCGGCCCAACGGGAGCAAGCTCCCTCGCCACAGGCAAGCCCCCTCGCCACAGAATGACCAGCCTTGGATCAGTGCAGAATCACCGGCGCCGTATCCCGCGGCAGGTTATTGCGCAGCGGCGGCTGCCCCGGCTGCTCATAGCCACCGCCACCGAGCTGTTGGCTCAGTTGCGCAGCCACATCCTCACCCAATGCCTTGGACACATCGCGCACCACCCGTGGGCGGTTCAGCGAAATCTTGATATCCCGACCATTCACCAATTTGGTGTCCTGACCTTCGCCCATCGCCGTGAAGGCCGAGGTAATCTCAAAGGTCCTGGTGTTGATCAGGCTGAAGTCCGCCACCAGCGTCAGCCCCAGCACCGCCGAATAGCTGTCGGTGTTGGCCAGCTCGTTCATGTCACGGGTGAAATCGATGTCTGACACGGTGCCAAACAGCACGTAGTCGGCACCCTTGAAGCTACCAGCCTTGATCCGCTTGATCACGTCATACACGTCACCTTTGGACGATGCTGTGTAAGGCGTGCCCTGCACCAGCTGAAACATGCCGGTGCGCAGAATCTCGCCCTTGATGTCGCCGGTGAATTTTCGCAGTTCACCTTGCTCGATGTAGCTGCTGGTTGCTTCGTACTCTTCATAGCTGGACGAACCACTGGCGCCGTAATAGCTCTGGCTGTGGTTGCTCTGGGCCGAAACAGTGTGTACGTATTGCTCCACCCGTTCCTGATATGCCAGGTCGGCTACTGCGACTTTCGGGGCCGCTTGCACGCTGAACGCGCAAACCAGGGCCATCATGCCAATCCATGCGCGCATCGATTAACGCTCCGTGGTTTTGCGGATCTCTTTTTCGTCCATCCACTCGGCCAGACCGCTTTCAACGTCGATCAACTGCAGGCTGAATTTGTAGAAGACGTCCTTGTAGTCGCTGCTGCGTTTGACGATCGAGCTGATCGAGCCTTCGATACGATACTTGGCAGCGATCATGTTGCCAGTCTTGGCCACGGTGCTCTTCTTGTACAGACCACTCTGGTTTTGCAGCTTGAGCTGGTCGACCTGGCTTTGCATCGCAGTGTTGTCGCTGGCGAAGCGGGCGACGCCGGTCTTCATCAGCTGGGTCTTGATGCTGGTGGTGATTTCGCGGGTATCGATGTACTCGCTGGTCTTGTTCTTCACGTCGTAGACCTGAACCACCGGACGGCCTTGCAGGATGCCGGACTGGGCCAGGGAGCGGGTCATGGATTCGGCGATCATCTGCAGGTCGGTGGAGCCGAACTCGTTGGTCACGGTTTCCACGGCTTTGGTATCGCCGTAGCTGATGTTTTTGCTGCCCAGCGTCGGCGAAGTATTGGCGCAACCGCTGGCCAGGAGGGCGACGATGGCGATGAACGAAAAGCGTGCAAACATGGGAATGCTCTCTAGAACTGAACGAATAGGGTGTCGGGCTTAAGGCGTTTTGATTTCGAGACGGAAATCCACGGCTTTGGCGGTTGGCGCAATGGCCTGAATGAAGCTGGTCTGCGCGCCGTACATCATCTGGCTTTTCCAGACTTCTTCCTCGGCCACCGGGAAGCCTTCCGGGCCGAGCCAGGCAAAGCGGTAGTAGAACGTCTTGTTGCTGTTGAGGGTGTTGCTCAACTGCACATTAACGGTCATGAAACCGTTCTCGCGGGCGACGCGCATGGCGCCGACCACGATGTGTTTCTGCGGGCCCATGGCCACAACCTTGCTGGCCGCGCTGCCTGGCTCCGGTGGCGGCGGGGTGGCGCAGCCGGCCAGCAAGGCCAGGGCCGCGACGACGATGAATTTGAAACGCATGCAAAGACTCCGTTCTTAAGGTTGTTTGAGGCTGGCCACGGCGGTCGGATTAGCGCTCGGAATCACATGAGCGGCCAGGCCGCTGGCGAACACCTGATTACCCACTGCGCGCAGGCTAATGACCTGATAGCGCTGATCGACAGTGATCTTGACCACCGAACCACCGACGGCGCTCGGCAGCGAGACGTGATGCTCGCCTTTCTTCAAGCGCAGACGCACTACTTGAGTGGTGTCTGGCAGGGTGCGCCATGTACGGGTATCGGCACCTTCTAGCACGGCTGAAGAGATACCGACCGCAAGACCCGCCAGCGGGTTGGTTTCGTTGATCTGTTTCTGTGCCACGCCTTTGGTTATGGCACGGACGGTGGTGCGCAGGATGATGCCCGGCATGTCATCGCGCAGCGCGCGGCGGGACATGGCGGTGGTGCTGTTGAGTTGCGTCAGGTCCAGCTGCTGACCGTCCACGCCGATCTGGGCGAAGGTAGCGGTGGAGGTGTCCGGTTTGATGATCGGGAACGACAGCGGCGTGATCACCACGTTGTTGCTGATCGGCAATGGCAGCGGAATGCGGATCGAGTCGCGGGACGGCGCCAGGCCGCCTTGCACAACGATCAGGATGTCGCTGTCATCGTTCTTGGCGGGTTTGTCGAGATTCACCAGCGCCTGTTCCAGCAGCGGCGTGTTCGGACGCAGTTCGGCGGCCTTGCGATAACCCGGCGCCGCCAGATCTTTCTCGCCCAGGGCTTCATAGACGAAACCGGCCAGGTAATGGCTGAACGCACTCTGGTAGCTGTTTTTCAGGCTGACCACTTCCGGCGCGTCGAGGCTGGCCACCGGATAACCCTGAAGATCCTTGTACTGGGTTTTGACGCCTTCTTTCTCGGCCTGCTCTTCGCTCTTGAGGTATTCCTTGTCGCGCAGATCGGCGATCACCGCTTCACGTTCGTGAGTCTTCTTGATCGCGGTGCGCGCGCCGTCGAAGTCGTTCACCGCCAGCAGGTTGAGGGCCATCTGCGTGGTCAGCATGACTTTCTCGTAGTCGTAGCCTTCGTAGCGACGCACCTTGTCGTTGACCAGGAAGCTGCCGAACTGGGCCAGGTATTTGTCGGTGTCGAGTTTGACCGCGTCTTCCCACTTGCCCACCACCTGATCGGCGCTGGTCCAGGCGTTCTGGCTGCCGGACAAGTCGCCCTTGGCGCGCAGCAGTTCGCCTTTCTCGAAGTAATAGAGCAGGTCTTTGTCTTTGCTGGTGTTGTTCTTTTCCAGCAGGGTCAATGCGCCGTCGACGTTGCCGGAAGCCAATTGCTGGTTGGTTTGTGCAAGTTCCGAATCGTAGTTACGAAAGGCCGAGCAGCCGGAAAGCAGCGTGGCAGCGCTGAGCGCGATCAAGGTGGGGGCACGGAATGCCATAAGGGGACGTCTTCCCTGAATATAAGCAGCCGCGTGCTGGTCGGGCTGTTGGGACCCATCGGCAGGGCTGTTGGCCTCCTGCCAATTCCTCATAAAAAGAGGAGCTTAAATGCCGTATCGCTATAACGACGGCGCGGCATTATAAACAGGGATGCTGGCTATGTAATGGCTTTTTAATTACATCATTTCACAACGTGCCACTACTTATTTCAGGCCTGATACCACACTGCTTTCAGGCGCAGCGGCAGGTTCGAAAGCCACCCCGTTGCTGTAAATCCGCTCTCCCAACGCTCGCAGGCCTATGACCTGATGGTTCTGCTCGATGCGGACTTTCAGGGGCGCGGTGCCCGGCGTGTTGGGCAGGCTGATCAGGTGCTCGCCTTTTTTCAGGCGCAGGCGCGCCACCAGGGTGATGTTGGGCAAGGTACGCCAGGTTCGGGTGTCCGCGTGCTCAAAGCCATCGTGCTGCGTCACGTACGAGGCTTTGCTCGGGTCGCGTCGGTTGTCCGTAGCCTGAACAGAAGCAGCCAGGTAGGCACGATGCGCGGTGCGCTGAATGATGCCCGGCATATCGTCGCGCAACGTGCGCAAAGACATGTCGGTGATGCTGTTAACAAGGATCAGTTGCTGTTTGCGACCGTCGATCGTCATCTGCGTGAACGCCGGGGTCGACGTGTCGGGAACCATCACCGGAAACGACACATTGGCGACGATCACCTGATTGTCTTCCAGGCGCACCGGGTAGGGAACACGAACCGAGCTGCGTGCCGGCGCCAGGCCACTTTGCACGATGATCAGCACATCACTTTCATTGGCCTTGGTGGCCGGTTTGTCGAGTTCACGCAATGCCTGCTCGAAGAAGGGCAGGTCGGGTCGCAACTCGATGGCCTGGCGATAACCCGGGGCGGCAAGATCACGCTCACCCAGCGCTTCATACGTAAACCCGGCCAGGTAGTGACTGAATGCACTCTGATAGCCGTTTTTCAGCGCGATCACGGCGGGCGCATCCAGGGTCATCACGGGGTAGCCCTGGAGATCCTTGTAGTGCATGCGAACGCCCTGGGCCTTGGCTTCTTCTTCAAGTCGCTCGTATTCCTTTTCCCGCTGACGGGCGATCAGTGCTTCACGTTCGTGGGTTTTCTTGATGTCGGCGCGAGCACCGTCGAAGTCATTCACGGCTAACTGGTTCAGGGCCATTTGCGTGGTCAGCATGACTTCTTCGTAGTCGTAGCCATCGTAGCGCCGCAGTTTGTCGTTGATGATGCTGCCCCAGTGATCGCCCATGGCGGACAAGAGCTGTGTGCCGGCAGACTCGACGGTGTCCTGGCGCTGGATCACCAGTTGCTCTGCACTGCGCCAGGCAACCTGGCTTTGCGGCAGCGCACCGCCGGCACTCAGGACTGCACCTTTTTCGAAGTAGTAGAGCAGGTCCCGTTCTTCTGACGGATTGTGCAGCTCCAGGAGTTGGAGAGCGCCCTGCGGATTTCCCGCTTTCAACTGGGCGGTCGTTTGCTCCAGTTCCAGGTCGTAGTTGCGGTAAGCGGCGCAACCAGTCAGTTGCAGGGCAAGGCTTAACAGCAGCGAGAAAAACAGGCGTGAATGCATGGACGTTGATTCTTCCCTGAACGAAACCGACGGAGGGTGGCAATTGGCCGCTGAATGTATACGCAGCTGCGCAGGAAATACCAACAAAGCTTGAGTGAAACTCATTGGGAGTGAACAATGTGTTACTTCGTATTTCCATTTGAGATTTATTCATGACTGCCTCCTCTCGTTTTCTGGCGTGGCTCGTGCTGCCGATGATCGCGTTCTGCAGCTTCAATGCGCTGGCCGAAACCGCAGAAGGTGCGCCCAAGGCTCTGCATTTGCTCGATTACATTGGCGCCGATTACCCGGCGACGGTCGAGGCGGGCAAAGTCATCGATGAGTCTGAATACCGCGAACAGCAGGAATTCCTGAAGGTGCTGCAAGGTTTGATCGCCGATTTGCCGGCCAAACCCGAACGCGCAGAGCTGGAGCAAGGCGTCAGCAGCCTTGGCGCTGCAATCGCCGCTCGCAAGGACGGGGTGGATGTCGCCCGTCAGGCCCGGCAACTGGGCGCGAAACTGGCGGTGACCTATGAGGTCAGCCAGGCCCCGGTCATCACCCCGGACCCGACTCGCGGCGCGCCGCTGTATGCCCAGCAATGCTCGGTATGCCATGGCGATGCGGGCGCTGGTGATGGCCCGGCAGGCGTCGGCATGACGCCACCGCCAGCCAATCTGCGCGATGCCGTGCGACTGGACCGTCTGAGCCTCTACGCGATCTACAACACGCTGGGCATGGGCGTCGAAGGCACTGACATGCCGGCCTTCGCCGATCAACTGGATGATCGTCAACGTTGGGACCTGGCGACCTACATCGCCAGCTTCAGCGCCGACCCGGGCGCGGCAAAATCCGGGAAAACCTACAACATCGCCGACCTCGCACGTCAGACGCCAGCCGAAGTGCAGGCCGCCGAAGGTCCGCAAGCAGCCGCGATCTTCCGCGCGCAACGGGCGCAACCGCCGCAGGTCAAGCGTGGCCCGGGACAGTTGCTGGATTACACGGCGGCTACCTTGGACAAGAGCATCGCAGCCTACCGCGCCGGCGATCACGATCAGGCCTACGACCTGTCGGTGGCGGCGTACCTGGAAGGCTTCGAGCTGGTCGAAAGCTCTCTGGACAACGTCGACGCCAACGTGCGCAAAGACACCGAGAAGTCCCTGATGGCGTACCGTCAGTCGTTGCAGGACGGCTTGCCAGTGGCCCAGGCCGAGCAGCGTCTGGAGGCGGCCAAAGCCAAGTTGAAAGAGTCTGCTGGCCTGCTCGGCAGTGATGGCTTGAGCTGGTCGCTGAGCTACATTTCCGGTCTGTTGATTCTGTTGCGAGAAGGTCTGGAAGCGATTCTGGTGCTCGCGGCGATCCTCGCGTTCCTGCGCAATACCGGTCAGCAATCGGCGGTGCGCAGCGTCAATATCGGGTGGGGCCTGGCACTGCTGGCCCGGGTTGGCGACCTGGGCGGTGGCGGCGTATGTGATCGACGTCAGCGGTGCCCAGCGTGAACTGCTGGAAGGCGCGACGGCGTTGTTTGCCAGTGTCATGGTGCTCTGGCTCGGCGTGTGGATGCACGACCGTCGCCACGCAGCGGCCTGGCAGGATTACATCAAGAGCAGCCTGGTGAGCGGCGGCGGGCGTTTCGGGTTTGCGATCCTGGCATTCTTCTCGGTGTATCGCGAGCTGTTCGAAGTGATCCTGTTTTACGAAACCCTGTGGCTGCAGGCCGGGCCGGCAGGGCACAACGCCGTAATGGCGGGCGGGGCGACGGCGTTGGTATTGTTGATCGGCCTGGCTTGGGTGATTCTGCGCGGCTCGGCGAAACTGCCGCTGGCGTTGTTCTTCGGCATCAATGCCGGACTACTGTGCGCATTGTCGGTGGTGTTTGCCGGCCATGGTGTGAAGGCGTTGCAGGAAGCCGGGATCTTCGGCACGCGGCCGGTGCCGTTCTTTGACTTCGACTGGCTGGGGATCCACGCAGATGCGTATTCGCTGAGTGCTCAGGCCGTGGCGATCATTGCGATCATCGTGCTGTACAGCCGTAGCCGGATGGCCGAGAAGCGGCGGGTGTCGGTTTCCTGAAGCATTCGCTGCGCTCATAATCGCGGGCAAGCCCGCTCCCACAGGTTCAGCGCTAGCCTTGTGGGAGCGGGCTTGCCCGCGATGCTTTTCAACAGAGGAAACCCAATGCGCGTATGGATCGATGCCGACGCTTGCCCACGGGCAGCCAAGGATCTGGTAGTGAAGTTCGCCCTCAAGCGCCAGTTCGAAGTGGTGCTGGTGGCCGGTCAGCCGCAGATCAAACCGGGCCTCGCTCTGGTGAAGCTGATCGTGGTGCCCAGCGGTCCGGATGCCGCCGACGATTACCTGGTGGAACACGCCGTGCCAGGTGAACTGGTAATTTGCAGCGATGTGCCGCTGGCGGACCGGCTGGTGAAGAAGGGCGTCGCGGCGCTGGACCCACGAGGCAAGGAGTTCGATGCGCAGAACATGGGCGATCGGCTGGCGGTGCGTAACCTGTTCACCGATCTGCGTGAACAGGGTCAGATGAGCGGCGGACCGGCGCCGTTCGGCGATCGTGAGAAGCAGGCGTTTGCCAATGCGCTGGACCGGATCCTCACCCGGTTGTCGCGTAGGTAATGATCGTTCCCACGCTCTGCGTGGGAATGCAGCCCGGGACGCTCTGCGTCCCAAAGCGGACGCAGAGCGTCCATTGAGGCATTCCCACGCGGAGCGTGGGAACGATCAGGTCTCAAGCGTCGTTTTCGTGGGTCAGTTCCAACACGCGGTCGACCAGTTTGTTGATGCCGGAAGCGGCCTCGCTGATCGATTGCGCGAGCATGTACGCCGGAGTGCTCACCAGCTTGCGCGCCTTGTCTTCGACGATGTCGGTCACTGCGCATTCGGCATGGGTGGCGCCCATTTTGTTCATCGCGGCGGCGGTATCGGCATCGTTGCCGATGGTGCAGGTCACACCCGGGCCGTAGATCTTGGCCGCCAGGGCTGGCGAGATGCAGATCAGCCCCACCGGTTTGCCAGCCTCGGCGAACGCTTCGGTCAACGCCAGGACGTCAGGCTGAACGCTGCATCCGGCGCCTTCGACGGCAAAGTTCGACAGGTTCTTGGCCGATCCGAATCCGCCAGGAACGATCAGCGCATCGAAGTCTTCGACGCTGGCTTCACGGATATCCTTGATGTTGCCCCGGGCGATCCGCGCCGATTCCACCAGCACGTTGCGCGACTCGGGCATTTCTTCACCGGTCAGGTGGTTGATCACATGCAATTGCGCGATATTGGGTGCGAAACACTGCACCTGGGCGCCGCGCTGGTCCAGCCGCAGCAGGGTGATCACGCTTTCGTGGATCTCGGCGCCGTCGTACACGCCGCAGCCGGAAAGGATCACTGCAATTTTTTTGCTCATGGGCTTTTCTCCAGATTCATGGCGTTAAATGTCCACTAATTTGTCACTCGTTGCCATAGGGTTAATACGCGGCTACACCTAATCTCTGCTGAACGATTCTGATCAGGGCGCGTCATGGACTTCATTCTGTATGCGGTGCCGTTTTTCTTTGTGCTGATTGCAGTCGAGTTGCTGGCCGACCGTTGGCGCGGGGTGAGCAATTACCGCGTGGCAGACGCGATCAACAGCGTCAGTACCGGCGTGCTGTCGACTACCACGGGCCTGTTGACCAAAGGCGTCGGCCTGGTGACTTATGCCTTCGCCCTGAAGCATCTGGCCGTGATTGAGTTGTCGGCCGACAGCGTCTGGGTCTGGGTGTTTGCTTTCGTCTTCTACGACTTCTGCTATTACTGGCTGCACCGCATGGGCCACGAGCGCAATATTCTCTGGGCCGCCCACTCGGTGCATCACCAGAGCGAGGACTACAACCTCTCCACGGCGTTGCGCCAGACCAGCACCGGGTTTCTGTTGAGCTGGATCTTCTACCTGCCCATGGCCGTGCTCGGCGTGCCGCTGCTGGTGTTCGTCAGCGTGGCGGCGCTGAATCTGCTGTACCAGTTCTGGGTGCATACCCGGCACATTCCCAAGCTCGGCTGGTTCGAATGGTTCTTCGTCACGCCGTCCAATCATCGGGCTCACCATGCACAGAATGCTCTCTACATGGATCGCAACTACGGCGGGGTGTTCATTATTTGGGACCGTCTATTTGGCTCGTTCCAGGAAGAGGACGACAACGAACCGGTGATTTTCGGCGTGACCACACCGTTGGCGAGCTGGAATCCCTTATGGGCGAACGTGCAGTTCTATGCGCAGCTGTGGGATGACGCACGGCGCGCCGAACGCTGGTGGGACAAGCTGCGGATCTGGTTCATGCGCACCGGTTGGCGGCCGGCGGATGTAGCGGCGAAATACCCGATGAACAAACCGGACCTGAGCCAGTTCCGCAAATTCGAGGTACCGCTGGATGGGCGCCAACAGTGGTATGTGGCGCTGCAATTTTGCGTCTACATCGCTTTGGGCAGTTACTTGATGAGCCTGGAACAGAGCCTGCCGACTTCAGCCCTGGTGTTGGGCTGGGGGGCTGTGGCGTGGGGGCTGTTTGTGTTGGGCGTGGCCCTGGAAAATCGCCCGCAGGCATTGAGGCTGGAGCTGTTGCGGCTGGCGTCGAACCTGCCGCTGGTGTGGCTGGCGCCAATGGTCGGGCTATGGCCGGTCAGCGCGGTGGGCTGGGTGGGGCTGCTCAGTTACAGCCTGCTCAGTGGCATCGGTCTCTACTGTTGTAGAAACCGCTTCACTCGGTGGGCGTCGTAGGTTCGCTGGACTTGGCCTGTGCGGCTTTCAGCGCTTGCTCGTCGGCGTAGATCTTCTTCGCCAGGCGGGCATTCTTGAAGCGCCGCCGCAGCCACAGGCCAAAGCCCAGCACCAGCAAGGCGCCCAGCACCCATAGCTCGTACTTCTTGATACTGCCCAGCATGCCTTCGAGCACCGCGCCGAAATGATAAGAGGCTGCGGCCAGCGCAGTGGCCCAAATAGCTGCGCCAATCCCGTTGAGCAGCAAATAACGTCCCGGCGGATAGCCCGACAGACCGATTGCCACCGGCATTACGGTGCGCAACCCGTAGACAAAGCGGAAGCTCAGCACCCAGATGTCCGGGTGCTTGCGGATATGTTCCAGCGCCCGATCACCCATCAGTTGCCAGCGCGGTTTGCGCGCCAGCAATTTGCGCCCGTGCTTGCGCCCCAGGAAGTACCACAGCTGATCGCCGGCATAACTGCCGAAGAACGCTACGACCACCACCAGATTGATGTCCATGTATCCGCGGAACGCGAGAAAACCCGCGAGCACGAGAATGGTTTCGCCTTCGAAAAACGTGCCGAGGAACAGGGCAAAGTAGCCGAAGTCATGCAGGAATTGTTGGAGCATTGTCTGGGTGCTGGCGAAATGAACGCGCAGCCTAACCCCTCGGACACATTCAGGAAAGTGTCAAAATGTGTCTCGACGTGAACATTTCCTACAAGGACAATGGATGCGACTACCTGTCACAGGGCTAAGCACAACTGTCATTCGTTCGTCATAATGGCCGCTTATAACTGTCACGCTCGCCCGCCAGCGCGGGCTCAGGAGTCTGCCGTGAGCTTTACCCCCGCCAACCGTTTGTTTCCTGCAACCCGCCTGCGTCGCAACCGTCGTGATGATTTCTCGCGTCGACTGGTCCGTGAAAACGTGTTGACCGTCGACGACCTGATCCTGCCGGTGTTCGTGCTGGACGGTGAAAACCGTCGCGAAGCGGTGGCCTCGATGCCGGGTGTCGAACGCCTGACCATCGACCTGTTGCTGGAAGAAGCGGCCAAGTGGGTCGAGCTGGGGATTCCGGCACTGGCATTGTTCCCGGTGACGCCACCAGAGCTCAAATCCCTGGACGCCGCCGAAGCCTGGAACCCCAACGGCATCGCTCAGCGCGCCACCCGAGCCCTGCGTGACCGGTTCCCGGAGTTGGGTGTGATCACCGACGTCGCCCTGGATCCGTTCACCACCCACGGTCAGGACGGCATCCTCGACGAAGAAGGCTACGTGCAGAACGACATTACCGTCGACGCACTGGTTAAACAGGCCTTGTCCCACGCCGAAGCCGGCGCTCAGGTAGTAGCCCCGTCGGACATGATGGACGGTCGCATTCAGGCGATCCGCGAAGCGCTGGAGCTGGCCGGCCACGTCAATGTGCGGATCATGGCCTACTCGGCCAAGTACGCCAGTGCCTATTACGGCCCGTTCCGCGATGCGGTGGGTTCGGCGTTGAACCTGGGCAAGGCCAACAAGGCCTCCTATCAGATGGACCCGGCCAACAGCAACGAAGCCCTGCACGAAGTGGCGGCGGACTTGTCAGAAGGCGCAGACATGGTCATGGTCAAGCCAGGCATGCCGTATCTGGATATTCTCTATAGGGTCAAGGAAGAGTTCAAAGTGCCGACCTTTGTGTATCAGGTCAGCGGTGAATACGCCATGCACATGGCCGCGATCCAGAATGGCTGGTTGAGCGAAGGGGTTATCCTCGAATCCCTGACCGCTTTTAAACGTGCAGGCGCTGATGGCATCCTGACTTACTTTGCCGTCCGTGCTGCTCAATTGTTACGAGAGCAAAAATAGCCCTCCCAGGAACATTCGATGAATACCGAAGGACTCACTGAAGTTGCCGTAAAAGACGCTCAACCTGTGGTGGAGCAAATCGCCGAAACCCCGCCGGAACTGGAGCCAGCTCCACCCGCAGTGGTGGCCGAGCCCGTTGTGGCGGTGCCTGCGATTGCCATTCCCGGCCTGGATGACAGCAGCCTGTACATCCATCGCGAGCTCTCGCAACTGCAGTTCAACATCCGCGTGCTGGAGCAGGCGCTGGATGAGTCCTACCCATTGCTGGAGCGGCTGAAGTTTTTGCTGATTTTCTCCAGCAACCTGGACGAGTTCTTCGAGATTCGTGTGGCCGGCCTGAAGAAGCAGATCACCTTCGCCCGTGAACAGGCCGGCGCCGATGGTCTGCAACCGCATCAGGCCCTGGCCCGCATCAGCGAATTGGTGCACGGTCACGTCGACCGCCAATACGCGATCCTCAACGATATTCTGTTGCCGGAACTGGAAAAACATCAGGTCCGCTTCATCCGTCGTCGCTACTGGACCACCAAGCTCAAGACCTGGGTTCGCCGTTATTTCCGCGACGAGATTGCGCCGATCATCACCCCGATCGGCCTCGACCCGACGCACCCGTTTCCGTTGCTGGTGAACAAGAGCCTGAACTTCATCGTCGAGCTCGAAGGCATTGATGCCTTCGGTCGCGACTCCGGTCTGGCGATCATCCCGGCGCCGCGTCTGTTACCGCGGATCATCAAGGTGCCGGAAGAAGTCGGCGGCCCAGGCGACAACTACGTGTTCTTGTCGTCGATGATCCACGCCCACGCCGATGACCTGTTCCAGGGCATGAAGGTCAAGGGCTGCTACCAGTTCCGCCTGACCCGAAACGCCGACCTCGCGGTCGATACCGAAGACGTAGAAGACCTGGCCCGCGCCCTGCGCGGCGAGTTGTTCTCCCGTCGCTACGGTGACGCGGTGCGGCTTGAGGTAGCCGACACCTGCCCGAAACACCTGTCCGATTACCTGCTCAAGCAGTTCAACCTGCACGAGACCGAGCTGTATCAGGTCAACGGCCCGGTCAACCTGACCCGGTTGTTCAGCATCACCGGCCTGGACAGTCATCCGGAGCTGCAATACACGCCGTTCACCCCGCAGATCCCGAAACTGCTGCAAAACAGCGAGAACATTTTCAGCGTGATCAGCAAGCAGGACATCCTGCTGCTGCACCCGTTCGAATCGTTCACCCCGGTGGTCGACTTGCTGCGCCAGGCGGCCAAGGATCCGCATGTACTGGCGGTTCGTCAGACGTTGTATCGCAGTGGCGCCAACTCCGAGATCGTCGATGCGCTGGTGGACGCTGCGCGTAACGGCAAGGAAGTGACGGCGGTGATCGAATTGCGTGCGCGGTTCGACGAAGAGTCCAACCTGCAACTGGCCAGCCGTCTGCAAGCGGCCGGTGCGGTGGTGATTTATGGCGTGGTCGGCTTCAAGACCCACGCCAAGATGATGCTGATTTTGCGCCGTGAGGCTGGCGAGATTGTCCGCTATGCCCACTTGGGTACCGGCAACTACCACGCGGCCAACGCCCGTCTGTATACCGACTACAGTCTGCTGACCTCTGACGACGCCTTGTGCGAAGACGTCGGCAAACTGTTCAGCCAGTTGATCGGCATGGGTAAAACCCTGCGCATGAAGAAACTGCTGCACGCGCCGTTCACGTTGAAGAAGGGCATGCTCGACATGATTGCCCGGGAGACGCAATTCGCGCTCGATGGCAAACCGGCACACATCATCGCCAAGTTCAACTCGCTGACCGATCCGAAGGTCATCCGCGCGTTGTACAAGGCCAGTCAGTCCGGGGTGCGTATCGATCTGGTGGTGCGCGGCATGTGCTGCCTGCGCCCGGGCATTGCCGGCGTATCCCACAACATCCACGTGCGCTCGATCATCGGTCGCTTCCTGGAGCACACCCGGGTCTTCTACTTCCTCAACGGCGGTGAAGAGCAGATGTTCCTGTCCAGCGCCGACTGGATGGAGCGCAACCTCGACAAGCGCGTCGAGACTTGCTTCCCGGTCGAAGGCAAGAAGCTGATTTTGCGGGTCAAGAAAGAGCTGGAGCTTTATCTCACCGACAACACCCACAGCTGGAGTTTGCAGGCGGACGGTCGTTACATCCGCAACACGCCGACCGGCAACCAGAACCCGCGCAGTGCCCAGGCAACCTTGCTTGAGCGTTTGGGCAGCCCGATTCTGGCTGTCCGTTAACGTAGATTCGGTTGATACAAAAAAGGGCGATCCATGTGGATCGCCCTTTTTTATCCCCGTCCGCCCGAGCGGTGAATGACCTGTGGCGAGGGAGCAAGCTCCCTCGCCACAGGGTTTAGCGGACGTTCAGTACGAAGTTGACGCGGGTCAGCCACTCCGCTTCCAGGGCGAAGTCGGCCTGGGTCAACTGGTTGTCGTCCAGCCAGTGTTCCGGGAACAACACATCCAGGCTGTCGCCATTGGCGTGCAGCACGACTTGTGGCATTTGCTGGGTGCCGCGGATGTGATGGAACAGAATTGCAAAGCGCAGCAGCACGCACAGGCGAATCAGCTTGATGCCGTCGTCGCCGAACTCGGCGAACTTGTCCTTGGGAATGTTGCGTCGGTGGCCCCGCACCAGCAGCGCGAGCATTTGCTGGTCTTCGCGGGAGAATCCGGCCAGGTCCGAGTGCTCGATCAGGTAGGCGCCGTGCTTGTGGTACTGATAGTGCGCGATGTCCAGGCCCACTTCATGGACCTTGGCCGCCCAGCTCAGGAGTTCGCGCCAGACACCGTCATCCAGCTGCCAATCCTCGGCCACCTGATCGAAGGCATGCAGCGCCTTGCGTTCGACCCGCGCGGCTTGTTCCAGGTCAACATGATAACGATCCATCAGCGAGCTGAGGGTGCGCTCACGGACGTCTTCGTGATGATGACGGCCCAGCAGGTCATAGAGCACGCCTTCGCGCAGGGCGCCTTCACAGTGATCCATGCGTTGCAGTTCGAGGGAGTCGAAGATCGCTTCGAGAATCGCCAACCCGGCGGGGAAGATCGCCCGGCGGTCGGGCTTGATGCCTTCGAAATCGATTTTCTCGACATCGCCGAGTTTGAACAGCTTGCGCTTGAGCCAGGCCAGGCCTTCGGCATTCACTTCGCCAGTGCCATGCCCGCCGGCCTTCAGCGCCAGGCCGATGGCGCGAATGGTGCCCGAGGAGCCGATGGCTTCATCCCAGGTCAGGCGGTGCAGGGCGTGTTCGATGCTCATGATCTCCAGCCGCGCCGCGGTGTACGCCTGGGCGTAGCGGGCCGGGGTGATCTTGCCATCCTTGAAATAGCGCTGGGTGAAGCTGACGCAGCCCATTTGCAGGCTTTCGCGCAACAATGGCTCGAATCTCTGCCCGATGATGAACTCGGTACTGCCGCCGCCGATGTCGGCCACCAGGCGCTTGCCCGGGGTGTCGGCGAGGGTGTGGGAGACGCCGAGGTAAATCAGGCGCGCTTCTTCACGGCCGGAGATGACTTCTACCGGATGGCCAAGAATTTCTTCGGCGCGACGGATGAATTCGGCGCGGTTACGGGCTTCGCGCAGGGCGTTGGTGCCGACGATCCGCACGGTGCCGGGCGGCATACCGCTGATCAGTTGGGCGAAACGCTTCAGGCAATCGAGCCCGCGCTGCATGGATTCTTCGCTGAGTTGACGCTCTTCGTCGATGCCGGCGGCCAGCTGAACCTTCTCCCCGAGACGTTCGAGAATCCGGATTTCGCCGTTCTGGGCCTTGGCCACGACCATGTGAAAGCTGTTGGAGCCCAGGTCGATTGCGGCGATCAGGGACAGATTCTTGGCTTGGGATAGCGGCATGGTCAGGGGGTCTCGGTCGATAACCTCGACATCCTGCCACGATCAAACGCTGCCGCCAACGCGCAGGAGTTGTCGAAGGCTGCGATCTTTCACCACGGGGCATTCCGTGGTGTTGCGAATGGCCTCTTCGCGGGCAAGCCCGCTCCCACAGGTTTTTGCGTCGAACACATGATCGCGTCCCAACAGAGAACCCTGTGGGAGCGGGCTTGCCCGCGAAAGCGGCCTCAAAGGCACTAAATATCCTTCAGCCTGCCGCTTCCACCGTCCCGATGAAATTCGCCAGCTCCGCCGTCTGCGGGTTAGCAAACAGAATCTTCGGATCACCCACCTCATGCACCTTGCCATGGTGCATGAACACCAATTTATCCCCCACCTCGCGGGCAAAGCGCATTTCATGGGTGACCATGATCAGCGTCATGCCTTCCTTGGCCAGTTGCCGAACCACGCTCAGCACTTCGTTGACCAGTTCCGGGTCCAGCGCCGAGGTGATTTCGTCGCACAGCAGCACTTTCGGTGACATGGCCAACGCGCGGGCAATCGCCACCCGCTGTTGCTGGCCGCCAGACAGTCGATCCGGGAACGCATCAAATTTCTCCCCCAGCCCGACTCGTTTCAGCATCTCCTGCGCCAGTTCCGCGGCTTTGGCTTTCGGCACTTTCTGCACCACTTGCGGCGCGAGCATGACGTTTTCGCCCACGGTCAGGTGCGGGAACAGATTGAACTGCTGGAACACCATCCCGACTTTCTGCCGCAGGCTGCGCAGGTCGGCGCGGGCGGCGTCGAGGTATTCGCCGTCGACTTCAATCACGCCATCATTGATCGATTCCAGACCATTGAGGGTGCGCAACAAGGTGGATTTACCCGAGCCACTGCGGCCAATGATTGCCACCACCTGGCCTTCGTCGACACTCAGGTCGATGCCTTTGAGCACATGGTGGTCGCCGTAATATTTATGCAGGGCGGAAATTCTAAGCAGAGGCATGCAGTCTCCTTTCCAGGTAGCGCGCACTGAGGGACAAGGGGTAGCAGAGCAGGAAGTAACCGAGCGCCACCAGGCCGTAGACCATGAAGGGCTCGAAGGTCGCGTTGGCGAGCATGCCGCCGGTCTTGGTCAGTTCGGTGAAGCCGATGATCGAGGTGACGGCGGTGCCTTTGACCACTTGCACCGAGAAGCCCACGGTTGGCGCCACGGCAATGCGCAGGGCTTGCGGCAGGATCACATAGCGCAATTGCTCCAGCGGATTGAGCGCCAGGCTCGACGAGGCTTCCCACTGGCCGTTGGGGATCGAATCGACGCAACCGCGCCAGATCTCCGCCAGGTAGGCGCTGGTGAATAGCGTCAGGGCAATCGCCGCCGCCATCCACGGTGAAATCTCCATACCGGCCAACGCCACACCGAAGAACACCAGAAACAGCTGCATCAACAACGGCGTGCCCTGGAACAGTTCGATGTAGGTGCGGGCGAAGTGGCTGGGCAGGGATTTTTTTGAAATCCGCATCACCATGATCAGCAAGCCGATCAGCCCGCCGCCGATAAACGCCACCAGCGACAATGCCAGGGTCCATTGCAAGCCCGTGAGCAGGTTGCGCAGGATGTCCCAGAAGGTGAAATCGCTCATTGGCTGCTGCTCCTTGCTATGTAGCGCCGGCCGATCCAGTTCAGCAATTGGCGGATCAGCAGCGCCATGCACAGGTAAATCAGTGTGGTCAGGGCATAGGTTTCAAAGGCGCGGAAGTTGCGCGATTGAATGAAGTTGGCGGCGAAGCTCAGCTCTTCGGTGGCGATCTGCGAACAGACCGCCGAACCGAGCATCACGATGATGATCTGGCTGCTCAGGGCCGGCCAGACCTTGCCCAGCGCCGGCAACAGCACCACGTGACGGAAGGCTTCGAAGCGGGTCATCGCCAAAGCGGCTGCGGCTTCCAGCTGCCCGCGGGGGATCGCTTGAATGCCGGCGCGGATGATCTCGGTCGAATAGGCGCCAAGGTTGATCACCATCGCCAGCACCGCCGCCTGCCATTCGGAAATCTGCAGGCCCAGCGACGGCAAACCGAAGAAGATGAAAAACAACTGCACCAGAAACGGTGTGTTGCGGATCAACTCGACGTAGACCCCGAAAATGCCGGCGAACGGGCGGATGTTCCACGCCCGCACCAACGCGCCGACGATGCCTACACCCACCCCGAGTAACGCACCGATGGCCGTCAGCTCAAGGGTGAACAGCGCACCACGCAGCAGCAGGTCGGTGTTTTCCACCACCGGCAAGAAATCGAACTGATAAGCCATAAATCGTCTCCCGCGCGATCGATCAGAGATCGGCCGGCAGCGGTTCTTTGAGCCAGGTCTGGGAATTCTTCTCCAGGGCGCCATCAGCCTTGGCCGTGGCGAGGATGTCGTTGACCTTGCCCAGCAGCGCCGGCTCGTTCTTGTTCACGCCGACGTAAACCGGCGAATCCTTGAGTTTCACTTTCAGGGCGGGCACGCGTTTCGGGTTTTTTTCGCTGATCGCCACCATCACCACGTTACCGCTGGCGATCAGGTCGACTTGGCCGGCGAGGTAGGCGGCGATGGTCGAGTTGTTGTCTTCGAAGCGCTTGATGGTCGCGCCTTCGGGGGCGACTTTGGTCAGCTCGATGTCTTCGATGGCGCCACGGGTGACGCTGATGGTTTTGCCCTTGAGGTCGTCCAGGCCCTTGATGGCGGCGTCTGGCGGGCCGAATACGGCGAGATAGAACGGCGCGTAGGCACGGGAGAAATCGATCACTTTCTCGCGTTCGGGGTTCTTACCGAGGCTGGAAATCACCAGGTCGACTTTGCCGGTAGTCAGGAACGGGATGCGGTTGGTGCTATTGACCGGGGTCAGTTCGAGTTTGACCTTGAGTTGGTCGGCCAGCAGTTTGGCGGTGTCGATGTCGAGGCCGCGGGGTTTCATGTCCGGGCCGACCGAGCCGAACGGCGGAAAGTCCTGGGGCACGGCGACTTTGAGGGTGCCGCGTTTGACCACATCCTCCAGGCCGTCGGCGTGGGCGGGTGCCTGGCTCAGCATCAGGCTGGCAAACAGAGCGGCGAGGAGGACGCTGTAACGCTGGGTCATGGCAAATCTCCGGATCGGCGGGAAGTGATTTCTGCGGATCGACAGAGCACGGGCCATGCCAAGATTAGGTTTTGGGGGACGCAGGCCACGGTTTTGCTGGTGTTGTTCGGTCTTACTGGTCTGAACAGTCAGGAGCCATTTCGCACCCTGATGGCGCACTTGTGAAAATCCCCGAACCCCCATGGGGCACGACTTGCCGGACACCGCGAATAGCTTTACAACTAGCCGCTCATTGGCCTGGCTCGTCTGAAGAAAACATGAACTCGATCTCTCGCGCCGTACCCGAAGTGGCGCTGCAAGCCATCCGCAAACTGATCTCCGAGCAAGGTTTCGGGGCGGGGGATGCCTTGCCCTCGCAACGGGACCTGGCGGTGCAATTGGGGGTCAGCCGGGCGTCGTTGCGTGAGGCGTTATCGTCCCTGAGTGCGCTGGGCGTGATCAGTATCCAGCCGGGCAAGGGCGTGTTCGTGCAGTCGCCGGTCGATCTGCCCCGGGGCGATGCCGCGCCGGGTTGGCCGTTCGCGGCCCAGGTATCGCCGCTGGACATCTTCCAGTTGCGCTACGCGCTGGAAGGTTTTGCCGCCGGGCTGGCAGCCGTGACCCTGAGCACCGAGGAACTCGATGCCCTGGAAGACAATGTCGCCGCCATGCGCAACGAACTGCGTGCCGCCGACTTCGAAGCGGCGGCGCGACTGGATTTCGAATTTCACCGGCGCATCCTCCTGGCCAGCGGCAATCAGGCGATGCTGAGCATCCTGACGGCCAGCGCCGACATCTTCCTGGAGAGCCAGAAGCTACCGTTCATCCGGGCCGAACGGGCCATGGAAACCTGGCAGGAACACCGTAAAATCCTCCGCGCGCTGGCGCGTCGGGCCTCTGGCGCCGCGCAGAAGGCCATGCAGGAGCATGTGCGCAACGCTGCCCTGCGTACCGGAATTGCTTTCGTCGCTCCCGCCACCTCGTGACTTGAGCTATACCCAAACTCATGGCGCACCATAGCGAGACTCAATCATCTGCGGCTTCCTGAACACGGGAAGGGCGGCTATGATGGGCCACGTTTTTTATTGCTTACAACCCGGAGACATCCATGAGCAGCGATCTTATCAAGCACGTCACCGACGCTAACTTCGAAGAAGAAGTACTGAAGGCTGCTGGCCCTGTGCTTGTTGACTACTGGGCTGAGTGGTGCGGCCCTTGCAAAATGATCGCCCCGGTTTTGGACGAAATCGCTGGCACCTACGCTGGCAAGCTGACCGTTGCCAAGCTGAACATCGACGAAAACCAGGAAACCCCGGCCAAGCACGGCGTACGTGGTATCCCGACGCTGATGCTGTTCAAGAACGGCAACGTCGAAGCCACCAAGGTTGGCGCGCTGTCGAAGTCGCAACTGGCTGCTTTCCTCGACGCCAACATCTAAGCGTTGTTATAAAGCGTCACGAAAAGGCCCCGCATAATGCGGGGCCTTTTCGTTATTGAGGGCTAGACGCTCCGAAACTCAGGTGGTACATTCGGCCCCGCACTGGTTTCTCCACTGCCCCCTGCTAGCCGTCGCCGACGCACTCCTTTTCGAATAAGTACGCGATCCTGTCGCCTTCTCTGCGGCGCGGCCTCATTAAGCCAAAAGCTTAATTTCCCCCCTCCATAAATGATTACGTCATTCCTATATGAATCTGACTGAACTCAAGCAAAAGCCGATTACCGAACTGCTCGAATTGGCCGAACAGATGGGCATAGAAAATATGGCCCGTTCGCGCAAGCAGGACGTGATTTTCTCCCTGCTCAAAAAGCACGCTAAAAGCGGCGAGGAAATCTCCGGTGATGGCGTGCTGGAGATTCTCCAGGACGGCTTCGGCTTCCTGCGCTCCGCTGACGCTTCCTATCTCGCCGGCCCGGACGATATCTACGTCTCGCCGAGCCAGATCCGCCGCTTCAACTTGCGCACCGGTGACACCATCGTTGGCAAGATCCGCCCTCCAAAGGAAGGCGAGCGGTATTTCGCGCTGCTCAAGGTCGACACGATCAACTACGATCGTCCCGAGAACGCGAAAAACAAGATTCTCTTCGAGAACCTGACCCCGCTGTTCCCGACCGTGCGCATGAAGATGGAAGCCGGCAACGGTTCCACCGAAGACTTGACCGGTCGTGTCATCGACCTGTGCGCCCCGATCGGCAAAGGCCAGCGCGGCCTGATCGTTGCACCGCCGAAAGCCGGTAAAACGATCATGCTGCAGAACATCGCGGCGAACATCGCTCGTAACAATCCTGAAGTTCATCTGATCGTATTGCTGATCGACGAACGTCCGGAAGAAGTGACCGAAATGCAGCGCACCGTGCGCGGCGAAGTGGTTGCCTCGACGTTCGACGAGCCGCCAACCCGCCACGTGCAGGTTGCCGAAATGGTGATCGAGAAGGCCAAGCGCCTGGTCGAACACAAAAAGGACGTGGTGATCCTGCTCGACTCCATCACCCGTCTGGCGCGTGCCTACAACACGGTGATCCCAAGCTCCGGCAAGGTGCTGACCGGTGGTGTCGATGCCCACGCCCTGGAGAAACCGAAACGTTTCTTCGGCGCTGCGCGGAACATCGAAGAAGGCGGCTCGCTGACCATCATCGCTACCGCGCTGGTTGAAACCGGCTCGAAGATGGACGAAGTGATCTACGAGGAATTCAAAGGCACCGGCAACATGGAACTGCCTCTGGATCGCAAGATCGCTGAAAAACGTGTGTTCCCGGCCATCAACATCAACCGTTCCGGTACTCGCCGCGAAGAGTTGCTGACGGCCGACGACGAACTGCAGCGTATGTGGATTCTGCGCAAGCTGCTGCACCCGATGGACGAAGTCTCTGCCATCGAGTTCCTGGTCGACAAGCTGAAACAGACCAAGACCAACGACGAGTTCTTCCTGTCGATGAAGCGCAAGTAAATCGCAGAAAGTCAGCAAAGGCCGGGGAAACCCGGCTTTTTGCTATCTGATTTTTGATGAACCGGCAGTTCGTGGTTCTGAATAGAGGGGTTCGGCGCTAAACTGCCTGCCCCGAACGCCACGGCCAACACGAGGCTCACGCATGCAGTATCGCGACTTGCGCGACTTTATCAGCGGCCTGGAAAAGCGCGGCGAACTCAAGCGCATCCAGGTTCCAGTGTCCCCAGTGCTCGAAATGACCGAGGTCTGCGATCGCACATTGCGCGCCAAGGGGCCGGCGCTGCTTTTCGAAAACCCTACCGGTTATGACATTCCAGTACTCGGCAACCTGTTCGGCACCCCCGAGCGCGTGGCGCTGGGGATGGGCGCAGAAGCGGTCAGCGAGTTGCGCGAAATCGGCAAGCTGTTGGCGTTCCTCAAGGAGCCCGAGCCACCGAAGGGCCTGAAGGACGCCTGGTCCAAGCTACCGATTTTCCGCAAGATCATTGCCATGGCGCCGAAAGTCGTCAAAGACGCGGTGTGCCAGGAAGTGGTCATCGAAGGCGACGATGTCGATCTGGCGATGTTGCCGGTACAGACCTGCTGGCCGGGTGACGTCGGCCCGCTGATCACTTGGGGCCTGACCGTCACCAAAGGTCCGAACAAGGATCGCCAGAACCTCGGCATCTACCGTCAGCAAGTGATCGGCCGCAACAAGGTGATCATGCGCTGGTTGAGCCACCGTGGCGGCGCGCTGGATTACCGTGAGTGGTGCGAGAAACACCCCGGCCAGCCGTTCCCGGTGTCTGTGGCGCTGGGCGCTGACCCGGCAACCATTCTTGGTGCCGTGACGCCGGTGCCGGACAGCCTCTCCGAATATGCTTTTGCCGGTCTGTTGCGCGGTAACCGCACCGAGCTGGTGAAATGCCGCGGCAATGACCTGCAAGTGCCGGCCACCGCCGAGATCATCCTCGAAGGCGTGATCCATCCGGGTGAAATGGCCGACGAAGGCCCGTATGGCGACCACACCGGCTACTACAACGAAGTCGACAGCTTCCCGGTGTTCACCGTCGAGCGCATCACCCACCGGATCAAACCGATCTACCACAGCACCTACACGGGTCGTCCACCGGATGAGCCGGCGATTCTCGGCGTGGCGCTGAACGAAGTGTTCGTGCCGATCCTGCAAAAGCAGTTTCCGGAGATCACCGACTTCTACTTGCCGCCCGAAGGCTGCTCGTACCGCATGGCCATCGTGACCATGAAGAAGTCGTATCCCGGCCACGCCAAGCGGGTAATGCTCGGTGTCTGGTCGTTTTTGCGACAGTTCATGTACACCAAGTTCGTTATCGTCACCGACGACGATATCAACGCACGGGACTGGAACGACGTGATCTGGGCCATTACCACGCGCATGGACCCCAAGCGCGACACGGTGATGATCGATAACACGCCGATCGACTACCTGGACTTCGCCTCGCCGGTCTCCGGCCTGGGTTCGAAGATGGGGCTCGATGCCACGCATAAATGGCCAGGCGAAACCACTCGCGAGTGGGGCCGGGTCATCGTCAAGGATGAAGCCGTTACCCAACGGATCGATGCCATCTGGAATCAGTTAGGAATAGATTGATGCGTGTAACCTTGCAGCCCTCCGGAGCAGTGCTAGAGATTCTGCCCGGCGAGCGTATTCTCGATGGCGCGCGGCGCCTGGGCTATGAATGCCCGCAAAGCTGTCGCAACGGCAATTGCCATGTGTGCGGCGCATTGCTGGTGGAGGGGCGGGTCGAACAGGCCGGCGATGTGCGCGACCACGGCGAGTTCTACACTTGCATTGCAGAGCCGCTGGAAGACTGCATCGTGCTGTGGGATGGCGTGCTCGCGCTGGGAGAATTGCCGGTGCGCAGCGTGTCGTGTCAGGTCATTGAATGCAGGGACGTCGGCGGCGACACCTGGCGCGTGCGTCTGCGTGCGCCTGCGGGCAAGCCGCCGCGCTATCACGCCGGCCAGTATCTGATGATCGAGCGTGAGAACGGCGAGAAATCCGCCTTCTCCCTGGCCTCTGCGCCGCATTCCGGCCGCGATCTGGAAATTCACGTGCTGGCGCGCGAAAGCAGTGCGCTGAGCCTGATCGAACAGCTTCAGCGCAACCCGATGGTGCGCATTGAGATGCCGTTCGGCGATACCCATCTGGCGGAACTGCCGGACGGTCCACTGGTACTGATTGCTGCCGGTACTGGCATGGGCCAGATCCACAGCCTGATCGAACATTGCCGGGCCACCGGTTTCAAGCATCCGGTGCATCTGTATTGGGGCGTGCGTCGTCCCGAAGACTTTTATGGCATTGAGCATTGGGACGAATGGTTGAAACTGCCCAATCTGTTCCTGCATAAAGTCGTCAGCGATCAATGCGGCTGGGGAGGGCGCTGCGGCATGTTGCATGAGGCGGTGTGTGAAGATTTCCCTGATCTGAAAGCCCTGCACGTCTACGCCAGCGGCTCTCCGGCGATGGTCTATGGCACGCTGGATGCACTGGTTGAAGCGGGGATGGATGCCCATCAAATGCGCGCGGATGTATTCGCTTACGCGCCGCGATCTTGATCCTCGATTTAAATCGTTATAACTCCCCATATAGCCGATCGGTATTTATAAAATAATATAAATGCCGGTAGGTTATATCTTGCCCCAGCATAATTTCTAGAACTCTGCCATGGCATTTAAATTGCCTTAAAACATATGTGCCTTATTGTTACAGCGGTGCGTTCTATTAAGTAATTCTTTACCCGCGGGGAGCTGAACGCTATTCGCCATGAGTGCCATTGAATCTGCTTTTTTGAATCTGGCTTACCCTCCGCGGCTCGATCTGGGGCCGCAGCTTACGCACGAACAATTGCTCAGCTCGATGCAGTCGACCATGGCGCGCCACAAGGGTGGGCCGGTCTGGCTGTTCGCTTATGGTTCGCTGATCTGGCGCCCTGAATGTGCGGCGGTTGAGCGAGTGCGCGGTCGCGTGCATGGCTACCATCGCGGTTTGTACCTGTGGTCCCACGAACATCGCGGTACACCGGAAGTGCCCGGGCTGGTGTTTGGCCTGGATCGCGGTGGCTCATGCAGCGGGTTTGCCTATCGCTTGCCCGAAGAACAACTCGAAGCTTCGCTTTATGCACTCTGGCAGCGTGAAATGCCATTCCCGTCCTATCGCCCACACTGGCTCAACTGCCGTCTCGAAGACGGTAGCCAGGTTCAGGCATTGGGATTTGTATTGGAACGGCACCTGCCCAGCTATGCCGGCAACTTGCCGGATCATGTGCTGAGCCAAGTGTTCGAAAGCGCTTGCGGACGTTATGGCACCACTCGCGAGTATGTCGAGCAGACCGCCCACGCCCTGCGTAGCCACGCCATGCCAGACCGGAATCTGGAGGCGCGGCTCAAACGCTGCAAATCAAAGGCCGATCAGGCGAGCGCTTCGCGGCTCTGACTGGCGACTTGCTTGTGCCACAGCGTTGGCGCAAGGAAGGCCATCGCCAGCAGGCATGCGCCGATCAGCAAGACGAAACCGCCGTCCCAGCCGAAGTGGTCCACGGTGTAGCCCATCGCTGCACTGGCCGCGACTGAACCACCCAGATAACCGAACAACCCCGTGAAGCCTGCTGCAGTCCCGGCGGCTTTCTTCGGCGCCAGTTCCAGCGCTTGCAGACCGATCAGCATTACCGGGCCGTAGATCAGGAAGCCGATCGAGACGAGCGCGATCATGTCGACGGTCGGGTTGCCGGCCGGGTTAAGCCAGTAAACCAATGTCGCCACGGTCACCAACGCCATGAACACCATGCCGGTCAGGCCACGGTTGCCACGGAAGATCTTGTCCGACATCCAGCCGCACAGCAGCGTGCCCGGGATCCCCGCCCACTCGTAGAAGAAATACGCCCACGAGGTTTTATCCACGGTGAAGCCTTTGGCTTCCTTGAGGTAGGTCGGTGCCCAGTCCAGCACGCCATAACGCAGCAGGTAGACGAAGACGTTGGCCATGGCGATGTACCAGAGCATTTTGTTGCGCAGCACGTACTTGACGAAGATTTCCTTGGCGCTGAATTCCTCTTCGTGGCTAGCGTCGTAACCTTCCGGGTAGTCGTTCTTGTACTTCTCGATCGGCGGCAGGCCCACCGACTGTGGCGTGTCGCGCATGGTCATGAAGGCAAACACCGCCACGGCCAGAGCCACCGCTGCCGGTACGTAAAACGCGGCGTGCCAGTCGTTGAACAGACCCATGCCGAGCAAGAACAGGGGGCCGATCAGGCCGCCGCCGACGTTGTGTGCCACGTTCCACACGGACACCACGCCACCGCGCTCCTTCTGCGACCACCAGTGCACCATGGTTCGGCCACTCGGCGGCCAGCCCATGCCCTGGGCCCAGCCGTTGATGAACAGCAGGATGAACATCATGGTCACGCTGGACGTTGCCCAAGGCGCGAAGCCGAAAACGAACATCACGCCGGCCGACACCAACAGGCCAAATGGCAGGAAGTAGCGCGGGTTGGAGCGGTCGGACACCAGGCCCATGAGGAACTTCGACAGGCCGTAGGCAATTGCAATCGCCGACATTGCCAGGCCCAGCTGACCACGGGTGTAACCCTCTTCGATCAGGTATGGCATGGCCAGGGAGAAGTTCTTGCGCAGCAGGTAGTAACCCGCATACCCAATGAAAATCCCGGCGAAGATCTGCCAGCGAAGGCGTCGATAGGTGCTGTCTATTTTTTCTTCAGGCAATGGAGCCTGATGTGCGGCAGGACGAAAGAAAGCAAACATTCAAGAGCTCCAGATTTCTTGTTTTGACTGCGGATGCGAATGTTACAGTTTCGTTACCGAAAATAGCACCGCTTCACATCGGCAAAACAGCGGAAATGTTGGAGATTGCATGTTCCTTTATGAACATGTCGCTCAGGTATAAATGAGGGTCGGTGTCGGGATGACGGAGCCAGGTCGCAGGCTGCGACCTGGCTAGAAAACAATCAGCGAACCTGCACGACCACCTTCCCGACCGCCTTGCGCTGGCCAAGATCATTGATGGCCTGCGCCGCATTGCTCAGCGGATACACTTGCGACACCAACGGCTTCAACTTGCCCTCGGCAAACCAGCCAAACAGTTGCTGGAAGTTCGCCGCGTTGTCCTGGGGTTGGCGTTGGGCGAAGGAACCCCAGAACACACCGACCACCGCGGCACCCTTGAGCAGCGCCAGGTTCACTGGTAGCTCGGGGATGCGTCCACTGGCGAAACCGACCACCAGCAGGCGGCCGTTCCAGGCAATGGCGCGGATGGCCTGGTCGAACAGGTCGCCACCCACCGGATCGTAGATCACGTCGGCGCCCTGGCCGTCGGTCAGGCGTTTGATTTCGTCCTTGAGGCTGGTTTCGCTGTAGTTGATCAGTTCATCGGCGCCGGCAGCCTTGGCTACGGCGAGTTTTTCCGCGCTGCTGGCGGCGGCGATCACCCGGGCGCCCATGGCTTTGCCGATTTCCACGGCAGCGAGGCCGACGCCGCCGGAAGCGCCGAGCACCAGCAAGGTTTCGCCCGGTTGCAGGTTGCCCCGTTGCTTGAGGGCGTGCATCGAGGTGCCGTAAGTCATGCTGAAAGCGGCGGCGGTGTTGAAGTCCATCGATGACGGGATCGGCAGCACGTTGTAACCCGGCACCGCGACCTGCTCGGCAAAGCTGCCCCAGCCCGTCAGGGCCATGACCCGGTCACCAACCTTGAGGTGGCTGACCTTTTCGCCCACCGCGCTGACCACGCCGGCCGCTTCGCCCCCCGGCGAAAACGGGAAGGGCGGTTTGAACTGGTATTTGCCCTCGATGATCAACGTGTCCGGGAAATTCACCCCAGCCGCGTGCACGTCCAGCAGGATTTCGTTCTTCTTCGCGACAGGACTGGCGACGTCTTCCAGCACCAGCGATTCGGCAGGGCCGAAGGCTTTGCACAGCACGGCTTTCATCAGGGCTATTCCTTTGGGAGTGATGGCCGATAAGTGTAGGTGTGTGAGTCGTTGGGTCAACGAGCATGCCCGACCCTGATAGTCAGCCATAAGCTTGTGCTTGAGCGGCGGGTCGTTATGCTTGGCCGCAAACCGGATAAGGAGCGAATTGTGAAAGCGTGGATCATGTTGTTGCTGGCCCTGTCTCTGCCTGTGGCAGCGATGGCCGAAGAAGCCAAAGAAGGTGAAGCCCCGAAGGTCAACTACATCACCCTGAGCCCGCCATTCGTGGGCAACTATGGGCTGGACGGTACGCCGAAGCTCAAGGTCTACAAGGCCGATGTGGCGTTGCGGGTGACCGGCGAAGAGGCGACCAAAGCGGTGAAGGCCAATGAGCCATTGATCCGCAATCAGCTGGTGGCGTTGTTTGCGCAACAGACTACTGAAGCCATGAACAACGTCGAAGCCAAGGAAAAACTGCGTCAGGAAGCCTTGAAGCAGACTCAGCAAGTGATGAACGACGAAACCGGCAAGCCGGTGGTTGAGGATCTGTTGTTCAACAACCTGATCATTCAATAAGCCTTTTGCTGTCCGGGCGGGCCTCATTGCAGGCTTGCCCGAGAAGGGCGTGACTTGGTCCTCAGGAAGCCAGGCTCTTGCGAAACCGCATCAGCGCAATGGTAAAGAACAGCAGGCCGATGGCACTTAATGCCAGCAAGTCTGGCCAGACGACACCGATGCCGGCGTCGCGAAACAGTATCGCGGCGCTGAGGCTGACGAAGTGTGTCGACGGCGAGCCCTGCATCACCCATTGCAGCCATTGCGGCATGCTGTCCAGGGGCGTACTGCCCCCGGAAAGCAGCAACATCGGGATAATCACCGGAATCGCCAACAAGCCGAACTGCGGTGTCGAGCGGGCGAGGGTCGCGAGAAAGATTCCCAGCGCCGTGCTGGCGAACAGATAGACCGCCGTTACCAGCAAGAAAAAGCTCATGGAGCCGGCCAGCGGCACGCCAAGGGCGCCTTTGACGATCACTTCCAGCGATACCCAGGTGCACAGCACCACCACCAGCATGTTGCTCCAGACTTTCGCCAGCATGATTTCCAGTGCCGTCAGCGGCAGTACCAGCAAATGGTCGAGGGTGCCGTGCTCGCGTTCACGCAGTAGCGCTGTGCCCGTCAGGATGATGGCCAGGATCGTGATGTTGTTGACGATCTGAATCACCGCCAGGAACCAGCCACCCTCCAGGTTGGTATTGAACAGCGCTCGTGTCGTCAGCAGCACGGGTGTCTGGCTCGCCGCATCGCCCTGGCCACTGTAGGTCAGCAGCTCGCGCTGGAAAATCCGCCCGATATAGCCTGCGCCCATGAACGCCTGGCTCATGGCGGTGGCGTCAACGTTGACCTGCACCGCTGGCTGGTGGCCGCCCAGCAGATCGGCCTGAAAATTGGCTGGAACATTGATCACGAAGGTGTACCGCCCGCTGTCCAGCACCTCGTCCAGTTGGCCATAAGGCAGCGGCACCGGCGGTTGAAATTCCGGCGGCCGCAGAACCTGGGCCAGTTGGCGTGACATGGGGCTGTGATCTTCATCGACCATGGCCACACTGGCGTTGTGCACACCAATCACTGAGCCTGCGGCCGGCATGTAGATCGCCACTGTAAAGGCGTAGAGCAGGAACAGTAGCAACACACTGTCATGTCGCAGGCTCGTGAGTTCCTTGAGGCCAAGACGCAGGATGTGCGCAAGCTTATGCATTAGACCTCCTGCTTTTTCAGCATGGCCAGGCTGAGCCCGGTGAACCCGAGAAAGAACCCGAACAGTGCCAGGCATTGTGGCCACAACTGCCGGATATCCAGCGCCTTGGTAAAGGTGCCGACAGCAATATCGAGAAAATAGCCTGCCGGAAACAGCATCCCCATGACCGCGGCCGCCCCATCGAGGGCCGACCGCGGCACGATCAAACCGGAGAACTGGATCGTCGGCAGACTGGTGATGATCATAGTGCCTAGAATCGCGGCGATCTGGGTTCGGGTGAACGCCGAAATCAACATCCCCATGCTGGTGGTCGCCAGCACGTAGAGCAGCCCGCCGAAGGCCAGGGTCAATGCGCTGCCCTTGAAGGGTACGCCGAACAGCCAACGGTTCATGGCTGTCAGCACGGCGAGATTGATCAGACTGACGGCCAGATACGGCACCTGTTTACCCAACAGGAACTCCAGGCGGGTCAGCGGTGTGGCGTAGAAGTTGGTGATCGAGCCCAGTTCCTTCTCCCGCACGATGCCCAGCGCAGTCAGCATGGCCGGGATGAACGCCAGGACCAGTGCCATCACCCCGGGGCCGATGGCATTGACGCTGACGACGTCCTGGTTGTAGCGGAAACGGGTTTCCAGTTTGGCTGGCGCTTGCCGGGGCGGCGCGGGACTGGACTGATCCGCCAGTTGTTCCAGGTTGGCCTGGTGTACCGCTTCCACATAATTGCGGCTGGTTTCGGCGCGAAACGGCATACCGCCGTCGAACCAGGCCGCCACCGTGGGTTGGCGACCGGCGAACAGATCCCGACCGAATCCAGGGGGAATCTCCAGCGCCAGTTTGATTTCCGAGCGCTGCAATCGTCGATGCAACTGCGCCGGATCGCCTATCGGGGGCTGCTCCTCGAAGTAACGGGAACCGCGAAATGCCTCCAGATAAGCCCGGCTTTGCGGGGTCTGGTCCTGGTCGTAGACCGCGAAGGCGAGTTTCTCCACGTCCAGGGAAATGCCGTAGCCGAAAATCACCATCATGAGCATCGCCCCGAGTAGAGCGAAGGCCAGGCGCACTCTATCGCGCAGCAGTTCCTTGCCTTCACGGTTCGCCAATGCCCGCAGTCGCCCAAAGCTGAAGCGACGGTCTTTCATTGATGGGGTGGGTGCGAGCATCGTTTCGATGGGCGTTGGTGGCGCCGCTGTTGCGACCGGGCTCTGGGCCTGTTCCAGGCAGGTGACGAACGCGGCCTCAAGTGTCTGGCCGTTGAACTGCTGTTGCAGTGCTGCCGGGGTGTCGCAGGCCAGTACCTTGCCTGCGTGCATCAATGAGATGCGGTCGCAGCGCTGGGCTTCGTTCATGAAATGGGTGGACAGGAAGATTGTCACGTCCTGTTCGCGGGACAGTTCGATCAGCAGTCGCCAGAAATCGTCCCGCGCCGCCGGGTCGACGCCGGAGGTGGGTTCGTCGAGGATCAGCACTTCCGGGCGATGCAGCACCGCCACCGCCAGGGATAACCGTTGACGCAGACCCAGCGGCAATGCACCGGAGGGCTGATGGGCGACGTTGGCCAGGCTGAAGCGCTGGATCAGTTCGTCGATGCGCTGGGCACTGTCGGCCTGGGGTAGATCGAACAGTCGCGCATGCAAGTCCAGGTTCTGCCGCACGCTGAGTTCGCCATAGAGCGAGAAACTCTGAGACATGAAGCCGACGCGCTTGCGGGTGGCCAGATCCTTGGCGTTCACCGGGTTGCCCAGCAGCGTGGCACTGCCTTCGCTGGCCGGGATCAGCCCGGTGAGCACTTTCATGGTGGTGGTTTTGCCGCAACCGTTGGAGCCCAGAAACCCGAAGATCTCGCCACGGCCAATGGCGAAGCTGACCTTGTCCACCGCGGTGAAATCACCGAAGCGCAGGGTCAGGTCATGGGCTTCGATGGCGATGTCAGCCGTAGCGTTGGTTCTGGGAGGGATCACTAGCGGCTGGTGGTCGTGGCCAGTGTCGCCCTGAAAGTGGGTGAAGGCTTTATCGAGCTTGCCGCTGGGGGTTACCGCCCCCAGGTCGCGGCTCAAACCGGCAGCGATCAGCTTGCCGCCGTCGAGCATCAGGCAGTGTTCGAACTGCTCGGCCTCTTCCATGTACGCGGTGGCGACCAGTAGCGTCAGTTGCGGGCGTTGGCGCCGAACGTCATCAATCAACTCCCAGAAATGCCGTCGGGACAAGGGGTCGACGCCAGTGGTCGGCTCATCGAGGATCAACAAATCAGGCTCATGGATCAGTGCGCAACAGAGGCCGAGCTTCTGTTTCATTCCGCCCGACAGCTTGCCGGCCGGGCGCTCGGCAAATCGCAGTAGATCGGTGGCGAGCAGCAGGCTGTGCATGCGCTGATTGCTTTCAGCCCTGGACAGCCCGAACAGTGTGGCAAAGAAGTGAATGTTCTCGCGGATCGACAGATCAGGGTACAGGTTGCCGCCCAGACCTTGAGGCATGAATGCGATGCGCGAGTAGAGGCTGTTGCGGTGGCGCCGGTCCTGGATCGAGCCGCCGAGCACTTCCAGTTGACCTTCCTGCAGCGTCTTCACGCCTGCGATCAATCCCAGCAAACTGGATTTGCCGGCGCCATCCGGGCCAATCAACCCGCACCGGGTACCGGTGGGCAGGCTGAGCGTGATGTCGGTCAGCGCATGCCGTTCGCCATAGCGGTGCTGAAGGCGGGTGGCTTGCAGTGCCAGGCCGGTCATTGAAGATTGGCCGGCCAGTCAATGGGAGCGGTGCGCACGTAGCCATTGCCGGGCATCCCCGGTTTGGCCTGGGGCACGGCGCTGGGGTGGGTCAAGTGTAGCTTGACCCGAAACACTAGCTTCTGACGTTCGTCGCGGGTCTCGACCTCTTTGGGCGTGAACTGCGACTTGGCCGCCACGAAACTGATTTTTGCCGGCAGCGGCTGGTCGGGCAGGGCGTCCAGCAGGATCCGCGCTTCATCGCCGACCGCCAGGCGTCCGGCGACGGATGCTGCAAGATAGAGGTTCATGTATTGGTCGTTCGGGTCAATCAGCAGCAACACTCGCCCACCTGCGCCGAGCACTTCTCCGGGTTCGGCCATGCGAAGCTGAATTATTCCGTCGATGGGGGCCCGCAAGCTGCTGTCATCGATTTCGCTGTTTAACTGAGCCACTTGCGCCTGTGCCGCGCCAATGGCTGCGCCGACGGCGGACACCTGGGCGCGGGCCGCAGTAACAGCCGCATTGGCGGTGTCGAAGCGTGACTGCTGTTGGTCGATGATCTGGCCGCTGGCGAAACCGCGATTGAACAACGCCTGGGAGCGTTTGAGCTCTTGCTGGGCAAGCAGATGCTCGCTTTGGCGCAGTTTCACATTGGCCTGGGCCGCGGCAAGATTTTCCCGTACGCGTATCACTTCAGCTTCAGCCTGGTTGCGCTGGGCTTCAAGGGTTCGGGTGTCCATGCGGGCCAACAGTTGACCCTGAGTTACCTTGTCGCCTTCTTCCACCAACACTTCAGCCAATCGACCGGGTGTTTTGCTGGCGATTTGCACTTCCGTGGCTTCAAGTCGACCATTGCCGACGTACAACCCTTCGGGCAGTCGGTTGACGGTTGACCGCCAATAACCAAATCCTCCGGCGGCCAGCAACACAGTCCCCAGTAAAAAAACGAAGAAAAGCGAAGAACGGCTGTGCGTCGACATATCGGCATCCTGCGTCTATAGCGTCCCAGTCTGACAGGAACGCACTTGAGCACCTTGATGTTAGTCAACTGCGGGTCAGGCCTGACCGGTTGGCAAGGTAAGCCAGAGTGGCCGGCGGTTATGCATTATTTAGCGCAGATCAAGCACCGCTGCCCATTGTTCGGCTGTCACCGGCATCACCGACAGTCGCGAGCCTTTCTGCACCAATGGCATTTCGGCCAGTGCCGTTTGCTGCTTCAGATAATCCAGCTTCAGCACCCTGGGAAACGTCTCGACATGTGCCACATCGATCGCGCTCCAGGCGTTTTTCTCGGCAGTGGCCTTCGGATCATAGTAATGACTCTCAGGTTCCAGTGCCGTCGGGTCCGGATAGGCTGCCTCGACAATCTTTCCGATCCCGGCAATCCCAGGCTCAGGGCAGCTGGAGTGATAGAAGAAAAATTCGTCGCCCACTGCCATGGCCCTTAAAAAATTGCGCGCCTGGTAGTTGCGAACCCCGTCCCAGCGCGCTCGGCCAAGCTTCTCCAGGTCATTTATGGAGAGTTCGTCAGGCTCGGATTTCATCAGCCAATAAGCCATGGTTTTGCTCCTTGCGAGGTGGGTGGGGAAGTTGTCAGGCAATTTTATGACAAACCGACAGTCGGTTGACGCCAGCGTTTGCGTGTCGGTTCACGTTGTCGCAAAATGCCGGCCTTCCAAGCTTGACGCTGCTGCACGGCCTACACCTAAAACGGAAACCGCTGCTGTCATCGTGTTGATGTGCCTTGAGGGGGGCAATCGATGAAACGCAAACCGGATTTACTATGGATATTGGTTATTTTGTTCGGTTTGGGCGTCGTGACCACCGGCTATGCCCAAAGCCTGTGGGCCAACAAGACCGATGCTCCCGTCGAGCTCGCGCAGCAACAGCCATCGGCCTTCAAACGCTGAAGCTGTCTTTTGGACGCCGCTGATTTCAGTGGCGTCTAGTTCGCGAAATACCACGCCTTGTCCGTGACCGTTCCCTGTAGCGGCACATCCCAGCTCGCCTGAGCCAAACGTTGAACCTTCTGACATTCATGGGCCAGGCCCAACAGCGTCGGCTTGCGCCAGTTTTTGCGGCGCGCCAGGTACGCCAGGCTCCGGTCGTAGAAACCACCGCCCATTCCCAGGCGTCCGCCGACATCGTCAAACCCCACCAGCGGCAACAACACCAGATCCAGCGCCCAGACCTTGCGTTGTCGGGCGATGTTGTGCAGAGGTTCGGGGATGCGAAAACGATTGGGTTTGAGCTTTTCGCCGGGACGAATCCGCTGGAACACCATTTTGGTTCGTGGCCAGGCACTGAGCACTGGCAGATACGTCGCCTTGCCCCGACGTTGCGCGGCACGCATCAGCAAGCGCGGATCGATTTCACCGTCGGTGGGCAGGTACAGGGAGATGTGTTTTGCGCGACGGAACAGCGGGTGCCGGGCCAATTGCTTATACAGCCCGCGAGCGGCCTCGCGCTGCTGACTGGGGGTCAGTGCGCGGCGGGCCTTGCGCAGCATGCGTCGAAGTTGCGGTCGGGGCAGCAGCGCAGGTTCGGTCATGGATTAAGGCTTCGCAAGTGCGGGTACTGAAAGCGTACCCGTAAAAACACCGATGCCGGTATGAAAACCGGCATCGGATTGAAATCAGGCTCCCCGGATGAACCGCTGTCGACTTAGCCCTTGAACCCGAAAGTTCAAGGTGGAAGATGCAGTAGGCTTTAAGGCTTTCCGTCTAGCGGACATGCACACCAGCCCAACGTGCAACCTCCAGGGTAGTGCGAATCGGCTCAGGGACGTCGTCAACTGGCAAGCACCCCAGGGAGTGATGCGAGTATACCCCAAGCGGTTACGCGAATCAGCCCTTGGTGACGTCCGGATCGGTCGACAGCGCCAGATCGACGCGGTCCAGCAGGTCGCGAACCTGCTCACGGGTCGAGCCGCTGGCCTGCACATCCGGGCGTTCTTCCTTGTGCAGAAGATCGTGCGTGATGTTCAGCGCGGCCATCACGGCGATGCGGTCGGCGCCGATGACTTTGCCGCTGCTGCGGATTTCGCGCATCTTGCCGTCCAGGTAACGGGCAGCGCTGATCAGGTTGCTGCGCTCTTCCTGGGGGCAGATGATCGAATATTCTTTGTCGAGGATCTGCACGGTAACGCTATTGCTTGAACTCATGAGTCTTGCTCCAGGGCCTTGAGGCGCGAAATCATCGATTCGACCTTACGCCGGGCGATTTCATTTTTTTCAATGAGGTGCGCGCGTTCCTCGCGCCAGGTCTTTTCTTGAGCTAGTAAGAGTGCGTTTTGACTCTTTAGTTGCTCGACTCGGGTAATCAGCAGCTCGAGTCTGGCCATCAGCGCTTGCAGGTCGGTGTCTTCCATTGTGTCCACGTGTTCGTCTGATGGGAGGTAGCTGGCGGACAGCCTTTAATAGTCTTGGCGAGTCTGTCGATGTAGGATACAAGGCCTTCATTCTAGACATAGCGCCGTCTGGCGCCTAGCTGCCCATGCCCATTCAGAATTCTCCGTACCAAGCCTTTGCCACCCTGCTGAGCACCAGCGGCCATCCCGTCTCGCCTGCCGAACTGCACGGCCTGTTGCTCGGCCGCAGTTGCGCCGGTGCCGGTTTCGATGCCGACAGCTGGTTGGCAGACGCCGGCGAGCTGCTCGAAGGCGAGCCGCAAGACAACGTTCGCAACGCCTTGATCGGCCTGCAAGAGATGGTCAAGGGCGAGCTGACCAGCGACGACATGACCGTGGTTCTGCTGCTGCCGAGCGACGACGCGCCGCTCACCGAGCGTGCGGCTGCACTGGGCCAATGGTGCCAAGGCTTCCTTACCGGCTTCGGTTTGACCCGCCGCGAGTATGCCTTGAGCTCTGAAGCCACCGAAGTGCTGCAGGATCTGGCCGCCATTTCTCAGGTGCAAGACGCCCTGGAAGAGTCCGACGACGGCGAAAGCGACTACATGGAAGTCATGGAGTACCTGCGCGTCGCTCCGTTGCTGCTGTTCACCGAAACCAAGAAAACCGACGAAGCGGCTGCCAAACCGTCGTTGCATTAATCGCGTGCAAGGGAAAGCCATCTGCCCATGATTCATATCCCGAAATCGGAATACAGCCGTCGCCGCAAGGCGCTGATGGCGCAGATGGAACCCAACAGCATCGCCATCCTGCCCGCCGCCGCGGTGGCCATTCGTAACCGTGACGTCGAGCACGTCTACCGTCAGGACAGCGACTTCCAGTACCTCAGCGGTTTCCCCGAGCCTCAAGCCGTCATCGTCTTGATGCCCGGCCGTGAGCACGGTGAATACGTGCTGTTTTGCCGGGAACGTAATGCCGAACGGGAATTGTGGGACGGCTTGCGCGCTGGCCAGGAAGGCGCTATCCGTGATTTTGGCGCCGACGATGCATTCCCCATCACCGATATCGACGACATCCTGCCGGGCCTGATCGAAGGCCGCGACCGGGTGTATTCGGCCATGGGCAGCAACCCGGAGTTCGATCGGCATCTGATGGACTGGATCAACGTGATCCGCTCCAAAGCGCACCTCGGCGCCCAGCCGCCGAATGAATTCGTTGCCCTGGATCATCTGCTTCACGACATGCGCCTGTATAAATCGGCGGCAGAAGTGAAAGTGATGCGCGAAGCCGCACGGATTTCCGCCCAGGCCCATATTCGGGCGATGCAGGCCAGCCGTGCCGGTTTGCATGAATTCAGCCTCGAAGCCGAACTCGATTACGAGTTCCGCAAGGGCGGGGCGAAGATGCCGGCCTACGGTTCGATCGTCGCCGCCGGGCGCAACAGCTGCATCCTGCATTACCAGCAGAATGATGCGGTGCTCAAGGACGGCGATCTGGTGCTGATCGACGCCGGATGCGAGATCGACTGCTACGCCAGCGATATCACCCGCACCTGGCCGGTCAACGGCAAATATTCACCGGAACAGAAGGCGATCTACGAGCTGGTGCTGGCTTCCCAGGAAGCGGCGTTTGCCGAGATCGCACCGAACAAACACTGGAACCAGGCGCACGAAGCCACGGTCCGGGTGATTACTGCCGGTCTGGTGAAGTTGGGCCTGTTGCAGGGCGACGTCGACGAGTTGATCGCCAACGAAGCCTACAAAGCGTTTTACATGCACCGCGCCGGCCACTGGCTGGGCATGGACGTGCACGATGTCGGCGAGTACAAGGTCGGCGGCGAATGGCGCGTGCTGGAAGTCGGCATGGCGCTGACCGTGGAGCCGGGTATTTACATTGCTCCGGACAACCAGAACGTGGCGAAGAAATGGCGCGGCATCGGCGTGCGCATCGAGGACGACGTGGTGGTGACCAAGACCGGTTGTGAAATCCTGACCAACGGCGTGCCGAAAACGGTCGCCGAGATCGAGGCCTTGATGGCCGCCGCGCGGACACAAGCGGCATGAGTCGAGTCAATCTGGCAATCATCGGCGGTGGTCTGGTCGGCGCCAGCCTGGCGTTGGCTTTACAGGCGGGGGCCAAGGCCCGTGGCTGGAAGATCGTGCTGATCGAACCGTTTGCCCCCGGCCACACGTACCAACCGAGCTATGACGCCCGTTCTTCGGCGCTGTCGTTCGGCGCCCGGCAGATTTATCAACGGTTGGGCGTGTGGCAGGAAATCTCCCGCCGTGCCGAGCCGATCAAGCAAATTCATGTCTCCGACCGTGGACGTTTCTCCACCGCGCGGCTGTCGGCGATGGAAGAGGGCGTTCCGGCGCTCGGTTATGTGGTGGAAAACGCCTGGCTCGGCCAATGCCTCTGGCAAAGTCTGGACAAGGACGTGATCAGTTGGCGTTGCCCGGCGGAAGTCACCCGCATGGAACCGCTGACCGACGGCTATCGCCTGACGCTCAACGATGAAACCATCCTGGAATGTGACCTTGCGGTGCTCGCCGATGGCGGCCGTTCCGGCTTGCGTGAGCAACTGGGTATCGGCATCAAGAAACGCCCGTATAACCAGAGCGCGCTGATCGCCAACATCACCCCCAGTGAAGCGCACAACGGCATGGCCTTCGAGCGTTTCACCGACGATGGCCCTATGGCCTTGCTGCCGTTGCCGGACAATCGCTGCGCTTTGGTCTGGACCCGTTTGGGCATGGACGCGCAGCGGCTGGCCGCCCTGGATGACCGCAGCTTTCTCGGCGAGTTGCAGGACATCTTCGGTTATCGCCTCGGCACGCTGAAGCAGGTCGGCGTACGGCATTTATATCCGCTGTCGCTGATCGAAGCCGAGGAACAAGTCCGCCCGCATCTGGCGATTCTCGGCAATGCCGCCCACAGCCTGCATCCGATTGCCGGGCAAGGGTTCAACCTGTCCCTGCGCGATGCCCAGGCGTTGGCCGACAGTTTGTTGGGCAGCGAGACAGCCCCCGGCGATTTTGCCACCTTGCAGGCTTATCGCGAGCGCCAGCGTCTGGACCAGAGCCTGACCGTGGGTTTCTCCGATCAGGTCACCCGGCTGTTCGGCAGCACCCAGCCGCTGGTTTCCCTGGGTCGCAACATTGGGCTGCTCGGCCTCGATCTGCTGCCGCCAGCCAAGCGCTGGTTCGCCCGGCAGGCCATGGGCTTGGGTACGCGTCCCGATGAGTAAGCGAAAACCGGGCAGGGTGCACCTGCAAGTTGATATTCATGGCGGCGCGAGCACTTGGGTGAAGCGGGTCGAGAAAAACCTTTATGTGCGGCTCAAGCCGCAAGCGAGACAGGCTTAAAGCATGGAAATGCGCGCAGATCTGCTGATTGTCGGGGCCGGAATGGTCGGCAGTGCCCTGGCGCTGGCGTTACAAAACAGCGGGCTCGAAGTCCTGCTACTGGACGGTAGCCCCCTGAGCGTCAAACCCTTCGATGGGCAGGCTCCGTTCGAGCCGCGGGTGAGTGCCTTGTCGGCGGCCAGCCAGCGAATACTCGAACGCCTGGGCGTTTGGGAAGGCATTGCCAATCGACGCAGTAGTCCCTACACCGACATGCACGTCTGGGACGGCAGCGGTACTGGGCAAATTCATTTCTCGGCGACTAGCGTCCATGCCGAAGTGCTCGGGCATATCGTCGAGAACCGCGTGGTTCAGGACGCGCTGCTCGACCGACTGCACGACTGCGATCTCGGGATGCTGGCCAATGCGCGTCTGGAGCAGATGCGCCGCTCCGGTGACGACTGGCTGCTGACCCTGGCCGATGGCCGCACCTTGCGGGCCCCTTTGGTGATCGCGGCGGATGGCGCCAACTCGGCGGTGCGACGCCTGACCGGCGTTGCGACTCGCGAGTGGGATTACATGCACCACGCGATCGTCACCAGTGTGCGCTGCGCAAAACCTCATCAAATGACCGCGTGGCAACGATTCACCGACAACGGCCCGCTGGCGTTTCTGCCGCTGGAACGGGACGGTCAACAGGATTGGTGCTCGATTGTCTGGTCGACCACGCCCAGCGAAGCCGAACGCCTGATGGCGCTGGGCGACGAAGGCTTCTGCAAGGAGCTGGAACGGGCCTTCGAAGGTTGCCTCGGCACGGTGCTCAGCGTCGACCCGCGTGTGTGCGTGCCGCTGCGTCAGCGTCATGCCAAGCGGTATGTGGCTGAAGGCCTGGCGCTGATCGGAGACGCAGCCCATACCATCCATCCGCTGGCCGGGCAGGGTGTGAACCTCGGTTTCCTCGATGCCGCGGTGCTGGCCGAAGTGCTGCTGCAAGCGGCCGCGCGTGGTGAGCGGTTAGCGGACGTGAAAGTGCTCAGTCGCTTTGAGCGTCGGCGTATGCCCCACAACCTGGCATTGATGGCGGCGATGGAAGGGTTCGAGCGACTGTTCCAGGCCGACCCGTTGCCGGTGCGCTGGTTGCGTAATACCGGGTTGAAGATGGTCGATCAGATGCCCGAGGCCAAGGCGTTATTCGTGCGTGAGGCGCTTGGGTTGATTGGGGATCTGCCGGCGTTGGCCAAGGCTTGAAATTTTCGCTGCAGTAGCTGGCCCCATCGCGGGCAAGCCCGCTCCCACAAGGATCTTCAGCGCTCACACATAATGCATTAACAGCTGAATACCTGTGGGAGCGGGCTTGCCCGCGATGGCGGCAGATCAGCCACCTCATATCCCAGGCTATGCAACATCCGGTAACGCCTCCACTCACTGTTCGATTGAGAAGCGAAATGTGAGTCCTTATCATTTGGCATCACTTCCCCATTTCGAGAGACCGCTTCCATGTTGGCACCCAAGCGTCTACTGACCGCACTGGCCCTGACCCTGATCGGCAGCACTGCCGCCCAGGCCGCTGACGAGGTGGTGGTTTATTCCTCGCGTATCGACGAACTGATCAAACCGGTCTTCGATGTCTACACCCAGAAAACCGGCGTACAGGTGAAGTTCATCACCGACAAGGAAGCACCGCTGATGCAGCCGGATCAAGGCCGAGGGCGAGAACGTCACCGCCGACCTGTTGCTGACCGTCGATGCCGGCAACCTTTGGCAGGCCGAACAGATGGGCATCCTCCAGCCGTTCACGTCCAAGGTGATCGACGCTAACATCCCGCTGCAATACCGCGCGTCCTCCCATGCCTGGACCGGCCTGAGCCTGCGGGCGCGGACCATCGCCTACTCCACCGACCGGGTAAAACCCGGTGAGCTGACCACCTACGAGGCGCTGGCCGATAAACAGTGGGAAGGCCGCCTGTGCCTGCGCACGGCGAAGAAGGTCTACAACCAGTCCCTGACCGCCACCATGATCGAAGTCCATGGCGCCGAGAAAACCGAGAAAATTCTCAAGGGCTGGGTCAACAACCTGTCCACCGATGTGTTCTCCGACGACATCGCCGTGCTGGAGGCGATCAACGCCGGTCAGTGCGACGTCGGCATCGTCAACACTTACTACTACGGCCGTCTGCACAAACAGAAGCCGGACCTGCCGGTGAAGCTGTTCTGGCCGAATCAGGGCGACCGTGGCGTGCACGTCAACCTGTCGGGCATTGGCCTGACCAAACACGCGCCGCACCCGGAAGCCGCCAAGGCATTGGTGGAGTGGATGACCACACCTGAAGCGCAGAAGATTTTCGCTGACGTGAACCAGGAATTCCCGGCCAACCCTGCCGTTCAGCCTTCAGCTGAAGTCGCGAGCTGGGGCAAGTTCGTGGCCGACACCTTGCCGGTGGAAATCGCTGGCAAGCGTCAGGCCGAAGCGATCCGGATGATGGATCGGGCTGGCTGGAACTGAGTCTGTCGATATACTGCGCCACAGAGTGAAGTCGGCGGCGTCCCTGCCGGCCTGATCGTTCCCACGCTCTGCGTGGGAATGCATCCACCGGCGCTCCGCGTCGAGGCGTGACGCAGAGCGTCACAAGAGGTGTGCCCACGCAGAGCGTGGGCACAATCATTTAAACGAGAGCTTTCCTTGGCCCACCCCTCCCAACGCCGCTGGTATCCCCTGGTCTTCGCCATTGCTGCGCTGGTCCTGCTGCCCCTGAGTGTCCTGCTTCTTTCCTGGCAAACCATCGATCAGCAGATCTGGTCCCACCTGTGGGACACCCAGATGCCGCGACTGCTGGGCAATACCCTCACGTTGGTCCTCGGTGTCGGTTTCGGCGTAACGCTGCTGGGCGTCAGCCTGGCCTGGCTCACCAGCCTCTGCGAATTCCCCGGGCGGCGCTGGCTGGACTGGGCGCTGATGCTGCCTTTTGCGATTCCTGCTTACGTGCTGGCCTTCGTCTTCGTCGGCCTGCTGGATTTCGCCGGCCCCGCGCAAACCTTGTTGCGCGAATGGTTCGGCAGCGGTTTGAGGCTGCCGCGAGTGCGTTCAACCGGCGGTGTGATTCTGGTGCTGGTGCTGGTTTTCTATCCGTACGTTTACCTGTTGGCGCGTAGCGCATTCCTGGCTCAGGGCAAAGGCTTGATGGAAGCAGCGCGAGTCCTTGGGCAATCCCCGTGGCAGGCGTTCTGGCGAGTGGCATTGCCCATGGCGCGTCCGGCCATCGGCGCGGGAGTGGCATTGGCGCTGATGGAAACCCTGGCGGATTTCGGTGCGGTGTCGGTGTTCAACTTCGATACATTCACCACCGCCATCTACAAAACCTGGTACGGCTTCTTCAGCCTGTCCACCGCGGCGCAACTGGCCAGCCTGTTGCTGTTGGTGGTGATGGTCGTGCTGTATGGCGAGCGTCGTGCCCGCGGGGCCAACCGGGCGAGCAACGAACGGCCACGGGTCAAGGCGTTGTATCACCTGCGCGGGGTCAAGGCGCTGGCGGCCATGAGCTGGTGCGGTCTGGTATTCGCCTGCGCCTTCGTCATTCCCGTGCTGCAGCTGGTGGTGTGGTTCTGGCAACGTGGGCGCTACGATCTGGATGAGCGTTACACCGGATTGATCATCCATACCCTGTACCTGGGCGGCATGGCGGCGTTGATCACCGTCAGTGTCGCTCTGGTGCTGGCCTTTGCCCGTCGATTGGCACCGACCCGGGCGATCCGTTCCGGCATCAGTCTGGCCAACCTTGGCTACGCCTTGCCGGGCTCGGTGCTGGCGGTGTCGATCATGCTGGCGTTCAGTTATCTGGATCGCGAATTGGTGATTCCGCTGTCGGGCTGGCTTGGCGGCGCGGGCAAACCGTTGCTGCTGGGCAGTCTGTCGGCGTTGTTGCTGGCCTATCTGGTGCGCTTTATCGCGGTAGCCTATGGACCGCTTGAAAGCAGCCTGGCGCGAATACGGCCTTCTTTGCCCGAAGCAGCACGTAGCCTTGGCGTCAGTGGGCCACGACTGTTTTTCAAAGTGTATCTGCCGCTGCTGCTGCCGGGCACATTGAGCGCTGCGCTGCTGGTGTTCGTCGATGTGCTCAAGGAAATGCCCGCGACCCTGCTGATGCGCCCGTTTGGCTGGGACACGCTGGCGGTGCGGATCTTTGAAATGACCAGTGAAGGCGAGTGGGCCAGGGCCTCGTTGCCGGCACTGACACTGGTTTTGGTCGGACTGATACCGGTCATCGGATTGATCAGAAGGTCGGCGCATCGAAACACCTAGGTGCCAGTCCTACACCTTGCGGCTACAATGCGCGGCATTCGGTGCGGTCCGTCTTTCAGACCGGGTGGCTGAAACGGCTGAAGTCCTTTATTTCAAGGCATTTCACCCCGTACAGCGTCTGTCCGCACCTTCGCCACGCCCGGAAGGAGAAACCCATGGGACAGCGTACGCCTCTGTATGACCTTCATCTCGCCCTCGGCGCGAAGATGGTCGATTTTGGCGGTTGGGATATGCCTCTGCATTACGGCTCGCAGGTCGAGGAACACCATCAGGTGCGTCGCGATTGCGGGGTTTTCGATGTATCCCACATGACCGTGATCGATGTTGGCGGCCCCCAGGCCAAGGCCTGGCTTCAGTATTTACTGGCCAATGACGTCGAACGTCTGCACAGCCCCGGCCGTGCCCTGTACAGCGCCATGCTCAACGAGCACGGCGGCATCGTCGACGACATGATCGTCTACCGTCTTGAGGACGGTTATCGCTTGGTGGTCAACGCCTCCACCCGCAATCAGGACCTGGCCTGGATGCAAACTCATCTCGGCGATTTCGATGTGCAGCTCAACGAGCGCTCCGAGCTGGCGATGCTGGCCATTCAAGGGCCTCACGCCCGGCACAAGATTGCCGAACTGGTGACTCAGTCCCGTGGCACGCTGATTCAGCAGCTCAAATATTTCGAAGGTCAGACTGACGGTGACTGGTTCATCGCGCGCACCGGTTACACCGGTGAGGATGGTCTGGAAATCGTGCTGCCGGCCGATCAGGCACCGGGCTTCTTCAACGATCTGGTGGGCGCGGGGATTTCCCCGATCGGCCTCGGCGCCCGCGATACCTTGCGTGTCGAAGCCGGCATGAACCTCTACGGGCAGGACATTCATCAAGAAGTTTCACCATTGGCCTCCAACATGGCCTGGAGCATTGCCTGGGAACCGGCCACGCGTCAGTTCATCGGCCGCACTGCCCTGGAAGCCGAACAGGCCGATGGCGTACAGCACAAACTGGTGGGTCTGGTCCTTGAAGAACGTGGAGTTTTACGGGCGCATCAGGTGGTTCGCATCGCCGATGTTGGCGAAGGGGAGATCACCAGTGGTAGTTTCTCTCCTACGCTTAGCAAGTCGATAGCACTGGCGCGCGTGCCGGTGGCCACCGCCGACCGCGCTGAAGTGGAAATCCGTGGCAAGTGGTACCCGGTTCGAGTGGTCAAACCGACCTTCGTACGCCACGGCAAAACCTTGATCTAACTTTTTTTGGCGGGCAATGACCGCTGACATTTTTCTTGAGGACACAGAACATGAGCGAAATCCCTGTCGACCTGCGTTTTGCCGAAAGTCACGAATGGGCCCGTCTAGACCATGATGGCGGCGTGAAAGTGGGTATTTCAGACCATGCTCAGGAAGCCTTGGGTGACGTAGTGTTCGTTGAACTGCCGGAAATCGGCAAAGTGTTCGCTGCTGGCGAGGCTGCAGGTGTAGTCGAGTCGGTCAAGGCCGCGTCCGATATCTACTCGCCAGTTTCCGGCACAGTCATTGCCGTTAACGAAGAGTTGGCCAACAACCCGGAGCTGGTCAACAGCGCGCCTTATGACAGCTGGTTCTTCAAACTCGAGCCAAGCGATACCTCCGAGCTGAACAACCTGCTTGACCCGGTGGCCTACAAGGCTGCTATTGGCGAGTAAGCCTTCAGCGTTACCCCAAAAGCCCCGATTTTTCGGGGCTTTTTTGTGTCCGCTAACTTGATGCGCTGAAGATTAAATGTGGGAGCGAGCTTGCTCGCGAAAGCGATTAATCATTCAACGTATAGGTCGACTGACCCACCGTTTTCGCGAGCAAGCCCGCTCCCACAGGGGAAGTGTCAACCTTTCCCACAGGTTCGCTGCTGGCAGCGACTGCTATGCTGGTTTGACCGCATTGCATCGACGCCGAGCGCCAGTCAAGAGAGAGCCCGTCATGTCCCAGTTGCCGTCCTTGAGCCAGTTACGCGACCCCAATACCTTCCTGCGCCGCCACTTGGGCCCCGATGCCGCCGAGCAGCAGGCGATGCTCGACAGCCTTGGTCTTGGCAGCCGGGTCGAACTGATCGAGCAGACGGTGCCGCCGGGAATCCGCCTCAACCGGCCGCTGGACTTGCCGCCGGCCCTCGACGAAGAAGCCGCGCTGGCCAAGCTGCGGGGCTACGCCGAGCAGAACCAGGTCTGGACCAGCCTGATTGGCATGGGGTACCACGGCACCCTCACGCCGGCCGTCATCCTGCGCAACGTGCTGGAAAATCCCGGTTGGTACACTGCCTATACGCCCTATCAACCAGAGATCGCCCAAGGCCGGCTCGAAGCGTTGCTGAATTTCCAGCAGATGACCATCGACCTGACCGGCCTGGAACTGGCCAACGCCTCGCTGCTGGATGAAGCCACGGCGGCAGCCGAGGCCATGGCACTGGCCAAGCGCGTGGCCAAATCCAGAAGTAACCTGTTTTTCGTCGATGAGAATTGCCACGCGCAGACCATTTCCGTGGTGCGGACCCGGGCCGAAGGGTTCGGTTTCGAGCTGATCGTCGACGCTGTGGATAACTTGAAACAGCACCAGGTGTTCGGCGCGCTGCTGCAATATCCCGACACCCATGGTGAAGTGCGCGATCTGCGCCCATTGATCGATCATCTGCATGCCCAGCAAGCCTTGGCCTGTGTGGCGACCGATCTGCTAAGTCTGCTGTTGCTGACCCCGCCGGGGGAACTGGGCGCCGACGTGGTGTTCGGTTCGTCCCAGCGATTCGGTGTGCCCATGGGTTACGGCGGCCCGCACGCGGCGTTTTTTGCCAGTCGCGACGAATACAAACGGGCGATTCCCGGGCGGATCATCGGCGTGTCGAAAGATGCTCGCGGCAACGTTGCCCTGCGCATGGCCCTGCAAACCCGCGAGCAACATATCCGCCGGGAGAAAGCCAACTCCAACATCTGCACCGCTCAGGTGCTGCTGGCCAATATCGCCAGTTTCTACGCGGTCTACCATGGCCCGGAAGGGCTCAAACGGATTGCCCAGCGCGTCCATCGGCTGACCTGCATCCTCGCTGCCGGCCTGGAGCGCCATGGGATCCCCCGTCTCAACCAACATTTCTTCGATACCCTGACCCTGGAGGTCGGTGGCGCTCAGACCGCGATCATCGAAAGTGCCCAGGCGGCGCAGATCAACTTGCGCATTCTCGGCCGTGGGCAGTTGGGCCTGAGCCTCGACGAAACCTGTGACGAAATCACCGTGACGAAGCTGTTCGATGTGTTTCTCGGGGCCGATCATGGGCTCAACGTCGACGAACTGGACGCTGAAGTCTTGATGTCCGGCATTCCTGCCGGGTTGCTGCGCAATACATCTTATCTGCGTCACCCGGTGTTCAACGCTCATCACAGCGAAACCGAAATGCTGCGTTACCTTAAGCAGCTGGAAAACAAAGACCTGGCGCTCAATCAATCGATGATCCCGCTGGGCTCCTGCACCATGAAACTCAATGCCACCAGTGAGATGATCCCCATCACTTGGCCGCAGTTCGCCAATCTGCATCCGTTCGTACCGAAAGAGCAGGCGGTGGGTTATTCGTTGATGATCGAGGAGCTGGAGCGCTGGCTCTGCGCGATCACCGGTTTCGATGCGATCTGCATGCAGCCCAACTCGGGCGCTCAGGGCGAGTACGCCGGGTTGCTGGCAATCCGCAAATATCACGCGAGCCGCCATCAGGGCGCGCGGGATATCTGTCTGATCCCGTCTTCGGCCCACGGCACCAATCCGGCCTCGGCGCAAATGGCCGGGATGCGGGTGGTGATCGTCGAGTGCGACGAGGGGGGTAACGTCGATCTGGATGACCTGAAAGCCAAAGCCGCGGAGGCGGGGGATCATCTCGCCTGCCTGATGGCGACGTATCCTTCGACTCACGGGGTCTACGAAGAGGGCATCAGCCAGATCTGTGAAGTTATCCACAGCCATGGCGGTCAGGTGTACATGGATGGCGCCAACCTGAATGCGCAGGTTGGATTGGCGCGGCCGGCAGACATCGGTGCCGACGTGTCGCACATGAACCTGCACAAAACCTTCTGCATTCCCCACGGCGGTGGCGGACCGGGGATGGGCCCGATCGGGGTTCGGGCGCACCTGGCGCCGTTCGTCGCCAATCACCCGGTAGTGCCAATCGATGGCCCGCTGCCGGAGAACGGCGCAGTGAGCGCGGCACCTTGGGGCAGTGCAAGTATTCTGCCCATCAGCTGGATGTACATCGCCATGATGGGGCCGCAACTGGCGGATGCGAGTGAGGTGGCGATCCTCGCCGCGAATTACCTGGCGCAGCATTTGTCCGGCGCGTTTCCAGTGCTCTACACCGGGCGCAATGAGCGAGTGGCCCACGAATGCATCCTCGATTTGCGACCGCTGAAGACGCTGACCGGGATCAGTGAAGAGGACGTTGCCAAGCGCTTGATGGACTACGGCTTCCATGCGCCGACCATGTCGTTCCCGGTGCCGGGGACGTTGATGGTCGAACCGACCGAGAGTGAGTCGAAGGCGGAGCTGGACCGTTTTATCGATGCGATGCTGAGTATTCGCGCGGAAATCACCGAGGTGCAGAACGGCAACTGGCCGGCAGAGGACAACCCGCTGAAACGTTCGCCGCATACCCTGGCCGACATCACTGGCGTCTGGGAGCGGCCGTACAGCATCGCACAGGCGGTGACACCGGATGCGCACACCAAGGCCCATAAGTACTGGCCGGTGGTGAACCGGGTGGACAATGTCTACGGTGACCGCAATCTGTTTTGCGCGTGTGTGCCGGTGGACGAATACCGCTGAAATCACGAGAGATGAAGATCTAATGTGGGAGCGAGCAAGCCCGCTCCCACAATTGATCGCATTTCAGGCAAAAAAATGCCGCTCATGTGAGCGGCATTTTGTTCAGCAACGAACCTTATTTCGAGGCGATGGCATTCTTCGCCAGGATGGCGTTCGCCAGTTCCATGTCCGTGGCTTGCAGGCCTGGGTTGTCGGCTCGGACTTTCTGCATCGCGGCTTCCAGGTACGGCCCGCGAATGGCGCCGTCACTGGCGACAAAGCTGCCGGCGTCGTCCTGGGCAGCGACGACCAGCTTGTGATCCCTGGAGGTCAGGTAGGACGAACCGGTGGTGGCACCGGACGTAAGGACGCTCTGCCAAAAGCTGTCATCAGCCATCGCCGAACCGACTGGAAGGGACAACACGGCGAAGGTAGCGACAGCAAGTTTGAGACGCATAAAAGGTGACTCCACTGGATTAACTGCGGGCTTTGATTGCCAATAACCCAATCCAGTTCCGTGACGTTAGTCGGCTCGCGCCACCAGTAAAATCGCCCCTTGCTGCCCGACTACCCGAACACGGCTGCCGGATGCAGTGTCAGGCCCGCGGGCCATCCATACGCCATCGGCGACCTTGATCTTGCCGCGGCCGTCGACAATCGCTTCGCTGAGACCACGAACACCTTGCCTATCAGCTCTTGTCCGCGCAGGTTCAGGTTCGGCTGGTCGCTGGCTCGCACCACGCTACGCTGACGTCGCCACCAGCACAGTGCGGTGAGGATCGAAAAGACCGCAAACAGCAGCACCTCAGGTTCATATGCGACTTGGAGGGGCCAGGGACTATGGCTGATGCCAGTCAGTCAGAGTAAATCTCAAGTATGTTAAGAAATTTGAGCGACGAAAATCCTGTGGGAGCGAGGCTTGCCCGCGAAGAATGCACCGCGGTTTTTCAGGTAATCCGCGTCATCGTTCTTCGCGGGCAAGCCACGCTTCCACAGGTTATGCGTCTTGACTTACTTATCTCTGCTCACTCTGCGGCGTCACTCGCAACACCTCTTCGATCGTGGTCAAACCTGCCGCCACTTTCTGCGCCCCCGACAAGCGCAAACTGCGCATGCCTTCCTTGAATGCCTGACGGCGGACCGCCAGCAAATCGGTGTCAGGGTTGATCAGCGCTTTAATGCCGTCAGTCAGCTGCATGATTTCGTACACCCCGGCGCGGCCGCGATAGCCGGTTTCGCGGCATTCCAGGCAACCGATGGCGCGTTGTGCGTTGCCCGGCAGTGGCGCTTGCCAGGGCCGGGTCAGGGTTTGCCAGTCGTCCTCGCCCAAAGTTAATGGCGCCTTGCAATGCGGGCAGAGGGTCCGAACCAGACGCTGAGCCATGACCCCGAGCACCGTGGCCTTGATCAGGTAATGCGGCACGCCGAGTTCCAGCAGGCGGCTGATGGCGCTCGGGGCGTCGTTGGTGTGTAACGTCGACAGCACCAAGTGGCCGGTGAGTGCGGCCTGAATCGCCATTTCGGCGGTTTCGAGGTCGCGGATCTCGCCGATCATGATGATGTCCGGGTCTTGCCGCATCAGCGCGCGCACGCCGGCGGCAAAGGTCAGGTCGATGTTGTGCTGGACCTGCATCTGATTGAACGCCGGCTCGACCATTTCGATCGGGTCTTCAATGGTGCAGAGGTTGACCTCCGGCGTCGCCAGTTTCTTCAGAGTGGTGTACAGCGTGGTGGTCTTGCCTGAACCGGTCGGCCCGGTCACCAGAATGATGCCATTGGGCTGGCGGGTCATGTCTTGCCAGCGACGCAGGTCATCGGCGGAAAAACCCAGCTGATCGAAGTCCTTGAGCAGCACTTCCGGGTCGAAGATCCGCATAACCATTTTTTCGCCGAACGCCGTCGGTAATGTCGACAACCGCAACTCGACTTCGCCGCCATCCGGGGTTTTGGTTTTGACTCGACCGTCCTGGGGTTTGCGCTTTTCCGCGACGTTCATCCGCCCCAGGCTTTTCAGGCGGCTGACGATGGCCATGGTCACCTGCGGCGGGAATTGATAGACGTTGTGCAGCACGCCGTCGATGCGAAAGCGCACTGTGCCTTGCTCGCGCCGGGGTTCGATGTGGATATCGCTGGCCCGTTGCTGGAACGCGTACTGGAACAACCAATCGACGATGTTGACGATGTGCGCATCGTTGGCGTCCGGCTCCTGGTCGCTGGCACCGAGGTTGAGCAACTGTTCGAAGTTGCCCAGGGTGCTTATTTGCTGATCGGCGTTGGTGGCGCCAGTGACCGATTTGGCCAGGCGGAAAAACTCCACGCTGAAGCGCTGGATGTCCACCGGGTTGGCCACCACGCGCTTGATAGGTAGCTTCAGCACGTGGGTCAGGTCGGCCTCCCAACTGCTGACGAAGGGCTGGGCGCTGGCCACGGTGACGGCGTCGCGGTCGATGGACACCGCCAGAATCTTGTGGCGTTGGGCGAAGGCATAGGACATCAACGGCGTAATGGCCGCGACATTGATTTTCAGCGGGTCGATGCGCAAATAGGGCTGACCGGCCTGCTGAGACATCCAGAGCGTCAGGCTTTCCAGGTCGAGGTGTTTGCCGGGACGGCTGAGGTCGTCCAAGTGTTGGCTGGCGATGAACTCCAGCGGGTGCTGTTGACCATTTATGGCGTGACGGCGGCGGGCGTTGAGTGCGTGTTCGGCTGAATCCTGGCTGATAAAGCCTTGGGCGACCAGTTCACGCAGCAAATCGTTAAGGTCCAGCCAGCGGTCCTGAGTGGCGAGTTGAACGGACATGCGGGCTCCTTATGAACAACCGTTCGCAAAGGATAGCCGCGCACCCGCAGACCGTTGGGCCACTACCCGACCAACACGTGTCGGGTTTTTTCAGCCTGTCGCGTGAGCAGGCTCTTGCCACGCAGAATCAGCCGCTTGCAGGTTCACCGAGCAGACGCTGATCAGGTTACGTAATTTTTCCGCGATCACTTGAGCACGGTGCCAGCTCAGGCCGTCCATGACGATATCGACCGACAGCAGATCGTCCATTCGCTGCACGTTGACCTGCTGCGGCGTCAGAAACTGCAAGGCGAACAGATTGAGCGCACGGCACAGCAAATCCGGCTCGGCCTCGGCCAGCAATTGGTAATGGACGCGGCAGTGGGCGTTGCTGACGTTCCAGACATCGGCGCGGGCGGGCGGGGTGTTCACGGCTTCTAAATGCGGCATGGTCGGTCTCCAAAATCACTGGAGGAATTTTTACATTCGGTGCCGGGCATTTCTTATCTATGATTGGGCTTATTGACCATTTATCGAATTGATCAATTCGATCTAGTACCCACTATAGGTTTTTCTATGCACAGCGAGCTGGATGGCTACGACCGCAAGATTCTCGCGTTGCTGCAAGAGGACGCTTCGCTCTCCAGCGCGCAGATCGCCGAACAGGTGGGGCTCTCGCAGTCGCCGTGCTGGCGGCGGATTCAACGGATGAAGGAGGAGGGGATCATTCGCGGTCAGGTGACGTTGCTTGACCGAAAGAAAATCGGCCTTAACACGCAGATCTTCGCCGAGATCAAACTCAATGCCCACGGACGCTCGAACTTCACCGAGTTCACCGAGGCGATTCGCGGCTTTCCCGAAGTGCTGGAGTGTTATGTGCTGATGGGGGCGGTGGATTTCTTGCTGCGGATCGTCACGGCAGATATCGAGGCTTATGAGCGCTTCTTCTTCGAGAAGCTGTCGATGGTGCCGGGGATTCAGGAGGTCAACTCAATCGTGGCGTTGTCGGAAATCAAATCCACGACGAGTTTGCCGGTGTTGCGCTGATGATGTTCGAAGGCCTTTGTGGCGAGGGAGCTTGCTCTCGCTGGAGTGCGAAGCGCTCCCCAATCCGGCCATTGCGGTATGCCAGACAAACCGCGATGCCCGGATTTACGACTGCTTCGCAGCCGAACGGGAGCAAGCTCCCTCGCCACAGGGTACTTACAGACGCAGCAAAGTCTTCCAGGCGCGATTCTGATACACCGCAATCGCCTGGTGCTTACGCGCATCCAGCGATTCATCGGTGATCGGCTCGTTGGCCAGTTGCGTCAGTTTGTTCAGCTCGCCGTACAGGCGATCCATTTCCGGGATCTCCAGCACGCCACGAGCATGGTGCAGCCAGGCCTGGATGCGCTCGATGCGCGGCAGCTGCTCGGCCAGGTCTTCCGGCTGTTGCTGGTAACGCTGCAATTGCAGCGAGTTGGCTTCTTCGCCCAGCATGCGCGGCAGCCAGCTGCCCAGTTGTGCAGCGCCCTGGCGATTGCCGCGGGTGTTGCGATCGGCGGCCCAGGTGCGAGCCAGCAACCAGCGCGAAGTGTTCAGGGAGAACAGGCCCCAGCGCGGATCTTCCAGCTCTTCGAGGAATTGCTCCGGCGCGGCTTTGCGCACGTCTTCGTCGTCCAGGCCGGCTTGGACCAGGGGGCGCCAGTCTTCCAGCAGGGCATCCAGCGCGACCCGCAGATCATGAGTTGACTGACGCGGTGCGGCCTGACCGAGGCTGCTGATCAGCGCGCGCATTTCAGCGAGGTTCTCGACCCAGTCCTGCAACAGGCGCCAGTGGCCATTGAAGCGATATTGCTCGGCCAGACGCTGGCTGCTGCTCAGCAAATGCCAGCTCAGGGCGGCGAACGCATCGTCCAGCGGCATTTCGGCGGTGATTTGCGGCGCCGGCAAGCTCAGCGAGTAGCTGTTGGCATCGAACAGGCGATAACCGCGCTCGGCCTTGCTGATATCACATGGCATCAGCGCCAGGGTCGCAGCCAGTTCGGCGGCCAGTTCCAGCAGCGCGGCCGGTTCGCCTTCGCGCAGTTCCAGTTCCAGCTCGCAGATTTCTTCTTTCTGCTTGCCGACCACTACATGGCCCAGGTCCAGCGCGGCTTCGATGACCACTTTGGTCTTGCCACGGCCCCAGGCGATTTCCGCGCGCTCGCGAACGAAATCGGTGGTGAAGATGGCTTTCAGGGTTTTCTTGTCCAGATCGGCCAGCTCTTCGGGCCAGCATTCACCGTCGAGTTTCTTCACGTCGAGTTTGGCTTTGGGCAGGGACCAGTCGTACTCGTGACGCTCGGACAGACCGGCAACGCTCTGGCCACGGGTCTTGAGCGTCTGAATCACTTCTTCGCCATCGCGGCGCAGGCGCAGGGCAACCTTGGCGCGGGCCAGGTCGCGCTCAGGCGTGTCGAAGTACTGGTTCATCAACTCACGGCGTTCCCAGCCACTTTTGTTGCGTTTTTTCAATAACGGGTGCTCGCGCAGGGCGGCGAGGGTTTCGCGGCTGACGCGTAGTTTGATTTCGGTTTCTTTCTGCATGGCCGGAAAATCCAGGATCGGGAGCGCAGCCGGGGGAATGTGTGGCTGCCAAGGTCGTGCAGTGTACAGGACTGATCCGTCCTACGCGCCGTAGCGGTTTATTCCTGTCGCCGGATGGTTCTATGATGGACTTCAATTCGGGAGTTGGGAGTCAGCGATGCCTTTGCCGTCCATGAAAGATCAGTTCGCTGCGCTGATCGCCGCGCCGTCTGTCAGCTGTACCCAACCCAGCCTGGATCAAACCAATCGGCCGGTCATCGACTTGTTGGCGACATGGCTCGGGGACTTGGGTTTTGCCTGCGATATCCAGCAGGTCAGCCCCGGCAAATTCAATCTGCTGGCCAGTTTTGGTGCCGGCCCCGGCGGCCTGGTGCTGGCTGGTCACAGCGATACGGTGCCGTACGACGAGGCGTTGTGGCAGACCGATCCGCTGAAACTGACGGAAGTGGACGGTCGTTGGGTCGGCCTGGGCAGTTGCGACATGAAGGGTTTTTTCGCCCTGGCCATCGAAGCCGTCAAACCCTTGCTCGACCAACCGTTCAAGCAACCCTTGCTGATCCTCGCCACCTGCGATGAAGAAAGCTCGATGTCTGGCGCTCGCGCTCTGGCCGAAGCCGGACGGCCATTAGGTCGCGCGGCGGTGATCGGCGAGCCGACGGGGCTAAAGCCGGTGCGGATGCACAAGGGCATCATGATGGAACGCATCGACATCCTCGGCCAGAGCGGCCATTCCTCGGACCCGCGCCTGGGCCACAGTGCCCTCGAGGCCATGCACGATGCCATCGGCGAACTGCGCGGCTTGCGCCTGGCGTGGCAGCGCGAATTCCGTAACCCGCAGTTCAGTGTGCCGCAACCGACCCTGAATTTCGGCTGCATTCACGGGGGCGACAATCCCAACCGCATCTGCGGCCAGTGCTCGCTGGAGTTCGACTTGCGTCCATTGCCAGGCATGGACCCCAAAGCCTTGCGCGCGGCGATTTTGCAGAAGCTCAATCCGATTGCCGAACGGCATCAGGTGAAGATCGATTACGCGCCGCTGTTCCCCGAAGTGCCACCCTTCGAGCAGGCCGAAGACTCGGAATTGGTGAGGGTCGCCGAAAAGCTCACCGGCCATCGCGCCGAAGCAGTGGCGTTCGGCACGGAAGCGCCTTATCTTCAGCGTCTTGGTTGTGAAACACTGGTATTGGGACCGGGCGACATCGCCTGCGCCCACCAACCGGGGGAATACCTCGAAATGTCACGTTTGCAGCCTACCGTGCATCTATTACGACAACTGATTGAACATTACTGCCTGACGCCGGCCAAAACGACGATGCCAGTGTAGGAGCGTGTATAAATTGCCGATGTCCCAACCCGTATTCATGAGGAGAGCGCGCGTGTCGCCAAGCCTGTTCCGACGATAACCATCAGCCCGCTGTGCGTTTACTGCTTTACCCTTTTTTCGGCTGCTATTTATTACAGGCCCAGGTTCATGCCCGAATACGTCAATTGGCTTCGTCACGCTTCGCCTTACATCAACGCCCACCGCGATTGCACCTTCGTCGTCATGCTGCCCGGCGACGGCGTGGAGCACCCGAACTTCGGCAATATCGTCCACGACCTGGTGCTGCTGCACAGCCTGGGCGTGCGGCTGGTGCTGGTTCACGGTTCCCGTCCGCAAATTGAAACCCGCCTCGCAGCTCGCGGCCTGACCCCGCACTACCACCACGGCATGCGCATCACCGATGCGGCGACGCTGGAGTGCGTGATCGATGCGGTCGGCCAACTGCGCATCGCCATCGAAGCGCGGTTGTCCATGGACATGGCCTCGTCGCCGATGCAGGGCTCGCGCCTGCGGGTGGCCAGCGGCAATCTGGTCACTGCACGGCCGATCGGCGTACTTGAAGGTGTCGACTATCACCACACCGGCGAAGTGCGCCGGGTCGACCGCAAGGGCATCAATCGCCTGCTGGACGAACGCTCCATCGTGCTGTTGTCGCCGCTGGGTTACTCGCCGACCGGTGAGATCTTCAACCTCGCGTGCGAAGACGTCGCTACCCGTGCGGCCATCGATCTGGGTGCGGACAAGCTGCTGCTGTTCGGCGCCGATCTGGGCTTGATCGATGAAAATGGCCGGCTGGTCCGCGAATTGCGCCCGCAACAGGTACCGGCGCATTTGCAGCGTTTGGGCAGCAACTATCAAGCCGAGCTACTGGATGCTGCCGCTGAAGCGTGCCGGGGCGGTGTGGCGCGCAGTCACATCGTCAGCTACGCCGAAGATGGCGCGCTGCTGACCGAACTGTTCACCCGTGACGGTGGCGGTACGCTGGTGGCCCAGGAGCAATTCGAAGTTGTGCGCGAGGCAGCCATCGAGGACGTCGGCGGTTTGCTGGACTTGATCAGCCCGCTGGAAGAGCAGGGGATTCTGGTACGCCGTTCCCGAGAGGTGCTGGAGCGTGAGATCGAGCAGTTCAGCGTGGTAGAACGCGAAGGCATGATCATCGCCTGCGCGGCGCTGTATCAGATTGCCGATTCGGATGCGGGGGAGTTGGCGTGTCTGGCGGTGAACCCGGAGTACCGCCATGGCGGTCGCGGCGATGAGTTGCTGGAACGCATCGAAACCCGCGCCCGGGCACAGGGCCTGAAAACCTTGTTCGTGCTGACCACCCGGACGGCCCACTGGTTCCGTGAGCGGGGGTTTGTACCGAGCAGCGTCGAACGCCTGCCATCGGCGCGGGCGTCGCTTTACAACTACCAGCGTAATTCGAAGATCTTCGAAAAAGCCCTCTGACCCGGGCCAGCCGGGACCTGTATTTGATCGTTCCCACGCAGAGCGTGGGAACGATCATTCCTGCACAAATTTTGCGCTGACGTACGGCGAATAATCCGGCAGCACCGTCTCGACCTTGCCTTGCTCCTTCAAGAACTTCGCCGTTTCGCCAATGGCCTTGGCCGTGCCGTTGCGCACCATGAACGTTTCGGCAGTGTTGATCTGGGTTTGATAACCGACCGTGAGCGTCGCCGCCTGGGCGGAAAAAGAAAATATAAGCGATACATAAACTGTAACAAATTGACTAGATAGTGCGCGTTTGGCCATGATGGCGTCGCCTTTTCGCAAGTGATTGACGTATGGGGGATGCGTCGAACGCTAATCGATCTAAAAAAATGCCAATGAATACCATTTAGGAATTAGCTTATGAGCCGATACCCGTGATCCAGGTTCGGGTTATCGATTGAAAGATATATTCCTAAAAGGTATTAAAAAGAATTAAACAATTCTTTTTGGGTTTATGAAGAGCTCATTACCCTGCAGGGACCAAATCACGGCGGTTAGACCTTGGTCGTAGACACACATGGTTACGATTGACTTGTCAGTCATGGACCAGTGCTAATCGCGCATCTGTGGATCTGGGGCGTTAGACCCGAGACCAAAGAACACAAAAATTAGAACGAGAGGAGCGAAACAATGAAGAAGTCCACCTTGGCCCTGGCTGTGGCCGTAGGGGTTTTGGCGCAGCAGGCAGGCGCCGCCGGTTTCATCGAAGACAGTAAAGCGTCCGTCAGTTCCCGTACCCTGTACTTCAATAACGATAACCGCGAAGGCGGTTCCGACCAGCGCGAAACGGCCACCGGCCTGAAGTTCGACTACAAGTCCGGCTTCACCCAAGGCGTCGTAGGTTTTGGTATCGACGCCCAGGCTCTGGTCGGTATCCACCTCGATGGCGGCAAAGGTCACCACCCAGATAACAACTCCTTTGTTCCAAGCGACACCGACGGTTCGGCTGTGCACAACTGGAGTCGTCTGTCAGGCAACGTAAAGGCGCTTTTCTCGAAGACCGAGGCTCACTTGGGTGGTGCCTTGGCGCCTAACCTGCCAATTCTGGTGGCCAACGATGGTCGTCTGCTGCCGCAAACCTTTGAAGGTGGCACTATCACCTCCAAGGAAATCGACAACGTAACCTTCAACGCCGGTCAGTTGGAGCACGCCGTTGGCCGTGCGGGGACTAACAGCACCGGCCTGGCGGTGAGCGGCGGTACTGAGGAAAGCAACCAGTTCCGTTATGGTGGTGCGGACTGGAAAGTCACCAAAGACCTGACCCTGCAGTACTACTACGCCAACCTGCAAGACTATTACAAACAGCACTTCCTGGGCGCGGTACACGTTTTCCCGATCAGCGAAGGCCAGTCGTTCAAGACTGACCTGCGTTACTTCGACAGCAGCTCTGATGGCCGTAATGGTGACGCCGGCTACCGGTTCAACAACAACGGCGGCTATGCCAAGACCCCGGGCGAGGTCGATAACAAGACCTGGAGCGCCATGTTCACTTATACCCTGGGTGGCAGCGCCTTCCTGTTGGGTCACCAGCAAGTCGGCGATGACGGTGGCTTCGTCTACATGAACCAGGGCAGCCTTTTGAATGACAGCGGTCGTAACGAAGGGGCTGGCGGCTCAAGCTTCTATCTGTTTACCGATAGCATGATCCATCAGTTTGTCCGCGCAGGTGAGAACACCACGTTCGGTCAATACTCGTACGACTTCGCCGCCTTGGGCGTTCCGGGCTTGAAGGCTGCAGTTGCCTACCTCCACGGTGACGACATCAAATCCGCCACTGGCGGAAGCGATTCGTCCGAGTGGGAGCGCGACATGCGCCTGGACTACGTTGTCCAGCAAGGCCCTCTGAAAGGCTTCGGCACTACCCTGCGTCACGGCACCTACCGTGGCAGCAGTACTGGTATCGCCGACCAGGATCAGACTCGCCTGATCTTCAACTACACTTACAACTTCATGTAAGACGTAGAAAAAAAGCCCCGCCCGGCATCTCGCCGGGCGGGGCTTTTGCGTTTTCAAAGCGGGGTCACCCCCGTAATCCCGCCTTGAAAATCCCCTCTTTGCAGCAACTCAAGGCCTTCTCGAACCTTGTCGGCGATGTTCGTCCTCATGTGCATTCAGGTCCAGTGAACAGATATTTAATATTCACTTATGATCTAAATAAATCGATATTTATTCTTTTTAATCTCTAATGAACGCAGGCACAGTTGAGCTCAACAAGCACTCATCAGGAGCAGCACCATGAGCCTCAGACTTGGCGATATCGCCCCCGACTTCGAGCAGGATTCCAGCGCCGGCACCCTCCGTTTCCACGAATGGCTGGGCGATAGCTGGGGCGTGTTGTTTTCCCACCCGGCGGACTTCACGCCGGTGTGCACCACCGAGCTGGGTTTCACCGCCAGGCTCAAGGATGAATTCGCTCAACGCGGCGTCAAAGCCATTGCTCTTTCGGTCGACCCGGTGGACTCGCACCACAAGTGGATCGAGGACATCAATGAAACCCAGAACGCCATCGTCAACTTCCCGATCCTCGCCGATGCGGACCGCAAAGTGTCCGACCTGTACGACCTGATCCACCCAAATGCCAACGACACCCTGACCGTGCGCTCGCTGTTCGTGATCGATCCGAACAAGAAGATTCGGCTGACAATCACTTACCCGGCGAGTACTGGCCGTAACTTCAATGAAATTTTGCGGGTGATCGATTCGCTGCAGCTCACTGACAACTACAAGGTGGCTACTCCGGCCAACTGGCAGGATGGTGATGAAGTGGTGATCGTGCCGTCGCTCAAGGACGAAGATGAAATCAAACGACGTTTTCCCAAGGGTTATCGCGCGGTGAAACCGTATTTGCGTCTGACGCCGCAACCGAATCGTTGATTGAAAACCGCTCCTACAGGGGCGGGGAGCATCTACCAAAGCAGGGGATTTCGGGCCGTTTCGACGGCCTGTTTTTTTGCCCGGAAAAAGACAATTTTCATATTCGTTTAAAGTATAACTAAATGAATAAATATGATTTATGGATATATAAATCAGCTGTTAAGGTCACGCCATCAACGCGAGATCGCAAGCCGCGAATCGCCAAGCCGCTCAAGGAATTGTCTGAATGCTGGTCGTCTCACTCGGTGGCAGTCCCAGCCCACGCTCCCGTTCCGGGGTGCTGCTGGAGCGCTCCCAACGCTGGTTGCAAGAGCAAGGGGTGGAAGTGGTGAGTTATCAGGTGCGGGACTTCTCGGCCGAAGATTTGCTGCATGCCCGCTTCGACAGCCCGAAAGTGATCGACCTGTTGCAACAGATTGAAAACGCCGATGGCTTGTTGATCGCCACGCCGGTTTACAAAGCGTCGTTCTCCGGTGCGTTGAAAACCCTACTCGATCTGCTGCCCGAACGTGCCCTGAGCCACAAGGTGGTTTTGCCAATGGCTACCGGCGGCAGCATCGCTCACATGCTGGCAGTGGATTACGCGCTCAAACCGGTGCTGTCGGCGTTGAAAGCCCAGGAAATGCTGCAGGGGATTTTCGCCGTGGACAGCCAGATCGCTTACGGCGAAGGCAGCGCCCAGGCGCAGTTGGCGCCGGAGCTTGCGCAACGATTGTTTGAAGCGCTGGAGCAGTTTTTCAGCGCCATGGCTCGTCGGCCCAAGCCGCTCGATCCGAACCTGTTGAACGAACGTTTGCTGAGTGCTCGCTGGAGCATTTAAGCCAGCACTCAAGCCACACCTGAATTTGAAGTACTCACCTTACTCAGCCGCTAACGGCCAAGCAGGTGCAGCCAAAACCCAACTGCAAAAAGGAGAGCGCTATGCGCACTGTCATTTTGCGTCGTGGTCTGGTCGCTCTGTTTGCTGCGGCTGTTACCTTCGGCGCCATTACTCAAGCTCAAGCCGAGACCCTCCGGATCGGTTATCAGAAGTACGGCACTTTGGTGCTGCTCAAAGCCAAAGGCACCCTCGAAAAACGCCTCGCCGCCCAAGGCGTGGACGTGCAATGGACTGAATTCCCCGGTGGCCCGCAACTGCTCGAAGGCCTGAACGTGGGCTCCATCGACTTTGGCGTCACCGGTGAAACGCCGCCCGTGTTCGCTCAGGCCGCTGGCGCCGATCTGCTCTACGTTGCCTATGAGCCGCCAGCGCCCCACAGCGAAGCGATCCTGGTGCCGAAGGACTCGCCGATCAAATCGGTGCAGGAACTCAAGGGCAAGAAAGTCGTGCTCAACAAAGGCTCCAACGTGCACTACCTGTTGGTGCGTGCGCTTGAAGACGCCGGCCTCAAATACAGCGACATCCAGACCGTCTTCCTGCCGCCCGCCGATGCCCGCGCGGCGTTCGAGCGTGGCAGTGTCGATGCCTGGGTGATCTGGGACCCGTACCAGGCCGCCGCCGAACAGCAACTGCAAGCACGCACCCTGCGCGATGGCAAAGGCCTCGTCGACAACCACCAGTTCTACCTGGCGACCCAACCTTACGCGCAGAAAAATCCTGAAGTGATCAAGGCTCTGGTGGAAGAAGTACGCGCGATCGGCGAATGGTCCAAGGCCAATCCCGAGGACGTGACCCAGCAAGTTTCGCCACTGCTCGGCCTGCCAGCGGACATCACCCTGACCTCGGTGAAACGCCAGGGTTACGGCGCGCTGTTCCTTACGCCGGAAGTAGTCGCTGCCCAGCAAAAAATCGCCGACAGCTTCTACCAGCTCAAGCTGATTCCCAAACCCTTGAGCATCAAAGACGTGATCTGGACGCCCCCGGCGGCCGTAGCCAAAGCGCCGTAATTCGACTTCCCAAGGAGACCACTCCATGAGCCTCAATATTTTCTGGTTCCTGCCTACCCACGGCGACGGCCATTACCTTGGCACCGCCAAAGGCGCTCGCGCCGTCGACCACGGTTACTTGCAACAGGTCGCGCAAGCCGCGGATCGTCTGGGCTTTGGCGGGGTGCTGATTCCCACCGGTCGCTCCTGCGAAGACTCGTGGCTGGTGGCCGCGTCGCTGATCCCGGTGACCCAGCGTTTGAAATTCCTTGTCGCCCTGCGCCCCGGGATCATTTCCCCGACGGTGGCGGCGCGTCAGGCCGCGACGCTGGATCGTCTGTCCGGCGGTCGTGCGCTGTTCAACCTGGTCACCGGTGGCGATCCGGAAGAGCTGGCCGGTGATGGTTTGTTCCTCAGTCACGAAGAACGCTATCAGGCCTCGGTTGAATTCACTCGCATCTGGCGCCGGGTGCTGGAAGGTGAAACCGTCGATTACGACGGTCAGCACATCAGCGTGAAGGGTGCCAAATTGCTCTATCCGCCGATCCAGCAACCGCGTCCGCCGCTGTATTTCGGCGGCTCGTCGGAAGCCGCGCAAGACCTCGCGGCAGAACAGGTCGAAATGGTCCTGACCTGGGGCGAGCCACCGGCCGCCGTGGCAGAAAAAATCGAGCAGGTTCGCGCCAAAGCCGCGAAGCTTGGCCGTACCGTGCGCTTCGGTATTCGCTTGCATGTGATCGTTCGTGAAACCAATGCCGAGGCATGGCAAGCGGCGGATCGACTGATCTCGCATCTGGACGATGACATCATCGCCCGTGCCCAGGCGTCTCTGGCGCGTTTCGATTCGGTCGGCCAGCAACGCATGGCCGCCTTGCATGGCGGCAGTCGCGACCATCTGGAAGTCAGCCCCAACCTCTGGGCCGGTGTCGGTCTGGTGCGCGGCGGGGCCGGTACGGCGCTGGTCGGCGACGGTCCGACCGTGGCCGCTCGGGTGAAGGAATACGCGGACCTGGGCATCGACACGTTCATCTTCTCCGGTTATCCACACCTGGAAGAGTCCTATCGGGTGGCCGAGTTGTTGTTCCCGCATCTGGACATCGAGCGCCCGGAACTGCCCAAAGGCGCCAACTACGTCAGCCCGTTCGGCGAGATGGTGGCCAACGACATTCTTCCTAAAGCCGCGTCCCAGAGCTGAGGCGTCGCCATGAAGAAAATCATCCACAACCTCGCGCCTTGGGCGTTGCCGGTCTTGTTGCTGGCGGTATGGCAGTTGTCGGTGTCGGCGGGCTGGTTGTCGACGCGGATTCTGCCGGCGCCGATCGCGGTGATCGAGGCCGGTGTGAGCCTGGTCAGCAGCGGTGAAATCTGGACTCACCTGGCCATCAGCGGCTGGCGCGCGGCGCTCGGTTTCGCCATTGGCGGCGGCATCGGTCTGACCTTGGGTTTCATCACCGGCTTGTCGAAATGGGGCGAACGCCTGCTCGACAGTTCGGTGCAGATGATCCGCAACGTGCCGCACCTGGCGCTGATCCCGCTGGTGATCCTGTGGTTCGGCATCGACGAGTCGGCGAAGATTTTTCTGGTGGCGCTGGGCACGTTGTTCCCGATCTACCTCAACACGTATCACGGCATCCGCAACGTCGATCCGGCGCTGGTGGAAATGTCCCGCAGTTATGGTTTGTCCGGTTTCAGCCTGTTTCGTCAGGTAATCCTGCCGGGTGCGCTGCCGTCGATTTTGGTGGGTGTGCGTTTTGCCCTGGGCTTCATGTGGCTGACATTGATCGTCGCCGAAACCATTTCCGCCAGCGCCGGCATCGGCTACCTGGCGATGAATGCCCGGGAGTTTTTGCAGACCGACGTGGTGGTGCTGGCGATTCTTTTGTACGCGGTGCTCGGCAAGCTGGCCGACCTTGCGGCGCGCGGGCTGGAACGCGTGTGGCTGCGCTGGCATCCGGCTTATCAGGTTGCCAAGGGAGGTGCTGCATGACGGCTCAACAACCTCCACGCCTGCTGCGCGGTATTGCGCTGGTGGTGCGCAAGCTGCAAAAGACCTTCGGTTCACGGCAGGTGCTGCGTGAAATCGACCTGCACATTCCGGCCGGGCAGTTTGTGGCGGTGGTCGGGCGTAGCGGTTGCGGCAAAAGTACCTTGTTGCGCTTGCTCGCTGGTCTCGACAAACCCACGGCTGGCGAGTTGCTCGCCGGCGCAGCGCCACTGAGTGATGCGCGGGAAGACACTCGGCTGATGTTCCAGGAAGCACGTCTGCTGCCGTGGAAAAAGATCATCGACAACGTCGGTCTCGGGCTCAAGGGCAACTGGCGGCCGCAAGCGCTGGAAGCCCTTGAAACGGTCGGTCTGGCGGATCGCGCCAATGAATGGCCGGCAGCGTTATCTGGCGGGCAGAAGCAGCGTGTGGCCCTGGCTCGCGCGTTGATCCATCAACCGCGCTTGCTGTTGCTCGACGAACCTCTGGGCGCACTGGATGCCCTGACCCGAATCGAAATGCAGCAACTGATCGAACGGCTCTGGCAACAGCATGGCTTCACCGTGTTGCTGGTGACTCACGACGTCAGCGAAGCGGTGGCGATTGCCGATCGGGTGATCCTGATTGAAGAGGGCGAAGTTGGCCTCGACCTGCCTGTGGAACTGCCGCGCCCTCGGGTCCGTGGCTCCCATCGGCTGGCGGCGCTGGAAACCGAAGTGCTCAACCGCGTGCTGTCTCTGCCTGGCCAACCGCCGGAACCGGAACCTGTTTCACCACTGCCTACGCAATTGCGTTGGGCTCAATAACTTGAAGATTCATCCAACGACAGGAATCAACATCATGACTATCAAAGCCATCAACGTTCGTAACCAGTTCAAAGGCTCGATCAAGGAAATCGTGCTGGGTGACGTGCTGTCGGAAATCGACGTGCAAACTGCCTCCGGCATCGTCACGTCGGTGATTACCACCCGCTCGGTGAAAGAGCTGGAACTGGTGGTCGGCAGTGAAGTGATCGCGTTTGTGAAATCCACCGAGGTATCGATCGCCAAGTTGTAAGCGTGTGCGCAAACTACAACCCTGGAGGGTGTTAGCCCTTCGGGGTTTTTGCGCATGTCTTGAACTCAGTGGTGTAGCCATCGCGGGCAAGTCGGATCGCCGCACCGCCGCTCCCACAGGTTTATTTGTCACTCACAAAATCTGTGTTCGCTGGAGATTTTTGTGGGAGCGGGCTTGCCCGCGATGAGGCCAGCGTGACCGCCGCCGCAGTCAGATTGAGTGAATGCGCTTGGGCAAATATGGCGGCAGATAAAGCCCCAGATAAGCATCAAACACCCGCATCCCCTCCTCAGCCATACGCGGCGTGATCTGCCCATGCTGCTGCACCGAGCGAGCATACACCCGGTCCCCCAGCTCCATGGCCAGCGCAAACACATCGACATCACTTGGTAGCGTCGGCAGTTCGAAATGGTGGTCGAACAGTTTATGCATCAGGTCGCCAAGTTCGATGTCGTGCTGGCGGTCGGCCTGGGTGACTTCGGTCAGGCCATGCTGGGCAAGGATCAATTGGCGGGCGGCGGCGTCTTCGTCGTAGATGGCGAGCATGCGTTGTTCCACCAGTCGCGACAGGTCGCGCCAGCCGTTGAGAGCGTTGTGGTCGATTGGCGCTTGCAGGCAGGCGCGGAACGCGGCGTGGACGTCGGCGGTCAGGGCTTCAAGCAGGGCCGGGACGCTGGCGAAAAAATGGTAGACGGAGGAGGGCGGGATCTCCGCGCGTTCGGCGACGCTGTAGATCGACAGGCTGGCCACGCCCTCGGCGGCCAGCAGCGTGCGGGCGGCATCGAGTATCGAATCGATCCGGGCCTGGCTGCGGGCGCGGGGTTTGCGAAGGGTGGCGGTGCGCGTCATTGAAGTCTCCTGCAGGGCAGCGGGCATTGTACGCAGAGCGGGCAGATGTTCCATATCCCCTGTGACGAGGGAGCTTGCTCCCGTTGGAGTCCGAAGGACTCCCTGTAACAGCGATACGGTTCTGTCAGACACACCTCAATGGCTGTTTTGGGGCCGCTTCGCGACCCAGCGGGAGCAAGCTCCCTCACCACAGGTTTGATGTTGGCCATAAAAAAACGCCGCAGGCTTCAATAGCCGGCGGCGCTGTTTTTTTACTTCAACCGCTTACACGGTATGCAGGTACCAGTTGTACTCGAGGTCGGAGATGGAGTGTTCGAACTCCTCCAGCTCGCTCTCTTTACAGGCCACGAAGATATCGATGTATTTCGGATCGATGTACTTGGCCATGACTTCGCTGTCGTCCAGCTCGCGCAATGCATCACGCAAGTTGTTTGGCAGGCTTTGCTCGTTCTGCTCGTAGGAGTTGCCTTCCACGGGCGCGCCCGGCTCGATCTTGTTGGTCAGGCCGTGATGCACACCGGCCAAAACCGAAGCCATCAACAGGTACGGGTTGGCGTCGGCGCCGGCTACACGGTGTTCGATGCGTACGGCATCGGAGGAACCGGTCGGTACGCGGATGGCCACGGTGCGGTTGTCCAGGCCCCAGCACGGCGAGTTCGGCACGTAGAACTGTGCGCCGAAACGACGGTAGGAGTTGACGTTCGGGCAGAGGAAAGCCATCTGCGCCGGCAGGGTCTCGAGCACACCGCCGATCGCGTGACGCAGTGCGGCGTTCTGCTCGGGATCCTCGCTGGCAAAAATGTTTTTGCCATCTTTATCAAGAATCGAGATGTGGACGTGCAGACCATTACCCGCCTGGCCTGGGTAAGGCTTGGCCATGAAGGTGGTGTCCATCTCATGGTCGTAGGCGATGTTTTTGATCAGACGCTTGAGCAGGACCGCATAGTCGCAGGCCTTGATCGGGTCGGCCACGTGGTGCAGGTTCACTTCGAACTGCGCCGGGGCACTTTCCTTGACGATTGCGTCGGCAGGGATGCCTTGCTCTTTCGCACCTTCCAGAATGTCCTGGAGGCAGTCGACGTATTCGTCGAGGTCGTCGATCAGGTAGACCTGTGTCGAGTGTGGGCGTTTGCCGGAAATCGGCGAGCGCGGTGGTTGCGGGCGACCGTTCACGTTCTCCTGGTCGATCAGGTAGAACTCCAGTTCGAACGCGGCGCAGATAGTCAGGCCCATCTCGTCAAACTTTGCGACGACTTGTCGCAGGACTTCGCGCGGGTCGGCGAAGAAAGGATCACCTTCGAGTTCGTGCATGGTCATCAACAGCTGCGCGGTCGGGCGCTTCTGCCAGGGCTCATTGCACAGGGTGTCGGGAATTGGATAGCAGATTCGGTCAGCATCGCCGATGTCCAGGCCCAGGCCGGTGCTTTCCACCGTCGAGCCATTGATATCCAGAGCAAATAGAGAGGCCGGCAGGTTGATGCCTTTCTCGTAAACCTTGTGGAGGCTGGTGCGTTCAATGCGCTTGCCGCGCACCACACCATTCATATCCGCAATCAGAAGGTCAACGTACAGAACCTCAGGATGTTCCTTAAGGAACGCGTTCGCTTCGTTAAGCTGAACGGCACGCGGGGGTACCGACATGATGCAACACCTTTGTTGTTAAAAATATCAATCATTGATCTCTTCGGATTCCAGTCAACCCGAACGGCATGCCGAAGTCAAGCGAGGCCTTTTTTGCCCTAAAAAAGCACTGGCGAGGCTTTTTTGAGGCACTTTGGGGCGTTTTTTGGCTTTCGGCCCTCTTGGCGCCCGCGAGCTTGAGCGGGCCGTGTTGTATTTTTTACGGGGGTGTTGTGTAAAAAAATGAACAAGGCTAAGCTCGATTTAAACCCATAACAGCAATAATACCGGGGTGCTTCATGTCTCGCCTGCCGTTAATCGGCGTCACCGCCTGCTCAAAGCAGATCGGTCTGCATGCTTATCACATCAGTGGCGACAAATACGTACGCGCCGTGGCTTCAGCTGCCAAGGGCCTGCCGTTGATTCTTCCATCCCTGGCGGATCAACTGGCGCCGTCCGAAATTCTGGACGCTCTGGACGGCATTCTCTTTACAGGCTCTCCTTCTAATATAGAACCGTTTCACTACAACGGCCCGGCCAGTGCGCCAGGTACTGCTCATGATTCTGCACGCGATGCCACCACTCTCCCGCTGATCCGCGCCGCTGTCGAGGCCGGTGTTCCCGTGCTTGGCATTTGCCGCGGCTTCCAGGAAATGAATGTGGCGTTCGGCGGCAGTCTGCATCAGAAGGTTCACGAGGCCGGTCCATACATGGACCACCGTGAAGATGACAGCCTTCCGCTGGAAGGGCAGTACGCTCCAAGTCACTCGGTGCGCGTCCAACCGGGCGGGGTACTTGCAGGTCTCGGGCTGGCGAGAGAGATTAATGTCAATTCCATTCACGGTCAGGGCGTCGAACGACTGGCGCCGGGCCTGCGTGTGGAAGCGGTGGCGCCCGACGGGTTGATCGAAGCCGTCTCTGTTATCGAAAGCAAGGCTTTTGCCTTGGGTGTGCAATGGCATCCCGAATGGCAGGTAAGCTTGAATCATGACTACCTTGCGATTTTCCAGGCATTTGGCGATGCCTGCCGCAAGCATGCTCTACAACGCGACGCCGATGCGTCAAACAACGCCTGACTTATAAGAGTCAGGAAACTCAGCCTAAGAGGCATTTATGAGTAACAACCTCGACCAGCTCACCGATTGGTTGAAAGACCACAAGATCACAGAAGTCGAATGCATGATTGGCGACCTGACCGGCATCACCCGGGGCAAGATTTCGCCGACCAACAAGTTCATTGCCGAAAAAGGCATGCGCCTGCCCGAAAGCGTTCTGTTGCAGACCGTCACCGGCGACTACGTCGAAGACGACATCTATTACGAATTGCTCGACCCGGCCGACATCGACATGATCTGCCGCCCCGACCAGAACGCGGTGTTTCTGGTGCCCTGGGCCATCGAGCCCACCGCCCAAGTGATCCACGACACCTACGACAAGCAGGGCAATCCGATCGAGCTGTCGCCGCGCAACGTGCTCAAAAAGGTGCTGAAACTCTACGCCGACCACGGCTGGCAGCCGATCGTGGCGCCGGAAATGGAGTTCTATCTCACCAAGCGCAGCGATGACCCGGATTACCCGCTGCAACCGCCGATCGGCCGCTCCGGTCGTCCGGAAACCGGTCGCCAGTCGTTCTCGATTGAAGCGGCGAACGAATTCGATCCGTTGTTCGAAGACGTCTACGACTGGTGCGAACTGCAAGAACTGGACCTCGACACGCTGATCCACGAGGACGGCACCGCGCAGATGGAAATCAACTTCCGTCATGGCGATGCCCTGTCTTTGGCCGACCAGATTCTGGTGTTCAAACGCACCATGCGTGAAGCCGCGCTCAAGCACAACGTGGCGGCGACCTTCATGGCCAAGCCCATGACCGGCGAGCCGGGCAGTGCCATGCACTTGCACCAGAGCATCATCGACATCGAGACCGGCAAAAACGTCTTCTCCAATGAAGACGGGACCATGAGCCAGCTGTTTCTCAATCACATCGGCGGTTTGCAGAAGTTCATTCCTGAGTTGCTGCCGTTGTTCGCCCCCAACGTCAATTCGTTCCGCCGCTTCCTGCCGGATACCTCGGCACCGGTGAACGTGGAGTGGGGCGAAGAGAACCGCACCGTGGGCCTGCGGGTTCCGGATGCCGGGCCGCAGAATCGTCGGGTGGAAAACCGTCTGCCGGGCGCCGATGCCAACCCTTACCTGGCCATCGCCGCCAGCCTGTTGTGCGGCTTTATCGGCATGGTCGAAGGGCATAACCCGAGTGCTCCGGTCGTGGGTCGTGGTTACGAGCGGCGCAACCTGCGCCTGCCACTGACGATTGAAGACGCCCTGGATCGCATGGAAAACAGCAAGACCATCGAAAAGTACCTGGGCAAGAAATTCATCACGGGCTACATCGCGGTCAAGCGGGCCGAGCATGAAAACTTCAAGCGCGTGATCAGTTCGTGGGAGCGGGAATTCCTGCTCTTCGCCGTCTGATGCGCCGGGCGCTGCGCTTGGCGGCGCCCTCCACTCGAATCTTAGGAGAATTCGCATGACCAGCAACAACCCGCAAACCCGTGAATGGCAAGCCCTGAGCAGCGATCACCACCTGGCCCCGTTCAGCGACTTCAAGCAGCTGAAAGAGAAAGGCCCACGAATCATTACCAATGCCAAGGGTGTTTACCTCTGGGACAGCGAAGGCAACAAGATCCTCGACGGTATGGCCGGCCTGTGGTGCGTCGCGATCGGCTACGGTCGCGATGAGCTGGCCGATGCCGCCAGCAAACAGATGCGCGAACTGCCTTATTACAACCTGTTCTTCCAGACGGCTCACCCGCCGGTGCTGGAGTTGGCCAAGGTCATTGCCGACGTTGCGCCTGAAGGCATGAATCACGTGTTCTTCACCGGTTCCGGTTCCGAAGGCAACGACACCATGCTGCGGATGGTTCGCCACTACTGGGCGATCAAGGGCCAGCCGAAGAAGAAAGTCATCATCAGTCGCAAGAACGGCTATCACGGTTCCACCGTGGCCGGCGCGAGCCTGGGCGGCATGACGTACATGCACGAACAGGGCGACTTGCCGATCCCGGGCATTGTCCACATTGCCCAGCCGTACTGGTTCGGCGAAGGCGGCGACATGACGCCGAACGAGTTCGGTATCTGGGCGGCCAATCAGCTGGAAGAGAAAATCCTCGAAGTCGGCGTCGACAACGTCGGTGCCTTTATTGCCGAGCCGATCCAGGGCGCCGGCGGCGTGATCATTCCGCCAGACAGCTACTGGCCGCGCATCAAGGAAATCCTCGCCAAGTACGACATTCTGTTCGTGGCCGACGAAGTGATCTGCGGTTTCGGCCGTACCGGTGAGTGGTTCGGTACCGATTTCTACGACCTCAAGCCCCACATGATGACCATCGCCAAAGGCCTGACCTCCGGCTACATCCCGATGGGTGGCCTGATCGTGCGTGACGACGTGGTCGAGGTGCTTAACGAAGGCGGTGATTTCAACCACGGTTTCACGTATTCCGGGCACCCGGTGGCCGCTGCGGTGGCGCTGGAAAACATCCGTATCTTGCGCGATGAGAAAATTGTCGAGCGCGTGCGTACAGAAACGGCACCTTATTTGCAGAAGCGTCTACGGGAGCTGAGCGATCACCCGTTGGTGGGGGAAGTGCGCGGGGTCGGTCTGTTGGGGGCCATCGAACTGGTTCAGGACAAAGCCACCCGCAAACGTTACGAAGGCAAGGGCGTCGGCATGATCTGCCGCACGTTCTGCTTCGAAAACGGCCTGATCATGCGCGCCGTCGGCGACACCATGATCATTGCTCCGCCACTGGTGATTACACCGGCTGAAATCGACGAGTTGGTGACCAAGGCACGCAAGTGTCTGGACCTGACCCTGAGTGCGTTGCAGGGCTAAGTGCTAGGCTCTGAGCGAGGTGCGAAGATTGCACTTCGCTCAGTGCAAACAAAGGATGGGCCTTTCCTTGAAAGCCTGCCTTGGATCTTGCCAGACTAACGGTTGTTCGGATGCCCAGTAACAGGCCGCTGAGCACGTGGTTAAAAAGAAAAATTGGAGCATTACCCATGAAGGCATTAGGTATGAAGATAGCTGGCAAGACCCTCCTCGCCATGTCCCTGATGGGCGTGATGGCGGGTGCCGTTCAGGCGGACGACAAGGTGCTGCACGTGTACAACTGGTCCGATTACATCGCACCGGATACCGTCAAGAAGTTCGAAGCCGAGTCGGGTATCAAAGTCGTCTACGACGTGTTCGACAGTAACGAAACCCTTGAAGCCAAGTTGCTGGCGGGCAAGTCCGGCTACGACATCGTCGTGCCGTCGAACAACTTCCTGGCCAAGCAGATCAAGGCCGGCGTCTACCAGAAGCTGGACAAGTCCAAGCTGCCTAACTGGAAAAACCTGAACACGGACCTGCTCAAAGCGGTATCGGTGAGCGACCCGGGTAACGAACACGCGTTCCCTTACATGTGGGGCTCGATCGGTATCGGTTTCAACGCCGAGAAGGTCAAGGCTGCACTGGGTGCCGATGCGCCGACCAACTCCTGGGACTTGCTGTTCAAACCTGAAAACGCTGCCAAGTTGAAGTCGTGCGGTATCAGCTTCCTCGATTCGCCAACCGAGATGATTCCGGTGGCGTTGCATTACCTGGGCTATCCAACCGACAGCCAGGACAAGAAACAACTGGCCGAAGCCGAAGCGCTGTTCCTGAAGATTCGTCCTTCGGTGGGCTACTTCCACTCGTCCAAGTACATCTCCGACCTGGCCAACGGCAACATCTGCGTCGCCGTGGGTTACTCGGGTGACATCTACCAGGCCAAGGCTCGCGCCGCTGAAGCCGGTGACAAGGTGAAAGTCAGCTACAACATTCCGAAAGAAGGTGCCGGCAGCTTCTACGACATGGTCGCCATCCCTAAAGATGCCGAAAACGTCGAAGGCGCCTACAAGTTCATGACCTTCCTGCAGAAGCCGGAAATCATGGCTGAAATCACCAACGCCGTGCGTTTCCCGAACGGTAACGCGGCGTCTACCGCACTGGTTGATAAAGAAATCACCAGCGATCCAGGCATCTACCCGCCAGCGGAAGTGTTGGCCAAGCTGTACGCGATTGCCGACTTGCCGGCCGCGACCCAGCGGATCCTGACTCGCAGCTGGACCAAGATCAAATCCGGTAAATAAGTAATAAACCCTGTAGCAGCTGCCGCAGGCTGCGTCCAACTGCGAAGCAGTTGTACTGTTGAAAACGCGGGAAGGTCCTTCGGACCTTAACGCAGCCTTCGGCAGCTGCTACAGGATCTTCATAAAGTTTGCTGGAACGGTTTTTCGAGGGTAAGTTGCGCGCCGGTTTTGTTGCCAGGCAGCCATGGCTGTCATGTAACGCGGGGCAACTTGGGCCCAACTAATTTTAGAGGACCTCCACTTGCCTATTTTTTCTTTGTTGCGCAATGCCCTGCTGGTCGGCACCGGGCTGACACTTGCTGTCAGTGTTCAGGCCGCCGGCACAGTGCATATTTATAATTGGTCGGACTACATCGGTGAGACCACCCTGGCCGACTTCCAGAAAGAAACCGGTATCAAGCCGGTGTATGACGTATTCGATTCCAACGAAACCCTGGAAGGCAAGTTGCTGGCCGGGCGTACCGGTTATGACGTGGTCGTGCCGTCCAACCACTTCCTTGGCAAGCAGATCAAAGCCGGAGCTTTTCAGAAGCTCGATAAATCGAAGCTGACCAACTATTCCAACCTCGACCCGGTGCTGCTCAAGCGCCTGGAGCAGAACGATCCGGGCAATCAGTACGCCGTACCGTATCTGTGGGGCACCAATGGCATCGGTTACAACGTCGACAAGGTCAAGGCAGTGCTGGGCCTGGACAAGATCGATTCCTGGGATGTGGTGTTCGAGCCGCAGAACATCAAGAAGCTGCACAGTTGTGGCGTGGCGTTCCTCGACTCCGCCGATGAAATGATGCCCACGGTCCTCAACTATATGGGCCTGAACGCCAACAGCACCAACCCTGAAGACTACAAAAAGGCTGAAGCCAAGTTGCTGGCGGTGCGGCCTTACGTGACGTATTTCCACTCGTCCAAATACATCGCAGACCTGGCCAACGGTGACATCTGCGTGGCGATCGGTTTTTCCGGCGATATGTTCCAGGCCAAGGCGCGCGCGGCTGAAGCCGGCAAAGGCATGAACATCGCCTACTCGATTCCGAAAGAGGGCGGCGCGCTCTGGTTCGACATGCTGGCGATCCCCAAGGATGCGGCCAACGCCAAAGAAGCCCACGCCTTCATTAACTATTTGCTCAAGCCTGAGGTGATCGCCAAGGTCAGCGATGCCGTGGGCTACGCCAACCCGAACCCCGGGTCGGACAAACTGATGGAGCAGTCGATACGCACCGACGCATCGGTTTATCCACCACAAGCGGTCCTCGACAAGACGTATGTCTCCACCGAGTTACCACCGAATATTCAACGTTTGATGACCCGCAGCTGGACCAAGGTCAAGTCGGGCAAATAGCGTCAAACTATCCAGGTTCGCCATGTTGAGCGAACTGCAAATTCTGTTGGGAGTTTCGTAAATGGCAGTTGCCTCCGGCGCCTATAAGAAAGCCCTCGAGGGCGACCAGACACCTAAACAGGTGCTGGTCAAAATCGACCGGGTCACCAAAAAGTTCGACGAGACGATTGCCGTGGACGACGTGTCCCTGGAAATCAAGAAAGGCGAAATATTCGCCCTGCTCGGCGGCTCGGGTTCGGGCAAATCCACTTTGCTGCGGATGCTGGCAGGTTTCGAACGGCCCACGGAGGGGCGCATTTTCCTCGATGGCGTAGACATCACGGACATGCCGCCGTACGAGCGGCCGATCAACATGATGTTCCAGTCCTACGCCCTGTTCCCGCACATGACGGTGGCGCAAAACATCGCCTTCGGCCTCAAGCAGGACAAGATTCCGTCGGCTGAAGTCGACGCTCGCGTGGCCGAGATGCTCAAGCTGGTGCAGATGAGCCAGTACGCCAAGCGCAAACCCCATCAATTGTCCGGCGGTCAGCGTCAGCGTGTGGCCTTGGCGCGTTCTTTGGCCAAGCGGCCGAAGCTGTTGCTGCTCGACGAACCGATGGGCGCGCTGGACAAGAAACTGCGCTCGCAAATGCAGCTGGAACTGGTCGAGATCATTGAGCGGGTCGGCGTGACCTGCGTGATGGTGACCCACGACCAGGAAGAGGCCATGACCATGGCCGAGCGCATCGCGATCATGCACCTGGGCTGGATTGCCCAGATCGGCAGCCCGATCGACATCTACGAAACCCCGACCAGCCGTCTGGTCTGCGAATTCATCGGCAACGTCAACATTTTCGACGGTGAAGTGATCGACGACGCCGAAGGCCACGCGACCATCACCTGCAAGGACCTGGACCGGCAGATTTATGTGGGCCACGGCATCAGCACTTCGGTGCAGGACAAGTCCGTGACCTACGCGATCCGTCCGGAAAAACTGCTGGTGACACCGACCATGCCGACCTGCGAATACAATTGGTCCAGCGGCAAAGTGCATGACATCGCCTACCTCGGTGGACACTCGGTGTTCTACGTCGAACTGCCGAGCGGCAAGATCGTCCAGTCTTTCGTCGCCAACGCCGAGCGCCGTGGCCAGCGCCCGACCTGGGGTGACCAGGTTTACGTGTGGTGGGAAGATGACAGCGGCGTGGTGCTTCGCTCATGAACACGCGCAAATTCAAACGCAGGCTCAATCGAATAATTCCCGGTGGCCGTCAGCTGGTCATCGGGGTTCCGTTCATCTGGCTGTTCCTGTTCTTCATGCTGCCGTTCTTCATCGTATTGAAGATCAGCTTCGCCGAAGCCGACGTGGCCATTCCGCCGTACACCGAAATCTACAGCTTCATCGACCAGAAGCTCCAGGTGCTGCTTAACCTGAGCAACTACGCGATGCTCGGCGACGACGAGTTGTACATCGCCGCTTATCTCGGTTCGCTGAAGATGGCGCTGATCAGCACCGTCCTCTGTTTGCTGATCGGCTACCCGATGGCCTACGCCATTGCCACCGCCCGCAAAGAGCTGCAAACGGTGCTGGTGCTGCTGATCATGATGCCGACCTGGACCGCAATCCTGATCCGCGTTTACGCGTGGATGGGCATCCTCAGCAACAACGGCCTGCTCAATGGTTTTCTGATGACCATGGGCTGGATCGACGAGCCGCTGCAGATCCTCAATACCAACCTGGCGGTCTATATCGGGGTCGTTTACTCCTATCTGCCGTTCATGATCCTGCCGCTCTACGCCAACCTGGTCAAACACGACACCAGCCTGCTGGAAGCCGCGTCGGACCTTGGTTCGAGCACCTTCAACAGTTTCTGGAAGATCACCGTGCCGCTGTCGAAAAACGGCATCATCGCAGGCTGCATGCTGGCTGGTGTTCATCCCGGTGGTGGGTGAGTTCGTGATCCCGGAACTGCTCGGTGGTCCAGAAACCCTGATGATCGGTAAAGTGCTCTGGCAAGAATTCTTCAACAACCGTGACTGGCCGGTGGCATCAGCGCTTGCGGTGGTGATGCTGGCGATCCTGATTGTGCCGATCATCCTGTTCAACCGTAGTCAGGCCAAAGAAATGGAGGGCAAGGAATGAAGCGCTTCCGTTTCTCAAGTTTCATGCTGGTAGCGGGTTTGCTGTTCATCTACGCGCCGATGCTGATCCTGGTGATCTACTCGTTCAACGCCTCGAAACTGGTGACGGTGTGGGGCGGCTGGTCGATCAAGTGGTACGTGGGGTTGATGGACAACACCCAACTGATGGGCTCGGTGGTGCGCTCGCTGGAAATCGCCTGTTACACGGCGATTGCCGCAGTGGCACTGGGGACGCTGGCGGCATTCGTGCTGACCCGTATCACCCACTTCAAGGGCCGCACGCTGTTCGGTGGCCTGGTTACTGCGCCGCTGGTGATGCCGGAAGTGATCACCGGTCTGTCGTTGTTGCTGCTGTTCGTGGCCATGGCGCAGATGATCGGCTGGCCACAGGAACGCGGCATCGTCACCATCTGGATCGCCCACACCACGTTCTGTGCCGCGTATGTGGCGGTGGTGGTGTCGGCGCGCTTGCGTGAACTGGACCTGTCGATCGAAGAGGCGGCCATGGATCTGGGCGCGCGGCCGTGGAAGGTGTTCTTCCTGATCACCATCCCGATGATCGCGCCGTCGCTGGCGGCGGGCGGGATGATGTCGTTTGCCTTGTCGCTGGATGACCTGGTGCTGGCGAGCTTCGTGTCCGGTCCGGGTTCCACGACCCTGCCGATGGAAGTGTTCTCGGCGGTGCGCCTGGGCGTGAAGCCCGAGATCAACGCCGTGGCCAGCCTGATTCTACTGGCGGTGTCGCTGGTGACGTTCCTGGTCTGGTACTTCAGCCGTCGTGCCGAAGAGATTCGCAAGCGTGCGATTCAGCAGGCCATCGAAGAAGGCGCCGCCGATTCCTGGAAACAACCGGACGTGCGCCGGGCGCAGGCGCCGGAAGCGGCTTGAGCCTGATGCCGGGTTGACCACCGTTGCGTGGCCAACCCAAATCCCTGTGGGAGCGGGCTTGCCCGCTCCCACAGGTTTTTAGGAAATCCAAGGTGATTTGCGGATGATCTCGACGAAGTTCATCGGCTTGAAGCCCGGCTCGCTGTCCACCAGTACATCCGCGTTCACGGTGCCAAACGTGCTGTCCGGCTTATGTTTGAAGCCGTTGGCGAACGCACACAGAATGCACTCCTTGAACCCTTCACCCCGTGGATGCGCATGCACCACTGCTTCACGCTGCACAGTGGAAAACGCCGCGTAGTCGATGCCCAGCACATCCATCTCGACGCCGGCCGTCACCAGCGCCACGTTGGGACGCAAGTGTTGCGGCACGCCCGGTGTGGTGTGCAGGGCAATCGACAACCACACCTGTTCGATATCGTCGTCAGACAAACCGTAGGGTTTGAGGAACGCTTTGGCTGCGTTGGCACTGTCGACTTCGAAGCGTTCGTCATCGCTGCGGTGACCTTCTACCAGACCCAAATCATGGAACATCGCGCCGACGTACAGCAGCTCCGGGTCGTAGGCCAACTGCTTGCGCTCACCGCTCAAGGCACCGAACAGAAACACCCGGCGTGAGTGGTGGAACAGCAGATCGGACTCGACGTCGCGAATGTATTCAGTGGTGGCCATGGCCAGCGCGCTGTCGGGGATTTTGATACCGGCGATGATGCTGCTCATGGTGCTTTCCTCATGGGGAACGCCGTGGCGGCGCTGATGGGGTCAGTCTGTTCGCGCAGCCGAAACCGGACAATCGATCCATGGCTGCGATCCCGGCCAATGAGCCTGCATATCGCGCCAACCTCGCTTGTTGGGCGCGGATTGGCTACGGTGAGTCGCAGCCAGTGAGCTTTTTGTGGCGAGGGAGCTTGCTCCCGCTGGGCTGCGAAGCGGCCCTAAAATCTGCAATCGAATTATGTCAGGCACACCGCGTCCGACGGTTTTGCGACTGCTGCGCAGTCGAGCGGGAGCAAGCTCCCTCGCCACAGGTATGCGTGATCCTTAGAGGCGTTTCGTACCATGAGTAAAACCATTGCCATCGTGGTGTTCCCAGGCGTCCAGTCGCTCGACGTCACCGGCCCCATGGATGTGTTTTCCGAAGCCAATCGTTTCCTGGCCCCGGAGGATCACTATCGGCTGGAGGTGATCGGTATCGAGCATGGGGTGATGGTGTGTTCCAACGGTTTATCGCTCAATGCCCATCGGCATTTCAGTGAAGCACTGGAGGCTTATGACCTGCTGTTGGTGGCGGGTGGGCCGCAGTTGCCGTTCCTGAATTTTGGCGCGGCGTTCGATGCCTGGTTGCGTGATGCCTGTGCGTTGGCGCAACGGTTTGGTTCGATCTGCAACGGCGCCTTCATGCTCGCCCGGGCCGGATTGCTCGACGGGCGAACCGTCACCACTCATTGGGGCGACGCCGCGGCGCTGGCGCAGTTGTGCCCGTCGACTCAGGTCGAGGCTGATCGTTTGTACGTGCAGGATGGCGAGCTTTACACCTCGGCCGGGGTCACGGCGGGAATCGATCTGTCGCTGTATCTGCTGGCCCGGGATCACGGGCCGGACGTGGCACTCAGCGTGGCCAAGCGGCTGGTGGTGTTCACCCAGCGCTCGGGCGGGCAATCGCAGTTCAGTCCGTTCCTCACGCCCCATGCCGAACCGACTTCGGCGGTAGCGTTGGTCCAGCTCTATGTGTTGGCCAACCTCAATGGCGACCTGACCATTGCTGATCTGGCCAACGCCGCCAACATGAGCACGCGCAACTTTTCCCGGGTGTTCGCCAAGGAGGCGAAAATCACCCCGGCGGAATTCGTCGAACGGGCGAGGGTGGACGCAGCGCGGGTGATGCTCGAAAGCACCCATGCGCCGCTGAAAACCGTGGCGTACCAGTGCGGGTTTCGCGATGCCCAGCACATGCGCAGTGTGTTCAACCGCAGGCTGGGGGTGACGCCGCAGCAGTTCAGGTTGAATTTTGCGGCGATGGTTTGAGCCAGGATTTGGGTTGTTTTTGTGGGCCTCTTCGCGGGCAAGCCCGCTCCCACAGTGATCGGTGTGAAGCAACAATCGTGTGATCAACACAAAACCTGTGGGAGCGGCGGTGCGGCGGTCCGACTTGCCCGCGATGACGTCAGTTCAACCAACAGAAATCTATTGCCCTGAACGCGCTGGCAACAGCTTCAACGTACTACGGGTATTGGCTGTCACTTCTTCATCATTGAAATGCGCCTGGTAGTAAACCCCTTCGATATACGCCTCGGCCTGATCGGCATAGTGGCTGTCGAACGGCACGCCGCTCTGGCCGACCGGGTTGATGGTCAGGCTGTGGGCCGGGTCGGCGAAGTCGATCAGCCGCCGCGTCGACGGGCCGTAGGTCACGGGCCACGGCGCAGGGCCGATCTTGGCCGAGAGGTTGTTCGGCACTTCGTGGGTGCCGGGCGCCGCGAACGGGCCGACGTTGAAGATCCGCTCCAGCGGTTTCTGCATCCCTAGCGGATGGCCGTGAGTCAAGGTGTGCGCCTTGCCCCACTGCCATTGTGTGGAATCGGCGCCCAGGGTGATTTTGAGGTGAGCCATGCTCGCTTGCCAGGCCACCTTGACCGTATCGGCGCGGGTTTCCTTGCCGGGGGTGTTGCGGTTGTCCCACCACGGTGAATCGGCGGAGGCCGCCAGACGCGGCAGTGCGGCATCGATCACCCGGGTCGGGAGCAGCGTTTCGAAGAAGTCATTGCCCAGTTCATCGCGCAGTGCCGCGTCGGTGAGGTTGAACAGAAACTGGTTAAACAGCGTGGCGCTGATGGAGTCCAGCGGGTAATCGCCGCTCCACTGTGCCAGTTGCTCCACCCGTTTGAGCTCGGCGGGATCGCTCACCACTTCACGCAGTACCGGTAGCAACGGCGCCAGCAAACGCGGACCGTAGTCGGTGGTGGTGCCCAGTTGCAGCTTCTGGTTGGAATCGTTGTCCCACTTCACGTTCTTGTCACTGAGTTGACGATTGAGCTGCTGACCGCGATCAGCGAGGTTGTAGTAACCGGGAATTTCCATGCCGGTCGGCGACACCGGCTGGAAGTTAGCCGAGACGATATAGCCCCGCGCCGGGTTCTCTTCCTGTGGGTTGGCGCTGAACGGGTAAAAACCTTCCTTGTCTGCCTGAGGGGTGCTGCCGTCGAGGATGAACCCGGGCTTCACCCCGGCCGGGCGCTTGGGCAGCAGCGCCGAGGCCCACCAACCGATGTCGCCCTTGGCGTTGGCGTAGACGATGTTCAGCCCCGGTGCCTGAACCTTGGCCGACGCGGCGCGGGCCTTGGCCAGGGTGTCGGCGCGGTTGAGCTGGTAGAAGCCGTCGAGGATCGGATTCGGCGTCTCGAGGAAGGCCCACCACATGGCAACCGGCGTCTTGCCGGCGGCGGTGCCGAGCGCATCGTTGATGATCGGGCCGTGGGGCGACTGGCGCAGGGTCAGGGTGACCGGTGACTGGCCTTTGACCGCGATCTGTTGTTCGGTGTTGACCATGTCGACCCACTGGCCGCGATACCAGACCTGGTTCGGGTTGTCCGGGTTGACCTTCTCGGCGATCAGGTCCAGATCGTCGTTCTGGAACATCGTCAGGCTCCAGCCGAAGTCCAGGTTGTGGCCAAGAAACGCAAACGGTACCAGCGCCTGATGGTAGCCATAGAGCTCGAAACCCGGCGCTGACAGGTGCGCTTCGTACCACACCGACGGCACCGAGAAGCGGATGTGCGGGTCACCGGCCAGCAGCGGTTTGCCGCTTTTGCTGCGGTTGCCGGAAATCACCCAGGCATTGCTGCCTTCGAATTGCGGCAGGCCATTGTCGGCCAGCGCCTGCTCACTCAAGCGGGCGAGGGCGTTCAGATCCTTCCAGTCATTGGCGGTGAGGGCCGGCGCAGGGTTGGCGCGCCCTTTGGCCAGCACGCCCTTGGGCTGCCAGTCGAGGTCGAAGATGTTCAGGTACTCGGCGCCCAGTTGGTCACGCACGTAAGTCAGCAACGGTTCGGTGCGAAACGCCGCGGCAAAGCTGTAGGCCATGTAGCCGGCGATGCTGATGCTGTCTTCGGCGGTGAAAGGGCGCTTGGGGATCCCCAGCACGTCGAACTCTATCGGCGCAGCGTGGCTGTCCTGATATTGATTGATGCCATCCAGATAGGCTTGCAGAGCCTTCCACGCCGGCGACTGACGATCCAGCGCCGCCACGTAGCTTTCAGCCCGTTCGCGGATGCGCAGGCTGCGAAACAGTTTGTCGGTGTCGATCAGTTTCGGGCCGAGGACTTCGGCCAGCTCACCACGGGCCAGGCGTCGCATGGCTTCCATCTGGAACAGGCGGTCCTGGGCATGCACATAGCCGAGGGCACGGTAGAGGTCGGTTTCGTTTTCGGCACGAATGTGCGGCACGCCGCGCACGTCGTAGCGCACGGTCACCGAACCTTGCAGGTGCTGCAACTCCACCTGGCCCTGGCGCGTCGGTTGCTTGCTGTACACATACCAGCCGCCCCCGGCGACGAGTACGACGATCAGCAAGGCAAGTACGGTGAGGGCGCGTTTCATGCAGACTCCTTGTTCTTTCGGGATTGCCGCCCGTGTGGGCTGCAAACGTGTAGCACAGACCTCCTGTGCCGGGCATTGCGGTCCTGGAAAAGTCGGGAATGCCTTACTTCCCCTCAGCAGGCCACGGGCAGTAGCAACCCACCGCCAGCGTGTGGGTGGCGTTCACCGCCCGGCCTTCATTCAGCGCTTGCAGAATAGGCTCGATAAAGCTGTTGCTCGAATTGCAGGTCAGGCCTTCGCTGTAAGGACCGAAATACGCCAGCCGGCCACTGCGGTCCCAGATCGCCACCGCCGGGCTGGCGGGGATCTGTTCGGAACCTGGCAGGACAGTAATGGTTTTAAGGCGACTCAACGTGCTGGGCAATTGACCGTGGCTGCCGGGCTTTTGGACCGCATAGAACTCGACGCCCTGCGGTAGATACTGCTCAACCAGTTCGGTCAGGTGTTGTTGGTTGCCGACATTGCACGGGCAGGCCGGGTCCCAGAAGTGCACCAGGCGAATGGCGCCGGGGCCGGCAAGTTCGTCCGGAAGGCGCAACGGGTCGCCGGAGAACACTGCTGTGTGCGAACTGAAGGCGCGCAAGTAGCGCCCCTGAAACCAGTCATAGGCGGCCCACAGCACGCCGGCGCACACAAGGGCGAGCAGGCTGGCAAGCAGTGTGGTGCGGTAGGCCGGACGCATGAGTTTCAATCCTCGAAGGTCGGCTAGCTTGCCATGCTTGCCGCGACAGATGAATATCGCAGGCCCATAAAGTCCGTTTCGCGCTCTGGAATAGCCCATGTCCGCCACTTTCGCCCCCGATCATTTGCGTGCCAGCCTGCGGCCATTGGCCGAGTGGCAGCCGCTGTCGACGGAGGCCATGGCCTATCAGCATTTTTATGGGCTGGATTTTCCCCAGCGACCCTTGCGCAGTGGCCTGGGGCGTTTCGAGGTCGATGGCTATGAAGTGGTCAGCCAGCTCTGGTGGCCCGAGCGGGCGAAGGCGACGCTGTTTCTGTTTCACGGTTTCTACGATCACACCGGGCTCTACCGGCATGTGATCGAATGGGCGCTGGACCAGGGTTTTGCGGTGATCGCCTGTGACCTGCCGGGGCATGGCCTGTCCAGTGGCGAACGAGCGAGCATCAAGGATTTCGCCGAGTATCAGAACACCCTGCAAGGGCTATTGGCCGAGGCGCAATCGCTGGGCCTTCCGCAGCCCTGGCACCTGTGCGGGCAAAGCACTGGTGGGGCGATCGTGATCGATCATGTGCTCAATCAGGGCGCGAACAGTCCCGCCCAAGGGCAAGTGATTCTGTTGTCGCCACTGGTGCGGCCGCGAGCCTGGGGTTGGTCGCAGCTCAGTTATTACCTGCTCAAGCCGTTCGTCAAAGGCATCGCCCGGCGTTTCAGCGAGAACTCCAACGACCCTGACTTCCTGGCGTTCCTGCAAGCCGATCCGTTGCAACCGCTACGCCTGCCAACGGCTTGGGTCGGTGCGCTGGGGCGGTGGATCAAGCGTATCGAAGCGGCACCGAGCAGCCCTCGGCGGCCGCTGATTGTGCAGGGGCAGGCGGACATGACCGTGGACTGGCAGCACAACCTTGACGTATTGCGGGGCAAGTTCGATCGGCCTCAGGTATTGATGTTGCCTGAGGCGCGGCATCATCTGGCGAATGAGACACCGGGGTTGCGGCAGGAGTATTTCGGGTTTTTGAGCAAGCGGATCAAGGGGCGAAATCTTTAGTGGTAGTCAGGGTCTCATCGCGGGCAAGCCCGCTCCCACAGTATCTGTGCAAGTTCCCCATTTTGTGACCAGTACAAAACCTGTGGGAGCGGGCTTGCCCGCGATGGGGATCTGGCGGACACCGAAAAACTACTGGGCAAGGCTCGACGTACTCTGCCCCACCGCCAACCCCGCCCGAATCGCCGCCAATGCCGCTTGGTAGTAAGCCTGGCCTTCAGTGGACTCGGCAAAGGTCGCGAACTCTTCCAGCTCTTCATCCGACAGGTCGCGATAGACATACAGCAGCGTGTTGTTCAGGTCAGCGCCGATCTGCTCCATCAGGCGCTGGCGCTGACCGTTCAACATGCCTTGAGCCTGACCGCCACCGAGCAGGCCGGGGATCATCGAGCTCAGGCTGTCGGCCGCCACGCCCGCAATTGCCAGGCTGACTTCAGCGCCGGCCTCGCGGGCGGGCAGGGCCTGGGCCAGGTGGCCGATGATGAGTTGACGGGTATCGCTGGCCTGCATTTTCGGCAAGCCCTTGGCGTTTTTCGCCAATTGATCGCGACGGGTCGCCAGCAGTTCGGCGGCGACGATTTTCTTGCCCAGGGGCGATTGAAAGAAGGTCAATGCAGGTTTCGGGTCGGCAAGTTTTTTGCGCAGCTGCGCTTCGGCACGCTGATCCATGGCTTTGGGCGCAAAGCGCTGATTGCTGTTGTTGACCAAGGCCTGAAACACCGCTGGTGGCAGGCTGTTCTGGTAACGCTGCTGAGCAGCCGAGAGAGCATCGTTGAAATGCGCGCGTTGTTCTGGCCAACCGGCGACCTTGTACAACTGGTCGTGGCCGTCCGCCCAGGCGGGCAAAACGCAGAACATCAACAGTGAGAAAAGCAAGCGACGCATAGGGACTCCTGTCAGCAGGCGACTATTCTCCGTGCGGCATCCGTACTTGTCGAGAATTCGTATCAGGTTGCGTGCCTTATCCGACCAATCCTCCGCTGCGCGGCTCTGTCGGATTTGCGGGCACAGGAATACTATGCGCGCCATGCAAATATCCTCTGATCATCCGCTGCTGTTACGTATCGTCGACGACCTGGCTGAGCGCGGCTGGTCGCAGCAGAATATTTTCCTGCCTCTGGATCTGACCCGAGCGCTGGCGGCCGAGTGCCGCAAACGTGCCGCCGAGGGCGAACTTGCCCCCGCCGCCGTGGGGCGCGGGCCGTTTTCGGAGATCCGCGAGGGCATTCGCGGTGACCATATCCAGTGGCTCGAACCCGGTCAGGTCGAGGCTTGCGACCGCTATCTGGGGTTGATGAACAGCCTGCGTGAGACGATGAATCGCAGTTTGTTTCTGGGCCTGGAAGATTTCGAGAGCCATTTCGCGCTGTACCCGCCCGGTGCTTTCTACCTCAAGCATGTCGACCGGTTCCGCGATGACGACCGGCGCATGGTCTCGGCGGTGATCTACCTCAATGACGGCTGGCTGCCCGAGCATGGCGGCCAGCTGCGCATGTACCTCGACGAAGGCGTCGAACACGATGTGGTGCCCATCGGAGGATGTCTGGTGGTGTTCCTGTCGGGTGAAGTCCCCCACGAAGTCCTGCCCGCGACCCGAGATCGCCTGTCGTTGACGGGCTGGTTCCGCCGTCGTGGCAACGAGCCGTTCTGATCATGCAAAAGATTCTGGTAAGCCGCTGTTTGCTCGGTCACCGCGTCCGTTACGACGGTGGTGCCAGTGGGCCATTCAATCTGTTGGACCAGTGGATTGCCGAAGGCCGGGTGGTGCCGTTGTGCCCGGAAGTCGCCGGTGGTTTACCGACGCCAAGGGCTGCGGCGGAGATTCCGGGCGGGCAGGGCGGTGAAGTGCTTGATGGCCTTGCATCGGTCATCACCACCGAGGGCGAGGACGTCAGTGCCGAGTTTCTTTCGGGCGCTTACCAGGCGCTGGAACTGGTGCAACAGCACGGCATCCGGATTGCCGTGCTCAAGGCCAACAGCCCGTCATGCGGGAATCTGTTGACCTATGACGGGACGTTCAGTGGTGTGAAGGTCAGCGGTGAGGGGGTTACCGCGGCATTGCTCAAGCGCCATGGCGTGCAAGTCTTCAGCGAGCTGGAGTTGCCGCAAGCTGCACAGGCCCTGGCAATACTCGACTAACAATCCACGAAACAAACTTGTGGGAGCGGGCTTGCCCGCGATGACGGTCTTCCATTCAACATCAATATTGACTGTTATGGCCTCATCGCGGGCAAGCCCGCTCCCACAGGGTTACTTGTCAGCCTTAAATCAGGGTTTCGGCGCCACACCCGCATCCGCCCCAAACCACTTCTGCTCCAGCGTCTCCAGCCGGCCATCGGCCTTGATCCGCTGCAAGGCGTTTTCGAGGCTGGCATGAAATGCCGGGTTACCTTTCTGAAATGGAATCGCCAGGTCCACAGCCGGGGCGGTTTTCGGTTTTTGCTCCGTCAGCGACTGGACCAACAGGATTGAGCGCGGCGGCTCTTCTTTCTGCGCGATCAATTGCGCATTGGTGTGAATGTAAGGCTCGCTGAAGTCGAAACGATCCTTCAGGTCCGCGGTCAGTGGTATGTGATTGATAGCGACGTCGTACTTGCCGCTTTCGACGCCGGTCAACAGATCGCCGGAATCGGTGACGACGAAGTCAGCCCGTACATCCAGCTCATTGGCCAGCAATTGACCCAACTCGACTTCGAAGCCGGTCAGTTTGTCGTCATCCTTGAAATTGAAGGGCGGCGTATTAGCCTCAAGGGCAATGCGCAATTCGCCGCGGTCGTTTACATCGTCCATCAGTTCGGCATGAGCCAAAGGGCTCAAAAGGGGTAGCAGGCAGATCAGGCCAGGCAAAAAGCGCATGGTCACTCCTTTGAATTCATTTATTGCGACGCGCTGTTCAGGCTCGCTTTGCTATGGTTGTCGTGTGCCTTCGACAACGAATGGCCGTTAAGTTGTCACGGTCGAGCGAATTTTACGGAAAAACTGGAGAAGAGAATGAAAAGCTTTATGTCACGTGCAGCACTGGCTGGCCTGTTGCTGGGTGCATCGATGCTGGCAACGGCTGCTACGCCGGCTCCCAAAGGTGCAGAAGTGTCCATCGTTTCTCCTGCGGACGGAGCCACGGTTCCGCAAACCGTCGTCGTCAAGTTCGCGGTCAAGAACATTGCGCTAGCGCCTGCGGGCGATGTCACCAAAAACACCGGCCATCACCACTTGCTGATCGATGTCGATAAACTGCCAGCCGCCGGTGCACCAATCCCCAACGATGCCAACCACCTGCACTTCGGCAAGGCGCAGACCCAGGCTGAAGTAAAGCTGACGCCGGGTAAACACACCTTGCAGCTGGAGCTGGGTGATAGCGGCCACATGCCGTTCGATCCGCCTATCGTGTCGGAAAAAATCACCGTCAACGTTAAGTAACATTCGTCACACCCATGAAAAAGGAGACCCGAAGGTCTCCTTTTTTTGTCACTCAAGTCACTATCAGAACAGCACGCGGCAACGAATGGTGCCTTTGATGTGCTGCAGCTTCTCTTGAGCCATTTCCGAGTACTCGGCATCGACGTCGATGACGACGTAGCCGACTTTCTCGTTGGTCTGCAGGAACTGACCGGAAATGTTGATGCCGTTTTCGGCGAAGACCTTGTTGATCTCGCTCATCACACCCGGAATGTTCTCGTGGATGTGCAGCAGACGGTGCTTGCCAGGGTGAGCCGGCAGCGCCACTTCCGGGAAGTTCACGGACGATACCGAAGTACCGTTGTCGCTGTACTTGACCAGTTTTTCCGCCACTTCCAGGCCGATGTTGGCTTGCGCCTCAGCGGTGGAACCACCGATGTGCGGAGTCAGGATCACGTTGTCCAGGCCACGCAGCGGGCTTTCGAACTCTTCTTCGTTGGAGCGCGGCTCCACCGGGAATACGTCGATGGCCGCGCCGATCAAGTGCTTGTCCTTGATCGCGTCTGCCAGGGCGTCCAGTTCGACAACAGTGCCGCGAGCAGCGTTGATCAGAATGCCGCCCTTCTTGATGGCGCGGATTTCCTTCTCGCCGATCATCCACTGGGTGGCAGCGGTTTCCGGAACGTGCAGGGTAACGATGTCGGACATGCCCAGCAGTTCATGCAGGTTGCCGACCTGGGTGGCGTTACCCAGTGGCAGCTTGGTCACGGTGTCGTAGAAGTACACCTGCATCCCCAGGCCTTCAGCCAGGACCGACAGCTGAGTACCGATCGAGCCGTAACCGACGATGCCCAGCTTCTTGCCACGGATCTCGAAGGAGTTGGCAGCGCTTTTGATCCAGCCGCCACGGTGGCAGGAAGCGTTCTTCTCAGGAATGCCGCGCAGCAACAGGATCGCTTCGGCCAATACCAGCTCGGCGACGGAGCGAGTGTTGGAGTACGGGGCGTTGAATACCGCGATACCGCGTTCGCGAGCCGCGTTGAGGTCGACCTGGTTGGTGCCGATGCAGAAACAGCCGACAGCCACCAGTTTCTTCGCGTGATCGAAGATCTCTTCGGTCAGTTGAGTGCGGGAGCGAATGCCGATGAAGTGAGCATCAGCGATCTTTTCCTTCAACTGGGCTTCCGGCAGAGAACCTGTGAGGTACTCGATGCTGGTGTAGCCCGCCGCCTTGAGGACGTCGACAGCCGATTGGTGGACGCCTTCGAGAAGAAGGAACTTGATCTTGCTCTTATCGAGAGAAGTCTTGCTCATCTGCGTAAACCTGTGTCCCGGAGAAAAAATGGCAGGAAGGGAGCAGCCAGAGCTGACCCGGACGGCAAGAAAGCCGTCGCCGCAGAACAGCCTTTGGGCACTATCCTGCGGGGTCGGTATGCTAGCATATGCACCCCGCTAAACACTCATTCCTGCGACGTGAAGCGTTCTCAGGATGACCATGAATTGTTCGAGAGTTCTGTCGATGACCAATCCCGCGCTGATTGATGAGCTGAAGACCCTGGTTGAGCCTGGCAAGGTGCTGACCGACGCCGACTCCCTGAATGCTTACGGCAAGGATTGGACCAAGCATTTCGCCCCGGCCCCGACGGCCATTGTGTTCCCCAAGACCACCGAGCAGGTCCAGGCCATTGTCCGTTGGGCCAATGAACACAAGGTGGCGCTGGTGCCTTCCGGTGGTCGTACCGGGCTTTCCGCTGCGGCCGTGGCAGCCAATGGCGAAGTGGTCGTGTCCTTCGACTACATGAACCAGATTCTCGACGTGAACCTGACTGACCGCACGGCCGTTTGCCAGCCAGGCGTGGTTACCGAGCAATTGCAGAACAAGGCCGAAGAGCACGGGCTGTATTACCCGGTGGATTTCGCATCGGCAGGTTCCAGTCAGATTGGTGGCAATATCGGCACCAATGCCGGCGGGATCAAGGTGATTCGCTACGGCATGACCCGCAATTGGGTCGCCGGCATGAAAGTTGTCACCGGCAAGGGCGATCTGCTGGAACTGAACAAAGACCTGATCAAGAACGCCACCGGCTACGACCTGCGTCAGCTGTTCATTGGCGCCGAAGGCACGCTGGGCTTTGTGGTCGAGGCCACCATGCGTCTGGACCGTGCGCCGAAAAACCTCACCGCGATGGTCCTCGGCACCGCCGATTTCGATTCGATCATGCCGGTATTGCACGCATTCCAAAGCAAACTTGACCTGACCGCGTTCGAATTCTTCTCTGACAAAGCTCTTGCCAAGGTCATGGCCCGCGGCGATGTGCCGGCGCCGTTCGAATCCGATTGCCCGTTCTACGCACTGCTGGAATTCGAAGCGACCACTGAAGAAGTGGCCAACCACGCCCTGGAAACCTTCGAGCACTGCGTCGAGCAGGGCTGGGTGCTGGATGGCGTGATGAGCCAGAGCGAAACCCAGCTGCAGAACCTCTGGAAGCTGCGCGAGTACATCTCCGAAACCATTTCCCACTGGACGCCGTACAAAAACGACATTTCAGTCACTGTGTCGAAAGTCCCGGGGTTCCTGAAAGAAATCGACGCAATCGTCGGCGAACATTACCCGGATTTCGAAATCGTCTGGTTCGGCCACATCGGCGACGGCAATCTGCACTTGAACATCCTCAAGCCGGATAACCTGAGCAAGGACGAGTTCTTCGCCAAGTGCGCGACCGTCAACAAGTGGGTGTTCGAAACCGTCGAGAAATACAACGGTTCGATTTCCGCCGAACATGGCGTGGGCATGACCAAGCGTGACTACTTGACCTACAGCCGCTCGCCGGTTGAGATCGAGTACATGAAAGCCGTCAAAGCGGTGTTCGACCCCAACGGCATCATGAACCCGGGCAAGATTTTCGCTGTTTGACTTTTGAATTTAAGAGCTACGAACCAGGAGTCGGTCCATGAGCTATCAGCACCAGTATGTCGACGGTACGCGCATTCATTTCCCGTTGGGGAAAGTGGTGTGCATCGGCCGCAACTACGCCGAACACGCCAAGGAACTGGACAACCCGGTGCCTACCGAGCCACTGCTGTTCATCAAGCCGGGCAGTTGCGTGGTGCCGCTGGAAGGCGGTTTCAGCATTCCGACCGAGCGTGGCTCGGTGCATTACGAAGCGGAAATCGCCGTGCTGATCGGCAAGCCGTTGTCGACCAAGCCCAGCCGTGAAGAAGTGCTGGATGCCATCTCCGGCATCGCCCCGGCCCTGGACCTGACCCTGCGCGACAAACAGGCCGAGCTTAAAGCCAAGGGCTTGCCGTGGGAAATCGCCAAGTGCTTCGACGGTGCGGCAGTGATTGCGCCATTCGTGGCGGGCAGTACCTTCGCCGACCTGACCGACATTGGCATCCGCCTGACCATCAATGGCGAAGTCCGCCAGGATGGCAACAGCAAGGACATGCTCAATCCGATCGTGCCGATGATCCAGTACATGGCCGGCTGCTTCTCGCTGCAGGCCGGTGATGTGATCCTTACGGGTACGCCGGTGGGCGTTGGCCCGCTGAATGTCGGTGACGAACTGGTGCTCGAATTGCCGGGCGCCAGCCGCTTCACCAGCAGCGTCCGCTGATTTACACATAACCCTGTGGGAGCGGGCTTGCTCGCGAAGAGGGAGTGTCAGTCGACATCAATGTTGGCTGACACACCGCATTCGCGAGCAAGCCCGCTCCCACATTGGTTTGTAATCCTTCCCGCAAATTGCATCTGCCCACACAGGGCAATCCCGCCATTTCCCGTTTTTTTCACATTTTGTCCGGATAATTCCGAGGCTTCTGGCGTCTGACCCAGTCCCAATTGTGCTATTACCCATAGCCTGAATTTCTGGAACGCATCCCTGCATGACCACCCAACCGCTGCCCAAGCTGAAAACTGCCCGCCGCTCGCGCTTTGTCATGCGTTGGTATTCCTGGCTTTTGCTGGTGGCTGCTGCTGTGTATGGCCTCGTGTTTACGATGCATTGGGATGATCGCGGCGTGCTCTGGGTGATGGAGCGTTTCGAAAGCCCGGCCGAGCGAAAAGACAGTATCTGGCTGCCGGATTACCGGGCGGTGATCGACGCCAAGTTGCTGCCGGGCATGGAGAAGGATGAAGCGTCAGACGTATCTTATGACCCGCAGACCAAAACCCTGTTTGCGGTGATGGGCAAGAACCCGTTCCTGGTCGAGCTGACATTGCAGGGCGACGTGTTGCGCAAGATGCCGCTGGTGGGTTGGGGCAACCCGGAAGCGGTGGCGGTCATGGGCAACGGTTTGCTGGCGATTACCGATGAGCGCAAACACCTGCTTTCCATCGTCAAGGTCGACGCCGATACTCGCGAATTGAATATCGCCAGTTTCCCGAAATACGACCTGGGCCCGTCGAAAAACCAGAATAAGGCCTTCGAGGCGGTCGTCTGGGATGCGCGCAACCAGCAACTGTTGCTGGGTGAAGAGCGTCCACCGGCGCTGTTCAGCTGGAAAAGCGACGGTAGCCAAATCCTCAAGGGCGACAAGCAAAAGCTGTCCAGCGACGAACTGGATATTCGCAACCTGTCGGCCCTGGCCATCGATTCACGCACCGGTCATACCCTGGTGCTGTCCGCCGATTCTCACTTGTTGCTGGAATTGGATGAGAAAGGCGAGCAGGTCAGCTTCATGACTCTGCTGGGTGGTTTCAATGGTCTGAAAAAAACCATTCCCCGTGCCGAAGGCGTGACCATGGACGAAGCAGGCACGCTGTACATAGTGAGTGAGCCGAACCTGTTCTATCGCTTTGAAAAACAACGGTAGGAGCAGCCTTCGGCAGCTCCTGCGAGTTCGGTCATTGTGGTCGAAGGCCACTGGCCATTAAGCTTGAATTCATGCAGCCGTGGTATTTCATCCTCCCGTCTTGTTTCCGAGCTCGCCTGAATGCGCCGACTTGCCCGTCCCAAACCCTTGATGCTGATCTTGTCGGTAATTGCGCTGATTGTGCTGGTTGCCATCGGCCAATATCTGCGTCTGTTCGAGCGCACCTGGTTCAATGTGCAGGCGCTCTGGCAGCCGATGAAATGCTCAGTCCATTGGCCTGGATCAGTATCAGGTAGCGATCGAGGCGCGAGTCATTGACGGTCTGGACGATGATGTTTCGGCGCTGACCTTCGATCCCGTGCGAAAAAGCCTGTTCACCGTCACCAACAAAAATGCCGAACTGATCGAATTGTCCCTGGAGGGCAAAATCCTGCGGCGTGTGGCGCTGGTCGGGTTTGGCGACCCGGAGGCGGTGGAATTCATCAGCGCTGACACTTACGTGATCACTGACGAGCGTCAGCAGCGGCTGATCAAGATTCATCTGGAGAAAGATACGACGTTCCTCGATGCAGCGGACGCCGAACAGATGACCCTCGGTGTGCACATGAGTGGCAACAAGGGGTTTGAAGGGTTGGCCTATGACTCGGTGGGCAAGCGCTTGTTTGTCGCCAAGGAACGCGATCCGATGCTGATTTACGAAGTGCAGGGCTTTCCGCATTACAACCCGGAGAAGTCGTACGCGGTGCATGTGGTGAACAACCCCAAACGTGATGCCGGAATGTTCGTGCGAGACCTGTCGAGCCTGCAGTACGACGAACGCAGCGGCCATTTGCTGGCGCTGTCCGATGAGTCGCGACTGATTCTGGAGCTGGATGTCGATGGGCGACCGCTGACCACAATGTCACTGAGCAAGGGGCGTCAGGGATTGCAGAAAACTGTGCCGCAAGCAGAAGGCATCGCCATGGACGACGACGGCACCCTGTACCTCGTCAGCGAGCCGAATCTTTTCTACGTCTTCAAAAAACCACCGCAAAACTAACAAGCACCCCAAAAACACTGTGGGAGCGGGCTTGCCCGCGATAGCGGTCTGTCCTTCAACAATGATGTTGAATGGGACGGCCTCATCGCGGGCAAACCCGCTCCCACAGGTTTATCTGTGTGTCTGATTTATTGGGCGCGCAGGGTTTTCACGCCTTCACTCGTCCCCAGCAGCAGAAGATCAGCCGGGCGGGCTGCGAACAAACCGTTGGTGACCACGCCGACGATGGCATTGATCTGTGTTTCCAACTCCACCGGGTTGGTGATCTGCATGTTGAATACGTCGAGAATGATGTTGCCGTTGTCGGTCAGAACGCCTTCACGGTAAACCGGGTCACCGCCGAGCTTCACCAGTTCGCGGGCCACGTGGCTGCGGGCCATCGGGATCACTTCCACCGGCAGCGGGAAGGCACCGAGGACCGGCACCAGTTTGCTGGCGTCGGCGATGCAGATGAAAGTCTTGGCCACGGCCGCAACAATCTTCTCGCGGGTCAGGGCCGCGCCGCCGCCCTTGATCAGGTGCAGGTGCTCGTCACTTTCATCGGCGCCGTCGACGTAGAACTCAAGGTTGCTGACAGTATTGAGCTCATACACCGGAATGCCATGGCCCTTGAGGCGGGCGGCGGTGGCTTCGGAACTGGCGACCGCGCCATCGAACGCGCCTTTGTGCTTGGCCAGGGCATCGATGAAGCAGTTGGCGGTGGAGCCGGTGCCGACCCCGACGATGCTCTTGTCGTCGAGTTTCGGGAGGATGAAGTCGACGGCGGCCTGGGCTACGGCCTGTTTGAGTTGATCCTGGGTCATGCGGGCTCCGAAGTGCCGAAAGGGGACGAAAGGCCGGCATTATAGGCTTCGCGATGGGGAAGGTCATTGCCCGATTGGCGGGTCAAATGCGCACATCGCACGATTCCTGTACCTGTAGAGCGAGGTTTGCCCGCGAAAGCGATCTAACCGCCAACATTTATGTTGGATGTTAAGACCTCTTCGCGGGCAAGCCTCGCTCCTACAAATGTCATGATCCTCCCTGGTGAACCTAAAACCTCTTGATTCGTATGGTCGCCCGCCCAAAAGCCGGGTTAGACTCCTTGGCCCTGCCCAACCCGCTCAGTGATGCTTTCCGATGCTCGAACAGTACGTCAAAAAGATCCTCACCTCGCGCGTTTATGACGTTGCCGTAGAAACCCCATTGCAGACTGCCCGCCAGCTCTCCGAGCGGCTGGGTAATGAAATCTGGCTCAAGCGTGAAGACTTGCAGCCGGTGTTCTCGTTCAAGATTCGTGGCGCCTACAACAAGTTGACGCAATTGAGCGATGAAGAACGTGCTCGCGGCGTGGTCACCGCGTCGGCGGGCAATCATGCGCAAGGCCTGGCCCTGGCGGCCAAGGTATTGGGCGTGAAGGCGACCATCGTGATGCCCAAGACCACCCCCGAGATCAAGGTCGAAGGTGTGCGTTCGCGTGGCGGAAAAGTGGTGCTGCACGGGGATTCGTTCCCGGAAGCCCTGGCCTACTCGCTGAAACTGGTCGACGAAAAAGGCTACGTCTACATTCACCCTTACGATGACCCCCACACCATTGCCGGGCAGGGCACGGTGGCCATGGAGATTCTGCGCCAGCACCCGGGGCGTCTGGATGCGATTTTCGTTCCAGTGGGCGGCGGCGGCCTGATCGCCGGCATCGCGGCGTATGTGAAATACCTGCGCCCGGACATCAAAATCATCGGCGTCGAACCGGATGACTCCAACTGCCTGCAAGCCGCCATGGCGGCTGGCGAGCGCGTGGTGTTGCCGACCGTGGGGCTGTTTGCCGACGGCGTCGCGGTGGCGCAAATCGGTCAGCATACCTTCGATATCTGCAAAGACTACGTTGACGAGGTCATCACGGTCAGCACTGACGAGATCTGTGCGGCAATCAAGGATATCTACGACGATACCCGCTCGATCACTGAACCTGCCGGCGCCTTGGGCGTGGCCGGGATCAAGAAGTATGTCGAGCAACGCGGTGTTACGGGGCATACTTTCGTGGCCATCGATTCCGGTGCCAACGTCAACTTCGACCGCCTGCGTCATGTCGCCGAGCGTGCCGAACTGGGCGAGGGCCGCGAAGCCATCATCGCCGTGACCATTCCCGAGAAACCGGGCAGCTTCAAGGCGTTCTGCGAAGCCATCGGCAAGCGCCAGATCACCGAATTCAATTACCGCTACAACACCGGCAGCGAAGCGCACATCTTTGTCGGCGTGCAGACGCACCCGGAAAACGACCCGCGCAGTGCGCTGCTCGCCAGTCTCACCGAGCAGGGTTTCCCGGTACTCGACCTGACCGACAACGAACTGGCCAAGTTACACATCCGCCACATGGTCGGCGGGCGTGCTGTCCATGTGGTCGATGAAGTGGTGCTGCGCTTCGAGTTCCCGGAGCGTCCGGGTGCGTTGTTCAACTTCCTCAACAAGCTCGGCGGGCGCTGGAACATTTCGATGTTCCACTACCGCAACCACGGCGCGGCCGATGGCCGTGTGGTCGCGGGCCTGCAAGTGCCGCACGACGAGCGTCATCTGGTACCGGCCGCGCTGGAAGAAATCGGCTACCCATACTGGGACGAAAGCGACAATCCGGCTTATCAGCTGTTTCTCGGCTGAGCGGCTACGCTGACGAGCAAGTCATAAGGAAATCGAACAATGGAAACGTTAACCGCCCTCAAAATCGCTCATGGCGTGGCGACGGTGTTGCTGTTGATGAGCGCGCTGGGGCTGGCGATCTGGGTCTGGCGCACGCGCCGTAACGGCGACGCGACGGCTCACACCCGTACCTTGCAGCGACCGCTGGTGTTCATCTGGCTAGTGATGGGCCTGGCATTGCTGAGCATGCCGTTCACCGGCTGGTGGATGGTGCATCTGGTGGGCTGGCCGCTGGGGCAGACCTGGTTGCTGGCTTCCAGTGTGCTCTACACCGTGGCGGCGCTGGGCTGGTTCTGGCTGCTGGTGCGGCTCAATCGGCTGCGCAAGGCGCCCGCTGGGGGAAATGGGAAGTTTACGTTTGCGTTGGCGTTGTTCAGCTTTGTCTGCTTTATCGCCATTGCGGGGTTGATGGGGGCCAAGCCGGTTTAAGGCTTCAGGCCGAGTTGACCCAATCGCGGGCAAGCCCGCTCCCACAAGGTTTTGCTGTGTGACATAGATAGCATTTACAGCAGAGATCCCTGTGGGAGCGGGCTTGCCCGCGATGGCGATCTCAATCGCGCAACGAAATCACCGGCCAGCCCCGCTTCTCAGCCTCGGCCCGCAGATTAGGATCCGGATCAACAGCAATCGGATTCGCCACCTGCTCCAGCAACGCCAGGTCATTCATCGAGTCGCTGTAGAAATAGCTGTCTTGCAGATTGTGGCCAGTCTCCTCCAGCCAACGGTTCAACCGGGTCACCTTGCCTTCACGAAAGCACGGGACATCAGTGCTGCGCCCACTGTACCGGCCGCCGATCATTTCGCATTCGGTGGCGATCAGGGTCTCCACGCCTAAACGTGCTGCAATCGGCCCGGTCACAAAGCGGTTGGTGGCGGTGATGATCACCAGCTTGTCGCCGGCGTCACGGTGTTTGGCCAACAGTTCGAGGCCCTTGGGCAGCACGATCGGCTCGATGCAGTCGCGCATGTAGTCCAGGTGCCATTCATCCAGCGTGGCCATCTCGGTGCGGCCAAGCACTTCAAGGCAGAAGTTCAGGTACGCGTCGTTATCCAGCTTGCCGGCCAGGTAATCCTGATAGAACTCGTCGTTGCGTGCCTTGTAGGCGACGGCGTCGAGAAAACCGCGTTCGCACAGATAGTCGCCCCAGGCGTGGTCACTGTCACCGCCCAGAAGCGTGTTGTCCAAGTCGAATAAAGCCAGCCGCATTGCAGTTACTCGCTGAAAAAGTCTGTAGAAAGGTTTCAAGAATACGGACTTTTCACAAGAGTGCACATAAGGTAGGTCGGCTCGTTGCTGCTTTCACAACCTTTGTGGAACAATGCGGCGACATGCGTTTGCGAGGTTGTTGCCGTGATCGACCCCGATGGTTTCCGCCCCAATGTCGGGATCATTCTGACGAATGATGCCGGCCAGGTGCTATGGGCTCGCCGAATCAATCAAGATGCCTGGCAGTTTCCACAGGGAGGGATCAACCCCCAGGAGACGCCAGAAGACGCCTTGTACCGCGAGTTGAACGAAGAAGTGGGCCTGGAGCGCGAAGATGTTGAAATTCTCGCCTGCACCCGGGGCTGGTTGCGTTATCGTTTGCCGCAACGTTTGGTCAGGACGCACAGCCAACCGCTGTGCATCGGCCAGAAGCAGAAATGGTTTCTCCTGCGCCTGATCTCCAACGAGCAGCGGGTGCGGATGGATTTGACCGGTAAACCGGAATTCGATGGCTGGCGCTGGGTCAGTTATTGGTATCCGTTGGGCCAGGTGGTGACATTCAAGCGCGAGGTTTATCGCCGCGCTCTCAAAGAGCTTGCCCCGCGCCTTTTAGCGCGCGACTGACGACGGAGTTCGACCCCGAGCCATGCTCAATACGCTGCGCAAGATCGTCCAGGAAGTTAACTCCGCCAAGGATCTCAAGGCGGCGTTGGGGATTATTGTGTTGCGCGTCAAAGAGGCCATGGGCAGCCAGGTCTGCTCGGTCTACCTGCTTGACCCAGAGACCAACCGCTTCGTGCTGATGGCCACCGAGGGCTTGAACAAGCGCTCGATCGGCAAGGTCAGCATGGCACCCAACGAAGGTCTGGTCGGCCTGGTCGGCACGCGTGAAGAACCCCTGAACCTCGAAAACGCCGCGGATCACCCGCGCTACCGTTACTTCGCCGAGACCGGTGAAGAACGCTACGCTTCGTTCCTCGGGGCGCCGATCATTCACCACCGTCGCGTTGTCGGCGTGTTGGTCATTCAGCAAAAAGAACGCCGCCAGTTCGATGAAGGTGAAGAAGCCTTCCTCGTGACCATGAGCGCGCAACTTGCCGGCGTTATCGCCCACGCCGAGGCCACCGGTTCGATCCGTGGGCTGGGCCGTCAGGGCAAAGGTATCCAGGAAGCAAAGTTCGTCGGTGTACCGGGTTCGCCGGGCGCGGCGGTCGGAACCGCGGTCGTCATGCTGCCGCCGGCCGATCTGGACGTGGTGCCGGACAAGACCATCACCGACATCAACGCGGAACTTGGCCTGTTCAAGACCGCCATCGAAGGCGTACGCGCCGACATGCGTGCCTTGTCCGCCAAGCTGGCGACCCAGCTGCGGCCTGAAGAGCGGGCGCTGTTCGACGTTTACCTGATGATGCTCGACGATGCCTCGCTCGGCAGCGAAATCACCACGGTGATCAAGACCGGTCAGTGGGCGCAGGGCGCATTGCGTCAGGTGGTCACTGAACACGTCAACCGTTTCGAATTGATGGACGACGCCTACCTGCGTGAGCGCGCCTCGGACGTCAAAGACCTCGGTCGGCGCTTGCTGGCTTATCTGCAGGAAGAGCGGCAGCAGACGCTGGTCTACCCCGACAACACCATTCTGGTCAGCGAAGAACTGACGCCGGCAATGCTCGGCGAGGTGCCGGAAGGCAAGCTGGTGGGTCTGGTATCGGTACTCGGTTCCGGCAACTCCCACGTGGCGATCCTGGCGCGTGCCATGGGTATCCCGACGGTGATGGGCCTGGTCGACTTGCCGTACTCCAAGGTCGACGGCATCCAGATGATCGTCGACGGCTACCACGGTGAGGTCTATACCAACCCGAGTGACGTGCTGCGCAAGCAGTTCGCCGATGTGGTCGAGGAAGAGAAGCAACTGGCCCTGGGGCTGGACGCATTGCGGGACCTGCCGTGCGTAACGGTCGATGGTCATCGCATGCCGCTGTGGGTCAACACCGGCTTGCTGGCGGACGTGGCGCGGGCGCAGAAGCGCGGTGCCGAAGGCGTGGGTCTGTACCGCACCGAAGTGCCGTTCATGATCAACCAGCGCTTCCCGAGTGAAAAAGAGCAGCTGGCGATCTATCGCGAGCAACTCGCCGCGTTCCACCCGCAGCCAGTGACCATGCGCAGTCTGGACATCGGCGGCGACAAGTCGCTGTCGTACTTCCCGATCAAGGAAGACAACCCGTTTCTCGGCTGGCGCGGTATTCGCGTCACGCTCGACCACCCGGAAATTTTCCTGGTGCAGACCCGCGCCATGCTCAAGGCCAGCGAAGGCTTGAACAACCTGCGGATTCTGCTGCCGATGATCTCCGGCACCCACGAGCTGGAAGAAGCCCTGCACCTGATTCACCGAGCCTGGGGCGAAGTCCGCGACGAAGGCTGCGACGTGCCGATGCCGCCGATTGGCGTGATGATCGAGATTCCGGCGGCGGTGTATCAGACCAAGGAGCTTGCCCGACAAGTGGACTTCCTGTCGGTCGGCTCCAACGACCTGACCCAGTACCTGCTGGCCGTGGACCGCAACAACCCGCGGGTGGCCGATCTCTACGACTACCTGCACCCGGCGGTGTTGCAGGCGTTGCAGAGCGTGGTGCGCGATGCCCATGCAGAAGGCAAGCCCGTGAGTATCTGCGGTGAAATGGCCGGTGACCCGGCGGCGGCGGTGTTGTTGATGGCGATGGGTTTCGACAGCTTGTCGATGAACGCCACCAACTTGCCGAAAGTGAAGTGGATGCTGCGTCAGATCAACCTGAGCAAGGCCAAGGAATTGCTGGCGGAACTGATGACCATCGACAACCCGCAAGTTATCCACAGCTCGCTGCAACTGGCGCTGAAGAACCTTGGGTTGGCGCGGATGATTAATCCGGCTTCGGTCAAGACCCTTTAAACATTCAATGGCCCCATCGCGGGCAAGCCCGCTCCCACAGGGATCTCTGGTGTGAATGCTGTCTATGCCACACAGCAGAACCTTGTGGGAGCGGGCTTGCCCGCGATGACGTCAGGCCAGGCGCCGCCTAAACCAAAATCTCTACTTCCCCAAGATGCCCTCCATACGGCCCGAAACTCCTTTCGACCATATGCCGCACCCCGTCCGCCTGAACAATCAACGCCGTGCTCGCCCGTGTCCCATAAGCCTGGCTCTTGATAAACACACTCGACAACAACGTCTCGGTAGCCTGTCCCACACCCGTGTCCGGCAACTCGGCAAGCGGCGCCGTCTGCGGGTCGCTCAGCAAGGCCAATAACGCCTGCGGCTGCGGATCGCCCAACACCTCGCTCAATGCTGCCTTGGCCTTGAGCACTTTTGGCCACGGTGTATCCAGCCCCGCGTTCGATAACCCATAAATGCCCGGTTGGAGCATGACCGCCTCGGTCTCCCGGGCATTGAAGTGCCAAAGCTCGTGGGTATTGCCGACCAACAGATTAAATCCGGCATATTGAGGCGAACGTCCGACAATGTCCTTTAAATATTCGTCAATCGACATGTTCCCGCTGAGAAACTGCGCCACCAGTTCACCTCGCGACTTGGGCGCTGGCGGTTGAAGGGGATCACGGATGTTGGTCAGCGCGGCGAAACGCCCGTTGGCGCCGACACCGAGCCACGTACCGCCAGCTTCAAGGTCGCGACCGGCATACACGTGCGGGGCTTGCGGCCATTGCGTCAGGGGCAGGCTGGGTCGGGCATAGAATTCGTCGCGGTTGGCCGCCACGATCAGCGGCTGGGCATGACCCGGCCGCCAGGCAAAAACAATCAGGCACATAAGGTGGTCCTTGTGTGTTTTTTGCTCACTCTACGCAGACATCGCTCATCGATCCATCGCCATCCGCAGTGGAGCCCGAGGCCATGCATCCGTTACCATGCCGCTCCTGTTTTGGGATGACTGGGGATGCGGACATGGAATTTCTGCTTTATCTGGCGCTGGGCGCCTGTGCCGGCGTGCTGGCCGGGCTGTTCGGGGTGGGTGGCGGGATCATTATCGTCCCGGTGCTGGTGTTCAGTTTCACCTTGCAGGGGTTCGATGCATCGATTTTGACGCATCTGGCCGTCGGCACCTCCCTGGCGACGATCATCTTTACGTCGATCAATTCGGTTCGCGAGCACCATAGCCGTGGCGCTGTGCGTTGGCCGATTTTTGCCTGGATGACCCTTGGCATTCTGCTCGGTGCCGGTTTCGGCGCGCTGACTGCCGAAGCGATTTCCGGGCCGAATTTGCAGAAGATCATTGGTGTATTTGCGCTGATCATTGCCGTTCAACTCGCTTTGGACTTCAAGCCCAAGGCCAGCCGAACGGTACCGGGAAAAGTCGGTCTGACCGTGGCTGGTAGTGTCATTGGCTGGGCCTCGGCGATTTTCGGGATTGGCGGCGGTTCGTTGACCGTGCCGTTCCTGACCTGGCGCAGCGTACCGATGCAGCAGGCGGTGGCCACTTCGTCGGCCTGTGGCCTGCCAATCGCCTTGGCCAGTGCATTAAGTTTCATGATTTTGGGGTGGCACGATCCACTGCTGCCGGCCCATAGTCTCGGTTTTGTTTATTTGCCGGCGCTGCTGGGGATTGCCCTGACCAGCATGGTTTTCGCCCGCCTCGGTGCGCGACTGGCCCACACGCTGTCGCCGCGCTTGCTGAAAAGATTGTTTGCCGCTTTGCTGTTTTGCGTCGGCTTGAGCTTCTTGCTCTGACGCGTAGCGCAATCCTGGCTTAATCCTGGCGTGACAGCGTCGCCCGGGAATTTGAAGGTTTCAACTCTAACGAGGAGTCGCAATGCTGCCTTACCCGCAGATCGACCCGGTGGCCCTGGCCATCGGTCCGCTGAAAATCCACTGGTACGGCCTGATGTACCTGATCGGCATCGGCGGTGCGTGGTGGCTGGCGTCACGCCGGCTGAATCGCTTCGACCCGACCTGGACCAAGGAGAAACTCTCCGACATGGTGTTCTGGATGTCGATGGGTGTCATCGTCGGCGGCCGCTTGGGTTATGTGCTGTTTTACGATCTGAACGCCTATCTGGCCAACCCGACTCTGATCTTCGAAGTGTGGAAGGGCGGCATGTCGTTCCACGGCGGGTTTATCGGTGTGATGCTGGCGGCGCTGTGGTTCGGTAAAAAGAACGACAAGTCGTTCTTCCAGCTGATGGACTTCGTCGCGCCGATGGTGCCGATTGGCCTGGGTGCCGGGCGCATTGGCAACTTCATCAACGCCGAGTTGTGGGGCAAGGCGACCGACGTGCCGTGGGCGATGGTTTTCCCGACCGATCCGGCGCAACTGGCGCGTCATCCTTCGCAGCTGTACCAGTTCGCGCTGGAAGGCCTGGCGCTGTTCGCGATCCTCTGGCTGTTCTCGCGCAAGCCGCGGCCGACCATGGCGGTGTCCGGGATGTTCGCGCTGTTCTATGGCATCTTCCGCTTCATCGTCGAATTCGTTCGCGTGCCGGATGCGCAACTGGGTTATCTGGCCTGGAACTGGCTGACCATGGGCCAAGTGTTGTGCGTACCGATGATTGTCGGCGGGCTGTTCCTGATCTGGCTGGCTTATCGACGCGCCCCGGCGGCCCCCGCGGCGGCTGTATAAAGCGCAGGCGCTATAAATTCGAACCCCGGGGTTTTGGCCCCGGGTTCAAGGACACAGGTAATTCATGAAGCAATATCTCGAATTGGTCGCCCACGTCATCAAGAACGGCACCAAACAGGCCAACCGCACCGGCGTGAACACCATCAGCTTTCCGGGCGCGATGCTGCGCTTCGATCTGCAGGAAGGTTTTCCGGCAATCACCACCCGCAAGATGGCCTTCAAATCGGCCATCGGCGAGATGTGCGGTTTTCTGCGCGGGGTGAACAACGCCGCCGAATTCCGTGCGCTGGGCTGCAAGGTCTGGGACCAGAACGCCAACGAAAACGCCCAGTGGCTGGCCAACCCGTTCCGTCAGGGCGAAGACGACCTCGGCGAGATCTACGGCGTGCAATGGCGCAAATGGCCGGCGTACAAGCAGATCCCGGTCAGCAATCAGGCCGCCATCGAGCAGACCCTGAGCCAGGGTTATCGTCAGATTGCCGAAGGCGAAGAAGACGGCGAGGCTTATGTGGTGCTGTACAAGGCGATCGACCAGATCCGCCAGTGCGTCGACACCATCATCAAGGATCCAGGCAGCCGTCGCATCCTGTTCCACGGCTGGAACGTCGCCCAGCTCGACGAAATGGCCCTGCCGCCGTGCCACTTGCTGTACCAGTTCCACCCGAATGTCGAGACCAAAGAGATCTCTTTGACCCTCTACATCCGCTCCAACGACCTGGGCCTGGGCACGCCGTTCAACCTCACCGAAGGCGCCGCGCTGCTCAGCCTGATCGGTCGCCTGACCGGTTACACACCGCGCTGGTTCACCTATTTCATCGGCGATGCCCACGTCTACGAGAACCACCTGGACATGCTCAACGAACAGCTCAAGCGCGAGCCGTTCCCGATGCCGAAACTGGTGATTAGCGACCGGGTGCCGGAGTTTGCCAAGACCGGTGTTTATCAGCCGGAGTGGCTGGAGTTGATCGAACCGAGTGACTTCTCGCTGGAAGGCTATGAGCACCACGCGCCGATGACCGCGCCGATGGCGGTCTAAAGCTCGCCACTAAACCTGTGGGAGCGGGCTTGCCCGCGATGACGGCGTCACATCCAACATTGATGTGACTGACAAACCGCTATCGCGGGCAAGCCCGCTCCCACAAGGTTTTGTGGTGTTGCTAATGCCCATGACTTCTCCCGACATGGGAATGCTCAACCTCCGTCGCCACAACCCCGCCACTCACTTCCAACCGCTGCAAAATCCCGCATTGATCGATATCCGGCCCTTCGCTGCAGCGTTGGCGCAGGTCGAGCAGTTGTGTCTGCAAGGCCAGCAAACCATCGATACGCGCCTTCACATGGTGGATGTGTTCGTCGATCAGCGCGTTGACGTTTTCGCATTGATCCTGCGGGCTGTCGCGCAGGGCCAGCAGGCTGCGGATTTCCTCGAGGGTCATGTCCAGCGTGCGGCAGTTGCGGATGAAGGTCAGGCGCTCGGCGTGGGCCTGGGTGTAGACGCGGTAATTGCCGTCGCTGCGGGCCGGCTCCGGCAGCAGGTTTTCGCGCTCGTAGTAACGGATGGTTTCCACGGCGCAGTCGGTGAGTTTCGCCAGCTCTCCTATTTTCATCGCGACAATCTCCAAAAGGGTGCTTGACCCTATAGTGGCTACAGGGTCTTTACTTGGCAACAGGCACCTTCATGGACGCGACCAATGAGCGATTCTCTTCACACCCACAAACCCGAGGCCGGGCACGATCACAGCCACAAGCTGCAGCCTGTGCAGAAGCACAGCCATGACGGCCACGGGGATTCCTGCTGTTCCTCCAAAGCAGCAGCGCCGTCGCTGATCAAGTTGAGCGAGACGCCGACCGCCGGTGCGCGGCTGAGCAGCTTTCGCATCGAGGCAATGGACTGCCCGACCGAGCAGACGCTGATCCAGAACAAACTCGGGAAGCTTTCGGGTGTGCAGCAACTGGAATTCAACCTGATCAATCGGGTGCTGGGCGTGACCCATGACCTGCCAAGCACCATGCCGATCATCGACGCAATCAAGTCCCTCGGCATGCACGCCGAGCCGATGGAGCAGGGCGTTGAAGCGCCAGCGTCGAGCCCTGTACCTGCGAAAAAGCCCTGGTGGCCGCTGGCGCTGTCCGGCGTCGGCGCGCTGGCCGCCGAGTTTATCCACTTCACCGATGCGGCACCAAACTGGGTGGTGGCAGTTATCGCGCTGATCTCGATCCTCAGCGGTGGCCTCAGCACTTACAAAAAGGGCTGGATCGCCCTGAAAAACCTCAACCTGAACATCAACGCGCTGATGAGCATCGCAGTGACCGGCGCGATCCTGATCGGCCAATGGCCGGAAGCGGCGATGGTGATGTTTCTGTTCACCGTGGCCGAGTTGATCGAAGCCAGGTCTCTGGACCGGGCGCGCAACGCCATCGGCGGGCTGATGCAGATGGCCCCCGAGCAGGCCACGGTGCAGCAGGCCGACGGCAGCTGGGTCGCCCAACCGGTTAAAAACATCGAACTGGGTGCGCGGGTGCGGGTGCGTCCCGGCGAGCGGATCGGTCTGGACGGCGAAGTGCTGTCCGGCAACTCGACCATCGATCAGGCGCCGATCACCGGTGAAAGCCTGCCGGTGGAGAAAACCATCGGCGACAAAGTGTTCGCCGGCACCATCAACCAGTCTGGTTCGTTGGAATACACGGTAACCGCGGCGGCGAACAATTCGACCCTGGCGCGGATTATCCACGCTGTGGAACAGGCTCAGGGGGCACGCGCTCCGACCCAGCGTTTCGTCGACGCCTTCTCGAAAATCTACACCCCGGCGGTGTTCATCCTGGCCCTGGCCGTGGCAGTGATCCCGCCGCTGTTCATGGATGCGCTGTGGTTCGACTGGATCTACCGGGCGCTGGTGCTGCTGGTAGTCGCCTGCCCGTGCGCGTTGGTGATTTCCACCCCGGTGACCATTGTCAGCGGCCTCGCGGCAGCGGCGCGCAAAGGGATCTTGATCAAGGGCGGCGTCTATCTGGAGCACGGCCACAAACTCGATTACCTGGCCCTCGACAAGACCGGCACCCTCACTCACGGCAAACCGGTGCAGACCGATTATTTGTCCCTCGACCCAACCGCTGATGGAATAGCTCCGGCCATTGCGGCGGCACTGGCTGGTCGCTCGGATCATCCGGTGTCGCTGGCTATCGCCAATGCGGCAGTTGTGGATAACCAACGCGCACCACTGACTGTGGATAACTTCGAAGCCCTGGCCGGTCGCGGTGTGCGCGGCGAGATTAACGGTGAGCTCTACCACTTGGGCAACCACCGCTTGGTGGAAGATTTGGGCCTGTGTTCTCCAGCGCTGGAAGAGAAACTGTTTGCTCTGGAAAAACAGGGCAAGTCGGTGGTGCTGTTGCTCGACAAGTCGGGTCCCTTGGCGCTGTTTGCCGTCGCGGACACCGTGAAAGCGTCCAGCCGCGAAGCGATCCGGCAGTTACATGAGCTGGGCATCAAAACCCTGATGCTGACCGGCGACAACGTTCACACTGCCCAAGTCATCGCCGCCCACGTGGGCATCGATCAGGCACAGGGCGATCTGTTGCCAACCGAGAAGCTGCAAGCCATCGAAGCGCTGTATGCCCAAGGCCATCGGGTCGGGATGGTCGGCGACGGCATTAATGACGCCCCGGCACTGGCGCGGGCCGAGATCGGTTTTGCCATGGCGGCCGCCGGGACCGACACCGCCATCGAAACCGCCGATGTCGCCCTGATGGACGACGATCTGCGCAAGATCCCGGCCTTCATCAGCCTGTCGCGGCAGACCTCCAATATCCTCAAACAGAACATCGCCCTGGCATTGGTCATCAAAGCGATCTTTCTTGGGGTAACCTTCGCCGGGATCGCCACCATGTGGATGGCGGTGTTCGCCGACATGGGCGTGAGCCTGTTGGTGGTGTTCAATGGTTTGCGCCTGTTGCGTAAATAAGCGATGAGGAAAGGGTGTGCTGAGTGCCGAGCTGAAGGCGTTTTACATGGTTGCCCGGTTGGGCAGCATTACCCTGGCGGCGAAAAAGCTCGGCCTGAGCCAGCCGACGGTGACGACCCAGATTCGGCATCTGGAAAGCCAGTACTCGGTTGAACTGTTCTATCGTGGCGGTCGCCGCCTCAGCGTCAGCGACGAAGGCGCGCGGTTGCTGCCGATGGTCAAGGCGCTGTTGCAGCAGGAAGCCGACATCGAGTTTTTCCTGCGCAACAGTGGTCAGGTCCAGGGCACGTTGCGCATCGCTGCCACGGCGCCGTATTACATTCTCGATCTGGTGAAGACCTTTCGCGAACGTTTGCCGCAGGTGGAGGTGTCGGTGGAAATTGGCAATTCTCAACAGGTGCTCGAAGCGCTGGAGGATTATCGGGTCGATGTCGCCGCATCTTCACAGTTACTGGACGATGCGCGGCTGATTCGCCGGGTGCTCGGCAGCGATCCGCTGGTGCTGGCGGTGCACCGCCATCATCCGCTGGCGGTGCATGATCATGTACCGCTCAGTGCATTGGCGGGGCACACCTTGTTGATGCGTGAATCAGGCTCGACCACCCGGCGTTTGACCGAAGAATTGCTGGCCAGCGCGGGGGTGAGTTTTGGACCGTTGCTGGAGATTGGTAGCCGTGAGTCGATTCGAGAGGCGGTATTGCGCAACATTGGTATCAGCATCATTGCTCGGCAGGAAGTGCCTCACGATCCGCAATTGCGGGTGCTGACCATCGAGAATGCGCCGCAGATTCCTGAATATCTGTACTGCCTCAAGGAGCGAAAAGGTGCGCGGCTGCCGGCGGCGTTTCTGGGGTTAGCGCAGGAAATGGCTCCGGCCTGAAATCTCCATTGCCTGTACTGGCCTCATCGCGGGCAAGCCCGCTCCCACAGTGTTTCCGTGGTGTGAACATAATCTGAGTAGCACAACCTGTCCTTGTGGGAGCGGGCTTGCCCGCGATGGCGTCAGTTCAGTCACAGCATGACTTCAACCCAAATCCCCGAATACCACTATCGGCCGTTTTTGCCTCACTGCCACATGACCGACGCATTGCAAACCTAGGATGGCCCTCATCTGCTTGATGAGGCCTGCCCATGAACCACTCGATCGCAACTGCCCTGACCAACCCCGGCGCGCCGATGAAAGTGCGCGGCGTGCAGAAACGCTTCGGCGCGTTCACCGCGCTGGATAACGTTTCCCTCGACGTGGCGGCCGGTGAACTGGTGTGCCTGTTGGGGCCGTCGGGCTGTGGCAAAACCACCTTGCTGCGCTGCATCGCCGGCCTTGAGAAACAAGACAGTGGCGAGTTGTACCTCGGCGATCGCGAAGTTTCCCACCTGGCACCTCAGGCACGGGACTACGGCATTCTCTTCCAGTCCTACGCGCTGTTCCCCAATCTTAGCGTCGAGGCGAACATCGCCTACGGCCTCGCCGGCAGTGGTCGCGATGAAGTGCGCCAGCGCGTCGGTCAGATGCTGGAACTGGTCGGCCTGATCGGCAGTGAGAAAAAATACCCTGGCCAGTTATCCGGCGGTCAGCAGCAACGTGTCGCACTGGCTCGAGCCTTGGCGCCGGCACCGTCCTTGTTGCTGTTGGACGAACCGATGTCGGCGCTCGACGCCCGGGTCCGCGAGCATCTGTGCACCGAGTTACGCCAATTGCAGCGCAATCTCGGCATCACCACCCTGATGGTTACCCACAATCAGGACGAAGCCATGCTGATGGCCGACCGCATCGCCGTGATGAACAACGGCAAGGTCGAGCAGTACGCCACGCCGCAGGAAATCTACGACCGCCCGGCCACACCCTTTGTGGCGGAGTTCGTCGGTCAGGGTAACTGGCTGCCATTCCACCGGAGCAGCGACAGTCATGCCCAGGTTGGCGGGATGAACATGCGCCTGGCCGAAGGCAGCGCTAAAACCGCCTCGGGCCGTTTGTTCTGCCGCCCCGAGGCCATCAACGTCAACCCGTCGGTGCATGAAGAAAACCTGTTCCCGGCGAAGGTTCGCGAGATCACCTTTCTCGGCAACCGCTGCCGCATGAGCTTCGAACTCGATCAACTGCCGGGCCATGCGCTACTGGCGGAATTGGCACCGGAAGCCATGCCGCGTCTCGGTGCCCAACAGATCATGGTCGCCTTGCCGCCGCGCAGCCTGCAGGTGTTTGCCTGATGAGCGCGAACGTCGCGCTGCCGATACCGCACAAGCAGGTTCGGCAGACCTCCCGTGCCGAGATCGGCGACCGGCTGTTCGTAGTCGGCGGCAAAATCCTGCTGCTGGGATTGCTCGGCGTCGCGGTGTTGATGCCATTGCTGGCGATTTTCTGGCGTGGTTTCAGCTCCGAAGCTGGACAGGGTGGCGGTCTGATCGCCGCTCGCGAACTGCTGACCAGCGCCAATTTCCACTGGCTGCTGGGCAACAGCCTGAAAGTCTCTCTCAGCGTCGCGGCCATTGTCGTACCGTTGGCTTATCTGTTTGCCTACGCTCTGCAACGTACGCTGATTCCCGGTAAAGGCATTTGGCGCGGCATGTCGCTATTGCCACTAATGGCGCCGTCGATGCTGCCGGGGATCGCTTTGGTTTACCTGTTCGGCAATCAGGGCATGTTGCGCGGTTTGCTCTCGGACAATATCTACGGCTTCTGGGGCATTGTTCTGGGCGAGGTCATCTACACCTTCCCACACGCCTTGATGATTTTGCTGTCAGCGTTGTCCCTGGCGGACGCGCGACTGTTCGATGCTGCTTCAAGCATGGGCGCCAGCCCGGCGAAAGCCTTTCGTAGCATCACCTGGCCGGCGACCCGTCAGGCAGTGTTCGCGGCGTTCTGTCTGGTGTTCACCTTGACCATCACCGACTTCGGCGTGCCCGTGGTGGTCGGTGGCGACTACCAAGTGCTGGCGCTGGAAGCTTACAAAGCCGTGGTCGGCCAGCAACAATTCGGTCGCGGTGCGCTGATCGGCATGGTCTTGCTGCTGCCGGCGCTGTTCAGCTTCGGCGTTGATGCCTGGCTGCGTCGGCGTCACGGCGACTCCATGAGCGGTCGGGCGCAGGTCTTTCAACCGGCGGCGTCAAAACTGCGGGACGGCTGCTACCTGGCCATCGTGCTGTTGATCTGCGCGGCATTGCTGCTGGTGTTCGGCATGGCGGTGTACTCGTCGCTGGTGAAATTCTGGCCGTACAACCTGTCGCTGTCGCTCAACCATTACCAGTTCAACGACACGGCGGGCGGCGGCTGGCTGGCCTACGGCAACAGCGTGAAGATGGCGTTGTGTACGGCGTTGATCGGCAGCGTGCTGATCTTCACCGGTGCTTACCTGATGGAAAAAACCAAGGGCCAGCGCGGATTGAATCTGACACTGCGCATGCTCAGTTTCGTCCCGATGGCGGTGCCGGGTCTGGTGCTGGGGCTGGGTTACGTCTTCTTCTTCAACCTCAGCGGCAACCCGTTGCATGTGCTCTACGGGACCATGACCCTGCTGGTGGTCTGCACCATTGCTCACTATTTGACCACTGCGCAAATGACCGCCACCACCGCGCTGCGCCAACTCGATGCCGAGTTCGAAGCTGCCGCGCTGTCGCTCAAGGCGCCGCTGTACCGGCACTACCTGCGGGTCACCGTGCCGATCTGCCTGCCGGCGTTGCTGGACATCGTGCGCTACCTGTTCGTCTCGGCCATGACCACCGTCTCGGCGGCGATCTTCCTCTACAGCCCCGACACCATCCTCGCGGCGGTGGCGGTGCTGAACATGGACGACGCCGGCAACGTCGGCGGCGCGGCGGCGATGTCGACCCTGATTCTGTTCACCTCGGCGGGCGTGTCCCTGCTGCTGGCCTGGGCCTCGCGCGGTTTGTTGCGTCGCTCCCAGGCCTGGCGGCAGACCGCGCCCGGTCTTTGATTCACACCTTCAACTCACACAGGAATTGCACCATGTTCAAGCCTTTGGCCCTGGCCGCTGCTGTCCTCACCGCTTTCAGCCTGAACGCTTACGCGGCAAAAACCGAGTTGACGGTGTACACCGCCCTCGAAGCCGAACAACTGAAGACCTACAAAGAGGCCTTTGAAAAGGCCAACCCGGATGTCGAGATCAAATGGGTGCGCGATTCCACCGGCATCATCACCGCCAAGCTCCTGGCCGAAAAAGCCCGTCCGCAAGCTGACGCAGTTTGGGGGCTGGCAGCGTCGAGCCTGGCGATCCTCGATCAGCAAGGCATGCTGCAAAGCTATGCACCAAAGGACCTCGGCAAGATCGGCGGCAACTATCGCGACGCCGCTAACCCGCCAGCCTGGGTAGGCATGGACGTCTGGGCGGCGACCATTTGCTTCAACACCGTCGAGGCCGAAAAGCAGGGTTTGAGCAAACCCGTGAGCTGGCAGGACCTGACCAAGCCTGAGTACAAAGGCAAGATCGTCATGCCCAATCCGGCCTCGTCCGGCACCGGTTTCCTCGACGTCAGCGCCTGGCTGCAAACCTTCGGCGAGAAGCAGGGCTGGCAGTACATGGACGACTTGCACCAGAACATCGGCCAGTACGTTCACTCCGGTTCCAAGCCATGCAAACTCGCCGCCGCCGGCGAATTCCCGATCGGTATTTCCTTCGAATACCCGGCCGTTCAGTTGAAGCGCCAGGGTGCGCCGCTGGACATCATCCTGCCGAAAGAAGGCCTGGGCTGGGAGATCGAAGCCACCGCCGTGATCAAAGGCACACCGCACGAAGACGCGGCGAAGAAGCTGGCTGACTTCTCCGCGAGCCCGGCGGCGATGGAGCTCTATAAAGAGAACTTCGCAGTGCTCGCGCAACCGGGTATCGCCAAGCCGCAGACTGAACTGCCGGCCGACTACGAGCAGCGTTTGATCAAGAACGACTTTGCCTGGGCGTCGAAGAATCGCGACCAGATCCTGACCGAGTGGCGCAAGCGCTATGACGGTAAGTCCGAGAAAGTGGCTGCCAAGTAAATCTTCGTAGGCTGACAGGGCCCCATCGCGGGCAAGCCCGCTCCCACAGGGTCTGTGGCGTTCACAAAACCTGTGGGAGCGGGCTTGCCCGCGATAGCGGTCTCAAATTCAGGGACAAATCCCCATGACACACCACAACGACATGCTAATCGTCGGCGCCGGCATTCTCGGCCTGTCCCACGCCTATGCTGCTGCCAGACGCGGTCTGAAAGTCACCGTTTTCGAACGCAGCGAAACGCCGCTCGGCGCGTCGGTGCGTAACTTCGGCCAGGCACTGGTCACCGGCCAGCCACCAGGGCCGATGCTCGAATTGGCCAGGGCCAGCCGCGACATCTGGGGCCAATGGGCAGAACTTGTCGGCCTGCAACTCAAGCGCAACGGCTTATACCTGTTCGCCCGCACCGAAGCGGAAGAGCACCTGCTGGAAGCCTTCTGCGCCGGTCGCGCCATGGAGCACGGTTACCGCGTCGAGCTGCTGCGCGGTGCGGCATTGCGCGATTTATACGGTGGCCAGTTCAGCCATCACCGCGCCGCGTTGCACGGCATGGACGACCAGCAGCTGTATTCCCGCGAAGCGATTCCGGCGTTGATCGACTACCTGCGTTGCGAGTTGGGCGTCGAGTTTCATTTCTCCACGCTGGTGCGCGACATCGAACCGGGGCGCTTGCACAGCACCGCCGGTACCTTCAGCGCCGAGCAGATCATCGTTTGCTCCGGCCACGATTATCAAACCTTGCTGGCCGAGCCGATTGCCGAACTGGATCCGCAAATCTGCCGTCTGCAAATGCTCCGCGCCCGCCCGCAGATCAACCTCAACCTGCAACACGCGCTGCTCACCGGTCTGAGTTGCGTGCATTACGGCGCCTTCGCCGATTTGCCGGAAGCCGCCGCGATACGGGCGCAGATTCTGCGCGACGCACCCCATCTGCATGAAAACGGCATTCACCTGCTGATCAGTCCGACGCCTTACGGTGAATTGATCATCGGCGACTCCCACCATTACGGCAGCGATCCATCACCGTTCAATGCCGAGCAGGTGGATGACTGGATGATTGAACTGGCCGAGCAGACGTTGGGCTGCAAGGTGCAAGTGGTCGAACGCTGGCAGGGCGTCTATGGTTCACGCGGGCCGGGGCCGTTCTCCTTTCTGCGGCCGATGCCAGGTGTGAGCGTGGCGCTGATGCACACCGGTGTCGGCATGAGCGTCGGGCCGGCGCTGGCTGAGCGTAACGTCGCGACCTTATTGGGAGACAGTTGATGGACCACCATGAGCAAGTGATCGCAAAGGTGTTCGGTCTGTACGAGCGTTTTGGCGACAACGATTACATCGGCGAACCGGTGTCGCAGATCGAGCACATGTCGCAAGCCGCCGAACTGGCGATGGCCGAGGGCTTCGATGATGAAGTGGTGCTGGCGGCGTTCTTTCACGACATCGGGCACCTCTGCGCCGTGGGTGCCGAGAACATGGGTGGTTTTGGGATCGTCAGCCACGAGCGACTGGGCGCTGATTATTTACGCCGCGCTGGCTTCAGCGAACGCATGGCGTGGCTGGTGGAATATCACGTGCAGGCCAAGCGTTATCTGACGCTCAAAGAGTCTGGGTACTACGAGCGTTTGAGCGAAGCCAGTCGGCGCACGCTTGAGTATCAGGGCGGGGTGATGACGGCTACCGAGGCCGAGGCGTTCGAGCAGGATCCGTTGTGTGCCGTCAGTTTGCGGATGCGTCAGTGGGATGAGTTGGCCAAGGAGATGTGGGTGCCGGTGATGGATCTGGGCATCTTGAAGGAAAAGGCGTTGCGGCTGTTGGCAGAGTAAAGTTTCACAACCGAGTCGCGCCCATCGCGGGCAAGCCCGCTCCCACAGGGATCTTCGGTGTTCATACAATTTCTGTATCACCCAAGACCTTGTGGGAGCGGGCTTGCCCGCGATGAGGCCAGAGCTGACACCGCAGATTGCGGGTCTTTAAAGTTGTTGCGCCAACACCTCAACCTGCTCCTGCCGCTCCCCCTGACTCAACTTCGAATTCGGATTAAGCGACGACCACTGCGGATGCGCCCGCGCCTTGTTCAGCGCTTCCGGCAGTTTGCCTTCGCGCCAGGTTTTGTCTTGCGGCGTGGCGACCTGAATGCTGTCCATCGCCGCGTGCCCACGGGAATTCAGGGCCTGCAGCAGTTGCCGCTGGCGCAAGGCCAACAGTCGTAGCACGCCGTCGTCGACGGTCAGTTCGCGCTGCCCTTTGATCTTGCCCAGCAGCCGGCTGCCGTAGCTGCGGGCAGTTTGCAGGGCGCCGCCGGCAATCGCTCCGGCCAGTGCTGCGGCGCCGAGGGTCAGGCCACCCACCAGCAAATCGACACCGGCTCCGGCCGCCGCGCCAGCCGCGATACCGCCGCCGACCCGCACACCGAGCTGTTTCAAAGTTTCCGGGTTGAACAGGTCATCGCCCCAGCGGCCATCAAGTAGCGGCAGTTCACTGGCCGCCGCGTCTTGTGGGCGGAAGGCATAGAGCTTGAGCAAGGCCTCGACGCAGCGTTGTTCACGCTGACGCACAGCTTTGCGCAGTTCGCTGATCGCTTGCTGTTCCTGCGCCGCCTCGCTGACCACACTGCGGCGGCAGGCGGCGCAATCGATCAATAAATCGGCAATCAGCCGCGCTGCACTTTGCTGACGGGCCAGGCGTTGGGCCTGCTGGTCGGCGATCAAGCGCTCCAGCTGTTCGCGGGAGTTTTCCAGCAGCAGCGCGAGGCTTTCATAGAGTCGACGCTCGCCATCCTCCGGCGGGGCGACGCTGTCGAAACGCACCAATGCATGCAAGCCCAATCGCGCCAGGGCTTCACGCCAATCCGGTTCGCGATGCTGGGCGCTGCTGACAAAATTCAGCACCGGCAGCAGCGGCTTTCCGCAACTGGCCAACACTTCCAGTTCGTCGCGGTACTTGGCCAGCACCGGCTCCCGGGCGTCGATCACATAGAGGCCGGCGTCCGAGGCGAGCAGTTGCCGCAGCACCTTGGCTTCCTGTTCGAAGCGCTGCCGGGCTTCGCTACCCTCCAGAAAACGCGCCAATCGTGCCGGGCCGTCGAGGCGTTCGCCGGGTCGCTCCAGGCGCTCAAGGTAGTCGAGCAGGGCGATGGCATCTTCCAGGCCTGGAGTGTCGAAGAGATCAAGCAACGGCTCGCCGTCTACCGACAATCGCGCGCCTTCGACGTGGCGAGTGGTGCTGGGGCGATGGGACACTTCGCCGAAGCCGACATCTCGCGTCAGCGTTCTCAGCAACGAGGTTTTACCGACGTTGGTGTGGCCGACCACAGCGAGTTTCAGGGGATTAATCATGACCCGTCTCCAGCCAGTTCAATGGCGCGCAATCGGCGAATGGCAGGTCCAGTTGCTGTAGCGCAACATGCCAGTCGCCCAGGCGTTCGGCATCCAGCGCTTCGCCGGGCGGCGCTTGCAGCAACCACACACGGGTGGCGGTAGCGCTGCGAGCCAGTTCGGCAATCAGCGCCAGGCTGCCACGGTCCGGCGAACGCCGTGGGTCACAGGCGATGGCCAGACGAGCCGGGGGAAAACGACTCAGCTGTTCGAGCAGTTTGTGCCGGGATTCTCGGCTGTCGAGGACGCCGGCGTTGTTGACGTTTTTCGGCAACTGCGGCGGCCACGGGCGTTGGTCGTCCAGCTCGATGGCCACCAGCAGCGCGCCATCGCTTTGCAGATCGCTGGCAGTGTTTTCAACCCGATGAAGTTGCGCAGGCGCGGCATCGCTGATGCCCAGGCGTTCGCTGGTGGGCATCAGCCGTTCGCGCAGTTGGGCGTAGCCGGGCAGGTTCAAATCCAGACGCAGGGCTGCTTGACCGGTTTTCCAGCGCCACAGGCAGAACAATGCAAGCAGCAAGCGCGGCAAAACGCCGTACACCAGCAGCACCCCAACCAGCCACGCCGCCCAGGCCTGGCGAGCGCTTTCGATGTTCAGCGCGGCGTCGCCACTGGCGCGAATCATCTCCACGCTCGGCACACTGAAGCCGAGCAAGGCCGGCAGGGCGCCGAGGGCTTGGGTCATGGCGACGAAGGTGTCGCCGCCGAGAATGGTGGTCTCCCAGACGAAACCGTAGCGCCGGGTCGCCATCAGCGTCAGCACCATCACCAAGGCACTGAGCATCGCCAGCAACCACAATCCGTTGACCAGCACACCCAGCGCCCAACGATTGAGTTTCTGCCGTTGCAGCAACAGCAGCAGTGCCGGCGCCAGTTGCGCGGCGTTGGCATCGCGGGCGAGTTTTTCACTGAGCCACAACCACAAGCGTCCGAGGGCGGCGCCCTGTTCGCCGGCGAACACCAGGCCCAGGGCCCAGCTCAATAGCAGAATCAGGTTCAGCCCCAGCAGGCTGCCCAAGGCCCAGAACACATTGACCGGGGACTGGCCGTCGCCCAGCGCGGCAAACGCCAGGCCGGCGCCACTGATCACGGCCAGCACGGCGAGCACGATCAACGCCAGTCGTGCGCCTTGCAGCCAGTGTTTGAGGGCGCGGGTCTGCCCGTCGCGCTCGGCCAGCCACCGGGCGCGGCATTGAATGCGCGTCGGCAGGTCGCCGCCGGCGCTGCGGGCGATTCGGTTGGCTTCCAGATCATCCAAGGGGCCTGCGTGTTCTTCACGCAGGCGTATGGTTTCGCTCAGCCAGAGGCTTTGCAGTGGAGTCAGTTCAGTCACGCGGCATCCCGTCGCTTAATTGAGCGGTGAGCATAACCGCTGTGACGCTTATCGGGGTAAGGGAGGCTCTGGTATCCTCGCCGACATGACTAAATCACTCCCTCTCAGCCTGATCGCAGCCCTCGGTGAAAACCGCGTGATCGGCGTCGACAACAGCATGCCCTGGCACTTGCCGGGGGACTTCAAATACTTCAAGGCCACCACCCTCGGCAAGCCGATCATCATGGGTCGCAAGACCTGGGATTCTCTCGGTCGTCCGCTGCCGGGCCGGCTGAACATCGTGGTCAGCCGTCAGGCGGATCTGCAGCTGGAAGGTGCGGAGGTTTATCCGTCGCTGGAGGCCGCGGTGGTTCGCGCTCAGCAATGGGCGAACGAGCAGGGCGTCGATGAGGTGATGTTGATTGGCGGGGCGCAGTTGTATGCGCAGGGGTTGGCGCAGGCTGATCGGTTGTATCTGACGCGCGTAGCGCTGAGCCCCGAAGGGGATGCGTGGTTTCCGGAGTTTGATTTGAATCAGTGGAAACTGGTGTCGAATGTTCCGAATCCGGCGGAGGGTGACAAGCCTGCCTACAACTTCGAAGTCTGGGAAAAAGCCTAAAAGCATCGCGGGCAAGCCCGCTCCCACAGTAATCAAGGTGGAACACACATTGTGTAAGCACCAAAAAACCTGTGGGAGCGGGCTTGCCCGCGAAGAGGCCCGCTCAGACGATGAAAATCTTAAACGTGAGCCAACGCCCCATGCTCATCCGCATCCAGCAGATCTTTATCGGTCTGCTGCATCATCTGGCTGGTAATCGCACCCGCCGTGATCGAACCACTCACGTTCAACGCCGTACGACCCATATCAATCAGCGGCTCAACCGAAATCAGCAACGCCACCAGTGACACCGGCAAACCCATGGCCGGCAGCACGATCAACGCGGCGAAGGTCGCGCCGCCACCGACCCCGGCCACGCCGGCCGAACTCAGCGTCACAATCGCCACCAACGTCGCGATCCACAGTGGGTCCAGCGGGTTGATGCCCACAGTCGGCGCGACCATCACCGCCAACATTGCCGGGTACAGACCGGCACAGCCGTTCTGGCCAATGGTCGCGCCGAACGAGGCGGCGAAACTGGCGATGGACTGTGGAATACCCAAACGGCTGGTCTGGGCTTCGATGCTCAGCGGAATGGTGGCGGCGCTGGAGCGGCTGGTGAAAGCAAACGTCAGCACCGGCCAGATCTTGCGGAAGAAGCGCAGCGGGTTGATTCCAGCCGCCGACACCAGCAGGCCATGGACTACAAACATCAAGCCCAGGCCGATATAGGACACCACCACGAAACTGCCGAGCTTGATGATGTCTTGCAGGTTGGAGCCGGCGACCACTTTGGTCATCAGCGCCAATACGCCGTACGGGGTCAGCTTCATCACCAGACGTACCAGACGCATCACCCAGGCTTGCAGGGTGTCGATGGCGTTGATCACTTTCTGACCTTTCTCGACATCATCCTTGAGCAGTTGCAGCGCTGCGACCCCAAGGAATGCAGCAAAAATAACCACGCTGATGATCGAAGTCGGCTTGACGCGAGCGAGGTCGGCGAACGGGTTCTGCGGGATGAACGACAGCAGCAGTTGCGGCACATTCAGGTCAGCGACCTTGCCCGCGTAGTCGCTCTGAATGGTTTGCAGGCGAGCCATTTCCTGGGTGCCGGCGACCAGGCCTTCGGCGGTAAGGTCGAACAGGTTGGTCAGACCGATGCCAATCAGCGCCGCGATAGCGGTGGTGAACAGCAGCGTGCCGATGGTCAGGAAGCTGATCTTGCCCAGCGACGAAGCGTTGTGCAGGCGCGCCACGGCGCTGAGGATCGAGGCGAACACCAGCGGGATCACGATCATTTGCAGCAACTGCACGTAACCGTTGCCCACCAGATCGAACCAACTGATCGAGGCTTTCAGTACCGGGTTGCCCGCACCATAGATCGTGTGCAGAGCGACACCAAAGATCACGCCCAGGACCAGCGCCAGCAGAACCTTTTTGGCCAGGCTCCAGGTGGTGTGACGGGTTTGCGCCAGGCCAAAGAGCAAGGCGAGGAACACCAGCAGATTGAGGATCAGCGGCAGATTCATAAAAGCTCCAATAACTTTGTGCCAGCTGCATTCCGGGGCAGCTGCGAACCGGCAAGCCTAACAGCTTGATATGTAATGATTTAATATCAAAAACAACGATTAACTGTCGTTTTTGGAATAAGCCGCTGACGCTGTGGGGAATGCCGCTGACGGAATCAGGATGCAAGCGGTCGCGGGCAGGCGGGGACTGTCATACAGATTTGTTAGCGTCGATATCTTTGAATCAGGGAGAAACGCAGATGAAGTTCGCACCGAAAATGCTGGCTGCCGTACTCTGCTTGGGCCTTGCCGGCCAAGCGTTCGCTACTGACCTGAAACACTGGCCAGCCGATCAGGCCAAGGCGCTGGACGCGATGATCGCGGCCAATGCCAACAAGGGTAACTTCGCGGTGTTCGACATGGACAACACCAGTTACCGCTACGACCTTGAAGAGTCCTTGTTGCCGTTCATGGAAAACAAGGGCCTGATCACCCGCGAGAGCCTCGATCCCTCCCTGAAACTGATCCCGTTCAAGGACACGGCCGACCATAAGGAAAGCCTGTTCAGCTATTACTATCGCCTCTGCGAAATCGACGACATGGTTTGCTATCCATGGGTCGCCCAAGTGTTTTCCGGCTTCACGCTTCAGGAGCTCAAGGGCAACGTCGATGAGTTGATGGCGTCTGGCAAACCGGTGCCGAGCACTTATTACGAAGGCGACGTGGTCAAGACCATCGACGTCAACCCGCCGAAAATCTTCACCGGTCAGAAAGAGCTCTACAACAAGCTGATGGAGAACGGCATCGAGGTCTATGTGATGACCGCCGCCTCCGAAGAACTGGTGCGCATGGTCGCCTCCGATCCGAAGTACGGCTACAACGTCAAACCGCAGAACGTGATCGGCGTGAGCCTGCTGCTCAAGGACCGCAAGACCGGCGAGTTGACCACGGCACGCAAGCAAGTCACCGCGGGCAAGTATGACGAGAAGGCCAACCTGGGCCTCGAACTGACCCCGTACCTGTGGACCCCGGCCACCTGGATGGCGGGTAAACAGTCGGCGATCCTGACGTACATCGATGAATGGAAAAAACCGGTCCTGGTGGGCGGCGATACCCCGACCAGCGATGGCTACATGCTGTTCCACAGCGTCGACGTGTCCAAGGGCGGCATCCATTTGTGGGTTAACCGCAAAGACAAGTACATGACCCAGATTAACGGCATGATGGCCAAGAACGCAGCAGCCCAGGCGAAAGAAGGCTTGGCGGTGACGGCGGATAAGAACTGGGTGATCGTGAAGCCTGAAGAGATTCAGTAAGACCGAGTCGCGCCCATCGCGGGCAAGCCTCGCTCCCACAGGGTCTGAGGTGATACATAGATTGTATGAGCACCGAAGATCCCCTGTGGGAGCGGGCTTGCCCGCGATGGGGCCATGACATTCACCATTAATGTTGAATGACACACCGCTTTCGCGAGCAGGCTCGCTCCCACATTTAACCGTGTTCAAAAAAAATGCCCCGCACTTGGCGTAATGCTGTTCACTTAAGCATTTGAGTCTCAGCTGGGCTTATCCGAAAATCCGATGCCAGATATCTGGCATCGGATTTTTTATGTCTGTTCAACAGGACCTGCTCGACCTCGGCGACCTTTTCAACTTCTGCGACCTGAGCACCTTCACCCAAAACATCCCCATAGAGTGGGTCGCGTCTGCGCTGGATCTTTCCAGTCAGGCCACCATTCGTCGACGTCGCCTGCCCGCTGACCAAGTGCTTTGGCTGGTGCTCGGCATGGCGCTGTTTCGTGATGAACCGGTTCACGAAGTGGCCAGACGTTTGAACATCTGCGCCCAAGGCCTGGCCTCTGACCACCTGTTGGCCCGTAGCGGTCTGACCGAAGCGCGTAAGCGGCTCGGCGCCGATCCCGTTGAGTGGCTGTTCCGCAAGACGGGAACTCAATGGGGCGCGGAGCGCTATGACGGTGACGCCTGGCATGAACTGCAGGTGTTCGCAGTGGACGGAGCACTCTTGCGCACCCCGGATACGCCCGAGCTTCGGGACCACTTCGGGTCGGGAAACACCCCGAGCGACCGCCAGACTCCGTTTCCCATGCTGCGCCTGGTGGCGTTGATGAATGTACGTTCGCACGTGATCCTGGATGCGCAATTGAGCCCTTACCGACGCAGTGAAATGCGCTTGGCCGACGAGTTCCTGCAGCAGATCCCCGATCACTCGGTGACGTTGTTCGACAAAGGATTCTGGGGGGCCGAACTGCTGTCGAGCCTGAGCAGTGCTGGTAGCAACCGTCATTGGTTGATCCCGGCAAAAAAAGGAATGGTCTGCGAAGAAGTGACCCGCTACAGCCAGCACGATCGTTGGGTGCGCATGAAAGTCTCGCCGCAGGCCAGGAAGCGAAACCCGACCCTTCCAACGCATTGGGAGGCCCGCGAAGTCAGTTATGAAATTCAAGGCAAGCTAAAGACCGTCATGACGTCATTGCCGGCTAACGCCTACAACGCCAAGGCCGTGGCCAAGCTGTATCAGGAACGCTGGGAGATCGAATTGGGCTTCAGGGACATCAAGAGCTCGATGCAGCAGAACGCAGTGACCTTGCGTAGCAAAAAAGTCGACTTGGTCTATCAGGAGGTTTGGGGACTTTTGTTGGCTTATAACGTGATTCGTCGGGAAGCCAGCCAGGCGGCGGTGGCGTTTGGCCGAGCCCCCTCGGACATTCGTTTCAAACCGGCTTGCCAGTACATTGCCGTGCAACTGATAGTGATGGCAGCGGCCAACCCGATTTCAGCCACAGGCAGACGATTGGCAGAGTTAAGGGCAGGTATCGGAGGATTGTTTCTGGATCACCGTCCAAGACCTTCAAGGCCAAGGACGGTGAAAATATCAAAGACCCGGTTTCCAGTAGACCGTAAGGCTGCTCCGCTTAAGTGAACAGCATTACGCACTTGGCGGGGCATTTTTGTTTCTGCGACTGACGCTTACAACCCGTCGAGCATCGCCTTGTTACGTACCGCACCCTTGTCGGCGCTGGTGGCCAACAGGGCATACGCTTTCAGCGCAGTCGTCACTTTACGTGGACGCACTTCCACCGGTTTCCAGCCTTTCTTGTCCTGCTCGGCACGGCGCGCTGCCATTTCTTCATCGCTGATCAACAGGTTGATCGAGCGATTCGGAATGTCGATCAGCACCTTGTCGCCATCCTGCACCAGACCGATCGCGCCGCCGGCAGCCGCTTCTGGCGAAGCGTGGCCGATGGACAGGCCCGAAGTACCGCCAGAGAAACGGCCGTCGGTGAGCAGGGCGCAGGCTTTGCCCAGGCCTTTGGATTTCAGGTAAGACGTCGGGTACAACATTTCCTGCATGCCCGGGCCGCCTTTCGGGCCTTCGTAACGAATGATCACGATGTCGCCGGCCTTCACTTCGTCGGCGAGGATGCCGCGTACGGCGCTGTCCTGGCTTTCAAAGATCTTCGCGTTGCCTTCGAACACGTGGATCGATTCGTCGACGCCGGCGGTTTTCACCACGCAGCCATCCAGGGCGATGTTGCCGTACAGAACGGCCAGGCCACCTTCTTTCGAGTAAGCGTGTTCGACACTGCGGATGCAGCCGTTTTCACGGTCGTCATCCAGGGTTTCCCAGCGGGTCGACTGGCTGAACGCGGTTTGCGTCGGGATGCCCGCCGGGCCGGCCTTGAAGAAGTGGTGCACGGCTTCATCGGTGGTCTGGGTGATGTCCCACTTGGCGATGCCTTCAGCCAAGGACTTGCTGTGCACGGTCGGCAGATCGGTGTGCAACAGACCGCCACGGGCCAGGGAACCGAGGATGCTGAAGATCCCGCCGGCACGGTGCACGTCTTCCATGTGGTACTTCTGGATGTTCGGCGCGACCTTGCACAGTTGCGGTACATGGCGAGAAAGGCGGTCGATGTCGCGCAGGTCGAAATCGATCTCGGCTTCCTGGGCTGCGGCCAGCAAGTGCAGGATGGTGTTGGTGGAACCGCCCATGGCGATGTCCAGGGTCATGGCGTTTTCGAACGCCTTGAAGTTGGCGATGTTGCGCGGCAACACCGACTCATCGTTCTCGCCATAGTAACGTTTGCACAGCTCGACGATGGTGCGGCCAGCTTGCAGGAACAGTTGTTCGCGGTCGCTATGGGTGGCCAGGGTCGAACCGTTGCCCGGCAATGCCAGACCCAGGGCTTCAACGAGGCAGTTCATCGAGTTGGCGGTGAACATGCCGGAGCAGGAGCCGCACGTCGGGCAGGCGCTACGCTCATACTCCGCAACCTTCTCGTCAGAGGCGCTGGAGTCTGCGGCGATCACCATGGCGTCAACCAGGTCGAGACCGTGGCTGGCCAGTTTGGTCTTGCCGGCTTCCATCGGGCCGCCGGACACGAAGATCACCGGGATGTTCAGCCGCAAGGAGGCCATCAACATGCCAGGGGTGATCTTGTCGCAGTTGGAGATGCAGACGATGGCGTCGGCGCAGTGGGCGTTGACCATGTATTCGACGGAGTCGGCGATGATCTCGCGGCTCGGCAGCGAATAGAGCATGCCGTCGTGACCCATGGCGATGCCGTCATCCACAGCAATGGTGTTGAATTCTTTGGCGACGCCGCCGGCCCGTTCGATTTCGCGAGCGACCAGTTGCCCCAGATCCTTGAGGTGCACATGGCCCGGTACGAACTGGGTAAAGGAGTTGGCAATGGCGATGATCGGCTTCTTGAAGTCGTCATCTTTCATCCCCGTGGCGCGCCATAGTGCGCGAGCACCGGCCATGTTGCGGCCGTGGGTGGATGTTTTCGAGCGGTAATCAGGCATGAAGCACTCCGGGCGGCTAATCAGGTATCAAAAGGGAAGTGAGCTTCTATTGACGTCTGGAACACTCAGAAATGGCCGTGTGTCCGGAAGTTGCCGATAACTTTGCGGGATCGCCGCGCGCTTCAGCTTGAGCTCATAAACCCGCCGGGGGATGACTGGCGATGAATCTCGCGATTCTACACCGCTGGCGTCAGGAGGGAATGCCGGAAAGTGTTGAACCAGCGCTGATGGCGCGTATGGAGTGACGATCGGCGGGATTATTCGACGCTTGGACTGGCTCTTGGGCTTTTGGCTCGGCGATTGATGCGACTGTTCAGCGCCAGCGCCACGCTGCTCAAGAGGATGAAGCTGTATCCAAGGGTGGATTGCAGGTTGGCCGGGCTCAGGCTGATGAGCGCACTGATCAACCCGCCGCAGATGAATGTCACCGTGCTGCCGGCCGACGCCGAGGTTCCCGCATTTTCAGGGAACAGGCTCATGGCTTGGGAACTGGAGGCCGGTCGAGTGATGGTGGTGCCGGCGGTACAGATAAGCATCGGTACCAGGACGGTGATCGGGGACAGCGCAAAGTGGCTCGCGAGGTAAAGCAACATGAGGCCGGACAGCAGGATCAGGCTCAACCCGCTGATGATTTGATGACCGGGGCTGATGTGTTTACCCAATAGAGTCGCCACCATGCCGCCGACAATGTAGGCGCCGCCGTATATCAACAGAATCAGCGAGAAGTCATAGGCCGATAGTTGGAGTTGATCCATGAAAATCAGCGGCGAAATGACGATGAACGAAAAATGGCAGGCGAAGGCAAAGGCTGAGATCAACCAGTAGGGCAGGAAGTCAGCATCACGCAGGACCCGACCATAGGACTGGAGGATATTCGGCCGGGCGCCGGTTGCCACCGGACGGGTGTTTTCGAGAAACAGACAGGCTTTGAGCAGTACCACACCAGCCAGTGCGATAAACACCCAGAAGCTGCCCTGCCAGCCCAGCGTGGCTTGCAGGAATGTACCGGCCAGCGGCGAGACCGAGATGAAAATGCCGCTGGCGGTGACCATCAGGATCCGCAACCGGATACGTTCCTCACCCTCGAACAAATCCTGAACCAGCGCTTGTGACAGCACGAAACACCCGCAGCCCAGGGCCTGAATGACACGGAATAGCAGGAAGTAGGCATAGTCCGTGGTCAATAGGCAGCCCACTGCACCCAGCATCGAAACGGTTATTCCGGCGAGCAACAGTCCTTTGCGCCCGATCACATCCGACAGCGGCCCGATCAGCAGTTGAGAGGCCGCTATACCGACGGCAAACAGACTGACCGACAGCGCGATATCGGCGCGCGTGTTGCGAAAGTGGTCAGCCAGGGCGGGGAACGAGGGAAGCAGGACATCCAGTGGGAACACGCCAAGCAGTACCATTGACAACAACAGGCTGACCGCCCCCCGACGCTGTCTGACGGTTGCCGCAGGGCGTCCTTCATCCATCGACAAGCCCTGCCTTCATGAACAGTTGCTGGTTGTAAGGCAGGTCGAAGAAACCGGCTTTTTTCAACGCCTGAAGCGTCGCACCGGCGCCAGATCGCGCACGCCGAAGGGTGGCTTGGGGGCTGGTCAGTTCGCCAAGCACTTGCGTGATGGCGATGTCGCCGATACCCGCGCTGAGCAGGCTTTCCCGCAGCCATCGCTCATCGGCCTCGAAGAAAATCCGGATGCTGTCCAGCAGCAACCTGGCGGCGAATAGGCGTTGACGGCTGTTCAGCGTCAGCCACAGGTAATGGAACACTTCAGAGAAATAGCGACTGTGGCGCGCCTCGTCCGCGAGATGATCCCTGAGCATTGCCTGGACGCTGGACACCAGGTCGTCACGGCAGACGTCGAGCAGTTCCCTGGCAATGATCGTCTCCGATACGAACCCGACGAGAAACCAGGCCAGCGCCCGGTGTTTGTCAGGTGTGCGCTCGAGCAGGGCGTTCAATCGCGTGATGCGGTAGGGCATGACCGGGCGCAGGTTGATCCCGTAAACCCCGGCGATCTGCTCGGCGAGGTTATTGGAGAACAGGGCGTGATAACCCTCGTCGGTGTAAAGCTGAAGCGCGGCGGTCTTCATCCGCGGGGGAATGTTGACCTTCAATTCACCGTGGATGATGGTTTCCACGGAACGGTTGACGATGCGGTGTTCGAGCACGGTGGTGTAGTCGAGGAAGTACACCAGATGATTGGCCGACAGCCGATGGTTGACGGTTGGACCTAGCACTTTGATAGCCGGGTGATTCAGGTAAGCCAGCAAGCCTGGGGGAAACCAGTGACGTGTTTCCAGTTGCTGCTCCAGGTCTGTCGGTAATAGATAGTCGTGCTCGCTGGTTCGCACCGACGCGCGGGTATTCCAGTCGCCGAGGGTGAAACGCAGCGCCCAGGAAACGGGGAGGTCTGACGGAGCAATGATGGGGGCGGTCATTGTTGCGGCTCCCGACTGCTCAGCAGATCCTTCAATTCCTTGCACATCACTTGTCCGTCGCTGTGACCACAGCCAACGAAAAACAAGGGTTGTTCTGCGGTGTTCTCGAGCCCCAGCAATGTTTCGACCTGATCGTCCGTCAGTGCTCCGGTCAGCCACGTGTTCAACCCCAGTGCAGTGGCCACCAGTTGAAAGGTCTGGGAAATATGCCCCGCCTCCACGAAGGCCATTCGGTAGGCTCGCGAGTGTTCATATTTCCACCACAACTTGTCGAAGCGAGCGGTAATGAACAGGCCTACGGGCAGGTTATTGATGAAATGTTGGCCACACAGCAACTGCCCCAGTGGCGAGTCAGGTGCCGGGTTGACGAAGCTCAGTGCATGGTCGGTGGGATGGTAGGCGTAGAGCCCGGGTTTCAGGCCGTTGACGTTTTGCACATGAAGAAAGCCTTCGCAGGCATTCAACCCGCCGGCGGACGGGCTGCTGCGTCGGGCACCGAGACCTTCGACAATGGTTTCGTCGACGTCATTTTCGCGCTCATGCAAGTAGCCCAGGGACAGGTAAAGCAGTGTGCCGACCTCTTCCAGTGAAATCGCTTCATCCGTGAAGGTGCGGCAGGTTTTGCGGCCGATCAGGACGTTGGCAAGAGAGCCCTCCGGCAGGCAGGAAGGTTCTGGCAGGGCAATCAGCGAGTGTGCCTGGCGTTCTGTGAGCCTGGCGTCCGGCGCGGGTGAGTCCAGTACTTCGGTGCAATGGTCCAGATAGTGTCTCGACCATTCATGAATATTCTGAGGAATATGTTCGCAGGGAATGTTCTTGGTGCCGATATGGAATATTTTCGATAGTTCATCCCAGCCCCATTCAATAGTGTCTTGTATGGAGGTGGTCAGTATTCCGGAGTTCAGAAGTTGAGTGTCTACTATGTTGCTGTCGTTATACAGTTTTGGATTGCTGATGAGTTGTGCAAGCCGGGTTGAGTATTCCAGATTAAGTTCAAATTGTTTGTGATTCTTGTAATCCCAGACTATTTGGCCGGGCGTACGAGGAAGTATGAACAGGTATGGATTTATCTGCATGATGGGCGGTTCGCTCTGGGCTGTGCCATAGAAAACGCTGGGTAGCCGGCACTCCCCAGCGTTTTATTTACTTAGCGGGTTTTTGGCACAACCAGAAAAGCCAGGTTGGCGATTTTGTTTGTTTCCAGAGTAATTGCTTTCATGTTTTTGACTCCTTGTCATTGATAGTGAGTGTCACTTCGCGGTGACAACTCAATCATAGGCGGTAATGAGCCCTTATCAAGGAGATATTAAGTAGGAATATTCTAGTAATTTTGTCGGAGCGGTCTGGGGGTAGGGGCAAGTTTGTAAGTTATATTCTTTTAAATAAAAGATGCAGGGAAACGTCCTGCAAGTCAGTAGGACCGCAAGAGTAAGAAGCAGAGGCTGAAGAGTGGATGTCGTGGCGTTAAAACGGCTGACGGAGAGCCTGTTGGCTCCCCGTCAAACCAGCGTACTCAGCTGTTTGGCAGCAGACGGCAGGTGATGCTCTTGATGTAGCGAGTCTCGGCAATGGCCGGGTGTACCGGGTGATCCGGGCCCTGACCGCCGCGCTCCAGCATCTGGATGTTGCGGTCCAGGTGACGGGCGCTGGTCAGCAGAATGTTCTGCAGGTCGTCTTCCGGCAGGTGCATCGAGCACGAAGCGCTGACCAGGATGCCGTCCTTGCTAAGCAGGCGCATGGCTTGCTCGTTCAGGCGACGGTAGGCGCCTTCACCGTTTTTCATGTCTTTCTTGCGTTTGATGAAGGCAGGAGGGTCGGCCACGATGACGTCGAAACGCTCTTCGCTGGCTTTCAGTTCCTTCAGGGCTTCGAACACGTCGCCTTCGATGCAGGTCATTTTTTCGGCGACGCCGTTCAGTGCGGCGTTGCGCTCGACGCCGTCGAGGGCGAAGGCCGAAGCGTCGACGCAGAACACTTCACTGGCGCCGAAGGCAGCCGCTTGAACGCCCCAGCCGCCGATGTAGCTGTACAAGTCCAGTACGCGCTTGCCTTTGGCGTAAGGTGCCAGACGCGCGCGGTTCATGCGGTGGTCGTAGAACCAGCCGGTTTTCTGTCCCTGGATGACTGGTGCTTCGAATTTCACGCCATTCTCTTCCAGAGCGACCCATTCCGGCACCAGGCCGAACACGGTTTCGACGTAGCGGTTGAGGCCTTCGGCATCACGGGCAGCGGAGTCGTTCTTGAAAAGAATGCCGCTTGGCTTGAGCACTTGGGTCAGTGCCGCGATCACGTCATCTTTGTGAGCTTCCATGGTCGCCGAGGCGATCTGGACTACCAGAATGTCGCCGAAACGGTCGACCACCAGGCCTGGCAGCAGGTCGGAGTCGCCGTAGACCAGGCGATAGAACGGCTTGTCGAACAGGCGATCGCGCAGGGACAGGGCAACGTTCAGGCGATGCACCAGCAGCGACTTGTCCAGCGGCAACTTGATGTCGCGCGACAGCAGGCGGGCGCAGATCAGGTTGTTCGGGCTCATGGCAACGATGCCCAGCGGTTTGCCGCTGGCGGCTTCGAGAATCGCCTGGTCGCCGGCCTTGAAACCGTGCAAAGGCGTAGCGGCTACATCGATTTCGTTGCTATAGACCCACAAGTGGCCGTTCCGCAGGCGACGGTCGGCGTTGGCTTTGAGGCGCAGGCTAGGCAGGGACATGACGTCGCTCCGGAAAAAAGAGCGGGAGTATAGCGTGTTGAGGGAGTGGCGGGTTTGGTGGTCGATGAAACGCGGAGTCAGTAAGGTGCGGAACCTGTGGGAGCGAGCAAGCCCGCTCCCACATGAATGCGCTTGACTGACTGTCGGATCCATCTTCTTAAGGGTTAGAATCCCCGCCTGACCCGGAGTGTGTACTTATGTCCCAAGAGCTGACGAGCGAACAGATTCAACAGTCCCTGCAAGGCATCAGCGTGCCGGCCCAGCCGCAGATCATGGTGGATCTGCAGATGGAGCAGTACATGCCCGACCCGGACCTGGAAGTGATCGCCAAGCTGATCTCCCAGGACCCAGGCCTGTCCGGCGCCTTGCTGAAAATCGTCAACTCGCCGTATTACGGCTTGAGTAACAAGATCACCGCGATCCAGCGGGCAGTGAATCTGTTGGGCAGCCGTTCGATCATCAACCTGATCAATGCGCAGTCGATCAAGGGCGAGCTGAACGACGACGCCATCGTCACCCTCAACCGTTTCTGGGACACGGCGCAGGACGTGGCGATGACATGCCTGACCCTGGCCAAGCGTGTCGGAATCCAGGCCGGCGATGAAGCCTATGCACTGGGCCTGTTCCACGATTGCGGCATCCCGTTGATGCTCAAGAAATTCCCCGACTACATGAAAGTGCTGGAACAGGCCTATGGCAATGCCAGCGCCGAATGCCGCGTGGTGGATACCGAGAACAAGCAATACAACACCAACCACGCCGTGGTCGGGTATTACACCGCCAAGTCCTGGCGTCTGCCGGAACATGTCACCCAGGCTATTGCCAACCATCACAATGCCCTGGCCATTTTCAGCGATGAGTCATGCCGCAATACGCCGCTGAAAAACCTGCTGGCAATCCTGAAGATGGCCGAGCACATTTGCGCTTCCTATCGGGTGCTGGGCAACCAGTCTGAAGACCACGAATGGAACAATGTCGGGCATCTGGTGCTCGATTACATCGGTCTGTCGGAATACGATTTCGAAACCCAGAAACAAGAAATTCGCGACCTCGCCACGCGTTGAGTGTCGAACCTCGCCTGATTCGAGAGCCCCATGCCTGAACTGCCGGAAGTCGAAACCACCCGCCGCGGGATTGCACCGCACCTGGAAGGCCAGCGCGTCAGCCGGGTGATCGTGCGTGAGCGCCGTTTGCGCTGGCCGATCCCCGAAGACCTGGATGTGCGGCTGTCCGGTCAGCGCATCGTGCTGGTGGAACGGCGTGCCAAGTACCTGCTGATCAACGCCGAAGTCGGCACGCTGATCAGTCATTTGGGGATGTCGGGGAATCTGCGGCTGGTGGAAGTCGGCATGCCGGCGGCCAAGCATGAGCATGTGGACATTGAGCTGGAATCGGGCCTGGCCTTGCGTTACACCGACCCGCGACGCTTTGGCGCGATGCTCTGGAGTCTGGACCCGCTGAACCACGAACTGCTGGTTCGCCTAGGGCCGGAGCCGTTGACTGACCTGTTCGACGGCGAGCGACTGTTCCAGCAATCGCGCGGACGCTCCATGGCGGTCAAGCCGTTCATCATGGATAACGCGGTGGTGGTCGGCGTCGGCAATATCTATGCGACCGAAGCGTTGTTTGCGGCCGGCATTGACCCTCGCCGTGAAGCCAAGAGTATTTCCCGGGCGCGCTATTTGAAACTGGCGATCGAGATCAAGCGCATCCTTGCCCTCGCCATCGAGCGCGGCGGCACCACGTTGCGGGACTTTATCGGCGGCGACGGTCAGCCGGGTTACTTCCAGCAGGAACTGTTCGTGTACGGCCGTGGCGGTGAGCACTGCAAGGTCTGTGGCACGGGGCTGCGGGAAGTCAAGCTTGGGCAGCGCGCCAGCGTCTTTTGTCCGCGCTGTCAGAGCTGATATCGGCTACGGTCTATAGTCAGTGTTCTTACTGCCTAGCCGAAGGACCGTGCCATGAATTTGTTTCGAACCCTTGTCGTTGCGCTGCTGCTGAGCGCCGGTGCGCCCGCGCTGGCGGCTGAGAACGGCAGCGGCGATCCGCGTTACACCATCCAGAACCCACCGGCCTACGCCATGCTTGGCGATTTACTGATTGCCCGACCATTGTTGGTAGCGGCGACAGTGATCGGTGCCGGGGCGTTTGTGGTGTCGTTGCCGTTTACCGCGTTCGGTGGCGGTATTGGCGATGCGGGGCAGGCGTTGGTGGTCGATCCGGCGAAAGCCGCATTTGTGCGGTGCCTGGGGTGCATCGGGGAGGGGTTTGAGCAGCGGGAGTGAAGTCAGTTACATCTACGGTGTGGCTGATGGCCTCATCGCGGGCAAGCCCGCTCCCACAAGGACCGCGTAAACCCTGTGGGAGCGGGCTTGCCCGCGATGGCGTCTTCGAAGTTGCCGAATGACTCAAACCTTGCCGGTAATCTTGCGGTACTTCTCCATCAACTGTTCTTCAGTCTCCGGATGAGCCTCGTCCAGCGGGATGCAATCCACCGGGCAGACCTGCTGGCACTGCGGTTCGTCGTAGTGGCCGACACATTGTGTGCACAGGTTCGGGTCGATCACGTAGATCTCTTCGCCCTGGGAGATGGCGGCGTTCGGGCACTCGGGTTCGCAGACGTCGCAGTTGATGCAATCGTCGGTGATGATCAGGGACATGCTAACTCCAGCCGGGGCGGCAGGCCCGGGCGCAATAAATCAATGCGCACAATTGTGCCGCATTGGCGCCCGCAGTGCACGCGGGCGCGATCAAGTGCAGCGATCGAAGATTGCGATAGCCGTAAAAGATCGCAGCCTTCGGCAGCTCCTACTTTTTAAAGCGCAGGGTGAGGGCGTCGGCCACCGCCGGGTGGACGAACTTGGTGATATCGCCGCCCAGGGCCGCGATTTCACGCACCAGCGTCGAGGAAATGAATGAATAACGCTCGGACGGTGTGAGAAACAGGCTTTCCACATCCGGTGCCAGTTGGCGATTCATGTTGGCCAGCTGGAATTCGTATTCGAAGTCCGACACCGCGCGCAAACCACGCAGGAATATGTTGGCGTTCTTCTCTTTGGCGAAATGCGCGAGCAACGTCGAGAAACCGACGACTTCAACGTTCGGCAAATGTTTGGTGACCTCGCGGGCCAGCTCCACACGTTGTTCCAGGGGAAACAGCGGGTTTTTTTTCGGGCTGGCGGCGACGGCGATGATCACGTGATCGAACAGGCGCGAGGCGCGTTCGACCAGATCGCCATGGCCCTTGGTAATAGGGTCGAAGGTACCTGGGTACAACACTCGGTTCATCGCGTCGTCCTGGCGGGAGTCCGTTGGGGAGTCGGATGGTATCGCAGCCTTCCCGGTCGGCCAAGTCGCCTGTTGGGTAAGAAAGCACTATAGACGATGGGAATATTCCGCGTTTTCATGGGTTTTTCAAACGTTCGGCCAGCGAAGTGGCCAATTGCGCCGTCAGTCCGTAGACCGACAATTGGGGGTTTGCGCCAATGCTGGTGGGGAAAAGCGAGCCGTCATGAATCGACAGATTACGCAGTTGATGATGTCGACCAAGGCTGTCGGTCACAGCGCTTTTCGGATCTTCACCCATGGCACAACCGCCCATCACATGGGCACTGCCCAGACGCGTGCGATACAACTCAAGTCTCAAATCGTCGATCAATGCGCGCGCTTCGGCGAGGGTTTTCACGTAACGAGCGTCGGCGTGCATCGGCATCACGGCGTTGGCGCCACCGGCGAACTGGATCTCGGCCATGCTGTGGAAAGCCCGACGCACCCCGTCCCAGGTATACGGTGAAACCTGATAGTCGAGCACCGGTGTACCGTCACCGCGCAATTCGACGCTGCCACCAGGGCTGTCCGGGTGAAAACCGTCCCGCAGCAACGCCAACATGGCATGGGTGTGCGGCAGGTTTTCCATATGCCGGGCGCTTTCCGTGCCGAAGCCGCCAAGCAGGGTGCTGGCCAGCGCGGGGTGCAGCGGTGGAACCTCCAGTTTGTAAGACATCTTGCCGGTGGTGCCATCCTGCCACTGGAAATGGTCGGAATAGATCGACTGCGGCGCGCCATAGAACGGGTTGATCACCTCATCAAACAGCCCGGCGGACATGTTTACCAAGTGCAGGAAGGTCCGTTTACCCAGCCGCTCGTGAGGATCCGGCGCTTCGGAGCGCATTAGCAGCGCCGGGCTGTTGATCCCGCCGCCGGCCAGCACGTAATGCCGAGCCTTGACCGTAATCGTGCGTCCGGTAGGCGCAACGCAACGCTCATCCATCGCCACACATTGCAAGCCAGTGACCTTGCCGTCTTTGATCGACAGCTTTTCGGCGCGGGCCAGATAGAGTAGCTCGCCACCTTTTTCCAGGGTCGCCGGAATGGTCGTGACCAGCATCGATTGCTTGGCGTTGGTCGGGCAACCCATGCCGCAGTAGCCGATGTTCCAGCAACCGCGCACGTTGCGCGGAATCACATGCCAGGCGTAGCCGAGTTTTTCGCAGCCTTTGCGGATGACGTCGTTGTTGGCGTTGGGCGGCACCGGCCACGGGGCGACGCCCAGGCGTTGTTCCATTTGCTCGAACCAGGGCGTCATTTCGGCCGGCGTGTGACCTATGACGTCGTGCTCTTTGGCCCAGTGTTCCAGCGTCGGGTCCGGGGTGCGAAAGCTTGAGGTCCAGTTGATCAGCGTGGTGCCGCCCACTGCACGGCCCTGAAGGATGGTGATCGCGCCGTCCTTGCTCATGCGCCCGATGCCTTCCTGATAGAGGCTGGTGTAGGCCTGGTCTTCGAGCATCTTGAAATCGCTGCTGGTCTTGAGCGGGCCTTCTTCGATCAGCAACACCTTGTAGCCGGCGGCGCTGAGGATTTCGGCGGTGGTCCCGCCGCCGGCGCCGCTGCCGATGATTGCCACGTCCGTTTCGAGGGTCAGGTCCTGGGTCAGTCGGGCGCCGTTGTAGGTTTTCCAGCCACGGGCCAGGCCTTCGCGGAACGGATCGGGTACGGGCATGATGTTCGGGTTCTCTTATTATTTTGGATTCGGTGGTGATGCGGCTGACGCCATCGCGGGCAAGCCACGCTCCCACAGGATTTGAGATGGACCACCCTTTTGTGAGCGACTCAAACCCTGTGGGAGCGTGGCTTGCCCGCGATAGGGTCGACTCGGTCTCAAACGGTGGGCGGCCCCGGATACCCGCAATGCGCCCACGATTCAGCCCGGCTGTACCACGCCATCATCACCATTTGCAGCAACGAGCTGTGGCCCATGCGCAGCAGGCTCAACGAACTGTTTTCCCAACGGTCGAGAAAGTGCCGGATCTGTTCGCTGCTGGCGTTTTCCCAGCTGCCCCAGATTCCGGTCAGTGGCCCGCGAGTCACGGCCATCCCCAACACATCGAACAATTGCCGGGTCAGTTTGAGCATTTCCGGCGACAGGTGATTCAGGCCGTTATCCAGGCTGTACAGGGTCTCGGCGACGGCAGCCGGCATTTTTTCGATGGACACGGCGCCGTCGAGCATCACCGGAATCACTGCCCGCAGAAACAGCAGGTCACTGTTGCGAAGAATCGCGAAACCGCTGGCCGGGTTGCTCGATGAGCAGCCGCTGAGGCTCGCGCCTAATCCGGCCGTCGCTAGAAAAGCGCTGGCGCCGAGGCTGAATTTAAGCAAGCCGCGCCGTGATAGCGCGGGAGTGTCGGACAGGCTTGGGCTCATTATTGTTATTACCCGGCGGTGATGATCGTTAGCGGATAAACAGCTTCTGGATCAGTTTCTGAATGGACTTGCCGTACGGCGGATAGATCAGCTTCGCCGCATTGAAGCGCTGTTTGATCAGCACGCCTTTGGCCTTGCTGAAGGTCAGGAAACCTTCGTGGCCGTGGTAGTGGCCCATGCCCGAGGCACCGATGCCGCCGAACGGCATGTCGTCCTGAGCAACGTGCAGCAAGGTGTCATTGAGGCAAACGCCACCGGAATGGGTTTCGTTGAGGACGCGGTTTTGCTCGCGCTTGTCGTAGCCGAAGTAATACAGCGCCAGTGGGCGAGGGCGTTGGTTGATGTAGGCAAACGCTTCGTCGAGGTCTTTGTACGGCACAATCGGCAGCAACGGGCCGAAGATTTCGTCCTGCATCACCGTCATGTCGTCGTTGACGTTGAGCAGCAGGCTATGACCCATGCGCCGGCCCTGGCCCTGATCGAACAGCGGAATCAGCAGCGCGCCCTTGCTGGTGGCGTCGCTGAGGTAACCGTTGAGCCGCGCCAGCTGCCGGTCGTTGATGATAGCGGTGTAGTCCGGGTTGTCGGCCAGCGTCGGATAAAACCCGCGAACCGCCTGGCGATAGGCTTCGACGAAAGAGCCGATGCGGTCTTCCGGCACCAGCACGTAGTCCGGGGCGACACAGGTTTGCCCGGCGTTGAGGGTCTTACCGAAAGCGATGCGTTCGGCGGCGTCCTCAAGCGGCACATCGCGGGAAACGATGGCCGGGGACTTGCCACCCAGTTCGAGGGTCACTGGCGTCAGATTCTCGGCCGCCGCGCGCATCACGTGTTTGCCGATGCTGGTGGCGCCCGTGAACAGCAAATGATCGAAACGCAGCCGTGAGAACGCGACACCGATATCGGCCTCACCCAGCACCACGCAGACCAAGTCCTGAGGGAAAACCCGGCCCAGCAATTCCTTGAGCAGCAAACCAGTGGCGGGGGTCGATTCGCTGAGTTTGAGCATCACCCGATTGCCCGCCGACAACGCACCCACCAGCGGCCCGATGGCCAGGTAAAGCGGGTAGTTCCACGGCACGATCACTCCGACCACGCCCAACGGCTGATAAACCACTTTGGCCGATGCTGGCTGAAAGGCGAGGCCGACTTTGCGTCGCGAGGTTTTCATCCAGCCTTTGAGGTGCCGGCTGGCGTAGTGAATGCCGTGCAGGCTGGGCATCAACTCGGCGAGCAGGGTTTCATCGGCGCTGCGGTGGCTGAAGTCCTGGCTGATGGCGTCGATCAGGGCCTGGCGCTCATTGCTCAGCAGGTCCCGCAACGCTTTTAGCCATTGCTGGCGCTGAGCCGCGGGTGGCATCGGGTTGACTGCATACGCCGCGCGTTGAGCGTCGAACAGGGTTTGGAGCTCGTCCAGAGGCTGCTGCAGGTTCTTCAAGTAGGCGATGTCAGCAGGCATGGTCGCTCCGGATTTATTGTAATGAGGAACTTTTTAGAGTCCATGCTCTAGAAAGTCAAATGGCACTCTGACACAGCTTTGTTTTATCCATGCGCGGATAGGTCGTAAGATGCCCCTCATCGCACTCTGAATTAAAGCTCAAGCCATGGCCCCTCGGATCAAAACCAGCGAGCGCATCGTGCAGAACAGCCTGGAGCTGTTCAATCAACAGGGCGAGCGCAGTATCAGTACCAACCACATTGCTGCCCACATGGAGATTTCCCCGGGCAACCTGTACTACCACTTCCCCAACAAGCAGGCGATCATCGCCGTATTGTTCAGTGAGTACGAAAACCTGGTGGACAGCTTCCTGCGCCCGCCCCAGGGCCGCGCCGCAACGGTCGAAGACAAGCGCTTCTACCTCAAGGAATTGCTCTCCGCCATGTGGCGCTACCGCTTCCTGCATCGTGACCTCGAGCATTTGCTCGACAGCGATCCCGAGCTGGCCGCCCGTTACCGGCGCTTTTCCCAGCGCTGCCTGATCCAGGGTACCCACATCTATGCGGGCTTCGTCGAGGCCGGCATTCTGTGCATGGACAAGGTTCAGATCGAATCCCTGACCCTCAATGCCTGGATCATCCTCACATCGTGGGTGCGTTTTCTGTGCACCACGCGGGAAAACTCCAATCATCTGAGCGAACAGGCCATCAAACGGGGCGTGTATCAGGTACTGGTGCTGGAGGCCGGATTCGTCACCGATCAAGCTCACGATGCGGTGAATGCACTGTTCGAAGAGTTTTATGTGCCGCTGGCCCAGGCGCTGGAAGAAGTGGGATAAAGAGTGCAGCAGGATTGAAGCCGACAAAATCACAGGAGCCCGTTATGCCCATTGCGCAACTGATCAGCCCGCAAGCGTTGGACCTGAAAAAGGAGACGCCGGGGCTGGTGATTCTGGATTGTCGTTTTGCCCTCGAAGACCCTGATTACGGTCAACGCAGCTACGCCGAAGGGCATATTGCCGGATCGAGCTTTGCCGATCTTGAGCGTGATTTGAGCGGTGCAGTGGTCAAGGGGGTTACCGGGCGTCATCCATTGCCTGAACCCGTCGACTTGATCGAACGCTTTCAAGCCTGGGGCATCAACGCCGACAGCGAAGTGGTTTTGTACGATGACGGTCCCGGCGCCTACGCGGCGCGGGCCTGGTGGTTGCTGGCGTGGCTGGGCAAGCGCGATGGCGTATTCATTCTCGATGGAGGGTTGAAAGCCTGGCACGCCGCCGGATTGCCCCTGAGTCTTGATGCGCCGTCGATCACCCGTGGCACCTTCACCGGGACGCCGGACGCTTCGTTGGTGCTCAGCGCCGAACAACTCCAGCAACGTCTCGGCCAGCCCTCGCTGACCTTGCTCGACGCCCGCGGCTTGCCGCGCTTCAAGGGCGAAGTAGAGCCGATCGATCCGATTGCCGGGCACATCCCCGGCGCACAATGTGCCGCGTTCACCGATAACCTGGGCAGCGACGGGCGGTTCCTGCCGGCCGAACAGCTCAAGCAGCGGTTTGCCACAAAGCTCGGTGATCGTTCACCGACGGAGTTGGTCGCGTATTGCGGTTCCGGTGTGACCGCCTGCCACAACTTGTTCGCCCTGTGCCTGGCGGGTTATCCGTTGGGGTCGTTGTATGCCGGGTCGTGGAGTGAGTGGATCAACGATCCCGCGCGAGGCGTCGCCAAGGGCGAATAATCCCCTATCCATTGTGGGAGCGGGCTTGCTCGCGAAGACGATGTAACAGTCGACATTGATATCGACTGACCCACCGTCTTCGCGAGCAAGCCCGCTCCCACATTTGGATCTTTGTAGTCATCCATAACCGGGTAGTTGCCGCGCACTGCGATACGCCCCCGGTCCTACGCCATAAACCTGTTTGAACTGCCGACTCAGATGGCTCTGGTCGGCAAAACCCAACTGCGTCGCGACTTCCAGCGGCAGGCAGCCGCGCTGTAACAGCGCCCGTGCCCGGGCGATACGCTGCTGCATCAACCAGGTGTGTGGCGGCATGCCGGTGGCTCTGCGGAACACCCGGGCGAAGTGGAAAGGCGACAGGTTCACCGTCGCCGCCAGTTCCTCCAGCGAGGGCGGCGCCGCCAAGCGTGATTGCAGCAGTTCCTTGGCCAGGGTCACCGCCCGGTGCTCCTTGCCTGGTTTACCGGCGACCGGGACGGCTGCGTGACGTTGCAACAGCGACAGCATCATTTCCCGCCAGACCGTCTGCTGTTGCAGCGCCGTGGACGGACTTTCCAGCAACCGATGCAGTTGGCAGAACCCCTTCACCAGGTCTGGATCGCGATACAACGTGGCACTAAATGCCGGCAAGGTATCGGTAGGCAGTTCGAGCTCGTCCAGCAGTGAAAGAATCTGTCCACTGTCGGGATAAAACGCCCGGTACAACCAACCGTCTTCCGTTCCTTTGTGGCCGGTGTGCAGTTCATCCGGGTTGATCAGCACCAGCGTGCCGCTGCCGGCCAGATGCTCGGCGCCGCGATAGCGATAACGCTGGGCCCCGGCCATGATCATGCCGATCACATAGCCGTCATGCACATGGGGGGCGAAGCGGTGCTCGATGTAGCGCGCGGACAACAACTCGACCCCGGCCAACGGCGCCGTTTGCCAGAAGTGAATCGACTCGCCCTGAGCGGAATCCATGGGTTACTTGCGCCCTGTGGTGGCGAGCCATTGGGGAATGCGCCTTTCCAGGTAGTAACCCGGTTGCCGGAACGAGCCCTCGACGAAGCCGACATGGCCACCCTTGGCCTGCAACTCGAATTGCGTGCAGGCAGACAACTCGTCGGCTTGCGGCAGGCTATGAGGAAAGACAAACGGGTCATCCGCCGCCTGGATAATCAAGGTCGGTGTGCGAATCTCTCCAAGGAAATAACGACTCGAAGCGCGGCGATAGTAATCCGCGGCATCGGCGAAACCATTCAGCGGTGCGGTGACCCGGCCATCGAACTCCCAGAAGGTGCGCATGTTCTCCAGCGAGCCCAGCGCCGCCAATGCCGCCAGGCCATCCTGATGCCCTTCATACTGGAACCTGCGCTGCTTGTTCTTGATGTAGGCGACCATCTCCCGCATGAAATGCGCTTGATAGAATTTGGAAAAACCCTGGCTGATGCGATCGGCACAGTGATCGAGGCGAAACGGCACCGACACCGCCACGGCGCCGAGCACCCCGCTGTTGCTACCGGTTTCGCCCAAATGCTTGAGCAACACGTTACCGCCCATGGAATAACCGACCGCATACAACGGCGCGAGGGGGCGTTGGGTGCGCAGGTGCTTGATGGTTTCCGCCAAATCTTCACTGGCCCCGGAATGGTAGCTGCGCGGCAACAGATTGGGCTCGCCGGAGCAACCTCGCCAGTTCAGCGCGACACTGGCCCAACCCTGGGTGCTGAGCGCCTTCTGCATCCCGGCCACATAAGGCGAATTCGACGAGCCGGTCAGGCCGTGCAATACCAGCACCAACGGTGCATTCGCGCTGTGGGGGCCGTGCCAGTCCAGGTCAAGGAAATCGCCATCTTCAAGCCACAATCGCTCGCGCTCACGCTCGATATGTGTGGTTTTGCGCCATAGCGGTCCCCACAAGGTTTGTAAGTGCGGATTGCCCAGACCGTAGGCGGGCGTGAAGGCGGGAGTGAAACGTTCTGGCAGATGGGACACGATTGCTCTCGATGCAGCGGTGCTTACCCGCAGCGTTAACTGACTGAGCTTCGCACCGTTTTTACAGGCCGGACTAACCGGCGTTCCCTGCCATACGTTGCCACAACGCGTAGTACACCCGTCCTGATTTTTGCTCCCGATGCAGGCGCCAATTTTCTGGCAAACCCAATATCGACGGTGCCGTTTCGCTTTCAGTGTAGACCCACGCATCGTCACTCAGCCACTGACGCTCTTCGAGCAAAGTGCAAACGGCAGGCAACAGATTCTGATTAAACGGCGGGTCGAGAAACACCAGATCGAACGCCGTGGCTGGTTGGGTTTCCAGATAGCGCAAGGCGTCGGCAGTCTGTACCTGACCGGTCGTGCAGCGCAGGGTGCCCAGATGTTCCTTGATGCTCGCTACTGCGATGTTGCTCGCATCCAGTGCCTGGCCCATGGCTGCGCCACGGGACAAAGCCTCGAGAAACAACGCGCCGCTACCGGCAAATGGGTCGAGCACCTTGGCCCCGGCGACATAAGGCGCGAGCCAGTTGAACAGGGTTTCACGGACTCGGTCCGGCGTTGGACGCAAGCCTGGCGCATCGGGGAAGCTCAGCTTTCGGCTGCCCCATTCACCGCCGATGATGCGCAGTTGATTCACACCGTTGTGCACGTTGTGAACAGGTTTTTTAGAACGCGATGGACTGGCCATTAGTGCTCCGGAACCCCGAGCGGTTGCTCGGCAGGTTTGTCAGATGGGGCCGGCAACGGCTTTTGTGGCACGGTCGGGCCAGCGCTGACGATGACCAGTTTGTCCGTGCTCAGGTGTTTGTTCAATGCGGCTTTGACTTGCTCGACGGTCAGGCTCTGGGACTGCTGCATGAAGTCTTCCAGATAGGTCAGCGGCAAGTTGTAAAAACCCATGGCGCCAAGCTGCCCGACGATATCGGCGTTGCTGGCGGTGGACAGCGGGAAGCTGCCGGCCAGTTCGCGCTTGGCGTCGTCGAGTTCTTTCTCGGTGGGGCCGGTCTTAAGATAATCGGCGAGCACGTCCTGCACCAGTTTCAGCGTGCCTTCGCTCATCTCGGCGCGGGTTTGCAGGTTGATCATGAACGGGCCGCGAGCCTGCATCGGGCTGAAACCCGAATACACGCCGTAGGCCAGGCCGCGCTTCTCGCGCACTTCGCTCATCAAGCGAGTGCCGAAACCACCGCCGCCAAGGATCTGATTGCCCAGGGACAGCGCTGCGTAATCCGGATCGTCACGGTCGATGCCCAGTTGCGCGATCATCAGGTTGGTCTGCTTGGACGGAAACTCGATATGGCCAATGCTCGACTTGGGGTCAGTCGGCTGTTCGATTTTCGCCAGGGCCGGGCCTTTGGGCAGGTCGGCGGACACTTGGGCGGCAACCGCCTCGGCTTCAGCGCGCGACAGGTCGCCCACCAGCGCAATCACCACATTGCCGGCGGCGTAGGCTTTCTGATGGAAGGCTCGCAATTGCGCCAGGGTGATGGGTGGAATGCTCTTCGCCGTGCCGTCGCTTGCATGCGCGTAGGGGTGATCGCCGTACAAGCGATTCATCAGCTCGATGCTGGCGAGTTTGCCGGGGTTCTGTTTCTGATATTCGAAGCCGGCCAGCATCTGGTTCTTGATGCGCGCAAATGAGTCGGCGGGGAAGGTCGGTTTGCCGACGACTTCAGCGAACAGCTTCAAGGCAGGCTCGCGTTTGTCCGCGGCACTGAGGCTGCGCAGCGACGCAATCGCCATGTCTTTATAGGCGCCATTACCGAAGTCGGCCCCCAGGCCTTCGAAGCCTTGGGCGATAGCGCTGACGTCTTTGCCAGCCACACCTTCATTGAGCATGGCGTTGGTCAGCAGGGCCAGGCCGGATGCATCGCCGTCCTGGCTGCTGCCAGCGGCGAAGATCAGGCGTATATCGAACATCGGCAGCTCACGGGCTTCAACGAACAGCACCTTGGCGCCTTCGGTCGTGTTCCAGGTCTGCACGTTCAGCGAGCGATGGCTTGGGGCCTTGCCGTCGAGTTCTGCCAGCGATTGCAGCTTCTGGCTCGCCTTGGCTTTGTCGAGGGCTTCGCTGGCGCTGGTTTCGTCAGACTTGGAGAAATAAAAGGCGGCAGCCCCGAGCAATGCAATGACGACCAGGCCGATCAGGGCCAGGCGCGGTTTTTTACGCTCACTCATGAGTCGTCTCCTCTGGCAGTACATGGGCGACGCTGAGACGTGCGCGGGTGAAATACAGCTTGGCGGCTTTCTGGATGTCTTGCGGGGTCACGCTTTCCAGATCGGCGAGTTCGGTGTCCATCAGTTTCCAGGACAGCCCGACGGTTTCCAGTTGGCCGATGGCGGTGGCCTGGCTGGTGATCGAGTCACGCTCGTAGACCAGGCCGGCAATGACCTGCGCTCGCACCCGCTCCAGCTCTTCAGTGGACGGCGCGGTGGTTTTCAGCTGTTCGAGCAGTTTCCACAGGCCGGCTTCCGCCTGGGCCATGGTTTTCTTCTTCTGGGTGTTCGGCGTGGCCGACAAAGTGAACAGACTGTCGCCGCGGGTATAGGCGTCGTAGCTCGACGAACCGCCGGACACCAGCTCTTCGCCGCGTTCCAGTTGCGTCGGGATCCGGCCGCTGTAGCCGCCGTCGAGCAGGGCGGAGATCAGGCGCAGAGCGTTAACTGAACGCTTGTCTTCGGCGGTAGCGATGCTCGGCACGTTGAAGGCCAGCATCAGGCTCGGCAATTGAGTCTGCACATGCAGGGTGATCTTCCGTTCGCCGGGCTCGGCCAGTTCCAGCGGGATTTTCGCTGATGGCACGTCGCGCTTGGCGATCGGGCCGAAGTAACGCTGGGCCAGGGTTTTGACTTCATCCGGGGTCACGTCACCGACCACCACCAGGGTGGCGTTGTTCGGTACATACCAGGACTGATACCAATGGCGCAGTTCTTCGATTTTCATGCGGTCGAGGTCCGCCATCCAGCCGATGGTCGGCGTGTGATAACCGCTGGCGGGGTAGGCCATGGCCATGAAGCGTTCATAGGCCTTGGACATCGGCTTGTCGTCGGTGCGCAGGCGACGTTCTTCCTTGATCACCTCGATCTCGCGGGTGAACTCGTCGGCTGGCAGGCGCAGATTGGCCATGCGGTCCGCTTCCAGCTCGAAGGCCACGCCCAGACGATCACGGGCCAGCACCTGGTAATAGGCGGTGAAGTCATCGCTGGTGAAGGCGTTTTCTTCGGCACCGAGGTCGCGCAAGATCAGCGAGGCTTCACCGGGGCCGACCTTCTCGCTGCCCTTGAACATCATGTGTTCCAGCGCATGGGACAGCCCGGTCTGGCCCGGGGTCTCATAGCTTGAGCCAACCTTGTACCAGACCTGGGAAACGACGACCGGCGCACGATGGTCTTCGCGCACGACGACCTTCAGGCCGTTGTCGAGGGTGAATTCGTGGGTGGGTTGTGGATCGGCAGCCAGGGCTGAAAGTGGCAGACAAACTGTGCTGAACAGCAGGCCTGCAGCGCGGCGGGCTAAAGCATTCATTCGTTTTTAAACCTTTGGGGCTGCCCGCTTGGTCTTAGCCTAGGCGGGCGAGGAGGTGCTAGGATACTGATCCGTTTTACTGGCGGCCACGCCTATCAGGCCTTTGATCGGTCAGTAGGTTGTTTGGGTTTGCGGCTTGGGCTTTGAGTTTGTCAGCTAAACTCTGCGTTTTCGCCGACGATGCCGTTCCAGTCCTTCGTATTGATCAAACTTTGAGGTGCCGTTGGTACCTCGACAAAATGTTGCGCGTGAACAAGCTGGATGAATCGCAGTCTGTTCTGCATCGAATTATTTATTGCCGAGGCGCCCTTTGGCGCGTCGCTACCGTGAGATAGCCGTCCTCCATGTTTGGTTCCAACGACGACAAGAAGACCCCAGCTGCGGCTGGCGAGAAGAAAAGCCTGTTCGGATGGCTGCGCAAAAAGCCGCAGGAACCCGTTGTCGAACAGCCACAGCCACTTTCTGAGGCAACCCCTGCGCCAGTCATGGAAGAAGTGCCCGCGCCGATTGCCCTGCCGATCGCCGAGCCGGTGCTGCAATCCGCGGCCGAGCCTGCTTCTGAAACCGTAATCGTGGCCCCATTGCCGCTGACGCCCGTCGCCGAGCCGTGGCTGACGTTGCCGGTGGCGGAAGAGCCGGTGGCACTGGTCGAAGATGAGCAAGCAGCTCATATCACGCCGCCGATTCCGGCCCCGACTGCGTTCGCTCCTGAGCCGGTTCGGGCGCCAGTGGTTGCGCCGGTTGTTGAGCCTGTGTTCGTGGCTGAGCCTGCGCCGGTTGTTCCAGAGCCTGTAGTGCCGGCATTTGTTGCTCCCGCTCCGGTTGCTCCGGTTGCTCCGGTTGTTCAAGCGCGAGAGCCAGAGCCAGAGCCAGCACCTGCACCTGCACCGGTCATCGTTCCGGTTGTCGCCACGCCCGTTGCTCCAGTTGAAACTCCGGTCGAGCCTGTGCGTACCGAAGAGACCAAGGCCGGTTTCTTCGCCCGCCTCAAGCAAGGCTTGTCCAAGACCAGCGCCAGCATTGGCGAGGGCATGGCCAGTCTGTTCCTCGGCAAGAAAATCATCGATGACGAGTTGCTCGAAGACATCGAAACCCGTCTGCTGACCGCCGATGTCGGCGTCGAAGCGACGTCGGTGATCATTCAGCGCCTGACTCAGAAAGTCGCCCGCAAAGAATTGGCCGATGCCGATGCACTGTACAAATCCCTGCAGGCCGAACTGGCCGCCATGCTCAAACCGGTCGAGCAGCCACTGAAAATCACCTCACAGAACAAGCCGTTCGTGATTCTGGTGGTGGGCGTCAATGGTGCCGGCAAGACCACCACCATCGGCAAACTGGCGAAGAAGCTGCAACTGGAAGGCAAGAAAGTCATGCTCGCCGCCGGTGACACCTTTCGCGCCGCAGCGGTCGAGCAGTTGCAAGTCTGGGGTGAGCGCAACAAGATTCCGGTCATCGCCCAGCACACCGGCGCCGATTCGGCTTCGGTCATCTTCGATGCCGTGCAGGCCGCCAAGGCCCGTGGCATTGACGTGCTGATCGCCGACACCGCCGGTCGTTTGCACACCAAAGACAACCTGATGGAAGAACTGAAAAAAGTTCGTCGGGTAATCGGCAAGCTCGACGCCGATGCACCGCACGAGGTCCTGTTGGTGCTCGACGCCGGTACCGGCCAGAACGCCATCAACCAGGCCAAGCAATTCAACCAGACCGTCGAATTGACCGGCCTGGCGCTGACCAAACTCGACGGCACCGCCAAGGGTGGGGTGATTTTCGCCCTGGCCAAGCAGTTTGGCTTACCGATTCGCTATATCGGCGTCGGCGAAGGCATCGACGATTTGCGTACTTTTGAAGCAGAACCCTTTGTCCAGGCATTGTTTGCCGAGCGGGAGCGTTCATGATTCGTTTCGAACAGGTCGGTAAACGCTACCCGAATGGTCACGTCGGCTTGCATGAGCTGAGCTTTCGAGTCCGTCGGGGCGAATTCTTGTTTGTCACCGGCCATTCCGGCGCTGGCAAAAGCACCTTGTTGCGGCTGTTGCTGGCCATGGAGCGTCCGACCACCGGCAAATTGCTGCTGGCAGGGCAAGACCTGAGCACCATCAGCAATGCGCAGATTCCGTTCCTGCGCCGGCAAATCGGCGTGGTGTTTCAGAACCACCAGTTGCTGTTCGATCGCACGGTGTTCAACAACGTCGCGTTGCCGTTGCAGATCCTTGGCCTGTCCAAGGCCGAAGTCGCCAAGCGCGTGGACTCGGCCCTGGAGCGCGTGGCGCTCTCGGACAAAACCGATCTCTACCCCGGCGACCTGTCCACCGGCCAGCAACAGCGCGTCGGCATCGCCCGCGCCATCGTTCACCGTCCAGCCTTGCTGCTGGCGGACGAACCCACCGGTAACCTCGACCCGCGTCTGGCGGCAGAAATCATGGGCGTGTTCGAAGACATCAACCGTCTGGGCACCAGTGTGCTGATCGCCAGTCACGACCTGGCATTGATTGCCCGCATGCGTCATCGCATGCTCACGCTGCAGCGTGGCCGATTGATTGGTGACGGGGAGGCTGGCGTATGAGTGCAACACGTAGCCCCAAGGTTTCCGAGCGCGTGGCCCCGAAGGCCGCCGATCCGCAACCGCAGCAGAAGAAAAAGCGCGACGATGACGATGGTCCGGATTTCTCTACGCTGTTCCGCGCCTGGGTCGAAAGCCATCGTGCGAGTCTGCTGGACAGCTTGCGCCGCTTGGGCAAACACCCGATCGGCAGCTTTTTCACCTGCATGGTGATGGCGGTTGCCCTCAGTTTGCCGATGGGTCTGTCACTTTTGCTGAATAACGTCGAGCGCCTCGGTGGTTCCTGGCAGCGTGCGGCGCAGATTTCCCTGTACCTGCAACTCGATGCCAGTCCTGAACAAGGCGAGTCGTTGCGCGAGCAGATCAAGGGCATGCCGGGCGTGGCCGACGCCGAATACGTGGGTCGCGATCAGGCGCTGGAAGAGTTCCAGCAGCAGTCTGGACTGGGCGAAGCGCTCAAGGAACTTCCGGAAAACCCGCTGCCGGGCGTGGTCCTGGTGACCCCGAATGAGGTCGACAAACCCGCGCTTGAAGCATTGAGACAAAAACTTTCCGAATTGCCGAAGGTACAACAAGCGCAACTTGATCTAGTCTGGGTCGAGCGTCTGGCAGCCATCCTCAAGCTGGGCGACCGTTTTGTCTTCGGTCTGACCGTGCTTTTGGTTTCTGCATTACTTTTGGTGATAGGCAATACCATTCGTCTTCATATTGAAAACCGCCGCACAGAGATAGAAGTGATTAAACTCGTCGGCGGCACTGACAGCTATGTGCGCAGGCCCTTTCTGTATATGGGTGCGCTTTATGGCTTTGGTGCAGGGATTCTTTCCTGGGGTGTGTTGGCGTTCGGCCTGAACTGGCTGAACGACGCGGTAGTTGGACTGGCCGGTTTGTACGGCAGTGATTTTGCGCTGGCCGGAGTGCCAGTTGCCGACGGTCTATCGCTCTTGCTTGGCGCGGTGCTGTTGGGGTATATCGGTGCATGGATTGCAGTCGCACGCCACCTGCGGGAGCTTGCGCCAAAGTAATATCATTTTGCTCGTATTGACCTTTCAGCGTTTATGGGAACTTGTTTTTTGGTTTCCGGTCAATTTTCGCAGTGCTGAACTGCACGAGTTATGTAAGTCGGAGGTTTTTTCGTATGACCAATTCTTTGCAGCCTGCATATGCTCTGGTCCCGGGTGCGAACCTGGAGGCCTATGTGCACACGGTGAACAGCATTCCATTGCTGACGCCGGAGCAGGAGCGTGAACTGGCCGAGAGTCTCTATTATGAGCAGGATTTGGGGGCGGCTCGGCAGATGGTGCTCGCCCACCTGCGTTTTGTCGTACACATTGCCCGTAGCTATTCCGGCTACGGCCTGGCCCAGGCTGACCTGATCCAGGAAGGCAACGTCGGCCTGATGAAAGCGGTCAAGCGTTTCAACCCGGAAATGGGTGTTCGCCTGGTGTCCTTTGCGGTGCACTGGATCAAGGCGGAAATCCACGAGTTCATCCTGCGCAACTGGCGGATCGTGAAAGTCGCGACCACCAAGGCTCAGCGCAAGCTGTTCTTCAACCTGCGCAGCCAGAAGAAACGTCTGGCCTGGCTGAACAACGAGGAAGTCCATCGCGTGGCGGAAAGCCTCGGCGTAGAGCCGCGGGAAGTGCGCGAGATGGAAAGTCGCCTGACCGGCCATGACATGGCTTTCGACCCGGCCGCGGAAGCGGACGACGACAGTGCATTCCAGTCGCCGGCCAACTATCTGGAAGACCACCGGTACGACCCGGCCCGTCAACTGGAAGACGCCGACTGGAGCGACAACTCCAACCACAACCTGCACGAAGCGCTTGAAGTGCTGGACGACCGCAGCCGCGACATCCTCTACCAGCGCTGGCTGGCAGAAGAAAAAGCCACGCTGCACGACCTGGCGCAGAAGTACAACGTGTCGGCCGAGCGTATTCGTCAGCTCGAGAAGAGCGCGATGAACAAGCTCAAGTTGTCGATCGCTGCGTAACCCGCGCGAAGGCAATAAAAAACGCCCCGATCATTTGATCGGGGCGTTTTTGTTTGGGCCCATTTTTCAGCTTCGCCTTGGTCCCTGTGGGAGCGGGCTTGCCCGCGAAGGCGTAGTGTCAGTCGACATCAATGTTGAATGATCAGCCGTCATCGCGGGCAAGCCCGCTCCCATAGGGTTCTATAGTGCCCAAAAAATCGTGAGCGGTTACTGAGACCAAGGTGCCCGACGCGAATCGTTGAGCCCGAGCAGATAACTGTCCCCACCCAACTGACTCATCTGCTGGCGAATCCACCCGGCCCGTCTTGCAACGTAAGAGGTTGGATGGCTGGCGCTCCACACCCGCGGGTTCGGCAGTACCGCAGCCAGCAAACTCGCCTGCTGTCGGGATATCGAGCGAGCGCCGACACCAAAGTGATGCCGAGCCGCCGCTTCGGCGCCAAACACCCCTTCATCCCACTCGACGCTGTTGAGGTACACCTCAAGAATCCGCTGCTTGGGCCAGAACACCTCGATCAGCCCGGTAAACCAGACCTCCAGGCCTTTGCGCAGCCAGCTGCGGCCAGACCACAGAAACAGGTTCTTCGACACTTGCTGGCTCAGGGTGCTGGCACCGCGAATCGAGCCGCCGCGTTCGTTATGCGCAAACGCCGCCTGAATCGCGCCGATATCAAAGCCCCAATGCTCGGGAAACTTCTGGTCCTCACCGGCAATCACCGCGACTTTCAGGTTGTCGGAGATTTCATCCCAGGGTTTCCAGATGCGCTGCAAGTCAATCGGCTCGCCGTCGAACCAGGATTCGATCTTGCGCTCGACCATCAGCGCCGTTCCCGGTGGCGGCACCACCCGAAACAGCAACACCAGCAATACGCTACCGCCCGCGAACCAGAGCAGGGCCTTTGTGAGACGACGGAAAATTAACTGCAGCATAGAGATGGCTTGGCCGAACCCATTGAGCCGGCCATTATACAGACCCTGTTGATCGAGTCTGACTGGAGTTCTTCATGTTGCGTGGCTTCCTGATGTTGGCTGCTTTCTTCGGTTTCACCGGCGTAGCCTTGGGCGCATTCGCCGCCCACGGCCTGAAAAGCCGCCTGGCGCCTGAGTATTTGACGATTTTCCATACGGGCGTCACTTATCAACTGGTGCATACCTTGGCGTTGCTGGGTGTGGCGCTGTTGGCCGCGCAGATTCCCTGTCGCCTGATTACCTGGGCCGGAGCGTCATTTGCCATTGGTATTGTGTTGTTTTCCGGCAGCCTGTACCTGCTGACGATGACCGGCGTCAGCAAGCTCGGGATCGTTACACCCTTCGGTGGCCTGGCGTTCCTGGTCGGCTGGGTTTGCCTGGGGCTTGCCGCCTGGCGGTTGAGCTGACCACGCGGTCCATTTCGTGACGAATGGCTTGGGTCGGCCTGACTGATCGGGCTAGAATGCCAGCCCCTAAAAATGATGGCGGCATTCGGCATGCGCATTCAATTGAACGGCGAATCCCTTGAACTGCCCGACGGTGAAACCGTTGCGGCCCTGCTGACCCGTCTGGAACTGACCGGGCGCCGGGTGGCGGTCGAACTCAATCTGGATATCGTCCCGCGCAGCCAGCATGCCGACACCACGCTGAACGACGGCGATTGCGTCGAAGTGGTCCACGCCATCGGCGGCGGCTAGCTGCCCGGCCCGAGCGGCCACAGAATATTCTGCAAGAACCTCACCCCTACAGAGGATTTCCCATGAGCATCGTTCGTAGCGACAAGCCCTTCGTCCTGGCCGGTCGTACTTACCAGTCGCGTTTGCTGGTAGGCACCGGCAAATACCGCGACATGGAAGAAACCCGTCTGGCCATCGAAGCCTCGGGTGCCGAGATCGTCACCTTCGCCGTGCGCCGCACCAACCTCGGCCAGAACCCGGGCGAACCGAACCTGCTCGAAGTCCTGTCGCCGGATCGCTACACCTTCCTGCCTAACACCGCCGGTTGCTACGACGCCATTGAAGCCGTGCGCACCTGCCGCCTGGCCCGTGAGCTGCTCGACGGCCACAATCTGGTGAAGCTGGAAGTGCTGGCGGATCAGAAAACCCTGTTCCCCAACGTGATCGAAACCCTCAAGGCCGCCGAAGTGCTGGTCAAGGAAGGCTTCGACGTGATGGTGTACACCAGCGATGACCCGATCATTGCCCGTCAACTGGCGGAAATCGGCTGCATCGCGGTCATGCCGCTGGCCGGTCTGATCGGTTCCGGCCTGGGGATCTGCAACCCGTACAACCTGCAGATCATCCTCGAAGAAGCGAAAATTCCGGTGTTGGTGGATGCCGGTGTCGGTACGGCTTCCGACGCCACCATCGCCATGGAACTGGGCTGTGAAGCGGTGCTGATGAACTCGGCCATCGCCCATGCCCAGCAGCCGATCATGATGGCCGAAGCCATGAAACACGCCATCGTTGCAGGTCGCTTGGCCTACCTCGCCGGCCGCATGCCGAAAAAACTCTATGCCAGCGCCTCCTCGCCGCTGGATGGTCTGATCAAGTAAGAGCCATTGATGACTGAATCAAACGACACGCCTATCCAGACGGAAGAAGGCGAAGAGCGCCAACACCGCCGCATCAAGAGTTTCGTGATGCGCGCCGGGCGCATGACCGAAGGCCAACAGCGCGGTCTGGACCAAGGCACGCCGCTGTTTGTGCTGCCACTGGCGGACGCGCCGGTGGACTTCGACCAGGTATTCGGTCGCTCGGCACCGCGCTCCCTGGAAATCGGCTTCGGCATGGGCCATTCGCTGCTGGAAATGGCCGCAGCTTCGCCGGAGCAGGATTTCATTGGCGTTGAAGTTCATCGTCCGGGTGTCGGCGCGCTGCTCAATGGCGTGCTGACTCAGGGCCTGACCAACCTGCGTGTCTACGATTGCGATGCGATCGAAGTGCTCAACCGTTGCATCGCCGACAACAGCCTTGATCGCCTGATGCTGTTTTTCCCGGACCCGTGGCACAAGAGCCGTCACCACAAGCGTCGTATCGTTCAGGCATCGTTCGCTGAACTGGTGCGCAGCAAGCTGAAGGTCGGCGGCATTCTGCATATGGCGACCGACTGGGAACCGTACGCCGAGTACATGCTGGAAGTGATGAACGTCGCGCCGGGTTATCGCAACCTGGCCGAAGACGGCAAATGCGTGCCGCGCCCGGCCGAACGCCCGATCACCAAGTTCGAACGCCGCGGCGAACGTCTTGGGCATGGCGTGTGGGATTTGAAGTTCGAAAAACTGGCGTAAAACCTGTGGGAGCGGGCTTGCCCGCGATGGCGGTTTGACAGTCAACAGAGATGTTGAATGTTATGGCCTCATCGCGGGCAAGCCCGCTCCCACATTGTTTTGTGTGCTATTCGAATTTAGCGGCGGTCGGCTACGACGCCGATCAGCACCAGCACCACCAACAATACCGGCGCCAGGCTGTAGTTGTTGAACTGGCTCAGGCCTTTGATGATCCATGGCGTGGCATAGATCAGCGCCACGCCGCTGCCGACCATGCACAGCAGGGCCATCAGCGGGACGCGCAAGGCGCCGGCGATGCTGCCCAGGCGTTGGTCGACCCAGCCTTTGATGTCGGCGCCAAACAGCACCAGCAGGCAGCCCACCAGCGCCAGAGAGATTTCCGACAGGTTGCTACGGCTCCAGCGGGACACGGTGGCGAGCAGGTCGAGTACCAGATCCATTCGATTTCCTTATGTCAGAAATTTCTGCAGCAAGTCATTGAGAAAGAGTTGTCCGCGCATCGTGGCCGCCAGACGTGACGGTTCGACCTGCATTAAGCCGCTTTGTTCGGCCTCGCGGCGGCTTTCGGCAAGGCTTTCCAGGGGCAGTCCGGTGCGCTCCGGATACAACCGCGCTTCGACGCCCTCGGTCAGGCGCAAGGCGTTCATCAGGAACTCGAACGGCAGTTCTTCGTTGGTCAGCGCCTTCTCGCCAGCCTTGAAGCTTTTGGCCGGATTGAGGTAATCCTTCGGCAGGCGGGTCTTCCAGGTGCGCACGATGCGCCCGTCCGGATGGCTGAGCTTGCCGTGGGCACCGGCGCCGATGCCGATGAAGTCGCCGAAACTCCAGTAATTGAGATTATGCCGCGCCGGACGGCCGGGTTGGGCATAGGCCGAGACTTCGTACTGCGCGTAACCGTGTTCGGCCAACAGCGCCTGACCGGCCTCTTGAATGTCCCACAGGGTGTCATCTTCCGGCAGCGTCGGCGGCTGGTTCCAGAACACCGTGTTCGGCTCCAGCGTCAACTGATACCAGGACAGGTGCGTCGGCTTCAGGGCAATAGCCTGGCGCAGGTCGTTCAGAGCGTCATCCAGGGACTGATCGGGCAAACCGTGCATCAGGTCCAGATTGAAGTTCTCGAAGCCTGCCTGACGGGCCATGCCGGCGGCACGCACGGCTTCGTCGCTGTTGTGAATCCGCCCCAGGGCCTTGAGTTTCTCTTCCTGAAAGCTCTGGATGCCGATCGACAGGCGATTGATGCCCAGCGCCCGGTAAGCGCGGAATTTCTCCTGCTCGAACGTTCCGGGGTTGGCTTCCAGGGTGATTTCGATGTCACTGGCAAACGGAATGCGTTGTTCGACGCCCTTGAGCAAACGGCCCAGAGCCTCGGCGCTGAACAGGCTCGGCGTACCGCCACCGAAGAAGATCGAGCTCAGTTCGCGGCCATAGACCGCATGCAGATCCTGATCGAGGTCGGCCAGCAAGGCGTCGACATACTCTTCTTCCGGCAGCACCGGGCTGGCGGTGTGGGAGTTGAAGTCGCAATAGGGGCATTTGCGTACACACCACGGGATGTGGATGTACAACGCCAAGGGCGGCAGCACGGGCAGGGCCGCTCGAGGCGATTGTGCGGCGCCGCCGAAGATCAGCGGCGACGCGGATGATTCAAGGGTCATATCAGGCCTAGACGCTGGCGCAGCAGATCCATTGCACGGGCGCGGTGGCTGATGAGGTTCTTTTCGCTCGGGCTCAGCTCGGCGCTGGAGCAATCGCGCGATGGCACCCAGAACAGCGGGTCGTAGCCAAAACCGTGTTCGCCGCTGGCCTGGGTCAGGATGCGCCCATGCCACAGGCCTTCGCAGAGAATCGGTAGCGGATCATCGGCATGACGCACCAGCGCCAATACGCAGACGAACTGCGCGCCGCGCTCGGCCTGTGGCACGTCTTTCATCACGTCGAGCAGTTTGGCGTTGTTCGCCGCATCGCCCTTGCCGTCGGCGTAACGGGCCGAATAGATACCCGGCGCACCGCCGAGGAAGTCCACCGCCAGCCCCGAATCGTCGGCCAAGGCCGGCAGGCCGGAAATGCGTGAGGCATTGCGCGCCTTGAGAATGGCGTTCTCGACGAACGACAGGCCGGTTTCTTCAGGCTCGACGCTGCTGAACTCGCCGATCGAGCGCAAGTGCACCGATTCGCCGAGCATGGCCTGGAGTTCCTTGAGTTTGCCGGCGTTATGGCTGGCCAATACGAGTTGCGTGAAATTCATCATTGGCCGGGGAAGAGCTCTTGGTTGAAATTGATGGTGTTGATTTTGTCGCCGGTCTGCACCTTGATTTCAAAGGTGCGGATTTCCTGCTGCGGTACCGGGAACTGGGCGATGTAGTAGACCGCGCCTGCTTCAGTGATCTGCTTGAACTTCAGCGGCACTGGGGCGCTGATCAGGTCCTTGACCGTCCCGCTGACCTGCGCTGTCTGCGGTTTACCTTCCTTGAGGACCGATACGTTGATCACGCCCTGGTTTTTGCTGCGAGTCAGCTCGGCGGCTTTGGCGATATCCGGGGTCAGGAAGGTGGAATTGAAGGTGTTGTAATGCACCGTCACGTCGCCAAAGGTTTCCTTGCGCTCGCCCTTGATGACATCGGCGGCCATGGCGGTGACGCTCAGGCAGGCAGTAAGTAAAAACAGTGCTAGACGACCCATGATGGTTCTCCTCGAAGTGTCGGGATTCAGACCGCGACCTTGTGGTCCGGCAGACCGGGGCTGCTGACGCGATAGATGCCGATCTCACCTAACAGATTAGGCCATAGCTTACTGGCCCACCCATGCCGATGCTGTTGATCCACGGCAAGCCGATCAATGACCTTGGCTTCACGTTCGCGACACAGCGCTTCAAAGTCTTCGAAAGTACAGAAGTGGATGTTCGGCGTGTTGTACCAGGTGTACGGCAGAAACTCCGAAACCGGCATCCGGCCCTTGCTCGCCAGGTACCAGCGGCAGCGCCAGTGACCGAAGTTGGGGAAGGTGATGATGCACTGGCGACCGACCCGAAGCATTTCGTCGAGGATCTTGTCCGGGTAGTGCACAGCTTGCAGGGCCTGGGTCATGACCACGATGTCGAAGCTGTTGCTGGCGAAGTTGCCCAGGCCCTTGTCCAGGTCTTGCTCGATGACGTTGATGCCCTTGGCCACGCATTCGGCAATGTTGTCCGGGTCGTTTTCCAGGCCATAGCCGGTAACCTGCTTGTGGTCACGCAGCCAGGTCAGCAACTCGCCGTCACCGCAACCGAGGTCGAGCACGCGGCTGCCGGCGGGGATCCATTCCTGGATGATTTCCAGATCGGCTCTCATGTCTTCCTCAAAGCGCTATACGGTTCATGTAATTGCTGAAGGCCTGCAAGTAACGCGGGATCGGAATCAGGAAGGCGTCGTGGCCTTGCGGAGCGTCGATCTCCAGGTAGCAGACGTCTTTCCTGGCTGCCATCAGCGCGTCCACCAGTTCCCGCGAGCGGGCAGGGGAGAAGCGCCAGTCGGTGGTGAACGACATCACACAGAACTTGGCGGTGGCACCGGCGAAAGTTTTCGCCAGGTCATCGTTGAAGTTCGCCGCCGGGTCGAAGTAGTCCAGCGCCTTGGTCATCAGCAGGTAGGTGTTGGCGTCAAAACGTCCGGAAAATTCCTCACCCTGATAGCGCAGGTAGCTTTCGACCTGGAACTCGACGCTGTGGAAGTCGTAGTTGAGCTTTTCGCTCTTGAGGCCGCGACCGAATTTCTCACCCATGGAGTCGTCGGACAGGTACGTGATGTGCCCGACCATCCGCGCCAGCATCAGCCCGCGCTTGGGGATCACCCCCGCTTCCTGGAACGAGCCGCCGTGGAACTCCGGATCGGTGAGGATCGCCTGGCGTGCGACTTCGTTGAACGCGATGTTCTGCGCTGACAGTTTTGGTGCCGAGGCGATGGCCAGGCAGTGCCGCACGCGGTCCGGGTAGGTGATGGTCCATTGCAAGGCCTGCATGCCACCAAGGCTGCCGCCGATCACCGCGGCCCATTGGTGAATGCCGAGCAAATCAGCGAGACGCGCCTGGCTATGGACCCAGTCTTCCACGGTCAGCACCGGGAAATCGGCGCCGAATGGCTTGCCGGTTTCCGGATTGATGCTGCTGGGGCCGGTGGAACCGTTGCACCCGCCGAGATTATTCAGGCTGACCACGAAGAACTTGTTGGTGTCGATCGGCTTGCCGGGACCAATGCAGCTGTCCCACCAACCGGGTTTGCGGTCGTCGGGGCTGTGGAAGCCGGCGGCGTGATGGTGACCGGACAAGGCGTGGCAGATCAGCACGGCGTTGCTCGCCGTAGCGTTCAGCGTGCCGTAGGTTTCATAGATCAGGTCATAAGCGGGCAACGAACGTCCGCAGGCCAAGGCCAGGGGTTCACTGAAGTGCGCCACTTGCGGCGTCACCAGACCAACAGAATCGGGGGGAAAGGCAGCTGGCATCGACCCTGCTCTCATTGAAATGAGGCGTAAGTCTAAAGACCGCTGCCCGTAGCAGCAAGCGACGACCAACGATCGTTCCCACGCTCTGCGTGGGAATGCCGCCATGGACGCTCTGCGTCCGCTTTTGAGGTGACGCGGAGCGTCACGGGATGCATTCCCACGCGGAGCGTGGGAACGATCAGGGTGGTGTCAGGCCGGGTAGCCCCGGCAGCTTCTTCGGCGAGCAAATCCGAACTCGCTTCTGCCGGTTCAGCTCCCCGCTGATCAAGCTCACCTGACTCTTGGAAACCCCGAACGCCTTGGCCAGAAACGCTATCAAATACGCATTGGCCTTGCCTTCAACCGGCGGTGCAGTCAGGCGGATCTTCAGGCGATCGCCATGCAGCCCGCAGAAATCATCGCTGCGGGCCGCAGGTTGCAGGTGACATTCCAAAATCAGGTCATCACCGTCCCAACGAAAGTAACTCATCAGATCAGGCCGAACAGTTCCTTCGGCATGAGGGCGTAGTACGCAAGGCGTGGAATCAGCCAGCTTTGCAGCAACTGCAGTGCGATAAACGCGAAGATCGGCGAGATGTCGAGGCCGCCCAGGTTCGGCACGATCCGGCGGAACGGCGCGAGTACCGGTTCAGTGATCTGCTGGACCAGTTCTGCGCCCGGATTGTGGCTGCCAGGAGCAACCCAGGACAGAATCACACTGATGATCATCGCCCAGAACAGAATCTTCAAAAACAGCGCAAAGATACCAATCAATGCCCACGGCGCCAGAAACAGCACGTCGACCTCGTAGCCTTTGAGCAGCAGGATGACCGCGTACAGCGCCATTTGCACGATCAGCGCCAGTACCAGCGACGACATGTCCAGGCCGAACATGCTCGGGATAACCCGACGCAGTGGCTTGAGCAGCGGTTGAGTGGCTTTCACGGCGAACTGGCAGAGCGGGTTGTAGAAGTTCGCCCGCACCAGTTGCAGAATGAAGCGCAGCAGCACGATCAGCAGATACAGGCTGCACAGGGTTTGAATCACAAAAATGGCAGCGTCATTGAGTCCGAGCATCATTGATTCCTTTGTAAGAGCTGATTAGCGGCCGAGTTGCTCAGCCATCTCGGCCGAGCGGTGCGCAGCGGCGCCGAGTGCTTGTTCTACCAGGGCTTCGAAGCCGCCAGCCTGGAATGACTTGATCGCCGCTTCGGTGGTGCCCGCAGGCGACGTCACACGACGACGCAATTCAGCTGCGTCGACATCGCTTGCGACTGCCATGTGTGCAGCACCCAAAGCGGTTTGCACGGTCAGTTGGGCGGCGATGTCCGCTGGCAGGCCGAGCTTCACGCCCGCAGCGGTCATGGCTTCGATCAGCAGGAAGAAATACGCCGGGCCCGAGCCGGAAACAGCGGTGACCGCGTCCAGTTGCTGTTCTTCGTTCAGCCACAGGGCAATGCCAACCGCCGACAGCAGCTCTTCAGCTTGCTGGCGTTGTTCGGAGTTCACTTCGCTGGTGGCGAACAAACCGCTTACGCCCTGACGCAGCAGCGCCGGGGTGTTAGGCATGCAGCGCACGATAGGTTGGGCGCCAAGCCAGTTGTTCATGCTGGCGCAGGTGATGCCGGCCGCAATCGAAACCACCAATTGATTCGGCTTGAGGCTTGGGCGAATGGCTTCGCAAACGGCTTTCATCGCTTGGGGTTTGACCGCCAGCACGATCACGTCCACGCCCTGAATGGCGTCGGCGTTGTCGGCAAACACTTCGATGCCGTGTTCGGCGCTCACGCGGGCACGGGTTTCTTCACCCGGATCACTGGCGCGGATTTGCGCGGCGTCCAGACCTTTGGCGCGCAGGCCGCCGATCAGGCTGGCGGCCATGTTGCCGGCTCCGATAAAGGCAATACGAGTCTTGCTCATGTCAGGTCCTTATAGAGAGGTGAGTCAGCCATGTTCATGGTCGACTGTAATCACGGGCGCCAAACAGGGCCGTACCGATACGGACCCAAGTAGCGCCCTGGGCGATGGCCGACTCGAGGTCGTGGCTCATGCCCATGGAAAGTGTGTCGAGTGGCAGATTCAGGCTGGCTTGCAGGCTTTGCACGGCAGCAAAGGCGGCGTCCTGGGCGGCACGATCTTCAGTCGGCTCGGGAATCGCCATCAGCCCGCGAAATTTCAAGCGCGGCAGAGCGCTGATGGCATTGGCCAGGGCGGGTAAATCAGCCGGGGTGCAGCCGGACTTGCTGGCTTCACCACTGACGTTGACCTGGATGCAGATGTTCAAGGGCGGCAAATCGGCAGGGCGTTGTTCGGACAGGCGTTGTGCGATTTTCAAGCGATCCACGGAATGCACCCAGTCGAAGTGCTCGGCGATAGCACGAGTCTTGTTCGATTGAATGGGGCCGATGAAGTGCCAGATCAAGGGCAGGTCGGCCAGTTCGAGCTGTTTGCCCAAGGCTTCCTGCAGGTAGTTTTCGCCAAAGTCGCGGATCCCGGCGGCATAGGCTTCACGCAGGGCCTCGGCGGGCTTGGTTTTGCTCACGGCCAGCAGTTGGATGCTGTTCTCATCGCGGTGGGCGGCTTTGGCTGCTGCCTGGATGCGTGAACTAACCTGAAGAATGTTGTCTGCTATCGTGGACATCAAGAGGCGCCAGCGGTCTGAAGGTTCGCGGCATTCTACTGGAATTGAGGAGCGCTATGGATATCACTGAGCTGCTGGCTTTCAGCGCCAAACAAGGCGCGTCTGACCTGCACCTGTCCGCCGGCTTGCCACCGATGATTCGTGTTGACGGCGATGTGCGGCGCATCAACCTGCCGGCCCTGGATCACAAGGAAGTGCATGAGCTGATCTACGACATCATGAACGACCTCCAGCGGGTGGACTTCGAGAAGCATCTTGAAACCGATTTTTCCTTCGAAGTGCCCGGCGTGGCGCGTTTCCGGGTCAATGCCTTCAACCAGAACCGTGGCGCGGGCGCGGTATTCCGGACCATTCCGTCGAAGGTCCTGAGCATGGACGATCTGGGCATGGGGGACGTGTTTCGCAAGATTACCGAAGCGCCCCGAGGCCTGGTGCTGGTGACCGGCCCGACCGGTTCCGGCAAGTCCACCACGCTGGCGGCGATGATCGATTACCTGAACAACCATCGCCATCACCACATACTCACTATCGAAGACCCCATCGAGTTCGTCCACGAATCGCGCAAATGCCTGATCAATCAGCGCGAAGTCCATCGCGATACCCGCAGCTTCGCCACGGCGCTGCGCTCGGCCCTGCGCGAAGACCCGGACGTGATTCTGGTGGGGGAAATGCGTGATCTGGAGACTATTCGGCTGGCTTTGACTGCCGCAGAAACGGGTCACTTGGTATTCGGCACGCTGCACACCACGTCGGCGGCGAAAACCATCGACCGGGTGGTGGACGTGTTTCCGGGCGACGAGAAATCGATGGTACGTTCAATGCTCTCCGAGTCGTTGCTGGCGGTGGTGTCGCAGACATTGATCAAGAAAGTCGGCGGCGGGCGAATTGCCGCCCACGAAATCATGCTCGGCACCGCAGCGATCCGTAATCTGATTCGCGAAGACAAGGTGGCCCAGATGTACTCGTCGATTCAGACCGGAGGGTCGCTGGGGATGCAGACACTGGACATGTGCCTGAAGGAGTTGGTGACCAGGGGCGTGATCAGCCGCGAGCATGCGCGGGAGAAGGCGCGGTCGCCGGATAACTTCTGACAGGAAGTTGATCGTTCCCACGCTCTGCGTGGGGGAATGCCTCAAGGGACGCTCCGCGTTCCAGCTTTCGAAAGGGACGCGGAGCGTCCCGGGCTGCATTCCCACGCAGAGCGTGGGAACGATCAGTGTCGGATCAACGCTGAACAATCCGCAATGCGTTCTGTTCTTTTGGCAGAACCCGCTTGGCAACCACGTAGTGGCTTTCCCAGTACGGTTTCTTCAGGGTGTCGATGCTCACCGACTTGCCACGACGTGGTGCGTGGATGAAGCGGTCGTTGCCCAGGTAGATAGCAACGTGATTCACCCGGCGGCTCTTGAGTTTGAAGAAAATCAGGTCGCCTGGCTTCAGATCGTTGCGATCGACTTTCTCGCCATGACCACTGGCCATGGCATTGGAAGTGCGTGGCAGGTCGAACGTGGCGTCGTTGAACGCGTATTTCACCAGACCGCTGCAATCGAACCCTTTACTTGGGCTGCTGCCCCCCCAACGATAAGGCGTACCGAGCACGTTTACCGCACGGCTCAACACGTTGCTGCTTTCCTTGGTCGCCATCGGCGGGACTAGCTTGCTGTTTACGCTGCTCAGTTGGCTGGAGCGTTTTACTATTTGCTTGTTTTTGCTCGAAGGAGCAGAAACGTGGGATTTTGGGGTGTAACCATTAACGTTAGGAAGACGTTGCTCACGATTAGTGGCGTGGGCGGCCAGTGGCAATAATAGGCAAATGGTTAGCCATGTCTTGAAAAATGGACGCATTAGGCAAGGCTCATATGGGTGAACGCGCAACTTTATAACAGCTTTTTTGGCCCTTCCGAGGCCGTTGGTCGATTCACTTTGGCGGCAACGGAACCAAACAAGCTGAAAATTGACGCGATTGTCGGACAGAAGTCAGGCCCTACAAGGCTTTGACGGGAACGAAGGTAGCATCTGCCGTATGTCGGCCACCTGTAAAAAAGTCACAAAGAATTCAAGAATATTTCTCTATCGCGTGAATCGAGGCCATCCATGAACACCTATCGACAACCCGTTTCACAGCAAGATACGCACAGCAAAGTGATCGGTTACCTGCTGTGGATTTTTGGTTTTACCGGGGCTCACCGCTTCTATTACGGCAGGCCGGTGACCGGGACGATCTGGTTTTTCACCTTCGGCTTGCTGGGTATCGGCTGGCTGATCGACCTGTTTCTGATCCCTTCCATGGACCGTGAAGCGGACCTGCGTTTTTCCGCCGGCCCCATCGAATACAACGTTGCGTGGATTCTGTTGACGTTTCTCGGGGTATTTGGCGTACACCGGATGTATCAGGGGAAGTGGGTCAGCGGATTGCTGTACCTGGTGACGGGCGGGGTGTTCTTTCTGGGGGTGTTGTATGACTTCTGGACGTTGAATGACCAAGTGTCGATTCGCAACGCTCAGAATAGAGGCGCCTTCCAGTAAGTCATCGCGGGCAAGCCCGCTCCCACAGTGGATGTGTTGTGCGCAAATCTTGCGGCCAACCGAATACCCTGTGGGAGCGGGCTTGCCCGCGATTGGAGCACCGCGTTTTACGCCTGATGGCTGATCCGCCCATCCACCAACGTGTAACGCACCACACCCGGCAGGCTATGGCCAATGAACGGGCAGTTTTCGCCCTTGGACAGCCAGGTTTCACCAGCCACGGTCGAGGCCGCAGGGTCGAACAGCACGATATCTGCCGGCCCACCCACAGCCAACTTGCCCGCTGGCAGACGCAACGCTTCGGCAGGACCGGCGCTCAAGCGTGCTAGCAGAGTCGGCAAGTCGAGCAAACCATCTTCCACCAAGGTCATCGCCAGCGGCAGCAGCAGTTCAACACTGCTGATGCCAGGCTCGGTGGCGCCGAACGGTGCCAGTTTGGCATCGCGCTCATGGGGCTGGTGATGGCTGGAGATGGCTGACACCACCCCCGACTTCAGCGCTGCCCGCAGGCCATCGCGATCCGCACGGGTGCGCAGCGGCGGCTGGACGTGATAGAGGCTGCTGAAGTCGATCAACGCTTCGTCGGTGAGGATCAACTGATACAACGCCACATCCGCCGTGACCTTCAGGCCACGGGCCTGAGCCTGAGCGATCAGTGCCACACCGCGGGCGCTGGTGAGCTGGCTGAAGTGCGCACGCACGCCGCTTTGCTCGACCAGCAGCAGATCCCTGGCCAAGGCTACGGTTTCAGCGGTTTCCGGAATGCCCGGCAAACCGAGGAAACTCGCAGTCGGGCCTTCATGGGCCAAGCCACCTTCGGCCAGATCATGGTCCTGCGAGTTGAAAATCACCGTCAGGTCGAACGTCGCCGCGTATTCCAGTGCCCGGCACAGGGTGCGGGTGTTGCGAAAGCTCTCAAGACCGTTGCCAAAGGCCACGCAGCCGGCATCGCGCAACGCGACCAATTCGGCCAACTGCTCGCCGTCGAGGCCTTTGCTCAGAGCGCCGATCGGGAACACTTTGGTGTTGCCCGCCTCGCGGGCGCGGTCGAGGATCAGTTCGGCCACGGCCGAGGTGTCCAGCACTGGTTTGGTTTTCGGTGGGCAGCACAGGCTGGTCACGCCACCGGCCGCAGCGGCGCGGGTTTCGCTGGCGATCGAACCTTTGCGGCTGTAGCCCGGCTCGCGCAGGGCGACGTTCAGGTCAACCAGGCCCGGGGCGGCCACCAGGCCTTTGGCGTCGATGGTTTCTACAGCAGTGAAACCGGCTGGAGCGGCGCCAAGGGCGACGATCTTGCAGGCTTCAACGTGGATATCAGTCACTTGATCCAGGCCGCTGGCCGGATCGATAACGCGTGCGCCGAGAATGCTGAGCTTCACTGGGCGTTCTCCTGCTCGAATTGGCGCTGGGCTGTTTGCCCGCTCATGGCCATGGACAGCACGGCCATACGAATCGCGATGCCGTAGGTCACCTGATTGAGGATCACCGAGTGCGGACCGTCGGCCACCGCCGACTCAATTTCCACCCCGCGGTTGATCGGCCCCGGGTGCATGACGATGGAATCAGGTTTGGCGCCGGCCAGGCGCGCGGTGGTCAGGCCGAACAGGCGGTAGAACTCGCCTTCGCTCGGCAGCAGGCCGCCGGTCATGCGTTCACGCTGCAGGCGCAGCATGATCACCACGTCGACGTCTTTCAGGCCTTCGGTCATGTCGGTGTAGACCTTCACGCCGTATTGCTCGATGCCGATCGGCAGCAGGGTTTTCGGCGCAATCACGCGGATGTCCGGGCAGCCAAGGGTTTTCAGGGCGAGCATGTTCGAGCGCGCCACCCGCGAGTGCAGGATGTCGCCGACGATGGCCACCGAGAGGTTTTCGAAGCCGCCCTTGTGCCGACGGATGGTGAGCATGTCGAGCATGCCCTGGGTCGGGTGGGCGTGACGGCCGTCGCCACCGTTGATGATCGCCACTTGCGGGCAAACATGCTCGGCGATGAAGTGCGCGGCGCCGGAGTCACCGTGACGCACGACGAACATGTCGGCGGCCATGGCTTCCAGGTTGCGCAGGGTGTCGAGCAGGGTTTCGCCCTTGCTTGCCGACGACGTCGACACGTTCAGGGTGATCACGTCGGCCGACAGCCGTTGGGCCGCCAGTTCAAAGGTGGTGCGGGTGCGGGTGGAGTTCTCGAAGAACACGTTGCACACGGTCTTGCCGCGCAGCAACGGGACTTTCTTCACTGCCCGGGCACCGACTTCGAGGAATGAGTCGGCGGTGTCGAGGATTTCCGTCAGCAGCTCGCGGCGCAAACCGTCGAGTGAGAGGAAGTGGCGCAGCTGGCCCTGATCATTGAGCTGCAGCGGGCGCTTGGTTTCTAGAGGCGTCATCGCGAGGGGGACTCTCAATAGGGCGAGTTAAAGGGCGAGGTCTTGCAGTTCGAGCTTGAGTTCCGGGCCAGACAACTTCACGCGCTCATGGGCTGCCAGCGACAGCGTCGCGCCAACCACATTCGGGCGGATCGGCAGCTCACCGGCGTCCAGGTCCAGCAGGCACACCAGCGTCACGCTGGCCGGGCGACCGTAGTCGAACAGTTCGTTCATCGCGGCGCGGATGGTCCGACCACTCATCAGCACGTCATCGATCAGCACCAGATGCTGGCCTTCGATCTCGAACGGCAGTGCCGATGGGCGTACTTGCGGGTGCAGGCCGTTCTGGCTGAAGTCGTCGCGGTAGAACGAAACGTCCAGGGTGCCCAGGGGCGAATCGCTGCCCAGTTCATCGAGCAACGCCTGCGCGACCCAGACGCCACCGGTCCGAATGCCGATGTAACGCGGTTCGCTGATGCCACGGTTTTCCAGATAAGCCTTGAGACGGGTCGCCATCTGGCTGATCAGTTCGGCGGGATTGGGCAGGCTCATGGTTTGCTCCTTCTTGGTCCCGAGCCGGATGCTGCTTGAGTGGTGGCTCGGGTTGTAGCTTAGGGAGACGCCGCAGCGGCTCTTCAGAATTAGTGCGGTCAGGATTCGAACAGTGCGGTGTTTTCGTCGAGCCAGCCTTGCAGCAGCAGGGCGGCGGCGATGGCATCGACCGGGTTGTCGCGGTAACTGCCTTTCTGGCCGCCACGGACCAGGCGTTCGCCCTTGGCCTCGAAGGTGGTCAGGCGCTCGTCGTGAGTATAGAAGGGCAGGTTGTAGCGGCCGTTCAGGCGTCGGGCGAACTTTTCGGCCCGCAGGCACATATCGCTGGGTGTGCCATCCATGTTCAGCGGCAGGCCGACCACCACAGCGTCGGGTTTCCACTCTTTAATCAGGGCTTCGACCTGATTCCAGTCGGGAATGCCGTTTTGCGCCTTCAAGGTGCACAACTCGCGGGCCTGGCCGGTAATCACCTGGCCGACCGCAACGCCGATCTGTTTGGTGCCGTAGTCGAAACCCAAAATCAACCGCAGGGCCATCAGGCGTGCCCCGCCTGGCTGGTGAGCAGGCTGAGGTTGATACCCAAATGCTTGGCCGCTGCTTCGAGGCGCAATTCGCTGCTGGTGTTGAACAGGATGTCGGCGTGGAACGGGCAGGTCAGCCAGGCGTTATCGGCCAGTTCGGCTTCCAGTTGCCCGGCTTCCCAACCGGCGTAGCCGAGGGTGATCACGCTTTTAGCAGGGCCGACGCCGTCGGCGATGGCGAACAGCACATCCTGGGAGGTCGACAGCGACAACTCGCCGTCCAGATCAACGGTGGCCTGATAGGTTTTTCCCGACGGGTGCAGGACAAAACCGCGATCGGTTTGCACCGGCCCGCCGATAAAGATCGGCACATGCTGGCAGAGCACTGGCGGTTCGATATCGGGGCGTAATTGCTCGAGGATATCGGCCAGGTTCAGGTCCTGCGGGCGGTTGACCACCAGCCCCATGGCACCATTGGCCGTATGCTCGACGATGTAGGTCAAGGTGTGCGCAAAGTTCGGGTCGGCCATGTGAGGCATGGCGATCAGGAAGTGATGCTTGAGGTAGCTGGGGCTGACGTTCTTCATGAGCGCTAGTGTGGCGTTGGAGGGGCGAACTGACAAGCCGGGGATGCACAGGAAATGCCCCGAATCCCAGCAAACAACCTGTTCCCTGTGGGAGCGGGCTTGCCCGCGATGACGGCGGCACATCCAAAATAGTAGCGTCAGACAGACCGCTATCGCGGGCAAGCCCGCTCCCACAGGGATCCGTGGGGTGTCAGTTGCTGGAGAGCCGATCCCCGCGCGCAAACTTCCAGGTGCGGATGATTTCCAGACGGTCGATATCCGACAGATCCCCGGTAAACGGTGCAAACGGTGCCGCGAGCCTTACGATGCGCTGCGCCGCCTGGTCCAGCAACGGCTGGCCGGACGACTCCAGCACCAGCACTTCATACAGCGAACCGTCGCGGTTGATCGAGACCATCAGTCGCAAATTGCCGTAAATCTGTTTGCGCCGGGCTTCGTCGGGGTAGTTGAGGTTGCCGATGCGCTCGACCTTCTTGCGCCATTCATCTTTGTACCAGGCACCCTTGTCGCGCATGGTCGACGCGGCGCTCAAGCGGTGGATGCGCGGGCGCTTGGCGTACAGCTGTTGTTCGTTGGCCAGTTCCGCTTCCAGGCTGGCGATGTCGCTGGACAGCTGCGCGCTGTCGAACGTCGGTGCCGCCACTTGGGGTTTGGTTTGGGGCTTGGGTTCTTCGGTCTTGGTTGCGGCTTTTTTCGGCTTCGGCGCGACGGTGGTTACAGACGTCTTGGGCGCGGCTTCCTGCACTTGAGGCTTGGCCGCCGGCGGTGGGGTGACTTGCTGCACCTTGTTGTCCTGGAATGGCGCGACCTCGGTGGTCTTGGGAATCGCCTTTTTCTCCAGGGTGCCGCTGCCTTCCTGATTTTCCTGGGCGAGAAAATCAGCTTTCTCAGGCTTCTTTTCGCTTTTGAAAGTGGCGAGGGTAATTTCCAGGGTTTTACTGATTTGCTGGGGTTCGACCATGGAGAACCCGACGCCCAACAGCAAGGCCAGGTGAATCAGCGCCGCCAGAAACAGGGTAAAACCGAGGCGATCAGCCGGACGCACGCCACGGTGGGCGAGTTCTGGGGGCAGATCGGACGGGAGTGTCATAACAAGAAAACCAACATCGCGTTTTTTACAAGCCGGGGATGATAACGCAATGTTGGTTGTTTCTTGGCTGTTCTCGATCAACGCGTCTTGAGCTTCTGATCGATGGCATCCATCAGAAGGCCACCAATGTCGGTGCCGAACGCGTTATCGATCTCGCGAATGCAGGTCGGGCTGGTGACGTTGATTTCGGTCAGATGCTCACCGATTACGTCGAGACCGACGAACAGCAAGCCCTTCTCACGCAGGGTCGGGCCGACTTGCGCAGCGATCCAGCGATCTTTCTCGGTTAGCGGTCGGGCTTCGCCACGGCCACCGGCGGCGAGGTTGCCACGGGTTTCACCGAGCGCGGGAATCCGGGCCAGGCAGTAATCCACCGGCTCGCCGTCGATCATCAGGATGCGCTTGTCGCCATCAACGATCGCCGGCAGGTAACCCTGGATCATGATCTGCTGACGGCCATGCAAGGTCAGGGTTTCGAGGATCACCGACAGGTTCGGGTGGCCAGCGGTGTGCCGGAAGATCGACGAGCCGCCCATGCCGTCCAGCGGCTTGAGGATCACGTCACCGTGATGGTCGGCGAATTCACGCAACACATCCGGGCGACGGCTGACGATGGTCGGCGGCGTGCACTGCGGGAACAGCGTGGCGAACAGCTTTTCGTTGCAGTCGCGCAGGCTTTGCGGCTTGTTGACCACCAGTACGCCGGCATTTTCCGCTTGTTCCAGCAAATACGTGGAGTAGACGAATTCCATGTCGAACGGCGGATCCTTGCGCATCAGGATCACGTCCAGGTCGCTCAGCAGCGCATCGCTTTCGGCGCCCAGCTCAAACCATTTTTCCGGGTTGGCGAACACCTTCAGCGGACGCATCCGCCCGCGAGCCTCGCCTTCAGCCTGATACAAATCGCGCTGTTCCATATAGAACAGTTCCCAGCCACGCTTTTGCGCGGCCAGCAGCATGGCCAGCGAGCTATCCTTTTTATAGGAGATGCTGGCGATAGGATCCATGACAATCCCGACGCGAACGCTCATGGGGTTTTCCTCGAAATTGGGGTGGAAAGTGTTGTGAAAAAGTGGCGTCAGAGTGGCGCTGAGTGTGTTCCCGGTCAAGGAAAAACCACCGCCAGGGTCGCCCGATAGATTGGATGGGGAGACTGTGCTAAAAAGGCTGCCATGCCGTGTTGGCCCTTGAGTATCAAGGGTTTCGGGCCACCGACGAGTGGCAAACGGACATATTGATTCACAAAGGCGACGGTAGAGCCCCTATGGAACAGCATTCCAGCGCCTTGAAGGTCATGGTGATCGATGATTCGAAAACGATTCGTCGCACCGCCGAAACGCTATTGAAAAATGTGGGCTGTGAAGTCATCACCGCAATCGATGGTTTCGATGCCCTGGCCAAGATTGCCGACAATCACCCCGGCATCATCTTTGTCGACATCATGATGCCGCGTCTGGATGGTTATCAGACCTGCGCTTTAATCAAGAACAACAGTGCGTTCAAGTCCACGCCAGTGATTATGCTGTCGTCCAAGGACGGGTTGTTCGACAAGGCCAAGGGGCGGATCGTCGGTTCCGACCAGTTTTTGACCAAGCCTTTCAGCAAGGAAGAACTGCTGAACGCGATTCAGGCCCATGTACCGGGCTTTGCCGCCGTTTCGCCGCAGTAGGACACGCACAGTGATGCTCGGCCATGGGGCCCGGTGTCGACAAGAATGGGGAAGACCATGGCACGTATTCTGATCGTCGATGATTCGCCGACTGAAATGTACAAACTGACCGGCATGCTCGAAAAGCACGGGCATGAGGTGTTGAAAGCCGAAAACGGCGCCGACGGCGTGGCCCTGGCCCGTCAGGAAAAACCCGACGCGGTGCTGATGGACATCGTCATGCCCGGCCTCAACGGTTTCCAGGCGACCCGTCAGCTGACCAAAGACCCGGAAACCGGGCATATTCCAGTGATCATCATCACCACCAAGGATCAAGAAACCGACAAAGTCTGGGGCACGCGCCAGGGCGCCAAGGACTACCTGACCAAACCGGTCGACGAAGACACCCTGATCAAGACCCTGAACAACGTGCTGGCCGGTTGATCGTCCGGCCATGACCGAGTCGCTGACGGCTTTCGAACTGCTGCTGCAGATTGACCAGCGCTGTCGTCTGCTGGCGGCGGACCTGCCGTCCCAGGCGATCCGCCAGGACAGCTGGAGCGGCATCGGCTTTCGTTTGGGCGAGCATTGGTACGTCGCGCCCATGGGCGAAGTCAGCGAAGTCCTGCACGAACCGCGCGTTACACAATTGCCGGGGGTCAAACCCTGGGTCAAGGGCGTGGCTAACCTGCGCGGGCGTCTGCTGCCGATCATGGATTTGCATGGCTTTTTTCATGGTTATGAGCCCGGCCATGAACTGCCTGCCTTGCGCAAGCAACGGCGAATATTGGTGGTGGAACACAACGATGTGTTTGTAGGGTTGATGGTCGATGAGGTCTTCGGTTTGCAGCACTTTGCCCAGGACAGTCTGGAGCCGGTGCCGGCCGATGACTTGCAAGGGCCGATGTCGGCGTTCGTCAAAGGCCGGTTTCAGCGGGAACAGAATTGGCAGGTGTTCAGCCCGTTTGCGTTGGCGCAGTCGCAAGGATTCATGAACGTCGCCGCATAACCTGTGGGAGCGGGCTTGCCCGCGATAGCGGTGCGTCAGGTTCAATAAATGTCGACTGACACGCCCTCATCGCGGGCAAGCCCGCTCCCACAGGGTTCCTGTCAGGTCTCACAAGGGTGTTGGTTAACAGGCGAGGACCGATGATAAAAGCTAAAACAGACAAGCCAGAAGGGTCGCGCAGTCGGTCGCAGATCATCGTGCTGTTCATCGCGCTGATCGTCTTCATCATGCTGCTGTTCGCCAACTTCGCGTACCTCAACACCCAGGCGAATTACGACAAACAGTACATCGGCCACGCCGGTGAGCTGCGCGTGCTGTCCCAACGCATCGCCAAGAACGCCACTGAAGCCGCCGCTGGCAAGGCCGCGGCGTTCAAGTTGCTCAGCGATGCGCGCAACGACTTCGCCCAGCGTTGGGGCTATCTGAAGAAAGGCGATCCTTCCACCGGCCTGCCGCCGGCACCGTCCACCGTGCGCCCGGAAATGCGCGCCGTACAGCTGGATTGGGAGCGCTTGCTGAAAAACACTGACGCCATTCTCTCCAGCGAACAGACCGTGTTGTCGTTGCATCAAGTCGCCGCGACGCTGGCCGAAACCGTGCCGCAGTTGCAGGTCGAGTATGAAAAGGTCGTCGAAACCCTCCTGCAACGTGGCGCCCCGGCCACTCAGGTGGCGATGGCCCAGCGTCAGTCGCTGTTGGCCGAGCGGATTCTTGGAGCGGTGAACACCGTGCTGTCCGGCGATGAAAACTCGCAGCAGGCGGCCGATGCTTTCGGTCGCGACGCGGCGCGTTTCGGCCTGGTGCTCAACGGCATGCTTCAAGGCAATTCGGCACTGAAAATCAGTCAGGTCGAAGACCGTGATGCACGCGCCCGGCTGACCGAGATTTCCGAACTGTTCGAATTCGTCTCGGGTTCGGTGGACGAAATCCTCGAAACCTCGCCGGAGCTGTTCAAGGTCCGCGAATCGGCCACCAACATCTTTACCCTGTCGCAAACCCTGCTCGATGAAGCCTCGCACCTGGCCAGCCGTTTCGAAAACCTCGCTGGCGGGCGCAACACCGATACCATCGGCGGCTATGTGCTGGGCTTGCTCGCCTTGATGTCGATCATCCTCATCGGCCTGGTGATGGTGCGCGAAACCAACCGTCAGCTGCGTGAAACCGCCGAGAAAAACGAGCGTAACCAGAACGCGATCATGCGTTTGCTGGACGAAATCGAAGACCTCGCCGACGGCGATCTGACCGTGACCGCCTCGGTGACTGAAGACTTCACCGGGACCATCGCCGACTCGATCAACTATTCCGTCGACCAACTGCGCGATCTGGTAGCGACCATCAACCTCACTGCCGGCCAAGTCGCTGCCGCCGTGCAGGAAACCCAGGCCACCGCCATGCACCTGGCCCAGGCCTCGGAGCATCAGGCCCAGCAGATTTCCGAAGCCTCGACGGCGATCAACGACATGGCCCAGTCTATCGATCAGGTCTCGGCCAACGCCGCCGAATCCTCTGCGGTGGCCGAACGTTCGGTGGAGATCGCCAACAAGGGCAACGAAGTGGTGCACAACACCATCCACGGCATGGACAATATTCGCGAGCAGATTCAGGACACCGCCAAGCGCATCAAGCGGCTGGGTGAGTCTTCTCAGGAAATCGGCGACATTGTCAGCCTGATCGATGACATTGCCGATCAGACCAACATCCTCGCCCTCAACGCGGCGATTCAGGCCTCCATGGCCGGTGATGCCGGGCGCGGTTTTGCGGTGGTGGCCGACGAAGTGCAGCGCCTGGCCGAGCGTTCGTCCGCGGCGACCCGGCAGATCGAAACACTGGTGCGGGCGATTCAGACCGACACCAACGAAGCGGTGATTTCCATGGAGCAGACCACCACCGAAGTGGTGCGCGGCGCGCGTCTGGCGCAGGATGCCGGAGTGGCCCTGGAAGAAATCGAAGGTGTATCGAAGACCCTCGCGGCACTGATCCAGAGTATTTCCAACGCCGCGCAGCAACAGACTTCGTCGGCCGGCCAGATTTCCCTGACGATGAACGTGATCCAGCAGATCACCACGCAGACCTCGTCCGGCTCCACCGCCACCGCCGAGAGCATTGGCAACCTGGCGAAAATGGCCAGTCAGCTGCGACGTTCGGTGTCCGGTTTCACCTTGCCGGCCAAGTCTGCGGACAACGCTTGAACCGCCTCTGGGCGGATGCATCTTGATTGGAGTGGTTATGGGTGATCGGCACGACTATGTGGCCCTTGAGTGGGTCAAAGGCGAGATTGCCGAAACGCTGAAGCAGGCTCATCAGGCAATCGAAACCCTGATCGACGACCCGCAGGCGACGCACGCGCTGAGCGAGTGTCTGGCCTGTGTCCATCAGGTTCACGGTAGTTTGCAGATGGTCGAGTTTTACGGCGCGGCCCTGCTCGCCGAAGAAATCGAGCAACTGATCAGCGCCTTGCAGCAGAACCGCGTCAACCATCGTGACGAGGCGATCCATCTGTTGCTGCACGCCCTGGGGCAATTGCCGACTTACCTCGACCGGGTGCAAGGCGCCCGTCGCGATTTACCTTTAGTCGTGTTGCCGCTGATCAACGACCTGCGCAGCGCCCGTGGCGAAAGCCTGTTATCGGAAACCAGTCTGTTCAGCCCGCAACTACCGGAGCTGCCGCCCCTGAGCCAAGACGCCCTGGCGCTGCTGGAACCGTCCGACTTGCCAAATGTGCTGCGCAAATTGCGGCAGATGTTGCAGATGGCCTTGGTCGGTTTGTTGCGCGAGCAGGATGACGAAACCCACTTCGGTTATCTGGCCAGGGTGTTTGCGCGCCTCGAAGCGCTGTGCGGCAATGCGCCCCTGAGCCCGTTATGGCAAGTCGCTTCGGCGCTGGTCGAGGGCATGCGCAATGGCTCGATTGCCAACAGCCCGGCGTTGCGCAGCCTGTTCAAGGACGCCGACAAAGAGCTCAAGCGTTTGCTCGAACAAGGCATGCCCGGGATCAATCAACCGGCACCGCCAGAGCTGCTCAAGAGTTTGTTGTTCTATATTGCCAAGGCCGAACACCCCACCGGGCAGATGCTGACCATGAAAGATCGCTACTCACTTGACGATGCGCTACCCGACGGCGCAATGGTCGATGAAGAACGGGCACGGCTGGCCGGCCCTGACCGCGACGCCATGCGCTCGGTATTGTCGGCGCTGTGCGAAGAGCTGGTGCGGGTCAAGGAGCGCCTTGACTTGTTCGTGCGCAGCGACCGTCAGCACACCTCGGACCTCGAGAGCCTGCTGGCGCCCCTGCGGCAAATCGCCGACACCCTGGCGGTGCTCGGTTTCGGCCAGCCGCGCAAGGTCATCATCGATCAACTGGCGGTGGTGCTAAGCCTCGCTCAGGGCCAGCGTGAGCCCAACGACGCGACCCTCATGGACGTCGCCGGGGCCTTGCTCTACGTCGAAGCGACCCTGGCCGGCATGGTCGGTACCGTGGAGCCGGAAAGCCAGGAAGACAGCCGTCTGCCGACCACCGACCTGACGCAGATCCATCAGATCGTGATCAAGGAAGCGCGCATTTGCCTGCAACAGGCCAAGGACATGATCGTCGACTACATCGACGCCGACTGGGACCGCCAGCATTTGCAACCCTTGCCAGCGTTGCTGACCCAGGTGCGCGGTGCGTTGGCGATGATTCCGTTGACCCGCGCGGCGAGCCTGGTCGAGACCTGCAACGGCTTCATCCGCGAGCATCTGCTGGTGGACCCCGGCCAGCCCGGCTGGCAGCAACTGGACAGCCTGGCCGACGTCATCACCAGCATCGAGTATTACCTGGAGCGCCTCAGCGACGACCCCCAAGCACCGGGGGAACACCTGCTCGACGTCGCCGAAAAAGGCCTGGCCTCTCTCGGCTTCTTCCCCATCGAACAGCAGGTGCCGATGCTCAAGGATGTACTCAGCCCCAGTGAAGCCCTGGTCATGCAGGACATGCAGGAACTGGACGACCCCGAAACTGTTCAGTCTCTGGCCGATGTGTTGGCCAGCCCGGTGTCGTCCGTCAACCCGCCAGCCCTGACCACGCCGGGTAGCCTGTTGCCGCCACCCGCCGGTGAAGTACCGGTGGACGATGAGCTGCGAGACGTCTTCCTCGAAGAGACTGACGAGGTGCTGGAAATTCTCGAGGAGTATCTGCCGCGCTGGTCGGCCAGTCCCGACAGCACATCGGTCTTGAGTGAATTACGCCGCGCCTTCCACACCCTCAAAGGCAGTGGCCGGATGGTCCGTGCGCTGGTGCTGGGTGAGTTGGCCTGGGCGGTGGAAAACCTGCTCAACCGCGTGCTTGAACACAGCGTCGCCCCAGGGCCGGCGGTGCAACAACTGGTGGGCGATGCACTGAAGCTGTTGCCGGAACTGGTGGCCGAGTTTGCCGCTAATGCCCAGCGCCAACGCAACGATGTCGATCAATTGGCCGCCCGCGCCCATGCCCTCGCCAAGGGTGATAAGCCGGTGCCCGATGAGGACGTGCAGGACGTCGCGGCGCTCGATCCGCTGTTGCTGGAGATCTTCCGCAACGAAGCCGAAACCCATTTGAGCAGCCTCAACCGCTTCCTCGACCAAGCCTCCGAGCACGTACCGCTGCAGGCCAGCGACGAGTTGCAGCGGGCGTTGCATACGCTCAAGGGCAGCGCCTCGATGGCCGGCGTGCTGCCGATTGCCGAGCTGGCGGCGTCGCTGGATCAACTGGCCCGGGAATACAAGGCGCACCGGATTGCCCTCGACCTGGACGAAGTCGAATTGCTGCTGGAAGCCGAAGGGCTGTTCCGCCTTGGGCTGCGACAGCTCAAGAGCGACCCGTTGGCCGACATTCCCGATGCCCGCTCATTGATCGAGCGGACCCACGCAGTGCTGGCCGAGCGACTGCAAAGCCTGTCGAGCGCACCCAACACGGGGCTGCGGATCAAGCGCGATCCGCAACTGATCAACAACTTCCTCGCCCAGGGCATGGACATCCTGCTGGACGCCGAAAGCCTGTTGCAGCGCTGGCAGCAGCATCCCGGCGAGCGGCAGGAACTCAGCGCGCTGCTGGACGAACTGACCACCCTCGGCGAAGGCGCGCACCTGGCCGATCTGCATCCGGTGGATGAGCTCTGCGAAGCGTTGCTCGACCTGTATGGCGCCGTGGAAGAAAGCAGTCTGGCGGTCAGCGACAGGTTTTTCCATGAGGCGCAAAGTGCCCATGAAGCGCTGATCAACATGCTCGACGAACTGGCTGCCGGCCAGGAAGTCACTGCGCAACCGGAGCGCGTTCGGGCCTTGCGTGGCTTGCTCGATGAGAGTCTCGACCCCTCGTCCATGGGCCTGATCCGCAGCGACGGCAGTCGCACCCTGAGCATCCGCGAACTGGGCAGCGCCACCGCCGAGCTGGAGCAGAGCGCGACTCAGGTTGAGCTGGACGACGAAATCGTTTCGATCTTCCTTGAAGAAGCGGTGGATATCCTCGAAAGCGCCGGCCAGGCCTTGCAGCGCTGGCTGAGTGACCCGGATAACGCCGCGCCGCTGTCGTCCTTGCAGCGCGATTTGCACACCCTCAAGGGCGGCGCGCGGATGGCCGAGGTCGAGCCGGTCGGCGATCTGGCCCATGAGCTTGAAAGCCTTTACGAAGGCCTGGTGGATCGCCGCTACAGCCACAGCGAGGCGCTGGCGCAGTTGCTGCAAGAGAGCCATGACCGACTGGCCATGTTCCTTGATCAGTTGCGGCACAACCGTCCGTTGGGCGACCCGTGCGAATTGATCCAGGCTATTCGTGAGTTTCGCTTGGGCAATGCCGGCAGTGCGGACGTGATTGAACCGGCGGCCAGCAATGATTCGGCGAGCCATGATTCCGAGCTTCTGGAGATCTTCCTCGAGGAAGGTTTCGACATCATCGAAAACTCCGGCGCGGCACTGCTGCGCTGGCAGGCCGAGCCGTCGAATCGCCAGGAAGTGGAAACCCTGCTGCGCGATCTGCATACCCTCAAGGGGGGCGCGCGGATGGTGGAAATTGCGCCGATTGGCGACCTGGCCCATGAACTGGAATTCCTCTACGAAGGCTTGTCGGCGGGCGTGCTGCAACCCACCACCGAGTTATTTTCGTTGTTGCAACGCAGCCATGACCGACTGGCGCAGATGCTCGACGCCACCCGCGCCGGTCAGCCATTGCCGCCGGCCGATCGGCTGATCGATGCGATCAAGAATTTCAGCCATCCGGCGGTGCCCGAAACTTCGGCACCCGTGACGCTGCCTGTAGCGCCTAAAACCGAGCCAACCGCACCTCAATCCGAAGGCACCGACACGGTCAAGGTTTCGGCGGAGTTGCTCGACGACCTGGTCAACCTGGCCGGGGAAACTTCAATCTTCCGTGGCCGCATCGAACAACAGGTCAACGACGCACGGGTGGCCCTGAGCGAGATGGAAACCACCATCGAACGTATGCGCGACCAGTTGCGCCGTCTCGATACCGAAACCCAGGGGCGGATTCTCAGCCGTCAGCAAGTCGACGCCGAGCGCTTGGGCTACGAAGAGTTCGACCCGCTGGAGATGGACCGTCACTCGCAGCTGCAACAGTTGTCTCGGGCACTGTTCGAGTCTGCCTCCGACCTGCTCGACCTCAAGGAAACCCTCGAGCGGCGTAATCACGACGCGGAAAACCTGCTGCAACAGCAAGGCCGCATCAACACCGAATTGCAAGAAGGCCTGATGCGCACGCGCATGGTGCCGTTCGAGCGAATGCTGCCGCGTTTGAAGCGTATCGTTCGTCAGGTCGCCAGCGAACTGGGCAAGGACGTGGACTTCGTCGTTGGCAACGCCGAAGGCGAGATGGACCGCAACGTCCTCGAACGCATGGCCGCGCCGCTGGAACACATGCTGCGCAACGCCGTCGACCATGGGCTGGAATCGGCCGAGGTGCGGATCGCGGCGGGTAAACCGGCCCAAGGCAAGATCACCCTCGACCTGTCGCGAGAGGGCGGCGACATCATTTTCGACATCCGCGACGACGGTGCCGGCGTGCCGCTGGACGCCGTGCGACGCAAGGCAATCAAACGCGGGCTGCTCGACCCGGACAGCGACATCAGCGATCACGACGTGCTGCAATTCATTCTGCAACCGGGGTTCTCCACCGCCGAGAAAATCACCCAGATCTCCGGGCGTGGCGTCGGCATGGACGTGGTTCACGAAGAAGTCCGGCAGCTCGGCGGCAGCATGATCATCGACTCTGTGGCGGGTCAGGGCGTGCATTTCCGGATTCGCCTGCCATTCACCGTGTCGGTCAACCGCGCGCTGATGGTGCAATGCGGGGAGGATCAATACGCGATCCCGCTGAACACCATCGACGGCATCGTTCGCGTGTTGCCCAACGAACTGGAAGGGCATTACCGGCTCGATCCGCCAACCTACGAATACGCCGGGCAGCGTTATGAGTTGTGCTATCTCGGCGAACTGCTGAAAACCAGCACCCGTCCGAAACTACTGGGCCAGAGCCTGCCGTTGCCGGTGTTGCTGGTGCAGTGCAACGAGCGGCATGTCGCGGTGCAAGTGGATGCCATGGCCGGCACCCGGGAAATCGTGGTCAAAAGCCTTGGCCCGCAATTCGCCGCGGTGCAGGGTTTGTCCGGCGCGACGATTCTGGGTGATGGCCGGGTGGTGCTGATTCTCGACCTGCTGGCGCCGATCCGCGCGATGCAAGCGCGGGTGCCGCAACGGCCGGTGACCCAGGACGTAGAGCCCGAGTCGCAACGACCGTTGCTGGTGCTGGTGGTCGATGATTCGGTCACCGTGCGCAAGGTCACCAGCCGTTTGCTGGAGCGCCACGGCATGAACGTGCTGACCGCCAAGGACGGTGTCGACGCCATGCTATTGCTGGAAGAACACAGGCCCGACCTGATGCTGCTGGACATCGAAATGCCGCGCATGGACGGCTTCGAAGTGGCGACTCAGGTGCGCGCTGACGAACGCTTGCAGCATCTGCCAATCATCATGATCACCTCCCGCACCGGCCAGAAACATCGCGACCGCGCCATGGCCATCGGCGTCAACGACTACCTCGGCAAGCCATACCAGGAATCGGTGCTGCTCGACAGCATCGCCCGGTGGAGCAAAACCCATGCATGAACACCGCTCCAGCAACCTCACCGGCCTGTTGCTACCGTTGGCCGACCGCAACCTGATCCTGCCCAACGTCGCTGTCGCTGAACTGATCGACTATCAGCCGGGGGCTTTCGATCTCGATACACCACCGTGGTATCTGGGGCGGGTGGCGTGGCGGGAACGGCAAATTCCATTGCTCAGTTTCGAGTCGGCGTGTGGCAATAAAGTCGCGATCGGGGAACGGGCGCGGATCGTCATTCTCAATGCCCTTGGCGGGCGGCCTGAGCTGAAGTTCATTGCGCTGCTGGTGCAGGGGATTCCGCGTTCTTACAAGCTCGACAGTCAGTTGAGCTATGTGGATGTACCGTTGTGTTCGCTGGAGAAGGCGGCGGTGCAGGTGGGTGAGCAAGTGGCGAAGGTGCCTGACTTGCTCGCGCTGGAAGACCTGCTTGTTACAGCAGGGTTAGCCCACTGATCGTTCCCACGCTCCGCGTGGGAATGCCTCAAGGGACGCTCCGCGTTCCATCTCGCGAAAGGGACGCAGAGCGTCCCGGGCTGCATTCCCACGCAGAGCGTGGGAACGATCGTTTGTGCGCTAAACCCCGGCCCGAGCCTTCATCTGCAACGACTCATGATGATCCAGCACGCGCTCCACCAACAACTGCACGCCATCGGCCAAACGGCTGAGCGCCAAGGCTACGGAGCGGCGTGAGCCTTCCACATCGTCCGCCAGATCGGCCGCAATGGCGCTGATGGACAGCAGGTCTTCGGAGGCATTGGCCAGAAGGGCTTCGGTGTCGATATCGGGGGAGACGGTGAAGAGCTGGGATTTGCGGCGTTTGGCCGGTTTTTCGTGGAGTGGGGGGAAGTAATGGGAGAAGGCGCGGTCGGCGGCTTCCTTCATTTTTTCTGCATCGAGGGAGGCTTGGGAATCGACGTCGGTTTCCGGGGGATTGGGAGTAGCTTTGAACATAGTGAAGCTCCATTTAATGAGTTTCAGCTGCTCCATCGGGTTCCAATCGAAGGGGTGGCAGCTGTACGCGGGCTGGAACCCGGGCAAACGGACAAAACCCGACAGACACTAAGGTCTCCCGCGCACAGCCGCCATAACGGAGTGCACACATTAAAGGTGCGCAAGCATACGTTATGAAAGGCGCTTTTGCCTCGTTAACACCACGGGGTTCCAATCCCGGTCGCTGAGTTTGCAGCGACCCCCAAACGATAAAGATCAACGCAAAACCGCACCAGTCAGCGGGTTCCGGCATTGCTGTAGGCAGCGACGCCAGACTGCGTAGCCTCACACCGTTCCTACAGACAAACTTTTAAACACAAAACCCCAGGCTGTCGGACCTCGCCACAAAGGTTTATGCGTCAGGTTGAAGATTCCCAAAAAGGGACCGTTCGGTCCTATTTTGGGACTTCTCGGTTGTTTACTCTCTGCCATGAGCTACGGGGATTGTTCTGGCCCCTTCGCGGGCAAGCCCGCTCCCACAGGTCTTGTGGGTGGCTCAGGATTCGCTGATCGTTCCCACGCTCTGCGTGGGAATGCCTCAACGGACGCTCCGCGTTCGGCTTTTTGGGACGCAGAGCGTCCCGGGCTGCATTCCCACGCGGAGCGTGGGAACGATCATGAGACTCCATAACCAACCATTACCCTGACCGTAACAATCCAACACGCTGCTTGATTGATGCCCCCCACCCAACACTCCTAAGGTGACCCCACGACAGCGAACCCGTGGAGTGGTCATGACAACAACAATATCCCCCGACTCGCGATGGACGCGGCGGCGCAGCGAAAAGCAGCGGCGTCTCGAGCTGGTGAAGGGGCTTGCCGACGGTGTGGTGCTGCCCACCGACAAGATCGTTGCGGCGCTGGAGGCGTTGATTCTGCCCGGCGACCGTGTGGTGCTGGAGGGCAATAACCAGAAGCAGGCGGATTTCCTGTCTCGCTCCCTGGCCAAGGCCGATCCGGGCAAGCTGCATGACTTGCACATGATCATGCCCAGCGTCGGGCGTTCCGAGCACCTGGACCTGTTCGAGCGCGGCATCGCGCGCAAGCTCGACTTCTCGTTCGCCGGCACCCAAAGCCTGCGCATCAGCCAGTTGCTCGAAGATGGCCTGCTGGAAATCGGCGCGATCCACACCTACATCGAGCTCTATGCGCGGCTGGTGGTGGACTTGATCCCCAACGTCGTACTCTCGGCCGGTTTCATGGCCGACCGTGCCGGCAACATTTACACCGGCCCAAGCACCGAAGACACGCCCGCGTTGATCGAACCAGCGGCCTTCAGTGACGGCATCGTCATCGTCCAGGTCAATCAATTGGTGGACGATGTCAGCGACCTGCCTCGCGTGGATATCCCCGCGTCCTGGGTCGACTTCGTGGTAGTGGCCGACAAGCCGTTCTACATCGAGCCGCTGTTCACCCGCGACCCTCGGCACATCAAGCCTGTGCACGTGTTGATGGCGATGATGGCGATCCGCGGGATCTACGAAAAACACAACGTTCAGTCGCTCAACCACGGCATCGGTTTCAACACCGCCGCCATCGAATTGATCCTGCCGACTTACGGCGAGTCCCTCGGCCTCAAGGGTAAGATCTGCCGCAACTGGACGCTTAATCCGCACCCGACCCTGATCCCGGCCATCGAAAGTGGTTGGGTCGAAAGCGTGCATTGCTTCGGCACTGAACTGGGCATGGAAAACTACATCGCCGCCCGGCCTGATGTGTTCTTCACCGGGCGCGATGGTTCCCTGCGTTCCAACCGGATGTTTTGCCAACTGGCCGGGCAATACGCAGTGGACCTGTTCATCGGCGCGACGTTGCAAGTGGATGGCGACGGTCATTCCTCCACCGTGACTCGCGGTCGTCTGGCCGGTTTCGGTGGCGCGCCGAACATGGGCCACGACCCGCGCGGTCGCCGCCATGGCACGCCGGCCTGGCTCGATATGCGTCACGACGATGCGCCCGAAGCGTTGCTGGAGCGCGGCAAGAAACTCGTGGTGCAGATGGTCGAGACCTTCCAGGAGGGCGGCAAACCGACCTTCGTCGAAACCCTCGACGCGGTGGAGGTGGCGAAGAAAAGCGGCATGCCGTTGGCGCCGATCATGATCTATGGCGACGACGTCACCCACCTGCTCACTGAGGAAGGCATCGCCTATTTGTACAAGGCCCGTTCCCTCGAAGAACGTCAGGCGATGATCGCGGCCGTGGCCGGGGTGACCGCCATCGGCCTGCGCCATAACCCCAAAGACACCGCGCGCATGCGCCGCGAAGGCCTTATCGCCTTGCCCGAAGACCTCGGCATCCGCCGTACCGACGCCACCCGTGAGTTGCTCGCAGCGAAAAGCGTGGCCGATCTGGTGGAGTGGTCCGGTGGCCTCTACAACCCGCCCGCAAAGTTCAGGAGCTGGTAATGCACGCATTCAACCTGCAACCGAAACCTTTAACCCTGGCTGAGCGGCTGGCGGATCTCGCGGTGGACGCGCTGATCGACGAAGCGGATCTGTCGCCGAAACCGGCGCTGGTGGACCGTCGCGGCAATGGTGCGCACACCGATTTGCACCTCGGGCTGATGCACGCTTCGGCGTTGTCCCTGTGGCCGGCGTTCAAGGCAATGGCGGACGCGGCCATCGAGTTTGGCGAAGTCGGTTTATCACTGCGCGAAACCGTTGGGCGGATTGGTCGTGAAGGCGAGCAAGAAATGCTCGTCACCACCAACGGCGTGAACACCCATCGTGGGGCGATCTGGGCGTTGGGTCTTTTGGTCACTGCCGTCGCGCTGGAACCTCAATCCTGTGCCGCAAGCTCAATCGCTTTGCGCGCTGCGCGCTTGGCCTTGCTCGACGACCGTTACTCGCCACGTCCTTTAAGCCACGGTGTCCAGGTCGCCCAACGCTACGGCGCACGCGGTGCTCGTGAAGAGGCGCAGCTTGGTTTCCCTGCAGTGATTCAACGCGCACTGCCGCAACTCAAGCTTAGTCGCGCCGCCGGCCACGGCGAACAGAACGCCCGGCTCGACGCCTTGCTGGCGATCATGACGACACTGTCTGACACCTGCGTGCTCTACCGCGCAGGCGAGCTTGGCCTGCACACCATGCAACTTGGCGCTCAAGCGGTGCTCGACGCCGGCGGCAGTGCCAGCCTCGCCGGTCGCCGCCGTTTGCATGAGCTGGACCAACAATTAATCGCGTTGAATGCCTCGCCCGGCGGCGCTGCGGACTTGCTCGCAGCCTGCCTGTTCATCGACCGTATCGACTCGGGCGACGGCATCTTCCAGGGAGCGTTTTGATGGAAACCTTATCCTTTGAATTCCCCGCCGGGCAGCCGCCACGGGGCAGGGCGCTGGTGGGCTGCGTGGGGTCGGGCGATCTGGAAGTGCTGATCGAGCCGGGGCTGGCGGGCAAATTGACGATCCAGGTGCAGACCTCGGTCAATGGCAGCGAACAACGCTGGCAGCATCTGTTCGCGCGGATGTTCGATGGCCAGACGCCGCCGGCGATGACGATCGATATCCACGATTTCGGCGCTACCCCCGGCGTAGTGCGCTTGCGTCTGGAACAGGGCTTTGAGGAGATCGGTCATGACTGATAGCGCAGCGCTTCTCAACAAACACAGCTTCGTCGAACTCGGCGCTCGGCAACGAGCGAAAGCCTTGCTCGACGCGGGTACTTTTCGTGAACTGCTCGACCCGTTTCAGCGGGTCATGTCGCCATGGCTCTCGCGCCAGGGCGTGGTGCCGCAAGCCGATGACGGTGTAGTGATCGCCAAAGGCAACATCGGTGGTTTGCCGGTGGTGATCGCGGCCATCGAAGGCGCGTTTCAGGGCGGCAGCCTGGGTGAGGTCGGCGGGGCGAAGATCGCCGGTGCGCTGGAATTGGCCGCCGAGGACAACCGCAAAGGCATTCCCACGCGCGCCGTGTTGCTGCTGGAAACCGGTGGCGTGCGTTTGCAGGAGGCCAATCTCGGGCTGGCGGCGATTGCCGATATTCATGCGGCGATTGTCGATTTGCGCCAGTACCAACCGGTAGTCGGCGTGGTCGCCGGCAGCGTCGGCTGTTTTGGTGGGATGTCGATTGCCGCCGGGTTGTGCAGTTATTTGCTGGTGACCCAGGAAGCGCGCCTTGGTCTCAATGGCCCGCAGGTGATCGAGCAGGAAGCCGGGCTTGAAGAATACGACTCCCGCGATCGTCCGTTTATCTGGAGCCTGACCGGTGGCGAGCAACGTTTCGCCAGTGGGTTGGTGGATCGCTATGTCGCTGACGACGTGGCGCAGATTCAGCAGCAGCAGGTTAGCGAGTTGCTCCAGCAGGGTTTGCCGGCGCAGCAACGTAGCCGCCAGGCCGAATGGTTTCTGCAACGGCTGGCCAGCCTGGACGCCGAACCGCAAATCGAGCCGGCGACGGTTCGCGATCTGTATCAAGGAGAGCGCTCATGAGTTCGTATTCCCTGAGAGGCTTGAACTGGTTCAACGCCTTGAGTGCCGGCGCGAAACCGGTCGAAGGTTTGCCGGCGTCGTTGAAAGTCGCTGACGGCTTGTTGGGTGGGCAGCCCGTGCGGTTTATCGCGGTGGTGGCCGATCCTGACAACCGTTTCGTCCGTGCCCGCAATGGCGAGGTCGGTTTGCTGGAAGGCTGGGGCCTGGCCAAAGCGGTGGATGACGTCATTGCCGCGGATAACGACAAACCTCAAAAACGCGCCTTGATCGCCATTGTCGATGTGCCGAGCCAGGCTTACGGCCGGCGCGAAGAAGCCCTCGGCATTCATCAGGCCCTGGCCGGTGCGGCGGACAGTTATGCCCGTGCCCGGTTGGCCGGCCACGCAGTGATCGGTTTGCTGGTGGGTAAAGCAATGTCCGGGGCGTTTCTCGCTCATGGTTATCAGGCCAACCGGCTGATCGCGTTGCGCGATCCGGGCGTGATGGTGCATGCGATGGGCAAGGCGTCGGCGGCGCGGGTGACCTTGCGCAGCGTCGAAGAACTGGAGGCGTTGGCCGCCAGCGTGCCGCCGATGGCGTATGACATCGACAGCTTTGCTAGCCTGGGTTTGCTTTGGGAAACCTTGTCGGTAGAGCAGATCGAGCAGCCGACGACGGCGGATCTGGCGCGGGTGAACGAGTGTCTGGTTCAGGCGATTGAAGATGTCGAGGCCGGTCGTCGCGATTTGAGCGGCCGCTTGGGTGCGAACAATCGCGCCGCGTCGAGCAAGGTTCGCCAATTGCTGAGAGCGCAGTGGTGAATACGTTTCTGGCCCACGACCTGCTGTGGGGGATGACCCCGGAGCAGTTGCCTGCGGATGCGCCTGCGTGGGTGGTCGAGTCGATCAGCGCGGGTCAGCCGGTGGTGGTTCGGCGTGCGATGACTGCGCCGGATCAGATTGCGGTCGGGGTGCGCGGACGCTTGCGCGAGCAGCGTTATGCAACGTCGATGGCGATCACGGCGATTTCACGTCGGGTAAGGCCGGAAGAGCTGTGTCATGTCGAGACGACTCGGGATCTGCCGGCCCTGCGAGCGCTGGCGCAATTGCGACCAATGCTCGACACCTGCGATTGGGTGTGGGGTGTCAGCGGCAGCGCCGGGTTTGAATTGGCCAGCGGTTTTGCGGCGTTGCATGAGCGTAGCGATCTCGATTTGATCCTGCGTACTCCGCAACCGCTGAGCCGACTTCAAGCGCAAGAATTGGTGACGCTTCTCGGCACCGCTGAGTGCCAGGTGGACATGCAGTTGCAGACGCCCTACGGCGCTGTTGCTCTGCGCGAATGGGCCGGTCCTTCACATCGGGTTTTACTCAAAAACGCCAATCAAGCGTGTCTGGTCAGCGATCCGTGGAACCCACAGGAGCAAGCAGCGTGAGCAGCTTGTTGGTGTTCCCCGGCCAGGGCGCGCAGCAACCGGGCATGCTCCATCGTTTGCCTCGGGAAACGGTTAACGAAGCAAGTGAAGTCCTCGGTGAAGACGCTTTGCTTTTTGACTCCGCCGAGGCGTTGCAGTCGACGAGGGCGGTTCAGCTATGCCTGCTGATTGCCGGAGTTGCCGCTTCACGTCAGTTAGCAATGGCGCCGGATTACGTGGCCGGATTGTCCATCGGTGCTTATCCGGCAGCGGTGATCGCGGGGGCCTTGAGCTTCAGCGATGCGCTGCATCTGGTCAGCCTGCGCGGTGAACTGATGCAGCAGGCTTATCCTCAGGGCTACGGGATGACGGCGATCATCGGTCTGGAACTGGCGACGGTGGAAGGGTTGCTGGCGCAGGTTCACAGCGTCGACACACCAGTCTATCTGGCCAATATCAACGCCGATAACCAGATGGTCATCGCTGGCAGCGATGGTGCGATGAAAGCCGTTGCCGAGTTGGCGAAAGGGTGTGGCGCCGGGCTGGCCAAGCGTCTGGCGGTCAGCGTGCCGTCCCATTGCCCGCTGTTGGAAACACCGGCGAAAACCCTGGCCGAAGCCTTCGCCAAGGTGCAATTGAAAACGCCGACGCTGGGTTATCTGAGCGGCAGCCGCGCCCGGCCTGTCACCCAGCCCGACGCCTTGCGCGACGACCTGGCCTTCAACATGTGCCGCGTGGTGGATTGGCGCGGCACGGTGCAAAGCGCTTACGAGCGTGGCGTACGCCTACAGATCGAACTGCCGCCCGGTGCGGTGTTGACCGGGCTGGCGCGCCGGGTGTTCGAGCAAGGCACCGTGATTGCCTTCGACGGTGCGCGGCTCGATACCTTGCAGGCGCTGTTGCGTGAGGAGGGAAGCCGACAACCCTAGATCACCGACTCAGGCTGCGAACTACAAAAACAACAATTCCGACGATGCACTTTGAGGACTACAGCAATGATTATTTACGGTGTGGCGCTGTTGGCGATCTGTACGCTGGCAGGGGTGATCATGGGTGACATGCTTGGCGCGTTGCTGGGCGTGAAGTCCAATGTCGGCGGGGTCGGGATCGCAATGATCCTGCTGATTTGCGCGCGGTTGTGGATGCACAAACGCGGCGGCATGACCAAGGATTGCGAGATGGGCGTCGGCTTCTGGGGCGCCATGTACATTCCGGTGGTGGTGGCGATGGCCGCGCAACAGAACGTCGTTACCGCTCTGCACGGCGGCCCGGTGGCGGTGTTGGCGGCGATCGGTTCGGTGGTGCTCTGCGGCTGCACCATTGCCCTGATCAGCCGGACCCACAAAGGCGAACCCTTGCCCGATGAACCTGCGGACATAACGCCGGTTGGCGCACCGGCAGGAGGTCGCTGATATGTGGGAACTCATCGAGAAAGGTCTGGAACATAACGGTCTGATCACGGCGTTCGCGTTCGTTGGCGTGATCATGTGGGTGTCGGTGGTGTTGTCCAAACGCCTGACCTTCGGACGAATTCACGGCTCGGCGATTGCCATCGTCATAGGCCTGGTGCTGGCCTGGGTCGGCGGCACCATGACCGGTGGGCAAAAAGGCCTGGCGGACCTGACGCTGTTTTCCGGCATTGGTTTGATGGGCGGCGCGATGTTGCGTGACTTCGCCATTGTCGCCACCGCGTTCGAGGTGCAGGCCACCGAAGCGAAAAAGGCCGGGATGATTGGCGTCATCGCACTGCTGCTGGGCACGATTCTGCCGTTCATTGTCGGGGCGAGCATGGCCTGGGTGTTCGGTTATCGCGATGCGATCAGCATGACCACCATTGGCGCAGGCGCGGTGACCTACATCGTCGGGCCAGTGACCGGGGCAGCGATCGGTGCCACGTCCGATGTGATGGCGTTGTCGATTGCCACCGGGCTGATCAAGGCGATTCTGGTGATGGTCGGTACGCCAATGGCGGCGCGCTGGATGGGACTGGATAACCCGCGCTCGGCGATGGTGTTTGGCGGGTTGGCCGGGACTGTCAGCGGTGTGACCGCCGGGTTGGCGGCGACGGATCGGCGGTTGGTGCCGTATGGCGCGCTGACGGCGACGTTCCACACCGGGCTTGGGTGCTTGCTTGGGCCTTCGTTGCTGTACTTCATTGTTCGCGGAATTGTCGGCTGACTGATCGTTCCCACGCTCCGCGTGGGAATGCAGCCCGGGACGCTCCGCGTCCCAAAGCGGACGCAGAGCGTCCATTGATTCATTCCCACGCAGAGCGTGGGAACGATCATTGGGTGGCCTGCCGATTGGCATACATCCGACACTCCGCCAACAACGCCAGCAAATTCGGGTCACGCTCCTTGGCCTTCAGAAACACCACGCCAATGTGCTGCTGCAACCGGTACTTTTCCTGCAATGGGATCAGCTTCACCCGGTTCTCATACACCGCCGCAATCCTTCCCGGCAGCAACGCATAACCCACCCCGGAGCTGACCATGCTCAGCAGGGTGAAGATGTCGTTGACCTGCATCGCCACCTTCGGCTCGAACCCCGCCTGCTTGAACACCCGAATACCGTCCTGGTGCGTGGCGAAGCCTTGGGTCAAGGTGATGAATGTCTCGTCACGCACCTCGGCCAGATCGACTTCGGCCCGCTGGGCAAAGGGCGAGTCAGCCGGGGTGGCGAGGAAGATGTCATCGGAAAACAGCGGAATCTGTTCACAGTCCGGGTCGTTGACGCTGTCGTCCAGCGACACCAGGATCGCGTCGACTTCCATGTTCTTGAGCTTGTACAACAGGTCGATGTTCGAGCCCAGGATCAGGTCGATATTGAGTTCACTGCGGCGGATTTTCAGGCCCATGATCAGCTGCGGCACGGTCTTCACCGTCAGTGAATACAGTGACCCAAGCTTGAAACGCTCAGCCGAGAACCCGGCGGCTTCGCGGGTCAGGCGCACGCTTTCGAGCACGTCCTGGATCAGCTTCTGCGCGCGCTCTTCCAGCACATAAGCGCTTTCGAGTGGGGTCAGGTTGCGGCCTTCGTGTTTGAATAGCGGGCAACGCAGGGCACTTTCCAGAGAGTGGATGGCGCGGTGCACGCTGACGTTGCTGGTTTGCAACTCGGCGGCGGCGCGGGCCAGGTTGCCGGTGCGCATGAAGGCCAGGAACACCTCGAGTTTTTTCAGGGTCAACTCTTCATCGATCAGCATGGGCCAGACTCTTATTCGAATCGTTCGATTGTGCCCAATTGGCTGACGTTTGGCTCGATGGCTTTTTGTAGGAGCGGCGCTATACGGAAACATTGCGCTTTTAACCTTGAGGCCTGAGCCTTGCGCGATGCGGCAATGAATTTTGAGGTGAGCAACGCATGTATCACGGGGAAAGATTGAACGCCTGGACGCATTTGTTCGGGGCGGTGGCGGCGTTTGTCGGGGGCGTGTGGCTGCTGGTGATCGCCAGTATGGACGGCAGTCCGTGGAAGATTGTCAGCGTGGCGATTTACGCCTTCACCTTGCTGGTGCTTTACAGCGCCTCGACCGTGTATCACAGCGTGCGCGGGCGCAAGAAAGCGATCATGCAGAAGGTCGATCACTTTTCGATCTACCTGCTGATTGCCGGCAGTTACACACCGTTTTGCCTGGTGACCCTGCGCGGGCCATGGGGTTGGACGCTGTTCGGGATTGTCTGGGGGCTGGCGCTGATCGGCATTTTGCAAGAAATCAAACCCCGCTCGGAAGCGCGGATTCTGTCGATCGTGATTTATGCGGTGATGGGCTGGATCGTGCTGGTAGCAGTCAAGCCGTTACTGGCGGCACTGGGCCCTGTCGGCTTCGCCTGGCTGGCGTCGGGCGGGGTGTTTTATACCGTGGGAATTATCTTTTTTGCCCTCGATCATCGTCTGCGCCATGCCCACGGGATCTGGCATCTGTTCGTGATCGCCGGGAGTTTGCTGCACTTTGTGGCGATTTGGTTCTACGTGCTTTAAGGCCTTTACAGGATCAAGCGATCCAGTTGCGCCTGCGCCCGTCGGCTGAATACTTGCAACAAATCGCTCAAGGTGTGCGGTGGCGGTTCGTCGGCGCGGGTCACCGCGTACAGGGTGATCGGCAGCGCCGGCGCCAAGGGGCGAATCGCCGTGGTGGCGGGGGACGCGCCGAGTGCGGTGAACGGGTCGATCACTGCCAACCCTGCACCGGATTCAACCATTGCCCGCGCCAGCGAATAGGTCTGCACGGCGATGCGTACCTTTGGCGGCGGATCGACCGCCTCAAGGTAGCTGTCGAGTCTGGCGGCCAGCGGGTCGGCGCTGGACAGGCCGATCAGCGGCGCACCGGCCAGTTCGATTAACGGCAGTGGTTTGCCGTGAGTGTCGTCGGCCCAATAGCCCTTCGGCGCCAGCGCCACCAGCATTCCACTGGCCAGAGGCTGCGCCTTCAGGCCCGGGTGATCCGGCGCTTGCAGCGTCAGGGCGACATCCACTTCGCGCATCAGCAAATTCTGCATCAGCTCGCGGCTGTGGGCGCTGGACAGTTCGCAGGCGATTTCCGGGTAGCGTTGTGTCCATTCGTTGATCGCCGGCGGCAGCAGCGACAAGGCCAGCGCCGGGATCGCGCCGATCCGTACACTGTGGCCCGGCTCGCGGCGCAGGCTTTGGGCCAGGCGTCGCACGCCTTGCAGGCTTTCAGTGACCTTATCGACCTCGCGCTCAAGCTCCAGGGCTTCGGGCGTCGGCTGCAATTTACCGCGTACCCGCAGGAACAACGGAAAGCCCAATTGCTGTTCGGCGTGTTGCAGCACTTTGCTTACCGCCGGCTGCGACACGTGCAGCAACTGTGCGGCGCCACTGACCGAACCGGTCTGGCGAATGGCCTGGAAGATCTCGATGTGTCGCAGTCGCATGACAAGTCCATAACCTTTGTTTATGGGTCAGGCATCTTTATGCATTGTTCAACGGCTGTCACCTGGTCCTAACCTGAAGCACGTTCCAACAACGCTTAAGGACAGACATGGCTCAGCGGGTTTGCATCATCGGTGGCGGCGTCATCGGGCTGACAACGGCTTACGCACTGGTTCGCGACGGCATCGATGTGACGCTGATCGAGGCCCGGGATTCGTTTGCCAGCGAAACCAGTTTCGCCAACGGCGGCCAGCTGTCCTACCGCTATGTCGCGCCACTGGCCGATGCCGGCGTGCCGTTGCAGGCGCTGGGCTGGATGTTGCGCGGCGACTCGCCGCTGAAGCTGCGTCCGCGTCTGGACCCGGCGCAATGGCGTTGGATGGCGTCCTTTCTGGCGGCCTGTCGGCGTTCGGTGAATCAGCGCAACGGCGCACACCTGCTGCGTCTGGCGCTGCTGAGCCAGGCCACGCTGCAAGGTTGGCGCGACGAAGACCTCCTCGACGGTTTCGACTGGCGGCGCAACGGCAAACTGGTGACGTTTCGTGAAGCCGCGAGTTTCGAGCACGCGCGCCAAGGGCTGGCTGATCCACGACAGCAACAGGTGTTGTCCCGGGCCGAGTGCGCACAGCTGGAGCCGGCACTTGCTGAGGCGCCGTTTGTGGGCGCGATCTACACGCCCGATGAAGAAGTCGCCGATTGCCATGCTTTCTGCCTGCAACTTGTGGCTCGGCTCAAGGCGTCGGGGCGTTGTGAGTTTTTGCCGAGCCGCACGGTCACCGGCATTCGCCATGGGGACGGCGCGGTGCAGGCCATCGAAATGGGCGCTCAGGTATTGCCGGTTGAGCAATTGGTGATCGCCGCCGGGCATCGCAGCCCGGCGCTGGCGTTGCCGGGCATGAACCTGCCGCTGTACCCGCTCAAGGGCTACAGCCTGACCCTGCCGATCCGCGCCGAACATCGCGCGCCGGAGCTGAGCATCACCGATTACAACCGCAAGATCGTTTACGCCCGCATCGGGGCACAACTGCGGGTGGCGGCGATGGTCGACATTGTCGGTTTCGACCCGGCGCTCGATCCCAAGCGTCTGGCGCTGATCAAGCGCCAGGCGCAGGAAACCTTGCCCAATGCCGGCGATTACGACGCCGCTATCGCGTGGGCCGGCATGCGCCCGGCGACTCCCAGCGGCGTGCCGTTGATTGGCGCCACGGCGTACCGCAATCTCTGGCTCAACCTCGGCCATGGTGCCTTGGGCTTTACTTTGGCCTGCGGCAGCGCTCGGTTGCTTGGCGATTTGATTAGCCGACGCGCGCCTCCGATCGAAATACAGGGCCTGACACCCCTGCGTCACCGCTAATCGCCTTACCCACAACGGAGAATAACAATGCAAAAAATCACGTTGATCGGCTGCACCCTCGGCCTGCTGCTCGCCAGTCAGATCCAGGCCAGTGAAGCGCCGCTGACCGGCACGCTGAACAAGGTCGCCAATGCCAAGAGCATTACGCTGGGCTATCGCGACGCGTCGGTGCCGTTCTCTTACGTGGGTGATCACACGGGGCAGCCGATGGGCTATTCGGTGGACCTGGCGAGCAAGATTGTCGAGCGCATCAAACAAAAACTCGAGCTGCCGGATCTGCAGGTGAAGTACAACCTGGTGACCTCGCAAACGCGCATTCCGCTGGTGCAGAACGGCACGGTCGACCTCGAGTGCGGCTCGACCGGCGTGACCGCCGAGCGCATGCAGCAAGTGGCGTTTTCCTACGGGTTTATCTACGTGAAGGGGCAGTTGCTCACGGCGAAGGACAGCGGCATCAAGAGTTTCGCCGATCTGCGTGGCAAGAACGTCGTGACCACCGCTGGCACCACCAATGAGCGGTTTCTGAAGAGCTACAACGTCGATCACAAGATCGATATGTTCGTGATCAGCGCCAAGGACCACGGCGAAGCATTCCAGATGCTGCAATCAGGGCGGGCGGCGGCGTTCTATATGGATGATGCGTTGCTTTACGGCGAACGGGCCAAGGCCCGCGATCCGCATAAGTGGGTCGTGGTGGGCGAGGAGCAATCGCGGGAAATCTACAGCTGCATGGTGCGCAAGGGCGATCCGCAATTACTCGAGTTGGTGAATGCGACGCTGGCCGATCTGTATAGCTCGGGGGAAATCAATGGCATCTACAACCGCTGGTTCCAGCAGCCGATTCCGCCGAAGGGGTTGAACCTGGAGTTTCCGATGACCAGCGAGTTGAAGGCGATTATCGCCAAGCCGGTGAGCGACCCGGTGCAGTAGGATCGTTCCCACGCTCTGCGTGGGAATGCCTCTAGGGACGCTCTGCGTCCAGTGACGCGGAGCGTCACGGGCTGCATTCCCACGCAGAGCGTGGGAACGATCAAACCTAAAAGTCGCCCCACAACTGCTGGGCCACCGCCAACGCCACCACCGGCGCGGTTTCGGTGCGCAACACGCGAGGGCCGAGGCGGGCGGCGCGAAAACCGCCAGCCTTGGCCTGCTCGACTTCAATGTCGGACAACCCGCCTTCCGGGCCGATCAGAAACGCCAGTGTCGCCGGCTTCGCATGGCTCACCAGTGGCTCGGCCACCGGGTGCAGCACCAGCTTCAATTCGGCCTCCGTCTGCTTCAGCCAGTCGGCCAACAGCAGCGGAGGATGAATCACCGGCACCCGCGAACGCCCGCACTGCTCGCAGGCGCTGATCGCCACCTGACGCCAGTGCATCAGGCGTTTATCGGCGCGCTCGTCCTTGAGGCGGACTTCGCAGCGGTCAGTGAAGATCGGGGTGATTTCGCTGACACCCAGTTCGGTGGCTTTCTGAATCGCCCAGTCCATCCGCTCGCCACGGGACAAACCCTGGCCGAGATGGACCGCCAGCGACGACTCGACCTGCCCGGCGAAGCTTTCATCGATCTGCACGACGACGCGCTTCTTGCCGACTTCCGCCAGCGTGCCGCGAAACTCATGACCCGAGCCGTCGAACAATTGCACCGCATCACCCTCGGCCATGCGCAGCACACGGCTGATGTAATGGGCCTGGGCCTCGGGAAGCTCGTGTTCGCCGGTGCTCAAGGGGGCGTCGATAAAGAAGCGGGACAGTCTCATCAATGGTCTCTGTAAAAGTGTGGAAGTCTGGCGGCCCCATCGCGGGCAAGCCCGCTCCCACAGGTTTTGCGCCGATCCTGTGGGAGCGGGCTTGCCCGCGATGACGGTAGTCCGGTCACCGCTGAAGCTTAGGTGAAGTCAATCAGCCCGGATCACGATAGCCCGGATGAAAGTCCTTCGGCACCGCCACGCTGATGCTGTCGCGGGTGGCGATGTCGATGCCTTCGCTGGCCACCTCGGCCAGAAAATCGATCTGCTCCGGGGTAATCACGTAGGGCGGCAGGAAATACACCACGCTGCCCAAAGGCCGCAGTAAAGCACCACGCTCCAGCGCATGCTGGAACACTTTCAAACCACGACGTTCCTGCCACGGATAAGCGGTCTTGCTTGCCTTGTCCTTGACCATCTCGATGGCCAGCACCATACCGGTCTGGCGCACTTCGGCAACGTTCGGGTGATCAGCCAGGTGCGCGGTGGAGGAGGCCATGCGCTGGGCCAGGGCCTTGTTGTTCTCGATGACGTTGTCTTCTTCGAAGATATCCAGCGTCGCCAATGCCGCCGCGCATGCCAGCGGATTGCCGGTGTAGCTGTGGGAATGCAGAAAGGCGCGCAGGGTCGGGTAGTCGTCGTAGAAGGCGCTGTAGACCTCATCGGTGGTCAGGCAGGCCGCCAACGGTAAGTAACCGCCGGTCAGGGCTTTGGACAGGCAGAGGAAATCCGGGCGGATACCGGCCTGTTCGCAGGCGAACATCGTTCCGGTGCGGCCGAAGCCGACGGCGATTTCATCGTGGATCAGGTGCACGCCATAACGATCGCAGGCGTCGCGCAGCAGCTTGAGGTACACCGGGTGATACATGCGCATCCCGCCGGCGCCCTGGATCAGCGGCTCCAGAATCACCGCGGCCACGGTGTCGTGGTTGTCGGCCAGCGTCTGCTCCATGGCGGCGAACATGTTGCGCGAGTGTTCTTCCCAGCTCATGCCCTCGGGGCGCAGGTAGCAATCGGGGCTCGGCACCTTGATGGTGTCCATCAGCAGGGCTTTGTAGGTTTCGGTGAACAGCGGCACGTCACCCACCGCCATCGCCGCCATGGTCTCGCCGTGGTAACCGTTCGTGAGGGTGACGAAGCGCTTCTTGTTCGGCTGGCCGCGGTTGAGCCAGTAGTGAAAGCTCATTTTCAGCGCGATTTCGATGCACGACGAACCGTTATCGCCATAGAAGCACCGGGTCAGGCCTTCGGGCGTCATCTTCACCAGACGCTCCGACAGTTCGATCACCGGCTGATGGCTGAAACCGGCGAGGATCACGTGTTCCAGCTGATCGACCTGATCCTTGATGCGCTGGTTGATCCGCGGGTTGGCATGCCCGAACACGTTGACCCACCAGGAGCTGACTGCGTCGAGGTAGCGTTTGCCTTCGAAGTCTTCCAGCCAGACGCCTTCGCCGCGTTTGATCGGGATCAGCGGCAGCTGTTCGTGGTCTTTCATCTGGGTGCAGGGATGCCACAACACCGCGAGATCGCGTTGCATCCACTGATTATTCAGGCCCATGTTCAGTCTCCTCGAGGCGGCTCGCTGGGTGCGCGGGCAAACAATCGCGCAAGCCTATGCAATGCGCGTCATCGGGACAACCCATTGTGTCGATTGAGCTACTTTGTATAAGGAGATAGACGTCGCTGGCGGCGTTTTGATGGCTGACGTATTCTTCGCGGTTCTTTGAGTCGTCTGACTCGTAAAACCGCTATTTCCCTCGTGTATTTCCGGAGTTCGCTGAATGTCTGCTGGTTGGCTGCGCGCCTGTGCGCTGGTGATGTTGGGGCTGTTCAGCGTTTCGGCGCTGGCCAAGGATAAAACGGTGATCGTGGTCGGCGGCGGGCTCTCGGGCCTCACCGCGGCGTACGAACTGCAGAACAAAGGCTGGCAGGTCACCCTGCTGGAAGCCAAGCCGACTTTGGGCGGTCGCTCCGGCATGGCCACCAGTGAGTGGATCGGCAATGACAAGGCCCAGCCGGTGCTGAACAAGTACGTCTCGACGTTCAAGCTGACCACCACGCCAGCCCCCGAATTCGTGCGGACCCCGAGCTACCTGATCGACGGCGTGTATTTCACCGCTGCGGACCTGGCGACTAAACAGCCGGCCACCGCCGAGGCGCTGAAACGCTACGAAACGACCCTGGATGATCTGGCGCGTTCGATCGAGGACCCGCAGAACCCGGCCGCCAACAGCACGCTGTTTGCCCTGGACCAGATCAACGTGTCCAACTGGCTCGATCGCTTGAATCTGCCAGCCACTGCGCGTCAGTTGGTGAATCAGCAGATTCGTACCCGCTATGACGAACCTTCGCGTCTGTCGCTGCTGTACTTCGCACAACAGAGCCGCGTCTACCGTGGCGTTGCCGACCGTGACCTGCGCGCCTCCCGTCTGCCTGGTGGCAGCCCGGTGCTGGCCCAGGCTTTCGTCAAACAACTGAAAACCATCAAGACCAGCTCCCCGGTTTCGGCCATTACTCAGGACAAGGACGGCGTGACCGTCAAAGTCGGCAGTGTTGGCTATCAGGCGGACTACGTTGTGCTGGCCGTGCCATTGCGTGCGCTGAACAAGATCCAGATGACCCCGGCGCTGGATGCCCAGCACCTGGGCGCCATCAAGGGCACCAACTACGGCTGGCGTGACCAGATCATGCTGAAGTTCAAGACGCCGGTGTGGGAAAGCAAGGCGCGCATGTCCGGCGAGATCTACAGCAACACCGGCCTGGGCATGATGTGGGTCGAGCCTGCGCTGAAGGGCGGCGCCAACGTGGTGATCAACCTGTCCGGCGACAATGCGCGCGTGATGCAGGCTTTCGGCGACAAGCAGATGGTCGATCAGGTGCTGATTCGCCTGCACGCCTTTTATCCACAGGCACGCGGTTCGTTTACCGGTTATGAAATCCGTCGCTACAGCACTGACCCATCGATGGGCGGCGCTTACCTGGCCTTCGGCCCGGGCCAGATCAGCAAGTACTGGCGTCTGTGGGAGCGTCCTATTCAACGTGTAGCCTTTGCCGGCGAACACACCGATACCTTGTACCCAGGCACTCTGGAAGGCGCATTGCGCACCGGTCAGCGTGCAGCCAGTCAGGTAGAAGACCTGGCGGCAGGCAAATCGTTTGAGCCGGCGAAAGTTGTTCCGGCGGCGACCGCAGCAGCGGCAGGTGCAGTGGCGGCGAAGAAAGGCAACTTCTTCACCAACCTGTTCGGTGGTTCTGACGACAAAGCGGCACCGGCCAAGGCACCAGCACCCGTGGCACCGGTTGCTCCGGCACCCGCCCCAGTACTTGCGCCGACTCCAGCGCCAGCACCGGTTGAGCCGCCGAAGCCTGCGGCACCGGTGAAAGCAGAGCCTGCCAGGAAAGCACCGGCCAAAGCCCCCGTGAAAAAGCCTGCTGCCAAAACCGAGGCCAAAAAAGCTCCGGTCAAGGCAACGGCGAAAAAGACTGAGCCGGTGAAGAAACCAGCGGTCAGCACTGCTGCGAAGACCCCGGCGACGACTGAAACCAAGACGCAGTAAGTCCTGGAATCAAAAAAAGCGCGGCAGTGATGCCGCGCTTTTTTTATATCTTGCGTAGGTCGCTGCTGATTTTGCTTTGACGCTAAGCTAGATCGACACTATGTACTTCGTCTTTTTGGTAGTCGCTGATATAGGCGTGGTTGTGTTTATCAAGAACCATGTCATACGGGTCAAAAGCGCCAGGGATTGGAACCCGGCGAACAATCTCATGGGTGGTGGTACTCACTTCCACGACCTCTTTTCTGGTTTGATCCACGGCATAAGCGTTTCTTTCGCCGAATACTACTTTCCCTTCGCACGTCACAAAGTCGAAATGCCTGACGATCGATGACCGGGTGTCCAACACGGTCAGTTTTCGAGCGTCCATACCCACGATATACACTTTGCTGCCGTCGGGGCTGACGGTAACCGCTGACGGATATTGTTCGGTTTTGATGATGCTGATGACTTTGAAGGTCTTGCTGCTAATGACGGTGAGCGCGTCCTGATAAGGACCGCCAGGGGAGTTGGTGCTGGAAATATAAAGACGCGAATCGTCCTGGCTGATATCCACACTTATAGAGGGAGAGGGTAATCCTCGCACTCTGCTCACCGCATAAGTGCGGGTGTCAATAATTGCCAGCCACTCTTTATCTTGTCGAACGGTGACGTAAACATGCTTCCCGTCCCGGCTGACGACGATTCCCCGAGGATGTCTTCCCACCGTGACGTTACCCACCGCATAGGTTTCAGTATCAATAACTGAAACCGAACTTGAACCGTAGTTGGTCACGTAAGCTCTTTTCCCTCCATGGGCAAGGACGATGTTTTGGGGATAACGCTCGACGGCGATGGTGCGGATTACCTTTCTGTTCCGGGTGTTGATCACTGACACATTGCCGGAAATGTAATTGCAAACAAAAACCCGTGATCCATCGTCGTTGATGGCTATCCCTCGCGGTCCTTCCCCTACGGGTATCGAATTGGATAGGTTGCGCGTAGTGGCGGGGGATGAACTCGAATGGTGACTCATAGTAGAACTCCTGTTCAGACGCTCGGACAACCGCCCGAGATCAGGTTCATCAATGACCTGTATTGGTGGCTACTGTCAGATATGACAGTTCTGACGAGTGGTAAAGGCTTTTTGGAAGCGAATATGGGACAGCGTCTGTAGGTTTTTTCTTCCGGTTAACACTCTCTTAACATCTCGACCTCAAGGTCATGATCGTATTTCTCGATGTTTCAGAGCGAAATTTTCCGCTTTAAGTCGATAGATAACTCGATAATCTTGGGCGCAGTTCTTACAGGATTTGGGCAATGCAGCTACGTAACTCTTCTTCCCGCTACGGTTGGGTCAGCATCTTCATGCACTGGGGTGTGGCGCTCGCCGTCTTCGGCCTGTTCGCATTAGGGCTGTGGATGGTCGGTCTCGACTACTACAGCTCCTGGCGTAAAGATGCGCCGGATCTGCACAAGAGCATTGGCCTGGTGTTGTTCGCCGTCATGCTGCTGCGGGTGTTGTGGCGCTTCATCAGCCCACCTCCACCGCCCCTGCAAAGTTATAGCCGCATGACGCGTCTTGGCGCCGTGTTCGGCCACGCCTTCCTCTATCTCGGGCTGTTCGCTGTGATGATTGCCGGTTACCTGATTTCCACCGCAGACGGTGTCGGAATCCCGGTGTTTGGCCTGTTTGAAGTTCCTGCACTGGTTTCCGGACTACCGGACCAGGCAGACACCGCTGGTGTAATCCATTTGTACCTGGCTTGGGCGCTGGTAATTTTTTCCGGCCTCCATGCGTTGGCAGCATTGAAACACCACTTTATCGATCGTGATGCGACCCTGGCGCGAATGCTGGGACGCAAAGCCTGATGTTCAACCTCGACTCCAAAGGAATAGAAAGCATGTTGAAAAAGACGCTCGCCGCTCTGGCAATCGGTTCTGCCCTGCTGTCGGCTAACGTGATGGCGGCCGATTATGTTGTCGACAAAGAAGGCCAGCACGCCTTCGTTGACTTCAAGATCAGCCACCTGGGTTACAGCTACATCACCGGTACCTTCAAGGATATCGACGGCAAGTTCAGCTTCGACGCTGCCAAGCCGGAAGACAGCAAGATCGAGTTCAACGTGCGCACCGCCAGCGTGTTCACCAACCACGCCGAACGTGACAAGCACGTCGCCAGCGATGACTTCCTGAACGTGGGTAAATTCGCCGACGCCAAGTTCGTCTCCACCAGCGTCAAATCCACCGGCAAAAACGCCGCTGGCAAAGACACTGCCGACGTAACCGGTAACCTGACCTTGCTGGGTGTGACCAAGCCAATCGTGGTCAAAGCCACCTTCCTGGGTGAAGGCAAGGATCCATGGGGCGGCTACCGTGCCGGCTTCGAAGGCACCACCAGCATCAAGCGTTCCGATTTCGGCAAACAGAAAGATTTGGGCCCAACGTCCGATGCGGTTGAACTGTACGTTACGTTTGAAGGTGTGAAAGCGAAGTGAAATTCGCTGCTTGAACAAAAACGCCCCTGATCTCGCGATCCGGGGCGTTTTTTATGGTCTGCCAGAATCCATACGGACGGTGCCGAGCTACTGTGGGAGCGGGCTTGCCCGCGATGGCGGTGGGTCAGTCAATATCAATGTTTGCTGGACGGACGTCATCGCGGGCAAGCCCGCTCCCACAGGGTTCTTCGCCAGCATAAAAAAATGCCCCGGATCGCGAGATCCGGGGCATTTTTCATATCAGCGATAAATCAGCGATTGCGGGTCAGCAACGCTGGTTTTTCGCCGCGCGGACGGCCTGGGAGTTGATCAAGTTGTTCAGGTGTCGGGAAGCGATCGCTTTTCGACTCCTTGTGAATGATCTTCGGTGCCGGGCCCCGCGGGTTCTGCACGGCCGGTTCCGAACGAGGTTGTTCGTCACGGGCCGGGCGGCGGTTGCGGGACTCTTCGCGACGGGCCTGGCCATCACGTGGAGCACCGTTGCGTGGGCCGCTGCGCTTGGCCGGTGGCGTGCCGGTGGTTGCGCCGCTGCTGTTGCGCGGACCGTTCTGGCGACCTTGTGGCTGACCGGTGCGCGGAGCACTCGCGCCTGCGCCTTGTGCCGGAGCGCCCGGACGGCGGCCACGGCCCTGAGCAGGTTTCTGCTGAGGCACGTAGTCGACGCGGTTACCAAAGTTATCGACATCGTCGTCCAGGAACTCGTCCGGAGCACGGTCAGCGGCGGCGCGAGGTGCCGGGCGCTGTTGCTCGCGGGCCGGGGTACCTTCGCGAGGCTTGTGTTCACGGGCAGGGCGATCGCCACGGCCAGTGGCGGCAGGTTTTTCCTTGCCGCCCTTGTCCTTGCCTTTGTCTTTACGACCGCCGCCACCACCGCTGCCGTTCGGACCATCGCCGCGCGGGCCACGTGGGTTGCGCGGGTTACGCACATCCGGACGCTCGCGAACTTCTGGTTTCTCGGCTTCCACGGCGCTGGAATCGAAGCCCATCAGGTCGCCGTCGGCGATTTTCTGCTTGGTCATGCGCTCGATGCTTTTCAGCAGCTTTTCTTCGTCCGGAGCGACCAGCGAGATCGCCTCGCCCGAACGACCGGCACGGCCGGTACGACCGATGCGGTGCACGTAATCTTCATCGACGTTCGGCAGTTCGAAGTTGACCACGTGGGGCAACTGGTCGATGTCCAGGCCGCGAGCGGCGATGTCGGTGGCGACCAGGATGCGCACTTCACCGGCCTTGAAGTCGGCCAGGGCTTTGGTGCGGGCGTTCTGGCTCTTGTTGCCGTGGATGGCGACGGCGGTGAGGCCGTGTTTGTCCAGGTACTCGGCCAAACGGTTGGCGCCGTGCTTGGTGCGGGTGAACACCAGCACCTGTTCCCAGGCACCAGCGGTGATCAGGTGCGCGAGCAGCGAACGCTTGTGGTTGGCTGGCAGACGGAAAACACGCTGTTCGATCCGCTCGACCGTGGTGTTCGGCGGCGTGACTTCGATGCGTTCCGGGTTGTGCAGCAGCTTGCCGGCGAGGTCGGTGATGTCTTTGGAGAACGTCGCCGAGAACAGCAGGTTCTGGCGCTTGCTCGGCAGACGGGCAAGGACCTTTTTCACGTCATGGACAAAGCCCATGTCGAGCATGCGGTCGGCTTCGTCCAGCACGAGGATTTCCACGTGGGACAGATCGACACTGCCTTGGCCAGCGAGGTCGAGCAGGCGGCCGGGGCAGGCCACCAGCACGTCGACACCGCGGGACATGGCCTGAACCTGTGGGTTCATGCCGACGCCGCCGAAGATGCAGGCGCTGACGAACTTCAGGTCACGGGCATAGACCTTGAAGCTCTCGTGCACCTGGGCCGCGAGTTCGCGGGTTGGGGTCAGGACCAGTACGCGCGGTTGGCGCGGGCCGTGACGCTGGGATTTGTCCGGGTGACCGTTGGGAAACAACCGCTCCAGAATCGGAAGGGCGAAGCCGCCGGTTTTACCAGTACCTGTCTGTGCCGCAACCATCAGGTCGCGACCTTGCAACACGGCGGGAATGGCCCGCTGTTGCACCGGAGTAGGCTCGGTATAGCCCGCTGCCTCGATGGCGCGGACTAAAGCCTCGGAGAGACCGAGGGAAGCAAAGGACATGAGTAATCCTGTTTTAGTTAGGGCTTGGCCCAATGGGAGTCTTGCCTGGCGCGAATGGCGTTTAAGAGGACGCAATCCCGTCCGGTCCTGCTGGGCCTCGAAGGCTCGTCTGGAGCGCTCGCGCGGGCTGAAAAGCTGCGCTGTAGCGGGATCGAGATGCCTTGAACAAGTCCGAGCGTCCGGGCGTGAGCCTGGCGGGAAGGCCGGAGTATAACAGAGCAATCACTGCGCGCCGCTTTCCTGCTGCTCAACGGTTTTTCCGCCGGTTGCGGTGGCGTTGGCGGCCCGTGCTTCGATGGCTGGGCCGGCGCCATAGCGGGCGCTCAGTTCGGCATAGGCCGGCTCGCGCTTGAAACGTTTGAGCTCGGCACCGAAACGCTGCACCAACAAATCCATCCCGGCATTGCGGCGTACCGCCAGAAACTGGCTTTGCTGGCTGATGATGACCGGGTTCTCGGTGATCTTGTCGCGGATATTCAGTTGATCGAGCAAATGCTGGCCGACCCGGCGATCAGTGATCAGCAGGTCGATGCGACCGCGCACCAGTTTGCCGAAGTTGGCTTCATGGGTGGGAGCCGGTTCTTGGGTGAACAGCGTCGATTCGCTGAAGTCCTTGCTGTACAGGTAGCCCGGCGAGGTACCGATGGTCAGGCCTTTCAGGTCGTCCAGGGTGCGAAATGGAAACGGCCGTTCATTGGCGTAGAACATCACGAACTCGACTTGCGAGAGCGGTTCGCTGGGGTAGAGCAGGGTCGCTTCGCGTTCATTGCTGTGGAAAATATCCAGCACACCATCTGCCTGGCCTTGCTCGAGCATCGACAGGCAGCGTTTCCACGGCAGGAACTGCCATTCCACGTCGATCCCGAGGCGTTTGAAGACGATGGCCGTGGTTTCGTAGTCCAGGCCCAGCGATTTGCCGTTTTCCTCGTACACGTAAGGTGCCCAAGGTTCGGTGACAATACGCAACTTCTCGCCCCGAGCGGTGAGGCTCAGGCAAGTGAACAGAAGCACGGTGAGTAACTGAGCGATCAGGGGCATGGCTTGAGATTACGACGAGAAATCATAAAGAGCCAGAAACCGGATCCAGAAGCTCTGGATCGGACATCAAAAGCAAAAGATCGCAGTCTTCGGTAGCGCCTGCAGAGGTACGTATTCCCCTGCAGGATCTGCCGAAGGCTGCGATCTTTTGATCGTGCGTTAACGATTATTAGCGTGGCAACTTCAGGTTGTTCCACACCGCCAGGCTCGGTTCAGCCTGATTCAGCGTGTAAAAGTGCAGCCCCGGTGCACCACCTTGCAGCAGGCGTTCGCACATCTCGGTGATGACTTGCTCACCAAAGCTTTGAATGCTTTGGGTGTCGTCGCCGTAAGCTTCCAGTTGCTTGCGGATCCAGCGCGGAATTTCCGCACCGCAAGCGTCGGAAAAGCGCGCCAGCTTGCTGTAGTTGGTGATCGGCATGATCCCCGGCACGATCGGGATGTTCACGCCCTTGGCCCGTACACGCTCGACGAAGTAGAAATAGCTGTCGGCGTTGAAGAAGTACTGGGTGATCGCACTGTTGGCGCCGGCGTTGGCCTTACGCACAAAGTTGTTGAGATCGTCTTCGAAATTTCGCGCTTGCGGATGCATCTCCGGGTAAGCGGCGACTTCGATGTGGAAATGATCGCCGGTTTCTTCACGAATGAATTCAACCAGGTCATTGGCGTGACGCATCTCGCCGCTGGCCATGCCCATGCCCGAGGGCAGGTCACCGCGAAGCGCAACGATACGTGTGATGCCGGCTGCCTTGTACTGGCTCAGCAGGCCGCGCAGGTCGGCCTTGCTGTCGCCCACGCAGGACAAATGCGGTGCAGCAGGGACTTTGACTTCGCTTTCAAGCTGCAACACGGTGTTGAGGGTGCGATCACGGGTCGAACCACCAGCGCCGTAGGTGCAGGAGAAGAAGTCGGGATTGTAGGTCGCCAGGTGACGGGCAGTGGCGATCAGTTTTTCATGCCCAGCATCGGTCTTCGTAGGGAAGAATTCGAAGCTGTAGCGACGGTCTTGGGACATGGTCATATCCTTGGAAACACGTAAGCCGGACGCTTGCACATCCCAATGTGGGAGCGGGCTTTTGTGGGAGTCGGGCTTGCCCGCGATGCTGGCACCTCGGTGTTTCAGGAACACTGAGGAGATGCTATCGCAGGCAAGCCAGCTCCCACAAAAAGCCCGCTCCCACAAGGGAGAGCAGGCAGCAGGACCGATCAGTAGCGGTAGGCGTGCGGCTTGAACGGGCCTTCGACGGTCACGCCGATGTAGTCAGCCTGTTGCTTGGTCAGTTGAGTGACCACGCCACCGAAACCGCGGACCATTTCCAGGGCCACTTCTTCGTCGAGTTTCTTCGGCAGTACTTCAACGGTCAGGCGCTCGGCTTTCTGGGCTGGCGACAGGTCGGCGTACTTCTGGCCGAACAGGAAGATCTGCGCCAGAACCTGGTTGGCGAACGAACCGTCCATGATGCGGCTTGGGTGGCCGGTGGCATTGCCCAGGTTAACCAGACGCCCTTCGGCCAGCAGGATCAGGTAGTCGTCGTTCTGAGCGTCGAAAGCGCCTGGACCGGTGCGGTGAACCTTGTGAACCTGCGGCTTCACCTCTTCCCATGCCCAGTTCTTGCGCATGAAAGCGGTGTCGATTTCGTTGTCGAAGTGGCCGATGTTGCAGACAACAGCGCGCTTCTTCAGGGCTTTGAGCATGTTTGCGTCGCAAACATTGACGTTGCCGGTGGTGGTCACGATCAGATCGATCTTGCCCAGCAGTGCTTTGTCGATGCTCGCTTCGGTACCGTTGTTGATACCGTCGATGAACGGCGAAACCAGTTCGAAACCGTCCATGCAGGCTTGCATGGCGCAGATCGGGTCGACTTCGGAGACTTTAACGATCATGCCTTCCTGACGCAGGGACTGGGCCGAGCCCTTGCCCACGTCACCGTAACCGATGACCAGCGCTTGCTTGCCGGACAGCAGGTGGTCGGTACCGCGCTTGATCGCGTCGTTCAGGCTGTGACGGCAGCCGTACTTGTTGTCGTTCTTGCTCTTGGTCACCGAGTCGTTGACGTTGATGGCCGGGATCTTCAGCTCGCCCTTGGCCAGCATGTCCAGCAGGCGGTGAACGCCGGTGGTGGTTTCTTCGGTGACGCCGTGGACACGGTCCAGGATCGCCGGGTATTTCTTGTGCAGCAGCTCGGTCAGGTCGCCGCCGTCGTCGAGGATCATGTTGGCATCCCAAGGCGCGCCATCTTTCAGGATGGTTTGCTCCAGGCACCACTCGTACTCTTCTTCAGTCTCGCCTTTCCAGGCGAAAACCGGGATACCGGCAGCAGCGATAGCGGCAGCGGCCTGGTCTTGAGTCGAGAAAATGTTGCAGGACGACCAACGCACTTCGGCACCCAGGGCAACCAGGGTTTCGATCAGCACGGCAGTCTGAATAGTCATGTGGATGCAGCCGAGGATCTTCGCGCCTTTGAGCGGTTGCTCGGCGGAGTATTTGCGGCGCAGACCCATCAGGGCTGGCATTTCGGATTCGGCGATGATGGTTTCGCGACGGCCCCAGGCAGCCAGGGACATGTCGGCGACTTTGTAATCGTTAAAATCTACAGGCGTGATAACAGCGCTCATGATGAGCCTCCATTCGTAATGTATGCGAATGGGCGCCGTTGTGCGTTTAGTGTCTGGCCGTGGCCAGTCAACGCCCCATCCGAGCCTGACAGGTCGAACCTGCTGCAGCGCCCCTCGGACAGGTGGCGGGAAAACGGTAGCAAGTGAACATTACCGTTTTGAAACGGGGGCGATTATAGCGGGCTATGCTGATCTTCCAAAGCGTTTCTGTTGGTCAATGTCCGAACGGTAATCGAGACCATAGTCGATGCGTAATAGAGCTCTAGTCCGGGCTCTGCCATGATGGCCGGCATCAATCGGCAAGACGGTCAGGAGTGAGCATGAATTTCCACACCCGCAAATGGGTAAAACCCGAAGACCTCAACCCCAACGGCACGCTGTTCGGCGGCAGCCTGTTGCGCTGGATCGACGAAGAAGCGGCGATCTACGCCATCGTCCAGCTGGGTAATCAGCGCGTGGTCACCAAATACATTTCCGAGATCAATTTTGTCAGCGCCTCGCGTCAGGGCGACATCATCGAACTGGGCATCACCGCCACCGAGTTCGGTCGCACCTCGATCACGCTGACCTGCGAAGTGCGCAACAAGATCACCCGCAAGAGCATCCTGACGGTGGAGAAGATGGTTTTCGTCAACCTGGGTGAAGACGGCCTGCCCGCGCCGCACGGCCGGACCGAGATCAGGTACGTCAAAGACCAGTTCAAGGATGATGACATCGTCGGATAAGCGAACCTCCTACAGAACGGACCTGAACCCCGCGTGTCGTAATTAAACGACACGCCACTGGTTCAGGAGCTTTATGGACACGTCCAAAGACGGCAAGACCCCGGACCTCTCGGCGAAAGAACAGCGCGAGGTCGACAAGAACCAGCCACCGCGCGCGGCGGTGCTGCACGAAATCATTCGCACCCAGGGTGATAAGGAGCTCGAGCGTAGTGTCGCGGCGCTGTGGTGGTCGGCCCTGGCTGCCGGCCTGACCATGGGTTTGTCGCTGATGGGCATGGGGCTGCTCAACTCGCGTCTGCCGGACGGCGAGGGCTTCAAGGTGATCGCCAGCTTCGGTTACTGCGCAGGTTTTCTCGCGGTGATTCTCGCCCGCCAGCAACTCTTCACCGAAAATACCCTGACTGCCGTACTGCCGATCATGAGCAAACCTACGCTGGGTAACTTCGGTCGGCTTCTGCGACTGTGGTCGGTAGTGCTGGTGGGCAACCTCTGCGGCACCTTGCTGGTGGCGTATGTGATGTTGCACCTGCCGATTTTCGACACCAAGACCGATCTGGCCTTCCTCGACATCGGGCGCAAGGTCATGGAGAACGATGCCAGCAAAATGTTCGCCAAAGGCATCATCTCCGGCTGGATGATTGCCACCATGGTCTGGATGATCCCGTCCATGGAAAGCGCCAAGATGTGGATCATCATCCTCATCACCTATTTCATGGCCCTTGGAGATTTCACCCACATCGTGGTCGGATCGGTCGAGGTTTCCTACCTGGTATTTGCCGGCGACTTACCGTGGAAGGATTTCTGGCTGGTATTCGCAGGTCCCACGCTGGTGGGGAACATCATCGGTGGCAGTTTTATCTTCGCGCTGATCAGTCACGCGCAGATTCGCAGTGAAATCGGGCCGGCGAAGACGTCGGCGGAGCGGGACCAGGAGCCCGAACCGCAGAAGATCAAAAAATGATCAGTGGCAAAACTGACTCTGTCAGCCGGACACATTGACCGTGACAGCACTGTGACGCTGCAGGTAGATGAAAAGCAGCGCCGTCAGTACCGTCAACCCGCTGACCAGTGCGCCGGTCCACGGCAAGTCCGCCAGGTCCGCGCCACTGGCCACCACCAGCCCGCCAATCCATGCCCCGGCTGCGTTGCCGAGATTGAATGCGCTTTGATTCAACGTCGATCCAAGGTTCGGCGCTTCATGAGCCTGATCGATGATCAGCAATTGCAGGATCGGGCACAGCGCAAACGCGAAGATGCCCCACAACACCAGCGTGATCGCCGCCGGGATCACTGAGTGACTGGTCTGACTGAAAGCGGCCAGCACGATGACCACGGCCAGCGCCATGCCCACCAGAGAAGGCAGCAAACGACTGTCCGCCAATCGGCCGCCAAGCATGCTGCCTGCCGTCAGACCGACCCCGAACAACAGCAACATGATCGTCACGCCATGCGGGCTGACACCGGTGATGTCTTGCAGGATCGGCGCGATATAGGTGAACACGCTGAACAGACTGGTGGACGCCAGCACGCTCATGCCCAGCGCCAGCAGCACGTTGACCTTGCCCAGCACTTTGAACTCGCTGGCCAGGTTGGCCTTGTCCATGGGGATTTCCTTGGGCAGCCAAACCCACTGCGCAATGGCCGCAATCACACCGATCACCGAGACCGCCCAAAACGTCGAGCGCCAGCCGGCGTATTGCCCGAGCGCGGTGCCCAATGGAACGCCCAGCACGTTGGCCAGCGTCAGGCCGGTGAACATCATGGCAATCGCTTGGGCTCGTTTGTTCGGTGCCACCAAGCCGGCAGCGACCACCGAACCGATGCCGAAAAACGCACCATGGCACAGCGCCGTAATTACCCGCGCGGCCATCAAAGTGGCGTAGTTCGGCGCCAGGGCGCAGAGGATGTTGCCGAGAATGAACATCAGCGTCATGCCCAACAGCGTGGCTTTGCGCGGCATGTCGGCGGTACCGACCGCGAGGATCGGCGCACCGAACACCACGCCCAGGGCGTAACCGGTGATGAGCAGGCCCGCGTGAGGAATGCTCACGGCGAGGTCGCGGGCGACATCGGGCAGTAAGCCCATGATGACGAATTCAGTGGTGCCGATGCCGAAGGCGGCAACAGCCAGTGCAAGCAAGGCGAGTGGCATGCGCAAGGTCTCTGTCGGTAGTCTTGACGCTTTGATCAGGCATACGCAGGCCGACGACCGTTCTCGGTGAGAGCGGGCAGAGGCAGGAATTATTGGAATTAGTGTGTGCGCAACTGAGTGCGGCGTGGTCGCTTGCAGTATAAACAGCTGCAGACATATGGCGAATCAATTCTCTGCCCCATGATGTGAGGGGGAGGGTGGGGCAAAATAAGGAGTGTGCCGTGCTTGCGACGGGTCTGGTGTTGGTGGCAGCGCTGTTGCACGCGGCGTGGAATACCCTGATCAAATTCAGCGCGGAGCGGCTGTTGGTGGTGGCCTGCATGGACAGCGTGGCGCTGCTGTTTGTCGCCCTGATGCTGCCCTTCGTGGCGCTGCCGCCACTGGAGATGTGGCCGTGGATTCTCGCGTCAGCGGCATTCGAGTTGCTCTATCGCTACCTGTTGATCCAGGCCTATCGGGTCGGCGATCTCGGTCTGGTCTATCCCTTGATGCGTGGCCTGTCGCCGCTGGTGGTACTGGCACTGACGCTGATCTTCGCCGGGGAAGTGCTGACGGCTCAGCAGATCTTCGGGATTTTGCTGATCCCGTTCGGCATGTTGTGCCTGCTCTGGCAAGGCGGTGGCGGGGTGCGACTGCCATGGTCGATGCTGCCGGTGGTGGCGCTGATCGGGTTGTGCATCGGTTGCTATACCTTCATCGATGGTCAGGCCTTACGGCGCTGGTCCCACCCATTGGATTACCTGGTGTGGGTCACCTTGCTCAGCGCCTGGCCGTTCCCATTACTGGCGCTGGTGCGCAAGCGGCCGGCGTTCATGCTGTTCTGGCGCGAGCAGTGGCGGTTGGGGTTGGCGGTCGGGTTTTGCGTACTGTTCAGCTACGCTCTGGTGCTGTGGGCCATGCAGCTCGGCTCGATTGCCGAAGCAGCGGCGTTGCGCGAGATCAGTGTGATTCTGGTGGTGCTGTTTGGCATGCGCTACCTGAAAGAACCTTTCGGCAGGCCCCGTCTCTTAGCCTGTGGGCTGGTGCTGATCGGCATGTTGGTGATGAAGTTTTAGTCGCCCCTGATGGAATTCGATTTTCTATAACTTGAAGAAGGGACTGCGTTATGACGGTTGCTCTGTGGTGCATTTTGATTGCGATCTGCTTGCCTTATTTGTGCATAGGTATCGCCAAGATCAGTGGCGGGTATGGGCTTAGACACAATCATGACCCTCGGGGGTTTCTCGACTCTCTGGAGGGCTTGGGCAAGCGGGCGTATGCGGCGCAACTGAATAGTTTTGAAGTGACCCCGGCGTTTGCGGCGGCGGTGATCGTGGCTCACTTGGCCGGCAATGCCGAACTGGTGACAATCAATGTGCTGTCGGTGCTGTTCATCACCAGTCGGCTGCTCTTCATCATTTGCTATTTGGCGGACTGGGCAATGCTACGGTCGCTGGTGTGGTTTGTGGGGATGGGGTTGATCGTCAGTTTCTTTGTTGTGTCGGTCTGAATCTGGTCGTTGAAACTTCCGGTGTTTGTCAGGGCCTCTTCGCGAGCAAGCCCGCTCCCACATTGAATCTTCAGTGAACACAAGATGTGTGTCCGCCGATAATTCAATGTAGGAGCGGGCTTGCTCGCGAATGCAGTAGTGCTGTCGATCCAACTCTTAAGGATTAGCTTTAGCCGTATCGGCAACCTGCGGCACTTGAGGCAACGCCGCCCCTTTAGGCCAAAGCATCCAGATCTGTCCCTGCTGTTTCATGTCGCCGGCCAATTGCCCGGCCGCCTCGCCCGTGCCCCAGAACAGGTCCGCGCGGACCTCGCCGGCAATCGCGCCGCCAGTATCTTGCGCGGCCACCGGACGTACCAGCGCGCTGCCGTCCGGGCGTGTGGTCGATAACCACAACAGACTGCCGAGCGGAATCACCTTGCGGTCCACCGCCGCGCTATAACCCGCGGTCAGCGGTACATTCAGCGAACCGCGTGGCCCTTCATTGCTGTCGGGGTTGCGGGTGAAGAACACGTAGCTGGGGTTGCTGCCGAGCAGTTCGGGAATGCGCGCAGGATTGGCCTTGGCCCAGGTGCTGATAGCACCCATGGTCACGTCTTCTTTCTTCAGCTCACCTTGGTCCACCAGCCAGCGGCCGATGGGGCGATAGGGGTGGCCGTTCTGGTCGGCATAGCCGATGCGCAATTGACGACCGTCATCAAGCTGGATGCGACCCGAACCCTGGATTTGCAGAAACTGCAGGTTCATCGGGTCGGTCAGCCAGGCAATCACCGGCGCCTTCACACCGTTGGTTTCAATCGTTGCCGCGTCGTCGTACGGCTTGAGCACGCGACCTTCGAGTCTGCCCCGCAGGCGCTTGCCTTTGAGTTCCGGATAGATACTGTCCAGCGAGACGATGATCATGTCCTCGGGCACACCGTACACCGGGATGTTGGCTTCCTCGGTCTGGGTCAGGCTGCCGGGGTACACCGGTTCGTAGTAACCGGTAATCAGACCGTTGGGGTTGTCATTGGCGGCACGCAGGCCATAGACGTCCAGGTTCTGTTTGAGGAAACCACGGATGTCATTGGCGGTTGGCTGCACATTGACGGAAGCTGCACAGGTGCCGCCCCAGACCGGGTCAGCCTTGAGTCGGGTGCAGGCGCTGCGCCACGAGCCGAAGCCGGCGACGAGGTCGTTGTCGGACACCGCCGGAAGCGCTTCCCAAGTGGCGCTGGAGTAGGTCGCCAGTGCATGGGTTTTCGGTTTGCTGCTGTCGCCGCCGGTGCAACCTGCCAGCACGGCCACCATCGGAAGGGTCCAGGCCAGATTGTGACGCCATGCCTTGAAACGGCTGTTCATGGAGTAATTCCTTTGTCGGTTGCCTGAGTGCTCCATGCGCTCAAACAACCCGTATTGATAATAGGGCTATTGGTCTTTGCCGGTGACGCGAGGATACTGGCCGCCGTTTCCAGTGACCTGAAGCCACCATGACTCTTAAAAGACTTTCTGTTGTATTGCTGGCCTGCCTGACCTTGTCCGCCTGCGGTGGAGTCGACCCGAACTCGCCGCTGGGTCAGCGCAAGGCGATCTTCAAGCAGATGCTCAAGACCGGCGAAGACCTGGGCGGTATGTTGCGTGGGCGTATTCCGTTCGATGGCCCGAAATTCGTCGACGGCGCCATGAAACTCGATGCTTTGTCCCATGAGCCGTGGAAACATTTCCCGCAGGTGCGCGAAGAAGATCACACCAGCGCCAAGGACGATGTCTGGCAGAAGCAGGCACGCTTCCAGGAAATGGCCCGCACTCTTGAAGGCGCCACCGGTGACCTGGTGATTGCCAGCAAGGTTCAGCCCTACAAGGTCAGTAATCTGGGGCCGGCGGTACAGAAAGTCGAAGATGCCTGCAGTGCGTGCCATAAAGAGTTTCGGGATCATTGATTCCAGAAAAGATCGCAGGTAGGAACTGTCGGAGGTTGCGATCTTTTGAGTTCAAAATGATTGCTTACTTATCCAGCTCATCCAGCGCTTCCTGCAACTCTTTGCGCGATTGAGCCAGTTTGTCTTTGCGCTTGTTGATCTTCTCGGCGTCGCCTTTTTTCATTGCCTTGTCGAGGTCGGCCTGACGTGTGCTGACTTCGTGCTTGGCGTCGAGCACCTTGTTTTCCCGTTCCTTCTTCAAGGAGGCGTCGGTGCAGTGGGCAGTGACTTCGCTCAGGGCAGTTTCCAGGCCCGCCTGTTGATCGGCGTTGCCGCGAGACTTGGCCAGTTCAATCTGGTTGATGATGCCTTGTTTTTTGGCGGCGCAGCCGGTGAGGCCCGGTGCATCTTCGGCGGCCATCAATGGAGCGGCCATCACGCTGCACAGGGTCAACAAGGCGAGCGGTGAAAGAAGTTTCATAAAAGCTCCAGGTGAAAAATTCGATATAGCGATGGGCTGTTTGAGCGCATCGGCACCTTTGGGTTCCCGGTTCTCGGGCCGGGCTGGCGTCTAGAAGCCGTCAATCCCGGCAACACGTAATGTTTCACTCAAGGCCAGGACCTGCGGGTCGCGGAAAAATGCGCTCAATTGCGCTGCGCGCCCCGGGCCGATGCCGGCTTCGGCCTGCCATTGTTCGGTGTTTCGTTGCGCCAGCGCCTGCCAGGAGTCGGCCAGGTTGGCTTGGCCGGTCGGCGGCAAGCCCAAGGCTTTGAGCCAGCGAGCGAACGGACGTTGTCGGGCGCTGTTGAAACTGTTCAAGAGACGAACACTGCTGCGCTCGCCGAAGCCGTCAATGTTAGCAAGCTCTTGCTCATCGAGGGTCAACCAATCGAGCAGGTTGCCAAGACGTTCAGCCTTGAGCAGTTTCTCCCAGGTGCCTGGCCCGACGTGAGCCAAGGCCAGCCCCTGTTTGCCGCTGAGCCAGGTCAGGCGTGCGAGGAATTGGCTTTCACATCCTGGTGTTGGTTGCCAGCAGCTTAAAGAATGAAAGTCTGCCGCCCGCGGTACGTTCAATACAGGGCGTTCGGTGCTGCGCAATACGACACCCTCGAGCCTGGGGATGGTCAGCCCCGCCAGGCTGATGGCGACCCGATCGCCGGGACGAATGTCCAGCGCTTCCCAGCGTTGCAGCGAGCTGACGCTCACGCGCTTGATTTGCCGGTCATCGAGCATCACCGGCGCCAGATCCAGCACCGGCGTGATCCGGCCGGTCCGCCCGATCTTGAAGTGGACCTTGCGCACCTCGGCCAGCGCTTGGGCAAAGGGGTATTTCCAGGCGACGCTCCAGTAAGGCGTTTTCGCCTGCCAACGCTCGGCCGATGGGCGTTGGCCCTGACGCATAACGATGCCATCGCTGGCAAAGGGCAGGGGGGAGCGATACCAGTGATCGCGCCAGCGTTCGGCATCGGCAAATGCCTTGATCCGCTGACTGTAGGGCGCCGTGCTCGGGAACCCCAATTCATCCAGAGCCGCCACCCGGTCGGGCAGATTTTTCGGGCCTTGCGGCCAGTCCCAGACAAATAATCCGATACCGGCGGCTTGCTCGGTGCTCAGCACCTTGCGTGCCATCAACCCGGCCACCGTGGCGCGGGCATTGAGGCTGCCAGCCTGGGCTTGTACGTGTTCGCTCAGGCGCCAATAGAGTTCGCCTTGCAGCAGCAAGTCCAGCGACCGCGGAAGCTTTTGAGGGATGGCGGCGATCTGGCGCGCCGAGGCGGTCCAGTCCTGGCCCTTTACCCCATCCCCCCGACTGATCGCCTGATGCAGCCGGCCGTTGCGATAGATCAACGTCACCGCCACGCCGTCGACCTTGGGCTGAATCCAGACCTCTCCCCGATCTTTTAGCCAGGCTTCGACAGCGCGCCCATCGCGTAGTTTTTCCAGGCCGGTGTGGGCGATGGGGTGAGCCACCGTGCCGCCAGCCGTACGCAATGGTTCGGTGGAGGGGCCTGAATCAAAGCACTCGCGCCATTCGGTCAGTCGCGCGCGGGACTGATCGTAGAGTTCATCGGCGATCAGCGACTGGCCTTCACGGTGGTAGCTGTCGTCCCAGCGATCGATTTGCTGTTGCAGGGTGGTGATTTCTTCCTGCGCGCGGGCGGGCGGCCAGTCGGGGCATTCGGCGGCATTGGCGGTCAGGTAGGTGAGGGTCAGCAGGAAACCGAAAAACAGGCGCAGGTTGGGCAGCATCGAGAGCGTCCTTGCTCGTTGGGATGCTTGAAGGCTAGATCAGTACTGGTAGGCGCGAAGGGTGGTTTTTTTGCTGAGTGTTTCTGGCATGAGGCAGAGGTGACCGGGCTGGCCTCTTGCTCGCGAAGGCGGCGACACGGTCTCAAGCAGCAAGGCAATAAAAAGCCCCGCACGGCAAACCGTGCGGGGCTTTGGGTACCGCCGGGGAAGTCTTACAGGCCGGCCGCGACACGCAGGTCGTCGGCGCGGTCGGTTTTTTCCCAGGTGAAAGTGGTGAACGTGTCGTCGCCCACAGTCTTGGTTGCCGGAGTGCGACCGAAGTGGCCGTACGCTGCGGTTTCCTGGTACATCGGGTGCAGCAGGTCGAGCATGGTGGTGATCGCGTATGGACGCAGGTCGAACACTTCGCGAACCAGTTTGACGATCTTGTCGTCGCTGATTTTGCCGGTGCCGAAGGTGTTCAACGAAATCGACGTAGGCTGGGCAACACCAATCGCGTAGGAAACCTGGATCTCGCAACGCTCGGCCAGGCCGGCAGCGACGATGTTCTTGGCCACGTAACGACCGGCGTAGGCTGCCGAACGGTCAACCTTCGATGGATCCTTGCCGGAGAATGCGCCGCCGCCGTGACGGGCCATGCCGCCGTAGCTGTCGACGATGATCTTGCGACCGGTCAGGCCGCAGTCGCCAACCGGGCCACCGATGATGAATTGGCCGGTCGGGTTGATGTGGAACTGGGTGTCCTTGGACAGCAGCTCGGCAGGCAGTACGTGCTTGACGATCAGTTCCATCACGCCTTCGCGCAGGTCTTTGTAGGACACGTCAGGGTTGTGCTGGGTCGACAGTACAACGGCGTCGATACCGACAACCTTGCCGCCTTCGTAACGGCAAGTCACTTGGGACTTGGCGTCCGGGCGCAGCCAAGGCAGCAGGCCGGATTTACGGGCTTCAGCCTGACGTTGAACCAACTGGTGCGAGAAGGTGATCGGTGCGGGCATCAGCACGTCGGTTTCGTTGCTGGCGTAGCCGAACATCAGGCCCTGGTCGCCGGCGCCCTGGTCTTCAGGCTTGGCACGATCAACACCTTGGTTGATGTCAGGGGACTGCTTGCCGATGATGTTCATCACGCCGCAGGTCGCGCCGTCGAAACCGACATTGGAGCTGTTGTAGCCGATGTCGAGAATCACGTTCCGGACGATGTCTTCCAGGTCGACCCAGGCCGACGTGGTGACTTCACCTGCAATGATTGCCACGCCGGTTTTTACCAGAGTCTCGACCGCTACACGGGCGAATTTGTCTTCAGCAATGATGGCGTCCAGCACCGCATCGGAAATCTGGTCGGCGATTTTGTCCGGATGCCCTTCGGACACGGACTCGGAGGTGAAGAGGGAGTATTCGCTCATCTCGATTTTTTCCTGAATTTACCGATGGTGAGTGTCGCCAGCCGGTCGCTGAAAATGGCGGACCTGAATCTGGAAACCATTACGTAAGCCTACATAGAGGCTTTCCCCGGGAACGAGTCCCGCAGCGGTGGCCCAACGGGCCAGATCGTCCTGTTCAAACCCCAACCACAGATCACCGCAGGCCTCCCTGGCCCAACTCTGGTTGTGGCTACATAACTCTGTCACGAGCAGGCTACCGCCCGGTTGCAGCAAGTCGGCCATGCGCTTGAGTGCTTCGGCCGGCGCGGCGAAATGGTGCAGTACCATGTTCAATACAACGCAATCAGCCTTGAGGCTTACACCGTTCAATGCATCGGCCAATTGCAGGCTGACGTTAGCCAGCGTTTCACGTTCACAGACCTGACGGGCCAGATCGAGCATCGCCGGGCTGTTGTCCAGCGCCGTGACTTGAGCGAAACGACGCGCCAGTTCTGGCAAAAAACCGCCGTCGCCAGGGCCCACTTCGATGGCTGTGGCGCCGGGGCCGAAACTCAACTTGTCGAGCAGTGCCACCACGCTTTCGCGGTATTGCGGCAGGCCGGCGATCAAGTCTTTGCTGGGCGCGAAACTTCTCCGCGACCCGTGAGAAAAAATCCTGGCTGGCCGCCGCCCGTTGCCCATGGACCTGACCGATCCGCGACTGAACGTCAGTCGGCAGGGTCAGGTTGTCCACTTCTTCCAGCAGCGCGGCATGCAGCTTGCCACCCAGCAGATCGGTGTGAGGCAGGGCGCGACGGTAGAAAATCGCATTGCCTTCACGACGGGTCGCCACCAGATCGGCCTGGGCCAACACCTTGAGGTGATGACTCATGCCGGACTGGCCGATGCCGAAGATCTGCGCCAGTTCCAGTACGCCAAACGAATCGTTGGCCAGCGCGCGCAATACATTCAGCCGCAGAGGATCGCCGCCGGCCTTGCACAGGGCCGCCAGCTCATCGCAATCGTCGTGTCGAATGGAGGGTGCGCGTAAGTTCATAAGGCCAGCAGTCTAGTGACGCTCAGAAATCACCGCAAGAGCAATATCAAAAAGTTTTGATATTGCTCGATAGATGGCACTTCTCAGCGTTAGGTTCAGTCAGCAAACGAACGGCGGAAAGGTTTCACCAGTCGAATACGTCGTTATCCATTGGAAAAACGCCTTCAGATGACTATCTGTCATTGCCCCGAAGGCGGTCGGTGAGGGAAAATGCTCGCCTTTTTTCCGTTTCGTTTTATTCACTCTCGATTCAATATCCGCAGGAGATCAGCGATGCCCAGCCGTCGTGAGCGTGCCAACGCCATTCGTGCCCTCAGCATGGATGCCGTGCAAAAAGCCAACAGCGGCCATCCCGGTGCCCCTATGGGTATGGCGGATATCGCCGAAGTACTTTGGCGTGACTACCTGAAGCACAGCCCGAGCAATCCATCGTTCGCTGACCGTGACCGCTTCGTGCTGTCCAACGGTCACGGTTCGATGCTGATCTACTCGCTGCTGCACCTGACCGGCTACGACCTGTCGATCGATGACCTGAAAAACTTCCGCCAGTTGCACAGCCGCACCCCGGGTCACCCGGAATTCGGTTACACCCCGGGTGTTGAAACCACCACCGGTCCATTGGGCCAAGGCCTGGCCAACGCCGTGGGTTTCGCTCTGGCAGAAAAAGTCCTGGCGGCGCAGTTCAACCGTCCCGGCCATAACATTGTCGATCACCACACCTACGTGTTCCTGGGTGATGGCTGCATGATGGAAGGCATTTCCCACGAAGTCAGCTCTCTGGCCGGTACGCTGGGCCTGGGCAAGCTGATCGCCTTCTATGATGACAACGGCATCTCCATCGACGGCGAAGTCGAAGGCTGGTTCACCGACGACACGCCGAAGCGTTTTGAGGCCTACAACTGGCAAGTGATCCGCAACGTCGACGGTCACGACCCGGAAGAAATCAAGATCGCCATCGACACGGCGCGCAAAAGCGAGCAGCCGACGCTGATCTGCTGCAAGACCACCATCGGTTTCGGTTCGCCGAACAAGCAAGGCAAGGAAGACTGCCACGGCGCCCCATTGGGTGACGCGGAAATCGCCCTGACCCGTGAAGCACTGAAGTGGAACCACGGCCCGTTCGAAATCCCGGCCAACATTTATGCCGAGTGGGACGCCAAGGAAGCCGGTCGCGCTGCCGAAGCCGAGTGGGATCAGCGTTTCGCTGCTTACTCCGCTGCCTTCCCGGAGCTGGCCAACGAACTGATTCGTCGTCTGAGCGGTGACCTGCCGGAAGACTTCGCTGAAAAAGCCTCGGCGTATATCGCTGAAGTCGCGGCCAAGGGCGAAACCATCGCCAGCCGTAAAGCCAGCCAGAACGCCCTGAACGCGTTCGGCCCGCTGCTGCCGGAATTGCTCGGCGGTTCGGCTGACCTGGCCGGTTCCAACCTGACCCTGTGGAAAGGTTGCAAAGGCGTCACCGCGGAAGACGCCAGCGGCAACTACATGTACTACGGCGTTCGCGAGTTCGGCATGAGCGCGATCATGAACGGCGTGGCCCTGCACGGCGGCCTGGTGCCTTACGGCGCGACCTTCCTGATGTTCATGGAATACGCCCGCAACGCAGTGCGCATGTCGGCTCTGATGAAGAAACGCATCATCTATGTGTTCACCCACGACTCCATCGGTCTGGGCGAAGACGGCCCGACTCACCAGCCGATCGAGCAGCTGGCCAGCCTGCGCTGCACGCCGAACCTCGACACCTGGCGTCCAGCCGATGCCGTTGAATCGGCAGTGGCCTGGAAATGCGCTCTGGAGCGTGACGACGGTCCTTCGGCACTGATCTTCTCCCGTCAGAACCTGCAGCACCAAACCCGCAATGCGATCCAGATCGAAGAGATCGCCCGTGGCGGTTACGTGCTGAAGGACTGCGCAGGCGAGCCTGAACTGATCCTGATCGCCACCGGTTCGGAAGTCGGCCTGGCCGTTCAAGCCTTCGACAAATTGACCGAGCAAGGCCGCAAGGTCCGTGTGGTGTCGATGCCGTGCACTAGCGTCTTCGAAGCCCAGGACGCCGGCTACAAGCAAGCGGTTCTGCCGTTGCAGGTCAGCGCGCGTATCGCCATCGAAGCCGCCCACGCGGACTACTGGTACAAGTACGTGGGCCTGGAAGGCCGCGTGATCGGCATGACCACCTACGGCGAGTCGGCGCCTGCGCCTGCCTTGTTCGAAGAGTTCGGCTTCACCCTGGAAAACATCCTGGGTCAGGCTGAAGAGCTGCTGGAAGACTAAGTTCAGGGTATGTATTGCCTGTTCTGACGCTATCGCGGGCAAGCCCGCTCCCACAGGGATTTTCACCGTCCATGTGGGAGCGGGCTTGCCCGCGATAGCGGTCGGTGGGGCAACACTGCAATGACGGATTCACCACGGTAATCGAGAACCCCATGCCTCAACCGCGTCCTTACAAAGTTGCACTCAACGGCTACGGCCGGATTGGTCGTTGCGTCTTGCGTGCGTTGTTTGAGCGAGGCGAGAAGGCCGGGTTTGAAATTGTCGCGATCAACGATCTGGCCGACATGGCCAGCATCGAATACCTGACACGCTTCGACTCCACTCACGGGCGGTTTCCCGGCGAAGTGAGGGTCGAGGGCGATTGTCTGCATATTAATGGCGACTGCGTGAAGGTCCTGCGCAGTGCCACCCCCGAAGGCATCGATTGGGCGTCACTGGGCGTCGATCTGGTGCTGGAGTGCTCCGGCGCTTACCACACCCGTCAGGATGGCCAGCGTTTCCTCGACGCCGGTGCGCCACGGGTGCTGTTCTCCCAGCCGATGGCCAGCGAGGCGGATGTCGACGCCACCATCGTCTACGGCGTAAACCAGGATTGCCTGACCGGCGACGAGCTGCTGGTGTCCAACGCGTCCTGCACCACCAACTGCGGCGTGCCGCTGTTGCGCCTGCTGGACCAGGCCATTGGTCTGGAATACGTGTCGATCACCACCATTCACTCGGCGATGAACGATCAGCCGGTGATTGACGCCTATCACCACGAAGATCTGCGCCGCACCCGTTCGGCGTTCCAGTCGGTGATTCCGGTGTCCACTGGTCTGGCGCGAGGCATTGAGCGCCTGCTGCCGGAACTTGCGGGGCGAATTCAGGCCAAAGCCGTGCGGGTGCCGACGGTTAACGTGTCTTGCCTCGATATTACGATGCAGACCGTGAGCGATACCGACGCCACCGAGGTCAACCGGATTCTGCGCGAGGCCGCCACCCATGGCCCGCTCAAAGGCCTTCTGGCCTACACCGAGTTGCCTCACGCCAGTTGTGATTTTAATCATGACCCACATTCGGCCATCGTCGATGCCAGTCAGACCCGCGTTTCCGGCCCACGGCTGGTGAACATCCTGGCCTGGTTCGACAACGAATGGGGTTTTGCCAATCGAATGCTGGACGTTGCAGAACACTATTTGCAAACAGCTGCACCACAACCAAAACCTGCTCTCTAAAACAGCTATCCAGGAAATGCGACCCATGACCGTGTTGAAGATGACCGACCTCGATCTGCAAGGTAAGCGCGTACTGATCCGCGAAGACCTCAACGTCCCTGTCAAGGACGGTGTTGTCACCAGCGATGCGCGAATCCTGGCTTCGCTGCCGACCATCAAGCTGGCCCTGGAAAAAGGCGCGGCCGTGATGGTCTGCTCGCACCTTGGCCGTCCGACCGAAGGCGAGTTCTCGGCCGAGAACAGCCTTGCGCCGGTGGCTGACTACCTGAGCAAGGCGCTGGGCCGCGAAGTGCCGCTGGTGTCCGACTACCTGAGCGGCGTCGACGTGAAAGCCGGCGACATCGTGCTGTTCGAAAACGTGCGCTTCAACAAGGGCGAGAAAAAGAACGCTGACGAACTGGCCAAGCAATACGCCGCCCTGTGCGACGTGTTCGTGATGGACGCCTTCGGCACTGCTCACCGCGCCGAGGGTTCGACCCATGGCGTGGCCAAGTTCGCCAAAGTCGCCGCCGCTGGTCCGCTGCTGGCCGCCGAACTGGACGCACTGGGCAAGGCCCTGGGCGCCCCGGCGCAACCAATGGCCGCTATCGTTGCCGGCTCCAAAGTGTCGACCAAACTCGATGTGCTCAACAGCCTGAGCCAGATCTGCAACCAGCTGATCGTCGGTGGCGGCATCGCCAACACCTTCCTGGCCGCTGCCGGTCACCCGGTCGGCAAATCCTTGTACGAGCCGGACCTGCTGGACACCGCTCGCGAAATCGCCGCCAAGGTCAGCGTTCCGCTGCCGGTCGACGTGGTGGTTGCCAAGGAATTCGCTGAAAGCGCGACCGCGACCGTCAAGCTGATTGCCGACGTGGCCGCCGACGACATGATCCTGGACATCGGCCCACAGACCGCGGCGAATTTCGCCGAGCTGCTGAAGTCGTCCAAGACCATCCTGTGGAACGGCCCGGTGGGTGTGTTCGAATTCGACCAGTTCGGTAACGGCACCAAAGTGCTGGCCCAGGCCATCGCCGAAAGCTCGGCGTTCTCCATCGCTGGCGGCGGCGACACCCTGGCAGCCATCGATAAATATGGCGTTGCCGAGCAAATCTCCTACATTTCTACCGGCGGCGGCGCGTTCCTCGAATTCGTCGAAGGCAAAGTACTGCCGGCCGTTGAAGTCCTGGAAAGCCGGGCCAAGGCCTGAGGCCGCGCATTTGACCAGGCAAAGGAGTGTTCACATGGTCAGGACATTAATGCTGTTGATCGCCGCGGGTATGCTGGCGGCTTGCGGGAGTAACCCGAAAGCCACGCCGGAACCCGCGCTATCCGCGTCGGATAAAGGCTGTTACCAGGCCGACTGGCAAGCGGAAACCAACCCGGTGATCAACAAGCGCTCGGGGCCCGATGGCCTGGACAAATACGAGACACAGGTCCCGGCCAAGGAACATGGTTGCCCTTGAGGGGTCAGACTCTTTACTCAAGGCTGGCAGCGTGCGCTGTCAGTCGAGGAACACGGATGAAACGCTTTATCGCCGTTGCGGCACTGGCATTGCTGGCAGGTTGCGCCAATTTGAACCTGTTCAACACTGCCGAGCCAGCGGACAGCTGGACCACCTGGACTTGCGACAGCCAGGCCAAAGTGCTCTGGCGCTACACTGACATCAACCGCAAGGAAGTCGATGTTCGCCTGGGCGGTGCTGATCAGGTCTACCGCTTGAAGCTTGAGCCGGGCGCCGAGGGTTCGCTGTACAGCAACGACATGCTGGCGTTTCACGTAAAAGGTGAGGAAGGCCTGGTGTACTGGGTCGCCACCAATGATTTGATCGGCCGCGGTTGTAAAGCGCAGTAATTGACACACCACGGACCTAATGTCCCACAGTGGTCCTGTGTAGTTCTTGAGATTTTAGTGACACCGAATTCGCAGCCCGGGCCAACCCTCGATCTGCAATAACTTGAATAGCCGCCGCCGCTACGGCAGGCTGGCACGATTAACGACCCTCAACCGGGAGAGACACACACAATGGCACTTATCAGCATGCGCCAGATGCTGGACCACGCAGCCGAGTTCGGCTACGGCGTTCCAGCCTTCAACGTCAACAACCTTGAACAGATGCGCGCCATCATGGAAGCCGCTGACAAGACTGACTCCCCGGTGATCGTCCAGGCCTCGGCCGGTGCTCGCAAATACGCAGGCGCCCCGTTCCTGCGTCACCTGATCCTGGCGGCCATCGAAGAATTCCCGCACATCCCGGTGTGCATGCACCAGGACCACGGCACCAGCCCTGACGTCTGCCAGCGCTCCATCCAACTGGGCTTCAGCTCGGTCATGATGGACGGCTCCCTGGGTGAAGACGGCAAGACCCCGACCGACTACGACTACAACGTTCGCGTCACCCAACAAACCGTGGCCATGGCTCACGCCTGCGGCGTCTCGGTAGAAGGCGAGCTGGGCTGCCTGGGTTCGCTGGAAACCGGCATGGCCGGTGAAGAAGACGGCATCGGCGCCGAAGGCGTTCTGGATCACAGCCAAATGCTGACCGACCCGGAAGAAGCTGCGGACTTCGTCAAGAAAACCCAGGTCGACGCCCTGGCCATCGCCATCGGCACCAGCCACGGCGCCTACAAGTTCACCAAGCCACCTACCGGCGACGTGCTGGCCATCGACCGCATCAAAGAAATCCACAAACGCATCCCGAACACCCACCTGGTGATGCACGGTTCGTCTTCGGTTCCGCAAGAGTGGCTGGCGATCATCAACCAGTACGGCGGCGACATCAAAGAAACCTACGGCGTACCGGTTGAAGAAATCGTCGAAGGCATCAAGCACGGCGTGCGCAAGGTCAACATTGATACTGACCTGCGTTTGGCTTCTACCGGTGCGATGCGTCGTTTGATGGCTACCAATCCTAGCGAGTTCGATCCGCGTAAGTTCTTCGGTGCGACTGTTACTGCGATGCGTGATGTGTGTATTGCGCGTTATGAGCAGTTTGGTACTGCCGGTAATGCTTCGAAGATCAAGCCGATCTCGTTGGAAGCGATGTATCAGCGGTATTTGAAGGGTGAGTTGAGCGCTAAGGTTAATTAAGCCTGAGTGTTAAACCGCGTTGATGAAAAACCCGCCGAGAGGTGTAATGCTGTTCACTTAAGCATTTGAGTCTCAGCTGGGCTTATCCGAAAATCCGATGCCAGATATCTGGCATCGGATTTTTTATGTCTGTTCAACAGGACCTGCTCGACCTCGGCGACCTTTTCAACTTCTGCGACCTGAGCACCTTCACCCAAAACATCCCCATAGAGTGGGTCGCGTCTGCGCTGGATCTTTCCAGTCAGGCCACCATTCGTCGACGTCGCCTGCCCGCTGACCAAGTGCTTTGGCTGGTGCTCGGCATGGCGCTGTTTCGTGATGAACCGGTTCACGAAGTGGCCAGACGTTTGAACATCTGCGCCCAAGGCCTGGCCTCTGACCACCTGTTGGCCGTAGCGGTCTGACCGAAGCGCGTAAGCGGCTCGGCGCCGATCCCGTTGAGTGGCTGTTCCGCAAGACGGGAACTCAATGGGGCGCGGAGCGCTATGACGGTGACGCCTGGCATGAACTGCAGGTGTTCGCAGTGGACGGAGCACTCTTGCGCACCCCGGATACGCCCGAGCTTCGGGACCACTTCGGGTCGGGAAACACCCCGAGCGACCGCCAGACTCCGTTTCCCATGCGCTGGTGGCGTTGATGAATGTACGTTCGCACGTGATCCTGGATGCGCAATTGAGCCCTTACCGACGCAGTGAAATGCGCTTGGCCGACGAGTTCCTGCAGCAGATCCCCGATCACTCGGTGACGTTGTTCGACAAAGGATTCTGGGGGGCCGAACTGCTGTCGAGCCTGAGCAGTGCTGGTAGCAACCGTCATTGGTTGATCCCGGCAAAAAAGGAATGGTCTGCGAAGAAGTGACCCGCTACAGCCAGCGATCGTTGGGTGCGCATGAAAGTCTCGCCGCAGGCCAGGAAGCGAAACCCGACCCTTCCAACGCATTGGGAGGCCCGCGAAGTCAGTTATGAAATTCAAGGCAAGCTAAAGACCGTCATGACGTCATTGCCGGCTAACGCCTACAACGCCAAGGCCGTGGCCAAGCTGTATCAGGAACGCTGGGAGATCGAATTGGGCTTCAGGGACATCAAGAGCTCGATGCAGCAGAACGCAGTGACCTTGCGTAGCAAAAAAGTCGACTTGGTCTATCAGGAGGTTTGGGGACTTTTGTTGGCTTATAACGTGATTCGTCGGGAAGCCAGCCAGGCGGCGGTGGCGTTTGGCCGAGCCCCCTCGGACATTCGTTTCAAACCGGCTTGCCAGTACATTGCCGTGCAACTGATAGTGATGGCAGCGGCCAACCCGATTTCAGCCACAGGCAGACGATTGGCAGAGTTAAGGGCAGGTATCGGAGGATTGTTTCTGGATCACCGTCCAAGACCTTCAAGGCCAAGGACGGTGAAAATATCAAAGACCCGGTTTCCAGTAGACCGTAAGGCTGCTCCGCTTAAGTGAACAGCATTACGCCGAGAGGTGGGTTTTTTGTGGTCGGAGATTTATGCGACGCAGCTTATGCTCAGCGAATCAAATGTCACCTATAACGGACATTTGTGAGGCTTGAGGCGGAAAAGTCCGATATAGGTGACATCGATCTTGTTTCAGCGGTTCAATTTTCGTCAAACCCGTGCTGCTCAGTCATCCACAACACGATCAAGCATTGGATCACGTCGAACTATGGTTAGGTTGGGAAAAGCATTCCCTAGTTTTTATTGTAAGAGCCTGGATGTTTGTAGGCATTGCTGGGTAATGGATTGTTTCCTGGAGAGCCCGGTGGCAACAACTGTAGTGACTGTAATGCTGGAAGTTGGACGGTAGTTGTAGGGGGTATTTGGCCTGACAAAAATTGCAGGTTTCATGCTATTTTATAATTAGCGTTATTCTTTATTGCTATAAGTTATGTTTTTTGGCGACAGCTTTGATTGAAACTCGAACATGTATCTACCAAGCGGTCAGTGACTGCCTGAGCTGTCCGTTAAGGGCGCAATGCGCCGACGCCTAACGCCGATACATCTCACGCCACGAATAAAAAAGGGGACACCCATTAGCCGGTCTCGAGTCAAGGCTAATGGGTGTCCCCTTTACTCAGCGAGACTGGAAACAGGCTGGTCTGACTGCGGGACTGTCCTTGGATGTAAGCCATAACGAAAAATGCTCCGTATCTTTCGATACGGAGCATTTTCTTTGAGCACCGCGCAGATTGCTAGGTTTTCACACAGTCTGAATGGCGGGTTTTTGATGGGTTAAATAAAGAGTGATGATGGGCTGTCTACCATGGTTGCATCCTAGGAAGTTAGCGGGGAGGAGAATTTCTCGCTTCCTCTGCATTTTCTTTGACAAATTCCGCATTCCGGGGGTCGTCGATATATGTGTAAGTAGATCGGACAAAAATGGTTTTAAGAAATGCTTTATCTTCGTCATATGTGCTTGATGATTTATACGCCTCAAGTTCCTTGGCTTTCTGTTCGGCCTCTGCTTCGCTTTTTGCCTTGGCGTCGGCCAGTTCTTTAGTATATTGCGTTGGGTTTAAAGGTCCTGCGAAGTAACCCCCTACACCTTGGCAACCGCAAAAGACGTAGTTCGGGTCTAATCTGCAAACGCAGCCATAGGGGTGTGAGATTGTCTCAGCTTTCCAAGTGTAAGAACCAGGCATTTTGGTGCTCCCTGCAAGATCAAATATATTGATGTTCGAGCCGCTGGTGGCTGGCTCAGATTTTTTGTGTTTCGATAAGAAGAGTAGGAGTATCGGCAGGAAGATACACCTGTCAGACTTGACAGGTTTTAAGATGTTTTTATGGTAATTGATATCGCGGAAAGTTTGATTGCCGATGGTTTAAGGTAGCCGCAGACTTGCCGCATTGAGAATGGATACAAAAAGGGGACGCAAAAAATCAACAAAAAAGGGGACAGATTTATTTAATTTTGTTGTTCAACTGGGTTCAGTGAGTTGAGCGCTAAGATGAATTGAGCCTGAGCGTTAAGCTGCATTGATAAAAGCCCGCCGCGAGCGGGTTTTTTATTGGAAGCAAGTTTGCTCGCCTTGCTCCTACCGAACTGCGATTACTCCTTCGGTTCGACGTGATCCAGTGCCTGGTTCACCGCCAATTCGCCGAGCATGACCACTTGCGCAATGCCCAGCAAGGTCTTGCGATGTGAAGTCTCCAGCAACGCCGCGAAATTGGTGAGCATGACGGTGGCCGAGCCGAGTGTTTCGCTGGCGTTGGCCAGTAGGGCTTCGGTGTTGTACTTCGGATTGGCGAGGTACATGGGCTCGGGTTCGTTGGTGCTGGCCATGATTTGGGCGGCCGGGTTTAGGTAGTGGTCGAGGGCGCGTTCGGCGGCTTCGTGGAGTTTTTTTGGATTGAGGGATTCGTAGGGGGATGCCGGGTCGGTGACCGGCGGATGCGGCGTTGATTTAGTCATTTGCTCGAAACCTGATTGGAGTGCCCCCTCTCTGGCTACTAATCAAAGTGGAGGCAACTGTACGCAGGTTAGTAGACCGGGATTTCGAGCAAGCCGGCGCACCCGAAGGTGCCCTGCGCACAGCTACCATCAAGCGCAGGAATCGAAATCCCTGACTGACAGATGCTTGTGCACCAAGCTCGAAACCACAGGCTACTAAACCCGATCACTGGAAATCAGTGATGCGAATCAAGTTACCGATGGCCTCCCAGACGCACAAGCCGGCGGATTCTGGCGTACCTGTAGGTGGTGACGCAAGCCGTTGTAGGCCTTATGAAGTAACGCCGAGTGTCTTTAAACGTGGGCGTTTAAGTGGGGCCAGATGCCGGTCAGGGAAGAGATGGACTTGGACATAAAAAACCTGTGGCGAGGGAGCTTGCTCCCGCTGGGACGCGAAGCGGCCCCCCAAAAAGAGGGACTGCTGCGCAGCCCAACGGGAGCAAGCTCCCTCGCCACAGGTTCAGTGTCTGGCTTGGCTGCCAGTTGTTAGTGCAAAGCCCCATCACCACATGGGCGCTGGCTCCAACAGGCGTTACGTATCGTGATCGATATCCAGATGGCTGAACGTCACTTGCCCGCCTTCAGTGGTGTACCCGGTATTGTCCTGCACATAGGCGCCGGCCTTGAAGTACAGCGGTTTATCACGCCACATCGCGCTGATGTCGGTGTCCCATTGGTTGCCCGCCGCACTGATGCCCAATGCACCGCCGGGGCTGAGGTGGATGAGGTAGGAAAATTCCCGATCGAGTTTTATGCCAGTGGCGATGGTGATGACCCGGGCGGTGTCATCGTCGGGGTGCATGCGGACTTTGGCGACGATGTTTCCGGTTTCGCTGGAGTCCTTGTATTGATACTCGAGCTTCACCATGGGCTTCTGGCTTTTGTAGGCATGGATCTGACCAATGACGATCTTGCCCGTGCTGGGTACCTTGCTGACCGTAAGGGTCGCACGCAGCGAGTTATCCGCGTCGGGGTAGTACCAGTTTTTCAGCGTGCCATTGCTGTAGGTTTCGCGGAGTTCGGTGCGAGGGTAAACCGCGTTTTCGGTGCGGGTGCCGGTGACCGGCGTCCAGAAAAACAAGGTGCCGGTGTCGGAGTGGAAGTATTGATCCTTGAAGCCGTCCACCAGTTTGGTTGTTTCGACGGTGTACGGCGGACTGCCGACAGGAACGCTGAGGTTCCAGGTTGCGAGATCGATCATATTCAAGCTTCCACTTTTTTCTGTACGCACGTGCCAGAAGCTCTAGCGCGCGCCATCGGGCCATCTTTATAAGCGTAGAACGGTTGTTTGTTAATGCCCGTTTGGCAGATGGTTGACGTCAACATCCTGTCGAAATGCCACCTTTCCCGGTTTACGGGGGCTGTAGGACTGACCGTTAGTCGGCTACGTGAAACTTTACTGAAGTGACGGCACTCCGGCAGCTTCTGCTTTCGCGTATCCGGGTCTAGAGTGAAGTCGCACTATGTGTCCGGTTTTCACAAGAGACCGGCCTGAGGTCCCGAACAAGAGATGCAGCATGGAATGCGCACAACCTACGCCAGCTGAAGGCAGCTCAATCCTTTTAATTGTTGATGATTACCCCGAAAACCTGATCAGCATGCGCGCGTTGTTACAGCGCCAGGACTGGCAGGTCATCACCGCGGCTTCCGGCTTTGAAGCGCTCAGCCTGTTGCTCGAACACGATGTCGACCTGGTGCTGCTGGATGTGCAGATGCCGGGTATGGACGGTTTTGAAGTGGCGCGCTTGATGCGTGGCAGCCAGCGAACCCGCCTCACGCCGATCATTTTCCTGACCGCCAACGAACAATCCCAGGACGCAGTGATCAAGGGCTACGCCAGTGGTGCGGTGGATTACCTGTTCAAACCGTTCGACCCGCAAATTCTCAAACCCAAAGTCCAGGCACTGCTCGAGCATCAGCGTAATCGCCGTGCCTTGCAGCAGTTGAGCCATGACCTGGAAGTCGCCCGGGCCTTCAATGCCTCGGTGTTGGATAACGCCGCCGAAGGCATTCTGGTGGTGCGCGAGGATGGGCTGATCCGCTTTGCCAACCCGGCAATGTCTCGTCTGCTCAATGCCACGGTGCACGAATTGCAAGGCAAAGAGTTTCTGGATTTCCTGCAAAAGCCGCACATCCCGATCTGGGCCGACTCCGAATTGTTTGCCGGCTACAAGCGCGGTGAAACCTTGCGCCTGCACGATGCGTTGCTGCGAACCGCGCCCGGTCAGCAAGTGCCGGTGGCGTTGTCTTGTGCGCCTTTGCCCACCGAACAACATGCCATGGTGGTGACGGTGCTGGACATGTCGGTGGTGCGCCATCTGCATCAGCAACTGGAGTTCCAGGCGGTGACCGATCCGCTGACCGGGCTGCTCAATCGCCGGGGGTTCTACCAGACCGTTGAAAACCTGCTGCTGCGCGGCGAACGCTCCGACAGCACGTGGGTGCTGTTGTACCTGGACCTCGACGGCTTCAAGCGGGTCAATGATTCCCTTGGCCACGATGCCGGCGACCGGGTGCTGCGTTGGGTGTCCGAGCAGTTGAAGGCGTGTCTGCGGCCCTTCGATATTTTGGCGCGGATGGGTGGCGATGAGTTCACCGCGCTGCTGGATCTTGAGCTCCCCGAGCAGGCGGCGAAGATTGCCGAGAAACTTATCGAGCGGGTGTCGATCTGTCAGCAAATCGAAGGCATGGACATCGCCTTGGGTGCCAGCATCGGCATCGCCACTTACCCCGATTGTGGGGCTAATCTCGACGGGTTGATGCGCGCGTCCGACATCGCCATGTACGAAGCCAAGCGCGCCGGGCGTCAGCAATATCGCTTCTACGATCATGAAATGAATGGCCGGGCGCGCTCGCGGCTGATGCTCGAAGAGAGCGTGCGCACGGCCATTGAGAACCGCGATTTCAATTTGGTGTATCAGCCTCAGGTGGCCATTGCCGACGGGCAGATTCGTGGGTTCGAGGCGTTGCTGCGCTGGCAGCATCCGAGTGTCGGCGATGTACCGCCGGGGCTGTTTTTGCCGTTGCTGGAAGAGGCGCGGTTGATCAGTCGCCTGGGCAGCTGGATTTACCATCGCGGGGCCAAACAACGAAAGGCCTGGGAAACCTTGTTTGCCGAAGACCTGGTGCTGGGCGTCAGTTTGAGCAGCACGCAGTTCGGTTTGCCCAACCTGGTCACCGAATTGCGTCAGGTGCTGGAGCGCCATGGTTTGAAGCCGCGACAGCTGGAGGTCGAGGTCACGGAAGAGGCCTTGATGCTTAACCCCGACGAAACCCGCAAGCAGCTGCGTTTGCTGCGCAATTTGGGGGTGCGGGTAGCGCTGGATGATTTTGGCTCCGGGGCTTGTTCGCTGGCGCACTTGCGAGACCTGGAACTGGACACGCTCAAACTCGACCGGCATTTGATCGCCCGGTTGCCGGGGTCCGAACGGGATGCGGCGCTGGCTCGCAGCGTCATCGATTTGTGCAAACAGTTTGGTTTGTTAGTCATCGCTGAAGGGGTGGAGACGGTGGCGCAATATGAATGGCTGCAAGCCAACGGCTGCCAGTATGTGCAGGGGTTTCTGGTCGCGCGGCCGTTGATGGCCGAGGACACCCGTCTCTTTGCCGAGCCCTTCGACTGGAACGCACTGACGAGTTGAATTCGTTACACTGGTGACCTTTTCGTGACTCGTGTTGCCGCCCCAATGACCGCGTTGAAATACCTCCAGGCCTATCCCGCTACGTTGCAGGACCAGGTGCGTCAGCTGATCGCCGAAGGTCGGCTGGGCGACTACCTGAGCCAGCGGTACCCGGAAAAGCACGGGGTGCAGAGCGACAAGGCGCTGTACACCTATGCACTGGATCTCAAGCAGGAATACCTGCGTAACGCCCCGGCGATCGACAAGGTGTTATTCGACAACCGTCTGGACCTGACCCACCGTGCGCTCGGCCTGCACACTGCGATTTCCCGGGTGCAAGGCGGCAAGCTCAAGGCCAAGAAAGAAATTCGTGTGGCCTCGTTGTTCAAGGACGCGCCCTCCGAGTTTCTGAAAATGATCGTGGTGCATGAGCTGGCGCACTTCAAGGAGTCGGACCACAACAAGGCGTTCTACAAGCTGTGCGAACACATGTTGCCGGGGTATCACCAGGTGGAGTTCGATTTGCGGGTGTACCTGACTTGGCGGGATATGCAATAGAAGATCTTCTAATAAGGACCGCATGGATGGACGTGAGCAAGACCAAAAGCAGCTTCTACCGCCGGTTGTACGTGGCGTACCTGATCGACAGCGGGCTGGCCAGCAGCGTCCCGGCGTTGACCGAAGTCACCGGCATGCCCCGGCGCACGGCCCAGGACACCATCGCGGCGTTGGCGGATCTGGATATCGTTTGTGAATTCGAGCAGGAAGAGGGCGCGCGCAACCATGCGGGGCGCTATCGGATTCGCGAGTGGGGGGCGATTGATCGGGGATGGATTGAGCGTAATCTGCGGCAGATCAAAGCGGTCCTCGAGTATCCCTGAGTTTCTGTGGTGATCCGGCTGACGCCATCGCGGGCAAGCCCGCTCCCACAGGGATTTCACTGTACCTGTGGGAGCGGGCTTGCCCGCGATGAGGCCCTCAAGAACGACGCATCCCGATATGCGGAATATCATCCTCCAGGTATTCCTCACCCACCACCACAAATCCGTACCGCCCGTAGTACCCCTGCAAATGCGCCTGGGCCGAGAGGTAGATCGGTACTTCAGGCCAGTGTTTCCCGGCCTGCTTCAACGCCTGTGTCATCAACTCGTGCCCAAGCCCGGTGCCGCGTGCAGCGGGAGCAATGATCACTCGGCCTATCACCACATCGCCGCCCTGTAACTCCGGGTCGAGCAATCGCAGGTACGCCACCAGTCGATCCCCGTCCCAGCCCATCAAGTGGCAGGTGTCACCTTCCAGGTCCTGGCCATCGATGTCCTGATAAAGGCATTTCTGCTCGACGACAAACACCTCGGCGCGCAGCTGCAAAATGGCATACAGCTGCTCTTTACCCAGGTCACTGTGGTGTTTGCAGACCCAATCGATTGTCATCTTCAGATTCCTTGAACAACGTTGCTCCGATACTAAGCGTCCTGACGCGGGATGTCTTGATGGCTGAGAAATCTGTGACAAAGTCCAAAATGCCATCATTCATTTCTCGCGAGATTGTCTTCTTTGTGTAATCTGCGATGAAGCGCTGTGCAATGTCGTCGATAAGCTAATGTTAGGACCTGGGTTTCGCCGGTAGAGGGGCCTTGGAGTTTTGGCTGAAAAACACGTCGGGCAGCCCGCCCGCTAAGGATTTTCTAGCATGCCGCGATTGCATCGAGCGTTTGCTTTGATCGGATTGCTGTTGCTGACACAGGCCGCGGCAGCGCAAAAGCTGCGTCTGGTCGCCGATGCCTGGCCGCCCTTCACCGACGCTACGCTGGTCAATGGCGGATTGGCCACGGACATCGTCAGTACTGCACTGACCCGGGCCGGCTATGCCAGTGATTTCGAACAGGTGCCGTGGGCGCGGGCCTTATTTGGGGTAGGCGAGGGACGTTACGACGTGCTGGTCAACGCCTGGTACACCGACGAGCGCACGAAACTGGGGCAGTTTTCCGGCGAGTACCTGCTCAATCGCGTGCGCTTTCTCAAGCGCAAAGACGTGCCGATTGAATTCACGAATCTGCAACAACTGCACACCTATCCGATAGCGGTGGTGCGCGGTTATGCCTATTCGCAAGCATTCGACGACGATGTGTCGCTGCAGAAAGTCCCCGTGCATAGCTTCGCCATGGCCGTGCGCATGCTCGCGGCCGACCGGGTCAAGCTGACCCTGGAAGACGAGTTCGTCGCCCGGTATTACCTCGCCCGCGAGTCACCCAAAGTGCGCAATGCCGTGGAGTTTTTACCCAAGCCGTTGAGTGAGAACAGCCTGCATATTCTGGTGAGCCTGAAGAACCCCCTGCATGAACAGATCGTCGCCGGGTTCGACCGTGAGATTGCGGCGATGAAGGCTGACGGGAGCTATGAGAAATTGCTCAAGCAGCATGGGATGTAGTGGGTTTGATTCGGTGTTTGTGTTGAAGCTGCCGGCCTCATCGCGGGCAAGCCCGCTCCCACAGTTTTCGTGGTTGGCCACAAAACAGTGGTTCACCGCCGAACCCTGTGGGAGCGGGCTTGCCCGCGATGACGTCAGGCCAGTCACCACAAATCTCAGGCTTCGCTAGTGTCCTTGATGAGATGCGCCGCCAACGTCCGCAACGGCCCCAGCTGCCGGCAGATCAACGCCAGTTGCGTCTGCACCAACCGCTGCCCTTCATCGATCTCATCCGGCATTTGCTCAAGTCCATTGGCCAGGGCTTCTTCCTCATCGCTCTGAATCGCAATCGGCTGTTTGCTCGCCAGACCCTGAGCGATTTCGTCGAGGCTGGCAGCCAGGTTCACACCGGCACCGTCGATCAAATGCTCACGCACGTCCGACGGTAGTTGAGTTTCACGGTGTGCCCCCAGCCCCGACAAATAGCTGAGCAAGGTGTGCGACAGCACCAGGAAACGGAACCCGACATCCGCTTCCTTACGGAAGTGCCCTGGCTCCATCAGCATGTTGGCCAGCGTCGTCGACAACGCGGCATCGGCGTTGTGCGCGTTGCGTCGGGCCAGGCGATAAGCCAGGTCGTCGCTTTTACCGGCAGCGTATTGCTGCATGATCTGGCGCAGGTAAATGCTGTTGCAGGTCAGGGTGTTGGCCAGCACTTTGTTCAGGCGTCGACCCTGCCAGTCCGGCAGGAACAGGAATACCGCCAGCCCGGCGATCAGGCTGCCGAGCAGGGTATCGAACAGTCGCGGTAGAAGCAGCCCATAACCATCGCCCACCTGGTTGAAACAGAACAGCACCATGAGCGTGATCGCAGCAGTCGCCAGGGTGTAGCGGGTGGTGCGGTTGGTAAAGAACACCACCCCGGCAAGGATGGCGAAGCTCGACTGGATCAACGGGTTCGGGAACAGATCGAACAACGCCCAGGCCACGGTCAGGCCGATAGCGGTGCCGATGATTCGCTGCCCGAGTTTGCGGCGGGTGGCGCCGTAGTTCGGCTGACAGACAAACAGCGTGGTGAGGATGATCCAGTAACCTTGCGACGGGTGGATCAAATGCACCATGCCATAGCCGATGCTCAACGCCAGGGGCAGGCGCAGGGCATGGCGGAACAGCAAGGACGTCGGCGTCAGCTGCGTGCGCAAACGTATCCAGACATCCTTGAGGCTGCGTGGCGAACGGTCGAGCAGGGTGCTGTCGGTAGCGTCTGCGAGCGCATCGGGGTTGCTGGCGTCGCTGAGCAAACGGTCGAGCGTGCCGAGGTTGGCGGCCAGCGCGCGCAACGAACGCAGCAGACCGCGCCAGGCCGGATTGCTCTGGATACGCAGATGTTCGAGGGACGCGTGCAGGTCGCTCAGGGCCTCGGCAAAGCTTGCGTCATAAGTGAACGGCTGGCGCATCTGGATCGACTCGGCCAGCGCGCGGCAAGCCTTGCCTTGCTGGCGCAACAGGCGCTGACAGCGGAACAGCACGTCGCTGTGGAAGAACGCTTCGGCCAGCGCGTTGTAGGGGTAGTGTGAGGAACTGGCACGCTCGTGGATGTCCTGGGCGAGGAAGTACAGCTTCAGATAACGGCTGACTTTCACGCCCGGCCGACCGTCGCCGACCCGATGCAGAATGATTTCCTTGGCGGCGTTCAGGGCCGCCACCACCCGACCGTTTTGTTGCGCCAGTTCCAGCCGCTGCGCTTCCACGTCCAGCTGCCGGATCGGTTCGAACAGCGACGATTTCAGTTTCAGGTAATAACCCAGTTCACGGAAGAGCCGCGCCAGGCTCTGCTGCACTGGCTGGTTGGAAAACAGCGCCTGCCACAGCACGGAGAGCAAGCCGTACCAGGCCGCACCGGCCACCAGCAGTACCGGCTCGTGCCAGAAATCAGTGACCGCGCCGCCGCGCTGGTCCACGCCGATCATGGTGTAGACCGACAGAATCAGTGTTGCCGAAGCAATCGCGCCATAACGTTCGCCCAGCGCGCCGAGCATGGTCAGGCAAAAGCTGGCCAGCGCAAAGGCGATGATAAAGAGGACGGGGTAGGGGAAGAGCAGTTCGACGGACAGGGCGGCGACCATGAAACACACTAGCGTCACGGCGAGCGCGTTGAGGCGGCCCTGCCAACTGTCGTCGGTTTCGGCCAGGGCGCTGGCGATGATTCCCAGGAACAACGGGATCAGCAACCCCATTTGATCCTGATACCAACACAGCGCCATGGTGCCGGTCAGGGCGATGAATACCCGAACGCTGTAGCTGAATTTATCCAGCGCCCAGAGGCGACGCAGAGACTGCCGAAATGTGGTCGATGACATGAAGTGCGAAGGCCTTCCGAGGCAATGACGCTAAATTGAGCCACTAATGACGTCGACGCAATGGCGCCGATCACATCTGACAGCAAAATCTGTTCCCGGGAGTACGAGGGATCTGTTGCCGATAAAAAAATCTGTGGTTGGCAGAGAAACCTGTGGGAGCGGGCTTGCCCGCGAAGAGGCCGGTACATTCAACATCTATGTTGACTGTCAGACCGCTATCGCAGCCAAGCCAGCTCCCACAATTGACCGCATTCCACATTCAGGTTGCGTGAGTCAGACAAATTGCGCGGCAGCGTAACCGGAGGCCCAGGCCCACTGGAAATTGAAGCCCCCCAGATGCCCGGTGACATCGAGCACTTCGCCGATGAAATACAGCCCAGGGCTTTTCAGCGATTCCATGGTCTTGGACGAAACTTCGCGCGTGTCGACGCCGCCCAGGGTCACTTCGGCAGTGCGGTAGCCTTCAGTGCCAGCCGGCACGACTTTCCAGCTCGCCAGTTTTTCGGCAATGTCCGCCAGCTCGGCGTGGGTGTACTGCTTCATCGGTTTGGAGACGAACCAGTTATCCGCCAACAGATTGGCCATCTTCTTGGTGAAGATTTCACCGAGCAAGGTTTTCAACTCGCTATTCGGGCGTTCGGCCTGCTGCTGTTGCAGCCAGTCAGGCACGTCGTGATCCGGCATCAGGTTGATTTGCACCGTGTCGCCGGATTCCCAGAACGATGAAATCTGCAAGATCGCCGGCCCGCTAAGGCCGCGGTGAGTGAACAGGATATTCTCGCGGAAACTCTGATCGTTGCAGCTCACCAGGCAATCCACCGACGTGCCCGACAGCTCGGTGCAAAGCTCCTTGAGCTGATCGGTGATAGTGAACGGCACGAGGCCGGCGCGGGTCGGCAGCAGGTCGTGACCGAACTGCTTGGCGACTTGATATCCGAAGCCGGTGGCGCCCAGGGTCGGAATCGACAGGCCACCGGTGGCGATCACCAGAGACTCACAGGTAATTTGGTCGAGGGTGGTTTGCAGCAGATAGCCGCTTTCCATTTTCTCGATGTGCTGGATCGAGGTATCCAGGTGCAGGCTGACGCCGACCTGATCGCACTCGTCGAGCAGCAGGCCAAGGATGTCGCTGGATTTGTTATCGCAGAACAACTGGCCGAGTTTCTTCTCGTGGTACGGCACGCCGTGTTTGGCCACCAGACCGATGAAATCCCACTGGGTGTAGCGCGCCAGGGCGGATTTGCAGAAATGCTCATTCTGCGAGAGGAAATTGCCCGGCTCGGTGTACATGTTGGTGAAATTGCAGCGTCCACCGCCCGACATCAGGGATTTTCTTGCCGGCCTTGTTCGCATGGTCGAGCAACATCACCTTGCGCCCGCGCCCGGCGGCGGTCAGCGCACACATCAACCCTGCGGCGCCAGCGCCAATGATCACGACTTCGGTAGAGCGCAAAACGGTGTCCTCACACTAATTTTAAATTCACCGGCAAACCAATGTGGGAGCGGGCTTGCCCGCGATGGCGGACTGACAGACAACATTGTGTTGAATGTACTGGCCTCATCGCGGGCAAGCCCGCTCCCACAGGGAAGTGCGCTGTTTTTAAAGGATGCGTACGCGCAACGAGCGGCCTTTGATTTTACCGTCGTTCAGGCGCTGCAAGGCTTGCTTGGCGATTCCGCGTTCCACGGCCACATAGGCCTGGAAGTCGAAAATCGCAATCTTGCCGACCTGGGCACCCGGGATGCCGGCGTCACCCGTCAGTGCACCAAGAATGTCGCCCGGACGTACCTTGTCTTTACGGCCCGCACCAATGCACAGCGTGCTCATCACCGGCAGCAGCGGTGCGCCGCCCTGGGACTTGAGGTTGTCCAACTGATCCCAGCTCAACGGCGACTTCTGCAGTTGCTCGATGGCCTGGGCGCGGTGCGCTTCGGACGGTGCGACCAGGCTGATCGCGATGCCTTTCTCGCCCGCACGACCGGTACGGCCGACACGGTGAATGTGGATTTCCGAGTCGCGGGCCAGTTCGACGTTGATCACCATGTCCAGCATATCGATGTCCAGACCGCGCGCGGCGACGTCGGTGGCGACCAGTACCGAAGTACTGCGGTTGGCGAACATGGCCAATACCTGATCGCGGTCACGCTGTTCCAGATCACCCTGCAGACCCACGGCGGAGATGCCTTTGGAGGTCAGGTGATCAACGGTTTCCTGAACCTGCTGCTTGGTGAAGCAGAAGGCCACGCAGGACGCCGGACGGAAATGCGCGAGGACTTTGACCACCGCGTCCATACGCTCTTCCGGAGAGATTTCGTAGAAGCGCTGCTCGATCTGCGTATCGTCGTGGAACGCCTCGGCCTTCACGATCTGAGGGGTGCGCATGAATTTCGACGCCAGTTGCTTGATGCCCACCGGGTACGTGGCGGAGAACAGCAGGGTCTGGCGGCGCTCCGGGGTCTGGGCGATGATTTCTTCGATGGAATCGTAGAAACCCATGTCGAGCATGCGGTCGGCTTCGTCGAGGATCAGCGTGTTCAGGCCATGGAGCACCAGCGAACCCTTGCGCAAGTGCTGCTGGATGCGCCCCGGGGTGCCGACGATGATGTGCGCGCCATGCTCCAGCGAGCCGATCTGCGGGCCGAAGGACACGCCGCCGCACAGGGTCAGCACCTTGATGTTGTCTTCGGCACGGGCCAGACGACGGATTTCCTTGGCAACCTGGTCAGCCAACTCGCGAGTCGGGCAAATGACCAGCGCCTGGCAACCGAAGAAGCGCGGATTGATCGGGTTCAGCAGGCCGATACCGAAGGCGGCGGTCTTGCCGCTGCCGGTCTTGGCCTGGGCGATCAGGTCCATCCCCTTGAGGATCACCGGCAAGCTTTGCGCCTGGATCGGCGTCATCTGGGCATAACCGAGGGAGTCGAGGTTAGCCAGCATGGCGGCGGACAGCGGCAAAGTATTAAAAGCGGTGGCGATGGTGGTCACGGGACTGGCCTGCAAAACAAAATGTCGCGCAGTGTATCAGTCTCGTGGCCATTCGCCCTAAGGCTCGATGTGTTCTTCCGGATGCCTGACGCGCCGTCCGTCAGTTCTAGACAGCTGCGAGAAGATCGTTGCAGCCAGCATCGCCATGATTCCGACCGTCACAAACGTCAGCTGGAACGCGCCCAGAACCGTGTCTACGCCGTCATTGCCGATCTCCGCCGTGAAGCCACCGAGCAAGGCGCCGGCGCAGGCCACACCGAGGCTCAGGGACAATTGCGCGACCACCGACAGCAAACTGTTGCCGCTGCTGGCGCTGGCGTCGTCGAGGTCGATCAGCGTGACGGTGTTCATTGCGGTGAACTGCAAGGAGTTGATCGCTCCCAGAATGGCCAACTGAGCCAGCAGCAGCCAATACGGCGTCTGCTCGCTGACCAGGCCCATGCTTGCCAGCATGATTCCCAGCGCCAATGTGTTACCGGTCAGCACGCTGCGGTAGCCGAAACGTTCGATCAGCGGCCGCGCCACCGACTTGGCGACCATCGCGGCCGCAGCCAGGGGCAACATGCTCATCCCGGCCTGTGACGGTGAGTAACCCAGCGCCACTTGCAGCAGCAACGGCACCAGGAACGGTAATGCGCCGCTGCCGAGGCGAGCGAACAGGTTGCCGAGGATGCCCACGGCGAAGGTCCGGGTCTTGAACAGCGACGGCGCAAACAGCGGATTGTCGATGTGCCCGGCCCGTAGCCAATACGCCGCCAGACACGCCATGCCGCCAAACAGCAGCAACATCACTCGCAGGTGCGGCAGGTGCAATTCACCGAGGCCTTCCATGGCGATGGTGATCAGCACCATCGCCGCGCCGAACAGCAAAAAGCCCAGGCTATCGAAGCGGGTGCGCTCACTGCCGCGCAGGTCGGGAATGAATTTCCATACCGCGTAGCAACCGAGGACACCCACCGGCAGGTTGATCAGGAAGATCCAGTGCCAGGTCAGGTATTGCACCATCCAGCCGCCCATGGGCGGACCGATCAGCGGGCCGAGCAGGCCAGGAATGGTAATGAACCCCATGATCCGCACCAGCTCCGAGCGCGGATACGCGCGCAGCACCACCAATCGCCCGACCGGCAGCATCAACGCGCCGCCCAAGCCCTGAATCACCCGGGCGCCGATGAGCATGCTCAGGGTGCTGGACAAGGCGCAGAGCAATGAGCCGAAGCTGAACAGGAGGATCGCGCCGAAGAAGATTTTCCGAGTACCGAAGCGGTCGGCGATCCAGCCGGAGGCGGGGATCAGTAAGGCGACGGTGAGCATGTAGGCGATGATGACGCCTTGCATGCGCAACGGGTCTTCGGCCAGGTCCCGGGCCATGGCGGGGAGGGCGGTGTTGAGGATCGTCCCGTCGAGGGATTGCATGAAGAAAGCAATGGCCACAACCCACGGTAACCAGCGGGCGGTGACAGCGTCGAGAGGTGGGCGGTTGGGCATGGGACCTCTTGTGGGTTGGTCTGGTAACCGTTGATCGTTCCCACGCTCCGCGTGGGAATGCATCCTGTGACGCTCTGCGTCACGCCTGCATTGGGACGCGGAGCGTCCCGGGCGGCATTCCCATGCAGAGCGTGGGAACGATCTGTGTCAGAGGGTCAAGGTCAATCGGCTGACGAGCGCGCCCGGCAACAACGCCGAGGCCGTGGCTCGCTGACTGTAGGTGCTGGCCGACAACATCAGCTCGCGTTCCTCGGTCAACGCTTCCAGCTGCGAACCGAGCAGGCTGTAGGCGCTGTCATCGAAACGCATGGTGCTGACCGGTGCCTGAATCTCGCCGTTCTCGACCCAGAAGGTCGCGAACCGTGTCATGCCGGTCAGGCGCGCCGCCGGTTGGTCCGAGTAGTTCAGGTACCACAGGTTGCTGATATACAAACCGGTGCCCAGTTGCTTGAGGATCTCGGCGTCAGGCAACGAGCCGGCCGCCATGTTCAACGCACTTGGCGCTTCACCGCCGCCAGCACCGTTGGCGGTCAGGCCGTACTCGGCGGCGCTGCGTGAACCGACCAGTTGCTCACCCGCCTTGCCCTCAACAATCAGCCGCAGATCACTGCGCGGATAACCTTCACCGGAGAACGCCGGGCTCAGGGAGCCGCTGACTTTTTCATCCAGGGACACCAACGGGCTGAACGAACTGTCGCCACCGTAGAGCTTCTGCAACGGACTGCTTTTGCTGGCAATCGACTGCGCCGAGAACCCGCCCCAGCTGAGCATGCCCATGATTTCTTCCAGGGCCGCCGGCGCGAGGTAGGCGCGGTACTGACCCGGCGCCAGCGTGCGCAATGGCCGCCCGAGAAACGCCAACTGCTCGCGGGCCTGCTGGAAACGCCGGGCAAAGCCTTCGCTGCTCCAGTCGTGCCCGGCATAGCTGGCTTTCACCGCCTGACCGTTTTCATGGAACAGGCTGAAATCGAAGTTGAAGCTGTTGGCCTGATGCCAGCCGAACGCGCCCGAAGAACTGGCGAAACCGCGACTGATCGGCCCGGCGGCATAGAAACCGACCAGATCCAGCCCCTCGCCGGCCTGAGTGATTTCAGCGACCACCTGCTCGGTGTCCGGCAGCGGATGATCCTGCACGTTGTTGCTCTGCCAGTCGTCATGGTTGAGCAGCAGGTACGGGTCCTGAGGCAGCAACGGCAGGGTTTCGCGCAACTGTTGTAGCCCATCGGCCAGACGCTGAAGGTCGACTTCCGGATCGCCCGACAACGTGATATCGAGGTCGGCGTGGCGGCCGTCGTTGATCAGTTTGAAGCCGATGCTTGCCTGCTGCACCTGCCCGGCCTGACGGACTTTGGCGTGGTTGAAGCGCACGAAAGCCGACGACTCGGCGGCGTAGCTGAGGGTGAACTGCTCCGGCGTGCGCAGTGCCTCGCGCAGCCAATTGACCAGCTCCTTGAATGACTCGGCCTGGCTATTTGAAGTGCTCGTGGAAGTACTCATCAGGCGTCTCCTCCAAACACATCCACATTGCTGAACACACAGGCCGGCGACGCATGGCCGACGCGGATCACCTGGTTCGGTTCGCCCTTGCCACAGTTCGGCGTGCCTAGCACTTTGACGGTGTTGGCATCGCCGACAGCGCTGAGGCTTTTCCAGAATTGTGCGGAAATCGCCCGGTAGTTCGGGTTCTTCACCACACCCTTGAGCTCGCCGTTTTCGATCAACTGGCCCCATTCGCAACCAAACTGGAACTTGTTGCGCGCATCGTCGATCGACCACGAACGGTTGGTGCTCATCAAAATGCCGTGCTCGATATTGCCGATCAGCTGCTCCAGCGGCTGATCGCCGGGCTCGATGTTGAGGTTGGCCATGCGGTCGATCGGCGGGCGGTTCCAGCCGCAGGCGCGGCTGTTGGCAACGCCATCCATGCCGGCACGAAATTGCGACAGCGCGCCGCCCAATGGCCGCAGCAGCAAACCTTCTTTAATCAGAAATTGCTTGCTGGCGGCGCTGCCGTCGTCGTCATGGCCGTAGCTGGCGAGTTGCTCGGGGATGTCCGGGTCGAACGTCACGTTGAGCAGTTCGGAGCCGTATTGCAGGCTGCCGAAATCTTCTGCCTTGACGAAACTGGTGCCGGCGTAATTGCGCTCATCGCCGAGGATGCGGTCCAACTCCAGCGGGTGACCGATGGACTCGTGGAATTGCAGCATCATCTGATCAGGCATCAGCAACAAATCGCGCGGGCCTTGCGGAGTGTTCGGCGCCAGCAGCAATTGCAGCGCCTGGTCGGCGACTTTCGGGCCGGCACCGATCAGGCCGCAACGGCTGATCACATCAAAGCCGCCCTGCTGGCCGAAGTTCTCGCGGCCAAGACTGCGAGTCTGGCTGTCGCTGCCGTCGTAGGCGGTGACGTCCACGCTCGGGTAAACGAAGCGCTGGGCCTGACGCAGTTCGGCGCCGGCGCTGTTGAGGTAGATTTGCTCGACATTGGTGATGCCGATGCTCGCCTGCCAGTTCACCAGTCGCTCGTCCTTGGGCACGGCGGCGGATTCGGCGCCGAGCAGTTGGTAGCAATCGCTCAGGGACGGGAAGGGCTGGTCGAAGTTGGGCGAGAAATAGTCGGCGCGATCGCTGGAGACGGCTTGCTCACGCAGGTCGAGCAGGGCGTGGGGCTTGAGTCGACGGGCGTGTTGCTCGGCTTTCTCCAGCGCGGCTTGCAGGCCGGATTGGGACAGGTCGTTGGTCGCGGCATAGGCTTCGACGCCGTTGACCCGAACGGTCAGCATCGCGCCTTCGTCGCGGCTCAGGCTCGGCGGTTCGGCGACGTTCTTGCGCACCGACAGGTACTGGCCGGACTCGCGCACATAACGCAGCGAAAAGAATTCAGCGCCCGTGCGCAAGGCAGCAAAACGCTGCTTGAGCTGGGGGTGGAAATCGAACATTCGGGAACCTCCTTGGTATGGAGTGGCGATGTGTCGGTATTGCGAGGGGATGAAGCGTTTGCGTGGCGCTAGATTAGGCTTGGGCGGGGGGTAGATCAAGGGCGCAGCGGTGTAGGGAGGGATTGCCCGGTGTATGGCATGAAGTTATGTGTTGTTTGGTCGGGCCCCTTCGCGGGCAAGCCCGCTCCCACAGTGGGCTTGGGTGGATTACAAATTGCGAATCCACCCCGGAACCTGTGGGAGCGGGCTTGCCCGCGATTGGCCGCGATGCGGTGTTACGGCTTACTGAGCGGTAGGGCTCACATCCCGCAACGGCTTGCCACGCACCGGTGCATCACCGGCCACGTAGTATTTGGCCGTGCTACGCGGCAATGGCTTGCGACCGCGGATCTTGTCGGCGATTTTCTCGGCCATCATGATCGTTGGCGCGTTCAGGTTGCCGGTGGTGATGATCGGCATGATCGAGGCATCGACCACGCGCAGGGCTTGCAGGCCGTGCACACGACCTTCGCCATCGACCACGGCCATCTCGTCGGTGCCCATCTTGCACGAGCAGGACGGGTGGAACGCGGTTTCGGCGTGCTCGCGGATGAACTTGTCCAGTTGCTCATCGGTTTGCACGTCAATGCCCGGGCTGATTTCACGACCACGGAAGGCGTCCAGTGCAGGCTGTTGCATGATTTCACGGGTCAGGCGGATGCCGTCGCGGAATTCCTGCCAGTCCTGCTCGGTGGCCATGTAGTTGAACAGAATGCTCGGGTACTCGCGCGGATCCTTGGACTTGGCCTGGATGCGACCACGGCTTGGCGAACGCATGGAACCCATGTGCGCCTGGAAGCCGTGCTCTTTCACGCCGTTGCTGCCGTTGTAGTTAATCGCCACCGGCAGGAAGTGGTACTGAATGTTCGGCCAATCGAATTCCGGACGGGTGCGGATGAAACCACCGGCCTCGAACTGGTTGCTGGCGCCGATGCCGGTGCCGTTGAACAGCCACTCGGCACCAATGGCCGGCTGGTTGTGCAGCAGCAGCGAGGGGTACAGCGAGACCGGTTGGGTGCAGGCGTATTGCAGGTACAGCTCAAGGTGATCCTGCAGGTTTTCACCCACGCCCGGCAGGTCGTGGACCACCGGGATGTCGAGCTTGTTCAGCAGTTCGGCCGGGCCGACACCGGAGCGTTGCAGAATCTGCGGCGAAGCGATGGCGCCGGAGCACAGCAGCACTTCCTTGCGGGCACGGGCTTCAACGCGCTCTTCAGCGGCGCCGATCAGGTAACGCACGCCGACCGCACGCTTGCCTTCGAACAGGATCTTGTCGGTCAGGGCGTGAGTGACGATGGTCAGGGTCGAACGCTTCTTGGCGACGTCCAGGTAACCGCGAGCGGTACTGGCGCGACGGCCGTTCGGCGTCACGGTGCGGTCCATCGGGCCGAAACCTTCTTGCTGGTAGCCGTTGAGGTCTTCGGTACGCGGGTAACCGGCTTGCACGCCGGCTTCAACCATCGCGTGGAACAGCGGGTTGTTGCCGGCTTTCGGCGTGGTCACGCTGACCGGGCCGTCGCCACCGTGGTAGTCGTTCGGGCCGATGTCACGGGTTTCTGCCTTGCGGAAATACGGCAGGCAGTCGAGGTAGCTCCAGTCTTCCAGACCGGGCAGCTTCGACCAGTTGTCGTAGTCCATGGCGTTACCACGGATGTAGCACATGCCGTTGATCAGGGAAGAACCACCCAAGCCCTTGCCGCGACCGCATTCCATCCGGCGGCCGTCCATGTGTGGCTCTGGATCGGTTTCATACGCCCAGTTGTAGCGACGACCTTGCAGCGGGAACGCCAGGGCGGCCGGCATTTGCGTGCGGAAGTCGAGACGGTAATCCGGGCCGCCCGCTTCGAGCAGCAGCACAGTGACGCCTTCGTCTTCAGTCAGACGGGTCGCCAGGGTGTTACCGGCCGAGCCGGCACCGATGATGATGTAATCGAATTCTTGGGACATTGAATGCACCCTCTTTGAAGTTGGTCAGGTCAGGCGAGTGCTTCGCACTCGATCGCGGGCAAGCCACGCTCCCACAGGGTCGGGGTTGCCGCAGATTTGGCGAACGACGCCAAACCTGTGGGAGCGGGCTTGCCCGCGATGACGGCCTCGCAGGCGAAACAAATACCGCCTTAGAACACCGAGGCGTAATCGCCCAGTTCGACCTGTACCGATTTGATGCGTGTGAAGTTGTTCAGCGAGCTGATGCCGTTCTCACGGCCCACACCCGACTGCTTGTAGCCGCCGACCGGCATCTTGGCGTCGGACTCGCCCCAGGCGTTGATCCAGCAGATACCGGCTTCCAGTTGATGGATCACACGGTGAGCACGGTTCAGGTCCTTGGTGACAACGCCCGCCGCCAAACCGAACTCGGTGTCGTTGGCGCGACGGATCACTTCTTCTTCGGTTTCGTAGGTCAGGATGCTCATCACCGGGCCGAAGATTTCTTCGCGAACGATGGTCATCTCGTCGGTGCAATCGGTGAACACGGTCGGTGCCACGAACGCGCCTTTGGCGAATTCGCCGTCGGTCAGACGATCGCCGCCGCACAGCAGACGAGCGCCTTCTTCCTTACCTTTGGCGATGTAACCCAGCACGCTTTCCATGTGGGCGAAGCTGACCAGCGGGCCGAAGTTGGTGTTTTCGTCTTCCGGGTTACCGACGCGAATGCGCGCAACGCGCTCAACGATCTTGGCTTCGAACGCGGCTTTCAGGTGGCTCGGTACGAACACGCGAGTGCCGTTGGTGCAGACCTGACCGGAGCTGTAGAAGTTGGCCATCATCGCGGTGTCGGCGGCACGATCCAGATCGGCGTCGTCGAAGATGATCAGCGGGGATTTGCCGCCCAGTTCCATGGTCACGTCTTTCAGCGACGAGGCGGAAGCGCTGGCCATGACCTTCTTGCCGGTGTCGGTGCCGCCGGTGAAGGAGATTTTTTCGATGCGTGGGTGTTCGGTCAGCCAGGTGCCGACTTCACGGCCGCTGCCGGTCAGGACGTTGAACACGCCGGCTGGCAGGCCTGCTTCGGTGTAGATTTCGGCCAGTTTCAGCGTGGTCAGGGAAGTGACTTCGCTTGGCTTGAAGATCATCGCGTTACCGGCCGCCAGGGCAGGTGCGGATTTCCACAAAGCGATCTGGATCGGGTAGTTCCACGCGCCGATACCGGCCACGACGCCCAGTGGCTCGCGACGGGTGTAGACGAAAGATGTGGTGCGCAGCGGAATCTGCTCGCCTTCGATGGCCGGCACCAGGCCTGCGTAGTACTCCAGCACGTCAGCGCCGGTAACGATGTCGACGTAACGGGTTTCGGAGTACGCCTTGCCGGTGTCCAGGGTTTCCAGGGCGGCCAGTTCATCGTTGCGCTCGCGCAGGATGTCGACGGCACGACGCAGGATGCGCGAACGCTCCATGGCAGTCATCGCAGCCCAGATTTTCTGGCCCTTTTCGGCGCTGACTACCGCGCGCTCAACGTCTTCCTTGGTCGCACGTTGTACGGTTGCGAGGACTTCACCGTTAGCCGGGTTGATGGCTTCGAAAGTGGCGTCGCTGCTGGCGTCACTGTAGCCGCCATCGATGTAGAGTTTTTGCAGTTCGAAACGGGCCATAAAGTCCTCGCAAGAGCATTAAGTTGGTTGGCGTTAACCACTGGGGCGTGCCGTGTAGCGTTGGCGACGCTGATCAGTAGCGGTTCAGGGGCTGAGCGATTATGTGTGCTCTAACTCACCTGCTTGGCCAGTTGGAAATCCATGTATTCGTAAGCGATCTGGTGCGCCTGCCCGGTGTCGAAAGCATCTCCCGACAGCGCGCCGCGCAACCACAAACCGTCAATGAGGGCTGCCAGGCCACGGGCGGCGGTGCGCGCATCATCGAGCGGCAACACACGGCGGAACTGGCAGCACAGGTTGGAATACAGACGGTGATCGTTGATCCGCTGCAACCTGTGCAATGACGGGTGGTGCATGCTGGTGGCCCAGAAGGCCAGCCAGGTTTTCATTGCCGGGCCATTGACCTGGCTGGCATCGAAGTTGCCTTCGATAATCACCTGGAGGTGAGCCCGTGGGCTGGTGTCCTCCAACGCCTGACGGCGCGCGGTGACGTTCTCGCTGAGGACACTCATCAGGTACTGCGCCGTGGCGGCGATCAGGCCGTTTTTGTCCTTAAAGTAGTGACTGATGATGCCATTCGAGACACCGGCCAAACGGGCGATCAGCGCAATGCTGGCGTCCCCCATGCCGACCTGATCGACGGCCTGCATCGTGGCATCGATCAATTGCTGACGGCGGATGGGTTGCATACCGACCTTGGGCATCTTGCACATCTCCTTAGGCCTTCCGGTGGACGAAATTCGGCTACCGGATTGAGGGCCAGTCTATTTTGTTTTGATTGAACGTTCAATCAACAAAGAATAAGATCTGCGACAAATCGTCGCTGCTTACAGATTTTTCCTACGTGTAAATGGCGATAAACCGACATCCAAAAATGCTCGAAACCTATACGCGCAGGCGTTCCAAGGGTTTCGGGCTTTTTTCGGGGTGTCTTTATATCACCCACTGGTCGGCTGCCAACTAACCGATTGGTCGGGTACCGCGTTGCCTTGTGTTCTTCTCTCGCACTGCCTGGAGCATCTGTGCCATGAGTTCTGCCTCTCTAATAAAGACCCCACCCGAGAAGGTGACGGTCAACGGTTGGGTGTTCTACACCTCTACCGCGCTGATCCTGCTGTTGACCGCCATTCTGATCATCGCCCCGCAAGAGGCCGGCAGAATGCTCGGCATTGCCCAGGCCTGGTTGTCCCGCAGCTTCGGCTGGTACTACATGGTGGTGATCGCCGCTTATCTGGTTTTTGTGGTGGGCCTGGCGTTTTCGTCCTACGGCAAACTCAAACTGGGCAGCAAGGATGACACCCCGGACTTCAGCTACGGCGCCTGGGCGGGGATGCTGTTCTCGTCGGGTATCGGCATCTCGTTGCTGTACTTCGGTGCTTCCGAACCACTGGACCATTACTTCAATCCGCCGGAAGGCGTGGCCGGCAGCAACCTTGCGGCTCGTCAGGCGGTACAACTGACGTTCCTGCATTGGGGCCTGCATGGCTGGGCGATCTACGCACTGGTCGGCCTGGCCGTGGCGTACTTTGCCTACCGTCATAACCAGCCGCTGGCGTTGCGTTCGGCGCTGTATCCGCTGGTCGGCGAGCGTTGGGTCAAAGGCGCCGCCGGTCATGCGGTGGACGGCTTCGGTATGTTCGTGACCCTGCTGGGGCTGGTGACGAACCTGGGGATTGGTTCGCTGCAAGTGTCGTCGGGCCTTGAAAACCTGTTCGGCATGGAACACAGCAACACCAATCTGCTGATCGTGATCATCGTGATGAGCACCGTGGCGACCATCGCCGCTGTGTCCGGCGTGGAAAACGGCATTCGCCGTCTGTCCAACCTGAACATCGTGCTGTTCAGCGGTCTGCTGATTTTCGTGCTGTTGTTCGGCCCGACCCTGCACCTGCTCAACGGCTTTGTACAGAACATCGGTGACTACCTGAACGGCGTGGTGCTGAAGACCTTCGACCTCTATGTGTATGAAGGTGACAGTGAGAAGTCCGACCGCTGGCTGGGCCTGTGGACCCTGTTCTACTGGGCCTGGTGGATTTCCTGGGCGCCATTCGTAGGCATGTTTATCGCGCGTATTTCCCGTGGTCGCACGGTGCGTGAACTGGTGGCAGGCGTGCTGCTGATTCCGCTGGGTTTCACCCTGGCCTGGCTGTCGATCTTCGGTAACTCGGCCCTGGACCTGGTGATGAACCATGGGGCGGTGGAGCTCGGGAAGACGGCGCTGGAACAGCCGTCGATGGCGATCTATCAGTTGCTTGAGCATTACCCGGCGTCGAAGATTGTGATCGGCGTGTCGATTTTCGTCGGCTTCGTGCTGTTCCTGACCCCGGCGGATTCCGGCGCGGTGATGATGGCCAACCTTTCCTGCAAGGGCGGCAATGTTGATGAGGATGCGCCGCACTGGCTGCGGATTTTCTGGTCAGCGGTGATCACCCTGGTGACCATCGGTCTGCTGTTCGCCGGTAACTTCGAAGCCATGCAAACCATGGTGGTGTTGGCGGGGCTGCCGTTCTCGGTGGTGCTGGTGTTCTTCATGTTCGGCTTGCACAAGGCCATGCGCCAGGACGTGCAGATCGAACAGGAGCAAGCGGAACTGGCGGCGCGTGGTCGTCGCGGTTTCAGTGAGCGTCTGACCCAGCTGGATCTGCAACCGAATCAGTCGATCGTTCAGCGTTTCATGGACAAGCAAGTCAGCCCGGCGCTGGAAGAAGCCGCCGTGCAGTTGCGTGGTCAGGGCCTGGAAGTGCAGACGCTACTGGGCAAGTCGAAGCGTTGCATGGGCGTGCGGATCGAGATGGAAGAGGGCAACCCTTTTGTCTACGAAGTGAGCCTGGACGGTTATCTGGCGGCGGCGCGTGAAACAGTGTCGGCCGAAAGCGCCGATGAACCGCGCGCACGTTACTACCGTGCCGAGGTGTACCTGCACAACGGCAGCCAAGACTACGACCTGATGGGCTTCACCCAGGATCAGATCACCCGTGACGTGCTCGATCAGTTTGAAAGCCATCGGCAGTTGCTTGGCCGAGTGTATAGCTGAGACTTGAGGTGATGCGGTGCAGTGAATGCACCGCATCTTTATTGTGGCGAGGGGGCTTGCCCCCGTTCGGCTGCGAAGCAGTCGTAAACCCGGGCAACGCGATCTTTCTGAATACCGCGGTGTCTGGTTTTGGGGCCGCTGCGCGACCCAACGGGGGCAAGCCCCCTCGCCACAGTTGTCGGTATTCCAAGCCTGATATCTGCACTAACAAAAACGCCGCGATCATCTCGCGGCGTTTTTGTGTCTGCTGCTTCCTACCCCAGGTTCTTGCCGAGCAGCGCGTGATACAGCTCGCTGTCGCCGAGAATCCCGACAACCTTGTTGTTGTCATGCAGCACCAGTTTGTTGCCGGTCTGGTAACGAATCTGCAGCGCATCGCGCATGCCGATGTTGGAGTCCACCAGTGTTGGCCGACGCTGCAAACCTTCAACCGCTTGCCCTGGTATCCAGTTCTGCAGGTCCAGGCTCGAACCGTTCTGACGTGCACCTTTGATGGTGTTGCCTTCGGCCAGGTCCAGCCACGAATCGCCGCCTGGATCCAGGCACACCGAACCGTTGATGCGTTTGCAGTTGTCCAGGGTGCGCATCAGGCTGCGACCGCACAACACGTTCAGCGGATTGGTGTGGGCGACGAAGGTGCGCACGTAATCGTCCGCAGGGTTCAGAACGATCTCTTCCGGCTTGCTGTACTGGATGATCCGGCCATCTTTCATGATCGCGATACGGCTGCCCAGCTTCAGGGCTTCATCGAGGTCGTGACTCACGAACACGATGGTCTTGCTCAGTTTGCGTTGCAGCTCCAGCAGTTCGTCTTGCAGTCCCTGGCGGATCAGCGGGTCGAGGGCCGAGAACGGTTCGTCCATCAGCAGAATATCGGCGTCCATCGCCAGCGCGCGGGCCAGGCCGACACGCTGTTGCATACCACCGGAGAGCTCATCGGGTTTTTTGTTGCGCCACTGGGTCAGGCCGACCAGTTCGAGTTTTTCATCGACCAGTTTTTTCCGTTCCTTCTCCGGGCGCCCCTGCATTTCCAGGCCGAAGCTGATGTTTTCGCGCACCGTGAGCCAAGGCATCAGGGCGAACTTCTGGAACACCATCGCGATGCGCTTGGTGCGCATCATTTTCAGTTCCGCCGGGGTGCAGGAAGCGATGTCGATCTGCTTGCCTTCGTGCTCGACGAACAGCTTGCCACGGCTCACGGTGTTGAGACCGTTGATGCAGCGCAGCAGGCTGGACTTGCCCGAGCCGGACAGGCCCATCAGTACGCAGATTTCACCTTTTTCAATGTCCAGGCTGGCTTTTTCGACACCGACGATTTGCCCGGTCTTTTTCAGGATTTCGTTGCGGGTCATGCCCTGGTCGAGGAGTTTGAGGGCCTCGCGGGGATCCTTGGAGAAGATCACATCCACGTCTTCGAAGCGAATAATGCTCATGCGTCACCCCCTACTTTGGCTTCGGGTTGTTTGCAGATACGGTCGAGCATGATCGCCAGCAGTACGATCGCCAGGCCTGCTTCGAAGCCCAGTGCGATATCAGCAGTGTTCAGTGCGTTGACCACGGGTTTGCCCAGGCCGTCGGCGCCCACCAGTGCCGCGATCACCACCATCGACAACGACAGCATGATGCACTGGGTGATGCCGGCCGCGATGCTTGGCATGGCGTGGGGCAGTTCAATCCGTGAAAGCAGTTGACGGCGCGAGCAGCCGAAGGCTTTGCCAGCGTCCATCAATTCCTGCGGAACATCGCGAATACCCAGGTAGGTCAGGCGGATAGGCGCGGCAATCGCGAACACCACCGTCGAGATCAGACCCGGGACCACACCCAGACCGAAGAGGGTCAGGGTAGGAATGAGGTATACGAAGGTCGGCACGGTCTGCATCAGATCGAGCACCGGCCGCATCACTGTGTAGAACATCGGTTTGTGCGCGGCGACGATGCCCAACGGCACGCCGATCAGCACGCACACCAGGGTAGCGAACAACACCTGGGCGAGGGTTTCCATGGTTTCCTGCCAGTACCCCAGATTGAGGATCAGCAGAAAGGAGATGACGACAAAAGCGGTCAGGCCCCATTTGCGTTGGATGAAGTGCGCCAGTAGTGCGATGAGGCCGATCAATGCCAGCGGGTTGAACCAGGTCAGCGCAAAAGTCACGCCGTGGATCATCGTTTCCAGGGACACGGCGATGGCGTCGAAGGTATTGGCGCCGTGTTGCGTCAACCATTCAACGAAGCCCGCGATGTACTGGCCTAAAGGTATTTTCTGATCAATCAGCATGGTAGTGAACGTCCGCATGCAAGGAAATAAACAGCCCGGGCGGGCGAGCCCGCCCGGCGTAAGCGATTTTACTGTGCGAGCTTGGCTTTCACGGCCTCCAGGCCAGGTTTACCGTCAATGGTGGTCACGCCAGCCAGCCAGGTATCGAGTACCTGTGGATTCTTTTTCAGCCAGGCCTTGGCGGCCGCGTCAGGCTTCATTTTGTCGTCCAGGACGTTGCCCATCAGCGTGCTTTCCATGTCGAGGGTGAACACCAGGTTTTTCAGCAACTGACCCACGTTGCTGCATTCCTGTACGTAGCCCTTGCGGGTGTTTGTGTAGATGGTCGCCTGGCCGAAGTTCGGGCCGAAGAATTCGTCGCCGCCGGTCAGGTACTTCATCTTGAATCGTGTGTTCATCGGGTGTGGCTCCCAGCCCAGGAACACCACGGCAGTGTTGCGGCGCTGGGCGCGATCGACTTGCGAGAGCATGCCTGCCTCGCTGGACTCGACCACCTTGAAGCCGGCGTCTTTCAAGCCGAAGGCGTTCTTGTCGATCATGCTCTGGATCAGGCGGTTGCCGTCGTTACCCGGTTCGATGCCATAGATCTTGCCGTCGAGTTCTTTCTTGAACTTGGCGATGTCGGCGAAATCTTTCAGACCTTTGTTATACAACTCTTCGGGGACGGCGAGTGTGTATTTTGCGTTTTCCAGATTAGCGCGCACGGTTTCCACGGTGCCGGCATCGCGGTAGGCCTTGATGTCGTTTTCCATGGTCGGCATCCAGTTACCGAGGAACACGTCCATGTTCTTGCCATCGGCCAGGGACTTGTAGGTCACCGGCACGGAAATCATCGTGGTCTTGGTCTTGTAGCCCAGGGCATCGAGAACGACGCTGGTGGTGGCGGTGGTGACGGTAATGTCCGTCCAGCCGACATCGGAGAAGTTTACGGTGCCGCATTGGGCCGGTTCTGCGGCTTGAGCCAGGAACGGCAGACTCAGCATGGCGGCCAACAACAACGACGGGGAACCTTTCATAGGGGCGACTCCTTGGTGTTTTTTTTGGCAGTGTTCCGACTGTGGACCACCGCACTTATCTGTTGCGGTTGGATGGCGTTTTGGAGACAGCTTTACCACGGCGCCTTGCAATCGAGTCGATACGATCATGTACCAGTGAAAATCTGACGCCTACAGGGTGCGTCGTAACCAGTACAGGGATGGTCGCATCCAGTGTCGGTGACGTCGTTTACAGCTTTTTTCAGCCCGATTTGTCCCTCTGAACCGCAAAAAAACGGCGAAAACACTGCGTAAGCGGCCTGCGGCGCTAGCGGGCATGAGTGCGTCGGTGTGAGACGTTGAACGACATGACAAAAGCCTGATGATGCGGCCATCTCGGCGGATTGCAGCTTCAGCGTAGCAGCTCCGTCACTGGGCGCTTTTGCGCCTGGAGCAGGCACATCCAGGAGTTCAGCAGTAATGGCTATCAGCGTTTTCGACTTGTTCAAAATCGGCATCGGCCCTTCCAGTTCGCACACCGTGGGGCCTATGCGCGCCGCGGCGCTGTTCGTGCAAGGTTTGCGCGAGCAGGGGCTTCTGGAGCAGGTGTGTCGCGTCGAAGTCCAGCTGTATGGGTCGCTCTCGGCCACCGGCATCGGTCACGGCAGCGACAACGCGGTGATCATGGGGTTGATGGGCGAGTGGCCGGACGCGATCGATCCGTCGCAAATCGGCATCCGCATCGAGGCCCTGCGTGAAACCAACACGCTACTGCTCGACGGTCGCTTGTCGGTCCCGTTCATCTGGGCCCGGGACATGCGCCTGATCGACGAGAACCTGCCGTTCCATCCCAACGCCATGACCCTGGTTGCCGAAGGCGATCACGGCGAGCTGCATCGCGACACCTACTATTCCATCGGCGGCGGTTTTGTCGTCGATGAAGCACAGGCTTCCAGCGGCGTGGTGGATCTGGATCGCACCGTGCTGCCTTACGACTTCTCCAGTGCCGTCGAATTGCTCAGTCTGTGCAAGAAGCACAACCTGCGCGTGGCCGAATTGATGATGGCTAACGAGAAGGTCTGGCGCAGCGAAGAAGAAATTCGCGCCGGCCTGATGAAACTCTGGCGCGCGATGCAAGATTGCGTAGAACAAGGCCTCAAGCACGAAGGCATCCTGCCCGGTGGCCTGAACGTGCGTCGTCGCGCGGCCAAATTGCACCGCAGCCTGCAAGAACTGAACAAGCCCAACGTGATCGGCTCGACCCTGAGCGCCATGGAGTGGGTGAACCTGTTCGCCTTGGCGGTCAACGAAGAAAACGCTGCCGGCGGGCGCATGGTTACGGCACCGACCAACGGCGCGGCGGGGATCATTCCGGCGGTACTGCACTACTTCATGAAGTTCAGCGAGGCGGTGACCGACGCCAATGTGGTTGATTACTTCCTCAGTGCCGCGGCGGTAGGGATTCTGTGCAAGAAGAACGCCTCGATCTCCGGTGCTGAAGTCGGTTGCCAGGGTGAAGTCGGTTCGGCCTGCGCCATGGCGGCGGCCGGGTTGGCGGAGATTCTCGGGGCCACGCCGGAGCAGCTGTGTAACGCGGCGGAAATCGGCCTGGAACACAACCTCGGCCTGACCTGCGATCCCGTGGGCGGACTGGTGCAAGTGCCGTGCATCGAGCGCAATGCGATTGCCGCGGTGAAAGCGATTAACGCGGCGCAGATGGCTCTGCGGGGCGACGGTCAGCACTTTATCTCGCTGGACCGGGTGATCCGCACCATGCGTGATACCGGTGCCGACATGCACGACAAATATAAAGAGACATCGCGGGGTGGGTTGGCGGTTAGCGCGGTTGAGTGTTGAGACCGGGTTGACCCCATCGCGGGCAAGCCCGCTCCCACAAGGATTTGTGGTGCGTATTAGTTCTTCATCACACAACAAATCCTGTGGGAGCGGGCTTGCCCGCGATAGCGACAGATCAGTCAAAACTGCGCACCAAGTGAACACCCGCACCAAAATGCGCCACGTTTTGGCGCGTCGCTTACAGATAAGCCATTTCAACCAGATCCAGGATCCAAACCAGCCCTGACCGTCCGTCACCTGTGCTTGCGGTGACACTCTCTCCAGGCCCGCCGCAGCCCCGTTCCCACAAGTGCTACCGATTTGCTCACACGCAACGGGGTAGCGGGTTTGCGGCCTCTAATGGCACTTATGACCTCTTATCTCTGCGCGCCATATCTAGACGCATCGCGACGTCGTTTTCAGGAGTTATTGAACGTGTATTCAATTTTAGGCATGGCATTTGCTCTGTCATTACAAAGCCCGTCTCCCACGCGAGAACGATGGCAATAAAAAGAGCCTCCGCCTGAGGCCATCACCCGCTTTGTGTGAGGAGATACCGCGATGACGACGTTCAACTCCGGGGCCCAACCCCAGAACCGTGCGCCTCAATCCATCGGCTTTTTGCTGCTGGACAATTTCACGCTTATTTCTCTGGCCTCCGCAGTAGAACCTCTGCGCATGGCCAACCAATTGTCCGGCCGCGAGCTGTATCGCTGGACCACACTCACCGTCGATGGCGGTCAGGTCTGGGCCAGTGACGGTCTGCAGATCACTCCCGACGCCTCCATGCACAAAGCGCCTCCCCTGGACACCATCATCGTCTGCGGCGGTATTGGCATTCAGCGCACCGTGACCCGCGAGCACGTGTCGTGGCTGCAAAGCCAGGCGCGTCAGTCCCGTCGCCTCGGCGCAGTCTGCACCGGCAGCTGGGCCCTGGCGTGCGCCGGTCTGCTGGACGGTTTCGATTGCAGCGTGCACTGGGAATGCCTGGCGTCGATGCAGGAAGCTTTCCCGCGGGTGGCCATGAGCACCCGGCTGTTCACCCTCGACCGTAACCGTTTCACCAGCTCCGGCGGCACCGCGCCGCTGGACATGATGCTGCACCTGATCAGCCGCGATCACGGTCGTGAACTGTCGGCCGCGATTTCGGAGATGTTCGTCTACGAGCGCATCCGCAACGAGCAGGATCACCAGCGCGTGCCGCTCAAGCACATGCTCGGCACCAACCAGCCGAAACTGCAGGAAATCGTGGCGCTGATGGAAGCCAACCTCGAAGAGCCGATCGACCTCGACGAACTGGCGGTGTACGTCGCTGTTTCGCGTCGTCAGCTGGAGCGGCTGTTCCAGAAATACCTGCACTGCTCGCCGTCGCGTTACTACCTGAAACTGCGCCTGATCCGTGCTCGGCAATTGCTCAAGCAAACGCCGATGTCGATCATCGAAGTGGCGTCGGTATGTGGTTTCGTGTCTACGCCACACTTCTCCAAGTGCTACCGCGAATACTTCGGCATTCCGCCACGCGACGAGCGCGTGGGTTCCAACACCACACAGCAAGTGGCGATGATGCCGCTGCCGCAAGCCTTGGTGCTGTCGCCATTGTCCGGGCCGCTGTCGGCGTTGAGTCAGGCGCGCAACGAATCGACGTTTGCCAGCGTAAGGCTCTAAACCGAGGCGCCTTCATCGCGGGCAAGCCCGCTCCCACAGATTCTGTGTCGATGCGTTAATTGTGTATACGACGCAAATCACTGTGGGAGCGGGCTTGCCCGCGATTGGGTCTATCAGGCGCTACGGCTTTGCTGATACTCCGCCAACGCGGGCAGCAATTGCTTGTCGATCGCCTGGCGCACGGCTGGCAGGATGGTCGCGCTGCTGGTGTACATCTGCTTGACCATGGTCCGCAGCGTCATCGCCCGCTCATCGTTCAAGCCTCGCACCGCACACTCGCAAGCCTGTTCGGCTGTAGAGCCGCTCGGCACTTGAAAACCCAACGATTTCAGCTGGCCCAACAGGTCTTCCTGGTCAATCAAATCGGCGTGCATCATGACGCAATCCTTCTTCAGGGAACGGTGTCGTGGCTCGATTCTGGTAGGGGCTGTGGATGGCGGCAAGGACGATTTGTCGCAATGGCCGCAATACCTATGAACAGGTCGCTTTCGGCTAACTTGCCAATGATGGGAGTGGGCACACTGGACTCAGCTGGCTTCACGAAGGTTTGGTCACCCTCGCGCAACAGCTCCTCAACAGTACCCTCCTCAGCTCCGATCTTGTCACGGCTTGATCGGGGTTTTTTTTGCCTGTGAATCCAGAAGTTTAATGTTGCCTGTGCAGACGCCATCGCGGGCAAGCCACGCTCCCACAGGTTTGGCGCCGTTCGCCAAATCTACGGTAACCCCGTTTCTGTGGGAGCGTGGCTTGCCCACGATGAACGATGACGCGGTCTAGCGTTGCAACACCAAAATGCGCGACAGCAATTCATCCCGGTCGACATAGCAACCCTGGAAATGCCGCGCACCGGTGGCGGGGTCGAAGGCGTTGCGGGCGTGGAGGGTGCGGCGGTTGTCGAAGCACCACAGCTCGCCGGGATTGAGCCTTTGCATCAGCCTGAACCGCCCCTCGCGGGTCATCGCAATGAAGCGTCGGTAAGCGCGATACAGCCTGGGCATTTGCTCGACCGAAGCATCGAACGGTCCACGCAGAAAATTCGCCATGCGGATTTCCGACACCTGCCCGAAAGAGTCCAGGGCGATGATCGGCGCCAGACAACGGTAGTCGCTATGACGGTCCTTGTTGCGGAACTCCACGGGGATTTCACACAAGGCTTGAAACGCCTCTGGATCTTCCTGACGCAAAGCTTGGGCGATGGCAAAACCGTCGACGAAAATACTCTCGCCGCCGTCGGCGTCATTCACCAGGCAATGCAGAAATTGCAGCCCCGGTTGCAACTCCCGGGTCGGCAAATCGCTGTGCAGTGGCAGGTTGAAGGCGGTGTAGGCATTGCTGTCGGCATCGGCCTTGGATTGCACGTTGAACAGCACGCCGAAATTGCTCTCGCGGATGAACGAAATCCGCTGGGCGATCAGCTTCAGCGAGCCTGGCTCGGTGGGTACTCCGCGCACTTGAGTCAGGCCGATATCGCGCACGGCCAGCAGCCATTGCAACAAGGCGTCGTTGTTCTCCATCAGGGCCTGGTATTCGAACACTGGCAGCTGCAAATCGCTGTGCCAAAGCCTGGCTTTCGGTTTTCCGGCCTGGCGTTCGGCGCGGGATTCATCGTCATAGGCATGGGCCCGCAGCCAGCCCGGATCGAAGCGGCTGAGGTGGCCATCCTGCCAATCGACGCACAGGCAGCCTTCGGCATCGACCGTGGCGTTTTCAGGCATCAGGTGCTCTGCGACATCGACGATTTCCAGCACTTGCTCGCGGGTCACCGTGTAGACGCACTGCGGGCACGGGCAGTTGTCCCGTAGCCATTGATGATGAAAAGGGCTGATCCGATCGTCCGCCCATGTCACTTGAATGCGGTCCGCCAGGGTATGCACGGCGGTCAACGCGCTGATCAACGGGTAGGTGCGGAAGTCGGCAAAAGCTGCGGCGGTGTTCATGGCGAGCTCCTTGTTATTTTTCGGGCGGTAAAGCGATCACTCGGCCGATCCAGGCGGGGGCGGGCAGGTCGGCTTGCTCGGTCACAATGGCCTGCAGCTTGCTCAAGGTTTCTTCGCTGAACGGTGCGGATCGCGGTCCCGCGAGGTCGACGTGCAGCAGCATTTGTTCATTGCCCGCCAGCTCCTTGTCACCACCTACCAGATGCAGGCTGTGGTAGAGGTGCAGGCGCTTGCGGTCATGGCCGATGATCCGGGTGTGCACTTCGACCTCGGCATCGAGCTTCACTTCATGCAGGTAATTGAGGTGCAGTTCGAGGGTGAACAACGAGTTGCCGCTGGCTTCGCGGTTGTTGCTGTCCATGCCCAGCCGATCCATCAGCGCGTCGGTGGCGTAGCTGAAAATCAGCAGATAGAAGGCATCGCGCAAGTGGCCGTTGTAGTCGACCCAATCGGGGATGATTCTGGTTTGGTAGGTGGTGAGGGTGGGCATGATGAGTGATCCAAAATGTGTGGTGACCGGGCTGGCGCTATCGCGGGCAAGCCCGCTCCCACAGTAATTTGAGGTGTATATGCAATCTATGCCACTCAGTAGATCCCTGTGGGAGCGGGCTTGCCCGCGATGGGGCCAGACCTGCTGGCCCCTATATTTGGGTTATTCGCTAAACGCCATCCCATGCTTTTCTTTGGTGGTTTTCACCGCCTCCAGCACCGCCAACAAACAATCATCACGATAGCGCTCCAGCGCCGAGATGCTGTGCTTGCCCAGTTGCTCGCTGGTGCCATCCACCACGTCATCGATCAATTTGTCGGTCAGCTCCGGTGCCGGCAGATACGTCCAGGGCAGCTGCAACGCCGGCCCGAATTGCGCCATGAAGTGCCGCATGCCAGCGTCGCCGCCCGCCAGGGTGTAAGTCAGGAAGGTGCCCATGAATGACCAGCGCAGGCCCGCGCCAAATCGAATCGCATCATCAATTTCGCCAGTGGTTGCCACACCGTCGTTGACCAGATGCAACGCCTCACGCCACAACGCTTCGAGCAAACGGTCGGCGATAAACCCCGGCACTTCCTTGCGCACATGCAGCGGGCGCATACCCAAGGATTCATAGATTTTCATTGCCGCTTGCACCGCTTCCGGCGCCGTGTTCTTGCCGCCGACCACTTCCACCAATGGCAGCAGGTAAACCGGGTTGAACGGATGCCCGACCACGCAGCGTTCCGGGTGCGTCGAGCTCTCGTAGAACTCGCTCGGCAACAGCCCCGAGGTGCTGGAACCGATCAAGGCATTGGGCTTGGCTGCCGCGCTGATTTTGCTGTGCAGTTCCAGTTTCAGGTCCAGTCGTTCTGGGGCGCTTTCCTGAATGAAATCCGCATCACGAACGCATTCTTCGATGGTGGCGACAAAGCGCAGACGATCCTGAGACGCGCCGGGCGCCAGACCTTGTTTTTCCAGTGCACCCCAGGCATTGGCGACGCGTTTGCGCAGCGCCGCTTCGGCACCGGGCGCCGGGTCCCAGGCCACCACGTCGAGGCCGTGGGCGAGGGCACGAGATACCCAGCCGCTGCCGATGACACCGCTGCCCAGCGCGGCGAAGGTTTTGATATCAGTGATAAAGCTCATGGCGACGTCCTAAAAGAATTCGATGATCCCTGTGGGAGCTGGCTTGCCTGCGATGACGTCAGTACTTCCAATGCATCTTCTGCGGCTGGTATACCGTCATCGCGGGCAAGCCCGCTCCCACAGGGTTAGGTGTAGGTTCTGGTCAGCCGCGCTGGGTCAGGCCCATTTTCTTGCGGCCTTCAGCCGGAGTCAGAACGCGGGCGCCGAGGCGGCTGAGGATTTCCGAGGCGCGTTCGACCAGTTGGCCGTTGGTCGCCAAAACGCCCTTGTCCAGCCATAGGTTGTCTTCCAAACCGACCCGCACGTTGCCGCCGAGCAGCACCGCTTGCGCCGCCATTGGCATTTGCATGCGACCGATGCCGAACCCGGCCCAGACCGCATCGGCCGGCAGGTTGTCGACCATGGCTTTCATGGTGGTGGTGTCGGCCGGCGCGCCCCACGGGATGCCCAGGCACAACTGGAACAACGGGTTGTCCAGCAAGCCTTCCTTGATCATCTGCTTGGCGAACCACAGGTGGCCGGTGTCGAAGATTTCCAGCTCGGCCTTCACGCCCAGCTCTTGAATGCGTTTGGCGCCAGCACGCAGTTGCGCCGGGGTGGACACGTAAATGGTGTCGCCGTCGCCGAAGTTCAGGGTGCCGCAATCCAGGGTGCAGATTTCCGGCAGCAGTTCTTCGACGTGGGCCAGACGGGTCAGCGGGCCGACCAGGTCGGTGTTCGGGCCGAACTCCATCGGGTTCTCGCCCGCGCCGATTTCCAGGTCGCCGCCCATACCGGCCGTGAGGTTGACGATGATGTCGACGTCCGCCTCGCGGATGCGCTCCATCACTTCGCGGTACAGCGCCACGTCACGGCTGAACTTGCCGGTTTGCGGGTCGCGAACGTGGCAGTGGACCACGGTGGCGCCAGCCTTGGCGGCTTCCACGGCGGCCGCGGCGATTTGTTTCGGGGTGACCGGCACGTGTGGGCTTCTGGCGGTCGTGTCGCCAGCACCGGTGAGTGCGCAGGTGATGATGACGTCGTGGTTCATGAGGCAATTCCTTACAGGCGTGATTTTAGGTGTGGCTTCGGACGTGACGATTCCGTTCGCAGCCCGCATCGGGCTGCGAATCGGTGGTTCATTTCAGGTTTATTTACTGGTCAGTTTCAGGTTTTCAGCCGCCGGTTTGCCATCGAAGGTGGTCACGCCTTCGAGCCAGCGTTGCTTGTCTTGCGGGTGATCCTTGAGCCATTGCTTGGCTGATTCGAAGGCGTCTTTGTGATCGAGCAGCGGCTGCATCATCCGGCTCTCGTCTTCGGCGGTGTAGGTCAGGTTGCTTAGCAAACGACCAATGTTCGGGCATTGTTCGGCGTATTTCGGCGCGGTGACCGTCCAGACGGTGGCCATGCCTTCGTTCGGGCCGAGGGCGTCTTCGCTGCCGGTGAGGTAGGTCATCTGCACGTTGACGTTCATCGGGTGCGGGGCCCAGCCGAAGAACACCACGGCTTCCTTGCGCCGCACGGCGCGATCCACCGCGGCCAGCATGCCGGCTTCGCTGGACTCGACCAGCTGGAACTTGCCCAGGCCAAACTGGTTCTTGGCGATCATCGCCTTGATCTGGGTGTTGGCGCCCGAGCCAGGCTCGATGCCGTAAATCTTGCCGCCCAGTTCTTTTTCGAATTTGGCGATGTCGGCGAAGGTTTTCAGGCCTTTGTCGGCGAGATAAGTCGGCACGGCGAGGGTGGCGCGAGCATCCTTGAGGCTCGGCGCTTCAAGCACTTTGACCTGATTGGCCTCGACAAACGGCGTAATGGTCTGCGTCATCAGCGGGTTCCAGTAACCGAGGAACAAGTCCAGGCGCTGGTCGCGAATCCCGGCGAAGATGATTTGCTGGGAGGCGCTGGTCTGTTTGGTGTTGTAGCCGAGGCCGTCGAGCAATACTTGGGTCATGGCGCTGGTGGCGATCACGTCGGTCCAGTTCACTACGCCCATGCGCACGTTCTGGCACGACGCGGGTTCGGCCGCCATGACGCTGGCGCTCAAGAAAGCGGTACCGCTGAGTGCAAGAACACAGCTGCTGATCAGTCGTTTCATGTCGGGTTCCTCGGCAGGTCGTTATTGTGGGTTCCGGTGTCTGATGCGCCGGTGATGTCCAAGTTACGCAGCAAAGTCCTTGTGAAAGCGCACTGCGGCGACCAGCTCTTGCACTGCGGCGACCTGCGCACTTGAATGCCTCTTGCAAGTGGCGTATCAACGTCCACACGCTTCCCGCCCTCTCGTTACCTGCCAGTCGAGTGCGCTCCATGTCCCAGGATTTCTACTTCTTGTTGATGCCGGGTTTTTCGGCGATCGGTTTTATCTCGGCGATCGAGCCGCTGCGGGTCGCCAATCGCTTTCGCGGCGAGTTGTACCGTTGGCATGTGTTGAGCGCCGATGGCGGGGCGGTGTTGGCCAGTAACGGCATGTCGGTCAACGCCGATGCGGCGCTGGAACCCCTGAAGAAAGGCGCGACCTTGCTGGTGGTCGCCGGTTTCGAACCGCTGAAGTTCACCACTCCGGCACTGGAGCACTGGTTGCGTCGTCTGGACAACGAAGGTGTGACCCTCGGCGCCATCGACACCGGCAGCTTCATCCTCGCCGAAGCCGGCCTGCTCGATGGCCATCGCCTGACCCTGCACTGGGAAGCCATCGACGCCTTCAAAGAGTCCTATCCACAGCTGAGTGTCACCCAGGAGCTGTTCGAGATCGACCGCCGACGTATCACCTCTGCCGGCGGCACGGCTTCCATCGACCTGATGCTCGACCTCATCGGCCAGGCCCACGGCCCGGAACTGGCGATTCAGGTCAGCGAACAGTTCGTACTCGGGCGCATCCGCCCGCGCAAAGACCACCAGCGCATGGAAGTTGCCACGCGGTATGGCATCAGCAACAAGAAACTGGTGCAGGTGATCGGGGAGATGGAACAGCACAGCGAACCGCCGCTCAGTACCCTGGAGCTGGCGGAATCGATCAAAGTGACCCGGCGTCAGCTGGAACGCCTGTTTCGCCTGCATCTGAACGACACACCGAGCAATTTCTATCTGCGGTTAAGGCTGGAGAAGGCGCGTCAGTTGCTGCGTCAGACGAACATGAGTGTGCTGGAAGTGAGCATCGCGTGCGGGTTTGAGTCGCCGTCGTATTTCACCCGCAGTTATCGGGCGAGGTTTGAGCGCTGCCCGCGTGAAGACCGACGTACGGCTAAAGCGTAATTCTGACGACACCCGAGAAACCTGTGGGAGCGGGCTTGCCCGCGATGAGGCCGGCACATTCAATGTTGATGTTGACTGACACGCCGCCATCGCGGGCAAGCCCGCTCCCACAATGATCTGTGTTGATGAGAGAAAACGTTACTTCTTCATCAGCGCTGAACACGCCGCTTTGTAAGCCTCATGCTGATATTTGTTCAGCGTCTCCGGCAGTGCAAAATCGAACTTCTTGTTTTGCGCATTGATCGTCTGCGGCGACAGCAGCGTCACCTCGCAATTTTCCAGCAGCTGGAAAATCCCCTCGATCTTGAACGTAGTCGGCCCACCGGCGAACTCGCCTTTCTTGCTGCGCTTCTTGATCGCGATCCGGTCGATGGAATTCTCACGAACAAACGACGCCACCTGAGCGGCGAAGACTTTGACGTTGGCGGCTTCGTCGTCCTCGTCGAGGGCAATTTTCTTGGTGTTCAGTTCGACATGGCTCAGGGCCAGGCCGTCGAGGGAGGCCACGGCGATGATTGCTTCGCTGCCTTTGATTTCGATGCCGCAGATTTTCATTTCGATCCCTTTTCCTGATGCTGGCGTTCAGCTTACAGCTCTAGTTGGTTGGCGGTGATGCCAAAAGCGGCGGCAATTTTTTCACGGGTTGCCTTGCGGGGCTTGGCGACCGTTTCTTGCTGGGCGAAAGCCGGTTGGGAAATGCCCATGCGCTTGGCAACTTCATCCTGCGTAAGGTTCAGGTGTTCGCGCCAGGCGCGAATGGGGAGTGCTCCATCGACGATGCGGCTCACTACTTCGTGGGGGATCAAATAATTCTCCATTCTTATGTTTTTACTCCTGCCCAATCGACTCCAAAAACTCCGACCGCTCGTCACTCATGCGCGCCACGCAATCGTTCTGCGCAATGGTGAACGCCTTGCTACCGCTCGTCGCCGGGAACGCTTCCACCGCGCAATCGGCATCCCGGGTTTTCAGCCATTGCTGTTGCGCGGTCTTGATTTTGGCGGTGATGTCGGTCAGTTGCGCCTTGTTGTTGCCGTAAAGCGTTTGCATGCGCTCGGTCAGGCTTTGGTAGTTGTCGCTCAGCAGCTGTTCGGCGGTGGTTCTGCTGTAGGCCGAGCATTCCAAAGTCTGGATTTCGTTTTCGACGGCGTCGCAGGGGTTGTCGTCGGCCTCTTCAGCTGCTTGTACGCCAGTCGCTATCAGTGCCAAAGCCAGGAAAATCGATTTCATTGCGCCGCCGCCCCTTAAATCCGGTAATGCATCCAGTAAAACATCCAGTGATGCGGCGAATTCTGGCCCAAGCGGGCGGCGTTGGATAGGTAGGCAATGATGCCTGTTGACGACCCTTTGTCGCGGATTGACGCTTTCGGCAAACCCCCTGTCGTTTTTGCACCCGGCTGCCCCTGCACCGAGGCATATGCTGGCCCCAAAGCGCCGGCACACGATTCGGCGCATGAATCGCTAATAGGGGACAGCCTGATGAGCCCAGCCGAATTGCACGCCGACAGCATCGTTATCGACGGGCTGATTATTGCCAAGTGGAACCGCGAGCTGTTTGAAGACATGCGCAAGGGCGGTCTGACTGCGGCCAACTGCACCGTGTCGGTGTGGGAGGGCTTCCAGGCCACTGTCAACAACATTGCCGCCAGCCAGAAGCTGATCCGCGAGAACAGCGACCTGGTGATTCCGGTGCGCACCACCGCCGATATCCGCAAGGCCAAGGAGCAGGGCAAGACCGGCATCCTCTTTGGCTTCCAGAATGCTCACGCGTTTGAAGACCAGATCGGCTACGTCGAGGTCTTCAAGCAGCTGGGCGTCGGTATCGTGCAGATGTGCTACAACACCCAAAACCTGGTCGGTACCGGTTGCTACGAGCGCGATGGCGGCCTGTCGGGTTTCGGTCGTGAAATCGTTGCCGAGATGAACCGCGTCGGCGTCATGTGCGACCTGTCCCACGTCGGCTCGAAGACCTCCGAAGAGGTCATTCTCGAATCGAAGAAGCCGGTCTGCTACTCCCACTGCCTGCCGTCGGGCCTGAAAGTGCACCCGCGCAACAAATCCGACGAAGAGCTGAAGTTCATCGCTGATCACGGCGGATTCGTCGGTGTGACCATGTTCGCGCCGTTCCTGGCCAAGGGCATCGATTCGACCATCGACGACTACGCCGAAGCCATCGAATACACCATGAACATCGTCGGCGAAGACGCCATCGGCATCGGCACCGACTTCACCCAGGGCCATGGCCAGGACTTCTTCGAATACCTGACCCATGACAAGGGCTACGCCCGCCGTCTGACCAGCTTCGGCAAGATCATCAACCCGCTGGGCATCCGCACCGTGGGCGAGTTCCCGAACCTGACCGAGACCCTGCTCAAACGCGGCCATTCCGAGCGCGTGGTGCGCAAGATCATGGGCGAGAACTGGGTGAACGTCCTCAAAGACGTTTGGGGCGAGTAAGCCACCGCATTTCTGAATCCTTTCCCCCGACCGTCCGTGTCGGGGGCAACACCAAAATTTTTCTGGAGTTAAGTTTCCATGGCCAAGATCGCCCCGCAATTGCCAATCGAAGTCGACAGCGAAACCGGTATCTGGACCTCAGACGCCCTGCCGATGCTGTACGTGCCGCGCCATTTCTTCGTCAACAACCACATGGGCATCGAGGAAGTACTGGGCGCCGACGCCTACGCCGAAATCCTCTACAAGGCCGGCTACAAGTCCGCCTGGCACTGGTGTGAAAAAGAAGCTGAATGCCATGGCCTGGAAGGCGTTGCGGTGTTCGAGCACTACATGAAGCGACTGTCGCAACGCGGCTGGGGCCTGTTCAAGATTCAGGACATCGACCTCGACAAAGGCACCGCCAGCGTCAAGCTCGAACACTCCGCATTTGTCTATGTGTACGGCAAGGTCGGGCGCAAGGTCGACTACATGTTCACTGGCTGGTTCGCTGGCGCCATGGACCAGATCCTGGCTGCTCGCGGCAGCAAGATCCGCACTGTCGCCGAACAAGTCTACGGTGGCTCCGAAGAAGGCCACGACGACGGTTTGTTCACCGTCAAGCCGTTGTAAGTCGAGGACCCCGCCATGGCTTTCGAAGCAATGTTCCAGCCGATCCAGATCGGCAAACTGACCATCCGCAACCGCGTGCTCAGCACCGCGCACGCCGAGGTCTACGCCACCGACGGCGGCATGACCACCGACCGGTACGTCAAGTATTACGAAGAGAAAGCCAAGGGCGGGATCGGCCTGGCGATTTGCGGCGGTTCTTCCAGTGTGGCCATCGACAGCCCGCAAGGCTGGTGGAAGTCGGTCAACCTGGCCGATGACCGGATCATTCCGCACTTCCAGAACCTGGCCGATGCCATGCACAAGCATGGCGCCAAGATCATGATCCAGATTACCCACATGGGGCGTCGTTCCCGCTGGGACGGCGAGCATTGGCCAACGCTGCTGTCGCCGTCGGGCATCCGTGAGCCGGTGCACCGCGCGACCTGCAAAACCATCGAGCCGGAAGAAATCTGGCGGGTGATCGGCAACTACGCCAGCGCCGCGGCGCGTGCCAAGGCCGGTGGCCTGGACGGCGTCGAACTGTCCGCCGTGCACCAGCACATGATCGACCAGTTCTGGAGCCCGCGAGTCAACAAACGTATCGATGAATGGGGCGGCAGCTTCGAAAATCGCATGCGTTTCGGCCTGGAAGTGATCAAGGCTGTGCGCAAGGAAGTCGGTCCGGACTTCTGCGTCGGCATCCGCCTGTGCGGTGACGAATTCCACCCGGATGGCTTGTCCCACGAGGACATGAAACAGATCGCCAAGTACTACGACGACACCGGCATGATCGACTTCATCGGTGTCGTGGGCTCGGGTTGCGACACCCACAACACCTTGGCCAACGTTATTCCGAACATGAGTTATCCACCGGAGCCATTCCTGCACTTGGCGGCCGGAATCAAAGAAGTGGTGAAGGCCCCGGTGCTGCACGCGCAGAACATCAAGGACCCGAACCAGGCGACCCGTATTCTGGAAGGCGGTTACGTCGACATGGTCGGCATGACCCGCGCCCACATAGCCGACCCGCACCTGATCGCCAAGATCAAGATGGGCCAGGTCGACCAGATCAAGCAATGCGTCGGCGCCAACTACTGCATCGACCGTCAGTACCAGGGCCTGGATGTCTTGTGCATCCAGAACGCCGCGACTTCCCGTGAATACATGGGCGTGCCGCACATCATCGAGAAATCGACCGGTGTGAAGCGCAAAGTCGTGGTGGTCGGTGCCGGTCCTGCCGGTATGGAAGCGGCGCGCGTATCGGCTGAACGTGGCCACGACGTGACCCTGTTCGAGAAGAAAGAATTCATCGGCGGGCAGATCACCACGGCTTCGAAAGCCCCGCAACGGGACCAGATTGCCGGTATCACCCGTTGGTTCCAGCTGGAGCTGGCGCGTTTGAAAGTCGACCTGCGCCTGGGCGTAGCGGCGGATGCGGCAACCATTCTCGACCTGCGTCCGGACGTGGTGGTGCTCGCCGTTGGCGGTCATCCATTCCTGGAGCAGAACGAGCATTGGGGCGCGGCTGAAGGCCTGGTGGTCAGCAGTTGGGACATCCTCGACGGCAAAGTCGCGCCGGGCAAAAACGTGCTGGTCTACGACACCATCTGCGAGTTCACCGGGATGTCGACCGCCGACTTCCTTGCCGACAAGGGCAGCCAGGTCGAGATCGTCACAGACGACATCAAACCGGGCGTGGCCATTGGCGGCACGTCGTTCCCGACGTACTACCGCAGCATGTACCCGAAAGAAGTGATCATGACCGGCGACATGATGCTGGAGAAGGTCTACCGCGAAGGCGACAAGCTGGTAGCGGTGCTGGAAAACGAGTACACCGGCGCCAAGGAGGAGCGGGTGGTGGACCAGGTGGTCGTCGAGAACGGCGTGCGTCCGGACGAAGAAATCTACTACGCGCTGAAGGAAGGCTCGCGCAACAAAGGCCAGATGGACATCGAAGCTTTGTTCGCGATCAAGCCGCAACCTTCGCTGAGCCAACCAGGCGACGGCTACTTGCTGTTCCGCATTGGCGACTGTGTGGCCCAGCGCAACACCCACGCGGCGATCTATGACGCGTTGCGGTTGTGCAAAGACTTCTAACGGCTTGCACATGACCCTGTGGGAGCGGGCTTGCCCGCGATAGCGGTGGATCAGTCAATGCAGATGTGACTGACAAAATGCAATCGCGGGCAAGCCCGCTCCCACAGGAACCGAGTAAGGCATCTCGACCTGCAAGACCCCGAGGTCTTTGGGAGCTCCACCATGTTGAACACCCTTCTTCCAATCCTGTTGTTCGCTGCCCTGGGCCTGGCTGTCCTGGGCGCGTTGCGGCGGGTGGCTATGTGGCGCCGAGGCCGGGCTTCGAAAGTCGACCTGATCGGCGGCCTGTTCGCCATGCCCAAGCGCTACATGGTCGACTTGCACCATGTCGTCGCGCGGGACAAATACATCGCCAACACCCACGTCGCCACGGCCGGTGGTGCGGTGGCGTCCATTGTGCTGGCGATTCTGGTTCATGGTTTTGGCCTGCATAACCGCATCCTCGGTTATGCACTGCTGCTGATGTCGGCGGTGATGTTTGTCGGCGCGATCTTTATGTTCCTGCGCCGTCGCAACCCACCGGCCCGCTTGTCCAAAGGCCCGTGGATGCGCTTGCCGAAAAGCCTGATGGCGTTCTCGGCATCGTTCTTCCTGCTGACCCTGCCGGTTGCCGGCATCCTTCCGGAAAACTTCGGTGGTTGGGTGGTGGCTGCGATCCTCGGCGTCGGCGTGCTCTGGGGCGTGTCGGAACTGTTCTTCGGCATGACCTGGGGCGGGCCGATGAAGCACGCCTTCGCCGGTGCCCTGCACCTGGCCTGGCACCGTCGCTCCGAGCGTTTTGGTGGCGGTCGCTCCACCGGTTTGAAGCCGCTGGACCTGAATGACCCGAACGCGCCACTGGGCGTGGAAAAACCCAAGGATTTCACCTGGAACCAACTGCTCGGCTTCGACGCCTGCGTGCAGTGCGGTAAATGTGAAGCTGCGTGCCCGGCGTTCGCCGCCGGCCAGCCGCTGAACCCGAAAAAACTGATTCAAGACATGGTGGTCGGCCTGGCTGGCGGTACTGACGCCAAATTCGCTGGCAGCCCGTATCCAGGCAAAGCCATCGGCGAGCACGGTGGCAATCCGCATCAACCGATCGTCAACGGTCTGGTGGACGCTGAAACCCTGTGGTCCTGCACCACTTGCCGTGCCTGCGTCGAGGAATGCCCGATGATGATCGAGCACGTTGACGCCATCGTCGACATGCGCCGCCATCTGACCCTGGAAAAAGGCGCGACCCCGAACAAGGGCGCCGAAGTTCTGGAAAACCTGATCGCCACCGACAACCCTGGAGGCTTCGCGCCGGGCGGGCGGATGAACTGGGCGGCGGATTTGAACCTGAACCTGCTCAGCGAGAAGAAATCCACCGACGTGCTCTTCTGGGTCGGCGACGGTGCCTTCGACATGCGCAACCAGCGCACCCTGCGCGCCTTCGTCAAAGTGCTGAAAGCGGCCAAGGTCGACTTCGCGGTGCTGGGTCTTGAAGAACGCGACAGCGGTGATGTGGCGCGACGCTTGGGCGATGAAGCAACCTTCCAGCTGTTGGCCAAACGCAACATCCAGACCCTGGCCAAGTACAGCTTCAACCGCATCGTCACCTGCGATCCGCACAGTTTCCACGTACTGAAAAACGAGTACGGCGCCTTCGACGGCAACTACCTCGTGCAGCACCACAGCACGTACATGGCGGAAATCATTGGCGAAGGCGCCCTGAACCTCGGCCAGCACAAAGGCAGCAGCGTGACCTACCACGACCCGTGCTACCTCGGCCGCTACAACGGCGAATACGAGGCACCGCGTGAAGTGCTGCGTGCCTTGGGTATCGAGATCAAGGAAATGCAACGCTCCGGTTTCCGCTCGCGCTGCTGCGGCGGTGGCGGCGGTGCGCCGATCACCGACATTCCGGGCAAGCAACGGATCCCCGACATGCGCATGGAAGACATCCGCGAAACCGGTGCCGAACTGGTGGCCGTGGGTTGTCCACAGTGCACCGCGATGCTCGAAGGCGTGGTCGAACCGCGTCCGATGATCAAGGACATCGCCGAACTGGTGGCTGATGCGTTGCTCGAAGACGCAACGCCGGGAAAGCCATCGGCGCCGGCCAAACGTGAACCTGCGGAGGTGCATTAATGAGCGACATTATCCGCCGCGACCCACGCGCCGAATGGATCGCCCGCAACCGCTTGCACCCGCTGCATGCGGCCATGCAACCGGCGCAACACAGCTGGATGGGGCCTAACGGTCTCATCCGCAAGAATCCTCACGGGATCGGTTTTATCGGCCCCAACGGCATCAAACGGATCGACCGCAGCGGCGCTCAGCAGGGCGGGGCGACCAAACGCTCAGCCGCGGTTGAAGTGCAATTGCCGCTGCATCAAGTGGCTGCACCTGTGTTCTACATCAGCGTGGTGCCGGACATGGTCGGCGGCCGCTTGAGCAGTCACGACCGCGACTTGCTCGGCCTGGCTCATCAATTGGCCGGCAAGGACGGCGCGGTACTGGCCGTGGTCTTCGGTGAGCACAAGGAAAACGCCTTTGCCACGGCTGGCGTTGACCGCTTGCTGGTGCTTGAGGGCGACGAGTTCAGTGGTTATGCACCGGAACAACGGGTCCAGGGTCTGCGGGCTGTGGATAACCAGTTCAGCCCGCGTCACTGGTTGCTGCCGGACAGCCGCAGCGGTGGCGGCGAACTGGGTCGGCGCTTTGCTGCCGCACTGGGCGAGCGCCCGGCCACGCGGGTCTGGCAGGTCAAGGATCAGGAATGCATCGGCCGTGCCGGTGCTGGCCTGCAGGACCTTGCGCGGCCGGTGGCCCGCTTGATTCTGGCGGCTGCCGAATGCGCCGAACCGGTCAGCGAAACCCGTCACGAAGCGTTGCCGGTGGAGTTATCCACAACGGTCGCCCGCAGCCTGTCGCGGATCGAAGATCTGGGCGCTGTGGCGGTGGACCCGGCGGCGATTCCGATGGCCGAAGCCGAATTCATCTTCTCCGGCGGCAACGGGGTCAAGGACTGGGGACTTTTCCACAGGACGGCCGAAGCGTTGGGCGCGACCGAAGGTGCGTCGCGGGTGGCGGTGGACGATGGTTTCATGGCGCGCGACCGGCAGGTCGGCGCGTCCGGCACCTGGGTAACCGCGCGGGTTTACGTGGCGGTGGGGATTTCCGGGGCGATCCAGCACCTGCAAGGCATCGGTGCCTGCGACAAGGTGGTGGCGATCAACCTCGATCCGGGTTGCGACATGATCAAACGGGCCGACCTGTCGGTGATCGGCGAGAGCGCCGAGATTCTTCAAGCCTTGATCGATGCGGTAGCGGCTTACCGCAACGACGCCAAGCGCGATGCGGCTTAAGGGAAGGAAAGGGTTATGAGCACGAAAATCATCAGCCTGGTGTCCATCGGCGCCCACCCGACCTCCGGCCGGCCACGCCGCGCCGAGCAGGATGCGCGGGCGGTTGAACTGGGTTTGCAGCTGGCTGGGGATAACCTGCAAGTGCTGCATGCCGGCGACGTCGCGGAACCGGCATTGCGCGCTTATCTGGGCATGGGCCTGGAGCAGCTGCATGTGCTGGAGCAACCGGAAGGCGCTGATGCGCTGCCGGCGTTGACCGCGTATTTGCGTGATGCCGGGGCACAGGTGGTGCTGACCGGCAGTCAGGCGGAAACCGGTGAAGGCTCGGGCATGTTGCCGTTCCTGCTGGCGGAAAGCCTCGGTTGGCCGCTGGTCGTGGGTTTGGCGCAGGTCGAATCCATCGACGGCGGTTCAGCGTTGGTGCTGCAGGCCTTGCCTCGCGGGCAGCGTCGGCGCTTGAAAGTGCGCCTGCCGTTTCTGGCGACTGTGGATAACGCGGCACCCAAGCCGCGGCAGAGCGCCTACGGTCCGGCACGTCGTGGGGTATTGCAGGCGGAAGAAGTCGAAGTGGTCGACGATGAACTGCTGGCGGTGGCCACGCTGCAACCGGCCAAGCCACGGCCAAAGCGCTTGAAAGTGATCAAGGCCAAGAGCGGTGCGGATCGCATGAAGGCCGCGACGGCCAAGGCCAGTGGCGGCGGTGGGCAAGTGCTCAAGGGCGTGACCGCGCAAGCGGGCGCCGAAGCCATCCTCAAGTTGCTGATTGAAGAAGGCGTGGTTCGCTAACGGTCCTGTGGAGCCCGGTAAATGGCTGTTGAATTTCGTTCGGCCCTGCGCGCGGATGCGCGTGAGATTGCTCGCTTGTTTCAGATTTCATCAGAAGGTGCGGCGGATTACATCTGGAGCCAACTGGCGCAGCCCGGCCAGGACCTGCTGGAGGTCGGTGCCAGTCGTTACGCTCGTGAAGACGTCGATTTCTCCTATCAGAACTGCCTGATCGCCCAGGTCGAGGGAAAGGTCATCGGCATGCTGCACAGCTACGCGATGCGCCACGACCCTCAGGCCGCTCCCGTGACCGATCCCGTCCTGGCGCCGTATGCCACGATGGAAATCCCCGACACCCTTTATATTTCGAGCCTGGCCCTGCATGAGGGCTGGCGTAATCAGGGGGTGGGCAAACAATTCCTCGCCTATGCCTACGACCGTGCCAACCGATTGGGGCTCAATGGCTTGAGCCTGATCGACTATGCGGTGAACACCGGCGCACGGCGGTTTTATGAGCGCCATGGTTTCCGGATTGTCGATACCTGCCAGATCACGCCCCACCCAATGATTCGGGTCACGGGGGAAGCCTATTTGATGTATCGGCCTTGAGGCACGAACCCAATCTATGTGGGAGCGGGTCAATGTCGATCACAGATTGTGTGCACACCAACAACGCACTGTGGTTACCCACAATCCCTGTTAGCGCTTCTGTGGATAACATGTTCGCCCCTCGCTACACCCCTTGCCCATCAAGCCCTCCAGCCCTCCGTACAAAAAATAACCAGTCTAAGCTACGGTTTTTCCGAGCTTTTTCCACAGAACGACTTCGTTCGTAAGCCAATACTTGCCCCCAATCTCTGTTGGCGCTTCTGTGGATAAGATGTTCGCTGTCCGCTACAGGCTATATAAACCGTGGCTTTCAGTCAGTTGATCAAATAATGCTCAATTGACCCTTTTCTCTCCCTGATCCTTCCGCAAACCCTGAATTCTCACGGCTTTCAGCGGTTTTCCACAGACGTTGCAAAGTTGCCCCCAAAGTCTGTTGGCGCTTCTGTGGATAAGGTGTTTGCCATCCTCTGTACGTCATATAAAACGTGCCCTGCAGACTTCTGATCAAAAAACGACCAATGCTTGGGTAAAACCCTGCTTCTGGATAAGTCACGGTTTTTCTTGGTTTTTTGTGAATAAATTTGGCCCGTCATCCACAGTTGTCCCCAATAGCTGTGGGTGGAGATGTGGATAACTTGTTCGCTAAACCCTGCAAGCCACGGCCTATATAGGCCACAACGCGATAGATCAGATTTCATACAGTTCTAAGGCACTTCCTTGACTTCGATCTGTCGCGTGTCTTCACTCTCAGGGCACAAGGACAGCCGTCACTTATCCACATCTGGTTCAGGGAGAACGCGTGATGGATAGCCAGCCACATCGCTCGCACCCAACCCCTTGCGTGACCTGTGTACCGACACCCGCGACCTTGCTGCGTAAACGGATTCACCGTCGCGCCACCAATCAGCGCGCTCGCCTATAGCGCTTGAAGCCTTCCCCAAACCCTGACGCCGCTGCCATTGAGGCCCGACCGTGCCCGGTGACCAGGCGTTTGTTCGTCTATCGATTGCAGGCAACCACAGAGTTGCCCATCTGCCTGAGAGGAAATGACCCATGACACGGATCGCCACGCCCATCAGCGACATCAAGGAACACTACGACGTGATCGTCATCGGCTCCGGCTACGGCGGCGGGATCGCGGCGTCGCGCCTGTCCCGCGCTGGCAAGCGGGTGTGCCTGCTGGAGCGAGGTCGGGAAATCCAGCCCGGCGAATACCCCAATACGATGCTGGCGGCCACTGAAGAACTGCAGGTCCATGACCCGGACGGGCACATCGGTTCGCGCACCGGGTTGTTTGACTTGCACGTCAATGCGCAGCAGAACGTGGTGGTCGGTTGCGGCTTGGGCGGCACGTCGCTGATCAACGCCAACGTTGCCCTGGAGCCGGAGCCCGGCGTGTTCGACGATCCGCGCTGGCCGCTGGCAGTGCGTGAGCATCGCGACACCTTGCTCAAGGACGGTTACGCCCGGGCTCGGGGAGATGCTCAAGCCCAATCCGTACCCGAGCACCGCACCGAACCTGCCCAAACTCGACGCCAACAAAAAATCCGCTGATTACCTCAAGCAAGGTGCGCATTTCTACAAGCCGCCGATCAACGTGACCTTCGACAAGCTGCCGAACAACCTCAACCATGTAGGCGTTGAGCAATTGCCGTGCAACCACTGCGGCGACTGCGTCTCGGGCTGTAACAACAAGGCCAAGAACACCACGCTGATGAATTACCTGCCCGATGCCTGGAACCACGGCGCGGAGATTTTCTGCCAGGCCGAGGTGCGGCATCTGGAGCGCGACGGTGACGGCTGGATCGTGCACTTCCAGTATCTGGACAGCGGCCGGGAGAAATTCTCCGCGCCGACGCTGTTCGTCAAGGCGGACATTGTCGTGGTGTCGGCGGGCACCCTGGGCTCCACCGAAATCCTCCTGCGTTCTCGGGACAAAGGTCTGGCGACGTCCGATCAGCTCGGCGAAAACATGAGCGGCAACGGCGATATCCTCGGTTTTGGCCACAACTGCGATGAAACGATCAACGGCATTGGCTTCGGCGCGCATCCGGCCAATGAAATGAAACCGGTCGGCCCGTGCATCACCTCGATCATCGACATGCGCACCGAAGGCGACTGGCGCAGCCGCATGGTCATCGAAGAAGGCTCGATCCCCGGCGCGCTCGGCCGGCCCATGGTGCCGAGCATGGCCGCGTTCGCCGGATTGATCGGCAAGCCCACTGACGACAGTTTCACCGGCAAGCTCAAGTACGCCGAGCGCGAAGCCGAAAGCTTCCTGCGCGGCCCGTATCACGGCGCCCTGCACAACATGCAGACCTACCTGATCATGAGCCACGACGACGGCAAGGGTCGCATGGTGCTCGACAGCAAGGACCAGCTGCGCATCGACTGGCCGGGTGTTGGCGAGCAGGAAAACGTCAAACTCGGTAACGAGCGGCTGCACCAGAGCACCAAGGCATTAGGCGGGATCTGGGTCGAGAACCCGATCTGGACCGAGCTGCTCAAACACAGCATCGTTTCCGTCCACCCGTTGGGCGGTTGCGTGATGGGCGAGGATGCGGAGCAGGGCGTGGTCAACCACAAGGGCCAGGTATTCAGCAGCACCAGTGGCACGAATGTCTATGCCGGGTTGTACGTGACCGACGGCGCGGTGATCCCGACTTCCCTGGCGGTCAATCCGCTGCTGACCATCTCTGCCGTGAGCGAGCGCAACATGGGCCTGCTGGCTGCCGATCGCGGTTGGCATATCGACTACACGCTGCCCTCGGCACCGCGCAAACAGGTGGCGGCGCCGACCCTCGGCGTGCAGTTCACCGAAACCATGAAAGGCTATTTCTCCAAAGCCTTCACCCAGCCCCAGGGCACCGATCTGAAACTCTACGAGGCGGCGGCCAAACGTGGCGAGTCGGACAACTCGCCGATCGAGTTCACCCTGACCATCACCGCCAACGACCTCAACCGCATGATCAAAGAACCTGAACACGCCGCGACACTGGTCGGCACCCTGGATGCTCCAGGCTTGTCGCCAGAACCGCTGACCGCCAGCAATGGCGTGTTCAACCTGTTCGAGGAGTATCAGGAACAGGTCGGTGTGCGGCACATGAATTACGACATGAAACTGACCGCCGAGGACGGCAGCGATTATTACTTCAGCGCGTTCAAGACCGTGCCCGAAGACAACGGCGTGCTGAACGTCTGGCACGACACCAGCACCCTCTACGTGACGCTGTATCGCGGGGCGGACAAGACCGGTGAGGTGATGGGTTCGGGTGTGATGCACATCCATCCAGCCGATTTCGCCAAGCAGATGACCACCATGAAGGTGCTCAACGCGCGCAACGAACGCGAGCGCATCGATGGGCTGGCACGGTTTGGCAAGTTCTTCGCGGGCATCTTGTGGGAGAGCTACGGCGGGGTGTTCGCGGGTGACATCTACTTCAATCCTGACGCACCGCCACGGCAAAAACGCCCATTGGATGCGCCGGTCCCGAGCGTGCAGTTCTTCCAGACCGAAGACAACGTACAGCTACGCCTGACCCGCTACCAGGCTGGCAGCAAAGGGCCGGTGATGCTGGTCCACGGTTTGGGCGTGGGCTCGAATATTTTCTCCACCGACACCATCCAGACCAACCTGCTGGAGTACCTGTGCAAGCACGAGTACGACGTCTGGCTGCTGGATTTGCGAGTGAGCATTCTGTTGCCCGCGAGCAAGAAGGAATGGAACGGCGACCAGATTGCGCAGTACGACTTCAAGGCTGCCATCGCGCAGATCCAGCAGGCAACCAAGGCGGCGGATGTGCAATGCGTGGTGCATTGCTACGGCGCGACGACCTTCTTCATGTCGCTGCTGGCCGGGTTGCAGGGCGTGCGTTCGGTGGTGTGTTCGCAGATCGCGGCGGATACGGTGGTCGCCACGGCAACCGGGCTCAAGGCCGGTCTGCACCTTCCGGGGATGCTCGACGCCATCGGCATCAAATCCCTCACCGCGTATGCCGACAATAAGGAGAGCTGGTTCAACAAACTCTACGACAAAGCCCTCAACGGCTACGCCCGCATCGAGGCCCAGGGCTACTGCACCAACCCGGTGTGCCATCGCATCACCTTCATGTACGCATCGTTGTACCGCCACGACACGCTCAACGAGACCCTGCATGACAACCTGCATGAGCTGTTCGGCGAATCGAACATGCAGACCTTTGAGCACTTGGCGTTGATCCTGCGCAAAGGCCATCTGGTGGACTTCAAGGGGCAGGACGTCTACATGCCGCACTTCGACCGGCTGACCATGCCGATCTGCTTCATCAGCGGCGAAGACAACCAGTGCTACCTGCCCGAAAGCACGCTCAAGACTTATGAGCGCGTGTGCAAAGTCCATGGGCCGGAGCGCTACAGCCGCCACGTGGTGCCGGGTTACGGGCATATCGACTGCATGTTCGGCAAGAATGCGGTGATCGATGTGTACCCGATCATCCTGGAGCATCTGGAGAAAACCGCTCTCGGCTAGGTGATCGTTCCCACGCTCCGCGTGGGAATGCATCCCGTGACGCTCTGCGTCACACAAGCGGACGCGGAGCGTCCATGGCGGCATTCCCACGCGGAGCGTGGGAACGATCTGGATGGGAACGATCTGGGGAAAAATATGGACAGTTACATCCGCTGGTTTCAACGCTTCATCTGGATAGGCATCGTGATGAACATGGTCTTCGCGATTCCGGCGCTGTTTGCGCCGGCGTTGCTGACTTCGATGCTCGGGATGCCACCGCAACTTTCCGATCCTTGGCTGGAGAACGCCGGCATGTTGCTGGTGGGGATCAGCCTTTTTTACATGCCGTCAGGCTTCAACGCGCCCAAATACGTGGTGCATTCGTGGCTATGTGTATTGTCGCGGCTGGTCGCCGTGGCGTTCTGGATCTACCTGATCAACACCAGCAACCAGGCCCAGGTATTCGTGCCGATGCTGCTGGGCGATCTGAGCATGTTCCTGATCCTGGGGGGTCTGCTGTACCTGGGCAGCGCGCCGGCCAATCGGCCCTTGGCGTTGCTTCGCGACGGCTGGCATGAGTGGCGCGCAGCGTGGGCGCGACGCTGGCAACGGCACAGCTTCAAGGTCGCCACGCTGGTCGTGGTGCTGGCGCTGGGGTTTATCGGCTATGAAACCTGGTACCAGATGCTGCGGGTGGTGCCGGCAGAGCAATACGCCTCCGATGAGGACCACTACAAGTACGGTGCCATTGGTCTGGGCATCGAAGCGCGGATTCCCTATTACCTGTTCGCCGTGTTGCCGCAGATGTGCCCGGATAAATTGCCAAAACCCGGCGGCTATGAAGTCTTCGGTTTCCTCTACGAGAACGGCAAGGACCTGCCGATCGGCATGGCCAAGCGGCAGATCGGCTACCCGACCGTGGAGCCCAACTGCGCCCTGTGTCACACCGGTTCCTACCGGGCCAATACCAGCGACGTCGCCATCCCGGTGGCCACCGCGCCGGCCAATACCCTGCAACTGCAGGCCTTCCAGTGGTTTGCCTACAATTGCGCCAGCGACCCGAAATTCACCCCTGACGCGGTGATGACGGCGATCAACAGCAAGTTCCAGCTCGGGTTTTTCGAGCGCTTGTACAACCGCTACGTGATCATTCCGATGGCCACGAGCGCGCTGGTCAAGCAGAAGCAGGCCTATGCCTGGCAACGCCTGCGCGCGCCGCAAGGGCCGGGGCGCACCGACACCTTCAACCCGACGAAAATGGTGGTGTTCGGCTTCCCGGATGACTCGACCATCGGCACCGTCGACTTGCCGCAAGTCTGGAACCAGAAGCCTCGGGAGTCGATGTACCTGCACTGGGACGGCAACAACAATGACATCCACGAGCGCAATTACGCGGCGGCCATGGCCGTGGGCGCAACGCCGGAGTCGGTGCTGCCGGCCAGTTTCAACCGGGTGACCAACTGGTTGCTGGGCCACAAGGCGCCGGCCTGGCCGTTCGCGCTGGATCAGGCCAAAGTCGCACGGGGCAGACCGGTCTGGGAAAACAACTGCGCCGGTTGCCATGATTTCGGCCGCACCGACACCGGTCAGGTCACCACCAGCATTGATGAACTGGGCACCGATCCCCATCGGCTGAACTCGTTCACCACAGGCTTGGTGACGGCTTTCCATGGCTTCAAGAAAGTGCCGTTCGACTTTGGCGCCTACCGCAAAACCCAGAGCTACAGCAACACGCCCACCGACGGCGTCTGGTTGCGCGCGCCTTACTTGCACAACGGTTCGGTACCGACCCTATGGGACTTGCTGCAACCACCGGAAAAGCGGCCGCTGGTGTTCTTCACCGGCTCTGATGTGTACGACCAGGACAAAGTCGGCTTTGTCACCAGTGGCCAGCAGATGAAGGCCTCGGCGGACTTCAAATACGACACCCGTCTGGAGGGCAATCACAACGGCGGCCACCTGTACGGCACCCAGCTGTCGGAACTCGAGAAGCGGGCGCTCATCGAGTTTATGAAAACCCTGTAATTCCACTATGGATGGAGGAAGACGACATGTCATTGGTCAGTCATTGGGAGCACGAGTACGTCAAGGTCAAGCTACGCCTGCATGGCTTGGTCACCCGCCTGGAAATGGCCTGGAAGAAGCTCGTCAGCGAGCTTGAACCCAAGGAGTACGAGGCCATCGTCGCACTGCTGCAACGGGGCCATGATCAGGCGCACTACGTGCTCAAAAACGGCGACTTGCCCGACGATCAACCGAGTGTGCCGTGGGAGTTGGCCCACGGTTTGTCGATCCTGCATATCGGTAACGCCACTCCCTTGCCGCAATCGGCAGACGAGCTGCAAACCCGGGTGCTCAAGGACGGCAGCCTGCTCGGTTGTCGCAAATGGGAACTGCTGGATCTGTTGTGGAGCGAGGCGCTGCTCAAGTGGATCGAGAACCTGCGGCATCACGCACCGTTCGCCACCAACCCGGCGCTGATGCGCATGGACAGTGACGTGACCCTGGCCATCGCCGGCGACTGGGGCACCGGGCCGTTCGACAGCCATGCCCCGGCGGTATCGGTGGCCAATCAGATGCAGTTGGCCCAGGCCGATTTCACCGTTCACCTGGGGGACGTCTATTACGCCGGCACCCACTCCCAGGAAGACGTCGACATGGTCGGCTGGCCCATGGGCAAGCACGGCTCGTTCACCCTCAACTCCAACCACGAGATGTACAGCGGCGCCCATGGCTATTTCAAGGAACTGGCCAAGCGATTCCCGGCGCAGCAGGGCACCAGTTATTTTGCGTTGTACAACGATGACTGGCTGGTGATCGGCCTCGACACGGCTTATGCCTCCGATCCGATTAACCTGTACATGGACGGTGCGCTGAACAAGGAGCAGATCGACTGGATGAAAGGGCTGCCTCAGCGCAAGAAAATCATGGTGCTCAGTCATCACCAGGGCTTCGACATTTCCGGGCACCACAAGACGGCGCTGTATCAACCGGTGTGCGATGCCTTGGGCCGTGAGCCGGATTACTGGTATTGGGGGCATTTGCATAACGGCATCTGCTACGCCACTCAAGGTGGCTTGCATGCACGCTGCGCCGGGCATGGGGCGATTCCCTACGGCAATGCCAGCGAGCTGAACGGGCATGCGCGGGTGCTGTGGTCGGAAACGCAAAATGCGCGGGATGAGGCGTACCCGGATCGGGTGTTGAATGGCTATGTGAAAGTGCGGTTGGTGGGGGAGAGCATCGAAGAGACGTTTGTTGGGGAGGATGGGTCGGTGCGGTGGTCTTCGAGTTGATGGAGTGAATGTTACGGCCTCATCGCGGCATAGGTATCTACACATCTCCCGATCCTGGTCTATAAAGGGACGGCATGGATATCAAATGACCGGGCTAGATGCCCGACTGACAAAACGATACGACGAGTTAGTCATGGGACACAGTAATGGACTACCGGCGCTGGCCGCCGGGATGAAAGCCTTGCCGCGAAGCGACAAGGCTTTTGCACAGACGCAAGCCCTTTGGCGATTTTTGAGCAATGACCGGGTTCGGCCCGTTGACCTGGTTAAACCGCTGCTGGCGCTGGCCCACGAGGGTTGTCGGGATGACTGTGATGATTACGCGCTGGTCATGCACGATTGGTCTCGGCTCAATTACATGCACCACCACAGCAAGGCTGATCGCCTGCAAATGACCCACCGGGGCGACATCGGTTACGAGCTGCAAAGCAGCCTGCTAGTCACCGACCGTGACGGTGCACCGATCTGTACTCCCGCTCAAAATCTGGCGACCAAGGACGGCGTGCTCAGCACGCGAGCCGAAGAAGTGCTGGCCCCTGAGAAGCATCTGCATGAACTGACACAACGTATCACTTGGCTGGAACAGCAGAATTTTGCCAAGCCGCTTGTCCATATCGTGGATCGAGAGGCTGATTCGGTCGCTCACCTGAGGCAATGGCAGGCCGAAGGTCGGCAATGGCTGGTGCGAGTCAAGGCCGGTTCCACGGCCAGTCATGCAGGTCAATCGAGGGCCCTGAGTCAAATTGCTCGCGAGATGACCTACCGCAAAACTCGCAAGGTGGACTACAAAGGAAAACCGGCCATTCAATGGGTGGGAGAAACCGCCGTCGTGCTGACTCGCCAAGCCCAGCCTTTCACCAAAGACAGGGCCGACCGCAAGACGCTGCGCAAGTCTGGTGAGCCGTTGCCGGCCCGGCTCGTCGTGAGCCGAATACTGGGAGCCGATGGTCACCTGCTGGCCGAATGGTATTTGCTGAGCAACCTTGAGCAAGAGGTCGCAGATGAACGATTGGCGCTCTGGTATTACTGGCGCTGGCGTATCGAGTCCTACTTCAAACTGCTTAAAGGGGGTGGGCATCAGCTGGAAAACTGGCAGCAAGAGAGCGGTGAAGCGGTGTTCAAACGGCTGTTGATCGCCAGTCAGGCATGTGCTGTCAGTTGGCGTCTGATGCGGGCTAAGGGGGAGTTTGCTGAGCAAACACGGGATTTTTTGGTCCGTCTGTCTGGTCGACAGATGAAGCGCTCGCAGCCGGTGACGGCTTCCGCGCTGCTGGCCGGTTTATACATGCTTTTGGCCATGTGCGAGACATTGGAGCAATACACGCCCCAGGAACTGGCGGGTTTTGCTAAAGAGGCCATCGGCTGGGTGGCCAGCCGAAGACTTTAGAGATGTGTAGATACCTATGCTCATCGCGGGCAAGCCCGCTCCCACAGTGATTGGGGTGTTCACAGAGTTTGTGTACGCCGCCGATCCTTGTGGGAGCGGGCTTGCCCGCGATGCTTTTGCTTTTAGCCTTGTACCGGAACCCCTTTGAGGTACGGCGCGGGCTCGGCCCCCAGATTGTTCAACAGACGCTCGCTGTACCAGTCCACAAAGTTCACCACACCAAACTCATAGGTCTTGGAGTAAGGCCCTGGCTGGTACGCGGTGGAGTTGATCCCGCGCTGGTTCTCTTCGGCCAGGCGACGGTCCTGGTCGTTGGTCGCATCCCAGACCTGGCGCATGCGCTCCACGTCGTAGTCCACGCCTTCGACCGCATCCTTGTGGACGATCCACTTGGTGGTGACCATGGTTTCCTGAGCGCTGATCGGCCACACGGTGAACACGATGATGTGGTCGCCCATGCAGTGGTTCCACGAGTGTGGCAGGTGCAGGATGCGCATCGAGCCCAGGTCCGGGTTTTTGATGCGGCCCATGAGTTTGGCGCAGCCCTGTTTGCCGTCCAGGGTCATCGACACGGTGCCCTTGAGCAGCGGCATGCGCACGATACGGTTACGCAGGCCGAAACTGGCGTGGGCGTAAGGGATCTTCTCGGCTTCCCAGGCAGCGGCCGAAGCAGCTACATGGTCCTTGAAGGCCTGGTCGGCACGCGGGTCGGTGACGTCGTCCCATTCCAGCAGGGTTTTCAGCAGTTCCGGGTGCGACGCGTTGCAGTGGTAGCACTCGCGGTTGTTTTCCAGCACCAGTTTCCAGTTGGCTTTTTCCATCAAGGTGGTGGTAATCGCCACCTTGGTGTTCTCCATGTCGTACGGTTCCATGTAATGGCTGAGCGTCGACAGGAAGTCATCAATGGCCGGCGGGTTCTCCGACAGGCTGATGAAGATGTAACCGCCAGCGGTTTTCACGTTCACCGGCTTCAAACCGTACTGCTTCATGTCGAAGTCGGCGCCCATTTCGGTGCCGGCGAACAGCAGGCGACCGTCCAGCTCATACGTCCACTGGTGGTAGTGGCAGACCAGTTTGGCGACTTTGCCTTTTTCACTGGTGCACAGCCGTGAACCGCGGTGGCGGCAGACGTTGTGGAACGCATGGACCACGCCGTCCGCACCGCGAATCACGATGATCGGGTTCTTGCCGACTTGCAGGGTCAGGTAGTTGCCCTTGGTCGGGATTTCGCAGGTCATGCCGGCGATCAACCACTCTTTCTGAAAGATTTCCTGCATGTCGATATCAAACAGCCGCTCGTCAGAGTAAAACGGCTGCGGCAGCGAGAAAGTGCGCTCGCGTTCTTGCAGCATCTGCGCGGTGGCCTTGCGTGCGGGTTCCAGTGGATCGCCCAGGCTCAGGGTAGTGGTGACGTCCATCGTGTGTTTCCTCAAGGCCATCTGCGTGGCCGCGAAAGTGGCTGATCAGGTTTGCTACGCAAGGTGTAAAGATTGTGTCTTGGTATGGAGCGAGTGTGGGGCCGCCGTTGCCCGGAACCTTATCCATGGGCGACATGGCCCAATCTGTTCCCGACGCGCAACCCCCGGTAATTGGGGGCTGGTCGCGATAAGTATGTGAATGTCGCAGATAGGTAAATGGCGGGGCTGCGCTATACGCAGAATCGCCAACATGAAGGCCGGCAGTCGGCCGTGGAGATCAGCATGTCCAACAGCTTCCTGAACCCGGTAACCACCCAGACCTGGGCCAATGGTCGACATATTGTCCGTTGCGTCAAAGTCATCCAGGAAACCTGGGATGTGCGCACCTTCTGCTTTATGGCCGACCAGCCGATCCTGTTCTTTTTCAAGCCCGGGCAGTTCGTCACCCTGGAGCTGGAAATCGATGGCGTGCCGATCATGCGCTCCTACACCATTTCCAGTTCGCCGTCGGTGCCGTACAGCTTTTCGGTGACCATCAAGCGCGTGCCGGGCGGCAAGGTGTCCAACTGGCTGCACGACACCCTGCATGAAGGCCAGGAACTGGCGGTGCACGGGCCGGTCGGGCTGTTCAACGCCATGGACTTCCCGGCGCCGAAAGTGCTCTACCTCAGCGGCGGCGTCGGCATCACGCCGTGCATGTCCATGGCCCGGTGGTTCTATGACACCAACGGCAATGTCGACATGGTATTTATCCACAGCGCCCGTTCGCCGAAAGACATCATCTACCACCGCGAGCTGGAACACATGGCATCGCGGATCGACAACTTCAGCCTGCACCTGATCTGCGAGAAGCATGGTCTGGGCGAGCCGTGGGCCGGTTATCGCGGTTACCTGAACCACAAGATGCTCGAACTGATGGCGCCGGACTTCCTTGAACGTGAAGTCTTCTGCTGCGGCCCGACCCCGTACATGAATGCGGTCAAGCGCATGCTCGAGGCGGCGGGCTTCGACATGAAGCGTTATCACGAGGAATCCTTCGGCGCGACACCGCCGGAAGCCCGTGCCGACGCGGTGGAGCAAGCCGAGCAAGCGGCGGATGCTCCGGAAATCGATGCGGCGGATCTGCATCAAGTGGAATTCACTGCGTCCGGCAAGAGCATTCGGGTCGCACCGGGGGAAACGGTGCATGCGGCGGCGGCCAAGCTTGGCTTGCTGATTCCGAAGGCTTGCGGGATGGGGATCTGCGGGACCTGCAAGGTGATGAAGCTTGGTGGCGAAGTCGAAATGGACCACAACGGCGGGATTACCGAGGAAGACGAAGCCGAAGGGTTCATCCTGTCGTGCTGCAGCGTGCCGAAGGGCGACGTTCGCATCGAGTTTTGAACCTGTGGGAGCGGGGGGCGGCGATCCGACTTGCTCGCGAAGGCGGCGGCACAGTCAACATTGATGTTGCCTGACACACCGCTTTCGCGAGCAAGCCCGCTCCCACAATGGTTGGTATTTCAGTCCACAAACAAGTCTGGCATCAGCTTGTCTTTGGAGCCGGGCTCAAAGCGGTAATGATCGAATTCGGTCACGCCATGCTCCCGCAGAATCTCCTCATCAATCAGCAAGCGCCCCGTAATGCTGCGGCCACTGCTGCCCAGAATCGCGTAAGCAGCATCCGCCATGATTGCGGGTGCGCGCGCATGCTTGAACGACTCGCGTGACCCCAGCTGAAACTCGATCGCAGCGGTGGCGATCATGGTCTGCGGCCACAGGGAATTGACGCTGATGCCGTAGGAGGCGAATTCCTCGCTCATGCCCAGGGTCAGCATGCTCATGCCGTATTTGGTCACCGTGTAGGGGCTGTACTGGGCGAACCATTTGGTGGCCAGGTTCAGCGGTGGTGACAGGTTGAGGATGTGGCCGGCGGTTTTTTTCAGATAGGGCAGGGCGGCCTGGCTGCACAGCAGCACGGCGCGGGTGTTGATCTGGTGCATCAGGTCGAAGCGCTTGAGTTCGATGTGTTGCACGCCGGTCAGCTTGATCGCTCCGGCATTGTTGACCAAGGCATCAATCGCGCCGAAGTGTTCGCTGGCCTGGGCCAACGCCTCACGCACCGCCTCTTCATCGCGCACATCCACCTGCAAGGCCAACGCCTTGCCGCCCGCGGCTTCAACTTCCGCCGCCACGCTGAAGATGGTGCCGGGCAGTTTGGGGTGAGGGGTGGCGCTTTTGGCGGCAATCACGATGTTGGCCCCATCCTTTGCTGCCCGCAGCGCAATCTCACGCCCGATCCCGCGACTGGCACCGGTGATGAACAGGGTTTTGCCTTGTAATGACATGCGTACGCTCCTGATTGTTGTTATCGATGCGGATCGAAACGGCTCGCCAGTCAATGTAGACCAAAAGACACTTGTTCCTCGCACTCACCGCGATCGTTCCCACGCTCTGCGTGGGAATGCAGCCCGTGACGCTCTGCGTCACAACGGTGTTGGACATTGCGTCAGCGATGAGGCAGGAACGCGGAGCGTCCCGAGAGGCATTCCCACGCAGAGCGTGGGAACGATCAGGAGGAGAGTGCCGTGCGCTTCAGGACCAACGCTGAATCTCGATCAGCCCCTCCATCCCTGCATAATTCCTCGCGCTGGAATAGCGCCAGTGCTCAGGTAAATCCACGTACCCACGCTTCACCGGGTTGTAGTGGATGTAATCCAGCTTCTGGCGCATCACCGTTTCGCTGTACACCATTTCCGCGTGCGAACCTTCCTGCCACAACTGATAAACCCGATCCTGCTTATGTGCCCGTTTGCTGAAGCGCAGTCGTTGCAATGCGCGCTCTGCGCCCTTGCTTTGCAGATCGTCGATGATTTGGCGGGCGGTGAAGGATTTGAACAGGCGGAGGCATTTGCTCAGGTCTGGAGCCTCGGCAACGAAATGCAGATGGTTTTCCAGGACGACGTAAACATACAGCTTTAGATCTTGGTGGGTTTGTTGATAGCGCCAGCAATTGAGCAGGTGATCGACAATGTAGGGGCGGATAAACAGCGGAAGCCATTCCATGAGGGTGCAGGTCAGGAAGTGGGGTTTGTCGGGTTCGGTGATGGTGTAGCGACTTCGGCCCATGGATGCATTCCTTTGCGAGGGAATGACTAGGGTGAGCGGGGTGATGTAGTGGTGCTAGCGGACAGCGCCGCAGAGAGAGTGGGAAATTGCGACGCGCCTCTAATGATCGTTCCCATGCTCCGCGTGGGAATGCAGCCCGTGACGCTCTGCGTCACAACGGTGTTGGACATTGCGTCAGCGATGAGGCAGGAACGCGGAGCGTCCCGAGAGGCATTCCCACGCAGAGCGTGGGAACGATCAGCTTGGTGGGGGCGTCAGGCTGCCATGACTCCCGAATATCTGCCGCCAGTTCCAGCACGCGCTCTTGATCGTTCCCATGCTCCGCGTGGGAATGCAGCCCGTGACGCTCTGCGTCACAACGGTGTTGGACATTGCGTCAGTGGTAAGGCAGGAACGCGGAGCGTCCCGAGAGGCATTCCCACGCAGAGCGTGGGAACGATCAGCTTGGTGGGGGCGTCAGGCTGCCATGACTCCCGAATATCTGCCGCCAGTTCCGGCACGCGCTCTTGATCGTTCCCATGCTCCGCGTGGGAATGCAGCCCGTGACGCTCTGCGTCACAACGGTGTTGGACATTGCGTCAGCGATGAGGCAGGAACGCGGAGCGTCCCGAGAGGCATTCCCACGCAGAGCGTGGGAACGATCAGCTTGCGGGCGTCAGGCTGCCATGACTTCCCGAATATCCGTCGCCAATTCGCGCACGCGTTCTTCTTCGGTGTCCCACGAGCACATGAATCGCGCGCCGCCGTTGCCAATGAAGGTGTAGAAGCGCCAGCCCTTGGCGGTCAGTGCGGCGATGGCCGGTTCCGACAGTTGCAGGAACACGCCGTTGGCCTGTACCGGGAACATCAGTTCCACGCCCGGAATGTCGCTCACCAGTTCGGCCAGCAGCTGCGCGCAGTGGTTGGCGTGGCGGGCGTATTTGAGCCAGGCGTCGTTTTCCAGAATCCCGACCCACGGCGCCGAGAGGAAGCGCATCTTCGACGCCAGTTGCCCGGCCTGTTTGCAGCGGTAGTCGAAGTCTTCAGCCAGTTTGTGGTTGAAGAACAGAATCGCTTCGCCCACTGCCATGCCGTTTTTCGTGCCGCCGAAGCACAAGACATCGACGCCGGCCTTCCAGGTCAGGTCCGCTGGTGAGCAGCCCAGGTACGCGCAAGCATTGGAGAAACGTGCGCCGTCCATGTGCAGGTTCAGGCCCAGCTCTTTGCAGGTGACGCTGATGGCGCGGATTTCTTCAGGGGTGTACACGCTGCCGACTTCGGTGGCCTGGGTCAGGGTCACGACGCGGGGTTTCGGGTAGTGGATGTCCTGGCGCTTAAGGGCGATTTCACGGATCGATTCCGGTGTCAGCTTGCCGTTTTCGGTGCGAGCGATGAGCAGTTTGGAGCCGTTGGAGAAAAACTCCGGCGCGCCACATTCGTCGGTTTCGACGTGGGCGGTTTCCGAGCAGATCACGCTGTGGTAACTCTGGCACAGTGATGACAGGGCCAACGAGTTGGCCGCGGTGCCGTTGAAGGCGAAGAACACTTCGCAGTCGGTGTCGAACAGTTTGCGGAATTGATCCGATGCGCGTGCGGTCCACTCATCGTCGCCGTAAGCGCGCTGGTGGCCGTGGTTGGCCTGTTCCATGGCAGCCCAGGCTTCAGGGCAGATACCGGAATAGTTGTCGCTGGCGAATTGTTGGCTCTTATCGGTCATGGCCGGCTTCCGTGGTCGAGGCTCTTATGGTGAAGAGCCTCGTGGTCAATGATGGTGCGCACTTTACCGAAGATCGTCCGGGGAGCACACGGGATGTTGCTGTCAGAAAAATACACGGTTGACGGGCAATTATGCACATGACGCAGAGGGATGGGGCGCTGGATCTGCTTAAGTGGCTGGCGTTGCTGAGCATGGTGCTCGATCACCTTCGATATGTCGGTTATTCCGTCGATCTGCTGTATGTGCCGGGTAGATTGGCGTTCCCGTGGTTCTGTCTGGCGATGGCGGCGAACCTGTCGCGAGTCCGTGCAGTAACGACCGACGGCCAGTGGCGTTACCTCGGCTGGTTGTTGCTGTTTAGCGCTATAAGCGAAATCCCCTACCGGATGTACATTCCTGATCTCAACACCTTGAACGTGTTGCCCACGTTGATTCTGGGGCTGTTGGTCGCGCTTGGCTGGCAGAACCGGCTGCTTCAATCGCGACTGTTGGCGGCCGGGGCCTTGTTGCTGGCAGCACTGTTCCCGGAGCGACTGATGTTCGGTTTCTTCGGCGTGTTGTTGCCGCTGGCGATGTTGCTGGTGATCAGGCGTCCCTGGTATTTCAGCCTGCTGCCGGGGCTGGTCTGTCTGGCGGCCAATCAATGGCAAGTGCTGTATTACGCCGCTCGACTTCATAGCAATGCAGCCATTCTCGGCATTGCCGCTTGTCTGATTGCGCCATTGCTGGGGTTGTTGCTATTGCGACACGCCCAAGGCATCCAGCCACCGCCGATGCGGCGCTGGGCTTACGCGCTCTATCCCGTGCATTTCCTTGTGCTTCTGGCTTTGCGCCAACTCATTGCCTGATCCCTGGGGCGCGCAAAACCCTGTGGGAGCGGGCTTGCCCGCGATGGCGGCGTCACATCCAGCATTGATGTCGGCTGACCCACCGCTATCGCGGGCAAGCCCGCTCCCACAGGGGGGGATGTTGATCTTGCGATCGTGTCCGACGTGTCCATTTCCCGCCATGTCGTAAATGCACCTTTGCGTGGCGTCCATAGGCATTTGACCTGTCTGCGCCGGTCATACCATCGCTTCCAAAGGGCACTGCCGTAACGCCAGTGCCTTACCGAGACGAATGGCGCATAGATGCCGCTGGGAGAGACGCGATGTTCAGCAAGCAAGACCAGATCCAGGGTTACGACGATGCACTGCTGGCGGCGATGAATGCCGAGGAGCAACGCCAGGAAGATCACATCGAGCTGATCGCGTCAGAGAACTACACCAGCAAACGCGTCATGGAAGCGCAAGGCAGTGGCCTGACCAACAAATACGCCGAAGGCTATCCGGGCAAGCGCTACTACGGTGGCTGCGAGCACGTCGACAAGGTCGAAGCGCTGGCCATCGAACGCGCCAAGCAACTGTTCGGCGCCGACTACGCCAACGTCCAGCCGCACTCCGGTTCCTCGGCCAACAGCGCCGTTTACCTGGCCCTGCTGCAAGCCGGCGACACCATTCTGGGCATGAGCCTGGCCCACGGTGGTCACCTGACCCACGGCGCCAAGGTGTCGTCCTCGGGCAAGCTGTACAACGCCGTGCAGTACGGCATTGACACCAAAACCGGGCTGATCGACTACGACGAAGTCGAGCGTCTGGCTGTCGAATGCAAGCCGAAGATGATCGTTGCCGGGTTCTCGGCCTACTCCAAGACCCTCGACTTCCCGCGTTTCCGTCAGATCGCTGACAAGGTTGGAGCACTGCTGTTCGTCGACATGGCTCACGTCGCCGGTCTGGTCGCTGCCGGCCTGTACCCGAATCCGCTGCCGTACGCTGATGTGGTCACCACCACCACCCACAAGACCCTGCGCGGTCCTCGTGGCGGCCTGATCCTGTGCAAGTCCAACGAAGAAATCGAGAAGAAGCTCAACGCAGCAGTGTTTCCGGGTGCCCAGGGCGGCCCGCTGATGCACGTGATCGCCGGTAAAGCGGTGTGCTTCAAGGAAGCGCTGGAGCCTGGCTTCAAGGCTTACCAGCAACAAGTGATCGACAACGCCCAGGCCATGGCCGGCGTATTTATCAAACGCGGCTACGATGTAGTGTCCGGCGGTACCGATAACCACCTGTTCCTGGTCAGCCTGATCCGTCAGGGCCTCACCGGCAAAGAGGCGGATGCAGCACTCGGTCGCGCCCACATCACCGTGAACAAGAACGCTGTCCCGAACGATCCACAGTCGCCGTTCGTGACCTCCGGCCTGCGCATCGGCACCCCGGCGGTGACCACTCGCGGCTTCAAGGTTACCCAGTGTATTGAACTGGCTGGCTGGATCTGCGACATCCTCGACAACCTCGGCGACGCCGATGTCGAGGCCAATGTCGCGCAGCATGTGGCGGCCCTGTGCGCGGACTTCCCGGTTTATCGCTGAGCGCGGTTTTGGAGTAAATGACTATGCAACGCTATTCGGGCTTCGGCCTCTTCAAACACTCCCTCAGCCATCACGAAAACTGGCAGAAGATGTGGCGCACGCCGACCCCTAAAAAGGTCTATGACGTGGTCATCGTCGGCGGTGGCGGGCATGGTCTGGCGACCGCCTACTACCTCGCCAAGGAACATGGCATCACCAACGTGGCCGTGGTCGAGAAAGGTTGGCTGGGCGGCGGTAACACCGCGCGCAACACCACCATCGTGCGTTCCAACTACCTGTGGGACGAGTCGGCGCACCTGTACGAACACGCGATGAAATTGTGGGAAGGCCTGTCCCAGGACCTGAACTACAACGTGATGTTCTCCCAGCGTGGCGTCTACAACCTGTGCCACACCCTGCAGGACATTCGTGATTCCGAGCGTCGGGTCAGCGCCAACCGCCTCAACGGCGTGGACGGCGAACTGCTCGATGCCAAACAGGTTGCCGACGAGATTCCGTACCTCGACTGCTCCAAGAACACTCGCTACCCGGTGATGGGCGCCACCGTCCAGCGTCGCGGCGGCGTGGCCCGTCACGATGCCGTGGCGTGGGGCTTTGCCCGTGCCGCCGACGCCTTGGGCGTGGACCTGATCCAGCAGACCGAAGTGATCGGTTTCCGTAAGGAAAACGGTGTGTGCATCGGTGTTGAAACCAACAAGGGCTTCATCGGCGCCAAGCGCGTCGGCGTGGTGACTGCCGGTAACTCCGGGCACATGGCCAAACTCGCCGGTTTCCGCCTGCCGATCGAATCGCACCCGCTGCAAGCGCTGGTGTCCGAGCCGATCAAGCCGATTATCGACAGCGTGATCATGTCCAACGCCGTACACGGTTATATCAGCCAGTCCGACAAGGGAGACCTGGTGATCGGCGCCGGTATCGACGGCTACAACGGCTACGGCCAGCGTGGTTCGTACCCGGTGATCGAGCACACCATCCAGGCCATCGTCGAGATGTTCCCGGTGCTGTCGCGTGTACGGATGAACCGTCAGTGGGGCGGCATCGTCGACACCACGCCGGATGCGTGCCCGATCATCTCGAAAACCCCGGTCCCGAACATGTTCTTCAACTGCGGTTGGGGCACCGGTGGCTTCAAGGCCACACCTGGCTCGGGCAACGTGTTTGCCGCAAGCCTGGCCAAGGGTGAAATGCACCCATTGGCCGCACCTTTCTCCATCGACCGCTTCCACAGCGGTGCGTTGATCGACGAACACGGCGCTGCAGCAGTCGCCCACTAACAGGAGAAATCCCTATGTTGCATATCTTCTGTCCTCACTGTGGCGAACTGCGCTCCGAAGAGGAATTCCATGCATCCGGCCAGGCGCACATCCCGCGTCCACTGGATCCGAACAGCTGCACCGACGAGGAGTGGGGCGACTACATGTTCTTCCGCGATAACCCTCGCGGTCTGCACCATGAACTGTGGGATCACGTCGCCGGTTGCCGTCAGTACTTCAACGTGACCCGCGACACCGTGACCTACGAGATTCTCGAAACCTACAAGATCGGCACCAAGCCGCAGTTCACCGACAAGACCGACAGCCCGAAAGCGGCCGCCACGGCTCTGGGAGAGAAGGTATGAGCCAGATCAATCGCCTGTCCAACGGCGGACGCATCGACCGCAACAAAGTGTTGAGCTTCACCTTCAACGGCCAGGTCTACAAAGGCTTTGAAGGCGACTCCCTGGCCGCCGCGTTGCTGGCCAACGGTGTCGACATCATCGGCCGCAGCTTCAAGTATTCGCGCCCACGCGGCATCTTCGCCGCCGGTGCCGAAGAGCCGAACGCCGTGCTGCAGATCGGTGCGACCGAAGCCACGCAGATCCCCAACGTACGCGCCACGCAACAAGCGCTGTATCAAGGCCTGGTCGCCACCAGCACCAACGGCTGGCCGAGCGTGAACAACGACATGATGGGGATTCTCGGCAAGGTCGGCGGCAAGCTGATGCCACCGGGCTTCTACTACAAAACCTTCATGTACCCGCAATCGTTCTGGATGACTTACGAGAAGTACATTCGTAAGGCCGCCGGTCTTGGCCGTTCGCCGACCGAGAACGATCCGGACACCTACGACTACATGAACCAGCACTGCGACGTGCTGATCGTCGGCGCTGGCCCTGCGGGTCTGGCGGCTGCACTGGCGGCTGCCCGCAGCGGCGCCCGTGTGATCCTGGCCGATGAACAGGAAGAGTTCGGCGGTAGCCTGCTCGACTCCCGCGAAAGCCTCGACGGCAAGCCTGCCACCGAGTGGGTTGCCAGCGTCATCGCCGAGCTGAAAAACACCCCTGACGTGCTGCTGTTGCCGCGCGCCACGGTCAACGGTTACCACGACCATAACTTCCTGACCATCCACGAGCGCCTCACCGATCACCTCGGCGACCGCGCCCCGATCGGCCAGGTGCGTCAGCGTATCCACCGGGTTCGCGCCAAGCGCGTGGTGCTGGCGACCGGTGCTCACGAGCGTCCACTGGTTTATGGCAATAACGACGTGCCGGGCAACATGCTCGCCGGCGCGGTGTCGACTTATGTACGTCGCTATGGCGTGGCACCGGGCAAGAAACTGGTGCTGTCGACCAACAACGACCACGCCTACCGCGTTGCCCTGGACTGGCTCGACGCCAGCCTGCAAGTGGTGGCCATCGCCGATGCCCGCAGCAACCCTCGCGGTGCGCTGGTGGAAGAAGCGCGCGCCAAAGGCATTCGCATCCTGACCGGCAGCGCCGTGATCGAGGCTCGTGGCAGCAAGCACGTCACCGCTGCTCGCGTTGCCGCGATTGATGTAAAAGCACACACCGTGACCAGCCCGGGCGAATGGCTCGATTGCGACCTGGTTGCCAGTTCCGGCGGTTACAGCCCGGTGGTTCACCTGGCGTCGCACTTGGGTGGCAAGCCGATCTGGCGTGAAGACATCCTCGGTTTCGTACCGGGCGAAGCACCGCAGAAACGCGTATGCGTCGGTGGCATCAACGGCGTTTATGGCCTCGGCGATTCGCTGGCCGACGGTTTTGAAGGCGGCGCTCGCGCCGCCAGCGAAGCCGGTTTCGGCAAGGTCGAAGGCGTACTGCCAAAAGCCCTGAGCCGACTGGAAGAGCCGACGCTGGCGCTGTTCCAGGTACCTCACGAGAAAGCCACTGCCCGTGCGCCGAAGCAATTCGTCGACCTGCAAAACGACGTCACCGCTGCCGCCATCGAACTGGCGACCCGCGAAGGCTTCGAGTCGGTCGAGCACGTCAAGCGCTACACCGCATTGGGCTTCGGCACCGATCAGGGTAAGCTCGGCAACGTCAACGGTCTGGCCATCGCCGCCCGTTCGCTGAACGTGACGATCCCGCAGATGGGCACCACCATGTTCCGTCCGAACTACACGCCGGTAACTTTCGGCGCCGTAGCCGGTCGTCACTGTGGGCACATCTTTGAACCGGTTCGTTTCACCGCGCTGCATCACTGGCACGTGAAGAACGGCGCCGAGTTTGAAGACGTCGGTCAGTGGAAGCGTCCATGGTACTTCCCGAAAAACGGTGAAGACCTGCATGCCGCCGTGAAACGCGAATGCAAAGCCGTGCGCGACAGCGTCGGCCTGCTGGACGCTTCGACCCTGGGCAAGATCGACATCCAGGGCCCGGACTCCCGCGAGTTCCTCAACCGCATCTACACCAACGCCTGGACCAAACTCGACGTGGGCAAGGCCCGTTACGGCCTGATGTGCAAAGAAGACGGCATGGTGTTCGACGACGGCGTGACTGCATGCCTGGCCGACAACCATTTCGTGATGACCACCACCACCGGCGGCGCTGCACGCGTGCTGCAATGGCTGGAAATCTACCACCAGACCGAATGGCCAGACCTGAAGGTGTATTTCACTTCCGTGACGGATCACTGGGCAACCATGACCCTGTCCGGGCCGAACAGCCGCAAGCTGCTCAGCGAAGTCACCGACGCCGACCTGAGCAACGAAGCCTTCCCGTTCATGACCTGGAAAGAAGCGCTGGTCGGTGGTGTGCCGGCGCGGATATTCCGGATTTCGTTTACCGGTGAGTTGTCGTACGAAGTCAACGTGCAGGCCGACTACGCCATGGGCGTGCTCGAGAAAATCGTCGAGGCCGGCAAGAAGTACAACCTGACTCCGTATGGCACTGAAACCATGCACGTACTGCGGGCGGAGAAGGGCTTCATCATCGTCGGTCAGGACACTGACAGCTCGATGACCCCGGACGACCTGAACATGGGCTGGTGTGTCGGTCGCACCAAACCGTTCTCGTGGATCGGCTGGCGTGGCATGAACCGCGAAGACTGTGTGCGTGATCAGCGCAAACAGCTGGTTGGCCTGAAGCCGATCGATCCGACCAAATGGCTGCCGGAAGGTGCGCAACTGGTGTTCAACACCAAGCAAACCATCCCGATGACCATGGTGGGCCACGTGACTTCCAGTTACCTGCACAACTCCCTGGGCTATTCGTTTGCCATGGGCGTGGTGAAAGGCGGCTTGAAGCGCATGGGTGAGCGGGTGTTCGCACCGCTGGCCGACGGCAGCGTGATCGAGGCGGAAATCGTTTCTTCGGTGTTCTTCGATCCTAAAGGCGATCGCCAGAACGTGTAAGTCGATCGTTCCCACGCTCTGCGTGGGAATGCATCCCGGGACGCTCCGCGTCCCAAGAGCGGACGCAGAGCGTCCATGGCGGCATTCCCACGCAGAGCGTGGGAACGATCAACAAAAGAAAGGTGCTTTATGACCGCAGCCAATGTTTACCAACAACGCCCAACCACTGGGGCCAAGGCCGAGTCGTCGCTGCATCATGCCGACCTCGCCAGCCTGGTGGGCAAGGGTCGCAAGAACGCCGGCGTGATCGTGCGTGAGAAAAAACTCCTCGGTCACCTGACCATCCGTGGCGATGGCCACGACGCCGCGTTCGCCGCTGGTGTGCACAAGGCCCTCGGCATCGAATTGCCAGGTGCGCTGACCGTGATCATCAAAGGCGAAACCAGCCTGCAATGGATGGGGCCGGATGAATGGCTGCTGATCGTGCCGACCGGCGAAGAATTCGCCGCCGAGAAAAAGCTGCGTGAAGCACTGGGCGACCTGCACACCCAGATCGTCAACGTCAGCGGCGGCCAGCAGATCCTCGAACTCAGCGGCCCGAACGTGCGTCAGGTGCTGATGAAATCCACCAGCTACGACGTGCACCCCAACAACTTCCCGGTGGGCAAGGCTGTGGGTACCGTGTTTGCCAAGTCGCAACTGGTGATCCGCCATACCGCCGAAGACACCTGGGAACTACTGATCCGCCGCAGCTTCTCGGATTACTGGTGGTTGTGGTTGCAGGATGCGGCTGCTGAGTACGGGCTTTGCGTCCAGGCTTGACACGGATGATCGTTCCCACGCTCCGCGTGGGAATGCATCCCGGGACGCTCCGCGTCCCTTTAACAGCCGGACGCAGAGCGTCCATGGCGGCGTTCCCACGCAGAGCGTGGGAACGATCAGATAGGAGTCACCGCACTATGAGCCGCGCCCCAGACACATGGATTCTGACCGCCGATTGCCCCAGCGTCCTCGGCACCGTGGATGCGGTGACCCGCTTTCTGTTCGAGCAGGGCTGCTACGTCACCGAGCACCATTCCTTCGATGACCGGCTCTCGGGCCGTTTCTTCATTCGCGTGGAATTTCGTCAGCCCGACGGTTTCGACGAACAAGCCTTCCGCGCAGGTTTGGCCGAGCGTGGTGAAGCCTTCGGGATGATCTTCGAGCTGACCCCGCCGAACTACCGGCCCAAAGTGGTGATCATGGTCTCCAAGGCCGATCACTGCCTCAACGACTTGCTCTATCGCCAGCGCATCGGCCAGTTGTCGATGGACGTGGTTGCCGTGGTCTCCAACCACCCGGACCTCAAGCCGTTGGCCGACTGGCATCAGATTCCGTACTACCATTTCCCGCTGGACCCGAACGACAAACCGTCGCAGGAGCGTCAGGTCTGGCAGGTAATCGAAGAGGCAGGCGCCGAACTGGTGATCCTTGCCCGTTACATGCAGGTTCTGTCGCCGGAGTTGTGCCGCAAACTTGATGGCAAGGCGATCAACATTCATCACTCCCTGCTGCCGGGTTTCAAGGGTGCCAAGCCCTATCACCAGGCCTACAACAAGGGCGTGAAACTGGTTGGCGCCACGGCGCACTACATCAACAACGACCTGGACGAAGGACCGATCATCGCCCAAGGCGTGGAAGCCGTGGATCACAGTCATTACCCGGAAGATTTGATCGCCAAAGGGCGGGATATCGAAGGGCTGACGTTGGCACGGGCCGTTGGTTATCACATTGAACGACGCGTGTTTTTGAACGCCAATCGCACGGTCGTTCTTTAGATCGCCATCGCGGGCAAGCCCGCTCCCACAGTGAGCTGAGGTGTGCCCGACATTTGTGAGCGACACAAAACCCTGTGGGAGCGGGCTTGCCCGCGATGAGGTCCTGACAGACAACGCAAAAAGACACAGGCAACAACCCGAGCAATCAACGCGCCGCCGATCCATGGCGACGCGACCGCTACATAAAAACAACAGCGAGGTGAAAGCATGTCTGGTAATCGTGGTGTGGTGTATCTCGGCGCGGGCAAGGTCGAAGTACAGAAAATCGACTATCCCAAAATGCAGGACCCGCGCGGCAGGAAGATCGAGCACGGTGTCATCCTGCGCGTAGTTTCCACCAACATCTGTGGTTCCGATCAGCACATGGTGCGCGGTCGTACCACCGCTCAGACCGGTCTGGTACTGGGCCACGAGATCACCGGTGAAGTGATCGAGAAGGGCAGCGGTGTCGAGAACCTGCAGATCGGCGACCTGGTGTCGGTACCTTTCAACGTTGCCTGTGGCCGTTGCCGTTCGTGCAAAGAGCAACATACTGGCGTCTGCCTGAGCGTTAACCCGGCGCGTCCGGGCGGTGCCTATGGTTATGTCGACATGGGTGACTGGACCGGTGGCCAAGCCGAATACGCGTTTGTGCCGTATGCCGACTTCAACCTGCTGAAACTGCCGGATCGCGACCGGGCCATGGAAAAAATCCGTGACCTGACCTGCCTCTCCGACATCCTGCCCACCGGTTACCACGGCGCAGTGACTGCCGGCGTTGGCCCTGGCAGCACCGTGTACGTCGCCGGCGCCGGCCCGGTCGGTCTGGCGGCTGCCGCTTCCGCTCGCCTGCTGGGCGCTGCGGTGGTGATCATCGGTGACGTCAACCCGATCCGCCTGGCCCATGCCAAGGCTCAGGGTTTCGAAATCGCTGACTTGTCGACAGACACCCCACTGCACGAACAAATCGCTGCACTGTTGGGCGAACCGGAAGTGGACTGCGCCGTCGATGCCGTAGGCTTCGAAGCTCGCGGTCACGGCCATGCCGGCGTGAAGCACGAGGCTCCGGCCACCGTACTCAACTCGCTGATGGGCGTGGTTCGCGTCGCTGGCAAAATCGGTATTCCTGGCCTGTACGTGACTGAAGACCCGGGTGCAGTGGACGCTGCCGCGAAAATGGGCAGCCTGAGCATTCGCTTCGGCCTGGGCTGGGCCAAATCCCACAGCTTCCACACCGGCCAGACGCCAGTGATGAAGTACAACCGCCAGCTGATGCAGGCGATCATGTGGGACCGCATCAAGATTGCTGACATTGTGGGTGTGGAAGTCATCAGCCTGGATGACGCGCCACGTGGTTATGGCGAGTTCGATGCGGGCGTGCCGAAGAAGTTTGTGATCGATCCGCATAAGATGTTCAGCGCGGCGTAAGGCTTGGAGCAAGACGGAAAAAAGGGCGACAGTGATGTCGCCCTTTTTTATGGCCAGTGGGAAGGCGTAGCCGGTTCGGTCATACCGTTCATCGGTTGCGTCCCAGGGAGCACGTTTCATAGAGGCCACCTGGGGAAAAATGCCCATGCAGACGAGGAACATGCTGGCGTACATCCGGTCCAATCGGCAGTTTTGCCGCTCCCGTTACTGGGCGGTTTTTCATGGCACAAGAGGATGTCTGGATGAACGTTTCACGCGGTTTTGCACTGGCATCGCTCATGGCTGTCGCTTCGTTGACGACGCTGGCCGCCAGCCCGGCCTTTGCACAGTTCAGTCTCGTTGATGCGGCCAAGGCGGTTTCGGCGATACAGGACGACGAGGATGTCGAAGGTGTCGAGGCCGATGATGTCGATGGCATCGTGGCGGTTGCACCCAAGGCGGCCGGTTTGCTCAATACCCTGGGCTCGCAGCTCGACATTACCCCGGAACAGGCCATCGGCGGTGCTGGTGCGATGCTGGGGCTGGCGAGGAATCAGCTCAGTGGCCAGGACTTCTCCGAGCTGAGTAAAAACGTGCCGGGCCTCGCCCAGATTGCCGGTAACAGCGCCATCAGTGGTCTGAGTGGATTGGGTGGTCTGCTCGGCGCGGGTTCGGACAAGAATGCGTTGCTCGATGGTTTGTTGGGCAACGTCAAGGACACTAAGGACCTGAACAATGCCTTTAGCGCTCTGGGCATGGACACCGGGATGATCGGCATGTTTGCCCCAGTAATCCTGCAATACCTCGGCCAGCAAGGCGTCACCGGTTCGTTGCTGCAGAATCTTGGCGGAATCTGGGGCACTGGCACTGGCACCGGCATTGGCAGCTGAGTCAGCCTTCGGCGCGTAGCGCCTTGATGCGCCGGTCCTTTTCGATCCAGAGCTGGTTGACCCAGTTCTGGACCTTTTCGCGAAACGCCGGATCGTTTTCGTAATCGCCTTGCCACAGCGCCGTATCCAGTTCGCGTGTGTGGATGTCGATGATCACCCTCGGCACGTTGCCGCTGATCAAATCCCAGAATCCTGGAATCTTCTGCTGTGGATACACCACTGTCACATCGAGAACGGCATCCAGCTGTTCGCCCATCGCCGCCAGCACAAAAGCCACGCCGCCAGCCTTGGGCTTGAGCAGGTGGGTGAACGGTGACTGCTGTTGGGCACTTTTCGCCGAGGTGTACCGGGTACCTTCCAGATAATTGACCACTGTCACCGGCTGGCGCTTGTACAACTCGCAGGCTTGTTTGGTGATCTCCAGGTCCTTGCCGGCCAGCTCCGGGTTCTTTGCCAGAAACGCTTTGGTGTAGCGCTTCATGAACGGATAGTCCAACGCCCACCAGGCCAGGCCCAGGAACGGCACCCAGATCAGTTCTTTCTTGAGGAAGAACTTGAAGAACGGCGTGCGCCGGTTAAGCGTCTGGATCAGTGCCGGAATATCGACCCAGGACTGATGGTTGCCGATCACCAGATACGAGGTGTCGCGGCGCAAATCATCGCCGCCGCGGATGTCCCATTGGGTGGGAATGCACAGCCGGAAGATCAGCTTGTCGATTTCGGCCCAGGTTTCGGCAATCCACATCACCGCCCACGAGGCGTAATCGCGAAAGCGCCCGGGCAGGAGCAGTTTCAGCAGGGCGAACACCATCAAAGGCCCGAACAGCACCAGGGTGTTTAGCAACAGCAGCAGGGTAACGAAACAGCCGGTGAGCAGGCGGCGCATAAGTAACTCTTGAAAGCGTTTGGGCGCGCCATGATAAGCAGCTTCGCATGGCAGGCCAAATCGGCGGTGACGAATGTTTCACCTTTTGACCGTTAACCTCGTTGTACCGATCGTTCCCACGCGGAGCATGGGAACGATCATCCACACAACGGTCTAAAATCCCGCTGCCCACTCTTCAAGGAAGCCCCCTACGTGAAATCTCTCCTTGCACTGCTTACCCTCGTGGCCCTGCCGGTCCTGGCCGCCGAGCCGACCCTGTACGGGCGTTACGAGTACATCGCGCTGCCGGAAATCGGCGGCGAAGTCCTCAAGGCGAAAATGGACACCGGCGCCCTGACCGCGTCGCTGTCGGCCAAGGACATCGAAACCTTCACCCGCGACGGCGACGAGTGGGTGCGTTTCCGCCTCGCCACCAAAGGCGCCAGCAACAAGGTCTACGAACACAAGGTCGCGCGGATCAGCAAGATCAAAACCCGCTCCGAAGAAGACGACGATGACAAGGAAGCGATCGAGCCCACCAAGCGGCCGGTGGTCGACCTGGAATTGTGCCTGGGCAACGTCAAGCGCACCGTGGAGGTCAACCTCACCGACCGCAGCAGCTTCAATTACCCGCTGCTGATCGGCGCCAAAGCCCTGCGTGAATTCGGCGCGGCGGTGAACCCGGCGCGTCGCTTTACAGCCGACAAACCCGACTGCTGATTGACGGCGAATCAGCCTTGGGGCACCGTTCGCCCACCTAACTAGCGGGCTCGGACGGCATGCCTCATATCCTGATTGTCGAAGACGAAGCGGCGATTGCCGACACCCTGATTTTCGCCTTGCAGGGCGAGGGCTTCACCACCGCCTGGTTGAGCCTTGGCGCGGCGGCGCTTGAACATCAGCGCGCCACGCCCGCCGATCTGATCATCCTCGATATCGGCCTGCCAGACATCAGCGGCTTCGAGACCTGCAAGCAGTTGCGGCGTTTCAGCGAAGTGCCGGTGATTTTCCTCAGCGCCCGTGATGCAGAGATCGACCGCGTGGTGGGCCTGGAAATCGGCGCCGACGACTACGTGGTCAAACCGTTCAGCCCCCGGGAAGTGGCGGCGCGGGTCCGGGCGATTCTCAAGCGCATGGCGCCACGATCGGTGGCGGCGGAGGCGGCGTCAGCGCTGTTTCGCATCGACAGCGAACGGGTGCAGATCAGCTATCGCAACCAGCCGCTGAGCCTGACTCGCCATGAGTTTCGTTTGCTGCAATGCCTGCTGGAACAACCCGAGCGAGTCTTCAGCCGCGAACAATTGCTCGATGCGCTGGGTGTGGCGGCCGACGCTGGTTACGAGCGCAGCATCGACAGCCACATCAAGAGCGTGCGCGCCAAATTGCGCCTGGTGAAAGCCGACGCCGAGCCGATCCAGACCCACCGCGGCCTCGGTTACAGCTACAGTCCGGGGCACAGCTGATGCCCCTGGGGATCCGGATTTTCCTGGTCTACGTGCTGTTCATCGGCCTGACCGGTTACTTTGTGCTCAACACCGTGATGGAAGAAATCCGCCCCGGCGTGCGCCAGTCCACCGAAGAAACCCTGGTAGACACCGCCAACCTGATGGCCGAGATCCTGCGCGACGACTTCAAGGCCGGCACTCTCAGCCAGAACCGCTGGCCCGAATTGCTCAAGGCTTACGGCGAACGGCAACCGAAGGCGAATATCTGGGGAATGCCGAAGAATCAGGTCAACCACCGGATTTACGTCACTGATGCCAAGGGCATCGTGGTGCTGGATTCCAGTGGCATCGCGGTGGGCCAGGACTACTCGCGCTGGAACGATGTCTACCTGACCCTGCGTGGCGAGTACGGCGCGCGTTCGACGCGCAGCAACCCGGATGACTCGAACTCGTCGGTGATGCACGTCGGGGCACCTATTCGTGACAACGGCCAGATCATCGGCGTGGTGACGGTGGCCAAGCCTAACAGTTCGCTGCAGCCTTACGTCGATCGCACCGAGCGGCGATTGCTGATTTATGGCGCCGGGCTGATTGGCCTCGGTTTGCTGTTCGGTGCGCTGTTGTCGTGGTGGCTGAGCGCGGCGCTGCGGCGGTTGACGGCGTATGCCCAGGCGGTCAGCGAAGGTCGGCGGGTCGAGGTGCCGCATTATCGTGGCGGCGAGCTGGAGCAACTGGCCACGGCGGTGGAGCAGATGCGCACCCAGCTGGAAGGCAAAGCCTACGTCGAGCGTTATGTGCACACCCTGACCCATGAATTGAAAAGCCCGCTGGCGGCGATTCGTGGTGCGGCGGAGTTACTGCAAGGTGAGATGCCGCTGGCTCAGCAGCAGCGTTTCGTCAGCAACATCGACAGCGAAAGTGCACGCATGCAGCAGTTGATCGAACGATTGTTGAACCTGGCGCAGGTGGAACAGCGCCAAGGGCTGGAAGAGCGGGTGGCGGTGCCGTTGGCGGGTTTGGTGGAGGAGCTGTTGAGTGCGCAGGCTGCGCGAATCGAAGGCAAGCAGTTGCGTGTGGAACTGCAAATTGCAGCGGATTTGAACCTGCTTGGCGAGCCGTTTCTATTGCGCCAGGCACTGGGCAATCTGCTGGAGAATGCCTTGGACTTCACCCCGACTCATGGCGTGCTGCGATTTTGTGCTGAACGAGTCGGTGAGCAGATTGAGTTCAGGCTGTTCAACCAGGCCGAGGCGATTCCCGACTATGCATTGCCGCGCTTGAGCGAGCGTTTCTACTCACTGCCGCGTCCGGACAGTGGGCGTAAAAGTACGGGGTTGGGGCTTAACTTCGTTGAAGAGGTGGTCAAGTTGCATGGCGGGACGATGAACATTGGTAATGTCGACGGTGGGGTAGAGGTCACGTTGCACCTGCCTTAGGACCGAGTCGAGGCATTCGCGAGCAAGCCCGCTCCCACACTGGATCTTCTGTGAACACAAAAAAGGTGCCCATCGCCGATTAACTGTCGGAGCGGGCTTGCTCGCGAAAGGGCCGGCCCAGTCTCCACAAAGTCTCCACATTCCCCCCATAAAACTCCCACACACCGACTCCAGACTTTCCCCATCCAAACAGGGAGAGTCCCATGAACCGTAGCCTGACCCTAAAACTCGGGGCGATTGCCCTTTTGATTCTGTTGCTGCTGATCCCGTTGCTGATGATCAACGGCGTGATCCAGGAGCGGCAACAACTGCGAGATGGTGTGCTCGAAGACATCGCTCGCAGTTCCAGTTACAGCCAGCAATTGAGCGGCCCGCTGATGGTGGTGCCCTATCGAAAAACGGTGCGCACCTGGAAAACCAACAACAAAACCAACGAGCGTTATCAGGACGTCGGCGAGGAACGCGGGCGTTTGTATTTCCTGCCTGAGCGCTTCGAACTCGACGGCCAGGTCCAGACCGAACTGCGTGCCCGAGGTATCTACGAGGCGCGGCTGTTTCATGCCGATAATCGCATCAGCGGGCATTTTTCGGTTCCAGCACAACTGGGCATCAAGGAGGACTTCGCCGATTACCGCTTCGACCAACCGTTCCTGGCCGTCGGCATCAGCGACATACGCGGCATCGAGAATGCGCTGAAACTCGAACTCAATGACCAGAAGCTGGATTTTGTACCGGGTAGCCAGGTGGGTTGGTTGGGCGAGGGGGTGCACGTGACGCTGCCAGCATTGGACGCCAAACAGGTCACGGAACTGGCATTCGCTTTCGACTTGCGTCTGCAAGGCACCGGCCAGTTGCAGATTCTCCCGGTGGGCAAGACCAGCAAGGTTTCACTGGCCGCCAACTGGCCTCATCCCAGCTTCATCGGTAACTACCTGCCGGCCCAGCGTGAAATCACCGATCAGGGTTTCACTGCCAATTGGCAGACCTCGTTCTTCTCCACCAACCTGCAAGAGGCCTTGAGCAGTTGCGTGTCTGGCGGCCAGTGCGAGGCGTTCAGCGGTCGCAGCTTCGGCGTGAGTTTCATCGACCCGGTGGACCAGTACCTGAAAAGCGACCGGGCAATCAAATACGCGTTGCTGTTCATCGTCCTGACCTTCGCCGGTTTCTTCCTCTTCGAAGTGCTGAAAAGCCTGGCGGTACACCCGGTGCAATACGCGCTGGTGGGCGTGGCGCTGGCGTTTTTCTACCTGTTGCTGTTGTCGCTGTCCGAGCACATCGGCTTCGCCCTGGCGTATCTGCTGTCGGCGAGTGGTTGCGTGTTGTTGATCGGCTTCTATGTCTGCCATGTGCTGCGCAGCGTGCATCACGGTTTGAGTTTTTCGGCAGGATTGGCGGCGTTGTATGGCTTGCTCTATGGCTTGCTGAGTGCCGAGGATTACGCGCTGTTGATGGGCTCGCTGCTGTTGTTCGGGCTGCTGGGCGTGTTCATGGTGCTGACCCGCAAGCTGGACTGGTACGGGATCGGACAGAAAACCGCGAAGCCTTTGGCCTTTGATATTGGAGCCGTGGAATGAGCCGGTCGTTGGGGTTGCGCGAGGATCAGCGGGTGGGAGAGGTGTTGGCGACGCGGATTGCCGGGTTGTTTCCGTTGGATCCGGTGTGGTGCATTCGCGAGCAGGCTCGCTCCCACAAAAGATCTCCAGTGAACACAACGGTTATGCACACCAAAAATCAAATGTGGGAGCGAGCCTGCTCGCGATGAGGCCGGCACAGTTAGCGAGAATCTAGACCTTCGGCATCGTCGCAATCATCGAAGGCCGCTGACTCACCTCAAAGTACCACTCTGCCAACTTCGGATTCTCTTTGCGCCATTCCAGATCCGGATGGCGCAGATCCAGGTAACCCAAGGCACAGGCAACACTGATTGCCGCCACATCGAAATGGCTGGTCAGCTCGGCAATGGCGTCGGCTTCCAGTAGTGCCAGGGCGCGACGAATCTTGTCGCGCTGACTGTCGAGCCATGCATCCCAATGTTTTTCCGGCGAGCGCAGGGCCACTTCATAGCGAACCATCACTGCGGCATCCATGATCCCGTCTGCCAGAGAGGCCAGGGTCAAGCGCCGCCAGCGCGCGGAACCGTCGCGAGGGATCAGCGGATTGCCGACGTGCTGATGATCGAGATAGTCGAGGATCACCCGGCTGTCGTACAGCACATTGCCGTCGGCCAGGCGTAGTGCTGGAATCTTACCCAGCGGGTTGTCTTCGTTGAGGGCCGGGTCCGGGCTGACTGGCGTGAGCTGGCTGGCTTGCAGCGCTACGCGGTCCGTTTGACCGGTTTCGTGCAGCAGCACCATGACTTTGCGAACGAAGGGCGACGCGGGATTGTGGAACAAGGTCATGCTGGGGGCGGACATGTCGGCATCTCGATCATGGACAGTGTCGGGAGCATAGCGCTTTAGTGTTTAAGTGTGGGAGCGAGCCGTTCAGTGACGTTGCAGCAACCCGCGCAAGGCGAGGACGGCGGGGATCCCCAGCCCGAGCCAACTCAATGCATCCCACACGCCATCGCCCAGCAACGCGGCAAACAACCCTGCGGCGCTGAGCAGGGCGATGACGGTTGGCGTGGCGAAGACCTTCCAGAAATTCGACTGTCTGGGCCTCATGTCGGGCACTCCGCGTTTTCGAGCACAGGTTTCGCGATCTTGCGCCGCACCACCCACAAATAAACCCCGCTGCCGAGCACGATGATGGTCAGCACATCGAGGATCGCCCAGAGGATTTTCATCGGCATGCCGCCGTAGTCACCGAAGTGCAGCGGCTGCGACATGCCCATGGCGTCCATGTACCACGGCCGTTCGGCCACCGCCGTAACTTGCAGAGTGCTGGCGTCGATCAGTACCGGCGTCAGCAGGTGCGAAGTCAGTTGGGTGCTGCCTTTCATGAACACGGCGTAATGGTGTTCGCTGGAAAACCGTGTGCCGGGGAAAGCGATGAAGTCGGGCTGCATGCCCGGCGCGACGTCTTTGGCGATGTCGAGCAGGCGGGTCGCAGACGCCAATTGAGTCAGCGGCGGCGCCTCGCGATAAGGCGCGATCATCGCGCTCAGGCTGTCGTTGCGCCACGCGGCGATCAACAGGTCGGCGCAGGCACTGATCACGCCGGTCACGCCGACCACCAGGGCCCAGGTCAGCGTTACCACGCCGATCAGGTTATGCAGGTCAAGCCAGCGCAGACGGGTGGATTTGTCGTGGCGCACGGTGGCGAACTTCAAACGCCGCATGAACGGCAGGTACAGCACCGTTCCGGAGACAATCGCCAACACAAACAGAATCCCCATGAACGCCAGCAGCAACTTGCCCGGCAGGCCGGCGAACATGTCCACGTGCAGGCGCAGCATGACCATCATCAGCCCGCCATTGGCCGATGGCATCTCCAATGCTTCGCCGGTGCGAGCGTCAAGCATGAAGGTGTGGGACGAGTTCGGCTCGGTGCCCGCGGTGGGCGCCATGATTGCGATCACGCCATTGGGGTCTTCATCGTCGTAGCCGAAATACTGCATGACCTCGCCGGGACGATGCTTTTCAGCCGCTTGCACCAACTGCTGCAAATCCAGCTGCGGGGTATCGGCCGGCATCGATTTCAACTCGGCGGCATCGCCCAGCAGATGGTCGATCTCGTGGTGGAAGATCAACGGCAGGCCGGTGAGGGCCAGCATCAGCAGGAATACCGTGCAGATCAGGCTGGTCCAGGTGTGAACAAAGGACCAGCGGCGGATGGTTTTGCTTTTCATTTCATGGCCTTCAGAAAGACCAAAGCCGTCCTCGAAGGACGGCCTGGTCGTGGCGCGTGTCAGTTCAGGCGATTACCACTTGTACGTAGCACTGGCGACGACGCTGCGTTGGTCGCCGTAGTAGCAGTAGAAGCTGTCGCACGTGGAGATATAGTCCTTGTCGAACAGGTTGGTGGCGTTCAGTGCCAGTGATGCACCTTTCAGACTGTTATCCAGACGGCCCAAGTCGTAATGGACCGCCGCGTCGAACACCGTGTAGGCATCAGCTTTGCCCAACCAGGTATTGCCCTGGTCGCCATAAGTGTTGCCGGTGTAGCGTGCGCCGGCACCGATGCCGAAACCATCCAGCACACCGTTGTGCCAGGTGTAGTCGGCCCACACCGACGCTTGTTGATTAGGCATCAGCTGCAGGCGATTGCCCTTGAAGTCACCCTTTTGCACTTCGGATTTGGCCAGGGTGTAGGCGGCGATGACTTTCAGGTTGTCGGTGACATCGGAAACGGCTTCCAGCTCCAGGCCTTTGACCTTCACTTCGCCGGTCTGGCTGGTAATCGAGACGTTGTCCGAGTTGGTCGTGGTGACGGAGACGTTTTTCTGGGTCAGGTCATAGACCGCAGCCGTCAGCAGGGTGTTGCTGCCCGGTGGTTGGTATTTGATGCCCAGTTCCCACTGCTTGCCTTCAGTCGGCTTGAACGACTCGGTCGGCGATGCCGTGGCTTTGCTGGTCGGCTGGAACGATTCGGCGTAGGACAGGTAGGGCACGAAGCCCGAGTCGAACACATAGCTGATCGCTGCGTTACCGCTGAATTTCTTGTCCCGTTCGGTGTTGGTGGCATCACCCTTGTTGAAGAATTTGGTGCCCGTATGGACCCAGTCCTCACGACCACCGAGGGTCAGACGCCATTGGTCGAGGGCCATTTGGTCCTGGACGTACAAGCCGGTCTGGTAGGTCTTCTGGTCATAGTCATAAAACGCCGTCGAGCGTGACGGGCGAACGATTGGCTGGCCATAGATCGGGTTGTTGACGTTGGTGGTCAGGCCGTCACCGAAGATCGAGGTGTAGTTGCTGTTGGTGCGCTGGTGATCGAGGCCGATCAACAGGGTGTGGCGGATGTCGCCGGTTGCAAAGTCGCCCTGGAAGTTGTTGTCCACGGCGAACTGGCTGATGTCCTCGTCGACACTGGTGCTCGATCGGCCAACGTTGCCCTGGGCATCGACCTGGGTGAACGGGTAGGCGCCGGGGGTAAGCGCCTGGAAGGACAGGTCCGATTTGGTGTACCGCAGGTTCTGCTTGAACTGCCAGACATCGTTCAAGCGATGTTCAAAGGCGTAGCCCAGCGCGTAGTAGGTGCGGTCGTAGTATTCCCAGTCCGGGTCACCGAGGTTTTTGTGATGGGAGACCTTGCCGAGTGGCGAATGGATCTTCGTGCCTTGCACCGGCAGGAACTGGCTGGTGATGCCTGTATCGTCGCGGGTAAATTGCGTCAGCAGCGTGAACTTGGTGTCAGGGTCAATGTTCCAGGTCAGGCTCGGTGCAATGTTGTAGCGTTTGTTGTCGATGTGATCGACCTGAGTACCGCTGTCGCGCACTACACCGCTCAGGCCATAGAGAAACCGGCCTTCGTCATCGATTTTGCCGGTGCTGGCGAAGCTGATTTGACGATGGTTGTCGCTGCCATATTGCACCTGGATTTCATGGCTCGACTCGGCGCTGGGGCGACGGCTGACCATGTCCAGCAAGCCGCCTGGCGGGGTCTGGCCGTAAACCGATGAGGCCGGGCCGCGCAGCAGGGCGAGGCGATCGAGGTTCCAGGTTTCCTGTTTCGGGTTGGCGTACACGCCTTTTGGCAGTGGCAGGCCATCGAGGAATTGCGTCGGTTCGAAACCACGCACGAGCAACCAGTCGGCGCGGGTGTCGCTGCCGTAGCTGCTGGCGACGATGCCTGGCATGTAGCGCACGGCGTCATCGAGGTTTTGCACACCGCGATCTTCCATTTGCTGGCGAGTGGCGACGGAAATCGAACGCGGCGCTTCGACCAGCGCGGTGTCGGTCTTGGTGCCAGCAGCGGTGCGCGTGGCAACGTAACCTTCGACCGGGCCCCAGGCTGTTTCCGCATTTTCCAGGCCAATGACGGCGGTTTCCGGCAATGCCATCACGCCTTCGGGCACGGCCACCAGGCTGTAGGTGCCGGTGCTGCTTTGTTCCAGTTGCAGGCCGGTGCCGCGCAAGGCTTCACGCAGAGCGCCAGTGGCGTCGAACTGGCCCTTCACCGGGGCCGAGGTCTTGCCCGCCGCCAGCGACGGATTCAACGACAACGCCAAACCGGCCTGGCTGGCGATCTGGTTCAGGGTGCTGGCCAATGGCGCAGCCGGCAGGTTGTAGGCGCGGACGCTGGACGCCTGTTCGGCGGCAATCAGTGGGCTGCTGGCCAAAGGGGCGCAAAGGGCAATGGCGACCGCCAGCAAACGGGGGCGCAACACGGTGTCTAGCGAACGGGACATACAGCGGCTCCTGAATGGAAATATTTCTCAATTGCCTAGGTGCCGGACGAGAATTCAAAAGTGATAGGGCGAGATGAAAATAATTTCGATTCATCAATTGCGGTGAGGCAGATGGTCCCATCGCGGGCAAGCCACGCTCCACAGGTTTTGTGTCGAGCGGGAATTCTGTGAACGACACAAAACCTGTGGGAGCGGGCTTGCCCGCGATGGCGGCGGATCAGGCGCAGCACCTTTTAGCGCTTGGCGTCAGCCTTCGCGACCGTTACCCACCATGGCGTGTGTTGTTCGATCTGCACCGGCAGGGTCGGTAAAAGTGCACTCAGTGCCTTGTCGGTATCGTTCAGGGGGAAGCTGCCGGTGATGCGCAGGTTGGCGACCTCTGGTGTCACGCCAAGATGCCCGCGACGATAGCGGCCGAGCTCCTGGACCAGATCTTCCAGCCGCGCGTTGTCCACCACCAGCATGCCGCGGGTCCAGGCGTCGGCGCCGAGGTTGAGGGCGATGATCGGGCCCAGGCCATTGCTGCGCATCAGCACTTGCTGGCCTTCGCGCAGGATCTGTTCCTCGGGGCTCGATTCGGGATGGGCGGCTACCGCTGACTTCAATACGCTCAGGCGCGTGCCTTCGTCTTCACGCTTGACCAGGAACCGTGTCCCGAGTGCGCGCATGCTGCCTTCGCGGGTCTCGACGATAAACGGCCGGGCATCGCCATGGCCGGTTTCAACGAGGATCTCCCCTTCCTGAAGGACGATCAGTCGCTGCTTCTCATCGAAGCGCACATCCACTGCGCTGTGGGTGTTGAGGTTGATCAGCGTGCCGTCGGTCAGGCGTAGAGTGCGCTGCTCGCCGGTGGCAGTGCGCTGGTCGGCCAGCCAATAGTCGATGGGCAGATAACGATCACCGGCGAACAGCGCCAGGCCGATCACCGCCACGATGCTGGCCAGACCGCTGCCGAGCTTGCGCACCCGTCGCCGAATGCTTTCGCGCGATTGCAGCAAGGCGGTGCGGGCCGGACCGTTGGCGACGCTGAAACGTTGGTCGAGCATGCCCAACTGACGCCAGGCCCGAGCATGTTCTTCGTGGGCGGCGTGCCATTTGGCGAACGCTTCGCGCTCGACCGCGTTGCCGGAATCCAGCGACAGTTGCCAGGCAATCGCGGCATCCAGCACCTGCACCGACACGGGTTTGGAGTTGACCGGGCTCATACTGGCTCACCGTACAACGCGATGTAGCACTGACGAATACCCTGCGCCAGGTATTGGCGAACCCGCGGCACTGATACGCCCAGACGCTGAGCGATTTCGGCGTGACCGAGGCCATCGAGACGATTATAGAGAAACGCCGCCCGGGCCTTGCTCGAGAGCTTGCCCAGCAGGCGATCGATGGCTTTGAGGTCTTCGAGGATCAGTTGCTGTTCTTCCACCGACGGTTGTTCGCCTTCGGGGATCAGCATCAACTCGGAGAGGTAGGCCTGTTCCAGCGCGGCGCGGCGGAAGTAGTCGAACAGCAGGCCCTTGGCGATCGCCACCAAAAATGCCCGGGGTTCACGAGGCGCCTTCAGTTCATTACGGCCCAGCAAGCGCACGAAGGTGTCCTGGCTCAGGTCTTCGGCCCGTTGCGGGCAGGCCACGTTGCGCCGCAGCCAGGCCAATAGCCAACCGCGATGGTCGCGATACAACGCACCAACGAGCTCACTGTGAGGGCTTTGGACTGACGACACGCAACATCACCGAATGGGAAGTGTTAAGTAACGAGAATTGTTCGCGATTGTGGCAGAGGCGGGGGAGGTAAGCAATTGGCGCTGGTCGGGTGGTTTTTGCGGGGGGAATATCCAGTCGGACCGAGTGATCGTTCATCGCGGGCAAGCCACGCTCCCACAGGTTTTGCGTCGTTTGCGAAATCGGCAGACGAAACAAAACCTGTGGGAGCGTGGCTTGCCCGCGATGGGCCCGAACAGTCACCGAAGATCTAGAACGAAGGCGCTTGCCGCCGCCGCTTCCACTGACTCAACCGCTGCTGCAAATTCAACGGGCTATGAATCTGCTGCTGCCGCGCCCGGCTGAACAAAATCAGCACCAGCTCCGCCGTCGCCAAGGCATCGGCACTGGCGTTGTGCCGTTCGAAGACCTCCAGCTTGAACCAGTCGATCCACTCGTCCAGCCCGGCCTCGCGAAAATGCGCCTGCGGGCACAGCAGTGGCGCGATGTCCGCCACATCCAGAAACGGATGCTGCAACTTGTAGCCCAGATGTTCTTTCAGTGCGCGCCCCAACATGTGCTGATCGAACGGCGCATGAAACGCCAACACTGGACTGTCGCCGACGAATTCCATGAATTCGAGCAGGGCCTGCGCGGGGTCGCTGCCGGCGGCAATGGCGCTCGGGCCCAGGCCGTGAATCAACACGCTGGGGCCGAGTTTGAGTTCGGTGCATTGCAGCGTGCGTTCGAATTGCTGGCTGAAATCGATCGCCCCGTCCTCGATCACCACCGCGCCGATGGACAATAGTCGGTCCTTATTCAGGTTCAGCCCGGTGGTTTCCAGGTCGAGCACCACCCAGCGCTGCTCGCGCAGGCTGCAATCGCCGAGCTCGGCCACGGCAGGCAAGCGCTCCAGACGTTGTTGCAGTTCGCCGGGCAAAATGGGGTTTACCGGCCGCAGCCATGAAAACAGGCTCATAACTGATACCGCAGGGTCAGGCTGCTTTGCAGGCGTTGGGCCTGGCGCAGGGATTCACGCAGGATGCGTCGGTCCAGATGATTGAGGCTGTCAGGATCGACGCGGTTGGAGTAGGGCAAATTCTCGCGAGTCTGTAGCTGATGTTGCTGCATGCGGGTTTGCTGGATGAAGTGATACGCCTCTTCGTACGCCGCGCCGTCTAGCCGTTCGATGACCTCTTTGGCCACCAATTGACGAAAGCGCTCCAGGGTATTGTTGGTGTCGATGCCGTGGGCCAGGGCTAGCACTCGAGCGCCATCGACGAAAGGGGTCAAGCCCTGGAGCTTCAGGTCGAGGGTGGCTTTCTCGCCATTCTTGCGCGCCAGCACGAATTCGCGGAAACGGCCCACGGGCGGGCGGTTGCGAAGGGCGTTTTCGGCCATCATCCGCTGGAACAACCGGTTGTCGCCGACCTGATCGAGAATGCCCTGGCGCAGCTGCTCGCAGCCTCGCTCGTCGCCCCAGACCACGCGCAGATCGAAATAGATGCTCGACCCCAACAGGTTTTCCGGTGTCGCCTCACGGATAAACGCCGCAAAGCGTCGCGCCCATTCGGCCCGGGACAAACACAGCTCGGGGTTGCCGGCCATGATGTTGCCCTTGCACAAGGTGAAGCCGCATAGCGCCAGGTTCTGATTGATCTGCTGGGCGATGGGCAGCAACTTGCCGCGAATCTCGGCGGCGTGGGCCGCGTCGCGGGCTTCGAACAGAATGCCGTTGTCCTGATCGGTGTGCAGCGTCTGCTCGCGGCGGCCTTCGCTGCCGAAACACAGCCAACTGAACGGCACGCCAGGGTCACCCTTCTCAGCGAGCACCAGTTCGATCACCCGGCACACGGTGTGGTCGTTGAGCAGGGTGATGATGTGGGTGATCTGGGTCGAGGACGCGCCGTGGGCCAGCATCCGCTCCACCAATTGACCGATTTCGCCGCGCATCGCCATCAGATTTTCCAGCTTCTGGGCGCTGCGAATAGTCCGCGCCAGATGCACCAGATCGACCCTTTGCAGGGAAAACAGGTCGCGTTCCGAGACCACGCCGCACAGGCGCTGGTCCTTGACCAGACAGACATGGGCGATGTGCCGCTCGGTCATGGCAATCGCGGCGTCGAAGGCGCTGTGGTCCGGCGTCAGGTAAAACGGTGCCCGGGTCATGTGCCGTTCGATGGCCTCATTGAAGTCGCTGGTGCCGTTGGCCACCACATGTCGCAAGTCGCGCAGGGTGAAAATGCCCAGCGGCGCCTTTTGCTCATCGACCACCACAATGCTGCCGACTTGCTGATCGTGCATCAGCGTCACGGCTTCACGCAGAGGGGTGATAGGGCTGCAGGTCACCGGGTGACGCATGGCCAGTTCGCCCAGCCGGGTATTGAGCGAGTACTGGGTGCCAAGGGTTTCCACGGCTTTTTGCTGGACTTGCTGGTTGACCTGATCCAGCAAACTGCTGACGCCGCGTAGGGCAAAGTCGCGAAACGGGCTGGAAAGTGCGAACAGTTTGATGAACGCCAGCTTATTCAGCTGTAGGCAAAAGGTATCTTCGGCCGCCAGATGTTCGGTGCGAGTCGCCCGTTCCCCCAGTAGCGCGGCGAGGGGGAAACACTCGCCGGTGGTGATTTCGAAGGTGGTTTCGGTCCCGCCCTTGGCCGTGTGCGGACGTTCGCCCACGACACGGCCCTGTTTGACGATGTAGAAATGCTCAACCGGGCCATCGGCAGGTTTGATGATGCTCTCGCCGGGGGCATAAAAACGCAGCTGACATTGCTCGACCAGATAGGCCAGGTGGGCATTTTCCATCTGATTGAACGGCGGGAAGCGCTGGAGGAATTGCAAAGTGCCCTGGATGTTCTGCAACACCGCGGTTTTCCCTGCCTGGGTGAAGGCGTCCGCTTTACTCATAACCATTACCGCAGTCTTTTTCTGATTGTTGTGTCGGATCGTTGTGTCAGATCGTTACAGGCATGGTCGGCCCCTGCGGGCAGGGTGCCCATTGGACGTAAGTCTAGGTAGGCAGTGCGGCTGCCGTAATATGGGAAATGTCTGACACAATTGCGGGAAAAACCTCCTACATTGTCTATTGGAAATGTTTCCGACGAAGTGCACATTGAAGCTCTGCTAGGCGATGTCTGACCACTGTGCCGGGGATCGAATCGAAAACGTTGAGAAAGCCATGTCCGACCACGATATTTTGAGTGATGCCGAGCGCGAAGCGCTCAGTGCCGTCATGCTGGAACCAGACTTGCCGCCACAGCGGGTTCTGGTCGTCGATGACGATAAGGACTCCAGGGAATTGCTGTCGGAAATTCTGGGGCTGGATGGCATTCACTGCATGACGGCGGCCAGCGGCGAAACCGCACTCAAAATGCTTGAGACCAAACCATCGATCGGCCTTGTGATTACCGATCTGCGGATGGGGCACGTCGATGGCCTGGAACTGATCCGTCTGGTGCGGGAATCGCCACGCGCGGCGTTGCCGATCATCATCGTTTCCGGCGATGCTGACGTTAAGGATGCGATCGAAGCCATGCATTTGCACGTCGTGGACTTTTTGCTCAAGCCCATCAATAGCGAAAAATTGCTTGAGTTGGTCAAGCATGAGCTGGGGATGGATGTGTAGCGCGGACTTCCAGGTTGGCAGCTTTTGTGGCGAGGGAGCTTGCTCCCGCTGGGTTGCGAAGCAGCCCCAATCCCAATGTTGATACACCGGATTTACGACTGCTGCGCAGTCGAGCGGGAGCAAGCTCCCTCGCCACAGGGGACCGCAGCGTGTCTCTTCCTGAAACAGGTGTGAACCTATTTCAGGAAGAGACAGCGTAAATGAAAAAGCCCTGATCTTTTCGATCAGGGCTTTTTCACGTCCAGCGTCAGCGTTTACTCAAAGGCCATTGGCAGCCTTGAACTCGCGACGACGACGGTGCAGCACCGGCTCGGTGTAGCCGTTCGGCTGTTTGGTGCCTTCGACCACTAGTTCGACCGCCGCCTGGAAGGCGATGTTGCTGTCGAAGTTCGGTGCCAGCGGGCGGTACAGCGGATCGTTGGCGTTCTGACGGTCAACCACTGGCGCCATGCGCTTGAGGCTTTCCATCACCTGATCTTTAGTGACGATGCCGTGGCGCAGCCAGTTGGCGATGTGCTGGCTGGAAATACGCAGCGTCGCACGATCTTCCATCAGGCCGACATCATTGATATCCGGCACTTTCGAACAACCCACGCCCTGGTCGATCCAGCGCACCACGTAGCCAAGAATGCCCTGGGCGTTGTTGTCCAGTTCGTTCTTGATCTGCTCCGTGGTCCAGTCTGGATTGACGGCCAACGGGATGGTCAGGATGTCGTCCACCGAAGCGCGAGCACGTTTGGCCAGTTCGGCCTGACGGGCGAATACATCGACCTTGTGATAGTGCAACGCGTGCAACGCGGCGGCGGTCGGCGATGGAACCCAAGCGGTGTTGGCACCAGCCATCGGGTGAGCGATTTTCTGTTCGAGCATCGCTGCCATCAGGTCCGGCATGGCCCACATGCCTTTACCGATCTGGGCACGACCTTGCAGGCCAGTGCTCAGGCCAATGTCGACGTTCCAGTTCTCGTAGGCGCTGATCCATTTTTCAGCCTTCATGTCGGCCTTGCGCACCATCGGGCCGGCTTCCATGGAGGTGTGGATTTCGTCGCCCGTGCGGTCGAGGAAGCCAGTGTTGATGAACACCACGCGTTCGGCGGCAGCCTTGATGCAGGCCTTGAGGTTGACCGTGGTACGGCGCTCCTCGTCCATGATCCCGACCTTGAGCGTGTTGCGCGGCAAGTCGAGGACGTCTTCGAGGCGACCGAACAGCTCGTTGGTGAACGCAGCTTCTTCCGGGCCGTGCATCTTCGGCTTCACGATATAGACCGAGCCAGTGCGGCTGTTCTTGCGCGAGCTATTGCCGTTGAGGCTGTGGATCGCCGCGAGGCACGTCACCAGGCCATCGAGGATACCTTCCGGCACTTCGTTGCCGTCTTTATCGAGGATCGCATCGATGGTCATCAGGTGACCGACGTTGCGCACGAACAACAGTGAGCGACCGTGCAGGCTCAGTTCGCTGCCATCGAGAGCGGTGTAAGTGCGGTCGGCGTTCATGGTGCGGGTAAAGGTCTGACCGCCCTTGGAGACTTCTTCCGACAGGTCGCCCTTCATCAGGCCGAGCCAGTTGCGGTAGATCACCACTTTGTCATCGGCATCGACTGCGGCGACCGAGTCTTCGCAGTCCATGATGGTGGTCAGCGCAGCTTCCATCAGGATGTCTTTGACACCGGCCGCATCGGTCTGGCCGACCGGGGTGCTGGCGTCGATCTGGATTTCGAAGTGCAGGCCGTTGTTCTTCAGCAGGATCGCGGTGGGGGCGGCTGCATCGCCGTGGAAACCGATCAGTTGGGCATCGTTGTGCAAGCCGGTGTTGCTGCCGCCTTTGAGGCCGACGATCAGTTTGCCGTCAACGATCTTGTAGCCGGTGGAGTCGACGTGGGAGCCGGCAGCCAATGGCGCGGCTTCGTCGAGGAAGGCGCGGGCGAAGGCGATGACCTTGTCGCCGCGAACCTTGTTGTAGCCTTTGCCCTTTTCCGCGCCGTCCGCTTCGCTGATGGCGTCGGTGCCGTAGAGCGCGTCATACAGCGAACCCCAGCGGGCGTTCGAGGCGTTGAGCGCGAAGCGCGCGTTCATCACCGGTACCACCAGTTGTGGACCGGCCATGCGGGCGATTTCGTCATCGACGTTTTGTGTCGTTGCCTGGAAATCAGCCGCTTCTGGCAGCAGATAACCGATGTCTTGCAGGAAGGCTTTGTAGGCCACCGCATCGTGCGCAACACCTGCACGAGCCTGGTGCCAGGCATCGATACGTGCCTGGAAATCATCGCGTTTGGCGAGTAGGGCTTTGTTCTTCGGCGCCAGGTCATGGATGACCTTGTCGGCACCGGCCCAGAACGTGTCGGCGGTGAGGCCGGTACCGGGAATGGCTTCGTTGTTCACGAAGTCGAACAGGACTTTGGCGACCTGCAGGCCACCGACTTGAACGTGTTCAGTCATTGCTTGCCTCACTCTGCTCAGCTATTTCGCTTTTCAGCTCTTCAATTTAACAATGAAGCCTCTGGCCATTTAAACCACAAACCCTTCTACCAGTACATGCCATTGCTGGCGGCTGGGTTCGATCCGATCAACGGCTTTGCGGCCTTGCTGACAGGGCTTTCAGGGGTTGCGACGGCACCTGCGGCAGACATCGATCCAGCGTTATGTAGTGCGCGCTGCGGCATACTACATGATGAATTGCGGTTGTGAAAATTAGACTAATTACGTCGTTCTGCGACCCCATGACGCATTGCGGTCATGCCGGGGAACGGGATGTTCTCAAAAAACTATTGGATTGTTCCAGTTAAATATAAAAACTTGTACACGATTTATGGTTTTGCGGAATTCTGGTGGTGCCCCATTCGCGGGCAGGTTGAGGTAATCCACAATCATTGGAACGACGGGAACCAAGGAGCGAGGCTTGCCCGCGAAGGGGCCGGTCGATTCAACACACAATCGAATCTACTCCAGGCACCCATCAACCCTTGCCTATACTTGTTTTTCTATAACAAAAGTCATGACCAGAGGGCTGCGCCATGGACCATCTCGTACTCACTGTAATTGCGCCAGACAAGCCCGGGCAGGTCGAGCGCATTGCTCAATGCATTGCCGAGCACGGCGGTAACTGGCTGGAGAGCCGCATGTCGCGCATGGCCGGGCAGTTCGCCGGGATTCTTCGGGTGGGTGTGCCGGCCGAGGCCTACGACGAACTGGTAGACGCCCTGCAAGGATTGTCGGTTCAAGGGATCCGCGTGCTGATCGCCGAAAGCGGCATCGAACAGTCCTGCACCTGGAAGCCGATTGCCATGGAACTGGTGGGCAATGATCGTCCGGGCATTGTGCGAGATATTACGCGTCTGCTGAGTGAGCAGGGCGTGAACCTGGAGCAGTTGGTGACCGAAGTTCGACCGGCGCCGATGAGCAGCGAGCCGCTATTCCATGCCGAGGCGATTCTTGCGGTGCCACTGACCTTGTCGCTGGAGGTGCTGCAATCGCGCCTGGAAACCCTGGCGGACGACCTGATGGTCGAATTGGTACTGCGCAGCGAACCCTGAAAGGTTATCCAAGTTATACGTGCACCTGCCTGTGGATAACCTGTAGAGACCCCTCGCCAGACCACGTCGGCCGTGGCTCTGCAGGACCTGATCAAAAAACCAGCAGTTTCAGTGACTTGCGCACAAACGCCGGGGATCACGCTGTGGATAACCTTGGGAAGGATGGATGCAGGCCACGGGAGGCGTGGCCTGTAGAGATTTGTACGTTTTCTGATCAGCTGCGGCGGCGCAGACTTATCCACGCGTCGACGCTATAAACCGCCAGACCGGCCCAGATAAAGATGAACGCCACCAGCGTGCTGGACGACAAGTGCTCGCCAAACAGCAGAACGGCTTGCAACAACACCAGCGTCGGCGCCAGGTACTGGAGAAACCCGAGGGTGGTGTAGGGCAAATGCCGAGCGGCGGCGTTGAAACACACCAGCGGCACCAGCGTCACGGGACCTGCAGCCACCAGCCACCAGGCTTCAGAGGTGGTCCAGAATTCGGCTTGCGCGCTGGTCGCCGTCGGATTGAACAGCAACCAGGCGACAGCAATCGGCACCAGCATCCAGGTTTCCACCACCAGCCCCGGTAGCGCCTTGACCGGTGCCTGCTTGCGGATCAATCCGTAGAAGCCGAAGGTCAATGCCAGTACCAGCGACACCCACGGCAGACTGCCGACTTGCCACACTTGCTGCGCAACACCGACCGCTGCCAGGCCAACCGCGATCCATTGCATGCGCCGCAGCCGTTCGCCGAGGATCAGCATTCCCAGCAGCACGTTTACTAGCGGGTTGATGTAATAACCGAGGCTGGCTTCGAGCATGCGTCCGTTATTCACCGACCAGACGTAGGTCAGCCAGTTGGCGGCGATCAACGTCCCGCTCAGGGCCAGGATTGCCAGCCGTCGCGGGTTATCACGCAACTCACGCCACCAGCGGGGATGTTTCCAGACGAGCAGCAGCAAAGCGCCGAACAGCGCGGACCACAGCACTCGGTGGATGATGATCTCCACGGCGGGCACGCTGGCAATAGCTTTGAAGTAAAGCGGGAACAGTCCCCAGATGATGTAGGCACTCAGGCCCAGGATGTACCCGCGACGCGGGTTGGCGGCTTGCATGAGAATCCTTGCTTAGGCAGCTAACAAAGAGGGGATTGTATAGATGTGTGGTGACTTTTGTAGGAGCGAGGCTTGCCCGCGAAGAACGATGACGCGGTTTGTCTGACGAACCGCATCATCGTTCTTCGCGGGCAAGCCTCGCTCCTTGTACAGGTCGGTGGCGTTTAGAAGAGTTTCAGTGGCTCTTCATTCAGCGCCGCCAATTGCTCACGCAGCGCCAGCACTTGATCGCCCCAATAGCGCTCGGTGCCGAACCACGGAAAGCTGCGAGGGAAGGCCGGGTCGTCCCAGCGACGGGCGAGCCAGGCGCTGTAGTGCATCAGGCGCAAGGCGCGCAGCGGTTCGATCAGCGCCAGTTCCCGCGGGTCGAAGTCATGGAATTCGTTGTAGCCGTCCATCAATTCCGACAACTGACCGAGACATTCCTGACGATCACCCGCCAACATCATCCAGATGTCCTGCACGGCCGGGCCCATGCGGCAGTCGTCGAGGTCGACGATGTGGAACATCTCGTCGCGGCACATCATGTTGCCGGGGTGGCAATCGCCGTGCATGCGGATGTTCTGGTGTGGCGTGGCCTTGTAGACCTCCTCGACGCGCTTGAGCAGGTCGCGGGCAACGGACTCGTAGGCCGGCAGCAAACTTTTGGGTACGAAATTGCCTTCGAGCAATGTCGTCAGCGAATCCTGGCCAAAGTTCTTTACCCCCAGCGCTTCACGGTGTTCGAACGGTTTTGTAGCACCGACCGCGTGCAGGCGACCCAGCAGTTGGCCCAGGCGATACAGTTGATCGAGATTGCCCGGCTCCGGCGCACGGCCGCCACGGCGGGGAAACAGGGTGAAGCGGAAACCGTTGTGTTCGTGAAGGCTGGCACCGTTGTGGATCATCGGCGCGACCACCGGCACGTCGCACTCGGCGAGTTCGAAGGTGAATTGGTGCTCTTCGAGAATCGCTTCGTTGGTCCAGCGCTGCGGACGGTAGAACTTGGCGATCAGCGGCTCGGAGTCTTCGATGCCGACCTGATAGACACGGTTCTCGTAGCTGTTGAGCGCCAGAATGCGGGCGTCGCTGAGAAAGCCGATGCTTTCGACGGCATCGAGCACGAGGTCTGGGGTGAGCGTTGCAAACGGGTGGGCCATGCTGACTCCTGCGCGCAGCAGGCTGCCGCGTCGGGCCAAACATGGTAGCGCAGACGGGGCTTCTTTAGGGGGTGGGTTGAGGTAAGTGTTGTTCACACCGACGCCATCGCGGGCAAGCCCGCTCCCACAGGTCATGCGCTAATTTTGAAATCGCGCCTATCCTGTGGGAGCGGGCTTGCCCGCGATAGCGTCAGATCAGGCGCCGACGATCCCGCCGTCCTCGCGGGAAATCGCCATCACCGAAGACCGTGGCTTGCCGTTGGGCAGGTGCTCAGGGAACGTCGACCCACCGTTTTCCCCCGGATGCTGAATCCCGACAAACAAGGTTTTCTGATCTGGCGAGAAGCTGATCCCCGTCACCTCGCAGCCCACTGGCCCGACCATGAAACGACGGATCTCACCGGTCACCGGGTCGGCACAGAGCATCTGGTTATTGCCCATGCCCGCGAAGTCGCCTGCGTTGCTCGAATCGCCATCCGTGAGAATCCACAGGCGCCCGGCCTTGTCGAAGCCCAGACCGTCCGGGCTATTGAACATGTTCTGCGGGGTGATGTTCGACGAACCGCCCTTCGGCGTACCGGCGTGGACGCCCGGGTTGCCAGCGACCACAAACAGATCCCAGGCAAAGCTTTTCGAGCCGTGATCGTCGCGGTCGGTGCGCCAGCGCAGGATTTGCCCGTAAACGTTCTTCTCGCGCGGGTTCGGCCCGCCCACCGGTTGGCCTTCTTCGCCGCGTTTGGCGTTGTTGGTCAGGGTGCAATAAACCTGGCCATCCTTGGGGCTGACGACGATCCATTCCGGACGGTCCATGCGCGTGGCGTTCACGACGCTGGCTGCGAGGCGTGCATGAATCAGCACTTCGGCCTGATCGGCAAAACCGCTGCTGGCGTCGATGCCGTTCTTGCCGTGAGTCAGTTCGATCCACTGGCCCTGGCCTTTCGGATGATCGGCATTGCCATCGCCCGCGTCGAAACGCGCCACGTACAAGGTGCCGTGATCCAACAGGTCGCGGTTGGCTTTGGGATTTCGGTGGTTGATCTTGTCGCGGCTGACGAATTTATAGATGAACTCGCCACGTTCGTCGTCGCCCATGTACACCACCGCGCGACCGTCGTTGGTTTCGGCCAGGGCGGCGTTTTCATGTTTGAAGCGGCCCAGCGCGGTGCGTTTGACCGGCGTCGACTGCGGATCGAACGGGTCGATTTCCACCACCCAGCCATGACGATTGAGTTCGTTGGGATTCTTCGCCAGGTCGAAACGCGGATCGTGTTGATGCCAGTTGATGTCTTTACTGGCCACCACCGCGCCGTAGCGTTTCTGCGCGGCGTCGAACTTCTGCTCGGCATTGCTGCTGCCGAAGCAGTCGGTGAAGTTCTCTTCGCAGGTCAGATAGGTGCCCCATGGCGTCTTGCCGTTGGCGCAGTTCTGGAAGGTGCCGAGGACTTTCTTGCCGTGTTTGTCGGCGCTGGTTTTCATCAGCTCGTGACCCGCTGCCGGGCCGCTCAGTTTGATGGGCGCGTTACCGTGAATGCGCCGGTTGTAGCGCGAGCCCTGGACGAACTGCCACTGGCCGTTCCTGCGCTGCACTTCGATCACCGACACGCCTTCGCAGGCCAGGGCCTTGCGCACGTCCTCCGCCGATTGCGGCATGCCACCGTGGGGGTAGAGGTAGCGGTAGTTGGTGTATTCGTTGTTGATCGCCATCAGCGCCCGGTCTTTGTCACCGGGGAATTCGAACAGGCTCATGCCGTCGTTGTTGTCACCGAACTGGACTTCCTGCGCCTGGGCCGTGCCGTTGCCGCTCGGGTCGAACGCCGGGCCATTTTTCTGCAGTGGCTGGCCCCAGCTGATCAGCACCGAGGATTTGTAGCCCGGCGGCAGGGTAATGGTGTCGGTCGTGGCGGCAGCGATGCTGTCGAAACCCAACAGTTTGCTGGAGCCGGCGCTGACGCTGGCGGCCAGCACGCTGCGACTCAGCAGGTTGCCACCGAGAAACATCGCTGCACCGCAGAGGGCGCCAGCGCTGATGAAGCCACGACGGCTGAGGCCGACCATCTTTTCGAGGTCGGTGGGTTGGTTGTCTTCTAATAGGCTCACATCAGGCTCCCTGCGGGTTTTTGCAGTCACCTTAATGGTGGTCGATGAAGGTTTTGTTGCAGCGCTGATCAGAGCGGTGTGCCCAACAGAATATTGGACGGTGCGAATTGCACAAAAACGGGCTTGCCAGCGGTGAGTTCGAGGGTTTTAACGTGCAGTTGCTCGGCCAGGGCGCAAAGTGTCTGGCCATTGGGCAGGCCAATGCGCACTTCGCTGGGACCGTCTTCGGCGTCGAGGATTTCTTCAACCGTGCCCTTCAGGCAATTGTTACCGGGCGCCGCAACTTGATCGATTCCCAGCAGCTCCAGCCAACCGGCCTTGATCAGTGCCACCACTTCGGTGCCGGTTTGCAGTTCCAGGCGCAGAGTGCTGTCGTGAGTGATCTGCGCATCGATACGCAAGCCTTCGGCCAGTTCAAGACGAATGCGGTCGTTGCGTCCTTGTGCATCGATCGCCACGACCTTGCCGTGCAGTTGGTTGCGTGCGCTGGTTCTGAGCATCAGGCGTCCGAGCAGGTCCAGGTCGCTGGCCTCCTCGGCGGCTTCCAGCACCTGAGTCTGCAAAGCCTGAAGCTTTTGATACAGGCGCAACACGCGCTCGCCTTCGCTGGACAGTTTGGCGCCGCCACCGCCCTTGCCGCCGACGCTGCGCTCCACCAGCGGTTTCTGCGCGAGGTTGTTCAGCTCGTCGATGGCATCCCACGCCGCCTTGTAACTCAAACCCGCGCTTTTCGCGGCGCGGGTGATTGAGCCTTGTTCGGCGATGTGTTGCAGCAATGCGATGCGCTGCGGGCGACGGACAATGTGCTGGGACAACAACGTAGGCAAGGACATGGCGAGACGCTTTGGGCTGTGGCGATGGGGAGGACGTTGGCGGCTTGGCGCACCAGAGTCAAGTCAGGCCCCATCGCCAGGTTTTGGGGTGCGGGCCAGGCAGTAGACGTCGACCTGCGCGGCGCCAGCCTCCATCAACAAGCGAGCCAAGGCCTGGGCGGTGGCGCCGGTGGTCAGCACGTCGTCGACCAATGCGAGGTGGCGACCCTTGATCGAAGCTGCGGGTGCCAGGGCAAAGGCGTGGCGCAGGTTCTTTTTACGGGCGTCGGCATTCAACTCTTGCTGCGCGCTGGTGTCCTGAACCCTCAGCAACAGCGTTTCATCACAAGGAATGTCGAGGCTGACGCTGAGCCAGCGGGCGAGCATCGCCGCTTGGTTGAAACCCCGCTGGCGCAGACGTTTGGAAGCCAGCGGTACCGGGATCAGCGCATCGGGCCGGTCCAGATCCTCATCGAAGCGATGTTGCAGGAACTGAGCGAGAAGTTCGGCGAGCAGGCGGCCAAATGGCCACTTTGCGCTGTGCTTGAAGCGGGTGATCAAACTGTCGACGGGAAAGCAGTAAGTCCAGGGCGCCGCGACTCGCTCGAAGGCCGGCGGATGTTTCAGGCATTGGCCGCACGTCAGGCCCGTGGCGGGCAAGGGCAGGGCGCAGGTTTGGCAGTGCTCGCCCAGCCAGGGCAGGTCGGTTTCGCAGGCCATACAGATTGGCCGGGTATCTTCGGTCGCTTCACTGCAGAGTAAGCAGTGTTGGTTATTGTTTAACCAGATGTAAACCGGTCCTACGTAACGTGGTTGACAGCGCATCGCTCTTCCTTAAATATGCCGAACATCCGTGTCGCGTCTGTGGGTATTCCATTCCCCAGCCGCTTGCCAAGCATAAACAAGGAAACGCCCATGAGCGCCAGCACCACTGCAACCCTGCGTCATGACTGGTCTTTGGCCGAAGTCAAAGCACTCTTCGTTCAGCCATTCAACGACCTGTTGTTCCAGGCGCAGACGGTGCACCGCGCGCATTTCGACGCCAACCGCGTGCAGGTCTCGACGCTGCTGTCGATCAAAACCGGTGCTTGCCCGGAAGATTGCAAATATTGTCCGCAGTCCGGCCACTACAACACGGGCCTGGAAAAAGAAAAACTGATGGAAGTGCAGAAGGTCCTCGAAGAGGCCGCTCGCGCCAAGGCCATCGGTTCGACCCGTTTCTGCATGGGCGCGGCGTGGAAACACCCGTCGGCCAAAGACATGCCGTACGTGCTGGAGATGGTCAAAGGCGTGAAAGCCATGGGCCTGGAAACCTGTATGACCCTGGGTCGTCTCGATCAGGACCAGACCGTCGCGCTGGCCGAAGCCGGCCTGGATTACTACAACCACAACCTCGACACCTCGCCCGAGTTCTACGGCAGCATCATTACCACCCGTACTTACAGCGAGCGCCTGCAAACCCTGGCCTACGTGCGTGATTCGGGGATGAAGATCTGCTCCGGCGGTATTCTCGGCATGGGCGAGTCCCTCGACGACCGCGCCAACCTGCTGATCCAGTTGGCCAACCTGCCGGAGCATCCAGAGTCGGTGCCGATCAACATGCTGGTGAAAGTCGCCGGTACGCCGCTGGAAAATGCCGACGACATCGACCCGTTCGACTTCATCCGCATGCTCGCTGTCGCCCGCATCCTGATGCCGAAATCCCACGTGCGCCTGTCCGCCGGCCGCGAAGCGATGAACGAGCAGATGCAGGCCCTGGCGTTCTTCGCCGGCGCCAACTCGATTTTCTACGGCGAAAAACTGCTGACCACCGCCAACCCGCAGGCGGACAAGGACATGCAACTGTTCTCACGTCTGGGCATCCTGCCGGAAGCGCGCGAAGAGCACGCCGATGAAGTGCATCAGGCTGCAATTGAGCAGGCACTGGTGGAGCAGAAGAGCAGCGAGCAGTTCTATAACGCTGCTGTCTGAGTTTTCTATCGTTTCGCCTATTGGAATGCGGTAAAAATGTGGGAGCTGGCTTGTCGGGTCGCCGCATCGCTGCGATAGCGGTCTGTCAGCCACATTGATGTTGAATGTGCTGCCGTCATCGCAGGCAAGCCAGCTCCCACATTAGATCGCATCCAGTCTCACGTTTTTTGATCTGCCGAGGTCTGCATGTCTTTCGATCTCAGCGCGCGCCTTGCTGCCCGTCGTGCCGAAAACCTTTATCGCCAGCGCCCGCTGCTCGAAAGCCCTCAGGGCCCTGAAGTGGTGGTCGATGGTCAGCCGTTGCTGGCGTTCTGTAACAACGATTACCTGGGCCTGGCCAATCACCCGCAAGTGATCGAAGCCTGGCGCGCCGGCGCGTCGCGCTGGGGCGTGGGCGGTGGCGCTTCGCATCTGGTGATCGGCCACAGCGGCCCGCATCACTCACTGGAAGAAGCCCTCGCCGAGTTCACCGGCCGCCCGCGAGCATTACTATTCACCACCGGTTACATGGCCAACCTCGGCGCGGTCACCGCACTGGTCGGGCAAGGCGATACGGTGCTGGAAGACCGACTCAATCACGCATCATTGCTGGATGCAGGGCTGTTGTCCGGTGCGCGTTTCAATCGCTATCTGCATAACGACGCGGCCAGTCTGGCCAAGCGCCTGGAGAAGGCCACCGGCAATACGCTGGTGGTCACCGATGGCGTGTTCAGCATGGACGGTGATATCGCCGACCTGCCGGCGCTGGCGCGGGAAGCCAAGGCCAAAGGCGCCTGGCTGATGGTCGATGACGCTCACGGTTTTGGTCCGCTGGGTGCCAATGGCGGCGGGATCGTCGAGCACTTCGGTCTGAGTCAGGAGGACGTGCCGGTGCTGGTCGGCACCCTCGGCAAGGCTTTCGGTACGGCCGGTGCTTTTGTGGCTGGCAGTGAAGAGCTGATCGAAAGCCTGATCCAGTTCGCTCGCCCTTACATCTACACCACCAGCCAACCGCCGGCACTGGCCTGCGCGACGCTGAAAAGCCTGGAGCTGTTGCGCAGCGAACACTGGCGACGTGAGCATCTGCAGACGCTGATTCGCCAGTTCCGCCAAGGCGCCGAACAGATTGGCCTGGAGTTGATGGACAGCTTCACGCCGATCCAGCCGATCATGATCGGCGATGCCGGGCGTGCGGTTCGACTGTCGCAGATGCTGCGCGAACGCGGGCTGATGGTGACTGCGATTCGTCCGCCGACCGTGCCCGCGGGCAGCGCACGTTTGCGCGTAACCCTGACCGCCGCTCACAGCGAGGCGCAGGTACAGCTATTGTTAAATGGACTGGCCGATTGTTTTCAACAACTGGGACCGGAGCCAAGCCATGCGTGATCGTCTGATTCTGCTACCGGGTTGGGGCCTCGGGATTTCGCCGCTGGAACCCTTGGCGGCGGCCTTGCAGGGTTTGGATGAGCACCTGCGAGTCGAGATCGAGCCGTTGCCGGAACTGGAGTCGAGCGATCTTGAAGAATGGCTCGATGAGTTGGACTCGACGTTGCCACAGGATGCCTGGCTCGGTGGCTGGTCATTGGGCGGCATGCTGGCGTCCGAATTGGCGGCGCGACGCGGTGACCGCTGCTGCGGCTTGGTGACCCTGGCGAGTAACCCTTCCTTTGTCGCCCATGAACAATGGTCGAGCGCGATGCCCGGCGAAACCTTCGATGCGTTTCTGGCCGGCTGCAAGGCTGACTCGCGCATGACGTTGAAACGTTTTTCGCTGCTGTGCGCCCAAGGTGCCGAAGACCCGCGCGGGATATCGCGACTGTTGCTCGCTGGCGCACCGCATACGTCTTCACCGGTGCTAATGAGCGGCCTGGAGTTGCTTGCCCAACTGGATACCCGGCAAGCGTTGCAAGCGTTTCGCGGCCCGCAATTGCACTTGTTCGCCGGCCTCGACGGGCTGGTCCCGGCCGAAGCAGCGGGGGACCTGCTGGCACTGCTGCCGGATGTCGAAATCGGTCTGATTGAACAGGCCAGTCACGCGTTTCTTCTGGAAGACCCCCACGGTGTGGCGGGGGCGATTCAGGCCTTTTTGCATGAGTTCGGTGATGACTGATTTATCCCTTCCCAACCTGCCCGGCGGCTTGCCCGACAAACGCCAGGTGGCGGCATCCTTTTCCCGTGCGGCGGCGAGCTACGACAGCGTGGCCGAACTGCAGCGCGACGTGGGCAGCGAGTTGTTGCGTCGGTTACCGGAAGATTTTGTCCCAGCTCGTTGGCTGGATATGGGCTGCGGCACCGGGTATTTCAGCCGAGCCTTGGCGGAGAAGTTTCCTGCGAGTGCTGGCGTGGCGTTGGACATCGCAGAAGGCATGCTCAATCACGCCCGGCCCTTGGGCGGCGCGACTCATTTCATCGCGGGCGATGCCGAGCGCTTGCCGTTGCAGGATTCGACCTGCGACCTGGTCTTCTCCAGCCTGGCAGTGCAATGGTGCGCGGATTTCGCCTCGGTGCTCAATGAAGCGTATCGGGTGCTGAAACCGGGCGGAATTTTCGCGTTTGCTAGTCTGTGTGTAGGCACGCTGTACGAATTGCGCGACAGCTGGCGTCAGGTGGATGGCATGGTGCACGTCAACCGCTTCCGCGAGTTCGGTGTTTACCAACAGCTTTGCGCGGGCAGCGGCTTGAAGGTCGCCAGCCTCGAAACACATCCGCATGTGTTGCATTACCCTGATGTCCGCAGCCTGACCCATGAGCTGAAGGCGCTTGGGGCGCATAACCTGAACCCCGGTCGGCCGGGTGGTTTGACCGGCAGGGCGCGGATCCTCGGCCTGATCGAGGCTTACGAGCAATTTCGTCAGGCACAGGGACTGCCGGCGACTTATCAAGTGGTTTACGCCGTGTTGGAGAAACCCTTATGAGCGCAGCCTATTTCATCGCCGGCACTGACACCGATGTCGGCAAGACCACCGTTGCCGCGGGTCTGCTGCATGCCGCGCGATTGTCGGGTTTGAGCACGGCGGCGGGCAAGCCGGTGGCCTCCGGCTGCGACCTGACGCCCAAGGGATTGCGCAACGCCGATGCGCTGGCACTGCTGGCCGAGTGTTCGATACCGTTGACCTACGATCAGGTCAATCCGGTCGCGTTCGAGCCTGCGATCGCACCGCATCTGGCGGCGCGGGAGGCCGGCGTGGCGTTGACCGTGCAATCACTGTTGACACCGATGCGGCAGATTCTCGATATGCACGCGGACTTCACCTTGATCGAAGGCGCTGGCGGCTGGCGAGTGCCGTTGGCGGATCAGGACAATCTGTCGGACCTGGCCATGGCGCTGGGTCTGCCGGTGATCCTGGTGGTCGGCGTACGGCTGGGTTGCATCAATCATGCACTGCTGACAGCCGAGGCGATCGCACGGGATGGTTTGCAGTTGGCAGGGTGGGTGGCCAACATCATTGATCCGAAGACCTCGCGCCTGGAAGAGAACCTCGCGACGCTGGCCGAACGCATTCCCGCGCCGTGTCTGGGGCGGGTGCCGAAACTCAAATCGGTGACAGTTGAAGCAGTGGCTGAACATCTGCAGCTGGATCTATTGGACTGAGATTGTTGGCTTGGGGTTTTACCTATGACAAGGCACTGTGCCATTAGTGTTTTTGTCGGGCCTTTTGTCGGCGTGTCTGGTTCAATGGCCGCTGTTGATCCTTTGTCAGACGAGTTCCCCCATGGAAATCTCAGGAAACACCGCTTTTTATGCCGGTCTGAGCACTATTCAGACAGGGCAGAACCGTGTCGATCAGGCTTCGGGGCAGATCGCCAACAACACCATCGAGCGTTCGGTCACCAGTCAGTCCTCCGAGATTCAGGTCGATCGTCTGCGTGCGGTAGACCGCAGCCAGCAATCGGATCTGGCCAGCAATATGGTCGAGATGTCTCAAGGAAAACTCCAAGTGGAACTGGGCGTTAAAGTCGCCAAGGCATCCGATGAAATGCTTGGTACGTTGATCGATACCTTCGCCTGATTCTGTTTACCCGGCCAAACAAACAGCCGGGCAAACATCCTTCATCGAAAACGCGCAGATTTGAATCGGGGGTCATTCGGCCAACAGCCCGATTACTCTGGGCTCTCCTGTCGAAGATCCCCCGCTGCTACCCGATACGACGATCCGCTTACTTGATTGGATTGCCACATCCCAGTAATCGCCGGGGCTGTTAAACCAAGCGAAATCCTCCGGTTGTCCCTCTGGAGAAAATCGCTGTTTGGCCATGAAGAGTTCATTGCCCGGAGTCTCCCAGCGTACGTAGCCCACGACGACAATTTTTCCGTCCGCTTGCACCGCTGCCGCACGCCAGCGCACATCGGCATCTTTGCGAGAGGTGAGAGCCGGCGAGCCGGCGTTAAACTGCTGGTCGTTGCTGCCATCGGCATTGAGTCTGGTCAGTAGACCCCAATCCCTGCCGTCTGCCCCCCTTGTCCAGGTTGCGAAAATGACCTTGTCGTCCGACTGTAGGCAGCTGAGTGAATCGCTAAATAGAAAGTCGCTGGCGATGGTGCTTTTGGGCGATTCTGCCAACTTCAGGGAAATATCGCTGAAACCATCCGTTCCGAAAGTTGTATCAAGGTTTCCTTCTACGCTGTATCGCGCGCCCGCCCCGCATCTTTCTTTTTGCGCATCAAAGTAGAGGCCTGTGACGATAATCTTACCGTCACGCTGAACGTGAACCATACGGGCAAAGCTGTCCCTTTGTTTGAACTTGATATCGATGAAACCTTGGCCATTGCCGAACCCGGTATCCGGTTCTCCGTTGCTTTGCAGGCGGTACAGGCGACTCACGGGCGTTCCAAGGGAGTAGTTGACGTAATAGTTGGCGACGATGAGTATCTTTTGATCGTCTTGCAGGCAGCCATCAACGAACTTATGGGGAACCACTGGCGCGAATGAATTATCCGGCCCCGTTCTGATCCGGTTACCAAAAATAAGGTCGGGACTGCCATTGGGGTGAAAACGTCGCACGCCAGGTCGGCGAACATTGTCTTTTTTCGATTCGCCAATCAGGACGATTTTTCCGTCTTTTTGCAGTAACAACCGCATCGGAATGGATTGGTCGCCTGTTTCGAATTGACTTGTGGTGGGTACGAAACCCTCGTCAACGTCACCATCCATCAGCAGGCGAGCGAGAAGAAATTCTTTCCCGATTCTTGATGCATGGGTCAAGCGTCCAGACTCGTCAGAGACGATGGCATGCGTCACACCAGATTCTTTGCTGGGTATGACTATGCCGTTGTCGCCAAAATTCGGGTCAGGCGAACCGGGCTCTGGCACGTCAGCGTTTGGTTGATTGTCCATCTCAAATCCCCTCCATAGGCGATCCTCAGGAAGGTCAATCATTGACCCCGCGAGAGCCTATAGTCAGTAGACGCCTTTTCGTTATTTCGTGAACCTGTAAGAACTGATAGGGCGGCAGGCTTTATTGGCCATTTGCAGTGTCGATCAGGCCAGTTTTCTGTGACCATTTTCATCGCAGGTATTAGCGATGACGAACGGCAAAAGATCGGCGCTTGACAAGAATTGGGCGTAAACGTATGTTTCAAACAACTGTTTGACCGTCACAGCAAATCAACGCGGTCCTTCATTCCCGGTTACATCAGCAGAGGTTTATCGCTATGCCTGACTACAAGGCCCCCTTGCGTGATATTCGCTTCGTTCGTGACGAACTGCTCGGCTACGAAGCGCACTATCAGAGCCTTCCGGCTTGTGCAGACGCAACTCCGGACATGGTTGACGCCATTCTCGAAGAAGGCGCCAAGTTTTGTGAGCAGGTGCTGGCTCCGCTGAACCGCGTGGGTGACACCGAAGGCTGCACCTGGAGCGAGTCCGGCGTTAAAACCCCGACTGGTTTCAAAGAAGCCTACAAGCAATTCGTTGAAGGCGGCTGGCCAAGCCTGGCTCACGACGTAGAGCACGGCGGCCAAGGCCTGCCAGAGTCTCTGGGTCTGGCCGTCAGCGAAATGGTTGGCGAAGCCAACTGGTCGTGGGGCATGTACCCAGGCCTGTCCCATGGCGCGATGAACACCATTTCCGAGCACGGCACGCCTGAGCAGCAAGAGGCTTACCTGACCAAACTGGTTTCCGGCGAATGGACCGGCACCATGTGCCTGACCGAACCACACTGCGGCACTGACCTGGGCATGCTGCGCACCAAGGCCGAGCCTCAGGCCGACGGTTCCTACAAAGTTTCCGGAACCAAGATCTTCATCTCGGCCGGCGAACACGACATGGCCGACAACATCGTCCACATCGTTCTGGCACGTCTGCCGGATGCACCGGCCGGCACCAAAGGCATTTCGCTGTTCATCGTTCCGAAATTCCTGCCGAACGCAGACGGTTCGATCGGCGCACGCAACGCTGTGAGCTGCGGTTCCCTGGAACACAAGATGGGTATCCACGGTAACGCCACCTGCGTGATGAACTTCGACGCGGCCACCGGTTACCTGATCGGCCCGGCGAACAAAGGCCTGAACTGCATGTTCACTTTCATGAACACCGCACGTCTGGGGACCGCGCTGCAAGGTCTGGCGCACGCCGAGATCGGCTTCCAGGGCGGCCTGAAATACGCTCGCGATCGCCTGCAAATGCGCTCCCTGACTGGCCCGAAAGCGCCGGACAAAGCCGCTGACCCGATCATCGTTCACCCTGACGTACGTCGCATGCTGTTGACCATGAAGGCGTTCGCCGAAGGCAACCGTGCGATGGTTTACTTCACCGCCAAGCAAGTCGACATCGTCAAGTACGGCGTAGATGAAGAAGAGAAGAAGAAAGCTGACGCGCTGCTGGCGTTCATGACGCCGATCGCCAAAGCCTTCATGACTGAAGTCGGTTTCGAATCCGCTAACCACGGCGTACAAATCTACGGCGGCCACGGCTTCATCGCCGAGTGGGGCATGGAGCAGAACGTTCGCGACAGCCGCATTTCGATGCTGTATGAAGGCACCACCGGTATCCAGGCACTCGACCTGCTGGGCCGTAAAGTGTTGATGACTCAAGGCGAAGCGCTCAAAGGCTTCACCAAGATCGTCCACAAGTTCTGCCAGACCAACGAAGGTAACGACGCGGTCAAAGAGTTCGTCGGGCCATTGGCTGCGCTGAACAAAGAGTGGGGCGAACTGACCATGAAGGTCGGTATGGCCGCCATGAAAGACCGCGAAGAAGTCGGCGCCGCGTCGGTGGACTACCTGATGTACTCCGGTTACGCCTGCCTTGCCTACTTCTGGGCTGACATGGCGCGTCTGGCTACCGAGAAACTGGCTGCCGGCACCACCGAAGAGGCGTTCTACACCGCCAAGCTGCAGACTGCGCGCTTCTACTTCCAGCGTATCCTGCCGCGTACCCGCACTCACGTTGTAACCATGCTGTCGGGTGCCAACAACCTGATGGACATGAAAGAAGAAGACTTCGCACTGGGTTACTAAGTCCTACGCAGTCCTTCATAAAGCCGCTGCTTCCTCGGGAGCAGCGGCTTTTTTGTGCCCGACGCGCCTGCAAATATTCCTGACTAAAACGCTAAGAAGAACGACTTTGCTGCCGTTAAAGAGGATGGCGATGTGACACACGTCACATCGTATGTGCTTAATTGCCCCAAGTGCAGGCACAATGCCATCTTGTTTGCCGGGTCGGAGCTTTACCCTTGCCGCGTTCTTCCGCTGTACGTTTCAGTCACTTTTTGCCATCGCTGCTGTTGTTGCTTGCGGGGCTTGCGGCTGCCTACGTCAAGGATCTCAACGTCTTCTTCACCTCGCTGTTCAACGTGTTGCCTACTCTGGTGCTGTTGCTCGGCGGGGCGTATTGCGCGGTTTACCGACGTCAGCGTGAACTGTTTCTGATGGTCACGGTGTACATCGCCTACTTCCTGCTCGACACCCAGACCGATTACTACCGCGACAACGGCAAGGTTCGTGAAGACGCCGCGGTGGTGTTCCATCTGTGCTGTCTGTTGTTGCCGTTGCTGTTTGGCTTGTTCGCCGCCTGGCAAGAGCGTACTCACCTGTTCCAGGACATGGTGGCGCGCTTCGCTGTGTTGCTGGCGTTCGGTAGCGTTGCGCTGGGGCTGGAGCAAAGTTACCCACAGGCGCTGCTGATGTGGTTGTCAGAGATCCGCTGGCCAGCCCTGCATGGTGCCTGGATGAGCCTGATCCAGTTGTCCTACCCGGTATTCATCGCCTCGTTCCTGTTACTGGCCTGGCAATACTGGCGCAACCCAAGACCCTTGCATGCTGCGCAATTGGTGGGGCTGTTGGGATTGTTCTGGATGTTGCCGAAAACCTTCATCCTGCCATTCACCCTGAACATCATGTGCAGCCAGGTGATGTTGATGATTGCCGCGGCGGTTGCCCATGAGGCCTATCAGATGGCGTTCCGCGATGAGCTCACCGGTCTGCCCGGCCGTCGCGCGCTGAACGAGCGCATGCAGCGGCTGGCTGGGGCGCAATTATGTACTGGCCATGGGCGACGTCGATCACTTCAAGAAATTCAACGACACACATGGTCACGATGTCGGCGACCAAGTGCTGCGACTGGTCGCCAGCAAGCTGTCGAAAATCAGCGGGGGCGGCAGGGCATATCGCTACGGCGGTGAGGAATTTGCCCTGGTGTTCGCAGGCAAGACTCTTGAAGAGTGCATGCCGCACCTGGAAGTCATTCGCGAATCCATCGCCACCTACAACATCCAGCTGCGCAATCAGGACAACCGTCCCCAGGATGACCAGCAGGGACGCCAGCGCCGCGCCGGTTCAGGCGCCTCGAGTGTATCGGTCACCGTCAGCATCGGTGTCGCCGAGCGGTTGGAGCAGCGCACGCCGGAAGAAGTGCTCAAATCCGCTGACCAGGCGCTCTACAGCGCCAAAGGCGCGGGGCGAAACTGTGTGATGGCTTTCGGTCAGAACCGTCGTGGCGCGGTGCGCATGGACGCCGCTGCGGGTTGAGTGATGATGGCGCATTCAGCGTCTGGACTGTGATTGTGAGGCGTAGTGCGCGGCAGTAGGTTTGAGCAATCTGCTGCCGGAGAAATGACCATGCCCGAGTACAAAGCTCCCCTGCGCGATATGCGCTTTCTGATCGACCACGTCTTCGATTTCCACAGCAACTATGCCGCGCTGGGCGCCACCGATGCCAGCCCGGACATGATCAATGCGATCCTTGAAGAAGGCGCGAAATTCTGTGAGAACGTTCTCGCACCGCTGAATCGCAGCGGCGACGAAGAAGGCTGTCATTTCGACAACGGCGTGGTCACAACGCCTACAGGTTTCAAGCAGGCTTTCGCACAATACGTTGAAGGCGGCTGGCATGGTCTGGCGGCGGATCCGGTTTACGGTGGCCAAGGTTTGCCAAGTTCTTTGGGGCTGGTCATCAGCGAAATGGTCGGTTCCAGCAATACCTCTTGGGGCATGTATCCCGGCCTGACTCACGGTGCGATGTCGGCAATTCACGCCCATGGCACCGAAGAGCAGAAACAAACCTACCTGAGCAAGCTCACCGCTGGTCAATGGACCGGCACCATGTGCCTGACCGAAGCCCATTGCGGCACCGATCTGGGCATCATCAAGACCCGCGCCGTGCCTCAGGCCGATAGCAGTTACGCGATCTCCGGCAGCAAGATCTTTATCTCCGCTGGCGAGCACGACATGAGTGACAACATCATTCACCTGGTGTTGGCCAAACTGCCGGACGCTCCTGCCGGTACCAAGGGTATTTCGCTGTTTATCGTTCCTAAATTCCTACCCGATGCCGAGGGCGAGGCGGGCGAGCGCAACGGCGTTTCCTGCGGCTCGATCGAACACAAAATGGGCATCAAGGCCTCGGCCACCTGCGTGCTCAATTTCGATGAAGCCAAGGGTTTCTTGATCGGTGAGCCGAACAAGGGCCTGAACTGCATGTTCACCATGATGAACCACGCGCGGCTCGGCACCGGCATGCAAGGTCTGTGTCTGGGTGAGGCAAGTTTCCAGGGCGCGATCAAATATGCCAACGACCGCCTGCAGATGCGTTCGCTGACCGGCCCGAAAGCACCGGAAAAAGTCGCGGACCCGATCATTGTTCATCCCGATGTGCGCAGGATGTTGCTGACCATGAAGGCTTTCAACGAAGGCAACCGGGCACTGACCTACTTCACCGCGCAGTTGCTGGACGTCGCTCACCTGAGCCCGGATGAAACGGCGCGCCAGGATGCCGAAGACCTGTTGGCGTTCCTGACGCCGATCTGCAAAGCCTTTATGACCGACACCGGGCTGGAGGTGACCAACCTCGGCATGCAGGTGTTTGGCGGCCACGGTTTCATTCGTGAGTGGGGCATGGAACAACTGGTTCGCGACTGCCGGATCGCGCCGATCTACGAAGGCACCAACGGCATTCAGGCGCTGGACTTGCTTGGGCGCAAAGTCCTTGGCAGTCAGGGAAAACTGCTGCGCGGTTTCACCAAAATCGTCCACAAGTTCTGTGCGGCAAACGCTGAACATCCGCAACTCGGCAGCTATGTGGCGCAACTCAATGGTCTGAATCAGCAGTGGGGCGAGTTGACCACCAAGGTCGGCATGGCGGCGATGAAAAATCCGGATGAAGTCGGCGCCGCCTCGGTGGATTACCTGATGTACAGCGGCTACATCATCCTCGGCTACCTGTGGTTACGCATGGCGTTGGTGGCTCAGGCGCAGTTGGAGGCGGGTGGTGGTGATGCCGATTACTGCCAGGGCAAACTGGCGACCAGTGAGTTTTACTTCAAGCGTTTGCTGCCGCGCACTGCGTCTCATCGGGCGGCCATCGAGGCGGGCAGCGATTGTCTAATGAAGCTGCCGGCGGAGTTGTTTGCACTCTAATCATTCAAATCAGCCATAAAGAAGCCCGCCTTGCTGCGGGCTTCTTTATGGAGAACAAGTCAGTGACTAAAAATAACAAAACAGTCATGAGTCGACCCTATGTGTCGTAAAAGTTGTTGAGGTACACTCGGACGCAACGAAATCACTATTCTACGAACCACCTGTTTAGATCTTGCGAGGTTTGCCATGGCTGACTACAAAGCGCCCCTGCGCGATATGCGCTTCGTCCTCAATGAAGTTTTCGAGGTCGCCAAACTCTGGGCCGAACTGCCTGCGCTGGCCGAGACCGTCGATGCGGAAACGGTTGAAGCCATTCTCGAAGAAGCCGGCAAGGTCACCAGCAAAAGCATCGCGCCACTGAGCCGTGCAGCTGACGAAGAAGGTTGCCGCTGGGCCGACGGTGCCGTCACCACCCCGGCCGGTTTCCCACAGGCGTATCAGACTTACGCTGAAGGCGGTTGGGTCGGTGTCGGTGGCGATCCGACCTATGGCGGCATGGGCATGCCCAAGGCTGTTTCGGCTCAGGTCGAAGAAATGGTCAACTCTGCAAGCCTGTCGTTCGGTCTGTACCCGATGCTGACCGCCGGTGCCTGCTTGTCGATTAACGCCCACGCCAGCGAAGAGCTGAAAGCTGCATACCTGCCAAACATGTACGCCGGTGTCTGGGCCGGCTCAATGTGCCTGACCGAGCCGCATGCCGGTACTGACCTGGGGATCATCCGCACTAAGGCCGAGCCTCAGGCCGACGGTTCCTACAAAGTCAGTGGCACCAAAATCTTCATCACCGGCGGTGAGCATGACCTGACCGAGAACATCATCCATCTGGTACTGGCCAAACTGCCGGACGCACCGGCGGGGCCGAAAGGTATTTCGCTGTTCCTGGTGCCGAAGTTTATGGTCAATGCCGATGGCAGCCTGGGCGCGCGTAACCCGGCGAACTGCGGTTCGATCGAACACAAGATGGGCATCCAGGCGTCCGCGACCTGTGTGATGAACTTCGACGAAGCCGTGGGTTACCTGGTCGGCGAGCCGAACAAAGGCCTGGCGGCGATGTTCACCATGATGAACTACGAGCGTCTGGGCGTTGGCATCCAGGGCTTGGCCACTGGCGAGCGCTCGTACCAGAACGCTATTGAATACGCTCGCGACCGTCTGCAAAGCCGCTCCCCGACCGGCGCGCAGAACAAGGACAAGGTGGCTGACCCGATCATCGTCCACCCGGACGTGCGTCGCATGCTGCTGACCATGAAAGCCTCGAACGAAGGCGGCCGTGCCTTCTCCACTTACGTGGCGATGCAGCTGGACACCGCCAAATTCAGCGAAGACGCCGCCACCCGCAAGCGCGCAGAAGATCTGGTTGCACTGCTGACGCCGGTGGCCAAGGCCTTCCTGACCGACCTGGGTCTGGAAACCACGGTTCACGGCCAACAGATTTTTGGCGGTCACGGCTACATCCGTGAGTGGGGCCAGGAGCAACTGGTTCGTGATGTACGGATCACTCAGATCTACGAAGGCACCAACGGTATTCAGGCGCTGGACCTTGTCGGGCGCAAGATTGTCGGCAGCGGCGGGGCGTTCTACAAACTGTTCGCCGACGAGATTCGTCATTTTACCGCGACGGCCAACGCTGACCTGGCGGAGTTCACTCAGCCGCTGAACGATGCGGTGGACACCCTCGACGAACTGACCGCGTGGTTGCTGGATCGGGCGAAAAACAACCCGAACGAAATCGGCGCTGCTTCGGTCGAGTATCTGCAAGCATTCGGTTACATGGCCTACGCCTACATGTGGGCACTGATGGCCAAGGCAGCCGTAGGTAAAGAAGCGCAGGACGATTTCTATGCGAGCAAACTCGGTACGGCGCGGTTTTATTTCGCACGTCTGCTGCCGCGTATTCACTCGTTGAGCGCGTCGGTAAAGGCGGGCAGCGAATCGCTGTTTCTGCTGGACGCAGGACAATTCTGATCCTTTGACGTTATGTAAGCTTTCTCTTACATAACGTGCTGCTGTTTTCCCATAGGCGAAGATTGGATCCAGAGCTAATCTACTTCACATGGACGTCGCGCAGGAAGCGCAAAGCAACAACACGGACACGTAGGATTCTGCCAGGATGGCGGAGTGAAATGGATGTCAGGGAAACAGTCTGCAAAGCCCCGCTTCGGCGGGGTTTTCTTTTGCCTGGAAAAAAGTACTCAGTGCAACCCGTCCAGTGTCGCCGGGCCATTCAAGTGGTCATCCGGCCCATTCATCACTTCTTCCAGCAATGTCCGCAACAACGTCAGCGAAGCCTGTTGCCGCTGCACATCCCGACACATCTCGAATACTGGCCTTGAAGAGCCGCAATGAACCCTGAAGAACGCCGCAGGTCGATTAGCTGTATGGTTTCACAAGAGCCAACTTCAATCAGGAGCTACCCCATGGACTTTATTCGAATCATCATCGCCATTCTGTTGCCGCCACTGGGTGTGTTTCTGCAAGTCGGTTTCGCTGGGGCATTCTGGCTGAATATTCTGCTGACATTGTGCGGTTACATTCCGGGGATCGTGCATGCGGTGTACATCATCGCCAAGCGCTGAGTTTTGCCGCGCCGGTTAGATCGCATTCGCGAGCAATACCTGCACTGAGCGCAGACTTCAGCCCGCGAGCGCCATCACCCTTTGATAAAACAACCACTCCTGCTCCAGCGCATGGGCCTGATTGCCGGCCTTGCGAAAGCCATGGCGTTCGTCGGCGTAGTAATGTGCTTCGACCAGAATGCCGTTGTCCTGTAGCGCAGTGACCATGTCGCGGGTCTGTTGTGGCACCACCACAGCGTCTAGTTCACCCTGAAAGAAAATCACCGGAACGCTGATATTGCTCGCGTGCAGCAATGGCGTGCGCGCGGCGTAGCGTTCGGCGTCCTGCACCGGGTCGCCGATCAACCAATCCAGATAATCGCCTTCGAACTTGTGCGTTGCGCGGCCTAGCGCAACGGGGTCGCTGACGCCATACAGGCTGGCGCCCGCACGAAAGACCTTGTGAAAGGCCAGTGCGCACAACGTGGTGTAGCCACCGGCCCTTCCTCCACGGATAAACGCTTTGTCGCCGTCGATCAGTCCACGTTTGGCAAGGTAGTCCACCACCGCACAGGCATCTTCCACATCCACATCGCCCCAGCTCATATGCAGCGCCTGGCGATAAGGGCGGCCATAGCCGCTGCTGCCTCGGTAGTTGAGATCGGCCACGGCAAAGCCGCGTTGTGCCCAATACTGGATCCGCGGGTCGAACATCGGGTAGCAGGCGGAAGTCGGGCCGCCGTGAATGAACACCACCAACGGCGATTTCGTGTCACCGGTCATCGCTGGGTAGAAGAAACCGTGGGCCTCGCCCGAACCACTCGGATAGCGCAGGGGTTGCGGGCGGCTGATCTGTTCGGCGAGCAGCGGTGCAACACCGCCGGCGAGTGTCTTCACCTGCCGGTTCTGGCGGTCAATGGCAATCACCGTCGACGAACTGACCGGCGAAGCGGCGATGCAGTAGATGAACTGCTCATCCTGTGCGAGATGGCGGAAGCGGCTGTAGTCGCCAGTGAAATCATCACAGGAACCATCGCCATGACAAAGCCCCAGTCGACCAAAACCGCCTTCGGTCCAACTCGCCAGATAACTGTCTTCGCCCAACGGCAACCAGGTGCAACCACCCAGTTGCCAAGGCGCCGGTCCATGGTCGGCATCGACACTTGGCAGTGGGCTCAGACCGTTGCCCGACTCCACCCACGGCTGCCAGAAACCGCCGCGATCGGTCAGACAAAACAAACGGCCGCGGTCATCGAATCGTGGTTGTTGCAGTGACTCCTGAGCACCGTCGCCGGCCACACATCGCGGTGGCGCAAAGGTGTGATCACTCTGGCGTTCGGCAACCATCAGGCGAGTCGCGGTCCAGGGCTGATCCGGGCGACTCCACTCGATCCAGGCCAGACGCTGACCGTCAGGGCTCACGGTCGGTGCAGCGTAGAAATCGGCGCCTTCGACCAACAGATGACGTTGGCCGTCAGCCAGATCGATAGCCACCAGGCGATGTCGATCGCGGTTCTCTTCCACCGCCAGCACCTGCCCGCTGGCGAAGTGCAAATCGCCGTAGCGGCATTCACTTGAAGTCAGCACCTCAGGCGCCTCACCCGTCAGCGATTGCCGGTACAGCTGCTGGTCTGCCTCGTTGACGAAAACAAGCCCGTCATCGGTCAGACAAAACGCGCCGCCGCCATATTCGTACACCCGGCTGCGCACACTGAAGGGGGGCGGCGTCAGGCAATGAGCCTGGCCGTCGCGCCACCGCCAGATCCGGCAGGCGGCGTCCTTGGGCCGGTATTCGTTCCAGAACAGGCCATGCATGCCGACTTGCAACTCGGCGAAGTCGATGCCGGCCGCGACAGCCCTGGCGGCGCTTAAGGGTTCAGCTTTTGGCGATGAGGCGTGAGTTTCGTTCATTGCGAAAGGCCAGTTGTTCAATGGTCTGGGTCGCGTGTTCGGCTTCTTCGCGGGCCTTGAGAATCACGCCGTGATGTTCCGACTTGCTGCACACCGGGTCGGCGTTGCTCGCGTCACCCGTGAGCATGAACGCCTGACAGCGGCAGCCGCCGAAGTCTTTTTCTTTCTCGTCGCAGGAGCGGCACGGCTCGGGCATCCAGTCGTAACCGCGAAAGCGGTTGAAACCGAACGAGTCATACCAGATGTGCTGCATGCTGTGGTCGCGCACGTTGGGAAACTGCACCGGCATCTGTCGGGCGCCGTGACAGGGCAGGGCGGTTCCGTCCGGCGTGACGGTCAGAAAGATACTGCCCCAACCGTTCATGCAGGCTTTCGGACGTTCTTCGTAATAGTCCGGCGTAACGAAAATCAGCTTGCACGGATGCCCTTCGGCTTCCAGTTTGGCGCGGTATTCGTTGGTGATGCGTTCGGCGCGAACCAATTGTTCTTTGGTCGGCAACAGGCCAACCCGATTGAGCTGCGCCCAGCCGTAAAACTGGCACGTCGCGAGTTCGACGAAGTCCGCTTCAAGGGCGATGCACAGTTCGATGATTCGGTCGATCTTGTCGATGTTGTGCCGATGGGTGACGAAGTTCAGCACCATCGGGTAACCGTGAGCCTTCACTGCGCGAGCCATTTCGAGCTTTTGCGCGAAGGCCTTTTTTGAGCCGGCCAAGAGGTTATTCACCTGCTCGTCACTGGCCTGGAAACTGATCTGGATGTGGTCCAGACCGGCCTTTTTGAAGTCGCTGATTTTCTGCTCGGTCAGGCCGATGCCGGAGGTGATCAGGTTGGTGTAGAAACCCAGCTTGCGCGCTTCAAAGATCAACTCGGCGAGGTCTTGACGCACCAGCGGCTCACCGCCAGAAAAACCCAGCTGCGCCGCGCCCATCTCCCGAGCTTCGCGAAAGACCTTGATCCACTGCTCGGTGGTCAGCTCTTTGCCCTGCTCGGCGAAATCCAGCGGATTGGAGCAGTACGGGCATTGCAACGGGCAGCGATAGGTCAGCTCGGCCAGCAACCACAGTGGCAGGCCGATTTCAGGCTTGGGCGGTAACTTGTCTGACACGGAATCAGGCAAGTTCGATCCAGTGCTGAGCACGGGCGACCTCCATGAATTGCTCGATGTCGTCACCGAGCTCAGGCACGTCGGGGAACTGCGCGCCCAGTTCGGCAATGATCGCCGCGACATCCCGCTGACCATCAATCAAACCGCCAATCAGCGCAGCGCTGTCGTTGAGTTTGATCATGCCTTCCGGGTAGAGCAGCACATGGCCTTTTTGCGCTGGTTCGTACTGGAAGCGGTAGCCGGTGCGCCATGTCGGGGTTTTGCTGCGATCGAAACTCATAAGGTGATTCCTTTATGCCAGACCCGCTGTTCGGTCACGCTGTGGTACGGCGGGCGGTTCAGTTCGTAGGCCATGCTCATGGCATCGAGCATGCTCCAAAGAATGTCCAGTTTGAACTGGAGAATTTCCAGCATGCGCTCCTGGCCTTCCCGCGTCGTGTAATGCTGCAAAGTGATCGCCAGACCATGCTCCACATCCCGACGCGCCTGGCCCAGACGCGTGCGGAAATATTCGTAACCGGCCGGGTCGATCCAAGGGTAATGCTGCGGCCAACTGTCGAGGCGCGATTGGTGGATCTGCGGCGCGAACAGCTCGGTCAGCGAACTGCTGGCGGCTTCCTGCCAACGAGCCCGACGGGCGAAGTTGACGTAGGCATCTACGGCGAAGCGCACGCCTGGCAGTACCAATTCCTGAGAGCGCAGTTGATCCGGGTCGAGGCCGACCGCTTGGCCGAGGCGTAGCCAGGCTTCGATGCCGCCCTCTTCGCCGGGGGCGCCGTCGTGGTCCAACAGGCGCTGAATCCATTCGCGACGAATCTCGCGGTCCGGGCAATTGGCCAGAATCGCGGCGTCCTTGAGTGGAATGTTCACCTGGTAATAGAAACGGTTGGCGACCCAGCCCTGGATCTGCTCGCGGGTCGCCCGGCCTTCATACATCGCCACGTGATAGGGGTGATAGATATGGTAGTAGGCGCCCTTGGCGCGCAGGGCCGCTTCGAATTCGGCGGGGGACATTGCGGTGTCAGTCATTGCGGTTCTCCGGGAACAACCGGTGGATTCTTTGGTGTCTGGTCGGGCGCCTTCGCGGGCAAGCCCGCTCCCACAGGATTACGCGGTCTATTGTGGGAGCGTGGCTTGCCCGCGATGGGGCCATCCGCTACAGCACAATACTCATGCCGTCATAAGCCACTTCAACTTCACGACGGGCCAGCTCCGCACGCTCCGGCGAATCCTCATCGAGAATCGGGTTGGTGTTGTTGATGTGGATAAGCACTTTGCGCTGCTTGGGCAGTTGTTCCAGCACTTCGAGCATGCCGCCGGGGCCGTTCTGCGCCAGGTGGCCCATTTCCCGACCCGTGCGGGTGCCAACGCCACGGCGCTGCATCTCATCGTCGTCCCACATCGTACCGTCCACCAACAGGCAATCGCTGCTGGCCATGATTTTCAACAGCGGTGCATCGACCTTGCCCAGGCCCGGTGCGTAGAACAGTTTGCCGCCGGTGCTCAGGTCTTCGACGATCAGGCCGATGTTGTCGCCCGGATGCGGGTCGAACCGATGCGGCGAGTACGGTGGTGCAGCGCTACGCAGGGGCAGCGGGGTGAAGCGCAGGTTCGGGCAGGCCGGGACGGTGAAGCTCTGATCGAGTTCGATACGGTTCCAGTTCAACCCGCCATTCCAGTGAGTCAGCATGGTGAACAGCGGGAAACCGGTGCTCAGGTCTTCGTGGACCATGTCGGTGCACCAGACCTGATGCGGGCAACCTTCGCGCAGGCTGAGCAGGCCGGTGGTGTGGTCGATCTGGCTGTCCATCAGGATGATTGCGCTGATGCCGGTATCACGCAGCGCGCGGCCTGGCTGCATTGGCGCGAAACTCTGGAGCTGGGCGCGGATGTCCGGCGAAGCATTGCACAGCACCCAGTTCACGCCGTCATCGGAAATCGCGATGGACGACTGGGTGCGCGCCTCGGCCCGCAGGCTGCCGTCGCGAAAACCTGCGCAGTTCACGCAGTTGCAGTTCCACTGGGGGAAACCGCCGCCGGCGGCGGAACCTAGAATCTGGACAAACATGGCCGCTCCATCATTGAAAACTGAAAATAAAAACGCCCCGGCAAGCCGAGGCGTAGCACTGCATTCTCTACCAAACGGTAGAGCTTAGCGGCTGGCGAAGTACATGGTGACTTCGAAGCCGATACGCAGGTCGGTGTAAGCAGGTTTGGACCAGGACATAGGAGCGCTCCTTCGGGTGGATGGGACAGTTGAGACCTATACATATAGTCCACCTCCAGTCGGAGATGTTCAGATAGTTAGGTGGCTATGTTACTCAAAATTACAGAGCGATTGGCTGAGAATCTTTGAGAAAGCTAATTGCAGCGCCGGTAATGATCAGTTTGCCACTTGCCAAGGCGCCCCGGAACAAGGCCCGCTGGCCAGACAGCGCCATCCGCCGTCGGCCCGATTCAGTCGTTGTGCCGCCGCCAGCAAGGCTTCGCGGTCGATCATCAGAATCGCCTGAGGCAGACGCTTCAGGTAATCAGACGAATGGCCGGCCAGTTTGCCTTGCCAGAGCAGCTCGGCGGCCTGGGCGTTGGGCAGGGCGGTGTCGTCGAATTGATCGGCCAGCGCTTGGCGTTGAGCGATGAAGGTCGCTTCATCGATGCGGTCGATTACCCCTTCCAATTCGCTGAGGAACTGTTCGATGTGTTCCAGTAAATCCATGGGCGCGACGCTCGGCGATTGCACACCGAACAGCAGCCCGGTCTGACCGTGTATCTGGCGTAGTCCGCTGAAAACGGCATACCCAAGTTGCAGCTCCACTCGCAAGCGCTGGTAAAACGGCGTCTGGCACACGTGTGCGAGCAAACGCCAGGCGGCTTCATCGGCGATGTCATGGGTTGCTGTCGGACAAAAAAGTAACAGCACGTGTTCGCTGGATTCGGTGGCGACGGTACTCCAGAGATGCTGTGAGCGAATCGACGGAGACGGCGTCAGTTGACTGTCCGCAGTGCCGGGAATACGACTCAAGGCAAGCCCCATTGCTGCTTGTGTCTGGGCAGACAGGCCTATTGCCAGGCCATCCCAGCGTGCGCTCGACCAGAGTTGCTGCAGGTCATCCGAGGCTACGGTGTGCTCAAGGCATAGATCGGGCAGTGCCTTGAGCAATTGTCGAATCGGCATCAACGCAATGGACGCCGGCTCTTCGTGTGAGAGATCGGCATCAGGTTTTGTCAGTTCTTTCAGCGCATGTTCGAGGATTGTCGGCATCGGTTCCTGCAGGCCCGTCATCTTCAGCAGCCATTCACTGCCCGATGCGCTGAAGGAAAAGTCGACACCGGCCTGACGCGCTTCTTCGCGCAGCATCCGCAGGTTGTTTTCCAGATTCGACTGAAGGTGGCTGTGGGGTGCGGATTCCAGGCGCCAGCGCAGATAAACCGCACCTTCATCCGTGTTATCCGGCAACGCCTGAGTGAACTGCATCGGCGATCGTTCGCGGCGGCTGCGTAAGCGATCCTGGGCAAAGGTCCGCAGGCCACGGTGGGCGCTGGTCTGGCCGCGAATCAATCCGGCATTCGGGGCTGGAGTTTCGGCGCGCAAAAACGGGTTGGGGGGCGGCAGTTGCCACTGGCCGGTGAAGTTATCCACAGCGCCAATTTGTTTGAGGATTGCCTTAAGGGCGACAACGCCCTGTTCGGACAGCCCGGCTTCAAGTTGTTCGCTGTCTTGCTGGGCAAGTTGCAGGGCGCTGCTGACTTGCTGTTGGCGCTGCAGCAGGGCTGCATACTCCTCGCGCAGTTCGGCCCAATCCCGATGGGAGGCAAAGAAGCCCAGCCAATCCAGAAGCCGTTCGCGGATCACGTTGTCCGGCTGCATGATGTGGACGGGCCGTGTGAATTCGATGTGTAGCAAGGCTTGGCCAGCATAGTGATAGAGCGGCGCGGCTTTCAGGTTGTCCGCCAACCCGGATTCTCGCAGCTGCGCCAACAGGCCCCCGGGTTTTTCGGCGTTCAGCCAGTGGCACAGGAACGCCAGCGCTTCGGGCGATGAGTCGGGCAGCACTTCGAAGGCGAACAGCAGATCCAGCCGACGTTCTCCAGCCTGTTGATAACTATTGTCTGAAGAATCCATTAACAGGGTGGGTTTTGTCTGCGGGACTTTTTCGCCGGGGGTAATAGCAACGGCAAACGCCTGCGCCATCGCCTTCAATTCATCGAGACTCTGTGGCCCGGCCAGGCTCAACGTCATCTGGCCGGTCTGATAAAACCGCTGATAGAAGCTCTTCAACGCTTGCTGAAATTCGGGCTGCGGCACCGGCAGGCTGTAACGGTTTCCCGCATGAAACGCCCGTAACGGATGAGCCGCCGAGAGTCCATCGAACAGCGCGAACTGCTGTTGGGCCGTCGCATCCCGCGACCAGGCGACAAATTCGGCGTGCAGCACTTCCCGTTCCCGCCGCTGATCGTCCGGATTCATACGCGGACGAGCGAGCATGTCTGACAGGCGCTCCAGCCCAGCGCTGAACGCCTGAGGCGGCAGTTCGAAAAAGAAGTCCGTCGTCCGTTCGCTGGTGCGCGCATTCACCTGCCCGCCATGACCTTGCACGTAGGCCATCAGCCCTTGCCCGGCGGGAAAGCGTTCTGTACCCAGGAACAGTAAATGCTCAAGAAAGTGCGCCAGCCCCGGCCAGGCCAGTGGCACGTCGTGACTGCCAGCAGCGACCCGCAACGCGGCGGCGCAGCGCTTCAAATCGGGAGCATGACGCAGCGTCACCCGCAGACCGTTGGCGAGGGTTTCAGTGTGGCGGCGAGGGTGATTCAGCGCAGGCATGAGCACTTCCAGAACAGAGAAGCGCTAATGCTAGCGGATTAGGGCTTGTTCAGCTCGCCGTATAGCTCGGGACGGCGGTCGAGGAAGTAACGATTGGCGGCGCGGGAATTGATCATCAGCTGGCGATCCAGCTCACCGACGATCAGCGCTTCATCAAGACCGGCCTGGGCGATACGGCTGCCGTCCGGCGCGGCGATGCTGCTCTGGCCGCAATACTGGATCTCGCCCTCGCTCCCGCAGTAGTTGGCGTAAGCCACATAACACTGGTTTTCGAAGGCACGGGCGCGGACGGTGACGTCGGCAATGAAATCGTAGGGAATCATGTTCGCCGTCGGCACCAGAATCAACTCGGCACCGGCCAGCGCCAGACGCCGGGCGTTCTCCGGGAATTCCAGGTCGTAGCAGATCAAAAAGCCAAGCTTCCAGCCGTTGAGTTCAACCAACGGAAACTCATCCGGCCCGGGGCTGAACATCGAGTGATCGAGATCGCCGAACAGATGAGTCTTGCGGTAGTTGCACAACCGCTCGCCATTGGCGTCGATCAACTGCACGGCGTTGTAGATCTGCCCGTCCTCGGTGCGCTCCGGGTAGCCATACAGAATGGCAATCCCCGTCGCCTTGGCAATGCGCGCGATGTGCTGCGCCGATTCACCGTTATGCACCTCCGCCAGCACGCTGACCGCATCGGTGCCGATGTTGTAGCCGGTCAGGAACATCTCAGGCAGCACCAGCAAATCTGCGCCCTTGGCCTCCAGCGCCAGTTGATGCAGGCGTTGCAGGTTGCCCGGGACATCCAGGGGCAGCGGTGGACATTGGTAAAGGGCTACGCGCATTTCGGATTCCTCTTACTCGGGGAGGGCGATCGGACCGATCTCGTTGAACACATCGCCTGGACCCGGGTTTTCGGCGTGAGTTTCACCGCCGAAGTGTTTCATGATCCCCCACACCGCGTTGAGCGATGTCTGCACCGCGCCTTCGACCCAGGCCGGCGTCCACGAAACGTCATCGCCAGCGATGAAAATCCCGCGCTGCTCGGCCGGCATGTCGTCCTGCATGAAGTGCGCGTACATGCGCTGGTTGTAACGGTAATGGCCGGGCAGAGCACCTTTGAAGGCTCCGAGGAAATGCGGGTCGGCTTCCCACGACACGGTGATCGGATCGCCGATGATCCGCGCGGCGATGTCGACTTTCGGGTAGATCTTCTTCAACGCATCCAGCGCCAGCTTCACGCGTTTTTCCACTGGCTGTGGAAGCATTTTCAGGGCGTCGCTCATCCACGAGTACGAAAGACAAATCACCCCTGGCTTGTCGTCGCCGTTATCGAACAAGTACGTGCCACGGGTCAGGCGATCAGTGAGTGTCATGCTCATCAGGTCGCGGCCTGTTTCCGGGTCTTTGTCCTTCCAGAACGGGCGGTCGACCATTACGAAGGTTTTCGATGACTGCATGTAACGGGTGCGGTCCAGGGCCATCCACATCTTTTGCGAGAACAGGGTTTCGTCGCATTCGATCTGGGTGGTCAGCAGCCAGCTCTGGCAAGTGGTCAGCACCGCTGCGTATTCGCGGGTGTCGCCCCAGTTGTCGGTGACCGCAAAACGGCCGCCTGCCGCGTGGGCAATTTTCTTCACGCCGGTACGTGGCGCGCCGTTGTGCAGCGAGCTGAGGCTGGTGCCTTCAGGCCAGTGCACGCAACGCTCCGGCACATGGCGCCAGATGCCCTGCGGCACTTGTTCCACGCCGCCGACCACCAGGTGTTGGTGATCGTCGCAGTTAGTCATCACCACGCGGAAGATTTCCAGCATCGAGTTGGGGAAGTCCGAATCCCAGCCACCGGTGCCGAAACCGACTTGGCCGAATACTTCGCGGTGATGGAATGAGAGCTTGGCGAAGGCTTCGGAGGTGGCGACGAAATCGTAGAACGTGCGGTCGTCCCACAGCGGCACCAGGGTGTTCCACAATTCCTTGAGGCGCGGCACATCGCGGTCGCGGATAGCTTGCTGGATGTCGGAAAACTGCGAGCCGGCTTCCAGAGCATCGGCCCAGGCGTCAGCGACTTCCTGGAACAGTGCAGGAAGATCCGCCAGTTTCTGTGCGTAATGAGTTTTGCCTTCCAGATCGATCACCGTGCTGCCCGACGCAGGCGTCAACGGGTTCGGGAAAGGCTTGGTCTGGAGGCCGAGCTTGTCGACGTAGTGATAAAACGCGGTCGACGACACCGGGAAACGCATCCCGCCGAGCTCGGCGATGATGCCTTCAGCGCCATTGAAGGCCTGGGAGCGCAGACGACCACCCATTTTCGAGGCTTCGTAGACGACGGGTTTAAGGCCCAGCTTCATCAATTCGTAGGCAGCCACCAGGCCGGCAATACCTGCCCCGACAATCGCCACTTCGGCGCCGTGATTGTGCGCCGGAATGCTGCCCAGACCGGCCGGGTGTTCGATCCAGTCGTCGAAAGCGAAAGGAAAGTCCGGGCCGAAAACGGTGACCGGTTTTTTACCGTCTGCAGGATGGCGATTGTTCTTGTTCATGGCTGACCCTTGCTGGCGACCTGACGCAGAGTGCGCGTCTGAGTATAGGAAAAGATGGCAGCCATTCTAGAGAGCGTAGAACACGTTAATAAGACGCAATGTGTCGTCGTTTTGCTAATTGTCTGTGCAGTATGACGATCTGTTGCTACACACTGTTCAATGTGGGAGCGGGCTTGCCCGCGATGAGGCCCGACCAGACACCGAAGACTTACCGGCAGAAACTCAAACCGGCTGCCCCCGATCAATCTTGCTGCTCAAGATGATCGAAGTCGTTGTTTTCTCCACCCCATCCACACTGCCAATCTGATCCAGCAACTGATCAAGCTGTTCCGGTGAGTCGGTGCGCAACCACGCCACGTAGTCAAATTCCCCACTCACCGCACACAACTGCTGCACCTGAGCCATGGCGCTAAGACGACGCAGCACTTCCTTGCCAGACCGCGGTTGCACCGTAATCCCGACGTAAGCCTGCAATCCGCCATCCACTACGCGCTGACCCAGGCGCACACCGTAACCAGTGATCACCTTGGCCTTTTCCAGCCGAGCCAGGCGCGACGTCACCGTGGTACGGGCGATGCCCAACTGCCGGGCAAGCATGGCCACACTTTCACGGGCATTGATCTGCAGGGCGGCGATCAATTGGCGGTCGATTTCGTCGAGAACAGGCGGGCGGGTGTCAGGCAAAGGGGTATCTCCAGCGGTACAGAGCAATGGGCAGGCATATTACAGGCAGTCCATCCCTCAACGAGTTAATTGGATAGACACAAATTGTCACTCGTAGTCGAATGCGCAACCAGGGGCTGTGAAGCGAGGGGATCGAAATGAAGAGCATGCCTGCGGCTCTGCGAGACTATGCACTGCAGATTGCCAATCACGAAATAGGGCATTACGTCGTAGCCCGAGCCCTGGGATTTGAAACGGGTGATGTGACCCTGAAAGTGACCATGGGCCTGACGCACCATGGCGGGGCTTCCATTACCTTGACGCGGTCAATTTCGTCGCTCGAAGCCATGAAGGAACATTTGGAAGCCCGGATAATGGTCCTCTTCGCCGGAGCCATGGGGCAGACATTGCCTGCAAAGCATTCGCCCGAGAAACGCGTCGATAAGTCGAAAGCGGCCGCCATCCTGAACGGTGAGTTTGGAGCGGAACAGGATCACGCAAAAATAAGAGAGTTGCGGTACTTGCTTCGAAATATCACCTACCCCGATACGGATCCAGCGTCGTCCGACAGCATCATTGCTGAGTTGACAGACATTAATGATCGCTTGTGGTTGCGCACTCAAAAAATCGTAGAGGAATTGGCCGATACGATTACTGGATTGGCAGGGCTTCTGGTAGAGCGCATGGTCATTGTGGAGCAGTGGGGGAGGCCGGCGGATACGTATGAGGTTGTGTTGACGGGTGAAGTGCTTGAGCGGCTGGGGCCGGTGCAGGCCATTCCGGCGTTAAGTGTTTCGGCTTAAGCATCCGAACTCCCGATCATCTGGAAGCCCCGAAAAATCGGGGCGTGTTTCAAGGAATGAGCAGGCGCTACTCTTCGGACTCCGTCGCCGTGCGGGCAGGTCGCGGTGTCAGCACTTTCACCACATCATCAATCACCGCTTTGCTCATCGCCGTCAGATAGTGTGCGGCCCAGGCGTGCCGGTCGGTGTCTTTTGCATAGGCGGAGTCCTCGGCAAATGATTTGGCGAGGGATAGCAAATCGGAAGTTTGAGTCAATGCGTCGAGGATGGGGGGCGCCAGCGCTCACGTGGAACAGTGGTTGATCCGAGCAATAGATGAAGGGCGTGAGGCCGATGGTTTTCAGTTCGGAAGCTGCGGGCGAATCTGTTTTATTCATGTTGTAACTCCTAATTTGAGGAGCTGTCACGTTCTTTTCCAAGCGAGTGGGTGGCAGCTGTGCGCAGGTTGGAAAACCGGGAAATTAGGAAACCGGCACGCCCGAAGACGTCCCGCGCACAGCCGCCATAACTCAAAAGTGCAAGCTAAAAAACGTTTGCAATCGTGAAGGGGGCGCTGTTGCGACTAATTTCGACGGGTTTCCAAGCCCGGTCGCTGATTGGCAGCGACCGGGCTTGGAAACCCGTCGAAGAAAAGCCCAACAAGGCGGCAAAGTGCCTAAATGCGCCCATTACGCAATTCTCGGAGTTTGCCTACAACCTTGGCGGACGTCATCCGATAGTTCGAAACCTTCAGTAAAGCAAACCTACATGTCAGACACGAAAAAGCCGCGCATTTGCGCGGCTTTCGTGTTTGGTGGGCCCAGTAGGACTCGAACCTACGACCAAGGGATTATGAGTTGCTGGGCGAGCTGATATGCCTAGAGAAAGCGTTCGTAGGTGAACGTAGGTTGGCATAGCTGGAGGCCCCGTAATACGTGGTGTTAAACGTAATTTTGAGAAGGTTGCTCAAGCTGAGTACTCTACCGTGGTTGTACTGATTTTGCAGCCTTTGAGTTTCGCAATTCGCCCCGCAGTGAATTCTTCGCCCACGATCTTCTGTAGTGCCCCCGGGCTAATTCTCTCGCAGCTCCAAACCACGTTCCATTCACAGATCGAGAAGCAAAACGCGGCTTGGCCTAAGGCATGCGTATAGTCTGACTTTAAAGGTTGGCGATTGCGGTGACCTTTCATGTGCGCTAGATCCGTGCTGTCTAGGATCAGAATTAGGCCGCGCCCGCAGAGTTGGCGAGGCTGGTCAATGTGGCATTACACATTTCCGACTGCACCTGGCCTGCGTTACAGCCGCTACCCATCATTTAGCAGTGATTTTGGCGGCATCTAACCTACGTTAGGAGTTACCAGTATGTTCAAAGTAACCCCCAATCCGCCGGCAAGGTCCAACGCTAAGATCATCGATCAACGCGCTGTTGATCGACTGTTGTCCCATATGATTTTGGGTCAGAGACGGCACCGAGAAATCGTGCCAGGGCTTCAGTCCCCCTCCGTGAACCGCCGCCGCGTCAGGAAAAGCACCACGCCCAGCGGCACGGCCAGCAGTGCTAGCAGCTCCAGGTCAAAGCCCAGCACTTGCTGCTCACCAACCTTGAAGATGCTGACCAAGCCCGTTGCCAGCAGCGCCAAACCCAGCCACTTGCGCAGCGGGTATGGTTTCAGAAACTGAACGAGGATCGCGCCCAGCACCAGAAGGACGATAGTTTGCATGATGTAGGGCATGTGCAGTTCCTCAGACCTTGATGACCAGCGTCACGACAGAGCGCTGTGGGCCAATCCCGCCATGGACCTCTCCCTCGATGCTGATCAGCACGTCACCTGCATGCAGGTTCGGCAGGGCCCCTTTGAGGTACCAGTTGACACCTGTCGTCACGACTGCACCTGAAGCCCAGCCAATGAGCGGCCCGCCCAACGCACCTACCCTCCCGGCAACGCCACCTGAGGCCGCAGCAATTCCCTTGGCGACGTTGCCGCGCATAGTGCTGATAGCATCGGCCTGCTGCCGGGTCAGGGGATTGGAAATGCAGACTGTCAGCAGGCATGGCAGGTTTCGAGCCTGCATTCGGTCGTACATATCGACGACCATGCTGTTGACTTGGTAATGGGCGCGTTTCGCTTCGCCAAAGTGCAGCTCGCGCAGGCGACCTCGGTCGCTTTCCATGAGGGTGATTTGAGACAGATTGAAGACGATCCCTTCCTCGGACCTGTACTGCGTGGTCTTCTCGAACTTCATGCGCGTATCCATTCGTGCAAAAAGACGATGATTTTCTACAGGCGGTGACTAAGATGCAAACGGTCTTTGATGTGAGGCCCCTGGGAATTTGACGTCTGCACGGGTCTCATCGCCAGCTACCGCACCCCCGCAAGGTCAGTTTTCGGTCAGTGGCAACGGCGACGGCTCATTCGGCGTCCGAAAGTGTACTGTGGGACCTGAAGCAAGAGAACAATAGCTTCGACCTAGATTCGGCTTACGATCAGTATGATCGTGCTCGGGAGATGTCAGCTGCGTTGGAGCTGGGCACTATGCTGGGACGGTACTCCTTCGCGGTGCCGGATGAGGTTGCACGCGGTGAGTTGCGGCTGTTGCGCAATCCAGAGGATGACCTGTAGGCCAAGGCACCTCCTTGAAGCGCCTTGGCGGCTGGCGAACCAGAATTGTACCCTTGGACCATAGGACGGTATCTGTGGTGGACCAGCCAGAAACGCGAAAGCCGCGCAATGCGCGGCTTTGGAGTTGGTGGGCCCACACGGACTTGAACCGTGGACCAAAGGATTATGAGTCCTCTGCTCTAACCAACTGAGCTATAGGCCCTCAGTAGGCCGCGGATTATAGCGATGGTTTCTCGGCTGTGCTATCCGAAAAATCCAATATGGCTGTACGAAGAAACGTCGTGGCGAATTCGTCGGGGGGAAGCGGCAGGCTGACGATGTAGCCCTGGATCTGCTCACAGCCCTCCGCAGCCAGGAATTGCTGCTGGGCCTGGGTTTCGACGCCCTCGGCGATGACGGTGAATTGCATGCTGCGGCCCAGGGCAATGATCGCGCGAACAATCGCTGCGTCATGCGGGTCGTCCGGCAGGCCGCGGACGAAGGATTGGTCGATCTTGAGGATGTCCAGCGGCAGGCGTTTGAGGTAGCTCAGCGACGAGTAGCCGGTGCCGAAATCATCGATCGCCAGTTGCACACCCAGGCGTTTGAGTTGGTGCAGCACCGCCAGCGCTTCTTCGGCCTGGCTCATGATGAAGTTTTCAGTGATTTCCAGTTGCAGGAAGCCGGGTTTGAGGTGGTTGTCCTTGAGCAATTGCTCGATCCGGCCGAGCAGGTTCGGCTGGCGCAGTTGAGCGCCCGCGAGGTTGACTGAGAGTGGGCCCAGGCACTCATAGACCTGATTCCACTCGTACATCTGTCGGCAGGCGGTCTCAAGTACCCAATCGCCGATTTGCAGGATCATGCCGTTTTCTTCGGCCAGGGGAATGAAGTGCTCGGGAGGTACATCGCCGAAGGTGGGGTGATGCCAGCGAATCAGTGCTTCGGCGCCCACTACTCGATGATCGTCCAGACTGATTTTGGGCTGGTAGTACAAAAACAGCTCATTGCGCTCCATGGCGCGGCGCAGTTCATGCTCCAGCGCCACGCGTTCGCTGGCCTGGGCGGTGAGGTCGCGGGTGTAGCTTTCAACCCGGTTACGGCCCTTGGCCTTGGAGCGATACATCGCGGCATCGGCATTCTTGACCAGTGTGGCGACGTCGCAGCCGTCCCGGGGATACAGACTGGTGCCGATGCTGGCGCTGATGAAAAACTCGTGCTCGCCGGCCTGGAAAGGAGCGGAGAAACAATTGAGCAGCTTGGTGGCAATGTTGTCAGCATCGCTGGACTGTTGCAGGCCGGGGAGCAGGATGATGAATTCGTCACCACCCAGACGCGCCACGGTATCGATATCGCGCAGTTGCTCCTTGAGGCGCACGGCAATGCCTTTGAGCAGCAGGTCGCCGACCGGGTGGCCGAGGCTGTCGTTGATGTGTTTGAAGCGGTCCAGGTCGAGGAACAGCACCGCGCCCTGGCCACCGTTTTCCTGCTGGTTGTTCAGCGCGGTCAGCAGTCGGCTTTCGAACAGCGTGCGGTTTGGCAGACCGGTCAGCGGGTCGTGGTGTGCCTGGTAGTCGAGTTTGGCCTGCGCGTGCTTGAGGCTGGAAATGTCCGCGAACACCGCAACAAAGTGGGTGATGAATTTATCCCGGTTGCGCACAGCGCTGATGGTCAGCCAGCTCGGATAGAGCTCGCCGTTCTTGCGCCGGTTAGAAATCTCGCCTTGCCAATGACCGTCGGCGGTCAATTGATGCCACATCGCCGCATAAAATGCGCTGTCATGCAGGCCCGAGGCGAGCAGGCGAGGGGTGTGGCCCAGAGCTTCGCTCTCGCTGTAGCCGGTGATTTCGGTGAACGCACGGTTGACCGCGCTGATGTGCTGTTGGGTGTCGGTGATCAAGACACCCTCGGCAGTGCTCTCGAACACCGTGGCGGCCTGCTGCAGTTTCTCCTGCATCAGATGCCGCTCGGTAATGTCCCGGGCGATGGTCAGCATGCAATCCTCATCGCCGATGGGCAATGGACGGCTTGAAACCTCACAGAGCCGAATCTGCCCGTCTTTGCGGCGGATGTGGCAACTGAAGTCGCGAACAAAACCATCTCGGTGCAACAACTCGAGCATCTGTTTGCGTTCGTTGAGATTGACCCAGATCCCCAGGTCCAGAGCCGATCGATCCACGGACATCGCGCTGTTGAAGCCGGTAATACGGCTGAAGCCTTCGTTGACTTCCAACAGCAAGCCGTCGCTCTGCCGGGACAGCAGCAGGCCATCGGGGGAGGCATGAAAGGCCTTGGCGAATTTCTCTTCGGAGGTTTGCAGTTGTTGCTGGGTTTCCTTGAGCTGACTGATGTCCCGCACGACGACTACCAAGGCTGGGGTCGTATCGAGGTCGAAAGGCTCGGCGGAAATCAGGCCGGTAAACACCTGGCCATTGCTGCGGCGAAAGGGCATCTCCAGGTTGCGGATGCTGCCGGCCTGTAACCGCTGCAATAAACCCGGCCCCACGCCGGGTACGCCCCAGATGTTCAGGTCGGTGGCGGTCTGGCCTATGACGTCTTCGGCCTTGAGGCCTATCTGTTCCTCGAACGCTTCGTTGACCTCCAGCAGACAACCGTCGGAAAGGCGAGCGATTACCAGAATATCCGGGCATTGCTGGAACACTGACGCGAACTTCTGTTCCGACAGGCGCAGCGCCTCTTCAGTGCGCTTGGCTTCGCTGATGTCGATCATCAGCCCGCGCAGTACCGGTTCATGGGCGTGCTCGATCAGGCTGACGATATCGCGGACCCAAAGGCAGCGGCCGTCGGCGGTGATGACCCGGTAATCGACGCTGTGATCGCGCCCGGCCGCCACTTCACGGTCGCAGAAGGTCTGGGCCCGGGTAAGGTCCGCGGGGTGGATGATGTTGCGCCAGAAGCCCGGAATCAGCCAATGGGGCAGGGGATAACCAAGGAGGTCCTGAGCGTGAGGTGACACGTAACTGTAGGTGTAATCGCTGATCCGGGCTTCCCAGGCGATGGCTGAAAGACTCTCCACCAGCCCGCGGTAATGGTATTCGCTGCTGCGCAGTTCCTGTTCCAGAGCGACTCGACGGGCAATTTCCGAACTGAGTCGGCGGTTGATCCGGATAACCACTGCCAGCACGATCATGAGAAACAGCAATCCTGGCAGGCCGTAAATCAGCACGTCGAGCCAGAAGGTTCGATGGTCCAGGACGTTACCAACCCAGTGTTCCTGGATGGCACTGATTTCACTCGGGGTCATGTCTGCCAGGACTTTGTCCAGGATGCTGACCAGCAGCTTGTTGTTCGGGGGCACGGCCATCGCCAATTGGTAGCGATAGGGTGTTTCACCGCTGACGTAGAGCCCGTCGAGCTTGAGTTGGCGCAGGCTCCAGACACTGGAGGCGAGATCGCCCACGACGGCGTCTACGGCGTCGGTGGCCAGCGCCTGCAGCGCCGAGCTGACGTTGGGCATCGCCACCAGATTCAGGTCGGGATGGTGGGTGCGCAATAGTTCATGGGGGGCATAGTTTTCCACCACGGCGATCTTCAGCCCGTACAGGTCTTCGAGTTTGCGCGGTTGGGGGCCTCCGACGTGAGCCAGAATGACAATTGGAAAGTCGAGATAGGGGCGGGTGAACGACAGATACGTCTGGCGCTCGGGAGTCGACATGATGCCCGGCAAGATGTCTAGCTTGCCTTTTTTTGCCTGCTGCAAGACTTCGGTCCAGCTGACCGGTTCGATGGGCGTGAGTTTGATGGCCAACCGTTGACGGATGACGTTGATGTAGTCCGCTGCCAGGCCCTGATAACGCCCGTGTTCGTCGCGAAATTCAAACGGTGGCCAGGACGCGTCCACGCCCAGGCGCAATTCCGGGTGGGCCGTCAGCCAGCTACGTTCTTCGTCGGTAAGAGTCAGCGCGCCAGCCGTTGCGGTCCAGGTCATCAGCGACAGCAAAAAAAGCACGGTCGGCCATCTGGGCATAACGGTCTCGTTATGGCTTGGGGGAATGTTTCGAGTGTAGACGGGCTATGCGGCGGGGGGGATGTACGGGGCATTTAATCTGCATAAAGCAAAACCCCCGGCCTGGGCCGGGGGTTTTGTGATCACTCGTCGAGGAAGGAGCGCAAATGCTCGCTTCTCGTCGGGTGGCGCAGCTTGCGCAGCGCCTTGGCTTCGATCTGACGAATCCGTTCACGGGTCACGTCGAACTGCTTACCAACCTCCTCGAGGGTGTGGTCGGTATTCATGTCGATACCGAAGCGCATGCGCAGAACCTTGGCTTCACGGGCAGTGAGGCCGGACAGGACTTCGCGAGTCGCTTCTTTAAGGCTCTCAACAGTGGCGACATCGATTGGCGACTGCATGGTCGAGTCTTCGATGAAGTCACCCAGATGAGAATCTTCGTCATCACCGATCGGGGTTTCCATGGAGATCGGCTCTTTAGCGATCTTCAACACCTTGCGGATCTTGTCCTCAGGCATTTCCATGCGTTCGCCCAGCTCTTCCGGGGTCGGTTCGCGACCCATTTCCTGCAGCATCTGCCGGGAAATACGGTTGAGCTTGTTGATCGTCTCGATCATGTGCACCGGAATACGGATGGTGCGGGCCTGGTCGGCGATCGAGCGAGTGATCGCCTGACGGATCCACCAGGTGGCATAAGTCGAGAATTTGTAGCCGCGGCGGTATTCGAACTTGTCTACCGCTTTCATCAGACCGATGTTGCCTTCCTGGATCAGATCGAGGAACTGCAGACCGCGGTTGGTGTACTTCTTGGCGATGGAGATCACCAGACGCAAGTTCGCTTCGACCATCTCTTTCTTCGCGCGGCGGGCCTTGGCCTCACCGATCGACATGCGACGGTTGATGTCCTTGATCTCTGCGATCGTCAAACCGGTTTCGGTTTCCAGCGCGGTCAGCTTTTGCTGGCAACGAATGATGTCCGGTTGCAGGCGACCAATGGCTTCAGCGTATTTGCTTTTGCCTTTGGCCAGTGCATCGGTCCAGCTTTCGTCGACTTCATTGCCCGGGAACTGGCGCAGGAAGTCGGCACGCGGCATACGGGCATCACGAACGCACAGTTGCATGATCGCGCGCTCTTGCTGACGCAGGCGATCCAGGGCACTGCGAACACGCTCGACCAGGCCTTCGAATTGCTTCGGCACCAGTTTGATCGGCATGAACAGCTCAGCCAGGGCGATCAGCTCGGCGATTGCCAGCTTGTTGCCACGACCATGCTTTTTCAGGGCCTTGCGGGTGATTTCCATCTGATCGGCGACGGCGCCAAAGCGCTGTGCGGCGATAACCGGATCCGGACCGCTTTCGGCTTCTTCTTCGTCATCGCTCGCTTCGGCGTCATCGTCGTCGGTGTCGTCGTCCGCTTTCACGGCTTTCGGGTCGACAGGCGGTGGCACTTCGGCTGCAGGCGGCGCAATGCCGTCGTCCGGGTCGATATAACCGCTCAGGACGTCGGAAAGGCGGCCACCTTCGGTGGTGACGCGAGTGTACTCGGAGAGAATATGGTCAACCGTGCCAGGGAAGTGCGCGATTGCGCCCATCACTTCGCGGATGCCCTCTTCAATACGTTTGGCGATTTCGATTTCGCCTTCACGTGTGAGGAGCTCTACCGTACCCATTTCACGCATGTACATGCGCACAGGGTCGGTGGTGCGACCAATGTCGGTCTCGACCGCTGCCAACGCTGCTGCTGCCTCTTCGGCCGCGGCTTCGTCGGTATCGGCGTCGGCCAGCATAAGGGAATCCTTATCTGGCGCAACCTCGAATACGTTGATCCCCATGTCATTAATCATGCGGATGATGTCTTCCACCTGTTCCGGATCTGAAATATCCTCCGGCAGGTGGTCGTTGACCTCCGCGTAAGTCAGGTAGCCCTGCTCACGACCAAGTGTGATCAACTCTTTGATACGAGACTGCTGTTGCGCTTTTCCGGACATAACACCCTATCCACTGAAGGTCTTGGCGGGCAAAAAACAAGCCGAGGATTATACCTGAGCTATGACCTCACGCGCCAGTTGAGGTCGGGCTTGATGCGGAAACATTGCGACTTAAAAGGTCGCGCAGTTGATTTTTCTCTTCGGTGCTCAATTCACTTTGACGGGCTTTTCGAAGAAGTTGTTCCAGGTTTCGCTCGCGTTGGCGGGCTGACAAGCTAGTAATGGTGTCGAAAAACTGTTGTTCAAGGTTATCTCCATCAATCAGCCATTCCTTTTCTGCCAGCGCTTTGAGCAGTCGGCCTTGTTCGGTGCCGTGCCAACGCGCAATCAGTTGAAATGAGTTTAGCTTGGGATTTTTCTGTACGGCTTCGAGCAGGGCGACCAACAGTTGCGTGTTGGTATGGTCCTCGGCAGCGAAGTGCCCGGCATCCTCGACTTTCTCAGCCAGTTGCGGGTGATGCAGCAACGTGCGCAAGGCGGCCAGGGTGGGTGGCTCTACAGCGGCCGGCACTCGTGGGGCGCGCGGTTGATCGCGATCACCGCCACGTTTGCCGTTCTTGTCCCACGGCTTCTTGTCCCATTTCTTGCCGCCTGCGCCAGGCTTTTTCGGCGTCCATTCCTGCTGCGGCGCGTACATCTCTTGCGCCTGCGGCTGATGGTAGTCGCTGTAATCCGGCATGGCGTCGTAATCAATGCCCGGATCGTAAGCGGGTGGCGCTTCCTGGGGCTGAGGCGTGCTTTGCACGAGTTGGCTCACGGCTTCACCGCTAAGCCCGGTAATTTCGCTCAGGCGCTGGCGCATCAAGATGCGCAGGTTGGCGCCCGGGACCTTGTCGATCAGCGGTGCGGCGAGGGTGGCCATGTGGGCCTTGCCTTCGAGGGAGCGCGGGTCCGATTCTTCGGTCAACTGTTGAAAAAAGTAATCGGCCAATGGCTGGGCGTGCTGATTGATTCGCGCGCGGAAGGCGTCAGTGCCCTCGGAGCGGACCAGCGTATCCGGGTCCTCGCCCTCAGGCAGGAACAGAAAGCGCGCCCGTCGCCCGTCCTGCAGGCATGGAAGGGTTGCTTCCAGTGCCCGCCAGGCGGCATTTCGGCCGGCCTGGTCGCCATCGAAGCAAAACAGCACGTTGGGCACGACGCGAAACAGGCGCTTCATGTGCTCTTCGCTGGTAGCGGTGCCCAAGGTCGCGACGGCATTGCGCAGGCCTTGCTGGGCGAGGGCGATGACGTCCATATAGCCTTCGACGACGATGATTTCGTCGAGGTTGCGGTTGTTCTTGCGTGCTTCATAAAGGCCGTAGAGTTCCTGGCCCTTATGGAAAACCGGGGTTTCCGGTGAGTTCAGGTATTTCGGCTTGTCGTCGCCCAGCACTCGGCCGCCGAAGGCGATGATGCGCCCGCGACTGTCGCGGATCGGGAACATCACGCGATCGCGGAAGCGGTCATAGCGCTTGCCGGTTTCGGCGTTCTCGATCAGCAGGCCGGCATCGATCATGGCCTTTTGCTGCAAGGTATCGCTGCTCAAGTGCTTGTACAGATTGTCCCAGCCGGGCGGGGCAAAACCGAGGCCGAAGTCCCGGGCGATTTCTCCCGTTAGTCCACGACCCTTCAAGTAATCCACGGCGGCTTTGCGCGACGGATGGCTTTTCAGCGCTTGACGATAAAAGTCGGCGGCGGCGGTGAGCAGCGGATACAGCGGCGAATCGGTGGGCTGCCGCGGTTTGTGCGGCCGACCGCTTTCTTCGCGGGGAATTTCCATGCCGGCGGCTTTGGCCAGTTCTTCGACAGCCTGGACGAAATCCAGGTTGTCGTGGTCCATCATGAAGCCGAGGGCGTTACCGCCAGCGCCGCAGCCGAAGCAGTAATAGAACTGTTTGTCGGGGCTGACGCTGAAGGAGGGGGTTTTCTCTTTGTGAAACGGGCAGCAGGCAGTGTAGTTCTTGCCGGCTTTTTTCATTTGCAGGCGCGAGCTGACCACGTCGACGATGTCGGTGCGGTTCAGAAGGTCGTCAATGAAGCTCTGGGGAATTAGCCCGGCCATGGCGTTCTCGTCATCTGCGCTGAAATGGACCCAAAACGAAGGGCGGCCGAACACGGAGTCGTTGTTTGAGGCGCGCATGGTATGCGGCTCGACCGGTGTCGTCTGCGTATCGCTGTCGGGAAGTGTATCTGCCGAAAATCCACTGACGTTAGTACCAATCAGTATTCGACTATTTGAAAGTATTTCGCTGAATCCGGCGACGGCCAGTCATTGGCCTCGGATAGCTCATAAGCGGGCACGCAAGAAGGTGCCTTGGGCTGATCGTCGTGAGAGGAATCAGTGGGTGTGCTCGTCAGTAGCCTTGGAAGGCTCGTCAGAAAAGACGTGCACCGCTGGCAAAAGAGCCAGGTCTGACGCTGTGAAGCAGGTTTGTCTCGGTCGCGTCTGCGGCTTTGACGGTGAAGCATCAAGCGTTGTCCGCAAATGCCATTAGCCCGGCTGAGGGCCGGGCTTGGCAGAAGCTTGCTACGATCGTCTGTGTATTAGTACAGACGAACGGCGCGGCGCTGTTCGCGCTGAACTTTCTTGGCGTGACGCTTAACAGCGGCTGCTGCTTTGCGTTTACGCTCAGAAGTTGGCTTCTCGTAAAATTCGCGGCTACGAACTTCAGCCAGTACACCGGCTTTTTCGCAGGAGCGCTTGAAACGACGCAGAGCTACGTCGAAGGGTTCGTTCTCTTTTACTTTGACGGCTGGCATCCAGAGCTACCTTCATTCATTACCGGGGTCAACATCCTCGCGGCAAAAGAGCACTTGAAGACGTCGGTTTTTAAGGGTTGCGGATGTTAACCCCTCATCGCTCGGAATGCAAAGCCTCTGATCGAAAACCGCTGGTCGGGGCATCACGCGACGACTATTATGCGCGCCTTCGAATTCAGCCTCTACAAGGCGCAAACCCATGCTAGTACTGGGATTAGAAACCTCTTGCGACGAAACCGGTGTCGCACTTTACGACAGTGAGCGCGGGTTGTTGGCCGACGCGCTGTTCAGCCAGATCGATCTGCATCGTGCCTATGGTGGCGTGGTGCCGGAGCTGGCTTCGCGTGATCACGTCAAGCGCATGCTGCCCTTGATTCGTCAGGTTCTGGCCGAGGCCGGCTGTGTGCCGACCGAGATCGACGCCATCGCTTATACCGCGGGCCCTGGCCTGGTCGGAGCCTTGCTGGTGGGGGCTTCCTGTGCCCAGGCGCTGGCCTTTGCCTGGGGCATTCCGGCCTTGGGCGTGCATCACATGGAAGGTCATTTGCTGGCGCCGATGCTGGAGCCGCAGCCACCGCAGTTCCCGTTCGTCGCTTTGTTAGTGTCCGGTGGTCATACACAGCTGGTTCAGGTCGACGGGATTGGCCATTACACGCTCTTGGGCGAGACCCTCGACGATGCTGCCGGCGAAGCATTCGACAAGACCGCGAAGATGATGGGCCTGAATTATCCGGGCGGTCCGGAGATCGCACGTCTGGCGGAGCAGGGCGTTGCAGGACGTTTCACTTTCCCGCGTCCGATGTGTGATCGTCCAGGCTTGGCGTTCAGCTTCAGCGGCCTGAAAACCTTTGCTCTGAACACCTGGCAGCAGAGCGTCAACGCCGGGGACGACAGCGAGCAAGCCCGTTGCGACATCTCGCTGGCGTTCCAGCAGGCCGTGGTGGAGACTTTGACCATCAAGTGCAAGCGAGCCCTGAAACAGGCGGGTCTCAAGCGTCTGGTCATCGCGGGGGGCGTCAGCGCCAACAAAGCGCTGCGTACTTCACTGGAGAAAATGCTCGGCGACATGAAGGGCGATGTGTTTTATGCCCGTCCGGAGTTCTGCACCGATAATGGCGCGATGATTGCGTTTGCCGGCTGCCAGCGCTTGCAGGCCGGCCAGCATGAAAGCCTGGCGATCAGCGTGCAGGCGCGTTGGCCGATGGAGCAACTGTCGGCGCTGTGATGAGCGGCGCTCACGTGCGGTATTTAAAAATGCCGTTCGCGCCCGGCAAACAGGTCGCGTAGATTGCCGCGATGACGCCAGACGATCAGGCCCGTGAGCGCGCTCATGGGCAGCAGTGCCGTCGGTTCTTGCCAGGCCAGCAACGGCAGGGTCAGTGGTGTGGCAATCAGGGCGGCGAGGGAGCTGGTGCGGGTCAGGTAGAACGTCAGCAGCCAGGCGCAGACCGCCAGCAGCGCGGCGGGCGGGTAGAGTCCCAGGAGCATGCCGGCCGCAGTGGCGACACCCTTGCCACCGCGAAAGCGGAAGTACAGAGGAAACAGGTGACCGATAACGGCGCAGACGCCGATCCAGGCCTGTTCTTGCAGTGAAAGGCCCATTGCACCTGCGATCAATACGGGCAGCAGGCCTTTGTTCAGGTCGCCGAGCAAGGTCAGGATGGCGAGCTTCTTGCCGGCCAAGCGCAACATGTTGGTGGCACCGGCATTGCCCGAGCCACTCATTCGCGGATCGGGGTTACCGGTCAGGCGGCTGAGCAAAATGGCGAAGGACAGAGAGCCGAGCAGGTAGGCGAGGATCGCCAGTAACCAAAACATGCTAACTATTCCGGGCGAGGACGCCCTGATTCTAACGGCGCATTGCGCCCTTGTCGTGCAGTGGAGAGAAGTGCTTGGACAGAGTGTTTATCGAGGGCCTGGAAGTCGACACCGTGATCGGTGCCTACGACTGGGAACGAGGCATCCGACAGTGTCTGCGACTTGATCTGAGCTTCGCCTGGGACAATCGCCCGGCCGCCGCCGGTGATGACCTGACCCTGGCGCTCGACTACGCGAGCGTTTCGTCGCGCATCCAGGCGTTCGCCGAGCAGGCGCAGTTCCAGCTGGTGGAGACCTTTGCCGAGCGTCTGGCGGAAGTGCTGATGAGCGAATTCAAGATCACCTGGATGCACCTCAAACTGACCAAGCCAGGTGCCGTCCCGGCGGCCACAGGTGTGGGTGTGGAGATCGAGCGCGGATGTCGCTGACTCAGGTGTATCTCGGGCTCGGTAGCAATATCGAGCGCGAATCCCATTTGCAGGCAGGCCTGGACGCCTTGGCGGGTTTCCTGGTGGATATGCGCTGCTCGGCGGTATTCGAAAGCCAGCCGGTGGGGATCAAGAGCGGGCCGTTTTTCAACTTTGTGGTCTCGGCTTTCACCGATCTGCCGCTGATGGAGCTGGATCGACGGTTGAAATTCATCGAAGCGGATAACGGCCGTTATGCGCCGGACCGCAAGGGCTTGCCGCTGGATATCGACGTACTGCTGTTCGGCGACCTGGTGGGCAACTTCGACGGTTTGATCTTGCCGCGTGCAGAGATTCTGAAAAATGCCTTCGTGCTGTGGCCGTTGTCGCTGATTGCGCCGGATAGAGTGCATCCGGGCGTAGGCAAGAGTTTCGCGACTCTGTGGAGTGAGGCGCAAATCGATCAGGTGTTGGCGCCGGTGGCGTTTGAGTGGCGGGGCCAACAGTTGACCCCTTCCGATTTGCTTTGACGCTGCTGACGCTTTCGCGGGCAAGCCCGCTCCCACGGGTTCTATGCAAAATCCTGTGGGGGCGGGCTTGCCCTTGATGCTTTCAAACTGACGCCGCCGCTTTGTAAACCTTCAACGCCTTGAGCCGCTCGCGCTTGATCGCCTCGCCCAACTCCGGCCCCTTGAAGCCCTTCTCCAGCAACGGCTGAACCGCAACACTTCGCGCCGCAGTTGCCGCGCCCCGCAAATAATCAGCCTGTGGATAACTTCTTTGCTCCAGGCCTTTACGCCCCCGAGCGTCCATCTCGCACGCCGCGATAAATTCCTCAAAGCGCTGAGGTCGACGATAAACGTCGAAACTCTGCAGTAACTCCAGCAAGGTCGACGGCTTCAACTCCAGCGCCCGATGGCCATGGGTGTGATACTCGCCCACCAGCAGCGCCAGTTCCTGACAATCTTTCGGTGCCTTGAAGCGCTCGTTAACCGCTTTGATCAGCTTCAGGCCTCTGTGTTCGTGGGCGATGTGGCGGGGCCATTCTTCCTCGGGCGTCAGTCCTTTGCCCAGGTCATGCAGCAGGCAGGCCCAGCGCACGGTCAGCGGTTGTTTGTGCAGCGCCGCTTGCTCCAGCACGCTCAGGGTATGCACGCCCGTGTCGATTTCCGGGTGATGGGCTGCGGGTTGCGGTACACCGAACAGCGCGTCGACTTCCGGCATCAGTACCTTGAGCGCGCCGCACTCGCGCAGCACCTCGATGAATACTTGGGGTTGGTCTTCCATCAGTGCGCGGGCGATTTCTTTCCAGCTGCGCTCGGGAGTCAATGCCTCCAACTCACCCGATTCGCTGAGTTGGCGCATCAGCTCCAATGTCTCGGGGGCGACGGTGAAACCCAGTTCCGCATAACGCGCGGCGAAGCGGGCAACGCGCAGAACACGGAGCGGATCTTCGGCGAAAGCGGGGGAAACGTGACGAAGCAGGCGCGCCTGTAGATCCCGCTGGCCATGGTAGGGGTCGGTCAGGTTCTGCTGGGCGTCTTCGGCCATGGCGTTGATCGTCAGGTCGCGACGAATCAGATCTTCTTCGAGCGTGACGTCGGGGCTGGCGTGAAAGATGAAGCCGCCGTAGCCGCGCCCGTTTTTGCGTTCGGTGCGAGCGAGGGCGTATTCCTCACCGCTTTTGGGGTGAAGAAATACCGGGAAGTCCGCGCCCACTGGACGAAAGCCCTTGGCGAGCATTTCTTCGGTGGTGGCGCCCACAACGACCCAGTCGATATCGGTGACAGGCTTGCCCAGCAGGCGATCGCGTACAGCACCGCCGACTTTATAAATCTGCATAAAAACCTCCGTTAGCCCGACAGAATAACCTTTGCGTCGAACTTCCGGAGGCAGAAAACAGGATCAAAGATGAATGACTGCCAGGTCCAGCCGGCCGTAATCCCCCTCGCCATGTTCGCCTCTGGGCGGAACATGGTGGGTTTTCATCACCTGATCCCCTTGCAGGGTTTCCAGGTGAATGTCGAAGCCCCACAGGCGGTGCAGGTGTTTGAGCACTTCGTCAGTGGAATCGCCCAGCGGTTTACGGTCGTGTTGCTGGTGGCGCAAGGTCAGGGAGCGGTCGCCACGCCGGTCGATGCTGTAGATCTGTATGTTGGGTTCGCGATTGCCCAGGTTGTATTGCGCCGCCAGGGTTTCACGAATGGTTCGATAGCCCTCTTCGTCGTGTATCGCCGGAACCAGCAGATCGTCCTTCTGATCGTCATCGAGGATGCTGAACAGCTTGAGGTCGCGGATCACCTTGGGTGACAGATATTGAAGGATGAAACTCTCGTCCTTGAAGCTGCTCATGGCGAATTTGATGCTGGACAGCCAGTCGGTGCCGGCTATTTCCGGAAACCAGCGATAGTCCTCTTCGGTGGGCGCTTCGCATATCCGGCGGATATCGCGATACATGGCAAAACCCAGGGTGTAGGGGTTGATGCCGTTGTAGTAGGGGCTGTCAAAGCCCGGCTGAAACACCACGCTGGTATGGGACGTCAGGAACTCGATCATGAAGCCATCAGTGACCAGGCCTTCGTCGTACAAGTCGTTCATCAAGGTGTAGTGCCAGAACGTGGCCCAGCCTTCGTTCATCACCTGTGTCTGGCGCTGTGGATAAAAATACTGGGCGATCTTGCGCACAATCCGCACGATTTCCCGCTGCCAGGGCTCCAGCAACGGGGCGTGTTTTTCGATGAAATACAGAATGTTTTCCTGAGGTTCGGCGGGGAAACGCGCGTTGTCCTTGTCGCTGTATTTGTCCGCGCCTTTTGGAATGGTCCGCCACAAATCGTTGATCTGCTTCTGCAGATGCTCTTCCCGATCCTTCTGCCGACGGCGTTCTTCTTCGGCGGAAATCGGATAAGGGCGTTTGTAACGGTCGACGCCGTAATTCATCAACGCATGGCAGGAATCGAGCAAGTCCTCTACCGCGTCGATGCCGTGGCGTTCTTCGCACTGCATGATGTACTGCTTGGCGAACACCAGGTAATCGATGATCGAGCTGGCGTCGGTCCAGGTGCGGAACAGGTAATTGCCTTTGAAAAAGCTGTTATGGCCATAGCAGGCGTGAGCCACCACCAGAGCCTGCATGCAGATGGTGTTTTCTTCCATCAGATAGGCGATGCAAGGGTCCGAGTTGATCACAATCTCGTAGGCCAGACCCATCTGGCCGCGGCTGTAGGATTTTTCGGTGCTGAGGAAGTGTTTGCCATAGGACCAATGGTGATAGCCCAGGGGCATGCCGACAGAGGCATAGGCGTCCATCATCTGCTCGGCGGTGATCACCTCGATCTGGTTGGGGTACGTATCCAGCGCGTAGCGGGCCGCGAGACGACTGATTTCGCGGTCGTAGGCCTGGATCAGCTCGAATGTCCATTCGGAGCCGGTGGAAATGGGTTGGCGCTTCTGCTCTTTGGCGGTCATGTCACTAACCTGCGCTGGAAGAGTTCACGAAAGACCGGATAGATATCCCCGGCCGAGACCAGTTGCTGCTGGGCAAAAGTGTCAGAGAAGGCTTCGGCGATGCGTTCGTACTCGAACCACAGGGCCTGGTGTTCGCGCGGGGTAATCTCAACATAAGTGTAGTACTGCACGAACGGCATGATCTGATTGATCAGGATGTCGCGGCAGATCGGCGAATCGTCGTTCCAGTTGTCGCCGTCGGACGCCTGGGCGGCGTAGATGTTCCATTCATTGCTCGGATAACGTTCGGCCATGATCTCTTGCATCAGTTTCAGGGCGCTGGAAACGATAGTGCCGCCGGTTTCCCGGGAGTAGAAAAACTCCTCCTCATCCACTTCGCGGGCGCTAGTGTGGTGGCGGATGAACACGACGTCGATTTTGTCGTAGTTCCGCTTGAGGAACAGGTACAACAGGATGAAGAAGCGTTTGGCGATGTCCTTGGTCGCCTGGGTCATGGAGCCGGACACGTCCATCAGGCAAAACATCACTGCCTTGGAGCTGGGGTTTGGCTGCTTGATCAGCAGGTTGTACTTGAGGTCGAAAGTGTCGAGAAAGGGCACTCGGTGAATGCGCGCACTGAGTTTCTCGATTTCTGCTTCCAGTTCCTGGATATCGCCAAAGTTGTCCGGTTCCTCCCGTTTAAGCCGCAGCAATTCCTCTTTGACTTCACGCAACTTCGCCCGGCTGCTGCCGGACAAGGCAATGCGCCGGGCATGGGCCGAGCGGAGTGTGCGGATAATGTTGATCCGTGACGGGTTGCCCTCGTTGCTGATGCCGGCGCGTACGGTCTTGAAGGTGTCGGTGCCGGTCAGGTGGCGTTTGACCAGGTTGGGCAGCTCAAGGTCCTCGAACATGAATTCGAGGAATTCCTCCTGGGTAATCTGGAAGACGAATTCGTCCATCCCTTCACCCGTGTTGCCGGCCTTGCCGGGGCCTCTGCCGCCGCCACCTCCGGGCGGACGGGCAATGTGCTCGCCGCTGGTGAACTCCTTGTTGCCCGGGTGCACGATGGTCTGCTTGCCGCCCCGACCATGGTGAAGCACCGGTTCGTCGATGTCGCGACCGGGAATGCTGATCTGCTCGCCGTGTTCCATATCGGTAATGGAGCGCCGGCTGACCGCCTCTTCGACAGCCTTTTTGATGTGATCACGGTAACGCCGCAGAAACCGCTGGCGGTTTACCGTGCTCTTGTTCTTGCCATTGAGACGTCGGTCGATCACATAGCTCATGACTGCTCCTTAGAAGCTGTCCTGAAAGGGGCGAGCGCTAACGCAGCATAAGGCCAGTGCCGGGGATGTGTACACGCTCCCCCCAAGCGCTTTGATGCTGCCTGAACCTCGCTACCGCATTTCGGACACCTCCAGAGGCCTGTGTAACAGAAAAAGCGTAAACAGGCCTCGGGCTAACGACAACCGGTCTGACCGGCAGCGGGTTACTGTGATTTTCTGACCCGCAAGTACCACTCGGACAGCAGTCGTACCTGTTTGTCGGTGTAGCCCCGCTCGACCATCCGTGTGACGAAGTCGTTGTGCTTCTGCTGATCCTCTTTGCTGGCCTTGGCGTTGAAGCTGATGACCGGCAGCAAGTCCTCGGTGTTGGAGAACATTTTCTTCTCGATGACCACCCGCAGTTTTTCGTAGCTGAGCCAGGTTGGGTTCTTGCCATTGTTGTTGGCTCGGGCGCGCAGTACGAAGTTGACGATTTCGTTGCGGAAATCCTTCGGATTGCTGATACCGGCCGGTTTTTCGATTTTCTCCAGTTCTTCGTTCAGGGCTACGCGGTTGAGAATCTCGCCGGTTTCCGGATCGCGGTATTCCTGATCCTGAATCCAGAAGTCGGCGTACAGCACGTAGCGATCGAAGATGTTCTGGCCGTACTCGCTGTAAGACTCGAGGTAGGCAGTCTGGATCTCCTTGCCGATGAATTCGATATAACGCGGCGCCAGGTACTCTTTCAGGAAGCGCAGATAGCGTTCGCGGGTCTCGGCCTGGAACTGTTCCTGTTCGATCTGTTGTTCCAGCACGTAGAGCAGATGCACCGGGTTGGCGGCGATTTCGTGCGGATCGAAGTTGAAGACCTTCGACAGAATCTTGAAGGCGAAGCGGGTCGACAGACCGTTCATGCCTTCGTCGACACCCGCTGCGTCGCGGTATTCCTGGATCGACTTGGCCTTCGGGTCGGTGTCCTTGAGGTTTTCGCCGTCATACACGCGCATCTTGGAGTAGATGTTGGAGTTTTCCGGCTCCTTGAGGCGCGAGAGCACGGTGAACTGAGCAAGCATTTTCAGAGTGTCGGGCGCGCAATGGGCCTTGGCCAGCGAGCTGTTGAACAGCAGCTTGTCGTAGATCTTCACCTCGTCGCTGACGCGCAAGCAGTATGGCACTTTGACGATATAGATCCGGTCGATGAAGGCTTCGTTGTTCTTGTTGTTGCGGAAGGTGTGCCATTCCGATTCGTTGGAGTGGGCCAGCAGAATCCCGGTGAACGGAATCGCCCCAAGGCCTTCGGTACTGTTGTAGTTGCCTTCCTGGGTGGCCGTCAGCAATGGGTGCAGCACCTTGATCGGTGCCTTGAACATTTCGACGAACTCCATCAGGCCCTGGTTGGCCCGGCACAGTGCCCCCGAATAGCTGTAGGCATCGGCGTCGTTCTGCGGAAACTCTTCCAGTTTGCGAATATCGACCTTGCCCACCAGTGCCGAGATGTCCTGGTTGTTTTCATCGCCCGGCTCGGTTTTCGCGACCGCAATCTGGTTGAGGATCGACGGATACAGTTTCACCACGCGGAACTGGCTTATATCGCCGCCGAATTCGGCCAGGCGCTTGGTCGCCCATGGCGACATGATGGTGTTGAGGTAGCGCCGGGGAATACCGAAGTCTTCCTCGAGGATCGCGCCATCTTCAGTGGCGTTGAACAGACCCAGGGGCGACTCGAAAACCGGCGAGCCCTTGATTGCATAGAAGGGCACTTTCTCGATCAGCTGTTTAAGCTTTTCGGCCAAAGATGACTTACCGCCACCGACAGGGCCCAGCAGGTAGAGGATCTGTTTCTTTTCTTCCAGACCCTGAGCGGCATGGCGGAAATACGACACGATCTGGTCGATGCATTCTTCCATCCCGTGGAAGTCCTCAAAGGCCGGATAGCGACGGATCACCTTGTTGGAAAAGATGCGCGACAGCCTCGAATTGGTCGAGGTGTCGAGCAGCTCCGGTTCGCCGATGGCCAGCAAGAGACGCTCGGCCGCGGAGGCGTAGGCGCTGCGGTCCTTTTTGCACAGTTCCAGGTACTCCTGCAGGGAGAATTCTTCCTGGCGTGTGGACTCGAAGCGTTGTTGGAAGTGGCTAAAGATACTCATGACGTCACCTCGCTCGATACGTGGAGCCGACGCCGGATCACTCAGTCGATGCTGGCAGCAACCGAACAGGCAGTTGCTGTTTACCCCCCAGAACTCTTCCGGAACTGACTGCTCCGAAAGCTACTCCCGATGACCCGTGCGCCGGTGTACCGGCTCTCCCCTGTTTTGGATGGCCTGCGCTTAAGGATAGTTGGGAATTCGGGAGGTAAAGGCAAGATGCGTAATTAGTTATGGCAGACCGTTCGTCTGCAATCGCGCGAGCCCGCGGGGGCCGGGGCTTGCGCATTACAAAAAAATTATTCGGAAGTGCCTTGCGCCGTTTCCGAAGGATAGGTCGTACGCCACAGCTCAAAACCGCCATCCATGCTGTAGACGTCGGAGAAACCCTGACTGATCAGGTAAGCGGCCGCGCCCTGGCTGGAATTACCGTGATAGCAGACCACTACTGTCGGCGCGTCGAGGTCAGCGCCTTGAATGAAAGCATGCAGGGAATGATTGTCCAGATGCTTGGAGCCGGCAATGTGCAGCGCGGCAAAAGTGGCCGGATCGCGGACATCGACCACCACCGCGCCTTGTTCGCGCAGGGCCTGGGCCTGTTCTGGGGGGATACGTTTGAATTCGCTCATGGCGGGCTCCTGTGGCTCGGCTGAAAGCGCAGTCTAGCGCGGGGCGCTGGCTGACGTTTGTTCGGGAATAGAGGCGGCGACAGCCGGCTGAGTGTGGCCATGGGCGTCGCATTTACATTGCAGGCGCTCGCCGGTATCGACGTTCATCAGGGTCATGGCGCCACCCCAGACGCAACCGGTGTCGAGCGCAAACAGACCCGGCTCGTTGCATTGGCCTTCGAGCGCCGCCCAGTGACCGAAGATGATCTTCAGGCCTTTGGTCTTGCGCTCCTTGTGGGTGAACCACGGCGCATAACCCGGCGGTGCGGTGTCGACGCCTTCCTTGCCCTTGAGATCAAGCTTGCCGTCACTGGTGCAAAAGCGCATCCGGGTGAAGTAGTTGGTGATGACTCGCAAGCGCGCTGCGCCTTTGAGGTCGTTGTCCCATTTCACCGGCTCGTTGCCGTACATACCGTCGAGGTAAGGCGCGAAGCGGTTGTCGTCGTGCAGGGCTTCTTCGACTTCGGCGGCGCACTTCAAGGCTTTGCGCAGCGACCATTGAGGCGGAATGCCGGCATGGACCAGGGCAATATCGCGCTGTTCGTCGTAATGCATGAGCTTTTGTTGCCGAACCCACTCCAGCAGCTCCCCGCAATCGGGTGCTTCAAGGATCTCGCGCAGCGTGTCGGCCTTCTTCAGGCGTTCGATATTTTGCCCGACCGCCAGCAAGTGCAGATCATGGTTGCCGAGTACGCACACCAGCGACTCACGGATGCTATAGAGGAAGCGCAAGGTTTCCAGTGACTGTGGGCCACGGTTGACGAGATCACCCACCAGCCACAGGCGATCTCGGGCAGGGTCGAAGGCCACTTGCTTGAGCAGGCATTTGAGCGGTTCAAGGCAACCTTGCACATCACCGACGGCATACGTCGCCATCAGTGCAACGCCCCGGGGACCGCCAGACGGAATGGCGCGATGACGGCATCGAAGTGCTTACCGTCTTCGGCGAGCATCTGGTAGGTGCCTTGCATCGTACCGACCTTGGAGGTCATGACGGTGCCGCTGCTGTAAGTATGGCTCTTGCCCACGTCGATCAGCGGCTGCTGGCCGACGACGCCTGCACCGCGAACCTCCTCGACATGCCCGTCACCGTCGGTGATCACCCAGTGCCGTGAAAGCAGTTTGGCAGGCATCAGGCCATTGTTCTGCACGGTGATGGTGTAGGAGAAGGCAAAGCGATTTTGCTCGGGTTGCGATTGTTCTGCCAGATAGCGGGTGACGACGCTGACGTCGACCTGATAACGAGGATCGGACATGCAAAAGGCCTTAGAAACGAAGCGGGACGCGGGGCGTAGCTGATAGAACTCAGTCTAGGCCAAGTATCGGGTAGTAAACCAGAGTGGCGTCCTACCCGATAGCGCTCATCGCCTTTCAGTCGGTGACAGGCTTCTGTAGGACTTGTTCGCTGAGCTTGTCGGCCAGGCGCACGAAGGCAGCCAGATCGAGCTGCTCGGGGCGCAAGCTTCCATCGACGCCGGCGGCTTCGATTTCGGCGTTGCTCAGCAGCAATTTGAGCGTGTTGCGCAATGTTTTGCGACGCTGGTTGAAAGCTTCGCGCACGACGCGCTCCAGCAGTTTGTGATCTTTGGCTGGATGCGGGAGTACCGCGTGAGGCACCAGGCGCACGATGGCCGAATCGACTTTCGGCGGCGGATTGAATGCGCCTGGGCCAACGTTGAATAGATGTTCGACCCGGCAATGGTACTGAACCATGATCGACAGGCGACCCCAGTCACCGCCACCAGGGCCTGCCGCCAGACGCTCGACCACTTCCTTTTGCAGCATGAAGTGCATGTCGCGAATCAGGTTGGCGTTGTGCAGCAGGTGAAAGATCAGCGGCGTAGAGATGTTGTACGGCAGGTTGCCGACGACTCGCAGGCTGTTCGGCGCGGCGTTCAGGCTGTTGAAGTCGAACTTCAGCGCGTCGCCCTGATGCAGGTTGAAGTTGCTCTTGCTGGCGAACTGCTGGTTGAGGATCGGGATCAGGTCCTTGTCCAGCTCCACCACGTCCAGTTGGGCGCCGCTGTTGAGCAGGCCTTCGGTCAACGCGCCCTGGCCCGGGCCGATTTCCAGCAGACGGTCTTCGGGTTTGGCATGAATGGAACGCAGGATGCGGTCGATAACGCCGGCATCGTGCAGGAAGTTTTGGCCGAAGCGCTTGCGCGCCCGGTGTTGGTAATGCTCGGTCATAAACGGGTCTCGGCCATCTGGTAGGCGGTTTCCAGGGCGACTTGCAGGCTGCCGGTGTCGATTTTTCCGCTGCCGGCCAGATCCAGGGCGGTGCCGTGGTCGACCGATGTGCGGATGATCGGCAAGCCGAGGGTCACGTTGACTGCCGCGCCGAAGCCTTTGTATTTCAGCACGGGCAGGCCCTGGTCGTGGTACATCGCCAGCACCGCGTCGCAGTGCTCCAGATATTTGGGGGTAAACAGAGTGTCGGCGGGCAGGGGACCGCGAAGGTCCATGCCCTCGCCGCGCAGGCGCTCTAATGTAGGTTCGATGATGTCGATTTCTTCATGGCCCAGGTGACCGCCTTCACCGGCGTGCGGGTTAAGCCCGCAAACCAGGATGCGTGGCTGGGCGATGCCGAATTTTTCTTGCAGGTCGGTATGCAGGATCCGCGTGACCCGCTCCAGGCGCTCCGGTGTGATTGCATCGGCAATCTCGCGAAGGGGCAGGTGAGTAGTGACCAATGCAACGCGCAAGCCGCGGGTGGCGAGCATCATTACCACTTGCGCGGTATGAGTCAGGTCTGCGAGAAATTCCGTGTGCCCGGAAAAGGCGATTCCGGATTCATTGATCACGCCCTTGTGCACAGGGGCGGTGATCATGCCGGCGAAATGCCCGTCCAGGCAGCCCTGGCCAGCACGCGTCAGGGTTTCCAGAACGAAAGCCGCATTGGCTTTGTCCAGTTGCCCGGCGGTGACCTTGGCGTTAAGCGGCGTATCCCACACATACAGGCTGTTGGCCGGGGCGGGAGCATCGGGCCAGCTGTCCGGCGTTACCAGCAGCAGATCGACAACCACGCCCAGCTGCGCGGCCCGCTCGATGAGCAGGTCGCGGCTGGTAATGGCAATCAGAGGGTGTGGCTGGGCTTGCGAGGCGAGCAGCAGGCACAAGTCGGGACCTATGCCGGCCGGTTCGCCGGGGGTCAACGCGAAACGCTTGGGTTTCACTGCGTTGCCTGGTCTGCACCAGGGAGCTTGATTTCTACATACGCTTCGTCACGGATCTGACGCAGCCAGGTTTGCAGCTCTTCATCGTATTTGCGGTTACGCAGTACGGTCATCGCTTGCTGCTCACGGGCCTGGCTGGTGCTGTCGGTGGCGCGGCGGCCAAGGACTTCCAGAACGTGCCAGCCATATTGAGTCTGGAACGGCTTGGACAGCTGACCTTGTGGGGTCTTGGCCATCACTTCGCGGAATTCAGGCACCAGTGCATTCGGGTCGACCCAGTTCAGATCGCCGCCGTTGAGGGCGGAACCCGGATCTTCGGAGAAGCTTTTCGCCAGTTCGCCAAAGTCTTCGCCCGCTTCGATACGGGAGTAGAGCGATTGAGCCAGGGCTTTGGTTTTTTCTTCATCGCGGATCGGGCTTGGTTTGACCAGGATGTGCCGCACATGCACTTCGTCACGCACCTGGGCTTCACCGCCACGCTTGTCGAGGATCTTCAGGATGATGAAGCCGCCCGGAGTACGCATTGGCTGGGTTACGTCACCCACCGCCATGGTGCTCAGCAGGCGATCGAACGGAGGTGGCAGTTGGGCGGCTTTACGCCATCCCATGTCGCCGCCTTCCAGTGCAGTTTCGCTGGCGGATTTGGTGATTGCCAACTGACCGAAGTCAGCGCCTTGCTTGAGCTGCTGGTAAACCGCATCGGCTTGTTTGGCGGCATTCTGAATCGCGTCGGAGTTGGCGCTTTCCGGCGTAGGAATCAGGATGTTGGCCAGACGGAACTCTTCGGACAGCTGCATCTTGCCCAGGTCGGACGCCAGGAAGTTCTTCACTTCCTGCTCGGACACCTGGATGCGTTCAGCTACACGGCGCTGACGCACACGGCTGATGATCATTTCGCGGCGGATCTGGTCACGAGCGTCGTCATAAGACAAGCCGTCGCGAGCCAGCGCGGAGCGGAATTGTTCAATCGACATGTTGTTGCGCTGGGCAATGGTGCCGACAGCCTGGTTCAGTTCTTCATCGGTAATGCGGATGCCTGAACGCTCGCCGATCTGCAGTTGCAGGTTTTCGACGATCAGGCGCTCGAGCACCTGCTGATCCAGCACGCCCGCAGGCGGTACGGCAGCACCGCGTTTGGCGATGGTTTGCTGAACTTCGTGAACACGCTGGTCCAGTTGGCTCTGCATGACCACGTCGTTGTCGACGATGGCCACCACTTTATCGATGGACTGTACCGCGGCGTTGGCCGCGGTACCCAGGAACAGCGCGCCCAGCATCAGCGGGCGCAGACAATCAGAAAGCTTGGTCTTCACGTTCACGATAACCTTGGATGCCTTTGTCGAGGAAGCTCTCTACCTTGGCGCCGGTGAGGCCGCCGAGTCCCTTCAGAACAATTTGGAGGAAGACGCCGTGGTCGCCTTTTTCGTTTTCCGGGGCGTTCTGACTGAATTCGTCATAGCTGACCCAGTAACGGTTGATCAGGCGCAATTTCCAGCAGCAGTTGTCGTATTCGAAACCACCGAAGGCTTCCAGAGTACGGTTGCGGTTGTAGTCATACTGCCAACGGCTGATGGCGTTCCATTGCGGCACGATCGGCCAGATCACCGAGAAGTCGTGCTGTTTGATCTTGTAGTAGTCCTTCACGTAGCCAGGAGTGCCCGGGGTGCCGTAATCGCCACCACCCACCGACCATTTACCGGTGTTCTGGTCATAGCGGACCTGGTCGTTGCGATAGCGATAACCGGCGTTGATGACCTTGTTCGGGTTGTCTTCAGGCTGGTAGTGGAACATCGCGCTGCCCGAGCGAGGGCTGCGGCTGTCCGGGTCCCAGTTGTAGTCGGCCGTGGTGCGCCAGTCGCGGTTCCAGCGATATTCGTATTCCAGTGCATAAGGCGAAACGCTGGATTTTGCATCGTCGCGGGTTTTCGCATCGATACCTGGCAACTGGACTTCGCGGTCCTTGAAGTACAAGGCCTGGCCTACGCTGATGCGTTGACGTTCGAAGCCGTTATCTTCAATCCAGCGGTTGGTCACGCCCAGCGACAGCTTGTTCTCGTCACCCACACGGTCGGAGCCGGAGAAGCGGTTGTCGCGAAATAGCGAGGCGTAGTTGAAGGTGTATTCGCTGGTGTCGAAAACCGGAATATCCTCCTGGTCTTCCTCAGGTACATAGAGGTAGAACAGGCGCGGTTCCAGAGTCTGGCGATAGTTCTTGCCGAACCATTGAGTGTTGCGATCGAAGTACAGACCGCTGTCGATACTGGCAATTGGGACGCCGCGATTTTGGTTGCTGCCGAATTCACCACCGACGTAATCGGTGCCTGCGGCCGCTGCTGCGTTTTGTTGAGCAACGATTTGACTCTTACCCGTGCCGTCCAGATCCAGCTGATACTGGGTGTACTGATACTTCAGAGATGGCTTCAAGAACCCATAGGTCCAGTTCAACGGCAGGCTGACACCCGGCTTGAGATTCAAACGGTCGCCGGTGGCGCGAGCCAGGCCGGTCACGTTGTTATCAAGACGCGGCTCGACGGTGCCATCTTCGTTAACGAAGTTGCCATTCTTCAAATCGCGGTCAAACCGGACGATTTCCGTCTCATAGTCGAAAACAAGACCGTTCGGGTGATAGGGCAGCGCGCCATTGAAGGTGATCTGCGGCAAACGATCATACGGCGTGATGTTCGAAACAGTCGCCAGCTGATAGGCCTGTGCGTTCAAACGAGCGGTATAGCTGTCGCCACGATAGGTGACAGAACCCTGCTGGTTCACGAAATCGGCACTTTTCACACCAATCTGATCAGTCTGCAGATCCTGGAAGTAATACGGATCGCTGATCTTGGTGTAATCGACCTGAGTCATTACGCGCGAGTCCAGACCACCCTTGTGCTGCCAGTTATACATGTAGCGGGTTTTATCGTAATCGGTTTGTCCGCTGCGCTCGGTATCTTCATCGTTGAGGTACGCGGCGCCGAACTGACCTTCGCTGGACTTGGTCAGGTAGCGGAATTCGCCTTCCATCAACAGGCCACGCTTGGCCATATAGCGCGGGTACAACGTGGCGTCGTAATTCGGTGCCAGGTTGAAGTAGTACGGGGTGACCAGCATGAAGCCGGTGTCGCTGCCGGTGCCGATGGTCGGTGGCAGGAAGCCGGACTGACGGCGGTCGTCGATCGGGAAATAGATGTACGGCGTATACAGAACCGGAATGTCCTTGACCCGCAGCGTCACGTTGGTCGCGGTACCGAAGCCGGTCGCCGGGTTCAAGGTGATGTTGTTGCCCTTGAGCTGCCAGGCGTTGCTGTCCGGTTCGCACGTGGTGTACGTACCATCCTTGAGGCGGATGATCGCGTTCTCGGCACGCTTGGCGTACAACGCGTTACCGCGGATACGGGATTTGTGCATCACGTATTCGGCGTTGTCGATCTTGGCTTCACCGGTGTCGAGTTGCACGTCGGCGTGGTCGCCCACGATCAGTGCGCCATTGTCGCGAACGCGGACGTTGCCGCTCAGTTCGCCACGGCTCTCGGCCTGGTACAGGTTCGCTTCGTCGGCTTCGACCTGCATGCTGCCCTGACGCATGACCACGTCACCGGCCAGGGTAGCGACCTGTTCATCCTGCTTGTAGCGAGAGGCTTTGGCGCCGAGAAAGGTCGGAGCGTCACTTTTATTCGTCTTGTCATTCATGCCAGGACGAATCGGTTCGATATAGGAACCAGAGCAGTAAGGACCGGTTTCGGCCAATTGCGCTGCAGTGAGCTTCTCGCGCGGAACCCAGTCGAGGTGGCTGTAGTCTTCACTACGCGACTTCAGGCCGCGGCCCTTGGACTCGGTAACCAGCACAGGTTTGGCGCCGGTGTCTGCGCTGGAGCCGGTGTCTGCCGGGGCTTCGCCAGTGGCGGAAACTGCGCTGCCGTCATGGACGGGGCGTGGCGGCAATGCAGCAGCCGGCGCCTTTGGCGCACAGTCCCAGGCACCCGAAGCAGAGACTGAGCAGTCATACTGTTCCGCGGCGACCACGAACGAAGTGGCTAGAGGTTGCAGGGCCAGCAGACTGCCGGTAACCAACAACGGAAATTTTTTACGAAACGCGGGGGATTTCAATGCCATCTTATTAGTCCGGGCTTCCTGCGTGCCATCTGCCCGCGGTGTGGGCCGCACGCCTCTCGATGGTCTGAAAAAGATGCTGGATAATAAAGCATGACCCGCTTGACGGCTAGCGCCGTCGGAGACCCTTGCAATGCCTGACCAAGATGTACGCTTGCAACACCTGAAAGTTTGGCTCGATGAACAGTTGGCTATCCTCTTTGCAGAACAAAGTTGGGGCGCCGTGCCCCCGGCCACGTTGACTGCGGCCAGTAGCGACGCGAGTTTTCGGCGCTATTTCCGCTGGGAAGGCGCGGGCCGAAGTTTCGTCGTGATGGACGCGCCGCCGCCCCAGGAAAACTGCAAACCCTTCGTGGATATCGCTTTTCTGCTGGCGAAATCCGGAATAAACGTGCCGAAAATTTATGCCGAAGACCTCGATCGGGGTTTTCTTTTGCTCAATGACCTGGGCAATAAGACTTACCTGGACGTGATCGACAGCGAAAATGCCGATGATTTGTTCAAGGACGCCCTGCAAGCGTTGCTGGCTTTTCAGCAGTTGCCGATGGTAGCGCCGCTGCCAAGTTATGACGTGGCGCTGCTGCGTCGCGAGCTGGAACTGTTCCCTGAGTGGTACGTGAAATGCGAACTGGGCATTGAATTCGACGCGGCGCAGCAAGTGCTCTGGCAGCATGTCAGCGACCTGCTGATAGACAGCGCTCTGGCTCAGCCCAAAGTCCTGGTGCATCGCGACTACATGCCGCGCAACCTGATGATCAGCGAGCCGAATCCCGGCGTGCTGGATTTCCAGGACGCGGTCTACGGGCCCGTGACCTATGACGTGACCTGCCTGTTCAAGGACGCCTTCCTCAGCTGGCCTGAAGAGCGTGTGCGTGGCTGGCTGGAAGATTACTGGCAGCAAGCCGGCGCGCTCGACATCCCGGTGCAGCCTGACTTCGAAGATTTCCTGCGCGCCAGCGACCTGATGGGCGTGCAGCGCCACTTGAAAGTCATCGGCATTTTCGCCCGCATCTGCCATCGCGATGGCAAGCCACGCTACCTCGGCGATGTGCCGCGCTTCTTTGCTTACATAGACGCGGTCATCGCCCGTCGCCCTGAACTGGCGGAGCTGGGTGAATTGCTGGCCGGTCTGCGTGCTGGAGCGACTGCATGAAGGCAATGATTCTGGCCGCGGGTAAGGGCGAGCGCATGCGTCCGTTGACCCTGACCACGCCAAAGCCGCTGGTTCGTGTCGGCGGAGTGCCCCTGATCGAGTATCACCTGCGAGCGTTGGCGGCTGCAGGGTTTACCGAGATCGTGATCAACCATGCCTGGCTCGGTCAGCAGATCGAGGATTATCTGGGGGATGGTTCGCGGTATGGCGTGAGCATTCAGTTCTCGGCGGAAGGTGAGCCGCTGGAGACCGGCGGCGGTATTTTCCGTGCGTTGCCGTTGTTGGGTGACGAGGCCTTTGTGGTGGTCAATGGTGACATCTGGACCGACTACGACTTCAGCGTGTTGCATCAGCCCATCGTCGGGCTTGCTCATCTGGTATTGGCGGACAACCCGGCGCATCACCCGAGTGGAGATTTCACTTTGGTCGATGGCCATGTTCAGGACGGTCGGCCGGATGCATCAACCCTGACCTACAGCGGCATCGCCGTGTTGCATCCGCAGCTGTTTGACGGTTGCTCGGCCGGGGCCTTCAAGCTTGCGCCGCTGCTGCGCAAAGCCATGGCTGACGGGCAAGTGACCGGCGAACACCTGAATGGGCAGTGGGTGGATGTCGGCACTCACGAGCGTCTGGCTGAAGTCGAAACTCTGATAGAAGCGAGACGCTGACATGTTATGGCCAGGGACTCTGATTGGAGCCGGAGCGGGCTTTGCCATAGCCAGCATTCCGGGGGCCATGCTCGGCGCTTTATTGGGACAGGCGCTGGACCGGCGCTTGCACCTGCAGAGCTGGGCGCATCTATGGGAAAAATTCGGTGGCCGCTCGGTGCTGCGCAATGATGAACTGCTGTTCGTGTTACTGGGCCGATTGGCCAAGAGCGATGGGCGGGTAGTGGATGGGCACATCCAGCAGGCGCGGCAGGAAATGCGCTCGCTGGAGATGACCGAATCGGCGCAACGTCGGGCGATTGCGGCGTTCAATCGCGGTAAGTCGGGGCATGATCGGTTGCGCGGTTATCTGCGACGCCTGAGTGCTCAACCCCATGCAGCGGAAGGTGTGTTACGCGCCTGTTGGCGGATGGTCTGGGCTGATGGCCGCGCCGGTAGCAGTGAGCGCGAGCTGATTGCCCAGTGGGGCAAATGGCTGGGGTGGACGCAGCAACAAGTCCAGGCACTGGCGAGCGACTACGAGCCGAAACGCCCATTGGCCAGTGGCGCCGTGACGTACCAGGACGCCTTGCGGCTATTGGGAGTGTCGGCGACCAGTGAGCCGGCGCAAATCAAGCGCGCCTATCGACGCCTGCTCAGTCGCCATCATCCGGACAAGATTGCCGGCAGTGGCGCGACGGCGTTGCAGGTACGTGAGGCAACGGACAAGACTCGTGAATTGCATACGGCCTATACGTTGATTCGTGAGCGGCGGGATTTTCGGTAGCAGGGCAGAGTTGTGTTGCCAGTGATTCCGTCTTCGCGGGCAAGCCCGCTCCCACAGGTTTTATGTCGATAGCAAAAATTGTGTACGACTCAAATCCTGTGGGAGCGGGCTTGCCCGCGATGAGGGCGACTCGGTCTATCAGTCCGCCACAGGCTGCGGATTCAACCAGCCCCGCACCCGACGCACCAATTGCTCTTGCTCGGCCTTGGCATTCCCCGGCAAAGCCTTGAGCGAAACCTGATTGAACCCCGAAGTTTTCAAGCGCTTGCTGGCCTGCAAGCGTTCCAGCGCCGCGTTACGGTCTACCGGCTTGTCCATATAGAAGATATCGGCGGTAGGCAGCTTCAAGGTGGGTGTGAGCTCAGCCAGCTCGGGCTTCGCCGTAACGGGCGTCTGGGCGGCGACCATCACGAGCTTCTCGACTTGCGATGGCTGTTTCTCGCTCAGATAACGCGCGGCCCAGTAAGCACCGGTACCATGGCCCAATACGACGATACTGCGAGCGCTTTGCTGTTCGGCGTAGGCGATGGCTGCATCGATGCGCGCGAAGATTCGCTCCGCGTCGGCTTTGGCCTGTTCTTCGGTGGTTTCGACGATGGCCTTGTCGGCCACATCCGCTTCGCCGCCGGCCGCCTGTTCGATGGGCGTCGCAGTCGTGGAGTCTTTGCTGCCGGCATCAGGCGTTTTGGGCGCTGGCGCCACTTCGACGATACGTGGCGCAATGACTTCGCTTTGCAGGTCCGGCAAGGTGATACTCAGGCTGCTCCACTCGACGTCCGGCAACTTGCGCCGCAATGGGCTGATCGCTTGCGGCCAGTCAACGGTTTCACCGGCGCCCGGGATGATAATCACCGCGCCTTTGGGTTCGGCGGTATTGGCCGGTTTCCACAAGGCGAGAAAGCTGTCGGTGCCGGCTTGCAGTTGTTGCTGTTCCTGCGCAGGGATTTTTCGCTCAAGTGCTGCCGCTTCTTCCTGACTACGCTCAAGCAGTGGCTGGCGTTCGACCGGTTTTTCTTCTGCGGGTGTTTCCGCAGCTGCGGGTGCCGGGTCGGCCGCCTCGACGGAAAACGCGCAAGGCAGGATCAACGACAGGCACAATGCTGGCAGTGCCAGGCGGTAGACAGGGGGCATCGGATATTCCAGGCCAGAAGTTAATCCGGCAGCCTAATGGGTTGATCAGTATTTGTCAGTGTGAGACTTCGATGATGCATTTTCGCTGCCTGTGGGTTATCGGCTGTTTGTGGTTTCCCTTGATGGGCTGGGCCGCGCCCGCGCCACCGGCGCATGTCGTGCACCTGTTGCCAGCGCAACAACAATGGCTGGCTCAGCATGGCGAGTTGAGGGTCGGAGTGGTGTTGCAAACACCCTATGCCCAATACGATCGCCGCTTGCAGCGCCTGTCGGGGGTGAACATCGAGCTGATGAAGTGGCTGGCCAAGGCGCTCAAGATCGAACTGAGCTGGCGCAATTATCCTGATCTTGCGCAATTGGAAGCCGCCGCCCGTGAAGGCGACATCGATATCGCGCCGGGGCTGACGCAAACCCCCGCGGCTTTGCGGCTCTGGCAATTTTCCGACCCTTACATGCGGGTGCCGCAACTGGTGGTCAGCGACCAGAAGAGCACCGGTGCGGTAGAGCTGGAAAAGCTCGACAGCCAGACCCGCGTTGCCGTGCGCATGCCCAGCGTCACCGCCGATTATCTGCGCAGCAATTATCCTCATCTGAACCTGCAAGGCGTGCCTCTGGAGCGCCAGGCGCTGCAATTGTTGTTGAGTCAGCAGGCCGGTTACGCCGTGGTCGATGAGGCGCAGTTCGGGCGTCTGTCTGCCGAGCCTGAGTTCTCCGGGTTGGCCGTGGTGGGTGATATCGGTTTCCCGCAGCTGCTGCGAGTGGCCACGCGTCGGGACTGGCCGGAGTTGGCCGGCATCGTCGAAAGTGCGCTACGGGCGATCCCGGCCAAGGACCTCGAACAACTGCACAACCAATGGGTGCAACCCAAGTACCCGCGACTGTCCGAGTCGCCGGGTTTCTGGCAAAACCTCAGCCTGCTCTTGGTGGTGTTACTGCTGAGCAGCATGGCCATTGTGTTCTGGCAACGTCGTCAGCAACACAGTCTGGAGCAACGATTGCTGGCGGCGCGCGAAGACATTGCCCTGCGCGAGGCCAGCGAAGAGGCCTTGCGCCTCACGCAGTTTTCCATCGATCAGAGCACCGTCGGCATTCTCTGGGTCAACTGGGACAGCCATGTGCGCTACGCCAACCGCGCGGCGGAAACCATGCTCGGCTACCCGGCGGGCGGGATCATTGATCGGCCATTGATCGACTTCGAACCCGGTTTGCACATGGACCGCTGGCTGAACCTGTGGAAACGCGCCCGGGCCAGTGACGAAGGGCCGCAAAGTTTCGAAACCAATTGCGTGCGAGCGGATGGCAGTATTCTGCCGGCGGATGTTTCATTGAGCTTCTTGCGTTTTCGCGATGGCGAATACCTGGTGGTTTATCTCAATGATGTCACCGAGCGTCGTCGCGCCCTGGCCGCGTTGCAGGAAAGCGAGGCGCGGCTGCAAGGGATTGCCGCCAACGTCCCCGGCCTGGTCTTTCGTCTGGAGCGCGCGCCGGTGACCGGACAGATCGACTTTGCCTACATCAGTGAAGGCAGCGAGAGCCTGGTGGGATACTCGCCGGCCACGCTGGCCCATCGGGACAAAGGCTTGCGCAGCCTGGTGCATCCGGACGACAAAGCCAGTTATCACCAGACTCAGGATCATGCGCTGGACACCGACAGCGACTGGTCGTGGCAGGGACGGATTCTGACCCGTCAGGGCGAGCAGCGCTGGGCCGAAATCAAGGCCATCACCCGCCGGCTTGAAGATGGCGCCTATGTCTGGGACGGGATCGTCTGGGACATCACCGAGAGCAAGCGCATCGAACTGGAACTGGCCAGTTCCCGCGAGCAATTGCGCGAGTTGTCCGCCCACCTGGAGAGCGTGCGGGAAGAGGAAAAGGCCCGCATCGCCCGGGAAGTTCACGACGAGCTGGGTCAGATGTTGACCGTACTGAAGCTGGAAACGTCCATGTGTGAACTGGCCTACGCCCAGCTCGACCCAGGTCTGCATGAGCGCTTGAACAGCATGAAACGGTTGATCGCTCAGCTGTTTCAACTGGTGCGCGATGTGGCCACGGCGCTACGGCCGCCGATTCTCGATGCCGGGATCGCCTCGGCCATCGAATGGCAGGCGCGACGGTTCGAGGCGCGCACGCAGATCCCGTGCCTGGTGCAAGTGCCGGATAACTTGCCGGTGCTCAGTGACGCCAAGGCCATCGGGCTGTTCCGGATTCTTCAGGAAGCGCTGACCAATGTCATGCGCCACGCCCAGGCGCATACTGTTGAACTGACGCTGGCCCTTGAGGGCAATGAACTCTGTCTGACGGTCAGCGATGATGGCGTAGGATTTGTCGCCGCCACTGGCAGGCCGACATCCTTTGGTGTGGTCGGCATGCGTGAGCGGGTGTTGATCATGGGCGGGCAGTTGTTGCTTGAGAGTGAGCCGGGAGAGGGGACGACCCTGACGGTGCGAGTGCCGCTGGATGAAGCCTGAAAAATTTACGGTGTCTGTACTCGCGAATGATCTTGGCTCTGACATAAGAAAAATGGAGAAGAACGTGATCCGTGTACTGGTAGCCGAAGACCACACCATCGTTCGCGAAGGCATCAAGCAATTGATCGGCCTGGCCAAGGACTTGCTGGTGGTCGGGGAGGCGAGTAATGGCGAGCAGTTGCTAGAGACCTTGCGCCATGTTCCCTGCGAAGTGGTGTTGCTGGACATCTCCATGCCCGGAGTCAACGGCCTGGAAGCGATTCCGCGGATTCGCGCCTTGAACAATCCCCCGGCGATTCTGGTGCTGTCGATGCATGACGAAGCGCAAATGGCCGCTCGGGCGTTGAAGGTGGGCGCCGCAGGTTATGCGACCAAGGACAGCGATCCGGCATTGCTGCTGACGGCAATCCGCAAAGTTGCGGCGGGCGGGCGATACATCGATCCGGACCTGGCCGATCGTATGGTCTTCGAAGTCGGCCTGACGGATTCGCGGCCATTGCACTCGTTGCTGTCGGAGCGTGAATTCTCGGTGTTCGAGCGCTTGGCCCAAGGTGCCAACGTCAACGACATCGCGCAACAACTGGCCCTGAGCAGCAAAACCATCAGCACCCACAAGGCGCGGCTGATGCAGAAACTCAACATCACCTCCCTGGCCGAACTGGTGAAGTACGCGATGGAGCACAAACTCCTCTGATACACCCTATCCACGGATTCACTGCAAATCCCTGTGGGAGCGGGCTTGCCCGCGATTGCGGTTTGTCAGTCGATAGGATTTTGAATGTTCCACCGTCATCGCGGGCAAGCCCGCTCCCACAGGACCGTGGTGGCATGTCCATTTGCGACAGGCTCACAAAGCCGCTTTTGCCTGTTCTTGCGGCTTGCAGCTCACCGCCTGTCGCGATCCCGAATCGACATATCCATCCCCGCCATCCTTGTAGGGCAATCCCTACCCCCAACCTTCCATCCGGCTGAGGCGATTCTCTCCTGCGCCCCGATTTGCGTGGCTCCCAGCGTCCACTAGGCTTAGTCCACAGCAGTCATCAATAACAAAGGTGTGGGTATGAGCCAGGTTGATTCAAGCGCAGGGGCCAGCGATATTCTGGTCAGCTTTCGTGGAGTGCAAAAGAGCTACGACGGCGAGAACCTGATCGTCAAAGACCTCAACCTGGATATTCGCAAAGGCGAATTCCTCACCTTGCTCGGGCCGTCCGGCTCCGGCAAGACCACCAGTCTGATGATGCTCGCCGGTTTCGAAACGCCGACCGCAGGCGAAATTCAACTGGCCGGGCGTTCCATCAACAACGTGCCGCCGCATAAACGCGACATCGGCATGGTGTTCCAGAACTACGCGTTGTTCCCGCACATGACGGTTGCCGAGAACCTGGCGTTCCCGCTGACCGTGCGCGGCTTGAACAAGAGCGATGTCAGTGACCGGGTCAAACGTGTCTTGAGCATGGTTCAGCTCGACACCTTCGCCCAGCGTTTATCCAGCGCAACTGTCCGGCGGTCAGCAAGCAGCGTGTGGCCTTGGCCCGTGCGTTGGTGTTCGAACCGCAACTGGTGCTGATGGACGAACCTCTCGGCGCACTGGACAAACAACTGCGCGAACACATGCAGATGGAAATCAAACACCTGCACCAGCGTCTCGGCGTGACCGTGGTCTACGTGACCCACGACCAGGGCGAAGCCCTGACCATGTCCGACCGTGTGGCGGTTTTCCATCAAGGTGAAATCCAGCAGATCGCACCACCGCGCTCCCTCTATGAAGAGCCGAAAAACACCTTCGTCGCCAACTTCATCGGCGAAAACAACCGTCTCAATGGCCGCTTGCACAGCCATACCGGCGACCGCTGCGTGGTTGAGCTCGGTCGCGGTGAAAAGGTCGAAGCGCTGGCGGTCAACGTCGGCAAGACCGGCGAACCCGTCACGCTGTCGATTCGTCCGGAACGCGTGAGCCTCAATGGCTCGAGCGAGTCCTGCGTCAACCGCTTCTCAGGGAGGGTGGCGGAATTTATCTATCTGGGCGACCACGTCCGGGTTCGCCTGGAAGTCTGCGGCAAGACCGACTTCTTCGTGAAACAACCGATTGCCGAGCTCGATCCCGCGCTCGCTGTCGGCGACGTGGTACCGCTTGGCTGGCAGGTCGAACACGTTCGCGCGCTCGACCCACTTCTAGAGGCGCATTGATCGCCCCCCTGCTTCACCAACACTAACCCTGCAGTTGGAGAACAATAAATGTTGAGATCCCTGAAATTCACCGCTTTGGTCATGGGCATGATCGGCGCGGCACACGCAATGGCGGCGGGCCCGGACCTGACCGTGGTGTCCTTTGGCGGGGCGAACAAGGCGGCGCAGGTCAAGGCCTTCTACGCACCGTGGGAAGCAGCGGGCAACGGCAAAATCATCGCTGGCGAGTACAACGGCGAGATGGCCAAGGTCAAAGCCATGGTCGACACCAAGAGCGTGTCCTGGGACCTGGTGGAAGTTGAATCGCCAGAACTGTCCCGTGGTTGCGACGAAGACATGTTCGAGCAACTCGACCCTGCGCTGTTCGGCAAGACCGAAGACTATGTCAAAGGCGCTATCCAGCCATGCGGCGTGGGTTTCTTCGTGTGGTCGACCGTGCTGGCCTACAACGCCGACAAGCTGAAAACCGCTCCGACCAGCTGGGTGGATTTCTGGGACACCAAGAAATTCCCGGGCAAACGCGGCCTGCGTAAAGGCGCCAAGTACACCTTGGAATTCGCTTTGATGGCCGATGGCGTTGCACCGAAAGACGTCTACAAAGTGCTGGCCGGCAAAGACGGTCAGGACCGTGCGTTCAAGAAACTTGATGAGCTCAAACCAAGCATTCAGTGGTGGGAAGCCGGCGCACAACCGCCGCAATACCTCGCCTCCGGTGACGTGGTCATGAGCTCGGCCTACAACGGCCGGATCGCGGCGGTACAGAAAGAAAGCAACCTGAAAGTGGTGTGGAACGGCGGTATCTACGACTTCGACGCATGGGCGATTCCAAAAGGCCTGGATAAAACCCGCGCTGAAGCGGCGAAGAAATTCATCGCGTTCTCGGTGGCTCCGCAGCAGCAGAAGACCTACTCGGAAAACATCGCTTACGGCCCGGCCAATACCCAAGCCGTGCCGTTGTTGTCCAAGGATGTCCTGAAAGACATGCCGACCACCCCGGAAAACATCGCCAATCAGGTGCAGATCGACGTCAGCTTCTGGGCTGACAACGGCGAGCAACTGGAGCAGCGCTTCAATTCCTGGGCTGCCAAGTAACCACGCCACACGGGACGACGGTTCACCGGATGATCGTTCCCACGCTCTGCGTGGGAATGCCGCCCGGGACGCTCCGCGTCCCTGTGACGCAGAGCGTCACTGGATGCGTTTCCACGCAGAGCGTGGGAACGATCAGCACCAAAAGTTCGAGGCGGCGTTTGCCACCTTTGCAATGATCAAAGATTTCCGGAGTACGCCATGGCTATCGCCGTTCCCGTGAACGCGGGCACTGACCCCACCTTGAAGCAGCGGCTCAAGCACGCCGAGCGGATCAACCGCTGGAAAGCTCAAGCCTTGATCGCGCCGTTGGTGCTGTTTCTGTTGCTGGTGTTCCTGGTGCCGATCGTGGCGCTGCTCTTCAAAAGCGTCGGTAACCCGGAAGTGGTCGGCACCATGCCGCGCACCGTGGCAGCCATCGCCAGTTGGGATGGCCGAGGCCTGCCGGCAGAGCCTGTGTACAAGGCCGCCAGCGAAGACCTCGCCGAAGCCCGCAAGAATCAGACCTTGGGCGACTTGTCCAAGCGCTTGAACATGGAGTTGGCCGGCTACCGCAGCCTGCTGACCAAAACCGCACGCGCCTTACCGTTCGCCACCGAACCGGCCTCCTATAAAGAAGCGCTGGAAGGCCTCGACGAGCGCTGGGGTGATCCGGCCTATTGGCAGGTCGTGCGTCGCAACACCAGTAACATTACGCCTTATTACCTGCTGGCGGCTGTCGATCACCGTATCGACGACCTGGGGGAAGTTGCCCCGGCCACCCCCGATCAGGCGATCTACCTCGATATCTTCGCCCGCACCTTCTGGATGGGCCTGATCATCACCCTGATCTGCCTGGTGCTGGCCTACCCGCTGGCCTACCTGCTGGCGAACCTGCCATCGCGGCAAAGCAACCTGTTGATGATTCTGGTGCTGTTGCCGTTCTGGACCTCGATTCTGGTGCGAGTCGCCGCGTGGATCGTGTTGCTGCAATCGGGCGGCTTGATCAACAGTGGCCTGATGGCCATGGGCATTATCGATAAGCCGCTGGAGCTGGTGTTCAACCGCACCGGGGTCTACATCTCGATGGTGCACATCCTGCTGCCGTTCATGATTCTTCCGATCTACAGCGTGATGAAAGGCATCTCACCGACTTACATGCGCGCGGCGATTTCCCTCGGCTGCCACCCGTTCGCCAGTTTCTGGCGGGTGTATTTCCCGCAGACCTATGCCGGTGTCGGCGCCGGTTGCCTGTTGGTGTTCATCCTCGCCATCGGCTACTACATCACCCCGGCATTGCTGGGCAGCCCGAACGATCAGATGGTCAGCTATTTCGTCGCCTTCTACACCAACACCAGCATCAACTGGGGCATGGCGACCGCGCTCGGTGGGCTGTTGCTGCTGGCGACCGTGGTGCTTTATCTGATTTACAGCTGGCTGGTGGGCGCCAGTCGCCTGCGCCTGAGCTAAGGGGAGAATGAAATGCTGAGTCCTTATATGTCGCCCATCGAACGGGTGTGGTTCTACAGCTTGCGGATTCTCTGCGGCTTGATTCTGTTGTTCCTGATCCTGCCGGTGCTGGTGATCATTCCGCTGTCGTTCAACTCGGGGAGTTTCCTGGTCTATCCGCTGCAGGGCTTTTCGCTGCACTGGTACCAGGATTTCTTCGCCTCGGCGGAATGGATGCGTTCGTTGAAGAACAGCATGATCGTGGCCCCGGCAGCGACGGTTCTGGCGATGATCTTCGGCACGCTGGCGGCGATCGGCCTGACCCGGGGTGATTTCCCGGGCAAACCGCTGGTGATGGCGCTGGTGATCTCGCCGATGGTGGTGCCGGTAGTGATCATTGGTGTGGCCAGTTACCTGACTTTTGCCCCATTGGGATTTGGCAACAGCTATATCTCGCTGATTGTGGTGCACGCCGTTTTGGGTGTGCCGTTTGTGATCATCACGGTATCGGCGACCTTGCAGGGGTTTAACCAGAACCTGGTGCGGGCCGCTGCAAGCCTGGGGGCTTCGCCGCTGACCGCGTTTCGTCGGGTGACCTTGCCGTTGATTGCGCCGGGTGTGATTTCCGGTGCGCTGTTTGCCTTTGCCACCTCATTCGATGAAGTGGTGGTGACGCTGTTCCTCGCCGGTCCCGAACAAGCGACCTTGCCTCGTCAGATGTTCAGCGGCATCCGCGAAAACCTCAGCCCGACGATTGCGGCTGCCGCGACACTGTTGATTGCGTTCTCGGTGATCCTGCTGCTGACGCTGGAATGGCTGCGTGGGCGCAGCGAGAAACTGCGTACTGCGCAGGTCTGAAGCCACAGGCGGAAAAAATGTGGGAGCGGGCTTGCCCGCGATGGCGTCATGACATTCAACATCCATGTTGACTGATACACCGTCATCGCGGGCAAGCCCGCTCCCACAGTGATCTAGAGTGTTTTCGGAATCGCGGGTCATTTGTTATCTGAATAGCAGACAAACCCCAATCCCCAGCTACTATTGTGCCCAGCTCCCCTATCTATAAGAGGCTGCGCACATGAGTCTTTCCTCTTTCAAAATTGCTCACAAACTGATCACTGGCGCAGGTGCCATCGAGCAACTGGCGGCAGAGCTCACACGCCTGGATGTCGACAACCCGCTGATCGTTACCGACGCTGCTCTGGTCAAGTCCGGCACGGTAGAGCTGGCGCTGGCGCAGCTGGGCGAGCGCAGTTACGAGATTTTCGACCGGGTGTTGCCGGACCCGGAAATCGCCATCGTCGAAGATTGCATGCGGGTTTACCGTGAAGGCGGGCATGACGGGCTGATCGGCCTGGGCGGTGGCAGTGCCATCGACATCGCCAAGAGTGTTGCAGCCTATGCCGGTTACCACGGCGAGCTGCAGGACTTGTTCGGCGTCGATCAGGTGCCGCGCAAAGGCCCACCGCTGATTGCCATCCCGACCACTGCCGGCACCGGTTCGGAAGTGACTAACGTTGCGATTCTTTCCGACAAGGTCGCGCAGTTGAAGAAGGGCATCGTCAGCGATTACCTGCTGCCTGACGTGGCGCTGGTCAGTCCGCAAATGACCCTGACCTGCCCGCGCAGTGTCACCGCCGCCAGTGGCGTCGATGCGCTGGCGCACGCCATCGAGTCCTATCTTTCGCTCAATGCCTCGCCAATCACCGATGCCCTGGCCATTGGCGCGATCAAACTGATTACCAAAGCGCTGCCCAAGGCCTACGCCAATCCATCCCATCTGCAAGCCCGCGAAGACATGGCCACCGCCAGCCTGATGGCCGGCATGGCGTTCGGCAATGCCGGGGTCGGCGCGGTGCATGCGTTGGCGTACCCACTGGGCGGGCGGTTCAATATTGCCCATGGCGTCAGCAATGCCTTGCTGCTGCCTTATGTCATGACCTGGAACAAGATGGCTTGCGTGGAGCGTATGCAGGATATTGCCGAAGCCATGGGGGTGAAGACTGCTCAGTTGAGCGCGAACGAAGCGGCGGACAAAGCCGTGGAGGCGATGACCGAGCTGTGCGCCGCGGTGGAAATCCCGTTGGGCCTGCGCAGTTTCGGGGTGTCCGAGGACGCGATCCCGGCCATGGCCGTTGAAGCCGCCGGCATCGAGCGCCTGATGCGCAATAATCCGCGCAAGCTGAGCACCGTCGATATCGAGAAGATCTACCGAGCGGCCTATTAATACCCAATCATCGCAGCACGGTGCGCGCGTCAAAGCATGAGGTATACAATGCGCGCCATCGTGATTCTGCTCAAAAAAGGTGCGTCATGCAGCCCTTCGTCATTGCTCCGTCGATTCTCTCCGCCGACTTCGCCCGCCTGGGCGAGGAAGTGGACAACGTCCTGGCCGCCGGCGCCGACTTCGTGCACTTCGATGTCATGGACAACCACTACGTGCCAAACCTGACCATCGGCCCGATGGTGTGCTCCGCGCTGCGCAAGTACGGCGTGACCGCGCCGATCGACGCACACCTGATGGTCAGCCCGGTGGACCGCATCGTCGGTGACTTCATCGAGGCCGGCGCGACCTACATCACCTTCCACCCGGAAGCCACGCTACACGTCGACCGTTCCCTGCAACTGATCCGTGAAGGCGGCTGCAAGGCAGGCCTGGTGTTCAACCCGGCGACCCCGCTGGACGTGCTCAAGTACGTGATGGACAAGGTCGACATGATCCTGCTGATGAGCGTCAACCCGGGCTTCGGCGGGCAAAAGTTCATTCCGGCCACCCTCGACAAGCTGCGTGAGGCACGAGCGCTGATCGATGCTTCCGGGCGTGACATTCGCCTGGAGATCGACGGCGGGGTGAACGTGAATAACATTCGTGAAATCGCGGCGGCGGGTGCTGACACCTTTGTCGCCGGTTCGGCGATCTTCAATGCGCCGAACTATCAGGAAGTGATTGAAAAAATGCGTTCCGAACTGGCGTTGGCTCGCCCATGAGCGGTTTTGAGCAGCTGTTCCCGGGGCGTCTGCCGCGGCTGGTGATGTTCGATCTGGATGGCACGCTGGTCGATTCGGTCCCTGACCTCGCAGCGGCCGTGGATAACATGCTGCTCAAACTCGGGCGTCAACCTGCCGGTATCGGATCGGTGCGGGAGTGGGTTGGCAACGGCGTGCACATGCTGGTGCGCCGGGCGTTGGCCAACCACATCGACGGCGAGGGTGTCGATGAGGTCGAGGCCGAGCATGCCCTGGAATTGTTCAACGGCTTTTATGAGGACGGTCACGAACTGACGGTGGTTTACCCCGGCGTGCGTGACACCCTCAAGTGGCTGAACAAACAAGGCGTCGAAATGGCGCTGATCACCAACAAGCCGGAGCGCTTCGTCGCGCCGCTGCTGGATCAGATGAAGATCGGCCGTTACTTCAAATGGATCATCGGTGGCGACACCTTGCCGAAGAAGAAACCGGACCCGGCCGCGCTGTTTTTCGTGATGAAAATGGCCAACATTCCGGCGTCGCAATCGTTGTTCGTCGGCGACTCGCGCAGCGATGTGCTGGCGGCGAAAGCGGCGGGGGTCAAATGCGTGGCCCTTAGTTATGGCTATAACCACGGTCGGCCGATTGCCGAAGAATCACCGGCGCTGGTGATCGATGATCTGCGCAAACTAATTCCCGGTTGCCTGGATCCGGCCGCTGAGATAACGTTGCCCGACGCTGTTCAATCCCCTCCTGGAAACGCCATCGTGGTGGTCACTCGCAAACTCTGGATGAAAGTCATCAAGGCCCTGGCCCGCTGGCGTTGGCGCGCCTGACTTGTTCCTGGCCGGCGTACCGGCGCGTTTGCACACCTGACCGTTAGACCCTCAAGCCACGAGGCACCTCATGATCCGCGAAGAATTCCTGCGTTTGGCCGCTGCCGGCTACAACCGCATCCCGCTTGCCTGCGAAACCCTGGCCGACTTCGACACGCCGCTGTCGATCTACCTGAAACTGGCCGACGAGCCGAACTCCTATCTGCTGGAGTCGGTGCAGGGCGGCGAGAAATGGGGCCGTTATTCGATTATCGGCCTGCCGTGCCGCACCGTACTGCGAGTTCACGATCATCACGTCAGCGTGACCCACGACGGCATCGAGATCGAAAGCCACGACGTTGAAGACCCACTGGCCTTCGTCGAAGCCTTCAAGGCGCGCTACAACGTGCCGACCATCGCCGGTCTGCCGCGCTTCAACGGCGGCCTGGTGGGCTACTTCGGTTATGACTGCGTGCGCTATGTGGAGAAGCGTCTGGGCAAATGCCCGAACCCGGATCCACTGGGTGTACCGGATATTCTGCTGATGGTGTCCGACGCCGTGGTGGTGTTCGACAACCTCGCCGGCAAGATGCACGCGATTGTCCTGGCCGATCCGTCGCAGGAAGACGCCTTCGAGCAAGGTCAGGCGCGTCTGCAAACGCTGCTGGAACAACTTCGCCAGCCAATCACTCCGCGTCGTGGCCTGGACTTCAGCAAACAGCAATCGGCTGATCCGGTGTTTCGCTCCAGCTTCACCCAGAACGATTACGAAAAAGCCGTCGACACCATCAAGGAGTACATCCTGGCTGGTGACTGCATGCAGGTTGTGCCGTCCCAGCGCATGTCGATCGACTTCAAGGCTGCGCCCATCGATTTGTACCGGGCGCTGCGCTGCTTCAACCCGACGCCTTATATGTACTTCTTCAACTTCGGCGACTTCCACGTCGTTGGCAGTTCGCCGGAAGTCCTGGTGCGGGTCGAAGACAACCTGATCACCGTGCGCCCGATTGCCGGCACCCGTCCGCGAGGGGCCAACGAAGAGGCTGACGTGGCGCTGGAAAAAGACCTGCTGTCGGATGACAAGGAAATCGCCGAGCACTTGATGTTGATCGATCTGGGCCGCAACGACACCGGTCGCGTCTCGGAGATCGGTTCGGTAAAACTCACCGAGAAGATGGTGATCGAGCGTTATTCCAACGTGATGCACATCGTGTCCAACGTTACCGGCCAATTGAAGGCCGGGCTGACGGCGATGGACGCACTGCGGGCGATCCTGCCGGCCGGCACACTGTCTGGCGCGCCGAAGATTCGCGCGATGGAAATCATCGACGAACTGGAACCGGTCAAGCGTGGCGTCTATGGCGGCGCGGTCGGTTACTTCGCCTGGAACGGCAACATGGACACCGCGATTGCGATCCGCACCGCCGTGATCAAGAACGGCGAACTGCACGTACAGGCCGGTGGCGGCATCGTCGCCGACTCGGTGCCGGCGCTGGAATGGGAAGAAACCCTGAACAAGCGTCGCGCCATGTTTCGTGCGGTGGCCCTGGCCGAGCAAACTCCGGATACCTGAGTTCACCGATAACCCTGTGGGAGCGGGCTTGCCCGCGATGGGGCCAGTACATTCAACATTGATGTTGTCTGTCAGTCCGCTATCGCGGGCAAGCCCGCTCCCACATGGATAGTGCTCATTTCAAAAAAACGCGGCGCCTGTAAGGCGGCCGCGTTTTTTATTGCCTGCGATTTAGAAGTCCAGCGCAACCCCAACGGTCAAACCTTGCTGGGTAAAGTCATCATCCTTGCGCAAGGTATAGCCGCCACGCAGCGCCAGGTCGGCGGTCAATTTGTGGCTGACCCCCAGGGTTAAGCGGTTGAGATGGCTTTGCGGTGTGTAGCCCTGAAGATTGAAGTCGAGGGACGGCAGGCTGTTGAGGGCAACATTCACTTTCTGGGTGTCGTCCTCGTATTCACGCTCGTGGGCATATTCGCCAAACACCTGGGTCTGACGGGTGAAGTTGTATTTGCCTTGCAAACCGACACCCAGGCGTTTCGAGTCTCGGGTCTGATCATCAAAGGTCAGCGCCGTGGAGCGGTTGCTGTTTTCCGAGTAGCCGTCGACTTCCACTTTGGCGTAATCGGCGCTGATGAACGGTGACAGGTGCCATTCGCTGCCCGGTTGGGCAATGTCATAGCCAAGGCGAGTACTGAAGGCCCAGAGATGGCCGTCGGTATCACCCTTTTCCGCGCCTTCGCTGACACCGAGGTCGAATTTGCGCTCTAGATTGTCGTAATCCAGCTTGCCACCGGTCAACGCGGCATCGGCCCACCAGCGATTCTGCTGGAACTGAGCGAAGGCGGTCGCCAGATAGCTATTGAGTTTGTAGTCCGAATCGTGACTACCTGCTTCCAGGTTCTGGCGATAGAAGCCTGCAGCCACACCGACGCGCCAGGCTTCATTGAGACGGTAGCTACCGCCAATATTCAGGTTGTAGCCGCTGCCGTCGGCGCTGGCGCCGCTGCTTTGGCTATCGATATCCAAATGCTGACCACCGCCGGCGACAATCGCGCGCCATTGGCCGACGGCCTGCCAGTTCTCCCAGTCGGATTGCCACTGGTTACGCAGTTCGTCCTGGTGCGCGCGTAAGGTGGCGTGGGCCATTTCTGGTAGCAGCGTCAGCTCCCAGGGTGCTGCCAGCAAGGAATAGGCGTAATCGGCTATCAGTTTTTGCCCGGTTTCGGTCGGGTGCACCCCATCGTTGTAGATCAGCTTGCTCGGATCCGGGGTGGCACTGTTGATGCCGTACACGGGGTTTTCCGTGCAATCGTTGCCGCTGAAGCAGGTAGCCGTCAGATTCTGGCCGACGGCAAGGCCGAAGCGCGCTGGGTCGGCGAAGGTTTCCTGCAACAGCAATGGAATGTTCAACGGGATGATTTCGGCATTGATCCCGGCGAGTCGGGTGACCAACTGCTGGTTGAAGGCGGCGCTCAGTTGTGAGGTAGCCGCCTGCAGGGGGGTGCCATTGATGGCGGGCGTCAAACCCAGGTCGGGCAGCAGCCATACCACGATGTACCGTGCGCCGGCGGTCTGCAAAACCTGGGCGCTGTCGGCCAGTCGATTCGCCGCGGCATTTGCCTGAGCACCACTTTGTACACGCCCCTGAAGAAAATCGTTACCACCTCCGGAAATGTAATACAGCGCATTCGGATCGGCGCTGAAGTTGTTTGTCGGCAGATAGCCCGAACGCGTGCGTTCACCCGTGGCGGATACGCTGGTGATCGAGGTGAGGATCTGGTCGGTGCGGTAACCTCCAGCGGCCCAGTTATTGCCATCCGGCAGGCCTTGGTTCGCACGCGCCGCCGAGGTTGAAGCGGCCGTCTGGTCCGGTGAAAACCCGAGCCTTTCACCTAGCAGTTGGGTCGAGTTGGCGGAATAGACTTCGCCGCTGCCGTTCTGGTAAACCGGCCCGGTCCGGTTGGTAAAGCGCAGGGTCGAACCGGGAGGGCCGCCCGTGTCGGTAAACTGCCCGGCATCGTTGAGGCTATCGCCGAAGACGATGAAATTCGAATAAGGGTTGGGCGCCGCGATCGCCTGGGTGCAGGCCATAGCGAGCAAGCAGCCGGCAAGCGGTACAGCCAACGTCTGTCTGATCATGAGCAAGTCCGTTTGTTATTGTTGTAGTGAGCAAAACGATAGTGCCAAAAACTATAGAGCCTGTTGCCGTTCGGCGCGAACCCGTCGATTGTTTCACGCGCTTCGATCGCCCCATATTGCACGCTCTGCCCAGCTAAGTTACTGTGCCAAGACGTATAGATGAGACCTTCCCCGTGTTGATCGTCAGCAAACTTCTGGATCAAGTCATCAAGGCACATGCCCGTTGGCGTTGGCGCGCCTGAATCCTTCTGCCGGCCCGGCCGGATCTTTACCGCTTTGCCTTCTTTACCCGCAAGACAAACCGCTTTGCAGCGCGACTCCAGCGACTGACAAAGTGCAGGACGTTGCGGGTAAATCATTCGAAGGCTGTATTCAAAGTCAGTAAATTCAAGAGGTTCTTAACGCCATGTTGCTGATGATCGATAACTACGACTCTTTTACTTACAACGTTGTGCAATACCTCGGTGAGCTCGGCTCCCAGGTCAAAGTCGTGCGCAACGATGAACTCACCATTGCCGAAATCGAAGCCCTCAACCCTGAGCGGATCGTCGTTTCACCCGGCCCTTGCACGCCGAACGAAGCAGGCGTGTCGATTGATGTGATCAAACATTTTGGCGGTAAATTGCCGATTCTCGGTGTTTGCCTGGGTCACCAGTCCATCGGCCAAGCCTTTGGCGGCGATGTGGTCCGTGCCCGTCAAGTCATGCACGGTAAGACTAGCCCGGTATTCCACGAGGACAAGGGGGTATTCGAAGGCCTGAATCGCCCGCTGACGGTCACCCGCTACCACTCGCTGATCGTCAAGCGTGAAACCCTGCCCGATTGCCTGGAGCTGACCGCCTGGACCCAGCTCGAAGACGGCTCGGTCGACGAGATTATGGGCTTGCGCCACAAGACGCTGAACATCGAGGGTGTGCAATTCCACCCTGAGTCTATCCTCACCGAACAGGGCCATGAGCTGTTCGCCAACTTCCTCAAACAAACCGGCGGCACGCGCTAAGGACTTTCCATGGATATCAAGACAGCCCTGAGCCGTATCGTCGGCCACCTCGACCTCAGTACCGATGAGATGCGCGATGTCATGCGCGAAATCATGACCGGGCAATGCACGGATGCGCAGATCGGCGCGTTCATGATGGCCATGCGCATGAAGAGCGAAAGCATCGATGAGATCGTCGGCGCCGTGACGGCGATGCGCGAATTGGCGGACAAAGTTGAACTCAATACCCTCGACGGCGTGGTCGATGTGGTCGGCACCGGCGGCGACGGTGCGAACATTTTCAACGTCTCCACGGCTTCCTCGTTCGTAGTCGCCGCAGCCGGTTGCACCGTAGCCAAGCACGGTAACCGTGCAGTGTCGGGCAAAAGCGGCAGCGCCGATTTGCTGGAAGCCGCGGGTATCTACCTGAACCTGACCCCGGTTCAGGTAGCGCGTTGCATCGACAACGTCGGTATCGGTTTCATGTTTGCCCAGACCCACCATAGCGCGATGAAGCACGCCGCCGGCCCGCGCCGCGAGCTGGGCTTGCGCACACTGTTCAACATGCTCGGCCCGCTTACGAATCCGGCCGGTGTGAAACATCAGGTGGTGGGTGTGTTCAGTCAGGCGTTGTGCCGGCCATTGGCCGAAGTTCTGCAGCGTCTGGGTAGCAAACACGTGCTGGTGGTGCATTCGAAGGATGGCCTGGACGAGTTCAGTCTGGCGGCACCGACCTTTGTGGCGGAATTGAAGAATGACCAGATCACCGAGTATTGGGTCGAACCCGAAGATCTGGGCATGAAGAGCCAGAGTCTGCACGGTCTGGCGGTGGAAAGCCCGGCAGCTTCCCTTGAGCTGATTCGCGATGCCTTGGGCAAGCGCAAGACCGAGAACGGTCAGAAAGCCGCCGAGATGATCGTGCTCAATGCCGGCGCCGCGCTGTACGCCGCCGACCATGCCAGCAGTTTGAAAGAAGGCGTTGCCCTGGCGCACGATGCGCTGCACACAGGCCTCGCTCGGGAAAAACTTGAGGAGTTGGGTGCATTTACCGCGGTATTCAAAGTGGAGAATGAGGGATGAGTGTACCGACGGTTCTGGAAAAAATTCTGGCCCGCAAAGTCCAGGAAGTCGCCGAGCGTAGCGCTCGTGTGAGCCTGGCAGAGCTGGAAAACCTGGCCAAGGCGGCCGATGCACCCCGTGGTTTCGCCAAGGCATTGATCGATCAGGCCAAGAAGAAACAGCCGGCGGTGATTGCTGAAATCAAGAAAGCTTCGCCAAGCAAGGGCGTGATTCGCGAGAACTTCGTGCCTGCGGACATTGCGAGGAGTTACGAAAAGGGCGGGGCGACTTGCCTGTCGGTGCTCACCGACATCGATTACTTCCAGGGTGCCGATGCGTATCTGCAACAGGCCCGGGCGGCGTGCAAGTTGCCGGTGATCCGCAAGGACTTCATGATCGATCCTTACCAGATCGTTGAATCCCGTGCCCTGGGCGCTGACTGCGTGCTGTTGATCGTCTCCGCACTGGACGACGTGAAAATGGCCGAGCTGGCGGCCGTGGCCAAAAGCGTCGGTCTCGATGTCCTAGTGGAAGTCCACGACGGCGACGAGCTGGAGCGGGCCTTGAAAACCCTCGACACGCCGCTGGTGGGCGTGAACAACCGCAACCTGCACACCTTCGACGTCAATCTGGAAACCACCCTCGACCTGTTGCCGCGTATCCCGCGCGATCGTCTGGTGATTACTGAAAGTGGCATTCTTAACCGGGCCGATGTCGAGCTGATGGAAATCAGCGACGTGTACGCATTCCTGGTCGGCGAGGCATTTATGCGCGCCGAAAGCCCGGGTGCCGAGCTGCAGCGCCTGTTCTTTCCCGAGCGTGGCGTTCCAGTGAGCGGTTCGACGCTCGACTGAAGACATCTTCGCAGGCAACCCGATCCCCTGTGGGAGCGGGCTTGCCCGCGAAGAGGCCATCAAGTACCCCAAAGACTTCATGTCTTACGGAGTCATCCATGCCCCAGCCAATTTCGCTGACCATCGAAGCCGGCCTGCTCGCCGAGCAGGATCTGCTGACCTCAGTCTGCGCTGGCGATTCAGAGTTCGCTCTGTTGTTCTGGCAACCCAGTGATCGGGCATTGGTCATGCCGCGCCGCTTGAATCGCTTGTCGGGTTTCGAAGCGGCGTGCGAGGTATCAGCGGCGGCGGGTTGGCCGGTATTATTGCGTGAAACCGGTGGTGAGCCGGTGCCGCAATCGGCATCCACCCTCAATATCGCGCTGGTCTATGCGCCACCGCGCAGCGAAGGTGACCTAAACCGTATCGAATCCGGTTACCGGCGTTTGTGCGATCCGATCTGTCAGTTGCTGGATGAGCTGGGCGGCACTTCGTCGCTTGGCGAAATCGACGGTGCGTTTTGCGATGGCCGCTTTAACGTCAATCTGGATGGGCGCAAGATGGTCGGCACTGCTCAGCGCTGGCGCCAGAGTCAGGGCGGTCAGCGTCCAGTGGGACTGGTGCATGGTGCAATGCTGCTGGATAACGAGCGCGAATCGATGGTCGCTGCGGTCAATCGCTTCAATGAAGCTTGCGGCCTGGAGCAACGGGTGCGTGCCGATAGCCACATCGGCCTGCATGAGAAGTTCACGGCGCCAGACGCGCTGACACGTCTCGACGGATTCTACCGGCAAATGCTGGCGCAGATGTTCGCCGCCTGAGTTTTCAAGCCTAGCGCGTACCGAAGACCACCATGGTCTTGCCTTTGACGTCGACCAGGTTGCGCTCTTCCAGATCCTTGAGCACGCGGCCGACCATCTCACGGGAACAACCGACAATCCGGCCGATTTCCTGACGGGTCACCTTGATCTGCATGCCGTCCGGGTGGGTCATGGCGTCAGGTTGCTTGCACAGCTCCAGCAGGCAGCGCGCCACGCGACCGGTCACGTCAAAGAATGCCAGATCGCCGACCTTGCGCGTGGTATTGCGCAGGCGTTGTGCGATTTGTCCGCTAAGCACGTAAAGAATGTCTGGATCCTGTTGGGACAGTTCGCGGAATTTCGCGTAGCTGATTTCCGCGACTTCGCATTCGACTTTGGCGCGCACCCAGGCGCTGCGCTCCTGTTCCAGCCCGGCTTGCTCAAACAGACCCAGTTCGCCGAAAAAATCCCCGGAGTTGAGGTAGGCGATGATCATTTCCCGGCCGTCGTCATCCTCAATCAGGATGGTCACCGAACCTCTGATGATGAAAAACAGTGTGTCCGAGCGGTCACCGGCACAAATGATGTTGCTCTTGGCGGCATAGCGACGGCGCTGGCAGTGCATCAACAGTTTGTCGAGGTTCTTGATTTTAGGTGTGGGGGTAATAGCAACCATGGTTGTATCCCGAAAAGACTGCACGGTGTGTTTGTTTTTTGTAGGAGCCGGCGAGGCCTGCGATCCTTTTTATTCGCTGCAAAGCTGGCTATGCGCCATTGGTTTGGCGCCAGCTTAACAGACACATTCCTTCAAGATTCGAGAATTTGCCTACGACGTAGATGGTTATGTCCCAGGAAGGCGAAACGCTGCCAATCAAGGGCCCTGTGCTAAGCTGGCGACCCTTTTTTAGACAGTGGAGTCTTGGCGATGAAGGCACGCATCCAATGGGCTGGCGAAGCCATGTTCCTCGGCGAATCCGGCAGCGGTCATGTCGTGGTCATGGACGGTCCGCCCGAAGCCGGCGGTCGTAACCTGGGTGTCCGGCCGATGGAAATGCTTCTGCTGGGTGTTGGCGGTTGCAGCAATTTTGATGTGGTCAGCATCCTCAAGAAGTCCCGTCAGGCCGTCGAAAGCTGCGAAGCCTTTCTCGAAGCCGAGCGTGCGACCGAAGATCCGAAGGTTTTCACCAAGATCCACATGCACTTCGTGGTCAAGGGCCGCGGGCTGAAAGAAGCCCAGGTCAAGCGCGCCATCGAGCTGTCGGCCGAGAAGTATTGCTCTGCCTCGATCATGCTCGGCGCGGCTGGCGTGGCGATTACCCACGACTACGAAATCATCGAACTCGGTTGAATCGACATTCAGCTGTCATGAACGCGATGTTGAAGGCAAGAAGCATTTCATCGACCACGAGATCAACTCGATCCAGAACTACTTGTCCGAAGACACCCGCGACGCGTACCAGATGACCGACGGTGAACCTGTTCCACACCAAAATGCTGTTGAAGCACTTCGAGCTGGATAACTACCTGTTCGGCGACGCCACCAGCAACCTGTCTTCTGAGCCGCGTGCCCAAGTGACTGCGCGTGTGAAACACGAAATGCTCGAAATCTTCTACGCGCGCAACTTGCCAAACTAAGATCTTCAAGTAAAAAAGGCGACTACCTTGCGGTAATCGCCTTTTTTATTGCTGCCTGTCAGACAGACCGTGCCATGGCACGGTCTGAAGACGCTTGCGTCAGATCCGATAAGTACTCTTCGTCATCACCTTGGCCAACAAACTCATCCCGAATTTCACTGGCGCCGGAAAACGAAATCCACCTGCATCCAGCGCACTTTCAGCATGATGCTCTTCATCGATGCGCATCTGCTCCAGGATCGCCCGGGACTTTTCGTCCTCGGCTGGCAGTTGCTCAAGGTGTTCGTTCAGGTGTTTGCAGACCTGATGCTCGGTGGCAGCAACGAAACCCAGGCTGACTTTGTCGCTGATCAGCCCGGCGACTGCGCCGATCCCGAACGACATGCCGTAGAACAGCGGATTGAGGATGCTGGTATGGCTGCCCAACTGATGAATGCGTTGTTCGCACCAGACCAGATGGTCGATTTCTTCTTCGGCGGCGTGCTCCATGGCGGCGCGCACTCTCGGCAGCTTGGCGGTCAGGGCCTGACCTTGGTATAGCGCCTGGGCGCAGACTTCGCCGGTATGGTTGATGCGCATCAAACCGGCGACGTGCCGGGTGTCCTCGTCGCTCATCTGCGCATCCGGCTGCACGATGGCAGGCGATGGACGGTAGGGCTGACCACTGAAGGGCAACAAAGTACGCATCGCGGCATCGGCTTGCAGCAGAAGACGGTCAATTGGCGAGTAGTGACGTTGGGTAGTCATGCTGACCTCCGGGAAGAATCTCGGCGGCCAGTTTAACCCAATCGGCCGGGGGAGGGTTTGCGCTGGGTCATTTGTGGTGGGAGCGACACCAACCTTGGAGCGAGGCTTGCCCGCGAAGGCGTCCTCAAGTGCGCCAAAAGCTTCGCGGGCAAGCCTCGCTCCTACAAGGGGAGGGCGGTGAATCAGCCCGGTGGCCAGTGCATCTGGCGTTGACCCAGCACGTGCATATGAATGTGATAGACGGTCTGCCCGCCCAATTCATTGCAGTTCATGACCACCCGGAAACCTTCTTCACAGCCCAATTCCAGAGCCAGACGCTGGGCCGTGAACAGAATATGTCCGGCCAAAGCCTTGTCGTCCTCGGTGAGGTCGTTAAGGGTGCGCACCGGTTTCTTCGGGACTACCAGGAAATGCACGGGGGCCTGTGGTGCGATGTCGTGGAAGGCCAGTACCTGGTCGTCCTCGTAAATGATCTTCGCCGGGATTTCCCGGTTGATGATCTTGGTGAACAGAGTATCCACAGCTGTTTTCTCCGTTGTTTGGGCTGGCCTGAGTGTAACCATGGGTTATGTCAGAGCCCAGCCTTTTGCCTTGAGGATTGATCAGCGCGGGCAATAGGCTTTGTTGACCATGCCTGCGATTGTCCGGGTCAGCCAGCGTGAGCCGAGCCGCGGCAGGAACGCGAACCAGCGATTCAGGCGACCGGGGATAATAATGGCGCGATTTTTCGCCAGCGCGCGCACGGTATAGAGCGCGACTTCTTCTGGACTCATTAGCAGTTTGCTCTCGACCAGTTTGTCGGTGTCCAGTTGCGCGGTGCGGAAAAACGCCGTGCGGGTCGGGCCGGGGCAGAGCACCGATACCTTGACCGCGCACTTTTTCAGTTCAACGCGCAAACCTTCGGAAAAATGCAGTACGTAAGCTTTGCTGGCGTAATAAGTGCTCATCCAGGGGCCGGGATGGAACGCCGCGACCGAGGCGACGTTCAGAATCTGTCCGCCGCCCTGCAAGGCCATGCTGTTGCCGATGGCATGGCACAAGCGAGTGAGGGCCAGGATGTTCACTTCGATCAGATCTTGCTCGGTCATCCAGTCCTGGGCCAGGAACGGGCCGCAGGTACCCATGCCGGCACAGTTGACCAGCAAATCTATCTGCCGGTCGCCTTCCTCCAGCTCCAGCAAAAAACCGGACAGCCTCAGCGGCTCGCCCAGGTCACAGGCACGAAACAACACTTCCACACCAAAACGTTGAGTCAGTTCAATCGCAATGCTTTCCAGCTGATCACGCTGTCGGGCCACCAGTATCAGGCTGCGGCCGCGCCGGGCCAGCGCTTCGGCCATCGCCAGGCCGATGCCGCTGGAAGCGCCAGTGATCAGAGCGTAACGGGTCATGCAGTTCTCCATCGCAACAGCTCCGCGCCGGCGACGCAGGTGTCACGGGCGGGGAGCGCTGTTCATTCTTTTGCAGAGTCTACAGGGGGCTCGGCTGCTTCGGCTGCATCATCGGATGAATTTGGCGCTTGTTCGGCCTCTTCGGCCGGCTCCACTTCAACTTCGTCGGTGATCATCGAGCTGCTTTGATAGGTGCTCTCGGTGGCGCTTTCGTACTCATCCTGAATCGCGGTGAGGCCTCCAGTCAGCCCGCCGACGAACATGATCGCGATAAACACCAGCCACAGCGAAGCCAGCACCCTGACCGCGTTGCTGTTGGGCGGTGGTGGTGCGCCATACCGGTTGGCCGTGTTGTTACCCGGCACAATCATTATTACAAACGGAAAAATGCTGCCCACGACCGGTACAAGGTTCAGCAGCCAGAGCCAGCCGGACCAGCCGATATCGTGCAGGCGCTGCACGCTGAACTGGATGCTGATGAAGGCGAGCACCACGACCAGGATAAAGGCGAGCAGGCCAGCGAGAATCAAGCCTGCAGTCGAGTCCGTGCTGATGAGCGCGAAGCCGAAAACAGCCAGCACGGCGCCAACGCCAAGCGTCACCAGCGTAAGAGCCATCGTCCAGGCGAGAAAGCGCAAGCGACCGATGCGGCCAACGAAACTGAATGCCTTGAGTGCAGAAAACTCCGGCAGTGCTTCGCCGACAGAGGCGCGGGGCGGTGCATAGGGAGAATCGGGATCTGCCGTGAAAGGTTGGCTGTTGGCAGGGGCGTGTTCGTGAACGTCGGACAGGTTCAGCTCGATCGAGGGTTCTGTTTCGATTCGGGCATCGATGCCGGTTTTCGTCAGTGCCTGAAGGTAAGTCTGCGCATCGGCGTGTGACAGGTCGCGCTTGAGTGCAACTGTCCGGCCACTGAACAGGCGCTCGATAGCCGCGACATCGCTTTTGAACAGCTCGGCGAGATTGAGCTTCGCGGTGGTGGCGTCAACACCTGGCTGCAGAGCGCCATCGAAGACGATCTTGAAACGGTTTTCGCTCATGGCCGAGGCATCCTTGTCGCGAGAGTTTGTAATAGGCGGAGTTGCAAGTATGGAGTGTAGGGCCAGCCGGATTGGGCTGGCCAAGTTTTTCTGTCAGCGCGGCCAGCGCTTGGGCAGCGCCGCCGCCAGTTCCAGCGCCTTGCGGTATTCGGCATCGAGACGTGCGATCAGTTGATCGACACTCGGCAGGTCATCGATTTCTCCGACGCCCTGGCCTGCGGACCACACGGTTTTCCAGGCTTTGGCTTCATCGCTCAACGGCTTGAGCTTGGAGCCGAAGTTCACCTCACCCTTGCCTTGCAGGGCTGCTATATCGAAACCGGCGGCCTCCAGGCTCCGACGCATAAAGCTTGCCGGTACTCCCGACACCGCTGGAGTATGGACGATGTCTGCGGCTCTGGAAGTCAGGAGCATCTCCTTATACGCGTCAGGTGCATGACTTTCCGTGGTACCGATAAATCGCGTACCGAAGTAGGCCAAATCCGCGCCGAGCAATTGCGCGGCAAGAATTTCATGGTCATGGTTCAGGCAGCCGGCCAGTAGCAGGGTCTTGTCGAAAAACTGGCGAATCTCGGCGATCAGCGAAAACGGGCTCCAGGTCCCGGCGTGACCCCCGGCGCCCGCAGCCACGGCGATCAAACCGTCCACGCCGGCCTCGGCGGCTTTTTCCGCGTGGCGACGGGTTGTCACGTCGTGAAACACCAGGCCGCCATAGCTGTGCACGGCGTCGACCAGTTCCTTCACGGCGCCGAGGCTGGTGATCACGATCGGTACTTTGTGCTCGATGCAGATCGCCAGATCCGCCTGCAATCGCGGGTTGCTGTTGTGGACGATCAGGTTCACCGCGTAAGGCGCGGGGTTTTCCAGTATCGCCAGTCCTGCTTCGATTTCTTCCAGCCAAGCCTTGAAACCGCTGCTCTCACGCTGGTTCAGCGCGGGAAAGCTGCCGACTACGCCATTACGGCAGCAGGCGAGCACCAGCTCAGGGTTGGAAATCAGGAACATCGGCGCTGCCACCACGGGCAGACGCAAACGTTGTTCGAGCAAAGCGGGCAGCGACATTGGAAGTACCCCGGGTGAATGATGCTTGTTGGATTAAAACGGCCGAACGACGACCAGAATTACGATAGCCAGCAATATCAGAACCGGCACTTCATTGAACCAGCGATAAAAGACATGGCTGCGGGTGTTTTCGCCACGGGCAAAACGTTTTACCTGTGCACCGCACATGTGGTGATAGCCGATCAGGATCACCACCAGGGTCAATTTGGCATGCATCCATGCACCTTGGGTAAAGTAGGCACTTGGGTTGAGACTGATCAGCCAGATGCCGAACACCAGGGTGGCGATCATCGCCGGGCCCATGATGCCCCGGTACAGCTTGCGCTCCATGAGACTGAAGCGTTCCTTGCTGACAGTGTCTTCGCTTTGGGCGTGATAGACGAACAGGCGCGGCAGGTAAAACAGGCCGGCAAACCAGCAGACCATGCTGATGATGTGAAGCGCTTTGAGCCACAGATAAAGCATTTTTAGTTATTCCCAGGTTCACGGTAGCGCAGATAGTAGGGGGTAGAGCCGCCGCACGTCACCTTGACGGTTGTCGCAGGGCCGCGGGGCCCCTATTATCGACGGCTTTCCAGTGGGTTCGTTGAGGGCAGGTTTATGGTCAAGGTCGGTATCGTCGGCGGCACGGGTTACACCGGTGTCGAACTGCTGCGTCTGTTGGCACAGCATCCGCAAGCTGAAGTGGTGGTGATCACTTCCCGATCCGAGGCCGGCCTGGCCGTGGCCGATATGTACCCGAACCTGCGAGGCCATTACGACGGCCTGGCTTTCAGCGTTCCGGACATCAAGACCCTCGGGGCCTGCGACGTGGTGTTCTTTGCCACACCGCACGGTGTCGCCCATGCCCTGGCGGGTGAATTGCTGGCTGCCGGGACCAAGGTCATCGACCTGTCGGCAGACTTCCGTCTGCAAGACGCCGATGAGTGGGCCAAATGGTACGGCCAGCCGCACGGTGCGCCGCAATTGCTGGAGGAAGCGGTCTACGGCCTGCCGGAAGTCAATCGCGAGCAAATCAAGCAAGCGCGTCTGATTGCTGTGCCGGGTTGCTACCCGACTGCCACGCAATTGGGTTTCCTGCCGTTACTTGAAGCTGGTCTGGCAGATACCACGCGTTTGATTGCAGACTGCAAATCCGGCGTCAGCGGCGCCGGTCGTGGTGCCTCGGTAGGTTCGCTGTACGCCGAGACGTCGGAAAGCATGAAGGCTTACGCCGTCAAAGGGCACCGTCACTTGCCGGAAATCCGCCAGGGCCTGCGTCGTGCAGCGGGCAAGGACGTTGGTCTGACCTTTGTTCCGCACCTGACGCCGATGATTCGCGGTATTCACTCGACGCTCTACGCAACTGTCGTGGACCGTTCGGTGGATCTGCAAGCACTGTTCGAAAAGCGCTATGCCAATGAGCCGTTCGTCGATGTGATGCCTGCCGGTAGCCATCCGGAAACCCGCAGCGTGCGCGGCGCCAACGTTTGCCGTATTGCCGTGCATCGTCCGCAGGATGGTGATCTGGTGGTGGTATTGTCGGTGATCGACAACCTGGTCAAAGGCGCGTCGGGTCAGGCGGTGCAGAACCTGAATATCCTGTTCGGCCTGGATGAGCGCTTGGGTCTTTCCCATGCGGGCATGCTGCCGTAAGGCTTTATCCCGCTCAGCAAAAAGGCCCGTCGAACGGGCCTTTTTGCATTCTGGTCTGACAATTGAGTTGATTGATATACCGTAACAATAGTTGACCGATTTTCTGGGAGAAGCGGATAATGCGCGTCATCACGCATTATGGCGGCGTAACGCCGGGAGATAGTCAGCATGAGCGTCGAATCCTTCACCCCCACGGCTTTGCAATTCACCCACGGTGCCGCGCACAAGGTGAAGAGCCTGGTCGATGAAGAGGGGAATGATCGCTTGAAGCTGCGCGTATTCGTTACGGGCGGCGGTTGTTCAGGGTTTCAGTACGGCTTCACCTTCGATGAAGAAGTGGCCGATGACGACACCATCGTCGAGCGCGAAGGCGTCAGCCTGGTGGTCGATCCGATGAGCTTCCAGTACCTGGCAGGTGCCGAAGTGGATTACCAGGAAGGTCTGGAAGGTTCGCGTTTCGTGATCAAGAACCCGAACGCTACCACCACGTGTGGCTGCGGCTCTTCGTTCTCGATCTGATCGCACCTTCACCGAATTACCAGGCGCCGCAGGGTCTCAGGACTCTGCGGCGTTTTGCTGTCTGGGGTTTCAGGCGGGGTAGATGGCGCCGAGTACGCGCAGGCCGCGGGCACCGGTGACACTTGGGCGGTTGGCCGCGATACCTTCCAGGCAGCAATGGGCCAGCCAGGCGAAGGCCATGGCTTCGACCCAGTCCGGGTCTACGCCATACGCAGCGGTGCTGCTGACTTTCGCGTTCGGCAACAGACCGGCCAAGCGTTTCATCAGCGTGGCGTTGTGTGCGCCGCCACCACAGACAAGCAGCTCTTCAGTATCTGATTGGGCGCTTTGCAATGACTCGACAATGGTCAGCGCAGTCAACTCAAGCAGCGTGGCCTGTACATCTTCGGCAGCGAAGGTTGGTAGCTGCGACAGATGCTGCATCAGCCACGGGAGATTGAACACTTCGCGGCCAGTGCTCTTCGGGCCTTGGGTTACAAAGAAAGGATCGCTGAGCAGCTCATTCAACAGAACCGGTTCAACTTTGCCACTGGCGGCCCATTGGCCGTCGCGATCGAAGTTGTCGCCGCGTTGTTGATGAATCCAGGCATCCAGCAGGACGTTCCCCGGGCCGCAGTCAAAACCCGCGACAGGTTTGCCGGGCTCGATCAGGCTGAGATTGCTGAATCCGCCGACGTTCAATACCGCACGGTTACCAGCCCGCTCCTCAAACAGGGCTTCATGGAAGGCTGGAACCAATGGCGCGCCTTGCCCGCCTGCGGCTACATCGCGGCTGCGAAAATCGCTGACTACGGTGATGCCGGTCAGCTCGGTGAGCAAAGCCGGGTTGCCGATTTGCACGGTGAACCCGCGCGCCGGCTCGTGGCGAATGGTCTGGCCGTGGCTGCCAATCGCGCGAATGTCGTCGGGTTTCAGATTTTGTTGGTCGAGGAGGGTGTGAATGCCCTGTGCGGCCAGTTTCACCCAGTTTTGCTGGGCAATGGCGGAGCGGGCAATCTCGTCCGGGCCGCTGGCGCACAAGCCAAGCAGATCGGCGCGCAGGGAGTCAGGCATAGGGATGTAATGGGTGGCGATCAGCTTGATCGCCGGGGTTTGCTCAATCAGCGCAATGTCCAGTCCATCAAGGCTGGTCCCGGACATCACACCTATATAGAGCGCCATGGCTTAGCGTTTACTCGAAGCCAGCTGGGTGGTTTTCTCTTGATCCATGCGCGCCATCAGCGGTTGGCTTTGCGCGAGGAAGCGTGAGCGTTCAGCTTTGGAGATCGGATCGGCCATCGCTACCTTCTGGCCCAGTGGATCGACGTGTACGCCATTGACCTGGAACTCGTAGTGCAAGTGCGGGCCGGTGGATAGGCCGGTGGTACCGATGTAGCCGATCACCTGACCTTGCTTGACGCTGCCACCAGTCTTGATGCCTTTGGCGAAGCCCTGCATATGACCGTACAGCGTGCGGTAGGTATTGCCGTGCTGGATGATCACGGTGTTGCCGTAACCGCCGCGACGACCCGCCAGCAATACTTTGCCGTCACCGGCAGCCTTGATCGGCGTACCGCGTGGGGCGGCGTAATCGACGCCCTTGTGGGCGCGGATCTTGTTCAGGATCGGGTGCTTGCGGCCCATGGAGAATTTCGAGCTGATGCGGGCGAAGTCTACCGGGGTACGGATAAACGCCTTGCGCATGCTATTGCCGTCAGCCGTGTAGTAGCTGCTGTTGCCTTGCTTGTTGGTGTAGCGCACCGCGGTGTAGGTCTTGCCACGGTTGGTGAAGCGTGCGGAGAGGATCGGGCCGTTGCCGACAGCTTTGCCGTTGACGACCTTCTGTTCATAGATCACATCGAACTCGTCACCTTGGCGAATATCCTGGGCGAAGTCGACGTCATAGCCGAACACACTGGCCATATCCATGGTCAGGCTGTGGGACAAACCGGCTCGGGCGGCGGATTGCGACAGCGAACTGTTAATCACGCCATGAACATAGGCGGAGCGAACGGTGGGCTTGGAGGTAATGCGGTTGAACGTATAACCCTTGTCATTCTTGGTCAGGCTGATGCTTTCCAGATCGCTGACTTTGCTGTGCAAGTTGGTCAGTTGGCCAGCCGGGCTCAGTTCGAACTCAAGCTTCTGGCCATGTTTGAGTTGGCTGAACTGCTTGGCCTGCTTGTCGCTGGCCAGTACTTCATGCACCGAAGCGGCTGGAAGGCCGACTTTTTCGAACAGCGTCGAGAGCGTGTCGCCTTTGCTAACGATCACTTCCTTATGGCCTGGCGCTTTCTTCTCTTCGACGACTGGTGCGGGAGCAGGGACGGGGGCGGCCTGGGCGGTTTCCTGAGTGTCTTCGGCGCTGTTTTCGATCTGCGCGAAGGGGGAGGCTGCCGGCTCATTTGTGGCCTGGATGGCGTCGGCGGCGTCTTGATCTTGTGTCAGTTGTTCTGCAGGGCTTTCCAGTTCAAGACTCAGGGTCGTCTTTTTGGCTTCAACATCACTGGAAGGGAATACCAGAAGCGCCAGGCTGAGAAGGGCGGCGATGCCACTTGCTGCGAGCAGGTGGGTCTTCGGGTAAAGCGGCGGCGCTTTAGACGGTTCTGTGGTCATAGGTAATTTTGACTTTGAAAAGATGAATTGGAAAAGATGAATGACATGATGAAGACGAAATAACTGTATAAAATATAACCAAATCATCTCTGAAGCAAGTCTGCGAACGCTCTGTCCGTGGATTGGCGTCCGTGCGCCGGGCAAAACTTGTATTTGGTGCGCGATCTTGTATGGTTGTTCCCCTTTGAATCTGAGCCTTGCGGGTCTGTTATGAAGTCGGTTGAAGAGCAGCTAGCGCTGATCAAACGTGGTGCAGAAGAACTGTTGGTCGAGTCCGAGCTGATCGAGAAACTCAAGCGTGGCCAGCCGCTGCGTATTAAGGCAGGCTTCGATCCGACCGCGCCGGATTTGCACCTGGGTCACACCGTGCTTATTAATAAGCTGCGCCAGTTCCAGGATCTGGGGCATCAGGTGATCTTCCTTATCGGTGACTTCACCGGGATGATTGGTGATCCGAGCGGCAAGAGCGCGACACGTCCTCCGCTGACCCGTGAGCAGGTTCTCGAGAATGCCGAGACCTACAAGACGCAGGTCTTCAAGATTCTTGATCCGGCCAAGACCGAAGTGGCGTTCAACTCCACCTGGATGGATCAGATGGGGCCGGCCGACTTCATTCGCCTGACTTCGCAATACACCGTGGCTCGCATGCTCGAGCGTGACGACTTCGACAAGCGCTACACCACCAATCAACCCATCGCCATTCATGAGTTCCTCTATCCGCTGGTTCAGGGTTATGACTCGGTCGCGTTGCGCGCGGATGTCGAGTTGGGCGGTACCGATCAGAAGTTCAATCTGCTGATGGGGCGTGAACTGCAACGTAGCTATGGTCAGGAGGCTCAATGCATTCTGACTATGCCGTTGCTCGAAGGTCTGGATGGCGTGAAGAAAATGTCCAAGTCGTTGGGCAACTACGTCGGTATCCAGGAAGCGCCGGGTGTCATGTACGGCAAGCTGGTTTCTATTCCAGATGTGCTGATGTGGCGTTACTTCGAACTGCTCAGCTTCCGTTCCATGGAAGAGATCAATGCTTTCCGGGCTGACGTCGAGGCGGGCGCGAATCCGCGTGACATCAAGATCAAGCTGGCCGAAGAGATCGTTGCGCGCTTCCATGGTGAAGAGGCGGCGGCCAATGCTCACCGTGCGGCGGGTAACCGTATGAAGGATGGTGAGCTGCCGGATGATCTGCCAGAGATCGAGTTGACTGCTGCTGAGGATATGCCGATCGCTGCCGTCCTCCTTAATAAAGCAGGGCTGGTGAAGAACTCTGCCGTGGCGCGCGATCTTCTGGGCTCTGGTGGTGTGCGTATAGATGGTGAGGTTGTCGATCGCACCTTTATATACGTACTGGGCGCAACCCATGTTTGCCAGGCTGGGAAGAAGGCATTTGCGCGTATTACGCTCAAATCCGAATAAAGCTGAAATCAGGGGTTGACGGCAGATTCTGGAAGTCTATAATTCGCCCCACTTCCGGCGCAGTCGAAACGGAAAACTCCTTGGTAAACAAAGAGTTACGCGGTTTTCGGCAGTGGTTACGCTTCAGTTCATCGAAGCCAGAAGGAGTTGGTAGGGCAGTATGTTTTCGCCTTATCGACGGTTCGATCTTCTCGGTCGAAAGCGGAGAAAAAGAGGTGTTGACAGCAGCGAGTAACGCTGTAGAATTCGCCCTCCCGCTAACGAGAGATCGGAAGCGCAAGTGGTTGAAGTTGCAAAGGAAACTTTGAAAGCTTCTGAAAATAACCGCTTGACAGCAACAGAGGCTGCTGTAGAATGCGCGCCTCGGTTGAGACGAAAGATCTTAACCAACCGCTCTTTAACAACTGAATCAAGCAATTCGTGTGGGTGCTTGTGGAGTCAGACTGATAGTCAACAAGATTATCAGCATCACAAGTTACTCCGCGAGAAATCAAAGATGTAACCAACGATTGCTGAGCCAAGTTTAGGGTTTCTTAAAAACCCAAAGATGTTTGAACTGAAGAGTTTGATCATGGCTCAGATTGAACGCTGGCGGCAGGCCTAACACATGCAAGTCGAGCGGCAGCACGGGTACTTGTACCTGGTGGCGAGCGGCGGACGGGTGTAATGCCTAGGAATCTGCCTGGTAGTGGGGGATAACGCTCGGAAACGGACGCTAATACCGCATACGTCCTACGGGAGAAAGCAGGGGACCTTCGGGCCTTGCGCTATCAGATGAGCCTAGGTCGGATTAGCTAGTTGGTGAGGTAATGGCTCACCAAGGCGACGATCCGTAACTGGTCTGAGAGGATGATCAGTCACACTGGAACTGAGACACGGTCCAGACTCCTACGGGAGGCAGCAGTGGGGAATATTGGACAATGGGCGAAAGCCTGATCCAGCCATGCCGCGTGTGTGAAGAAGGTCTTCGGATTGTAAAGCACTTTAAGTTGGGAGGAAGGGCAGTTACCTAATACGTAATTGTTTTGACGTTACCGACAGAATAAGCACCGGCTAACTCTGTGCCAGCAGCCGCGGTAATACAGAGGGTGCAAGCGTTAATCGGAATTACTGGGCGTAAAGCGCGCGTAGGTGGTTCGTTAAGTTGGATGTGAAATCCCCGGGCTCAACCTGGGAACTGCATTCAAAACTGACGAGCTAGAGTATGGTAGAGGGTGGTGGAATTTCCTGTGTAGCGGTGAAATGCGTAGATATAGGAAGGAACACCAGTGGCGAAGGCGACCACCTGGACTGATACTGACACTGAGGTGCGAAAGCGTGGGGAGCAAACAGGATTAGATACCCTGGTAGTCCACGCCGTAAACGATGTCAACTAGCCGTTGGGAGCCTTGAGCTCTTAGTGGCGCAGCTAACGCATTAAGTTGACCGCCTGGGGAGTACGGCCGCAAGGTTAAAACTCAAATGAATTGACGGGGGCCCGCACAAGCGGTGGAGCATGTGGTTTAATTCGAAGCAACGCGAAGAACCTTACCAGGCCTTGACATCCAATGAACTTTCCAGAGATGGATTGGTGCCTTCGGGAACATTGAGACAGGTGCTGCATGGCTGTCGTCAGCTCGTGTCGTGAGATGTTGGGTTAAGTCCCGTAACGAGCGCAACCCTTGTCCTTAGTTACCAGCACGTAATGGTGGGCACTCTAAGGAGACTGCCGGTGACAAACCGGAGGAAGGTGGGGATGACGTCAAGTCATCATGGCCCTTACGGCCTGGGCTACACACGTGCTACAATGGTCGGCGGTACAGAGGGTTGCCAAGCCGCGAGGTGGAGCTAATCCCATAAAACCGATCGTAGTCCGGATCGCAGTCTGCAACTCGACTGCGTGAAGTCGGAATCGCTAGTAATCGCGAATCAGAATGTCGCGGTGAATACGTTCCCGGGCCTTGTACACACCGCCCGTCACACCATGGGAGTGGGTTGCACCAGAAGTAGCTAGTCTAACCTTCGGGAGGACGGTTACCACGGTGTGATTCATGACTGGGGTGAAGTCGTAACAAGGTAGCCGTAGGGGAACCTGCGGCTGGATCACCTCCTTAATCGACGACATCAGCTGCTCCATAAGTTCCCACACGAATTGCTTGATTCATTGAAGAAGACGATAGAAGCAGCTTTAAGCTCCAAGCTGATAGCTCAACGCTAACAGTTACGCGCTCGAAATTGGGTCTGTAGCTCAGTTGGTTAGAGCGCACCCCTGATAAGGGTGAGGTCGGCAGTTCGAATCTGCCCAGACCCACCAATTTTGTATGGGGCCATAGCTCAGCTGGGAGAGCGCCTGCCTTGCACGCAGGAGGTCAACGGTTCGATCCCGTTTGGCTCCACCATTAACTGCTTCGAAACGTTTGAGAGTTAGAAATGAATATTCCGGTGAATATTGATTTCTAGTCTTTTGATTAGATCGTTCTTTAAAAATTTGGGTATGTGATAGAAAGATAGACTGATGGCCACTTTCACTGGTGGTGATCAGGCTAAGGTAAAATTTGTGAGTTTAATCGCGAATTTTCGGCGAATGTCGTCTTCACAGTATAACCAGATTGCTTGGGGTTATATGGTCAAGTGAAGAAGCGCATACGGTGGATGCCTTGGCAGTCAGAGGCGATGAAAGACGTGGTAGCCTGCGAAAAGCTTCGGGGAGTCGGCAAACAGACTTTGATCCGGAGATGTCTGAATGGGGGAACCCACCTAACATAAGTTAGGTATCTTAAGCTGAATACATAGGCTTAAGAAGCGAACCAGGGGAACTGAAACATCTAAGTACCCTGAGGAAAAGAAATCAACCGAGATTCCCTTAGTAGTGGCGAGCGAACGGGGACTAGCCCTTAAGTGGCTTTGAGATTAGCGGAACGCTCTGGAAAGTGCGGCCATAGTGGGTGATAGCCCTGTACGCGAAAATCTCTTGGCCATGAAATCGAGTAGGACGGAGCACGAGAAACTTTGTCTGAATATGGGGGGACCATCCTCCAAGGCTAAATACTACTGACTGACCGATAGTGAACTAGTACCGTGAGGGAAAGGCGAAAAGAACCCCGGAGAGGGGAGTGAAATAGATCCTGAAACCGTATGCGTACAAGCAGTGGGAGCCCACTTGTTGGGTGACTGCGTACCTTTTGTATAATGGGTCAGCGACTTATTTTCAGTGGCGAGCTTAACCGAATAGGGGAGGCGTAGCGAAAGCGAGTCTTAATAGGGCGTCTAGTCGCTGGGAATAGACCCGAAACCGGGCGATCTATCCATGGGCAGGTTGAAGGTTGGGTAACACTAACTGGAGGACCGAACCGACTACCGTTGAAAAGTTAGCGGATGACCTGTGGATCGGAGTGAAAGGCTAATCAAGCTCGGAGATAGCTGGTTCTCCTCGAAAGCTATTTAGGTAGCGCCTCATGTATCACTGTAGGGGGTAGAGCACTGTTTCGGCTAGGGGGTCATCCCGACTTACCAAACCGATGCAAACTCCGAATACCTACAAGTGCCGAGCATGGGAGACACACGGCGGGTGCTAACGTCCGTCGTGAAAAGGGAAACAACCCAGACCGTCAGCTAAGGTCCCAAAGTTATGGTTAAGTGGGAAACGATGTGGGAAGGCTTAGACAGCTAGGAGGTTGGCTTAGAAGCAGCCACCCTTTAAAGAAAGCGTAATAGCTCACTAGTCGAGTCGGCCTGCGCGGAAGATGTAACGGGGCTCAAACCATACACCGAAGCTACGGGTATCACTTAGGTGATGCGGTAGAGGAGCGTTCTGTAAGCCTGTGAAGGTGAGTTGAGAAGCTTGCTGGAGGTATCAGAAGTGCGAATGCTGACATGAGTAACGACAATGGGTGTGAAAAACACCCACGCCGAAAGACCAAGGTTTCCTGCGCAACGTTAATCGACGCAGGGTTAGTCGGTCCCTAAGGCGAGGCTGAAAAGCGTAGTCGATGGAAAACAGGTTAATATTCCTGTACTTCTGGTTATTGCGATGGAGGGACGGAGAAGGCTAGGCCAGCTTGGCGTTGGTTGTCCAAGTTTAAGGTGGTAGGCTGGAATCTTAGGTAAATCCGGGATTCTAAGGCCGAGAGCTGATGACGAGTGTTCTTTTAGAACACGAAGTGGTTGATGCCATGCTTCCAAGAAAAGCTTCTAAGCTTCAGGTAACCAGGAACCGTACCCCAAACCGACACAGGTGGTTGGGTAGAGAATACCAAGGCGCTTGAGAGAACTCGGGTGAAGGAACTAGGCAAAATGGCACCGTAACTTCGGGAGAAGGTGCGCCGGTGAGGGTGAAGCATTTACTGCGTAAGCCCACGCCGGTCGAAGATACCAGGCCGCTGCGACTGTTTATTAAAAACACAGCACTCTGCAAACACGAAAGTGGACGTATAGGGTGTGACGCCTGCCCGGTGCCGGAAGGTTAATTGATGGGGTTAGCTAACGCGAAGCTCTTGATCGAAGCCCCGGTAAACGGCGGCCGTAACTATAACGGTCCTAAGGTAGCGAAATTCCTTGTCGGGTAAGTTCCGACCTGCACGAATGGCGTAACGATGGCGGCGCTGTCTCCACCCGAGACTCAGTGAAATTGAAATCGCTGTGAAGATGCAGTGTATCCGCGGCTAGACGGAAAGACCCCGTGAACCTTTACTATAGCTTTGCACTGGACTTTGAATTTGCTTGTGTAGGATAGGTGGGAGGCTTTGAAGCGTGGACGCCAGTTCGCGTGGAGCCAACCTTGAAATACCACCCTGGCAACTTTGAGGTTCTAACTCAGGTCCGTTATCCGGATCGAGGACAGTGTATGGTGGGTAGTTTGACTGGGGCGGTCTCCTCCTAAAGAGTAACGGAGGAGTACGAAGGTGCGCTCAGACCGGTCGGAAATCGGTCGTAGAGTATAAAGGCAAAAGCGCGCTTGACTGCGAGACAGACACGTCGAGCAGGTACGAAAGTAGGTCTTAGTGATCCGGTGGTTCTGTATGGAAGGGCCATCGCTCAACGGATAAAAGGTACTCCGGGGATAACAGGCTGATACCGCCCAAGAGTTCATATCGACGGCGGTGTTTGGCACCTCGATGTCGGCTCATCACATCCTGGGGCTGAAGCCGGTCCCAAGGGTATGGCTGTTCGCCATTTAAAGTGGTACGCGAGCTGGGTTTAGAACGTCGTGAGACAGTTCGGTCCCTATCTGCCGTGGACGTTTGAGATTTGAGAGGGGCTGCTCCTAGTACGAGAGGACCGGAGTGGACGAACCTCTGGTGTTCCGGTTGTCACGCCAGTGGCATTGCCGGGTAGCTATGTTCGGAATAGATAACCGCTGAAAGCATCTAAGCGGGAAACTAGCCTCAAGATGAGATCTCACTGGGACCTTGAGTCCCCTGAAGGGCCGTCGAAGACTACGACGTTGATAGGTTGGGTGTGTAAGCGCTGTGAGGCGTTGAGCTAACCAATACTAATTGCCCGTGAGGCTTGACCATATAACACCCAAGCAATTTGCTGACCTGAAGAGGCACCAGATTGCGGTGTGTGAAGACGAAACGAACCGAAAGTTCGAGAAACAAACACACAAACTATCGCATACCCATTCGCTGGAGCGTGACCTCGCAAGAGAACACGAGCTGGCTACCGAATTTCTTGACGACCATAGAGCATTGGAACCACCTGATCCCATCCCGAACTCAGCAGTGAAACGATGCATCGCCGATGGTAGTGTGGGGTTTCCCCATGTGAGAGTAGGTCATCGTCAAGATTAAATTCCGAAACCCCTATCTGCGTATGCAGGTAGGGGTTTTGTTTTGTCCGCAGGAAAATCTCGCTTGTAGGGTTTCTATGCAACAGCCCGGGGCATGGCTATCATGCGGGCCTCATTGTGAGGCGAGACTTGCATGCTGACGTTGTTAAAGCTTCTTAAGGATGGTCGATTCCATTCGGGCCAAGCCCTGGGTGCTGCCTTGGGCGTCAGTCGTAGCGCTGTATGGAAGCAGCTTCAGCACTTGGAAGCTGAGCTCGGTTTATCCATTCACAAAGTGCGCGGTCGCGGCTATCAACTGGCTGCGCCATTGACGCTACTTGATCCTGCGGAAATAAGCGCGCGGGCGCCTTCTTGCGAGTGGCCCATTCTAGTCGATTCAATTGACTCTACCAACGCTGAAGCCTTACGCGCTATCGAGCGTGGCCAGCCTGCGCCATTTCTGGTGCTCGCTGAGCGACAGACGGCCGGTCGCGGGCGGCGTGGACGCAAATGGGTGAGCCCGTTCGCGGAAAACGTTTATTACAGTCTGGTGCTGCGCATTGATGGTGGTATGCGTCAGCTGGAAGGCTTGAGTCTTGTCGTCGGGCTTGCCGTAATGCAAGCCTTGCGAGGGCTTGGTATTTCAGCTGTTGGGGTTGAAGTGGCCGAATGATGTTCTGGTGGGTCAGCAAAAGATTGCAGGAATACTGCTCGAGTTAGTGGGGGATCCTGCTGACGTGTGTCACGTGGTAATCGGTGTCGGAATCAATGTAAACATGCAGATGACCGATGAGGTTGATCAGCAGTGGACGTCCATGCGGCTTGAGTCGGGTAAGGCAGTTGATCGCAATTATCTGGTTGCGGAGTTAGGGTTGATGCTCCAGGCCTATTTAAGTCGACACCAGGCCGGAGGATTTCCGGCTATCCAGGCGGAGTGGGAGCAAAATCATCTATGGCAGGGGCGGGCGGTGTCGTTGATTGCCGGTGTGAGTCAAATAGATGGAGAGGTGCTGGGTATCGATGGTCAGGGTGCCTTGCGCTTGAAGGTGAATGGTGTGGAGAAGGTCTTTAGTGGTGGCGAGCTCAGCCTGAGGTTACGTGATGATTCTTGAGCTCGATTGTGGAAACAGTTTCATCAAGTGGCGTGTGCTCGGCGAGGATGTCCGGCGGGTGGTTGGCGAGGGAGTCGTTGATTCAGATCTCGCATTGCTGGAGGGCTTGAAAGGGCTCAAGGGGCTCGCTCTCACACATTGTCGTTTGGTCAGTGTCAGAACCGCCGAAGAAACCAGTGCGCTGATTTCTCTGCTGACCGAGGCTTTCGGTGTTTCCGTAGTGTGCGCGGCACCGGCTCGGGAGATGTCCGGGGTTCGAAATGGCTATGAGGAGTTCGAGCGGCTAGGGCTTGATCGCTGGCTTGCAATGCTTGGAGGATTTCATCTGGCTTCGGGTGCTTGTCTGGTGCTCGACTTTGGTACGGCTGTTACGGCTGACTTTATTGCGGGGGATGGTGAGCATCTCGGGGGATTTATCTGTCCGGGGATGCCTTTGATGCGCAACCAGCTGCGTACTCATACCCGTAGAATTCGTTATGGAGATCTTGCTGCCGAGCGCGCTTTGGAGAGTCTTGTTCCTGGGCGCACAACCGTCGAGGCGGTCGAGCGAGGTTGTTTGTTAATGTTGAGAGGTTTTGTCCTGACTCAGCTAGAGTTGGCGCGCAGCTATTGGGGAGATGATTTCGCAGTCTTTCTGACTGGAGGGGATGCTGATCTGGTCTCTGAGATTGTGCCTGAGGCCAGGGTGGTTCCAGACCTGGTATTTGTAGGTTTGGCGATGGCGTGCCCCTTGTCCTGAGGTTTTTATGCGTTGGTTGTTCCTGTTGTTGTTTGTTCTCAATGTGTTCTATTACGTCTGGCACCAACAGGAGGCTCCGCTTCGCGCGAAAGATGTAACCCCTTTGAGTTTGTATCGGGGTTCGCAGCAGGACATTCGTTTGTTAAGTGAAGCGACTGAAGCGGCTCGTGATAAAGGAAAGTCTGCCCAGGCAGACGATGGATGCCTCTATCTTGGCGGTTTTACTCGTCAGGAAGCGGCTCAGGCGGTTGAGCGGCGATTGAGTGGCATGGAAATCAAGTTCGAGTCCTTGCTGAGGGCCCCTGCTGGGTCTGATGGTTACTGGGTGCGTGTGGCACCAGAAAGCCGGCGTTGGCTAGATGACTCGCAGCTAAAAAACCTTTCCAAAGAATTCAATGAGTTAAAACATAAAATAATGCCGTGCGAGGGGGTTGCACCCGCCGAATAGTTTGCATAGAATGGCGCCCGCTTCGCAGTGAAGACCTTTAACGGTTAGCAGTGTGAAGCGAGGTCAACGCAGCTAACCTCAGGTTTTTAATGAGAAAATGCTTGACAGAAGGCTGGCATGATATAGAATGCCGGCTCGCTTAGGAGGGGTTCCCGAGCGGCCAAAGGGATCAGACTGTAAATCTGACGTCTACGACTTCGAAGGTTCGAATCCTTCCCCCTCCACCATTTTTAGCGAGAGCTGCAAGCTCCGCGGGTATAGTTTAGTGGTAGAACCTCAGCCTTCCAAGCTGATGATGCGGGTTCGATTCCCGCTACCCGCTCCAAGTTTGCAGGTCCTGCAAAGTGTCACGCTCTTGTAGCTCAGTTGGTAGAGCACACCCTTGGTAAGGGTGAGGTCAGCGGTTCAAATCCGCTCAAGAGCTCCATATAACAAGGCAGATATGAAAATATCTGCCTTTGTTTTAATGGTTGATAGTACTTGCTTAATTCTTCTGCTAGGGGTGATTTCGATGGCTAAGGAAAAGTTCGAGCGTAACAAGCCGCACGTCAACGTTGGAACCATTGGTCACGTAGACCACGGCAAGACGACTTTGACCGCCGCTCTGACCCGTGTCTGCTCCGAAGTGTTCGGTTCGGCAAAGGTTGACTTCGACAAGATCGATAGCGCCCCAGAAGAAAAAGCTCGTGGCATTACCATTAACACCGCTCACGTTGAGTACGATTCGGCTGTGCGTCACTACGCACACGTTGACTGTCCAGGTCACGCTGACTACGTAAAAAACATGATCACCGGTGCTGCGCAGATGGATGGTGCGATTCTGGTTTGCTCGGCCGCTGATGGTCCGATGCCGCAAACCCGTGAGCATATCCTGTTGTCCCGTCAGGTTGGCGTTCCGTACATTGTTGTCTTCCTGAACAAGGCTGACATGGTTGACGATGCTGAGCTGCTGGAGCTGGTTGAGATGGAAGTGCGCGATCTTCTGAGCACTTACGATTTCCCAGGTGATGACACTCCGATCATCATTGGTTCGGCTCTGATGGCGCTGAATGGTCAAGACGACAACGAGATGGGTACTACCGCCGTCAAGAAGTTGGTCGAGACTCTGGATAGCTATATTCCGCAGCCTGAGCGTGCTATCGATAAGCCGTTCCTGATGCCGATCGAGGACGTGTTCTCGATCTCTGGTCGCGGTACTGTTGTGACTGGTCGTGTTGAGCGTGGCATTGTCCGCATTCAGGAAGAGGTTGAGATTGTTGGTCTTCGTGACACTGTCAAAACTACTTGTACTGGTGTTGAAATGTTCCGCAAGCTGCTCGATGAAGGTCGTGCAGGTGAGAACTGCGGCGTTCTGCTGCGTGGTACCAAGCGTGATGATGTTGAGCGTGGCCAGGTTCTGGTCAAGCCCGGCACTGTCAAGCCGCATACCAAGTTCACTGCTGAGGTTTACGTTCTGAGCAAGGAGGAAGGTGGTCGTCATACGCCGTTCTTCAAAGGCTACCGTCCACAGTTCTACTTCCGTACGACTGACGTGACTGGTAACTGCGAGCTGCCAGAAGGTGTTGAAATGGTGATGCCGGGTGACAACGTTCAAATGACCGTTACCCTGATCAAAACCATCGCGATGGAAGATGGTCTGCGTTTCGCTATCCGTGAGGGCGGTCGTACCGTCGGCGCTGGTGTCGTAGCAAAAGTCATCGAGTAAGTTGTTGTAATGTCTTTTTCGGGCCGGCATAATGGTCGGCCTGATTTTGTTTTAGGTCAGTAGCTCAATTGGCAGAGCGACGGTCTCCAAAACCGTAGGTTGGGGGTTCGATTCCCTCCTGACCTGCCAGATTCACTTGGTGTGTCTGGCTTTCTTTTCACAGGATCTTCATAGATGACTCCTAAAGCTGAAGCTCAAGGCTCTCGCTTCGATCTGCTCAAGTGGCTAGTGGTAGTCGCTTTGGTGGTTGTTGGCGTTGTTGGCAATCAGTATTACTCTGCTTCGCCGATCCTGTACCGCGTACTTGCTTTGCTTGTCATTGCTGCTGTAGCTGCCTTTGTAGGTCTGCAGACAGTCAAGGGCAAGTCTTTCTTTGTACTGGTTAAGGAAGCTCGCACCGAGATTCGTAAAGTCGTATGGCCAACTCGCCAAGAAACCACGCAGACCACACTGATTGTTGTGGCTGTTGTTCTGGTTATGGCGTTGCTGTTGTGGGGGCTAGATTCCCTGCTCGGCTGGCTTGTTTCCTTGATTGTCGGCTAAGGGTGTCCCGTGGCTAAGCGTTGGTACGTTGTGCATGCTTACTCCGGTTACGAGAAGCATGTCATGCGCTCGTTGGTAGAGCGCGTAAAGCTGGCTGGCATGGAAGATGGCTTTGGCGAAATTCTGGTTCCCACTGAAGAAGTGGTTGAAATGCGTAATGGCCAGAAACGCAAAAGCGAGCGCAAGTTCTTCCCTGGTTATGTGCTGGTCCAGATGGACATGAACGAGGGTACTTGGCACTTGGTCAAGGATACTCCTCGGGTGATGGGTTTCATCGGCGGTACTGCTGATAAGCCTGCACCGATCACGGATAAAGAGGCAGAAGCGATTCTGCGTCGCGTTGCTGATGGTAGCGACAAGCCGAAGCCGAAGACACTGTTCGAGCCGGGCGAGTCGGTGCGCGTCAATGACGGGCCGTTTGCTGATTTTACTGGCACGGTTGAAGAAGTTAATTACGAGAAGAGCCGGATCCAAGTGGCAGTGCTCATTTTCGGTCGCTCTACTCCGGTAGAGCTAGAGTTCAGCCAGGTCGAAAAGGTCTAGCTGAGCAAACATCCCAACCCCGCAGCCCTAGGCTGTGGGGTTTTGTCGTCACTGGGATAAACGCGCAAGTAACCGGGGAGCCTTTCGAGGCGTTCGAACCCGTAATTGGAGTGCCTCATGGCCAAGAAGATTACCGCTTACATCAAGCTGCAAGTGAAGGCCGCTCAGGCTAACCCAAGCCCACCTGTTGGTCCTGCTCTGGGTCAGCACGGCGTGAACATCATGGAATTCTGCAAGGCTTTCAACGCCCGTACTCAGGGTATTGAGCCAGGTCTGCCGACTCCAGTGATCATCACTGTCTACAGCGACCGTAGCTTCACTTTCGAAACCAAATCCACACCTGCTTCGGTTCTGCTGAAGAAGGCTGCTGGTCTGACTAGCGGTTCCGCTCGTCCGAACACCGTTAAGGTTGGCACCGTGACTCGTGCTCAGCTGGAAGAAATCGCGAAAACCAAAAACGCGGATCTGACTGCAGCTGATATGGAAGCAGCCGTGCGTACTATCGCCGGTTCTGCTCGTAGCATGGGCCTTAACGTGGAGGGTGTGTAATGGCTAAGTTGACCAAGCGTCAAAAGGCTATCGCCGGCAAAATCGAAGCAGGCAAGTCTTACAACTTTGTAGACGCTGCTGCTCTGCTGGCTGAGCTGTCGACTGTCAAGTTCAGCGAGTCGTTCGACGTTGCTGTGAACCTGGGTGTTGACCCGCGTAAATCCGACCAGGTCGTTCGTAGCGCTACCGTGCTGCCACACGGCACTGGCAAGACTGTTCGCGTTGCTGTGTTCACCCAGGGTCCAGCTGCCGAGGCCGCTCTGGCTGCCGGCGCTGACCGTGTAGGTATGGACGACCTGGCTGCCGAAATGAAAGGCGGCGACCTGAACTATGACGTAGTTATCGCATCCCCGGATGCCATGCGCGTTGTTGGTCAGTTGGGTCAGATCCTCGGCCCGCGCGGCCTGATGCCTAACCCTAAAGTCGGCACTGTAACTCCAGACGTCGCTACCGCGGTTAAAAACGCCAAGGCTGGTCAGGTTCGTTATCGCACCGACAAAAACGGCATCATCCACACCTCCGTTGGCAAAGTCGGTTTCGATGCCGTCAAGCTGAAGGAAAACGTTGAAGCCCTGATCGCTGATCTGAAGCGTATCAAGCCAGCTTCCTCGAAAGGTATTTACGTCAAGCGCGTTACCCTGAGCACCACCATGGGGCCAGGTCTGGTCATCGACCAAGGCTCGCTCGACGCGTAAGACACAGGTTGGCGCAAGCGATTGCGCCAATTGAAAGATTGGGGTCCCTGCCTGGCGGGGGCTATCCAAGACCGTAGGCGACGCAAGTCTTAAACCACAAGCCTACGCAGATGGTGCTCCCGGTTCCTTACCGAATCAGACACCAAAACGACATCCGGCTTCGGCTGGATGAAACGGTAACAAGCAGGAGTTAAACCCGTGGCAATTAAACTCGAAGACAAGAAGGCCATCGTCGCTGAAGTCAACGAGGCTGCCAATGTTGCCCTGTCTGCTGTTGTGGCTGATGCCCGCGGCGTGACAGTTGGCGCTATGACCGGACTCCGTAAAGAGGCTCGTGAGGCTGGCGTTTACGTGCGTGTTGTACGTAACACCCTGCTCAAGCGCGCCGTTGCTGGCACTCAATATGACGTGCTCAACGACGTGTTCACTGGCCCGACCTTGATTGCATTTTCGAAAGAGCATCCGGGCGCTGCTGCTCGTATCTTCAAAGAATTCGCAAAAGGTCAGGATAAGTTCGAAATCAAGGCAGCTGCGTTCGAGGGCAAGTTCCTCGCAGCAAACCAGATCGATGTGTTGGCTTCGCTGCCAACTCGCGACGAAGCCATTGCAAAGCTGATGAGCGTGATTCAAGGCGCTACCAGCAAGCTGGCTCGTACTCTGGCGGCCGTTCGCGACCAGAAAGAAGCTGCCGCTGCCTAAGGCACTGCAAGCCCTTTCAAAATCATATGTTTAATTTGATGGCTGCGTAGGCTGTCACCCCAATACAGGAATTTATAGTCATGTCTCTGACTAACGAGCAAATCATCGAAGCAATCGGCCAGAAAACCGTTCTGGAAGTTGTTGAGCTGATCAAAGCAATGGAAGAAACCTTCGGCGTTACCGCTGCTGTTGCTGCTGCTGGTCCAGCTGCTGCTGCCGCTGTTGTTGAAGAACAAACTGAATTCAACGTCATGCTGACCGAAGCTGGCGAGAAGAAAGTTAACGTGATCAAGGCAGTACGTGAACTGACCGGTCTGGGCCTGAAAGAAGCCAAGGCTGTAGTTGACGGCGCTCCTGCCATGGTTCTGGAAGCTGTTTCGAAAGACGCAGCTGACAAAGCCAAAGCAACTCTGGAAGAAGCAGGCGCTAAAGTCGAGCTGAAGTAAGCATCGACTTTGCACCTCCAGCCCGAGCGTTAAGCGAAAGGCTGATGGCTGGTGGCTCTTGCCACCGGCCTTTTTCCGTTATTGGCAGCCGACTGGGTCGGTGCTGGTAACGAGCTGTAACCACCCGATGCGGTGGCGCAAACCATGGGGTTTGCACGATTTTCTGGCTGCTCCCGTCGGGAGGGGCCAAACAAGCAGGTGACCAAGCTGGGGAACGCTGATGGCTTACTCATATACTGAGAAAAAACGTATCCGCAAGGACTTTAGCAAGTTGCCGGACGTCATGGATGTGCCGTACCTCCTGGCCATCCAGCTGGATTCGTATCGTGAATTCTTGCAAGCGGGAGCGACTAAAGATCAGTTCCGCGACGTGGGCCTGCATGCGGCCTTCAAATCCGTTTTCCCGATCATCAGCTACTCCGGCAATGCTGCGCTGGAGTACGTCGGTTATCGCCTGGGCGAACCGGCATTTGATGTCAAAGAATGCGTATTGCGCGGTGTAACTTACGCCGTACCTTTGCGGGTAAAAGTGCGCCTGATCATTTTCGACAAAGAATCGTCGAACAAAGCGATCAAGGACATCAAAGAGCAAGAAGTCTACATGGGTGAAATCCCCCTGATGACTGAAAACGGTACCTTCGTAATCAACGGTACCGAGCGTGTAATCGTTTCCCAGCTGCACCGTTCCCCGGGCGTGTTCTTCGACCACGACCGTGGCAAGACGCACAGCTCCGGCAAACTGCTGTACTCCGCGCGCATCATTCCTTACCGCGGTTCGTGGCTGGACTTCGAGTTCGACCCGAAAGACTGCGTGTTCGTGCGTATCGACCGTCGTCGCAAGCTGCCTGCATCGGTACTGCTGCGCGCGCTGGGCTATACCACTGAAGAAGTGCTGGACGCGTTCTACACCACCAACGTCTTCCACGTGCAAGGTGAAAACCTCAGCCTGGAACTGGTGCCTCAGCGCCTGCGTGGTGAAATTGCTGTCCTGGATATCCTGGATGACAAAGGCAAGGTTATTGTCGAGCAAGGTCGTCGTATCACTGCTCGCCACATCAACCAGCTGGAAAAAGCAGGGATCAAAGAGCTGCAAGTGCCTCTGGACTACGTCCTGGGTCGCACTACCGCCAAGGTCATCGTGCATCCGGCAACCGGCGAAATCCTGGCGGAGTGCAACACCGAGCTGAACACCGAAATCCTGGCAAAAATCGCCAAGGCTCAGGTTGTTCGCATCGAAACTCTGTACACCAACGATATCGACTGCGGTCCGTTCGTCTCCGACACTCTGAAGATCGACTCCACCAGCAACCAATTGGAAGCGCTGGTCGAGATCTATCGCATGATGCGTCCTGGTGAGCCGCCAACCAAAGACGCTGCCGAAACCCTGTTCAACAACCTGTTCTTCAGTCCTGAGCGCTATGACCTGTCTGCGGTCGGCCGGATGAAGTTCAACCGTCGTATCGGTCGTACCGAGATCGAAGGTTCGGGCGTGTTGTGCAAAGAAGACATCGTCGCGGTACTGAAGACTCTGGTCGACATCCGTAACGGCAAAGGCATCGTCGATGACATCGACCACCTGGGTAACCGTCGTGTTCGCTGCGTAGGCGAAATGGCCGAGAACCAGTTCCGCGTTGGCCTGGTACGTGTTGAGCGTGCGGTCAAAGAGCGTCTGTCGATGGCTGAAAGCGAAGGCCTGATGCCGCAAGACCTGATCAACGCCAAGCCTGTGGCTGCGGCGGTGAAAGAGTTCTTCGGTTCCAGCCAGCTTTCCCAGTTCATGGACCAGAACAACCCGCTGTCCGAGATCACCCACAAGCGTCGTGTCTCTGCACTCGGCCCTGGCGGTTTGACTCGTGAGCGTGCTGGCTTTGAAGTGCGTGACGTACACCCGACTCACTACGGTCGTGTATGCCCGATTGAAACGCCGGAAGGTCCGAACATCGGTCTGATCAACTCCTTGGCTGCCTATGCGCGCACCAACCAGTACGGCTTCCTCGAGAGCCCGTACCGTGTGGTGAAAGACGCTCTGGTCACCGACGAGATCGTGTTCCTGTCCGCCATCGAAGAAGCTGATCACGTGATCGCTCAGGCTTCGGCCACGATGAACGACAAGAAAGTCCTGATCGACGAGCTGGTAGCTGTTCGTCACTTGAACGAGTTCACCGTCAAGGCGCCGGAAGACGTGACCTTGATGGACGTATCGCCGAAGCAGGTAGTTTCGGTTGCAGCGTCGCTGATCCCGTTCCTCGAGCACGACGACGCCAACCGCGCGTTGATGGGTTCGAACATGCAGCGTCAAGCTGTACCAACCCTGCGCGCTGACAAGCCGCTGGTCGGTACCGGTATGGAGCGTAACGTAGCCCGTGACTCCGGCGTTTGCGTCGTGGCTCGTCGTGGCGGCGTGATCGACTCCGTCGACGCCAGCCGTATCGTGGTTCGTGTTGCTGATGATGAAGTTGAAACCGGCGAAGCTGGTGTCGACATCTACAACCTGACCAAGTACACCCGCTCCAACCAGAACACCTGCATCAACCAGCGTCCGCTGGTGAGCAAGGGTGATCGGGTTCAGCGCAGCGACATCATGGCCGACGGTCCGTCCACCGATATGGGTGAACTGGCTCTGGGTCAGAACATGCGCATTGCGTTCATGGCATGGAACGGCTTCAACTTCGAAGACTCCATCTGCCTGTCCGAGCGTGTTGTTCAGGAAGACCGTTTCACCACGATCCACATTCAGGAACTGACCTGTGTGGCGCGTGACACCAAGCTTGGGCCAGAGGAAATCACTGCAGACATCCCGAACGTGGGTGAAGCTGCACTGAACAAGCTGGACGAAGCCGGTATCGTTTACGTAGGTGCTGAAGTTGGCGCAGGCGACATCCTGGTCGGTAAGGTCACTCCGAAAGGCGAGACCCAACTGACTCCGGAAGAAAAACTGCTGCGTGCCATCTTCGGTGAAAAAGCCAGCGACGTTAAAGACACTTCCCTGCGCGTGCCTACAGGCACCAAGGGTACTGTCATCGACGTGCAGGTCTTCACCCGTGACGGCGTTGAGCGTGATGCTCGTGCACTGTCGATCGAGAAGACTCAACTCGACGAGATCCGCAAGGACCTGAACGAAGAGTTCCGTATCGTTGAAGGCGCCACTTTCGAACGTCTGCGTTCTGCTCTGGTCGGCCACAAAGCCGAAGGCGGCGCCGGTCTGAAGAAAGGTCAGGAAATCACCGACGAAGTTCTCGACGGTCTTGAGCATGGTCAGTGGTTCAAACTGCGCATGGCTGAAGATGCTCTGAACGAGCAGCTCGAGAAGGCTCAGGCCTACATCGTTGATCGCCGTCGTCTGCTGGACGACAAGTTCGAAGACAAGAAGCGCAAACTGCAGCAGGGCGATGACCTGGCTCCAGGCGTGCTGAAAATCGTCAAGGTTTACCTGGCAATCCGTCGTCGCATCCAGCCGGGCGACAAGATGGCCGGTCGTCACGGTAACAAAGGTGTGGTCTCCGTGATCATGCCGGTTGAAGACATGCCGCACGATGCCAATGGCACCCCGGTCGACGTCGTCCTCAACCCGTTGGGCGTACCTTCGCGTATGAACGTTGGTCAGATCCTTGAAACCCACCTGGGCCTCGCGGCCAAAGGTCTGGGCGAGAAGATCAACCGGATGGTCGAAGAGCAGCGTAAAGTTGCTGAACTTCGCACCTTCCTGGACGAGATCTACAACCAGATCGGCGGTCGTAACGAAGATCTGGATAGCTTCTCCGACCAGGAAATCCTGGATCTGGCGAAGAACCTGCGTGGCGGCGTACCAATGGCCACCCCAGTGTTTGACGGCGCCAAGGAAAGCGAAATCAAGGCCATGCTGAAACTGGCAGACCTGCCAGAAAGCGGCCAGATGCAGCTGACCGACGGCCGTACCGGCAACAAGTTCGAGCGCCCGGTTACTGTTGGCTACATGTACATGCTGAAGCTGAACCACTTGGTAGACGACAAGATGCACGCTCGTTCTACCGGTTCGTACAGCCTGGTTACCCAGCAGCCGCTGGGTGGTAAGGCACAGTTCGGTGGTCAGCGTTTCGGGGAGATGGAGGTCTGGGCACTGGAAGCATACGGTGCTGCTTACACTCTGCAAGAAATGCTCACAGTGAAGTCGGACGATGTGAACGGTCGGACCAAGATGTACAAAAACATCGTGGACGGCGATCACCGTATGGAGCCGGGCATGCCCGAGTCCTTCAACGTGTTGATCAAAGAAATTCGTTCCCTCGGCATCGATATCGATCTGGAAACCGAATAACACGTGACGCGAATCGAGAGCGGGGCAGGATTGCCCGCTCTCTGCTCCGCCAGGAGGAAAGGCCTTGAAAGACCTACTGAATTTGCTGAAAAACCAGGGTCAAGTCGAAGAGTTCGACGCCATCCGTATTGGATTGGCATCGCCTGAGATGATCCGTTCGTGGTCGTTCGGTGAAGTTAAAAAGCCGGAAACCATCAACTACCGTACGTTCAAACCTGAGCGCGACGGCCTGTTCTGCGCCAAGATCTTTGGCCCGGTAAAGGATTACGAGTGCCTGTGCGGTAAGTACAAGCGCTTGAAGCACCGTGGTGTGATCTGCGAGAAGTGCGGCGTTGAAGTCGCGCTGGCAAAAGTTCGTCGTGAGCGCATGGCGCACATCGAACTGGCCTCGCCAGTTGCCCACATCTGGTTCCTGAAATCGCTGCCGTCGCGTATCGGCTTGCTGATGGACATGACCCTGCGTGATATCGAACGCGTTCTCTACTTCGAGAGCTATGTCGTTATCGATCCAGGCATGACCACCCTTGAAAAAGGTCAGCTGCTGAACGACGAGCAGTACTTCGAAGCGCTGGAAGAGTTCGGCGACGATTTCGATGCCCGCATGGGTGCCGAGGCTGTCCGTGAACTGCTGCACGCTATCGACCTGGAGCACGAGATTGGCCGCCTGCGTGAAGAAATTCCGCAAACCAACTCCGAAACCAAAATCAAGAAGCTGTCCAAGCGTCTGAAGTTGATGGAAGCCTTCCAGGGTTCCGGCAACCTGCCAGAGTGGATGGTGCTGACCGTTCTGCCGGTTCTGCCGCCAGATCTGCGTCCGCTGGTCCCGCTGGATGGCGGTCGTTTCGCGACTTCCGACCTCAACGATCTGTATCGTCGAGTGATCAACCGTAACAACCGCTTGAAGCGTCTGCTCGATCTGTCCGCTCCGGACATCATCGTGCGCAACGAAAAGCGCATGTTGCAGGAAGCTGTCGACGCACTGCTCGACAACGGTCGTCGTGGTCGCGCTATCACCGGCTCCAACAAGCGTCCTCTGAAGTCCCTGGCTGACATGATCAAGGGTAAGCAGGGTCGTTTCCGTCAGAACTTGCTCGGTAAGCGTGTTGACTACTCCGGTCGTTCGGTAATTACCGTTGGTCCGACCCTGCGTCTGCACCAGTGCGGTTTGCCGAAGAAGATGGCTCTCGAGCTGTTCAAACCCTTCATTTTCGGCAAGCTGGAAATGCGTGGTCTTGCTACCACCATCAAAGCTGCCAAGAAGATGGTCGAGCGCGAGCTGCCAGAGGTTTGGGACGTTCTCGCTGAAGTGATTCGCGAACACCCGGTTCTCCTCAACCGTGCACCGACCCTTCACCGTCTGGGTATCCAGGCGTTTGAACCGGTATTGATCGAAGGTAAGGCTATCCAGCTGCACCCTCTGGTCTGTGCTGCGTACAACGCCGACTTCGACGGCGACCAAATGGCCGTGCACGTACCGCTGACACTGGAAGCCCAGTTGGAAGCGCGTGCGTTGATGATGTCGACCAACAACATTCTGTCGCCAGCCAACGGTGAGCCAATCATCGTTCCGTCGCAGGACGTTGTATTGGGTCTGTACTACATGACTCGTGAAGCGATCAACGCCAAGGGCGAAGGTCGTGTGTTCGCGGATCTGCAGGAAGTTGACCGTGTGTTCCGTGCCGGCGAAGCTGCACTGCACGCCAAGGTTAAAGTGCGGATCAACGAAACCGTCAACGATCGTGATGGTGGCAGCGTCAAGAACACCCGTATCGTCGACACCACTGTCGGCCGTGCGCTGTTGTTCCAGGTTGTTCCACCTGGCCTGTCGTACGACGTCGTCAACCAGCCGATGAAGAAAAAGGCGATCTCCAAGCTGATCAACCAGTGCTATCGCGTGGTTGGTTTGAAAGAGACCGTGATCTTCGCTGACCAGTTGATGTACACCGGTTTTGCTTATTCGACCATCTCCGGCGTTTCCATCGGTGTTAACGACTTCGTTATCCCGGATGAAAAAGCCCGCATCATCGGTGCAGCCACCGACGAAGTGAAAGAGATCGAAAGTCAGTACGCCTCCGGCCTGGTAACCCAGGGCGAGAAGTACAACAAAGTGATCGACCTTTGGTCCAAGGCGAACGACGAAGTTTCCAAGGCGATGATGGCCAACCTCTCGAAAGAGAAAGTCATCGACCGTCATGGCGTCGAAGTCGACCAAGAGTCTTTCAACTCGATGTACATGATGGCCGACTCGGGTGCACGGGGTTCTGCTGCGCAGATCCGTCAGCTCGCCGGTATGCGTGGCCTGATGGCCAAGCCGGACGGTTCCATCATCGAAACGCCGATTACTGCGAACTTCCGTGAAGGTTTGAGCGTACTTCAGTACTTCATCTCCACTCACGGTGCTCGTAAAGGTTTGGCGGATACCGCGTTGAAAACTGCGAACTCCGGTTACCTGACTCGTCGTCTGGTAGACGTGGCGCAGGATCTGGTTGTGACCGAGATCGATTGCGGCACCGAACATGGCCTGGTAATGACTCCGCACATTGAAGGCGGTGACGTTGTTGAGCCGTTGGGTGAGCGCGTATTGGGTCGTGTCATTGCCCGTGACGTATTCAAGCCGGGTACCGAGGAAGTTATCGTTCCTGCCGGCACTCTGGTAGATGAGAAGTGGGTCGAATTCATCGAGCTGAACAGCATCGACGAAGTGATCGTGCGTTCGCCGATCAGTTGCGAAACCCGCTACGGCATTTGCGCCAAGTGCTACGGCCGTGACTTGGCTCGTGGTCACCAGGTGAACATCGGTGAAGCGGTCGGCGTTATCGCTGCCCAGTCCATCGGTGAGCCGGGTACCCAGCTGACCATGCGTACGTTCCACATCGGTGGTGCGGCAAGCCGGACCTCTGCAGCCGACAGCGTTCAGGTGAAAAATGGCGGTACCGTCCGTCTGCATAACCTGAAGCACGTTGAGCGAGTGGACGGTTGCCTGGTTGCTGTGTCCCGTTCCGGTGAGCTGGCAATCGCTGATGACTTCGGTCGTGAGCGCGAGCGCTACAAGCTGCCGTACGGTGCTGTGATTTCGGTTAAAGAAGGTGACAAGGTCGACGCTGGCGCAATCGTGGCCAAGTGGGATCCGCACACTCACCCAATCGTTACCGAAATGAAAGGTACCGTGACCTACGTGGGCATGGAAGAAGGCATCACGATCAAGCGTCAGACTGACGAATTGACCGGTATGACCAACATTGAAGTACTCGACGCCAAAGACCGTCCAGCTGCCGGTAAAGATATCCGTCCAGCTGTGAAGATGGTTGATGACAATGGCAAGGATCTCTTGCTGCCGGGCACCGACGTAATTGCTCAGTACTTCCTGCCTGCTAACGCCCTGGTTGGTGTAGCGGACGGTGCGAAAATCGCGATCGGTGATGTTATCGCTCGTATTCCGCAAGAGACTTCGAAGACCCGTGACATCACCGGTGGTCTGCCGCGTGTTGCCGACTTGTTCGAAGCCCGTCGTCCGAAAGAAGCCTCGATTCTGGCTGAAGTCAGCGGCACCATCGCGTTCGGTAAAGAGACCAAGGGCAAGCGCCGTCTGGTTATCACCCCGAACGACGGTAGCGATCCGTACGAAGAGCTGATTCCGAAGTGGCGTCACCTGAACGTCTTCGAAGGCGAACAGGTAAACCGCGGCGAAGTTATCTCCGACGGCCCGAGCGATCCACACGACATCCTGCGTCTGCTGGGTGTGAGTGCGCTGGCCAAGTACATCGTGAACGAGATCCAGGACGTTTATCGTCTGCAAGGCGTGAAGATCAACGATAAGCACATCGAGACCATCCTGCGTCAGATGCTGCGTAAAGTTGAAATCGCTGAATCCGGCGATTCCAGTTTCATCAAGGGCGACCAGATGGAATTGACTCACGTTCTGGTAGAGAACGAGCGTCTGGCTGGCGACGAGAAATTCGTTTCCAAGTTCACTCGCGTACTGCTGGGTATCACCAAGGCGTCGTTGTCCACCGAATCGTTCATCTCGGCGGCTTCCTTCCAGGAAACCACTCGCGTACTGACCGAAGCGGCGGTAACCGGCAAGCGCGATTACCTGCGCGGCCTGAAAGAAAACGTAGTCGTGGGTCGTTTGATCCCGGCGGGTACCGGTCTGGCTTATCACAGCGAGCGTAAGCGCCGCCGTGATGCTGACAAACCGTTGCGCGTAAGCGCCAGTGAAGTGGAAGCTGCACTGACCGAAGCGCTGAACTCAAGCGGTAACTGAGTTCTGCGATAAATGAGCGTAAGGCCCTGGCCGTTCCGTTCATCGAATCGAGACGATTTGTCGAGGTTGGATGAGTGGGGAGGTCGGGGCCTTGCCTTGACTGGGGGCAAGATCCTCTTTAGACTCTTGTACCCCTAAATTTGGCGGGAATTCGTTCCTGCCATTTTGCTTTTCTTGCAAGACAATAGCGTCGCAAGACAACAGTGGAGCTAGTAGATGGCAACTATCAACCAGCTGGTACGTCAGCCGCGTAAGCGTATCGTCGAGAAATCCGACGTGCCTGCGCTGCAGAACTGCCCGCAACGTCGTGGCGTATGCACCCGTGTGTATACCACCACGCCGAAAAAACCTAACTCGGCACTGCGTAAAGTATGCCGTGTGCGTCTGACCAACGGTTTCGAGGTTTCCTCGTACATCGGCGGTGAAGGCCACAACCTGCAAGAGCACAGCGTGGTACTGATCCGCGGCGGTCGTGTAAAAGACTTGCCAGGTGTTCGTTACCACACCGTACGCGGTTCTTTGGATACTTCCGGCGTTAAAGGTCGTAACCAGGGTCGTTCGAAGTACGGTACCAAGAAGCCTAAGTAGTAGTGGCTTTTTGTAAAAACTGATTTTCTATTTTTCTGAGTCGATAAGAGTAAGGTCGGAGGCGTCCCGAAAGGGCACCGATTCCGAGCGAACCTGAAGACCGTTTGAGGGCTTATCCATGCCAAGAAGACGCGTAGCAGCCAAGCGCGAAGTGCTTGACGATCCAAAATACGGCAGCCAGATCCTGGCCAAGTTCATGAACCACGTAATGGAAAGCGGCAAGAAAGCCGTTGCCGAGCGTATCGTTTATGGCGCGCTGGAAAAGGTTAAAGAACGCAAGAACAGCGATCCCCTGGAAATCTTCGAGAAAGCTCTCGACGCCATCGCTCCGCTGGTCGAAGTAAAGTCGCGCCGTGTAGGCGGTGCTACTTACCAGGTTCCGGTCGAAGTTCGTCCGTCCCGTCGTAACGCTCTGGCAATGCGCTGGTTGGTAGACTTCGCCCGTAAGCGCGGCGAGAAGTCTATGGCTCTGCGTTTGGCTGGCGAACTGTTGGACGCTGCCGAAGGCAAAGGTGCTGCAGTTAAGAAGCGTGAAGACGTGCACCGTATGGCTGAAGCCAACAAGGCTTTCTCGCACTACCGCTTCTAATTTTAGCGTCACTAATTTTGCGAGGGCTTTATGGCTCGTACTACACCGATTAACCGCTACCGTAACATTGGTATCGTTGCTCACGTGGATGCTGGTAAAACCACCACCACCGAGCGCGTCCTTTTTTACACTGGCAAAAGTCACAAAATGGGCGAGGTGCATGACGGCGCCGCGACCACAGACTGGATGGTGCAGGAGCAGGAGCGTGGTATTACCATTACTTCTGCTGCCATTACCGCCTTCTGGCAGGGTTCCGAGAAGCAGCACAAGGACCAATACCGCTTCAACGTCATCGACACCCCGGGCCACGTTGACTTCACTATTGAAGTTGAGCGTTCCCTGCGTGTTCTCGACGGCGCGGTTGTTGTGTTCTGCGGCACCTCGGGTGTTGAGCCTCAGTCGGAAACCGTATGGCGTCAAGCCAACAAGTACGGCGTTCCACGTCTTGTTTACGTAAACAAGATGGACCGTGCTGGTGCGAACTTCCTGCGCGTGATCGGTCAGATCAAGCAGCGTCTGGGTCACACCCCGGTCCCAATCCAGTTGGCTATCGGTTCCGAAGACAACTTCCAGGGTCAGATCGACCTGATGTCCATGGAAGCTGTTTACTGGAATGACGCTGACAAAGGTATGGTTCCAGTTCGCAAGCCTATCCCTGCTGAGCTGCAGGAGCTGGCTGACGAGTGGCGCAGCAACATGATTGAAGCTGCAGCCGAAGCTAGCGAAGAGCTGATGAACAAGTACCTCGAAGGTGAAGAGCTCACCAACGCGGAAATCAAGGCCGCTCTGCGTCAGCGTACTATCGCCGGCGAGATCGTTCTGGCTGTTTGCGGTTCTTCCTTCAAGAACAAGGGTGTTCCCCTGGTTCTCGACGCCGTTATCGACTACCTGCCTGCTCCTACCGACATTCCTGCCATCAAGGGTACTGACCCGGATGACGAGACCAAGGAAATGGAGCGTCACGCAGACGACAGCGAGCCGTTCTCGGCTCTGGCGTTCAAGATCGCTACCGACCCATTCGTGGGGACCTTGACCTTTGTTCGAGTTTACTCGGGCGTGTTGGCCTCCGGCGACGGCGTGATCAACTCGGTTAAAGGCAAGAAAGAGCGTGTGGGTCGTATGGTGCAAATGCACGCAAACGCCCGTGAAGAAATCAAGGAAGTGCGCGCTGGTGACATCGCGGCCTTGATCGGCATGAAGGACGTCACCACTGGTGAAACTTTGTGCAACGCTGACAAGCCAATCATCCTCGTTCGCATGGACTTCCCGGAGCCGGTTATTTCGGTTGCCGTAGAGCCTAAGACCAAGGACGACCAGGAAAAAATGGGTATCGCTCTGGGCAAGCTTGCTCAGGAAGATCCGTCTTTCCGCGTCAAGACTGATGAAGAGACTGGTCAAACGATCATCTCCGGCATGGGCGAGTTGCACCTGGACATCCTGGTTGACCGGATGCGCCGTGAGTTCAACGTCGAAGCCAACATCGGTAAGCCTCAAGTTTCGTACCGTGAGCGCATCACGAAGAGCTGCGAAATTGAAGGCAAGTTCGTTCGTCAGTCCGGCGGTCGTGGCCAGTTCGGTCACTGCTGGATTCGTTTTGCTCCTGCTGACGAAGGTCAGGAAGGTTTGCAGTTCCTGAACGAAGTGGTGGGTGGTGTGGTTCCTAAGGAATACATCCCGGCTATCCAGAAGGGTATCGAAGAGCAGATGAAGAACGGCGTTGTTGCCGGCTATCCGCTGATCGGCCTGAAGGCTACCGTGTTTGATGGTTCCTACCACGACGTCGACTCCAACGAGATGGCGTTTAAAGTGGCTGCTTCCATGGCAACCAAGCAACTGGCCCAGAAGGGCGGTGGTGAGTTGCTTGAGCCGATCATGGCGGTAGAGGTTGTTACGCCTGAAGACTATATGGGTGACGTGATGGGCGACCTTAACCGTCGTCGCGGCATGATCCTGGGTATGGAAGACACGGTCTCCGGCAAAGTAATTCGTGCCGAGGTTCCGTTGGGTGAGATGTTCGGTTACGCAACCGACGTTCGCTCCATGTCCCAAGGTCGCGCAAGCTACTCTATGGAATTCAAAAAATACAATACAGCTCCGTCGCATATCGTCGAAACTGTTACCAAAAAACAAGGCTGATTCAGCCCCTTTAGGCTAGGAGTTAATTGTCGTGGCTAAAGAAAAATTTGATCGTTCCCTTCCGCACGTCAACGTTGGCACCATCGGTCACGTTGACCACGGTAAAACCACGCTGACCGCTGCTCTGACTCGCGTCTGCTCCGAAGTTTTCGGTTCGGCTCGTGTTGACTTCGACAAGATCGACAGCGCACCAGAAGAGAAGGCTCGCGGTATCACCATCAACACCGCTCACGTTGAGTACAACTCGAAGATCCGTCACTACGCTCACGTTGACTGCCCAGGTCACGCTGACTATGTGAAGAACATGATCACCGGTGCTGCTCAAATGGACGGCGCTATTCTGGTTTGCTCGGCCGCTGATGGTCCGATGCCACAAACCCGTGAGCACATCCTGCTGTCCCGTCAGGTAGGCGTTCCGTACATCGTGGTTTTCCTGAACAAGGCTGACCTGGTAGACGACGCTGAGCTGCTGGAACTGGTTGAAATGGAAGTGCGCGATCTGCTGAGCACTTACGACTTCCCGGGCGACGACACTCCGATCATCATCGGTTCTGCTCGTATGGCTCTTGAAGGTCTTGACGATAACGAAATGGGCACCACTGCTGTTAAGAAGCTGGTGGAAACTCTGGACAGCTACATCCCAGAACCAGTTCGTCTGACCGACAAGCCGTTCCTGATGCCAATCGAAGACGTATTCTCGATCTCCGGTCGCGGTACAGTTGTGACTGGTCGTATCGAGCGCGGTATCGTTCGCGTTCAGGATCCACTGGAAATCGTTGGTCTGCGTGACACCACCGTCACCACCTGCACCGGTGTTGAAATGTTCCGTAAGCTGCTCGACGAAGGTCGTGCTGGCGAGAACTGCGGCGTTCTGTTGCGTGGCACCAAGCGTGACGACGTTGAGCGTGGCCAGGTTCTGGTTAAGCCGGGTTCGGTTAAGCCGCACACCAAGTTCACCGCAGAAGTTTACGTTCTGAGCAAGGAAGAAGGCGGTCGTCACACTCCGTTCTTCAAAGGCTACCGTCCACAGTTCTACTTCCGTACTACTGACGTGACTGGTAACTGCGAGCTGCCAGAAGGCGTTGAAATGGTAATGCCAGGTGACAACATTCAGATGACTGTTACCCTGATCAAAACCATCGCAATGGAAGACGGTCTGCGTTTCGCTATCCGTGAAGGCGGTCGTACCGTCGGCGCTGGCGTCGTAGCCAAAATCATCGAGTAAGCTCTTTTTTGAGTAAGCTTTGATGAGTTGAAAAAGCCCCCGCTTAGCGGGGGCTTTTTTATTGGGTTGACACCTATATGGGGCGTCTATAGAATTGCGCCTCCTTTTAACGGGCGTATTGCGCTCGGTGGGAATAGCAGCCGGAGTCTGAAATCCAATGCAAAATCAGCAAATCCGTATCAGGTTGAAGGCTTTTGACCATCGCCTGATCGACCAATCCACCCAGGAAATCGTGGAAACCGCGAAACGTACTGGTGCTCAAGTGCGTGGTCCAATTCCACTGCCTACCCGTAAAGAGCGGTTCACCGTTCTGGTCTCCCCGCACGTCAACAAAGACGCGCGTGACCAGTACGAGATCCGTACTCATAAGCGCGTTCTGGACATCGTCCAGCCAACGGATAAAACCGTTGATGCACTTATGAAGCTTGATCTTGCGGCCGGTGTGGAAGTGCAGATCAGCCTCGGCTAAGACTCGGTCTTAGTCGTGTAACGCTCTGAAATGGGCGGCCATAGCGGGTGAAAGCCCCGTACACTCATGAGGTTTACAACATGACTATTGGTGTAGTCGGTCGTAAATGCGGTATGACCCGTATTTTCACCGAAGAAGGTGTCTCCATTCCGGTCACGGTCATTGAGATCGAGCCGAATCGCGTCACCCAGTTCAAAACTGAAGAGACCGATGGCTATCGTGCAGTGCAAGTCACTGTAGGCGAGCGTCGTGCTTCGCGTGTTACAGCTGCTCAGGCTGGCCACTTCGCTAAGGCGAACGTTGCCGCTGGTCGTACCGTAATGGAATTCCGCCTTGAAGAAGGCGAGTACCAGGCCGGCGATCTGATCAATGCTGAAATCTTCGCTGCTGGTCAACTGGTTGATGTAACCGGTCAGTCCAAAGGTAAGGGCTTCCAGGGTACGATCAAGCGTTGGAACTTCCGCGGGCAAGATAATACCCACGGTAACTCCGTGTCCCACCGCGTTCCAGGCTCTATCGGCCAGTGCCAGACTCCTGGTCGTGTATTCAAGGGCAAAAAAATGTCCGGTCATATGGGCGCTGAGCGCGTGACCGTGCAGTCCCTCGAAGTAGTGCGCGTGGACGCTGAACGCAATCTGTTGTTGGTCAAGGGTGCTGTTCCTGGCGCTACTGGCGGCAACTTGGTTGTACGTCCAGCAGCCAAGGCTCGCGGTTAAGGGGAAGCTGACATGCAATTAAATGTAAATGACGCTCAAGCGATCGAAGTTTCCGAACTGACATTTGGCGGCGAATTCAACGAGACGCTGGTTCACCAAGCAGTCGTGGCCTACATGGCCGGCGGCCGTCAAGGTAGCAAGCAGCAAAAGACCCGTTCCGACGTTCGTGGTGGCGGTAAGCGCCCATGGCGTCAGAAAGGTACTGGCCGTGCTCGTGCCGGTACTATCCGTAGCCCAATCTGGCGTGGCGGCGGTACCACTTTCGCAGCTCGTCCTCAGGATCACACCCAGAAGCTGAACAAGAAGATGTATCGCGCAGCAATGCGTTCCATCCTTGCTGAGCTGGTGCGTACTGATCGTCTGGTTGTGGTTCAGGACTTCGCTGTTGATGCACCGAAGACCAAAGATCTGCTGAACAAACTGACCGGCATGGGTCTGACTGATGTCTTGATCGTGTCTGAAGTGGTTGATCAGAACCTGTACCTGGCTGCTCGCAACCTGCCACACGTTGATGTACGTGACGTGCAAGGTTCCGATCCAGTTAGTCTGATCGCATACGACAAGGTGTTGATCACCGTGTCGGCCGTGAAGAAATTCGAGGAGCTGCTGGGATGAACCAGGAACGCGTATTTAAAGTTCTGCTTGGCCCGCACGTTTCCGAGAAGGCTACGGTTCTGGCTGACAAGAAAGGCCAGTTCGTTTTCAAGGTTGCGACTGACGCAACCAAGCTGGAAATCAAGAAGGCCGTCGAAAGCCTGTTCAGCGTGAAAGTAGAGCGTGTTACTACCCTGAATGTTCTGGGTAAGAGCAAGCGTACTGCTCGCGGTCTGGGCAAGCGTAATGACTGGAAGAAGGCAGTTATCTCCCTTCAGCCAGGCCAAGATCTCGATTTCAGCAGCAGTGCTGAGTAAGGAAGGGGTGCATCATGGCAATCGTTAAATGCAAACCGACTTCCCCTGGCCGCCGTTTTGTGGTCAAGGTGGTCAACCAGGAGCTGCATAAAGGCGCTCCTCACGCACCGCTGCTCGAGAAAAAATCGAAGACTGGTGGTCGTAACAACAATGGTCGTATTACCACTCGTCACATCGGTGGTGGCCATAAGCAGCATTATCGTCTGGTCGATTTCCGTCGCAACGACAAAGATGGCATCGCTGCCACTGTCGAGCGTATTGAATACGATCCAAACCGTACTGCTCACATCGCTCTGCTGCTGTACGCAGATGGCGAGCGTCGCTACATCATTGCCCCTAAAGGCGTGAGTGCTGGTGACCAGCTGATCGCAGGTGCTTTGGCACCGATCAAGCCGGGCAACGCTCTGCAACTGCGTAACATTCCAGTTGGTAGCACCGTACACGGCATCGAATTGAAGCCAGGTAAAGGCGCGCAAATCGCTCGTTCCGCTGGTGCTTCGGCTCAGCTGATCGCTCGTGAAGGTGTCTACGTGACCCTGCGTCTGCGTTCTGGTGAGATGCGTAAAGTGCTGGCTGAATGCCGCGCGACCCTGGGTGAAGTCTCGAACTCCGAGCACAGCCTGCGTTCGCTGGGTAAAGCTGGTGCCAAACGCTGGCGTGGCGTTCGCCCAACCGTTCGTGGTGTTGCCATGAACCCGGTTGACCACCCACATGGTGGTGGTGAAGGTCGTACCTCTGGTGGTCGTCATCCGGTATCGCCATGGGGCTTCCCGACTAAGGGCGCGAAGACTCGTGGTAATAAGCGTACCGACAAAATGATCGTCCGTCGTCGCAAGTAAATAGAGGGATACGACAGTGCCACGTTCTCTGAAAAAAGGTCCTTTTATTGATCTTCACCTACTGAAGAAGATCGAAGTGGCGGCGGAAAAGAACGATCGCAAACCAGTTAAGACCTGGTCGCGTCGTTCGATGATCCTGCCACAAATGGTCGGTCTGACCATTGCAGTGCATAACGGTCGTCAACATGTTCCAGTTCTCGTGAACGAAGACATGGTCGGCCACAAACTGGGCGAGTTTGCCGGTACCCGCACATATCGTGGGCACGTGGCAGACAAGAAAGCCAAGCGTTAAGGGGTAAGGAACGATGGAAGTAGCCGCTAAGTTGTCGGGCGCTCGAATCTCCGCCCAGAAAGCCCGCTTGGTCGCCGACCAGATCCGCGGGAAGAAGGTGGGCGAAGCGCTCAACCTGTTGGCTTTCAGCAGTAAGAAAGCCGCCGAGATCATGAAGAAAGTGCTGGAGTCGGCCGTAGCCAACGCCGAGCATAACGAAGGCGCAGACGTTGATGACCTGAAGGTCAGCACCGTTTTCGTCAACGAAGGGCGTTCGCTGAAGCGAATCATGCCACGTGCCAAAGGCCGTGCTGATCGCATCGTCAAGCGGTCTTGCCATATCACTGTCAAGGTTGCTGACAAGTAACGGAGTCGAAGAGATGGGTCAGAAAGTACATCCCATTGGCATTCGCCTGGGAATCGTCAAGGAGCACACCTCCGTCTGGTACGCAGACGGTCGGACTTATGCGGACTATTTGTTCGCTGATCTGAAGGTGCGTGAGTATCTCCAAGACAAACTAAAAAGCGCGTCCGTAAGCCGTATCGATATCCATCGTCCGGCTCAGACTGCACGTATCACCATCCACACCGCTCGTCCAGGTATCGTTATCGGGAAGAAAGGTGAAGATGTTGAGAAACTGCGTCAGGACCTGACCAAGCAAATGGGTGTGCCTGTGCACATCAATATCGAAGAGATCCGCAAGCCGGAGCTCGACGGTATGCTGGTTGCGCAGAGCGTAGCTCAGCAGCTGGAGCGTCGCGTAATGTTCCGCCGCGCTATGAAGCGCGCTGTTCAGAACGCCATGCGCATTGGTGCCAAAGGCATCAAAATCCAAGTGAGCGGTCGTCTCGGCGGTGCTGAAATCGCACGTACTGAATGGTATCGCGAAGGTCGTGTGCCACTGCACACCCTGCGTGCCGACATCGACTATGCCAACTACGAAGCTCACACCACTTACGGTGTGATCGGTGTAAAGGTTTGGATCTTCAAGGGCGAAGTAATTGGTGGTCGCCAAGAAGAACTGAAACCACAAGCACCAGCGCCTCGTAAAAAAGCTGCTAAGTAAGGGGTACGCCAAATGTTGCAACCAAAGCGTACGAAGTTCCGCAAGCAGATGACAGGCCACAACCGTGGTCTGGCTCAGCGCGGTAGCAAAGTCAGCTTCGGCGAGTTCGCGCTGAAGTCTGTAGCTCGTGGTCGTCTCACCGCTCGTCAGATCGAGTCAGCGCGTCGTGCTCTGACCCGTCACGTTAAACGTGGCGGCAAGATCTGGATCCGTGTATTCCCGGACAAGCCTATTTCCAAAAAGCCCCTCGAAGTTCGGATGGGTAAAGGTAAGGGTAGTGTGGAGTACTGGGTTGCCCAGATTCAGCCAGGCAAAGTCCTGTATGAAATCGAGGGTGTTTCTGAAGAGCTGGCGCGTGAGGCTTTTGCCCTGGCTGCTGCAAAGCTGCCGCTCGCCACCGCCTTTGTTAAACGGACGGTGATGTGATGAAAGCGAATGAACTTCGTGAAAAATCCGCACAGCAGCTGAACGAGCAACTGCTCGGCTTGCTGCGCGACCAGTTCAATCTGCGTATGCAGAAAGCAACTGGCCAGTTGGGGCAGTCTCATCTGCTCTCGCAAGTTAAGCGTGACATCGCTCGCGTGAAGACTGTGCTTAACCAGCAGGCAGGTAAGTAATCATGGCTGAAGCCGAAAAAACTGTCCGTACGCTGACTGGCCGTGTTGTCAGCGACAAGATGGACAAAACCATCACCGTTCTGATCGAGCGTCGCGTTAAGCACCCGATCTACGGTAAATACGTTAAGCGTTCGACTAAGCTGCACGCGCACGACGAAACCAATCAGTGCCACATCGGCGACAAAGTCACTATTCGTGAAACTCGTCCTTTGGCCAAGACCAAGTCTTGGGCGCTGGTTGATGTTCTCGAACGCGCTGTGGAAGTCTAAGGACTAGGGGTCGGAGAAATTATATGATTCAGACTCAATCCATGCTCGATGTGGCCGATAACAGCGGCGCTCGCCGTGTTATGTGCATCAAGGTGCTGGGTGGCTCCCATCGTCGTTACGCTGGTATCGGTGACATCATCAAAGTTACCGTGAAGGAAGCAATTCCTCGCGGTAAAGTGAAAAAAGGCCAAGTGATGACTGCTGTAGTAGTCCGCACTCGCCACGGCGTTCGCCGTGCTGATGGCTCCATTATCCGCTTTGATGGCAACGCTGCTGTTCTTCTGAACAATAAGCAAGAGCCGATCGGCACCCGTATCTTTGGGCCAGTGACCCGTGAACTTCGTACTGAGAAGTTCATGAAGATCGTCTCGCTCGCCCCAGAAGTGCTGTAAGGAGATCCGACATGCAAAAGATTCGTCGTGACGACGAGATCATCGTGATCGCCGGCAAAGACAAAGGTAAGCGCGGTAAGGTGCTTAAGGTTCTCGCTAACAACCGTTTGGTTATTGGCGGTCTGAACCTGGTTAAGCGTCATACCAAGCCTAACCCGATGTCGGGCGTGCAGGGCGGTATCGTCGAAAAAGAAGCTCCGCTGGATGCTTCTAACGTCGCCATTTTCAACGGCGAAACCAACAAGGCTGACCGCGTTGGTTTTAAAGTAGAAGACGGCAAGAAAATTCGTGTCTTCAAGTCGACCCAAAAAGCGGTTGATGCTTGAACACTGCTAGGTAGAAGACCATGGCACGACTAAAAGAGATTTACTGGAAGGAAATCGCACCGAAGCTTAAGGAAGAACTTAAGCTTTCGAACGTGATGGAAGTTCCACGCGTTACCAAAATCACCCTGAACATGGGTCTGGGCGAAGCAGTCGGTGACAAAAAAGTCATCGAGCACGCTGTTGCCGACCTGGAAAAGATCACCGGTCAGAAAGTCGTTGTGACTTACGCTCGGAAATCCATCGCTGGCTTTAAAGTCCGTGAAGGTTGGCCGATCGGCGTCAAAGTGACTCTGCGCCGTGAGCGTATGTATGAATTCCTGGATCGTCTGCTGTCGATCTCCCTGCCTCGGGTTCGCGACTTCCGCGGCCTGAATGCCAAGTCCTTCGATGGTCGTGGTAACTACAGCATGGGCGTTAAAGAGCAGATCATCTTCCCGGAAATCGACTACGACAAGATCGATGCTCTCCGCGGTCTGGACATTACCCTGACCACCACTGCCAAGAACGATGATGAAGGTCGCGCTCTGCTGCGCGCTTTCAAATTCCCGTTCCGCAACTGATTGGAGTAGGAAAATGGCCAAGATGAGCATGAAAAACCGCGAGCTGAAGCGTCAGCTCACGGTTGCCAAGTACGCCAAAAAGCGTGCAGCACTGAAAGCTATCATCGTTGATCTGAACGCAAGTCCAGAAGCGCGTTGGGAAGCTACAGTAGCTCTGCAGAAGCAGCCACGTGACGCAAGCGCTTCGCGCATGCGTAACCGCTGCCGCCTGACCGGTCGTCCACACGGCGTTTACCGCAAGTTCGGCCTCGGCCGTAACAAACTGCGTGAAGCTGCAATGCGTGGTGACGTACCTGGTCTGGTTAAAGCCAGCTGGTAAGCACTGTCAAAGTCTCGGTGTTCGGGATCGCAAGATCCTGACCATCGGTGACCTTGAACTTGAATCAAGCCCCTATTGGGGCTTGATTCATTTGTGGGGTGTGTCTAGAATACCCGGCTCGCCTGAGCCCGTGCTTTTTTCGCGCGGATGTACTCGGCGACACGTAGTAGCCGCAAGGCTAATTTTTTGTGTATTAGGAGCGTCTAGCCCATGAGTATGCAGGACCCGTTAGCGGACATGCTAACTCGAATCCGTAATGCCCAGATGGCTGAAAAGTCCGTCGTAAGCATGCCATCTTCTACTTTGAAGGTAGCTGTTGCCAAAGTCCTGAAGGACGAAGGTTACATTGCGGGTTATCAGATCAGCAGCGAAATCAAACCACTGCTGTCCATCGAGCTGAAGTACTTCGAAGGCCGTCCGGTCATCGAGGAAGTGAAGCGCGTTAGCCGTCCAGGCCTGCGTCAGTACAAGTCCGTCGATGATCTGCCAAAAGTTCGTGGCGGTCTCGGTGTGTCTATCGTCTCCACCAACAAAGGTGTGATGACGGATCGTGCTGCGCGCGCTGCCGGTGTCGGCGGCGAAGTTCTTTGCACTGTGTTCTAAGGGGGGATAAGCATGTCACGCGTCGCTAAGAACCCCGTTAAGCTGCCAGCCGGTGTCGAAGTCAAATTCGCAGGCCAACAGCTTTCGGTGAAGGGTGCCAAGGGTACTCTCGAACTGAACATCCATTCGTCCGTTGAGATCGTTGAAGAAGCTGGTGAGCTGCGTTTCGCTGCTCGCAATGGCGATCAACAAACTCGCGCAATGGCTGGTACCACTCGTGCGTTGGTTAACAACATGGTCCAAGGCGTAAGCCAAGGCTTCGAGCGCAAGCTCCAGCTGGTCGGTGTTGGTTACAAAGCGCAAGCAAAAGGCACAGTGCTGAACCTGGCTCTTGGCTTCTCGCACCCAGTGGATTATGAACTGCCGGAAGGCATCACCGCTGAGACTCCTAGCCAGACCGATATCCTGATCAAGGGCATCGATAAGCAGCTGGTAGGTCAAGTGGCCGCCGAGATCCGCGACTTCCGTCCACCAGAGCCGTACAAAGGCAAAGGTGTGCGCTACGCGGACGAAGTCGTCCGTCGTAAAGAAGCCAAGAAGAAGTAGGGCATAGCAAATGACCGACAAAAAAGTTACTCGACTGCGTCGCGCTCGCAAAGCACGCCTGAAAATGCACGAACTCGAAGTCGTGCGTCTCTGCGTGTTCCGCTCGTCGCAGCACATCTACGCCCAGGTCATTTCGGCCGACGGCAACAAAGTCCTGGCAAGTGCCTCGACTTTGGATAAAGAACTGCGTGATGGCGCCACTGGCAACATCGACGCGGCCACTAAGGTTGGCCAGCTGGTCGCTACGCGTGCTAAAGCCGCTGGCGTCTCGCAGGTGGCTTTCGACCGCTCTGGCTTCAAGTACCACGGCCGCGTCAAGGCGCTGGCTGATGCTGCTCGTGAAGCTGGGCTGGAGTTCTAAGTTATGTCAAATAACGACCAAAAGCGCGACGAAGGCTACATCGAGAAGCTGGTTCAAGTTAACCGCGTAGCCAAAACCGTTAAAGGCGGCCGTATCTTCACTTTCACCGCGTTGACCGTGGTTGGTGATGGTAAAGGGCGTGTTGGCTTCGGCCGTGGCAAGTCGCGTGAAGTGCCTGCTGCGATCCAGAAGGCAATGGAAGCTGCTCGCCGCAACATGATCCAAGTTGATCTGAACGGCACCACTCTGCAGTACGCAATGAAGTCCGCCCATGGCGCTTCGAAGGTGTACATGCAGCCTGCTTCTGAAGGTACCGGTATCATCGCTGGCGGCGCTATGCGTGCTGTCCTCGAAGTTGCTGGCGTTCAGAACGTTCTGGCCAAGTGCTACGGCTCGACTAACCCGGTAAACGTGGTTCACGCCACTTTCAAAGGTTTGAAAGCTATGCAGTCTCCTGAATCCATTGCCGCCAAGCGTGGCAAAAGCGTCAAGGAGATCTTCTGATCATGGCTACCGTTAAAGTTACGCTGATCAAAAGCATGACCGGCCGCATCCCTAACCACAAACTGTGCGTTAAGGGTCTGGGTCTGCGTCGCATCGGTCACACTGTAGAAGTACTTGATACTCCCGAGAATCGCGGGATGATCAACAAGGCTTACTACATGCTGCGTGTCGAGGGTTAATCGATGAAACTCAATGATCTGAGTCCAGCGCCGGGTTCCCGTCGCGAAAAGCATCGTCCGGGCCGTGGTATCGGTAGTGGTTTGGGCAAGACCGGTGGCCGTGGCCACAAAGGTCAGTCCTCCCGCTCCGGTGGCACCATTGCTCCAGGCTTTGAAGGCGGTCAACAGCCGCTGCATCGTCGCCTGCCGAAGTTCGGTTTCGTTTCCCTGAAGGCCATGGACCGCGCAGAAGTGCGTTTGTCCGAGCTGGCTAAAGTGGAAGGCGACATCGTCACCGTGCAGTCCCTGAAAGATGCCAACGTGATCAACGTCAACGTACAGCGTGTGAAAATCATGCTGTCCGGCGAAGTTACTCGCGCTGTTACCATCGGAAAGGGAATCGGCGCCACCAAAGGTGCGCGTGCGGCTATCGAAGCAGCTGGCGGCAAGTTCGAGGAATAAATGGCTAAGCAAGGTGCTCTCTCTGCGCTCGGCAAAGGCGGTATGTCTGAACTCTGGGCTCGTCTGCGTTTTCTATTCTTGGCGATTATCGTCTACCGAATAGGCGCACACATCCCGGTTCCAGGTATCAACCCGGACCGACTCGCGGACCTGTTTCGACAGAATGAGGGGACCATTCTTAGCTTGTTCAACATGTTTTCCGGCGGCGCGCTGGAACGGATGAGCATCTTTGCTCTGGGGATCATGCCGTACATTTCGGCATCGATCATCATGCAACTGATGACCGCCGTCAGCCCGCAGCTGGAACAGTTGAAGAAGGAAGGTGAAGCTGGGCGTCGCAAGATCGCTCAGTACACCCGCTACGGCACTGTCGTCCTCGCTCTCGTTCAGGCAATTGGCATGTCCATTGGTCTGGCAGGGCAGGGCGTTGCGTTCACTGGTGACTTTGGCTTCCATTTCGTCGCGGTATCCACTTTTGTGGCTGGTGCGATGTTCATGATGTGGCTGGGTGAGCAGATTACTGAGCGTGGTGTTGGCAACGGTATCTCGATGTTGATTTTCGCAGGTATCGTCGCCGGTCTTCCGAGAGCGATCGGGCAGTCTTTCGAGTCTGCGCGTCAGGGTGATATCAACATTTTTGCCTTGGTTGCCATCGGTTTGCTGGCAGTAGCGATTATCGGTTTCGTGGTGTTCATTGAGCGTGGTCAGCGTCGTATTGCTGTTCATTACGCCAAGCGTCAGCAGGGCCGTAAGGTGTTTGCTGCGCAGACTAGCCACTTGCCGTTGAAGGTGAACATGGCCGGTGTTATTCCAGCCATTTTCGCGAGCAGCATTTTGCTGTTCCCGGCTTCGTTGGGTACCTGGTTTGGTCAGTCTGAAGGTATGGGCTGGCTGCAGGACATCTCGCAGTCGATCGCTCCTGGTCAGCCGTTGAATATTCTGCTGTTTAGTGCAGGGATTATTTTCTTCTGCTTCTTCTATACGGCGTTGATGTTCAATCCGAAAGACGTAGCGGAAAACCTGAAGAAGTCCGGTGCCTTTATTCCGGGCATCCGTCCAGGTGAGCAGTCTGCGCGCTACATTGATGGCGTTCTGACTCGTTTGACCCTGTTCGGTGCTCTATATATGACGGCCGTGTGCCTGTTGCCCCAGTTCCTGGTGGTTGCAGCAAACGTTCCGTTCTACCTTGGCGGGACCTCGTTGCTGATCGTGGTCGTGGTTGTGATGGACTTCATGTCTCAAGTACAATCGCACCTCGTTTCGCACCAGTACGAATCCCTGATGAAGAAAGCCAACCTGAAGGGTTACGGCAGCGGCATGTTGCGCTGAGTACCCATAAGGTTCGAGGAGTTGGTGATGAAAGTTCGTGCATCGGTGAAAAAGCTGTGCCGTAACTGCAAGATTATTCGCCGCGAAGGTGTTGTTCGAGTAATTTGCAGCGCGGAACCGCGTCACAAACAGCGCCAAGGCTGAGTGTGATTGTGCTTCAAGCCCGGCAGCTAGTGCGCTGCCGGGTTGATTATTTGTTATTACAGCGATATTATCTCGCGCCCTATTTCTTGGCTTCCGGGGCGTAGGTAGCTGTCAATTGGAGTCCCACTGAATGGCCCGTATTGCAGGCGTTAACATTCCAGATAACAAGCATACTGTTATCTCGCTGACCTACATCTATGGTGTTGGTCGCACTACTGCACAGAAAATTTGTGCAGTGACTGGGGTAAACCCAGCCGCAAAGATCAAAGATCTGAGCGACGAGCAGATTGAACAGCTGCGTGGCGAAGTGGCGAAGTTCACCACTGAAGGTGACCTGCGTCGCGAAATCAACATGAAAATCAAGCGTTTGATGGACCTCGGTTGCTATCGCGGTCTGCGTCATCGTCGTGGTCTTCCAGTGCGCGGTCAGCGTACCAAGACTAACGCGCGTACCCGTAAAGGTCCGCGTAAGCCGATCCGCAAGTAATCGCCCCAGCGAATCGACAGGAAATTAATCATGGCTAAACCTGCTGCTCGTCCTCGTAAAAAAGTTAAAAAGACAGTGGTTGATGGCATCGCCCACATCCATGCTTCTTTTAACAACACAATCGTGACCATCACCGACCGTCAAGGCAACGCTCTTTCCTGGGCTACCTCTGGTGGTTCGGGTTTCCGCGGTTCCCGCAAGTCCACCCCGTTCGCTGCTCAAGTAGCTGCTGAACGTGCTGGTCAAGCTGCGCTGGAATACGGCCTGAAAAACCTCGACGTTAACGTCAAAGGTCCAGGCCCAGGTCGTGAATCTGCAGTCCGCGCTTTGAACGGCTGTGGCTACAAGATCGCCAGCATCACCGACGTGACGCCAATCCCGCACAACGGGTGCCGTCCGCCGAAGAAGCGCCGCGTGTAATCCAGGAGATTGTAAAGAATGGCTCGTTACATTGGTCCAAAATGCAAACTCGCTCGTCGCGAAGGCACCGATCTCTTTCTGAAGAGCGGCGTGCGCGCGATCGAATCGAAGTGCAACATCGAAGCAGCACCTGGTATCCACGGCCAACGCCGCGGTCGCCAGTCCGATTACGGCACCCAACTGCGTGAAAAGCAGAAGGTCCGTCGTATCTACGGCGTTCTCGAGCGTCAATTCAGCGGCTACTACAAAGAAGCTGCTGGCAAGAAAGGCGCAACTGGCGAAAACCTGTTGCAGCTGCTCGAATGCCGTCTGGACAACGTTGTATACCGTATGGGTTTTGGCTCTACTCGTGCCGAATCCCGTCAGCTGGTATCGCACAAGTCGATCAGCGTTAACGGTCAGACCGTAAACGTTCCGTCTTACCAGGTTCGTGCTGGTGACGTGGTCGCAGTTCGCGAGAAAGCAAAGAACCAACTTCGCATTGTCCAAGCTCTCGATCTGTGTGCCCAACGTGGCCGCGTAGAATGGGTAGAAGTAGACACTGAGAAGAAGTCGGGCGTTTTCAAGAACGTTCCTGCTCGCAGTGATCTGTCCGCCGACATCAACGAAAGCCTGATTGTCGAGCTCTACTCCAAGTAAGGGCTAGAAAATAGGTGCATCCATGCAGATTTCGGTAAATGAGTTCCTGACACCCCGCCATATTGATGTGCAGGTTGTCAGTCCAACCCGCGCCAAGATCACTCTCGAGCCTCTCGAGCGTGGTTTCGGCCACACCCTGGGCAACGCGCTGCGCCGCATCCTGTTGTCCTCAATGCCCGGCTGTGCAGTAGTCGAGGCCGAGATTGACGGTGTGCTCCACGAGTACAGCGCCATCGAAGGTGTACAGGAAGACGTAATTGAAATCCTGTTGAACCTTAAAGGTCTGGCTATCAAGCTGCACGGTCGAGACGAAGTTACGCTGACCTTGTCGAAGAAGGGTTCGGGGGTGGTTACCGCTGCCGATATTCAGCTGGATCATGATGTCGAGATCGTTAACCCCGATCACGTAATCGCTAACATGGCGTCTAACGGCGCCCTGAACATGAAGCTCACCGTAGCTCGTGGTCGTGGTTATGAACCGGCAGACTCGCGTCAGAGCGATGAAGACGAAAGCCGCAGCATCGGTCGCTTGCAGCTTGACTCTTCGTTCAGCCCGGTTCGCCGTATCGCATACGTGGTGGAAAACGCCCGTGTCGAACAGCGTACTAACCTGGACAAGCTGGTTATTGATCTGGAAACCAACGGTACCCTGGATCCTGAAGAGGCTATCCGCCGTGCTGCAACCATTCTGCAACAGCAGTTGGCTGCGTTCGTCGATCTCAAAGGTGACAGTGAGCCAGTGGTTGTCGAGCAGGAAGACGAGATCGATCCGATCCTGCTTCGCCCGGTTGACGATCTGGAACTGACTGTACGTTCGGCTAACTGCCTTAAGGCGGAAAACATCTACTACATCGGTGACCTGATTCAGCGTACCGAAGTAGAGCTGTTGAAGACTCCGAACCTTGGCAAGAAATCCTTGACTGAAATCAAGGACGTTCTGGCCTCCCGCGGTCTGTCCCTCGGCATGCGCCTCGACAACTGGCCGCCTGCAAGTCTTAAGAAGGACGACAAGGCGACTGCCTGATCGTCGTAATCACCGAACGTTGTGTTTGGTAAGGAATGAACCATGCGTCATCGTAAAAGTGGTCGTCACCTGAGCCGCACCAGCTCGCACCGCAAGGCCATGTTTCAAAACATGGCGGTGTCGCTGTTCGAGCACGAGCTGATCAAAACTACACTGCCAAAAGCCAAAGAACTGCGCCGCGTTGCTGAGCCGCTGATCACTTTGGCCAAGACAGACAGTCTGGCTAACCGCCGTCTGGCTTTCGACCGTACTCGTTCGAAAGCTATCGTTGGTAAGCTCTTCAACGACCTGGGCAAGCGTTACGCTACCCGTGAGGGTGGCTACCTGCGCATCCTCAAGTGCGGTTTCCGCGCTGGCGACAACGCGCCTATGGCGTACGTCGAGTTGGTTGATCGTGCTGTCGGCGGTGAAGCTGTATCCGCTGAGTAAGACGTCAGTCTGAAACAAAAAACCGGGCCTAGTGCCCGGTTTTTTGTGCGTGTAAGAAACGCGCCGTTCGTACAAGCGTCCTAGCGGTTCATGCCTTCACTATATGAGCGGGATTGTTGGTAGTATTTTTCTATTGGAGTCTACAAATTAATGAATTTGTAGGTGCCATGATTGATGGTCAATACTCCTTCCCACGCCGATTAGCCGGCAGTTCCAAACTGACAAAGGATGAGATCGCATGAGCCAAAACAGCACGCTTACGACCGCCGGTGGCGCTCCTGTCGCCGACAACCAGAATTCCCGCTCTGCCGGCCCTCGTGGCCCTTTGCTCCTCGACGATTTCCATCTGATCGAGAAGCTTGCGCACTTCAATCGTGAAAACATCCCTGAGCGTCGTGTACACGCCAAAGGTTCGGGGGCTTACGGTACGTTCACCGTAACTCGCGATATCACTCAGTACACCAGTGCCAAGCTGTTTGAATCCGTCGGCAAACAAACTCCGACCTTCCTGCGATTCTCTACTGTGGGCGGCGAACGCGGTTCTGCCGACACCGAGCGTGATCCACGCGGTTTTGCCCTGAAGTTCTACACCGAAGAAGGCAACTGGGACATCGTCGGTAACAATACGCCGGTGTTCTTCATCCGTGATCCGCTGAAATTCCCTGACTTTATCCATACCCAGAAACGTCTGCCGCAAAGCAACCTGAAAAGTGCGCAAATGATGTGGGATTTCTGGTCGCATTCGCCTGAGGCGTTGCACCAGATCACCATTTTGTTCTCGGATCGCGGCATCCCTGACGGCTATCGCCATATGCATGGCTTCGGCAGCCACACCTACAGCCTGATCAACGCCAATGGCGAGCGTCACTGGGTGAAGTGGCACTACAAAACCAAACAGGGGATCAAGAACCTCGCTCCAGCAGAAGCAGCACGCCTGGCGGGTACCGATCCGGATTACGCACAGCGTGACCTGTTCGGCGCCATTGAGCGCGGTGATTTCCCGAAATGGAGTGTCAATATCCAGATCATGACCGAGGCCCAAGCCGAGGCTCATTACGAGAATCCGTTCGACGTAACCAAAACCTGGTCGCAGAAGGAGTTTCCGCTGATCGAAGTGGGCGAGCTGGAGCTCAACCGCAATCCGCTGAACTACTTCGCTGAAGTCGAGCAGGCGGCGTTCGGTCCGAGCAATATGGTCCCGGGTGTTGGTCTGTCGCCTGACCGCATGTTGCAAGGTCGCGTGTTCGCTTACGCTGATGCCCACCGTTACCGTGTGGGGACCAATCACCAGCAACTGCCGGTGAATGCGCCTCGCAGCCCGGTCAACACTTACCAGCGCGATGGCTCCATGGCGTTTGGTGCCAATGGTGGTGCAGCACCGAACTACGAGCCGAACAGCTACGTAGAATCACCGAAACAGGCACCGCGCTACGCGGAACCTGCTTTGGCCCTGAGCGGCGCGGCTGATCGTTACGATCATCGCGAAGACACCGACTACTACAGCCACGCTGGTGCGCTGTTCCGCCTGATGAGTGATGAGCAGAAAAATCTGCTGGTCAACAACATTGCCGGCGCAATGGCTGGTGTTTCCAGCGATGTGGTTGATCGCCAATTGCAGCATTTCTTCAAGGCCGACCCGGCGTATGGAGAAGCAATCGCAAAGGCACTCAACGTACAGCTTAACTAAGTCTAAACGATAAGCAGAACCGCCCTCATTTGGGCGGTTTTTGCGTTATTTAAACCGCTTTTCTCAGAATTTCTTCGCTTTTATAGCGTCGTGCGAGTGACCTTCCGGTCAGGTTGGTTCAAACTACAGACTTTCAAGCAGGGAGATGTAGGGCGATGCAAGGTCACCCAGACGTAATCGATTACCTCAACACGCTGCTGACAGGCGAACTGGCAGCGCGTGATCAATATTTCATCCATTCGCGGATGTACGAGGACTGGGGGTTCACCGAGCTTTACGAACGTATCAACCACGAGATGGAAGAAGAGGCGCAACACGCTGATGCGCTGATGCGTCGGATCCTGATGCTCGAAGGCACACCGCGTATGCGTCCGGACGATCTCGATGTCGGCACCACTGTGCCGGACATGCTCGCCGCTGACCTGCGTCTGGAATACAAAGTTAGCGCAGCTCTGTGCAAGGGCATCGAGCTTTGCGAGCTGCACAAGGATTACGTCAGCCGCGAGATCCTGCGCATTCAGCTGGCCGATACCGAAGAAGATCACACCTACTGGCTCAAGAAGCAGCTGGGTCTGATCAAGCTGATCGGTCTGGAGAATTACCTGCAATCGCAGTTCTGATGCCGCGCTCCTACAGAAACGCACAAAAAAGCCCCTGCCACTGATGAAGTGACAGGGGCTTTTTCGTGGGCCCGGCTCAGGCCCTGTCGCGAGCCAGCAGCGGTTTGAGATAGAAGCCAGTATGAGACTGCTTCATCTCGGATACTTCCTCCGGTGTGCCGACGGCAATGATCTGCCCACCTTTGGAACCACCTTCCGGCCCCAGGTCCACCAACCAGTCGGCGGTCTTGATCACGTCCAGGTTGTGCTCGATCACTACCACGGTATTGCCGTGGTCGCGCAGTCGATGCAACACGTCGAGCAGTTGCTGGATATCCGCAAAGTGCAGGCCCGTGGTCGGCTCATCGAGGATGTACAGCGTCTTGCCGGTATCGCGCTTGGACAGTTCGCGAGACAGCTTTACCCGCTGAGCTTCACCGCCGGACAGCGTCGTCGCCGATTGCCCCAGCTTGATGTAGGAAAGGCCTACGTCCATCAGCGTCTGAAGCTTGCGCGCCAAGGCTGGAACGGCATCGAAGAAGACCCGGGCTTCCTCGATGGTCATCTCGAGAGTTTCGTGGATGCTCTTGCCCTTGTACTTGATCTCCAGCGTTTCGCGGTTGTAACGCTTGCTCTTGCAGACGTCGCACGGGACATAGATGTCCGGCAGAAAGTGCATTTCCACCTTGATCAAGCCGTCGCCCTGACAAGCTTCGCAGCGCCCGCCCTTCACGTTGAAGGAGAAGCGCCCCGGCCCATAACCGCGGGAACGGGATTCCGGCACACCGGCGAACAGTTCGCGAATCGGCGTGAACAGCCCGGTGTAGGTCGCCGGGTTGGAGCGCGGCGTGCGACCGATCGGGCTCTGATCGATGTCTACAACCTTGTCCAGATGTTCCAAGCCTTTGATGCTCTCGTGAGCAGCCGCTTCCAGGGTCGTTGCTCCATTGAGTGCGGTAGCGCTCAAAGGAAACAGTGTGTTGTTGATCAGCGTCGATTTGCCCGAGCCGGACACACCGGTCACGCAGGTCAGCAGACCGATCGGAATCTCCAGATCGACGTTGCGCAGATTGTTGCCGCGAGCGCCCTTGAGGGATAGCGACAACTTCTTGTTGCGCGGCGTGCGCTTGGCTGGAACTGCGATCTTTACCCGCCCCGACAAGTACTTGCCGGTCAGCGAATCCGGGTGAGCCATGACCTCGGCCGGCGTGCCTTCGGCGACGATATGCCCACCGTGTACACCCGCGCCCGGGCCGATATCCACCACATAGTCGGCCAGACGAATCGCGTCTTCGTCGTGCTCGACCACGATCACCGTGTTGCCGATGTCGCGCAGGTGCTTGAGGGTGCCCAGCAACCGGTCGTTGTCCCGTTGATGCAGGCCGATCGACGGCTCATCGAGGATGTACAGGACCCCCACCAGACCGGCGCCAATCTGACTGGCCAGGCGGATCCGCTGGGCTTCGCCGCCGGACAGTGTGTCGGCACTGCGATCCAGTGACAGATAGTCCAGGCCGACGTTGACCAGAAACTGCAGTCGCTCGCGGATTTCCTTGAGAATCTTGTCGGCAATCTCGCCACGGCGACCGGTCAGTTTCAGCACGCCGAAATATTCACAGGCGTCGCCGATCGGCAGATTGGTCACCGCCGGCAAAGTCTTCTCGCCAACCCACACGTGCCGCGCCTCGCGACGCAGACGGGTGCCGCGGCAATCCGGGCAGGGTTGGGTGCTGAGGAATTTTGCCAGTTCTTCACGGACCGAAGCCGATTCGGTTTCGCGGTAGCGGCGTTCCAGGTTCGGCACGATGCCTTCGAACGGGTGCGAACGTTTGACGATGTCGCCACGGTCGTTCAGGTATTTGAAGTCGACGTTCTGCGAGCCACTGCCATGCAGGATGAACTTCTGCTGATCGGCCGGAAGGTCATTGAACGGCACTTCGAGGCTGAACTTGTAGTGCGAAGCCAGCGAGCCAAGCATCTGGAAGTAATAGACGTTGCGCCGGTCCCAGCCGCGAATCGCGCCTTCGGCCAGGGTCAGTTCACCGTTCACCAGTCGTTTGGTGTCGAAGAACTGTTTAACCCCCAGACCATCGCAGGTCGGGCAGGCGCCGGCCGGGTTGTTGAAGGAGAACAGTTTGGGTTCCAGCTCACTGATGGCGTGGCCGCAGATCGGGCAGGCGAAGCGCGCGGAGAAGATGATTTCTTCGCCGGGCTCGTCGTCCATTGGTGCGACCAGTGCAATGCCGTCCGCCAGTTTCAATGCAGTCTCGAACGACTCAGCCAAACGCTGTTGCAGATCGGCGCGGACTTTGAAGCGGTCGACCACGACATCGATCGAGTGCTTCTTCTGTTTATCCAGCTTCGGCAATTCGTCCAGCTCGCAGAGCCTGCCGTTGACCCGGGCCCGCACAAAACCCTGAGCGCGCAGTTCTTCGAAGACCGAGAGGTGCTCGCCCTTACGTTCGCGGATCACCGGGGCCAGCAGCATCAGTTTGCTGCCCTCCGGTTGTGCCAGCACCAGGTCAACCATCTGGCTGACGGTCTGGGCTTCCAGCGGAATGTCGTGGTCGGGGCAGCGGGGAATACCGACGCGAGCGTAGAGCAGACGCAGGTAGTCGTAGATTTCGGTAATGGTGCCAACCGTCGAACGCGGGTTGTGCGAGGTCGACTTCTGTTCAATGGAGATCGCTGGCGACAGACCTTCAATGGTGTCGACGTCAGGTTTTTCCATCATCGACAGGAACTGCCGGGCGTAGGCCGACAGCGATTCGACATAACGGCGCTGGCCTTCGGCGTACAGAGTGTCGAAGGCCAGGGACGACTTGCCGGATCCGGACAGGCCGGTGATGACGATCAGTTTGTCCCGTGGCAGGGTCAGGTCGATGTTCTTCAAGTTGTGGGTTCGGGCCCCACGAATCAGGATCTTGTCCAAAGTGGCCTCGCTCGGCGGGCGTCGAAAACGTAGGAGTATACGGCCAAATACTGGATGGATGCACACTATCAAATGCGGAGTGCGCAGCCTTGCATGAAGACTGTGTCATCTGTGCGCGTCACAGCGTCGCGATATACCCCGTCAATCGATGGGACTGGTAGAATCGCCGCCGGTTCACATGAGGTTTTTCCATGCACGATCCCCACAGCGAACGCATGAGTGGCAGTGAGACCCGCGCAGCAAGCGGTCTGGCCCTGGTGTTCGCCTTCCGTATGCTTGGCATGTTCATGGTGTTGCCGGTTCTGGCGACCTATGGGATGGACCTGGCAGGAGCGACCCCGGCCCTCATCGGGTTGGCGATTGGCGCTTACGGCCTGACCCAGGCGATCTTTCAGATTCCTTTTGGCTTCATTTCCGACCGCATCGGTCGTCGTCCGGTGATTTATCTGGGGCTGATCATCTTCGCCCTGGGGAGTGTGCTGGCGGCCAATGCCGATTCGATCTGGGGCGTCATCGCCGGACGCATCCTGCAAGGCGCCGGGGCGATTTCCGCGGCGGTCATGGCGTTGCTGTCAGACCTGACCCGGGAACAGCATCGGACCAAAGCCATGGCCATGATCGGCATGACGATTGGTCTGTCGTTCGCGGTCGCCATGGTTGTAGGACCATTGCTGACCCGTGTCTTTGGCCTGTCCGGGTTGTTCTTCGCCACCGGTGGCATGGCGCTGGTCGGCATCGTCATCGTGATGTTCATGGTGCCGCGCGCAACCGGGCCGTTGCAGCACCGCGAGTCCGGCGTCGCGCGCCAGGCGCTGATACCGACACTCAAGCACCCGGACCTGCTGCGCCTGGACCTGGGCATTTTTGTGTTGCACGCGATGTTGATGTCGAGCTTCGTTGCATTGCCCCTGGCCCTGGTCGAAAAAGCCGGGCTGCCCAAAGAGCAGCACTGGTGGGTGTACCTGACCGCGCTACTGATCTCCTTCTTCGCCATGATCCCGTTCATTATCTATGGCGAGAAGAAACGCAAAATGAAACGAGTTTTATTGGGCGCAGTGCTGACGCTGATGCTCACTGAGCTATTCTTCTGGCAGTTCGGCGATAGCTTGCGGGCTCTGGTGATTGGTACGGTGGTGTTCTTCACCGCGTTCAACCTGCTGGAAGCCTCCTTGCCATCGCTGATCAGCAAGGTTTCACCGGCGGGCGGCAAGGGCACGGCGATGGGGGTTTATTCCACCAGCCAGTTCCTCGGTTCGGCGCTGGGCGGGATCCTCGGCGGCTGGATGTTCCAGCACGGCGGTTTGTCGGTTGTGTTCCTCGGATGCGCGGGTCTGGCTGCCCTCTGGCTTGCCTTTGCTGTTACCATGCGGGAACCTCCGTATGTGACGAGCCTGCGCTTGCCGTTGTCGCCCGAAGCGATTCGTGAAGCTGGCCTGATCGAGCGCCTTAAGGCCGTCGTTGGAGTAACCGATGCAATCGTGGTTGCCGATGAAGCGGCGATTTACATCAAACTGGACACCGAATTATTGGATCGCACCACCCTCGAGCGTCTGGTGAACAACCCGACCGCGACAGCGTGCGAAGCCTAGGAGAACGTTATGGCCCGTGGGGTTAACAAAGTCATATTGGTCGGCACTTGCGGCCAGGATCCCGAAGTTCGCTACTTGCCTAACGGTAACGCCGTGACCAACCTGAGTCTGGCGACCAGCGAACAGTGGACCGACAAGCAAACCGGTCAGAAGGTCGAGAAGACCGAATGGCACCGTGTTTCGATGTTCGGCAAGGTTGCCGAAATTGCCGGCGAATACCTGCGCAAAGGTTCGCAGGTGTACATCGAAGGCAAGCTGCAGACCCGCGAATGGGAAAAAGACGGTATCAAGCGTTACACCACTGAAATCGTGGTCGACATGCAAGGCACCATGCAACTGCTGGGCGGCCGTCCACAGCAGGGCGACCAACAAGGCGGGGGCAATAACTACCAGCAGTCCGCCCCGGCCCCACGCCAACAGGCTCCGCGTCCGCAGCAGTCGGCACCGCAACAGTCGCGTCCGGCTCCACAGCAGCAGGCCGCTCCTCAGCCGGCTCCGGATTTCGACAGCTTTGATGACGATATCCCGTTCTAAAAAGCAGCTATCCAGTCAGCAATAAAAAAAGCGAAGCCAGTGATCTGGCTTCGCTTTTTTGTGGGCGCTGTTAACTGAATAAAGGGGTCACATTGGCCCGTGCCGAGTGCAGTTTCTTGTAGCTATCGATCAACCGCAGGTGCCGGTCGAGCCCCTCCAGTTTCATGCTGGTCGGCGTCAAGCCATGGAAGCGCACGCTGCCGTCCACCGATCCGATCGCTGCATCCGTCCGCTCGTTGCCAAACATCCGGCGGAAATTGGCCTCGTAGTCTTCCAGTTCCAGGTCTTCGTCCAGTTTCATCTCCAGCACCACATTCACGGCCTGATAGAACAAGCCGCGCTCAACCGTGTTGTCGTTGTACTGCAGGAACATTTCCACCGCCTCTTTCGCCTCTTCAAATTGCTGCAAGGCGAGATAGATCAGCAGCTTCAATTCCAGGATCGTCAGCTGACCCCAGGCCGTATTGTCGTCAAATTCGATGCCGATCAAGGTGGTGATGTCGGTGTAGTCGTCCAGCTCACTTTCCACCAGACGCTCAACCAGCGCTTGCAGTTCGTCTTCGTCCAGGCGATGCAGGTTCAGGATGTCGGTGCGGAAGAACAGCGCTTTGTTGGTGTTATCCCAGATCAGATCGTCCGCGGGATAGATTTCCGAATAGTTCGGCACCAGGATGCGGCACGCCTTCGCGCCGATATGCTCGTAGACCGCCATGTACACTTCCTTGCCCATGCCTTCGAGAATGCCGAACAAGGTCGCGGCTTCCTCGGCGTTCGAGTTTTCACCCTGGCCGGAGAAGTCCCATTCCACGAATTCGTAATCCGACTTGGCACTGAAGAATCGCCACGACACCACGCCGCTGGAGTCGATAAAGTGCTCGACGAAGTTATTTGGCTCGGTCACCGCATGACCTTCAAAAGTCGGCTGGGGCAAGTCGTTGAGGCCTTCGAAACTACGGCCCTGCAGCAATTCGGTCAGGCTGCGTTCCAGCGCCACTTCCAGGCTCGGATGCGCGCCGAACGAGGCGAACACACCGCCGGTACGCGGGTTCATCAACGTGACGCACATCACAGGGAATTCACCGCCCAGGGACGCATCCTTCACCAACACGGGGAACCCCTGTGCTTCCAGCGCCTGAATACCGGCCAGTATCCCGGGGTACTTCGCCAGCACGTGGGCTGGCACATCCGGCAGTGCAAATTCACCTTCGATGATTTCGCGTTTTACCGCGCGCTCGAAGATCTCCGACAAACACTGCACCTGGGCTTCGGCCAGCGTATTACCGGCACTCATGCCGTTGCTCAGGAACAGGTTTTCAATCAGGTTGGACGGGAAATACACCACCTCGCCGTCCGACTGGCGCACGTACGGCAGCGAGCAGATGCCGCGCTCTTCATTGCCCGAGTTGGTATCGATCAGATGGGAGCCACGCAACTCGCCGTCGCGGTTGTAAATCTTCAGGCAGTACTCGTCGAGAATTTCAGTTGGCAGCTCATCTTTTCGGCCAGGCTTGAACCAGCGTTCGTCCGGGTAGTGCACAAACGCCGCGTTGGCGATGTCTTCGCCCCAGAACTGGTCGTTGTAGAAGAAGTTGCAGTTGAGTCGCTCGATAAACTCGCCCAACGCAGACGCCAACGCGCCTTCCTTGGTCGCACCCTTGCCGTTGGTAAAGCACATCGGCGAGTGCGCATCGCGGATATGCAGCGACCACACATTGGGCACGATATTGCGCCAGGAGGCGATTTCAATCTTCATGCCCAGGTCCGCCAGAATGGCTGACATATTGGCGATGGTTTGCTCCAGCGGCAGATCCTTGCCCACGATGTAAGTGCTCGCGTCTGAACCAGACGCAGGCATTAGCAACGCCTGGGCATCGGCGTCGAGGTTTTCGACCTCTTCGATCACAAACTCAGGCCCGGCTTGCACCACTTTTTTCACGGTGCAACGGTCGATGGAACGCAGGATGCCTTGACGGTCCTTGTCGGAGATGTCCGCCGGCAACTCGACCTGGATCTTGAAAATCTGGTTGTAGCGGTTTTCCGGATCAACAATATTGTTCTGCGACAGGCGGATATTATCGGTGGGAATGCTGCGAGTGTCGCAGTACAACTTCACGAAATAAGCCGCACACAACGCCGACGAAGCCAGAAAGTAATCGAACGGACCTGGTGCCGAGCCATCGCCCTTGTAGCGGATAGGTTGATCGGCCACCACCGTGAAGTCATCGAACTTGGCTTCAAGCCGAAGGTTGTCGAGAAAGTTGACCTTGATTTCCATGGGGGATTACCAGAATAACGGGCTAGACGATTTGGCCGCCATTATCCGGTATTTCAGCCGTAAGTCTTGCGGGCATCTTATTTATGTCCACACCGGCGATGGATGGGTCAGTCGAGTATCAGATGCGGCAAGAACCGGCTCGAATCCTTGGTGATCAAGCTGTTGTCTTCCCGCACGCCAATACCGGCCGCCTGATCGCCAATCACCCATGAACCCACCAGCGTAAAGCTGTCGCCAAACTTCGGCAGCGGGGCGAACTCCTGAAGGATAAATGGCGCGTCGGTGTAGGGGCCGTCCTCTTTAACGATCAGCCCGTCAGCGGTTTGCAGCTCGATGTTGGCGCCTTCTCGAGAAAAGAACGGTTTGCGCACCCAGCCTTTGGGCACCGCTTTGCCCGGGTCAGCATCCAGATGTGCCGCGAGCAGGTTCGGGTGACCTTTGTTGAACTCCCACAGCAGCGGCAGGATGCCCTTGTTGGAGATGATCGATTTCCAGGCTGGTTCGAAAAACTGTGTATCGCTCTGGGCAATCGCTGCACCAAAGGGCTCGTGGAAGATGAACTCCCAGGCATGCAGCTTGAACAGGTGAGGGATCCAGCGATCTTCGAGGTCGACGAAGCGTCCATCACTGGTGAGACCGATGTCCTCGATATCGATGTGCCGTGATTCGATGCCGACCTTTTCCGCAACCAGGCGCAGGTAATCGGTGGTGCCCTTGTCTTCGACCGAGTCTTTCATCGAGGCGAAATAGAAGGGCTGTTTGAGCTGCAGTTGGGCAAAGGCCTGATGCAGCTTGGTGTCGATGCTGTTGAACTGGTCGGCATGCTTGGGCAGCAAGCCGCGTTCGATGCATTGCTCCAGCCAGCCCCACTGAAACGCAGCGGCCTCATACAGGCTGGTCGGCGTGTCGTAGTTGAGTTCCAGCAACTTGGCCGGCCCGCTGCCGTTGTAGGAGAAATCCATGCGCCCATACAGGTGCGGGTGGCCTTCGAGCCATGAAGTGCGAACCATGTCGTAGAAGGGCGCGGGAATGCTCAGGCGCTCCAGCAACTCCTCGCTCTGAACCACGCGGGCCACCAGATCCATGCACATCTCATGAATCTCGGTGGTCGGGTCTTCGAGATCGTTCTCGATCTGTTTGAGCGTGAACTGGTAATACGCGCTCTCGTCCCAATAGGGTTCGTCGTCGATGGTATGGAACAGAAAGCCAAGACTTTCGGCCGTCTGTTTCCAGTCATGACGCTCTGCGCAGAGGATCTTCTTCATGGTGCTCGTTCCTTAACTGCTCGATCGGCCAGCGCTGCTCGAACCGCCCCAACCGCTGCGGGCACTGGCTTTGCTGCCGAAGCCGCCACGGGAGGTGGACGAGTCCACGGACATCGGCTTGCTGGCGGAGGTGCGGATCGAGTCGGTGTAGCTGCTGCCGTACCTCGCCTGATTGGACTTGGTAAAGGTCGAGCCTTTCGCAATCCGTTGACCAAGCGTTGAGGAGCCGTAGTTACCGCGATCATCGCGGTAGCGGTAGACCGGCTGGGAGTAATAGCTGTTGCGGTTGCTGCTCAGCATGTTGCCGATCAGCAGTCCGGTCAGGAGGCTGGTGCCGGAGAACCCGGAGCCTCCACTGTTCGCTTCCGAGGCGGGCAATTGAGCCTTGGCCGCGTCCACCTGGGATTGCGTCACCTCGCCATCGGCGGTCAGTTCGAAACCACCCAGCTTGGGGATGAACTTGCCGGCGGAATCCTGCTGGCACCAGTCGGCGACAAAGTCGGCATCGCAATCGGCCTGGGTGTCGTACACCGGCGCGATGCGGCGATGCTCAGCCATGGCGCTCATGTAGGCGTCAGAGCAGACGTCTACCGGAAGTTTTTCATCGGCACATTGCTGAACGGACTGGAAGTTGTATTTCTTCTGCACCGGGTAGGTTTTTTCCGCCTGCCCGCAGCCTGATATCGCCATGGCGACCGACGCTGCCAGCGAGAGCTGAACGTACTTGCTTCGTTTCATCGCAATCTCCGTGGCGTAATCAGTACTGGGAAGGAGTCATGCACGCGGCGTTCAACATGCCGACGCTGATGGCCACTGCCGCGACATAGATACCCGCAGCGATTTCGCCTTTTTTGATCCGTTCAGAGGCGCCTTTTAGCACCAGGCTGGTCACCAGGAACGCCAGCAGTTGTACGAAAGCGGCGATCACGGCCCAGACGACGAAATCCAGAATGCTGATCGAGAAGGCAATCACATTACTGGCCGGAATGGCGAAGCCGATGATGGCGCCCCCCAGCGCGATCGCGGCCGCAACATTGCCCGAACGGATCAGTTCGAATTCACGGTGCGGTGTGATTCGGGTGTAGATGAACTGGAACAGCGCGAACAGCACGGCGGCGCCAAGGATGTACAAGACAAACCCGAGCACGGCGGCTTTGTTCAGGGAGATGGAGAGCGCTTCAAGCATGGACTTCTTCCTTTTTAAAAAGTGTTCAGGTCAGTGGTGTACAGCGAAATGCCTAGCGAAGTGCTCAAGCTGATAGTGCCTTCGGCGTCTTCTTCGACGGAAAAAAGCAGGAATTCCCGGCGATCGGTCAGGCCGGTTTCGCGGGCGTACAGCATCGAGCGGTGCTCGATGCTGTAAGACTCATCCGGATTTTTCAGGTGTTCGCTCAACGCCACCAGTTCCGTCTGGCCGTCCTCGGTGCCCCATTCACGGGTGTATTCGACCCCGTTGTGAGTGTAGGTCGGCAGGCCGATCAGGCTTTGAGGGCCGGCCAGCCGACGCAGCTCCGATTCACTGTTGATGGTGATGTAGCTGAGGTAATTGAACAGGATCACTGACTCGACCTGACCGGCGATGTCGCCGCTGGTGTGCACTTGCAGCCAATGGTCTTCGTCGTTCATGTAATAACGCGACAGCCAGGTCGACTGCCCGAGATCAATGGTGCCAGCGCTCCAGATCTGTTGGGAGCCAGGGATGACCACGGCGGTTTTTTCGTCGAGCAACAACTTCAGGGTCGTGTCGAACATCACGCCCTTGCCCAATGCCAGGCCCAGCGGGCCGGTGACCGGTGGGCTGTCGTTGGCTGTCCATTTCGAGTCGGTGTTCTTGCTCGCGTTCGGGGCCTCAAGCCCCATCAACTGTTTAAACCATCCCATTGGTGATTTCCTTGAGGCGAGTGGAGGCGATGTAGAAGAGTTCGCCGCCCTCAACGCGGGTGGCGCCGGGCGGGTTGATCGAAGGTTGTCGGGCGCCTTTGGCGCGGTAGCCGATAAGCGTCGCGTTGTGGCGTTCTTTCATCTGTGCGTACAGATCGCCGAACGTTGCTTCAAAGGTCTCGGGTAGTTTCATCAGGTACTGGGTGGCGCCTTGACCCACGCACAGTAATTCATTGATGACCACGGATGAACCCGGATCCTGAGAGGCACGCACCAGCATCTCGATGGCCATGCTTGAAGTGCATTCCAGGCTGGGCGCGTAGGCGCTGGCGAGTGCAGCGATTTCACTTTCATTGAAGTGGGCGACCACATGCCCGGCAGGGCCCAGTTGATTGACCGCCAGCACCGTGGCCAGGGTCAGGTCGTCTGAATGGGTTCGCACCAGCACGCGCTCGGCGCCGGGAACGCCAGCGCGCAACAACAATGCACTGGAAGACAGGCTTTCGCCTTTGATGAAGGACGCTTTGCCCGGCATGGGGTTTTCGTCGAGGTCGCAATCGCAAATGACGATCAGGTTGTCATTGGACGTTTCGTCCTGCAGCAGTAACTCAATGACCCGCTCGCTGGACGCGCCTTCCCAGCCGATGAGAACCGTATGGCCGACCTTGCCGGTGAAATCGCCTTTGCCCTTCATGCCTTTTCTCCATACATCGATGACGCTGCTGGTGGTTTTGCCGATGGCTGCCGTCAGCAGCGCAATGCCCCCGAGCATGACCCAGGTAGCCACGAAAATTCGTCCCGCCGATGTCTGCGGCGCGAGATCGCCATAGCCGACGGTGAGTGTGGTGGTGAGATAGAAGTAGGTAAACGTGGCGGGGGCGGTGAGGTGTTGTTCGCCCAGAAGCACCAGGCCGATATAGGCCGTGCTCAGATGGATGCCCAGCGCAATGGCCAGGCCTGCCCAGCCGAACCGATGGAAGAAGGACGAGGCGTACGTGCGCAATAAAAGGAAAATCGACATTACATCCCTGACTCCGTGGGGGGCTTATTCCTGGCGACGTAATCGCTCTGGCGTCTGAGTGCTCAAATGCGGTTACCGGGCGGCATTAAACCTGCTGCGCGGCGTAGATAACAGTACCTTGGCTGCAATAAATCCGGCGATCGCACCAAAAATATGCCCTTCGAAGGACATGCCCTGGCGGGGAAAGAAGCCAAAGATCAGGCCGCCATAGAGCAGAGCCACGACACTGGCCGTGATCAGGTTGCTCCAGCTCCTCTGGAACCAGGCGCGCGACAGGAGGTACGCCCACAGCCCGAATACCCATCCGCTGGCACCGATGTGTACGCCTGCGAAACCGAACAGCCAGACCAGCGTACCGCCCAGCAGAATAATGATGGCGCTGACGACCACGAACCGGCTGAGCCCTTCGGCAATGACCAGGGTACCGAGGATCAAAAAGGCAATCAGGTTGGTGCTCAGGTGCGCAAAGGACCCGTGCAAGAAAGGCGAGGTGATGATGCCGACCAGTCCCTGCAGTGTTCTCGGCACCAGGCCGAAGGCAATAAGACTGTAGCCGGTCGCCACATTGAGCAGTTGCAGCGCGACCATGAAGATGGCCACGCCTGCGATTGTCTTGAAACCCTTCAGGGTATCCATCCGTGACCTCGAGTCGACAAAAGAAGGGCATCGAATGAATGCCTGTCAGTTAAGAGATAGAGCGAGCGCTGAGTAAAATTGTGGCGAGGGAGCTTGCTCCCGCTGGACTGCGCAGCAGTCCTTTTTTTGGAGCCGCTTCGCGGCCCAGCGGGAGCAAGCTCCCTCGCCACAGGTTCAGTGCGCTTGACTGACTGGCATCAGGGCAATGAATGCCCTTCCTTCCGCGCAGTGACCGGGTTACTCAGCCGATTTTTTCTTCAGGCGTTCCAGAATCGCATTGGCGCTGCCTTCGTTCGGCGTGATGCCGGCTTCACGCAGCTTGCGCTCCAGGTCGGTGCCGGTCGACGCATCGGCCAGTTGGTCCTGGGCTTCCAGTTCAGCGGCGCGTTGCTGCTGCTTGGCCTGCAGGCGGTTCAGAGTGCCGACGGCGGTTTCCAGTTTGCCGTTGGCACCGCCACTGGCGATCGAAGCGCTGACCTGGGCTTTCTGTACGCTTTCGCGCGCCTTGGCCATGTCCACTTGCTGACGCAGGCTTTTGATGCGGCTTTCAGCCTTGGTTATGTCTTTGCGCATGTTGTCCGCGTAACCGCCGAATTCGGTGGCCTGCTTTTGCTCGACATCCAGTTCATTGGTCAGGGTCGAAATGGCTTCGGCCACTTCCAGTGCCAGGTCTTCGCGGTTGGCCTGGATCGCGGCCAGGGCCTTGGATTCCAGATCCTTGATCTTGGCGTTGTACTCGCTGACGCGGTCAGCCGACAGTTTGTGCTTGGCCATGATGGTGACCAGCTCACGCTTGGCGTTGGCCAGCGCGCTGTCAGCATCACGAATTTCCTGGTCGAGGATGCGCAGGGCTTGTTGGTCGACGATCGATTCGCCGACTTCGTTGGCACCGCCACGCAGCGCGGTGAACAATTTGCTCCAGATGGACTGAGTCATTGGATATTTCCTGTTCCCGAAAAATTAGATGAAGAAACGTTCAAAGGCTTCGCTGGCGCGCTGGACGTTGTCGACGAGGGTTTTGACCTCGGTCACGACGTTGGTCAGGCTGGAGTCGGAGCTCAACGCGCCGAACATGTTGTAAACGACCTGCCCGTTGGGCATGGACTCGATACCGATCGAGGACAGCGGGAACATTTCCCGGCTGCGCAGAACGGCATCATTGAATGCCGGTACGTCGTTGATGGACTCGACATCGACCAGAACGGTGTCCACGATGACCTGATCACCAACCACGGCGATGTAAATCGGCAAGCCACCGAAATCGTTCATTTCCAGCTTGATGCTGGACTCGGAGCCTTGAACGAGGGAGAGGGTGATGTCGTTCGAAACCACTTCGTCGAGGGCCTGAAGGGCGCTGTAGAGGCGATCGATGTTCCAGTTATTACCTGCGCTCATGTAATTCTCCGACATGAATGAGCCAGCCAGAATCGGTTGGCGTAGCTGTTTCTCCATCTGCTTGAGCAGGCTTCGGTTTTCGGGAAGCACCCAAGTCTCGTGTTTCACATAACCGGCGGCACCCAGGCCCGCACGCATCTGCTTCATGTAGAAGCTGGATGGTTTTTTCGCGGACGGTTTTGAGCGCTCTCCCTTTTGGCTCGCTGAATCGGTAACAGACCCGGTAGGCGGATCTGCTGGAGAGCTGCTTTTCATGATGCTGACCCCGTTGTGAAAAACTCACGCGTGAGAAACACTACAGGCAATTTTTGCGGACCTCAATAGCTCACGCGTGAGATTTTTTGACTGTTGCACAGGGTATGACAATAGAAGGTCATGTGGGAGCGGGCTTGCTCGCGAAGGCGGCGAGACAGTCAACATTGATGTTGCCTGATACACCGCTTTCGCGAGCAAGCCCGCTCCCACAGGTTACTCATTTAACCAGCCAGAAAGTCGTCAGTGGACACCACGTTGGCATAGGCAAAACCCAGGGCTGACATGAAGGCGGCGTGAACGTGGGCGGCCGGGACAGTGACACCGTTGAACTCCAGGTCAAGGGTGGCGCAGGCATCGTGGACGACGGTAACGGTGTAGCCCAGGTCGGCCGCGGCGCGGGTGATGCCGTCGATGCACATATGGCTCATGCTCCCGACCACCACCAGGTGCTCGATGCCTTGCTGGTCGAGGATGGACTCCAGTTCGGTCTCGCGGAACGAGTTGACGAAATGCTTGAGCACCACCGGCTCGTCGGCGCGGTTGAGGACTTTGGGGTGCAACCTCGCGCCGTCGGAGCCCGGCGTGAAGAACGGTGCGGCGTCGGAGGTGAATTCATGGCGGATATGCACCACCGGATCACCGGCTTCGCGAAACGCCTGAATTAACCGCGCGGCGTTGTCCGCTGCGGCGTCGGCGCCCACCAGCGGCCACTTGCCCTGAGGGAAGTAGTCGTTCTGGATATCGACTACGATGAGTGCTTGCTTGGCCATGACTGTTTCCTCTAAGTGTGTGTCGGGTGTGGAATCAAGTATTGGGTTTAGCGGGCGGCTTGAGGATTGGCCGCACCGACAATAGAAGGGGGAAAACTGACAATGGGTGTAGAAAGGGCAGTCGCCGAACTGGGAGTGCTGATCTATCCCGGTGCACAGATGGCGGCAGTGCATGGGCTGACGGACCTGTTCGGTGTGGCCAACCGGATCGCCGCCGAGCATCAGGCGGCGCAGCTACCATTGCTGCGGGTCAGTCACTGGCAGGTCGAGGGCGATCAAGCGCCCGAGCGGGCCTATGACACTCATCCTGGCCCGGCCGGCGCATTGGTCGCCGTGTTGATCCCGCCCTCGATCGGAGGTTTTTCCGAGGGGCAGGCGCCCCAAGGGCTAACTCACTGGCTTCGTCAGCAACATGCCAACGGTGCGACCCTCGGTGGGGTCTGCGTGGGTTCTATTCTGTTGGCCGAAAGCGGTCTGCTCGATGGTCGTAGCGCCACCACCCACTGGACCTCGGCCAAGGCTTTCGCCGAGCGTTTCCCGGCGATCAAGCTCAAGGCTGACACGCCCATTGTCGACGATGGTGACCTGATCACTACTGCCGGGTTAATGGCCTGGTCAGAGCTGGGATTGCGGTTGGTGAACCGCTTGCTCGGGCCGAGCATTGCGACCGGCACAGCGCGGTTTCTGGTGGTGGAACACAGCGACAGCGCGAGCGAGTGCGGCAGTAATTTTTCACCGATTCTCAGCCATGGCGATGCGTCGATTCTCAAGGTCCAGCATTGGCTGCAAAGCACCGGGGCGACCGATGTCTCATTGGCGGCGATGGCCGAGCGGGCAGGGCTGGAAGAGCGCACCTTCCTGCGGCGTTTTCGTGCGGCAACCGGGTTGAAACCCACCGAATACTGCCAGCACCTGCGAGTCGGCAAGGCGCGGGAAATGCTCGAATTCACCAACGGCACCATTGATCACATTGCCTGGACCGTGGGTTACCAGGACCCGAGTGCGTTTCGGGCCACGTTCAAAAAGATTACCGGGCTGGCGCCGAGTGACTATCGGGCGCGGTTTGGGGCGTCTGCGACTGCAGCAGTGGCTCGGTAGGTCAGATCCAATCCGATAATGTGGGAGCGAGCCTTTGTGGGAGCCGGGCTTGCCCGCGATGCAGGCGACTCGGTTTAACGTTGAACCGAGTTGATGCCATCGCAGGCAAGCCCGGCTCCCACAAAGGCTCGCTCCCACATGGGTTAGGCGGCAGGTTTGAGTCGTGCAAAATGCCGGGAGCATTGAATGGTGTCGTGCAGAATAAAACAGGCCTTGTGCTATCGCGTATTTCGCAAACAACTGATTTGAAACCCGTTTCTCTCCAGCCGCCGTTGGCCTGATCTCTGCACTTCCTTCAGCTACATTTATCAAACGCAGATTGAAGGGGAACGCATGACCCCAACAAATCGCAAGAAACTGGTGCTCGCCCATTCGGTGCGACCCAATGCCTCGCTGCACGAAGTCGAAACCAATCGCGCGTTGGCCCGGTGGCTGGCGCAGGTCGTCGGGCTCGAATACGGCGGTAGTTACGACCCGCAGCTGCATAGCGGCCGTGATCTATATCTGTTGCCGACCCAGACACTGGTGGGCGTTGCTGCCGCCCGACAGCTGGGCGTTAAAGGCCCGCAGGATTTGTGGGGCGGTTACGTCGACCACGATTTCATCTGCACCAAAGCCATCAGCCATGGGTTATTGAACCGCTATGCGTTCGCGCCCGAAGGCTGGTCGTCGTTGTTTTCCGAACGGGTACGCAGTGTCGTGCTCGATGGCCTCAGCGTGTTCTCGCTGGACGATGCTCGCCCGGCAGCGGAGCATCTGCTCTACAGCGGTCCGATCCGCATGAAGCCTATTCATGCCTGCGCCGGACGCGGTCAGGAAGTGATCAAAAGCCTCGACCAGTTCGACGCCATCCTCGCCCGCCCCGATGCCAAAACAGTGTTCACCGAAGGTGTGGTGCTGGAACAGGATTTGACCGAGGTGGTCACCCATAGCGTCGGTCAGAGCTTTATCGGCGACAAGGTGCTGAGTTATTGCGGTGATCAATACTTGACCGAAGACGGTCAGGGCGAGCAGGTTTATGGAGGGTCCAACCTGTTGGTAGTGCAGGGGTATTACGAGGACCTGCTGGCGCTGGAACTACCGGACGACACGAGGTTGGCGATCCAGCAAGCGCAGGTGTTCGACAGTGCGGCCGATGACGCCTATCCCGGTTTCTACGCCTCGCGGCGCAACTACGATATCGCCCAGGGACTGGATTGCAACGGCAAGCAACGCAGCGGCGTGCTTGAACAATCCTGGCGCCTGGGCGGTGCCAGCAGTGCTGAAGTTGCGGCACTGCAGAGCTTCGTCAACAACCCCGGCTTGCGCGCGATTTGCGTGTCTTCGGTCGAAACCTATATTGATCAACCGCTGCCGGCCAACGCCATTGAGGTCTACCGAGGGCCAGCGGAACACAGTGACTTTCTTCTCAAGTACGTAACGGTCAAATCCTATGACGGCTAGAAGCGAAACCATTCAGATCGACATCGATGATGAACAGATGAGCGGAACCTTCCTCAGCCCCAAATCGAAAGTCCCGGGTGTGCTTTTCGTTCATGGCTGGGGCGGTAGTCAGGAGCGCGACCTGGAGCGCGCCAAAGGCATCGCCGGGTTGGGTTGCGTATGCCTGACATTCGACTTGCGCGGCCACACCGGCGGGACCGGTATTCCGTTGTCCAGGGTAACCCGCGAAGACAACCTGCGTGACCTGCTGGCGGCCTACGATCGACTGCTCGCTCATCCTGCGCTCGACACGTCTGCGATCGCCGTAGTCGGCACCAGTTATGGTGGTTATCTGGCGGCGATCCTGACGTCCTTGCGCCCGGTGCGCTGGCTGGCGCTGCGGGTGCCGGCGTTGTATCGCGACGATTTTTGGCACACACCCAAGCGTGAGCTGGACACGCTCGATTTGCGCGATTACCGCAGCACGCGGGTCCACGCCGACAGCAATCGCGCACTGCATGCCTGCTCGCAGTTTACCGGGGATGTGTTGCTGGTGGAGTCCGAGACAGACGCCTATGTGCCCCACGCGACCATCATGAGTTACCGCGCAGCGTGTCAGCAGACCCACTCGCTGACCCACCGGATCATCGACGGTGCCGATCACGCCTTGAGCGATCCGGTTTCGCAACAGGCGTACACCTCGATCCTCGTTGGCTGGATCACGGAAATGGTGGTGGGCGAGCGGTTGAGCATTATTCAATCGCGTTGAGATTTGCGGTGTTCTCGCGATGACGGACGCCGCGTCACCGTGTTGCTCAAGAAGGTTTTTTCGAAATCCGCAACGACTTCGCCTTAGCCTCCACCACCAGGTACATCACCACGGTAATCAGCAGTGGCAGGAGGAAATAGATCGCCCGATAAGCGAGCAACCCCGCCACCAGACTTCCTCGTGAGGCCTCGTGTTGCAGCAACGCCACGAACACCGCCTCCAGCACACCAAGCCCGGCCGGAATGTGAGTGATGACCCCGGCAATGGCGCTGATCAGCAACACGCCAAGCACCAATGGATAGTCCAGTTTGCTAGGTAGCAGGGTGAAGATCACCGCCGCCATCAGCGACCAGTTCAGCGCGCCGAGGGCCAGTTGCAGGACCGCCATGTGCAGCGATGGCAGGTTGATTTCCACGCCGCGAATCGACCATTCCCGGCGCCTGGAAAACTGACAGGCCGCCAGATACCCCGCACTCAACAGCAGCAACAACACGCCCACGCCCTGCAGGGCGCCGCTGCTCAGTTTCCAGCCCGGGGGCATTCGCACCAGTCCGCTGCTGAACACGGTGCCGGCAATCACCATGTAGCCGAACCAGTTGGTTGCCAGGCTCAGCCCGAGGATTTTCGCGATGTTGCTTTTGCTCACGCCGAGCCGCGAATACAGCCGATAACGCATGGCGACCCCGCCGACCCAGGCGCTCAGGTTAAGGTTGAAGGCATAGCTGATGATCCCCACCGGGAGGATCTGCCGCCAGGTCAGGTCCTGCCGAATATAGGTGCGGCCGATCAGGTCGAAACAGGCGTACACCAGAAAACTCATCAGTGTTACCCCGGACGCGATGATCAGTGTGCGCACTTTGAAGTCGGCCAGGGTATCGAACACTTCGCCCCATTCGATACGTTGGGCGAGCATCGTGAACAGCACGATCAACGCCAGAAAAAACAGCATCGTCAGAGGCTTTTTCCAGCGGTGCCAGTGGGATTTTCGCGGTGTGTCGGAGTGAGGGGCAGGCTGCGCATCAGAATGACTCATGCCTTATCACTCCCGGTCGGATGGATGAAGGGTTTCAGGCGCGGTTTATGCGCCGGCAGCCAACCGGCCCCACGCCGGGAAATGCCGCAGGACGTGAAACACCAGAAAACCGATGGTCATGTGCCAGATCCGCCCGCGAGGCGCCTTGTCCGTCGACATGACCTTGCAGTGGTTGCTGCTCAACTCATCGAGACGCTCGAACAGGTCGCGGTTGAAGGCACGGTCGCGGATCAACACGTTGGCTTCCAGGTTCAGGGACAGGCTCAGCGGGTCGAGGTTACTTGAGCCGACGGTGCTCCAGTCCTCGTCGACCAGGGCGACTTTGCCATGCAACGGGCGGTCGCAATATTCGTAAATCGCTACCCCGGCCCGCAGCAGGTAATCGTAGGTCATGCGTGCGGCGAGTCTGGCCACCCGCAAATCCGGCTGCCCCTGAAGAATCAGGCGAACCTCGACCCCTCGGCGCGCCGCGTTGCGGATCTCCCGCAGCAGCCGATAGCCTGGAAAGAAGTAGGCATTGGCGATGACCACGCGATGCCGGGCATTGCGCACGACCTGCAAGTACTCCTCTTCGATATCGCCCGGGTGTTCGCCATTGTCGCGATACACCAGCCGTACCTGGCCATCATGATCGCTGACCGCCAGTTCCGCGCGCCTCTGTCTGCGGCGTCGCCACCAGTACTTGGCCCGGGCCGGGCGACCACTTTGCAGCAAGGCGAAATGATGAATATCAGCCACCGCCGGGCCTTGCACTTCAACCGAATAATCCTGTTTGGCCTCGGGGCCGAAGTCGGCCAAATGGTCGGCGGAAAAGTTGATTCCGCCGAGGAATGCAATCGTCCCGTCGACCACCACAATCTTGCGGTGCAGGCGGCGGAACCAGTTGGTGCGGATGCCGAAGTGACGCGGGGCGGGATCGAATATTTGCAGGCGCACACCTGCATTGCTCAAGGCGGCGAGGAACTCCGTACTCAATTCGCCACAGCCAAAACCGTCGAGGCTGACGGTGATACGCACACCGCGTTGAGCCGCTTCAATCAGGATTTTTTGAAGCTCATTGCCGACCTTGTCCTCGAACACAATGAAGGTCTCCAGCAGGATTTCACTCTGGGCCTGGCGCAGCGCTTCAAACACCCGTGGAAAGTATTCCTCGCCGTTCTCCAGCAATTCGACGCGGTTATTACCGTGCCAGCCGTATTCGACGCCAACGACCACCGGCTCACGCACGGGCGGAGGTGTGGAAACCTGTTCGATCGTGGTTTTTTCCATCAATGGGCCGGTCATAGCTCGATCTCCACCGATAGCGGTGCATGGTCGGAAAGGTGGGACCAGGGCCGTACCGCCAGTACTTTCGGATGGCTGGCCTTGAGGTTGCGCACGTAGATGCGGTCCAGGCGCAACGCCGGCAAACGCGCCGGGAAACTACGCGCCGGTTTGCCATGCAGCTCAGCGAACACTTCACGCAAACCGCAGGGCTTGAGCAGCGCATCGGCGCGCTGGCGCCAGTCGTTGAAGTCGCCGGCGACGACCACCGGGGCATCCTCCGGCAACTCTTCCATACGTTGGCTCAGCAGCTTAAGTTGTGCCGTCCGGTGACTTTCGCGAAGCCCCAGATGGACGCAAATGGCATGCACTTCCCGGCCATCGCCGGGCATCCGCAGCACGCAATGCAGGATTCCACGGTTCTCATGGCCGTGGATGGAAACGTCCAGGTTGTCGTGGCGAATGATCTGGAATTTCGACAACAGCGCATTGCCGTGATCGCCCGCCGGGTAGACCGCGTTGCGCCCATAAGCAAATTGCGGCCACAGGGTATCGGCAAGGAATTCGTACTGGGGCATTGCCGGCCAATTGAGGTAGCGCTGTGGATGATGTTCGTGGGTGCCATGGACCTCCTGCAAAAACACCACATCGGCGGACACGCTACGTACCGCTTCGCGCAACTCGGGCAGGATGAAGCGCCGGTTCAGCGCGGTGAAACCCTTGTGCGTGTTGACCGTCAGCACGGTAAAGCGGCTCACGGCACTGATGATGGGTTGCTGTTCATCCGTTGTGCCGACCGGTTCGGGAACGCTCATGGCAGCACTCCTTCGGCAACTGGCTCACCAGGGACGGTGGCAAGGTCTTTGTCGAGATGTAAACGCTCAAGCAAGCGGCGGGCATCGAAGGGCGCCCGGACTTTGATGTCGTTATCGAAATAACAGAACACTTCCCGGGATCTGCGTGTCTTGGGTTTTTGCCGGGGTGCGATCAATTGCGGATCTGCCGGTTGCTGTCCGTGGTACCAGGCCTCGATCCGGTCGCCCCAGCGTTTCAACGCTTGTGGGGTATAACCGCTGGCGTAGAGTTCTTCGGCACCGTGCAGGCGCAGATAGACAAAATCACTGGTGATGTCTTCGCGATACGGCCATTTACCGGCGGTGTCAGCGATGACCAGCGCGGTGTTGTAGCGTTTGAGCAGGCGGACAAAGGCGGGGTCGACGAAACTTTCGTGGCGAATTTCCACGGCATGGCGCAGCGGCTTTTTGCCGTAGGCCTTCATGCTGGCGTGACCATTCAAGCGCGGCTCATGCTGGCGGGCGAGGGCAGCGGCCTGTTCCGTGTCGTGGGGTAATTGTTCGAGAAAGCTTTTGAACAATTCCGGGTCGAATTTAAAGTTGGGTGGAAACTGCCAGAGGATCGGGCCGAGTTTTTCCCTGAGTTCCAGCACCCCGGAGGCAAAGAAATTCGCCAGCGGCTTATGAATCTCCCGCAAGCGCTTGATGTGGGTGATAAAACGCGGCGCCTTGACGCTGAACACGAAGCCCGTCGGGGTTTCGTCGTACCACTGGGCATAACGTTCGGGCCGTTGCAGGGCGTAGAACGATCCATTGATTTCGATGCTGTTCACTGCCCGTGAAGCGAATTGCAATTCGCGCTTCTGGGTCAGCCCCTTCGGGTAGAACTCCCCCCGCCAAGGCGTGTAGCGCCAGCCTGAAATACCAATATGAATCGCCGCCATGTCGCCTCCCGTCCTCGGACAGCCCTGTCTTTTGATGACTGCCGGGTGTGCGAGAAAGTTTCGACGGGGGTACGGACGGTCAAACGCAAAAACCATCAAGACACAAGCGGGCTTGCTCGCGAAAGCGATGTGCCAGTCGACATCAATGGTGCATGACACACCGCTTTCGCGAGCAAGCCCGCTCCCACAGGGTCCGTCAGTGACCGGTGGCCATACGGGCCGAACCCTCAGCCGGTTCGGCATACACCGGACCCAACCGATCAAGGCGACCACTCCAGGCGGTCAGTGCCAGTGCGACCAAGACCACCAGGCCGCCGATCCACGCGGTATGAATCAGACCCATGTGCGCCACGATCAAACCACCGCCCCACGCCCCACCGGCAATGCCGAGGTTGAACGCCGCAATGTTCAGGCCCGAAGCCACGTCCACTGCATTCGGGGTGTGATGTTCGGCCTGACGCACCACATACACCTGCAAGCCCGGCACGTTGCCGAAGGCCACCGCACCCCAAACCAGCACGGTGGCCAGTGCCAGCCATGGATTGCCGGCAGTGAAGGTCAGCACGAACAGCACGGCGGCGAGCAGGGCGAAGATGATTTTCAAGGCACTGATCGGCCCGCGCTTGTCCGCCAGTTTGCCGCCCCAGATGTTGCCGACGGCTACCGAGATGCCATAGACCAGCAGCACCAGGCTGACGGTGCTGGCGCTGAAGCCGGAAATGTCCTGAAGAATCGGCGCCAGAAAGGTGAAGGCAATGAACGAGCCGCCGTAACCAACCGCCGTCATGGCATACACCAACAGCAAGCGCGGCTGCTTGAGCACCTGCAATTGCTGCAACAGCGAAGCCGGTTTGCTGTGGGCGATGTTTTTCGGCACGTAGAGCAGGCTGCCGATAAAGGCGATCACACCCAATGCAGACACGGCGAGAAAGGTTTCACGCCAGCCAAAATGTTGACCGATAAACGTCCCCAACGGCACACCGGTGACCAGCGCCACGGTCAGGCCGGTGAACATGATGGCAATCGCGCTGGCGGCTTTTTCCTTCGGCACCAGGCTGGTGGCGATGATCGAGCCGATCGAGAAAAACACCCCATGAGCCAGGCCCGTGACGATCCGCGCAATGATCAGCGACTCGTAGCTTGGGGCTTTCCAGGCCAACAAGTTGCCGAGCGTGAACAGCACCATCAACGACAACAGCAGCAATTTACGTGGGACTTTGCCGGTGAGGGCGGTCAGCACCGGCGCGCCAATGGCCACACCGAGAGCATAAAGGCTGACCAGCAGGCCAGCGGACGGCAGGCTGACACCGAGGTCGGCGCCGATGGTGGGTAACAGGCCGACGATGACGAATTCCGTCGTCCCGATGGCGAAAGCGCTGAGGGTCAGCGCGAGCAAGGCAATGGGCATGGCTGCAACTCCGGTGGGATTGATTGATGGAGCGCAGTGTCGGGGTTTGGGTCGTGCGGAAAAATACAGAGATGGGCATTTGATATTTGCGTGCAGGTCAAATATCTCACGGCTGGTATTAAACCTTGTGGCGAGGGAGCTTGCTCCCGTTCGGCTGCGGAGCAGTCGCAAAGCCATACAGCGCGGTGCATCCGGGAGAAATTGGTTTACAGGTTTTGGGGGCGCTTCGCACCCCAGCGGGAGCAAGCTCCCTCGCCACAGAGGATTGTGTCCAATGACAACACAACCCCTGCGAGCGGTGCGGCGATCCTACAGGGGGGAGTGGCGGATCAGTGTGTTGCGTACTTCTGTAGTCGATTGCTGATCCAGCTCCAGCCAGAACTGCTGCTTGCCGGCGATCTCGGCGGCGGCCGGTATGCCGTCGCGATACACCAGTCGATTGCTCGCCAGCGCCGGCACTTTCGCGCCTGGCAACAGGGTACCGGCAAGGTTCAGCGGATCCACCCCGCACACCGCGATCAGACTCCCGTCGTGCGGTCGCCGCCTGACTTCGCGCAATAACGGAATCGCCTCGGGCAGCGCAAATTGTTCACCGGCCAAGCCACTGACAAACCGCCCGCCACGGATCTCACCCCGAGCCTCGAGCCGATGGAACGTGCGCAGCAATTCCCGCCAACTCGGCAACCAATCCGCCTCACGTTCCAGCAAGCGCCAGAACACCACGCCGTAACGGCGCAGCAAGGTCATGGCGATGTGTTCCAGGGTTTCATTGGGTGTGGGCGCGGGTCGCTGCTTATCCACAACCGGCGCGACAGCACCGCGGCGCAGCAACGCCCAGCGCCCGGCATCGTCCATGCCGCCGACAAACGCTCCACGTCCGCGTCGGCTGCTGCGATTCTGGCGTTTGCTGGCCGGCGTGATCAGCGCCCGCAGCCCGGCGAAGCTGTCGGCGTTTACCAGCCCGGCGCCGACCAGTTCCTGCAAGGCAATTTCCAGTTCCGAGCGAAGCAGATGGGCTTCGTGAATCAGCTCATCGAAAAACAGTGCGCCATGCTGGCTGAGCGCTTCATGGACTTTTTGTGTTTTGGGCGACAGTTCGCTGGCCGGCGTCTGTTCGGTCAAGCCGCTCCACAACCCGACCTGACTGCGCGGCAGCAGCAGAATCGGCGTGCTGCGCAATGCCGTGCTAGTGCTCTTGTTGCGCGCGGTGAGACGGGTCCAGATCAGTTTTCCGCTGCGGCACAAATCATCCAGCCAACTCGCTGAATAGTCTTTGAGCCGCGCCGGCAGAATGTCGCTGTCCCACGCCGAAGCGGCGGCGGGGTAGCCTTCGAACTGGCTGATGATCGCCGGCAACACTGCGCTGCCCTGGCCTTGGCTCGCGGCAGACAGGTGCTGCCAGTCGAACAGAAAACGCATGAAATCCTGCAGCGCTACCGGCTCGATTTCCCCTCGCAGCCGCTTGACTGTGTAGCGATGAATCCGCGCCAGCAAATGCCGTTCGCACCATTCTTCATCAGGGGCGCCTGGGGTGAATTGCCCACGCAGCACATAACCTTCGCGCTCCAGTTGCGCCAGGGCTTGAGTGACTTGAGTCGCCGGTAATCCAAGCGGTTCGGCAATCGCCTTCAGCGGTAACGGACCAAATGCGCTGAGCCGCGCGCGGATCACTTCCAGCACCGCTTCGTCCGGCTCCCAGGTTTCATCGAAACCGGGCAATGCCTCCAACGCAGGGATCAATTTGGCCTGTGGATAAATGGCCCGCAGACAGGTCAGTCGTTCCAGCGCGAGCCATAGCGATTGTTCGGTATTGATTTGCAAACGGCTCGCCCGGCCACTGTCGGCCAAGGTGTTCAGCCACTCGAGCCAATTCGGATTGGCCTGGGCTTCGGCCTCGGTAATGCACGCCAGGCTCATCAGCGCTTCATGCATTTCATCAATGCCGGTGGGCGTTGGCCAGGCTTCATCACGCACGGCGGTAATCGCCTCAGCGTCCAGCGCACCGAGATCATCGGTAGATTGCGGATCACTCCAGCGGCGGTTGAGCACTGCCTGAGTGCGACGCTCTTCCAGCGGCGCATCGTCGAGGAAGGTGTAGGGGCGGGCGCTGAGGATTTCCGCCGCCAGTGGCGAAGGCGCTGGCAGATCGCGGCTGATCAGGCGAATGTCGCCCTGTTCCATGCGCCGCAACAACGCCAGCCAGCCCTCGCTGTCCATGGCCTCGTGCAGGCAATCGTCGAGGGTTTGTTCCACCAGCGGATGGTCAGGAATCTCGCGCTCACCGGCGAGGTTTTCCACACAAGCGATCTGATCGGGAAACACGCTGGCGATCAGGTCTTCGCTTTTCATCCGCTGGATCTGCGGCGGCACTTTGCGGCCGCCGCTGTAGCGCGGCAGCGCGAGGGCGACCCCGGCATTCCAGCGCCAGCGCACGCCGAACAGCGGCGCCTCGAGTACCGCTTGAATCAAGGTATGTTCGGCACTGTTGCTGTGCAGATAACGCCACACGTCCTCCAGCTCGAAGCTGTGGCCGGTGGACAGCGACAGCACGATGGCGTCCTCGCTGGCGGCGGCCTGTAATTCGAAGTTGAAGGTGCGGCAAAAACGCTTGCGCAGGGCCAGGCCCCAGGCGCGGTTGATGCGGCTGCCGAACGGTGAGTGGATGATCAGCTGCGTACCGCCGGACTCGTCGAAAAACCGCTCCATCAGCAGCGTGTCTTGCGATGGCAAGGCGCCGAGGGTCTGGCGCGCCCGGGCCAGGTAATCGACCAACTGCTCGGCGCTGGCGAGGTTCAAACCGAGGGTGTCGGTCAGCCAGTCGACGGCCGGTTGCAAGTCGCCGGGCGTGGCGCCGAGTCGCTCATCGAGTTGCGCTTGCAGGCGAGCCACGGCGAACGACAGTTCATCACTGCGACCCGGTGCTTCACCGAGCCAGAACGGAATGCTCGGCGGCTGACCCTGGGCGTCTTCGACCCGGACCTTGCCGGTTTCGACCCGCAGGATCCGATACGACGTATTGCCCAACTGAAAGATATCCCCGGCGATGCTTTCCACCGCGAAGTCTTCGTTGACGCTGCCGATGTTCAGCCCTTGAGGCTCCAGCAAAACGCTGTAGTCGGCGTTGTCCGGAATCGTCCCGCCGCTGGTCACGGCGGTCAGCTTGGCGCCTCGACGGCCCCGCAGGGTGCGGCTTACGGCGTCCCGGTGCAGGTAAGCGCTGCGAATCCCCTGGCGCCCGTTGTAGCCCTCGGCGAGCATCTGCAGCAGTGCCTGATAGTGCTTTTCGTCGAGCGTGGCGTAGGGCGAGGCGTTGCGCAGCATCTCCAGCAGCGCCTGCTCCTGCCATTCCTGGCAGCTGACCTCGGCGATGATCTGCTGGGCCAGCACGTCCAGCGGCGCCTCGGGGATTTGCAGCGTGTCGAGCTCACCACGGCGTACGCAATCGAGCAGGGCGGCGCATTCGATCAGGTCGTCGCGGGTGGTGGCAAACAAACGGCCCTTGGGCGTGCCGCCGACCTGGTGCCCGGAGCGGCCGACCCGTTGCAGAAACCCGGCAATCGAGCGTGGCGAAGCGATCTGGCACACCAGGTCGACGTCGCCGATATCGATCCCCAATTCCAGCGAAGCGGTGGCGATCAGCACTTGCAGTTCGCCGCGCTTGAGCCGTTGCTCGGCATCGAGACGAAACTCTTTGGCCAGGCTGCCATGGTGGGCGGCAACCGCGTCCTTGCCGAGGCGTTCGCTCAAGTGGCGACTCAGGCGTTCGGCCAGGCGCCGGGTGTTGACGAAAATCAGCGTGGTCCGGTGTTCACGGGCGAGGGCGGCGAGTCGGTCATAGACCAGTTCCCAGACGTCATTGGCCATCACCGCCGACAACGGCACGGGTGGCACCTCTATATCGAGATCCCGTGGGCGGGCGTGGCCGATGTCGATGATGTCGCAGTCGCGATCACGGCCGACCAGAAAGCGCGACACCGCTTCGATGGGTTTTTGCGTGGCGGACAGGCCGATACGCACCAGCGGTTGCGCGCAAAGCGCCTGCAATCGCTCCAGGCTCAGGGCCAGGTGACTGCCACGTTTGCTGGCGGCAATGGCATGGATTTCGTCGACGATCACCGTGTGGATGGTGCCGAGCATTTGCCGGCCGGAGTCGGAGCCGAGCAGCACGTAAAGGGATTCCGGGGTGGTCACCAGAATGTGCGGCGCGGTTTTGCGCATGGCCGAGCGCTCTTTTTGCGGCGTATCGCCGGTGCGCACGGCGGTGCTGATCGGCACGTCGGGCAGGCCCATCACGCGCAACTGTTCGGTGATGCCGGCCAGCGGGTTTTGCAGGTTGATCTGGATATCGTTGGACAGCGCCTTGAGTGGCGAAACGTAGACCACCAGGGTTTCATCCGGCAGGCCATCCGGGCTCTCCAGGCCACGATGGACCAGATCGTCGAGCACGGCCAGAAACGCGGTGAGGGTCTTGCCGGAGCCGGTGGGCGCGGCGATCAGGGTCGAACGGCGCTGGCGTATCAACGGCCACGCCCGGGCCTGGGCGGCGGTGGCCGTCGCGAAGGTATTGCTGAACCAGGCGCTGACGGCGGGGTGGAAACCGTTCAGAGCGCTGTCTGCGGGGATGGGCAGGTTCATGAGCCAATTTATGCGGGTGGGGGCGGGAAGTTGCAAGTACCGCTCAGGCTCTGTGTTGATCCTGAGGCCAGTAGCTGCACCACAAATCCCCGGGAACTACACTTTACGGATGACGGTTGCGCACTAAACCCGCAAAATGCAACGATTCCGGCAATTATTGAGGACATCGCCTGCGGGCGCTGTCGATAAAGCCATCGTTCCAATCAGACTGGGCCTGCTGACTCTATGCGAATGCGCCTTATGTTACTGGGCGGCGGAAATGCCCTTGGGCAGGCGCTGATTCGCCTCGGTGCGGAGGAAGATATCGGTTTCCTCGCCCCCCGCCCACCGCAAGACGGCTGGGACGCCGCGAGCCTGACGCAACTGCTCGACGATACCCGTCCGGATGCGTTGATCAATCTCGCCTATTACTTTGACTGGTTCCAGGCGGAAACCGTCAGCGAGCAGCGTCTGGCCGGGCAGGAGCGAGCAATCGAGCGGCTGGCCGAGCTGTGCCAGCATCACAACATTGTGCTGCTGCAACCGTCGAGTTATCGCGTGTTCGATGGCTCCCGGGCGACCGCCTACAGCGAAAAAGACGAACCGGTACCGCTGGGCCTGCGCGGTCAGGCCTTGTGGCGAATCGAGCAAAGCGTACGCGCAACCTGTCCGCAGCATGTGTTGCTGCGTTTCGGCTGGCTGCTCGACGACAGCCCCGACGGCACCCTCGGGCGATTCCTGGCCCGGGCCGAGAAAGCTGAAGAACTGCTGATGGCTGATGATCGTCGGGGGAATCCGACGCCGGTGGACGATGCCGCCCGGGTGATCATTTCGGTGCTCAAGCAACTCGATTGCTCTGCGCCGCTGTGGGGCACTTACCACTACGCCGGGCATGAGGCGACCACGCCGCTGGCATTGGGGCAGGCGATTCTTACCGAAGCACGCGCCCTGCACCCGCTGGCCATCGAAGCGCCGACGGCCCAGGCTCATGCTGCGCGGCCCGACGCCGCCGAAGAACCGCAACACGCGGTGCTGGCCTGCAAGAAAATTCTGCACACTTTCGGGATCAAGCCTCGCGCCTGGCGTGCGGCACTCCCGGGCTTACTGGATAGGTTTTATCGCCATGGCTGACAGCCCTGTTTTAATCACCGGCGGTGCCGGTTTCATCGGTTCGCACCTGACCGACGCCTTGCTTGCCAAAGGCCATTCGGTGCGCATTCTCGATGACCTCTCTACCGGCAAACGCAGCAACTTGCCGCTGGACAATCCTCTCGTCGAACTGATCGTGGGCGACGTCGCCGATGCCGCGCTGGTGGCGCAGGCGATGGTCGGTTGCAGCGCTGTGGCGCATCTGGCCGCGGTGGCCTCGGTGCAGGCCTCGGTGGACGATCCGGTGAAGACTCACCAGAGCAACTTCATCGGCTCGCTGAATGTCTGCGAAGCCATGCGTCAAGCCGGCGTCAAACGGGTGCTGTTTGCATCCAGCGCCGCGGTTTATGGCAACAACGGTGAAGGTGAATCGATCGACGAAGACACGCCCAAGGCACCGTTGACGCCGTACGCGGCGGACAAGTTGGCGAGCGAGCATTACTTCGATTTCTATCGTCGCCAGCACGGTCTGGAACCGGTGGTTTTCCGTTTCTTCAACATCTTCGGCCCGCGACAGGATCCGTCCTCGCCGTATTCCGGGGTGATCAGCATTTTCAGCGAGCGCGCGCAGAAAGGCTTGCCGATTACTGTGTTCGGCGATGGCGAGCAGACTCGGGATTTTGTCTATGTCGAGGACCTGGTGGACGTGCTGGTGCAAGCCATAGTGAAGCCACAGGTCGAAGTCGGTGCGGTCAATGTCGGCTGGAATCAGGCCACCAGCCTCAAGCAAATGCTTGAAGCCCTTGAAGCGGTGGTGGGTAAGCTGCCGCCCGTGAGCTATGGCCCGGCACGTTCCGGTGACATCCGCCATTCACGCGCGAATAACCGACGTTTGCTGGAGCGGTTTACCTACCCGCAGCAGACACCGATGAGCGTCGGCCTGGCGCGGTTGCTGGGGCACTGAGGTTTTGCACAGCCACAAAAAAGGCGCCTTTGAAGGCGCCTTTTTTTTGTGACCGATGCAATAACCGTGGCGAGGGAGCTTGCTCCCGTTCGACTGCGCAGCAGTCGCCATCATTATTGGGTCTGCTTCGCAGCCCAGCGGGAGCAAGCTCCCTCGCCACAAAAGCCGGGCAAGTGTTTCTTAAAACTTGTAACCCAAACCAACCATGTAAATGAACGGGTCCACATCAACGTCGACCTTGGCCCGGGTGCCCGGCGCGACGGCGTTGTTTTCGACGGTCGCGGTGGTGTCGATGTCAATGTAGCGCACCTGGGCGTTGATCATCACGTTGTCGGTCAGCATGTAATCGGCACCGACCTGCCAGGCCAGGCCCCAGGAGTTTTCCGCCTTGAAGTTGCTGAAGCCGTTGGCGGCGGCGTCGCTGCCGACGTGCTCGTCGTAGATCCAGGTGTAGTTGATACCGCCGCCGATGTAAGGCTGGAACGCGGACTTGGCGTCCAGTGGGTAGTAGACCAGGCTCAGGGTTGGCGGCAGGTGTTTCAGGGTGCCGAGTTTGCCGTTGGCGGCGCCGAGGGCGGTGCCTTTGAGCTTCACGTCATGCTCGAACGGCGAGGCCGCGAGCAATTCGATCCCCAGGTTATTGGTGATCATGTAGGCGAAGTTCAGGCCCAGTTGCGTGTCGCTGCTCATGGTGGCTTTGCCACCCAGATCGGCACCCTTCAGCGGGCCTTGATCGACCTTCACGCTGGAGCTGTCGGCTTCCGGGTTGACGGTGATCGCACCGGCCCGAACGATGATGTCACCGGCGGTATGAGCATGGGCGAGCGGGGCTGTGAGCGCGAGGGCGAACAGCGAAGCGCAGAGCGCGAACTTGTGCATGGGGGCTCCAAAGGACGTTAAAAATGGTCGATGTCCAATGGTAGGGATGCAACTGATATGGTCTTTTGATTCAGCTCAATGAAACAGTGATGGCCTGGTTTTTGTGGCGTTTTTGAGGGCCTCATCGCGGGCAAGCCCGCTCCCACAGGGATCTTCTGTGAATGCAATATTTGTGAACAACAGAGAACACTGTGGGAGCGGGCTTGCCCGCGATGGCTATCTTGTCGGCGACACATAACCACCGGATTCACTCCGGCAATTCATACACATAAATCTTGTCCGCCTCCATCTGATACCCGGCATCCGCCAACTCGCTGGTGGACGCCTTGACCTGCAACGCACCCTCGATCCAGTACGGCTGATACAGCTCATCCAGCTTCACGCCGACTTCGCTTTTGACATGCACGATCTGGTTCGACGGTGGAGGCGGTACGTGGATGCAGGCGCCGAAATACGGCACCAGCAGAAACTCCGTGGTACGGCCTTCTTCACTGACTTCCAGCGGCACGATGTACCCCGGCAGACGAATGTTCTGGCCATCGAGGCTCTTCACCACCGGCGCGTTTGGCATGTCCTGTTTGGCGGCTGGGGCCGACTCCGCGGCCAACGCATCGCTCATCTTCGACAGGTCATGCAGCGGCGTCATGTTCGGCACTTCTGGCGCCGCATCCGGCGGGATCATTTCCGACCAGGTCAGGTCTTTCGGCTCGGCTGCCCACAGCGGAAGGGCAACCAGCATCAACAGCGCAAGCACAGCACGGGGCATCTTCAACGTCCTCACAGGCGGATCGACAGGCCATCGGCCAAGGATTGGCGATAAGCACGCCAGGCCGGCACGCTGCCCATCAGCAGCGCGGCGATCAGGATGCCACCGAGCAGCGTCCATTCATATTCGCTCGGCCAGGCCAGCGGCAAGTACAAGCCATAATTCGCCTGCACGTACCCCTGCGCCACAGCGATGCACACATACAGCAGCGCCACACCGGCAGTCACTCCGGACAACGCCAGGGCAAAGGCTTCCAGCACCAACAAGGTCGCGATGTGCCACGGCCGCGCGCCGACCGAGCGCAGAATCGCCATCTCGCGGCGCCGCTCATTGAGGCTGGTGAGGATCGCCGTGAGCATGCCGATCAACCCGGTGAGCACCACGAATAGCGAGACGACAAACAAGGCTTTTTCCGCCGTGCTCATCAAGCTCCACAGCTCCTGCAATGCCACACCCGGGAGGATCGCCAGCATCGGTTCGCCACGGAATTCGTTGATCTCCCGTTGCAGCGCAAACGTCGAAATCTTGCTGTTGAGGCCGAGCATGAACGCGGTGATCGCTTGCGGCGTCAGGTCCATGTTGCGCGCCTGGTCGGCACTGATTCGGCCGTTACCGCGCGCTGGCACGCCGTTGTGCCAGTCGATGTGGATCGCTTCCATCCCGCCGAGGCTGATGTGCAGCGTGCGGTCAACCGGGGTGCCGGTGCGCTTGAGAATGCCGACCACGGTGAACGGTTTGTCGTCGTGCTTGACCAGGCTGATCGCCGCCACGCCATGGGCCAACACCAGTTTGTCGTCGAGTTTGTAATGCAACGCCTCGGCCACTTCGGCACCGAGCACCACTTCGAACGGATCGCTGGCGAAGGCGCGGCCACCGGCCAGTTCCAGGTGTTGTTGATGGCCATACTGGTAATGCTCGAAGTATGCCTCGGTGGTACCCATCACCCGATAACCGCGATGGGAATCACCGAGGGACATCGGGATCGCCCACTTCACTTTCGGGTTGTTGGCGAAATGTTCGAAGCTGTCCCAGCGGATGTTATTGGTGGCGTTGCCGATGCGGAACACCGAATACAACAGCAGGTTCACCGAGCCGGAGCGCGCGCCGACGATCAGGTCGGTGCCGCTGATGGTACTGGCGAAACTGGCCTTGGCCTCGGTGCGCACCCGCTCCACCGCCAGCAACAGGCAGACCGACAGGGCGATGGCGAACGCGGTAAGGATCGCGGTGAAGCGACGGTTAGCCAGGCTGGCCATGGCTAGACGAAACAAATACATCTCAAACCTCGGACGGGGTGGCGGCGCGATTGAGATCGGCCAGCGACAGGTGGCGATCGAACAGCGGCGCGAGGCTCTGGTCATGGCTGACAAACAACAGGCTCGATCCGGCTTCGCGGCATTCGGCGAACAGCAGGCGAATGAAGTTTTCGCGGGCGTCGTAGTCCAGCGCCGAGGTCGGTTCGTCGGCGATCACCAGTTCCGGCTGACCAATCAACGCACGCGCGGCGGCGACCCGTTGCTGCTGGCCGATGGACAGCGAATCGGCGCGACGGCTGAGGATGTTTTCATCCATCAGGCCCAAGTGGGCGAGGAGGGTGGCCGCGGCTTGATCGACGCTGCCGTGGCGCTGGATCGCCCGTTCGGCACGCAGCTTGGAGAAGTGGCAGGGCAGCTCAACGTTCTCGCGCACCGAGAGAAAAGGCAGCAAGTTGAACTGCTGAAAGATGTAGCCGGTGTGATCGACGCGAAAGTGGTCGCGAGCCCCGGCGGAGAGTTCGGTCAGCTCCTGGCCGAGCAGGCGAATGCTGCCGTGATCAGGCTTTTGCACGCCACCGAGCAGGCCGAGCAGGGTGGTCTTGCCGCTGCCGCTGGGGCCTTTGAGGAACAGGGTTTCACCTGGCATGAGGCGAAACGCGGGGATGTCCAGCAGCGGCGGATGACCGGGCCAACTGAAGCCCAGGTCGGACAGTTCGATGAGTGCTTGGGTCATGTGAAACCGGTCAGGTTGGTGGTGAACCCTGTGGGAGCGGTGTCGGATCAGAATTTCAGGGCGGCGGTTTTGGCCGTCACTTCAACCCCTTGCTGTCCGCTCGGGCTGATCAGTTGTACCTGAATTTTCTGGGTGGCCGGGAATGTGTTGAAGATATTCGCCAGATCGAGGGTCTTCAGCGCGCCTGGGGCCGAGCAGCTGAATTGGTAATGGGCGTGGATTTCGCTGTGGTCATGGTGATGTTCGTGACCGTCCTTGGCCGCCTCGTGATCATCTTCATCGTGGTCGTCGGCATCCGGTTTGTCACCGAACAACGGGCTTTCCAGTTCCTGAGTCGCGACCACGCAACCGGCGGCTTTCGGCAGGTTGAACAGCGCCAGCGGTTTTTCCAGCTGCGCGCGGACGGCGGCGACTTTGGTCTTGTCGGCGTCGGTGGTGGCGGCGTGTTCGAAGCCCACCAGGTTCATCGCCGGGCTCTCCAGCTCCAGCTCCAGAGTCTGGCCATCCAGCGCCGCGTTCAGGCGACCGACGCCATGTTCGTGGGCGCTGAGGCTGCCGTGTTCATCATGATCGTGATCATGCTCGACAGCCGCTTGGGCGACAGCCAGCGGCAACAAGGCAAACGGCAAAGCGAGCAGCAAACGGCGCATGACGGGTCTCCGATAAGTAAAATGAAAAATTTGTTATGTAATCTTATAACGAAAGTGCCGAGAGTTTGACCGTCTGCTTGGCGTTGCGCAAGACCCATGGGAGCATGCGAGTCAGGTATGTGCAGGAGCGGACTAATGTTGCGAATACGTGGAAGCATCGGCGACTGGCCGGTGGATTTGACGCTGGAACTGGATGAGGGCGACTGGGCGCAGCTTGGTGCGCAGTTGCAGACAGCAAAACCCGAGGGGAGTGCTACGCCCGCCAAACCGGTGAATCAGGACGATGCGCTGTGGCAGATCGCCCAAGAGTTGCTGCACAAGGCCGGGCAATTGAGTGGGCCGGATTTGCTGGAGCAGCTGGAAGGGCTGACCGGCAGTGCCGCGGCGGGCAAACGCTTGTTGGTGCGCTTGCGCCACTGCGCCGACGTCAAAGTGGTGAGCGGCGGGGATACGCCGCTGTACAGCTGGATCAAGCCTGCGTAGGCGCTGCCGCGGGCTGCGATCTTTTGATTTTAATAAAGCGCAGCAAACAACTTGCGACGGTACGTGGTTACCAGCGGGTGATCGTTGCCCAGCAGTTCGAACACTTGCAGCAAGGTCTTGTGCGGCAAGCCTTCGCTGTAGCTGCGATTGCGGATGAACAGCTTCAGCAAGGCATCCAGCGCCGCGTCGTATTGCTGACGGGCCAGTTGCTGGATCGCCAGTTGATAGACCGCCTCATCGTCCTGCGGATTTTTCGCCAGACGGGCTTTCAGGTCTGCCGCATCCGGCAAATCCCTGGCCTGACCGAGGAACTGGATCTGCGCCTTGGCGCCGGCCAGTGCGGCCTTGTGCTCATCGGTCTTGACCGCGTCGAGCACGATTTGCGCTTCACCCAGCTCGCCGCGCTCGGTGAGGCAGCGGGCGTAGAGAATCAGCGCCTTGGCGTTGGTGTTGTCTTCTGCCAGCAGCACTTTGAGCGTGGCTTCGGCGTCGGCGTAGCGGCCATCATCAAACAGCGCCTGAGCCTGTTCGAACGGGTCGGCAGCAGCGGGCGGCGGCATTTGCACGTGGGGTTCGAGCATCGTGCGCACAGCCGATTCCGGTTGCGCACCGGCAAAGCCGTCCACCGGTTGACCGTCCTTGAACAGCACCACCGTTGGCAGGCTGCGAATGCCGAAGCGCGCAACAATGTCCTGCTCGATGTCGCAATTGACCTTGGCCAGCAGCAACTCGCCCTGATAGCTCTCGGCGATGGTTTGCAGCATCGGCATCAAGGCCTTGCACGGCGCACACCATTCGGCCCAGAAATCCACCAGCACCGGTTTGTGAAAAGAGTTCTCGATCACCGACTGGTCGAAATCGGCAGTCGTGGCGTCGAAAATGTACGGCGTTTGCTGACTCATGGGGGGATCTCGTAAAAGCGTGGATGTGGTCACTATAAGGCTTGGTGGGGGGTGGCCGGAAGTCAGAGTACTGATCGTTCCCACGCAGAGCGTGGGAACGATCATGTCCGGGTGGCGTGGTAAAGACTCACATGCCGAAACTCTTCAGGCTCGGCCAGATCCGGCAAGGTCATTGCCTCCAGCATTTCGATGCGCCGATACAACGGATGGCGAAAATCCCTCACGCGCGAATCCGCCACCAACGCTTCCCGGCCACGGCTGAGAAACTCGTCGAGCAAGGGCAGATTTGCCCGGTCGTACAACACATCGGCCACCAGAATCAGATCAAACCGATCGGCCTCGGCGAAAAAGTCTGTCGAGTAGCTAAGTTGCACGCCATTGAGTTCGGCATTCGCCCGACACGCGGTAATCGCCAGCGGGTCCAGGTCACAGGCCACCACTTCCAGAGCCCCGGCTTTCACCGCCGCAATCCCGGCGACCCCTGAACCGGCGCCGAAATCCAGCACCCGTTTACCTTCGACCCAATGCGGGTGTTCGGCAAGATAGCGAGCCACGGCCAGCCCACTGGCCCAGCAGAAACTCCAATACGGCGGCTCGTGGAGAATCCGCCGGGTTTCTTCCGGGCTGAAGGCACGGTCCATGTTGTCGCCGTCGATCAGCCAGAGTTTCAGCTCGGTGCCGGGTAACTCACAGGCTACAAGCTGTGCATCGCCGAGCAGTTCAGCTAACGCTTGTTGCAGGTCGAGCGGTGCAATCATGGCGCTTTGACGAATTGCAGCGGACCCAATGCCTGGGTAGTTGGTTGTGTGATCATTTGCGCCGGCAGATGCAGAATCAACTGCCCGGACTGGCTGGCGCGGCCGCGAAGCTCGACGCGGGCACCGGCCGGAAAGGATTCAGGGTTGAAGCGCAGACGAAACGGCAACACTTGATTGGTGCCGATCAGGTTGGAACTGGCTAGCAATAGTTGCGGACGATCCTTTTCGTCGATCACCAGCAACGCCAGTTCGACTTCGGCGCCGGCCGGCACGCCCTGCAGGGTGCCGCTCAATTCACGTTGATAAGCCGGCAGCGGACCGAGCTCGGCCGATGCCTTGGCTTTCTTCTGCGCCTGTTGCGGTGCAGGGCCGGGCGTTGGCGGCTGGGGCTTGGGCGCATCGCTGCCACAGGCCACCAACAGGCTGAAAAGACTGAGCAAAATGAGTGGTCGTAAAGACATTGGCGGCTCCAGCAAGCGAAATCCATAGACAGCCAGTCTGTATACCGCAAACCCTATGGCTTGTCTTGCCACGGGGATGCGCTACCATGGCCCTCCCATTTTTTGTTGCCTGCCACCATGCACTGTCCCTTCTGCGGTGCCAACGACACCAAGGTCATCGACTCGCGTCTGGTCGCCGAGGGCGAACAGGTGCGCCGCCGGCGTGAATGCCTGGCCTGCGGCGAACGTTTCACGACGTTCGAAACCGCTGAACTGGTGTTGCCGCGCCTGATCAAAACCGACGGCAGTCGCCAGCCGTTCGACGAAGAAAAACTCCGTGCCGGCATGCAGCGGGCGCTGGAGAAGCGCCCGGTGAGTGTCGAGCGCCTGGAATCGTCGCTGGTGCACATCAAACACAAGCTGCGCGCCACCGGCGAACGCGAGGTCAAATCCCTCGTGGTTGGCGAACTGGTGATGGCCGAGCTGAAGAAGCTTGATGAAGTCGCCTATATCCGCTTCGCTTCGGTGTACCGACGCTTCCAGGACCTCAACGAGTTCCGCGAAGAGATCGATCGCCTCGCCCGTGAGCCGGTGAAAGAATGACCACTTCTTCCGAACAAGCCATCCTCGACGCGCATTACATGGCCCGAGCCCTGGAACTGGCGCGCAAAGGTCATTACACGACGCATCCCAACCCCCGGGTTGGCTGCGTGGTAGTGCGCGACGGGCAGATTGTCGGCGAAGGCTGGCATGTGCGCACCGGCGAGCCCCATGCTGAAGTCCATGCCCTGCGCGCCGCTGGCGACAAGGCGCGGGGCGCCACGGCTTACGTGACCCTCGAACCTTGCAGCCACCACGGCCGTACGCCGCCTTGCGCCGATGCGCTGGTGAATGCCGGTGTGGCGCGCGTCGTTGCGGCGATGCAGGACCCGAACCCGGAAGTCGCCGGTCGCGGTCTGCAACGTCTGGCCCAGGCCGGTATCGCCACTGAAAGCGGCGTGCTGGAAGGCGAGGCGCGCACGCTCAATCAAGGCTTCCTCAAACGCATGGAACATGGCTTGCCGTTCGTGCGGGTCAAGTTGGCGATGAGCCTCGACGGTCGCACGGCGATGGAAAGCGGCGAGAGCCAGTGGATCACCGGCCCCGCGGCGCGTTCGGCGGTACAGCGTTTGCGCGCCCAGGCCAGCGTGGTGCTGACCGGCGCCGACACGGTGCTGGCGGACAACGCCCGTTTAACTGTGCGTGCCGACGAGTTGGGTCTGGACGCTGAGCAGACCGCGTTGGCCATGAGCCGTCCGCCGCTTCGCGTGCTGATCGACGGTCGCCTGCGGGTGCCGCTGAATGCACCGTTCTTCAAGGCGGGTCCTGCACTGGTCGCCACGTGTGTCGCGGTGGAAGAACAGTACGCCAACGGCCCGGAATGCCTGATCGTGCCGGGCGATGATGGCCAGGTCGATCTGCATCAGTTGCTGGTCGAGCTCGCCAACCGTGGTGTCAATGAAGTGTTGGTCGAAGCCGGCCCGCGACTGGCTGGCGCGTTTGCCCAGCTCGGACTGGTGGATGAGTTCCAGATCTTCATCGCCGGCAAGTTTCTCGGCTCCTCGGCCCGTCCCTTACTGGACTGGCCACTGGCGCAGATGAAAGATGCGCCTGAGCTCAAAATCACCGAAATTCGTGCGGTTGGCGATGACTGGCGAGTCACTGCCATTCCTGTGCCATTGGCGAGCGTATAATTCCCGGCCATTGCTCTAGCGCTGGCTCTGTTCTCGAGGAGGACTCCATGTTTACCGGCATCATCGAATCCATCGGCAGTATTCGCGCATTGACCCCAAAAGGCGGAGATGTGCGGGTTTACGTAGAAACCGGCAAGCTCGACCTGAGCGACGTCAAGCTGGGCGACAGCATTGCCGTCAATGGCGTGTGCCTGACCGCGGTTGAATTGCCGGGCAATGGCTTTGCGGCGGACGTCAGTCGCGAAACCCTCGACTGCACCGCGATGAATGACTTGAAAAGCGGCAGCCCGGTGAATCTGGAAAAAGCCCTGACCCCGACCACCCGTCTCGGCGGGCATCTGGTCAGCGGTCACGTCGATGGCGTGGGCGAAGTGGTTGCCCGCACCGACAATGCCCGCGCCGTGGAATTTCGCATCCGTGCCCCGAAAGACCTGGCCAAGTACATCGCCCATAAAGGCTCGATCACCGTCGACGGCACCAGCCTGACGGTGAACGCGGTCGATGGCGCCGAATTCCTGCTGACGATCATTCCGCACACCCTGAGCGAAACCATCATGGCGTCGTACCAGCCTGGTCGCCGGGTGAACCTGGAAGTCGACTTGCTGGCCCGTTATCTGGAACGCCTGTTGTTGGGCGATAAGGCCGCAGAGCCTGCAAAGTCCGGCAACATTACCGAAAGCTTTCTGGCCGAGAACGGCTACCTCAATTCCTGAACCTCAATTTTTGAAAGAAGGGGGGTGCCTTGTGGCGCTCAATAGCATCGAAGAACTGGTTGAAGACATCCGCCAAGGCAAGATGGTCATCCTCATGGATGACGAAGACCGCGAGAACGAAGGCGACCTGATCATGGCCGCCGAGTGCTGCCAGCCTGAGCACATCAACTTCATGGCCAAGCACGCCCGTGGCCTGATCTGCATGCCGATGAGCCGCGAGCGCTGCGAACTGCTCAAGCTGCCGTTGATGGCGCCACGCAACGGTTCCGGCTTCGGCACCAAGTTCACCGTGTCCATCGAAGCCGCCGAAGGCGTGACCACCGGTATCTCCGCGGCCGACCGTGCGCGCACCGTGCAAGCCGCTGCCGCCAAAGACGCCAAGGCTGAAGACATCGTCAGCCCTGGCCATATCTTCCCGCTGATGGCCCAGGCCGGTGGCACCCTGGCCCGCGCCGGCCACACTGAAGCAGCCTGCGACCTGGCGCGCATGGCCGGTTTCGAGCCGAGCGGTGTGATCTGCGAAGTGATGAACGACGACGGCACCATGTCCCGTCGCGCTGAACTCGAAGCGTTTGCCGCCGAACACAACATCAAGATCGGCACCATCGCCGACCTGATTCACTACCGGATGATCCACGAACGTACCGTTCAGCGGATTGCCGAGCAGCCGCTGGACAGCGAATTGGGCCAGTTCAACCTGGTGACCTATCGTGATTCGGTGGAAGGCGATGTGCACATGGCGCTGACCCTGGGCACCGTGTGTGCCGAAGAGCCGACGCTGGTCCGGGTGCACAACATGGACCCGCTGCGTGACCTGTTGATGGTCAAGCAACCGGGCCGCTGGAGCCTGCGCGCCGCCATGGCTGCGGTTGCCGAGGCTGGCAGCGGCGTGGTGCTGTTGCTCGGTCACCCGCTCGATGGCGACGTGTTGCTGGCACACATCCGTGAAACCGCCGACCACACCGCGGTGAAAAAACCGACCACCTACAGCATCGTCGGTGCCGGTTCGCAGATCCTTCGCGACCTGGGCGTGCGTAAAATGCGCCTGATGTCTGCGCCGATGAAATTTAATGCGATATCCGGTTTCGATCTGGAAGTTGTAGAATACGTGCCCTCCGAATAATGACCCGGGATTTGGCATCATTGTTCACTTAAGGCGTGTTTGATTTACTGTGGCGAGGGAGCTTGCTCCCGCTTGGGTGCGCAGCGCCCACAAGAGGGGCCGCTACGCAGCCCAGCGGGAGCAAGCTCCCTCGCCACAACGATTTGCAAGTGAACATCATTGCGGAATTTCCGGTGCTGTATTCGCGGTTCAAATATCACTGAGGGACGCGTAGAAAACGCGTCCCGGCTCTTTAAGAGATCTAACGAATGACCCTGAAGACCATCGAAGGTACCTTCATCGCCCCTAAAGGCCGCTACGCTTTGGTAGTGGGCCGTTTCAACAGCTTCGTCGTTGAAAGCCTGGTCAGCGGTGCAGTTGATGCCCTGGTTCGCCATGGCGTGAGCGAAAGCGACATCACCATCATCCGTGCGCCTGGCGCCTTCGAAATCCCGCTGGTTGCGCAAAAAGTCGCTCAGAAAGGCGAGTTCGCGGCAATCATCGCCCTGGGCGCAGTCATTCGTGGCGGTACTCCGCACTTCGAATACGTGGCGGGCGAATGCACCAAGGGCCTGGCCCAGGTGTCCATGGAGTTCGGCGTGCCGGTCGCTTTCGGCGTACTGACAGTTGATTCCATCGAACAAGCCATCGAACGTTCCGGCACCAAGGCCGGTAACAAAGGTGCTGAAGCTGCCCTGTCCGCTCTGGAAATGGTCAGCCTGCTGGCGCAGTTGGAGGCCAAGTGATTAGCGACGATAGCGATCGTTTCAACCCGCGCGATCCAAAGCCTGCGGATGCCGGCAAGCCATCGAAAAGCGTCAAGCGTCGCGAAGCCCGTCAGCTCGCGACTCAGGCGCTGTACCAATGGCACATGGCCAAGCAGTCGCTGAACGAGATCGAAGCGCAGTTCCGGGTCGATAACGATTTCAGCGATGTCGACGGCGCCTACTTCCGTGAAATCCTGCATGGGGTTCCGGCACAGAAGGACCGGATCGACGCCGCACTGGCGCCATGCCTGGACATCACCATCGAAGAGCTGGACCCGGTTGAACTGGCGGTTCTGCGCCTGTCCACCTGGGAGCTGCTCGAGCGCGTTGATGTGCCGTACCGCGTTGTGATCAACGAAGGTATCGAACTGGCCAAGGTCTTCGGTTCCACCGACGGCCACAAGTTCGTCAACGGTGTGCTCGACAAGCTGGCCCCGCGTCTGCGTGAAGCTGAAGTGAAGGCGTTCAAGCGCTGATCGGCGCTTGTAATCGCTATGGGTGAGTTTGAGCTGATCCGCAATTTCTTCGCCGCCGCGCCTTGTGCGCAGGGCGGCGAAGGCGTTGCCCTCGGGATCGGCGACGACTGTGCCTTGCTGGCTGTTCCCCCCGGGGAGCAGTTGGCGATTTCCACCGACACGCTCGTGGCCGGTGTGCATTTCGCAGACCCCTGCGACCCGTTTCTGCTCGGTCAGCGCTCGCTGGCTGTGGCTGTCAGTGATCTGGCCGCCATGGGCGCCGCTCCCATTGCCTTTACCCTTGCCCTGACCTTGCCGACGGTGACCACCGATTGGCTGGAAGCCTTCGCCCGTGGTTTGAACCTCATGGCGCAAAATTGCGGTGTGGCGCTGGTGGGGGGCGATACTACCCGCGGGCCGCTGAGCCTGACCATGACCGTATTCGGTCGGGTGCCGGCTGGTTTGGCGTTGACCCGCAGCGGCGCACGGCCGGGTGATTTGCTCTGCGTGGGCGGTGAGCTGGGGAACGGCGCGGGTGCATTGCCATTGGTGCTCGGCCAGCGAATGGCTGACCCGGCCATCGCTGATCCGTTGCGTGCCCATTACTGGTCACCGCAACCGCAGCTGGGGCTGGGCATGGCGTTGCGCGGCAGAGCCACTGCGGCGCTGGATATCTCCGACGGCCTGCTCGCCGACTGCGGACACATTGCCCTGGCGTCGAAAGTCGGGGTTCAGGTGGAGCGCAGTAAGCTGCCGTTGTCGAAGGCGCTGCTGGCCTTCCTCGGCCAGTCCGACGCTGAGCAAGCCGCCCTGAGCGGCGGTGACGATTACGTGCTGGCCTTCACCTTGCCGCCCGCCGAGTTGCCATCGTTGCTGGCGGACGGCTGGCCGATCCATGTGCTTGGGCGGGTCGTAGCAGGGCAGGGCGTGACACTGCTGGACGCCGACGGACACGACATCACCCCGCCAGTCCGGGGTTACCAACATTTTCGGGAGACACCGTGACAGATCATCCCAAACAGGTCCCGGCGCAGTTCGTACCGCCGTCGGTCTGGCGCAATCCGTGGCATTTCCTGGCGTTCGGCTTCGGCTCGGGCACCCTGCCAAAAGCGCCGGGCACCTGGGGTTCGTTAGTGGCGTTACCCTTTATTCCGTTGTGGCAGATGCTGCCCGACTGGGGCTACTGGCTGATGCTCGGCATCACCATGCTCTTCGGCTTCTGGCTGTGCGGCAAGGTCGCCGACGATTTGCGCGTACATGACCACGAAGGCATCGTCTGGGACGAAATGGTCGGGATGTGGATCACCCTGTGGCTGGTGCCGGAAGGCTGGTACTGGTTGCTGGCGGGGTTCCTGATGTTCCGCTTCTTCGACATCCTCAAGCCGTGGCCGATTCACTGGATCGACCGGCATGTGCACGGTGGTGTCGGGATCATGCTCGACGACGTGCTGGCGGGCGTATTTGCGTGGTTGGCGATGCAAGCGCTGGTGTGGTTTTTCGTCTGAAGCGTCCAGTGAGAGAACCGGGGATGGCGCGACGCGGGTTGCTGCTGATGGTTTTCGCAGTGTTCTGCTCGTTCGCCCAAGCGGGGGACGCACCGACAATGCCGCCCGTGATTCACCTCGCCAGTGAAGCCTGGGAAGACTTCACCGCCGCCGATGGCCATGGGTTGGGCTGGGACGTGTTGCGCGAAGTGTTCGAGCCGGCGGGCGTCAAACTGGATATTCGAACCGAACCGTATACACGCGCCACGGGCCTTGCACAGCGTGGCGAAGTGGACGCTTGTGTCGGTGCCTATCGGGATGAAGTCAGCGGTGTGCTCTATCCGCGCTGGAGTTTCGATACCGATCCGATCTATGCGCTGGGTCTGGCCAGCAATCCGGTGCCGACCCTGCAAACCCTGGGCAACTATCGATTGGCCTGGGTGCGCGGCTACAAGTACCAGGCTTATCTGCCCAATGTGCAGCGCTATAACGAAGTCGTGCGGCGGACGGGAATTCTGTCGATGCTGACCCACAATCGCGTCGACTACTACATCGATGCGCTGACCGAAGTCGATTACATCGTTAATCGAGCCAAGGACCCGTCGCAGTTTCGCCGCACGCACATCGCGGACCTGCCACTGTACCTGTGCTTCGCCGATACACCAGGAGCTCGCAAGTTGATGGCGCTGTTCGATCAGCGCATGGAAGTGCTGGTCAAAAATGGCCAGCTGAAACCGATTTTCGCAAAGTGGAAACAGCCGTACCCGTTTGGCACAGACTGAATACGGTCAATGTGGGAGCGGGCTTGCTCGCGAAAGCGATATATCAGGCTACTCATATGTTGAATGTGAGTCCGCTTTCGCGAGCAAGCCCGCTCCCACAAGGGTCGTTGGCTTGGCCTCTTGATCAAACATTTTGATCGTTATGCCCCATAATTCAGCCTAAGCGTCTGCAGGAACGTGCTGTTACAATGCCGCCTCTGCGAATCTTCAGTACTTATAGATCAGGAGCACACCGGTGCCTGTCGTTTTTGTCGCCGCTTCCAAGCTGCCAACGCCTTTTGCGCAATTCACCATGCATGGCTTTCTCGATGAAGAGAACGGGCGCGAGCACGTAGTATTGAGCCTGGGTGAGTTCGCCGACGGTGCTCCGGTACTCGGCCGGTTGCACTCCGAATGCCTGACCGGCGATGCCTTGTTCAGCCAGCGTTGCGACTGCGGTTCGCAACTCGAGGCAGCCCTGCAGGCAATCGCCCGTGAAGGCCGTGGCGTGTTGCTCTACTTGCGTCAGGAAGGTCGCGGCATTGGCTTGTTGAACAAGATCCGCGCCTATGAATTGCAGGACGGCGGTGCCGACACCGTTGAAGCAAACGAACGTCTGGGTTTCGCCGCCGACCAGCGCGACTACGCCATGTGCCTGCCGATGCTGGAGCACCTGGGCGTGAAGTCCCTGCGTCTGATGACCAACAACCCACGCAAGGTCAAAGCCTTGACCGACATGGGCATCGTGGTGGCCGAGCGCGTGCCGTTGCACACTGGTCACAACCCGCACAACAAGCTCTATCTGGCGACCAAGGCCAGCAAGCTCGACCATATGATGGGCAATGAACATCAGGGCGAGGTTGACCGGGCGTGACTCGCGGTCAGGTGCGGCGGCGACTGTCCGTCAACTGGTGGCAATACCTGGTGCTGGCCTTGGTGCCGCTGTTCGTGATCAACGGCGTATTCGGCCAAAGCGAGGCGATTCTGCCGGTGCTGGCGATGCCATTGTTCATCGCCGGTGTGGCCTCGATGTTTGTCAGCCTGAAATTCTTTGGCGGCTACAAGCACGCGCTGATCGCCACCCAGAAAGCTCTCGACACCCCTGAAGAACCCGACGCCTGGATCGCCCTGGCCGCGAAACGCCGTGCCGCGTTTCTGGTCGCCGGCCTGCCCGCCTGGATCGGTGCGCTGGCGGTATTCGTCGGTCTTGAAGCCGTACCGCTGGTGCTGCTGGCACTGTCGACTACGGTGCTGTTCTACCTCTACCGTATCCCGCGACAACTCGGCTGATGCGCAGCATCTGGCTGGCGGTGTTGCTATTGGCCGTCAGCGGCTCGGCCACTGCGGTTGAGCGGGTTGTCAGTCTGGCACCGTCGCTTTCTGAAATCGTCGTTGAGCTGAGCTCGGCTGACCTTCTGGTCGGTGTGCTGGATGCTGGCGAACGTCCCGCTGAACTCAAAGACATTCCTTCCGTTGGCAGCTACGGCCAGTTGGACATGGAGCGACTGCTCAGCCTCAAGCCCGATCTATTGCTGCTGTGGCCGGGCAGTGTGGGGCCGGCGCAGCGTGAGCAGCTCAAACGGCTGAACATTCCCACCTATGTCGCCGAACCTCACAACCTCGAACAACTTGCCGCCCAGATTGAAGTGATCGCTGCGCAACTCGGCAGAGCGGAACGTGGCGTTTCATTGGCCGAAAATCTGCGTCAGCAACTCGATTCCCTGCGCCAGCGCTATCGAAGGGACGAGCCGTTACGGGTGTTTTATCAAGTCTGGGATCGGCCGCTGTACACCGTGGGCGGTGGGCAGATCATCAGCGATGCGCTACAGGTTTGCGGGGCGCGCAATGTGTTTGCCGACCTGACGCAGCCTGCACCGCAGGTCAGTGTGGAGGCGGTGTTGCAGCGCAATCCCGAGGTGATCCTGGCCAGTGATCAGGCGCAGCTCGATGCGTGGAAAGCCTGGCCACAGGTGACGGCGGTGGTGCAGGGGCAATTGCTGCTGGTGACCGATAAAGGCCTGGAGCGGCCGAGTGGGCAGATGATCGAGGCGACTGCCAAGTTGTGCCAGTTGATCGCGCCTGACCACTAAGACCGAGGCGCATTCATCGCGGGCAAGCCCGCTCCCACAGGTTCAGTGTGATCCCTGTGGGAGCGGGCTTGCCCGCGATGAGGCCGGCTCAAACGCCACAATCTCTGGTCAAAACTCTGGCGTCCAAGTCACCCCGAACATCCACGCCCGGCCTTCCTCGCGATACCCATACTGACTGCCGTCATGGCTGAACAACGCCCGGCTGTAGCCCTTGTCCAGCAGGTTATCGACCTTCAATTCCAGCTTGATCTCGCGATTTAGCGCCCAGCTGCTACGCAATCCCAACAACGCATACCCGCCCAGCGGCTGCTGGTTGTTCTCGTCGTCAAAACTGCTGCTCACCGCTTGCCAACTGGCACCGAGACCCAGTCGATCGAATTGTCGATCCAGGTCCAGGCTCAAGGTCCGCCGTGCGCGGCGGGCGAGGGTGTGGCCGCTGTCGCGATCCCGTGGGTCGATGATCGCCACGCCAAGGTTGCTCTGCCAGCCGAACAGCTCCTGTTTCAAGGTCGCTTCAAAACCGTTGATCCGCGCCGAAGCGACGTTCGCCGGGCGGTTGTTGCTGCCGAAAATAATCGCGTCTTCCAGATCGGTGCGATACAGCGAAACTTCCAGGCGACTGCTCTGCGTCAGCTGACTGCGCCATTGCAGCTCATAACTTTTCGAGGTCTCGGGTTTCAGGTCCGGGTTGCTGAAGTCCGGGTAGTACAGGTCGTTGAAGGTCGGCGCGCGGAAGCCTTCGCTGTAGGTCAACAGCACATCATTGTCCGGGTTCAGCGGCAGCGTGAACGTGCCGCTCCAGCTGTTCTGGCTGCCGAACTGCTGGTTCTGGTCGCGACGCAGGCCCAGTTCGGTAGAGAAACTGTCGGCCTGATAGCGATGCTGGATAAACGCTGCACGGTTCCAGCGGCTGTCCTCGTCGAACGCCGTGCTGCCGTTGATTCGGTCTTCGTACCAGTCACCGCCGACGATGAGGCTGTTGCGCTCATCCAGGGTCAGATCGTTCTGCCAGTTCACCGAATCGCGATAAGTATTGAACACGCTGCGCTCGTCGCTGAGCTTGTCGAGCGTCTTCTCGCGGTTTTCGCTGTGGCCGAATTCGACGCGGGTTTTCCAAGCGTCGTTGATGCGCGCATCGACGTAACTGCTGACGCTGCTCACAGAGAACTCGCTGTAGGGTTGCTGCTGGACCGATTCGAAGGTGGTCATGTCGAAACGGCCGAATGGGTTATCGAATGCGCTTTTACCCTGGTTATCCAGCAAGTTGGCGCCGATTTCGATGTCGTCGGTGAGGGTGTGACTCAGGCTTAAGCTGACCGATTTATTGCGGTATTCGTCGTGATCGCCATCGCTGGGATAGGACTCATGGGTGCGATTGATGCCTGCCGTTTCATCATGGCTGGCACCGAGATTGAAACGTGTCTGCGGGTTGCCGCCGGACAATCCGAGGCTGCGCTCCCAAGTCTGGTTGCTGCCCACTCCCATGTGCAGGCGTGGTTGCAGACCCTGTTCGCCGCCACGGCGGGTGAAGATCTGGATCACCCCGCCAATAGCATCGCTGCCGTAAATCACTGAGCGCGAACCACGCAGCACTTCTACGCGCTCGACCTGTTCGATGTTGATGTGTTGCAGGTTGCTATCGCCGGAGGTCGAGTTGCCGATGCGCTGGCCGTCGACCAGCACCAGACTTTGCGCCGACTTGGTACCACGAATGTAGACCCCCGGCAGACTACCGCGCCCCCCGGTTTGCCCGATCTGTACACCCGGCACGCGGCGCAGCAGGTCGGTGACACTGCTCGGTTGCAGGCGGTCGATGTCTTCGCGGGTGAACACGGTGTTGGCGGCGCTGCTGTCATTGCGTGCTTCGACCTGACGGTTAGCGCTGATCAGCACGTCTGGCAGTTTCAGGGCTTGGTCGCGTTCGAAGGTGTCGGCCAGAAGTTGGCTGGCCGGCAGAAGCGTCAGCGTCAGGGCGAGGCGGGGGAGTTTCATGGGCAGTCCGTTGGCGCTTTAAAGTGAACACATTCTTGAAGGTTGCACAAAACCAATGTGGGAGCGGGCTTGCCCGCGATGACGGAGTGTCAGTCAATGAACAAGTCGACTGTCATTCCGCTATCGCGGGCAAGCCCGCTCCCACAGGGTTTTGCATGTAGCCAGAGGATTAGATATTCAGCAGTTGCAGCCGCTGACGCACCGCCTCTTCGATCCCGGCCTCGTCCAGCCCGCATTCGGCGAGCATTTGCGCAGGCTTGGCGTGCTCCACATAGGCGTCCGGCAAGCCCAGGTGCAGCACCGACCTGAGGATGTTTTCTCGGGCAAGGAACTCGCTGACCGCGCCACCGGCACCGCCCATGATGGCGTTCTCTTCGATGGTCGCCAGCAGTTCATGGCTGCCGGCGATTTCGCGAACCAGTGCTTCGTCGAGCGGTTTGACGAAGCGCATATCGACCACGGTCGCATCCAGCTTCTCGGCGACTTTCAGCGCCTCGGCCAGTTGCACGCCGAACACCAGCAGGGCGACTTTGCTGCCCTGACGGCGGACGACACCCTTGCCGATTTCAATCGGCTCGAGGTCTTTCGCGATCGGCGCATTCGGGCCGGTGCCGCGCGGATAACGCACCGCCGCCGGGCCGTCGTACAGGTGGCCGGTGCTGAGCATTTTTCGCAGTTCGTTTTCGTCGCTCGGGGTCATCACCAGCATGCCGGGGATGCAACGCAGGAACGACAGGTCAAAGCTACCCGCGTGCGTCGGGCCGTCTTCGCCCACCAGGCCAGCGCGGTCGATGGCGAACAGCACGTCGAGGTTTTGCACCGCCACATCATGCACAAGCTGGTCGTAAGCGCGCTGCAGGAAGGTCGAATAGATCGCCACCACCGGTTTCGCGCCTTCGCAGGCCATGCCGGCCGCCAGGGTCACGGCGTGTTGCTCGGCAATCGCCACGTCGAAATAGCGCTCCGGGAAGCGCTCGCTGAAGGCCACCAGGTCGGAGCCTTCCTTCATCGCCGGGGTGATCCCGACCAGACGCGGATCGGCAGCGGCCATGTCGCACAGCCATTCACCGAACACACCGGAATACTTCGGCCCGCCGGCTTTCTTCGGCGGGTTGGCCGGGGCGTCCAGGGGTTCGAGTTTGGTGATGGCGTGGTAACCGATCGGGTCGACTTCCGCCGGAGCGAAGCCTTTGCCCTTCTTGGTGACCACGTGCAGGAATTGCGGGCCTTTCAGATCGCGCATGTTGCGCAGAGTGGCGATCAGGGTCGGCAGGTCGTGGCCATCGATCGGGCCGATGTAGTTCCAGCCCAGCTCTTCGAACAGGGTGCCGGGAACCAGCATGCCTTTGGCGTATTCTTCGGTACGACGGGCGATTTCCCAGGCGCCGGGCAGGCGCGACAGGACCTTTTTGCTGCCTTCGCGCATGCTCGCGTAAGTGCGGCTGGAAAGGATTTTCGCCAGATAGTTCGACAGCCCGCCGACGTTGCGCGAGATCGACATGTCGTTGTCGTTGAGGATCACCAGCATGTTGGCATCCACTTCCGGCGCATGGTTCAGCGCTTCGAAGGCCATGCCGGCAGTCAGTGCGCCGTCGCCGATCACCGCGATCGCCTTGCGATCACTGTGTTGCAGGCGGGCGGCAATCGCCATGCCCAGCGCTGCGCTGATCGACGTGCTGGAGTGGCCGACGCCAAAGGTGTCGTACTCGCTCTCGGAACGACGCGGGAAGGCCGCCACACCGTCCTTCTGGCGCAGGGTGCTCATGCGCTCGCGACGGCCGGTGAGAATTTTGTGCGGGTAGGCCTGATGACCCACGTCCCACACCAGCCGGTCGTCCGGGGTGTCGAAGACGTAATGCAGCGCGATGGTCAGCTCGATCACGCCCAAGCCGGCACCGAAATGCCCACCGGTCTGACCGACCGTGTAGAGCAATTCCAGGCGCAACTCATCAGCCAGGGTTTCCAGCTCGGCTTCGCCTAACCGGCGCAGGCCGTCCGGCGTGTTGGCACGGTCGAGCAGGGGCGTGGTCGGGCGCTTGCGGGGAATCTCATGAAACGTCGTGGGCATCAGGCGAATCGTTATAGGTATAAAAGATGCGGCAGTTTACCTGATGCATCGCCCCCTGCCCACGCGTTGGTTTTTTTTGGCGGATACGCCGTCAGCTGCGGCGATCGACGATGTACCGGGCCAGATCGCGCAATGGCTCAGCCGCCGCGTCAAACGGTCGCAGCGCGTGCAGGGCCTGGTCGCGCAGTTCCAGGGCGTAGGCCTTGGCCGCGTCGAGACCGAGCAGGGCCGGGTAGGTCGGCTTGTCCCGAGCGATATCGGCGCCCTGGCGTTTGCCGAGGGTTTCGGTGTCACTTTCGACGTCGAGAATGTCGTCCTGGACCTGAAATGCGAGGCCAATGGCCTGTGCATAACTCTGCAGGGACTTCAGTTCGTCCTTCGCGGCATGACCGCTGGCCAGTGCACCGAGCTTGACGCTGACTTCGATCAGCGCGCCGGTCTTGTGCCGGTGCATGTATTCAAGGGCTTTTTGATCGAGCTTCAGGCCCACCGAACCGAGATCGATGGCTTGCCCGCCGACCATGCCCGCCGGACCTGCCGCCAACGCCAGGGCGCTGACCATCTGCAGACGGGTTTCGGCGTCGCAACTGCTCAGGCGTGGGTCGAGCAGGGCGCTGAAGGCCAGGCTCTGCAAGCCGTCACCGGCGAGGATTGCACAGGCTTCATCGAATTTTTTATGCGTAGTCGGCTGGCCGCGACGCAAATCGTCGTCGTCCATGGCCGGTAAATCATCGTGCACCAGCGAATAGGCATGGATCAGCTCTACCGCACAGGCCGCGCCATTGGCTTGCTCGGCCTTGCCGCCCAGTGCCTCGCACGCGGCGTAAGCCAGCAGCGGGCGCACCCGCTTGCCGCCGTTCATCACGCTGTAGCGCATGGCTTCGTAAAGGCGGGCGAGTTCAGGACTCGGTGCGTTGAACAGGGTTTCCAGTGCCGCATTGACGCGGGCCTGGCTGGTCGCCGAATACGCCGCAATCATTCTGGCTGATCCGCGTCGAAGGGTTCCTCGGCCAGCTCACCATCACGCTCGAGCAGCACTTGAACCTTCTGCTCGGCCTGAGCCAGCGCCGCCTGGCAATCGCGGGTCAGACCGATGCCCTGCTCGAAAGCGGTCAGAGAGTCTTCCAGCGACAATTCGCCGTTCTCCAGACGCTCCACCAGCGTTTGCAGGTCAGCGAGGGATTGTTCGAAATCCAGTGCAGCTTTTTTGCGGGCCATGGCGGCTATTTCCGGTTGACGTTAAACCGGCGCGACACTAGCAGACATAGGGGTTATGGGCAAATGAGCGGGGTCGTTGGAGCAGCAGTTCCAGGCTGCCAACACAACCTTGTGGCGAGGGAGCTTGCTCCCGCTGGGGCGCGAAGCGACCCCCAAACCATACGTCCGTGTTTCTTCAGGTATACCGCATTCAGCGATTTGCGACCGCTTCGCAGTCGAGCGGGAGCAAGCTCCCTCGCCACAGTAGTGGTGTTGATCACGATTATCCCAGTGAGTTATCCGGATAGCTGATTTGATATCGAGTACTGCGCCCGCCGCCGGGCAGGCGTTTCAGGCAGCCCTTCTCCAGCAGTTCGGCCAGATGACGGGTCGCGGTGGCTTTGGAAACCTTTGCCACTGCCTGGTATTGAGCGGCGCTGATGCCATTATCGAAACCTCGTTCCCCGCCATCGAGCAAGCGATTCAGTACTTTGGTCTGCTCGGCCGACAGTTCAGATTCCCGATGCGCCTGCCAGAAACGCGCCTTGCCCAGTACCGACTCGATCCGCGTCATGGCTTGCTGCAAGCTGCGCAACAAGGTTTGCAGGAACCACTCCAGCCACTCGGTGATATCCAGCGTGGCTTTCTGGCTGGTTTCCAGCACTCGGTAATAGCCTGAACGATCATCCAGAATGCTTGCCGACATGGCATAGAAACGGATGGCCTGAGCCTCACCCTGAGCCAGGGCCAGATCAGTGATCGTTCGCGTCAGGCGGCCGTTGCCATCGTCGAAAGGATGCAACGTCACGAACCAGAAGTGCGCGACGCCGGCCCGCAGCAAAGGGTCGAGGCCAACCTGATTTCGGCTGGCTTCAAACCAGCTCAGGAAGGTTTCGAGTTGTCGTTCAAGACCAAGGCGAGGCGGTGCTTCGAAGTGAACGGTCGGCCTGTCGAGTCGCCCCGAAACCACTTGCATGGGCTCATCGCCGCGCAGGGCACCGACACGGATCGATCGGGCTGCGAGGTCCGTGTCTTGCTCAAGAAACAGCCATTTATGCCAATCCAGCAATCGCACCAATGTCAGTGGCTCAGCGAAATGCCGGGTCGCGTCGAGCATCAATTGCGCAAGGCCCTCACTGCGCTGACTCACCTTATCGCCATTGACCAGATCCAAGCCCAACCGTCGCGCCAAAGAAGAGCGTACGGAACCAACATTCAGTTGTTCACCCTCGATAGCGGACGAGGTCACGATGTTCTGCAACAACGCATCCAGTTCGTTTTGCGCGCTCAACGAATTGCCGACCGAACTGGCCATCCCCATCAACCGACCCTGTGCCTGAACGCAGTCGCGCAAAAGTAGCGTCAAGCGCTCGGCTTGCCATTGGAAATTCGGCCAATCAGGCTGCTGCCAGATCCAGTGAGGTGACATGGAGTCGGTGCTCTTGGAATGAGTGAGCCGATTAAAAATGCTATTCGGCTCATATAGTGAGCCGAATATGACGCCTATTCGGCTCACCGTCCAGTTGTCGGACAGCATGTTGCTCACATGCGGCTGCGATCGAATCGCGCAACAAGTGGGTTTGGCTGCAGGTGAATTGGTCCAAGCATGTTCAGGCTTTATTTTAGGCATTAAAAAGCCGGCTTGTGGCCGGCTTCTCGGGGACTGGCTTGGCTTATTTTTGGTAAACCGCGCCAGCCTTCAAAACGTACACCCGGATCTTGCGTCCGGCTGTGGGACTTGGCGAGAAAGTCATCTGCCTTGTCGGTGCGATCTGAGCCTGAAAGAAGGGTCGATGCGCAAATGTGGGGCGCAGCATACTGATTTTTTTGAGGAATTCCCAGCTTGGCATGCGGGACAGAGCGATTACGCTGAGGTGTAGCAGCTGCCGAAGGCTGCGTTCGGCTGCGAAGCAGTCGTAAACCCGGTAACCATACTGTCCGCCACAGTGGATGGTTTGCGACTGCGGCGCAGTCGAGCGGGGGCAAGTCCCCTCGCCACAAGGGATTACAGGGTTGCGTGCTTATAGGAAGGGCACGGAAGGTCTGCGTTTATTGAGCGTCGACCACCAGAATACCCACCCCAATACCCTTATGTTTTGCTTGTCGATCTGCTCGGCACTGAAGATCTCGTCTGGATACTCGGCTTTGTTGTAGCTGCGCAACCGCAACGCATTCCCCGGCATCCGATGCAGGTATTTGATTCGCAACATCCCGTCATGCTCGATCGCATAAATCTCCCCGTCAATGACCTGAGTCAGCCCGCGATCGATGGCAAGCGTCGAACCGTCCTCAATCTTTTCGCCCATGCTGTTGCCGATCATGTGGGTACAAATAGCGTCGGCGTGGCTGATTTCCAGGGAGTCCAGGTGGCTGCGGGGCAGGCGGATGGATTGGCTGGGGTCTTTGACGACGTGTGTTTTGTTGGAGCCCGGGGCGGTGGTTGTTTCTTTGTAGAAGGGCAGCTCGACGTCGATAGGCTCGATCACCGTGTAGATGCCGCGGATGGCCTGGGCATCGAAGGTGTTGCCTGATTCGTCGAGCACGCGCAGGCGTGAGGATTCTTTCGGGCCTTCGCCGGTTTTCAGCCAGTCGCTGTTTACAGACAGTAGTCTGGCGACCTCTTCCATGCGGTAGGCGGGCACACCTCGGGTGTACCAGTTGTGGATATTTTGCGCTTCCGTGTCGAAGAAAGCGGCAAATCCTGTGGTTGTGATTTTCGCTGCTTCGAGGAGTGCTTTGAACCGTGGGCCGCTAGTGTTCTTTTTCATAAACACGAGTTTACTGGCGCAGGACGGGGGTTTGAATAAACGATCCGTTCAAATTTCGAGGGAAATTTAAGACTGGATGTAAGACGCTTTTAGTGGAATTTAAACAGGAAAAAACCAAAGCCAAGAAGCGCTATACGTACCGTTAAAAAGGTGAGTGTCTGAGCAGAGCGCCCACAAAAAACCCCGGATCAACCGGGGTTTTTCTTGGCGCTTGCAGCTAGAAGCTTACCGCGGCTTCTCAGCCTTTATAGGCAGCAACCGACTTGGTGATCGCGTCGCGGGCGGCATCTGCGCCGGCCCAGCCTTCGATCTTCACCCATTTGCCTTTTTCGAGATCTTTGTAGTTCGCGAAGAAGTGCTCGATCTGCTGAATCAGCAGCGGTGGCAGGTCGGTGTATTCCTTCACGTCGACGTACAGCTGGGACAGCTTGTCGTGTGGAACCGCGATCACTTTGGCATCGCCGCCGCCGTCGTCGGTCATGTTCAGGATGCCGACTGGACGCGCGCGGATCACCGAACCTGGAGCAACCGGGTAAGGGGTCACGACCAGCACGTCGAGGGGGTCACCGTCGTCGGCCAGGGTGTTCGGGATGTAACCGTAGTTGGCCGGGTAGAACATCGGGGTGGCCATGAAACGGTCAACGAACAGGCAATCGCTGTCTTTGTCGATTTCGTATTTGATCGGCGCGTGGTTGGCCGGGATCTCGATCGCGACGTAGATGTCGTTCGGCAGGTCTTTGCCAGCCGGAATCTTGCTGTAGCTCATTGGGCGGTGCCCCCGTTAGTTGACCAAAAACACTTGGCCGGATTGACCAAAAAGTGGCGGCGATTATAGGCATATTCCGCCTTCGACGCTATGGACCAGAGGTCGCGTAGACGTTAGTCGTGTGCCTGATAGACAGGGTTCTCGGCCAGAAGTTGCCGCAGCCGGGCCAATGGGTCCTGACGATAAAACAGCTTCAACTGCTCATAGACCTGTGGATAGGCCTCGTGCAGCAAATCCGGGGCGCTGAAGAAGTATTCGCTGGTGACTGCGAAGAATTCGGCGGGGTTTTCCGCCGCGTACGGGTCGATGGCGGTTTGCGCGTCAGGGTTGCGGTCCAGTTGCCGGTCAAGGTCGTCATAGGCTTCTTGCATGACCTTGGCCCAGTCGCTGACACGCATATCGGCATGCAGTGGTGGCAGGCCATTGGCGTCGCCGTTGAGCATGTCGAGCTTGTGCGCGAGTTCATGGATGACCAGGTTATAGCCTTCCCAGCCACCGCTGGCCATCACGCCGGGCCAGGCGAGGATGATCGGGCCTTGTGGCCAGGCTTCTCCGCTGTGTTCGCCTTCCCATTCGTGTTCAACGCCGCTGGCATCGCGATGGCGCTGGGGGCTGAGGAAATCGTCGGGGTAGAGGATGATTTCGTGAAAGCCCTGATACCAGTTCAGATCGCCCAGATGCAGCAGCGGCAATTGGGCCTGGGCTGCGAGCAGCAGGCGTTGTTCCTGATGGAGTTCTACGCCGGGCAGGGCGGTCAGGTGTTTGTCTTGCAGGAACAGCACGCAGGCTTCCCGCAGCCACTGGTCTTCGGCTGCGCTGAGGCCATCGAGAAAACTCAAGTGATGGCGCACCCGTTGCCACATGTCGTCGGCAATCGGATGCCTGGCCAGGGTGCGCTGGCGTCGCCAGGCGCTAAGGGACCACATCGCGAGTCAGCGGGGTTCGGCTTTGGACGCGGCATTGGCAAGGCGGTTGCGGATTACGCCGATGATCATCGGTAGCAGCGACAGCAGGATGATGCCCACCACCAGCAGCGACAGGTTTTGCTTGATGAACGGTACGTTGCCGAAGAAGAAACCGAGGGTGACCAGGCCACCCACCCAGAGGATGGTGCCCAGGACACTGAAGGCAAAGAAGCGCGGATAAGGCATTTTGCCAACACCGGCGACGAATGGTGCAAAGGTACGGATGATCGGCAGGAAACGCGCCAGGGTTACGGTTTTGCCGCCGTGTTTGTCGTAGAAATCGTGGGTTTGTTGCAAGTAGTCGCGGCGGAAAATTTTCGAGTTCGGGTTACTGAACAGCCGTTCGCCAGCGGTGCGGCCAATCACGTAGTTGGTGCTGTCACCCAGAATCGCCGCCAGCATCAGCAAGCCACCCAGCAGCACCGGGTCCATGCCGCCACCGGCCGCCACGGCGCCCGCGATAAACAGCAGGGAATCGCCCGGCAGGAATGGCATCACCACCAGACCGGTTTCGCAGAAGATCACCAGAAACAGAATGGCGTAAATCCATGCCCCGTAGTTGGTCACCAGCAGGTCGAGGTAAACATCGAGATGCAGGATAAGGTCGATCGGGTTGAAATCCATGGAAAGCACCTGTGGTGATGGCCCGACTCTGCAGGCCTGTGCGGATGGCTTCGCGTAAGACTACAGCTAAGTGTGATTTTTCTTACGAGCCGGAAGAATGGGCATTATACGGGGTGACAAGTGAAAAACGCGTCGAGTTTGTAGCGGGGGATGTCGATGGGTCGACCATAGGTCTGCTGGCTTTGCACAATCCTCTGTGGTGAGGGAGCTTGCTCCCGCTGGGAGTGCGAAGCGCTCCTGGTCCGACTACGCGGTGTATCAGGATAATCGCTTTGGTTGGTTTACGACTGCTGCGCAGCCGAGCGGGAGCAAGCTCCCTCGCCACAAAGGCCCCAGTGCGTTAAATCCCGTCACTGATCGGCAACACGTAGTTCTTGAACTCGGTGTCTTCCCTGAACCCGATGGATTCGTAGGTTTTCTGCGCGACTTCGTTATTGCTGCTGGTGGAAACGCGCATGCGCACGGCATTGGTTTCCTTGGCCATTTTTTTCGCGGTGCGGATCAGGTTGTCGGCCACCAATTGGCGGCGGGCGTCTTCGGCGACGTAGATGTCGTTGAGGATCCATACGCGTTTAAGCGAAAGAGACGAAAAACTCGGGTACAACTGACAGAAACCCATCAGTTTGTTGTTGTCGTCATCGGCGAGGGCCAGGTAGATCACCGATTCCTTGCGCCGCAGGCGTTTCTCGAGGAACGCCCGGGACGAGTCCGGATAGGGCAGGGAACCGTAAAACTCACGATATTTGACGAACAACGGGGTCAGCAGGTCGAGGTGTTCGAGGGTCGCTTGAATAATCCGCATGGTAGGTCTCGTCTTCAAGTGGCTGTCTTACGTGGTGACGGCGACGGGAAACCCTGGCGGCCGTGCATCGATCCTGCCTGAAACCTGAATAGAAACGCAATGCGGAAACGGTTCAGGCATCCGACGGGCTCAGTAGGAAATTGCCTTTCATGTCCGCACCCATGTCCGACTCCAGCGTCTGAACCTGGGCTTCGTCCTTAAGACTGACCCCTGATAACTGCCGCCGACAGGCTTCGCGCATCAAATACAGCAAGCGGTGTGCCGCCATGCCGTAACTCAAGCCTTCGAGCCGAACATTCGAAATGCAGTTGCGATAGGCGTCCGTTAGTCCGACCTTGGGATTATAGGTGAAATACAACCCCAGGCTGTCTGGCGAGCTCAAGCCTGGGCGTTCGCCGATCAATATGACCACCATTTTTGCGCCCAGCAGCTCGCCAATCTCGTCGGCCACCGCGACTCGGCCCTGTTCCACCAGAATTACCGGCGACAGGGACCAGCCCTCAGCGGCTGTCTGTTCTTCCATGCGGGCCAGAAACGGTAAGGTGTGGCGATGAACGGCCAATGCCGAGAGGCCATCGGCCACTACGATGGCCAGATCCACCCCGCCAGGATGGCTCAGCGCGTAATCGCGTAGGGTTTGCGCCGACTCATCACTCAGCTTGCGCCCCAGATCGGGGCGCTGCAGATAGCTGTTCCGGTCCGTGGCGGCGCTGTGCAGCAGCAAACTCTCACGTCCACGCTCGGCCAGTTGCGAACTGAGCCCCATGTGGTCGAACGGCAGATGCACCGCATCCCGGGCCTGGGCATGGGCGTACTGGAAATCCAGCTGTGCGCTGGTCGGCATACTGGTGCCGGTGCGACCGAGGGCAATACGTGCCGGGGTCAGGCGACGCAGCTCCAGCAACGGGTTTTGCGGATCGACAGGTGGTTTATCCATCTCAATACTCATCCCAGTTGCGTCATGGCCTGACGGAAGGCCGGCGGCAGGTTGTCGCCGAAGTGAATTTTGCCGTCTGCCTGGGTGAAGATGCCCATGTTCGCCAGCCACTGTTCAAACTCCGGCGCCGGTTTCAGGCCCAAGGTTTTTCGGGCGTAGAGGGCGTCGTGGAACGACGTGGTCTGGTAATTGAGCATGATGTCGTCAGAGCCGGGAATGCCCATGATGAAGTTGATCCCGGCCACGCCCAGCAGGGTCAGCAGGGTGTCCATGTCATCCTGATCGGCTTCGGCATGGTTGGTGTAACAGATGTCGCAACCCATGGGCACGCCCAGCAGCTTGCCGCAGAAGTGGTCTTCGAGGCCGGCGCGGATGATCTGTTTGCCGTTGTAGAGGTATTCCGGGCCGATGAAGCCTACAACGGTGTTCACCAGAAACGGTTTGAAATGGCGTGCCACGGCGTAGGCGCGGGTTTCGCAGGTCTGTTGATCGATGCCGTGGTGGGCGTTGGCCGACAAGGCGCTGCCCTGGCCGGTCTCGAAATACATCAGGTTCTGGCCCAACGTGCCGCGATTCAGGCTCAAGCCCGCGTCATAGCCTTCCTGCAAGACGTTGAGGTTGATACCGAAACTGGCGTTGGCCGCTTCCGTGCCGGCGATCGACTGGAACACCAGGTCCAGCGGAACACCTCGATTGACCGCCTCGATGGAGGTGGTGACGTGGGTCAGCACGCAGGCCTGTGTCGGAATTTCGTAGCGCTGGATGATCGCATCGAGCATTTCCAGCATGGCGCAGATCGAAGCGATGCTGTCGGTGGCCGGGTTGATGCCAATCATTGCGTCACCGTTGCCGTACAGCAGGCCGTCGAGAATGCTCGCGGCGATGCCGGCCGGTTCGTCGGTGGGGTGATTGGGTTGCAGACGTGTCGAGAGCCGGCCGTGCAGGCCCAAAGTGCCGCGAAATTTCGTGACCACGCGGATTTTCTGCGCCACCAGCACCAGATCCTGCACGCGCATGATCTTCGACACAGCGGCGGCCATTTCCGGGGTCAGGCCCGGCGCGAGGGCGCGCAGGCTCTGTTCGTCGGCGGCGTCGCTGAGCAGCCAATCGCGAAAGCCGCCGACAGTGAGGTGGCTGACTGCTTTAAAAGCCTGTTTATCGTGAGTGTCGATGATTAGCCGGGTGACTTCATCGGCCTCGTAAGGAATCAGTACTTCCTGCAGGAAGTGAGTCAGCGGGATGTCAGCCAGGGCCATTTGCGCAGCCACGCGCTCGCCATCGTTGAGGGCGGCAACGCCGGCCAGAAAGTCCCCGGAACGCGCCGGGCTGGCCTTGGCCATGACGTCCTTGAGGCTGTCGAAGCGATAGGTCTGGCTGCCGACAGTGTGAGCAAAACTCGCCATACAGATTCTCCGTGACGGCGCAGACAGGGCCTGCGCCGGGATTTGCGGCTGTTAGTGCAAGGCTTCTTCAGCTTTCTGAATGGCCGCGAACTCTTCTTCGGGCGTGCCTGCTACCAAGTGATGCCGACTGTAGAAAGCAAAGTAAGCAATTAACACTCCATAGATGATCGCGGCGCCAATCACCACCCGCGGATCTACCAGAAAGCCCGCCACTACGGCGATGCAAGCCAACACCAGTGCCACGCCAGACGTGAAAATACCGCCCGGCGTACGGTACGGACGATCCATTTTGGGGCGACGGATACGCAAGGTGATGTGCGCGGCCATCATCAGCACATAGGAGATGGTCGCGCCGAACACCGCCACCAGAATCAGCAGGTCACCCTGGCCGGTCAGTGACAGACCAAAGCCGATGATGCCGGGAATGATCAACGCCAGTACCGGCGCCTTGCTCTTGTTGGTTTCGGACAGTTTGCGCGGCAGATAGCCGGCACGGGACAAGGCAAAGATCTGCCGCGAATAGGCGTAGATGATCGAGAAGAAACTGGCGATCAGCCCGGCCAGGCCCACCAGATTGACGAAACTGCCCATCCAGGTCGAGCCGCCATAGGCTTTGGCCAGCGCTTCGACCAACGGATTACCGGAAGTCAGCAGGGCGTTGGCGCCGGCACCGCCAGGGCCGATGACCAGAATCAGCAAGGCAAAGCTCACCAATACCAGCATGGCGCCGATCAGCCCGCGGGGCAGATCGCGTTTCGGGTTTTTGGTCTCTTCCGCCGCCAGTGGTACACCTTCGACGGCCAGGAAGAACCAGATTGCGTAAGGAATGGCTGCCCAGACGCCGACATAGCCGAAAGGCAGGAAGCTGCTGGCGCCCTTGGCCTCGGTCACCGGGATGTCCAGCAAATTGGCGACGTTGAAGTGCGGCACCATCGCGATCAGAAATACTGCCAATGCCAATGCCGCGACGGCGGTGATGACGAACATCAGCTTCAGGGCTTCGCCGACACCGAAAATGTGAATGGCGATAAAGATGATGTAGAACGCCAGGTAAATCATCCAGCCGCCAATGCCGAACAGCGACTCGCAATACGCCCCGATAAACACCGCGATCGCCGCTGGGGCGATGGCGTATTCGATCAGGATCGCGGTTCCGGTGAGGAAACCGCCCCACGGCCCGAATGCGCTACGGGCAAATCCGTAGCCACCGCCGGCGGTCGGGATCATGGAAGACAATTCGGCCAGGGAGAAGCACATGCACAAGTACATGGTGGCCATCAGCAACGTGGCGAGAAACATGCCGCCCCATCCGCCTTGGGCCAAACCGAAGTTCCAGCCGGCGTAATCACCTGAGATGACATAGGCCACGCCCAAACCCACCAGCAGGACCCAGCCCGCCGCACCTTTTTTCAGTTCACGTTGTTGGAAATAATCGGAGCCGACTTTTTCGAAGTCGACCGAGGAGATTGCCGGCTGCGCGCTGGCTTGATCGCTAGGCATAGGGGTTCACCTGTTCTTATTGTTTTTTAGTCGGCGTTTTTGCCGGGGTGACGCTAGACATTTTGCTGAATGTTCAACCGCTTCGCGAGCAAGCCGTTCCCACAGGGGAAGTGGCTTGCTCGCGACAGGCGTTTAGAAGAAGCCCAACGGATTGATGTCGTAGCTCACCAGCAGGTTTTTGGTCTGCTGATAGTGGTCGAGCATCATTTTGTGGGTTTCACGACCAACGCCGGACTTTTTGTAACCGCCGAACGCGGCGTGCGCCGGGTACAGGTGGTAGCAGTTGGTCCACACACGACCGGCCTTGATGGCGCGGCCCATGCGATAGGCGCGGTTGATGTCGCGGGTCCAGAGGCCGGCGCCCAGGCCGAACTCGGTGTCGTTGGCGATGGCCAGGGCTTCGGCTTCGTCCTTGAAGGTGGTGATGCTCACCACCGGGCCAAAAATTTCTTCCTGGAACACGCGCATTTTGTTGGTGCCCTTGAGCAGGGTCGGCTGGATGTAATACCCGGTCGCCAGGCTGCCCTCGAGTTTTTCTACCTTGCCACCGGTCAGCAGCTCGGCGCCTTCGCCCTTGGCGATCTCCAGGTACGAAAGGATTTTGTCGAATTGCTGCTCGGACGCTTGGGCGCCGACCATGGTGTCGGTGTCCAGCGGGTCGCCACGTTTGATTTGCAGGACTTTGTTCATGACCACTTTCATGAACTCGTCGTAGATCGATTCCTGCACCAGGGCGCGGGACGGGCAGGTGCAGACTTCGCCCTGATTGAAGAACGCCAGCACCAGGCCTTCGGCGGCTTTTTCGATGAAGGTCGGTTCGGCTTGCATGATGTCGGCGAAGAAGATGTTCGGCGACTTGCCACCCAGCTCCACGGTGGACGGAATGATGTTTTCGGCGGCGCATTTCATGATGTGTGAGCCGACCGGGGTCGAGCCGGTGAAGGCAATCTTGGCGATGCGCTTGCTGGTGGCCAGGGCTTCCCCGGCTTCTTTGCCGAAGCCTTGCACCACGTTGAGTACGCCGGGCGGCAGCAGGTCGCCGATCAGTTCCATCAGCACGGTGATGCCCAGCGGGGTTTGCTCGGCAGGTTTGAGGACCACGCAGTTACCGGCGGCCAGGGCCGGGGCGAGTTTCCAGGCGGCCATCAGAATCGGGAAGTTCCATGGAATGATCTGCCCGACCACGCCGAGCGGTTCATGGATGTGATAGGCCACGGTGTTGCCGTCGATCTCGGCGGCGCTGCCTTCCTGGGCGCGGATGCAGCCGGCGAAGTAGCGGAAATGGTCGGCGGCCAGCGGGATGTCTGCGTTGAGGGTTTCGCGCACGGCCTTGCCGTTGTCCCAGGATTCGGTGATCGCCAGCACTTCCAGGTTCTGTTCGATGCGATCGGCGATTTTCAGCAGGACCAGCGAGCGTGCCTGGGCGGACGTGGCGCCCCAGGCATCGGCGGCGGCATGGGCGGCATCCAGGGCTTTTTCGATGTCTTCGGCCGTGGAGCGTGGGAATTCGGCAATCGGTTGGCCGTTGACCGGCGAGGTATTGGTGAAGTACTGACCTTTGACAGGCGCGACGAACTCGCCGCCGATGTAGTTACCGTACTTGCTCTTGAACGAAACGATAGCGCCTTCAGTACCGGGGTGAGCGTAACGCATGATGGGTTTCTCCTTGGCTTTTGTGCTTATAAGGGAGGACGCGCTAAAGCGCTGCATTAAGCGTAGAGCAAAGGTCGGGCCAGTGCCTTGCAGGTCAGGTAAATCAAGGGCTTGTGTGTTTTTTGTCGGGCGGATGGGCGGCGTTTGTGACGCTTGCGGTACAACCCATGTGACACTTTGTACCGCTTGTGGCACAGCCTGTGACTGGCGGGTCTTGCCAGCATTGCAATGCGTCGATGGCTGGAGGATGCTGAGCCTCAAATTGCCCCGCAGGTAATCCCCCTGTGGCGAGGGAGCTTGCTCCCGCTGGGCTGCGTAGCAGCCCCAAAATGTCTGCCGGTCATGATTTCTGGCGAGCGCTTCGCACTCGAGCGGGAGCAAGCTCCCTCGCCACAAAGTGTGTGCCAGCCCCTTAATGGGTTCTACACGGGGAGAATAATAAGAAATGCACGACAACCATTTGAGTCGCCATGCCCAGCAAGTGCTGACCGTGACCCAGGGTAAATCCCACCTGCACGGTCCCGGCAGCGATCCATCCATTGCCCGCTCCTGGCTGCGCTGCCTTGAGGATTATCACCTCGACCCGGCCCTGACCATGGCGCCGACGGTGCTGGAACATGGCCGCGTGCTGGAAAGCCGCGAACGCTTGCAGCAAGTGCTGCAGATTGCCGGCACCGAAATGACCAGCCTCCACCAGCAACTGTCCGGCGCCGGCCACGCGGTGCTGCTGACTGACGCCCGCGGGGTGATCCTCAACTGCGTCACCGCGCCTACCGAACGGAAGATTTTCGAGCGCGCCGGCCTTTGGCTGGGCGCCGACTGGAGCGAAGCCTGCGAAGGCACCAATGGCATCGGCACCTGCCTGGTGGAGCGCCAGTCCCTGACCATCCATCAAGACGAACATTTTCGTGGTCGTCACACCGGCCTGACCTGCTCGGCGAGCCCGGTGTTCGATCCTCACGGCGAGCTGCTGGCGGTACTCGACGTGTCTTCGGCGCGTCACGAGGTTTCGCGGCAGAGCCAGTTCCACACCATGGCTTTGGTCAATCTGTCGGCGAAGATGATCGAGAGCTGCTATTTCCTGCGTTACTTCGACAATCAATGGTTGCTGCGTTTTCACCTGCAGGCCGAATCCGTCGGGCTGTTCAGCGAAGGGTTGTTGGCGTTCGACGGGGAAGGGCGGATCAGTGCGGTGAACCAGAGTGCGCTGAATTTGCTGGGGCATATTCGTGGTGGGCTGTTGGGCAAACCGGTGGAGGCGTTTTTTGACTGCTCGCTGGATGAATTGCTCGGCCGCGCGAGCGCTAATGCCAGCGCCAGTTGGCCATTGCGCACCCGTGACGGGCGGCGGCTGTTTGCCGTGTTACGCGGGCAGCCGCGCAGCATTCCGGTGCCGGTGGTGCAAAGCCCGATGGTTGTCGAGCGTCCGCGCTTGTCAGGCATTTGCCTGGGCGATGCCGCGTTGCAGGAGGATTTTCGCAAGGCTTTGCGCGTGTTTGAACGAGACGTGCCGTTGCTGATCAACGGCGAGACCGGCTCAGGCAAAGAGGCCTTCGCCAAAGCCGTGCATCAGGCCAGTCAACGCTCGGAAAAATCTTTCATCGCCCTCAATTGCGCGGCGATTCCCGAAAGCCTGATCGAAAGCGAGCTGTTCGGCTATCGCGGCGGCAGCTTCACCGGCGCCCGCAAGGAAGGCATGCGCGGCAAGTTGCAGCAGGCCGATGGCGGGACGTTGTTCCTCGATGAAATCGGTGACATGCCGCTGAGCATGCAGACCCGTCTATTAAGGGTGCTGGAAGACCGTCAGGTGGTGCCGATTGGCGGTGAGCCGGAATCGGTCAATGTGCGGATCATCAGCGCCACTCACCGCAATCTGCTTGAGCGGGTGCAGGACGGCAGTTTCCGCGAGGATTTGTATTACCGGCTCAATGGGCTGGAAGTCGCACTGCCGGCGCTACGTGAGCGCGCTGACAAATCACAGTTGCTCGACTTTTTGCTGGCCGAAGAGGCGGGCGGGGAAACGGTATTGATAGACGGGCCGGCGCGGCAGGCCTTGCTGGATTTTGCCTGGCCGGGGAACGTGCGGCAGTTGCGCAATGTGCTGCGCACCCTCGCGGCATTGTGTGATGGCGGTCGGATCGGGCTGGGTGATTTGCCGGCGTTGATTCGCCAGGCCCGACCGGTGACGGCGTCGGCAGTTGAAGAGCCGTCCGAGTTTCCGCTGGATGATGCCGAGCGGCTGGCGTTGCTCAACGCACTGGAGCAGCAACGCTGGCACATGACGCACACGGCTGAACAGCTGGGCGTTAGCCGCAACACCCTCTACAGAAAACTGCGAAAACACGGTATCGCCCGCTAAACCGAGTCGCGGCCAATCGCGGGCAAGCCCGCTCCCACTGGGTCTGCGCTGCCCTTGTGGGAGCGGGCTTGCCCGCGATGGCGTCAGTATTGGCGAAACACAAGGTGCGATTTTCCCCTCCCTACGCTAACCTGCGGCCATGTTTTACGAGGTCGACTATGCACATTCATATTCTTGGTATTTGCGGCACTTTCATGGGTTCGATGGCGGTTCTGGCCAAAGAGCTGGGCCATCACGTGACGGGCTCCGATGCCAACGTCTATCCGCCGATGAGCACTCAGCTGCAAGCCCAGGGCATTGAGTTGACCCAAGGTTACGACCCGGCGCAGCTCGATCCGGCCCCGGACCTGGTGGTGATCGGCAATGCCATGTCCCGCGGCAACCCGGCCGTCGAATATGTGCTGAACAAAGGCCTGCCGTACGTCTCCGGCCCGCAATGGCTGGCCGATCACGTATTGCAAGGCCGCTGGGTGCTGGCGGTGGCCGGCACTCACGGCAAAACCACTACCAGCAGCATGCTCGCCTGGGTGCTGGAGCATGCGGGCATGAGCCCGGGTTTCCTGATCGGCGGTGTGCCGCAGAATTTCTCGGTGTCTGCGCGTCTGGGTGATACGCCGTTCTTCGTGATCGAAGCCGACGAATACGACAGTGCGTTCTTCGACAAGCGCTCCAAGTTCGTTCACTACCGCCCACGCACGGCGATCCTGAATAATCTGGAGTTCGATCACGCCGACATCTTCCCCGATCTGCCAGCCATCGAGCGACAATTCCACCATTTGGTGCGGACTATTCCGAGCGAAGGCCTGGTGATCCATCCGACCACTGAACCTGCATTGCTGCGCGTCATCGAAATGGGCTGCTGGACCCCGGTGCAAACCACCGGTGCCGGCGGTCAGTGGCAAGTCAAACTGCTCAGTGAAGACGGTTCGAAATTCGAAGTGATGTTCGAAGGCGCCGTTCAAGGCGTGGTCGAGTGGGACATGACCGGTCAGCATAACGTCGCCAACGCCTTGGCCACCTTGGCCGCTGCGCGTCACGTCGGCGTAGTACCGTCGATGGGCATTGCGGCACTGAGCGCGTTCAAAAGCGTGAAGCGCCGGATGGAAAAGGTCGCGGAAGTCCGTGGCATCACCATTTACGACGACTTCGCTCACCACCCGACCGCCATCGCCACCACCCTCGACGGTCTGCGCAAGCGCATTGGCGATGCGCCGTTGATTGCGATCATCGAGCCGCGCTCCAATTCCATGAAACTTGGCGCTCACCGCGATGGCTTGCCGGAGAGTGTGGTCGATGCCGATCAGGTGATCTGGTATTCGCCGGCCAACCTCGGTTGGGACCTGGGCGCCACCGCCGCGTTGTGCACCGTGCCGTCGATTGTCAGCGATTCGCTGGAAGGCATCATCGAACGCGTGAAGAGCCAGGCTCAGCCTGGCACTCACGTGGTGATCATGAGCAATGGCGGCTTCGGCGGCCTGCACGGCAAACTGGCCGAGGCGCTGCAATGAACAACGGCCCGGAACGCATCACGCTGGCGATGACCGGCGCTTCGGGCGCCCAGTACGGCTTGCGCCTGCTCGACTGCCTGGTGCGTGAAGACCGCGAGGTGCACTTCCTGATTTCCAAGGCCGCGCAACTGGTGATGGCCACCGAGACCGATGTCACGCTGCCGTCCAAGCCGCAGATGATGCAAGCCTTCCTCACCGAGTACACCGGCGCCGCCGCCGGGCAGATTCGGGTGTACGGCAAGGAAGACTGGATGTCGCCGGTGGCGTCGGGCTCCGGCTCGCCAGCGGCGATGGTGGTGGTGCCGTGTTCCACCGGGACTTTGTCGGCTATCGCGACCGGGGCCTGCAACAACTTGATCGAACGGGCTGCCGACGTGACCTTGAAGGAGCGCCGCCAGCTGATTCTGGTGCCCCGCGAGGCGCCGTATTCGAGCATTCATCTGGAGAACATGCTCAAGCTGTCGAACATGGGCGTGACCATTCTGCCGGCCTCACCGGGCTTCTATCACCAACCGCAGACCATTGACGACTTGATCGACTTCGTCGTGGCGCGGATTCTCAATCTGCTGAACATTCCGCAAGACATGCTGCCGCGTTGGGGCGAACACCATTTGAGCAGCGATGAATAAGCTGCTGGTCATCCTGCTGGCTTTACAACTGGTGGGCTGCGCCACGGCGCGCACCCTCGATGCTGCCAAGCCTGGGGCGCCGGTGGTGTATTCGGGGACGCGTCTGGATTTGTATGCGCTGAATGGCGGGTGCTGCGCCATGGACAGATTCGGTGCAGAAGCGCCGAGTTATCCGGGTGTTGACCTGCCGGCCAGCGCCTTGCTCGACACGTTGCTGTTGCCGCTGTCGTTGTTGACGGTGATTGGCGTAAGTTTTCAAGCGACTGGCGGAATGTAACCTGCGACCCCTGTGGCGAGGGGGCTTGTCGGAACGCCGCATCGCCCCGTCCGGCTGCGAAGCAGTCGCAAATCCAGGCGACGCGGTGCAATTGAAGAAACAGGGGGGGCGCTGCGCGACCCAACGGCGGCAAGCCCCCTCGCCACAGGTGAAATTACTTGCCTAACTTGCGCAACTCATCCGACTCGACAATCCGCACGCCATCCTGCTCTTCCAGGGCCAGGCGCCACATGGCGCGGGCCAACTGGCAGGCTTCGATGCCGTGGTACTTGCCCGGAAGCAATCGCGACAACGGGCCGGCGACCTTCTCACCCAGTCGCGTCTCGACACGATCACCCAACAACAGCGAAGGCCGGCAAATGGTCAGCTGCGGCCAATTCTGTGCGCGCAATGCGTGTTCCATCTCGCCTTTAACCCGGTTGTAGAAAATCGAGGATCGCCGATCGGCTCCCAAGGCGCTGATCACGATCAAGTGCCGTGCGCCCATCTCCCGCGCACGTTTGGCGAATGCCACCACCATGTCCAGGTCCACTGCGCGAAACGCTTGCTCGGAGCCGGCCTGTTTGATCGTGGTGCCGAGGCAGCAGTAGGCAATGTCGACGCGACCGTTCAATTGCGGCAAAAACACCGCCGGGTCGCCGACCGGGTTTTCCAGGTGAGGATGCTCGGCCAATGGCCGGCGTGAGGGGGCTAATACCCGTGTAATCGTTGGCTCGTTGAGTAGACGGTCAAGCAAATGTTCACCGGTTAACCCGGTAGCTCCGGCAAGCAATACATGCTGAGGCGTCAAGTACATAGTCATTCCCTCTTGATACTGTTCAGCTTAGTTGCTCTTTTCATCCTTGCTGATAGAGACACTTTGCAGTGCCTTTCGTGCCTGTTGTTTGCGCAACAGCTGCCAGTGGCTGAGAACGGTTTTCGGCGCCCAGATTTGCGGCTCGGAAGCTTCGAAGCTGTCGGCCATTTCACGCTCGGCCACAGTGGCGCTGGCCAGTTTGAAGGCTTGCTCCAGATCGTCGGTCTGGTTCAGCGCCTGGGCGAACAGCGCGTCGCCGAAATAAGTGAAGTTAGCTTCTTCCGAACACCCAAAGGACACTCGATCGGCGCGCGAGGCGGTCATGATCAGGGTGCGTTCGTCCTTGAGGGCGGGGATGAAGCCGCCGGAATAGCAAGACGAAATCACAATGATTTTGTCGCGCTTCTTCAGGGGCGCGAGGACGGCGGCCAGTTCGTCGACCGGCAGGTCGGCCAGTTCCATGCGTGGCTGGTCGAGCACCAGTTGGTGTTCGCTGGTGCCGTGGCTGGTCAGATAAATGAACAGCAAGTCTTCCGGACCACTGCGCTCAGCCAGGGTCTGGGCGGCGCGGCGCAGGTTTTCCCGGGTGGCCATCGGCCGGTCGCCGAGGTGATCGCGATGGTTGACCAGGCGGATCTGGCCGAAGGCGCCGAAACGGCTGGCGAGCATGTTGGCGACGTAGTCGGACTCGCGCAGGAACACGCTCTGCTTGCCATCGCCGCCCAGGGTCAAGGTGTACAGTTCGACCGCCGGGGTCGAGGCTGGCACGTTGGCCAGTGCATCGTCGAGCAAGCGACCCTGGGCCAGCAAGCCGAGTTCGAGAGGGTCGGGCAGCAGCTTGCTGTCGGCGTCGCGCACGCGCTGACTATTGATCCAGGTGCCGCTCTGCACCGTGCCATCGGTCAGCACCAGCGTGCCTTGGCCCTGATAGTTGTCGCCGTCGAACTGGCCGATATAGAAGCTGCCATCGGCCAGGTTCAAGCGACCCTGACCGGTGAAGCGCCAGTCGCTGAACTGACCGATGTAGTGACTGCCGTCGGCGCCGATCAACTCGCCCTTGCCGCTGAGCACGCCTTCCTTGAAGTGACCGAGCCAGACATCGCCATCGGCGTTCTCGTAGCGGCCCTTGCCGTGCAGTTGATTGTTCTTGAAACCGCCGACATAGATATCGCCATCGGCGCTGTTGAAGGTGCCATTGCCTTCCAACTGGCCGTCGGCGAAATGCCCGGTGAACTGGTTTCCGCTGGCATCGCTGCGCTGGCCTTCGCCATTGGGTTTGCCGTGGGCGAATTGCCCTTGGTACTGGCTGCCGTCTTCGAGTTCCAGGCGACCGAGCCCTGAGTATTGATCGGCCTTGAATTCGCCGCGGTAAGTCATGGCGTTTTCTTTGAGAGTGCCTTCACCGTCGCGTCGACCCGCCTTGAAACCGCCGGTATAGCTGCTGCCCGTGGTGGTCAGGGTGCCTTGGCCGTCGAATAACCCTTGCTGGAATTGCCCGCGATAGACCTCGCCGTTGCTGCCATGCCATTCGCCCTGACCATGCCATTGGCCTTTGTCGAACTGGCCGGCGTACCAGCTGCCGTTCGGGTAATCGATGCGACCCTCGCCTTGCAGCAAGCCGTTGACCAGATCACCGCGATAGCGTCCACCATCCGGCAGGCGGGCATCGGGGGGCAACAGCGATTCGCCATCGCCGCAAGCGGTGAGCAATAGGGTCAAAGCAAGGAGTGCAAGTGAGCGCATAGCGGGATCCGGGCAATTAGGCGACGGAGTATGCCGCAGCTATGTGTCGCATTTATAGAGACACGGCAGAGACACGGCGCGAAACAGCGTGAGCTGCTTCGCATCCGGGATGCTTTACACGAAGCAGAGGGACAGTGGCTCGGCGATGTACGCCGGTTTGTCCGACCCTTCGATTTCAAGCGTGGCGGTGGCCTTGAGCAGCCATTGACCGGGTTTCTTCTCGGTGACGTCGTTCATGTCGACCTTGAGTCGCACCCTGGAGTTGACCTTCACAGGCTGGATGAAACGCACGCTGTCCAGACCGTAGTTCACCACCATCTTCGCGCCTTCGGGCAGGATGAGGATGTCTTCCATCAGTTTGGGGATCAGCGACAACGACAGGAAACCATGGGCGATGGTGCTGCCGAAAGGTGTTTGCGCGGCTTTGACCGGGTCGACATGGATGAACTGATAATCGCCTGTGGCTTCTGCGAACAGGTTGATACGTTCCTGGTCGATGGTGAGCCATTGGGAACGTCCGAGTTCCTTGCCGACATAATCTTTGAGCTCTGCAACTGGAACATAGGGCATTGAGACTCTCCTTGGGTTCATCGGTTTTATAGTTTTTCGAGTGGGGGATTTGACTTCCCTGCGAACCACTTTAGATCAACATGGCAAATGGCTCCGGTCAACTATTCATGCTTTTGGCGAATGCCGATTCATAGCGTTGGCGTGCTTATAATGTCGGGCCCCTTATTTGTGGGGAGCACGCGCGGGAGATGATGGATGTTGTTACGTGGCCTGACCTGGCTGGTGCTTTTTCAATTGCTCGGCACCGCCCTCAACCATTTGTTTTTGCCGGTGCTGCCGGGGCCAATCATTGGCCTGTTGCTGCTGCTGGGGTATCTGATTGTTCGCGGTCAAGTTGGCGAGCCCCTGAACCTCGCGGCCAGTAGCCTGTTGCGTTATCTGCCGTTGCTGCTGGTGCCGCCGGCCGTGGGCGTGATGGTGTACGCCGCCGACATTGCCGCGGATTTCTGGGCGATCACCGGTGCGCTGGTACTGTCGCTGCTGTTGTCGATGGCCTTCGCCGGTGTGCTGATGCAGCGGATGGTCAAGCGTCATGCTCATCACGAGGACGGCCAATGATTTTCGATTGGCACGGCGCCTGGGCGTCGGTGATTCATCATCCATTGTTCGGTATTGGTATTACGCTGGGGGCGTATCAGTTGGTGCTGGCAGCGTTCGAGAAAACCCGCTGGGTTTTTCTGCAACCGGTACTGGTTTCCATGTTGCTGGTTATCGCTGTACTGGTCGGTTGCGGCCTGAGTTACGCCGAATACCGCAAGAGCACCGAGATACTCAGCATCTTGCTCGGGCCGGCCACCGTTGCGCTGGCGGTACCGCTGTACCTCAACCTGCGGCGGATCCGGCAGTTGTTCTGGCCGATATTTACTACGCTGGTGATAGGTGGTGTGGTCGCCACGGGCATGGGAGTGCTGCTGGGCTGGTGGTTCGGCGCCGAACACATGATCCTGATGACCATGGCACCCAAGTCGGTCACCTCGCCGATTGCCATGCTGGTGGCGGAGCAAATCGGTGGCGTCGCGGCGCTGGCGGCGGTGTTCGTATTGATTACCGGGGTGATCGGAGCGATCTTCGGACCGAGTCTTTTGACCCGTCTCGGTGTCCACAGCCCGGAGGCCCGCGGTATGGCTCTGGGCATGACCGCCCATGCGGTCGGCACTTCGGTGGCCTTGCAGGAAAGTGAAGAGTGCGGCGCCTTCGCGGCGCTGGCGATGAGTCTGATGGGCGTGGCCACGGCGGTGTTCCTGCCGTTGGCGGTGTCGATGGTGGTGTAAGGAAATGTCTATGAGCTTGCCGCTTTTTCCGCTGAACACGGTGCTGTTTCCCGGCTGCAACCTCGATTTGCAGATTTTCGAGGCGCGCTACCTGGACATGATCGGCCGCTGCATGAAGCTGGGCGGCGGCTTCGGCGTGGTGTGCATTCTGGAGGGCGAAGAAGTCGGCATCGCTCCCGAAGGCTACGCGCGGGTGGGGTGCGAAGCACTGATCACCGATTTTCACCAGCAGGACAACGGCCTGTTGGGCATTCGGGTGAAGGGCGGGCGGCGCTTCCATGTTGTGCGCACCGAGGTGCAGCGCGACCAGTTGATCGTCGCCGAAGTCGAGTGGCTCAAAGATGAACCCGAGCAACCGCTACAGGATGAAGACGCCGACCTGGTCGCGCTGCTCAAGGCCTTGGCGGAACACCCGATGGTCGAAGCGCTGAGCATGGGCACTGAAGCGGCGGGGCAACAGTCGCTGGCCAACCAGTTGGCCTACCTGTTGCCGTTTGCTGAGGTGGACAAGATAGACCTGCTGCAACTTGATGATCCGCAGCAGCGGCTGGATGCGATTCAGGCGTTGCTGGATGAGTTGCAGGGAGAGTTGTTTGCTTAGTTGTACTTTGTATTAAGTTGTCTGGTTCGCCACTATTGTCTTGGCTGTGCTCACTTAGTAGTTTGAGGTTGTTCGCATGAGGCGAATAAACTTTTAACGGTAAGGACGCAGCTATGACAATTTATGAAGATGAGTGGGCGTTTTGGGATGATATCTCAGCGCGTTACATTCTAAAGCACGCGAATATCGATCCTAATACGGCCAACATTATTGACGCCGCTGGTTACTATGCCGATGCGATGGTGGTCGAGCGACGTAAGCGCAAACGCGTAAAGCTTTCCGTCTCTGGCGCTGCTGCCGAGGTTTCAGACGCCCCGGCGGCAATTTAATACATTTGTTATTAAGCGTTCGGCAACAGATCTGCATGTTGTGTCTGTTGCTAAAAAATAAGAATTGAGTGAAAAACACTTTGGGGTGACTCATGTCTCTGGAAAATCAAAGCAACGCATTTACCGCTAATCTTTACGTCAAAGGGATACCGGTGGTGCTTAACCAGCAACGTCTGAAGGTGCGGCAGCTCGACCCACGAATGACCAGGCGCGAGCGTCTGGATGTAGAGGTGGCGTTGGCAAGTAATGACAGTGCAAGTACTTTGACGCTGGCCGATCATGAGGATGACAAACCCTTGTTGTTGAAGTTTGTTCCCAAGGCCGACAAATATGAAATTGTGGCAGTTTTACGGGGTGTTTATGGCGGGAATAGTTTAAAAGTTAATCCCGAAACACATCATTTGTACGTGAGTAATGGTTCGCAAGGTTCTGAGTTTTCAATTTGCAAATATGGGGTAGAAAGGGCGGTTTTTGATGATCTCGGCAACGGCCCTGTTTATATTCAGCTGGTGAGTGAGCTTAATGGTCGGCCATTGTATCTTGCTGGTGACAAGGGGGATCTGCATTTTAAGGATGTAAATCCTAACAACACAAAGCATGATGCGTACAATAATGAGCCCGTTAATTTTGTGATAAAAATTGTGGGTAAGCCGGGTGAGGAGAGGGCGTAAAAGTACGCCGTCAGCTCCGGGCGGCTGATGGCATCTGTTTTGTTAAGGGTAAGTTTAATACGCATACCGCAACATCGCATGCGGCATGTGCCTCAGCACAAAGAAACCGAACAACGCCACCAATGACGGCAGCACCAGCCACCAGATTTTCGGTGGCATGGCGTTGAGCGAAGTCTGGCGTTGAGTCAGCCAAAGACTCACCGCACACACGCACGCCGCCAGCATTGCGCCGGCCAGTACATCGGTCGGCCAGTGCGCGCCCAGGTACACCCGTGACAGGGCAATCGTCAGCGCCGGCAAGCAGCCCACCAATAACCAGGTCAGGCGCATGCGCGGCGGTTGTCCGCGCCCCGCCAGCACCGCGAGCGTCAAGAACAGCGCGAAAGAGCCCGAGGCATGGCCGCTGGGCATGCTGTAGCTGGTCAGCGGATCACTCAGCACTTCCGGGCGCACACGGGCGAAGAAATGCTTGCTCGCGGTGTTGCCCAGCGCGGTGAACAGGAGGGTGCTGCCAGCGAAGATCGCGTGCCGCCATTGTCGTGTCAGCAACAGCAAGACAGTCAGCAGCGCGCTGAGCATAAACATGTTGCGGAATTCACCAATCAGCGTGAACACCACGGCCACTTCATCGAGCACCGGGCTGCGGTGTTCCTGTATCAGGGTCATCAATCCCTGATCGAGGGCGGTCAGGTGCGGGTAGCCGATGAACAGACCGATCAGGATCAACAGGCTCATGCTGCTGATCCAGATGGTCGCCCGGCGATGGCGGCGCAGGCTGCTGTTTGCGCTCAGGCCGACCATTACCGCAATGCTGCCGGCGACAATCCCGGCTTCAGGCCAGAAACCTTCCGGCAATGGCAAGCGGATCGCCGCCCCGGTGGCCCAGCCCGGCAGGAGATAGGCGAGGCTCCAGCCCGCGGCAGCCAACAGGCTGACGACGGCGAAGCGCGGGAACGGCATGTCGAACATCCCGGCAACCATCGGTAGCATTGGCCGCAACGGGCCGATAAAGCGTCCGACCAGCAGGCTGGCGATGCCATAACGCTGGAAATAAGCCTCGGCCCCGGCCATCCATTCCGGATGATGGCGCAACCCCGGCAGGCGACGGATGTTCTGATGGAAGTGTCGCCCTAAAAAGTACGAAACGATGTCGCCCAGCACACCGCCGAGGAAACCCAGCAGCAGCGTTTCACCCAATGACAACGCGCCACTGCCAGCCAGTACCGCCACGGCAAACAGCAACACTGTGCCAGGCACGATCAGCCCGGCAATCGCCAGGCATTCCACACAAGCCACTATGAACAATGCCGCGGCCAGCCACTGAGGATTGACCGTCAGCCAACTGGTCACGCTATCGAGCCATGGGCCCATAAAAACAACTCCATCTGATTCAATTGGCCCTTGGTGGGCGAACACTATTTAAACAACGGCAAAATTCCTGTGGGAGCGGGCTTGCCCGCGATGGCGCCGGGACAGTCAGCATCGATGTCGACCGGTATGGCTCTATCGCGGGCAAGCCCGCTCCCACAAGGAACTCCTTTGCATCAAGATTCAGCAGCTGTCAGGACAACAAAAAATAATCGCGACCCTCGACTTGTCCCCGGCGCAGCGGGTTGCGCGTGCAGTAAAGTGCGTAAGCCGCATCAACAAAGCGGTACATCAAATGTTCGTCGCGCCCGTCGGGAATGCCCAGGCGGGTGGTCTGAATGATGTGGCCGGGCGCCGGCCCGACATCTTCCACCAGCAGCACCCCATGGTCGAAGCGTTTGGCGTCCCAGACTGGCACTTTCAGCCCCAGCGCCTTGCAAAGCAGCGTCTGCCCGGCACACAGCTTTTGCGAGGGGCGAGGGCGGCCATGAGCATCGGGATTGTTCAATAGCATCTGCGCCAGGCTCGCCGGCCCGCTCAGTTCATCGACCCATGGATAGGCGGATTTGATCAGCACTGCATTACCGGGGCCCTGAGCGCTGAAGTTCAGGGAATCGCCGCCGCGGGCGTAATACATATAGATGTGGCCGCCATCCAGAAACAAAGCCTTACGCTTTTCTGTGTAGCCCAGGGAGGCGTGGCTGCCTTTTTCTTCGCAGTAATAGGCTTCGGTCTCGATGATTCGGGCACTGAGCCACAGGTCGCCGACCCGATGGCGGATAATTTTACCCAATAAATCCCGGGCCAGCGTTTGGGCGTCGCGGTCGAAAAATGCATCCGGCAGCCCCTTGGGCGTGCGTGTGTCGGACGCATTAACAGTCAGGTTGGTCATGATGAACAGCGTTTATCAGGGCTGATTGAGTCGTGATGATAACAATATGCAGCTTAATCACGGCTGAACGTCGGCAAATTGCGCTCCATTTCGACCATCCGCCCGTCACCGCTGTTAGTCCCGGGACGCGACAGCTATAATCTGCCGCTTTACTCTTTACCAAGACCTTAGCAAAGACCATTGCAGACCATGACTGAGTCCGTTCTTGACTACATGACCCGTTTGGGTCGCGCCGCCCGCGAAGCTTCCCGCGTGATCGGCCGTGCCAGCGCCGCGCAGAAAAACCGCGCATTGCAGGCGGCTGCCAATGCTCTGGACGCCTCCCGCGCCGAGCTGACCGCAGCCAATGAACAGGATTTGGCCGCAGGCCGCGCCAGTGGTCTTGAGCCGGCCCTGCTGGAACGTCTGGCGCTGACACCGGCGCGCATCGACGGCATGATCGTCGGTTTGCGTCAGGTCGCGGCACTGCCGGACCCGGTGGGTGCGATCCGCGACATGAGTTATCGCCCGTCTGGCATCCAGGTTGGCAAGATGCGTGTGCCATTGGGCGTGATCGGGATCATCTACGAATCACGGCCGAACGTGACCATCGATGCCGCCAGCCTGTGCCTGAAGTCCGGCAATGCGACCATCCTGCGTGGCGGCTCCGAGGCGATTCATTCCAACCGCGCCATTGCCGCCTGCATTCAGCGCGGTCTGGCCGAGGCCGGTCTGCCGGCCGCCGTGGTGCAAGTGGTCGAAACCACCGACCGTGCGGCCGTCGGCGCGCTGATCACCATGCCGGAATACGTTGATGTCATCGTGCCCCGTGGTGGCCGTGGCCTGATCGAACGGGTCAGTCGCGATGCCCGTGTGCCCGTGATCAAGCACCTGGACGGCATCTGTCACGTCTACGTCAGTGCTCACGCCGATCTGCCGAAAGCCCAGCGCATTGCGTTTAACGCCAAGACTTACCGTTATGGCATCTGCGGCGCCATGGAAACGCTGTTGGTCGATCAAGCGGTCGCCAAGGAGTTCCTGCCATCGATGGCTGCTCAGTTCCGCGAGAAAGGCGTCGAACTGCGCGGTTGCGAGCGCACCCGGGCGATTATCGAGGCCGTTGCGGCCACTGAAGAAGACTGGCACACCGAATACCTGGCCCCGATCCTTTCGATCTGTGTAGTCGACGGGCTGGATCAGGCCATCGAGCACATTAACAAGTACGGTTCCCATCACACCGATTCGATCGTCAGCGAAAATCTGGCCGACACCCGGCGTTTCGTGGCTGAAGTCGATTCGTCTTCGGTCATGATCAACACCCCGACGTGCTTCGCCGATGGCTTCGAATACGGATTGGGTGCCGAGATTGGCATTTCTACTGATAAGCTGCACGCCCGCGGCCCGGTGGGCCTCGAAGGGCTGACCTGCGAGAAGTACATCGTGGTCGGTGACGGTCAGTTGCGCGGCCAGGAGTCGGTCTGACTTGGGCGACTTCGACCCGTCAGTCCAAGTGACCGTCAGCGAGCCCCAGCCTCGACGCATTGGCGTGCTGGGCGGGACCTTCGACCCGGTGCACATCGGCCATTTGCGCGGTGCGCTGGAAGTCGCCGAATCGCTGGCGCTCGATGAATTGCGTCTGACACCCAGTGCCAGGCCGCCTCATCGGGGTACGCCGCAGGTGTCGGCGAAGGACCGTCTGGCGATGGTCAAGTGCGCGGTGGCCGGTGTGCCACCGTTGGTGGTGGACGCCCGCGAATTGCAGCGGGACAAACCGTCCTACACCATCGACACCCTGGAACTGATGCGCGCCGAACTGGCCGGCCCGGACCAGGTTTTTCTACTTTTGGGCTGGGACGCATTTTGCGGCCTGCCCACTTGGCATCGCTGGGAAGAGTTACTCCAGCATTGCCACATCCTGGTGCTGCAACGCCCGGATGCCGACAGCGAACCACCGGATGCCTTGCGCAACCTGCTGGCAGCGCGCTCGGTGAGCGACCCGCTGGCCCTCAAAGGGCCGAGCGGACAGATTGCATTCGTCTGGCAGACGCCGCTCGCGGTATCCGCCACCCAGATCCGTCAACTGCTGGCCAGCGGTAAGTCGGTACGTTTCCTGGTGCCCGACGCGGTCCTGGCCTACATCGATGCGCACGGACTCTACCGTGCGTCGAACTGAAAAAGGGCGCGCTTCAAGGCACGTGAATGCGTGTATCGAAGCGCCCGAACATACGAGCAAAACGAGTTTTATATGACTGACAAAGACGTAAGCAAAGTAAAGCGCAAAGGCACATTCAAGAGCGCTCCGCTGCCTGTAGAAGCGCCAACTGGCGCGCCACTGGCCGGCGAAGAGCTGGTCAAGGTTGCCGTAGCGGCCCTGGAAGACGTCAAGGCCCAGGACATCCAGGTGATCGACGTTCGTGAAAAGCAGAGCATCACTGACTACATGATCATCGCCACCGGTACGTCCAACCGCCAGATCGGCGCGATGCTGGACAAGGTCCGCGAAGCGGTCAAGGCCCGGGGCGTCAAGCCGCTGGGCGAAGAAGGCAAGGGCGACAGCGACTGGGTCCTGCTGGATATGGACGACGTCATCGTGCACATGATGACCGCCTCGGCTCGCCAGTTCTATGACCTGGAACGCCTGTGGGCCGGTGCCGAGCAAAGCCGTTCGGCCAGCGCTGCACACCACAGCCCTGAGAACACCCATGAGCATTTCACCAAGCTCAACAAAGACCAGCAATAAGGGACCGCTGTGCGACTGCGACTGATCGCCGTCGGTTCACGCATGCCCAAATGGGTGGAAGAAGGCTGGCATGAATATGCCAAGCGTCTTCCGTCCGAGCTGGCGCTGGAACTGGTGGAAATTCCGCTCAACACCCGCGGCAAGAACGCCGACGTGGCGCGCTTTATCCGTCAGGAAGGCGAAGCCATGCTGGCGAAGGTCGGGCCGAACGAGCGCATTGTCACCCTCGAAGTCCACGGCAAGCCCTGGAGCACCGAGCAACTGGCGGTTGAACTCGATCGCTGGCGGCTGGACTCGCGCACGGTGAATTTCATGGTCGGCGGCCCCGAGGGGCTGTCGCCGGAAGTCTGTGCCCGGGCGGATCAACGCTGGTCGTTGTCGCCGTTGACGTTGCCGCACCCATTGGTGCGGATTCTGATCGGCGAACAGCTGTATCGTGCCTGGACAGTCCTGTCCGGCCACCCTTACCACAAGTAGTTCTGCCCTCATGCCCCAGCCGATCCGCATCAAGGACCACGAAAAAGACGCCCGTCTGGTGCGTGGCCGCGTCGTGTTCGGGGCCATTGCAGTGGTGGCGCTGATTGGCGTGCTGATCGCGCGGCTGTATTTCCTTCAGGTGATCCAGTACGAGTACCACTCGACCCTGTCGGAAAACAACCGCGTCCATGTGCAGCCGATTCCGCCGACTCGCGGGTTGATCTTCGACCGCAATGGCGTGGTGGTGGCCGACAACCGGCCGAGCTTCAGCCTGAGCATGACCCGCGAACGCTCCGGCAACTGGCAGCAAGTGCTCGACGTGATCGTCGAGGTGCTCGAACTGACGCCCGAGGACCGGGTGATCTTCGAGAAACGCATGCGTCAGGGGCGCCGACCGTTTGAGCCGGTGCCAATCCTGTTTGAACTGACCGAAGAGCAGATCGCCCGCATCGCGGTGAACCAGTTCCGCCTGCCCGGTGTGGAAGTGGTCGCGCAGTTGGTGCGTCATTACCCGCAGGGCGCGCACTTTGCGCACTCGGTGGGTTACATGGGGCGGATCAACGAGAAAGAGCTGAAGTCGCTCGATCCGGTCAACTACAGCGGCACCCACCACATCGGCAAGACCGGCATCGAGCGCTTCTATGAGGCCGAGTTGCACGGCCAGGTGGGTTACGAGGAAGTCGAAACCAACGCACGAGGCCGCGTATTACGCGTGCTCAAGCGTACCGATCCGATTCCCGGCAAGGACATTGTCCTGAGCCTGGACATCAAATTGCAGGAAGCCGCCGAAGCCGCATTGGGCGGTCGCCGTGGCGCGGTGGTGGCGCTGGACCCGAAAACCGGCGAAGTGCTGGCGATGGTCAGTCAGCCGAGTTTCGACCCGAACCTGTTCGTCACCGGCATCAGCTTCAAAGCCTATTCCGAGTTGCGCGATTCCATCGATCGGCCACTGTTCAACCGCGTGTTGCGCGGTCTGTACCCGCCGGGCTCGACGATTAAACCGGCGGTAGCGATTGCGGGCCTGGATGCGGGCGTGGTCACGGCGTCGTCCCGGGTCTACGACCCCGGTTACTACCAACTGCCCAACTACGATCACAAATACCGTAACTGGAACCGTACGGGCGACGGTTATGTGGATCTGGATACGGCGATCATGCGGTCCAACGACACCTACTTCTATGACCTGGCGCACAAGCTGGGGATTGATCGGTTGTCGGCCTACATGAGCAAATTCGGCATTGGCCAGAAGGTCTCCCTCGACATGTTCGAAGAGTCGCCGGGATTGATGCCGACCCGGGAATGGAAGCGCGCGACCCGTCGTCAGGCCTGGTACCCGGGCGAAACGCTGATTCTCGGGATCGGTCAGGGCTATATGCAGTCCACTCCGTTGCAGTTGGCCCAGGCCACGGCGCTGGTGGCCAACAAAGGTGTCTGGAATCGTCCGCATTTGGCCAAGACCCTCGAAGGTGCGAAGCCGGTGGACGAAAATCCGATGCCCGATATTATCCTGCGCGACCCGTCGGACTGGACCAAGGTCAACCACGGTATGCAGCAGGTGATGCACGGTGCTCGCGGTACCGCGCGCAAGGCCGCGATCGGTTCGCAATACCGGATCGCCGGCAAAAGTGGTACGGCTCAGGTGGTCGCGATCAAGCAAGGCGAGAAGTACGACCGCTCCAAGGTTCAGGAACGCCACCGCGACCACGCCTTGTTCGTCGGCTTCGCGCCGGCCGAAAACCCGAAAATCGTAGTGTCGGTGATGGTCGAGAACGGCGAGTCCGGCTCCGGCGTCGCCGCGCCTGTGGTGCGTCAAGTCATGGACGCCTGGCTCCTGGACCAGGATGGCCGACTGAAAGCCGAATACGCCAGCCCTATCAGTGCGGAGGCTACGGCCCGTGAAGAGTAATTTCGATCGCATCCTCTCCAGCGAGGACGTGATGCGTCGCCGTGCGACGCTGTTGCAACGCATGCACATCGACGGCCCGTTGCTGATCCTGCTGTTGACCCTCGCGGCCGGCAGCCTGTTCGTGCTGTATTCGGCCAGCGGCAAAAGCTGGGATCTGCTGGCCAAGCAAGCCACTTCCTTCGGCATCGGCCTGGTGTCGATGATCGTCATCGCCCAGTTCGAGCCGCGCTTCATGGCCCGTTGGGTGCCGGTCGGTTATGTGATCGGTGTGTTGTTGCTGGTGGTGGTGGATGTCATGGGCCACAACGCCATGGGGGCCACGCGCTGGATCAACATTCCCGGGGTGATCCGCTTCCAGCCCTCGGAATTCATGAAGATCCTGATGCCGGCAACCATCGCCTGGTACCTGGCCAAGCGCTCCTTGCCGCCACAGCTCAAGCATGTGGGCGTCAGTCTGTTTCTGATCGGGTTGCCATTCATCCTGATCGTGCGTCAGCCCGACCTCGGCACTTCGCTGCTTATTCTCGCCGGTGGTGCGTTCGTGCTGTTCATGGGCGGCCTGCGCTGGCGCTGGATTCTCAGCGTGATCGCCGCGGCTGTGCCGGTGGCTGTCGGCATGTGGTACTTCATCATGCACGACTACCAGAAGCAGCGAATCCTGACCTTCCTCGACCCAGAGAGCGATCCGCTGGGCACGGGCTGGAACATCATTCAGTCGAAAGCCGCCATTGGTTCCGGCGGCGTGTTCGGCAAAGGCTGGTTGCTTGGCACTCAGTCGCACCTGGACTTCCTGCCGGAAAGCCACACCGACTTCATTATTGCGGTGCTGGGCGAAGAATTTGGCTTGGTGGGCATCTGCGCACTGTTGCTGATTTACCTGCTGTTGATTGGTCGCGGGCTGGTGATAACCGCCCAGGCGCAGACGTTGTTCGGCAAATTGCTCGCGGGCAGCCTGACCATGACGTTTTTTGTTTACGTTTTCGTCAACATCGGTATGGTCAGTGGCCTGTTGCCGGTTGTGGGGGTGCCGTTGCCGTTCATTAGCTACGGAGGAACTTCGCTGGTGACGCTACTGTCAGCGTTTGGGGTTTTGATGTCGATCCATACCCATCGTAAGTGGATCGCACAGGTTTGAATAAGGTGAAGATTTCAATGCAAGTAATGCGTGGCTGGGCGACTCGATACGCACCGTGGGTCGGCCTGGTAAGCATCCTTGGTACCGCGCAGCAAGCGTGGGCCGGCGATTACGAAGGCTCGCCCCAGGTGGCCGAGTTCGTCGGTGAAATGACCCGCGACTATGGCTTTGCCGGTGAACAGCTGATGGGCGTGTTCCGCGAAGCCGAGCGCAAGCAGTCGATTCTGGACGCGATCTCCAAGCCCGCCGAACGGGTTAAACAGTGGAAAGAATATCGCCCGATGTTCATCACCGATGCGCGCATCGCCCGTGGTGTGGACTTCTGGCGTCAGCACGAAGCGGTCCTGGCTCGTGCCGAGCAGGAATACGGCGTGCCGGCGCAGGTGATCGTCTCGATCATCGGCGTCGAGACCTTCTTTGGTCGCAATACCGGTAATTTTCGGGTGATCGATGCCTTGTCGACCCTGGGTTTCGACTATCCTCCCCGTGCCGAATTCTTCCGCAAGGAATTGCGTGAATTCTTGCTGCTGGCCCGCGAGGAGCAGGTTGATCCGTTGACCCTCAAAGGCTCCTACGCCGGGGCCATGGGTTTGCCGCAGTTCATGCCGAGCAGTTTTCGCGCCTATGCGGTGGATTTCGACGGTGACGGCCACATTAATATCTGGAACAACCCGGACGATGCCATCGGCAGCGTCGCCAGTTATTTCAAGCGTCACGGCTGGGTCGCCGGTGAACCTGTGGTCAGCCGCGCCGATGTGCGTGGCGATCAGGTAGACGAGGGTTTGACCGCAGGCATCGAGCCGACGAAAACCGTCGGGGAGTTGCGGGTGCTGGGCTGGTCGAGTCATGATGCGCTGCGCGATGATATGCCGGTCACGGCTTTCCGCCTGGAAGGTGACAATGGCCCTGAATACTGGATGGGCCTGACGAATTTTTACGCAATCACGCGTTATAACCGCAGCGTGATGTACGCCATGGCCGTACATCAACTGTCTGAACAGCTGGTCCAAGCACGGGGCGTCAAGTAATGCGGGCATTGCCTATGAATAAACCCCTGAAGCTCATGGCATTCGCCGCGTTGACGGTTCTGGTCGCCAGTTGTTCGACCAGCCGCGCGCCGGCTCAGAAGTCCCCGACCGCCGTTCGTTCGGCGCCTGGCCTCGATATCAACCGGGCTCACAAGGATGGCGCGCCTTGGTGGGACGTTGATGTTTCGCGTATTCCGGATGCCACGCCGACTTTGCACAGCGGTCCTTACAAAGCCAACCCGTATACGGTGTTAGGCAAGACTTATTTCCCGCAGCAGGAATCCAAGACCTACGTAGCCTCGGGCACGGCATCCTGGTATGGCACCAAGTTCCATGGTCAGAACACCGCCAACGGCGAAGTCTATGACCTGTATGGCATGAGCGCCGCCCACAAGACATTGCCACTGCCAAGTTACGTTCGGGTGACTAACCTGGACAACAACAAGGCTGTGATCCTGCGGGTCAACGACCGCGGCCCGTTCTATTCGGACCGGATCATCGACTTGTCCTACGCGGCCGCCAAGAAGCTCGGCTACGCTGAAACCGGCACGGCGCGGGTCAAGGTCGAAGGCATCGACCCGCAGCAATGGTGGGCAGCCAAAGGCCGCCCGGCACCGTTGATGCTTAACGAGCCGAAAGTCGCGCAAAATAGCGCCCCGGTGATGACGGCATCGGCCGGCACCGTCGAGCAATGGACACCACCGCCGCAGCAGCACGCCGCGGCCGTTGTGCCCGTGCAGATCGATGCAAAAAAAAACGCTTCTGTACCAGCCTCTGGCCAGTATCTGCAGGTGGGCGCGTTCGCCAACCCGGACGCTGCAGAACTCCTGAGATCGAAGCTCAGCGGGATGGTGAGCGCTCCAGTGTTCATCAGCTCGATCGTGCGTAACCAACAGACACTGCATCGGGTGCGCCTGGGGCCGATCGGCTCGGCGGGTGAAATCCAGCAGGTGCAGAACAGCGTGCGGCTGGCCAATCTCGGTTCGCCGAGCCTGGTCAGCGCCGAGTAATACCTGGTTCTTGTTTGACGGTTCGCTTGCGGTTTGGGGGGCGAACCGGGTTGTTGGCTCGTTGAAGAACAAAAGCCCGGCAAGGGTTACAGAGTGAGCAACTGAACACGCGACGGCCCGTTAGGGGTTGTCTGATTAGTTTTGCCCGCGAGGGCAGTTTCCATTAGCGATTTCGAGAGACGGATGAACATCACCACCTTTGCCAAACGCCTGTGCCTGCTAGTCCCGCTGCTCCTCTCGCCTGCCGCTTTCGCGGTCGAGATGATGCCGTCGCCACCGCAACTGGCCGCCAAAGCCTACGTACTCATGGACGCCAGCAGCGGCAACGTGCTGGTAGAGAACAACGGTGACCAGCGTCTGCCTCCGGCCAGCCTGACCAAGCTGATGACCGCGTACATCGCGACCCTGGAAATCCGTCGTGGCCAGATCGGCGAAAACGATCCGGTGACCGTCAGCGAGAACGCCTGGCGTACCGGCGGTTCGCGGATGTTCATCAAGGTCGGCTCGCAAGTCACTGTCAGCGACCTGCTGCACGGCATCATCATTCAGTCGGGTAACGACGCCAGTGTTGCGCTCGCCGAGCACATCGCCGGCAGCGAAGATGCGTTCGCCGACATGATGAACAAAACCGTGGCCGATCTGGGCATGACCAACAGCCACTTCATGAACCCGACCGGCCTGCCGAACCCTGAGCACTATTCGTCGGCTCACGACATGGCCGTGCTGGCCCGCGCGATCATCCACGAAGACCCGGCTCACTACGCGATCTACTCGCAGAAAGAGTTCTTCTGGAACGGCATCAAGCAGCCTAACCGCAACCTGCTGCTGTGGCGTGACAAGACTGTCGACGGTCTGAAAACCGGTCACACCGACGAAGCCGGCTACTGCATGGTGTCTTCGGCCGTGCGTGATGGCATGCGCCTGATCGCCGTGGTGTTTGGCACCAACAGCGAAGTGGCCCGTGCTGCTGAAACCCAGAAGCTGCTGACTTACGGTTTCCGCTTCTTCGAAACCCAGACTTTCTATCAGAAAGGCGCCGAGCTGGCTCAGGCACCTGTCTGGAAAGGCACCACCAATCAAGTCAAGGCCGGCCTGGCTCAAGACCTGACCATGACCCTGCCAAAAGGCCAGCTGAAAAAGCTCGCCGCCAGCATGACCATGACCCCGCAACTGGTCGCGCCAATCGCCAAGGGCGATGTGATCGGTAAAGTCGAAGTGAAACTGGACGACAAAGTGGTGCACAGCGCCGACCTGATCGCTCTGGACGCAGTCGACGAGGGTGGTATCTTCCGCCGCATGTGGGATAGCATCCGTCTATTCTTCTACGGCTTGTTCAACTGATAGTGTGCACCTGCATGGCCCCGCGCTGATCCGGCGTGGGGCCTTGCTGTCGCCACGGCTTACGCTTACGAGGCCGTTACGCCATGACCGATACCGAAGTAAAGGCGCCTAAGATCGAATTTCCCAATGTTGATTACCCGGTTAAGGTGATCAGCGATACGGGTGTAGGCAACAAAGACAAGATCATCGAGATCGTCAAGAAACACGCGACGATCAACCATGACCGCGTTGATGAACGCCAAAGCACCAACGGCAAGTACACCACGATTCAGTTGCACATCGTCGCCACCGACCAGGACCAGCTGTACAACATCAACAGCGAACTGCGGGCTACCGGCTTCGTGCACATGGTGCTGTGATGCCTGGCACGCTGGGCTTTCGCGAACTCGGCCAGATGGCTTACGAGCCGGTCTGGCACGCCATGCAGCGCTTTACCAACGAACGCGGGAGCGATGTCGCCGACGAAATCTGGCTGGTGGAACATCCGCCGGTGTTCACCCAGGGCCAGGCCGGCAAGGCTGAGCATCTGCTGCTGCCGGGGGATATTCCGGTGGTGAAGGTCGACCGCGGTGGTCAGGTGACTTACCACGGTCCCGGCCAATTGGTGGCCTACCTGTTGCTGGACGTGCGCAAGCTGGGGTTCGGCGTGCGTGATCTGGTCAGTCGCATGGAACAATGCCTGATCGAGCTGCTGGCCAGCTACGGCGTGACCGCGGTGGCCAAGCCGGATGCGCCGGGTGTCTATGTCGATGGCGCGAAAATCGCTTCTCTGGGTCTGCGGATCCGCCACGGTTGCTCCTTTCATGGCTTGGCCTTGAACGTGGATATGAATCTGGAACCGTTTCGACGGATTAATCCCTGCGGCTACGCCGGGCTGGCAATGACCCAGCTGCGCGATCACGCAGGACCGATTGAATTTGCCGAGGTAAGTGCCCGGCTGCGCGCGCAGCTCGTCAAACACCTCGACTATGCTGAGCAGACGACCCTAACGGGCGGAATCGACTGATATGACTACTGATGCAGTGCAAACCATGATCCCGACGCTCGATGTCACCGAGCGTCCGGCCCCGCGTGCCAAGGTTGAAGCCGGCGTCAAGCTGCGCGGCGCCGAGAAGGTTGCACGCATCCCGGTGAAGATCATCCCGACCACTGAACTGCCGAAGAAACCCGACTGGATTCGCGTGCGCATCCCGGTTTCCCCGGAGGTCGACCGCATCAAGGCCCTGCTGCGTAAACACAAGCTGCACAGCGTTTGCGAAGAAGCGTCCTGCCCGAACCTGGGCGAGTGCTTCTCCGGCGGCACCGCGACCTTCATGATCATGGGTGACATTTGCACCCGTCGCTGCCCGTTCTGCGACGTCGGCCATGGTCGTCCGAAACCACTGGACGTCAACGAGCCGGAAAGCCTGGCCATTGCCATCGCCGACTTGAAGCTCAAGTACGTCGTAATCACTTCGGTAGACCGCGACGACCTGCGTGATGGCGGTGCCCAGCACTTTGCCGACTGCATCCGCGAAATCCGCAAGTTGTCGCCGAACGTTCAGCTCGAAACCCTGGTCCCGGACTACCGTGGCCGCATGGACGTCGCGCTGGAAATCACCGCCGCCGAGCCGCCGGATGTGTTCAACCACAACCTGGAAACCGTGCCGCGCCTGTACAAGGCTGCGCGCCCGGGTTCGGATTACCAGTGGTCGCTGACTCTGTTGCAACGCTTCAAGCAGATGATGCCGCACATTCCGACCAAGTCCGGTTTGATGCTGGGCCTGGGCGAAACCGACGAAGAAGTCATCGAAGTCATGAAGCGCATGCGCGAACACGACATCGACATGCTGACCCTGGGCCAGTACCTGCAACCGTCCCGCAGCCACTTGCCGGTCCAGCGCTTCGTGCACCCGGACACCTTCGCCTGGTTTGCCGAGGAAGGTTACAAGATGGGCTTCAAGAACGTCGCTTCCGGTCCGCTGGTACGCTCCTCTTACCACGCCGACGAGCAGGCGAAACTGGTCAAGGCCGAGCTGATGTCGTCCTGATCCTGTTGCGAGAGCAAAAAAGGCTCGCAAGGCTTCTCCGGCCTTGCGGGCCTTTTTTTAGCAGTGCCCACGGCGATTACAGTCTTTTCCTGCAAACCGTGGTGCGATTGACCCTCTTCTGTTTATTCCCGTTCCTGACTACTGTGTGCTGAAGCGTTCACAGGGAGAATCATGGATGACTGCTCGACCGACCCACACCCTTTGTCCTCATGCCCCCGTACCGGCCTTGCCGGCTGCAGGGCTGATCGGCGTGATCGCGCCCGCCGGCCCCGCGGCGCTGGACACCGATAAAGCCATTGCCTGGATGCGTGCTCGCGGCTATTCGCTGCGCGTGTTTCCCGGCGTTTATGAGCAAGAGGGTTATCTGGCCGGCAGCGATGATGTGCGGCTCAATGACTTGCATGGCGCCTTCGCCGACAGCGAGGTCGATGCCATCATCTGTCTGCGTGGCGGTTACGGTACGCCGCGTTTGCTCGATCGCATCGATTTCGAATTACTGCGCAACAACGCCAAGCCATTTATCGGCTACAGCGACATCACTGCGCTGCACTCGGCCATCAGTCGTTATGCAGGGTTCGTGACCTTCCATGGCCCGATGCTCAACGCTGACCTGCTGGGTGACAAGCAGCAACCCACTGAGTTCTCGTTTTTCAACATGCTGCGCGGGCAGGTAAAGGCGGGCAGTGTGCTTTCTCACCCGGTGGCCTGGCCGTTGACCACAATCGAGCCCGGCATTGCTCACGGGCGTTTGCTGGGGGGCAATCTGTCGATGATCGCCGCGACCATGGGCACGCCTTACGAGATCGATGCCGAGGGCGTCATCCTGTTCATCGAGGATATTAACGAGCCGTTGTATCGCATCGACCGGTTGCTGACTCATTTGCGCCTGGCCGGCACGCTGCACAAGCTGCGCGGGGTTCTGGTGGGGGATGTGGCAGGGGTTGATGCGATTGCGCTGGAGAGGTTGCTCAAGCAGACCTTTGCTCCTTTGCGGATACCGGTGCTATCCGGATGGCGTAGCGGGCATTGTGATCCGAATTTGACGCTGCCGATGGGCGCGCTGGTCAGGCTGGATGCGGGGGACAAGGCGTTGGTGTTGGAGCAGGATGTGGTGATCAAACGGTAAATCGTCACTGCCTGACAGTCAGTCATCGCGGGCAAGCCCACAGGTTCAAGGTGTACGCAAATGTCGCATTCACCTTTGAATTTGTGGGAGCGGGCTTGCCCGCGATGCTTTTAGCGGTTACGCAACCCTTCCAGCAATTTGTGCGTTGGATAGCCGTCCGCCGGCCAGCCGAAGAACTGCTGGGCGGCGCGGATCGCCTTACGGGTATTGGCGCCGATAATCCCGTCGGCGGTCCCTGCGTCGTAATTCTGGGCGCTCAGCAGGTTTTGCAGCTCGATTCGCTCGGTACGGCTCAGCGGCAAGTCATCTTTTGGCCATAGACCGCTGATCAGGCCGCCGCCATTGAAACGCTCGGACAACAGGCTAACGGCCAAGGCGTAGGACGAAGAGTTGTTGTACTTGAGAATCGCGCGGAAGTTATCGAGGACCAGGAACGCCGGGCCGCGATAGCCTGCCGGCAGCAGCAGGGCGGCCGAGAGGTGTTCGGAGCCCGCCGGAACCTGGCCGCCATTGGGCAGGGTCACCCCCAGTTGCCGCCACTCGGCAACGCTCTTGCGAATCGAGCCATCGGCCAGGGCGTAATTGAAGCCACTCGGCAATTGCGCTTCGAAGCCCCAGGGCTGGCCTTTCTGCCAGCCGGAGCTTTGCAGGTAGTGCGCGGTCGAGGCCAATGCATCAGCGGAGCTGTTCCAGATGTCGCGGCGGCCATCGCCGTCGAAGTCCACGGCGTGGGTATTGTAGGTGGTCGGGATGAACTGCGTCTGGCCCATGGCGCCAGCCCAGGAACCGAGCATTTTCTCAGGTTCGATATCACCCTGTTGCAGGATTTGCAGGGCAGCGATCAGTTGCGCATGAGCAAAGCCCGGACGTCGACCTTCATAAGCCAGGGTCGCCAGGGAGTTGATCACCGACTTGCTGCCCTGGAACTGACCAAAGTTACTTTCCATGCCCCACACCGCGACCAATGCCTGACGGTCGACGCCGTAGCGCTGCTCGATGCTTTGCAGGATGTCGGCGTACTGGCTGACCAGCGCCTGACCTTTGCGCACCCGCAGCGGCGACAGCGCCCCGTCGAGGTACTCCCACACCGGGCGAGTAAATTCCGGTTGGCTGCGGTCGGCACGGATCACGCTGGTATCCACGCTGACATTGGCAAATGCACGGTCGAAGAGATCGGCGCGAATGCCGGCGGCGAGGGCGTCTTTACGGAAACCCGCCTGCCATTCGGCAAAGCTCTGGGTAGGCTGGATGTCGAGATTTTCACCGGTTGGAACCACCGGCGGAATGATCGCAGGGGCCGTCGCAACGGTGCGGGTTTGAAGCGGTTGGGCGTCAGCAGCGGTGGGTTTTTCCGCGCAGGCGACAAGCAGAATGAGGCTGGAGGCAGCTATCAGTTGGCGAAGAGGCCAACGACGGGAAATACAAAGGGGCATGCACAGGTCCAGAGGATACGAATCAGGTGCAGACCTTAACATGTTGAGCGATGGCTTGCCTTTCAGGCCGCCAGAAAGTAAGAAGCCTCCCAGCTATTAGACTGGAAGGCTTCGCGGCGGTAGCTGCCTTTGCCCTTGCCGGCTCGTTCCTGACGGCTGCGGAACAGTGGCTGGGCGATGATGGATTTGGCCTTGTTGGGGCCATGTTTGGATGGCTTTTTGCTCATGATGATCTCTTGCAAGTGAGTGGATTTTGCGGGGCAAATCATCGGCCGAAGTTGGGGTTCTGTCTAGTCCCCAGGATGTGTAGGAAATGATGACCTGTGGCGAGGGAGCTTGCTCCCGTTCGGCTGCGGAGCAGTCGTAAACCCGGTGAATATGGATTACCTGATGCGTCGCGGTGTCTGGTTTTGGGGTCGCTTCGCAACCCAGCGGGAGCAAGCTCCCTCGCCACAGAGGTTGGTACAGGCTGAAAAACAGGTTATTCGGCAGGCAACGACAATCTCTGCCCAGCCATCAACAACGTCAACCGGCTCAAACTCATCCAGGGTGAACCCGCCGCCTGGCCTTTGATTTGCGCGTCGATGCGCTGCGCTTCAAGCAGCAACTGCGCCCAGCGTTGCGCCGAGTAGCGTTGCAGCGCCTTGCTCATCAGCGGTTTGCGTTTGTCCCAGATCGGCGGTCGGGCCAGGCTGAAGGCTTTGTCCAGCGGCACGCCCTGGCTGTATTGCAGTGACAGGTTGGCCAGCAGACGCAGCTCTCGGGCCAGTGCCCAGAGAATCACCGGCGGTTCGACACCTTCGCCGCGCAACCCTTCGAGCATGCGCAGGGCGTGAGCAGCCTCGCCATTAAGGATCGCATCGGTCAGGCCGAAGACGTCGAAACGCGCGCTGTCGGCCACCGCCGCTTGCACGGTTTCGACCGTGATCTGCCCACCTTCAGCCATCAGCTTGAGCTTTTCGATTTCCTGGGCGGCGGCCAGCAGGTTGCCTTCGACCCGAGCGGCGATCAGTTCGACGGCGTCCTGGCTGGCGGAAAGCCCTGCCTGGGACAGTCGTTGACGGATCCAGCTTGGCAACTGGTTGGTGTCCACGGGCCAGATCTGCACGAACTGGGTCTGCGGACCTTCGATCAGTGCCTTGCCCCACTTGGTCTTTTGCGCACTGCCGTCAAGCTTGGGCAGGCTGATCAGCAGCACCGTGTCTTCGGCCGGGCGCGAGCAATACTCGATGAATGCCGCGGCGCCTTTGTCTCCGGGTTTGCCGGAGGGCAGACGCAGTTCCAGAAGACGTTTTTCGGCGAACAGCGACATGCTGGCGCCGGCCTGCAGCAGCGTACCCCAGTCGAAACTGGCATCGGCGGCGAAGACCTGGCGTTCATCGAAACCTTGCTGGCGGGCAGCCGCGCGAATGGCGTCGGTAGCTTCCTGACACAACAGTGGGTCATCGCCACTGATGACGTAGACCGGCGCGAGGGCGCCTTGCAGGTGTTTGCCGAGTTGGGCGGGGGCGAGTTTCATAAGAAGAGACGAACGGGGCGCCTGAGCGCCCCGTAAGGCTTATTGCTGCGGCAGTTCGACAGGCGACTGACGCGGCGTCTGCGCTTCAGCCTTCTGCGCCGCTTCCAGTGCGTCGGCTTCAGCCTTGGCCCTGGCATCAGCGGTCTGTTGCATTTGTTCCAGCTGAGTCGGGGTCAACTGTTGCAGGCGCAGCATCATGCGTTGAACCAGTTCACGACGCATTTCCTTGCGGGCATCGTTGGCTTCCTGGTCAGAACCCACCAGGTTGTTGCCGTCATGGATGAAGACTTTCTGTACTTCGAGCTTGTCGCTCAGCAGTGGCAGGTTGCCCTGACCGCGGATGTCGTAATTCACTACCATGGCCATCTGGTACTCGCCAGTACGGCCGGCGCCTGCATAACTGAGGATGCGCTGGTTTTCCTGCTCGTCAGCCAGATACAGTTTGTAAGGCGCGCCGCTGTAGACCTTGACGCCGCTGCTTTCCAGCACCTGACGCATTTGTGTCACGGTTTCGCCGTAGGCGTTGCGGGCGCTCAGGTCGAGTTCCTTGATCGCCAGTTCGGTGGTGCCGGTGCCGCGCAGCTGGAAACCGCAGGCGCTCAGCAGGACTGCAAGGCCCATCACCAGCAAATTGCGTTTGATCATCTTGTTGCTCCCCTTGAAACCATGTGGGCCGGTCAAGCGGCCCGAAAGGTTTTACTCGGCGCCAGGCATGACCTGGCGCCCGATCCAATTTAGCTGGCGACGATATTGACCAGTTTCCCGGGCACTACGATCACTTTGCGAATAGTCAGGCCATCGACGAAGCGCAGGACGTTTTCGTTGGCCCGTGCAGCGGCTTCGACTTCTTCGCGACTGGCGCTGGCCGGCATTTCGATGTGGCCGCGCAGTTTGCCGTTCACCTGAATGACCAGTTGCAGGCTGTCCTGTACCAGGGCGCTTTCATCCAGCACCGGCCAACCGGCATCGATGACCGGATCGGCGTGACCCAGGCGATGCCACAGCTCGTGGCTGATGTGCGGGGTGATCGGTGCCAGCAGCAGGACTACGGTTTCCAGACCTTCGTGAATCAGTGCGCGATCCTGTTCGGTGCCTTGCGCGGCTTTTTCCAGCACGTTCATCAGCGTCATCACCTGGGCGATGGCGGTGTTGAATTTGTGGTTCTGGCCGACGTCGTGGCTGGCCTGCTTGATGGCCTGGTGGATCGAACGGCGAATGGCTTTCTGCTCGTCGTTCAGGCTGGCAACGTCCAGTTTGCCCGGCAGGCCCTGGATGACGTGCGCTTGAGCCAGACGCCAGACGCGCTTGAGGAAGCGGTGCGAGCCTTCTACTCCGGAGTCGGACCATTCCGCGCTCATGTCAGGTGGCGAGGCGAACATCATGAACAGGCGGCAGGTGTCTGCGCCGAACTGGTCAATCATCGACTGTGGGTCAACGCCGTTGTTTTTCGACTTGGCCATCTTCTCGGTGCCACCGATTTCCACCGGCAGGCCGTCGGCGATCAGCTTGGCGCTAATGACCTTGGCCTTGCTGTCGCGTTCGAGTTCGACGTCCGCCGGGTTGAACCACGTGTAGGCACCGTTGGCTTCACGACGATAGTAAGTCTCGGCGATCACCATGCCCTGGGTCAGCAGGTTCTTGAACGGCTCGTTGGAGCTCACCAGGCCTTCGTCGCGCATCAGCTTGTGGAAGAAGCGCGCATAAAGCAGGTGAAGAATGGCGTGTTCGATCCCGCCGATGTACTGATCCACCGGCAGCCAATGGTCGGCAGCCGCTTTTTCCACCAGGCCACCTTCATAGTGTGGCGAGGCGTAGCGGGCGTAGTACCACGAGGACTCGACGAAGGTGTCCATGGTGTCGGTTTCACGCTTGGCCGGTGCGCCGCATTTCGGGCAGCTGCACTCGTAGAACTCGGGCATGCGCGCCAGTGGCGAACCAGCGCCGTCCGGTACGACGTCTTCCGGTAGTACCACGGGCAGTTGATCTTCCGGGACCGGCACATCACCGCAGGTGTTGCAGTGGATGATCGGAATCGGGCAGCCCCAATAGCGCTGACGGCTGATGCCCCAGTCGCGCAGGCGGAACTGGGTGCGCGAGGCGCCGAGGTTTTTCTTGATCAGCGCCACTTCAATGGCGTCGAAGGCGCCTGCGAAGTCGAGGCCGTCGAATTCGCCGGAGTTGATCAGTGTGCCGTGCTCGCCGTACGCATCCTGCCAAGGGGCCGGGTTGGTGTCACCGGAACTTGTGCGTACCACGGATTTGATTGGCAGGTTGTACTTGGTGGCGAACTCGAAATCACGTTCATCGTGAGCCGGAACAGCCATGACCGCGCCATCGCCGTAATGCATCAGCACATAGTTGGCCACCCATACCGGGAGTTTCTCGCCGGTCAGCGGGTGTTCAACGAACAGCGAGGTCGGCAGGCCTTTTTTCTCTTGAGTGGCGACGTCGGCTTCGGCGACGCTGCCGCCCTTGCATTCAGCGATGAACGCTTGCAGCTCAGGGTTGTTCTGCGCGGCGAGGGTAGCCAAATGGTGTTCGGCCGCCACCGCAACGTAGGTTGCGCCCATCAGGGTGTCTGGACGGGTGGTGAATACTTTCAGCGCGCCGGTTTCGCCGATGGAGGCGACGTCGAACGGGAACTGTACTTCCATGCCGCGGGATTTGCCGATCCAGTTGCGCTGCATGGTCTTGACCTGTTCAGGCCAGCCAGTCAGTTCGTCGAGACTTTCCAGCAGCTCATCCGCGTAGGCGGTGATCTTGAAGTAGTACATCGGAATTTCGCGTTTTTCGATCAGCGCGCCGGAACGCCAGCCGCGACCGTCGATCACCTGTTCGTTGGCCAGAACGGTCTGATCAACCGGGTCCCAGTTCACGGTGCCGCTTTTCTTGTAAATCACGCCTTTTTCGAACAGGCGAGTGAACAGCCATTGTTCCCAGCGGTAGTAATCAGGCTTGCAGGTGGTGACTTCGCGGGACCAGTCCACCGCCAGGCCCAGGCTGCGCAGCTGGGTTTTCATGTAGGCGATGTTTTCGTAGGTCCACTTGGCGGGCGCTACGTTGTTCTTCATCGCGGCGTTTTCCGCCGGCATGCCGAAGGCGTCCCAACCCATGGGTTGCAGGACGTTCTTGCCTTGCATGCGCTGGTAGCGGGAGATCACGTCGCCGATGGTGTAGTTGCGCACGTGCCCCATGTGTAGCTTGCCGCTGGGGTAAGGGAACATCGACAGGCAGTAGAACGTCTCCTTGCCTGGCTGTTCACTGACTTCAAAGGACTTTTGCTCGTCCCAGAACGACTGGGCGGCGGCTTCGATTTCACGGGGCTGATATTGTTCGTGCATGGCTACTTTTGAACTGAATAGGGGTGGCCTAATCCTCTTCAATGCAACGCTGGACGGTGATAACGCCAAATCGACGTTCCGGTGCCCAGGCGAGCTGGAAGTGGAGTTACAGGAAGCGCCGTAGCATACATGACCGCACTCTACCGAGGGAAACCCTGATTACACGCAAGGACGCGGCCAATGACCGCCCCGAGGGCCGTTGGTCGCGGCACTCAGCCGGTTTTTTCAGCGAGGCTAAGCTCTAAAAGGGGAGTGAGTCTTATCTTCAATGAGGTGATGGATGGTTGAGTCACAGCAAAAAGCTACAAAACCGGAGCTGTACGAAAGACTGATCGACCGTCTCGCAATGGCCCTGGATGTGGCCAAAACCGCCGGTCGGCTTCGCGATGAGCGTCCCCTGGAGCTGGAGCTGCGTGGTTTGAGCCCCGCAGAGTTTGAACTGGTCAAGGCGTATCTGGACCGTAGTGAACGTGAGACGCATGGATGCTTGTCAGCAGCAATGAAGCAACTCGAGGCACCACGTTCGGCCAATATCATCTGGCTCAAGGATAAGGCACCCGGCAAAGGCGCGGTAAAGGTCCGGTCTTTGCAATTCAAGTAAGGGCACTTGAAGCCGTGGGATATGCTTTTTTGAAGCAAAGTCCTTCCGCATTTGTTGTCGCATTGCGTCAATCCACCTAGGCTTCGGGCATCTATGGAGATGCCCGATGCCTTTTCGTTATTTCATTAAACAACTTCTATTGCCGCCCGGCATTTTATTGCTGTTGCTGGTGCTTGCCTGGTGGTGGCGCCGCTCAAGGCCGAGGCTGGCGGGGTTGTGTTTTATCTTGGGCGTGGGCGGCTTCTGGTTGATGAGCCTGCCAGTGATGGTGGAGTGGAGTGCCAGGGCGCTGGAGCGCGAGCCGCCTCTGGCGCGCGAGGAATGGGCAACCTTGAGCCAGCGGGCCGACGCAATCGTGGTGCTGGGTTCAGGGCGTGAGCGTGGCGACCCGGCCTGGGGCGTTGACCAACCGACCGGTGTAGGCCTGGGGCGTGAACGCTATGCCGCGCGCCTGGCCAAGGCGTCCGGTTTGCCGATTCTGACCAGTGGCGGCCTGCATTACGGCACGCCACCGACCGAAGCGAAGCTGATGGCGGACTCATTGCTAGATGATTTTGGCGTGACGGTGCGCTGGCAGGAAGGGCGCAGCCGCACGACCTGGGAGAATGCGCAATTCAGCGCCCAGGTATTGTTGCCGGAGGGGATCAAGCGGGTGGTGGTCGTGACTCAGGCCTGGCACATGCCGCGAGCGGTTTGGAGTTTCCAGCAGGCCGGGTTTGAGGTGGTGCCCGCGCCAGTGGGGTTTTTAGGCGTGGACAATGCCCGGCCGCTGGGCGGCTGGATGCCGGAATTCAAATCGATCTGGCAGAGCGGGCAGTTGATGAATGAGGCGGTGGGGCAGATCGGGTATTCGTTGTTTTATCGCTGATCTGTGGCGAGGGGGCTTGCCCCCGTTCGGCTGCGCAGCAGTCGTATAATTTGGGGCTGCTGCGCAACCCAGCGGGGCAAGCCCCCTCGCCACAGAAGCTCAGACGGTCTTGGCCATCCGGTTGGCCACCAGCGCCCAGCCAAACAACAACACGCAACTGATGATCAATGGCCACGAACGCCATTCCAGGTAGGGCGTCAGGTTGTGCATCGGCACCACTTCGCCATACAGGATGCCTTGTTCGAACTGCGGGATCTGCGCAGTGATCTGGCCAAAAGGGTTGATCAATCCGGTCACGCCGTTGTTGGTCGCGCGGATCATCCAGCGGCCGGCCTCAAGTGCGCGCATCTGCGCCATCTGCAAATGTTGCAGCGGGCCGATCGAGGTGCCGAACCAGGTGTCGTTGCTGATGGTCAGCAGCAAATCGCTACGGGCAGCGAGGCCGGCGGCGAATTCCGGGTAGACCACTTCATAGCAGATGTACGGCGCAATCTGATAACCCTTGGCCTGCAGCAGCGGTTGATCGGCCGGCCCACGGGCAAAGTCGGACATCGGCAGGTCGAAGAACGCGATCAGGCCGCGCAAGACTTCCTGCAATGGAACGTATTCGCCGAACGGCACCAGTTTCTGCTTCAGGTAAGTGCCATCGCCCTCACCGACAACGGTAATGCCGTTGAAGAAGCGCTTCTGGTGATGGACTTCCTGGCGAATCGGCACGCCGGTGATCAGCGCGGATTTACGTTCGGCGGCGAAGCTTCCCATCATGTTCAGGTAGCCCTCGGCGGACTCCTTGAGCACCGGGACCGCTGTTTCCGGCCAGATCAGCAGGTCGACGCGTTTGGAGCTGAAGCTCATGTCGCGGTACAGCGCCAGCTGCGCGTTGAGCTGCGAGGGGTCCCACTTTATGCTTTGTTCGATGTTGCCCTGAATCGCCGCGACGCTCAGTGGGGCGCCCGCCGGGCTGGTCCAGGCATGTTCCTTGAGCGCCATGCCGGCCACCCATGGGCCAGCCAGCAGTAACACACCGACAGCGATGAAGCCTTTACGGCCAGTGCTCACCAGGCGCGCAGCGTTGTAGATCAGCGCAGCCGTCAGAGCCAGGGAGAAGGAAATCAGCCACATTCCGCCGACCGGCGCGAGCCCGGCCAATGGGCCGTCGAGCTGGCTATAACCGGAATAGAGCCAAGGGAAGCCGGTAAGGAACCAGCCACGAAAGGCTTCCTGACCCACCCACAACGCCGCAAATGCCAAGGCATCGGCCAGCGGCGCTTCGTTACGGCGCAGCCAGCGCGCCCAAATCCAGGCGGGCAGAGCGAAGAACCAGGCAATCGCCGCGGTGAAGAGCAGCATCAAGAACCCGGCCAGCAGCACCGAGGCGCCGCCGAAGTTGTGAATGCTGTAGTAAATCCAGCTGGTGCCTGCGGCAAACAGGCCGAAACCGAAACACCAGCCACGGCCCAAGGCTTGGCGGGGGCTCAGTTCACGCAAACCGGCATAAAAGAAACCGACCGCCAGCAATGCCAGCGGCCAGATATCGAACGGCGCCAGGGCCAGGGTGGTGAGTGCACCGGCCGCCACGGCCAGCAGGTTACCGGGCCAGCCGGGGCGGGTTACGCGGAGCATGTCAATCCTTAACGGGCAATAGGTGTCAGACGCAGCAAGTGAATCCGACGGCTGTCGGCGTTCAGGATGCGGAAGCGATAGGCGCCGATCTCAGTGATTTCGTTGCGTTTTGGCAAGTGCCCGAACGCGCTCATCACCAAGCCACCGACGGTGTCGAATTCATCGTCGGAGAATTCGCTGTCGAAGAACTCGTTGAAGTTATCGATCGGCGTCAGGGCCTTGATCAGGAAGTCCCCGCTGGGCAGCGGCTTGATGTAGCTGTCTTCTTCGACGTCGTGTTCGTCTTCGATGTCGCCGACGATCTGTTCCAACACGTCTTCGATGGTCACCAGGCCGGCCACGCCGCCGTATTCGTCAATGACGATGGCCATGTGGTTATGGTTGGCGCGAAATTCGCGCAGCAGCACATTCAGGCGCTTGGACTCGGGCACGAAGGTGGCCGGGCGCAGCAGGTCCTTGATGTTGAAGCTGTCGCCGTTCTCCTTGAGGATCAACGGCAGCAAATCCTTGGCCAGTAACACACCCATCACGTCATCGTGGCTTTCGCCGATCACCGGGTAGCGGGAGTGGGCCGAGTCGACCACGGCTGGCAGGAACTCGCGGGGTGTCTGGGTCGCCTTGATGCTGATCATCTGCGAGCGCGGGACCATGATGTCCCGTACTTGCAGGTCTGCAACCTGGATGGCACCTTCGACGATGGCCAGCGCTTCGCTGTCCAGCAACTTGTTTTGATGTGCGTCGCGCAGCAGCTCCAGCAGCTCCTGGCGGTTCTTCGGCTCGTGGGCAAAAGCCTGGGTGAGCTTACCCAGCCATGACTTCTGCCCGTTGCTCGATCGATCTTCGCTCATAGCGATTACTCTGAATCCTTTGTTGTTTCGGTTGGGGATGTGTCTGTTTCGTCGTCCGCATAAGGGTCTGGATGACCCAGCTCTGCAAGCAACGTTCGTTCCAGTGCTTCCATTTCTTCGGCTTCGTCGTCATCTATATGGTCGTAACCAAGCAGATGCAAGCAGCCGTGAATGACCAGATGCGCCCAATGGGCCTTTAATTCCTTGCCTTGTTCCGCCGCTTCGCGCTCGACCACCGCTACGCAGATCACCAGATCGCCCAGCAAGGGAATGTCGAGAAATTCATCGGGAACATCGGCCGGGAACGACAAAACGTTGGTGGCGTAGTCTTTCTGCCGCCAGGTGAAATTCAGTTCGCGGGCTTCCTCTTCGTCGACCAGACGGATGGTCATTTCGGAGTCGGCCGTACGCTGGCGCAGGGCCAGTTCGCACCATTGACGGAACTCGGCTTCGCTTGGGGCAGACGCTTCGGTAGCCAGTTGCAGATCAAGCTCAAGCATCGTGGCGAGTGTCCTTGGAAGAGAACTTCGCCGGTTCATCGGCTGTGCGATTTTCGAAGCGTTCATAGGCTTCGACAATGCGCTGCACCAGCGGATGGCGCACCACGTCCTTGGGCATGAAGTGGGTGAAGCTGATACCCGGCACGTCTTTGAGCACTTCGATCACGTGATGCAGCCCGGACTTCGTGCCTTTCGGCAGGTCGACCTGAGTGATGTCACCCGTGATGACGGCGGTGGAACCGAAGCCGATCCGAGTCAGGAACATTTTCATCTGCTCGACGGTGGTGTTCTGGCTTTCGTCGAGGATGATGAAGCTGTTATTCAGCGTACGGCCGCGCATGTAGGCCAGCGGCGCGACTTCGATCACTTGACGCTCGATCAGCTTGGCGACGTATTCGAAACCGAGCATTTCGTAGAGCGCGTCGTAGAGCGGGCGCAGGTACGGGTCGATCTTCTGGGACAGGTCGCCAGGCAGGAAGCCGAGCTTTTCGCCCGCTTCAACCGCCGGACGGACCAGCAGAATGCGGCGAATCTGCTCGCGTTCCAGTGCGTCTACCGCACAGGCAACGGCCAGATAGGTCTTGCCGGTACCGGCCGGGCCGATGCCGAAGTTGATGTCGTTACCGAGGATTTCCTTCACATAGCGCACCTGATTCAAGCCGCGAGGGCGAATCATGCCTTTCTTGGTGCGCAAGGCGACGGACGGTTCGGCAGGGGAGTGGTTATCCAGTTCCTCGACGGCCGACTCCTGCAGGAACAGGTGAACCATGTCTGGCGACAGCTCGGTACCTTTGGTTTCCCGGTACAAGCGGCGCAGCAGGTTTTCCGCGGAGGTGGTGTGCTTGGGCTCGCCGATCAGTTCGAACTGATTTCCGCGGTTGCGGATCTCGATCGCGAGGCGCTGTTCGATCAAGCGCAGATGCTCGTCGAATTGCCCGCACAGATTGGCGAAGCGGCGAGCTTCAAAAGGCTCGAGGATGAAACGATGTGGTTCTATGGGTGCGTTCAAGGTCGTATTTAGCCGCCCAGGGGCAATTATGATGAATCAAGGATAGCGCCAGTCGCCTGGGTGCGAAAGCTCTTAAACAGACCAATCTGATTCATGGTCGGGCGCGGTCTCTGTGGGAGCGGGCTTGCTCGCGAAAGCGGTGTGTCAGCCACATTGTTGTCGACTGACACTCCCTCTTCGCGAGCAAGCCCGCTCCCACAGGGGGGTAATGCACTGTTACTGGATCAGCGAGCCCCGCAGCGAGTGCGGTTGCGCGGCGTCGATGTGCACGTCGGCGAACTGGCCGATCAGGGTCGGATTGTCGCAGCGGAAGTTGACGATACGATTATTCTCGGTCCGGCCTTGCAGTTCTCCGGGGTCTTTTTTCGAATAATCGGTTACCAGAATCCGCTGAATGGAGCCCACCATTTGTCGGCTGATCTCGAAACCTTGCTGGTTGAGGCGATGTTGCAGGGCATTCAGGCGTTCTTTTTTCAGTGCTTCCGGCGTTTCGTCGGCCAGATCGGCGGCCGGCGTGCCTGGGCGCTGGCTATAGACGAACGAGTAGGAAAAGTCGAAACCGACGTCTTCGATCAGCTTCATGGTCTGTTCGAAGTCTTTCTCGGTCTCGCCCGGGAAGCCGACGATGAAGTCCGAGCTGATGCAGATTCCCGGCACGGCGGCTCGCAGCTTGCGTAGTTTGGATTTGTACTCCAGCGCGGTGTGGTTGCGCTTCATCGCCGCGAGGATCCGGTCGGAACCCGATTGCACTGGCAAATGCAGGTGTTTCACCAATTCCGGTACGTCGGCGTGGGCCTGGATCAGGCTGTCGGAGAACTCCAGTGGGTGCGAGGTGGTGTAGCGAATCCGGTCGATGCCATCGACCGCCGCCACTACGCGGATCAGTTCCGCCAGGTCGGCCAGGCGACCATCGTGCGTGGTGCCGCGATAACCGTTGACGTTCTGCCCCAGCAACGTCACTTCGCGCACGCCGTTTTCGGCCAGGTGAATGATCTCGGCAATCACGTCGTCGAACGGTCGGCTGACTTCTTCACCGCGGGTATAAGGCACCACGCAGAACGTGCAGTACTTGCTGCAGCCTTCCATGACCGACACGTAAGCGCTCGGCCCATCGATGCGCGGTTCGGGCAAGTGGTCGAATTTTTCGATTTCCGGGAACGAGACGTCGACTTGCGGCAGCTTGGTCAGGCGCGCGGCGTCGATCATTTCCGGCAGGCGGTGCAGGGTCTGCGGGCCGAATACCACGTCCACATAGGGAGCGCGATCACGGATGGCCGCGCCTTCCTGGCTGGCCACGCAACCGCCGACGGCGATGACCATTTCCGGGTTAGCCAGTTTCAATTCGCGCCAACGGCCCAGTTGGGAATACACCCGGTCCTGGGCGCGTTCGCGGATCGAGCAGGTATTGAGCAGGATCACGTCGGCGTCTTCTGCGCGAGCGGTGACTTCCAGGGCCTGGTGTTCACCCAGCAGATCGACCATGCGCGAGCTGTCGTACTCGTTCATCTGGCAACCGTGGGTTTCGATGTAAAGCTTCTTGGCCATGGATAGAGTCATCACGTGATTCAAAGAACCGCGCATTATAGGGAACATGCACCAAGGTTCCTACCGTTGCGCGTCCGGCGGCTATGCTATAGTTCGCGCCCTCATTTTTATCCCCGATGTGTTACCCGCCCACCATGACCAAACGTGAAGCTCCAATCTACAAGGTGATTTTCCTCAATCAGGGCCAGGTGTACGAAATGTACGCCAAGCAGATCTATCAAAGTGATCTGTGGGGCTTCCTGGAAGTGGAAGAGTTCGTCTTTGGCGAGCGCACGCAAGTGGTCGTCGATCCGAGCGAAGAGAAGCTCAAGGCTCAGTTCGAAGGCGTTGTGCGCAGTTTTGTGCCGATGCATTCGATCGTGCGCATCGACGAGGTCGAGCGCCTCGGCACCCCGAAAATCAGCGAAGCCCGCGGTGCGGTCGGCAATGTGATGCCGTTTCCGATGCCGATGCCTGAGAAGTAGGCCGCAGATTGAGTGGCTAGTGATGCTTGTTGTGGCGAGGGAGCTTGCTCCCGTTGGGCTGCGAAGCGGCCCTGAAATCAGCCGCCGCTACCTTCCAGACAGACCGCGTGTGCTGACTTTACGACTGCTGCGCAGCCGAGCGGGAGCAAGCTCCCTCGCCACAGGGGCCAGTCAATTCAAGGCAGTGGCGAAAACGGCGTACGCCCATCGGCGCTCTGCAATTCCATCAGGTATTTACGGAAAATTTGCCCCAGCACCTGGGTGGCGACTTCCAGATCTTCGCGGGGCATTTTTTCGGCGACTTCGTCGGCGGTGTCCAGCGCCTCTTCGGCACCGTTGACTGCGGCCATTTTCAGCACGATATACGCCTGAACGTTATTGGCCGGTACGCCTTCGCCATGGAAGAACATGGTGCCAAGTTTGAATTGCGCCTGGGCGTGGCCTTGCAGCGAGGCCTTTTCGAAGTAGCTCAGGGCTTGATTGAGGTCGCGCGGCGCGTTTTTGCCGTCGTAGTAGAACTCACCCAACTCGTATTGCGCTTGCGCATCCCCTTCATCCGACGCTTTCTGACAGGCGGCGAGCGCTTGCGTCAGGTCTTGCGGCTGAGTATTGAGGGTGCAGCGACCCATCGCCGGGATCAACAACGAGTTGCCGCCTGCTTGTGCGAGCGCGAGCAGGGGCTGAAGGAGCAACAGGCAGCCCAATGCAAGGGTGCGGCCGGTGCGGTTCATGGGAATCGACTTACCTCTGAGGGGCGCGTGGACCCATCGAGGGATCCAATAAGCGCGCATTATGAAATAAGCAGGGCCAACCTTACAAAGTCTTTACTCGTTTTTCTGCTGCGCGGGGGAATATATCGCCCACTTTGCGGGGGATTATTGGCAGATGAGTAGGAAAAAGGACAGGAATGTAGGTGAAAGCTGACGCTGGCAATGGCCAACGTCAGCGTCGCAGCTTTATTTCAATGCGGCGAACGCACGCTCGGCGGCGTCCAGCGTCAGTTTCAACTCGGTTTCACCGTGGGCGATCGAGGTGAAACCGGCTTCGAAAGCGCTTGGCGCCAGGTACACGCCGCCTTCGAGCATCAGGTGGAAGAAACGCCCGAACAGGCCGGCATCGCTGGCCATCACATCCTCAAAGGTCACGATGTCGTCAGCGCCGCTGAAGTACAGCCCGAACATGCCGCCGGCCTGAGTGGTCACGAACGGAATGCCGGCGGCGTCAGCACGCTGTTGCAGACCATCGAGCAAGCGGCTGGTGTAGTCGCTCAGTTCGGCGTGGAAACCAGGGCGACTGATCAGGCGCAGAGTGGTCAGGCCCTGCCGCCATCGCCAGTGGGTTACCCGACAACGTGCCAGCCTGGTAGACCGGGCCCAATGGTGCGATGTGCTCCATGATCTTGCGTTTGCCACCGAAGCAGCCAACCGGCATGCCGCCACCGATGATCTTGCCGAAGGTGCTCAGGTCCGGCGTGACGCCGTAATGGGCTTGGGCACCACCGAGGGCGACGCGGAAACCGGTCATCACTTCGTCGAAAATCAGCACCACGCCGTGTTTGTCGCACAGGGTCCGCAGGCCTTCGAGGAAGCCCGGAGCCGGTGGTACGCAGTTCATGTTGCCGGCCACTGGCTCGACGATGATGCAGGCCACTTCCTGACCGACTTCGGCGAGCATGGCTTCTACCGCGTCGATGTCGTTGAACGGCAGGGTCAGGGTGTGTTTGGCGAACGCCGCCGGCACACCGGCCGAGCTCGGCACGCCTTGGGTCAGGGCGCCGGAACCGGCCTTGACCAGCAGACTGTCGGAGTGACCGTGGTAGCAGCCTTCGAATTTGATGATGCTGTCGCGACCGGTGAAGCCACGGGCCAGACGGATCGCACTCATGGTCGCTTCGGTGCCGGAGCTGACCATACGCACCATTTCCATCGACGGTACGATCGAGCAGACCAGATCGGCCATTTCGGTTTCCATGGCGGTCGGGGCGCCGTAGGACAGGCCGTGCTCCAGCTGTTTGCGCACCGCGTCCAGCACGTCCGGATGGCTGTGGCCGAGAATCATCGGCCCCCAGGAACCGACGTAATCCACATAACGCTTGTCGTCTTCGTCGGTGACGTAGGCGCCTTCGGCGTGTTTGAAGAACAGCGGCGTGCCGCCAACGCTCTTGAACGCACGAACAGGCGAGTTCACGCCTCCGGGAATGTGTTTTTGGGCGTTGGCAAACAGGGTTTCGGAACGAGACATGATCGGGCTCTCAAAAAATCAGGATTTGAACAATTCATTAAAGGCGCGGGCACGGCGCGTTACTTCAGCCGTGCTCTCGGCGCCAAACAGACCATGCACTACCGCCAGCAGATCGACCCCGTGAGCCACCAGTGGCGCAGCGTTGTCCAGAGTGATGCCGCCGATCGCACAGACCGGCAGATGCAGTTTGCTGCGGGCCTGATCAAGCAGTTCGAGGCTGCAGGCCGGTGCGCCGGGTTTGGTATTGGAGTTGAAGAAGCGGCCGAAGGCGACGTAACTGGCGCCTTCTTTGGCGGCTTGTTCGGCGAGCTCGAGTTGCGCGTGGCAGGTCGAACCGATGATCGCCTGACGACCGAGCAGCGCGCGAACCGGCATCAGTGGGCCATCGGTCTGGCCCAGGTGCACGCCGACGTTCAGGCGCGCAGCCAATTCGGCGTCATCGTTGATGATCAGATGAGTCTTGTAGCGTTCGCACAGATCGCGCAGGGCTTCGGCTTCGCGCAGACGGCGGGCCTCGTCACTGCTCTTGTCGCGGTATTGCAACAGGGTGACGCCGCCTTCGAGCGCCGCCTCCACGTACGAAAGAAATTTACCGGCCAGTAACTGGCTGTCGGTAATGGCGTACAGGCCACGTAGTTTCATCGGACAAGCCTCATGGCGTTACGAACAGAAGTCCAGTGGCAAGCGGCGCGGCACGAACTGGCCTTTGCCCAGCTGCTCCGCATCACGCAGGGTGCGCCAAGTGTAGTCAAGCGCGCTCTGTACGGCACTGACGAGGTGTTCACCTTGGGCCAGACGACCGGCGAGGGCGCTGGCCAGCGTGCAACCGGAACCGTGATAGCTGCCGGGCAGGCGCTGGCAGGTAAAGGTTTCGCGGCGACCGTCGCGGCTGTACAGGCGATTGTGTATTTCGTGTTCGTCGCCATGACCGCCGGTGATCAGCAGGTGTTTGACGAACGGCAGGAGTTTTTCAGCGCACTCGTCCGCGGTGCCTTCGGGCAGTTCGGCGAGGATCCGGGCTTCGGGAAGGTTGGGGGTGGCAATGATCGACAGCGGCAGCAGGCGTTCGCGCATGGCATAGCCGACTTCGTCCTTGCCCAGTCGTCCGCCGCCGCCAGCGCGCAGCACCGGATCGCAGACCACCGGCAAATGCGGGTGCGCTGAAAGCAGTTCGACCACGGTGTCGACCATTTCCAGGGAGCCGAGCATGCCCAGTTTGACGGCGGCGACTTCCGAGTCGTTGAGCACGGCGTTGGCCTGGGCCAGCACCCACTCGCGATCGAGCACGCGGAAGTCAGTGACGTTGACGGTGTCTTGCACAGTCAGGGCGGTGACGGCCGGAGCCGCATGACAACCCTGAGCGAGCAGGGCTTCGATATCTGCCTGCAAGCCGGCGCCACCACTTGGGTCGTGGCCGGAGAGACAGAGGACAACGGGGCGAGAGCTGTAGATATTCATGGTGCGCGAGCTTACCACCAAACATGTTTTTCGGGTGTCGCGAAGTCCAGTCCGGCCGAGACATTGTGGCGAGGGAGCTTGCTCCCGTTCGGCTGCGAAGCAGTCGCAAACCTGTCTACGCGGTGTTCCAGACAGAAGGCAAAGGGGGCGCTTCGCACCCCAACGGGAGCAAGCTCCCTCGCCACAGTTGTCCATCACCCGCCGGGACATTGTCACAACCTGACCAAGCCAACAGCTCTAACTCAATGCATGGCGCTGGAACGCCCGTTCTAGAGCCTTTTTAGGAAAAATTTCAATAGTGTTCAATGGCCATCAACGGCTATGCTAGAGTGGATCCAAACCAATAACAGGTAATACCGGTTTTACGTCTACTCAAAAGGAATGGGGGGCTTCCTGACAGAACCGGACAGGCTACGCTGGGGCTTAAATGCGCTATTTGCTGATGTTGCTGTTGTGCTTGCCCCTCCTGGCGAGCGCCGTCGAATTCGACGAGTTCACCCAGAGCCTTCCCCTGGGCCGAACGATGCAGGTTTATGAAGACGCGGGCGGTCAGGCGACCATCGCCGACGTCCGTGCGCAAGCGGCAGCCGGGCAGTTCAAACCCCACGATAAAGCCACCCTCAACGCCGGTTATTCGCGTTCGGCGTTCTGGCTGAAAATCGACCTGCAGTACCGCCCGACCAACCCGTCGGCACAACAGACCTGGTTGCTGGAACTGGCTTATCCGCCCCTCGATCACCTTGATCTCTACTTGGCCGATGCTGGTGGTGACTATCAATTGGTCCGACAGACCGGCGATGCGTTGCCGTTCGCCACTCGCGAGATCCGCCAGAACAACTATCTGTTCGATCTGAGCTTTACGCCCGGGCAGGCGCAAACTGTGTACCTGCGCCTGCAAAGCGAAGGGTCGGTTCAGGCGCCCGTCACCTTATGGTCAAGCACCGCTTACCTCGAAGAGCAGCCGGTCCGGCTCTATGTGCTGGGGCTGATTTACGGTGTGTTGCTGGGGATGCTGGTCTACAACCTGTTCATCTTTCTCAGCGTGCGCGACACCAGCTACCTCTATTACATCGTCTATATCGCCTCGTTCGGCTTGTATCAGCTGTCGGTGAATGGCGCGGCCGTGGAGTACTTCTGGCCGAACAATCCGTGGTGGGCGAACGCTGCGACGCCGTTCTTCATCGGCTGTTCAGGATTGTTCGGCAGCCAGTTCGCCCGCAGCTTTTTGCAGACGGCCACCCACAGTCGCTGGCTCGACCGATTGTTGTTGGCGTTGATTGCGTTCAGTGTGCTGGTAGTCGGGTTGTCATTGATGACCAGTTACGCCCTGGCCCTGCGTCTGGCGACGCTGCTGGCGTTGGTCTTTACCGTGGTGATTTTCGCCGCCGGGATTTTCGCCTGGTGGCGTGGCCTGCGGGTTGCGCGGTATTTCATCATTGCCTGGTCGGCGTTCCTGCTCGGTGGCATCGTCAACACCTTGATGGTGCTGGGTTATTTGCCCAACGTATTCCTGACCATGTACGCCAGCCAGATCGGCTCGGCAATCGAAGTGGCGCTGCTGTCCCTGGCCCTGGCCGATCGCATCAACGCCATGCGTGAGCAGCAGGCTCAAACCCTGTTCGATGCCGGCCAGAAGCTCGAAATACTGAACCAGCAACTGGCCCACAGTAACAAGCTCAAGGACGAATTCCTCGCCACTCTGACCCACGAACTGCGCACGCCCATGAACGGTGTAATCGGTTCATTGGAGTTGATGCAGACCGTCGAGATGAACCCTGAGCTGGAGCAGTATCAGCAAACGGCCGCCGGTTCGGCGCGGGACATGATGCGCATGGTCAACGGCATCCTCACCTTGACCGAATTGCAGGCCGGCAAGCTCAAGGTCTATCCGGACACGTTCAGTTTGCGCAGTGTGGTCGAGGCCTTGCGCCTGCAGTTCGATGGCAATGCGTCGAGCAAGTCGCTGGACTTCAAGGTCGAGGTTACGCCCGGGCTGCCGGATCGCTTGCACGGCGACAGCGCCAAGCTGACGCAATGCCTGGAATGCTTGCTGGATAACGCGATCAAATTCACCCGGATCGGCGGGTTGGCGCTGCGGGTGACGGGCAAACCGGTGGCGCCCGATCGGCTGGCGCTGTCTTTTACTGTGATCGACACCGGCATTGGCTTTACCGATTTGGGGGAGGCAACGCTGTATCAGCGCTTCTTCCAGCTCGACGGCTCGATGACCCGTGAATACGGTGGTTTGGGCGTTGGCCTGGCCATTTGTCGGCAACTGGTCGAATTGCTCGGCGGGCGCCTGAGCCACCGCTCGGAACCGGGTCGCGGCAGTCGCTTTCAGCTGGACGTCGAGTTCGAGTTGGCGGTGGTGGGATCTGCGCCCTCAATCACCCGGCAAACCACCGGCCTGCGTTTGCCTCAGGACTGCACGGTGTTGCTGGTTGATGACAACAGCATCAATCAATTGGTGATGCGGGGCATGTTGCTCAAGCTTGGGTTCCGGGTACGCACCGCTGACAGTGGCGTGGCCGCGCTCGATCACTTGCAGCGTGAAGCCGTTGACGCGGTGCTGCTCGATTGTCAGCTGCCGCCACTGGACGGCGCCTCGATCTGCTGTCGGATCCGGGCTTTGCCTGGTTGCGCCGAATTACCCGTGTTCATGATTTGCCTGAGTGCGGACCGGGCCTATGGCCCGAGCGACACCTTGGTCGACTACCTGAGCAAACCGGTGAAATTCGAAGATTTGCAGGCGGCGCTCTATCGGCGGGTGCTCAGTCCGGGGCAAGGCGAAAGCGCCGACAGTTAGGCAGATATGCCACTTTGTTCAACCTCGGGGCGGTGCTTAACTGAAAGTCCCTTGGCTGACCAAAGGAGCCCCGTCATGAACCTGCATCAGTTCGCCGAAACCCACGAAGTCACCAACCAGCCACCGTCGCTGGACGGTACCAACCTCTATCGTATCGACCAGCCTTTGCAGGAGTGGTCGCGGCGTTTCGATGCCGGTTGGGCCGAGTCGCGGATCGACGCTTACGGCGCATTGGCCGGCGGGCCGCTGATGGAAGCGGGGTTTGCAGCCAATCAGAACAAACCGGTGTTCGTCAGCCATGACCGTTATGGCCATCGCATCGACCTGGTGGAATTTCACCCGGCCTACCATGAGTTGATGCGCACGGCGGTAGAGCATGGCTTGACAGGTTTGCCCTGGACCGACCCGCAACCGGGTGCCCACGTTGCCCGCGCCTCCATGACCTATTTGCACAGTCAGGCTGAAGCCGGCAGCGGTTGCCCGCTCACCATGACCTTCGCCAGCGTCCCGGCGATGCGCCTGCAACCGGATCTGGCCGAACAATGGCTGCCGAAAATCCTCGCCACCGAATACGACCCGCGCAACGTCGGCATGGCCCACAAGGCCGGGGTCACCATCGGCATGGCCATGACCGAGAAACAGGGCGGCACCGACGTGCGGGCCAACACCACCAAGGCTTATCCGGTCGGCGCCAGTGGCCCCGGTCAGGCGTATGAACTGGTGGGGCACAAGTGGTTCTGCTCGGCACCGATGTGCGACGCCTTCCTGACCCTGGCACAGACCGACAAAGGCTTGACCTGTTTCCTGCTGCCGCGTCATCGCCCGGACGACACGCGCAATCAGTTCTACATACAGCGGCTGAAGAACAAACTCGGCAACTGGTCCAATGCCTCCAGCGAAGTGGAGTTCCGTGGCGCCCTGGCCTGGATGGTCGGCGAAGAGGGGCGGGGGGTTCCGACCATCATCGAAATGGTCGCCATGACCCGCTTCGATTGCATGGTCGGCTCCAGCGCGCTGATGCGCCAGGCGCTGACCCAGGCCAGCCACCACTGCGCCCATCGCAAGGTCGGTGGCAAGTTGCTCAGCGAGCAACCCTTGATGCAAAACGTGCTGGCCGACCTGGCCCTGGAAAGCGAAGCGGCGTTGGCCTTGAGTTTGCGCATGGGCCGGGCGCTGGATCATCTGGATGACGAGCATGAAGCGAAATTCGCCCGGTTGGTGACGGCGGTGGGCAAGTACTGGATCTGCAAGCGTGCGCCCGCGATGATCAATGAGGCTGCCGAATGCATGGGCGGCGCTGGTTATGTCGAGGAAAGCATCCTGCCGCGTCTGTACCGTGAGGCCCCGGTCAACTCGACCTGGGAAGGTTCCGGCAACGTGCAATGCCTCGACGTATTGCGCGCATTGTCGAAAGAGCCGGGCGTGCTTGATGTGCTGTTCAGCGAGTTGGGCGACGGTCATGGCGACAAACGTCTGGCCGCGCACATCAGCCAGTTGCAGGCGGCGTTCAAGGATACCGACGACATTCAATACCGTGCCCGCCAGCTCACCGAGGACATAGCCTTGGGGCTTCAGGCCAAGCTGTTGCTGGAGGCGGGGAATGCGGCGGTCAGTGATGCCTTCATCGCCAGCCGCCTCGGTTCGGCCGGTCGGGTGTATGGAGCGTTGCCTCGCGGGCTGGATGTGGAGGCGATTGTGGCTCGGTCGACCCCGCAGGGCTTTTGACCACAATCGAATAAACACCACAAAACCTGTGGGAGCGGGCTTGCCCGCGATAGCGGTGCATCAGACGACATTGATGTCGACTGTTCGTACGTCATCGCGGGCAAGCCCGCTCCCACAGGGTCTGTCTGCGCAGCACATCTTGATGTATAGCCAACACGCCACTGTTCCCGTGGAGCGACGATGCAGGCAAGATGAAGGTCTGCAAGTCAGAACACAGGAAGCTGATCGTGACCGAAGCGTTTATTGTCGTTCAAACCGCCGAGCAAGCCGTGGATCGGCTTGCTGCCTTGCACGAGCGTGCAACCACAGCGCTGAATCAGGCGCTCAAGCGTTATCTCAAGGACCGCGTCGAGCCGGACGCTGAGCAGCGTGCTCTGTTTCGTTATCCCGAGTTGCGTCTGACCTACCTTTGCCAGGGCGAAGTCCCGCAGACCACTCGCGCCTATGCCAAGGTTCAGTTGCCGGGAACCTACAGCGTCACCGTCACCCATCCCCGTGCCTTCCGCAAATACCTGCTGGAGCAACTGGTCCCGTTGATGCACGACTTCACCGTGACCGTAGAAGTCGGCGTCAGCCAGCAGAACATTCCGTATCCGTACGTGGTCGAGCAGGGCGATGAACTGGCCGGCTCCGGCGTCACGGCGGCGGTGCTGGCGCGCGTGTTCCCGAGTACGGATTTGTCGGCCGCCACCGATGGCATTGCCGATGGCTTGTACGATTGGGAAAACACCGACCCGCTGCCGCTGGCCCTGTTCGACGCCGCGCGGGTGGACTTCTCCCTGCGCCGACTGGTGCATTACACCGGCAGCGACTGGCGCCATGTGCAACCGTGGATTCTGCTGACCAACTACCACCGCTACGTCGACCAGTTCATCGTTCATGGCCTGGAGCAACTGCGCAACGATCCGCGTTTTGTGCGCATGGTGTTACCGGGCAATGTGATCATCGAAAAAGGCATGGACCACGGCGAGGCGTCGGCGATTGCCGCGGGCGTGGTCTGGCATCGTTACCAGATGCCGGCCTATCACCTGATCGCCAGCGACGGCCATGGCGTGACCCTGGTGAACATTGGCGTCGGCCCGTCCAACGCCAAGAACATCACCGACCACCTGGCGGTGCTGCGTCCGCATTGCTGGCTGATGATCGGTCACTGTGGCGGCTTGCGTCAGTCGCAGACCATTGGTGACTACGTGCTGGCCCACGCTTACATGCGCCGAGACGGGATTCTCGATCGGGTTGTGCCGCCGAACATTCCGATTCCGGCCCTGGCTGAAGTGCAGATGGCGTTGCAGCAAGCGGCGGCCAACATCACCGGTGAGAAGGGCGACGAACTGAAAAAACGCCTGCGTACCGGCACCGTGTTGACCTACGACGACCGTAACTGGGAACTGCGCTGGGCGCAGGAACGTCCGCTGATCAACCTGTCCCGCGCCGTGGCGGTGGACATGGAAAGCGGCACCATCGCCGCGCAGGGTTACCGCTTGCGGGTGCCATACGGGACGCTGCTCTGCGTATCGGACAAGCCGTTGCACAGCGAAATCAAACTGCCGGGCTCGGCCAACGCCTTCTATGAACGCGCGGTCAGCCAGCATTTGAAGATCGGCATCGAAGCGGTAGATCTGTTGCGCACCGAGCTCAACTCGCTGCACTCGCGCAAACTGCGCAGCTTCGACGAGCCGCCGTTCCGCTGATTGTTCTCATGGTCATTTGACGGTTGGGGCACTAGCATTAGCAGCCCTGACCGTTAGATGTTCCTTCGCCATGTCTCGTCCTCAACGTCCCGACTCTCGCCGCCCTGGCGCGAACAAATCGCAATCAGCCCCGCGCCGTGTCGCCAAAGCGCCGCCGGCCGAGCCGAAGCTGATTCTGTTCAACAAACCCTTCGATGTGCTGACGCAATTCAGCGACGGCGAAGGGCGGGCGACGCTCAAGGACTTCATCGAGATTCCGGGGATTTACCCGGCAGGGCGGCTGGACCGTGACAGCGAAGGCTTGCTGTTGCTGACCAATGACGGTCAGCTTCAGGCGCGAATTGCCGACCCGAAACACAAACTGGCCAAGACTTACTGGGTGCAAGTGGAAGGCGAACCAAGCGCTGAGCAGTTGCAGCGTTTACGCGAGGGTGTCGAATTGAACGACGGCATGACCTTGCCAGCCGAAGCGCGACAACTGGATGAGCCGCAACTGTGGCCGCGCAACCCGCCGGTGCGCTTTCGTAAAAGCGTGCCGACCCGTTGGCTGGAACTGGTGATTCGCGAGGGGCGCAACCGTCAGGTACGGCGCATGACCGCGGCGGTCGGCTTGCCGACGTTGCGTCTGGTACGGGTCAAAATCGGCGACTGGTCGATCGAAGGGCTCGATCAGGGCCAGTGGAAGGAAGTGCCGGCGCGCTTATAGAGTGCCGGATTCGATCATGCCGATGACCACGCTTTTGACCACGAATGCGGCCACGCCCAGCCCCAGTACAAAGAACAGAATGAACGAGCCGAAGCGTCCGGCCTTGGATTTTTTCGCCAGATCCCAGACGATGAAACCCATGAAAATGATCAAGATGCTGACCAGGCCAGTCATCATCCACTCTTCGAGTACTGCAGGATCCATTGAACATCTCCAGCGCGGGTGGGGCTAAAACGCGGGGGAGTATATGCCAAGGGGGATTGGTGAAGTATTGACCTGCGGCAGTGTGTCGCAGCTATTCGTCGCCTGTGCCGACGCCATCGCGGGCAAGCCCGCTCCCACAAGGCTTTGTGTCGAGCACAATACTGTGACTGACGCATAACCTGTGGGAGCGGGCTTGCCCGCGATGGCGTCCTCAGCTGCGCAAATGAGTCAGCGGCAACTCGGTGCTGTTGAGCACCTGATTCAACACAAAACTCGAGCGCACACTGGTCACCCCTTCAATCCGGGTGAGATGCCCCAGCAACAGTTTCTGATAGTGATCCATGTCCGGCACTACCACCTTGAGCTGATAGTCCGCATCCATCCCCGTCACCAGGCTGCATTCCAGCACCTGCGGCAAGGTGCGAATGGCGGCTTCGAAGTTCTCGAACCGTTCGGGTGTATGGCGGTCCATGCCGATCAGCACGTAGGCGGTCAGGCTCAGGCCGAGCATCTTGCGGTCCAGCAGGGCGACCTGGCGGGTGATGTAACCGTCGTCTTCCAGTTGCTTGACCCGCCGCGAGCAAGGCGAAGGCGAAAGGCCGATGCGTTCGGCCAGCTCCTGATTGGAGATGCGCGCGTCGCGCTGTAATTCCGCCAAAATGCTCAGGTCGTATCGGTCGAGTTTGCTCATCAATCAGGCCTTTGTCATAACTATTGCGGAGGATTATCTATCCTGAGTTAAAAATTGCGCAAGTGATGTTTATTTGAGCAATATTAGCAATCCTCTGTCGTCGCTCCGGGCCTATTCTTATCACCAGAATCACTGCTCGGACAAACAGTCCAGTGCGGCTCGCCCAATCAGGCCAGCTGCGGTCGCCACCCCCACCGGGGATGTGTTGGCCCCCGAGCTACACACTGTCCAGAAGACGGCGTGAGGTGAGCCGACGTCATAAGCGTCGAGCACGGACGAAGTTCTCAAAGGGAGGCCGACGGGTCTCCCTTTTTTATTGCCCGGAATTTGTGGGCGACCCTCAATAAATAAGTTGCATGACTGATAACCTGTTGCAGAACCGGCCTGTGCTTTCCCAGTCTTACGTACAGGCCCTAACCCGCAGTGAGGAAAAGCATGAAGTCGCGCATCTGGCGTTTGGCCGGTGTTGGTTTGCTGTGTGTGAGTGTCACTGCGCAATCGCTGGCCGATGAGCCGCAATATCGCGGTCCCGATAGTGGGGAGCGTGGGGCGGATCATCCGGGCAAAGGTCAGGGTCATGACGGTAACAATCAGCCTCGCCGACAGAACAACGACATCATTCGTGGCGACAACAGCCGCCAGTTCGAGCTCCACGACCAGAATCAGGGCGGCGAGTGGCAAAACCGGCCTTCGCACGATCCCAATACTCAGGGTGGCCAGTGGCAGAACCGTGTACAGCACGACTCCAACGTTCAGGAGCGAGCGCCGCAACAACCCAGTAACAATCTGCCGATTCAGGGCCGGCCCGACACCGTGCGCCAGACCCAGGAACCCCGGCGTGGCTACTATCAGGACGAACCGCGGCGCAACTATGACAACCGCAATTGGCAGACTGGCGGTCAGGGCTCACGTCACGATGACCGTCGCTGGCCCGGTCGCCCGGATGGACGCGGCAATGGCTGGGGCCCCGGCCCGCAGTATCGTCCGGGGTACGTGATCGATCGCTTCCCGGCGCGCAACTACCGCGTGCCGTATCGCGGCCAGGATTATTTCTATTCCGGCGGTTACTGGTATCGCCCGCAAGGCCCGCGTTACGTGGTGGTTCAGCCGCCGCGTGGGATTCGGGTCCGCTACTTGCCCGATTACGCGCGTGAAGTGTGGATTGGCGGCGCGTTGTTGTTTCTGGCGGCCGGCGCGTATTACGTCTACCAGGAGAGCACTCAGGAGTACGTTGTGGTCGAACCCCCCGTGCAGCCGCAACCGGTCGGCAGTGGATACGACGTGGTGGCGTATCCGGCCAACGGCCAGTCGCCAGAGGAGGTCAGTCGGGACGGTTACGAGTGCTATCGCTGGGCCGTGGAGCAGAGTGGATTCGATCCGCGTGCCGTCACCTATCAACCGGCCCCGTCGGTGGTGCAAGCCTACCGACAGGCTCAGGGCAATTGCCTGAGCAGTCGCGGTTATCAGGTGAGTTACTGAGCCATGGCGGCTTTCACCACTTCCTGCGGGTCGGCGTGCACCAGCACTTCGGCTCGCGGGTAGGCGGCGTGAATCGCATCGGCGGCTTGATCGCTGATGCCGTGGGCGACTGACAGGGTCAACTCCCCCGGCAATTCCAGATGCAACTGCACGAACCACTGGTTGCCGGAAATCCGCGTGCGCAGGTCGTGGGCGCCCAAAACCCCCGGTACGCTGCAGGCCAGTTCAAGCATGTGCTGGCTGACATCCGGCGGCAGCTCTTCATCCATCAACACCGCAAAGCTTTCCCGGGCAATATGAATGGCGCTCCAGAGGATGTAGGCGGCAATCCCCAATCCGAACCAGGGGTCGACTTGATGCCAGCCAAACCCGGCCAGCACCAGCGCCACCAAAATGCTCCCGTTGAGCAGCAGGTCTGAGCGGTAATGCAGGGAGTCGGCGCTCACGGCGTTGGAACCGGTTGCCTTGATCACCCGATGCTGCAACATCAGCAGGGCCACGGTCAGGGCGAGGGAGAACACAATCACCCCGATGCTGAGCCACGCTGCGCCTACCGGCTCCGGATGTTTCAATCGTTCGATCGCCTGCAAGGCAATCAGCACCGCACTGCCGCCAATAAACAGCGCCTGAGCCATGCCCGCCAATGATTCGGCCTTGCCATGCCCGTAACGATGATCGTCGTCGGCCGGGCGCAAGGCGTAATGCACGGCCAGTAGATTGAGCAGCGAGCTGACGCCATCGAGTGCCGAGTCGGTCAGCCCGGCAAGCATGCTCACCGAACCACTCAGCCACCAGGCGATGGCTTTGGCGACGATCAATATGCACGCGACCGCCACCGAGGCGCGCGTCGCCAGCCGCAGCAGGCGGGCGTGTTCGGTACTGGTGGTCATAAGTGCGGCTTTTCCTTTTTAGTGCACCGATTAAGCGGCGGGTTGCAGGCCGAACATGGCCAGTTGCTGGGCGCTGCCCTTGTGCTGGATCAGGCGTGGATCGTCCAGCGGGAAGCTGCGGCCCAACTCGGTTTCGAGAATAGTCTGCAACTTGTGGTTATCGACCTTGCCGTCGGCACCGATGGCTTCCTTGAGTTTTTCCGGCGCCACCTGAGCAGTCTCGCCGGGGGCGTAGTAAATCGCGCCGGTGGCAAAGTCCACCGCAAAGGCGATCAAGCCGGGGACGATATAGAACAGCAGTCCCACGGCATCCAGCACCGCGATGGCCGGGTCGATCTTGCCATCGATCTGACCGCGACGATCGGGGTAGAAAATCGTGCCGCAGGCAGTTACTTGGGTCAGCAAGGTCGCGATCAGTACACCGCCGATCAAGCGAAAGGGAGCACGCATGTGAAATCTCCTGGGTTATTACAAAACGAAGGGGCGCCTGTATGAATTAGGACCGTGATAAACGCCAAGCAGTTCGCCGTTATACTCGGCCCTCTGTTTGGGAGCCAGCATGATTTCTTTGCCGATTGATGAAGTTTTACCTGCCCTGCGTGAAGCCCTCGCTACACGCCACGAAGCCGTGCTCGAAGCACCGCCCGGCGCCGGTAAAACCACCCGCGTGCCCTTGGCCTTGCTCGATGAGCCGTGGTTGGCCGGGCAGACCATTCTGATGCTCGAACCGCGCCGCTTGGCCGCGCGGGCGGCGGCGGAGCGGTTGGCCAGTGAACTGGGCGAGAAGGTCGGTGAAACCGTTGGCTACCGCATTCGTCTCGACAGCAAAGTCGGCCCCAATACCCGCATCGAAGTGGTCACCGAAGGCATCCTCACCCGGCGCTTGCAGGATGATCCGGCGCTGGAAGGCGTGGGTTTGCTGATCTTTGACGAATTCCACGAGCGCAGTCTCGACGCCGATCTGGCGTTGGCCCTGAGCCTCAATGGCCGCGAGCTGTTTCGCGACGACCAACCGCTGAAAATTCTGTTGATGTCGGCAACGCTGGAAGGCGAACGCCTGGCCGGGTTGCTGGGTGATGCGCCGATCTTGCGCAGTGAAGGTCGCATGTACCCGGTGGCGATGCGCTGGGGCCGGCCGTTTCAGCCCGGTGAATTCATTGAACCAAGAGTGGTGCAGACCATCCTCGACGCGCTGAACGATGAGACCGGTAGCCTGCTGGTGTTCCTGCCGGGGCAGGCGGAGATCCGTCGAGTGCATCAGCAACTCGCCGATGCGCTGGGCGAGGGCACGCCTGTGTTGCTTTGCCCGTTGCACGGTGAACTGGATTTGGCGGCGCAGCGCGCGGCGATTGATCCGGCGCCCGCCGGCAAACGCAAAGTGGTGCTGGCCACCAACATCGCCGAGACCAGCCTGACCATCAACGGTGTGCGCGTGGTGATCGATGCCGGGCTGGCGCGAGTGCCGCGTTTCGATCCGGGCAGCGGCATGGCCCGCCTCGATACTCAGCGTATTTCCAAAGCCAGCGCCACTCAGCGCGCGGGCCGGGCAGGGCGGTTGGAACCGGGCGTGTGTTATCGCCTGTGGTCGCAGGATCAGCACGAGCAACTGGCGGCCTACGCTAGTGCGGAAATTCTCTCGGCGGATCTTGCCGGTCTGGCCTTGCAACTGGGGCGTTGGGGTGTGACGCCGGGTCAGTTGGTTTGGCTGGATGTCCCGCCCGCAGCGGCTTATGCACAGGCTCAGGATCTGCTTGAACGTTTGGGCGCGCTGGAGGGCGAAGCGCTGACCCGTCATGGTCAGACGATGGCCGAACTGCCGGCCCATCCACGGATCGCTCATTTGCTGTTGCGTGGTCAGGCGCTCGGCCTCGCTGACATGGCCTGTGATGTCGCGGCATTGCTCGGTGAGCGGGATATCTTGCGTGGTGCCGGCGCGGATCTGCACAGTCGACTGGTGCTGCTGTCCGGCGAAGAACGAGCCGCTCGTGGTGCTCAGGGCGGCGTTCAACGGGCCCGGCAATTGGCGCGGCAGTATCGCGGTTATCTGCGAGGAAAGGCGTCGGAACCGGTTAGCGATCCCGAGCATCCGCGCTGGCTTGGCGCATTGCTGGCGTTGGCTTATCCCGACCGGGTCGCCCAACAGCGGCGAGCCGGTGGCGCGGAATATCGATTGGCCAACGGTCGCGCAGCGCTGTTCGCCGAAGCGGACAGCTTGATGAAGCAACCGTGGTTGGTGATCGCTGATCTGGGCAGTCGTCAGGGCCAGCGTGAAGAACGGATTTATCTGGCGGCTGATTTCGATCCGGCGCTGTTTGACTCAGTGTTGGCCGAGCAGGTGCGTTGCGTCGATCAACTGGATTGGGATGAGCGCGAAGGCGTGTTGCGCGCCGAGCGTCAGCGCAAGGTCGGTGAATTGATCCTCAGCCGTGAGCCGCTGACCGGGCTCGATGAAAGCGCTCGCAGTCAGGCGCTGGTGAATCTGGTGCGGCGCAAAGGTCTGGAGCTGTTGCCCTGGACGCCAGAGTTGCGTCAGTGGCAGGCACGGGTGGCGCTGTTGCGGCAGCTGGATCTTGGCAGTAAGGGGCAGAGCGAATGGCCGGATGTCAGCGATGCTGCATTGCTCAAAAGCCTCGAACACTGGTTGATGCCGTATCTGGGAAAAGTCTCGCGGCTCAGTCACTTCGCCAATCTGGACCTGTCGAGCATCGTTCACAACCTGCTGCCGTGGCCACTGCCGCAACGGCTGGATGAGCTGGCGCCGCATCATTTAAGCGTGCCGTCGGGTTCATCGATTCGTCTGGATTACAGCGAGCAGCCGCCGATTCTGGCGGTGCGGTTGCAGGAGTTGTTCGGCCTGGCCGAGACGCCACGCATTGCTGGGGGCCGGCAAGTGGTGAAACTGCATCTGCTGTCCCCGGCGCGCCGGCCGGTGCAGGTGACGCAGGACCTGGCGAACTTCTGGCGCAGTACGTATGCCGAGGTGAAGAAGGATTTGAAGGGGCGTTATCCGAAACACTACTGGCCGGATGATCCGCTGGTGGCCGAGGCGACGGCGCGGATCAAACCGCGTAAAAGCTGAAGGTCAAAAGATCGCAGGCTGCGTTCACTAACGCCGCAAATCTAAGGCGCGGCCGGCAACAGAAACCGTGCAATCACCGGCAAGTGATCGGAAATGCGCAACGTATCGTCCTGCCTCACCCTCGCCTCAACCCGTTTGAGGTGCGGGCTGTAAAACAGGTAATCGACGGTCCGGTCCGGGCCGTTCAAGCCCGGGTCATTCGGGTAATGGGTCAGCCATTGCGCCCGGTCGATGCCGCTGGCTTCGTTGTTGTTCGGGATCATCGGGTATTTGTCCCACAGCACATGCAGCGCGCTGTCGGCGGAGTAGGGCGTGCGTTGCTCGGTGGGCAGGCGTCGATACTGGCCCAGCGGCAACAGGTTGAAGTCGCCACCGATCAGCCACGGCGTGCCGCGGCTTTCATACTTGTCGAGGATCTTGGCCACGGCTGTCACCTGGCTTTGCAAGGTTTCGTCGAGTGCGGTGGTGGCGCGGTCCAGATGGGTATTGAACACGGCCATTTGGCCGCCGTTGCTCAATGGCAAGTGAGTGACCAGCAAGGCGTTTTTCGGCTTGAACTGACGGCTGATGAAATTGGCCGGTGCGACCGGTAATTGCAGGCGTTCGGCGTGTTCGATCTGGTAGCGGCTCAGGGTTGCCAATTGTCGGCCAACGCTGCCGTAGATGTGCGGTTCAGGCACGAAGTCGGCTTTCCAGTCGAAGGCCTGTGCGCTGCACGGATACAGGTCGGTGACTCGATCCTGAAGCAGCTTGAGCTGGTTCTGGTAGTCGCTGGCTTTGGCGCCGTCATCGAGTTCCTGCAACAGCACGATGTCCGGTTGCTCGTCGCGAATCACCCGTGCCACTTCGTCGAGGCTGAAGGCCATGTCTTCAGGTGTAGGGCTCTCGTCGTTACCTGCGGCCAAGTCGTTCCAGAACACGTAGCGCTTGCCTGCCAGATACTGGACGTTCCAGGTCATCACCTTCAGTGCCTGGCCGGGCACCAGCGTCGGTGCTTGGGCGTTGCAATTGACCGGCAGGGCTTCCTTGGCCAGGGGGCGCCAGGTGAGGCTGTAGATCAGCAATGCAATCAGGCCAATGACAATCAGCAGGCCCAGCAGGGTGTAGCGCAGTAGACGGGTCATGGCTCGGCTTATAGCGTTACAAAATTGACCCCGAGCATAACCGAGAGCAGCGCCCAAGCCCAAGGGTAGAGCGCTTAGAGCGCTCCGTCAGCTTTCTCGGGCGCATCGGCGATCAGCATGAACAAGCGGAACACCACCACGCTGGTGAACAGTTGCAGAAAGCTGTGGGCGCTGTCGATCAGCAGCGAGATCACCGGGTTCTGTGGATCAGGGTAAACCGCCAGCGTCGCCCCCTTGAGTACCCACAGCGGGGCCATCACGCACAGAATGCACACCAGAATGCGCAGGAAATTCCCACGGGTCAGGCGCAGGCTTTCCTTCATCGCCGCCAGCGGTGCCAGGCCGCGCAGCACCAGCAGGTATTCGCCGAACGCCAGTGTCACCATCAGCCAGATCCCCGGCAGGAAATACAGCGACAGGCCGAGCAGGATCAGCAGTGTATTGAGGGCGGTCAGTAGGGCGAAACGCGGCCACAGGGTCGCGGAGGTCGCCAGCAAGTCGCGGGTGCGCGGCGATTCGCCACGGCTGCGGGCATCGAGAAACAGGATCAGTGCGGCGGTGTACAGCGGATACACCAGCAGGCCGACCAATACACTGATGCCGGGGAAACTGTCCGGCTCGGTGGAGTGGTCGACCACTTGTTGCAGCAGCGCCTCGAAAATCACCAGCGGCAGGCACAGCTGCACGATCTGGCGCAGATTGCGCTTGAAGAAATACAGAGAGTCACGCAGTACGTCGAACGGATTCATCAGTCGGTATCGCAGGTTGAAAGCAGTGCCTCACTTTAACCGATGAAACCCTTTGGGGCGCAAACGTAAACGTTCGGTAAAGGTCATTGAAACATCCTGTATCAGCCCCATTACTGGTGAGCACCTTATCCACCGTGGATGAGGGCGACGATATTCCCGGCAATCTATGAGGTCGCCATGAACAGCGAAGAACAAACCCTGATCGATGGACTGTTTTCCCGGCTGCAACAGGCCGAAACGGATTCAGCCCCCCGCGACGCCCAGGCCGAAGCGCGGATCAAGGAACACCTGACTCGCCAGCCAGCGGCGGGCTATTTCATGACCCAGGCGATTCTGGTGCAAGAGGCAGCCATCAAGAGCCTCGACGAACAGAACAAGCAACTCACCCAACAAGTCCAGCAATTGCAGGCTGAACTGCAATCGGCCAAGGCGCAGACGGCGGCTCCGGCGCCGAGCGGCGGTGGCTTTTTGTCGAGCATCTTCGGTGGTGGCTCCCGTGATCCACAACCTGCGCCGACTCAAAGTGCCGCCCCGTCGAATACTGGCGGCTGGCGTGAACCGGCGCGGCCATCGTTCAACGCCCAGCCGCCACAGCAAAACTTCGGTGCGGCACCGCAGCAGAACTATGCACCGCAACAACAAGCTCCGGCGGCCGGCAGCAGTTTCCTCGGCGGTGCGTTGAAAACGGCAGCGGGTGTGGCCGGTGGCGTGATGTTGGCGCAGGGCATCAGCAGCCTGTTCCAGCACAATCAACAGCCGGAAGTGGTTGAAGTCATCAAGGAAGAACCGGCTCAGGTCAACGATCAGAGCGACAGCGGTAATGGCTGGGGCGACGATCAGCGTGTGGCTGACAATTCCAGCGATCAAGGCGGATTTGCCGACGCCGACTATAGCGATGACAGCTCATCGTTCTTCGGTGGCGACGACGATTCCTTCATCTGATACACCATTCGTCTGGGGCGCGATGGCGCCCCGGGCCGATTATTCGCGGAACAATCCTTCGGGCTGGCATACTGGGCAACTTTTCGGGCCCGGTGCCTGATCCTGTCCGCGCTTCGGCACGCCAAAGAGGATGTACGGTGAAAAAAATCGCAGTGTTCGCCGATGTCCAGAACCTCTATTACACCGTGCGACAGGCTTATGGTTGCCATTTCAACTACGCCGCGCTGTGGGCTGACGTCAGTAAAGAAGGGCAGATCGTCGAGGCCTATGCCTATGCGATCGATCGTGGCGACAGCAAGCAGCAGCAGTTTCAGCAGATCCTGCGCAATCTCGGCTTCATCGTGAAGCTCAAGCCCTACATCCAGCGCAGCGACGGCTCGGCCAAAGGCGACTGGGACGTGGGCATCACCCTCGACATCATGGACGCCGCCGACCATGTCGACGAAGTGGTGCTGGCCTCCGGCGACGGAGATTTCGACATGCTGCTGGAACGCATCATCAGCAAGCACGGCGTGCAAGCGGTGGCCTATGGCGTACCCGGTCTCACGGCCAATTCGCTGATCCGCGCCGCCAGCCGTTATGTGCCGATCGAAGGCGCGTTGCTGCTCAAGAATTGATTTTTACGGAGTTGAAACAGGTTTGGAACGCATAGCAGTCATCGACTTTGAAACCACCGGGCTCTCCCCGAGCAGCAGCTGCCGGGCCACGGAAATTGCCGTGGTGATTCTTGAACAGGGGCGCATTGTCGAGCGTTACCAAAGCCTGATGAATGCCGGCGTGCGAGTGCCGGCCTTCATTGAGCAACTCACCGGCATCAGCAACGCCATGCTGCGCACCGCGCCCTCGGCCGAGCAGGTGATGAACGAGGTCAATGAATTCGTTGGCATCACGCCGCTGCTGGCGCATAACGCTGCGTTCGACCAGAAGTTCTGGGACTTTGAGCTTGGGCGAATCAAACGCACACGCTTGCAGAACTTTGCCTGCTCACTGTTACTCGCCCGTCGCCTGATGCCCGCCGCACCGGACCACAAACTCGGCACCCTCACCACCTTCGCCAGCCTGCCCAATACCGGCAAGGCTCACCGGGCCATGGCCGATGCCGAAATGGCGGCCAACCTGACGGCGCACTTGGCTGAAGAGTTGCGGCGCAAGCATGGGTTGCGGGAGTTGTCCCATGATCTGCTGGTCAGTTTGCAGAAAGTGCCGGCGGCGAAGATTAATGAGCATCTCAAGCGGCATCGCGGGTTCTGAGTCGCACCTAACCCCTGTGGGAGCGGGCTTGTCCGCGATGAGGGCGTCACATTCAACATCGTTGTTGACTGACAGTCCGCTATCGCGGGCAAGCCCGCTCCCACAGGGACCTTGGCACATCACGCTTTGCCATTCCCTTCCAACTGCCCCAACGGCACCCGCTTCTCGATGGCGCTGGACAGCACGATCGAGGTCTTGCTGAACCCGAACGTGGCGATCCGGTTGATCAACTCTTCCAGCTCCGGCATCGAACCCACCGCCGCTTGCATGATCACGCACGGGTCGCCGGTGACGCGATGGCATTCAGTGAGTTGTGGGATTTTGATCAGTTCGTCGTAGGTTTTCTGATTGCCGTGCTGGTTCAGGCGCAGTTCGATGACGCACTGGATCGGCAGGCCTAGTTTGGCCATGTCGACTTTCGCCTGGTAGCCGGTGATCACCCCGCAGGCCTCAAGTTTGGCCACGCGCTCGGCCACCGCCGGAGCGGACAGGTTTACCTTGCGCGCCAGTTCGGCGTAGGACGCACGACCGTTTTCCAACAGGGCGCCGAGGAGCATGCGGTCGTATTTGTCCATCATGGCATTCCTGAAAAAAGACTGACTTTCGAAAGCACGGTTTATAGCGCTGAACTCCGTGTTTTGAAAAGTGTACCGGCGCTATAAACAGGTTTTGTAACTTATTTTCCGCCGCTGGCCTTTCTAGAATAGCTGCTCTCTTTATCTTGTTCTCGAGCTGCCCATGCCTGGCATACGCCGTTTTTCCTTACCGCTGATCGCTGCTTTTTTCGCGCTGTATGTGATTTGGGGATCGACCTATCTGGTGATTCGCATCGGCGTGCAGTACTGGCCGCCGTTGTTGCTCGCTGGTATCCGCTTCGTGATCGCCGGGACGTTGATGTACGCGTTCTTGCGTTGGCGCGGGGCTCCTGCACCGACGTGGGCGCAATGGAAAGCGGCGGGGATCATCGGGATTTTGCTGCTGACCTTCGGTAACGGTGCGGTGAGCGTCGCCGAGCATACGGGCGTGGCCTCCGGCGTTGCGGCGTTGGCGGTGGCGACGGTGCCGCTATTTACTTTGCTGTGTGGATATTTCTGGGGCGCGCGTAATACCCGTCTCGAATGGGCCGGGATTGTGCTCGGGCTGATCGGTATCGCCATGCTCAATCTCGGTTCCAATCTGCAATCGAGCCCGTTGGGTGCGGCATTGCTGGTGTTCGCGGCAGCGTCCTGGGCTTTCGGTTCGGTGTGGAGCAAACACTTGCCGTTGCCTCAGGGCGCGATGGCGAGTGCCGTGGAAATGCTGGTGGGCGGTGTGGTGTTGTTGATCGGCAGCGCGGTAAGTGGCGAGCATCTGGAGAGCATGCCACCGATCGAAGGCTGGGCGGCGCTGGCGTACCTGACTGTCTTCGGTTCGATCATCGCCTTCAACGCCTACATGTATCTGCTGAAACACGTGCGTCCGGCGGCGGCCACCAGTTATGCCTACGTCAACCCGGCGGTGGCGGTGTTGCTGGGCATCGTGTTTGTTGGCGAGACCATTGGTATCGAAGAAGCGCTGGCCATGACAGTGATCATCAGTGCAGTGGTGTTGATCGGGTTGCCGCAGTGGCGCCGAGGTGCGGATCGGCCTGCGGTAGTTGTGCCGACAGAATCCCGAGCGAATTAGGGTAAACTGCGCGCCATTGCATCTTGTTTTGCACACTTGTATTGAACAACCCGCGCTGAATTTTCCTACGGTACTCCCATGACTTTCGCCACCCTTGGCCTGATCGAACCCTTGCTGCGCGCTCTCGAGACGCTCGGCTACCAGACCCCTACGCCGGTGCAGACACAAGCGATTCCGGCGGTGCTGGCCGGTCGTGACCTGATGGCAGCAGCCCAGACCGGCACCGGCAAGACCGCCGGTTTCGCCTTGCCACTGCTGCAATTGCTGGCCATGGAAGGGCCGAAAGTCAGCGCCAACTCCGTGCGCGCATTGATCCTGGTGCCGACCCGCGAACTGGCCGAGCAGGTTCACGAAAGCGTGCGTCAGTACGCCGAGAACCTGCCGTTGAGCACGTATGCGGTGTACGGCGGTGTCAGCATCAACCCGCAAATGATGAAGCTGCGCAAAGGCGTCGACCTGTTGGTGGCGACTCCGGGCCGCTTGCTCGACCTGTTCCGCCAGAACGCGCTCAAGTTCAACCAGTTGCAAACCCTGGTGCTGGACGAAGCCGATCGCATGCTTGATCTGGGTTTTTCCGAAGAACTGGGGAATATCTATAAAGCGCTGCCGAAGAAACGTCAGACGCTGTTGTTCTCCGCGACCTTCTCCGACGCCATCCGCACGCTGGCCGGGCAAATGCTCAACGACCCGCTGAGCATCGAAGTCAGCCCGCGCAACGTGGCTGCCAACACCGTCAAGCAATGGGTGGTGACGGTAGACAAGAAGCGCAAGTCGGAGCTGTTCGTTCACTTGATGCGCAAGGGCAAGTGGAAGCAGGTGCTGGTGTTCGCCAAGACCCGTAATGGCGTAGACGCGTTGGTGGAAAAGCTCCAGGGCCTGGGCATCAATGCCGACGGTATCCACGGCGACAAACCTCAGGCGACCCGTCAGCGGGCGCTGGATCGTTTCAAGGCCAGCGAAGTGCAGATTCTTGTGGCCACCGACGTGGCTGCCCGTGGTCTGGATATCGAAGATTTGCCATTGGTGGTCAATTTCGACCTGCCGATCGTGGCAGAGGACTACATCCACCGCATCGGTCGTACCGGTCGTGCGGGCGCAACCGGGCAGGCTATTTCGCTGGTGTGCGCCGATGAAGTGAATCAGCTGTCAGCCATCGAGATGTTGACCCGTCAGACGTTGACTCGTCAGATGGAGCAGGATTTCGAGCCTGAGCACCGCGTGCCGGATACCGATGCCAGCGGTCAGGTGGTCAAGAAGCCGAAAAAACCGAAGAAGCCCAAGACCTCCAGTGGCGGCAAGCGCAACCTGGGTAAATGGGTCGAGAGCGGGGATGCTTCGGCGCCGGAGCCTTCGATCAAGCCTGTGCGTAAAGTGCCGGTGTTCAATACCGGGCCGCGTAAGCGTAAGCCTTGATTAAACGCTGCGCCGGTTAGACCGTCATCGCGGGCAAGCCCGCTCCCACAGGGATCTTCAGTGAACACAGCATTTGTGTAAAACAGAGATCAAATGTGGGAGCGGGCTTGCCCGCGATGGGCGCGACACGGTCTTCAGCACTTGCGCTTCAACCACTCCACCATCCCCAACCCAGCCGCTCGCCCACTGGCGAAACACGCGGTCAGCAGATAGCCGCCGGTCGGCGCTTCCCAATCGAGCATTTCCCCCGCGCAGAACACGCCGGGCAGTTGCTTGAGCATCAACCGTTCATCCAACGACTCGAACATCACGCCCCCGGCGCTGCTGATGGCCTCGTCCAATGGCCGGTTTTTTACCAACGTCAGTGGCAATGCCTTGATCGCCTTGGCCAGCAATGCCGGATCGGTAAAGTAATTGGCCGGTGTCAGCTCTCGCAGCAACGCCGCTTTCACGCCATCAAGGCCCAGCTGACTGTGCAGGTGTTTGGACATGGAACGGGAGCCGCGAGGTTTACTCAGCGCAGATTGAATTTTATCCACAGGCTTGCCCGGCAACAGGTCGAGGTGAACAGTTGCCGAACCATGTTGATTGATCGCTTCACGGATCGGTGCCGACAGGGCGTAGATCAAACTGCCTTCAATCCCCGTGGCAGTGATCACACACTCCCCGAGTCGTGGCACGTCGTCATTAAGGCCAATGGCGATGTTTTTCAGCGGGCTGCCGGCGAATTTGCTGACCATCAATTCGCTCCAGGCCTGCACTTCGAAACCGCAATTGCTCGGTTGCAACGGCGCCAGTTCTACACCGCGCTGTTCCAGCGCCAGCATCCAGGCACCGTCCGAACCGAGACGCGACCAACTACCGCCGCCGAGGGCCAACAGGGTCGCGTCGGGTTGAACGGTTTTTTCGCCTTCGGGGCTGTCGACGCGCAAGTCGCCGTTGTGATCCCAGCCGAGCCAGCGATGACGGGTGTGGATAACTACACCCGCATCGCGCAGGCGTTTGAGCCAGGCGCGCAACAGGGGCGCGGCTTTCATGTCTGTGGGAAACACCCGGCCGGAGCTGCCGACGAAGGTTTCGATGCCCAGGTCATGAATCCATTGGCACAAGGCGTTGGCACCGAAGGACCGTAACAGCGGCGCAATCTGCGGTGCCCGTTCGGCATAGCGCGAGAGAAACGCCGGGTAGGCCTCGGAGTGGGTGATGTTCATGCCGCCGACCCCGGCGAGGAGGAACTTTCGCCCCACTGAAGGCATGCCGTCGTACAGGTCGACCTTGATCCCGGCCTGGCTCAGCACTTCAGCCGCCATCAAACCGGCGGGGCCGCCGCCAATGATGGCGACTTGAGGGGGGAGGGAAGTGGAGGGCTGGGTCATGGTGAGAGCTGCGGTTTGGCGGGATAGCCGCGCATTCTAGCAGTACACGATAACTGTGGGAGCGGGCTTGCCCGCGATAGCGGACTGTCAGGCAACAACGATGTTGAATGTGCCGGCTTCATCGCGGGCAAGCCCCCACACAGGGAACATTGGTGTGTTCAAGGGCTGATCAAAAAACAACCACTCCGTTGCACGCTATAGGCAGCATGGCCTGCAGACCCTTTCACTCAGGTTATCCACAGGCGGTTCCACAGGCATTGTGGGTAAAGACTCACACATCAATGACAACCTGATGACTGCCAGACCCGTTGGGCGCTGTGATGGAGAATTCCATGGCGGCGTGCCAGGGCCTTGCGGTCTTTGCTGTAGCCGCCGCCGATCACGCCGACCACCGGAATATCCCGGCCCAGGCAATGGCGCATCACGCTTTCATCGCGAGCGGCAACGCCTTCGTCTGTCAGCTTCAGATAACCCAGGGCGTCATCCTTATGCACATCGACGCCGGCGTCGTACAGCACCAGATCCGGTTGGTAGAGCGGCAGCAAATAGTTGAGTGCGTCGTCCACCACCTTCAGGTAATCGGCATCGCCCATGCCCATCGGCAATGGAATGTCCCAGTCACTTTCGGCTTTGCGTGCAGGAAAATTCTTTTCGCAGTGCAGGGAAACGGTCACTGCCTCCGGGGTGTTGTGCAGAATCCGTGCAGTCCCGTCGCCCTGATGCACATCGCAGTCGAAGATCAGCACCCGATTCACCCGGCCACTTTCCAGCAGGTAATGGCTGATCACCGCCAGGTCATTGAAGATGCAGAAGCCGGCGGGATGATCGTAGTGCGCGTGGTGCGTGCCGCCGGCCAGGTGACAAGCCAAGCCATGCTCCAGCGCCTGTTCGGCCGCCAACAGAGAACCGCCGACCGCTCGCACCGTGCGCCGGGCCAGTGCTTCGCTCCAGGGTAGGCCGAGGCGTCGCTGGTCTTCGCGGGACAATTCACCGTCCATGTAGCGTTCGATATACGCAGGGTCATGGGCGAGGGCGAGAATCTCTGGCGGGCATAGATCCGGACGCAGCAGATCGGTGTCGCGGGTCAGGCCACTGTCCACCAAGTGATCGCGCAGCAGGCGAAACTTGTCCATGGGGAAGCGGTGATCCGCCGGGAACTCGGGACTGTAGTCTTCGTGGTAGATCAATGGCAGGGGCATGGCTGATTTATACAGGAAGGCATGTAGGAATGAGTGAAGGATCCTACCAGCGATGTAGACTTGCGGGATGGGAAAGGGGGACGAGATGGAGCCGATACTGGAACTCGAAAGCGCACGACTGTTGTTGCGGCAGTGGCGTGATGAGGATTTGCCGGCGTTTGCGGCGATGTGCGCCGATCCACAGGTGATGCGTTATTTTCCGGCGCCCTTGAGTCGGCTGGAAAGTGCCTCGCTGATCGGGCGGGTTCGCGGGCACTTTGCCGAGCATGGTTTCGGCCTCTGGGCGCTGGAGCGCAAGGACACCGGCGCGTTCATCGGGTTTACCGGGCTCGGTGTGGTCGGCTTCAACGCGCCCTTCACGCCGGCCATCGAAATCGGCTGGCGCCTGGCGCGCGAGCACTGGGGGCTGGGTTATGCCAGCGAAGCGGCGTGGACCGCTCTGCGCTGCGGGTTCGACCGATTGGCGCTGCAAGAGGTCGTCGCATTCACCACCAAGACCAATCTGCCATCCGAGAAAGTCATGCAAGCGATCGGCATGCACCATGCCCCCGCCGATGACTTCGAGCACCCGCGGCTTGCAGCCGATCATCCGCTGCGCCCGCATGTGTTGTACCGCATCACCCGTGAGCAATGGCTGCAAACCTTGCATGGATAAGCAGGCGCGGACGTTTACAATGGCCCTCATGTTGAACCGGGCCATAAACTGAATCGACCGCCGCAGCCAAGACTGCGCGGCATTGCGTTGTGTGAGGAGAGTCTGAATGAGCCAAGTGTTGGAAGATCTGGTAGACCTGCTGACCCTGGAACCGATTGAAGAAAACCTGTTCCGTGGCCGCAGCCAGGACCTGGGGTTTCGTCAGTTGTTCGGCGGCCAGGTACTCGGCCAGTCCCTGTCGGCGGCCAGTCAGACAGTTGAGCCGGCGCGCCATGTGCATTCGATGCACGGTTATTTCCTGCGCCCGGGCGATGCCAAATTGCCGGTGGTGTATCAGGTCGATCGGGTGCGCGATGGCGGCAGTTTCAGTACGCGCCGGGTGACGGCGATCCAGAAGGGCAATCCGATTTTCACCTGCAGCGCCTCGTTCCAGTACGACGAAGAAGGCTTTCAGCATCAGACTGAGATGCCGCAAGTGGTCGGCCCGGAAAACCTGCCGTCGGAGCTGGAACTCACCCAGCGGCAAGCGCACCTGATCCCTGAGCACATGCGCGAAAAGCTGCTGTGCCCGAAACCGATCGAAGTCCGGCCGGTGACCGAAAAAGACCCCTACAACCCGCAGCCTGCCGATCCCGTCAAATACGTCTGGTTCCGCGCCGACGGTGCCTTGGCTGACACCCCGGCGCTGCACAAATACCTGCTGGCCTACGCGTCGGACTTCGGTCTGCTGACCACCTCGATGCTGCCCCACGGCAAATCGGTCTGGCAGAAAGACATGCAGGTCGCCAGCCTTGATCACGCCTTGTGGTTCCATGCCGACCTGCGCGCCGATGACTGGTTGCTGTACGCCATGGACAGCCCATGGGCCGGCAATTCGCGCGGATTCTCTCGCGGCAGCGTGTTCAACCGTGCCGGGCAACTGGTGGCTTCGGTCACTCAGGAAGGCCTGATTCGCCATCGCAAGGATTGGGCATGAGCCTGGCCGAGGTGCGGCACTGGGTGTTCGACATGGACGGCACCCTGACGGTGGCGGTGCATGACTTCGCGGCGATTCGCGTGGCGTTGGCGATTCCCGCCGAAGACGACATCCTCACCCACCTTGCGGCGTTGCCGGCTGATGAAGCGGCGGCCAAACACGCGTGGCTGCTGGAGCACGAGCGGGATCTGGCGTTGGGTTCGAAGCCGGCGCCGGGCGCGGTGGAACTGGTGCGTGAGTTGGCCGGACGCGGTTATCGTCTGGGCATTCTCACGCGCAATGCTCGCGAACTGGCGCATGTCACGCTGGAGGCGATTGGCCTGGCTGACTGCTTTGCGGTGGAGGATGTACTGGGCCGTGATGAAGCACCGCCCAAGCCGCATCCTGGCGGTTTGCTGAAACTGGCCGAAGCCTGGAAAGTGCCGGCGAGCGAAATGGTGATGGTTGGTGATTACCGCTTTGATCTGGATTGCGGGCGGGCGGCGGGGACGCGGACGGTGCTGGTGAATCTGCCGGATAATCCGTGGCCGGAATTGACTGATTGGCATGCTGCCGATTGCTTGGCGTTGCGGCAGATGCTGTCGGCTTGAGAGATGGGTCGTCTGGTTAACCGCTATCGCGGGCAAGCCCGCTCCCACAAGGATGGTGCATAACCCTGTGGGAGCGGGCTTGCCCGCGATGGCGTCAGATCAGACACCACAAAAACTCACTGGCCAAACAACGCCTTCTGCCCCTCGGGCGACGTAAACATCCCATCCTCATTGTGGCCAACCCCGGGCACTTCGATCAGTTGCTGGCTCAACCCTTGAGAATGGCGCCGCTTCAGATAATTGAAATAGTGGCGCCCACGAATCAGTCGAGACGCACCCTGGGCTTTGGCCTCACAACTCTTATCCAGCGCCGGATGATTCGGGTCGATGTCCTGCTGCCCGAGTAAATAAACGATGTCACGTTTGACGTAGTTTTCTTCGAGTTGCGCAGGTGTTTGCCCATTGGCATAGGCGGGCAGATCCGTCAGCCCATATTTCCAGCGATTGAAATTCGGGCACCCAGCGTGACTGAACGCCACCGGTCGTTGCTCATTGAAGTAGGCATACGACGAAGAGTTGGCGATCACATAGCGCACTTTCACGCCCTCCGCCTCGAGGGCTGGCTGAGGGTGGCCCAGTAGGGCATAACGCTGAACCACCTGAGCGCCGCCGGAGTGACCGGCGATGACGATTTGCTTCACGTCCGGAAACTGTCGTCGATCACCCAGTCGAGCGATGATTTCGTCGAGCGCGGCATAGGAGCTCAGCGTAAACGGCGCGGTGGATAAGCCGCCGGCCATCCAGTCATTGCCTTGCCAGCGTAAAACACTGTCAGACACCTGATGGCTCGCAATGTCGGTTTCGTTGAGAAACTGCGGGGCGAGCACCAACGTGTTCGCGCTTTGCCCCGCCTGCTCGGCGGCGTGTTCGGCGCTTTGGCGGTAGGTTTCGGCATTGCGTAATCGACCATGGACCATGATCAGCACGCGTTCGATTTTCGCCGGCGTCGGGCCAATGCTCACCGCAATTTCCCCGGCGCTCAACAGCAAGCGCCCGGAGCTGATCGCCTTGACGCCCTGCTCGGCAGCCTGGGTGCTTGCGCAGGTGATTAACAGAGTCAGCAGCCACTTACGCATCACAGATTCTTCGCGGCAAAGGTATCGCACTGGCCAACCTGGCCTTGTGCGAATCCGGCCTTGAACCAGCGCACTCGCTGGGCCGAAGTGCCGTGAGTGAAGGAGTCCGGCACCACGCGGCCCTGACCTTGCTGTTGCAAGCGGTCGTCGCCGATGGCGTTGGCGGCGTTCAAGGCTTCTTCGATGTCACCGGGCTCCAGCCAGTTCAGACGTTTTTGCGCATGGTTGGCCCAGACCCCGGCCAGGCAATCGGCCTGCAGTTCCTGACGCACCAGCAAACCATTGTCGCCTTCCATCTGCCGGCCCTGCTGGCGAGCGGCCTGAATTTTCGCTGAAACGCCGAGCAAGGTCTGCACGTGGTGTCCGACCTCGTGAGCGATCACGTAGGCTTGGGCGAAGTCGCCCGCGGCGGAAAAGCGTTGGGACATCTCCTGAAAGAAACTCGTATCGAGATAGACCTTCTGGTCAGCCGGGCAATAGAAGGGACCGGTTGCCGAAGACGCCAGGCCGCAGGCCGAGTTGACGCGGTTGCTGAACAGCACCAGGGTCGGGTCTTTATATTGCCGATCGGCCTGCTGGAAAATCTGGCGCCAGGTGTCTTCGGTATCGCCGAGGATCGAGCGCACGAACTCGGCCCCTTCATCATTGGCCGGTGGCGCCTTGCGGGTTTGGGTGGGGGCCGGGGCCGATTGCTCGCTCATCTGCCCGGTCAGTTGGCCGAGAATCTGCATCGGGTCCTGGCCGGTGATCCAGCCGATCCCGACGATCAACAGGATCGCCGTCAGGCTCAGGCCCTTGCCTCCACCGAAACGCATCCCACCGCCCCCACCACCGACATCATCACCACGGGCATCGACCACGTTGTCGCTGCGTCGGCCTTTTTTCCAAAGCATGGGGGATCCTCTTTTTTACCTGATGAAGGCGCATGGTGATGAGTGTTGCCGGTGAGTAGGTATGGCGCCAGTCCGGTCGTCTGACAGCCCTTGGCGACAGGGGTTCTCCTAAGTGGCGACATTAGCGGTTTCATGGACGGACGGGCACTGCAGAGCGGTCAAGACAACTGCAGGACAGGTTCCAGATTTTGCTTCCTTCGAGTTGTCTTTTAGAATCAGTCAAATTTCGTTTGGAACCTCCCATGGCAGGCAGTCAGATCGAACGTGTTTTCAGCGTGCTGGAAAGCCTTACCGGTGAACCCCAAGGTTTACCGATGCAGACGCTGGCCGAGCAACTGGACATCCCCAAGAGCGCGACCCACCGTCTACTCGCCGAACTGATTCGTTTGGGGTATGTGCGGCAGAACCCGGAAAACCTGCGCTATCACTTATCGACCAAACTGGTCGCCATGGGCTTTCGCTACTTGTCCGGCAGTGGTGCGGATATTGTGCAGCCGGTGCTGGATCGGCTGGCCCGGGAGACCGGCGAGCTGGTGCGTCTGGGGGTGATCGAAGGCGAGCGTCAGACCTGGATCGCCAAATCCCAGGGAGCCCGTTCCGGCCTGCGTTACGACCCGGACATGGGGCGCGATGCGCCGCTGTTCTATACCGCTTCCGGGCATGCGTGGCTGGCCTGCATGAGCGATGCCGAAGCGTTGTCGCTGGTTGAGCGCCAGGCGGTCGAGAAGCCCGAGGGCCTGGGGCCCAATGCGCCACGCTCCAACATCGAACTGCTGGAGCGGCTGCGCCTGGCGCGCGAGCAGGGCTATGCCTGGGTCGAGGAAAGTTCGGCGGTAGGCACGTCGGCGATTGCTGCCGTTATCCGTCATCCATTACAGGGGCGAGTGATCGGCGTGCTCAGCATTGCCGGACCGAGCGCGCGGATGCCGGGCGCGCGACTGCATGAACTGGCACCGACGTTGTTGGCGTTCGCCCAAGAGCTTTCGGCAGCGAGTCAGGCGTCGGAACTCTTTAGCTGATAGCGCTTGCACCCATTGAGTTGGAAGTAATTAAAAACCGTGCGCTGTTCGCACACTTTCAGCCGTTGCGACTATCAGAATCTGGAACCGGGTTCTAAATTATTGGAATTGTCCCGCCAGAAGAGAACCTCGCCTTGACGTCGCCTATCAGCACCCCACTCTCCGGCGTCAATCATCCTTTCAAAGGCATCCTGCTGGTGGTGGTCGCGACCTTTCTGTTTTCCAGCCATGACGCCTTGTCGAAATACCTCAGCGGGTTCTATCCGGTCGTCATGGTGGTCTGGGCTCGCTATGTGATTCACACCTTGTTGATGGCCGGGATTTTTCTGCCGCAATCCGGGTTGCGTGTCCTGCGCACCAAGCGGCCTTTGCTGCAGTTGATGCGGGCGTTGTGCTTATTGGGAACCAGCCTGCTGTTTACCTGTGCGCTGTTGTTCATTCCGTTGGCCGAAGCCACGGCGGTGAATTTTCTTGCACCGGTATTGGTGACGGCATTGTCGGTGCCACTGCTCGGCGAGCAGGTGACGCGCGGCCAATGGCTGGCGGTCATTTGCGGGTTCATCGGGGTGTTGATCATCGTCCATCCCGGCGGCGAGCTGTTCACGCCTGCGGTGCTGCTGCCGTTCTGCTCGGCGCTGTTTTTCTGCTTCTATCAGCTGCTCACCCGCAAGCTCAGCGAAATCGACAGCCCGACCACCAGTAACTTTTTCGCCGGGCTTTGTAATACGTTGGTGATGAGTGCGCTGGTGCCGTTCTTCTGGCAGGTCCCAAGCCTGGGTCATGGGGTTTTAATGGTGGCGCTGGGGGCGTGCGGGATGACGGCGCATCTGTTTCTGACTCAGGCTTTCCGTCACGCCGCGCCCGCGTTGTTGGCGCCGTTCGGCTATTGCCAGATTGTATTTGCCGGTTTGCTGGGCTGGTTGCTGTTTTCTCACACGCCGACCCTGACCACGGTGGTCGGGATCGCGGTGATTTGCTGCAGCGGGTTGGCGGCAGCCTGGCAACAGAGTCGTCGACAAGAGGAGGGAGGCAGGTCTGGAATCAGACCTGCCGGAGGAAGGGAGTTTACTCGGTGACGGTAGGAATCTTGCGCGGTGCCATGAAGTACATCCAGATCAGCGCGATGAAGTACATCGCCGGAATCATGGTGAACAGCACGGTGTAGTTGTTGTTGGTGATTGTCAGAATGTGGCCGACCAACTGAGTCATGAACATCCCGCCAATTGCCGCGCACATCCCGCCGAAGCCGAACACCGTACTCATCATGTGCTTGGGCGTGTAGTCCATTACCAGGCTCCAGATGTTCGCGGTCCAGGCCTGGTGAGCACCGATGGCCAGGGAGATGGCAAACACCGCGAGCCACAGACTGCTCGAGCCGGCGGCCATGACCACGCCGATGATGCAGCAGGCGAACAGGAACATGGACATCAGTCGCGCCTTGATCGGGTTGACCCCGCGACCGATCAGGAACGAGGACAGGATGCCGCCGCCGACACTGCCGAAGTCAGCCGTGAGGTAGATGATGATCAGCGGGATACCCATTTGGGTCACGTTGATCCCCAGGTTGTATTGCTGATTGAGGAACGGCGGCAGCCAGTACAGGTAGAACCAGAACACCGGCGCGGTGATCGAGTAGGCGAGGGCGAAGGCCCAGGTGCCACGCATGCGCAGGATTCGTGAGAACGGTACGCGGGATTGTTCCGGCTCGGCTTCCTTCTGGATGTAGTCCAGTTCCGATTGTTTGACGCTCGGGTGATCTTCCGGGTTGAAGTACTTCAGACCCCAGAACAGCAACCAGATGCCGCCCAGTGCCGCCATGCACAGGAACGCGGCTTGCCAGCCCCAGGCGTGGAGGATCAGTGGCAGCAGCATGGGCGTGAACATCGCACCGACGTTGGTCCCGGCGTTGAAGATGCCGGTGGCCACGGCACGCTCGCCGGCGGGGAACCACAACCGGGTGGTTTTCACGCAGGCGGGGTAATTCGCCGCTTCAGTCAAACCGAGAATGAACCGGCAGACCATGAAGCCCACCGCCGAAGTGGCCAGGCCGTGAGCGCCGGTGGCCAGGCTCCAGAGCAGCACCGCGCAGAAGAACACGCGTTTGACGCCGACCCGGTCGATCAACCGGCCCTGCAGCACAAAGCCGATGGCGTAGCCGACCTGAAACCAGAAGTTGATGTTGGCGTAATCCATCGCCGTCCAGCTCATTTCCTTGGCCAGAATCGGCTGCATGACGCCCAGGGCGGCGCGGTCGATGTAGTTCAGGGTGGTGGCGAAAAACACCAGCGCCAGCATCCCCCAACGGGTTTTGCCGACGGCCATGGCGCCGCGAATTTTGTCGCCGATGCCGCCAGTGGCGACGCTTTGGGCCGAGGCCACGCGAGAGCTTTGAGAAGGAAACATGTGTGTGCCATCCGTTCAATGACTGACAAGCGAGGCTTGTCGGGACTTCAAGGGCGCGTGATCAATCAACGGCGCCAGGCGCGGGTGTGATTGATCGGCTGAGGTGTTTTCGTCGGACTGACGACAACGGGTTATTCAGCGAGCGGCACGGTTCGGCCGAGAGGGCACAAAGTTCGGATGGACGCCAGGCACGGCGTGAGGGCGGTGGAGCAAGCAAACAAGGCGTTGAATGAGTGCATGAGCGTGTACCCGTTTTTTGAAATTTTTATGTGGTGTTCAGGGTCTTTGGTAACCGAGTCCATGGGTCGTGACCGGACTCAATGTGGTGTCGATGTTGCGCAGTGGACGAAAAATCGTCAATTCGCCAACTGCCATTTTGTTCGATAATCGCCCGCAAAACTAACCGGGTAGTACACTTTGAATTGCTGTGTGGATTCGTCAAGCCAATAATTTGCCCAACAAGAATGTCCCCACCACCGGGAGTCGACACATGCAGCGTTCCATTGCCACCGTTTCCTTGAGCGGCACCCTGCCGGAAAAACTTGAAGCCATTGCCGCCGCCGGTTTTGACGGAGTGGAAATTTTCGAGAACGACCTTCTCTACTACGACGGCAGCCCGCGGGAAATCAGGCAGATGTGCGCCGATCTCGGGATCGCGATTACGCTGTTTCAACCCTTTCGTGATTTCGAAGGTTGCCGCCGCGATCGCCTGCCGCGCAATCTGGAGCGGGCCGAGCGCAAGTTCGATTTGATGCAGGAACTGGGCACCGACCTGGTGCTGGTGTGCAGCAACGCCTCGGCCGACTCCATCGGTGATGAGCAGATTCTGGTCGACGACTTGCGTCTGCTAGCCGAACGGGCCGGCGCTCGAGGCCTGCGGATCGGTTATGAAGCCTTGGCCTGGGGCCGGCACGTGAACACCTGGCAGCAGGTGTGGGACATCGTTCGCCAGGCCGATCATCCGAACCTCGGCGTGTTGCTGGACAGTTTTCATACGCTGTCGCTCAAGGGCGACCCGAGTGCCATCGCCGAGATTCCCGGCGACAAAATCTTCTTCGTGCAAATGGCCGACGCGCCTATCCTGGCCATGGATGTGCTGGAGTGGAGCCGACACTTCCGCTGCTTCCCGGGCCAGGGCGAATTCGATCTGCCGGGGTTCCTCGCACCCATCATCAAAAGTGGCTACACCGGGCCGCTGTCCCTGGAGATCTTCAACGACGGTTTCCGCGCCGCGCCACCCCGGGCCAACGCCGCCGACGGCTTGCGTTCGTTGCTGTACCTGGAAGAGAAAACCCGCCAGCGTCTGGAACAGGAAGCCACGCCCCCGGCCATTCGCGACATTCTGTTCGACACCCCCAGCGCCAGCGAATACAACGGCATCGAGTTTCTTGAATTCGCAGTGGACGAAAGCCTCGGTGCCAAGTTGTCTCATTGGCTGGAGCGACTGGGTTTCGTCAAGGCCGGGCAACACCGTTCCAAGAGTGTCAGCCTGTTGCGTCAGGGCGATATCAACCTGATCCTCAACTCCGAACCTTATTCCTTCGCCCATAGTTTTTTCGAGGCGCACGGCCCATCACTGTGCGCCACCGCCGTGCGGGTCAAGGACAGCGCCAGTGCGCTGGCCCGCGCCGTTGCCTACAAAGGCCAGCCCTATCGCGGACTGGTAGGCCCCAATGAGCTTGAGCTGGCAGCGGTGCGTGCGCCGGATGGCAGCCTGATTTACCTGGTGGACCAAAACGCCGACGTTTACGGCACCGACTTCAATCTGCAACCGATGGCCGTCGCCAGAGGTGGCCTCAAGCGTATCGACCACATGGCGATGGCACTGCCGGCCGACAGCCTCGACAGTTGGGTGCTGTTCTATAAAAGCCTGCTGGATTTCGAAGCCGACGATGAAGTGGTACTGCCCGACCCGTATGGTTTGGTGAAGAGCCGCGCATTGCGCAGCCGCTGCAGTTCGATCCGCCTGCCGCTGAACATTTCCGAGAACCGCAACACCGCCATCTCACACGCACTGTCGAGTTATCGCGGTTCTGGCGTGCATCACATCGCTTTCGATTGCGACGACATCTTTGCCGAAGTCAGTCGCGCCAAGGAGGCGGGCGTGCCGCTGCTGGATATCCCGCTCAACTATTACGATGACCTCGCCGCGCGGTTCGATTTCGACGATGAGTTCCTCAGCGAGCTGGCCTATTTCAACGTGCTTTACGACCGCGATGCTCAGGGCGGCGAGCTGTTTCATGTGTACACCGAACCGTTCGAAGGGCGGTTCTTCTTTGAAATCATCCAGCGCAAAAATGGCTATGCGGGTTACGGCGCGGCCAATGTGGCAGTGCGACTGGCGGCCATGGCTAAATCGCGAAGTGGTGGCGTACGTCAGGCAAAGTTGTAGGAAAATCGTAAACACGGGTACAAAACCGCTGCTTCGCGGCTTCCTTCACCGCGCGCAGCGCCCCATAATCGCCTGCTTGTGCAGTGATGGCCGTGAGCCCGCAATGACAATAATTTCAGAACTCTCCGTAGCGCCCGAAAAGCCAATAGCCGAGCCTCGCAAGAGTCGCAAGAACAACCCGGAAAAAACCCGCGAGAACATCCTTCAAGAGGCCATTGTCGAGTTCGTTCAGCAGGGGCTGTCCGGTGCGCGCGTCGATGCGATCGCCGAGCGCATCCACACCTCCAAACGCATGATCTATTACTACTTCGGCAGTAAGGAGCAGCTCTACGTCGAGGTACTGGAGAAACTCTACGGGGATATCCGCAGCACCGAAAACCGTTTGCACCTGGCCGAACTGGCGCCGGTGGAAGCGATTCGGCGGTTGGTGGAATTCACCTTCGATCACCATGATCGCAATGTCGATTTCGTGCGCATCGTCTGCATCGAGAACATTCACAACGCCGAGTATGTGAAGCGCTCCGATGCGATCAAGGCAATGAACAACACCATCCTCGATTCACTGGGCGAGATCTTGCGACGCGGGGCTGCAGAGGGAATATTCCGCACCGGTCTCGATCCGCTGGATGTGCATCTGCTGATCAGCTCGTTTTGCTTCTATCGCGTGTCGAACCGTCATACCTTCAGTGAGATCTTTCAGATCGACCTGCCGGATGAAAGCATCAAGCAGCGTCATCGGGAGATGATTTGCGAGTCGGTTTTGCGGTATCTGCAGGCCTGATCTGTGGCGAGGGGGCTCGCCCCCGTTGGGCTGCGAAGCAGCCCTCAGATCTTTTAAACCTCAACCATTCATGCTCTGAAAATGCGCCAGCATCCGCTGGGCATCCGGCACCACGCCGCTGAATAACTCAAACGCCTTCACCGCCTGAAACACCGCCATGTTGCCGCCATCCAGGGTTCGGCAACCCAGCGCGCGGGCGTGGCGCAGCAGTTCGGTTTCCAGCGGGAAGTAAACGATCTCCGCGACCCACAACTGCGCTCGAAGCAACTCCACCGGCACGGGTGTACCCGGCAGTTTTTTCATACCCATCGGCGTGGTATTCACCAGACCGTCAGCCTGGCCCAACGTGCCTGGCAAATCATGCCCGGCCACGGCGCGGCCGAAACCAAAATGCTGATTGAGGTTGTTCGCCAGCGACTGAGCGCGACTTTGATCCACATCGAAAATGCTCAGCAGCTGTACACCTTCGCTCAATAGCGCGTGGGCCACTGCCGCGCCTGCGCCACCGGCGCCCATTTGTACTACGCGTTCAAGGGCAACGCCCTGCAAGCCACGGCGAAAGCCTTCGGCAAAACCCAGGCAATCGGTGTTGTGGCCGATGCGTTTACCGTCCTTCAGCACCACCGTATTCACTGCGCCGATACCGCGGGCTTCCGGCGACAATTCGTCAAGCAACGGGATGATTGTCTGCTTGCACGGGAAGGTGATGTTCAGCCCGGTGAAATTCATCCGTTCGGCAGCCATCAGCAGGTCGGGCAGGGCGCTGCTGTCGAGTTTCAATTGATCCAGATCGATCAACCGATACAGGTAACGCAAACCCTGCGCATCGCCTTCATGCTCGTGCAGCGCGGGGGTGCGGGAAGCCTGAATGCCGGCGCCGATCAGCCCGGCCAATACCACGGTGTTCTGTGTCATGACGCTTAACCTTTCAAACGTTGGCTGAAATGCTCCAGCGCCAAACGATAGCCGTGGCTGCCGAAACCGCACATCACCGCCGTGGCGATGGACGAGACAAAGGAGTGATGCCGGAAGGGTTCGCGGGCATGGACGTTGGACAGATGCACTTCGATCACCGGCAGTTCGCTGGCGACCAGGGCATCGCGAATGGCGACCGAGGTGTGAGTCCAGGCGGCAGGGTTGATGACGATCCCGGCGCAACGACCACGGGCGGCGTGGATCCAGTCGAGCAGTTCGCCTTCATGGTTGGTCTGGCGAAACTCCACTGTCAGGCCGAACTCTTCGGCAGTACGACCGCACAGTGCGGAAATGTCCGCCAGGGTTTCGTGGCCATAAGTCGCCGGTTCACGGGTGCCCAGCAGGTTCAGGTTCGGGCCGTTGAGCACCAGAACGATAGGGGACATCGGGTCTCTCCACATATTATTTTTGGCATTGGCCGAGGGTTTCAGCCTGTGAGGAGAAATTGTACTAACTGGTTAATAAGGTCAATTGAAGAGGGCGTCAGGCCTGGATTATTTGTGCGGTGATCGGACAGATACAAAAAGATCGCAGCCTTCGGCAGCGCCTACAGATGCGATCTTTTCAGCGCGGCAGACGCTCAACCAGAAAATCGATAAAGGCTCTTAACCGCAACGGCACATGGCGGCTTTGCGGGTACAGCAGAGTGAAGGGGCGGGAGCATCCGCTATAGGGCTTGAGCACTTCCACCAGCGAACCGTCCGCCAGTTCGTTTTCGACGATGAAGCGATAGGTTTGAAAGATCCCGGCGCCGCTTTTTGCCAGCGTCACGCCGCCCAATACGTCATCGGAGCAGCAGTAATTGCCCTCGGCCAACATCTCCCGCGGCGCGCCGTTGTCGTTGAACAGCCAGGCAATCCGTCGCCCACTGCTGGGCAGTTCGTACTGAATGCATTCGTGCTGAGCCAAGTCATCCAGGGTCTTTGGGGTGCCGGCGCGATTCAGGTAATCAGGGCTGGCAATCATCACCAGCGCGGCGTCCTCCAACGGCCGGGCAATCAGCCCGGAGTCGGGAATGGCCCGCACACGGATTGCCATGTCATAGCCTTCGCCGACGAAATCGATGTTGCGATTGCTGATATGCGCCTCGACTTTCACGGCAGGAAAGAGAGCCCGAAACGCAGGCAGCAACGGCAGGATTCGATGATGGGCATAGGTCGTGGGAATGCTGATGCGCAAGGTGCCGGAGGGTTCTTGCTGCTGCCCCATCACCTCGCGCTGAGCCTCGACCAGTTGTGCGAGAGCCTCACGACACTCCTCGAAATAACGCCGGCCACTGTCAGTCAGCTTGACGCTGCGGGTGGTGCGCGCAAACAGCCGTACGCCCAAACGTTCCTCCATACGCGACACCGAGCGGCTGACGGCGGCCGGGGTCACGCCCGCCACCAGGGCCGCGGCAGTAAAGCTGCCGGCTTCGGCGGCCAGGCAAAACAGTTCGATGCTGCCTAATTGAAGATCGTCGAAATGTCGCTGCATGATTGATTACACCAGGAATCAAATGAAGTGTCTGAACTTGTATTTATCAAATAAGAGCGCACAAATACAGCGCCGGATTCTGCACCGGCCAGGTGTTGGCAATGAAAGGATTGCTTACTCTTTTTTGCCTTGATCGGCAGCGCCCGATCAGCTTGGAACGCTAGGCTCAATCGTGGCCGGTTGATCAATCGATCAGTGCCAGTTATCGGATTCTTCAAGGAATGGCGAATCTTCGAACTCTATAACCTAACGGATGGGTTAGCATGAACGTATGCCGCTACAAAGGGTTTTCACTGGTGGTCATGTTGCGTGATGAACACTGTCCGCCGCACGTTCACGTCGACGCAGGCACATGGAGTGCGCGCTTCAGGTTCAGCTTCTGGCACAACGGTGTCGAGCTCTGGGATGTCGTCCCTCAATCACATCGACCTCCTTTGGCTGTGCTGGAGGGATTGCGCCAGACACTCAGGCAACCTGCCCATTTACGGCGAGCCCGTGGCATCTGGTGGAGCAAATTGCAGACGGCTTGCCTCGACAATCAGTTATGGGATTGGCAGGGCAATGAAGTGGTCGTGATGAAGAGGATTGCCAGCACGACTTACATGATTGGTTCGGCTCGCTATGAGCCGGAGAGCAACAAGACCCTGCTGGCCTTGATGGGAGCACCCGAGGGCGTGGAGATCGAATTATGAAAACTATAAGCGCAAAAATGCAGGTCGAGCACCCAGTGACCGAAGGCGCCCTGGACGAAGCGATCGAGAGTGGTGAGGCGCGTCGTCGTGCCGGATTGAATGCGACGACGGTGATCTTTCTTGATCCGTGTCTCGCCGTCGGCTTCGAGGATGGCAGCGGTGTGTTGTTGCCAGTAAAAAACTATCCGGAGTTCGATGGTTTTGAGACCGAGGATTTCGCCGGGCTGAAAGTCGGTTTCGCCGGAGCCGCGCTTTGTCATGAAGACAAGGAATTGCAGGTGTCCATCGCCGGTTTGATTTCGGCGAGTAAACCCCTTATGGATATGGCCGCCTCGGTGATCGCCTCGCGCAATGGTCGTCAGAGCAGCGCGGCGAAGGCCGAGGCTGCGCGGGCTAACGGCAAGAAGGGCGGTCGCCCGCGCAAGGTCGATGTGGCGCGTTGATCGCCCACAAAAAAGCCGTCCAGTGGACGGCTGATTTGTATATGAAGGCTGCAATCAACGACGGGTCAACAACACCCCGGATTCCATGTGATGGGTCCACGGAAACTGGTCGAACATCGCGCATTGGGTAATGCGGTGAGTGTCGTGCAGTTGGGCGATGTTGGCCGCCAGGGTTTGCGGGTTGCAGGAAATGTAGAGGATGTTGTCGAAGCGTCGGGTCAGTTCGCACGTGTCCGGGTCCATGCCGGCGCGTGGCGGATCGACGAACACGCTACCGAACTCGTAGCTCTTGAGGTCGATGCCATGCAGGCGCCGGAACGGGCGAACTTCGTTCAGGGCTTCGGTCAGCTCTTCGGCAGACAGACGCACCAGCGTGACATTACCCACCGCGTTTTCGCTCAGGTTGCTGAGTGCCGCGTTGACCGAGGTCTTGCTGATTTCGGTGGCCAGCACTTTGCGCACGCGGGTAGCGAACGGCAGGGTGAAGTTGCCGTTGCCGCAATACAGCTCCAGCAGATCATCCTGGCGATCACCGAGAGCGTTATACGCCCAGTTGAGCATCTTCTGGTTCACCGTGCCGTTGGGTTGGGTGAACGCGCCTTCCGGCTGGCGATAGCTGAAGGTGCGGCCGCCAACTTCGAGCTTCTCGACCACGTAATCGTGACCGATCACTTCGCGCTTGCCCTTCGAGCGACCGATGATGCTGACGTTCAGGTCGGCTGCCAGTTTCGATGCGGCCGTGTGCCAGTGCTCGTCCAGCGGGCGGTGATAGCACAGGGTGATCATCGCATCGCCAGCCAGGGTGGTGAGGAACTCCACCTGAAACAGCTTGTGGCTCAGGGCCGCACTCGCTTGCCAGGCCGCCTTGAGTTGCGGCATCAATTGGTTGATGCGCAGGCTGGCAATCGGGAACTCTTCGATCAGGATCGGCGTGCGTTTGTCTTCCTGGGAAAACATTGCGTAATGGCGCTCGCCGGCTTCGCGCCACAGGCGGAACTCGGCACGCAGTCGGAAGTTTTTCAGCGGCGAATCAAACACCGCAGGTTCCGGTGCATCGAACGGGGCCAGCAGATCACGCAGGCGCGTGACCTTTTCTTCGAGCTGAACGGCGTAAGCCTGGGAATCAAAAGTCATGCGTTGAACCAACCCAACTTGATCACGAACAGAATCGACAGAATCACCAGCGCCGAATTCAACTCACGGCCGCGACCGGACAGCAACTTGATGGCTGTCCAGGAGATGAAGCCGAAGGCGATACCGTTGGCAATGGAATAAGTGAATGGCATGGCCAGGGCGGTGACCACGACCGGTGCGGCGACAGTGATGTCGTCCCAGTCTATTTCCGCAAGGCCGGATGTCATCAGTACGGCGACGAACAGCAACGCAGGCGCGGTGGCGAAGGCTGGAACGCTGGCCGCCAATGGCGAGAAGAACAGCGCCAGCAGGAACAGAATCGCGACCACGATGGCAGTCAGACCGGTGCGGCCACCGGCACTCACGCCGGCTGCGGATTCGATGTAGCTGGTGGTGGTCGAGGTGCCCAGCAACGAACCGGCCATGGCCGCGGTGCTGTCGGCGATCAGGGCGCGGCCCATTTTCGGCATGTGGCCGTCCTTGCCCATCAGGCCGGCGCGCTTGGCGACGCCGATCAGGGTGCCGGAGTTGTCGAACAGGTCAACGAACAGGAAGGCGAAAATCACGCTGACCAGGCCGATGTCCAGCGCGCCCATGATGTCCAGTTGCAGGAAGGTCGGTGCCAGCGACGGCGGCATCGACATCACGCCGCCGAACGGGGTGAAGCCCACCAGGATGGAGACGATGGTCACCGCCAGAATGCCAATCAGCACCGCTCCACGAACTTTCAGGGCCTCCAGGGCAACGATCAGGGCAAAACCGAGTGTCGCGAGGATCGGCGCCGGTTGCTTCAGGTCGCCGAGGCCGACCATGGTCGCCGGATTGCTGACGACAATGCCGGCGTTGTGCAGGGCGATCAGTGCCAGGAACAGGCCGATACCGGCGGCAATCGCCGAGCGCAGCGCCAATGGGATGCTGTTGATGATCCATTCACGGATGCGGAAGATCGACAGCAGAAAAAACATTACCGCCGAGAGGAACACCGCGCCCAGCGCCACTTGCCAGGTGTGGCCCATGTGCAGGACCACGGTGTAGGTGAAGAAGGCGTTCAGTCCCATGCCCGGTGCGAGGGCGATCGGGTAGTTGGCGATCAGGCCCATGGTCGCCGAGCCGATGGCGGCTGCCAGACAGGTGGCGACGAACACCGCGCCCTTGTCCATGCCGGTCTCGCCGAGGATGCTCGGATTGACGAACAGAATGTAGGCCATGGCCAAGAAGGTCGTGACGCCCGCCAGAATCTCGGTCCGCACGTTGGTGTTGTGTGCCTTGAGTTGAAACAGCCTTTCCAGCATGTCTGCTCCCCGTGGCGCGCCCGGCGCCGTGAATGTATCGACCTCAACAGCAAAGCACAGACCGCTGCAGGCGCCTGGGTATTTTCTGTGGGTCGGAAAAAGCCGCGCATCATACCAGCAGCGTGGGGCTATGGCTGCTTATGGCTGCGATCGTCGCCGATGTTTTGCACAAAAGGGAACTGCGCCATACTGCGCGCTGTTTTTTGGGGGAGGGAGGGGGTAGATATGTATTGCATTAATAAGCGTGTGGTTGCGGCATTTGGGGTGCTGCTTACCTGTTTCATCGGAGCGCAAACAGCCTCTGCGGCCATGGCTCAACCGTTGAGCCAGGTGAAGGTGCTCAAGGTCGAATCGCCATCCTGTGGATTTGAAAGTATTGCGGACGGTCAGGATCAGACGCGCTGCGACCACAGTGGCCCGAACATCAAGGTCTACGTGCTGGAGGTCGGCTACGGTCGCGAGCCTCATGTTGCGCTGGACGGTTTCAAAGTGGACGGCACCCGAACCCCTGTCTGTGCTTTTGATACCGGCAACCTGACCGAGTGCTCCGCCGGGAAAAAAACCGTCGGCTATCTGTACATCTTCAACCTGGCAGGCAAGCAGGACGGCACCTTCACGTTCAGCAACACCTCGATCAACGCGCCGGGCAATACGCTGTCGACGCAGCTTTACATCAAGTAATGGCTGGCCTTGAACAAGGGTCAGGAAAGCTGACTACGCTTTAAAGATCATCCTGTGGACCGCACCCATGACCTTTAGAGCCCTGATTACCCTCGCCGAGGGCATCGACGATCTGCAAACCGTGACCCTGATTGATGTGCTGCGCCGCGCCAAGGTTGAAGTGGTGGTGGCCAGCATCGAGTCGCGACGCATGCTCACCTGCGCTCGCGGCACCCGCTTGACCGCCGATGCGATGTTGGTGGATTTGCTCGCCCAACCCTTCGACCTGATCGTTCTGCCTGGCGGTGCGGTAGGAGCGCAGCATTTGGCGGCCCACCAACCCCTGCAACAACTGATCAAGGACCAGGCCGCAGCCGGGCGTCTGTTCGCCGGTATTGCCGAATCTCCGGCACTGGCGCTGCAAACCTTTGGCGTTTTGCGTCAGCGACGCATGACTTGCTTGCCCACTGTCAGCAATCAACTGTCGGGCTGTAACTTCATCGATCAACCGGTGGTGGTCGATGGCAATTGCATCACCGCTCAGGGTTCAGGCGCCGCGTTGGCGTTTGCGCTGACGCTGGTGGAGCACCTCTGTGGCAAAGCCATGCGGTCAACGGTGGCGGGGGAGTTGCAGGTTTAGAGTGCCCTGGACAACACGTCAGACCCTGACCTCTTCCACCGGCACATGCATACGGTCGCGGTTGGCCAGGGTCGGGAACAGTTTGATCCAGGCCCCGGTCACCATCAGCGTGCCGATGCCGCCCATCACCACTGCCGGCACCGTGCCGAACCAGTGGGCCGTCAGGCCGGACTCGAACTCGCCGAGCTGATTCGAAGCGCCGATGAACAAGCCATTCACAGCGCTGACCCGGCCGCGCATTTCGTCGGGGGTTTCCAGTTGCACGAATGAGGCACGGATTACCATGCTGATCATGTCCGCTGCACCCAAGACCACCAGCACGGCGAGAGAAAACCAGAACGAAGTCGACAGGCCGAAAGCGATGGTCGCTACGCCGAATACACCCACGGCGGTGAACATGACCCGCCCGACGTTTCGCTCCACGGCAAATCGCGCGAGAAACAGCGACATCAGCAGCGCACCGACTGCAGGGGCTGAACGCAGCAGGCCCAGACCCCACGGGCCGGTCAGCAGAATATCTTTGGCGAACACCGGCAGCAGCGCGGTCGCGCCACCCAGCAGGACGGCAAACAGGTCCAGGGAAATCGCCCCGAGAATGTCTGGGCGACTGCGAATGAAGCGGATGCCCGCCAGCAGCGAATCCAGGGTGGCCTTGCCCTTGTTCAGCGGTGTCTGCCGGGCCGGGAGGTTGAGCATCAGCGCACAGGCGATGAGGTAGAGGATCACCGTCGGGCCATACACCCAGACGCTGCCGAAGGCGTAGAGCAAACCGCCCAGTGCCGGGGCGACGATGGTCGCTGATTGTTGTGCAGATTGCGCAGCGGCAACCGCGCGGGGGAACAACGCGCTGGGCACGATGCTCGGCAGCAATGCCTGAGTTGTCGGCATTTCGAAGGAGCGGGCGGCACCGAGCAGGAACGCGAGGATGAAGATCATCTCCCGGGTGACATGGTCGGTCGCGCTGCCAATGGCCAGCGACAGGGCAATCAGCGCTTGCAGGGACTGACAAATCGCCGCGACCTTGCGCCGGTCATAGCGGTCCGCGACATGCCCGGTGTGCAGCATGAACAATACCCGCGGAGCAAACTCCACCAAACCTACCAAGCCCAGATCGAGCACGTTGCCAGTCAGTTGATACAGATTCCAGCCGATTGCCACAGTCAACATCTGAAAACCGCTGGCGGTAAACACCCGAGCCAGCCAGAACGCGATGAACGGGCGGTGATGACGTAACAGCAGGGGCGCTTGGTTGGGCATCTGAAGGCAGGTCTTGAGCGAGGGAAGGGCGAGATTATCACCAACCTGTAACCGGAAGTTGCGAGCGCGGAAAATTTAGTTAGCTAGACACCGATCTACGCAGCCCTTAAATCCCCTGTGGCGAGGGGCAAGCCCCCTCGCCACAGTTAGCCAGCCACCCAAAAGATGTATTGCAGCCCATGACAAAACCCGTGAGGCAACCTGTCACGCGGCAAAAGACCACACCGTCCATCGGCAAAAATGCGACTACTCTTTCAGCGTTGCTTGATCCAGATCAAGACCCTTCGTGGAAATGATCCGGCGGCCAGATGGCCAGATTCCCTACGTTGTGATGATGGTAGAAAAAGAACGAATTCAAATTCGACACACTCCATAACCGTGGGGGCAGTGGGTGCAGGCCGCAAGCCTTCAGCCGGTATTACCTGACAGAGGAAAACTTATGTTCGGTTTGGAGGCACTTGATCTCGCCCGGATTCAGTTCGCATTCACCATTTCGTTTCACATCCTGTTCCCGGCCATCACCATTGGCCTGGCGAGTTACCTGGCAGTGCTCGAAGGCCTGTGGCTGAAGACGCACAACGACACTTACCGCGATCTGTACCATTTCTGGTCGAAGATATTTGCCGTCAACTTCGGCATGGGCGTGGTGTCCGGTTTGGTCATGGCCTATCAGTTTGGCACCAACTGGAGCCGTTTCTCGGATTTCGCCGGTTCCGTGACCGGGCCGTTGCTGACCTATGAAGTACTCACCGCCTTCTTTCTCGAAGCCGGTTTCCTCGGTGTCATGCTGTTCGGCTGGAACAAGGTCGGGCGCAAGTTGCACTTCTTCGCTACCGTCATGGTGGCCATCGGCACGCTCATTTCGACCTTCTGGATTCTGGCCTCCAACAGCTGGATGCAGACCCCGCAAGGCTACGAGATCGTCAACGGCCAGGTCATTCCGGTGGACTGGCTGGCGATTATCTTCAACCCGTCGTTCCCCTACCGCCTGATGCACATGGCCACGGCGGCATTCGTTGCGACCGCCTTCTTCGTCGGTTCGTCGGCGGCCTGGCACTTGCTGCGCGGCAAGGACAACCCGGCGATCCGCACCATGCTCTCGATGGCGATGTGGATGGCGCTGATCGTTGCCCCGATTCAGGCCGTTATCGGTGACTTCCACGGCCTCAATACCCTCAAGCATCAGCCGGCGAAAATCGCTGCGATCGAAGGCCACTGGGAAAACCACGGTGATGAACCGACCCCGCTGATCCTGTTCGGCTGGCCGGACATGAAAGCCGAAAAAACCAAATTCGCCGTCGAGATCCCGTACCTGGGCAGCCTGATCCTGACCCATTCCCTGGACAAACAGGTGCCGGCGCTCAAGGAGTTCCCGCCTGAAGACCGGCCGAATTCGACCATCGTTTTCTGGTCGTTCCGGGTCATGGTTGGTCTGGGCATGCTGATGATCTTCACCGGTTTGTGGAGCCTGTGGCTGCGCAAAAGCGACAAGCTGTACACCTCGCGGCCATTCCTGTACCTGGCGTTGTGGATGGGCCCATCCGGCCTGATCGCAATCCTCGCCGGCTGGTTCACCACTGAGATCGGCCGTCAGCCGTGGGTGGTCTACGGCTTGATGCGCACGGCAGACGCGTCCTCCGGGCACAGCTTCGTGCAGATGAGCATCACCTTGATCATGTTCGTTGTGGTGTATTTCGCGCTGTTCGGCGCCGGTCTTGGCTACATGATGCGTCTGGTGCGCAAAGGTCCGAAGATCGACGAAGGCAAGGAAACCAACGAAGGGGGCCCTGGCCAGAAACGCACACCGGCTCGTCCGCTGTCTGCAGCCGATGACGATGGCACCGAAGCTGATAACAGCCCCAGCCTGACCAAGGAGATTTGAATCATGGGTATTGATCTTCCGCTGATCTGGGCCGTGATCATCATCTTCGGCATCATGATGTATGTGGTCATGGACGGTTTCGACCTGGGGATCGGGATTCTTTTCCCGTTCATCAAGGGCAAGAGCGATCGTGACGTCATGATGAACACCGTCGCCCCGGTCTGGGACGGCAACGAAACCTGGTTGGTATTGGGCGGCGCGGCATTGTTCGGCGCTTTCCCGCTGGCCTATTCGGTGGTGCTCTCGGCGCTGTACCTGCCGCTGATTTTTATGCTGATCGGGCTGATTTTTCGCGGTGTGGCCTTTGAGTTCCGCTTCAAGGCCAAGGACGACAAGCGTCATCTCTGGGACAAGGCATTCATTGGTGGCTCGATCGCCGCAACGTTCTTCCAGGGCGTGGCGTTGGGTGCGTTCATCGATGGGCTACCGGTAGTCAATCGTCAGTTTGCCGGCGGTTCACTTGACTGGTTGACCCCGTTCACGATGTTCTGCGGTGCGGCGCTGGTGGTGGCTTATGCACTGCTCGGTTGCACTTGGCTGATCATGAAAACCGAAGGCAAGTTGCAGAAGCAGATGCATGACCTGGCGCGGCCTTTGGCCTTCGTGTTGTTGGCGGTGATTGGCATCGTCAGTATCTGGACGCCATTGGCCCACGCCGAGATCGCTGCACGCTGGTTCACCCTGCCGAACCTGTTCTGGTTCTTGCCGGTGCCGATTCTGGTGCTGGTGACCCTGTACGGTCTGATTCGGGCGGTGGCTCGCAATGCGCATTACACGCCATTCCTGCTGACCCTGGTGCTGATTTTCCTCGGCTACAGCGGCCTGGGTATCAGCCTGTGGCCGAACATCGTGCCTCCGTCGATTTCGATCTGGGACGCTGCCGCACCGCCGCAAAGCCAGGGCTTCATGCTGGTGGGCACGCTGTTCATCATCCCGTTCATCCTGGGTTACACCTTCTGGAGCTACTACGTGTTCCGCGGCAAGGTCACCCACGAAGATGGTTATCACTAGCCTATGGCGCAGAGGAGAAAGCGATGATGGCTGGCAAACCTGATTTGCAGGAAATCGAAGCAGCCGAGAAAAAGCCGCTCTGGCAGCGACTCGGCTGGCTGGCGATGATCTGGACCGGCAGCGTGGTGGCACTGTTCATTGTGGCCTCGCTGATGCGCATGTTCATGAATGCCGCCGGTTTGAGCACCCACTGAAATTCCCATCCCGTTGCCTTGCAGCACGGATTTATAGCCCTCCTGGTGGAGGGTTTTTTTTCGCTTTATTTACGTGCTTTGAGGATGACGAACTTGGGGGTGGCCGCGACTTGCTCAACGCCGCGGAACAACCGCGCCAGCTTGCTGTGATAACCCAGGTGACGATTGCCGACGATGTACAGCGCGCCGCCCACCACCAAGGATTCACGCGCTTGCTGGAACATCCGCCAGGCCAGGAAGTCGCCGACCACTTGCTGTTGGTGAAACGGCGGATTGCACAGCACCACGTCCAGGGATTGCGGTTCCTGTTCCGCCAAACCATCGCCGGCCCGCACAATCACGTCGCGATCGCCCAGCGCCGCGCGCCAGTTTTCAGCGGCCGATTGCACGGCCATGAACGACTCATCCACCAAGGTGTAGTGGGCCTCAGGGTTTTGCAGGGCACTGGCAATTGCCAGCACGCCGTTGCCACACCCCAGATCGGCAACTCGTGCTGCGCCGAGGTTCTTCGGCAAGTGCGGCAAGAAGGCCCGCGTGCCGATATCCAGCCCTTCGCGGCAGAACACATTGGCGTGATTGAGCAGTTCGATCGCAGGCGTGTCGAGTCGATAGCGGGTCGGGTAAGGGGAGACAGCAGGAGCTTTGGCTTCGGCTGTGGCGATCAGCAACCGAGCCTTCTTCACCGCCAGCGAGGCTTGCACCGGGCCGATGTAACGATCCAGCAGATCGCCCGCAGCGCGCGGCAAATGCTTCACCATGGCGGCCGCAATCACTTGAGCGCCGGGAGCCAGCTGCCCCTGTAGCCGGATCAGTTGCTCTTCCAGCAAGGCCAGGGTTTTCGGTACCCGGATCAGTACCCGGTCAAACGGACCGACGAACGCTTCGCTGGCCGGCACCCTCGGCACCGCATCAAACGCCTGGCCGTTGCGTATCAGGTTTTTTTCCAGTCCCTGAAAGGCCAGAAACGAATCGCCGCTGCTGGTCACCCGAACCTTGCCCACCAGGCTGGCGGCCAAAGCACCGAAGCTGTCGTTGAGCACCAGCACACGAGTATCGGCTGCCGGCTGTTGCGCGGCCAGATGAGTGAGCAGGTATTCGTCTGCGGCATCAAATGCTTGCAACGGTTCATTCTGCTGTTCTGGCTGGCGGATCAGATCGAGTTGAGCGAAGGGGGTTTCGAGCAGAGGCATGAGGCGGGGGAGCTCTGGTAGTCAACGGAGGATAATCAGCGAGTGGCCCGCCGCTCAGGGGCTTATAGCGGGCGAACCATCCGAATGGACTGCGTCGTGGAATTTCACACGGCATCACTCAGGATGGATAGCAGATGGTACGTTTTTTTCGCTTGGATTACTCGCGGGGATTAGCGGATTCAAACAGATTCAGATGACGCCCACTTTCGCGGCTCTGATCACTGCCGCAATTTTGTTGTTCACGCCGAATTTGCGGATAGCGCCCCGTATGTGGAACTGTACCGTGCTTTCACTCAGACTGAGGATGATCGCAATCTCGCCTGCAGTCTTGCCGTCGGCTGAATATTTCAACACCTCGACTTCTCGGGATGATAAATGCACTGTGCCCGGTTTTGAGGGCGCAGGCAGTTCTTTCGCGACAAGCCCGTGCAGGTGACGGCTAATGAATATCGCATAGCCCAGATTTTTATACAGATCATGCGTCGTAATCGGACAGTGGCTTCTGGCCAGGCTCAGCATGCTGCAAAGCCCGTTCTCATCATGAACGGATTGGGACCAGCCATAGCGCAATCCTTGCTGTTTTTGTGCTTGCCACAGCGTCGGTGTCTTGAAAAAGACCTTTTCATGCCAAAGAATCGGCAATTCGGAATGATTGCAATGGGCTAGTATCGGATCGATTTCACTGAAGTGCTCTTGTTCATATTTCGAGTTCCATTCGGTGGGATAGTTATTCAGATTGATCGGATGGCGATGTATCCCCCTTGTTTGGGATGTTATTGAAAATGCACAGAAATTAAAGCCAAGGTTTTTAACGAGATTGAGAGACATCTCGTACGCGGTCTCTATTTTCTGAGCGTAAGAAAGCTGCGTTAACTGTGATTCCTTCCACACTTTCATTTGGTAACTCCATTGCGGACTTACTTGCGTTGGTGCTGATTGGATCCAAGATCCGGCACGCCACGAGTGTAGGAGATTTCCTACTTGCATGCTGGATTTTTTTGCTCTTGAAAATGCTTGCAACTGCATAACCGGTTCTTAGGTCTGTTACTGGCGGAGAAACAGAATCAACGGCTGATCGTGTTTGTACTATTTAGTGAACGGAGCAAAAGCCATTACAAATCACCGGTGTTTATGCCGCCTGCTTTGCGGGACACTGGCGTTATCTGTTGAATGGAGCAACCCATGACTGCCAGTGCAGAGAAATTCACGCGCCAGACGCTACTTGACGTCCAGCCGTTGACTTCAAACCTGTTCACCCTGCGAACTACCAGGGATTCGGGCTTTCGTTTTCGCGCAGGGCAATTCGCCCGGCTGGGCGTGACCAAGGCGGACGGCAGTACGGTGTGGCGGGCTTATTCCATGGTCTCGTCCCCCTATGACGAGTTCCTGGAGTTCTTCTCCATTGTCGTTCCGGGAGGCGAGTTCACCAGTGAGCTGAGTCGGCTGGAAGTTGGCGATACTCTGCTGGTCGACCGGCAGGCCTTTGGTTATCTGACGCTGGATCGCTTCGTCGATGGCCGTGACCTCTGGTTGTTATCCACAGGCACGGGCCTGGCGCCGTTTCTGTCGATCCTGCAGGACTTCGAGGTTTGGGAAAAATTCGAGCGCATCCTCCTGGTTTACAGCGTGCGCGAAGCGCGGGAGCTGGCGTATCAGGAGCTGATTGCGGGGTTGGCGCAGCGTGATTATCTGGCCGAGTACGCACACAAGCTGCAATTCATCGCCACCGTTACCCGCGAGCAGCATTCGGGTGCCTTGAATGGGCGGATCACGACGCTCCTGGAAAGTGGCGAGCTGGAGCGGACGGCTGGTGTAGCGCTGACAGCCGAGCATTCGCGGGTGATGCTCTGCGGTAATCCACAGATGATTGATGACACGCGCAAGTTGCTCAAACAACGACACATGCAGTTGAGCCTCAGTCGCCGCCCTGGCCAAGTAGCGGTGGAAAACTACTGGTAAACAAAACGGCGCCCCGAAGGCGCCGTTTGTGCGGGCAATCAGTCATCAGGGCTGATTGTTCTGGGCCTTGAGCAGATCGCGAATCTCTTCCAGCAGCTCTTCTTCCTTGGTCGGAACCGGCGGCAGGGTTGGCGCAACGGCCTCTTCGCGTTTCAGACGGTTGATGGCCTTGACGCCCATGAAGATCGCGAAGGCGACAATGATGAAGTCGATCAGGCTCTGGATGAACTTACCGTAGGCCAGCACCACCGCCGGGACATCACCGTTGGCGGACTTGAGCGTAATGGCCAGGTCACTGAAGTCGACCCCACCGATCAGCAAGCCGATTGGCGGCATCACCACGTCGCCGACAAACGACGAAACGATTTTGCCGAAGGCGGCGCCGATGATGATACCCACGGCCATGTCGACCACATTACCTTTGACCGCGAAGGCCTTGAACTCACTTATCACGCCCATAGGTTATTTCCTTGTTACAGATGAGGTTGGTGAACGCAGTGTAAATCAGCAAAACGTCCCTTGCTTGAAACGCCTTCTTACAATGCCCGTGTCTATCGACACATCTTCTGGTAATTAGTTTACAAAATGCCACCACTCGCGCGCGATTACCCGCTCTAGACCGGGCTTTCCAGAACCTTTTCGCTATCGCCCCGGTGCGGGATTTCTATTTATGTTTTGGCCTTCGGGTCACTAGCCTCTGTGAAGCGCACCTGGATGCGCCTTATAAAACCAGAGGAAACTTCCATGACAACTCCCCTTGGCCTCGGGGCTTTTCCCTTGCGTCGTACCTTCGGCGTTCTGACCGCCAGCCTGCTGTCCTTCTCCGTCAACGCTGCGACCTTGACCCGTGATAACGGTGCCGCCGTCGGCGACAACCAGAACTCGCAAACCGCTGGCGCGACCGGGCCGGTGCTGTTGCAAGACATACAACTGATCCAGAAACTCCAGCGTTTTGACCGTGAACGCATTCCCGAACGCGTGGTGCATGCCCGTGGCACTGGCGCCCACGGCACGTTCACCGTGACCGACGACCTCAGCGACCTGACCAAGGCCAAGGTATTTGCCAGCGGCCAGAGCACGCCGGTATTTGTGCGTTTCTCCGCTGTGGTCCATGGCAACCATTCGCCGGAAACCTTGCGTGATCCGCGGGGGTTCGCCACCAAGTTCTACACCGCAGACGGCAACTGGGACCTGGTCGGCAACAATTTTCCGACCTTCTTCATCCGTGACGCGATCAAGTTTCCAGACATGGTCCACGCCTTCAAGCCGGACCCGCGCACCAACCTTGACGACGATTCCCGTCGTTTCGATTTTTTCTCCCATGTTCCGGAAGCCACTCGTACCTTGACCGAGTTGTATTCCAACTCCGGCACGCCGGCCAGTTATCGGGAAATGGACGGTAATGGTGTACATGCCTACAAGTTAGTTAACGCCAAAGGCGATGTGCACTATGTAAAGTTTCACTGGAAAAGTTTGCAAGGAATAAAAAATCTCGCCCCTAAAGAAGTAACGGGTGTTCAAGGCCAAGACTACAGTCATATGACTAACGACTTGGTTTCACATATTAACAAGGGGGACTTCCCGAAATGGGACTTGTACATCCAGGTTCTAAATCCACAAGACTTGTCCAAGTTTGATTTCGATCCACTGGATGCAACCAAGATCTGGCCCGGAGTTCCTGAGCGAAAAGTTGGACAAATGGTGTTGAACCGTAATCCGGCGAATGTTTTTCAGGAAACCGAACAAGTGGCCATGGCCCCGGCCAATTTAGTGCCGGGTATCGAGCCTTCGGAAGATCGCTTATTGCAAGGACGAGTGTTCTCGTATGCCGATACCCAACTGTATCGTCTGGGGGCCAATGCTCTGCAGTTGCCGATCAACGCACCCAAAGTCGCCGTGAACAACGGCAACCAGGATGGCGCAATGAACCTCGGCGCCAGCAGCACGGGCGTGAATTACCAGCCAAGTCGCCTGTTGCCTCGTGAAGAACCGCAAACCGCGCGTTACAGCCAGTCGGCCCTGTCGGGCAGCACGCAGCAGGCGAAGATTCAGCGTGAGCAGAACTTCAAGCAAGCCGGCGATCTGTATCGCTCGTTCAACCAGAAGGAACGTCAGGACCTGATCGACAGCTTCGGTGGCTCTCTAGCCACCACTGACGATGAGAGCAAGCACATCATCCTGTCCTTTCTTTACAAGGCCGACCCGGAATACGGGACCGGGGTGGCCAAAGTAGCCAAGGGTGATCTGGCTCGGGTCAAGGCACTGGCGGCCAAACTGGTCGACTGATCCATCTGCCTGAAGCGGGACCTCATGCGAGGTCCCGTCCGATCAAGGAGTTGTGCCATGCGTTTTTATCTGTCTGTGGTTCTGGCGTGCTGGTCACTCAGTGTGTTCGCCGGACCTGACGTGCAAGCCTCGAATGACCCCCAAGCGCTGAAAGCCCAATTACAGGATTACTACTTCGATGCCGCCCGACGTGGTGATGTGCCCATGCTCGAAACCTTCATCGAGGCCGACTATTCCCTCGATACCCGCGACAGCAAGGGTTACACCGCACTGATTCTGGCCGCCTATCACGGCCAGAGCGCCGCAGTGGAGCGTTTGCTCGCTGCCGGGGCGGATGCCTGCGCTCAGGATCAACGCGGCAATACGGCGTTGATGGGCGCGATTTTCAAGGGGGAAGTGCAAATCGCTCGAACCCTGTTGGCCGCCAATTGCAGCCCCGACCAACGCAACGGCGCCGGGCAGACTGCCGCGATGTATGCCGGCTTGTTCAAGCGCGTCGAGTTGCTGGATGCACTCAAGGCCAAAGGGGCGGACATGAACGCCGAAGATCCGCTGGGCAATAGTGCCGCGCGTCTGGCCAGCGGTGAAATCCGCACGGCAGCGCCGCGCTGATCCGCGTCAGCTGAGCTATCATCGCGGTTTTTGCCGGGAGTTCAGATGGCCAAGGCCAAGCGCATGTACGGCTGCACCGAGTGTGGCTCAACCTTCCCGAAGTGGGCCGGCCAGTGCGGCGAATGCGGGGCCTGGAACACGCTGACTGAAACCATGGTGGAGAGCGGCGGCGCCGCAGCCCCCAGTGGTCGCACCGGTTGGACCGGCCAGCAGGCACAGATCAAAACCCTGGCCGAAGTCAGTGTCGAAGAGATTCCGCGTTTCTCCACGGCGTCCAGCGAGTTGGATCGCGTACTTGGCGGTGGCCTGGTGGACGGCTCGGTGGTGCTGATCGGCGGTGATCCGGGTATCGGCAAGTCGACCATTTTGTTGCAAACCTTGTGCAACCTCGCCAAGAGCATGCCGGCACTGTATGTCACCGGCGAAGAATCCCAGCAGCAGGTGGCCATGCGTGCCCGGCGCCTGGGCTTGCCTCAGGATCAGCTGCGGGTGATGACCGAAACCTGCATCGAAACCATCATTGCCACCGCCCGGGTCGAAAAGCCTAAGGTCATGGTGATCGACTCGATCCAGACGATTTTCACCGAGCAACTGCAATCGGCACCGGGCGGTGTTTCCCAGGTGCGCGAAAGTGCTGCATTGCTGGTGCGTTATGCCAAACAAAGCGGCACGGCGATTTTCCTCGTGGGCCATGTTACCAAAGAGGGCGCGCTGGCCGGCCCCCGGGTGCTGGAACACATGGTCGACACCGTTTTGTATTTCGAAGGCGAATCCGATGGGCGCCTGCGTTTGCTGCGGGCAGTGAAAAACCGATTCGGCGCGGTGAATGAATTGGGCGTGTTCGGCATGACCGACAAAGGCCTGAAAGAAGTCTCCAACCCTTCGGCGATTTTCCTGACGCGCGCCCAGGAAGAGGTCCCGGGCAGCGTGGTCATGGCAACGTGGGAAGGCACCCGGCCGATGCTGGTGGAAGTCCAGGCGCTGGTGGACGACAGCCATCTGGCCAACCCGCGTCGGGTGACGCTCGGTCTGGATCAGAATCGCCTGGCGATGTTGTTGGCGGTTTTGCACCGGCACGGCGGCATCCCGACCCACGATCAGGACGTGTTCCTCAACGTGGTCGGCGGGGTGAAGGTCCTGGAAACCGCTTCCGACCTGGCCTTGATGGCGGCGGTCATGTCCAGTTTGCGCAACCGGCCGCTGCCACATGATCTGCTGGTGTTTGGTGAAGTCGGATTGTCGGGTGAAGTGCGCCCGGTGCCGAGTGGCCAGGAACGCTTGAAAGAGGCGGCCAAGCATGGCTTCAAACGCGCCATCGTGCCTAAGGGTAATGCACCGAAAGAGCCGCCGCCGGGGTTGCAGATTATTGCCGTGACGCGCCTGGAACAGGCGCTCGACGCACTGTTCGAATAAGCATGTGATCGCTATCCCTGTAGAAAGCGATCAGGTTTCGATCAGCGCTCCTAACTCCCGGTCCAGCTCCTCTGGATCGCCGAGGTTCAGTTCGATCAGCCGTCTCAAGTGCTCGATCGATTCCAGCCCGATATTCAGGCAGACAAAACCCAGCTGACCGTGGTCATCATGGGTCAGCTGCACGTCCATTCGGATCTCGGCCTCATGGTTCAAATGGATATCGGCTGCGAAGGGCTGGCTGGCGTCGCCTGACCAGGGCTCGGGACGCTGGATCAGCATGCCCTTGAGCGACAGGTCGAGCAATTGCACCGGCCAACGCTGCCCATCCTGGCTCAGTTCGGTCTGTGCGCTGAAGGAAATGCGCTTGAAACGGCGGCGATCGGAATGCTGTTCGCTCATGGCCTGACCTCTCTGTTTGGTGCAATGACTATAGACCGGGCTTTGCGTCGGCCGCCACGCAATCCCTTATCTAGACCAATGTTGGGGGGTGGCCTTTGAGGCCAGTAGCGCTAAACTCCGGATGGCTGTCTTTCTTGTCCACTCTGGCTGGAATCATAAAATGAAAAATAATAATAGCCTGCTGCGCCACTTACCCTGGCTGCTGCTGGCGATCCTGGGAGCGTGCGCCCTGGGCGTAGTGGCATTACGGCGAGGCGAGGCGATCAACGCCTTGTGGATTGTGGTCGCCGCCGTGGCCATTTATCTGGTCGCGTACCGCTACTACAGCCTGTTCATCGCTAACAATGTGATGCAACTCGATCCGCGTCGGGCTACCCCTGCCGTGCTCAACAATGACGGTCTGGACTATGTGCCAACCAACAAACACATTCTTTTCGGTCACCACTTCGCGGCCATCGCTGGCGCGGGGCCGCTGGTCGGTCCGGTGTTGGCGGCGCAGATGGGCTACCTGCCCGGTACGCTGTGGCTGATTGCAGGCGTCGTGCTGGCCGGTGCGGTTCAGGACTTCATGGTCCTGTTCCTGTCCACCCGCCGCAACGGCCGCTCCCTGGGCGACATGGTTCGTGAAGAAATGGGCCGGATTCCCGGGACCATCGCGCTGTTCGGCTGCTTCCTGATCATGATCATCATCCTCGCGGTGCTGGCGCTGATCGTGGTCAAGGCCCTGGCCGAAAGTCCGTGGGGCATTTTCACGGTGATGGCGACCATCCCGATCGCGATGTTCATGGGCATTTACATGCGCTACATCCGCCCGGGCCGCATCGGTGAAATCTCGGTGATCGGCGTGGCGTTGCTGCTGGGTTCGATCTGGCTGGGCGGGCAGATTGCCGCTGACCCGGTCTGGGCCAAGGCCTTTACCTTCACCGGAATCCAGATCACCTGGATGCTGATCGGCTACGGGTTCGTGGCGGCGGTGCTGCCGGTATGGCTGATCCTCGCCCCTCGCGATTACCTGTCGACCTTCCTCAAAATCGGCACCATCGTCGCGCTGGCGATCGGCATCCTGATCACCATGCCCGAGCTGAAAATGCCGGCATTGACCCAGTTCATCGACGGCACCGGGCCGGTGTGGAAGGGCGGTCTGTTCCCGTTCCTGTTCATCACCATCGCCTGTGGCGCAGTGTCCGGTTTCCACGCGCTGATCTCCTCCGGCACCACGCCAAAACTGCTGGATAACGAGGTTAACGCTCGTTACATCGGTTACGGCGGCATGCTGATGGAGTCCTTCGTGGCGATCATGGCGATGGTCGCCGCTTCGGTGATCGAGCCAGGCGTGTACTTCGCCATGAACAGCCCGGCGGCGGTCGTCGGTGGTGACGTGGTGGCTGTGGCACAAGTCGTCAGCGGCTGGGGTTTCGCGATTACCCCGGAAGCGCTGCAAGCGGTGGCCAAGGACATCGGTGAAACCACCATCCTGGCCCGCGCCGGCGGTGCGCCGACCCTGGCGGTCGGTATCGCGCAGATCCTGCACAGTGTGCTGCCGGGTGAAAACACCATGGCGTTCTGGTACCACTTCGCGATCCTGTTCGAAGCGCTGTTCATCCTGACTGCGGTGGATGCCGGTACCCGTGCCGGGCGTTTCATGCTGCAGGACTTGCTCGGCTCCTTCGTGCCGGCGCTCAAACGCACCGAATCCTGGACCGCCAACCTGATCGCAACCGCCGGTTGCGTTGCGATGTGGGGTTACCTGCTGTACCAGGGCGTGATCGATCCGCTGGGTGGCATCAACACCTTGTGGCCGCTGTTCGGTATTTCCAACCAGATGCTGGCCGGTATCGCGCTAATGCTGGCAACCGTTGTGCTGATCAAAATGAAACGCCAACGCTATGTCTGGGTGACCATGCTGCCAGCGGTATGGCTGCTGATCTGCACCACCACCGCAGGCTTCATCAAACTGTTCGATGCCAACCCGGCAATCGGCTTCCTGTCGCTGGCGAAGAAATACAGCGATGCGCTGGCCAATGGGCAGATTCTGGCCCCGGCCAAGAGCATCGAGCAGATGCAGCATGTGATCTACAACGCCTACACCAACGCAACGCTGACGGCGCTGTTTTTGCTCGTGGTGTTCAGCATCCTGTTTTTTGCACTCAAGGTCGGTATCGCCGCCTGGGGCACCAAAGAACGTACGGATAAAGAATCGCCGTTCCAGGCTCAGCCGGATGCGTAATCGAGGATTGCACCATGTTCAATGACCTGAGTCGCCTCGGTAAATACCTCGGTCAGGCCGCGCGCCTGATGGTCGGCATGCCCGACTACGACAACTACGTCGAGCACATGCAAACCAAACACCCGGACAAACCGGTGATGAGCTACGAGATGTTCTTTCGCGAACGTCAGGAAGCCCGTTACGGTGGCAAGGGTGGGCCGAAGTGCTGTTGATGCAACAGCCTGGCTGATGCAATCCCTGTGGGAGCGGGCTTGCTCGCGAAAGCGGTGTGTCATTCAACATTAATGTCGACTGCCACGACCTCTTCGCGAGCAAGCCCGCTCCCACATTTGTTTTGTGTTGTTTTTTAACTTTGTGAAACAGGAGAACCCGTTTGTCCTCTCCCATTCCAGTAACAATTCTCAGCGGCTTTCTCGGCGCGGGAAAAACCACGCTGCTGCGCTATCTGCTCAAAGCCGAGCACGGCCTGAAAATCGCTGTAATCGAAAACGAATTCAGTGATGCCGGTATCGACACCCAACTGTTGGGCGACGAGCCGGTGCAAGTGATGACGCTGTCCAACGGCTGCGTCTGCTGCACCATCCACACCGATTTGACCAAAGCGCTGTTCCTGTTACTGGAACGCCTGGACAGCGGCGAAATCGCCTTCGATCGCCTGGTAATCGAATGCACCGGTCTGGCTGACCCGGCCCCGGTGGCGCAAACCTTCTTCATCGACGAAGAGCTGCGCGAGCGCTATATCCTCGATGGCATCATCACCCTGGTCGACGCCAAGCATGCCGAACATCACCTGACCCAGACCATCGCCCAGGCACAGATCGGTTTTGCCGACCGTTTGCTGGTGAGCAAGCGGGATCTGGTGGACGAGCCGACCTTCACCGCCCTCAGCGAGCGTCTGACCCGCATCAACCGCCGCGCACCGATTCGCCTGGTCGAGCACGGCAAGATCGACCTGGCTGAATTGCTCGACGTGCGCGGCTTCAACCTCAATGCCGACCTCGGCGGTGGGGTGAGTTTGCGTCCTATGAGCAAGGCACCGTCCATCGACCGTATCTCCAGCCTGGTGTTGCGCACGGACAAGCCGCTGGATATCGACAAACTCAGTGAGTTCATGAACGAGCTGCTGGAAGAACATGGCAAGCAACTGCTGCGATACAAAGGTGTTTTGAACATCCTTGGCGAACCGCGGCGTATGGTGTTTCAAGGCGTGTTGAAGTTGTATGGTTTCGACTGGGATACGGAATGGGGCGATGATGAAACACGCGAAAGCGTGATCGTGTTCATTGCCGATGATTTGCCGGAAGAGAAAATTCGTGAGGGGTTCGAAAAAATTGCAATAGACTAAGTTGTTAGTGTTTGTTATGAGTTGCGGAGGTTTGAGGTGGTTACATTAAGTTAGGATTTGTAGCGGGCTTTGGTTGTCCGTTGATGTTAACTTTCTTGGGTGCCAATGAAGGTGCCTGTTAAGTTAATATTGGAGCGTTATATGGAAGAGCAAATCCTGGAAATGTCTGGCGATTTCGACAGTGAGTTTGAAGCCTATGTGAAAGGCGGTATCAACAAGATGGCGGGCGTTGAAGTCATGTCCACCACCGCGATTACCTGCGAGAGCCTGGGTTGCACGGTTTTCTGCTAAATCGTCAGTAATATATGGCAGGTCGATGACCTGCCATTTTGGTCAAGGATGGCAAGCATGTTGGCTGATATTCTGACGTTCCAGGAGCGTGAAACATCGGGCGCGGGAAGTGGAGTCGATGTCGACTTACTGCGCAAGACCATGGAGATGTTGCATAAAGATGATGATGCCGTTATAAAATATTTCGGCATGAACAGGAGTGAGTTGGTTGGGCGGCTCGAAAATGGCACCGAGTATTGTGAGTCGTTACAGCACGCCTCGATAGAAGTTTTGTACAATAAAATTCAACTGATCGTTGCTTTGAGTCATGGTGAGCAGCCATGCAGTACGAGTCAGGAAGCATTTGAAGGCTTTTATAGGGTTTTTTATTGTTACTTCAAGCAAGTGTTTGAGTGTGATAAAAGATATGTCGAAGTTTGTCAGTATTTCAATGCCGAGTCATTGCTGGCCAGTGTCCAGCCTTATGTAATAGCCTGCCTTAAACGTTTGGCGCAAAAGTCCCTTGTTCATTGTCTTAATACGCGAATATCACAAGGTGTCGATACGGACCTGAACACCTTCGAACAGTTTCTTGGTACCCAGTCGATAGGCCCGCTCCTGGCGTCCTATCCGGTACTGACTGACCTGCTGACCCAGCAAATGGAAAGCACATCCGCCTACCTGTACAAAGTCATCTCCCATTTTGCCAAGGACGTCGATGCGCTGGGTCAGCTATTCGCTCTGCGAGGGCAACGAATCGATTCTATCGACCTCGGATGGGGCGATCCCCATGCCAACGGCGAAACGGTCTGTGCTGTTCAGATCGCTACCACTTCGTTGGTCTACAAACCAAGAAGCAACCGCGAAGCGGAGTTCTATGGCGCGTTGATGAGACTGTTGCACGAGAACAACCGTGACGAGTGTTTCTCTGCGCATACCCCATCGTTGATCTGCAGAGACGACCATTGCTGGATCGAAAAAGTCGAGAACCGAGCCTGTGAAACGGTAGGTGATGTGGCGTTGTACTACCGAAGAGCGGGAGCGCAGATTGCGATCGCCCATGCCCTGAATGGCATGGATTTTCACTACGAGAACATCATCGCGTGCGGTAGCAGTCCCGTCATGATCGATCTTGAGTGTCTGTTTACAGCCTCAATGATTGACCTCAAGGGCGACCTGCCCGGTACCAGTGCGTTGTTCAAGACGTTGAAACTGAACGGTCAGTCGATATTCGCGACGGGTTTTGTTCCCTATTCACCTGGCTCTGAAAACGACTTCAGCGGCCTGACCCGACAAAAGCACTTCACCTCAAATGTAGTGCGTCTGGTTCGTGAGCAAGGTTTCTATCACTTGAAACGGGTCAGCATTGAAAAGACGCCGGTTATCCGACACCTTCCGGTTCTCGATGGCCTGCCACGTTCGCTGGAAGACTATCAGGAAGACATTTTTGAAGGATTTGGGTTGGCCTACGATGAGATGATGAAGCATCGGAGCGCGATACTGGCGTTGATCCGTCAGCATGCCAGTGAGTTGAAAACACGGGTATTAATCAAGAATACCCAGCGCTATGTGGACTTCATCGAGTTGACGCTACATCCGCGCTTTATGCAATGCATGCTCCAACGCCAGTTGCTGTTTGCCACGTTGTGGTCGGAGTTGAGCGAAACGCTTATTGCCAAGCATGTTCCTGGTCACGAGTCGGCCGATCTGGAATGGGCAAATATCCCAAGTTTCAGCATGCCTATCGGCTCCAATCGATTGTTCAGCGGTCATGGCGGGTTCGTGGCTGAACTCGACATCGAGAGCCCACTTGAAAGTTGCCGACGAAAGCTGAGCGATCTGTCCGTCAAGGACAAAGCTTTTCAGACACTCATCCTGCGCGAGTGCCTGTTCCCTTCGGACAATGGGGCCATGCCCTTGAATAGGCAGCATCGCCAGAAAGGTGTGCCGGGTATGCGGATGTCGGGCTATCTTGCAGGGGCGCTGAGAGTTGCGGCAGTGATCGAACGGTTGAGCATTGATGGCGAAGACGGGGATGTAGCGTGGTCTTTCCTCAATACCCATCCGACAACTCGACGCTACTACCTTTCGCCCATGAGTAACAGCCTGTACAGCGGCATGGGTGGATTGGCTGTTTTTTACATGAGCCTGTTTCGCGTCAGCGGTCAGCCAGAACACTTGAGCATGGCCGACCGAATTGTCGACTCGATGGCCAGATCCCACGAGCACTTTGACAGCGACATGGCGGTCAGCGCTTATTTCGGCCTGGCGTCTTACCTCTATGTTTTAGTCAACCATCAACAGGTCTTGGGGCAGGATATCCATCGCGCGACCATTGATGACTTATTGCTCAAGCTCGCCGACTTTCCGCGTCAGGATGACGAGTTTGACTTCCTTAATGGATGGTGCGGGACGGTCACGATACTGGTGAATCTGTATCAGCTAGAAAAGCGAGACAGTTTGATCCCACTCATCGAAAAATTCTCGGCAGCCATTCAAGCCGAGCTGCTGAACGAAGAGGGGAGATTTGTGCGCAAGTCCTGTCGAACGCCTTTGCTCACGGGATTCTCCCACGGGATTTCAGGCATTCTCCAGGCGCTCGGCAAAGCTTATGAGTTGACGGGGAATGCGGCGCTCGTCCCGCTGATCGTGGCCTTGTTGAAGGACGAAAACCGCCTGAAAGCCCAAGGGTTCTGGCTGGATCTGCGTGATGCCTCGAAGTCGTCCCACATGACCAAGTGGTGTCACGGCGATGCTGGGATCCTGATCTCCAGGTTGCAACTCAAGAAAGCGCTCAAAGGTGTATTCAGTGTGGAGCTGGGGGCGATCGTCGATAACGATATCAGTCAGTGCGAGCACAATCTCTGGCACCACGGACTTGGTTCCGGCTACAGCCTTTGCCATGGTGACTTCGGTAATCTGGTGTGTTTGCTGGAGCTGTATCGCAGCACGGGAAACAACCAGGGAATTGCGAGGAGCCAGCAGGCGTTCTCCGAGGTCGCAGACAACTTCTTCAATGAAGACTTCATGACGCAAAACAGCGTACCTGTTCTCGGGATGATGCTGGGACTCACAGGGGCAGGTCAGGCGTTGCTGTGTGCGGTAGAGCCGACGTTGCCGAATGTCCTGTCGTTGACGTTTATGGATGCTCGCCCAGCAGCCTCTGTTCAAGATCATCCAGATATTGCGTCATCAAGCGCACTGCTGCACTGACGTCGGTTCGCTCCAGGGCATCCACAAGACGGACGTGCGTCTGCCAGGTGCAAGCGCTACCAGTTTGTCCCTCATGCTGTTGTGCAATCGCCAGCGACGTCAGAGGTACAAGGCTTTCGAGGAAGTGCGCCAACGGGGCGTTATCGGCCATGTTGGCAAGTTGCAGATGGAATTCGCCGGACAGACGGATAGCCGTACCGTGCTGGTCTCGTTCCATGCACTGACGTTGCTCTTCGGTCAATTCACGTAACTTGATCAGCATGCTGGAATGGCGCCGTCGACAGGCGAGTTGAACCAGCGTGCTTTCAACCAGGCGACGAGCATGGAGTACCTGGCGGGTTTGTTCGGGGGAGGGCGCGGCGACTCGGGGGCGGTGATTAGGTCTCAAGATGATGATCTGTTGATGGGACAGGCGCGACAGAACCCGGCGCATGGTGCTGCGGCTGACCCCGAATATATGCCCCAGGCTTTCTTCGGTGAAACGGCTGGAAGGGTTGATGCGTTGCTCAAGGATGGCGTCGAAGATCCGCGGATAGACATCATCCACCGATGGCTTCTCGCTGTCCGTTCGGGAGAAGGGCAGGGCAGTGAATGTCTGTCGTGAGGCGAAGCTGTTCATGGCCTGTCTCCAGTTCGAAGAGGGGGTCAACTGCCGAGGTTATCGTCCGGAATGTTCAGCTCGATGCCCATCCGCTGCCCTTCCCGCAGGATGTGCCGACGCATCTGGGCGCTGGCCTGGGCGCTGTTTTTGCTACGGATAGCTCGCACGACGGCTTCGTTTTCTTCAAGGCGTTCAGCCAGATGCTCAGGCGAATTGCGCAGCACGTCGGCGCTTTGCTTGAGGGCGTTGCTGGTTTGCTGCACCACGCTCTGGAAAATCGGGTTCGAGGTCAGGGCGAACAGCTCCTCGTGGAACGCGATGTAGGCGTTCACGCCCGCCTCGCTGTCGTTGGCCTCAAGGGCTTCGCGCATGTCCATCAGGGTCAGGCGCAGTTGCCCGACTTCCTTGCTGCTGATGGACTGCGCCACCAGGCCGACGATGAACGGTTCGAGGGTGTAGCGCAGTTGCAGCACGTCTTCCAGGCTGGCCCCGGCTACCGCGCTGTCGTGGCTTTGGCTGTCGCTGACGCTGGCCTCCAGCACCACCACGCCTTTGCCCGGCATGGAACGCACCAGCCCGAGGGTTTCCAGCACGATGACTGCTTCGCGCAGGCTCGGGCGGCTGATGCCCAGTTGTTCGGCCAGTTCACGCTGGCCCGGCAGCATTTCGCCGGAACGCCACTGACCGCGGGCCAGTGCGGCCCGAAGTTTTTCTACGACTGAATTTACAACGGTTGACGAGGTAATCACTGTTCGCTCCAAGTCGCGATAAATGTGCCTGCCCTTGAGCAGGCACACGTTGTTTAAAATTCCTGCTGATGCGCCGGGACAACCGGTTTTCTCGGCTGGAAGGTATATCCCACTTGGCCGGAAAGTACTTTGTTTGCCCGTTGGATATCGATGTCCTTTTCCCAGCGAGCGATGGCCACCGTGGCGACGCAGTTACCAATCAAATTGGTCACCGCCCGGCCGATGCCCATGAACCAGTCCACTGCCAATACAAGCACCAGGCCGACCACCGGAATCGCCGGGATCGCCGTCAGTGTCGCCGCGAGAATCACCAGCGCCGAGCCGGGAATTCCGTGGGCACCTTTGGAGGTGATCAGCGACACCAGCAGAATCGTCAGCAGGTCAGTCATGGCCAGCGGCGTACCGGTGGCATTGGCGATGAACACAATGGCCAAGGTCAGATAGATCGAAAAACCATCAAGGTTGAACGAATACCCGGTCGGAATCACCAGCCCCACCGTGGAGCTGCCGATGCCCAGATGCTCAAGCTTGCGCATGATTTGTGGCAGCACGGCGTCGGAAGAAGCGGTGCCCATGACGATCATCAGTTCTTCGCGCAGGTACTTGAGCAGCGGCCACATCTTCAGGCCCGAAAGGCGCATCACCAGGCCGAGAATCAACGTCACAAACGCCACACAGGTCAGATAAAACAAGCCGACCAAACTGCCCAAGTGATGCAACGAATCCAAGCCATATTTGCTGGTGGTGAAAGCGATGGCGCCGAACACGCCGATCGGCGCCAGGCGCACGATCATGCCCATGATGCGGAAGATCACGTGGCTCAGCTCATTGATCAGCCGGGAAATACCCGACGCCGCTTCGCCCACCAGGTTCAGCGCGCTGCCGAACAGCACCGAAAACAGCAGGACTTGCAGAATGTTGTTCTCCGCGAAGGCGCCGATCACCGAAGTCGGGATCAGGTTCATCAGGAACTGGGTGGTGGTGTGCATGTGCTGACCGCGCTGGGCAATGTCGCCGATGTCGGCGGCGGAGAGCTGGTCCAGATGAATGTTCGCGCCGCTGCCAATGCCGGTCGTGAAGGCGAACACCAGGCCGATCACCAAGGCGATGGTGGTCAGTATTTCGAAGTAGATCACCGATTTCAGGCCGATGCGTCCGACCTTCTTCAAGTCGCCGGCACCGCTGATGCCGCTGACCACTACGCAGAACACGATCAAGCCAATGAGCATCTTGATCAGTTTGATGAAACCGTCGCCGAGGGGTTTGAGTTGGGCGGAGTATTCAGGAAGGGCCAGCCCGCAGACGATGCCGAGCACCAGTCCGAGAACCACTTGAAGGAAGATTGAACGCGAGCACCATCTGAGCATGGGAGGAATCCTGGTCGGTGTCCTGGCTGCCGTGCGCGAGACGCATCAGATTCAGGACTTAATTATTGTGGTCTTACCGGTATGTCCAGTGCAGGCGCAGTCTACGCTGGTTTTTTCAGGATTACAAGGGGAAACAGAAAAATTGGCATGACCGGTCTGACCAGTGGCGATGGTCCTGTAGAAGCGGTGTCGGTTTAACATCATTTCTGTTTTGGGATCTTCAACTCAGATGGCTGTGCTGATGCTGACGACTTGAGGCATTTAGAGGCCCCCCGGTGTGTTTGTACCCTTGTGTCCGCATGTGCTCAGGCATGCGTTCCTTGTGAACGCATGCTCGTTAAGTCTGATACTCGTGAAGAGCGTTTATGGTGAGGCATTGGGTGGAAGGACTTCCAGTTCTGTGTCCTTAATAAGGTACATTGCGCTGAAGGATGTTTAGCTTGAAGTCCAGAATGGCTGAACTGCGATTTTGGTTGATGCGAACGAATGTGCCAACCTTGGAATCATATGGGTTGCGGCTGAGTCCTGCTCGTAGCAGATTACCGCCTCGTGTTTGTATTCTTACAGTAGGCGTGTCGTTGTCGAGTTGATCCAGTGTGATGATTTTGCCCTTGGCATCCAGCAGGTTGAATGTCGTCTGGTCCCCATCGTTGGGTGTATAGGCATTTAAAAAATCGTTGTTCTCGTTGCTCAGTGTCATGTAGTAATACACACCGTGGGTAAAGATATACAGTGTGTAGTAGTCGTTCAGACACCTGAAGTAAAAGGTTAATGCGTCTGGGGCAATCTCGGGCTTTAAGAAAAGGTAGTCAGAAACATCCGTGTAGTGATCGAAACTGAAAAATTCGTAGTCCGGTCTTTTTGTGCGAATGGTTTTACCGTATGTCAACTTTGGGAAGTGGGGAGATCCAAAGCGTGTACTTAAAGTCGCAGTAAAGGATTTTTCCTGATCGGTGCTCATGTTTGTACCTTGATGGTTGGGGGATCGACCAGCAATCGCTGTGGTGCCTGTATGACGATGCCGCAGGCGTTGTTCCCGGCGGCCTCTCAGATTTCGTCAGGGTTGCTCAGGAAGGAGGCGTTGCGCTCGATAATGCGTAGCTTGAACACCACGCCTTGCTTCTCGATCTCGGCTAGATAGCTGTAGGGTGCTCCCTTGCGACGGAGAGCGCCGATGTGCCCCGAGTTTCGAGCCTTAAGCCGGACTCTGTGAATATCATTTGGCATGTCTTCCAGCGTCATGATGTTGTTTTGACTGCCCAGGATATTGAAAGAAGTGGTGTCGCTGCCCGCGGGAAGAAATGCGCCAAGCACTCCCGCGGAATCCTTGCTTATACAATGCCCTGTATAGGGGTCGTGAGAACGGATGTATAAGGTGTAATAGTCGTTAGTGCATCGGAAGTAGAGGGTTAATGGCGCAATGGCCTCTATTTCTTCTTGTGCGCGACTGCCCAGTAAGTGAGAGTCGTTGCGTGTTGTTGGGGTGCCAGTATAGAAGCCGCCACTGGCGAATGTGTCGAATCGAATGGCTGGATTTCCATGCAGAGTCTGCAGGAACTCTACATATCGGTTATCCAGTTCCAGTGTTGCAATGAATGATTTTTGTCGGTTGGTAGTCATAAAGTCGTCCTTGGCTTTATTGGTGTGATTGCAGTCGGATAGTAATCGTTTTTGTAGGGTTGAAGTGGCTGTTATGTATTTCTATATGTTGGTTGTTTTGTTTTTGTTAAGTGTTTAAATAAGCAATCAATCGGTAAGCAATGGGCGAGTGTATAGATAATATGGGTAAAATTGCAGGCGAAAAAAAACCCGGCTGATCAGCCGGGTTTCTTTATGTTACGAGTTGCAATTAAGCGCCATACACCGGCAGCTTCTTGCAGATAGCCTTGACCTTCTCACGAACGGCATCGATCACCGCTTCGTTGTTCAGGTCAGCCAGGATGTCGCAGATCCAGCCGGCCAGTTCTTTGCACTCTGCTTCCTTGAAGCCGCGAGTGGTCACTGCCGGTGTACCGAAACGCAGACCGGAGGTGACGAACGGGGAGCGTGGATCGTTCGGTACCGAGTTCTTGTTCACGGTGATGAACGCTTTGCCCAGTGCGGCATCGGCGTCTTTACCGGAGATTTCCTGCTTGATCAGCGACAGCAGGAACAGGTGGTTCTGAGTACCGCCCGACACCACGTCGAAACCGCGCTCGATGAACACGCCGGCCATGGCCTGGGCGTTTTTCACCACTTGTTGCTGGTAGGCCTTGAACTCAGGCTGCAGCGCTTCCTTGAAGCAGATCGCCTTGGCAGCGATCACGTGCTCCAGCGGGCCGCCCTGGGCGCCCGGGAATACCGCGGAGTTCAGCTTCTTCTCGATGTCGGCGTTGGCGCGAGCCAGGATCAGACCGCCACGTGGACCGCGCAGGGTCTTGTGCGTGGTGGTGGTCACGACGTCAGCGAATGGAACCGGGTTCGGGTAGACGCCAGCGGCGACCAGACCGGCCACGTGAGCCATGTCGACGAACAGGTAAGCGCCAACTTTGTCAGCGATAGCGCGAAAGCGCGGGAAGTCGAGGATCTGCGAGTAGGCAGAGAAACCGGCCACGATCATTTTTGGCTTGTGTTCAACCGCCAGACGCTCGACTTCGTCGTAGTCGATCAGGCCGTTGGCGTCGATGCCGTACTGAACAGCGTTGTACAGCTTGCCGGAGGACGAAACGCTGGCACCGTGGGTCAGGTGACCGCCGTGGGCCAGGCTCATGCCCAGAATAGTGTCGCCCGCTTGCAGCAGGGCCAGGTAAACGGCGCTGTTGGCTTGGGAACCGGCGTGTGGCTGAACGTTGGCGTAATCGGCGCCGAACAATTCTTTGGCGCGGTCGATGGCCAGTTGCTCAACCACGTCGACGAACTCGCAACCACCGTAGTAGCGCTTGCCCGGATAACCTTCGGCGTACTTGTTGGTCAGTACCGAGCCTTGAGCTTCCATCACCGCTGGGCTGGTGTAGTTTTCCGAAGCGATCAGCTCGATGTGTTCTTCCTGGCGCTGAGCTTCTTGCTCCATGGCGGCAAAAAGGTCGGCGTCGTACTTGGCAATAGTCAAATCACGGCTGAACATGGCGGTCCTCAAGGATCGGGGGCAGAAAAGGGAGGCATTCTAACCCAATGGGTTTTAGATGGCATATGAAAGGACATCATGTCGCAGACAAGTGGTGTTCATGCGCGGGATTTATGGTGTCCAGGCTGGCCAGTGTCAGGTGATCGTTCCCACGCTCTGCGTGGGAATGCCTCATTGGAGGCTCTGCGTCCGCTTCGGCATGTGACGCGGAGCGTCACGGGCTACATTCCCACGCAGAGCGTGGGAACGATCAAGCTTCAGTCGAGCATGAACAACGCATCATTGCTGAATTGCGCCTCAAACCGACTCGCCGGCATGGGTCGTCCAAACAGATACCCCTGAACCTCATCGCAACCATGCTCACGCAGGAAGTCGAGCTGCTCGTGGGTTTCCACGCCTTCGGCGATCACCGCCAGATTGAGGCTGTGGGCCATGGCGATGATTGCCCGGGCAATTTGCGCATCCTGTTCACCCGAGGGCAGGCCATCGACGAAGGTACGGTCGATTTTCAGCACATCGATCGGGAATTGCTTGAGGTAGTTGAGCGATGAATAACCGGTGCCGAAGTCATCGACTGCGATGCTCAGGCCGAGGTTTTTCAACCCGGCGAGGATCTGCATCGCCTCACTGACTTCGCGCATCAGGATACTTTCAGTCAACTCCAGCTCAAGGCACGCCGGCGGCAGGCCGGTTTCCTTGAGGATGGTGGCGATCCGGGTGCCGAGTTGCCCGTCGGAGAACTGCCGGGCCGAAATATTCACCGAAACCTTTGGCACCCGCACCTTGGTCTGGTGCCAGGTCTTGAGCTGACTGCAGGCTTCGCTGATCACCCAGTCGCCGACGTCCACCACCAGCCCGAGCTCTTCGAGCACCGGAATGAAATCCCCCGGCGGCACCAGACCGCGTCGTGGGTGGCGCCAGCGCAGCAGGGCTTCGGCGCCGGTCAGACGCTTGCCGTCGCCACTGAATTGCGGCTGGTAGTACAGCACGAATTCGTTTTGTTCCAAGGCATGACGCAAGTCGCTTTCCAGCTCCAGACGTTCCAGGGCGCTGGCGTTCATGTCGGCCTGATAGAACTGGAAGTTGTTCTTGCCGCGCTCCTTGGCGTGGTACATCGCGGTGTCGGCGTTCTTCATCAGCTGACTGAGTTCGCTACCGTCCTGAGGACTCAGGGCGATGCCGATACTGGCAGTGACAAAAAACTCGCGGCCTTCCAGCACGAACGGCTTCACCAGGCTGGCGAGGATCTGTTCGGCCACATGAATTGCCCGGTTCAGCGCGATCTCCCGGTTGACCCGCGGTTGCAGCAGCAACGTGAACTCATCGCCACCCATGCGCGCCACGGTGTCGTCATCGTCGACGCAACCGAGCAGGCGTGTGGCCATTTCCTTGAGCATACGGTCGCCGGCGGCGTGGCCCAGGGAGTCGTTGATCGGCTTGAAACGGTCGAGGTCGAGGAACATCAGCACCACCCAGGACTTCTGCCGCTCAGCCGATTGCAGCGCGGTGTGCAGGCGATCCTGGAACAGCGTGCGGTTGGGCAGGTGGGTCAGGGCGTCGTAATAGGCGAGGCGGTGAATCCGTTGCTCACTGGCCTTGCGCTCGCTGATGTCGCTGAAGAAACACACGTAGCTGGCCAGATCGCCTTCATCGTCGAGCACCGCTGTAATCCCGACCCAGGCCGGGTAATGCTCGCCGTTGCGACGCTTGAGCCAGACTTCGCCTTCCCAGGTGCTGTGCTGATGCAATTGCTTGAGCACATAGCGCAGATGGGCTTCCTGCTGCTCATCGACGGTGAGCATGTTCGGCAACTGGTCGAGGACCTGGGCCACCGCATAGCCGCTGACGCGACTGAAAGCCTCGTTGGCCTGGACGATGTAGCCGGCCGGGTCAGTGATCAGAATCGCCGAGGTCGAGTGCTCGAATACCGTGGCCGCCATGCGCAGGTCTTTCTCGGCTCGACGTTGCTGGCTGATGTCGCGGCCGACCCCGAGCACACCTTCGAAGGCACCGTGTTCGTCCCAGACCAGCACCAGGCGCAACTCGATAGGGATCTTGCGTCCGTCGGCCCGCAGGCAGTCGAACAGAAACAGCTGGGTCTGCACCTGGCTGCGTAGCAGCGCCAGTTGTTCGGGTTTATCCAGCGCTTTGCTGACCCGGTCCATCAGGCTGTAGATGCCGGTCAGTTGTTGCGGATTGGCGATGGTCGATTGCCATCCGTTCTGGAATATCCAGTCGGCGTCAAAGCCCAGCACGGCTTGAACTGAGGGGCTGACGTAGTTGAGCGACATCTTGCTGTCGGTGGAGAAAATTACGTCACTGATGCTTTCGGCGAGCATCCGGTAGCGTTGCTCGCTGTCGCGCAGGGACTCACTGGCTTCGATCTGCTCGGTGATGTCCTTGGCCACGCCAATGATGCGCGTAACCTGATCGTGTTTGTCCCGCGCCAGGGCCTGCTCGCGAATATCGAAACGCCGCCATTTGCCATCGCGATGGCGGAAGCGCAGCTGGCATTGCATCAGTTGGGTGTAACCCGCGTGACGTTGGGACTGGCGTGATCGGTGGTAGTAGTCGGCATCCTCGGGGTGCAACAGGATTTCCCAGAAATACTCGCCCATCTGGTGCAGTTCGGTGCGGTTGTAACCCAGCGTTTGCCCCAGGTGATGGTTGCTGAAGATCATCCGCTGGCTGATCACATCCTGCACATACAGATGATCCGGCACGGTGCGCACTACGTCGGACCAGAACCCTTCACGCTCCAGCAGCGACAGCTCGATGAGTTTGCGGCTGGTGATGTCGCTGATGCTAAGGATCACCGCCTTGTAGTCGGCCTGATCTTCCGGCAGACGCAGCACCAGCCAAAAATGCTGGTCGCGGCCATTGGCGTCCTGAAGCTTGATTTCCAGCTCAAGCTGTTTTTGCTGGTGGAGCACCGCTTCGAGCACTTGATTGCCGATGGCCGTGCAGTCCAATGGGGAGCCGTCGATCAGCAGTTTCCAGGCTTGATCGCAGGAATTGACATTGAGCAGCTGCAGGGCGACCTGGTTGACCTCGGTAATGCGCAACTCCTGCAGCAGTTGCTGGCGCTGCTCCGGTGTCTCGAGCCAGGCCTTCAACTGCTCGCTGCTGTTGAGTTGAGCCCTGTCGAAGATACTTTTGAGCCCGGACAGGTCGAGCACACACAGCGCAACGCCGGTGCCTTCGAAAATGTCCTGATAGCGTCGACGGCCTTCATGCAGTTGGCGTTGACGGCGACGAATGTTCAGCAGAGCGATGAACGGCAATAAGGAGAGGGCCAGGCCCAGCAGGCATTTGCCGATGAACGCCGGCAGCAGGTGTTCGATCACCCGTTGCCGGTCGAACAACCCGCGCAATTGCCAGTCGCTGCTGCTCAAGGGAACTGTCAGCACGCTGTTGGCCAGTTCGTCGGCTGTCAGCACGGCAGGTTTGGCCGAGGGCTGGGCGTCATCGCGGCTGATGATTTGATGATTGATGCGGTTTTCTACCAGCCACTGGGGGCGGATGCCAACGTCACCCTGTTTGGTCAGTGAGGAGAAAAACGTCGGCGTCAGGCGCAGGACCCAATAGCCGCGGGTACTGCCGCTGGCCTGATGCAGGAGCAGGTGCACCACCGAACCGTCGTCGGCATTGCTGAAATAATGGGCCTGGGCGCGGCTGCGTTGAACCAGTTCGCTCAGGTAATGGGCATCCGGGCTGTCGGCGGCACTGTCGCTGAGGATTTTTCCGGAGGGACTGAGCAGCGCCAGGCTGCGCAGGTCGGGCAGCGATTGCTGCAGTTTGCGCAGCAACGCCTGCTGTTCGTCGGGGCTTTGTGGTTGTTCGATGATCGGTAGCAGGTTCAGGGCGATCTGGGCATTGAGTGCCATGTTGAGGCTGACTTGCGCAGCCAGATCGGCGGAGTAGTCGATGGTGTACTGGCGCTGGTTTTTCTGGGTTTCGCGAAGCTGATCCAGCAACTGCCAGAACAGCAGTGCGAGCAGCAACAGCACGAGGGTCGCCAGCGCGCCCTTCAAGGTTCCGCGCAGGGGCGAGCCAGTCGCAGGATTGAGTGCGCTCACGGACGATGGCGGAGAGACATTAGACAAACTGTAATCCTGCGGTTTGGCTGGACTGGCGCGACGTGCACTATAAGCCGGACGCCCGAAGGGCGGCTAGCATGCCTTGAGTTGTGGCTAAGTGCCAGTCCCGCTCGGCTGGACTGCCTTCTATCAATAAGGTAGCTTTGCCGGTTACGCGGGAGCGTTCCAGCTCCTAGAATCAGGTTTTTTTCAGCGCGCACGCTTTGATACCCATCAAACGAACGACGCGCATGGCCTGGCCGGGCATCGCCTGCGCTCCAATCATTCATCAGTCACTGACCCAAGGTTCTCCATGGCTCAATACGTCTTCACCATGCATCGGCTGGGCAAAGTTGTTCCGCCGAAGCGGGAAATCCTGAAAAACATTTCGCTGTCGTTCTTCCCAGGCGCCAAAATCGGCGTACTCGGTCTCAACGGTTCGGGTAAGTCCACGCTGCTGAAAATCATGGCTGGCGTCGATACCGAGTTCGACGGTGAAGCCCGTCCGATGCCGGACCTGAACATTGGTTACCTGCCGCAGGAGCCGATTCTGGATCCGACCAAGACCGTGCGTGAAGTGGTCGAGGAAGCGGTCAGCGTGATCAAGGACGCTCAGGCGCGTCTGGACGAGGTTTACGCGGCCTACGCTGAACCGGATGCAGACTTCGACAAGCTGGCGGCAGAACAGGCCAAACTTGAAGCCATCCTGCAAGCCAGCGACGGTCACAACCTGGATCGCCAACTGGAAGTCGCCGCTGATGCACTGCGCCTGCCAGCGTGGGATGCCAAGGTCGAATTCCTGTCCGGTGGTGAAAAGCGTCGTGTGGCCCTGTGCCGCCTGCTGTTGTCCGCACCGGACATGCTGCTGCTCGACGAACCGACCAACCACCTGGACGCCGATTCCGTCGCCTGGCTGGAGCACTTCCTGCACGATTTCCCGGGCACCGTGGTTGCGATCACGCACGACCGTTACTTCCTGGACAACGTCGCCGGCTGGATCCTCGAGCTCGACCGCGGTGCTGGTATCCCGTACGAGGGCAACTATTCGGGTTGGCTTGAAGCCAAGTCCGATCGTCTGGCGGCCGAATCCAAGCAGCAGTCGGCTCACGAAAAGGCCATGAAGGAAGAACTGGAGTGGGTGCGCAAAGGCGCCAAGGCCCGCCAGTCCAAATCCAAGGCTCGTCTGCAACGCTTCGAAGAAATGCAATCGCAGGAATTCCAGAAGCGCAGCGAAACCAACGAGATCTACATCCCGGCCGGCCCGCGCCTGGGCGACAAGGTCATCGAGTTCAAGAACGTCAGCAAGGGCTACGGCGATCGCGTGCTGATCGACAACCTGTCGTTCTCCATGCCTAAAGGCGCCATCGTTGGCGTGATCGGCGGTAACGGTGCCGGTAAATCGACCCTGTTCCGTATGCTGATGGGCAAGGAAACGCCGGATTCGGGCTCCATCGAAGTCGGCGAAACCGTGCAGCTGGCGTGCGTCGATCAGAGCCGTGAAGACCTGGACGGCAGCAAGACTGTGTTCCAGCAAATCTCCGACGGTTCCGATCAGATTCGCATCGGCAACTACGAGATCCCGTCGCGCACCTACGTGGGGCGCTTCAACTTCAAGGGCGGCGATCAGCAGAAGTTCGTCAAGGACCTGTCCGGTGGTGAGCGTGGTCGCTTGCACCTGGCCCTGACCCTGAAAGAGGGCGGCAACGTCCTGCTGCTCGACGAACCGTCCAACGACCTCGACGTTGAAACCCTGCGTTCCCTGGAAGAAGCCCTGCTGGACTTCCCGGGCGCCGCCATTGTGATCTCCCACGATCGGTGGTTCCTTGACCGCGTCGCGACTCACATCCTGGCGTACGAAGACGACTCGCAAGCGGTGTTCTTCGAAGGCAACTACACCGAGTACGAAGCCGATCGTCGCAAGCGCCTTGGCGAAGCGGCTGCCCAGCCACACCGGGTACGCCACAAAAAACTGGCCTGATTTCAGGTTGGTTGCATAAAAAAACGGAGCCTTCGGGGCTCCGTTTTTTTATGGGCGTTCAGTAAGACCGAGGCGCGGCTATCGCGGGCAAGCCCGCTCCCACAGGGATCTGTTTCAGGCTCGGATTTTGAGAACGTTCGAGAACCCTTGTGGGAGCGGGCTTGCCCGCGAAGGCGTCATCGAATTCACCCAATCGCAATGGCCAGAACCTCAATCACCAAATCCCCCGCCGGCCGCTTCCACAACACTTCATCGCCCACCTGCGCCCCGAGCAACGCCCGCCCCAGCGGCGAGCTCCAATTGATCAAGCCATGGGCGGCATCCGCCTGGTCTTCTCCGACCAATTGCACGCGCTGCTCATGACCGTGCTCGTCGGCAAAGGTCACCCAGTTGCCGATCTGCACTTTATCGACCGAGGAGGCCTGCGCGACCACTTGGGCGCTTTGCAGGCGCTGCTTGAAGTAGCGCCAGTCGCGATCGAGGTCGGCCTGGCGCTGCTTGTCGGCCAGTTCGCCTTTGGCGCTTTCCTCATCAAGCAGTTTTTGCAGTTCGGCGACTTTCGCCTGAAGCTGCGCGAGGCCCGCTGGCGTGACGTAATTGGGCTGCGCGCTGACCTGCCGTTCGACTGGCTGATCGGTTTGTGCAGCAGCGTTATCTTCATTGACGAAGGCGCGACTCATGCTGTTCTCCCGTTATAGGGTTTGGGCCATGGTCGCAGGCTTTAAGTTTCGACGAATGTCTGTAAACGACTTATTGCGAGCGATAGGCTCGCGCGGCGTCCCTGTCTTTCTGTTGTTGCCAGGCCCGTTCGCGCTCGTCCCAATGGCGTTCCTTGTACTCGTTACGATCCTCGTTTTCACGCATGGCCTGGCACTGACGGAAGCCATCGGTCCAGCCTTCGGCGTATTGCTTGTCCTTGAGGTAACGCGGGACATTCTTGCGAAACTCGCCAGTGATCGCCCCGGCGGCTTGCCGGCCACTGCTGCAACCGTCATCGAAGCCATCGGCGAACGCCGGCGGATAACCCTTGGCGATCAGATCCTCGTGGGTCGACTGGCATCCCGTGATCATTACCAACAACCCCAATACACCCACGCAACGCCACATCTCGGACTCCTGGACCGTTCAACGGCCTATAAGGGAAGTCTAGAAGCGGAACTGTCGGGTGTGTGTGAAAGGCTTGTGATTAATCTGTGGGCTTACAAGGATTCCATGTGGGAGCGGGCTTGCTCGCGAAGGCGGTGTGTCAGTCAACATTTATATCGACTGACACTTCGCTTTCGCGAGCAAGCCCGCTTGTGTCTTGCGCAGGACTTAGACTGAAGATGAGAGCGGTGAGTGGCAAGCTGAACGCCCGGAGTGCTAGCAGCACGTGTGGGAGCCCATGCTGCCATTCACCTCTCCACTCTGGTTATTGAGCCCGAACAGTTGAACGAGCCGACCTCGAACATTACAAGCGTGGAGCCCAACCAGAGCGCTCTCATTTATGAGTGTAAGAGGGTTTAGCCATGTTTTCCTGCGCAGGCATTGATGTTTCCAAAGACAGTCTGGAAGTCTGGATTAATTCGCAAGGCATTGGTGCGAGTTTTCCGAACAGCGCCAGTGGTTTCCCGGTGCTGATTGATTGGTTAAAAGGCTTCGAAGTCACCCGCGTGTTACTGGAAGCCACCGGTGGCTACGAGCGGGGGCCCATGAAGGTGCTTCAAAGGGGCGGCTTTGACGTCTTACGAATCAATCCTCGTCGAAAGATTTTGCCAAGGCAATGGGTTATCGCGCTAAAACAGACGCGATAGATGCGCGGCTTCTCGCCGAATTTGCAACGATTATAAAGGACGCCGATAGCCGTATCACCAGCGCCGAACAGGACAATTTGCGTGCGCTGGTACAGCAACGCGAAAACTTTGTTCAGCAGCAAAGTGACGACAGGCGGCGTATCAAAACGGCTTCTGTCGACTCGATAAAACCCTTGTTGCAAAGCCATATCGACTATTTAGATCAGGCAATAAAGTCGATAGAACAGCTGATCTGCCAAAGCGCCAAAGACCTGGACAGTGAAAAAATTGCCCGCTTGCGCTCGGTTAAGGGACTAGGGCTCGTGACCGCAGCCAGCATCATGGCCTACCTGCCTGAGCTGGGAGAGGTTGGACGGCACGAGATCGCAGCACTGGCAGGGATCGCCCCTTACAACGACGACAGCGGCAACCACGAAGGGCCTCGTCATATAAGCGGTGGCCGATTTGCCGTGCGACGTGCGATGTACATGGCCAGTTGGGCTGTGATTTTGCGACAACCCGAGTTCAAAGCCCGATATGACGCGCTTCGCCTGAGAGGTAAATGCGCGAAAGTGGCGCTGATCGCCTGCATGCGGGTGTTGTTGATAAGGCTGAACGCGATGATCCGTGACCAAACTGAGTGGAGAGAGCAGGCAGCCTAAACAGACTGCTTGCTCATTTGGGAAATCACATGGTTTGAGACTGTGGAAGTTCGGCTGCCCTTTGATCAAACTTCAAAATAAAAGACATCAAGACAGTTGCTCCCACAAGGGATTTGCGTCAATAGTGATACCACTTCACCTCAAGCATCACTTCGTTTTCGGGCGAAGCCAGGTGGCTGAATTCACGCTGGGCGCTCAGGCGCACACCCAGATTGCGCGACAGTTCCCACTGCTGATTCAGGCTCACACTCCGGCGCACTTCGCCATTGGTGAAGTAATCGCCCTTGGCTTCCAGGCTGAAGTTGCCCAGCGGGTTTTTCCACAGCAGACCGCTGTTGAAGCCCGCGGCCGGTGCGATGAATTGCGCAAAGTCATTATTGTGCTCTACGCGCACGGTACCCAAGGCGAAACCGAGCATGTCGTCACCCAGTTGCCAGGTCCCGCCGCCACCGCCGTTGACATGGCTGACCAGGGTTTCGTCATCATGCTTGCCCGGTACGCGCTCCAGGCCACCGGTGACTTGCCATGACAGCGGTTGCAGCAATTCATTGCGAGGCGTCAGCGAGCGGATGGTCGCCAGATCCAGTTGCTGCAACTGCCACTCATTGCCTTCGTATTGACGCAGCTTCATCTGCAGAATTTCGATCTGCGCACCGAGGGGGAAGCTTTCCATGTTGTCATTGAGGTCGTGATAGGCCATGCGCAGGCCATATTCGCCGAAGGCCTTGTCGCCCCGGGTGCCGATGCCGGCCTGCCAGGTGCGGGACTCATGACCGTCCTCGGGCAGGCCGGGTTGCGGAATTTTCAGCTCCGGGGGCGGGTTTTGATTGATTGCTCGCAGCAATTCGAAACTGCGTTGGGCCCGTTGCGGGTCACGTTCCTGGCCATTGGCGCGATAACGCTCCAGACGATAAGCCGCATCAATGATCAACGCCTGACGGTCGCGAGGTAGAGCCTTGAACGCCGGGGTCTGCAATTGTTTCTGATCGGCACTGACTTTCAGCACCCACTCCTGCTCTTCGGAGGTTAATGGCTCGGCACGGCTTAGCAGTTCACGCTCACGGGACGGGCGATACTCGATCGATTCCACCAGCCCGGCTTCTTTCACCGCTTTTACCGTGTCGGTGGGGATGGCCGTCAACGGGAATTGCTCGGTCAACTGCAGGCTCGGCCGTGCCACTTGCAACAGCTCAAGCAGGCGGTAGGAGCAGTTTTCGTCGAAGAAGAAGTAGTCGAACTGGATCTGCTTGAGCTCCCAGACGTGCTCGACCATGCGCTCGGTTTCCTGCTGGGTCAGGTTCAGGCGGTATTCCCACAGATCGCGGTTCTCGAGGCTGCGGTATTCAGAGAGTTTTTCCTGATACGGCACCAGCGCAAACAGCCCGGGATAACCGCCCATCAAGCCTTTCCAGGCGTACAGAATGCTGTTGTCCGAACCTTCGATGTAGGCGCCGAAGTTGATCGCGTAACTGAGCAGCGACGTCTTGTCGCTCTGCACATTGGCCTGATCGATGCGCAGCAAGGTGTGGCCGAACATCGACGATGGGCTGTTCAGGTAGGCCGCCGGAAAAATCATCACCGCGCTATGGGGCGAAACGTCCTTGAACCATTGCTTGAACTCAGCACAGTCCGGCGTCGGCAGATCGCTCAGCTCAAGTTGCGCCTTGAGCCAGCGGGTGCGGGCCGGATAAACGCATTGGGCATGCTGCTCACCGGCACTGGCCGGGGCATACAGTGCCTGCACGGTCGCCGCCAGTTCACGGTCGGGATGTTCGTTGCCCTCGGGGGCGAGAAAGAATTTCTTGTCGCTGACATAGCTGCGCCAGCCACCGAGCTTGGCGGTTTCGTAATGCCCCAGGGAAATCCAGAAGGGGTCGTTGGCCAGTTGCTGCAAACGTTGATTGTCGATATGTGGCGCGGCGGACAGCGGGGCGCAGACACAGAGCGCCAGCCAGGCAAGGCGTTTGAGCATAGTGAGCAACTTAAGCCGAAAGAAACAAAGACCCAAAGGGGCAGGCCAAAAGAGCCAGGTTCAAAAAATAAAACCCGCTCCCCAAAGAGAGCGGGCCGGTCGAGCTTAAGCTTGAGTGGCGTACTTGGCCAGACGAGGATCGCTTTTCAGCACGGCCAGGGTGTTGGTATGCACGTCATCAGCGGTCACGTCAGCTTTGCTGAAGATCTGCTGGAAGTGCTGATGAGTCACAGCGGCGAAGTGCGCACGGTCTTCCGGCGCCACGCCCAGTACCACGGCGTAAGTGGTCAGCGCTTCGCCCTGACCTTTAGCCATGTCTTCGGACAGCTCGTTCATCATGCCATTCATGGCGATCCAGGATTTGCCGCCATAGGTCAGCGACGCGTTGGTCGAGCAACCGTTGGTACCGGAGGTCATACCGAATGTTGCGTTACCGGAAGTGCCGTTGGTGGTGGATGCCAGGAAGTGTGCCGGGGTGCCACGCTGACCTTCGAACAGCATGTTGCCCCAACCGCAGTCCGGACCGCCTGGCGCCTGAGCCATGGCGTTGATGGATACAGCGGTGAAGAGAGTACCGAGAAGAATCCGTTTCATAGCTATGTTCTCTTTGTGTGCATACCAATGGACAGGGTGCTGGCCCCTAATGGTGCCAGTGGGCCGGTTATTCGTTCCAGCCGCGCAGTTTGGAGTTTAGGCACGTTCCGGGGGTTCCGTTACTTTTTGCGAAACATTCGTTGAAAACCCTGATTTTGAGCCACTCGGCCCGAGGCTGAGGGTTTGTCTGAGCTTTGGCTATAGGCGCGCCTTGCCAGTGAGGTACGGGCAGCGCCAGAATGCCGCTATCTGCCCCGCCTGATGTAAGGAAGCCCGATGCCTGATCCTGTTGCTGCCAGCTTGCGTCTAGCGCCTGAAGCGCTGACCCGTCCGTTTTCCGCTGAACAGTTCAGCTTCTCTACCACCAATGATCTGGAGCCCTTCCGCGGTGTGCTTGGCCAGGAACGTGCGGTCGAAGCCTTGCAGTTCGGTGTGGCCATGCCACGCCCCGGTTACAACGTATTCGTCATGGGCGAGCCCGGCACCGGCCGGTTTTCGTTCGTCAAACGCTACCTCAAGGCCGAAGGCAAGCGCCTGCAGACCCCGGCGGACTGGGTCTACGTCAATAATTTCGATGAGCCGCGCGAGCCTCGTGCGCTGGAATTGCCGTCGGGCACCGCCGGTGCTTTCATCGGTGATATCAACGGTTTGATCGACAACCTGCTGGCGACCTTTCCGGCGGTGTTCGAGCACCCGTCCTATCAGCAGAAGAAAAGCGCCATCGACCGCGCTTTCAATCAGCGTTATGACCGTGCACTGGATGTGATCGAGCGTCTGGCGCTGGAGAAAGAGGTCGCGCTCTACCGCGACAGCAGCAACATCGCCTTCACCCCGATGAGCGAAGGCAAGGCGCTGGATGAGGCTGAGTTCGCCCAGTTGCCGGAAGCCGAACGCGAACGCTTTCATGACGACATTTCCGGGCTGGAAGAGCGGTTGAACGAAGAACTCGCCAGCCTGCCGCAATGGAAGCGCGAGTCGAGCAATCAACTGCGTCAGCTCAACGAAGAAACCATCACCCTGGCTTTGCAGCCATTGCTCGCGCCGCTGTCGGAAAAGTACGCGGAGAACGCAGGCGTTTGCGGTTATCTGCAAGCGATGCAGGTGTACCTGCTCAAGACGGTGGTCGAGCAACTGGTGGACGACAGCAAGACCGACGCCATCGCCCGCAAATTGCTCGAAGAGCAATACGCTCCGAGCCTGATGGTCGGCCATCCGTTCAGCGGCGGTGCGCCAGTGGTCTTTGAGCCGCACCCGACTTACGAAAACTTGTTCGGCCGCATCGAGTACACCACCGATCAGGGCGCGCTCTACACCACGTATCGACAGTTGCGTCCGGGTGCGCTGCACCGCGCCAACGGCGGCTTCTTGATTCTTGAAGCGGAAAAAATGCTCAGCGAGCCGTTCGTGTGGGATGCGCTCAAACGCGCGCTGCAATCGCGCAAACTGAAAATGGAATCGCCGCTGGGGGAGATGGGCCGTTTCGCCACTATGACCCTTACTCCGCAACACATTCCGTTGCAGGTCAAAGTCGTCATCATCGGCGCCCGGCAGCTCTACTACACGCTGCAAGACCTCGATCCGGACTTCCAGGAGATGTTCCGTGTCCTGGTGGATTTCGACGAAGACATCCCGATGGTCGACGAGAGCCTGGAGCAATTCGCCCAGTTGCTCAAAACCCGTACGTCCGAGGAAGGCATGGCGCCGCTGACCGCCGATGCGGTGGCGCGTCTGGCGACTTACAGCGCGCGTCTGGCCGAGCATCAGGGGCGACTGTCGGCGCGAATCGGCGATTTGTTCCAACTGGTCAGCGAGGCGGATTTCATTCGCGACCTGGCGGGTGACGACATGACCGACGCCGGGCACATCGAGCGTGCGCTCAAGGCCAAGGCGACCCGCACCGGGCGCGTTTCGGCGCGGATTCTCGATGACATGCTGGCGGGGATCATCCTGATCGACACCGATGGTGCGGCTGTCGGCAAATGCAACGGGCTGACGGTATTGGAAGTCGGCGATTCGGCCTTCGGCGTGCCGGCGCGGATTTCCGCCACGGTTTATCCGGGCGGCAGCGGCATCGTCGACATCGAACGTGAGGTCAACCTCGGCCAGCCGATTCACTCCAAAGGCGTGATGATCCTCACTGGGTACCTCGGCAGCCGTTATGCCCAGGAATTCCCGCTGGCGATTTCCGCGAGCATCGCCCTGGAGCAGTCCTACGGTTATGTCGACGGTGACAGCGCGTCTCTTGGCGAAGCGTGCACGCTGATCTCGGCCTTGTCGAAAACCCCGCTCAAGCAGTGCTTTGCAATTACCGGTTCGATCAACCAGTTCGGTGAAGTGCAGGCGGTAGGCGGGGTCAACGAGAAGATCGAAGGTTTCTTCCGACTCTGCGAAGCCCGTGGTTTGACGGGGGAGCAAGGGGCGATCATTCCTCACGCCAACGTCGCCACGCTGATGCTCGACGAGAAGGTGCTGGCGGCGGTGCGCGCAGGGCAGTTCCATGTCTACGCAGTGCGCCAGGCCGATGAGGCCCTGAGCCTGTTGGTCGGTGAGCCGGCCGGTGCGCCGGATGAGAATGGCGAATTCCCTGAGGGCAGCATCAATGCGCGGGTAGTGGAACGCTTGCGGGTGATTGCGGAAATGGTCAGTGAAGAAGACCTCAAGGAAGCCGAAAAGGAGTTGGCGCAGGAAGCAATGCTGGAAATCAAACCGGCCTGACGCAACCTCCACGTGGAGCGGGCTTGCTCGCGAAGACGGACTAACATTCAACATCAATGTCGACTGTTATGCCCCTTCGCGAGCAAGCCCGCTCCCATAGGGTTTTGTGTTCAATGCCAATAAAAAACGCCGTCAAAATGGCGTCAATATTCACGCAGTGACCACTCGGCACCTTCTAGTCTCGGTTCGCGTGCGAGCCAGACTTTTCTTCTATTATCTGCTCAAGGATATCGACAGTAATCACTGGATCGAGACAGCCTTCCCGTGGAGGCTGAATACCGGATCTACCGAGGGTCGCCGCCATGTCGCGCAACCTCTGCCTCACCCGTCAATGCCTGGGCCTTGTGACCCGTATCGAATGTGCCATCCGCCCACTGGCGGGGGATACGGGCATGTGGACCTTACTCTTCGCCGCCGGAATGGCCGGCGAGCAGCCTTCCGCCATCAAGGCCCAAGGCCCGTTCCGTGGGCCGGTCGTGGCTGAATCGATCCTCGATACCATCGTTGAAAGTCTGACCTTGCATGGCTACGAGCTGGCCGACGACCCGCAAATCTGGTGCCTGCATCTGCAAGCCCAGTTGCGAGAGATCAATGGTGGTCGTTACCGCAACCTTAGCGGTCCCGAGTTTCGGCCCGAGCACTGAATAGACTATTGATCAAGGTTGCCTGGCTCAGCCTTGTCGAGTTTGACCTCAAACCCGTATTGCACGGTGGTGAGGTTGGTTCGCTGATAAGTTTCCAGACGTGTGGGCTGGCCATAGAAGTAATGCACTGCAAATAACGCCGGGCCTTGCGCGCTGGCGTCGTGACTGACTGAAAGAATCTCCTTCAGATAGTTGCCACTGTCGTCCTTGGCGAAAAAACGCCAGTCCTGGACTGGAAACAGCTTCAAATCCACCACCAACGCATTTCCTTTGAGCTCAAGGCCTTTGGGCAATTGGCGGGCGTCGTACGATTGTTGGTCGACAGTCGCCAGAAACTGCGGCATGGAGCCCACGGCGTAGGCCGGAGTTTCCGGAAACAGGTTCAGATCATAGATGATGGCGCCGCGTATCGGATCGACCTGATACGCCTCCGGCGGCAGCTCGATCGGTCCATCGCGCTGGCCGTTGCGGTCTTGGGTAAAGAACGTCACCGGGCTTTCGCCGGGATTGAAAGAGGTGCCGAGCAGTTCGTCATTGAAGCTTCTGGGGTGATCGAATTCGATGCGCGCGGCACTCGGTTCATCCACCGACTGACTGATGCTGATGCTTTTTTTCAGTTGCTCCTCGTTCAGCGTTGCGCCCTTGAGCCAGGTCGCGGCCTGGTCGTCATACACCACCACCGGCAAGGTCAGTGGCTGGATGGTTTTTTCCGTGGTGTGCGGGTCGAAGCGGCGTATCGGCAGGTCCAGGTCCTTGTGGGTCACCGTGACCGCCGAGAAGTCCAGCAAGCTGACTTCGACGGTGTCGATCGGTCCGTTGAAATAGACCTTGGTGTAATGACGGATTTGTTGCTTTTCAAACGCACGCTGCTCGTCATCGAGCTGCTTTTCGAACGCTTCGCTCCAGGCCTTCTGCTGCTGCATCTGTGTCAGTTGTTTTTGATAAAACGCAATTTGCTCGGCGGTTTCGTTGATCGCCCCTGAGCGAGAGAGGAATTGCCCGGTGGCGTCCCTGGCCTGAACGATCAATGGGTTGAGTGAAATGTCACGTGTCTCGGGGGCCAGCGGCACGCTGTTACTGAATTCGATTTCGGCGTAGTTATTGCCCAGTTTCAATAAGGTGACACTGAGATTGTCGTTGGTGCGAGTCTGGCCGACGTCCTTTTTCGTCAAATCGAAGCTGTAGAGCCGGCGTGGGGCGATGACTTCCACCTTGCCTTGCAGGCTCACCGGTTGTGGTTGGCTCTTCTTATCCACATCCAGGCCTTCGATGAAGGGGTAGGTCACCGTCAAATCATCGGGGTTGGTCAGGTTGGAGCTCGACGGGCTCAACTGAATGCCGGGATCGGTTTCCGACCACTCCGGCTGGAACGCGATGACGCGCTTGTTGCTCAGGGTCACCGATTGCCATTCCAGGCCATGAGGAAAAAGGAACGCACCCGGAATGTTGAAATTGAAGGGGAATACCGGTTGCAGGTCGGTCAGGTAATCCGAGCTGGACTCCTTGTGCAGCACGAACAGACCGTTGATGTAGGTGTCGACCAGCGCCTGGGGCGTGGGGTAGTGCTTGAGCACGGCGAGGGCATCTTCGCCGTATTCGGTGACGACTGGTTTGGTGTCGAGCTTCAGTTGCGCGCGCTCGAGTAATAACAGCGAACCGCCTAGCTCGGCCACGGCATCCTTGAGCTTGGGGTCCTCGATCGTCTCCAGGGATTGTTCGAACTGTGCGATCTTTTCTTCGAGGCTGACCTGACGTTTCTCATCGCTGGGTGAACAACCTCCGAGGAGTAACGTGAGGCAAAGTCCGGCACTCATTAAAGGCAATCGCACATCCATTTCCAGTTTTCCTGTCCGACGTCGCTGACCGTTCAATGATCTGGACACTAGCAGAAAAACTTTGTCACACACACGCAGGTTGCGGATTTTCCGGCGGTTTCTGGGTGTAACAGGTGGCTGTTATACTCGCCGCCATTTCCAGCCCCTTGTGTGAGATTCAATGGAACGCTTTATCGAAAATGCAATGTACGCCTCCCGCTGGTTACTGGCGCCGATCTATTTCGGTTTGTCCCTGGGCTTGCTGGCGTTGGCACTGAAATTCTTCCAGGAAGTCTTCCACGTCATTCCTAACGTGTTCTCGATGGCCGAGTCGGATCTGATTCTGGTACTGCTGTCGCTGATCGACATGGCGCTGGTGGGCGGCCTGCTGGTGATGGTGATGATCTCCGGTTACGAGAACTTCGTTTCTCAACTGGATATCGACGACAGCAAGGAAAAGCTCAACTGGCTGGGCACCATGGATTCGTCTTCGTTGAAGATGAAGGTCGCGGCTTCCATCGTGGCGATTTCGTCGATCCACCTGCTACGGATCTTCATGGATGCCAAGAACGTCGATCCCGAGCATTTGAAGTGGTACGTGGTCATTCACATGACCTTCGTGGTGTCGGCGTTTGCCATGGGCTATCTGGACAAGCTGACCAAGCACTGATCCTTGTGGGAGGGTGTGTGAAACAGACGGGCGGTGCCGTTTGTGGCTTGTACTTTGGCGCGTCGAGGCATATCCATGTAGGGATCGTCACTGCCTGAGGTGCGCACATGAACCTGCAAGAGTTGAATGCGTATGCCGTCGCCGGAAAGATCGATGAGCTGAACCTGATCTCGATGGAAGGCGTGTTCTACGTGCTGGAGGCTCGGATGCATGGCTCGGCCTATCCATTGCTCGACGCCCACGGCAAGACAATGCAGCTTCGCTCGGTCGAGCATGCGCGTGAGGTGCTTCACGCCTTTCCCAAGCTGTCGTTCAACGTGGTGCATACCTCGGTTCAGGACGAAATGTGCGGTGCCAGCACTGAGGAAAGCCTGAAAGTTCCAATCACCTTCCGTTCTGCGTAACAGCCGACGCCGCTCATCAACGTAGCGGCATCTGTGCTAGTCTGCTCGCCCTTTTGATTCCGGGCGCGTTCCGGGACGCGCTGTGCACGCACGGCAAGTTCCAGGGCCGTCCGCATAGCGGAGCAGTGTCATGTCCGAAGTAAATCTGTCCACCGACGAAACCCGCGTCAGCTACGGAATTGGCCGTCAGTTGGGCGACCAGCTGCGTGACAACCCGCCACCGGGCGTTAGCCTGGACGCGATCCTGGCTGGCCTGACCGACGCGTTCGCCGGCAAGCCAAGCCGTGTGGGGCAGGAAGAAATGTCCGCCAGCTTCAAGGTGATCCGCGAAATCATGCAAGCCGAAGCGGCAGCCAAGGCTGAAGCCGCTGCTGGCGAAGGTCTGGCTTTCCTGGCTGAAAACGCCAAGCGTGAAGGCATCACCACTCTGGCTTCCGGCCTGCAATTCGAAGTACTGACTCAAGGTGAAGGCGCCAAGCCAACCCGTGAAGATCAAGTGCGCACTCACTACCACGGCACCCTGATCGACGGCACTGTGTTCGACAGCTCCTATGATCGCGGTCAGCCTGCAGAATTCCCGGTAGGCGGCGTCATCGCTGGCTGGACCGAAGCCCTGCAACTGATGAACGCCGGCAGCAAATGGCGCCTGTACGTGCCGAGCGAACTGGCTTACGGCGCTCAAGGCGTTGGCAGCATTCCGCCGCACAGCGTACTGGTATTCGACGTCGAACTGCTCGACGTTCTGTAATCCCTGAGTGTCGGAACGGGCTCGGTCATGTGGGAGCGGGCTTGCTCGCGAAGGCGGTGTGTCATTCAGCGATGATCTTGAATGTTATGGCCTCTTCGCGAGCAAGCCCGCTCCCACAGGGCTCGCTCCGACATATTGCATTTTCATATTTCGATCTTGTGATGCAGCTCATTCGTCGGGCGCAACGCCCGGGCATAGCAGAACAGAAACAGATTGCGTACCAGTTCCTTGAGCACCACCGGCTCACTGGAACTCAAGCCGTTGACGTCCAGATCACCCTGATCCTGTAGCTCGTTCAAGGCTTCTTCTTCAAGCACCGCACAGACTTCCCCGGTTTCCCGATGCAGGATTCTGAGGTAGGGATGTGGGCGGTCCAGCCAGGCATCGATCAAATAAGTCATGAGTCTCATCTCCATTGATGGGTTTCAATGAGAATAATTCTTATTCATCAAATAGCAAGGGTCTATTGGCGATTTGTGTTTTTTTCTGCGGGGGGTTGCCGGGCGTCAAAACGACTGGCGTTTGGCTGCTGCGCGGGAATGCTGGGTGATGTGGGGAAGGGCGAAGCACCATCCCACGCCAGGCGCGGGATGGAATACAGCAGATTCAGACTTTTCTGACGAACTCGGATTTGAGTTTCATCGGGCCGATGCCGTCGATCTTGCAGTCGATGTCGTGGTCGCCATCGCACAGGCGGATGTTCTTGACCTTGGTACCGACCTTGACCACCAGCGACGTGCCTTTGACCTTGAGGTCCTTGATCACGGTGATGGTATCGCCGTCCTGCAGGACATTGCCGACCGAATCCTTTTTCACGGTGTCATCGGAGGCCGCTTCGGCTTCGCCGCTGGCGGACCACTCGTGGGCGCACTCCGGGCAGATCAGCTGTGCGCCGTCTTCATAGGTGTATTCGGAATTGCATTTCGGGCAGGGTGGCAACGTGCTCACTAAAGCTCCTTGGATTCAGGATGGCTAAAAAGCGCACATTATATAGGGTTTATACGGGGAGAGGGTGGCACATGATTTTGTAGGATCGAGGTTTGCCTGCGAACGCGGTGTGTCAGTCACATTGGTGTCGACTGGTAGATCGCATTCGCGGGCAAGCCGCGCTCCTACAGGGTATGTGTCAGTGTGTGCGGGCGACCGCAAACTCGCTCAATTCCACCAATGCATCGCGGTATTCGCTGGCGGGCAGGGCGTCGAGGCACTTGATCGCACGGGCCACGTAATCGCGGGCCAGTTGCGCGGTGTAATCCAGCGAGCCGGAAGCTTCAACGGCCTCGCGAATGCTTTCCAGATCTTCGATGCCACCTTTCTGGATCGCCTGACGAACCAGTGCAGCCTGCTCCGGAGTGCCTTCGCGCATGGTGTAGATCAGCGGCAGCGTCGGTTTACCTTCGGCCAGATCGTCGCCGACGTTCTTGCCCAAGGTTTCGGCGTCGCCACGGTAATCCAGCAGGTCGTCGACCAATTGGAACGCCACTCCCAGGTGATCGCCGAAGGTGCGCAGTGCTTCGCTCTGTTCCGGCGAGGCGCCGGCCAGGGCCGCGGCACTGTGGGTCGAGGCTTCGAAGAGCATCGCGGTTTTGCCGCGGATGACTTCCATGTAGGTTTCTTCGGTAGTGCTGGCGTCGCGGACCTTCGACAGCTGCAACACTTCGCCTTCGGCGATGATGCGCGTGGCTTGCGAAAGGATCTTCATCACCGGCATGGAGCCCAGTTCGACCATCATTTCGAAAGAACGCGAATACAGGAAGTCGCCCACCAGCACGCTTGGTGCGTTGCCCCACATGGCGTTGGCGGTCGAGCGGCCACGGCGCATGCCGGACATGTCGACGACGTCATCGTGCAGCAGGGTGGCGGTGTGCAGGAACTCGATGGTCGCGGCCAGCAGGCGCAGGTCATCGCCTTCACGGCCGAGTGCCTTGCCGCACAGCAGCACGAGCAACGGGCGCAGGCGTTTACCGCCAGCCGAGGTAATGTAGTCGCCGATTTTCGATACCAGCGGCACTCGGGAAGTCAGCTGTTTCTTGATGATGCCGTCGACGGCGCTAAAATCGTCCGCCACCGCGCGGTAGAAAGCTTGGGGTTGCATCAGCGACAGTTGCTCCAGAAGGGTTGCGCGGCATGCTAGGACCCACGTCCGGGCCTGTCAAGGCACGATGGACAGCCTCTTGCATCGCCCCGGCAGCTTGCGTACAATCGCGCACCCTGAACTTCCTGGGCAGCACCTGCCTTACGCAATTGCAAACAGGCCTTCCAGCCTTATGCAGCCATGCCAGCCAATACCTCTTCTTATAAAGAGCTGGGTGAGCAGGATTATCGGAGAAATACCATGTCTTATGCAGTAATCGTTACTGGTGGCAAGCAGTACAAAGTTGCTCCAGGTGAATACCTGAAGATCGAAAAACTGGAAATCGCTACCGGCGAATCCGTTACTTTTGATCGCGTTCTGTTGGTTGCCAATGGCGACGACGTGAATATCGGCGCTCCAGTTGTTCCTGGCGCTACCGTTGTGGCTGAAGTGATCTCCCAAGGTCGTCACGATAAAGTCCGCATCATCAAGTTCCGTCGCCGTAAGCACCACATGAAGCGTATGGGCCACCGCCAGTGGTACACCGAGATCAAAATCACCGGTATTCAGGCTTAATTTCAGCCTAATTCCTCACTAGGAGAATTGAACTCATGGCACACAAAAAAGCTGGTGGTAGTACCCGTAACGGTCGCGACTCAGAAGCCAAACGCCTTGGCGTGAAGATGTATGGCGGCCAGGTTATCATTCCGGGCAACATCATCGTGCGTCAGCGCGGCACCCAATTCCACGCTGGCTACGGCGTTGGCATGGGCAAAGATCACACTCTGTTCGCTAAAATCGACGGCGTGATCAAGTTCGAAGTAAAAGGCGCCTTCGGTCGTCGTTACGTAAGCATTGTCCCGAAGACTGACGTCGTCGCGGCATAATTACGTAGTTGCTGGAAAAGCCCTGTCTTGCGACGGGGCTTTTTCGTTTGTGGGGTGAGTCTCTTGCAAAGCTGTTTGTGATGGGCTCCAGCGCTGTATTGGCGGTCGTTGATTGAGGTCGCTGCGCTCATTTTTGCAAGAGTCTTATGTCTAGGTTTTTTCGGCTCGTCCGTATGGCGAGAGGCGTTTTGTTATGAAGTTTGTTGATGAAGTATCGATTCGAGTAAAGGCCGGGGACGGCGGCAACGGTTGCATGAGCTTCCGTCGCGAAAAATTCATTGAAAACGGCGGCCCGAACGGCGGTGACGGTGGTGATGGCGGCTCGGTTTATATGGTTGCCGACGAGAACCTGAATACCTTGGTGGACTACCGTTACACCCGGCACTTCGATGCCGAGCGCGGTTCCAACGGCGGTAGCACTGACTGCACCGGTAAGAAAGGTGAGGAGCTGGTGCTGCGCGTTCCGGTCGGTACTACCGTCATCGATTCCGCGACTCAGGAAGTGATCGGTGACCTGACCAAGGCCGGTCAGCGTCTGCTGGTGGCTCACGGCGGCTGGCACGGTCTGGGTAACACTCGTTTCAAATCCAGCACCAACCGCGCACCGCGTCAGACCACGCCGGGCAAACCGGGTGAGCAGCGCGACCTGAAGCTGGAAATGAAGGTGTTGGCGGATGTCGGTCTGCTCGGTTTGCCGAACGCCGGCAAAAGTACCTTCATTCGCTCGGTATCGGCTGCCAAGCCGAAAGTCGCCGACTACCCGTTCACCACTCTGGTGCCGAACCTGGGTGTGGTCAGCGTCGATCGCTGGAAGAGCTTCGTGGTGGCGGACATTCCGGGTCTGATCGAAGGTGCTTCCGACGGTGCGGGCCTGGGGATTCGTTTCCTCAAGCACTTGTCGCGTACCCGTCTGCTGCTGCACCTCGTCGACATGGCGCCGCTGGATGACACCAGTGCTCCGGATGCCGCTGAAGTAATCGTCAGCGAGCTGACCAAGTTCAGTCCCTCCCTGGCTGAGCGTGATCGCTGGCTGGTGCTGAACAAGTGCGACCAGATCCTTGAGGAAGAGCACGACGCTCGCGTCAAGGAAATCGTTGATCGTCTGGAGTGGACCGGTCCGGTCTACGTGATCTCCGCGATCGCCAAGCAAGGCACCGAGCGTCTTTGCCATGACATCATGCGTTACCTGGAAGATCGTGCCGATCGTCTGGCTAACGACCCGGCCTACAAGGAAGAGCTGGCCGAGCTCGATCGGCGCATCGAAGATGAAGCGCGCGCCCAGTTGCAGGCGCTGGACGATCAGCGTGCCCTGCGTCGCAGTGGCGTGAAGTCGGTCCATGACATCGGTGATGACGATTGGGACGAAGAAGATGTGGATGACGAAGACGGTCCGGAAATCATTTACGTGCGTGACTGATTCGTTGCGATAAACTTAAGCGCCGCTCACTAGAGCGGCGTTTTAGTATCTGGAAATCGGTAGTCACGAATAACGTTAGGGCAGCGCCGGGTCGTGCTGTCCTCAAGCTAAGGTTGAAGATGATGCGGAGCAAGGTGACAGGTGCGCAGCGTTGGGTCGTGAAGATCGGCAGCGCTTTGCTGACGGCGGACGGCAAAGGCCTGGATCGCGCGGCAATGGGTGTCTGGGTCGAGCAGATGGTTGCCCTGCACGAAGCGGGCGTTGAGCTGGTGCTGGTGTCCTCCGGGGCGGTGGCGGCGGGCATGAGTCGTCTGGGCTGGACCGTACGACCCAGTGCAATGCACGAGTTGCAGGCGGCTGCCGCCATCGGTCAGATGGGGTTGGTGCAGGCCTGGGAGTCGAGCTTCGCCGAGCATGGCCGGCATACCGCGCAGATTCTCCTGACTCACGACGATTTATCCGACCGCAAGCGCTACCTGAACGCTCGCAGTACGCTGCGGGCGTTGGTCGAACTCAAGGTGATCCCGGTGATCAACGAGAACGACACCGTGGTCACTGACGAAATTCGTTTCGGCGACAACGACACGCTGGCGGCGCTCGTGGCGAACCTGGTTGAGGCCGATTTGTTGGTGATCCTCACTGATCGCGATGGCATGTTCGATGCCGATCCGCGCAACAATCCCGACGCCAAGCTGATTTATGAGGCGCGTGCCGATGATCCGGCGCTGGATGCGGTGGCTGGCAGCACGGGCGGAGCGCTGGGTCGTGGCGGTATGCAGACCAAGTTGCGCGCTGCGCGTCTGGCGGCGCGTTCCGGTGCGCACACCATCATCGTTGGTGGGCGCATTGAGCGAGTGCTGGATCGTCTCAAGGCGGGCGAGCGCGTCGGCACCTTGTTGTCACCTGAGCGCGGCATGTTGGCGGCGCGCAAGCAGTGGCTGGCCGGGCATCTGCAAACTCGCGGCACGCTGGTGCTGGATGCGGGTGCGGTGACGGCGCTGTCCCAGGGCAACAAAAGTTTGCTGCCGGTGGGCGTCAAGCTGGTCCAGGGCAGTTTCCGTCGCGGCGAAATGGTGGTCTGCGTGGCGCCGGACGGTCGTGAAATCGCCCGTGGCCTGGCTAACTACAGCGCTCTGGAAGCACAAAAAATCATCGGTCAGTCGTCTGAGGCGATTGTCGGTTTGTTGGGTTACATGGCGGAGCCGGAACTGGTTCACCGCGATAACCTGATTCTGGTCTGAAGGAATACCTGAATGCGTGTGGCAAAAGGATTATTGGGCTTATTGTTGGCGATGCCGCTGCTGGCCTTGGCCGATGAAATTGGCCAGGTGTCGACGGTGTTCAAGTTTGTTGGTCCGAACGACCGTATCGTTGTCGAGGCGTTTGATGATCCGAAGGTGGATGGCGTGACATGCTACCTGTCGCGCGCCAAGACCGGCGGCGTAAAGGGTGGCTTGGGTCTGGCTGAGGATCGCGCTGAAGCATCTATTGCGTGCCGTCAGGTCGGTCCGATCAACTTCAAGGGTGAGCTCAAGGATGGCGAGGAGGTGTTCAAGGAGCGCACATCCTTGGTGTTCAAGACCATGCAGGTGGTGCGATTCCTCGACAAGAAGCGTAATACGCTGGTGTATCTGGTTTATAGCGATCGTTTGATCGAGGGCAGCCCGCAGAATGCGGTGACGGCGATTCCCATTCTGCCGTGGGCGCACGCTCAATAATTTGACGCAGACCCAAATGTGGGAACGAGCCTGCTCGCGATAACGGACTGGCATTCAGCATTTATGCTGGCTGGACGTCCACTATCGCGAGCAGGCTCGCTCCCACATTTTTTTTGTGGTGTATTTGATAAATCGCAGGCAATAAAAAACCGACCCTGAGGTCGGTTTTTTAACGAGCGCGTCGCTTAGGCAGCAGCGGCAACGTTCAGGGCCTTGACGTGGCCATTCAGGCGGCTCTTATGGCGAGCAGCTTTGTTCTTGTGGATGATGCCTTTATCGGCCATGCGGTCGATAACTGGCACAGCCAGAACGTAAGCAGCTTGAGCTTTGGCAGCGTCTTTTGCGTCGATGGCTTTAACTACATTCTTGATGTAGGTACGAACCATGGAACGCAGGCTGGCGTTGTGGCTGCGACGCTTCTCAGCCTGTTTTGCACGTTTTTTGGCGGAAGGTGTGTTGGCCACCGTCGAGCTCCTCGAAAGACTTTTTAGGAAATAGCAAACAAAATAGGCCGCGAATCATGCCGATGAGTTGATGTCTTGTCAAGGGCGGTTGAGACGATCCGCTAAGTGGCAGGCATAGAGCGCCGGGATATTTCTTTCCGGCGTGCGACCTGTAAACTCGCGAGCTTTGGCTCTGTGCTGTTGCGGCGCGGAGTATCGCATAAGTGGGCGCGTTGTTCGCCTGCTGTTTATCGACAGGCAAAAACTCTTTCAATGAATCTGCTCAAATCGTTGGCCGCTGTCAGCTCTATCACAATGCTTTCCCGGGTGTTGGGGTTCGTTCGCGACACCCTTATCGCTCGCGCATTTGGTGCGGGAATGGCGACAGACGCCTTCTTTATCGCCTTCAAACTGCCCAATCTGCTGCGGCGGATCTTCGCCGAGGGCGCATTTTCCCAGGCCTTCGTGCCGATTCTCGCCGAATATAAAAGCCAGAAGGGTGAGGAGGCGACGCGAACCTTCATTGCCTACGTCTCGGGCCTGCTGACGCTGGTGCTGGCGCTGGTCACCGCGCTGGGCATGCTCGCCGCGCCTTGGGTCATCTGGGCCACGGCACCGGGTTTCGTCACGACCCCGGAAAAATTCGAGCTGACCACCGATCTGCTGCGGGTCACTTTTCCTTATATATTGCTGATCTCCCTGTCTTCATTGGCCGGAGCGATCCTCAATACATGGAATCGCTTCTCGGTGCCGGCCTTCGTGCCGACCCTGCTCAATGTCAGCATGATCATCTTCGCGGTGTTCCTGACGCCGTATTTCGATCCGCCGGTAATGGCGCTGGGCTGGGCTGTTCTGGTGGGAGGCCTGGCGCAATTGCTGTTTCAGCTGCCGCACCTGAAAAAAATCGGCATGTTGGTGCTGCCACGTCTGAATCTGCGCGACAGTGGTGTCTGGCGGGTCATGAAACAGATGCTGCCAGCGATCATCGGCGTTTCGGTGAGTCAGATTTCGCTGATCATCAACACCATATTTGCTTCGTTTCTGGTGGCCGGTTCCGTGTCCTGGATGTATTACGCCGATCGCCTGATGGAGTTGCCATCCGGCGTGCTGGGTGTGGCACTGGGCACGATTCTGCTGCCGACTCTGGCCAGGACCTATGCCAGCCAGGATCGCCACGAATACTCGCGGATCCTCGATTGGGGGCTGCGCCTGTGCTTCATGCTGGTATTGCCGTGCGCCCTGGCGCTGGGGATTCTGGCGGAGCCGCTGACGGTTTCGCTGTTCCAGTACGGTCAGTTCAGCGCTTTCGATGCGGCAATGACCCAGCGTGCGCTGATTGCTTATTCCGTCGGTTTGCTGGGGATTATCGTCATCAAAGTGCTGGCGCCGGGCTTTTATGCGCAACAAAACATCCGCACCCCGGTAAAAATCGCGATTTTCACCCTGATCGTCACCCAGTTGTTCAACCTTGTGCTGATCGGTCCGCTGGCTCACGCCGGTCTGGCCCTGGCCATCAGCGCGGGTGCCTGCATCAACGCCGGGCTGCTGTTCTATCAGCTGCGCAAGCAGCAGATGTATCAGCCGCAACCGGGCTGGGCAAAGTTCGGGCTCAAACTGCTGGTGGCGGTGGTGGTGATGTCCGCGGTATTGCTGGGCGCAATGCACTTCATGCCGGCTTGGGCGGAAGGGCATATGCTGGAGCGTTTGCTGCGTCTGGGCGCATTGGTGATCGCCGGCGTGGTGGCGTATTTCGGCATGTTGCTGTTGATGGGCTTCCGTTTGCGTGACTTCAATCGCAAGGCTTTGAGTTGAGGCTTTTGTCTCGATAAACACGGGCGGGCCGACTGTTTTGTCGGCTCGATCACTTTGGGTTACGGTGTTGCCTGTCGTCGGCCGCCGGGTGTGGTTATAATCGACCACTTTATGAGCAAGAAGCGCGTTATGCAGCTGGTTCGAGGCCTCCACAACCTGCGCCCCCAGCATCGGGGCTGTGTCGCCACTATTGGCAACTTTGACGGTGTTCACCGTGGTCACCAGGCTATCCTGGCCCGGCTGCGTGAGCGTGCGCTCGAGTTGGGCGTGCCCAGCTGTGTGGTGATTTTCGAGCCGCAGCCGCGAGAATTCTTCGCCCCGGACACCGCCCCGGCCCGACTGGCCCGCTTGCGGGACAAACTGCAACTGCTGGCCTTAGAGGGTGTCGACCGGGTGCTGTGCCTGGCGTTCAATCAGCGCTTGAGCAAACTCAGCGCCAGCGAATTCGTCGATACTATTCTGGTGGACGGCCTCGGCGTACAGCATCTGGAGGTCGGTGACGATTTCCGTTTCGGCTGTGACCGGCTAGGGGATTTCGATTTCCTGCAACAGGCTGGCGTCCTTCAGGGGTTTACCGTTGAAGCGGCGCAGACCGTCGAGCTGGACGGTATTCGTGTCAGCAGCACTCAGGTGCGTAACGCCCTGGCCGCTGCAGATTTTGCCTTGGCCGAGCGGCTACTCGGTCGTCCGTACCGGATTGCCGGGCGAGTCCTGCACGGCCAGAAGCTGGCGCGCCAGCTCGGTACGCCGACCGCCAATATACAACTCAAGCGTCGTCGTGTGCCGCTGTCCGGGGTTTATCTGGTCAACGTCGACATCGACGGCAAGACCTGGCCAGGCGTCGCCAATATCGGTGTGCGGCCAACGGTCCAAGGTGATGGCAAAGCCCACCTCGAAGTACATCTTTTGGATTTTGCCGGCGATCTGTATGACCGGCGTTTGACGGTGGTTTTCCACCACAAGCTGCGTGAAGAGCAGCGTTTCGCCTCTCTGGAGGCGCTTAAGACGGCGATCAATGCGGATGTCGCCGCCGCCCGTGCCCTGTCGCACCTAGCGCCAATCGCTAATGAAGAGCCTTAAATGACCGACTATAAAGCCACGCTAAACCTTCCGGACACCGCCTTCCCAATGAAGGCCGGCCTGCCACAGCGCGAACCGCAGATTCTGCAGCGCTGGGACAGTATTGGCCTGTACGGTAAGTTGCGCGAGATTGGCAAGGATCGTCCGAAGTTCGTACTTCACGACGGTCCTCCGTACGCCAACGGCACGATTCACATCGGTCATGCGCTGAACAAGATTCTCAAGGACATGATCATCCGCTCGAAAACCCTGTCGGGTTTCGATGCGCCTTATGTTCCGGGCTGGGACTGCCACGGTCTGCCGATCGAGCACAAAGTCGAAGTGACCCACGGCAAGAACCTGGGCGCGGACAAGACCCGCGAACTGTGCCGTGCCTACGCTACCGAGCAGATCGAAGGCCAGAAGTCCGAATTCATCCGTCTGGGCGTGTTGGGCGACTTCGCCAACCCGTACAAGACCATGGACTTCAAAAACGAGGCCGGTGAAATCCGCGCCCTGGCGGAAATCGTCAAGGGTGGTTTCGTGTTCAAGGGCCTGAAGCCTGTGAACTGGTGCTTTGACTGCGGTTCGGCCCTGGCTGAAGCCGAAGTCGAGTACGAGAACAAAAAATCCGCGACCATCGACGTGGCCTTCCCGATCGCTGATGAGGCCAAACTGGCTGCCGCGTTCGGTCTGCCATCGCTGGGCAAACCTGCTTCGATCGTGATCTGGACCACCACCCCGTGGACCATCCCGGCCAACCAGGCGCTGAACGTTCACCCGGAATTCAACTACGCCCTGGTCGACGTCGGCGACAAACTGCTGGTGCTGGCTGAAGAGCTGGTCGAGTCGTGCCTTGCCCGTTACAGCCTGGAAGGCTCGGTCATTGCGACCGCCACCGGTAAAGCACTGGAACTGATCAACTTCCGCCACCCGTTCTACGATCGTCTGTCGCCGGTTTACCTGGCTGAATACGTCGAACTGGGCGCGGGCACCGGCGTGGTTCACTCCTCTCCAGCCTACGGCGTAGACGACTTCGTGACCTGCAAAGCCTATGGCATGGTCAACGATGACATCCTCAATCCGGTGCAAAGCAACGGCGTGTACGCGACATCGCTGGAGTTCTTCGGCGGCCAGTTCATCTGGAAGGCCAACCCGGCCATCGTCGACAAACTGTCGGAAGTCGGCGCGCTGCTGCACACCGAAACCATTGAACATAGCTACATGCACTGCTGGCGTCACAAGACCCCGCTGATCTACCGCGCCACCGCGCAGTGGTTCATCGGCATGGACAAAGAGCCTGCGACCGGCGAAACCCTGCGCAAGCGGGCGATCAAAGCTATCGAAGAGACCAAATTCGTTCCGGCCTGGGGCCAGGCGCGTCTGCACTCGATGATCGCCAACCGTCCGGACTGGTGCATCTCCCGCCAACGCAATTGGGGCGTGCCGATCCCGTTCTTCCTGAACAAGGAAAGCGGCGAGCTGCACCCACGCACCGTCGAGTTGATGGAAATCGTCGCCCAGCGCGTCGAAGTCGAAGGCATCGAAGCCTGGTTCAAGATGGACGCCGCCGAGTTGCTCGGTGAAGAAGCGCCGCTGTACGACAAGATCAGCGACACCCTGGACGTCTGGTTCGACTCGGGCACCACGCACTGGCACGTCCTGCGCGGCTCGCACTCGATGGGTCACGAGACCGGTCCACGTGCCGACCTGTACCTGGAGGGTTCGGACCAGCACCGCGGCTGGTTCCACTCGTCGTTGCTGACCGGTTGCGCCATCGACGACCACGCCCCGTACCGCGAGCTGCTGACCCACGGTTTCACCGTCGACGAGTCCGGTCGCAAAATGTCCAAGTCTTTGGGCAACGTGATCGCGCCGCAGAAGGTCAACGACACCCTGGGCGCCGATATCATGCGTCTGTGGGTCGCTTCTACCGACTACTCGGGTGAAATGGCGGTTTCCGAGCAGATCCTGCAACGCAGTGCGGACGCCTACCGGCGCATCCGTAACACTGCGCGCTTCCTGCTTTCCAACTTGACCGGTTTCAACCCGGCCACCGACATCCTGCCAGCCGAAGAAATGCTCGCTCTGGACCGTTGGGCCGTGGATCGCACCCTGCTGCTGCAACGCGAGCTGCAAGAGCACTACGGCGAATACCGTTTCTGGAACGTCTACTCCAAGATCCACAACTTCTGCGTGCAGGAATTGGGCGGTTTCTACCTCGACATCATCAAGGACCGTCAGTACACCACTGGCGCCAACAGCAAGGCCCGTCGTTCGGCGCAAACCGCGCTGTACCACATCTCCGAAGCGCTGGTGCGCTGGATCGCGCCGATCCTGGCGTTTACCGCCGATGAGCTGTGGCAGTACTTGCCGGGCGAGCGTAACGACTCTGTGATGCTCAACACCTGGTATGAAGGCCTGACCGAATTGCCGGAAGGCTTCGAGCTGGACCGCGCCTACTGGGAGCGGATCATGGCGGTGAAGGTCGCGGTCAACAAGGAAATGGAAATCCAGCGCGCGGCGAAGGCCGTCGGTGGCAACCTGCAAGCCGAAGTGACGCTGTTCGCCGAAGATGCGCTGAGTGCCGATCTGGCCAAGCTGAGCAACGAACTGCGCTTCGTGTTGATTACCTCGACTGCCACCGTTGCGCCGTTCGTGCAGGCGCCGGGCGATTCCGTGGTCACTGAAGTTGGCGGCCTGAAGCTCAAAGTGGTCAAGTCGAGCCATGCCAAGTGCGCCCGTTGCTGGCACTGAAGACGTTGGCGCGAACCCGGAGCATCCGGAAATCTGCGGTCGTTGCGTCGACAACATCAGCGGCGCAGGCGAGGTTCGTCACTATGCCTAACGCCGTTGGCCGTTTCGGACGGCTGAGCTGGCTCTGGTTGAGCTTGCTGGTCCTGGTCATCGACCAGGCCAGCAAGTTCTACTTCGAAAGCTCGCTGAGCATGTACCAGCAAATCGTGGTGATCCCCGATTACTTCAGCTGGACCCTGGCCTACAACACTGGCGCGGCGTTCAGTTTCCTGGCTGACAGCTCCGGCTGGCAGCGCTGGCTGTTCGCCCTGATCGCGGTGGTGGTCAGTGCGGTGCTGGTGGTCTGGCTCAAGCGCCTGGGGCGCAACGAAACCTGGCTGGCAGTCGCTTTGGCGCTGGTGCTGGGTGGCGCGCTGGGTAACCTGTACGACCGCATTGCCCTGGGCCATGTGATCGATTTCATTCTGGTGCATTGGCAGAACCGCTGGTATTTCCCGGCGTTCAACTTTGCCGACAGCGCAATTTCTGTCGGTGCCGTGATGCTTGCACTGGATATGTTCAAAAGTAAAAAGACCGGAGAAACCGTTCATGACTGAACAGGTATTGGCTGAGCAACGCATCGGCCAGAACACGGAAGTCACCTTGCACTTTGCATTGCGTCTGGAGAACGGCGACACCGTCGACAGCACCTTCGACAAAGCCCCGGCGACCTTCAAGGTTGGCGACGGCAGCCTGTTGCCAGGTTTCGAAGCGGCGCTGTTCGGCTTCAAGGTCGGCGACAAACGCACCCTGACCATCGAGCCGGAAAACGCCTTTGGTCAGCCGAACCCGCAAAACGTGCAGATCATCCCGCGCTCGCAGTTCAAGGATATGGAGCTGTCGCCTGGCTTGCTGGTGATCTTCAACGATGCGGCCAATACTGAGCTGCCCGGTGTGGTAAAAGAATTCGATGACACCCAGGTGACGATCGACTTCAACCACCCGCTGGCCGGTAAAACCTTGACCTTTGACGTCGAGATCATCAACGTCAAAGCGCTGTAACTTGTGGGAGCGAGCCTGCTCGCGATGGCGTCATCACATTCAACATCAATGTTGACTGACGCACCGCTTTCGCGAGCAGGCTCGCTCCCACAGTAGTTTTTTCACTGTTTTCGCTATCTCTTGCGCGCAAGACACGAGGCACAGCATGCAAATCAAACTCGCCAACCCCCGTGGCTTCTGCGCCGGTGTGGACCGGGCGATCGAAATCGTCAACCGCGCCCTGGAAGTCTTCGGGCCGCCGATCTACGTGCGCCACGAAGTGGTCCACAATAAATTCGTCGTCGAAGACCTGCGCGCCCGTGGGGCGATCTTCGTTGAAGAGCTGGATCAGGTGCCGGATGACGTGATCGTGATCTTCAGCGCCCATGGCGTTTCCCAGGCCGTGCGCACCGAAGCCGCTGGCCGTGGCCTGAAAGTGTTCGACGCTACCTGCCCGCTGGTGACCAAGGTACACATCGAAGTCGCGCGCTACAGCCGCGACGGCCGTGAATGCATCCTCATCGGCCACGCCGGTCACCCGGAAGTCGAAGGCACCATGGGCCAGTACGATGGCAGCAATGGTGGCGCGATCTATCTGGTCGAGGACGAGAAAGACGTGGCCGCTTTGCAGGTGAACAACCCTGAAAGACTGGCTTTCGTCACCCAGACTACCCTGTCCATGGACGATACCAGTCGCGTGATCGACGCCCTGCGTACTCGGTTCCCGGCCATCGGCGGTCCGCGCAAGGACGACATATGCTACGCCACGCAAAACCGTCAGGACGCCGTCAAGCAACTGGCGGACGAATGCGACGTGGTGCTGGTGGTCGGCAGCCCGAACAGCTCCAACTCCAATCGCCTGCGTGAACTGGCTGAACGCATGGCCACCCCGGCCTATCTGATCGACGGCGCCGAAGACCTGCAAAAGAGCTGGTTCGACGGTGTCGAGCGGATTGGCATCACCGCCGGTGCCTCCGCTCCGGAAGTACTGGTGCGTGGCGTAATCCAGCAATTGCAGGCCTGGGGCGCCACCGGGGCTGATGAGCTGGCCGGCCGCGAGGAGAACATCACCTTCTCCATGCCTAAAGAGCTGCGCGTGCGTTCGCTGCTTTAACACTTTTCGCCTTTCGACACAGCGCCTGCTCAGCCTTATCGTTGGCCAGGCGCACTCGACCGCTCGCCGCCAGCACCACCTGGAGCTGGCTGACCGGCTCGCGAGCCGAGCAAATATGTAGCGTTCCTGCCTGAAACGCCCGCCTGGGCATCAGCGGTTGGCCCAGACTGCTGAACCGCACAAAACGCCTGACCCACCAATTGCCGACAATCGGCGTCCGCGCATCACTGGCGCGCTCGACCAGCAGCGGATTACTGCTGTCTTCCGGCCCTTTGCCGCTGATGTCCAGAATGATTCGCCAGCCCTGGCTCCAATCGCCGTTGATGCCATGAATGACCACGCTCTGGTTTCGGGTGATGGCCAGGGTTCTGGCGTGCCGGATTCCACTGATCAGCGACTCGGCTGCCTGTTGCCGATGGTTCGATTCGGTAAGCGCGGCAAATGCCGGGCTGACCAGTTGCAGAACAATCCCGACAATTGTCAGTCCCATGAGCAGTTCGATCAGGCTGAAACCTTGCTGATGCATGTCATCTCCCTCCCTGGAGTGCTGCGGCCCGCACGATCCCTGCGCGAGTAATGGCAAAACAACCGTACATCCGCCGGTCGAATGTTCTAGCGTGTAGAAGCAGGTATAGCCGACGGCAACGGAGGGCACCGATGGATCATCGTACAAAAGGTTTCACGCTGATCGAGCTGCTGATTACGCTCGCCGTGTTTCTGATCCTGATCAGCCTGGCTGTTCCGGCGTTTACCCGCTCGGTGCAAAGCACCAAGGCCGACACCGAGATCGGCGACCTGCAGCACGCGCTCAATTACGCCCGCCTTGAGGCGATCGACCGGGGCATTACCACCCGGGTTCGTCCGACAGCAGGAGGGAGTGTCTGGACTGGCGATCTGACCGTTTATGACGGTACTGGCAATTCGGCCAATGTATTGCGGGTTGTTCCAGCGATGAGCAGTGGTGCAACTCTGACGCTAACCTCAGGAGTGACCGCCATTGATTTCAACAACCTGGGCGGTTTGTCGGCGCCGTCCACGGCAGTCGTGATCAGTTATGCACTGGGGGCACAGAGCAGGACGCTGAATGTGTGTTTGAACGGACGAATTCTATTGGGTGGAAGTTGCGGATGAGGGGTTGGAGCAAGCGTGCACAGGAGGGCATGACGCTGATCGAGGTACTGGTCGCGTTGTTGGTCCTGGCCGTGGGGTTGTTGGGCGCGGCGGCGATTCAGCTCAATGCGCTGAAGTACACCGACAGCTCGCGGATGACCAGCCAGGCGAGTTTTATCGCCTACGACATGATGGACCGCATTCGTGCCAACTCCGGCGCCGATTACACCGTCACGCCACCGACCTCGGGCAACCTGAGCGTGGCCCGGGATCAGGACCTTTACGACTTCACCAGCAACATCGTCAATTTCGGCGGCGCCACGGCAACCGGTAGCATCACTCGCAATCAGCGGGTGTATACCATCACCATTGCCTGGGACGACTCGCGGGCCGCCAATACCGCGGACTCGCGCCGCAGTTTTGTCCTCACCAGTCGCGCCACCGTTGATCCGGCGACGACACCATGATCAGAGCCAGCAAAGGTTTCGGCCTGATCGAGTTACTGATCGCCCTGGCGTTGAGTCTGGTCGTGGTTCTGGGCGTGGCGCAGATATTCATCGCGGCTAAAAACACCTACGTCAGTCAGAACACCGCCGCCGGCATGCAGGAAGATGCACGGTTCGTCCTGAGTAAAATGATTCAGGAAATCCGCATGGTCGGCATGTTCGGTTGCCTGGGCACGATTGTCGACGCCAGCTCGGCAGGGAATTTCAATGCCAGTCAGATCACGCCGATCAGTTGGGACAATGCCAATCTCAAATTAACGCTTGTCACCGCCGATGTCGGCGGCAGTGGCGGTGCGCCAACCTGGACAGTAGTTTCGGACTGTCGCAACACCGCAACGGCCTACACCGGACTAAGAACGCCGACGTCTGGGCAGTTGGCATTTCCGATCCGGCGATTGGTCTACAGCTTCAGCAACAACCAACTGCTGATGGGCTCCGGTGCCGGCACACCGACGCAGCAGGTGCTGGTGAACAATGTCAGTGCGTTCAATGTGAGCTTCGGCCTCGCCAGTTCAGCCACGGATACGGCTGCCTCCACCTACAGCAGCAACCCATCCGATCCGGCACGAATCCGTAGTGTGCGACTCACGCTAACGCTGAGCGACCCGAACAACCGGGTACACGAACAAACCTTCAACGTGGTTGCCGCCTTGCGCAACCGGTTGCCATGAGGGGAGGGCCGATGAGTATTGCTCCCATGATCCCTCACGCCCAGCGCGGCATGGCGCTGTTGGTCAGCCTGGTGTTTCTCCTGGTGCTGACGTTGATCGGGCTTTCATCGATGCAGAGCGCCACGTTGCAGGAAAAAATGGCCAGCAGCGTGATCCTGCGCAACCAGTCATTCCAAGGCGCCGAAGCGGCATTGCGAGTCGGCGAAAGCGCGGTGCAACTGAACACCTATTCATTGCCGGTTTGCAGCGGTACCAGCCAATGTGCGCCGCCCACCGAGGCGTCGATCATTACCGCCGCCGGGTTCAACTCCACCTCGGGGGTGACCTGGATCGCCTCCGGCAGCGGCTTTTACGGGGTGCAGAACATCGGCACCACCCTGACGGCCGTGAACGTGCCAAGCAACACGTCGGCAACGCTGTACCGGGTGACCGCCGTGGGCATCGCGGGCAATTCGCGCAGTGTGGTGGAGAGTGTCTATGCGAAGTACTGAGGCCCGCACAGGCTGGCGCCATTGGATGTTGCAGTTGTTCTGCGGCGCGGCGTTGAGCCTTTATCTGACAGCGCCGACCTATGCCTTCACGCCCTCGGATTCGCCGTTGTTGAACGCCGCCGCCGTGGCCCCCAATGTAATGCTGTTACTCGACGACTCGAAGAGTATGAACAGCATTATCTGGGCGCCAGGCTTCGACCCGACGGTCCCACGCCCCCCGGTGACTATTTGCCTCTCCAATGGTTCGTGCAACAAAGGCCGTGAGCTTGGTACGGCCGATGGCAATATTCCCTTGTCGAGTTTGACTCATGGAACATGCTCGAAGGCCGGATGGTACGGTTTTTATAAAAGCGCCGGTCTGGATGCGCTTTGCCTGAAACTTCCCGATCCGGTAGGGAGCGAGGACACGCTTTATACGGCGAATTACCTGTCCTATCTGATAAGCCTGGCCAACAACTCCGAGCGGGATTTCACCGATGGTTCGATTCCCAATGATTACCGGATGAATGTGGCGCGCAACGTTTCCAAGGCGTTGGTGGCCAGCAACCGCTCGCTGCGCGTCGGTCTGTCGACGTTCAACCTGGCGGTCGGCAACCATAAGAATGACGGCGGTTATATCGTTCGTACGGTCAGTGATTTGTCGGCCGTCAGCGGCACCGTGACCTCGGCTCAGGCCGATGCCAACTACAACGCATTGATCGCTGGAATCGACGAACTGAGCGCGCAGGCGAATACGCCCCTGGCTGAAGCCTATTACGAGATCACCCGCTATTTCCGTGGCATGGCGCCATACAACAACTCGACGCCCAACACCTACACCAGTCCGATTCAGTATCGCTGCCAGAGAAATTACGGTGTGGTGATCACCGGTGGTTTGCCGACCTTCGACCACACCTTTCCGACCGACGATCCGCTGGGTGGCAGCGCGTTACCGAACTGGGACGGTATCAGCAGTAACGATGGTGCCAACCGCTTCGGCGACAATGAGGGCGATACCCTGTTCCTGGATGACATCGCCAAGTTCGCCTTCGACATCGACATGCGCTCCACGGGGACCGATGCCACGGGAAAAAGCTGGGATGCCCTGGATTTTCCCAAGCAGAACATGAATACCTATACCGTGGGTTTCACCGCGGCAAACCAGATGTTGTCGGACGCAGCGACCTATGGACAGGGAAGGTACTACCAAGCGACCGACGGCACGGGATTGAACAGCGCACTCTCTTCGGCTCTGAGCGACATCACCGCCAAGGCCGGTTCAGGTGGCAGCGGCGTTACCAGCGGCACGACCCTGACCAGCAACTCAACCTACTTCCAGACCACCTACGACCCCAAGGACTGGCGGGGCACCATCAAGTCCTTTGGCTTCACATCGGCGGGCGCGGTTAACACGGACGCGGTGCTATGGACGACCGATACCACGATTGTGCCCGATGCCACTGCGCCGACCTACCAGTCCTGGAATACCCTGACCAACGCCGCTGTCACTCTGGCCTACGGCAATTTTTCCCCGGCCCAGCAGACTTCCCTCAGCCAGAGCTTACCCATCGGCATCACCGGCAGCGATCTTGTAGAGTGGAGCAAGGGCACCCACAAAACCGGGTTGAAAGCGCGTAGCGTGTTGCTCGGCGATATCATCAATTCGCCCCTCGTGCTGGCCGCGCCCACGGACCAGACCGCGTCCGATCTGGTGGGCGACACCACCTACAGCAGCTACCTGGCCACCAAAGCCGCCAATATGAATGCCAGCCTGGTGGTGAACGCCAACGACGGCTTTGTAAATGTCATCAACTCGGCCAACGGTGTCAGGCGTTATGCCTACATGCCTTCCAGCGTGCTGCCATCATTGCGCTATATCGCTGATCCCACCTACATCAACGGTGTAAGCCACAAGTTTTTGGTCGACGGTCAGCTCGGTGTGTTCGATGCTCAACTCGATAACGCCTGGAAAACCCTGGCGATTGGCGGAACCGGGGCGGGCGGAAAAACGTTCTATGCGCTGCAACTGTTCGACGCCTCAGCCGGTAACGTGATCAGGGCGTTATGGGAAATCAGTGCGCCGGCCACGGCCAGTGCGGCGAACGTTTTCAATGATCTGGGTTATGCCTATGCGCGCCCGGAAGTGGCACGCTTGGCCGATGGTCGCTGGGCTGCGTTCATTTCCAACGGCTATGGCAGTCACTCTGGAGTGGCAGCGCTGTATGTGGTGGATATCCGCGATGGCTCGCTGATCAAGAAAATCGTGGTCGATAGCACGGAAACCACCAACGGCTTGTCGTCGGTGAAGCTCAGGGTCAACTCACAGAATGTAGTGCAGGCCGCCTATGGGGGGGACCTGAAAGGACGGTTGTGGAAGTTCGATTTGAGTGGCACCACCGCCGATACCTGGGGCGTAGCGTTTTCCGGCAAGCCGTTGTTCACCACCGCAGGCGGTGCAACCCAACCGATCACTGTGCAGCCGCTGCTCGCCGATCACGCATCGGGCGGTAAGCAAGTGTTGTTCGGTACCGGCAAATTAAATGAAGCCGCCGACAAGACCAACAAGGATCTCCAGGCGTTCTACGCAGTATGGGATGCAGAAGGAGGCGCGGGTCAAATCACGGTGTCCAGTTTGCAGGCGCAGGCAGTGACCGGCGTTTTTTCGGATAGCACCGGGCAATTCATCACCACCAGCCAGAACGAGGTGACTTACCCGGCAGAGAAAGGCTGGTACTTGCCGCTGATATACAACAACGCGCTGACGGGAGAGCGGGTGATCAATCAGGCCACTTTAGTCTCGGAGCGAATCGTTTTTACCACCGCCAGTATGGACACCACGGACCCCTGTGCCGGCTTCGGCAGCGGCAAACTGGTCGAACTCGATGCGTTCAGCGGTAAGATGCTCAATTACGCGGTGCTCGACACCAATGCCGACGGGGAGGTGGACAGCACTGACACGATTTCCAGCGGGGTGATCTTCACTGGCGGCATCCCGACTCTGAACGCGGTGGTCAACGATGCCTCCCGCAAGATTGTGAACGACTCCGGTGGCGGCATCAGCACACTGGTAGAAAAATCCGGTGGCGGCAGCGGCCGTCGCATCATGTGGCGACAAATACAGTAAGCGAGAGTTGAGGCATGCGCAGATCCAACCAAGGTTTTACCCTGATCGAAATCATGATAGTGATAGCGATCATCGGGATCGTCATCACCATTGGCTATCCAAGCCTCACCGAGTATGTAAAAAAGGGGCGCCGTACCGAAGTGGCTGGTCTGCTTTCCGAACAGGCACAGATCCTTGAGCGCTTCTATTCGAAGAATAATGTCTACACCAATGCCACCGGCCTGAGCGCCGGCAATGATTTCTATACCATCACTCCGACCCTGACCGATCAGACCTTTCTGCTGACGGCCACACGTAAGGCCGGTTCGAGCATGGCGAGCGACAAGTGCGGTGATTTCACTCTCACCAATACCGGCGTCAGAAACATGGTCAATGCGACGTCCGGCCTGACCACCAAGGATTGCTGGGGGCGCTGAGTTTCTTCTTTTCGGGCGCCCTTTGCGCCTTCTGTCTATTGAACGGTTGGATCAGAACATGAGCAGGCAACAGCAAGTGGTGATTGTCGGTGGCGGGGTGATTGGCCTGCTGACGGCGTTCAATCTCGCGTCCGAAGTGCAGAGCGTGGTGCTGCTGGACCGTTCGAATGTCGGTCAAGAGTCGTCCTGGGCCGGAGGCGGAATCGTTTCGCCCCTCTACCCATGGCGCTACAGCCCGGCGGTCACTGCGTTGGCTCATTGGTCCCAGGATTTTTATCCACAGCTGGCGGAACGCCTGTTCGCCGCCACGGGTGTCGATCCTGAAGTGCACACCACCGGGTTGTACTGGCTGGATCTGGATGACGAAGCCGAAGCGCTCGCCTGGGCCAAACGGGAAAACCGTCCGCTGAAGGCTGTGGATATCTCTGCGGCCCACGATGCGGTGCCGGTATTGGGCGCCGGTTTTTCGCGGGCGATCTACATGGCCGATGTGGCCAATGTGCGTAATCCACGGCTGGTGAAATCTCTCAAGGCAGCGTTGCTGGCGCTGCCGAACGTGACGATTCATGAGCAGTGCGAAGTCAGCGGGTTTATCCATGAAGGCGCTGCGGTGGTCGGGGTACAGACCTCGATGGGGGCCATTGCGGGTGATCAGGTGGTTTTGACGGCAGGGGCCTGGAGCGGTGACTTGCTGAAAAGCCTGGGCCTGGAGTTGCCGGTCGAACCGGTCAAAGGCCAGATGATTCTCTACAAGTGCGCGGCGGACTTCCTTCCAAGCATGGTCTTGGCCAAGGGGCGTTATGCCATTCCCCGGCGCGATGGACACATTCTGATCGGCAGTACGCTGGAGCATGAAGGCTTCGACAAGACGCCGACCGACACCGCGCTGGAAAGCCTGAAGGCCTCGGCGGTGGAGTTGATTCCGGCGCTCGCGGATGCCGAGGTGGTGGGGCATTGGGCCGGGTTGCGGCCAGGGTCGCCGGAGGGGATTCCCTATATTGGCCGGGTGCCGGGATTTGACGGGCTCTGGCTCAACTGCGGGCATTACCGCAATGGGTTGGTGCTGGCGCCTGCGTCGTGTCAGTTGTTTGCGGATGTGATGCTAGGGCGGGCGCCGATTATCGATCCTGCGCCGTATGCGCCGGCCGGACGTATCTGACAGAAGATCAAAAGATCGCAGCCTTCGGCAGCTCCTTGTACCGGTTCGATGTCCAGCCGCAATATTTGTGGTGAACGCGATCAATGGAGGAGCGATCTTTTAACGGTTCAATCCAGCCCCAATTTCTTCAGCCTGTAACGCATCGACCGAAACGACAGATTCAACCGCTGAGCCGCCGCCGTGCGGTTCCAGCGGGTTTCTTCCAGGGCCTGGAGGATGAGTTTGCGTTCGACGTTTTCCAGATAGGCTTCCAGGTTGTCGATCTGCGTCAGGTCCGGCACGTCGCTGTCCGAATTGCAGTTACCTTCCACCAATCGTAGGTCGCTGGCTTCGATTTGTTTGTTCTCGCACAAGGTGTGCGCCCGCTCAAGCATGTTCTCCAATTCCCGCACGTTTCCTGGAAAACGATAGCTTTTCAGTGCGTCGAGGGCTTGCGGATGGAGTTTTGCAGCGGGTTGGCCAGTGCCAGTCGCCAGTCGCTTGAGCATATTGTTGGCCAGAAGCTCAATGTCGTCGCGGCGTTCGCGCAAGGGCGGCACCCGCAGCTCGATCACGTTCAGACGGTAGTACAAGTCCTGGCGAAAGCGTTCGGCGGTGACTTCGGTATCGAGGTCTTTGTGGGTGGCGCAGAGGATACGCACATCGACCACGGTTTCCTGCTGCCCACCGATGCTGCGAACGGCTTTCTCCTGAATCGCCCGCAACAGCTTGACCTGCATCGCCAGCGGCAGGTCAGCCACTTCGTCGAGGAACAAAGTGCCGCCCTGGGCCGCCTGGAACAGCCCGGGTTTGTCTTCGATGGCGCCGCTGAAACTGCCTTTGCGATGGCCGAAAAATTCGCTTTCCATCAATTCCGACGGAATCGCCCCACAGTTCACCGGCACGAATGGTCGGGTGGCGCGTGGGCCTTGATCGTGGATCAGTCGAGCGACCAGCTCCTTGCCGCTGCCGGACTCGCCGCTGATGTACACCGGAGCCTGGCTGCGGGCCAGTTTGTCGATTTGCTTGCGCAGGCTGCGCATTGGCAGTGAGTCGCCCAGTAGACGACGGTCGATGGCACTGCTGGCGCCGCCTGGCGCAGGCAAACTCAGCGCGCAGGTGACCAGTTCGCGCAGGCGGGTGAGGTCGACCGGTTTGGTCAGAAAGTCGAAGGCGCCAGCCTTGAGGGCGTTGATTGCCGTCTCCAGGCTGCCGTAGGCGGTGATCATCGCCACTGGCACTTGCGCATAGCGCTGCTGGATGTGCTGCACCAGCGCCAGACCGGTGCCGTCGGGCAGGCGCATGTCGGTCAGGCACAGGTCGAACGTCTCCCGTGCCAGCAGTGCTTGCGCTTCTGCGAGGTTGCGGGCGCTGAAGGTGTCGAGTTTCATCCGTCCCAGGGTGATTTCCAGGAGTTCGCGGATATCCGGCTCATCATCGACGATCAGGATTTTTTGCCGTGGGCTCATGTTCAACTTTGTTTCCGTCCGTGAGCAAAGGTGATGCGAAAGCAGCCGCCGCCTTGGCGTGGTTTGAAGTCTAGGCGGGCCTGATTGCTTTCGCACAGCTCACGGGACAGATAAAGCCCCAGGCCAGTGCCCTGGCTGCTGGTGGTGAAGAACGGTTCGAACAAATGCGAGCGCTGGTCCGGTGCCACGCCGGGGCCATCATCCAGAACTTCAAGGGTCGGCAACTGGCTGTCCGAGTCAATGAACAACTCGAGCCAGGCCTGTGCCCGATCATGGTTCAGGGCGCTATGGCGCCAGGCGTTGCGCAGCAGATTGTCGAGAATCTGGGTCAGCTGATTCGGATCCATCAGGGTTTTGAAGTCTCCGGAACCGATGCGCAGGTGAATTTGATGACGTTCGGTCGCTCCTTCGCGGGTTTCAGCGACGAAATGCTCCAACCACGGCCGCAGATCCAGCCGTTGCGGCACGGTTTGCTGGCGACGGGACAGTTGCAGGACGTTTTCGATTACCCGATTCATTCGCTGAGAGTGGTCTTGAATAATCTGTGTCAGACGCCGATCCGCGCTGTTCAGTTCCTCGGATTCCTGTAGTAACTGGGCGGCATGACTAATGGCACCCAGTGGATTGCGGATCTCATGGGCAATACCCGCAGTCAGGCGACCGAGGGCGGCGAGTTTCAGTTGCTGGGCCTGTTGGGCGATTTGGGCGAGGTCTTCGAGAAAAACCAGCGTCTGGTGGTGCGGGCTTTGGTCCAGGGCAATAAAGCTTGGTTGCAGCTCCAGCCCATTACTGGCGATTTTCAAGCTTTGCGGGCGCAAAGTCGGATTGTTGAACCACAGTTGGAGCCGCTCGACCAACGCCATCGAATAGTCGTCGATCAACTCGCCATCGAGTTTTTCCTGCCCCAGCAAGGTCAAGGCGCTGTGATTGGCCAGTTGCACACACCGTTGGTCGTCGAGCACCAGAATGCCTGTGCGCATGCGTTGCAGGATCAGTGCGTTGAGGGCTTCGAGGCCGAGCACTTCGCTAGCCCGCTGCTCGGCGAGGGTTTCGCTGACTTCCAGCCTTCGGATCAAGCCTTGCACCAACAATGCTGCGGCAAAACACAGGGCGCCGAGAGTGCCGACTTGCAGGTAATCGTTGGGACTGGTGGGGTGGCTGAAGCTCAGAAGGAAGCTCAACCCCACGATGCCGAGGGCGCCAACTGCCGCAATCAGCAGGCCGATACGCCCGGGCAGCAGGGTATTGCTGATGACCACCGACACGATCAACAGGTTGCCGATGGCGCTAGGCATGCCGCCAGCGGCATAGAACAGGCCGCATAGCAGCAGGACATCGACCAGCGCCAGGCTGAACAACTGCGTCGGGCGCCGGGTGTTCCCCTGAAAGACCACCAGCAGGATATTCAGCACCAGGTACAACCAGCTGCCGTTACGCAGCAAGTCGTCATTGGCGAACGTCAGCAACTGGTTGTCCATGTTGCTGGAGATCAACAGCACCAAGGTGATGCCGATGCTTAAACGGTAGAGGTGATAGAGGCGCAGCAGCCGCTGGGCCTGTTTGTTGCCGGGACTGGAGGTCTCAGCGATCACTGGAGCCCGGGCCTTGCTCAAGATGAGCCTGGCTGCAATACCACTGTTGTTCGAGTTTCAGCGCACGGTCGCGGGGCAGATGTACGCCGCAATGAGCGCAACGGACCATGGGTGGAGCATCTTGCTCTCGCGGCGAGTTGGCGCCCGAAGCCGGGGCCTTGAACTTGCGCCAGAGCCATACCGCAGCGGCAATCAGGGCGATCCAGAACAATAAACGAAGCATGGTGAGCTGCTTTTTGACTAATGAATTGGCAGTTTAGCCAAGGACGGGTCAGGCGCACAGCGCAATACGCTCACCCCTGAAATCCGGTAATAAAAAAGGCGCCTCGAAAGGCGCCTTTTCGGCACAACACTCAGCGTCAGTCGAACACGCCGAAGGTCATGTAGCTGAACCACGAGCGGTCGGTGGTATTGGCTTCGGACTCGTGTTCCTCTTCTTCGATCACATCGCCGTTTTCATCTTTAGGCTTGAGCTCGTTCGGAATCGAGTCCTTGGCATCCTGGAACTGCCTCTGCACGTCCTGGTTGGCGCGGGTTTCACCTGGCGGCAACGGCGGACGGGATTCGATCAGGCCCAGGGTGGCCTTGCTCAGCCACGAACGGTTGTCGGCTTCGTCCTTCGAGGGCACGAACTGACCGTCTACCAGGCTTGGGTGGTTCGGGTAGTTGAGCTTCAGGGTTTCGAGGCTGGTTGCGGCCAGTTCGTCCAGGTGCAGGCGCTGGTAGGCTTCAGTCATCACCGCCAGGCCGTCACCGACCGATGGGGTTTCCTGGAAGTTTTCCACCACGTAACGACCACGGTTCGCGGCGGCGACATAGGCCTGACGGGTCAGGTAGTAGTCAGCAACGTGAATCTCGTAGGAAGCCAGCAGGTTGCGCAGGTAGATCATGCGCTGCTTGGCGTCCGGCGAGTAGCGGCTGTTCGGGAAGCGGCTGGTCAGCTGCGCGAACTCGTTGTAGGAGTCGCGAGCAGCGCCTGGGTCACGCTTGGTCATGTCCAGCGGCAGGAAGCGCGCCAGCAGGCCGACGTCCTGGTCGAAGGAGGTCAGACCCTTGAGGTAGTAGGCGTAATCCACGTTCGGGTGCTGCGGGTGCAGACGAATGAATCGCTCGGCGGCGGACTTCGCAGCCTCAGGCTCGGAGTTCTTGTAGTTGGCGTAGATGAGCTCGAGTTGAGCCTGATCGGCGTAGCGACCGAACGGATAACGCGACTCCAGCGCCTTCAGCTTGGCTGTGGCGGCGGTGTAGCTATTGTTGTCCAGATCGTGCTGAGCCTGCTGGTACAGCTCGACTTCGCTCAGGTTTTCGTCTACGACTTCCTTCGATGAGCAAGCAGCGGTCAATGCGAGGATGGCGATCAGCAGCAGGTGTTTCACTTGCATGGCGGCTTGCGTCCCTATGACGGCCGCTGTCTTGGGCGGGGCCGTCCTGTTATGATGAGCGCCCCGTTGAAAAAGCCTCGGGGCAAAAGACGCCGTATTTAACCACAAGCGCGCAGCCGAAACCAAAGGCTGTGCCGACGCCTAGTCTGAGCATGTCCGATAAAATTGAACTTCGCGCAGAGGTGCCGTCCGAATTGGGCGGCCAACGCCTCGATCAAGTCGCCGCACAACTATTCGCTGAGCACTCGCGCTCGCGCCTTTCCGCCTGGATCAAAGACGGCCGCCTGACTGTGGATGGGGCGGTTATCCGCCCGCGAGACATCGTTCACGGTGGCGCCATTCTTGAACTGACTGCCGAGCAGGAAGCTCAGGGCGAATGGATCGCTCAAGACATCGAGCTGGACATCGTCTATGAAGATGACGACATCCTGGTGATCAACAAGCCTGCGGGCCTGGTGGTGCATCCGGCTGCCGGTCATGCTGACGGCACCTTGCTCAACGCCTTGCTGCACCACGTGCCGGACATCATCAATGTGCCCCGCGCCGGTATCGTACATCGCCTGGACAAGGACACCACCGGTCTGATGGTGGTGGCCAAGACCATTCAGGCGCAGACACAGCTTGTCACGCAATTGCAGAGCCGCAGCGTCAGCCGGATCTATGAGTGCATCGTGATCGGTGTGGTGACGGCCGGCGGCAAGATCAACGCGCCGATCGGTCGCCATGGCCAGCAACGCCAGCGCATGGCCGTGATGGAAGGTGGCAAGCAAGCCGTCAGCCATTACCGCGTGCTCGAGCGTTTCCGTTCCCACACTCACGTCCGGGTGAAGCTGGAAACCGGTCGTACGCACCAGATTCGCGTGCACATGGCGCACATCAACTACCCGTTGGTCGGAGATCCTGCCTATGGCGGCCGTTTCCGTATTCCGCCGGCCGCCAGTGTGACCATGGTCGAATCCCTGAAGAATTTCCCGCGTCAGGCGCTGCATGCGCGGTTCCTGGAGCTGGATCACCCGACCACCGGTAAACGCATGAGCTGGGAATCGCCACTGCCCGACGATTTCGTCTGGTTGCTGACACTGCTCAAGCAAGACCGTGAGGCGTTCATCGGATGAGTGACTGGCTGATTCCCGACTGGCCTGCGCCTGCCGGGGTGAAAGCCTGCGTTACCACCCGTGCGGGCGGCGTCAGTCTGGCGCCGTTCGACAGCCTCAACCTGGGCGATCATGTCGACGATAGCCCCGAAGCCGTCGCCGAGAATCGCCGTCGCCTCACCGATCGTTTCTCTATTCAACCCGCCTGGTTAAAGCAGGTTCACGGCATTGTCGTGGCCCAAGCGGATCCAAGCCTGGTCGCCACCGCTGACGCCAGCTGGACGGCTACACCCGGTATCGCTTGCACCGCGATGACCGCCGACTGCCTTCCGGCGCTGTTTTGCGACCGTGCCGGCACCCGCGTCGCTGCCGCCCATGCCGGTTGGCGCGGGTTGGCGGCGGGTGTGCTGGAAGCGACCCTCGACAGTCTGGCCGTGCCGCCTGAAGACGTGCTGGTCTGGCTTGGCCCGGCCATTGGCCCACAAGCCTTTGAAGTTGGCCCGGAAGTGCGCGAAACCTTCGTCGAGCAATTGCCTGAAGCCGCCAAAGCCTTTGTGCCGAGCCAAAACGCCGGCAAGTTCATGGCTGACATCTATGAGTTGGCGCGTTTGCGTCTGGCCGCTCGCGGGGTTACCGCTGTTTATGGTGGCGGTTTCTGCACCGTGACCGATCCACGCTTCTTTTCTTACCGCCGCAGTCCTCGCACCGGCCGGTTTGCCTCTCTGATCTGGCTCAAGCGCTAGACTTCTCTGATCTGCATCAACTCCACGACGCTTGAATCTCCCAGAATCGACCACATCTATAGCGGTATCTGGCAGGTTTCTTCATTCAGGATGTTTATAGGTCCGGCCTGCTCAAAAGGAAGGTGACCCATGCGTATAGACCGTTTAACCAGCAAGTTGCAGTTAGCCTTGTCCGACGCCCAATCTCTGGCCGTCGGCCTCGATCATCCGGCCATTGAGCCGGCGCATTTGATGCAGGCCATGCTTGAACAGCAGGGTGGTTCGATCAAACCCCTGCTGATGCAGGTGGGTTTTGACGTCAACAGCTTGCGTAAAGAGCTGACCAAAGCCCTCGATCAGCTGCCGAAAATCCAGAACCCCACCGGCGACGTGAACATGTCGCAGGATCTGGCGCGCCTGCTCAATCAGGCTGACCGCCTGGCCCAGCAGAAGGGTGATCAATTCATCTCCAGCGAACTGGTGTTGCTCGCCGCCATGGATGAGAACAGCAAGCTCGGCAAATTGTTGCTGGGCCAGGGCGTTAGCAAGAAAGCCCTGGAAAACGCGATCAACAACCTGCGCGGTGGAGAGGCAGTCAATGATGCCAACCACGAAGAGTCACGCCAGGCGCTCGACAAGTACACCATTGACCTGACCAAGCGCGCCGAAGAAGGCAAGCTCGATCCAGTGATCGGCCGTGACGACGAAATTCGCCGCACCATTCAGGTCCTGCAACGCCGCACCAAGAACAACCCGGTACTGATCGGTGAGCCTGGCGTGGGTAAAACCGCCATCGCCGAAGGCCTGGCCCAGCGCATCATCAACGGCGAAGTGCCGGATGGCCTGAGAGGCAAGCGTCTGTTGTCCCTCGACATGGGCGCTTTGATTGCCGGTGCCAAATACCGCGGCGAGTTCGAAGAGCGCCTCAAATCCCTGCTCAACGAACTGTCGAAGCAGGAAGGGCAGATCATTCTGTTCATCGACGAACTGCACACCATGGTCGGCGCCGGTAAAGGCGAAGGCTCGATGGACGCCGGCAACATGCTCAAGCCTGCCTTGGCTCGTGGTGAACTGCACTGCGTCGGCGCGACCACGCTCAACGAGTACCGCCAATATATAGAGAAGGACGCGGCTCTCGAGCGGCGCTTCCAGAAAGTCTTGGTGGATGAACCGAGCGAAGAAGACACCATCGCCATCCTGCGTGGCCTGAAAGAGCGTTACGAGGTTCACCACAAGGTGGCGATCACCGACGGCGCGATCATCGCCGCGGCCAAGCTCAGTCATCGCTACATCACCGACCGTCAGCTGCCGGACAAAGCCATCGACCTGATCGACGAAGCCGCCAGCCGCATCCGCATGGAGATCGACTCCAAGCCGGAAGTGCTGGACCGTCTGGAGCGTCGCCTGATTCAGCTGAAGGTGGAATCCCAGGCGCTGAAGAAAGAAAGCGACGACGCGGCGAAGAAACGTCTGGAGAAATTGCAGGAAGAAATCGTTCGTCACGAGCGTGAATATTCGGACCTCGAAGAAATCTGGAACTCGGAAAAAGCCGAAGTCCAGGGTTCGGCACAGATCCAGCAAAAGATCGAACAGTCCCGTCAGGAGCTGGAAGCCGCACGCCGTAAGGGCGACTTGAATCGCATGGCCGAGTTGCAATACGGGGTGATCCCGGACCTGGAGCGCAGCCTGCAAATGGTCGATCAGCATGGCAAAAGCGAAAACCAGCTACTGCGCAGCAAGGTAACTGAAGAAGAGATCGCCGAAGTCGTGTCGAAGTGGACCGGCATCCCCGTGGCGAAAATGCTCGAGGGCGAGCGCGAAAAACTGATGAAGATGGAAAGCCTGCTGCACCAGCGTGTGATCGGCCAGGACGAAGCAGTGATCGCGGTCTCCAACGCAGTGCGGCGTTCCCGTGCCGGGTTGTCCGATCCGAATCGCCCGAGCGGTTCGTTCATGTTCCTCGGCCCGACTGGTGTCGGTAAAACCGAGTTGTGCAAGGCGCTGGCCGAGTTCCTGTTCGATACCGAAGAGGCGATGGTGCGGATCGACATGTCCGAGTTCATGGAGAAACATTCCGTGGCTCGACTGATCGGCGCGCCACCGGGCTACGTGGGCTATGAAGAGGGCGGTTACCTGACCGAGGCGGTGCGTCGCAAGCCTTATTCGGTGATCCTCCTGGACGAGGTCGAGAAGGCCCACCCGGATGTGTTCAACATTTTGCTGCAAGTGCTCGAAGATGGCCGTTTGACCGACAGCCATGGCCGCACGGTGGATTTCAAAAATACCGTGATCGTCATGACCTCCAACCTCGGTTCGGTGCAGATTCAGGAGCTGGTAGGGGATCGCGAAGCGCAGCGCGCGGCGGTGATGGATGCGATTTCCACGCACTTCCGGCCGGAGTTCATCAACCGGGTCGACGAAGTGGTGATTTTCGAGCCGCTGGCTCGGGATCAGATCGCCGGCATTACCGAGATCCAGTTGGGTCGCCTGCGTAGTCGCCTGACCGAGCGTGAGCTGAAGCTTGAGCTGAGTCCGGAAGCGATGGATAAGCTGATCGCCGTCGGTTACGACCCGGTCTATGGCGCACGGCCGCTCAAACGGGCGATCCAGCGCTGGATCGAGAACCCGTTGGCACAGCTGATTCTGTCGGGTCGATTCATGCCCGGGGAGACCGCCAAAGGTGTGGTGGAGAACGACGAAATCGTCTTTGTCTGATCCACGGCGGCAACAAAATGAAAGAGGCCTCGCATTGCGAGGCCTTTTTTTCGCCAGGCTGTTGAACTCAAAGGAAAAGGCTTGTAAAGTGCGCCCCGCAGTAAGTCACCCCAAGGGGTTTCTGCTCCCCAAGCAGGAATCTGAAATAAGTTGCAAATCATTAACTTGAAAGCAATTTAGGGGGTTGACAGAGGTGCTTAAGATTGTAGAATAGCGCGCCTCAGACACACGAACGCAGCGATGCGAACGGGTCGAAGAGGTGAAGCAAGCTTCACAGTTGTAAATTGAAATATGTAGTTCCGTGATAGCTCAGTCGGTAGAGCAAATGACTGTTAATCATTGGGTCCCAGGTTCGAGTCCTGGTCACGGAGCCAATTTCAAACCGGGGTATAGCGCAGTCCGGTAGCGCGCCTGCTTTGGGAGCAGGATGTCAGGAGTTCGAATCCCCTTACCCCGACCATTTTTGGGTCGTTAGCTCAGTTGGTAGAGCAGTTGGCTTTTAACCAATTGGTCGTAGGTTCGAATCCCACACGACCCACCATTTTTGAAACCAGTTAGCGCTGGAATCGAATCTTAAGATCAGACGCCAAAAGCTCTGTTCGCAGAAGGCGCCTTTCAAAGGTGCCTTTTTTTTACCGGGGTATAGCGCAGTCCGGTAGCGCGCCTGCTTTGGGAGCAGGATGTCAGGAGTTCGAATCCCCTTACCCCGACCATATTAAAAATCCTCGTATCGAAAGATACGGGGATTTTTTTTGCCTGCTGCAAATGCAAAAAAGCCCTGCTTCTCGATGGAGAGGCAGGGCTTGGGCCTTCAGAGGCTTAACTATTGTCTTTCAGGTGCTCGAACAAGCCCTTCGGCATTTTTTTGCCATTGGCTTCGTAGTTGGTTTTCACGTTATCAAAAGCCTCTTGTTCGTCGATTTGGCCATCATGGTTGGTGTCGATCTTGTCGAAGTCAGCTTTGGGCGCCACTTTCAAAAATTCCGCGCGGGATACCTTGCCGTCATCATCGGTATCGGTTTTCGCCATCGAAGCATCGCCGCACTTGCCTTCGCCACATTTACCTTCCGGCGTCTTCACGGCCTGTTCCGCCGAGGCCAGCAGGTAGCCCTGGGTCAGCGGCTGCGAAGCGAATACGGAACCGGACAACATCATGCCTGCGGCCAGGACAGCACCGAGCAGGCCGACGGTGTTTTTGCTGAGAGTACGGGGCATTACAAATCTCCTGGGTTGCACGACACAACCGCTCGATAAAGGACGCCACGTGAGTGCGGCGATGACCGAAGCAGGCAGTGCCTTGCTCGGGTGTGGCCATTTAGCGGGCGTGGTGTATCGCTACTGTGTCGCGCAAGGGGGGGCTTTGTAAGCGAAGGGGCGCAATCGGGGAGAGGGATACAGTGAGACACGGAAGTGTCCGCAGGTTAGACCGAGGCGCCTGCATCGCGGGCAAGCCACGCTCCCACAGATTATGTGTCGGTCCCAGATTCCGTGGTTGACCCATAACCTGTGGGAGCGTGGCTTGCCCGCGATGAGGCCCTGACAGACGCCGAAAACTTAGTGCAGCTTCAGCCGCGGCTCAGTCCCGCGCCCAATCTTGCTGCCCAGCATCAACATCGCCGTGCGGAACGCGCCATACAGCGCCATCTGGTGCATGCGATACAGCGACACGTAAAACATCCGTGCCAGCCAGCCCTCGAGCATCACGCTACCGGTGAGGTTGCCCATCAAGTTACCCACGGCCGAAAAACGCGACAGCGAAATCAGCGAGCCATAATCGGTGTATTTGTACTCCGGCAGGGCTTTGTCTTCGATCCGCAGTTTCAGCGATTTGGCCAGCAACGAAGCCTGCTGATGCGCAGCCTGGGCGCGCGGCGGCACATTGCGGTCGGTGCCCGGTTGCGGGCAGGCTGCGCAGTCACCGAAGGCGAAGATGTTCTCGTCGCGGGTGGTTTGCAGGGTCGGCAGCACTTGCAGTTGATTGATACGGTTGGTTTCCAGGCCATCGATGTCCTTGAGGAAGCCCGGGGCACGAATCCCGGCGGCCCAGACTTTCAGGCTCGCATTGATCACTTTGCCGTCGGCGGTAATCAAGCTGTCAGCCGTCACTTCGCTGACCGCCGCATTGGTCATCACGTTGACCCCGAGTTTCTCCAGGGTTTTATGCACAGGCCCGCCGATTCGTTCCGGCAGGGCAGGCAGCACCCGTGGCCCGGCTTCGATCAGGGTGATGTGCATGTTTTCCGGTTTGATCCGGTCCAGGCCGTAGGCCGCGAGTTCATGGGCGGCGTTGTGCAGTTCCGCTGCCAGTTCGACCCCGGTGGCCCCGGCGCCGACGATGGCCACGCTGATCTGCTGAACTGCGTCAGTTTGCCCGGCGTGGGCGCGCAGATAGTGATTGAGCAATTGCTGATGGAAGCGCTCGGCCTGTTTGCGGGTATCGAGGAACAAGCAGTGCTGCGCCGCGCCTTGCGTGCCGAAATCGTTGTGTGGTGCTGCCGACGGCAATCACCAGCGAGTCGTAAGCTACTTCGCGCGCCGGCACCAGTTCCAGACCGGCCTCGTCGTAGGTGGCGGCCAGCTGGATCTTCTTCTGTGCGCGATCGAGCCCGCTCATGCGCCCCAGCTGGAACTCGAAGTGGTTCCATTTTGCCTGGGCAACATAGTTGAGTTCGTCTTCGGAAGAGTTCAGGGAACCTGCCGCCACTTCGTGCAACAACGGTTTCCAGATGTGGGTCAGGTTCGCGTCGACCAGCATCACACTGGCCGTGCCGCGCTTGCCCAGAGTCTTACCCAGACGGGTAGCCAACTCCAGACCGCCGGCGCCGCCGCCAACGATGACAATACGATGAGTCATGGGGATATCTCGCAAGGCTAAAAGAAATCGGTGCAATTACCCGAGCGAGCGCGATGCAGCTCATAGCGTCAGGTAACTGATAAAACGGCTCAACAGGCCTAAACCAATGGTCACTGCCAACACCACCACCAGGAGCATCCACGGCCGGAAAGGCCGGCGCTCGACTTGGTGCTGGGACAGGCGCAGGTACTCTTCGACATGCTTCTGGTCGTCCGGGTTCAGGCGGCTGGTCATATTGGGCCTCGTCAGGTAGACGTTGCTGAATGTTTAGAAGCTACAGTGGGGGAGATCCTGCGTTGAACGGAGCATAGTCGCTGGCTGGAATGGCTCGACATGTACCGTATCGTCCAGGCGAATGATTCCACTTTGTAACACTCGGCCAGCAACTCCTGCAACGGACTCACAGGCTGATCCCTACGTCGAAAACGATGCTGCGACCCAGATTGCTGCGCAAGAAATCTGGAGCATCCGGGTGGGCGAATAACACTCGGGCGAAGGTCGGGCCGACCAGTGACAACGAGCGCCAGCCCTGACGCAGGTACTCGGTGGGAGGAGGAAAGTGGCTGTTGAGGTCCAGCACTTCGCGCTTGAGGCTGGCGAAGGCGATGATGTCCAGCTCCCCCAGGTCCATGCCGCGCTCTTTATAGTTGTGGGCTTTTTTGCGCAAGGTCGGCGCCAGTCTCAGCAGAAATTCATTGGCCGGGATGCGCCGGGGCTTGGCCTCGCGACGCACCAGCTGGCTCAGGGAAAACGCGCTGCGTCGACGTTGCAGCTCGTCACGCCATTCGTCGTTGAGGCGCCGGCCTTCGTCGAGTACGAAAAACACCTCGAAATTCGCGTCGCGGAACAACACGTCCGGCGGCTCCCCCGCGGGGGCAAATTCGTCGGCGCGATAGGGAATGTTCAAGCCTTGTAGCAGGCGCTGACAAACCCAACGCTCACGCTCCCATTTGCGGGCATTGGAGAGGAACGTGTTGGCTTGCTCGGCCGCAATGGTCAGCAGGCGTAAATAATCTGAGTCATCCATAGGCCCAAGCTTAGCGTTCATTTGTGATCCTTAAGAATAAAGTCGGTCGCAAAATAAAAAAGTCTGGCGCGATTTCGAGTCGTACTGCGAGACGTGGGTAAGGGAGGAGCTGGCTGAATGCTTCCTTGGCAGCAGATCATTGGTGGTGGGCGCTCGTTCGCCTGGATGAGATCATTTTCACACCATCCCCTTTCTGCGGGGGGAAGGCTGGCTGTGTATGGAGGTTGAGAGTCTTTGATCACGCCATCTTCAGATGGCCGCGTGGAGGTTAGATGTAAAAATGGTGATGGTAATTGGAGTTAACTCGACGTTAGATAGACTTTGCGTATTTGTTATTGTATTTTTTTGAGCCTTGGTTTTGATGTGAGGCAATGTCGTGGTTGATGCCGTTAAATTTCTATTGTCTTCGTTTCCTGATGAAAGCTTAGCGTCTCTTCTCTCTCGTTATCACGTTGTCTCCGGTGGGTATTCAGTCACTGAAACAATTTTGGACCTGTTTGGAAAGAAAGCATCTAACCTGTCGTCATTAAGTGTTGATGATGTTAGGGGGGTGTTGAGTCGATTTGGTGATAAAAGTATAGAAGTTGCTCAAGGCCTGATATACAGCAATAGTATGCTCCCATTATATGCAGCCTTTGTTGCTCGTAATGTCAGATTTTTGGACGGTTTAGTGGGCGGTGAAGAGATATACTCGTCGAAGTCTATCTCAGGTGAGGAAAATAAAGTTTGGGTTTGTCCTGAATGTTTGGAGGAGGATCGTAAGAAATATGGAGTGGCTTATTTGCATCGTTCTCACCAAATCCCCGGTGTGTATTCATGTTGGAAGCACGGTATAAGAGTTTTCAGTGCGTGCCCAGACTGCTCTAGTGGTTTTTTGAAAAGAGCTGAGGTGTTAAATGTACATATCGCCGGATGCGATTGTGGATGGCGTGGCTCAATTTCAGTCGAAGAGCGAGATATAACTGGCCAGTTATTCTCAGTTTTTTCAAGAGAATTTATGATTGCCAATCTAGCGCCTATACCTAGTAAGGTTCTAGCTAGAGCTTTTAACAAAGCTATAGGAGAGCGAGTTTTAGGGCGTGGGTGTGGATTGGATGATATAAACGATTATATTTATTCGAGTTTTGATGGCGGCTTTTTGAGTAAGGTTCTTGGTGGATGGCGAAATCCTTCAACAAGAATAATTTTCCCTAGAAATAATGTAGCAGCAGCTCCGCTATCCAGAAAGCTTTTAACTGGATTCTGTTTGTTTGATACCTTCGAAAAATTCTTGGCGGCTATTCAATGTGAATATGAGCGCTTAAGTGATAATGAGTCGAAACACAGGTTGAGAGTTGACGGGCGTCAAAGACTCTATGAAGAGCTGAGTTTATGAAGTGAGAGGTATAAATAGGCAGAAAGTGGTTGCAGTGCTCAAGGTTTGCTAATGATGTTACTAGCAGTTAAAACTTCGTAGGTTTTTGGTAGCTTTCCCAGATTTCTAATGTGTTTTTTAAGTCTAGGTACTCGATTGAATATATTGGACAGGGATAGACATTTGTTCTCTTGCAGCGATTGTATAGCGGGAAGCAGCAAGGCCAATAGCGCGTTGTCCCTGGTTTTCCAGAGTGAAAGCCTGTTATTGGTTGTGTGTTTTGTTCTCGTTTTGTTGATGTTTTTAAGCCATTTTTGATCATGCCTATAGAGCCATGTGTAAGCCTGGCTATCGAGCTCTCGGAGTTCTCTTATGGTTTCGTTTTTGTGCAGCTGAATGTTAAGGGTCCAACGCTGACGATATGATTTAATAAGGGTTTTATGCTTTTCTGTCCTATGTGCCAGATAAATTTCAGGGTTAGCCCTTAGCAAAATCTTTAAGGTCTTTATGGACACTTGATATAGATCTGAGATTTTTTGTAAGTCGATGCATTTGCCTAATTCATTTAGGATTGAGGCACGTATCAGAGGCGTAAGTTTCTTCGGTCTTTTGGGGTACGGTACTCCGCAACGCTCTGCATGGATGATGAGTGTTTCAATGTTAATCCCTAATATTTTTGATGCTTCTTTACTACTACATTTTACGGTGTTTTTTAATGCTAATATTTTTGCACTTAGGTTCGATTTGGTCTTCGAGGTGGAAACTGCTCCTGCTGAAGAACGGAGCGCAGAAATGGGATGATTGTTTATGATGTTTCTGTTGTAGGCTTTCCAAAAGGTTTCCCATGAGCCATATAAAAAATAGACAAAACAAAGATGACGAAGTGGGTGTGTGTTTGAGGCTCTTTTTTTGAACAGTGTTGCTAATTGTGATTTTGCTTCTTGTGCTGTCAAGGGTAACACGGAAAGCTCTGGTATATTGATTAGGTCGCGTATTGCAAGGCAGTAGCTATGCGAGAGGTCTGTTAACAGCAGCTTTGAGTTAGCTCTGAGTGTTAAGAATTCCAACGCTTTATAATGTGTTTTTAGCACTGTTTCTTGGTCGAGTGATATTTCTAAAGAAAGCCTGCCGTAGGTTTCGCATATTGAACTCAGTCTTGAGACACTGGTGAGTGGCTCGGTGTTTATTAAGGTATGTCCTTCCGTGTTTAGAGGTAGCAGGGTATTAAGGGATGGCAGCTGCCAGATTTTTATTCGAAATAGTTCAGCGTCGACTGAATGTTCTTGTAGTAGTAGCTTGTGCACCTTGCAGTACCAGACCCCCGGATATTGATGCGAAAGATGCCAATAGGGGGTTGAGTATTTTTCTAAGTCTGCCTTTATACAAGCTGAGCACGCTTTGAGAGGCAGTCTTGAGGGAAAGCTACTGCTCATTAATCCTAATCTATATTTCGCAGATACTACGGCTTTTGTACTTGAAACTAATGCTGCATGTAGTATCTGTGATTTAAATTGCTCTGATTGCCAGTGCAGAAAGAACGGAAGCACTGAGTGGTTATTGATGATTTCCTGCGGTGAGCCTAGAACACCTTTGCTATTCCTCGTGAGCGCATCAAGGCGTGCGGGAAAGTCAGTCCGGCTTCCCACGTATGGGTGATCGAAAAGGCTTACGCATGTGTCAGCGTGGGAGGTATTTCCGCTAACGCAGTGCTCGCGGCAACAGAGGCTATACAGCGTTTCATCGGGCAGCCATTTCAGGGGCATCTCAAGGCTCCTAATTAAATCGCGTGCAACACATGCTGACAGATGGCAGGTCAACGGCTTTGGGCTGGAAGTCCACCTGTCAGGTGTCCCTAGGCAGTGCAAGGCGCAAAGAGTTGCGTTGGCTGCGCTGAGCACGTCCTTCGACTACGGATTTTGCAAACTGAAATCGAAGGCCAGGACAGCATTTCGGATACTGGTAGATTTACGGGAGGCAGTTTCAGAGGCTGTTCGCTGCCGTCGGTCGAGCTCGCAAACAACTATCAATACCTCGATGGGAGACTCATTACCTTCAGGGCAGTGAATGCAGATTCGGTGAGGACCGTACTCCCTGCATTGTGCTCTATGCAACAAGTAGTCCTAGCTTAAACATCTGTCGTGCCTAGATTCGAGTGCTCTCCTCCAACAGAGTATAGACAGAAAATAAAATGATCTGAGGGGAGCTGATGTTGAGGTTTTCGCTAGAAGAAAAGCGTGGCGTGTTGGGTCCTAACGTTGCAGATTGTAATTATTGGTACGCGCGATGTATCGCTACGAAAGTTGATTACGCATACGAGATAAGAGTTAAAAGTTTAACTAAGAGGATTGTCTTGATTTTTAACGAAAGAATGAGTAATTATAAAAAAATTAGACAAATTTTAAGGGCGCTTATCATGGACATACCTCGTGAAAAGCTGGAGCTTAGACGTGCTGAGTTTGCAGAGAGTGGCATGACTGTAAGCGCTTGGGCCGATGCGCACGGGTTTTCACGGGTAGACGTGTATGCAGTGTTAAGCGGACGCTCAAGGTGCCTTAGAGGTAAGGCACATGCAATTGCTGTAGCACTCGGGTTGAGGAACCCACCCAAGAGCAAGCCCTGACGCATTTGCTCGGCGGCAATCAGAGAATCTGAAGAAGGTCAAAAAATGAAGACAAAATAAGCTGAAGGGTATTCAAGAAAACAGAAAGCCCGAGGGTGGGACCTCGGGCTTCCGTGGAGCTATCAGATTGCGTCCTGATAACTCCATTCTGTGTCTCTGAGCGGCGGACGTCAAGTCCGGCGGTATACCCATTCGTCCATGAAATTGTTCGGCCTGAAAACCCACGGGTGATCAGGCGGAAAGAAGGTGCTGTGCACGAAAAAAAGTGCGGGCGGGATGTGCATCGTGGGTATTCGAGGCATAACGAGATGAAAGCCAACTTAAATAATCTATTGAAGATATATGCCCGTCAAAAAACAAGGATGTTTGGGGCCGATTATACTCCCGCCATACAGGCTACGAAATTCGAGGCTCCCCGTATTTCCTGGGCAACAATAATGAGAAGTGAGCGGCTAGGTCGATCGCTGCATCTTCTATCCTCTGCCGAGAAACAGGCCGCGCTGTTAGCTCTCTATAACCCTTCTGTTTTTGATCTACATGAGCAAAAAATGCTGTGGGCGACACCCTCGGAGCACCCCTTGTATGGTCATCACGCAAGCGCTGGAATGCTGCTTAAAAGTTTTGAGGGAACATTGAAAGTGTGCGAACGAATGGGCGATGTGAAATGGCATCATGGGTTTTATTTGCCTAAGAGTGAAGGCGGGGAAAGGATGGCGTTTCCATATATAGGCGATCTTTTGCTTTTCTGTATGGGGGACGAAAATTATCCATACTGTGTCAATTGGACAGTGAAAAAATATCGTGAAGACTTTTCAGAAAAGGACTACGGAAAGGTGAAAGGCCCTTTGAAGAAGCAAAGGGATATACTTGCTGCTGAATTTAGGCACGAATTAGAAGAGCGCTATTACAGCGGTGCAGGAATACGAACAGTAAGGTTCGTGCCGGACGACATCGATGTGCAGGTACTAGTTAACTTGGATTTGTTGTTTTCATGGCACCACAGGTCGATACCTCTTGAAAAGAATTTAGTTGCGGACCTGATAGAAGACCTGAATTTTGGTGTTGTTAAGGGTGATACTCCTTTTTCTATAATTAATCGATATCTAATGTATGCCAATAGGGAGCATTTATTGCGTGTGTTTTACAATGCGGTCTGGACACGCCAGTTGAGAGTTAGCCTCTTTGATCCGGTACTTGTTGATAAGCCTATGAGAGAGGAGAAGCGGGATGTCATGAGTGTTTATCAGTATCTGTTTGCCGAGTAAAAAAATATGAACGTTGGAGTGCAGTTGATAAGTGAGCGTGGGTATAACGGACTTCTGGCTGGTGAAACTTACTATTTTTTATCAAATGATCAGGAGCAAATGCGCGTAAATTTAGTGTTCTTTTCATTAGGAAAGGACCCGAAATCAATTTTGCTCTCGATGAACGCCTTGGATTTTGAGAATGGGCTTTTGAGTGGGCGTATAGTTTGTGCTGAAAAACAATGGAGCCTCCCTCCATGGCTTCGTGATTATGAAGGAACAAATTTTTACCAACTCGAGCGGCAACGAAAGTCCAAAGTTATTTCATACACAGATAGAGTTGTTCATCGGTTTATGTACATATCTGGTGCGTTAGAATCATTTGAAGGAAATTTAGGTGATCCTGGTTTGGATTCAAGGCTCAATAAATATGCAAGGGAATTAAGTCCCTCTCAGCATGCAAAACGAATTAGGCTTTGGTTTTATACGTATATATTATTTGGCAGAAATATTTGGTCGTTGATGCCGAAATTCTCAAGCATAGGTCATTGGGACCGGCAGGAGGTTTCCAAAATGAAAAAGCTCGGTAGAAAACCATTGCATGAAGGAGGGCAAGAATACGGAGTGACAAAAGAAATGTTGGATATGATTACTGAGGGGTATGCTCTGTATAGTAAGCAATTAAATGGTATGGAGAAAATATATGGAAGGGTAGTGTGTAACGTGTTTGGCTGTGAATCAATTGTGGTGTCAAGGGGGGAGTTTAAATATATTCAGAAGGAGGGTAAACCTTTTCCAAGTCTTCCGCAGTTTAGATATCATGTCACCAAGAGCTTTTCTCAGAAGTCTCGGCAAATACTGAGTTTTGGGGAGGAGGCAGTACGAACAAAGATCAGTGGGAGTGTAGGTAAGTTCTCAGAAAGGCTATCTAGCCTTTTGCAACGGGTTGAATTAGACGCTTATTACAGCAAGGCGCGACCTGTTGGGCTTATAGAAGGAAACGTTATGGATCCTCTCTGTGTTGTTAGAGCGGTCTGCAGTGTGTCCGGCTATCTCGTTGGTATAGGGTTCTCCTTCGACAAGGAAGATATGAGTGGGTACCTAATGGCGTTGTTTTCGATGGCAATCAAGAAGTCAGAGTTTTTTAGGCTTTTTGGAATGAGTGATTTAGACGATGACGATTGGCAAAGCACTGGGTTGTCCACAAATATCATAGTTGATCGAGGTCCTGGCGCTGCTAAAGATCTATTCGATGACTGCAAATGGATCAACTCGCGAGATCTCCCTCCCTCATACTCCGGCCAATCCAAGGCTTCGATCGAGTCTTCTCATCCTCGAGTTAAATCTATAGAAGGACGGCCAAAATACAGGCAGAGTAATTTGAATGTCGTTCAGATGGCAAAGAACGAGATAAAAGACTTAGTAGAGAGTAATTGGACCTCTGATGCCACTGCTAGATGTACTCCAGAGATGATAAACCATGGGGTAAGCACTACTCCTGCCGGTATCTATGGTTTTTTGGATTCGCGAGCGCGTACGGACGCTTACCCAATGAGTTTTGAGGAGGCAGTGAGGAATTTTCTGAAACCAATTAAAGTTTCTTTGCGGCAAGATGCAGTTTACTTCCATCATCGACGATTTAACTCGGTAGAGCTTCAGCAGACAGGGATATTTGATGGCGTTGGGAAGAGCGACGGTGTTGAGGTGGACGCATATCTTTTAGAGATGTGTGTCCGGCATTTATGGGTCGAAATAAATGGCCGATTGTATGAGCTTGATGCTCTCTTGCCGATCCGCGATGATACCAGTCAATTGTATGTTTCATTGGCTGATCTGTGTGCTGAGGAGCATGTTTTGAAAGTAACTCATTCAAAGCTAAGGCAGAGCAAGCCGGCAGTCGCCAGTTATTACGATCAAAAATTTGAGGCGGCGACGGGGAAAGCATCCGGTGCCGTAAAGCTTCAGGAGGGTGTTCCTTCCAAAGGCGATGGATATAAGCGAGAGGTTGCTGATTTAAAACGGAATTTGAGCGGGAAGTCTTAGGATGGGGAGCACCCGACTAATTGACAGGTTTTCACCATATACAAGCTTACGTGATATTCGCGAAGCCAGTATTGTTAAACCTGATCCAGTTTGTGGTCTTGAGACTATGTCCGCCAACATGGCTTCGGCTTCACTTGTGGATACATTGAGAGCTATCTATATTCCCAGTGAGTCTGCATGCGGTTTAATCGGTGAGCTGCTTGAAATAGCATTGCGTCATTCTACGGGCTCATATCCAAGTAATGATGCCTATCTTCGGGGAATCTATTCAGGGGAGTATTCTGACGTGTTTCCCTTGTGCCTGTCTGGAGTGGCAGGAGTAGGTAAAAGCCAACTGATTAAAGCTCTTCGGCGTTTAATGCCAGTGGATGGATCTTTCGACCCGGGACCCGGCGTTTCGGATATGGCGTTTACCTCCATGTGGGAGATTAATGTAAAAGATAAGAAAGGCATTATTCCGATGCTGACCAAATTCCTGCCACCGGAAAAACAAGGTGAAAACAGAAGAAAAACAGTTGATCAGGTGATGGCATACTGTAGAAAAAAAGCATTTCGAGAAGGTGTTTCACTGCTTGTTGCTGATGAATTTCAATTTTATACAAGTGGAGACGCGAGCGCTAAATTGGCTGAGGCATTACTGAACCTGTCAACTTTGGGTGTGCCTATGCTGTATGTGGCTAATTATAGTATGCTTCAAAAGCTACTAGGACGCCCCCAGCAGGATCGACAACGCTTAATGGTGAATCCAAGACTCTTGTTGCCAGACTTATTGGGTGATGATAGCTGGCGCGAGTATGTTGAGGAGTGCGTTAGGGTGTCCAGTGGGGCAATTAATATTGAAATAGATGCTTTCTGCGAAACTCTTCATGTGTATACCGCGGGCATCAAGCGTCTGTGTATTTTGCTTCTGGGGATCGCTTACAAGCACTCTCGAGCTAGAGGGGCGGTTCATATTGGTTTGCATGATCTAAAGTCTGCTTACCAGTCAACTGAATATGCGGTAAATAAGGTGGATGTGGAAATCATCTGTCGTCAAAACATTACAGGGAAAAGTGGAAGGGCTGACTTATGGTGTCCGCTGGCGCTTCCACAATCCACAGCCCTAGCGTTTACAGCTTCCTCTGAGAAAAAGCGAGACGAGGTCGTGTCTGAACAGTTGGTTAGATCTTCACTCACTCTCAAAGAGAAAAATGCAGTAAAAGCATTGGAAGGCAGTCACGTAAAAAAATCTGTAAATAGTGGCGACGTGATAAAGTTAAGAGAGCCACGCAAGGCGCCCACCGTGGAAAGTCTCACTGCATCGCTTCAGCGGTTAATAGAGCGTGATAAGTAGCTACAGGCCTCCTTATCCAGCTAAGATTCGCAAGGAGCGAGGGGGCAACCAGGCGGCCATAACGAATGGTCAGTAGGCTTTAATGAAAGGGATACGGCATGACCAATGATGAGCTTTATGTTTCCGTCGACGTCGAAACTTCCGGGCCTATACCTGGTGAATACAGTCTGCTTTCCATCGGGGCTTGCCTTGTAGCCCAACCTGCAACGTCCATTTATCTCGAACTCCAACCTGACAGTCCGAAACATGACCCAGAAGCACTTGCTGTATCCGGGCTGACTCTGGAAAAGCTGGAGCGCGAGGGCCTAGCGCCACGAGAAGCAATGCACAAGTTTGATCAATGGCTGAAATCGTCTTGTACCACGGGGCAGAAAGTTGTTTTCGTGGGGCTCAACGCACCGTTTGACTGGTCATTTGTTAATTTCTACTTCCACAAGTATTTGGAAACCAACCCTTTTGGCTTCACCGCGATCGACATGAAGGCCTATTTCATGGGCGCTTACGGTTGCACCTGGAAAGAAACAAAGTCCTCTCAGATGACTGTCACGCTAAAGCCGCGTAGCGCTCCGAGCCACAATGCATTGGATGACGCGCGCTTTCAGGCAGAACTCTTTGCGCTAATGTTGGCAGAGCGAGGCAAGCGCTGACCCGTCTATTTTTCATGCAGCGTTTACCTGAGCCAGGTTGCCTCGACATACTTGCCGTCCCGAAATGACCAAGCCTTGATACCTTCTGGCTTTTCGGACTTGCCGACGATAATGGCGATTGGGTGCGGCAAGTCTTGCGTGTAGCGGGCAGCAAATCTGGAGAAGCTGGCTACATCAGCAGGAGAAATTACTGGAACCGATTGGGGATGCGTATGCCAGTACCCCACCAGCCTTAATCCTTTTTCATTGGCATCTTGAATTTCTTGCCGGCAACGTCCCGCATCCAACTCTAGCCAATACCAGCCTGACCGATCGGACCGATGGGGTGGCGTCGCCAAGGCCAGCAACAAGCCAGCCGGGTTAACAGGATCGACGAATAACTGTCCCCCTCTCTCCACGCTCAAAAGACCTTGGCGGTGTCTATCCAAAATGTCGGCTACGGTTTGCGACACCAAGAGTTCAGAGTTGACTCCTGGCCATCTCCAGCGCCAAGCGATATCCGTCACGCCATTACTTCCTTGTGTTCTGGCCATCCACGTTCCAGCAGGATTTGTTGTGCCCCATCAGGCAGCTCAGGACCGTGGTATTCACCCCCTAGGATTGGCACGTCATTAGGCCTGTAGATACTGCTGACCCAAGTTGCATTTTCAATATTTCCGGTCAGCGAACGCAGAGCTGTGTGCGCGACCATCGATGCGATGTTCGTCATCCCCAGAGATCCGCCTGGAATGAAGCTCTCCCCGCAGGCGGGAAGTGGAACGACACCTCCTCCCGGCCATTCGGTGAACTTATGCTTAAAATCGCCGCTGTCCGTGAATAAATGCGTGCCATCAAAGGCACCCTTTGGCGCGAAAAGCGCGTGCCCCACCTGAGTGTGTGGTTCGCTCCAGGCTTGTATCAGCCCCCAGGAGGCGCCGCTGGACTTGGCTCGCCAAACCGTAACTTCTGATTGCCAGTCGGCTGTCGTAATCACGACAAGATCCGCAGAATCGAATACTTCTGGTTTGCTGCTCATCACAACTTCAGCGAACGTCGGATAAGCAGTGCATTCTGTAGTCGGAAGATCTCTAAGAATTTTGTCCCGCAAAGCTGTTGCCTTCAGGCTTCCTAGGCTATCCGCTCCTAGGGCGTGTCGACCAAGGTTGGCTGATACCAAGGTGTCGGGATCGATGAGGGCAAGATGGCCGACCCCGGATCGCGCCAACTGCATTGCCACCGCACTGCCTAATGAGCCAACGCCGACACAAACTACCCGAGCATTCTCAAGGTGCTTTGCAGTGCCGCTTACATCGCGGGACAAAATAGATGCCCGATCAAGCACGTCCAAGGCGGTTGTCAGGACAAGCGCCGGGGCATGTGCGCCTGCCATCGCTGGACGGCGGCGCGCAGTGCGCAATCCAAACCTTGCCCCTCGCTCTGCCTGTACGCCATAGGAGCGAACATTGAGGCAATAGATCGGAGCGTCTATACCCCCGGGAAGCTCCATGACGATCCATCGACTAGCCAGTGTTCCGTGCAGGTCAAACCATGCCAGCAGTTGCTTGGCATCATCTGGCTGAAGGTGAGGCGTAAGCCAGGGCAACAACTCCTCTGGATCAGGAGTACGAATATCCGGATAACTTTGAAGCTTGACGTAAAACCCCGGAGTTTCGGCCGCGCGAATTACAGTGGAGCGTCCGACTGCCCGTCTGTAATGTTCTTTCAATGCTGCTGCGTTCGAGGCCATCCAAACCGTTTCCTGGCCGGATGGCAAAGCCCGCCGCGGATCGCTGAGAGCAAACAATTCCGAGGCAGCTCTAGGTCGATCCAAAAGTAAGAGGTTTTGGAATGAATTGCCGTGCTGAAGAGACCAGTAAGTAGTGATTTCATTTTGGAATTCGATATCGCGCTTCGCTTGGCTTGATCCCATCTCAGATAAAGAAACTATCTTGGCCAAACGAGCAAGGCTGTCCTCTACTATGACTTCTGGGGCGCCCATGATGGGGCGCTCCTGAAAGCCGTGAAGGCAAAGTCCAGACTTCGTGGCATGCGGCCAGACCAACCATGGTGATGGTTCGACATTGAGCCGCAAAGGACCGCGGGGGAAATTGGAGGGAAACCCAATACGCAACCGCCGCTCTCGCCCCGTGTAATCGATCGGTAGAGGAAAGTGAAAGGACGCAGCTTCATCAGCCCGCATTGGTGCGGGCTGAAGCAGTGCATCAGCAGCATCCTGACCTAAGACATTTCGCAGCGCGGAGATTCCGCGCTGTAATGGCGTTTTAATTGGATCAGCCAAGGCGTCCAACTGGCTTTACGCTCGACTGAGGGTTTCCACCACCGCTGGCTCCGCCGAAAAGCGCGCCCATCGAAGCGGCGTTTCGCGTAGTGCCATCCGGTCGACCGGGCATCGTCCAGTTGGCTGGGATCTCATTGTTCACTGCCGTGATGAACGCCGGTGCCATACCGAAGTTCTCTTTCACTGCCTTGGCAAAGGAGTCCGTGGACTCGAAGCTCTCCAAGCCTAAAGACACCGATGCACTGGCGTCAGCGTGCCACTTGGCGAATGCCTGGCGGTAGCCTTGGCCCTCGCCAGGCCTGTTCCACTTCTCTGCAAAATTCTCCCCGGTGTCAGCGGGGTTGCAAACAAAGCAGTCAGTGCCTCTTTTAGCAATATGCTCCGGCATCCTGCGGACAATCTCCAGAATCGCATCTAGCGGCGGCAGCGGTTTCGACTTGGATTCTTTCACGACATCTAGGTAGGCATGGGTCGCTAGGGTCGTGATAACCGCCGATATGGGGCGGGTATCCGCGCTCTTGGTTTTGATTGCCCATTCGTCACGATGTCGTTTTAGAAGCTTGATGGTCGCGCGCAGCGGATCCTGATCGATATAGTCCTCGTATTGCGGAAGCGGAGCCTGTGTCGCCTCATCAAGCATCCGCTGACTTTTGGCAATGACGAGGCTCTCCTCCAGAGAAATTACCTGGGCAGAGGCAACCTGTAACCAATTCGAGTAGGGAATAGGACTACTTGCTTTCCAACCTGTGACCCGATCCGGCACTTCGAGCTTCCCCTCGCCGTTTCCTTTGCCATTTCCGAGAATCGCTCGGGCAGGCGTGACATCGATATGGAAGCCGGGATTTTCATCAGAGTAAACGATCCGAATGCCGCGACGGAGTTGCTTAATCTCTTCCTGAACGCGAGAACCTTTCCTGAACCGTTCTTCAATCGCGTCGAGAATCTCTTTTGCACTGGCGCCTTGAGCATGAGGCAGCCAGATGATTGCGTCCGCATCAATGGTGTCAAGATCCGCAGGCGCGCCTGGAATTGGCTTGATGGTTGTCTTCAGGCGCATAGAGCCCTGAACGAAAATATGGGCCTCAGCAAGCAGTGGATTGTCGGAAGCCGAAAGGATTTTTTCCAGCTGTGAGTAGCGATCGTTGATCTTTTCGTACTGCGCTTCCGACAGTGAGATATCCCGCGCGGCGCGAAGCAGAAAATACTCCCAGCTGTTGCGCTTGGTCTGTTCGTTGCTCAAAAGCATTACTTGGCCTCCCGGGCCTCGAGGCCCAAATGCAGTGTTTGCGTAAACCGATTTTGGTTTTCTCTGTCCCGATCAAAAATCAGGTATTGATGCTGATGCTGTGTGGTCAGCAATGCGCCAAACTCGATGGCCAATGCTGCAGGGATTGCCGAAAAGACGTGGATAGGGTTCGGAGTCATAGCTTCAAGTTGACTCAGTCGAATCTGAAGCGCATCGCGAAAGGCATGAATCACCCGGCGGTTCTGAACCATCGAGTAGCTTGGTTCTGGAATCGTCAGCTCCGCGATACGCGCACCTGGTAGAACATCGGTCACGTCGCGAATTGGAATTTGCGCAGAAATGGAAAGCACCAGCGCCAGTGGACCATCGCCGTCCGACGGTGGAGTAAACAAAAACTCGGGGGGCTCAGCGGATTGATCGGGCCAGCGCAGAAGATGCTCTCGGCTAAAAGAGAAGGTCAAACGCTTGGAGCGGTCGCCGATAGTCTGCCCCAACAGCATCAGCGCAGGAATATCGGCTAAGCCCACTACCGCCAGTGCAGGCGCGTCGCCATAGGTGCCACCACGACGAGTGATTTGCTGCTCCAACCGATGCTGGATGCTGTCCGTGATGTTCTGCCAATAGGTCGCATCTCTACCTCGTGGTCCGGGCGCAGGGAAAGTGATCTTGATGCCATGGTCGAATGCGGTTAATCCCTCAGCAGACATAGCGGTCAATAGATCGCGAACGGGAATGTCGTTGATCGTCTGGAAATGCTGGCTTTGTACGATTAAGGGAATGGCTCTGCCGCCATCGGGGGTCGTTGCGGCGAGTCGGATGCGTTCTAGGTACGCTTGGTGCAAACCGCTCAAATCTTTTTCAGGGTAGCCATCTGCGTCACGATCAATTTTGTCGTGACAGCCTGGGCACAGAAGCATCAGGTTGGCGGTATCGTTCGTATGCGCCTCAGCATCGTGATCCGTGCGTCCACGGGGGCCTCTCGGACTGGCTGGCAGAATATGAGCCACCTCGCCCCATTTCATCGGATTGCCAGCACGATAGTCGAAGGTAAGATCTGTGCCGCAAAGTTCGCAGTGGCCGGCAGTCTGGATCCATACGATCCGCTTCGTTTCATCGTTAGTGTTGAAACGCCCATTCGCAGGCTTAGATTCTTCTTTTTCTGCCATTCGACCTTTCCCCAGAGAATCCATGTTTAAAACTGATAGTGGCCAGATATAATCATATTGAGATCATTTTGTGCGATTTCAAGAAGGGCACATTAGGGTCTAAATTTGGGCCCTTTTTTTGGCCGCCTTTGTCGGCGGCCGCGTCAATATTAGGCGCTAGGTGCGAGCTATCGAGAGGGCGGATTTTTTGCGATCCAGGCATTTGTACCAGCCATAGCGTTTGAATAATGATGGTTCCTCGTGAGTTCAGAAACCCAAATTCTGTCATCGCTATCTACAAACTTTTTAAGATGGTCATGCAATTCCTTAGCCGTATTATTAACCGCTATCAGCCAGAAGGATTCTTGCGTCCGATGTCCGCCAAGACGTGTCAGCTCATCTAATAGCAGCTGATAGTTTTTGTTTCTAACGAGATCATACGACACGGTATAGCTTGTCATTCTTACCTCCAAGCAAGAACATTGTGGCCTATCGCAGTGAACGGGCTGCTATCGAGCGCTTTAGGTGAGGTCGACAATCGGAGCATTTTTCCCGTATGTTTTTACTGCGGCGATGCCCTGGTCTCGAGCGTAAGTCGAACTGTAGGTCTGACTAGTGCCAATTATCTGATTGTTCGCTGCGCGCAATACAAAGTACGGGCGCTGGTTTTGTGCGGTTCGTTTTTCGTAGTACTGGTCGAAGGGCGAGTGAGTTTTGCATGAGGCAATCCCGTTCTCGCAGCCTGATTTTTGAAGGTAGCCCTCGCTAGCGAGAATGATCTCGTTATTAGGCGCCCTCAGACGGAAGTAATACTGCTGATTCTGAGTAGAGCGGAAGATCTCGTAACGTTCGGTCATGGTGAAACCTCTCTTTTGGCCTCAACGCGTTGAGGCTATGTATAGATTGATCCAACGCTTTAGCGACGCATTGGTCTCGGCCGGCTTGATGGCTTGAACTCAAGGCTACGCAACGAGTCGTTAGGGTTGAAGCTCGCAACAATTGGATCCAGACACTCGCGTTAGCATGTGTAGCGGATTTCCAGATTTTTGTGAGCAAACGCAAGATTCCAACCTCTAACGTGAGCAAACACTCACGAAGGCAGAGAGCCGTAGGGGGGGCATAACTGGTACCCTTCCCCAATATGCGCACGAGGTAAAAAGCATGAGAAAGATCGCCATCATTGAAGACTCTGTTGACACGAACAACGCGTTGGCTGGCTTCTGCAGAAGCATCGGGAAGGACATTGTTGTAGAGCAGTTCTATGATAGAGAAAGCGCCGAAAAAGCTATTGTTGAGTCAAGCTATAGTTTGATTGTATTAGATATTGAGTTGTCGCCCGAAAGAAATGCTGGAGTCGGCATACTTCGTACAAACATCATTAATCACAAAACTCCCGTAATGGTAGTGTCAGGGCTTGATCCATCTCTTTATCGAGGGGTAATGCGTCAGTTGGACGTATGGGATTACATGGAAAAGCCGATTCCACCTGATGGACAAGAGTTCATCGAGATGGTGCTTCAAGTATTGCGGAATAACGGCGCCCCAAATACGGAAGATAAGGAAGCACTAATAACCTACGATCATTCGACTGGGAAAATGCGATTCAAAGATAAGCCTTTGAATATTCCGCAAACGGCCAAAAGCATCCTGTGGCGAATTTATGACCGTAGAGGATCCTACGTACCATACGCCGGATTTTATGAGCTCGTAAAATCCGGAAGAAATCCAGAAGCGATTCGCCAGCACGTCAAGATTATACGAGACGCTCTGGAAGAAGTAGGTGAGTCGCCAGAACATGTTGTTGTGATTAGGATGAAAGGTGTTCAGTGGCAAGACTTGGTCAATCCCTAATTAATCTCAAAGCTAATCTGCGAAAAGCTAAGGCTCGTATACTCATAGTTGGGATTATGAGTCTTATGGTTTTAGTTTTGTTCGTTGGTACGATAGCTGTCCTTAGATATAGCTATGTGCCGGTGGCCCGGCAGTACCAAGGCACAGTCCAAAGAACACTGCAGCGTGTTGCAGCTGAATTTGAGAGTTTAGATGGGAAAATAGCGTTCGCTAATGTTAATGAGCAGATTTCTGATGGCTATGGAATTCCTTTAGCTAAACTGCCGCTAGAGTTTTTTAATGTCATTCCAGGGCATATAGAGGAAATTAAACCTCTCCGCGCTTGCAGTTTTTCGACTGTGGCAGTTCCAGATAATCAGCTATGCGCTGGCGTTTTGGAAAACCGAGCTTATGGAACGCTTGTCTACTTGCGCGGAAAATTCCAGATCAACGGTACTCTGACGTCGCCAATTTATGCAAAGTCCCCGTTCACTGCGCACCACTTCAGTATCGCGATTACGGCGAAAGGCAATACAAGCTACTTTTTAGCTACCTTCGATCCAGTTCGTCGCGCTAACGTCCCAGAGAAAGGAATTTTTTCTCCTGCATGGAGCATCGCGGGGTTTAAAACCCAAGTAGAGGGGGCCGGACGCTTTACTCGTGAGCCTGATATTAAAGGGCGCGTATTAGCCCATGGGGCCTCATTGACGGAGGCAGGTGCTTACGAGTTCATACTGCAAGTACCACTATATGCCTATAGTGAAGGCGCGAATGTCACCAGCAGCACATGGCCTCCCGAGGACATATCGAAAGCGCGCGTGATCTTGAAGCTAGTTGGCCCAGACGGTGATGGCCCTGGGCAAGTACTTATGGACGGTTCGACAATGAACCCAAAGGCCATATTTTCTTTTGAGTCGATGGGGCAATACCTCGCGCCAGGGGAAAGCCTTAAATTTTTCCCTCCAGGTCACGATTTACCAGTCGAGGTATTCGCAAATGGCAGTAGCAGCGTACGAGATGGAAATCGGTCGGCACTAAGCAAGTTGGCAAGCATAATAGTAGAGTTGGTCACTCCCGCCGTCTCAACTCAGAAAGCTATACAGCTTTCAAATGGGGGTAAAATTGAATTGCAAGGAAATCCTGCGTTGGTGCTTGGTGGTTGGAGTGCAGCAGCGAAAGCAATTATAGCATTTGCCTTTATTTTTGGCGTGATCCTTGTACTCAGCGGCTTTGCAATTTACTACTTTGTCGTGGCCCCACTCAATCACGTACGACGTAACACTATCTATATGCGTGGGCGTTATTCGGATGCTGAAGATTTCAAGTTGCCCCATACCATCTCCAATCGTCATGATGAAATTGGCGTGTTGTGGGTTAGCATTGAGGACTTGCACAGATCAATCACCACCTATGGGCGGGAAGCATTGGAGCATGCGAAGAAAGAGAGTGACCTTCTTCGCGCCATAGGGCATGAGATTAAATCTCCCCTACAAGACCTTTTGCTACGGCACAACAACGTTGACGATCCAAGCGCGAAAAGTTTGAAGCGAATTTCCTATGCGCTAAAAACATTGTCTAATACGTACTCTGGTCAGAGCTCGGAAAAAGTTGTGGGGCCTAAAGAAGCCATTAGTTCATCACGCGGAAATATTACCAAGGAAGACGTTTCCGAATACTTGGAGAATGCTGCTGAGTCCAGCGATGGAATCATTACGTTCAACAAGTCCCCAAGCGTGCTGTACGTCAGCGCCGATGGCGACATGTTGGAAGCTTCGCTGATGGCAGTATTAAATAACGCGAAAGAATTTCGAAAAGCGGATACGAATATCGTTTTACAGATTTTCTCTGACTCCAATTGGGTCTTAATACACATCAGCAACCAAGGTCCACACATCCCTTTTTATCCTATTGAAGAAGTGTTCGAATATGGCGTGAGCAGTCGGGATGTAGCAGGAGACCATCAGGGCTTAGGTCTATTTATCGCAAAACAGTACATCACAAAGATGGGGGGGGATATTGCTGTTAAGAACGTCAAGGATGGTGTGCGGTTCGAAATTAAACTAGCCAGAGCGCATTAATGCTTTCATCTAGAGGCTGAGGTGTCCCGAGGCAGCGATTCAGTCAGGAGATGATTGCCCCTACGTGGCGTTTGAAGCAGGAACAGCATAGGTCAGGTGCCTGGCAGGAAACGTTCAGGATTTCTGTCAAGTAGGAGGATTTTGCAGACAATGTTTATCCAGCATTGTCTCTCTTATCGAACAGAAGTTTTGGGCCGAGCTCAAGCCCTTGGGAGAGTCAGCAACCGGTTCAAGTGGACGCTCGGTGGGTCAGCGCAGGTACACTTAAGCTTCTTTTCTTTACAAGCCGTTGAGTGGTGGTTTTCGGGGAGCCGCCTTTTGTGCTGTGGCCAGGCTACAGGATGCTTGTACCACCTAAAGCGGTGAGTCGTTGCCATTGCGGTAGTGCCAGAAAAACCACAGAATTGAACACAGTTGGATTTGTGGGACTGTCGAAGCGATGCCGTATAGCCAACCATGACAAGAAGCAAAAATGGAGTTTTTATGCACTGGGGAACCTGGCTGATAGCGCCTAAAACGAGGGCTTCAATCAATTTGGTGCTGACCATTTTGATCGGATTAATATCGAGCATATTGGCCACCCAAATAATGCCTCAGGGGCAGTTGAATTGGAAACTTCTTCATACAGCATCCGCATTTTGGGCTTTAATCGTAGCAGCAGCAGTGCTCCTTAAGTTTCAGTGGTATTGCATTGGTTTCGATGAAGATGTAACAAAATTTGGTGATTCCGCACATTGCATAGCTTACATTCGGAAGGCTCAACTGGAAGGAGCCGCACGGCATATCCGTAAAAATCCAGAACAGGCAATGCTGATGGATGCAAAAGACCTCCTTAAGAAAATGGGGATCAAATGAAAGTACTTGTCTCGAAAAAATTCCAAGATAAGGCAGAGCGACCAGAAACCCTCATTCGCTTTTCCTTCGAAAAAATGGTTTCAACATTGGAACGCCTAAGCCCAAGCGGTTTAGAAAGAAGTGGGAGTGTGCAACGTGTACGCGGTGTGAGCGAAGAGATATATGTAACGAGGGTCGATAACTTCCGTGTTTTTTTCACGCGTCAAAACGACAAACTTGTGCTGCTAGATGCTGAGCTGGTTTAGTTGTCGACGACGAATTACAAGGCCCGTTGTAGAATCTCTTTATGGGTTAAGGCTCGAAAAATTGTCATTTAGTTGGAGCGGGCTTTGAAAAAGTGGAGATTTATTTCCCATGAGTTGGCGTATGTACCGTGTGGTGGATGTGGCTCCTGATACTTGGTATTCCCACTCTATGGCTTATGGTCGGGGTGTTTGTCCACTTCGGTGTTCTTGATAAAGACAGTCCAGGCTGGGTGCAGGCAATTGGCTCGATTGCTGCCATCTTCGTGGCGGTATTGATCACGCACAGACAGGGTGAGCAGCAGACTATGGAGCGTCGCAATAAGGACCGAGTTGTATCCAACCTAATTGTTGGGGTCGCTACGCGCGCGGCGGCAGTTGCAAGCTTATTGTTCCATAGTTTCAATGATTTGCAGCTGCAAGTGCAGGAGACAAATGAGGAAATCCTTACCACTGTCGAGTCGCAGGTGCTTGCACTGCGGGGAATTAACCCTATGGATCTTCCGAGACCAGAGATGGTCGAGCCATTCCTCAGAATTAGAGCGATCATGGAGCAGAGCTATGTGATGGCCGGCTTGCTGGCGAAGGGGCGAGACGGCTACGTCGACCGGCTTCGCTGTGCAACTGTCTTTGCGCACAACTCCCAGGCTGCTCGTATAGCTGCAGAGGAGTTGCAACAAGCGGCTCTAGACTGAGCGGGAGTGCCGCTATCCGGAAAGCTAAATCAGATCAAGTAAGAGTTACATAAAAAAGGCCCCTAAGTGGGCCTTTTCTAATTAGAGAGAAGTTACTTGGAGAGCCAGGACTCGACGGTGGCTGAGTCGTATTTTGCTTTCCACTCCTTCAATGTTTTGTGATTGCCGCCCTTGGTTTCAACGACTTCACCAGTGTGAGGGTTCTTATAGACCTTCACCTGCCGAGGTTTACGAGTGCCGATTTTGGATTGCGCAGCAGGCGCGCGACGAACTGCGTGCGGATCAAGCAGGGTGATCACATTTTGCAAGCTATAACCGTACTCTGCGAGCAAGGCGCGCAGCTTCGACTCGAATTCAATTTCCTTCTTGAGACCAGCATCACCCTTCAGCGCTTCGAGAGCTTGGAGTTGCTCTGCGAGGTGTTTTTCAAGCTGGCGGAACTCTGCGAGTTTAGACATGACGAATCTCTTTCCAATAGATGCCTAACAGTATATTGCAAAATTGAGCCATCACACTCAATTAGCCATGAGCGCAATGGACGCAATCCCATATTCTTTCCTTTGTCGTACCCAGTAGCGTACGAGCGAAATCACTCGGAGCGAGTACGTTCCCCACAAACAGCACAACTGTCAGGGCCAGTGGTAACCGTTCTTATCCACAGTTGGTGAGAGCTGTGGCCGTCACCGGGTGGCCAGGTTGATGCGTCTTGAAGGTTTACGCTCTCAAACTGGGTATCGACGGAGGCCGGGGAAACATGGCGGTAAACCAGCCGTTGCCTCACCGAACTTACTGAAGCGCCAATTCGATGTCAGAGAGCCCAACAAAGTCTGGGTCACAGACATTACCTACATCCGAACAGATGAAGGCTGGCTGTATTTGGCCGTAGTGCTCGATTTGTTTTCACGCCAGATCATTGGTTGGTAAGCGGGCGGTGAACACATCTTGCGTTTTATCGTCGTGAGTTGCAGCTCCAGGGATAGGCAAGCAGACCTATCATCAGGCACGACAAAAATGGCTTAAGATCATCGAAGACTGTAATGGAACATTTCGACTAAAAGGACGCGACATCTTATGGAAATCCCCCTTGCTCAAATCAGGGAGCGTTTGAACAATCGCCGATTTACGGTAGCGGGTAACGCCCACGGGCTATCCGGTGCTGGCACAGTATTTCACTACCATGTCGAAGAAGATTCCATTTGGGGTACTTATCAAGGTGGCCGGATCCGTATGGGTCATCAAGTCGGACGCGTGACTGGCCCCGATACCATTGAGCTTCTTTATCATTGCTTAACTACGGATGGTGAGATTCTTGCTGGCTGGTCTCGTGGCACGGTAGGCGTTGATCACGCAGGACGTACCACTCTGATGTTCGTATGGGGTTGGTTGTCGGGCGCGACTGGAGGTGGGGAGTCTAGCTACGTTGAGCTTGCTGCGTAGTGGTTAAGCTTTTTGATTACGCTCGCGTCCATCTGTGCGGTAGCAACTCGGAAATCTCACTGGACTGCTGCGTCGGCAGGCGCGTGAGAACATCCTTTAGATAGGCGTACGGGTCATGCCCGTTGAGCCGCGCCGACTGGATCAAGCTCATGATCGCCGCAGCCCGTTTTCCGCTGCGTAGCGATCCTGCGAAGAGCCAGTTTTTGCGGCCAAGAGCCCATGGTCGGATCTGATTCTCTGCCCAATTATTATCAATGGGTACGGCCCCGTCATCGAGGTAGCGTGACAGCGCTTCCCAGCGTTTCAGGCTGTAATCGAGTGCTCTGCTAATAGCCGAACCTTCGGGCACAAGATCACGCTGGGCGATCATCCAGGCATGCAGCCTATCCATCACGGGTACGGCTTTTTCTTGCCGTATTCGGCATCGTAAATTCGGCTCCAGGTCGCGCACTTCGCTCTCGATTTCGTACAGCAACTGGATGTAACGCAGGGCCTGCTCGGCGAGCTGGCTTTTGTTCGTGGCGTGCAGTTCGAAGAACTTGCGCCGCGCATGGGCCATGCAGCCGATTTCGGTAACACCAAGTTCGAAACTGGCTTTGTAGCCGCCAAAATCATCGCAGACCAACTTACCTTTCCAGCCTTGCAGGAAGTTGCGAGCATGCTCACCGGCGCGGCTGGGGCTGAAGTCGTAGACGACAGCGGCTGCTTCGCAGAATTGGCTGGTGGCGTAAGCCCAAACATAAGAACGGTGGGTTTTCTTCGAGCCCGGAGCAAGCATTTGCACGGGTGTTTCATCCGCGTGCACGACCTGCTGCCCGATCACTACGTCACGCAGGGCATCGACCAAGGGCTGCAACTGCACGCCTGTAACACCCACCCATTGAGCCAAAGTGGAGCGTGGAATCGCCAAGCCGGCACGACCAAAAATCGATTCCTGACGGTAAAGCGGAAGATGATCAGCGAACTTCGCGATCATGACGTGGGCAAGTAATCCGGCAGTCGGGATGCCCTTGTCGATGACCTGCGCCGGTACCGGTGCCTGGATCAGCGTTTCGCAGTCATCGCAAACCCACTTGCCACGAATATGGCGTTCAACGGTAAACACGCCCGGCGTATAGTCCAGCTTTTCGCTGACATCTTCACCGATGCGCTTGAGTGCGCAACCGCATAGGCAGTGGGTGTTGTCCGGTTCGTGGTGGATCAACGTGCGTGGGAACTCTGACGGCAATGCCGTGCGCTTGGGCTTTTGCTTTTTCTCGATCGCCGCTGGCGCTATTTGCAAGGCTTGAAGCTCGGCCTCAATCGCCGCGATATCGGTATCGATCAGGTCATCAAGCAGGCTGGCCTGCTCAGGATTCATCTGCTCGCTGCGCTTGGCAAACTTCAAGCGCTTGAGTTGTGCGATCTCGTGGGTCAGCTTCTCGATCACCGTTTGATCGCGGTTGATCTTCTTGCCCAGTGTTTCGACCGTCTTGCCCATGGTCTCGACCTGCGACAGCAACTGCGCAGCGAATGCACGCAGTTGATCGGGGGGCATTTGATCGAGATTGGGCGAGGAAGTCATTCCGTGGATTTTACCAAAGCAGATCGCTTGCGGCAGTAGGCCAAGGCGCTAATTACAGCTTCTTAAAGCAGTGTGATTGCACCGCCTGCTCCAACGCGTTGCCAAGGTAGACCGAGCACCAAGGCCTGAAGTTGCTCGTTATCCAGCTCCATTTCGTAGCCTTGTCGAATGCCAGGCCAATGAAACTTGCCTTGGTTCAATCGGCGTGCAGCCAGCCAAACGCCAATGCCATCATGTACCAGCACTTTCATGCGGGTAGCGCGGCGATTGGCAAACAGATAAGCGCAGTGCGGCTTCGCCGCACCGAACACCCCAATCACTCTGGCCAGCGCAGTTTCAGTGCCTGCACGCATGTCCATGGGCTCAGTGGCGAGCCATATGGCATCGATACGAATCATTGCGTGAGCCCACGGACAAAGCGGGCGCATCCTTCAGGATCAGAAGTTGGCCATTTCACTGTGATCGATTGATCGCCAAACGGCAGATCGATTACCGCCGACGTTTCACTCTGCCGTTTTGGCGTAGATTTCACTGGAATAAAAGCAGGTAGCACCGCTGGCGGCTGATCCCGGTACAGCGGCATCCACTTTCGAATGACGTTGGCGTTGATGCCATGACTGATGGCGACACCGGAGATCGTCGCGCCTGGTTGCAGACATTCCTGAACAACCTGGGCTTTGAACGATTTGGGATAAGAGCTTCGTTGGCGCATGGAATTCCTGACGTTAAGGGCGATAGCGTCCGCTTAAAAATACGCGGACACCATCGTCCTTAATGCTGGAGTTCGGAAGGTGTGTTCGCCGGCCCCTTACATTGGTTGGTCAATGAAGTCGCAGATGACCAGCGACATAGCCATTGATGCACTGCTGGGCGGTTTGGAGACGTAAGCCGAAGCAAGAGGTGATGATTCACTCGGATCAAGGCAGTCAGGGCAGCTCAGACTGGCGAAGCTTCTTGAAAGCTAACAACCTGGTAGCCAGCATGAGTCGTCGAGGTAACTGCCACGACAATGCTGTGGCGGAGAGCTTTTCCAGTTGCTAAAGCGGGAACGGATCAAGCGTAAAATCTACACTACACGTCAGGATGCTCGGGATGATGTGTTCGATTACATCGAAATGTTTTACAACCCAAAGCGACGTCAAAGTTTCAACAATCAGCTGTCACCGGTAGAGTTTGAAAAGCGTTACGCAGCGAGCCTGGAGAGTGTCTAGAAAACCCGGGGCGATTCACTCAGCGATTTCAACTTCAAAAGGATTCTATGGAGACTAGACTCGATCAAATCTTCCATCCCGTAGGGCACGGAACATTTCTCACCGGCAGAGCTCACTCTCGAGATGGGCAGAGCTCCTTCACTTGGGCTTATGACTGCGGATCCAAGCGGCCAAACCGTATCAAGGCGGCGATAGATGGTCTAGCTTCAGGTCAATGGGGACGGCATTGGGCGCAGGGCAAGGATATTAATCTGTTTGTTCTCTCCCATTTCGACGATGACCATGTGAATGGTGTAGAGAAGTTTCTAACGACATGGACAATTAGATGGCTGGCTCTTCCATTCACGGATTTGGCCCAAAAATTAGCTGTAGCTGCAGGTTTAACTGGTGAATCCTGTTCATCCTCTACTGCTCTCTTTCAGCTTTACCCCAGTCATTGGCTGGCGGTTAGAGGACTGGCTGAACGTGTTGAAACGATTTTAGAGGTTGAAGGAGGCATAGCCAAAGACCTCCCAAACGATCCTGAACGTGGTGGTTCAAGGCAAGATCTTAATCCACCCAGAGATGCAGGCGGTCCTTTCGAAGAACACACCCCTAGACGCGAAGCACGTCGAGACTTGGAGCAAAACTGGGCAACCGATCTTGGATCGCAAATCGTACCATTATCAATGGGCCCTTTATCTAAAGATGCTGGTCCGCTAGTTGCGAAGCTCAATCACAGCCGTCCTTTTCGTGTGATCAATACAAACTTGGAGTTTATGTTTTACAACTCTGACCAGCCGGATGTTTGTAGAAGCCTACCGACAGGAGAGCGTGTTGCGCGTCGCTCTGGCGCTACGATGTCAGCGGTTGACTCCGAGATCCAAGATATTGTTAAACGCTATCGGGTGGGGTTACCTAACCACAAGCCTAAACCGCATTGGCGCGATAAGCTGCGTAGCATTTATGACAAGCATTTTGGGCAGTCAGCTAAAGCGAGGAATAACATTTCTCTGTGCCTACTGACGCGCATGATCCGACCATGTGATTACTTCTGTCCTCTTTGTGCTGTCCATGGCACTAGGCACCCCCAACCTCATGTCGCAACCTTGCTTTTGGGAGATTTGAAGGTGGACTCACTGACAATCCAGTCCATGGCGAAGCATTTTGGCTCGCAGCGTTGGAGACGCTTGAGTGTTGTCCAGGTACCCCACCACGGATCTGCTCTTTCCTGGAAGCCTGGGAACGCTAGGCTTTTGCAAGCAGCGACATATGTGCAATGCGTTCCAGATACCTCACCGTATCACCCGCACAAGGATGTTGTTGCTGACATCGGTGCGCGTCGAATAAAGCGTGCAGACTATCGTAGTGGTTTACTCCTTAGCTATCACCGCTGCCGCTTCTTAATTTACGACATCTGACAAAATCTGACGTTGGGATTGGTCTATAAATCCTGTTTAATTCAAGGGAAGCTGGTGTCACCAGCTTCCTCGCCTTCGTGCGGACGATGTCGGTTGGAGACATCGAGGCGGGGATACGATTCTTCATGCCCTGTGAGAGGCGTTCGATACACACCCACTACTGCGCTATGCGTACGTTATTCAGGCCCTATCAGTACACCAAATCAGGGCGAATTTTCAGCTTGGCATCACGCAGCTTGCGAAAGTTTTTGATGGTCAGATCAGCGAGGTGATTGGAGGTCTTCACCCTTGTTTTACGGATGAAAACCTTTTCGAATTGATATGCGCAATAGGGCGTTACGTTAGACGAATATATCCGTAATGCGCACACGCTTCTTCCAGAGTGCTCCTGCCATCGGCCACCACTCGGCGCCGTCGGCGTGGCCAGTTTATTTAACGTGTTGTTTGATGCACGCGTCATCTAGCCATTACCTAAACCTTGTTGTCTTCTCTTCACCGAGTTAGTGGCAAGCTGCTACGATGCGGCCGGCAAAAGAAGCAGGCGATAGCCGCTGCAGGGAGGCGTTATGACTATTTCCATCCGTGACGTGGAAGGCGTGCTCCAAGCCCGCTTGCTCAGAAATCCATCTCTCGATGCGCTGAACCCGAACGACCAGTCGTATCGCGCGCTTTTACTTCAGCCTTCCGGTCCAATATTGGCTGACAACACCCGCATCGGTCCGCTCGACCTTGCGTTCGCCGATAAGCAGGCTACGAATTTCCTTGAGCTGGCCTCAGAGAAAGGACACCACCTCGTTGTAACCCCGGAGTACTACCTCCCAATCGAGACTCTGGTGAAGTGTGTTCAGGGCCCCACATTCCCCGCTGTCGGAGCCCTTTGGGTGCTGGGTTGTGAAAGCATGACGCCAGCTCAACTCGAGAGGTTCGAAACCGACTGCAATGGCTACTGCGATGTCATCTTCGAGAAAGACACATCTGCGGCCATTCAGGGTATCTACTACGATCCCGTCGCCTTCTGCTTCGTAACGAAGGACGCTGATGGGAAGGACCGGCGCGTGGTCCTCTTGCAGTTCAAGACGATTTCCTCGAGGGATCTGCACTTTTTCGAAAACAAGAACCTTCGCTGCGGTACTGTCATCTATCAATTCAAGGGGGTGGATGAAGAGCTCTCGCTCGCAACCATCATCTGCTCAGACTCCTTCAAGGTCTCACCCGACGAAACGCTTCGCAGGAAACTCTCACGCAACGCGACGCTGCTACACATTCAGCTGAATCCGAAGCCTAAGCACACCGGTTACATGCGCTATCGCGTCGACACGTTCAACAAAAGTAAGGACCTAAACAACTGCGACATCGTCTGCTTGAATTGGGCAGAGAACATGGTCCAGGTTGATGAGCCCGGCGGCAATAGCGAAGCATGGAAGAACGAGAGCGGGTCCGCCTGGTACATCTCGGAACATCGCTGTTCATCTAACGATGATGAGGTTGAGAAAAACGAACAATGCGGTCTTTATTTTTCGCGTCACGTTAACCAGCGGCATGTGCTCCACTTTCACTTCGGCGCAGCTGCGTTTGAATTGACCGTCGCTAAGATTGTTCAACTGGGCCACCGCGTGCACGACAACCATCTCGGACCAAAGATGGATGTTCGGTACACCTGGCATGATGACCATCAGGCCTGGATGCCCAACGCAGAAAACCCTGACCCGGGCTTGTCAAATCTCTTCGCACTTTCGCTTGATGTGACGTCGGCGTTCTCAAGCCTGAAGACAGTGAATAGCCGACTACAGGTGGAGCGTGCAATTGCGCTTTCCTGCGGTCTCTCGAAGTGCAAGGAAACCTGGTTCAAGGCTGGCGAACTTGACGCATGCAAACTGGGCGAGGACGAAGTTGTGCGACGCGTGACTCTCGCTCTGGACCGCGATGTAGCTGCGCGCAATGCCCGTGAAAACAGCATCAAGAAGGTTGCGGCTCTGAACAAAATCTTGGCCACGAAGAAGCTACCGCGTCAGATTCACGACCTCGGTGGCGGTGAAGCTCGCATCATGTGGCGACCAGACTCACCGCATGTGAACGTCTTCAAAGATGGGAAGCAGCCGGCCTTGGTCGCTTATCTAGGAATGGATCCGAGCTCAGAGATGATTAAAAACGTGAGTGACGCTGCGTTTGAGTTGCTGCGCCGAGAGAACAACGATAACCACAAGCACCGCATCGCGGTCTGCTATCACACGATAGATGGGCAAGCCGAGTTCGCACCAATTTCCAAACTCACTGACATCACCCATGGGGGCGGCAGCGCTACCTCCATTGCAGAGGCGGACTAAATGTTGGAACTTCAGTCAGTTCGAGAGAAAGTCTTCGCACTGCTCAGTGACGTTCAGAATATCGATGATGCGGTGGTACGAGGCGAGCGCTGCCACGAAGGCAAGTGCTACGCCATCGCCTATGTGGATCTTGCCGATAACGTGGTTGGTCGCGCTGGCGAACTATACGACTTTCAGGAGCGAATCCTGGGCGACGATTTCTTCGGCACGCCTGGCGACTTGCGATGGAACAAGTACCTTTACATCGTTGCCGGCCCGAAATCGCTACGCCATGATGACTTTGAAAAAGCGAAGGCGACTATTGAGTCGGACAAAGAGTACGCACGCAAGCGCGTCGTCTCCGAAGAAGAGCTTGAAGCGTTGCTTGGCGCCGCCCAGTACTTCACACCAACCGACACTGGCAAGGACTTCAACGTCGTTGGCGAATGGGAAAAGCGCCTCGCCGCCGCAGATTTGGATGAATTGCTCGATCGACCTACACGAAAGGACGTTGTTGAGCGCATCGGCACCCGGTCAGCCAAACGCGTACCCGTCGCAGACAAGACCCTGACGCTAAATCCATCCGACGCCCTTCTTACTCAGAAATGGCTCGCATCCATCTCGATCGATCAGTTCCGTCCAGTTCACGACGGGAAGTCGTACACCTTTGGCCAGGTAACCCTCATCGTTGGAGCCAACGGTACTGGTAAGACATCGTTGCTTGAAGCTGTCGAATATTTCTACTGTGGTCATAACCGTAGGCAGGGGAACGCGGTCATTCCGAAAATCTCCGGCTCATTGGTTGGTAAGACTGAGGCGCTGGTAGCCTCGGCAGAGGCCGGTCGAATCAGAGCTCGCTGCTTCAGTTGGTATAATCGGGACGAACGACTTGCAAAGTCGATTCTGAGTGCATTCACTCGATACAACTTTCTCGATACAGATGCGGCATTCAGAATCTCGACAGAATTAGAACCATCAGAAATACCAAGTGATTTGAGCCGATTGCTTGTCGGTGCGGATGCCTCAATGATCTGGGACTATCTCGGCAAGATTTCGCCTGAGATCGAAACCGCCCATGAGCGTTCAATCATGCGAGTCGACGAAAGTCGGCAGAGGCTAGAGATTGCTCAGAAGGAGCTTGAGGACACTCAGAGTCGCCCCTCGGACGGCAAAGCTCTCACAGAGGCATTTCGCGTAGCCTTGGAAGGGCTTAATTGGAAAGCTCAAAAGGTAACGGCGCCGCTAGTCACAGAAGAAGAAGCAAATGGCCTCGCGGAGGCACTCGGCCATCTGAAATCTGTACTTTCGGCGGGTTCAGCCGTGGTGTCTATTGACGCGATTTCGACGCGCGGCAAAGAGATAAACCAGGCATTGGCGCTTGCTATTCCGCTCGAAGCGGATCGAACAAAATATGTGCAGGAAATGAATCGGCTTGCTAAACATGCAGCTGCCTGCGAAGAGGCTTGTGAAACCCTAGATCGCTGGCTGACCTACGTGAATAGTGGCTTCGCCATCGCCTATGCTCGTGGCAAGAAGGCCAATACAGCGGTAGAAATCGCCCAGGGCCGATTGGGCCTGTACGCGACAGGCGATATTCCCAAAGTACCTCAAGGGTATGCAGCCGAAACGCTGGAGTCTGCAATTCGCGACGCAACCTTGGATGTCCAGGACTGCATTGATCAAGTGATCAGTTTGGATAATCTGGCTGACAGCTTTGGAAAGGCAGCATCCGCTCGAGCGCTAGCTGCACGTCAACTACGATCCGCTGCAGTGGCATCGTTCAACGCTGGCCATCCGGAAGACGATTGTCCCATTTGCCGGGCCAAATATTCACCCCAGAAGTTGGCCGATCTTGTTGAGCAAATCACACAAACATTAGAAGAGACCAACGAGCTCACAGAGGTCACTTCTAAACTTTCCGAAGCTCAGGAACAGCTCGATTTTTTTCAAGATAAAGTCCGCCTCATTGAGAACCTGCAGCGAATAGCAAGTGCCATTGACCTAGCACCAGATGCGCTTTGCTCTGAGGTTCCCGCCCGACTGGCAGAACTGCAATTCGAGTTGGCGAGTGCTGAGCAAGAACTTGCCTCCGCCAGAATTGACTGGAAGGAGCTAGCCAACTCAAAGTTGACGGCACGCGAGCACGACGACCTTCGGGACATTGTCACAACGCTTCTGCTCACGTCTGAAACAGAGTTCGATACGGTAGCTATTGATGAAGCACGAGCTTCGTTTCGCGAAGCCGCTGCTGCAGCTCATAAACTTATAACTCAGAATTTCGAACTGCATAACTCCCTTGAAAAACAGCTTTCTGGTCTCAGTGCTGCTGCCACCGTCGAAGGTTGGCAAACACGAGCCCGACCCAATGCAGGTATAGAATCTCTAATAACTATGCAAGGTGAAATCGAATCGATTCAGACCCGAATTGATGGTTTACAAAGTTTTTTGGATATAGATGACAGCGCAAACTTTGCTGATTTAAGTATCGGGATAATTGGCGCCACTCGGATCCATTCTGAAGCGATGGAGGCCGTCAAAATGGAAAACATGGCGTCTAGCAAAATTTCCACACTTGTCGAGCAGATTGAGCACCTGAACCGGCAGCTGAACGAAAACTTGGAAAAGGCGGAAAACTATCAGGTCGCCAAAGAAACTCTGGAGCTGCTTCGCAATGAGTGCTCTCTTGAACACGCAACGCAAGAATCGTTGAGCGCCATCAGCTCGCAGATAAATGAAATTTTCAGTCGCATCCATGCGCCGAACGAATATGAATATGTTGGCCAGGGAGAGGCACTCCTCCAGACATCGGGCTCACATGAGAAACGTACGCTGGAGCAAATAAGCACAGGGCAACGTGCAGCGTTTGCGCTCTCTGTATTTTTGTCGATGAATCGTAACGCAAGCAAGGCACCGCCGGTCCTTCTGATTGACGACCCGATCGCGCATATCGACGATTTAAACGCACTGTCCTTCCTAGACTATCTACGCGATTTGGCCGTGAACTCCAGTCGACAGATTTTTTTTGCTACAGCAGATACTCGTATCGCAGCGCTCTTTGCTCGGAAATTTAGCTTTCTTGGAGAATCGTTTCAGAGCATTCAACTAGAGCGCGGGGTGGATGGGGGCTAAGGATAGTGAGCGCAGCCAGAATCTCCTCACCGCGGGCGGCGATGTCCAGTTATGGATACCATAGCCTTTAATGCAGTATGTACAGTTGATGCGGTGAGCCGAGTCGTTGATTTGAGCGAATAGGATTAATTCAAGATGATGCCTATACCACTCAGTAGTGTCTATTTGATATCATCAGCCCCTCGTACTCTCAAGTGCTTAGTACGAGGGGGGAGGTCTGCACATTCAGGGGTGTGTCTCTGTAATAAGCAGCAGGCACGATGCGCCCTCCCTTAATAATATGTTGAAGCGGAATTTCACCTATTAGTAAGTTTAGGAGAGCAAAAATTTTAAAATATCTTATTGCCCTGGTGCCTTCAATTCTTGTGTGCGGATGCGTAGCTCAAACGTCTGACAATTCCGGTCTGTCTAGTCGAGGAATTGGGAAGTGGCAGGCAGAGGTAGTCTGCAAGAAGATGGGAGTGGATACACGTGATACTATCATGTTCAAACTCAGCCCCGGCGAGCTTCCATATTCCCAGCACGGACTTATGGTATTCCACAGTCGAGATGAAAGTGGTCGTAACCTTGGGTTTTCTACATATTTTGTTCTTGTTAAAACGACTCCGTTGACAGGTGGAATAGCAATTGATGCAGATCACCGGATAGTTAAAAACGGCCCTGATGTAGATACTTTTTTTACAAAAATGGCTGGTGAGGATCAGCGGAAACGGGGAGAGTTCACCGGCCCTGACACTATGAAACTCAATATGTGTGGTCGTGTAGAAAAATTTTACCGAATTGCGAACTACACTCGACTTGATCAGCCGCCACCGCTAGAAAGAGTTGATTATAATTAGCAGATAAGCCAGCGCTGCTATCGGACCTGCATTCACCCTCGATTCTTTTCGCTAGGTCTTGATCCTATACGGACCAATAAAAGGTCTTCACGCCAACGCTCCATTTAGTAATATTATTAAGAGATATGATAAAAGTCGAACAGCAACTCGAGAGCATTCATCAGGAACTTCGTGGAAGTGTGCAGGACCTGACTCAGGAAGAGCAAAAATCGTTGAAGTACTATATTCGCGACATTCATCAGCGCTTAAGCGAATGGCTGAGCGTACAGGGGAATGAAAAAGACGAACGCAGTTATGAAATCAGTTGGGCTCTTGGCCTGGTCGGTACTGTCGGTGTCCTTCTGGCGATCACTCGATCCGCTGGCAGCGATATTGATTGGGTGCGCGAGCACACTTTGGCATTTAGGCTCTGGGCGGTAGTACTGTGCACCCTTTTCGTTGGGGTGTCATTGGAGCGCTCCGCGGTGGTGAGGTCCCTGTGGGGTTTTACCATTACCAAGTTTTTGGTTTCGATTATTCTTTCCGGTGTGGTGCTCTACGCCCGAGGCAAAGCTGCGGGCTACATCAATGGAGTATTTCACATAGATGCTTCCGCGTTGCCCTTCACATTTGTGTTTACCACCGCACTGTTGGTGCTTAAGTTGTTGTTGCCGTTCGTACTTACTGTGGCATTGATTTTTTTACTGGTTCACGCTCTGATTGTAGCCGGCTGGTTGAAGGGTAAAGTTGATGGTAATACTGCTACTGCGGCCCCGCTTTTCTCGTTACTGTCCGCTTTTGTGTTCGGTGTAATTCTCTATTTCGGGTGGAGCTGGTCCGGTAATCAGATAGCCGACTCCCGGGTGCCGGAAAAAGTCTATTTGATGGCTCATACGCTGGACTTTAATTACTCGCACGAATGCGCCAATGTGGCAGCGACTCGGCCGGTACTCTTCCTCGGACCTGCTCAGGAGTCCGTGCTGGTTGCCCCCGAAAAGCTGGCTGATTTCAGTTTTACCGATTTCTTTGAAGGGGGAGTGAAAGTACCGACTAGCTTCGTGCGTCAACGATGCGACTACAAACCGGCGTGGGCTGTGGATGAGTCGAATTAGGATTGTGCTGAGTCCGTTTGTTGTATCGGTCGTTGAGTCCACAGCGGCCGTTCGCTAGCCGTTGCGAATGTGTCACTCCGGCGTCATGAGCATCGCAAGCACCATGTTGATGAACTCCTCGTTCTTGCCGATTGTATCCAAGGCACCGCGTACGTTGGCTGTCACCTCCGTAGCCCCTAACTGGCCAAGCAATTGTCCGATCAGCCTATCATCGTCTCTGACACGTTCTGGCAAGATCGGCGCCATGACTTCGCTGCCCGACCTCGATCAACTGACCCCCGAACAACTGCGCGCTCTGGCTGCACAGTTGTTTTTTCAGGTCGGCGCTATGGACAAGAAATCCCAGCACGACAAAACGCTCATCGAGGAACTCACCCACGAGATCACGCAGCTCAAACGCTTTAAGTTCACCAAGCGTAGCGAGCAGATGAGCCTGGAGCAGGACAGTTTGCTCGATGATCTGATCGATACTGATATCACGGCCATCGAAGCTGAGCTGGAGTCATTGTAAACAGTTCCAGCATCGGCCCAGATATTAACTGATTACGTCTGGCCACAATCGGTATCGCCATAGTAGAGGTCTTCACAACCGAAGGAGAGTGGGAGGGATCCAGACGGTGTTCGTTGTCGCAGAAGCTTTGAATAGCGAATTGCTAATCTCTAGGCGCAAAACGCCGCCTTAATAAAGCTGCGAGGCTGTAGTACACACCGAGGAAAATCTCGACTTGCTTTAGCTCTGAGAGATAATTTTCTTATTTCGTTATGTGCTGATGACAACATTGCAATGAGCTAATCTCAGTTCCGTGCATAAAACGTGAATGAGCGTTTTTCTTAACTAAGCTGAGGGAATGATATGAAAAATATTACGAGTATCGATCACCGCAAAGTGATGCAGTCTGCCCAGACGCTAAAAGCCAATCCCCCACTCCCATCCGAGATCACCAAAGACCCGATTGCATTTCTTGAGGCACAAGGCATTACTGTTGGCGCGGACATCGAAGCGATGATCAAAGCCAAAGGTATGTTTCCTCTCGCGAAAGCGCCAAGACAAGCGGGCATATTACACATCGATATTTAGTGGCACCCATAAATAAAAACCGAGGGAAATCTCTGCTTGCTTTGGCTCTGAGAGAAATTTTCTTATTCTATTATGTGCTGGTGACAACATTTTAATGAGCTAAGATCAGTTCAATGCGCAACACGTGGATGAGCGTTTTCTTTAACTAAACAGAGGGAATGATATGAATAATATTACGAGTATCGATCACAGCAAAGTGATGCAGGCTGCCCAAGCGCTAAAAGCCAAACCCCCACTCCCATCCGAGATCACCAAAGACCCGATTGCATTTCTTGAGGCACAAGGCATCACTGTTGACGCGGACATCGAAGCGATGATCAAAGCCAAAGGTGTGTTCCCCATCGCGAAAGCGCCAAGACAAGCGGGCATAGTACACATCGATATTTAGTGGCACCTATATGTAGATCGGCGAAAAAACTGGCTGTTCTGAAGAGGTCCGTTTGTACAGGTCGGCCAGTTTTTGCTTGTAACGAATACGGAGCAACGCCATGGAAACGCTGCCCGCAGCTCTGGTCATCAACGTTACACTTCAATGTCCCTTAAAGTGTGCTCATTGCTGTTATTCGTCCGATATGTTCAAGGCTGGTCATCTGTCATTTGAACAGATAGCGCTAGCCATTTCACAAGCTGCCGGCATCCAAGCGTTCCGGGCAGTCCACTTTGTCGGCGGCGACCCTTTGCTGCATCCCGACCTGCTAGCCGATGCAATCGCGCTAGCTGCCGGACTAGGACTTAGCACCGGTATCACAACCAGCGCTTTCTGGGCGAAGTCCCCGGGCCACGCTCAGAAGGTCGTCGACAAGCTATGCGATGCTGGATTGAGCGAAATAACTGTATCTTACGATGATGCCCATGCCGCTTTCCTAGGCCTGCATTACATCGCTAATGCGGTGGCTGCCGCAGTCCTGCGTTCTCTCAAGTTAAGAATCGCCGTAGTGGTCGAACCTGGCGCCGCGATCACCGCCGCGACGCTGCGCGCGCAATTAGGACTGCAAGAGGCGAGCGCCATTCAAATTTACGAAACGGCTGTGAACTCAACCGGCCGGGCCGCTGCCGTAGACGAAGTCCGCCTTCACACACGCACCGAGCATGCAGAGGTCTATCGGGGGGCCTGCCAGTCGGTGTTTCGGAACGTCCAAATCGATCCACAAGGTAACGTGATCCCCTGTTGCGGTGTCTTGCCTCACCACTCCTCAATGGTGGTTGGAAACCTAGTGGATGATGGCTTGGAGATTGCGGTAGCGCGGGCCCAGCAAGACCCTTTATATCGTTGGATCAGCAAGGACGGGCCGGTGGCAATCCTGGCCGACATTACCGCTGCCGATACGGCGCCGATGCGCACCACGGATTTCGATGGTATCTGCACGGCTTGCGACCGCATGTTTTCCTCCCCTTTGTTGCTAAGACGGGCGCGACACACGGCCGCCGCCAGGTGCGCCGAGGGCCAGTCGGAGAATGTCGTGTTGAAATGGGTGACAACATGACGACTGACGTTTTGCTAGTGTCGGCCCCGGTTATGTCGGTGCTGCGGCCTTCGGCCGCACTCGGGCTACTGCAGTCGGCGCTCACGGCCATTGGGGTACGCACCGAATCCCTCTACTTGAATCTGATGTTCGCCGAGATGATTGGTATTGACCTGAACGAACGCCTTGGCGAGACTTTGCCAAGCCATCTCCTCGCTGGCGAATGGCTATTCGAACAGCCAGCACCGGCCGTAAATGCAAAAAATCGAGCCGTCTTCGAGGGACAACTCAACACGGCCTTAGAGCAACATAAGTTCGACGATCTAGAGGCCATCAAATCCAAGACGGCACCCGCATTTATCCTGCAGGCAGCGCAAGCTATCCTCAGGCGCAAGCCACGCATCTTGGGTTTCACTACCATGTTCCAACAGACCATGGCATCGCTGGAGATCGCGGCTTCCGTCAAACGTGCTGCACCGGAAATCATCATTTGCTTCGGTGGCGCAAATTGCCACGGTCCGATGGGGGCCGTGCTGATCCAACATTACCCACAGATCGACTATGTATTTACAGGCGAGGCCGACGCATTATTCCCTGATTTCGTCAAAGCCTTGCTAGCCGGACGTTCGCCCCGCCGCACCCAAGGCTGGCTGGGACGTATGTCGGGTACGCACCCGCTGTCCCAACCGGTCCGCGAACTCGATGACTTGCCGATCCCGGACTACAGCGACTACTTCAGCCAACTGGCCAGAATGTCTGAAGCACACCGGATACGCAGCAGCGTGCCGTTCGAATCCTCGCGAGGTTGCTGGTGGGGGCAAAAAAACCACTGTACTTTCTGTGGGCTCAATGCCACAAGCATGGTATTCAGAGAGAAAAGCGGGAACCGCGTACTGCGCGAACTGGGAGTTTTGGCGCGTGCATACGGCATCAAACGTTTTTCCGCATGCGACAATATCCTGAGCATGGGGCACGTCGACCGCGTAATTGCCGAACTAGACGGCAACGTGCAGCAATACCGCTTTTTTTACGAAATCAAGTCAAACCTTGATGAAGCGAAGCTGCGCATACTTGGCAAGGCCGGTGTGGTGTGGATACAACCAGGCATTGAAAGCCTCTCTGACCCTGTACTCAAGTTGATGCGCAAAGGTGTCGACCGCATGCTCAATCTGCGCCTGCTACGCAATTGCCGCGAATTTGGCATGTGCGCGATCTGGTCGATGCTGTACGGCTTTCCTGGGGAGGCCGCAGCGGATTTTGACGATGTGGCCCGCATCGTTCCAATGTTAGAGCATTTGCAGCCGCCAGTCGGATGCGGCCGGATCCGACTCGATCGTTTCAGCCCCAACTTCGAGCAAGCGGAGGCAATCGGTTTTACCGACGTACAGCCGGTAAGCTCATATGGCGCAATTTTCAACCTCCCTGCCGATGCGCTTTTTGGCTTGGCCTATTTCTTCGATGGCTATGCGCCACGGGCAGCCAGCGAATCCGACCTGATTCCCCTAAAACAAGCTATCGCGGCTTGGCGCAGTGCCTGGCTACCCGGGACTACTCCGCCTCGCCTGGTCGCGCTTCCATGCGAAGGCCGCTGCTTGATCGAAGATACCCGCCGGTGTGCCATCGAGCGCTTCTTTGTCGCTAGCGAACTCGAAACCGCCATCATCGGGCATTGCCGATCGGCGCGCGCGATCGCCAAATTCGACATCTTGACCGACAGGTGGAGCCCGAGCGAAATCGAAGCAGCTCTTGGCAACCTGCTCTACCGCAATTATCTGTTAACCGATCAGGACCGGGTGATTTCGCTGATAGTTACCAGCGGGAACGAGCTATTTAGCGATGAGGATCGGGCCGACCTGCCTTTTGGGTACGTTGCGTCAAGCAGCGTCCAGATATAACAGGAGAACGCTATGAGTGTCGAAGTGCGACCGCTTGGCGATAAATGCAATATCGGCTGTACATATTGCTATCAGGAAGGTACCCGTGCCAGTAGCACCGCTGGTAATCGTTATGAGATTTCGAAGATCATCGAAGTACTGAACGAACTCGATGAGCCGTTCACGTTGTTTGGCGGCGAGATTATGCTGACCAAGCGACGCGATTTAGAGCACCTTCTGGAGTTCGGCCAGCGCCGCTATGGCCAGGTAGGCCTTCAAACGAACGGCACCTTGGTCAAGGAACGCGATATCGACCTGTTCCTTGAACATAACGTAAAGGTAGGAGTCTCGATCGATGGCCCCGGCGAATTGAACGATGCGCGCTGGGCCGGCAGCCTTCGCGCGACCCGTCGCGCTACGGCGATGACTGAGGCGGTGATCGAAACCATGTGTCGGACAGGCGCGCCGCCGGGGGTCATCGTCACGCTTCACCGTTTGAATGCGGTTGGTGAACGGCTCGCCCACCTCTGCGGCTGGTTGCAGTTTCTCGACACTTTGGGTGTAACGCGCGTGCGCCTACACCTGCTCGAAAACGATAATGCCGGGCCAGCCGAGGATCTGGTGCTGACTACGGAGCAGGCGCTGCTGGCCATGCGCCGCCTGCGCGCACTCGAACGGACGCTGGTATGCATGCGATTCGATTTGTTCCGCGAACTAGAGTCGATGCTTCTTGGGCAAGACGATGAAGCGTCCTGCGTGTTTCGGGCATGCGACCCCTATCTGACCCGCGCCGTCATAGGTGTCGAAGGGGATGGCCGGCGATCCAATTGTGGCCGCACAAACAAGGATGGCATTGCATATACACCTGCCACAGTCAATGGCTACGAACGCCAGCTCGGACTGTACGCAATGCCGCAGGAGGAAGGCGGATGCAAGGGTTGCCGGTTCTTTCTAATGTGCAAGGGAAACTGTCCGGGCACCGCGATTGACGGCGACTGGCGCCTTCGTTCCGTTGATTGTTTGGTGTGGTTCGGACTCTTCGAAGATACCGAAGCCCGTCTCCTGTCCGAAGGTAGGGCGGTACTGAGCCAGTCGCCTCAGCGTACCGCAGTCGAAGCCATCATTGTCGAGGGTTGGCGGGATGGTCACGACCGGTTATTGCGCGAAGCCTGCGATCTGGTTGGCGGACTATGATGCTCGATGCCGTATCGCGGTCTTGGCCGAGTGCGGGATCCGGACCTGCGGATGGCGCCGCGCGCGCGCGCGGACGTCTTAGTTTCGCCGCATCGGAAGAAGGGGACCAATGGCGAAGCCAAATTCCAGGCATGGTCCACGCCTCCTTGGTCACCGATCTTGCCGACGTCAAGCACGGCGGGCTGGCATGGATGCGCTTCTGGGCTCCATATCGCGCTCTTGCCGAAACGCTCGAATGGGTTCAGGAGATGAGCTTGAAGGCAACCGTGTGCGACTGCGCGTTCGATGAGGGCGCCCCCGTCTCTCCCGTGCTTGTCGCAGGCGAGGCGCTCGACCCACGCACCCGCATCACCTATGCATTGGAGGTGACGGGGCGCAATGCCGTATTTCCGCTTCACAGCGCTGCCAGCCCGGTGCCTCCATGTTGCGCCTTGGCCCGCGAATCTACGAGTGACCGGCTCCTGCTTAATGGCGGAAACGGTCCCTTACACGCATATGTAGCGCTCGCGCCGCTTGGCCTCACGCCACTGCGGCACGCACCGTGCTCACTCGACTGCCCTGCCACTGTCGAAATTGTGAACGCCTTTATTGTGCGAGCGCTCGCCCTTGGCTTCAATGACGCGGCCCAGGCGTGGAAAACACTACAACACGTCCAGCCAAGTGCCACGCTGCGTGCAGGCCTAATGGAAGTAAAGATGCCGGGTTTACGCTTTGCTTACCGAACGGCACTGCACGAACGTAGCAATCGCATTGCCGTAACGATGCATAAACCCTGGATGCTATCGCCAGAGATCGACACCTTCATCCACACGGACCCTTCGTTCGCCAGTGAGTTTGCTCGCCGTTCGCGTTTCGCGACAATCCTGTGGGAACAAGAGGCGGTCATAAAGCGCGCACGAGGACCGATCGTCCACCTCGGCTGTGGCGATGGGCTGCTGTTGGATCTGCTAAAAATTGCCAAGCCGAACGCCGTGCTGCACGGAGTACAAAGCAATGCAGCGCCGGTCGAAGTCGGAGTATGCGTTCAGGACAATAGCGCGCCTGCCGTTCACGCAGAAAAGTGGGAAGTGGAGCTGAAAGCGATCATGGCTTCCGGGAAGAAACCCGATCTCCTTCTGTTTGACCCCATCCATCTGCTGGCGCTAGGGGCGGTCGAGCGCCAAATGCTTGTCTCCGCTATGCATGCATCAGCGGCCGCGGTCGTTGCCTACGCCACCGACGCAAGCTTAAAGCGCTATGGCGACCTCGCCGAGTTGGCTCGGGCGGCTGGAATAGGGCTGGTACAGGGGCGACGGCTTCGGGTGTCGGCGTTGTTAGCAGCTCCCTGATCACCTCATTTTGTAAGGGCGGAATTCGCATCGGTACACCATAGTGTTTGCTCAACATCCCATGCATCGTCGAGCTGCGTGAAGAAAAACTCTTTATCGATAAGTTTTTGATCGCCGTGACCACCATACGCCATGCGATCAACCAGGCTAGCCGTGGTCGTGAAGCCAATTTTGTATAAAAGACCCTGTTGAGAGTTTAGCCGTACGTAATTGACATTAGCTGCAGGGTCACTAGGCCTGCGGAACCAGCGCTTGAATCTCGTATACAGTGATGCATGTAGCTTGGCCATTCCCTTCACAAATCCCGATAAATCCTCCGCTGGGACATCCTACAGTGGTGGCAATAAGCCGCTCACCTCAGCCTTGCATCTCCCCGGACACGTGAGACGGTAATTCCAGTTAGTGCTGCAGACCAGGAACTGCCGCACCTGCCCAGAGATCATGGCTTGTCTCACAAACGGAAAGGCTATGGCAAAAATTCCTCCGAGTAAGCTTCCAAAAAAACGTGGCCGGTCTCGGTTAGAGACGCTGTTCGCTCGGTATGAAATACAGATCATAAGCTGGGATTTTAGCTGGTCGTTCTACCTATCTCGGCCTACGGACCGGTGGCAAGGGAAGAGCCACTTTAAGGAGATGGCCACCTTGACCTTGGTGGGGCGTGTTACCTCTCCAGAGGAATTCAAATATCCAGAAGCACTTCTGCGTTTAGTAGCCGATCCATGGCTGGATACCTTGGTAGAGCAACCAGCGGCCATCGGCTCCCTCCACATCAATGACAAACAGTTGACGGGTTATGTGTGTATTCCCAGCCATCAAATGCCCATGCTTGTGAACGCAGCAAATCGATTGTTATTTATCGAGCTCAATGGAACACCGTTGCGGTATCGCAAAGCTCTAATTAGAGATCTCCATTTGAGTACGGCCCCTGAGTAACTGACTCACCCCCGAATCTGTTCCACCTATCCAGGTCAATTACATCGCTGCGGTGATCATAGTGTTGGCGGATCGCCACCGTTGACCACTACGACTGTCGAGATGCCCTTTGGCGAGTCACTGAAGGGCATGCCCAGTTTTACTAACATGAGCAGTTGCCTTCTTTCACCATGGATGCGCTTTGCGATCTTCAGTCCGGCCGTTACCTCGTCATGGGAATGAAGAACGAAGAGGAGCGCGCCTGGAATTTTGATGACAAGCCGCAAGAGCGGGAGTTCGCGCCCGCGGCCATTAGGCAGTCCTCTAGTCCGACGACTCCCCAGGCCAACCAAATATAGGAAGGTCTAGCGATGTCTAGCGAATTTTGCTAAATCTCACTAGATTCGCGCAAAAGTCGATCGCAGCCATGCGCGATACGCTGGCTACGTTGGAGGGTTGGATACTTCGTAGCTGAGGGACGGGGTTTGTTTGATCTCTCAGACTTCACGTAGGAACACGTTGTCTTGAACCAGAGCGCTTTTGACGGTTTTCACCTTGACCTGCGCTCAACCTCGCACCGACAAGGAGTAGCCATCTGGCTACACATGGGACTATGATCAATAAGAAAAAAACATGCGAGATCCACCAAACGCCCGAGTTTGAGGATTGGCTTGACGGTGTGAAGGATGTTCAAGGAAAAGCGGCCATCTTGGCCCGCCTGGATCGCGCCGGAGACGGCAATTTTGGAGATTGCGAACCGGTAGGCGATGGGGTGAGCGAAATGCGTGTTTTTGTAGGACCAGGGTACAGAATTTACTTTGTACGCTCGGGGAAAGCTGAGTTCTTGATGCTCAGCGGAAGCGATAAAACGGATCAAAAGCGAGGTATCAAGCGAGCTAAAACGATCCTCGATGCGCTGAGAGGCCAATGATATGAGCGATACGAAATTCAACCCCGGGGATATGCCGATCCTCAGCCTCAACGCTTCTGGTACGACTCGTTATGAAGCTTCGCGCTTTCTCGACAGCCCGGAAGCTATGGCGGCTTATTTGGCTGAAAGTATGAAAGCCGGTGATACGGAAGGTCTCATTCATGCTTTGGCAGAAGTCGCAAAAGCTAAAGGCGTAAATAAGGTCGCCAAGGATGCTGGGGTCAATCGTGAAAGCCTTTACAAGGTGCTGAAATCCGGCGCGAAAACGCGGTTTGAGACCATTAGAAAACTGATGAAGGCGATAGGTGTAGAACTCACCGTACAACCGATTGCAGCACTAGTAGTGGGTACAAACGCTGCTCCAAGGGCTGGCAAACCAGCCGTAGCTGCGGCCAAGTCTGCTGCGAAACCTGCTGTGAAAAAACCAGCCGTGGCGGCATCCAAGTCTGCTGCGAAACCTGCTGTGAAAAAAACAGCCGTAGCGGCATCCAAGCCTGTTGCGAAACCTGCTGTGAAAAAACCAGCCGTAGCGGCATCCAAGCCTGTTGCGAAACCTGCTGCGAAAAAACCAGCCGTAGAGCATGTTGCAAAACCAGCGGTCAAAAAACCAGCCGCGGCCAAGCCTGCTGCACCGACACCTGCTGCCTCGGCAACACCTCACGGCGTGCCCGCTACTTCCAATACAAATAATGTTCAGGGAGCAGGCCAAGACGGACTCTCTACTCATTCGTAGAACTGAGAGGCGCAAGAGCACCGGCGGCACCGAGCCGCGCGGACAGGGCCATCGCATGCACTTTTACATGGTCACCCTGGTGACCTTGAGTGGCGCCGAACTGGTCTGAGTGGTGACGACCACGTGCGAGCAGGATCGTCCAATGTGAGTTGAGTAGCCAGTACCCCACATGCGGTGATGAGTCTTGTAAGCAAGACCTGAGCACAAATAAATGCGCTACGGCCTCCCGCTGGGAGGATGAGTAGAGGCAGCTTCGATATTTCTCACCGAAACGGCCTCCCCGTAAGGGCAACGACGCCTGAAGAAACTGGCCGTCTTAAGCGAGGAGGGTTTTCCTGATAGCACGATTGCAGGAGATTGTAGAAGTGGCTGCTCCTGTCGCGACCGGCAGAAGTCGACTCAGAGCTAACGTTAGTGGACGAAAGTCCACATGGTTCATTCTGCCGGGGTCAGGTCCAGCATGTACTGCGCAACGCTTTTATCAGTTCCGGGTAATTGCGTGGATAGTACTTTGAGTAGCGCCGTGCAGTGGATTTGGAAAAACTCACCAGCGATGTCATCGAAGTCGCCACCGTCAGCTTGAACATGAACATCAATTAGCGAGCGTCGTGTGTACAGCAAGATGATCGGACCATACCCTACGCGATGCTGGACGCTAAAAATCCACTGAGTTAAGGACAGTGAATTCAACTGGTGAACCAGTTCATTCAGGCGGCCTTGTTCCTCTTCGGATACTGGATTACACCAAAGACCGATACCAACAGACAGGTCAGGAATACCGACAGTAGCAGGCTTGATGGACTGGTAAACTTCACCAGCAATGGTCCCACTCCAGAGTATGAGGTGGGCATCATGGGGCTTGTAGCCACCATTGCATAATGTCCATCCAAAGAATGCTGGCCAAATAAAATCACCGCCGCTCCCACCACGTGGGGCCTTTAGCTGCTGCAAATCCTCTTGCAGGAACGCTAGCTTTAGGCGGTTCTCGGCGATGCTTCCCAGTCCATATAGGCCTTCTGTGAGCCGCTGGTAGGCAGGATATGCGGTGATGTCTTGTAATGCGATGCGGGTACCGCTCATGCCATTCTCTCCAAGAAACAAGGTTAGTTGCCGGGTAAAGTAATCTAGTGTCGAGATCGAGGTGGCCGAACTATCACCTACAAACGCGCGCAGGTATTGCTCTACATCGCGCCAGTAAACCGCACCATGTGACCAGTCTTTAGGTGGCAGCGTGAAGTGTGTAAGTAGCACAAGGCCGCCATATGGCTCTACTCGTTCGTGCCGGTAAGACTCGTAAAGGGCAAGCTGATTGATCTCGCCCAAAACATCTTGGTGCTGAGTGAAACCCGCTGCGATTTTGTTCTCAAGGATTAGGAAAAAATCAGTAGTGCGACCGATTAGGTCTGGACGTTTCCCTTCTGCACGGTGTCCCGGGCCAATGATGTGCTGGGTTTCCCATACAATAGTATTGAGGTTGTTTTGATTACCTAGCTGACTCGGGTTCAGTTTAAACAGGCCGGTCAAAACCTCTGAAATTCTGCCGGACAGAGTGACCTGACGCAGCCACTCGGCTAGTAATTCTGTAAGGAAGTCTTCTAAGGGTGAGCGGGCATCGCTCTCTCGAAAGTAGAATAGACGGTCGAAAAAGCTCATTTCTATCCTTAGCAAGTATAGTCATTTGCATATTCTGTCATGCCCCTCATCTGTTCAACAGCCTGCCGGCTGGCAGCGTTGTGTTTAACATCATAGGGTGAGGTTTGAATCGCCTCTGGTTTCGTAGATAGACCTGAATACCTGCTTCTGAACAGGAGCGCTCTTGTAAACCAAATTTTTGCCCTGTTAATCAGGATAGTTAACAGGGCAGAAAAATGATTTACAGGGAGCAAAGGTTTCCTTGCTGATTGGGAAATAGCACAAACTTCCCCCGTCCGGCCCACATCAAAACGTCTAGTGCATTTTTTTGCAGCTATGGCCAGCAAGGTCAGTCCAGCGCAGCTCCTCGCTAGAGTCTGTGTGTGGTCAATCCCCCCAAGAAGAGGGCGTTCGACCCAATCGATTATCGTGAATTACTTCCAAGGATGGTTGATTAGCACGCCCCTGCACCAGTCTACGTGAGTCCTTTGTCGCTTGAATGACAGACTTTTTTCGCAGAAATATTTAGAGAATGTTGCCTTTTGGTACCTACGACAGACTTTCCAAAAAATTGTTGGTTCGTTGATCTCACGAATATCAATGCATCCAGAGGGTGGGCCGCGACAGACTTTATTCTTCAATATCATTTGCGACAAGCAGAAAGCGTGAAACGGTAAACGGGAGTACTGAGCTCGCGGAACGGGCGGTGTAGACTGATGGCCATTACGTATTTGCGCTCGAACGAGGAGTAGAACTTGAAATATTGGCCGGTGGTATTGCTCAGTCTTCTGCCTCTTTGGGCTCAGGCGCTGGAGGTTGGCGAGCGCTTGGCGCCGTGGACCTTACTTGATCAGTTCGATCAGGCCTTCACGCTCGATAACCAGACTCAAACGCTGCTGGTGGCGCGCAGCATGGACGCCGCCAAATTGGTCGGCGCCGCTCTGCAGGACCAGCCCAAGGGCTACCTGGAGGCTCGGCACGCGGTATTCGTCGCGGACATCCAGCGCATGCCTCGACTGATCGCGAAGATGTTCGCAATACCGGCCATGCGCGATTATTCCTATCGAGTGATGCTTGACCGTGACAGTCGCGTGGCGCCGCGCTACCCCGGGTCCGTGGATAAAGTGCTTTGGCTGCAGCTCAAGGACGGTCAATTGGTGGGCAAGCACGAATACGCCACGGCGGCACAATTGCGTGAGGCGCTGGAGAAAGCCCTGCCATGATCGGCGCATGCCTATGGGCGTTCACGCTGCAGTAACCTGTCCATGTTGTGCTTTATGACATCCATCACCGCGGCGGTCATCACTGAGGTGGAGACACCAAACATCAGGATTCCGTTGGCGGCCTCCAATGGGCCAAGCAGACGCCAGCGAGAGGACATGACGATATCGCCGTAGCCTAGCGTGGCGAAGTTGACCGCCGAGTGATACAGCGCGATGGCGAATTCGTCGAATTCGTTGAGCAGCATGAACAGCGTGGCCCAGATGGCGATCTGCACGAAATTACTCAGCAACATCAGCAGCATCACCATCGACAACAACAGGATATTCAGCCATTGCGTTTCAGGCGGTTTGGAATGCCTGAAATGCACGTAATGACGCAGGCACATAGTCACGAAAATGGCTTGCAGTACCAGGCATAACAACATCACGGGAAGGCCGGCCAGTAGATTCAACAGCATGGGAATATCCTCTGCCGCTGTGTCAGGCCTGTCCCTGGTTGTCTGGGCCGGGCTCTTGCGCCTGATCCACCCATTCCCAGAACAACTGATAGCCGACCGCGAGTATCACAGGGCCGATAAACAGGCCGAGGATTCCGCTCGTGACCATGCCGCCCAAGGCTCCGATCAGCACCACTGGCATCGGTACATCAACACCACGACCGAGCAGCAGCGGTTTGAGGACGTTATCGACCAGTCCCGCGATGAAGACATAAATGGCAAACACAATGGTCGCCGTACTGGCACCTTCGCTCATGAAAACAAAGACGATGACCGGAAGGGTAATCAGGGTTGCCGGTAATTGCATGATGCCAAGAAGCAGCACCGCCAAGGCGAGAATACCGGCGCCGGGAACGCCCATGAACACAAAGCCGATGCCCACCAACAGCATCTGAATGAACGCAATGCCGACCACCCCCAACGCCACTGCCCGGATGGTGGCGGTGCACAGATCGGCGATTTTCGGCCCGTTGATCGGGCCGCTGAAGCGCGTCACGATTCGCACCGCGCTGCGGTGGCCGCTTTCGCCATACGCTAAAAAAATACCGGCAATAAGCAAGGCGACGATGAATAAAAGGAGTCCCATGCTGACACCCGCAAGCTTGCTCAGCAGGGAGAGGCTGATACCTTTGATTTGCGGTATGAACTTTTGAGCCAGATCGGGCAGGTCAGTGGTGGCTTGTGCCCATAAGTTATAGAGAGGTTCTCCTACCAGTGGCCAGCTGGCGACCGCATCGGACGGTGGCGGAATATGGAAACTGTCGGTTTTGACCATGGTCATGACCCTCTCCACGGAATCCGCAAGCGAGGCTCCCAACAAATAAACAGGCACCATAAGAATACTGATGACGATCAATACGATCAGCGTCGCGGTGATCCCGTCCTTGTTCCCCAGCTTGCCTTTGAACCTGACTTGCAAGGGGTAGAGGGTGATTGCCAGGATCACCGACCATAGCATCAGGTCGAGGAACGGGCTGAATATCTGAAAGCAAAACATCACCAGGACGGCAATCACTCCGGCACGAATCAGTACATCGAGCAGGTCTCGGGAAAAAACCTTTTCGAGAGTGGGTATGGGAACCATTGATTACCTCCTGTAGAGGGTGACAAAGACATGCGTTCGGTAAGTCCAGCATAGACGGGCTTGCGACGTGCAGGCCGCGGGCGAGTCGGTAAATATTGATAAAGACTTGCGCTGCCACTCAGTGATCCTCGTCCTCCCAATCCACCGGATGAATCATCAGATAGCTGTCGACCGCAGTGCCTATTGTTGGAAAGAACGCCGTTTCGCCAAGCCGCGCGAAAAGCCCGAATCGCTTCAGTTTGTCCTTGACCGGGTCCTTCATCTCGGCCACGCACAACTTGATGCCCGCCGCGTGCAAGGTTTCGTCCAGCTCCGCCAACATGTCGGCAGAGGTCACGTCCACGCTGGTGACGGGTTCCGCCGCAACGACCAACCAGCGCACTGGCGTAGGCGACGCAGCCACTGCGTCGAGCACTCGCTCATGGAACAACTCGGCGTTGGCGAAAAACAACGGCGCATCCCAGCGAAACAGCACTAGCCCTGGAACTAGGCGTGCGTCGGGATAGCGCTTGATGTCGTGATAACCCTTGACGCCTTTCGCGCGTCCCAGAACGGCAGAGTAGGGACGCCAGCCATCCCACAGAAATTCGATGACGGCGATCACGATGGCCAGGCCAATGCCTTCAATAGCTCCCAGCACGGCCACGCCGACGGTGCAGACGATTGACAGCCAGAACTCCCAACGCTGGATTCGATAGATTCGTCGCAGGTCAGTGACCTCGATCAGGCCGATGGCGGAAGCGATCACTACCGCAGCCAATGCGCTGGTGGGTAAATCCTTCAACAGGTCCGGTGCCACCACCAGCAGTAAGGCAACAGCAAGCGCGCCGATGACTCCGGTCAGCTGGGTTTTGGCGCCTGCGGCCTCGGCCACGGGCGTACGTGACGAACTGCTGCTGATTGGAAAACCCTGAAAAAGCCCGGCGGCCAGATTGGCAACTCCGAGGCCCACCATTTCCTGGTTCGGGTCCACATAGGTACGGGTCCGCGCCGCATAGACACGCGAGAGCACGCTGGTATCGGCGAACGAAACCAGGGCAACGGCGCAACCGCCGATCAGGACGGGGACGATATCGGCACTGGTGATCCAGGGGATGGCGAACGCAGGCAAGCCTTGTGGCAGAGAGCCGAGGACCGATATTCCAGTGCGCGCGGCAAGGTCCAGTACACCCACGGCGACGGTCGCTCCTGCCACGGCGATCAGAATGCCCGGCACGCGCTTGTTGCTCTTGAGCAACAGGATCACCGCCAAAGTAGCTGCGCCGACCATGAAAGCGGTCCAGTTGGCTTTCCCCTCCATGATCGCTGTAGCGATCGCCCACAGGTTTCTCAGCGGGCCGTCGGATTCAATCGAAAAACCGAAAAACTTGGGCAGTTGGCTGATCAATACCGTCAGCGCGATTCCGTTCATGTACCCGTAGCGGATCGGTTTGGAAAGAAGCTCCGTGACAAAGCCAAGGCGCGCTATGCCGGCCAGGATGCACACCGCCCCCGACACGAGCGCCATCATGCCCGCAAGGGCGATTGCCCGATGCGGATCGCCGCCGGACAGTGGCAGGACGACGGCGAGGATAACGGCAGCCAGCGAGGAATCCGGCCCCAGCACCAGAATCCGGCTGGGTCCGAACAGCGCATACGCGAGCAGTGGAACGATGGTCGCGTAAAGGCCATAGATGCCGGGTACGCCCGATGCCACCGCGTAGGCGATACCGACAGGCACCAGCATCGTGGTCAGTACCAGTCCGGCCACGAGGTCGTGCCGAAACCAGGCTATTTTGTATCCGCGCAGTGTGCGCAGTCCTGGCAGCCAGCGACTCCAACCGGTGTCGCCGCCGGTATCCCGATGGGTAATCCGGCCCGGTTCCGGGACGGGAGACGAAGCATCCGAATGGCTCATAGGACTGTGGCCCTTTGGTGTACAGCGCAGATCCGCTTGAACGTGCCGGTCAGAATTTTTCTGGAATTCGCCGCAGCGGATAATTCGGCTCACGATAGCCGCCTGATTTCTGCCGTTTGGGTAAAATCACCTTCTCGCGCGGTACATTCTTGTACGGAATGCGGCTGAGCAAATCAGAGATGATGTTGAGGCGGGCCCGCTTTTTGTCGTTCGAGTCGGCCACCAGCCACGGAGCATGATCGGTGTCGGTCGCCTTGAACATGTCGTCACGTGCGCGCGAGTAGTCATACCAACGGCTGTATGACTTGAGATCCATTGGCGTCAGTTTCCAGATTTTGCGGCCATCCTTGATCCGCGCCTCGAGCCGGCGGGTCTGCTCCTCTTCGCTGACTTCCAGCCAATACTTGAACAGCATCACGCCCGAGTCGACCATCAAGCGTTCCATGAGGGGGGCCAGGGCCAGGAAACGGGTCGTCTGTTCATTGGTACAAAATCCCATCACCCGCTCGACCCCTGCGCGGTTGTACCAACTGCGATCGAAGATCACCACTTCTCCAGCCGCAGGCATGTGCGCCAGGTAGCGCTGTATATACATCTGGCTCTTCTCGCGCTCGGTCGGTGCAGGTAGCGCCACCACCCGAAAGACACGCGGGCTCACCCTTTCAGTGAGCGCCTTGATCGTCCCACCCTTGCCGGCACCGTCGCGCCCCTCGAAGACGATACAGATCTTGATGCCCTTGGCTTTTACCCACTCCTGCAACTTGACCATTTCGACATGCAGCAGGCGTAACTGCTCAAGATAGTCTTTGTTCTTCAGTTTCAAGGGTTCAGCGGCGTTACGTTTAACAGGGGTTTTCTTCTTGTTCTTTGCCATGACCAAAGCCTCACCTATGCCAGTCGCTGACTACCGATAGATAGACCCTGCAGGTGCAACTATCAGCTTGCAGATCGCGCATTGCTTGGAGCGAGACTGGCGTCAGATGTGGACGGCGCCTGACTTAACTCCATCACTAACCGGGTGAGTCTAGTCCATGAATCAACCCTCTACAGGGTTGCTACAGGCTCTTGGAACACTCCCCGCCCCACGCCCGACTCAGGGCATTGCACAAAACGGATAGCGATCTGCGCAAAGCGGCTATTGCCCCGTGCCCGGCGTCTTTACCCTCGGCTGTACGGACGTTAGCCGCGTTACCGACTCTTAAAAAAACAACAACAAGAGATAGATGCCATGCGCAAGATTGACGTACATGAGGTTATCGATAACGCACGATTCAACCGTTTTCACTGGATGGTGCTGTTCTGGTGCGCCCTGATCATCATCTTCGACGGATACGATTTGGTGATCTACGGCGTGGTGTTGCCGATGCTGATGAAGGAGTGGGGGCTCAGTCCCCTGCAAGCCGGCGCGCTGGGAAGTTATGCACTGTTCGGGATGATGTTCGGCGCGCTGTTTTTCGGCCCGCTGTCGGACAAGATCGGCCGCAAGAAAGCCATCACCCTGTGCGTAATGCTCTTCAGCGGTTTTACCGTGCTCAATGGTTTTGCCCGTAACCCCACCGAGTTTGGTCTCTGCCGGTTCATTGCCGGGCTGGGTATTGGCGGGGTGATGCCCAACGTCGTGGCGCTGATGAACGAGTACGCACCGAAGAAAATCCGCAGCACGTTGGTGGCGATCATGTTCAGCGGCTACTCGGTGGGCGGCATGCTCTCGGCGGGGCTCGGCATCGTGCTGATCCCGAGTTTTGGCTGGCAGTCAGTGTTTTACGTGGCGGTGCTGCCATTGCTGTTGTTGCCGCTGATCATGTACTTCCTGCCCGAATCGGTGGGTTTCATGCTGCGTCAGGGGCGCAATGAAGAGGCGCGCCACGTTCTGGAACGGGTTGATCCGGCTTACGTTGCACTCGCCAGCGATCAGTTGCACATGAGCGAAGTGAAGGGCACTGGCACCCCGGTGTTGCAACTGTTCCGCGAGGGGCGTGCGCTGCGCACGTTGATGCTGTGGCTGGCGTTCTTCTGCTGCTTGCTGATGGTCTACGCCTTGAGTTCCTGGCTGCCGAAACTGATGGCCAACGCCGGTTACAGCCTGGGTTCGAGTCTGTCGTTCCTGCTGGTGCTCAACTTCGGTGCCATATTCGGTGCGGTTGGCGGCGGGGTGCTGGGCGACAAGCTCAACCTGCCGCGCGTGTTGGCGGTGTTCTTCGTTGTGGCTGCTGCATCGATCACCTTGCTGGGCTTCAACAGTCCAATGCCGGTGTTGTACCTGCTGATTGCCCTTGCCGGCGCCACCACCATCGGCTCGCAGATTCTGTTGTACGCCTGCGCCGCGCAGTTCTACTCCATGACCATTCGCTCCACCGGTTTGGGTTGGGCCTCAGGCATCGGCCGCAACGGCGCGATCGTCGGCCCACTGCTGGGCGGTGCGTTGCTGGGGATCAGCCTGCCGCTGCAACTGAACTTCATGGCGTTTGCCTTGCCCGGTGCGGTGGCCGCCCTCGCCATGACCGTGTTCGCCATCAGCGACCAGCGCAGCGCCAAAGGTGCCGTCCAGACGCTAGCGCCGACCAGCGCTTGAACCAGACAGCGGTCGGCACGGCGTCATGCCGTGTCGCCTGCCTGGTCGCCCACACTTTTTTCCGAACAAGAGCGACCGGGCCTGTGCCACGGATCGCCTGACGAGTCTTGCGGCGAGGTTTCATGAAAGCGTTATTCCAGGACTTTTCCCTGTCTGCTGCCGTCGCCGGAGTTATCGCCACGGTGATTTCCTATGCAGGCCCCTTGGTGATCATCTTTCAGGCCGCCGAGACCGCGCACCTCTCGCGTGAAGTCTTGTCGTCCTGGGTCTGGGCGATTTCCATCGGCAGCGCCGTGCTCGGCATCGGTTTGAGCCTGCGTTACCGCGTCCCGGTGATCATCGCGTGGTCGGCACCAGGTTCGGCATTGCTGGTGGCGTTGTTGCCGGGGATCTCCATGCCGGAGGCGGTGGGCGCTTATCTGGTCAGCAGCCTGATTATTTTCCTGGTCGGAGTGTCGGGGGCGTTTGACTGGATCATCGGCAAACTGCCCGCGGCAATTGCAGCAGCGATGCTGGCGGGGATTCTGTTCAGCTTCGGCACGGGGCTGTTCGTCTCGTTGCAAGGCAAGCCGCTGTTGGTGCTGGCGATGTTTGCCACGTACCTGATCTGCAAGCGGGTGATGCCGCGTTATGCGGTGTTGATGGTGCTGCTGGTGGGCTGTTCGATTGCGTTTCTCGCCGGTGATTTGCACCGCGAAGCGCTGGTGATTGGCTTGGCCACGCCGGTATGGATCACCCCCGCGTTCAGCCTGAGCGCGATCCTGAATGTCGCCTTGCCGCTGGTGATGGTGGCGCTGACCGGCCAGTTTGTTCCCGGCATGGCGGTGCTGCGTGCCAGCGGTTACCCAACGCCGGCCAGCCCGATCATCGCCAGCAGTGCGTTGGGCACTGCGCTGTTGGCACCGTTCGGTTGTCATGGGCTGAATCTGGCGGCGATTACCGCGGCCATTTGTACCGGTCGCGAGGCCCATGAAGATCCGCGCAAACGCTATGTGGCCGGGGTCGTGGGCGGGCTGTGTTACCTGGTGCTGGGGATCTTCGGAGCCACGCTGGTTTCGTTGTTTTCGGCGTTCCCCAAGGAACTGATCGCGGCCCTGGCCGGGCTGGCGCTGTTCGCGGCGATAGCCGGGGCGTTGGCCGGTGCAATGGCGGTGCCGAGTGATCGAGAAGCCGCGCTGGTGACTTTTCTCACCACCGCCTCAGGCATGTCGCTGTTTGGTTTGTCCGCCGCATTTTGGGGGCTGATTTTCGGCATGGTCACGCATGTGCTGTTGAGTGCCCGGCGTCCCGCGCCGGCGACTCAAGCCACCCCTGTGCAGGAGGTGGTGCGCTGACCGAGCAGGTAATCGCAACCCCGATCCTTATCCGTTTTCACCATCCCCCGCGGCGAATCCGCCACGGGTGGAGCACTTCAACCTGTCGATCAATAACAATAAGAGAACAGCGATGAAACAGATTCTTCCAGCAACCGGTTCAGTGTTGTCCCTGGCGGTCGTCTCGGGTTTTTCCAGTGGCGTGATGGCCGCCGAGGGCGGGTTCATCGAAGACACCACGGCCACTTTGCAGGCGCGTAACTACTACTTCAGTCGGGACTTCTCGGACATCGTCGGCGCCAATCAACAGTCGAAGGCCGAAGAGTGGGCGCAGGGCTTCATCCTCAACGTCAAATCCGGTTATACCCAGGGCCCGGTCGGTTTTGGCGTGGATGTCATTGGCTTGCTCGGCCTCAAGCTCGATAGCAGTCCAGACCGGGTCAATACCGGTTTGCTGCCGGTGCACGATGACGGACGCGCGGCAAATGATTACAGCCGTCTGGAAGGTGCGTTGAAGATGCGTTACTCCAAGACCGAGTTGAAAGTGGGGGAGTTGCAACCCAACCTGCCGGTGCTGGCCTTCAGCGATATCCGTCTGCTGCCGCCCAGCTATCAGGGCGCGAGCATCAGCTCCAATGAGATCGATGGCCTGACCTTGCAAGGCGGCCACTTGAATTCGACCAGCCTGCGCAATGAGGCCGGCGACGAAAAGATGCAAGCCATGCTCGGCCATGTTCCGCAGCGTCAGGTCAGCAGCGATGGCTTCAACTTTGCCGGCGCCGACTACGCCTTCAATGACAAACGCAGCTCGGTCAGTGCCTGGTTCGGGCAACTGGAAGATATCTACAACCAGCGCTTTCTCGGCTTCAAGCACAGTGAGCCGTTGGGAGACTGGACCCTGGGCGCCAACCTTGGCTATTACGACTCGCGTGAAGACGGCAAAAAGTTGCTGGGCAATATCGACAACCAGGCGTTCTTCTCGTTGCTGTCGGCCAAGCGGGGAGGGCACACGTTTTATGTCGGCTATCAGGGCATGTTCGGCGACAGCGCTTTCCCGCGAGTCTTTGCCAACATCTCGCCATTGGGCAACGAAGTGCCGACCTACGAGTTCGCCTTCACCGATGAGCGTTCCTGGCAGGCGCGTTATGACTATGATTTCGCGGCCCTCGGCATGCCGGGGCTGACCAGCACCGTGCGCTACATCACCGGTAATAACGTCGACACTGGCAAGGGCTTTGAAGGCAAGGACCACGAGCGCGATCTGGATATCGGTTATGTGCTGCAGAGCGGCAGTCTCAAAGGCCTCGGGATCCGCGTGCGCAACGTCATGGCGCGCTCCAACTACCGCAGTGATATCGACGAGAACCGCCTGATCCTCAGCTACACCTGGAAGCTGTTATGAGCAGTGTCACAGGCTGCTCGTGCAGTCACCCATGACTTCGTATGTCACGCGATGGGTCTGGCCCTGATGATCGACATACTCCATGGTCGCAGGCACAACCGCGCAGGCGGTTGCGGTGTTCGTCACTGAAACCACCTTGGCGATGTCCAGCGGCTGCGACGGGTTGTATGAGGTGGCGGCTGGCTCGTTTCCGGCGGCCAGGGCCGAGGTGGCGACGAGGGTCAGAAACAGGCTGATCAAGGTTTTCATCTTTCCGTGCTCCGTGTTGATTCCGATGCTTGGATTTTAGTCTTTGCCCGCTATCGATAAAGGGGCATGGGGCTGATTCAGCCTTGCAGGAAACGTAACAATCGCTGGCTCTTTTTGATCGGGTACATATCCGTTTCTGCGGTAACGACCGCCTATGGTTCCGCCCTTACGGCGGGTCACTTTCGAAAAGCGCGAAAGTGACTCGCTGTAAGAGCGAAACCATAAGCCGCCGTTACCGCAGCAACGGATATGTACACGATCAGAAAAGAGCCGCCATTGCCGCAGCAACGGATATACCCCCAATCGTAAAACGCCCCTCCAGAGCAAAGTCGAAGGGCGGTGTAGACTGAAGCCCTGTTCTCTTTCGGCAAGACAAGGGAGTATGCCCAGCCATGATCGGTGCCGAGTTACTGTCACCCCAAACCCTCACAGTGGGTTGGCTGATCTATATTCCGGTGCTGATCTGGGCCATTGCGCGAGCCCCTTGGGTCGAACTGTTCAGCGATAGCCGCCGTCAGCATTTGTTGTTCGGCACGGTGTTCGCACTGTTCATGCTCTGGCTGGTGCGACGGGACTTCGACACCGGCGTGTCCTATCACTTCATCGGTATGACGGCGGTGACGTTACTGCTCGATTGGCCGTTGGCGATTGTCGGCGGGTTGGTCGCGCAAGCGGGATTGGTGCTCCTCGGACGGCAGGACATGGTGGCCATGGGGGTCAACGGCGCGCTGTTGATTCTGCTGCCGGTGCTGGTCACCGAGTGCTGCGCAATCCTGGTCGAACGCGCGCAGCCGCGTAATCCCTTTGTGTACATCTTCTGTTCCGGTTTTTTTGCCGCTGCGTTGTCGGCCCTGTTGTGTTTGATTCTGGCGCTCACATTGCTGTGGTACGACGAACGTTTCGCCATGCCCTATTGGCTGATAGATTTTGTCGGTTACCTGTGGCTACTGATTTTCCCGGAAGCCTTTATCAACGGCATGGTGGTCAGCGCATTGGTGGTGTTCTGCCCCGAATGGCTGGAGACGTTCAATCGTACGCGCTACCTTTCGGCGCCCTGGAAGGACGACGATCCCAAATCTTGATCCACATCAAACTCAAAAAACGTTGCCGAATCCATGCTCCGGAAAACCTTCAGGAGTATCGAAATGAGTGTGTATGAATGGGCCAGGCAGGAGTTGCGTCAGAGTCTGGATGTGGCGCAAGAGGTGGGCTTTGATCCGGGATTGAGCCTGCGCGCCTTGCTCAGTGCGGTGGTGCAGCAGAGCAAGGCGGTACGCAATATCGAAGACTTGGCCGATGAGTTGCGGTTTCTCGCCGAGAACCTCGACGAGGGCCAGGACTATGGCTTTATGCGGCCCTGACGGTCGGGGTCAGTGACGCGGGTCGAAGTCGCCGCTGAACAACTCGTCCTCGGCATCGGGGGCCACCGGAATCTTGTGTTCTTCCGATGCCCAGGCGCCCAGGTCGATCAGTTTGCAGCGGTCCGAACAGAACGGCCGGTTGACGTTGCTGGTGACCCATTCGACGGGAGCGCCGCAGGTTGGACAATTGACGGTTGGGGTTTGGCTCATGACTGGCCTCCACGCAAAGTAAGGTAAAAGTGATGCAGGCGTTCGACCTCGCTGTGCAGCCAGGCAAGGTCGCGGTCATTGACCACCACATCGTCGGCATGGCTCACGCGGTCCTGTCGGCTGGACTGGGCCTTGAGGATCGCCTGAACCTGCTGTTCGCTGGTCTGGTCACGTTGCAGGGTGCGTTCGATCTGTAACTGTTCCGGGGCATCGATCACCAGGACCCGCTGGGTCATGGCGTACTGCCCGGACTCGATCAGCAGCGGCGAAACCAGAATCGCGTAAGACGATTGTGCCTTGGCCAGATGGTGGGCGATCTCCTCGGCGATCAGCGGATGCAGCAGCGCTTCGAGCCAGCGGCGTTCATCCGGGACTTCGAAAATCAGCTTGCGCAGTGCCGCGCGATCCAGTTGGCCGTCGGCTTGCAGCACGCCGGGGCCAAAGTGCTCGGCGATCTTCGCCAGTGCCGGGCGACCGGGTTCGACCACCCAGCGAGCCGCATGATCGGCGTCCACCACGTGCACGCCCAGATCGATGAAGTGCTGGGCTGCCGCGCTTTTGCCGCTGCCGATGCCGCCAGTCAGACCGAGAATCCAGGGTTTTTCCACAGGGGTATTCATTTCAAACCGACAAACTGCCAATAGAAGCCGGTTATTTGACCACCCCAGAGCAAGGCAATCCAGCCGGCAATCGCCAGATAGGGGCCAAAGGGCAGCGGCGTCGAGGTTTTTGCGTCCCGCAGGCGCAGCAAAATCACCCCGATGATGGCGCCCAGCAGCGATGACAGCAGGATGGTCAGCGGCAGGATTTGCCAGCCGCCCCAGGCGCCGAGCATCGCCAATAGCTTGAAGTCGCCGTAGCCGATGCCGTCCTTGCCGGTGATCAGCTTGAACAGCCAGAACACCGTCCACAGCGCCATGTAGCCGGCCACCGCGCCCCAGAGCGCGTCATGCAGAGACACGAAGAGCCCGAAACTGTTGACGATCAACCCCAGCCATATCAACGGCAGCACCAGCACGTCCGGCAACAGCTGGTGTTCGGCGTCGATCAGGCTCATCGCCAACAGGCCCCAGCTCAGGACCAGCACCATGCAGGCCTGCCAACCGAAACCGAAATGCCAGGCGACGAACGCCGATAGCACGCCGCAGGCCAGTTCGGTCAGCGGGTAACGTTTGCTGATCGGCGCCGCGCAGTTCGAGCATCGTCCACGTAAAAACAGATAACTGAGCACGGGAATGTTTTCCCAGGCTCGAATCCGATGGCCGCAGTCGGGGCACTCGGAGTGAGGCAGTATCAGGTTGTAAGTCGGGCCAGGGACTTCGGGTGGCAAATTCAGTACCTCGTGGGCCTGCAGGCGCCATTCACGCTCAAGCATTTTCGGCAGGCGCCAGACCACCACATTGAGGAAACTGCCGATCAGCAAGCCGATCACCAATGCAGTGATCACGAAGGCCTGCGGGTTGAGACTCAGAAATTCGTTCAAGGACATATCAGATCGCTGAGCCAAGTTGGAAGATAGGCAAGTACATCGCAACCACCAGGCCGCCGACGATAACCCCCAGCACCACCATGATGAAAGGCTCCATCAGACTGGTCAGGTTATCGACCATGTTATCCACCTCGTCCTCATAGAAACTCGCGACCTTGTCGAGCATGTCGTCCAGCGCACCGGACTCTTCACCAATGGCCGTCATCTGGATTGCCATGTTCGGAAAGATGCCGGAAGTGCGCATGGAAAAATTCAGCTGCATGCCAGTTGAAACGTCCTGCTTGATGCGTAACACCGCTCGCTTGAACACGATGTTGCCAGTCGCGCCCGCCACTGAATCCAGGGCTTCGACCAGTGGCACCCCGGCGGCAAAGGTCGTCGACAAGGTGCGGGCGTAACGGGCCACGGCGGACTTGTACATGAGCGCGCCAACCAACGGCAGTTTCAGCAGCCAGGTGTCCATCCGGTCCCGAAAGCCCGGGGACTTTTTAAAGGCATGGCGGACGCCGAAGACCAGCGCACCCAGCATGCCGAGCACCATCCACCACCAGGCCTGCAGGAACTCCGACAAGCCGATGACCATCACGGTGAACGCCGGCAGCTCGGCGCCAAACCCCGAGAACACCGACTCGAACTGCGGCACAACCTTGACCAGCAGAATCCCGGTCACAATGATCGCGACGAACACCACCGCCAGCGGGTAAGTCATGGCTTTCTTGATTTTGGCCTTGAGGCTTTCGCTCTTTTCCTTGTAGGTCGCCACTCGTTCCAACAAGGTATCGAGGGCGCCGGCCTGTTCGCCGGCATCCACCAGGTTGCAGTACAGCTCATCGAAATACTGGGGCTTTTTGCGCAGGGCTGCGGCGAAGCTGTTGCCGGCCGCGACTTCCTGTTTCACCTCGTCTACCAGCTTGCGCATGTTCGGGTTATCGAAGCCCTCGCCGATAATGTCGAACGATTGCAGCAGCGGTACGCCGGCTTTCATCATGGTCGCCATCTGCCGGGTAAACAGGGCAATGTCCAACGCCTTGATGCGTTTGCCGGCACTGAAAATGGACGCGGTTTTTTTCCGCACCTTGCCCGGGTTGATCCCTTGCTTGCGTAACTGGGCCTTGATCAGCGCGGGATTTTGGCCGGTCAATTCGCCGGTCATTTTTGTGCCTTTTTTGTCTGTGCCTTCCCAGGCGTATACGCTGATTTTCGCTGCTTTGACCGCCATGTTCAGTCCTTCGTGACCCGGTTGATTTCTTCAAGGCTGGTGATGCCTTGCATGGCCTTGAGCAGGCCCGAAGTACGCAGGTCGTTGAAGCCGTCCTTACGCATCTGGATGTCGATTTCCAGTGAGTTGCCTTCGGCCATGATCAGCCGTTGCAGGTCTGGGGTGTTCTTTACCACTTCATAAATCCCTACTCGCCCTTTGTAACCGCTGTTGCACTGATCGCAACCGATCGGTTCATAGATCGTGAACGAGCCGATGCGTTCCTCGGGAAAGCCTTCTTTGAGCAACGCCTCGCGGGGAATCTCGATGGGCTTTTTGCAATGACTGCACAGTTTGCGCGCCAGGCGCTGAGCGATGATCAGGCTGACCGAGGTCGCGATGTTGAAGCCCTGAATCCCCATGTTGTGCAGGCGTGTCAGGGTTTGCGCGGCGCTGTTGGTGTGTAGGGTGGAAAGTACCATGTGCCCGGTCTGGGCAGCCTTGATGGCGATTTCGGCGGTTTCGAGGTCGCGGATTTCGCCGACCATGATCACGTCCGGGTCCTGACGCAGAAACGAGCGCAGCGCCTGGGCGAAATCCAGTCCTTGCCTGGGATTGACGTTGACCTGGTTGATGCCTTCCATGTTGATTTCTACCGGGTCTTCGGCGGTGGAGATATTGATGTCGACGGTGTTGAGGATGTTCAACCCTGTATAGAGCGACACGGTCTTGCCCGAGCCGGTGGGACCGGTCACCAGAATCATCCCTTGTGGCTGCTTGAGGGCGGCCATGTACAGGTCTTTCTGGTCGGGTTCGTAACCGAGGGCATCGATGCCCATTTGGGCACTGGACGGGTCGAGGATCCGGATCACCACCTTCTCGCCCCACAGGGTTGGCAGGGTGTTGACCCGGAAGTCGATGGAGTTGCTTTTGGACAGGCGCATCTTGATTCGCCCGTCCTGGGGTTTGCGCCGTTCGGAGATGTCGAGACTGGCCATGACCTTCAGCCGCGAAGCAATGCGGTTGGCCAGTTGTGTCGGCCTTGCGACCTCTCGCAGCATGCCATCGGTGCGCATCCGCACGCGGTAGATTTTTTCATAGGGCTCGAAATGCAGGTCGGAAGAACCGCTCTTGATCGCGTCGAGCAGCATCTTGTGGACGAAGCGCACCACGGGCGCATCATCGGTATCTTGCCCCGGGATGGAATCCTGGTGCTGGTCATCGACCGACTCGATGTCCAGCCCGTCGAGGTCGACATCGGCCATGTCTTCCAGACCGGTGGAGGGGTTGTCGAAGAATTTTTCGATGGCGTCGCTGAGCTTGTCTTCCTCCACCAGAATGGCTTCGGTGCTCAGCCCGGTGCTGAACTGGATGTCGTTGATGGCTTGATGATTGGTCGGGTCGGAAATCCCCACGAACAGCTTGTTACCCCGTCGCCAGAGGGGCAGGGCGTGGTGCTGGCGGATCAGTTTCTCGCTGACCAGCCCTCGGGGTTGGGTGTCCTTGTCCAGGCAATTGAGGTCCAGCAGGGCCATGCCGAAATGCTCCGAGGCCACCTCGGCGACTTGCCAGCTCTTCAGCAGTTTGTTTTGCACCAGATAGCTGACCAGCGAGATTCGATTGCGTTGGGCTTGTTGATACGCCTGTTGCGCACTTTGATCAGTGATCAGCTCGGCCAGTACCAATTGCTTGGCCAGACCGCTAAGGGCAATGTCATTCATTGGGATACCGGCCGCAGACAGTTAATGACTTATAGCCTAGTCAAGCAGTGGAACCAAACCGGCCGGGGTGAGGTGACAAAAAGTGTCAGATAGTGCGGTTCCTTGGAGTAGGAAAGGTCTTTGCCGCGATCTCGCGCCCAGCAGGCAGGGGCGCGCGCGGCTTGGCATGACCTGTGCTGTGCCTTGTTCAGATCATGAGATTTCGACTCATGCATGGAGCCTGTCTATGAAAAATCAAAAAGGTTTTACTCTGATTGAACTGCTGATCGTGGTGGCGATCATCGGGATTCTGGCGACGTTTGCATTGCCACAGTATTCGAAGTACCAGGCGCGGGCGAAGGTCACTGCCGGCCTTGCAGAAATATCGGCACTGAAGGTGCCTTTCGAAGACATCATCAACCAAGGCACCAACCCTACCCTCGAACTGATCGGCGGTACGACGACTACAGGCAATTGCACGATTACGGCAACAGGTACCGCCTCTTCCGGTGTTGGCAGTATTGGCTGCACGATTCTCAATGCCCCGGGACCGGTGCTCAGCAAAACCATTACGCTTTCACGCACACTCGCTGGCGGCTGGACTTGCGCCACTACGGTTGAACAGGAATACGCTCCTAAAGGCTGCACTGGTGCTGCTGCCGCTGGCTCTTGATCCATTGTCATCCTGCCAATGCCCCGCCTTTCACGACGCGGGGTATTTTTTTGCTCGTCATTTGAGGAGCGCACCAATAATCAAGAAAACCCCCCGACAATTCATGGCCTTAGGCCGGCGTTAAAACCCGCAAGTTGCATGTAGATAATTTCGCAGTCATGCAATTTGCATGATTTCGGAAATTATCATTGTGGTTAACTTGTTGATTTAAACGGTTTTATTTTTTATGTCGCTGTTGGCACAGCGTTCGCACTACCTCCTGTAACCCTGCTGACAAGACACGCAGCAGACTTTCCAGAAATACAGGAGTTACTCGTATGAAGAAGTTCGCTATCGCTGCCGCTACTGCTACCGCGTTGACCCTGACCATGGCCAACGCTGCATTTGCACAGACCACCCAAGCGACTCAGGCACCCATGATGCTGGCCGCCGGTGAAGTCACTGAAGCGAAAGAGGATGTTTCCGATACCTGGATCACAACCAAAGTCAAAGCAGACCTGGTAACCGAAAAAGGCATCCCCGGCACCGACATCAAGGTCGAAACCAACAAAGGCGTTGTATCCCTGTCTTCCACCACTGTGCTGACAGATGCTCAGAAAGCCACCGCCGTGCAAATCGCCAAGAACATCAAAGGCGTCAAAGCGGTGTCCGCTGACGGCCTGAAATCGGAGTAAAACAAGGCTTCTCGCCTGGACCGGGAGAAGGTGCGGTAGGCGGGCCGAGTCATACGTCTGCCGCTACTTGAGAGTTCATGCGAAGGCCACAAGGATGTGGCCATTACAGGCCCCGGCATTCGTGTCGGGGCCTGTTCTATTGGGAACAACGCAAAAACAACTGTGGGAGTGGATTCAATTCCCACGCTTGCTGGTGATTCGAACCAACCGGTTGCCTTCAAAGCGCAGGTACTGGTACATCCCGCTGTTGGGCCCGTAGGTCCATTCCTCGACCTGAAACTCTTCCCGCCGATTGGCACTACGCTTGTAGCCCAACAAGTCGCGGGCAACCGGCTCTCCGCATTTCTGCAGCACTTCGCCGGACCTGTCCCCCACGCTGATCAATTGACTGCCGCAGCGCAAGGTATCGGCCGCTGCTGTCTGGCCGGCAACCAGCAACAGAGCCAGGCTCAAAAGCCAACGTGCGCCCATCACTCGGCATCCAGATGCATGGGGGTGATAACGCGGCCATCGCTTTGTGCCTCACCGAGGCTGGCGTCGATGAAGTACACGCGGTCATCGGCCAATTGACCCTTGTCCACCAGAAAATCCTTGATGCTGCTGGCCCGTTCTTGCCCCAGTTGACGTAACAGAACTTCGCTGGAGCTCCAGAAGGCGATCACGCTTTCACGCATTTTTTTGCTGCGTTCTTCCTTGCCCAGGTCCTTCCATTCGGCGGGCGGCTGGGTCTTCAGGCGTGTGCGGTAGATCCCTTCGAGCAGCGGGCCTTTCTCGCTGTCCGGCACTTCCAGCAATGAGGCCTGGGCCGGCACCTTGTCACCGCGACGCTGGAGCATCTTGTAGTAGTTGTACTGGTATTCCCGTTCCAGGCGTTGCTCGGCAATCAGCGGACCATCGCTGCTCTTGGCTGCAGTGCCTTCGATTTCCAGGCGCAGGGCCGGACGTTCCTTGAGCGCCTGGGACAGCTTGACCAGCGCCGCTTCGGCGTCTTTGCTCAGGTCGCTTGAGCCCGGTGCGAATGCCACTGTGCCCAAGTCTTCCGAACCACCGCCGCTGACCAGCCCGCCAATCATTTTGAATGGCGCGGCGGCGGCTTTCACGATCAGGTTGCGCAGGGTCTGCCAGATAATAGGCATGACACTGAACTGTGGGTTGTTCAGGTCGCCGCTCACCGGTAGCTCAATGGAAATCTTGCCGTCGACATCCTTGAGCAAGGCAATCGCCAGTTTCAGCGGCAGGCTCACGGCGTCCGGGCTGTCGACCTTTTCACCCAGTTGCAACTGCTCGACCACCACTTTGTTTTCGGCCAGGAGCTGGCCGTTGGAGATCTTGTAATGCAGGTCGAGATTGAGCCGGCCCTTGCGGATACGGTAACCGGCGAACTTGCCGGAGTAGGGCGTCAGGGTGGTCAGTTCCACGCGTTTGAAACTGGTGGCGATGTCCAGGCTGGCCATCGGGTCGAACGGGTTGACCGAACCCTTGATGGTCACCGGCGCATAGCGGTCGACCTTGCCTTTGACGTCGACGCTGGCCGGTTTTGCCTGGCGGCTGTCGATGGTGCCGATCTTGCCGTTGAGCTGTTGAACCGCTGTGGCGAAGTTCGGGGTCAGGCTGAAGTCGGCGAAGTTGGCCGAACCGTCATTGATGGCAATGCCGCCAATGTGGATGCCCAGCGGTTTTTCTTTTCCGGCTGCAGGCTTGGCCGCGGCGGTAGTGGCGCCGGAATCGGCCGGTTGCGGGATCAGCAGGTCATCGATGTTGGTGGTGCGATCATCGTTGATCATGAAGCGTGCATAGGGCTGGAACAGGTTGACCTTGTCGATCGACAGGCTGTCGCCATGCTGATAGTTCAGGCCTTCGAGCACCAACTGTTGCCACTTGAGGAAGTCGCGGGTTTTCAGGGTGTCGAGGGTATGCAGTTGATCGACCTGGGCTCGTCCAGTGACGTTGAACGCCAGCGGCTCGGTGCTTTTCAGGTCGACCGCCAGATCACTGCCCAGCATGCCGCTGCGCAGTTCGAGACGAATGAACGGGTTGATGTAGGACTGGGCGACGCGCAGGTCGATGTCCTTGGTCTGCACGTTCAGTTTGGCGCTGATCGGGGCCAGATTGACCACGCCGTCCGCGGTGATCTTGCCTTGCTTGCCCACGCCGGTGTCGAGTTTGAGGTTGAAAGGTGAGCCATTGAGGCTGTCGAAATTTTGCAGGTCCAGGTTCAGTGGGCCCAGCTCCAGCGCCACCGCCGGTTGTGCCTTGCGGTCGGCCAGGTGCACCTGATAATCACGTAGCTGCACGTCTTTGAGCAGCACCTGCCAAGGCTTGCTCGGCGCGGTCGGTTCAGGCTTCGGCGAATCGGCCGCCGCTGGTGCGCTGGTCGGCTCGGCATTGGCCTTGGCGGCCGCTTTGGACGGCTGACTGGCGAACAGTTTTTGCCAGTCGAGTTGCCCGTCGGCTTCGAGTGCGGCCCAGGTTTCCAGTTTCTGGCTGCGAATCTTGCCGACCACCACTTGCTGTTTGGCCAGGTCCACGGTGGTTTCGCTGATGTCCAGCCGCTCGAGCTTCGCCAGCGGTCGGCCGTCCGCAGTCTTGATGGCGAAAGGCGCGACGCTGACGGCAACGTTGCTCAGCAGCAGTTCGGTTTCCTTGGCCAGGTTGAGTTTGTAGTCGGTGCTGAGGCTGACGACGCCATCTTCGAGTGCGAGTGGCACAGCATCGCGCACATAGGGCCAAAAGGATTTCATCTTGCCATCGGTGATTTTCAGCTTACCTTCGGAGGCGATCGGGATCAGGCTGAAGTTACCGGTCCAGTCGATCTGTCCACCTGCCGGGCCGACGGCCACCAACGTCATGTCGGCGCTGTCTTCGGGCAAGGTGCTGAGGTTTTTCAGTTCGAAGTCGAGTTTGTCGTAGAGGAATTCGATGGGTTCGCTGGGCCGTGCATCCTCGAAATGGACGGAGCCGCTGGCCAGTTTGACTCGCTCCACGCGCAGCGGGAATGGTTTGGCGTCCGGATCGGCCGGGGTCGGTTCGCTGGCGGGGATTTTGAACAAACCGAGCAGATTGAGCTTGCCGTCCTTGCTGAAGAGGATTTCGGTCTTGGGTTTGTCCAGTTCAATATCGGACAAGTGCAGCGCCTTGGTCCAGAGGCTATCGATCTGCAGGTTGGCGTACAGACGTTCGAAGCCCACTTGTTCCTTGCCCGGTTCGCCGATGACCAGGCCCCAAAGGGTGACTTCAAGACTGAACGGGTTGAGTTCGATCCGCGAAATCGTGGCGGGCGTCGTGGCGTAGTTGGCCAATTGTTGGTTGGCGATTCGCAACGCGATGCCCGGCAAAATCAGAAACCCCAACAGGCTATAAAGAGCCAGGGCAGTCAACAAGGCGCCGATAGCGCGAATCAATCCTTTGGGCATGTGCGGCTTCATCTGTCGGAATCGGAGTGCCTTGGAGTATGGCATGCGTTTGCGGTTCCGAAGCAACCACGCTTTATAGGATTTATCTGATTATCGGCGTGGAATTTCAAAGCTGCAGGATCAGCGTTTTCAACGGCGGCTGCTGGTCCATCGACGGGAAATCGCTGCCCGGCGTCAGCACGCTCCACTCACGCACCGGGCGCCCGGCCTTCTCTGCGCAGCGCAGAACCTGTTCGCGCCAATCGTCCATGCTGACTTTCGCCAGGTTGTTGCAGCAGATCAGCACGCCATCGTCGGCGGTGGTCAGCAGCGCCGGTTTGAGCAGGCTCTGATAGTCGCGCAACAAGTCGACCGTGCCAAAGGCACTCTTCGCCCAGGCCGGAGGATCAAGCAGCACCAGATCGTACTGACGCGGGTCCAGACGTTGATAGCTCGGCAGTTTCTGGCCGCGACGCTGACTGATCGGCAGACCGGCCAGTTGGCGAATCGCCGGAAAGTAATCGGACTGAATGAATTCCATCGTCGGCAATTGCGGGTTAAGCAGACCGTTCTCGCGGCCGACCGCCAGATTGCCTTCGGCAAAGTCCAGGTTACACACCTCGCTCGCCCCACCCGCCGCGGCGCTGAGGCCGACGCCACAGGTATAGGCAAACAGGTTCAGTACACTTTTGTTTTTGCTGTGCGCCTTGACCCAGCCGCGAGCGTTGCGCAGGTCGAGAAACAGCAGCGGGTCCTGACCAGCGTGGCGCCCGCGAACCCGGTAGTTCAGTCCCCATTCGTGGCCGATCAAATCATGCAGGGCGGCTTCGTCGGCGCGGTAGACGGTGTCTTCGCGGTCGATGCGCGAGTTGCCACGGGAACGGTCGTTGTAGACCAGCAGGGTGTCGAGGCCCAGCTGTTGATTGACGATCTCGTGCAGTTGCAGCAGGGCGTCACGCTCCAGTGCCTGGTGAAAACTCTGCACCAACAGTTGCGGGCCGTAGCGGTCGATGGTCAAGCCGCCGGCGCCTTCCTGGCTGCCGTGGAACAGGCGATAGCAATCGGTACCTTGCTGATGCAACTCGGCAAGCAGCTCCTGACGACGATCGAGGGCGGCGCGCAGCGCCTGATTCAAGGGAGACATGCTGGGCGCCTTGCAGGAGGGAATTGGGGGCGCGGGAGTTTAACACTGTGGCGAGGGGGCTTGGGAATGCCTCACCGGACGCTCTGCGGCTGCTTCTGGGACGCGGAGCGTCCCCTGGCTGCATTCCCACGCAGAGCGTGGGAACGATCATTGCGCGAACGATTTACGAGTTCAGGCGTTTGTCGATCAAACCCTGCACCACGCTCGGGTCGGCGAGGGTCGAGGTATCGCCCAGGCTGTCCAGTTCGTTGCAGGCGATCTTGCGCAGAATTCGTCGCATGATCTTGCCCGAACGGGTTTTCGGCAGGGCCGGCGCCCATTGGATCAAGTCCGGTTTGGCGAAGCTGCCGATTTCCTTACTGACATGCGCGAGCAATTGTTTCTTCAGTTCGTCGTTGGGTTCGGTGCCATTCATGGGCGTGACGAAGGCATAGATACCCTGGCCTTTGACGTCATGGGGATAACCGACCACGGCGGCCTCGGCGATGCTGTCGTGCAGCACCAGCGCGCTTTCGACTTCGGCCGTGCCGATGCGGTGCCCGGAGACGTTGATCACGTCGTCGATGCGCCCCGTGATCCAGTAATCGCCATCCTCGTCACGACGGGCGCCATCGCCGGTGAAGTAGTAGCCGGGGTAGGGCTTGAAGTAGGTTTCGATCATCCGTTTCGGGTCGCCGTAGACGCTGCGGATCTGCGCCGGCCAGCTGGACTTGATGGCCAGTATGCCGCTGCCGGCGCCTTTGATTTCCTTGCCGTGTTCGTCGAGCAATACCGGTTGCACACCGAACATCGGTTGGGTGGCGCAGCCGGGTTTGATCCGTTGAGTGCTGACCAGCGGGCTGAGCATGATGCCGCCGGTTTCGGTCTGCCACCAGGTATCGACAATCGGGCAGCGCTGCTCGCCGACCGTATTGAAATACCACTCCCAGGCTTCCGGGTTGATGGGTTCACCGACGGTGCCGAGTAACCGCAGGCTCTCGCGGGACGTTTCCTTCAACGGTTCGGGACCTTCACGCATCAGCGCGCGCAGGGCGGTCGGCGCGGTGTAGAAGATGTTCACGTGGTGCTTGTCGATCACCTGCCAGAAGCGCGAGGTGCTCGGGTAGCTCGGCACGCCTTCGAAGATCAGCGTGGTCGCCCCGTTGGCCAGCGGCCCGTAGACGATGTAGCTGTGGCCGGTGACCCAGCCGACATCGGCGGTGCACCAGAAAACTTCACCGTCGCGATAGTCGAGCACGTACTTGAAGGTCATGGCTGCTTGCAACAGATAGCCGCCGGTGGTGTGCAGCACGCCTTTGGGTTTGCCGGTGCTGCCGGAGGTGTAGAGGATGAACAGCGGGTCTTCGGCGTCCATCGGCTCTGGTGGGCAGTCGTCGCTGACGTCGCGCAAAGCCTGGTGGTACCAGATGTCCCGATCGTCGACCCAGTTAACCTGGCCTTGGGTGCGTTCGACCACGATCACGGTGTTCACGCCGGGGCAGCTTTGCAGCGCGGTGTCGACGTTCTTTTTGAGCGGCACGAATTTACCGCCGCGCACGCCTTCGTCGGCAGTGATCACGGTGCGGCAATCGGCGTCGAGGATCCGGTCACGCAACGAGTCTGGGGAGAAGCCGCCGAACACCACCGAATGAATCGCGCCGATGCGCGCGCAGGCGAGCATGGCATAGGCGGCTTCGGGGATCATCGGCATGTAGATGCACACGCGGTCGCCTTTCTTCACGCCACGGCTTTTGAGCACGTTGGCCAGTCGACAGACGTAGTGATGGAGTTTTTTGTAGGTGATCTGGGCGGATTCGGCGGGGTCATCGCCTTCCCAGATGATCGCGATTTGATCGCCGCGTTTTTCCAGGTGACGGTCGATGCAGTTGTAACTGACGTTTAACGTTGCGCCAGCGAACCAGCTCGCCTCACCGGTTTTCAGGTCGTAACGCTGGACAGTTTGCCACGGCGCGCTCCAGTCGAGAAAGCGGGTGGCCTGTTCGGCCCAGAAGGTGCTGGGGTGCTCGATGGATTGGCGGTACAGGCGTTGGTAGTCGTCTTGACTTAACTGTGCAGCCCGGCGGACGGCATCGGCTTTGGGGAACGTGCTGATATCGAACATGACGGTTCCTTATTCTTGTTACGACAAGTAATAAAAAGATGCGCCGAGTGGGGAAAGGGTTCAATACAGAAAACAAACACAAACCTGTAGGAGTAGAGCTTGCTCGCGAAGCAGGCGCCTCGGTGTATCAAATACACCGAGTCATCGTTCTTCGCGAGCAAGCTTCGCTCCTACAGGACTGCATCAAATCACCCGCGGTGACGACCGCGGAAGTAGTTGATCAAGCCTTGGGTGGAGGCATCGTCGGCCGGTGTTTCTTCGCTGCCGACCAGGCGGTTGTAGACGCCTTTGCCCAACTCCTTGCCCAGCTCCACACCCCACTGGTCGAAGGCGTTGATGCCCCAGACCACGCTTTGCACGAAGACTTTGTGTTCGTACAGCGCCACCAGTGCGCCAAGACGGCGCGGGCTGATGCGCTCGACCACCAGGGTGTTGCTCGGACGGTTGCCCGGGATCACCTTGTGTGCCGCCAGCTTCTGCACTTCGTCCTCGCTCATGCCCTTGTCACGCAGCTCGGCTTCGGCCTCGGCGCGGGTCTTGCCCAGCATCAGCGCCTGGCTTTGCGACAGGCAGTTGGCGTACAGCCACTGGTGGTGGTCGGACACCGGGTTGAAGCTGACGATCGGCACGATAAAGTCGGCCGGAATCAGCTGGGTGCCCTGGTGCAGTAACTGGTGATAAGCGTGCTGACCGTTGCAGCCGACGCCGCCCCAGATCACCGGGCCGGTATCGGTGGACACTGGCGTGCCGTCCTGGCGCACACTCTTGCCGTTGGATTCCATGTCCAGCTGTTGCAGGTGTTTGGTGATGTTGCGCAGGTAGTGGTCGTACGGCAGGATCGCGTGGCTTTGCGCGCCCCAGAAGTTGCCGTACCAGACACCGAGCAACGCCAGCAGCACCGGCATGTTCTGTTCGAATGGCGCACTCTGGAAATGCTGGTCCATGGTGTAGGCACCGGACAGCAGTTCCTTGAAGTTCGACATGCCGATGGCCAGGGCAATCGGCAAACCGATGGCCGACCACAGCGAGTAACGCCCGCCGACCCAATCCCACATCGGGAAGATGTTCTCTTCGCGAATACCGAACGCCACCGCCGCCGCGTTGTTGCTGGAAACGGCGATGAAGTGACGGTACAGCTCAGCTTCCGAACCACCCTGAGCCAGATACCAGGCGCGTGCGGCCTGGGCGTTTTTCAGGGTTTCGAGGGTGTTGAAGGATTTCGACGAGACGATGAACAGCGTGGTCTCGGCGCGCAGCTTCATGGTCAGTTCGTGGAACTCACTGCCGTCGATGTTCGCCAGGTAATGGCAGCGCACGCCTTTCTGGGCGTAGGACAGCAGCGCTTCGGACACCAGCTCAGGGCCTAGGAACGAGCCGCCGATGCCGATATTCACCACGTCAGTGATCGGCTTCTCGGTGTAACCACGCCACAAGCCGTCGTGGATGCGGCCCACGAGGTCGGTGATCTGGTTCAGCACCTTGTGCACGTCGGGCATCACGTTGACGCCGTTGACCGACAGCTTGTCGCCCACCGGGCGGCGCAGTGCGGTGTGCAGCGCGGGGCGGCCTTCGGAAGAGTTGACGATTTCGCCATCGAACAGCGCTTTGATTGCGCCTTTGAGGTCGACTTCGTTGGCCAGGCCCACCAGCAGATTGCGGGTCTCGGCGTTGATCAGGTTTTTCGAGTAGTCGAGAAACAGGCCGCAGCTGCTGAGGGTGAATTGAGTAAAACGCTGCGGATCGGCATTAAAGGCTTCGCGCATGCTGAAATCCTGCATGGCTTGGCGGTGGTCATTCAACGCTTGCCAGGCGGGCAGAGCGGTAACGTCGTGAGGAGTGCGGTAATACGCCATCGCTGCGGTTTTCCTTTTACTTGAACGGCCTTTTGAACACTAAAAATCCCGGAGCGCTGCGGGTGGGCGTCCGGTCAACTGCGTCGACACGATTTCTGGCGCAGGGCGAATACAGTAAACCTAGCGCTGCAATCTGTCTTGACTTTGTCTGACCTGCTCCCGGTACTTTTTTAACATTTAAACAGGGAGCGGTCCGACAAACGGAAGCCTGACAGGGGCAGTGGCTCGATCAGGCCACCTGAACCGGAATGGCATTACTGGTGTGGCTCAGCTCGTTACCCGGCGCCATGTAGAGCATGCGCGGCTTGAAATTAAGCAGCTCGGCTTCGCTGTAGTGGGCGTAAGCGCAGATGATCACGCGGTCGCCGACCTTGGCCTTGTGGGCCGCGGCACCGTTGACCGAAATCATGCGCGAACCTTCTTCGCCACGAATCGCGTAGGTGGTGAAGCGTTCGCCGTTGTCGACGTTGTAGATCTGGATCTGTTCGTACTCACGGATGCCGGACAGGTCCAGCCATTCGCCGTCGATGGCGCAGGAGCCTTCGTAATCGAGTACAGCATGGGTGACTTCGGCGCGATGCAGCTTGGCCTTTAGCATGATGGCGTGCATGAGTGTTTCCCCAGGGCGGAATCGAACGGCGGGCAGTTTGCCCGAAGGCTTTGTGAGCGGCAATACAGTCTGGACACGACGCAGATCCAATGTGGGAGCAGACCTGTGGCGAGGGGGCTTGCCCCCGTTTGAGTGCGTAGCACTCACAGGATCTTTGGTATATCAGAGATTTTGGGGCTGCTTCGCAGCCCAACCGGGGCAAGCCCCCTCGCCACAGGCCCGCTCCCACAGGGTTTGGTGGTGTTTATGCGGGCGCGTCGAGGTTCAGGTGCAGGTTGTCGATCAACCGCGTCGTGCCCAGGAATGCCGCCACCAGAATCACCAGATCCCGATCTTCCGCCGTCGCCGGACGCAAGGTCAGCGCATGGCGAATTTCCAGATAATCCGTACGCAGGCCGGCGGCTTCAAGCTGTTTGATCTGCTCGTTGATCAACGTCGGGTAATCCCGCTCACCCTGTTTAATTGCATCGGCAATATGGGTCAGGGTGCGATAGACCACTGGCGCGACGGCACGCTGTTCTTCGCTGAGGAAACCATTGCGTGACGACAGAGCCAGACCATCGGCGGCACGCACGGTGGGTTCGCCGATGATCTGGATCGGCATGTTCAGGTCATGCACCAGGGCGCGAATCACCGCCAGTTGCTGGAAGTCTTTCTGGCCGAAGATCGCCAGGTCCGGCTGGACCATGTTGAACAGCTTGCTGACGACGGTCGCCACCCCCTTCGAAATGCCCCGGACGGCTGGCGCCGCACAGGCCCTCGGACAGTTGCGGAACGCTGACGCGGGTTTGCCCGGCCATGCCGTCGGGGTACATTTCTTCGACGGTCGGTGCGAACAGCAGATGGCAACCGGCCTGGAGCAGTTTCTCCTGATCGGCGGCCAGGGTCCGCGGGTACTTGTCGAGGTCTTCGCCGGCACCGAACTGCAGCGGGTTGACGAAAATGCTCGCGACCACGAAATCCACCCGTTGGATGGCTTTGGTGATCAGCGCGATATGCCCGCTGTGCAGGTTGCCCATGGTCGGCACGAAGCCGATGCGCTTGCCTTCGCTACGGGCACGGGCCACGGCGGCCCGCAGTTCGCGTACGGTTTTTACGGTGTTCATGCAGAGAATCCGTGTTCGATACCGGGGAAAGTCGCCGCTTTGACTTCAGTGACGTAAGCGCTCAAGGCGGTTTGAATGCTGGTTTGGCCAGTCATGAAATTCTTCACGAATTTTGGTACTCGACCGGTAATGGACAGGCCCAGCATGTCGTGCAGGACCAGTACCTGGCCGTCGGTGCCACTGCCGGCGCCGATGCCGATTACCGGGATCTTTACCGCCTGGGTGATTTCTTCGGCCAGTTCGCTGGGCACGCATTCGAGCAGCAGCATGGCCGCACCGGCCTGTTCCAGGGAGATGGCATCGGCACGCATTTGCCGCGCCTGGTTCTCGTTGCGGCCCTGGACTTTATAGCCACCGAGGATGTTGACCGATTGCGGCGTCAGCCCCATGTGCGCGCACACCGGGATGCCACGTTCGGCCAGCAGACGGATCGAGTCTGCGAGCCACAACGCTCCTTCAACCTTGACCATGTGCGCACCGGCCTGCATCAACAGGGCGCTGTTGGTCATGGTTTGTTCGGTAGTGGCGTAGGACATGAAGGGCAGGTCGGCGAGGATCAGGGCATCGGCGTTGCCGCGTTTGACGGCCGCCACGTGGTAGGCCATTTCAGCGGTGGTCACCGGCAGAGTGCTGTCGTGACCTTGCAAGACCATGCCGAGGGAGTCGCCTACCAGCAGCACTTCAACCCCGGCCTCATTGCAGGCATGGGCGAAGGTCGCGTCATAGCAGGTCAGCATGGTGATCTTTTCACCTTTCTGCTTGAGGCTCTGGAGCGTGGTCAGGGTGATGGCTGGCATGAAAAAAATCCTCATTACAGGCGCTATGGAAACTACTGCGAGTAACGCGCGTGATTCGTCATTTATACAGGCGCACCTTCTTTCGTGGTGCTTGTAAGGCCTGGATTGCGCCCTTTGGCGCCGCGTTGGCGGCAGCGGGACGCCTATAGTCGTGAGGAGAACCCGGGAAGTCAATTGCGTGTGTTACCGCATTGTTACGCGTGGGGTGTTACCGGCGTTACTGATGCGATTCAGCAGGTTTTTGTTGCTGAAAATCTTTGATACGACAGAAACCATTGTGGGAGCGGGCTTGCCCGCGATAGCGACTTTGCATTCAACATCAATGTTGACTGATAGTCCGCCATCGCGGGCAAGCCCGCTCCCACAGGGATTTTTTGTCAATTCGGGGAGAGGCGTTCCAACCCGACGAACGGGCAAGCGGCGAGTAATTCTGTGAGGGTGCGGCCATCAGCCAGGCGCAATTGCGCTGGTGCCAGCTCGGCCAGCGGATAGAGCACAAAGGCCCGTTCCTGCAGGTGATAGTGGGGGACTTTGAGGCGAGGTTCGTCGATCAGTCGATCGCCGAACAGCACGATGTCCAGATCCAGCGTACGCGGGCCCCAGCGTTCAAGGCGCTCGCGTCCTTGGCCGTTCTCGATGGCTTGAAGCGCATCCAGCAGGTCCAGTGGCGCGAGGCTGCTGTCGAGCGCTGCGACCGCGTTGGTGTAGCGCGGTTGGCCGGGTAGCAGCGAGTCGCTTTGATAAAACCCGGAAACCCCGACCAGTTCGGTTTGCGGCAATTGCGCCAGCGCTGTGACAGCGCTGCGTAATTGTTCGGCGGGGTCAGCCAGATTGCTGCCCATGCCGATGTAGATGCGTTCCATGACTTACTCGCCTGTAGCGCTCGGTGCGCCGGCAGTGCGCTTGCGCTTGGCACCGCCGCTGCGGCGGCGTTTGCGTGGAGCACCGGTGCCGTCGTCCTTGCCACTGAGGTCGCGGATCATGTCCCGGCGTTCGCTGTCGTTGGCGTCCTGATAGTCGGTCCACCACTCGCCCAGGCCGTCGGTCTGCTCACCGGCGCTTTCGCGCAGCAGCAGGAAGTCGTAACCGGCACGGAACCGCGGGTTGTCCAGCAACAGGTCGGCGCGTTTGCCGCTGCGCCGTGGCAGGCGCTCCTGCATGTCCCAGATCTCGCGGATCGGCATGGTGAAGCGTTTCGGAATGGCGATGCGCTGGCACTGTTCGGCGATCAACTCGTGAGCGGCTTCCTGCATCGCCGGAATCGGCGGCATGCCGCGTTCTTGCAGACGCAACACACGGGCCGGCAGGGCAGGCCAGAGCAGGGCGGCAAACAGGAACGCCGGAGTGACCGGTTTGTTCTGCTTGATCCGCAGGTCTGTATTGATCAGCGCTTCACTGATCAGCGTGTGGGTGTAGGTCGGGTTGTACTCCAACGCTGCCGCACTGGCCGGGAACAGCGGATCGAACAACTGCAGGTCGACCAGCATTTCGAAGGTGTCCGCGGCATAGCCGGAGAGGAACAACTTGAGCACTTCTTCGAACAGACGAGCCGACGGGATCTCGCGCAGCAACGGTGCCAGTTCGCGGATCGGCGTGGCGCTGTGTTTTTCGATGCCGAAATTCAGCTTGGCGGCGAAACGCACGGCCCGCAGCATCCGCACCGGGTCTTCCTGGTAGCGTTGCTTCGGATCGCCAATCAGGCGGATCAGATGATTGCGGATGTCGTGTACGCCGTTGGCGTAGTCGAGAATGCGCTCGCTGACCGGATCGTAATACAAGGCGTTGATGGTGAAGTCGCGGCGTTGCGCGTCTTCTTCCAGGGTGCCGTAGACGTTGTCGCGCAGAATGCGCCCGCTTTCATTGCGAGACGATTGGTTGCTGTCTTCGTCCTCGTCGTTTTGCGGGTGATTGGCGCGAAAGGTCGCGACTTCAATGATTTCGCGGCCAAAGTGGATATGCACCAGTTTGAAACGCCGACCGATGATCCGCGCGTTGCGGAATTCGGCGCGTACCTGTTCGGGGGTGGCGCTGGTGGCGACGTCGAAATCTTTCGGCGTGATGCCGAGCAGCATGTCACGCACACAGCCGCCGACCAGGTAAGCCTGGTAACCGGCGTTCTGCAGGCGCTCGACGATATTCACCGCGTAGCGGCTGAACTGTGCCTTTTGCAGCGAATGTTGGCCGCTGTTGAGCACTTCAGGCGTACTGCGAATGTGTTGCGTATGACGCTTGGGAGAACGGAATGACTGGAACAACTTCTTCAGCATGGGATGCACTGTTTGAAGGAATGTTCGGCCATAACGAAGAATGACCGCATGATGGGCCGGGATTCTAGCATTTAGTCGGGGGATGGTGTAGGAAGCTGCGCAAGCGTGTGAAGGGGATGTCGCGTGGCGTGCCCAAACGCCAGAAACCACAAGGGGAGCCGAAGCTCCCCAAGAAGTAGTTGCGTGCTCTATTTTTATTATTGGTTTCGGGCTTCTTGTTTTTGTTGAGCGCCCTCGCCATGAAGTTTTCCTTCATGACCCTCCCAATCGGGAGCCAAGAGCAAACGGATTGCTTTGGTCGCTGTGTTGCTATGATCGTTCGATCCAACCAGTTCAGGCACTGTCTTGGGACAGTTTTTTATTGTTCTCGGCCTGGTCGTGGGGCAAGCCCCAAATGCAACGCCTCTCCAAAAGAATCAGTTAGCTACGCCTCTCGCCGTCTTGTTTTTATTGTGCGTGAGTCGATACGTCTTATTTTTATTGTCTTGTACATTGCTTGTTATTGTTCTTGTACCAAACATATAGCAGGGGGCGTGCCAACTTTTGTGAAGCCCAGTAAAACAAGGGGTTAGGCGGGCTGATGGTGTTTTTCGAGGCCAAAAAAAACCGGGGCTTCGTTACCGTAAGCCCCGGCTTCTGTTACGTGAAAAAGCTGAGGTAACAGTTTTTTCACAATGTCATGTGTTACCCGCACATCCGACAGGTGCGGTTCAGCTCTCGCTGGCCACCCCGGTCTTGCGCCGCGGAATACCCAGGCGCTGACGGCGTTCCCACAGGCATTTGCGACTGACCCCGAGTTTGCGGGCCAGTTCGGTTTCGGTCATGTGGTCCTGATGCTCGAGTACGAAATGCTGGAAGTAGTCTTCAAGAGATAAATCTTCGGTCGGTTCGTGGCTGGTGTTACCGGCGCCGTTGCCCTGCTGGGGCGCCAGGCCGATGAAGTCATCGTCATCCAGATCGCTCAGTTCGATGTCGATGCCCAGCAGCTCGGCGGAAATTTCCGGGCTTTCGCACAGAATCACCGCACGCTCGACCGCGTTTTCCAGTTCGCGAACGTTACCCGGCCAGGAGTAATGCCGAATCGCCTGTTCGGCATCCTGGGCGAATTTCAGGTCGGTGCGGTTGACCCGTGCGCTTTGCCTTGCGAGGAACGCATTGGCAATTTCATTGACGTCCGCGCCGCGTTCCCGCAAGGCCGGCAGTTTCAGGGCGATCACGTGAAGGCGGTAATACAGGTCTTCACGGAACTGGCCAATCTTCGCCAGGCTCTTGAGGTCCCGGTGCGTCGCGGCAATCAGGCGTACATCAACCTTCTGCGACTGCACCGAACCGACCCGGCGGATTTCCCCTTCCTGCAACACACGCAGCAGGCGAGCCTGAGCTTCCAGTGGCAGCTCACCGATTTCATCGAGGAACAAGGTGCCGCCGTCCGCCGCTTCCACCAACCCGGCACGCCCGGCACTGGCGCCGGTAAACGCGCCTTTTTCGTGGCCGAACAGTTCGGACTCGATCAGGCTTTCCGGAATGGCTGCGCAGTTCACCGAGATCATCGGCGCCTTGGCGCGTTTGGACAGGTTATGCAGGGCGCGTGCTACCAGTTCTTTACCGGTACCGGACTCACCCTGGATCAGGACGTTGGAGTCGGTTGGCGCGACTTTACGGATCTTGCTGTAAAGGTCCTGCATTGGCGGGCAGGAGCCGATAATGCCGATTTCGCCGTTGCTGTTGTCGACACCGTTTTTCGCGGCGCCATTGGTCGTTTTGCCGACGACCGGTTCACCGCTGGCTTGCGCCGATTGCCGGTCACGCAGGATTCGCGCGACGGCCTGGAGCATTTCGTCATGATCGAAAGGCTTGGCGATGTAATCCACCGCGCCCATCTTCATTGAGTCGACGGCCGAACGCAGGCTGGCGTAACTGGTCATGATCAGCACCGGAGTGCCCTGGCCAAGTTTGATCAACTCGGTACCAGGTGCGCCCGGCAGACGCAGGTCGCTGACGATCAGGTCAAACGTGGGAATGCTGAAACGCTCTTGTGCTTCCTGCACGGATCCGGCTTCGCTGACCTGGTACTGGTTACGTTCCAGCAGACGGCGCAAGGCGGAGCGGATAATTGTTTCGTCTTCGACGATCAAAATGTGCGGCATTGATTCGATACTCTCGACGGTCTCAGTTCACAGCGGACGTCGCTTCGACATGACGCGGCAAAGTCACCCGGATACGGGTGCCGCGTTGGCTTTGAACATCAGCCGGGCTGTCGATGGTGATTTGTCCATAATGCTCTTCAACGATGGAATAGACCAGTGCAAGGCCCAGACCGGTGCCTTCACCAGGATCCTTGGTGGTGAAGAAAGGTTCGAACAATCGGTCCATGATGCTCGAGGGAATACCACTGCCTTCGTCTTCGACGATCAGATCGACCGTGTGTTCGCCGGCTTCGCTTTTGACTCGCACCGCACTGCCCGGAGGCGAGGCGTCGCGGGCGTTTGAGAGCAGATTGATCAATACTTGGGCAAGCCGCTGCGGGTCACCTTCGACCCAGTGATCGGGGTCGCACAGGTTGTAGAACTGAACTTCGAAATTGCGCCGGTTCAAGGCCAGCAGGCCTATGGCATCCTGCGCCACTTCCGCCAGACAGACGGGCTCGTCACTGTGCTGATAACTGCCCGCGTGGGCGAAGCTCATCAGCGACTGAACGATGCGTGACACGCGTTTGGTCTGCTCGAGGATCTGCCCGCTGATCTCCGTGAGTTCGGCGTCTTCCTCGCGCTCTTCGCGCAGGTTTTGCGCGAGACAGGCAATGCCGGTGATCGGGTTGCCGATTTCATGAGCCACGCCGGCCGCCAGTCGACCAATGCTGGCCAGGCGCTCGGAATGCACCAGTTTGTCTTCGAGCATCTGGGTTTCGGTCAAATCTTCCACCAGCAGCACCAGGCCGCTGTTACCCGGCGCCAGCGGTTCATCGATCGCCGCTTTGTGCAGGTTCAGCCAGCGAGTCTGACCGTCGAGGGCCAAGTGCTGCTTGTGCAAGTGCTCGTCTGGCAGATTGATGAAGCCTTGCAGCAACTCTTTCCACGGATCGGCAATGGTGCTCAGGCGCGAACCGACCACACGCTGCGCGGCAATCCCGGTCAGCTCCTCCATGGCTTTGTTCCACATGAGGATTTCCTGATCCTTGGCCAGCGAGCACACGCCCATCGGCAATTCCTGCAGAGTCTGGCGGTGGTAGCGACGCAAGGCATCGAGTTCGGCGGCAAGACCGGTGAGGCGCGAGTGGTAATCCTCGAGGCGACTTTCGATGAAGTGGATGTCTTCGGTAACGTAGTTTTCGCCGCCGGCCTTGTAGGGCAGGAAGGTTTCGACCATGTCCTGCGCGACGCTCGGCCCCATCAGGCCAGACAGGTTGGCTTCGATACGGTCGCGCAAACGGCGCAAGGCATAAGGCCGGCGTTCATCGAACGGCAGATAGAGGTCACGCAGTGCCTGTTCGACTTCTTTCTGCGCAGCCTTGGCACCCAATGGTTTTGCAAGCTGTGTGGCAAATTCCTGGGGTGAGGCGGCATGCAGTTCGCGGCGTTGCGGGCGGCGAACGTTGTCCACCGCGCAGGCTTCGGCGGCGCTCGCCTCTTCGGGGCTGGCGTTGGTGAACAAGGAGATCAGTGTGAACATCAGCACGTTGGCGGCCAGCGAAGCGATTGCTGCCATGTGCCAACTGGTGTCGTCCAGCACGTAAATCATGTTCAACAGCGGAATGTAGAAGCCTTGCAGGTTGCCGACCAGCGGCAGCAGCATGGTCACCAGCCACACCAGAATCCCCGCCAATAGACCTGCGATGAAGCCGCGGCGGTTGGCGGTCGGCCAGTACAGCACTGACAAAACCCCCGGCAGGAACTGCAGCGTGGCGACGAAGGCGACGATGCCGAGGTTGGCCAGGTCCTGTTCGGCGCCCAGCATCAGGTAGAAACCGTAACCGGCCATGATGATCGCGACGATCAGCGCCCGGCGGGTCCATTTCAGCCAACGGTAGATATTGCCTTCGGCCGGCGGCTGATAGAGCGGCAGCACCAAATGGTTCAGCGCCATCCCGGACAGCGCCAGCGTAGTAACGATGATCAGCCCGCTGGCCGCCGACAATCCACCGACATACGCCAACAGCGCCAGGGCTTTGCTGTTGGCGGCGATGCCGATGCCCAGGGTGAAGTATTCCGGATTGGTCGTGGCGCCGAGTTTCAGCCCGGCCCAGAGAATCAGCGGCACCGCGAGGCTCATCAACAGCAGAAACAGCGGTAAACCCCAGCTCGCACTGACCAGCGAGCGCGGGTTGAGGTTTTCGGTAAAGGTCATGTGGTACATGTGCGGCATCACGATCGCCGAGGCGAAGAACACCAGCAACAGCGTGCGCCACGGGCCTTCCTGCAATGGCGTGTGCAAAGCAGCGAGGGCGGTCTGATTTTGCAGCAGCCACAGTTCCAGCTGTTGCGGGCCGTCGAACACGCCATACAGTGCATACAGGCCAACGCCGCCAAGCGCGATCAGTTTGATCACCGACTCGAAGGCGATCGCAAACACCAGGCCTTCATGTTTCTCGCGGGTGGCGATGTGGCGTGAGCCGAAGAAAATCGTGAACAGCGTAATCAGTGCGCAGAAGCTCAGGGCCACGCGATGCTGCACCGGCTCGCGGGTGAGGATGCTGATGGAGTCGGCCACTGCCTGAATCTGCAACGCCAGCAACGGCAGCACGCCGATCAGCATGAAAATGGTCGTCAGTGCTCCGGCCCAGGTGCTACGGAAACGAAACGCGAACAAGTCGGCCAGGGACGAGAGTTGATAAGTGCGGGTGATTTTCAGGATCGGGTACAAAAGCACCGGCGCCAGCAGAAAGGCCCCGGAAACCCCGAGGTAGCTGGACAGGAAGCCGTAGCCGTACTGATAAGCGAGGCCCACCGTGCCGTAAAACGCCCAGGCACTGGCGTAGACGCCCAGCGACAGGGTGTATGTCAGCGGATGGCGAATGATCGCCCGGGGGATCATGCCCCGTTCGCTGATCCAGGCCACGCCGAACAGCACCGCCAGGTACGCGGCGCTGATCAGGATCATCTGGGTCAGGCTAAAGCTCATCGGCATCTTTTTGGCTCTGCAGGATGAAGGTCACGACAATCAGAATCAGCCAGAGCAAATAAGGGCGATACCAGGCGCCCGTGGCGTCGATCCACCAATCCATGATGGCCGGGGAGAACAGATAAATCCCCACTACCAGGAGCAGGACCAAGCGATAGATGTACATCCCGGCCTCTCTTTTTTATGCGCGTGCCCGAAAACGTGCGGCGATGGTAACGGATGGGCGCGCCACTGCAAGTGGCATCACTGCAGTTGCGCTTCGGGCAATGTCAGTGTGCGCGGGATCAGCGATGCATCCCAGTGGACAATGCCCCAGTTCTGCACTTCCCGTGGCGTGGCGTCATTCAGCTCGGTCGCAGGCTTGTGCCCCAGTGCCCGCAGTGCGCGCAGCAACAGCGGCGTGGCCTGATCTTCGGCCAGCGGCGGCGAGCGATAGGATTTGCCGAGTTTGTGGCCGTCCGGCTGGGTAATCAGCGGGATGTGCAGATAGCGCGGTTGCGGCAGGCCCAGCAGTTCTTGCAGATAGAGCTGGCGTGGCGTGGAATCCAGCAAATCGGCGCCGCGCACGATATCGGTGATGCCTTGCCAGGCGTCGTCCAGTACCACCGCCAATTGATAGGCGTAGAGCCCGTCGCGACGGCGGATCACGAAATCACCGACTTCCCGACCGAGATGTTGACGGAATTCGCCCTGCACCCGGTCGATGAAGTGGTATTCCAGTTCCGGTACGCGCAGGCGAATCGCCGCGTTCTCGGTGCCGTGCCCCGCGTTGCGGCAGAAACCGGGATAGATGCCGTGATACGGCTCCAATTGTTTTCGCGAACAAGTACAGGCGTAGGCCAGGCCCTGATTGAACAGGCGATTGATGACTTCGTCATAGGCAGCGTGCCGTTCGCTCTGTCGGACCATATCGCCATCCCACTCGAAACCGTAACTTTCCAACGCTTTGAGGATCGCTGTCTGAGCGCCGGGTTCTTCGCGCGGCGGGTCGAGATCCTCCATGCGCACCAGCCAGCGGCCGCCGACCGAACGGGCGTCGAGGTAGGAGGCCAGCGCTGCGACCAGCGAACCGAAATGCAAGTGGCCACTGGGCGTAGGGGCGAAACGCCCGATGTAGGCGGGGGAGGCGATGGTGGTCATAAGGGTGACGTCAGGCTGTTCATCGTTTTGAGCATGGCTTGAAGCCGCCTTCGCGAGCAAGCTCAGCTCCTACAGGAAATTGCGCCAGCCTTTTGTAGGAGTGAAGCTTGCTCGCGAAGGCGATTTTAAAAACGCAACAAATCAGCAATGTCAGAAACAAAAAACGGAGCGTTCGCACGCTCCGTTCTTCGTTCAAGTCGCAAAGAGTTACTTGCCGACTTGCTTTTCCTTGATTTCCGCCAGGGTCTTGCAGTCAACGCACATGTCGGCGGTAGGGCGGGCTTCCAGTCGCTTGACGCCGATTTCGACGCCGCAGGACTCGCACCAGCCGTATTCTTCGTCTTCGATCAATTGCAGGGTTTTGTCGATTTTCTTGATCAGCTTGCGCTCTCGGTCGCGGGCGCGCAATTCGAGGCTGAATTCCTCTTCCTGGCTGGCACGATCTGCCGGATCAGGGAAGTTGGCCGCTTCGTCTTTCATGTGATCAACAGTACGGTCGACTTCCTGCATCAAGTCCTGTTTCCACTTGTTCAGGATCTTGGTGAAGTGAGCGCGCATGGGCTTGCCCATGTACTCTTCGCCCTTCACTTCTTTGTAGGGTTCGAAGCCGCTGATCGACTGGTTCTGTTGTTGCTTTGCTTGGGTGGGCATGAAATGGACCGCCTCTACTCTTGTAATCCATTGCGCAGGATTGCTCCATCACCGACACCTGCCGGCCCTGCGGCTGCAAGCGGGCGAACTTACCAGATCAAATCGGGCCGCGCTACTCCCGGATGTCGAGCCCGCGGCCCGTGGGCCTTGCAAAAGATTGCAAAGCCTTGCCTGGTGGCTCTGGAGACCTGATCAATTATTGATTTTAGTCAAACCTGGAGCATACGCTTGAACTGTTTGAGACCAGCGTTATATGGGCTCTGACCGCTTTAGGTTCTCGCTCGTTCCTGCGCTTGGGTAGAATCGATTCTTTTCCCCGTTGTAAGGAAGGCTAATGGCTCTGTCCTACAGTGCGCGCAGTCGCGCTATCGAACCGTTTCACGTCATGGCCCTGCTGGCGCGGGCCAACGAGCTGCAAGCGGCCGGCCACGACGTGATCCACCTGGAAATCGGCGAGCCGGACTTCACCACCGCCGAGCCGATCATCCAGGCCGGCCAGGCCGCGCTGACGGCGGGGAAGACCCGTTACACCGCTGCTCGCGGCATTCCCGAGCTGCGTGAAGCCATTTCAGGGTTTTATCAGCAGCGTTATGGGCTGAACATCGATCCGCAGCGCATCCTCATCACCCCCGGCGGTTCAGGGGCGTTGCTGTTGGCCAGCGCCTTGCTGGTTGACCCAGGCAAGCATTGGCTGCTCGCCGATCCGGGTTATCCGTGCAACCGGCACTTCCTGCGGCTGGTGGAAGGCGCGGCGCAACTGGTGCCGGTCGGCCCGGACGTGCGTTATCAGCTGACCCCTGACCTGGTCGCACGTCACTGGGATCACGACAGCGTCGGCGCCCTGGTGGCATCTCCGGCCAATCCGACCGGGACCATCCTGACTCGCGACGAGTTGGCCGGGCTCTCTGCAGCGATCAAGGCCCGTCACGGCCATTTGGTGGTCGACGAGATCTACCATGGCCTGACGTACGGCACGGATGCGGCCAGCGTGCTGGAAGTCGATAACAGCGCCTTCGTCCTCAATAGTTTTTCCAAGTATTTCGGCATGACCGGCTGGCGCCTCGGTTGGCTGGTAGCACCTGAGGCGGCGGTCGGTGAGCTGGAGAAGCTCGCCCAAAACCTCTACATCAGTGCGCCGAGCATGGCCCAGCACGCCGCATTGGCCTGCTTCGAACCCGCCACCATCCAGATTTTCGAAGAGCGCCGCGCCGAGTTCGGCCGACGTCGTGATTTCCTGCTGCCGGCCCTGAGGGAGTTGGGCTTCGGTATCGCCGTGGAGCCGGAAGGCGCGTTCTACTTGTACGCCGATATCAGCAAGTTCGGCGGCGATGCCTTCGCATTCTGCCGGCATTTCCTCGAAACCGAGCATGTCGCGATCACTCCGGGCCTGGATTTCGGGCGTTATCAGGCCGGGCATCATGTGCGGTTTGCCTACACCCAAAGTCTTCCACGTTTGCAGGAAGCGGTTGAGCGCATCGCTCGCGGATTGCGGAGCTGGCAAGGCTGATGCGTTTTTATCCTCCCCTCGAAGAAGGTCGCTTGATTCGTCGCTACAAACGTTTTCTTGCCGATATCGAAACCGTTAGCGGCGAGTTGCTGACCATTCACTGTCCTAACACCGGTTCGATGCTTAATTGCCAGGTCGAAGGCGGACAGGTCTGGTTCAGTCGTTCCAACGACCCCAAACGTAAGTTGCCCGGCACCTGGGAAGTCGGGGAAACCCCGCAGGGACGGTTGTTCTGCGTAAACACCGGGCGCGCCAACGGTTTGATCGAGGAGGCGTTGCGGGCCAATGTCATCACCGAGCTGAACGGCTTTACCGAACTGAAGCGCGAAGTGGCCTACGGTCAGGAAAGCAGTCGCATCGATTTCCGTCTCGATTACCCGAGCGGGCCAGCGTATGTAGAAGTCAAAAGCGTTACCCTGGGCTTCGATGGCTCGTTGGTGGCGGCGTTTCCCGATGCGGTGACCCAGCGCGGGGCCAAGCATTTGCGGGAGTTGGCGCATTTGGCCCGGGACGGGATTCGTGCCGTGCAGTTGTATTGCGTGAACCTGACCGGCATCGACTCCGTGCGTCCTGCTGAAGAAATCGATTCGGCCTACGCGGCGGCGTTACGTGAAGCGGTGGCATGTGGGGTCGAAGTGCTGGCGTATGGCGTGCACTTGACCCACGAAGAGATGGTGGTGGATAGGCGGCTGGATGTTTTGTTGAACGGTTAAAGCGTGACCCAGATCCCTTGCTCGTCTTCGCGGCAGGGGATGATGGTCAGGGATTGCCCGGCGCATGGGCCGGCAACGCATTCGCCGTCTTCGATCAGAAACAGTGCGCCGTGAGTGGCGCACTGGATCAGGCTGTTGCTGGGGTCGAGAAACTGGTCGGGCTTCCATTCCAGTCCGACGCCTCGGTGCGGGCAGCGATTTTCATACACGTACACCCGACCGCCCCGGCGCACGGCCAGAAGCTTCTGACCGTCGACGTCGAAACCGCGACTGCTGGCGTCAGCCAATTCGGCGCCTGTGCAAAGAAGCTTCATGTCTATCCTCAAGTCCCGCAGCTCGTGACCAGATATGTCCAAGCTTGACGTTCAAATGCAAACAATTATCAAATGGCCGCTCACCCACAGGGCGATTGCCGGATGCCGAGGATACTTGGCCTGTCCTCTCGATGCCCGGGAAAACCTTTAAAGGAAGCTGTTTATGCGCCTGAGTACCCGAGTTGCTGTGCTCTGTGTCGGACTGTTCATCAGTCACCAAGCCTCGGCAGCCGAGTTGCCGCAACGTTGGGTCAGTGCTGGTGGTGCCTTGTCGGAATGGGTCAGTGCACTGGGTGGTGAGTCGAAACTGGTGGGTGTCGATACCACCAGTCAGCACCCCGAATCGCTGAAGGCTCTGCCGAGCATCGGCTATCAACGGCAACTCTCGGCAGAGGGGGTTCTGAGTCTGCGCCCGCAGATCCTGGTGGGCACCGAAGAAATGGGGCCGCCACCGGTACTTTCACAGATTCGCAGCGCGGGCGTTCAGGTCGAACTGTTCTCGGCCCAGCCAGATTTGGTGACATTGCGGGGCAATTTGCAGCATCTGGGCAAATTGCTGGGGGCTGAAGATCGGGCTTCGCAAGTGTTTCTGACTTATCAACAGCAACTCGATCAGCAACAAGCCCGGGTCAGTCAGGCACAACTCAAACACAAAGCACCGGGCGTATTGCTGCTGTTGGGGCACGCGGGCGGAAAACCGTTGATTGCCGGTAAAGACACCGCCGCCGATTGGTTGCTGCAACACGCCGGTGGCCACAATCTGGCAACCCATACTGGCTACAAACCGTTTTCTGTCGAGTCCCTGGCCAGTCTCAATCCCGAAGTGCTGGTATTTGCCGACCGAGCACTGACGGGCGATGCGGCGCGTGCGGCGTTGTTCAAGGAGAATCCGATCCTCTCGTCCACCCGAGCGGCCAAGGACGGGCGAGTCATGGAGCTGGACCCGACTTTGTTGGTGGGGGGGCTGGGGCCAAGGTTGCCGGAAAGTCTGACCAAGCTGTCTGACGCGTTCTATCCTGGTACGTCCGGCCAATGATCCTTCTGGTTAAACCCCGTGCATTATTCATTGGCCTGAGCCTGCTTTGCTTGCTGGCGATCTGGTTGTCGCTGGCGTTGGGGCCGGTGAGCTTGCCGTTGTTCGACACCTTGCGCGCGGCGTTGCGACTGATTGGTTTACCCATCGCGCCCGACGGGTTGGAGCAGGCCGAGCTGATCCTCGGGCAGATTCGCTTGCCACGAACCTTGCTGGGCTTGGCAGTGGGCGGCGTGCTGGCGCTGTCCGGCGTGGCGATGCAGGGCTTGTTTCGCAACCCTCTGGCCGATCCGGGATTGGTCGGGGTCTCCAGTGGTGCGGCATTGGGCGCAGCCATCGCGATTGTCGGCGGTTCGGTGTTCGGCGGTCTGCCTGAATCCTTCGGGCCTTATCTGTTGTCGGTGTGCGCGTTTCTCGGTGGGCTGGGTGTAACGGCGCTGGTCTATCGATTGGGGAGACGCAATGGCCAGACCAACGTCGCCACCATGTTGCTGGCCGGTATTGCATTGACTGCCCTGGCCGGTTCGGCGGTAGGGTTATTCACCTATCTGGCGGATGACGCGACCCTGCGCACCCTGACGTTCTGGAACCTGGGTAGCCTGAACGGCGCCAGTTATTCGCGACTTTGGCCGTTGCTGCTGGTGAGCACCGGTGTGGCGCTATGGTTGCCGCGTCGAGCGAAGGCCTTGAATGCATTGTTGCTGGGGGAGTCGGAAGCCGGTCACCTGGGTATCGACGTCGAAGGCCTCAAGCGCGAACTGGTGTTTTGCACGGCGCTGGGCGTCGGTGCGGCGGTAGCGGCAGCAGGGATGATCGGGTTTGTCGGCCTGGTGGTGCCGCATCTGGTACGGCTGCTGGCCGGTCCCGATCATCGGGTGTTGTTGCCGGCGTCGGTATTGGCAGGGGCCAGTCTCTTGCTGTTCGCCGATCTGGTGGCGCGACTGGCCCTGGCACCAGCCGAGTTGCCGATCGGGATCGTCACAGCCTTCATCGGCGCACCGTTCTTTCTGTATCTACTGGTCAGAGGGCGTGCTTGATGTTGCGAACGCAGAATCTGCAAATCCGGCGCGGTCGAAAGATTGTTCTCACGGACATCACCCTTGAACTCAAGCCGGGCGAAGTCCTCGGCGTGTTGGGCCCCAACGGTGCCGGTAAAAGCACCTTACTCGGCGCCTTGTGCGGTGAATTGCATGCCGACCACGGCAGTGTCTGGCTTGATGAGCGCGAGCTGAGTCATTGGGCCGGGGCGCAGCGAGCCCAGCGTTTGGCGGTGTTGCCACAGGTGTCGACCCTGGACTTTGCCTTTCGCGTCGAAGACGTGGTCGGCATGGGCCGTCTGCCTTATCAAAGCGGCCGGGTCCGGGATGACGAGATCGTCGCCGCCGCGCTGCACGCGGCGGATGCGCGGCACCTGAGTGGCCGCAGCTATCTGGCATTGTCCGGCGGCGAGCGTCAGCGGGTGCATCTGGCACGGGTGCTGGCGCAACTGTGGCCGGGGGAGGCGGGGCAAACGTTGTTGCTCGATGAACCGACATCGATGCTCGACCCGCTGCATCAACACACTACTCTGCAAGCGGTGCGCGAGTTCGCTGATCGTGGCGCTGCGGTGCTGGTGATCCTGCATGATCTGAATCTGGCGGCACGCTATTGTGATCGCCTGTTACTGCTCGAAGGTGGGCGTCCGGTGGCACTGGACACTCCGGAGCAGGTGCTGCGCCCGGAACCGCTTAAGGCTGTGTTCGGGCTGGAAGTACTGGTGCAGCCGCACCCGGAGCGTGGGCATCCGCTGATCATCGCCCGCTGAGCATTTCATCGAGGTGAAAACATGCGTGTGATGGTGATACTGGCTGTGCTGTTACTGAGTGCCTGTCAGCATGTATCGGTGCCGCCGCCGGTCAGTGGCGAGATCCGGGAACTGCGCAGCGGTCAAACCCTGACAGCGCAGGAATTGCTTGTACGGTTAGCCAAGCCTTCGCGGTTGATCATCGGCGAGCAGCATGACAACCGTGATCACCATCAACTGCAATTGTGGTTGTTACAGGCGCTGGGTGATCAGCGGCCCCAAGGCAGTCTGCTGCTGGAAATGCTCACGCCAGATCAACAAGTGCGCGTCGATCACGCTAGGCACTCTTCACCGCTACCAACTGACTTGCCCAATGCATTGGCCTGGCAACCGGGTTGGGACTGGAATCTGTATGGGCCGATCGTTGGTTTTGCCCTGACTCAGCCGTACCCGTTGCTGGCGGCCAATCTGGATACGCTTGAAGTCCGTACTGTCTATGGCAAACCGCCGACATTGAGCGGTTCGCGCTCCAATGCCCCGATGGTTAAAGAGACGTTGCTGGCACAAATCAGCGATTCTCACTGCGGCTTGCTGCCCACATCGCAAATGCCCGCGATGCTGGCCGTCCAGCAGCAACGTGACCGGCGGATGGCCGGGCGATTAATGGCCGCACCGACGCCTTCACTGCTGTTTGCCGGCGCGTACCACGCACGCAAGGATGTCGGGGTGCCGATCCATGTGCAGGATTTAAGTGAGCACGAGGCGCCAACGGTATTGATGCTGGCAGAGCAGGGCGCTGAGATCACGCCGGCCATGGCCGATTACGTCTGGTATACGCCCGCCACGCCACCGCAGGATTACTGCGCGCAAATGCGTAGACAGTTCGGCAAGCAGTCAGGGCAGTAAAACCTGGCGAGTTTTCCACAGGCAAAAAAAGACCCGGCAAGAGCCGGGTCAAATAACCGTGATTAGCCTGATGAGGAGATAATCTGAGAGTCCGAACCAAGGGCTTTTCAGAATATCGACCAGTCTCGCGACCAGTTGTGATAATCATAGCGATTCTCATTACCAAGTCAACCGCTGATTCTTGATTTCTGTGAATCTCACCAGTTCCCTTGGTGAGGGCCCTGCAATCATTGGTCTTCAGGCTGTGTGCGTAAGCGTAATTACCCGTTCAAATCTTGTGGCGTGACGAGATGGCGTCCAGTTGTTTGTTCAAGGCTTCCTTACGTTCGGCGGGAATGTCGTTCCAGTGAACATCCATCAGTGCGCCTTCGATCGCATACAACAACACCTTGGAAGCCCGAAAACCGCGCGTGCGCACGGCCCGATAAGCATCCACAGCTCCCAGCCGACGCAAGTCCGATGCACTGTGGATGCCCACGGCATGCAGCCATTGCGCCGACGTCTTGCCAAGATTTTTCAGGTGTTGCAGTTCATCATTCATCAAGCCTCCTTGCGACAGCCGAACGGTGCGTGGGCGAGCCTCTCAGCAGTGTAGCCATCAGTAGGAAAAGCGTGATTGTTTGGTCGGTTTCGACGCAAAAGCTTCTAAGAAACGGGCTCAAGAAGCGGCGTGAAAAGGCTGCGAGTGCAGTCGGTAGACGGGCGGAGGATTGAGTTTCAGGGTAGAAAAAAAGTACAGAGTCCAGCGCAAAGCAGGGGCGCCGGACCTGGTAGAAACGTCGCTTTTAGCGGGTGCGATAACGCAGTCGCGTACCGAAATTCATCGACATCAGAATCTCATCGGCACTCAGCTCTGGCGGAAAGTAGGCGCCGGATATCTGCGCGTGGGCCAGGCTCGCCCCTTCCAGGGACGAGTTGCGAAAGTCGATGCCGCGCAAGTCGGCAGAGCGGAAATAGGCATCTGTGAAGTCGACGCCGTCGGCGTTCAGTTCACGCAGATCGAGACCACGAAAGTCGCCACCGACCATGTCGATAGGTCCATCTTTCGGGCGTTCATTATTAAAGCCTGTAATGTCGTCTTTGTGCAGCAAGGCGTAAAGCGGGGTGTCGAGAAGTTTCGGCTGGCTCATGTCGCATCACCTGATGGTTTTATGACGCCAGTATAGTGCCACTATTTGACAGCCGTGAAGCCGGTGAGGGCTTCACGGTTGAAATAGTTTTTTACAGGCCTGGCAGGCGTTGGCGAATCTGCGCAACGACGGTATCGAGCGTGCCACTTTCATTGGTCTGGACGCGTTTGCTGCACAGAATTTCTGCCGGCGTCAGGGCCTCGCGGCTGGCTTGCTGGGCGGCGATAACGGTCAGGTTTGCGTCGGACGGATCGTTATTGTCTGCCTGACGTTGCTTCAACCAGCTTTCAATCACCGCTTGCGGCGCGTCGCAATCGAGGATCAGGAACGGCGCACCCGTGGCTTCGGCGATTTTCGCCGCGCCGTCGCGCTGGTCGCGCTTGAGGTACGTGGCATCGATCACCACCGGGAAACCGGCATGCAAAATTACCCCGGCAATTTCATGCAGACGGCTGTAAGTAGCGGCGTTGGCGTCGGCACTATAAATGCCGGCCTGCAGGTCGTTCGGTACGGTTTGTTCGCCGAACATACGCTTGCGCTCGACATCGGAACGCAAACGAATGGCGCCCAGCGCTTCCACCAGGCGCATGGCCACGTGACTCTTGCCGACGGCGGAAACACCGTGGGTAATCGCCAGGAAGCGCGAAGGAATGGTGCTGTAGCTTTCCGCCAGGTTGGCGTAGTTGCGGTACTGACGCAGGGTGGTGGCGCGCTGCACCGGATCGGCCTCGGCCGGCATGCTGAACAGGCTGACCTTGGCGCGAACCAGTGCGCGGTAGGCTTTGTAGAAATTCAGCAGCTCAAGGCCCTGATAGTCGCCGGTCAGTTCCAGGTATTGGCTGATGAAACGACGCGCCAGGCTCTTCAGGCCACGGTCTTCCAGGTCCATTGCCAGGAAGCCGGTGTCGGCGTAAACGTCGGTGAAGCGGAACGGTTCGTTGAACTCGATGCAGTCGAAGATCACCACGTTGCCGTCGATCACGGTGGCGTTGCCCAAGTGAATGTCACCGTGGCATTCACGAATGAAACCGTCGGCCTTGCGCTGGGCGAACAGCGGCTTGAGGCGTTCGAAGCTGCTTTCGGCCCAGGCTTGCAGTGCATCGAGTTGCAGCAGATCGGCCTTGTCGCTGAGGAACGGACGGATCTGTTCGAAGTTCTGCCGTACCGGCGCCATGACGCTGTCCGGCGTGCCGGCTTCGTGTTCGGCAGGCACTTTCGGGGCGCTGAGGTGGAATTGAGCAATCTGCGCGGCCATCTCGTCGATGTGCGTGGTGGTCAATTCGCCGTTGGCTTGCAAGGTGCTGAGCAATTGGCTTTGTGGGAACTGACGCATTTTCAGGGCGTAATCGACGACTGGACCTTCGCCGCCCAGTTGCGGTGCCTCGGCGCTGCCAGTGATCGGCAACACTTCAAGATACAAATCATGGGTCAGGCGCTGGTTCAGGCGCAGCTCTTCAGCGCAGAAATGCTCGCGAGCCTCGAGGTTGGTGAAGTCGAGGAAGCCGAAATTCACTGGCTTCTTCACTTTATAAGCGTAGGGGCCGGTGAGCAGCACCCAGGAAATATGGGTTTCGATGACCTGAAACCCTTCTACGGGATGCGGGTAGAGGGCCGGGTTTTGCAGGGCAGCGATCAGGGACTGGCTCACAGGCGATCCTTCAGAGTCTGGGGAAAATTCAAGGCCGCCATTATGGCCGCAAGTCCGCCCGACGCAAACCTCAGCGGGCTTCTGTTGAGTATGAATAAAGTGCGTATAATCCGCCGCCATGACTCGTACTCGATCCCCCCGCACACCCCCAAAAAACCACCTTCCAAGGGCATGCGCCCCTGGCTGGGCTGGGCCCTTAAACTCAGCCTGGTCGGCCTTGTGGTGCTCGCCGGGTTCGCGGTTTACCTCGACGCCGTGGTCCAGGAGAAGTTCTCTGGCAAGCGCTGGACCATCCCGGCCAAGGTGTACGCGCGCCCGCTTGAGCTGTTCACTGGCCAGAAGCTGAGCAAGGAAGACTTCCTCACCGAGCTCGATGCCTTGGGTTACCGACGCGAAGCCGTCAGCAACGGCCCCGCCCGGCGCGGCGGCAGTCAATGGCAATATCGTCGACTTGAATACCCGAGGCTTCCAGTTCTATGAAGGCATGGAGCAGGCCCAGCCCGTGCGTGTGCGCTTCTCCGGCGATTACGTGGCCGAGCTTTCGGCGACCAACGGTTCGAAGCTTTCTGTGGTGCGACTGGAACCGCTGCTGATTGGCGGGATTTATCCGAAAAACCTTGAAGACCGCATCCTGATCAAAATCGATCAGGTTCCGCCGTATCTGCTCGAAACCCTGATTGCCGTAGAAGACCGGGACTTCTACGGCCACTGGGGCGTGTCGCCGAAGTCGATTGTCCGAGCCATCTACGTCAATACCTCGGGCGGCAAGATGACCCAGGGCGGCAGTACGCTGACGCAACAGTTGGTCAAGAACTTCTATCTCACCAGCGAACGCAGCCTGACCCGTAAGCTCACCGAAGCCATGATGGCGATGTTGCTTGAGCTGCATTATGACAAGCGCGAAATTCTTGAGGCTTACCTCAATGAAGTGTTCGTCGGCCAGGATGGTCAGCGCGCGGTGCACGGTTTCGGCCTGGCCAGCCAGTTCTTCTTCGGACAGCCATTGTCCGAGCTGAAACTGCATCAAGTCGCTTTGTTGGTGGGCATGGTCAAGGGGCCGTCCTATTACAATCCGCGTCGCAACCCTGAGCGGGCGCTGGAGCGGCGCAATCTGGTGCTCGATGTTCTGGGGGAACAAGGCGTTGCCACCGCCGAGCAGGTTCAGGCGGCGAAGAAAATGCCACTGGGTGTGACCACTCGCGGCAAGTTGGCCGATAGCTCGTTCCCGGGCTTCCTCGACCTGGTTAAACGTCAGTTGCGCGAAGACTACCGCGACGAAGACTTGACCGAAGAGGGACTGCGGATTTTTACCAGTTTCGACCCGATCCTGCAGATGAAAGCCGAAGCGTCGGTCAACGATACGTTCAAGCGCCTGGCCGGGCGCAAGGGTTCCGATGAGGTTGAGGCGGCCATGGTCGTGACCAACCCGGAAACCGGAGAAGTCCAGGCGATGATCGGCAGCCGTCAGGCGGGTTTTGCCGGTTTCAACCGGGCGCTGGACGCGGTACGACCGATCGGCTCGTTGATCAAACCAGCGGTTTATCTGACAGCCCTTGAGAAGCCGAGCCAGTACACGCTGACCAGTTGGCTGTCGGACGACTACTTCTCGGTCAAAGGCGCGGACGGTCAGGTCTGGAAACCACAGAACTATGATCGCCGTTCCCACGGCACGGTGTTCCTGTATCAAGGGTTGGCGCATTCCTACAACCTGTCGACCGCGCGTCTCGGCTTGGCGGTGGGCGTGCCGAATGTCTTGAAGACCCTGGCGCGTCTGGGGGTGAGTCGCGAGTTCCCGGCGTTTCCGTCGATGTTGCTGGGTGCCGGCGGCTTGACCCCGATTGAAGTGGCGACCATGTACCAGACGCTGGCCAATGGCGGGTTCAACACGCCGATGCGCGGGATTCGCAGCGTACTGACTGCCGAGGGCGAGCCGCTCAAGCGTTATCCGTTCCAGATTCAGCAGCAATTCGATCCGGCGTCCATTTACCTGGTTCAGAACGCCATGCAACGGGTCATGCGTGAAGGCACCGGCAGTTCGGTTTATAACGTGTTGCCGAAAACCCTGACCCTCGCCGGCAAGACCGGCACCAGTAACGATTCGCGGGACAGCTGGTTCGCCGGTTTCAGTCAGGATCTGCTGGCAGTGGTCTGGCTGGGGCGCGATGATAACGGCAAGACGCCATTCACCGGTGCTACCGGTGCGTTGCAGGTCTGGACCAGTTTCATGCGCAAGGCCGATCCGTTGCCGCTGGACATGCCGCAGCCGGACAACATTGTTCAGGCCTGGGTCGACTCGCGTACCGGGCAAGGTTCTGAAGGCAGCTGCCCAGGCGCCGTGCAAATGCCGTATATTCGCGGCAGCGAACCGCCTCCCGGTCCCGCTTGCGGTGGCGAAAACCCTGCTGAGTCGGTGATGGATTGGGTCAAGGGCTGGATGAATTAAGCAAAGAGGATTTGAAGTGAACAAGTGGTTGATTCCGGCGGTAACTGCCGTGGCTTTGCTCAGTGGTTGCTCCACCGTGCAGCGTGGTTCGATCCCGGTTGTGGATTCCGGCACCGCCGTCTCCAACAGCGAACGGATTTCGGCGAATGGCGGTTTCCGGCAGTCGACGGTGAAACGTCCTGTGCAAGGCCAGACTCAGGCAATCCCGCAAGGTGATACTGGCGTTGTGGTGATGGTGCCGGGTGGTGGCGCCGTTTCCTCGGCACCGATCAGCACCTCGCCAATTACCCCAGGCCCGATCACTCCGGGGCCGATCGATACCTCGCCGGTCCAGTCGGCACCGATCAATCAGGGCAGCTACAGCATGCCATCGACGTCGAGCGGGATTCCTTCGGCGAGCTCCGGCAGCCTGTCTGCCGATGAGCAACTGGACGGCCCGGTCCTGGCGTTGTTGACCACTGCCCAGCAGCAACAGGCCAGCGGCGACCTTAATGGCGCGTCTTCCAGTCTCGAGCGCGCCCAGCGTGTCGCGCCGCGTGAGCCGCAAGTGCTTTATCGTCTGGCCCAGGTGCGTATGGCCCAAGGCGATGCGGCACAGGCCGAGCAATTCGCTCGTCGTGGTTTGACATTCGCCAGTGGTCGTCCAGCCCTTCAGGCCAGTCTGTGGGAGTTGATCGCCCAGGCTCGTGAGAAGCAGGGTGACTCCGCCGGTGCTGCGTTGGCTCGTCAGAAGGCCAAGGTTTCGCTGTGATGGATGCGCGCTTTCCGAAGATTGCCGAGCAGTTGCTGTTGATCGAACGCGAACTGCGTGTCCAGGGCTGGTGGGACGAAGTTCCGCCGTCCGCTGAAGCGCTATCCAGTGTTGAGCCATTTTCGGTGGATACGCTGGATTTCGAGCAATGGCTGCAATGGATTTTCCTGCCGCGGATGAAGACCATCCTTGAACAGGATCTGCCGCTGCCCAATGCATCGGGGATTCAGGAGATGGCCGAAATGGTCTTCGCCTCCCGCAACGTCCAGGGCAAGGATCGGCAGCTTCAGGTCTTGCTCAAAGAGTTTGATCTGCTGATCACCGCCTCTCGCTGAATCGAAACTGCCAGGACCTACTGGCAGTTTTTCGCAATCTGTTTCTGTGCTTCGGTGATGCGCTCCTGACGTTGCTGGTCGGTCAGGCGGCGCATCTCACCTTCGACGTCCTCTCGTAGTCGCGGATTATTCTGCAGCTGAGCCAAGTTCGTTCGAGCCTGCTCGCAGAATATTTTTAGCTGGGCTTGCTGCTCGGCGACCTGCTTTTTCACTTTGTTGTCGATGGCCCGTTGATCGCCTATGACGTTGCTGCGCGTTGGCGTGTCCGGTTTGCCGACGGGCGGAGCGGGCGTTACCACGAGAGTGGACTCCTGGCCTGTGGGCGGTTGCGCATCGAAATGGGTGACGCCCTGGGCATCGACCCATTTATAGATCTGACCCGCCATGCACAAAGGGCTAAGGCTGATCAACAAGCCGGCGGTGAAGAAGAACGTTCGCATGCCATTTCCTTGTCATGAGTGCGCAATTGAAGCTAACACAGTTGCGGTTTAAAGGTTTTTTCTTGCGTTCTCATGCGCTTAGTTCGAATAAAGCACATTGACGGCTTGACTTGCGATGGGCGAAACAGAAGAATCCAAAGTCCGCTGTAGAGGGACTGCCAGAAGCAGACCCACTCGGTAGATCATGAGGCGCACATCCGCGCCGACCTGTTACACCCGCAACGCGTTACCTCGCGCTGGGTGGGAAAGGCCCGCAACACTTGGGACGATCCCAATACTTGCTCAGTCAGTGCTGACGTAGTCGGCGACCACCGTCGCTCATGCTCTGCCGAGAAGTAAACCTATTAAGACCCGTCCTCTTTGTATGTGGGCGGTATTCTGGCGTTTTAGAGGTGAACAACGTGGAGCTTTTATCTGGCGGTGAGATGCTCGTCCGCTTTTTGCGTGACGAAGGCGTCAAATATATCTACGGGTACCCGGGTGGTGCTCTTCTTCATGTCTATGATGCCCTGTTCAAAGAACCGGAAGTGACTCACATCCTGGTTCGTCACGAGCAGGCTGCGACCCATATGGCTGACGGTTATGCCCGTGCCACCGGTAAAGCCGGTGTGGTACTGGTAACTTCCGGCCCGGGCGCAACCAACGCCATCACCGGTATTGCCACGGCCTACATGGACTCCATTCCGATGGTGATCATTTCCGGCCAGGTGCCTAGCACCATGGTGGGCACCGATGCGTTCCAGGAAACCGACATGATCGGTATCTCCCGGCCGATCGTGAAGCACAGCTTCATGATCAAGCATGCGTCGGAAATCCCGGAAGTCATGAAGAAAGCGTTCTACCTGGCGCAATCCGGTCGTCCTGGTCCGGTCGTTGTCGATATCCCGAAAGACATGACCAACCCGGCCGAGAAGTTCGAATACATCTTCCCGAAAAAAGCCAAGCTGCGTTCCTACAGCCCGGCCGTTCGCGGTCACTCCGGGCAAATCCGCAAGGCAGCCGAAATGCTCCTGGCGGCCAAGCGCCCTGTGTTGTATTCGGGCGGCGGCGTGATTCTCGGTGGTGGCTCCGCGCCGCTGACCGAACTGGCGAAGATGCTCAACCTGCCAGTGACCAATACCCTGATGGGTTTGGGTGCCTACCCTGGCACCGACCGTCAGTTCATTGGCATGCTCGGCATGCACGGCAGCTACACCGCCAACCTGGCGATGCATCATGCCGATGTGATCCTTGCAGTCGGCGCGCGCTTCGACGATCGCGTGATCAACGGCCCGGCCAAGTTCTGTCCGAATGCCAAGATCATTCACATCGACATCGACCCGGCCTCGATCTCCAAGACCATCAAGGCAGACGTGCCTATCGTCGGTCCGGTCGAAAGTGTCCTGACCGAAATGGTCGCGATCCTCAAGGAAATCGGCGAGACCCCGAACAAGGAGTCCGTTGCCAGCTGGTGGAAGCAAGTCGATGAGTGGCGCGGTGACCGCGGCCTGTTCCCTTACGACAAGGGCGACGGCAGCGTGATCAAGCCGCAGACCGTGATCGAAACCCTATGCGAAGTGACCAAGGGCGACGCCTTTGTGACCTCCGATGTGGGCCAGCACCAAATGTTCGCCGCGCAGTACTACACCTTCAACAAGCCGAACCGCTGGATCAACTCCGGTGGCCTGGGCACCATGGGCTTCGGTTTTCCGGCGGCCATGGGCATCAAGCTGAGCTTCCCGGATGATGACGTCGCCTGCGTAACGGGCGAGGGCAGCATCCAGATGAACATTCAGGAACTGTCGACCTGCCTGCAATACGGTTTGCCGGTGAAGATCGTCATTCTGAATAACGGTGTACTGGGTATGGTGCGCCAGTGGCAGGACATGAGTTATGGCAGCCGCCACTCGCACTCCTATATGGAATCGTTGCCCGACTTCGTCAAGCTGGCCGAGGCCTATGGTCACGTTGGCGTGCGCATCACCGAATCGAAAGATTTGAAGTCGAAGATGGAAGAGGCGTTCGCCATGAAAGATCGCCTGGTGGTTATCGATATTTCGGTCGACACCAGCGAGCACGTCTACCCGATGCAGATCAAAGACGGCTCCATGCGCGATATGTGGCTGAGCAAGACGGAGCGTACTTAATCATGCGGCACATTATTTCCTTGCTTCTGGAAAACGAACCGGGCGCTCTGTCTCGTGTAGTCGGCCTGTTCTCGCAGCGCAACTACAACATCGAAAGCCTGACCGTGGCACCAACCGAAGACCCGACCCTGTCGCGTCTGACGTTGACCACGGTCGGCCATGATGAAGTCATCGAGCAAATCACCAAGAACCTGAACAAGCTGATCGAAGTGGTAAAACTGGTCGACCTGTCGGAGAGTGCTCACATCGAGCGCGAACTGATGCTGGTCAAGGTCAAGGCCACCGGCGCCCAGCGCGCCGAGATCAAGCGCACCACCGATATTTATCGTGGGCAGATCGTTGATGTCAGCGCTAGCGTGTATACCGTTCAATTGACCGGTACCAGCGATAAGCTCGACAGCTTCATTCAATCGATCGGCACTGCCTCGATTCTGGAAACCGTACGCAGTGGCGTCACCGGGATTGCCCGCGGCGACAAAGTACTGAGCATCTAAACCAAATTAGCGAATGGCCTGAACGGCCAGGATATAGAGGGGAAATTCATGAAAGTTTTCTACGATAAAGACTGCGACCTGTCGATCATCCAGGGCAAGAAAGTTGCCATCATCGGTTACGGCTCCCAAGGCCACGCTCAAGCGTGCAACCTGAAAGACTCCGGCGTTGACGTTACTGTTGGTCTGCGTAAAGGTTCGGCCACTGTTGCCAAGGCCGAAGCCCACGGCCTGAAAGTGACTGACGTTGCTTCCGCTGTAGCAGCTGCCGACCTGGTCATGATCCTGACCCCGGACGAGTTCCAGTCTGCCCTGTACAAGAACGAAATCGAGCCGAACATCAAAAAAGGCGCCACCCTGGCCTTCTCCCACGGTTTCGCGATTCACTACAACCAGGTTGTGCCACGTGCTGACCTCGACGTGATCATGATCGCGCCGAAAGCTCCGGGCCACACCGTGCGTTCCGAGTTCGTCAAAGGCGGCGGTATCCCTGACCTGATCGCTATCTACCAGGATGCTTCGGGCAACGCCAAAAATGTTGCACTGTCCTACGCCGCTGGCGTTGGTGGCGGTCGTACCGGCATCATCGAAACCACCTTCAAGGACGAGACCGAAACCGACCTGTTCGGCGAACAAGCCGTTCTGTGCGGCGGTACCGTTGAGCTGGTAAAAGCCGGTTTCGAAACCCTGGTTGAAGCTGGCTACGCGCCGGAAATGGCCTACTTCGAATGCCTGCACGAACTGAAGCTGATCGTTGACCTCATGTACGAAGGCGGTATCGCCAACATGAACTACTCGATCTCCAACAACGCCGAGTACGGCGAGTACGTGACCGGTCCGGAAGTGATCAACGCCGAATCCCGTCAGGCCATGCGCAACGCCCTGAAACGTATTCAGGACGGCGAGTACGCCAAGATGTTCATCAGCGAAGGCGCCACCGGCTATCCTTCGATGACCGCCAAGCGTCGTAACAACGCCGCTCACGGTATCGAAATCATCGGTGAGCAACTGCGCTCCATGATGCCTTGGATCGGTGCCAACAAGATCGTCGACAAAGCCAAGAACTAAGTCCCGAGCTTGTACGGAAAACGCGGCCTAGGCCGCGTTTTTTCGTTTGGATCCGCCGGTTCTGGTATAAAGCTGCATTGTTTGTGGCCGAACCGTCGTCCCAGACACCTGTCGAAACTTTCCACCCCGTTGCAAGGTAAATGTCCATGAGCGAACGTCCCGAAGAGCCAAAGCAGGCTTCTGACGCCGAAAGCCTTCTGCCCATCGATGAACACATCGAAGAAGGGCATGACGCTGAAGGTCGTAAAGTCCGGCATCGTGGTATCTATCTTCTGCCGAATCTGTTCACCACTGCGAACCTCTTCGCAGGGTTCTATTCCATCATCAACTCGATGAGCGCCCAGAGTGCCTTGAGTGCCGGTGATGCCATCGGCGCGAGCAAGTATTTTGCGTTTGCCGCGATCGCGATTTTCGTCGCCATGGTGCTCGACGGCCTTGATGGTCGTGTTGCCCGCATGACCAATACCCAAAGCGCCTTCGGTGCCGAGTACGACTCGCTGTCGGACATGGTTGCCTTTGGTGTCGCGCCGGCCTTGCTGGCATTCGGCTGGGCCTTGGGCGATATGGGCAAGGTCGGCTGGATGGTTGCCTTCATCTATGTGGCGGGGGCGGCGTTGCGCCTGGCGCGCTTCAACACGCAGGTCGGCACCGCCGACAAGCGCTACTTCATTGGTCTGGCCAGCCCGGCCGCGGCCGGTGTGGTCGCGGGCATTGTCTGGGCATTCAGCGATTACGGCATCCAGGGTTCCAAGATGTCGTTTCTGGTTGCACTAATGGTTGCCGCCGCTGGCATGCTGATGGTCAGTAACATCAAGTACAACAGCTTCAAGGAACTGGACTTGAAAGGGCGCGTTCCTTTTGTCGCGATCCTCGCAGTGGTATTGGTATTCGCCGTTGTGTTCAGTGATCCGCCGCGCATCCTGCTGCTGGTTTTCCTTGCCTATGCGGCTTCCGGGCCGGTGCAGTATCTGCTGCGCCTTCGTCGGCACAAAAAAGCCGAGTGATGTAATTTCCCTCATACTCCGCAGTCTATGGGTGCATCTGTCCTCCAAAGCTGCGGAGTTGCCATGCTGATCAAAGTCCCCAAAGCGTCTGACTGTCATGAATCGGACGTCACGCCTGAATCCCTCTACCTTTCTCGCCGCAGTGTATTAGGTGCCGCCGTTGCCGGTTTGGCTGTGAGCAGTCTGCCGCGTTGGGCGAGTGCCGACGATGTTGCGCGTTATCCTGATGTCGAGCCTGGCAAGGCACCGTCCTGGTTTGCCGAAAAGCTTCCTTCCACCAAATGGGGGGCGGTCAACGTCAAAGACGAGGCGATCACACCTTTCAAGGATGCGACCCACTACAACAACTTCTATGAGTTCGGTACCGATAAAGGTGATCCCGCGGCCAACGCCGGTGCGCTGAAAACCCAACCGTGGAGCGTGGTGGTGGACGGGGAGGTGGGTAAGCCGGGGCGGTATGCACTGGAAGACTTCATGAAGCCTTATCAACTGGAAGAGCGCATCTATCGTCTTCGCTGTGTGGAAGCCTGGTCGATGGTCATTCCGTGGATCGGTTTTCCTGTTTCGGCTTTGCTCAAGGAAGTCGAGCCAACCTCTAAAGCCAAGTTCATTCGCTTCGAAACTTTGCAGGATCCCAAGAGTATGCCCGGGCAGCGTTCCGGCTTTGCCCTGATCGACTGGCCTTATGTAGAAGGGCTGCGTCTGGATGAGGCGATGAATCCATTGGCGATTCTTGCTGTGGGCATGTACGGGCGTGAGTTGCCGAATCAGAACGGTGCGCCGCTGCGGCTGGTGGTGCCCTGGAAGTACGGCTTCAAGAGCATTAAATCCATTGTGCGGATCAGCCTGGTCAGCGAACAGCCGAAAACCACTTGGCAGAGTATCGCCTCGGATGAGTATGGCTTTTATGCGAACGTGAACCCGACAGTCGATCACCCGCGTTGGACCCAGGCACGGGAAAGGCGTTTGCCGAGCGGTCTGTTCAAGCCCAATGTGCGCGACACGCAAATGTTCAACGGCTACTCGGATGAAGTTGCTTCTCTGTATACAGGGCTCGATCTGCGGAAGAATTACTGATGCGATATTCGTATTGGCGTATTGGCGTCTTCATCGCTGCAGCGATTTGGCCGCTGCTTTGGTTGTATCAGGCTTGGGCGGATGTGCTGGGGCCAGATCCGGGCAAAGTACTGGTTGATCGATTGGGGCAGGGGACGCTTGTGCTGTTGCTGATTACATTAAGCATGACGCCATTGCAGAAGCTCACCGGTTGGCCGGGATGGATAGCAGTTCGGCGGCAGTTGGGGTTGTGGTGCTTCGCTTATGTGGTTCTGCATTTGAGCGGTTACACGGCGTTCATCCTTGGCTTTGATTGGTCGCAGCTGGGTATCGAGTTACGCAAGCGGCCGTACATTATTGTCGGGGTGCTGGGATTTCTCTGTTTGTTGGCATTGGCGGTTACCTCCAATCGCTACAGTCAGCGGCGTTTGGGGGCTCGCTGGAAGAAATTGCATCGGTTGGTCTATGTGGCTCTCGGGCTTGGATTGCTGCATATGTTGTGGATTGTGCGTGCCGATCTGAAGGAGTGGGCGATCTATGCTTCTATAGGTGCGTTGTTGTTGGTGTTGAGATTGCCGCCTGTAACCCGCCGGATTCCACATTTAATAGCCAAAAAGGCACCTTCTGCAAGAAAGGTGTAATTAGAGGTTGACGGCAGATTTTGGAAGTCTATAATTCGCCCCACTTCCGGCGCAGTCGAAACGGAAAACTCCTTGGTAAACAAAGAGTTACGCAGTTTTCGGCAGTGGTTACGCTTCAGTTCATCGAAGCCAGAAGGAGTTGGTAGGGCAGTGTGTTTTCGCCTTATCGACGGTTCGATCTTCTCGGTCGAAAGCGGAGGAAAAGAGGTGTTGACAGCAGCGAGTAACGCTGTAGAATTCGCCTCCCGCTAACGAGAGATCGGAAGCGCAAGTGGTTGAAGTTGCAAAGGAAACTTTGAAAGCTTCTGAAAATAACCGCTTGACAGCAACAGGGGCTGCTGTAGAATGCGCGCCTCGGTTGAGACGAAAGATCTTAACCAACCGCTCTTTAACAACTGAATCAAGCAATTCGTGTGGGTGCTTGTGGAGTCAGACTGATAGTCAACAAGATTATCAGCATCACAAGTTACTCCGCGAGAAATCAAAGATGTAACCAACGATTGCTGAGCCAAGTTTAGGGTTTCTTAAAAACCCAAAGATGTTTGAACTGAAGAGTTTGATCATGGCTCAGATTGAACGCTGGCGGCAGGCCTAACACATGCAAGTCGAGCGGCAGCACGGGTACTTGTACCTGGTGGCGAGCGGCGGACGGGTGAGTAATGCCTAGGAATCTGCCTGGTAGTGGGGATAACGCTCGGAAACGGACGCTAATACCGCATACGTCCTACGGGAGAAAGCAGGGGACCTTCGGGCCTTGCGCTATCAGATGAGCCTAGGTCGGATTAGCTAGTTGGTGAGGTAATGGCTCACCAAGGCGACGATCCGTAACTGGTCTGAGAGGATGATCAGTCACACTGGAACTGAGACACGGTCCAGACTCCTACGGGAGGCCAGTGGGGAATATTGGACAATGGGCGAAGCCTGATCCAGCCATGCCGCGTGTGTGAAGAAGGTCTTCGGATTGTAAAGCACTTTAAGTTGGGAGGAAGGGCAGTTACCTAATACGTAATTGTTTTGACGTTACCGACAGAATAAGCACCGGCTAACTCTGTGCCAGCAGCCGCGGTAATACAGAGGGTGCAAGCGTTAATCGGAATTACTGGGCGTAAAGCGCGCGTAGGTGGTTCGTTAAGTTGGATGTGAAATCCCCGGGCTCAACCTGGGAACTGCATTCAAAACTGACGAGCTAGAGTATGGTAGAGGGTGGTGGAATTTCCTGTGTAGCGGTGAAATGCGTAGATATAGGAAGGAACACCAGTGGCGAAGGCGACCACCTGGACTGATACTGACACTGAGGTGCGAAAGCGTGGGGAGCAAACAGGATTAGATACCCTGGTAGTCCACGCCGTAAACGATGTCAACTAGCCGTTGGGAGCCTTGAGCTCTTAGTGGCGCAGCTAACGCATTAAGTTGACCGCCTGGGGAGTACGGCCGCAAGGTTAAAACTCAAATGAATTGACGGGGGCCCGCACAAGCGGTGGAGCATGTGGTTTAATTCGAAGCAACGCGAAGAACCTTACCAGGCCTTGACATCCAATGAACTTTCCAGAGATGGATTGGTGCCTTCGGGAACATTGAGACAGGTGCTGCATGGCTGTCGTCAGCTCGTGTCGTGAGATGTTGGGTTAAGTCCCGTAACGAGCGCAACCCTTGTCCTTAGTTACCAGCACGTAATGGTGGGCACTCTAAGGAGACTGCCGGTGACAAACCGGAGGAAGGTGGGGATGACGTCAAGTCATCATGGCCCTTACGGCCTGGGCTACACACGTGCTACAATGGTCGGTACAGAGGGTTGCCAAGCCGCGAGGTGGAGCTAATCCCATAAAACCGATCGTAGTCCGGATCGCAGTCTGCAACTCGACTGCGTGAAGTCGGAATCGCTAGTAATCGCGAATCAGAATGTCGCGGTGAATACGTTCCCGGGCCTTGTACACACCGCCCGTCACACCATGGGAGTGGGTTGCACCAGAAGTAGCTAGTCTAACCTTCGGGAGGACGGTTACCACGGTGTGATTCATGACTGGGGTGAAGTCGTAACAAGGTAGCCGTAGGGGAACCTGCGGCTGGATCACCTCCTTAATCGACGACATCAGCTGCTCCATAAGTTCCCACACGAATTGCTTGATTCATTGAAGAAGACGATAAGAAGCAGCCCGAAATTGGGTCTGTAGCTCAGTTGGTTAGAGCGCACCCCTGATAAGGGTGAGGTCGGCAGTTCGAATCTGCCCAGACCCACCAATTTTGTGTGGGAAACGCCTGTAGAAATACGGGGCCATAGCTCAGCTGGGAGAGCGCCTGCCTTGCACGCAGGAGGTCAACGGTTCGATCCCGTTTGGCTCCACCACTACTGCTTCTGTTTGTTGAAAGCTTAGAAATGAGCATTCCATCGTGACGATGGTGAATGTTGATTTCTAGTCTTTGATTAGATCGTTCTTTAAAAATTTGGGTATGTGATAGAAATAGACTGATGGCCACTTTCACTGGTGGTGATCAGGCTAAGGTAAAATTTGTGAGTTTAATCGCGAATTTTCGGCGAATGTCGTCTTCACAGTATAACCAGATTGCTTGGGGTTATATGGTCAAGTGAAGAAGCGCATACGGTGGATGCCTTGGCAGTCAGAGGCGATGAAAGACGTGGTAGCCTGCGAAAAGCTTCGGGGAGTCGGCAAACAGACTTTGATCCGGAGATGTCTGAATGGGGGAACCCACCTAACATAAGTTAGGTATCTTAAGCTGAATACATAGGCTTAAGAAGCGAACCAGGGGAACTGAAACATCTAAGTACCCTGAGGAAAAGAATCAACCGAGATTCCCTTAGTAGTGGCGAGCGAACGGGGACTAGCCCTTAAGTGGCTTTGAGATTAGCGGAACGCTCTGGAAAGTGCGGCCATAGTGGGTGATAGCCCTGTACGCGAAAATCTCTTGGCCATGAAATCGAGTAGGACGGAGCACGAGAAACTTTGTCTGAATATGGGGGGACCATCCTCCAAGGCTAAATACTACTGACTGACCGATAGTGAACTAGTACCGTGAGGGAAAGGCGAAAAGAACCCCGGAGAGGGGAGTGAAATAGATCCTGAAACCGTATGCGTACAAGCAGTGGGAGCCCACTTGTTGGGTGACTGCGTACCTTTTGTATAATGGGTCAGCGACTTATTTTCAGTGGCGAGCTTAACCGAATAGGGGAGGCGTAGCGAAAGCGAGTCTTAATAGGGCGTCTAGTCGCTGGGAATAGACCCGAAACCGGGCGATCTATCCATGGGCAGGTTGAAGGTTGGGTAACACTAACTGGAGGACCGAACCGACTACCGTTGAAAAGTTAGCGGATGACCTGTGGATCGGAGTGAAAGGCTAATCAAGCTCGGAGATAGCTGGTTCTCCTCGAAAGCTATTTAGGTAGCGCCTCATGTATCACTGTAGGGGGTAGAGCACTGTTTCGGCTAGGGGGTCATCCCGACTTACCAAACCGATGCAAACTCCGAATACCTACAAGTGCCGAGCATGGGAGACACACGGCGGGTGCTAACGTCCGTCGTGAAAAGGGAAACAACCCAGACCGTCAGCTAAGGTCCCAAAGTTATGGTTAAGTGGGAAACGATGTGGGAAGGCTTAGACAGCTAGGAGGTTGGCTTAGAAGCAGCCACCCTTTAAAGAAAGCGTAATAGCTCACTAGTCGAGTCGGCCTGCGCGGAAGATGTAACGGGGCTCAAACCATACACCGAAGCTACGGGTATCACTTAGGTGATGCGGTAGAGGAGCGTTCTGTAAGCCTGTGAAGGTGAGTTGAGAAGCTTGCTGGAGGTATCAGAAGTGCGAATGCTGACATGAGTAACGACAATGGGTGTGAAAAACACCCACGCCGAAAGACCAAGGTTTCCTGCGCAACGTTAATCGACGCAGGGTTAGTCGGTCCCTAAGGCGAGGCTGAAAAGCGTAGTCGATGGAAAACAGGTTAATATTCCTGTACTTCTGGTTATTGCGATGGAGGGACGGAGAAGGCTAGGCCAGCTTGGCGTTGGTTGTCCAAGTTTAAGGTGGTAGGCTGGAATCTTAGGTAAATCCGGGATTCTAAGGCCGAGAGCTGATGACGAGTGTTCTTTTAGAACACGAAGTGGTTGATGCCATGCTTCCAAGAAAAGCTTCTAAGCTTCAGGTAACCAGGAACCGTACCCCAAACCGACACAGGTGGTTGGGTAGAGAATACCAAGGCGCTTGAGAGAACTCGGGTGAAGGAACTAGGCAAAATGGCACCGTAACTTCGGGAGAAGGTGCGCCGGTGAGGGTGAAGCATTTACTGCGTAAGCCCACGCCGGTCGAAGATACCAGGCCGCTGCGACTGTTTATTAAAAACAGCACTCTGCAAACACGAAAGTGGACGTATAGGGTGTGACGCCTGCCCGGTGCCGGAAGGTTAATTGATGGGGTTAGCTAACGCGAAGCTCTTGATCGAAGCCCCGGTAAACGGCGGCCGTAACTATAACGGTCCTAAGGTAGCGAAATTCCTTGTCGGGTAAGTTCCGACCTGCACGAATGGCGTAACGATGGCGGCGCTGTCTCCACCCGAGACTCAGTGAAATTGAAATCGCTGTGAAGATGCAGTGTATCCGCGGCTAGACGGAAAGACCCCGTGAACCTTTACTATAGCTTTGCACTGGACTTTGAATTTGCTTGTGTAGGATAGGTGGGAGGCTTTGAAGCGTGGACGCCAGTTCGCGTGGAGCCAACCTTGAAATACCACCCTGGCAACTTTGAGGTTCTAACTCAGGTCCGTTATCCGGATCGAGGACAGTGTATGGTGGGTAGTTTGACTGGGGCGGTCTCCTCCTAAAGAGTAACGGAGGAGTACGAAGGTGCGCTCAGACCGGTCGGAAATCGGTCGTAGAGTATAAAGGCAAAAGCGCGCTTGACTGCGAGACAGACACGTCGAGCAGGTACGAAAGTAGGTCTTAGTGATCCGGTGGTTCTGTATGGAAGGGCCATCGCTCAACGGATAAAAGGTACTCCGGGGATAACAGGCTGATACCGCCCAAGAGTTCATATCGACGGCGGTGTTTGGCACCTCGATGTCGGCTCATCACATCCTGGGGCTGAAGCCGGTCCCAAGGGTATGGCTGTTCGCCATTTAAAGTGGTACGCGAGCTGGGTTTAGAACGTCGTGAGACAGTTCGGTCCCTATCTGCCGTGGACGTTTGAGATTTGAGAGGGGCTGCTCCTAGTACGAGAGGACCGGAGTGGACGAACCTCTGGTGTTCCGGTTGTCACGCCAGTGGCATTGCCGGGTAGCTATGTTCGGAATAGATAACCGCTGAAAGCATCTAAGCGGGAAACTAGCCTCAAGATGAGATCTCACTGGGACCTTGAGTCCCCTGAAGGGCCGTCGAAGACTACGACGTTGATAGGTTGGGTGTGTAAGCGCTGTGAGGCGTTGAGCTAACCAATACTAATTGCCCGTGAGGCTTGACCATATAACACCAAGCAATTTGCTGACCTGAAGAGGCACCAGATTGCGGTGTGTGAAGACGAAACGAACCGAAAGTTCGAGAAACAAACACACAAACTATCGCATACCCATTCGCTGGAGCGTGACCTCGCAAGAGAACACGAGCTGGCTACCGAATTTCTTGACGACCATAGAGCATTGGAACCACCTGATCCCATCCCGAACTCAGCAGTGAAACGATGCATCGCCGATGGTAGTGTGGGGTTTCCCCATGTGAGAGTAGGTCATCGTCAAGATTAAATTCCAAAACCCCTATCTGCGTATGCAGGTAGGGGTTTTGTTTTGTCCGCAGGAAAAGAGCACTCTGGCAGCAATACAAAATTGCACAGTTATTTTCGAGTCAGGACACTAGAATAGGTCCAACTTTTTTGGAGCCAGAGCCTTTATGCCGGATCCGGTTGACGCCCCAGGGCTGTCAGATTTACCGCTGGACGACTTGGTAGCGTGTCATGAGTGCGACTTGCTGATGCGCAAGCCTGAGCTTGCTCATGGTGAGAAAGCCATCTGTGTACGCTGTGGTTATGAGCTGTATGCCCATCGACACAATGTCGTGCAGCGCAGTCTCGCCTTGGTCATTGCCGCACTGTTGTTGTTCATCCCGGCGAACTTTCTACCCATCATGCAGCTCCATCTACTCGGACAGTCGTCGCACGATACTGTCTGGAGCGGCGTTGTCGGTCTGTTCGATACCGGTATGCGAGGCGTAGCGGCAGTGGTATTCCTTTGCAGCATGGGGATTCCGCTGCTCAAGCTGCTTTGCCAGCTGGTGGTGTTGCTGAGTATTCGCTTCGATATCGGACGCAGCTACGGCTTGCTGCTCTACCGCATTTATCACCATCTACGGGACTGGGGGATGCTCGAGGTTTACCTCATGGGCGTACTGGTTGCGATCGTCAAATTGGCCGATATGGCGGCGGTCACCGTAGGTCTTGGTCTGGCGTGCTTCATCAGTTTGTTGTTGGTTCAGGTCTGGCTGGAAGTAGTGATGTCACCGCACCAGATCTGGCAGGCTCTATCAGGAGAAGATGCCCATGCGGGCGATTGATGCAGGCATTCTGATTTGTGCCGAATGCCACGAGTTGAATAAACAGGAAGCCGACACCGACGAGCAGGTTTGCACTCGCTGCGGTGCGCTGGTTCACGCCCGCCGTCCAAACAGCCTGATGCGTACCTGGGCATTGTTGATCACGGGCGCGATTCTCTACATCCCGGCCAATGTGCTACCGATCATGACTGTCAATTCCCTGGGCCAAGGTGATCCGAGCACCATTATGTCCGGTGTGATTCAACTGGTTCAGCACGGCATGATTCCAATAGCCGCCGTGGTTTTTATCGCCAGCATCCTGGTACCCACGTTCAAGCTGGTGGGTATCGCATTGCTGCTGTTTTCGGTGCAGCGCCGCCAGCCGCTCTCGGCACGCCAGCGCATTCTGATGTACCGCTTTATCGAGTTCATTGGCCGCTGGTCGATGCTGGATATCTTTGTAATCGCCATCCTGGTGGCGGTTGTGAATTTTGGACGGCTTGCCAGCATCGAAGCCAATCTTGGCGCCATCGCCTTCGCCAGTGTGGTGATTCTGACGATGCTTGCCGCAGTAACTTTCGATCCCCGACTGATTTGGGATAACACGGAGTCGGACGACGACCATGACTGATTTGCCTAAAGCGAAAACCCGACCGGCCTCGAACTGGTCAGCCATTTGGGTGTTGCCCCTGATTGCCTTGATCATCGGCGGCTGGCTCGGCTGGCGTGCCTACAGTGAGACGGGCATCGAGATTCAGGTGCGCTTCGAAAGCGGTGAAGGCATTCAGGCCAACAAGACCGAAGTCGTCTACAAAGGCATGTCGGTCGGAAAGGTGAAAGCCCTTAAACTCGATGACGAAGGCAGCTCCAAAGGAGTGATCGCGACCATTGAGATGAACAAGGACGTGGTGCAATACCTCAAGACCAGTACACGGTTCTGGCTGGTCAAACCTAGCGTGAGCCTGGCCGGTATCACGGGCCTGGAGACGCTGGTCTCGGGTAACTACGTGGCTGTCAGCCCGGGGTGAAGGCGAGCCGACCCGCAAGTTCAAGGCCCTGGCCCAAGAGCCTCCGCTATCGGATGCCCAACCCGGCCTGCACCTGACCATCAAGGCTGATCGCCTCGGCTCGCTGAATCGCGGCAGCCCGGTGTTCTACAAGCAGATTCAGGTCGGTCAGATCAAAAGCTATGTGCTGTCCGCAGACCAGAGCACTGTCGAACTCAAAGTGTTCATCGAGCCGACCTACGCCAGCCTGGTGCGTAAACACACGCGTTTCTGGAATGCCAGCGGCATCAGTATCGACGCGAACCTGTCCGGTGTGAAAGTGCGTAGCGAGTCCCTCGCCAGCATCGTCGCCGGTGGTATTGCATTTGCTACTCCGGAAAATCGCAAGGACAGCCCGCCCACCGATCCAAGCCTGCCATTCCGTCTCTATGAGGACTTCGATGCGGCTGCGGCGGGTATTCGGGTCAAGGTCAAACTCAGCGATTTCGAAGGCCTGCAGGCCGGTCGCACGCCGGTGATGTACAAAGGCATCCAGGTCGGCAATTTGAAAACGCTCAAGGTTGACCCGGACTTGTCCAGTGCGACCGCGGAGTTGACTCTCGACCCACTGGCCGAGGATTACCTGGTCACTGGCACCCAGTTCTGGGTGGTCAAACCATCGATTTCGCTCGCCGGTATTACGGGCCTGGAAGCGCTGGTCAAAGGTAACTACATCGCCGTGCGCCCTGGCGACAAGGGCGGTGCACCGCAACGCGAGTTCGAAGCACGGCCCAAGGCGCCGCCACTGGATCTGCGTTCGCCAGGCCTGCACTTGGTTTTGTTCACCGACAATCTTGGTTCTCTGGAAGTCGGCAGTCCGATTCTCTACAAACAGGTCAAGGTCGGTTCGGTTCAGAGCTATCAATTCTCCCGCACCAAAAAGCAGCTGGTGATCGGAGTGCATATCGAGAAGGAATACGAAGGGCTGGTCAACGCCTCGACGCGTTTCTGGAATGCCAGCGGCATTACGCTCACCGGTGGATTGACCGGCGGCATCCAGGTCAAAAGTGAATCGTTGCAGAGCCTGATGGCCGGTGGTATCGCCTTCGAAACCCCGGAAGCCAAAGCGCCGTTGCAGAAGCGTATTCCACGTTTCCGCCTGCATGCGAGCCATGATGAGGCAACGCAAAAAGGTACTATGGTGACAATCAAGGTCGATCGAGCCGATGGCCTGCGCAGTGGCACGCCGGTTCGATTCAAAGGCCTGGACGTCGGCAAGATTGAGGACGTCGACCTCAGTGATGACCTCCAATCAGTACTGCTGACCGCGCGGATCACAGAAGTGCCGGAGCGTATCGCTCGGGTCGGCAGTCAGTTCTGGGTGGTCAAACCTGAACTCGGTCTGATTAAAACCTCGAACCTCGAGACTTTGGTCACCGGGCAATACATCGAAGTGCAGCCGGCGCCGAAGAACCTCGGCCCACAGAAGACTTTCGAGGCCTTGACCAATCCTCCGGAAACCGCCAAGGAAGAGGCTGGTTTGAGCCTGGTGTTGAGCGCTGCTCGTCGGGGTTCGCTGAAGACTGGCGTCCCCGTCACCTATCGCGAAATCACGGTAGGCAAGGTGACCGGCTATGAACTGGGCCAGACGGCTGATCGAGTGTTGGTACACATACTGATCGAACCGAAATATGCACCGTTGGTGCGCAGTGGTACGCGGTTCTGGAACACCAGTGGTTTTGGTTTTGACTACGGCTTGTTCAAAGGCGCGACAATACGCACTGAATCGCTGGAGACGCTGGTTCAGGGCGGTATTGCTTTTGCCACGCCGGATGGCGACCGCATGGGTGTCCCGGCGCGGCCCGAGCAAACCTTCCCGTTGTTCGACCAGTTCGAAGATGAGTGGCTGACCTGGTCGCCGAAGATAGCACTCGGCAAGTAGTTGATCGGTGCCTGTGATGCTGCTTTCGCGGGCAAGCCTCGCTCCTATGAAAAGATAAAAAAGGCCGCGATCCATTGGATCGCGGCCTTTTTGCTGGCTTGGATTAAGTCAAATCAGACCGCATCCAGCTCCGGTTCATCAGCTTGTACAACAACGGTTGCCTTCACTTCATCGTGACGACGGATGTACTTCCAGTCCGCCTCGTCGATGTAGATACCGTTCGGGCCGCTGCCGCCTTCCAGGTCGATAGCGACACTGGCGCAGACTTGCGGCTTCACACTCGCCAGAATCGGCACGAAGCCCAGTTGCAGGCTGGTTTCAAGCAGTGCTGCCTGGTTCTTCTCGTCGATATCCGCCGCCTCGTCGAGGTAGTACGGCAGGCGCACGCGACCGGCCTGGTCACGGTCCATCAAGTGCAATAACAAGTACATGTTGGTCAGCGCCTTGATGGTCATGGTGGTGCCGTTGGACGCCGCGCCGTCGATGTCGGTGTGGATCACCGGTTGACCGTTGACCTTGGTGATCTCGAACGCCAGTTCGAACAGATCCTTGAGTCCGAGCTGGTTGTGGTTGGCCGCCACCAGCCGTGCCAGGTATTCCTTGGCTTCTTCGTTCTTGTTGTCCTGCTCGGCGCTTTGGCTCAGGTCGAAGACGGAGAGGGTTTCGCCTTCTTCGTACTGACCGGCGCTGTGGATGATCTGGTCAATGTGCTTGAGCGCTTCCTTGTTCGGCGCGAGCACGATACGGAAGCTCTGCAGGTTGGAGACCTGACGTTTGTTGATCTCGCGGTTGAACAGCGCCAGTTGATGTTCGAGGCTGTCGTAGTCACTGCGGATGTTGCGCAGGGTCCGGGCGATGTCGGTAACCGCCGCGCGGCGCGCCTTGCCGAGGGTCAGGGCTTCATCGGTGCGGTGTGCGTACGCGTTGATCAGCAGTTGCAGGCGACGCTCCATATCGTCTTCGCTGTCGAACTTGGCCACGCCCTTGAGGCGAACCTGCGCGTAGAGCGCGTCGATCTGCCCGTCAGCCCGCAGCAGGCCTTGCCAGCTGTCCTGATAGTCATTGAGCAATGGCAGCAGGTTGTCCATGGAATCGTCGACCGGGTCCATAAACGGCGTGCCGAACGGCAGGTCGGCCGGCAACAGCTGACGACGACGCAGTGCATCGTCGAGGGTGCGTTGTTTGGCTTCCATGTCACCGATCTGCCGGCCGACCAATTGCAGCTTGGCCGACAGTTGCTGGACGCGTTCGGTGAAGGCATCGCTGGAGCGTTTCAACTCGTCCTGGGCGGCTTCCATCTGCGCCAATTGCTCAAGCTTGTCGCCTTCTTCGGCGCTCAGGGTTTGCGCGCGGCGGAAGTCTTCCAGAGCTTTCTGCGCATCCAGCACTTGCTGGTACAGCGCTTCGGTCTGGGTCTTGCTGGCCGCGCGGTCTGCCGCCACGGCAGCTTGAGTTTTCAGCTGCTTGAGTTCTTTTTCCAGGCGGTCTTTCTGATCGCGCAGCGCCGCGCGGTCGGCCAGGGCTTGCAGGGCCGGCGGCTCGATGTGCGAGATGTCGATGGACAGGCCCGGCACTTCGAAGCGCTCGCCTTTGAAGCCATCGAGAATCAGTTCCATGGATTTGACCCACTGACCGTCCTCGTCCAGCATAATGCCGTGTTCCCCCAGTGGCAGGCTGAACAGTGCGCTGTTGAACAGGCGCATCAGGCGCTCGACGTCCTGCTGCGAGAATTCTTCGCGCAAACGGGCATAGCTGTTGTTGTCGGCGTGATCGAGTTGTTGTTTCACCGATTTGAGGCGTTTTTCCAGATCCCGCAGACGCTCTTCCAGGTCTTCGGCGCTGAACTGCCGCGACTGGGCCAGCGCACCGGCCAGTTCGTCATGCGCGTCCTTGGCGGCGAGCAGTTGCTGCTCGAGGACTTTGACGTCATCGACCAGGGCGAAGCGATGCTTGAGCACTGACAATTCGCCGAGCCAGCGCTGGATGCCGGTGATTTCCCGCTCCAGACGCATCAGCTCCTGAGTGCCGCCGCGTTGATCGTTTTGCAGGGCGTCCTGCTCGTTGCGGTAGTGCTCGGCCTGAATCGTCAGTTCTTCCTTGCGCGCACTGGCGTAATCCGACCAAGTACCGAGCAGGGAGTCGAGCAGTGGCGACAGGCGATGCAGTTTGCCGCGCAGGATGTCCCGCTGTTTCACGCCGTTGGCCAAGGCTTCGACCAACGGGCCGGCAGCGACCAGCGAGTTGTAGTCCTGCTCCATGCGACGAACATCGCGGAACGCTTCTTCGCACGCGGCGATGTAATCGACGCTACCGGAACGCAGGCTGTGTTCGAAAGCATCGAGGAACAACTGTTTGAGTTTGGCCGCGGTGATTTCGCGCATGTGCAGCAAGTTGATGAACAGAGCGCGGAAGGTCTTCAGGCTCTGCTCGCTGGTGGAACGCAGCGGGATCAGCGTCAGGTCCAGCGGAATCGAGGTGTGGCCACCGACCAGCAAACGACGCAGTTCATCCGGCTTGAGTTCGTAGGCTTTCAGACCTTCGCGCTCGAGGTTGTTGAACAGCTCTTTCTGCCGCAGGCAGGTGTCGTCTTTCTGGTAATGGGCCAGGTCGAGTTTGCCGGCGTAGGCAAAGAACTGGTGACCGAAACCGCCACCCGGGCCACGGCCGACCACGCCGATCACGTGCGGGCCGTGGGGCAGGGAGACTTCCACCAGGATGTAACTGGTGTCCGAGGCGAAGTAGAAGCGCCGGGATTGCTCCAGGCTGTACTTGCCGAAACTCATGTCCGACATGCGCGCCAGAATCGGGAACTGCAAGGCGTTGATCGAAGCGGATTTACCGAGGTTGTTCGCGCCGTACACCGACAACGGTTCTTCCAGCGGGAACAGGCCGAGGCTGTAACCGGCGGTGTTCAAAAGGGCAAAACGGCGAATGCCGTAGCGTTCCTTGCTCATGCGTCGGTCTCCTGTTCTTCGGCAATGGCGCGGGCCAGTGCGTCTTCTTCGCTTTCTTCTGCAAAGTCACTCAAGTCGAGCGGGTCATCGGTCTGCAGCAGCTTTTCGTCGCTGTCTTCGTCGATCAGCACCGGCGCTGGTAACGGCAGCACGCTGTGCAGGCTGGCGGCCAGGTCGCGGTCTTGCTGGACCGACAGGCAGACATCGAGGAAGCGGTGCATCGGCGGCAGGAAGCGGTAGACACCGTTTTCTTCGCCGGCGAAACCGAGCTGGGTCATGCGGCGCATGATCTTTTCTTCGAGTTCTTCGACGGTCTGCACTTCGGCCTGAATAAACAGGTCGCGGTACTTCTCCAGCAGCGATGGCAATTCATCGCGACCGAGGCTGCCGCCGTCGAGCACGGCGATCGGGTCACGGCCCTGGTCGGCCAGGTGTTCGACGAGGATGAAGGTGAACAGCGCCAGACGTTGTGCCGTTTTGTTTACCGCCGCCGCGGCCAGGTCCGGTACGAAGTAGTAGAAACCACGGGTGTCACACACCAGTTCAAAACCCAGCGCCTTGAACAGCGTGCGGTACTGGTCCTGGAAGTTCGACAGTTGGGCGTACAGCTCAGGGTCGCGGCGGCTGACGTGGTAGCCCTTGAACAGCTCGCGAAAAATCGGCGCCAGCTGGGACAGTTCGGATAGATCAAGATGCATTTGGGATGCTCGCAGAATCCTCGGCGGCGGTGTCGCGGGCCGAGAGCAGGGCGAAGGAGCGCAGGCTGACCTGGTGCTCGTGAGTGTGGTAATCGCGGCGTTCCAGACGCTCGCGCTTGAAGCGTTTTTCCCGCGACAGGCGCGAGAACCAGTAGAGCAATTCGTCGGTGGCGCCGTCCGGCTCCTGCTCCAGCAGCCAGCTCATCAGGTCCGGCATCGGCAGGGCATCTTCGCAACGTTCGAGCATTTCCCGAACCGTGCGTGGCGCGCGCGGGGCTTCGCCTTTCTGGGTCTTGTGGGCCTTGGGGAAACGCGCCGGTTTCGGCTCGAAACGGGCCAGGGCGTAGACATAGGCTTCGACCTGGCTGGCACTGCCGAGGAAGGTGCTTTGCGGGCGGGTGAACAGCGGCATCGCGGCTTGCGGCACCGCATCGATGCCTTTACGACGAATGGCCGACAACGCCAGGGCTGCGCCACGGGTCACGGCGTTATGCCGGCGTGCTTCTTCGCGCAGCGGCAGCAGCAGCTCGCGGGCGTGACGCAGGGTCAACTGGGCGCTGGTCTGCATTTCGAGGATGCGCGCGTGGGTGCGCAGCAGCATGTCGTCGTCGACCAGATGGCCGAGGCGCTGCTGTTCGGTGAGCATGCGCAACAACACGTTCTCAACCTTGCGCACGCCTTGTTCGAAGGCGCCGTCGGCATTCACCAGCTGAATCATCGGTTCGACGTATTCGTCCCAGGTCGCCAGCACTTCAGCATAACGCTGGCGCAGCGGAATCTGCCGGTCGCTGGTCTTGGCCCGTTCGGCGACGGCCACCAGGGCCTGTTCGTCGTTGGCGAGTTTCTTCAGCACGTCCCGCACGCGCATGTCGAGCAGGCGCAACTGGCGCGCCAGATCGTTGCCGTCGCGAATGTCGAAGGCGTCCTGGATGTAACCGGCCAGGCGTTCGAGGTGGCGCAGATAGGCTTCGATTTCCAGGCACAGGCCCAGACGGTGCTCACGGCGCAGGTAAGCGAGGAAGTCATGGATCTGCGCGTTGAGCTCGAAACGGTTCGGGCTTTTCGCCACGGGAACCAGAATGTCGAGGCGAATCCACACGTCCAGCAGGCTGGTGATGTCCTGCGGTGTGCTGTCCAGTTGCTGGGCGGCCAACTGTGAACGCAGTTCGTTGAGGCTCAGTGTGCCTTGGTCGAAGTGCTCGCACAGTGGCTCCAGAAGTGCCCAGTGTTCAGCGAGGGCGCGCAAGACGCGCTTGGGTTCGATCATCGGAATGGCCGGCTGGTTGACGATTAAAAGCCGCGATTGTACTGCATCGCGGCCGTGTCGATTCACTCTCGGGATGGGCTGTCGCCATTTTTCATAGGTGGAAAGACTATCGGTGAAGTCTATCGATCAACAGCGCGGGCGATCTTGAGCGAAGGGCGGTAGAATCACCACACTTTAGTTATCCACAAGTGGCCGACCTTTGCTTATCGAGTCCCGTCGCCGCGCTTATTTGACCGCCATGCAGGTGGTCAACTGGCTGCCGCGCACCGAATTGCCCTTTGCTGCGCCGTCGCGGCCCGAACTGCTGGAGATGCCCGAGCCAGTGGTCGTCGCCCCGGTTGCGCCGGCTCCCGTGGCCGAGGCACCGATGGAGCCCGTGGTCAAACCGGCCGAGCGGGTAAAAATCGAGGTGCCGCGGCCATCGTTGGCCAGCACCCGCACGAATGCCACGGTCGAAGCAGAGGAGGTCCCGGTCGCGGTCAAGCCGCCGGTCATTCCGCCACCGCGTTTCGCCCTGCAATTGCTGCGCGCGGGTCGTTGCCTGTTGCTGGTGGAGTTACCCACAGGCGAAAGCTTCCAGACCCGCGATCCGGCCTATCTGTTGCTCAAGGACATGCTGCGCGCCGCCGGTCTGCCAGACAGCCCGCAGATCGTCGGCGAGCCGGTGCGCTGGCCACTGCTGGCTCGCGGCACCATGGATCAAGGACCGGAAGCAGCTCGGGACTTCGTACAAGGTTTTCTGTCGGCCCGTCTGGAAGACGCACCCTGCGTCTGCCTGTGGCTGATCGGCTTGCCGGCGGTGCGTTTTGCCGGTGAGGCTAACGCCGAATCCTTCAACCGTGAACTTCAGGTCGAAGGCCTGGGTTCGGTCTGGGCCCTGCCGGGTCTGGAATTACTAATGGAAGAGCCACAGCGTAAGGCTGATGTCTGGCAAGCCATGCGTCGGCTGATGGCGCGCTGGAAAGAATCGAATGAGTGACGCTGTATCGTTCCGCCCGATGACCGAGGCGGACCTGGACACTGTACTGAAAATTGAATACGCGGCTTACAGCCACCCCTGGACCCGCGGGATTTTTCTCGATGGCCTGGGCAAATATCAGATCTGGCTGATGTTCGAGGGGCAGCAGCAGGTCGGTCATGGCGTGGTGCAGATCATTCTCGACGAGGCGCATTTGCTGAACATCACTGTCAAGCCGGAAAATCAGGGCCGAGGCCTGGGTTTGACGTTGCTGGAGCATTTGATGTCGATTGCCTACAAGGCAGAGGCGCGGGAATGTTTTCTGGAAGTGCGCGACAGCAACCGGGCAGCGTTTCGGTTGTATGAGCGGTATGGGTTCAATGAAATCGGACGTCGACGGGATTACTACCCGGCGGTGGGTGGGCGCGAAGATGCCGTGGTCATGGCTTGTACATTAGTGGATTGAGCCTTAAAAGCTTCGCGGGCAAGCCTCGCTCCTACGGGATTTGTGTCGAACACAAGATGTGAAGGACCCAGAACCTGAAGGAGCGAGGCTTGCCCGCGAAGGCATCCTCACTGACGAAAACGATCAACGTTTGCCATCCATTGGATCGCGCCGCGCCATCTCTTCTTCATCCAGCCCATTGCCCCCGCCGATGTCGTCTTCATCGACAATGCTCAAATCCCAATCCGCCTGGTCGCCGTCACCCTCTTCATGGGCGTCCCGTGCGCCGTCTTCACGGATCAAGGTTTCCGGGCTCATGTCATCGTCGGTGGATTCATGGTCATCGGTCGAGCCCCCGGTCATGCCGGCTTCACGGACGCGTTGGTCGGGGATCTTCTGCGTACGTTCGCGTTCGGGGATCAAGTCGCCGATTCTGGCGCTCGGCTCTTCCTCGTCGAAATTCAGCTCATGCACTGAGCCCATGCGGTCTTCGTTGTCGTCAATGGGCTCGGGTTGCGCCTCATCGAACGGACGTCGTGAATCAGTCATGGCATTCCCTCATACTGTAGGCCTTACTACAGTTGACCCACTGGGCTTGCGAGAATTCCACCGGCAGGGAGCACCGGATAGCCATTTAATGCATCAGGGCATCAGGAGGTATCTGCATCTCGCGCGTGACCCCGACACACGGTTGTCTGTCAAAGCAGCAAATCATTCTTGAGGTTTCATTGCATGAACGAATTACAAGATCTGATTGATAACAATGAGCGCTGGGCCGACGCGATCACCAAAGAAGATCCTGACTTCTTCGCCAAACTGGCCCGTCAGCAAACGCCGGAATTCCTGTGGATCGGTTGCTCCGATGCCCGCGTGCCGGCCAATGAAATCGTCGGCATGCTGCCGGGCGATCTGTTCGTGCACCGCAACGTGGCCAACGTTGTATTGCACACCGACCTCAACTGTTTGTCGGTGATCCAGTACGCGGTCGACGTACTCAAAGTCAAACACATCCTGGTCACCGGCCACTACGGTTGCGGGGGGGTACGCGCCTCGATGCAGGACCGTCAGTTGGGCCTGATTGACGGTTGGCTGCGCTCGATTCGCGATCTCTATTATGAAAAGCGCGACGAACTGGCCAAGTTGTCCACAGAAGAAGAGCGGGTCGACCGCCTCTGTGAACTCAACGTAATCCAGCAAGTGGCCAACGTCGGTCATACCAGCATTGTGCAAAACGCCTGGCACCGTGGGCAGAGCCTGTCGATCCATGGTTGCATCTATGGCATCAAGGATGGACGCTGGAAAAGCTTGAACGCCACCATCAGCGGTTTCGAACAGTTGCCGCCGCAGTACCGTTTGCGTCCGGTCGAGACGTTGTAAAAGCCTTTCAGCCGGGACTTCTTCGACGCCAGTGTTGAAAGAACTGTTCTCCATTGGCATTGGGCGACTCGTCATAGCCGGTGATCCAGCCACGGCAGCAAGGACAACCGCAGCGGCAGGCGAACTGCCGCTGCAGCTTGTCTTCTGTCGTGGCGAAATCCATCGTCAGTCGATCACCCTTTTTGATGTCTTTGAGCGCCCATAACCACAGCTCGCTCATGTCGAGAAAGACGTTGGGGTCGCAGGAGTGGCTCAGCAGACCACAGAAGCGCGGATCGTAGACGTGGATGCCTGGTGCCAGCTGCCGGGTGTGTCGGCAGCGATAGGGCAACAGATGTCCGGAAACCCTGCAGAGTCGGCTGATGCGGGGGAACTCGCGCAGCGCCGTGACAGCTGTTGCCGATCCTTGCGCGTTGTAGATGATTTCAAAGTCGTCTTGGGAGGGGAATCCAAGGCGAAGGGGCAACTCTACAAATGGATAGATGCCATTGGATGAGGGTGGGGTTATTCCTTGTTCGGCATGGGCTCTCATAACAATCCTTGTCAGCTGGGTGCTACGACCTCCATCAGCTGACTTCCTGTCAGCTCTGCAGCACATGGGTACGCCCCAAGCCTCTCGTAAATAAAACAACCGGTCTACTGTCAGATATGACAGGCGAAGAAAGCTCTTCCCCGCGTCAGCCATGGCTCACGCGGGGAAGGCTTTCATCGTTTACAGGTGCGGGGCAGGTGCGGAGGTCGCAAGAGACGGACTCTTTAGCTGTTTCAGCTGAGATTTGACCGTCGTTGTTGCGCATTTGGCCACGGCCTGTTCGGGCGTCAGGTTGCGGATCGAGGTGTAGAACAGCTCGCAGGTTTTTTCTTTTTGGGTCACTTGCCAGGTCTGAGTACAGCTTTTCAGCTGAACGGTAGGGTCAGTACCCGGTTTGCTGCCCATTCCCGCCTGCCAGCACGCGGCGCTCAAATCCTGCCCCATGACTTTCAGCCCAGCGGCATCGGCCTTGGCTTGGGCATCGCTGCCGCTGTAGGCCTCGGGATCGGCGGCGTACCAGATGTAGCTCGGGTGATTGGAGCCCAATACCGGAACCTTCACACCCTCGCTCGGGCTGATGGTTGCCAGGCCCAGCACGTCCACAGTCGGCCCGTATTGTTGCTTGATCCAGTTACGCACCGGTGCGCCGAAGGCAACCATTGGCAATGCAGCGCCGCTGGCGTTCTGGCTGACTTCCTTGACCATGGTGGTCTGGTAATCCTTGAAGTAGTCATAGACGCCTTCCAGGTCCTTGCCGGCGCTGGACGGCGCGGCAATCGGTGCGATGTCGATGATGGTCTGATAGCCCGGTGTCTGGTCGACAGGGATGCCGTTGGCGGTCAGCAGCGTGGCCCAACGGTCGGTGGTCTTGGACTCCAGATAGTCTTGGGCCTGGGTCAGCGAGTAATCCGGCGGGAAGTGCAGCAACTCGACGCTTTTGCGGTTTTCCAGCGCCATGCCCAGTGGCAGGAACAGGTACCAGTTATAAGTCCATTTACCATCGGCACTCAGCTTGTTGGCACCGTTGTAAGCCAAATCCCCAGCCTTGAGCAATGCGGTCAATGGCTTGTCATAGCCTTTGGGCACACCGCTGATATTGGCGTAGAGCTGCTCATTGTCGGTTTTGACCACTACTTTTGCGGTTTTGTAACCATCGCGTTGCACGCTTTGGGTCAGGTAGTGCTCGACTGTCTGTTCCAGCGTCCAGTTGCGATAGCAGATGACGTTGCAGTTGTTGGGGTAGGCGAACAGCCGGGTGACTCGTTCGGTACTGCCCAGATTCAGATCGACATCGGCGTGAGCGGCGGCACTCAGGGTGAGGGCTGCGAGGGTGAGTCCTGTGAGTTTTAACATGCTCAGATCCTTTTCAGCGTGGTCCCGATGATGGGGTGCATGCCATATTGGATCAGCGGCGTTACATATAAAAGCGGGTTCTCATGGTTTTTTCACAGGACTGCCCCGGTCTATTTGGGCCTTTCGACGCGAGAGTCCGGCCCCAAGTAAATATCCGGAGCCGGGTAAATATTAAGTATTACAACAGATGCAATGCCAGATGGCTGCCCGCGCGCAGGTATTCAATTTGCGCAACAACCGCATCCTTGACGATGGCTTCGCCTGTATCGGTCAACTTGGCTTTTTTGGCATCGATGATGGACGTTTGCATTAGCTGCATGACCACATCCATTGCTTTCTGGAACGCTGTCAGATTGTTGTGCAGGCCAAACTCGCGAACGACAGCGTCCATGCGGCGATCAGCATCATCACGCAACTTCTTATATTCAACGACTGAAACTCTACCGTCCTGGTAAATCTCATTGATCATTTCTTCCAGCGTTTTCGATACTAAAGACATCTGACGTGTTCATCCTTGGTTAACTTTGAGAAAGTAGGTTGTGAGACGCCGAAGTTTAACCCGCTGATTTATATATTTGAGATAGGAACTGACTGGGTTTGACGTCGGACGCAATCGAGTCTGCATGTAGGATAAATCTTGATCATTGCCCGTCCGGGCCGTAGCAACAGTAAATCAGTCGGTCCGTTGCGGTGATGCTGTGTGTGCGTGAAGTGCCTGGCGACATTTCTGGCACAGACGTTCACCTCGACGGAAATCCTTGATTACGCTTGGCCTGCTGCTGCCGTTGGGCATCAGCAGCGGCGTATTTCGGCGCGCGAGTACCGCGAATTGGGCGCTGTTCGGTAGCCGGCGCGGTATAAAGGTGTTCATGTTGCCACTATTTTTGTAGGACAACCCCGAAACACTCTTCAGAAAATATCCCCAAGGCCGATGGCTAGGCTGTATGCCGCTTTTTATCCCTGTCCATCGGTGCTTTCCATGTTCAACAAACGCTTGAAGCAGGAGCTGTCGGCTCTTCGCGAAGAACTCTCCAGCCTTCAGCAAGTCAAGGAGAGCCTGGACAGCGAGATGCTGGCCCTGACCCTTGATTCCGATGGCAGGATTCAATCGGCCAACCAGAATTTCATGGGTGAGATGCTCTATAAGGGTAACGATCTGGTCGGCCGGCACATCGAAGACATCGTCCCGGTTCATGTGAAGTCGGACGAATTCCACCGCCGCTTCAAGACTGCGTTGACCCGTGGTGAGCACTTTGCCGGCACGGTTCGTTTACTGCGGGGCAACGGTGCCGAAGCCTGGTTGCGGTCAATCGTGCAACCGGTGCGGTCCGCGGATGGCCGGATCAAACACTTCTCGATTTACTCCAGCGACCTGACCCGCACCATCGAGGCGTCTCGTGAGCATGAGAACCTGATCGGCGCACTAGTGCGCTCGACCGCCGTCATCGAGTTCGACCTCAATGGCAACGTGCTGACAGCCAACGAGCGGTTTCTCAGCGGTATGGGTTACAGTCTGGCGCAGGTCCAGGGCAAACATCACCGCACCTTCTGCGAACCAGAGGAATATAACAGCGCCGAGTATCAGAACTTCTGGCGCCGCCTGAACGCCGGCGAGTTTGTGGCCGATCGTTTCAAGCGTATCGATAGCCACGGTCGCGTGGTCTGGCTGGAGGCTTCCTACAACCCGGTGGTCGACGCCAACAACAAACTCTACAAAGTGGTGAAATTCGCCACGGTGATTACCGATCAGGTCAATCAGGAGCAGGCCGTGGCCGAAGCGGCCAACATCGCCTATAGCACCTCGTTGCAAACCGATAACAGTGCCCAGCGCGGTACCACTGTGGTGACTCAAGCGGTGGACGTCATGCGTGACTTGGCCAAACACATGCAAACCGCCGGCGAAGGTATCGAAGCGCTGAGCGAGCAATCATTGGTGATCGGCACCATCGTCAAAACCATCAGTGGCATCGCCGAACAGACCAACCTGCTGGCGCTCAACGCGGCCATCGAAGCGGCACGAGCGGGTGAACAAGGTCGAGGTTTTGCCGTGGTGGCTGACGAAGTCCGGCAACTGGCCTCGCGCACCAGCCAGGCGACCGATGAAATTGTCGGCGTCGTCCGCCAGAACCAGGACATGGCGCGCAACGCCGTGGCCCTGATGACCGATGGCAAACTCCAGGCCGAACAGGGGCTGGCGTTGGCGGCGGAGGCGGGTACGGTGATCGTCGAAATCCAGGACGGTGCGCAGAAAGTGGTGAACGCGGTTGGGCAGTTTGCCAACCAGTTATCGAATTGATGCTATCTGTCCGGTGTGAATAGCTCTAAAAAGATCGGGCCTGCTTTTGCGGCTTGATCAGACATAAAAAAGGCTTACCTCCCGGTAAGCCTTTTCTTATTCCTGCGTACGACTCAATCCCCCAACGCTTCCCCCTCGCGCCGTGGGTCGGCTCCGCCGGCCAGCGCCGCTTTCCCCTGTGCATCCTTGACCCGAACAATCGCCTGAGTCCCGCTGGTCATGTCGATCTCGTTCACGCTGTGCCCTTTGACCTTCAGGGCCTGAATCAACTCTGTGCTGAACTGCCCCTGTTCCAGTTCGGTCGGGCCATTGCGGCTGCCGAAGTTGGGCAGGCTGATGGCCGCTTGCGGGTCGAGGTTCCAGTCGAGCAAGCCGATGGTGGATTTGGCCACGTATTCGATGATCTGCGAGCCGCCAGGGGAGCCGACGGTGGCCAGGAACTCGCCGTTCTGACGGTCGAAGATCAGCGTTGGCGCCATGGACGAGCGGGGGCGTTTACCCGGTTCGACGCGGTTGGCGACTTTTTGCCCGTTCTCTTCGGGAATGAACGAGAAGTCGGTCATCTGGTTGTTGAGTAGAAAACCCTGGACCATCAGGTGCGAGCCAAACGCTGCTTCCACGGTGGTGGTCATGGATACGGCGCCGCCTTCGTCATCGACCGCCACCACTTGCGAGGTCGAGATGCGTAGCGGCGAGCGGTCCGGCGCGTAGGCAACCTGAATACCTGGCGGGGTGCCGGGTTTGGCCTGACCCATGCTGCGTTCGCCAATCAAGGAGGCGCGGCTGGCCAGATAAGTCGGGTCGATCAGACCTTTTACCGGTACGGGTACGAAGTCGGAGTCGGCGACATACTGCGCTCGGTCGGCGTAAGCCAGGCGCTCGGCTTCGGCGATCAGGTGCACGGCTTCAGATGACGGCTCGATGCCCGCCGGCTTGCTGGTCTTGATCGGTTTGAGTGGTGCCAGGGCAAAACGCGGGTCGCGGGTTTCCAGTGCCTGCAAGGTGCCGAGAATTTGCGCCACGGCAATTCCGCCCGACGACGGTGGCGGCATGCCGCAGACTTGCCAGCGCTTGTAGTCGGTGCACAGCGGCGCGCGTTCCTTGGCCTTGTAGCCTTGGAGGTCGTTCAGCGACAGGCTGCCGGGGTTGGCGTGGCCCTGCACCTTGGCGACGATCTCTTTTGCGATCGACCCTTCATACAGCGCATTGGGGCCTTCCTTGGCGATGCGCTTGAACACCGCGGCGAGTGCCGGGTTTTTCAGCGGTGTGCCGATAGCTTTCGGGCTGCCATCGGTATTCAGGAAGTAGGCGGCCATGTCCGGCGAGCGCTGTATTAACGCGTCTGCGGTGATCAACTGATGCAGTCGTGGCGAAATGGCGAAGCCCTGTTCCGCGAGTTTGATGGCGGGCTCGAACAACTTCGCCCATGGCAGGCGACCGTGCTGTTGATGGGCCAGCTCCAGTGCCCGCAATACACCCGGCGTCCCCACCGAGCGTCCGCCGATCTGTGCTTGGGTGAACGGCATCGGTTTACCGTCAGCTTGCAGGAACAGTTTCTCGGTGGCACCGGCCGGAGCGGTTTCGCGACCGTCGTAGGTGCGCACAGCCTTGCCATCCCACAGCACGATCAACGCGCCACCGCCAATACCCGACGATTGCGGTTCGACCAGCGTCAACACCGCTTGCATGGCAATGGCCGCATCAATCGCCGAGCCGCCCTCACGCAGCATTTCCCGCCCGGCTTCGGCTGCCAGCGGGTTGGCAGCTGCGGCCATGTGTTTCGAGGCGTGCCGGGTCTGCAGGTCGGTGCGATAACCGGAGGCGATTTCCGGCGCGACCGGCAGAGTAGAGACTGACGGCGAAGAGGGCAGGGTATTACACGCGGCGAGGGTTAAAGCGGTGGCGATCAGCGAAAAAGCTGACAGGCGATAGCGACTCAAGTGGAAGGCTGAGAACACGCGGGGCACTCCGTCCATGGGATAAAAGGTCCGGGGACTTTATCGACCGAGGGGGGTGGTACGCAAATCAGGGTTTCCCGTAACTTTTCTCGAGGCATAAAAAAACGGCCTACCTTTCGGTAAGCCGTTTTTAGTACTTGGTGGCTACACAGGGACTTGAACCCCGGACCCCAGCATTATGAATGCTATGCTCTAACCAACTGAGCTATGTAGCCAAGTGGCGCGCATTATTCACCTGTAATGGAAATGCGTCAAGCGTAAATCTAAAATATTTCTCCACACTTTCAACCGCTTATCCCGCCGAGCCGAAAAAACCGGTCAGGGGCGGGCGTCAACTGAGCTGAAATCTCCCGGTATTCGCACTCAAGGCCTTGCTGCCCTGGCTCAAGGTGTCCGCGGCGAGGTTCACCGCCCGCGCGCCTTCGAGCAAGCGTACCGCCGCCTGATCGACTTGCTGGATGTTGCCGCTGACTTCATCGGCGGTGCTCGCTTGCTCTTCGACAGCGGTAGCGATCTGCGCCAGGGTGTCGGTGACGCTCTGCACTGCGCTGGCGATTTCCCCCAGTCGCTCGCCGAGACCGGTGACGGCTTGCGCATCCGATTGTGCCTGGCCGCAGGCGGCTTCCATCAGGCTTACCGCTTCGTTGACGGTGCTGCGCAGGCTGTCGACGGTACCGGCAATTTGCGCGGTGGAGGACTGGGTGCGTTGCGACAGGCTGCGCACTTCATCGGCCACCACCGCAAAACCACGACCTTGCTCGCCGGCCCGTGCGGCCTCGATGGCGGCGTTGAGGGCCAGCAGGTTGGTCTGCTCGGCGACGCCGCGAATGGTATCGACCACCAATTGAATTTGCTGGCCTTGCTCGCTGACCCGCCCCAGTGCCGCCGCGGTGTCGTTCAAGCGCTGATTGAGCTGCTGAATACTCGCTGTCGTGCGTTGACTGTCGCGGCTGCTGTCGGCGGCGATGCGCTGGGTGTGCTGAGCGCTGCCGGAAGCCTGTTCGCAACTCTGGGCGACCCCCTTGAGAGGTCGCGGCCAATTGCGTGGCTGCAGCGGCGATCTGACTGATCTGCAACTGCTGAGCCTCGACTTCGCCCAGAGCGCCGCTGGAGTGATCGTTGAGGGTGCGCACCGCGTTACTCAGTTGCAGGGTTTCGTGATCGACCCCCAGCAGGCTGTTGCGCAGTTGCACCACCGCGACATTCAGGGCAGTGCTGATGGCCGCCAGTTCGTCGCGCCCCTGCACCGGTACTTGCAGGCTCAGGTTGCCATCACGCAACGCTTCGGCCAGTAGCGTGATGCCGCTCGCGCTGCGACGGATCGAGGCCTGCAAACAGGTGAACAGGTACAACGCGGCCAGTAGCAGGCAACCAAAAACTGTCGCCACCAGGATGAATTGGCGGATGGCCGAGCCGTGGTAATAATCCAACCGTTGATCCAGAGAAACCAACGATTGCTGACGCAATGAGGCGAGGTCGCCGAGGAGGGCGTCGAGGCTGCGTTCGAAGTCTTCCGGCTTGAGGTTGATGCTGCCGCCGAAGACGCCCTCGTCCAGCACTTTCAAACCGGCGTCCAGATGCTTGAGGCTGTCGTGGTATTGCCCGGCCCAGGTTTGCAAGGCGCTGGGCAGGCGCGCTTCCAGCAGGCTGGCGGTTTTCACCAGCTGTTCCCGGGCATCGCCGATGCGGCTGCGCAAGTCCCGCAGTTGCAGGCGGCTTTGCAGGGTGAACTGCCCGGACACCACCGACGCCTGACCAACCGCGGCGAGGCGCCCGACCCGTTCGATCAGGTCCGGTGCGTGTTGAGTGGAGATCTGCGTCAGCAGATATGTTTCCAGCCATGGCGCCAGGGTCAGGCGATTGTCCATGGCGATTTGTTCGCGCAGGGCTTGCAGGGCGCTCAAGGCATTAGTGAAGCGATCGTAACCGTCCGGCCACCAACCGATGCTGCTCAGGCTTTTCGAGTCCAGGCCGGTGAGAGCCGTTTGCAGGGCTTGATAGCGGGTGAGGGTTTGGCCCTCGGCACCTTCGGTTTTCAGGGCATTGCCCAGGTCCATAGTGGCTTGGGCGACGGCTGGCTGAACCGCGTCGAACGCTGCCATCGCCGCGATGGTTGCGGGTGTCGGCTGGCGATTGGTTTCGGTGGCGCGCCAACGAGCAGCGCGGTCACGCTGGGCGGCGAGCAGGTTGTCGAGCGCGTCGAGGGCGAGCAATTGACGAACCCCGGCGCGCTCGCCGGAGATCAGGCTCAACTTGTCACGATAGTCCTGACCGATCATCCACAGACTGCCCGCCAGTGGCAGGATAAACAGCAGAAACAGCAGCTGAAATTTGCGCGCGAAGCCGAATCGCCCCAGCAGCCCGATCCCCGGTGATAAAAAAGCCTGCATGCCCCATGACTCCTCTGGACACCACGCATCATTAGCGTGCGTCGAGGTCATTGCGACCGCGACTTGTGCCCTTCTAAAAGGCCTCGAAAGTTCACCTTGGTCCGCTCTGTAGGCCGACTCTGTAGCGAAACTTCCCATTCTCGGTTCCCTTTGTAAGGGGCCGCGTTGAAGCGGATAAACAAGGCAAGATTCAGACCATGGCGTTGAGCTATCACCTTCTTTTTTTGAGGTCGTTAGCAGGCTAAGGGGATGGCGCTACTGCACCGAAAAATGGCACATTGACCGGCCTGCCAGCGCGCACCCATCCGCAGTACGGAAACTCTCATGGCTATCAGCAATGCTCAGACCGCCGCCACGTCGGCGCCCGCCACTTCACAAAGCAGTCCGTTGGTCATGCGCATCATCGGCGCGGTGGCGCTGGCGCATTTGATCAACGATCTGATTCAGGCGGTATTGCCGTCGATCTATCCGATGCTCAAGGCCAGCTACGGCCTGAGCTTCACCCAGATCGGTCTGATCACCCTGACCTTTCAACTGACGGCCTCGCTGTTGCAGCCATGGGTCGGTTACCACACGGATCGTCATCCCAAACCCTGGCTGTTGCCGGCCGGTACCGTGTGCACATTGATCGGCATTCTGATGATGTCCGTGGTCGGTAGCTTCCCGATGATTCTGCTGGCGGCGGGGTTGATCGGTGTCGGTTCATCGACCTTTCACCCGGAAGCTTCTCGTGTGGCGCGATTGGCTTCGGGTGGGCGTTTCGGCTTGGCGCAGTCGACGTTTCAGGTCGGTGGTAATGCGGGCTCGGCCTTCGGGCCGTTGCTGGCGGCGGCGATCATCATTCCCTACGGTCAGGGTAATGTGGCCTGGTTTGGACTGTTTGCGCTGTTTGCGTTGTTCGTGCTGTACCGGATCAGCCGCTGGTACGCCAATCACTTGAACCTGTTCAAACTCAAACAAGGTCAGGCAGCGACTCACGGCTTATCGAAAGGCCGGGTAATCAGTGCCTTGGTGGTGCTCGGGTTGCTGGTGTTCTCCAAGTACTTCTACATGGCCAGTCTTACCAGTTACTTCACGTTCTACCTAATCGAGAAATTCGACCTGTCGGTGGCCAGCTCGCAATTGCATCTGTTCCTGTTTCTCGGTGCGGTAGCGGCAGGGACCTTCTTCGGCGGGCCGATCGGCGACAAGATCGGGCGCAAGGCGGTGATCTGGTTTTCGATCCTTGGTGTGGCGCCGTTCACACTGCTGCTGCCTCATGTGGACCTGTTCTGGACCAGCGTGTTGAGCGTGGTGATCGGTTTCATTCTCGCCTCGGCGTTCTCGGCGATCGTGGTATATGCCCAGGAACTGGTGCCGGGTAACGTCGGGATGATTGCAGGGGTGTTCTTCGGCCTGATGTTTGGCTTTGGCGGGATTGGTGCGGCGCTACTCGGGCATCTGGCGGATATTCACGGCATTGAGTACGTGTACTTCCTGTGTTCGTTCTTGCCGTTGCTGGGGGTGTTGGCGATCTTCCTGCCCAGAACCAAAAAAGCCTGAACCAACCGATGTGGGAGCCTCTGTGGCGAGGGGGCTCCCACGATGGCAGCTCAAAAAATCCGCAACGGCAAATTCGCCACCAGGCGGAACTCGTCGTAGCTACCATCAATCTGCCCGCCCGTGGCGCGATGGTTGTAGACGATGGTGCGAAACACCGCATTCTTCAGCGCGCCGGATTGCACCACGTACGCCACCATTAAACCGTTTTCATCGTGCTTGGCATTGTCCAGGCCCCGCACATTGTAACCGGTATTGCGCCCGTTACGGTCGCCGCTGTAATGGGTGCCGTCGATGTCCCAGCCCTTGGCGTGCCACAGGCTGGTAGTCAGGCCCGGGACTCCAAAGGACGCCAGGTCCAGGTCGTAGCGCAGTTGCCAGGACTTCTCGTTCGGGCCGTTGTAGTCCGAGTACAACGAGTTGGCCATGTAATTGCCCGTGGACTCCCAGACGTAATCGAAATACTCGTCGCCGAACACCTGCTGCCAGGCCAGGGTCAGGCTGTGGGCCAGATGCGATGCGGTGAATGCCAGGCTGAAGGCGTCGTTGTCGATATAGCCCAGGCGCTGCTCGCCCTGATCCTCGGTGTGGTAGTAATTCAGTGCGGTCTTGAGCGCGATTTGACGCCGATCCCCGATCAACTGGGTCAACCCCAGATAGGTCTGCTGCCACATGTCCTCGAAGCGTGAAGCGTAGAGGCTGACGTCCAGGCCGTATGGGCTCTTGGCCAGCCCGCCGAGGTAGGAAATACGCGACCCCGAATACGCCCGGTTGCCGAAGGTGGTGGTGAGTTTCTCGCTGCCGGTACCGGTGCGTGGAATCGCCCGTTCGAAGCTGCCCGCCTGCAATGACAGCCAATCGAGTTCGTTGCTGAACAGGCCCACGCCCTGAAAGCTCGAGGGCAGGGCGCGATTGTCCTTGTAGCGCAGCATCGGGTTGTCGGTGAGCAAGCGACCAGCCTTGATTTCAGTGCTGGAAAAACGCAGCCGCAGATCACCCACCCCCAAGCGGCTCCAGGTCGGTACAGCATCGCCGTCGCTGTCCACCAGCACCCGATCGCCACCATTGGCGACGCGCCCATGTCCGCGCTCCAGGTTGATCGCGCTGAACAATGAGGCGTCTAGCCCGAAGCCGATCGGCCCTTGGGTATACCCGGAGCTGTAGTTGAGCATTGCGGTCTGCACCCAGGTTTCGCGAATGCGGGTCCGCTCCAGGCCATCGGCTTTCTTGATAACCAGATAGGTAGAACGTCGGGTGTGCTGGTTGGCATAGTAATGGCGCAAGTTCAGCCCCAAATGGCTGCCGTCGATAAAACCCGGGGCCTCGGCTTGCGTGGCCAGCGTTTCGGCCGCGGTGGCAATCAAAGGGCTGCCGATGGCGCTGCCGGCCATCAGAAGTACACGAAAATCCATTTCGATAAGTCTCTGGAGGAAAAAAGCAGGCGCACGTCACTAATGCTGTCGTTGAAGAAATTTGAGCGACAAAAATCCTGTGGGAGCGAGGTTTGCCCGCGAAGAGTGCACCGCGGTTTTTCAGCGATTACGCGTTATCGTTCTTCGCGGGCAGTCACGCTCCCACAGGGCGACAAAACACTTCAGCGAGGCGGCGGGCTGGGCCAGTGCCGAATCGTGCCGCGCCAGTTCTCATAGGTTTTGCCGAGCTGAAGCAACCACTGATCAGCGAAACGCGGGGCAATCATCTGCAGGCCGATTGGCATGCCTTGGTCGGTAAAGCCACAATTGATCGACAGCGCCGGCTGCTCGCCCATGTTCCATGGCACGGTGAAAACAATGTGCTCGAACGGCCGCCGCGGGTCATTGGTGGGCGAAGCCCATTCAGCCGCAAAGGCACTGACCTGGTTGGTCGGCGACAACACCAGGTCGACATCTTGAAAGACTTCGGCTGCCCGGCGGCGGATTTCGAACGTCTGGTTGAACCCCTCGACTGCCTGCACGGCGGTCAGATGTTCGGCCGCCGCCGCCCAGTCGCGTATGTAGGGCAAGACCTGATCCAGCCGCTCGGGGCTCAGGGCTTGCAACTGACTCCACTGTCGCGCCTGCCAGAAATGATCCAGGCCCTGGAGCACGGCGCGATCCATCAGTGGCTGGATATGACGTACCTGAGCTCCTTGGCTTTCAAATAGGCGAGCCGCTTCCCGGACCGCCGAGCACACCTGTTCGTCCGGTTGAATGCCACAACCGGGGTCGAGCATCAGGCCGATTTTCAGCCCTTGGACCGACAGCCGTCCCAGTGCCCAATCGCCTTGTTCCGGTGGCAGGCTGGTGGCATCCCGCGCATCGGGGCGGGACAGGTAGCGCATCATCAGTGCGCAGTCGTCCATGTTGCGGGTCATGGGCCCGGCGCAACGGCCGGTGTAATACGGATCGATGGGAATGCGCCCGAGTGTCGGCTTGAACCCCACCAACGCGCACCAGGCTGCGGGCAAACGGACAGAACCGCCGATGTCGGTGCCGACATGCAGTGGGCCATAGCCGGCCGCTGCCGCCGCCGCCGCGCCGGCACTGGAGCCACCGGGATTGTTCGCCAGGTTCCAGGGATTGCGTGTCACACCGTGGAAACTCGACAGCCCCGACGACAACATGCCGTAGTCCGGCACCGTAGTCTTGCCCAGGACAATCGCCCCGGCCTCACGCATCCGCGCCGCCGGTGGCGCGTCGACGGTGGCCGGGGTCGATTCGGTAGCGGCGCAACCCAGGGGAATGCAGTCGCCTTGCGTCGCGATCAACTCCTTGAGCGTCACGGGCAAACCATCGAGCATTGCGCGGGGCTGGCCCCGGCTCCAGCGCTCGCTGGCGGCGGCCGCCTGTTCCCGGATCCGTTGCGGGTCAAAGGCGTACAGCGCGTTGATATGGGGTTCCCAGCGCTCGATGTGGGCCAGCAAATGGTCGTAATACTCCAGCGGCGACAGCTCCTTGCTGGCGAACAACACCAACAGTTGCACCGCCGAAAGATCATGCAAATCGTTGACGCAGCTCATGCCGATAACCGTCCTTTGATATTCAGGGGCAAGCGCCGCGAGCGGCGGCGCGAAAGGGCCAGGCTCAAGCGCCTGGCACCACCGAAACGTCAGCCGGGGACGATGAGCGCAAACCGTAGAACCATGCCATGAGCGCCCCGACGGCACCCATGATTACGCAATAGCCTACGCAAACCCAAGGGCTCCACGGCATCAGGCCGATCAGCAGCAGCGGCGTGGTACTGGCCCAGAGTGCGTAGGCAATGTTGTAGGTAAAGGAAATGCCGGACACCCGGATCCGTGCCGGAAACAAACTCACCATCACCGACGGCACCGCGCCCACTACGCCGCAGGTCAGGCCGGCCACGGCATAGGCCACGCTGATCCAGTAGCCGCCACTGATCAGGCTGGCGTAGAGCAGCGCTGTCCCTACCGGCAGCAGCAGGCTATAAACCAGTACCGCGCGCCAGGCGCCGATCCGGTCGACCAGTAACCCCGCCAGCACACAGCCGATATTCAGGAACACAATGCCCAGGCTGCTCAGCGCGAAGGTATGGCTGGCACTCATGCCGAAGCTTTTCTGCATGACGGTCGGGGTGATCACCACCAGCACCACCACCGCCGACGTCAACACACAGGTCAACAGCATCGCCGGCAGGATGGAGGTGCGGTGATCGCGCAATACCGTCCGCAACGGCAGCTCCGCATCCATCTCGCGTCGCGCCTGCAAGGCCATGAACACTGGGGTTTCGCTCAGCCAGCGCCGCAGCCAGACCCCGATCACCCCGAATACACCGCCGAGCAGGAAGGGGTAACGCCAGGCGAAGTCGAGGATCTCGGCGGGGCTGTAGATCCGCGCTAGAAGGGTCGCGGTCAGGGCTCCCAGCAAATAGCCGAACGTCAATCCGGCCTGCAACACTCCCAAGGCATAGCCCCGATGCCCGACCGGGGCATGCTCGGCCACGAACACCCAGGCGCTCGGCACCTCGCCGCCCACCGCGGCACCTTGCAGCACTCGCAACAGCAGCAGGATCAAGGGAGCCCAGTAACCGATCTGTTCATAGGTCGGCATGATCCCGATCAACAGGCAGGGCAAAGCCATCATCAGGATGCTCAGGCTGAACACCCGCTTGCGTCCCACCCGATCAGCAAAGTGCGCCATCAGGATGCCGCCCAGCGGGCGTGCCAGATAGCCGGTGACGAAAATCCCGAAGCTTTGCAGCAAGCGCAGCCACTCCGGCATTTCAGGTGGAAAGAACAGCTGGCTGAGGGTCAGGGCGAAGAACACAAAGATGATGAAATCGTAGATTTCCAGCGCACCACCCAGCGCCGCCAGGCCCAGGGTCTTGTAGTCAGACCGGGAAAAGCGACCGGGTTGTGGATAAGTAGGGGCCGTCATAAAGGGACTCTGAACAGGTACTCATGAAAGTTCGCGTCTGAAACAGCATTCGATAATGCCATCAGGTATCTAGCCGGCAATGGTCCATCCAATTACCGGTCGGGACAACCAGACAATGCATCTGGGTTGCTTTTTAGGGCAAATCTGTACATTGAGTTTTCTTGCGTTTAACCAATAATCGGGCACTTCCTATCCCTGGACATTGAGCGCAACATGGAAGAAATTCAGCGTAATTTCGACGATTTTAATCACCCGGACGTTGAAGCGATTGCGATTATCCGCGGTCGCGTGCTGCAGGCATTGCAACAGTATTTGTTGGAGCGCGACTTCAAACAGTTGATGCCCATCCTCATGTCGCCCATCACCGATCCGTTAAACCATGCGGTGTACCCCGCAGAGCTTCAATACGAAACGCGGCGCCTGAAACTGACCGCCAGCATGATCTTCCATAAACAGCTGGCATTGACCGCCAGGGGGCACGACAAGATTTTTATCGTGGCGCCGAACATTCGCCTGGAAAAAGCCGAGATCAAGGATTCGGAGAACCACTTGCTGGAATTCTCCCAATTCGACTTCGAAATACGTGACGGCAACATGCACCAGGTCATGGCGCTGATCGAAGGCTTGATCAAGCACACCTTCGCCGAAGTCAGGCAACACTGCTCGGCCCAGTTGGTCCACCTCAACCGCCATCTGCCGCACTACGACACGAATTTTCCGATCTACAGCTCGGACGAGTTGCGCGCCGAGTATGGCGACGACTTCGAGAAGATCATGTCGGCCAAGGCCCACACGCCGTTCTTCGTCACCAACTACCGCCGGGAATTCTATGACCGTGAAACACCCGGCAAGCGCGGCCAGTACAACAACTACGACCTGATCTATCCCGATAGCTACGGCGAAGCGCTGTCTGGTGCCGAACGTGAGTTCGAGTACGAGCAGATCATCTACCGCATGGAAGAGTTGTCGATGGACCTTGCGCCCTTCGCCAATTACCTCGAAGTCGCCAAGCGCGGCTTGCTCCCCTCGAGCGCCGGCGGCGGGCTGGGGATCGAGCGACTGCTGAAATTCATCTGCGGCAAGCGCCGTATCCGCGACGTCGCGCTGTTCGACCGCACTGTCGATACCAACTTCCTGTTCTGACCCACCGTCACTTTTGCGCTGCCCCCGCCCTTCAGGTGGCGGCAGGCGCTGCTCTGGAGAAAAACCATGCCCGCGTTGCGTATCCACTGGTGCTCACCGCTCGATAGCGGTCAACAAAAGGCTTCCGAGAAATACAACACCGGCGCCCTGGACTTTGCCGGTATCGTCGACTTCGCCCAGGAAGCCGATGAGTTGGGGATTGACTCGTTGCTGATGGGCATCAGCTACCACATGCCCGACCCACTGCCCATGATCGGCGCCCTGGTGCGCGAGACCAGCCGGGTCAAATTCATCCTGGCGTATCGCCCCGGCCTGCTGCCGCCGACGCTGTTTACGCAGATCGTCAATACCGTGTCGTGGATGTCCGACAAGCGCATCGCATTGAACCTGGTCGCCGGTATTTCCCCTGATGAGCAAGCCTTTTATGGCGACTTCGTGGCCCACGACGGACGTTATGAACGCACCAGCGAATTCCTCGAGATCGTGCATCGTTTCTGGAAAGGCGAAACGCCCCTGACCCATCACGGCGCTCATTACCGTATCGAGCAAGCGCAATTGGGATTGCCGTACAAAGACAACGAACGCCCACACATCTATCTGAGCGGCGCTTCGGAGATCGCCCAGCAGATTGCCGTGAAACACAGCGATTGCTGGTTACGCTACGGCGACACGCCGCAAGGTATTGCCGAGGCCAGCCGGGCAGTGCTCGAGGCCGGTTGCTCGGTGGGGATTCGCATGCACGTGCTGGCTCGCGAAACCCGCGAGGAAGCTTTGTCGGCTGTTGAAAGCATGATGGAAAACCCCGATGAGCAGCATCGCGAATGGGTTCGCCAGTTCGTCGGACGTTGCGACTCCGAAGCCGTCAAGACCTCGTTCCGCCTGGCCGACAAGGCCGAGCACGATTGGCTGTCGCCAATGCTTTGGTCCGGTGCCGTGGCCTATCGTGGCGGTCCGGCGCTGTGCGTGGTCGGCAGCTATCAGGAAGTTGCCGAGTATTTGCTGGAATACAAAAAAGTAGGGGTCAGCGAGTTCATCTTTTCTGGTTGGCCTACCCGTGACGAAATGCGCGGTTTCTGCCGCCATGTATTGCCACGTCTGCGCAAGCTCGAGGCAGAACTGGAAAGCCAGCATGCATGAAACCGTCCGGCTGCGCCGTTTCGGTGCCGGCCTGCTGTTCGCCTTGCTGGCGGAACAAACGGTGCTGTTCGCAGTACCGTTGTTGATCTTCCAGCTCACCGGCAATGTCCGTTACTCCGGTGTGGCGTTTGCTCTGGAATGGCTACCGGCACTGCTGGCTTATCCGTTCGCCGGATTGCTGGCGGACCGCTTCGGCGGGCGCCTGCTGTTCCGCCACGCCAATACCGCGCGGGCGCTGAGCCTGGGGTTGACCGTCGGGGTCTGCTGGTATGCGCCAACGCTCACTGTCTGGGCCCTGATCGGCAACGGCATCGTGCTCTCGCTGCTGATGGCTCCGGTGCGCATGGCGGTGGAAAAGAGCGTACCGCTGATCGCCGGCCCCGAACGCCTGGCCCACTGCCAGTCCCTGGTGCAAAACATGGAGCTGCTGGCCATGGCGCTGGGTCCGGCGTTGGCGGCACTGCTGGCGATGTACGCCGACAAGCGCCTGCTTCTGGGTCTGGCGGCGCTGGCATTCGCCGTGGCCGGTGTGTGCTGGAAAGGTCTCCCCAATACCCAGTCAGCCAGCCCGCCGAAAAGCATCCGCAAGGACTTGGCTCTGGGCTGGAGTCTGTTGTTGAACAATCCGCCGGTCCTGTCCCTGGCACTGCTCAACTTCACCATCAACCTGGCTTTCGCCTGCGTCCTGAGCGCCAACGCCTTTGTCATCAGTGGTGTATTTGGCGCCGCCGACGGGGTCTTTGGTTTGATGAACGCTGGCGCCGGTGCACTGGGCCTGCTCAATTTCATTTTGGTGCCAAGGCTGCTGGCGCGGATGTCGATCTACCGTCTAGGCACACTGGGTTTTGCCTTGCTTTGCCTGGGCCTGATCTGCATGGGCCTGGCCAGTGGCGTGGTGCTCTATGCCATCAGTTTTCTCCTGGCGATGGCCGGCTGCGCCTTGTTCAACGTGTTTAACCGAACCCAGCGCATCAAGGCGATTGCCGCCGACCATTTGGGCAAGGTGATGGGCCCGTTCTACCTGGTCAACCTGCTGTCCTACCCATTGGGTGGCCTTCTGACCGCCAGCATCGGCCATGAATATGGGGTCCAGACGTTGATTCTGGCCATCGCGCTGCTGCTCACCATCCCCGGTGCCTTGCTGTTCAACCTGACCACCCGGCGGTTTCGCGCCGCCCTGGACTTTCCCCCCTCAGCCATGGAGGCAACGCAATGAAAGGATCACAACACTGCCTGATTGCAACCGTCGAATCGGATTCGCACATGTGGAACCTGGTTTATCTGCAGTTGTGGCTGGCGGAGCACGGTTTCAACGTCAAGAACCTCGGCAGTTGCACCCCGGTGGAGGTGGTTCTCGCCACCCTGGAGCTCCGGCGCACGCAATTGCTGGTGGTCAGTAGCGTCAATGGTCATGGGCATTTCCAGGGGTTAGAGCTGATTCGCCAAGTGCGCCAGCAACATCCGGATCTGCCTTGTGTCATCGGCGGCAAGTTGACCACCTCGGAAGACCAGACGCGGGCGGTTCGCCAAGAGCTGCTGGCCGCCGGTTTCAACGAAGTGTTCATCGGCCCCGACGCCATCGAGCACTTCGAAAACTATCTCAATACCCTCGAACGCTCGAAACCTGCGCTCGTCCTGGGTACCGGCACGGCGCCGTGCTGGACCTGAGTCCAGCCCTCTTTTTATTTTTCACAGGATCGAATCGATGCATATCGTTATCGTCAATCGCTGGCCGCGCTTCCAGGACCCCAGTCGCTGGGACAATGAACTGACCCGCTACGAAGAGTTCTTCGATCATCAGCGGCACCGGATCAGCTATGTGGTCGACGGCCCTGGTGCCGAGGGGGTGCTGGCCCCCCGCGACCATATCGCCCACTTGGTACAGGTCGATGACGTCAATCAGTACCCCCAATTGCTGGCGGGCGTTCAGGAAGTCATCGACCGCGTCGGCCCCGTGGATCAATTGATTGCGCTGTCGGAGTTCACGCTGGAGATCGTGGCGCGGGTACGCCAAGCGCTGCACATTCCTGGCCACGGGCCGGAGCAGGTGGCGGTCTATCGCGACAAGGCGCGAATGAAAGAAGTACTCCAGGAACACGGTTTGCCGGTGCCACCGTTCGTTCGCTGCGATGACGTGCAGCAGGCGCTGGACTTCGCCGATGCGGTCGGCTATCCGGTGATCGTCAAACCGGTGGATGGCGCCGCCAGCATCGGCGTCGTCAAGGTCGAGGACGCCCAAGCCCTGCGCGCGATACTTAGCGAAGTGGACCTGGGGCGCTATGAGGTCGAGGCCTTCATCCAGGGCCAGACCTATCACATCGACGGTTTCACCGATGACAGCGGCGCGGTGCCGTTCCAGGTGGTGTCGCGCTATATCAACAGTTGCCTGGACTTCGCCAGCGCCAAGCCACTGGGGTCAGTGATCCTGCAATCCTCGGAGCTGCGTACCCGGATCCAGGCTTTCAGTGAGGCTTGCCTGCGGGCATTGAACCTGCGCAGCAGCGCCTTTCACCTGGAAATATTCGTCGAGGCGGATGGCTCGCTGGTGTTCCTCGAAGTGGGAGCCAGGGTGGGCGGCGCCGAGGTGCCACACCTGATCAACAAAGTCTTCGGCGTGAACCTCTATGAGCATTGGCTCAAGGGGCTGGCCGGTGAAAAGGTGCCCTTGCCGACGATCCCGGCTGACCCCAGCGGCGGCTGGCTGGTCGTCCCCAAACCGGCGCAATTGCCGTGCCGAGTGATCGAGGCGCAATCGCTGCGCCCGCACCTGAACTCGCTCTGGCGAGAATTGCTGCCCCGGCCCGGGCAGATCCTCGAAGCTGGCGGCAGCTACGACGCGCTGCACAGCGGTCGCTTCATTTTTACCGACGCGAGCGAAGCGGATATCGAGTACGACATCCAGCATGCGATCAACAACTTTCACTTCCAGGCTGAACCGGTATGAACATTGCCATTACCCCTGAAATGGCCGACGCCTCCTTGCTCGGCGAGCTCAATAGCTACCTCAGCGCGGTGGACCGGCGTGCCGTCGCCACCCTGGGCGAGCGATTGATCGATGCCGCCGGCGGTCTTGACGGGCTCGCGGACTACAAGCTGATGGTGGCTTACGGCGGCGGCAAGGACAGTTCCTACACCGTGTCGCTGATCCGCGCCGTGCAACTGCACCTGAACGTATTGCACGGTCGCACCTTCTTCCTGCGCATTGCCAATATGCGCCACGCCGGAGTCCCGGACGCGGTCATGGCGAACATCGACCGGGTCTACCGGGCCCTGCACTTGTATGACGATCTCCGGGTCGAGATGCTGGTGGTCGATCACCAGCAGATCCGACCGTTCGAACGTCACTTGCCGTTCCCTGAGCAGGTGCGCGCGATGAACCGTTTCGACGTATTGATGAATGGTCATCGTACCGCCGGCGACGGCCGCCCCACGTTCTGCAACAGCTGCAACCTGGCGGTCGCCGACTTCTACGGGCGCGCGGCTTGGTGGCAGGGCGGCGTCGATGCCGTGGTCACCGGTGATTCGCGCAAGGAACAGAAGCATTACTTCACCTGGATCATGCGTCTGGCCCAACGTTTGGGGCTGAACGTCGACGAGTGTCGGCGCCAAGGCTTTCGCGGCCTGCTCCAGGCGCTCGATGGCGTGGCCCAGGTGTATTTCGTCGAACTGTTCGGCGAGGGCTTCGACGAGCAGCGGGCTGAACGTCGGGTGGCCAGCGGCAGCGAAAGCGCCGACCCGGACTTCATCAGCATCTACGACTTGGTGAGCTACCGGGTGGAAGACCACTGGGAACTGATTACCGAGTTTCTCGATTTCCGTTTCGAAGAGCTGGCGTTCAGCTTCACCGAATCGGACTGCGCCAACCCCATGCTGATGGCGCACTTTCGCGGACTCAAGGCGCAGTACGTGCAGGGCCGTCATTACCACGACGGTATCAGCGAATACCTGGAACTGGCCCAGGGCCTGATGCGCAAAAAGGAAATGCCCCAGCGCCTGATCGACCTGGCAATGTCGGCCTACGCCGGTGCCGAAGGCAAGGATGCGCGTCGGGCGCTGGCGAACCGCTTCGCCAGCGAGGCGTTCGGGCTCGACGAGACACAGCTGACCTGCCTGCAGTTCGCGCCCTTCGTTGATCGTGGACGCGAGCTGTCGAGCTTCATCACCGCCTGTCACCCTCAGCGCCTGGCAGATCTGGAGGACCTTCACCTGGTGTTGGCCGGTAGTCGCCACGACAGTGCCCTGAGCCTCTGGCTGAATCAGGTCAGCGGCTTGCCATTGCCGGCGCTGCGCAGCCTGTATGCCCATCAGCAGATCGATTTCGACAGCGACAGCAGCCTGATCGCCCGGGTTCGCGCCGGTGATCCGCACAAGGGGCGGATAACACGCTTCGACCCTGCCACGGGTGAAAACGTGGTCGAACTGGTGTCGGGACGCTGAGTGATGAACATGACAGGAGGTCATTTCCAGCGCTTCATCGAGCAGGCCCGGGAACGGCGCGAACTGGTGGTGCAACCGCGCATGGGCTTCGGTGGGTTGGCGCCGATGCGCGCCGGGTTGGCCGCGGTGGCCGGGTTGCCCTGTGCCACGATCGGGACCATCACCCTGGACAGCTACACCCGGGTCGGTGATTACCAGAGCGCGCTGCAGTGCCTGAACAGCGACAGCCCGCTGAACGGTTTCCCGATCATCAGCCATCCGCTGGAAGCGGTGCGGGGTATGCTCGACGGGCTCTATGGCCCGTCGTTCCCGATCCAGGTCCGCCATGGCACGGCTCAACCGCAGAATGTTTTCAAGCGGCTGGCGGCCCTCGGGCTTGATGCCACCGAAGGCGGCCCTGTGTCCTATTGCATGCCCTACAGTCGCTTGCCACTGGCTCGGGCGGTCGAGGCTTGGGCAGAGAGTTGCCAGTTGCTGGCCGATGCCACCCCTCATGGCCACATCGAGAGCTTCGGCGGTTGTTTGCTGGGCCAGCTGTGCCCGCCGTCGATGTTGATCGCCATGACGTTGCTTGAGGCCCTGTTTTTTCGCCAGCAGGGCATCCGCAGTGTCTCGCTGAGCTACGCCCAGGGCACGTCCATGGCTCAGGATTTCGGGGCGTTGCAGGCTCTGCGCGAACTGGCTGCTGACTATCTGGACGGCGCCCACTGGCATGTCGTGGTGTATTCCTACATGGGCGTCTTTCCCACCACCGGTCACGGTGCTCGCCGCCTGATCTATGACAGTGCACGCCTGACACAGGCCGCCGGGTGCGAGCGCCTGATCGTCAAGACCGTTGCCGAATCCCGGCAGATCCCATCGGTGGCGGACAACCTCGAAGCCTTGTCGATGGCGGCCGAAGTCGCCGCTGACAACACGCTGGAGGTCGACCCGGCCAGTGAAGGCTATCGCCAGGAAGTGTTGTTCGAGGCGCGGCAACTGGTGGAAAGCGTGCTGGACCTGCACCCCGATATCGGCGTTGCGTTGCTCCAGGCCTTCACCCGTGGGCGGCTCGACATTCCTTACTGCCTGCACCCCGACAACCCCGGCCGCGCCACCACCCGAATTGACGAGCACGGCGCCTTGCGCTGGGGCAATGTTGGTGGCCTGCCGTTGCCGCAGAGCTGCGGCCTTTCTTCGATCGGACCGGGTATCAGCTCGTCCGAGTTGTTCCAGATGTTGCATTACACGGTGAGCCGTTATGACCAACCCTTGCACTGACTCCACCTTGGCGCCGCTGATCCTGGTCGACGCCTATTCCACCGGCGCGCTGCTGGCCCAGGCTTTGGCGGAGCATCGCCCGCTGCTGCACGTGCGTTCGCGCAACGACATGCCCCCGGCCTTTGCCGCAAGTTGTCCGCAATCACTGTTCCGCGAGCACTACGGCGTGCATGAGGAAGGTCTTGAACCGCTGCTGGAGAAGCTCGCAGCACAGGCGCCGGCGGCGGTGTTGACCGGCAGTGAATTCGGTGTGGAGTTGGCGGATTTGCTGGCGGCCCGTCTCGGCCTGCCCGGCAACGATCCTGAATACTCCGCCGCCCGTCGTGACAAATCGCTGATGGCCGAACAGGTCGCCGCTGCCGGTTTGCCGGTGGCGGCGCAGCTGCGTACCGCCTCAAGCGCAGAGGCGCTGGCCTGGTTCAACGCGCGGGGCAAATCGACGGTGGTGGCTAAACCACTGGACAGCGCAGGTTCCGATAACGTGTTCATCTGCCACGATGCCCTGCAGCTGCAGGCGGCCATCGACTGCATTCTCGGCGCAACCAACCTGATGATGCGCAGCAACCGGGCGCTGCTGCTGCAGGAATACCTGGAAGGCGACGAGTACGTCATCAACAGTGTCAGCCATCAGGGCGAGCACTGGATCACCGATGTCTGGAAATGCACCAAGACGTTGAGCGCCGACGGTCGCAAGATCTACGACCGTGAAGACCTGCTGCCCGCCGATGCGCCGGAGCTTGATGCACTGGTCGACTACGTCGAAGGCGTGCTCGACGCTCTGGCCATCACCCATGGCCCGGCCCATACCGAAGTGATCCTCACGGCTTACGGCCCGCGCCTGCTGGAAACCGGTGCCCGTCTTTCCGGACTGGCCAATCCGCCCGCGCTGCAAGCGGCCACCGGCAACGATCAGGTGGCGTTGACCTGCACCAGCTACCTCGAACCGGCACGGCTGGCGTCCTTTCCCAAGCGCTATCGCCTGCAGCAGCACGCCCGGGGAATGAACCTGATCGCCCGCCACAGCGGCGCCTTCGCCCAGTTCGATGTACGCAAGCACCTGGAAGCCCTGCCGAGTTTTCACAGCGCGCGCTTTCGTTTCACCGAAGGTCGGCAAAAGACACCGACCATCGACCTCAACAGCTCGCCGGGTGCCGTATTCCTGGTGCACCCGAGCGCCGACAGAATCCGCCAGGACCATGAGGCCTGGCGTGAATGGGAGAAAGACTGGTTGTAATGACCGACGCCCCATCCCGTGGGGTTTTCAATCATCACAGGAAGACACTTATGAGCATTCATACCCGTACTAAACGATTGACGGTTCCGCAGTTGGTCGCGATGAAGGGCCAACAGAAAATCGTATCCCTGACGGCGTACTCCAGCTCTATTGCCAGGCTGATCGACCCTATCGTCGACTTCATCCTGGTCGGTGACTCTACTGCAATGGTCGGTTATGGCCGGGCCTCGACGCTGAGCATGCAGCTCGAAGAAATCATCGGCCATACCCGGGCCGTGGTCGACAGCACACGACTGTCTTGTGTCATCGCCGACATGCCTTTTGGCAGCTATCAGGAATCCAACGAGCAGGCCTTTCGCAACTGCGCCCAGGTCCTGGCGCGCACCGGTTGCGATGCCGTCAAGCTGGAGGCCAACAAGGCCCTGGCGGGCACCATCGAGTTTTTGGTGGCGCGCGGTATTCCGGTCATGGCCCACGTCGGGCTGATGCCGCAGTTCGTCAATGTCATGGGAGGGTTCAAGGCCCAGGGCCTGACCGCCGAAACCGGCGCAGTCATTGCCGAAGATGCTCGGGCCAACCTCGAGGCCGGAGCCTTCAGCCTGCTGCTTGAAGGTGTGGCCGAAGGCGTGGCCCGGCAAATCACCCTGGACTCGAAAATGCCCACCATCGGTATCGGCGCCTCACCGGCCTGCGACGGCCAGGTGCTGGTGACCGAAGACGTGCTGGGTCTGGGTGGTGAGCAGGTGCCGCGCTTCGTCAAACAGTACGCCGATGTCGGCGCGGTGATTCGCGACGCTTGTGAACGTTTTGCCGAAGAAGTGCGCGATGGCCGATTCCCTGAATCGCGGCATTGCTATGGGCTCTAATGGCTAGGACTCTTCGCTGATCGCCTGGGCGAGCTTCTTCAGGGCCTGGGCAATGTCCTTGCTCCAATCGAGGGTGTAGCTCAGGCGCACATGATGCCGCCAGGCCCCCTGCTGGCTGAAGATCTCCCCGGGGGCGATAACGATGCGCTGGGCCAGCAAGCGCTCGAATACCCGGCGCATGTCCACCGAGTGCCTGGCCTCGAGCCAGAAGGTCGCGCCGCCTTGCGGGGCGACAACTTGCAACTGGCCATCACCGTGTTCTTCCAGCAAAGCCTGCATCCGTTTCATCCGGTCCTGCAGCATGGCCCGCAGCACCATCAGATGCTGGTCGATGCGCTTGGAGCTGAAGAGTTTGGCGATCGCTTTCTGACGAATCGGCGACAGACGAAATGCCCGCTCCAGGAATAGCCGGTGCAACTGAGGCCCGTGTCGGCGACACAGTACATAACCATAAGGCGCTTCCGAGCCGATGATCTTGTCGAAGGTCGAGAACACCAGCAGCTTCTCCGGATCGGCAAAGTCGCGGTAGCGGGAGGGGTTGGCGGAAAAATAGAACTCGCCATAGCTGTCATTTTCGAACAGCCAGACATCCCGTTCCGCCAACCAGCGACAGATCTGCTGCTTATCCTGCGCAGGCATCAGGTTGCCTTGGGGAATATTTACGGTCGATGACAACACCGCCAGCCGGATGGGCTCACGCCTGAGCAGCTCATTGAGTGCGGGCAGGTTGAAACGCCCATCCTCGCCGAGGGGCACTTCGATCACGCGAATTTTTGCCGCTTGCAACTGGCGCAAGATCGCCCACGAGCACGGTGATTCCACCAGCGCCACAGTGCCATCCAGGTTCAGGGCACTGAGCGACAACTCCAGCACACTGCGCAGGTCCGAGCCGATATACACATGTTCGGCCTGCCAGTAGCAGAGCGTGGAACTGGTGTAGCGGTCGGCCAGGGCGCCGCGTAACTCGGGCTCGCCGAACGGCTGATAGAGTGGCGCATGGGAACGCGGGTATTGCCGGGCCAGTTCGCGTTCCATCATCAACAAGGGGTTTTCCAGCGACAACAGCATCGCCGGCGCGTCGCTGCTAAGGGCCAGCATCCCCGGCTGGCGCGCGTTGGAGAATACGTTGTCCAGCAGGTTGGGCGAGCCCTCGTTCAACAAAGGTGCCGGCATCGCCTTGGTGAAATATCCGAACTTGGGTTTGGCGTAGATCCGTCCTTCGTCCTCGAGAAGCGAATAGGCGTACTTGGTCGTCGACACCGACACGTTCAGTCGCCGGGCCAGTTGCCGCAGGGACGGTAGTTTTTGCTCACGTTCCGAATTGGCGGTCTCGATCAACTCGACGAGATAGCGGTACACCGCCTGATAGGCGAAAGAGGCGTCTTTGGTTGTATCCAGGCTCACGTGCTGAAATTCCTGTGTGCCCACTTCACGACAACGCTGGCGACCTGGAGCGGCATGCCTGAGGTATGCTTTTCCAAGCGTTCATGCCCAGCGACGATCCTGGACCCGATGGCAATGACATCAAGCAAAACCAGATGACGTTCGAAAGGAAATGGCATGCTCTTCATCCCTGTAGTGATTGCCAATAAAACTATTCTTGCATAACCCGGCAGCGTTCCCCACGTTGCCGGACAGGCTGCGGATGGAGGAGGGTGGTGGTCCCAATATGCAAAATCCCCGTATCATCGAGTGATTACGGGGATTTTGAGTTTACCGAGGTCCGTGGAAATCCACGGTTCCTATTACACGTTGAAACGGAAGTGCATCACGTCGCCGTCTTTAACGATGTAGTCCTTGCCTTCCAGACGCCATTTGCCGGCTTCTTTGGTGCCTGCTTCGCCCTTGTACTGGATGAAGTCGTCGTAAGCGATGACTTCGGCGCGGATGAAGCCTTTTTCGAAGTCGGTGTGGATCACTCCGGCGGCTTGTGGCGCGGTAGCACCGACACGGACGGTCCAGGCGCGGACTTCTTCGACACCGGCGGTGAAGTAGGTCTGCAGGTGCAACATTTCGTAGCCTGCGCGGATCACGCGGTTCAGGCCAGGCTCTTCGAGGCCCAGGGCTTCGAGGAACATGTCTTTTTCTTCACCGTCTTCCAGTTCGGCGATTTCGGCTTCAATCTTGTTGCAGACCGGAACCACCATGGCACCTTCTTCTTCGGCAATGGCTTTGACGATGTCCAGCAGCGGGTTGTTCTCGAAACCGTCTTCAGCAACGTTGGCGATGTACATGACCGGCTTGGTGGTCAGCAGATGGAAGCCACGAATCACCGCTTTGTCGTCGGCGCCCATGTTCTTCATCAGCGTGCGCGCTGGCTTGCCGAGGGTGAAGTGAGCGATCAGTTGTTCCAGCAGGCCTTTCTGGACTACGGCGTCCTTGTCACCACCCTTGGCGTTGCGGGCAACTTTCTGCAGTTGCTTCTCGCAGCTGTCGAGGTCGGCAAAGATCAGTTCCAGGTCGATGATTTCGATGTCGCGTTTGGGGTCGACGCTGTTGGAGACGTGAATCACGTTCTCGTCTTCGAAGCAGCGGACCACGTGAGCGATAGCATCGGTCTCGCGGATGTTGGCGAGGAACTTGTTTCCCAGGCCTTCACCTTTCGAGGCGCCGGCAACCAGGCCTGCGATGTCGACGAATTCCATGGTGGTCGGCAGGATGCGCTTGGGTTTGACGATGGCTGCCAGGGCTTCCAGGCGCGGATCCGGCATCGGCACGATCCCGCTGTTGGGCTCGATGGTGCAGAAGGGGAAGTTCTCGGCCGCGATCCCGGACTTGGTCAGGGCGTTGAACAGGGTGGACTTGCCGACGTTAGGCAGGCCGACGATGCCGCAATTGAATCCCATGGTGTTTCCCCTCGGGTAAGAGTCAGGCCTTCTGGCTGTGCAGGTTTTTCATCGCGCGGTTCCATTCCCCGGCGAGGATATCCGGCAGCACGCCGAGGGCAAAGTCGATGCTGGCATCGAGTTTTTCCTGTTCGGCGCGTGGCGCACGACTCAGGACGAAATTTGAAACCATACTGGCAACGCCCGGGTGGCCAATGCCAAGCCGCAAGCGGTGAAAGGTATTCTGATTGCCCAGTTGCGCAATGATGTCGCGCAACCCGTTGTGACCGCCATGGCCGCCGCCCTGTTTAAGCTTGGCAACGCCCGGAGGCAGATCGAGTTCGTCATGCGCCACCAGGATTTCTTCAGGCTTGATGCGGAAGAAGCCGGCAAGTGCCGCGACGGCCTGGCCGCTGCGGTTCATGTAGGTGGTGGGAATCAGCAGACGAACATCTTGACCCTGATGCGAATAGCGCCCGGTCAGGCCGAAATATTTGCGATCGGCCACAAGGTTGACACCTTGCGCGTGCGCGATGCGCTCAACAAAAAGGGCCCCTGCGTTATGCCGGGTCTGTTCGTATTCAGCGCCTGGATTTCCCAGGCCAACGATCAGTTTGATGGCAGTCACGATAGGGGCCCTTCCTTGAAGTGGTGGATAACATCGCCGCAATCAAAGTGTGCGGCGAAAGTGGACGACAAGTGCTCATTTACCATATGTAAACTCCGCGTTCTCGCCCGCTTTCTCGCTACGCTCTAGTCCGCGATGTTTCCGGTCACTCCGGCGTACAGAGTGAAATTACTCTGCAGCGCCTTCTGCAGCTTCTGGAGCAACACGTGGAGCGTGAACGTTGGCAACAGCCTTGTCATCGCCGTGTGCCAGAGCAACGAACTCAACGCCTTTAGGGGCTTTGAGGTCGGACAGGTGAATGATCGAACCGACTTCGGCGTTAGCCAGGTCGACTTCGATGAATTCAGGCAGGTCTTTCGGCAGGCAGGACACTTCGATTTCCGAAGTCACGTGCGAAATCTCGCCGCCTTTCTTGACCGGTGCTTCTTCGTTGATGAAGTGCACTGGAACGATAGCGGTCAGTTTCTGGCCGGCAACTACGCGTACGAAGTCAGCGTGCATCACGTGGCCTTTGGCCGGGTGACGTTGCAGAGCTTTGATTACGACGTTTTGCTTGGTGCCACCAACGTTCAGCTCGATGATGTGGCTGTAAGCCGCTTCGTTTTCGAGCAGTTTGGCAACTTCTTTAGCCAGCATGCTGATGGATTCAGGGGCTTTGTCGCCACCGTAAACTACAGCTGGAACCAGGCTTGCGAGACGACGCAGGCGGCGGCTCGCACCTTTCCCCAGGTCGGAACGCACTTCAGCATTCAGAGTAAAATCGTTCATGTTGTATCTCCAAAATAACCACATTCGCCCCAGCGTTTGCGACCAGCGCTTAAAGGCGATATGGGCAAAAAAGCCCCGCCCCGACAGGAATGCCGGGGCGGGGCGCTTTTCGTCAACGAGATGTAACGAGAAGGGCAGGGCCCTTAACGGAACATCGCGCTGATCGATTCTTCATTGCTGATGCGGCGAACCGCCTCGGCAACTACCGGTGCGATATCCAGTTGACGGATACGCGCACAGGCTTGTGCTGCAGCGGACAGCGGGATGGTGTTTGTTACCACCAGCTCGTCCAGCACGGAATTTTCAATGTTTTCGATCGCCCGACCCGACAGCACAGGGTGCGTGCAGTAGGCGAAAACCTTGGCAGCGCCATGCTCTTTCAGGGCCTTGGCCGCGTGGCACAGAGTGCCGGCGGTATCGACCATGTCATCGACCAGAATACAGGTACGCCCTTCGACATCACCGATGATATGCATCACTTCAGAGTGATTGGCTTTCTCACGGCGTTTGTCGATGATCCCGAGATCCACGCCCAGGGATTTGGCAACAGCCCGTGCACGCACGACGCCACCAATGTCCGGGGACACGATCATCAGGTTTTCGAAGCGCTGATCTTCAATGTCATCCACCAGTACCGGGGAGCCGTAGATGTTATCTACCGGAATATCGAAGAAGCCCTGAATCTGGTCAGCATGCAGATCAACCGTGAGAACACGGTCGATGCCGACTACGGTAAGCATGTCAGCAACGACTTTCGCGCTGATAGCCACACGTGCGGAACGCGGACGGCGATCCTGACGGGCATAACCAAAGTAAGGAATAACAGCAGTGATACGAGTAGCCGAGGAGCGGCGGAAGGCATCAGCCATCACTACCAGTTCCATCAGGTTATCGTTGGTCGGAGCGCAAGTCGGCTGAATAATGAAGACGTCTTTACCACGAACGTTTTCATTGATCTCGGCAGTAATTTCGCCGTCGGAGAACTTACCGACAGAGATGTCACCGAGAGGGATATGCAGCTGACGTACAACACGCCGAGCCAGATCGGGGTTAGCGTTCCCCGTAAAGACCATCATCTTGGACACGCGCAGTACCTGAAGGCTGAGGGTAACCTGGATGAGTATAGGAAAATGGCAGGGGCGGCTGGATTCGAACCAACGCATGGCAGGATCAAAACCTGCTGCCTTACCGCTTGGCGACGCCCCTGTATCTGTTGCAACGAGTACCCAGTACCCGATTCCTTTTAGAGCAGACTTTGCAGCTTGCGATGCAACATCGAAATGTTGCTTCCTTTCGCTACAAACCCTGTAAGGGTCTCTGTCAGAAGGGCCGAGACTTTATCAGCTTCAGCTTTGCTTGGGAAGCCCCCAAACACACAACTTCCAGTTCCGGTGAGTTTTGCTTCGGTGAATTTACCTAACAAATTCAATGCGTTACGTACATCTGGATAACGCCTTGCTACTACCGGTAAGCAGTCATTTCGACTGTTTCCCTTGGGAACGGGGCGCACTTTAATGGGAGGAGTGTTACGTGTCAACAGTGGATCTGAAAAAATTTCTGCTGTACTTACAGATACTTGCGGCACCAGCACGAGATACCACGGTTCTTCGGGCTCTACAGGGGTGAGTTTTTCCCCCACGCCCTCGGCGAAAGCCGCGTGTCCACGCACGAAAACCGGGACGTCGGCGCCAAGCGTAAGACCCAGAGCAGCGAGCCGATCCTCATCCCAACCCAGTTGCCAAAGATGATTGAGGCCCAGCAATGTGGTCGCCGCATTCGAGCTGCCGCCACCGATTCCACCGCCCATGGGCAGGATTTTTTCGATCCAGATGTCGACCCCCAGCGAACAACCGGATTGCTCCTGAAGTTTTTTTGCGGCTTTGACGATCAGGTTATTGTCGTGAGGGACGTCGGCGAATTCGGTGTGCAACCGAATCACGCCATCGTCGCGAACGGCGAAGGTGATTTCATCGCCATAATCGAGGAACTGAAAAATCGTTTGCAACTCGTGGTAACCGTCTTCACGGCGACCGAGGATGTGCAACATCAGGTTGAGCTTGGCGGGCGAGGGCAATGTCAGGCGTGGCGCAGTCATGTTCACTGCCCCAGTTTGCGTGGTTGCCATTCCTTGATCACCAGCGTGACATCAAGGTCGGTGCCGTGCAGTTTGATCCGCTCGGGTAGCCAGTAGCCGTTCTGCTCGGCATAGCTCAGGTACTCGACCTGCCAGCCATCCTGTTCGAGATTGGCCAGGCGGCTGTCGACGTCGAGGGTCAGGCGACTTTTGCTGTCCGGGGCCGGGAGCCCGCGAACCCACCACGCCAGATGGGATACCGGTAATTTCCAGCCCAGTTGTTCTTCAACCAGAGCTTCCGGGGTCGGCGCGTCATATCGGCCCTGATTGGCCACTTCCAGCGAGACTTTGCCCGGGCGACCGGTCAAGCGGGCCGCGCCACGACCCAGCGGGCCAGAGAGACGGATGTCGTAGTAGTCCTGGCGTTGCAGCCAGAACAACGTGCCGCTACCCGAATCTTTTGGTGCGCGGATGCCGATTTTGCCGTTGATCTGCCAGCCGTCGAGGCCGGTCAGTTGCTGCTTGTGCTCGCGCCATTGGGCCTTGTTGCCTTGACCCTGGACCGATTCGCGGGCAACGAAGCCCGCGCAACCGGCGAGCAGAGCGATGAAGCTGAAAACGATGATGTGGCGCAAAAACATAACTTAGAGAGTCTCTGATCCGGTCAGGCGCTTGATGGTGCCGCGCAGGGTAGGGCTGTCGGGCTGTTCCTTGAGGAACTTGCTCCAGATTTGCTTGGCTTCGCGTTGTTTGCCGTTGGCCCACAGGACTTCGCCCAGGTGCGCGGCGACTTCCTGATCGGGGAAGCGCTCCAGCGCCTGGCGCAAATACCGCTCGGCTTCGTCGAGGTTACCCAGGCGGAAATTGACCCATCCGAGGCTGTCGAGGACTGCCGGGTCTTCCGGGTTGATCTGGTGCGCCTGTTCGATCAAGGCCTTGGCTTCGGCGTAGCGTGTGGTGCGGTCGGACAGGGTGTAGCCGAGAGCGTTCAACGCCATTGCATTGTTCGGGTCACGCTTGATGATCAATCGCAGGTCTTTTTCCATCTGCGCCAGGTCATTGCGTTTTTCTGCCAGCATGGCCCTGGTATACAGCAGATTCAGATCGTCGGGGTATTGCTGCAGGGCTTGCTGCAGGACTTTCCAGGCCTTGTCGCCCTGTTTGTTGGCAGACAAGGTTTCGGCTTCGATCAGGTACAACTGGATCGCGTAATCGGGTTGCTCGCCGCGCTCGGCTGCCAGACGGCTTTGGGCTTCGGCGGTCTTGCCATTGCTCATCAGAATATCGGCCTGACGCAATTGTGCCGGCAGGTAATCGTTGCCCACCCCGACCTGGGCGTATTCGATCAATGCGCCCTGCGGGTCGTTACGCTCTTCAGCAATACGCCCCAGGTTCAGGTGTGCCGAGTCGACATGGCTTTCCCGAGCGATCAAATCTTCCAGGTAACCTTTGGCCTCGTCCCACGCCTTGGCTTCCAGGCAGACCAGGGCCAGGGAATAACGCAGTTCGTCGTCTTCGGGGTATTGCTGCACCAGGCTCGAGAACTCGACCTTGGCATCTTCCATGCGGTCCTGTTCAACCAGCATGCGTGCATAAGTCAGGCGCAGGCGTTTGTCGTCCGGGTATTTCTTGATGCTTTTTTGCAGCAGCGGCAGGGCTTCATCGCCACGATTGAGTCCTTGCAGCAGGCGCGCGCGCAGCAGGATCGGCGCTATTTCGCCCTCGTCCGGCGGGTTGTCTTCGAGCAGGGTCAAGGCACCTTTGGCATCGCCGTCCTGTTGCATCAGCAAGGCCTTGCCGAAAATCAGCTGGTTGTTGTGCGGATGGCGCTGCAACAAGCGGTCAAAACCTTTCATCAGACCGTTGCGCGTGTCCTGGTCGGTATCGGCCGCGGACAGGGCGAGAAAGTCGAAATGCGTGTCGCCTTTGCCTTGCAGGACTTTCTCCATATAGACCATGGAGTCGTCATAACGCCCTGCGCGGGCGAGTTGCACGGCCGCCGCCCGTTGCGCCTCGAGATCGTCCGGGGCGTTTTTGGCCCAGACCAGTGCAGTGTCGAGGGCAGCCTGATCGGCACCCAGATACTCGGCAATGCGAAATGCCCGCTCGGAGATGCCCGGATCCTGGGTATTGATGGCCTGGGTCACGTAGTTGTCCAGGGCAATGTCGTAACGATTGCGCTGGCCAGCCAGTTCGGCGCTCAACAGGCTGAAGACGGTTTCTTCACTGAACGAGCTGTAAACCTTGGGCTTTTCAGGAGCCGGAGTGCTGTCTTCGACCGGCGGCGTACCGTCCGACGAAACGGGCGCCAAGGCCTGGCAGCCGCTGAGGAAGACAAAAGCGAGGAGCAACGCGGAAGATCTATTCATATAGGAAAAGGACGACTAACCTGCGGTCGGATCATCATGACACAAGCCTTCGGCCAAACATAACCGCCCGGCCAATTTACCCGCGCGGGCAATCCCCACAGGTCCGGAGCCCTTGTAAACGAGAACGGATCGCAGCCTTTGGCAGTTCTTACAGAAGCGATAGATATCGAGTGGTTGTTCTGGCTCTGTCGAAGTAGGACAATTGTCGGCTTCACGTCACCATCAGCGACCTTGAATGGCCTTCCTTGCACTCGGTATTAACCACAAGACTGCTTCAGTAGACGTCCGCGAGCGCGTGGCCTTTACCCCTGAGCAGCTGGTTGAGGCCTTGCAGCAGCTCTGCCGACTCACCGACAGCCGCGAAGCTGCGATCCTCTCCACCTGCAATCGCAGTGAACTGTATATAGAACAGGATCACCTTTCGGCTGACATCGTGTTGCGCTGGCTGGCCGATTATCATCATTTGAGCCTCGATGAGCTGCGTGCGAGCGCTTATGTGCATGAAGATGATGCGGCAGTTCGTCACATGATGCGGGTCGCCTCCGGGCTCGATTCGCTGGTGTTGGGTGAACCGCAGATTCTCGGTCAGATGAAATCGGCTTACGCCGTGGCTCGCGAGGCGGGCACCATCGGTCCGCTGCTCGGGCGGTTGTTCCAGGCCACATTCAATGCGGCCAAACAGGTGCGAACCGACACCGCCATCGGTGAAAACCCGGTGTCCGTGGCGTTTGCCGCGGTCAGCCTGGCGAAACAGATTTTCAGTGATTTGCAACGCAGCCAGGCTTTGCTGATCGGCGCCGGCGAGACCATTACCCTGGTCGCCCGTCATCTGCATGAGCTGGGGGTGAAGCGAATCGTGGTTGCGAACCGCACCCTGGAGCGCGCGAGCATTCTGGCCGAGCAGTTCGGCGCCCACGCAGTACTGCTCTCGGACATCCCGGCAGAACTGGTGCGCAGCGACATCGTCATCAGTTCCACCGCCAGCCAGTTGCCGATTCTCGGTAAAGGCGCGGTGGAAAGTGCCTTGAAATTGCGCAAGCACAAGCCGATTTTCATGGTGGATATCGCCGTCCCTCGGGATATCGAGCCGGAAGTCGGCGAGTTGGACGACGTTTACCTGTATAGCGTCGACGATCTCCACGAAGTGGTCGCCGAAAACCTCAAGAGCCGTCAGGGCGCTGCCCAGGCCGCCGAAGAGATGGTGTCGATTGGTGCCGAAGATTTCATGGTTCGCCTGCGCGAACTGGCAGCGGTGGATGTGCTCAAGGCTTATCGTCAACAAAGCGAGCGCCTGCGCGACGAAGAATTGCAGAAGGCCCAGCGCATGCTCGCCAATGGCAGCAGCGCCGAAGACGTGCTGGTGCAACTGGCCCGCGGCCTCACCAACAAACTCTTGCATGCTCCGAGCGTGCAATTGAAAAAGCTCTCTGCCGAAGGCCGCCTCGATGCGCTGGCCATGGCCCAAGAACTCTTTGCCCTCGGTGAGGGCTCATCGGATAGCTTTTCGGATAAAAAACCGCAATGAAAGCGTCACTGCTCAATAAGCTGGACATCCTCCAGGACCGCTTCGAGGAATTGACCGCCCTGCTTGGCGATGGCGAGGTCATTTCAGATCAAAACAAGTTCCGCACCTATTCCAAGGAATACGCGGAAGTCGAGCCGATCGTTGGCACCTATAAACAGCTGCTAAAAGTGCAAAGCGACCTTGAAGGGGCTCAGGCGCTGCTCAAGGACAGCGACCCGGACATGCGCGAAATGGCCGTGGAAGAAGTCCGCGAAGCCAAAGAGCAACTGATCGAAATCGAAGCCCAGCTGCAACGCATGCTGCTGCCAAAAGATCCCAACGATGGGCGCAACGTATTCCTCGAAATCCGTGCCGGCACCGGTGGTGACGAAGCGGCAATCTTTTCCGGTGACCTGTTCCGCATGTATTCGCGTTACGCCGAACGGCGTGGCTGGCGGGTAGAAATTCTCTCGGAGAACGAAGGCGAACACGGCGGCTATAAAGAAGTCATTGCCCGGGTCGAAGGCGAGAACGTTTACGGCAAGCTGAAGTTCGAATCCGGCGCACACCGCGTACAGCGGGTTCCGGCCACTGAATCCCAGGGCCGCATCCACACCTCGGCTTGCACCGTGGCCGTGTTACCCGAGCCGGACGAGCAGGAAGCGATCGAGATCAACCCGGCGGATCTGCGGGTCGACACCTATCGCTCCTCCGGTGCCGGTGGTCAGCACGTCAACAAGACCGACTCGGCGATTCGTATCACACACTTGCCGTCCGGTATTGTTGTCGAGTGCCAGGAAGAACGTTCCCAGCACAAGAACCGCGCCCGGGCGATGTCCTGGCTGTCGGCCAAGCTTAACGACCAACAGACCAGCGCAGCAGCCAATGCCATCGCCAGCGAGCGTAAGTTGCTGGTCGGTTCCGGTGACCGTTCCGAGCGTATTCGCACCTATAACTTTGCCCAGGGCCGGGTCACCGACCACCGGGTCAACCTGACGCTGTATTCGCTCGACGAAATTCTCGCCGGTGGCGTGGATGCGGTGATCGAACCGCTGCTGGCCGAGTTCCAGGCCGACCAATTGGCGGCGATAGGTGAGTAAATGACGATCATTGCCAGCTTGTTGCGCGCAGCTGATTTGCCCGACTCGCCCACCGCGCGTCTGGATGCCGAATTGCTGCTGGCGGCGGCCTTGGGCAAGTCCCGCAGTTTTCTGCACACCTGGCCTGAGCGTATCGTCCCGAGTGAAGCGGCCCTGAAGTTTGCCGAGTACCTGCAACGCCGCCGTAGCGGTGAGCCGGTGGCCTACATTCTGGGGCAGCAAGGCTTTTGGAAACTCGACCTGGAAGTCGCGCCCCACACGCTGATCCCGCGTCCCGACACCGAGTTGTTGGTAGAGACCGCGCTGGAACTGTTGCCGGCAACCCCGGCCACGGTTCTCGATTTGGGCACCGGCAGTGGCGCCATCGCCCTGGCCCTGGCCAGCGAACGTCCGGCCTGGAAAGTCACCGCCGTGGATCGTGTGCTGGAAGCCGTGGCCTTGGCCGAGCGTAATCGCCAGCGCCTACACCTGAACAACGCCACGGTGCTGAGTAGCCATTGGTTCAGCGCGTTGGAAGGCCAGCGTTTTCAGCTGATCATCAGCAATCCGCCCTACATTGCTTCGACCGATCCGCATTTGGTGGAAGGCGATGTGCGCTTCGAACCGGCCAGCGCTTTGGTCGCCGGCGTCGATGGGCTCGACGATCTGCGTCTGATCGTCGCCCAGGCACCGGATCATCTTGAGGCAGGTGGCTGGTTGATGCTCGAACATGGTTACGATCAAGCCGAGGCCGTGCGCGATTTGCTGCTGAGCCGCGGCTTTGAAGAGGTCCACAGCCGCACCGATCTGGGCGGCCACGAACGCATCAGTCTGGGGCGCTTGCCGTGCTGAATGATCAGGAACTACTGCGTTATAGCCGGCAGATTCTGCTGCAACACGTCGACATCGACGGCCAGTTACGACTCAAAGAAAGCCGTGTGCTGATTGTCGGCCTTGGCGGTCTCGGCTCGCCGGTTGCGCTGTACCTGGCTGCGGCTGGTGTCGGTGAGTTGCATCTGGCGGACTTCGACACGGTCGACCTGACCAATCTGCAGCGCCAGATCGTTCACGACACCGACAGCGTCGGCCTGAGCAAGGTCGATTCGGCGATCCGTCGCCTGACCGCGATCAATCCCGAGATCCAGCTGATCGCCCATCGCACTGCATTGGACGAGGATTCGCTGGCTGCCGCCGTTGCTGCGGTGGATCTGGTGCTGGATTGTTCCGACAATTTTTCCACCCGCGAGGCGGTCAACGCCGCGTGTGTGGCTGCGCGCAAGCCGCTGGTCAGCGGTGCGGCGATTCGACTGGAAGGGCAGTTGTCGGTGTTCGACTCCCGTCGTCTGGAAAGCCCGTGCTACCACTGTTTATACGGGCACGGCAGCGAAGCCGAGCTGACCTGCAGCGAGGCCGGTGTACTCGGTCCGTTGGTGGGCCTGGTCGGTAGCCTGCAAGCCCTCGAAGCGCTGAAATTGCTGGTGGGGTTCGGTGAACCGCTGGTGGGGCGCCTGTTATTGATCGATGCCTTGGGCACGCGCTTCCGTGAATTGCGGGTCAAGCGCGATCCAGGCTGCAGCGTTTGCGGGTCAAGCCATGCGTGAAGCGCCGATTGCTGTATTCGATTCCGGCGTCGGTGGGCTCTCCGTGCTGGCCGAGATCCAGCAGTTGCTGCCCAACGAGTCTCTTTTGTACCTCGGCGATTGCGGGAATATTCCCTACGGTGAGAAATCCCCGGCATTCATCAGTCAGCGTTGCAGTGTCATGGCGCAGTTCTTTGCGCAGCAGGGCGCCAAGGCGCTGGTGCTCGCTTGCAACACCGCGACCGTTGCGGGTGTTGCGGACTTGCGGCGCGATTTCCCCGAGTGGCCCATCGTCGGCATGGAGCCTGCGGTCAAGCCGGCTGCAGCGGCGACGCGCAGCGGTGTGGTTGGCGTACTCGCCACCACCGGCACATTACAGAGTGCCAAGTTCGCCGCCTTGCTCGACCGTTTCGCCGCCGATGTGCGAGTCATCACTCAGCCATGCCCCGGGTTGGTGGAGCTGATTGAAAATGGCGATTTGCACAGCGAGGCATTGCGTCAGTTGTTGCAGGGGTATGTCGATCCGCTGCTGGCTGCAGGTGCAGACACAATCATTCTAGGCTGCACGCATTATCCCTTTTTAAAGCCACTGCTTAAGCAGATGCTCCCGCAAAGCATCAGCCTGATCGATACCGGTGCCGCTGTGGCACGGCAGCTTCAACGATTGTTGGCCGAGCGTGAGTTGCTGGCCGAGGGACCTGCTAGCACTACCCGGTTCTGGTCGAGTGCGGATCCGGAACATTTCAGAAATATCTTGCCGGTTTTGTGGCATTCGACGGGTGTTGTGCAAAGCTTCGACTTGTAGATAAAAAGTGATGACACGAATAATTGAGCTGAACTTCTGATCAAGCGTCAACTTCTATAGCTTTGTCTGTTGGACAGCATAAAAACCATACGAAATTGTTCGGAAAAGGATGTTTCTAATGAAGCGACTATTCTGCTTGGCCGCGATTGCGACCGCATTGATGGGGCACAGTTTTACCGCGCAGGCAGCAGGGGTGGAGTTCGGGGTCGGCCAGACCAGCGATTCGACCATGACCTACCGACTGGGTATGCAATTCGACTGGGACAAGAGCTGGTTGCAGAGTGATATCGGTCGCTTGACCGGCTACTGGAGCGGCGCTTACACCTATTGGGAGGGCGATGAAACGTCGAGCAACCACAGTTTGTCGTTCTCGCCGGTGCTGGTGTATGAGTTTGCCGGTCAGACCATCAAACCCTACGTTGAGGCGGGTATCGGCATCGCGGTGTTTGCCAATACCGAAGTCGAAGACAACAAACTTGGCGGGGCCTTTCAGTTCGAAGACCGTTTCGGGTTTGGTCTGCGCTTTACCGGCGGACATGAGGTCGGGATTCGCGCCACGCATTATTCCAATGCCGGGATCAGCAGCCCGAACGATGGCGTAGAGAGTTACTCGCTGCATTACACAATGCCGTTGTAAGCAACACTGCACATTCAATGTGGGAGCGGGCTTGCTCGCGAAGATGGATTAACATTCAACGATGATGTTGATTGAAAGTCCGCTTTCGCGAGCAAGCCCGCTCCCACATTGAATCTTCGGTGGCCTGAGGTTCACCGATACGCCGTCGCAATCCCCTGGCGTTCGGTGATGCATTCCGGTGCGCCCATTTCGAACTCCCGGCATATCAGCGGACGTTTTTCGTAGATGGTGCACATCATGCTGTTGCGATCGAGCGCGGCGCACCAGCCGTCATCCAGTCGCAGCATGACTTCCCCGCCCCAATCGTCGGTATCGATAAAACGCTCGGGCACGCCGGTGTCGGTGATCAACATGACTTCAAGCTGGCAGCAGCAGGCCGCGCAGGTCGAGCAGGTGACCGCAGGTTCGGCGATTTGCGTGTGGGGAATGGTTTTCATGGCGCGCAGTGTAAGGCAGTGAGCCCACGCTGTGTGAAAGGCCTGACGGACGCTCAGGCTTCACGGCAGCCCATCGATCGGCGGATTGTTTCGCTCCATACGCTTGCCGATTTCCAGTCCCGTCTGGCCAGGCTTTTGTGGCAGAGGCCAAAGGACAGGCATGAGCAGCTCCGGTAAGGAGAGCACCAGTGGACGATGCTTGAGCATGTCGAAGAGGTATCGCGCAGCTTTGTCCGCCGACCAGTCGAGGTGTTCTGAAGCGTCGTTGCTCAGGGGGATATCGATAAGTCCTGGGCTGACGATGGTCATTTCGATGTTTTCCGGCTCCACGTCGATGCGCAAGGACTCGAAAAGATGACGCAACCCGGGCTTTGAATCGCCATAGGCTTCGGCTCGTGGCAGGGGCAGCCAGGTCACCGAACTGGCCAAGCCCACCAGATGCGGCGCAGTGCCCGCCTGCAGCAGGGGCCGGGCGGCTTCGATGCAATAGCTGCTGGCAAGCAGGTTGGTACGCACGATGTGCTCGATGATTGACGAGTCGAACTGATTGGCGTCGACGTATTCGCAGGTGCCTGCGTTGAGGATCATGGTGTCCAGAGAACCCCATTCCTTGGCAATCTGCTCGCCGATTTCGCGCACCCGTTGGCCGTTGGTCAAATCACCCGCGACCACCAGCACTTGTCCGGGGTAACGCTGAGACAGGGCCTTCAATGGCGCCAATGAGCGGGAACTGACGGCCAGATGGGCACCGGTTTTCAGTATTTCTTCGGCCAGCGCGGCACCAATACCGTTGCAGGCACCGGTCAACCAGTATCGCCTTGGAGGTGTACGCCTCATCCCAATTCCCTTTTTAACCAAATAATTTCCCGGCTCAACACCGTATTTATAACGCAATGCGGCGGCATCAACTTAATTCCGGTGGTGATAAACCCTGTCGGGATGGCAGGTTCTTGAACGCGGCCAAGGCCCGTTCACGGGAAGTGCTCAGGTTGACGATAGGCGATGGATAATCCGTTACACCGAATAATCCATCGAGTCTCGCGCGATTGTGCAGGTCTTTTTTGTTCATTTCATTGATCTGCGGCAACCAATGCTTGATGAAAACCCCTTCGGCATCGAACTTTTCCGACTGGCTCAGGGGGTTGAAAATCCGGAAGTAGGGCGCCGAATCGGTGCCGGTGGACGAACTCCACTGCCAGCCACCGTTGTTCGCCGCCAGATCGCCGTCAATCAGATGTCGCATGAAGAAACGCTCGCCTTCACGCCAGTCGATCAGCAGGTTTTTGGTCAGGAACATTGCCACGACCATGCGCAAGCGGTTGTGCATCCAGCCGGTTTCCAGCAATTGGCGCATGGCGGCATCAATAATCGGCAGGCCGGTACGGGCTTGCTGCCAGGCCTTGAGATCTTCCGGTGCATCACGCCAGGCCAGGGCTTCGGTTTCCGGGCGAAAGGCGCGGTGCCGGGAGACCCGTGGGTAGCCCACCAGAATATGTTTGTAGAACTCGCGCCACAGCAACTCGTTGATCCAGGTGACGGCACCGACCTTGCCGCTTTCGAACTCCCCTTGATTGCTTTGCAACGCGGCGTGCAGACACTGACGAGGGGAGATGACCCCGGCGGTGAGATAGGCCGAGAGTTGGCTGGTGCCGGGTTTTGCCGGGAAGTCGCGTTCGCTGTGGTAATAGTCGATCTGTGCGTCGGTAAAGGTCTCGAGGCGGCGTCGGGCCTCGGCTTCGCCGGCCGGCCAGAGAGCACGCAACCTGTCGCTGGGCGTGTCGAAACCCTCGACACGAGAGGGAGGTTCGTCGCTCGCGATACCCAACGGAGCCTGGATGGCGGGGGCGGTAACCAATCTCGGCAATGAGGCGTGCAAGCGTTCGTAGCAGACCTTGCGGAACTGGCTGAAGACCTGGAAATAAGTGCCGGTTCTGGTCAGCACGGTGCCGGGCTTGAGCAGCAATTGATCGAGGTAGCTGTAAAAGTCGATGCCTTGGGCTTTCAGGGCTTGGGCCACCGCGGCATCACGACGGGTTTCATGAATGCCGTATTCCTCGTTGGCGTGTACTGCGTCGATCTTCAATTGCTGGCACAACTCGAGCAGGACCTTCGGTGCCTCATCCCAGCGGGACGCCTTGCGAATCAGCAGCGGGATGTTCAGGGCGCCCAGCGCATGGCGTAACTCGCTGAGGTTGCGCAGCCAGAAATCCACTTTGCACGGCGCATCGTCATGCGCCAGCCATTGCTGCGGACTCAGCAAATAAACCGCCACAGTCGGGCCGCGGGCTGTGGCGGCCGAGAGGGCGGTGTTGTCATGTAGACGCAAGTCGCTGCGCAGCCAGATCAATTGCATGGTGGTATCCGCACGATCCATTAAAAAAGCGTCATTAAATGAGCCCACGCTGAATCAGGCCCTGATGGGCCGACAACGGGTCTTCGGCCAGGGACAAGTCAGCAATGGCAGTGGTTCTTGCGGATAACTCGGTGTGGTGGATACACACCGTTGGTCCGGCAATCATTTTTGGGCAACTGACGCCATTCAAAAGTTTCGTCAGCTGCGCAAGATTCATGGCTTTGCTGGAATACAGCAGTACGCCGCGGGCTTGCAGGTGATCGACCGCCAGCGCAAGTTCGCCAGCGGGGAGCGGCCAGTCGAAGACTTCCACCGGGCAATCGACGCTGCTGATCAACCAGGCCGTCAGCCACAGATGAGGCTCCAGTGGCAGGTCCGAGTGATTGATCAGCAGCAGCGGCGCGGTGCGTAACTGACGGTTGTTATGGTAGATCCTCGCGCCGAATTTGCTGCGCAGCCAGGAATAAACAAACACCCGCTCCATCTGTGCGCCGAACTGGCCTTGCCAGCGTTGTTCCAGTTCCGCCAGCAACGGCATCAACAACCGTTCACACAAGGTGCGTGGCGGATACAGCGCCATCGCCTGATTCACCGTGTCATCGAGTGTGCGTTCGGCCAGATGAGTGACCGCTTGCAGCAGTGTCTGGCGCAGCACCAGCCAATCGTTCCCGACGGGGTCGGTCAGCCCCTGAGGCGTGTCGAGCAGCTGTTTGACCTGGCTGACAGCCACGCCGCGATTGAGCCAGGTGAGGATCGTCAGGATCCGTTGAACGTGTTCGGCACAGAACAGCCGATGCCCCTTGGGCGTACGCTGGGGCACGATCAGCCCATAGCGCCGTTCCCAGGCGCGCAAGGTGACGGCATTGACCCCGGTCTGCCGGGCCACTTCACGAATGGGCAGCCAGCCAGCGTCCAGAGCCTTCTTGAAGTCGCTGCCAAGGTCTTCACTAGCGCTGGTGTCCGGTGGATTTTTCATTAAATCGCGTTTCGCAGGCTGAGGTTTTCCGGGTGCGGTTGCAGGTAAACCTGTTGCGCAATGTAGGGATCCGGGTGTTGGCGAAAGTAGTGTTTGAGCAGCGTCAATGGCACCACTAGCGGCACGATGCCCTGGCGATACTGGCCGATGACGTGCTGCACTTCTTGTTTGTCTTCAGGGCTGATGACTTGTTTGAGATAGCCACTGAGGTGCTGCAGCACGTTAGTGTGGGTGCGGCGTGTGGCGCATTTTTTCAGGGCTGCCATCAGCTCGCTGAAATAGCGCGGGCCAAGCACTTCGAGAGCGGACTGGCCCATATTGCCCAGCAAGTTGCCCAGGGTTTTGTATTGCACCGGGTTGTGGGCCATCAACAGGTATTTGTAGCGCGAGTGAAAGTCAGTGAGGCTGCGCCGGGTCAGGCCTGTTTGCAGCAACTGCTGCCAGGCGCTGTAGGCGAACACGCGGGTGAGGAAGTTTTCCCGCAGTACCGGGTCGTTGAGGCGGCCGTCTTCCTCCACCGGTAGATCAGGATGCAACGCACAGAAGGCTTGGGCGTAGATGCCACGGCTACCGCGGTCCACTGGCGCGCCGTTGGCGTGGTAGACCTTGACCCGTTCCAGCCCGCACGAAGGGGATTTCTGCATGAAGATATAGCCGCAGATGTCGCCCAGCTCTATCGCCATTTTTTGACCGTACTCGGCCAGCGGTCGGGTGACGTTGATCTCAGGGGTGATCGTGCCGACAGCCTCCGGGTGTTCGGGGTTGCCGACCAGGCGGATCGGTTCGCGAGGGATACCCAGGCCAATGGCGACTTCCGGGCAGACCGGGACGAAATCGAAATAATCAGTGAGGGTAAGGCTGCACAGCCGCGATGCTTTGTGCCCGCCGTTGTAACGCACTTCGGCTCCCATCAGGCAGGCGCTGATGGCGATTTTGGGTTTCATGGCTGTGGGGGGCATCGGAGCGCCTCGAATCCAGACCTGTACAGATTATTGGATCTGTACAACATGACTTCATCATAGATTCAAAGATGTACAAGTCAAATTTTTTGTATAGGTTTTTGCGAGGCTGCTGCCCATGTCGACAGCAGCGATGGGCTGGACTTGATTCGATTCACTGCAGGTGTTCATGCAACCTGCGGGCTGCCTCCTGGCCACTGAGCCAGGCACCTTCGACACGGCCGGACAGGCACCAGTCGCCGCATACATACAGGCCCAGATCGGCATCGGCCAAGGCACCCCACTCATGGCTGCTGGCCGGCCGGGCATACAGCCAGCGGTGAGCGAGGCTGAAAGTCGGAGCAGGCATGGCGTCGTGCAGCAGTTCGGCAAAGGCACCGTGCAATTGCTCGATCACTGCTTCCTTGGGCAGGTCGATATGCTGCCGGCTCCAGGTACTGGTGGCGTGCAGCACCCAGGTATCGAGGGTGGTGTCGCGTCCCGGCTTGCTGCGGTTGCGCGCCAACCAGTCGAGAGGACTGTCCTGCACGAAGCAACCTTCGATGGCGGTTTCCAGTGGCGTGTCGAACGCCAGGGCGACGGCCCAGGTGGGTTCCATTTTTACCCCGGCGGCGGCCCCGGCGAGTTTCGGCGCGGCCGCCAGCAGTGCGGTCGCCTGAGGGGCGGGCGTGGCAATGACGACATGACTGAATGGACCGTGGGTGAAGCCCTCGGCGTCTTGCAGGTGCCAATGTTCTTCGCCGCGATAGACCTCGGTGATGCGGCAGGCGAAATGCACTTCCAGATCCCCGAGCAAGCCGCGCGTAATCGCGCTCATGCGGGGTGTGCCGACCCAGCGTGTCTGTTCATCCGGCGAAGGTCTGAGCTGGCCGCCGTGGAAGGTATAGAGCTGCGGCGTCCACACGGCAACCCAGCCATTGGCTTGCCAGCGCTGGACTTCGGTGACAAAGCGGCGGTCGCGGGCAGTGAAATATTGCGCGCCCATGTCCAGGGCACCCGCATCACTGCGCTTGCTCGACATGCGTCCGCCACTGCCGCGGCTTTTATCGAAAAGTTGAACGACATGCCCGGCCTCCGTCAGGGCCTGGGCGGCTGAGAGTCCGGCGATGCCGGTGCCGATGATTGCGATAGGTACAGTCATAGGGGCCTCGTTTACCTTTCTGTACAGACTACGCCGTGGTTCAAACCTGTACAATATTGTTTTTTGGTATAACTTTTAGCGTCCTCGTTCTGACAGCTTGGCCTATTGTTAAGCACAGAGCCTGCCTAATACCAAAGATCCCTGCTTATAAAAATAGACTAGTGATCAGGGTAAAACGCCACGCGAGGAAGATGTCATGCACATATTGCTGACCGGCGGTACTGGTTTGATAGGACGTCAACTCTGCCGACACTGGTTGAGCCAGGGACATCGCCTGACGGTCTGGAGTCGCACGCCTGCAAAAGTCGCCAAAGTCTGTGGCAATCAGGTACGTGGAATCGCACGACTTGAGGACCTGGGTCAAGAACCGGTGGATGCCATTATCAACCTCGCGGGGGCACCGATTGCCGATCGGCTCTGGACGCACAAACGCAAGGCGTTATTGTGGAGCAGCCGGATCACCCTGACCGAAACCCTGCTGGCCTGGCTCGAAAGCCGCGAGCAAAGACCGCAGGTATTGATTTCTGGCTCGGCGATCGGTTGGTACGGCGACGGTGGCGAACGGGAGTTGACTGAAGAATCTCCACCGGTCATCGATGATTTCGCCAGCCAGTTGTGTGTCGCCTGGGAGGAAACCGCGCAGCGCGCCGAAGCCTTGGGCATTCGCGTGATCCTCATTCGTACCGGGTTGGTGCTGTCCGCCGAGGGCGGCTTTTTGTCGCGGCTGCTGTTGCCGTTCAAACTGGGGCTGGGCGGGCCGATCGGCAATGGTCGGCAGTGGATGCCGTGGATTCATATCAAGGATCAAATCGCCCTGATTGATTTTCTTCTGCACCGCAATGAGGCCAGCGGTCCATATAATGCCAGCGCGCCCAAGCCGGTACGCAATCGCGAATTCGCCCAGACGTTGGGTCGCGTGTTGCATCGTCCGGCGTTCATGCCGATGCCGACCCTCGTGTTGAAGGTGGGCCTGGGCGAGTTGTCATTGTTGCTGCTGGGTGGCCAGAAGGCCATGCCGGCTCGCTTGCTGGAAGCAGGTTTCACTTTCCAGTTCACTGATTTGCGCGCGGCGTTGGACGATCTGTCCAGCCGCCTCTGAAATAGGACGTTGCATGACCGATCACGCGTTGCTTCTGGTCAACCTGGGTTCACCTGCTTCCACCTCGGTGGCGGATGTGCGCAGCTACCTCAATCAGTTTCTGATGGATCCGTATGTGATCGACCTGCCGTGGCCGGTGCGGCGTTTGCTGGTGTCGTTGATTCTGATCAAACGCCCAGAGCAATCGGCCCACGCTTATGCGTCGATCTGGTGGGCGGACGGTTCGCCACTGGTGGTGCTCGGCCGTCGTCTGCAACGGGCCATGACCGCCCAGTGGACCCACGGCCCGGTGGAGCTGGCGATGCGCTACGGCGAGCCATCCATTGAGTCGACGCTGGTTCGTCTGGCGGCTCAGGGGCACAAAAAAGTCACCCTGGCGCCGCTCTATCCGCAGTTCGCCGACAGCACCGTGACCACGGTAGTCGAGGAAGCCAAACGGGTGGTGCGGGAGAAGAAACTCGACGTGCAGTTCTCGATTCTCCAGCCGTTCTACGATCAGCCGGAATACCTCGATGCCCTGGTGGCCAGCGCTGCGCCATATTTGCAGCAGGACTACGATCACCTGTTGCTGAGCTTTCACGGTTTGCCGGAACGGCACCTGACCAAGATTGACCCCACCGGTCACCATTGCTTTAAAAGCGATAATTGCTGTCAGAACGCGTCACCGGAAGTATTAGCCACCTGCTACCGGGCCCAATGCTTGCGTACTGCGTCAGAGTTTGCCCGGCTCCTGGGCCTGCCGGACGGCAAGTGGTCGGTGTCGTTCCAGTCGCGTCTGGGGCGGGCCAAGTGGATCGAACCCTACACCGAAGCGCGCCTCGATGAGTTGGCCAAAAGCGGCGTGAAGAAAGTCCTGGTGATGTGCCCGGCGTTCGTCGCCGATTGCATCGAAACCCTGGAAGAGATCGGTGATCGCGGCAAGGAGCAATTCCGCGAAGCGGGAGGGGAGGAGTTGGTGCTGGTGCCGTGCCTCAACGATGATCCGCAGTGGGCCAAGGCGTTGAACGCGTTGTGCGAAAGGGCGCCGTTGGCGCTTTAAAAGCATCGCGGGCAAGCCCGCTCCCACAGGTATTGCGCTGACCTTGTGGGAGCGGGCTTGCCCGCGATGGCGTTCTTGAGACCTGCTTAGATCAGCGGCTCATCCGCCTTCTTGTGCTTCCAGCTGTCATGGCCCGGCAGCAACAGGTTCAGCGCAATCGCTACCACCGCGCACAGCGCGATGCCTTTGAGGCCGAAATCGTCCGGGCCGGTGCCGGTGCCGACCAGTACGCCGCCAATCCCGAACACCAGCGTCACCGAGACAATCACCAGATTGCGTGCTTCGCCCAGGTCGATCTTGTGGCGAATCATTGTGTTCATCCCCACCGCAGCAATCGAACCGAACAACAGGCAGAGAATCCCGCCCATCACCGGCACCGGGATGCTTTGCAGCAGGGCGCCGAACTTGCCGATGAACGCCAGGCTGATCGCAAAGATTGCGGCCCAGGTCATGATTTTCGGGTTGTAGTTTTTGGTCAGCATCACCGCGCCAGTCACTTCGGCATAGGTGGTGTTGGGCGGGCCGCCGAACAGACCGGCCGCGGTGGTGGCAATGCCATCGCCGAGCAACGTGCGGTGCAGGCCGGGCTTCTTCAAATAATCGCGACCAGTCACGCTACCCACTGCAATCACGCCGCCGATGTGCTCAATGGCCGGGGCCAAGGCTACCGGAACGATGAACAGAATCGCCTGCCAGTTGAATTCCGGTGCCGTGAACTGTGGAATCGCGAACCACGGTGCCGCCGCAATCTTCGCGGTGTCAACCACCCCGAAATAGAACGCCATCGCGAAACCCACCAACACGCCGGAGATGATCGGCACCAGGCGGAAAATACCTTTGCCGAACACCGCGACGATCAGGGTGGTCAGCAGCGCCGGCATCGAGATCAACATCGCCGTCTGGTAAGGAATCAGCTCGGTGCCGTCGCCGGCCTTGCCCATCGCCATGTTAGCGGCGATCGGCGCCATGGCCAGACCGATGGAGATGATCACCGGTCCAATTACCACCGGCGGTAGCAGGCGGTCGATGAACCCGGTGCCTTTGATCTTCACGGCAAGACCGAGGAAGGTGTAGACGAAACCCGCCGCCCATCACACCGCCCATGGTCGCCGCCAGGCCGAACTGGCCCTTGGCGAGAATGATCGGCGTGATGAAGGCAAAGCTCGAGGCGAGGAACACCGGCACCTGACGCCCGGTGACGATCTGGAACAGAATCGTCCCCAAACCTGCGGTGAACAGCGCCACGTTCGGGTCGAGGCCGGTAATCAACGGCATCAACACCAGCGCGCCAAAGGCCACGAACAGCATCTGCGCACCCGACAGCACTGTGCGCCAGAGCGGATCGTTGAACTCTTGCTGCATGCTCAAGCGTCCTTCTGCTTGGTGCCGAAGATCTTGTCACCGGCATCGCCCAAGCCTGGGATGATGTAACCGTGTTCGTTCAGTTTCTGGTCAATGGAGGCGGTGTAGATGGTCACGTCCGGGTGAGCCTTGCCCACCGCGGCGATGCCTTCAGGGGCGGCCACCAGGACCATCGCGCGGATGTCCTTGCAGCCGGCCTTCTTCAGCAAATCGATGGTGGCGACCATCGAACCGCCGGTGGCGAGCATCGGGTCGATGATCATCGCCAGGCGCTCGTCGATTTCCGGCACCAGTTTTTCCAGGTAGGTGTGGGCTTCGAGGGTTTCCTCGTTGCGGGCCACGCCCACGGCGCTGACTTTGGCGCCCGGGATCAGGCTCAGCACGCCTTCGAGCATGCCGATACCGGCGCGCAGGATCGGCACCACGGTAATCTTCTTGCCGGCGATTTTCTCGACAGACACCGTGCCGCACCAGCCTTCGATGTCGTAGCTTTCCAGCGGCAAGTCTTTGGTGGCTTCATAGGTCAGCAGGGCGCCGACTTCCTGAGCGAGCTCACGGAAATTCTTCGTGCTGATGTCGGCGCGGCGCATAAGGCCAAGTTTATGACGGATCAGCGGATGGCGGATCTCGAGGATGGGCATGGGGAAAGGCTCCGGCGGCGGGCAAAAAAACCGGCCTAGATTAATCTATCCGAGGGTGTTGTCCTATAGACATACAGAACGTTAGTCCACAAACGCTTGATCTGGCCTCGCTTGATGCGTACCTTTGCCCGCTTTTCCTAAACTGTCCCTCCCTTCACCATCCCCCTGGAGAGCGCCATGTCCGCTGATCTCGAGCATATCCGTCAAATCATGCGAGAGGCTGACTGCCTGTACACCGAAGCTGAAGTCGAGGCGGCCATCGCCCGCGTCGGTGCGCACATCAACGAACAACTGGCTGAAAGCAATCCGGTGGTGTTCTGTGTCATGAACGGCGGCCTGATTTTCGCCGGCAAGCTGCTCACCCACCTGCAATTCCCGCTGGAAGCGTCCTACCTGCACGCCACCCGTTATCGCAACGAAACCAGCGGCGGCGACCTGTTCTGGAAAGCCAAGCCGGAAGTCTCGTTCATTGACCGTGACGTGCTGATCATCGACGACATCCTCGATGAAGGTCACACCCTGGGCGCGATTATCGACTTCTGCAAACACGCCGGCGCCCGCAAAGTGCACACCGCCGTGCTGATCGACAAGGACCACGACCGCAAGGCTCGCCCGGACCTGAAAGCCGATTTCGTCGGCCTGCCGTGCATTGACCGTTACATCTTCGGTTATGGCATGGATTACAAAGGGTACTGGCGTAACGCCAACGGGATTTTTGCCGTTAAAGGCATGTAAGCAGGGGGACTGTCTGGGGGCGGTTTAGCCACCAGACACGTTGATGCTTGAAGGCCGGCCTCCCGCCCGAATGCGTGCGCAGTTCGCTTGAACTACGCGCTCAGTCCTGCATGGCGAGCCAGCGTTCGCTTTTGCGTCGAGCCTGTTCCAGGTTGTTCACGTAAGCCAACTGACGCTGTTCCCGATGGATGCCCGCGCGCCTGAGTTTCAGGCGCACGCGCGCAGCCGTCCCGACCAGAATCAAGCCGATGCCGTCGGTGCGGTAATCCCTGAGGATATTGTCGAAGGCTGCCAACGCCGTCATGTCCAGCATCGACACGGCACTCATCTCGACAATCACCACTTTGACCTCGGGGCTGAATTTGCGCAGCACGCCCAGGGCTTTTTCCGCCGCGCCGAAAAACAACGGCCCGCGTATCGCATAGCAACGAACATGCTCCGGCATATCCTGTAAGGCTTGATGGAACTCTCGAGGCAATTCGGCAGTGTCCGTGAGGTCGCTCATGCGCTTGACGAACAACCCGGCGGCCAGCAACAGCCCAACGGCAACGGCCAGCACCATGTCGAACAACACTGTCAGGCTCAGACAGGTCAGCAAAACCAACACATCGCTGCGTGGTGCGATGCGCAAGGTGTGCACGACATGCCGGGCCTCGCTCATGTTCCACGCCACCATCACGAGCAATGCCGCCAGCGCAGCCATCGGCAAGTAGCTGAACAGCGGAGCCAGGACGAGTATTGCCAGCAGCACCACCGCACTGTGGATAATCGCCGCCAATGGCGAAAACGCCCCGCTGCGCACATTGGTGGCGCTGCGAGCGATCGCCGCGGTGGCGGTAATGCCGCCGAACAGCGGTGCGACCAGATTGCCGATGCCCTGACCCAAGAGTTCGGCGTTAGGGTCGTGTTTGCTGCCCGTCATGCCATCGGCCACCACTGCACACAGCAACGATTCGATGGCTCCGAGCATGGCGATGGCGAAGGCCGGCGCCATTAATTGGCGGATCAGGTCGTAAGACAAATGCAGGGGTTGGCCATTGGGGCCCGGCAGATTCCACGGCCAGTCGAAGCTCGGCAGAAACGGCGGAATGCCGGGGTGGCTGACGCCACCGACGATATAGCTGAAGCGCTCGCCGAGCGTTGCAATCGGTAATCCGCCGCCTTCCAGCGCCAGCCCCAATAATGCGCCGACGGCCAGTGCCACCAGATGCCCCGGAATCCGTGGAACAAAGCGTGGCCAGACGATCAGAACCGCCAGGCATGTAACGCCGATGATCCCGTCCCCCAAGCGGGCGCTGGGCAATGACTGGAGCAGCACGCCTAATTGCTCAACGTAATGTTCGGCATGCTGGGTGGTACTCAGGCCCAGCAAATCCTTTAGCTGGAGTGTGGCGATGACAATGCCGATCCCGGCGGTAAAGCCCAGGGTCACCGGGTAAGGGATGTACTGAATCAGCCGTCCGGCCCGAATCAGCCCCAAGGCAATCAGGATTACCCCGGCAAGCAGGGTGCAGAGCAGCAGGCCACCCAGGCCATATTGCTGGGTGATCGGCAGCAGTATCACCACGAACGCGGCTGTCGGCCCGCTGACATTGAAGCGCGAGCCTCCCGTCAGGGCGATCAGCGGGGCAGCGATCAGCACCGTATACAAGCCATGCTGGGGCGCTACCCCCACCGCAATCGCCAGGGCCATGGCCAAGGGGATGGCGATAATCCCTACCGTCACCCCGGCACTGATGTCGCCACGCAATCGCCTGAAGCTATAACCTGCGCGCCGGGTCTGACGCCAGGCGGCGAACAATGGGGGCATGGAGAATGACATGAGGGCTCCACAGTAGACGGCACGCCGTCGAAATAGGGCTGAAGGCTCTTCAGTATGCCCAGCCTTGTCCTCCAGAGTATTGATCTGGATCGCTTATTTACCTGATTGATCATCGTGCTAGAGTGCTCGGCCTCGCCCCCGGAGCCTGTCATGAGCCTTTTGACCCGCAGCTGCGCCGCCCTGTTGCTGATCCTCAGCCTGCCCCTGGCTGCCGCCCCGGCGCCGATGCACGGGCAGTTTTTGCCCCCGGACGACCTGACCCTGCGTGATGCAGAGCCCGAGCAGCAACAACTGTTGCAGGTCACCGAGTATTCGGTGGTCCTCGGCAGCCAGCGTCAGTCCAACCAACAACCGATCCCGGTCACCTCACCGCTGCTGATCCGCCTCAAGGGCAAATCCCTGAACAAGGGCGCGACCATCAGCCAAGTGCTGGTCAACTTCGATGGCGAAAGCAAAAGCCTGAAAAAGCCGATCTATGACGACAAAAGCAAAACCCTGACCCTCTATTACCCGCTGGCTCAGTACCGGGTGGTGATCGACTTGCTGCGCAACGACACGGTGTATTGCCAGTTTCTGAGTTACGCCAACGGCCATATCTGGGCCGATCTGCACACCGGCAGCGTTCGTCCGCGTTGAGCCCCATGGCCGTGCGGGGGTAAACTGCCCGCCCTGTGAAATGTCTGCGAGCTGGAGTCGGCAATGCGTAAAGATAAGAAGCAAGTGATTGGTGACGAGATCGGCGATGCGCAGATCAAACTGTTCCTCGATTTCGAGCCGGTCGACGCCACTTCACCGTCGCTGCACAAACTGATCAAGGCGTACCGTGGCCTGCGCATCGATGACTTCGAGCGTTTTCTGACGTTCTTTGTTGAAGCCGGCTACGATCTGGACGGCAAGGACGAGCGCGGCAATGACTTCGTTGCCCTGATTCAGGATCAGCGCAACGCCGCCGAGTACATCGAGCTGATCAACAAGGCTCGCGGTTAAGATCAAAAGATCTTTTTCCAAGGCTGGCGAAGATCAATAAAAAACGCCCCGCCCTCAATGAGGACGGGGCGTTTTTTTAGGCCACCGAATCAAGCGTAGCTTTCGGTCTCGTTGCTGGCTTCCACCAGTTCCAGCGCGACGTTGTTGTGCGCATTGATCTTGCGATACAGCGCAGCGTCGGTTTCCAGAACCTTTTCCCGAGCCGGGAAGATTTCCGCCAGTTTGGCAGCCCATTCACCGGACGCTTTGTTCGGGAAGCATTTCTCGATCAGCTCAAGCATGATCGAAACAGTCACCGAAGCGCCTGGCGAGGCGCCGAGCAGGGCGGCAAGGGAGCCGTCCTTGGCCGCGACCAGTTCGGTACCGAACTGCAGAACGCCGCCTTTCTTCGGGTCTTTCTTGATGATCTGCACCCGTTGGCCGGCCACTTCCAGGCGCCAGTCTTCGGCTTTCGCCTGTGGATAAAAGCGACGCAGGGATTCCAGGCGCTGCTCCATCGACTGCATCACTTCGCTGACCAGGTACTTGGTCAGGTCCATGTTGTTTTTGGCCACGGCCAGCATCGGGCCGATGTTGCCGGCGCGAACCGACATCGGCAGGTCCATGAACGAACCGTGCTTGAGGAACTTGGTGGTGAAGCCGGCGTAAGGTCCGAACAGCAGGGACTTCTTGCCATCGACCACGCGGGTGTCCAGGTGCGGCACGGACATCGGTGGCGAACCCACGGCAGCCTGGCTGTAAACCTTTGCCTGGTGGTGCTTGACCACTTCCGGGTTGTCGCAACGCAACCACTGGCCGCTGATCGGGAAACCGCCAAAGCCTTTGCTTTCTTCGATGCCCGAGGCTTGCAGCAGCGGCAGGGCCGCGCCGCCCGCGCCGAGGAAGACGAACTTGGCGTCGACTTCACGGGTGTTGCCGCTGTTGACGTCCTTGATGCTGACGGTCCAGCCGCCATTGTTACGCTTCAGGCCGGTGACGCGCTTGCAGTACTTGACCTGGGCATCGGGTGCGCTGGTCAGGTGCTGGAGCAATTGGTTGGTCAGGGCGCCGAAGTTGACGTCGGTGCCGTTCATCACGCGGGTGGCGGCGAGGACTTCGTCGGCCGCGCGCCCCGGCATCATCAGCGGCATCCACTCGGCCATTTTGGCCTTGTCTTCGGTGTATTCCATGTCGGCGAAGGCGTGGTGCTTGCTCAGCGTCTTGAAACGTTCCTTGAGGAAGGAGACGCCGTCCTCGCCCTGCACGAAACTCAGGTGCGGCACCGGGCTGATGAACGATTTGCACGAACCGAAGGTGCCTTTCTTGGTCAGGTACGACCAGAACTGCTTCGACACCTCGAACTGGGTGTTGATGTGCACGGCTTTCTTGATGTCGACGGTGCCGTCAGCGGCCTGTGGCGTGTAGTTGAGCTCACACAGCCCGGCGTGACCGGTACCGGCGTTGTTCCACGGATTGGAACTCTCCGCGGCACCGGAATCCATCAGCTCGACGACTTCCAGCGTGATCGCGGGGTCGAGCTCTTTAAGCAGTACCGCCAGGGTGGCACTCATGATGCCGGCCCCAACCAGTACTACGTCGACTGCTTCGTTATGCGCCATTTAACGCGTCTCCAAAATCTGCAGCACCAAATTGTCGGCATAGCTGCCAGGCGTTCCGGGGCGTGTCAGTGATGCCCCAGGTACCCATGGCCAGGATCGCCATGTCCGAATCTTCGCAATTTTTTGCAACTTCGACGGATGCATGCGGCCTGGCTTCAAGAGTCACATGAACTCATTTCGGCACGCGGCTGGCAATTCGACTTATGGTCGAGACATCCGTTTGTGCAACCAAATCCGTAGCGGACAGGCTTCAGGCTCCGGTGTTCGAGGAATACTCGGTCCTGTGTCGTTGGGCTGTTGTAGACGCTAATGGTGCATGTTCAGACGCAAAACTATTCATTTGCTCGCCACACTCTTGTGAAGTTGTGAAAACCCGTTTTTTTCACGCTCTTTTGAAGACGTGAACCTCAAAAAAGGGCTGTCCCAGCCTGGCACCGTGCCCGGATGGATTGCCGCCATGAGGTACATGACAGGCAAAACGGGCAAACAGCTCAGTAACCGAGCGTAATGACAGCTCTGCAGATTCGCGAGAAGTGGTGTTTTGCTTAGGGAACAGCAAGCGCGCCAGCTTCACTCGATCTGTGTGGGCGGCTCTCTGTGGGCGGTGCGGGGGTGTCAATACCGAGGTATTAACGATGCTGCGAGGCCCGATCAGGAGACGTCCTTATAATCGGGGGGAGATTGTATCTAAGAAACGCAGGGAAATGGTCGTGTTTAATGACTTTTATTAGGCGTCCGCTCAGGTGGTCAACAGTTGTTGCGCACGCGCACGTGGCTGGCGCTGGCTGACACGGGCGCTGGCGGGCAGGGGATGGTGCAGCCAGTTGAGGCGGATTTCTTCGATTTCGACCCAGCCATCGCCCATGGGCTGGAGGCTGCACTGTTTGAACGCCTGGCAGCGGCCATCGCGGTCGAGCAGGGCAAAACAGCGATGCAGTGGGCGTGGCGCGAACATTGAGATGAGAAAACGCATGGCAAAGTACCTTGTGGGGTGACTGCTGTGAAGGTTGCCAGTGAGCGATGACGTGCATGTGTATGGGCGGTGACAGATGTGTGACAGGAACCGTGCTGTGCCGGGTTTGTCAGAGATTTCAGTAATCGTTGTGCGAAGCTAGTTCGCCGCAGTGGCGCACCGCTATACTGCGGGCCTGTTTGTGCCTGATTCTGGAGAGAAGAGCATGTTGCAACGCCTGTTGTTCGGTTTGATCACTGTGACCAGTTTGACCCTCGTCGGCTGCGCCCACAGCCCGCAACAACTGAACCCGGAACCCAAGTTGACGGCTCAGCTGGCGCCGGTCGGTCGTGGTCAGCCGGTGGTGGTGCGTGTGGTGGATGGTCGTCCATCGCCAACCCTGGGGACTCGTGGTGGCCTGTACCCGGAGACCAGTGCGATCACCGTGCAGGGCGCGCAAATTCTGCCGAAGTTGCAGGCTCAGGCTGAAGCGGCCGTGCGCTTGCTGGGCTTTACCCCGACGGCCAATGCGCTGAATGCACCGCAATTGACGGTGACCCTGGCCGAGCTGAAGTATCAGTCGCCCAAGGAAGGCCTGTATGTGACTGAGGCAACGATTGGCGCGACGTTCCGTTCGGATGTGCAGAATGCCAACCGTCGTTACAGCGGTCGCTACGGTGCGTCGCTGGATCAGCGTTTTGGCATGGCGCCGAATCAGGAAACCAATACCAAGCTGGTCAGTGATGTGTTGAGTGATGCGTTGACCCGCTTGTTCAAGGACCCGACGATTGGTCAGGTGCTGGCCGAGTAACGGTTTGCGGCTTGTTTAAAAGAACCCGGTGTCAGTGATGGCGCCGGGTTTTTTTGTGCCTGCATATTCATTGTGGGAGCGAGGCTTGCCCGCGATGGCTGAGTGTCAGTCAATATCAATGTTGAATGTTAATCCGTCATCGCGGGCAAGCCCGGCTCCCACAGGGATCAGCTGTGTGGCGCAGGTTTTGGCACGCCCACGTTATCCAGCATCCGATTCACCGCCAGTTCCGCCAGCATGACGATCTGTTGAATCGCCATCGCTGTGTGCCGGTGCGGCCCTTCCAGATACCCCGCAAAATCACTCGCCATCACGCTGGCCTGAGCCAACGATTCACAGGTGTGGGCCAACAGGTCTTCGTCTTTGATATCCGGCGCAACCATGTACATCGTGCTCGGCTTGCGGGCCACGGGTGATTTGAGGGCGGCTGGGTTGAGGTAGTGATCGAGCGCGCGGTTAGCGGCGTCGTGGAGTTTTTTTGAATCGAGGGATTCGTAGGGGGAAACGTTCTCGGTTTCAGGGGGATTCGGTGTTTCTTTGAACATGGTGACGCTCCGAATGAAAGGTTTAGCTGCCACGATCGCTGCGACGCGATTGAAGGAGGCAGCTGTACGCGGGGTCGCAGACCGAGCCATTCGGAAACCCGGCATACCCGAAGGTATCCCGCGCACAGCCACCATTAAACCAAACGACGAGCACCGAAGCGCTCCGGTTTGGGCCGGCGATTATGCACCAAATGAGCTGAACTGAACGGACTGCGACGCCCGGTCGCTGATGTGCAGCGACCCCCAAAGCCTATCCACCCCATTTCCGAGCGACAACCTTCAAAACCTGTCGGAATCTTCCCTTTCAATCACTGCGTTTGTAGGACGCTCAAGCCGCCTCCGAATAAAAGTCCAGAACACTCACCCCCGTCAGCAAATCCGCTTCCGGCAAATCCGCATGTTGATGCCCACCCAGCGCGCAATACACCAGCCAATGCCGGTCCTGGACGTTGAAGGCGAGGCTGCCGACTAAGGTTTGTTGTTCGTCGCTTTGGGCAATGAGGTAGAGGCGGTCCTGGTTTTCGGCGTGGAGCATGACGGAGTCCGTGTCGGTTTCGAGGGGCGACAGACTGGCGGATTCAGATGACGGTGCCGTGACACAGGACAGCAATCGGCTAAATGGTTTCGTTATTTGTCGGAAAGCCGGGGCAGGTCGGAGCGCTTTCGGTAGAATCTGCGCCGTGGTCGTCGGTCCGGCGTCTGCTACACCGGTTTGCCTGAGGTTTGTGATGTCGTTGCAATTGATTTCGCTCTTTACCGCTCATCCCGCCAAATTGATCAATTTGCTGGCCTTGCTGTTCGCCTGCCCGGGCGGCTGGTTGCTGCACGCCACCCGTCGTCGCGAACAGCGCGCCCTGGCCAGTATCGAGGCGCAGCGCCAAAGTCGTCCCAGTGAAGAGCCAACGCTGGATTGGGCGACCCTGCGCATGAACCGGTTTTTCTACCGCTTCGGTTTCGCCTGCCTCGGGATGGCGTTGCTGGTGTCGTGGATCAGCACACGCGTCTGAAGTTCTAACACCAGACCCTGTGGTGAGGGAGCAAGCTCCCTCGCCACAGGTACAGTGCCTGACTGATCTACCGCATCAAGACAAACAAAAACGGCGCCCGAAGGCGCCGCTGTCGTATTCAGCCGAAATCGCTTAAAGCGGCAAGCCAGCCTTGACCCGATACTGATTACGCACCGGCATCGCATATTGCAGCACCAGGAACGGACGATGCTCCTCAGGGCAGGCATCCAGCCGGCCCTGCCATTCTTCCTGAGCCTTGGCCAGTTCGTCAGCCGCAAACACCTCGGCCGCTTTCGGCACCTGCAGTTGCGGGTCGGCGTCTTTCCACTGCGCATACGCCAGGTAGTGCGCCGGGAACAACCGGTAACCGCTGAGGATCTGCTTGTCCATTTCGATCGCCAGTTGCTTGGGTGTCTTCGAACAGTTCGGTGATCGGCGCGGCGAAGTTCACGTGGACCCGGCCTTTGTAACCGGTGATGCCTTTGGCGATGCTCACGTCATCCTCGCCCGGCCGCCTTGGTGTAGCTGCCGGTGGTGGCGCGGATGTACAACTCGCGGGCCTTGGCCTGGTCACATGGGTCGTATTCGTAGCTGATCGACACCGGAGTGAGGTTCAGTGAACGGATGACTTCGCCGAACGGCTCGTCCTTGCGGCTCATGTGGAACATCTTGAGGATCGCCGACTCGGTGCGGTCGTCGCCGTCCTTGGCCCGGCCCTCGGCCTGGGCAATCCAGATCGAGGCGCAGTCGTTGCGGATCGAGTGGTTGATGTACGCCGACAACAGCTGATACGCCGCCATTTTTTCCCGGCGACCGGTGATCGAACGGTGCACGATGAAACTCTTGTTCAGGCGCATCAGATCGCTGACAAAAGGTTTTTGCAGCAGGTTGTCACCAATGGCAATGCGCGGGGTCGGCAGGCCGGCGTGGTACACGGCGTAGTTGACGAAGGCCGGGTCCATCACGATGTCGCGGTGGTTGGCGATGAACAGATAGGCGCTGCCGGACTTGAATTGCTCCACGCCGGTGTAGGTCACCCCGTCCGTGGCACGCTCGATGGTGTGGTCGACGTAAAACTCGACTTTGTCCTGCAAAGTGGCCACCGACGTGATGCCGGCGAACTCACGGCGCAGCCGATGCGCTATAAGAGGTTTGAGCGCCCAGCCTAAAGCGCCGGCAAAACGCGGGAAGCGGAAGTGGGTGAGGATATCTAGAAACGCCTTGTCGCCGAGCAGCCGTGCCAGCACCGCTGGGACTTCGCTATCGTCGTAAGGTCGGATGGCATCGAATTCGCCCATCATGCTCTCTTGTTAGAAACGGCTAGGGTAAGTAAAGGTTTTGATCGAAAACCAACGGGGCACGGTCTGAAAAGGTAGCCAGACGAAAATAGCCCTGCAAATAGACCGGCGATTATACGCACAAGTCACCTGGGAGACCGCGATGCTGGAAACCGAGCGCTATGAATGCCCGTATTGTGGTGAAGAATCCGAGGCCGTTCTGGACTTGTCCGGCGGCGATCAGACCTATATTGAAGATTGTCCCGTGTGTTGCCGTCCCATTACTTTTGTCTTGCAGACTGACGGTCATGAATGGTTGCTCGAGGTTCACAGCGAAAACGAGTGAGGGTCTATGCAGCGTATCTACGAGCCGGAAAACCTGATGGAAGGCGAATTGTTGCTGAGCATGCTGGCCAGCGAGGGGGTCGAGGCGCATCTGATGGGGCGGGATTTGATCGGCGGCACAGGAGAGCTGCCGATGTCCGGCCTGCTGGGTTTATCGGTCGATAACGACCAGGCCGAATACGCCCGGGAGCTGATCACCGCGTACAATGCCGCGCTGCCACTGTCCGGCGATGAACCGGACAGCTTTCCCGGCACGCTGGTCTGTTAGGCTGACGTTCGTTTGATCAAGAGTCGTATTGCCCCATGTGTGGACGTTATGCCCTGTTTCGCTGGAACCCCGCCTTCGCGGCCCTGCCCGGATTCCCCGCCGATCAGCAGGCCCAGTGGAATATTTCTCCCAACGATTCGGTGTTGATGCTGCGTGCCGGTGCAGACGGGCAGCGAGAGTTAGCCCGCGCTCGCTGGGGGCTGACGCCGCCGTGGCTGACCGACCTGTCCCGTACTCCGGCCCATGCCCGCGCTGAAACCGTTGCCGAACAACCGATGTTTCGCGAAGCCTTGCGCCTGCGTCGTTGCCTGCTGCCGGCCAATGGTTTTTACGAATGGCGGGGCACCACCCGCAAGCGTCCGTACTGGCTGACCCCGGGGGAGGGCTCGGCGCTGTTCTTCGCGGCGATCTGGGAGGCTTATCCGGTGCAGGAACAGGTGTGGTTGAGTACGGCGGTGATCACCCAGCCGGCTTCGAGTCAGCGTCGACCGCTGATTCTCGATGCGGCGGGGCAGGAAGCCTGGCTCAACCCCGAAACCCCGTTGCATGCCTTGCAGGCGTTGCTGGCCAGTGAGCCCGCGGCGTTGCGCGAGCGGGTGCTGGCGAACCTGGTGAATGATCCGAAACTCAATGGGCCGGAGTGTTTGACCCCGGGTTGAGCGCGTAATGATCGTTCCCACGCTCTGCGTGGGAATGAATCCCGTGACGCTCTGCGTCACAGTGGACGCGGAGCGTCCATGGCTGCATTCCCACGCAGAGCGTGGGAACGATCATTGAGCCCTAAACCTTGAACTGATTGATCAACCGCCGCTGCTGTTCCGCCAACTTGGTCAGATCCGCACTGGCCGCGCTCGATTCATCCGCTCCACCGGCCACTTCATTGGCCACTTGCCCGATGTTGATCACGTTACGGTTGATGTCGTCGGCCACCGCGCTCTGTTCCTCGGCCGCGCTGGCGATCTGGGTGTTCATGTCGTTGATCACCGACACCGCTTGCGTAATGGTTTCCAGCGCTTCGGCCGCTTTCGCCGCGTGCTGCACGCTTTCATCGGTGCGGTTCTGACTGTCTTCCATGACCCGCACCACATCGCGGGTGCCTTGTTGCAGTTGCTGGATCATGGTCTGGATTTCTTCCGTGGCCTTCTGGGTTTTCTGCGCCAGGTTGCGTACTTCATCGGCCACCACCGCAAAACCCCGGCCCTGTTCACCGGCCCGCGCCGCTTCGATGGCCGCATTCAAGGCCAGCAGGTTGGTCTGCTCGGCGATGCCGCGAATGGCCGTCAGGATCGCATTGATGTTTTCGCTGTCCTTGGCCAGGGTCTGCACCACGCTGACGGCTTTGCCGATTTCGATGGCCAACACACCAATCGAATTCGACGTATCCCGGACGATTTGCATGCCTTGCGCCGCTGCCTGATCTGCATGGCTGGCGGCTTGCGCGGCCTGGGTCGCATTGCGCGCGACATCCTGGGCGGTGGCGGTCATTTCGTGCACGGCGGTCGCGACCTGATCGATCTCGGCCATTTGTTTGTGCACACCGATGTTGGTGCGAATGGCGATGTCGGCGGTGTGTTCCGAGGAATCGCTGACGCTCTGCACCGATGTCACCACTTGGGTAATCATCGCCTGCAACTTGGCGAGGAAGGTGTTGAAACCTTTGGCGATCGAGCCCAATTCGTCGGCGCGGTCGCTGCTCAGACGACGGGTCAGGTCGCCTTCGCCCTGGGCAATGTCGTCGAGCATCGCGACCATTTGTTTGAGTGGACGGGCAATGCCGTGGCCTACCAGCCAGATCACCAACAAACCGATACCAGCGATCAACAGGCCGACCATGGCCATGCCAAAGGTGTCGGATTTGCGCTGTGCGTCCAGATCACCCTGAAGTTTTTGCAGATCGGCCATCACCGCGTTCAGCGGCAATTGCAGCATCAAGGTCCAGCGGGCGTCGGTCTGGCCGATGCCGAAGGGCAGGTACAACTCGATCCGGCCCTGGGCTTTGTCGACGGTGTAAGTCACTTCGCCGCGCTTGAGATTGGCCATGTTGGCAATTTGTTTGCTGTCGAGAATGTCGCTGACCTTTTCGCCGAATTTGCTCGGGTCTTTGGTGTAGGCGACGATCCGGCCATTACCGCCGATCAGGGCCATTTCACCGGCGCCGCTGTACAGTTTCTGATTCGCCCCCAGGAGCATTTCCTGGATGAAGTTCACCGACAGGTCGGCACCGACAATGCCCTGGAACACGCCGTCGAGCATGATCGGTTCAATAAAAGAGGCGAGCATGACGATCTTGTCGCCGACCTTGTAGGGCGCCGGATCGATCACGCAGGGTTTTTTGGTTTCTTTCGAGCACAAGTAGTACTCGCTGGCGCGCACGCCGGTGGACAGGGTTTTCTGGTCGTCGACGTCCACCAGTTTGTCCAGGCCCAGGCTGCCGTCTTCGTTGCGGAACCACCACGGCAGGAAGCGCCCGTTGCTGGCGTCGATGCCGACTACTGGCGTGTCGACGTAGGCCGCATCGTTATGGTCGAGTGCGTTTTTTTCCCAACCAATGTAGGTGCCGAGAATTTTCGGGTTCCGGGCGACGTTTTCCTTGATCAGGCTGATCAGTTGCTCACGGCTCAGGCTCAACTGTGGCTGACCATCGGCGCCCGGGGTACCAATCAACGCGTTGACCCTAACCAGCCCGCCGGCAATCAGCAGCGGTGCTTCGAGTTCGCGCTGGATCTGGCTGACCTGGGTTTGCGCCAGTGACGTCAGGCGTTGTTCGATGACTTGCTCGAACTGCGCCTGAGTCCGTTCCTGAACCATGTCTTGGGTCCGGGCGCCGGAAAACAGCGCGTAAAGCACCAAGGCAGCAACGACGCTGAGCACAATGGCGCCGGCCAGGGCGGCAACGGAAAACTGGATCGACTTGAATTTCATGGGTGCTCCGCACGCAAGAGGACGTCTGCGGTGCTGTATCGGCAGGGTGGCGGAGGGTCATGAGCGAGGTGTCACGAATTGGCTGTTTTGGAGTGCTGGATGTCGCAAATGAATCATTGCTGACCGTGATCGGCCGTGGCGGGCGTTGTTATGTGAATTTTTTCCTATGGTGATGAGGGCTTTTTCTGAAATGTACGTGCTACACGTCCGTTGTATCTGGCGCCGATACAAATCCCCACCTAGGATACGCGGCATGTTTCCAGGGAGCTTCTTGATGAATAAGACATTGGTTTTGTGTGCATTGAGCGCAGGTCTGCTGCTCGCCGGTTGTCAGTCGGTCAACACCACTAGCGGTGGGGCCGTGGGCGTTGAGCGCAAGCAATACATGTTCAGCATGTTGTCGACCTCTGACGTCAATCAGATGTACGCCCAGTCGTATCAAAAGACCGTCGGGGAGGCGAGCAGCAAAGGTGTGCTGGACAAAACCAGTAACGATGCGAAGCGAGTTCAGGCGATCTCCAGTCGACTGATTGCCCAGGCGCCGGTGTTCCGTCCGGATTCGGCCCAGTGGCAATGGGAAGTGAACCTGATCAAGAGTGACGAACTGAATGCTTCCTGCGGGCCTGGCGGCAAGATCATTTTCTACTCGGGGCTGATCGACACCCTGCAACTCACCGACGACGAAATCGCCGCCATCATCGGCCATGAAATTGCCCACGCCTTGCGTGAGCACGGTCGCGAAGCGATGTCCAAGGCCTACGGTATCGAAATGGCCAAGCAGGGTGCTGGTGCGTTGTTCGGCCTGGGCGAGGGCGGCCTGGCTCTGGCGGACACCGTGGCGAAATACGGCATGACCTTGCCCAACAGTCGCGGCAATGAAAACGAAGCAGACTTGATCGGCCTCGAATTGGCGGCCCGCGCCGGGTACAACCCGAACGCAGCGATCACCCTGTGGAACAAGATGAGCAAAGCCTCGAATGGCGCGCCGCCAGAGTTCTTGAGCACTCACCCGGCGTCGACCAGTCGTATTGCTGCCTTGCAGGCGGCGATTCCGAAGGTGATGCCGTTGTACGAGAAGGCCAGGAAATCCTGATCGTCATGCGGTGATATCGCTGACGCCATCGCGGGCAAGCCCGCTCCCACAGGTTTTGGTCGTGCACAAATGATGTAATCGACCGAAAACCTGTGGGAGCGAGCGGTGCGGCGATCCGACTTGCCCGCGAAGAACGATGACGCGGTCTATCACCCTACGGCGTCAAACCCACCCACTGCTCTCCATCGCCTTGTACACCGCAACAATCGCCAGGATCAGGAATGCCGACGCCGCCAGGCGACGGATCAGGGTCAAGGGCAGTTTGTCCGCCGCAAAGTTACCTGCCAGTACCACCGGCACGTTGGCAATCAACATCCCGGCGGTGGTGCCGATGATCACCAGCCACAGGTCCGGGTATTGCGCGGCAAGCATCACAGTTGCGACTTGGGTCTTGTCGCCCATTTCCGCGAGGAAGAACGCAATCAGCGTGGTCAGGAACGGCCCGAATTTGCGGGCGGTGCTGGCTTCGTCTTCGTCCATTTTGTCCGGCACCAGCGTCCACAGCGCCGTGGCGGCGAAGCTCGCGGCGAGGATCCAGTGCAACGTCGCATTCGAGAAGAAACTGCCGAACCAGGCGCCTACCGCACCGGCTGCCGCATGGTTGGCCAGGGTCGCGGCGACGATACCGGCGATGATCGGCCAGGGTTTGCGAAAACGGGCCGCGAGAATGAGTGCGAGCAGTTGCGTCTTGTCGCCGATTTCGGCCAAGGCAACGATTGCGGTGGGAACGAGTAGAGAGTCCAGCATCATCAGGGTTTTCCTAAGGGGCGGGTCGACACGGCTATGACACGTACAGCCTTCCCGCCCCGGGTAAGGTGTTCGTGTCATAGGTCTTGTCAAACCCTGCGATCCGTCTGATGCGGACGCTTGGGTCGCATACGCCATGGTCTGAGGACCAAGTATGTTGACGTATGCCGGACGAGCATGGCGCTCGTGGGAGACTACTCCCCTAGGACGGAGCGGATTCTGCCTAGGCAAATCCGATTGGGCAAGCCCTTAATGCCAATAGTTAGGTTGCAGAACCTGTGGGAGCGTGGCTTGCCCGCGAAGAACGATGACGCGTAATACCTGAAAAAGCGCGGTGCGTTCTTCGCGGGCAAGCCACGCTCCCACAGAATCTTCGTCGCTCTTTGCAAAAGAGTTTTCAGCCGCGCTTGGCCCGGTAGATTCGGAAACCCTGTCCTTCAGCCTTGATCGCACACACGCCCAGATGCTCTTCGATCAGCGGTTGATACTTCAGGAAGCTGTTCGCTACCAGTCGAAGTTCGCCGCCATTTTTCAGATGTTTAGCCGCTTTTCGCAGCAAGTTCTCGGTGGCGAAGTAGTCGGTGTGTACGCCGACATGGAACGGTGGATTGCTCAGAATCGCGCTCAAACCCATGGGCGCGGCATCAATGCCGTCCCCGGTCATCACCTCCGCGTCCAAACCGTTGGCGGCCAGGGTCAGGCGACTGCTGGCCGCGGCAAACGCATCCACATCGAGCAGGGTGACCTGGTTGTGCGGATAACGCCGCTTGACCGCCGCCCCCAACACACCCGCGCCGCAACCGAAGTCCAGCAAGTGGCCGCTGGGCAGTTTGTCCAGATGCTCCAGCAACAGGGCGCTGCCGCGATCCAGTCGACCGTGGCTGAACACGCCCGGCAGGCTGATGACTTTCAATGGGCCTTCGGCCAGTGGCAGTTCATATTCCTGGGCCAGGCTTTCCAGCGATTTGGCTTCTGGTGCATTGGCCACGGTGACCTGCCAGAGCTGGCAATGCCGTGCGCTATCGAGCTTGCGGGGTTTGCCGAAGGGGTTCAGCTGCTTGGCCGCGCCTTCGATGCCGCTGCGCTTTTCGCCCACCAAATACAACTCGCGGCCGGCCAAACGAGAGGCGAGGGCGTTGAGGATATAGTCGGTCAGGTCTTTGGACTTAGGCAGAAACACCACGGCGCTGTCGAATTCGCGCTCCGGCGCATTCACGCCGAAATGGCTGCGTTCGGCGAAACGGGCGTTCAGCGCCGCTTGATCGCCGGCATGCCAGCACCAGCCATGGGCATCGGGCAGCCGGCCCAGCAAATCATCGGCGGGCAAACCGGCCAGCAGCACCGAACCCTGGAATAACTCGGCCTGACGAAGCAGTACTTCACTGCGCGGATCCATACTCTGCTCCTGGAAAAAAGTGCCGCAGTTTATCAACTGACGACCCGCAGCGCTTGACCGCTGAAGTAGCCTTGGGCGTTTTCGGTCAACTGGCCAACGATTCTTTGCCGCGCCTCGCGACTGCCCCAGGCGTTGTGCGGGGTGACGATCAGCCGTGGGATGTCCTGGGCCAACAACGGATTGCCCGCGGTAGGTGGTTCGACGCTCAACACGTCGGTGGCCGCACCGCCCAGGTGACCGTTGCGCAGGGCGTCAGCCAACGCTTGCTCGTCAATCAAGCCACCGCGCGCGGTGTTGACCACGAAAGCACCGGGCTTCATCGAGGCCAGTTCACGGGCACCGATGAAGTGTCGGGTGTGTTCGTTGAGCGGGCAATGCAGGGTCAGGGCGTCGATTTGCGGCAGCAGTTCGTCCAGCGGCAAGCGATCCGGGCGGGCAGGGCGGCCCGGAATCTGCCCCAGCAAGACGCGCATGCCGAACGCTTCTGCCAGCCGCGCGACGGCACCGCCCAGTTCACCGTGGCCGAGTAAACCGAGGGTTTTACCTTCGAGTTCGACGATCGGGTAATCCAGCAGGCAGAACTGTTTTGCCTGTTGCCAGCGACCTTCGGCGACGGCTTTTTGATAGTCGGCCAGGCGCGTCGCCAGATTCAGCAACAACATGATCGTGTGCTGAGCCACCGACGGCGTGCCGTAACCCTGACAGTTGCAAACGGTGATTGCGTGAGCGCGGGCGGCAGCAAGGTCGACGTTATTGGTGCCGGTGGCAGTGATCAGGATCAGCTTCAACTCGGGGCTGGCCGCCATGGCCGCTGCATCGATCGGAATTTTGTTGCTGATGGCGACAGTGGCGCCTTTGAGGCGTTCGACCACCTGATCAGGCGTGGTTTGCGCGAACAGCTGCAACTCGCTGAAGCACTCGTGTAGCGGGCTGAGGTCGAGATCGCCGAGGTCCAGGGACGGATGGTCGAGGAAAACGGCGCGGCGAAAGTTCGTCATCAACTGTACCTTTTGTGCATTGAACTGAAGGCGTAATCTGCCGAGCCTACCAGATGAAACAAACAGTTACGCTGGCCCAAAAGGAGTCCCCATGTACTGGACAGAGTTTTTGACCGTTGCCCTGATTCACCTGCTGGCCGTCGCCAGCCCCGGCCCGGATTTCGCCGTGGTGGTGCGTGAGAGCGTGACCCACGGTCGTCGTGCCGGGACATGGACGGCGTTGGGCGTCGGCTCGGCGATTTTCCTGCACGTCGGTTATTCGCTGTTGGGTATCGGGCTGATCGTGTCTCAGTCGATCGTGCTGTTCAACGCCTTGAAATGGGCCGCCGCCGCGTACCTGCTGTACATCGGCTTCAAAGCCCTGCGTGCGCAACCGGCCAAACCGGTGGCTGACGACCTGCACCAGGAAGCGGGCGAACGCACCGCACGGGGCGCCTTCACTTCGGGGTTCGTGACCAATGGCCTGAACCCGAAAGCCACGCTGTTTTTCCTGTCGCTGTTCACCGTGGTGATCAACCCGCACACACCCTTGGCGGTACAGGCCGGTTACGGGGTTTATCTGGCCGCGGCGACGGCAGTCTGGTTCTGCCTGGTGGCGATGCTGTTCAGCCAGCAACGCGTGCGCGCCGGTTTCGCCCGCATGGGTCACTGGTTCGACCGCACCATGGGCGCGGTGCTGATCGCCATCGGGGTGAAACTCGCATTCACCGAGATGCACTGATTTCTCGATATACGCGGTCCCTTGTAGGGTTAAGCTGCACGTTCGTACACACGAATTCCTGCAAATGCTGGCGCAAAGCTAGCATTTATACGGTTGTGCAAATCATCCCTTTGGCTGATTTGACTGGCGTTCAAGGCCTCTAGAGTGCTTAGCTTTAGCAGCCAAGACTGTGCAGTCAAAAAGGGACTCTTATGTTGCAGACTCGCGTTATCCCCCCAGCCGAGGGCGCTTACCAGTATCCGCTGTTGATCAAACGGCTGTTGATGTCCGGTGCCCGTTACGAAAAAACCCGCGAGATCATCTACCGCGATCAATTGCGCTACAGCTATCCGACCCTGATCGAACGGGTCGCGCGGCTGGCCAACGTGCTGACGGCCGCTGGCGTGAAGGCCGGGGATACCGTGGCGGTGATGGACTGGGACAGCCATCGCTACCTGGAATGCATGTTTGCCATCCCGATGATCGGCGCGGTAATCCACACCATCAACGTGCGCCTGTCGCCGGAACAGATTCTCTACACCATGAACCACGCCGAGGACCGCTTCGTGCTGGTCAACAGCGAGTTCGTCGGGCTGTACAAGGCGATTGCCGGGCACCTGACCACCGTGGAGAAAACCCTGCTGCTGACCGACTTGCCGGAAAAAACCGCCGACCTGCCGAACCTTGTCGGCGAGTACGAGCAATTGCTGGCCGCCGCGAGCCCGCAGTACGACTTTGAAGACTTCGACGAAAACTCGGTCGCCACCACGTTCTACACCACCGGCACCACCGGTAACCCCAAAGGTGTGTATTTCACCCATCGCCAGTTGGTACTGCACACCATGGGGGTGTCGACCATCATGGGCGCCATCGACAGCGTGCGGCTGCTGGGCACCAACGACGTGTACATGCCGATCACCCCGATGTTCCATGTGCATGCCTGGGGCTTGCCGTATGTGGCGACCATGCTCGGGCTCAAGCAGGTCTATCCGGGCCGATACGACCCCGAGTACCTGGTGGAACTGTGGCGCAAGGAAAAAGTGAGCTTTTCTCACTGCGTGCCGACCATCCTGCAAATGGTCCTCAATGCCAAAGCGGCGCAAAACATCGATTTCGGTGGCTGGAAAATCGTCATCGGCGGCAGTGCGCTCAACCGTGCGCTGTATGAAGCGGCCAAGGCCAAGGGCATTCAGTTGACCGCCGCTTACGGCATGTCGGAAACCGGGCCATTGGTATCGTGCGCACACCTCAACGATGAGCTGATGGCCGGCACCGAAGACGAACGCACCACCTACCGGATCAAGGCCGGTGTGCCGGGGCCATTGGTCGAGGCGGCGATCGTCGATACTGACGGCAACTTCCTGCCTGCCGATGGCGAGACCCAGGGCGAACTGGTACTGCGTGCGCCGTGGCTTACCGAGGGCTATTTCAACGAGCCGCAGAAAGGCGCCGAGCTCTGGGCCGGAGGCTGGTTGCACACCGGAGACGTGGCGACCCTGGACAGCATGGGCGTGATCGACATTCGCGACCGGATCAAGGACGTGATCAAGACTGGCGGCGAGTGGATTTCCTCCCTGGACCTGGAAGACCTGATCAGTCGCCACCCTGCGGTACGCGAAGTAGCGGTGGTGGGCATCGCCGATCCGCAGTGGGGCGAGCGGCCGTTTGCGCTGCTGGTCGTCAGGGAAGGGCATGAGATCGGAGCCAAGGAACTCAAGGAGCACCTCAAGCCATTCGTTGAGCAGGGGCACCTGAGGCAAGTGGGCTATCCCGAGCCAGATCGCCATTGTTACTGAAATTCCCAAGACCAGTGTCGGTAAGCTCGACAAGAAGCGCATCCGCGTCGACATCACCGAATGGCAGGCCAACAACAGTACCTTCCTCTCGACGCTTTAAGCGTCCGCTGGCGCGCCGAAAACGGCGCGCCAGACCCACCAAGCAAGCGCTTGGCTTGTTAAATCCGAATTTTCAGCCATCCTTGCCGTGCCGACATGTGTCGGACTGGCGAAAGGACTGTTCCAGAGTGGCCGGCAGCTGCAAATCACACTTTAGAGGGATCAAGCACTACTACCTGCTGGCTATAGTCCGCTCAAGGTTTTTTAAGAACGGAGCGCACGCACAAAACGGGGCGATGCAACTTTGGAGTGACGTCGGAACCGCTTGGCTTCCGGTCACCCACAACGTTTTTAAAAGTACTCAGCCATAACAATAATGCACATGGAGTAGCGTCGATGACATCAGTAAACCAGTTCTGGCGCCGGGCAAAACTGCCCCTGGCGGTCAGTCTCGCCTCTTCGCTCGCCGGGCCAGCATTCGGCGTCAGTTTCAACGTCGGTGAAATCGAAGGTCAATTCGACTCATCCCTGTCGATCGGGGCCAGTTGGTCTACTCAGAGTCCCAACAAGAACCTCATCGGCGTCAATAACGGTGGCCACGGCCTGTCCCAGACGTCCGATGACGGTCACAACAACTTCAAGAGCGGCGAAACCTTCTCGAAAATCTTCAAGGGTATCCACGACCTTGAATTGAAATACGGCGATACCGGTGTCTTTGTCCGGGGCAAATACTGGTACGACTTCGAACTCAAGGATGAAAGCCGCGAGTTCAAGGACATCAGCGACAGCAATCGCAAGGAAGGCGCCAAATCCGCCGGCGGTCAAATCCTCGACGCCTTCGTCTACCACAACTACGCCATTGCCGATCAGCCGGGTTCCGTGCGTCTGGGCAAACAGGTTGTGAGCTGGGGTGAAAGTACTTTCATCGGCGGCGGCATCAACTCGATCAACCCGATCGACGTGTCGGCGTTCCGTCGTCCTGGCGCCGAGGTCAAGGAAGGTCTGATCCCGGTCAACATGTTCTACGTGTCCCAGAGCCTCACCGACAATCTGTCGGCCGAAGCCTTCTATCAGCTGGAATGGGACCAGACGGTCGTCGATAACTGCGGCACCTTTTTCTCCCAGCCCGACATCATTGCCGACGGTTGCGACAACAACCTGCGCGTGCTGAACAAGCGCTCGACCATTCCGGCCGCGGCCCTGCCTACATTGACCAGACTGGGCGTCGACGTAAACGATGAAGGTGTGTTGGTGCGTCGTGGCGCGGATCGCGATGCACGGGACAGCGGCCAGTGGGGCGCGTCCCTTAAATACATGTTCGAGCCGCTGGACACCGAGTTCGGTGCCTATTTCATGAACTATCACAGTCGCGCGCCGATCTTCAGCGCTACCGGTGCTCCAGCGGCGACCTTCGCCCGGGCCGCGGCTTTGCCAGCGCCGCTTCGAGCTTTGGCACCCCTGGTGGTCGCCGGTAATTCCGAGTACTTCGTTGAGTACCCTGAAGACATCCGCCTCTACGGCCTGAGCTTCTCTACCACCTTGCCTACCGGCACGGCGTGGAGCGGCGAGCTCAGCTACCGTCCGAACGCGCCGGTACAGCTCAATTCCACCGATATCCTGTTCTCTGGCGTTCGCCCATTGGGTGGTGCCCTGGCCAATGCTTCGCTGCTCCAGGGCACGCCGGGTCAGGACCTGCACGGCTATCGCCGCAAGGAAATCACCCAGTTCCAGACCACCCTGACGCACTTCTTCGATCAGGTCATGGGCGCCAGCCGTCTGACCCTGGTGGGCGAAGTGGGCGTGACCCATGTCGGCGGCCTGGAAAGTACCTCCGATGTCCGTTATGGCCGCGACCCGGTCTACGGCCCGGGTGAGTTGCCCGCCACCGGTGGCGCGAACACCTGCGTAGCGCTCAACACCAGCACCATCAACGGTGCCGGCCCAGGTACCGCGACCAACAATCGCAGCCGCAATTGCAACGACGAAGGCTTCACGACGTCCACTTCGTGGGGTTATCGCGGTCGTGCCATCTGGGATTACAACGACGTGTTCGCCGGTGTGAACCTCAAGCCGAACGTGGCCTGGTCCCACGACGTGAGCGGTTACTCGCCTGGCCCTGGCGGTAACTTCGAGGAAGGTCGTAAAGCGGTGAGCCTGGGTGTCGATGCCGAATACCAGAACACCTATACCGCGAGCCTGGCGTACACCAACTTCTTCGACGGCAAGTACACCACCGTGGATGATCGCGACTTCGTTGCGCTCAGCTTCGGCGTGAACTTCTAAGCACTGTATTTTCAGGACGAACACATTTATGAAAATAACAAAGAGTCTGTTCCACGTTGGCGTTCTGGGGCTGTCGCTGCTGGCAACCGGTGTCATGGCGGCGGTCCCTGCGGCCGAAGCGGACAAGCTGGGCAAGAGCCTGACCCCGATGGGCGCCGAGATGGCGGGCAACGCCGATGGTTCGATCCCGGCCTGGAAACCCATGCCGAAAAACGCCGGTAGTGTGGACAGCAAGGGTTTTCTGTCTGATCCGTTCTCGAGTGAAAAACCGCAATTCACCATCACCGCGCAGAACGTCGACCAGTACAAGGACAAGCTCGCGCCGGGCCAGTACGCAATGTTCAAGCGCTACCCGGAAACCTTCAAGATGCCGGTCTACCCGTCCCATCGCGGTGCCACCGTGCCGGATGAGGTGTTTGCCTCGATCAAGAAGAACGCCACCAACACTAACCTGGTGTCCGGCGGCAACGGTCTGGAAAACTTCGAAACCGCGATCCCGTTCCCGATTCCGAAAAGCGGCGTTGAAGTCATCTGGAACCATATCACCCGTTATCGCGGCGGCAGTGTGACCCGTCTGATAACCCAGGCCACGCCGCAGCCGAACGGCTCGTTCAGCCTGGTGTACTTCGAGGACCAGTTCGTGTTCCGCGACAAGATGAAGGATTACGACCCGAAAAATCCGGGCAACATCCTGTTCTACTTCAAGCAGAAAGTGACCGCGCCGGCACGTCTGGCCGGTGGTGTGCTGCTGGTGCACGAAACCCTCGACCAGGTAAAAGAGCCGCGTTCGGCGTGGGTCTACAACGCCGGGCAGCGCCGTGTGCGTCGTGCGCCGCAAGTGTCCTATGACGGGCCGGGTACCGCGGCCGATGGCCTGCGTACCTCCGACAACCTGGACATGTACAACGGTGCGCCGGATCGTTATGACTGGAAGCTCGAAGGCAAAAAAGAGATGTACATCGCCTCCGACAGCTACAAGCTCGATTCGCCACAACTGAAGTACGCAGACATCATCAAGGCCGGCCACATCAACCAGGACCTGGCTCGCTATGAACTGCGTCGGGTCTGGCATGTGGTTGCGACCCTGAAGGAAGGTCAGCGTCACATCTACGCCAAACGTGACTTCTACATCGACGAAGACACCTGGCAGGCGGCGGTGGTCGACCACTACGACGGTCGCGGGCAACTGTGGCGCGTCGCCGAGGCTCACTCCCAGAACTACTACGACAAGCAAGTGCCGTGGTACACCCTCGAAACCTTGTACGACCTGCAATCGGGCCGCTACCTGGCCCTGGGCATGAAGAACGAAGAGAAGTCGGCATATAACTTCGGCTTCACTGCCACCACCGCAGACTTCACGCCGGCAGCTTTGCGTCAGGAAGGCGTTCGCTAATACGTTGTAAACCGAGGCCGCATCCTCGAAAAACGCCCCGACCGGTTCGGGGCGTTTTTTTTTGGAAGTTCATAAATATCGTTGTAGCAGCCTCGCAGGCTCGACAGCTGCTACGAGGCCGGTGTGGCTATCCGGTTTACCGACACTTTTGTTCGTAGTCTTTTTGTAGCCATTTGTAGCAATAACCTTCAATAGCTCTTCGTTTACCGCTAGGCTGCGGACATCTGTAACGCCGCCATCAGCCTTTCAAACAAGAGCCGGCCATGACTGATCTGTCCCCACTTCCGGGCCCTGCAAGCGTTGCCGTCGTCACATTGGACGGGCGCTTTTTCCGGCCTCCGCTGCCCGACGGCCATGTGCTGCGGCCGCGTTTGTGCGAGCGCCTGAGCGCCGGCCTCGGTGGCAGGCTGTTGCTGGTCAGTGCGCCGGCGGGGTTCGGCAAGAGTTCATTGGCGGTGGAGTTTTGCCAGGGGTTGCCGGATCACTGGCAAAGCCTGTGGCTGGGGTTAAGTCCTCGGGACAGTGATCCTGGTCGTTTTCTTGAGCGATTGCTCGAAGGTCTTCAGGAGTATTTTCCGCAACTGGGCAGCCAGGCGCTGGGGTTGCTGAAAATGCGCCAGCGTCATCAGCCGTTCGCCTTCGAAGAATGGCTGGACGGTTTGCTCGATGAGCTGGCTGTGCACCTTTCACCCAGCACACCGCTGCTGCTGGTGCTCGATGACTATCATCTGGCCCAGGGCCCGGTGCTTGATCGTTGCCTGCAATTTTTTCTCAATCATCTACCCGATGGTCTGCTGGTCATGGTCACCAGTCGGCAACGTCCCGACTGGCATCTGGCACGCCTGCGACTGTCGCGGCAACTGCTCGAGTTGCATGAGCAGGATCTTCGACTGACCCACGATGAAGCCCTGACCCTGCTTGATCGGCACAGCATTTCATTGCGTGGCGAGGCGCTGGAGAGTTTGATCCAGCGCAGCGAAGGCTGGGTGGCCGGGCTGCGTTTCTGGCTGCTGGCGGCCTCCGAGGCGGGCAGCGAGGGCGCATTACCCCAATCGCTGTACGGTGGGGAAGGGCTGATTCGCGATTACCTGCTCGAGGAAGTCATCGATAGCCTGCCCGCCGAAGTGCAGTCATTCCTGTACGACACCGCACCTCAAGAGCGCTTTTGCAGCGAGCTGTGCGACGCCGTGCGCGAAGCCCATGACAGCGCCGAGATCCTGCGTTTCCTGCTGGCGCATCAGGTGTTTCTGGTGCCGCTGGATGAACATGGTCACTGGTATCGCTATCACCACCTGTTTTCCGACTTGCTGCGCAGCCGGCCCACCGCCCAGGCGATGGTGCCGACGGCCAGCCTGCATCTGCGTGCCTGCCGCTGGTTCAATGCCCAAGGGTTACTCGATGAAGCGGTAGAGCAGGCGTTGCGTGCCGGGCATCTGGACGTTGCAGCAAATTTGGTACAAAACCTCTCTGAAGAACAGCTGCTGGCCGAGCAGAACGTCGGCATGCTGTTGCGCTGGAAAATGGACTTGCCCGACAGCCTGCTGATCAGCACACCACGGCTGATCGTGCTCTACAGCTGGGCGTTGGGGCTGGCCTGCCAACTGGACGCCGCCGAGGAACTGGCCAGCCATTTGAGCCGCTTCCTGCCGGCCCCTTCGGCCACTGCGCAAAAATCCATGCTGGCGCAATGGCTGGCCTTGAGCGGCATCATTGCCCGGGGGCGAGGCAACCGCGAGCTGACGTTGCTCTATTGCACCGAAGCGCTGGAGAGCCTGCCGGCCAAACGCTATGGGCAGCGCCTGATGTGCCTCTCGACATTGTCCAACCTGGCCATTGCCGACAGCGACCTCTGGCGGGCACGGGGGCTGAACCGTGAATCCCTTGAGCTGGCGCAACGGGTCGGCAATCCGCTGTTCGAGGCGCTGGCCCATTACGACCGCGCTCGTGTGCTGCAAGCGCGCGGGGAGATTCTTCGCTCACTGGATGAAGTCCGCCAAGGGCTGCAACGCCTGCAAGGCTTATCCCCGCAACGGCTGTATGCGGTGCGCGCGCGCCTGACCTTATACGAGGGTTTTTTGCTGGCGCTGCGCTTGCAACCCCAGGCCGCGCGAGCACGTTTGCTCGCGGGCCTGGGCGAAGCGCGGGCCTGTCGCGACATCAGCGTGCTGATCGGCCACTGCGTGATTGCCCGTCTGGAGGGCAGCAGCGGCGAATTCGCCAAAGCCTTCGCCGAACTCGCCGAGGCCGAGCGCCTGATGCACATTTGGGACGTCCCGCCGATTTACTACCTGGCGATGATCACCCTGGTCAAATGTGAACTCTGGCTGGCCCAGGGCCGCACCGACCTCGCCGAAGCCTGGCTCGCTCGATTGGGCCAGACCTACAACGGCGAGCACCCGGCGGCCCCCCCGGAGTTCCATCCGCAACTGCCACTGCACATTGAACTGCAACAGGCGGTGCTGGACGTGATGAAAGGCCAGCCCATGCTCGCCGAAGGGCGCTTGAACGCATTGCATGAACACGGTCAGCACAGCGGCCGGCAGATGCTCAGCGTGATGGCGCTGAGTCAGAAAATCATGCTGTTGCTGGCGGGCGGGCGCGAACCCGAGGCCCGCAAGGCGCTGGCCCGGGCTTTGGAAGCGGCCGCCGGGGGTGTCCTGCAACCGTTTGACCCATTGTTGGCCGAACACCCGGACTGGCTGCGCGGGCAACTTCAACTCTGTGCGCCGACGGCCGTTTCGCAGAGTCTCTCGGAAAAACTTCCGGCCATGACCTCCCGGCCGATGGTGGAGTCATCGCCTGCTGCCGAACAACTCAGTACGCGTGAACTGGCCGTTCTGCGACTGATCGCCCAAGGGTGTTCGAACCAGGAAATCAGTGATCAGTTGTTTATTTCGCTGCACACGGTGAAAACCCATGCCAGTCATATCAACAGTAAGCTGGGGGTTGAACGGCGCACGCAGGCAGTGGCTCGGGCGAAGGAGTTGGGGGTGTTGTCTTAGCTGAGGGACAACTGCATCTCTTAAAGCAAAACGCCTCGAACAAGTCGAGGCGTTTTTCATTGTATTGCCGTTGTCACGCCACCAGATCGTTGGCACTAAAGGTGTCCACGCCTACCAGCTGGATTTCGAAGTCTGCACCCAGCGTGCCGTTGACGTTGCCGTACAGCACATGATCTTCGAAGCGCAGTTGTCCTGCTCCTGTGAATGCATTCGAGTCAATGAAAGTGAAGGCGTTGAACGCGGTGGTGAGGATATTGGCATCGAGTTTCGACAGGTCGATCTTGTCGCCCTGCAGGCTGCTGAAGTCGGTGATGACGTCACTGTCTGCCCTTTTGCCCAGCTCGCTTAGCAAATTGAAAACAAACCGGTCGGCACCAGAGCCGCCCGTGAGGGTGTCTACGCCCAGACCTCCCACCAGTAGGTCATTGCCCGCACCACCGTCGAGCAGGTCGTTGCCCGCTCCGCCATTGAGCAGGTTATTGCCGCTATTGCCGGTCAGCACGTTATTCAGGGTGTTGCCGACACCGTTGAGGTTATTGCTGCCGGTGAGGGTGAGGTTTTCCAGGTTGGTACCCAGGGTCCAGCTCACCGAGGAGCGCACGGTGTCGATTTCGCTCGCCAGGGTGCTGCTCTCGGTGACCACGTCCTTGAGGTTGTCGACGATGTAGGTGTCATTGCCGCTGCCGCCGCTCATCAAGTCGGTGCCGGTTCCGCCATCCAGAACGTTGTTGCCTGAGTTGCCGATCAGACGGTTGCCCAAGGCGTTGCCGGTAGCATCGAGGTGGTCAGTGTCGGTGAGGGTCAGGTTCTCGAGGTTGCTGCCCAGGGTGTAGCTGATCGACGACAGCACCGTGTCGATCTCGGCCAGCGAGGTGCCGCGTTCGATCACCGTGTCGCCGAGGTTGTCGACGAGGTAGGTGTCGTTGCCGGCACCGCCGTCCAGAGTGTCGGCCCCGGCCTTGCCGTCGAGGATGTTGGCAGCGGCGTTGCCGGTGAGGCTGTTGTCGAGCTCATTACCCGTGAGGTTCAACGCGGCGGCGCCGAGCAGCACGCTGTCTTCGACGTTGGCCGACAGGGTGTAGCTCACCATTGTACGGATCAGGTCGCGGCCTTCGTCCGCCAACTCGATGACATTAGTGGCGTTATCAGTAATGACATAGGTGTCATCACCACTGCCGCCGCTGAGGATGTCAGCGCCCACGCCGCCATCCAGCCAGTCGTTGCCGCCCCCGCCTTGCAGGGTGTTGACGGAGGCGTTGCCGAGCAGGGTGTTGTTCAGGTCGTTGCCGATCACGGTGAAGCCACCGAGGCCGGTGAGGGTGACGTTTTCGACGTTTTGCAGGCTGGTTTGGCTGAGGTCGACGGTGCTGGTGGTCGAGGTCGAGGCGTAGCTGATGTTCAGCAGGTCGCGGCCCTGGTCGGCCGTTTCCTGCAACAGTGCCAGTTCGCCGAATTGGTCGAGGACGTAGGTGTCGTCGCCGGCGCCGCCGCTCAGTGTGTCCAGCCCCGCACCACCGTTGAGCACATTGTTACCGCCGTTGCCGGTCAGCATGTTGTCCAGAGCGTTTCCGACACCGTTGAGGTTATTGATCCCGGTAAGTATGAGGTTTTCCAGGTTGGCACTCAGGGTCCAGTTGACCGAGGAGCGCACGGTGTCGATTTCACTCGCCAAGGTGTTGGTCTCGGTAATCAGGTCCTTCAGGTTGTCGACGATATAGGTGTCGTTGCCGGAGCCGCCGATCATCAGGTCTGCGCCGAGGCCGCCGTCCAGGGTGTCTGCGCCGGCCTTGCCGTCGAGAATGTTGGCCGCGGCGTTGCCGGTGAGGCTGTTGTCGAGCTCATTACCCGTGAGGCTCAACGCGGCGACGCCGAGCAGCACGCCGTCTTCGACGTTGGCCGAGAGGGTGTAGCTCACCGCCGTCCTGATCAGGTCACGACCTTCGTCAGTGTTTTCAAAAACCTTGTCGACGGCATTGTCGATGACATAGGTGTCGTCACCACTGCCGCCGCTGAGGATGTCAGCGCCCAAGCCGCCATCCAGCCAGTCGTTGCCGGCCCCGCCTTGCAGGGTGTTGACGGAGGCGTTGCCGAGCAAGGTGTTGTTCAGGTCGTTGCCGATCACGGTGAAGGCACCGAGGCCGGTGAGGGTGACGTTTTCGACGTTTTGCAGGCTGGTTTGGCTGAGGTCGACGGTGCTGGTGGTCGAGGTCGAGGCGTAGCTGATGTTCAGCAGGTCGCGGCCCTGATCGGCCGTTTCCTGCAGCAGCGCCAGTTCGCCGAATTGGTCGAGGACGTAGGTGTCGTCGCCGGTGCCGCCGCTCAGTGTGTCCAGCCCCGTGCCACCGTTGAGCACGTTGTTGCCGCTGTTGCCAATGATTGCGTTGTTCAGGGTGTTGCCGATACCGGTGAGGTTGTCGCTGCCCGTGAGAGTGAGGTTTTCCAGGTTGGCACCCAGGGTCCAGCTCACCGAGGAACGCACGGTGTCGATTTCGCTCGCCAGGATGTTGGTCTCGGTGACCGCGTCCTTGAGGTTGTCGACGATGTAGGTGTCATTGCCGCTGCCACCGATCATCACGTCGGCGCCGAGGCTGCCGTCCAATGTGTTATTGCCGTTGTTACCCACGAGGCGGTTGCTCAGGGCATTGCCGGTACCGTCCAGATTGTCGCTGCCGGTGAGGGTCAGGTTCTCGAGGTTGCTGCCCAGGGTGTAGCTGATCGACGACAGCACCGTGTCGATCTCGGCCAGCGAGGTGCCGCGTTCGATCACTGTGTCGCCGAGGTTGTCGACGAGGTAGGTGTCGTTACCCGCACCGCCGTCCAGGGTGTCGGCGCCAGCCTTGCCATCGAGAATGTTGGCCGCGGCGTTGCCGGTGAGGCTGTTGTCGAGCTCATTACCCGTGAGGCTCAACGCGGCGACGCCGAGCAGCACGCCGTCTTCGACGTTGGCCGAGAGGGTGTAGCTCACCGCCGTCCTGATCAGGTCACGACCTTCGTCAGTGTTTTCAAAAACCTTGTCGACGGCATTGTCGATGACATAGGTGTCGTCACCACTGCCGCCGCTGAGGATGTCAGCGCCCAAGCCGCCATCCAGCCAGTCGTTGCCGGCCCCGCCTTGCAGGGTGTTGACGGAGGCGTTGCCGAGCAAGGTGTTGTTCAGGTCGTTGCCGATCACGGTGAAGGCACCGAGGCCGGTGAGGGTGACGTTTTCGACGTTTTGCAGGCTGGTTTGGCTGAGGTCGACGGTGCTGGTGGTCGAGGTCGAGGCGTAGCTGATGTTCAGCAGGTCGCGGCCCTGATCGGCCGTTTCCTGCAGCAGCGCCAGTTCGCCGAATTGGTCGAGGACGTAGGTGTCGTCGCCGGTGCCGCCGCTCAGTGTGTCCAGCCCCGTGCCACCGTTGAGCACGTTGTTGCCGCTGTTGCCAATGATTGCGTTGTTCAGGGTGTTGCCGATACCGGTGAGGTTGTCGCTGCCCGTGAGAGTGAGGTTTTCCAGGTTGGCACCCAGGGTCCAGCTCACCGAGGAACGCACGGTGTCGATTTCGCTCGCCAGGATGCTGGTCTCGGTGACCGCGTCCTTGAGGTTGTCGACGATGTAGGTGTCATTGCCGCTGCCGCCGATCATCACGTCGGCGCCGAGGCTGCCGTCCAATGTGTTATTGCCGTTGTTACCCACGAGGCGGTTGCTCAGGGCATTGCCGGTACCGTCCAGATTGTCGCTGCCGGTGAGGGTCAGGTTCTCGAGGTTGCTGCCCAGGGTGTAGCTGATCGACGACAGCACCGTGTCGATCTCCGCCAGCGAGGTGCCGCGTTCGATCACTGTGTCGCCGAGGTTGTCGACGAGGTAGGTGTCGTTACCCGCACCGCCGTCCAGGGTGTCGGCGCCAGCCTTGCCATCGAGAATGTTGGCGGCGGCGTTGCCGGTGAGGCTGTTGTCGAGCTCATTACCCGTGAGGTTCAACGCGGCGACGCCGAGCAGCACGCCGTCTTCGACGTTGGCCGACAGGGTGTAGCTCACCGCCGTCCTGATCAGGTCACGACCTTCGTCGGCCAGTTCAAGGACTTTGTCGACGGCATTGTCGATGACGTAGGTGTCATCGCCGCTGCCGCCGCTGAGGATGTCGGCGCCCACGCCGCCATCCAGCCAGTCGTTGCCGGCCCCGCCTTGCAGGGTGTTGACGGAGGCGTTGCCGAGCAAGGTGTTGTTCAGGTCGTTGCCGATCACGGTGAAGGCACCGAGGCCGGTGAGGGTGACGTTTTCGACGTTTTGCAGGCTGGTTTGGCTGAGGTCGACGGTGCTGGTGGTCAACGTCGAGGCGTAGCTGATGTTCAGCAGGTCGCGGCCCTGATCGGCCGTTTCCTGCAGCAGCGCCAGTTCGCCGAATTGGTCGAGGACGTAGGTGTCGTCGCCGGCGCCGCCGCTCAGTGTGTCCAGCCCCGTGCCACCGTTGAGCACGTTGTTGCCGCTGTTGCCAATGATTGCGTTGTTCAGGGTGTTGCCGATACCGGTGAGGTTGTCGCTGCCCGTGAGAGTGAGGTTTTCCAGGTTGGCACCCAGGGTCCAGTTCACCGAGGAACGCACGGTGTCGATTTCGCTCGCCAGGATGCTGGTCTCGGTGACCGCGTCCTTGAGGTTGTCGACGATGTAGGTGTCATTGCCGGAGCCGCCAATCATCACATCGGCGCCGAGGCTGCCGTCCAATGTGTTATTGCCGTTGTTACCCACGAGGCGGTTGCTCAGGGCATTGCCGGTACCGTCCAGATTGTCGCTGCCGGTGAGGGTCAGGTTCTCGAGGTTGCTGCCCAGGGTGTAGCTGATCGACGACAGCACCGTGTCGATCTCCGCCAGCGAGGTGCCGCGTTCGATCACTGTGTCGCCGAGGTTGTCGACGAGGTAGGTGTCGTTACCCGCACCGCCGTCCAGGGTGTCGGCGCCAGCCTTGCCATCGAGAATGTTGGCGGCGGCGTTGCCGGTGAGGCTGTTGTCGAGCTCATTACCCGTGAGGTTCAACGCGGCGACGCCGAGCAGCACGCCGTCTTCGACGTTGGCCGAGAGGGTGTAGCTCACCGCCGTCCTGATCAGGTCACGACCTTCGTCGGCCAGTTCAAGGACTTTGTCGGCGGCATTGTCGATGACGTAGGTGTCATCGCCGCTGCCGCCGCTGAGGATGTCGGCGCCCACGCCGCCATCCAGCCAGTCGTTGCCGGCCCCGCCTTGCAGGGTGTTGACGGAGGCGTTGCCGAGCAAGGTGTTGTTCAGGTCGTTGCCGATCACGGTGAAGGCACCGAGGCCGGTGAGGGTGACGTTTTCGACGTTTTGCAGGCTGGTTTGGCTGAGGTCGACGGTGCTGGTGGTCAACGTCGAGGCGTAGCTGATGTTCAGCAGGTCGCGGCCCTGATCGGCCGTTTCCTGCAGCAGCGCCAGTTCGCCGAATTGGTCGAGGACGTAGGTGTCGTCGCCGGCGCCGCCGCTCAGTGTGTCCAGCCCCGTGCCACCGTTGAGCACGTTGTTGCCGCTGTTGCCAATGATTGCGTTGTTCAGGGTGTTGCCGATACCGGTGAGGTTGTCGCTGCCCGTGAGAGTGAGGTTTTCCAGGTTGGCACCCAGGGTCCAGCACCGAGGAACGCACGGTGTCGATTTCGCTCGCCAGGATGCTGGTCTCGGTGACCGCGTCCTTGAGGTTGTCGACGATGTAGGTGTCATTGCCGGAGCCGCCAATCATCACATCGGCGCCGAGGGCCGTCCAATGTTATTGCCGTTGTTACCCACGAGGCGGTTGCTCAGGGCATGCATGCCGGTACCGTCCAGATTGTCGCTGCCGGTGAGGGTCAGGTTCTCGAGGTTGCTGCCCAGGGTGTAGCTGATCGACGACAGCACCGTGTCGATCTCCGCCAGCGAGGTGCCGCGTTCGATCACTGTGTCGCCGAGGTTGTCGACGAGGTAGGTGTCGTTACCCGCACCGCCGTCCGGGTGTCGGCGCCAGCCTTGCCATCGAGAATGTTGGCGGCGGCGTTGCCGGTGAGGCTGTTGTCGAGCTCATTACCCGTGAGGTTCAACGCGGCGACGCCGAGCAGCACGCCGTCTTCGACGTTGGCCGAGAGGGTGTAGCTCACCGCCGTCCTGATCAGGTCACGACCTTCGTCGGCCAGTTCAAGGACTTTGTCGGCGGCATTGTCGATGACGTAGGTGTCATCGCCGCTGCCGCCGCTGAGGATGTCGGCGCCCACGCCGCCATCCAGCCAGTCGTTGCCGACCCCGCCTTGCAGGGTGTTGACGGAGGCGTTGCCGAGCAAGGTGTTGTTCAGGTCGTTGCCGATCACGGTGAAGGCACCGAGGCCGGTGAGGGTGACGTTTTCGACGTTTTGCAGGCTGGTTTGGCTGAGGTCGACGGTGCTGGTGGTCGAGGTCGAGGCGTAGCTGATGTTCAGCAGGTCGCGGCCCTGATCGGCCGTTTCCTGCAGCAGCGCCAGTTCGCCGAATTGGTCGAGGACGTAGGTGTCGTCGCCGGCTCCGCCGCTCAGCGTGTCCAGGCCCGCCGCGCCGTTGAGGGTGTTGTTGCCGCTGTTGCCGGTCAGAACGTTACGCAGGGTGTTGCCGACGCCGTTGAGGTTATCGCTGCCCGTGAGAGTGAGGTTTTCCAGGTTGGCACCCAGGGTCCAGCTCACCGAGGAGCGCACGGTGTCGATATCCCACAGCCAGAAGCCGGTCTCAATGACCACGTCCTTGAGGTTGTCGACGATGTAGGTGTCGCTGCCGCTGTCGTCGATCATGACGTCGACGCCAAGGCCGCCGTCCAGGGTGTTGTCGCCGCGGTTACCGACAAGACGGTTATTCAGGGCATTACCGGTAGCATTCAGGTCGTCGAAGTCGATAAGGGTCAGGTTCTCGAGGTTGCTGCCCAGGGTGTAGCTGATCGACGATGCGACCGTGTCGATTTCGCTCAGCGAGGTGCCGCGTTCGATCACCGTGTCGCCGAGGTTGTCAACGTAGTAGGTATCGTTACCCGCACCGCCGTCCAGGGTGTCGGCCCCGCCCCGGCCGTCGAGGATGTTGGCGGCGGTGTTGCCGGTCAGGCTGTTGTCGAGTTCGTTGCCTGTGAGGCTCAGCGCTGCAGAACCGAGCAGCACGCCATCCTCGACATTGTCTTCCAAATAATAGCTAACCGCCGTCAGGATCAGGTCGTGGCCTTCGTCAGCCAGTTCGGTGACTTGTACACCATTATTGTAGATGACATAAATGTCGTCGCCGCTGCCGCCACTGAGCTTGTCAGCCCCGGCCCAGCCATCCAGCCAGTCGTTGCCGGCCCCGCCCAGCAGGGTATTGTCGTAGCTGTTGCCGGTCAGGATGTTGTCCAGATCGTTGCCGATCACGGTGAAGTTGCCGAGGCCGGTGACGGTGACATTTTCGACGTTTTGCAGGTTGCTTTGAGTGAGATCGACGGTGCTGGCGGCCAGGGTCGAGGTGTAGTTGATGTACAGCAGGTCGCTACCTTGATCAACGTCATCCTGCAGCAACGCCAGTTCGCCGGCCTGGTCGAGGACGTAGATGTCGTCGCCGGCGCCGCCGCTCAGCGTGTCCAGGCCCGCTGCGCCGTTGAGCACGTTGTTGCCGGCGTTGCCGAGCAGGGTGTTGTTCAGGGTGTTGCCGACACCGGTGAGGTTGTCGCTACCAGTGAGGGTGAGGTTTTCCAGGTTGGCACCCAGGGTCCAGCTCACCGAGGAACGCACGGTGTCGATTTCAGATATCAGGGTGCTGGTTTCGGTGACTACGTCCTTGAGGTTGTCGACGATGTAGGTGTCGTTACCGGAGCCGCCAATCATCACGTCGGCGCCGAGGCTGCCGTCCAATGTGTTATTGCCGTTGTTACCCACGAGGCGGTTGCTCAGGGCATTGCCGGTACCGTCCAGATTATCGCCGCCGCTGAGGATCAGGTACTCCAGATTGCTACTGCTGCCCAGGGCGTAGCTGATGGACGACATGACCGTGTCGATTTCGCTCAGCGAGGTGCTGGTTTCCACCACTACGTCATCAACGTTATCCACAACATAAACGTCGTTGCCTGCACCGCCAATCATGATGTCTTGGCCTGCACCGCCATCGAGAACGTTATTCAGTGCATTGCCGATCAGCTCATCGTCAAAGGCCGAACCGGTAGCATTTTCGATTTTGGCGCCAAAGGCGATCGCCAGCCCGTCATTGATCAGTTCCAGGTTCGCAATGTCGACGAATGCCTTGCCGATATTGCTGAATTCGCCCTCATTGAGGTTCAGTCTGACGGCCGCCAGCTGGTTGCTGGCATCGATCGTATCGTTGCCGCCGGCATCCCAGATAGTTTCGAACACTGATTGGTCCGGTGCCCAGCGATAGACGTTGTTGCCGGTTTGCCAAAGCATGTTGGCGCCGTAAAGCTTCTGGATAGCGAGAATATCCAGCAGCATCGGTGTCGTCGGCTGATAGGAATACGCATTGTTGTAGCTCATGAGCGTGTAATGCGTATCGTCGAGCAGGGGCGAGATCAGCGTGCTGTTGGATTGGCTCGACTCGAATGGATGCTTGAGACCCAGGGCATGACCTATTTCATGCACGAACGTCATGAAGTCGTAGGTGCCTTTGACGGGGGCGGAGTTGTTCGTGTCCGGGCTGATCCAGACATCCCCGCCCGACGGTGTCCGGTCGGGGAGGTAGGCCCAGGCAGCGGCATCGTCGTCCATGCCCCAATAGCCGCCGAATCGCAAGTCGCCCACGGTGTTGAGGTTGTCACTGACCAGAGTGAACTTGACATTAGCCACCGCGCTCCAGGCGCCAAGCGCAGCGGTTACGGCGTTTTGTTGGGCCGATGTCAGGGAGAAACTGTTCAGGAATTCATTTTCAATGCTGTACTTGGTAGCGAAGTACGATTGGGGGTTGAGGAAACTATAGGTCAGCCGTGTCGCGAAGATGTCTGCGCCAAAGTCCGGGCTCAGCCAGGAAGTGCCGTAGATCAGGCTGTCGACTTGTTGGTTACCGGTCAGAACAGATGGCTTTGTTAAAACGTAACCAAGAGGAGACGACATTTTAAAGATCCTGAGAGGGCTGCGACCGTCCTGTATTGGCCGCTACAAGAAAGCGATTTTGCACCAGAGTCAGCGTCAATTGATATCACGTGGCCACTATTTTTTTATTGATGACGTCAAAAAACTGGCTGGTAAATCTGTGTCGGCATGCGCAAGTGAGTCTTGAGGAATGCGCGCTGGTATCCTGTTCGAAATTGACTAATCAGGACCTCCCATGAACGTTCCGACCCCAGCGCTCATCCGCGAAACCTTTCCCGTCGGGCCGTTGCAGTGCAACTGCACAATCATCGGCGACCCGATCACCAAAAAAGCCATCGTCGTCGACCCGGGCGGCAATCACGAACTTATCCTCGCGCGACTCGACGCCTTGGGCCTGAAGGTGGTCAGCATCATTCACACCCACGCGCACCTCGATCACTTCCTGGCTTCCGGGCAGCTCAAGGAGAAAACCGGCGCGACGCTGCACCTGCATAAAGAAGATCAATTCCTCTGGGACAACCTGGAAATGCAGTGCCAGATGTTCGGTGTGCCTTACACCCCCGTGCCATCGCCAGATCGCTGGTTGGCCGACGATGAAGAGCTGGCTTGCGGGTGTGGTGTGGCGTTGCACACGCCGGGTCATACACCAGGTTCCATGAGCTTCTGGTTTTCAGAGGCTAAGCTGCTGATAGCCGGTGATACGCTGTTCAGGCGCGGGGTAGGGCGCACGGATTTATGGGGAGGCGATCAGGCGACTCTCGTGCGTTCGATCAAGCAACGGTTGTATACCCTCGATGAAGAGGCGACGGTGGTGACCGGTCATGGTCCAGACACCTGTCTGGGCGATGAAATGCGCGGTAACCCCTTTGTACGAGCCTGAAGATGCAGTTGTGAAAGGCACGACGGAATTTTTGGCGTTGGCCATGATCCAACGCCCGCAAAGGTTCATTGCTTAAGTCCGCTGCACCACAGAATGCAAAAAAGTAGGAGCTCTCCATGTTCACCTCGCGTCGTTTGATTATTGTCGCTACTGCTGTGGCTTTGTTGTCCGGTTGCGCATCGCAGAACCCTTATGACAACCAGGGTCAGGCTGATGGCGGCTCCACGGGCATGAGCAAAACCGCCAAATACGGTGGCCTCGGCGCCTTGGCCGGTGCGCTGGCCGGTGCAGCCATCGGTCACGATAACCGTGGCAAGGGCGCGCTGATTGGCGCCGCCGTGGTGGGGGCTTCCGCCGCCGGTTACGGTTACTACGCCGACCAGCAGGAGAAAAAGTTGCGGGCCAGCATGGCCAACACTGGGGTTGAAGTGCAGCGCCAAGGCGATCAGATCAAGCTGATCATGCCGGGCAACATCACGTTTGCCACCGATTCGGCGAACATCGCGTCGAGCTTCTACCAGCCGCTGAACAACCTGGCGGGCTCGCTCAAGGAGTTCAACCAGAACCAGATCGAGATCGTCGGCTACACCGACAGCACCGGCAGTCGTCAGCACAACATGGACCTGTCCCAGCGTCGTGCGCAGAGCGTAGCGACTTACCTGACCTCTCAGGGTGTCAGCGGCGCCAACCTGTCGGCACGTGGTGCTGGGCCGGATAACCCGATTGCAAGCAATGGTGATGTGAATGGCCGGGCTCAGAACCGTCGCGTCGAGGTCAACCTGAAGCCGATTCCGGGTCAGGAATATCAGCAGCAGGGTCAACCAGTTCAGCAGTACTAAAACCCGTCTGACTGAACCCCAGGCGTTAAAGGCCCGCCCGATCCTCAACAGGTCGGGCGGGTTTTTTGTGTCGTCTGCTCAGGCCTCTTCGCGAGCAAGCCCGCTCCCACAGGATTTGTGTTTGACCACTATTTTGTGATCGACGAAGAACACTGTGGGAGCGGGCTTGCTCGCGAAGAGGCCCTGACAGGCACCAGAGATATCGATCAGAAACAAAAAAAGCCCTCGGACGATCACTCATCCGAGGGCTTTTTCATGTCGCGCGAAACCTGATTACTTCTTCAGGCCGTAATGCTCATCGAGCATGCCCGGCGCGTTCGGGGCTTTGGGGGCGTAGTCGCGAGGCGGTTCCTGATCGCGCGGTGGCGTCAGGCGTTCCCGTGGAGCCTGCGCCGCGTCGGCGTGCAGGGCAGCCAGCAAGCGTTGGCGAGTCTGCTCGTCCAGGGCCAGGCGGTTGGCGCCCTCGGCGAGATGATCCTGCACTTCCTGATAGCTCTGAGTCAGCTTCTTGACCAGGGTTGCAGTGCTGTTGAAGTGGGTGACCACTTCGTTCTGATACTTGTCAAAACGTTCCTGAATGTCATCCAGCTGACGTTGCGTGCGGTTAGGCGCGGCATTCGGCACCAGGCGAGCGATCAGGAATCCAATGGCGACACCCACAACCAGGGCAAGAGTCGGCAACAACCAAACTAAGAGCGAGTGTTCCACGAGTCCTTCCTCTATAAACGGCTTTGCTTTACGTTAACGGCTCGAACCTGCGCTGTATACCGCGATTCACTCGCAATAGATTGGCACAGACAATTGGCTAGACGAGTCGACCCGATTCGAGGTCACGGAGTTCCTTCCTTGCTTATGCGCGAAACCCCTGTAGTAATTGATGGCCCGGTCGGCCAGCTAGAAGCCCTTTACCTGAATAATGACCAGCCCCGTGGCCTGGCGCTGATTTGCCACCCAAACCCGGTGCAGGGCGGCACCATGCTCAATAAAGTCGTCTCGACCTTGCAGCGCACCGCGCGCGACGCCGGTTTGATTACTTTGCGTTTCAACTACCGTGGCGTCGGCACCAGTGACGGCACGCACGACATGGGCACTGGCGAAGTCGACGATGCCCAGGCGGCAGCCGAGTGGCTGCGGGGCAAACATCCTGAAATACCTTTGACCCTGTTCGGTTTCTCCTTCGGCGGTTTTGTTGCAGCAAGTCTCGGCGGTCGCCTGGAAGCCAAGGGCGAGCAGCTCAAGCATTTGTTCATGGTCGCGCCCGCCGTCATGCGTTTGGGCGACCAGGATCAACTGCCGCAACAAGGCACATTGACCCTGATCCAGCCGGAAACCGACGAAGTGATCGATCCGCAACTGGTTTACGATTGGTCCGACACACTCGATCGCCCCCATGAGCTGCTGAAAGTGGCAGAATGCGGACACTTTTTTCATGGCAAGCTGACCGATCTCAAGGATCTGATCCTGCCGCGTCTTTCGAATTGATTGCAGTCTGACAAGCGATTACCCATGACGACTCGTACCCGTATCCTCACCGGCATCACCACTACTGGCACGCCGCACCTGGGCAACTACGCCGGCGCCATTCGCCCGGCGATCCTGGCCAGCCGTGACAGCAATGCCGATTCGTTCTACTTCCTGGCCGACTACCACGCCCTGATCAAATGCGATGACCCGCTGCGCATCCAGCGCTCGCGTCTGGAAATCGCCGCGACCTGGCTGGCTGGTGGCCTGGACGTGGACCGCGTGACTTTCTATCGCCAGTCCGACATCCCGGAAATCCCTGAACTGACCTGGCTGCTGACCTGCGTGGCCGCCAAGGGCCTGCTCAACCGCGCCCATGCCTACAAGGCCTCGGTGGACAAGAACGTCGAGACCGGTGAAGACCCGGACGCCGGCATCACCATGGGCTTGTACAGCTACCCGGTGCTGATGGCTGCGGACATTCTGATGTTCAACGCCCACAAAGTGCCGGTCGGTCGTGACCAGATCCAGCACGTGGAAATGGCCCGGGACATCGGCCAGCGCTTCAACCACTTGTTCGGCCAGGGCAAAGAGTTCTTCACCATGCCTGAAGCGTTGATCGAGGAAAGCGTCGCCACCTTGCCAGGGCTCGACGGTCGCAAGATGTCGAAGAGCTACGACAACACCATTCCGTTGTTCAGCAGCGCCAAAGAGATGAAGGACGCGATTTCGCGGATCGTTACTGACTCCCGTGCCCCGGGCGAAGCCAAAGATCCGGACAATTCGCACCTGTTCACCCTGTTCCAGGCCTTCGCTACGCCGGCACAATCCGACGAATTCCGCAGCGAATTGCTCCAGGGCCTGGGTTGGGGCGAGGCGAAGAATCGTCTGTTCCAACTGCTCGACAGCGAATTGGGCGAGTCCCGCGAGCGTTATCACCAGCTGATCGAACGCCCGGCGGATCTGGAAGACATGCTGCAGATCGGTGCCAAAAAGGCCCGCTCGGTTGCGACGCCGTTCCTCCACGAACTGCGTGAAGCGGTTGGCCTGCGTTCTTTCGTCGCCCAGACCCAAGTCGCAGCGACCACCAAGAAGAAAGCCGCGAAAACCGCGCGCTTCGTCAGCTTCCGCGAAGACGACGGCAGTTTCCGCTTCCGTCTGCTGGCGGCCGATGGCGAGCAACTGTTGTTGTCGCGCAACTTCGCCGACGGTAAAACCGCAGGGCAAGTGACGAAGCAACTGCAATCTGGTCAGCCATTGGACGTACGCAGTGAAGACCTGAGCTTCAGCGTCTGGCTGGAAGGCGAGTGCATTGCCGACAGTCCGGCCTTCGCTGACAGCGCTGCTCGCGATGCTGCCATCGGTGCTTTGCGCATTGCCCTGACACCGGTTCAGGAATAATCAACGGCTCGGTCCGACCAAGGGCCGATTGCCATTCCCACGGGCCGTCGCTACAGTGACGGCCCGTTTTTGTTGCCTTGCTAACGAATTATGACGCCCCTAGAACGATATCAAGCTGATCTGAAACGCCCGGAATTCTTCCACGATGCTGCCCAGGAAACGGCGGTGCGTCATTTGCAGCGCCTGTACGACGATCTGGTCGCGGCCTCGCAGAACAAACCGAGCCTGCTCGGCAAACTGTTTGGCAAGAAAGACCAGGTGCCGGTCAAGGGCCTGTACTTCTGGGGCGGCGTGGGTCGCGGCAAGACTTATCTGGTCGACACCTTCTTCGAAGCGCTGCCGTTCAAGGAAAAGACTCGCACTCACTTCCACCGCTTCATGAAGCGCGTGCATGAAGAGATGAAGACCCTGGGTGGCGAGAAAAACCCGCTGACCACCATCGCCAAGCGCTTCTCCGATGAGTCGCGAGTAATTTGTTTCGATGAGTTTTTCGTCTCCGACATCACCGACGCGATGATCCTTGGCACGTTGATGGAAGAGTTGTTCAAGAACGGCGTGACCCTGGTCGCGACGTCGAACATCGTGCCGGATGGCCTGTACAAGGACGGTCTGCAGCGTGCGCGTTTCCTGCCGGCCATTGCGCTGATCAAGCAGAACACCGAGATCGTCAACGTCGATAGCGGCGTCGATTACCGTTTGCGTCACCTCGAGCAAGCGGAGCTGTTCCACTTTCCGCTGGATGACGCTGCCCAGGAAAGCCTGCGCAAGAGCTTCCGGGCCTTGACGCCAGAATGCACGGCAGCCATCGAGAACGACGTACTGGTGATCGAGAACCGTGAAATCCGTGCCGTGCGCACTTGCGATGACGTGGCCTGGTTCGACTTCCGCGAACTCTGCGACGGCCCGCGCAGCCAGAATGATTACATCGAACTGGGCAAGATTTTCCACGCCGTGTTGCTCAGCGATGTCGAGCAGATGAGCGTCACCACCGACGACATCGCCCGACGCTTTATCAACATGGTCGATGAGTTTTACGACCGCAACGTGAAGCTGATCATTTCTGCCGAAGTCGAGCTTAAAGACCTCTATACCGGTGGTCGCCTGAACTTCGAGTTCCAGCGCACGCTTAGCCGTTTGCTGGAGATGCAATCCCACGAGTTCCTGTCCCGGGCGCATAAGCCATAAGCGTCTCAAAACAGTAGAATGGTTCGGAAACTAAAAAGGCCTGCAATGCCACTTATACCCTAAACATACATATCTCTTGTTTAGAGTAGGGAGAAGTGGCCAACAGACCTTAGTAACCGGGGCTTCAGTCCGCCAAAGCATTACGATGTATGAATACATCGTAATGCATCGAAACATGAATCCGTCGACTTCAGACACCAAGAACTTTTCGGATTGCTCGGGCAAAACCCACCTCGAACATTGTTCGGCCGCGCTCATTGACGATTTCCCCGTGACTACCCTCTTGAAAACCTCGCTCCTCAAGGTAGTTAGGTGATACCGCCTTTTCTAAGGCTTCGCGCTCCGTCGGAGTCAGTTGAGCCGATGGGGCGAGTACAGCCAGTGGGTGTTCGCCAGGCGCCGCCACGATAGTTGCGCCCAGCGGGCGCCGGTCCACTGTTACCTGCGTGCTGGACTTCAAGACGTTGAGTTGCGCCTTGAGCTTATCCCGCTCAGAGATGATGGCCTGCATGATGGAGCGGATGGCTGGTTCTTCGATACGCATCAGGTACTCATGGCTCGCTAGCAACTTTTGCGGCTTGGGCATGGGAGGCCCAGCGTATGCAGCCCATGCTTCAATGAGCGCCTTGTAATCTGCCGATTGCGCGTTGTAGAGCGCGCGGCCCTTCAAGATGCCCTCGGCTTCGGCCAAACGACCGATGACCGGCAATGAGAAGTCGCGGGAGCCAACTTCATGCTGCTTGCGACAAAGCTCGTGCATTTTCGCCAAGTTAGACCGCCGGTTTGAGCGCCCGCCTTTGGCGAGCAGAGACTCAAGGACTGCGTCTGGGTGGATGTCCATCTTTCGATTCATGCGTCATTTACCATGAGGATATCGTGCTCAGCAGGGAACGCCTGGCCCCTATTTTTTGTGGGCAACAGCATGGCAAGATCCATGTCGAATTGCTGGCTGAGGCTCTCGCCTGCATCTATCAATCGAATTACTTCCCGCTGACCAAGAACGGGGTTCGCTGGATTCATCTGCTGCCCAAGGCGGAGCAGGAAGGCGTTGCCGGCAATTAGTTGCTCCTGTTCGTTCAACAGCATGAACATGGGCGGTAGGTCTTGTCGGTAGAGAACTGAATCCAGCAACTGGCTACGGCGAAACACTGCCTTGCCGGATTCAAGGTCGGGGTAGAGTGCGATGTTTTCACAGACGCCAGCGAGCTGGAGCAATTCCGACTCAGTCTCCTGAAAGGCAATGTGCAAGTCCCCAATTCCACCAGCGGCCACCAATTGGTTGCCGTGACCCTGCGGGGCTTCAAGCGCCATCTTGCAGCGTTCAATAAGACGCCAGCAGGCTACAAGATCCTCTGCTAGGTCACTAAAACGCTTCATTGTGCTCTCCCAGACACGCTCTGCTTGCCGGTGGGCACCCATATACGCAAACGGCTGACCAGCGTCTTCCGCTTCAGCTTTCTGCTTCTTCAAGCCTTGGAGTTCATTCTCACGAGTGAGGCAAAGGTTGCGCGCCTCATCAAAGTGATAAGCGAGTGTATTGAAGTGGGCAACAAGCGCTGGCATGTAATGCGGTTCGGTCACAAACCAGCGACAGCGCACACAGTTACGGCTGCCACCCGGAACGGGCCCGTGCTTCGGATTTGAAGCTGAGCCGAAATTAGGGCCACCGTTGTAGCAACCGCCAACTACGCCGTTATCCTCGATTTCGCTGGTGTTGCCACCAGCCAGGCACAGGCCGTGATGCATCGGCATCCAGCCCACTAAATTGCGCGCAGCTGGATGCTGCGGGATGGCGGCAGCGAGACTAGGAACATTGTTGCAGATGGCCTTTTGAAGGAGTTCGTCGTACTCGGTGTCGAGCAAGAAGTTCTGGATACTCGCCTCTTTATTCGCATTCAGCCGCTCTGCCGCATCGAGCAGCATGTCGTGGATGCGGGTTGCGCCTGGCTTTGTGTAATACAAAGTCATTATCAGGCGGCTGTGGCCGACGAGCTTTTGCAGTACCGCGAACGGAACCTGACCTTCGAGTGCCAGCGCGGTGATGAGAGAGACGCGGAGGCTGTGTAATGGAAAGAGGGTTGTCAATCCGTTGTTCTGTTCTTCCTGCGGTGGTAGGAATCGAATCGGCGTACCGTTGCTATGGGTTTCTTCCCGGTCGGCAAGCCGCTGTTCGAGTGCTTCGAGTAGGCGGAACCAGGCTGGGGACAACGTAGTTTCCTTTAACGGAAGTTGACGCTCGTAAATACCAGACTCAGGCAGACGAAAGAGAAAGCAGGAGTCGGGGTAGGCCGCCAGTTGCACACGGCTCTTCGCACTGATGTGGCGGCCGTCTAACTCCGTCCATGCCGTGCGTCGAGGGATGGGGTTGTAATGCTCCTGCCAGTTGCGCAGCTTTTCCAGCCAGTAGAAGACGTCCTGATGCTCTAGCCCGCCGAAGAACCATGGCAACACGTAACCCTTCTCCGGGCCGGACTTGGCGATGTCGGCGGTCTTATTGGTATTGATGTAGAGCATGGCCGAGACCGCTTCGCCATCGGCCAAAGGTTGACTGCGGCGGAATACGCCCTGTTGCAGTGGCCGGCGTTCGTTGCCCTGCGCAAGCCGGCTATGATTTAACGTCCAGTTTCCTGCCGCGTAGCGCCAGGTGTCTGCTTCGCCCGAGTCGAGCATCCGGACTTGAAATGTGCGCAACGGCACGATGAGCTTCGCGATCAATGCCACCCAGCGGACTGGGCTCCACATTTCTAGACGAGTGCCGTTCTTCATCGGGATCTCGCGCCACACGCAGTCCGGATCGTTCCGGTCAATCTGCTCTTCGGTCACCTCAAACCAGTCGGGACCAGAACGCACGCGTTGACCAGTTTCAACACCGAGTGCACTTTGCGCCCAATGCCAGTCACGGAAATGCGGTCCTGCGGCGAGCATCTGCCGCAGTTCGTCGATGTAGCCATAGGGCAGAGGCGAATGAACGCTCTCATCCCGCCTCATCCGCACCTCGGAGTCAGAAAGACGTGGCACCGGGTTGTGAAAAGCAGGAGACACAACTGGTTCGCCATAGTCGTTGGCTTCGCTGAGTTCATGCAGTAGCACAAAGTGCAGGAAGGCGTGGATGACATTATTGTACTGGATGCCTTCTTCTGAATTCGGACAGGCCGTACGGTAGAAATCGGGCAGGAGGGTGGTGCGCGCTAGGAGCACCGCGGGATCAAGCGGCAGCCTCTGCTGGACAAGGTAGCGCTCAAAGAAGGACACAAAGGCTCTCAGCCTTTTGGCGATGCCAGTTGTTTCACCTTCTAACCACAGCACCGCCAAGTCACGCCAGGTGGCGAGTTGAGGGTAATCCCGCCCGACCCAGCTGAGGGTTATATCCGTATTACGCTTAACCCCTTTTACCTTGGAGGTCGGTTGGGCGGATGCTCCCTGATCTGTCACATTTTCGTTCTCATCCATGAAGGTTCTCAGTTGTTCAGTTCGATATCAGCCAGCAATAGGTCGGACTTGGAGAGTGGCCCGGGATACTTGTCCCGCAATCGCTGCGCGGCCGACTCTAGTGCCGCGAAGGCTTCGCGGGTGTTCGCCCGCGTATACACTTCCTGGCTTTCCAGCGAGGCATGATGCATGAAGCGGCGGATGAGCGCCTTGTCGACGTCGGCGTTGCGCAGGCGGCGACCGTAAGCATGACGGTGGCCGTGTGGTGTCGTGCCCAGAGCCTTGCTAACTGTGAGTCCAATGCGCTTGCAGGCGGCGGCATGAGCCTTATTGTATTGAGCCAGCGTGTACATGGCTCCAACAGGCTCTCGGTTCAGGTTGACAAAGGCAAATGGGTGGTCGCGCTCAATACATGCGATCTGTTCGAGGTAGCGTTGCCAAAGCTGCTGGAACCATTCCCCATACTCGGGCAGGAACCAGTACGCCTGTTTGTAATAAGGCCCATCGTGCGTACCACCCTTCCAGCCGGCGTGGCGGCGATCAAGCACGTCAGTGCGTGGCACGAGACCATACTGATGGGCAAGGTATTCTGCTCGTGTACCTTTACGCGGTTTTCCTCTTTCATCGCGCCATTCAGCAGGCCCAGCCCCATAACTCGGGTGGTGAACTAGAACGTTAGCCTGGTCAGGGTTCGAGGGGGTCGGGAAAACGTCCTGAATGTAGAGGTGAAATGGCTCAGATTCCCGAAAGCCTGCGCCGTGTAGCAGCAATGTAATCAGCATGCCGCGATAATCGCGGCGCCCGCCTGCGTTAAAACCGTTTAACAGTAGTTCCTCGAAGCACTCTTCAGGGAAAGCCGGCGGCTCGCCCTTTTCCACATTGGGCAAGCGTCGACTACGCATCCGATGTCCGGTCTCGGGGGGCGCATTCTGCGCCCAGGTATGACCAAGGAATGCCTTGTTACGCCGGTATTGGTAGGCAGCCGCATCGATCTGACGGTCAAAGGCGCCGCCCTCATAGCGGGGATTCACCTTTGTGGCTTCAGGGAGCATGTTGCCCAGCCAATCGAAGAAGTCGGTGAGGTGGGTGATGATTTGCGCGACATCTTTCGGCGATCGTGGAGCCCAACACAATCCGCTACTGTCAAGACCCGTGCTGCGGTCAAATGTCCCTGTGTATAGGCGTTGAGCGAAGTTCTGGAACAGTTGATAGGTGTCGCGCTCCGCTGTATTAACTTGCAGATATTCGAGGAACATCCGCAATGAGCGAGTTACCTTGATCATCCACATGAGGCTGCGGTCGTGGCTGCGATGGAGAAAGTAATCAAGCAACGGTTCGAGCACGCCAGCAGGCGTCATTAACGCTGGAAGCTCCGTATAAACGCCAGTCGCGTCGGTGTAAACACGAGCCTTGACTGTCACAAACACTAGGCCTTCCCTATCTACGCGATGTGCAGGTCAAATCGCCCATTCGTGACCTTCTTCAACAACCTGATGCGTCTCGCTGACCACGATGAGCGCCTTACCCCTATGCACCAAGCAGAAACTAGATACGAGGTCAGCGTCGACACCTGCTGCGGACGTTGTGTCGCCAAGCGTGCCAATCCAGACATAACGGTGGGTTTCGAGGCACGCCAGGTAGTAGCTGGTAGGCATTGCGTTGCTCCAATCGATGACGTTGCGAGGCGCCAAGCTGGCTAACGTTACAAGACGCACGAAGGCGAAGCAATGAAGTGAAACGTCGAGAGCTCTCTCGCCGACACAGCTCAGGAAGATGAAGGGAGTAGTGGAAGGCAATCAGGTATTGAGCCAAATGATGGTGATGAGAGTAGCCGGGCTCGCATTAGCTGTGCGTAATTGCATCGCACATGACCACCAGGTTGCATTTCCACTGACCAGGAATTTGCATTGGTGCTGACCATTGTTTGCATCCGGCTGACCAATGCACGCAAAAGAGACGACAGGAAGAGAACGGCGGCCAATAAAGCTGCTGGCATGCTGGCATGCTGGCTGCGTTGTTTGATTTGCCGCCTATACTGATCTACCCGCGTGGCTTGTCATTCGTGTCGTTTTTCTCTTCAAATAGCGTCGCGTTCGCCGTGGCCACCCTTAGGAAAACAAGGGCTTACAGGGTGTCAAGGAACTCTATACGACATTATTGTCGCGTTTAAATGCGACAGTAATGTCGCCTAATAGTAGTTGGGCGTCACAAGGAAGTACTCATGGACATCGCACCACTTCTTGAGCGCCTGCGGATGGTGTCGAATGACCATCTACGCGCTAGCCTTCTCACACAGAATCTGAGCATTGATAACGCAAAGTTCCAAACAGCGTTCCAATGCGTAGCTGCAAGTCATGATCTGAGCAACCCAGATATTGATTTCCGAGGGCCTCCGGATATTCCTGCCCAAGTGATTCGAGGTGGTCGCCTCAGAGCATCGGCAGTCTTTATGGTCTTTTCTACCCTCTGTTACATGAGGAACGAGCATCTTGAACGGGGCTTGGACGATGTTCCAGAAAGCTCCCCACTTCGGGCGTTCCGAGATATCTATCGCGCCGGTAGCATTAAACGTGGCGAGGATACCTTGGTCCAACACGTCCGCAACTCGCTTACCCATGGCTCATTTCAATTAGGGAAATCCCCAGTGATAACTTTTATCGACAGGGAGTGGCAAGAAACGCTGGCCCTTGATCAAATCTTGGAGCTCTGCGAACACGTCCACCGCCTATACCATGAGGCATTCTCGGGCGGTGTTCCACGACCATCCCATTGGTCCAGGTACGGGCAGGAGAAGTCGTGAAGGTGACGCCCAACAAGGCGCTTAAATCGCTCACTTCGTTCGCTGGGACGGGCTAAAGCCCGCCCCCTTAGCTTAATCGTTAGGTGGTCGCAGTTCACCGCTGCTTAATCCGCATCCTCACAACGGAAAAATCGCAATGGCTTTGGCTTCCGTAGCACCTTACGCTTTCAGTCCAAACGAATTATGGACCCTTGGAATTGCTGCCTATGCAGCCGTGGTTTCTACTTTCGTTCTAGGATGGGACGCATACAAGTGGCTAGCTTCTGGAGCAAAGATCGATTTATCCGCATCAACTGGGATGAAGGTCTTGGGTGGTCCAATTCAAGATCCGAAAACATACATATCCATAACAGCATGGAATGTCGGTGACCAACCCACCACCATCACAAACTTGGGAGGTATGTACTTTGATTCGTGGTGGCGCGCATACGTCACCCGACGGAAACCCTCCGAGGCTTTCATCATCACTGAACCATCGCAAGCCCAACGCATTCCATATCGTTTTGAAATCGGAGATCAATGGGTCGGCTTAGTTGATCAGGCTGATGACATCGTGCAGAAGGCAAAGAATGGGTATTTGTTTCTCATCCTCTACACGGCCAGAGGTGGGCGTGGTCATAGAATTCGCGTGAAAATTCGAGAGAAGGAGTCCGCTGAACCATGATATTTGTCGGTTGGCTGGGGGCATGCCTTATCCCGGCATGACCTTATTTATACGTCGGACAAAGTAAGCTTTCTATGAAACCGACCTCAGGAAGAAGATGTATGGATCCGACCGAACAGCATGTTAATGAATACCTAAGGGCGATCGGCTATACCAGCGTCGTGTTTGAGCCTGACGGAAATAATCCACCCGACTTTAGCGTGAACGGGGTGATTGGTGTTGAAGTGCGTCGCCTCAATCAAGAAAACAACTTCGGAAATGCCCCCCCAGAGGGGTTAGAGGACAAGGAATACTCGCTATATGACGGAATGCTGAATCTCGCTGGCAGCTTTGGCCCTCCGACAAACGGAAAGAGCTGGTTCCTGAGATATATGTTCTCTCGTCCAATTGGGCGATGGAAGCAGTTGCAGCCGAAAGTCAAAGATGCGTTGGATAATTTTCTGCTAGCACCGACCAATGAAAGGACTATGCTTCTCAGTTTGCCTAATTTTAGAGTTTACATCTCCCCAGCGAGTGCGGTCGGCAACTCTAAACTCGTTGTTGGTGGGTACGTCGACCTTCAAGCGGGAGGTTTCGTTATTTCGGAGATGGAACGTAACATCCGAAAATTCATCATCGAGAAATCCTGCAAGGTCGATCCTGTGCGCCATACACATAATGAATGGTGGTTGGTTCTAGTCAATCATATCGCTCATGCAGTCGATAGCTCTGAGCAGTCTGCTATCAGGGAGTTGCTGAGAATTGAGAAACTTAAGGCCGAGTATTTTTGGGACCGAATTTTTCGTCATTGACAATGTCGACTTCAATCAATGGTTTGAGCTCTAGCGGACATCTGAAGAAGCCCAACCTCTACGAAGTCGCAGGTCTGGAAACCATTCGACCTTAGCGCAGGACTCGCTTTACCCCAAGAATGGGATATGCCATTGGCTAACTCCTAACTTCACGCGCTACCGACGGCCGTCGTATGGAAGGTAGTGTCAGGGCGCACTTTGCGAACTCCTCTACCCGTTTTGCCAAATGGTAGAGAAGCTGAACAATACCGAGCTTGCGCTGCTGCGCTTCAAAGAGTCTTGCTAGCTCTCTTCCAGTTGATTATCTGAGTATGTGCCCGCTGACTCGAGCCTGCGAAGCTCGGCAGCACTAACGTTCACTGTAATGAAACTTCGGTAAACCGCTGGCTCTCCCGCCAGTGCTACGACTGTGTGCCCCTCATCAAGCTGGCTTGATGCAATGTGAACCTGATAGTTGCGCAGCAGCTTGACGACGTGAAGAGATGGATCTCTACTCGTTTTGAATGACAACTGTTGGCCAAGCAACTTAGTGACATCTTCAACTCGGCAAAGCTCGGTTAGTGATGCGCGAAAGTAAGCCCCTCTGACTTGGTCTGGGCGGAACGAAGTTGGGGAATCGTCGATTAGCTCAATCTGGCTCGCCATGTGTATCGCCGACTCGATGCAATGCTTTACCGAGTGAAATTGTCGAGGCCAACCCTTTGGTTTGGGTGGCAGCACGAAACCATGCGACACATCGACAAACCGATTTGCCTCAAAATTCGGAACCTTCGTCTTATGCGCCATGAGCGTCCTTACATTAAGCAAACGACAAAAGTGGCGTAAGGCTTTTCGCCATTTGTATCTGATCATGCCCCATGCTCACCCGCAACTCTATGGTTTGGGTGTCGAATCGGAAATACGAAAGAGGGGCTGCGAGAAGAGCGACATGATTTGCACGCACGTTACTGCTCGCTGCGAAGCATCTCCATGGTTCGCTTTTGGCCGAACTGGACCGTGCATGCCGGTATCTCACGACGTCTGCTTACAAGGCATAAGAGGTCACTCCCAGCCGAGCACTCAAGGCACAGTCAGTATTGGGGAGCCTACAGAATTCGGAAATAATCGTACGCTAAGGTTTCAGACTCTAGCGGCGGGCCAGATCCAGAGTTCACCCACCTCCATCCGCCTGGCTCCCGAAGGCCCACGGGCTGTGGCCTATACTGAATCGGTCAATGTGTTCGCAACCAACGTGTAGTACTGAAAGGAATCCCCACGACATGGCCGATATCGAGAACCCCTCCGAACAGCTAGAAGCGCGTTTTACCGAGTTGAAAGCGCAGTATCAGCGGTTGCAGGACGATTACGACGATGAAGTTCTTTTGTGCACGGGTCTGCTACGCGCCCTGGCCAATGCAGACTATGGCTTTTGTGAGACGCTGGTGAAGCACGCCGACTGCTCGGCTGAGCGCAAGGCCGACGCACTTCAATACATCGCCGATGCGCGTGCTGGGTATGATTGAGCGGACTAGCGGTTATGCCGAGATAAAGGAAATTTAGGACATTGGCGCTGTATGTAATTGTTTTAGAGTCGTTTTCTTCGTGTCATCCGCTACGATCCTCACGTGTGTGCCACAGGCGCAGCAGGTAGATATTTGAGCAGCAGCGCTACCGGGCCAGCGGCCTCAACCTGGTAACAGCTGCTATCGTACTGTGGGGCACGGTCTACCTGGAACGGGCCACCCAGGGGCTGGCTGACACCGGAAAGCCGGTGAATACCGACCTGTATCAGTACCTGTCGCCGCTGGGCTGGGAGCACATCAATCTGACTGGCGATTACGTCTGGCGGCAGAGTCGCCGGCTGGAAGACGGGAAATACCGACCACTGCGAAAGCTATAAGTAATAACTACGCTAAAAACAGCTAGTTACGAACCAAATGAGTGAATTTTTCCTTTATCTCGGCATGGCTTCGTCATAGATCAACAGCAGGGGTGTCAAAATGTCGAAAGGAGATCGCCTTTTCCGAGGGCCGGAAAGTCACGCGGCGGAAAAGTTATCCAGAGATGCACTCGCACCATTCCTGAACGATCGAGGCTACGTTGTCATTGACGACGAGCGAAAACGAACGGGCGTGGCCATTCAGCAGTTCATCAGTCTCCGCACTCCCGATGGCCAGGTACTGAGCATGCGCGTCCGACTGTGCTGGCGGCGCGATGGACGAAATCCCAACGAGAAGAAATACGCAGCGGCTCAGTTGGCGGCGCATCTGCGGAAAGGTGGATGGGATGCGACGCTGGAGCACATCACAACGAGAGATACGAAGCGCGGGCTCACTCACAATTTGCTCGTGCAGCGTGACGAAGGCGCCATTATCTTTGCCGCGCTCATTCCTATCGAAAGCCTCCATGCCATCTGGAGCCGCCAGCGCGAAGTCAGCGATGACCTGCAACGCCGTGAGTTGAAGGGACGAGCCAAGAAGAATCATGCTCAGAACGGCACCAGCCCGACTCTGTGGTTACAGGATGACCGGACACCTGACGGACACGAGGTGGCCGACGCACTGTGGCAGTGGCCGGGTGTGATCGATTTAGCCAAGCTCACTCCCCATGTAGTGGTCGACGATACCTACGACGACTGCCCGGCGCCGTACTATTCGTCTTTGGGTCGAGATGAAGGCGAGCGCGTGCCCGTGCTTCGCTCGGAGGTTCGTCGCGATCCGCATGTACGTCGAGCTGTACTCGAAAGGGCTGGGTTTGCGTGCGAGCGTGAGGATTGTGGCAAGCGCCGGGAATTCCCTGGCTTCCTGGATGTTCATCACATCTTAGGGGCCGAGAAATCAGACCGTGTATACAACTGCGTGGCCCTGTGCCCGTGCTGTCACCGCGAAGCGCACTATGCGCCAGATGCGGATGAACTCAACAAGCAGCTACTTACATATGCCAAGAGGTTCGGCTGAACCACTTTGCAGTGGGAGGCCCCTATCGTGCTCGGCGATTACGTCTCGTGGCAGGGCCGCTGCGTAATTGCACAGACTTGACCACCCATTTCCGCCTCTTTCAGGTGAGCCACCTAGAGGGGCCAGTGTGTTCGTAGCCTGGCTAGCTCTCGCTCTAATGCACACAACTCTTTGTTGAACACGGCCAATTCCTCAAGGCTGTATTCAATGCATTGCTGCGCACCGGAGGGAAGTCCAATGACATTGACGATCTTGTGACGGTGCGCCTCGACGCCCCATCGACCGTGGGCCATCTGATTGCGCCGCACCCGAGCGGCATGCATATGCTCAATCCATCGTTCATAGGCCGCACGGCGTTTGGAGCCGGCGGGTAACCTCTCTGCAACTTGGGTCGAAAGCGTTTCGAGCTTCGTATGGATGTTCTGCCCTTCGATCGATTTCGATAAAGTTTCCAACTTTGTGCCGTTGTCCAACCACGCCAAGCAGAGCCCTAAATTCACATCGATGTATGAGAACGCGAAGAGCATCTGTCCGAGTAACAATGCAGCCTCAGCTTGCATCGCCTCTTGACGTGCCATCAGTTGTCCAGCTGTTTCGATCGGGTCAGGCGTTGAATTAGGTTCCAAGGCTTTCTCGCATTCGTAGTCTGGGTGATGCAGAGTTCAGCACATTATTCCGTAGGTCTGCTCCTGGCCGTTCTCTGCCGGTCGTCACTACCACATGCTGGTCAAGTCGAATGCAAACGGTTGGTCAGCGCGAATGCAATTGACTGGTCAACGGCAATGCAAATGGGTGGTCAAGTCCGTGCAATTATGCAGCCGCTGCCTGAAAAACCTTAGCGTACGATTTTTTCCGAATTCTGTAGGCTCCCCTATTGATTCGTACATACGGATAACTGCGCCGGAACCTGCAGACTTTGCTGTGGAGCACAACGTGACCATGCATAGGACTAAATCTCGCCTACATACCATGCCGAATCATGGTATAGCTTTCACATTTGCGGATAAAAAAATACCCCTCAAAGAGGGGTACTGATGCAGTAACTGCCTGAAAAAGCCCTAACTATGTATTCCCCGGTGGGGGGAATAAGCAATGCAGGCCTTTTTTGTGTACGTCAATTTTGAAATCGAATGTCCTCTTTGAGGTAGCGCGCCAGCTCAGCTTGTCGCTGGCAGCCCATGAGCAGCCAAAGCAGAATCCTGGCTTTGCGCGGGCAGAGAAAGCCAGCCATCGATGCACCTTTACGGATCAGATCCATTTCGCTACCCATAAAACCGTATGAAGATTGTGCGGTGGAGCCAGAACCGGTCCGGGTCGCGATGATGACGGGGATTCTTTCTGCGATTTTTTCCACGATGTCAGCCCAACTCTTTGAGAGGTGTCCTGCGCCGAAAGCGGAGATCACCAGCCCGTCGTAGCCCAGCTCAAGGATGTTTTCCAATAACAGGGTGTCAGCAGAAAGCGTCGCTTGCAGCAGAGCAATTTTCTGAGTGGTTTTTTTTGGCAAGGGTAAGACCCTCCGTTGGGCCGGTTGGCGTAGATAACGGACGGTTTCTTCTACCAGCATGCCTGCCGGACCAAAGATGGGAGAGGAAAACGCCTGCAGCGCCAAAGAATCGGTTTTGCGGACGACGCTCGCTTGGTGAATTTGTCCGTTCATGACCACTTGGACGCCTCGCCGACGGCTGTTTTCAGCCAATGCGACTCGGCAAGCATCCAACAGATTCGCCGGGCCCTCGGCTCCCGTCTGGGCAGCCGAACGCATGGCACCAGTCAGCACCAGCGGTTCGTCGTGGTCCCACAAGTGGTCGAAAAATGTTGCTGTTTCTTCAAGGGTGTCAGTTCCCTGAGTGATGACAACACCCACTGCGCCTTGCTTGATTTGGAAATTTGCCCAGGAAAGGACGCTCAGCAAGAATTCGAAATCCAGTGAAGCACTTGGCAGCAGCCCGAGAGTCTCAACGGTGACCCGTGCCAATGTCATTATTTGCGGTGCGGAGGTCAGCAGGGTTTCGCCGCTGATGGTCGGGAAAACACCTTCTTCGGCGTTCCTGGCTTGCATGCTCACTGTACCGCCGAGCGCCGCGATGGCCAGTTTGGGCTGGTCCATGTGATACCTCACTTGCTTGTGATGAGAAGTCGGCTGTATCCGGAGCTGAGTCCGTGATACAGCCCGATGGCGGCATTTGTCAGTCGGCTATCAGCAGTCCGATAAACGGAATGATGAGCAGAGTACTGATGGCCATAGACAGGACATTACCGATGAAGGGATGCATGTCGGCCGGCAACCGCTTGGCGATTGCGCACGCCAGTGGTGGCGCAATCAGTGCCCCCAGCAATGCGCTTGAGGCGATGACCTGCCAACTGCCGCCGTACGTCAGAACGGCTGCCGGCACGACTGACACCAGCGGAACGTAAGTGGGATACCAGCCGCGCAACATCCATTGCCGACGCCAGATCACCACCCCTAACGCCGAGGTCAACGCCTGCGCGGCGATCAGTTGTGGCAGCAAGCCCGTGCCGTACACCGGGCTCGTCGGGTTCAAGGTGTAAGCCAGCAAGGCCCCCACGATCAAGCCGAGGCTGGCCCATTCATTGCCAAAGAATGGCGCTTCCGAAAAGTCCGCCAAAATCCGGCGCAGACTCCAGAAGACGCCGTAGTCAGGTGTCTTGGTGATGGCGGATGCGGACGGCGACTCCGATGGCTTCTCGGGTGAGTCGGACTTCACCAGGCTCGGCAGGTAACGGCAGAGCAGAAACGCGCCGACGCTGGCGATTGCCATACCCGAGACATTGCCAATTACGGCTGGCAAGCCCATTGGATTGCAGACGTAGTTGACGATCAGCAAACACATTGGGGTGACTAACACGGCGCCCATGATTGCGCCATTGATCGTGACCTTCCAGCCGCCGCCAAACATCAGCACCATCGCCGCCGGCAACGAAACGAAGGCTGCAAACGTGGGTTGCCAACTCGTGGCCGTGACCGTCCATCCCCACAGCAAATTACTCAGCAACAATCCAAGCAACGAGCTGGTGATGAGCCATAGCCATAATCCGCTGCCATAGCAAATGGTAAAGCCTTGCCAGGTTTTCCCCGTTCGATTCGCCCAGTAGGCCAGATAGGCTCCAGCCAGAAGCCCGACCGAAGCGAACTCGTGTTTGTAAAACGCAACCTCGCTGATGTCCCCCAGCACCCAGCGCAACCAGGCACTTGGCTCCGGGAGGCTCGATACCATGTGACTGTAGTCTGGCCAATGGGCTGACCAGGATGAGCGGTAGGTGAATGAAAGCCAGATGATCAGCAATGCCGTGCCGAGCATCAGCCAGATAACCGCAATATCCAACGGTGACCTGGCAGCAAGCCGGTTTGCTGATTTTTCGTTTGTGGTATCCATCAGTCATGCCCCCTGATCAGCGCGGCAGACTAGGATGCTGGGTATAACCGAGCATTTGATCGTAGAGATCGGCTCGACGATCGCGATGCAAATCGTTCAGGTTGTTCCAGATGGGCGCGCTGCGCGAGCTGGTGAGGTCGACATCGGCAAACAGGATTTCCTGCTTGTCTGCTGAAGCCACTGCGCCAATCGGCCAGCCATTGGTGCCCGCGATCAACGAGCAGCCCAGATAGCGTGCACCTCGCTCTTCACCAATCCGACTCGCCGCAGCAATAAACACGTTGTTAACGTGAGCTGCCGTCATCGTCAGGTACGAAGCCATGCACTTGCCGGCGTCATCGAACAGAGGTGGCGGGGTCCAGACCCAGTTGTTCAGGCTGCAAATGATGTCCGCGCCTTGTTGACTCAGGATGCGCGGTACTTCTGGAAACCAGATATCCCAGCAGATCAACAAGCCTATACGGCCTATCGGGGTGTCGAAAACCGGGAAGCCCAGATCGCCCGGCGTGAACCATAATTTCTCCAGATTCCATAAATGAGCTTTTCGATACTTGCCGATAAAACCGTCAGGCCCGACCAGAACGCCAGTGTTGAACAGGCGCATGCCGTCGCGTTCTGTCAAACCAGCGACCAGATAGACCTGGTGCTGGTGGGCGAAGTCCATCCAGCTTTGCACGCTCGACCCGCCGGGAACCGACTCCGAATGCTCGAACGCATCCTGCCGATTACTGAAGAAATAACCTGTACTTGAAAGCTCGGGCAGAACGATGAGATTCGCTCCGCCGTTCACCGCCTCCAGGGCGAGTTCCAGGCTGCGACGCAGATTGTTTTCACGATTCTCCATGCCGACTTGTGGATCGAATTGCACGACTGCTACACGAACAGGGCTTGTTGGCTCGTTCATTCCCGAAAACCTCTTTTTATTGTTATTCACGCGGTTAAATTGCGTGTTCATAAGAGGTGAAACAGGGGCAGGAGGTAAGTCAGCCACTTCCGTTTAGGTTGTAGTCCATATCCCAAGATGAATGGGCGAGGCGCTTGGTGGGCGGGGACGCAGGTAGAGCCAGTGCATGTCGCACATGGCTCTTGGGCAGGGGATGGTGATCAAGTTCCGACTTTATAGTGCGGATAGTCGCTCATGGAAAAACCGCCATTGAAGGCCGCAGCGGTTTTGTTGCAAATATGAATGACCGCATCGACGGCGCCCCGAAAGCAAGGCTCCGTCCAGCCGGCGTCGACCGAAAACGACTCGCCGGAAAAATACAGACCTGAAACATGCGCGAAGTCCCGGTTGTACTTCATCAGGCCGACGGCATCGTAGTAGGTGCCAGGCCGGTATAACTTTGCACAACCCAGCGCATTTTTATCGGTTATCCAGCGTTGGACCACGGCTTGATCAAGGCTGATATAGGGAGAAATCTTCTCCTGAATATTGGTGGAGTTCATAAGGATCCGGTCCAGCTCTTTAGCGCATTTGCGTACCAGTTCCTTGTCGGTGAATGAGGCGAGTTTGGTGGCGTCATCCTCCCATGTGTAACTTAAAAGGATGCAGTCATAGCTGTAGTTGTCGTTGTAGCGGTAGGTGTAGACGTCGTGGATAAAACTGTCAGTGACGATGGCTTGCGGGATTTTGCTGTTTTTCGAAAGGAAGGATTTTTTTAACGGTGCGAAGACCTTGCAACTGGTTTCCCAGTGCGCCGTTTTATAGGCATTGATTGTCTCGAAAGGCAGCATCTGCGGTGTGAAGTTTTCCAGCTTGATGCGAGTTTCAATCAGCCAGGAGGGCAGGGTCATGATGACCGAGTCGAAGTCATCGAAGTGCTCCTGGGTTTGCTCGGGATGGCTGTGTTTCCAGTTGAAATAGACGCGTGTTTTCTGGTTGGTCAGTTTTTTAAGTTTTGTAACGGATGAGTCCGTGAGCAAACCGTTGTTTCTTTCCCGGCAGTGTTCGTAGAAGGACTTTCCGGTCTCGTCGGTTTTCATGAACAGCAGGCATTCGTCCAATGCTGCAAGACCGATGTAGCGGGGCTTGTCGAAACTCAGCCCCATCGAGTCAAAAACGGCTTCGCTTTGCAGGTAGGGTGAATCTAGCGGATCGCCCAATGAGTCCACCCGACCTTGGATCAGTTGCAGCTGGCTGCTGAACCCAAAAATGGCCGTGCGCAGCGGGTAGAGAGAGCACACATCGTAAAAGGCTCCCCAGCTACCGTCGCCGATGCCAATGGCATAGAAGATCGCGGACTCTTCTGCGGACATTCCCATTCCGCCAAAGTCCCCTGGCGAGCGTTCATCCCAGGCTTGCACGGCGGGCATGCTGACCAGGTCGCGAAACGAAATACTCTCGTATTTTTCGACGATGGCGGCCCACATGACTTCCCATTCCGGACTGGCATAAACCTCTGCGACGTGCAGGGTCATACGATCGGCAAAGGCTTTCCACTTGGCATAAACCTTTTGCAGTTCCTCGCCCGGAGGGGGGGTCTGGCCGTCGTCATTTTTCCAGATGAGCATCTGCGGAGTCGGTGCGCCGCCCATGCTGCCTTCTCGCAGATAGATGCCTGTCGAGGTGACCCATTGGCTTCCGGGATTGGCAAAATCTGAAAACGCCAAATCAAACGCCTTGGCGTAGTAGGCCATCAGCGACCGGCCCTCTGTCGGAGGCTCGTCCGTCCGGTTGAAGAAGGGCATGCGCATGGCTCCCATTTCAAACGGTGTATGGCTCATCGGCGAATGCGGGCTTCCAGGAATGGTCAAGTGCCTGCCGCCAATACGTCTGGATTGTTCTATGAGGGTGATATGGGTGAACCCGCAACGATAAAGTTCTCTGGCGGCAGTCAGTCCGGTGACACCGGCGCCAATAATGCAGATTTTATGTTGCGGGTCAGTTGCCTTGGCGATGCCGTTTTCCTGTTCAGCCAGTGCCCGATAATCGAAGCACAAGTCTGGTGGATTTGGAAAGCGAGCCGCCCATTTGCTTTTAGCCGAGCGCTTGGTTCGAGCAGCTTCCCTGGCTACGAATGACGGGTAGTTGTAGCTTGATCCGATCGTCACTGTTGATCTTCCCTGATGTTGTTTTTCAGGGAACGATGTTGAAGCTTTTAAGGGGCGGAGTATGTGAGCAGAATCGAGTGCTCCGGCGCTCTGTATTCCGCTTTTTGCGTAGGAAAAATGCATTGCGAAAAACCTGCGCGCGCAAAACTTAGTGTGGGGGCGGGCTTGCTCGCGAAAGCGGTGTGTCAGTCGTCATCAAGTTTGAATGTCAGACCGCTTTCGCGAGCAAGCCCGCTCCCACAGTTGATTTGTGTTGTTCTCCAGAGCTACGCCGCCTGCTGGAACTGCTGCCGATACTGGTTCGGCGACAACTCCGTGTGCTGGCGGAACAGCCGGGCGAAGAAGCTTGCATCGTCGTAACCAACTTCATAGCTGATGGTCTTTATGCTCTTGCGGCTGCCGGACAACAAGCCCTTGGCCGTCTCGATGCGCAGTCGCTGCAGGTAATGCAGCGGTTTGTCGCCGGTGGCGGTCTGGAAGCGGCGCATGAAGTTGCGGATGCTCATGCCGTGTTCGCGGGCCACGTCTTCGAAGCGGAACTTATCGGCGAAGTGTTCTTCGAGCCAATGCTGGATCTGCAGGATGATCACGTCCTGGTGCAATTTCTGCCCGCCGAAACCGATCCGCCCCGGCGCATAGCTGCGCTGCACTTCGTAAAGAATGTCGCGGGCCACGGCCTGGGCCACGTTGGCGCCGCAAAAGCGCTCGATCAGGTAGATGTAGAGATCGCAGGCCGAGGTAGTGCCGCCGGCGCAATACAGGTTGTCGGCGTCGGTCAGGTGTTTATCCTGATTGAGCTGAACCTGCGGGAAGCGCTCGGCAAACGCATTGAAGAAACGCCAGTAGGTCGTCGCTTCCTTGCCATCGAGCAACCCGGCCTCGGCCAGCCAGAACACGCCGGTGGCCTCGCCACACAACACGGCACCGCGTGCATGCTGCTGACGCAGCCACGGCAGGACCTGTGGATAACGTTTGCAGAGGGTATCGAAATCGTCCCAGAAGGCGGGAAGGATGATGACGTCGGCATTTTCCAGGCCGCCGTCCACCGGCATGATTACGTCGCTGAAGCTGTTCACCGGTTTGCCGTCGGGGCTGACCAGCCGGGTTTCAAACGCCGGTGTCAGGCCGTGGCCCAGTTGTTTGCCATAGCGCAGGCTGGCCAGATGGAAGAAATCCTTGGCTTGCATGAGGGTGGAAGCGAAAACCCGGTCGATAGCCAGGATGCTGACGCGCCGCAAGGGCGTGGAGACTTTGTTAGACATAATTCAACTTTATTCTTATAGGGGAAAGTGGTCACCAGACGGCTGGATCGTCTTATTTTTTGTCGGATGTGTCCAGTGTCCTGTATCGGAAGCGAGGCTTAGTCTCTAAAGGTCAATTCCGCCTAACAATAACGACAGGTGCCGCATGATCCCCAGAACCTTGTTCAGCTCCGAGCACGAACTTTTTCGCGACAGCGTGCGAACGTTCCTCGAAAAAGAGGCCGTGCCGTTCCATGGGCAATGGGAAAAACAAGGCTATATCGACCGTGAACTCTGGAACAAGGCGGGGGAGGCGGGGATGCTCTGTTCGCATCTACCGGAAGAATACGGCGGGCTGGGGGCAGACTTTCTCTACAGTGCGGTGGTGATCGAGGAGGTCGGCCGTCTGGGGCTGACTGGCATCGGCTTTTCTCTTCATTCGGACATTGTTGCGCCTTACATCCTGCATTACGGCAGTGAAGCGCTGAAACACAAATACCTGCCCAAATTGGTGTCTGGCGAGATGGTCACCGCGATTGCCATGACCGAGCCGGGTGCCGGTTCCGACCTGCAAGGGGTGAAAACCACCGCGGTGCTGGAGGGTGACGAATACGTGATCAACGGTTCGAAGACCTTCATCACCAATGGCTTCCTGGCGGACCTGGTGATCGTTGTGGCCAAGACCGATCCGAAGGCGGGGGCGAAGGGCACCAGTCTGTTTCTGGTAGAAGCCAATACGCCGGGCTTCGCCAAGGGCAAGCGTCTGGAAAAAGTCGGCATGAAAGCTCAGGACACCTCGGAGCTGTTCTTCCAGGACGTTCGGGTGCCCAAGGAAAACCTGCTGGGTCAGGCCGGGATGGGCTTCGCTTACCTGATGCAGGAATTGCCGCAGGAGCGTCTGACGGTGGCGGTGGGCGGCTTGGCGTCAGCCGAAGCGGCGTTGCAATGGACGCTGGATTACACCCGTGAGCGCAAGGCGTTCGGCAAGGCCATCGCCGACTTCCAGAACACCCGCTTCAAACTCGCTGAAATGGCGACCGAAATCCAGATCGGCCGGGTTTTCGTCGATCGCTGCCTCGAACTGCACCTGCAAGGCAAGCTCGACGTGCCGACAGCGGCCATGGCCAAGTACTGGGGCACCGACCTGCAATGCAAGGTGCTCGACGAGTGCGTGCAGTTGCATGGCGGTTACGGTTTCATGTGGGAATACCCGATCGCCCGGGCGTGGGCGGATGCGCGGGTGCAGCGGATTTATGCCGGGACCAATGAAATCATGAAGGAGATTATTGCTCGGTCGCTGTAATTTGCAGTGACTGGGCGGACGCCTTCGCGGGCAAGCCACGCTCCCACAGGTTTGTGATTTCCTGTGGGAGCGTGGCTTGCCCGCGATTGGGCCTATGGATCAATCAAGGAGCAGGATTCGGCTGATCCTGGTGAATCGCCTCGATCCCCGCCAACACTTCGTCGGAAAGTTTCAGCTCGAAGCTGGCAATGTTGCTGTCCAGTTGCTCAAGCGTGGTGGCGCCAATGATGTTGCTGGTGACGAACGGTTGCTGTGTGACGAAGGCCAGTGCCATCTGCGCCGGGTCCAGACCGTGTTCACGAGCCAGTGCCACATAACGGCTGCACGCCGCTTCCGATTGCGGATTGAAATAGCGGCTGAAGCGGCTGTAGAGACTCAGGCGACCTTTGGGCGGACGCGCGCCACCTTCGTATTTGCCCGACAGGAAGCCGAACGCCAGTGGTGAATAAGCGAGCAGACCGCACTGTTCACGGATGGCGATTTCCGCCAGGCCGACTTCGAAGCTGCGATTGAGCAGGTTGTAGGGGTTCTGGATCGACACCGCACGCGGCCAGCCACGGGCTTCGGCGAGGGCGAGGAAACGCATGGTGCCCCACGGGGTTTCATTGGACAGGCCGATGTGGCGGATCTTGCCGGCCTTGACCTGTTCGTCCAGTGCTTCGAGGGTGTCTTCCAGCGGCGTGAGGTTGACTTCGCTCGTGTGCTTGTAGCCCAGTTGCCCGAAGAAATTGGTGCTGCGTTCCGGCCAGTGCAACTGATAGAGATCGATGTAGTCGGTCTGCAAGCGCTTGAGGCTTGCATCCACGGCCTGGACGATGTGTTCGCGGTTGTGTTTGAGGTTTTTGTCGCGGATATAGTCGATGGTGTTGCCGGGGCCGGCGATCTTGCTCGCCAGGATCCAGTCGTGGCGATCGCCGCGACTTTTGAAATAGTTACCGATGTAGCGCTCGGTGGTGGCGTAGGTTTCGGCCTTGGGCGGCACCGGGTACATCTCGGCGGTGTCGATGAAATTGATCCCGGCGCTCTTGGCCCGTTCGATCTGGGCGAAGGCTTCAGCCTCGCTGTTTTGCTCGCCCCAGGTCATGGTGCCGAGGCAGATTGCACTCACGTTCAGATCGGTACGGCCTAGCTGGCGATAGTCCATCGGGTGCTCCTTGGGCAAAACAATCATAAAAGCAGGTTGAATTATTTTTCGCAATCTGCATAATTGCGCACCTCTTTCTGCAGTGGAAGTGATGCGCCGCCGCCGAAGAATCTTGCCGTTGAACGGACGCGCCGACCCGAGCCCCCGAAAGCGTCTGTATCCGGCTGCCTTTGACTTGTCAAAGTACGCACTATTCAGTAAGATCCGCCGTCTAATTTACAGGGCGGCCCCTGAGGCTATAAAGAATGAAAACTTTTACTGCTAAACCGGAAACAGTACAGCGCGACTGGTTTGTCGTCGACGCTGCAGGTCAGACCCTGGGTCGTCTGGCCACCGAAATCGCGAGCCGTCTGCGTGGCAAGCATAAAGCTGAGTACACTCCTCACGTTGACACCGGCGATTACATCGTCGTTATCAATGCCGAGCAGATTCGTGTAACCGGTGCTAAAACCACCGACAAAATCTACTACTCCCACTCCGGTTTCCCGGGCGGCATCAAGTCGATCAACTTCGAAAAGCTGATCGCTAAAGCCCCTGAGCGCGTGATCGAGACCGCGGTCAAAGGCATGCTGCCTAAGAACCCGCTGGGTCGCGACATGTATCGTAAGCTGAAAGTCTATGCGGGCGCTGTACACCCTCATACTGCTCAGCAGCCCCAAGAACTGAAGTTTTAACGGAATAGTTCATTATGTCGGCGACTCAAAATTACGGCACTGGCCGTCGCAAGACCGCAACCGCACGCGTTTTCCTGCGTCCGGGTACTGGTAACATCTCCATCAACAACCGTTCGCTGGATAATTTCTTCGGCCGCGAAACTGCCCGCATGGTAGTTCGTCAGCCGCTGGAATTGACTGAGACTGTCGAGAAGTTCGACATCTACGTCACCGTGATCGGCGGTGGTGTAAGTGGTCAAGCTGGCGCAATCCGCCACGGTATCACTCGCGCACTGATGCAGTACGACGAAACCCTGCGTGGCGCTCTGCGCAAAGCTGGCTTCGTTACTCGCGATGCTCGTGAAGTTGAACGTAAGAAAGTTGGTCTGCGTAAAGCGCGTAAGCGTCCGCAGTACTCGAAGCGTTAATTCGCTTTCGCGTTCAAAAAGAACGCCCAGTTTCCTCGCGAAGCTGGGCGTTTTTTTATGGGTGCGATTTATCAATGAATTGTGCTGTGACAACTTGCCACATCCGCAGAGGCCCTATACTGCAAGGCTTGGCAGTGGAGCCCTTCGGTAATTACCTTGTCAGAATTGGGGCTTTTCATTACCATTCGGCAAAATTTTTATAAGTTCAGATTTTTACTTAGTAGACGCCTGATTTAACAGGCCACAAAGCTGATGGGAGAGGACTGAATGAGCAATGACGGCGTGAATGCAGGCCGGCGTCGCTTCTTGGTAGCAGCCACATCCGTGGTGGGTGCTGCAGGAGCGGTGGGGGCTGCGGTCCCGTTCGTGGGGTCATGGTTTCCCAGTGCCAAGGCGAAAGCTGCAGGTGCACCGGTGAAAGTGAATGTCAGCAAAATCGAGCCAGGTCAGCAAATGATTGCTGAGTGGCGCGGCCAGCCGGTGTTCATTGTCCGCCGTACGGAGGAAATCCTGGGGAATCTGAAAAAGATCGAGGGCCAGCTGTCTGACCCGACCTCCAAGAACTCGACGCAACCGACCTATGTCGACCCGGAGACGCGTTCGATCAAGCCAGAAGTTCTGTTGCTGATCGGTATCTGCACACACCTGGGTTGCTCACCAACTTTCCGTCCAGAAGTGGCACCTGCAGACCTGGGCAAGGATTGGGTAGGTGGTTATTTCTGCCCTTGCCACGGTTCTCACTACGATTTGGCTGGCCGCGTCTACAAGTCGCAACCCGCGCCTTTGAACCTGCCAGTTCCCCCGCATTCCTATGAGACCGATGACGTCATTGTCATTGGCGTCGATACGGAGAAAGCGTGATGAGCAAGTTCATGGATTGGGTTGATGCGCGCTTTCCCGCGACCAAAATGTGGGAAGACCATCTCAGCAAGTACTACGCCCCGAAGAACTTCAACTTCTTCTACTTCTTTGGCTCCCTGGCGCTGCTCGTTCTGGTCAACCAGATCGTTACCGGTGTCTGGCTGACGATGAGCTACACCCCGTCGGCGGAAGAAGCATTTGCTTCCGTCGAATACATCATGCGCGACGTCGAGTACGGCTCGATCCTGCGTCTGCTGCACTCCACTGGCGCTTCGGCGTTCTTCATCGTGGTCTATCTGCACATGTTCCGTGGCCTGCTCTACGGTTCATACCAGAAGCCGCGCGAGCTGGTGTGGGTGTTCGGCATGCTGATCTATCTGGCGCTGATGGCTGAAGCCTTCATGGGTTATCTGCTGCCGTGGGGCCAGATGTCCTACTGGGGTGCCCAGGTGATCATCTCGCTGTTCGGTGCGATCCCGGTCATCGGTAACGACCTGACCCAGTGGATTCGTGGTGACTACCTGATTTCCGGTATTACCCTGAACCGCTTCTTCGCCTTGCATGTGGTTGCCCTGCCGATCGTGATCCTCGGTCTGGTGGTCGTGCACATTCTGGCGCTGCACGAAGTCGGTTCGAACAACCCGGATGGCGTCGACATCAAGAAGTACAAAGACGAAAACGGCGTACCGCTGGACGGCATTGCCTTCCACCCGTACTACACCGTGAAAGATATCGTCGGCGTGGTGGTGTTCCTGTTCATCTTCTGCTCGATCGTATTCTTCTTCCCGGAAATGGGTGGCTATTTCCTCGAGAAGCCAAACTTCGAGCAGGCCAACCCGTTCAAGACCCCTGAGCATATCGCCCCTGTCTGGTACTTCACCCCGTACTACGCGATTCTGCGGGCGGTTCCGGACAAGCTCCTCGGCGTTATCGCCATGGGCGCGGCCATCGCTGTGCTGTTCGTCCTGCCATGGCTCGACCGCAGCCCGGTCAAGTCGATGCGCTACAAAGGCTGGCTGAGCAAGATCTGGCTCTGGGTGTTCTGCATCTCGTTCGTGATCCTGGGTGTGTTGGGTGTTCTGGCTCCAACTCCAGGCCGTACGTTGCTGTCGCAGGTATGTACCTTCCTGTACTTCGCCTACTTCATTCTGATGCCGTTCTACACCAGGCTCGAGAAGACCAAACCGGTTCCGGAAAGGGTGACTGGCTGATGAAAAAAGCTATTTGCTGTACTGATTCTTGCGGCGATGCCTGTACTGTCTTTCGCATCGACATCGAGTGGCCCGGAGTTGGAAAAGGTCGATATCGACGTTTCCGACAAGGCTGCCATGCAGGACGGCGCGCGTACGTTCGCCAACTATTGCATGGGCTGCCACAGCGCCAAGTTCCAGCGTTACGAGCGTGTTGCCGATGACCTGGGCATTCCTCACGAGCTGATGCTTGAGAAGCTGGTGTTCACCGGCGCCAAGATCGGTGACCACATGAACATCGGCATGCAGCCGGCTGACGCCAAGACCTGGTTCGGTGCGGCGCCACCCGACCTGACGCTGGTGGCTCGTGTTCGTGGCACAGACTGGCTCTACGGCTACCTGCGTTCCTTCTATGAAGACCCGTCGCGTCCTTGGGGTGTGAACAACAAGGTGTTCCCGAACGTCGGCATGCCTAACGTTCTGGTCGGCCTGCAGGGGCGTCAGGTGGTAGGCTGTAAACAAGTTCAAATCGTCGAAGACGGCAAGAAGCAATACGATCCGCTGACCGGCACCGCTTTGACCCATGAAGCCTGCGATCAACTGACGGTATTGCCGAAAACCGGCACGCTGAACGAAGAGCAGTTCGACGAGAAGGTCAAGAACCTGGTGACCTTCCTGGCCTACTCGGCCAACCCGGTGAAGCTGCAGCATCAGCGCATCGGTACCTATGTGTTGCTGTACCTGGCGTTCTTCTTCGTATTCGCTTACTTGCTCAAGCGTGAATACTGGAAAGACGTCCATTGATAGAGCTGTAAGCCATTGCTGTTAATCGCGCGCGCCCAAGGGCGTCTCTGAAGGTGTAACGAGTCTGGTGATCCAGGCGTTACGGGAGGCGCCCTCTGGGCGCGCGTGTTTTTCCGTTTCCGATAATTTCAACAAGCGAGGAGGACCGCCATGGGCGTGACCAATCGGTTGGCCTGTTACTCCGACCCCGCCGACCACTATTCCCACCGAGTGCGCATCGTACTTGCAGAGAAGGGTGTCAGCGCCGAGATCATTTACGTGGAGGCTGGTCGCCAGCCGCCTAAACTGATTGAGGTGAACCCTTACGGAAGCCTGCCCACCCTGGTCGATCGTGACCTGGCGTTGTGGGAGTCGACCGTGGTGATGGAATATCTGGATGAGCGTTACCCGCACCCGCCATTGCTGCCGGTTTATCCTGTGGCGCGTGCCAACAGCCGTCTGCTGATTCATCGCATTCAGCGTGACTGGTGTGGTCTGGTGGATCTGATTCTGGATTCGCGGACCAAGGAAGCAGCCCGTGTCGTGGCTCGTAAAGAGCTGCGCGAAAGCCTGACAGGCGTGTCGCCGTTGTTTGCCGACAAGCCGTTTTTCCTCAGTGAGGAACAAAGTCTGGTGGATTGCTGCCTATTGCCAATACTCTTGGCGATTGCCGATTCTGGGTATTGAACTGCCGCGGCCTGCCAAGCCGCTGCTTGATTATATGGAGCGCTCGTTTGCGCGTGAGGCTTTCCAGGCGAGTCTGTCTGGTGTCGAACGCGATATGCGCTAAGGCTTAAGGAGCCGCTATGAACTCCAGTCGACCTTATCTGGTCCGCGCGCTCTACGAGTGGATTGTGGACAACGATTGCACCCCGCACATGCTGGTTAATTCCGAGTATCCATCGGTGCAGGTGCCTCAGGGTTTTGCCAGTGACGGACAGATTGTCCTGAACGTTTCCCCGGCGGCCGTGCGTCATCTGCATATGGACAACGAGGCAGTCAGTTTCGAGGGGCGCTTCGGTGGCGTGCCGCACACCCTGTACGTGCCTATCGCATCGATCCTGGGCATTTACGCTCGGGAGAACGGTCAGGGCATGGTGTTCGATATGGAATCGCCTCTGGAAGACGAGGACGAGATCGAACCGGATGATGATGTTCCGCCACCCGACAGCGAGCCGCCGCGTCCCAGCGGTCGACCGAGTTTGAAGGTGGTGAAGTAATAAAAAAGGCGATCCGAATGGATCGCCTTTTTTATTGCTTCCCTAGGAGCCAGGCTTGCCGGCGAAGGCGATCTCAGGGACGCCATCGCCAGTAAGCAGGTATCAGTCGATGTACTCAAACAACTTCACGATCTTCTGCACGCCGGAAACGCCTTGCACCAGATTGGTCGCCTGCGCCGCTTCCTGCTTGGTCAGCAGACCCAGCAAGTAGACGATGCCGTTTTCGGTCACAACCTTGATGCGCGAGCCCGGGATGGAAGGATCGGTGAGCATCTGGGTCTTGATCTTGGTGGTCAGCCAGGTGTCGTTCTGGCGCGCCAGCAGCGAGGATGGCTGCAGCACTTGCAGTTCGTTGTGCACCTTCTTCACGCGCTGAACGGAGGCGGCAACCTGTTCGGCCTTGGCCTTGAGGTCAGCGCGCGGGGTTTGTCCGGCCAGCAACACCACGCCGTTGAAGCTGGTGACGACGATGTGCGAGTTGTTGTCCAGGTCCGGATCGGCCTTGGCGATGTTTACACCGGCCTTGGTTTCGATCAGGGAGTCGTCGATCTTGCTACCGAAGGTGCGGGTACCACGGTCATCGTCGATCGGCGCTTCACGGCTGGCGTTAACCACCGAAGTGCAGCCGCTGATGCCAAGGCACAGGGTCAAGGCCAGAAGGCCTAGGCGATTAGGGGTCATTCTTCACTCCCGAACAGTTGGCTGTCGATCAAATCGCAAAGGCAATGGATCGCCAGCAGGTGGACTTCCTGAATACGTGCAGTGACGTTGGCCGGTACGCGAATCTCGACGTCCTCAGGCAATAGCAGTGACGCCATGCCACCGCCATCACGACCGGTCAATGCTACGACAATCATTTCGCGATCATGTGCGGCCTGGATCGCTTGAATTATGTTTGCCGAGTTGCCGCTGGTGGAAATCGCCAGCAATACATCACCCGGTTGGCCGAGGGCACGAATCTGTTTGGAGAAGATTTCGTTGTAGCTGTAATCGTTGGCGATCGAGGTGATCGTCGAACTGTCGGTGGTCAGCGCGATGGCGGGCAGGCTCGGGCGCTCGCGCTCGAAGCGGTTGAGCAGCTCGGACGAGAAGTGCTGTGCGTCACCGGCGGAACCGCCGTTGCCGCAGGACAGCATTTTGCCCTCGTTGAGCAGGGCGTTGACCATGACCTGGCTGGCTTGCTCGATGTGCGGTGCAAGTACGTCCATCGCCTGTTGCTTGGTGTCGATACTGGCCTGAAAAAGCTGGCGAATTCGCGATTGCATGTCCATCTGTGTGACCTTAATTAGCGCGGCTACTCGGCACATGAATGTGCAGCCCGCAAAGCAAAGAGCAAAAGTGTTGGGTGAAGGTGTCCGGTTCGGGGCGCAAGCGATCAGCTGTCGAAGGCATTCTGCAACCAGTTCAACTGATCAAGGTTGCTGTCGATGGCAACCACGTCGAAGCGGCAGGGGGAATTGGCCCAACGCGACTCGCGCTGAAGAAAATACTGCGCGGCAAAAATCAGTTTCTGCCGTTTGCGCCCATCAATGCTATCGAGCGCGCCACCCCATTGGGTGTTTTTTCTGTAGCGGACTTCGACGAATACTACTGTATCGCCATCAAGCATGACCAGATCAAGCTCGCCGCGTTTACACAACCAGTTCTGCGCCAGCAGGCGCAGACCTTGTCGCTGAAGATGCTCGAGCGCATGACGCTCGGCATCTTTACCGCTTTGCTGGCGTGACCTGTCAGGCATCAGCGCGAGGTGTCCGGCAGGCGTTGAACCTGACCGTTGGCGAACTCTGCCCATGGCAGCTGACGCTCGACCCGTTGATTCTGAGTCATGCCCAGGCTGCCCGATTGGCCTTGGATGCGGCTGTCCGGCAAGGCCTTGAGTTGCCCCAGGCGCGGTGCCAGGCGATAGGCGTCAACGCCCATCGCGTACAGGCGACCCAGGCTGCCGCCGGCTTGTGGCCATTGTGCGGTGACCTGCTTGCGCAGCGGGTCGTTGGCATCCAGCAGCCATGGGGTTTCGCAGAAGCGAATACCGTTCATGTCGTTGTACTGGTTCTGGTCGCCGCTGGCGCTGAACACGTGGGAGGTGGCGTAAACCGGCACGTCACCCGCGTACTGGAAGTTCAGGGTCGGTTTGATCTGTTGAGCTTGTTGCGGCGTTGCGGCCAGGAAGATGAATTCGATGTCCTGACGACGCGAAGGTTGTGCGGCAACCTGCGAGCCAACGGTACTTTGCAGGCTCTTGGCGCGGCCTTCGCTCTGGCGCAGCTGGAACATGTCGGCAATCTGCTGGGCCAGTTGCACCGGTTGGTCGACGCGCTCGATAGCAACGATGCTGCCACCGTTGGCTTGCCAATCCTGGCTGAACGCCCTGAGTACCCGGTCGCCCCATTCGCCTTTCGGCACCATGATTGCGGCGCGGTGCAGGCCATCGGCGCGCGCGCGACGGGACACTTCGCGGGCTTCGTCTTCAGCGGCAAGACCGAACTGGAACAGTTGGGCTGGACCTTGTTCGCCTTCGCTGTAGTTCAGTGCAAGGGTAGTGATCGGCAGTTGCGGGCGCGCGCTGAGCTGTTTGACCAGCGGCTTCTCCAGTGGGCCGACCACCAGTTGCACGCCATCGGCCTGGGCCTTGCGATAGAACTCGTCGAGGGAGGTCAGGCGCGAGCTGTCATAGAACTCGATGGCCGGCGGCTTCTGCCCGGCTTGTTGCGCCTGGTAGTGAGCGGCCATGAAGCCTTCGCGCAGTGCTTTGCCAACCGAACCCAGCGGGCCGTCTTGCGGCAGCAGCAGGGCGATCTTGCTCAGGGGCTGGCTGGCCAGCTCCTTGAGTTTGGTCAGTGGCAGCGGCAGCTGGATGGCAGCCGGGTGCTTTGGATTCTTTTCACGCCAGTTGTCGATCGCGGCTTGCTGCTGTTCCAGGGTGCCGGCCGTTTTCACCGCCAGCGCCAGACGGATCCAGCCGCCGAGGTCATCGTCAGTGGTCGGCTGCAATTGATCGGTCGGCAGCGAAGCGATCAGAGTCCAGATCGCTTCGTGGTTTTTGCTGGCTGCTTCACCTTCAAGCATCGGCGCAATAAAGATGCGCTCCCGTGCGGCGGCCAGGGTCTGGCCATCAGCCTCAAGGGCGCGGGCATGAACGGTGCCGGTGCGAACCTGTTGTTCGACGGGCAGTTCGCTCAGGCGTTGCAGGCTCGGATGGCTCAGGGCAGTCAGCGCCGCTTTGGGCTGATTGCGGACCATGGCCAGTTCAGCCGCCAGGGTGTTGGCGAAGACTTGTTGGCCAGGCTTGAGTTGTTCCACCGGGACCTGTTGCAGGATTTGCGCGGACTGCCCGGCATTACCCTGACGATAAGCCAGGTCTGCCGCGCTCAAGCGCAATAGAGCGGCTTTTTCCGGATCTTTGCTTTTAGTGGCCTGTTCGAGCAGTTGCTCGATACTGGCGTCCGGGGTCCGTGGAAGTTCGCCAAGGCTGGAGGAGGGCGAGCTGGCGCAAGCCGCCAGCAAGGCAGCGAGGCAGAGGGCAGTGAGCAGCCGCAGGCAAGCGATCATGTAAGTGTTCCTGATACTCGATCAAATTAGCGTGGAATTGTACCCAAGCACTGGCCGGGGCGCGATGTTACTGGCGTGAATCGATCAATTTAGCTCGTGCAAATGTTGCAGCACTGCACAAAAGGCTGGAAAACCCGGGGAGGGCGAGACGTATCGCAAGCGCCGCTACGCGCTACAATGTCGCCTTTTACCGATCATGAGGTGTGCGCTTTGACTGCTCCAGGTGCTTTGAATTCCGCTGCTGGCTCGCTTTATGTGGTGGCGACGCCCATCGGCAACCTGGACGATATCAGTGCGCGCGCGCTGAAAATCCTGCGCGAGGTCGCCTTGATCGCGGCCGAAGACACTCGCCATTCCCAGCGGTTGATGCAGCATTTCGGCATTCCCACGCCGCTGGCGGCCTGCCACGAACACAACGAGCGGGAGGAGGGTAACCGCTTTATCACGCGCTTGCTGGCTGGCGACGATGTGGCGTTGATCTCCGACGCCGGGACGCCGCTGATTTCCGATCCGGGTTATCACCTGGTGCGTCAGGCCCGTGCCGCGGGAATCAATGTGGTGCCGGTTCCGGGTGCATGTGCCTTGATTGCGGCGTTGTCGGCGGCGGGGCTGCCGTCCGACCGTTTCATCTTCGAAGGGTTTTTGCCGGCCAAGGCTGTCGGCCGACGTGCTCGTCTGGAGCTGGTAAAAGAAGAGCCGCGCACGCTGATTTTCTATGAAGCACCGCACCGCATCCTCGAATGCCTGCAAGACATGGAGCTGGTATTCGGTGCCGAGCGTCCGGCATTGCTGGCGCGAGAGCTGACCAAGACCTTCGAAACCCTTAAAGGCTTGCCGTTGGCCGAGTTGCGCGAGTTCGTCGAATCGGACAGCAATCAGCAACGTGGCGAGTGTGTGGTGCTGGTGGCGGGCTGGACTGCCCCCGAGACCGAAGACGCAGTCAGCAGTGAGGCGATGCGTATTCTCAATCTGCTGCTCGAAGAGATGCCGCTCAAGCGTGCGGCGGCATTGGCCGCGCAAATTACCGGCGAGCGCAAGAATGTGCTCTATCAGGTCGCGCTGGATAAACAGAAGGGCGAGTAAACCCACATGCAGCGCCGGCCAGAGGCTTTTAGCGCTTGTTCTTCGGCCGCTCTGCCGTTAATCTTCGCGGCGGAGAGTCGATCGGACAGTCGCTGCCCTCTATGAAAATTAGGGGGGGGAGGAAAGTCCGGGCTCCATAGGGCGAAGTGCCAGGTAATGCCTGGGAGGCGTGAGCCTACGGAAAGTGCCACAGAAAATAACCGCCTAAGCGCTTCGGCGCCGGTAAGGGTGAAAAGGTGCGGTAAGAGCGCACCGCACGTCTGGCAACAGTTCGTGGCTAGGTAAACCCCACTTGGAGCAAGACCAAATAGGGTCCCAAGGCGTGGCCCGCGCTGGGACCGGGTAGGTTGCTAAAGATGTCCAGTGATGGCCATCGTAGACGAATGACTGTTCAAGACAGAACCCGGCTTACAGATCGACTCTCCACCTTTTTTCCTCTCTGCCGAGTCATTGGCAGCGATGTGTGTAATGGCAATTTCCCTCCCTGCTGAATCAATAGCAGAAGCGCTTTTGTAATACCGAAAAAATCTTACTCTTAACAAACTACTTTAACTTCTGAGCGCAGCCTTCTGTGCTGATTCAAGTTATTGAGCGAATTCATCCGTCAGATTCTCGTTAACCCTCCTTTTACGCTCCTAAATCTCCGTTCTGTAAGGCTTTTCCTTTAATCCGCGCCTTGACGGTGTGGTGGGCGCATTCCTATAGTGTGCGCAAGTGGCGGAAAGTGGCATGAAGTGGGTTTTTTGAGCGTAAAACGCTAATATTTGGAGAAACGCTGACGTGTTTCGCGGAGCTAACGCTATCAGTCTCGATGCAAAGGGCCGTCTCGCTATGCCGAGCCGGTACCGTGACGAGCTGGTTTCGCGTAGTTCCGGTCAATTAATCGTCACCATCGATGCCGTTGATCCGTGTTTGTGTGTTTATCCCCTCGATGAGTGGGAAATTATCGAAACCAAACTGCGCGCACTGCCTTCGCTTCGCGAAGAGAACCGCCGCCTGCAACGTTTACTGATTGGTAATGCCGTCGACCTCGAGCTCGATGGCAGTGGTCGTTTTCTGGTTCCACCGCGTCTTCGCGAATATGCCAAGTTGGATAAGCGCGCAATGTTGGTAGGCCAACTGAACAAGTTCCAATTGTGGGACGAGGATGCCTGGAATGCGGTTTCTGCCGCTGACCTGGCTGCTATTCAACAACCGGGCGCCATGCCTGATGAACTGCGTGATTTGATCCTGTGACTATTGATAGCGGCTTTAACCACATCACCGTACTGCTTGACGAAGCCGTCGAGGCTCTCGCCGTACGTCCTGATGGCTGCTATCTGGACGGTACGTTCGGACGTGGCGGGCACAGTCGGTTGATCCTCAGCCAGCTCGGGCCTGATGGCCGGTTGCTCGGATTCGACAAAGATCCTCAAGCGATTGCCACCGGGCAAACGCTAGCGGCCGAAGACGGCCGCTTTGTCGTTGTGCAGCGCAGCTTTGCCGAGCTCGGTTCGGAAGTTGCCGAACGCGGTCTGGCCGGCAAGGTCAGCGGTGTTCTGCTCGACCTCGGCGTGTCTTCGCCGCAGCTCGACGACCCGGAGCGCGGTTTCAGTTTCCTCAACGACGGTCCGTTGGACATGCGTATGGACCCCTCCCGCGGGATCAGCGCCGCCGAGTTTGTAAACACCGCGCCGGTGGAAGAAATCGCCCGGGTGTTCAAGCAATACGGCGAAGAGCGTTTCTCCGGTCGCATGGCGCGTGCCGTGGCCGAGCGTCGCGACATCAAGCCGTTCGAGCGCACTGGCGATCTGGCTGAAGTGCTGAAAGTCGCCAACCCGGCATGGGAAAAGGGCAAGAACCCGGCCACCCGTGCATTCCAGGGCCTGCGTATTCACGTCAACAACGAACTGGGCGATCTGGAAACCGGCCTCGAAGCCGCGCTGGAATGCCTGGAAGTGGGCGGCCGTCTGGTCGTCATCAGCTTCCACTCGCTGGAAGACCGCATCGTCAAACTGTTCATGCGCAAACTGGTGAAAGGCGAAGCCGACAACCTGCCGCGCAACCTGCCGGTCCGTCACGTCGCTTTCGAACCGAAAATCAAAATCCATGGCAAAGCGCAGTCCGCCTCCGAGGCCGAACTCAAAGCCAACCCACGTTCCCGTAGCGCCATCATGCGTGTCGCGGAGAAGTTGCGGTGAGCAAGCTTTTCGCCAAGCCACTTCCCGGCGGAAGCTTTTTCATGCTGCTGCTGTTTGTCGGCGTGCTTGTGTCGGCCATCGGCGTGTCCTATAGCGCGCACTGGAACCGTCAGTTGCTGAATTCCCTGTACGGCGAATTGAGTGTGCGCGACAAGGCGCAGGCGGAGTGGGGCCGGTTGATTCTCGAGCAGAGCACCTGGACCGCCCATAGCCGTATCGAAGTCCTGGCCACCGAGCAACTGAAGATGCGCATTCCTGGCGCCGCTGAAGTGCAGATGGTGGCGCCATGATGAAACTCGAAGGCGCGCTCTTCCCATGGCGGTTCCGTCTGGTGGTGGGTTTGCTCGGCATCATGGTGGCGGCGATTGCCTGGCGCATCATCGATTTGCAAGTGGTCGACCGTGCCTTCCTTAAAGGTCAGGGCGATGCGCGCAGTGTTCGTCATATTCCGATTCCGGCTCACCGTGGTCTGATCACCGACCGTAACGGCGAGCCGTTGGCCGTGAGTACCCCGGTCACCACCCTGTGGGCCAACGCCAAGGAAATGCAAACGGCCAAAGAGAAGTGGCCGGCACTGGCGGCTGCCTTGGGGCAGGACCCGAAAGCCCTGGCCGAACGTCTCGAAGCCCAGGCCAACAAAGAATTCATTTATCTGGTGCGCGGGCTGACCCCCGAGCAAGGCCAGGCTGTGCTCGATCTGAAAGTGCCGGGCGTTTATGGCATCGAAGAGTTCCGGCGTTTCTACCCGGCCGGTGAAGTCACCGCCCACATGGTCGGTTTTACCGACATCGATGACCACGGACGCGAAGGCGTCGAGCTTGCCTACGACGAATGGCTGGCCGGCGTGCCCGGCAAGCGACAGGTGATCAAGGACCGGCGCGGCCGGCTGATCAAAGATGTCCAGGTCACCAAAAACGCCAAGGCCGGCAAGCCCTTGGCGTTGTCCATTGACCTGCGTCTGCAATACCTGGCCAACCGGGAACTGCGCAACGCGATCATCGAGAACGGCGCCAAGGCTGGCAGCCTGGTGATCATGGACGTGAAGACCGGCGAGATCCTGGCCATGGTCAACCAGCCGACCTACAACCCGAACAACCGTCGCAACCTGCAGCCGGCGATGATGCGTAACCGCGCAATGATCGACGTGTTCGAGCCGGGTTCGACCATGAAAGCGATTTCCATGAGCGCCGCGATTGAAACCGGGCGTTGGAAGCCGACCGATACCGTCGAGGTGTATCCAGGCACCTTGCAGATTGGTAAGTACACCATCAAGGACGTCTCCAAGAGTGAAGGCCCGGTGCTCGACCTGACCGGTATCCTGATCAATTCCAGTAACGTCGGCATGAGTAAGGTCGCGTTCGATATCGGCGGCGAAACGATTTTCCGCCTTGCGCAGAAAGTCGGCCTCGGCCAGGACACCGGCCTCGGCTTCCCGGGCGAGCGCGTCGGCAACCTGCCGAACTACCGCGAATGGCGCAAGGCTGAAACCGCCACGCTGTCCTACGGCTACGGTATTTCCGTGACCGCGATCCAGTTGGTCCACGCCTTCTCGGCCCTGGCCAACAATGGTCGTCTCGCGCCGCTGACCCTGATCAAAACCGACAAGGCGCCGCAAACCACACAGGTATTACCGGAAGCCGTCGCGAAAACCATGCAAACCATGCTGCAACAAGTGATTGAAGCCCCGCGCGGTGTATTCCGAGCGCAGGTGCCGGCGTATCACGTGGGCGGCAAGTCGGGTACCGCGCGTAAAACATCGGTCGGCACCAAGGGCTACGCCGAGAATTCCTACCGCTCGCTGTTCGCCGGCTTCGGCCCGATGAGCGATCCGCGCTACGCAATCGTGGTGGTGATCGACGAGCCGACCAAGGCCGGTTATTTCGGTGGTCTGGTATCGGCGCCGGTGTTCAGCAAAGTGATGTCCGGGACCTTGCGCCTGATGAACATCACCCCGGACAACCTGCCAGCCACTCAACAAGCGAACGCCGCACCGGTCGTTCCGCTGAAAGCTAATGGAGGGCGCGGCTGATGTCGCTGAGCCTGAACAAGATTTTCGCCCACGCCGGCCGCGATCTGTTGATCCGCGAATTGGCGCTGGACAGCCGCAACGTACGAGCAGGCGATCTGTTTCTCGCGGTTCCTGGTGGCAAGTTCGACGGGCGTGCGCACATCGCCGACGCCTTGCAACGCGGCGCTGCTGCCGTGGCTTATGAGGTCGAAGGCGCGACTGTGCTGCCGATCACCGACGTGCCGTTGATTCCGGTCAAAGGCCTGGCGGCGCAATTGTCGGACATCGCCGGGCGCTTTTATGGCGACCCGAGCCGTCATTTGAACCTGATCGGCGTCACCGGCACCAACGGTAAAACCAGCGTGACCCAATTGGTTGCCCAGGCGCTTGACCTGCTCGGTCAGCACTGCGGCATTGTCGGCACCTTGGGCTCCGGTTTCTACGGCGCGCTGGAAAGCGGTCTGCACACCACACCGAACCCGATTGCGGTGCAAGCGACCCTCGCTGACCTGAAAAAGGCCGGCGCCAAAGCCGTGGCCATGGAAGTCTCTTCCCACGGCCTGGATCAGGGCCGCGTGACTGCGTTGGCGTTCGATGTGGCGGTGATGACCAACCTGTCGCGCGATCATCTGGATTACCACGGCACCATGCAGGTCTATGGCGAAACCAAGGCCAAGTTGTTTGCCTGGAATGATCTGAAGTGCCGGGTGGTCAACCTCGACGACGATTTTGGTCGGCAACTGGCGGCTGATGAGGGCGAGTCGCGGCTGATCACTTACAGCCTGGAAGATTCCAGCGCCTACCTGTATTGCCGCGAAGCGCAGTTCGACGACGAAGGCGTGCGCGCCACGCTGGTCACGCCCCAAGGCGAACACCATTTGCGCAGCACCTTGCTCGGCCGTTTCAACCTGAGCAACGTGTTGGCCGCGGTCGGCGCCTTGCTCGGGCTGGACTACGCGCTGGACGAAATTCTCAAAGTGCTGCCGAAACTCGAAGGCCCGGCCGGTCGCATGCAGCGCCTGGGCGGCGGTACTCAGCCGTTGGTGGTGGTCGATTACGCCCACACACCGGATGCGCTGGAAAAAGTCTTGATGGCCCTGCGTCCTCACGCCAAAGGCCGGTTGCTGTGCCTGTTCGGTTGCGGTGGTGATCGCGATCGCGGCAAGCGTCCGTTGATGGCGGAAGTGGTCGAGCGTCTGGCCGATGGCGTACTGGTCACCGATGACAATCCGCGCACCGAAGACCCGGCTGTGATTTTCGACGACATCCGCGCCGGTTTCACCGCTGTGGATAAAGTAGCCTTCGTCGCCGGCCGTGGCCAGGCGATTGCCCAATTGATCGCCAGCGCTTCGGCGGATGACGTGATTGTCCTGGCCGGTAAAGGTCACGAGGACTATCAGGAAATCAACGGCGAGCGCCACGCTTTCTCCGATCTGGTCGAGGCCGATCACGCCCTGACCGCGTGGGAGGTGGCCCATGCTTAAAGCTTTGAAACTGAGCGAACTGACCAGCGCGTTGAATGGCCGTCTGATTGCCAGCGACGCCAGCTTCGACGGCGTCAGCATCGACAGCCGCGCGATCACGCCCGGGCAGCTGTTTATTGCTCTGGCCGGCCCGCGTTTCGATGGCCATGACTACCTCAATGATGTCGCCGCCAAAGGCGCCGTGGGTGCCCTGGTCGAGCGCGAAGTTGCCGACAGCGCATTGCCGCAACTGCTGGTCAAGGACACCCGTCAGGCCCTCGGCCAATTGGGCGCGATAAACCGTGCGGCATTCACTCAGCCGGTTGTGGCCATCACTGGTTCCAGCGGCAAGACCACGGTCAAGGAAATGCTGGCAAGCATCCTGCGCACGCGCGGTCCGGTGCTGGCGACCCGTGGCAACCTGAACAATGACCTCGGCGCTCCGCTGACCCTGCTCGAACTGGCGCCGGAACATACCGCCGCCGTGATCGAACTCGGCGCTTCGCGGCTCGGCGAGATTGCCTACACCGTCGGCATGACCAAGCCCCACGTGGCTGTCATCAACAACGCCGGTACCGCCCACGTCGGTGAGTTCGGCGGGCCGGAAAAAATCGTTGAAGCCAAGGGCGAGATTCTCGAAGGGCTGGATGCCGATGGCGTCGCCGTGCTGAATCTCGACGACAAGGCGTTTGAAATCTGGAAAACCCGAGCCGCCGGTCGCAAAGTGCTGACGTTTGCCCTGAGCAACATCAGCGCCGACTTCTACGCCAGCGATCTGGACCGCGATGCCCGCGGTTGCCCGGCGTTCAATCTGCACAGCCCTGAAGGTGTGGAGCGGGTTCAGTTGAACCTGCTCGGCACCCATAACGTCGCCAATGCGATGGCCGCCGCCGCTGCCGCCCATGCCTTGGGCGTGTCGCTGTTCGGTATCGCCACGGGTCTCGGCGCCGTGCAACCGGTCAAGGGCCGCACCGTCGCGCAACTGGCCAGCAATGGCATGCGCGTGATCGATGACACGTACAACGCAAACCCCACCTCCATGTGCGCCGCCGTTGATATACTCGCCGGCTTTTCCGGTCGCACCGTTTTGGTGCTCGGAGATATCGGCGAGTTGGGCGATTGGGCGGAGCAGGGGCACCGCGATGTGGGCGAGTACGCCCGCGGCAAGGTTTCCGCGCTTTACGCGGTTGGGCCAATGATGACCCATGCCGTGAACGCTTTCGGCGAGCAGGCTTTTCACTTCAGCACACAGGCTGAGCTGATCAAGGCCCTGGAAGCCGAGCAGGACACAAACACCACCATTTTGATCAAGGGCTCGCGCAGCGCCGCGATGGAAAACATCGTCGCCGCTTTGTGCGGGACCCGTCTGGAGAAACATTAATGCTGCTGCTGCTAGCGGAGTATCTGCAACAGTTCTACAAAGGCTTCGCGGTCTTTCAGTACCTGACCCTGCGCGGGATCCTCGGTGTGCTGACCGCGCTGGTCTTGTCACTGTGCTATGGCCCGTGGATGATCCGCACCTTGCAGAACCGTCAGATCGGTCAATCCGTTCGCAATGACGGTCCGCAATCGCACCTGTCCAAGTCGGGCACCCCGACCATGGGCGGCGCGCTGATTCTTTCGTCCATCGGCGTCAGCACCTTGCTCTGGGCCGACCTGGCCAACCGTTATGTTTGGGTCGTGTTGTTGGTGACCCTGCTGTTCGGCGCCATCGGCTGGGTCGACGATTACCGCAAAGTCATCGAGAAAAACTCTCGCGGTCTTCCGAGCCGCTGGAAGTATTTTTGGCAGTCAGTGTTCGGCCTGGGCGCGGCGATCTTCCTTTATATGACTGCCGCGACGCCGGTAGAAACCACCCTGATCCTGCCGATGCTCAAGGACTACAGCATTCCGCTGGGCGCGGGTTTCATTGTCCTGACCTATTTCGTGATTGTCGGCTCGAGCAACGCGGTCAACCTGACCGACGGCCTCGACGGTCTGGCGATCATGCCTACCGTGATGGTCGGCGGCGGCTTGGGGATCTTCTGCTACCTGTCGGGTAACGTGAAATTCGCCGAATACCTGCTGATTCCTTACGTACCGGGCGCAGGTGAGTTGATCGTGTTCTGCGGCGCGTTGATCGGCGCGGGCCTGGGTTTCCTCTGGTTCAACACCTATCCGGCCCAAGTGTTCATGGGCGACGTCGGCGCACTGGCGTTGGGCGCTGCCCTAGGCACCATCGCGGTGATCGTCCGTCAGGAAATCGTCCTGTTCATCATGGGCGGTGTATTCGTGATGGAGACCCTGTCGGTCGTCATTCAGGTTGCCTCCTTTAAGCTGACCGGTCGCCGTGTGTTTCGCATGGCACCGATACACCACCACTTTGAACTCAAGGGCTGGCCCGAGCCACGTGTGATCGTCCGTTTCTGGATCATCACCGTGATTCTGGTACTGGTCGGCCTTGCCACCCTGAAGCTGAGGTAGAACGAGTGTCTCTGATCGCTTCTGACCACTTCCGCATCGTTGTCGGCCTCGGCAAGAGCGGCATGTCCCTGGTTCGCTTCCTGGCGAACCGGGGCGTGTCGTTTGCTGTCGCCGATACGCGGGAAAATCCACCGGAACTGGCCACGCTCAAGCGTGACTATCCGCACGTGGAAGTGCGTTGTGGCGAGCTGGACGTCGAATTCCTGTGCCGTGCCGACGAGCTCTACGTGAGCCCGGGCCTGGCGCTGGCGACCCCGGCCCTGCAGGCTGCCGCCGCCCGTGGCGTGAAGTTGTCCGGCGATATCGAGCTGTTCGCGCGTAACGCGAAGGCGCCGATTGTCGCCATCAGCGGTTCCAACGCAAAAAGCACCGTCACCACCCTGGTCGGCGAGATGGCGGCTGCGGCCGGCAAGCGTGTTGCCGTCGGCGGCAACCTCGGCACGCCGGCGCTGGATTTGCTCGGCGATGACGTCGAGTTGTACGTGATGGAACTGTCGAGCTTCCAGCTCGAAACCACCGATCAACTCAACGCCGAAGTGGCGACCGTACTCAACATCAGTGAAGACCACATGGACCGCTACAGCGGTCTGCCGGCTTATCACTTGGCCAAGCACCGGATCTTCCGCGGCGCCAGGCAGTTTGTGGTTAATCGTCAGGACGCCTTGAGTCGTCCGCTGATGGGTGAAGGTCAGCCTTGCTGGACCTTCGGTTTGAGCAAACCCGATTTCAAGGCCTTTGGTATCCGGGAAGAGGATGGCGAGAAATACCTGGCCTTCGAATTCCAGAACCTGATGCCGGTGCGCGAGCTGAAGATTCGTGGCGCGCATAACCAGTCCAACGCCTTGGCGGCCTTGGCGCTGGGCCACGCCGTGGGGCTGCCGTTCGAGGCGATGCTTTCAAGCCTGCGCACCTTCGCCGGCCTCGAGCATCGCTGCCAATGGGTGCGCGACCTGAACGGCGTGAGCTACTACAACGATTCCAAAGCCACCAACGTCGGCGCCGCACTGGCCGCCATCGAAGGCCTTGGCGCGGACATCGACGGCAAGATCGTGCTGATTGCCGGTGGCGACGGCAAGGGTGCTGAATTCAAGGATTTGCGCGGTCCGGTGGCGGCCAACTGCCGCGCCGTTATTTTGATGGGCCGTGATTCCGACAAGATCGGTGAGGCCATCGGCGATGCCGTACCACTGATTCGCGTGGGTTCGCTGGTTGAAGCCGTCGCGCAATGCCGCGCCATCGCCGAGCCGGGCGACGCGGTGCTGCTGTCCCCAGCCTGCGCCAGTTTCGACATGTTCAAGAACTACGAAGATCGCGGTCACCAGTTTGTCCGCGCCGTGGAGGACTTGGCATGAGCCTCCTGAATATCATCAAGCCGTATCCGTCGCCGATCATCACCGGGCGCGGCATCGACCTCGATTTCCCGATGCTCGCCGGCTGCCTGGCGCTGCTGGGCCTTGGGCTGGTCATGATTGCATCGGCATCGACCGAAGTGGCGGCGGTGCAGTCGGGCAGTGCCCTGTATTACATGATTCGCCACCTGATCTACGTGGTGCTGGGCCTTGGTGCCTGCATCGTCACCATGATGATTCCGATCGCTACCTGGCAACGCCTGGGCTGGCTGATGCTGATTGGTGCGTTCGGGTTGCTGGTGATGGTGATCATCCCCGGGATCGGCCGTGAAGTGAACGGTTCGATGCGCTGGATCGGCTTCAGTTTCTTCAACGTCCAGCCTTCCGAGATTGCCAAGGTATTCGTGGTGATCTACCTCGCCGGTTATCTGGTGCGTCGCCAGAAAGAAGTGCGTGAAAGCTGGATGGGCTTCTTCAAGCCGTTCATCGTTCTGCTGCCGATGGCGGGTCTGTTGCTGATGGAACCGGACTTCGGTGCCACCGTCGTGATGATGGGGGCTGCTGCGGCGATGCTGTTCCTCGGCGGGGTCGGGCTGTTCCGTTTTTCCTTGATGGTTGTCCTGGCTGTCGGTGCGGTGGTGTTGTTGATTCAAATGCAGCCGTATCGAATGGCGCGACTGACCAACTTCGCGGACCCGTGGGCCGACCAGTTCGGTGCTGGCTATCAGTTGTCTCAAGCCTTGATCGCTTTCGGTCGCGGCGAATGGCTGGGCGTTGGCCTGGGCAACAGCGTGCAGAAACAGTTCTACCTGCCGGAAGCCCACACGGACTTCGTGTTCTCGGTCCTGGCCGAAGAACTGGGGGCCGTAGGTTCTTTGTGCACGGTGGCGCTGTTCGTCTTTGTCTGTATTCGGGGCATGTACATCGGTTATTGGGCCGAGAAGGCCAAGCAATTTTTCGCCGCCTATATCGCGTACGGCCTGTCGTTCCTGTGGATTGGTCAGTTTCTGATCAACATTGGCGTGAACGTCGGCCTGCTGCCAACCAAAGGTCTGACTTTGCCATTCCTCAGTTATGGCGGCAGTTCGTTGGTGATCTGCTGTGCCTGTCTTGGCTTGTTGCTACGCATCGAGTGGGAGAGTCGAACCCACTTGGGCAGCGAAGAGATGGAGTTCCATGAGAGCGACTTCGCCGAGGAGCCGACCCATGGGCGCTAACGTATTGATCATGGCCGGCGGCACCGGGGGGCACGTGTTCCCGGCACTGGCCTGCGCTCGAGAGTTCCAGGCCCGTGGTTACACCGTGCATTGGTTGGGCACGCCGCGCGGGATCGAAAACGATCTGGTGCCGGCGGCGGGTATTGAATTGCATCGGATCCACGCCAGCGGTTTGCGCGGCAAGGGCAAATTGTCTCTGCTCAAGGCGCCGATCATGTTGCTCAAGTCGATCTGGCAGGCGCGGGCGATCATTCGCCAGCTGCGGCCGGTCTGCGTGGTCGGCTTCGGTGGTTTTGTGACCGGCCCCGGCGGCGTTGCAGCCAAATTGGCCGGCGTGCCGGTGATCGTTCATGAGCAGAACGCCGTGGCCGGTACCGCCAATCGGTTGCTGGTGCCGTTGGCCGCCCGAGTCTGTGAAGCGTTCCCCGACACCTTTACCCTGTCGAACAGCCGTCGCACCACCGGTAACCCGGTGCGCACCGAGCTGTTCCTCGAAACACCGCGACCTGCCCTGGCCGGTCGCAAGGCGCGTTTGCTGATCCTGGGCGGAAGCCTGGGCGCAGAGCCGTTGAACAAGTTGCTGCCTGAAGCCCTGTCGCAAGTCGCCCCCGACCTGCGCCCGGACGTGTTTCATCAGGCTGGCAAAAACCACGATGAAGTGACTGCAGAGCGCTATCGCGCGGCTGGCGTCGAGGCGCAAGTGCAGCCTTTCATCAAAGACATGGCCCAAGCCTATGGCTGGGCCGACCTGGTGGTGTGCCGCGCAGGCGCGCTGACCATCAGTGAACTGGCGGCTGCCGGTCTGCCCTCGATGCTGGTGCCTTTGCCCCACGCGATCGACGATCACCAGACCCGCAACGCCGATTATTTGGCCCGTGAAGGCGCTGCCTTCCTGATGCCGCAAAGAACGACTGGCGCAGCGGATCTTGCCGCTCGCCTGACAGAGGTCTTGATGCAACCGCAACGACTCAACGACATGGCCAGCGCGGCACGCCGCCTGGCCAAACCCGATGCCACTCGTAACGTGGTCGATACCTGCCTGGAGGTGGCCCATGGTTGAGAACAAGAAAGCCATGCCGCACCCGGAAATGCGCCGCATCCGTCGCATCCACTTCGTCGGTATCGGCGGCGTGGGCATGTGCGGCATCGCCGAAGTGTTGCTGAACCTGGGCTATGAAGTGTCCGGTTCCGACCTGAAAGCATCGCCGGTGACCGAGCGCCTGGAATCCTTCGGTGCCCACATCTATATCGGCCACCGCGCCGAGAACGCCGCGAACGCCGATGTGCTGGTCACCTCCAGCGCTGTGAACACTTCCAACCCGGAAGTCGCCACCGCTCTGGAGCGCCGTATTCCGGTGGTGCCGCGTGCCGAGATGCTGGCCGAACTGATGCGCTACCGCCACGGCATCGCCGTCGCCGGTACCCACGGCAAAACCACCACCACCAGCCTGATCGCTTCGGTGTTCGCGGCCGGTGGCCTGGACCCGACATTCGTGATCGGTGGTCGTTTGAATGCCGCGGGCACCAATGCCCAGCTCGGCACCAGCCGTTACCTGATCGCCGAAGCCGACGAAAGCGATGCCAGCTTCCTGCACTTGCAGCCGCTGGTGGCCGTGGTCACCAACATCGACGCCGACCACATGGCGACCTACGACGGCGACTTCAACAAACTGAAGAAAACCTTCGTCGAGTTCCTGCACAACCTGCCGTTCTACGGTTTGGCGGTGGTGTGCCTGGACGATCCGGTGGTGCGTGAAATCCTCCCGCAGGTGAAACGTCCGACGGTCACTTATGGCTTTGGCGACGATGCCGACGTGCGTGCCATCAATGTGCGTCAGCAGGGCATGCAGACTTTCTTTACCGTGCTGCGCCCTGATCGCGAGCCGCTGGATGTGTCGGTGAACATGCCGGGCAACCACAACGTGCTGAACGCGCTGGCGACCATTTGCATCGCCACCGATGAAGGCGTCAGCGATGAAGCCATCGTCCAGGGCCTGTCCGGGTTCCAGGGTGTCGGTCGTCGCTTCCAGGTGTACGGCGAACTGCCGGTTGAAGGCGGCAACGTAATGCTGGTGGACGACTACGGTCACCACCCGACCGAGGTCGCGGCTGTGATCAAAGCCGTGCGCGGTGGCTGGCCGGAGCGCCGTCTGGTGATGGTTTACCAGCCGCACCGTTACAGCCGCACCCGCGACCTGTACGACGATTTCGTCAATGTACTGGCCGACGCCAACGTGCTGCTGCTGATGGAAGTCTACCCGGCCGGTGAAGAGCCGATTCCGGGCGCTGACAGCCGCAAGCTGTGCAACAGCATTCGCCAGCGCGGTCAGCTCGACCCGATCTACATCGAGCGCGGCATCGACCTCGCACCGATCGTCAAGCCGCTGCTGCGTGCCGGCGACATTCTGTTGTGCCAGGGCGCCGGTGATATCGGCGGTCTCGCACCGAAACTATTGAACAGTCCGTTGTTCGCTGGCGCGGTTGCCGCGCCAAGCGTGGGGAAGTTGAAATGACTGCTGCTTACGCCAACCTCGTCTCCACTATCGCGCCGAAAGACTTCGGCCGTGTCGCCGTGCTGTTCGGCGGCAAGAGTGCCGAGCGTGAGGTCTCCCTGAAGTCGGGTAACGCAGTGCTCGAGGCACTGCAAAGCGCCGGCGTGGACGCGTTCGGTATCGATGTGGGCGACGACTTGCTGCAGCGTCTGCTGAACGAAAAAATCGATCGCGCCTTCATCATCCTCCACGGTCGTGGCGGTGAAGACGGCAGCATGCAAGGCCTGCTCGAATGCGCAGGGATTCCGTACACCGGTAGCGGCATTCTTGCCTCGGCACTGGCCATGGACAAACTGCGCACCAAGCAGGTCTGGCACAGCCTCGGTATTCCGACGCCACGCCATGCGGTACTGAGCTCTGAGGCCGATTGTATTTCGGCGGCCACGGAACTGGGCTTCCCTTTGATCGTCAAACCGGCCCATGAAGGCTCCAGTATCGGGATGGCCAAAGTGACTTCCGCGCCCGAGTTGATCGAGGCGTGGAAAGCGGCCAGTACCTACGATTCGCAAGTGTTGGTCGAGCAATGGATTCAAGGTCCGGAGTTCACCATCGCCACCCTGCGTGACCAGGTGTTGCCTCCAATCGCCCTGGGCACAACCCACAGTTTCTACGACTACGACGCCAAGTACGTGGCTTCCGATACCCAGTACCGGATTCCGTGTGGCCTGGACAGCAATAAAGAAAAAGAACTCATGGACCTCACGGCCAAAGCCTGTGAGGCGCTGGGTATCGCCGGTTGGGGCAGGGCAGACGTGATGCAGGACGCCGACGGGCAGTTCTGGTTCCTGGAAGTCAATACCGCGCCGGGCATGACCGATCACAGTCTGGTTCCGATGGCGGCCCGTGCCGCTGGCCTGGATTTCCAGCAACTGGTTCTGGCGATTCTGGCCGCAAGCGTTGCTGGTAATGCTGCCAGCAACAAAGAGCCGCGAGGTTAAGACCATGCAAGGCGCACAGCTGAGACATCAGCCCTCCGCACCCGGCCGCAAGCCGGTGCCGCGGGGTGCCAGCCGAATGGTGGCCAAAGAGCCGATGTCCGCGCGCCTGCCGAAAGCCAACTTTGGTTTTCTGAAAAGCCTGTTCTGGCCCGTGCTGTTGGTTGCACTGGGGTTCGGCACTTATGAAGGCGCACAGCGTTTGCTGCCGTACGCCGACCGGCCGATCACCAAGATCGCGGTGCAGGGCGACTTGAGTTACATCAGCCAGCAAGCGGTGCAGCAGCGGATCGCCCCCTACGTGGCGTCGAGCTTCTTCACCATCGACCTGGCGGGTATGCGCACCGAGCTTGAACAGATGCCATGGATTGCCCACGCCGAAGTGCGCAGGGTATGGCCGGATCAAGTAGTGATTCGCCTGGAAGAACAGCTGCCGGTGGCCCGTTGGGGCGATGAGTCGCTGTTGAACAATCAGGGGCAGGCGTTCACCCCGCGTGAGCTGGCGAACTACGAACATTTGCCACAGCTGTTCGGCCCGCAGCGGGCCCAGCAGCAAGTGATGCAGCAATACCAGGTGCTGAGCCAGATGCTCAGGCCATTGGGTTTCTCGATTGCACGCCTGGAGTTGCGTGAACGAGGCAGTTGGTTCCTGACCACCGGCGCCGGCAGCGCGGGCCCTGGAATCGAACTGCTGCTGGGACGCGGCAAGCTGGTGGAACGGATGCGCCGCTTCATTGCCATCTATGACAAGACGCTCAAAGAACAGATTACGAACATTGCGCGCATCGATCTGCGCTACGCCAACGGCCTCGCTGTTGGCTGGCGGGAACCTGTAGCGCCCACGACAGCCCAACCCGCTGTCGCGAAGAATTAAGAAGAGGCAGGACCATGGCAAACGTGCAAAGCGGCAAAATGATCGTCGGTCTCGATATCGGCACCTCCAAGGTGGTGGCGCTGGTAGGCGAGGTCTCGGACGACGGCACGCTCGAAATCGTCGGGATCGGTACTCACCCGTCCCGCGGCCTGAAAAAAGGCGTAGTGGTGAACATCGAGTCCACCGTCCAGTCGATCCAGCGCGCTATTGAAGAAGCGCAGCTGATGGCCGGTTGCCGGATCCATTCGGCGTTTGTCGGCGTGGCCGGCAATCACATCCGCAGCCTGAACTCCCACGGCATCGTGGCGATTCGTGATCGCGAAGTCAGTTCCGCCGACCTTGAGCGCGTTCTCGACGCTGCCCAGGCCGTGGCGATCCCGGCTGACCAGCGCGTGCTGCACACCCTGCCGCAGGATTACGTGATCGATAACCAGGAAGGCGTTCGCGAGCCGCTGGGTATGTCCGGCGTGCGTCTGGAAGCCAAGGTTCACGTGGTCACCTGCGCCGTCAACGCCGCACAGAACATTGAAAAATGCGTGCGCCGCTGCGGTCTGGAAATCGACGACATCATTCTCGAGCAGTTGGCCTCGGCCTACTCGGTCCTGACCGACGACGAGAAAGAGCTGGGCGTGTGCCTGGTGGACATCGGCGGCGGCACCACCGACATCGCGATCTTCACCGAAGGCGCGATCCGTCACACCGCAGTGATCCCGATTGCGGGCGATCAGGTGACCAACGACATCGCCATGGCGCTGCGCACCCCGACCCAGTACGCCGAAGAAATCAAGATTCGCTACGCCTGCGCCCTGGCCAAACTGGCCGGTGCCGGTGAAACCATCAAGGTGCCGAGCGTCGGCGACCGTCCACCGCGCGAACTGTCCCGCCAGGCCCTGGCCGAAGTGGTCGAGCCGCGTTACGACGAGCTGTTCACGCTGATCCAGGCCGAACTGCGTCGCAGTGGCTACGAAGACCTGATTCCGGCCGGCATCGTGCTGACTGGCGGTACCTCGAAGATGGAAGGCGCGGTGGAACTGGCCGAAGAGATCTTCCACATGCCGGTTCGCCTGGGCGTGCCCCATGGCGTCAAGGGCCTGGACGACGTAGTCCGCAACCCGATTTATTCCACCGGCGTTGGCCTGTTGATGTACGGCCTGCAGAAACAGTCCGACGGGATTTCGTTCTCGGGCATCGGCAGCCGCGACAGCTACAGCAACGACGAACCGAAAGCCGCTCTGCTCGATCGCATCAAGAGCTGGGTGCAAGGCAATTTTTAAAGCTTTACCGCAACACCGCTTCAAACAGCAGTAGGCGAAAAAACTAGAGAATGTAAGGAGAGGGAAAATGTTCGAACTCGTAGACAACATCCCCGCAAGCCCGGTAATTAAAGTTATCGGTGTTGGCGGTGGCGGCGGCAACGCTGTCAATCACATGGTCAAGAGCAACATTGAAGGCGTTGAATTCATCTGCGCCAACACTGATGCCCAAGCGCTGAAAAGCATCGGCGCGCGGACCATCCTGCAACTGGGCACCGGCGTGACCAAAGGCCTGGGCGCTGGCGCCAACCCTGAAGTAGGTCGTCAGGCCGCTCTCGAAGACCGTGAGCGCATTGCCGAAGTCCTGCAGGGCACCAATATGGTGTTCATCACCACCGGCATGGGCGGTGGTACCGGTACCGGTGCTGCGCCAATCATTGCTGAAGTGGCCAAGGAAATGGGGATCCTCACCGTTGCGGTGGTGACCCGTCCGTTCCCGTTCGAAGGTCGCAAGCGTATGCAGATCGCCGACGAAGGTATTCGTCTGCTGTCTGAAAGCGTCGACTCGTTGATCACCATTCCCAACGAGAAGCTGCTGACCATCCTCGGTAAAGACGCAAGCCTGCTGTCGGCTTTCGCCAAGGCCGACGATGTACTGGCCGGTGCCGTTCGCGGTATCTCCGACATCATCAAGCGTCCGGGCATGATCAACGTCGACTTTGCCGACGTGCGTACCGTGATGAGTGAAATGGGCATGGCGATGATGGGCACTGGCTGCGCCAGCGGTCCGAACCGTGCACGCGAGGCCACCGAAGCGGCCATTCGCAACCCGCTGCTCGAAGACGTGAACCTGCAAGGTGCACGCGGCATCCTGGTGAACATCACCGCCGGTCCTGACCTGTCCCTGGGTGAGTACTCCGACGTGGGTAGCATCATCGAAGCCTTCGCTTCCGAGCACGCAATGGTCAAGGTCGGTACCGTTATCGATCCGGACATGCGCGACGAGCTGCACGTGACTGTTGTTGCTACCGGTTTGGGCGCTAAAATCGAGAAGCCTGTGAAGGTCATCGACAATACCGTCCACACGTCGATGGCTTCCCAGCCACAACAACAAGCCCCTGTTCGTCAGGAACAGCCTGCGGTGAACTACCGTGACCTGGACCGTCCGACCGTCATGCGCAATCAGGCTCAGGCCGGTGCTGCGACTGCCGCGAAGATGAACCCGCAAGATGATCTGGACTACCTGGACATCCCGGCTTTCCTGCGTCGTCAGGCCGATTGATGAAATGTATCAGGGGTATTAGGGTGATTGGTGTTCAGCAAAGGTCTGGTCTGCTATCATCGCCAGCCTTTGTTGATACCAGTTCGCAATTTGCGCTGAAGCGGCCCATGCCATGATAAAACAACGCACCCTGAAGAATATTATCCGTGCCACAGGTGTCGGCCTGCACTCCGGGGAGAAGGTCTACCTGACCCTCAAGCCAGCGCCCGTCGACACCGGCATTGTGTTTTGTCGTGCTGACCTCGACCCTGTGGTGCAGATTCCTGCCCGCGCGGAAAACGTTGGCGAAACCACTATGTCGACCACGCTTGTTAACGGTGACGTCAAAGTGGACACGGTGGAGCACCTGCTCTCGGCCATGGCTGGCCTGGGCATCGATAACGCCTACGTCGAGCTCTCCGCGTCCGAAGTCCCGATCATGGATGGTAGCGCTGGACCCTTCGTATTCCTGATTCAATCGGCCGGCCTGGAAGAGCAGGACGCCGCCAAGAAGTTCATCCGGATCCTGCGGGAAGTGACAGTGGAAGACGGCGACAAGCGCGCCACTTTCGTCCCTTTCGAAGGTTTCAAAGTGAGCTTCGAGATCGATTTCGATCACCCGGTTTTCCGTGACCGCACACAAAGTGCAAGCGTGGATTTTTCCAGCACTTCGTTCGTAAAAGAAGTCAGCCGCGCCCGTACCTTTGGTTTCATGAGTGACATCGAGTACCTGCGCAAGCACAACCTCGCACTCGGCGGCAGCGTTGAAAACGCTATTGTGGTCGACGCGGATGGTGTACTGAACGAAGACGGCCTTCGCTATGAAGATGAATTCGTGAAGCACAAGATCCTCGATGCAATTGGTGACCTCTACCTGCTGGGCAATAGCCTGATTGGTGAGTTCAAGGGCTTCAAGTCCGGACATGCATTGAACAACCAGCTGCTGCGCAAGTTGATTGAGCAGACAGATGCTTGGGAAGTCGTGACTTTCGAAGACGCCAGCACTGCACCGATCTCTTACATGCGTCCTGTTGCGGCCGTGTAAGCAAAAAACCTCTCTAGTTTTTAAAGGCTACCTTCGGGTGGCCTTTTTTTATGACTGCGGGAAAGTACTGGGGTGCCTGTTCTGGCCCCATCGCGGGCAAGCCCGGCTCCCACAGGTTGTGCGGTTGACGCGGAGTCGGGTACGACGCATGACCTGTGGGAGCCGGGCTTGCCCGCGATGGGGCCGGCCGTCACAACGGAAATTTCACTACGTAGCGACCACCCGATTCCGCCCGTTTTCCTTGGCCTGATACAGCGCCTTGTCCGCCGCAAACAGCAACTGCTCCAGGCTGATATCGGACGCCGTCGTCCATGTGCTGATACCGATACTGACAGTAATCGGCGACGCATCACCCCCCACCAACGGCAACTGCTCCACCGCTGTACGGACGTTGTTGGCAATCTGTTGCGCGCCGGCGCTGTCGGTTTCAGCCAGGATCACCGAAAACTCCTCGCCACCGTAACGGGCGACCAGGTCCGCTGGCCGTCGAACATGGGTACTGATTACCTTGGCCACCAAGCGCAAGGCATCATCGCCACCCTGATGGCCATGGCGATCGTTGAACGCCTTGAAGTGATCGATATCGATCATCAGTAGCGACAACGGCTGAGCGGAACGTTGGGCACGAAACCATTCATGATGTAGCGCCTGATCCAGGCTTCGGCGGTTGGCCAAGCCGGTCAAGGGGTCGGTGGCGGCCAGTTGTGACAGTTCCTGCTCTGCACTGTGGCGCCGACGCAGTTCCCGGCAAAGCAACCCGGTCAGCCACAGCAGACTTGCGCACAGGGCAATGGTTGCCGAGCTGACCACCACCGCAGTACGTTTCCAGGCCGCAAAGACCTCATCACTGGACAGCGCAACAATGACGATCAACGGCAGGTTTCCGACCTTGGAGAACGTGTACAGGCGCTTATCCTTGTGGCGGCTGGACAGGCCGGTGAAGCTGCCGTTGCCTTCCTTGACGATGCGTTGGAAATTGGGGCGGCTACTGAAATCCTTGCCGATCAGCTCTTCGGCCAAGCGGGGTTGCTGGGCTAGCAGAATCCCGTCTTTGCTGATCAGATTGACCGTACTGTCGCGACCGATGCTCAAACTGTTGAACAACTGATCGAAGTAACTCAAACGCATGGCGGCTTCGGCCACGCCCAGGAACTCATCCTGGGGGCCGTTCACCCGGCGGCTGAAACTGATACGCCAATCCTGTTCCGGCGACCTGCCTCTGAAGGGGGGGCTGATGAACATGCCCGGGTCCGGGTTGTTGACGTGAGACTGGAAGTATTCGCGGTCGGCGAAGTTGCCCTGCCTGGGCTCCACCGAGGCCGAGTCGGCGATCACGTCGCCCTTGTTGTCGAGCAACAAAATATTGCCTTTATACGGCGCGGCAGTGGCGCGATCGAAATAGGCCAGATGGCGAATGGCTGGAGAAACGCTCTTGAGGTCTTCACGCTGGGAGGCAGCGATCAAACCCAGCAGGGACACATCATAAAGTTCGACATTGCGCAGTACGTCGGCGTCGATCAATTGCACGATATTGTTGGCGGCACGAGCGGCGGACAATTCGGCATTGGCGCGTTCACGGATCAGCAGGAATGCGACGATGCTCAGTATCGCAATCACCAACAACACACTACTGAGAACCAAAAGCCGCTCCGACCGTGTCGAACGGATCGGATCACGGGATTTCGCACTGTTCACACTCATGGTTCTGACTTCTGCAAATAAGGCATTATGAAAGTGCTTTTACAAGAATCGGGCAGAGTCCCAGAAACCGTCGCGCCTATATAAATCCCGGACAAAGAAAAGGCCAGCAAAACATGCTGGCCTTTTGCTAATTGAAGCTTAGAAGACATTCAGAGGGTAGTCGACAATTACCCGGAAACGGTTTGCCGAGGTAATCGTCAGCGCCAGGTGCAGGCCTTCGACACCATCGCGGGCCACGTCCACGGTGTAGCCCTGTTCCGTCAAACCACGGTGCAGATAGTCCGCGTTTTTTCCTCGTCTTCGATAATCAGAACGCGCATGACCCCGCCTCAGTCTGTGGTCGCCAGCACCGGCTGCTGTGCTGGTGTGGGTCTATGGAAAAGCCGCTCGAGCCACAAGTATATGACCGGCGTGGTGAACAGCGTCAGCGCCTGGCTCACCAGCAAACCGCCGACCACCGCGATGCCCAATGGCTGGCGCAGTTCGGCGCCGGTGCCGTAGCCGAGCATCAACGGCAGGGCGCCGAGCAGGGCCGCGAGGGTGGTCATGATGATCGGCCGGAACCGCGTCATACACGCCTCATAGATCGCCTCTTCCGGCGGCAGGCCACGTTTGCGCTGGGCATCCAGCGCGAAGTCGATCATCAGAATGCCGTTCTTCTTGACGATACCGATCAGCAGCACCAGCCCGATCAGCGCCATGATCGAAAAGTCCTGGCCGCAGATCCACAGCATGATCACCGCCCCGAGCCCCGCCGAAGGCAGGGTCGAGATGATCGTCAGCGGGTGCACGAAGCTTTCGTACAGCACGCCAAGAATGATGTACACCGCCACCAGCGCCGCCAGAATCAGCCACGGCTGGCTGGCCAGCGAACTCTGGAATGCCTGGGCCGCGCCCTGGAAATTACCGCTGATGGCCGCCGGCATGCCGATGTCGGTCTTGGCCTGATTAAGCATGATCACCGCATCGCCCAACGCGACACCGGGTGCCAGGTTGAACGACAGGTTGGCCGCCGGGAACATCCCGTCGTGAGCGATGGACAACGGGCCGATGGTCGGCGCATCGAATTTCGCCAGGGCCGACAGCGGCACCATTTCCCCGCTCAACGGCGAACGCAGGTAGAAATAGTTGAGGCTTTCGGCCTTGCCGCGCTGTTTGGTGTCCAGTTCCAGAATCACGTTGTACTGGTTGGTCTGGGTCTGGAACTCGTTGATCTGCCGCTGGCCGAAGGCGTCATACAGCGCTTCGTCGACATCGCTGGCGGTCAGGCCGAAGCGCGCCGCCGCGCTGCGGTCGATGCTGATGTGGGTGATGCTGCCGCCCAGTTGCAGGTCGTTGGAAATGTCGCGGAACGCCGGGTTGCTGCGCAGTTTTTCCGTCAGGTGCTGGGTCCAGGTGCTCAGGAGGGCACCGTCGTTGCTCTTGAGTACGTATTGGTACTGGGCGCGGCTCGGACCGGAGCTGAGGTTGATGTCTTGCCCGGCGCGCAGATACAGCACGATGCCCGGGATTTTCATCAATTGCGGGCGAATCCGGTCGATGAACTGGCTGGCAGACACATCACGGTCACCACGTTTTTTCAGCGAAATCCAGAAGCGTCCGTTGGCGATGGTCTGGTTGCTGCCCGCAACGCCGACCGAGTGGGAGAACGTCTCGACGGCGGGGTCGGCGGCGACGATTTCGGCCATCGCCAGGTGTTTTTTCACCATGTCGCCGTAGGAAATGTCCGCCGCTGCTTCGGTCGTGCCGAGGACGAAACCGGTGTCTTGTATCGGGAAGAAACCCTTCGGAATGAAAATGTACCCGGCAATGGCCAGACCGAGGGACAGGCCGAACACACCGATCGTCAGTTTCTGATGGGCGAGGGCGCGGCGCAGGCCTTTCTCATACAACGCCAGCAAGCGTTCGCCAAAACCCGATTGGCTGTGTTCCGGCGCACGCATGAACAGCGCGGCCAACGTCGGTGCCAGGGTCAGGGACACCACCACCGAAATCATGATGGTCGAAGTGGCGGTCAGGGCGAATTCCTTGAACAGCCGCCCGACCACGCCGCCCATGAACAGCAGCGGAATGAACGCCGCCACCAGTGAGAAACTGATGGAGACCACGGTAAAACCGATCTCGCCGGCACCCTTGATCGCCGCCTCGCGCCTGCCGTCACCGGCCTCCAGGTGACGGTGAATGTTTTCCACCACCACAATCGCATCGTCGACCACAAACCCGACGGACACCACGATCGCTACCAGCGTCAGGTTATTCAGGCTGAAGCCCATGATGTACATCAGGGCAAAACTGGCGATCAGCGACACACCGAGCACCGCCGCCACGATCAGGGTCGACGACAACTGCCGCAGGAACAGCGCCATTACCGCCACCACGAGCAGGATCGCGATCAGCAGGGTGACTTCCACTTCATGCAATGAAGCGCGGATGGTCTGCGTGCGGTCGATCAACACCTTGACCTGCACCGAGGCCGGCAGCATGGCCTCCAGCGACGGCAGGGCCGCTTGAATACGGTCGACCGTTTCGACGATGTTGGCCCCCGGTTGCCGGAAAATCACCAGGTTCACCCCCGGCTGACCATCAGCCCAGGCCTGGATGTAGGCATCTTCCGAACCATTGACAACTTTGGCCACGTCCTTGAGATGAACCGGTGCGCCGTCCTTGTAGGAAACAATCAACTGACCGTATTCCTCGGGGTGGAACAATTGGTCGTTGGTGGACAAGGTCGAAATGCTCGACTCGCCATATAACGCACCCTTGGCCAGGTTGAGGCTGGTCTGCTGGATCGCCAGGCGAATGTCGGCCAGGGTCAGGCCAATGGCGGCGAGTTTGTCCGCCGAGGCCTGCACGCGGATCGCCGGACGTTGCTGACCGGTGATGTTGATATTGCCTACGCCATCGATCTGGCTGATCTGACGGGCGAGTAGCGTTTCTACCAGGTCACTGACTTCGGTGCCGGGCATTTGCGGCGAGTTGATGCTGAGGATCAGCACCGGGCTGTCGGCCGGGTTGACCTTCCTCCAGTTCGGCAGGTTCGGCATGTCTTTGGGCAGTTTGCCGGCGGCGGTGTTGATCGCGGCCTGGACTTCCTGCGCGGCGGTATCGATGCTTTTGTCGAGGGTGAATTGCAGGGTCAGGATGGTCGAGCCCAGGGCGCTGCTCGAGGTCATCTGGGTCATCCCGGGAATGGCGCTGAATTGCACTTCAAGCGGCGTGGCCACCGACGAGGCCATGGTCTCCGGGTTGGCGCCGGGCAGTTGCGCAGCCACCTGGATGGTCGGGAATTCTGCTTCCGGCAGCGGCGCAATCGACAGTCGTGGAAAGGCGATGACCCCCAGCAGCACCAAGGCAAAGGTCAGCAGGACCGTTGCCACCGGATGATCGATGCACCACGCAGAAATCGAGCCATGGCCCTTCATGGTTTCGGCTCCGATTGCACGACTTGCGGTGGGTCGGTCACTACCTGCACGGTCGAGCCAGGTTTGAGCCGCGACTGGCCGTCGCTGACCAGCACATCGCCCGGTTTCACGCCTTTGATGATGTCCTGCCCGCTGCTTTGATAAACCACCTGCACCTGAACGGCTTCGACCTTGTCGCCGTTGACCCGGTAGACGAAATGTTGATCGAGGCCACGTTGTACGACGGTGGGCGGCACCACCAGCGCATTTTTATCCAGCGCTGTCTGAATCTTTACCGTTACCAGCAGGCCCGGCCAGAGTTTCTGTGCAGGGTTGGCGAATTCAGCCTTGGCGCGGATGGTCCCGGTGTTGGCGTTGATCTGGTTGTCGATCAGGGTCAGGTGGCCTTCGCCCAGCAGGTTGCCGGTTTCGCCGTCGGTGTCGGCACCGATGTAAGCCTTGACCGGCGTGTGCTGTGGATCGTTGATCAGGCTTTGCAGGGTCGGCAGCATGTGCTGCGGCAGGGAAAACTCCACGGCGATCGGGTCGATCTGGGTTACGGTGAACAGGCCTTGGGTGTCGGTCATGCGCAGGAAGTTGCCTTCATCCACTGTGCGAATACCGACGCGACCGGTGACCGGGGAGCGAATCTGTGTGTAGGAAAGCTGCACCAGAGCGGCGTCGATCGATGCCTGATTGCCTTGGGCGGTGGCTTTGAGTTGGTTGACCAGCGCTTGTTGCTGGTCGTAGGTCTGCTTGGACACGCCGTCGTCGACGCTCAGCAGTTTGTAGCGTTTGAGGTTGACCTGCGCCACTTGCAGTTGCGCCTGACTTTCGCCCAGTTGCGCCCGGGCCTGGTCAAGGCTGGCGCGGATCGAGCGATCGTCGATGGTAGCCAGCAGATCACCTTTGTTCACCAGTTGGCCTTCCTTGACCAGCAGTTTGGTGAGGATGCCGTCGATCTGCGGGCGCACGACCACGCTGTGCAACGACAGCACCGAGCCGATGCCGCTGATGTAGCGGGGCACGTCTTTTTCAGCGACGCTGACCACTCGCACGGGGATGGCGGTGGAGGTGGCCGGTTTGGTCGTGGCGGGTTTGGCGGCGTACCACACGCCCAGCACTGCCAGGGTGATCAGAAGGGCGGCGAGCAGGGCGGTTTTTTTCTGAATTCGCATGCGAATGGGGCGCCGGGCAAAGTGGTCGGAGTTTTGTCAGGTTTATACCTTCCTTTATAAACCTGTTAGCCCGTCAGGAGAGTGACTGGTAACTGACGGCGCTGTCAGTTTGGACCTCTTTGGGCTGATGCTGATTCCCGTGATCAAAAGCGGCAGGCGAGCTAATGAGTGGTGAGGGACGGGTGCACACCGCTCCACTAATGTGGGAGCGGGCTTGCCCGCGATAACGGTGGCACATCCAACATCCCTGAGCCTGACACACCGCTATCGCGGGCAAGCCCGCTCCCACAGGGTTCATCGTCGTTCGCAGATTCGGTGTACGACACAATGCACCTGCAGGAGCGAGGATTGCCCGCGAAAGCGGTTGGTCAGTCAACACAAAACCCAACTGACCAACTGCAGCTTGCGACTCCCGAGACAGGTATACTGCCGCCTTTCGCGGCTCGCCTACCGGGCCGGACTCTTTGAGCATCACCCGGAGCTTTCATGACTTCCCCGACACAACCGCCGGTTGCCGACGCTTTGAGCGACGACCAGGCAGACCTGCCAGACAGCGTCGACTCCAGCGCAGACAGCGAAACCAAAGCGGCGATTCCAGCGTTCAAGTTTCCGTTCAAGCCGGGTGAATTGGCTGCGGCGAAGAATGCCAGCCAGCCTTGGTACAAGAACGGCGCCAAGAATGGTCACACCAAGACCCCGGGGGCAGCGCCTCCTGGCACTCGTCGTTCGATGGGTAAGCGCTGAGTTTTTACCTCTGCGGTGCCTGATCTGCCATCTTCGCGAGCAAGCCCGCTTCCACAGTGGTTCATCGTCGTTCACAGATTCGGTGTACGACACAAATCAACTAATGTGGGAGCGAGCTTGCTCGCGAAGGGGCCCGCACAGACACCACATACCTCTGGCTCAGGCCCGCAACGAAATAAACGCATAGTTCAGCGGCACTTCAGTCGCCACCTGCGCCCCGGCCGCCAGCACTTGCCCGGCAATATCATCGCCTGACACGTGAAACAACCAGTCACCGCCCGACTCCATCTGCGATTGCGCTGAAACCTGATCGATGACCGTGGAAAACGCGTTCATATCCGGCAGATAAGCGGTAAAGCCATCGCCCTTCAACGCTGTCGTCCGAATCCCCAATAACGCGCAAATCGCATCCTTGGCCTGAATCTCATCGCGATCCGCCTGACGGGAGCGCTGGATCAATCCCACCAGTTCCTGATCCACCAGTTCACCACCGATGATCAAATCCGGCCCTTTTTCCCACGACTCGGGTGGGCATTCCTTTACCGTCGGGTTGAGTGGGATGTGCGGATTGATTTCCATCGGATAGATGCGGCACACCAGCGGTCGGCGTTCGTAGATGCGGCAGAGGTTGTCTTCGTCAAGATTCCGGCAGGGACCGACGTTGTAGGCGGCAAAGGTGATCGCCACGTGCACCTCGCAGGCACCACTTAGAACCGCCACCGAACGGCGTTCGGCGTGTTCGCGTTGCTGCGCGGGCAGGCCCAGGCCATTGGCGAGGAAGGCCTCCACCAGCACGATCACCTGACCGCCATCGGCCGCCCACATCCGGGCCTCTGCCAGTGTCAGGGGCACATGATGGTCGTTGCAGCATTTGCCACAACCTACGCAGGAAAACGTTGTATTCATTGAACGGCCAGTCACCTGTGGGGGCATGAAATGGCGACAAAAAGCCACCGCAAAGGCCTGTGCCGAAGCAAGTTATGCGCCATTCACTGCGCTTTTGCTGTGGGGCGGATGGAGTCCCATTCGGTCACGTAGGCGGTTTTGCTTTTCTTGTTGTAGAGGCACAGCTCGGTGCCTTGCTGGCCTTTCATGTGTTTTTGCGGGTACTGGCCTTGCAGCAGGAGCGCGGTATAACCCACCCGGTCATCGAACTGCGCGGCATTGCCGACGGGTTTGACGTTCTTCAGGCCGCTGGCGTTGGTGCAACTGGCGAGCACGGCTTTATCGAAGGCGGCCCAGGCGTCGGGGCTGGAGGCGTGGGTTTGGGTGGCGAGGGTGGTGAGGCAGAGGACGGTCAGGGTGATGGCTTTCATGGTTTAGGCATCCTTGGCGGGTAGTGGCCGAGGTCGGAGTATGCCTGATGGTTTTGGATTGGTTATGCGGGCCTCTTCGCGGTGTCAGGTTGGAACCGGTTCCCGGCGGACCACATACATCCCGGCACTTTCATACAAGCGCTGGGCCCGAAGGTTGTTTTCCAGCACCTTCAAATCCACAAAGCCTTCGCGGCGTTGCTGAAACACGTTGAACGCATTTAGCAGCAGCGCACGGCCAAGTCCGAGGCCTTGAGCGCGCGGGTGCACCACCAGGCTCTTGATATAAGCGCTGGTCCAGCACTGGGCGACGCCGACAATACCTTCGGCATCCAGGGCAATAAAGCACAGGGTCGGATCATATTCGGGATCGGTTTCAAAACGTTGCTGCCAGACTTCCAGCGTCGGTACGCGACCACTACCTTCCCGATAGCCCAGCTCCATCAAGTGATGAACATCTTCGGCCAGTTCGGGACGGTACTCGGTCAACTCAATGCCATTTGGCCAAGTGAAAGGCGGCACATCCTCAGCCAGGTTGCGCCGCATCAGAAAACAAAAGTCCTCGGCCAAAACTCAGTGACCTTGTTCGGCGACGGCCCTGGCCGCCGCGATCAGGCATTTGGTCAATTCCGGTGAGGAGAATTTGGTCAGCACCGCGTTGGCCCCGGCCAGTCGAGCCTTCTCGCTGTTCATCGCGCTGTCCAGCGAGGTGTGCAGCAACACATAGAGGTGCGAAAAGTCGGGGGTTTCACGCAATGTGCGGGTGAGGGCATAGCCGTCCATTTCCGACATTTCGATGTCCGAGACGATCAGGTTGATTTGCTGGGCGGTGCCTTGCAGGTCCAACAGGCAGTCGATGGCTTCTTTGGCGCTGCGAGCGGTGTGGCATTGCAGGCCGAGGTTGCGCAGGGTGTGCACCGATTGTTGCAGGGCGACCTGGCTATCATCGACCACCAGAATCCGCGCGTTGCCGAGTACTTCGGCGTCTTCCATGCTCAGTTCGGTCGGGGCCGTTTCGATCTGCGCCGGAGCGATGCCGTGGATGACCTTTTCGATGTCCAGCACTTGCACCAGCGTGCCGTCGACCGAGGTCACGCCGGTGATGTACGAGCGCACGCCGCCGGAGCCGAAGGGCGGTGGACGGATGTCGGTGGTCAGGCAATGGACGATCTTGCTCACCGCCTGAACGTGCAAACCCTGCTTGGAGCGGCTGACGTCGGTGACGATCAGGCAGCCGCCGTTCGGGTCTTCCAGCGGTCGCTCGCCGATGGCGCGGCTCAGGTCGATCACCGACAACGACGCGCCGCGCAGGGTGGCGATGCCTTTGACGTGGGGGTGCGACTCCGGCAGCTTGGTCAGCGGCGGGCAAGGGATGATTTCGCTGACTTTCAGCAGGTTGATCGCCATCAGCTTGCCGCTGCGCAAGGTAAACAGCAGAAGCGAAAGTGAATCTGCGCGGGCTTTGTTGGAAGACATAAAAACCTTCTGTGGAAAAAGGTGATGGGCGATTGTGAAGATCGCCAACAGCTATCGATGCCGGGTTATCGACTTGTCGGGGGCAGGCTTTAGGGGAAATGCCCATTGCCAGCCAAACGGTACGACATTATCCAGGTGAGACTATTTCATACCCAACCGCTTGGCCATCCGCCCCAGGTTCGCCCGATCCAGCCCCAGCTCCCGCGCCGCGCTGGCCCAGTTGTTCTGGTGCCGTTCCAGGCAAACGCTGATCAGTTGGCGCTGATAATGCTCGGTGGCCTCACGCAAATCCCCTGAAGCCAATGCAGCCGCTGGCGCAGTAACCACGGGTTCTGGCGTGTGTTCAATCCTGCCATTGCGCAAGTCCAGATCCGCCGCGCTCAAGCTCAGGATTTTCGGGCGCTCCTTGCAGTTACCCAGCGCCTTCAACGCACTACGACCAATCAAATGCTCCAGCTCCCGCACGTTCCCCGGCCAGTCATACGCCAATAGTGCCGCTTGCGCATCGCTGGTCAGGCGCAGGCTGTTGAGGCCCATGCGTGAGCGGTTTTGTTCCAGGAAATAGCCGCTGAGCAGCAGCACATCCCGGCCGCGATCGCGCAGTGCGGGCACCAGCAGGGGGTAAACGCTCAGGCGATGATAGAAGTCGGCACGGTAGCGACCGCTGCGCACTTCTTCAGCCAGGTCGCGGTTGGTTGCTGCGATCAATCGCACGTCGACCTGATGCTCCTTGTCCGAGCCCAGGCGCTGCAATTGCCCGCTCTGCAACACTCTCAGCAATTTGGCCTGCACGGTCAGCGACAACTCGCCCACTTCATCGAGAAACAACGTGCCGCCATTGGCCAGTTCGAACTTGCCGCGCCGATCATTCGTCGCGCCGGTGAACGCACCGCGCACATGGCCGAACAATTCGCTCTCCACCAGCGTGTCCGGCAGGGCGGCGCAATTGAGGCTGATGATTGGTTTGTCGGCTCGTGGGGACGCCGCGTGGATAGCCTGGGCCACCAGCTCTTTGCCGACTCCGGTTTCGCCGGTGATCAGCACCGTCAGGTCGCTGCCGCCCACCAGGCTGATCTCTTCCATTAAGCGTTTGTGAGCCTTGCTCTGGCCGATCATTTCGCGGTTCTGTTGGCCGCTGGCCTGACGGTAAACCTCGGCGCGTTGATGTTCGTCTTCGACGCGATTGGCCAGCCGTTCGATGCGTTCTGCGGCGTTGACCGTGGCGGCGGCGAGGCTGGCGAAGGCTTGCAAGGCGTCCAGTTCGATCGGTTCGAAACGTTCAGGGTCGAGCGCGTCGAGGGTCAGCAAACCCCACGGGCGCTCGTCGATAAACAGCGGGCAGCCCATGCAATCATGGACTTCCAGGTGATCGTGCAGACCATCGACCAGGCCATCATAAGGATCGGGCAACTCGCTGTCGGCAGCGAAGCGAGTCGGGCCGGGACTGCTGAGCAGCGCTTCGAAGCGCGGATGTTCACTGATCTTGAAACGTCGACCGAGGGTGTCGGTGCTCAACCCATCCACGGCCAGCGGCACCAGCCACTCACCGTCGAGTCGCAGCAGGGCCGCGGCGTCGCAAGGGAGCAGGGCGCGCATGGCTTCGAGCAGGCGTCGGTAGCGCTCGCCTTCGGGCAATTCGCGGGACAGGTCGGAGACCAGGGGTAGGAGGGTCGTGAGCAATAATTTTGCAGTCATAATGACTCCATGTAGTCGGTGTGACTATAAAGCCTCGTATGTCGATATGACTACTTTGTTTTTAACTAATTGATTTATAACGTTTTAATTGTTGGCATGGAAACTGATAGGTAAAGGGTATTCACATAAAGCTCAGGAGTCGCCCTTTATGCTTAGCGTTCAAGACCGTGCCATCGTCAAGTCCACCGTGCCGTTGCTGGAAAGCGGCGGCGAAGCGTTGATCACTCATTTCTACCGCATGATGCTCTCCGAATACCCGGAGGTCCGCCCGCTATTCAACCAGGCTCACCAGGCCAGCGGCGATCAGCCTCGCGCCTTGGCCAACGGTGTATTGATGTATGCGCGGCACATCGACCAGCTCGATCAATTGGGCGACCTGGTAGCCAAGATCATCAACAAGCACGTGGCCCTGCAAATCCTCCCGGAACATTACCCGATCGTCGGTAGCTGCCTGTTGCGAGCAATTTCCGAAGTGCTGGGCGAAGAGATCGCCACGCCCGAAGTGATGAGTGCCTGGGGCGCGGCCTACGGTCAATTGGCCGAGATCCTGATCGGCGCCGAAGCCAGCATCTACGACCAGAAAGCACAGGCGCCGGGCGGCTGGCGTGGTGCGCGGGAGTTCATCGTGGCGGCCAAGGTCGAGGAGAGCGCGGAAATCATCTCGTTTTACTTCGAACCGGCGGACAAGGGCCCGATTCTCGCGGCAGAGCCTGGCCAGTACATCGGCATGAAACTGATCCTCGATGGCGAAGAAATTCGACGTAACTATTCGCTGTCGGCGCTGGCCAACAAGGGCCAGTACCGCATCAGCGTCAAGCGCGAAACCGGTGGCCGCGCTTCCAACCATTTACACGATCAACTGCACGTCGGCGCGAGCATCCTGCTGTTCCCGCCAGCGGGCGATTTCACCCTGACCGCCAGCGACAAACCGCTGGTGCTGATCAGTGGCGGCGTCGGCATCACCCCGACGCTGGCGATGCTCGAAGCGGCGTTGGCGACCGAGCGGCCAGTGCACTTTATCCACTGCGCGCGCAACGGCAGCGTGCATGCTTTCCGTGACTGGATCGATGGCCTGGCCGAGCGTCATCCGCAGCTCAAGCGTTTTTACTGCTACGCCGAAGACGATGGTGTCAGCCCGGCGGCGGACAAGGTTGGCCTGTTGAGCCAGGCGCAACTTGGCGAGTGGTTGCCGGAACAGCGTGACGTGGATGCGTACTTCCTGGGACCTAAGGGCTTCATGGCGGCGATCAAACGTCACCTCAAGGCCTTGGGTGTGCCAGAGAAGCAGAGCCGTTACGAGTTCTTCGGGCCGGCTGCCGCACTGGAATAACTGTCTGGGCGGTTCCCGAGGGCCGGGTCGGTGTTTCGCTTGTTTGCGAAGCACCGACCCGGCCTTTTTTGCATTTGGCTAGCACCCGACCAGAGGCCGGGTATGAGGCTGCCTACCTGATTGACGGAAAATACATAAAAGTCCAGTATGGAATTCTAAGTACAAAAAAGGTTTTCCCCCGTTTCAGCTTCTTCTGTCTTGCCAAACCAACAACAACCCGCGAGAGAACGAATATGAAGAAATTCCCCCTCATCACCGGTCTGGCCATGAGCCTGTTGGCGTGCAGTAGCCTGTTCGCCGCCGAGAAAAACCTGCGCATCGGCATCGAAGCGGCTTATCCGCCGTTCGCGTCCAAAACCCAGGAAGGCAAGATAGTCGGTTTCGACTACGAGATCGGCAATGCCCTGTGCGCGCAGATGAAGGTCACGTGTGAGTGGGTCGAAGGCGAGTTCGACGGTCTGATTCCTTCCCTGAAGGTGAAGAAAATCGACATGGCGCTGTCGTCCATGACCATTAACGAAGACCGTAAGAAATCGGTGGATTTCACTCACAAGTATTACTTCACCTCATCGCGTCTGGTGATGAAGGACGGTGCAGTGGTGGATGATCAGTACGCCAGCCTCAAGGGCAAGAATGTCGGCGTGCAGCGTGCAACCACCACCGACCGTTATGCCACCGAGGTTTTCGAGCCCAAGGGCATCAACGTGAAGCGCTACGGCAACAACGAAGAAATCTACATGGATCTGGCAGCCGGTCGCCTCGATGCGATTTTTGCCGACACCATCCCGTTGAGTGATTTCCTGGCGATGCCGCGTGGCGCCGGTTACGCTTTTGTCGGGCCGGAACTCAAGGATCCGAAATACGTGGGCGAGGGCGCCGGGATTGCTGTGCGCAAGGGCAACACGCAGTTGGTGGCGGATCTGAACAAGGCGATCGACGAGATTCGCGCCAATGGCGAGTATCAGAAGATTTCGCAGAAGTATTTCAAGTCTGACATCTACGGCGACTGATTAATCGCCATCGCGGGCAAGCCCGCTCCCACAGGTTCTGCGGTGTACTCATGTTTTGTGCACGACACGGACACTGTGGGAGAGGGCTTGCCCGCGATGCGGCCGGAACAGTCACTACAAATCTCCCACAGGTTCTGCGGTGTACTCATGTTTTGTGTACGAAACGGACCCTGTGGGAGAGGGCTTGCCCGCGATGCGGCCGGAACAGTCACTACAAATTTTTAGCCCTTCAATTCCTTCAAATGCTTGTACACCGTCGCCCGCCCCATGTTCAGCACATTGGCCACATAGTTGGAGGCGCTTTTACCTTTGAAGGCGCCTTCGGCGTGCAGCGCCAGCACCAGTTCGCGTTTGTGGTCGCGGGTCAGCACATTCAGGCTCAGTTGACGCTCGCGCAGCCAGGCGTGCAGAAAGGTGTTGATCCGTTCCTGCCAGTCATCGCGAAACAGTGAGTCCGGTTGCGGGATCAGCTTGGTCGGCGACAGGAACAAATCCAGCGCCGCTTTCGCGTTTTCGAACAACGAGATATTCAGGTTGATGCACAGCACCGCCAGCGGACGACCCTTGCTGTCGCGCAGTACGCTGCTGAGACTGCGAATCTTCTGGCCGTCCCAATTGAGCTTTTCATACGGCCCGATGTTTCGTTCGCTGACGTCTTCGCTGAGCATGTCTTCCAGCGACGAGTCATCGCCGATTTCCCGTTTGGACAGGTTGTTGGCGATGTAATCGACCTTTTGCGTGCGCAGGTCGTGCAGCACCACCTCGGCGTGAGGGAAGAACAACGTGGCGATCGCATCGGCAATCGCGCGGAAGTTGTCCATGGACGTAGCGTCCAGGGCCGAGTCTTTTTCAGGTGCGTTCATACAGTGGAACTCCAGGCAGCGTCAGCGCCCCGTTAAAAAAGGGGCACTGGAAGTTTGCCGCAATCGTGTGGACACGTCACCTGAGGGGGCAGGATCAGGATCAGCCCAGGCGGGCGGGGGAGAGCATCTCGGCGTCCAGGCCGAAACGGGTGAGCTGTTCGGGCAAGGCTTCACCGCGTACCAGGGCGGCGCTGGCCTGGCCCATGGCTGGCGACGTCTGGATGCCGTAGCCGCCTTGCGCCGCGACCCAGAACAGCCCCGGTACCTGCTGATCGAAGCCGGACAGCAAGTCCCCGTCGCGCACGAAACTGCGCAGGCCTGCCCAGGTGCGGGTCGGGCGGCGGATGGTCAGGGTGGTGGCTTCTTCTATCTGGTAAATGCCCATGGCGATGTCCAGCTCTTCGGGCTGCACGTCGTGGGGTTCTACCGGGTCGGCGTTGGCCGGTGAGCCGAGGAACATGCCGGCGTCGGGCTTCATATAGAAGGATTCGTCGAGGCTGACCAGCATTGGCCAGTCATGGATATCCAAGCCCTCGGGGCCGGCAAAGATAAAGGCTGCCCGGCGCTTGGGTTGCAAACCCAGCGGCTTGGCGCCGGCCAGCTCGCCAATCTTGTCGGCCCAGGCACCGGCGGCGTTGATGATGATTGGAGCGCTGAAGGTCTGAGTGTTGGTTTGCACTTGCCACTGCCCTTCGGCATCACGGGTCAGGTTCAGCACTTCGCTGTCGGTATGAACTTCACCTTTATTGCGCCGGATACCGCGCAGATAGCCCTGATGCAGAGCGTCGGTGTCGATGTCGCTGGCGGTCGGGTCGTAGATCGCGCCATGGACTTTTTCCCGACGCAGGATCGGCAGGCGCGCACACGCTTCGTCGGCGCTCAGCCGCTGCATTTGCGGCACCGTGGCTTTGGCGCTCAGGTATTGATTGCTCAGCTCGGCCGGATCGCCGGTGAAGTCGACAGTCATCTCGCCACGTGGGGTCAGCAGCGGGTGTTCGCAGAAACCGGGCGGCGGTGCGTCGAAGAAGTCGCGGCTGGCCTGGGTCAATGCCCGAACCTGCGGCGTGCCATAGGCGGCGGTGAACAGCGCCGCCGAGCGTCCGGTAGAGTGATAGGCCGGATGGGATTCGCGCTCGAGCACAATCACCCGCCCGTGCTGCGACAGCCAGAAACCGGTGGAAGCGCCGGCAATCCCGCCGCCGATGATGATGAAATCTGCCTGGCTCATGAACGTCTCCTGTGGGGCGCAAATGCCATGGTTATAGATAAACCCTGTGGGAGTCGGGCTTGCCCGCGATGGCATCACCGCGGTGTGCCTGACAGAGCGCGGCGCCTGCATCGCGGGCAAGCCCGCTCCCACAGGGATTGAGGTGCTATTGCTGCAAGCGGTAAAGGGCATTGGCCAGTGCGATGTCTTCCAGGCCCAGGCCGATGGAGCGGAAGAACACAGAGCGGTCGTATTCAGGGCGCTGGACTTTTTCGCTGAGCAAGTCGGGCAGGTCGCCGACAATCGAATGCTTGTCCCAGCCATGCTGCTCACCGGCGATCAGCATCTCGCCGGCCGAGCCTGGGGTGGTTTGACGATAGTCACAGAACACCTGCATGTCATTGAGGCTCTGCGGTGGCACTTCATGGGCGCGTGGTGCGTTGGTGCTGATGGAGGTGATCAGCGCCGGCTTGCTCAAAATTGACGGGTCGATCACCGGTCCGGCGGACGAGGTGCAGAGCATAATCACGTCTGCGTCCTGAATCGCGGCTTCGCAACTGTCGGCGAGGGTCAGTCGTGGATCGAGGCTTTTGAGTTGGGCCAGTGCTTCGGGATTCTTGCCATTCAGGCTCGGCGAATAGAGGCTGATACTTTGCCAGTCTCGCAGGTCCTTGACGTAGTACAGGTGCGCCTGGGCCACTTTACCGCTGCCGATGATCGCCAGGCGCTGGGCCTTCAACGGCGCGAGGGCATCGACCGCCACCGCCGTGGTCGCTGCGGTGCGTGCGGTGGTCAGCTCACCAGCATCGCACAGCAGCAACGGCTGGCCGGTCTGCATCGACATCAGCAGCGTCCAGGCGGTTACCAGCGGACCTTGCTCGCGCACGATGTAAGGCGACGTCTTGACGCCGTATACCCCGTCTTCGGCCAGCACACCCAGGTAATTGATGAAGTCCCCGGCACCTTGCGGGAATTCCACCAGCTGTTGCGCGGGTTGTACGGCTTGCCCGGCGGCCAGGTCGCGGAACAGCTTGCGCAGAATCTGCGGCACATCAACTTGCGCCAGCAGTTCGCGGGCCTGAGGTTGGGTGATCACGTAAGGCGTGCTGGGCATGGTCGGCTCCGGGCGCTGAAAGTAAACTAATTTGTCCATTATGGACTTTTAGTTGTCTCTAGCAAGTCCTGTTGAAAAAAGCCGGACGAAAAAAAAGCGCAGTCCGTTTCCGGCTGCGCCTCTTTCTGAAAGGCCCTGGTTACGGGCGCTTGCGCTCAACCGCCCGCAGCAGATGCGTCGGTGGCGTTTCACAACTGATCTTGCGACCCAGCAACGCCTCGATGGACGGTAGCTGGTAGGAGTCATCTTCACCGGCAAAACTGATGGACACGCCATCCGCGCCAGCACGGCCAGTACGACCGATGCGGTGCACGTAGTCGTCCGGGACTTCCGGCAGGGTGAAGTTGATCACGTGGCTGATGCCGTCGATGTGAATGCCGCGACCGGCCACATCGGTGGCCACCAGCACGCGGATCTTGCCTTCGCGGAAACCTTCCAGGGTCTTGATGCGCTTGTGCTGCGGCACATCGCCAGACAATTGCGCCGCGTTGACGCCATCGCGTACCAGGCGTTCTTCGATGCGCCGCACTTCGTCCTTGCGGTTGGCGAAGACCATCACCCGCTCCCAGCCGTTATCGTTGACCAGGTTGTAGAGAAGTTTGTATTTGTCGGCACCGGCCACCGCGTAGATGTGTTGCTCGACGTTTTCGCTGGCCACGTTCTGCGCTTCGATCTCGACGATCGACGGGTCGGTGGTCCATTGCTTGGCGAGGTTCATCACGTCTTCGGTGAAGGTTGCGGAGAACAGCAGCGTCTGACGCTCGTTCTTCGGCGGAGTCTGGCGAATGATCTGACGCACTTGTGGGATGAAACCCATGTCGAGCATCCGGTCGGCTTCGTCCAGCACCATCACTTCGACCATGTCCAGGTGCACATCGCCGCGCTGGTTGAAGTCGAGCAAACGGCCCGGAGTGGCCACCAGGATGTCGCAGTGACGGGCTTCGAGGTGCTTGAGTTGCTTATCGAAGTCCATGCCGCCGACAAATGTCATGACGTTGAGGCCGGTGTACTTGGTCAGGTCGGCGGCGTCCTTGGCGATCTGCACCACCAGTTCCCGGGTCGGGGCGATGATCAGCGCCCGTGGTTCACCCATGTAGCGTTCTTTGGGCGGCGGGGTTTGCAGCAGCTGAGTGATGATCGAAATCAGGAACGCGGCGGTTTTGCCGGTGCCGGTCTGGGCGCGACCGATGGCGTCTTTGCCCGCGAGGGTGAAGCCAAGCACCTGTGCCTGGATCGGCGTGCAGTACGGAAAGCCCAGGTCCTGAATGGCGTGCATCAGTTCGGGGGCGAGTTTGAAATCGTGGAAGCGGGTTTTGCCTTCCTGGGGTTCGACGACGAAGTCTTCGAGTTTCCAGGGAATAACCGGCGCTTTTGGCTTTGGTTCGCGACGCGGTTTTGCCGGTTTCGGGGCTTCGCTGCGCGGCTGCTCAGAGGCGATGGCCGGGGCTGCGGGGGCGGTCGGTGTGGTCACCGGCTCGTGCTTCGGTGCCGCTACGGTTGCGGTCCGGCCAGGCTGACTACCGTCGGTGCGGTGGCTGGGAGTATGAGAAGGAGCGCTGGAGACTGGCGCGAGCTGCTCAGTCTCGCTTTTACCGAACATTTTCTTGAGTGCTTTGAGCACGGTCATCTCATCAATTGGTTAAGGAATATACGCCGGCCAGTGTAATGCAAGAATCGGGCGCGGCGTAGTGCGATGGATCAATGGGTAGCTTTTAGCGCAAACGCTCGGCGAGCCAGACACCAATGTCGCGAATTTCTTCGGGTAACACTTCGTGGCCCATTGGGTATTCCTGCCATGTCACGGTGACACCATGCTGCTTCAAATACTCGTAGGCGGTCCGGCCCATGGAGTTTTGCACGACGTCATCATACTGACCATGCAACGACAGCACGGGAATACGCTGTTGGCTGGCGGAAAGCTCCAGTTCATCGCTGAAGGTCGGGGCATAAGTCGAGAGCGCAAGTACGCCGCCCAACGGTCCCTGCCATTTCAGGAAGGCTGTGTGCAATACCACGGCACCGCCTTGGGAAAAACCGGCGAGAAAGATCCGCGAGGCGTCTATTCCGCTGGCCTTCTGCACTTCAATCAAATCCACGACCCGTTGCGCGGACTCCTCCAACTGCTCGCGACTGATGGCGCGTGCCGGGCTCATGGCCAATATGTCGTACCAGCTTGGCATCTCGTAGCCACCGTTGATGGTGACGGCGCGAGTCGGGGCCTGGGGCAAAACGAAACGGGTGGTGAGCAGGTTTTCCTGTAACGCTTCGGCGACCGGCAAAAAGTCGTAGCGGTCGGCACCCAGCCCGTGCAGCCAGATTACGCAGGCGTCTGCGGGCTTGACGGGGTGAAGAATCAGGGGCTCGGTCATGTCTGCTCCATTGTTGTGCATGCGCGCTCATTAAGTGCGAGGTTGAAGTGCGCGATGGGTTGATCAGTTAAGAAGATGTCGCACGGTTGCAAGTTTTGCTATTGACCTTGCGCTGAATCGCTTTAGCGAGCGGTCTGGTACGGGCTTTGCTATGGGAGATCCTGTGCAACCAATCTCATGCCTGGCGGTAACACTATCAGTGTACGGCTGGTCGTGGGATAGCAAAGAATCCGGTGATGGATGTTCGCCAAAGGCCGCTACGGGCTTCGCGAACGTGAAAGGGCTACCGCCCGTTCGGCCGATTGGTGAGAAGGGAGTTATCCATGACGTGGATTTTCTCCTACTAGACTCATAGCGACGGTCCTGCGTCGGTTGACCCTAAAAAAAGCCAACACGGGTCAACAACGCCTCATAAGGGTGCGACAGGGCTCAAGCTCCGACACAACAAGAGCAAAACTGGAGGTTTGAATGAAGTTATTGAAATCCACCCTGGCCATCGTGACTGCAGCCGCAGTGCTCGGTGTCAGTGGGTTCGCTCAGGCGGGTGCAACCCTGGATGCAGTGCAGAAGAAAGGTTTCGTACAGTGTGGCGTGAGTGACGGTCTGCCGGGCTTCTCGGTTCCGGACTCCACCGGCAAGATCGTCGGCATCGACGCTGACTTCTGCCGTGCTGTGGCCGCTGCCGTTTTCGGCGATGCGACCAAGGTCAAATTCAGCCAGTTGAACGCCAAAGAGCGCTTCACCGCGCTGCAGTCCGGTGAAATCGACATTCTGTCGCGTAACACCACCATGACCAGTTCCCGTGACGCGGGCATGGGCCTGAAGTTTCCTGGCTTCATCACTTACTACGACGGCATCGGCTTCCTGGTAAACAACAAGCTGGGCGTCAAGAGCGCCAAAGAGCTGGATGGCGCGACCATCTGCATCCAGGCCGGTACCACCACCGAGCTGAACGTTTCCGACTACTTCCGCGGCAATGGTCTGAAGTACACCCCGATCACTTTCGACACCTCCGATGAAAGCGCCAAGTCGCTGGAATCCGGTCGTTGCGACGTGCTGACCTCCGACAAGTCCCAGCTGTTCGCCCAGCGCAGCAAGCTGGCCTCGCCGAAGGACTACGTGGTTCTGCCAGAAACCATCTCCAAAGAGCCACTGGGCCCGGTCGTGCGTAATGGCGACGACGAGTGGCTGGCCATCGTGCGCTGGACTGGTTACGCCATGCTCAACGCTGAAGAAGCAGGCATCACTTCGGCGAACGTCGAAGCCGAAGCCAAAGCCACCAAGAACCCGGACGTCGCTCGTCTGCTGGGCTCTGACGGCGAGTACGGCAAAGACTTGAAAGTGAAGAAAGACTGGGTCGTGCAGATCGTCAAGCAAGTCGGTAACTACGGCGAAGTGTTCGAGAAGAACCTCGGCAAGAAAACTCCGCTGGAAATCGACCGCGGGCTGAACGCCCTGTGGAATGCTGGCGGCATTCAATACGCACCACCAGTGCGCTGATGGTTCTATCACCCGGCGGGCCAACCGCCGGGTGATGTTCTGTTCCATTATTTCCGGGGCACTTCATGCAAAATTCAATCGGCGCACCAAAGCAGAGGCTCAGCCTCAGCGATCCACGAGTGCGTGCGTGGGTATTCCAGATCATCACCATTGTGGCGGTGGTCTCGCTGGGCTGGTTTTTGTTCGATAACACGCAAACCAACCTCCAGCACCGGGGCATCACCTCGGGTTTCGACTTCCTTGAGCGCAGTGCCGGTTTCGGCATCGCTCAGCACCTGATCGACTACACCGAATCGGACAGCTATGCCCGGGTGTTTGTCATCGGCCTGCTCAACACCCTGCTGGTCACCTTTATCGGTGTGATCCTGGCGACGATCCTTGGTTTCATCGTCGGTGTGGCGCGGCTGTCGAAGAACTGGATCATTGCCAAACTGGCAACGGTTTATGTCGAAGTCTTCCGTAACATTCCGCCGCTGCTGCAAATCCTGTTCTGGTACTTCGCGGTGTTCCTGACCATGCCAGGGCCACGCAACAGCCATAACTTCGGCGACACCTTTTTTGTCAGCAGCCGCGGGCTCAACATGCCGGCAGCGTTGACTGCGGATGGTTTCTGGCCGTTTGTGGCGAGCATCGTCGTGGCCATTGTCGCGATCGTGCTGATGTGCCGCTGGGCCAACAAGCGTTTCGAAGCGACCGGCGTACCGTTCCACAAATTCTGGGTCGGCCTGGCGCTGTTCCTGGTGATACCTGCGTTGTGCGCCTTGATCTTCGGCGCGCCGCTGCATTGGGAAATGCCACAGCTGCAAGGTTTCAACTTTGTAGGTGGCTGGGTATTGATCCCGGAACTGCTGGCGCTGACCCTGGCGCTGACCGTGTACACCGCGGCGTTCATCGCCGAAATCGTGCGTTCGGGCATCAAGTCGGTCAGCCATGGCCAGACCGAAGCGGCGCACTCGTTGGGATTGCGCAACGGTCCGACCCTGCGCAAGGTGATCATCCCGCAAGCTCTGCGCGTGATCATTCCACCGCTGACCAGCCAATACCTCAACCTGGCGAAAAACTCCTCGCTGGCGGCCGGTATCGGTTATCCGGAGATGGTGTCGTTGTTTGCCGGTACGGTGCTGAACCAGACCGGGCAGGCAATCGAAGTCATTGCCATCACCATGAGCGTGTACCTGGCGATCAGTATCAGCATTTCCCTGCTGATGAACTGGTACAACAAGCGCATTGCGCTGATCGAGCGGTAAGGAAAAGCGCATGACGACTCATACTTTCAAACCCGACATGCCACCACCGAGCAGTAGCATCGGTATCGTGGCGTGGATGCGGGCGCACATGTTCTCCAGCTGGATCAACACCCTGCTGACGCTGTTCGCGTTCTATCTGATTTACCTGATAGTCCCCCCTATCGTGAGCTGGGCGATTCTCGATGCCAACTGGGTCGGTACCACCCGCGCCGACTGCACCAAGGAGGGCGCCTGCTGGGTGTTCATCCAGCAGCGCTTCGGCCAGTTCATGTATGGCTACTACCCGACAGGCCTGCGCTGGCGCGTGGACCTGACCGTATGGTTGGCGGTGATTGGCGTGGCGCCGTTGTTCATCGCACGTGTTCCGCACAAGGCAATCTACGGCCTGAGCTTTCTGGTGCTCTATCCGATCATTTCCTACACCTTGTTGCACGGTGGCTGGTTTGGTCTGACCGAAGTGCCGACCAGCCAGTGGGGCGGCCTGATGCTGACCCTGGTGATCGCTACCGTTGGTATCGTCGGCGCATTGCCGCTGGGTATCGTGCTGGCCCTGGGCCGTCGTTCGAACATGCCGGCGATTCGCGTGGTCTGCGTGACCTTCATCGAATTCTGGCGCGGCGTGCCGTTGATCACGGTGCTGTTCATGTCTTCGGTGATGTTGCCGTTGTTCCTGCCCGAAGGCATGAACTTCGACAAACTGCTGCGGGCGCTGATCGGCGTGATCCTGTTCCAGTCGGCCTACATCGCTGAAGTGGTGCGTGGCGGTCTGCAAGCGATCCCCAAAGGTCAGTACGAAGCGGCTGCAGCGATGGGCCTGGGTTACTGGCGCAGCATGGGTCTGGTGATTCTGCCGCAAGCCCTGAAGCTGGTGATCCCTGGCATCGTCAACACCTTCATTGCGCTGTTCAAGGACACGAGCCTGGTGATCATCATCGGCCTGTTCGACTTGCTCAACAGCGTCAAGCAAGCCGCCGCCGACCCGAAATGGCTGGGCATGGCCACTGAAGGCTATGTGTTCGCGGCCCTGGTGTTCTGGATTTTCTGTTTTGGTATGTCCCGCTATTCCATGCATTTGGAACGCAAGCTGGACACTGGCCACAAGCGTTAGGAGTTTTGTGATGAGTGAAGCGATCAAAAAGCCTGTGAGCCCTGAAGGCATTATTCAGATGCAGGGCGTAAACAAGTGGTACGGCCAGTTCCACGTGTTGAAAGACATCAACCTGAACGTCAAGCAAGGCGAGCGTATCGTTTTGTGCGGCCCATCGGGTTCCGGCAAATCCACCACCATCCGTTGCCTCAATCGTCTGGAAGAACACCAGCAGGGGCGCATCGTGGTCGATGGCGTGGAACTGACCAACGACCTCAAGCAGATCGAAGCGATCCGCCGTGAAGTCGGCATGGTGTTCCAGCACTTCAACCTGTTCCCGCACCTGACCATCCTGCAGAACTGCACCCTGGCGCCGATGTGGGTACGCAAGATGCCCAAGCGCAAGGCTGAAGAAATCGCCATGCACTACTTGGAGCGCGTACGCATTCCGGAGCAGGCGCATAAATACCCGGGGCAACTGTCCGGCGGTCAGCAACAGCGTGTGGCGATTGCCCGCGCCTTGTGCATGAAACCGAAAATCATGCTGTTCGACGAACCGACTTCGGCACTCGACCCAGAGATGGTGAAAGAGGTTCTGGACACCATGATCGGCCTGGCCGAAGACGGCATGACCATGCTCTGCGTAACCCACGAAATGGGCTTCGCCCGTACCGTGGCCAACCGCGTGATCTTCATGGACAAGGGTGAAATCGTCGAACAGGCCGCGCCGAACGACTTCTTCGACAACCCGCAGAATGAGCGTACGAAGCTGTTCTTGAGCCAGATCCTGCATTGATCGACGCCAGGCAGTGAAATAGACCCGGACTATGTTCCGGGTTTATTTTTGGTGCGACCAGCATGACGCAATCTTGTGGGTGAAAGACCTGCCGAGAGCTGACCGCAGCCAACCCACATTCAGTTCTGCGTTTCCTTGCGTTCAAGCGCCAGATGCACCGCTCGAAGTGCATTGAGACGACCGTATCCGTAGTAATGACTATGGCCGCTCCGGTCGTATTGACCGAGCGGGCCATCGTCGGCATGGCCGATCTTGTCGCAACAATCGGCCAGGATCTGTCGGACAGATTCGCGATCCAGTAATGGGTTGACCCCCAGAACCAGCGCTGCCACGCCTGCCGCCCCCGGGCAGGCGCTGGAGGTGCCGCTGAACGATTCGGTGTAGGCCGCATTGTTTGGGGCGGCAAACTTGCCGCTCAAATCCGTGGTGCGAATGCCTCGAGTTTGCGGCATTGAAGTGGCGGGTTGGAATTTTGGGTCCGGGTGAGATTGATCGCCGCTGGGAAAGCAGCACCAGAGCGCTTTTCCGTAGTCGCTGTAGGCACTGCGTCGGTTTTGGTCATTGCAGGCACCGACGGCAATGACCAAGGGATGGCTGGAGTACCCATCGTTATCCACGCTCTCGTTACCGTTGCCGGCACCAAAAAAGATGAGGCATCCTTTTCCATTGCGGCCCTTGGTCGCGGCGTACTCGATGGCCAGTCGCGTGCTGGCGGCAAGCGGAAAAACCTGCGTGTGCCGAGGATCGGTAGGGTCAGCCCAATGCCCTTCGGCCGGGCCCCAGCTGCAGGAAATGATGTCGGCGCCCTGGTCGGCTGCCCAGAAAAACGCGTCCGCTTCAGCCCGTGCGCCCAACGGCTTGGTGAGCTTTAACGGCATGAGGCTGGCCCGAGGAGCAACGCCGCTGGCGCCGATTTCACCATTGGCGCAAGCGACACCGGCGGCTGCCGTTCCGTGGCGCTCAAGGTCGTTTTTCGGACGTGGACCTTGCCTGGCATTGCGCCGGTCAAAGTTTTGCGCCCCGATGACTTTGCCGAATCCGGCGAATTCAGGGTGGTCGATATCAAAGGCATCATCGATGACTGCGATTACGACCCCTTCACCCTGGGCCAGGTCATGGGCCGCTTCGACATTGGCACTGGCATCAATCTGGACGTGATAGGTCACGGTGGTTTTTTTCAGGTGCCATTGATTGTCGTGGATCGCCCGACGTTGTCCCTGGCGCAACATTTCCGGGTGGCAGTAATCGATATCCTCACGTTTTAGCAGTTCAAGTGCGAATGAGCACACGTCAGTGCCGCGGCAATTCTTGTGTTGGACGAAGAAGGCGTTCGCCGCGTAGGGAACCTGCTGTTTGATGGTCAGACCCAGCTCATCGAGTATGACCTGGCACTGTGTCGGGGTGAGTAGATCAACAAACTTAAGAAAAATATTCTCGGTGTAAAGAACGGGCTCTTGAGTATGAGGATCGACGAGCACGCTTGCGGCGAAACGCACGTCCGGCAATTCCCGCAGCAAAGCCTTGCATCGGGATACATCCGAATCTTGCGGCAGTTTGAAGACCTGCACGTCGGCGTCCTCAATGTGCAGTAACAGCTGACCGCCACCCAGTGCTTGATCGGCTTTTTCGCAGCACAGGGTTGCAGCGAGACTTTTCCCCGCCCGGCTGCGTACGGCGAGCAGGTCCTGACTTTTCTTCAAAAAAAAAGAGCGGCCACCCTTCTTGCCGAAATTGACTTCTTCCATGTGCTTTTCTCTTCCTTCTATTCAAGTGCGGGCGAAAATGCCCGCGAATCAACATCGTGAAGTCTGACGCTCGTAGGTTCCGAGGGATGTCAGCTCATTCTTGCGAGGGGGGTGGGAAATCACTCCGCGTGCGAAGGTTTTCTGCCACTTGCACAGTAGGTTCTAGGAAAAACCTCCGAGAAAAGTGCCTTGAAGCTGCGACCGCTCTGGTAGGGCAGGTTGTCCTCTCAAACGAAGCTGACTAACATGTCAGAAAATTCATCCTATGATTGGATGAAAGGGCGAATCTTATGTCAGACATTTCTCCATTAATTAAGCGATCCCTGGTCGATCAGGCTCTGGACCAGTTACGCCTGCGCATCACCGAAGGCGTCTGGACGGTCGGCCAGCGTTTGCCCACCGAGCCGGAACTGGCGACTGAGCTGGGCATCAGCCGCAACACCGTGCGCGAAGCCATGCGCGTGTTGGCGTTTTCCGGGTTGATCGAGATTCGCCAGGGCGACGGCAGCTATCTGCGGGCGGTGATTGATCCGCTGGACACCATGAAGGCGCTTTCCCGATGCACTCAGGAACAGGCTCGGGAAACCCGGCACATTCTGGAAGTCGAAGCCATCGGCCTCGCGGCGTTACGCCGCACTGAGGAAGACCTGGTGGCATTGCGCGAAGCGCTAGGCGTCAGCGGCAGTCACTACCACGGCGATCTCGACACCTACATCGCTTGCGATCTGGTGTTTCACCGTCGACTGGTGGATGCGGCGCATAACCCGACCCTCAGCGAGTTGTATCGCTATTTCTCCAGCATCGTCGGCGCGCACTTGCGCCAGACCCTGAACATCTCACCCCGACGCCAATCGGTGTTCGACCTTCATGTCGAACTGCTCGATGCCGTCGAGCAACGCGACCCGGAACGGGCAAAAGCCTTGTCGAGGCAGTTGATCAATGAACCTTGAAACCGAGAACCCCATGCCCACCCAGCAGGCCAGCAACAGCAGCATCACTGAGCTCAAGCGTACGGCGGAGCTCGATGAGCTATTGATCGACGCCGAAGCCGATGACGAACAGGTTCAGCAAACTCACCCGGTCCTGCGGCGACCGTGGTTGTTGTTGCTCGGCCTGATTCTGGTGGCGCTGAACCTGCGTCCGGCGTTGTCGAGCATGGCGCCGATGCTCAGCGAGGTCTCGAAGACACTGGGGCTATCGGCTGCTCATGCCGGTTTGCTGACGACCTTGCCGGTACTTTGCCTCGGTTTGTTCGCGCCGTTGGCACCGGTGCTGGCGCGACGTTTTGGGGCCGAGCGGGTGGTGTTGGGGATTCTTCTGATGCTGGCCGGCGGGATCATTTTGCGCAGTTCGTTCGGCGAGATCGGTCTGTTCGCCGGCAGCGTGTTGGCCGGCGCCAGCATTGGGGTGATCGGCGTGCTGCTGCCCGGCATTGTCAAACGCGACTTCCCGAAACAGGCCGGCACCATGACCGGCGTCTACACCATGGCCCTATGCCTGGGGGCGGCCATGGCAGCTGGGGCGACCGTGCCGTTGAGTGAACATTTCGACAAGAGCTGGGCCATGGGCCTGGGCTTCTGGGTAGTTCCAGCACTGGTCGCGGCGATGTTCTGGCTGCCGCAAGTCGGCCAGAAACACGGCGCGCACCACGTTGCCTATCGGGTCCGAGGTCTGCTGCGTGATCCACTGGCCTGGCAAGTGACCTTGTACATGGGCCTGCAATCGTCTTTGGCCTACATCGTGTTTGGCTGGCTACCGTCGATTCTGATCGGCCGCGGGCTGACGCCAACCCAGGCCGGTCTGGTGTTGTCGGGTTCGGTGATTGTCCAGTTGATCAGCTCGCTGGCAGCACCCTGGCTGGCGACGCGCGGCAAGGATCAGCGGCTGGCGATCGTGATCGTCATGGTAATGACGCTCGGCGGTTTGTTCGGTTGCCTTTATGCACCGATCAACGGCCTATGGGGCTGGGCGATCCTGCTGGGGTTGGGGCAGGGCGCTACGTTCAGCCTGGCGTTGACCCTGATCGTGCTGCGCTCGCGGGATGCCCATGTCGCGGCCAACCTGTCGAGCATGGCCCAAGGCTTCGGTTACACCCTGGCGTCCATGGGACCGTTCGCGGTCGGCGTGGTACATGACTGGACCGGCGGCTGGAGCGCCCTGGGCTGGATTTTCGGTGTCATCGGCCTCAGCGCGATCATCGCCGGCCTCGGTGCCGGGCGTTCGCTGTACGTGCAGGTCGAAAGCGAAAAGATCTGATTCGCGCACACCGTCGGTATTCGGAGTGCGAATGCTGATGGTGTTTCGTCCGTTTGCAGATTATCGTGCTGGCAATCTGCCTATTCTCCGGAGTCTGTCTATGAGTGATGCCCATAACGCCTTGATCACCCGGTTCTACCAAGCCTTCCAGCGGCTGGATGCCGAGGCCATGAGCGCTTGCTACACCGACGATGTGGTGTTCAGTGATCCGGCGTTCGGCGAACTGCGTGGGCGCGATGCCGGCGACATGTGGCGCATGCTCACCACGCGGGCCAAGGACTTCTCCCTGACCTTCGATAACGTGCGCAGCGATGAGCGTACGGGCGGTGCCCATTGGGTCGCGACCTACCTGTTCAGTCAGACCGGCAATGCCGTGGTCAACGACATCCAGGCGCGCTTCGTGTTTCGCGACGGCAAGATCTGCGAGCACCACGACAACTTTGATCTGTGGCGCTGGTCCCGTCAGGCGCTGGGTTTCAAAGGGCTGTTGTTGGGCTGGACGCCAGTGGTGAAAAACGCCGTGCGCGCTCAGGCCTTGAAGGGGCTGAAGGCATTTCAGGCCAGTCGCTGATAAGATCGCGGCTTGTTTCCTACAAGCCTTGATCGTCACGTGAACACCTCGAGCGAATCTTCCGTCATTGCCGCCGAACCGCCGCTGCCCGTCAGCAAACCCTGGTTCGTCTACCTCGTTCGCGCGGCCAATGGTTCGCTCTACTGCGGGATCAGCGACGATCCCGTCCGCCGCTTCGCTACTCACCAAAGTGGCAAAGGCGCGCGCTTCTTCCTGTCCAGCCCGGCCGTGGCACTGGTCTACACCGAAATCTGCCGTGACAAAAGCGAAGCACTGCGCCAGGAACGCTTGATCAAAAAACTCAAGAAAAGCGCCAAGGAATGTCTGGTGGCGAGCGCTATGTCATCGGTGTAGGTCATTTGTCTTCGGCGGTGTCAGCTCTTTCTGAAAATGCCCATTAAGCTACTGATCCGCAATTGTTGTCTGTAGAGTGAGCGTCGTGGCACACCGCCACTTACGTCATTAAGGACAGTCGATGTATCACTACAAAATGGTTCAGGTGCCACCTAACATTCAGGTTCAGGCCAGCAAGGAAAAGGGTAACGAAGCTGCTGTTTACTTGCAGAGCATTGCCAACAAGCAGGCCGATGAGGGTTGGGAATTTTACCGGATCGACACTATTGGTGTTCAGGTGAACGCAGGTTGCCTTGATGCGTTGAGGGGCAAGAAGGCCAGTCTCGCCAATTACTACGTCATCACCTTCCGTAAGCCTCGGTGATCACACTTTTTTTGAAGGCTCTAATCCGTCTCTACCAGAGAACCGCCCCTCAGCGATTAAGGGGGGCTTGTCGTTTCCACCCTTCTTGTTCTCACTACGCGCAATTGGCGATTGACAAGCATGGCCCGTGGAAAGGTGTAGCAATGGCGCTCAAGCGGATTGGCCGTTGCCGCATGCCCAATGGTGGAGAAGACTATCCTTGAACGCTTGGTGGATTGTCACCGCGCGGACCAGATACGCAGGGACCGTAAAAGTTGATCCACTTGCGGGAGGCTTTGGCAAGCATGCTACGGTGACCGGATGAGGTAGCAAATGAGTTGACATGCCTGTCATCTTTATCAAGAATGACAACAAGAGCGCGAAATCTGCTGCCTTGCAGGGCTTTAGCAGACGTAGGTACCTCAGCGATGCTGCAACATCGGTGTAAGGTGAGACCTCTTCATCCCATTTCCTGAGGATGCCAATATCAGGATTCAAATTCAAAGGGCAGCCTCACAGCTGCCCTTTTTCTTTGTCTTCGAGAACGTAGCGCTTGTAGAGAAGCTCTCCTTGTCGATGCTTGTTCATGGCTCGCGCTGGGGCATGCATAAAACTCCACATGACGTGCCCATCTCTGACATCCACAACGACAAGCATGTCATTTTTGGCCTCGTAGGCATTGATGAACGCCACGCGGTATGCACCGTTGTCATAAAGTACTCTCCATACTTCGAACGGTCTCCAGTGCATGTCGAACGTAACGTTCACGAGAGTCGGGACGTTTTTCGACAATGTGAGCCAGTTTGTCTCTCATGATCGCCACATTTCCTATCGGGGTCATAATCGTGACTGCCAGCAGGGCTTCATCAATAAATCCGAAGTGAGCCAAGAGGATTTGTAGGGCTCCCTCCTCATCATCAGCCCTCTTCACTTCTTCGATCGGGGCTGAGCGAAGTTCCCTCGTCAGCGTCCTCAGGTCCGGCAATGCAAGATCGATCCAAGTCTGTTGGCCTGTTGCTTCTTTTATCAATGGCGCAACATTCACGAGCATGTGCAGCGATCCTTCGTTGTTTTCATTATTTGTCGCAATGTTACCTTGTGATCAGGGAGGGCTCAGACCGAAGAAAACGTTTTTCCATGTCGAAAGGTAACGACGTTTGCGAGATTGGAGCGCTGGCTACCACTTCAGCCCGAGGGGCCTGGTTGAAGTAGTCCGATAGCCGAGGTGTATGGACACTTGATGGATTGAAAGACGATCAAGTGGAAATGAATGACTTAGAAAACACTGCGGCCTGTGCATTTAAAGGGCTGTAGTCATAATTAAAAATGAGGCTTACGTAATGTCCGAGTTGATTCTTCATCACTACCCGACGTCCCCTTTCGCCGAAAAGGCCCGCCTGCTGCTGGGCTTCAAAGGGCTGTCCTGGCGCTCGGTGAACATCTCGCCAGTGATGCCCAAACCCGATCTGACAGCGCTGACCGGCGGCTACCGCAAGACGCCGGTATTGCAGGTGGGGGCTGATGTCTATTGCGACACCGCGTTGATGGCTCGTCGTCTGGAGCAGGAAAAAGCCTTGCCGGCGTTCTTCCCGGAAGGCCAGGAAATGATCACCGCAACCTTCGCTGCATGGGTTGACTCGGTGGTGTTCCAGCATGCGGTCAGCCTGGTGTTTCAACCTGCATCGGTGGCGGTGCGCTTTGGCAAGTTGTCGCCGGAAGCGATCAAGGGGTTCCTGGCCGATCGCGCCGGTTTGTTCAGCGGTGGCAGCGCTACACGGTTGTCCGCCGAGCAGGCTCGGCATCAGTGGCCAACGATCATGGCGCGTCTGGAGCAGCAGCTTCAGCGCGAACAGGGTGACTTCCTGTTCGGCGAGCCGTCGATTGCCGACTTTGCCCTGGCCCATTCACTGTGGTTCCTCAAAGCAACGCACGTGACGTCACCGTTGGTGGATGCTTATCCGGCCGTGTCGGCATGGTTTGGCCGGGTGATGGGCTTTGGTCATGGCGCGTTCAGCGAGATGACTTCTGAGGAAGCGCTTGAAGTCGCGCGCAACGCCACGCCAGCTGCGTTGCCGGATGAGCAGTTTGATGAGCCGAACGGGTTCGAGGTTGGCCAGCAGGTGGTGGTCGCCGCGACCGATTATGGCGTTGATCCAGTGGCGGGAGAGTTGCTGTTTGCGGGCAGCGAGGAATTGATTTTGCGTCGCGAAGACGAGCGGGTTGGCGTGGTGCATGTGCACTTTCCGCGGTTCGGGTTTCGTATCGAAGCGCAGTAGACGCTAACCACTGATTTTCTGGTCATGCACTAACCTGTGGGAGCTGGCTTGTCGGATCGCCGCACCGCTGCGATGAGGTCAGCCCAGCAATATTGATGTTGCCTGACACTCCGCTATCACAGGCAAGCCAGCTCCCACAAAGGACGGGGTCGGCCTGAAAAGCTATTTCAACGCCGCAAGCACCTTGTCCGGGTCATACCCGCGTATCAACGTTCCGTTCACATCGATCAGCGGAATCCCGCGTCCTCCCAGCGCCTCATAGGCTTTACGCGCCTGGGTATCTTTCTCGATATCGAATTCCTTGTACGCAATGCCCTTCTGATCGAGAAAGCGCCGGGTCAGCTTGCAGTAGCCGCACCATTCGGTGGTGTAGAGCACGACGTTGGCCTTGGCCTGGGTCTGCTCGGACACCACCTGCGAGGGATGAAACACCCGCTCGATCTTGCCCCAGTTCTGGTAAACCACGACCACCAGCAGGATCAGCAGGAATTTTTTCAACACGCCGCCGAGCATCAGTTGCGTCGCTTGAGCTGGTCGGTCAATTGGGTCGGCAGGCCTTTGATGATCAGCGTACCGGCCTCTTCGTCGTATTCGATCTTCGAGCCCAGCAGGTGCGCTTCGAAGCTGATGGATAAGCCCTCGGCGCGGCCGGTGAAGCGGCGGAACTGGTTCAGGGTGCGCTTATCCGCCGGGATCTCAGGCGACAGGCCATAGTCCTTGTTGCGGATGTGATCGTAGAACGCTTTCGGGCGTTCTTCGTCGATCAGCTCGGACAATTCTTCCAGGCCCATGGGCTCGCCCATTTTTGCCTGGCTGCTGGCGTAATCCACCAAGGTCTTGGTCTTCTCGCGTGCGGACTCTTCCGGCAGGTCTTCGCTTTCGACGAAGTCACTGAAGGCCTTGAGCAGGGTGCGGGTTTCGCCGGGGCCGTCGACGCCTTCCTGGCAGCCGATGAAGTCACGGAAGTACTCCGAAACCTTTTTGCCGTTCTTGCCTTTGATGAACGAGATGTACTGCTTGGACTGTTTGTTGTTCTGCCACTCGGAGACGTTGATCCGCGCTGCCAGGTGCAACTGGCCAAGGTCCAGGTGTCGCGAAGGGGTCACGTCCAGCTGATCGGTCACTGCCACGCCTTCGCTGTGGTGCAGCAGGGCGATGGCCAGGTAATCGGTCATGCCCTGCTGGTAATGAGCAAACAGCACGTGGCCGCCCACAGAGAGGTTCGACTCTTCCATCAGCTTCTGCAGATGTTCCACCGCCACTCGGCTGAAGGCTGTGAAGTCCTTACCGCCGTCGAGGTATTCCTTCAGCCAGCCGCTGAACGGATGCGCCCCGGACTCGGCATGGAAGAAACCCCAGGCCTTGCCTTGTTTGGCGTTGTAGCTCTCGTTGAGGTCGGCAAGCATGTACTCGATGGCGCTGGACTCAGCCAGTTCGGAATCGCGGGCATGAAGAACTGCGGGTGTGCCGTCGGGTTTTTTGTCGATCAGGTGGACGATGCAATGACGGATCGGCATGGGCTTCTCGGCTGATTGAAGAGAGGAGGGCGTGCTCCCCCGAAAAAGCGCTCAGTGTACCGCAACCACTGGTTTTGGCGTGGTGCCGGGGGGCAATTTGCAGCTGTCCGCCGGCCCTTATGCAGTTTTTTGCCAATTTAGAGCAATAAAGCTGACCAAATGGGTAGCTAGAGGCGGATATTTCCCCGTCTCTGTGCTAGTTTTGCCCGGTCTTACGCGAAGTCACTGCGTTAAGCGTGCATTCAGCATTTGTCAGGTCGAACCAAACCCTGATTTCGGTATCTATAACCCCGACTCGTCGTGGTTATGGCCGAGGGTGCCAGATCCAGAAGATCGGGCTCGATGGCTGACACTGCACTCTGCAATCCATATGAATTTGATAGGGAAGGAACATTACATGGCTCTTACTAAAGACCAACTGATCGCCGACATCGCTGAAGCTATCGACGCGCCAAAAACCACCGCGCGTAACGCTCTGGACCAACTGGGCCAAATCGTTGCTGATCAGCTGGAAAACGGCGGCGAAATCACCCTGCCAGGTATCGGCAAGCTGAAAGTGACTGAGCGTCCTGCCCGTACCGGCCGCAACCCTTCGACTGGCGCTGCCATCGAAATCGCTGCCAAGAAAGTTATCAAGCTGGTTGTGGCCAAAGGCCTGACCGACGCTGTTAACAAGTAAGACTTGTTAAAAAAAACCGTGCTCCGGAGCAATCCGGGCACGGTTTTTTTGTGTCTGCGATTTAGCGATTGACCTGCAAAACCGCTGAACCAATGTGGGAGCGAGCAAGCCCACTCCCACCGTTGATCTGCGCCGGTCAGTTACTCAGCTTTTACGCGCCCAGCGTTCGCGCCAGACCTGCTGTTCGGATTTGGTCTGGAAGGTCCAGGCGACGAAGCGACTTTGCTTCTGGCCCTGGGACATTTCCACGACCTGGCTTTCCAATACGCCGGCCTTTTTCAGCGCCGTCTGGATCGCCGGCAGGTTTGAGGCTTTCGAGACCAGGGTGCTGAACCAAAGCACCTTGTGTTGAAAGTGCGCGCTTTCGGCGATCAGTTGCGTCACAAACCGTGCTTCGCCACCTTCACACCACAGTTCGGCGGACTGGCCGCCAAAGTTCAGCACCGGCAGTTTGCGTTTCGGGTCGGCGCGGCCCAAGGCGCGCCACTTACGCTCGCTGCCCTTGGTGGCCTCATCCATCGAGGCGTGGAACGGCGGGTTGCACATGGTCAGGTCAAAGCGTTCGCCGGGTTCGAGCAGGCCCAGCAGAATGTGCTTGGGATTGCTTTGCTGGCGCAGCTGGATGGCCTTGTTCAGCCCGTTGGACTGCACGATGGCTTTAGCGGCAGCCACGGCCGTCGGGTCGATTTCCGAGCCGAGGAAGTGCCAGCGGTAGTCGCTGTAGCCGATCAACGGATAGACGCAGTTGGCGCCCATGCCGATATCGAGCACCTTGACCGGCGCACCACGAGGGATCTCGCCGTCGTTGACGCTGGCCAGCAGGTCGGCCAGGAAGTGCACGTAGTCGGCACGGCCCGGAACTGGCGGGCACAGGTAATCGGCCGGGATGTCCCAATGGGCGATGCCGTAGAACGACTTGAGCAGCGCCCGGTTGAACACCCGAACCGCGTCCGGGCTGGCGAAGTCGATGCTTTCCTTGCCATACGGGTTGATGATCACGAACTGCGCCAGTTCCGGCGTTGTTTTGATCAGCGCCGGGAAGTCATAACGACCCTGGTGGCGATTGCGCGGATGCAGGCTTGCTTTCTCGCGGGGTTCCACGGCTTTGGCCGGGGTAGCGGAGTCAGGCTTCTTGCGCGCAGGTCTTGGTGTGCGGGGGGCGTTCATGGGCGTTGTCGATTCGGGTATGGCTAAAAGTGGCGGGTATTGTCCCACATCCAGGCGTTGTGAATGCAATTGTGAAGATCAGCACGAATCCCTGTGGGAGCGGGCTTGCCCGCGATGGCGATCTGTCAGTCACATCAATGTTGAATATGAGGGCCTCATCGCGGGCAAGCCCGCTCCCACAGGGTGTTGTGGTGTTTGTGGGCAAGTGGCGGGCATAAAAAAGGGAGGCCGTTGCGGGCCTCCCTTTTTCATTGCGATTTACCGTTACAGGCTGGCAATCCGCGCATGCTGCTCGGCCAGCTTGCCCAAAGCCTGTTCAGCTTCAGCCAGTTTGGCGCGTTCCTTCTCGATGACTTCGGCCGGGGCCTTGTCGACGAAACCGGCGTTGGACAGCTTGCCGCCGACCCGCTGAACTTCACCCTGCAGACGCAGGATTTCCTTGTCCAGGCGAGCCAGTTCGGCGTCCTTGTCGATCAGGCCGGCCATCGGTACCAGCACTTCCATCTCGCCAACCAGAGCGGTGGCGGACAGCGGTGCTTCTTCGCCAGCCTTCAGAACGGTGATCGATTCCAGACGCGCCAGCTTCTTCAGCAGCGCTTCGTTCTCGGTCAGGCGGCGCTGGTCTTCAGCGCTGACGTTCTTCAGGTAGATCGGCAGTGGCTTGCCCGGACCGATGTTCATTTCGCCACGGATGTTACGCGTGCCGAGCATCAGGCCCTTGAGCCATTCGATATCGTCTTCGGCGCCCTGATCGATGCGTGCTTCGTTGGCCACTGGCCAAGGTTGCAGCATGATCGTCTTGCCTTCGATACCGGCCAGCGGCGCGACGCGCTGCCAGATTTCTTCGGTGATGAACGGCATGAACGGGTGGGCCAGACGCAACGCGACTTCCAGCACTCGAACCAGCGTGCGACGGGTGCCGCGCTGACGTTCAACCGGTGCATTTTCGTCCCACAGCACAGGCTTGGACAGTTCCAGGTACCAGTCGCAATACTGGTTCCAGATGAACTCGTACAAGGCTTGTGCCGCCAGGTCGAAACGGAACTGGTCGAGCTGACGAGTCACTTCGGCTTCAGTGCGTTGCAGCTGCGAAATGATCCAGCGATCCGCCAAGGACAGCTCGTAGGCTTCGCCGTTCTGACCGCAGTCTTCGCCTTTGTCCAGCACGTAGCGCGCAGCGTTCCAGATCTTGTTGCAGAAGTTGCGATAGCCTTCGACGCGGCCCATGTCGAACTTGATGTCACGACCGGTCGACGCCAGCGAGCAGAACGTGAAGCGCAGGGCATCGGTGCCGTAGCTGGCGATGCCGTCGGCGAACTCGTCGCGGGTCTGCTTCTCGATCTTCTTCGCCAGTTTTGGCTGCATCATGCCGGAGGTGCGTTTCTGCACCAGCTCTTCCAGCTCGATGCCGTCGATGATGTCCAGCGGGTCCAGGACGTTGCCCTTGGACTTGGACATTTTCTGACCCTGGCCATCACGCACCAGACCGTGCACGTAAACGGTCTTGAACGGAACCTGCGGCGTGCCGTCTTCGTTTTTCACCAAGTGCATGGTGAGCATGATCATCCGGGCAACCCAGAAGAAAATGATGTCGAAACCGGTCACCAGCACATCGGTGGAGTGGAATTTCTTCAGGAACTCGGTCTGCTCCGGCCAGCCGAGTGTGGAGAAAGTCCACAGGCCCGAACTGAACCAGGTGTCGAGAACGTCGTTGTCCTGTTGCAGCGCAACGTCCGGGCCGAGGTTGTTCTTGGCACGCACTTCGGCTTCGTCGCGACCGACATAGACCTTGCCCGACTCGTCGTACCAGGCCGGAATCCGGTGGCCCCACCACAGCTGACGGCTGATGCACCAATCCTGGATGTCGCGCATCCACGAGAAGTACATGTTTTCGTATTGCTTGGGCACGAACTGAATGCGGCCGTCTTCAACCGCAGCGATGGCAGGCTCGGCCAATGGCTTGGTGGACACGTACCACTGGTCGGTCAGCCACGGCTCGATGATGGTGCCGGAGCGGTCGCCTTTCGGTACTTTCAGGGCGTGATCGTCGACGCTGACCAGCAGGCCGGCCGCTTCGAACGCCGCCACGATTTCCTTGCGGGCCTGGAAGCGGTCGAGGCCGGCGTACTCGGCCGGGATCTTGCCGTCGATGCTTTCGTTCAGCGTGCCGTCAAGGTTGAACACCTGGGCCGCAGGCAGAACATTGGCGTTTTTGTCGAAGATGTTCAGCAGTGGCAGGTTGTGGCGCTTGCCGACTTCGTAGTCGTTGAAATCGTGGGCCGGGGTGATTTTCACGCAACCGGTGCCGAATTCTGGATCGCAGTAATCGTCGGCGATGATCGGGATGCGGCGGCCAACCAGCGGCAGCTCGACAAATTTGCCGATCAGGGCTTTGTAGCGTTCATCGTTCGGGTTAACGGCCACGGCGGCATCGCCGAGCATGGTTTCCGGACGCGTGGTCGCGACGATCAGGTAATCCTTGCCTTCAGCGGTTTTGGCGCCGTCGGCCAGCGGGTACTTCAGGTTCCACAGGAAGCCTTTTTCGTCGTGGTTTTCCACTTCGAGGTCGGAGATCGCCGTGTGCAGCTTGGTGTCCCAGTTGACCAGACGCTTGCCGCGGTAGATCAGACCGTCTTCGTGCAGGCGCACGAACGCTTCTTTCACCGCTTCCGAGAGGCCGTCGTCCATGGTGAAGCGCTCACGGCTCCAGTCCACGGACGAGCCGAGGCGGCGGATCTGGCGGCTGATGTTGCCACCGGACTGATCCTTCCACTCCCAGACTTTCTCGAGGAATTTTTCGCGGCCCAGATCATGGCGATTCTGGCCCTGGGCTTCGAGTTGACGCTCCACCAGCATTTGCGTGGCGATACCGGCGTGGTCGGTGCCCGGCTGCCACAGGGTGTTGCGACCCTGCATGCGGCGGAAACGGATCAGGGCGTCCATGATCGCGTTGTTGAAGCCGTGACCCATGTGCAGGCTGCCGGTGACGTTCGGCGGCGGGATCATGATGGTGTAGGACTCGCCCGCGCCTTGCGGGGCGAAGTAATTCTCAGACTCCCAGGTGTTGTACCAGGAAGTTTCAATGGCGTGCGGCTGGTAGGTCTTATCCATGCGCGGCGGGACCCTATTGGCATTTATTCAGGAAAAGCCGGCAAGTATAGCGGGGCGTGGGGCGTAGGGCGAGCAGGTGCGGACAGGGCGCTTGATCAATTACAACGCAGATCAAATGTGGGAGCGAGCCTGCTCGCGATGCAGGCGCCGCGGTCTATCAGGAAACCGAGGTGATGCTATCGCGAGCAGGCTCGCTCCCACAGGGGGTTGGTGTTTATTCGTACTGGCTCAACAACCGTTCCATCCGCGCATCCAGACGGCGTTTGATTTCGGTTTCGATGTGCGGGGCGAAGTCGTCGATCACGTCTTGCATGATCAATAGCGCGGCGGCGCGCAGTTCGCTGTCCAGGTGCAGCAGGGCGTCGGGGCCTTTGCTGGCGGCAGGCGACGGTTGCGCGGCTGGGGCGGGTGGCGGTGGCGGTGGCGTTTCGACCGGCTGAGGCGCATTGCCGACCGTGTCGAACAGCATGGGGATCTGTTCCTGATCACCTTCGATGACCGTGTCGGTCAGCAAGGGCGGTTGCAGGTTGTCATCGCCGAGCAACTGGCGGATCGACTCGAGGTCATCCAGCAGATGCGCGGAATTTTGCTGCGGTTTTGGAGTGTCCATCGGAATGCTCAGAGTCGCTGTAAACGGTGATCTTGCAGAGGATAGCCCTGTTCGCGGTAGAAACGGAAACTCTCACGCGCAGCCGAACGAATCGTCGGATCTTCCACCACCACTTCCGCCACGCGGGCGAACTGTTTGGCAAATACCGGGACTTTCAGGTCGAGATTGACCAGCAGGTCCTGATGCTGACCGCAGTCATCGCCAAGACCCAGGACAATCAAACCCTCCGGCTCGCTTTCGGCGGGACCGTGGGGCACGAAGCTTTCGCCCTTGAAGGCCCACAAACGCGCATCGAGGTCATCACGCTGGGCGGCATCGCTGCAGTGCAGGTAAATGCGATGGCCCATGCGCCAGGCTTTTTCGGTGAGCTTGCAGGCGAAATCCAGCCGTGCCGAAGGGTCGGCGCTGGGCAGGATATAGAAGTCGACTTTGGTCATTGCGGTTCCTGAGCCCCGGGCGGCGCCACTGGGAAGTGGCGCCGCCCGGGGTCATCGGTTTCAGGCTTTGGCGCGGTCCAGCAGGTATTGGGTCAGCAGGGGAACCGGACGGCCAGTGGCGCCCTTGTCCTTGCCGCCGCTGGTCCAGGCCGTGCCGGCGATGTCCAGGTGCGCCCAGTTCAGGTTCTTGGTGAAGCGCGACAGGAAGCAGGCAGCGGTGATGGTGCCGGCTTTCGGGCCGCCAATGTTGGCGATGTCGGCAAACGGGCTATCCAGTTGCTCTTGATATTCATCGAACAGCGGCAGTTGCCAGGCGCGGTCGTCGGCGGATTTGCCGGCGCTCAGCAGTTGGCCGATCAGCTCGTCGTTGTTGCCCAGCAGGCCCGAGGTGTGAGAACCCAGTGCGACGACACAAGCGCCGGTCAGGGTGGCGATGTCGATCACCGCTTGCGGCTTGAAGCGTTCGGAGTAGGTCAGGGCATCGCACAGCACCAGACGGCCTTCGGCGTCGGTGTTGAGGATTTCCACGGTCTGGCCGCTCATGGTGGTAACGATGTCGCCCGGACGCGAAGCGTTGCCGCTCGGCATGTTCTCGGCACAGGCCAGGATGCACACCAGGTTGATCGGCAGTTTCAGCTCAAGCACGGCACGCAAGGTACCGAACACGCTGGCGGCGCCGCCCATGTCGTACTTCATTTCATCCATGCCGGCGCCCGGCTTGAGGCTGATGCCGCCGGTGTCGAAGGTGATGCCTTTGCCGACCAGTGCGTACGGCTTCTCGGATTTCTTGCCGCCGTTGTATTGCATGACGATCAGGCGCGGTGGCTGGGCGCTGCCCTGGCCGACGGCGTAGAACGAGCCCATGCCCAGGTCCTTGATCTTCTTCTCATCGAGGACTTCGACTTTCAGGCTCTTGAATTCTTTGCCCAGGTTTTTGGCTTGCTCGCCCAGGAACGTCGGGTGGCAGATGTTTGGCGGCAGGTTGCCCAGGTTACGGGTGAAGGCCATGCCATTGGCGATCGCGGTGGCGTGGGTCACGGCGCGTTCGACTTCAGCCTGTGCGGCCTTGATGGTCACCAGGGTGACTTTCTTCAGGGCAAGCGGGTCGGCTTTCTGGCTCTTGAACTGGTCGAAGGTGTACTCGCCATCTACCAGGGTTTCGGCCAGCAGGCGGGTCTTGCCATAGCTGTCGCGGCCTTTGACCACGACTTCATCCAGTGCCAGCACTGCATCGCTGCCGCCCAGGCCTTTAAGGTTATTGAGGATACCGGCGATGATTTTGCGGAACGGGCGATCACCCAGCTCTTCATCCTTGCCCACGCCCACCAGCAACACGCGCTCGGCCTTGAGGTTAGGCAGGCTGTGCAGCAACAGGCTCTGGCCGACTTTGCCGGCCAGGTCGCCGCGCTTGAGCACGGCACTGATGGTGCCACCGCTCAGCTCGTCGAGTTGTTTGGCAACGGCGCCGAGTTTGCGGCCTTCGCCGACGGCGACCACCAGCGTGGCGGTCTTCAACGTTTCCGGGCTAACGCTTTTTACAACCAGTTCCATGTCTGGGTCCCTGAATTAATGGTCAAAGTGCGCGATGCGCAGAGGCATGCTTATAAGTAGAAAGACGCAGGTAGCAGTGCCCGTGACAAAGGCCGCAGTTTGAACCTCGCTACCGGCGCCTGACAACCCTCGGTCGTGCGAACTTCAGTGGTTCAGGTGTCTGCTTGAGCGTGCGCAGTGACAGGCGCACCCAATCACAGGATAATGCGCCATCTTTTTCGGCGGCTCTGCCCTGCGGGCCGACCGATACGTTTGTTTGTTTGGCCGCTTAGCCTGACAACCCTGGAGTGTCTGGTTTGATTGTCTTCCGTTATCTATCCCGCGAAGTCCTGTTGACCTTGAGCGCCGTCAGCGCCGTGCTGCTGGTCATCATCATGAGCGGACGCTTCATCAAATACCTCGCCCAAGCGGCCTCTGGCGCCCTGGATCCGGGCTCGCTGTTCCTGATCATGGGCTTTCGTCTGCCAGGTTTCCTGCAGTTGATCCTGCCTTTGGGGCTGTTTCTCGGGATCCTGCTGGCCTACGGTCGTCTGTACCTCGACAGCGAAATGACCGTGTTGTCGGCCACCGGCATGAGCCAGCAGCGGCTTTTTCGCATCACCCTGTTTCCGGCCACGCTGGTTGCGCTGGTGGTGGCATGGCTGAGCCTGAGCCTGGCGCCACAAGGTGCCAACCAGTTCCAGTTGCTGCTGAACAAACAGGACGCACTGACTGAATTCGATACCCTTGAGCCCGGCCGCTTCCAGGCCCTGCGCGACGGTACTCGGGTGACCTACACCGAGCAATTGTCGGATGACCGCATCAATCTGGGCGGCGTGTTCATTTCGCAAAAAAATGTAAACTCCGACAAAAAGGATCGAGGGATTTCCGTCCTGGTGGCCGAGAAGGGTCGTCAGGAAATTCGGCCCGACGGCAACCGTTACCTGATTCTCGACAACGGCTACCGCTACGACGGTAATCCGGGTCAAGCCGACTACCGCGCCATCAAATACGACGAGTACGGCGTATTGCTGCCCAAACCGGACGTCAGCGACGAAGTCACTGACCGTGACGCGATGACCACCCGCTCCTTGCTGGGCAATGATGACATCCGTTCGCGTACCGAACTGCAATGGCGTCTGTCTCTGCCGTTGCTGGTCTTCATCGTGACCCTGATGGCGGTGCCGCTGTCGCGGGTCAACCCGCGCCAGGGCCGTTTCCTCAAGCTGCTGCCGGCGATTCTTCTTTATATGGCTTACCTGACCATCCTGATTGCCGCTCGCGGCGCCCTCGAAAAGGGCAAGATCCCGTCGGCATTGGGCTTGTGGTGGGTGCATGCGATCTTCCTGGCCATCGGCCTGGGCTTGCTGTACTGGGAGCCGTTGCGCTTGAAGATGGCGAGTCGCCGCAGTGCGCTGGAGGTGGCCCGTGGATAAGCTCGATCGCTACATTGGTAGCAGCGTGTTCATGGCGATCCTGGCGGTATTGGGGATCATTCTGGGTCTGGCAACGCTGTTTGCCTTCATCGATGAGATGGGCGACGTCAGCGATACCTACACGCTGGCGGATGTCCTGAGCTATGTGCTGCTGACTGCGCCGCGCCGTCTGTACGACATGTTGCCGATGGCGGCGCTGATCGGTTGCCTGATCGGCCTCGGCAGCCTGGCCAGCCACAGTGAGCTGACCATCATGCGCGCTGCGGGCGTGTCGCTCGGGCGGATCGTCTGGGCTGTCATGAAGCCGATGCTGCTTTTGATGGCGGTGGGGCTGGTGATCGGTGAATACGTCGCGCCGGCCACGGAAGTTACCGCTCAGGCCAACCGCTCGCTGGCCCAGGGCAGTGGCGATGCGCAAAGCGCCAAACACGGTCTGTGGCACCGTCAGGGTGACGAGTTCATTCACGTCAACTCCGTGCAACCCAATGGTCTGCTGTACGGCGTGACCCGTTATCGCTTCGACGACCAACGCCACATGCTGTCTTCGAGTTTCGCCAAACGCGCGGAGTTCGACACGGATCACTGGCAACTGAGCGACGTCACGACCACGTTGTTCCATGAAAAGAACACCGAAGTAGTGACGACTCCGGTGGAGCGTTGGGAAGTAGCCCTGAGCCCGCAATTGCTGAGCACTGTGGTGATGGCGCCTGAATCACTGTCAATCACCGGTCTGTGGAGTTACATCCACTACCTGGCTGACCAGGGCCTGAGCAACGGTCGTTACTGGCTGGCGTTTTGGGTCAAGGTGTTGCAGCCGCTGGTGACCGCTGCATTGGTGCTGATGGCGATTTCCTTCATCTTCGGCCCGCTGCGTTCGGTGACCCTTGGTCAGCGGGTCTTTACCGGTGTGCTGGTGGGGTTCACCTTCCGCATCGTCCAGGATTTGCTCGGGCCTTCGAGCCTGGTATTCGGTTTCTCGCCGCTGTTTGCGGTGCTGGTACCGGCCGGTGTCTGTGCCCTGGCCGGGGTCTGGTTGTTGCGCCGGGCCGGTTGATCGCGGGTTTTCCCCGATGTGGCTTGTCACTCAAAACGCCCCTGTCGCAAGACCGGGGCGTTTTTGTAAGCGCCGTCTGACCTGCGAACGTGACGCTTGCGCCGTGGATCAGGTACAATTCCCGGCTATTTTTCGGCGGGCTATGCCTGCAGCCTTTTTGAGTGTTGATCCGTGAGTGATTTGAGTCATATCCGCAATTTCTCCATCATCGCCCACATTGACCATGGCAAGTCGACGCTGGCCGATCGCTTCATCCAGATGTGCGGCGGCCTTGCCGAGCGCGAAATGGAAGCCCAGGTGCTGGACTCCATGGACCTGGAACGTGAACGCGGGATCACCATCAAGGCCCACAGCGTCACCCTTTATTACACCGCCCGCGATGGCATCAAGTACCAGCTGAACTTCATTGATACCCCCGGCCACGTTGACTTCACCTATGAAGTCAGCCGTTCGTTGGCGGCCTGTGAAGGTGCGTTGCTGGTGGTCGATGCCGGTCAGGGCGTTGAAGCGCAGTCGGTTGCCAACTGCTACACGGCGATCGAGCAGGGCCTGGAAGTCATGCCAGTCCTGAACAAGATCGACCTGCCACAGGCCGATCCAGAGCGCGTCAAAGAAGAAATCGAGAAAATCATCGGCATCGACGCCACCGACGCGGTGGAGTGCTCTGCCAAGACCGGTCTGGGCGTCGACGAAGTGCTCGAGCGCCTCGTCACCACCATTCCTGCGCCGACCGGCAACATCGAAGATCCGCTGCAAGCGTTGATCATCGACTCTTGGTTCGACAACTACCTGGGCGTTGTTTCCCTGGTACGCGTGCGTCACGGTCGTGTGAAGAAGGGCGACAAGATCCTCGTCAAATCCACCGGCAAGATCCACCTGGTGGACAGCGTCGGTGTCTTCAACCCGAAACACACCGCCACCGTTGACCTGAAGGCCGGCGAAGTGGGTTTCATCATTGCCGGCATCAAGGACATTCACGGTGCACCGGTCGGTGACACCCTGACCTTGAGCTCCACGCCAGACGTTGACGTGCTGCCAGGCTTCAAGCGTATTCAGCCGCAGGTTTACGCCGGTCTGTTCCCGGTCAGCTCCGACGACTTCGAAGATTTCCGTGAAGCCCTGCAAAAGCTCACGCTCAACGACTCGTCCCTGCAGTACACCCCGGAAAGCTCCGACGCGCTGGGCTTCGGCTTCCGTTGCGGGTTCCTCGGCATGCTGCACATGGAAATCATCCAGGAGCGCCTGGAGCGCGAGTACGACCTGGACCTGATTACCACCGCGCCAACGGTAATTTTCGAGCTGCTGCTGAAAACCGGCGAAACGATTTACGTCGATAACCCGTCGAAGCTCCCGGACCTGTCGTCGATCGAAGACATGCGTGAACCGATCGTGCGGGCCAATATCCTTGTGCCGCAAGAGCACCTGGGTAACGTCATTACCCTGTGTATCGAAAAGCGTGGCGTGCAGCACGACATGCTGTTCCTGGGTAGCCAGGTACAAGTGACCTACGATTTGCCGATGAACGAAGTGGTCCTCGACTTCTTCGACCGTCTGAAATCCACCAGCCGTGGCTATGCTTCGCTGGATTACCATTTCGACCGTTATCAATCAGCTAATCTGGTGAAACTGGACGTGCTGATCAACGGCGACAAGGTCGATGCTCTGGCGCTGATCGTGCACCGTGACAACTCGCACTACAAAGGTCGCCAGTTGACCGAGAAGATGAAAGACCTGATTCCGCGGCAGATGTTCGACGTGGCAATCCAGGCCGCCATTGGTGGTCAGATTGTGGCGCGTACAACCGTCAAGGCACTCAGAAAGAACGTATTGGCCAAATGCTACGGTGGTGACGTCAGCCGTAAGAAAAAGCTGCTGGAAAAGCAAAAGGCCGGTAAAAAACGCATGAAGCAGGTCGGCAACGTGGAAATTCCACAAGAAGCCTTCCTTGCCGTGCTCAGGTTGGATAGTTAGGTCCTATGTCACTAAATTTCCCGCTGTTGCTGGTCATCGCCGTGTTCGTCTGCGGCCTGTTGGCGTTGCTCGATCTGCTGTTCCTGGCGCCACGGCGCCGGGCTGCCATTAACTCTTACCAGGGTAGCGTCAGCCAGGCTGACATGGTGGTGGTCGAGAAACTGAACAAAGAGCCGCTGCTGGTCGAATACGGCAAATCGTTCTTCCCGGTGTTGTTCATCGTGCTGGTGCTGCGTTCGTTCCTGGTGGAACCGTTCCAGATTCCTTCCGGCTCGATGAAACCGACCCTGGACGTCGGCGACTTCATTCTGGTGAACAAATTTTCTTACGGGATCCGCCTGCCGGTGATCGACAAGAAAATCATCGAAGTCGGTGATCCGCAGCGCGGCGATGTGATGGTGTTCCGCTACCCGAGCGACCCGAACGTCAACTACATCAAGCGTGTAGTGGGGCTGCCGGGCGACCAGATTCGTTACACCGCCGACAAGCGCCTGTTCGTCAACGGCGAGTCGATTGCCGAACAACTGGTTGGCTCCGAGCCGGGCACGTTGGGCAGTGCCGAGCTCTACAAGGAAAAACTCGGCATCGCCGAGCACCTGATCCGCAAGGAAATGAGCCGCTACCGCGCAGCACCGGATCGTTCGTGGACCGTGCCTGCCGGGCACTACTTCATGATGGGCGACAACCGCGACAACTCGAACGACAGTCGCTACTGGGATGACCCGAGCATTCCCAAGAATCTGCTGGGCATGGTTCCCGACAAGAATATCGTCGGCAAGGCCTTCGCAGTCTGGATGAGCTGGCCGGAACCCAAACTCAGTCACCTGCCGAATTTCTCGCGGGTTGGCCTGATCAAGTAATCACACACGGCGCTGTTGAACACAGCGCCGAATGCATTTCTGGAGTCGGCACAATCGGCGACAGAAGCATGAAAACAACGATATTCAGGACGTTATTTTTGAACACAGCGTTAATTGTCCCAAGCCTGCGCCGCACCACGGCGATGGCGGTGGAATCCAGCCACGAACTCAGCGTGGGTAAACCGTGAGCGTCTCCTTAAGCCGTCTAGAGCGTCAGCTCGGCTACACCTTCAAAGACCAGGAGCTGATGGTCCTGGCCCTGACTCACCGCAGCTTTGCCGGGCGCAACAACGAACGCCTGGAGTTCCTCGGTGATGCCATCCTCAACTTCGTCGCTGGCGAGGCGCTGTTCGATCGCTTCCCGCTGGCCCGCGAAGGCCAGTTGTCGCGTTTGCGCGCGCGCTTGGTGAAAGGTGAAACCCTGGCCGTACTGGCCCGTGGTTTCGACCTGGGCGAATACCTGCGCCTGGGCTCCGGCGAATTGAAAAGCGGCGGTTTCCGTCGCGAGTCGATTCTGGCCGATGCCCTGGAAGCGCTGATCGGTGCGATCTATCTGGACGCCGGCATGGACATGGCGCGCGAGCGCGTGCTGGCCTGGCTGGCCGGAGAGTTCGAAGGCCTGACGCTGGTCGACACCAACAAAGATCCGAAAACCCGCCTGCAGGAATTCCTGCAGTCCCGTGGTTGTGAGCTGCCGCGTTACGAAGTGGTGGATATCCAGGGTGAGCCGCATTGCCGGACGTTCTTCGTCGAATGTGAAATCATCTTACTGAATGAAAAAAGCCGAGGTCAGGGTGTGAGTCGTCGTATTGCCGAACAGGTAGCGGCCGCCGCAGCACTGATTGCCCTGGGTGTGGAGAATGGCAATGACTGATACAACCGCAACTCGCTGTGGCTATGTTGCCATCGTCGGCCGTCCCAACGTGGGCAAGTCCACGCTGCTGAACCACATTCTGGGTCAGAAGCTGGCGATCACCTCGCGCAAGCCGCAGACCACCCGTCACAACATGCTCGGCATCAAGACCGAAGGCGCCGTTCAGGCGATCTACGTCGACACCCCGGGCATGCACAAGGGCGGCGAAAAGGCCCTGAACCGCTACATGAACAAGACCGCTTCGGCGGCGTTGAAAGACGTCGACGTGGTGATCTTCGTGGTCGACCGCACCAAGTGGACCGACGAAGACCAGATGGTCCTCGAGCGCGTTCAGTACGTGACCGGCCCGCTGATCGTGGCGCTGAACAAGACTGACCGTATCGAAGACAAGGCCGAGCTGATGCCGCACCTGACCTGGTTGCAGGAACAGCTGCCGAACGCGCAGATCATGCCGATCTCGGCCCAGCACGGCCACAACCTGGACACGCTGGAGCGAGTGATCGCCGAGCACCTGCCGGAAAACGATCACTTCTTCCCGGAAGATCAGATCACTGACCGCAGCAGCCGCTTCCTCGCCGCCGAACTGGTGCGCGAGAAAATCATGCGCCAGTTGGGCGCCGAGCTGCCGTACCAGATCACTGTGGAAATCGAAGAGTTCAAGCAGCAGGGCAAAACCCTGCACATCCATGCCTTGATTCTCGTCGAACGTGACGGCCAGAAGAAAATCATCATTGGCGACAAGGGCGAGCGCATCAAGCGCATCGGCACCGAGGCGCGCAAGGACATGGAGCTGCTGTTCGACTCCAAGATCATGCTTAACCTGTGGGTCAAGGTTAAGGGCGGCTGGTCCGATGACGAACGCGCGCTGCGTTCGCTGGGTTACGGCGACCTGTAAACCCGGTCTGCGCTGCACCGTAGAACCCTGTGGGAGCGGGCTTGCCCGCGATGAGGATGTAACATTCAGCGCAGATGTTGAATGTAAGTCCGCCATCGCGGGCAAGCCCGCTCCCACATTGGTTTTGGGTTGTTTGTAAAACTGCGCTCTTTCATTGAGAACTGCGATTTCCATGTCGACCACCGCGCCAATCGGCCAACCCGCCTACGTCCTCCACAGCCGCGCCTACCGCGAAAGCAGTGCGCTGGTGGATTTCCTTACGCCGCAAGGTCGGCTGCGGGCGGTGTTGCGTAGCGCACGGGGTAAGGCCGGGACGTTGGCGCGGCCGTTCGTGCCGCTGGAAGTCGAGTTCCGTGGTCGGGGTGAGTTGAAAAACGTCGGTCGCATGGAAAGCGCCGGTGTTTCCACCTGGCTCAACGGCGAGGCACTGTTCAGCGGTCTCTACCTCAACGAATTGCTGATCCGTCTGCTACCCGCCGAAGACCCTCATCCCGCGGTTTTCGATCACTACGCCGCGACCTTGCTCGCCCTGGCCGAAGGCCGTCCGCTGGAGCCGTTGCTGCGCTCTTTCGAATGGCGCTTGCTCGACGACCTCGGTTACGGCTTTGCATTGAACACCGACATTCACGGCGACCCCATCGCGCCAGACGGCCTGTATCGCTTGCAAGTGGATGCAGGCCTGGAGCGGGTCTATCTGCTGCAACCGGGCCTGTTCAACGGCACTGAACTGCTGGCCATGGCCGATGCCGACTGGTCCGCGCCCGGTGCGCTGTCCGCTGCCAAGCGCTTGATGCGTCAGGCATTGGCCGTTCATCTGGGCGGTCGCCCTCTAGTCAGTCGCGAGTTGTTTCGCAAGCCATAGTTTCGCAGCCATAGGAACTGTTGATGCTTGCGTCAACAGACCCAAGCTCCCCGTGTATGCTGTGCACCGAACTTTCCCTTATTTCAGGAGCGCTTCCGTGACCACCAGCAATCGCATTCTTCTTGGCGTGAACATCGACCACGTTGCCACCCTGCGTCAGGCCCGGGGTACTCGCTACCCGGATCCGGTCAAGGCAGCGCTGGACGCGGAAGAGGCGGGCGCTGACGGCATCACCGTGCACCTGCGCGAAGACCGCCGGCACATCCAGGAGCGCGACGTGCTGCTGCTCAAGGACGTGCTGCAAACCCGCATGAACTTCGAAATGGGCGTCACCGAAGAAATGATGGCGTTCGCCGAACGCATCCGCCCGGCGCACATTTGCCTGGTCCCGGAAACCCGTCAGGAGCTGACCACCGAAGGCGGCCTGGACGTGGCAGGGCAGGAGGCGCGGATCAAGGCTGCGGTGGATCGCCTGGCGAAGATCGGCTGCGAAGTGTCGCTGTTCATCGACGCGGACGAGCGGCAGATCGAAGCGTCCCGCCGTGTCGGTGCACCGGCCATTGAGTTGCACACCGGGCGTTATGCGGACGCCGAGACGCCAACCGAAGTCGCTGAAGAGCTCAAGCGCGTGGCCGATGGCGTGGCATTCGGTCTGGCCCAGGGCCTGATCGTCAATGCCGGTCACGGCCTGCATTATCACAACGTCGAGGCTGTTGCGGCGATCAAGGGCATCAACGAACTGAACATCGGCCATGCGCTGGTGGCCCATGCGTTGTTCGTCGGGTTCAAGTCGGCGGTGTCGGAGATGAAGGCGCTGATTCTGGCGGCTGCGTTGAAAGGTTAGATCGGCGGCGCTGCCATCGCGGGCAAGCCACGCTCCCACGGGTCCGGGTTGAACGACAATTGTGTGCTCGACGCGGACCCGTGGGAGCGTGGCTTGCCCGCGATGGCGTCTTTGAAGGCGGCGAAGATTTAAAGCTGTGGGGTTTCCTGGCTCGGCTTGGTCTTGTCGACCCCCGGCACATGCAGGTTGCCCTCGGCGACCTGATTGCCTTCCAGCTGCGGCTGCGTGACCCACGTCAGGATGTCGTAGTAACGACGGATGTTCGCCACGAAATGCACCGGCTCGCCGCCACGGGCATAGCCATAGCGAGTCTTGCTGTACCACTGTTTCTGCGACAGGCGCGGCAGGATTTTCTTCACGTCCAGCCACTTGTCCGGGTTCATCCCTGCCTTGGCCGTCAGTTTGCGTGCGTCATCCAGATGACCGCTGCCAACGTTGTAGGCTGCGAGCGCGAACCACGTACGATCCGGCTCCTGGATCGACTCATCCAGTTGCTCCTTCATGTAGGCCAGGTACTTCGCGCCGCCCATGATGCTCTGTTTGGGGTCCAGGCGATTGGACACGCCCATGGCTTGCGCCGTGTTCTGGGTCAGCATCATCAATCCGCGCACGCCGGTCTTGGACGTGACCGCCGCTTGCCACAGTGATTCCTGATAACCGATCGCCGCCAACAAGCGCCAGTCGACTTTCTCTTTCTTGGCGTACGTCTTGAAATGCTGTTCGTACTTGGGCAACCGCTGCTGCAGATGCTGGGCGAAGGTGTAGGCGCCCATGTAACCCAACACGTCGACGTGCCCGTAATAGCGGTCTTTGAGGCGTTGCAGGGTGCCGTTTTTCTTCACTTTGTCGAGATAGGTATTGATCTCGTTGAGCAGGCTGTTGTCTTCGCCGGCGGCCACGGCCCAGCTCTGATTGCTGGCGTCACCGAGATCGAAGGCGACCCGTATGTTGGTGAAGTACACCTGGTTCATCGCGACTTCGTTGGAATCGACCAGAGTCAGGTCGATCTGGCCTTCATCGACCATGCGCAACAAGTCGACCACTTCAACCTGGTCGGATTCTTCGTACTGGATGCCAGGGGATTTCTTTTTCAGCTCCGCCAGTTGCTCGGCGTGGGTGCTGCCCTTGAGCACCATGATCTTCTTGCCGACCAGATCGCCTGCGTCGGTGGGCCGTGACTGGCCGTTGCGGTAGATGATCTGTGGGGTGACTTCAAGGTAAGAGTGGGAGAACCGCACCTGCTGTTTGCGTTGCTCGCTGCTGACCAGACCGGCAGCAGCCAGCACCGGGCCATTGGGCTTGCCCACCTGATTGAACAGATCGTCGAGGTTGTCGGCGGTTTCGATCTTGAGTTCGACCCCCAGATCGTCGGCGAAGCGCTTCACCAGCTCGTATTCGAAGCCGGTTTCACCGTTGCGATCCTGAAAGTAGGTGGCGGGACTGTTACGGGTAACCACCCGCAGCACGCCATCCTCCTTTACGCGCTCCAGCGTGTTGGGTTTATCAACACAGCCACCAAGCACCAGGAAGAGTCCGGTTGCGATCAGCCATTTGGCGTACCGCGGACGCAAAGCCGTTGGGGAAAACATCTGCGCAGTATACGCAAAGGACCACGAGCGCCATATCTCGACAGCGAAGGGCTTGTCTGCTAGAGAGTCTAAAACCCGCTTGGAGCCCGCAGGAATGGGCCCGAACAGCATTTCATGACAGAAAAAATAACCCGCGGCGCACACCTGTTTCAGGTCCGAATACCCGGCCCGACGTTCGGGTGCAGTCGTGCGTACCGTTTCGGGTGATGTCGCGGGCGGTTTAGGCTAGAATGCACGGCCTCAAAGCACACCCCTTCCCGAGGCTGTCCCGAAGATGTTGATCCTGCGCGGCGCTCCTGCCCTTTCTGCCTTTCGCCACAGCAAACTCCTTGAGCAACTGAGCCAGAAGGTTCCGGCTGTCAGCGGCTTGTATGCTGAATTCGCTCACTTCGCCGAAGTTAACGGCGTCCTGACCGGCGACGAACAGCAGGTGCTTGCGCGCCTTCTGAAGTACGGCCCAAGTGTTCCAGTACAAGAGCCAACCGGTCGTCTGTTTCTGGTGTTGCCGCGATTCGGCACCATTTCGCCGTGGTCCAGTAAAGCCAGCGACATCGCTCGCAACTGCGGCCTGACCAAGATCCAGCGTCTGGAGCGCGGTATCGCGTTCTACGTCGCCGGCCAGTTCAGCGATGCCGAAGCGCAGCTGATCGCAGGCGCCTTGCATGACCGCATGACCCAGATCGTATTGGACAACCTTGAACAAGCCGCCGGCCTGTTCAGCCACGCCGAGCCCAAGCCCCTGACCGCGATCGACGTGTTGGGTGGCGGCCGCGCCGCGCTGGAAAAAGCCAACACCGAGCTGGGCCTGGCCCTGGCCGAAGACGAGATCGACTACCTGGTCAACGCCTTCGTCGGCTTGAAGCGCAACCCGCACGACATCGAACTGATGATGTTTGCCCAGGCGAACTCCGAGCACTGCCGTCACAAGATCTTCAACGCCAGTTGGGACATCGATGGTCAGAGCCAGGAAAAAAGCCTGTTCGGCATGATCAAGAACACCTATCAAATGCACAGCGAAGGTGTTTTGTCGGCTTATAAGGACAACGCCTCGGTGATCGTCGGCTCCGTCGCCGGCCGTTTCTTCCCGGACCCTGAAACCCGCCAGTACGGCGCGGTGCAAGAACCGGTGCACATCCTGATGAAAGTCGAAACCCACAACCACCCGACAGCGATTGCCCCGTTCCCGGGCGCATCCACCGGTTCTGGCGGTGAGATTCGCGACGAAGGTGCAACCGGCCGCGGCGCCAAGCCAAAGGCTGGCCTGACTGGTTTCACCGTGTCCAACCTGCAAATCCCGGGTTTCGAACAGCCGTGGGAAGTGCCGTACGGCAAACCTGAGCGCATCGTTACCGCGCTGGACATCATGATCGAAGGCCCACTGGGTGGCGCCGCGTTCAACAACGAATTCGGTCGTCCGGCCCTGACCGGTTATTTCCGTACCTTCGAACAATCGATCACCACCCCGCGTGGCGACGAAGTTCGCGGTTACCACAAACCGATCATGCTGGCTGGCGGCATGGGTAACATCCGTGCCGAACACGTGCAGAAAGGCGAGATCACCGTCGGCTCCAAGCTGATCGTGCTCGGCGGCCCGGCAATGCTCATCGGCCTGGGCGGCGGTGCTGCCTCTTCCATGGCCACCGGCACCAGCTCGGCGGATCTGGATTTCGCATCCGTACAGCGCGAAAACCCTGAAATGGAACGTCGCTGCCAGGAAGTCATCGACCGTTGCTGGCAGTTGGGTGACAAGAACCCGATCAGCTTCATCCATGACGTGGGTGCGGGCGGTCTGTCCAACGCCTTCCCGGAACTGGTCAACGACGGCAACCGTGGCGGTCGCTTCGAACTGCGCAACATTCCAAACGACGAGCCGGGCATGGCCCCGCACGAAATCTGGAGTAACGAATCCCAGGAACGCTACGTTCTGGCAGTCGGCCCGGCGGACTTCGAACGCTTCCAGGCGATCTGCGAACGTGAGCGTTGCCCGTTTGCCGTAGTCGGCGAAGCTACTGCCGAACCGCAACTGACCGTGACCGACAGCCACTTCGGCAACAGCCCGGTGGACATGCCGCTCGAAGTGCTGCTGGGCAAAGCCCCGCGCATGCACCGTTCGGCCGTTCGCGAAAATGAATTGGGCGACGATTTCGATCCGTCGACCCTCGACATCGCCAACTGCGTCGAGCGTGTTCTGCATCACCCGGCCGTGGCCAGTAAAAGCTTCCTGATCACCATCGGCGACCGCACCATCACCGGTCTCGTGGCCCGTGATCAGATGGTTGGCCCGTGGCAGGTTCCGGTGGCCGACGTTGCCGTTACCGCCACCAGCTTCGACGTCTACACCGGTGAAGCCATGGCCATGGGCGAGCGTACTCCGCTGGCTCTGCTGGACGCTCCGGCGTCGGGCCGCATGGCCATCGGCGAAACCCTGACCAACATTGCGGCGTCGCGCATCGCCAAAATCTCCGACATCAAACTGTCGGCGAACTGGATGTCCGCCGCCGGTCACCCGGGTGAAGATGCGCGTCTGTACGACACCGTGAAAGCGGTCGGGATGGAATTGTGCCCGGAACTCGGCATCACCATTCCGGTGGGCAAGGACTCCATGTCCATGGCCACCCGCTGGAACGATGAAGGCGTCGACAAGACTGTGACCTCGCCGATGTCGCTGATCGTGACCGGTTTCGCCCCAGTGGCTGACATCCGCCAGACCATGACCCCGCAACTGCGCATGGACAAGGGCACCACCGACCTGATCCTGATCGACCTCGGTCGCGGTCAGAACCGTATGGGCGCTTCGATCCTCGCTCAGGTTCACGGCAAACTCGGCAAGCAGGCACCGGACGTCGATGACGCCGAAGACCTGAAAGCCTTCTTCGCCGTGATCCAGGGCCTCAACGCCGATGGTCACTTGCTGGCTTACCACGACCGTTCCGACGGTGGTCTGCTGACCAGCGTCGTAGAAATGGCCTTCGCCGGTCATTGCGGCCTGAGCCTGAACCTCGACGGTCTGGCAGAAACTTCCGCCGACATCGCCGCGATCCTGTTCAACGAAGAACTGGGTGCTGTGATCCAGGTTCGCCAAGATGCTACTCCAGACATCCTCGCGCAGTTCAGCGCGGCTGGCCTGGGCGACTGCGTGTCGGTGATCGGTCAGCCAATGAACAACGGCGAGATCAGCATCACTTTCAACGGCGATACCGTGTTCGAAGGTCAGCGTCGTCTGCTGCAACGTCAGTGGGCCGAGACCAGCTACCAGATCCAGCGTCTGCGTGATAACGCCGACTGCGCCGAACAAGAATTCGACGTGCTGCTGGAAGAAGACAACCCGGGCCTGAGCGTCAAGCTCAGCTACGACGTCAACCAGGACGTCGCCGCGCCTTACATCAAGAAAGGTATCCGCCCACAGGTTGCCGTGCTGCGTGAGCAGGGCGTCAACGGTCAGGTGGAAATGGCGGCCGCGTTCGACCGCGCCGGTTTCAACGCGATCGACGTGCACATGAGCGACATTCTGGCCGGCCGTGTCGACCTGAACGAGTTCAAAGGTCTGGTGGCTTGCGGCGGTTTCTCCTACGGCGACGTACTGGGTGCCGGCGAAGGCTGGGCCAAGTCCGCGCTGTTCAACAGCCGCGCTCGCGATGCCTTCCAGGGCTTCTTCGAACGTAACGACAGCTTCACCCTCGGCGTGTGCAACGGTTGCCAGATGATGTCCAACCTGCACGAGCTGATCCCGGGTAGCGAGTTCTGGCCGCACTTCGTGCGTAACCGTTCCGAGCAGTTCGAAGCTCGCGTGGCGATGGTACAGATCCAGGAATCGAACTCGATCTTCCTGCAGGGCATGGCCGGTTCGCGCATGCCGATCGCCATCGCGCACGGTGAAGGCCATGCCGAATTCGCCAGCGAAGAAGCGTTGCTGGAAGCCGATCTGTCGGGTTGCGTGGCGATGCGTTTCGTCGACAACCACGGCAAGGTCACCGAAAACTACCCGGCGAACCCGAACGGCTCGCCGCGCGGGATCACCGGTTTGACCAGCCGTGACGGTCGCGTGACCATCATGATGCCGCACCCGGAACGTGTATTCCGCGCCGTGCAGAACTCGTGGCGTTCGGAAGACTGGAACGAAGACGCACCTTGGATGCGTATGTTCCGTAATGCTCGCGTGTGGGTTAACTAAGAGCGGGGAGCTGATTGCCGTGTACAAGCTCTGCTTTTTTGTTCCGGCCAGTCATGTTGAAGTGGTCAAAAGCGCTGTATTCGCCGCCGGTGGCGGGCGGATCGGGGCTTATGATCACTGTGCGTGGCAGGTGTTCGGGTTGGGTCAGTTTCGTCCACTGGATGGCAGTCAGCCGTTCATTGGCGAAGCGGGGCAGGTCGAGCAGGTTGAGGAGTGGAAGGTTGAGCTGGTGGTCAGCGATGAGTTGATTCGGGCGGTGGTGGTGGCTCTGAAGCAGAGCCATCCCTATGAGACGCCGGCTTATGAGGTGTGGCGGTTGGAGGATTTCTGATTCTTCTGGCTGCTGAAATGAGAAACCCGCTGAAAGTGATTTCAGCGGGTTTTTTGTTGGCTGCGATTTGGGGCGTGGCGGCCTTAGGGCCGGCCAGGTTCTTGGTTGATTGAGTACATATCCATTTCTGCGGTGACGGCGGCTTATGGTTTCGCCCTTACGGCGAGTCCCTTTTGGCAAACGCCCCAAAAGGAACCAAAAGGTCTCGCCCCAAGCGTCCGGCCCCTCGCTGAGGCTCGGCGTTCCTTCGTTCCGGTATCCATCTGGGGGCATCGCCCTACGGTCTGCTTCGCTACGACCTACATGCGATGGGTTCGACTGCGTCGAACGGCGCTGCGCGCCAATCCCCAGATGAACACCTCCACTCAGCCTCCCGAAGGGGCGGGCAGATCAAAATCAAAAGCCAGATCAAAAGCTGCAGGCGAGCTAACGCTCGGCCTGTTGAGTGGTGAGGGGCAAGTACACACCGCTCCACTGTGGGAGCGGGCTTGCCCGCGATGGCGACCTCACAGGCAACGACGTTTATTGATCGGTAAAAACATCAGAACCTTCCCACAAGTCTTTCAGGTTGTGCGTCGGAAGTGCGTTCTCTAACCTTTGGCTGTCGCTGCCAATTCAGTGACCGGGACTGCAAGCCCGCCGATAGTTTGTTAGACACCTTTAAGCGCACCTATAATCGTGGCGCTTAAATCAATGGTCATCGATTTATGGTGGCTGTGTGCGGGAGACCTTCGGGTCTGCCGGGGCCTAACAACTCGGTCTTGCAGACCCGCGCACAGCTGCCACCCATCATCTGCAAGTGATGCTGGTAGCTCCAACTTTTTGTTAGGAGTTTCACAATGATCAAAGACAGCCCAAATCCTCCAGAAACAGACTTAGAAACAGACGTAGAAACAAACATGGAAAACGAATCCGTTTCCCCCTACGCCTGCCTCAATTCCAAAAAACTCCACGACGCAGCAATCCGTGCACTCGATCACTATCTCGCACCACCTTCCCGGAAGAAGGCCAAAGCCGACCAGCGTCCAAGTACGATTTTCGTCGTCGCGCCCAACGTAGATTCCGAAACCCTGCTGGCCCATGCCTGTGAAACCTTGGCCTCGGCGAATGTCATGGCCAGTGAGTTGGCGTTCGATCTCACCGGCCCAGCGTGCAATCTGGCATTGGGGATTCAGCAGATGATTTCCCTGGCGGAGTTGTCGGTGAACCGGGTGCTGGATCATCTGGACCCGCAGGGGTAGAGCAATGAAAAAGCCCGCTGAACTTGGAACGGTCAGCGGGCTTTGAGATTTGCGGTGTTCGTGAGGGCCTCTTCGCGAGCAAGCCCGCTCCCACATTTTGACCGAGTCGGTCATAAGAATTACGAACGCCGCCGATCTACTGTGGGAGCGGGCTTGCTCGCGAAAGCCGACTCTCAGGCGCCAAAAATCTAAACCCTGGCACTCACTTCATTACGATTGATCAACATCTCCAGCGCACAACTCAAACTCGCTGCCTTATCACCAATCAGCAGATACCAAACCCCACCGTCCAATTGACTGACACCCAGGCAACCAAGCGCTTTCAACTGGCCCTCCGACAACGCCTTGCCATCCGCCAGTTGCAGCCGAATCCGGGTCATGGCCACGCAATCCATTTGCAGCACATTGTCGCCGCCGCCCAGTGCCTTCAGCCATTGCTGGGCCTCTGTGTTCGCCACAACGGCAGGTTCAGGTACGTCGATAACGCCAGCAGGGGAGGCGATAACCGCGCGTCCTAAAGCCGGCATTGCCAACCGGATCTCATCGGCAATGCTGTCTGCCATCGGCCCGACCACCACTTGCAAACTTCCGCCCTTGCCCGGACGAACAACAGCCATCGCGCCCAACGCTTTCAAGTCCGCATCGGATGCCTTGTTGCGATCAACCATGTCCAGCCGCAACCGTGTCGTACACGCACCCACCGTGATCAAATTATCCGCACCACCCAGCGCCTTGATGTAAGCCCCGGCGCGCTCATTCTCGGAGATCACCACCTTGTCGCCGGTCGGCACATCTTCACGCCCCGGCGTCTTCAAATTGAATCGACGAATACAGAAATCAAACACAACGTAGTAGATCACCGCATACGCCAGCCCTACCGGGACCACTCGCCAGCCATTGGTGGATTCACCCCAACCCAGGACCATGTCGATGAAGCCGCCTGAGAACGTAAAGCCCAGGTGAATGTTCAACAGATTGGTGACGGCCATCGACAACCCCGTCAGCAGCGCATGAAGCAAAAACAGCATCGGTGCGAGGAACATGAAGGCGAATTCGATCGGTTCGGTGACGCCGGTCAAAAACGAGGTCAGGGCCATGGACAAGAAAATCCCGCCCATGACTTTGCGCCGTTCCGGCAGGGCGTTGCGGTACATCGCCAGGCAGGCGGCGGGCAGGCCGAAGATCATCATCGGGAACATGCCGGTCATGAACTGGCCACCTTTCGGGTCGCCGGCAAAGTAGCGCGACAGGTCGCCCGTCACTAGGGCGCCGGTGGTCGGGTCGGTGAAGTTGCCGAACACGAACCACGCCATGTTGTTGAGGATGTGGTGCAGGCCGGTGACGATCAGCAGGCGGTTGAACACGCCGAAGACGAAAGCACCGAAGCTGCCACTCTCCATCATTAATGTGCCGAAGCCATTGATGCCGTGCTGGATCGGCGGCCAGATGAACCCGAAGACGACGCCCAGGCCGACGGCGGCGAACCCGGTGACGATAGGCACAAAACGTCGACCGCCGAAGAACGCCAGGTATTCCGGCAGCTTGATGTCTTTGAAGCGGTTGTACAGCGCACCGGCCATCAGGCCGCTGACGATCCCGGCCAGCATGCCCATGTTGATGCTCGAGTCGAGCACCTTGAGGGTGGAGATCATCACCAGATAACCAATGACCCCGGCCAGGCCTGCGGTGCCATTGTTGTCCTTGGCGAAACCGACCGCGATGCCGATGGCGAAGATCAATGCCAGGTTGGCGAAGATCACTTGACCGGCATCGTGAATGATCGCGATGTTCAGCAGGTCAGTGTCGCCGAGGCGCAGCAGTAATCCTGCGATCGGCAGGATCGCGATCGGCAGCATCAGCGCGCGACCGAGGCGCTGCAGGCCTTCGATGAAGTATTGGTACATGGCGGATCTCCCTGGGTTCTTATCGTTGTTGTTCAGCTCAGAGGCCATTGCTGGTGACAGGCGTGACGCACCGCGCTGGCACTGCTCAGCTTGAGCAGGTCCTGGCTGATGCGTCGGCATTCATCGGCGTCGAGATGGCGAACGCGGTCCTTGATTTCGCCGATCTGCACCGGGCTCACCGACAACTCGCTGACCCCCAGGCCAATCAATACGGGCGTGGCCAGTGGATCGGAGGCGAGGGCACCGCAAACACCGACCCAACGGTTATGCACCGCCGCACCCGCGCAGGACTGGGCGATCAGCCGCAGCAGTGCCGGGTGCATCGCATCGACGCGGGAGGCGAGGCCGGCGTGGTCGCGGTCCATGGCCAGGGTGTATTGGGACAAGTCGTTGGTGCCGATCGACAGAAAGTCCGCGTGTTCGGCCAGCTGCTCGGCCAGCAACGCAGCGGCCGGAACTTCGATCATGACGCCCAGTTCCGGGCGCTCACTCACACCGAGTTCAATGCACAAAGCGTCGAGGCGCTGACGGATGTGCAGCAGTTCATCGACTTCGGTGACCATCGGCAACAGGATCCGGCAACGCGACAGCGGGCTGACCTGCAGCAGTGCGCGCAGTTGCTGATCCAGCAGTTCCGGGCGAACCTGAGCCAGGCGAATGCCGCGCAAACCGAGCACCGGATTCGCTTCGATGGGAAGCGGCAAATAGTCGAGTTGCTTGTCGCCGCCGACGTCGATGGTGCGGATGATCACCGACTTGTCACCCATGGCATCGAGCACGGCTTGATAGGCAGTGCGCTGCTCCTGTTCGTCCGGCGCGGTGTTGCGGTCCACAAACAGAAATTCGGTGCGCAGCAGGCCGACGCCATCGGCGCCATTGGCCAGTGCATCGGCTGCTTCAGCGCTGGAAGCGACATTGGCGGCGACTTCGATGTGCACACCATCAAGTGTCAATGCGGGGGTGTGAGCCTGAGCCTGTTGAAGCGCGCGACGTTGCTGATGATCGAGTTGCGCCTGATGCACCTCGGCCAGGCGTGCGGCGTTGGGCGTCAGTTCCAGGCGGCCGCCGTCGGCATCGAGCACCACCGCTTGACCTTGCTCCTGATCCAGCAGAGTCGACCCCAGCGCAACCATGCACGGCAAGCCTTTACCGCGAGCCAGAATCGCCACATGGGACGTCGCGCCGCCCTCGACCATGCACAACCCCGCCACACCTTGCTGGCTCAATTGCAGCAGGTCGGATGGCGTCAGTTCATGGGCCGCGACGATGGCGCCGGCCGGCACGTCGTAATGCCAGGTTTCACCGAGCAGAGCGCGCAGCACGCGTTGTTTGAGGTCGCGCAGGTCGTTGGCGCGTTCGGCCAGCAGCGGGCTGCCGAGTTGCTGAAGCGCCTCGCACTGCACGTCGATGGATTGGCTCCAGGCATGAGTCGCAGCGATGCCTTGGTCGATGGACTGATGGGCCGCATCGAGCAGCGCCGGGTCTTCGAGCAGCGCCAGGTGCGCGGCGAAGATGGCTTCTTCGTCGGTATTCTTGTGCTTTTTGGCGTGGGCCAGCGTGCCGTCGATTTCGCCCTGGACTTGGGTCAGCGCAGCGTCGAGAGCATGACGTTGTTGCTCGGGATCATGATTGCCGCCCTCCATGGGCAGACTGATCGAGTTCAGACGAAACAACGGCCCTGCCACCAGACCGGGAGCGGCGCACACACCGTGCAGCACGCCCGCTTCGGCGGGGCGATTGCGTTGGACCATCGGTGCTGGCGCAGCGGCGTTGCTGTCTTCGGTCAGGGCTGTAGATAATGCGGCCAACAGGGCCTGCAGTGCGGCCTCGGCGTCCGGTCCCTGGCAACTGACTTTGATTTCATCTTGCTCACCAACGGCCAGCCCCATCAGGCCAATCAAACTGTCACAGGCCGCCGATTTACCGGCGAAGTGCAGCGAAGATTTGCTCGTGAACTGTTGGGCGGTCTGGCGGATCAGCGCGGCAGGCCGGGCGTGCAGGCCGCCGCGATGGGCGACATGAACATGCCCCTGAACCTCGATGCCGACGACCTCAATGTCGATCTGCACACCGTTGGCCACTTTCGGCACGATATGCAGCAATGGATCGCCGACCTTTACCGATTTCAGCGTAATCGGTCGCGTCTGAAAGTCTTGGCTGTTGGTCAGGATCATCAGGCTGACCAGGCTTTTGCACTGCTGTGCGACCTGGTCCAGGTCATAGCGCAACAGCGGCTGGCCATTGCTGACGCGCGCCCCTTCCTTGACCAGCATCGAGAAACCGACGCCCTGCAACTCGACCGTATCGAGGCCCAGGTGCAGCAGCAACTCGGCGCCATTATCGGCGCGCAAGGTGATGGCGTGACCGGTGCGGGCGACGTGGGTCACGACCGCTTCACAGGGTGAGTACAGGGTGTCGTTCAGCGGATCGATGGCGATCCCGTCGCCCATCGCGCCGCTGGCGAACACCGGGTCCGGGACTTTGGCGAGTGTGAGCACCGGGCCGCTGAGCGGGGCGCTGAGGGTCAGCTCTTTATTGTTGTTGTGCATGGCTCGGTCTCATTTATAAAAAACGACGGTTCGGAGCAACTCAGGGTTGTTCGCTTGCCGTTCGACTAGTGCGTGCGCGTCACTTTGCTCAAATGACGCGGCTGGTCCGGGTCCATGCCTCGGGCGACGGCCAAGCCTGCGGCCATGACGTAGAAACTCTGGATCGCCAGAATCGGGTCCAGGGCCGGGTGTTCGGCGCGGCTCAGGGTCAGATCGCGTTCGGCGACGTCATCTGGCGCGGCCAGTAGCACTCGGGCACCGCGCTGGCGCATGTCGGCGGCCAGGCTCAGCAACCCGGCCTGCTCGGCGCCGCGCGGGGCGAAGATCAGCAATGGGTAGTTTTCGTCGATCAACGCCATCGGGCCGTGCCGGACTTCGGCGCTGCTGAAGGCTTCGGCCTGGATCGCCGAGGTTTCCTTGAATTTGAGCGCCGCTTCCTGGGCAATGGCGAAACCGGCGCCACGGCCGATCACCATCAAGCGCTGACAATCACGCAACGCATCGATGGCCAGGCTCCAGTCCTGTTTTGCCGCTTCGCGCAGACCTTCCGGCAGGGCAAGGCCTGCTTCCAGCAACTCCGCGTCTTCTTTCCAGTGGGCGATCAGGCGGGCGCTGGCGGTGAGGGTGGCGATAAAACTTTTGGTCGCGGCGACGCTGCTTTCCGTGCCGGCGCACAGCGGCAAGCTGAATTCGCAGGCCGCTTCCAACGGCGAGTTCTCGGCGTTGACCATGGAAATGCTCAAGGCACCGCGCTTGCGCAGCAGACGCAGGCTGTTCACCAGATCCGGACTTTGCCCCGACTGCGAGAAGGCGAACGCGACCTGGCCGCTGACCTTCAACGGTGCTTGCTGCATGGTCACCACCGACATCGGTAGCGATGCCACCGGAATGCCCAGTTGCTGCATGGTCAGGTAGGCAAAGTAGCTCGCCGCATGGTCGGAGCTGCCGCGAGCGACAGTCATCGCCACTTGCGGCGGCTGACGACGCAGGCGTCCGGCGATCTCGATCATCTGCGGGTCGAGTTGCTGCAATTGGGCTTGCACGGCCTCGAAGGAGGACAGCGCCTCTTCAAGCATTTTTGAAGTCAATGTCTTCTCCTTCGACCATGACGGCGGTCAGTGTGAGTGAGCGATCCAGCCGCACGCAGTCGGCCCAGGCGCCGGGTTGCAGGCGTCCGCGTTCTTGAAGGCCGAGGTAATCGGCGGGGAATTGCGAAAGTCGTTGCGAGGCCTCGCTGATCGGTAAACCGATCTTCACCAGGTTGCGCAGGGCTTGGTCCATGGTCAGGGTGCTGCCAGCCAGCGTGCCGTCGGGCAGGCGCACACCACCCAGGCATTTGGTCACGGTGTGGCTGCCGAGTTTGTATTCACCGTCGGGCATGCCGGCGGCGGCGGTGGAATCGGTGACGCAATACAGGCACGGGATCGAGCGCAGGGCCACGCGGATCGCGCCGGGATGCACGTGCAGCAAATCCGGAATCAGCTCGGCGTACTTGGCGTGGGCCAGCGCTGCGCCGACGATGCCCGGCTCGCGGTGGTGCAGCGGGCTCATGGCGTTGTAGAGGTGGGTGAAACTGCTGGCCCCGGCCGCAAGTGCGGCGACGCCTTCCTCATAACTGCCCAGCGTATGGCCGATTTGCATGCGCACGCCACGAGCGCTGAGGGCGCGAATCAAACCGTCGTGGCCGGCGATTTCCGGGGCGATGGTGATCACCCTGATCGGCGCCAGCGCCAGGTATTCTTCGACTTCGGCCATCAACGCGGTGTGGGCGAAATTCGGCTGAGCGCCGAGTTTGCCGGGGTTGATGTATGGGCCTTCCAGATGCACGCCGAGGACTCGGGCGCTGCCTTTGGGCCGCTGCTCGCAGAACTCGCCGACGTCCTTGAGCACTCGCGAGATCTCTTCGTTCGGCGCAGTCATGGTGGTCGCCAGCAGCGACGTAGTGCCAAAGCGCACGTGGGTTTTGGTAATGGTTTCGAAGGCGGGCGTGCCTTCCATGATGTCTTTGCCACCGCCGCCGTGAACGTGCAGGTCGATGAAACCCGGCAACAGGTAAGGCAGGTCGTTGTCCGCCGGATCGCACGGCTGGCCTTCGATGGACACGACCTTGCCGTGTTCGTGGATCAGCCGGCCGCGAACCCAGCCGTGGGCGGTGAGGATGTTGTCTTCGGACATGATCGGTTCTCGTTTGCTCGTTTGGCAACGAAGCTCTTTATCGACGGAGCTCTTTATCTGCGAAGCTCTGCGACAAAGTCGTAGTAGTCGTTGCGGCAATAGGTGTCGGTGACTTCGATTGGCGTGTTGTCTTCCAGGTAGCCGACCCGGGTCATCAGCAGCATGGCGGTGCCGGGAGCGATGCCCACCAGGGCGGCGAATTCGTCCGAGGCGTTGATCGCCTGAATGTGTTGCAGGGCGCGGACCACCGGTTTGCCGATGCCGTCGAGGTATTCGTAGAGGGAATCGCCCACCGCTTGCGGCTTGGGAATGATCGAGGCGGGCAGGGTGCTCATCTCGATTGCCATCACTGTGTCGTCGGCTTTGCGCAAGCGTTTGAGCCGCGCAACCTTGTCGTTGGGCGACAGGCCGAGACGGATCAGTTCTTCGTGGGTCGGCGGGGTGATTTCCCGTTCCAGCCATTGTGAGCCGGGGACGAAGCCCTTGAGCCGGAGCATTTCACTGAACCCCGAGAGCCGCGACAGCGGTTGTTCCAGGCGTGGGGTGATGAACGTGCCGGAGCCTTGATTGCGGCGGATCAGGCCTTGCTCGAACAGCACTTCCAGTGCTTTGCGCGCGGTGACGCGAGAGATACCCAGCAGTTCGCTGAGGTTGCGTTCTGACGGCATCGCCTGTTCGGCTTTCCACTGGCCGGCATGGATCGCCGCTTCCAGATTGCGCGCCAGTTGCAGGTACAACGGCGTGGGCTGTGTGTCGTCAGGGCGTAGGGCCTGGAGGTCATTCATGTAGGTTTGGTCCGATGCGGATGTAGGTTGTTGTCGCCCGGTTGTGGGACGAAATCTAATACCACTTAAATACCATGTCAATGCCAGTACTTTGCTGTGGGCGCAGCAAAGCCGGGCCTGCTGAAGGCTCTTAAGGGGGGCAGGTTCTAAGTGGTATTAGAGAGGGGGATTTTGAAAGTAAAGATCGCAGCCTTTGGTAGTGCCTGCAGAGGGAATTGGTATCTCCCCGGTAGGCGCTGACGAAGGCTGCGATCTTTTAAAATTATTTTTCGATGCCGACCGAAGGTAGTCACCTGATCGTTCCTACGCTCTGCGTGGGAATGCCTCTACGGACGCTCCGCGTTCGGCTTCAAGTGGGACGCGGAGCGTCCCGGGCTGCATTCCCACGCGGAGCGTGGGAACGATCATTACGGGGGGAGGTTACGGACGAATCTCAATCATCGTGCCATCCGGCACCAGGCCCCAAACCTCGCGCATGTCCATGTTGCGCATGGCAATGCAGCCGTCGGTCCAGTCCAGCGTATGGAACAGGTCTTCCGGGTTGTCTTCGGTGTCTGGAGTGCCGTGGATCATGATCATGCCGCCAGGCTCGACGCCTTCGCGCCGGGCGCGGGCGGCGTCGCTGATGTTGGGGTAGGAGATGTGCATCGCCAGGTTGAAACGGTCGCTGATCTTGCGCCAGTCCACCCAATAAAAGCCTTCGGGGGTGCGTTTGTCGCCCTCCATCAGCTTCGGCCCCGTGGGGCGTTTACCCAGGGAAATGCGATAGGTCTTGATCGGCTTGCCATCATTGATCAATTGCAATTGATGGGCAGATTTGAGAACCAGAACTTTTTCGATGACTCTGCCGTCCAGCGTTTCCGTGGAGGAAGCCTGGGTGACAGCGACAAACGATAAGCAAAAAACAGCAAGCAACCAGCGCATTGAAACGATATCCCTAAGAGGTGTCGCGACTATTTATTTTATAGATGCTTTTTTGTGTAGGAGCTTTTAAATGATGGCAGGCTGGACCAGCGGCGGGATCGATTCGGACCGCACGGGGTAGACCTCGGTCCGCCGGTCAGCGAAGAAGCATTCTAAGGTACGGCCCACCGTGCGGAAAGCCAGTTCGCCCCAAGGGATGTCGGCTTCTTCGAACAGTTGCACTTCCAGGCTCTCGGGACCCGCGGAAAAATCCAGGTCCACAAGCTCTGCGCGAAAGAACACATGCACCTGGCTGATGTGTGGCACGTCGATCAGCGTGTAGATACTCAGGTTGCGCACCCGGGCACAGGCTTCTTCGGCGGTCTCGCGAATGGCGGCTTGTTCGATGGTCTCACCATTTTCCATGAAACCGGCGGGCAGGGTCCAGTAACCGAGCCGTGGCTCGATGGCGCGACGGCACAGCAGCACCTTCGAACCCCAGGTCGGTACGCAACCGGCGACGATATTGGGGTTCTGGTAATGGATGGTATGACAGCTGTCGCAGACAAAACGCAGGCGCGAATCGCCTTCGGGAATGCGCTGGGTTACCGGGTTGCCGCACTGGCTGCAAAATTTCATGCTTGGGTTCCTGAATGCTGCGCCTATCTTGGCGTGCAGCGGTGTCGGTCGGCAAGTTGTCGTTTCGCGACATGAGGCTGTTCGGGGCTTGGGCGGCCGGTGCGATTGGTGCATGATGCAGGGTAAGGCACAGATCGAGAAGACTCATGCTGGACGAGCTACTGCACCGGGTAAGCAATCACACGCCGCGTACGCTGGAAACCGACCGACGTTTCCCCGAAGCCGCGGTATTGGTGCCCATCACGCGCAGTGACGAACCGGAATTGGTGCTAACCCTTCGCGCCAGCGGGCTCTCGACCCATGGCGGCGAAGTCGCCTTTCCCGGCGGTCGACGCGACCCTGAAGACCCTGACCTGATTTTCACTGCCTTGCGCGAAGCCGAAGAAGAAATCGGCCTGCCGCCGGGGCTGGTTGAAGTGATCGGCCCATTGAGCCCGCTGATTTCCCTGCACGGCATCAAGGTCACACCTTATGTCGGTGTGATTCCGGATTTTGTCGAGTATCTGGCCAACGACGCCGAGATCGCCGCGGTGTTCAGCGTCCCTCTGGAGTTCTTCCGCGAGGACCCGCGCGAGCACACTCACCGCATCGACTACCAGGGCCACAGTTGGTACGTGCCGAGCTATCGTTATGGCGAGTACAAGATCTGGGGGCTGACGGCGATCATGATCGTCGAGTTGATCAACCTGCTCTATGACGCGAAAATCAGCCTGCATCAACCACCCAAGAGTTTTATCAAAACCTGAAGCCATCGCGCGTATGGCGTGAATCCTGCTTTTCGCTAGTGAGCCAGCCTGGCCTTGAGGACAACAAGATGAAATACCGCCTGGGCGACGCCCGCGTCGATACCCATCCGCAGAGTTGGGTCGCACCCAACGCCGTGCTGGTGGGCAAGGTCAAACTGGAAGAGGGCGCCAACGTCTGGTTCAACGCCGTGTTGCGTGGCGACAACGAATTGATCCTGATCGGCAAGAACAGCAACGTGCAGGACGGCACCGTAATGCACACCGACATGGGCTACCCGCTGACCATTGGCACCGGCGTGACCATCGGCCACAACGCCATGCTCCACGGCTGCACAGTGGGCGATTACAGCCTGATCGGCATCAACGCGGTGATCCTCAATGGCGCGAAAATTGGCAAGAACTGCATCATCGGCGCCAACTCGCTGATCGGTGAGGGCAAGGAAATTCCGGATGGTTCACTGGTCATGGGCTCACCGGGCAAAGTCGTACGGGAGTTGACTGAGCCGCAAAAGAAGATGCTCGAAGCCAGTGCTGCCCACTATGTTCATAACTCGCAGCGTTATGCCCGCGACTTGGTCGAGCAGGAAGAATGAGCACCATTGAACGACCGGTTCCATCGCCGTGCGTGAACATTTGCGCGCTGGATGAGGATGACATTTGCACCGGGTGTCAGCGCACGGTGGAAGAAATCACCCGCTGGAGCCGGATGGACAACGCAGAGCGGCGCAAGGTGTTGGGGTTGTGTCATGAGCGGGCGAAGTCGAGTGGGTTGATCTGGATGTTGCCCTCCAAGTCCGATTCCTGATGATTGCACGCGGTTCTTGTGGCGAGGGGGCTTGCCCCCGTTCGGCTGCGCAGCAGTCGTAAAGTCGATACGCGCGGTGATTCAGGTAGAAAATAGTTGCAGGTTTTAGCACTGCTACGCAGTGCAACGGGGGCAAGCCCCCTCGCCACAGGTGATCTGTGCGCTGAAGATGAAGTACCCTGTGCACCAAATTGACAGGTATCCCCCGCCCCATGTTCTTCCTGATCGCCTACATCAGCAGCGTCGTGCTGATCAATTACGCCTTTTCCAGCGCCCCGCACCTGGACATCATCTGGTCGGCCTGGGGTGGTCTGGTGTTCGTGCTGCGCGACATGGTGCAAACCCGTTTCGGTCACGGCGCGCTCGCGGCGATGCTGGTGGCGCTGGTGCTGTCCTATGTCACTTCCGACCCGTCCATTGCCTTGGCCAGCGCTACGGCGTTCGCGGTGTCCGAGTGTATCGACTGGCTGGTGTTCAGCATCACCAAGCGTCCATTGCACGATCGCCTGTGGATAAGTTCGGCGCTGAGCATCCCGCTGGACACCTTCATCTTCTTCGGCATGATCGATGCTTTCACTCCGGCCGTGATCCTCACCGCCATGGGTTCGAAGTTCGCAGGTGTGACGGTCGTATGGCTGATCATGGCCTGGCGCTTGCGTAATCAGGCTGTCGCCAGCTGAAGCCAAACCCTCAGGTTCATGTAAAATGCCGCGCTTTCTCCCCATGGGAAGCGTGCCAGGCACCGCATCCCTCGATGATCCGCTTCTTGAGGACCTGAGATGACCCGTATCGGAACTCCATTGTCGCCAACCGCGACCCGCGTATTGCTGTGTGGCTGTGGTGAGTTGGGCAAGGAGGTGGTGATCGAGCTGCAACGCCTGGGCGTTGAAGTGATTGCCGTGGATCGCTACGCCAATGCGCCGGCCATGCAAGTCGCCCATCGCAGCCATGTGATCAACATGCTCGACGGCGCCGCCCTGCGTGCAGTGATCGAAGCCGAGAAGCCGGACTTCATCGTGCCGGAAATCGAAGCCATCGCCACCGCGACCCTGGTGGAGCTGGAGTCCGAAGGCTTCACCGTGATTCCGACCGCCCGCGCCGCACAGCTGACCATGAACCGCGAAGGCATCCGTCGCCTGGCCGCTGAAGAGCTGGGTCTGCCGACGTCGCCGTACCACTTCGCCGACACCTTCGAGGACTACAGCAAGGCTGTCGAAAATCTGGGTTTCCCATGCGTGGTCAAACCGGTCATGAGTTCCTCGGGCAAAGGCCAGAGCCTGCTGCGCAGCGTTGATGACGTGCAGAAGGCCTGGGATTACGCTCAAGAAGGTGGCCGCGCCGGTAAAGGTCGCGTGATCATCGAAGGCTTCATCGACTTCGACTACGAAATCACCCTGCTGACCGTGCGCCACGTTGGCGGCACTACGTTCTGCGCGCCGGTTGGCCACCGTCAGGAGAAGGGCGACTACCAGGAATCCTGGCAGCCACAAGCCATGAGCCCGGTTGCTCTGGCTGAATCCGAGCGCGTTGCCAAAGCGGTGACCGAAGCCCTGGGTGGCCGTGGTCTGTTTGGCGTCGAGCTGTTCATCAAAGGTGATCAGGTCTGGTTCAGCGAAGTCTCGCCGCGCCCCCATGACACCGGTCTGGTGACTCTGATTTCCCAGGACCTGTCGCAGTTCGCGCTGCACGCACGGGCGATCCTGGGCCTGCCGATTCCATTGATCCGTCAGTTCGGCCCATCGGCTTCGGCGGTGATTCTGGTGGAAGGGCAGTCGGCTCAGACCGCATTCGCCAATTTGGGCGCTGCGTTGAGCGAGCCGGATACTGCATTGCGTCTGTTCGGCAAGCCTGAGGTTAATGGCCAGCGTCGGATGGGTGTGGCGTTGGCGCGTGATGAGTCGATCGAGGCTGCACGGGCAAAAGCGACCCGCGCTTCTCAGGCTGTTGTTGTAGAGCTGTAAACCGAGGCGCGGCTATCGCGGGCAAGTCGAATCGTCGCACCGCCGCTCCCACAGGATTTAGGTTGTTCGCAGATGTTGTGTACACCCAAAACCTGTGGGAGCGGGCTTGCCCGCGATGGCGGTCTATCAGGCCACCCGATTCAAATCGTTATGCCGCGTCTCCTTCAGGCACAGCACCGCAATCAAGCTCAGCACCGCCGCCCCCGACACATACCCGCCGACATAACTCAAACCGCCCATCGCCACCAGTTTTTGCGCAAAGAACGGCGCCGCCGAGGCTCCGACGATCCCGCCCAGGTTGTAGGCCGCCGATGCGCCGGTATAGCGCACGTGGGTTGGAAACAGCTCTGGCAGCAGCGCGCCCATCGGCGCAAATGTCACGCCCATCAGAAACAGTTCGATGCACAGGAACAGCGCCACGCCCCAGGTCGAGCCTTGGGTCAGCAGCGGTTCCATCAGGAATCCGGACAGAACCGCCAGCACACCACCGATGATCAGCACCGGTTTGCGCCCGAAACGATCACTCGCCCAAGCCGACAGCGGTGTTGCGGCCGCCATGAACAGCACGGCGAAACACAGCAGGCCGAGGAAGGTTTCTCGGGTGTAACCGAGCGTCGACACGCCATAGCTCAACGAAAACACCGTTGATATGTAGAACAGCGCGTAGCACACCACCATCGCCCCGGCCCCCAGCAGCATCGGTGCCCAGTATTGGCTGAACAGCTCGACCAGCGGGATTTTCACTCGTTCCTGACGAGCCATGGCGTTGGCGAACACCGGGGTTTCGTGGAGCTTGAGGCGCACGTACAAGCCCACCATCACCAGCGCGGCACTGAGCAGGAACGGAATCCGCCAGCCCCACGAACGGAACTGCTCGTCGTTCAGGCTCATGGCCAGGGTCAGGAACAGGCCGTTGGCCGCCAGAAACCCGATCGATGGACCGAGTTGCGGGAACATGCCGTACCAGGCGCGCTTGCCTTTGGGCGCGTTCTCCGTGGCCAGCAATGCGGCGCCGCCCCATTCACCGCCCAGCCCCAGGCCCTGGCCGAAGCGCAGTACGCAAAGCAGGATCGGCGCCCAGGCGCCAATGCTGTCGTAACCCGGCAGCACGCCAATCAGCGTGGTACACACGCCCATCAATAGCAGGGAAGCGACCAGTGTCGATTTACGCCCGATGCGGTCACCGAAGTGGCCGAACAGCGCCGAACCCAGTGGCCGCGCAAGGAAGGCGATACCGAAGGTGAGGAACGCCGACAGCATCTGGGCAGTGCCGGAGGTTTGCGGAAAAAACACCGGACCGATCACCAGCGCAGCGGCGGTGGCATAGACGTAGAAATCGTAGAACTCGATGGCTGTGCCGATGAAACTCGCGGTGGCTACTCGGGTGGCGGAGTTGGTTGGTTGGACAGGCGCGGTGTCGCTGAACGTTGTGCTGGTCGTCATGCGGTAATCCCTGACAGTCATGTGCCCCAGTGGAGCGAATTATTATGGTCGAATACCCAGGGATGTGGGTTGAGATACGGTCGCTGTTCAAGGTAGGAACAGTCGTCGCAGTGGTGCGGATATTGTCGATGAACTGGCCGGAACCTGCTGCGTGCGGGGTAAGCACGTGGTTCGGCGGAGGCTTGGGTAAGCAGCTTGATTATAGGAAGGCGGCTAATGATTCAACAAGCGGCTTGGAGGATGCGATGGCTTTTGTGGCGAGGGAGCTTGCTCCCGCTCGGGCGCGTAGCGGCCGCAAAATGGCTGAATGCGTTCGTTAAGCATCATCGTAGCTGATCGGGCCTGCTTCGCAGGCCAGCGGGAGCAAGCTCCCTCGCCACAGGCAAGCCCCCTCGCCACAAGGAATTGCGTCAGATTTTGGAAAGGGCCGGTACTGAGCTGGTATGCCAGATCAGCACGCGCGTGACGCGATTGTCTTCCGTCTCCAGAATTTCCAGCCGATAACGCCCGATCTTCAGGCAGACCGCGCTGTCCGGAATCGTTTCCAGCGCCTCGGTCACCAACCCGTTAAGGGTTTTCGGACCATCGCTGGGCAAGTGCCAGCCAAGGCTTTTGTTCAATTCGCGAATCGACGCCGCACCCTCGATGACCAGACGACCATCGGCCTGCGGATGGATGTGCGGGTTATCCAGGCTGTGCTGGCTTTCGAATTCACCGACGATTTCTTCGAGAATGTCTTCCAGGGTCACGATGCCCAGCACTTCTCCGTATTCGTCGACCACCATTCCCAAGCGCCGCTGCTGCTTGTGGAAATTCAGCAATTGCAGCTGCAGCGGGGTGCTTTCCGGTACGAAGTACGGTTCGTGACTGGCTGCCAGCAGCGCTTCCAGGGTCAGGCTTGAATCCGGCAATAAATGACGGATCTGGCGGGTGTTGAGCACCGCTTCGACCTGGTTGATGTCGCTGTGGAATACCGGCAGGCGGGTGCGCCTGTTATGGCGCAGTTGCTCGATGATTTCTTCGAGGGAGTCGTCCAGATTGATTCCGTCGACGTCACTGCGCGGCACCAGAATATCGTTGACCGTAATGTTATCCAGTGCGTGGATGCCTGACAGCGAATGCGGGCGACTGGCTGCGTGTTCGTGATCGTCGCGCCGATCTGCCGGCGCCTCGTCTTCGCTTTGCTGCACCACGTTGATTTTGCGGGCGAATGGTCGCATTAGCAGTTGGCTGATGGCATTGAGTAGCCAGGCAGCCGGGTAGACGATCCTCAAGGGTACGCCGAGCAGTGTGTTACCCAGGGTCAGTACGGCATCCGGATAGCGCGCGGCAAGGGTGCGCGGCAGGTAGTCGGCGAACACCAGCAACACCGCGCTGGCACCGAGGCAGGCAATCCATGGGCCGTTTTGCGCCCAGGTGAAAATCGCTAGCAAGGTGCTGATGACCACCACCAGCGCGCGACACAGGGTGTTGCAGAGAATCAGGCTGCTGAGTGGGAAACTCAGCTTGGCCACGGGTTTGTCGCTCGAACGCGAGGCCGTTCGCTGGGCCAGCAAGTGCTGTTGTGCAATTTCGATGGCGGTAAACAGCCCCGACCATAAAATCAGCAGGGCCAGCACCGCGAGCATCGGCCCTATGGGCAAGTCGTCCATTAATGCCGCCCGTCAGATATGCAGAATGTATTCGCGGACCAGCTTGCTGCCGAAATACGCCAGCATCAGCAGGCAAAAACCGGCAAGGGTCCAGCGGATGGCTTTGTGTCCGCGCCAGCCGAGGCGGTTACGTCCCCAAAGCAACACGCTGAACACAATCCAGGCCAGGCACGCCAGCAGGGTTTTATGCACCAGGTGCTGGGCGAACAGATTCTCGACGAACAGCCAGCCGGAGATCAGTGACAGCGACAGCAGGCTCCAGCCAGCCCAGAGGAAACCAAACAGCAGGCTTTCCATGGTTTGCAGCGGCGGGAAATTCTTGATCAGCCCGGACGGATGCTTGTGTTTGAGCTGATGGTCCTGAACCAGCAGCAGCAAAGCCTGGAACACCGCGATGGTGAACATGCCGTAAGCGAGGATCGACAAGAGGATGTGGGCGAGGATGCCTGGCTCTTCGTCAATGATCTGCACTGTACCGGCAGGGGCAAACTGTGCCAGCAGCACGGTGGCGGCGCCCAGCGGGAACAGCAATAGCAGCAGGTTTTCCACCGGAATCCGCGAGCAGGCCAGCAAGGTCAGGGCGATGACCGCTGCGGCAATCAGGCTGGCGGCGCTGAAAAAGTCCAGGGCCAGGCCGATCGGTGTCAGCAGATAGGTGATCAGGCTGACGCTGTGGGCCAGCACGGCCAGCACACCGAGCGTGACCAGCAGGCGCTTGTTCGCCTTGGCGCCGGTGGCCAGACGAGTGCCCTGATAGAGAGTCGCAGCGGCATATAAGCAGGCGGCGGCGAGGGTGGTAAGCAAACTGGGTGACAAGGGGAGCATAAATCCTGTTAGGCAAGCCCGAAAGGCGCTGAGTTTGGCATAGAACCCCCACAGCACGAAAGACCATGCAACCTGACGGCGAGGTGTCCGCCAGACGCAGTCTTCGCTATAATCCGCGACCTGCCCACGCCGCAGGCTCGCCGAGCACATGTTTATTCCGGTCTGGGCCGCCATTATCCCGGTCTACACAGGGCCTGAAAGGATCGCGCAATGTTTGAAAACTTAACCGACCGTCTCTCGCAGACGCTGCGCCATGTCACCGGCAAGGCCAAGCTGACCGAAGACAACATCAAAGACACCCTGCGCGAAGTGCGCATGGCGCTGCTCGAGGCCGACGTCGCCTTGCCGGTGGTCAAAGACTTCGTCAATTCGGTCAAGGAACGTGCTGTTGGCACCGAGGTGTCGCGCAGCCTGACGCCGGGCCAGGCCTTCGTGAAAATCGTCCAGGCCGAACTCGAAAGCCTGATGGGCGCGGCCAACGAAGACCTGAACCTGAGCGCCGTTCCTCCTGCCGTCGTGTTGATGGCCGGTTTGCAAGGTGCGGGTAAAACCACCACCGCCGGCAAACTGGCGCGCTTTCTTAAAGAACGCAAGAAGAAGTCGGTCATGGTCGTGTCCGCGGACGTTTACCGTCCGGCGGCGATCAAGCAGCTTGAAATGCTCGCGGGTGAAATTGGCGTTACCTTCTTCCCGTCCGACCTGAGCCAGAAGCCGGTCGACATCGCGCAAGCCGCTATTAAAGAAGCAAAACTGAAATTCATCGACGTGGTCATCGTCGATACCGCCGGTCGTCTGCACATCGACGAAGAGATGATGGGCGAGATCAAGGCGCTGCACGCCGCGATCAACCCGGTTGAAACCCTGTTCGTGGTCGATGCCATGACCGGCCAGGACGCCGCCAACACGGCCAAGGCCTTCGGCGATGCGCTGCCGCTGACCGGTGTGATCCTGACCAAGGTCGACGGCGATGCTCGTGGCGGTGCCGCGCTGTCGGTACGTGCCATCACCGGCAAGCCGATCAAGTTCATCGGTATGGGCGAGAAGAGCGAAGCGCTCGAACCGTTCCATCCTGAGCGTATTGCGTCGCGCATCCTTGGCATGGGCGACGTGCTCAGCCTGATCGAGCAGGCTGAACAGACCCTCGACAAAGACAAGGCCGATAAACTGGCCAAGAAGCTGAAGAAGGGCAAGGGCTTCGATCTCGAAGACTTCCGCGATCAGCTGCAACAGATGAAGAACATGGGCGGCCTCGGCGGCCTCATGGACAAACTGCCGAACATCGGCGGCGTGAATCTGGCGCAAATGGGCAACGCCCAGGGCGCGGCAGAGAAACAGTTCAAGCAGATGGAAGCCATCATCAACTCCATGACCCCGGCCGAGCGCCGCGACCCCGAGCTGATCAGCGGTTCGCGCAAGCGCCGGATCGCCATGGGTTCCGGCACTCAGGTGCAGGATATCGGTCGCTTGATCAAGCAGCACAAGCAGATGCAGAAGATGATGAAAAAATTCTCCGCGAAAGGCGGCATGGCTAAAATGATGCGCGGCATGGGCGGTATGTTGCCCGGCGGCGGTATGCCGAAAATGTAAAGTATTTACGCAAGGGCTTGCCCTTGCATCTCCCACAAGGAAGTGGGATCTCCAGCAAACCCGCACTTGGCGGGAGCTGACTGGCCATTTTCAACGATGGCTCTATAGCAAATCTGGATGGCGACCGATAGGTCGCCGGAAAAAGACATTTGCAAAAGTCCGGATATTCCTTAGAATATGCGGCCTTTCGGGCACCTATGCCCGCTGTGCCTTTAGATTTGCAGCACCGACTACAGGAACGATGTTCACATGCTAACAATCCGTCTTGCCCTTGGCGGCTCCAAAAAGCGCCCGTTTTACCACTTGACCGTAACCGACAGCCGCAACCCGCGCGACGGTTCGCACAAGGAACAGGTTGGTTTCTTCAACCCTGTTGCTCGTGGTCAAGAAGTTCGTCTGTCCGTGAACCAAGAGCGCGTAGCCTACTGGCTGAGCGTTGGTGCACAACCTTCTGAGCGCGTTGCTCAGTTGTTGAAGGAATCTGCTAAGGCTGCGGCCTGAGCTATATGAACGCGACGCCAGCTGTTGCCGATGATTTGATCGTTATTGGCAAAATTTATTCTGTTCATGGCGTTCGCGGCGAAGTGAAGGTGTATTCCTTTACTGATCCAACTGAAAACCTGTTGCAGTACAAAACCTGGACGCTCAAGCGCGAAGGTAATGTGAAACAGGTTGAGCTGGTCAGCGGACGTGGGAGCGACAAGTTCCTGGTCGCAAAGCTCAAGGGTCTTGATGATCGTGAAGAAGCGCGTCTTCTGGCTGGTTATGAGATCTGTGTGCCGCGCAACCTGTTCCCTGAATTGACCGACGGCGAGTACTACTGGTACCAGCTGGAAGGTCTGAAGGTTATTGATCAGCTCGGGCAATTGCTCGGGAAAATCGATCATCTTCTGGAAACCGGCGCCAATGATGTAATGGTGGTCAAGCCTTGCGCTGGCAGCCTGGATGATCGCGAACGCCTGTTGCCCTATACGGAGCAATGCGTGTTGGCTGTCGACCTTGCCGCAGGCGAGATGAAGGTGGAATGGGATGCGGACTTCTAAGCGTGGCTAACCTGCGCGTAGAAGTGATCAGTTTGTTTCCCGAGATGTTCTCCGCCATCAGCGAGTACGGCATCACCAGTCGGGCGGTGAAACAGGGGCTGTTGCAGCTCACCTGTTGGAATCCGCGAGACTACACGACGGATCGGCATCACACTGTGGACGATCGCCCATTTGGCGGTGGTCCGGGCATGGTGATGAAGATCAAGCCCCTGGAAGATGCTTTGGTTCAGGCCAAGGCAGCAGCCGGGGAGGCGGCGAAGGTGATTTACCTGTCCCCCCAAGGCCGTCAACTGACTCAGTCGGCGGTACGCGAGTTGGCGAATCTGGATGCATTGATCCTGATTGCCGGCCGCTATGAAGGTATTGACGAGCGTTTTATTGATGCTCATGTCGATGAAGAGTGGTCGATTGGCGACTATGTACTGTCTGGCGGCGAGCTGCCGGCGATGGTCCTGATCGATGCGGTTACACGACTGCTGCCTGGAGCTTTAGGGCATGCGGACTCCGCCGAGGAAGATTCCTTTACGGATGGTTTGCTGGATTGCCCGCACTACACCCGACCGGAGGTGTATGCGGATCAGCGTGTTCCCGACGTATTGCTAAGTGGCAATCACGCGCATATCCGGCGTTGGCGTTTACAGCAGTCCCTTGGTAGGACCTTTGAACGACGCGCCGATCTTCTGGAAAGCCGCTCGCTTTCTGGAGAAGAGAAGAAGCTGCTCGAGGAATACATCCGCGAGCGGGACGATAGTTAACAACGTATCGATGGTAGATCCGACGATTTACCTTAGGAGCACAGCATGACTAACAAAATCATCCTTGCACTCGAAGCAGAGCAGATGACCAAAGAGATCCCTACCTTTGCCCCGGGCGACACCATTGTCGTTCAGGTGAAAGTGAAGGAAGGTGATCGTTCGCGTCTGCAAGCGTTCGAAGGCGTCGTTATCGCCAAGCGTAACCGCGGCGTAAACAGTGCTTTCACCGTTCGTAAAATCTCCAACGGTGTTGGCGTAGAGCGTACTTTCCAGACCTACAGCCCGCAAATCGACAGCATGGCCGTTAAGCGTCGCGGTGACGTACGTAAAGCCAAGCTGTACTACCTGCGTGACCTGTCCGGTAAAGCAGCTCGCATCAAGGAAAAACTGGCTTAAGTCCAGCTTCCGATGCCGAAACGCCGGCCTGTTCAGGCTGGCGATTCAAGAAAATGCCTCGTATCGAAAGATGCGGGGCATTTTTCGTTATGGTGCGGAACCTGTAGGCGCGAGGCTGCCCGCGAAGAGGGTGTGACAGTCGATATTGATGTTGCCTGGTACGCCGCCTTCTCGGGCAGGCCCGCTCCAGCAAGGGGGGGGGCGGCATTGAGGGTTTTTTTCTGCGCAAAAAAACGCCCCGAACAAGTCGGGGCGTTTTCTTGAGTTGCTTGTGCGCTTAGCGCTTCAGCGAAGCTGGCAGGTGCGGCTGGATCGCCGTCAATACTGCCTTGAAGCATTTGGTGTTGCCGGCAACGATGTGGCCTTTCTCAAGGAAGTCGTGACCGCCGGTGAAGTCGCTCACCAGGCCGCCAGCTTCCTGGATCAGCAGGGCGCCTGCAGCCATGTCCCACTCGGACAGGCCCGACTCCCAGAACGCATCGAAACGGCCGGCGGCCACGTAGGCCAGGTCCAGGCTCGCCGAGCCAGCGCGGCGGATGCCGGCGGTCTGGCCAACCAGGGCGCGGAACATGCCCAGGTAGTTGTCGAGGTTGTCCATCTGGTCGTCGCGGAATGGGAAGCCGGTACCCAGCAGGGCGCCGTCCAGGCTGGTGCGGCCGCTAACGCGCAGGCGACGACCGTTCAGTTGGGCGCCGCGACCACGGCTGGCGGTGAATTCTTCCTGGCGAACCGGGTCCAGAACAACAGCGTGCTCCAGGCGACCGCGGTATTTGCAGGCAATGCTGACAGCGAAGTGAGGAATGCCGCGCAGGAAGTTGGTGGTGCCGTCCAGTGGGTCGATGATCCACAGGTACTCTTCGCCTTCGATGCCGCTACCGGCGTGCATGCCGGTTTCTTCACCCATGATCGAGTGATTAGGATAAGCCTTGCGCAGCGCATCGATGATTTTCTGTTCGGCGGCGCGATCCACCTCGGATACGTAATCCTTGGCGTCTTTTTCGTCGACCTTGATGGTATCCAGGCGCTCGATGGAGCGGAAAATCAATTCACTGGCGCTGCGGGCGGCGCGCAGCGCGATATTCAGCATGGGCTGCATGGATGTGTCACCTAAGGTTGTTAAAGAAAGCCGGGCATTCTATCAGAAAGTTTCTACAGGTGAAGGTCGGCGTTCGCTTTCATGGCTTAACGGTAGGATGGGATGTAAGATTCGGCTCCCCCTTTATGTTCGAGAGCGCCTCCCTTGCTGCAAAACATTCGTGTCGTCCTGGTCAATACCAGTCACCCCGGAAATATCGGCGGGGCTGCGCGTGCCATGAAGAACATGGGCCTGTCGCGGCTGGTGCTGGTCGAACCGCGGTTGTTCCCGCATCACGAGGCCGATGCGCGTGCGTCTGGCGCCGGTGACATCCTTGAAAAAGCTCAGGTCGTCGCCACTCTGGAAGATGCCTTGGTCGGCTGTAATCTGGTGCTGGGTACCAGTGCTCGTGATCGTCGCATTCCCTGGCCGTTGCTCGACCCCCGCGAATGCGGTGTGAAGGTGGTCGGGGAGGCGGAGCAGGGTGCCGAGATCGCATTGGTGTTTGGTCGTGAAGACTCCGGCCTGACCAATGAAGAGCTGCAGCGATGTCATTATCACGTGCACATCCCATCAGACCCCGAGTTCAGTTCGCTGAACCTTGGGGCGGCGGTGCAGGTGTTGAGCTATGAAGTGCGCATGTCCTGGTTGGCGGCTGCAGGTCAGCCGAGCAAGGTCGAGAAGGATGAAGTGGCGTCCACCAAGAGTGGTGAGCTGGCGACCATGGATGAGCTAGAGCGATTCTATGAACACCTGGAGCAAACGCTGGTGGCCATCGAATTCCTCGACCCGGAAAAACCACGGCACTTGATGGCGCGCCTGCGCCGTTTGTACGGACGCAGCTCGGTCAGCCGGGCGGAAATGAATATATTGCGTGGCATCCTCACGGAAACCCAGAAAGCGGCCCGTGGTGAGCTTCTAAAACGGAAGGATTAATGATGTTCGAGCGTTTGCGTGAAGATATCCAAAGTGTTTTCCATCGTGACCCGGCGGCGCGTAATGCTTTTGAGGTTCTGACGTGCTACCCGGGCATGCACGCCATCTGGATCCATCGCCTGTCGTCAGCGTTGTGGGGCATGGGCTGGAAATGGCTGGCGCGGCTGGTGTCGAACTTCGGTCGCTGGTTGACCGGGATCGAGATTCATCCGGGTGCCAAAGTGGGTCGTCGATTCTTTATTGACCATGGCATGGGCATCGTTATCGGTGAGACCGCCGAGATCGGCAACGACGTCACCCTGTATCAAGGCGTGACCCTTGGCGGCACCAGCTGGAACAAGGGCAAGCGTCACCCGACGCTGGAAGATGGCGTAGTGGTCGGGGCGGGCGCCAAAGTACTCGGCCCGTTTACGGTGGGTGCCGGGGCCAAGGTGGGGTCCAATGCCGTGGTCACCAAGGCGGTTCCGCCCGGGGCGACAGTGGTGGGGATTCCAGGGCGGATCATCGTCAAGTCCGATGAAGAGCAGGACGCCAAGCGCAAGGCCATGGCCGAGAAGATCGGTTTCGATGCCTACGGTGTCGGTGAAGACATGCCGGATCCGGTGGCACGAGCCATTAACCAGTTGCTCGATCATCTGCAGGCGGTAGATGGTCGACTTGAAGGCATGTGCGGGGCACTGAAGGATCTGGGTAGTAATTACTGTGCGAAAGATCTGCCTGAACTGCGCGAAGAAGACTTTGCCTGCGTGAAAGATAAGGATCAGAGTCAGGTCAGCTAGACCGAGTCGGCTTCTTCGCGGGCAAGCCTCGCTCCTACATGGATTGCGCGAATCCTGTGGGAGCGGGCTTGCTCGCGAAGAGCGATAACTCGCAATTGCTGGCTGTACACGGCCAGCCTTTGCTATGATGCGCGCGCTCTTTTGCGGGTAAACCTGACTAAAGTACTAGGTCTTATAGTTGACTTAAATACTCGGGAATTGCATACTCGCCCCATTCCGAACTCCGTGGTAATTGTCCATGCGACTGACTACAAAAGGCCGATACGCCGTGACCGCCATGCTTGACCTGGCGTTGCACGCGCAGCACGGGCCGGTGTCCCTGGCCGATATCTCCGAGCGCCAAGGCATTTCCCTGTCCTACCTCGAGCAGCTTTTTGCCAAATTGCGCCGCAGCAATCTGGTGTCCAGTGTTCGCGGTCCAGGCGGTGGTTACCAGCTGTCCCGCGATATGCAGGGGATTCAGGTCGCCCAGGTGATCGATGCGGTCAACGAATCGGTCGATGCAACCAAATGCCAGGGCCAGGGCGATTGCCATCAAGGCGACACCTGTCTGACCCACCACTTGTGGTGCGATCTGAGCCTGCAGATTCACGAATTTCTGAGCGGTATCAGCTTGGCTGACCTTGTAACTCGCCGTGAGGTGCAAGAAGTAGCCCAGCGTCAGGACCAGCGTCGTTGCAATAGCAAGGCGCCGCGCCTGGACAAGATTGAAGCGTCCGCCGTCGAATGACAGCCAAAGAGCTAGCGGCACGCCAGCCAGCCTGATTTAGGAGATAGTCCATGAAATTGCCGATTTACCTTGATTACTCTGCGACCACCCCGGTTGATCCGCGTGTCGCGCAAAAGATGAGTGAATGCCTGCTGGTCGACGGAAACTTCGGTAACCCGGCGTCCCGTTCCCACGTGTTCGGCTGGAAAGCTGAAGAGTCCGTCGAGAACGCTCGTCGTCAGGTCGCTGACCTGGTTAACGCCGACCCGCGTGAAATCGTCTGGACCTCCGGTGCCACCGAGTCCGACAACCTGGCAATCAAGGGTGCGGCGCATTTCTACTCCACCAAAGGCAAGCACCTGATCACCACCAAGATTGAGCACAAGGCTGTCCTCGACACCATGCGCCAACTGGAGCGTGAAGGTTTCGAAGTGACTTACCTCGATCCTCGCGAAGATGGTCTGGTCACTCCAGAGATGGTTGAAGCTGCCCTGCGCGATGACACCATCCTGGTGTCGGTCATGCACGTGAACAACGAAATCGGCACCATCAACGACATCGCAGCCATCGGCGAACTGACCCGCTCCAAGGGGATCCTGTTCCACGTCGACGCTGCTCAGTCCACCGGCAAGGTCGAGATTGACCTGTCGAAGCTGAAAGTCGACCTGATGTCGTTCTCTGCCCACAAAACCTACGGCCCTAAAGGCATCGGCGCGCTGTACGTCAGCCGCAAGCCGCGTGTGCGCATCGAAGCGACCATGCACGGCGGCGGTCACGAGCGTGGCATGCGCTCCGGCACCCTGGCGACCCACCAGATCGTCGGCATGGGCGAAGCGTTCCGTGTGGCCAAGGAAGACATGGCTGCCGAAAATGCACGCATCAAAGCCCTGAGCGACCGTTTCTTCAAGCAGGTCGAAGGCCTGGAAGAGCTGTACGTCAACGGCAGCATGACCGCTCGCGTACCGCACAACCTGAACCTGAGCTTCAACTACGTCGAAGGCGAGTCGCTGATCATGGCGCTCAAGGATCTGGCGGTTTCGTCCGGTTCGGCCTGCACCTCGGCGTCGCTTGAGCCTTCGTATGTACTGCGCGCCCTGGGCCGCAACGACGAACTGGCACACAGCTCGATTCGCTTCACCTTCGGCCGATTCACCACCGAAGAAGAAATCGACTACGCCGCGCAGAAAGTCTGCGAGGCCGTCACCAAGCTGCGCACTCTGTCGCCGCTGTGGGACATGTACAAAGACGGCGTCGACATTTCGAAAATCGAGTGGGCGGCACACTGATATTCAAGTCGCCGCAACCGGGCCCTGCGAATCCACGATTGGCAGGGTTTCAAGAGCGACTCCTGATGAGTGAGGATTAAGAATCATGGCTTACAGCGAAAAGGTCATCGACCACTACGAGAACCCGCGCAACGTCGGCAAGATGGATGCAGAAGATCCTGATGTCGGCACCGGCATGGTCGGCGCTCCGGCGTGCGGTGACGTGATGCGTCTGCAGATCAAGGTCAACGAGCAAGGCATCATCGAAGACGCCAAGTTCAAGACTTACGGTTGCGGTTCGGCGATCGCCTCCAGCTCCCTGGCGACCGAGTGGATGAAAGGCAAGACTCTGGATGAAGCAGAGACCATCAAGAACACTCAACTGGCCGAAGAACTGGCCCTGCCGCCAGTGAAAATTCACTGCTCCGTACTTGCTGAAGACGCTATCAAAGCGGCCGTTCGCGACTACAAGCAGAAGAAAGGCTTGATCTGACTTTCAAGATTTGGCGACGAGTAAGGAGTCACCGATGGCTATCAGCATGACAGAAGCGGCTGCTCAACACGTGCGACGCTCCCTCAACGGGCGCGGCAAAGGTGAAGGGATTCGCCTGGGTGTTCGCACCACAGGCTGTTCCGGCCTTGCCTACGTGCTGGAGTTTGTCGACGAGGTGGTGGCAGAGGATCAGGTGTTCGAAAGTCACGGCGAGAAAGTGATCATCGACCCGAAAAGCCTGGCCTACCTGGACGGCACCGAACTCGATTTCGTCAAGGAAGGGTTGAACGAAGGCTTCAAGTTCAACAATCCCAACGTGCGCGGTGAATGTGGCTGCGGCGAAAGCTTCAACATCTGAGGCTGCGCGTGGGTACTCCTTGTCATTTCGCTTTGTTTGAGCTGAAGCCGAGCTTCCGTCTGGATCTCGATCAGTTGGCCACGCGCTACCGTGAGTTGGCGCGCGGTGTTCATCCGGACCGCTTTGCAGACGCTTCCGAGCGTGAGCAGCGGCTGGCGCTAGAGCAATCCGCGAGCCTCAACGAGGCCTACCAGACGCTCAAAAGTCCCCCCAAGCGCGCGCGCTACTTGCTCGCCATGGGTGGTCGCGAGCTGCCGCTGGAGGTCACGGTGCATGATCCGGAGTTTCTTCTGCAGCAGATGGAGCTGCGTGAAGAGCTCGAAGACCTGCAAGACAGCGCCGATCTGGCGGGTGTCGCAGTGTTCAAGCGTCGCCTGAAGACTGCGCAGGATGAACTGAACGAAAGCTTCGCAGCCTGTTGGGATGATGCAGCGCAACGTGAACAGGCCGAGCGCCTGATGCGGCGTATGCAGTTCCTCGACAAGCTCACCTACGAAGTGCGCCAGTTAGAAGAGCGCCTCGACGATTAACCCAGTGCCGCTCCGGTCGCACGCCTGATATACAGATAAGTCCTGATAACGATGGCCCTACTGCAGATCGCCGAACCCGGCCAAAGTCCTCAACCGCACCAGCGTCGTCTGGCTGTGGGGATCGACTTGGGCACTACCAATTCGCTGGTCGCTGCATTGCGCAGTGGTCTTTCCGAGCCTCTGGCTGACGCGCAAGGGCAGGTCATCCTGCCGTCTGCCGTGCGCTATCACGCCGATCGCGTCGAAGTCGGCGAATCGGCCAAACTGGCCGCCGCGTCCGATCCTTTGAACACTGTGCTGTCGGTCAAGCGCTTGATGGGTCGTGGTTTGTCCGACGTCAAGCAATTGGGCGACCAGCTGCCGTACCGTTTCGTCGACGGCGAGTCGCACATGCCGTTCATCGACACTGTGCAAGGCCCGAAAAGCCCGGTCGAAGTCTCCGCCGATATCCTCAAAGTGCTGCGTCAGCGTGCTGAAGCGACCTTGGGTGGCGAATTGGTTGGCGCGGTGATTACCGTTCCAGCCTATTTCGATGATGCACAGCGTCAAGCCACCAAGGACGCGGCCAAGCTGGCCGGTCTGAACGTGCTGCGCTTGCTCAATGAGCCAACCGCTGCTGCGGTGGCTTACGGTCTGGATCAACAGGCTGAAGGCCTGGTTGCCATTTATGACCTGGGCGGCGGCACCTTTGATATTTCGATTCTGCGCCTGACCGGCGGTGTGTTCGAAGTGCTGGCTACCGGCGGCGACAGCGCTTTGGGTGGCGATGACTTCGATCACGCTATTGCTGGCTGGATTATCGAGGGCGCCGGTCTGTCGGCCGACCTCGATCCGGGTACGCAACGTAATCTGCTGCAAACCGCGTGCGCAGCCAAAGAAGCCCTGACCCATTGCTCGTCCGTCGAAGTCGCTTATGGTGACTGGAAGGCCGAGTTGACCCGTGAAGCCTTCAATGCGCTGATCGAGCCAATGGTTGCTCGCAGCCTGAAAGCCTGCCGTCGCGCGGTGCGTGATTCCGGTATCGAGCTGGAAGACGTTCATGCGGTGGTCATGGTCGGCGGCTCGACGCGCGTGCCTCGCGTCCGCGAAGCCGTTGCGCACGCCTTCGGTCGCGAACCGCTGACCGAAATCGATCCGGATCAAGTCGTGGCCATCGGTGCCGCGATCCAGGCCGATACCCTGGCTGGCAACAAGCGTGACGGCGGCGAACTGCTGTTGCTCGACGTGATTCCGTTGTCCCTGGGGCTGGAAACCATGGGCGGTCTGATGGAGAAGGTGATTCCGCGCAATACCACCATCCCCGTCGCCCGGGCTCAGGACTTCACCACTTATAAAGATGGTCAGTCGGCCATGGCGATCCACGTATTGCAGGGCGAGCGCGAGCTGATCAGTGACTGCCGCTCCCTGGCGCGCTTCGAATTGCGCGGTATTCCTGCGATGGTCGCTGGTGCGGCGAAGATTCGCGTGACCTTCCAGGTCGATGCAGACGGTCTGCTCAGTGTCTCGGCCCGCGAATTGGGTTCGGGTGTCGAAGCCAGCATTCAGGTCAAACCGTCCTACGGCCTGACCGACGGTGAAATCGCCAAGATGCTCAAGGATTCGTTCCAGCACGCCAACGACGACAAGGTCGCCCGCGTATTGCGTGAGCAGCAGGTCGATGCCCAGCGCCTGATCGAGGCGGTTCAGGGGGCTCTGGATGTCGACGGCGAACGCTTGCTCGACGCCGAAGAGCGCATGGTCATCGAATTGCAGATGCAGGAGCTGACCGAATTGATGAAAGGCACCGATGGTTACGCCATTGAGCAGCAGACCAAACGTCTGTCGCAAGTGACCGATGCCTTTGCTGCCCGCCGCCTGGACTCGACGGTGAAAGCCGCTCTGGCGGGGCGCAATCTGAATGAAATCGAGGAATAATTGATGCCGCAGGTCATTTTTCTGCCACACGAGAAGTTCTGCCCGGAAGGCATGGTTGTGGAGGCTGAGCCTGGCATATCCATTCTCGAACTGGCCCATGAACACCATATCGAGATGGAAAGTGCTTGTGGTGGCGTCTGCGCGTGCACCACTTGTCACTGCATCATTCGTGAGGGTTTCGACTCGCTGGAAGAGGCTGATGAGCTGGAGGAAGACTATCTTGATAAGGCCTGGGGGCTGGAAGCTCAGTCACGTCTGGCCTGTCAGGCAAAAGTCGGGACTGAAGACCTGACCGTTGAAATTCCGAAATACTCGCTCAACCATGCCGCCGAAGCGCCGCACTGATTCAAGGAACCGACATGAGTCTGAAATGGGTTGATGTGCTGGAAATCGCGATCCAGCTGGCTGAGTCAAAGCCGGGTGTGGACCCGCGTTATGTGAACTTCGTCGATCTGCACCAATGGGTGCTGGCATTGCCGGAGTTCAGTGATGATCCGACCCGCGGTGGCGAGAAGGTGCTTGAAGCCATTCAGGCCGCCTGGATCGAAGAAGCAGACTGAGTCTGTACCGTACGCAGTTAGGCAATACCAAAGAACCCGCGTATAATTCGCGGGTTTAATTTTTCGCAAATTACCGTTTCTGGAGTTACACCATGGCTGTTCAACGTACTTTCTCCATCATCAAGCCTGACGCCGTTGCTAAAAACGTGATCGGCAAGATCGTTTCCCGTTTCGAAGACGCTGGCCTGCGCGTTGTAGCTTCGAAAATGAAGCAACTGTCCAAAGCCGAAGCTGAAGGCTTCTACGCTGAGCACAGCGCTCGTGGTTTCTTCAACGACCTGGTTGCTTTCATGATCTCCGGTCCGGTTGTCGTTCAGGTTCTGGAAGGCGAAAACGCTATCGCTCTGAACCGTGAGCTGATGGGCGCTACCAACCCTAAAGAAGCTGCTGCCGGCACCATCCGCGCTGACTTCGCTGATTCCATCGACGCCAACGCTGTACACGGTTCGGACTCCGAAGCCGCTGCTGCTCGCGAAATCTCGTACTTCTTCGCAGCTACTGAAGTAACCACTCGCTAAGCATTGGCTTAAGAGTGAAGGTGAATCCATGACTACATCGACTGTAAAAACCAACCTGCTGGGTCTGACTCAACAGGAAATGGAAAAATTCTTCGACTCAATCGGGGAGAAGCGTTTCCGTGCCGGTCAGGTAATGAAATGGATTCACCACCTTGGCGTTGATGATTTCGACGCCATGACGAACGTCAGCAAGGCCTTGCGCGACAAGCTCAAGGCCATTGCTGAAGTCCGCGGCCCCGAAGTGGTCAGCGAGGACATCTCCACCGATGGCACCCGTAAGTGGGTGGTGCGCGTGGCGTCCGGTAGCTGCGTCGAGACCGTGTACATTCCCCAGGGCAAACGCGGCACTCTGTGCGTTTCGTCCCAGGCAGGCTGTGCCCTGGATTGCAGCTTCTGCTCCACCGGCAAGCAAGGTTTCAACAGCAACCTCACCGCCGCCGAAGTGATCGGTCAGGTGTGGATTGCCAATAAATCGTTCGGCAGCATCCCGGCGACCGCCGACCGTGCCATCACCAACGTGGTGATGATGGGCATGGGTGAGCCGCTGCTGAACTTCGACAACGTCGTGGCCGCCATGCATCTGATGATGGATGACCTGGGCTACGGGATCTCCAAGCGCCGCGTAACCCTGTCCACTTCGGGCGTGGTGCCGATGATCGATGAGTTGTCCAAGCACATCGACGTGTCCCTGGCGTTGTCGCTGCACGCACCAAACGACGCATTGCGTAACCAATTGGTGCCGATCAACAAAAAATATCCGCTTAAGATGCTGCTCGAGTCGTGCCAGCGCTACATGTCGTCCCTGGGCGAAAAGCGCGTGTTGACCATCGAGTACACCTTGCTCAAGGACATCAACGACAAGGTTGAACATGCCGTTGAGATGATCGAGTTGCTCAAGAACATCCCGTGCAAGATCAACCTGATTCCGTTCAACCCGTTCCCGCATTCCGGTTACGAGCGCCCGAGCAACAACGCGATTCGCCGGTTTCAGGATCAGCTTCACCATGCAGGCTTCAATGTCACCGTACGCACCACCCGCGGTGAAGACATCGATGCCGCGTGTGGCCAATTGGTAGGGCAGGTGCTGGATCGCACCCGTCGCAGCGAACGTTATATCGCCGTGCGCGAATTGAGCGCCGAAAACGATATCGCAACAAACGCCGCGAACAATAATTAAGAGAGGATCTCTATGTCCCTGCGCTTCGCGCTGCTTGTGCTGTTGGCCAGCCTCTGTGCTGGTTGTGTCCTGTCGGGCGATTTCAACCCGATGAAGACCAGCAAGGGCCGTGATGAAGCGCGTGCCGCCTACGTGCAGCTGGGCCTGGGGTATCTGCAGCAGGGCATGACCGAGCGCGCCAAAGTCCCGTTGAAGAAGGCCTTGGACCTGGACAGCTCGGATCCTGACGCCAACGCGGCACTGGGGCTGGTGTTCCAGGCCGAGATGGAACCGGAACTGGCCGATCAGCATTTTCGCAAGGCACTGTCCTCTCGTCCCGCCGATGCGCGAATCCTGAATAACTACGGCAGTTTTCTTTTCGAAGAGAAACGTTACAAAGAGGCGTACGAACGCTTCGAACAGGCCGCTGCCGATACCCTGTATCCTGAGCGTTCACGGGTTTTCGAAAACCTGGGCATGACCGCTTCAAAGCTTGGCCAGCGTGATCTGGCCCGCCAGCAACTGGAAAAAGCCCTGCGTTTGAATCGACAACAGCCACGTGCATTGCTGGAAATGGCTGAGTTGTCTTACGAAGACAGGCATTATGTGCCCGCGCGTGACTACTACGACCGTTTTAGCCTGCTCACCGAACAAAATGCACGTAGTCTATTGCTCGGCGTTCGGCTGGCAAAAGTGTTCGAAGATCGCGACAAGGCCGCCAGTTTTGGCCTGCAATTAAAACGACTCTATCCCGGTACGCCGGAATATCAGCAATACCTGTCGGAGCAATGATGAAAGCGGCGCATCCCGAAGTTGTAGCAGCGAATCGCGTTAACCCCGGTGAGACTTTGCGCCAGGCCCGCGAAAGCAATGGCTGGTCGCTGGCCGAAGTGGCCCTCAAGCTCAACCTCACCGTCAATTCCCTGAGCAATCTGGAAGCTGGCGCTTTCGACAGGCTGCCTGGGCACACCTTTGCTCGTGGCTATATTCGCGCGTATGCCAAATTGCTCGGTATGGACCAAACTATTCTGGTCCAGCAGTTCGACCAATCCACCGGCACCGACTCACAGGGCAGCAACGTCCACAGCCTGGGGCGTATCGAAGAGCCGGTTCGGGTTTCCCACACCATTTTGCGAATTGTCAGCCTGCTGTTGCTGCTCGCGGTGATTGGCGGTGGTTTTATCTGGTGGCAGGATCAAACTTCATTGCGCACCAAGGACCTGATCGGCCTGGCTCCGGAACACGTTGAAGTCGAAGGCGCCGACGGCACCACCCAGATCCATCCACTGGACGAGCCGGAAGACCAAGCGGTTGCGCAGGGGCAGGCTGAAGGTGAGACGCCTCTTGCGCTGCCTCAGACCGAGACTTCGACCGAAGAGCCAGTCAGTGCCGAAACGAGCGCGCCGGCGCCAGCAGCTCCAGCAGTAACGCCTGCGGCGGCGGCCCACAGCACTGCTCCGGTGGTCGCGACACCGGCGACGCCTGCCCCGGCTGTTCCCGCTGTACCTGCACCGGTTGTCACGGCCCCGATTGCTCCGACCGCCCCGGCTCCAGCTCCGGCAGCTCCGGTGGCCGGCCAAGGCCAGGTGCAACTGCAATTCACCGCCGATTGCTGGACGCAAGTGACCGATGGCACGGGTAAGGTGCTGTTGAGTGGTCTCAAGCGTAAAGGCGAAAATGTTACTGTCAGCGGCAAACCGCCTTTTTCCGTGCGTCTGGGCTTCGCCCGTGGCGCGCAGGTCAGTTACAACGGGCAGGTGGTTGATGTCGCTCCGTTCACCAGTGGCGAGACTGCTCGCCTGAAGTTGGGTCAATAAGTCATGCACGGCGAATCTCCAATCAAACGTCGCGAATCCCGCAAGATCTGGGTCGGTAACGTGCCCGTGGGCGGCGATGCGCCTATCGCTGTTCAGAGCATGACCAACAGCGACACCAATGACGTGGCCGCCACCGTGGCCCAGATCAATCGTCTGGAAGCGGCTGGCGTCGATATCGTGCGGGTTTCCGTGCCGGACATGGACGCCGCCGAAGCCTTCGGCAAGATCAAGCAGCTGGTCAAAGTGCCGTTGGTGGCCGACATCCACTTCGACTACAAGATCGCTTTGCGCGTAGCCGAACTGGGTGTGGATTGCCTGCGGATCAACCCGGGCAACATCGGTCGTGAAGACCGCGTGCGTGCGGTGGTCGATGCCGCCCGTGATCGCGGGATTCCAATCCGCATCGGCGTCAACGCCGGCTCCCTGGAAAAAGACCTGCAAAAGAAATATGGCGAGCCGACTCCGGCTGCGCTGGTCGAGTCCGCCTTGCGTCACGTTGAACACCTCGAGCGCCTGAATTTCCAGGACTTCAAGGTCAGCGTGAAAGCCTCCGACGTGTTCATGGCCGTCGCCGCTTACCGCTTGCTGGCCAAGGAAATCGTCCAGCCGCTGCATCTGGGTATTACCGAAGCCGGTGGTTTGCGCTCAGGCACAGTGAAATCCGCCGTGGGCCTCGGTATGCTGCTCGCCGAAGGGATTGGCGATACTATTCGCATCTCGTTGGCGGCCGACCCGGTCGAGGAAGTGAAAGTCGGCTACGACATTCTCAAATCCCTGCACCTGCGTTCCCGTGGAATCAACTTCATCGCCTGCCCGAGCTGCTCGCGGCAGAACTTCGATGTGGTCAAAACCATGAACGAGCTGGAAGGGCGTCTCGAAGACCTGCTGGTGCCGCTGGATGTCGCGGTAATCGGTTGCGTGGTCAACGGGCCGGGCGAAGCCAAGGAAGCCCATATCGGCTTGACCGGCGGTACGCCAAACCTGATTTACATCGACGGCAAGCCGGCGCAGAAACTGACTAATGACAATCTGGTGGATGAGCTCGAACGATTGATCCGCCAGAAAGCGGCCGAAAAGGTCGAAGCCGACGCGGCTGTAATCGCTCGCGGCTGAGCCTGACTGAAGAGCCGAACGAATTTAAGGATTTAAAGTGAGCAAGTCTCTGCAAGCCATTCGTGGCATGAACGACATCCTGCCCGAACAGACTCCCCTGTGGCGTCATTTCGAGGGCACCGTCTCGCGTTTGCTGGATAACTACGGTTACAAGCAAATCCGCATGCCGATCGTCGAGTTCACCGAGCTGTTCAAACGCTCCATCGGTGAAGTGACCGACATCGTCGAAAAAGAGATGTACACCTTCGAGGACCGCAACGGCGATTCCCTGACCCTGCGCCCTGAAGGCACGGCGGCCTGTGTGCGTGCGGTGCTCGAGCACGGCATCACCGGCGGCGGCCAGGTGCAGAAACTCTGGTACATCGGCCCGATGTTCCGTCACGAACGTCCACAGAAAGGTCGTTATCGCCAGTTCCACCAGATCGGTTGCGAAGTCTTCAACCTCGACGGTCCGGACATCGACGCCGAGCTGATCGTGCTGACCTGGCGCCTGTGGGGCGAGCTGGGTATCCGCGATGCGGTCAAGCTCGAACTCAATAGCCTGGGCACCAGCGAGTCCCGTGGCCGTTATCGTGAAGCCCTGGTCGAATACCTGTCCGCTCGCCTGGATCAACTGGACGAAGACAGCCAGCGTCGTCTGAAGACCAACCCGCTGCGGGTTCTGGATACCAAGAACCCCGACACCCAAGCGGCATTGGCCGACGCGCCAAAAATGGCCGACTACCTCGACGAAGAATCCCGCGTGCACTTCGAGGGCCTCAAGACTCGTCTGGACGCCGCCGGCATTCCTTATGTGATCAACCCGAAGCTGGTTCGCGGGCTGGATTACTACAGCAAGACCGTTTTCGAATGGGTCACCGACAAGTTGGGCGCTCAGGGCACCGTGTGTGCCGGTGGTCGTTACGACGGTCTGGTGGAGCAGATGGGCGGCAAGCCGACCACGGGCGTCGGTTTCGCCATGGGCATCGAGCGTCTGGTGCTGCTGCTTGAAACCCTGGAGCAGATTCCCGAAGAAATCTCCCGTCAGGTCGATGTCTACCTCTGCGCCTTCGGTGAAGCCGCCGAACTGGCCGGTCTGGTCCTGAGCGAGCGTATTCGTGATCAATTGCCCAACCTGCGCCTGCAAGTCAATGCCGGCGCCGGCAGCTTCAAAAGCCAGTTCAAGAAAGCCGACAAGAGCGGTGCGCTGTACGCATTGATTCTCGGTGAGGACGAAATGGCCCAGCAAGTGGTAGGTTTCAAACCCCTGCGTGGCCAGGGCGAACAACAAAGCATTGCCTGGGATGCGCTTGCTGCACACCTGGCCACCTGCGTCGTGCAGGGTTGAAGCTGTCAAACAGCCGATTTAGCGATTAAGGAGTATTGGGGTGTCGAGTACCGAAGACGAACATCTGGCGGAGTTGAAGGACTGGTGGACACGCAACGGCAAGCCCCTGGTCACTGGCGGCCTGTTGGCGCTGGTCATCGTGTTCGGCTGGCAGGCCTTTCAGAAGTATCAGAGCAATCAGTCGCAAGGCGCCTCGATTCTCTATCAGCAATTGCTCGAAACCACGCTGACGCCTGACGGCAAGCCTGATGCTGCACGTGTTTCGGACCTGGCCGGCAAGCTCAACAGCGAGTTCGGCGGCACCGCTTACGCGCAATACGGCAGCCTGTTCATGGCGAAAGTCGCGGTCGACAGCGGCAAGCTGGACGACGCAGCCACCGAGCTGAAAGCCATTGTCGACAAACCGGCCAATCCGGCACTCGGCGAAATTGCCCGTCAGCGCCTGGCGCAGGTGCTGGCCGCGCAGAACAAGGTCGATGAAGCCCTGAAACTGCTCGAAGGCGATGCCGACAAAGCTTTCCTGGCTACTCGCGAAGAACTCAAAGGCGACCTGCTGGTGCAGTTGGGTCGTACCGACGAAGCGAACACGGCGTATCAAAAAGCCAAGGCGGCACTGTCGGATGAAGCGGCGGTCGGCGGCCTACAAATCAAGCTGGACGACCTGGCCAAAGGGGATGCGTGACGTGATCCGTTGGAAACATGCAGCATTGCTGGCTCTGGCCATATTGGCCGCGGGTTGCAGCAGCAACAGCAAAAAAGAATTGCCACCGGCCGAGTTGACCGACTTCAAAGAAGAAGTGGTTCTGCAGAAGCAGTGGAGTCGTTCGATCGGTGACGGTCAGGGCGAAACCTACAACATGCTGGTTCCGGCGATCGATGGCGATACCATCTATGCCGGCGACGTCACCGGTGTGGTGATGGCGATGGATCGCAGCAATGGCGACGTCAAATGGAAGAAAGATCTCGAACTGCCTGTCTCCGGCGCCGTTGGCGTGGGTTACGGTCTGGTCATGATCGGCACGCTCAAGGGCGAAATCGTTGCCCTGGATGCCAGCAGCGGTGAAGAGAAATGGCGCGCTCGCGTGACCAGTGAAGTGCTCGCGCCGCCGGCCACCAACGGTGACGTTGTTGTGGTTCAGACCCAGGATGACCGTCTGATCGGTCTGGATGCCGCTACCGGCAACCAGCGCTGGTTGTATGACAGCACGCCAGCGGTTCTTACTCTGCGCGGTACCAGCGCACCGATCGTCACCAACCGCCTCGCGGTGGCTGGCCTGTCGACTGGTAAAGTGGTCGCTCTGGATGTTTCCAACGGCGTGCCGGTGTGGGAACAGCGCGTAGCGATTCCACAAGGTCGTTCGGAGCTGGAGCGTGTGGTCGATATCGACGGTGGCTTGCTGCTGTCCGGCGGTACGCTGTATGTCGCCAGCTATCAGGGTCGTGTTGCGGCACTGGACCTGGAAAGCGGCCGTCAGCTCTGGCAGCGTGATGCTTCCAGTTATGCCGGCGTTGCTCAGGGTTTTGGCAGCGTCTACGTGAGCCTGTCCGCAGGCACCGTTGAAGGCGTCGACGAACGTTCTACCACTGCGTTGTGGAGCAACGATTCGCTGGCCCGCCGTCAACTGTCGGCTCCGGAAGTGTTCTCCAGCTATGTTGCAGTCGGTGATATGGAAGGCTACCTGCACCTGCTGAGTCAGGTGGACGGTCGTTTCGTCGGCCGCGAGCGCATCGACAGCGATGGCCTGCGTGCCCGTCCGCTGGTGGTGGGTGACACGATTTATGTGTATGGCAACAGCGGCAAACTGGAAGCCCTGACCATCAAGTAAAGACTATGCTTGGGGTTTAACCCCCAAGCGGCCTTGCTCTGCAAGGTTTGCGGCACTCCCAAGTGCTGCCCCGAGCACCAGCCGCTGCCTCGCAGCGGCTTTTGTATTTTCTGAAATAACGAAGTGGAGAGCCGCATGGTTCCCGTAATCGCCCTGGTGGGCCGACCGAACGTCGGCAAGTCCACCTTGTTCAACCGCCTGACCAGGACTCGCGACGCCATCGTCGGCGACTTGTCCGGTCTGACCCGTGATCGCCAGTACGGTGAGGCCAAGTGGCAAGGGCGTTCCTACATTCTGGTCGACACCGGCGGTATCTCCGGTGACGAGCACGGTATGGACGAAAAAATGGCCGAGCAGTCGCTGCTGGCCATTGAAGAAGCGGATGTCGTTTTATTCCTGGTAGATGCCAAGGCCGGTTTCACCGCGGCCGACCAGATGATCGCCGAGCACTTGCGCAAGCGTAACAAGCGTTCTTACGTGGTTGCCAACAAGGTTGACAACATCGACCCTGAAATGGCCCGCGCCGAATTTGCTCCGTTGGGCATGGGCCACGCGATCCCGATCGCCGGTGCCCATGGTCGTGGCATCACCCAGATGCTGGAAATCGCCCTGAGCGACTTCCCGAAAGACGAAGAAGAGCAGGAAGAAGGCGAAGAAGAAATCGTTGCCGAAGGTGAGGAAGCCAAGCGCATTCCTGGCCCAAGCGAAAAAGACGGTATCAAGATCGCCATCATCGGCCGTCCGAACGTCGGCAAGTCGACCCTGGTCAACCGCATGCTCGGTGAAGACCGGGTTATCGTTTATGACCAGCCCGGCACCACCCGCGACAGCATCTACATCCCGTTTGAACGTAACGACGAGAAGTACACGCTGATCGACACCGCCGGTGTGCGCAAGCGCGGCAAGATCCACGAAGAAGTTGAAAAGTTCTCCGTGGTCAAAACCCTGCAAGCGATCAAAGACGCCAACGTGGTGATCTTCGTGATGGACGCCCGCGAAGGCGTGGTGGACCACGACCTCAACCTGCTGGGTTTTGCCCTTGAAGCCGGTCGTGCGCTGGTTATCGCGATCAACAAGTGGGACGGCATGACGCCGAGCGAGCGCGACTTCGTGAAGGTCGAGCTGCAACGTCGACTGTTCTTCGTCGACTTCGCCGATATCCACTTCATCTCGGCCCTGCACGGCACTGGCGTAGGCAACCTCTACGCGTCGGTACAGAACTCGTTCAAGTCTGCGGTCACCCGCTGGCCGACCAACCGCCTGACCCAGATTCTGGAAGATGCGGTTGGCGAGCACGCGCCGCCGATGGTCAACAACCGCCGGATCAAGCTGCGTTATGCCCACTTGGGTGGTGCGAACCCGCCGATCATCGTGATCCACGGTAACCAGATCGAGAAGGTTCCGAAGTCTTACGTCCGTTACCTGGAAAACACTTACCGTCGTGTGCTCAAGCTGGTCGGTACGCCGATCCGCATCGAGTTCAAGGGTGGCGAGAACCCGTACGAAGGCAACAAGAACACGCTCACTGACCGTCAGGTCAACAAGAAGCGTCGTTTGATGACTCACCACAAGAAAGCCGACAAGAAGCGCCGCGACAAGCGCTGATTTGAGGCTAACCCGGTTCCTGTGGGAGCGGGCTTGCCCGCGATGAACGATAACGCGGTGTACCTGTGACACCGCGGCGTGACCATCGCGGGCAAGCCACGCTCCCACAGGATCGGGTTACAGAAAGGGCGCTATAGGCGCCCTTTTTTTATGGGCGCCGTTTGGGCTATTCTCGAGCTCTCCCGTGCCGTCGTAGAGCCGGGTGTAGAGCCAGGGAATCACCGATGATCACCAGTAAGCTGCCGAATGTCGGCATCACTATCTTCACTCAGATGTCTCAGCTTGCGGCGCAAACCGGGGCGATCAATCTGTCTCAGGGGTTTCCCGATTTCGACGGCCCGCAGGCCTTGCGCGATGCAGTTGGTCGGCACATCGCCAGTGGCCACAACCAGTATTCGCCGATGACTGGCCTGCCGGTGTTGCGTCAGCAGATTGCGGCGAAGATCGCTCGCAGCTATGGCGCCCATGTCGATGCCGACAGCGAAGTGACAGTCACTCCCGGCGCGACTCAGGCAATCTTCTGCGCCATTCAGGCGGTGATCCACGGCGGCGATGAAGTGATCGTGTTCGATCCTGCCTACGACAGTTATGAACCTTCGGTGGAGCTGGCCGGTGGCCGTTGCGTGCATGTGCAACTGGGTCTGAAAGACTTTTCCATCGACTTCCAGAAGCTAGCTGAAGCCATTACACCGCGCACGCGGATGATTATCCTCAATACCCCGCACAACCCCAGCGGCGCGCTGATCAGTCGTGCCGAGCTCGATCAACTGGCGGCGTTGATCCGCGACCGCGATATCTATGTGATCAGCGACGAGGTCTACGAACACCTGGTATTCGACGGCGTGCCTCACGTCAGCGTATTGGCCCACGAAGAGCTCTATCAACGCGCATTTGTGGTCAGTTCGTTCGGCAAGACCTACCACGTCACTGGCTGGAAAACCGGTTACGTAGTGGCGCCGCCAGCCCTTAGCGCCGAGCTGCGCAAGGTTCACCAGTACGTCAGTTTCTGCGGCGTGACGCCGCTGCAATACGCTTTGGCCGATTACATGGCCGAGCACCCGGAACACGTCGAAGAGTTACCGGGTTTCTATCAGGCCAAGCGCGATCTGTTCTGCGATCTGCTGGCGCCGTCACGCTTCAGTTTCAGCCGCGTGGCGGGTACTTACTTCCAGCTGGTCGATTACTCGCAGATTCGCCCGGACCTCAATGACGTCGAGATGGCACTGTGGATGACCCGCGAACATGGCGTCGCGAGCATCCCGATCTCGGTGTTCTACCAGACTCCACCGGTCGGCCAGCGCCTGGTGCGCCTGTGCTTTGCCAAGCGCGAGGAGACCCTGCGTGAAGCAGCGGCAAAACTATGCGTGATCTGAGTGCTCTGCCCAATCTGAATGTCGCGCTGATCCAGACCACCCTGGTCTGGCATGATCGTCAGGCCAATCTGGAGCATTTCGAGCCCTTGCTGGAACAGGCTCGTGGCGCGGACCTGATCATCCTTCCGGAGATGTTCACCACCGGTTTCTCCATGGAGTCGGAAACCCTCGCCGAGCCGGAAAATGGCCCCACCAGTAAATGGCTGCGGGTTCAGGCAGCGAAACTGGATGCGGTGATTACCGGCAGCATCATCGTCCAGGTGGCTGACGGCAGTCATCGCAATCGTCTGTTGTGGGCGCGGCCGGACGGGGAGGTGTGGCATTACGACAAGCGTCACCTGTTCCGCATGGCGGGTGAGCACAACCATTTCACCCCGGGCGAGCGTCAGGTGCAGTTCGAATTGAAGGGCTGGCGAGTGCGGCCGCTGATTTGCTACGACCTGCGTTTCCCGGTCTGGAGCCGCGACCCTCAAGACACCGACTTGTTGCTGTACACCGCCAATTGGCCGGGCGCCCGGCGCCAGCACTGGAACCGTTTGCTGCCGGCACGGGCGATTGAAAACCTCTGCTATGTGGCAGCGGTGAACCGCATCGGTACCGATGGCAAAGGCTTTGCGTATACCGGTGACAGTCAGGTGCTGGATTTTCAGGGTGAGACGTTGCTTGGCGCAGGCGATGCCGATGGGGTCTTCAAGGTCGTTCTGGACGCGGCGGAGCTGGCGGCTTATCGCACGCGGTTTCCGGCGAATCTGGATGCGGATACCTTTGAGTTCACCTGAGATTTTCGCTGCCTGACAGGGCCTCATCGCGGGCAAGCCCGCTCCCACAGTTGACCGGTGTGACACAGATTTTGTGTACACCACAATCCCATGTGGGAGCGGGCTTGCCCGCGATGAGGCCCTGACAGGCGACACAAAAAATACAGGCAAACAAAAAGGCCCCAAGGTTCACACCCCGGGGCCTTTTGCATTGCAGCGCAGACTTACGCCGCTTTCGCTTCCGGCTGGCTCAGGGAGCGGTTCAGCGCGCTGAACAGCGCCTTGAAGCTGGCGGTGGTGATGTTTTCATCGATGCCGACGCCATGCACCGCACGCTCACCGTTTACGCGCAGTTCAATGTAGGCCGCAGCCTTGGCATTGGTGCCCGCGCCGATGGCGTGTTCGTTGTAGTCCATGATTTCCACCGGAATCGGCAGGCCGGCCACCAGTGCTTCCAGAGCGCCGTTGCCCTTGCCGCGCCAGTGCAGGTTGGTTTCGCCCTGACCTTTGCTGGAGACTTCCACTTCCACGGCGCTGTGACCGTTTTCTTCCTGCAAGCGATGGCTGACCAGCGCGTACGGGGTATTGGCCTGCAAGTACTCGCTGTGCAGCAGCGCGTGGATCTGCTGGGCTGTCATCTCCAGACCCAGGCGATCGGTTTCACGCTGCACGACCTGGCTGAACTCGATCTGCATGCGGCGCGGCAAGTTGATGCCGTATTCCTGTTCCAGCAGGTAAGCGATACCACCCTTGCCCGACTGGCTGTTGACGCGAATCACCGCCTCGTAGCTGCGACCGATGTCGGCCGGGTCGATCGGCAAGTACGGCACTTCCCACAGCTCGTCCGGTTGCTGCTGGGCGAAGCCCTTGCGGATCGCATCCTGGTGGGAGCCGGAGAACGCGGTGTGGACCAGGTCGCCAACGTACGGGTGACGTGGGTGCACAGGAATCTGGTTGCACTCTTCGACGACTTTGCGCACGCCATCGATGTCGGAGAAGTCCAGCTCGGGGTCGACGCCCTGGGTGTAGAGGTTCAACGCCACGGTTACCAGGTCGACGTTACCGGTACGCTCGCCGTTGCCGAACAGGCAGCCTTCGACACGGTCGGCGCCGGCCATCAGGCCCAGCTCGGTGGCGGCCACGCCAGTGCCACGGTCGTTGTGGGTGTGCAGGCTGATGATCACACTGTCACGGCGGTTGATGTGGCGGCCGAACCATTCGATCTGGTCGGCATAGATGTTCGGGGTGGCGCATTCGACGGTGGCAGGCAGGTTGAGGATCACCTTGTGCTCAGGCGTCGGGTTCCACACTTCGATCACCGCGTCGCAGACTTCCTTGGCGAATTCCAGTTCAGTGGCGCTGAAAGTTTCTGGCGAGTACTCGAAAGTCCACTCGGTTTCCGGCTGCTGGGCGGCGTATTTGACGAACAGCTTGGCGGCGTTCACGGCGATGGCCTTGATCCCGTCCTTGTCCTGATTGAAGACAATGCGGCGGAAGGAAGGGGAGGTCGCGTTGTACAGGTGAACGATGGCTTTCTTGGCACCGCGCAGGGATTCGAAGGTACGTGCGATCAAGTCTTCACGGCCCTGGGTCAGCACCTGAATGGTGGTGTCGTCCGGGATGTGGCCGTCTTCGATCAGGGTACGCACGAAGTCGAAGTCGGTTTGCGAAGCAGCCGGGAACGAGGCTTCGATTTCTTTCACGCCGACTTGCACCAGGGTTTTCCAGAAACGCAGCTTCTTGACCGCGTCCATGGGCTCGATCAGCGACTGGTTACCGTCACGAAGGTCCGAGCTGCACCAGATCGGCGCTGCGGTGATGGTCTTTGATGGCCAGGTGCGGTCCGGGATGTCGATGGTCGGGAACGCGCGGTATTTAGAAGACGGGTCTTTGAGCATGCTCATCGGGAAATCCTTATTGTGTGGGCCGAAAAAAGGCGGCCTGCCGGTGGATCAAATGTTCTGGGGATAAAACGTAAGACGAGGCACCGCGATTCAGCCTGGCAGTCGTGCACTGACAAGGCACAGGCTGCGGTGCTGGCGAAGCTGAATGAGGGTGTGAGAGGTTTTCATGCCTTCAACCCTAACCGCGAGGGGAAAGGATGGCAAGCAGTCGAAAAACTTTGAGAGGAATACTCGAAAAGCTAGGTTATGCGAGATTTTATTGCCCATAAGAGGCTGGATCGTTTTGATGTTTGCGCAGTGTCTCAGCCATGCGCAATAGATAGAAGAGGGGGTTGAGTGGATTGGGAGTGTTCAGATTTATCTGCGGATTTCAGTGATGCTCAGGCCGTCTTCGCGGGCAAGCCCGCTCCCACAGGGTTTTGTGTCGTAGCAAAATCTTGAGTTCAGCCCCGGAAACTGTGGGAGCGAGCCTGCTCGCGAAGAGGCCATCAGCATATTTAAGGCTGAAACGCGCCAATAAAAATCGCCGGATCCACCCGCGCATCGTTCAGGCTGATGTTCCAGTGCATGTGCGGCCCGGTCGCGCGCCCGGTGGAGCCGACTTTCCCGACCACGCCACCACGTGCCAGCTGCTGGCCGACTTTCACGTCGATCTTCGACATGTGGCAGAACATGCTGATAAAGCCCTGGCCGTGGTCGACGAACACCGTATTGCCGTTGAAGAAGTAATTCCCGATCAGGATTACCTTGCCGGCGGCCGGGGTTTTGATCGGTGTGCCGGCGGGAACTGCAAAGTCGAGGCCCGCGTGGGGGTTGCGCTCTTCGCCATTGAAGAAGCGGCGCACGCCGAACTTGCTCGACAGCGGCCCATTGACCGGTTTGTCCAGCAGCAGGTTGCTCGGGGTGTTCGGGCTAAAGCTGCGGTAAGCCTGGATCTGCTCGGCCAATTCGCCCTCGATGCGCTTGAGATTTTCCGGGTTCGGATTGACCTGCTGCGTATTCTTCAGGGTGATGTGCTGTTCCGGGTATTTCTTGTTGCCGACGGTGAAACTCAGGTTGCGGCCACCGCTGCTAAGCGACTGACTGCCCGGTTTGACCGTCAATGGCACGCCGACAATGGCCAGCCAGTTGTTCTGTTCCTTGACCACCAGCACCGGTTTGCCTTGATAGCTGGCTTTCGGTGCCTGGGCGGAGTTGCCCAGATCCACCACGGCCACGCCGCCCGGCACCGGTTTGTTCAACAGGCGGGTGATGTAACTGTCTGCGTGTGCGTTGAAGGTCAGGCACAGCAACAACATCGGAGCGAAAAAACGCGGCATGGATCAATCCAGTAAAGAAAGGGTGACAGGCGTCAGGTGATTGTCTTCGACCCGCACTTGCAGCTCGCCTTCACCCAGTTTGGCTTTCAGGCGCTGGCCAGTATGGGTCTGCGCGGCGCTGCGAATCGCGTTGCCGCGCTCGTCCAGCAGAATGCTGTAGCCACGCGCGAGGGTCGCCAACGGGCTGACCACGTGCAGCGTCTGCATCTGACTTTGCAGTTGCAGGCGACGGGATTTAAGCCCTTCACGCATGGCCCGGGGCAGGCGTTCGGCGAGGCTGTCGAGGCGTTGGCGGAGCATCGCCAATTGTCGCCCCGGATGTTGCCCGGCGAGGCGGGTTTCCAGGCGGATCAAACGTTCGCGACGGGTATTGAGGTTGCGCTCGAACGCGCGGCGCATACGCATGTCCAGATCATCCAGACGTTGTGCTTGCTGACGCAGACGTTCGCCGGGATGGCGCAGGCGCCGGGCCATGCCCTCCAGGCGCAACCGGTCGCGCATCAAGCGGTCGCGGATGCGCATCACCAGGCGCCGATGCAGACTTTCGACGCGACGCACCAGATCGCTGGAGTCCGGCGCGAGCAGTTCGGCCGCGGCGGACGGTGTCGGGGCGCGGACGTCGGCGACGAAGTCACTGATCGACACGTCGGTTTCATGACCGACAGCGCTGACAATCGGCGTCACGCAGGCATCCACGGCGCGAGCCACGGCTTCTTCGTTGAAACACCAGAGGTCTTCCAGCGAACCGCCGCCACGGGCCAGGATCAACGCGTCGAAACCGCGGGCATCCGCCAGCTTCAGCGCGCGGACAATTTGCGCGGTGGCTTCGCGACCTTGCACAGCGGTGGGGATCAGCGTCAGTTGGATCTGCGGCGCGCGGCGGCGGAACACGCTGATGATGTCGCGGATCACCGCGCCCGTGGGCGAGCTGATGATGCCGATGCGTTGCGGATGCGCCGGCAGCGGCACTTTGCGCTCGGCACTGAACAGGCCTTCGGCGCTGAGCTTTTCCTTCAACGCATCGAAGGCCAGACGCAGGGCGCCGTCACCGGCCGGTTCCACGGTGTCGAGAATCAGTTGGTAGTCGCCACGGCCTTCAAACAGCGAAACCTTGCCGCGAACCTTGACCGCCAAGCCGTCTTTCAGCGCCTGGCGAACCCGCGCGGCGTTCTGCCGGAACAGCGCGCAACGCACCTGGGCACCGCTGTCCTTGAGGGTGAAATACACATGGCCGGACGCCGGGCGGGCGAGGTTGGAGATTTCGCCTTCGACCCAGATATTGCTGAACACGTCTTCGAGCAACACCCGCGCGCGGCCGTTGAGCTGGCTGACAGTCAGGACTTCCCGGTCCAGGCCGAGTCTTGCAAAGGGATCTTTAATCATGGGGCGCAGTTTAAAGGCATTCGGCGATCAATCTCCATGATCCGGCGAAAATCCCCTGTGGTGTTGCTACGCCGATCGGGTGAAGTGCTCAACGAATTGCTGAACCAGCGCAGTGGGACTCTGCCGATAGGCGAGGGCGACGGTGCTGTGGCAATCCGGGTCGGCCAAGGGCAGAAAGTGGATATCCGGCGGCGCGATGTCTTGCATCGATTCCGGTAACAGCGCGATGCCGAACCCGGCCTGGATCAATTGCAGCTGCGTGGTTTTGCGTGACACCACCCGCGCCGCCTGGGGAAAGAACCCCTGGCGCATGCACAACTCGGCGGACAGATAGCTCAGACCGCCACGCTGTGGATGAGGGATGGAAATAAACGCTTCATCTTTCAACTGTGCCAGATCGATGCCGTGCGCGGACTTATCCACAGCTAGCCGATGATTCGGCGGCACCGCCAGTAACAGGCGCTCGCTGTACAGCGGAACAATCTGCACCCCTTCACGCTGACGCAGCACCGGCAGGCGCAACAGGCCCACATCGAGGCGACCTTCGGCCAATTCTTCCAGTTGCGCCTCGGAGGACAGCTTGACGATGTCCATGGACACACCGGCGTGCCGATCCAGATAAACGCTGATGCCCCGCAGCAACCGACCGCTCATCGGCACGGTGCTGGAGTGACTCAGACGCAACACACCCAGTTGACCTTCACCTACTTGAGTGGCCATCTCGCTGGCCTTGGTCAGTTCGTTCAACAGGTTTCTGGCCCGAGGCAAGAACGCTTCACCCGCCGCCGTCAGTCGGGGTTGGCGCGCGGTGCGTTCGAACAGCGGCGTTTGCAGTCGGGTTTCCATGTCCTTGATCTGCCGGCTCAAGGCCGATTGAGCAATAAACAGTCGTTCGGCTGCAGCGCTGAAGCTGCCACTCTCGGCGATTTCCACGAAGTAACGCAATTGGCGGGTTGAAAGCACGAGGTATGCCTTTTCGAGATGGGTGGTCGACGTTGAAGATATTAGTCGCAACGCTATGCGCTGGCTAAAGTCATCGCAGGAATTAAAGGAAGTTGTCGATGAATGTGCTGGAGTTGTTAAACCAATGGCCGTGGGGTGCGGTGGATTGGCTGGTGATCGGGCTGGGTATCGCTCTGGCCTACATCGTATTCGGCATCGCCGGTTTCGGCACCGCGCTGGTGGCCGGGCCGATTCTGATCCTGTTCATGCCGCTGTCGAAAATCGTGCCGCTGCTGGTGTTGCTGGATTTCGTCGCGGCGTTCGGCAATCTGTTGCCCTCGCGACGGAATGTGGCGAGGCCCGAACTGCTGCGGCTGCTGCCGTGCATGGCGGTGGGCTGCACGTTGGGGGTGATTTTTCTCCTGAACTTGAAGTCCGATGTCTTGCTGCTGTTGATGGGGCTGTTTATCAGCGCCTATGCGGTCTACAGCCTGTGGATTAAAACCCGTCCGGCGCAATTGTCCGCCGGGTGGGCGGTGCCGATGGGCACGGTGGGCGGGATGTTCGGGGCGCTGTTTGGCAGTGGCGGCTTTTTATATGCAATCTATTTGAACAGTCGGCTGCCCAAGGATGCGGCCCGGGCAACCCAGAGTGCGTTGATCAGTTGCAGCACCGTGGTGCGTTTGAGCCTGTTTGCCGTCGCCGGTGTGTATGCCGAGCTACCCTTATTGGTATTGGCGCTGTGTTTGTTGCCGGCGATGGCGCTGGGGTTGTGGATCGGCCGGCGGTTGACCATGAAATTGTCCCGCGAGGCATTCGTGCGGCTAGTGACTTGGTTGGTGCTGGCCAGCGGGATTGCCTTGATCGGGCGTTATTTGAGTACTTGACCGGATTTCGTCAGGGATTAAGCTGCCGGCCGCCTTGGCGCTATCGCGGGCAAGCCCGCTCCCACAAGGATCTCAGGTGAGCACAAATGTGTTTACGACCGAGAACGTGTGGGAGCGGGCTTGCCCGCGATGGCGTCAGGACGAACACCGCAGAACATCCATTTGACGCAGCAGGCTTGCACCATGAATTCCCAAAGCATCATCGTCCCGAAAATCTCCACCCTGCCGGTACACGAACCCCGGGCCCGGGCGGTCGTGCGTTGGCTGGTGCGCAAGAACATCATTAAAGAAGAACTGACCACCTGTGGCCGCACCGGCAATCGCATGGCCCACGCCATCGCCGACGGTGCCCGCGCCGTGGTCCTGCACCCTGACGCGCTGCCGTTCGGCGAGCCGGTCAATGGCCTGGAAATCATCACCAAGCGCTGCATCTATACACCGGCCAAGGGGTTTCTCGAAGAAGCCGGCTGCGCCGAGTGCCGCAAGGAAATCGGCGAAGCGCTGTTCGAAAGCCTGGAAGACTGGATGCCGGGGCGCACCGATAACTTCACCTGCCCTGAATGCGGGCATGAAGACGACATCAACGGGTTTCTGTTCTTGCAGGAATGCGGCTTTTCCAACCTGGGGTTCATCTTCAACAACTGGCTCGAGGCCGGGTTCAAGCAGGACTTTATCGATGAGTTTGCCGATTGGCTGGATCAACCCGTGAGCTGGGTCAAAGTCGAACTGTAAATGTAGGAGCGAGGCTTGCCCGCGAAGGCATCGATTCGGTCTACCTGATGACCGCGATGATGCCTTCGCGGGCAAGCCTCGCTCCTACGGGATTTGTGTGCCAAAACCTCCGTCGATCACCGCGTCGATAATAGACAGAGTTTTACATTGAACCCGAGGGGGTGTCTGACTATAATGGCGCGCTTCCATTTTCCCGCTCGGGAGCCCCCGCGATGCTGCGTATCAGCCAAGAAGCTCTGACCTTCGACGACATTCTTTTAGTGCCCGGTTATTCCGAGGTTCTTCCTAACGAAGTCAGTCTCAAGACCCGCCTTACCCGTGGCATCGAGCTGAATATTCCACTGGTTTCTGCTGCCATGGACACCGTTACTGAAGCCCGTTTGGCAATTGCCATGGCTCAGGAAGGTGGCATCGGCATCATCCACAAGAACATGACCATCGAGCAGCAAGCTGCCGAAGTGCGTAAGGTCAAGCGGTACGAGGCCGGCGTGGTCAAGGACCCGATCACCATCGAGGCTGACGCCACGGTTCGTGAACTGTTCGAACTGACCCGCCTGCACAACATCTCCGGCGTTCCGGTACTGCACGATGGCGACCTGGTCGGCATCGTCACTTCCCGTGACGTGCGTTTCGAAAACCGCATGGACGCCAGCGTCCGTGAAGTGATGACGCCTAAAGAGCGTCTGGTCACGGTCAAGGAAGGCGCCGACAAGAACGACGTCCGTGAGCTGTTGCACAAGCACCGTATCGAGCGCGTGCTGATCGTCGACGACAAATTCGCCCTCAAAGGCATGATGACCGTCAACGACATCGAAAAAGCCAAGGCTTATCCGCTGGCCAGCAAGGACGATCAAGGTCGTCTGCGCGTCGGCGCTGCAGTCGGTACCGGTAAAGACACCGGTGACCGCGTAGCTGCCCTGGTCCACGCCGGCGTTGACGTGGTAGTGGTCGACACTGCTCACGGTCACTCCAAAGGCGTGATCGATCGCGTTCGCTGGGTCAAACAGAATTTCCCTGAAGTGCAGGTCATCGGCGGCAACATCGCCACCGGCGCTGCCGCCAAGGCCCTGGCCGAAGCCGGCGCTGACGCAGTCAAGGTCGGTATCGGCCCGGGCTCGATCTGCACCACCCGTATCGTCGCCGGTGTCGGCGTCCCGCAAATCAGTGCCATCGCCAACGTCGCCGCTGCCCTTGAAGGCACTGGCGTTCCGTTGATCGCCGACGGCGGCATCCGTTTCTCCGGTGACCTGTCCAAGGCCATCGTTGCCGGTGCCTCCTGCGTGATGATGGGCTCGATGTTTGCCGGTACCGAAGAAGCGCCAGGCGAGATCGAACTGTTCCAGGGCCGTTCGTACAAGGCTTACCGCGGCATGGGTTCGCTGGGCGCCATGTCCCAGGCTCAAGGTTCCTCCGACCGTTACTTCCAGGACTCCTCCGCGGGTGCCGAGAAGCTGGTTCCGGAAGGCATCGAAGGGCGTGTTCCGTACAAGGGCACCCTGAGCGCCATCATCCATCAACTGATGGGCGGCCTGCGTTCTTCCATGGGCTACACCGGTAGCGCCGATATCGAAGAAATGCGCACCAAGCCTGAGTTCGTGCGGATCACCGGCGCTGGCATGGCCGAGTCCCACGTTCACGACGTGCAAATCACCAAAGAAGCGCCAAACTACCGCGTAGGTTGAGGCTTCCAGCAATAAGTTAAGTAACCGGGGCTGTTTTCAGCCCCGAGTTGTTTCTGATTCTCTTCACCGAACTGCATAGACGAGACTGACCACATGGCCCTCGACATTCACGCCCACCGCATCCTGATCCTCGACTTCGGTTCCCAGTACACCCAACTGATTGCCCGCCGCGTGCGTGAAATCGGCGTGTACTGCGAACTGCATCCGTTCGACATGGACGACGAAGCGATTCGCGAATTCGCTCCAAAAGGCGTCATTCTCGCCGGCGGTCCCGAGTCCGTGCACGTAGCCGACAGCCCGCGCTGCCCGCAAGCGGTGTTTGACCTGGGCGTACCGGTCTTCGGTATCTGCTACGGCATGCAGACCATGGCTGAACAGCTGGGTGGCAAGGTCGAAGGTTCCGAACTGCGTGAGTTCGGTTATGCCCGCGTTGACGTGGTCGGCAAGAGCCGTCTGCTCGATGGCATCGAAGACCACATCGACGCCGATGGCCTGTTCGGCCTCGACGTGTGGATGAGCCACGGTGACAAGGTCACCAAGATGCCGGAAGACTTCCACATCCTGGCCAGCACCCCGAGCTGCCCGATTGCCGGCATGTTCAACGATGCTCGCGGCTACTACGGCGTGCAGTTCCACCCGGAAGTGACCCACACCAAGCAGGGCGGTCGCATCCTCTCGCGCTTCATCCTCGACATCTGCGGCTGCGAAGCCCTGTGGACACCTTCGAAGATTGCTGAAGACGCCATCGCCCAGGTCCGCGCTCAGGTTGGTACCGACAACGTGTTGCTTGGCCTGTCCGGCGGCGTTGACTCCTCGGTGGTTGCCGCGCTGCTGCACAAGGCCATTGGCGACCAGCTGACCTGCGTCTTCGTCGACAACGGCCTGCTGCGCCTGCACGAAGGCGAGCAAGTGATGGCCATGTTCGCCGAGAACATGGGCGTCAAGGTGATTCGCGCCAACGCCGAGGACCAGTTCCTCGACAATCTGGCAGGCGAAAGCGACCCAGAGAAGAAGCGCAAGATCATCGGTCGTACCTTCATCGACGTTTTCGATGCCCAGTCCAACAAACTGGATAACATCAAGTACCTCGCCCAAGGCACCATCTACCCGGACGTGATCGAGTCGGCTGGCGCGAAAAGCGGCAAGGCGCACGTGATCAAGTCGCACCACAACGTGGGCGGCCTGCCGGAAGAAATGAACCTCAAGCTGGTTGAACCCCTGCGCGAGCTGTTCAAGGACGAAGTCCGTCGTCTGGGCCTGGAACTGGGCCTGCCGTACGACATGGTCTACCGTCACCCGTTCCCGGGCCCGGGCTTGGGCGTGCGGATCCTCGGTGAAGTGAAGAAGGAATACGCCGACCTGCTGCGTCGCGCCGACCACATCTTCATCGAAGAACTGCGCAAAGCCGACTGGTATCACAAAGTCAGCCAGGCGTTCGTGGTGTTCCAGCCGGTGAAGTCGGTTGGCGTGGTCGGCGATGGCCGTCGTTACGCCTGGGTCGTTGCCCTGCGTGCCGTGGAAACCATCGACTTCATGACCGCGCGTTGGGCACACCTGCCTTACGAACTGCTGGAAACCGTCAGCGGCCGGATCATCAATGAAATCGAAGGCATCTCCCGCGTCACCTACGACGTGTCGAGCAAGCCGCCAGCGACCATTGAGTGGGAATGATCGTGATTGAGCCTGTGAACCCAGGCTCAAAACGATAGTGGCAAAAGAAGCCCCCGATCGTGAGATCGGGGGCTTTTGCGTTTCAGGGGATGTGTACCTTGTAATAACGGAAGGATGAGTTAAAGCGGCAGGCGGCCTTCGAGGTCCATGCCCATACGGCTCAGGGCCCAGGACAGTTCGACGATGTCGGCATAAGGCACCTGGTGCACTTCGGTCCATGAGGGGCGATTGATCAGATACTTGCCGTCAACTGTACGCTCGACCAAGGTTCGTGTAATTCGGGTATCCCTGGCGCGATGAATCAGCGTCCAGCTGCCGTTCGACTTCTCGAAAGTGAACATGCCTTGGCGGAACAGCAGCCGCTCGAGCTCCTCCGGCGTCCTTTCGAGCAGGGGCAGTGGCGTCTGCAGACTCAGGTCGGCAAACAGGGTGTCGGTATCTCCCCTGATGGATTCGTGTTGCGAGCCAAAACCACGCCCCACGTCGATTCCTCGATCCATTTCGATCAACAGGTTATCTTCAGGGAGCACCTCTTCGATGCGTAAACCGATACCGCCCTGCATTTCACTGATGCCAGCCATGCCCCGAAAGGTATTGGTGTTTTCCTGGTCCGTCAGCACCACCCATTTTCCAGCCCTGTTGAGCGATTCGTCGGCCTGCATGATGGTGTGGGTGAGGTAGGTTTTTATGGCTTGTTCATGCGTGTCGGGAAGTGGCGAGCCGGGGTAGCGGTAACTCGCCAGACAGTCTGTTGCCTGAATTCGAATGCCGTAGCGTTGAGCAGCCTTGACCACTTCAAGCGGCGTGAACCGTCCGGATGGATCGCTTTGCAGCTGTCGTAGAGACTTTTCCAGGTCGTCGGACATTTCCCCGCTTCTGAAAAACTGATTGAGATCCCGTTGACTGAAATCGTTGAGCAGGCGATGGAAATAGAGCGTCTTGACATCCTTTTGGGCCAGGATCGGCATGTTCTCGATGAGAAACTGCATGCTGGCAATGCGATCCTGGCTTTCGCCGATAACCAAGCCTGGGGCGGCGTCAAAAATCTCCGGAATCAGTTCTGCGGCGGTGGTCGATGGTGTCACACCAGGAAGCGCCGGGCGCGGGGGTAATGAACCGGTGAGCTCATTACGGGAAAAGAACTGTCGGGCGTCCCGTGACAGGTTTGCGCGCTGGGCTGCGACGTATTCGTCGTAAGTGGACATCCCGCGCAGATGTCCATCGGGCAGTCGCATGACTTTGACGTGAGTTTCTCTTATGCCCAACGCCAGTTTTCTGAGACGGAGTCCGCCCGATGCATCGTACTGAGTGGCGGGACGGCTCAGGGTGGCCAGCGGTGGATTTTGAACAGTGACCTGGAACGTTCCTGGCTGCGTGTTGCCGCCGCCCTTGAGTTCGGCTCGGGGGGCCAGTTCCCATTCACCCTGAGCATTGAGACGTACCGGTAGAGATACTGAAAACGCATTCGGTCGTTCAGGATCAATGATGGCCCACGTGCCGCCGCCATTGATGTCGACTTCGTAGCGCACGTAATAAGCCGTGTCATTGAGCATGATGGCAGTGGAAGGGTTGGCGTTGAGTTGATAGATGCCCTGGAATTTTCCAGAATCGGTGCCAGGTGTTTTGTCCTCGAGCAGTTCGTTGGCCTGCCAGTTGTCCGGAATGCCCGATCGCTGGATTTCAGGCAGCGGCCGAGGAAGGTCTTCGATCAGCGATGCTGCTCCGTCAACCTCGCCAGCCACTTGCGGCCAGCCCATGGGCTTCATCCCCTTTGCAATCAATGCCTCTTTGAGTTCATCGAGGTTATCCACAGTCATGGACTCATAGGCAGGCCGAAGCGGAGTATCCAGATTGAGCCTCCCACCGGGTGTCGACCTGATGACGCTGTCTGCCATTCCATTGTTGGCGTTGCGATAAACCACCAGGACGCTGCTTCTGTAGCGCTGAAAGGTGAACATCCCCGGTTCCGGCAACAGCGCTCTCAGATCCTGCGGGGTCCGGTACGCCCATGGGGTTTGCATCTGTACGCGCCAGTCGCCTTTGATCAGTGCCTGGATGCTGTCGAGGTCAATGCCATCTGACTCATAAACAGGGGAGTCCGGATAGTCTGCATATTCCACTGCTAACCCGGGATCGGAGCTGATGGGCTGCGTATGCCCCGGCGCTACATCATCGATACGGAGGCTCAGGGCATCGGTCTGTTCGCTGATGCCCCGGTAGCCTCTGAACGTCGCCATGTTTTCCTGATTGACCAGGGCAATCCATTTGGCCGGTTCTTTCAATTCTTCATTGAAGTGGATGACCTCGCTGGCAAAAAAACTCCTGGCCATCTGGTAATCCGACTCCCGGTTAAAAGCATCTTTATTGATGTTGTAGGTCGTCGACATGTCGATAGCTTGAACCCGAATGTGCTGGGCATTGGCGGCTTTCACGAGCGCGAGCAAATTGAATTTGCCATCGGGATCGTTGCCGGCCTTGAGGTCGAGTTTCCTCAAGTAGTTTTCCAGCTCTTGCGGCATTTCGCGGGTTCGCGCGAAGGCATCCAGTTCAAGTTGGTTGGCGTTCGCCAGCAGCTCCTGCAAGTACAGGGTTCTCACTCCGCGCTTGGCCAGCGCAGGCATGTTTTCGATCAGGAACTGTTTGCTGCCGATGCTGCCTTGGCTCTCGCCGACGACTAACCCCGGCTTTCTCGCGAATGCAGCATCGAGCAGATCGGTGGACGTTTCGATCAGTTGTGCCGTAGGTATCGGTAGACGAGGACTGGGTGGATTAAGCTCGTAATACACCTTTGCGTCACTGACCAGGTTGCTGCGAGGTTCTTCCTGAGCCAAGTCGAACTCGCTCAAGGATTGTGTGAGTTCGTCGACAGGGGACATGAATACACTACGGGCGCCGACTGTATCTACATCGGATTGGAGCACGCTGCGCACGTCTATTGAGCCGATTGTCCATACCCTTCTGAACAAGCCGCGAACGTCTGCCCCGCCGAGTGCCCAGGCCCTCATTTCGGGGTCTTCGAGCCCGGGTACATGAATGCCCGGCGTTCGCGCCCATTCTTCGACAACAACAGGTTCAGCGGATGGGCCCGCGGTCGCAATGGACGGTACGTTCATGCCGCCCCTCAACCCCAGCCGCGGGATGATTTCCCACTTGCCTTCGGCGCCCAAACGCACGGGAATCGTGCCCGAGAATGCATCGGGGTTGGCCGGGTCGACAATGGCCCAGGTACCACGGCCGTTTATGTTGGTTTCATAGCGCACGTAATAAGCATTGTCGTTGAGCTGGATGGCGCTCGAAGGGTTGGACGCGAGTCGATAGGTTCCTTGAAACTTGCCCGGTTCACGAACCAGCATGTTGTCGTTGAGTGACACATCGATCTTGAAAGTATCTGGCACCTTCACAGCAGGCTCGATCTCGCCCGGTGTTTCAACAGTCGCCTCGGTCGGCATCGGTCCTGGGCCCTCGACCGGCGTTGTCAATTCAATCAGATTGGCCATTTCCGTTGCTTCGGCAGCGTCGATTTCCGGGCCGACTTCCTCCAGTGAGCCCGGGCCTTTGAGGACTAAAAGGTTGAACAGCAAATCAATACCGCTGAGCACCGCGCCAAGGACGCCAGCCTTGCGCTCCTTGGTGGTTTTTCCATTGACCGCCTGATCGATGTTCAAGCCCAGGCTGGCGATGCTGGCGCCGACCACTGGCAGTGCAATCGGCCAGCCGACGACCGCCATCGGACCGAGCACTTTCACCCCCGCGCTGAGGTAGCCGATCCAGAGTTTTTTGCGCAGATCGCCATTGGAGGTCAACGAGAGTTCGGCTTCGGCGAACATCGCGGCTTTGGTCGAGTCGCTCAACCAGTTGAACGCGTCGCCGGTGACAGCCTGGTTCTTTTGATTGATCAGGTGATGGTCGTACTTGCCCCAGGTACTGACCAGCCGATTCATGATATCGGTGATGTTCTTGGCAATGGCTTGGCGATCGGCCAGGGAAAAATGCGTCATGAACGCCTGGCGCGCCTCTTCCGTGTTCATCCGCTGCAACATCCAGTAGTGCATGTCCATTGCGGTTTCCAGCACCTGAAAGGCTTCGGTTTCACCGGGCAGGTAAACAATCTGCCGGCCCTTGGGCGCGACAAAACGAAGAATGTTGTTGGCCACGTAGCCGTCGACATCCAGGGTTCGAACGCTGTCAGCGCAAGGGTGTTGTGATTGCAGCAACTGCAGGCTGACAGGCCAGGTGATCGAGCCAATGACGGCATGGGTGACCAACTGGAAGTCCTCATCACTCAACTGGCGTTTATCACGCGCCTGCACCGCTTTGATCAGGAAATTGCACTTGGCCAGGGCGCGGAAATCGGTGCCCGAATTGTTCCAGAAGGCCGTCAATCGGTCGGTGTATAGAGCGCTGAAATTGATGCTCCAGAAATCCTTCAAAACCTCATTGCCATGCAGGCGCACTTCGTTGGTTTCATTGAAATCGCCAGTTTTCGGGCCGACGGTATAGAAGCCCGCATAGACATCCAGCAAGTCGGCGTTGTCCTGGTCAGCGGCGCGGAAGCGATGGATCACCAATTGTGTCAGGGTCATGGAGGACGTCGGCGTTGCCTTGGCGTGCTCCCAACCGGTGAAGGCTTTCAAGCTGCTCTGAGAGGCGTCGAATCGGTGGAAGTACACCTGATCCGGGTCGAGGCCGACGATGTCATATTTTTTCAGCAGGTCGCTGGCAACTTCGTGCGCCGTGTCTTGCAGGCTGGGGCACGTCTGGATGACGGTGGTGGCGATTGCCTTGAGCGCCGCCTTGTCGGCGGCATTGGGCAGTGGGCGGGTTTCGATCGGGTTCATGCTCTCTATCCTTGAGAAATGGGCGTCGAGGATGACCCGTTCGCTCAAGGAATGTGCACTACATAGTTATGCCCATTGTCGATTCAGTACCGTGTAGTGTCAGCGGCGGGCCACATCCGAAAAGTAGAACTTGTCCAGGGTATGTCGCGACTCGGTGTACTCGAATTGTCGACCGTCCTGCAGGAAAGTCTGGTTGCTGACCACGATCACATGGCTCTGGCCGTCGAGGTCCAGGTGTTGCTGGTCGTCCTTGCTGCGGGGCACCGCTTCGATGGTGCGCTGCGCGTAGGCGATTTGCAGCTGCAGGGTCTGCTCGATGAAGGCGTAGATCGAGTGTTCGGCGATATCGCGGGACAGGCCGGGAATCACGTCGCTGACGAAATGGTTGATGTCGAGGATCACCCGTTTGCCGTCGATCCGCCGCACGCGTTTGATCCGCGTGATCAGGCTGCCTTCTGCAGCCTTGATGTGTTCAAGCAGCGGGCCTTCGAGGGGGATTTGTGTGAATTCGACCACCTCGGTGCTGACGTCATTGCCCAGTCGTGGGTAGGTTTCCTGGAAGCTGACGATGCCGCCGAGCTGAAATTCGATCGGGTTGGTCGACAGCACGAAGGTGCCTTTGCCGTGGACTTTCTGGGCGAAGCCGCGCTCCTGCAATTGCTCGATGGCCTTGCGCACGGTGCCGCGACTGGCCTGATAGGTGTCCATCAGTTCGGTTTCGGAAGGCAGTCGTGCGCCGCGTTCCAGACGTTCGGTGGTGATGCTGGCAAGCAGATCGCTGTAGATCTGGTTGTATTTACTCATGGGGATGGCTCTGTGCCGCGCTGACTCAAGGTTTTGAACCTTAAGGGCAGGGTAGGGGTTTGTCCATGCGGCTTTGGGTTTCTTTGACTTCAGAGGTAGGAAAAATCGCCGCCTGTCGGGTTCGGGAGAAACAAAATCAAACTCGTCTGTACGAGTTGTTGCAATAACTCGTACAGACGAGTACTTTTCGCTTCGGCGTGCTGCCAATAACAAAAAACTACAGTGGAAGAACAAGCATGAGCCACGACTACCCGAATATCGCCTCTGAGCTGTTGGACAGCCTCGGCGGCAGCGACAACCTCGAGCAGGCCGCGCATTGCGTCACACGCTTGCGCCTGGCCCTCAAGGACCCGAGCCTGGTCGACAGCGCTACGCTGAACCAGATCGATCTGGTCAAAGGCTCGTTCTATACCGGAGGTCTGTTCCAGGTGGTGATCGGCCCCGGCGAAGTGGAAAAGGTCTACGCCGAGCTGCGCCGGCAAACCGGTCTCGCCGCCTCGACCATCGCCGACGTCAAACAGAAAAGCGTCGACAAGATCAACCCGATGCAGCGATTGGTGCGGGTGTTTTCCGACGTATTCATGCCGATCCTCCCGGCGCTGATCATTGCCGGCCTGCTGATGGGCATCAACAACCTGATCGGCGCCAGGGGCATGTTCATCGAGGGCAAGACCCTGCTGGACGCCTACCCCAAGCTTGACGGGCTCTGGAGCCTGATCAACCTGATGGCCAACACCTCGTTCGTGTTCCTTCCGGCGCTGGTGGGCTGGTCGGCGGCCAAGCGCTTTGGCGGCAGCGAAATCCTCGGCATTGTGCTTGGCCTGATGCTGGTACACCCGGATCTGCTCAACGCCTGGAACTACGGCAAAGCGGTTGCGGGGCTGGAGGGGCAGAGCCTGCCGTACTTCGACATACTCGGTATGTTTCAGATCGAGAAGGTCGGTTACCAAGGGCAAATCCTGCCGATCCTGCTGGCGGCCTATGTGATGAGCGTCATCGAAAAGTGGCTGCGGGCGCGAGTGCCTAATGCGGTGCAATTGCTGGTTGTGCCAATCACCACCATCGTCGTCACCGGGGTGCTGGCGCTGGCGGTGATTGGCCCGGTGACCCGCCATCTGGGGATTCTCATCACCGAAGGCGTGGTCACCCTGTTCGACCTGGCGCCCATGATCGGCGGCGCGATTTTCGGCCTGCTCTACGCACCGCTGGTGATCACCGGCATGCACCACATGTTTCTCGCGGTCGACTTGCAACTGATCTCCACCCAGGGCGGCACTTTCATCTGGCCGATGATCGTCATGTCCAACCTCGCCCAAGGCAGCGCGGCACTGGGGGTGTTCTACATGACCCGCAACGTGCGGGACAAAAGCATGGCCTCGACCTCGGCGATTTCTGCCTACTTCGGCATCACCGAACCAGCCATGTTCGGGGTCAACCTGCGCTACAAATTTCCGTTCTATGCGGCCCTGATCGGCTCGGCGCTGGGCTGCATCTTCCTGTCGCTGAACAAGGTCCAGGCCTCGGCAATCGGCGTCGGTGGCTTGCCCGGTTTCATCTCGATCATTCCGCAGTTCATTCCGATGTTCGTGGTCGGGATGGTGATTGCCATGGTCGTGCCGTTTGTTCTGACCTGCGGGTTAAGCATGAGGATTGTCCGACCCGGGTATCGGGTCGCCTGATAGATCGCCATCGCGGGCAAGCCCGCTCCCACATGGAATGCGGTCACTGTGGGAGCGGGCTTGCCCGCGAAGAGGCCCGCAAGGCCAGTACAAAACTTACTGAAGGAACCCCGCCATGCAAGACTGGCAACGTTCGGTGATCTACCAGATCTACCCGAAGAGTTTTCACAGCCACGCTGGCAACCCCACGGGGGATTTACTCGGCGTCGTGGCCAAGCTCGATTACCTGCACTGGCTGGGTGTCGATTGCCTGTGGATCACGCCGTTCCTGCGTTCGCCCCAGCGTGACAACGGTTACGACATCAGCGACTACTACGCCATCGATCCAAGCTACGGGACCATGGCCGACTGCGAGTTGCTGATCGCCGAGGCCGGCAAGCGCGGGATCAAATTGATGCTCGACATCGTGGTCAATCACACCTCGATCGAGCACACCTGGTTTCAGCAGGCCCGCAGTAGCCTCGACAACCCTTATCGCGATTTCTACATCTGGCGCGATCAGCCGAACAACTGGGAATCCAAGTTCGGCGGTTCGGCCTGGGAGTACGAGGCCCAGACCGGTCAGTACTACCTGCACTTGTTCGACCACACCCAGGCCGACCTGAACTGGGACAACCCCCAGGTGCGTGCCGAAGTCTTCAAGATGATGCGGTTCTGGCGCGACAAAGGCGTGGGCGGTTTCCGTCTGGACGTGATCAACCTGATTTCCAAACCGGCGGACTTCCCCGAGGACAACACCGACGGTCGACGTTTTTACACCGACGGCCCGCACGTCCACGACTACTTGCAGCAGATGCACCGTGAAGTGTTCGAAGGCCATGACCTGATCAACGTCGGTGAGATGTCCTCCACCAGCCTGGAACACTGCATTCGCTACTCGCAGCCGGAGTCGAAAGAGCTGTCGATGACCTTCAACTTTCATCACCTGAAGGTTGATTACCCGAACCTGCAAAAGTGGGTTCGCGCCGATTTCGATTTCCTCGCACTCAAACGCATCCTCTCCGACTGGCAGACCGGCATGCAGGCCGGCGGCGGCTGGAACGCGCTGTTCTGGTGTAACCACGACCAGCCGCGTGTGGTCTCGCGTTTTGGTCATGACGGTGAGCATCGGGTGGTGTCGGCGAAGATGCTCGGCACGGCGCTGCATTTTCTGCAGGGCACGCCATTTGTGTATCAAGGTGAAGAACTGGGCATGACCAATCCGGGCTTCGATCACATCGATCAATATCGCGATGTCGAAACCCTGAACATCTTCCGGCTCAAGCGCGAAGCCGGTAGCAGCGACGCCGACAACATGGCGGCGATCATGCAGAAGTCTCGGGACAACGGTCGCACGCCGATGCACTGGAACGCCGAGCCGAACGCCGGTTTCAGTGCGGTCGAGCCCTGGATCGGCGTGCCGGCCAACGCGGCGCAGATCAACGTCGCCCACCAACTCGACGATCCGGATTCGGTGCTGCATCACTACCGTGAGCTGATTGCCCTGCGCCGCCGTGAAGCGCTGATGTGCGACGGCGTGTATCGGCAATTATTGCCTGAGCACACGAAAATCTGGGCGTATGTGCGTGAAGGCCATGGCGAGCGTTTGCTGGTGCTGAACAACTTCTATGGCGCGCCGTGCGAAGTCGAACTGCCGGATGACGTGATCAGCGAAGCGATGACTCAACGTCTGGTCATCAGCAACTACCCGGACTGTCCGCCACGAAACCGGCAGGTGTTTCTACGGCCCTATGAGTCGTTCGTTCTGCACCTGACCAATCACTAAAAAAACACCGTTTCAAAAAACACGCAGAACGCTGCGCGGGGGAGTTTTGCGCGCCGATTTTGCTGCATCACACAATAAAAATAATGAGGTGGTTCTTGAAAACAACAATAAATCGCAGCCTTGCAGCGGCGGGCGTGTGCCTGGCATTACCACTGTCGGCCCAGGCGCTGGAATTCGCCGGCTATTTGCGTAGCGGTGTCGGCACCTCGGTCAACAGCAGTTCCCAGTCGTGCTTTCAATTACCCGGCGCGCAGTCGAAATACCGGTTGGGTAACGAATGCGAACAGTATGCGGAGCTGGAGTTGCGCCAGGATCTGTTCACCCTGGACGACGGTTCGGTGCTCAGTGTCGACGGCATGGCCTCGCTGTATAACCAGTACGACCGCAGCCTGACGTTCAACGGTGACAACGGCTCGGTGCGCATGCCGCAGCTGTATGCGCAATGGTCGAACATGCCCAGCCTCAACGGCGGTTCGCTATGGGCCGGTCGGCGTTACTACAAGCGGAACGATATCCACATTTCCGACTTCTACTACTGGAACCAGAGCGCCACCGGCGGCGGTATCGAAGATGTGCTGATCGGTGATCTGAAGTACAGCTACGCCTTCTCGCGCAAGGACAATCTGTACCAGAAGGACTACATCAACCGTCACGATTTCAACGTCGCCGGTTTCAACACCAACCCAGGCGGTGAGCTGGAATTCGGCTTGAGCTACATCGACAAACCCGATAGCCGCGACGCTCACCGCGGTTGGGCGATCACCACCCAGCATGTGCAGAAGGGCTTTCTGGGTGGCAAGAACAAACTGGCCTTTCAGTACGGTGAAGGCCCCGGCACCGGGTTGGGCTATACCGGTAACGTGAGGCTGGATGACAGCAGCAAAAGCTACCGCGTGGTGGAGTTCTTCGACTGGCAAGTGACGCCGCGTTTCGGCGGGCAAGTCGAAGCGGTCTACCAGAAAGACATTCGCCCGGACGGCGCTGACCAAAACTGGATTTCCCTCGGGATTCGTCCAGCGTATGCGATCACCGAGCAGTTCAAACTGGTGACCGAACTGGGCCACGATCAGGTCGAAGCCACGGGCGGCACGCGCAAGTTGAGCAAGTTCACCTTCGCCCCGACCTGGTCGCCCAAGGGCCCGGAATTCTGGGCGCGCCCGGAGGTGCGTCTGTATTACACCTATGCCAGCTGGAACGAGGCGGCCAAGCGGGCAGCCAATGAACTGGCGGCGGGTTCGGCGTTGTCCGACACCGGCGCCTTCGGCACGGCGCGACACGGTTCGAACGTCGGATTGCAGGTCGAGTATTGGTGGAAATAAGCGATGCTGTCGGAGCCTCGCGCTCCATCAGCACTTCAAAGAACAAAACAGCAGGTGACGTCATGGCCACACCCCAACAATTGCAACTGCTGGCACCCTTGTCCGGCGTGCTGATGCCGCTGGACCAAGTGCCCGATCAGGTGTTTTCCAGTCGCGTGATCGGCGACGGTCTGTGCATCGATCCGACTTCGCAAACCTTGTGCGCACCGCTGGCCGGGGTGATCAGCAATGTGCAGGTCAGTGGGCATGCCGTCAGCATCACCGACGACAATGGCGTGCAGGTGCTGATGCACATCGGCCTCGACACCGTGAACCTGGCGGGAAAGGGGTTCACCCGGTTGGTGGAGGAAGGTCAGCGGGTCGCGGTGGGGCAGGCGCTGATCGAGTTCGATGCCGATTACATTGCCTTGAACGCCCGCAGTTTGTTGACCTTGATGCTGGTGGTCAGCGGTGAGCCGTTCACCTGGCTGGCGCCCGAAACGGGTGTGGTGGAAAGCGGCCAGCCGCTGCTGAGTCTGAATCCATCCGAAGATGCGGCCGATGAACCGATGCCGGAAGAGGGCGAGGCGCTGTTCTCCAGACCGGTGACGCTGCCCAATACCAACGGCTTGCACGCGCGTCCTGCGGCCGTGTTTGCCCAAGCGGCGAAAGGTTTTTCGGCGAGCATTTGCCTGCATAAGCAGCAGGACAGCGCGAACGCCAAATCCCTGGTGGCGATCATGGCTTTGCAGACCGCCCATGGTGACGTTCTGCAGGTCAGTGCGGCGGGCGCGGATGCCGAAATAGCGATCAAGACACTGGCCGAGTTGCTGGCCGCCGGTTGCGGGGAGGCCGTGACGGTGATGGCAGAGGTCGAGACGGTTGCTGCTGAGGCCTCATCGCTGAAAGTGCTGCGCGGCGTCTGTGCCTCGCCGGGGTCGGCGTTTGGCCAGGTGGTACAGATTGCCGAGCAGACCCTCGAGGTGAGCGAATCGGGTGTTAGTCCTCAGGTTGAGCGCGAGCATCTGTCCCAGGCGTTGGCGGCGGCGGTTCTGGCCCTGCAGCAGTTGCGTGACAACGCCACAGGTGACGCTCAGGCAGACATCTTCAAGGCGCATCAGGAACTGCTCGAAGATCCTGGCCTGCTGGATCAGGCCCTGGCACTGATCGATGCAGGCAAAAGCGCCGGTTTCGCCTGGCGTGCGGCCACCGAGTCGACGGCAGTCTTGTTCAAAGGCCTGGGCAATGCCTTGCTGGCCGAACGCGCCGCAGATTTGGCCGATGTCGGTCAACGGGTGCTCAAGCTGATTCTCGGCGTAGAGGATCGTGCGATGGAGTTGCCGCAAGGGGCGATTTTGATTGCCGAGCAACTGACGCCCTCCCAGACGGCTGGCCTGGACACGTGCAAGGTGCTGGGGTTCGCGACGGTCGGCGGTGGCGCCACCAGCCATGTCGCGATTCTCGCGCGGGCCTTCGGTTTGCCGGCGATCTGCGGCTTGCCGGTTCAGGTGCTGACACTGATCAATGGCACCCGGGTTTTGCTCGATGCCGAAAAAGGCGAGCTGCAGTTGGACCCTGATCTGGCCGCCATTGAGCAGTTGCAAGCCAATCGTCAGCGACAAAAGAAACGCCAACAATACGAGCTGGAAAATGCAGGGCTGACCGCCTGTACCCGCGATGGGTATCACTTTGAAATCACCGCCAATATCGCGTCGCTGGCCGAAGCCGAACAAGCCATAGCGCTGGGCGGCGAGGGCGTCGGTCTGTTGCGTTCGGAGTTTCTTTATCTGGATCGCAATCACGCGCCGAGCCATGACGAGCAGGCCTCCACCTACGGCGCCATCGCCCGAGCTTTGGGCCCGGCGCGCAATCTGGTGGTGCGAACTCTGGATGTCGGCGGTGACAAACCCTTGGCCTATGTGCCGATGGAGCGCGAAACCAACCCGTTTTTGGGCATGCGTGGCATTCGTTTGTGCCTGGAGCGTCCGCAGCTATTGCGTGATCAATTCAAGGCAATTTTGAGCAGCGCCGGGCTGGCGCGCCTGCACATCATGCTGCCGATGGTCGCGCAGCTGTCGGAATTGCGGCTGGCCCGTCAGCTGCTTGAAGAAGAGGCGCTGGCCTTAGGGCTTACGGAATTGCCGAAACTGGGGATCATGATCGAAGTACCGGCGGCGGCGCTGATGGCTGATCTGTTTGCGCCCGAGGTGGATTTCTTCTCCATCGGCACCAACGATCTGACCCAGTACACCTTGGCCATGGACCGCGATCACCCACGGCTGGCCAGTCAGGCCGACAGTTTTCATCCGGCGGTGCTGCGTTTGATCGCCACTACAGTGAAAGCCGCTCATGCCCATGGCAAATGGGTTGGGGTGTGTGGCGCCATGGCTTCGGAAAAACTGGCGGTGCCGCTGTTGCTGGGGCTTGGGGTGGATGAACTGTCGGTGAGCGTGCCGTTGATTCCGGCGATCAAAGCGGCGGTGCGCGAGGTGGATCTGCTGGACTGCCAGGCCATCGCCCAGCAGGTGTTGGGGCTGGAAAGTGCCGAGCAGGTACGCGAGGCATTGCGGCTGCACCATGAGGCGACGGTCGATACTTCATTGATTCTGGAGAACTGAGCATGTTCGGGAAAATGCAGCGGGCGTTCTGGAAAGCGTTGACGCCGGACCTGGTGGTGGATGAGCCGAAAGTGCTGGCTCAGCCTGTTTCGGGGTTGGCCGCGAATGTCGTCGCCGCCCTGGGCGGTGTGGATAACCTCAAGTCGCAACAGCCGGTGGCGCTGACCCGGGTGCGGGTGGAATTGCGGGACATGACGCGAATGGATCGGCAAGCGTTGACGGTGGCAGGGGTGCCGGGAGTGATGATGCTGGAGGGTGGAGTGGTTCATTTGATTACCGGGCTTCAGCCATAATCGGACCTTTGTGGTGAGGGGGCTTGCCCTGATGCCGGTAAGTTAAGACGCAGAACCTGTGGGAGCGTGGCTTGCCCGCGAAGAACGATGACGCGTAATACCTGAAAAACCGCGGCGCATTCTTCGCGGGCAAGCCCGCTCCCACAGGATTTTCGTCGCTCAAACTTCTTAACTTCCCTCGCCAAAGCTGCTCAGCGCTACGCCGATGGCCGAGCCCGCAACCGTCGCCCAATCACATCCAGAACATCACACCCGTCGCGCAATGGAATGGCGCAGAGCAAGGCAAAGTCACTGAGAATGAAGGACTCACACTCGACCGAACCGCGCATCGACATGTTCTCAAGCACCTGAGTGACTGCACGAATTCGATAGTTGGCAGCGTCATACAAAACATCGAGCGGCGCGTGGGTATCGACGAACAGGGTGGGCATGTCGTTGCAGTTGCCGGTGAGGGCCATGAAGCGGTTGTCGGGGTGGGGAATTGGATTTTCGTAGGGTGGATCGGGATGAAGACTTTTCATTTTTAAACCTCTGGTAGAAGTGGAGCTACCATCGGCCTTCCTACAGGCTTGGGTGGCAGCTATACGCGGGGTAGGAATATCGAGACCAGAGAACTCGACCACACCGAAGCGTGCCCGCGCACGGGAGTGTCAGATTTTTTGTGTGCGGGCCGGTAACGGCCTGCCATAAGGCAAGCCCTCATTTCACCAGTTTGACCTGGTAAATCGATCGCCATAAAGAATCGCAAACTGATTCATTGCGCTCTTCCAGTCGTGCGCTGCGCTGCCCCAATTGGCCGTGATGTTTTGCAGTGCCAGCCAGATCAGCTTCGTCGCTGCATCATCAGTCGGGAAGTGGCCTCTTGTCTTGATGATCTTGCGCAACTGAGCATTGATGCTCTCGATGGCGTTAGTGGTGTAGATCACTTTTCGGATGGCAGGCGGGAAGACAAAAAACGGGATGACTCGATCCCAGGCACGTCTCCAAGCGGCTACGACTGTTGGGTATTGTTTGCCCCAAGGCCCCGTTTCAAATGCGTCCAGAGCTTGCTCGGCAGCTTCAACGTTAAGCGCCTGATAAACCGGCTTGAGGGCTTTGGCCAACTCGCGGCGCTTGTCCCAGGAGGCGTAATCAAGACTGTTACGGATCAGGTGCACGATGCAGGTCTGCAAGGTCGTCGTCGGAAACACCGCACTCAAGGCTTCTGGCATGCCTTTAAGGCCGTCAGTTACCGCGATCAATACATCCTCAACGCCACGGGTCTTGAGGTCGTTGAAGACCTTCATCCAGAACTTGGCCCCTCAGTGGTCTCAATCCAGATGCCCAAAATGTCTCGGGTGCCGTCCGGCAGCACGCCCAGAGCCAGGTAGATGGCCTTGTTGCGAACCAGTCCTTCCTCACGGATTTTGACCCGCAGCGCATCGAAGAAAATCACCGGATACATCGGCTCAAGCGGGCGTTGTTGCCAGGCAGTCACTTCCTCCAACACTGCGTCAGTGACCGAGCTGATGAAATCATGGGAAACATCGGTCCCGTACTGCTCCGAAAGGAATGCCCGGATCTCTCGGACGGTCATGCCACGGGCGTACATGGCAATGATTTTGTCGTCGAAGCCCGTGAACCGACGCTCATGCTTGGGGATCAGCATTGGCGCGAAGCTGCCATCGCGATCCCGAGGAATGTCCAGACGCAGCGGGCCATCATCGGTCAGCACGGTCTTGCTGCTTTTGCCGTTGCGCTGGTTACTCGACTCCTCAGGGCGCTCCGCGCCCTGAGGGTAGCCAAGGTGGTGACCCAGCTCCGCGCCAAGGGCTCGCTCGATAAGCGCCTTTTTGAACGCCATGGATGCGTCCTGAATCGCCTCGGCGCTCATTGGGCCTTTAACGAACTGATCGATCAGCTCCTTCGGAATCGAAGGAAGCTGGGTTTTGGCCTCCGAGGCCGGTTTCTTTTTGGTCGGCATACATGCTCCTTTTCAACATGTTATGCCCGAACACAAAATTTCTGACAGTCCCCCGCGCACAGCCGCCGCAACTGATCTTACGGACACACGTTAATGGCCGCAATTCAGGTGTCGACGCCAAAGCGTCCTCTCTAGTCTTGAAGGGTTCCTACACCCTGCCACTGAGTTTTCAGTGACCACCAGAGACTATCGATGGAGCGCATTTCACACCAGTTCATGGAAACCGCTACAACTTGAAGGAAACTTCCGACGACCTTGCCCAGAAATTTCGCCGACTGTAAGACCGCCTTCGCGGGCAAGCCTCGCTCCTACAGATCACCGACATCCTGTGGGAGCGTGGCTTGCCCGCGATTGAGCGCGAAGCGGTCATAAAATCTATCTGCCTCAGAGATAACAGGCCTTAAGAAAATTAGGCGCGGGGACTTTGCGGGGGATCGAGCAGGAAAGAAGTCGGGAAAGGTGGAAATGGATGTAGGGTAATTCGCTGATTAACAGCGACTAAATAACGTTCAGCGAAGCCCCAAATTCTGCAATTGAATTACATCTGAAACATCGCGCTGGAGGGTTTTACGACTGCTGCGCAGCCGAACGGGGGCAAGCCCCCTCGCCACGGGGTTTCATTTCAATCAATTAGCTGAGGTTGAACACAGATGCATTGCCAGCCGTGCTCTGACTGTGACCATCCGCCGCGCTGCCCTTACTGTTTCTCAACCGCAGGTGTATCGTATTCGCCTTTTGCAGGCCCCGCGCCTGTGGCTGATACGTGAGGTAGTTGAGTTCATGTCCTTTACCCGTCGACAAATACTCGGTGGTCTGGCCGGTCTTGTGGTGGTTGGCGTGGGGGCCGGTGGCGCGTCGCGTTACTGGCTGGGCAAAATGGCCGACGCTGACGCCGGTCACGACTATGAGCTGATCGCCGCACCGCTGGACGTCGAACTGGTGGCCGGGCACAAGACGCCGGCCTGGGCGTTCGGCCCGTCGGCGCCGGGCACTGAGTTGCGCGTGCGTCAGGGCGAATGGCTGCGGGTGCGCTTCATCAATCACCTGCCGGTGGCGACCACCATTCACTGGCACGGCATCCGCCTGCCGCTGGAAATGGACGGCGTGCCGTACGTGTCGCAATTGCCGGTGCTGCCGGGCGAGTACTTCGACTACAAATTCCGCGTGCCCGACGCTGGCAGCTACTGGTATCACCCGCACGTGAACAGCAGCGAAGAGCTCGGTCGCGGCCTGGTCGGCCCGCTGATCATCGAAGAGCGTGAGCCCACTGGTTTCAAATACGAAAAAACCTTGAGCCTCAAGAGCTGGCACGTTGATGAAGAGGGCGCGTTCGTCGCCTTCAGCATTCCTCGCGAAGCGGCCCGTGGCGGCACGGCGGGGGGCTTGTCGACCATCAACGGTGTCTCGCAAGCGGTGATCGACTTGCCCGCCGGGCAAATCACCCGCGTACGCCTGCTCAACCTCGACAATACGCTGACGTATCGCCTCAACATCCCTGGTGTCGAAGCGCAGATCTACGCGCTGGACGGCAATCCGATTGAACCGCGCCCACTGGGCAAGGAATACTGGCTCGGCCCTGGCATGCGCATTTGCCTGGCGATCAAGGCACCGCCGGCCGGCGAAGAACTGTCCCTGCGCAATGGCCCGGTACGCCTGGGCACCTTCCGCTCAGTGGCGAACACCGATGCGCCGACCGAGTGGCCGCCGGCGCTGCCCGCCAACCCGGTGGCCGAGCCGGACCTGGCCAATGCCCAGAAACTCAACTTCAATTTTGAATGGGTAGGCTCGGTGTCGGTCAATGTCGAAAATGGCAAGCCGCCCAGTCTGTGGCAGATCAACGGCAAGGCCTGGGACATCACCGACAAGACCTGCGCCGATCGACCGATTGCCAAGCTCGAAAAGGGCAAAAGCTATATTTTCGAATTGAAGAACATGACTCAGTATCAACACCCGATCCATTTGCATGGCATGAGCTTCAAGGTCATTGCTTCGAACCGGCACAAGGTCATCCCGTACTTCACCGACACGTACCTGTTGGGCAAGAACGAGCGCGCGCAAGTGGCGCTGGTGGCGGATAACCCTGGGGTCTGGATGTTCCACTGCCATGTGATCGACCACATGGAAACCGGCCTGATGGCCGCCATCGAGGTGGCGTGATGCGTCAGATTCGCCCCGCAGCGATTATCGACCGCAGCCGTGATCGCGATTTCATGCGCGAAGCTCTGGCCCTCGCCGCCGAAGGCGCGGCGCTGGGTGAAGTGCCGGTGGGCGCGGTGCTGGTGCAGGACGGTGAAATCATCGGGCGCGGTTTCAATTGCCCAATCAGCGGCAACGACCCCAGCGCCCACGCCGAGATGGTCGCGATCCGCGCCGCCGCCCAGGCCGCCAGCAACTACCGCCTGCCGGGCAGTACGCTTTACGTGACGCTGGAGCCGTGCAGCATGTGCGCCGGGCTGATCGTGCACTCGCGGATCGCGCGGGTGGTGTATGGCGCGCTGGAGCCCAAGGCCGGGATTGTGCAGAGCCAGGGGCAGTTCTTTACCCAAGGCTTTTTGAATCATCGGGTGGTGTATGAGGGCGGGGTGTTGGCGGAGGAGTGTGGCGCGGTGTTGAGTGAATTCTTCAAGGCCCGAAGAGCAAAACCTTCAGAGTAAACACCGATACCTGTGGGAGCGGGCTTGCCCGCGATGGCGTCGGCACATCAAGCATTGATGTTGACTGAACCACCGCTATCGCGGGCAAGCCCGCTCCCACAGGTTTATCTGGTGTCTGGGAGATTGAGGCTATTTGCGGGCGACGATCACCGCGCGCATCGGCGCCGGCAGCCCTTCGATCGTTTTACTGTGATCTTGCGGGTCAAGGAAGTCGCTCAACGACTGATACTTCATCCACTCCGTCCCGCGTTGTTCCTCGACCGTGGTCACGCTCACATCCACGCAACGCACATCGCTGAAGCCGGCGCGGCGCAGCCACAGTTCCAGCGCGGGCACTGATGGCAGGAACCACACGTTACGCATCTGCGCGTAACGGTCTTCCGGCACCAACACCTGCTGCTGATCGCCTTCGATCACCAGCGTTTCCAGCACCAGTTCACCGCCTTTGACCAGGCAATCCTTAAGCGCCAGCAAATGCTCGATCGGCGAGCGGCGGTGATAGAACACGCCCATGGAAAACACCGTGTCGAAGCCTTCCAGATTCGGCGGCAGGTCTTCGAAAGGGAAGGGCAGGTGCCAGGCATTGGGCTCGGACAAGTAGCGTTGTACGGCCTGGAACTGGCAGAAGAACAGCCAGTTCGGGTCGACGCCGATCACGCTATCAGCCCCGGCGCCGAGCATGCGCCACATGTAATAACCGTTGCCGCAGCCGACATCGAGGATGCGTTTGCCTTTCAGGTCCAGGTGCGGAGCTACCCGGGACCATTTCCAGTCCGAACGCCATTCAGTGTCGACATGCACGCCGAACAGGTCGAACGGGCCTTTACGCCAGGGCGACAAACCCATCAACGCGGTGCGCATTTGCGCGCGGGTCTCAACGTCGCAATCAGTGTCCAGTTTCAAGCCATTCAACAAGTCGACTTCGCTCGGCTGAATCTTCGGCAACGCGTCCAGCGCGCTCTGCCAGCGTTCCAGGTCACCGTGACCTTTTTCCATTTTCTTGTCGAGTTGTGCCTGCAGGGTGTTGGCCCATTCGGCCAGCGGGGTACCGGCCAGACGGCGGGCGAGGGGGGACAGATCAATCATGGCAAGGCAATCAACGAGGCAAAGTTAAGACACTGGAACCACGGCACGACTTTCGAGAACCCGGCGGCCAACAGGCGCTCGCGGTGTTCTTCGAGGCTGTCGGGCTTCATGACATTTTCGATGGCGCTGCGTTTCTGGGCGATTTCCAGTTCGCTGTAGCCGTTAGCGCGTTTGAAGGCCACATGCAGGTCGGTGAGCAGCGCGTGTTCTTCGGGATCGTTGAAGCGCAGCTTCTCCGAAAGGATCAGCGCGCCACCGGGCAACAGCGATTGACGGATGCGCGAGAGCAGCGCGGTGCGCTGGTCCGGGGCGATGAATTGCAGGGTGAAGTTCAGCGCCACCACCGAGGCCGGCTGAAATTCCAAGGCAAGGATATCGCCCTCGATTACTTCCACCGGCAGCAACTCCTGGAACATCGAGTCCTGGCCGTTGAGGTATTCGCGGCAACGCTCGACCATGGCGGCGGAGTTATCCACAGCGATCACCCGGCAACCGTCGGTGCGCACGTGGCGGCGCAAGGCCTGGGTCACAGCGCCCAACGATGAGCCCAGGTCGTAGAGCACGCTGTTGGGCTGGGCGAACTGCGCGGCGAGCACGCCGAGGTTTTCCACGATGGTCGGATATCCCGGCACCGAGCGCTTGATCATGTCCGGGAATACCCGCACCACGTCCTCGTTAAAGGCGAAGTCAGGTACCTGGGTCAAAGGCTGGGCGAAAAGGCGATCGGATTCTTTGCTCACGGCGGTTCCAGCGGTGTAGGTGGAAAAGGCCGGCATTTTAGCCAAATTGACGGGGGGATGCGCGGGTTGTCTGATAAAGCGCCGGACTAACCTCGGTTAACAGAGAGACATGCAGTTGTGGCGAGGGAGCTTGCTCCCGCTCGGCTGCGCAGCAGTCGTCATTCGGTAAATGGGTTTTGTCTGGAAGAGTGGAGTCGCCTGGGTCGGGGCTGCTTCGCAGCCCAGCGGGAGCAAGCTCCCTCGCCACAGAGTTCAGCGCGGTTTCTGGGCAAACGCCGACGCCGCAATCCCCCATTGCCCCAGCCAGTAGCTGAGGATGATCACGTAAGGCGCGGCATGGAATGGCATCACAAACCGGTTAATACCAATCACGCTGTCAGAAAACACAAATGCCACCGCGCCCGCCGCCGCCAGCAACGCCGAGCGTTTGGGCACGTCGGTGCCGAGGCGGGCCAGCGCGCGCCAGAGCATGGCGCTGATGGCCAGCCCGTAGACGATCACCGGGATCAGCAGCGGTCCCAAGCCATTGGAAATCAGAATCCCCAGCAGCACCGCGCCCACGCTCAACGCTAGCATCAACGGCAACAATGCCAGACGCCGGCAATCGCTCAAATAAGCCTTCAGATACGCCAAATGCGCGACCAAAAACGCCCCAAGGCCAAACACGAACAAATCTTGCGGCAATGCCAGCAACACGTCGCCGACCAAGGAAAAAATCAAACCCAGGCTGATCCAGCGCCGATAGTCACTGGGCGGTGCATCGTGCAACCAGCCGAGCAGGGCCAGCACCGGCATCGGTTTGACCAGCAGGCAGAGCAGCGTCGCATGCACACTGAGGCCATAGAGAAAGGTCACCGCGCCCATCAGCGCCAGAATCAGCCAGCCCACGATCAGTTAACCGCAATGGCGCAGTCGAAGGTTTTCACCGCCGGCACTTCGGGTGCCCACGGCTGTGAATAAGTCAGCCGCAAACGGCCAGTGCCGGTGGCAAAGGCCTGGAAGCGCCAGGTCGAGAGGCCGGCGCTGCCGACGACCCCGGCGTCTTCCGGGTTGCTGTAAACCTCGGGGCTGAGCGCGCGTAACACGCCACCGGCCGAATCCTGAATCGCCCAGCGGTAACCCGTGGTCGGGTTGCTTGGCAGGGTCAGGATCAGGTTTTGCCCGCTGTTCAGTTGCACCGGGCATTCGCTTTGTTTTTCCACGGTCACGTTGTGTGTCGATTGCGTGGCGCAAGCGCTCAGCAGGGCGAGGGCGAGGGGGATCAACAGGCGAGTGGGGGACATAAGATCAGCGGCTCCGGCATTCACGACGAACGGCGAGCATAACTGAAGATGAGACAAAGTGTGACAGCGGACCGGGATGGCAGTGAGGGATGGTGTCGTCAGTGCTGACGTCATCGCGGGCAAGCCCGCTCCCACAGGGTTTTGTGGTGAACACAAGATTTGTGAACACCCCGGATCACTGTGGGAGGGCTGTGGTGTCAGTGCCGACGCCTTCGCGGGCAAGCCCGCTCCCACAGGGTCTTGTGGTGAGCACAAGATTTGTGAACACCCCGGATCACTGTGGGAGCGGGCTTGCCCGCGATGGCGGCGGTGCAGGCGCTACATAACTATCAGAACAATATCTTCGCCACATCCGCAAAGCGCTTGGCAAAGTGCACGGTAATCCCTTCTTTCAGATACTCGGGCAGTTCTTCAAAGCTACCGCGGTTGGGCTCCGGCAGGATCAACTCGAAAATCTTCTGCCGCCGCGCCGCGATCACCTTCTCGCGCACCCCGCCAATCGGCAGTACATGCCCGGTCAGCGTCAGCTCTCCGGTCATGGCCACACCTTTTTTCGGTGGCTGGTTGCGGGCGAGCGAAAGCAGGGCGCTGGCCATGGTCACGCCGGCGCTCGGGCCGTCTTTCGGCGTGGCTCCTTCCGGTACGTGGAGGTGAACGAAGGCTTCGTCGAAGAACGTCGGATCACCGCCAAATTGCTTCAGATGGGAGCTGACGTAGCTGTAGGCGATTTCTGCCGATTCTTTCATCACTTCCCCCAGTTGCCCGGTGAGCTTGAAGCCCCGGTTGAGGGTGTGGATGCGCGTGGCTTCGATCGGCAAAGTGGCGCCGCCCATGCTGGTCCAGGCCAGCCCGGTGATCACGCCGATGCCGGACAGCACTTGCTCGTTACGGAACACCGGCCGGCCGAGTGAGGCTTCCAGGTCTTTGGGGCCGAGTTTGATCACTGCTTTCGGTTCGTCGAGCAACTTCATCACGGCCTTGCGCACCAGTTTGCCGAGGTTTTTTTCCAGCTGCCGCACCCCGGCTTCACGGGCATAGCCGTCGATCAAGGCTTTCAATGCGTTGTCGCTGATGCTCAGGCTACCCTTGGACACGCCAGCTTTCTCAAGCTGTTTCGGCCACAGGTGACGCTTGGCGATCGCGACTTTCTCTTCGGTGATGTAACCCGAGAGGCGAATCACTTCCATCCGGTCCAGCAACGGGCCGGGAATCGAATCCAGGGTGTTGGCGGTGCAGACGAACAGCACTTTCGACAGGTCCAGGCGCAAATCCAGATAGTGGTCGAGGAATTCGACGTTCTGTTCCGGATCGAGGGTTTCCAGCAGCGCCGAGGCAGGGTCGCCCTGGTAGCTCTGGCCCATTTTGTCGATCTCGTCGAGCATGATCACCGGGTTCATCACTTCGACATCTTTCAACGCGTGGACGAGTTTGCCCGGTTGCGCGCCGATGTAGGTGCGGCGGTGGCCCTTGATCTCGGCTTCGTCGCGCATGCCACCGACGCTGAAGCGGTAGAACGGCCGGCCGAGGGATTCAGCGATGGATTTGCCGACGCTGGTCTTGCCCACGCCCGGCGGGCCCACCAGCAACACGATGGAGCCGCTGATTTCGCCTTTATAAGCGCCGACCGCGAGGAATTCGAGGATGCGGTCCTTGATGTCGTCGAGGCCGGCGTGGTGTTTGTCCAGCACCTTGCGCGCGTGTTTGAGGTTGAGATTGTCTTCTCCGTACACGCCCCAGGGCACTGAGGTTGCCCAGTCGAGGTAGTTGCGGGTCACCGCGTATTCCGGTGAGCCGGTCTCGAGGATCGACAGCTTGTTCATTTCCTCTTCGATGCGTTTCTGCGCCTGAGGCGGCAACACCTTGCCCGTCAGACGTTGCTCGAACTGCTCGATGTCGGCGCTGCGGTCGTCTTTGGTCAGGCCCAGCTCTTGCTGGATGACCTTGAGCTGTTCCTTGAGGAAAAACTCGCGCTGATGCTCGCCGATCTTGCGGTTAACTTCGGCGGAGATTTCTTTCTGCAGGCGCGCGACTTCGACTTCCTTGCGCAGCATCGGCAGGACTTTTTCCATGCGCTTGAGCATCGGCACGCAGTCGAGCACTTCTTGCAGCTCGCTGCCCGTGGCCGAGGTCAGGGCGGCGGCGAAGTCGGTCAGCGGCGACGGGTCGTTGGGGCTGAAGCGGTTGAGGTAATTCTTCAGCTCTTCGCTGTACAGGGGGTTGAGTGGCAGCAGTTCCTTGATCGCGTTGATCAGCGCCATGCCGTAGGCCTTGACCTCGTCGGTCGGCTCGGTGGGCTGGTGCGGGTATTCGACTTCCACCAGGTACGGCGGGCGATGATGCTTGAGCCAGGTTTTGATGCGTACGCGGGTCAGGCCCTGGGCGACGAATTGCAGTTTGCCGTTTTCGCGACTGGCGTGATGCACTTTGACCAGGGTGCCGTATTCCGGCAGGGCTTTGGTGTCGAAGTGGCGCGGGTCTTCCTGGGGAGTGTCCATGAAGAACAGGGCCAGGGAGTGGTGATCGGACTGGCTCACCAGTTCGAGGGTTTCGGCCCACGGCTCTTCGTTGACGATCACCGGCAGTACTTGCGCCGGGAAGAAGGGCCGGTTGTGGATCGGGATGATGTAGACCTTGCCCGGCAGGTTCTGGCCAGGCAGGGCGAGGCCTTTGCTGGTGGCGTGGTGTTCGACGTTGTCTGTTTCGGCGTATTCGCTCGTGTCTTCAGGGAATTCTTGCTGGTCGGTCATGGGGCACCTGCGCAATAGGGTATGGGTCTTAGATGGGGCAGGTGGGGGGTGGTTTCAATGGGCCTGGATATTTCAGCGTGTGTGTTCAGGGTTTTGACAGGTACTTGTGCTTGGCAACTAGATGGCTGATCAAGCTATCGCTGGATGGGCATCATGTCGGAATAAATACGTTTTACTGCAAGCCTCTTCTTCTCGATGGGTTCATATAACCGGCTTTCAGGCTGTTATTTCGATTGCTTATGGATGACTGTTATTTATGACAGTAGACAGCTGTCGTTCGGTGCTGGAAATTGAGCACGAGCCCCTTCGCATTGAGGGGGGAGCGTTATACGAAAATATAGGGAGATAAATGATGAGTTATCCAATTAAAACGACCTATAACGGATTGACCATTCTCGAGCATGACCCCGCGAATTCAGGTAATCGTTTTCAGATCGAATATTCGCCTGGGAGTGTCGGCGCATTTTTTAAGACATTGGAAGAAGTAAAACAATCTATCGATTATCAACAGGCAGTGGCGCGAGATGAGGGTGGCAAGTTTGGATATTAATGGGGAGGCAGGATGTTCAGCCGCGCGTTCCGCTTTTTGAAGGAACGAACCGCGTGGGCGGGGCGGCTCGCGGAGGCGGCCTGACAGCCAACCAATCCCTCGCAGATGCACACGGCTCGATTGTGGGAGCGAGCCTGCTCGCGATGGCGGCGTGTCAGGCGATATCAATGTTGAATGTGAGAAAGCCTTCGCGGGCAAGCCTCGCTCCTACAGAGGATTAGCTGTGTGGCGCAGGTTTTGGGATGGCAACGTTATCCAGCATCCGGTTCACCGCCAGTTCTGCCAACATGACGATCTGTTGAATCGCCATCACCGTGTGCCGGTGCGGCCCTTCCAGATACCCCGCAATATCACTCGCCATCACACTCGCCTGGGCCAACGATTCACAGGTGTGAGCCAACAGGTCTTCGTCTTTGATATCCGGCGCGACCATATACATCGTGCTCGGCTTGCGGGCCACGGGGGATTTGAGGGCGGTGGGGTTGAGGTAGTGATCGAGCGCGCGGTTAGCGGCGTCGTGGAATTTTTTTGAATCGTTGGATTCGTAGGGCGAAACGTTCTCGGTTTCAGGGGGATTCGGTGTTTCTTTGAACATGATGAAGCTCCAAGTAAGTAATGGAGCTGCCACTGATCGCCGCGACGCGATGGAGAGTGGCAGCTGTACGCAGGTTCGCGGACCGAGCTACTTGGAAACTCGGCATACCCGAAGGTATCCCGCGCACAGCCACCATGAGACCAAACGACAGGAACGTCGATTGGGGACGGTGATTATGCACCAAGTAAGCTAATTCAGGCCGCGACGCCCGGTCGCTGATTTGCAGCGACCCCCAAAGCCTATCCACCGCTCTTCCGAGCGACAACCGTCAAAACCTGTCGGAAAGTTCTCAAAAAATCACCACATCTGTAGGACCTGCGCGGATATCTCTGACGACCACAGTCAACTGTAATCGAATGGACTCGCCCACGCCGAGGCGTCTATGCGCCACGGTGGCATCCTATAGATGTCAGCGACAGCGAGGGCGAGCCCATGAGCAAGAGTACGTCGAAAAAGAATTCCCTGTCTGCAAACAACCTTTCGGCCTGTACCACCGTAGCCGTGGATCTGGCGAAGAGTGTGTTTCAAGTAGCGGGTGAAGATCATCTGGGTCAAGTGATCTACGAGAAACGCCTCAAATCCCGTGAAGCCTTTTCCACCTTCTTGCGCCAATTGCCACCTGGCACCTCGGTCTTGATGGAAACCGGCCCAGGTGCGCAGGCTTGGGCCCGGTTGCTGCTGGAACAGGGCAATCAGCCTCGAATCCTGCCGGCTCAGCATGTGGCCAAGCATCGCAGCGGACCGAAGAACGACCGTAACGACGTGTTGGCCATCCTGCGCGCCGGCCGGGACGAGCGTGCTCACGCCGTGCCGGTCAAAACCGTAGCCGGGCTGGAAATGCAAGCGTTGCACCGAGTACGCCGGCGCTACGTGAAAGAGCACACCGCCATGGGCAACCAGATGCGTGGATTGCTGCTGGAACATGGTTTTTCCATCCCCCAGGGCAAAGCAGCCATTGACCGAAACGTCACTCAGCCACTCGAAGACTCCAGCCAGCCGATCCCCGCGTTGCTACACGAGCTGATCGCCGAATTGCTCGCTGAGTGGAAGCACATGGCTGAACGTATCGAAGTGATGACCGGGCGCCTGGAGCGCGCAGTTCGTGAAGACGACACCGCGAAGCGGCTGATGACGGTACGCGGTGTCGGTCCGATCTTCTCCTCGGCCGTGATTGCCAAGCAGACCGAACCTGAGCGTTTTGCCAATGCCCGGGATTTTGCAGCTTACTTCGGCACAGTGCCCGAGCAGTACAGCAGTGGAAATACGATCCGGCTGGGCAAGATGGCCAAACGCGGGGATGCCTACATCCGCAGTCTGGCCATACAAGGTGCACATGCTGTCCTCAGACAGCTCAATCCCAGCTCGGATCATCCTGATGACCGCCGCCTGCAACGCAGGCTAGGCCGTCATGGACAGAAAGGGGCTGCGGCGCGTCTGGCCAACCGCAACCTGCGGATCATCTGGGTGTTACGGCAAAACAAAGACACCTATCACCGCCAGCCGACTGAGCGTCAGGAGGTGGTGATAGGTCAGTGATTTAACGAGTTCTGCCACCGAGGCGCTTGGCGCCTCAACCCTTGCTAGAGAACATTGACCCCAGGTTAAACCGTCGCGGATAGATGCCTGCGCTCCTACCGGCCCTTGAGGCCTCTCTGTAATCGGCATCCCGCGAGCTGATCCGATGTTGGCCAGAAGCCAGGCGCTTCCTCGAACAGGCCTGATACATAGATGCAACCGGGTAGCAGTGTTCAAAAGCAAAGCGGGTTGACAGTGAGGGGCGAGTCCATACATAGGAGCGAGGCTTGCCCGCGAAGACGGTGTGTCAGGCGACATCAATGTTGAATGTGAGAAAGCCTTCGCGGGCAAGCCTCGCAGGGATTTTGGGTGTGGCGGGGATTGCAGCGCCCACAAAAAAAGGCGACCCCCTCACAGGAGTCGCCTTTGCTTTAACTGCCGCTACCGCTTATTCCGACAGTTTGTACGCAATCACATAGTCACCTTGCTTGGTGCCCAGCGATCCGTGACCACCCGCAACAACGAGCACGTATTGCTTGCCGTCTTTACCGGTGTAGGTCATCGGTGTGGTTTGCGCGCCGGCTGGCAGGCGGCCTTCCCACAGTTGCTTGCCGTTTTTCACGTCGTAGGCGCGCAGGTACTGGTCGAGGGTGCCGCTCAGGAAGGCCACGCCACTGGCAGTGGTGAAGGCCCCGCCCAGGCTCGGTACGCCCATGCTCAGAGGGATTGGAACCGGCGAGCTGTCGCGCACGGTGCCGTTCTTGTGCATCCAGATGGTTTTGTTGGTGGTCAAATCGACCGCCGCCACGTAGCCCCAGGCCGGTGCCTGGCACGGCAGGCCCATTGGCGACAGCAGAGCCTCGAGGATCACGCCGTAAGGCGCGCCTTTGTTGGGCTGCACGCCTTCGGTTTCGCTGACGCGGGGGCCTTGTTTGGCGATTTCCGCGGCCGGGATCAGTTTCGATTTGAACGCCATGTAGCTCGGGTTCACGAAAGCAATCTGACGCACCGGGTCAACCGAGATACCGCCCCAGTCGAACACACCGAAGTTACCGGGATAAACGATCGAGCCTTGCAGCGACGGCGGGGTGAACATGCCGTCGTAACGCAGGGATTTGAAGTCGATCCGGCACAGCATCTGATCGAACGGGGTCACGCCCCACATGTCGCGTTCCTTGAGGGTCGGCGGCACGAAGTTCAGGTCGGACATCGGTTGGGTCGGCGAAGTGTGGTCGCCTTCCACTGCGCCTTGCGGCACCGGAATTTCCTTGATCGGTACGATCGGCTGACCATTGCTGCGGTCCAGCACGTAGATGCTGCCTTGCTTGGTGGACGCGAGCACCGCCGGTTTCACACCGTCTGCGGTTTTCAGGTCCATCAGGGTTGGCTGGCCACCGACATCCATGTCCCACAGGTCATGGTGAGTGAACTGGAAGTGCCAGCGTACCTTGCCGGTGGCGATGTCCAGCGCGGTCAGGCCGGCGGCGTGCAGTTCCGATTCAGGAGTACGCGCGCCACCGAACTGATCCGGGGTCTGGTTGCCCATCGGCAGGTAGATCATGCCGAGTTTTTCATCGACGCTGAAGATGGACCACATGTTCGGCGAGTTGCGGGTGTAGACCTTGCCTTCGGCAATCGGTGTGGTGTCGTCCGGGTTGCCGCTGTCCCAATTCCACACCAGTTTGCCGGTGTGCACGTCGAACGCGCGGATCACACCGCTTGGCTCGTCGATGGAAACGTTGTCGGTCACGTGGCCGCCAATCACCACCAGGTCTTTGGTGACTGCCGGTGGCGAAGTCGAGTAATAACCGCCGGCGGTGAATTCACCGATGTTGGTCGTCAGGTCAACCTGGCCACCGTTGCCGAAGTCTTCGCACATTTTGCCGGTGTCGGCGTTCAGGGCGATCAGACGGGTGTCGGCGGTCGGCAGGAAGATCCGGCGCGGGCAGACGCTGGCCACTGGCGCGTTGGCCGTGCCGGTCGGGCTCTGCTCGGACGTGTAGGCGGCGTCATCGTGATAGGTCACGCCACGGCAGGTCATGTGCGCCCAACCCTTGAAGTTCGCCGCGTTTTGCGTGGAGAGCTTCGGATCGAAACGCCAGAGTTCCTTGCCGGTGTCCGGGTCCAGCGCGATCACCTGGCTGTGTGGCGTGCAGACATACAGCATGCCGTTGGCTTTGAGCGGGGTGTTTTCGGCGGTGGTTTCGCCCGGGTCGTTTGGGCCAGGCAGGTCGCCGGTGCGGTAGGTCCAGGCGGGAACCAGTTTGCTGACGTTCTGCGGTGTGATCTGCGCCAGTGGCGAGTAGCGATCGCCATGGGCGCTGCGGCCGTAGGAGTTCCAGTCGCCATCGGGCATGGCCGGGGCGGTGTTGGTCATGCCAGGCACAGCGTCCCGATTCAGTTCGCCTTTGATTTCACCGGGGTTGGTGAACAGGCTGGCGAGCGCGGCGATACCAGTGATGACCACGGCAGCACTCAGCACGCCGGTGCCGACCGGGTTGAATTCGCCAGTACGCAATGGGCGACGAAACCATGGCAGCAGCATGACGATACCGAGGGCAAAGAGCAGCGCCAGACGTGGCACCAGCTGCCACCAGTCCAGGCCGACTTCCCACAGTGCCCAGACCGTACTGGCGAACAGCACCACCGCGTACAGGCTCAGCGCCGCATAACGGTCGGCCAGCAGCAGCCCGCCGGTCAGCATCAGGCCGATACCGGCCAGCAGGTAATACAGTGAGCCGCCGAGCATGCTCAGCTTGATCCCCCCGGCCAGCAAGGCCAGGCCCATTAATAGAAGCACGATACCGAGCAGGCTCGGCAGCAGACGGCTTCGACTGAAAGCACCATCAGCGCTCATAGTGTGGTTCTCCGTGACGTTTTAAGTAGTCCCGCGCAAGTTCACTGTAGATGACGATCTTGTGCGGGCATGGTTCAGTTAAGAAAGGTGTGCGGTTGATGCAATCCCTGTGGGAGCTGGCTTGCCTGCTCCCACAGGTCTTGTGGTTCTAATCAGAACGACGACTGGATCTTGATCCCGCCAATCAGCGCGTCATCGACCTTGTCCACGCCACCGGGGTGGCGGATGTATTGCAGGTTCGGGCGCACGGTCAGCCAGTTCGTGACATGCACGCCGTAATAGAGTTCGGCGCTGTATTCGGTGTCTTGTGGCGGCAGAAACGATGGGTCGTCGTAATCGAAGACGGCGCGGGCCTGGTTGGTGGCCTCGGCGTTCTTGCGATAGGCCGGGTTGACGTGGACACGGGCCAGGGCAAAACCGATGTCGTCTCTGGCGCGAGCATCGAACAAGCCTTTGTAGACGACACCAGCCTGGACGTAGTTGTCGATGGCGTTGGTCTTCTTGTCGTGCATCGTGCCGTTGGCGAACACGCTCAAGCCGCGAGAGTTATCACTGGCGCGGCTGGTCAGCTGCTGCTGAATACCGAGCCACACGCCATGCTTGCTCGATGCGCTACGGTAAGCCTCGCCACTCAGCGCTGCCGGTTGGCCGTTGCTGTCCTTGTAAACATCGGTGGCCTTGGCATTGCTGTAGTAATAACCGGCACGGTATTCACCCGGCAGGCCATTGAATTTCGGAGTCCAGACCAGTTCCACCGGCAGGATCGCGCCCTGAGTGCCGCTGCCGCTGAGCTTGAAGCCGTTGTCGCGATCCAGGTTGGACGGGTTTTGCTCGTAAGCCCCGATTTGCGCGTAGAGCTGCGGCGTCAGGTGATATTTGACGCGCATCGCCCACTGGCTGACCGGCCAGTTGTACCAGATGTCGCCCACCCAGTTGCCGACCTGGGAGCCGCAGAACGCCAGGTTCTGGAAGTCGCAAGGGAAGCTGTTGAAGTCTTCGCCTTCGCCGAAACGGCCGACCTTGATGTCGAGCTTCTGGTCGAAGAATTTCTGCTGATACCACATCTGCGTCAGGCGCCAGGTCTGGCCGCGGCCCCAGACTTCCTGAGCCGAAGTGAAACCGCCGACACGCGGGTCGTTGATCCGGTCGTTGCTGATGTTGTTGCCGTTGCGTTCGGTGATGGTCAGCTGAAATTCAGCGTCGTCCCAGCCGAGAATCTTCTGCAAGTCCAGGTGGGTGCCAAAGCCGAACTGGTCGCTGTAGCGAGCAGTGCGGTCATGGTCGTAGCCCCCGTGCAGGTTGCTGCCCATTTCACCGGTGTAATCGACCTTGAAGTCGTAGCCTTTTTCCGAAAGTTCGGTGCGCGTGCCGTTCCAGTCACCGAGCATCCACGGCGAATCGCTGTCGAAGGCGGGCGCAGCCTGGGTGCAGGTGGCGAGGCCCAATGCGGTGAATCCGCCAATCAGGTTGAGAGCTTTTCGACTGGCCACAGGGGGTAAGACAGCGCTGTCTCGCGGAGTTTGAAAATCAGGCATAGAGAAGAAATTCTTGGTCTTTTTCTAAAAGGGGGTGACTGAACGCAGCGGGGGAGAAGCGTTTCAGCTGGACGGGCGTAAGGATAATGTTCTGTTACACATAGAGAAAGGGCTTTTACTGACATGGATCATTTCGGATTTGGTAATAGTGTGCGGAAAAGATCACCTACATTTAACAGAGAGCAAACAGATAGCTTCCCCCCAACGAAGCCCTCGGCTAAGGTGCGCGGCTTCCAATTTCCACTTCGCTCGAAGGCCCGGCATGACCGAACAGAACACCAACCCGCTGCACGGCGTGACGCTGGAACAGATCCTCAACGCCCTGGTTGAACACTACGAATGGTCGGGGCTGGCCGAGCGCATCGATATCCGCTGCTTCAAGAGTGACCCGAGCATCAAGTCGAGCCTGACATTCCTGCGCAAAACCCCGTGGGCGCGGGAGAAGGTCGAACGCCTGTACGTGAAGTTGATGCGCACCAAGCGACCGGTCTGAGCATGGTCATACCCTCGACGCCAGGTTCTGCCGCGAGGCGTCGTTGTGTTGCCGTGGCTGCGGTTTTGGGCTGGGCGGGCTTAACCATTCAGCTGTACCTGATTCTTTACTTGCGCTGGAGTGTTGCGGCCAGTCTGCTGGGTGGGCTGGTGAGTTTTTTCAGCTTTTTTACCGTGCTGACCAACACGCTGGTGGCGGTGGTGCTGACCTGTGAATTGACGTCCCGAGAATCGGCGGCGCGGCGCTGGTTTTTGCAGCCGTGGGTGAGCAGTGGGATTGCGGTGAGCATCGCCGTGGTCGGTGTGGCGTACAGCCTGTTGTTGCGCCACTTGTGGCATCCCGAAGGCTGGCAATGGCTGGCCGATGAGCTGATGCATGACGTCATGCCGCTGCTGTTTCTGGCTTATTGGTGGTGCTGCGTGCCCAAAGGTACATTGCGACTGCGGCACATTGCGGTGTGGGCGATCTATCCGCTGGTGTACTTCGGCTATGCGTTATGGCGCGGGCATCTGCTGGCGGTTTATCCCTATCCGTTCATTGATGTGGACAAACTGGGTTATCCACAGGTGTTTGTGAATGCCGGGGGATTGTTGGCGGGGTTTGTGCTGATTTCACTGCTGGTGATTGGGCTGGATCGGTGGCGCACGGATCGCAAGTGAACACTGACTGTGGCAAGGGAGCTTTGTGGCGAGGGAGCTTGCTCCCGTTGGCTTGCGAAGCAAGCCCCCCAAAACCCGGCTGACGCGATGTATCAGGCAAACCGCGCCAACCGGTTTTACGACTGCTTCGCAGCCGATCGGGAGCAAGCTCCCTCGCCACAACAAGCCATGCAGCCACAGTGTTGCGGTTACTCCTCGTCGCTGTCATCCAGTCGCCAGTAACCGACAGCCTTCACAAACTGCTCGTTCAGGCCGTGCTCATCGAGCAATACCCGGCGGATCTGCCGCGACACTTTGGACTCGGTCGCCACCCACGCATACAGATTGCCATCGGGCACTTTGATTTGTTGCACGGTGGTCAGCAGGTTGTTTCTGCCACCCTCACGCAATACCCATATCACGTCGACCTGCGCGGCGCTTTCCAGGCGTTGTTGTTCGGCGCCGTTTTCCACTTCCACGATCACCAATGCACGCCGATTGGCAGCCAGGCCTTCGAGCCGGCGGGCGATGGCGGGCAGGGCGGTTTCGTCGCCGATCAGCAGATAGCTGTCGAAGATGTCCGGCACGATCATCGAGCCCCGAGGCCCGCCGATGTGCAGGAACTGGCCGGGTTTGGCCTGCTCGGCCCAGGTCGAGGCAGGGCCGTCGCCGTGCAGCACGAAGTCGATGTCCAGCTCCAGCGTATTCAGGTCGTAACGGCGAGGCGTGTAGTCGCGCATCTCAGGCATCGGCCCGTTGTCCTTGCCGGCACCGAGTACCAGGGTTTCCAGCGCCGCATGTTCCGCTGCATTTTGTGGGAACAGCAGTTTGACGTGGTCGTCCGTTCCGAGGCTGACGAAGCCAGCCAGCTCTGGGCCACCCAGGGTAATCCTGCGCATGCGCGGGGTCAGGTCGACCACCCGCAGTACTTCCAGGCGACGGCGTTTGATCTCGTGGCTGACACGGTGAATGGATTGGGATGGCACGATAACGTCGGTCATTCGGCTTTCTCCGAAGTGGGTTGAACGGCAGGGCCGTCGACGATGGCTTTGGCCGTGTTGTTGAGCAGGTCGCGTACCCGCAGGATTTCTTCCGGGCTCCAGCGGCCATGGTGCATTTGCAGGGCATGGCGCAGGTTGTGCACCGCTTCGTGAATTTCGGCGGGGCGGTCATGACCGCGCAACGAGCGCTTGCTGACTTCGATGCGCATGCGCACGCCGTCCAGGGCAATCGCTTGTTCACTTAAAGACAGACGTCCGGCGTCGGTGATGCTGTAGCGTTTTTTTCCGCCCTCGGCATCGCCCAGGATCATTTCGCTTTCTTCAAGGAAGGTCAGGGTCGGGTAAATCACACCAGGGCTGGGGCTGTAGGCACCGTCGAACATGCTTTCGATCTGGCGGATCAGGTCATAGCCATGGCATGGCTGTTCGGCGATCAGTGCCAACAGCAGCAATTTCAGGTCACCGGGGGCGAATACTCGCGGCCCACGTCCACCGCGCTCGCGGCCGGGCCCTGGGCGTTTCTCGAAGCCGTCGCGGCCGTCGCCGTGTTCACGGTGGGGGGAATGATGGTCTCTCATTTTTGCGTTCTCTCGTCGTGTTTAGAATACAACGTAAGATATATCTTGTGGCGCGAGCAAGACGTTTTTTGGGCCCCGTTCAGTCGGCCGACAAACGGTGCATTGGCTGGCAACCTGATATTTATTAAAAAAACAGGACTGGAAAGTTAAAGTTATCGCTCTATTAATATCGAAGTCCTATTCTGAAAGTCCTGAAGTCCCGTGTTTGTATAGTTGAAACTGCTGTATGGTTTTTTCAATAAAACTGTATGTAGGTCATAACTTACAGTTATTGTTTTGAATTCCGATTTTTTGTTGTTTTTTCTTGCTTGTCATGAGGTTGTTTAACTACGCGATCATCGGAAGTTACTTGCTTACATTCCAGAGCGAACAGCCGATCATGCCTCGGCGTTGAAAGTTCAAATCAACACGGTCATTACCGGTAGGCGTTGTTTGAACTTTCAATGAACCGATCCTTTCAAGAAGACAGGTACTGAACGATGTTCAAAAAAATCGCAATTGCTGCCCCTCTGGCTGTTCTGGCTCTGAGTTCCTCCGTCGTATTCGCCGCAGGCGAAGCTCGCCATTCCATCAGCCTTGTGGCTCACGTGCCGACCAACGGTTTTTATGTAGTGCCGACTGACTTTGACCTGATCAACAAGGATCAGGACATGAGCTTCCAGCCAGGCACCGGCAAGATGAGAGACGTTGAGGGGTTCTTCGATGTGCGTAACAACAACGGTTCGGTTCATGCCAGCCTGGAAAGCGCGCCCAAATTGATCTCTGGTGCCAACACCATTGATTTGAAAGTCGAGTTGAATAACAGGCAACTCACGCTGACACCGCAACTGGTTGTGGGTGAAGCCGAGTCCGACGTGAACTATCGCGCGCCGCTGAAAATCAGTGCGGTAGGCACAACTTTTACTCCGGGTGACTACACCGGTGTGGTGGCGATGACCTTCGATGCAGTACCTCCGGTCGTTACTCCGTAATCGGGCGATCAGGCAGTAAGCGCTGACTTTCCAAGTAGCGTTACCCGGCAGGCAAACAGCAATGTTTGCCCGCCGGACTTCAACTTGTTCGTAATCAGAGTACGTGTTCATGTTCCCGATGACACCCATCGCGGCTGCGCTTGCGCTGTTGTTTTGTGCCAGTGCAGCGGCGGCTCCTGTTTCCGCCGGTACGACACCGCGAAGTCTCCTGGCTCAGGCCAAAGGTCTGCCGGCGGATTTCGAGGAGCATTTTTTTGATGTGCCTCTGGCTGTTCGGGTGGAACTCGATCATCAGCCGCTGGGAGAGGCCATGGTGGTGTTGTCTCGCGATGATCGCATCACCCTCCTCGAATTTACCGATACCAGCGAAAACCGCTTCGGCGCTGCCGAGCGTGAGAAATGGGCCAGCACCCTCAAGCCGGGCGTGCCACTGGGCAATTGCACGGGTCAATGCCCGGATCAGCTATTGGCGGTGCACTACAGCCTGGAAAATTCGTTGGTGTCGATCCTCACCGAAAACGCTGAGCGCGATCTGGAAGCCAAGCGTTACTACGACCAACCCGAAGGCGGCAGTAGCGGCCTGATGGTGCGCAATCAGCTCAACCTCAATGGTGGGCAGGATCAGGATCTGGGCGGCCGTTTCGGCCTCGAAGCCAGCGCCAGCCTGGGCAACTGGAGCCAGACGTTCAACATGCAACTGGCTCGCCTCGGCGGGCCGGATGAGCAGCTTTATCACGCAGTCCACGAACTCTACACACAGCGTGAGTTACCCGGCAGTTTCGTTCGCCTGGGCTATTTCACCCCTAACTCCGAAGGTCTGACGCGCCAGCCCCGTTCATTCGGCACCAGTCCCGACACGGCCGTCGGCCTGATGTACGGCAGTTCCGACAGTCTGGCGATCGACAGTTCCCGGCCCAGCGTGTACCCGGTTTATGTGACGGCGAACCGTCAGGCGTCCGTGGAGATTTACCGCGACGGCCTGTTGATCAATACCCAATCAGTGCCCGCCGGCTTGCAAACCCTCGATACCCGCCCGTTGCCCGGCGGCATTTATGAGGTGGAAGTGCGCCTGATCGAGGACGGTCAAACCACCTCGAGTACTCAGGAGCTGATCTACAAACCGAACAACTGGCGCAACCTTGATGAGCGCTGGCGCTACAACCTGTTCGCCGGGCAGGAAACCAAATTGCTCAGCAACTGGGATCAACAGGCCAGCGGCGATGCGACCGCTGGCGCATCGCTCAACTACCTGTTGCACCCGCGAGTGATTCTCGGGCTGTCGGCCCGTCAGGTGCGCGAAAAACTGCAATACGGCAGTTCCATCGACTGGACGCTGGCCAACAACACCAGCCTCTTTGCCAATCTTTACCAGACCGAAGATCACGGCACCGGCGCCGATCTGCAGGGGCTCTACAACTATGGCGCCGGCAGTCTGGTGATCAGCCACAACCGCAGTTGGCTCGACACCCGCAACATTTACGACACGCTGCCTGACGGTACCCGGGTGCGTCAGCGCAACGTATTCACCGGTCAGACCAGCAATTCATCGCTGGCGCTGAACCATCGCATCAGCCGCAAGAGTTCACTCAATGCCCGGGTGTCCCACAGTGACGGCAACACCGAAGGCGTGGGTGTCGACCTGGGCTGGACGCAACGCACTGTGGTGTTTGGCAGCGACGCCAATTGGCGCCTGTCGCTGTTTGATCGTCCAGGCAGTTACAGCAGTGGCGATGCGCGCAATCGCGGGGTCGACTTGAGCATCAACATGGCGTTGGGCGGGCCGGACCAGCAGGTCACAGGCAGCATCGGTACCCGCACCGCCCGGGATGGCGGCCGCGACAACAACGCCTCGATCGGCTACCGCAAGAACCTGCGGGACCATGTCTTGCAGAACGTCTCGGTGACGGCGCTCACCGACACTTACGGCATTGGTCTTTCGAGCTTGGCGAACTTTCGTACCGACGCAGTCAATGGCGACGGCTTTGTCCAGCGCTCGTCTTATAACGGCAACTTCACCGGTGGCCTGAATCTGGACAGCACGCTGATCGTTGGAGGCCAACGCATGACGTTGACCAGCCAGCATCAGGGCCGTGGTGCCGGGATGATCGTCGACGTCGAGTCCGACATCGACGGCATTGCCTTGCGCGCCGATGACTTGAGCGGTGGCAGCGCGGCGTTGCGCCCGGGGCGCAACTTCATCCCGATCACCGCCTACAAAAACAGCTCCGTGAGCTTCGACTTCGAAGGCAATCACGTGCCGGCGGCCAGCATCGAACCGGCGCGTACCCGCTATCACCTGAACAAGGGTGGCGTCGAGTACCGCAAGGTGCGGGTGATGAAAACCCTCACCGTGCTGGGCCGTCTGCTCGACGCACAGGGCCAGCCGCTCAAGGGACACCACGTGATCAACCACGCCAGCCGTGGGGTCAGTGAGGTCGATGGCTTCTTCTCGATGGAAATGAATGCCGGCTCTCCAACCCTGGAAGTGCGTCATGCCGACCAGTTGCTGTGCCAGTTCCGGCTCGATGTGGGTAAGCACCGCAGCGAAAACGATGTGCTGATGATCGGTGATTTGCGTTGCACGCCGGACACGTTGGCGGATGCCACTTTCAAGGACGCTACGGCGAGCTGACTGACATGAAGATATTGACCAGGCTTGGAAAAAACCTCAGTCGCGCGATGCCGCTGGCTGTGTTGTGTGGATTGAGTTCATTACCGGCGAATGCAGCGGTCTTGAACATTGACGCTACGTTTTCGCCGGACTCGGCGGCTCCGCATAAAAATGAATTCGTGAATAAGACCCCGTCTCAGGGTTTCTGTCTTCAGGTGCCAAGGGCCTGTGAGGCTGAAAACATATTCAGTTTGATTGCGCCAATTTCGTTTACTGCCAATGCACCGATCCGTGCCAATCATGTCGATCCTCGGCAAGGTGGCATGGCCAAAGTACCCTCGGACTGGCGGGATGTGCAGGTTACCCACTCATCCGGAGAAGTCCACACCGTCAAGGTCCGGATTGCGGGAATCGGACATGAGTCGCAGCTGCCGGTGCCGGTCGTCGAATTGACCGGGGTGGCGGGCGGACCTGGATGGGACAGGCTTTGGAACGGCGGATCCTGGATGTATGCCCCTCCACCCTGTCAAGGAGTCGGGTGGTCGACCGTGGGTGATATTGGTTTCAACAGCTTCTGGAAAGTACCCCTTAACGCGGGGGTGTGTTCAAAGCAACCTTTGTTCGAGATCCCACTGTCCTTTCGATACCTGTACTTCGTGTTCGGTTATCAAATGATAACGCCGAACCCACTGGCTATGCGGGGCGGGTCTTACACCGGGTCCATCAACTTTGGCGTCGGGCCGAATCAGGATTTCGACATGGGTGATGTAATGCAACCCGATGATTCTGCATTGACCCTGAACTTCAATCTCGACGTGCAGCACACCCTGAAGGTAGACATTCCTCCTGGTGGCGAAAAAATCGATCTGGTACCAGCCGGTGGCTGGCAAAGCTGGCTGCAAGCCGGGCGCCGGCCTGTGCGTTTGTTCCGCGATCAGACCTTCAATATCTCGGCGTCATCGCGCTTCAAGATGCTGTTGGAGTGTGAGATTACGGGATTCTCTTACGACTGCATGATTAAAGACTCGGTCTCGAAAAAAGCGGTCGAGTTGCAGGTCAGCGTCAGCCTGCCCAATGGCCTGACCGATCTTGCCGAACAACCCGTCAAGCGCCAGCGTCTGAAAGCGGGAGCGGCCAATGCACAACAGTTTAAACCCGGCTTCTATGTCGATAGTGCGCCCGGCGTTCTGCACTTCGAAATTCCGCAAAGCCAGATGGAATTCATGCTGGCACCCGGCGTGGCGTCCAGCTACAGAGGCAGTGTCGCCGTGATCTGGGACTCGGAAGTTTGATGGGCTGCGCATCGATTATTCGAGCCAGCGTGGTGTTCAATGGTGTGAGGTTCAAGGGTATGAAACGTTTGTGGGTACTGTTGGGTTTGAGCGGATTCTCTCTGGCGATTCAGGCCGGGCCGCAAATCAATGTGGGAACGGTTTACGACTATCTGGATGGCGACAAGAGCACATACCTCAAGCGCGTATTCAACAGCGGCGACAGCACGGCCTTCGTCAAGGTCAATATTCTGGAAATCATCTACGACGCGGATGGCACGCCTCGCGAAGTGCCGGTCAAGGCTCAGGCCGATGCCAGCGCTCGTGATGGGCTGATGGCCAGTCCGGCGCGGTTGATCATCCCGGCCAACGGTATGCAGGGCACGCGTCTGTTGGTGATGGGCGAGCGGGAAACCGAGCGCTATTTTCGTGTGCGTTTCGTACCGGTGGTGCCGGAAAAGGAGGACGAGTTCGCGGTGTCCAGCGAAGAGCGCGAGGACTACAAAAAGACCCTGTCGGCGGGCGTCAATGTCATGACCGGTTTCGGCACCGTGTTCTTCGTCCGGCCGCAGAACAGTCGTTATGACAGTGTGGTCGACAACAGCACCGAACGTTACAGGCTGCGCAATAACGGCAACACGGTGGTGGTGATCGATGAGTTCCGCAACTGTTCGCGCAAAAACGAAACCGACTGCGAGCCCACCACCAAGCACCACGTGCTGGCGGGCAAAACATTCGAGTTCGACAAAAAACCGGGGCGCGAATACCGCTTCAACCTGATCGAAGGTGGCTCGAAAAAGGCGTTGCACATCGCTGGCCGGTGACCTCGACATATGCGGGCAGCCGCTGGCGCTCGTGGCTTTCTTTTGACGCAACAGGTACCTGACATGATCAAGCAAGCGGCCATCGTCCTGTGGATGGGCAGCGTGGCACTGATGAGTGCTTCGGCGTTCGCAGCACGAGAAGAACGTACGTTCGAAGTATCGGTGGATGTACCGACGCTGGGGTTTTACGTGATCCCCGCCGAAACGGACTGGATTCATCGGGAGCAGGTTCTGGCCTGGAACATCAACACTTCAACCCTGGGCGGGCTGCGCAAAAACTTCGATGTCAAACACGACACCAGTGCCATCGAGGCCCGGCTGGAGAGCGAACCCTATTTGTTCAATGGGCGTGACGATCAGAACATCTATTTGCGGGTCAGCTTCAATGGCCAGGAACTGAGCCACGACCCGAAATCCCGGGAAGTGGTGTCGGCGGCGCAGGCGATGGCGGGCGGCCGCTTTCCCCTGGAGATACAACCGAAAGCACCTGCCGGCGGCTACAAACCGGGCACTTACTACGGAAATGTCCAGCTGGTTTTCAATGCTGTCGCACCCTGATCGCCGGTGGATGGTTAACGTCAGTCTGACGGCGGTGCCGCCGTCAGACTGACTTCATCTTGCTACTTGAAGCATGGCCGTTTTACTGTCCGGCTCTTCTCAATGCTTCGCGCGTCAAACGCCTCGACAGTTCTTTTTCCTCATCGCCCAGATCGACCAGCAACCGGTCGAAGAGGGCATCGCTCATCGGCTCGTCGGCAAACACTACAGTCTCTGGCACCGGTAGATCGTTCATCAGTGCCCTGAGCCGGTTTCTCAGCACAGCACGCTGGGTGTCGCTCAGCGGTGTGGCGTCGGCCCATTCCCGCTGGGTACTGCGCAACGATTCAAGCTGTTCGGATTGATCCAGGTACTGGCGTTTGTTGGTTTCAATCCGCACCGGCCAGGTTTCGCGCAAATACTGTTCCCAGAAATCCTGTTCAAGCATTTTGTTCACCAGACCATCGCCTTCCTCCAGTTCCAGCACCGTGTCACCGGCCTGCTTGATCATGGCATCGGTGACGCCGGACACGCCCCGGTAAAGCATCTTTTCGGATTGCCAAGGCAGGCCCAGACGTTGTGCCAGACCGGTCTGGTAAGCCAGATAGACTTCGACATCGTCAGGGTTGCCGTCGCGACCGACGATATCGGCCCGGGCTATTTCGTTGACCCGCTCCAGGCGCGCAGCGCCTTTGGCCAAGGTCACCAGCGAGCGTTCCAGTTGCGGGGTATCGGTGGAATACGAATACGCCTCGGAGGCCAGCACATTGATGCCCATGTGATTGAACAACTGTGCGCCGGCATCGGCGCAATCGACCGGGGCAATGGCCATGGTGAACAGCTTCTCCCTGAGCCGGGCATCGATATGCACGGCGTCGAGCATCCGCCATACGCGCTGCAGCAATTGCGCCTGAGCCTGGCCGCCGGCCCGATAGTCGGCGGAGTTTTGGGTGTCGATCAGCACGGCCATGAACCGTTGGGCATCGGGTTCGTCGATCAGCTCAGACCATAAGGTGGCTCGATCCACCCCCCAGCCCGGCACGTCGTTCCAGTGCGAGGCGCTGTAAGTTGAACTGATCATCGGTGGGACCCGCGTGCTTGAGGGCTCGACAGGTTCGGCGGGCAACTGCACGGATCGGCGCAGTGCCTGATAAGTTACCTGATGCACCTCGTGCAGTTGGCCGACATCCAGCCGTGTACGCGCCACGACCCATGCGTCCGGTGAGCCGGATACCACGTCGGGAATCTGACTGATCGGATTCTCGCGCAAGTCCAGAAAGAACCCGCGCGGGCGAGGTTTGGCCAATGTGCCTTCCGGCCAAGTGCTGAGCCCGGTATTTTTCAGGGCCACGACCTTCAGTCTGGGCATGCGCCCGATGTCCGGCAGCCTGCCCAAGGGATTATCTTCAAGCCTGAGGATTTCCAGGAAGGTCAGGTTTCGCAGCTTCTCGACCGCATACGCGTCCAGCACGATGCGGTTGCTGCTCAGTCGCAAACGTTCCAGCCTGTGCAACTGACCGATACCGTAGGGCAACTGAGTCAGTTCACAGCTTTTGGCGCTGAGTTCTCGAAGGTTGGGGAAGTCTTTCAACAGGCCATTTGGCTCGCTGCCGAACTGCGTGTTGTCGAGCTTCAGGACCGTGATCCGATTGAGAAACTGCTTCAGTTCAGGACGTTTTGTCCACCAGGTTTCCAGGTTCAACGGCAACCATTCTCGGGAGAGGTCGAGGGCATAGTGGACAGGGTCGGTGCGGTTGCCGAGTTCCAGGTTTCTGCGCTCGAAACACTCAATGAGGCGTCGGGAAATATGCTGCCCGCCACCGTTCAGAAAACCCTGGGGATCCGGGCCCCAGTGTTGCGGTTGCTGGTACTCCCAACGGTTCAGGATCACCCGCAGTTCATCAAGATCGTCTTCTTCCTGCTCCATGGCCTTGAGCGGCTCACCCTTTTCGATCAGCGCGTTGGCGAACACATCGACCTCGCGTTCACTGAAATGCGGGTACTGGTCGCGAATACGATCATGCACGGTCTCGCCATCCTTGCTCAGCCCGCCGCCGCGCACCAGCAACAGCGTTTCGTGCTCGGCAACGGGGCGAATGGGGGGGCGGGCGAGCAGCGTCCGGCGCTCGCTGGGCGGGGCGGTCTTGGCAATGACCCATTGTCTGAAGAACTCGGCGTCACCCGGTTTATAGCCCAACGCATTTTGTCGAATCCTGCCCATGGCATGGAGGATCGCTTCAAGAAAGCCCTCGGCCTCATGAATCGGTTGATCCGAGGCATTCCGTACCTGGTACTGTCCGGCCTCGTTTCGAATCAATACCCGAACCTGCGTTGCTTCCTCGGGCCCCGCACTGCAACGAAGCTCCCCATCGAATGCACCCTGACGGATCTCGATTCGCAGGTCGCCGAATGTGTTGGTGTAGGTTCGCAACGCCCCCAGCACCAGGCGTTCTGTATCGATGTTGGTCAATGTGTCTTGATACACGCCCTGGGCTGCCCGAACCGATTGCGTCTCGAACTGAAGCTCCCGTGCCCGGGTTTTCAGGCGCAACGGCAGACGTCGTTGTTGCGTCATCTGTTGTTGCTCCTGGAGTGTGGCGTCCTTGATGATTCTTTCCGCAACAGGGATGGGGAGGTCGGGGAAGTCGATGAGCAGCAGGGTGACGTCGGGGGATACTGCTTCGGCGACTTTTTCGGATGCGCCAAGGCGTTGCAGGGTATCGGTCAGCAGTGGGGGGGACGGAGCGCGTTCAACGTGAACCCTGCGCAACACGGTTTCATCGGTGCCGCTGATCTGGCGAATCTGCTCCAGCTGCGTGTCGGTAAACGTGTCGACGCGGTGACCGATGCGACGCATCAATGTCGCGCCTTCCCAGCTGCGCGGGTTTTCCGTTTCGCTGACCCAGGCGCCTTCACCGTTGTGGGTGAGCGCCGGTGCATAAGCCTCGGGGCGTTGCGGATGCTTGATGCGGTGCTGGTCACTGTCGGGGGCTTTTTCCACCTCAAACAGCTGACCATCCAGCGGCAGCAGACGCTTGCCCTGGTGCTGATACAAGCCGAGCGCATCCGGCCGGGCGTCGCTGGGCAAAGCCACGCTGGGTGGTTGTTGATAGGGCGTGAGATCCGGGTTCCACAAGCGGGTCTTGCCATCGGCCAGTTGCACCGGTTTCAGCCCTTCGACAAACGACGAAAGCTTCTGGTTCGCCACTTTGCCCACTGCTGCACCCACGGCGAAAATGCCCAGCTGAACGATGCTTTCAAGCACGCCGATAGCCTGTTCACCTGCTTCGGCCAGACGGCCTTCAGCCAGGTCGACGATGCCCTCGACCACTTCATACGTCAGTTGATAAGCCGTGTAGGCCAGCATCAACTCACCGAGACCGGGTACAAAGGGCATCGCCACCAGTAAGGCGACATTGAAAATATCCGAGAGCATTTTTTCCAGATTGTCCCACCAGGCCCAGCGCGCCATGCGATCGGCGTATTCGGTGGAAATCGCGATCTCTCGCGCGTCATTGAGAATCTTGTTCAGCTTCTGCTGGTAGAGGTACTTCCACAGGTCGCCGTCGAAGCGGGTCTGGCGATCATCTTCGAACCTCGACAGGCTGAACTGCAGGTCCGGCTTGTCCACCGGTGTCTCCCGCCAGCTCGGCATGTTCGAATCAGGGGCAACCTGGTGCCATTTCACCTGGCTCAAGCGCTCATTCAGTCGGGCGAAAAACGCACCGCGCTGGGAATGGGCAATGAACTGGCTGAAGAAGGTTTGATAGTGTCCTGATGCCGGTGCTGGATCGTCCCGTAACTGGCGAGTCAGCTCGGCCATGAACTCGATGGTTGAAGGGTATTGCCTGAGTGGATGCTCGGGGTCGTTGGGGACATAGGCAATCAGTGGCTCGGGGACATTGCTGGTGAGCACATCGGCTGTGATCAGCACGATGCCGGTCAGGGCAACGTCCATCATGACCAGGTTGTAGCAGCTGACGGCTTTACCGTTCCATGTCGGTTTTTTTTGCTCATTGAGCATGCTCTGCACAACGGCGTAGGCGTGTTGGCTGAGGTCTTTTTTTATCAGCGCCATGCGCGCGGCAGCTTTTAATGCACTTTTCTGGCTTTGATTGACCCGGTAGCGCAGCACATTGCTGGCCAGCCTGTCGGTCGGTAGCAGAAATGATTTGAGATGTCGTTCGTATTGAGCACCGAGGTTCAGATCGCGACAGAGTGTCTTGAACTGATCGATGCGCATTTTGTGCTTGAGGGGTTTTATTCTGAAATGCCCCCGGTTGTCAGGGCGAGTAATGAACTCGGAATCCGCGGTGAAGGTTTCGCTGCTCGAGAAGTTGTGCAGCGCCGCATCGAGCAGGGACACCGTGCGGCTTTGAGTGCCGGACGCGAAGTCATGCACCCACCAGGACGTTCCCACTGGCGCATACAGGCGCAGCCAGGTGTCCTTCACATCTTCTTCCAGGCCGAATCGGTCTTTCAGGGCTTTTTTCAGCAGCGGTTCGGCGAAGGCGTAAACGTCTTGCAGTTCGCTGAGCGCCTTGTCCACGCTGTTCTGCGCGACCCAATGATCCTTGATGTCTTCCTTCAAGCGCTGATGTTCGGCTGCCGAGGCGGTTCTGTGCCAGTCGGGAAGATTCAGCCTGACGGTTTTCAGCGCACTGACGCGTTGCAATGATGCATCGGTGAGCCACGGGGGGATGGCATTGCGGATTAATTCGTGATGAGTACTTTCAGGTGTAAGCGGGGTAATCGGCATGGGTTTGTCGTCCAGTCATCCATGATGGGACGACCAGACTAGGCAAGGGGAGGCGCTGAAAAAAGCGCAAATATAAGCAGGGTCCGGGTAGCGTTTACGGCTCGATGCTTCCAATAATCGAGAGCGAAAAATACATAGTTACCGCCACGCCTGGAGCGACGGCTGAAAGGCCCCGGTTAGCGTTCTGCCGTTGTCACCGTGCCCTGGCACATCGTATGGGTGCCGGGTTGCAGATAAGGCGAAAGAATCGGCGCCATGCCCTTGAGCACTTGCGTAGGTAACGCCGAAGTGAATTTGAAATTCTCGGCCGTGCGCCCCGGGACATAGGCGGTGAGGGTGCCGAAATGCCGGTCGCCGATGTAGAACACGAACGTCGCGGTACGGTTGATCGATTTCGAGCTGAGAATCCGCCCGCCGGAACCAATGGCCTCAATGCGGTTGTCGCCGGTACCGGTTTTGCCGCCCATGGCCAACGGGCTACCGTCAGCCAGTTTGAAACTGCCCGCCACGCGTTTGGCCGTGCCGGCATCCACCACTTGTGACAAGGCCTCGCGCATGGCCGTTGCCACCTCGGAAGGCATGACTCGTTTGCCCACATCCGGGTTATTGATCAGTTTGGTTTCGTACGGTGTATCTGCCGCAAAGTGCAGGCTGTCGATACGCAGTGTCGGCATGCGCACACCGTCGTTGAGGATGGTGCCGATCAGCTCCGCCAATGCCGCGGGGCGGTCGCCGGAGCTGCCGATGGCGGTGGCCAGCGAGGGCACCAGGTGATCGAACGGATACCCGACTTTCTGCCAGCGTTGGTGAATGTCGAGGAACGCCTCGATTTCCAGCATAGTGCGGATTCGGCTGTCGCGGGCACCCTTGTGTCGGCTCTTGAACAGCCAGCTATAGACTTCCTGACGCTCGAACTGGCTGGCTTTGACGATCTGGCTGAACTTGGCGTCGGGGTTGTTCAGCAAGTAGCCGATCAACCACAGATCCAGCGGGTGAACCTTGGCGATGAAGCCCTGGTCCGGCAAATCGTAGCTGCCGGGGCCGTAGCTCAGGTAGAGGCGTTCAAGGCGTTCATCGGTCAGTTTTTCTTTAAGCTTGTCGCCTTTGAGGTGCGAGCGCACGAAGGTGTTGAAGCTTTCCTGATCGGCCTGGGGGAATAGATAACGATGCACGGCGGACATGCGAATCGGGGTCGGGCGCATGCCGTCGAGAAAGGTCTCGAGCCGCGCCCGGGTGTCCTTGTTGCGGTATTTCTTCCAGAACTTCAGCAGGAACGAGGTGCCTTCTTTGTCGGCGAATGAGGCCAGGTATTCCTGGCGCCGGGGGTCGCGATCATCCTTGAGCAGTTCGGCGCTGTTGTTGGGACCGGAATAGGTGGTGTAGCGCACCAGGTCGCGCATCAGCCGAATGAACGGCAGGTTGATTGACTCACGAATGGCATCACGCAGGGTCGGCAGGCGGCCGTTGTCTTCCTTGCGAAAGTTATTGAAGGTATGCAGCCCGCCACCGGTGAAAAAGGCTTCGCCAGGGCTGGCGGAGTATTTGCGATCCAGCGCGGCATTCAGCATGTTCGGAAGGTTGCGGTCTTTGTTCTGTATCAGGTAATCGACGGCCCAGCGGCTCAGACGGTCCTGGTCCGGGACCTCGACTTTTTTCAGTTCAGGGACGCTCATCTCTGCGTACTTATCGTGCAGCTCGGCAATGATCTGCAGGTAAGTGGTGAGCACGCGCATTTTTGCGGTGGAGCCCAGTTCCAGCTTGCTGCCCTCATTGATGTCGAACGGCTGGTCGGTGCTGTCGGTCTGCACCCGTACCCGCGAGCCGTCCGGTGTCAGTTCGAACAGGGTGAAGCTGTAGCGCACCTCTGTGGTGCTGGTCGGTGTGAGCAGACGTTCGCCAATCAGGCCGATTTCCGCTGCATAAGTCGGGTCGGCCAGATGTTTGAGGTACGCGGTGGCCTGGGTTTGCAACTCGCCTTGCAGCGTGCTGGTGGCGGACAGGTCGAGGCGGTCGAGGTCATACAGCGGACGGTTGAGCAACCCGCCCAGACGGCTGCGCGCCACACTGATGCCCTTGTTGGTTTCGATGGGCTGAATAGTGGGCTGGGTGGCCCAGTCGCGGTAGGTCACTTTACTGGCCAATGCCGCCGCCGCGAGTGGCGCATCGATCACGCCATTCTGCGCCAGCAGGCGAATATGACTGTCGGTGAGACTGGCCAATTCATCACGGCCCTTGGTCAAGTAATGGGAAGGGCGACGCTGAGCAATCATCAGTGACAGCATTTCACGCAGGGCCAGACCTTTTTCCGACAGACTTTTCGGATCCGTATCGGTACTGGCCAGCCGTTTGTTGGCCTGGTTGAAATCGGCGCCGTACCAGACGCGCAAACCTTCGGCCATGCCATGCACTTCACCGTGGCCCGGTACCGCCGACAGCGGAACACTGTTGAGGTAATCGCGAATCACATTTTGCCGGACCTGGAGGGTTTCCGGCCCCGCTTGATAGGCCCGCACGCTGGCGGAAATCATTTGCCGGATCTTTTCCGCGCCCGACACCGTCAAGCCGTCGGGGGAATGTCGATACTTCTCAAGCTGCGTCGCCAGCGTACTGCCGCCGGCCGACTGGCCGGGCAGGCGCAACAACTTGGCCACTTGGGACCACGCCGCCATGCCGAACCGTGGCCAATCCACGGCGGGGTTGGCCAAAGGCTGACGGGGATCGAGCAAAAAGCGGTTTTCGATGAAGAGCAAACTGTTGACCACTACCGGAGGGATCGCCGCAAAGCTCGAATAGAGCTGTTGTGGATATTTGAATTGATACAGCGGTGCCGCGCGGCAATCGGTGATCGACAACCCAGCCTGGATTTTTTCGGCATAGGGCACGAAAAAGCCCTTGTCGCTGTACTTCATCAGCGCCGGGGAAAAGCGGGTTTGTGCCGACACTACGTAATCGCGCTTGAGCAGGCGCGGCAGAAATTCATCCAGGGAGCTGTAACCCAGGCGTTGATCGAATGGGCCTGCGCCAGGGTAGCGAATGGCGTCGCTGGGGCCGGGCTGCAGCTCGTACTTCAGCGAGGCGGCATATTTGCTGATTTCCCGGGCCTGAAACTTGGAGGTACGCATTTCCTTGGCCGCGGCGAGGCCGAGGACAATCAGAATAATCAGCAGCAGCAACCAGAAAGCCCCCCAGCCGTGTCGGGAACGACGGGGTTTCTCAGGTAAAGGCGCTTCATCCACTCGTTCAGTCGGAACCACAGTTTTACTCGAATCGGTTTGCCACAAAGCGCCCATAGTCGACTGATCCATTCACGCAGATTGATCGGACTTGTTTGAAGCTTAGACGGTGGTTGGGGTTGGTGAAAAAATTGTGAATAACCAAATGTCAGGTATGCCCCATCACCTGTGGCAAGAGAGCTTTTGTGGTGAAGGATCTGTTGTGGCGAGGGAGCTTGCTCCCTCGCCACAGGGGGGGGGTGTCTTCTGTAATGGCTGAGCTAGACGCATCAACGAGGTAAATGCCGCCTACGCAGGGGCATGACGATGCACCATTGCTGTGCAATACTCGGCGCCGTTTCAGTGGCGAATAATCCTACAAAAGTCAGGTAATGCCCCTCCGAAAACCGCGCTTTTGCCGAGAGTTATGGCTGAATGTTGTGGTTTATAGAGTGAAAAACCCTACTGGAAGCTTTTTATACTGCACGCCCGCTGATCTTGCAGGTTTTGTCCTGCAAGACGGGTCTGCCCATGAGGCTGGCCCGGTTTCGCAGAAGCGCTGGCTTATCGGTCGGTGCTTCGACACTCGGTGGTCAAATCCAATAACAAGACGAGGTTGTACCTATGCCAGTCGGCAATCACCTGCCTCACGGCGAGACCGCTCAGGGCGGCCCGCTTAAACGCGAACTCGGCGAACGGCATATTCGCTTGATGGCGCTCGGTGCCTGTATCGGCGTCGGCCTGTTCCTGGGTTCGGCCAAGGCCATCGAAATGGCCGGCCCGGCCATCATGCTCTCCTACATCATTGGCGGTCTGGCGATCCTGGTGATCATGCGCGCCCTCGGCGAGATGGCCGTGCACAACCCGGTCGCCGGCTCGTTCAGCCGTTATGCACAAGACTACCTTGGCCCCTTGGCAGGCTTTCTGACCGGCTGGAACTACTGGTTCCTGTGGCTGGTGACCTGCGTCGCGGAAATCACCGCGGTGGCGGTGTACATGGGCGTCTGGTTCCCCGACGTGCCGCGCTGGATCTGGGCACTGGCGGCGCTGGTCAGCATGGGCTCGATCAACCTGATCGCGGTGAAAGCCTTCGGTGAGTTCGAATTCTGGTTTGCCCTGATCAAGATCGTCACCATCATTGCGATGGTGGTCGGTGGCATCGGCATCATTGCTTTCGGTTTCGGCAACGATGGTGTGGCGCTAGGGATTTCCAATCTCTGGGCCCACGGCGGCTTCATGCCCAACGGCGTGCAAGGCGTGTTGATGTCCCTGCAAATGGTGATGTTCGCCTACCTCGGTGTCGAGATGATCGGTCTGACCGCCGGTGAAGCCAAGAACCCGCAGAAGACCATCCCCAATGCGATCGGCTCGGTGTTCTGGCGGATTCTGCTGTTCTACGTCGGCGCCTTGTTCGTGATCTTGTCGATCTACCCGTGGAACGAAATCGGCACCCAGGGCAGCCCGTTTGTGATGACCTTCGAGCGTCTGGGCATCAAGACCGCCGCCGGCATCATCAACTTCGTGGTGATCACCGCTGCGCTGTCGTCCTGCAACGGCGGCATCTTCAGCACCGGGCGCATGCTCTATAGCCTGGCGCAGAACGGCCAGGCCCCGGCCGGTTTCGCCAAGACCTCGAACAACGGCGTGCCCCGTCGCGCATTGCTGCTGTCGATCGGTGCGTTGCTGCTGGGCGTGTTGCTTAACTACCTGGTGCCGGAGAAGGTCTTCGTCTGGGTCACCGCGATTGCCACCTTCGGCGCGATCTGGACCTGGGTGATGATCCTGCTGGCCCAGCTCAAGTTCCGCAAAGGCCTGAGCGCCAGCGAACGTGCCGGCCTGAAATACCGCATGTGGCTGTACCCCGTCAGCTCGTATCTGGCGCTGGCATTTTTGGTGCTGGTGGTCGGCCTGATGGCGTACTTCCCGGACACGCGCGTGGCGCTGTATGTCGGGCCTGCTTTCCTGGTGCTGCTGACGGTGTTGTTCTACGTGTTCAAGCTGCAACCGACCAATGTGTCGCAAGGTGCGGTGCGTTCGGCTTCGTAAGTCGTAACGCCAGAAACGCAAAAGCCCCGGTCGAGATGACCGGGGCTTTTTTGTGGGTGCTGTCTAGTCCTGAAGAAGGTTTACACCTGTTTCAGGATTAGACATGGCGCCGATCTCCTGTGGCGAGCGAGCTTGCTCGCGCTGGGGCGCGTAGCGGCCCTAAAATGGTCACCGTTCAACCGGATTACGACTGCTGCGCAGCCGAGCGGGAGCAAGCTCCCTCGCCACAAAAGCCCCTCACCACAAGAATTGGCTTGTCTCCATGTCAGACGACGGCGACTTGTGCCGGTCGATTCAACCGCTTGTTGAAATCCAGCCAGGCCCCCAGCAACGCCATCAACCCGACTCCCAGCAGTGCACTGAATATCTGCATTGCCAGTGTGTTCCCGCCCAAGGCGTTGAGCATGTCTGCCAACGGCGCCAGCACCACGCCAAAGCAGAAGACTTCCAACGAATAACGACCCATGCGACAGCTTTGTTGCGCCAGCCAATGTCGGGTCCAGCCCATGTCCGGCAACAACCTGGCGGTGACGTAGGCGAGGGCGAGGAAGTGCAGCAGGCGCGCTGGCGAAAGGTTGGTCTTGCTGATCGGATAGAGCCATTCGCCGAGCTGTTGGGGCATGAAGGCGTCATGCACGCCAGGCCACTTCCACGACAGTGCGATCAGCCCGGTCAGCAGCAAATAGGTCAGCGCGGCGATGAATACCGGCTGCCGAGTCAGCGGTCGAGGTTGCGACAGCCGAGGCCTTTGCCCATGAATCGCCGCCGCGCCACCGAGAATAAACAGCAGCTGCCAGGCCATCGGATTGAAAAACCACACGCCACCGTCGGTGCCCGCCAGGTTCCACTGGAGCCATGGCGCCAGCAGATACAAGACCACCGACATTCCCACCACGTATTCAGCCTTGCGCAGCAGCATCGGCAGCACCAGCGGCAGGCCGAGCAGCAACAGAATGTACAGCGGCAAGGGGTCCATCAGGTTCGGTTTGAAGCGCAGCAACAGCTCATCCATCAATGCCTGCTGCGGATTGCTGAGGAAGTACTGCAAGCCCATTTCCTGCACCAGATCACGGGTTTCCACGTGGCTGTTGGCGAAAAACACGATGCCCATCAGCAGTGCCAGCAAAAAGATATGCACTACATAAAGCACCCAGGCGCGTCGCAGGATTTTCACCGTGGCGACCATGAAACCGTCGCGCCGGGCGATTTTGCCGTAGGCCAGCACGGCCGCGTACCCGGCCAGGAACACGAAGATCTCCGCCGCATCGCTGAAGCCGAAGTTGCGCACCGTGAACTGCGCGAGCGGGTTCTGCGGCACGTGATCCCAGAAGATGAAGATCAGGGCCAGGCCGCGAAAAAAGTCGATTCGGTAATCGCGTTCAAACGTCATGACGGCAGGCTCTTGAACGGGGTTGTTGGGTAGGAGCGGCGCGCAGGGTGGCGTGATTCGCGGCTAATTGCAAAAGCCTGGATATTACCGAATGTCTCAGTTGCCTATAGCGAACGGACGGGACTGCGTGTCCGTTGGTCTGCCGGGCAGTTCGCGCGCCAGAACGCCCACTGATGACGGTCTGTCGAACATCTACACTTCGATTTTCAGGAGTGTGAAACGTGAAAGTTTCGCTGATTGTCCCGGTATTCAATGAAGAGCAGGCGATCAACCTGTTTTATCAGGCGGTGCGTCGCGAATTGAAACTTGACCCGTGTGAGGTCGAGATCGTGTTCATTAATGACGGCAGTACCGATCAGACAGCTGAGCAGGCCAAGGCGCTGGCGCAGGTCGATGAACAGGTATTGCTGGTCAACTTTTCGCGCAACTTCGGCAAGGAACCAGCGTTGTTTGCCGGGCTGGAATACGCCACCGGCGATGCGGTGATTCCCATGGACGTGGACCTGCAGGATCCGATCAGCGTCATCCCTCGGTTGATTGCCGAGTGGCAAAAGGGCGCTGATGTGGTGCTCGCCAAACGCCGCAATCGTGACAGTGACAGTTATTTGAAACGCCACAGCGCATCGCTCTTCTATCATTTGCTGAACAGGATTTCCTACACCCGGATCGAAGAAAACGTCGGGGATTTCCGGCTCATGGACCGCAAGGTGGTCAATGTGATTCGCGCACTTCCCGAGCATCAGTTGTTCATGAAGGGCGTTCTGTCCTGGGCCGGGTTCACCACGGCGGTGGTCGAATATGAGCGGGCCCGGCGAGTGGCGGGACGCAGCAAGTTCAATGGCTGGAAACTGTGGAACCTGGCGCTGGAAGGCATTACTTCGTTCAGCACCGTGCCGTTGCGGTTGTGGACTTACATCGGTGGCGGCATTTCGATCTTCGCGGTGCTGTACGCGGTGTACATGGTGCTGGACAAGATTTTCTTCGGTAACAATGTCCCCGGATATCCCTCGCTGATGACGGCCATTCTGTTTCTCGGCGGCGTCCAACTGATCGGTATCGGCATCCTCGGCGAGTATGTCGGCCGCATCTACATCGAAGCCAAGCACCGGCCCCGTTATGTGGTCAAAGACGTCATTGGCGGCACAGACCGGCTCGGGCTTTAGCATGGGCAGACTGGGCGACTTTTTCAGCAAAGAACTCGGGCGTCGTCGGGTCTGGTTGTTTTTCCTGATCGCGATCCTTATTTATGTCATTCCGCTGATCCTCGCGGACTATCCCTACATCGATGACAACTGGCGCTCGCTGTCGGCCGGTACTGCCTGGGCGGGGCAGGGGCGGTTGTTCACCGAGCTGTTCTACAACCTGCTGACATTCAGTGATGCGGCACCGAACATTTTTCCGTTGCCGCTGTTGATCGCCGCGCTGGCCATGGCCTCGGCGTTGACCAGCCTGACCTTTCATTACTACCCGCAGCCGACGATATCCTGCTGCCTGGTGCTGTTGCCGCTCTGGTACAACCCGTTCTTCCTGCAGAACCTGTCTTATCAATACGACGGGCCGGCCAATGCCTTGAGTCTGGTGGCAGTGATCTACGCAATCACTTTTCGTCATCCCTCGCGCATTTTGCAATGGCTGGTACCGGCTTTCCTGATTGCGCTGGCGCTGGGGTTCTATCAGGTGAGCCTGAATGTGTTTCTGGGCCTGTGTTGCCTGGAACTGCTCAGGGGCGCGAATGACAACTGGGCCTGGCGGCAGTGGTACGAATTGATCGGCTGGAAATTCGCCCAGGCAGGGCTCGGCGGGTTGATCTACAGCGTCACGGCTTATCCGTACATGAATCGCGATCGCGCCTTACTGCTGAACTGGGCAGCGGAGCCTTTGCTGCAACTTGAAATCAACATCGGCCGGGTGCTGGAAAAAGTCGCGCTGCTGTTTCACGGTGGATTCACTTGGGTGTTCGCCGTGCTGCTGTTGTGTGCGCTTGTGGGCAGCGCGCGGTTGGCCCGCAGCGTGATTGAACGCCACGACACCGGGCTGAGAAAAATCGTGATGGGCCTGGTGTGTGTGCTGACAGTGCCGGTCGTGACCCTGCTGGTGTCGGGTGCCGCGCTGTTTTTCCGCGACTTCAATGAAGGCGCCAGAACCTTGATGGGGTTTGCGGTGTTGCTGGTGCTGTTGTTTTATTTGAGCCATCTGGCGCTGGCGCCCATTCATGAGCGGCTGCCGCTGTTGTTGGCGGTGCCTCTGTTGGCCATGCTTTCGTTGTCTTACGCCTATGGCCGCGTGCTGACGGTGCAGAACACCTTTGCGTCCAGCGCATTGTTTTCCCTGGGGCATGACATTGCGGCCCAGCGGCAACTGTACGAGGCCAAGCGCATTTACCTGGCGGTGAGTTATTCCGATCACTGGCTGGTGGGGGCTGCGGGCTCGTTCAAGCAAATGCCGGTCTTGCATTATCTGCTGAACATCAACTTCTTCATGCTGGCTGAAAACCTGCCGAAGGCTGGCATCACTAATGTGGTCGCGGAGAGGGCGCGGCGCAACGCGACCCTGGTCGGTTACCAAGGTTATCCACCGCTGGTGGAGAGCCAGTTCTATCGCATCTATCTGCTGGGCGATTACGGTTTTATCGTCATGAAAGAGCCGACCCCGATCACCACGCTTCAGTGGTAAACAATGAGGGGATCGGCCGGTGAGCGCCTCTTCGATCTATCCTGAAAACTTTCCATCCCGGCTCGCCGACGGGGCAGGTCTGTTGGCGGTGTTAGCCATCGCGTTGTTCGCAAGGTTTCACTCCATCACCGTGCCGGTCATCTGGTACGACGAGGCCTACAGCCTGCTACTGGCCGAGGGCTCGCCTGCGTATATCTGGGCCACGACAGCGCGGGATGTTCATCCGCCGCTTTACTATGTCTTGCTGCATTTCTGGATGTTGCTGTTCGGCAATGGCGTGTTGGCTGCGCGATCCCTGAGTGCACTGGCCGATGTCGGCACGCTGTTGCTGTGCATTAAATTGATGAGTCTGGTGACAACGCGAAAGGCGACCTGGATAGCGGCAGTGTTGTTGGCATTGCTACCGATATCGGTGCGCTACAGCCAGGAAGTGCGAATGTACACCTTGCTCGGTTTCTGGCTGATGGGCGCGACCGTGGCGCTGGTGTGCTGGATCAAGGCACCGGATCAAAAGCGTTATCCGGTTTTTTACGTGCTGCTGATGACGGCTGCTTTCTATACGCATTACTTCGCCGCGCTGTGTGTTTTGGTGCATTGGCTGTGTTGGTGGCGAGTGCGAGATGAAGGTCGGTCCACGGCAATACCGATTCGTGCGTGGGTCTTGGCCAACAGCGCAATCGTCGTGTTGTACCTGCCATGGCTACCCGATTTGCTCGATCAATTGCTGCGAATGGACGGGCTCGAGTGGATACCGCCGCTCACCTGGCAAGCGGCGCTGACCCTCGTTTGGCAACTGGTGATGATGGAGGGAGCCGTCAGCCATTCATCCTTATGGCGTGTGTTGCCCTCGGTGTTGATCGTTGTTTGCGCTGCTGCGGTGCTGCTCAAGGCACGCCATGAGCGACCTTTCAGTGTCTTGCTGGTGGGCTATTTTTTTGTACCGGTGCTGACCGTTTTTCTGGTGTCGCTGATCGTGCCGGTTTTCAATGCCAGATACCTGGTGTTCGCTGCCGCCGCGTTGCCCCTTATCGTTGCGCTCGCGCTGGACGTATGGAGCGAACGCCACACCGCGCTTGCCGCTGTCGCCATGGCTTTGGTTTTGTTGGCAGAAATACATGGGCTTTTGGCGGTCTACGCGCAAACGGATGAGATGAACGGGACAAGCATTCGCAAAGACGCAAGGCTGGACGCCGTGGTCGAAGGTCTTGGTCGCAAAGTCCGTCCGGGTGACGAGATCGTTGTGGATAACCTGTATTGGTATTTGCCGTTTACGTACTACAACCCGACAGGTATTCAGCCGAGGTTATACGCCTTCAAACCACCGACCGGCACCCTTTGGGGAACCGCCGAATACGGTGGTTGGGCACTCATCCCCCGTCATTTGCGTTCGATTCTCTTCGACGATTTTTCAACCTTGAAACTGAATGCCAAGAGGATCTGGTGGGTCACGGGCAACGCTCGTCCTGAACATGACGCCTTGTTTCCCGAACACTGGAAACAGGTGCAGATGCTGAAGGAAGGGGACAGCGAAGCCCGATTGTTCATCCGAGGGGAAGCGCCAAACCCTGAGGTTGGCGCGCAAACACGGCCTATGCAGCCGCCAGTTCATTAGGCTCAAAACTATCCGTCCGCGCCATCTGCCACATCCGCGAGTAAAACTCGCCGTTCACTTCACCGGTGAGCAACTCGCCCGGTTTCAGGAACACATGCAACTGCGAGAACAGTTTGATCTCGGTCGCCGACATGCGTCGCACCAGATGCTTGGCCGACAGTTGTGAAGGATGATCGAGACCCGCGGCGGCGAGCATTTCGGCCAGGGCTTTAAGCGTATTGCGATGGAAGTTAAAGACGCGCTGCGCCTTGTCTGGAACCACGAGGGCGCGTTGACGCAGAGCGTCCTGGGTGGCGACGCCGGTCGGGCATTTGTTGGTGTGGCAGCTTTGCGACTGGATGCAGCCGATGGCGAACATGAAGCCGCGCGCGGAGTTGGCCCAGTCGGCGCCGATGGCCAGGACGCTGGCGATGTCGAAGGCGCTGACGATCTTGCCGCTGGCACCGAGTTTGATTTTGTCCCGCAGGTTCAGGCCCACCAGCGTGTTGTGCACGAACAGCAAACCTTCGCGCATTGGCACGCCGATGTGGTCGGTGAACTCCACAGGCGCGGCGCCGGTGCCACCTTCCTTGCCGTCGACCACGATGAAGTCCGGGAGGATGCCGGTTTCCAGCATGGCCTTGGCGATGCCCATGAATTCCCACGGGTGGCCCAGGCAAAACTTGAAGCCCACCGGTTTGCCGCCGGACAGTTCACGCAGCTGCGCGATGAAGTGCATCAGTTCGATCGGCGTGGAAAACGCGCTGTGGCGTGACGGTGAGATGCAGTCTTCGCCCATCAGGATGCCGCGGGTTTCGGCGATTTCCTGCGTCACCTTGTGCTTGGGCAAGATCCCGCCATGGCCGGGTTTGGCGCCTTGGCTCATCTTGATTTCAATCATTCGCACCTGCGGGCTCGACGCCTGGGCGGCGAAGCGTTGCGGGTCGAAGCGGCCATCGGCGGTGCGGCAGCCGAAGTAGCCGCTGCCCAGCTCCCAAGTCAGGTCGCCGCCGTTTTCCCGGTGATAGGCGCTGATGCTGCCTTCGCCGGTGTCATGGGCGAAGTTGCCGAGTTTGGCACCCTGGTTCAATGCGCGAATGGCGTTGGCGCTGAGGGAGCCGAAGCTCATGGCCGAAATGTTGAACACCGACGCCGAGTACGGCTGGGTGCACTGCGGGCCACCGACCATTACCCGGAAACTGCTCGGGTCGCTCAATGGTGCCGGGCGCATGGAATGGCCAATGAATTCGAAGCCAGACTGATACACATCGATCAGCGTGCCGAAGGGTTTGTCGGCACTTTCATTCTTGGCTCGTGAATAGACCAGCGAACGCTGGGCCCGGGAGAAGGGCAGGGCGTCGCTGTCGGATTCGAGCAGGTACTGGCGGATTTCCGGGCGAATACCCTCCACCAGATAACGAATATTGCCCAGGATCGGGTAATTACGGCGCACCGCGTGTGGGCTTTGCAACAGGTCGAACAGCCCTACGAGGCTGAGGACGCCGGTGACGGCAGTGATCGGCCAGAGCCAGTCGTGTTGCAGAAAGGGCAGGCTGGCGAGGGTGAATATCACACACACGGCAAAGAAGGCGTAGCGGCTCAGGAGGGACAGGCTCATACGGTTTCCTTGGGGTCGGACTCGGTAAGGGTAGGGCAGTGGCACACAGGCTTTTGTGGCGAGGGAGCTTGCTCCCGCTCGGCTGCGCAGCAGTCGCAAAACCTGCTGACGGGATTTGTCTGACTGAACGCATTGCCTGTTTTGGGATCGCTTCGCGATCCAGCGGGAGCAAGCTCCCTCGCCACAAGATCTCCTGTGTTAGAACAGGACGTCAGGCATTCTGCGCCTGGGGAAAAAACGAAAACAGCCCGGATTGAGATTTGATCCCTTATTCGGCTGGTCAGACAGTCGCTTTCGATTGCCGTACCGGCAACTCGACCCGAAAGGTGCTACCCACCCCGACTTCGCTACGCACCGAAATATCGCCCTGGTGTTTTTTCACGATGCCATAGGACAGGGACAACCCGAGCCCTGTCCCCTGGCCCACCGGTTTGGTGGTGTAGAACGGGTCGAATATTTTCTGCAGGTTGTCCGGCTCGATGCCTATTCCCGTGTCCGCGACCTCGATCGACACCGTTTCACCTTCAAGCCCGGTGCGTAGCGTGATGGTGCCCCGTTCCGGCCCCATCGCCTGAGAGGCGTTGACGATCAGGTTCATGATCACCTGATTGATTTGCGATGGCAGGCATTCGATGTCGGGCAGCTCTTTATACTCCTTCACCACATCGGCTTTGTACTTGAGTTCATTGGCGACGATGTTCAGGGTCGACTCGATGCCTTGTTGCAGATTGGTCCACTGCCATTCCTGATTGGAGTCCACGCGGGAGAAGTCCTTCAGGTCTTTGACAATCTGCCCGACTCGGCCGATGCCGTCCTTGGACTCCTTGATCAGCAGCGGAATATCTTCGCGCAGGAAGTCCAGTTCCACCCGCTCACGTAACTGACCGAGACGGTCGATGACCTCGCTTGAGCCAATGGCGTTTTCCGCCTCCCGATAGGCATCGAGCATGGACTGCAGTTGCTTGAAGTAGCCATCGAGGGCACCAAGGTTGGAGGAAATGAAGCCAATGGGATTATTGATTTCATGGGCGACGCCCGCCGCCAGTTGTCCCAGCGAGGCGAGTTTTTCCGACTGCACCAGTTGGCTTTCCAGTTGTTTGCGCTCGTCGATTTCCCGCTGCAACGCCTCGCTGGCCTGCTTGAACTGGTCCGTGCGCTGATCCACCAGATGCTCCAGATGGCTCATCTGAATAGACGCCCGTTCGGTCATTTCCCATTTGGTGAGCAGGGTGTTGGCCATTTGCTGGACTTCAATGTTGTCGAACGGCTTTTTCAGAATCAGCAGGCGGTCGTGGGCGTGCAAGCGTTCCAGCAGTTCATCCCAGGAATAGTCGGAATAGGCGGTACACACTACAACTTGCAGCTGCGGGTCTTCCTGCCACAGATGCTCGATGGTCTGTGCACCGTCCCAACCCTCGGGCATGCGCATGTCGACGAAGGCCAAGGCGTAGGGGCGGTTTTCCTGTAATGCCTGGATGAGTTTGCTCAGACCCTCCTGGCCGCCATAGGCCGAATCCAGCTCGAACAACAGGTTAGTGGACTTCACTTCGTCACCGAACAGCGCGGCCTCCATTTCGTCCAGCTCTACATGTTGCGCCGATGTCGGGGTGAGGATCTTGCGAAAGTCTTCATGGATGGACGGCGTGTCGTCAATCAACAGAATGCGTCGGTTCGAAAGATCGCTCATGCTTCCTCCATGACGGGTTTCAACGGGATCTGCAACGTGAACAGTGCACCTTTGCCCGGTCCGTCGCTGTGGGCGGTGAGATGGCCGTTCATCTCGATCGCGGCCAGGGCACAGCTGTGCAGGCCGAAGCCGTGACCTTCCTTGCGGGTGGTAAAACCGTGGGCAAAGATCCGCGTCATGTTCTCCGGCTCGATGCCTTCACCGTCATCCTTGACGCTGATTTGCAGGATCGTGTCCTCGACGACTTTCACCCCAAGGGTCATTTGCCGAGGGCGATTGCTGAGGTCGGTCATGGCGTATTTGGCGTTACTGATCAGGTTGATCAGGATCAGCAACAACCGGTGCTTGTCACCCATGACTTGCGGTACATCGCCGTACTCCTTGACCACCGTGACGTGATGGCGGGTCAGGGCGCCGGCATTCATCCGCAGGGCGTCTTCCAGCAGTTCGCTGATGTGCAGCGGCTCCATCAGGCTGTTGGCACCCGCGTAGGACTGCTGGGTGGCAACGATGTCCTTGATGTGGTCGACGCTTTTGCTCAGTTGCGCGAGTTCATCGGCCATGCCTTGTTGTTCAAGGGCAATGGCATCCACCAGTTGGTTCAGGTAACCGGGCAGCAGTTTTCCTTTCTCGTCCTGGGTCAGGAAAACGCCCAGGTCGTCTTGATGCGCGTTGATCAGCTGCATCGCCTTGCCCAATCCCTGGGCCTTGCTGCTACGCAGCTTGCGGGTGACCAGGTCGGCCGAGATGTTCACGCTGTTGAGCACGTTGCCGACGTTGTGCAGCACGTTAGTGGCGATTTCAGCCATGCCGGCCTGGCGCGCGGTGTCGAGCAGTTCACTCTGGGTATCCTTGAGTTCGCGGGTGCGCTCTTCGACCCGTTGTTCGAGGATCTCGTTGGCCGTTTGCAGTTCCTTGTTGACCCGATTGATCTCACCGAAGCTGCGCATCAGGCGAGTTGCCAGGTACACCAGCCCCATCACCAGCAGCGTCGAAAACACCAGCATGTAGAAGTGGTAGCGCTGGTCGATTGCCTCGGTTTGCTGCTGATCCCGGTTTAGCAGACTGGTGATCTCGTCCAGCCGTGCGGCCACAGGAACGGCTTCAATGTTTTGCAGCAGCCGATTGACCACGGGTTGTTCCCGCAGTATCAGCGCGATGTGATTGCTCAAGACGTCGATCGGGCTATGAAACTGCTCCGGTAATCGGTCCTTGTTCACCCGTAGTTTGTTCAGCCCGACCAGGATATCGGCGGCTTTGTCGTCGGAGGTGACCTGGGCGAACTCCAGGCTGCTGAGCAGCAAGTCGTAGGTGTCGGTGGCAATGTTCTGGAGTTGCAGTTTGTCTTCGTCGAGCAGTCGGGTAAGCGGTTCCTGAATGTCGTCTTCGGCAGTGGGCAAAAACGCCAGTGAGTTGCGCAGCACCGCGTTGTGGGATTTGAACTGCTCCACCAGCCGGGTTTTTTCCTGAACGGCGGTGTGGTACGCGTCATGGCCGGCGTGCCAGATGGGGTCGTTGCGGCCGTGATTGGACTCCATGGTCTCGAATTGCTCCCACAACTGGGTCATCTCGTTCAGCGGTGCAACCAGTGGATCGTAATTGTGGCTAATGGCAATTCTGGCCTTGAGAATCTCGGTTTCCCACTGCGCATTGAGCTGTTTGATCTGGCCGATCAGGCCCCGGGACTCGGCGTACGTCGAAGTCTGGTCGGAGCTTGATTTGAGGTACAGAAACAGCAATGTCGAAGCCAATATCAAGGCCACGCCACTGAGCAATGCCAGGTGGCGACGGTGGTAAGTTTTCATAAAGGTTTGCCTCCCCACTCACCGGTCAGGGTCTTGAGGAATTTGATGATCAGGTCCTTGTCCTTGTCGGAGGGCACACGACCGAGCTGGAATTTGAACATCACGTCCACCGCTTCTTCGAGGGTTTTCGCCGAGCCGTCGTGAAAGTACGGCGCCGTCACGGCGACGTTGCGCAGGCTCGGCACCTTGAACACGTTGCGGTCCTCTTCAGCCTTGGTGACCAGATAGCGCCCCAGATCGGCTTCGGTGGGGTTGCCTCGAACCTCGAAGTAGTCGCCCATGACCCCGAACTTCTGGAACATGTTGCCGCCGATATTCACCCCCTGATGGCAGGCGATGCAGCCGTAGTCCTTGAAGCGTTGGTAACCGTACTTCTCCTCGATCGTCAGAATATCGGTATTGCCCAGCAGGTATTGGTCGAAACGCGAGTTGGCGCTGAGCAGCGTGCGCTCATAGGTGGCCAGGGCTTTTTGCACATTGTTCATGGTCACGCCGTCCGGGTAGGCCTGGGCGAACGCGCTTTTGTAAGCTGGGTCTGCGGACAGCACCTCGACCACATGCTCCCAATGACTGCCCATTTCGCTGGGGCTTTGCACCACTTCGTGGGCCTGTGTTTCCAGGGTGTCGGCGCGGCCGTTCCAGAACTGTCGGAAATTCAGACTAGAGTTGAAGACGCTGGGGGTGTTGATCGTCAGGGGATCGCCTTTGAAGCCAATAGACAATGCTTTGTCGTCTGCGCCTCCGCTTTCCAGACGATGGCAACTGGCGCAGGACAGGCTGTTGTTGACCGACAGGCGTGGTTCGTTGAACAAGCGGCGACCGAGTTCGACTTGCAAGGGATTCTGCTGGGGCACCGCGGGCAAGGGTTTGAGCGGTTCGTCCAAAGGTGCGCCGTTGGCTATCAGACAACATCCGAGTAGCGGCGCAAGAAGCAGGTAGTAGAAGGGGCTCGACATCTTATGATTCCTTGGCGCAGGCCCTGGGTGTCGTTGCACATCGGTCATGGGGTGGTGGATGAGGCGGTCTGCACGGACGTCAGGTATTGGACGAAGGCGTCCGGCTCCACGGCTTTGCTGAAGTAGTAACCCTGGCCTTCCTCACACTGGAGGCCCTTGAGAAAATTCAACTGTTCGAGGGTTTCTACCCCTTCGGCAATGACGGCCAGTTTGAGACTCTTGCCCAGGCTGATGATGGCGCTGACCAGGGCCGCGTCATTGCTGTCACAGCTCAGGCCGCGAATGAATGACTGGTCGATTTTCAACACATCGATGGGAAACCGTTGCAGGTAACTCAGGCTGGAATAGCCGGTGCCGAAGTCATCGATGGCCAGTCGTACGCCCAATGCCTTTAGCTGATTCAGCGCGACCATCGTGGCATCGACATTCTGCATCAATACGCCTTCGGTAATTTCCAGCTCCAGTAAGGTGGGGTCCATACCGGTTTGCTTGAGTATCAGCTCTATACCTTCGACAAAGTCCCGCTGACGGAAATCGATGGCCGATACGTTCACCGACATGTAGAGCTTCGGCAGGCCTTTTGCCTGCCAGGCACGGGCTTGTCGGCAGGCCTGGGCAAGCACCCATTTGCTCAACGGTACGATCAAGCCGCTGTCCTCGGCCACACCGATGAAATCGGTTGGGTAAACCCAGCCTTGCCCCGGCTTTTGCCAGCGGATCAATGCCTCGGCGCCGACCACCTTGCCGCTGCCCAGGTCGAGTTTGGGCTGGTAGTGCAGGACAAATTCGTTGCGTTCCAGCGCCAGGCGAATACCCGACTCGATGCTCTGCTGTTCCCGGGCGCGCTGGTTCATCTCATCGATGAAAAAGCTGAAATCGTTCGGGCCGCTGTCTTTGACGTTGCGCATGGCGGTTTCGGCTTTTTTGATCAATGCAATGGCATCGAAACCGTCCTCTGGATAAATACTGATGCCCAGGCTGGCCGTCACGCTCAGGTCATGGCCGGCGATGTGTTGAGGCGTGCGTATGGCGTTCAGGAGCTTTTCGGCGATGCCCTTGGTCTGTTGGGGGTGGTGGATGTCAGCCAGGATCACCACAAACTCATCGGAGCCGTAGCGAAACACCGAATCGGACGCGCGTACACAGGCCACCAGGTTTTGCCCGACACGCTTGAGCATCTCGTCACCGGTCGGGTGACCCAAGGCATTATTGATGCGCTTGAAGCGATCGAGCCCCAGAAACATCACGGCCAGTTGTTTGTCATGGCGCCTGGACAGGGCCAGTGACTGGTTCAGCCGGTCGCCCAGCAAGGTGCTGTTGGGCAATTCGGTCAATACGTCGTACTGCAACAAGTGCGATACCTTGAGCAGCTCATGGACACGGGCCTCGATGGTTTGCTCCAGGGTCTGCACTTTAATGGCCGCGTCCTGCGCCATCTGCCACTTCCAGGTCAGAGCGCTGGCCATCTGGCGGATTTCCAGGCTGTCGAAGGGTTTTTTCAGCACCAGCAACTGATCGCCGAACTCCAGTCGTTCGGCCATGGCTTCCCAGGTGTAATCGGAAAAGGCCGTGCACAGCGCGATTTGCAGGTGAGGATCTGCCTTCCAGAGCTGTTCGATGGTTTCCAGCCCGTCCCAGCCCGGGGGCATGCGCATGTCGGTGAACGCCATGGCGTAAGGGCGACCTTGTGCCCGGGCATGCTTGACCAGTTCGAGCGCTTCCTGGCCCTGGTAGGCGGAATCGAGCTGGAATATCAGCCGGGTAGATTGCTGGCTGCCGAACAGCGCTGCTTCAGTGCCGGCGATGGATTGTTCGTCGTCGGTATCCGGACCGAGAATCTTGCGAAAGTCCTGATGGATCGAAGGCGTGTCGTCAATGATCAGAATGCGCCGGTTAGCCTGGACGAACGGAGTTTTCATTTCTTGTCCTCCGTGGCACGCCGCGGGTCGTCCGGCATCGCTCCGGTTCCGTAGCTGGTATGCACGATGCACCCGGCCTTCAGCAACTCGGCGGCCTGTTGGCTGCTGACCGCTTGGCTGAAGTAGTGACCCTGGGCGTTCATCGGTGAGCCGGTGGCCATCAGCGAACTGCGTTGCTCCTGGGTTTCGACGCCCTCGGCGATGATGCCGATCCCTACCTCGCGGGCGAAGTTGATGATGGCCCGCAAGGTGGTTGCACTGGACGGGTCGCGTGCGGCCATGTCGATGAAGGTCTGGGCGAGTTTCAGGTGATTGACCTGATAAGTCTTGAGGTAATCGAACGAGGAGTATTCGGTGCCGAAGTCGTCGATGGCGATTTTCACCCCCAGTTCACGCAGGCGCGGCAGTACATCGTTGTGCGTCCACTTGGTCTGGGCCAGGGTCGCTTCGGTGACGTCGAAACGCAGGTCCCACGGGCACAGTTCCCAGCGCGCGGTGGTGCGCAACACGTCATAGATCAACTCGGGACCGCTCTTGAGCTGAGCCAGGGACAGTTTTATCGCCACCACTGGTGGCGCCATGCCCTCGTCACGCCACTGGCGCATTTGCTGACAGGCGCGCTCCAGCACCCAGTGACCGAGGGCGACGATGGTGCCGGTCTTTTCCGCCGCGGGCAGAAACGCCTGGGCTTCCAGCAACCCGCGCAGGGGGTGATTCCAGCTGACCTGTGCTTCCATGCCGAGGATCTTGCCACTGCTCAGGTCCACTTCCGGCCAGTAACGCAGTTCGAGTTCGTCGTGTTCGATGGCCGTTTTCAAGTCGTTGGCAATGGTCATGCGCTCGACCACTTCCTGATTGATCTCCTCGGAGTGGAAGTGGTACTGGTTGCGGCCCTTTTCCTTGGAGCGATACAGCGCCATGTCGGCCTGGGTCAACAGGCTGTCCGCGCTGAGGCTGACCGGCGCGTAGCTGCTGATGCCGATGCTGACCGAGACCCGCACATCATTGCCGGCCAGGGAGTAGGGCAACACCAGTGCATCGCGGACCTTGGCGGCCAGGGCCGCTGATTGGGTCGGATCGCCGACGTCCAGTTGCAGTATCGCGAACTCGTCGCCACCCAGGCGGGCAACCACGTCGTTTTCGCGCACGCAATTTTTGATGCGCCTGGCAACCTCCTGCAACAACAGGTCGCCCACCGGGTGGCCCAGGGTGTCGTTGATGCGTTTGAAGTGATCAAGGTCCAGGTAAAACATGGCGAACGGTGTGGCTCCGCGCCGGGCGGCGGCGAACGCCTGATGCAGCCGCTCGATCAGCGTCGCGCGGTTGGCCAGCCCGGTCAGCCCGTCGGTGCGGGCCAAAAGGGCAATTTTTTCCTCGGCCAGTTTGCGTTCGGTGACGTCGATGATGATGCCTTCGACTTCCAGCAAGCGGCCTTCATCGTCACGCACCGGGATATAGCGGTTTTCGACCCAGCGCCAGTCGCCATCGCCGGTGCGCATCCGGAATTCGATGGAAGCACCTGCCGCATGGCGGTCCAGCACCCGGGCCATGGCCGTATCGACTTTTGATTGATCGTCGGGATGGATCAGCTCCTGCGCCCAGTTGGACGAAGCCACCAGGGCCGCCGCGATGTGACCGTATTTGGTGATGTTGTGGGAGATGTACATCAACGGAAACGACGGTTCGCCCCGCAGTCGATACAGAATGGTCGGGCTGTTCTGCACGATGATGTTGGCGTCGGACAACTCCCGGGTACGCTCTTCGACCGCATGCTCCAGCAAGGACATCTTCAGCGCGGCGTCTTCGGTCATTTGCCACTTGGCGGTCAATGCGCTGGCCATCTGGCGAATTTCGATGGCATCGAAGGGCTTTTTCAGGATAAGCAGGCGATCGCCCAGTTCCAGGCGTTCGGCGATGTCTTCCCAGGAATAGTCGGAATACGCGGTGCAGAGCGCCACCTGCAACTTGGGATCGACCTGCCATAGGCGTTCGATGGTTTCCAGGCCGTCCCAACCCGGCGGCATGCGCATGTCGATGAAGGCCATCGCATAGGGCGAGTCGTTCGCCAGTGCGCTCTCGACCTTGTCCAGCGCTTCACGGCCCTGAAACGCCGAATCGATGACGAAACTTTGCAACGATACCGACGCTGGGGTACCGAACAGGGCGTTTTCGGCGCTGATCAGGCTGTCGTCTTCGATCGATGGCGGGCTGAGAATCTTGGCAAAATCCTCATGGATCGACGCCGTGTCATCGACGATGAGAATCCGACGATTAATGCGCGCAAGCAGCGTGTTCACTGACATGCGCCTATACCGACAGCAGGTTGGTGCAATGAGCTCATAGAGGGTATCCCTTCCCTGATCGCTGGATGGCGCGAGTATCGTTCTGGATCCGAGTGATCTGAGCATAGTCGCCCGGCCGGCACTTCGCCCGGTTGACTGAAACGAATCATTTCCGGGGTCGGGCTGAAAATCATCTAGCCTGTAGGTCAGGCTCGGGGAACGTCAGGACGTTTGCCCCCGCGCGCGATAAAGACACCGTTTTACTTGAGGTAATGCCATGGAAGAGCAACTCCCCACGACTGTGACCGATAAACCCAAGTTATTGCTGGTCGACGATGAGGAGTCGATTCTCAACAGCCTGCGCCGCCTGCTGCGCGGCCAGCCCTACGAGGTATTGCTGGCAACCAACGGTGCCCAGGCCCTGGAGATCATGGCGCAGCAGCCGATCGATCTGGTGATGAGTGACGCGCGCATGCCCAATATGGACGGCGCCACGCTGCTGGCTCACGTCCACCAGCTTTACCCCGATACCACCCGCATCATGCTGACCGGTTATGCCGATCCTTCGGCGATTATCAAAGCCATCAATGAAGGGCAGATTCATCGTTACATCAGCAAACCCTGGCACGATGAGGAAATGCTGCTGACCTTGCGACAATCACTGGCCTATCAGCATTCCGAGCGTGAACGCTTGCGTCTGGTGCAGGAGACGTGGGATCAGAACGAGAAACTGAAGCAGCTCAACGCCACCCTGGAAAAACACGTCGCGGCCCGCACCAGCGAGCTGCAACAGACCGCCGACATGCTGGACCTGGCCTACGAAGAGCTCAAACGCAGCTATGTCACCGGCACCGAAGTGTTTTCATTGCTGGCCAACCTGCGTCTGCCGCCCGCCAAACAGACCAACCGGCAGATCATCGAGCTGGTGCGGGTGTACTGCAAACTCCATGGCCTGGACGAAGGCACCAGTCGTGACCTGACCATGGCAGCGGCGCTCTACAACATCGGCAAGTTGAGCTGGACCGACAGCATGATGAGTACGCCTTCGGACCTGCTGCATCACAATGACCGCGAGCGCTATCGGGGTTATCCGAAGCAGAGTGAGTCGCTGCTGATGACGCTCGATCCGATGAAGGATGCCGCCCGGCTGATCCTGCATCACCAGGAGCGTTGGGACGGCAGCGGTTTCCCTGATCGGCTCAAGGGCGAAGCGATTCCGTTCGGTTCACGGTTGCTGAAACTGGCGGTGGATTTCATCGAGTTGCAGCGCGGGCTGATCCTCGAACGGCAGATGAACAGCGATGAAGCCTTGGTGTATATCCGCCAATACGCCGGTCGCCTCTACGACCCGGAACTGGTGGAGGATTTCATTCAGGTCTGCGCCACTTATCTGAGCGACGTGACGCTGGCCGATCCGATGGTCAAGGTGCTGACCACCCGGGAACTGGCGGCGGGCATGATCCTGGCGCGCAATCTCAATGCCGACAACGGCATGCTGCTGCTCAATGCCGGCAAGGTGCTGAATGGGCCGCTGGTGGAGAAGTTGATCGCTTTCGAGGCGATGGAAGGTGCCAAGTACAGCATTTTCGTGAAAGTGCCGGAGGAAGTGGAGGGCGCACTTCTGGAGACGAGTTGAGCTTTCCAGACTCAGCACTGATCCCCTGTGGGAGCGGGCTTGCCCGCGATGAGGTCATCACATCCAACATTGATGTTGCTGACAGTCCGCAATCGCGGGCAAGCCCGCTCCCACAGTTTGGCGCTCGGCAGATGCTTTTTTCGGCGTGACGAAGAACCGGCGCGCATGTGATCCTTGCTGCTTTTACCCAAGGCCAATCACGATCCATGACGCTTTCATCCGCCAGCTCGCCCCGCATCATCCGTATTGCCGCCGCCCTGCTGATCGGCCCCGACGGTCACACCCTGCTGGTCCGCAAGCGCGGCACCCAGGCGTTCATGCAGCCGGGGGGCAAGATCGAGGCCCATGAGCAACCGGTCCATGCCCTCGCCCGTGAGCTGGAAGAGGAGTTGGGGCTGGTCATCGATCCGACGCATGCCGCCTACCTGGGACAATTCTCGGCACCGGCCGCCAATGAGCCGGGTTATGTCGTACAGGCCGAACTTTTTCAGCTGACCATCGATTCGCAGGTTTCCCCGGCGGCAGAGATTGAAGAAGTGCGCTGGATCGATCCGGCCACCGACGGCGAAATCACGCTGGCGCCATTGACACGAGACCTGATCCTGCCGTTTTATCGAGCTTCACTGATCGAAACTGCCTGATCGTCCAAGGACGGAGGATGCCCATGATTCCGCTTCAAGACTTGCTGATTTTTGCCGCCGCGGCGTTACTGATGGTGCTCACGCCCGGGCCGAACATGATCTACCTGATCTCTCGTTCAATCTGCCAGGGACGCAAGGCTGGGGTGACTTCGTTGCTGGGTGTGGTCGCGGGATTCTTCGTGCACCTGTTCGCCGCAGCAGCCGGTTTGACGGCGGTGTTCCTGGCGGTGCCGATGGCCTACGAAGTGTTGAAATGGGCCGGTGCGTTGTACCTGCTATGGCTGGCCTGGCAGGCGGTCAAGCCCGGAGCGCGTTCGCCGTTCGAGGCGCAGCAGTTGCCGGCGGACTCGTCGCGCAAGTTGATCACCATGGGCTTTCTCACCAGCGCTCTGAACCCCAAGATCGCGGTGTTTTACCTGTCGGTGTTTCCGCAGTTCATTACCCCTGAGCACGGTTCGGTGTTCACCCAGAGCATCATCCTCGGCGTGACCCAGATCAGCGTGAGTTTCAGCGTCAATCTGCTGATCGCATTGTTCGCCGCGGGCATCGCGTCCTGGTTCGTCAACAACCCGAACTGGCTGGCGATGCAGCGTTACTTCATGGGTTTCGTGCTGTCCGGGCTGGCGGTGCGCTTGATGCTTGAGCAGCGGCGAGTGGCCTGAAAATGTGGATTGAACGGCTTGATGCCAGCCATGCCCTGGATTACCGGGCGCTGATGCTCGAAGCCTATGACTTGCATCCCCAGGCGTTCACTTCCAGCGTGCGCGAGCGCGCCGTGATGCCGCTGAGTTGGTGGGAATCGCGCCTGACCAGCAAGCTGGACCGGGTACTCGGGGCGTTTGAGGAAGGGAAGCTGGCGGGCATCGTCGGCGTGGCTTTTGAGCCGCGGGAGAAGGCTCGGCACAAGTCGACGTTGTTTGGCATGTACGTGACAAGCCAGGTCCGGCAGCGCGGGCTCGGCTATCAACTGGTTCAGGCAGCGTTGGCTGAAGCGCAGAGCCATCAGGGCCTGAGGCTGATCCAGTTGACCGTCACCGCCGGCAATGAAGCCGCCTTCAAGCTGTATCAGCGTTGCGGCTTCGTGCAGTTCGGGCTGGAGCCACTGGCAGTGCGAGTCGGCGAAGACTACTTCGACAAGATCCATATGTGGCGTGAGCTCTGAAGCCACCCCGATCCCTTGTAGGAGCGAGGTCGCTCTATCGGACAGCGCTGACGCCATCGAGCGTCGAAAACGACGTGTCCTTGGCCGTCAGCAAAAAATCGCGCATGTACGGCGCATCCAGCATGTCGGCGCGAATCCCTGCGTACAACGTCGCAAACAAGCCTTTCTCGCCTAGTCGCTTGGCCTTCACATAACCCCGTGAACTGTACTCATGCAACGCCCAATGGGGCATGCCACACACGCCGCGACCGCTGGCCACCAGTTGCATCATCATCACCGTCAGTTCCGAGGTGCGCACCTGGGCCGGTTCGATGTCGGCCGGTTCGAGGAATCGGGTGAAGATGTCCAGCCGATCGCGTTCCACCGGGTAGGTGATCAAGGTTTCCGTGAGCAGGTCTTCGGGCACGATGTACGGCTTGCTCGCCAGACGGTGCTGGTTCGCCACCGCGAGCATGGCTTCGTAGGTGAACAACGGCACGTAAGTGATCCCGACCAGTTCCAGCGGGTCGGAGGTCACCACCAGGTCCAGGTCGCCGCGTGCCAGTGCCGGCAGCGGGGCGAAGGAGAAACCCGAGGCCAGGTCCAGCTCGACTTCCGGCCAGGCATCGCGGAACTGGTCGATGGTCGGCATCAGCCACTGAAAGCAACTGTGGCACTCGATCGCCATGTGCAAACGCCCCGCAGTGCCACCGGCCAACCGCGCAATGTCACGCTCGGCGCCGCGCAGCAACGGCAGGGTGGCATCGGCCAGTTGCAGCAGGCGCAGGCCGGCACTGGTGAAGCGCACCGGTTTGGTCTTGCGCACGAACAGCGGCATGCCCATGCGCTCTTCCAGTTCCTTGAACTGGTGGGACAGCGCCGATTGGGTCAGGTGCAGGCGGTCGGCCGCATCCACCAGGCTGTCGGCTTCGCGCAAGGCGTGCAGGGTTTTCAGGTGACGGATTTCAAGCACCGGGGGGGCTCCATGAGGAAAACTTGTGATCAACACGAAAAGGTTGAGTTTGTCTCATGTTGGGTGGGCTGTCGACAATAGCACCATCTTTTATAGGGAGGATTCTCATCATGGCCTTGGCCCACACGCTTGGTTTCCCGCGCATCGGCGCTGACCGCGAACTGAAAAAAGCCCTCGAAGCCTATTGGAAGGGCGATCTGGATCAGAACGCATTGAAAAGCGTCGGGCGCCAACTGCGCGCCACCCACTGGCAATTGCAGAAAGACGCCGGCATCGACCTGCTGCCCGTGGGCGACTTCGCCTGGTACGACCAGGTGTTGACTCACTCGCTGACCTTCGGTGTGGTTCCCGAGCGTTTCGACAGCGCCAACGATGAACGCGGTCTGCCGACCCTCGACACCCTGTTCGCCATGGCTCGTGGTGCTACCGCAACCTGCTGCGGCGGCGAACATGCCAAGGTGCAATACGCCCAGGAACTGACCAAGTGGTTCGACACCAACTACCACTACCTGGTCCCGGAGTTCAGCGCTGATCAGCCATTCAAACTGAGCTGGGAACAGCTGTTCGATGAAGTTGAAGAAGCCAAGGCCCTCGGCCACAACGTCAAACCGGTGATCATCGGCCCGCTGACTTACCTGTGGCTGGGCAAGGCCAAAGGCAACGACTTCGACAAGCTCGACCTGTTGGAGCGCCTGTTGCCAATCTACGGCGAAATCCTCGGCCGCCTCGCCGCTCAAGGCGTGGAATGGGTGCAGATCGACGAACCGATCTTGACCCTCGATCTGCCACAGGCCTGGAAAAACGCTTTCGAGCGGGCCTATCACATCCTTCAATATTCACCGCTGAAAAAACTCGTGGCCACCTACTTCAGTGGCCTGGAAGATAACCTCGGGCTGGCTGTCGGCCTGCCGGTGCAAGGCTTGCACATCGATGCGGTGCGGGCGTCGGAGCAACTGGGCCAGGTGCTGGATCGCCTGCCGACCTACAAGATTCTCTCGGTAGGGCTGGTCAACGGCCGTAACGTCTGGCGCTGCGAACTGGAACAAGCCCTGGCACAACTGCAATTTGCCCAAGAGCGCTTCGGCGATAACTTGTGGGTCAGCAGTTCTTGCTCGCTGCTGCACAGCCCGGTGGATCTGGAGCGTGAAGACAAACTCGACCCTGAACTGAAAAGCTGGCTGGCGTTTGCCGTGCAGAAGTGCGGCGAAATCGCCGTGCTGCGTGATGCCCTCAACGACCCGCAAGCGCCCAAGGTACAAACCGCCCTGGCCGAAAGTCGCGCCATTGCGGCCAGTCGCGCTCAATCTCCGCGTATCCACAAAACAGATGTGCAGGCCCGAATCAACGCCATCGGCGCGACCGACAGCCAACGCCATTCGCCGTTTGCCAAACGCATCGAACAACAACAGGCTCGGTTGAAACTGCCGGCGTTCCCGACTACCACCATCGGCTCGTTCCCGCAGACTGGGTCGATCCGCTTGGCGCGCCAGGCCTTCAAGCAAGGCAAGCTGTCGGCCAACGATTACACCGATGCCATGCACAGCGAAATTCGCCATGCCGTGCAAATCCAGGAACGCCTGGGCCTGGACGTGCTGGTGCATGGTGAAGCCGAGCGCAACGACATGGTCGAGTACTTCGCCGAACAACTGGACGGCTACCTGTTCACCCGGTTCGGCTGGGTCCAGAGCTACGGTTCGCGTTGCGTCAAACCGGCGGTCATCTATGGCGACCTGAGCCGCCCGAAGCCGATGACGGTCGACTGGATCAGCTATGCCCAGAGCCTGACCGACAAGGTCATGAAAGGTATGCTCACCGGTCCCGTCACCATGCTGATGTGGTCGTTCCCGCGCGAAGACGTCTCGCGCAAAATTCAGGCGCAGCAACTGGCCCTGGCCTTGCGCGATGAAGTGGTGGACCTGGAAAACGCCGGCATCAAGATCGTGCAGATCGACGAAGCCGCGTTTCGCGAAGGGCTGCCGCTACGCCGGGCGCAATGGCAGGAATACCTCGACTGGGCGGTGGAAGCCTTCCGCCTGAGTGCATCGGGCGTGCGCGACGAAACCCAGATCCACACCCACATGTGCTACAGCGAATTCAATGACGTGATCCAGTCGATCGCCGCCATGGACGCCGACGTGATCACCATCGAAACCTCACGCTCGGACATGGAACTGCTGGAGGCCTTTGAAGCATTCGACTACCCGAACGATATCGGCCCGGGCGTCTATGACATCCACTCACCACGGGTGCCCGACACTGCCGAGATGGTGAAGTTGATGAGCAAAGCCGTTAAGCGCATTCCGGCCGAGCGCCTGTGGGTCAATCCCGATTGCGGGTTGAAGACTCGCGGCTGGCCGGAAACAGAAGCCGCGCTGGTGAACATGGTCGCGGCGGCACGCCAGCTGCGCAGTCAGTTGGCCTGACACCACCGGTTATTGGCTGACAACGGAGCGCTTCGGGCGCTCCGTTGTCGTTCTTCACAGCTGTGGGAAATGTTTGAGCGCCAGCGGTTTGCCGATGTCGCCCCGCCAGATCGACTCCACCTGAGCGCCGCTGCTGGCCTGGGCCTGCTGCCATTGCAGGCCCAGGTTGCGTTGTTCAGGCAACTTCAGATGACCTTTGACAAAGTCGTTGAGCGGCGACTTCGCCGAGGTGTAATGAAAGTGCGCATACCATAGCGTTTGCGGCGGCTGGCGGGTCAAATCGCGGACTTCATACTCCTGCAGAAAATCCCGTCGCCCGTCCGGGTGCTTGCCTATATCCCGCAATGCGCCTTCCTTGCGAATGTCCACCACCCGCTGCTCCAGCAGGTAGTCCAGATAACCCTCGGTCGGGGTTTTGCTGTTCATGGACTGTTCGATGTGCAGGGTCCGTCCGGCACGCGCAAGATCCCGGGCCTTCTCCTTCAATTGCACGATGATCGGATCGGTCGGTGACAGTCGTTCGATGTCCCGCGCCCGCATGATGAGTTCGTCAGCTTCGCTGTTCATCATGTGTTCAAGGTCGACCGGCAGCATGCCCTGGTCGGCATATCCTTTGACCTTGCTCTGGTAGTTTTCTATGGCAGCAAGCCGTGTTCGGGACTCCGCCAGTAACGGCCGAACATCCGTCTGCTGCGGACGCTGCACAGCGACAGATTGCTCGCTGAGGTGATATTTACCGCTTGAGCGCGGCAGCCAGGTTTCCGTGTGTCCATCGACCCCCTCGATGGTGAACCGCTTCTGCCGAGTCACCGCATCGGTTTTTTCGACGCCGATCAGTAACTGGTTGTCTTCGGTCTCAAACAGCTTTTTACCGGAGGCGGCTTCATTCGGCGAGGTGGAGGCGCGGTTACCCAAGACTTTTTGAGCAGACGTCTCGAGATTCGCCAGGTTCTCTAGAAACCGGGTGACTAGTTCCTTATCCAGGTGTTGCGGATAGCCCAGTACCCAGGCATTCAAGTCGCGGCGGAATTTGGAGTAAGACTCCAGACAGTCTTTCAGCACTCTATGGCGTTGTGTCACGTTGGCATGCACGGTCGGAAGGTTGTGCTGGGTGACCATGGCACGATCCACTTTGATCCTGGCGGTTTTCAACTGCACATGAAAATACAACCAGGACTGGTCGTGGACGGCGTCGTATCGGGTAATGATTTGGAGGCTGTGTGCTGCTTTCAGGTAACGGTAGCTTGTCCCGGTGAACGCCTTGTTTACCTTCGCCAGATCCTCGGCCATTTTCAGTTTTTGGTCTTTAAGGGTGATTCGACCATTCCACAGGTTGGCCTGTTCGGTCGCGGTGTGAGCGTATTCGAGATCCTGAAGAAAAGCTTTACGGACCGCCGTGCGTTGTCCCATCAAGTCCAGGTGTTTGCGGATATCGCTGGCGGGTGTGGTGTTGGAAAGTTCATTGAGTTCATCGATCCGGTCGAGGCAGTCCTGTAGTCGCTTGTTGGCCAGGTCGACCCGGCACAGGGTGCGATCAACCACTAAAAAGGCGCAACTGTTTTTAACCTCCGCAATTTCACGGGCTTGTCGTCGCCCGCCCAAACTGCGCAGTTCTTCCAGATTGGCGTATTGGTTCTGGGCGATGTCGATGTCTTTGGCACAGGCAGCGTCGACGGAAGGTTGCAGTTTTATGCGTTGTTCGGTGCCGGCTTCATAGTATTGCTGGATGTCGATTTTCGTTTTTCTGGACTGCGTAGTGAGTTGCCGGGTACTCGCGTCGATGGTGTGTTTCAATGTCCCCAGACGACGCTGAGTCCGATCAGCCCACCAGCGGGGCAGCCAACGCCTGATGACGGCTGGCCAGAGCGGATCCATGCCGTCGGCCAGATGCCCGAGCACCGCACCGCCGCCCACGCCACCTCCCTCCATCAAGGTGCCGTACACCGCATAGTGGGTGTTCCAGTTGCCGGCTTCATCAAGGGCGATCGGCTGTTTATAGGCGCGGGCCGATGTGCCGTGCAAGCGCCAGCCACGAGAAGCATCGCTCAGCTCGATTCGATAGATACGCCCCTGGCTGATCATGAAATCGCCCTCGACATGCCGATAGACATTGCGATAGATGCCATGTGTGGCAGGTTGCAGTTCAGCCAGCGAAATTTCGTGTTCGTATTCGTAGCCGTGGAAGTAATCACGGATGCGGCGGGCCTGTCGATGCGAGGGCATCTGCAAGGCTCCGGCCTTTCTGGCCATTGCCCGTAACTGACGATGGCGCGTTAGCGCACGGGCAGCACCGGGAGCCGCGTGGGCACCCGGAAGCACATCCATGGCAGCGTCAATCAACGACAACAACACCGCTTCCACCTCGGCCAGACCATGACCGACATCGCCACGCAGGAAGGCAGCGACCGCCAGATTGGCGCTTCCCCAGGCGTCATACAAAGCAATGGCCGTACCCACGAATGGCACCATGCCCAAGACCATTTTCAGATAGTTGAACATCGCCCCGGACTTCAGTGCGCAGTGCTCCAGATACAAGGCGTCATTGGAACGTGAGGTACTTCGATGGGCTTCCAGCAAACGCCCCATATGCACATTGAGCAGATGCGTCGCCAGCGAGGTGGTGGTCGTCCACGCCATGCCGACGCCGATCAGCGCATTGAAGTTTTGCAGTAATGCCTGATTGATCCGACTGACGTGAAGGGCGAAGTCGCCTTGCAAGGCACGCCCGGCCAGATAGTTGACCATGCTGTTGTGCAGGCACAGGTTGAACAGGTTTTGGCGTGCCTGCTCAAGGGTGTCGTACTGACGCAGATGGATACCGTCCGGGCTGTCCGGCAGGTAGAGCAGCGTCAGGCCGCTGACCTGTTCCTCGATGAAGGTGACCCCCGACAACGTGCTCGGGCCCTGATGCGGCGTGTCTTCACCGCCCACGGTCAGGTGGGCCGGCAGCAGTACGATACGCTTGCCTTGGGCAGCAAAGGCTTGCGCGGTATCGGCGTCAATCGCGATATTCAGCACTTGCCATCCATGGGCGTCGATCTGCCGTTGCAGCAGGGCAAATTCGCCTTGCAGTTTCAGCATCAGGCGCCACGGCTCGGTCAGGCATTCACGGCGATATTCAAGATCAAAGGCTGAGGTAGTAGGCGCGCCCAGAAAAGCGTGGCGGATCTGTGTCTCGTAATGTCCGGCCAGATCCAGTTCGGTGATCAGCTTGCGCAGATAGGGTTGTGTGATGCCGCTTTTCAGCTTCTGGCGTTCTGCCTCGTCATCCGCAGATATCTCGACACGCATGAACGACAGTCGCCACCATAACTGCTGATCGATATTGGTTTGGGCCAGTTCGGCGAGGGACAGCGTGCTGCGGTTTTTACTGGCTATCAGCACATTTTCTTGCGGCGTTCCCGGTGCGGCGCCTTCGGTCACGACCTTTTGCCAGATGGTTGAATCGGGCAGATCCAGCATCACCTCAAAGCCTTGCTCGAGGGCGAAGTCCTGACGCAGGCGAGCGTCGATGCGTTTTTTGCTGAAATCATCCCGTGGCGGCAGATCCCGTTCGAGTAACTCATGGGAGCGTTTCATCGCGGCAATGTACGTCTTGAACAGATGCTTGAACTGCAAGCGCCGAGCATCGGACAGCGTGCCGAGCCACTGTGGCAGTGCTTTAGCCAGGACGCTGCTGTGGTTTTGCTCGAGGAGTTGCGCGAAAGCCAGTTCCCGCGCGGCGGGCATCGGCACTGTCAGGCGGGCGAGGGTGTGTTCGCGCAGTTTTTCCAGCGCCACGGTACGCTGCTGGGCCTTGGCTGGCACGGGGTTGTCGGCAATCAGTCGAGTCGCCTGCTGCACGCAGCGGTAAAGCTGATTTTGCAGGGCATATTCGAAGGGGGCGCCGCTCAACTCGCTCAGGTGCAAGGCCAATACGTCGTCGTTGGCGCTCAACTTGAACAGTGCTTGTTCCAGTGCTCGCCGAGAGGCGAAACGCTGCAAGCCACCGAACCGGCCGGGCCAGTACAACAACAGACTGTGGGACGCGACACCGCGCAGCACGGATGGGTGCGTAATCAACAGCACGCCGTCCAGTTCCTCGCTTTGAGTGCTGCCGCCTTCGGTGGCCGATAGAGTCAGCCGCGCCACCGCGACGTCTGCATGGCGCGGCGCGGCAGGCGCATCGAGAAGTGCCTGAACCCAGCGGAGTTCTTCAGGGCTGAGCTGGTTCAGGGTCAGTTGAATCTCTGCCTCGCTGCGTAACCCCGCTAGCCGTGCCTGATACAGCGCGGGGTAATGCGGATTCGATGCATGGCGCAGTTCCAGCATCTTCAGCGCATCACGGGTGTCCAGCAATGCGGAGGCGGCAGTTTGGCTGGCTTGTTCTGCTGCCGCGAGGGCGTCGAGGTGTTTTTTCAGGTTCTGCAGGCGTGGATCATTCAGATCCCCGGCGAAGTCTTTGCCAAGCAGGGTTTCGAGCGCTGCGCAGTGATACGCCAGGGCACTCTGGCGGGTGTCCAGCGCAATGTCGGGGGTGAGCAAGCCGAACTGCGGAACGCTGTCGCCGGTCTCTTCCTCGTTGATGATTTCCGCCGGCCATTCGGCAGGCTCGGCAAAAGCAGCTTCTTGCCGGTGTTTGCGATCCAGTCGATCGGCGGCGTCCAGGGCGGTAGCGCCATGCTGGACGATATCACTGCCGTTACCCTGACGAATACTGTTCATCCAGGCGACCGATACACGCGCAATCAGCTGTTCGGCGGCTACCGCCAGCGGTGTGGTTACGATGCGGGTGTATTCGAGGCTGATGCTGTCGAGCGGAGGCATCCCGGCAATATTCTGCGGGTGTGTGGTCAGCCAGTTTTCCACCTCATGACGGTGCTGGAAATGCCTCCATGCCGGTTGCTGCTCTGGCAAGTACAGCAACTGCGCGGCCGGGTGTCCGGGGCTGATGAGTAAAACCCCGGGCAACTCGACACGGCGACTGTCAGTCAATCTGAGCGCCAGTTGATGGATCGTTATACGGGCGTCGACAACCGCGCTGTCGTTGGGGGCATCGATCAGCGTCAGCAGGGACTTCATCTGTTCGGCCGTCAAGGTGCGCTGGGCATGGGCCACCTGGCTGGAGGCTTCGAAGTGCTGGCGATACAGCTGGATGGCCAGCGCTCTGCGCGTTACCGCCGTCCCGGGCGCCCGGCCATTCCACCAACGCTCCCAGTCGTGATTGAGCAGGCGCTCCGGGTTCAGGTTTTTCAGTTGTTCGAGCAGTTCGGAAGGGGGCTTGCCGAAGAGGCGGTGTTCCCGTGCAAGACCGATCACCGCGCAACGTGCGTCGAGTGAAACCTCAACCGCGGGCTGTTGCAGCACAAAGGCGCAGGCGTGGGTCAGGCTGACAAAGTGTTCCGGCCGGGTACTGGTGGCGAAGAAGCCGAAACCGACCCGGTTGCCATCCAGATCCCAGTGGTCTTTGAGCACTTGGTTGATCGAGTCGTGTGCCTGCGGGCTTTGCGCCATGAGTTCGAGCCACTGTCGGCGACAGTCGCGCCAGCGTTCCGAGGCGGTTAGCAACAGGTTCTGATCGGGGTTGGGTGCAAGCAGATGGGAATAGACGAAATCGGCCTGAAAGGGCTTGGGGGCGTCGGGCATGGCGACTGGTCTCCAAAGGGCGAGAGGGCCGGGTTGTTCCGGCGTCCAGGCCATTAGAGGTCAGTTGTATGGGGGGCTGGTGGTACATAGTTATAGGATTGTGCGTTTATCAAATGCCAGGTTATGTCCACGCTACGACCCATTTTTATAGCGATGACCGCTCGGCAATCTTCATCAAACTGTCACGTAACTGTGGCAGCGCGCTTGAGCAAACTTCATCAGACTCGCGCTCTACTGGAGTTCTGCGTTTCGGTGTTTTTCATGCGTGCACGATTTTTATCCACAGCGGTCTTTCTGGCCGCTGTGTTGTTCAATTTTCCGTCTCTTGCGGCGTCTCGTTGCGATGTCAATGTTCCGACCGAGCGGGTCGATCTGGAGCAAGTGAGCCTGGCTTACCAGAGCATTGGCCGTGCCTCGGACCCTGCGTTGTTGCTGGTAATGGGCCTGGGCGGGCAATTGATTCACTGGCCGGATGAGGTGGTGGTTGCGCTGTGTCAGCAGGGATTTCGGGTGATTCGCTATGACAATCGCGATGTTGGCCTGTCGACTTGGCGGCAGACGCCTGTCGACGCCAACCTGACCTTCGAAGTGCTGCGCTACAAACTCGGCTTGCCGGTATCGGCACCGTACACCCTGACCGACATGGCGGACGATGCCTTTGGACTGATGGATGCCTTGCACGTCAAGCAATTCCACGTACTGGGCGCGAGCATGGGCGGGATGATTGCCCAGCATATGGCGGCCATGGCACCGCAGCGTGTCGAGAGCCTGACGTTGCTGATGACCAGTTCGGGTGCCGAAGGTTTGCCGGCGCCGAGTGCGGCGCTGGTGCAGCTACTCGCGCGACGCGGCGCCCCGAATCGCGAGGTGGCGCTGGAGCAACAGGCTGATTTGCTGGCGGCACTGGGTAGCCCGGCGGTGAGCGATGACCGGCAGGCGTTGTTGCAGCAGGCGGCGCAATCCTATGACCGGGCGTTCAACCCGGAGGGCGTGAAGCGCCAGATCATGGCCATCCTCGCCGAACGCAGCCGCGTGGCGCTGCTCAACCAATTGCGGGTTCCGACGCTGGTGGTTCACGGCACCGCCGATCCGTTGTTGCCGGTGATGCATGGCGTGCACCTGGCGGCGCATATCCGTGGCAGTCAGTTGAAGCTGATCCCGGGGTTGGCTCATCGTTTTCAAGAGGCGTTCAAGGCGCCGTTATTGGCGGCGGTATTGCCGTATTTGCAGGCCCACCGAGAAGACACCTCGCATTGGGCACAGATCGATCCGGTGGCCGAACGCAATCTTCTATAACCCCCAAATCCGAGCTCTTGTGGCGAGGGAGCTTGCTCCCGCTGGGCTGCGAAGCAGCCCCAATCCTGCACATGCTGAGTCTCAGGTAATCCGTATTTACCTGTTTACGACTGCTGCGCAGCCGAGCGGGAGCAAGCTCCCTCGCCACAAAAGCGCCTCACTTACAGTGGAGGCTGGTTTACGTTGGAACGAAGTTATCCAGCATCCGGTTCACCGCCAGTTCACCCAACATGACGGAGTTCTGGATGCCGAGCACGGTGTTGCGCTGCGGGCCGTCCAGCAACCCCGCGAAATCGCTCAACATCACACTCGCTGACGCCAGGGCTTCGCAGGCGTTGATCAGCAGGGTTTCGTTATCGGCGTCGGGGGCGATGAGGTAAAGGGTGCTGGGTTTGCGTGGGGTATCTTTGGGAATGACCGGTTTGAGGTAGTAATCGAGGGCGCGGTCGGCGGCTTCGTTGAGCTTTTTGGAGCCGGGGGCTTCGTATGGGGAAACGTCGTCGGTTTCCGGGGGATTGGGTGTGATCTTGAACATTGAACTGGAGCTCCTGTTAGTAGAGCTGCAACTCATCTCGCTACTAAACGGAATGGGTGGCAGCTGTGCGCAAGTTAGTAGACCGGCCTCCAGTCAAAACCGGCGCGCCCGAGGGCGCCATGCGCACAGCCACCATCAAGTGCAGGCAACTACCTGACTGGATGACACTTATGCGACCGGAAAAAGCCGGGCTACTAAACCCGATCACTGGGAATCAGTGACACGAACCAAGTTACCGACGGGCCTCCAGGCGCACAAGCCGGCGGATTCTGACGTGGTTGTAGGCGACGGCGCAAGGCGCTGTAGCTTTCAGGAAGTAACGATAAACAGAACTAAACACGTCCCCCCAAACACCCCAAAACCTGTGGGAGCGGGCTTGCCCCGCGATGGCGGCGTGTCAGTCACCGCAGATGTCGTTTTGAACACCGTCATCGCGGGCAAGCCCGGCTCCCACAGGGAGAGTGGAACGGCTGCCACACAGGCTCAGCCTGCGGGTGTATCGTTCGAACTTTCCGGCGCGATTCAAGCCTGTGAGGTAAATGATGAGTCCCCCCCTGAGAATCGATTTCGTCAGCGACGTGTCCTGCCCTTGGTGCGTCGTCGGCCTGTACGGCCTGACCCGTGCCCTGGATTTGCTCGGCGACGAAGTCCGGGCCGAGATCCGTTTCCAGCCGTTCGAACTGAACCCGAAGATGGGCCCCGAAGGCCAGAACATCACCGAACACATCAGCGAAAAGTACGGCTCGACGCCTGAGCAATCACAGAAGAACCGCGAAATGATCCGCGCGCGCGGCGCCGAGGTCGGGTTTACCTTTCGCACGGACGGCAACAGCCGCATCTACAACACTTTCGATGCTCACCGCCTATTGCACTGGGCGGGGCTGGAAGGGTTGCAGTTCAATCTGAAAGAGGCACTGTTCAAGGCGTATTTCACCGAGGGCGGCAATCCATCCGATCACGCACAGTTGGCGCAGATCGCCGAAAGCGTGGGGCTGGATCGACAGCGGGCCGAGGCGATTCTGGCATCCGACGAATTCGCCAAAGAGGTTCGCGAGGAAGAACAGTTGTGGTTAACGCGCGGCGTGAGTTCGGTGCCGACGGTGGTGTTCAACGGACAGTACGCCGTCAGTGGCGGGCAGCCGGTGGAAACGTTTGTCGATGCGATTCGCCAGATCATGAGTGAGGCCAAGGGCGGAACAGTCAACTGACGACTACTGGCTGAAAAATATATCAATGTGCCACTACGGTTTTTACCGATGCTGCCGACATAAGCAGCATCGTTAATCATCATAGGGACTTGATCCATGAATCTTCACGCTCTACGCACCTGGGCAGCACTGACGTTGCTCGCCTGCCTGACCCTCACTGGCTGTGCCCACGTGCAACCACCCGTACCTCTGGACCACCAATTCTGGGATGCCAAAGAGCCGACTATCGGCGTGGCGATCACTGTGGTGCCGGAGCCGGTGCTGGCGTTGACCGGCAATCAGGGGCTGCTCGATTACGCCATCAACAAGGGCGTTAACAACAATCTCAGTGACAGCGTCGAAAAATGGCAAGTGGGCGACCTCAACACCTTGCCCGATGTCCTTGTCGCCAAGCTGCAGGCCAAGGGTTACAAAGCCAAGCGGATCAACGAGCCGTTCGATCTGAAGATTTATAAGGAAACCAGTTTCCGCGAAGGTTACATGACCCGGGACATGACGCCGGTCAAAGCCACCTACGGCGTCGATCGTCTGTTGCTGGTGAATGTCTACGCCACCGGCGCTACCCGCAGCTACTACAGCATCGTGCCGACCAGCGTGCCGATGGCGCAGGTGGGCGGACAGGGCATGGTGATCGATCTGGCAGACAACAAGCTGCTGTGGTTCAAACCTTTTGTCGCTACGCAAGCCGCCCAGGGCGAATGGGACGAGCCGACCTACACCAACCTGTCCAACGCGTTCTATCAGGCTGTGGACAATAGCCGTCAGCAAATGATCACCCCGTTCGCGCAATGAAGCATCTGCCCATAGTGGCCGGTGCGCTGGCCCTGCTGATGCTGACGGGGTGTGCGCAAAAGCCGGCCCCTGAGACCGGTTTCAAGGACCAGAGTGCCTTGCCTTACGTCCAGGCCCACGGGCTTAAGGTCGACGTGCAGCTGCCGCAATCCTTTGTCGGTGCGAGCACCGTGATTGACTCCCAGGCGGCCTTGAAGGCTGCGTCGTCGAGTCATAACTTGGTGGCGAGCTCGGGCAACACTGCCGGGCTTGCCGGCTTGCTGGTTGCCAGCCTGATCAATACCCAAATGGGTAGCGGCAGCTTGCAGCGCGATGCGGAAAAAAACGCACTCAACGAGGCGCGACCGATGGCCGACTTGCTTGCCGGCGTTCCGTTGCAGGAGCGTCTGCAAAAGCGCTATCAACAGGCGTTGCAAGTGGCCGGGTTCAAGCAAGGAGCAGGGCAGGTCACCGCGCGCCTGTTGATTGAACCCAAACTGATGCTTACCCCCGATCGCGGCAGTTTCGTGCTGGTCAATCAGGTGCAGGTTCAGGACATTGCCGGTTCAGCGCTGTATCGCATGCGGATCGAAGTCGTCAGCCAGCCGATTCGTCGCTGCGGCAAACAGTGCATCGACGACGGCAGCCTCGATTTGGCAAAGGTCACGGCTGTGCTCGACGAGTGCATCGACGAGTCGATGCGCGTTCTGTCCACCGACCTGATGCAGCCGACACCGCCAGTGGCTGCCCAGGAAACCTTGCGTTATATCCTTGATGGCCAGCGAGTGGTCGAGCGTGGTTATCAACTGGCCAACAACGGTAACTATTGGCGTTATCGCAACCTCTACGGGGCGGTGAAATCGGTGCCGGTGCCGTTTGAGGATGCGTTGACACAAGCGCAGTTGCAGAAGGTTTACGGGCAGTAATGCCCAATGCCAGTCAGTTAAGCGAGTAAACCGCTTTTTTGTAGGCGCCAGGGAATTGTGGTCAGGATTGAAAACGCACCCACACAGTCACCAACACCGTCGCCGCCATCAGCCACGCCACTGCCGCCACCGCCAACGAAGCCTCCAGCCGCATCCGGTCGACCATCAGATACAAGGTCGCCAGGTAGACGAAGTACGGAATGATCGACCACATGCCAAACACGATGGTGGTTTTCAGATCATCCAGCGAGCGCCCTTTGCCGACGATGTAATGAGCGATCAGCGCAAAGGTCGGAAACAGCGGTACCAGGCCTGCGATGTAATAGTTTTTGGTCTTGGCCAGCATGGCCAGAATCACCACCACCGCGGCGCCCAGGATTGCTTTGAAAATCAGGTCCATCAGTGGCTCAGCCCGTACTTCTTCACTTTGTCGAACAGCGTGGTCTTGGCCATCCCCAGTTCCTGGCTGGCCTGGGTCAGGTTGCCGCCGCTGCGCTGCAAGGCGTCGCTGAGCAGGTTGCGTTCGAAGGCTTCCACCGCTTCGGCGAAGGCCAGGCCTTGATTGTTGCCATTGGTGCCGGATTTTTTGAAGGCCGGCAGGCCCAATGCGAAACGCTCGGCGACGTTGCGTAATTCGCGCACGTTGCCCGGCCAGTCGTGGCTCATCAGGTTCGACAGGGTCTGGTTGTCCAGATCCGGCACGGCGCGGTCGAAGCGTAGGGATGACTGCTGCAGGAAGTGTTCGAACAGTTGCAGGATGTCTTCGCGGCGTTCGCGCAGCGGCGGCAACTCCAGGGTTACCACGTTCAGGCGGTAATACAGGTCGCTGCGAAACTCGCCGGCCTTGCTCGATTGATCCAGATCGGACTTGGTCGCGGCGATCACTCGGCAATCCACCGCCACGCTCTGGTTTGAGCCGAGGCGTTCAAGGGTGCGTTCCTGCAATACCCGCAGCAGTTTGATCTGCAACGGCAGCGGCATGCTTTCCACTTCATCGAGGAACAGCGTGCCGCCGTCGGCGTGTTCGATCTTGCCGATCCGCCGCTTGCCGGCACCGGTGAAGGCGTTGGCCTCGTGGCCGAAGATTTCACTTTCGAACAGGTTCTCCGGCAGGCCACCGCAGTTCAGCGCGACGAACTGTTTGCTGTGCCGGCGGCTGAAGTCGTGCAGGCAGCGTGCAACCAGTTCTTTACCGGTTCCGGTCTCGCCTTCGATCAGCACGTTGGCCGAGGTATCGGCGACGTTGGCGATCAGTTCCCGCAGGTTCTGCATGGCCGGTGAGCGCCCGATGATCCGGCCTTCGAGGGAATCACGCTCGAACAGTTGGCGACGTAACGAGGTGACTTCCCGCGCCAGGCTGCGTTGCTCCAGCGCACGGCGGGCGACGTCCACCAGGCGTTCGGGGGAGAAGGGTTTCTCCATGAAGTCATAGGCGCCTTTCTGCATCGCGCCGACAGCCATGGAGATGTCGCCGTGGCCAGTAATCAGCACCACTGGCAGGCTGCGATCACGGGCCTTGAGCCGGGTCAGCAGTTCCAGACCATCGATGCCCGGCAGGCGAATGTCGCTGATGACGATGCCGGCGAAGTTATCGCCGACTCGCTCCAGCGCTTCTTCGGCGCTGCCGACGCCCATGCAGGGAATGTCTTCCAGGGTCAGCGCCTGTTGGCAGCCCAGCAGGACATGGGGGTCGTCTTCGACGATCAGCACACTAAGGTCGTTGTTCATATTGGCTCGGCGGGAGTGGGGCTTACCAACGGTAAACTGAGGACGAAGGTGGTACCACCGCTGGCCGGGTGTTCGACACCCAGATGCCCGCCGGTGGCGGCGGCCAGGCTCGCCGACAAAGTCAGGCCGAGGCCCAGGCCCTGTTCGCCGGGTTTGGTGGTGAAGAACGGTTCGAACAGATGCTTGCGCGCTTCGGCATCGATGCCGTGGCCATTGTCGCGCACCCGCAGGCGATACTTGCCGTCGAATTCCTCGGCTTCGAGCCACAGCTCCGGCTGGGGCTGCGACTGCATGGCGTCGAGCGCGTTGCCGATCAGGTTGACCAGAATCTGCTCCAGACGAGTCTGGTCGATCTGTACCTGCACGTCTTCGAGGTCGCGATGCAATTGCAGGTGCGCGCTTTCCATCCGGCTGCCCAGCAATTGCAGGGCGGCGTCTACGGCTTTACCAAAACTGGCCTGGCCCTTGTCATCACCGCGCCGGGCGAAGGAACGCAGGCTGGCGGTGATCCGGCCCATGCGGTCGATCAGTTCATTGATGGTCTTGAGGTTGGTGCTGGCCACATCCAGCTGACCGCGTTCCAGAAAACGCACGGTATTGCCGGACAAGGTCCGCAAGGCGGCCAGCGGCTGGTTCAATTCGTGGGCGATGCTGGTGGACATCTGGCCGATGGCGGCCAGTTTGCCGGCCTGGACCAGTTCATCCTGGGCGCGGCGCAGCGTCTCTTCCGCCTGACGCCGTTCGCGGATCTGGCCCTTGAGCCGTTCGTTGCTGGCGCGCAGGTCGGTGGTGCGTTCGGTAATCCGACGCTCCAGTTGATTGTTGGCTTCCTGCAAAGCTTCCCGCGCCGCGAGGCGGGTGGCGATCACCTTGCGCCGCTCGTTCCAGGCGATCAGCAGAAACGCCACCAGGGCAAACGCCACCGCCACCAGAATCCCCTGATTGATCGCTTCACGCCGCAAATCCTGCAGGGGGGTGAGCAGGGTGAAATTCCATGGGGTGTCGCTCAGCGGCCGGGTTTGCGACAGGTAGCTGATGTTCTCTTCATCGGACATCAATTCGCTGTTGGCGGGGAAGGTCAGCTTTTCCTCGCCTTCGGCGAGTTTCTCCCGCGCCAGCGGTTGCAGTTCGTTCAGTGGAAACCAGTAGTACTGCAGGCTACGGGCCAGTTTTTCCTTGGTTTCCTCGCTCAATGGCACAACCGATTTAAGCCGCCGCGCCGGATCGCTGGAGAGAATGATGATGCCGTTTTCGTCGCTGACGAAGGCTTCCAGGCGCGCGCGCTGCCAGCGTTCTTCCATGGCTTCGAGGCGAACCTTGACCACGGCGACGCCGATGATCTTGCCGTGCTCCTCCAGCCCGTGAGCCAGGTAATAGCCGGGTTCGCCACTGGTGCTGCCGATGCCGTAGAAACGCCCCGGCTGACCGCGCACGGCATTCTGGAAATAGGCGCGGAAGGACAGGTCTTCACCCAGATAACTGTCGACATCGCGCCAGTTGCTGGTGGCCAGTACGCGACCGGTGGTGTCCATCACATAAATGGCCCGACTGCGGCTGCGCCGGTTCAGGCCTTCAAGGTATTCGTTGACCGTCTGCCGGTGTTCCGGTGACGTGTCGGCCAGCAGTTTGGAAACACTGGATTCGAGTTCCAGCAGGCTGGGCAGGTAGGTGTACTTGCTGATTTCGCTCTCGACGGCGCGGGCGTGCAGTTCCAGCTGACGCTGGCCATTCTCGCTGAGGCTGCGAATTCCGTAGTGTTCACTGACCCAGAAGCCGATGTAACCCAATCCGATCATCAGGGCGATGATCAGCGGCGGCAGGAACAGATGGCGAATCAAACGGGGTTTCACGGCGAGTGATGGCGGCGCGGCGCGATAGAGGGTGGAGTCGCATTTCATCACAGATGCCTTGGGTCAACCACAACACAAATATCCATATACCCACGGGCCCCTGTGGGAGCTGCTGTGTGGTGATCCGTAGGAGCCAGGCTTGCCGGCGAAGGCGTCCTTGAGAGCGCCTTCGCCGGCAAGCCTGGCTCCTACGAAAAGCGGTTCACTCCACACAAGTCCGCTCCCACATCAGTTGGGGAGCGGTGCCTTTCTTAGTGCTGCAAAATTTTCGCGAGGAAGTGCTGTGTACGCTCGGCACGGGCGTTGATGTCGCCGAAGAACTCTTCTTTCTTGCAGTCTTCGATGATCTTGCCCTGGTCCATGAAAATCACCCGGTCTGCCACTTTACGGGCGAAGCCCATTTCGTGGGTCACGCACATCATGGTCATGCCTTCGTGGGCCAGTTGCACCATCACGTCGAGTACTTCGTTGACCATTTCCGGGTCCAGCGCCGAGGTCGGTTCGTCGAACAGCATGACGATCGGATCCATCGCCAGCGCACGGGCAATCGCCACACGCTGTTGCTGACCACCGGAAAGCTGGCCCGGGTGCTTTTTGGCGTGGGAGGAGAGGCCAACGCGCTCAAGCAGTTGCAGGGCTTTTTTGCTGGCTTCTTCCTTGCTGCGGCCCAGCACCTTGATTTGCGCGATGGTCAGGTTATCCATGATGCTGAGGTGCGGGAACAGTTCGAAATGCTGGAACACCATGCCGACGCGCGAACGCAGTTTCGGCAAGTTGGTTTTCGGGTCGGCGATAGACGTGCCATCGACGATCACGTCGCCTTTCTGGAACGGTTCCAGCGCGTTGACGCATTTGATCAGGGTGGATTTGCCGGAACCGGACGGCCCGCACACCACGATCACTTCGCCTTTTTTGACCTCGGTGCTGCAGTCAGTCAGTACCTGGAAGTCGCCATACCACTTGTTGACATTCTTGATAGAGATCATACGGCAAACCTTTTTTGCAGACGCTTGACCAGCTGCGAGGCGGCAAAGCTGATGATGAAGTATGTGAAACCGGCGAAGATCAGGAACTCATTGGAGCGACCGATGATGTCGCCACTGGCGCGCGAGGCATTGAGGAAGTCGACCAGACCCACCGCGTAGACCAGCGAAGTGTCCTGAAACAGGATGATGCTCTGTTGCAGCAGCAGCGGGGTCATCTTGCGGAACGCTTGCGGCAGGATGATCAAACGCATCATCTGGCTATACGTCATGCCCATGGCCTGGGCAGCACTCATCTGGCCCTTGGGAATCGACTGCACGCCGGCGCGGACGATTTCGCAGAAGTACGCCGCTTCGAACATCATGAATGCCACGATGCATGAGGCGAACGCGCCGATCGGGGTGTCTTCACCGGTGATCCAGCGCAGAACGAACGGCACCGCCAGGTAGAACCAGGTGATGACCAGCAGCAATGGAATCGAACGGAAGTAGTTAACGTAGGCGCCGGCGATGTTCGACAGCAGTTTGCTGTGGGACAGGCGCATCAGTGCCAGGATCGTGCCGAGGATGATCCCGCCGACCACGCCCAAGGCCATCAGCTTGAGGGTCATGACCATGCCGTTCCACAAGCCCGGCAGGGAAGGGATGATGCCCGAGAAGTCGAATTCCATCATTTACCCCCTACGGAGATCAGGCCCGGTACGGCGACTTTCTTCTCGACACCGCGCATCAGCAGCATCAGGCCCATGTTCAGCGTGAAGTAGATCAGCGTGGCCAGGGTGAAGGCTTCGAACAGGTTGGCGGAGAACTCGGCGGTCTGTTTGGTCTGCGCGAGCAGCTCCATCAGGCCGATCAGCGATGCCACGGACGAGTTCTTGAATACGTTCAAAAATTCCGAGGTAAGCGGCGGAATGATGATGCGATAAGCCTGGGGCAGCAGCACGTTCCAGTAGATCTGCGGCAGCTTGAAACCCATGGCACGGGCAGCGGATTCCTGGCCGCGAGGCAGCGCCTGGATACCGGTGCGCACTTGTTCACAAACACGAGCCGTGGTGAACAGGCCCAGGCACACGACGACGCTGAGGAAGGCCGAGGTGGTTGGGTTCAGGTCCTGTTTGTACCAGTCCTGCAGGTTTTGCGGCAGCAGGTCGGGCACCAGGAAGTACCAGATGAACAGCTGAACCAGCAGTGGCACGTTACGGAAGAGTTCGACGTAGCAGGTCGCGATGCCCGATACGATGCGGTTCGGCACCGTGCGCATGACGCCCAGAATCGAGCCCAGCAGCAGCGCGATGATCCAGGCTGCGATGGCGATGGCGATGGTCCAGCCCAAACCGGAGAGGTACCAGTCGAAATAAATCTCGCTGCCCACGCCGGTGGACTTGAAGAACACGCCCCAGTCCCAGTTGTAATTCATTAGGGTCTCCCCTCGGATTCGATCGATGTACAAGTGCCCGATGACGGTCAGGCACACGCGAACGGCTCGACAGCCACCGGTTCGAGTGTTTCCAGAAATGCCAGCAGGGAGTGACAACCCTCTGAAAGGGCAGAGGCCCTTCAGAGGGTAAGGTTAGTCAGAAATCAGGATTTCTTTTCGTCAGCCGCTTTGTCGGTCGGATTGGCGATCAGGGCCTTGAGCTCTTCGCTCATCGGGAACATCAGGTTCAGGCCTTTAGGCGGAATTGGCTGCATGAACCATTTTTCGTAGATCTTGTTGATCTCGCCGGATTTGTAGGTCGCGATGATGGCGTCGTCGACAGCTTTCTTGAACGGCGCGTCGCCCTTGCGGACCATGCAGCCGTAAATCTCGTTGGACTGTGCAGTCCCGGTCACGGCCCAGTCAGTCGGCTTCTTGGCCTTGGCCATTTCACCGGCCAGCAAGGCGTCGTCCATCATGAAAGCCACGGCACGGCCGGTTTCCAGCATCTGGAAGGACTCGCCATGGTCTTTGGCGGAGATCACGTTCATGCCCATCTGCTTGTCGGCGTTCATCGACTTGAGGATGCGCTCGGACGTGGTGCCGGCGGTGGTCACGACGTTCTTGCCTTTAAGGTCGGCGAAGTCTTTGTACGGGGAGTCTTTCTTGGACAGCAGCTTGGTGCCGATTTCGAAGATGCCGACGGAGAAGTCAACTTGCTGCTGACGCTCGACGTTGTTGGTGGTGGAACCGCACTCGAGGTCCACGGTGCCGTTCTGCACCAGCGGGATACGGGTTTGCGAGGTCACCAGGTTGTATTTGACCTGGAGGTTGGGCATGTCCAGGTCTTTCTTGATGGCTTCGACGACTTTCAGCTGGATATCGTGGGAGTAGCCAACCGGTTTGCCGGAAGCGTCCGAGATGTAGGAAAACGGAATGGAAGCGTCACGATGCCCGAGGGTGATGGTGCCGGACTCTTTGATCTTCTTCAGTGTGCCGGTGAGTTCGGCTGCGAAAACTGGAGTGCTAATCAGAGCGGCAGCAATGGCTGCGCCCAGGAGATGGGGAACGATGCGCATCAAATTTTCCTCGACATTGTTTTTATATGGAGCCAGTTCATCGGCCCTTTTTTGTGCTTCGAATGCTTGCCGGCTCCTGAAGGGCTGGCGCAGCAGACATTCGTCCAAGAGTGTAGAGCATGACTCGTGCCAGACCAGGCGGTATGGATCAAGTTATTGATTTATAAAGGTATTAAATATTTATGGCGTTGAATTTTCTATCGGACGATCCGGTTTACCGAATCGACTGGCAAGTCGCGTTCGGAAAACCGAATGCAATCTTGGGTCTTGCTCAAACCCTGTGGGAGCGGGCTTGCCCGCGATAGCGGTGTGTCAGTCGACATTATTAGCGGCTGTGCTGCCGTCATCGCGGGCTAGCCCGGCTCCCACAGGGAGTCGAGGTGTGTTCGGAATACAAAAAGCCCCTGAATCGTGAGATTCAGGGGCTTCGTTTTAACCGGATTCCCGATCAGGCCGCTTCGATCTTGCTGCGGTTCTGTTCGACCTTGTTCAGGTAATCCTTGAGCTTCTGCTGCTCGGCCGGGGTGGTGAACAGCCCAAGCTTGCTGCGGCGCCACAGAATGTCGTGGGCGGTGGTTGCCCATTCTTCGCTGCACAGGTAATCGACTTCGCGGGTGTAGAGACCGCCGCCGATGTGTTCGCCCAGGTCACTGAGGCTTTCCACACGCTCGAGCATGCGCCAGGTGCGGCTGCCGTAAGTGGTGGCCCAGCGTCGGGCGATCTCGGTGGGCACCCAGTCGAACTTGTCGCGGATCCGCGAGCTCAAGGCTTGCGGGGTGGTCATGTCTTCGCCGCCGGGCAGGGTGGCGCTGGCGGTCCAGCTTGGCTTGATGTGCGTGAAGTACGGGGCCAGTTGCGCCAGCGCCGATTCGGCCAGTTTGCGGTAAGTCGTCAGTTTGCCGCCGAACACCGACAGTAACGGTGCTTCTTCGCCACTGCCCGACAACGCCAGGGTGTAGTCGCGGGTGACGGCCGACGGGTTGTCGGATTCGTCGTTGCATAGCGGACGAACGCCGGAATAGCTGTGCAGGATGTCCGTGCGGCTGAGTTGCTTCTTGAAGTGGGCGTTGACCACTTTGAGCAGGTAATCGGTTTCGCCCTCGGTGATCGCCACTTTAGCCGGGTCCCCGGTGTACTCGCGGTCGGTGGTGCCAATCAGGGTGAAGTGGTTCAGGTACGGAATGGTGAAGACGATACGCTGATCTTCGTTTTGCAGAATGTGCGCGTGTTCGCCTTCATACAGCTTCGGCACGATCAGGTGGCTGCCCTGGATCAAGCGGATGCCGTACGGCGATTCCATCTTCAGGTCGTCACGAATGAACTGGGCGACCCATGGGCCGGCCGCGTTCACCAGCGCCTTGGCACGGATCGAAAACAGGCTGCCATCGGCGCGTTCCAGGTGCAGGTCCCACAGGCCTTTGGTGCGACGGGCACTGACGCAGCGGGTTTGCGTATGAACGTGGGCGCCTTTTTCGCGGGCGGCCATGGCGTTCAGCACGACCAGGCGCGCGTCATCGACCCAGCAATCGGAATATTCGAAGCCTTTGGTGATTTCGCTTTTCAGTGCGCTGTCCGGGCCGAACTTCAGGCTTTTCGAGCCTTCGAGTTTTTCCCGTTTGCCGAGGTGATCATAAAGGAACAGGCCGGCGCGGATCATCCAGGCCGGACGCAGGTGCGGGCGGTGCGGCAACACGAAACGCATCTGTTTGACGATGTGCGGCGCCTTGGCCAGCAGTACTTCGCGCTCGGCAAGGGCTTCGCGCACCAAGCGGAACTCGTAATGTTCGAGATAGCGCAGGCCGCCGTGGATCAGCTTGCTGCTGGCGGATGAGGTGTGGCTGGCCAAGTCATCCTTTTCGCAAAGGAATACCGAAAGACCGCGACCGGCGGCATCCGCTGCGATCCCCACGCCATTGATCCCACCACCGATGACGGCGATATCGTAAACCTCGGCGAGAGGGGGCGTAGGCAAGGTAGAAGTGGGCATCGGCTGGCCTCGGGCTTTTGATTTTGTATATTGGAATTCGAACATTAATGTTCATTTGCGAAAATATTAGCCCATAAAGACACGCGCAGCCAGTCAACTTCGATTGAAAATACTGATCGAAGGGCGGTTAAAGGAAAATTTACGAACATTTAGACGCGCGGTAGGGCGCAAGAGGTGTGTTGCGGATGTGGCCGTCATCGCGGGCAAGCCCGCTCCCACAGGTTATGTACAGACCCTGTGGGAGCGGGCTTGCCCGCGATGGCGTCGGTACAGGCGACGAAGATGTGAGGGGAGGTTAAACGACTTCCAGCCGTATCTTGTGCTGGCTCAACAACTGCGCCAAGGCCGGCGAGGGCTGCTGATCGGTGACCAGGCAATCGATCAGGCTGATCGGCCCCAGGCGAATCATGGCGTTGCGCCCGAATTTGCTGGAGTCAGCCGCCAGAATCACTTGTCGGGCGTTGGCGATGATCGCCTGGGACACCCGCACTTCCTGATAATCGAAGTCCAGCAAGCTGCCGTCTTCATCGATGCCGCTGATGCCGACTAGCGCGAAGTCGACCTTGAACTGGTTGATGAAGTCGACACTCGCCTGACCGACCACGCCACCGTCACGCCGTACGTTGCCACCGGTCAGCAGCACGTCGAAATCGTCCTTGGCGCTGAGCATCGAGGCCACATGCAGGTTGTTGGTGATGATCTTCAGGTGGTTGTGGTTGAGCAGTGCCCGAGCGATGGATTCGGTGGTGGTGCCGATGTTGATGAACAGCGAGGCGTGATCGGGAATCTGAGCGGCAATGGCTTCGCCGATACGCTGCTTTTCATCGCGCATCTGATCGGCGCGCATGGCGTAGGCGGTGTTTTCGACGCTGGAGTCGTAGGCTGCGCCGCCATGGTAGCGACGCAACAGATTCACTTCCGCCAGTTGATTGATATCGCGGCGGATGGTTTGCGGTGTAACGACGAACAGCTGAGCCATTTCCTCGATGCTGACATAGCCGCGTTCGCGGACCAGTTCGAGGATTTGCTGCTGACGGGGAGGCAGATTCATGGGGCTTCCTTTGGGCTGCCGTGCAAAATTTGCCCATGATGCCGCAGGAATCTGCTCCCTGCCAGTTAGAACCCGACCTTGGCTTATTCAGCACCCTCGTGCGGTTCCCAATCACGGGTGCGGCTGACGGCTTTTTTCCAGCCGGCGTAGAGTTTTTCCTTCGCGGTTTCGTCCAGCATCGGTTCGAACTCGCGCTCGATCACGGCCTTGCCGCGCAACTCGTCCAGGCTGCCCCAGAAGCCGCAGGCCAGACCCGCCAGGTAAGCGGCGCCCAACGCGGTGGTTTCGCGCATTTTCGGACGCTCGACCTGAGTGCCGAGGATGTCGGCCTGGAACTGCATCAGGAAATTGTTCGCCACTGCGCCGCCGTCTACGCGCAGGGCTTTGAGGCGTTCGCCGGAATCCTGTTGCATGGCGTCCAGGACGTCACGGGTCTGGTAGGCAATCGACTCCAGCGCGGCACGAATGATGTGATCCACGCGTACGCCGCGAGTCAGGCCGAACAGCGCGCCACGGGCATACGGGTCCCAGTACGGAGCACCCAGACCGGTGAAGGCCGGCACCAGGTACACACCGTTGCTGTCCTTGACCTTGTTGGCGAAGTATTCGGTGTCGTGGGCGTCGTTGATGATTTTCAACTCGTCACGCAGCCACTGCACGGTGGAACCACCGTTGAATACCGCGCCTTCCAGCGCATAGGCCACTTCGCCGCGCGGGCCGCAAGCGATGGTGGTGAGCATGCCGTGTTTGGATTTCACCGCTTTGTCGCCGGTGTTCATCAGCAGGAAGCAACCGGTGCCGTAGGTGTTTTTCGCCTGGCCTGGCTCGACGCACATCTGGCCGAAGAGGGCCGCCTGCTGGTCGCCGGCGATACCGCCAATGGCGATGCCGCTTTTGGTGTGGCCGTAGATTTCGGATGAGGACTTAACTTCCGGGAGCATCTCGCGCGGGATGTCGAGGACTTCCAGCATCTTCGCGTCCCACTCCAGCGTATGGATATTGAAGAGCATGGTGCGCGAGGCGTTGGTGTAATCGGTGACGTGCACTTTGCCGCCGGTAAATTTCCAGATCAGCCAGCTATCGATGGTGCCGAACAGCAGTTCACCCTTGCGCGCCCGCTCGCGGCTGCCTTCGACGTTGTCGAGGATCCACTTGAGCTTGGTGCCGGAGAAGTACGGGTCGGTGACCAGGCCAGTGGTGTCGCTGATGTACTGCTCGTGGCCATCGCGCTTGAGCTGTTGGCAGATTTCGGTGCTGCGGCGGCACTGCCAGACGATCGCGTTGTAGATCGGGCGGCCGGTGGTCTTGTCCCAGACCACGGTGGTTTCGCGCTGGTTGGTGATACCGATGGCCGCGACCTGGTCGTGATGCAGGCCGGCTTGAGCCAGGGCCTCGACCATCACGGCGCTTTGGGTGGCGAAGATTTCCATCGGGTCATGTTCGACCCAGCCGGCTTGCGGGTAATGCTGTGCGAATTCGCGTTGGGCGGTGCAGACCACGTTCGCGTCACGGTCGAAAATGATCGCGCGGGAGCTGGTCGTACCCTGATCGAGGGCAATGATGTAGTTCTTATTCTGAATGTCGGTCATGTCGATTGCCTTGGACGAAATAAGGAAGTGAAGTCAGGCGCGGGACCAAAATGGGCAGGATCGCGCGTCAACGGTTTCAAGACGTTCTTGGTTTGCCGTCAATGGCCGGTGCTGCATCCTTTTTAGCAGGTATGGCGCTGGGCAGATGGCGGGCAATCAACCCACGATAAGCTGCAGCACCGAGGCAGGCACCGACAATCGGTGCAAAAATCGGGATCAGGAAGTACGGGATATCGCGCCCGCCAGTGAGGGAAATTTCACCCCAGCCTGTAAAGAAAGTCATTAGTTTAGGACCGAAGTCGCGGGCCGGGTTCATCGCGAAACCGGTCAGCGGGCCCATTGAGCTACCGATCACGGCAATCAGCAGGCCGATCAGCAACGGCGCCAGCGGCCCTTTGGGCAGGCCATTGTTGTCGTCGGTCAACGACATGATCACTCCCATCAGGATGGCGGTGATGATCACTTCAACCAAAAAGGCCTGGGCTGTGGTCAGGGCAGGGTTCGGGAAGGTGGAGAACACCGAAGCCAATTCAAGGCTGGCCTGAGTGCCACGAACCATTTGGTGAGTTTGTTCGAAATCGAAGAAAAGGTTGCTGTACAGCGTGTAAACCAACAAGGCCCCGCAGAAGGCGCCGGCCACCTGGGAGAAGATATAGAAAGGCAGTTTGCGCTTTTCGAAGTCAGCGAAAATGCTCAGCGCGATACTTACGGCAGGATTGAGGTGCGCGCCGGAAACGCCGGCGGTGAGGTAGATCGCCATGCTGACGCCAACCCCCCAAATGATGCTGATTTCCCACAGCCCGAAGCTGGCACCCGCCACCTTGAGCGCGGCAACACAGCCGGTACCGAAAAAGATTAGCAGTGCAGTACCCAGAAACTCGGCCATGCATTGGCTGGAGAGCGACGGTTGTTGTAAAGCAGTTGTCATTGAAAACCTCGTTTTTGTTGTTGTCTGGCGCTTTTTCATCAAGGTCAAAGCGCGATTTTCACCGAGGCAAGGATCCCCATCCTGTGCCCGGCTTACTGCTGGGTGCTGCGGTGAGACATTCGTACAGTATTCAGATTCGAAAAAATATAGACAAGAAACGCTGCTGTCAAAGGTCGAAAGTGAACTGTCGGTCACATTTCAACTATTAGTCACGTGAATGACCGCATCGTTCATCAGGCAGGCCGACCGTGGACGAACGGCACAGAAGCCCGGCCAAGCTTTTGAAATGGCGTTGTAATAGAGCCTTTTATCGATCAATGACCTAGAATCTTGCGCAGTATTTTTCTTCTGCCGCCAAGCTTGGAGCTGCCATGACCCCCGCATTGGATTTGTTGAAAAAAGTTCGTGCCGAACATCGCGTGCACAGTTACGAACATGATCCGAAGGCAGCGTCCTATGGCCTGGAGGCCGCGGAGAAACTGGGGTTGGACCCGGCCCAGGTGTTCAAGACCTTGCTGGCGGCCAGCGAAAAGGGAGAATTGTTGGTGGCGGTGGTGCCGGTCGTCGGAAGTCTGGACTTGAAGGCGCTGGCGCAGGCCGCTGGCGTGAAAAAAGTCGAAATGGCCGACCCCGCGGCTGCACAGCGATCGACAGGCTATCTGTTAGGCGGCATCAGCCCGCTCGGACAGAAGAAGCGCCTGCGTACCTTTATCGATCATTCGGCTCAGCCTTTTTCCAGCATCTTTGTCAGCGCCGGACGGCGTGGTCTGGAAGTTGAGCTGGCGCCCGCCGTGTTGGCCGAATACACCCAGGCGAAGTTCGCCGATATCGGTCGCGCGTGAGCAGAAGGCCTCGGGCGTTCAGCCCGGCGCTGTATGGTGGAAATTGATTCGTTCTGTCACTGGTGAAGGGCTCCTCGTGGCTTCATGCTCGTCGACCTGAAAAAGGGAGAAGTGGCATGCAGCTAGAGTTTCATCAAGTCGACGCGTTCAGTGATCGGCCGTTCAGTGGCAACCCGGCGATGGTGTATCGGCTCGATACCTGGCTCGACGATGAGTTGATGCAAAAAATCGCCGCCGAACACAACCTCGCCGAAACCGCATTTCTGGTGCGTGAGGATGCCGTCTGGCACATCCGCTGGTTTACCCCGACCACCGAAGTCCCGTTATGCGGCCATGCGACCCTGGCCAGTGCCTTTGTCCTGTTTGAAATCTATAAAGAGCCGGTCGAGCGGCTGGACTTCATCTGCAAGTCCGGCCCGCTGAGTGTCAGTCGTGAGGGCAAGCGCTTGTGGCTGGATTTCCCGGCCATCGCGCCGACAGAAGTGGGCGTGACCCTGGAGGTCGAGCGCGCCTTGGGTGTGAAAGCAGTCGATGTGTTGGGTTCGAAAGAATTGTTCGTGGTACTGGAGTCCGAGCAAGCCGTGCTCGATTGTCAGCCGGACATGGTTGCGCTGGCAAAACTGCCGTGGCCGGGCGCCATTGTGACGGCCAAGGGCAACAAGCATGATTTTGTATCGCGGTACTTTGCGCCAGCAATCGGCATCAACGAAGACCCGGTGACCGGTTCAACCCATTGCAGCCTGATTCCGTACTGGTCGCAACGCTTGAGCAAGTCGAGTCTGACGGCTTATCAGTGTTCGGCACGGGGCGGGGAGTTGTTTTGCCAGCTGGAAGGTGATCGGGTGAGTATTGGCGGGAATGCGACGCTGGTCGCAAGCGGCAAGTTATTGCTCGGATGATTTTTTGTAGGAGCGAGCGGTGCGGCGATCCGACTTGCCCGCGAAGGCGTAGTGTCAGTCGATATCATCATTGACTGACATGACGCCTTCGCGGGCAAGCCTCGCTCCTACACAGATTGGGGTGTCAGCTAGAGGAGCTGTACCGCCGAACACCGGATTCGATCACCGGAATCTGCGCCGCCGTGCTGCCGGACGCCTGGAACAACACCAGGTGTTCAGCCGCCACCCGAATGCCTACTTCAGCACCGACCAGATGATCGGCATGGCTCGGGAAAATCGACTCCAACTGCGCGCCCGTAGGCAACTGCAAGCGGTACAGGGTCGATGCCCCCTGGAAGCTCTTGCCAACAATCTGCGTCCTCAGTGGGCTGTCCGGCGCATAGACGATATCGTCCGGACGCAACAATACGTCCACGGCGCCACCGATCGGCCAGGTGTAGGCACGATTACCGCGCAATTCCCCCAACTCGGTCTGCACCGACTCCGGGCTGCTCAACTGACCGCGAATGAAGTAACCCTGGCCAATGAAACTGGCCACATACGGCGTCAGCGGTTCGTGATAGAGGTTGTAGGGCGTATCCCACTGTTCAAGGCGACCTTCCTTGAAAACGCCGACATGGTCGCTGACTGCGAAGGCTTCTTCCTGATCGTGGGTCACCAGGATCGCACTGGTGCCGCGAGCCTTGAGAATGTCGCGTACCTCATGACTGAGCTTGCGTCGTAGTTCACCGTCGAGGTTGGAGAACGGTTCATCGAGCAACAGCAATTGCGGTTCCGGCGCCAGGGCGCGGGCGAGGGCGACACGTTGCTGCTGGCCGCCGGACAGCTCATGGGGGAAGCGTTTGCCGAGGTTTTTCAGGTTGACCAGTTCGAGCAATTCTTCGGTGATGCGATCCTTTTGCGGGTGCTTGCGGATCCCGAAAGCGATGTTCTCGGCCACGCTCAAATGCGGAAACAGTGCGTAATCCTGGAACACCATGCCGATCCGGCGCTTCTCCGGGGCGAGGGTGAAGCCAGCGCTGGAGATGGTCTCGCCCGCCAGCTGGATTTCACCTTCGTGCACCGGTTCAAAACCGGCAATCGCCCGCAGGGTGGTGGTTTTACCGCAGCCCGAAGACCCCAGCAGACAACCGATATCGCCGGCGTTCAAATGCAGGTTGAGGTTCTGCACGACCCGCTGGTTTTGGTAACCGCAAGCCAGGTTGCGCAGGTTCAGCAGTAAGGGCGGGCTCATGCGTGGTGATACGCCGGCTCGACGAGAAACTCGAGCAGCGCCTTTTGTGCGTGAAGACGGTTTTCGGCTTGATCCCAGGCCACCGAGCGCGAGTCGTCGAGCAGGTCGAGACTGATTTCCTCGCCACGGTGGGCCGGCAGGCAATGCATGAACAGGACGTCCGGCGCGGCCAGGTCGAGCAGGGCACGGTTGACCTGGAAGGGGGCGAACAATTTCAGGCGCTTGGCGGTTTCCTCTTCCTGGCCCATAGAGGTCCAGACGTCGGTGCTCACCAGATGTGCGCCGCTTACGGCTTCCTGCGGATCGCGGACGATGGTCACCCGATCGCCGGCTTTAGCCACGAACTCAGGGTTGGGTTCGTAACCTTCCGGGCAGGCGATGCGCAACTGGAAGTCGAACTGGATCGCCGCTTCTATATAGCTGTTGCACATGTTGTTGCCATCACCGATCCAGGCCACGGTCTTGCCTTGAATCGAACCGCGGTGTTCGAGGAAGGTTTGCATGTCGGCCAGCAACTGGCATGGGTGCAGGTCGTCGGACAGGCCGTTGATCACCGGCACACGGGAGTTGGCGGCGAATTCGGTCAGGGTGCTGTGGGCAAAGGTACGGATCATCACCGCATCGAGCATGCTCGACATGACGATGGCGCAGTCGCCGATCGGCTCGCCGCGACCCAGTTGGGTATCGCGCGGCGACAGGAAGATCGCCTGGCCACCGAGCTGGATCATGCCGGCTTCAAACGAGATACGGGTGCGGGTCGAGGACTTCTCGAAGATCATCCCCAGGACGCGGTTCTTCAATGGCTCGAACAGTACGCCGCGGTTACGCAGGTCCTTGAGCTCAACGCCTCGACGGATCACGCTGACCAGCTCTTCGGGCGTGCAATCCATCAGGGAGAGAAAGTGCCTTGCGCTCATCATTGACTACCTTTTTGCAACAGACCGCAGATACTCAAAGCCTTGTTTAACTGAAAAACGGGCGAGACCTGCGGCGTAAGCCGCACGGGGCGACGAAATAGGGGGAGGCGCGATATTGACATTAAATGTCGCGTTTTTCCAATGGGCTACGGTGTTTAGGGGATTTCAGAGGGGCTACGGGTGACCGCAATAGCGCTTTTGAAGCCTGTTTCCTGACAGCAGCTAACCATTTGTACACTGGGCTCGCCGGGCTTGGCAATCAAACAGGGCGCGGGCGACACGCTGACGGTCGGTTTTTGACCTGTCATTCGGGCCTCTAGCGGGCAATGTGTGTTGTCCGAAACATTTGCTAAAGCAAAGTGCTGGGTTATAACTAGGTCACGAGCGACGCAGGAAGCCCTTGGAATGGAATCGAAAGAACAACTGTTGATGGAGCTACTCGGCCTTACGGCACGCTCCCTGACTCACCTCACCGCTTCCATGACCTCGATGTCTTTCGAGCTGTTGCGCAGTGAAGACGAAGTCACGAAGGCGGCTGGCCGGCGCATGATCGACCGCATGGCCACCATCAGCGCCGGGCTCGACGAGCATTGGCGACTGATCGGCGAGCTCACCGGCGTGCATGTTGCCCATGAGCAGATCGAAACCATCGAGGAGATTCAGTTGCAGGCGCCGCCGAGTCTACCGTCGAACTGATCCCTTGCGGCCATCGGCTGGCCTGATGGTCGCCAATTCACAAGACGAACGTCGCTGGCAAAGGGGCGAATCGCGCGCCATAGTTTTGTTCCCGCGGCCGATATTACCCGCCCAGAACAAAACAGAGACTGGCCATGACCAAGACTCTCCATCACCGTGCGTGCCACTTGTGTGAAGCCATCTGCGGCCTGACCATCGAAACCTCCGAGGTCGAAGGCAGCGGCGTACAGATCACCTCGATCAAGGGTGACCCCCAAGACACCTTCAGCCGCGGGCATATCTGCCCCAAAGCGGTAGCCCTGCAAGACATTCAGAACGATCCGGATCGCCTGCGTCAGCCGATGCTGCGAGTAGGCAGCGAATGGCAGCCTATCGAGTGGGAAGATGCTTTCAGCCTTGTGGCCGACCGCCTGGCGGCGATTCAGGAGCGTCACGGGCAGAACGCGGTGGCGGTCTATCAGGGCAACCCCAGCGTGCATAACTATGGGTTGATGACCCACAGCAATTATTTTCTCGGACTGCTGAAAACCCGTAACCGGTTTTCCGCGACATCGGTCGATCAGTTGCCCCATCACCTGAGCAGTCACTTGATGTACGGCCACGGCTTGCTGTTGCCGATCCCGGACATCGATCACACCGATTTCATGCTGATCCTGGGCGGCAATCCACTGGCCTCCAACGGCAGCATCATGACCGTGCCGGATGTAGAGAAGCGCCTCAAGGCGATTCAGGCGCGGGGCGGCAAAGTGGTGGTGGTCGATCCGCGTCGCAGCGAAACGGCGGCGATTGCCGATCAGCATTTGTTCGTGCGCCCCGGTGGCGATGCGGCGCTGTTGTTCGGGCTGCTCAATACCTTGTTTACTGAAGGCTTGGCCAGCGACAGTCATTTACCGGTCGACGGCCTGGATGAAGTGCGTGGGGAGATCGCAGGTTTCACCGCCGAGGCCATGAGCCCGTTGTGCGCAGTGCCCGCCGAGCAGATCCGCCAACTGGCGCGCGACTTCGCGGCAGCGCCGACCGCGGTCTGCTATGGCCGCATGGGCGTTTCGACCCAGGCTTTCGGCACCCTGTGCCATTGGCTGGTGCAACTGATCAATCTGGTCACGGGCAACCTCGACCGGGTGGGCGGTGCGTTGTGCACCGAGCCTGCGGTGGATCTGGTGGCATCGACCTCGGGCGGGCATTTCAACCGGTGGCAGAGCCGGGTGTCCGGACGTCCAGAATACGCTGGAGAACTGCCGGTGTCGGCGCTGGCCGAAGAGATGCTCACCGAAGGGGAAGGGCAGGTCCGCGCGCTGATCACCGTGGCGGGTAATCCGGTGCTGTCCACGCCCAATGGCCGACAACTGGAGCAGGCACTGGACGGATTGGAGTTCATGGTCAGCGTCGACCTGTACATCAATGAAACCACGCGTTATGCCGACCTGATCCTGCCGTCGACTTCGGCGTTGGAAAACGATCATTACGACACCACGTTCAACATGTTCGCGGTGCGCAACGTCACCCGCTTCAACCGGGCGATCCTGGCCAAGCCCGAAGGCGCGCTGCATGACTGGGAAATTTTCGTGGGGCTGGCCAAAGCCTTTGCGGCCAAGACCGGCAAGGAGCTGAAACCAACTATCGCGCCAGCGCAGATGATCGACCGAGGGCTGCGGATGGGCCTGTATGGCGACGCTTCGGAACACAAACTGTCGCTGGCGACCTTGTTCGATCATCCTCACGGTATCGATCTCGGGGCGCTCAAACCCAACCTGGCACCACGCCTGAAAACCGCCAATCAACGAGTCCAGGCGGCGCCTGTCGAGATCCTCGCCGACCTGGCGCGCTTCGCGGCACTACAAGCACCGGCTGCCGATGAGTTGCTGATGATCGGCCGCCGTCATGTGCGCAGCAACAACTCATGGATGCACAACTATCACCGTCTGGTGAAGGGCAAACCGCGGCATCAACTGCTGATGAACCCGGACGATTTGGCCAGCCGCGGGCTCAGCGATGGGCAGCGGGTGCGCGTCAGTTCGCGGGTCGGCGTGATCGAGGTTGAAGTGGTCGCCAGCCTGGATATGATGAAAGGTGTGGTCAGCCTTCCTCACGGTTGGGGTCATGCGCGACCGGGTGTGCAGATGTCGATTGCCAGTAGCCAGCCAGGCTCCAGCGCCAATGACCTGACTGACGAATGTCAGCTCGATGAGTTGTCGGGCAATGCGGCGTTGAATGGCGTGCCGGTGACCGTGGCGGCGGCGTGAACATGTCTGTCGGGGAGGCCGAGCATGGCGCTCGGGTTTCCGTTACAATGCGCCACCGTGCCGACCACTGAGTCGGAAAGTTCAGCCGAGGTGCTCCATGGATATCATCGAAACGATTAAAGAGCAGATTGCCAACAACACCATTCTGCTTTACATGAAAGGCTCGCCGAATGCCCCGCAGTGTGGGTTCTCCGCGAAAGCCGCTCAGGCTGTAATGGCCTGTGGCGAAAAGTTTGCCTATGTGGATATCCTGCAGAACCCGGAAATCCGCGCCAACCTGCCTAAGTACGCTAACTGGCCAACCTTCCCGCAACTGTGGGTCGGCGGTGAGTTGGTCGGCGGTAGCGACATCATGACTGAAATGTCTGCTGACGGTTCGTTGCAGGCACTGATCAAAGACGCAGCAGCAAAAGCCGCAGCGAACAAGACCGAAGCCTGATTCGCTGTGTGTGGGAGCGAGCAAGCCCGCTCCCACATTTGTTCCAGGGTGAGCCTGAAATTCGGTCATTAAAAAAGCCCCGCCTCTGTAAAAGAGAGCGGGGCTTTTTATTGCGTCGGGGTTAGCGGCGCAGAACTTACTCTTCGCCCATCTGCGACTGCAGATAGTTCTCAAGACCGACTTTATCGATCAGGCCCAGTTGGGTTTCCAGCCAATCGATATGTTCTTCTTCGGATTCAAGAATGTCTTCGAGCAGCTCACGGCTACCGAAGTCGCCGACGGTTTCGCAATGAGCGATAGCGACTTTCAGATCGGCATGGCCGTCGCGTTCGATCTTCAAGTCACACTCAAGCATTTCCTTGGTGTGCTCGCCGATGTGCAGCTTGCCCAGGTCCTGGACGTTCGGCAGGCCTTCAAGGAACAGGATGCGCTTGATCAGCTTGTCAGCGTGCTTCATCTCGTCGATGGATTCGTGGTACTCGTGCTTGCCTAGCTTGTTCAGGCCCCAATCTTCATACATGCGCGCATGCAGGAAGTACTGATTGATCGCGACCAGCTCATTGCCAAGGATTTTGTTGAGATGCTGGATGACTGTAACGTCGCCTTTCATGGTCGGAGTCCTGCCCTGTATTAGCTGTATATAAGGCAGAGTTTGAGCCGCGTAATTAATAGTGTCAAACCTAAGTTATTGAAACTTAAATGAAAATTAATCGGAATAAGAATGTTTGTGTTCCGCGTCTAGGCCCTAAGCGATTGATTTTCAGACATAAAAAAACCGGACATCAAGTCCGGTTCTTCGAAATATGGGTAGTTATGCGGCGGTAAATTCTGCGGGGTAGGGAATCGCCGCCTGGGCTGATTGCAGCTTGCCCAGTGTTTCGCGCACCACTTCCTTGGCCAGGCAAGCGCATTTACCACATTGGCCGGCTACGCCGGTAGCCAGACGGACTTCCTTGTAGCTGCAGCAACCTTCATAGATTGCATCGCGGATTTGACCGTCGGTGACGCCAGTGCAGAGGCAGACATACATAAGTGAGAACCGTCGCTGGTTGTGACTCAATTGCGATGGATCTTAATGTTAACGAGAATGATTGTCAAAGTGGTTTCTGAAAGCTTTTCGTCATAAAGGCTTGTGACTGACGAACGGCCTTCACAGCTGCCATGAAAAAAATATAACAGCGGCCTTTTTACCTTCAAGAAAAAACCGTTGAGGACAGGCGAAAAACGCGGTGTATGATGGTCGGCCTTTTGCGAAGGAGGTTCGTGTCACAGGGCTGTCGCCTGAGGGTGACAGGCTGGCATGAACTCTGTTCTTCAACGTTATTACACCAGGAGATATCCAATGAGCGTACTCGTAGGCAAACAAGCCCCTGACTTCACCGTACCGGCCGTACTCGGCAATGGCGAAATCGTAGACAGCTTCACCCTGTCCTCGGCCATCAAAGGCAAATACGGCCTGGTGTTCTTCTACCCACTGGACTTCACCTTCGTTTGCCCGTCCGAGCTGATTGCTCTGGACAACCGCATGGCTGACTTCAAGGCACGCAATGTTGAAGTGGTCGCCGTTTCGATCGACTCGCACTTCACCCACAACGCATGGCGTAACACCCCGGTGAACAATGGCGGTATCGGCCAGGTTCGTTACACCATGGCTGCTGACATCAAGCAGGAAATCATGAAGGCTTACGACGTTCAGTCCGCTGACGGCGTGGCGTTCCGTGGTGCGTTCCTGATCGACGACAAAGGCGTTGTCCGCTCGCAGATCATCAACGACCTGCCGCTGGGCCGTAACATGGAAGAACTGATCCGTCTGGTTGACGCTCTGCAATTCCACGAAGAGCACGGCGAAGTTTGCCCGGCCAACTGGAAAAAAGGCGACAAAGGCATGAACGCTTCGCCAGAAGGCGTTGCAGCGTACCTGACCGAGCACGCTGCTGCGCTGTAAGCCAGGCGTCCGGCCATAAAAAACCGGCCTCACTGAGGCCGGTTTTTTTATGGGCGGGATAAACCGGCGACAGGCATCAGTCGTTGTAGTCTTCCCAGCCGCCCATTTGTTTCCAGCGATTGACGATGCCGCAGAACAGGTCAGCCGTCTTCTCGGTGTCGTAGCGGGCCGAGTGGGCCTCGCGACCGTCGAAGTCGATATCGGCTGCCTGGCAGGCCTTGGCCAATACGGTTTGACCGTAGGCCAGGCCGGCGAGGGTCGCCGTGTCGAAGCTGGAAAACGGATGAAACGGGTTGCGTTTCATGTCCAGGCGCGCGACAGCGGCGTTGAGGAAACCCAGGTCGAAGCTGCTGTTGTGTCCGACCAGAATCGCCCGTTTGCAACCGTTGGCCTTCAGAGCCTTGCGCACACCGCGGAAGATATCGGTCAGGGCCGCTTCTTCACTCACGGCCATGCGCAATGGGTGATCGAGCTTGATCCCAGTGAATTCCAGGGCTGCCGCTTCGATGTTCGCGCCTTCGAAAGGCTCGACCCGGAAGAAATAGGTGTGCTCAGGGTACACAAAGCCTTTTTCATCCATGCCGATCACGGTGGCGGCGATTTCCAGCAGGGCATCGGTGGCCGAGTTGAAGCCACCGGTTTCTACGTCGACAACGACCGGCAGGTAACCACGGAACCTGGCTGCCATTGGATGGCGGGAACCGCCTCCGCCGCCATTACCGTCCTGTTCGTCGTCGAAATGGTCTTCACTCACGCGTGTTCCTCCAGCAGGCGCCAGCGCAGTTTTTCACCGGCGCGCAGCGGGATTACGGTCAGCTCGCCAAACGGCAGGCTGGTTGGGGCGGTCCACTCGTCGCGGACCAGGGTGATGCGATCGGTGTTCACCGGCAGGCCGTAGAAACGCGGACCGTTGAGGCTGGCGAAGGCTTCGAGCTTGTCCAGCGCGTTGCGCTGTTCAAAGGCTTCGGCATACATCTCGATCGCGGCATAAGCGGTGTAGCAACCGGCACAGCCGCAAGCTGCTTCCTTGGCGTGCTGGGCATGGGGTGCCGAGTCGGTGCCGAGGAAGAACTTGTCGCTGCCGCTGGTAGCGGCGTCGAGCAGGGCTTCCTGGTGGGTATTGCGCTTGAGGATCGGCAGGCAATAGAAGTGCGGCCGAATCCCGCCCACCAGCATGTGGTTGCGGTTGTACAGCAGGTGATGCGCGGTGATGGTTGCACCGACATTGGCCGAAGCCTCGTTGACGAACTGCACGGCATCGGCGGTAGTGATGTGTTCAAACACCACTTTGAGGGTCGGGAAGCGCTCGACCACTCGACGCATGTGCTCATCGATGAAGATTTTTTCACGATCGAAAACGTCGACATCGCCACGGGTGACTTCACCGTGAACCAACAAGGGCATCCCGACTTCGGCCATGGCCTCGAGCGCGGGGAAAATCTTGTCGATGCTGGTGACGCCAGAATCCGAGTTGGTGGTCGCGCCGGCCGGGTACAGCTTGGCGGCGTGAACGAAACCGCTGGCCTTGGCTTCAAGAATTTCTTCGGGCTGGGTGCGGTCGGTCAGGTACAGCACCATCAGCGGTTCGAAACGGCTGCCGGCCGGACGCGCGGCGAGAATCCGCTGGCGATAGCCATTGGCTTCAGCAGCGTTGCGCACTGGCGGTACCAGGTTGGGCATGATGATGGCGCGACCAAAGGTGCGCGCGACATCCGCGACGGTATTGGGCAACACAGCACCATCGCGAAGATGAATATGCCAGTCGTCGGGACGCAGCAGGGTCAGGCGGTCGGACATGAGGGGATTCCAGGCGGGTCAAACTCAGGGGAATGCTACCGGAAAAGACTCTTGCAGGCACTCGCTATCAAGTTTTGCGGCAAGCTTCCGATATCCAACAGGTATGCCGTAAATATGTGTGTCGGTCTTTTTGTTGCAGAAGCCAGTGGAGCCTCCCGTGCGCCAGCGTTATTTAGCCTTGCTCAGTGTGTTTGCCAGCCTTCCTGCGATGGCGCTCACTTTTCAGACCCCTCTGGAGAGCATCGAGTGGACGGTCGAAGGCGACAAGTTCGAATGCCGCCTGACTCAACCCATCACCGATTTCGGCTCGGGTGAGTTCGTGCGTCGTGCCGGCGAGCAGGCGACATTTCGCTTGAAGGCTTACAACTCGATGATCGGTGGCGGTTCCGCGACCTTGCTGGCGGCCGCTGCACCATGGCAGCCGGGGCGTGGCGACATCAACCTGGGCTCGGTGCGAATCGGCAGTGGCAACGTGCTGTTCAACAGCTCGCAAGTTCAGGCCGGGCGCCTGATCAGCGGGTTGATGGATGGCCGCAGCCCGGTCGTTCGACACTCCTCAGGTGACGGCCGGGTGTCTGAAGTCCGTCTGCTGCCAGTCAAATTCAGCAAGGCCTACAGTGACTATCAGGGTTGCGTGGCCAAGTTGCTGCCGCAGAATTTCGAGCAGGTGAAGCAATCCGAAGTCGGCTTTCCGGGGGAAGGCATCGATCTCGACGCCCAAGCCAAGGCCCATTTGCAGGTCATGCTGGAATTCATGAAAGCCGATCCGACGGTCAACCATATTGAACTCGACGGCCATTCCGACAACAGCGGCAACCGCTTGACCAACCGTGAGCTGTCACGACGCAGGGCGCTGGCCGTGATGGACTTCTTCAAGGCCCACGGTATCCAGGAATCGCAGATCACCCTGCGTTTTCACGGTGAGCGCTATCCTCTGGCGCCGAACAACAATGCCGCCAATCGGGCGAAGAACCGTCGGGTTGCCGTACGCCTCGAACGGGTAGCGCCGACCGAGACACCGGCGCCTCAAGCCACCGCTTCCGCGGGCAGCGCGAAGGCCTCCTGAAGCTGCTGAAATCGTCGCTCGCTCGACATAATCTGTCGCTTCGTCGTCATAAGCTGTCGCGCCTCTGTAAATTATTCTGCATGGGCGGTAGACTTGACGGCTTTCCGTAGAACCCCGTGGAGTGATGGCATGGCGGACGTAAACAAGGTCGTTCTGGCGTATTCCGGCGGCCTGGACACTTCGGTGATCCTCAAGTGGCTGCAGGATACTTATAACTGTGAAGTAGTGACCTTCACCGCTGACCTGGGTCAGGGCGAAGAGGTCGAACCGGCCCGCGCCAAGGCACAGGCCATGGGCGTAAAAGAAATCTACATCGACGATCTGCGCGAAGAATTCGTGCGCGATTTCGTGTTCCCGATGTTCCGCGCCAACACCGTTTACGAAGGCGAGTACCTGCTGGGTACTTCCATCGCTCGTCCGTTGATCGCCAAGCGCCTGATCGAAATTGCCAACGAAACCGGCGCTGACGCCATTTCCCACGGCGCGACCGGCAAGGGCAACGACCAGGTTCGTTTCGAACTGGGCGCCTACGCCTTGAAGCCAGGTGTGAAAGTGATCGCTCCATGGCGCGAATGGGACCTGCTGTCCCGCGAGAAGCTGATGGATTACGCCGAGAAGCACGCGATCCCGATCGAGCGTCACGGCAAGAAAAAATCCCCGTACTCGATGGATGCCAACCTGCTGCACATCTCCTATGAAGGCGGCGTGCTGGAAGACACCTGGACCGAGCACGAAGAAGACATGTGGCGCTGGACCGTCTCCCCGGAGAAGGCTCCTGACAAAGCGCAATACCTGGAACTGACCTACCGCAACGGCGACATTGTGGCACTGGACGGCGTCGAAATGACCCCGGCCACCGTGCTGGCGACCTTGAACCGTATCGGTGGCGAACACGGTATCGGCCGTCTGGACATCGTCGAAAACCGCTACGTCGGCATGAAGTCCCGTGGCTGCTACGAAACCCCGGGCGGCACCATCATGCTGCGCGCTCACCGTGCGATCGAATCGATCACCCTGGACCGCGAAGTGGCTCACCTCAAAGACGAGCTGATGCCTAAATACGCCAGCTTGATCTACACCGGTTACTGGTGGAGCCCTGAGCGTCTGATGCTGCAACAGATGATCGACGCTTCCCAGGCCCACGTGAACGGCGTAGTGCGCCTGAAGCTGTACAAGGGCAACGTGATCGTCACTGGCCGCAAGTCCGACGAGTCGTTGTTCGACGCCAACATCGCGACCTTCGAGGAAGATGGCGGCGCCTACAACCAGGCCGATGCGGCGGGCTTCATCAAGCTCAACGCCTTGCGCATGCGCATCGCGGCGAACAAAGGCCGGAAGCTTTTTTGAGACCTTTGAGTCGGTAATGGATTTGTGGCCTCATTGATGAGGCCACAAATCTGAAAGAGGGATACCCTGTCGTACACTGCGTGTTCAGCTTTTCTTCTTGTCTGTGTTAATTCCTTTCTTCGCTTCTTTCCCCGATGGCTCTTCAAGAGCTGGCTGCTGTGTGCCTGTAAAGATTTTGACCAATCATCGTCAGACCGTGTGAATTCAAATTGTAAGCAATGCAGAACGTTGCGCCGTTGCGTTTCCTGGTGTGTTTTGAAAGCTGGAACGCACTTTCCTTCAGCTGCGTCTCCGATTCGGCACAGGTGAGAAATACGATCACCTGCGCAGGATTTTCCTGTGCTTGCTGAATTTTCTCCATCAAGGCGTTGAATGCCATTTTATTGTTCATCCAGCGTGCATCAATGATATGCAGGTCTTTTAAGTGCTCGGGCAGGCGTACATGGTGCTGGGTCGAGCTTTCTGGTGGTATCCAGGAAGGGTCGTTTCCTGACCGGTTAGCGTTCTCCATGACTTTCATGAAGTGCTTCCCTTTCTCGAAGTCAGAGGGCGCGTAAAGCGATCGATAGTTGAAGTTGAGTGTGACGAAAAAAAGAAAAAGTAAATAAAAGGGAAAGCTAATCAGGAACCAGACATAGAGTTCTCTTTCCTTGTTGTCGAGAAAGGGGAGGGATACAGCGGCCGATGTTTCAGATAATACTGCAAATATTGCAATGATTGTCATGGGGTTGGTGATTCTTTTTTTGAGTTTTATCATGTCTTCTGCTCATGGAGATATTATTTCTTCTCGATTTGTTTGTGGGGTGGATCTCGGGGCTGTGTTTAATGAGTGACTTTTTTCTGTTGTTATTTTGGGCTCCTTTTTTTTGCTGAGTAATAGGGGGCGTTATAGTAGCTGTATTGTTATTGGTTCAGGTATGGCTGTTTATTTGTTTTAAAATTATATGGGTTTATTTTGTGGGTGAAATGTTGCTGTATATGAGCTTTCATAAGTCGCTCGATTCCAGTTGTGCAGGGATTGGAAAATGCTCGTTACTTTTAAGGGTAGCTCAATAGTTGAAGTCTGTCGGATTACTAGTATCAAACCCCGTTCTTGTGTTTTTTTGGTTTAAAGTCGATACAAAAAAACTGTCGAAGTGCCGAGCGCCGTTCGGCTAGTGGCAATCCCATGACTCATGTTACGCAATGATTTTTTGTAGGAATAATCCGTGTTGTTTGTAGGCTATGTCTCTCGCTGCGAGTGGCTGGGGGTAACGGCATGCCATGGGTGAAACGACTAGGCTATGGTGCGGGCTCTAAAAATTCGAACAGCGAAAATTGGACTTGCCCATGAATAAAGTGCTGATCGTGGATGATCACCCCGTCATTCGTCTCGCGGTACGTATGCTAATGGAACGTCATGGCTACGAAGTCATTGCAGAAACAGATAATGGTGTGGACGCATTGCAACTCGCTCGTGATCTTATGCCGGACATTGTTATATTGGATATTGGAATACCGAAACTGGATGGGTTGGAAGTTATCGCGCGCCTGACATCGACGGCGATGCCTCTTAAAGTGCTGATATTGACATCCCAGGCGCCAGGACATTTTTCCATGCGTTGCATGCAGTCGGGGGCCGCCGGATATGTTTGCAAACAACAGGATCTCACTGAGTTGCTCAGTGCAATAAAAGCCGTGCTATCAGGTTATAGCTACTTTCCTAATCAGGCTCTGCATACCGTGCGCTCCAGTCTGGGGAACGCCAGTGAAGCTGATATGGTGGATCGTTTGTCCGGGCGAGAGATGATGGTCCTGCAACAGTTGGCCCGAGGAAAGACAAACAAGGAAATCGCCGATGGAATGTTCCTCAGCAATAAAACAGTCAGTACTTACAAGACTCGTCTTCTTTTAAAACTCAATGCTCGCTCACTGGTCGACCTGATCGAATTGGCCCAGCGCAATGGCCTGGTATGAAGTTGCCAGCGTTTGACGAGGCGCGATGAACGGGCGTTTATCAGGGGTCGGCACTTAGTAAAAAGCCTCCGTTTCGGGAGGCTTTTAAGTGTCACAAGTCAAAATCGTAATCGGCCAATTGCTTCTGCAGTCGGCGCTCCTCCAGCAGATTGTCGATGGTGCGGCGTTTGCTCAGATTGGTCTTCGCCACTTCCACTACCGGCTCTGCGTCATCGGCCTCAACGGGGGTGAAGTCGTCTTCTACGTCCAATTGCTCTTTGCCAGTGCTCATAAGGTTAACTCCAGGCTAAGGCTGCCCTTTGGCGCTCCTTATATCGACAATTTCCCGGCGGGTAAAAAAGATTTTTTCAATCGGTCGATCAATAAAACTAATAGCGCCTCAATCGTCCGAGGTCTTTTGCTTGTATTCGCACAAATCCTCGATCCGGCAGCTGCCACAACGCGGCTTGCGGGCCAGGCAAACGTAGCGCCCGTGGAGAATCAGCCAGTGATGAGCGTCGAGCAGATATTCCTTCGGCACGAATTTCATCAGTTTTTGCTCCACCTCCACCACATTCTTGCCAGGAGCGATGCCGGTACGGTTGCTGACCCGGAAAATGTGAGTGTCCACGGCCATGGTCAACTGACGAAAGGCGGTATTGAGCACCACGTTGGCGGTCTTGCGACCGACGCCGGGCAATGCCTCCAGTGCCTCGCGGGTCTGCGGTACTTCACCGCCATGGCGCTCCACCAGCAAACGACAGGTTTCGATCACGTTTTTCGCTTTACTGTTGAACAGGCCAATGGTCTTGATGTACTCCGACAGCCCTTCGACGCCCAAGGCATGGATCGCCGCCGGCGTATTGGCCACCGGGAACAGTTTGGCGGTGGCCTTGTTCACGCCGACATCGGTCGACTGCGCCGAGAGAATCACGGCGATCAGCAATTCGAACGGGGAGGAGTAGGCCAGTTCGGTTTTCGGCTCAGGGTTGTCTTCGTGAAACCTGCGGAAAATTTCAAGACGTTTTGCGGCATTCATGGGCGATGCGTTTCCTCGAAGGCGGTCAATGTGGGGCAGCCGGGCGGTGGGTCCAGGCTTGATGTGCGGCGATCAGCAGTCCCAGTAGAATAAACCCGCCAGGTGCCAGCGTGGCCAGATGCAGGCCACCGTCGGCGATCAGCGTCCAGCCTTGCCAGTCCGGTTGCGTGGCACCGGCCATCCAGGACAGATGGCTACCGAGTGCTCCGTTGCCGATGAACTCGCGCAGCAGGCCCAAGCCCACCATCAAGGCGCCGAACAGGCCGCACAGACGCAATCGATCACGCCATGCGCTCTGGAAAAAACCGTTATGTTCCAGCACAACGCATTGCAAGGCGATCAATCCTGCGTAGAAGCCCAGATGCTGGTGCCATTGGAGCGACCAGGCTTGCGTGGCGAGTTCCGCGCAACTGGTCAGCGTGGCAGCCAGCAGCAGGCATGCCAGCAAATGTGTGGCCGGAATCAGTCGCGAACGCAAGACGCCCATGCTCGCACCGTAAGCACTGAGTACCAGAGCAAACATCAGCCACAGGCCCAAAGCCGTTACCAACGAATCAGTGACGCCGATCAACGGCGTTAGCATCAGCGAGTTCTGCAGGGTCGATGACTTATTCATGGGCGCTGCTCCCGATCAGCGGTTGCCGGTGTTCATCGAAGTAGCGCAATGCGTCATGGGTAGCATTGATCACCGCTCTTGAGGTGATGGTCGCGCCAGCGATCTGATCGAATTGCCCTTGGTCCTTTTTCAAGGCCCAGCCATTGTCATTGGGGGCGGTTAGAGACTTGCCGGTAAACACCTGAAGCCAGGCATTGGGCCAATCGGCGAGCTTGCCGCCCAGCCCCGGGGTTTCCGATTGCCTGAGAGTTTTGACCCCCACTAACTTGCCTTGGGGGTCGATAGCGATCAGCAATTCAATGGAGCCGGCGTAGCCCAGAGTCTGGCTGCGCAGCAACACGGCGCTCGGTTGGCCGGCCTTGGACGCCAGGTAGCCACCCAACAGTGTGCTGTTGGCCAGTCGAGTGCTTTCGAGACTGAGAGGGTGTTCCAGTGGTTGGTTGTCGTAGCTGCCGGGCGGTAGCAGATCCAGTAACTGGCGGCTGTCGATCAGGCGTTGTTCAGCGGTAATGCGCGCGGCGCTGGTGTGCTGCACGAGGTACGTCGCGCCCATCCCCAGGCTTGCCAGCACTAGCAGGATCACAACGCTCGTCGCTCGGTTCATGGGGCAACCTGCTCCTCTCTGGACGCGGCAAACCGTTCCAGCGCCGGTACACAGAGATTCATCAGCAAAACCGCAAAGGCCACGCCGTCCGGATACCCGCCCCACGTCCGAATCAGGTAAGTCAGTAACCCCACGCCTGCGCCGAACAGTAATCGGGCAGTGGGGCTTTTTGCGCCGGATATCGGTTCCGTCACGATGAAGAAGGCACCGAGCATGCTCGCGCCAGTGAGCAGGTGAAACAGTGGCGAGCCATTAGAGTCGGAGCCCGTACCGTTCCAGCACAACAGGCTGATGATGAACAGACTGGCGAGCATGCCGACCGGCGCATGCCAACTGAATACCCGCCGTTGCAGCAGAAACGCCCCGCCTGCCAGAAACGCCAGGTTGACCCATTCCACGCCTCGGCCGCCAAAACGGCCGAATGCCGGATTGCCGGCGAACAGTTCTTCCATGGTCAGGCTTTTGTTGATTCGCAGACTGTCCAGCGCCGTGGCCTGGGCCCATGCATCGGGTGCCTGACCGAAGCTGAAGCCGAACACCTGTTGCAGCCCACCGAACAAATCCATGCCATGGGACGCCGGCCAATGGGTCATTGGCTGGGGATACATCACCAGGACCAGTGCGAAACCGAGCATCGCCGGATTGAACGGATTCTTGCCGATGCCGCCATACAGATGCTTGCCGAAAAACAGTCCAAACGCCGCAGCACTGACCGTCAGCCACCACGGACAATAAGGCGGCAAGGCCAGTGCCAACAGCGTCGCACTGACCAGCGCACTGCCATCGCTCAGCGTCGGTTTTACCGGTTGCTTGCGCAGCTGCAACACCGCCGCCTCAACGGCCAGTGCGGTGGCAGCCGCCAGAATCAGGTTGATCAACACGCCCCAGCCGTACAGCCAGAACAACATCAGCATCCCTGGCACGGTGGCCAGCAATACCAGCTTCATGGCCTGCTGAAGGCGTTCGTCCACCGATTCAAGGGGTGACATAGGCATCCACCTGACGCTCGGCTTCGCTGAGCGCATGTTGCAACGCTTCGATCTGTTCGGCCGGCGCCTCGCTTGCTTGTGCTTTTTTGAGTTCGGCGCGGCGCATGGCCAACTGGATCTTCGCTCGTTTCAGCTCGGCATCTTTTGCCGGGGCAGGTGCCGCAGAGACCGGTAGTGCGCTGCTCTCCAGTTGCGCCAGTGCCTGTTCGGCGGCGTCGAACTGCTGTTGCAGTACGATCAGTTGCGATTGCTGCTCGAAGGTTGGTGGATGCCCGAAGGCCTTGAGCGATTTGTTCAGCTGCGCCCGACTCATCGCCAGATCGACCTTGGCCTTTTTCAACGCGGCATCGGCGTTGGCAGCCTTCTGTGCGCGGACGCGCTCGAGTGCAGCCTGAACCGGGTCGAGCGTCACTTCGCTGGGCTGCATGGCGCGTTGGACACGGGCCTGGCGTTCGGCGAGTTTCTGTTCCTCTTCGCGATGCAAACGGGCATTGCGCTGTTCGAAACGGCGTCGCGCGTGATTGCGCTTGGCGGCCCGGGCTTGTTGTTCCTCCAGGCTGAACGCCAGCCCGCCGATAATCGGCAGCACCGTGGCCAGCGGTAACGGATGCATCTCGATGCAATCCACCGGGCAGGGCGCCACGCAGAGGTCGCATCCGGTGCATTCGTCGACGATGACCGTGTGCATGAATTTCGCCGCGCCGACAATGGCGTCGACCGGGCAGGCCTGGATGCACTTGGTGCAGCCGATGCATTCGGCTTCGCGGATGTAAGCGATCTGCGCCGGCGCCGAACCGCGACTGACGTCCAGTTCCAGCACCGGCACTTTCAGCAGGTCGGCCAGGGCTGCGATGGTTTCGCTGCCGCCCGGTGGGCACTTGTTGATCGGCTCGCCGCTGGCGATGCCTTCGGCGTAGGGTTTGCATCCGGGGTGGCCACACTTGCCGCATTGGGTCTGCGGCAAGAGGGCGTCGATGCGTTGAATCAGACTCATGTTTTGATCAGCCCGCTGAATCCGAGAAAAACCACCGCGATCAATCCGGCGCCGATCAACTCGATCGGCAGGCCACGAAAGGGCAGGGGGATATCGTTATCGAGTGTGCGCTGGCGCAAGTCGCTGAACAGACTCAGTACCAGCCAGAAACCCAGCCCGGCGCCAAGGCTCAGGGCTATGGCGTGGAAAATGCCCTTGTCGTCTTGAGCGTTGAGCAACGTCAGCCCAAGCACCCCGGCATTCCCCAGCAGCAGGGGCCAGAGGCCATCGAATGAAAGCTTCGCCAATAAACGTGAAAGCAGCTTTTGCAGGGGGCCGATCAGCAGAACGCTCAACGGCAGGAACACGAACAGACGCAGCGACGTCAGCCCCAACGGCACCAGTAGCCAGTGGTAGAGCGCATAGCCGAGTGTTCCGACGATCAACATCAGGCACGTTGTCGCGATGCCCAGCGCGTGGATCTGTGGCCGCTCGCTGCCCAGCACCGGATCGACGCCCAGCGGCCAGTGCAACACGAGGTTGTTGATCAGGGCAGCGCTGATAAGCGTAAGAAGCAGTTCGGTCATGATCGTGCCGGCAAAAGGAGGCCTGTCTAACAAGGTTAGGCATTATCCGGCAAGGAAGGAGGGTGGGCCAGACATGAAAATCCCACAGTCGCGCCGGGCACGACTGTGGGATCGGTTTACCGCAGGGCTTTACTTGATGCGCTGACCCGGCTTGGCGCCGCTGTCGGGGCTCAGCAGGTAGATTTCTTCACCGCCAGGGCCGGCCGCCATCACCATGCCTTCGGAGATCCCGAATTTCATTTTGCGGGGCTTGAGGTTGGCGATCATCATGGTCAGGCGACCATTGAGCTTGGACGGATCCGGGTAGGCGCTCTTGATGCCGGAGAACACGTTTCGTTGCTCGTCACCGATGTCCAGGGTCAGGCGCAGCAGTTTGTCGGCACCTTCCACGGCTTCGGCCTTGACGATCAGCGCAACGCGCAGGTCTACGGCGGCAAAGGTGTCGAACTCGATCTCTGGCGACAACGGATCCTTGGCCAGTTCACCGTTGCCGGCGGGTGCAGCTTCGCCGGTGTCGGTTGCGCTGGCGGTCAGGTCTTCTTTCGAGGCGTCGGTCATGGCTTGTACTTTTACCGGGTCGATGCGGGTCATCAACGGTTTGAACTCGTTCAGCTGATGGTTGCTGAGCAAGGTGGCGTGGTCGTTCCAGGTCAGTGGGGCGACGTTCAGGAACGCCTCGGCATCGGCGGCCAGCAGCGGCAATACCGGTTTGAGGAAAATCACCAGCTGGCGGAACAGGTTGATGCCCAAGGCGCAAATGGCCTGGACTTCATCCTGTTTGCCTTCCTGTTTGTTCAGCGACCACGGCGCCTTGTCGGCAATCCAGGCGTTGGCGCGGTCGGCCAGGCCCATGATTTCGCGCATGGCACGGGCAAAGTCGCGAGCTTCATAGGCTTCGGCAATGCTTGGCGCGGCAGCCAGGAAGGCGTCGGTCAATTCCGGCGCGGCGTTGCCGGCGACCAGCACACCGGCGTTGCCTTTATGGATGAAACCGGCGCAACGACTGGCGATGTTGACGACTTTGCCGACCAGGTCGGAGTTGACCTTCTGCACGAAGTCTTCGAGGTTCAGGTCCAGGTCGTCGACGCCCACGGCTCAGCTTGGCGGCGTAGTAGTAGCGCAGGTATTCCGGCGACAGATGATCCAGGTAAGTCCGCGCCTTGACGAACGTGCCGCGGGATTTGGACATCTTCTGGCCGTTGACGGTCAGGTAGCCATGTACGTTGATGCCGGTCGGTTTACGGAAACCGGCGCCTTCGAGCATCGCGGGCCAGAACAGGGCGTGGAAGTTGACGATGTCCTTGCCGATGAAGTGGTACAGCTCGGCGGTGGAGTCCTTGCCCCAGAACGCGTCGAAGTCCAGCTCCGGCGTACGGTTGCACAGGTTCTTGAAGCTGGCCATGTAGCCGATCGGCGCGTCCAGCCACACGTAGAAATATTTGCCCGGCTCATCGGGAATCTCGAAGCCGAAGTACGGCGCATCGCGGGAGATGTCCCACTGTTGCAGGCCGGCGTCCAGCCATTCGGCGATCTTGTTGGCCACGGCCTCTTGCAACGTGCCGCTGCGGGTCCAGGCTTGCAGCATTTCCTGGAAGTCCGGCAGTTTGAAGAAGAAGTGCTGGGAATCCTTGAGCACCGGGGTGGCGCCAGAGATGGCCGACTTCGGATCCTTCAGGTCGGTCGGTGCGTAGGTCGCGCCGCACTTTTCGCAGTTGTCACCGTACTGATCTTCGGTGCCGCATTTCGGGCAGGTGCCCTTGATGAAGCGGTCGGCCAGGAACATTTTCTTTTCCGGGTCGAAGTACTGCGTGATCGAGCGCGTGGCGATGTGCCCGGCGTCGCGCAGCTTCAGATAGATCTGACTCGACAGCTCACGGTTTTCTTCGGAGTGAGTGGAGTGGAAGTTGTCGAAGTCCACCAGGAACTCGGCAAAGTCGGCGCTGTGTTCAGCCTGGACGTTGGCGATCAGTTGTTCCGGGGTGATGCCTTCCTTTTCCGCGCGCAGCATGATGGCCGAACCGTGGGCGTCGTCGGCGCAGACATAAATGCATTGGTTACCGCGATGCTTCTGGAAGCGCACCCACATATCGGTCTGGATGTATTCCAGCATATGGCCGAGGTGGATCGAACCATTGGCATAGGGCAGGGCGCTGGTGACGAGGATCTTGCGTGGCTCGGACATGGGGCTCGGCTACTTGATGAAACGGAGGTCGGCCACTATAAAGCGCCGGCGCATATTTTTCACCCCGTGAGCCTGTTTCATTGGATGATTCATTCTTTTGAACATCCCGCCAAACCATCAGAACAGGTAGGATACCCCCCTGATTTTTCAGTCTTGCTATCGGAGTTGCCCATGAGCGCCGTCAATCGCGCAGCGGTGGAAGCCGTCCTTCGCCAATACACCGACCCTTACCTGAATCAGGACCCGGTCAGCGCCGGGTGCGTGCGCGGCATCGATATCCAGGGTGATCGCGTCAGCGTCCAGCTGGAACTGGGTTACGCCGCCGGTCTGTTCAAGAGCGGCTGGGCGCAGTTGCTGCAACTGGCCATCGAAGGCCTGGACGGCGTCGTCACCGCGCGCGTCGAGATCACCAGCGTGATCGCCGCGCACAAGGCCCAGGCACAGATTCCGGGGCTGGCCAACGTCAAGAACGTCGTGGCCGTGGCGTCCGGCAAGGGTGGCGTGGGCAAGTCCACCACGGCTGCCAACCTGGCCTTGGCGCTGGCTCGTGAAGGCGCCAAGGTCGGGATTCTCGATGCGGATATCTACGGTCCGAGCCAGGGCATCATGTTCGGCATCCCTGAAGGCACCCGACCGAAGATCAAGGATCAGAAGTGGTTCATTCCGATTGAGTCCCATGGCGTCGAAGTGATGTCCATGGCCTTCCTGACCGACGATAACACGCCGATGGTCTGGCGCGGACCGATGGTTTCCGGCGCGCTGTTGCAACTGGTCACGCAAACGGCCTGGGGCGATCTGGATTACCTGGTCATCGACATGCCGCCAGGCACCGGCGACATCCAGTTGACCTTGGCGCAGAAAGTCCCGGTGGCCGGTGCGGTAATCGTGACCACCCCGCAAGATCTGGCATTGCTGGATGCGCGCAAGGGCGTTGAGATGTTCCGCAAGGTCAACATCCCGGTGCTGGGCGTGGTGGAAAACATGGCCGTGCACATCTGCTCCAACTGCGGGCATGCCGAGCATCTGTTCGGTGAAGGTGGCGGTGTGAAGCTGGCCAACCAGTACGGTGTCGAACTGTTGGCTTCGTTGCCGCTGTCGATGCTGATTCGCGAACAGGCCGATGGCGGCAAGCCAACGGTGATCGCCGAGCCGGACAGTCAGATCGCAATGGTTTACCAGGAACTGGCCCGCCATGTCGGCGCGCGGATTGTGTTGCAGGAAGCGGCATCGCCGGCGATGCCAAATATCACCGTCAGCGACGACTGAATCGCTGAAGAAATGCGATCCAATGTGGGAGCGGGCTTGCTCGCGAAAGCGGTAGATCAGTCAACTTATCTGTTGAATGACACACCGCATTCGCGAGCAAGCCCACATTGGGTTTACGTCAACCTTAAATCCGCAACCCGCCATCCAGTTCCAGAATCCGACCGGTGTAGTAGTCGTTCTCGAAGATGTACGCTGCCGACTGAGCGATCTCCTCAGGTTTGCCCATGCGCTTGAGCGGAATCCCGGACGTCATTTTCTCCAGCGCTTCGGGCTTCATGCTCAGGGTCATCTCGGTTTCGATGAAGCCCGGCGCAATGCCCGCCACCCGAATGCCGTAACGTGCCAGTTCCTTGGCCCAGGTCACGGTCGCCGCGGCGACACCGGCTTTGGCCGCGGAGTAGTTGGTCTGGCCGATGTTGCCGGCGCGCGAGATCGACGAGATATTGATGATCGCGCCGCTGTTGTTCAGCTCGATCATTTTCGCCGCGACTTCACGGGTGCACAGGAACACGCCGGTGAGGTTGACGTCGATCACCGCCTGCCATTGGGCCAGGCTCATCTTGGTCATTTCGCCATCCTTGACCTTCAACAGCAGGCCGTCGCGCAGAATGCCGGCGTTGTTGATCAGGCCATGGATCGCGCCGAAATCGTCGGCCACTTGGGCGGCCATGTGGGTCACTTGCTCTTCATCGGCGACGTTGCACAGGTAGGCACGGGCCTCGACGCCCTTGGCCTTGCAAGCCGCGACGGCGGCGTCGAGTTTTTCCTGGTTCAGGTCCACCAGGGCCAGCTTCGCGCCACGACCTGCAAGATACTCGGCCATGGACCGGCCTAAACCCTGGCAACCGCCGGTGATAATGATTACTTTGTCAGTGAGTTGCATTCGCATGCCCCGTTAGCTGGTCAGAGTGGATTTCTTGTCGGCCTCTCTTGCGCGGGCCCGCCGTACATGAGAACTGCCTGATGGCGTCCTGGGAACTTTAGCCCAGTTGTCCGTCCGTTTTCGACGGATTCTACATAAGGAGTCATAAATTGAGCATTAAAGTTGCTAAGAGCGCCCGAGAATTGCTTCTCAAGGAATACCGTGGAGTGCTCTCGACGCACTCCAAAGCGATGCCCGGTTTCCCGTTTGGCTCCGTGGTTCCTTACTGCCTGGATGAACAGGGGCAACCGCTGATCCTTATCAGTCGCATCGCTCAGCACACGCACAATCTGCAAAAAGATCCGAAATGTTCGCTGCTGGTGGGGGAGCGTGGGGCAGAAGACGTACAAGCCGTTGGTCGCCTGACTTACCTGGCAGAGGCGCAAAAGCTCGAGGCTGCCGAAGCCATTGAAGCGGCGGCCGAGCGTTACTATCGCTATTTCCCGGACTCGCAGAATTATCACAAAGCCCACGATTTCGATTTCTGGGTGCTCAAACCGATACGGCACCGCTACATCGGCGGCTTCGGTGCGATCCACTGGATCGATCAGTTGACCCTCGCCAACCCTTTCGCCGGCAAGGCCGAAGTGAGCATGGTCGAGCACATGAATGCCGATCACGCCAAAGCCATCGCCCACTACGTCGAGCTGGCGGGTCTGCCGAAAACCGCTCCGGCGCAATTGGCCGGCATCGACAGCGAAGGCATGCACTTGCGCATCGGTCAGGGGCTCTACTGGCTGCCGTTTCAAACGCCCTGTAATACGCCGACACAAGTCCGGGAAGCCTTGGTTTTCCTGGCTCACGCCGAGCATTGGCCGAAAAATGAAGTGGCCGACGCTTGAATTCACGAAACGGCGACGTCATCTAAGGAAAACTGGCAAGGTATTCTTGCGTTGAGGAACCATTTGATGCGCCCTTTTTTACTGCTCTTTGTACTGTTCCCGGTGTTGGAGCTGTTCGTATTCGTCAAGGTTAGCGGGGCGATCGGGTTTTTCCCGGCCCTGCTGCTGATCATTCTCGGCTCGATGCTCGGCGTGTTCGTGCTGCGTATCGCCGGTCTGGCTACTGCGCTGCGCGCCCGTGAAAGTCTGAACCGCGGCGAGCTGCCGGCCCAGACCATGCTCGAAGGCCTGATGCTGGCCTTGGCTGGCGGTCTGTTGATCCTGCCGGGCTTCGTCACCGACGTGCTGGGTCTGATCATGTTGCTGCCGATCTCTCGTCGTCTGCTGGCCAACAAAATGCGTCTGCGCGCCGAGGAACAAGCGATGCGTCAGCGTGCGTTCGCCGATGACCTTCAGCCACGGGGCGGTCCTGCTCCGCGGCAGCCGTTGGGTCGCGAGCCCAACGTGATCGAGGGCGAGTTCGAACACCGCGATTCCAAGTAACACTTCCATCGACACGGCACCTTCGGGTGCCGTGTTGGTTTTCAGGGCCTCGACGTAAAAAAATTTCGCTCCCCGCCCTTGAAATAAGCTTGTGCGCCCTTATGTAACGGTCACCGCAAGGTTTCTGGCAATTGCGCCAGACAGACTTCCGCGGTTCGCTTGACGAACCGCACCCGGCGCCGCCGGATTTGTTAAACCCGCCGGGATTACACCGGCCGATGAAAACCACAATTAGGAGAGATCGACAATGAAGCTTCGTCCTCTGCATGACCGCGTCGTCGTCCGTCGCAGCGAAGAAGAAAAGAAAACCGCTGGCGGTATCGTCCTGCCAGGTTCGGCTGCTGAAAAGCCAAACCAGGGTGAAGTCCTCGCTGTAGGCCCAGGTAAAGCACTGGACAACGGTGAAGTGCGTGCGCTGGCCGTGAAAGTGGGTGACAAGGTTGTGTTCGGCCCTTACTCCGGCAGCAACACTGTGAAAGTTGACGGCGAAGACCTGCTGGTCATCGGCGAGAGCGAAATCCTCGCTGTCATCGAAGGCTGATTCCCCGCTCATTTTCCCGTTACTACAAAGTATTTAAGGAATATCGATCATGGCTGCTAAAGAAGTTAAATTCGGCGATTCCGCCCGTAAGAAAATGCTCGCCGGTGTCAACGTCCTGGCTGACGCAGTAAAAGCGACCCTGGGCCCTAAAGGCCGTAACGTGATCATCGAGAAGAGCTTCGGCGCTCCGACCATCACCAAGGACGGCGTTTCCGTCGCCAAAGAAATCGAGCTGAAAGATCGCTTCGAAAACATGGGCGCGCAGCTGGTCAAAGACGTTGCCTCCCGTGCCAACGATGACGCAGGCGACGGCACCACCACCGCTACCGTCCTGGCTCAGTCGATCGTCAACGAAGGCCTGAAAGCCGTCGCTGCCGGCATGAACCCGATGGACCTGAAGCGCGGTATCGACAAAGCGACCATCGCTATCGTCAAAGAGCTGAAAGCCCTGTCCAAGCCTTGCGCTGACACCAAGGCCATCGCTCAGGTCGGTACCATCTCGGCCAACTCCGACAACTCCATCGGCGACATCATTGCCGAAGCCATGGAAAAAGTCGGTAAAGAAGGCGTGATCACCGTTGAAGAAGGCTCGGGCCTGGAAAACGAACTGTCGGTTGTTGAAGGCATGCAGTTCGACCGTGGCTACCTGTCCCCGTACTTCGTCAACAAGCCAGAGACCATGACTGCTGAGCTGGACGGTCCGCTGATCCTGCTGGTCGACAAAAAAATCTCCAACATCCGCGAAATGCTGCCAGTACTGGAAGCCGTTGCCAAAGCCGGCCGCCCACTGCTGATCGTTGCCGAAGACGTTGAAGGCGAAGCCCTGGCGACTCTGGTTGTGAACAACATGCGTGGCATCGTTAAAGTCGCAGCCGTCAAGGCTCCAGGCTTCGGCGACCGTCGCAAGGCCATGCTGCAGGACATCGCTGTTCTGACTGGCGGTACCGTTATCTCCGAAGAGATCGGTCTGAGCCTGGAAAGCACTACCCTGGAACACCTGGGTAATGCCAAGCGCGTGATCCTGTCCAAAGAAAACACCACCGTGATCGACGGTGCCGGCGTTGAGGCTGACATCCAGGCTCGCGTTCTGCAGATCCGTCAGCAAGTGGCTGATACTTCGTCCGACTACGACCGTGAAAAACTGCAAGAGCGTCTGGCCAAGCTGTCCGGCGGCGTTGCAGTGATCAAGGTTGGCGCTGGTTCCGAAGTTGAAATGAAAGAGAAGAAAGCCCGCGTTGAAGACGCCCTGCACGCTACCCGTGCAGCCGTTGAAGAAGGCGTGGTACCTGGCGGCGGCGTGGCACTGGTTCGCGCTCTGCAGGCTATCTCCGAGCTGAAAGGCGACAACGATGACCAGAACGTTGGCATCCAGTTGCTGCGTCGCGCTGTAGAAGCGCCACTGCGCCAGATCGTTGCCAACTCCGGCGACGAGCCAAGCGTAGTTGTCGACAAGGTCAAGCAGGGTTCGGGTAACTACGGTTACAACGCTGCGACCGGCGAATACGGCGACATGATCGAAATGGGTATCCTGGACCCGGCCAAAGTGACTCGTTCGGCTCTGCAAGCGGCTTCGTCGATTGCCAGCCTGATGATCACCACCGAAGCCATGATCGCCGAGATCAAGGAAGACGCTCCAGCTGGCGGCGGCATGCCAGACATGGGCGGTATGGGCGGCATGGGCGGCATGATGTAAGCCAGCCTTACCCCGTACATAAAAACCCCGCCTGCGTTGAGCAGGCGGGGTTTTTTATTGCCTTCAATTTGGTCTGCCAGGAGACCGAGTCGCGGCCATCGCGGGCAAGCCACGCTCCCACAGGATCGGCATCAACCCAAGGAGCGAGGCTTGCCCGCGAAGGCGTCAGTTCAGACGCTGACAGGTTCCGCGTTGGCTACTCCCTCAGCCTTGGAGGCCGGTTGATAAAGAATGTAGTAATACACCCCCAAACAAATCAGCCAGCAGAAAATCGCCGTCCACACGTTGTGTGAGAAAAAGTGCGCGCCCTGCATCATCCGGCTGATGGAAAACACCGAGCCCAACGTGAAGGCCAGGACGAACGCCTTGCGTGCCAGGCGCGGACGGCGGTCGCGCAACACGAAGAACAGCGCAAACAACGTGAAGCCAGTCGCCGCATGACCACCGGGCCAGCAGCGGCCCGGCTTAGCGGTGTGCGGGCGAGGGCTGAGCAGTTCGCTGTAGGTTTCATGCCCGCCGAATTGCTCCAGGCTCCACGGGCATTGCACCGCTGTGACCGCTTTGACCGGGGTGACAAACGATGTCGCCAGCGCCAGAGACAACACCAGGCAACCCAGTTCACGCTTGAACGGTTTGAGCCTGTCCATGAAAAAGGAGCTGATGAAGCCAAGGATGGCGAACACCGAAAAGGCGATGACCACTTGCTTGGCCCGGTCATGCAGAATGTTTTCCAGGAAGTAACTGTGCCGTCCGATGAACTCGCCTGCCGCCGGGTCATAGAACCGCTGGGCAAGGTCCATGTCCAGGGACGTCAGTTCGAGCAACAGCAGGGTGATCGCCGCAATGGCGGGCACTCCCAGGCATAGCCAGGCATTCAGTGGCCTGGAAGCGGGGCGGGCAGCGGTCGAAGCCATGGCAATTCCTTGGTGTGTGAAATGTTCTGAAGAGCGCAACCGCGGGAGTCTGAACACGCCGCTGTCGCCAGCCTGTGAATCGATGGTGAAAAAGTCGTTAAGGCCGTTTCTGTTTTTTTTTGTCGGATTTACCCCCGCACGCCACCCTATCCCTGAGCCACACTTGGCCTTAAGCTGCGCGCCAAGACAGCCGTTACTGTGTACGGAGGAGGTGCCGATGCGAATTCTATTGGTTGAAGACAACCGCGATATCCTGGCCAATCTGGCCGATTATCTTGGGCTCAAGGGGTACACCGTGGATTGCGCGCAGGACGGTTTGTCGGGCCTGCACCTGGCGGCCACCGAGCATTACGACTTGATCGTGCTCGACATCATGCTGCCCGGCATCGACGGCTACACCCTGTGCAAACGCCTGCGCGAAGATGCCCGCCGTGACACGCCAGTGATCATGCTCACCGCCCGCGACCAACTGGATGACCGTTTGCAAGGCTTCAAATCCGGTGCTGACGACTACCTGATCAAACCCTTTGCCCTGTCCGAACTGGCCGCGCGGATCGAGGCGGTCATGCGTCGTGCCCAGGGTGGCGGTCGCCGAGCCTTGCAAGTCGGTGATCTGAGCTACGACCTTGATACTCTGGAAGTAACGCGCGGAGGCCGTCTGCTGAAACTCAACCCGGTGGGCCTGAAGTTGCTGGCTGTGTTGATGCAGAAAAGCCCGCACGTGTTGCGCCGGGAAGTTCTCGAAGAGGCCCTGTGGGGCGATGACTGTCCAGACAGCGACAGCCTGCGCAGCCACGTCCATCAACTGCGTCAGGTGATCGACAAACCGTTCGACAAGCCCTTGCTGCACACGGTGCATGGCGTCGGTTATCGCTTGGCCGAGGGCCGTGATGGAGTTTAAGCAGAGCCTTGCTCAACGGATCATCATCGCCTTTGCGTTGATGAGTGCACTGGTGGCGGGAGCCTTCGCCATGGGCATTGTGGCGACCGTGCACCTGGTGGAAGAAAAACTGATTTCGGCAGGTCTGGGCGGCGATTTGCAACGCCTGTTGCTGATGGACAGCGTGTCGGACTGGAGCCACCGCCCCGAGCCGGACCAGCTGTTCTATTTCAGCGGCGGGCCGGGCGACTTCGATTTACCCAAGGATTTGCGGCACCTGGACTCGGGCTTTCATGAAGTCTTTCGCGAGCAGCTGTCGTATCACGCGATGGTCGAGATCGTCGACGGTCGGCGTTACGTGCTGTTGCAGGATCAGAGCGATTTCGAAGAGCGGGAACGGGTGCTGTTTGCCGTGGTGCTGGTGGGTTTCGTCCTGAGCCTGGCATTGGCGGTATTTCTTGGCTGGGTGCTGGCGCGCAAGGTCATGGCGCCGGTGGTGCGACTGGCTCGTCAGGTGCGTCATCGCGATCAATTGCTGGGCCTGGCGCCGCCACTGGCGCCGGATTATGCCGCCGATGAAGTGGGCGAACTGGCCGTCGCCTTCGACGCTACCCTTGGGCGCTTGCGTCAGGCGTTGACCCGTGAGCGATTGTTCACCAGTGACGTCAGCCACGAGCTGCGCACACCGTTGATGGTGTTGGCCAGTTCCTGTGAGCTGTTGCTGGAAAATCCCGGCATCGATCAGCGCGGCCGTGCTCAGGTCGAGCGAATCGCCCGTGCGTGCGCCGAGATGCGCGAGCTGGTGCAAACCTTCCTCATGCTGGCTCGCGCTCAACATGAAGACGCCAGCATGGCCCCCCAGCAGACCCTGAGCCAGGTAGCCGACGGGCTGCTCAGTCAATGGCGCGATCCGATCGAAGCCAAGGGCCTGACGCTGAACTTCGAGCAGGGCAATCCGCCGGACACCCGTTATAACGCGACCCTGTTGCATGCGGTGATGGGCAACCTGTTGCGCAATGCGCTGCATTACACCGAGCACGGCTACATCCGCCTCGCCCTGACGGATACAGGGTTCGTGGTCGAGGACAGTGGTGTCGGCATTCCCGAGGAAAAACGCGAGGCGATGTTCGAGCCTTTCGTGCGCGGCAACGAGAAACGCGGCGAGGGCCTGGGGCTGGGGCTGTCGCTGGTGCAGCGGATTTGCGAGAACCAGGGCTGGAGCGTCAGCCTGACCAACATGGAGCCCAATGGTTGCCGTTTTCAGGTGGATTTGACTCCGTCCCTGATCTGAAGGAAAAACGAAAAGATCCTGAATTTGGCCCTGTAAAACCCTGAAATAATTCCGGGTTTTACATGACAAATTTTTCACATCGGCACGACCTGAGACTGACACGACGCTGCTTAAAGTGGTGGTCATCAGAAGTTCAGGAGACTGCAGTGATGGCTCGTCCGATCAAACTCGATTTTTCCGAAAAGTACGACGATCAACACGCCCAGAAATATTTGCGCAAGCATCAGGAAGGTCTCAGCCGCCGACTGTCCCACTGGCGTGACGAACAACTGGCGCGAAAAGCGCTGACCCTGGCCGGTGAGCCGGGGTTGATCCTCGATTTGCCGTGCGGCGCGGGACGTTTCTGGCCGCTGCTGGCGGAGAAACACAACCGTGTCATCATTGGGGCCGACAACTCGGAGTCCATGTTGAAGACTGCCATGCAGGCGCAACCCGCCGACGTGGTAAAGCGGGTACAACCCTTGCATACTTCTGCATTCGACATTGCCTTGCCCGATAACGCCGTCGACAGCATCTTCTGCATGCGCTTGCTCCATCACATCGGTGAAGCCGAGCATCGACTGGCCATTCTGCGTGAATTCGAGCGCGTCACCCGTGACAGCGTGATTGTTTCGTTGTGGGTAGACGGCAATTTCAAGGCCTGGAAACGCAAGCGTGCCGAGAAAAGGCGTGTGCAGGAGGGTTACCAGAATCGATTTGTGTTACCGGCTGCCACGGTTGAAAAAGAATTCGAGCAGGCGGGTTTTCGGATTCAGGAACAACTGGATTTTTTGCCGTTCTACGCGATGTGGCGGGTCTACGTATTACGCAAGAGGTAACAGGATGGCAGTGCCGTATGCAGCTCAAACGGAAGTTGCTTCTCAGGACCGCTTCGACTACTTCTGGAACCTGCGCGGTGAATGGGTAGAAGAACCCAACGTCCGGCGCGGTGGAGAAAGTGGCGTGCAGCGCGTCAGGGGCCGTGATGGACAGCTGCTCTACACCAAGCGTCAAACCGGGCATATCTATCGCAGCGGGTTACACCCGTTCGGTCGGCCGACGGTGTTGCGCGAGCGTGATGCGCTCATTGGTTTGCGCCTGCTCGACGTTCGTGTTCCGGAAATCGTTTTCTGCGGGGCACAGCGCGATGCAGAGAATAATGAATGGCGCGCATTGCTGGTTACCAAATCCCTGGATGGCTTTGAGGAAATCAAACACTGGTATGCCGGTGGTGGTCGCGAGCGTTATGGTGAGGGGGTGCATGACCGCGTGTTGAAGGATCTGGCCGACAACCTGGCCCGCATGCACAAGGGCCGTTGGCAGCACAGCTGCATCTACATCAAGCATGTATTCGTGCGGGTCACCGGTGAAGGCGAGTCAGCCAAGGTCGAAATTGCCTTGATCGATCTGGAGAAATGTCGGAAGCGTATGACCGCCCGTCAAGCGGCGACCCATGACCTGAAACAACTGCGTCGCCACTCGTCGTTCAGCGATACAGACTGGAAAAAACTCGTCTATTTTTATGAGACGGCGTTTGGCAGCGCTATCAAAGGCTTATAACAATGAAACTCGAAATTGCACGAGGTTTGTTTTTAGCCGGAGCCTTGGCAGTTGCTTCATTGGCGGTGGCAGCGTGGGAGCAGCCCCGCACTCAAGTCCTCAGCTCCGTGCACGGTGACGCGCATTGTCCGTTGCCCCGGGTTGCCAAAGCACCCGTGGCCACTCAACCCGATCATGACTTGTTACTGTTCATGTTCGGACTTTCTCAGGGACTGAGGCCACAAAGTTGAATAGATTGAAGCCCAAATGAAAGGCCTCGCAAATGCGAGGCCTTTCATTTGCCGATCGTTCCCACGCTCTGCGTGGGAATGCCTCTACGGACGCTCCGCGTTCGGCTTTTGATGGGACGCGGAGCGTCCCGGGCCGCATTCCCACGCAGAGCGTGGGAACGATCATTCAGCCTTGCGCTCGACCGGTTCATGGGTATTTTTCAGGTTTATCAGGCTTGGCCAGCAACGTGTAGATGCACGGCAACACGAACAAGGTGAACAGCGTTCCGATCGACATCCCCGTCGCGATCACCGTGCCAATGTCGAACCGGCTGACCGCCCCCGCGCCCGTGGCGATGATCAACGGCACCATGCCGAACACCATCGCCGCCGTGGTCATCAGTACCGGACGCAGGCGAATGGCCGCCGCTTCCTCCACCGCTTCGCGAGGCGTCAGGCCTTTCTCCTTGCGTAACTGGTTGGCGAATTCGACGATCAGGATCCCGTGCTTGGTGATCAGCCCGATCAACGTCACCAATCCCACTTGGGTATAGATGTTCATGCTCGACCAGCCAAGGAACAACGGGATCAACGCGCCACAGATCGACAGCGGCACGGTCACCAGAATCACCAGTGGATCGCGGAAGCTTTCGAACTGGGCCGCCAGCACCAGGAAGATGATCGCCACGGCCAGGGCGAAGGTGACCCACAGCGCGCTGCCCTCCTGAACGTATTGCCGCGACGCGCCGGCATAATCGACGGCGTAACCCGCTGGCGCTTCTTCCCGGGCGATCTGGCGCACGGTGTCGATGGCTTCACCCATGCTGACCAGCGGGACCCCGGAAAGAATCGCCGAATTGAGTTGCTGGAACTGGTTCAACTGACGCGGTCGCGCGCGGTCGCTTACAGTGATCAGGGTCGACAAGGGCAGCAGTTCGCCCTTGGTGTTCTTGACGTAATAATGGTTCAGCCAGTCGGGGTTATCCCGGAAGGGCCGTTCCACCTGCGCAATGACTTTGTAGCTGCGGCCTTCGATGGTGAAACGGTTGATCTCCGCTTCACCCAGCAACGTTGCGAGGGTGCCGCCCAGGTCCTGCATCGACACACCCATCTGCGCCGCCTTGGCGCGATCGATATCCACCACGACTTCGGGCTTGTCGAAGGCCAGGTCGACGTCGACGAAAGCAAACTTGCCGGATTCCATCGCTCTTTTTTTCACCCGGTCCGTCACCTCCAGCAACGACTCGTAGGCGTTGGCCGAGTTGATCACGAATTGAAACGGCAGGCCTTCGCCGGTGCCCGGCAGGGACGGCAGGTTGAAACCGAAGATTTGCAACCCGGGGATGCTTTCCAGTTTGCTCTGGACCTCGGGCAGGATCTGCATTTGGGTCCGGTCGCGTTCGTTCCAGGGTTTGAGCAGGAAGCCGCCGATACCCGATTGCACACCGTTGAAGCCGTTGATCTGGAACGAGGAGTAGTACTCGGGAAACTCCTTGAAAATCGTGAGGAACTCGTCGGTATAAGTATTCAGGTAGTCGAGGTTGGCCGTCTGCGGGGCGCTGGCCATCATGAAGATGACGCCCTGGTCCTCGTCTGGCGCCAGTTCCGACTTGGTGAATTTGAGCAGCACCGGAATCAGGCACAGCACGATCACCGCGAACACCAGCACCACTGGCCGGGTGTTGAGGGTGCCGTGAAGCACACTCTGGTAGCGACGCTTGAGGCCTTCGAAGATCACGTCCAGACGATGGGCCAGGCCGCTGGGGTTTTCATCGTGGCGCAGCAGCAGGGCGCACATCATTGGCGACAGTGTCAGGGCGACGATTCCGGAGATCACCACCGCCCCGGCCAGGGTCAGGGCGAACTCCTTGAACAGCGCCCCCGTCAGGCCGGTCAGGAAGCCGATCGGCGCATAGACCGCCGCCAGGGTAATGGTCATCGACACCACCGGCATGGCGATTTCCCGGGCACCTTCAATCGCGGCGTCCAGCGGCGTCTTGCCTTCTTCGATGTGTCGGTGGATGTTTTCCACCACCACGATGGCGTCATCCACCACCAGCCCGATGGCCAATACCATCGCCAGCAAGGTCAGCAGGTTGATCGAGTAGCCCATCATCTGCATGAAGAACATCACGCCGATCATCGACAGCGGAATGGTGACCACCGGGATCACCACCGAACGCAGGGCGCCGAGGAACAGGAACACCACCACGATCACGATCAGCACCGCTTCGAACAGGGTTTTCACCACTTCATCGATTGAGGCCTGGATGAACAGCGTGGCGTCGTAGGCGATTTCACCTTTGAGATTCGGTGGCAGTTGCGCTTCCAGCTCCGGCATGATCTTGCGCACTTCCTTGATCACGTCCAGCGGGTTGGCGCCTGGGGTGGCCTTGATGCCGATGTACACCGAGGGCGTGCCGCCGAAGGAACTGACGGAGTTGTAGTTCTCCGCGCCCATCTCGACCCGCGCCACGTCCCGCAGCAGTACGCGACTGTCGCCCTCTACCTTGAGCGGGATCGCGGCAAAGGCCTCGGCGGATTTGAGTTCGGTGTTGGCGTTGATGCTGGTGACCACATACTCGCCTTTCACTTCGCCGGCGGCGGAGAGGAAGTTGTACTGGCGCACAGCGTTGGTCACGTCGCTGGCGCTCAGGCCGAAACCGGCGAGTTTCACCGGGTCCAGCCACAGGCGCATGGCGAACACCTGGTTACCAAGAATCTCGGCTTCGGCCATGCCCGGCAGGGTCGCCAGTTTTGGCTGGATGACCCGTGACAGGTAATCGGTGATCTGCGGATTGCTCAGCTCCTTGCTGAAGAAGCTGATGTACATCAGCGCCGAGGCGTCGGCGGCTTCCTTGCTCAGCACCGGGTCTTCGGCGTCCTGGGGCAGCTGGTTCTTGACCTCGTTGGCCTTGGCCAGCAGCTCGGTGAACAAGCGGTCGCTATTGGAGCCGATGCGCGCGTAGATCGAGATCACCGAGAAATTCTGGCGACTGACCGACGTCATGTAGTCGATGCCCTCGGCACTGGCCAGGCTCTGCTGCATCGGTTGGGTGATGTAACCCTGGATGGTTTCGGCGTTGGCCCCGGGGTAAGCGGTGGTCACCGTGATCAGGGCGTTTTCCATTTGCGGGTATTGGCGCAGCGGCAACTTGCTCCAGGCCTGGAAGCCCAGCAGCACAATCAACAGGCTGACCACGGTGGCGAGCACCGGGCGGCGGATGAACGGGTCGGTAAAAGCCATGGGGATTCCTTGATCAGTCAGCGCGCGGCTGACTGCTCTTCTCGGCTAGGGTCTTGTCGTCGCTGATGGCAATGTGTGCGCCGTGGTCCAGTTTGATCTGGCCCCCCGTGACCACTTTTTCGCCGTTCTGCACGCCTTTGGTGATCATGACCATCCCGTCGCGGCGCTCGCCGGTTTCGACGAAGCGGCGTTCGGCGATCAGAACCGGCTCGCCCTTGTCGTCTTTTTCGAGGCTGCCGTCTTCGGCCTTTTTCTGTGTGACGACGTACAGCGAGTTGCCATAAAGGGTGTAGGCGATCGCGCTTTCCGGCACAACGATGTGCGGCTGCGGGTTGGGCAACAGCACCTGCAGGCTGGCGAACATCCCCGGCAGCAACTTGCCGTCGGGGTTGGCCAGGGTTGCGCGCACCAGCACGTTGCGGGTGCTGCTCTCGACCTTCGGGTTGATCGCGCTGACGGTGCCGGGGAACGTCTCTGTCGGATAGGCCGAGACAATGACTTGTACCGATTGGCCGAGGGTGATCTTCGGCACGTCCTGCTCGGGCACAAAGAAGTCGACGTAGAGGCTGCTGAGGTCTTGCAGGGTGGCGATCATCGTGCCGCTGGCCACGTAGTCACCGACATCTACCCGACGAATGCCGATGGTCCCGCTGAACGGCGCGAGGATGCGTTTTCTTTCCAGTGCCGCCTTGAGTTGATTGACCGTGGCCCGGCTCTTTTGCAACACCGCCGAGAGTCGGTCGAACTCGCCTTTGGAAATAGCCTGGCTGCCCACCAGTTGGCTGCCGCGACCGTAATCCAGTTGCGCCAGTCCCAGGTCGGCCTGGGCGGTTGCCAGCAGGGCGGTTTCCACAGCGCTGTCGAGTTGCAGCAGCGGCTGACCGGCCTTGACCTTCTGCCCTGACTCGAACTGCACTTCCTTGACGGTACCGTCGACTTCCAGACTCAGGTCGACCCCTTGCAGCGCCGTGAGGGTGCCGACCGTTGGCAAACGGCTTTGCCACGGACGTTCGGTGGCGGTGGCCACGGCGACACTGATCGGCGGTTTCGGCGCGGAGAAGCCCTGCATCATCGTGTAGATAGAGAAGGCTTTGTAACCGGCCAGGACCAGCACGATTAGCAGAACAACACCCAGCATGATCAGCATGCGGCGACGCAGCATATTTCCGGTTCCTTGGAGAAAATCAGGTGAGACAGGCGGGAACATTACTCCGAGTGTGACAGTGAATCCAACTGCCACTTTTTACAGACGAGTATGCAATGCGGCGAACACAAAAGCTGTGGCGAGGGAGCTTGCTCCCGCTGGACTGCGTAGCAGTCCCATTTTTTAGGGCCGCTGCGCAGCCCAGCGGGAGCAAGCTCCCTCGCCACAAGGTAACCCCACCACTGGGAAGGTGGCCTCAGATCAGATGAAGATGGTTGTCCCAGAGCCCGGCAGGCAACTCCAGAGGTTTTGCAACGAGGGTTGTCTGGCGGCAATCGTAGTACCGGCATCGACCCTGACCGGAGGTCACGACAAAACCATCGGCCACGGCCCCGACGCCGGCGCAGTCGGGAAGAGGCGCATCGAGGCGTACTTCACCGTTGTCCAGGTCCCAGATAAAAAAGCGGTTGCCCCGCGGCGCGGTCAGGGCGACCAGACGCAGTTCGCTGTGTACGGCGACGCTGGCGGTGTAATGCCCCATGGCCTGTAACTGATGCTCGGGTACCGGGAACGCCACGAACGGTTGGCCGGGACGCTTGATCGCCAGCAGCTCCGATGACTCGTGGGCAGCGCCCATGAACTGCTGGCCGGCAACGATGGTGCCATCGCTGGCAACGCCCAAATGCCGCACGCTGTTCATCTGCTGGGCCAGTGTTTCCTTGCTCAACAAAGTGCCATCGCGCTGCATCAACACCAGGCTCGGTTCCATCGCGTTGAGGTTCATCTCGACCCGGCTTTCGGCCTCGGTGCGAATGCCGCCGTTGGCCACGATCAGCGTCTCGCCATCGGGCATCCACGACACTTGATGCGGGCCGACACCGTGGGTGGAAAGCTCGCCGCTGTGCACCAGTCGCTCACCTTCGAACTTATACACACCGAGCAGACCACGGCCCGGATCGCAGGTGTCGTTCTCGGTGGCGTACAACCAGTCGCCGCTCTGGTGAATCACCGCATGGCCGTAGAAATGCCGGTTCGGCCGCGAGACCACGGTTTGCAGCAGCGTGCCGTCGCGCAGGTCGATCAGGTAGCTCTCGGTGCCCGGCCGCCGGGCGACGAACAGCGCCATCGGCAGTGTCGGGTGGTTGATGATGTCGTGGCAGCGCTGGCCGACCTGGGTGGCAAACACCCGGGTGCCGTCCAGCCGATAACCGACGGCATAGTGCTTGCCGTCAGCATCGTCTCGCGCCGAGAGCAGCAGCGGGCTTTTGTCCTTGTGCTTGAACAGCGTCCAGCCGCCCAGTGTCACCGCACCCAGCAGCAAACTCCCTAACGTCAGAGCCTGGCGTCGCAGCATGGCACTTGCCCTCATCAGTCACCGTCGTTGGCGTTGAAGCCCAGTTGGATACCCAGCGCCTTGGCCAGTTCGCCTTCGTGCAGGCGGTGGACGACGTTGAGGCTGTCATAGATGGCGTTGAGCTGCTGGCGACCAGCGTCGTCGGTGAGCATGTCGGTCAGCGGGCGCTGGTTATCGGCAAGCAGTTTCAGGGACGCTGCGTAGGCCGCGTCGATCTTGTCGGCCAAAGGTTTCTGCTCGCTCGACAACAGACCGCGCAGGCCTTTGTTGTCCACACCGACCCACACGGTTTGCGCCGCGCTCAGGCTGGCTTCCAGGCCTTTGAGCGACGATTGGCTGCGCCAGGCATCGGCCTGGAATGGCTGTGGCGTGCCCTTGCTCTGACGGCCCATCGGCGTGCCGAGTTTTTTCTTCAGGGTGTCCAGTGCGGTCACTTGCACACGCAGCAGATCGGCAATCGCTTCGTGGGAGTCTGCGTAGCGCTGGTTCGGGAATTTGCTCAGCTGCGCGAGCATGCCGTCGGTGGTGTTCCAGCGCGACAGGATCTCTTCGGCCAGTTGTTTCTGACGTTCGCCAATGGCGGTCAGCAGTGGGCAATATTTGGCTTTCTGAGCGCTGTCGGCCATGTCGATCTTGCTGTCGAACAGGATGTATTCATAGGCCGAGAGGCCTTGCACCACGACGCTGGACTTGGTCAGGGCGGCGGCATCGATCTGCGGTTGCGCGGTGACCAGTTGCTCGACCTGACGGCCCACGAGGTTTTTCTTGTCCGGCCAGAACTGCACTTGCCAGGAACGGTTGCCCTCGGCCAACGGCCCGATCAGCAGCGGTTGCAACTCGGCCCAGGCTTTCTGCGCGTGCAGGAAGTCGGCGCGGGCGGTGTCCAGGGTTTCCTTGCCTTGGCAGAACGCCAGGGCGCTGACCGCCAATTGACGGTCGGCTTCGACCCAGCGGCTATAGGTCGGCAGGATGACTTGCTTGGCGATGGCCGCCGACGTGACCGCTTGCGGATCCTGGGGCGAACAGGCGCCCAGGGCGAGGGCGGCAAGGCTGGTGAACAACAATTTGGGACGGAACATGTCGGGCTCCCGCTGAAGGAAAACGTATTAAAGGGAATTCAAGAACGCCAGTAACGCCGCGCGCTGCTCGGCATTGAAAGACAAAACCTGTTGCTGCGCCGCCTTTGCCTCGCCGCCATGCCAGAGCACGGCTTCGAGCAGGTTACGGGCGCGGCCGTCATGCAAAAATTGGGTGTGGCCGCTGACCGCCTGCGTCAGGCCGATGCCCCACAACGGCGGCGTGCGCCAGTCGCGGCCACTGGCCTGGAATTCGCTGCGGTTGTCGGCCAGGCCGTCGCCCATGTCATGCAGCAGCAGATCGCTGTAAGGGCGAATCACTTGATTAGCCAGTTCAGGTTCCGCGGCATTGGCGGCGGTGGTGTATTTCGGGGTGTGGCAGGACTGGCATCCGGCCTGGAAAAACAGATTCTTGCCGGCCAGCACTTGCGGCGCGCCGACATCGCGACGGGCCGGCACCGCGAGGTTACGGCTGTAGAACAGCACCAGACGCAGAATGTTGTCGCTGACTTCCGGCTCGCCATCCGGGCCATTGCCGTTGGGCGCCTGCTTGCAAGCGGTTTGTGCGTCGGTGCAGTCATCAATGGGCTTCAGGCTGGTGGTGAGGCCCATATCACCCGAGAACGCGTGAACATTTTGTTGATTGAGGTTCGGTTGCCCGGCTTTCCAGCCAAATCGTCCGAGAACAGTCTTCTGCTGCGCGTCATCCCAGACCCGGTTCGGTCGTCCGGCGATGCCATTTTTCTCTCGCGCCTGAGCCTCGGCGTTGGCCAGGATGGCCTCGTCGGGGATCGCTTCAAGCAAGCCCAGGCCAATCATCGGCGGTGCGATGCGCGCCGAGAAACGCGTGTCGGGGTGCATCGGGCCGTAGCCGAGTTGAGTGATCTGCAGGGTCGGCTTACGTAACTCGATTTCGCTGCCGTCTTTGAAACGCACCGGGACCGCTGTGTAATCGACGCGTACTTTGCCTTCCGGGACGACGCCGGGCACCGACATGTCCTGCAACTGGCCGCCGTAGACCGGCTCCGGCACCACGCCCAGTTGCTCGATGACCTTGGCGTAGGCCGGCGCGTCAGGAATCGACAGGCGCACCAGCATCGACACCGCGTTCGGTGCATCGGGCGCGGGAGGGTGACCGCGCCCGTCCTTGATGTGGCAGTTCTGGCAGGCGTTGGTATTGAACAACGGGCCAAGGCCATCGCGGGCGGTGGTGGTCGACGGCGCGATCACCCAGGGGCTGCGAAAAAAACTGTTGCCGACGCTGAAATCGACGCGCCGTGACGGCGGCAGATTGGCGGACGGCAGGGAGAATGCGTTCTGATCGGTCTTGCGCACCGTTGCGCTGCCGCCGGACCGGGCTTCACCGGGCTCGGCCTGGGTAAAACGCGGGGCGTCATCGCAGGCACTCAGGCCCAGGGCCAGCAACAGTGCGGACAAGCGAAGAGGCAGCGAGGGCATCGGACATCCTGCAAGACGAGCAAAACAAGGGCGCAAAGTCTAACAGGGCAGGGGAGTTTGAATAAGAGGAATTATCGTTTGGTTGATGTGGCGCAGGGTTTGATTTGAGACCGCGTCGCGGCCATCGCGGGCAAGCCCGCTCCCACAGGTCTTGCACTGAACCTGTGGGAGCGTGGCTTGCTCGCGATGAGGCCATCAGCATCACTCAAAAATCAGGCATGAAAAAGGCGACCCGAAGATCGCCTTTTCGCTCAGCCAGCGTTGATCAGAACTCGTGATCAGCGTTGTCCGGGTTCAGATCGCTGATGCCCAGTTTGCCAGCGGCCGCTTCGATCGAACCGGTCTGCTTGACCAGCGAGGCGATGGCGTCGCGCACGATCTGGTTGCCTGCGGTGTTGCCGGCAGCGATCAGTTGGTCGTAGTGCTCACCCTTGTTGGCGTGATCGACCATGACCTGAAGCTTGGCTTCGGTGGCGGCCAGGTCAGCTTTCAACGCGGTATCGGCAGCAGGGTCGGCTTTGGCCACCAGCGACGACAGGCTGGCGCCGGTCATTTTGGTGCCATCGACGCGGGTGTATTCGCCCAGGTACACGTTACGCACGCCTTTGGCATCGTAGAAGTGCGAGTTGTGGGTGTTGTCGCTGAAGCAATCCTGTTCGTCTTCCGGAGAGTTGGCTTCCAGGGAAACCTTCATGCGCTCGCCCGCCAGTTCGCCCAAGGACAGGCTGCCCATGCCGAACAGCATTTTGCGCAGACCGGTTTCAGCCGGTTCCGCTTCCAGCGTGGCGCGGTAGTTGTCGGCCACGTTCGGCTTCCAGTTACCGACCATTTCTTGCAGGTCGTTGACCAGCAGTTGGGTCACGGATTTCAGGTAAGCGCGACGACGATCGTTGTGACCGCCGGTAGCGCCTTTGCCTTCCAGGAAATCGGTAGCCGGACGGTTGCCGGCGCCAGGGCCGGTGCCGTTCAGGTCCTGGCCCCAGAGCAGGAATTCGATGGCGTGGTAGCCGGTGGCGACGTTGGCCTCGGAACCGCCCAGCTCGTTCAGGCTGGCGAGTTTTTCCGGGGTGATGTCTTTCACGTCGACCTTGTCTTCGCCGACCTGAACCTGAGTGTTGGCGATGATGTTGGCGGTGGCGCCCGGGTTACCCAGTGCGTGTTCGTAGGATTTGTCGACGTAGTCGATCAGGCCTTCGTCCAGTGGCCAGGCGTTCACCTGACCTTCCCAGTCGTCGATGATCGTGTTGCCGAAGCGGAACACTTCGCTCTGCAGGTAAGGTACGCGGGCCGCGACCCAGGCAGCCTTGGCGGCTTTCAGGGTGTCGGCGTTCGGCTTGGCGAGGAACGCGTCGACGGTGGTTTGCAGGGTTTTCGCGGTGGATTCGGCATCGCTGTAAACGGCGAAGACGATGTCGGCGTAGTGCGCGACCACAGCCTTGGCGGCGGCTTCATCGACTTTACCGGCAGCAGCAGGCGCAGCCGGAGCAGTGGTGCTGGCGGCCGGGGTCGGCGCTTGCGGAGCGGCAGCCTTGTCTTTGCCTTCGCCGCAACCGGCGAGGGAAATAGCGATGGCCAGCAGACTGGCGGTGGCCAGAGGCATACGAATCATGGCGAACATCCTGCTTCGGTGATTGATTGGACGCGCGCGGGGCGCACGCAAAACTGCGACATAATGCAAATCTTTCGCATTATGTGTAAAGGGTTGTGCTTGTAAATATTTCTTATTCGCGCGGCTAAATGCCAGGAACATGATCTATAGCAACTGGCGAAGCCCTGTGGCGAGGGAGCTTGCTCCCGCTGGACGGCGAAGCTGTCCAAAATTTTGCAACCCGGTTCTGCCAGAAGTATCGCGTCAACCTGATTGCGACTGCTACGCAGCCGAGCGGGAGCAAGCTCCCTCGCCACAGGGTTTTTCCATCTGCTACAAAGGCTGTTTCAGAGAATGAATGCGTTAGTGCGCTGGGCTTGCTTTAGGTAGGCACTCAATTCCCGCGCAGGCAGCGGTTTGCTGTAGTGATAGCCCTGACCTTCATGGCAGCCTTCGGAGATGATGTAGGCCTCTTGCTCGGCGGTTTCCACGCCTTCGGCAATCACCTGCATGCCCAGGCTCTTGCCCAACTGAATGATGGCCCGAACGATAGTCGCATCGTCGTCGTCATCGAGCAGATCCTGAACGAAGCTCTTATCGATCTTGATCTTGTCCAGCGGCAGGCTTTTCAAATAGCTCAGTGATGAATAACCGGTGCCGAAGTCGTCGATGGCGATCAGCGCACCGGAGCGACGCAGGCTCAGCAAGTGCTGAGCGGCGGTGCTGATGTCTTCCATCAGGCCGGTTTCGGTGACTTCCAGTTCCAGGCTGCGCGGTGGCAGGCGATACATCTGCAGCAGGTTATTGACCACCCGCGGCAACTCGGCGTGGTGCAGTTGCACGGTGGACAGGTTCACCGCCATGCGCAGCTCGAAACCCTGATCGTGCCATTCGCGCAATTGTTTGCAGGCCTGATCCAGCACCCATTCGCCGATGGCGATGATGGTGCCATTCTGCTCGGCCAGCGGGATGAACAGGTCCGGCGGCACCAGCCCGTGTTCGGGATGCTGCCAGCGAATCAACGCCTCGACGCCCACCACGCGATGATCGCGGTAGCTGATCTGCGGCTGGTAAACGAGGTAGAACTGGTCGCGGATCAAGGCATCGCGCAGGTCTTTTTCCAGCTCGCGGCGCCGACGCATTTCCGTGTCGACGCTGGCGATATAGAACTGATAACGGTTGCGCGAGCGAGTCTTGGCCAGGGTCATGGTCTGCTCGGCTTTTTGCAGCAACTTCTCGGTGCTGTCACCGTCCTCGGGGAACAGGGTGATGCCGATGGTGGCGCGCAGGCGGATTTCCTGATGATCAAGGGCGAACGCCGCTTCCAGATCATCGAGAATGCTTTGGGCCAGTTCGGCCGCTTCATAGGGTTGTTCGATGTCGGCCTGGACCAGTGCGAACTGGTCGCCCCCCAAGCGGGCGAGGGCGCCGAGGCGGCCGCTGTGGGCTCGCAGGCGATCGGCCAGGGCCAGCAGCAACTGGTCGCCGGTCTGATAGCTGAACTGTTCGTTGATGCCTTTGAAATCATCGAGCCCGACACACAACACCGCGACCCGACGCTGCAATTTGCCGGCGTCGACGAGGATTTTGTCCAGTTGTTGCTGCAATTGCTGGCGGTTCGGCAAACCGGTGAGGAAGTCGTACTGGGCCATGCGCAGCAGGCTGTTTTCCGCTTCGTGGCGCAGGTGAGTGTTGCGCTCGATGGATTCGAGCAACTGGTTGGCGGTGTTGATCCAGACCCCCAGCTCGTTTCTCTCATGACCCTTGAGCTGCGGAATCTTGTGGGCGCTGGGCCGGTCCGGGTTGATTTCGGTCAGGTGTTCGATAATCCGCGACAGCGGTTTGGTCAGCAGCCAGTGATAGACCAGATACAGCACCAGGGCCATGGCCAGGGCGCGCAATACGCCAGAGATGAAGATGATCACCGAGCTGACTATGAAGCCCTTGCCATAGGTGGCGGTGTCGAGAGTGATACTCAGGTCGCCGTAGTACTCGCTGTAGGGCCCGCGGCCCACCAGTTGGGTGGTGAAGGTGCGTTCGTTGCCGAGGATCAAGTCAGTCAGCCAGCGGCTGTTGGAGTGCTGCAGTTCACGGGTTTTTTGCGCAAGCATGGCTTCATTAGGATGGCCGATGGAGGCCATGCGCACGGCGTCGTCCTGAAACAGGCCTTCGATCACCTGCATGCCCATTTCCCGGTCCAGGCTATAGACGGCCTGGGTCGAAGGGTCGCGGAACATATCGAGGATGCGCTGGGCATCGCTGGCCACGGCCTGGCGTGTTTTATAGGCATCGAAAACGATCTGCGCGCAGCTCAAGACCACGCCGACGATCAATGCCGACAGGAGCACGACCCGGAGCAACTTCACCGACAAGCTGTTCTTGAGTTCCAGCTTCAAAGGGTAATTCCTTGTTCCGTGCGGGTAGCGTCAAGTTGCCATGAGTATTGGCAATCCCGTGATGTCAGTCAAAGGGACAATCCAACCCAGGGGATTTTGCCGGTAGCTTGGCCGATATGCTGTTGTTTGGAGTATTTGCCCTATTAGCACTGTGTCGGTTGTTGGGGCCCTCAACTTGAGGGGCGCGGGACAATTTTTCCTTGTGGTTGATGTTAGCCCGCTGTGGTGTGGGGGCAAGAGGGCGAATGCCACTCGTGTTGTGGGAATGCTCCCTCTTACAGAGACCGGCGTCTGGTATGGGTTGTTTAATGGGCTTGTCAGAACGCAGATCTTTCCCACGCATTTTTCAGGTTGCCGGGTGGGAAGCGGATTCCCTAACCTTTGGCTGTCGCTGCAAATTCAGCGACCGGGCGTGAGATCCCCGGCAACTAGTATGCATCTAGCGCCAATACCACCATAATTGGCGCCAGCTTATCCGCTGCCTGTAAATGCGTTATGGCGGCTGTGTGCGGGCAGACTTCGGTCTGGCCGGGTGCCTGCTACCGGTGATCTCACTCTGCACATAGCTGCCACCTCTTAGCCGCTTGAGATCCGGCGAGTGGTGGCACCATTTCAGCAGGAGTTTGTATGGATAAGTTAATCCCCGACCCACCCTTCAACACCACCACCCCCAACGCCGAAGCTTCGCGCACCGAAGAATTACTCAAAGACCGCGAAGCGATAAAACGCGCCCTTGATTACTACCTTGATCCCCCGGCGCAATACACCGAAAAACCCCGTCGTCCCAGCACGATGTTTATGGTCGCCCCGGATGCCGGCACCGAAAGCCTGCTGGCCCACGCCTACGAATCGTTGGCGTCAGCGAGTGTCCTGGCCAGCGATTTCGCCAACAATCTGATCGGCCCGCAGCGCCATATAGCGTTGGCGATTCAGCAGATCATCATGGTGGCGGAGTTGGCGGTGAACCGGGCGCTGGATAACGTCGACCCGGCGTAGCTCTCAGATACACCGCAATCCTGTGGGAGCGGGCTTGCCCGCGATGACGGCGGCACATCCAACATCCCTGGGCCTGGCACACCGCTATCGCGGGCAAGCCCGCTCCCACAGGAATTGTGTCGTACACAGATTTTGTGACCGCTCCTCTGGAGCGAGGCTTGCCCACGAAGGCGGCTGTAGGAATGTACCCATTTCCCGAGCCCATAAAAAACCCGGCAAAAAAGCCGGGTTTCTTGACTGGCGCGAAGCTTAAGCGGTGAAGGTTTTGCCTTCGAACTGCTCAGCCACGAACTTCCAGTTGACCAGGTTCCAGAACGCTTCGACGTACTTCGGACGAAGGTTGCGGTAGTCGATGTAGTAAGCGTGTTCCCAGACGTCGCAGGTCAGCAGCGGGGTGTCGCCGCTGGTCAGCGGGTTGCCGGCGCCGATGGTGCTGGCCAGGGCCAGGGAACCGTCAGCCTTTTTCACCAGCCAGCCCCAACCGGAACCGAAGGTGCCGATGGAGGTTTTGCTGAACTCTTCCTTGAACTTGTCGAACGAACCGAAAGCGGCGTTGATGGCATCAGCCAGTGCGCCGGTTGGTTGACCGCCGGCGTTTGGCGCCAGGCAGTTCCAGTAGAAAGTGTGGTTCCAGACCTGAGCGGCGTTGTTGAAGATACCGCCCGAGGAAGTCTTGACGATTTCTTCCAGGGTCTTGCCTTCGAACTCGGTGCCTGGCACCAGGTTGTTCAGGTTCACGACGTAGGTGTTGTGGTGCTTGTCGTGGTGGTATTGCAGAGTTTCCTCTGAAATGTGCGGCTGCAGGGCATTGTGCGCGTAAGGCAGCGGCGGCAATTCGAAAGCCATGATGATTCTCCTAATCAGGTCAGTTGCGGTGAGCGCAAGGCCGATCACGGGCGGCCAGACATGCGCCGGGGAGTTTGTACTCTTTGCGGCGCAGGGATCGGATCATAGCACCGGGGGTGCGGCATAACCACGCAACAACTGTGTGGAATAGAGGTTCCAGAGCCTTTTGGAATAAATCATGAAGCGATGATTAACTGGAACGCTACTGTGAACATCATGACAGCGACCAACAGGTCGAGAATTCGCCAGGTGCCTGGCCGTGCCAGCCACGGCGCCAGCCATGCCGCGCCAAGGGCTAAAGTGAAAAACCACAACAGTGACGCACTGGCCGCGCCCACCACATAAGCACCGGGCTCGGTTTGTTGTGCGCCGAGAGAACCGATCAGCAAAACGGTGTCCAGATAAACGTGCGGGTTGAGCAGTGTCACCGCCAATGCGCTGAGCAACACCGCCCGCAGCGAGCGCACGGTCTGATTTTCACCCTGTTGCAGGCTTTGTTTCGAGCAGGCCCGACGCAGCGCCAGGCTGCCATACCACAGCAGAAACGCCGCGCCACCCCAACGGGCGATAGCCAGCAGGGTCGGGTTTTGCGCCAGCACCGTCGCCAGGCCGAACACTCCGGCGGCCACCAGCAACGCATCGCAGGTCACGCAGAGCGCCGCCACCGGCAGGTGATGTTCACGCCGAAGACTTTGCGCCAACACAAACGCATTCTGGGTGCCGATCGCCATGATCAGCCCCGCGGCCACCAACAGGCCGTTCACATAGCTTTGCCACATACGTATTACTCCGCGTTGGCCGCCAGATCCCGCAGGACCTGCACGGCGCGTTCGGCATCGGCCTGGCCGACGAATAAATGGTCGTGGTAATACCCGGCGATCACGTTGCAACTGATGCCGGCCTGGCCCAGCGCCGTGGCGAACGCGGCGGTCAGGCCGACGGCTTCGAGGGCCGAGTGCACGTTCAAGGTGATCCAGGCGGCGACGTAGTCGAAGCTGAAACCGGCCTTTTCGGCGTCGGAACGTTGCAGAATCAGCGTCAGCCCTTCCTGTTCACGAAAACTGCCGACAATCTCAAGGCCGGCGGGCAGCTTGCCGTCGCGCAACGTGCAGAACACGTATTCGCCGTCGTTGAGTTGCGGGCTCATGCTGCGCAGCAGGGTTGCCAATGACGTTTCGCCAGCCATGTCGGTGATCCTTGTTCAAGAGTTCTTGCTGGCCATTCTCCGGTTCGAGGCTGTATAAGAAAAACCAATAGTCCTGATCGCCCATTAGGAAAACTGATGTTCGACTACAAATTACTTTCCGCGCTCGCCGCGGTGATCGAACAGGCCGGATTCGAACGCGCCGCGCAGGTGCTGGGGTTGTCCCAATCGGCCATCTCCCAGCGGATCAAACTGCTGGAGGCACGGGTCGGCCAACCGGTGCTGGTGCGGGTCACCCCCCCGGCGCCGACGGAGATTGGCCGGCGATTGCTCAACCATGTGCAGCAGGTGCGATTGCGTGAGCGCGATCTACAAACGTTGGTCCCGGCGCTGGACGAAGAAGGCCTGCCGGAACGCCTGCGTATCGCTCTGAATGCCGACAGTCTTGCGACTTGGTGGGCACAGGCGGTGGGGGACTTTTGTGCGGAACAACATTTGCTGCTCGACTTGGTGGTAGAAGACCAGACCGTCGGCCTCAAACGCATGCGCGCAGGTGAAGTGGCGGCGTGTGTCTGCGCCAGTGAGCGACCGGTGGCTGGTGCGCGCAGCGTGCTGTTGGGGGCGATGCGTTACCGAGCGATGGCGAGCCCGGCGTTTATTGCCCGGCATTTTCCCGACGGTGTGCGTGCCGATCAGTTAGCCAAAACCCCGGCCCTGGTGTTTGGCCCGGATGATTTCCTACAGCATCGCTACCTCGCATCCCTCGGTGTGGAGGGCGGTTTCGAACACCATTTATGCCCATCGTCCGAAGGGTTTCTTCGTCTCACGGAAGCAGGGCTTGGCTGGGGCCTGGTGCCTGAATTGCAGGTGCGCGAGCAACTTGAGCGCGGCATCCTGCAGGAGCTTTTGCCAGATAAGCCGATCGATGTGCCGCTGTACTGGCATCATTGGCGCAATGGCGGTCAGCTGTTGGGGTTACTCACCGATCAATTGGTGCGCTCGTCAAAGCAATGGCTGGTGCCGTTGGGCTGACGGGCAGCGTCAAGACCTCATGCCCTGCGCCCTACGCCCTACGCAATATGCAAAGCGCAAAACGCAAAACGAAATATTCGGAGCAATTCATGAAGATTCTGGTCACCGGCGCAAGCGGCTTCATTGGCGGACGCTTTGCGCGTTTCGCCCTGGAGCAGGGCCTGGACGTGCGGGTCAACGGTCGCCGGGCCGAAAGCGTCGAGCATCTGGTGCGCCGTGGCGCCGAGTTCATTCAGGGCGACTTGAGCGACCCGCAACTGGCTCGCGACCTGTGTTCAGACGTCGAAGCTGTGGTCCATTGCGCCGGCGCAGTGGGTTTGTGGGGGCGGTATCAGGACTTTCATCAGGGTAACGTCGAAGTCACCGAGAACGTGGTCGAAGCCTGTCTGAAACAACGGGTCCGGCGTCTGGTGCACTTGTCGTCGCCGTCGATCTACTTCGATGGCCGCGATCATCTGGGGTTGACCGAAGACCAGGTGCCCAAGCGCTTCAAACATCCCTACGCCGCAACCAAATACCTGGCCGAGCAAAAAGTCTTTGGGGCGCAGGAATTCGGCCTCGAAACCCTGGCCCTGCGCCCGCGTTTCGTGACGGGCGCCGGCGACATGAGCATTTTCCCGAGACTGCTGAAGATGCAGCGCAAGGGGCGGTTGGCGATCATCGGCAATGGCCTGAACAAGGTCGACTTCACCAGCGTGCAAAACCTCAATGAAGCGTTGCTCAGCAGCTTGCTGGCCAGTGGTTCGGCGTTGGGCAAGGCCTACAACATCAGCAACGGAGCGCCGGTTCCGTTGTGGGATGTGGTGAATTACGTGATGCGTCAGATGGATGTCCCACAGGTTACCCGTTACCGTTCCTACGGTCTGGCCTACAGCCTTGCCGCGCTCAACGAGGGTGTGTGCAAGCTGTGGCCAGGTCGTCCCGAGCCGACCCTGTCGCGGCTGGGCATGCAAGTCATGAACAAAAACTTCACCCTGGACATCAGCCGCGCACGGCATTATCTGGACTACGATCCGAAAGTCAGCCTCTGGACCGCCCTTGATGAGTTCTGCGGCTGGTGGAAGGCTCAGGACATTCGCTGACACACAAGGACGGCCCCTTACTGAACCGAGTTCGGGGTTCAGGGTCAACCGGTGCGGCAGCGGGGGTTATACTTCGCCGCATCAAGCCATCACCGCGTTCCACAAAGGTTGACCCTAATGCCCATGCGTAACGATGCCAACGACGACTTCGATGTCCCGAGCCTGCGCGCCGACAGCCTCGATGACGATGATTTTCCGACCACCGCTCGCACTGCCGTGCATTCGCGCACCGCACCGGTGGTCAAGGTCAAAGGCCCGAGCACCGGCCCCCTGTGGGCATTGGTCGGCGCGTTGTTCTTTGCCTTCGCCGGCCTTGCCTGGTGGAGTTTTCAGCAGATCTCGCTGATGGAACAGCAACTGGTGGCGACCCAGGAAAGTTTCGCGCGCATCAGTGAGGAAGCGGCGGGGCGCTTGCAGGACATTTCCGGCAAGGTCGTGGCCAGCCAGTCCAACGTAAACACAGGCAGTGAAGCGTTGAAGCTGCAAATCAAACAGCTCGAAGGCAAACTCCAGGACCAGAGCAAGCAGCTGGAAAGCAAGCTTCAGGACCAGAGCAAAGGCGTACTCGGCCAGACCTCCGAACTGGACAAGCGTCTGGCGCAAATGACCGCACAAGCCACCGAACAACAAACCGCCAATGCTCAGTTGCAGGCCCAGGTCAAAGCCTTGAGCGGCGAACTGGCCGCGTTGAAGAGCGCGTCGGACGATACCAGCCAATTCGACGCCCAACTGAAAAGCCTGGGCGCTGACATCGTCGCGCTGAAGAAACAAGGCAACCCGAGCGCCGCCATCGAGCGCCTGGAGCAAGAAATGATCGTGCTCAAAAGCCAACAGGACAACCGCCCGGCCGCCGCGCAAGGTGGCACCAACATCGCCGAGTTCGACGCCTTCCGTGGCCAGGTCACCCGCAATATCAACACCCTGCAGGCACAGATCCAGAATCTGCAGCAACAGCTGCGCACCCGGTCTCAATAGCGCGATGCAGTGATGGGGCCTGTGGCGTTGATCGTTCCCACGCAGAGCGTGGGAATGATCGGTCGGTGGGGTTAGCGAACCGTGTCCTCCCGCCCCCGCAACACTCTATTCGGCATGGCAATCGCCGCCGCCAGCCCCAGCAGCGACACCGCCGCGCTGACCATCAGCAAATGCCGAAAGGTCAGCAGCAGTTCAGCCCGCAGAGCGTTTTGTGCATCCCCTGGAGCGGCGTTCAAACCATCGAGCAAGACATTCCCCGAACTCCCTTCGGCCATCAACGACGAGCCCGCCAGATGAGCGAAACTCGAATCCTGTAACAACGCCAGCAACAGCGCCGACATCAACGCCACGCCCACTGCACCACCCAGAGAGCGAAACAGATTGGTGGTGCTGGTGGCGACGCCGATGTCCCGTTGTTCCACCGAGTTTTGCGTACCCACCAACGATGTCGGGAACTGCATGCCGCTGGCGATGCCGCTGAGCAACATGAACAGGCTGCTCAGCACAAACGCCTGAGGCGCACTGAGCGCCATGCCGAGAATCGAGAACGGCATCAGCAGGGCGCCGGTCAGGATCATCGGTTTGTAACGACCGGTCACCGAGGTCTGGCGTCCGGCGAAATACGCGCCTATTGGCAAGCCCATGGCCAGCGGCAACAGATGCAGCGCAGCGCTGTCGGCCCCGGCGCCGGTGACGCTCTGGAAGCGCAGCGGCATCAGCACAATCAAGGAAATCGCCTGGAAACTGGTGAAGAAAATCGTGCACCAGCAAAGAATCGCACTGCGATTGGCGAACAAATGCATCGGCAGCAACGGTTCCCGCGCCCGCCGTTCATGCCAGACGAACACGGCCAGCACCACCACCGCACAACCGAGCAACCCCGACACTTCGGTGCTGCGCCACGAATAGCCCTGGCCAACCTGAGTAATGCCCAGCAACAACGCCGTCAGGCCGATGATCATCAGCAATGTGCCGAAGTAGTCGATGATCGGCTTGCGCTGCGGCACTGGCAGCCCCACCAGCGTGCGGTGGGCCACCCGCCAGGCAACCAGGCCCAGTGGAATATTGATCAGGAACACCCAGCGCCAGGACAGGTATTCGGTCATGTAGCCACCGAGAACCGGGCCGGCCACGCTGGCCACCGCGTACATGCTGCTGAAGTAACCCTGATAGCGACCGCGTTCGCGGGGTGGAACGATGTCGCCGATGATTGCCTGGCTCACCGAAATCATCCCGCCGGCGCCGATGCCCTGAAGGATCCGCGCCAGCACCAATTGCTCCATGCTCTGCGCCATGCCGCAGAACAACGACGCCAGGGTGAATAGCCCCATGCCGAACAGCATCAATTTGCGGCGGCCATACAGATCGCCGAGTTTGCCGTAGATCGGCACCGCCACAGTCATCGCCACCATGTACCCGGAAATCACCCAGGCCAGCAGGCTGACATCCTTGAATTGCGCGGAAATGGCCGGCATCGACACGGCGACGATGGTCTGGTCCAGCGCGCCCAGAAAGATCGCCAGCATCAGGGCGATCAGCACGCTGCGAATGGCCGGTTTGGGCGTTTCAGGCTGGTTGAGATTGGTCACGGGTAAAACCTGCGGGCAGTAATGGGCCCGCAGCGGGCAAGGCGAGCGGGATGCTCGCCAGTGTAGATCGGTAGTAGGCTATTCGATAGCCTCGTATGGAAGCCCGACGTAATTTTCGGCAATGGTTTTTCGGCCCGCCTCAGAGTCCACGAAATAGGCCAGTTCCGATTCGCTGATGCGCTGGCTGAACGCGTCGTGCTCGTCGAAGCGATGCAACATCGAGGTCATCCACCAGGAAAACCGCTCGGCTTTCCACACCCGACGCAAGCAGACCTCGGAATACTTCTCCAGCAAATCCACACGCCCTTCGCGGTACACCTTCAGCAGAATATTGAACAACGTACTGACGTCACTGGCCGCCAGGTTCAAACCCTTGGCGCCGGTGGGCGGGACGATGTGAGCGGCGTCGCCGACCAGGAACATCCGCCCGTACTGCATCGGCTCGACCACGAAACTGCGCAGCGGCGCGATGCTTTTTTCGATCGACGGACCGGTCACCAGCGCGTCGGCGAGGGCGGCTGGCAGACGGGATTTGAGCTCATCCCAGAAGCGTTGATCGGACCAGTCTTCAACTTTGTCCTGGGCCGGGACCTGAAGGTAATAACGGGTGCGTGTCGGCGAACGCATGCTGCACAACGCAAAACCCCGTTCGTGCCGTGCATAGACCAACTCTTCATGCACCGGTGGCGTGTCAGCGAGAATCCCCAGCCAGCCGAACGGATACACCCGCTCGAACACCTTCAGGCAGTCAGCGGGGATCGATTGTCGCGCCACGCCATGGAAGCCGTCGCAACCGGCGATGTAGTCACAATCGAGTCGATACGTTTCGCCGTCCTTGTCGAAGGTGACAAAGGGTTCGGCGGTTTTCATGCCGTGGGGGACGACATTGCTGGCTTCATAGATCGTCTGTGCACCGCCGTCCCGACGAGCGGCCATCAGATCGCGGGTGACCTCGGTCTGGCCATAGATCGTTACAGTTTTGCCGCCAGTCAGCGCCTGCAAATCGATGTGTACCCGGCGCCCGTCGAGGGCCAGTTCGAAGCCTGCATGGACCAGCCCTTCGGCATCCATGCGCTGACCCACCCCGGCCTGACGCAACAGCTCTACCATGCCTTGTTCGAGGACACCGGCGCGGATACGTCCGAGCACGTAGTCCGGGGTCTGGCGCTCGAGGATCAGAGTGTCGATGCCGGCGTTATGCAGCAATTGGCCGAGTAGCAAGCCAGAGGGGCCGGCACCGATGATCGCGACTTGGGTTTTCAGTGTTTTCATTGTTTTTATGACTCGCAAGCTCCACACGACCAAGGCCGGTGAATGATTTTTATGGATCGAGTACTTGCATTTTTCACTTGCGGGTCTGTCAATTGAAGGGGAAAACTGAGCCGATACCTGTACATTCTGCCAATCGGTGCGATTATCGCCCCGTTACCCTCGAGGCCTGGATTGAAGTGATGAACAAGCCTGACCTGCCATCGATTCCGGTGTTCAAACTCTACGGTGAAAGCCTGGACTGGCCGACCCCTGACTTGTTGCACTGTGAAACCATTTCCAAACGCAGCCGCGAACATCAATGGGAAATCAAACCCCATCGCCACGCCGATTTGTGTCAGTTGCTCTTCGTCTTCAAAGGTCAGGCAGAGCTTGAGATCGAAGGCAAACGCTCAAAATTGACCGAGCCGGCAATCCTGATTCTGCCGCCGTTATCGGTGCATGGTTATCGCTTTTCCGAGGACGTCGAAGGTTTCGTCGTCACGCTGGCCGCGCCGCTGATCGCTCACCTGCAAGCACAACTGGGCAATTCGGTGAACGCTCTGGCACAGGCCGAAAGCTACCCGGCGGGCAAGGACAGCGAGTACCTCAACAGCCTGTTTTCGGCGCTGCAAAGCGAGTACACCGGCCATCAACCGGCGCGGGAAATGCTCATGCATTCGCTGGTCAGCGTGATTATGGTGTGGATCAGCCGTCAGGTGATTCAGCGCCAAACCGCCACTCAGCGTCCGCAGCGGGCCCGGGAATACCTCAACGGCTTTATTCAACTGGTGGAAGAAACCTATCGCCAGCACGTCAAGGTCGAGGACCTGGCTCATCGGCTGGGGATTTCCGTGTCTCATCTCAACGGCACGTGCCGTGAATTGGCGGGGCAACCGGCGTTGCAGATCATGCATGAGCGTCAATTGCTGGAGGCCAAGCGCTTGCTGACCTACACCAGCATGACCATTTATGAAATGTCCGACGTGTTGGGGTTTTCCGATCCGACCAACTTCACACGCCTGTTCAGGCGTCGCGTGGGCATTTCGCCCAAGGCCTTTCGCGACCGCTTGAAGGCCGATCAGGACAACGGGGCCTGAATCCTGTGGCGAGGGGGCTTGCCCCGTTCGGCTGCGCAGCAGTCGTAATTCGGTGAATGCGGTGTTCTCATTGAAATGCTGGGGCCGCTTCGCGACCCAACGGGAGCAAGCTCCCTCGCCACAGGTGAGATCGTCATCGGAGGGCGTTGAGGGTCGCGTTGTGGGGAATGCAGCGTTCAAAGTTGCAGCTCGCGTATTCACGGGGCACTTGTCGTAACTGCTCGACCCGCCAGGCGGCTGTGCCATACAGCGCCAGCGTCGCCGCGCAAGTGATAAAAATGGCGAGGTATCTTCTTGTTTTGATGTTCATGGCGTTGACCTCTGAACGAATACCTTTCGGTACTGCTTTGAGCATAGGTCAGCGCCAGTGAGTTGCCAGCAAAGCGGCCTTCGCCGTTAACGCGATATTCAGAACACTGATATTCCCTGTGGGAGCTGTCTTGCCTGCGTTAGCGGGCTATCAGTCAGCATCATTGTTGGATGTGACGACGCCATCGCAGGCAAGCCAGCTCCCACAGGGGAGGTGTTTACAGACCGATGTCCCACCCCGGCTCTTCGGGAAATCTGATCACCAGAAAATCCAGCATGCTGCGCAACGCCGCCGGCATGTGTTTGCGTGAGGCATACACCGCATAGATGTTCATCTGCCGGGGCTCGGCCTGGGGCAGCAGGCGGATCAGTTCGCCGCTGTGGATATGCACTCCCGCCTGATAGCTCGGCAGCATCGCCACACCGGCGCCGGCGATCGTCGCGCGCAACAGCGTGCTGGCTTCGTTGGCGCTGATGTTGCCCTGCACCGGCACTGAGACGGGCTCGCCGTTCTGGTCGAAATGCCAGAGGCTTTTGCCGAAGTAGGAATGTGTCAGGCAGTTGTGCAGGCTGAGGTCCTCGACCCGTTGCGGCGTCGGGTGTTCGCGCAGGTAAGCGGGAGAGGCGCAGATCACTGAGCGGCAGACCGTCAGGCGCCGGGCGATCAGGTTCGGGTCCAGGTCGTTGCTGGTGCGGATGGCCAGGTCGATGCGTTCATCCACCAGGTTCACTGTGCGGTCGAGCATTTGCATATCGATGCTGACGCCGGGATAACGTTTGACGTAAGCCGCCATGGCGTCCGCCAGTTGCGCCTGGCCGAACGAGGTGCTGACGCTGATCCGCAGCAGGCCTCGCGGTGCGTCGTCCGGCTCGCTGACGGCGGCCTGCATGTCGGTGGACAAATCGAGCATCTGCCGACAGCGCGGCAGAATTTCCGTACCGGCGGCGGTCAGGCTCAATTTGCGTGTGGTGCGGTGCATCAGGCGTGCGCCAACCCAATCTTCCAGCTCTGCCAGATAGCGTGAAACCACCGGCCGTGAAAGGTCCAGGTGATCGGCGGCGGCCGACTGGCTGCCCAGGTCCACCACCGTGACGAACACCCGCATTGCTTGTAGACGATCCATGATTTGCCCGCTTTCAGAAACAAACTATGTTCAAGCATCGCATTTTTTGTATCGAACCAGGCAACTAAGCTCTGTCCCATCGCCAAGCACGGCATTCGGACAACGGAGCAACAGATGATCGGCTTCACTTCAATCAAACGCATTCTTCTGGCAACTGCCACGCTCGGCTTCGCGACCCATGCCGCTGCGGCGTCCACTCTGACGCTGGACGTCTACAACCCCGGCACCCACGCGATCTTCCCGGTGACCTCGGTGCTGGTCAGCGGCGAGAAGGAAGCGATTCTGGTGGACGCGCAATTCGGCAAAGCCCAGGCCGAACAGGTAGTGGAAAAAATCCGCGCCAGCGGCAAGCAACTGACCACCATCTACATCAGCCACGGTGACCCGGATTACTACTTCGGCCTCGACACCGTGACCCAAGCGTTCCCGAAAGCCAAGGTGCTGGCCTCGCAACCGACGGTTGATCACATCAAAAAAACCGTCGACGGCAAACTGGCGTTCTGGGGTCCGAAAATGGGCGCTGATGTACCGAACAAAACCATCGTGCCGCAGGTGCTCAAGGGCGACAGCCTGATGCTGGAAGGGCAGAAATTGCAGGTGATCGGCCTGGACGGCAAGCAGCCGGATCGCAGCTTTGTGTGGATCCCGTCGATCAAGGCGGTGGTCGGTGGCGTGGTTGTTGCCGAAAACATTCATGTGTGGATGGCCGACACCCAGACCCCGCAATCTCATGCCTATTGGCTGACAACGTTGCAGGCGATTGAAGCGCTGAAGCCGACCACCATTGTGCCGGGTCACTACCTCGGTGAGAGCGCTCGCTCTCTGGCGGCGGTGCAGTTCACTGCCGATTACATCAAGGCTTTCGACGAAGAAACCGCCAAGGCGAAAGACGCTGCCGAACTGATCGCCGCAATGAAAAAACGCTACCCGAGCCTGGGCGAAGAAAGCTCGCTGGAGCTGAGCGCCAAAGTCGCCAAAGGTGAGATGAAGTGGTAATCCGTCGCACTCAACTGATCGTTCCCACGCTCTGCGTGGGAATGCCTCAACGGACGCTCCGCGTTCGGCTTTGGAAGGGACGCGGAGCGTCCCGGGCTGCATTCCCACGCGGAGCGTGGGAACGATCATAAATACAGATTCACCCAAGCCAACTGGAGAAACGTCATGAGCAACATCGCAATCATCGGTGCCACCGGTCGTGCCGGTAGCCAACTGTTGGAAGAAGCCCTGCGTCGCGGTCATAGTGTCACTGCCATCGCCCGCGACACCTCGAAAATCTCCCCGCGTGCCGGTGTGGTGAGCAAAAACGTCGACGTGCTCGATGCTGCTGCTCTGCAAGCCGCCGTGGCCGGGCATGATGCGGTGATCAGCGCTGCGCATTTCTCCACCATCCCCGCCAGCGCGATTATCGAGCCGGTGAAGCAGGCCGGGGTCAAGCGTCTGCTGGTGGTGGGCGGTGCCGGTTCGCTGTTGCTGCCGGACGGCTCTCGGGTGATCGACAGCGAAGGCTTCCCGGAGGAATACAAGGCCGAAGCCAGCGCCGGTGCCGAATTCCTCAATACCTTGCGTCGGGAAAAGGACCTGGACTGGACCTTCCTGTCGCCGTCGGCGGAGTTTGTCGAAGGTGAGCGCACGAGCACGTTTCGGGTCGGCAAGGATGACTTGCTGGTGAGCGCAGAAGGCCGTAGCTGGATTACTTTTGCTGACTTCGCGATTGCGCTGCTTGATGAAGTGGAAGCACCGAAGCATTCCCGCCAACGGTTTACTGTCGGGTATTGATCGTCTGATCGTTCCCACGCTCTGCGTGGGAATGCCTCAACGGACGCTCTGCGTTCGGCTGTTGAAGGGACGCGGAGCGTCCCGGGCTGCATCCCCACGCGGAGCGTGGGAACGATCATCGGGGGGCGGTTACCGTGATTGAGCCTGCTCCACCAACCACCCCATCAATTCGCGCAATTTCGGCGAAGGCTCTGGTTTTTCGGGAAACACCAGGTAATACGCCAACCCGGTTTTCACCTTCAATTCAAAGGGCATGACCAGCCGCCCGGCACTCAGGTCATCGCCGATCAACGACCAATCGCCAATCGCCACGCCCGTCCCCTGGGACGCCATCGACATCGCCAGGTCCAGGGTTTCGAAATGCTGACCTTTGCCAACATTGCTCAGCCGAATATCCGCGGCCTTCAGCCAGGCGTTCCAGTCCCGTTCATCGCGGGTGGGGTGCAGCAACAAGTGCTGTTGCAGATCGGCCGGCGTCTGCAAAGCCATCGGCCCTTCAAGCATCGGTCGGGAACACACGGGCGTCAGTTGCTCATCGAACAGATGTCGGGAAGCCAGTGAGCTGCCTGGCGGCGGGCCATACATCACCGCCGCATCGAACTGCTCGCGATGAAAATCCACGCCGTGTTTGACCGTGGTGGTCAATTCCACCGGTACATCCGGGCGCTCCTTTTGCCACTGCAACAGGCGTGGCAACAGCCAGCGCATCACGCAGGTCGGCGCTTTCAATTGCAGGGTTTCGCGCTTCTCGCCGATCTGCTCCACCGCCTCGTCGATCAGGCCGAAAATCTGTTGCACCCGTGGCAACCACTCCCGTCCTTCGGCGGTCAGGCTCAAGCCCCGCGCCTGGCGAATGAACAGCTCATAACCCAGATGATCTTCCAGCCCGGCGATCTGCCGGCTCACCGCGCCTTGGGTGATGTGCAGTTGTTCGGCGGCCCGGGTGAAGTTGCAGCACTGCGCGGTGATCAGAAAAGTGTGCAGCGCCGGCAGGGGAGGCAATCGTTTCATTGGGATCCAAGGTATGACGTGAGGACATGGCTAGTATGACTTTTTATCCATTGTTGCGGCTATGTGTCGCCCGTTCCAATGAGGCCATCCCTGGACCTGCCAACCCATCATAAACACTGCGCAGGCCCGGCGTCTCAAACGAACAAAAAGGGCAAAGACATGGCGACGTGCGGCGAAGTATTGGTCAAGTTACTCGAAGGTTACGGGGTCGAGCAGGTGTTCGGCATTCCCGGGGTTCACACCGTGGAGCTGTATCGCGGGCTGGCCCGTTCGAGCATCAACCACGTCACTCCACGTCACGAACAGGGCGCCGGTTTCATGGCCGACGGTTACGCTCGCACCAGCGGCAAACCGGGCGTGTGCTTCATCATCACCGGCCCTGGCATGACCAACATCACCACCGCCATGGGCCAGGCTTACGCCGACTCGATCCCGATGCTGGTGATCTCCAGCGTGCAATCGCGCAGCCAATTGGGTGGCGGTCGCGGCAAGTTGCATGAGCTGCCGAACCAGAGCGCACTGGTCGGCGGCGTGGCAGCGTTCTCCCACACCTTGATGTCGGCGGCTGAATTGCCGGGCGTCCTGGCTCGCGCCTTCGCGCTGTTCCAGGCTGGCCGTCCACGTCCGGTGCACATCGAAATTCCGTTGGACGTATTGGTCGAAGAGGCCGATGACTTGCTCGCCAGCGTGCCGGTCAACATCGACCGCGCCGGTGCTTCGCCAAGCGCAATCAGCCGCATGACCGACTTGCTGGCCGGTGCCAAGCGCCCGTTGATTCTCGCCGGTGGTGGCGCCATCGATGCGGCGGCCGAGCTGACTGAACTGGCCGAACTGCTGGATGCGCCAGTGGCCCTGACCATCAATGCCAAAGGCATGCTCGAGTCCAGTCACCCGCTGCTGATCGGTTCGACCCAGAGCCTGGTAGCCACACGCGCGCTGGTCGCCGAGGCCGACGTGGTGCTGGCCATCGGCACCGAACTGGCCGAAACCGATTACGACGTCACCTTTGCTGGCGGCTTCGAAATTCCTGGCGTGCTGCTGCGCGTGGACATCGACTCCGACCAGACCGTGCGTAATTACCCGCCGAAAGTCGCCTTGGTGGCCGACTCGCGCAACGCCGCTCAGGCCTTGCTGAGTGCGCTGGCCCACCAGTCGCTGGCCGAGCGTCGCAACGATTGGGGCCAGGTACGGGCCGCGCGTTTGCGCGATGAACTGGCTGCGTCCTGGGACGCCCCGACGCTGGCCCAGACCCGTTTCCTGGAAACCGTGCTGTACGAATTGCCAAACGCGGTGTTCGTCGGCGATTCGACCCAACCGGTGTACACCGGCAACCTGACCTTTAACCCGGAGCGCCCGCGCCGCTGGTTCAACTCGTCCACCGGTTACGGCACCCTCGGTTACGCCTTGCCGGCGGCGATTGGCGCTTGGCTCGGTGGCAGCATCGAAGGTGGCGCACGCCCGCCGGTGGTGTGCCTGATCGGCGACGGCGGTCTGCAATTCACCCTGCCGGAATTGGCCAGTGCGGTGGAAGCACGCACCCCGGTGATCGTCCTGCTGTGGAATAACCAGGGCTACGAAGAGATCAAGAAATACATGGTCAACCGCGCCATCGAGCCGGTAGGCGTGGACATCTACACCCCGGACTTCATCGGTGTGGCCAAGGCCCTGGGTTGCGCGGCCGAGGCGGTTAGTGGTGTCGAAGAACTGCGCAGTGCATTGCGTCTCGCCACCGATCGCCAGGGCCCGTCCCTGATTGAAATTGATCAGGCCCAGTGGATGAAGGCGGTGTCGAAATGAGTTTTCCAACTACTTTGGATGGCTTGTACATCAATGGCCAATGGTCCGCCGGAGGCGAACATCTGCGCGTGATCAACCCGGCGACCGAAGCCCTGTTGACCACCGTTAACGGCGGCGATGCTCACGCTGTCGATCAGGCCGTTACGGCTGCGGCCAACGCTTTCAACGAATGGTCGAAAACCACTGGCGCCGAGCGCGGGGCGATCCTGCGCAGAATCGCCGCAGGCGTGCAGGCCGGTCGCGAGCAGTTGATGAAATTGCAGTCGAGCAACAACGGCAAACCGCTGTTCGAAGCGGCCATCGACGTCGACGACGTGATCGCCACCTTCGAGTATTACGCCGGTCTGGCCGAAGGCCTGGACGCGAAGCAAGACAGCGCCGTGGCGTTGCCGAGCGACGATTTCAGCGCCCGTTTACGCCGCGAACCGTGCGGTGTGGTGGGGCTGATCGTGCCGTGGAATTTCCCGATGGTCACCACCGCCTGGAAACTCGCCCCGGCCCTGGCCGCCGGTTGTTGTGTGGTGCTCAAACCGTCAGAAGTGACGCCGCTACCGGAGCTGGAACTGGCGACGATCATTGCTGAAGCGGGCCTGCCAAACGGTGTGTTCAATCTGGTCTGCGGCACCGGTCTGGCCGTCGGCGCACCGCTGTCGGCTGACCCACGCATCGCCAAGATTTCCTTCACCGGCAGCAACGCGGTGGGCGTGCAGGTGATGCAGCGAGCGGCGGAAACCGTGAAAGGCGTGAGTCTCGAACTCGGCGGCAAATCTTCGCTGCTGGTACTTGCCGATGCCGACATCGAGCTGGCCGTGGAAGTGGCCTGCGGTGGCGGCTTCTTCAATGCCGGGCAAATGTGTTCCGCCACCAGCCGCGTGCTGGTCGCCGACGAATTGGCGGATAAATTTGTCGCGCGATTGAAGGCCCGTGCCGAAGCTATTCGCGTGGCCGACCCGTTCGACCCGAACGTGGAAATGGGCGCACTGGTCAATCAGGCGCAATACCAACGTGTGCTGGGCCACATCGACCGTGGTTTGAGTGCTGGGGCGAAGCTGATCTGCGGCGGTAATCGTCCGGCAGATCTGCCACGCGGCTATTTTTTGCAGCCGACGATTTTCATCGACGTGCCCCTCGACAGTGCGCTGTGGTGCGAAGAGATTTTCGGCCCGGTGATCTGCGTGCGCAGTTTCACCTCTGAAGCCGAGGCAATTGCCCTGGCCAACGACAGCCAGTTCGGCCTGGTGGCCAGCGTGGTCACTCGCGACGCCGAAGCGGCCGATCGGGTCGCCAACGCTTTGCAGGCGGGGCTCGTGTGGATCAACGCGCCGCAAGTGATCTTCCCGCAGACCGCCTGGGGTGGCTACAAACAGAGCAGCATCGGTCGCGAATTGGGGCCGTGGGGCTTGCAGGCTTTCCAGGAAATCAAACACGTGATTCGGGCTGTCTGACAGCACGAAAAAGGTGAGCGCATGCCTCTCGATGAGGCATGCGCCAGCGTCATGGCTTCAATGAGTTTTTATCGATAGTCAGGTGTTTTGCACGACCTCAGGATGAACCCGCTGGCATCGCCAAGGCCCATTGAAACCGGGGGCTTGAAGCTGATCTGGCCGCGCGGATGCAACGGTTGCGACCAACCTCATACTTAAAAAAACAAAGGGAGTCCTTCATGGGCGAGCACGATCTGAACAGACGTCAATTCATCAAAACCGTGGGCGTAGCGTCCGTGGCTGCGGCGGCCATGAGCATGCCGTTCATCAAGGCCAATGCCAGCGATACGCGCTTCCAGGGCAAGACCCTGCGCTTGCTGACCTGGTCCGATGACACCGGCCTTGCGGCATTGCGCAACATCGCGGCAACCTTCGAAGCCAAGTACGGCTGCAAGGTCATCGCCGACCGTACCGGCAGCACCTCGGAAATGGTCGCCAAACTCAAGGCCGGCGGTGATCGTCCGCAGTACGACATCATCACCCTGGCCGGCGTCGGCGCCGAAGGTCTGGCCGCCGCCAACTTATTGGAAAAACCCGATCTCAATCGCATCCCTAACCTGATCGACGTGCCGGAAAAATACCGCACCGGCGCCAACGGTCACGGCATCGGTTATCTGCTGTGGTGCAACAGCCTGGTCTACAGCACCCGCACCATCAAGGAAGCGCCGGACAGCTACGCCGCCCTGTGGGACGCGGAGCTGTCGCCGAACATCTTCCTGCCGCCGCCGAACTGGACCGAGGCCATGGACCTGATCATCATCGCCGCCAAACTGGCCGGTGGTGACGAACACAACATCGAGCCAGGCTTCAAGAAACTCGCCGAGCTGAAAGATCGCGTCGTGACCTTGGGCGAAAACCCGAACCAGATCGCCGAGCTGTTCCGCACCGGTTCGCTGGACATGGGCGGCTTGTACGCGCCAGCGTTTTTCCCGAAACAGATCCGCGATCCGGCCTACGGTCTGGGCGCCACCTTCGGCATGAAGGAAGGCTTCTACACCGACCTGATGTTGTCGGTGATGCCGAAGAATCGCCCGGGCGAGATCGACTTGGCCTATGCCTTCATCAACCACTCTCTGGACCCGCTGGTGCAGGGCAAGATGGCCGAAGACATCTACAACGGCCCGGTCAATGCCAAGGCGATCATCTCCGCCGAAGCGCGCAAGAGCCCCTACATCCTCACGCCGGAGCAGATTGCCGAGAAGGCGATCATGCACGACAACGCCTTCCTGGCCACCGTGCATGACCAATGGATTCGTCGTTACACGGAAATCTTTTCTTCCTGATCGAGTGGCGAACGCAGGTTTTCAGAACACTGCAAAACACTGTGGGAGCGGGCTTGCCCGCGATGACGGCCTCCCTGTCGATAATGATGTGACTGACAGATTGCTATCGCGGGCAAGCCCGCTCCCACAGGGTTAACGGTGGTTTTGAAGGTTGTGCTCGCTCAGCTGCTTTCCATTGACGAGACCCTTGCTATGGAACATCAACCTCTGACTCACCCGGTAAGCGCCGCACCAGTGCGCATCAATCGGGGTGTCTCACCGACGGCGCGCGCCTGGCTTTTCCTTTCGCCGTCGATGCTGTTTCTCGGCGTGCTGATTGCCGCGAGCCTCTTGGTGCTGCGCATGAGCGTCGGCACCAAAGACGCGGAGTGGTCTGGCTTCAGCCTGGCCAGTTACGCCCAATTGCTGGAACCCTATTACCTCAAATCGTTGCTGCTGACGTTGCGCCTGGCGCTGATCAGCGCGGTGATTGCGGTGCTGCTGGCGATCCCGGTGGCCTACACCATGTCGCGGCTGACCTCGCCGTTTGTGCGGCGGATTTTCCTCGCGGCGGTGCTGCTGCCGTTGTTGGTCAACCTGCTGCTGCAAAGCTACGGCTGGCTGGTGATCCTCGGCCCTGGCGGCATGCTCAATCAGGCGCTGATGGGGCTGGGCCTGATCAAGCGCCCGATCATGCTGCTCTACAACCAGAACGGCGTGTTGATGGGCCTGGTGCAAACCGCGTTCCCGCTGGCCGTGCTGCCGATTGCCAGCGCCATGCGCGGCGTTGCTCGCACTTACGAAGAAGCCGCCGCCACCCTGGGCGCCAGTCGCTTGCAGGTGTTTCGCCAGGTGGTGTTGCCGATGAGTTTGCCGGGGATCATCACCGGCGCGACGCTGGTGTTCGCCTACAACGCCAGCAGTTTTGTGGTGCCGCTGCTGCTCGGTGGTCGGCGCGTGCCGATGCTGGCGGTGATGGTGCATGACCAGATCGCCCCGCTGATGAACTGGCCCGCCGCGTCTGCTGCTGGTGTGGTGCTGATCGTTACCACCCTGGCGATCATGACCTTGTCCGAATACATCACTGGCCGTCGTCGGCGCATGCTGGAGGCTTCGCAATGAGCTCTGTGATCAAGAAGCGTCAGTCGCTGTTGCCGGGCGATACCGGCAAGTTCGCCGGCATCCTGTCGGGCTTCATTTTGCTGCTGGCGGTGCTGCCGATCCTGACCATGATCGTCATGTCGTTCAGCGGCGCGTCGAACCTCGACTTCCCGCCGAGCAGCTACAGCCTGCAATGGTACAAAGCCGCCTGGAACACCTTCGTGTCGCCGGATTCCAGCGATGTGCTGAGCCTCGGCAAAGCCATGACCACCAGCCTGATGGTGGCCTGCCTGACCATGATTTTCGCCACGATTATCGCGGTGCCGGCAGCTTATGCCCTGACCCGTTGCGAGTTCCGCGGCAAGGCTGTGGCCTTGCAATTGATGTCGCTGCCACTGGTGTTCCCGATGGTGGTGTTGGGCCTGGCCTTGCTGCTGGTGTTCGACAGCCTGCCGTTCCACATCACCACCTCGCGGCTGGTGATTGCCCACGTGATTCTGGCGCTGCCGTTCGTGGTGAAAAACTGCACCGCGGCGATGCTCTCCATCGGCAGCGAAGTCGAAGAGGCCGCGCAAATGCTCGGTGCTTCACCGCTGCGGGCGATTGTCGATGTGGTGGTGCCGCTGATGAAATCGGGGATTCTGGCGGGCATGCTGCTGGCGTTCATCGTCTCGTTCAACGAATTCACCGTGACCTATTTCCTCTACACCATCGACGTCATGACCGTGCCGATCTGGATGTACAGCCGCACCGTGTCTTCGCTCGACCCTACCGTTTTCTCGTTTGCCGTGCTGATTGTGCTGATCGACTTCGTCCTCATTTGGGCGTTGGAGAAGCTGGTCGGCGAAGGTGGCGTTTCCTTTTGATTTGAGGTGCAACATGACTGGTCTGATTCTGGAAAACGTCGAGAAACATTACGGCTCGGCCTGCGCGGTAAAGAATGTGAACCTGCATTTGCCCGAGGGCAAACTGGTGTGTTTCCTCGGCCCGTCGGGCTGCGGAAAAACCACTTTGCTGCGGATGATCGCCGGGCTCGAAACCCTGACAGGTGGCGAGATTCGCCTGGACGGTGAAGACATCGGCCACACGCCGGCGCATCAGCGCAATTTCGGCATGGTGTTTCAATCGCTGGCACTGTTTCCGCACATGACGGTGGGGGAGAACATTGCCTATCCGCTGAAACTGCGCGGGGTCAGCAAGGTTGATCAACAGGCGCGGGTAGTGGAGTTGCTGGAGCTGATTCAGCTGCAGGAAATGATTGATCGCCCGGTGGCGAAACTCTCCGGCGGTCAGCGTCAGCGTGTGGCGATTGCCCGGGCGATTGCCTCGCGGCCGAAAATCCTGCTGCTCGACGAACCGCTGTCGGCGCTGGACGCCAAGCTGCGCGAATCGATGCAGGTGGAAATCCGTCAGCTGCAACAACGTTTGAACATCACCACCATCATGGTCACCCACGACCAGCGCGAAGCCATGACCATGGCCGATATCGTGGTGGTTTTGGGTGAGCATCGGGTGCAGCAGGTGGGTACGCCGATTGAAATCTATCGGCATCCGGCCAATGAATTTGTCGCGGACTTTATCGGTTCGGGGAACATTTTCCCGGCCACGGCGCTGGGCAATGGCAAGGTCTGCTTGCCCGGTGGCGATGCACTGCAAGTGCCGATCTGCAGCAGCGTTGTGGTGGGGGAGAAGGTGAAAATGCTGATTCGCCCGGAAGACCTGCAACTGTCGCAACCCCAGGCCACGGCGGGGAATCGCTTGCTCGGCAAGGTGACGTTTGTGCGGGATATCGGTGCGACCATCGAAACCACTGTCGAGTGTTCCGGGGTGTCGTTTACCGCGTTGAGCACGCCGTGTCAGGGAGTTGGGTTGAGCATTGGCAATCCGGTGTCGGTGACATTGCCGGCTGAGGCGTGCCGAGTGCTAAGCGCCTGACGTTAGAGGCGGGTTGCTCTGACTGGTCCCATCGCGGGCAAGCCCGCTCCCACAGAGTTCCGTGTACACCGGTCCTTGTGGGAGCGGGCTTGCCCGCGATGGGCATAGGTATCTACACATCTCTAAAGTCTTCGGCTGGCCACCCAGCCGATGGCCTCTTTAGCAAAACCCGCCAGTTCCTGGGGCGTGTATTGTTCCAATGTCTCGCACATGGCCAAAAGCATGTATAAACCGGCCAGCAGCGCGGAAGCCGTCACCGGCTGCGAGCGCTTCATCTGTCGACCAGACAGACGGACCAAAAAATCCCGTGTTTGCTCAGCGAACTCCCCCTTAGCCCGCATCAGACGCCAACTGACAGCACATGCCTGACTGGCGATCAACAGCCGTTTGAACACCGCTTCACCGCTCTCTTGCTGCCAGTTTTCCAGCTGATGCCCACCCCCTTTAAGCAGTTTGAAGTAGGACTCGATACGCCAGCGCCAGTAATACCAGAGCGCCAATCGTTCATCTGCGACCTCTTGCTCAAGGTTGCTCAGCAAATACCATTCGGCCAGCAGGTGACCATCGGCTCCCAGTATTCGGCTCACGACGAGCCGGGCCGGCAACGGCTCACCAGACTTGCGCAGCGTCTTGCGGTCGGCCCTGTCTTTGGTGAAAGGCTGGGCTTGGCGAGTCAGCACGACGGCGGTTTCTCCCACCCATTGAATGGCCGGTTTTCCTTTGTAGTCCACCTTGCGAGTTTTGCGGTAGGTCATCTCGCGAGCAATTTGACTCAGGGCCCTCGATTGACCTGCATGACTGGCCGTGGAACCGGCCTTGACTCGCACCAGCCATTGCCGACCCTCGGCCTGCCATTGCCTCAGGTGAGCGACCGAATCAGCCTCTCGATCCACGATATGGACAAGCGGCTTGGCAAAATTCTGCTGTTCCAGCCAAGTGATACGTTGTGTCAGTTCATGCAGATGCTTCTCAGGGGCCAGCACTTCTTCGGCTCGCGTGCTGAGCACGCCGTCCTTGGTCGCCAGATTTTGAGCGGGAGTACAGATCGGTGCACCGTCACGGTCGGTGACTAGCAGGCTGCTTTGCAGCTCGTAACCGATGTCGCCCCGGTGGGTCATTTGCAGGCGATCAGCCTTGCTGTGGTGGTGCATGTAATTGAGCCGAGACCAATCGTGCATGACCAGCGCGTAATCATCACAGTCATCCCGACAACCCTCGTGGGCCAGCGCCAGCAGCGGTTTAACCAGGTCAACGGGCCGAACCCGGTCATTGCTCAAAAATCGCCAAAGGGCTTGCGTCTGTGCAAAAGCCTTGTCGCTTCGCGGCAAGGCTTTCATCCCGGCGGCCAGCGCCGGTAGTCCATTACTGTGTCCCATGACTAACTCGTCGTATCGTTTTGTCAGTCGGGCATCTAGCCCGGTCATTTGATATCCATGCCGTCCCTTTATAGACCAGGATCGGGAGATGTGTAGATACCTATGCCGCGATGGGGCCATCAGCCACAAAACAAATGCCAGATCAAACCGACAACCGTAACCGCGCCAAATCCCGGAGCGGCGGCGCGCCAAACAGTCGGCTGTACTCCCGGCTAAATTGCGAAGGGCTTTCATACCCCACCCGATAACCCGCCGCCGAAGCTTCCAGCCCTTCGGCCAGCATCAACCGCCGCGCTTCTTGCAGGCGCAACTGCTTCTGATACTGCAGCGGGCTCATCGCCGTCATCGCCTTGAACCGGTGATGCAGCGTCGACACGCTCAGGTTCACTTCCCGCGCCAGATCATCGATGCGCAACGGTTGCTCATAATTGCCGTTGAGCCATTTGATCGCCTGGCTGATGCGATGGCTCTGACTGTTGGCGATAGCAATCTCATACAGCCGATGCCCCTGCTGGCTACGCAACAGCCGATACAGAATCTCCCGGCGGATCAGCGGCGCCAGCATGGCGATGTCTTTGGGTGTGTCCAGCAAACGTGCCAGACGCAATACGGCATCGAGCATTGCTGTGTCGATCTGCTCAACATACAGGCCGCGGCCAGTGGGACGTGTGGGTACGCCGATGGGGCCGGCGTCGGCAATCAGCGCGCTGATTTCCGCCGGGTCGATGTCCAGCCGCACGGCGAGGATTGGTTCCTCGGGCGAGACATTCACCACCCGCCCGCTCAACGGCATCGAAACCGACACCACCAGGTAATTCAGCGGGTCGTAATTGAAGTATTCATCTGCCAGCCGAACTTCCTTGCGCCCCTGGGCCATGATGCACAGGGCCGGTTGCGCCAGCACCGGGGCGAAATCATGGTTTTGACTGTGGCGCGACATGAACAGCGAGCCGACGGCGGTGGCATAAGTACCATCCTCCATCGTGTTACGACGGATGAGGGCGGCCAGTTCCGCGCGTTGTTTTTCCATGTCGGCATTCAGCGGGGCTTGAAAATGATCGAGCGACGACATGCTGGGCATCCTCGGTGACGCGTTGGTAATGGGCTGAGCTTAAATTTGTGCAAGGAACAGCGGTAGACACATCCTGCCAAAAGCTTGCCTGATTCTGCACGGGGTGAGTACGCGGTGCTGCTATGGCAGGGCAGCGCCGGGAAAACTTGCTTGAAAGTCGTATTGCAGCGATGTGACAGTGGTTTACATGCTGTTACAGACGTTTTTTGCAGCCGCGCAGGATTGTGCAATAAGCCGGCAGGAATCGACTAACGACGACCAGGGCGCGCCGCCTAATCTTGGATCCTGTCGCAGCCCGTCCCCGGCTGCCACTGGATGACCTGGGAGGGTTGAACATGTCTACGCAGATCCCCGTCAGTCATATGGCCTTCGTCCGCGCCCGCGCCGGGCGTTCAGCAGAACTCGGTGCGCGCCTCAGCGCCCTGATCGAGCCATCGCGCAACGCGCCGGGTTGCCTGAGCTTCGCCCTGCAGCACTCGCAATGCGATCCAGAGCTGTGGCTGGTGTCCGGTTTCTGGACCAACCAACAGGCCATGACCTCTTACTTCGGCAGCCCGGCGATGCAGATTTTTGCCGAGCTGGTGCAGGAGTTGGTGGTCAATAGCCTGGATTTCCATACCTTCAAGGATGTCTCGGCGGTCCAGGCCCTTGGCCATTCCCAGGCAGCGGTACACAAACTGGCCGGTTGAGGGTTTAATGGCGCAACTCTCCATTAGCCAGGATCCGCGACATGGCACGTAAAGCCTTTGAACACTTCGAAGCCGTTTCAGCAGTAGTACCGGGCGAGGGCGGTTACCATGCCGCGATTGCCGTCAAAGCCCTCGGTGGTTCCGGCGCCCCGGTTTTTCACAAAGTGCTGGAAGGCCAGACCTTCAAGACCGCTCATGAAGCCGACGAGGCCGCGGCCAAAGAGCTGACCCGCCTCAAAGACGTCAAACAAGACGCCGACTTGCTCTGGTAATTACTTGACCGCCCCCGGGCGGAACATCTTGAACAGTGCCTCTGGCCCCAGCTGAAAGTAATCCGCTGGCCCGCCGCCGCGCAGAATCGGTTCTGCCGCGGCGGTGTCGTAGACCCCATCCTTCAACAGCCACTTGGCGATGTGCACGGCGACCACTTCGCCGAGAATCAGCCAGCTCGGCACCACTTCCTTGTTTGCGCGCTGCAACTGAATGATCTGCGTGACCTTGCACTCAAAGGACACCGGGCTTTCGGCGACCCGTGGCACCTGAATGATTTTCGACGCCGCGGTGGTCAGTCCGGACAGTTCGAATTCATTGACCTCGGGCCCGACCATGGCGCAGCTCTGATTCATCTGCTCGGCCAGTGGACGGGTCGCCAGGTTCCAGGCGAATTCGCCGGTCTGCTCGATGTTGTTCAGGCTGTCTTTGCGCCCGACGCTGGAAAAACCAATGATCGGCGGGATGTAATTGAAGGCGTTGAAAAAGCTGTAGGGCGCCAGGTTCAGGCGACCGTTGGCATCCTGGGAGGAAATCCAGCCGATAGGGCGCGGGCCGACGATGGCGTTGAACGGGTCATGCGGCAAGCCGTGGCCGTTGGCGGGTTCATAGAAGTGGATGTCGTCGGGCATGTGAATTCCTGGAGTCGTTCGGGAGGCGATCATGGTGCAAGGGCCAGCGGCATATTTCCAGTCCATCCTCGATCACTGTGGGAGCGGGCTTGCCCGCGATAGCGGTTTAACAGTCAACATAGATGTTGAATGTTATGGCGTCATCGCGGGCAAGCCCGCTCCCACAGGGTTTTGTGTCGAACCTGGCATTTTGCTTTCCCCCAGAAACGACCAAGCCCGACCAAGGCCGGGCTGTGGTGTTGCGTTCAGGGATCAGTCCGTCTCGATCCGCGAATGCTTGCGGGTGTCTTTCATGGTGATGTACACCAGCAACGACACCGCGATGCACGCCGTGACATACCAGTAGTAACCGGTTTCCATGCCGATGCTCTTGAACCACAGCGCGATGTATTCAGCGGTGCCGCCGAAGATCGACACGGTCAGTGCGTATGGCAGGCCAACGCCCAGGGCGCGGATTTCGGTCGGGAACAGTTCAGCTTTGACCACCGCGTTGATCGAGGTGTAGCCGCTGACGATGATCAGCGCCGCCATGATCAGGAAGAACGCGCCCCACCAGGTCTGGACGGTGTGCAGAGTGGTCAGGATCGGTACGGTGAACAGTGTCCCGAGAATGCCGAAGGCGATCAGGATCGGCCGACGACCGACTTTATCCGACAGCCCGCCGATGATCGGTTGCAGGCACATGAACAGGAACAACGTGGCCGCAGAAATCGTGGTGGAGTCGGAAATGCTCATGCCGACGGTGTTCACCAGGTATTTCTGCATGTACGTGGTGTAGGTGTAGAACGCCAGCGTGCCGCCCATGGTCAGGCCGACCACGGTCATCAGTTCCTTGGGATGGCGCAGCAAGGTGCGCATCGCGCTTTCCTTGGCTTTCTCTTTCTTGGTGAACGACTCGGTTTCTTCCATGCCGCGACGCAGGTAGAGCGCGACCACGGCACACAGCGCACCGATGGCGAACGGAATGCGCCAGCCCCAGGCGTACAACTCTTCGGTGGTCAGGGTCTGTTGCAGCACGATCAACACCGCCAGGGCGATGAGCTGGCCGGAGATCAACGTCACGTACTGGAAACTGGAGTAAAAGCCGCGACGTTCCTTGGTCGCCATCTCACTGAGGTAAGTCGCCGAGGTGCCGTATTCACCCCCGACCGACAAACCTTGCAGCAGGCGGGCGAACACCAGCAGGATCGGCGCGCCGATGCCGATGGTTTCATAACCCGGGCTCAGGGCGATCAGCAGCGAGCCAAAGCACATCAGGTAGACCGAAGCCATCAACGCACGTTTGCGACCGGCCTTGTCGGCGTAGAGGCCCATCAACCAGCCACCGATCGGGCGCATCAAAAAGCCCACGGCGAAGATCGCGGCGGTGTTGAGCAGTTGTGCGGTGGTGTCGCCTTTGGGGAAGAAGGCTTTGGCGAAGTACAGGGAGAAGGCGGCGTAGACGTACCAGTCGTACCACTCGACCATGTTGCCGACAGAACCGCTGAAGATCGATTTGATCCGGCTGGCGGTGGTTCTTTCTTTGGCCGGCGCGGCAGCCGACCCAAGAGGCAGGGCGTTGGAGTTATCCATTGAAGGATCCTTCGTTTAATTGTTTTTGTGGAGCGCGTTAAAACGCAGCCTGCTGGAGCTATAGCAGGAGCTGTGCCAAGGAGAGGAGGGCCGGTTTAGAGGGGGTGCGGGGAATTGGTGAGCGGAAATCCGCTTATGCCGGACTGGGCGTGAGCGGAAAATTGCTTATCTGGCTTGTGGATTTGTATCGTTTGTACCGGCCTCTTCGCGGGCAAGCCCGCTCCCACAGTGACCGAGTTGAACAAAGATTTTGTGTACGACACTGAACACTGTGGGAGCGGGCTTGCCCGCGAAGTGGCCAGTCCAGGCACTACAAGTTTAACTGCCTAAAACGAACATCTCCCGAGTCAGCCCATGCCGCTGCATCTTTTCATTAAAGGTACGGCGCGGCAGTTGCAGTTCTTCTAGCACCGCTTTCACATCACCTTTATGCCGGGTCAGCGCCGCGCGCAAGCAATGCGCTTCGAAGGCTTCCTGCTGCGCCGCCAGTGACTGGCCGGGGTCGATCCCCGCCGGTTCCGGCTCGCCGAGACCCAGCACTTGTCGCTCGGCGACGTTCGCCAGTTCGCGCACATTGCCCGGCCAGTCGTGGCTCAGCAAATGGCTCAGTTGCGGCCCGCTCAAGGGTGCAACGGTGCGGCCCAAACGCTCGGCAGCACTTTGTGCGAAGAACTCGAACAACAGTGGAATGTCTTCACGCCGATCACGCAACGGCGGCAGACGTAACTCGGCGACGTTCAATCGATAGGCCAGATCTTCGCGAAAACGTCCGGCCCGGGCTTCATCCAGCAAATCGGGTTTGGTCGCGGCGATGATCCGCAAGTCCACGTGGATGCTCTGGTTGGAACCCAATCGCTCAAGCTTCTGCTCCTGCAACACCCGCAGCAGTTTCACCTGCTGGGCCAGCGGCATGCTTTCGATTTCATCGAGAAACAGCGTGCCGCCGTCGGCGTATTCGAGCTTGCCAATGCGTTTACCCTGGGCGCCCGTGAACGCGCCGCTCTCATGGCCGAACAGTTCAGCCTCGAACAATTGCTCGGGAATCGCTGCGCAATTGAGCGCCACGAAGGGCTTGTCTGCGCGGGGACCAAAGTCGTGCAGGCAACGGGCAACCAATTCCTTACCGCTGCCGGTTTCGCCCCGGATCAGCACATTGACCGGCAGCGTTGCCAAATCGAGCACCTGGCGGCGCAGCGTTTGCAAACCACGGGAAACCCCCAGCAGGGTGGCATCGAGTTTGGCGCGATTGTCCGCCTGCTCGTGCAGGGCACGGTTTTCCAGCACCAGCCGACGCTTGTCCAGAGCCCGGCGCAGACTGCTCAGCAGGGTTTCCGGGCTGAAGGGTTTTTCGAGGAAATCATAAGCACCGTCGCGCATCGCTTCGACGGCCATGGGCACATCGCCGTGACCGGTCAGCAAGATCACCGGCAAATCGACATCGCGACGCTGGATTTCGGCCAGCAATTCCAGCCCCGTCATGCCGGGCATGCGCACGTCGCTGAGAATCACCCCGGGGAAATGCTTCGGCAGTTGCGCCAGGCACTCAGCGGCGCGACTGAACAGCTGCACTTCGAAACCTGACAGACTCAGCCACTGTTCGACAGCGCTGCGGATGCTGCTTTCGTCATCGACCACCATCACCGAATTGAGCATCAAGCAGGCACCTCCAGATCAATGGGCAACGTCAGGGTGAACACCGCGCCGTTTTCACCATTATCGGCACTCAGGCGGCCGCCTGCTTCGTGAGCGATAGCGAAGGAGACGGCCAGCCCGAGGCCCAGGCCATCGCCCACCGGTTTGGTGGTGAAGAATGGATCGAACACTTTCCCCAGATTCTCTTCGGCAATGCCGCCACCGTTATCGGCAACGGTCAGGCGCCACAATTGTTCATCGGCTTCGAGGCGGATTTCCAGACGCTTGCAGGGTTTGTCGTGCATCGCATCCAGGGCATTGCGCAGCAGGTTGATCAGCACCTGTTCCAGGCGAATCGCATCGCCACGCACCCAGGCCGGGCGGGTCAGGTGGAGCACGGTGCTGACATGTTCGTCTCGCAAGCGCGCATCCAGCAACTGCAAGGATTGATCGACCACCGCCGCCAGGTCCAGCCGTTCGCGCAAACCGCTGGGGCTTTTGCGGGCGAAGGTCTTCAGGTGGCCGGTGAGGGCGGCCATGCGCGTGAGCATGTCGTCCACCGGTTTGAGCGCCTTGTAGGCCTCGTCGACCCGACCGTGATCGAGCAGCAGCCTCAGAGTCGCAAGCTGCATGCGCTGGGCGGTCAGCGGCTGGTTGATTTCATGGGCCAGTGCCGCAGACATCTGGCCAAGGGCCGCGAGTTTGGCCGATTGCACCAGCCCGTCCTGAGCGGTGCGCAAATCCCGGGTGCGTTCTTCCACCAGTCGCTCGAGTTCTTCACGGCTGCGCTGACGCATCTTGGCCAGGCGCCAGCGCTGGTTGAGAAACAGCAGCAAAAATACGATGGCCAGCCACAACCCGGCCGCGGCGAGCCCGGCGTTACGGCGGTCTTCGAACGCGACTTGCGGGCGACGCAACAGGTGCAGCGTCCAGCCTTCGGCGGCCAGCGGCAGCGATTCCCAGAGGTAATCCGCCGTCCCGTCGGGGCCAACGACCCGGGTCAGCGCACTGTTGTCGTCGAAGCGCCGCACCGATTGATATTCCAGCGGGGTCAGCGGTTGTTTGTCGTATTGGCGGGTGGCTTTGAGCTCGGCGCGGTCGCCGTCGCTCAGCGGTTTCAATTGGCGATAACGCCAGCCCGGCTGGTTGGCGATGAAGATAATCCCGCGCGCATCGCTGACCAGCAACGTGTCGCTGCCCTGGCGCCATTCGCGCTCAAGCTCCGGGAATTCGAGTTTCACCACCATGGCGCCGAGGAACTCACCACCGTCGCCGGTCACCGCGCTGGAGAGGAAGTAGCCGGGAATACCGCTGGTCACCCCCACCGCATAAAAGCGCCCGGTGCCTTGGGTTCGGGTCTGGCTGAAGTAGGGGCGAAAGCCGTAATTGTGGCCGACGTAACTGCTGGGCAGGCGCCAATTGCTGGCGGCCACGGCCAGACCGGTGCGGTCGAGCAGTTCAAGGGTTGAGGATTGCGCGGCGCCGTTGATCTTCTCCAGTTTGCGATTCAATGCGAGCTGTTGTTCAGGGCTCACTTCACCGCTTAGCGCGGCGCGCAGTTCCGGGTCCAGCGCCAATACGGCGGGCAGGGCACGGTAGCGGTCAATCAGGGTGTGCAGCGAGTTGGCGTACAGCGCCAGTTGCTGATTGGCTCGCGCGGCATCTTCCACCAACGCCTGGCGTTCGGTGTGACGGATGGCCAAGGTGGCGGCGAGCACCGCACCGGCGATGATCAGCAAGGAGTACAACGACAGGCGCAGGGTACGGGAGGTCGGCAGCATGCGGGGCGCAAACAGGTAGACAGTCGGGCGGGCACCATAGCATGGTGCCCGCGGAAAGAGACAAAGGCATCGGAAGTTCCGGTGCCCCTGAGGCGTCAGAGATGGGTGTTGTTTTTGCGCACCGGAGTGCGTGCTGTCGCTCTTCTTTGAAAAACGCCGCTGCCGCCGGAGCTTTGAGATGAAGTGGATGCTCGACGCGACGATGCATTGCTTTCGCTGATGTTTCCTGGTCTCAAACGGGTGATTTTCTCGAGCATCTCCATTGTTTGCCAAGTGATGCCTGTCAAGTCTTCGACTTCCAGCACTTGTTCACGTAACGAGGTCTGTGCCTTCACTGACACCTCATCCACCAGGCGTTGCTCGGCAATCAACCTGTCGATCGTGTCTATCGATTTGCCCGCCTGCGCTTTTTTGTCCGCTTTGGCTTTGGTGCCTCTGAGCTCGTCGACGTACCCCCCCACTATCGGACCCAGCACAGTCCCGGCGACAGCTCCGGCCAAGGTCACGCTGACGCTGATCGTTTGAAACAGACGGTTGGCGTCTTGTGTGACGTCTTTAGGTGGAAGTGTGCCAGCGGTCGCTGAACCCCAGGTGGCCGGTGGAGACCAGCCCGGGTTGAAGATTGTGGCGTGTAATATCAGCTGCGCGCTGGCGGTCAGTATCGTTGAAACGATTGCTGCGTTAGCAGGCCCTGATGTGGTGACTGGAAGCAACGCCAACCCGACTTTAGAGTTGACGGCCGCCAAAGCCTTTTCCTTGCCCCATTCACGCCACGACTGCTCAGGCTTGGGCGGCAATTGGCCGGGAGGGTTTGCTTCAGGATTGCCCACCAGCGCAGGTGAATTAGAACCTTGCGACGTACTGCTTGCGACGGAGCTTCTGCGTGACGACGATGGGGATGAGATACTAATTGTTGTTTGTGCAGGCGTTAAAGGAGGGGGCGCCATCATGGCCCCTTGCTCATCAACAAAGTTGATCGGGTTGTTTCCGGTCATCCGGTACAGGTTCAATCCATCCACGGTTCCGGATTTATCCGGCTGCGTCCAGCGACCCAGCCACGGTGCGTAATAACGCATGCCGTAGTAATACAACCCGCTGACATCCATCTCCTTGCCCGAATAGCGCACAGTCTTGTAATCGACCTCCACCGCCGAACGCGCTGTCATCCATGCGGTGGCGCCGAACGGGTAGTAGCCTTCGTGGCTGATCAATTGTGCCTGTTGATCCAGTTCCATCAGGCACGAACCCAAGTGGTCATCCAGGCTGTAGCGCAACTGGTCGGCGTCGATATCGGCCGGTTTTCCTGCCTCCCAGTGCAGGCAACGCACGCTGCCGATCCCGGTGGCGAGAGTGATGATGTGCAGTTCTTCGCCGTTGTCCCTGGTGCGGATCTCCAGTCTCGGCAGATAGCGCACCTCGTGAAAATGGCTGGTTTTCGCGGTATGGGTTTCGTGGCGTTTGTAGACCCGCACGCCTTGGCTGTAGCGGTAACGTTCTTCGTCGTCGGGGCCGCTGTCGCGCTTGACCAGGGTTACCGACATCAGCTGATCGCGGGCATCCCATTGCATCGACCGGTCGGGCTGCGGGGCCAGTAGATTGCCGTGGCGGTCGAACAGCGTTTGGAAATCCGGGGTGGGGTCACCCTCAGTCCAACGCACGCCACGGTTGCTGCCAGAGTCGATGAATAACTCGCGAGTATGACTGGCACCGTCGCGCACATGGCGTAGCCCGATCAGGTTACCGCCGTGATCATAAGTGTAGGTCTGGGTGTAGTTGCGTCGATCGTTGGGGGCGGTCGGCACGGGCCGGCCCGGAAGGTCTGACGGCGGGGCGTCGTCGTAACCGGTCGCGGTGATCAGTTGGTAAAGAGAGTCGTAGCTGAATGCACGATGGCCATCGACTCGCTGATTCCCAAAGTGGCTGGGGATGAACGCATGGTCGAGGATGCGGATGATGTTGCCTACCCGGTCGTAAACGTATTCGAAATCCTGAAGGGCTGGCTGCTGGTCTTTCTGCGCGCGTTGCCGTTGCAGGCGCCCATCGGCTGGGTCGTAGGTCCAGTGGCTGGTCACGCCATTGCCGGCCTGCTGTTCAATGATTTGCCCGGCGGCGTTGTACTGTGCGTCCCGCAACACCGTCTGCCAGTCGGTTTGCCCCTTGAGCTTCAATTGCACGTCTTTGAGTTGACCGGCAAGGTCGTGGCGTGATTGTTGCCGGTGTTCGCCGGCATCGATCTGCTCCAGCACTGTGCCCAGAGGACTATAAATGCAGCTGCTGACAAAGGTTTTGGCATCGTGAAAGGTGCGGGTTTCGCGTAGCGGCTGCCGGAGCAGGCCATAGCTGTCGAGGCTCAATTTTCCCGAGGGGTCCACTTGTTCAAGCAACTGGCCGCGCAAGTTGTGGCCGGCGTCGACCGAGGCATCGGCATAGGTAAAGGTTTCGACGTCTGGCTGGTCGTTTTCCTCGATGGCGAGCGGGCGCAGCTGCGGGTCATAGGTGGTGCGCCAATGACTGCCGCGTTGATCCCGGCGCTGAAGCGTTTCCCCGGCCAGCCCTGGCAGGCTCAGACGCCAGCCGGCGTCGGCACTGTCGATTTTCAGCGGCTCGTTGGACAGGCTATAGGTTGTAGCGTGGTTGGGTTTGGATAGGCGCGGGTCCCATTGCTCTATCAATCGTCCGGCAGCATCGTGGCGCTGACGGGTCATCAGGGCGATAGCCGTTTCATTGACGAGAGTGCGCAAATACGCGATCTGGCGAATCGGCAAGCCACGACTGTCATTCACCGTGAGCGAGGGCGTGTGTCTATGGATGCCAGCGGTCATGGGCGCGATCTCTGCGGTTCCGTGGACGGCGGCTCATACGTGTCGTTAAAGTCCTCGCTGATGCGGTACCACGGATGATACGTCTCGCGGGAGAAGTACCCTTTGGCGTTGATCAGTTTGACCGGCCGGCCCAACACGTCATAGAACAGTTGATCGAAATAGCCGAGCTCGCGCAGGGAATGATCGTTGACGTAGCGATGGGTGTTGGCAAAAAACGGCCGGAACTGTCGAACTGGCAAGCCTTTATTGTTGTATTCGACCCGTTCGCTGATGCGCCAGCGCGGGTCGGCGAAAACTTCAAGATACTTACCGTCTTCAATGATCAGTTTGCCGTCGGCGTCCACCGCATAGGCCATGCCGGGCTCAACCAGTTGCTGGGTTTGCAGCGGCCGGCCGAAACCGTCCACGCAGGCTTTGACGATGCGGATCTGGGCCGCAACCGGATCGTCGGGGTAACGGTCGACGTCGAGGCTGACGCTGTGCACCGGCACTCGGCGAACCGTGGCGATGAGTTCGCCCAATGCCTGGTCCGACGCGGTCATGGGAACATCTTGCCGCAAGCGTTGCCGGGCGCTGGCGCAAATATGCCCACTGGGCAGGACATCACCGTTGGCGATCCATTTGTCGAGCAGTTCGGGGTTGACGGTTGGCGGCAATTCTCCCATCCAGCTGAACAGATTCTCGAGCAATATGCCGGCGGCCTGTTGCACCGCTGCAACCGGGTCGGCGATGGCCGGGTCGGGACGAGGATCCTCCGGGCGCAGGAAATCGCTCAGCGGCTTGAAGCCTGTGGCGATACCGTTTTCGGTGCCGAAAAAACTGTGGGCAAGGAGCCGCCCGAACGGTTGGTAAATGGCTTCCTGAGTGTTTTCGTTGGCATCGATGATGCGCACCGTTTGCAGTGAGTGATAGTCATGTTCGCTCCGGGTTGTACAGCCATCGGGCAATTCGACGCTTTTGATCGCCAGTTGATAGTCGTCGTGCTTGGCTTTCGTCACACCATGGCTGGGCGTCTTGTGGTACTCCAGCACGTTGAAAAATTTGGCGAGATTGTCGTACCGGGCGAATCCGTGGAGCGACGACCACACATTCTTTTTCTCGTTTTCCGGTGGCGGCGGTTCGAACAAGGGGGGCATCGGCGTGTACCCGATGTTCGTCAGTTCCGCGCGGATATCGAAGGGCGGCGGCAGATCGTTGTAGGCGTCCAGTGCGGTCTTGTCCATTTGCGCCACTTCCAGCGGTCCGGCCAAGGCTTCGTATTCGGCACGGCCATCGGGCAGCAGCGATTGATCGGACGTCTTGAGGTAACGCTGCACCGATTGTCCGGTCAGTACCCGCAAAGCCTTCCACTGTGCAGAATCCTGACGCAGGGTCAGTTGCTCGAACGAAACAAGGCGCGGCTCCAGACCATTGGGTAGAGGCACTTTTGGCAAGATCAGTGCATCGCTGCGCTGCTGCCAGGGCAAACCCAGGCGCCGACGCTGCGAATCCGGATCCACGTCAATGAACCGGGCACGGGTCTCGTTCACGTAGTACGACTGTTGAGCTTCATCACAGGCGTCGCGCCACCACTGTTGTTCATCGGGGTCGGTAAAGGGCGGATCATCTGATTCGGTCAGGCGGCGAGCATAACTGACCTTTAGCGAATGTATGGGCAGACCGTATGGGCTCCAGCGCAGGTTGATTTCATGCTCACACAATGGGTCATCGATAAATTGTTCGTACCAGTATCTGATCGTCTCCAGCGGTAGAGGCAGGATGATTGCATCGGGATAGTGCTCGCCTTTGGCGCGCACCTCGCGAACCAGGTAGCGGTACTCTTGCACCGAGTAAGGCAGCGCGGTTTTCGGGTCGTCTTCGCCGTTGTAGGTCTCGGTTCGCATGGGCGCCCCGGACATTCCTCGGGCGATTTCATACGGGAGGGTGCTGTCGTCGGACGGCGTGAAGGGTACGTCGCGCCCCTCGACAGGGTCATATTGGCTGATCAAGGTATTGCCCAGCGGGACAGCATCCGTGTCCCCGTTGAAATAACCATGACGGGGTGGATTCATGTACTGACCGATGATGAACCAACTGCAAACCCGTATTGGTGCAGTGAAACCGACATCATCGTCGCCGGTGGCGGTTTCGGCGTCCGCCTGTTCCACATAGCCGAACCCCCGGTATTCACGGGCAAGCGGGTCGTAATAACCCTTGCGGTATTTGAACCTTTGGCTCAGGCAATTGCCGGTGACTTCATCCAGCTGCGTTTGCCGACTGACAACCGGCACAGTGAGCGGCAAATAGCATGCCGGGGCTTCATCCGGTTTAGCAGCGAGCCGTTCCTGCTTTTCATCCAGCCATTCCTGGGCCGAACTACGATAGACGACACTGGCGCTGCAGCCCATGTTGTTGTTGCTGGACGTGATCAGGTAGGGCTTGGCCGACAGAAAGTCGTAGCACCAGTGATGCGGCTTCATGTGCGGCTTCGTAAAGATCAGGCTGGCACAGCCCAGACCCTGCCGGTCGACAAGCGTGACCTCGCACAGCCGGTCGTATCGCACGTCCGTGGGCCATGGCACGCTGATCGGTGTTTCTTCCAGGCCCTTGCCGCCCCGGTTCAGGTAAATCTCGAACCCGTCGGAATTCAGGTAGATCAATGCCGGTGCGCCGGATCCATCAACGTCGGCGATCCGCACCCGTGCGGCATCGAACCCGCCGTACAGGAATTTGGGGCCGGGGAGCACCCGACCCTTGCCGAATTTGCCATGGCCCAGGTTCGGCCAGCATTTGATTTCGTCGTGGCGGATGCGGCACAGCCCACTCGTGTCGGCACCCAGCAGGTTGCTCATAAACACCAGTTCGCTGCGGTGATTGCCGAACACGGGAAGGCGGTCATCCACAGGCTTATGGGGAACGTCCTGGGGGGGCTGGAAACCCTCCTCCAGATTGTTGCGGTAAATGCGCACGGCGCGAGGCCCGATCACTGCCAGCGAAAGGAGCCCTTCGCCCGCCAGATCTCCTAATTGCGAATGCGGGCCGAAGAGCTCCGGCGGGATCTTGGCGAAGGTCTGGAATTCAGCCCACGTGCGATCGGCGTTCAATGCCCGGAAGCCACTGAAGCCGGGCTGAGCGCAAACCCATTGGAAACGGCCGATACCGATCAGATCGGTCAGTATCTGAAGCACGGGTTTATTGCGGTCCGCGACCGGTATGTTTTCCAGCACTTTCCAGGGGGCGTAGCGGATTTCATCGGTCCCCGGCGTGTCACGTTCCGGTTCGCGGTAGTACCAGCACTGGTCATGGCTGCAGAGAAAGCCCGGCAAACCTTCGCTGTAAAGGTCGACGCACTTATACAACCCGCCATCTTCGATGCCCGGCATGTTTTCGTCTTCGAACAGGCGTTCCGGTGTTGTGTTGAGGCTGAACGGTGAATGCTCGAACTGCACCGGCGGCATGTTTTCCACAGCGCCGTTGGCATCCCAGGCCTGATAGTGGGCCGAGGTGATGCGGCTGTAGCTCCATTGAGTTTCGTGTTCGTTGTACTTGAGCAGCAGCCGCCGGACCAGCACCTTTCCTGCACCCAGCTCGGCGGGAAAGTGGTGAAACATCAACACCTGCTCACAGCGCCGGCGCATGCCGACTTCAAAGCCGTGCCCGAAGGCTGAGGAGGGGTCTTGACGGGTCAGCCAGGGGCTCAGGGAGGGACCGTCATATTCGGGTTTTTCGGTCAGGGAAGCGGGGCGTTCCCCATAGTCGAACAGCAAATGAAAATGCCAGTCCAGATCGGTCAGATGATCGAACGTCCAACTGTACAGATCCTGGCTGGCCGTGAAGTTGCCGTACAAAACCTGATGCAGATAGCACTGGGCACTGTAGTCATGAACAGGGTCGGGGTCCTGGTCGTCGGTCTTGTAGACGCAGCAGATATGTTCGCCACGGGGGGTCATGCTTTCGCAAAGCAGCCAGATCCCCACGCGTAGCGGATCGTCCGGATCCGCTACCCGCGAGTCCTCTGTTTTGCCGTACATATGCAATGAGCCGTCGGGGCCAAACACCAGCCAGAAAATCGCCTTCGGCTCGCCCGGCGGGTCGATGACAGGCTCCCAGCGCTCCCTGATGCTGAAATCGCTTTCGACCTTCGGCGTGAAGCGCACCACCCTGTGAGGACCGATGTCCTTGCCATTGAAGCTGCTTTCGATGCGGGACTTGATCGTGCCATCCGCATTGCGTTCTTTCGTGCAGATCTGCGCGTCGTGACCGATGATTTCGTCATCGTCGTTATACTGCGGTACACCCTTGTTGGTTCGACGACGGATTTGACCGTTGTTCAGATTCCAGCCGAGGCCGAACGGGCCGTTGCCGGATTGACTGCTGTACGTAAGCGCAAGCTGCGGGTCGGCGCCGCGTCCGGGAGAAATCGGCAGCAGTAGCTGGAATGACGCTTCGCCGGTCGGGCCCACGGGGCCAAAGCCTTGGCCGGCCATGGCGATCGATGAGCTTTTGGTGATGGAAGGCGTGATGATGCTGAGGTCTTGATCGGCCATGATTTCATCCGGTACGCGAGCTGGACGCAGATGCAGTTACGTTATCAAGGCGGGGGTGGGACGTAACCTGTCAAATCTGATAGGGGGGGCGGCGGTTTTATATCAAACAGCTCGGGCAGTTGTGGTTCACGGCCGATACAAAAACGGCCGGTTCACCTTTCGATGACCGGCCGTTTCGGCAGGCGAAGCGCTTACTGCACCTCCACCGCCAGGCTCTCACTGATCTTCTGCTGCCAGATCGCAGGACCGGTGATGTGTACTGACTCGCCCTTGCTGTCGACCGCAACGGTCACAGGCATGTCTTTGACGTCGAACTCGTAGATCGCTTCCATGCCCAGTTCGGCGAAAGCTACCACGCGGGATTTCTTGATGGCTTGTGCCACCAGGTAAGCCGCGCCACCAACAGCCATCAGGTAAACGGCTTTGTGGTCCTTGATCGCTTCGATCGCGGTCGGGCCGCGCTCGGATTTGCCGATCATGCCCAACAGGCCGGTTTGCTCGAGGATCTGACGGGTGAACTTGTCCATCCGCGTCGCGGTGGTCGGGCCAGCCGGGCCGACTACTTCTTCACGCACCGGATCGACCGGGCCGACGTAGTAGATGAAGCGACCTTTCAGATCTACTGGCAGGGTTTCACCCTTGTTCAGCATCTCGACCATGCGCTTGTGCGCGGCGTCGCGACCGGTGAGCATCTTGCCGTTGAGCAGGACGGTTTCGCCCGGCTTCCAGCTCTGCACTTCTTCAGGCGTCAGGGTATCGAGGTTGACGCGACGGGCTGATGGGCCGGCTTCCCAGACGATTTCCGGGTAGGCGTCCAGTGGTGGCGCTTCCAGCGAGGCCGGGCCGGAACCGTCGAGCACGAAGTGCGCGTGACGGGTGGCGGCGCAGTTCGGGATCATGCACACCGGCAACGAAGCGGCGTGGGTCGGGTAATCCATGATCTTCACGTCGAGCACGGTGGTCAGGCCACCCAGGCCTTGGGCGCCTATGCCCAGTTGGTTGACCTTCTCGAACAGCTCCAGGCGCATCTCTTCGATACGGTTGGACGGGCCGCGCTTCTTCAGCTCGTGAATGTCGATGGACTCCATCAACACTTCCTTGGCCATGACAGCGGCTTTCTCGGCGGTGCCGCCGATGCCGATGCCGAGCATGCCCGGTGGGCACCAGCCGGCGCCCATGGTCGGAACGGTCTTCAGTACCCAGTCGACGATCGAGTCGGACGGGTTGAGCATGGCCATTTTCGACTTGTTCTCGGAACCGCCGCCCTTGGCCGCCACGTCCACTTCTACGGTGTTACCCGGAACGATGGAGTAGTGAATAACGGCCGGGGTGTTGTCCTTGGTGTTTTTACGAGCGCCCGCCGGGTCGGCGAGGATCGAGGCACGCAGGACGTTTTCCGGCAGGTTGTAAGCCCGGCGCACGCCTTCGTTGATCATGTCGTCCAGGCCCATGGTGGCGCCATCCCAACGAACGTCCATGCCCACACGCACGAACACGGTAACGATACCGGTGTCCTGGCAGATCGGGCGGTGGCCGGTGGCGCACATGCGCGAGTTGATCAGGATCTGCGCCATGGAATCGCGGGCTGCCGGCGATTCTTCACGCAGGTAGGCCTCGTGCATCGCCTGGATGAAATCCACGGGGTGGTAGTAGGAAATGAATTGCAGGGCGTCGGCAACGCTCTGAATCAGGTCGTCTTGCTTGATCACGGTCATGAGTCGCGCTCCTCTAAAAGACGGGAACATTCAATAAGGTGCTTGCAGCTTGGGTGCATCGGTCGGTTGCAAGCACCTTTCAAGGCACGCCGGGCATGCTGGCGCGACGCTAAAAAGGCGCGGCAGTATACCGCGCCTCGATGGCGGGCACATCCGTTGACAGTCAAACGTTGGTCGCATACCGCCCACATATGAAAGGCCGTTGTGGCGAGGGAGCTTGCTCCCGTCCGGCTGCGAAGCAGTCGTGATGGATTTATCGCAGTTCAACTGAAAGAAGGCAGAGGAAGGCATAGGGCCGCTTCGCAGCCCAGCGGGAGCAAGCTCCCTCGCCACAGGGTTATCTTGAACTCGGGTCATGGCTTTGACGCCAGTTTTCTGCCCCGAAAATTGAATGGTCATTTATCAGACACGCCACTAAAGTGGCATCCGGCCTGTAGAGTAGGACACTCAATCAGCCTCCTTTCCCACGGTGAATCAACGATTGACCCATAACGCCATCCAGCGGCTTTTGCTCAAACGCTTTGCCCTCGCAGCTGGCACCTACGCCCTGGCTTTGCTGCTGCTGTGGCTGGCGTTTTTCACCGGTCACTACCAAGAGTCCATCACCGGTATGGCGATCGGCAGCGCGTTGGTGGTGCTCAGCCAGGCGGTGTTGTTCGCGGTGTTCTCCAGCGGCTGCAACCTGCGCTTTTCCGATCCAAGCCTGACCGAAGTGCAAATACTACTGGGGCTGGGTTGGCAAACCTGGCTGATCGCCCATCTGGACGAAGCGCGCGGCGTGTTTTTGCTGTTGTACCTGCTGATCCTGCTGTTCGGGTTGTTTCATCTTTCGCGCGCGGCTTTCGCCCGTTGCGCGTTTCTGGTGTTTTTCAGTTTCAGCGCCATCACCTTGTGGGAGGGCTACCACTTTCAGCTACCCGACCCGACGCTGGCACTGTTGCAGGTGTGCGTGCTGTTTGTGGTGCTCGCATGGCTGGTGCTTTACGCCCGTTACGTGCGGATGTCGCGCCAGCGTATGCGTCAGCGGCGGTTTGCCTTGCAGGCGCATCAGGACACCCTGCGCGGAATGATGCGCCAGCTCGAAGGCCTGGTGGCGACCGACGAACTCACCGGGCTGTTCAACCGCCGTCATTTCCTGCGCCTGGCCTCTCGCGAGTTGAACGCCATGGAAGCCGACGTGGTGCATGGCCTGGCGTTGATCGACCTCGATCACTTCAAGCGCATCAACGATGTTCACGGCCATGCCGCCGGCGATCAGGTGTTGCAAGCGTTCGCCGGGGTGGCCACTGCCTGCCTGCGCGATGGCGATATTCTGGCCCGCTATGGCGGCGAAGAGTTCGTGGTGCTGTTGCCCGATTGCGACGCCGAGCGCCTGACGGCATGTTGCGAGCGATTGCGCATTGCTTTCATGGATGTCGAGTTGGTCGGCCTGGATGTGCGTCACCTCAGCCTGTCGGCGGGCATGACGTTGTTGGCGCTTGGCGACGATCTGGATGATGCCTTGCACCGCGCCGATCAGGCGCTGTATCGCGCCAAGCGTGACGGCCGTAACCGTTGCGCGGCGGCCTGGGAGAATGTCGATGCCTGAGTTACGGGTCGGCGAACGCCAATGGACAGTGGCGGCGGGGAGCAACCTGCTCGATGCCTTGAATCAGAACGGCGTATCGGTGCCTTATAGCTGCCGGGCGGGCAGTTGCCATGCGTGCCTGGTCAAATGTGTCGAGGGCTTGCCCAGCGACAGTCGTCCCGATGCCTTGAGCCATGAGCAGCGTCAGCAAGGGTGGCGGCTGGCCTGTCAGTGTCAGGTGGTCGATGATCTGCAAGTCGAAACCTTTGACCCGCTGCGTGATGGGCTTGCCGCTCAGGTGGCCGCCAGCGATTGGCTGAGCCCCAGCGTCTTGCGTTTACGCCTGACCAGTGAGCGACCGTTGCGCTATCAGGCGGGGCAGCATCTGGTGTTGTGGGCGGGCCAGGTGGCGCGGCCGTATTCCCTGGCCAGTCTGCCGGAAGAAGACCGCTTCCTGGAGTTCCACCTCGATTGCCGCCAACCGGGGGAATTCAGTGATGCGGCACGCCAGTTGAAAATTGGCGATCCGATCCGCCTCGGCGAGTTGCGCGGCGGGGCGCTGCATTACGACCCGGACTGGCACACCCGACCGCTGTGGTTGTTGGCGGCCGGCACCGGTCTGGGGCCGTTGTTCGGTATTTTGCGCGAAGCGTTGCGTCAGGATCACCAAGGCGCCATCCGTGTCATTCATCTGGCCCATGATGTGGGTGAGCATTATCTGGCCAAACCCCTGCAAGCCATGGCCGACGGCCGGGAAAACCTGACGGTCGAGCTATGGACCGCGGCCGAGTTGCCCGCGGCTTTGGCGCAACTGCGCCTTGTTTCGCGGCAAACCCTGGCCTTAGTCTGCGGGGCGCCCGACAGCGTCGACGCCTTTGCCCGGCGCTTGTACCTGGCCGGTTTGCCGCGCAATCAACTGCTGGCGGATGTCTTTCTACCCCGTGGTTGAGCGCTGATTTTTGTGGCGAGCGAGCTTGCTCGCGCTGGGCTGCGCAGCGGCCCCAAATGTTTGTGAGCGCTGCGCACTCAAGCGCGAGCAAGCTCCCTCACCACAGTTGATCCTCCCAGATCAGGACTCACCATGCCCGATACCATCCGATTTGAACGCGAGCGCGGTTTGCTGACCCTGCGCCTCAACCGCCCCGAGAAGAAAAACGCCCTGACCTGCGCCATGTACAGCCAACTGGCGGAGGGTTTGCGACTTGCCGACAGCGATCCCGACATCAACGCCGTGCTGATCACCGGTGGCGCTGAGTGTTTCACCGCCGGCAACGACATCTTTGATTTCCTTCAGCAACCCCCGAATAACCTCGACAGCCCGGTGTTCCACTTCATGCTCAATTTGCTGGAGTGCCGTAAACCGGTGATCGCCGCTGTGGCCGGTGCGGCGGTGGGGATCGGCACCACGATGCTGCTGCATTGCGATCTGGTTTACGTCAGCACCGACGCCCGGTTGCGCATGCCGTTCGTCAATCTTGGGTTATGCCCTGAGTTCGGTTCCAGCCTGATCCTGCCGCGCTTGCTCGGGCAGGCCAAAGCGGCGGAGTTGTTGCTGCTGGGTGAGGGTTTCAGTGGTGAGCAGGCGGCGGCGTGGGGGATAGCGACTGAGGCTTTAGGCAGTGGCGAGGCGGCATTGGCCAAGGGGCGGGAGATGGCGTTGCGTTTTGACGAACTGCCGCCGGAAGCGGTGCGCATCAGCAAGCAATTGATGAAAGCGCCGGATCGGGAACAGTTGCGCAAGGTGATAGAGGAAGAGGGGGCATTATTCACCCAGCGGCTGCGTTCGCCGGAAGCGATGACGGCGTTGTCAGGGTTTCTCAACAGGCATTAAATCCGCGATGGCCGGGCGGGCTCTTTCGCGGGCAAGCCCGCTCCCACAGGATTTGTGTTGAAATTCGATTTTGTGGACACCTGCAATCCTTGTGGGAGCGGGCTTGCCCGCGATGAGGCCGGCTCAGACAACACATTTTCAGGATCAAAAACCAAAAAGCCCCGCCATTCACATGGCGGGGCTTTTGTTTTTCAGCGAGCGATCACTCAGACCATCGGGTCGCCAACGTGCAGGATTTTCATCCCGTTGGTGCCGCCGGTGGTGTGGTAGCTGTCGCCCTTGGTCAGGATGACCCAGTCGCCTTTCTGCACGACGCCGCGTTTGAGCAACTCGTCGATCGCAGCCTGGCTGACTTGCTCGGCCGGCAAGGAAGCCGGGTCGAACGGTACGGTGTAGACGCCACGGAACATGGCCGCGCGGGCTTGGGCTTCGCGGTGCGGGGTGAACGCGTAGATCGGCACCGAAGAGCGGATGCGCGACATGATCAACGGCGTGTAGCCACTTTCGGTCAAGGCGATGATCGCCTTCACGCCCGGGAAGTGGTTGGCGGTGTACATCGTGGCCAGGGCGATGCTTTCGTCGCAACGTTCGAACGTCTTGCCGATGCGGTGGCTGGAGGTCTTGCTGGTCGGGTGCTTTTCAGCGCCGACGCAGATGCGCGCCATGGCTTGCACCGCTTCCAGCGGGTAAAGACCTGCGGCACTTTCCGCCGACAACATCACGGCGTCGGTGTAGTCGAGTACGGCGTTGGCTACGTCGGACACTTCGGCGCGGGTCGGCATCGGATTCTGGATCATCGACTCCATCATCTGGGTCGCGACGATCACGGCCTTGTTGTGGCGGCGTGCGTGCAGAATGATTTTCTTCTGAATGCCCACCAGCTCGGCGTCGCCGATTTCCACACCCAGGTCACCACGGGCCACCATCACCGCGTCGGAGGCTTTGATCAGGCCGTCGAGGGTTTCGTCGTCGGCTACGGCTTCAGCGCGTTCGATCTTCGCCACCAGCCAGGCAGTACCGCCGGCTTCGTCGCGCAGTTGACGGGCGTATTCCATGTCGGCGGCGTCACGCGGGAAGGACACCGCGAGGTAGTCGACTTCCATTTCCGCAGCGAGCTTGATGTCGGCCTTGTCTTTCTCGGTCAGGGCCGGTGCGGTCAGGCCGCCACCGCGACGGTTGATGCCTTTGTGGTCCGACAGCGGGCCGCCGATGGTCACGGTGCAATGCAGTTCGGTTGCGGTGGCGGTATCGACGCGCATGACCACGCGGCCGTCGTCGAGCAGCAGCTCGTCGCCCACGCCACAGTCTTTCACCAGGTCCGGGTAGTCGATGCCGACCACTTGCTGGTTGCCTTCGGTCAACGGATGGCTGGTGGAGAAGGTGAATTGATCACCGATCTTCAGCTCGATCTTCTTGTTGGCGAATTTGGCGATACGGATTTTCGGGCCTTGCAGGTCACCCAGCAGGGCGACGAAGCGGCCGTGCTTGGCAGCGAGGTCACGCACCAGCTTCGCGCGAGCCTTGTGCTCGTCGGGGGTGCCGTGGGAGAAGTTCAGACGGGCGACGTCCAGGCCAGCCAGAATCAACTGTTCGAGAACTTCCGGCGAGTTACTGGCCGGGCCAAGGGTAGCGACGATTTTGGTACGACGGACGGACATGCAAAGACTCCTGAGTTCAAGCGCTAGCAGAGGCTACTATGGTCTTTGGGTGTAGTCATTGTTCGTATGCACTACTTATTGCTTTCTTTATTGAACCCCCAACAACTTTGCTGCAAGCCATCCTGAAGATTTCCGCCAAGGGGTCGATATAGAGCGCAAGACAGGAGATCCCCCCATGCGATTCGTGCTCATTGCCGTCCTTGCCCTCAGTGTTGTGGGCTGCACCCGTTGGTCGATGAACCATCATTTGAATAATGCCTACAGCGCCTATGACCGTGGCAACTGCGAGCAAGTGATGCTCGAGCTGTCCAAGGTCGAACGCGCAAGCCAGGCGCGGCCTTATGTGTGGCCGGAAGTCTCGATGATGCGCGGCCAGTGCCTGGAGCGGCAAAAGCTGTTCATTGATGCAGCACAGACTTACCAGTTCATCATCGCCTCGTACCCGCAAAGCGAGTACGCCTACCGCGCCCGTGCCCGCCTGGAAACGTTGCAGAGCCTGGGGCATTACCCGACCCGCAGTGCGGCAGCAGTAGTGCGCCCAACCCGGTTCTGATTGAAGGATATTCAAAGGCTGGCTGACCGGCGGCGGTGAGCTATAGTCGAATAGATCGGTTTAGAGCCTTGTTTCTAATTCGAGGTAACACCTGTGATCGGCAGCAGTAAGCGACAGCGGTTGGATGGACTGTCGCACCAGGATCGGGGAGAGCGCGGCTTATGCCTATCAAGCAATAGAGCAGGCCCCGTTCCGAAGCATTAGTGCGGCCCTGCTTAAGGGTCTTGCGTAGCGAAATCAGCATGTTCACTGACCGCCGGATCGAGCGGCATCAACTGCCGTATTTTCTCAAAGTGTTCAACAGCGTCACCGACAAGCCCATTGGCTTTTTGGGCAATCTATCCGAGGACGGGCTGATGTTGATCAGCCAGTTGCCGATCATGGTGGGCGCCGACTTTAATCTGCGCCTGAAAATCCCTACGGATGGACATTGTCAGCAGGTGATCGACCTCAATGCCTGCTGCCTGTGGTGCCACGAGGACGCAACCCCTCACCACTATGACGCCGGGTTCAGCCTGCAACGGGCACCGCCTGAATATGGGCAACTGGTCGAGGCGCTGAAGCAGTACTTCAGTTTTCAGCCGTTGCCTGCCTCGGCCTGAAGGTTGCGGCGCGTTCATTATCGCCATCGCGGGCAAGCCCGCTCCCACAGTTTCAGTGGTGTTCACCTATTGTGTGTTCACCGAAGATCCCTGTGGGAGCGGGCTTGCCCGCGATGGCGTCAGACCAGACGGCCAATACTTAAAGGCTAGGCCGGCTTAATCGCCCGCTCGATATCCAGCGACCGCTCCGCCAGCATCAACCCCATCTCACTCATCTGATAAATCGCCATCGCCAGATGCCGCTGTTTGTCGTCCAGGCTTTCTGCCAGGTCGAGCAGCAAAATGCTCACCGAAGAAAAGGTTTCATAGGTCTGGATGACGAGGGCTTCGGGGTTTGCATCAGCTACGACGGTGAACATTTTCATGGCACGGTCCTGGGATGAGCGCAGCGGTTCGATGTCGGGTTTGAGGTAGTGGTCGAGGGCCTTTTCGGCGGCGGCGTGAAGCTTTTTTGAATCGAGGGAGGCGTAGGGGGAAACCGGGTCGGTTTCTGGGGGATTTGGAGTTGCTTTGAACATAAACGTAAATCCTCTAATGGGGCTGCCACCGTCTCGCGACTAAACGAGGGGTGGCGGCTGTACGCAGGTTAGTCGACCGGGAGGATCACGAAAAAACCGGCGCGCCCGAGGGCGCCCTGCGCACAGCCACCATCAAGTGCGGGGATAGGGATTACCCGACTGGATGACGCTTATGCACCTTTCGCAATACCTACCCGGGCGACTAAACCCGGCCGCTGATTGGCAGCGACGTGGATCAAGTTACGGGGCAAGGCCAAGGTGCACAAGCCGGCGGATTCTGAGGGATCTGTAGGCAAAGGCGCAAGACGTTGTAGTTTGCGGCCGGTGTCGATGTAGTGCCGATAAAAGCCATCCGAGGGGGCGGCTGAAGGCGCTGTTGTCACCCATTGGTTATTCGAATTCCCAAGGGTTGTGTGGTTTTTTATTTCTTATGCCTATCAATAACTGTCATTTCTATCAGTAGGCATGCCGGTGCTGTTTGGTTACGTTGTTATCAACTACGTGCCCTAGGTTTTCAGGTGCGTTTCACGAGCCGAAGAGCCTTACGTGTATAGGTGCGAAAATGGAAGATAAAGCCGTTGATGCAGTTATCAGTGAGTCGGAGCAAGCGCAAGAAAGCCCCCCGGAGCAAATCGATGCAGATATGGATTTGCATGACGAAGTTTTCTGGGCAGATGGTGTTACCGCTACGATAACTGCAATAGGTGGAATAGGCAGTGGGCTGAATAGATTTGCCGCGGTCATGGAGTTTAAATACCGAAATTATGGTGGTTCACTCTTCGTTCGCACAACGAGATATAAAATGACTCAGCCGCCCGGGTATGATCATAAGTACAGAGCGAACATAAATTTTAAGATTGGAATGAAAGGTTCCTATAGGCAAGTGAACTCACCGGATGCATTGTCGCAAGACCGTCAATGGCATACATATGAGAAAGAACTGAGTCTTTCGTGGCAAAGCGGTTATCCGATAGAGATTGCTATCCAATGTGATTTCGATGGCCCGGATGGCGGTGAACCGTTCTGGACGACAAAAAATTATGAGGCAGCCACACCGAATATTACTTTTCCAACAAATTATTTGAACATTGCCGGCTATCCCCTGCGCGTCAGCGGAACAAATAATTTTGCAGTCCCGATAACGGTGAAGTTATGGAGAGGGGGAGACTCGCTGCACGACAGCGTCGCTGCGAGAATCGTTGGAAGTACGTGGACGGCGGATTTTACTGATGGTTTTGTCCCCGGCACTTATCGAGTGACAGCGGAACAACATAGTCTATCTGGAATTTGGGTGTCTCTATTACCTTTGGTTCCACAAGTTAGTTCGCCGGTTTCAAACTCGGTAATCGCTGTGCAGCCAATCACAGTGACTGGCCGCGGTTATCCAGGTGCAGTTGTTGATCTGGTGTATCCTGGCGGTCAACCGTTGAAGGTGGGTATACAAGTGCCTCCAAGTGGAGTCTGGACAACGACCCTGGATACTTTGCCCTGGAATAACGAACTTTCTTTCCATACCATCCAGCGCATCAACGGCATGGATTCTGCCTATCTGGATCCACCCCATAAACTCCGCCTCCTGGGCTCACCGCCCCTCACCACCCATTCCGCCAACCAAAAGGTGGAGCAGAAAATTACCGTTGGTGGGTTGCTGACCGGCCCCTTCAAGAGCGGGACGATCAATGTCTATAGGGATGCCACAAGCACTCGGCTGGGTACCGGGAATGTTCTTTCTACGGGGGGGTGGTCGGCTTCTATTACTTTGACCCCGGGGCCCTACACGGTGACGACGAGTCATGTCTATTCGTCGGTGACGTCATTACGCAGCGCTCCCCTCCGGTTGCGGGTGCGGCCATCCAAACCCACGATTACATCCGCGCTCAATGGGGAAACTGTCAGGCTATCGGGTACGGGGTATAACGGTGCCGATGTCCTAATGCACGTCCATCAAGCTCACAGCGCTGCCCATTACTTTGATGTACCGGTCAACTCAGGCACGTGGGCGAAGGAAATTCCCGGAGAATTTGTACCCGGCAATTACCAGTTCTCGGGTAAACAGAGTGTTTCCGACGGGGGGAGCGGGCGTATTCTCAACTCCGTTTGGGCTGACAATTTGACGGTCAACGTCCCGACACCTGCCCCGACCGGGGTAACCGCCACCGTCAACGGGCAGCGGGCAACCTTCAGAGGCCGAGGGCGCCAGTGGGGAACGAATGCGGTCAAAATCGGTATTTACAACAACGGCATTGCCCTGCCCGGCGTACCACAGGCGAATGTTCTGCCAAACCTCAACTGGGAAACCACGGCAAACGCCGACCTTGCCCCGGGCAATTACACCGCGCTGACGGCCCGGCAATGGGTGAACAATCAGTGGTCTGGCAACAGTGCCAGCTTTTCGATGATCGTGAGTTCGCCTCCCCCCATATTTACCGAACCTCCCCTGACCCCCCCCAGCGGACAACGCCCGCGGATTTCCGGCACTGCCTGGCCCGGGTCCACGATCATCTTGAAGGTCCCGGGCAAGCCCGACGTGCCATTGACGGCAACAGGAGGTTCGTTTGTCCGGAACGCCAGCGAGGACTTGCCACCGGGTACGTGCACCATTACGGCAACGGCGGCATTCGGGGGGCAGACGTCTCCGGTCGCGAGCCGGACATTCACGGTCAAAACACCGAAGCCGGAAATCACCACTGCCGCCAATGCCGAGGTCGATCTTTCTCCGGTCCTTGAGGGCAAAGGTTTCAAAGGGTGTTGGGTGGTTATTTATTCAAACGTCACTCACCAGCCATTGGGGGCTGGGCCGGTGGGGCAGGACAATAAATGGAAGGTGACACTGATTGAGCAGGTTCCGGCCAATTTGACCGTCTATGCCATACAGCAAGAGTCTCAAAGCAGTAACAATATTTCCGATCGAACCGAAGTGCAGACAGTGAAGGTGCGCGTGCCAAAGCCTGGGATCACGGTGCCTGCACAAAACGGCAAGCCGGCGCGTGGGGCGCTGTTTTCCGGCACGGGGCAGTATCCCGGAACTGTCGAGTTGTCGATCAAAGGGCAGGGCCAGCCCTTTCTCAAAGACATTGAAGTGAAAGCAAATGGCACCTGGGAGGCAAAGGTGACGTTGCCGGCGGGCGGCCCCGTCACTCTGGAGGCGAGGCAGCGGCAAAGAACCTACGCCAGTGACCCATTCGAACGAGTCGTCACTGTGGTGCCGGCGGTGCCGGTGGTCGATACACCGCGAAACGGAGCAGCGCTGGGCGCCTTGTTGCGCATTTCCGGGTTCGGTTATCCGGGGGACACTATCGGTATCTATAGACGTAATCGTTATCTCCATTTGGGTAACACTACTGTATCGGCCGCAGGTACATGGTCGGCGAGAGTCGCTCACAACATGATTGCCGGTGATGGAATCAGTGTGCTTGCTTCAGCCGGTGCAGGACTGGATTCGAACCTTTCGCCCATCTTCAATTTTCTTTTGCTCAAACCCGCCCCGAAAATCACCGAACCCCTGGCGGGCGACTGGGTGGGGATACATCCGCTTTTCAGTGGCCTGGCCACGCCCGGGGCGAGCATCGACGTTGCCTCATGGTTCAACACCGACGACGTGCTGGCCCCAGCGACGATAGCGGATGCCCATGGTCGTTGGGCGGTGACGGGCAACAAGGATTTGCGTGAAGGCGCTATGCGAGTGGTGGTGCGCCAAACGGTGGACGGTACGCCTTCGGAGTGGTTTGAGAGCGGTCGCTTCATGGTCGAACGCAAGACCGCCGAATTTGAGGCGCCCGCTGTACATTACCCGCTCCTGGGCCAGGAGGTCGGGCGGCGGCCGATGTTCTCCGGTACGGGGGAGCCGGGTGCCGAGGTGCTCATTGTCAAACAGAATGCAATGTCCACCGAGTTGGGCAGGACGCGGGTTGATCGCAACGGACGATGGGCGCTGCGTTCGCAGATCGAGTTACCGGTGGCGATTACACCCTACGTCTATTCGGTACGGCAGTCCCGTGATGGCGCCATCTCGAAGTGGTTGTTGCCCCACCGCAGTCTTGTCGTGACACAGGTTGCAGCCGGCTTCGAAAAACCGGTAATCGACATACCTGTGGATGATGCCACTCAAGTACTGGAGCGCTATCCGCTGTTCGCCGGCAGGGGAGTGCCAGGGGCGGAGCTCAAGGTCTATCAGGAGGACGAAGGCACTGTGCTTGCCATCACCCGCGTGGATGCCGAAGGCAACTGGTCGGTTCGCAATCAGTTCAGTCTTAGTCAGCGGGTGCGCCGGATATCGACCCAGCAGAATATGGACGGTCAACTCTCGGCATGGTCGTCTACTGTCAGCTTCAACGTAGCAGGGAAGTTGGACAAACCCGTATTCACCTATCCGTCCCAGAACGCGCACGTTTCGCCTCATGCGGTGATTCGTGGTACGGCGTTGCCGAGGGGCGAAGTGCGGCTGTACCAGTCGGGGAATCCGGACAAGGTGTGGGGCCGTGGTGTTGTCGATGGACAAGGGCAGTGGGTGATTGTGACCGAAGCCTTGCCGCTGGGGGATTTCAAAATGGTCGGGCGGGTGCACGCGGGGGCTGATTTCTCGCTATGGACGACTGTGCTTGAGCTGAGAGTGATCGAGGGCGGTTGACCGCTCGTTGTGCCTTCGAATGGCCCTCTTGTGAGGGCCATTTTTTTTGCTGCTTACACGTGCAACAGATTCCGACCAGCGGTCATAAAACCTGTCAGATATGACAGTAGCCCTGTTTCTACAACTAGCGCTAAATCGACGTGACGCCAGCAACCGACAACTCACTTGACGGCCGATGGCACGGTTTTTTGCTGAGGGGGAGCTACCGCAATGAATGCGTCTTACAACCGTCCGGTTCATCAGTTGGTCAAGGCTGTGCTCAAAGAAAGGAACGACGCGCCCCTGCTTTTCGATGAGTACATTGCGCAGTATCCCAGCGTATTCGACTTGATAAAACAGGGCCCGGATGGTTTGCAGAAACTGGGTCTGAGTCGCAAGGAGTCCCATTCGCTGATTGCCCGTGGCAATGCCCTGGCGTTGTACGTGGCCAGGCTGTTTCGCGAGCAAAGCCTGCGCGCACTGCCGGCGCCAGACGATGAACAGGCATTGGTGCCATTGCCCACGTACAAGGAGCAATTCCAGCCGGATATCGACGCCGCAGCCCCGCCGGGCAGCCCCGAGCACAGTGCTTCGACCACCGCCTATATGGCGGCCCTGCGCGAATGGGTCAGGGACAACATCGTGCCGCACGGCGAGCCGCAACAAACCATCCCACTGGATGAACGTCGCCCCGATGTGGATGAATTGCTGATCGACGAAATGGCGATCAACCGCGTGCAGTCACGACTGGAGATCGTCGACTCGGTACTTGAAGCGCATATCCTGGCCCTGGCCCAGCCCAATGTCGAGTTGCCGAGCGTCAAGGCGTACCTGCGCACGATCCGTTTCCATAACGGCCTGCCCTACGATCATGACTGGGAAAGTATTTCCCATGTCGTCGGTACGGCCCTCAAAGGCGGGGCGTTGGGGGACATCATTCGCCGGGTCGACCTGGACTATCCATATTTCAAGAACCCGGGCGCCCGAGGATCACGTGACGACGTGGCCATGCAACTGAGTGGCAGGATCGGGCCGTTGCAGTTGTCGTTGCTGCTGGAAGACCCGTATTTTCCTTTGAACGCGACAATGGCCGAGGCATCGCTGTACAGGGTCGATCCACTGACTCGGAGGGTCGATCCGGATCCGCAAAAGTCTGCGGCCAACTTCTACCTCGACAACTTTGGCAGCCTGGCAATTGCCCTCCCAAGTTTGCGCCAGCTGTGGATTTTTAAAGATGCAACGCGCCTTGATCAGCGTCAGGTCGATTGCCTGCTAGGTCGTGGTGCCTTTACGCCAAAACTCTCGGCCAACGCCCCTGTGTTGGGTAACCCGGACGTGCCGTTAACCGGGGTGGTGGCGGGTGCCTCGTATATCCATGGGGGGCAAGGTCCTGCGATCGAGCTGGTGAAAGACGGTGTGCCGGATCAGTTCCGTTTGCATAACGTAGGAGAAGCTCCTCTTGCGGCCTTGGAGCACCGCATGGACCGCGTCAACCGCAAGTGCCGTCTGGATCGCATGCTGCAACTGCCTGGCCATCATGTCGATCAACTGCTCATGGCCGCGATGCATGCCGAGCGTCGCGGCACCGGTGAGCCGTCGATCTGGATCCGCCCCAATACCCTGCGTTGCCTGGGGCTGTTCAAGGAGCTGAATAGCGTCTATGGCTGCAAGGCCGAAGAATTCGCGGCACTCATCGACGTTCTGTCGGTGTACGGCCAGGATGGACAACTGTCGCACTTTGACCGTGTGTACAACCGGGATGCGGTGTATGAGGAACCGTTGCGTATCGATGACGTCGAGTTTGCGATCGTGCCGCGCACGCAAGCCGAGCAGGAGACGGTGCATCAGATTTGCAGCGCGCTGGAAATCAATTTCGAAACCTACCGGTACCTGGCCACGGTGATCGCCGAGGCTTATGGTCTCAAGACCCATTTGAGGCGCAGCCTGGAGATTCTCTCCAGTTTCTGGCGCCTGGTGTTTCTGGGCCGGTTGTTCGGTCTGACCCCGATTGAATCGACGGCCCTGTTGCAAACCCTGAGCGAAGGGGAAGGCCTGGTGGCACGCCTGGCGGGCGAGCCGACGGTGTCCAGTTACGGTGCGGCGGACGGTGCGGATGCACTGAGTGCCATACGCGGGTTAATGACCTGTGCCAACTGGTGCCGGGAATACGACTTGCCGCCACTGTGGTTGGTGCAAAACGTCAACCCGGTTTATGTGCCGACGGTCTGGACCGAGTCCCAGGAGCAATTGCTGCGGCAATTGCGCAGCCAGGTGCAGGCAGTGCGGGTGGACGAGGCCACGCTGCTGGAGGAGGGCGCGCCGCTACGTGATGATAAGCAGCAGCTCATAAAGTGGCTGACTGTGCTGGAACCGCTGGTGGACGACAACGGATTGGTGAAGGGGAGTGCCGAGGAAACACAGGCCCAGTATCTGGAACACGCCACTACCGTGATCAAGGATGTCGTGAGGACGATCTATCCGCAGGAAGAGGACGCCAGGCGCGAGCCCCTGGAAACACTCATCCGCACAATCGTGCTGCGCTGCCGGGACGAGCAGCGGGTAGTGGTGGAAGAGGGCATTTCTGTCTATTTGAAGCTTGATTCATTGCTGGCGACGCAGGTGTTGTCCTGGGCCCAGGGGCACCCTTATGACTTTTTGAAAGAGGCCGTGTCGTTGCAACCCGCTGATACACCACGGGTGCAGCAGGTGCTGGAGAAGCCGGATTCGTTCCTGCAAATGCTTACCGAGCTGGAGCGGCGCGGCCGGATTGCCGACAAGCTGGAGTTGAGCCCGCAGATGCTCGCCACTCTCCTGATGGGCGAGCAGTATCAATGGTTCAGTCTCGAGAGTCCTTACGAGATTTCGATCCGGGCGGTGTACTACCTGGCGTTCTACCGTCGCGTGATTTCCCGGGCCCGGCAGCCTGAGGAAAAAATCCTCGACTACCTGAGTCAGGTCAACCAGTTGCCCGACGACATGAGTGAGGACGGCCTGCGTCTGGTTCGCGATGCCGCCGCCGACAAGCTGGCGACTTATTTCGGCTGCGGGATCCGGCATGTGCTCGAGTGCGCCGAACACATCAATCACGAGATCGAAGGCAGTGACAATCCAGCCTGGCCCATTCTGCGCAATCTGGCGCACCTTGATTTGCTGGACCGCACACTGGAGCTGGCCCGGCACGGGATGGACATCACTGCCGCGCTCAGCCTGGGCGCGTTGTTCCCGCTGGATCCGGAGCCGCTTTACGCCAGCGCTGCACAAAACGCTCTGGAAAGCCTGTCCCGGTTCAATGCCATGACTGCTCAACAGGATTCGGCGGAAGTCGGCCAGAGTTTTACTACCCGTTGTGTGGTGGACAACCCGACTCTGATTGCGAACCTGCCACAGGAAGTCGCGGAGTTTGAAATCACGCTCCTCGACTTTTACGGCGAGCCACTCAAAGGGGTCGATCTTCACGTCGGTACAGACCTTGGGGCGGTGCTCACGCCTGTGATCAGGACGGATGACAAGGGGCGCGCCTGGGCGCAGTTGCAGGCCGGGGCAAGGATGGGAACCGCCCATGTTTACTACAGTGTGCCGCTTTACGAGCCGGTTTATGCCCCATCGGTGATGATCGATTGCGATGAGGCGACCCTGAAGTTCAACTCCGAGTTGAGCGGATTGCCGCCCAAAGATCCGGTGCTGGCAGGCCGTCTGTGGGAACAAGAGATGTACGCCGTGCTGATCGACGATTACGGCAACAAGGGCGCTCACCGTCAGGTGGCCTGGTCCACGACGCTGGGTGAAATTCGTCCCAGCCAAACGTTCACCGACAAGGATGGCCTGAGCCGTGTATGGATCTCCAGCCTGAGTCCGGGTAATGCCACCCTCACAGTCAGGAACATGGAGGGCAGTCACAGTCTCACGTTCAGTCGTCCCATCGTGTTTGCAGACAAACCGCGGATTTTCGACACGCCTTCAATCACCACGGTGGCGATGGTCGGTCATGCCTTGCCGGTGCGCTGTCGGGTCGTCGGACTGGATGATGCGCCCGTAGAAGGCCAGAAGGTGATGTGGTGGACCAGTGAAGAACCGGCAAAAATCGAGCGACTCAGCGACGCCGACGGGTTCTCCGATTTTTCCGTGGCCAATCCGCAGAGGGGCGATTTGACAGTCTTCGCACAGCTGGGCAGTGATCCCGTTGTCGAGTTCAAGGTGTGGGTGGCCAGTGATGCGGTGATCCAGAACTACTCGGAGGTCATTCGCTTCCCGGTGGCCGGGGCTTTTCGGCCGACTTTGTTGTGGGTGGATGTGAAGGAATCGAGCGACGCGCAGGCGAAGCCGGTGGGCAATTATCCGGTGAGGTGGAAGGTCAATTCGAATCCCCCCGTGGAAATCATCATGGCGACCGATGCTCAAGGGCGATCAGTGTACCCGTTCAAGTCGGCGACGGCGGGTGACTTCGTTGTGACCGCCGATTTGGCGCTCCACCCAACGCACCAGCGACAATTCGATCTGACAGTGATTGAAGCCTTTGGATGGAAAGTCGAGCTGATCACCATTGAGTCCAGGAGTGAAACAAGCGTGCCGATCACCCCGGGAACAGATGTGCTCACCCTGTTCAGAAATGGCCATTACCGTCTGGAAATCTCACCGGTCGACGCCACGCAGCTCAAGGGCAGCCAGGGGGCGCTGGGATGGAGTTCCGATTACACCACCCAGGCGTTGGGAATGGTGTTCACACCACCGCTGGCCACGCGCTTTGAATTCACCGATGCCCCCTATGAGGTGGAGATCCAGACCGCAAACATCCGCAACGGTCGGTTCCAGTTGAATCTGTTTTGCGATCGTCTGAATGAGGCGCTGGTGCTCGAAGGCACTCTGGACAAGCGCCCTGTCACTCGCCGCTCGGGTGATCACGCAGTGACAGGGAGATAAACAATGGAAACGCTCCAGATCAATGAGCTGACAGAACGCTACACGGCGGCGATGGTGGAAGCCGTGTTGGGGCAGAAACTGTGGTCAGGTGCAGTCACCCTGAGAACCCCCGATGAGTTGAGCGAGTATCTGATGCTCGATACTCAGGACAGCGCCCAACTGGAAGCCACCCGGATTTCCTCGACCGTGCGTTGCTTGCAGCAGCATATCCAGTCGGTCTACAGCGGCATGGAGAAGGGATACGAAAACAGCCATTTTGAAGACGAGGACTTGCAATACTGGTATCGGTTTCTGAGTCACTACAGCACGTGGTCGGCCAATGTGCTGCTTAAGGATCAGGCGGAAAACTACATTATCCCGTCACTTCGCCTGAAAAAAACCACCTTGTTCCGGGCCTTGGAAAACAGCCTGAATCAGATGCGCCTGAGTACCGAGTCGGTGCAAAGAGGATTGATGGAGTACACACAGGCCTTCCAGCGCCTCTGTGATCTTGACGTGCTCAGTGGCTACATCGATGGAGAGAACGTTCAGGATGCCCGCTATTACTTGATCGGACAGGAGCGGACAGCGCCGCTTGCCTACTACTTGCGCAGTGTCAAAGTCGAACTGGACAACCACAGCAAAAAAATCAACCCCGCCGCCTGGGGGGAATGGCAGAAGATTGATATCGCCACCACCGGCGCCGTGGTGGATATCCGCTGTGTGAACTGGCTGGGACTGCCGGTCATGGTCTGGTGTGAATGGCGTGAACGCCAGATCGATAGCAACGGCGTGGTGCAGACACCCTGGTCGCTGGAGATCAAACTTGCCTTCAGCTCCCTGAACGGCCAGTGGTCGGCTCCGCTGTCGTTGCATCAGCGTGACAGTGAGTACGACATTTCCAATGGCCGGTTGACCGTTGTGTCACTGGGCGATGGCGATCCACGGGACGACCGTTTGGCCGTTTGTTATACCAACCGTCACGGCCTGGATGGTCAGACCCCGTTCCATGACATAGAAATTCATGAAACGCGCGATGCGTTGTTCCGCAAGGTACCCGATGACACCGCAACCCTGCTGGCGATGACCTTCGGTCGCTTCGGGAACGCGGCCAGTCTGCAACAAAAGGTGGTGCCTGCGGACTATTCGACAGTCACCATCAGTAGCACCGAGGAAACGCCGGGTCCAATCACGGCGAATTTGTTTCTGGACGCCATCCATACACGCGAACAGGGGACGGACAGCAACTTCTATGAGGTGCTCAGGGTTCGGGGCCGCTGCGATGCGGTGAAAGAAGAAGGGCGGGTGCTCGAACGGTTGTCGATCAGTTGGCGGGCGGTGACGAGCAATGCGTCCTTTGACGTCAGGGTTGTAGACGCCGGCGAACAACAGCTACGGATTACGCTGACCACGCACCAGAAGCCGGTGCAGGATTATGCGGTGGAGCTGCCCAAAGACGCTGCCAGGGAGGTTGTCCATTCATTCGTCGCCAGTGACTTCAAGGAAACATCAATGGGCGACGGTATCTGGGTGGCAGAAGCCGTAGCGGCGTTATCCTCCACTGCGCTCGCGTATTTACTTGGCAGAAGTCGGGACGAAATTATTGCGGGGAGCGGTTTCTCCATCAGCCACCTGGGGAACGCCGTTCTTAACGAACAGAATCAAGTGGTACCCCGTATTCTGTATTTCTCCGTGGCGTTCCAGCTCAAATTTCCGGCGCGGACTGTAGTTGATCCGACGGACTGGTATTCGACTGGCTTTTTGAATGGTCACTATGCAACCCCCTGGCTGACATACCGCCGACAAACCCCATCAATGGGTATCGAAAATTTTCCCATTGAATCACCGATCGACTTTTTTTTCGGTGAGGCGGAGGACAAAACAGGATACGGACGCAACAAGTTCTCGGTCTTGCTGAAGGAACGGCCGCGGTTGTACACGACCCCGTCCATCGATAAGAGCAGCGCCGAGGGGGCGCAGTTTCTGAGCTTCAACAACGCTGATCAGGCGCTCAAGTTCTCACGGGTGAACTCAACGTTCGGCCCCGTGTTGACCAGCCGTGCGGCGGTCTCGGTCGATGCATTGCTGGCCTGGGACACCCAGCATGTCGACGAGCCACCCATGCCCGATGGAAAGATTGAGGAAAACGGGCCATTCGACGGCTGCAACGGTTTGTACTTCTGGGAGTTGTTTTTCCATACACCGGATCTGGTGGGTTCGCGCTTGTCGGCGGAGGGCCGTCACCACGAAGCGCAAGCCTGGTACGAATATGTCTTCAATCCGTTGGCGCGCGAAATCACGCCCCCGGAGAATCCGCAGCCCGGTGATCCGGTGGTCATTGAGGCGCCGGCGTATTGGCGCTGCCGGCCGCTGCAAAACCAGAACATCGAATGCTCGTATGAAAGCGCGGCGCCGTCGGACCCGGATGCGATCGGGTACTGCGCGCCGATTCACTTCAAGATCGCCATTTTTCTGCGTTACTTGGAAAACCTGATCGAATGGGGCGACGCTCTTTATCGTCACCTGGATTACGACAGCATGGTTCACGCAGCGCTCAATTACAGCAGAGCCCTGACGTTGATCGGTGAAGATCCGGTCACTCGAACGGCCAGCACCTGGGAACCCAAGAAGCTAAGCGACGTGCTGACCATGATCAGAGGGCGTGATCCGCTCAAGGCTTTTGAAGCCGGCCTTGAATTCAGCCTGACCGATGTGCCTGCCGCGATGCAGACCACACCGCGTTTCGATCTGTTGGGTTCCGGTGTGTTCCGGCCCGGGATCAACGAACGGCCCAAAGCTTTGTGGACGCTGCTCAACGCGCGATTGAACAACTTGCGCAACAATCGTTCGATCGATGGTCAGCCACTGTCGATTCCACTGTTCAACCGGACGATGGATCCGCTGGAGCTGTTGCGTGCGCAAGCCAACGGCAATCCGGGCACCGCTCGCAATCCGGGTGGTCAGGTGCAGGTGGTGCCCTACAAATGGCAGACCGTGTACAACCTGGCGCTGCAAGGCGTGGAGTTTCTGATCCAGCAGGAGGATCAGCTAAGGTCATGGCTGGAACTGCGTGACCGGGGAGAGCTGGAGGAGCTGCAGCAAAACCACATGATCGAGCTGGCCGACTATGCCCGCTCGATCCACGAGGCGACGATCGCCCAGCTCGAGGCGACGGCTGCGTCATTGAGGCAAAGCGAAAGTATGGTCAAGGCCCGGGCGCAGCATTATGAGCTATTGATTCAGGAAGGGGTTTCAGGGGCGGAATATGGCGTGCTGGAAAAAAACAGGTTGGCCCGATCTGTCGCCGTTGGCGCCGGGATATTGCGGACAACGGGGGCGATGCTGGATTTACTTCCCAATATCTACGGGACGTCCAACGGTGGCATGCGTCCGGCGGCCATCCCTTATGCTTTTGCCGAGGTTGCTCAACTGACGGCGGATCTCATGATGCGCGAAGCCGAGGAGGCCAGCATCATTGAGCAACAACGGCGGCGCAAACAAGAGTGGGAGCTTGCCCGCGATCAATCCAATGCCGAGGCTCGGGTGTTGCGCGAGCAACTGCTGGCGCAGGACCACGCGATCAGCGCCGCCCAGGCCAGCCTGCAACAGACCGAAATAGCCAACACCCAAGCCAGGGCGGTGTACGCGTTCTACAAAAATCGCACGACTGGCCGGGAGTTGAGTAACTGGGTCGTGGGGCAAGTGAAGACCCTTATCTACCAGGTCTACGACGTCGTTGCCGGGCTGTGCCTGTGTGCCGAAACCTGTTGGCAGTATGAAATGGCCGATTACAAGACCCGGTTTGTTCGACCGGATGTCTGGATGGACACTTATCACGGGTTCACCACCGGCCAATCGTTGAAACTGGATCTGCTGAGGATGGCGGCTGCGCGCATCAAGCGCGACGAGCACCGGCTGCAGTTAGTCAAAACGATATCGCTCAAGAGTCTGGACGCGACCCGATGGAGCAGCTTCAAAAGCTCGGGAAAACTGGACATCAAGCTCAACGAAAAACTCTTCAATGAAGACTATCCGGGGCATTACTGCCGTCAGGCCAAGGCATTGTCACTGACCTTTCCCGGTCTGTTGGGACCGTACCAGAATATCTGCGGCACGCTGGTGCAAATCAGCAGTTCTACGCTGCTTGAACCGGATCTTGAGGCTGTCAAATACCTGCACACGTCGTCTGGCGTTGCGCCGCCAGGTTCGCTGGTGCAGAACCTGCGCCCTTACCAACAGATCGGGTTGTCCTTGGGGCTGGACGACAACGGCATTGCCAAGTGGGTGGACGATGGCCGTTATCTGCCTTTCGAAGGTACGGGCGCCCATGCTGAATATGTACTGACACTTCCCAGGCATGAGCAGCCTGCCCAAGGGCGTCTTCTGGACTCATTGACGGACGTCATTCTGACGCTGATTTATTCGGCGCGAGATGGCGGGCAGCTCTTCGCCAGCAACGTTGAAGACTTGCTCGGACCCAATGCCGAAAACAATTCGACCGACAAGGCCACGCGTACCTAGCGTGCAAGGATGACGCCGTCATGAAAGAAGAAGATGTTTATGCCAACCATAACTTCATCGCCAACGGTGATTTTGCGAATGGTCTGGACGACTGGACGATCAACGACGAGAGAAAGGTCACCCGACAGGAAGGGATTTGGCAGGGCCAAACGATCGGCTTCATGAACACCGTCAATATGGGGGAGGGTTATCAATCAATCTCGCTGGCACTGCTGCCCCGCCCGACGCCTGGCAGAGCAGATTACCTGCTGAAGTTATGGTACGAGGCGGTTCAAGGCGCGGTAGGTACGCTGCGGATCAATCCGGGGTTGGGAGGGCAGCTGGATCTAACGCTTGTACCTTCGCGCGAGGCCGAGGCTGAACCCGAAAAAGTGTTGGCGCCTGACGAACTTCTGCTGGATCTCAATCTTGTCGAGTACCTCCACACACTCACGCTCGACGCTGATGAAGAGACCGTCAAATTTACCGTCATCAGTCCGGACAATGGTGGGCCGGGTCGGCCTGGCGCCGTGCGGGTCGCTTTCGTACGTGTGGAATTGTTGCTGGAGCCTTTGCGGCTGGACAGCGTGATGATTGATGGCGAGACACAGTCCCCCGACAAAAAACTGTACCTGTGCTTTGGTGCCCGTCATCAGGTGGCATTGCAACTGGCGGGCGACAGTGTGTGGTCTGAAACGCATGCGGGACTACTCGTGAATGATGGGGTGGTTGACCCCGAGGACATTCTCGATGCCGACCCGGTGTGGGGGCGGGAACATCCCGTGGCCAATCCGTGGGAAATCTCCTGTCGCGGGATTGATGAAGACAAAGAGATTGAGCACACCCTGGCCGTGCGCAGCCAGTACACCGCCGATACCTACCCGCTGAGCACGGTCTCCGGGCACTTTCAGCTCGACGTCATTGCACTGAAGGAGGCGGCCTGGTATCCGGTGATCGACCTAAATCAAAGTGTGGAGCTGCGTGTGCGGGTGGAGTCCCATTACACCCGAACGCCTCTGGCCAACCGCCAGGTCACCTGGACGCTGAAAGGCCCGACTGTTGCAGACGATGTCGTGTTGTTCGGGCAACTTTCGGACGAGAACGGTGAGGCCGGTTTTACCTGGACACCGGATACCGCAGGCGATTGGCAAATCGAAGCCTCTGTAGACAGTCACTATAAAAAGGAAGATGCCCGGTATGTGTTCGCGGTGCGTGCGCTGAAGGAGGATCCATGGTTGAGCGCAAAATTTGCACTGGATGGCTCGTTGCGTGAATGGATTTGGGGAGGCGAAACGGGATATCCCTGCCGCGGCGCAACTCATGACGTGGTGCTGGCCTTTGCGGACGGTCATGTATTGGCCGAAACCCAACTAGCGTTGCATTGGGAGGGCGACGACACTCCGGTCGGCCTGGGGATGGGTTTCACGCCGGATCTTGACGACCTCAACCCGGTGGAAGGGTCGGGGCGTCAGTGGAAGATGGTGTGTGGCAATCTGAGGGACAGTCTTTTCGGGTTCAGTGTCAGTTGTTCGAAGCTGTTGAATCGCTCGCCCTTGCAAGAGCTGGTACTGGCCCATAACTGGTTGACCATCGGTGAAGTGAAGCTTCCGACGAGGTTTCCTTCGGTGGGCGGTGCTTCCCTGCCATTGCAGGTTCAAATCCTGTCGGGTGTTCCGGGTGTGGGGGCCGTGACGGGAGTTGATGTCGTATGGCGTCTCAGGGATAAGCCGGATCAGAGACTGCCGACGGGCGCTGACGGTTGGTCTCAATACGACTTCAACCCTGAAGAGGAAGGCTCCTTCACGGTCACGGCCAAAGTCGCCAGCCCTTACGATGGTGCGGATGTCGAACATCGGTTCGAGCTCACGGTTCTACCTGAAAATCCGCTGGCAGGTTTGACCAAGGTGACATTGGCTGGTCAGGAAGCAGGGGCGGTGGGACTTCTCTGTTTTCGCAATGCAGCATCGGTAGAGCTGTCGATTAAGCCGGTTACAGATACCTTGGTGGGCGAATTGTTTTCTCTGAAGCTGACGACCGAAGATGATCGGGATCTGGGCTTTCATTTCGAACCTGACATCGAAACTCCGCGCAGTTTGCCCCAGGATGGCTTGACTTGGCAGGTCAGTTCAACCTCCGATATCAGTGCTCGTTTCCAATTGACTGTGTGCCATGACGAGATAACGCCCTATGAGTTGCAGGGCAGATTATTGTCGACGACCCTTGAGGATGAAGGCACGCTCACTTTTGACGAAGGGGCGTTGGACCTCGCGAGTACGGCATACCCCTGCCTGGGAGGCCTGCACACCCTACGCTTTGTGCCAAAGGCCGGCAGCTTGTTGACCGGACTTGAGGTCGCAGCGAAATGGGTTGATGCGTCAACTCATGCCCTCAATATAAAACTTGCGCCGGACTATGCACGGGATCTCCAAAGTGAAGGCCTGGAGTGGACGCTTGACGCTCGCGACAGCAGTGAAGGTGGAACGTTGGCGCTAGCGTTGGAACTCCCTCAAGCCCGTTTTACATTCCCTTCAATGAATATGGTGTTGGGACACAACCGTATCAAGATCGTCGAAGTCCGTGGGCCCACGTTCGATCCGTTTGTGGGCGAAACCGTTAATTTGGAGATCAAGAGTCAGTCGCACTATACCCAGCGATCAGTACCGGGGCTCGAAGTGAGCTTCTCGCACGGGGGCACTTCAACACCCGTTCCGACATCGGACAATGGTTGGGCACGCTTTCCTTTCACCGCCACACAGCCGGGTAATGTGCAAGTCATGGCCACAGTGCCAAGCCCCTATGATGGCCCTGATGGTTCTCCCTTATTTATATTTGACCTCACGGCACTGGCCGCCGCCGGTGAATCGGATTCGCCCACGGTATTGGCGCCCACAACGCTTGCGGACGAGGGATTGTTCATGTCTGAAGAACAGAATCCGGTACCCAGTGATATCGAGATTGGTGAGGTGAGAGAGCCGGCGTTTGATCCGGTAGAGGGCGAAAGCGTCCGGATGGGCCTCATGGTTCGCTCGTCGGGCACCCGACGGGCAGCGTCCGGTGTCGAGGTGACGTTCATTGCCGAGCAGAAGCGTACCCGGGTGATGACGGGTAGTGACGGTTGGGCGTATTTAGACTATGAACCCGGGCAAGCGGGGAACGTCGAGGTGATTGCTATGCTGGAAAGCGTCAACGATGGCACCGAGGCGGCACCGTCCCATACTTTCCGTTTCAAGTCCTTGGCCGCCGGTGTCTGGGACGATGCCCTGATACAGCTGAACACGGATTTGCCCAAAACGGTGTGGGGCGCAGAAACCTGTTTTCCCCGGACCCCGCAAGCTCATACCATCGGGTTATCGTTCGACAATTTGAACGGCCAATTGCTCGGTCGCGATATTTGCCTCGGATTGAAGGGGGACTCCTCAGCCCGGGAGTCGGGATTGACCGTGCAGCCAGCACTGGGCGTTTTCAGAACATTAACTACCGCTGGTTTGAGTTGGCAGGTCACCGGCACGAACGGTGGTGCCTATGCCTTGCAACTGGAGGCGTCCCGCTTGCTCAAGCAGTCGCCAGTCAATGCGATGTCGTTGGGGCCGGTGCCGCCCGTCGATTGATCGAAGGCTAGAAGGCTAGAAGGCTAGAAGGCTAGAAGGCTGCGGCCTTCTTCCAGCTCAAATACCGCGTCACCAGCTCGGCCCCCAACTCCCCGGGCCGGGCTTGCAGCACCGCAACACCATGGGCACTCAACTGCTCATGGCGTTGCGCGCTGGCATTCAGGTAGTTCACCGCGCCGCAGTAGGCCAGCCCTTCGTCCAGTGTCTGCACTGGACGTTGACGTATTTCATCGAGCACGTTTTCCCGAAGGCTGGCCACCAACACCCGGTGCTGAGCGCTCAGCCGTTTGACGGCGGTCAACAGGTCTTCATCGTCTTCGTCGCGCAAATTAGTGACCAGGATCACCAGTGCCCTGCGTTTTTGTTTCGCCAGTAATTGATTGGCCGCTGCCTGGTAGTCGGCCGTCCGCTGGGTACTGTCGAGATCGTAAACGCTGTTGAGCAACACGTTGAGTTGACCAGTGCCTTTGACCGGAGCGAGGAAGCGCGGCTGATGGCTGGCGAACGTGCTCAGTCCCACCGCATCGCCCTGGCGTAGCGCGACATAGCTGAGCAACAAACAGGCATTGAGCGCATGGTCGAAATGCGACAACTCATCGTCCTGGCTACGCATGCGCCGCCCGCAATCAAGCATGAAAATGATCTGCTGATCACGCTCGTCCTGATACTCACGGGCAATCGGTGTGCGCTGGCGTGCCGTGGCTTTCCAGTCGATCTGACGCAGGCTGTCGCCTTCTCTGAATTCGCGCAGTTGATGAAACTCCAGGCCCAATCCGCGGCGTTGACGTTGGCGCACCCCGAGTTGGCTGAGCCAGTTATCCACCGCCAGCAATTGGCCGCCGTAGAGGCGGGCGAAGTCGGGGTAGACGCGGGTGTTGTCGACGACGTTCAGTAGACGTTTGCCTGACCATAGGCCCATCGGGCTCGGCAGTCTGATTTCACAGTGTTCGAAGGTGAAGTGGCCGCGCTTGAGTGGGCGCAGGCGATAGCCGATCTGGCTCTGTTGGCCGGGTTGCAGTTCGGCCGACAGGGGAAGCTGTTCGAAGTCCAGGCCGTGCGGCACATGGTCGAAGATGTGTACGTTCAGCGGTTGAGCAAAATCGTGCTCGATGTCCAGTCGCACTTCGCCCCATCGACCGAGCGCCAGGCTGCCGGGCATCTGCCGTTGTGCGCGGGGGGAGGGCAGGCGTTTGAGGCGGATGGCGTCGATGATCGCCAATGCCAGCAGTGCTAACAGTAGTCCCCAGTTGATCGCCAACAGGCTCGATGGAACTGCAATGTCCAGTGCCCGCAATGCGCCGAGCACGATGCCGATGGCCAGCAGCATTGCGAGCCAGATCAGCAGCAGGCGTGTGGGTTTCATCGGCGCATACCTTTTGTGGCGAGGGGGCTTGCTCCCGCTCCAGTGCGCAGCGCTGGCAAGCTCTTCGTCCTGTCAGAAATGTCGGGGCCGCTTCGCAGCCCAGCGGGAGCAAGCTCCCTCGCCACAGGGGTGATCCGCATGACGGTGTTCACAGCCGCGGCGCCGGCACTTGATCGAGCAGTTGCTTGAGCACCTGATCGACTTCCAGCCCTTCGATGTCCAGCTCCGGGGCGATGCGCACACGGTGGCGCAGAACGGCCAGGGCGCAGCCTTTGATGTCGTCGGGAATCACGAACTCGCCGCCGCGCAACAAGGCCCGGGCGCGGGCGCAACGTACCAGCGCGATTGACGCGCGAGGCCCGGCGCCCAGGGTCAACCCCGGCCAGGTCCGGGTGGTGCGGGCCAGGCGCACGGCGTAATCGAGTACCTGATCGTCCATTGGCAGATCACTGGCAATGCGCTGCAAAGCCAGCACGTCCTTGGCTTGCAACACAGTGCGCAATGGTTGCACGTCGAGCATGTCGGCCCGGGTCGAGCGGCTGACCTGGCGCACCATGTTCAATTCCTGCTCGGCATCGGGGTAGTCCATGCGCACCTTGAGCATGAAGCGGTCGAGCTCGGCTTCCGGCAACGGGTAAGTGCCTTCCTGTTCGATGGGGTTTTGCGTGGCGAGCACCATGAACGGTTGCGCGATGGGCAGGGCTCGGCCTTCGAGGGTGACCTGGCGTTCCTGCATGGCTTCGAGCAACGCCGCCTGGGTTTTCGCCGGGGCACGGTTGATCTCGTCGGCCAATAGCAGATTGGTGAATAGCGGGCCTTTGCGCAGTTTGAATTGCTCGGTTTGCAAGTCGTACACGGCGTGCCCGGTGACGTCGCTGGGCATCAGGTCCGGGGTGAACTGGATGCGCGCGTATTCACCGCCGAAGCAGCGAGCGAGGGCGCGTACCAACAATGTCTTGCCCAAACCCGGCACGCCTTCGAGCAGTACATGGCCGCCGGCGATCAGGGCGGTCAGCACATCGTCGATCACGATGTTCTGGCCGATCACGGCTTTTTGCAGTTCCGTCCTTACCGCTTGGGCCAACTGGCTGGCGCGCTGGCGCTGTTGGGCGGCGTGGGTCAGTGTGCCGGGCTCGATCTGTTCACTCATGGTTTCCGGAGCCTTGCTAACTGTTACATGTGTTTTATCTTCCATAAATCAGTTACTTACCTAATTTAACTTTTTTTAAGTTTTTTTCGCGCGTAACGAGTGAGTGATTGCCAATCTGCACGACTGCGATTCCATAGTAACCTCTCATTTGAGCTCGTCTGAAGTGGAGGCTAGGCCATGACGGCCATTTATGTTTGGGGGTAGTGCACCCCAAGTGCCGGTTAGCCTTCTGTGGTCTCGACTTCGACTCACTCTCGTTCGTTTCCGGTCGGACTGATGAAGGGTCAAAAATCAGCGCGCAGCGTCGGGATGGCAAGACGTACTACAGTGCGAACCAGCTCATTAGGTTGGCCGTTCCTTTCTGTGCCTAAGAGAGCGAGTCGGATCGTTACATCAAGAGTTTGCCATTTTTCATAGGTGAAGTTATGGAGGACGTTGCTCGGTGAAAATTAGAAAGATATCGATAAAAAACTTTCGTGGAGTGAAAGAGCTTGATTGGAGCCTTCCAACGGCCGACATTTTCTGCCTCATAGGGAAAGGGGATTCTTCCAAGTCAACCATCTTGGAAGCAATTCGATATACGTTCTACCCTCAATGGAATCTCACCTTCAGCGACTCAGATTTTTATCAATGCAGGATTGAGAATGAGATAACCATCGAAGTCACGATTGGCAGCCTGATTGAGGAGTTCTGCGCGCTTAACAAGTACGGGCATCACCTTCGGGGCTGGGACGCAGCTGCATTGACGCTCATGGACGAGCCAGACGACCACCTGGAAAGTGTTTTAACCGTTCGGCTCACGGTTGAGAAAGATTTGGAGCCGAAGTGGATCGTGGTCTGCGACCGCAATCCAGAAGGTGCTCCTTTCAAGCAAACCGACAGAAACAAAGTCGGGGTGGGACTAATCGGTGCGTACAGCGAGAGAGAGCTTTCATGGGCGAATGGAACCGCATTGGCCAAGCTAACTGAAGCACAGAGCCTGACTGAGCTGTTAGCGAATGCGTCGAGAACTGCCAGAACCTCGCTGGATGCTGACCGGCCAGCCACCCTTAAAAACTTCGATGCTGCGGCTATAAAATCTCAGGCGATCGCGAAGCTCTTGGGTGTTCCCGTATTGGACGCCTACAAGGCGCACCTCGACTTGGCCTCTATAAACCTGAAGGTAGGCGGGCTTGCCCTACATGACGGCGAAATACCGCTGCGTCAGTTGGGCCTTGGATCGCGCCGCATGCTTCAGTGTGGAATTCAGAGGGCGGGGCTTGAAGAGGGCCATATCACCTTGTTCGATGAATTGGAGTTCGGCTTGGAGCCGCATCGAATCACCCGCCTCATCAAGCACATTAGAGAAGACAAGCGCGGACAATATTTCCTGACAACCCATTCGCCCATGGTGCTGCGCGAACTCACGGTGAAGGACCTTTACATCGTCCACAGCAAGGGCGGTGTGGTTCAGATCATTTCTGCTGCTCAGAAGGGGCTCGAAGAACACGAGGTTCAGGGCAAGATTCGATCAAGCACCGAGGCATTCCTGGCGAAGAAAGTCATAGTGTGCGAGGGCGCTACGGAGGTCGGCTTCCTGAGAGGCTTTGACGACTACCAGATAGAGAACGAAAAAGATCCGTTTTCGTTCCACGGCGTAGCGCTGCTGGACGCGAAGGGAGCCAGCAAAGTGAAAGCACTGGCGAAAGCTTTTAAATCACTTTGCTATGACGTGTCGGTGCTGGCTGATGGCGACGCGGAGAAGCAGTTTTCTACCGCCGATGCGGCAGAGCTTGTTGCATTGGGGATTCCGACCTATGTGTGGAGCGACAAGCTTTCACTTGAAGAGCGAGCTTTCCAAGATCTGCCGTGGGACGATGTATTGGCCAGTGTGAAGCTCGCTCAAGATGAGCTGTTTTACCCTGTATACGACCAGGTGCGATCACAGCTTTTGGAAAACTTGGACAAAGATATTGGCACGTGGACGGAAAGCCCCAAGCTACGGACCGCTATCGGTGTAGCGGCGAAAAACTCTGGTTGGTTCAAGGACACCACCAGAGGCGATTTGTGGTTCAAGGCAATCTGCCTGGCCTTCCAGGACGCTGCCTTCGGCAAGAAGAACCTTGCGCTTGAACTCAGCAAGCTTTGGGAGTGGGCAGAGCGTGTCTGATGAACTGGCGATCAAGCTCAACGACTGCACAACCAAGGGGTATGTGATCGCGCCTGCTGGGTATGGAAAGACACACCTCATTGCGTTGGCAGTGCGGGCTTCTAGCGGCAGGCAACTGATCCTGACGCATACCTTCGCAGGCGTGAACTCCATCAAGACAAAGATGGCCGCACTTGGTGTTGCAGCCTCCAAATATCAGGTGGACACGATTGCGAGCTGGGCGCTGCGACTTTGCCTGGCTTACCCCAAGACGTCAGGATGGAAAGTAGAAAACCCGACTAGTAAGCAGTGGAACAAGCTCTATGAGTGTTGTTCTGGTCTGTTAGGGAAGAAATTCATTCGTCAGGCTGTAGCTGCCACCTACGTTGGCGTCTATGTGGACGAGTATCAGGACTGCTCTGAGCTACAGCATGCGTTGGTCTGTGCCTTGGCAGAGTTCCTGCCCAGTCGGATCCTAGGCGATCCTATGCAGGCCATTTTCGACTTTGACGAGGGCAAGCCTGTGGACTGGGACATTAGCGTCTATCCCTCTTTTGGCTGTCTGGGGCAACTGGATATTCCTTGGCGCTGGGAGAAGTCAGGGAATCCGAAGCTTGGCGCCTGGCTCAAGGAGGCACGGAAAAAGATAGAACGGGGCCAGAAGATTGACCTGCTCGGCGAACGGCCACCTAGTGTGGTTCGTGTCCACACCGATCCAGAATACCTCTCCTCAAAACAGTATTCCTCGCTCTGTAATCTACTGAACCATGATGAGAGCGTTATTGCTCTGCATGGTGGGGATCAGCAGTCCAAAAACAAGACTCACCTTTTGGCCCGAAGCATGTCAGGACGGTTTTCCTCCATCGAGGAGGTTGAAGGCAAGAATCTTCATTCGTTCGTCAAAAAATTTGTAGCCGCGAAGACTGTCCAGGCCGGCTTCCTCCTCGCAGTTGAGTTTGCAAAGAAATGCTTCACGGGTGTCGCTGATGCATTAACGGCTGGCACCAAACGAGGCGAGGTGGCCAATCTTCGCAAAGGGACGAGATACCCCTTGGTCTTGAAGGCAGCGAACGACTATTTGAACGAACCTACAAGCAGCCATCTCAAGGCATTCTTTCTGGCTTTGAAGAGCAACCCAGAGACGTCTGCTTATCGTCGTGACCTGCTGTATCGCTTCCTCAACGTGCTGAAGATGCACGTTGACGGTGAAGGGGCAACTCTTGCAGAGGCTGCAAACACGTATCAGCGCGAGATGAGGCATACGGGACGGCCTATCAGTCATAAAAAGCTCATCGGAACAACTCTGCTGGTCAAGGGCTTGGAATATGACCATGCAGTTATCCTCGATGCGGATGCACTTAACGCCAAGGATCTGTATGTCGCGATGACTCGTGGATCGAAATCCCTCACTATCATTGGGACGTGCAGACACCTGCCAGCAAAATAATCTTACGTCATGACTAAGAAGCTCTTGCTCGTTGGTCCAGGCGATAGCATGAGGCTCGGTTCCGAAATCAATAGACCACTACAATCGTCTGCTACCAACTCAAGGAAGAACTATGTCAAAGGTCAAGCTTCCCCCAGAGTCCGAAGTAGTGTCCTGGCTACAACAGCTCATTGAGAAGGAAGAACTGCTTCAGTCGATCCAAGGGCGAGAGGCGATCACCTCCTTAACGGACACGGTAGACCAGGGGTATTTTCTTCCCTCCTTTGGCATCGATTACATCTCTCGACGTGCTTCAGCTGAGGCGGCAGATCATGTCCTGAGCCGTTTGAGCGTTCTGGAGATCATCTCGATCAACACCAGTATCTCACTGACCACAGGGGAGGTGCTGCGCCCAGACATCCTTTGTTTCAACGCTGAGACGAAGACACTCGTGGTTTTTGAGGTCAAAAGGGCCAGCGAAACCGAGAGACAGACCGTCACTGAGCTTGCCGGCTACGAGCAGGAACTTCGGAATATGCTCCCTTTCTTGGGCAATTTCGACGTTTGCTTCGTAGTCGTCGCGGCTGACTGGTCGACGCTTCTCGTGCATGCCGTTGGCAGCATGAACGCATGGTCGGGTAAGCAGTATTTGGCACTCAAGTTGACCAACGAAGAGTCTGGGTTTGGTTTCCTAGCACACCTTCCTGAGGCCTGGCATCTAACCGGCAGTACCAATCTCCCAGTCGAGGCGCTTCCATCAATCGATCTTTACCTCGCCTATAAAGGGATTGACGATCTCGGAAGCGAAGAAGGAAATATCGATTCCGTTGGGGGAAATGAAGACGATGAGCGTTGGCCTCCGAGAATAGTGCTTACCGCCATGGATGTGATTGCTCGAGAAGGCGACAGGGCAGGCTCACATGGCTTTATGATGCTCTGGCGTGATGTCAACGGCTTTGGCCGTGGTCGATGGTGCATTACCCTCACTGCCATTGATCCATATGCAATGCATGCCTGGTGTCGTGATCATGGCCTGCCGCATAGGGAGTCGGAGGCTGCGATTTTCCTGCACAATCGTAAGGATGACCTTCTTGGCCAGACACCGCAGACGGTGTACGACATTGCTAAGGCGGCGTTTCCTCTGCTTAAAGAGCATTTCGATCCTGAATTTTGCGGAGATTTCCATTGGCAACTGAAGACTCGTCAGTACCGCAACCGAGTGGTGCCAACTAGGTTCGATTTCTGGGGAAGCCTCGGGCAACATGCCCGGGAATTTGTTTCTAACCCTGCTGTTCGAAATAATTACATGCCATTCGTTGGTCTCAATCAGCTAGATTGGACTGATCCTTCAGTTGCGATGACGTTAGTAATGAACCTCTCGCTGGGAGCACCGTTCCCCAGAGGTGTGATCAAGTGCAGCGATGCGTTTTTGACCGGTCGCGTGCTTGGCGACCTGGCTGTCGCCGCCTTCAACGCCGCTCCGGACAAAGTGCATGCTGCGAGGATTGAGCCCATGGTTGAGTGGGCGCAATTGGAGGCGCTGCGCTTTGCGATTGAGATGAAGCAAATGTACGACATCACTGAGGAAGTGGTTACGCCAATGCCGATGCTGTCCAATGAACCGGCTAAGCGATTGATGGCCACTGAAGAGCTTGCCCAGTGGGTCAGGGTGGATCTAATCAGTAAACGGCATCCATTCCATCAGGCGTGCTTCGATCTTGGCTACCGTCATGCACTGCTTTTCAATCTACTGAGTGAGCAAGCCATTGATTGCCTCAATCCGGATGAGCTTAGGGCAGCTGCTTGTATCGTGCGTAACATTCTCAAGGGCGTGTTGTCACGGGCGGAAGGCAGCCAGGGTGAGACGTTTCAATCTTCAGGCTTCCTACAATTCATGGCATTCCTAGAGCCGCATTTAGGCTCTGGCAGCCATCTCGGAGACGATGAGGCAATAAGTGTGGCGATTGATGCAATTTCTGACGAAAAGCTCCTTTCAGGCTTCTCTGGTGCCATTGTCAAAGGTGTGGATTCAATTATCCCAGTTGTACTCCATACGACCCGCCCACCCTTTCCTGCGCAGGTAGATTGGGAGTGGCTCAAGTCTGGGATTAAGGCGTTATTTGAAAGTGGAGATCATTGCCCAGCTGTCATTTTCAGCCAGGATGGAATGGTGGGTAGTGGCCGCTTGGAGCGACCCTTTAGGCTCGGGTCTCCTATCAGTGATCCTGACGTGGAGGTCTACGTCCTCGATGAGTCGTCTGCGAGGACTATCGCCATCAAGATGACGTGGGATGAGGTGAAAGAATTTCACGCCAAACGAAGTCAAGGGTATTAATCTGGCTCCAGTATGGGCGAGCGTCGTGCAAGCCTAGGGCAATTTGGCGTACTAGGTCTGAAGGACGCTGTTGTCCGATTACTGCCCATCGCGGCAGGCAGCTATCGGCCCGGAGTGTGTAAAAACGCTCTGACCTCATCGTCTTGGATCATCGAGGTTCGTTGGCTGAGCGATCGCACGGTCAATGCTGCGGGTCGTATCGGTCGCGACCTGGAGCATGTCAACGCTGTTTTTACAGCCATCAGGGATGGGCCAGAACCAGCCTTTTTATGCCGACAGCGCCGTCATCAAACCGTGAGCACCGATGATTTTCATCATCACCTGTTTCATGCTGTAGGCGAGCACATTCAAACTCATCTCCGCACTCACCCCGACCAGCTTTCGGGTTAGGAAGTGCGTCGCACCCGTCCATTGTTTGAGCGTCCCGAAGGGATGCTCAACCGTCCGTTTTCGGACTCGCATCATCTCCGGGGCCCTTTGCTCAGCCGAAGCTGCATTTCCTCCAATACGGTTTCATGGGAGTTTTAAGGCGCAATGGAGGACGCCGATGTGGCCCTGCACGGCTGCCTTGAATTGGATCCCCGTCGTTTCTTTTTTAAGAAGCTGTTTACTAAATTTAGTAAATTTACTAAAGTTAGTAATATTAGTGACTTTACTAGAGAGGGTGTCCATGAAAATTCCGACGTATTTGAAGCACAAACCTGTTCTTGAAGTCGCTAACTACGATCAGCTAGATGGCCCTTACAGGAATAAGACCGATGCGAAAGGGCTTTCGGTGGGACTGGCGCAATGGAACGAGCCCGGTTGCACGGAGATCTCGGCCAAGGTGTGGCGCAACACCGGTGAAAAGTGGTCTCGCCAATCTGAAGAGTTGCCCCTGCATCGGGTGATCGATCTGGCCACACTGGTCTGTGCGGCCATTCGTTACACCGAAAATGGCAACGAACTGACCTCCACGGAAGATTTTCCTATTTCCTTCTCGACCGATAACGAGGAGTTGAAGCGATACCTGGAGATCATGAAAAAAAGAGCTGGTAGCCAATAAAGAGCATCTGGACGTGAGCCTGGATCGCTTGGTGATTGCCTTGAAAAAGCTAGGTAAATGCTAGGGGGCGTTCTCATTTGAGCCAAGTAGGGGGCGACGTCGTTAACCAACACCAGGTTCGCAATGCTCTACCGCAACGGCACTGCCTGCGTATCTAATGAGCTCAGTGAAAATGAGTGAGTCACACCAGACCTTCAAGCCGATAATCTATCTGGATCCACAACACAAGCTATCCCGGAAGTTCGAGGCGCTATCCGACCTGCTAACCTCACTCCGTCGTCTTCGGAGTTGGATGGTGTCTGATGGCATTTGTAGACTCGTTCGTTGCCCAAATCGTAGCGCTTGAGGTAGGGCTCTACCATGCTCAAGCCCGAATGGGCGCCAGGACGGACAGTGAAGCGTTGCATGACCTCAGAATCAATCTGCGGCGCATCAGAAGCCTGTTGCGGCCATTGCGTGAGATAGAGGGCATCGCGCCACTGAATGAGGCCGCAGCCGCAGTCGGCAGACTGACCACGCCTGCGCGTGACCTTGAGGTATTGATAGAAGAGCTTGAGGCGCAAGGATTCCCAAAGCAGGCGCATGTCAGAAAAGCGATTCTACAGACCAGCTATAGCCGCATCGTTAAAGCCCGCGCGATCAATCAGCTCTTTTTCCAACTGGATGAGTGGCCTTCAGCCTTCCGAGCTGCTGAGCGTGCGTGCGAGTTAGGTCGAATTAAAAAGACCATCAGCAAACGCTTGCACAAGCAAATCGAGCACCTGAAAGCTGCGTTAGCCGATCCGCAGTTTGATCGTCACCAGCTGAGAATCCTGGTCAAACGTACCCGTTACCTCAACGATGCTTTTCCTCAGCTGTCGCCCCTCTCTGGTGAGGCCGCTGCTTCGCTCAAGACTGTGCAGTCAGCCCTCGGCTCCTGGCACGACCATTTCCAGTGGTGTCTCAGAGCCAAGCACGAAAAAGATTTACAGCCACTTGCGAAAGCGTGGCACGCAGCAGCCGATACCGCACTCTTGAAAGCGGAGTCTCAGTTGGCACAGCTTCTACGACTACTTGCTACTAAATAGAGTGATTCTCAAGAAAACCGATGACAACCTGCGACCAGATGCTTGAGCCTGTCCATGTCCAGGATTTTGACTTCACGGCCTGATACCTCGACCAGCGCATGGTCTCGCAGGTGCGCGATTCCTCGACAAATGGTTTCCAAGCGTAGCCCTAGATATGAGCCGATTTCTTCGCGGCGCATCTTGAGTACAAACTCTTTGGACGAATAGCCGCGCATATTCAAGCGTTGTGACAAGTTCAGCAGAAATGCCGCGAGGCGCTCATCCGAGTTCATGTTGCCTAGCAGCATCAACATGTCGTGATCGCGGACGATTTCCCTGCTGAATATTTTGTTCAGATTGTGCTGTAGTGAGGGCAGTTCTTGAGCAAGTTTCTCCAGGTGATCGAAGTGGATAGCGCAAACTTCGCTGTCCTCAAGGGCAAATGCATTACAAGTGTACAGGCCGCTATTGACAGCATCCAACCCAAGCATGTCGCCAGGCATCTGGAAGCCGGTGACCTGCTCACGACCATCGAGCGAGAGCACATCGGTCTTGAAAAAGCCGATGCGCACGGCATAAAGAAAACGCAATGGATCGCAGGCGCGGTACAGCGCCGCGTCCTTTTTTACCTTGACCCGCTGCATGATCAGGGAGTCAAGCTGCGCGACTTCCTCGCCGGTGAGGCCAAGCGGTAGACAGAACTCCAATATGTTGCAATTGGAGCATGCCAGCTTGAGCGCATGAGCTTGACACGACCGAGTTTCAGGCACGTGATTACCTCCCTTTCGGTATTTTCAGCATAGCTACAGCGAGCAGTAAAGCTGTGTTAACGCGATGAATGGGGGGTGCCCTAGTGCTAGGGGGGGGCAATCAGGCCAACCATATGACAGCTGACACAAGACTCAGCATCGACTGGTAGTTTCTTGCCAGTCGCTCATACCTTGTCGCGATCCGACGGAACTGCTTCAGCTTCTGGAAAAAGCGCTCTACCAAGTTACGTGCCTTGTAGAAATGCCGATCCAGCTGGCGAGGTTTCAGGCGGTTTTTTCTCGAGGGGATGACCGCTTCAGCTCCTTTGCGTTGGATAGCATCAATGAACGCGTCTGAGTCATAGCCCTTGTCTGCCAATACCGCCTCGGGGTAAAGCCCTCGATCAGTGCTTGGGCTTGGCCGTATTCCGAGGCCTGCCCGGGCGTCAGCAGCAGGCGTAGCGGATTTCCAAGAGCATCCACGACGGCGTGGATCTTGGTACTCAGTCCACCTCGGGATCTGCCCATGGCTTCGGCGTCCTGATCGGTTTTTTTGCCGCGCCATGCTGATGAACCCGCACGATGCTGCCATCGACCATCAGATGCTCCACGTCTGCGTCAGCCGCAAGCGACTCCATCACCTTTAACCAAACTCCCTTGCGTGACCAGCGGCTATAACGCACATAAACTCGATGCCAATGGCCATAGGTTTCTGGGAGGTCGCGCCAGGGTGCACCAGTTCGAGCAATCCACAGCACCGCCTCGATAAACCGTCGGTTATCTCGGGCCGTTACGCCGCGGTCGCTGGTTTTACCCGGCAACAGTTCCTTGATCCGCTCCCACTGATCATCACGCAACCAATAGCGGCACATCCGTTACCCCAAAAAGCGGCGAGACTAATCGACGGCGCTACTGGCATCAAATGAGAACGCACCCTAGGCATAAGCAGCGAAAAGACTCTCCAGTTGACGAACGAAGGGTCTCCACACTTTGGCGACGTTTGCTCCAACAGATAAGGAATCAGTAATGCCCAATGCAGAAGAGAAAGTTCGTGAGCACATCAGATCAATCGATGCAGCGCTTTACCCTGATTTCGTAGATGAGGCGTATTCAACCGTCTGGGGCTACTTGCTGGCCCTGTACGATTTTGAACTTATCTCGGAGAGTCAGCGTGAGGATTTGGATCGTGAAGCTGTTGCTGCCAGAGAAACCCGAAAAGCCAAGCTAGCGAAGAAAAAACGCTAAGTTGCTAAGGGAAAAGCGGCTACCGCGCCCCTGAGCGCTGGCAGATGTTGCCCAGGGCGACAAGTCCCCCGTTCACCACCTGCTCCACTTACAACGGAAAACCTCAATGAAAGCAGGCAATGAGAAGCCCATTGACGCGGTAGCAGCGCGGATTGTCGCGTGGGGGGAGCAATTTGAATACCAGGCAATTGAAACCACCTTGACCTGCGCTCAATCTCGCACCGACAAGGAGTAGCCATATGGCTACACATGGGACTATGATCAATAAGAAAAAAACATACGAGATCCACCAAACTCCCGAATTTGAGGATTGGCTTAACGGTGTGAAGGATGTTCAAGGAAGAGCGGCCATCTTAGCCCGCCTGGATCGCGCCGGTGATGGCAATTTTGGAGATTGCGAACCGGTGGGTGATGGGGTGAGCGAAATGCGTGTTTTCGTAGGACCTGGGTACAGAATTTACTATGTGCGCTCGGGGAAAGCTGAGTTCTTGATGCTCAGCGGAAGCGATAAAACGGATCAAAGGCGAGGTATCAAGCGAGCTAAAACGATCCTCGATGCGCTGAGAGACCAATGATATGAAAGATACGAAATTCAACCCCGAGGATATGCCAATCCTCAGCCTCAACGCTTCTGGTACGACTCGTTATGAAGCTTCGCGCTTTCTCGATAGCCCGGAAGCTATGGCGGCTTATTTGGCTGAAAGTATGAAAGCCGGTGATACGGAAGGTCTCATTCATGCTTTGGCAGAAGTCGCAAAAGCTAAAGGCGTAAACAAAGTCGCCAAGGATGCCGGGGTCAATCGTGAAAGTCTTTATAAGGTGCTGAAAACAGGCGCGAAAACGCGGTTTGAGACCATCAGAAAACTGATGAACGCGATAGGTGTAGAGCTCACCGTACAACCGATTGCAGCACTAGCAGTGGTTTCAAAAGCTGCCCCAAGGGCCGGCAAACCAGCCGCAGCCGTAGCCAAGTCTGCTGCAAAACCTGTTGCGAAGCCGGCGGGGGAAAAACCAGCCGCAGCTGTAGCCAAGCCTGCCGCGAAACCTGCTGCGAAACCTGCTGCGAAGCCGGCGGCGAAAAAACCAGCCGCAGCCGTAGCCAAGCCTGCCGCAAAACCTGTAGCGAAGCCGGCGGCGAAAAAACCAGCCGCAGCCGTAGCCAAGCCTGCCGCGAAACCTGCTGCGAAGCCGGCGGCGAAAAAACCAGCCGCAGCTGTAGCCAAGCCTGCCGCAAAACCTGCTGTGAAAAAACCTGCCACTCCCGCATTCAAGCCTGCTGTACCTGCGGCACCGAAACCTGCTCCCTCGGCGACACCTCATAGCGTGCCCGCTGCTGCCAATACAAATAAGGTTCAGGAAGCTGGCCAAGACAGACTCGCTACACATTCGTAGAGCTGAAAGTCGTAAACAGCGCATAAAAGCAACAAAGCGCGAAGGATGCAGCGTCGTGAAGGATAGTACTGATCCAAATTTGCACCCATTGTTGATAGTTGCCATGTACCACTTGCTTGAACCTTCGACACCACCCGTTCTGTGGGAAGTCGGGGAAACCTGGGTAAGGTTCGATAACGGCAAATACACGATTGGTGCCGATGAACCTGCGACTTACGTTCAGGTGCGCGAACTGCTGATTGAAGCGGATTGGAAGGCCCAACAATGGTTAGACGACTGATCTAGGAAAGCACATGAGCGAGCAAGCAATCACCTACTTCAACCAGGCGCAGATGATGCTACTGGATCTGCACAGCTCCATACTTCGGCATCTGATGGCCACGCAGTCCATGGAAGAGGCACGGCAAGGTAATCAAGAAACGGTGGAGCTGTTCGACGGTGTTGAACAACGTGATGGACTTCGAGACGCATGCAGCGCGGGTTTGGACAGGGTCAAGCTGAAGCTCCAAGCCAATATCCGTGCGATTGAAACCTATGGAGTTTTGATCGACATTGCGGCAGGCGCATTACTGCAAATTTCCAAACAAGCTCTCTCTATCGCTCATGGGAAGAGAGAAAACGCTCCTACAGGGGCGAGTATTTCATCTACATGCGTTAGGGACCTGATTTGGCATGGCCGCAATCAGTCGATGCACTATGAAGAAACGCGCCTAATGCCACTGCGGAACGATAACGGCAAGGTGATTTCTGGTTGCAGCACATGGGTAGAGACATTTCAGAAGCTTAACGAACAGAACCCTGGTCGTTTTGAAATGGCGCCCCCTTATAGGTCGCTGGCCATGGATGTTATAGACGCACTGGAGTGGACCTATGATTACGGTAAGTTCGAGCGTGACATGAGGCATTTGATTGGGGTTCCTACACCACTCTAGACGCATAGGAAAAAGAAGAATGGCCGTAATTAGCGCGTTCGAGCGGCGAAAGCTCGAAAAGCTACTGGGGATGGGAAGCGGCTATGTCCTGGACTTCTCGGATCGTACCTACGCAGATTTCTTTATCGATTACCGTATTGATATTGATGCAGCTCAGTATCGAAGTGGAGGCGACTCCAAGGCCAAGAGGATGCGGGCTTTTTGGGATATTGCACCCAACCACACGGTAGGTAAGGTTCTTGATGGACTCATTACCTATGGTGTGCAGATAGATCGCCTCGGTGACAGCAGTCCGCAATTGACAGACGACTGCCGAAAGATCGCAATGCGATTACTCAGCGATCAGTCGGTTGCGGATCTGGATGCACTAACTGCCATTGCTGATGACCGTGACTTTGAAGTCGTTGCTGAGCATGTGCGTGAAGCCATAGAGAAAAACCAGCCCGAGGGAGGACTCGACCGCCTGCATACCTTCGTTAACAAATTTATTCGGGTCACTTGTGAGCCGCATGGCATTAGCATAAGCAGAGAAAAGCCTCTACATAGCGTCTTTGGCGAGTATGTGAAAGCCCTTCGCGAACGCGGCCACCTTGAGTCGGCAATGACAGACCGCATCCTGAAGTCCAGCATCTCGGTTCTGGAAGCCTTCAACGATGTGCGGAACAACAAGAGTCTCGCGCATGACAACCCGATCCTGAATTACGACGAAAGCTTGCTGATTTTCAACCACGTGGCGTCGTCCATCAGGTTCATCAAGTCGCTTGAGGCAGGTATCAAGGCCAACAGCCTGGCGCAAAAGAATGACCTCCCTCCGTGGGACGAAACCATACCCTTTTAATATCAGCCTTTGACGAACCCAATTTATTCAAGGAAAAGTGGCCGTACGTTGGATCAAGGCGGCTCAGGACCAAAAACCTCAAGCAAACATTGACCAGAACCGTTCATTGTTCATCACAGAGGTCGAGTAATTTCCCGCTCAGGAACCCCCAAGCCCCGCCTTGAAAGTGGGGCCGAGTCCGTAGGAAGGACTCGGTTTTCGTGTCTATTCAACGTTAGGAGATCGTCGTGAGCTTGAATCCAGGGTCAATTGAATTAACCCTTATTTACGGTAAACCAGGCGAGTTGGGCCGGACAACAGAGCCACAGACGTTTCCGGCGCTGCTGCAGCGCTTGCACAGCTGTTTCTCGGTGCTCCTCCTACCTGCTGAAATTGGGGTTGCTCTGCTTAAGGCTCCTGGCCTTACTCGTGCGCGCATCAAGCAGAGTGACGGTACGCTGATCGAGGGGACAGTGCGCTGCGTTCAGCAAAACTATTTCGAGCTGGTCGAGGATCATCAGCCAGCATAGGAAAATTATTTGGCGCGTTAGCGCCCCGAATTGGGCAGCGAAGCCAAAGCTGTGGTTAGTGTGGCTGACGCAAACCTTTTGGTAGCGGCAGGTGCCATCGACCGCCGCTAGGAAAGTCCTACCAGCCCTACGGGGCTGCGTCGGAAGCCGCCCAGGTTCTCCCAAGCCTCGCCGTAAACGCGGGGCTGGGTCAGTAAAGAACGCCAATTTTCGCGTTCCATGATCAAGGGAATGAAATGGACAGTGAAACGGACAAACTGCACTGCATGGCTATCCGGCATGAGTATCTTCGGTGTAAGGACGCCTTTGAACTCTTCGTGGTGCAAGGTGAATCCATCGTTCTGCAAGGGCATAGTCATCAGCGGGCGTACCGGGCCTACAATGCCTACTCCAGCTTCATCCACCATTTGTATGAACTTTACATGGCCTTGTTTGCACGGGACCATCAAGTCGTGGACATCAAAAATAGCCCTGAAATAAAGGCTTGGGTGAAAGACGAAAGGGCCAAAAGGACTGGAGAGGAAAAGAGCAAAGTCGGTGCGCATACGTACACTGATGGCGCACTGAATGAGCAGGTCTACCTTCAGGCCAATCAGTGGCTTTCCAGTATCGATCGAGGCACCGTCTCCGCCAAGGTGTACCCGCGTTCCCAATTTGAACGCATGCTACCTGTCGACAAAGATTTCGGTCCCGCCTTCCGATCCATGCGGAACAAGATTGCCGGCCATGTAACTTATGAAAGGATTGAGCTGGTCAAGCTCACCGAGTTCTTCCAGAAGTACCATCCCTACCTTTGCATGCTTTACAGAAATGTTGGTGGCAGCTCATTCGGACGCTACCTCGACACCGTACCTGACTTCGGAGAGGTGACGAGCTTCTTGGAAACCTGCATCCCGCCTGACCCGAACACCAAAGTCGAATAATCACGGAAAATCGATATGAAGCATGTTTTGCTGGGCTTTACGCTGGTTCTCGCACTGGTGGGCTGCTCTGATCCTACTGAAACCTCCAGCGGTGCCAGCAAATACGTTGGTGCGTGGAGCAATGAGCGCAGCGGCGGCGGATTGAAGCTGGTCATCGATCAAGACGGCCGCCACTTTACCGTTAAGGAGCTTTCTGCAAAAAACAATGTTGTGCTCGGGGTAAGTGTCGGTGAGGTAGCAGACGGCTACTTGAACGCGAAGACAGGAATCGGCCCCAAGATTTTTTATTCAACGAAGGATGACGCTCTGATAATCGAGCCTTCATCCACCTTATTCTATCGCCTGGCCCTGTAACGGAAAATCGCCTGGGAGGGCTAAGTGATGCAGATCGAAACTGTCAGCGTGACCGCCGAGTGGTCGATAGCTGGCACGTCTGTCAGCTACCAGGACAGCAAGTCGTTCAGCCTGAATATCGATGCCGACGAACCGGCTGAGCTGATCGAAGAACGCGCCCGTGGCCGTGCCCGCCAGTTGATCGCCAGTGGTGGAAACTGGTCCCCGGGTGTTGTGCGCATCAACGAGTTGCGCGTAACCCGTCACCGGCCAACCGGGCTGTAGGAAAAATAGGCGCCCGGTGGTGCCACCGATACGGCCGGTAGACGGAGGACAAACACGATGATCGAGATTCAAATAGTGGACGGTATCAATTCGCCGATGCTGTTTTGTGACGTATGCGGCGAGCGCATTGAAGACGCTGGCAAAGCAGCAGTCGTCTTTGACAACTTCCGTCAAAATGGAGAACGTGCGAAGACCCTGCATGTCCACAAAGGCAGCATTGGCGGTAAGACCTGTCACCATGAAGCAGAACTTATCATCCGGTCTGGCGGCGGTACACCCGGCTGGCAGGAATTGAAGCGCCACCTCTGTGACCTGGCTCATAACGTCGCTTTCCCCGCCTCCGTAATGGCCGAGTACGACAAGTAAGCTGAAGGATCAACCCTTCAAGGAAAATCACGAATGAAGCGGGTCACCTATCGGAACCTTGAACCTCAAGCTCGCTTCCAGCTGGAAGATCAGTGGTGGGTGAGCGGGTATCGCTAAAATTCTTCATGCGTCTATTACCAAGCATCAAAAATCTGAAGGCTACGGTCCATCGTTCTCTCGTGTGGGAAACACCAGCACACTGTATTTCTCTGAGGCATCTGGCTGTGCCTCAGGGAAGTAGAAATGGCGGCCATCATGGAGGGTATACCGCAGTGAGGTCCCATCCTGACTTTGAGCTACTTCCAACAGTGTATCCATGCGCCAGTCACCGGTGCCGTTGAGCCACCCAGGTGACACCAACTGTACCGACCTCACTTGGACTCCCGCTTCCGTTAGCTCCAGAATGGACGTCAGCGCTTGCAAGCTATCCACGAACACCACGTCGTGGATCTCAAGGCCGTCCTCGCATCTGACTATCGTTGTATGAAACCAAGGTGACATCAAATGTTGTTGAACAAAATGCCAACCTTGGTGGCCAGGCTCCAGCAGTGCTTGAGAGCCTTTCACTTCTGCCTGTCTATTGGTTATGAACACGGCGAACCCTCAACGTGAACAGTATACATTGTAGTTATATACTGTTCGAAAGCGCCTTATCGTTCCTTTTGCAGGACATGCAAAGTGGAATTGAAAAGTGCTTTCGGGACAGTTCTTCGGTGGCTTCGTGTGAAACAAGGCCGGACGCAGGAGGACTTTTCCACCCTTAGCAGTCGGACTTATATCAGCACATTGGAGCGAGGTCTGTACGCTCCGACTATCGAGAAGCTCGACGACATTGCTGCTGTGCTCGGTACGCACCCCATAACGTTGATGGTCGGTAGCTATGCCCTAAAGGACAATCGTTCTGTTGCGAAAGTCCTCGAGGACGTCATTGGGGAGATCGAGCGTCTAGAGGTCGCCGAGGGCGTTTCGAAGCTACGCAAGCGTTACCCCAGAACCGAGTAGGCGCGAGAGCCTTGGAAACACTCGAGTAATGACTTCAAAGCGCTGTATATCACTTCGTCGGGTCGGCGCATTGGGTCGACGTAGGGATGGTTTCCAGGTGTCGATTAAAGGCCGGAAACCTACGAAGCCGGGGCAGGCCATAATTCTGTAACCCTAATTTTTGCACTGTAAACCACTGTGGTTAACAAGGAATAAAAGTGGTTTACACGGAGCAATACACGCCTCGGTTTCTAAGGATACTTCTGTACTGACCTTTCCCTCGACGCAAAGGGTGTGATTGCGCACTACGCGAAATCGACCTATCCATGCGACTTTCTTGAAGGCAGGTCGACCACCTTGCGGTCGCTCATCTTAGCCTTGAGTACACGGTTCTCGTCCGTTAGCACTTCGTTGATGGATGCGAGATTGGCGACCTTGACCCGCAATTCCTCGATCTCCTGACGGTGGGCTGCGGACTTCTTGCGTTCCGCAATCAAGTCTTGTTGTTTCACATCACGCATGGCGCGACTGGAGCGACCTTGAGCCTCTCGGATAGCCTCGGCAATTCGTGGGTAGTAGTTGTGAATCAGCGCCGTCGATACGCCCGCCTCGCGGGCGACTGCCGCGATGGTAACCTTGGATTCCCCGGTGTGGGTGCGACCCTTTTGGATGCGGAGAAGGGCGAGCTTCAGATCCTTCTCGCGATCCTCAGCAGGCTTATAGTTGGTCGCCTTGTCCTTGGATTTCATGCGATTAAAGTCTCCGGGTCCATTCCCAACTGTACCAGTACGTCACGGCAGCGATTCAGGTCGCGCTCAACGCGCTGGCGGCCGCCCTCGCCAATGTCCGGGCAATTCAGTAGCCCTTTTAGATCATCGTAGAGTCGCTGGTAGATGGCCGCGTGACCGTGTCCAATCACAGCATGGTTGCAGTTGCCGCAGCGGGTACGCTCAAGAGTATTACCGACGCAACCGTCATTGTCCGCCGTGCACCAGGCATGGCCGTTGCTGCGAATTGCGGTGCTCTCGGCAATGGACTTCAGCATCGAGGCGTGATCCTTGAAGATCAGCAGATTCTGCGGTTCCCGCTGCCATTGCTTGAGCGCGCGGCCGTAGCCCCCGGCCAAGGGTTCGTCACCCAGCCAGTTATCGACGACGCCTAGTTTTATATCTTCCAACTCACCCTGAATATCTGCGTACAGATCAAGGTCCAGATGCTGTCCCCAGCTATCGTCTATGGCGTAGCCCAGAGACATGTCCAGCGAACAATGTGCGAAATGCTCCTTGAGGTAGCGAAGGTCACCGAAGCGGCTGTGCGCGGCGTAGTTGGCAAACTTGCGGCGGAACTGGTGGCTGGAGAGATTCCAGCTCAGTCCGCAATCCTTGGCGAATGCCTTGAAGCATACGCTCCAAGTAGTGTTGGAAAGCGTGCGCACTTGATTGCCCTCTTTCGGATCTACGCCGAGAAAGAGCGCATAGCGGTGTTTGTGCGCCTCGACGATCTGCGGATCATACGGGTTGGCGTGGCGCCGCTGAAGGATCTCGGCGGCGATCATGGCCTGATAGGGTGCGCACCAGCGCTCCATCACGCGCAGGGCACGCACAGCGGCCTGGGGGATCATCCAATCATGGATACCGACACCGGTCTTTTCCGACCGCGAGCGCATCCAGTGGTAGGCGGTGCCATGATCGTCTTGAGTGCGGTGGTGGGCACCTGACTGCACGTAGGCCAGTTCATGGATGCGACAGCCAGAAGTGCTAGCCAGGACGATATAGCAGGCCGTGCGCAGATTGATCAGTGCCTTATTCAATGCGTTCAGACCGTCCTCCCAACCAAGGGTGCTCAGGTGGCTGTTCTTGGCCTTATTGAGACTCCGAGCACTCCGCCCCTTTCGCTGCATAGCGAGGGTTTCCAGCGCTTCGCGCAGATCAAGCAAGTGCCGGCCGCGCTCAACCTGTTGATAGGCCCGCTCGAACAGTATGCAGAACACATCATCCGGAATCAGCGGGGTCTTGCCGCTCTGGGCACTGCTGCCGGTAAGCCCCGCCATCGCCTTGGCGGAAGTTTCGGGCCAAGGATGCTGAGGCATCGGGTCGTCGGTGTAGTGGCTCAGTTCATGAATGGCTTCGACGGCCTTGAAAACGGCTATGTAGTCCGCTTTGTGATAGCGGCTTGCCTTTGGATCGGCTGGGCTGCCGGTATGCCTTGCAGGCGTCCACATAGGTCGAGCAAACCAGGGGTGTCACCGCACTTAGGTAGTCGAGTTTGAATGCTTCCAGGTGGCGCAGGAATGGCCTTGCATCAGAGAAAATTTGTACCAAAGCGAGGCATTTAGGCCGAACCGCCCCATGGCGTCCACGGCGTAGGTAGCGATATAGCATCGCCTTCATCACCTCCCAAAATGCCGGTGGCGCGGTGCGGAAGTCCAGCCGTGTATGACTCGCCGGCACGTTGCGCTGGTGAAGCCTTCAAGTTGCCAGACGTTGTCGCGGTAGCGGCTGAGAATAACCCACTGCCCATCGACCTGAGTAGCGCTGATGATCAGGGCGTCGCGTTCGGATTCCGGGAGCCCGCGCACATCGCTCGGCTGGACAGCAAGGGGAGCCCAAGGTAGTGCCACCAAGGTGTTGTCACTCATGCAAATAGCTCCAAGCTGTCGATCAGATCAACCGACCAGAACGGGTGCGGCAGGGTCCGGGCTCGCTCGCGGGCGTCCTCCACCGCTGCGGCCTTGAAGGTACCGCGCCGCAGCCCTTCGGCAACGATGTAGTGGTCTATCAAGCGGGGGATGTGGGCGTACTCCCGTGCCCAGCGCCGCTTGTCCATGCGCGAGCGCTCAGCCAGCACGCGGAAGTAGAAGCTGAACAGCTTGTACAGATCCTCTGCGGTTACCGCGTAATGCTTGCAACGCAGGCAGTTCATGAAGTTCATGCAGGTCGCGCCCTCGCGCTTCGGGGCGTACTGGCCGTTCACTGGGTCGGCGCAGCGGCCCATGGGGGTGTCCTTATAGGTTGCACCGACGGTCCGAGTTAGCAACTCCTGCACCATTACCTCGCCCATGAACTGCCAGTTGCGACGGGCATACTCGTCGGGTGCCAGGTAGCTTTGGTCGGCCACCCTCGGGGTATTGCCGAGCGCAGCGGCGGTGGTCGCCAAATCGCCGTCGGTAAGCTCGAAGATGCGGTTGGCGAAGGTCTTGCGCAGGCGTGAGATGTTGATGCGCAGGGGCTTATCGTCACTGTCGGTCAGACCATGCTCGGTTACGAGGCGGTTTATCGACCTAGCCAACGTTTCTGGTATCAGCGTCGTGACTGTACCGAAACCCTTGCGATTGCGTATGCGATACAGCCACACGCGCCCCTTGAGGTCGGCTGGAGCCTCTGCGTCCAATGACTCGGTCAGGGCCATCACGCGGCGGATCAAGCGCTCGACGTTGGTTCTCACGTTCGGCGTGGACTCTAGAAGACGCTCAGTGTCTGACTCGGCTCGCAGCGCCACTTTACTGGTGTTGTAGCCACGTCGCTTCCACAGTACTAGGAACACGGTGTTGTCCTTGGGGTGTGGGCGCAGGCAGTCACGACCCATTTCCAGCAGTGGCGTGGTATTGCGTCCGGTGTGCAGCGCCACGACCAGCAGGGCGTAGACCAGCAGATCGCTGGTCACAGGCTCGTCGTCAGCCCAGATCGGCTTGATGGCCTGCCTGAGCGCCACAGTGAACGCTTGCCGCTCGCGTTTGGACAGCCCCGTCTCGCCCTTGGCCTTGCGGTTGATGTTTGGGAAGGGGTTATGGGGGAAGGTGGTCCCATCGCCGGAGGTGACGAGATGGATTAGCCCACGCCGCCCCAAGGCGAGCAACACGGGCTTGGTCTGCGAGTAGAGGGTTTTCTGACTGATAGTCGCCACGCCCAACCCAGCCAAATGTCCGAGATAGCCGTCGATCAAGTCCCGGTTCACATCGGACATGGCCAAGTCACGGCCGATAGCCGTCGCCCGCAGCACGCAGCAGTCGAAAAAATTGCGCAGCCCATTTTGGCAGTAGCCAGCGACGGTGCTAATCGCGATGGTGCCTTCTTGGCCGGCGAGGAAGCGTTTAATTTGGCACTGGCAGGCGTAGGTGATGGAGTCAATGCCAGCGCCGTACCAGCGGGCAAAGTCGAAACTACGGCTGTTGGAGGCGTTCCGCCCGAACGTGACCGTGGTATTCGTCGGAGGGATGGTATCGGGCAGAATCACCACATTGCCTGCTATGTCGCGGCTGTGCTCGACTTGCGGGACGCTGAGGTCGGTCTTAGTAAATACCTTGCGCTTGCCCATCAGGCCGCCTCCGCCAATGCGTTCAACTCATCGTCATAGGCCAGCACCGCCTCGTCGGCTATTTCGTTGACCAAGTGCAGGTACACCATGGTTGTCTGAATCGAACTGTGGCCGAGTTGCCGCTGAACGAACACCAGAGGCTCCAACCCGCTCGCAGGGTTACGCTGAAGGCTGACCAGGGTATGGGTGGCATAAGTATGCCGAAGCATGTGCGTATGGACTTTGATTCCAGCCCGCTTGCCGGTCTCGCTGATGATCCGGTTGAGGCTCTTGCCGTCGTCACCATAGGGTTCCCCGGACTGGTTAAGGAACAACGCCTTTTGTGGGGTCTTGCTTAGCGAGGCGCGCTCGCCGCGCACCTTCGTCACATAGCGATAGAGTTCAGCCATGAATTTGCGGCTGACGTAAATATCCCGCGGCTTGCTGCCCTTAGTCACCATACCGCTGCCGTCGAACGGATCGAGCCGAATGCGGAGGTTGCGTTCGGTTCGTGCTGCCTTGTCCGGGTCGAAAACATAGGCCAGCGGGAAGGCGGCGATTTCCTCGCGGCGCAGACCCGTATGCAGCCCTAGGCGCATCATCATTCGGTGATGGGGGTTCTCCACTGCGGCCAAGAGCGACTTGATCTCGGCCATGCTCAGAAACTTAGGCAGGGTCTTGTGGCTACGTGGCATTACATCGTTTGCCATGGCCTTGCCGCCACTGGCATCGACATGGGCAAGGAAACTTGTTTGGCACCTTACGGCGCGCTCTTCATAAGCGAAGGGCAGGCGCTTCACCCACCCCTCTTTCAGTGCGAATTCATAAAACTTGCAGATATAAGTCAAACGCTGGCGAGTGGTGTTCGGTGCCAGCGCGCACGCCTCCAGGCAGTAATCTCGGTAGGCCGCCACAAGGCTCTTGGCCTCGCCACGATCCACGTCGCGCCAGTCAATCTCATGAGCCTCGAGGAAGCTGAAGAAATCGTACAGCGCGCGTCCGGTACTGGGCCAGGAACGCTTCGAGCCGATGACCCCGCGAAGCAGGTAGTGCCGAAAGAACTGATTGGCCGGAACGCAACTCTCCATCGAGTCCCATAGCAGAATGGGAAACCCTGGATAAGGTTGCCCTGCGATCACCAAATCCCCTGTAGCCCACACAAGCTCCATCTGCCGTCCTCTGTGCTAATCAGAATCTCAATCACTTTGTCTGCTCTGACCAGTTAGGGGATTAGATCGGCCCTAAAGCGCATGAGCTTCTAAGTGTCTGTTTCTAATATCACAGCAATCTAACGCTTTCCAAGTGCCAGATCATAAGGCGTTCCTCAAGGTTTGCAGGTGGGCGACCTGACGGCTGAATTCAGCGCTGGACAGCCGCTGCTTCGGTCGCGGGCTCATGGCCTGGCTGATGGCGCGTGTGGGTTGGCCAGTCAGGCGTGCGAGCACCAGCCATTGTTCGGCGACGCCGAGTTGTTCAAAACCGGGGTGACGGTGACGGACACGCCGCAGGATGTCTTGTTGCAAGGCTTGCAACAGGCTGTGCTGACCGTTGTGACGGAGCATGAAATCGGCGCTGGCACGCAGGTGTTCCTGGAGCTGGCGGCGGGCTCTCGTGGCCGGCTCCAGCAATGGGCCGTTACGCACGCCAACATGCCAGAACCCGAAAACGATCAAGGCGATCAGGGCCACCAGGGCTTGCGGAAAATAGCGCCACAGCAACGTCAGCAAGCTGTCGTGATCGGTATTGAACAGCAAGGTCACGTCTGTGTCGGCCGTCAGGTACCACAGCAGCCAGGCGTTGTCGTACTGGTCGATGGCCGGGGTTTTCCAGAGGTCGGCGTCGGTGACCACGGTGATCGAACCCTGCCCGTGACTCAGCTGCATCATGTGCGTGGCCTTGCCGCTGTTGGCCCAGGCCTGGGCGAGGTTTTTCGGGTCGTCGAGGTGGAACGCGGTATCGAAGCTGAAGTAGGCCGGCGCCTCCTCGTTTTCCAGGTAGAGCTTGGTCAGTTTGGGGTAAGGATCGTCGACAGGATCGGGCGGCGGCTCCTTGAGGTCTTTGCTCAGGGATTGGTGCAACTGCACCCGGTCGAGCAGCAGATCATTGCTCTGCCCGGTCTTTTCATCCCACAGGGCTTCGGCGACGAATAAAAGACGTCCACCGGCGCGGGTCCAGTTCAATACCTGATTCACCTGTCGCGGCGACATGTTCGACCGATCGCCGAGCAACAACAAACTGCGCTGATGAGGCTCGAGAGTCGGCAAGATATCGAGGCTGTTGGCATGGCTGACGGTCAGGCCCTGTTTACGCAGAAAATGCTCGGCCGCCAGGTAGGGATTGGCCTGGGCTTCCGGGGATGGGCCGTGATCGATTTCTGCTGGATAGGGTATGGCCTTGAAATACAGGTAAACACTCAGCGCACACACTAGCAGGGCGATCAACGCACCGACTGAAAGCCACAAACGCCGGTTCAACGGGCGGCTCCCGGGCCGAACAACGCGCGCCAGCCGTTACAGAGTTCCTGTTGCAAATGCGCGGGGGGCAAGCGATGCCCATAGGCCATGTTTTGCCAGTGCCCGGTGAGGTTTCTGCTGAAGGCCAGCAAGGCAGGTTGTTGCAATTGTTCAACGCGCTGGAGCACTTCGCCTTCGGTGTCGGCTGGTTTGAGCGCCATGTTGAAATCGTGCAGCAAGTGGCTGAGCAGGGCGCGATAGAGCAACCCGAGGGCTTCACGGGGATTGGTCTGCCAGAGGCTTTCGGCACTGGCCGCGATGTCGGCGGGCAAGGTTTCGCGGTTGAGGTCCAGGCCGAACGCCTGCTGGGGTAATGGCCGCGCGACTTTGCGATTTAACGTGGGTCGGCGGCTGACAAAGGCCTGCAGCCAGTCGCGGTAACGCCAGATCAACAGCCCAATGGCGCCGATCACTGTGCCCCACAGCAGCACTTCGATCAGGCTGGCCAATACGCCAAAGCGTCGGCTGTCCAGCAAGCTGAGCAGCGCCTTCAGCCAGGCGGGCGTTTGACCATTGTCCGCAGTGTCGGCGGCGGGTTTGTCTTCGCCAAAGCGATAACGCGTTACCGTTTCCTTATTCTTGAAGGGGGGCTGATCGAGTATGGCCTTGATGCTGTCGCGGGATGCCTGACTGGTCAGTGGTTGCTCCAGCAGACGCGCAGAGTCCGGTGAGATAACCGGTTCGGCGGCCCAGACGCTTTGCGCCGTTGGCACCAGCAGGATCGCAGCCAGCAGCAGCGTGACGACCGTGCTGGTCAAGCGTTGGCGCATTCGGCGAAAAACCAGTTCGATGTCCCAGGCTTCCAGCCACGTGCGCCGGTTCAGATAAAGGCTGAAACCGCAGGCCACATAGATCGGTTCCCAGACAATCAGCACCAGAACGTAAAAGGTATTGGTCAGGTGTTCCAGCCAGCGCCAGTCTTGAGTGGCGGCGGTAATCAAGGTCTGCCAGCCCCAGTCGAGTTCGACCTGTTGCGGCAAGAGCATGTAGAACAGCACCATCAAGCCGATCCACAGCGCGGTTTCCAGATGCACGCCGATGATCGTCAGCCACTGGGCGGCGCCCGCGTTGCGTTGCAGCAACACGCGCAAACGTTGTTGGCGTGCTTCCCCCGCCAGACCTTCGAGTTGCACCACCGGCATCAGAAAACTGCGGCTCAGACTCAGGCGGCGCCAGGTCAGGCTGGCCAGCAGTTGCGGTTTGAGCAGGCGCGGCCATTGGCGCAGGGCCTGTTTCAGTGTGGGCGTTTCGCCGAACATGGCTTTGGACAGGATGTACAGCGGCAGCCGATCGAACGCCGGTTTGAGCCACCAGAACAGAAACACGGCGAGGGAGGGTGAATCCCACAGCAGCAAGGTGAGCAGGGCGAAGATCGGCAAGGTCACGATGGCCCAACTGGTCATCAACAGGCGTCGATGGCGCTGACTCAGCAGCACCCCCAGGTCCATGGCTTCCCAGGTCGTGCGCGGGCGGATCACCACACTGGCGTCACTCAGGCGCATGGCGAGTCCGTCCGGCAAACAGCAGATAAGTCGCCACACCAACAACCAGAGCACCGCGCCGACCAGGTATTTGGTCAGCGGCGAGAGCCCGGTCCGCGACGACCAGTAGGCTTCGATAAACGCCGCAATCAGCAGAAACAGCATGACCCCGCAAATCAGCACCACGCTCTTGCGCGCCGCCAGTCGCAGGGCCTCGGCGCGGGGTAAACGTCCCGGCGCGATCAAGGCCCAGCCCAGTTGCAGGCCTGCGGCACCGGCCAGGGCAATTGCACTCAGTTCGAAGGCGCCATGGCCGATCACGAACGACCAGAAGGTTTGCCCATAGCCGATGTGCGTCAGGTGCCCGGCCACCGCGCCGATCATCAATCCGTTGAAGAACAGGAAAAACGCGCTGCCCAGGCCAAACAGCAAACCGCTGGCGAAGGTCTGAAAAGCGATGCCGATGTTGTGCATGATGTAGTAACCGAACATCACCCAGTCTTCGCTGGCTGCCCGATCTGCCAAGCGCCCCAGATGACCGGCGTCGGGGTCGTACATGCTTTGCATCTCACTGACCTGCTCGGCCGGGATCAGGTTGTAGACCAGCTCCGGGAACAGATACACCAGCAACGCGAAACCGATCAGGCTGCCAAAAAACAACAGGCTGGCGGCAAGGACGAAACGCCACTGCTCACGCACCAGTCGCGGGAAATCGGCGAGGATGAAACTCAACACGTTGGCACCCAGTCGACTGCGATGCCGATAAAGCTGTTGATGCCCGCGCAGGACCAGTTGCTGCAATGAATCGATCAGGAAACTGCTGTAGCCGCGCTCCTGAGCCAAGGCCAGGTGTTGGCAGAGCCGTCGATAATCGCTGGGGAAACTGGCGACTCCAGAGGCATCTTTGCCTCGTTCCAGCCGTTCAAGCATGAGTGCAAACTGCTCCCATTCGGCGCTGTGGCGACTTTCGAACAGGCTTTGCTTCATGTGGGGCCCAACAGTCCACGGGCGATGCCGTTGAGTTCGGCCCTCGCCTGGGGCTTCGATATCTGCAACGGTTGCGCGAGTATCGAGGCGAGCTCGTTGGCCCGCGCCTCGGAGAGTTCACCCTGGCGTTCGGCAAACCCGAGGACGGCGCGTTGCTCGGTCAGCGTCAGGGCGAAGGCTGCGCGCCGTGGCGGGACATCAGGCAGTTGGGGGCGGGTGAGCGGTTGTTCGCGGTAGATCACCAGCGTACCGGCGGCCAGGTCGCCGAGGCGTTTGAAGGAGGGGTGTTGCAGGCAGCTGATCGCCCCGAGAAAGTAGCCGAACGGCAACATGTCGACAAACCGCAGCAGGTTGCGCAGCAAGGACGCGGACCAGCCGATCGGCGTGCCATCGTCATGCACTACGCGCAACCCCATCCAATGCTTGCCCGGCGAACGGCCCTGATTGAGCACTTCGAACAGCACCATGTACCACCAGCTCACCACGAACAGCAGAATCGAACTCAGCCCGGCGCCAAGTTTTCCGAGAAACGCCAACATAATAAACAGCAGGCCCAGAATCACCCCGCGCAGGCCCAGGTCTATGGCGAACGCCAGCGCACGTACCATCAACCCGGCCGGGCGCAGCGGCAAGTCGATGCCTTCGGGCGTTTCGACGTGATACCGCGTGTCCAGTGGCCGGGCCAGCGTCGCTTTCCCTGGCAGTGCTGTGGTTTCGAGCATGGGCAACCTTGATGTGGCCTTGTCCGTCGGATGCTAGCAGCCTCTCGGGGGAAAACGACATAACTATGTATTGCACGGTGCGTGATCAGAGGTGATTGAATGACAAGAACTCTGGTCGGGGCGACGTATGTGCGCCTAGACTTCGTCGGTCTTCAGTTCAGGAACAACCCGTGACCTCGATCTTCTGGTACGACTATGAAACCACTGGCATCAACCCCCGTTGCGACCGCCCGCTGCAAGTGGCGGGGATTCGCACCGACTTCGATCTCAATGAAATAGACGAACCGGTCAACCTTTATTGCCAGCCCAGTGACGACATCCTGCCTCATCCGGCGGCGTGCGCGATTACCGGTATTACGCCCGCGCGTCTGGCCGAGCAAGGTTTGAGCGAAGCCGATTTCATGACACGGGTTCATGCCCAGCTCGCGGCGCCCGGCACCTGCGGGGCCGGGTACAACACGCTGCGTTTTGACGATGAGATGACCCGTTACAGCCTGTATCGAAACTTTTTCGACCCCTACGCACGGGAGTGGCAGGGCGGCAACAGCCGCTGGGACCTGATCGATGTGGTGCGCGCAGCTTATGCCTTGCGTCCTGATGGCCTTGTCTGGCCCAAGGACGACGAAGGGCGAGTCACGCTCAAACTCGAACGTCTGACCGCCGCCAATGGCATCGATCACGGGCATGCACACGAGGCGCTGTCGGATGTTCGCGCCACCATCGCCCTGGCGCGCCTGATTCGGGAAAAACAGCCGAAGTTGTATGACTGGCTGTTTCAATTGCGCAGCAAACAAAAGGTCATGGATCAAATTCGGTTGTTGCAGCCGATGGTGCATGTTTCCGGGCGCTTTTCGGCGGCCCGTAACTATGTGGGGGTGGTGCTGCCGTTGGCCTGGCATCCACGTAATCGCAACGCGCTGATTGTCTGTGACTTGCACTTGGACCCTCAGGGGTTGCTCGATCTGGATGCCGAAACCTTGCGTCAGCGGCTTTATACCCGCCGCGAGGACTTGGCCGAAGGCGAACTGCCGGTGCCGCTCAAGCTCATTCACATCAACAAGTGCCCGGTAGTGGCGCCGTTATCGGTACTGCGTCCTGTAGATCAGCAACGTCTGGGGCTGGATATGGCGCTTTATCAGGAGCGGGCGCTGCGGCTAAGTGACGCACAACAAGTTTGGCGAGATAAAGTGCCAGACATTTACTCCAGCGACGATTTCTCTCCGAGCCAAGACCCCGAGCAACAGTTATACAACGGTTTTATCGGTGATCGGGACCGGCGTCTATGTGAGCAAGTCAGAGCCGCCGACCCTTTGCAATTAGCACAAGAACAGTGGCCTTTCGATGATGAACGTTTGCCTGAATTATTGTTTCGTTATCGCGCACGCAACTTTCCCGATACGTTGAGCCTGGAAGAGCAAGAAAGCTGGCGAATATTCTGTCAGAAACGTTTGTGTGCACCTGAGTGGGGCGCGCCAAATACGCTGGATAGTTTTCAGGAGGTTGCTGCTCAATTGATGACTAGTGCTACATCGTTTCAGCGAGAGGTTCTGGATGAATGGCAGAATCATGTCCAGGCATTACGCAAACGTTTGAGTCTTTGAAAACGAAAATAATCTGCGCTTGAATTCCAGGCATAAAAAAACGCCAGCATTTGCTGGCGTTTTTTTGGTCGCGGATCAGTCCGCGACACGCTTGCGGCTTAGCCCAGCAGGGTAGCCCAGCTTTCAACCACGTCACCGCCCCACTTGGCTTTCCACTCTTTCAGAGTCTTGTGGTTGCCACCTTTGGTTTCGATGACTTCGCCGTTGTGCGGGTTTTTGTATTGTTTAACTTTGCGAGCACGTTTGGTGCCAGTAGTTTTTACTGCGCCGCCACGTGGAGCCTTGGTTTTGGACTCTGGATCCAACAGCGCGATGATGTCACGCAGGGATTTGGAGTATTCGCCCATCAGGGTGCGCAGTTTGCCTTCGAATTCCAGCTCGGTTTGCAGTTTGTCGTCTTGGGACAGATTCTTCAAACGGGCTTGCAGCTCTTTGATAGCTTCTTCGGTGGCGCGATATTCGTTGATCAAGGACATGAGGACTACCTTATGTTGGGCGCTGGATGGCAGGGTGACAGTGCGACAATAATAGTCAGGGTGTTTCATCAAGTAAACATTTAACCGGAGTTTTATTTAAATTAGTTGCGGAACAGGACACACATTGGAGTGACAGTTAAATAGCGTCACAAATGTTCACAGTTGACCTCTTGAAGATTGCCCGCAAGAACACCATCGCGTGGGGCAGCGTGGTGCTTGCAGAACCTGTACCGGACCTGCGGGCAAAGCCACACGTCATCAATACTGCAGTTTTGCTGCGCAATCGCTAGAATGGCGGCCTTTGCGAAGTTCTGGAGTTTCCCCCTCATGCGCACTTTTCGGCTGGTGATTGCTTGCCCGGACCGCGTCGGCATCGTTGCTAAAGTCAGTAACTTTCTGGCGTCACATAATGGCTGGATCACTGAAGCGAGCCATCACTCGGATAATCTCAGTGGCTGGTTCTTCATGCGTCACGAAATTCGTGCCGATTCGCTGCCTTTCGGTATCGAAGCCTTTCGTGAAGCGTTTGCACCGATTGCCGAAGAGTTCTCGATGGACTGGCGCATCACCGACACCGAGCAGAAGAAACGCGTGGTGTTGATGGCCAGCCGTGAATCCCACTGCCTGGCCGACTTGCTGCACCGCTGGCACAGTGACGAACTGGACTGTGAAATCGCCTGCGTGATTTCCAATCACGATGATTTGCGCAGCATGGTCGAGTGGCACGGTATTCCTTACTACCATGTCCCGGTCAACCCACAGAACAAGGAGCCGGCCTTCGCCGAAGTTTCGCGTCTGGTCAAACAGCACGAAGCCGAAGTGGTGGTACTTGCCCGTTACATGCAGATTCTGCCGCCCGAGTTGTGCAGCGAATACGCCCATAAAGTCATCAATATTCACCACAGCTTCTTGCCGTCGTTTGTCGGCGCCAAGCCATATCACCAGGCGTCGATGCGCGGAGTGAAGTTGATCGGCGCTACCTGCCACTACGTCACCGAAGAGCTGGACGCCGGTCCGATCATCGAGCAAGACGTAGTGCGCGTGAGTCACAGCGACAGCATTGAAGACATGGTGCGCTTCGGCCGTGATGTCGAGAAAATGGTGCTGGCCCGTGGCCTGCGTTATCACCTGGAAGACCGGGTGCTGGTGCATGGCAACAAAACCGTCGTGTTCTGATGGTCTGCGGATCGCTCCCACGCTCCGCGTGGGACCGATCCAGGTGAAGAGAGAACATGACCATGGCCGATCCATTGGACAAAGCTACATCCAAAGCACCCGCCACATTGGGTGAGGGCTGTTTGAGTCGCTATGACCCGGATGACCTGAGCCCCGAAGACGGCACGGAGTTTCCCGGTGCCGCCGAGTTGTGGGAGCAGTTGCAGGACGATTCCGACGATGCAGTCGGGGATGCCTGAAAAAAAGATCTTTTAAGCCTGCTTGAGCTTCATCAACTTCCTGAGCAATGGCCGCCCGAGCATCAGCAAAAACACCGGGCCACCGACCACCAGATAGAAGTAATAGGTCACTGTCCGCCAGATCAGAATCGCCGCCGCCGCGGTGGATTTTCCGACCATGGGCGCCAGCAGCGCCGCCGATGTCAATTCCGCCGCCCCGGCACCGCCCGGCAACAGGCTGAACTGCCCCGCACTCAGTGACAGCATCTGGATCAGAAAACACCAGGCCCACTGCAGATCCACGCCCAGCCCACGCAATGCCAGATACAGCACGCTATAGCGCAAGAGCCAATGCAGACAGGTCAGTGCAAACACCGTGATCAATGTCTGAAAGGGCAACTTCAGTGTGTCAGTGAACGCCGCCAGGAAGTGCAGGAGCTTTCGCGCCCAGCGCATCCGGGTGGCGCCTTTGACATTGAGACGAGCGAGCAACCGACCACTCAGACGAATCAGCGAGCGGTGGTAGCGAGCCGCTAATACGCAACTGAATAACCCACCGAACATCGAGATGGCGCTGACGGTCAGCAGCCATTCCATGCGCTGACTGAGGTGCTGGAACAATGCATAAATCAGAATTCCGCTCAGCGCGCAGAGAAAAAACAGCAGATCGCTCAATTGGTCCATGGCGAACACGGCGCTGCCCCTGGCCGGCCGCACGCCGTGACGTGCCAGCAACGCCATGATGGTCAGCGGCCCGCCACTGCCGCCGGGGGTGGCGCAGTAGGCGAATTCGGCAGACATCACCACCCCAAGGCTTTTGAAGCGACTTACCTTGTCGCGCTGATCACCCAGCAACAGGCGCAGGCGCTGGGTGTTGAGCATCCAGCACAGCAGGATCATGCCGAACATGATCAGCAACCATTTCTGCGGAAAGCTTTGCAACCGCGACCATGTTTCTCCGCCACCCAGCAACGACGGAATGAGCACCGCCGCGAGCAGGGCGACGACCAGCAGAATCCCGCGGCTCATGCGGCGCGACCGATGGGGTCGCGTTGCTTTGCCAGCCAGTTGGCCTTGGTCATGGGCACACGACCCTCGTCGAGCAAGCGCTTGAGGGTGTGCAGCCAGTAGTGACGCGAGAACTCATGGCGCATGTCCACGGGGTGCAGACCGAGACGAATCACCGGCGCCTGGCGCCAGCGTTGTTCACGCTGATCGCTGACGATTTTCGACAGGCCGCGACGCCAGGCGCTGCGCGCGCTCCAGACCAGGCACGGGGCATCGATCGCGGTGAAATCCGGCAATCGATACAGATGCTGCGAGTCGCTGGTGTAGCGCAGCGGTAACTGGCGCAAGGCTTGGCGGGTGCCTTCGCTCATCAGCCAGGCAGGAGCGACGAAACCTTCCAATGGCCAGTTGTAGCGGTGGAACACCTCGATTCCGGCACGCAGGCGGGTGAGGGCGGCTTCCTGTGACAGGTCGTAGAACTCGCCTTCATGGGTGTAGATCCGGCGCATGAACCAGTCTCGGGGAGTGATGGGGATCGGTCCTTCATCGCAATGAAAGTAACCGTGCAGTGCCAGTTCGTCGCCGCAAGCGACGCGGCGGGTCAGCAAACGTCGAAACGCCGGATACGCGTCCAGGTCGTTATGCTTGTGGTAATTGGGCACCACCAGCCAGGTAATCGGCACCTCGCCCAGCGCGTCGACGGCTTCGACGAAGGCTTGATAATCGGGCCAGGTGTGCGGCGCAACGTCGTGCAATACCAGTAACAGGCTGGGCGCGTTCATGGGCTCAACCATTGGCGGTCAGTGGCCATTGAGTGCCGAGTACGGCGTGATAGTGCCCCAACAGGCTGTCGACCACGATATCCCAAGCGTAATGTTGCTCGACATGGCGGCGGGCTTGTTTGCCCAGCGCGGCGCCTGCCCTGACTGAACAGTTCGCGCACAGCGTTGGCCATCGCCGCTGGATTGTTCGGCGCGCAAAGCAGGCCGCATTGATCGGTGACAATTTCCTGAAAAGCCCCAGCCGCCACGGCCACCACCGGAATGCCGCTGGCCATGGCTTCGAGGACCACCAAGCCAAAGGTTTCCTGATCACCGGCATGCACCAGCGCATCGGCACTGGCCATCAATCGCGCGACCTGCGCTGCCGGGTAGAACTCATCGAGGACGGTGACATTGCGCGGTACCAGGGTCGGCATTGACGAACCCACCAGTAACAGGTGATAGCGACGACCCAGGCGTTTCATGCATTTGAGCAGCACCGGCAGGTTTTTTTCCTTGGATCCTCGACCGGCGAAGATCAGCAGGTGAGTGTTTTCATCGATGCCCAATTCGGCCCGCAAGCCTGGATCCCGTTTACTGGGGTTGAACGTTTGCAGGTCGACGCCCAGTGGTTGTACGAAAACGTTCTTCACGCCCAACCCGATCAGTTTATCGGCCATGATTTGACTCGGTGCCAGCACCCGATCGAAGTTGCCATAGAGCTTGCTTACATAAGCTTCGACATTGGGTGTAACCCAGTTGCCCATGCGATTGCTGACCAGCAGCGGCAGGTCTGAATGATAAAAACCGATCACCGGCACATCAAGTTGACGCTTGGCGTCCAAAGCAGCCCAGGCAGTCAGGTATGGGTCGCCGACTTCAATCAGATCGGGCTGCAAATCCTGCAGAACATTGCGCCACGGCGCGAGACGGAGGGGGAAGCGATAACCCTTGCCAAAGGGCAGGGCAGGGGCCGGAACCGTGTAAATGCCATCCTGTTCACTCAAATGAGCCCCAGGGATCAGCAAGCTGTGACGAATGCCTGGCTTATTGCCCAAGCGGCGGTGTTTGGCATCCAGATAAGTGCGCACGCCACCGCTGGCAGGGGCGTAGAACATGGTTATGTCAGCGATATGCACGATGAACATCCCTCCGGGACCGTTGTTCTCCCTTTGGTTGACCTATATGAAGGATAGATGTTCGATTGGGGTTTTGCGGTGGGGATGTCAGCGGGGTTTTGCGGGATTGGCAGACCGTCTTCGCGGCCAAGCCTCGCTCCACAGGTTATGCGCAGTTCAGAATGATGCGCCAATCCCTGTAGGAGCGAGGCTTGCCCGCGAAGAGGCCCGCAAGAGTGACTTAAATACGGAAACTGCCCACCAACTGCTTCAAGCGCGAAGCCTGTTGCTCAAGGTCCGAGCACGCACGCAAGGTCGATTGCAGGTTTTCCACGCCTTCCTGGTTCAAGGTGTTGATTTCGGTGATATCCACGTTGATCGACTCAACCACCGCCGTCTGTTCCTCGGTCGCTGTGGCCACGGACTGGTTCATGCCGTCGATTTCACCGATGCGCAACGTCACGCTGTTCAAGCGTTCACCAGCCAGGTTGGCGATTTCCACGCTGTCCTGACTGTGGCGCTGGCTGTCGCTCATGGTGCTGACGGATTCGCGGGCACCGACTTGCAGCTCCTCGATCATGGTTTGCACCTGTTGCGCCGACTCTTGCGTGCGGTGCGCCAGGTTGCGCACCTCATCGGCCACCACGGCAAAACCACGCCCGGCTTCACCGGCCCGCGCCGCTTCGATCGCCGCGTTAAGCGCCAGCAGGTTGGTTTGCTGGGAGATGCTGGTGATCACTTCGAGAATCTGCCCGATGTTCACGGTTTTGCTGTTCAGCGATTCGATGTTGGTACTCGAGGCGCTGAGCATGCTCGACAGCTGATTCATCGCGGCAATGCTGCGATCCACCACTTGCTGGCCGTCCTCGGCCAGACTGCGCGCGTCGCTGGCCTGGCTTGACGCCTGGGCTGCGTTGCGGGCGATTTCCTGGGCGGCGGCGCCGAGCTGGTTGATTGCCGCGGCGACACTGCTGGTGCGTGAGGCTTGCTGGTCGGAATTGAACATCGACGAATTCGAGGCGGCCACCACACGCAGAGCCACTTCGTTGACTTGGCCGGTGGCCGAGGACACTTCGCGGATCGACGTATGAACCCGTTCCACGAAACGGTTGAACGCCGTGCCAAGGATGCCGAATTCGTCCTGATTCTGGATGGTCAGGCGCTTGGTCAGGTCGCCTTCACCGTCGGCGATGTCTTCCATGGCGCGGGTCATGAGGTGCAGCGGCTGGATCAGGATGCGGATCAGCATGCCGAGCAAGGCGATGATGATTGCCACGGCAATGAGGGTTGCGACGACCGCCGAGGCGCGAAATTCGCTGAGCATCGAGAAGGCTTTGTCCTTGTCCACCGACAGACCGATGTACCAATTGACCGAGGACAGGCCTTTGATTGGGGTGAACGTGACGATGCGGGTCTTGCCGTCGACGTCGATTTCACTGAGTTCGCTGCTGATGCGCGGGGTGTTTTTTGGGTACGCCTCGCTCAGGGACTTCATCGCCAGGGCTTTGTCCGGGTGAACCAGGATCTTGCCGTCGGCGCTGACCAGGAACGCATAGCCCATACCGTCGAAGTCCAGCGCGTTGAGGCTGTCGGCGATCACCTGCAAGCTCAGGTCGCCACCGACCACGCCGATACTTTGACCGTCCTTGAGCACACTGTTGACGATGGAAATGACCAGTTGGCCGGAAGCGAGATCGATGTACGGTTCGGTCAGTGCCGAGCCGCCGGTGCTTTGGGCACTCTTGTACCAAGGCCGGGCGCGAGGGTCATAGCCATCAGGCATTTTGCTGTCTGGGCGGATGATGAAGGTGCCATCCTTGTTGCCCAGATAGGCGCCCATGAAGGTCGAGGTCACCGCCTTCTGCTCAAGTAGCGAGGAGACGTTGCCGATGTCAGCGTTCAGTGCGACGTTTTGTGACAGGTTTTCGATCAGCAAGCTGCGTCCGGCCAGCCAGGTCTGGATATTGTTGGCCGTCACGCTGCCCATTTCTTGCAGATAGTTGTCCAGGTCTTCGCGAATGGCGTTGCGCTGCAAATAGTCGTTGTACAGTGTGAACGAGGCGAAGGCAGCAATAACGATGAGGGCGGCGGCAAGCAGTATTTTATGGCTGAAGCGCAGATTTTTATTCATGGCTTGGGGGTCCGCTAAAGTCTTAATGTCCAGGGCGTGCTTTTATAAAGGCGCGCAAAATGGGCAGTGTTGAAAGTAAGCTGATATTTCCACTGCTCCTTAGGGAATTACCGACGCTATTTTTCAGTCTGGTCTCTCGCTTGTTATCGGCCATGAAGGATCAAAGATTAACCATGGGTGACAAAATGCCTGACTCATCGCAACTCGTTATCGGCGCCGATCTCACGGGCCAGTCCATCGCCCAGGCCATGCGCCTGGCCAACCGTCATGGCCTGGTAGCGGGCGCTACCGGGACCGGTAAAACCGTCACCTTGCAGCGCCTGGCCGAAGCCTTCAGCGATGCCGGTGTGGCGGTGTTCGCGGCGGATATCAAAGGCGACCTGTGCGGCCTGGGCGCTGCCGGCAACCCTCAAGGCAAGGTCGCGGACCGGATCGCCGGGATGCCCTGGCTGAACCATAAGCCTCAGGCGTATCCGGTGACCTTGTGGGACATTAACGGTCAGTCCGGTCATCCACTGCGCACCACCTTGAGCGAAATGGGCCCGTTGCTGCTCGGCAGCCTGCTGGAACTGACCGACAGTCAGCAGTCGGCACTTTATGCCGCGTTCAAGGTGGCCGACCGCGAAGGGTTGTTGCTGCTGGATTTGAAGGATTTGAAGGCGCTGCTCAATCACCTGCGCGACAACCCCGAATTGCTGGGGGATGACGCCGCGTTGATGACCACCGGTTCCAGCCAGGCGCTGTTGCGCCGTTTGGCGACGCTGGAACAGCAGGGCGCCGAAGCGTTGTTCGGCGAACCGGCGCTGCAACTCGAAGACATGTTGCAACCGGCCCTGGATGGTCGCGGGCGCATTCACTTGCTCGATGCCAGTCGTCTGGTGCATGAAGCGCCGAAGGTCTATGCGACGTTCCTGCTCTGGCTGCTGGCCGAACTGTTCGAGCAATTGCCGGAGCGTGGTGATGCCGAGAAACCGCTGCTGGCGCTGTTTTTCGACGAAGCGCACTTGTTGTTCGCCGGTACGCCCAAGGCGTTGCAGGAGCGTTTGGAACAGGTAGTGCGACTGATCCGCTCGAAAGGCGTGGGGGTATATTTCGTTACCCAATCACCGGGCGACTTGCCCGATGATGTGCTGGCTCAACTGGGCCTGCGCATTCAGCACGGTTTGCGCGCGTTTACTGCCAAAGAACAGAAATCCCTGCGCGCCGTGGCCGAGGGCTTCCGGCCGAACCCGGCATTTGACGCCTTGTCAGTATTGACGGAGCTGGGGATCGGCGAGGCGCTGGTCGGCACCCTGCAAGACAAGGGCACGCCGGGGATGGTCCAGCGTGTATTGGTTGCACCGCCGCAATCGCGGATCGGGCCGTTGACCGAGACCGAACGCACCGTGCTGATCGCCGGTTCGCCGTTCAAGGGGCGTTACGACAAACCGGTCGATCGCGAATCAGCTTATGAAGTGCTGATGGGGCGTAAAGGGCTGGCGCCGGATCCTGAAGCAGCGCCGGGCAAACCTGCACCTGAAGAGCCGAGTTTCACCGACAAGGCCGGGGAACTCCTCGGCACGGCGGCAGGCCAGGCATTGAAATCAGCTATGCGACAGGCGGCAAATCAATTGGGCCGACAATTGGTACGCGGGTTGATGGGCTCATTGCTCGGCGGCAGCAAACGCCGCTGACAAGTGGGTAATCAAAATGTGGGAGCGAGCCTGCTCGCGATTGCGGCCGGACATTCAACACATGTGTTGACTGATACACCGCTATCGCGAGCAGGCTCGCTCCCACATTGGTTTTATGTCAGGTTTTGGGTTTGGCGTGCGCCGCCAGGCGTTCGAGGGCCGCCCGCAGGTTCGGGTCGGTAATCCCGTCAGCCGTTGCCTGAATGGTCGCCGCCGCATCGGTCGACAAATTTATCGTATGCCCCGCAGCCCCTTGCTGAACGGTAGGCGGCTGAACCTTGAACAGGATCCGCGTCAGGCTGGCGAACTCGTCGAACAGCTGTAACTGCCGTTGCAGACGCTTTTGCTGATAGCGCAGGCGGGTGGCCCAGTGGCCGTCGGTGACAATCAGCAATAAACTGCCTTCACGCCACGACGCCACATGGCAATGCTCGCGGGCAGCCGGCTGCAACTGGCTTTCCACCAGGCGTTGTAAATGACCCAGGCGTTGAGCGTGGCCAAAGATGGCTTTCAGCGGTTTGGCTTCGCGAAGCAGAACGGCGGGTGCTCTGGCCGTGAGAGGGCGAAATGCCATGATCAGACACCTGAAGTAACAGAGCGGCCATGGTAACAGAAAGCATCCGCTGCCCCCGACCCATTGCTTTGTGAGCGCTTTACTCATTAAATCAACGAGTAACTTGTGCCCTCGATGGGTTGAAGTTCAGCAAAAAGCCCTTATTTTAAGTGAGCCCCGTCACAGCGCAGTGCATGCATCGTGGAACAACGCCACTTTCCTCACCATCGTTTCCGGGTAGAATGCTCGTTCGCATGCGGCCATGAGGGCTGCACGGGCGACTCACGGGGCCGCCCTCCATCCCTTTAGTGTGGAAGATCCTGCCGATATGTTTGCGCCTTTGTTAAAGAAACTTTTTGGAAGCAAGAACGAGCGTGAAGTCAAACGCATGCTCAAGACGGTGCAGCTCGTCAATGCCTTCGAAGAGCAAATGGTAGCCCTTTCGGACGATCAATTGCGTGCCAAGACCGACGAGTTCAAGGCCCGCCTCGCCAAAGGGGAATCCCTCGACAAACTGCTGCCAGAAGCCTTTGCGGTCGCCCGCGAAGCCGGCAAGCGCGTCATGGGTATGCGCCACTTCGATGTCCAGCTGATCGGCGGCATGACCTTGCATGAAGGCATGATCGCGGAAATGCGTACCGGTGAAGGCAAGACCCTGGTGGCGACACTGGGTGTTTACCTCAACGCGCTGTCCGGCAAGGGCGTGCACGTTGTGACGGTGAACGACTACCTGGCCCGCCGTGACGCCAACTGGATGCGTCCGCTCTACGAATTCCTCGGCATGACGGTCGGCGTGGTCACCCCATTCCAGCCGCCGGAAGAGAAGCGCGCCGCTTACGCCGCCGACATCACCTACGGCACCAACAACGAATTCGGTTTCGACTACCTGCGCGACAACATGGCGTTCAGCATGGAAGAAAAATTCCAGCGCGAACTCAATTTTGCCGTGATCGACGAAGTCGACTCCATCCTCATCGACGAAGCCCGTACCCCGCTGATCATCTCTGGTCAGGCCGAGGACAGCTCCAAGCTGTACATCGAGATCAACAAACTGATCCCGCAGCTGCAATTGCACGTCGAAGAAGTCGAAGGCGAAGTCACCAAGGCTGGCCACTACACCGTGGACGAGAAGACCCGTCAGGTCGAACTCAACGAAGCCGGTCACCAGTTCATCGAAGACATGCTGACCCGCGTCGGCCTGCTGGCTGAAGGCGAGAGCCTGTACTCGGCGCATAACCTCGGTCTGCTGACCCACGTTTATGCCGGCCTGCGTGCGCACAAACTGTTCAATCGCAACGTCGAATACATCGTGCAGGACGGTCAGGTCGTGCTGGTCGACGAACACACCGGCCGCACCATGCCGGGTCGCCGTTTGTCCGAAGGCCTGCACCAGGCCATCGAAGCCAAGGAAAACCTGAATATCCAGGCCGAGAGCCAGACACTGGCGTCGACCACGTTCCAGAACTACTTCCGTCTGTACAACAAGCTGTCCGGCATGACCGGTACCGCAGACACCGAAGCGTTCGAGTTCCACCAGATCTACGGTCTGCAGGTCATGGTGATTCCGCCGAACAAACCGTTGGCGCGTAAAGACTACAACGACCTGGTGTTCCTGACCGCCGAAGAGAAATACGCGGCGATCATCAACGACATCAAGGAGTGCATGACTCAGGGCCGTCCGGTGCTGGTGGGTACCGCCACCATCGAAACGTCCGAGCACATGTCCAGCCTGCTCGTGAAGGAAGGCATCGAACACAAGGTTCTGAACGCCAAGTTCCACGAAAAAGAAGCCGAAATCATTGCTCAGGCCGGTCGTCCGGGCGCACTGACCATCGCCACCAACATGGCCGGTCGTGGTACCGACATTCTGTTGGGCGGTAACTGGGAAGTGGAAGTCGCTTCGCTGGAAAACCCGACCCCTGAGCAGATTGCCCAGATCAAGGCCGACTGGCAGAAGCGTCACCAGCAAGTGCTGGAGTCGGGCGGCTTGCAGGTGATCGCTTCCGAGCGTCACGAATCGCGCCGTATCGACAACCAGTTGCGCGGTCGTGCCGGTCGTCAGGGCGACGCCGGTTCCAGCCGTTTCTACCTGTCGCTGGAAGACAGCCTGATGCGCATCTTCGCCTCTGACCGGGTGAAGAACTTCATGAAGGCGCTGGGCATGCAGTCCGGTGAAGCGATCGAGCACCGCATGGTGACCAACGCCATCGAGAAGGCTCAGCGCAAGGTTGAAGGTCGTAACTTCGACATTCGTAAACAGCTGCTCGAGTTCGACGACGTCAACAACGAACAACGTAAAGTGATCTATCACATGCGTAACAGTTTGTTGGCCGCTGACAACATTGGCGAAACCATCGCCGATTTCCGTCAGGACGTGCTCAACGCAACCGTCAGCGCGCACATTCCACCGCAATCGCTGCCAGAGCAGTGGGACGTGGCCGGTCTGGAAGCGGCGCTGCAGAGCGACTTCGGTGTGGCGTTGCCGATCCAGCAATGGCTGGACGAAGACGATCACCTGTATGAAGAAACCCTGCGCGAGAAGCTGATGAACGAGCTGATCGCCGCGTACAACGAGAAAGAAGACCAGGCCGGTGCCGAAGCACTGCGCACCTTCGAGAAGCAAATCGTTCTGCGCGTACTGGACGACCTGTGGAAAGACCACCTGTCGACCATGGATCACCTGCGTCACGGCATCCACTTGCGTGGTTATGCGCAGAAGAACCCGAAACAGGAATACAAGCGCGAGTCCTTCACCTTGTTCTCCGAGTTGTTGGATTCGATCAAGCGCGACTCGATCCGTGTGCTGTCGCACGTTCAGGTTCGCCGCGAAGACCCGATCGAAGAAGAAGCTCGCCTGCGTCAGGAAGCCGAAGCACTGGCTGCGCGCATGCAGTTCCAGCACGACGAAGCCCCTGGCCTGGAGCAACCGGAAGTGTTGGGTGAAGAGGTCGATGTAGCCCTCGCCACCGCACCGGTGCGCAACGAGCAGAAGCTGGGTCGTAACGAGCTGTGCTACTGCGGTTCGGGCAAGAAGTACAAGCATTGCCACGGGCAGATCCAGTAAACCCGTTTCATACGCTGAAATACCCGCGCCGCGACCGGCTTATGCCGTCGCGGCGTTTTGCCATTTAAACCACCGCGCCACGTTAAAAGAACGGGGTAATGACGGTGCAGACAATACTTTTTAAGGAGCGCATTCATGGCTGTTGGTCTTGGTCCTTTGCCCACGTTGCACCCGGTTGCCGGTTTTGAACTCGGTATCGCCTCGGCCGGCATCAAGCGCCCGGGGCGCAAGGATGTCGTGGTCATGCGCTGTGCCGAAGGTTCCACCGTGGCGGGCGTGTTCACCCTGAACGCCTTTTGCGCCGCTCCCGTGATCCTGGCCAAACAACGCGTGCAAGGCCCGGTGCGTTACCTGCTGACCAACACCGGCAATGCCAACGCCGGCACCGGCGAGCCAGGCCTGGCAGCTGCTGAGCGCACTTGCGCCAAACTGGCTGAGCTGACCGGTGTCGATGCAAGCCTGGTGCTGCCGTACTCCACCGGTGTGATCGGCGAGCCGCTGCCGGTCGAAAAAATCGAAGGCGCGCTGCAAGCCGCCCTTGACGATCTGTCGGTGAATAACTGGGAAGCCGCCGCTACCGGCATCATGACCACCGACACCCTGCCGAAGGGTGCCAGCCGCCAGTTCCAGCATGACGGCGTGACCATCACTGTCACCGGCATCAGCAAAGGCGCGGGCATGATTCGCCCGAACATGGCGACCATGCTCGGCTATATCGCCACCGACGCCAAAGTCTCGCGCGATGTGCTGCAAAACCTGCTGCTGGACGGCGCCAACAAGTCGTTCAACCGCATCACCATCGACGGCGACACCTCGACCAACGACTGCTGCATGCTGATCGCCACCGGTCAGGCAGCACTGCCGGAAATCACCTCCGCCAGTGGTGAATTGTTCGCCAAGCTGAAGCAGGCCGTGTTCGAAGTGTGCATGGACGTGGCCCAGGCCATCGTGCGCGATGGCGAAGGCGCGACCAAGTTCGTCACCGTGGAAGTCAACGGCGGCGGCAATCACCAGGAGTGCCTGGACGTCGGTTACACCGTGGCCCACTCGCCGCTGATCAAGACCGCGCTGTTCGCCTCCGACCCGAACTGGGGCCGCATTCTGGCCGCTGTGGGCCGTGCCGGCGTACCGAACCTGGACGTGAGCAAGATCGACGTGTTCCTCGGCGACGTGTGCATCGCCAGCCGTGGCGCGCGCTCTGCCACCTACACCGAAGCCCAGGGCGCGGCGGTGATGCAGCAGGAAGAAATCACCATCCGCATCGAGCTGGGTCGCGGCGATTGCAGCGAAACCATCTGGACGACTGACCTGTCCCACGAATACGTGAAGATCAACGCCGAATACCGCACTTAATACAGTTAGACCGAGTCGCCCCCATCGCGGGCAAGCCCGCTCCCACAGGACCTGCGCTAACCCTGTGGGAGCGGGCTTGCCCGCGATGACGGACGACCAGACGCTAGATATTCTGGCTTGTTCCCCTGACAAGAAGGCACCAAACATGAGCCTCCACCTGATCATCGGCGACAAACTGTATTCCTCCTGGTCCCTGCGCGCCGCGCTGGCCCTGGACCTGACCGGCGCGTCCTACACCGAAGAACTGATCAAACTGAACCAGCCCGACACTCGCGAGCGCCTGCTCAAGCATTCGCCGACCGGGAAAGTCCCGCTGCTGAAAACCGAACACGGCACCATCGCCGATTCGCTGGCGATTGCCGAATACCTGGCCGAACAATTCCCCGATGCCGGCCTCTGGCCCAAAGACACTGCCGCCCGTGCCCAGGCGCGTTCGGCGTGCGCGCAGATGCACAGCGGCTTTTTCGCCATGCGCGGCAACATGCCGTTCGACCTGAGCCACAATGCGCCGCTGTCGCCGACCCCGCCTGAGGTTCAGGCTGAAATCGAGCGCATGTTGGCGTTGTGGGCTGAATGTCGCGCCACCGCGACTGAAACCGGCCCGTTCCTGTTTGGGGGCGCGACCCTGGCCGATGCGTTTTTTGCACCGATCGCCGTACGCCTGCGCACCTATCAGGTAAAACTGCCCGAGGTCGACGCGGCCTATGTTGAAACCGTCTACCAATGGCCAGCCTTCAAGGCCTGGCAGAAGGCGGGTCTGGAGGAAATAGAGCGGTGAAACGAGTCCATGTAGCAGCCGCGGTTATCCGCGATAGCAGCGGCAAGATCCTCATTGCCCGCCGTGCCGACACTCAGCATCAGGGCGGTTTGTGGGAGTTCCCCGGTGGCAAGGTCGAGGATGACGAATCCGTCGAAACGGCCCTGGCTCGCGAGCTTCACGAAGAGCTGGGTATCGTGGTCAATACCGCGCGACCGATGATCAAAGTCCGCCACGATTACCCAGACAAGCAGGTGTTGCTGGATGTCTGGGAAGTCTCGGCGTTTACCGGCGAACCCCATGGCGCCGAAGGTCAGCCTTTGGCCTGGGTGACCGCGCGGGAGTTGGTGGACTACGAGTTTCCGGCTGCCAACCAACCGATTGTCGCCGCCGCCCGTTTGCCCGGCGACTACCTGATCACCCCGGAGGGCCTGGAAACCCCGGCCTTGCTGCGCGGTATTCAGAAAGCCATCGCCGGCGGCATCAAGCTGATTCAATTGCGCGCGCCCAACGGCTACGACCCGCAATACCGCGATCTGGCGGTGGACGCAGCGGGGCTGTGTGCCGGCAAGGCGCAGTTGATGATCAAGGGGCCGTTTGAATGGCTCGGGGATTTCCCGTCCGCCGGTTGGCACATCACGTCGGCGCAGTTGCGCAAGTACGCGGCGGCCGGGCGTCCGCTACCGGCTTCACGCTGGTTGGCGGCGTCTTGTCACAACGCTGAAGAACTGGCGTTGGCCGAGCAGATGGGCGTGGACTTCGTGACCCTTTCGCCGGTGCAGCCGACGCAGACGCACCCGGATGCGCTGCCATTGGGTTGGGAGCAGGCTTCGACCTTGATTGAGGGCTTCAGTAAGCCGGTGTTTTTGCTGGGTGGGGTTGGCCCGGCGGAGCGGCAGAAAGCCTGGGAGGCGGGGGCGCAGGGTGTGGCGGGGATTCGGGCGTTTTGGCCTGAAGCCTGATTCTACGGTGTTGCTGCTGGCGCCATCGCGGGCAAGCCCGCTCCCACAGTAGTTCGTAGCGGACACAGATTTGTGTACGACGTTGATCCCTGTGGGAGCGGGCTTGCCCGCGATGGCGTCTTCGGACGCGCCGACTAAACCTCGGGCTTGGCCGCAGGCTGCCACAAAATCTCGGCAATCCCCTGACGCTTGGCAATCAACCGTGCCGCCACAAACAACAAATCCGACAACCGATTGATATACGCCAGGCCAACCCCGGCCAGCGGCTCGATCGCATTCAACTGCTGACAGCGCCGCTCGGCACTGCGCGCCAGGCAGCGGCATACGTGAGCCTGGGCAATCAGCGCCGAACCACCGGGCAGAATGAAATTCTCCAGCGGCCCCAACTCTTCATTCCACGCATCGATCGCCGCTTCCAGGCGCTCGATTTCTGCCGTATTCAGTGCCTGATACACCGGCATCGCCAGTTCGCCACCCAAGTCGAACAACCGATGCTGGCAGGGCGCCAACACCTCGATCACTTCGTTAAGCCCGGGAAACTCGGCACTTTGCGCCGCCAACCCGGCCAACAGCACGCCCACCTGGCTGTTCAGCGTATCGACTTCGCCAATGGCCTCGATGCGCGGATGGTCCTTGGGCACCCGGCGGCCATCGCCGAGCCCGGTCTCGCCTTTGTCGCCAGTGCGGGTGTAAATCTTCGACAAGCGAAAGCCCATGGTTACCTCGACAGCTGATTGAGTTCTTGAGAAACCACCGGAGTGCCCGACAACGGCAGGCGCAAGGTGAAACAGGTGCCTTGGCCCGGCGTCGATTGCACTTCCATCTGGCCTTTGTGGTTGTTGGTGATGATGAAGTACGAGACTGACAGTCCAAGGCCGGTGCCCTGACCGATTTCCTTGGTGGTGAAGAATGGCTCGAATGTGCGTTTGCGCACGTTCTCGCTCATGCCGATGCCGTTGTCCTCGACCTGAATTTCCGCCCAAGGCGGATTCAGTTTTGTACGCAGAATAATCCGCCCCGGTTCGCGATCGTCTGTGCGCTGGTGAATGGCTTGCGCGGCGTTTTTCAGCAAGTTGAGCAGCACCTGTTCCAGTTCATTGGCGGTGCCGGGCACCGGGCCCAGCGCCGGATCGAACTGCCGAATGATCGCCTGACCCTTGAAGTCGAAGCCGATGGCCAGGTCAAAGTCGTTGCCAGCGATTTCCACCGCTTGATCGATCAACGCCGGCAAATCGCAGGGAGCCATCTGCCGGGTACTGCGGCGACTGAAGCTGAGCATGTGCGTCACGATTTTTGCCGCCCGGGCGCCGGCCTGTTGAATGCCATCAAGTAACTGCGGCACTTCGCGAGCTTTCAGGTACTGGTTGACCGTGTCCAGCTCGATGCCCAGTTGCTCGGCCTGTTCGAGGTTTTTCGGCAGATCGGGTGACAAGCGCCGACGAATGTTCTGCACGTTGTGCAAGATTGCGCCCAGTGGATTATTGATTTCGTGGGCCATGCCAGCGGCGAGGCCACCGACCGAGAGCATTTTTTCCGACTGCACCATCATTTCTTCCAGGGACAGACGCTGAGTGATGTCGTCGATCCGGATCACCACGCCGCGCCCGGCACCGCCCATCAACGGATAAAACGTCAGGGCGTAATGCTTGGGTTCATCGTCCTTGAGCCAGGTCACGCGTTCGATCTTCGCCACCGTGTGCTGCTCGACGGTTTGCCTGAGCTGCGGCAGGAACGGTTTGAGCGGTTCGAAGGCGAGGAAGATCGGCTGGTTCAAGGCTTCGTCCAGAGGCGTACCGGACAGGGCGCTGGCTTCCTGATTCCACTGGGTCACGTAGAGCTGCTCGTCGAGGGCGATCAGTGCCGACGGCATGGAGTCGATGATGCTGTTGAGGTAGTTCTGGAATCCGGTGAGCTTCTTTTCGATCTTGCTGCGCACCTGAACTTCCAGCTCCAGCTTGCGGTTGGTGTGACGGGTTTCTTCGGCCAGCCCCTGGGCCTGATCGTAAGCGGCCTGGGAGTCGTCGCGGGCGCGCTTGAGTTGCTGCTCCCGAGCCTCGATGCGCGAGAGCATGGTGTTGAACGCTTCGGCGAGGCTGCCGATTTCGTCGTGGTTGCCGCGAGAGGCGCGCAGGGCGTAGTTCTCTTCCCGGGTCACTTGCCGGGACAACTCTTCGAGCTGATGGATGGGGCGGGTAATCAGGCGTTTAATCTGCCGGGCGATCACCAGCCATAACAGTACGCTGAAGATCAGAATCCCCAAACTGGCGGTCAGGGTCCCGGTGTAGAACGCCATCGGCAGTTCGCTGCTGGCCACCAGCAGCAAATGCCCAGGCGCAGTGCCGGGGCGGGGCAGGGTGATGACTTGGTTGCTGCGGAACTCCATGGCTTGCCAGGCTTCGAGGTGCCGGAAATGCTCCGGCAGATGGAGCTTGTCTCCCTGCTGCAGCTGCGCCAGAAGCACACCGTTGCCGTCATAGAGCGCTGCTGCACGCAACGGTGTATAGCTGTTGAGTTCGTTGAGCAGGCGCTCGGCGGTTTGCGGCGACTTCAAGGCGTCGGAGACCAGGCTGGGGTTGGACACCAGCCGGCCGATGGTCTGCAAGGCCTGGGGGGCCATGCTTTCCTGCGAGATGTAATAGGCGGCGCTGATAAAGGTCAGGTTGGCGACCAGCAAAACGGTGGTCAACAGCACCAGCAGGGCGGCCAGCAATTTCTGGCCGACTGGAAGGTTTTCAAGGCGCTGGCGCAATGGCATCAGGTTCATCGCTGAAAAGGAACAAGTGGCCAGCGTAGCCGCTGCTCAGTCGCTGGGCAATCCAAGGCTGTGCAGATGGGCGATCAAGCGCTGCTGCAATTGATTGAGGTGGGGCAGGTTCAACTGATGCCGCGACGCGACTTTGCAGGCATGGCCCAGCAGGTAGCTGATTTCGGTGCGGCGCTGATTCGCGACGTCCTGGTACATCGAGGAGAAATTGGCCGCGGTGGCCTGGATCACTCGTTCGACTTCCACCCGCAGGTTTTCCGCCGCTGCCGGCTGGCCGCAGCGCTCGAGCAGCTCGGTGAGCTCGGCGCACAGGGTGGCGACTTCGCAATGATGCTGCTGCAAACCGCCGTTGCGGCATTCGTGCAGCACGGTCAACGGGTTGATCGCACAATTGAGCGCCAGTTTTCGCCACAGCCTTGTGAGGATGTCGGTGCTCCATTCATGGGGAATGCCGGCGGCGCTCAAGTCCTCCAGCCAGATCGGCGCCACCGGGTGGCCGGCATCCCCCAGCCAGGTGTAGCCATGACCGGCGAACACCACACGCCAATCGCCATCGCGAAATGCCCCTTCGGTGCTGGAGGCGAAGATGCAGCGCGCCTGAGGCACCTGCGCGGCAACCGCGTCCTGACTGCCGAGGCCGTTCTGCAGCAGGATCAGTTCGGCGTCGGGTGTTAGCCGATGAGCGAGCCGGGCCACGGCTTCTTCGGCGTCGTAGGCTTTGCAGGCCACCAGCAGGCGGCGGATCGGCTCGTCGCTGTCGGCTGTTTCGCCGGGCACTGGATACAGCTGCGCTTCGCCATGTTCGACCAGCGTCAGCCCGCCAGCCGTCTGATAGGCCTGTAAGCGTGTCGCGTCCCGCACGATCAGCCTGACCGGTACGTCAGCCCGCGCCAGACGTGTGGCCCAAAGGGTGCCGAGGCTGCCGGCGCCGAGAATATGCCAAGGGGTAGACATCAGTGTTTTGCTCGGTTTGACGCTGGCATGTGTGGCTCGCAGTATCGGTTGGAAAAGACCCGTTATAATGAGCCCGATTTTAACCGCAAGCCAAGCGCGCTCCATCGTTATCGAGCGTGCCTTTTTATTGGAGAGATTACATGCCGTCGTTCGACGTGGTATCCGAACTGGACAAACACGAAGTCACCAACGCGGTCGAGAACGCCGTCAAGGAACTCGATCGTCGTTATGACCTGAAAGGCAAGGGCAGTTTCGAGTTCAAGGAAAAAGACCTGACCGTCAACCTGACCGCGGAAGCTGATTTCCAGCTCGAAGCGATGATCGAGATCCTCAAGCTGTCCCTGGTCAAGCGCAAGATCGATGTGCAGTGCCTTGAAGTCAAGGATGCCTACGCGTCGGGCAAGCTGATGAAACAGGAAGCGGTACTCAAGGAAGGCATCGACAAGGAGCTGGCGAAGAAAATCGTCGCTCACGTCAAAGACGCCAAGCTCAAGGTCCAGGCCTCCATTCAGGGCGAGCAAGTGCGTATCACCGGCAAGAAACGTGACGATTTGCAGGAAGCCATTGCAGCCCTGCGTGCCAAGACGTTCGACATGCCGCTGCAGTTCAACAACTTCCGCGACTGACTTTTCAAGCGGGACCTGTGGGAGCGAGCTTGCTCGCGCCCACAGGGATTGTGTTTATTCCGGTGGGTCTTTTTCTGCCGCTCATTTTTTGCGTGCCGGGTAGCCGGAAATCAGGAGAAAAAAGATGGATTTGAATGCTGAAGTGGACAACCTGGTCAAGGCATCCCAAGCCTGGATTCCAATGATCATGGAATACGGCAGCCGCGTGCTACTGGCGGTGATTACCCTGGCCATCGGCTGGTGGCTGATCAACAAGGTCACGCAAAAACTGGGTGGCCTGCTGGCGTTGCGCAATGCCGACCTGGCGCTGCAAGGTTTCATCAGCAGCCTGGCGAACATCATCCTCAAGGTTTTGCTGATCGTCAGCGTGGCGTCGATGATCGGCGTGGAAACCACCTCGTTCGTCGCGGCCATCGGTGCAGCCGGCCTGGCGATCGGTCTGGCCTTGCAGGGTAGCCTGGCGAACTTCGCGGGCGGCGTGCTGATTCTGTTGTTCCGCCCGTTCCGCATCGGTGACTGGATCGAAGCCCAAGGTGTTGCCGGTACGGTCGACAACATCCAGATCTTCCACACCGTATTGCGCACCGGTGATAACAAAACCATCATCGTGCCTAACGGCGTTCTGTCGAACGGCATCATCACCAACACCAACCGTCAACCGACCCGTAAGGTCGTGTTTGATGTAGGCGTGGCTTACGAGGCGGACTTACAGAAGGCCCGTCATGTTTTGCTGGACCTGGCCAAAGATGAGCGCGTTTTGGCTGACCCGGCACCTCAGGCAGTGATTTCTACTCTGGGCGACAGTTCGATTACTGTTTCCCTTCGAGTGTGGGTGAAGACGGCGGATTATTGGGATGTGATGTTCATGTTCAACGAACAGTCCCGTGATCGTTTGAAAACGGCCGGTATCGATATTCCGTTTCCACAGCGGGTGATTCGAGTGGTTCAGGAGTCTGCAGTGCAGTAAGCAACAAAAGAGGCCCATCCGAAGATGGGCCTCTTTGTTTGTTACCGCAAACTAACTTGATGCGATTACAAAATCGACAGCGGGTAGTCGACGATCACACGGAACTCTTTCACGTCGCCTTCACCTTCGTCGGCGTTAGCAAAGTGCCAAGCTTGACGGAAGCGGACGGACAGATCTTTTGCCGGGCCAGACTGAACAACGTACTTGGCTTCGAAGTTGGTTTCGTTGTGCTTGCCATCTTCACCGTACAGGCCGGCGTAAGCGCTGCCTGCTGGAGTTTTGGTACCGTCGATGTCCCAACCTTTCACGTAACGGGTCATGAAGCTCAGACCAGGAACGCCGTACTCAGCCATTTTCAGATCGTAACGGATCTGGGCAGACTTCTCGCCAGGGGCGTTGAAGTCAGAGTACTGGATGGAGTTGGCGAGGAAGATCGAGTCGCCGCCGCGGTTGTTTTTGCCAATACCGACGTAGTCGAACGGGGTATCGCCATTAACCTTTTGGAAGGCCAGGGTGATGGTGTGTGCTTTCAGGAACGACAGAGCAGTGGCCAGCGAGAATGCTGTGTTGCTAATGTCACCGGCTTTCGCGTCACCGGTGTCGGTGGTGCGGTAGATGTTGAAGTCGGTGTTCAGCGACGTGTCACCACCAAATGGAGTGGTGAGGTTCACGTTGGCGTAGTACTGGTTCCAGATGTCTTCCAGCTTGGCGCCATACAGCGATGCGGAAAGGTTATCGGTAATGCCGTACTTGCCACCGAAATAGTCGATGCTGTTGGCTTCAACGCCAGCGTAGTTTGCAAACAGGCCGCCGTCACGGGCGTTTTTGTCCTGGCTGGAACCCGAGTAGAAGTGACCGGCTTCGAGGTCAAGGTCTTTGACTTCGCTGCTCTGCAGTTGGAAACCGCTGGCAACTTGAGGAAGGATACGGGAACCGCCAACAGCAAACACTGGAGCAGTGCTTGGCGACATGTCGCCGAATTTCAGCTCGGTTTTGGAGACGCGGAATTTAATGGCCCCCCCGGCTTTACCCTGACTGTCGTTGACGTCGCGGCCACCGTTAGCGTTGACGGTGTCGCTACGGCTCATGTTGCCCGAACCGGAAGTGCCATCGCCGCCATCCAGTTTGATGGCCAGGTAACCGAATGCATCAACGCCAACGCCAACAGTACCCTGGGTGTAACCGGAGCTGAAGGTGCCCCAAAGACCTTGGGTCCAGTCTTTAACGTCGCGGGCGCCATCTTTGTTGTCACGGTTGAAGTAATAGTTGCGAATCAGCAAGTCGAACTTGGCGTCTTCAACAAAACCTTTGGCTTCAGCCTGGTCACTTACGAACGGTGCGGCCGTAGCCATTTGAGTACTGGCTGCTGCTGCAACTGCCAGTGCGATCATGCTCCACTTCATCACGCGCATCGTGATTTGCTCCTTTGGTTTTTAGAAGAGTACTGCCGTCCCGCCTGTTTTATTATCCGGGCGGCTCTTTCTTTTTGTGTCGGCGCAAACTTATATCACGCCGACCATGTTGGCGATACTTGCGCATCTAACCTTTCAGCTTCTTTACGACCCTGTCGCAAATGGCTGGGTAGATGTCGCAAATTCACAATCCCGACGCAATCGGACTGACAACTTCAGCGTTGTTTTCCATGACTTGAGCATCGGTAAAAAAGAGTCCCTGGTCCTGCACTTGAATCTCCATCGGGCAATCCTGCCACTGTTTTTATTGGCCTTAAGGCTTCCACTTCCAGCAGACGCCTTATAGACGATATAGGTGTGAATGCAACAAGCGTGCACAAATCGGAATTCTGTTGCTGTTTTTTTTCAAAGGCCTGCCTGCTGCTGTAAAAACCCCATAAAACCGGGGGGTTCAAGCTCGTTTTACTTGAGCTTGACGCCATGCTTCGCATCGTGTTTACCACATCGAACCAGTGGGGGCGACAACCAAAAACGTTACCGGTTCACCCCGCCAGTGAGTAGTTAGCGGATGCTGACGCACTGAGCGTAGACGCGTTGTGCGGTTTTGGTGCAAAAAATTTCAATTGCTGTACCGAATTCATACAGTGTCGTTTTGTGATCGAATCGAACAGCCCGTTGTTTATCGGTCATTTCGCCATTTTTTGTGCGGTGGCTGGTTCTGTCATGGTGCATGCCTGATCAAAATGGCTTATGTCGGGGCGCCCGGAGGACGCTGCAGGCGGCAGTTCGTCGTGAAGCGCTTGGCGTTCGCAGGTATGCTGCCGTCCTGTCGCTTGGTGCGCCGTCTTTCGGTAGGGGCGCTAAGCTGAAAAAAGATGACCAGAGGGGAGTGTGCGCTGTGTTCGCTTTAGATCCACGACTTCAACAAGACACGTTGCCGATCGGCGATTTCCCGCTCTGTCGGCTGTTGTTGTCCAATGATTCGAACTACCCGTGGTTCATCCTCGTGCCACGCCGCGAGGATATCAGTGAAATATTTCAGTTGGATGGCGCAGATCAACAGCAGCTGTGGCGGGAAACGACTGAGCTGGCGGAAATCCTCAAGGACTCGTTTGACGCGGACAAGTTGAACGTCGCGGCTCTGGGTAACGTCGTCAGTCAGTTGCACATGCATGTGATTGTGCGCAAGCGTGAGGACGCCGCCTGGCCAGCTCCGGTCTGGGGCAAACAGCCGGCCAAACCCTACAGTCCAGAGCAGATCGCGACGATTCGCGAGCGGCTGCGTCTGGTGTTGACCGATGACTTCACATTTCTGGAGGGTTGAGTCATGAGCCTGGAAGAACGCGTTACCGATCTGGAAAGCCAGTTGGCGTTTCAGGATGACACCATCCAGACATTGAACGATGTGCTGGCGGCGCAGCAACATGCGGTTGAGCGCCTGCAACTGCAAATGACGGCGCTGATCAAGCGGCAGGAAGAAATGGTCGGCCAGTTCGAGTCCTTCGAAGAAGAGGCGCCACCGCCACATTACTGAAAAGCAAATCATAAAAAAACCGCGAACAGCCTGGGCTGTTCGCGGTTTTTTTTAGCCTTGGAGTCAGCGACGCGGCAGGGCGGCGATCACATCTTCGGCTTGCAGGCCTTTGTCACGGTTCATGACAGAGAACTCCACGCGCTGGCCTTCCACCAGAACGCGGTGGCCTTCACCGCGAATGGCCCGGAAGTGCACGAAAATATCATCACCGGAATCACGGGAAATAAAGCCGAAGCCCTTGGAGGTGTTGAACCATTTAACGGTGCCAGTATCGCGGTTGCTCATGTCATAGCTTGGCGAGGCGGCGGCCGGTGAAGATTTGTAGAAACTGACGGCCAGGTGCAGAAAAATGGCGATCAGGGCAACGACCAGACTGAACAGAACGGCAGGTTGACCGGCGATGACAGGCATCGGGGCGATCAGCGTCAGGGTTTGCAGCACGACAGCCAGAACCAGCAAGGCGCTGACCAGGTTTTGCAGTTGGTGACGCGGACCTTTGTTCCAGTAAGGAATAACAGGTGCAAGGGTGAGGTTGAGCAGGCCGAAAAAGGCCAGGTACAGCGCATCGGGTTGTTGCAGGTAAGGTACCGCTTCGGATCGCAGGCTAGGGATGAAGGACAGCAGCAGGGCTGCTGCGCCCATTAGCAGGTGGACGATTTTCAACATTTCGATTAACTCACGTTAAGACGGATCACAAGGAAGAGCTGATGGAGCACGGTTCGCTTCAGAACAATAAGAGGCGTTGGACACGTACCGGGTATCAGCCTATGCGCAACCCCCGGAAAATAGGCGGTAGCGACACACTGCCTATTTAACAGCAAAGCCCGCGGCTACTCAAATCAGGCGGTCCAGCGGTGCTTCCTTTTGGCCGCTGTGCAGATGACGCTTGCTGAGTGTTGTTCGCGCGCAGTGTTCCTCGGATCTTTTGCCTTTTCATCGAGTGATGTTGCGTCAGCATTTGTGGGAAAACGTCCGGCCTAGGACGTGCTCCATGATCCCCTCTCCGTTGTTGGCTTATCCTACGTTGATGGGCAAAAAGTCATCTGGATATGCCTGTGCGCCTGCGCTTTTATAAGGAAACGGAATATGACTCTTATAAGCAGCAAGGATGGCAAAGGAGTGTCAACGGTATGGTTCATGAAGACAGGCGAGACGAGGGGAGGGTCGGTCCACTCAAGGACGTAAGGATTGATTTATTAGTCAGCGAATTCGATATGGGCCTGGCCCAGCCATTATCCCGGTCAGTGCGTTTGAATGGCTTTGCCACCTGTTTGCGGCTTGAGCAGGTCTATTGGGATATTTTGGGTGATATGGCCAAGGTCAATCGCTGCTCGGTCAGTACGCTGTTGTCCCACGTGGATCGCGAAGTGCATTTGCGTCATGGCGGTGTGAAGAACTTCACCGGGCTGGTGCGGGTTGTCTGCGTCGTGCACAGCTTGAAGGAGGGAAATTGCCTCGCCATGGCTTAGCGGTTGGCGATGGATCGGGTCGAGTGTCGGTCTGTGCAGTCTTACGGCTGCACAGGCTGCATTTAATGGATATAATCCCGCCCTTTGCCGCAAAGCCCAGCATGCGCGGTAGCAATCTGATCGCCGAGACAACCCCCATGCCGATGTACGACTATCAATGTGCTTCCTGTGGTCATCAGTTGGAAGCCATTCAAAAGATCAGCGCAGCACCGTTGGTCGACTGCCCTGCCTGCCAGGCGCCAGAGCTTAAAAAGATGCTGTCCATGCCGGGCTTCCGCCTCAGCGGCACCGGCTGGTACGAAACCGACTTCAAGACCGGTTCCAAGAAAAATCTGGCCGGTGGCGACAAAGCTGACTAGGGTCTAGCGCCCGGGCTGAATGACACGCGCGAGCTCTTGCATCATCCGGCACCTTTATTTAAGTGCGGGGGGGCGGCAAGACCTCCAACCGAATTTCGAATTACGAGAAGTGAAACCACTACCATGATGCGCAGCCATTATTGCGGCCAACTGAACGAAAGCCTGGAAGGCCAGGAAATTACCCTTTGCGGATGGGTCCACCGTCGTCGTGACCACGGTGGGGTGATTTTCCTCGATATCCGTGATCGTGACGGTCTGGCCCAGGTGGTGTTCGACCCGGACCGCGCTGAATCCTTCGCCGCCGCCGATCGCGTACGCAGCGAATACGTGGTCAAGATCACCGGCAAGGTTCGCCTGCGTCCGGCCGGTGCCACTAACGCCAACATGGCGTCGGGCATGATCGAAGTGCTGGGCTACGAGCTGGAAGTATTGAACGAAGCGGAAACCCCGCCGTTCCCGCTCAACGAGTTCTCCGACGTCGGCGAAGAAACCCGCCTGCGTTATCGCTTCCTCGACCTGCGTCGCCCGGAAATGCTCGAGAAGCTGCGTCTGCGTTCGCGCATGACCACCAGCATCCGTCGCTTCCTGGACGAGAACGGCTTCCTCGATGTCGAGACGCCGATTCTGACTCGCGCCACGCCAGAAGGCGCTCGCGACTACCTGGTGCCGAGCCGTACTCACGCAGGTAGCTTCTTCGCCTTGCCGCAATCGCCACAGCTGTTCAAGCAGCTGCTGATGGTCGCCGGCTTCGACCGTTACTACCAGATCGCCAAGTGCTTCCGCGACGAAGATCTGCGCGCCGACCGTCAGCCGGAGTTCACCCAGATCGACATCGAGACCAGCTTCCTCGATGAAAAAGAGATCATGGGCATCACCGAACAAATGATCCGCAACCTGTTCAAGGAAGTGCTGGGTCTGGAATTCGGCGACTTCCCGCACATGACTTTTGAAGAGGCCATGCGTCGTTACGGTTCCGACAAGCCGGACCTGCGTAACCCGCTGGAACTGGTTGACGTTGCCGATCAACTGAAAGAAGTCGACTTCAAGGTGTTCAGTGGTCCTGCCAACGACCCGAAATGCCGCGTTGCCGCTCTGCGCGTTCCAGGCGCAGCAAGCATGCCGCGCAGCAAGATCGACGACTACACCAAGTTCGTCGGCATCTACGGTGCCAAGGGCCTGGCGTACATCAAGGTCAACGAGCGCGCCAAAGGCGTCGAAGGTCTGCAGTCGCCAATCGTCAAGAACATCCCGGAGGCCAACCTCAACGTGATCCTGGATCGCGTCGGTGCGGTCGATGGCGACATCGTGTTCTTCGGTGCCGACAAAGCCAAGATCGTCAGCGAAGCCCTGGGCGCGCTGCGGATCAAGGTTGGTCACGACCTGAGCCTGCTGACCTGCGAATGGGCCCCGATGTGGGTCGTCGACTTCCCGATGTTCGAAGAGAACGACGACGGCAGCTTCACCGCCTTGCACCACCCGTTCACCGCGCCGAAGTGCACCCCGGAAGAACTGGAAGCCAGTCCGGCAACCGCGCTGTCCCGTGCCTACGACATGGTCCTGAACGGCACCGAGCTGGGTGGCGGTTCGATCCGTATCCACCGCAAGGAAATGCAACAGTCGGTGTTCCGTCTGCTGGGTATCAGCGAAGCGGAACAGGAAGAGAAATTCGGCTTCCTGCTCGACGCCCTGAAATACGGCGCGCCGCCGCACGGTGGTCTGGCCTTCGGTCTGGACCGTCTGGTGATGCTGATGACCGGCGCCCAGTCGATCCGTGAAGTGATCGCCTTCCCGAAAACCCAGAGCGCTGCCTGCGTCATGACTCAGGCACCGGGTCTGGTGGATGCCAAGGCATTGCGCGAACTGCACATTCGACTGCGCGAAACGCCTAAAGCTGAGTAAGGCTGACCAGAAGGGCGCCTCTTCGGATGCGCCCTTTCTTTATACAATGGTCGAGATTTTTATTTGCTGGCTGGCGCATCATGGCGTGGCGGGCAATGTTTCAAAGAGAATTCGGAGCGAGTTATGGCGGGTCATTCCAAGTGGGCGAACATCAAGCACCGCAAAGAACGTCAGGATGCCAAGAAGGGCAAGATTTTCACCAAGTGGATTCGTGAACTGACGGTTGCTGCTCGTCAGGGCGGCGCTGATCCGGGCTCCAACCCGCGTTTGCGTCTGGCGCTGGATAAAGCGCTGGGTGCGAACATGAGCCGCGACATCATCGACCGCGCGGTTGCTCGTGGTGCCGGTGCTGCCGATACCGACGACATGGTCGAGCTGACCTACGAAGGTTACGGCCCGGGCGGTGTGGCGGTGATGGTTGAATGCATGACCGACAACCGCAACCGCACCGCAGCGGCTGTTCGCCATGCGTTCAGCAAGTGCGGCGGTAACCTTGGCACCGACGGTTCGGTGGCCTACCTGTTCGAGCGCAAGGGGCAGATTTCCTTCGCGCCAGGCGTGGATGAGGATGCGCTGATGGAAGCGGCCATGGAAGCCGACGCCGATGACGTGGTGACTCACGAGGACGGTTCGATCGACGTCTTCACCTCGTTCGCCGGCTTCTATTCCGTGCGCAACGCTTTGGAGGCCGCAGGCTTCAAGGGCGATGACGCGGAAATCGTCATGCTGCCGACCACCAGTGCCGAACTGGACCTGGAAGGCGCCGAGAGAGTTTTGAAGCTGATCGACATGCTTGAAGACCTGGACGACGTGCAAAACGTGTATTCCAACGCCGACATTCCGGAGTCGGTGGCCGCACAGCTCGGATAAGGGCGACTAAGATTCAGTGTGGGAGCTGGCTTGCCTGCGATGGCGGCGTGTCAGGCTACATCATTGTTTGATGTGCCTGCGCCTTCGCAGGCAAGCCAGCTCCCACATTTGTTATTCGCTGTATTGAATATCGTGCTCTTACCTAACCCGCAGGCGTTATGACTTTAATTCTTGGAATCGACCCCGGTTCGCGTATCACCGGTTATGGCGTGGTACGTGATACCGGGCGTGGCTGCGTGTACGTGGCGTCGGGCTGCATTCGCACGGGCTCCGGCGAGCTGCATGAGCGCCTGCAAATCGTCTATCGGGGCGTGCGTGAAGTGATCCAGACCTACGGCCCGGTGACCATGGGCATCGAAAAAGTCTTCATGGCGCGCAATGCCGATTCCGCCCTCAAACTCGGCCAGGCCCGTGGCGCAGCCATTGTGGCCGGTGCCGAGGAAAGCCTGGAAATCGCCGAATACACCGCGACCCAGGTCAAGCAGGCGGTGACCGGCACCGGCGGGGCGAACAAGGAACAGGTGCAAATGATGGTCATGCACATGCTGAAATTGACCAGCAAGCCGCAAATCGATGCTTCGGATGCCCTGGCCATCGCGATTTGCCACGCTCACACCCGGTCCAGCCTGTTGCCTCATGGTCTGGGTACGGCACGCAGTCGTGGCGGGCGCCTGCGTCTCTGATAGCATCAGCAATCATTTTTTATGGAATGAGGGTTTTGCGCCTGTGTTGTCGGCGCAAAACCCTTGTTCTGTCAGTCGCCAGCACTGATCTGGCCAAGGCTCAAGGATCTGAAACGTGATTGGACGCTTGCGCGGCACTTTGGCTGAGAAACAGCCGCCGCACCTGATTCTGGATGTAAACGGTCTGGGGTATGAGCTGGAAGTACCCATGACCACGCTGTATCGCTTGCCGTCGGTCGGTGAACCGCTGACCCTGCACACCCATTTGGTCGTACGCGAAGACGCGCAGTTACTCTATGGCTTCTTTGGCAAGCGCGAGCGAGACTTTTTTCGCGAGCTGATCCGTCTCAATGGTGTGGGGCCGAAACTGGCGCTGGCCTTGATGTCGAGCCTGGAGGTCGACGAACTGGTTCGTTGCGTGCAGTCTCAGGACACTTCGGCGCTGACCAAGGTGCCGGGCGTGGGCAAGAAGACGGCCGAGCGTTTGTTGGTGGAACTCAAGGATCGCTTCAAGGCTTGGGAAACCGTGCCGGCGATGTTCGCGTTGGTGCCAAACCAGCCGGGTGGGCCAGATGCGCCTCCGGTCGCCACCGCCGAAAATGACGCGGTCAGCGCGCTGATTTCCCTGGGTTACAAGCCGCAGGAGGCCAGCAAGGCGATTTCCGCGATCAAGGAGAAAGGTTTGAGCAGTGAAGACATGATTCGTCGTGCCCTTAAGGGAATGATCTAAGTGATTGAAGCTGATCGTCTGATCGCCGCCACGGGTGGTCCCCGTGACCGCGAGGAAGTCCAGGATCGGGCGATTCGCCCCGTCAGCCTGGCCGAATACATTGGCCAGCCGACCGTTCGCGAGCAAATGGAGTTGTTCATCCAGGCCGCGCGCGGGCGCAATGAATCGCTGGACCACACGCTGATTTTCGGCCCGCCGGGCCTGGGTAAAACCACCCTGGCCAATATCATTGCCCAGGAAATGGGCGTGTCGATCAAAAGCACCTCGGGGCCGGTTCTCGAGCGTCCGGGTGATCTGGCGGCGTTGCTGACCAACCTTGAACCGCACGACGTGCTGTTCATCGACGAGATCCATCGGTTGTCGCCGATCGTCGAAGAAGTGCTGTACCCGGCCATGGAGGATTTCCAGCTCGACATCATGATCGGCGAAGGGCCGGCCGCGCGCTCGATCAAACTCGATCTGCCGCCGTTCACCCTGGTCGGCGCAACCACCCGTGCCGGCATGCTGACCAACCCGTTGCGCGACCGTTTCGGGATCGTCCAGCGTCTGGAGTTCTACAACACCGCTGACCTGGCAACGATTGTCAGCCGTTCGGCGAACATTCTCGGTTTGCCGCTGGACCCGGAAGGCGCCTTCGAAATCGCCCGCCGTGCCCGTGGCACGCCGCGGATCGCCAACCGCTTGCTGCGTCGGGTCCGGGATTTCGCCGAGGTTCGCGCCAAGGGTCACATCACCAAGCCGATCGCCGACCTGGCCTTGAACCTGCTGGATGTCGACGAGCGTGGCTTCGACCATCAGGACCGACGCCTGCTGCTGACCATGATCGAGAAGTTCGACGGTGGGCCGGTGGGTGTAGACAGTCTGGCGGCGGCGATCAGCGAAGAGCGTCACACCATTGAAGACGTGCTGGAGCCGTATCTGATCCAGCAGGGCTATATCATGCGCACTCCGCGGGGGCGGGTGGTCACTCGGCATGCGTACCTGCACTTCGGTTTAAACATCCCGTCACGATTAGGCGAGATGCCCGTGGTAGACGAGTTCCTCGATGCCGTGGACGATTAGTAACCTTTGCGCGCTGATTTATTCCGGGTTTGTGCTGTCCCAGGACCGTACTTTCGCCAGAAAGCCGCGAATCAATGAAAAACAGTTGCCTGGCCGGATTGGCAACCTGAGGAGTAAGCACTAGAGTATGCGCGCGCAAAACGGGCTTGAGCCGTTCGCACATCGTTGTCGCGTTTATTACGAGGACACCGATGCGGGCGGCATCGTGTATTACGTCAATTACCTCAAGTTTATGGAACGGGCTCGAACCGAGCGGCTCCGGGAGCTGGGCTTTGCCCAGTCGGCGCTGGCAGGGGAGGACCTGTTGTTCGTCGTGCATTCCAGCGAAGCGCGTTACCACGCGCCGGCGCGACTGGACGACGAACTGCTGGTAAGCGCTGAAGTAATTGAATTGAACCGGGTCAGCCTGCGCTTCAAACAGCAGGTCAGGCGAGCTACGGATAATGTGCTGCTCTGCGAAGGGCAGTTTCTGGTGGCCTGTGTGCGCACCAACAGTTTGAAACCCCGGGCCATTCCCGAAGCTCTACGTGCGGCCTTTGCCGACGTGAGCGGCGCGGGTACACACTCAAAGCAGGAGATAAAGCGTGGAAGCTAACGTCGTCGACCATTCCTCCATGTGGAGCCTGGTCAGCAATGCCAGTATCGTGGTGCAACTGGTAATGCTGATCCTGGTAGCCGCATCGGTGACCTCATGGATCATGATCTTTCAGCGCAGCAACTTGCTGCGCGCCGGTCGACGTGCCCTGGAGAGCTTTGAAGAGCGCTTCTGGTCCGGTATCGACCTGTCCAAGCTCTACCGTCAGGCCGGCAGCAACCCTGATCCGGATTCGGGCGTCGAGCAGATCTTCCGTGCCGGTTTCAAGGAATTCTCCCGTCTGCGTCAGCAGTCAGGCGTTGACCCGGAAGCGGTCATGGAAGGCGTGGCGCGTGCCATGCGCGTGGCCATTTCCCGCGAAGAGGAAAAACTCGAGCAGAGCCTGCCGTTCCTCGCCACCGTCGGTTCCGTCAGCCCATACATCGGTCTGTTCGGTACGGTCTGGGGCATCATGAACTCCTTCCGTGGTCTGGCAACTGCCCAGCAAGCGACCCTGGCCACTGTGGCCCCTGGTATTGCCGAAGCACTGATTGCTACCGCGATCGGTCTGTTCGCCGCCATCCCGGCCGTTATCGCCTACAACCGTTTTGCTGCCCGCAGCGAAACCCTGCTGGGCCGCTACTACACCTTCGCCGACGAATTCCAGGCGATCCTGCACCGCAAAGTGCACACCAGCGAAGAATAAGCAGGTAATTTCCAATGGCTTTAATCGCTCGAGCTCGCAAAAAGCGCAAGCCGGTTGCCGAGATGAACGTGGTGCCTTACATCGACGTGATGCTGGTACTGCTGGTCATCTTCATGGTGACCGCGCCGATGCTCAATCAGGGCGTGAAAGTTGATCTGCCCAAGGTTTCCAGCGAAGCCTTGCCGCAGGACAACAACACTCAGGTCCTGACCATTTCGATCAAGTCTGACAAGACCTACTACTGGAACCTTGGCAGCGAAGTCGACACCGAAAAGCAGCAGGACAAGGCCATGACCTTGCCGCAAATGACCGACGCGGTGACCAAGATCATTCGCGCCGGTACTGAAGGCGGCAAGCGTACCCAGGTATTCATTCGCGGCGACAAGACTGTCGATTACGGCTCCGTCATGGGCGCGATGGGCGGGTTGCAGAAGGCCGGGGTCGGTAATGTTGGCTTGATTACCGAGGCACCCTGATGCAGCAAATGCGAGAGCCGTCCGCCTCGGAAAGCTACTTCTGGCCTAGTGTCTGGGCGATTGTCTTGCACGTGCTGGTTTTTGGCATGCTGTTCGTCAGTTTCGCCTTCACACCGGAGCTGCCGCCGGCCAAGCCGATCGTCCAGGCGACCCTGTACCAGCTGAAATCGAAAAGTCGGGCGACCACCCAGACCAATCAGAAGATTGCGGGTGAAGCGCAGAAATCTGCTGCGCGCCAGACCGAAGTCGAACAGATGGAACAGAAAAAGATCGAACAGGAAGCGATCAAGGCCGCGGAACAAAAGAAGGAAGATGCGGCTCAAAAAGCCGAAGAATCCAAGAAGGCCGACGAGACGAAGAAAGCGGAAGAGGCAAAAAAGGCTGATGAAGCCAAGAAAGCCGATGAAGCGAAGAAGACCGCCGAAGCCAAAAAGGCCGAAGAGAAACAATTGGCTGATATAGCCAAGAAGAAATCTGAAGAAGAAGCCAAGAAAGCTGCTGAAGAAGAGGCCAAGAAAGCGGCCGCTGAAGAAGCGAAGAAAAAGATCGTCGAAGACGCGAAGAAGAAAGCCGCCGAAGACGCCAAGAAGAAATCTGAAGCTGAAGAGGCGAAGAAGAAAGTCGCCGAAGACGCGAAGAAGAAAGCTGCTGCCGATGCCGCGAAGAAAAAATCGCAGGAAGCGGCACGTAAATCCGTCGAAGACAAAAAGGCCCAGGCCCTGGCAGATTTGCTTTCCGACACGCCGCAGCGTCAGCAGGCCTTGGCCGATGAGCAGGGTGACGAAGTCGCCGGCAACTTCGATGACCTGATTCGTTCGCGTGCTTCTGAAGGTTGGGCGCAGCCACCGTCGGCCCGCAAGGGCATGAAAGTGATCCTGCAAATCAACATGCTGCCTGACGGAACGATCTCCGGTGTATCGGTTGCCCGTTCCAGTGGGGATGTGCCGTTCGACAGTTCAGCGGTAGCGGCGGTAAAAAATATTGGTCGATTGACCGAAATGCAGGGTCTGAAGCCAGCTGATTTCGCACCCTATCGTTCATTCAAGATGACATTCACACCTGAGGATCTAGCCTTGTGAGAAACCTTCTTCGAGGACTGCTTGTAGTCATGTTCTGCTTTGCAGGACTGGCCACGGCAGATGAAAAAAATATCCTGGTCAGCAGTGGTAGCTCCCAGGCAACTCCAATTGCCGTAGTGCCATTCGGTTTCCAGGGCGGCAGCGTGCTGCCGGATGACATGGCCGAAATCATCGGTAACGACCTGCGTAACTCGGGTTACTACGCACCGATTCCAAAGCAGAACATGATCAGCCAGCCAAGCCAGGCGAGCGAAATCATTTTCCGTGACTGGAAGGCTGTTGGCGCCCAGTACATTATGGTCGGCAGCATCGTTCCAGCGGGCGGTCGCCTGCAGGTTCAATACGCACTGTTCAACGTTGCCACCGAGCAGCAAGTGCTGACCGGCAGCGTGTCGGGCGGCGTCGATCAACTGCGCGACATGGCGCACTACATCTCCGACCAGTCGTTCGAGAAACTCACCGGTATCAAAGGTGCGTTCTCGACTCGCCTGCTGTACGTGACGGCCGAGCGGTTCTCCGAGAAGAACACTCGCTACACGCTGCAACGTTCGGACTATGACGGTGCCCGTGCCGTGACACTGCTGCAATCGCGCGAGCCAATCCTGTCGCCGCGTTTTGCACCGGATGGCAAACGTATTGCCTACGTGTCGTTCGAGCAGAAGCGTCCGCGCATTTTCATGCAGAACATCGACACCGGTCGCCGTGAGCAGATCACCAACTTCGAAGGCCTGAATGGTGCGCCGGCATGGTCGCCGGATGGTCAGCGCCTGGCGTTCGTACTGTCGAAAGACGGCAACCCGGACATTTATGTGATGAACCTGGGTTCGCGTCAGATCAGTCGCGTCACCAACGGTCAGGGCATCAACACCGAACCGTTCTGGGGTAAGGATGGTTCGACCATCTACTTCACCTCCGACCGTGGCGGCAAGCCACAGATCTACAAAACCAGTGCAAGCGGTGGTGGTGCGGAGCGTGTGACCTTCATCGGTAACTACAACGCCAACCCTAAACTGTCGGCCGATGAAAAGACCCTGGTGATGATCCATCGTCAGGAAGGCTTCACTAATTTCAAGGTGGCGGCCCAGGATTTGCAGCGAGGTAGTGTAAAGATCCTCACTGATAGCACTCTGGACGAGTCGCCTACTGTTGCGCCCAACGGCACCATGGTAATCTACGCCACCCGCCAGCAGGGCCGGGGAGTCTTGATGCTCGTGTCCATTAATGGACGCGTGAGGCTCCCGCTTCCTACCGCACAAGGCGAAGTCAGAGAACCGTCCTGGTCCCCTTACCTGAACTGACGCGGCGCTACACGTTGTACTTAACACACTGGGGTTCATTAGGAGTTTCACGATGGAAATGCTGAAGTTTGGTAAATTTGCTGCGCTGGCTCTGGCCATGGCTGTAGCTGTAGGTTGCTCGTCCAAAGGCGGCGACAACGCCGGTGAAGGCGCTGTAGATCCAAACGCTGGTTACGGCGCTAACACTGGTGCAGTTGACGGCTCCCTGAGCGAAGAAGCTGCTCTGCGCGCAATCACCACCTTCTACTTCGAATACGACAGCTCGGACCTGAAGCCAGAAGCCATGCGCGCTCTGGACGTTCACGCCAAAGACCTGAAAGCAAACGGCGCTCGCGTTGTTCTGGAAGGCAACACCGACGAACGTGGTACTCGTGAGTACAACATGGCACTGGGCGAGCGTCGTGCGAAAGCCGTTCAGCGCTACCTGGTACTGCAAGGTGTTTCCCCAGCTCAGCTGGAACTGGTTTCCTACGGCGAAGAGCGTCCAGTTGCTACCGGCAACGACGAGCAGTCCTGGGCTCAAAACCGTCGCGTCGAACTGCGTAAGTAATTCGTCATGCGAACGTGCCGTCGTGCTGTAACTGTTTTGGCTCTCAGCCTCGCACCGCTTGCGGTGTGGGCTGCGGTTCCTGTGGTCGAGGACAACTCCGGCTATAACAATAGCGGGAGTAGTTATCCGCCTGCGGGTTACGGTACGAACGGCGCCTATGCCGGGGGAGGGGTTTCGGCCCCTGTCTCGGCACAGGGCCAGCTGTTCAACCAACTGCAACAGATGCAGGATCAGATCTCGCGCCAACAGGGTGTGATCGAAGAACTGCAAAATGATGTAGCGCGCATGAAGCAAGAGAGCCTGGAGCGATATCAGGATCTTGATCGGCGCATAGGAACCGGCGTTGCACCAGCCGCGACTCCTGATAATTCTTCCACCGGTGGCAATTTGAATGCCCCCGGTGCAGCAGCCGGCGCAGGTGCGGGAGCGGCAGCTGCTGCCACTTCCACACAAGCGCCTGCCGCAGGTGGCGAACCGGCTGATCCGGCGAAGGAAAAACTGTATTACGATGCAGCCTTCGACCTGATCAAGGCCAAGGATTTCGACAAGGCCAGCCAGGCTTTCGCCGCATTCCTGCGCAAATACCCGAACAGCCAATACGCGGGCAACGCCCAGTACTGGTTGGGGTGAAGTGAACCTGGCCAAAGGTGATCTGCAAGGTGCAGGTCAGGCTTTTGCCAAGGTTTCGCAGCTGTACCCCAAGCACCCCAAAGTGCCTGATTCGCTGTACAAGCTCGCTGATGTAGAGCGTCGCCTTGGTCATACCGACAGGGTCAAAGGCATTCTGCAGCAGGTCGTGTCCCAATATCCGGGCACTTCCGCCGCTCAGCTGGCGCAGCGTGACTTGCAAAAAATGTAAGGGCAGCTTGACCCGTTTTGAAGAAACCCGCGCTTGTCGCGGGTTTTTTCGTTAGAATTCATGCCCTTTTTATGAAACACGCTTTTTTGGGATCTGCGCGTTGGCGAGGTTCCTTGAAGTGCCTGACGGAGGCGGACAGCCTGTTTAGCTGTTACGCCCGTGGCGACTATGCAAGACACATTGAGAATCACCGAAGTTTTCTACTCGTTGCAGGGTGAAACGCGGACTGCCGGGCTGCCCACTGTTTTTGTGCGCCTGACCGGTTGCCCATTGCGTTGCCAATACTGCGACAGCGCCTACGCGTTCACTGGCGGCACCATTCGCACGCTCGATGACATCCTCGAGCAAGTGGCCGGTTTTCGCCCGCGTTATGTTTGTGTCACGGGTGGCGAGCCCCTGGCGCAACCGAATGCCATTCCCTTGCTCAAGCAGTTGTGTGACGCCGGCTACGAAGTGTCGCTGGAAACCAGTGGCGCACTGGATATCTCGGCGGTCGATCCACGGGTCAGTCGCGTCGTCGACCTGAAAACCCCGGGTTCGAAAGAAGCACACCGCAACCGCTACGAGAACATCGAGCTGCTCACGCCTAACGATCAGGTAAAATTTGTCATCTGCTCGCGGGAAGACTACGACTGGGCCGTGTCCAAACTGATTCAGTACGGTCTGGATCAGCGTGCCGGCGAAGTCCTGTTCTCGCCGAGCCACCATGACCTGAACGCGCGTGATCTGGCGGACTGGGTGGTGGCGGACAATCTGCCTGTGCGTCTGCAATTGCAGCTGCATAAATATCTTTGGAATGACGAGCCGGGGCGCTGAAATGACTGAACAAACGAACACTGCTGAAAAACGTGCGGTCATCCTGCTGTCTGGCGGCCTCGACTCCGCGACAGTGGTGGCCATGGCCCGTGCCGAAGGCTACAGCTGCTACACCATGAGCTTCGATTACGGTCAGCGGTCGCATGCCGAATTGCACGCCGCCGCACGTGTCGCCCAAGACTTGGGTGTGGTCGAGCACAAGGTGATCGGCCTGAACCTGAACGGTATAGGCGGCTCGGCCCTGACCGACAGTAGCATCGATGTGCCGGAAACGCCGGGTGAAGGCATCCCGGTGACTTACGTGCCGGCGCGCAACACGGTGTTTCTATCCCTGGCGCTGGGCTGGGCTGAAGTACTGGGCGCGCGTGACATCTTTATCGGTGTCAACGCGGTGGATTATTCCGGTTATCCGGATTGTCGTCCCGAGTTCATCGAAGCCTTCGAGCGCATGGCCAACCTGGCGACCAAGGCCGGGGTAGAAGGGCAGGGCTTCCGTATCCAGGCGCCACTGCAGAACCTGAGCAAGGCGCAGATCGTTCAGGCTGGCGTGAAGCTTGGCGTCGATTACGGGCTGACCGTTTCCTGCTATCAGGCGGACGATAATGGCCGCGCCTGCGGTAAATGCGATAGCTGCCGCCTGCGTGCAGAAGGCTTCGCGGCGGCCGGTGTGACTGACCCAACACCTTATTTTTGATTTATTTCAAATTAGGTGTTGAATAGTCCTTAAAAATCAGTATTATACGCGCCACCACACAGCGGGTCGTTAGCTCAGTTGGTAGAGCAGTTGGCTTTTAACCAATTGGTCGTAGGTTCGAATCCCACACGACCCACCATTTTAAAAAATCTGGAAGGCCCACGTAAGTGAGGATTTCCGGGTTTTTTTTTGCCCGCGATTTGAGCTCGACTCAGTCCGGGTGACGCAGGTCAGAATCATCTTTTGCATCCACGGGATATTCTGTAGCCTTGCGCAGCTTCAACGCTGTCCACGCCTGATGAATACTCACTCTCCCGGCGGTACCCCGAAGGGTCCGGAGCCGGGTGTATACTCGACTTTCGCGCGAAAGCGCTTGCAGGTCTTGCGAACATGACGCAGATTTCCGAACGCCTTCTGGTTCAAGCTCACCTCGATGCCAAGCAGCCCAAACCGCTGACGGCCGAGGAAGAGGCTTATTACCGTACTGCCATCGCTGCCGAGCTCAAGGCTCAGGACGCGGTGCTGGTTGCCCACTTCTATTGCGATCCGGTCATTCAGGCCCTGGCCGAAGAAACCGGTGGCTGCGTCTCCGACTCTCTGGAGATGGCCCGCTTCGGCAATGCCCACCCGGCCAAGACGGTGGTGGTCGCCGGTGTGAAGTTCATGGGCGAGACCGCCAAAATCCTCAACCCTGAAAAACGCGTGCTGATGCCAACCCTGGAAGCGACCTGCTCGCTGGACCTGGGTTGCCCGGTGGACGAGTTCTCGGCGTTCTGCGATCAGCATCCGGAACGTACGGTGGTGGTGTATGCCAACACTTCGGCGGCAGTCAAAGCCCGTGCGGACTGGGTGGTGACTTCCAGCTGTGCGCTGGAAATCGTCGAAAGCCTGATGGATAACGGCGAAACCATCATCTGGGCGCCGGACAAGCACCTGGGCACTTATATCCAGCGCAAGACCGGTGCCGACATGCTGCTATGGGACGGTGCCTGCATCGTTCACGAAGAGTTCAAGGCCAAGCAGCTCGAAGACATGAAGGCGCTGTACCCGGATGCGGCCATTCTGGTGCACCCGGAGTCGCCGACCGCAGTCATCGATTTGGCCGATGCGGTGGGTTCCACCAGTCAGTTGATCGCTGCTGCGCAAAGTCTGCCAAACAAGACCCTGATCGTCGCGACCGATCGCGGCATCTTCTACAAGATGCAGCAGCTGTGCCCGGACAAGGTCTTTATCGAGGCGCCAACGGCCGGTAACGGCGCTGCCTGCCGCAGTTGTGCGCATTGCCCGTGGATGGCGATGAACACCCTTGAGCGCACGCTGAAGAGCTTGCGCGAGGGCACGAACGAGATCTTTGTTGATCCGGCGTTGATTCCGCAGGCGGTGCGGCCGTTGAAGCGGATGCTTGATTTCACCCAGGCGGCGCGGATGAAACTGGCCGGCAACGCCTGATACTTACTGTGGCGAGAACTGTTGTGGCGAGGGAGCTTGCTCCCGTTCGGTTGCGCAGCAGCCGCATTTGGGGGCGCTTCGCACCCCAGCGGGAGCAAGCTCCCTCGCCACATTTACTGGGTCTTCTTCGGGATCCGCACCAATTGGGTATTGGAGTAGATGTCATGCCAGCTGCGTTTCTGCTTGTCGAACAGTGACCAGAAGAACCCCAGCCCGAGGCATAGCCAGGACGCGATCGACACCACAAAGCGCAGCAGCGCCTGCCACAGGCTAATGGATGAGCCATCGGCGTTTTGCACGCGGATGCCCCAGACCTGCATGCCCAGCGTCTGCCCCGACCAGATCCAGAACTTGGCGAAGAAGCCGAACAGCACGAACAACAGCACCGTCGATAGCAGCGGATCACCGTCCAGCGCGCCAGCGTCGGTCAAGGCACGCATTTGGCCTTCGCCGATGATCGCCATCTGGATCATTTTGTAAATGCCGCTGGTGACGATCAGCAGGGCGGTGCATAACAGGAAGTCGTAGAACATCGCTGCCAGGCGACGACCCAGGCCGACGGCGGGGAAGTCGCCCTGTGGGTAGAGCAGGTGTTTCGACATGGCAGCCTCTGAACGGAAAAGAAGTCATTTTACGGATTTACGCGCACAAAAAAGCCCCTGATATCAGTATCAGGGGCTTTTTCGTTACAGAAGATCAGGCTTCTGCTTGTACTTCGTCAGCCTGCATGCCTTTCTGGCCTTGTACAGCAACGAAAGTCACTTTCTGGCCTTCTTTCAGGCTCTTGAAGCCGTTGCCCTGAATAGCGCGGAAATGCACGAACAGATCCGGACCGCTTTCTGGAGTGATAAAACCAAAACCTTTCTCGTCGTTAAACCACTTGACGGTACCGCTCTGACGTTGGGACATTTCTTATTTCCTTTGACGCAAAAATGAATGACAGTCTCTTTCTCGTGAAAGAGTACTGGGGCTGGTTGCAGGAGAGTAAGAAGACGTCGAACGGGATGTAGCTAACTTGTAGGCTACTGCCCAGGTCACGATTTCCAAGCGACCCATGCAAACACAGTGAACAAACTCTACGCCAACTACGGGAGAAAAAACAAGCCCTGCGAAGGCCCGGATTTCCTCAGCTTGATGGCAGTTAACAGGCACACTAGTGCAGGCTTATTCGATCGAGTTGTTCATTGGTTTTCGATTGTTATAAGTAACGTTCATAAACGAAACGTATGCACTATTTTATGGCGGTTGCGTTACAGATTAGTGCACTGTTAACGCAACCGCGTTACTTATAGAAACATTCAATCAGCCGCGATAGTAGCGTTGTGGAACAAATGGCATTTTGCTTACAAGCAAAGACACCTTTTTCCCACGCACGATGGCCCAAACCGGCGTTTCCAAAACGGTATAAGCGCTGTCGAGGTAACCCATCGCCAAAGGACCGCCCAGCGTCGGACCGAAGCCACCGCTGCACACGCTGCCGATGATGTCGCCGGCTTCGTTGACGATTTCCGCACCTTCGCGCACCGGCGTACGTTCCTGCGGCAGCAGGCCAACGCGTTTGCGGCTGACACCGGCTTGCTGCTGGGCGAACACGGTTTCAGCGCCAGGGAAGCCACCGGCCCGCGCGCCATCGGCACGTCGAGGCTTGGAGATGGCCCACAGCAGGCTCGCTTCGATTGGGGTGGTTTCGGTGTTCATGTCGTGGCCGTAGAGGCACAGGCCGGCTTCCAGGCGCAGGGAGTCGCGAGCGCCGAGGCCGATGGCCGCCACTTCCGGTTCGGCCAGCAGGGCACGAGCCAGGGCTTCGGCATTGGCCGCCGGCACGGAGATTTCGAAACCGTCTTCGCCGGTGTAGCCCGAACGGCTGACAAAGCAATCCACGCCCAACAGCTTCACGCGGGCGAACTGCATGAAGGTCATCTTCGCAACTTCTGGCGCCAGGCGTGCGAGCACGGTGACAGCGGCCGGGCCTTGCAGGGCCAGCAACGCGCGCTCTTCGAACAGTGGCTCGATCGTGCACTGGTCGCCGATGTGCTTGCGCAAGTGCGCCAGGTCCTGATCCTTGCAGGCGGCGTTGACCACCAGGAACAGTTCGTCGTTACCGAGGTTGGCGACCATCAGGTCGTCGAGGATGCCGCCGGTCTCGTTGGTGAACATCGCGTAGCGCTGCATGCCCACTGGCAGGTCGATGATATCCACCGGCACCAGGGTTTCCAGGGCTTTGGCCGCGTTGGCGCCAGTCAGGCGGATCTGGCCCATGTGCGAGACATCGAACAGCCCGGCCTGATCTCGGGTGTGCTGGTGTTCTTTCATCACGCCCAGCGGGTATTGCACCGGCATGTCATAGCCGGCGAACGGCACCATGCGGGCGCCGAGTTCGAGGTGCAGTGCGTGCAACGGGGTTTTCAACAGTTGTTCGGTGGACATATCCAGCTCCTGAAAATAGTGCAGATGCGCGCATCAGCACTCGATAATGTTGACCGCCAAACCGCCACGGGCGGTTTCCTTGTATTTGCTTTTCATGTCGGCGCCGGTCTGGCGCATGGTGCGGATGACTTTGTCGAGGGAGACGAAGTGCTGACCGTCGCCGCGCAGGGCCATGCGCACCGCATTGATGGCCTTGACCGAGCCCATGGCGTTGCGCTCGATACAAGGCACTTGCACCAGCCCACCAATCGGGTCGCAGGTCAGGCCGAGGTTGTGTTCCATGCCGATTTCGGCGGCGTTTTCTACCTGCTGCACCGTGCCGCCCAGCACTTCACACAAGGCGCCGGCGGCCATGGAGCAGGCGACGCCGACCTCGCCCTGACAGCCGACTTCGGCGCCGGAGATCGAGGCGTTTTCCTTGTACAGAATGCCGATCGCGGCGGCCGTCAGTAGGAAGCGCACGACACCATCTTCGTTGGCGCCGGGGATGAAGCGCATGTAGTAATGCAGCACCGCCGGAATGATTCCGGCTGCACCGTTGGTGGGCGCGGTGACCACGCGTCCGCCGTTGGCGTTTTCTTCGTTGACCGCCAGGGCGTACAGGTTGACCCAGTCCAGCACCGACAGCGGATCGCGCAGCGATGATTCCGGGTTGTTGCACAGTTGCCGATGCAACGCCGCAGCCCGACGTTTGACCTTCAGTCCACCGGGAAGGATGCCTTCGTTGCGGCAACCGGCGGCGACGCAGTCTTGCATCACTTGCCAGATCTTCAGCAAACCGGCACGGGTTTCTGCTTCCGGGCGCCAGGCACTTTCGTTGGTCAGCATCACCTGACTGATCGACAGGCCGTAGGTGCTGCAATGACCGAGCAGGTCCTTGGCGCTTTTGAACGGGAAGGTCAGCGGCGTGGCGTCTTCAACGATGCGGTCGGCACCCGCGGCGTCTTCATCGACGACGAACCCGCCACCGACCGAGTAGTACTCGCGGCTGCGGACTTGCAAGCCCGCCGCGTCGAATGCACGAAAGATCATGCCGTTGGGGTGATAGGCCAACGGTTTGCGAATCATCGCCAGGTGTTCTTTCTCGTTGAACGCAATGCTGTGTTCGCCGAGCAGGTTCAAGCGACCGTTGCCACGAATCTCTTGCAGGCGAGCGGCGACGGTTTCGGTGTCCACGGTATCCGGGTGTTCGCCTTCCAGGCCCAGCAACACAGCCTTGTCGCTGCCGTGGCCTTTACCGGTGGCGCCGAGCGAGCCGTAGAGCTCGACTTTGACGCAGGTGGTTGCCGCCAGCAGCCCTTCACGGCGCAGACCTTCGGCGAAGCGCGCAGCGGCACGCATCGGGCCGACGGTGTGGGAGCTGGAGGGGCCGATGCCAATCTTGAACAGGTCGAACACGCTTAACGACATGGTTGTTCTCCGGTTTCTTGTTATGGGAATTGGCGAAAATTTTTTGACTAAATACGATCCTGTGGGAGCAGGCAAGCCAGCTCCCACAGGGGGATGTGGTGTTCTTGAAAATGGGGCGAGTAAACCCGCCCTCATTTGTTTAAGCGTAGCTTTCGATCGACGGGCAGGCGCAGACCAGGTTGCGATCGCCGAAGACGTTGTCGACGCGACCGACCGGTGGCCAGTACTTGCCTTCGATCAGCGACGCAACCGGGTACACCGCTTGCTCGCGGCTGTACGGGTGAGTCCACTCGCCGACGATTTCCGCGGCGGTGTGTGGCGCGTTTTTCAGCGGGTTGTCCTCCTTGTCCAGCGTGCCGTTTTCCACTGCGCGGATTTCTTCGCGGATGCGGATCATGGCGTCACAGAAGCGGTCCAGTTCTTCCTTGGATTCGCTTTCGGTCGGTTCGATCATCAACGTGCCGGCCACCGGGAACGACATGGTTGGGGCGTGGAAGCCGAAGTCGATCAGGCGCTTGGCGACGTCATCGACACTGATGCCGCTGCTGTCTTTCAACGGACGCAGGTCGAGGATGCATTCGTGTGCCACCAGACCGTTGCTGCCGGTGTACAACACTGGGTAATGCTCTTCGAGGCGACGGGAAATGTAGTTGGCATTCAGGATCGCCAGTTGCGAAGCGCGCTTGAGACCTGCGCCACCCATCATTCGAATGTACATCCAAGTGATCGGCAGAATGCTCGCGCTGCCGAACGGTGCCGCGCAGACCGCGCCTTCTTTGCGTTCCATCTGGGCGTGGCCCGGCAGGAACGGCGTCAGGTGCGACTTGACGCCAATCGGGCCGACGCCGGGGCCGCCACCGCCGTGTGGAATGCAGAAGGTTTTGTGCAGGTTCAGGTGCGACACATCGCCGCCGAACTTGCCCGGTGCGCAGAGGCCGACCATGGCGTTCATGTTGGCGCCGTCGATGTAAACCTGGCCGCCGTTGTCGTGAATGATGCCGCAGATTTCGCGGATGCCTTCTTCGAACACGCCGTGGGTTGACGGGTAGGTGATCATCAGCGCCGCGAGGTGTTCGCGGTGCTCGATGGCCTTGGCACGCAGGTCTTCGATGTCGACGTTGCCGCGGGCATCGCACGCGGTCACGACCACGCGCATGCCGGCCATGTTAGCGGTGGCCGGGTTAGTGCCGTGGGCGGACGATGGGATCAAGCAGATGTCGCGACGGTCTTCGCCACGGCTCTGGTGATAGGCGCGAATCGCCAGCAGACCGGCGTATTCACCTTGGGAACCGGCGTTCGGTTGCAAGGAGATCGAGTCGTAACCGGTGGCGGCGCAGAGCATCGCTTCCAGTTCATCGGTCAGTTGCTGATAACCGGCGCTTTGCTCGGCCGGGGCGAACGGGTGCAGGGCACCGAACTCAGCCCAGGTCACCGGGATCATTTCGCTGGCGGCGTTGAGTTTCATGGTGCAGGAACCCAGCGGGATCATGGTGCGATCCAGTGCCAGGTCCTTGTCGGCGAGCTTGCGCAGGTAGCGCATCAGCTCGGTTTCCGAGTGATAACGGTTGAATACTGGGTGGCTGAGGATCGGCGATTGACGAACCAGCGTGGCCGGGAGAGTGCTTTCGACCGAAGCGGCGAGGGCGGTGAAATCTGGCAGTGCCTTGCCGTCGGCCAGCACGCTCCACAGGGTTTCAACGTCGGCCTGGCTGGTGGTTTCGTCCAGGGACAGACCCAGACGCTCGCCATCCACAACACGCAGGTTGATCTTCTGAGCACGCGCCTTGTCGTGCAAAGCCGCCGTTTGCGCGCCGGTCTTGATCGTCAGCGTGTCGAAGAAGTTGGTTTGCTCGACGGTCAGGCCCAATGCGCTCAAGCCTTTGGCGAGGATCGCGGTCAGGTGATGAATGCGCTGGGCGATCTGCGTCAGGCCTTTCGGGCCGTGGTACACGGCGTACATGCTGGCGATGTTGGCTAGCAGCACTTGGGCGGTGCAGATGTTGCTGGTGGCTTTCTCGCGGCGGATATGTTGCTCGCGGGTCTGCATGGCCAGGCGCAGGGCCGGCTTGCCGAAACGGTCCACGGAAACGCCGACCAGACGGCCCGGCATGTCGCGCTTGAACGCATCGCGGGTGGAGAAGTAGGCCGCGTGCGGACCACCGAAGCCCAACGGCACGCCAAAGCGTTGCGCGCTGCCGATGGCCACGTCGGCACCGAACTCGCCCGGCGGGGTCAGCACGGTCAGGGCCAGCAGGTCAGCCGCGACTGCGACCAGCGCATTAGTAGCGTGGAAGCGCTCGGTCAGTTCGCGGTAGTCGAACACATCACCGTTGCTGGCCGGGTATTGCAGCAAGGCGCCGAAGAACGGCGTCATGTCGGTCAGTTCGCGCTCGTTGCCGACCACCACGTCGATACCCAACGGCTCGGCACGGGTGCGCAGCACATCGAGGGTCTGTGGGTGGCAATGCACCGAGGCGAAGAATGCGTGGCTGCCTTTGTTCTTGCTCAGGCGTTTGCAGAAGGTCATGGCTTCGGCAGCGGCGGTGGCTTCGTCGAGCAGCGAGGCGTTGGCGATCGGCAGGCCGGTCAGGTCGCTGATCAGGGTCTGGAAGTTCAGCAGCGCTTCGAGACGGCCCTGGGAAATTTCTGGCTGGTACGGGGTGTAAGCGGTGTACCAGGCCGGGTTTTCCAGCAGGTTGCGCAGGATCGGCGACGGCGTGTGAGTGCCGTAGTAGCCCTGACCGATGTAGGTCTTGAACAGCTGGTTTTTGCCGGCGATGGATTTGATCAGCGCCAGGGCATCCGCTTCACTCAGGCCGTCTTCCAGGCCGAGGACGCTGGTGCCCTTGATGCTGTCCGGGATGACGCTGGCGCTCAGGGCTTCCAGCGAATCAAAGCCCAAGCTATTGAGCATGGCTTGCTCGTCGCCGGAGCGCGGGCCGATGTGGCGTGCGATGAATTCGTTGGCGGTGCTTAGGTTAACTTGAGTCATGTCAGCGCTCCTCAGGCTTCGGCGTTGGCTTTGATCAGACGGTCGTAAGCGTCTTGATCCAGCAGTTGGCCGACAGCCGAGGCGTCGGTTGGCTTGAAGCGGAAGAACCAGCCTTCGCCCAGCGGATCTTCGTTGACCAGTTCAGGGCTGCTGTCCAGCGCCGGGTTCACTTCCAGCACTTCGCCGTCGAGTGGCATGTACACGCCGCTGGCGGCTTTTACCGATTCCACGGTAGCGGCTTCAGCGCCTTTGTCGTAGGACTGCAGCTCAGGCAGTTGTACGAAAACCACGTCGCCCAGGGCGTTCTGTGCGAAAGCGGTGATGCCGACCGTGACGGTGCCGTCAGCATCGGTGCGCAGCCATTCGTGATCTTCAGTAAAACGCAACTCGCTCATGGAAACTCCTAAGGGGGCCAGACTCGTCTGGTGGACGCGATGGAATGCAGGGTAAAAAGCCCTGCTTTATAGGAGGTTACTAAGCAAAAATGCGGCCAATGTTATTTTATTGTTTAAAAACAATGATTTAGATATTTGTGCGAGTCGTTGCATTTCTGCGGCTGTAGCGAAATCGCTACAGCTCAAGCCGAAGAAAAAAGCCTAGGTGGATCAAAGCCTTGCGCAGCGCTGATTAGGAGAGGGTGTATCGATATCATTCCACTGTAGCGCTTTCAGTACAGTTGGAGGTCGCTTTTGAAAACGATTTTGAAAAACCGCGCAGAATCTGTGGGAGCGGGCTTGCCCGCGATGAGGCCGTCGCATTCAACATTTATATTGAGTTTCATATCGCCATCGCGGGCAAGCCCCACAGGGTTTTGTGGTGTTGAGGGGATTGTGTTTCAGCCACAAGCCTTACGGCTTATTGGGTATGCCGTACTTACGCAACCGATGAGCAATCGCGGTGTGGGAGGTTTGCAGGCGGCTGGCCAGTTGGCGGGTCGAGGGGTAGCTGACGTAGAGTTTTTCCAGCAGGGTTTTCTCGAACTCTTCCATGGCCTGTTCGAGGCTGTCGACGTCACTGTCGCTCTGGCGCGCCACGGAGGTGCCGGCGATGTCGAGGTCGCCGATGTCCACCAGACTGCTTTCGCAAATCGCTGCGGCGCGGAAGATTACGTTCTGCAATTGCCGCACATTGCCCGGCCAGCGATTGCCCAGCAGCGCCGGGTAAGTGCCGGGGGCCAGGCGACAGACCGGGCGCTGGATCTGCGCGCAGGCCTGCTGCATGAAGTAGCGCGCCAGCAGCAGAATGTCCTGGCCGCGCTCGCGCAGGGGCGGGACTTCGACATTCAGCACGTTGAGGCGATAGAACAGGTCTTCGCGGAAGGCGCCTTCGCTGACCATTTTTTCCAGATCGCGGTGGGTCGCGCTGAGGATTCGCACATTGACCTTCACTTCGCGATCGCCACCAACCCGACGGAAGCTGCCGTCGTTGAGAAAACGCAGCAATTTCGCCTGCAAGTACGGCGACATCTCGCCGATCTCATCGAGAAACACCGTACCCTGGTTGGCCAGTTCCATCAGCCCGGGTTTGCCGCCCCGTTGCGCGCCAGTGAAGGCGCCGGGGGCGTAGCCGAACAGTTCGCTTTCGGCGAGGTTTTCCGGTAGTGCCGCGCAGTTCAAGGCCAGGAACGGCGAACTGTGGCGGGCGCTGATGGCGTGGCAGGCGCGGGCCACCAGTTCTTTGCCGGTGCCGGTTTCGCCCTGGATCAGCAACGGTGCATCGAGGGCTGCGACTCGTTGAGCGCGAGCCTTGAGCGTACGAATGGCCGGGGATTCGCCGAGCAGGGCATCGAAACCTTCGGCGTGATCGTGGTGCAGCGCCGAAAGACGTTCACCGATGCGGTTCGGTTGATACAGGGTCAGCAGGGCGCCGGCGTCGGTGATCGGCGTGGCGTCCAGCAGCAGGGTCTGACCGTTGACGGTGATCTCGCGCAGCGGCAGGCGGAAGCCGTTTTCCAGCAACGCGTCGAGCAGCGCCGGGTCGGCAAACAGCTCGCTGATGCTTTCACCCGCCGGTTCGCGGCCGTACAGGGCAATCAGCGCCGGGTTGGCCAGCAGCACCTTGCCAGCGCTGTCGAGGGCCAACACCGGGTCGGTCATGGCGGCGAGCAACGCATCGAGCTGCAAGTGACGGCGCTGGCCGGGAAGAATGTCGACCACCGTCACCGCTTGCACCCCGCGCACACTGAACAGCGCGTCGCGCAACTCTTCAAGCACTGCCGGGCTCAAGGTCGGGGCGTCGATATAGACGTTGGGCGGCACCATTTCCACGGCATCCAGATTGAGATTGCGCCCACCGAGCAGGGCCAGGACTTCCTGGGTGATACCGACGCGGTCGATGAAGCTGACGTGGATACGCATGGGGCGGTTGGGTTCTGGAGTGCGGAGGGTGGCAAGTATGCCTTGGGGCGGGTCAATGGTGAAATCCTGCGCAGGACTTCACGTCACCACACAACCCATGTGGGAGCGGGCTTGCCCGCGATAGAGGTGTGTCAGACAACATAGATGTTGAATGTTAAACCGCAATCGCGGGCAAGTCGGATCGCCGCACCGCCGCTCCCACAGGTACAGCGTTCATCCAGGGGAATAGGATTATTCGAAGTTCTCGAGGTTTACCGGGTCGCCGGATTTCATATCCAACTGCTTCCGGATGTCTTCAAACATTAAATCGTAATGCTTGTGAACCGAGCCGATCTGGCTGTGTGTCTTCGGGATTCCGTACTTCTCGGCGATTCTCGTCACGTTGTTAGCGAAGTTGTAAGCCTCCTCCTTGGGCAGAAAGAAGGTCTCCGACATGTCCTTTCCCTGCATGCTGCCGTGCAAGGTGAATAGCACCCCTTTGCCTTTCTTGGGATCCTGCGCGACCTCATAGTCGAGGTGCACGTTGTAGTTGACATCATCCGGGGTCAGCGCGTGGCGCTCGATGTGCAGATGACCGGGCTCAAACGTTGCCATTGACGTCTCTCCTTATAAATAAGTTATGCCAGGTGTCGCCGTGCTGATACGCGTGCCGGCCTTGCCCTGGACGATCGCCTCGATATCCGAGAGTGAACCGATCACCGCGGTTTTTCCAGTATGGCGGGCGAACTCGCAGGCCGCCTGGACCTTTGGTCCCATGGAACCGGCCGCGAAGCCGAGTTTCTCCATCTCATCGGGGTGGGCCTGGGCGATGGCTTTCTGGGTGGGTTTGCCGAAGTCGATGAACGCCGCGTTGACGTCGGTGGCGATCACCAATAGATCGCTTTCAAGCTGTTCGGCCAGTAGCGCCGAGCACAGGTCTTTGTCGATCACCGCTTCCACGCCCTGCAGTTTGCCGCTGGCACCGTACATCGTCGGGATGCCGCCACCACCGGCGCAAATCACGATGCTGCCTTTTTCCAGCAGCCACTTGATCGGGCGTATTTCGAAGATGCGTTTGGGTTTCGGGCTGGCGACCACGCGACGGAATTTGTCGCCGTCCGGAGCAATCGCCCAGCCTTTTTCGGCAGCGAGTTTTTCCGCTTCGGCCTTGGTGTAGACCGGGCCGATGGGTTTGCTGGGGGCCTGGAACGCCGGGTCGTTGGCGTCGACTTCGACCTGGGTCAGCAGGGTGGCGAACGGGACTTCGAAGTCCAGCAGGTTGCCCAGTTCCTGTTCGATGATGTAGCCGATCATGCCTTCGGTTTCGGCACCGAGCACGTCCAGCGGGTATGGGGAAACCGGGGTGTAGGCCGCCGCTTGCAGCGACAGCAGCCCGACTTGCGGACCATTGCCGTGAGCGATCACCAGTTGGTTGCCGGGATGGATTTTGGCGATCTGTTCGGTGGCGATCCGGATGTTGGCGCGCTGGTTGTCCGCGGTCAGGGGTTCACCCCGGCGGAGCAGGGCGTTACCGCCCAGAGCAACGACGATACGCATAATGCAGATCCTTTCAGAGAGGGAACGAACAACACGATGATCGTCCCCTCGCTGATCGTTCCCACGGTCCCCGTGGGAATGCCGCCCGGGACGCTCTGCGTCCCATGTGACGCGGAGCGTCACCGGATGCATTCCCACGCAGAGCATGGGAACGATCAGCGGAGAGCGTGGGAACGATCACCGCGTCAGTCTTTAGATATCCGCCAGCGCCGACACCAAAATCGCCTTGATGGTGTGCATGCGGTTTTCCGCTTGCTCGAAGGCGATGTTGGCCGGCGACTCGAAGACTTCTTCCGTCACTTCAACGCCGTTGGCCAGGTGCGGATAGCGCGCGGCGATGTCTTTGCCGACCTTGGTTTCGCTGTTGTGGAACGCCGGCAGGCAGTGCATGAATTTCACGCGCGGGTTGCCCGAGGCCTTCATCATGTCGGCGTTGACCTGGTAGGGCAGCAGTTGCTCGATGCGCTCGTCCCACGCCTCAACCGGCTCGCCCATCGATACCCAGATGTCGGTGTGGATGAAGTCCACGTCCTTGACCGCTTCTTTCGGGTCTTCGGTGATGGTGATGCGAGCGCCGCTTTCCTCGGCGAAGGCTTTGCACTGATCGATGAAGTCCTGATGTGGCCACAGCGCTTTCGGCGCGGCGATGCGCACGTCCATGCCGAGTTTGGCGCCGATCATCAACAGCGAGTTGCCCATGTTGTAGCGGGCATCGCCGAGGTAGGCGTAGCTGATGTCGTGCAGCGGCTTGTCGCTGTGTTCACGCATGGTCAGGGTGTCGGCGATCATTTGCGTCGGGTGGAATTCAGCGGTCAGACCGTTGAACACCGGCACGCCGGCGAACTTCGCCAGCTCTTCGACGATTTCCTGTTCGAAGCCGCGGTACTCGATGGCGTCGAACATCCGCCCGAGCACGCGAGCGGTGTCTTTCATGCTTTCTTTGTGGCCGATCTGCGATGACACCGGGTCGATGTAGGTGACGTGGGCGCCCTGATCATGGGCCGCGACTTCGAAGGCGCAACGGGTACGGGTCGAGGTTTTTTCGAAGATCAGCGCGATGTTCTTGCCTTGCAGGTGCGGACGCTCGGTGCCGGTGTACTTGGCGCGCTTGAGGTCACGGGACAGGTCCAGCAAGTAATTCAGCTCGCGAGTGGTGTGGTGCATCAAACTCAGCAGGCTGCGGTTGCGCATATTAAAAGCCATGATTGGATCTCCTTTGGTATCGGTTATCCCCCGGGCCGCGCTGGATAAGCGGCGGCCAGGGTTTGAAAGTTAATAGTCGATAGGGTCACGAATGATCGGGCAGGTCATGCAGTGGCCGCCGCCACGCCCGCGACCGAGTTCACTGGCGCTGATGGTGATGACTTCCACACCGGCCTTGCGCAGCAAGGTGTTGGTGTAGGTGTTGCGGTCGTAGCCAATGACCACGCCCGGCTCCACCGCCACCACGTTATTGCCGTCGTCCCATTGCTCGCGTTCGGCGGCGAAGGCGTTGCCGCCGGTTTCGACGACGCGCAGCGCTTTGAGGTTGAGGGCCTTGGCCACGGTGTCAAGGAAGCTGGTTTCTTCACGGCGAACGTCGACGCCGCCCGGTTTGCTTTCATCAGGGCGCACGCTGAAAGCGACGATCTGGTTCACCACTTCCGGGAAAATGGTCACAAGGTCGCGGTCGCAGAAGCTGAACACGGTGTCCAGGTGCATCGCTGCGCGGGACTTCGGCAGGCCGGCGACAATCACACGCTCGACCGCTTTGTTCTTGAACAGGTTGACCGCCAATTGACCGATGGCCTGACGGGACGAACGCTCGCCCATGCCGATCAACACCACGCCGTTGCCGATCGGCATCACGTCGCCGCCCTCAAGGGTGGCGCTGCCATGGTCCTGGTCCGGGTCGCCGTACCAGATCTGGAAGTCGGCGTTGGTGAACTGCGGGTGGAATTTGTAGATGGCCGTGGTCAGCAGGGTTTCCTGGCGACGCGCCGGCCAGTACATCGGGTTGAGCGTCACGCCACCGTAGATCCAGCAGGTGGTGTCGCGGGTGAACTGGGTGTTGGGCAACGGCGGCAGAATGAAGCTTGAGTGACCGAGATATTCGCGGAACATCTGAATGGTCTTGCCGCCAAAGCTGTCCGGCAGGTCATCGGCGGAGACGCCGCCAATCAGGAATTCAGCGATCTTGCGCGGCTCCAGGCTACGCAGCCAGGAAGCGGTTTCATTGACCAGACCCAAGCCCACCGAATTGGCGGTGATCTTGCGCTCCAGGATCCAGTCCAGCGCTTCAGGAATCGCGACGATGTCGGTCAACAGGTTGTGCATTTCCAGCACGTCGACGTTGCGCTCGCGCATCTTGGTGACGAAGTCGAAATGGTCACGCTTGGCTTGAGCAACCCACAGCACATCATCGAAAAGCAGTTCATCGCAGTTGTTCGGGGTCAGCCGCTGGTGGGCCAGGCCGGGGGAGCAAACCATGACTTTGCGCAGTTTGCCGGCTTCGGAATGGACGCCGTACTTAACTTTTTCGGTGGTCATTACAGTGATCCTCCAGATGACAAATGGGTCAGGTGTTACAGAGTCAGGAAGCCGTCATACAGCCCGTAAGCCGCCACCAGGGCGCCCACGACTACGGCGGCGAAAATCAGCTTCTCGACGTTGGTGAAAACCGGTTTGTTGACTTCAAGCTTGGCTTTGGCGAACAGAATTGCGCCGGGGGCATAGAGCAGGGCGGAGAGCAGCAGGTATTTGACCCCGCCGGCATAGATCAGCCAGACCGCGTAGATCAACGCGACGGTGCCGATGAACAGGTCTTTCCTGCGCTCGGCCACGGCGTTTTCATAACTCTCGCCGCGCACCGCCAACAGCAGCGCGTAGGCCGCCGACCACAGGTACGGCACCAGAATCATTGAGGTGGCGAGGTAGATCAGCGACAGATAAGTGCTGGCCGAGAACAGCGTGATGATCAGGAACAGCTGGACCATGGCGTTGGTCAGCCACAAGGCGTTGACCGGCACCTGGTTGGTGTTTTCCTTGCGCAAAAACGCCGGCATGGTGTGGTCCTTGGCGGCGGCGAACATGATCTCCGCACACAGCAACACCCACGACAGCAGCGCACCGAGCAACGAGATGATCAGGCCAACGCTGATCAGCACCGCGCCCCAATGACCGACTACATGTTCCAGCACCGCGGCCATGGACGGGTTCTGCAGTTTTGCCAATTCCGGTTGGGTCATGATGCCCAGCGACAGCACGTTCACCAGCACCAGGAACAGCAGCACGGTGATGAACCCGATGACGGTGGCTTTACCGACGTCGCTGCGTTTTTCCGCACGGGCCGAGAAGATGCTCGCGCCTTCGATACCGATGAACACCCAGACGGTGACCAGCATCATCTTGCGCACCTGGTTCATCACGCTGCCCAGGTCAGGGTTTTTCATACCCCAGATGTCGGCGGTGAAGATGTCCAGTTTGAACGCGAAAATCGCGATCAGCACGAACAGCAGCAGCGGTACGACTTTGGCGACGGTGGTCACCAGGTTAATGAACGCTGCTTCCTTGATTCCGCGCAGTACCAGGAAATGCACACCCCAGAGCAGCACCGATGCACAGATCACGGCAGCGACAGTATTTCCCTCCCCAAAAATGGGGAAGAAGTAGCCGAGGGTGCTGAACAAGAGTACGAAATAACCAACGTTACCCAGCCAGGCACTGATCCAGTAACCCCAGGCGGACGAGAACCCCATGTAATCACCGAAACCGGCTTTGGCGTAGGCGTAGACACCGCCGTCCAGATCAGGTTTTCGATTAGCGAGGGTCTGGAAGACGAAGGCCAGGGTCAACATGCCCACTGCGGTAATTGCCCAACCGATAAGAACGGCACCGACGTCGGCACTGGCAGCCATGTTCTGGGGCAAAGAGAAGATCCCGCCACCAATCATTGAGCCGACAACCAATGCAACCAGGGCGCCGAGTTTCAGTTTTCCGGGGGATTCAGACATTGCATGACTCCAGTGCAGGAGAAGAGAGAAAACAGGTTAGTTTTATTAGCTGTTCAATCATCTGACTCAGATCAATGCATGGTCACATTCCATTGTTAATTAATGACTTATGTTGTTCTTATAGGCGTAATGTTATTGCCGGAAGAGCCCTTTCCAGAGGTCTCAGCTGACGGTTGAAGAAATAAAGCTTATCAATTTAAGTTTAGACGCTAGTTTGTTTTTCTGTTTTGGCAAGTGATGGATTCTGATTTTGGAGTGATATTTGTTTATTAGAAGCAACTGACAAAGTCGCGATTTCCAGTTAGTCGCGTTAGCGTGATTGGTTATAAGTAGAAGGCGGAAATTGGCGTTAATTGATAAACGTTATTACGCTTTATCTGTTTAGTTAAAATCAACAATGTGACGGTCTCGTGGCGATAGCGCGGCGGGGTAAATGGAGACGCCCGAATGTCGCAACCGACGCAAAAGCTTCGCCTGAGTGCGCTGATCGCTTTGGTGGTGGGATCGATGATTGGCGGTGGGATTTTTTCCTTACCGCAAAACATGGCGGCACGTGCCGATGCCGGGGCGATATTGATTGGGTGGGCAATCACTGCCGTAGGCATGCTGACCCTGGCCTTTGTCTTTCAGACCCTGGCCAATCGCAAGCCGGAACTGGACTCCGGGGTGTACGCCTACGCCAAGGCCGGGTTCGGCGATTACATGGGGTTCTCGTCTGCCTGGGGATACTGGATCAGCGCCTGGCTGGGCAACGTCGGTTATTTCGTATTGCTGTTCAGTACTCTCGGTTATTTCTTTCCGGTGTTTGGCCAGGGCAACACGCCGATCGCCATCGGCTGTGCCTCGGTGCTGCTCTGGGCGGTGCATTTTCTGGTGCTGCGCGGGATCAAGGAGGCGGCGTTCATCAATCAACTGACCACTGTGGCCAAGATCGTGCCGCTGATCATGTTCATCGTCATCGCCGCCGTGGCCTTCAAGGCGGACATCTTCACCCGCGACATCTGGGGCCGCAGCAACCCGAATTTCGGCGGCGTGATGGACCAGGTGCGCAACATGATGCTGGTCACGGTATTCGTGTTCATCGGTATAGAAGGCGCCAGTGTGTATTCGGCGAGGGCGGAGAAACGTTCGGACGTGGGCCGGGCGACGGTCATCGGTTTTGTCGGTGTGTTGGCGCTGCTGGTGCTGGTGAATGTGTTGTCTCTGGGGATCATGAACCAACCGGAATTGGCCACGTTGCAGAACCCGTCGCTGGCCGCGGTGCTGGAACATATCGTCGGCCCTTGGGGCGCGCTGCTGATCAGCATCGGCCTGGCGGTTTCGCTGCTGGGGGCCTTGTTGTCGTGGGCGCTGCTGTGCGCCGAAATTCTCTTCGCCACGGCCAGGGACAAAACCATGCCGGCGTTCCTGAAAAAGGAAAACGCCAACCATGTGCCGGTCAACGCGCTGTGGTTGACCAACGTGATGATCCAGATTTTTCTGCTGATCACGCTGTTTTCCGCCGGCACTTACACCAGCCTGATCTACCTCGCCTCGTCGATGATTCTGGTGCCGTATCTGTGGTCGGCAGCGTATGCGGTGTTGTTGAGCGGGCGAGGGGAAACCTATGAGCATGCTTCGGCCGAGCGCACGAAAGACTTGCTGATCGGCGGCATTGCCCTGTGTTACGCGGTTTGGTTGTTGTACGCCGGCGGGGTGAAGTACCTGCTGCTCTCGGCGTTGTTGTATGCGCCGGGGGTGATTCTGTTTGCCAAGGCCAAGCGGGAACAGGGCGAGCCGCTGTTTACGTGGGTGGAGAAGTGGATTTTCAGCTGTGTGATTATCGGGGCGGGGCTGGCGGCGTATGGGTTGTATAGCGGATTGTTGTCGTTGTGAGGTTGTTGCTGGCGTATCAACCGCCTTATGACTGGTCGGCGATGCTGGGTTTTTTGTCGGCGCGGGCGGTGGTCGGGATGGAAACGGTGGTCGATGGGGTGTACTTGCGCAGCATCGGTTTGAACGGTGTTCACGGTGTGATTTCGGTCAGGCCAGGGGCGGGCGATGTGCTGGAAGTGACGCTGGATTTTCCTGATTCAGCGGCAGTACCGGAGATTGTCGCGCGGCTACGGCGGATGTTTGATCTGGATGCGAATTTGCCAGCCATTCATCGACAATTGGCGGTTGATCCGTTGATGGCGCGCTTGATTGCCGCACGTCCGGGGCTGCGAGTGCCCGGGGCTTGGGATGGGCTGGAGTTGGCCATTCGTGCGGTGTTGGGGCAGCAGATTAGCGTGGTCGCGGCGATCAGGTTGGCGGGGAAACTGCTGGCGCAATATGGGCAGCCATTGCAGTCGCCGATGCCGGGGTTGAGTCATGTGTTTCCTGATGCTGCAGCATTGGCCGCAGCGGATCTGGCAACGTTGGGGATGCCAAAAAGTCGGGGTCGGACCTTGTCCGGCGTGGCTCAGGCGTTGCTGGATGATCCCCTGTTGTTTGAACCTGAACGGGAAGACGGTGTGGCGCGGTTGTTGGCGTTGCACGGGATTGGTGACTGGACGGCGCAATACATTGCCTTGCGGCAGTTGCGGCAGATGGATGCGTTTCCGAGCGGGGATGTGGGGTTGATCAATTCGCTGGCGGCGCTGGAAGGTCGAGTGGTGACGGCTCGGGAGTTGTGGGTGCGGGCCGAGACTTGGCGGCCCTATCGAGGGTATGCGGCGCAGGTGCTTTGGACATCGTTGAGCCGACCGGGTTGAGCTGAGCCGAGATGTGTAGTGACTTTCCGGGTCTCTTCGCGGGCAAGCCCGCTCCCACAGGTTTTGTGATCGACGCTGAGCTAATGTGGGAGCGGGCTTGCTCGCGAAGGGGCCCGAACAGTCACCACCACTGCGCGCGATGGGAACCCAATTCTGCGGCCGGAAGCGCCCACTGCAGCGGTGTTCCGGTGATTTTCAGTGGCACCTGCAGCCGATGGGCCGGCCCCCATGGTGTCTGCTCAACCAACATCCCTTGATCGCTTTGATCCTCCGCCCGCAACGCCTCGTCGGTTCCTGCGCCATGTTCAATCAGCAACCTGGCGGTCCGCGCCAACGACAACCTGGCCGACCCGCCACGGCCCAATAACTTGATCGCCGCAGCGGCCATCAAATACCCGGTGGCGTGATCAAGCGCCTGCACCGGCAGCGGTGTCGGCTGGTTCGCTTTCTTCCACTGCATCCCCGCTTCGGCAATCCCGCTGCTCATCTGTACCAAACTGTCGAACCCTCGACGGTTCTGCCAGGGGCCGCTCCAACCGTAGGCGTTGAGGCACACATCAATCAGTCCCGGCGCCAGTTTTTGTCGCACGGCGACGCCGTAGCCCAACCTTTCCAATGCATCGGCGCGGTAGCCGTGGAGCAGGATATCGGTGTCCTTGAGCAGGCTTTCGAACACCGCACGATCAGTCTTGTCGTGCAGATCCAGGCGCGCACAACGTTTGCCCAATGTGACTTCCGGCACCACGCCCGGTTCGTTCCAGGTCGGTGGGTCGATGCGCAAAACATCGGCGCCGAGGCCGGCGAGAAAACGACTGGCGATGGGGCCAGCCAACACGCGGGTCAAATCCAGCACCTTGACCCCGGCCAGCGGTTGAGCCACTGAACCCTGCCACGGTTTTGGGTTTTTACTGTCGTCGGCGCTGAACTGAATCAACGGCTCGGCGTTCACCGCCAAACCTTGGGGATGTGCTTGCCATTGCGCCCAGCTGCGCATTTCGGCCGCGCAACCTCCGGCATCAACCACGGCCTGTTCCAGATCACTTTTCACCCATTGCGCAACCTTGCTCGCCATCGCGGCGCGGTTGGCACAGGCGCCGAGCACACTTTCAGCGGCGGCACGATGATGAGGCGCATTGGTGTGCAGGCGGATCCAGCCGTCCTTGGTCGCGTAGTCACCGGCAACCGGATCCCACAACGGTGGAACGCTCCAGCCCATGGGGCGGATCGACGTCGCGAACCAGAACGACGCCAGGCGGCGGTCGACTTCAAGGCTGGGCAAGCGACCGGTTTGTTGATGCAGCAGTTCGCTGGCGGCCTGGCCGGCGGCAGCAATGCTGGCGCAAGCCAGATCGGTCACGGCAAACGCCGAGGGCAGGGCGCCGCTCGAGGTGAACGGGATTGGGGTGTGAGGCAAGCCGAGTGCGGCTTGAATGGACGTGAGTAAATCAGTCATCGAAGGCCCTCCGGAGCGAGAGCCCGAGCATAGTCCAAAAAGACGACTCGGCCAGATGAAATCCTGTGGGAGCAAGACCGATCTGTCAGGGTATTCATCGATTTCCGAGCGGGGAGTGTCAGATTTTTTGTGTGCGGGCCGGTAACGGCCTGCCATAAGGCAAGCCCTCATTTCACCAGTTTGACCTGGTAAATCGATCGCCATAAAGAATCGCAAACTGATTCATTGCGCTCTTCCAGTCGTGCGCTGCGCTGCCCCAATTGGCCGTGATGTTTTGCAGTGCCAGCCAGATCAGCTTCGTCGCTGCATCATCAGTCGGGAAGTGGCCTCTTGTCTTGATGATCTTGCGCAACTGAGCATTGATGCTCTCGATGGCGTTAGTGGTGTAGATCACTTTTCGGATGGCAGGCGGGAAGACAAAAAACGGGATGACTCGATCCCAGGCACGTCTCCAAGCGGCTACGACTGTTGGGTATTGTTTGCCCCAAGGCCCCGTTTCAAATGCGTCCAGAGCTTGCTCGGCAGCTTCAACGTTAAGCGCCTGATAAACCGGCTTGAGGGCTTTGGCCAACTCGCGGCGCTTGTCCCAGGAGGCGTAATCAAGACTGTTACGGATCAGGTGCACGATGCAGGTCTGCAAGGTCGTCGTCGGAAACACCGCACTCAAGGCTTCTGGCATGCCTTTAAGGCCGTCAGTTACCGCGATCAATACATCCTCAACGCCACGGGTCTTGAGGTCGTTGAAGACCTTCATCCAGAACTTGGCCCCCTCAGTGGTCTCAATCCAGATGCCCAAAATGTCTCGGGTGCCGTCCGGCAGCACGCCCAGAGCCAGGTAGATGGCCTTGTTGCGAACCAGTCCTTCCTCACGGATTTTGACCCGCAGCGCATCGAAGAAAATCACCGGATACATCGGCTCAAGCGGGCGTTGTTGCCAGGCAGTCACTTCCTCCAACACTGCGTCAGTGACCGAGCTGATGAAATCATGGGAAACATCGGTCCCGTACTGCTCCGAAAGGAATGCCCGGATCTCTCGGACGGTCATGCCACGGGCGTACATGGCAATGATTTTGTCGTCGAAGCCCGTGAACCGACGCTCATGCTTGGGGATCAGCATTGGCGCGAAGCTGCCATCGCGATCCCGAGGAATGTCCAGACGCAGCGGGCCATCATCGGTCAGCACGGTCTTGCTGCTTTTGCCGTTGCGCTGGTTACTCGACTCCTCAGGGCGCTCCGCGCCCTGAGGGTAGCCAAGGTGGTGACCCAGCTCCGCGCCAAGGGCTCGCTCGATAAGCGCCTTTTTGAACGCCATGGATGCGTCCTGAATCGCCTCGGCGCTCATTGGGCCTTTAACGAACTGATCGATCAGCTCCTTCGGAATCGAAGGAAGCTGGGTTTTGGCCTCCGAGGCCGGTTTCTTTTTGGTCGGCATACATGCTCCTTTTCAACATGTTATGCCCGAACACAAAATTTCTGACAGTCCCTCCGAGCGCCATTACACACGATCCAGAATGAATGTTTAACGACACCCTGTGTTACGTCCTAAAGCCCACGAAACCTTGCGCCGTTGCCTACGCCTGCGCCAGAATCCGCCGGCTTGTGTGCCTTGGGGCCGGTCGGTAACTTGATTCGCATCACTGATTCCCAGTGATCGGGTTTAGCAGCCCGTGGTTAACCTAAGGTCGTACGCGCACTATCAGTCAGGCTCCATGCCTGCATTTGATGGCGGCTGTACGCAGGGCGCTTCGGCGCGCCGGCTTCCTTAGGTTCCCCGGTCTGCTAACCTGCGTTCAGCTGTCACCCCTTCTTTTAGCAGAGAAGAGGTTCCAGCATTATTTTGGAACCTGAAAATGATAAAGCCTACGCCTAACCCGCCGGTCACCGACCCGGTCTCCCCCTACGAATCCCTCGATTCCAGAAAACTCAACGAAGCCGCCGAACGCGCCCTCGACCATTACCTCAACCCGGCGGCCACGGTCATGGCCACACCCTACCAACCCAACAACCTGTACTTGGCCAACCCGGCGGCCGCCACCGAGCCGATGCTGGTCAACGCCAGCGAAACCCTGGGCTCGGCCACCGTCATGCTCAACGACTTCGCGGCTTTGCTTGAAGGCACTCACCGCAAAACCTTGCTGGGCATCGCTCAGGTCGTGATGCTGGCCGAACTGGCGGTCAATCAGGTGCTGGACAAGGTAGTGCCGACTGAGTAATTCCCCGAGGATTGGGTATGCTGCTCACTTAAACGCACTCTTGGTCATGCCTACCTTTGTGGCGAGCGAGCTTGCTCGCGCTGGGCTGCGTAGCGGCCCCAAAAATCTGACAACCTGCCAATTTTTGTGAGTGCTGCACACTCAAGCGGGAGCAAGCTCCCTCGCCACAGGTTTCTCTGACCTGAGCGAGCCTGCTGCCACAGCTTTACCCACGCCCCTGCAGATAGGTCGCGTAATCCGGGATGCGGTGTTCGTGAGCCTGATCCATCAACGGGCTGCTGAGCAGGTAGTCGGCGCTGCATTCGTTGCAGGCCACGGGGATGTTCCACACCGCCGCGACCCGCAGTAATGCCTTGATGTCCGGGTCGTGGGGTTGCGGTTCGAACGGGTCCCAGAAGAACACCAGCATGTCGACCCGCTGCTCGGCGATTTGCGCGCCGAGTTGCTGGTCGCCGCCCAGTGGACCGCTGATCATGCTTTCCACCGGCAGGTCGAGGCGTTGTTGCAACAACAACCCCGTGGTGCCGGTGGCGACCAGTTCATGCTGCGCGAGCTTGTCTTTCTGCCGCTCGGCCCAGTCCAGCAAAAATATTTTGCAGTGGTCGTGGGCAACCAGGGCGATACGCTTGCGCGCCGCCAGGGTTTTTTGCGTAAAGCTGATACCGATCATCGCTTGCTTCTCCAGACGAGAATGCGCCTGCGACGACGCATTTAGGGCCGCGTCGACACAGGTGTCGGGCTGTTTATTCTGCGTTGCAGAGCGCCAGGCAGTTATCGAGCATGCGGTTGGAGAAGCCCCACTCGTTGTCGTACCAAGCCAGCACTTTGAGCAGCTTGCCGCTGGACTTGGTGTGGTTGGCATCGAAGATCGAGGACAGCGGGTTGTGGTTGAAGTCGCTGGAAACCAGCGGCAGGGTGTTGTAACCCAGAATCTTCGAGTGCTGGCTGGCTTGTTTGAGCATCGCGTTGACTTCATCGGCCGATGCTTCACGCTTGAGCTGCACGGTCAGGTCCACCAGCGACACGTTGATCACTGGAACACGCACCGCCATACCGGTCAGTTTGCCCGCCAGTTCCGGCAGCACCAGGCCTACCGCTTCAGCGGCCCCGGTCTTGCTCGGGATCATGTTCTGGGTGGCGGAACGGGCGCGGTACGGGTCGGTGTGGTAGACGTCGGTGAGGTTCTGGTCGTTGGTGTAGGCGTGGATGGTGGTCATCAGACCGCTTTCGATGCCCAGTTCGCGGTGCAGCACCTGGGCCACCGGGGCCAGGCAGTTGGTGGTGCACGAGGCGTTGGAGATGATCTGGTGCGACTGGCGCAGAATGTCGTGGTTAACCCCATAAACCACGGTGGCGTCGGCGCCTTTGGCCGGGGCCGAGATAATCACTTTGCGCGCGCCGGCCGTAATATGCGCGGCGGCTTTGGCCCGGTCGGTGAACAGGCCGGTGCATTCGAACACGACGTCGACCTTCTCCGCGGCCCAAGGCAGCTCGGCCGGGTTGCGAATGGCGCTGACCGAAATGCGGTCGCCGTTGACGGTTAGACTTTCCTGATCGTGCTGGACTTCGGCATCGAATGTGCCGTGAACGGTGTCGTATTTGAGCAGGTGAGCATTCATTGAGCTGTCGCCCAGGTCGTTGATCGCAACGATCTGCAGATCCTGACGATAGCCTTGGGTATACAGTGCGCGCAGGACATTACGGCCGATACGGCCAAAACCATTGATTGCGATTCGAAGAGTCATTTATAGCGCCGCCGTCGTTTTGTTGTTGGAATTACAAGATTATTCGCAAAAAAATAGAAAACAAGCCTTTTTAGTGGCAATATTTTGTTTTATCTACAACGAGTGACCTGAATCAACTGGTCCGAATGATCAAGAAAGCCGTCTGTCATCCCGATCACAACGGCGTTTGATCAGCATAGACAATCAGGTCGCCACATCCGTTAGCCTGGAGTTCTACACATGCATCCCCGCGTCCTTGAGGTCACCGAACGGCTTATCGCCCGCAGCCGCGCCACGCGTGAGGCTTACCTTGCATTGATCCGCGGCGCGGCCAGCGACGGCCCGATGCGCGGCAAGCTGCAATGCGCCAACTTCGCCCATGGCGTGGCCGGGTGTGGCAGCGACGACAAGCACAGCCTGCGGATGATGAACTCCGCCAACATCGCCATAGTTTCGTCATATAACGACATGCTCTCGGCGCACCAGCCGTACGAAGTCTTCCCGGAACAGATCAAAAAAGCCCTGCGCGAAATTGGCTCCGTCGGCCAGTTCGCCGGTGGCACCCCTGCGATGTGCGATGGCGTGACCCAGGGCGAGCCAGGCATGGAACTGAGCCTGCCGAGCCGCGAAGTGATCGCGCTGTCCACCGCTGTAGCGCTGTCCCACAACATGTTCGACGGCGCGCTGATGCTCGGCATCTGCGACAAGATCGTGCCGGGCCTGATGATGGGCGCGTTGCGTTTCGGTCATCTGCCGACGATTTTCGTGCCGGGCGGGCCGATGGTGTCGGGCATTTCCAACAAGCAGAAAGCCGATGTGCGTCAGCGCTACGCCGAAGGCAAGGCGACCCGCGAAGAGCTGCTGGAATCGGAGATGAAGTCCTATCACAGCCCTGGCACCTGCACCTTCTACGGCACCGCCAACACCAACCAGTTGCTGATGGAGGTCATGGGCCTGCACTTGCCAGGCGCCTCTTTCGTCAACCCGAACACCCCGTTGCGCGATGCCCTGACCCGCGAAGCGGCGCACCAGGTCACCCGCCTGACCAAGCAGAACGGCGACTTCATGCCGATCGGCGAAATCGTCGACGAGCGTTCGCTGGTCAACTCCATCGTGGCCCTGCACGCCACCGGCGGTTCGACCAACCACACCCTGCACATGCCGGCCATCGCCATGGCTGCGGGCATCCAGTTGACCTGGCAGGACATGGCCGACCTCTCCGAGGTGGTGCCGACCCTGAGCCACGTGTACCCGAACGGTAAAGCCGACATCAACCACTTCCAGGCGGCGGGTGGCATGTCGTTCCTGATCCGCGAATTGCTGGAAGCCGGCCTGCTTCACGAAAACGTCAACACGGTGCTGGGTCACGGCCTGAGCCGCTACACCATGGAACCGTTCCTCGAAAACGGCGAACTGGTCTGGCGCGAAGGCCCGATCGAAAGCCTCGACGAAACCATCCTGCGTCCAGTCGCGCGTGCGTTCTCGCCAGAGGGCGGCTTGCGGGTGATGGAAGGCAACCTCGGCCGTGGCGTGATGAAAGTCTCGGCGGTTGCGCTGGAAAACCAGGTCGTCGAAGCCCCGGCCATGGTATTCCAGGATCAGCAGGACCTGGCCGACGCGTTCAAGGCCGGTTTGCTCGAGAAGGATTTTGTCGCCGTGATGCGCTTCCAGGGCCCGCGCTCCAACGGCATGCCGGAACTGCACAAGATGACGCCGTTCCTCGGCGTGCTGCAGGATCGCGGTTTCAAAGTCGCGTTGGTGACTGACGGGCGTATGTCCGGCGCCTCGGGGAAAATCCCGGCGGCGATCCACGTCAGCCCCGAAGCTTATGTGGGCGGCGCTTTGGCGCGGGTGCAAGAGGGCGATATCATCCGCGTCGATGGCGTGAAAGGCACCCTGGAGCTTAAGGTGGACGCCGAAGAATTCGCAGCGCGTGAACCTGCCAAGGGCCTGTTGGGCAACAACATTGGCAGCGGTCGCGAACTGTTTGGTTTCATGCGCATGGCCTTCAGCTCCGCAGAGCAGGGCGCCAGCGCCTTTACTTCTGCCCTGGAGACGCTTAATTGAAACTGGCTTTGGTCGGTGACATCGGTGGCACCAACGCACGTTTCGCGTTGTGGAAAAACCAGCAGCTGGAATCGGTCCAGGTGCTGGCGACGGCAGACCACGCCAGCCCGGAAGAGGCGATTGCCATCTACTTGAGCGGGCTCGGCCTGGCGCCGGGTTCGATCGGTTCTGTGTGCTTGTCGGTGGCAGGCCCCGTGAGCGGTGATGAATTCAAGTTCACCAACAATCACTGGCGGCTCAGTCGCAAGGGTTTCTGCAAGGCCTTGCAGGTGGATCAACTGCTGTTGATCAACGATTTCTCGGCGATGGCCCTGGGCATGACCCGCTTGCAGCCGGGCGAGTTCCGGGTGGTCTGCGAAGGCACGCCGGAACCGTTGCGGCCGGCGGTGGTGATCGGTCCGGGCACTGGCCTGGGCGTGGGCACGTTGCTCGATCTGGGCGAGGGTCGTTTTGCCCCGCTGCCGGGGGAGGGCGGTCACGTCGACCTGCCGCTGAGCAGCCCGCGGGAAACCCAGCTGTGGCAACACATCTACAACGAGATCGGCCATGTCAGCGCTGAAACGGCATTGAGCGGCAGTGGTTTGCCGCGAGTCTACCGGGCGATCTGCGCGGTGGACGGTCACACGCCTGTGCTCGACACACCTGAAGCGATCACGGCGGCCGGGCTGGCGGGGGATCCGATTGCCATGGAAGTGCTCGAGCAGTTCAGTTGCTGGCTCGGTCGCGTGGCCGGCAACAATGTGCTGACCACCGGAGCGCGCGGTGGCGTTTACATCGTTGGCGGAGTGATTCCACGGTTTGCCGATTTCTTCATCAAAAGCGGTTTCGCCCGGTGCTTTGCCGACAAGGGTTGCATGAGCGATTACTTCAAGGGCATTCCGGTGTGGCTGGTGACAGCGCCGTATTCCGGCCTTGTTGGCGCGGGTGTGGCGCTCGATCAGGCTTGAAACCGCGTCGCCTTTATCGCGGGCAAGCCACGCTCCCACAGGATTACCTACATCTGAAAATGTGCGCATAACCTTGTGGGAGCGGGCTTGCCCGCGATGAGGCCCTCACCGACAACATAGATCTTTGAACGATCAGGCATAATCCTCCCCAACACAAACAACAAGGACGCCGCCCCGTGAGCTCAGTCAACAAGTCGATTTTGTTGGTCGATGACGATCAAGAGATACGCGAGTTGCTGGACACCTACCTGACCCGCGCCGGTTTCCAGGTCCGCACCACGCCTGATGGTGCCGGTTTTCGTCAGGCCCTGAACGAGGCACCTAGCGACCTGGTGATTCTCGATGTGATGCTGCCGGACGAAGACGGTTTCAGCCTCTGCCGCTGGATCCGCCAGCACCCGCGCCAGGCCCATGTGCCGATCATCATGCTCACCGCCAGCTCCGACGAGGCCGACCGCGTCATCGGTCTGGAACTGGGCGCCGACGACTACCTTGGCAAACCCTTCAGCCCCCGTGAGTTGCAGGCGCGCATCAAAGCCTTGTTGCGCCGCGCGCAGTTCGGTCAGGAACGTTCCGGCGGTGAAGTGCTGGCCTTCGATGATTGGCGGCTGGACATGGTCAGCCATCGGCTGTTCCACATCGACGGCGAGGAAGTGATTCTCTCCGGCGCCGATTTCGCCCTGCTGAAACTGTTCCTCGATCACCCTCAGGAAATCCTCGATCGCGACACCATCGGCAACGCCACCCGTGGCCGTGACCTGATGCCGCTCGATCGTATCGTCGACATGGCGGTCAGCCGTTTGCGGCAGCGCCTGCGCGACACCGAAAAACCGCCGCGGCTGATTCGGACCGTGCGTGGCAGTGGCTACCAATTGGCAGCCAACGTGGTTGCCAGCAATGGTCATTGAGTTCCTGCGCAAGCTCGCCGGGCGTGTGCCGGTGCCGCGCTCGCTGCTCGGGCGCATGTTGCTGCTAACCCTGTTGGCGGTGCTGTTCGCCCAGACGCTGTCGAGCGTGATCTGGGTCTCGCAATTGCGCGCCACGCAGCTCGAAGGCCTGGTCACCAGCGCCCGCAGCCTCGCCCATTCGATGACGGCCAGCGTCAGTTATTTCCGCTCGTTGCCGGTGGCGTTTCGGCCGCTGGTGCTCGATCAGTTACGCAGCATGGGCGGCACCCGGTTTGTGGTGACGCTCAACGACAAACCCTTAGGGATGGAAGTGCTGCCGATCACCCCGCGCAAAGAAGCGGTGCTCAAAGCGGTGGGCGAAGTGTTGCGCGAGTCGCTGGGGCAGGACATCGATATCTCGGTGACCTTCGTCAGCCCCGAAGACCTGCGGATTTTCAATGGTGGCTTGAAGCTCGATGAGTTGCCGCGTTCCTGGGCGCATTACGCGTTGACCCTGGAGCCGGTAAACCCGCCGGTGCTGGTCACGCAAATCCAGATGGCGCCGGGCGAATGGCTGTACATCGCCTCGCTGTTGCCCGAGCCCTACACCAGCCTTGAAGAACAAGGCCTGCCGGCGCAGCAGGTCTGGTTCATCGTGCTCACCAGCGGCTTCTTGCTGCTGTTCATCGGCCTGCTGGTGCACTGGCAGAGTCGGCCGCTCAAGCGATTGGCGCGGGCGGCGCGGGACATGTCCCTGGGCGCTGAAGTCGAACCGGTGGCCGAAGGCGGCGGCAGTGAAGTGGTGGAAGTCGGTCGCGCGTTCAATGCGATGCGCGAGCGGATCAGCCGTTACCTGACCGAGCGCAGCCAGTTGTTCAGCGCGATTTCCCACGATTTGCGCACGCCGATCACCCGGTTGCGACTGCGGGTGGAATTGCTCGAAGACGAAAAGCTGCAAGCCAAATTCGGTCGCGATCTGGATGAGCTGGAGTTGCTGGTCAAGGGCGCGTTGCAATGCGTGAAAGACACCGACATCCACGAAAACATCGAGCCGGTAGACCTCAATCATGTGCTCGACTGTCTGGTGGAACCGTATCTGGCGCCCAATGGCAATGGCCGCGTGACCCAACATGGCCGGGCGTTGGCGCCGTATCCCGGCAAACCGTTGGCGCTCAAGCGTTGCATTGGAAACCTGATCGACAACGCCTTGAAATATGGGCAGAACGCACATCTGCACATCGATGACGACGAGAGCGCGTTTGTCCTGCATGTCGACGATGAGGGGCCGGGCGTGCCTGAACAGCGGTTGGAGCAGGTGTTCGAGCCGCACTTTCGCTTGGCCGGACAGCAGCAGGGTTATGGCTTGGGGCTGGGGATTGCGCGCAACATTGCCCACAGCCATGGCGGTGAAGTCAGCCTGCAAAACCTGCGTGAAGGCGGGTTGCGGGTGACGTTGCAGTTGCCGCGTAGTGTTGATTAGCGGCACCGCGTTATCGTTCATCGCGGGCAAGCCCGCTCCCACAGGATTGCCTACATTTTCAAGGTATGTGCATAACCTTGTGGGAGCGGGCTTGCCCGCGATGGCGTCAGATCAATCAACGCATGCCTGAAGGAAAATGTCACAACTCGGTGACATAACTCGCCCCCTTCGTTACCTGCCCGCCACCGCCCGTTGTTTAGACTGGTCCCAGTCATAACAACAAAAAAAGGTACTCCCATGGACACCTTCCAACCCGCCTTCAGCAGTTGGCTGAACGCGCCTGCCCATCCGCAATGGCTCGCCGCCGAAGGCCTGCGCCTGTTGGCGTTTGCCAAGGCTTCAAAGCTTGCCGAAGGTTTCGGCAATCTTGATGAAAAGGGTCGCCTGCCGGCCAACGCGCAAGCTGAAACCATGAACACCGCGCGCATGACCCACAGCTTCGCCATGGCCCACATCCAGGGCCTGCCGGGTTTTGCCGAGCTGGTGGATCACGGCATCCAAGCCCTTAGCGGGCCGCTGCGTGATGCCGAACACGGAGGCTGGTTCGCCACGCCCGAACACCGCGACGGCAATACCGGCAAAGCCGCTTACCTGCATGCTTTCGTTGCATTGGCCGCGAGTTCTGCGGTGGTTGCCCAGCGCCCCGGTGCCCAAGCCTTGCTCGACGATGCGATCCACATTATCGACAGCCATTTCTGGTGCGAGGAGGAGGGCGCCATGCGCGAATCCTTCAACCGCGACTTCAGTTGCGAGGAGGCCTATCGCGGCGCCAACAGCAACATGCACGCCACCGAAGCCTTCCTCGCCCTGGCCGATGTCACCGAGGACAACCGCTGGCTGATTCGCGCCCAGCGCATCGTCGAGCGCGTCATTCATGATCACGCCGCGGCCAACGATTACTTGGTGGTCGAGCATTTCGACCGTGACTGGCAGCCGCTGCGCGACTATAACCACGACAACCCGGCTGACGGTTTTCGCCCTTACGGCACCACGCCGGGCCATGGCTTCGAATGGGCGCGGCTGTTGCTGCACCTCGAAGCAGCGCGGGTGCAGGCCGGAATACTCACGCCGGGCTGGCTCGCCACCGATGCGCAAAAACTCTTCGAGCACAATTGCCGTCATGGCTGGGACGTCGACGGTGCGCCGGGCATTGTCTACACCCTCGACTGGGACAATCGCGCGGTGGTTCGCCATCGCTTGCACTGGACTCATTGCGAAGCCAGCGCCGCCGCCAGTGCGCTGCTCAAACGCACCGGTGATGAGCAATACGAGCACTGGTACCGACTGTTCTGGGAGTTTTGTGACAATCATTTCATCGACCGTTGCGATGGCAGCTGGCATCACGAACTCGATCCGCTGAACCGTCCGAGCGCCGATATCTGGGCCGGCAAACCCGACCTGTATCACGCCTGGCAAGCCGTATTGATCCCGCGCCTGCCGTTGGCGCCGAGCATGGCCACTGCGCTGGCGCAATTGTCCCAGAGCATTGCTGTGTAACCATGTGGTGACATTCGCGCGTCCCTTCGTTACCTGCGAAGGGGCATCCCCTGTTTAGAATCCTATGCAGCGCAAGCACCAGACTTGCATGCATAACAACAAGAAAGGTACTACTAGATGAATGCGATTTCTCGCCTCGCTACTGTCATTTCTCTCGCCTCACTGCTTCCTGTTGCAGCATTCCCCGTCAGTGCCCTTGCCGCCGATGCCAAAGGTTCGGTGGAAGTCGTTCACTGGTGGACGTCTGGTGGTGAAAAAGCGGCCGTCGATGTACTCAAGGCTCAAGTCGAAAAAGACGGCTTTACCTGGAAAGACGGTGCAGTTGCCGGCGGTGGCGGCTCCACGGCCATGACCGTACTCAAAAGCCGCGCCGTGGCCGGTAACCCACCAGGCGTTGCCCAGATCAAAGGTCCGGACATCCAGGAGTGGGGTAGCACTGGCCTGCTCAGCACCGACACCCTCAAAGACGTTTCCAAGTCCGAAGGCTGGGATAACCTGCTGATCAAGAAAGTCTCCGACACCGTGAAATACGAAGGCGATTACGTCGCCGTGCCGGTGAACATCCACCGCGTCAACTGGCTGTGGATCAACCCGGAAGTCTTCAAGAAAGCCGGGATCGAAAAAGCGCCGACCACCCTCGAAGAATTCTATGCCGCTGGCGACAAGCTCAAAGCCGCCGGCTTCATCGCGCTCGCTCACGGTGGCCAGCCTTGGCAGGACAGCACCGTGTTTGAAGACGTGGTGCTCTCGGTCATGGGCGCGGACGGTTACAAAAAAGCGCTGGTCGACCTGGACCAGAAAACCCTCTCCGGGCCGGAGATGGCCAAGGCCTTCACCGAGCTGAAAAAAATCACCGGCTACATGGACCCGAACCGCGCCGGTCGTGACTGGAACATCGCTGCAGCCGACGTCATCAACGGCAAGGCCGGCATGCAGATGATGGGCGACTGGGCCAAGAGCGAATGGACCGCCGCGAAGAAAGTCGCAGGCAAGGACTACCAGTGCGTGCCGTTCCCGGGCACCGAAAAAGCCTTCACCTACAACATCGACTCGATGGCTGTGTTCAAGCTCAAAGCCGATCGCAAAGGCGACATCGCCGCCCAGCAAGACCTGGCCAAGGTCGCTCTGGGCAAAGACTTCCAGAAAGTCTTCAGCATCAACAAAGGCTCGATCCCGGTGCGTACCGACATGCTTAACGACATGAGCGCGTTGGGCTTCGATTCTTGCGCTCAAGCGTCTGCCAAGGACTTCCTGGCTGACGAGAAGACTGGCGGCCTGCAACCGAGCATGGCGCACAACATGGCCACGTCCCTGGCCGTGCAGGGCGCGATCTTTGATGTGGTGACCAACTTCATGAACGACAAGAACGCTGACCCGGCCAAGGCCAGCGCGCAATTGGCGTCAGCCGTCAAAGCTGCCCAGTAACTCCTGACACAACCTGATCCTGGGTGGAATGGGATTGTGTGGGAGCGGGCTTGCCCGCGATGCAGGCGACTCGGTTTAACTTCGAACCGTGTTGATGCCATCGCAGGCAAGCCACCTCCCACAGGGTCCTGCTCTACCAGAGATCACTGTGTCGATTCTTTCCTCTTCACCTGGATTATCCCGATGAGCTCTGTGGCGGTTTTCAGCAAAGCCTCACCGTTCGACGCACTGCAGCGCTGGCTCCCAAAACTGGTTTTGGCGCCGAGCATGCTGATCGTCCTGGTTGGTTTTTACGGTTACATCATCTGGACATTTGTTCTGTCCTTCACCAATTCCAGCTTCATGCCGAGCTACAAATGGGTCGGCCTGCAGCAATACATTCGCCTGATGGACAACGATCGCTGGTGGGTCGCGAGCAAGAACCTCGCGGTGTTCGGCGGCATGTTCATCGGCATCAGCCTGGTTCTGGGCGTATTCCTCGCGGTGCTGCTGGATCAGCGCATTCGCAAGGAAGGCTTCATCCGCACCGTTTACCTGTACCCGATGGCGCTCTCGATGATCGTTACCGGTACCGCTTGGAAATGGCTGCTCAACCCAGGCCTGGGCCTGGACAAAATGCTGCGTGACTGGGGCTGGGAAGGCTTCCGTCTCGACTGGCTGGTGGATCAGGATCGCGTGGTGTATTGCCTGGTGATCGCCGCCGTGTGGCAAGCCTCCGGGTTTGTGATGGCGATGTTCCTGGCCGGCCTGCGTGGCGTCGATCAGTCGATCATCCGCGCGGCGCAAGTCGACGGTGCGAGTCTGCCGACCATCTACCTGAAGATCGTACTGCCGAGCCTGCGCCCAGTGTTCTTCAGCGCCTTCATGATCCTGGCGCACATCGCGATCAAGAGCTTCGACCTGGTGGCGGCGATGACCGCGGGTGGCCCGGGCTATTCGTCCGACCTGCCGGCGATGTTCATGTATTCCTTCACCTTCAGCCGTGGCCAGATGGGCATTGGTTCGGCGAGCGCCATGATGATGCTCGGTGCGATCCTGGCGATTCTGGTGCCGTACCTGTACTCCGAATTGCGAGGCAAACGCCATGAGTAATCAACTCGGAAAACCGGCGATCAGCTTCAGCCGCATTGCGATCTACGCAACCTTGTTGCTGGCCGCGGCGATCTATCTGGTCCCGCTGGTGGTGATGCTGCTGACCAGTTTCAAATCGCCGGAAGACATCCGCACCGGCAACCTGTTGAGCTGGCCGCAAGTGATTGACGGCATCGGCTGGATCAAGGCCTGGGATGTGGTGGGCGGCTACTTCTGGAACTCGGTGAAAATCACCGTGCCGGCGGTACTGATCTCTACTTTCATCGGTGCCATGAACGGCTATGTGCTGTCGATGTGGCGCTTCCGTGGTTCGCAACTGTTCTTCGGTCTGCTGTTGTTCGGTTGCTTCCTGCCGTTCCAGACCGTGCTGTTGCCGGCTTCGTTCACCCTCGGCAAGTTCGGCCTGGCCAACACCACCACGGGCCTGGTGCTGGTGCACGTGGTCTACGGCCTGGCGTTCACCACGCTGTTCTTCCGCAACTACTACGTGAGCATTCCGGATGCGCTGGTCAAGGCGGCGCGGCTGGATGGCGCGGGCTTCTTCACGATTTTCTGGAAGATCCTGCTGCCGATGTCGATCCCGATCGTGATGGTCTGCCTGATCTGGCAGTTCACGCAAATCTGGAATGACTTCCTGTTCGGCGTGGTCTTCGCCAGTGGCGATGCCCAGCCGATTACCGTGGCCCTGAACAACCTGGTCAACACCAGCACCGGGGCCAAGGAATACAACGTTGATATGGCCGCCGCGATGATCGCCGGGCTGCCGACACTGCTGGTCTACATATTCGCTGGCAAGTATTTCCTGCGTGGGCTGACGTCTGGCGCGGTCAAGGGGTAGAACATGGCAACTCTCGAATTACGCAACGTTAACAAAACCTACGGCGCCGGTTTGCCGGACACCCTGAAAAACATCGAGCTGAAGATCAATGACGGTGAGTTTCTGATCCTGGTCGGTCCATCGGGCTGTGGTAAATCCACTTTGATGAACTGCATTGCGGGTCTGGAAAACATCAGCGGCGGGGCGATCCTGGTGGACGACGCCGACATCAGCGGCATGAGCCCCAAAGATCGCGACATCGCCATGGTGTTCCAGTCCTACGCGCTGTACCCGACCATGAGCGTGCGCGACAACATCGCGTTCGGCCTGAAGATTCGCAAAATGCCGGCCGCTGAAATCGACGAAGAAGTCGCTCGCGTGGCCAAGTTGCTGCAAATCGAACACCTGCTCAGCCGCAAGCCCGGCCAGCTCTCCGGTGGCCAGCAACAGCGCGTGGCCATGGGCCGGGCGTTGGCGCGGCGGCCGAAGATTTACCTGTTCGATGAACCGCTGTCCAACCTCGACGCCAAGCTGCGGGTCGAGATGCGCACCGAAATGAAACTGATGCACCAGCGCCTGAAAACCACCACGGTCTACGTGACCCACGACCAGATCGAAGCCATGACCCTGGGCGACAAAGTGGCGGTGATGAAGGACGGGATCATTCAGCAATTCGGCACGCCGAAAGACATCTACAACAACCCGGCCAACCTGTTCGTGGCGAGCTTCATCGGTTCGCCGCCGATGAACTTCATTCCCCTGCGTTTGCAGCGCAAGGACGGTCGTCTGCTGGCGCTGCTCGACAGCGGTCAGGCACGCTGCGAATTGCCGCTGGGCATGCAAGACGCCGGGCTTGAAGACCGCGAAGTGATCCTCGGCATGCGTCCGGAGCAGATCGTTCTGGCGGGCAGCGAGCCGAATGGTTTGCCGACCATTCGTGCCGAAGTGCAGGTCACCGAACCGACCGGTCCCGACACCCTGGTGTTCGTCAATCTCAACGACACCAAAGTCTGCTGCCGCTTGGCACCGGACGTCGCACCGGCCGTGGGCGAGACCCTGACCCTGCAATTCGATCCATCGAAAGTGCTGTTGTTCGATGCCAAGACCGGTGAACGCCTGGGGGTGGCCGGCCTGCCAAAATCCGAAGCTCACAGCGCCAACGTAGCCCAATTCAAAGGCCGCTGAAGATCAAAATGTGGGAGCGGACTTGCTCCCACAGGGGGGATTCGCGGCAGATGGGGACATCCGCCGCAATCGTTGTAAACCGCGTTAGATAAAAACAGTTAATAACAATAAAGACGAGGATGTAGGGATGAAGAAGAAGAACAACGCTCAGCTTATCTGCCAATTGTCAGCTCTTGCGATGATGACTATGGCCGGTAGCGCACACGCGGCTGACGCGTTCAGTGCCGACTCGCAGTGGATGACCGGGGATTGGGGTGGTGAGCGGACCAGGCTGATCGAACAAGGTATCGACATCAAGGCCGACTACGTCGGTGAAGTGGGCGCCAACCTGCATGGCGGCTACAACGACGACAAGACGGCGCGTTACGCCGACCAGTTTGGCCTGGGCGTGGCGCTGGACCTGGAAAAACTGTGGGGCTGGGATAACACCCAGGCCAAGATCCAGCTCACCAACCGTAACGGTGAGAACATCTCCAATGACCGTGTCGGCGACCCGCGTGCCGGCACCTTGAGTTCCTCCCAGGAAGTCTACGGCCGTGGCCATATGGTCCGTTTGACCCAGTTGTGGATCAAGCACCAGTTCCTCGACGGTAAACTGGACGTCAAGGCCGGTTACTTCGGCGAAGGCGAAGACTTCAACACCTTCCCTTGCGAGTTCCAGAACCTGGCATTCTGCGGTTCCCAAGTGGGTAACTGGGCGACCAACATCTGGTACAACTGGCCGGTCATGCAGGCGGCGATTCGCGTGAAGTACAACATCACGCCTGAGTTCTATGCGCAAGTCGGCGCGTACAACCAGAACCCGTCGCAACTGGAACACGGTAACGGCTTCAAGCTCAGCGGCAGTGGTACCGAGGGCACCGTCTTGCCAGTTGAATTGGTCTGGTCGCCGAAGGTCAACAACCTGCCGGGCGAATACCGTGTCGGTTACTACAAGAGCACTGCCAACGCCGATGACGTCCGTGAAGACGCCAACGGCAATGATGCAGCGACCAGCGGCAACGCCTATCGCAGCCACGATAGCAAGCATGGCTACTGGTTCGTGGCGCAGCAACAACTGACCACTCACAATGGTGATGCTTCACGCGGTCTGAACATCGCGGCCAACGCCACCTTCCACGACAAAGACACCAACTTCGTCGACAACTACCAGTCGCTGATGTTTGTGTACAAGGGCCCGTTTGATGCGCGTCCTAAAGATGACGTCGGGATCGGCTTCTCCCGTATCCATGTCAACGAAGATGTGAAGAAAAACGCCGAGTTGGTCAACGCCGCCAATGGTGTCACCGACTACAACGATCCGCTGTTCTCGCCGTTGCGTTCCACCGAATACAACTACGAGATCAACTACGGTTTCCACGTTACCAACTGGCTGACCGTACGGCCTAACCTGCAATACATCACTCACCCGGGTGGTGTCGATGAAGTCGACAACGCTCTGGTGGCCGGTCTGAAAATTCAGTCGGTGTTCTAACGCTGTTGCGATAAGCTCCTCTCTATGTGCGCATTTTTGCGGACGGCCATGGCTGTCCGCTTTTTTTTGGGGCAGCACACCCCTTGGAGCAGATCGTTCCCACGCTCTGCGTGGTAACGCCGCGCTGGACGCTCTGCGTCCATCGTATGTGACGCAGAGCGTCACGGGATGCATTCCCACGCAGAGCGTGGGAACGATCAGGTAGAAAAATGATTTTCAGGACCGTGGCACATGCTTGAGCATCCGCTACAACGCTTCTTCAAATCCTTGCGCGAACGGCCGGTGTTTGCGTGGGAGCGCTATCAGATGCGCGATGTGCTGGTGATCGACCATCCGCTGTGTCAGGCGGTGTTCAGTCGGCAGGGCGCGCAGTTGCTGCACTTCCAGCCAAAGGGTCAGAAACCCTGGTTGTGGTGCGCGGCGAAGTGGCCGCATGTCGGTGCGATTCGCGGCGGTGTGCCGGTGTGTTGGCCGTGGTACGGCCGTCATCCGAGCGAAAACGCCTGGCCGTCCCATGGCTGGGCGCGTTTGCTCGACTGGAAACTGCTCGATAGCAGCAGTGATGACGATGGTGTGCACCTGCACTGGCAGTTACAGCTGTGCGACTGGCAAGTGGACTTGCACGCGCACTTGGGCGAACGCATGGATTTGCACCTGAGCACCGAGCATCAGGACGACATGCCATGCCAGTTGAGCCAGGCCTTGCACGCCTATTGGCGTATTGGCGACGTGGGCGAGGTAGCGCTGTCTGGGCTCGACGGCGCGCAAGGTTACGACCAGTTGAGCCGCCAGGTTTGCCAGCAGGAAGGCGAGTTGCGGGTCGACGGCGGTTGTCAGCGGGTGTTCCAGCATGACGGCGAATTGCAGCTCAAGGACCACGCCTGGCAGCGGGAACTGTGTATCGACACGGGTGACCATGCGGACACGGTGGTCTGGCATCCCGGCTCGCGGCCGTTGCTGGGCGTGAGCTGGAACGAGGTTTTAGAGTTCGTCTGCGTGGAAGCGGCCAGCGGCGGGACCGACAGCCTGTGCCTGGCACCGGGGGAGCGGGCGCATTTGAGTTTGCAGGCGCGGGTAGGGGTTTAGCTCAAGACCTTCGGTGTTGCGCCGGGCCTCATCGCGGGCAAGCCCGCTCCCACAGGGATATTCAGTGAACACAGATTTGTGTACGCCGTAGATTTCTGTGGGAGCGGGCTTGCCCGCGATGAGGCCCGAACAGGCAATGAAGATCCTGGGTTAGTTGAATTCATCCCCAATCGGATACCGACTGGCATTCAGGCTTTCCTTGATCTTGCGCAAGTGCGGCTGGAAATCCACGCCCCGGCGCAGGGTCATACCGGTGGCGAGCACATCGAGCACGGTCAGCTGAATGATCCGGGACGTCATCGGCATATAGATGTCAGTGTCTTCCGGCAACGGGATGTTCAGGCTCAAGGTGCTCGCCTTGGCCAGCGGCGAACCCTCGGCTGTCAGGCCCAGCACTGACGCGCCGTTTTCCCGCGCGATGCGCGCCACTTCCACCAGTTCGCGGGTGCGGCCGGTATAGGAAATGATCACGAACAACTCACCCGTGTGGGCCACCGAGGCAATCATGCGCTGCATTAACACATCGGCATGGGCGGTCACCGCCAGGTTGAAGCGGAAGAACTTGTGCTGTGCATCCAGCGCTACCGGGGCCGAAGCACCGAGGCCGAAGAAGTGGATCTGCCGGGCCTGGATCAACAGGTCGACGGCGCGGCTGATCAGGTTCGGATCAAGCGCCTGTAATGCACTGTCCAAAGAAGCGATGGCGCTGCCGAAAATCTTTTTGGTATAGGCCTCTGGATTATCGTCGGCCTCGACCGCACGGCTGACATACGCCGCGCCACTGGCCAGGCTTTGGGCCAATTGAAGCTTGAGTTCCGGGTAGCCGCTAACGCCAAACGAACGGCAGAAACGGTTGACCGTCGGCTCGCTGACTTTAGAAGCCTGGGCGAGGGCGGCGATGCTGAACCGGGTGGCCTGCTCCGGGTTGAGCAGGATCACTTCGGCGACTTTGCGTTCTGCCTTGTTCAGGTCTTCAAGGCGATTCTGGATCTGTTCCAGTAAATTTCGCACGCGGTCCATTTCATGTTCCTTAGGTCAGCAGCGCAAATAAGCGTTCGGCTAATGCAAATTGGGCCTTTGATACGGCCCATAACGGTGGCCTATCCTACTGATGGCTCCGACCGACCACCACTCGGAATCTATATTTTGCGAAAATGTTGTGGTTATTACTACATTTTCCCTTGAGTGATGCCTTGAAAAAAGGTATTTGTAGCTTAACTTGATAAAAGAACAAACATCATGCCTTCTATTACGGTTGAACCGTGCACCTTTGCCTTGTTCGGCGCTCTCGGCGATCTAGCCCTGCGCAAGCTGTTTCCTGCCCTCTATCAACTCGATGGCGCCGGCCTGCTTCATGAGGATACGCGCATTATCGCGCTGGCCCGTGAACCCGGCAGCGAGCAACAGCATCTGGCATTCATCGCCACTGAGCTGCGCCGTTACGTGGGCGCCAAAGAGCTGGATGAAGCGGTGGTCGAGCGCTTCCTGGCCCGCTTGAGCTACCTGCACGTCGACTTCCTCAAGGCTGACGATTACGTCGCCCTGGCCGAGCAGGCTGGCAGCGCCCAGCGGGTGATTGCCTACTTCGCCACCCCGGCGGCGGTTTACGGCGCTATTTGCGAGAACCTGTCGAAGGTCGGCCTGACCGAAAACACCCGCGTGGTGCTGGAAAAACCCATCGGTTCGGACCTGGAATCCTCGCGCAAGGTCAACGACGCCGTGGCGCAGTTCTTCCCGGAGAACCGCACCTACCGTATCGACCACTACCTGGGCAAAGAGACCGTACAAAACCTGATCGCCCTGCGTTTCGCCAACAGCCTGTTCGAAACCCAGTGGAACCAGAATTACATCTCCCACGTGGAAATCACCGTGGCCGAGCAGGTCGGGATCGAAGGCCGTTGGGGTTACTTCGACAAGGCTGGCCAGCTGCGGGACATGATCCAGAATCACCTGCTGCAATTGCTCTGCTTGATCGCCATGGACCCGCCCGCCGACCTGTCCGCCGACAGCATCCGCGACGAGAAAGTCAAAGTCCTCAAGGCACTGGCGCCGATCAGCCCGGAAGGCCTGACCACTCAAGTGGTGCGCGGCCAGTACATCGCCGGCCACAGCGAAGGCAAATCGGTACCCGGGTATCTGGAGGAGCCTAACTCCAACACCCAGAGCGACACCGAAACCTTCGTCGCCCTGCGTGCTGACATTCGCAACTGGCGCTGGGCCGGCGTGCCGTTTTACCTGCGCACCGGCAAACGCATGCCGCAAAAGCTGTCGCAGATCGTCATCCACTTCAAGGAACCGTCGCACTACATTTTCGCCCCCGAGCAGCGCTTGCAGATCAGCAACAAACTGATCATCCGCCTGCAACCGGACGAAGGTATTTCCTTGCGCGTGATGACCAAAGAACAAGGCCTGGACAAGGGCATGCAGCTGCGCAGCGGTCCGTTGCAGCTGAATTTTTCCGACACCTATCGCAGCGCGCGGATTCCCGACGCCTACGAGCGGTTGTTGCTGGAAGTGATGCGCGGCAATCAGAACCTGTTTGTCCGTAAAGATGAAATCGAAGCCGCGTGGAAGTGGTGTGACCAGTTGATCGCCGGGTGGAAAAAGTCCGGTGATGCGCCCAAGCCGTACGCGGCCGGGTCATGGGGGCCGATGAGCTCCATTGCACTGATTACGCGGGACGGGAGGTCGTGGTATGGCGATATCTGAATTGAAACTGCCTCAGGGTGTTAGCGCCCATGAGTTCAAAAGCCCGGTGCTGCTGGCCGAAGGTCTGGCGCTGAATGTGGCCAAGCAACTGAGTGACGCCATCGACGCGCGCGGCACCGCGACCTTGGTGGTTTCCGGTGGGCGCAGCCCGGTGGCGTTTTTCCAGCACCTGGCCAAGCAGACGCTGGACTGGTCCAAGGTTGTCGTCACGCTGGCTGACGAGCGTTGGGTGCCGGTTGAACACGCCGACAGCAATGCCGGTCTGCTCAAGCGTTACCTGTTGCAAGGCCCGGCGGCCAAGGCCCAGTTCCTGAGCCTCTACAGTGCCACCGCCAACCTGGAACAGGCCGCCGAGCAGGCTGATCGCTTGCTCGCCGAATTGCCTCCGATTGACGTGCTGATACTCGGCATGGGGGACGATGGTCATACCGCTTCGCTGTTCCCCAACAGCCCGCACCTGAGCGATGCCTTGAAAGCCGACGGCACCCGTCGTTGCTACCCGATGCTGGCGCCGACCGTGCCGCATCAGCGACTGACCATGAGCCGCGCGCTGCTGGCCTCGGCGAAGTACACCGTTCTATCGATTTCCGGTCAGTCCAAGCTGACCACCCTGAATACCGCACTGGCCGGTGACGATGTCGCCGCCATGCCGATTCGGGCGTTTCTGCAACCTACGTTAGAGATTTACTGGTGCCCATGAACCAAGGATCAGCCGCTATGACAAACACATCCCCGACCGTTTCCATGGCGGACAAAGTTGCCCTGATCGACAGCCTCTGCGCCAAGGCGCGGATCCTGCCGGTGATCACCATCGCTCGTGAACAGGACGTGCTGCCATTGGCCGACGCCCTCGCGGCCGGTGGCCTGACGGCGCTGGAAGTGACCCTGCGTTCGCAGTTCGGTCTCAAGGCGATCCAGATCCTGCGCGAGCAGCGTCCGGAACTGGTGACCGGTGCCGGCACCGTGCTTGATCGCAGCATGCTGGCCGCTGCCGAAGCGGCTGGTTCGCAATTCATCGTCACGCCGGGTATCACCCGTGATCTGCTTGAAGCCAGTGTCGGCAGCCCGATCCCGCTGTTGCCGGGCATCAGCAATGCCTCCGGCATCATGGAAGGCTATAGCCTGGGTTATCGCCGCTTCAAGCTGTTCCCGGCGGAAGTCAGCGGCGGCGTCGCGGCTATCAAGGCGCTGGGCGGCCCGTTCGGCGAAGTAAAATTCTGCCCGACCGGCGGCGTCAGCCCGGCCAACATCAAGAGCTACATGGCGTTGAAAAACGTGATGTGCGTGGGCGGTAGCTGGATGCTTGACCCCGAGTGGATCAAGAACGGCGACTGGGCCCGCATCCAGGAGTGCACCGCCGAGGCGTTGGCTCTGCTGGACTGATTCACCGGATTTACCAAACACTTCGTTGTGTGTTCTACGGCTTTACGGTGCGCTTGGTCGGTGCACCGTTTTTTTTTGCCTGAAAAAAAGAGAAACCTGTAGGCGCGGGCAAGCCTCGCTCCTTGGAAAGAAGGCGATACATAGTTACCGCATCTCGCCGCTCGTCCAGCGCTAACCTGCGTTCATCTTATGGAAGAGAGAACGTCATGGACGACAACACTGCAATTACATCCCCACAACCGGTTTGCCAACTGTCACCCGAACAGATCGCCGGCCCGTATTTTCGAAACCCGAAACTGATCAGGCGAAACATCAGCGAAGGCATGGATGGCATCCCCTTGGTGCTGCGACTGACGATCGTCGATGCGATGACCGGTCAACCGGTTACCGGGGCGGTGGTCGATATCTGGCATTGCAACGCGCGTGGGGCGTATTCGGGCTGGAGCAAGGTCGACCCGGACAAGGAAGTCGACGTCGATGCCATCGGTTCGATCCCACGTACCGATGACGATACCTACCTGCGCGGCGGGCAATTTACCGATCCCCAGGGCGTGGTGCGATTTACCACCATCTACCCGGGTTTTTATGCCGGTCGCGCCTTGCATATTCATGTAGCGGTCCGCATCACGGCCGGCAACAACTATCTGGAAGAGCGGCATGTCGCCTGGGTCGGTCAGCTGTACTTTCCCGAGGTGGCCTCGCGGATGGTACTCAATGCTCGTGAGTACCGCGGGCGTGGCATCTGCGTGCTGAACAACGAGCAGGATGAGTTCTATCAGGGCATGGGTGGTGAAGCCTCGACCTTGAATGTCCATGCCATCGGTCGAGACTCGAACGAAGACGGCTTTTTCGGGCACATGACCATCGGTGTCGACACGTTTGCGGTGTCATCACAAATCAAGCCCGAGGACTTCGACAAATACACCGTGTGACGTCAGCGCAACTCAGTCAGCGCACGGGCCAGCAGATCCATGTCGGCTGCGGTGGTGGTGAGCCCCGGCGTAATGCGGATGCACGGGCCACACGCCGCACCGCTGCGCGCCACGGTAAACAGGTTGTAGTCGTTGAGCAGTCGCTCGACCATCACCTGCTGATCAGCATGCCGGGTAAAGCGCATCGAGGTGATGCCGCAATACAGGCGCGGGTCATTGGGGGTCATGACTTCGATCCCCGGTAACCCCCGCACGGCATCGACCCATCGGTTGCGCAGGTAATTGAGCCGCGTGCCCTTGGCGACGGAACCGCCCATGGCGTGATGTTCTTCGAACACCAGTGGCAGGGTCAGCAGGGCCGGGATGTTTGGGGTGCTGTACGGCGTGCGGGCGCGAATGTCAGTGATCGGGAAATGCATCTCGCCCATGTCCGGGTCGATATCGGCCAGGCGCTGGGGCGCGATATAAATGAACCCCAGGGTCAGCGGCGCACCGATCCATTTGTGCAGGTTGTAGCCGGCAAAGGCGATGCCCAATTCATCGAGATTGAACTTGATCTGACCCAAGGCATGTGCGCCGTCGAGAATCACGTCGACGCCATGTTCCCTGGCGGCAGCGGCAATCGCCTGCACCGGCATCACCAATCCTGTGCGATGGGTGACGTGGGTCAGGGCCATCAGCTTCAGTCGCGGATAACGCATGAAGGCTTCGCGATAAGTGGCCAGTAAACTGTCGAAACTGGCGGGGTGGCGGTGTTCGATCTCGATCACTTCCACGCCTCGATAGCGTGCCAGCCAACGCATCGCGCCCTTGACCGTGTCGTACTCCAGATCGCAAATCAGCACTTGATCGCCCGGTTCCAGGCGGTTGTAGTTGCGGATCAGCGATTGCAGGCCGTCCGAGGCATTGCGGGTGAGGGCGACGGCTTCGGCGCGGGGGCACCGATCAGCTCGGCCAGCTGCGCACGAATCTTGACGCTTTCGCCCTGTTCGAAGCGCTGGCGCACATGCACCGAGTTGCCGCGGTTGATCAGCTCGATGTTGCGCTGATACTCCTCGACCACAGTGCGCGACATGCGCCCGAAGTAACCGTTCTCCAGGTTCAGGGGGCCGGGTTCGACAGCATAGCGGTCGGCAAAGGTCTGCCAAAAGGCTTCATCGCGGGAACGGCGGGTGTTATCGGGCATGGGCAACTCGGTGAGGTAAGGCGGATCAGTGGCGAGGGGCGGGTTTGCCGTGTTTGGCGCGCAGCGGTTCGAGCAGCTCCGACAAACCGTTGTGATCGATTTCCTGCATCAAGGCCAGCAAACCGCCCAGCTCACCGTGGGGGAAACCTTCGCGAGCGAACCAGTTCAGGTACTGGCCGGGCAGGTCAGCGATGATGCGGCCCTTGTATTTGCCGAAGGGCATTTCACGGGTAATCAACAGTTCGAGCTTTTCGGGATTCATCATCAGTCGTCTTGATTCAAAACAGTCTGGAAAATACAGGCATTCTGCATGCAGGCCAAATGACAGATCATGCAAATAAAGCGGATACAGATTTCGTCTTTAAAGTTAACTTGTTGAAATATAATGAAAAATACTCAATCCGAAGCTGGCATGCAGGATGCAATTACTTATTGCATCTTTCATCAACCGCAAGGAATTGAAAAATGACCGACATCAATAAAGAAGCGATCTCTGTACTCAACGACCTGATTGAAACCTGTAAAGATGGTCAGGAAGGGTTCAAGACTTGCGCTGAAGACATCAAAAATCCAGAACTCAAAAACCTGTTCATCCAGCGCTCCGCCGACTGCGCCTCTGCCGCGGCCGAGCTGCAGGCCACTGTGCGTTCCTTGGGCGGTGATCCAGAAACGTCCACCAGTGTCAGTGGCGATATGCACCGTCGCTGGGTCGACGTGAAGGCGATGTTCACCGGCAAGGATGAAGAGGCGGTGTTGAACGAGGCCGAACGCGGTGAAGACCACGCCAAGAAGGCTTACAAGGACGCGCTGGAGAAAATCAACAAAGACAACCTGGTGAGCATTCGTGACATCGTTGAACGCCAGTATCACGGCGTACAACGCAACCACGATCAGGTGAAAGCCCTGCGTAACCAGGCTCGCGCACGCTCATAAGCGTTCGTTATCCGTCAAAAACGCCAGCCAGTCTGGCGTTTTTTGTGTTCGGGATGGTAGGAGAACGATAACGCTGCATTTACTGTGGCGAGAGGGCTTTCTGTGGCGAGGGAGCTTGCTCCCGCTGGGGTGCGAAGCGCCCCCAATCGGGCACATCTATTCACCTGTTCCAGCGCGGTGGCAGCTTTACGACTGCTGCGCAGCCGAACGGGAGCAAGCTCCCTCGCCACAGGCAAGCCACTAGCCACAGAAAGCCCCTGTCCACAGAGGCGCGGTGAATCAGCCGATGCTGATCGCCGGCAACGTCGGCAATGTCACGGTCTGTTGCTTGCGCGGCGCCAGAATCTCCGCCTCGCCATCCACCACCAACTCATCGCGTTGGTTGAACACCCGAGTGGCGATACGCACACGAAACTTCGGCAGTTTCTCGAGAATTTCCAGGCGCACAGTCAGCGTGTCGCCGATTTTCACTGGCTTCTGAAAGCTCATCGTCTGACCGATATAAATAGTCCCCGGCCCAGGCAACTCGCAAGCCACCGCCGCGCTGATCAACGCGCCGCTGAACATGCCGTGGGCGATACGCTCCTTGAACATGCTGGCAGCGGCGAATTCGGCGTCCAGATGCACCGGGTTGTGATCGCCGGACATCGCGGCGAACAACTGAATGTCGCGCTCTTCGACGCTCTTGCTGTAGCTGGCGGTCTGGCCGATTTCGAGGGCTTCGTAAGGGGTGTTGGTAACCTGGGTCATCTGTCTTGATTCCTGTGACGAATTAAAAAAATCCACAAAAAAACTATTCGGCTCTGGGTGGCCGGCGGTTGCTCAAGGCCTGGGCGATCCAGTTCAGCACATCGGCCGTCACTTCGTCGCGGTTGCTCTCGTTAAACAATTCATGCCGGGCCTGCGGGTAAATAGTCAGCTGCAGGCTCTGGCAGCCAGCGTCGCGCAGGGCGTGGGCCAGATCTTTCAGACGTTTGCCTTCGCTCACCGGATCACATTCGCCACCAATCACCAGCAACGGCAGGCCCCGATCGATCTGGGCGAGATTGGACGCTTTGCTGATTTGCTGCAAGCCACCGAGCAAATCGATCCACAGTTGATTGGTGCAGCGAAAGCCGCAGAGCGGGTCATTGGCGTATTTGTCGACTTCGGCCGGGTCGCGGCTCAGCCAGTCGAACGGCGTACGTGCCGGTTTGAATTTCTTGTTGAACGAGCCGAACGACAGCCATTCGATCAGCGCACTGCGCCCTTTGGGCCCTTGGCGCAGGCGTTCCAGACGAGCAATCTGTCGCGCTGCGCGATAGAGCGCTACAGGCTGGAAATTCGAGCCGCTGAGAATCGCCCCGTGCAGGCTGGCGCTGTGGTGCAGCAAGTAAGCCTGGGCGATGTAACTGCCCATGCTGTGGCCCAGCAGCACGATCGGCACGCCGGGATGCTGTTGGCCGATATGTTGGTTAAGACTGGCCAGGTCGCCGACCACTTTGCACCAGCCATCATCGTCGGCGAAATGGCCCAGGGTGCCGTTTTCGGCAGTTTTGCCATGTCCACGCAGGTCCGGCGCATAAACGCCGTAATCCTGATCACAGCATGCTTGCGCCAGGCGGGCGTAGCGACCGCTGTGTTCTGCCATGCCGTGGGCCAGCAGGATCACCGCCTTGAGCGGCGCGGCCGGCAGCCACTGGTTGACGAAGAGGCGGCTGCGGTCACTCGCGGTCAGCCAGAAAGTGTCGTGGATCATGGCGATTCCTTTGCGTTGGACTGCATGAGGCAGCAGGGGTGGGAAACAGCCCCGCTGCATTGTATAGCGCATCCAACGGCTACCGTCTGATCAGGCCACGCCGGGGCAGCAAGATTCACGCGATCAATGACGACCGTGCGCATATTTGCCTGTTTCACCATAGCTGCTAGTGTCCGGGAAGCACCGCTTTTCAGAAGTGACAGAAAAGCGGCCCCGGATAGGCTCAGGTAAAGAGGACAAGAATAATGCAACCTGATTTCTGGAATGACAAACGCCCGGCCGGCGTGCCCCTGGATATCGACCTTGGGGCCTATAAGTCGGTGATCGAGGTGTTCGAGCGTTCCTGCAAGAAATTTGCCGACCGCCCGGCGTTCAGCAACATGGGCGTGACCCTGACCTACGCTGAACTGGAACGCTACAGCGCTTCGTTTGCCGGTTACTTGCAAGCCCACACCGACCTGGTGCCGGGGGATCGCATTGCGGTGCAGATGCCCAACATCCTGCATTACCCGATTGCCGTGTTCGGCGCCTTGCGTGCCGGGCTGATCGTGGTCAATACCAACCCGTTGTACACCGCGCGGGAGATGCGTCATCAGTTCAAGGACTCCGGTGCCCGGGCGCTGGTCTACTTGAACGTGTTCGGACAGAAGGTCCAGGAAGTGCTTCCCGACACCGACATCCAGTACCTGATCGAAGCGAAGATGGGCGACCTGATGCCTACCGCCAAGGGCTGGCTGGTCAATACTGTGGTCGCCAAGGTCAAGAAAATGGTCCCGGACTATTCCTTGCCGCAGGCGATTTCTTTCAAAAGCGCGCTGCGTCTGGGCCGGGGCCTGGGCATCAAACCGCTGAACGTCGGTCTCGACGACATCGCCGTGCTGCAATACACCGGCGGCACCACCGGGCTGGCCAAGGGCGCCATGCTGACCCACGGCAATCTGGTGGCGAACATGCAGCAGGCGCGGGCATGCCTCAGTCAGCTGGGTACCGACGGCCAGCCGCTGCTGCGCGAAGGCCAGGAAGTAATGATCGCGCCGCTGCCGCTGTACCATATCTATGCCTTCACGGCGAACTGCATGTGCATGATGGTGACCGGCAACCACAACGTGCTGATCACCAATCCACGGGACATCAAGGGCTTCATCAAGGAACTGAAGAACTGGCGATTCTCGGCGCTGCTGGGGCTCAACACGCTGTTCGTCGCGCTGATGGACCATCCCGACTTCAAGACCCTGGATTTCTCCAGCCTCAAGCTCACCAATTCCGGTGGCACTGCGCTGGTCAAGGCCACCGCCGAGCGCTGGGAGCAGCTCACCGGTTGCCGGATCACCGAGGGTTATGGCCTGACTGAAACCTCGCCGGTGGCCTGCACCAATCCCTACGGCGACAAGTCGCGCATCGGCACGGTCGGTCTGCCGGTGCCGGGCACGACGCTCAAGATCATCAACGATGAGGGCGCCGAGCAGCCGCTGGGCGAGCGTGGCGAACTGTGCATCAAGGGCCCGCAGATCATGAAGGGCTACTGGCAGAAACCCGAAGCCACCGCCGAAGTGCTGGACGCCGACGGCTGGTTCAAGTCGGGCGACATCGCGGTGATCGACCCGGACGGTTTCGTGCGCATCGTCGATCGCAAGAAAGACATGATCATCGTCTCGGGCTTCAACGTGTACCCGAACGAGATCGAAGACGTGGTGATGGCCCATCCGAAAGTCGCCAACTGCGCAGTGATCGGCGTGCCGGACGAGCGTTCGGGGGAGGCGGTGAAGTTGTTTGTGGTGGCCCGCGAATCGGGGGTCAGCCTTGAAGAGCTGAAGGCCTACTGCAAGGAAAACTTCACGGCGTACAAAGTACCCAAGCACATCGTCTTGCGTGAGTCGTTGCCGATGACGCCGGTGGGCAAGATTCTGCGGCGGGAGTTGCGAGAGATTGCCTGATCGTTGAATGGCCGCGCATCGCGCGGATCGCGGGCAAGCCTCGCTCCCACAGGTTTAGTGTTGTGCACAAAGAATGTGTACGACGCGGACCTTGTGGGAGCGGGCTTGCCCGCGATGCTTTTAAGGGAAGAGCCCCAAAATACGGGGCTTGCAAGGCTGTATAGAATTTTTGCTCTAAAATGACCGCTTGTTAGTCTTGAGTCATTAAAGTGACTGTAGAGGCCGATTTTGGCTCTAGTCGGCCCTTGGCAAAGCTGCTACTCTCGGCGCGCTTTGTGACTTCTCGGCCTTGTTAAAAGCCAGACTCACCAATAATCAAACACCAATAATAATCGCATCAAATGCGGTATTTGAATTCGCGTTGCTGAGGAGTGGGCTTCCATGATCGAAGACTTTTGGAAGGATAAGTACCCAGCTGGAATTGCTGCCGAGATCAATCCAGACGAGTATCCGAATATTCAGGCAGTGTTGAAGCAATCCTGCCAACGCTTCGCTGACAAACCGGCATTCAGCAACCTGGGCAAAACAATCACCTACGGTGAGCTGTACGAATTGTCCGGTGCCTTTGCTGCTTACCTGCAACAGCATACCGATTTGCAACCCGGTGATCGAATCGCCGTGCAATTGCCCAACGTGTTGCAATACCCGGTCGCTGTCTTCGGTGCTATCCGCGCCGGGCTGATCGTGGTCAACACCAACCCGCTGTACACCGCGCGGGAAATGGAACACCAATTCAACGATTCCGGTGCCAAAGCCCTGGTCTGCCTGGCCAACATGGCGCATCTGGCTGAGACCGTCGTGCCGAAGACCGGCGTCAAGCACGTGATCGTCACTGAAGTGGCCGACCTGCTGCCGCCGCTCAAGCGTCTGCTGATCAACAGCGTCATCAAGTACGTGAAGAAGATGGTCCCGGCGTATCACTTGCCCAAGGCAATCAAGTTCAATGACGTGCTGAGCAAGGGCCATGGCCAGCCAGTGGCTGAAGCCAACCCGGCCAGCAGCGACGTTGCCGTGCTGCAATACACCGGCGGCACCACCGGCGTGGCCAAGGGCGCGATGCTGACCCACCGCAACCTGGTGGCGAACATGTTGCAGTGCAAGGCGCTGATGGGCTCCAACCTCAATGAAGGTTGCGAGATCCTGATCACCCCGCTGCCGCTCTACCATATCTATGCCTTCACCTTTCATTGCATGGCGATGATGCTGATCGGCAACCACAACATCCTGATCAGCAACCCGCGCGACTTGCCGGCGATGGTCAAGGAACTGTCGAAGTGGAAGTTCAGCGGCTTCGTCGGCTTGAACACTCTGTTTGTTGCGCTGTGCAACAACGAAGCGTTCCGCAAGCTGGATTTCTCGAACCTGAAAATCACCTTGTCCGGCGGCATGGCCTTGCAACTGGCCGCGGCTGAGCGCTGGAAAGCGGTCACCGGTTGCCCGATCTGTGAAGGTTACGGCATGACCGAAACCAGCCCGGTGGCCACGGTAAACCCGAACCAGAACATCCAGATCGGCACCATTGGTATTCCGGTGCCGTCGACCCTGTGCAAAGTCATCGACGATGCCGGCGTGGAACAGCCGTTGGGCGGCATCGGTGAACTGTGTGTGAAAGGTCCGCAAGTCATGAAAGGCTACTGGCAGCGTCAGGACGCCACCGATGAAATACTCGACAGCGAAGGCTGGTTGAAGACCGGTGACATCGCGCTGATCCAGCCCGATGGCTATATGCGCATTGTCGATCGCAAGAAAGACATGATCCTGGTCTCCGGTTTCAACGTGTACCCCAATGAGCTTGAAGACGTGCTGGCGACCCTGCCGGGCGTGCTGCAATGCGCAGCGATCGGTGTGCCGGACGAGAAGTCGGGCGAGGCGATCAAGATTTTCATCGTCGCCAAACCGGGCGTGATCCTGACCAAGGAACAGGTGATGGAGCACATGCGCGCCAACGTCACCGGCTACAAGGTACCCAAAGCCGTGGAGTTCCGCGACGCGCTGCCGACCACCAACGTCGGCAAGATCCTGCGCCGCGAACTGCGCGACGAAGAGCTGAAGAAACTGGGCGTGAAGAAAGTCAGCGCCTAGTCAAACAAAAGCCCCGCAGATGCGGGGCTTTTGTTTGCCTGCCAGATCGAGAGCGCTTTTGTGGCGAGGGAGCTTGCTCCCGCTCGACTGCGCAGCAGTCGTTAAAGCTGCCATCGACCTGATCAGGTCAGGTGAATCGAGGTGCCTGATTTGGGGGCGCTGCGCACCCCAGCGGGAGCAAGCTCCCTCGCCACAGTAGTCCTCAGTACAGACGGGTGGTTACTGCCGGAACTGCGCGAAATTGACGTTGGTACCCGCCGGGCGCATGTCCTGCAGGTAGGAGTCCTTGTCGGCGCTCAGTTCCAGGCTCAAGGCTGCCTTGCGTTTGCCCTGATTGCGCACCACCAGGCCTTCGAGCTTCTCGCGCAGGAACACCGTCGGCACTTTCAGGTGCAGCAGTTCGTCGGTATCCGGGGTGTGCATCAGCAAGTGAATCCATTCGTACTGACCAACGGCCAGGCGTGCGACCGGGATATCGAACCAGAAAATGTTGCGGTTACGGTTCAATTCGGTGAAATGGCAGTTGTTGACGCCAAGCACAGCACCGCCGAGTTCCTGGTTTCTGCGGGCAATGGCCTGCTTTTTATCGAGTTTCATAACATTCCTACGGGATTGGATCTTCAGCGCCATGGCCTGAATACGTTGCGCATTCTCGGGGCAAAGCCTGCAAACATAAAGCCTAACCGGCGAAATGTCCGGTGAATAAATAAATGAAACTCCGTGCAAAGGCTCCCGGTCAATCCTTGTGTAACCACTTTCCCCGTTGAAATGTTCACAGGAGAAATACCATGAGCAGCACTGGCGATAAAGTTAAAGGCATGGCAAACGAAGCGGCCGGCAACGTCAAGCAAGGCGTCGGCAAGGCCACTGGCAACGAAAGACTGCGCTCCGAAGGCGTGGCGCAGGAGAGGAAGGGAGAAACCCAGCAAGCGGTCGGCAAAGCCAAGGATGCTCTTAAAAAAGGCATCGACAAGGCGTAATGCCGCGTTTGACGAGTAATAGGAACGGCCATCCGCGGATGGCCGTTTCTATGTCAGCTTGAACTTGAGCAAGGAAATTGTTTCAAAGTCGCCAAGTACGCTACTTTGTTGTAGAAAACGGCCCCTGAGTCGCCATGACTTCAACCTTTTTGCGGCGAAAGGAGACGCTAATGTTTTTTCCGACCATGAAAGGTCTGCCCCTGCATCGGGTGATGATGCGCACGATCACCGAGTTCGTCGCCGACGAGATGTCGACCTATGCCTCGGCGCTGGCCTATCAGATGCTGTTCTCGCTGTTCCCTTTCATCCTGTTCCTGATCGCCCTGATTGGTTTTCTGCATTTGCCGGACTTCTTCTCCTGGCTGCGCCTGCAATCGGAACTGGTCCTGCCGCCCCAGGCGTTGGAGCAGGTGAACCCGGTGATCGACCAGCTCCAGCAATCCAAGGGTGGTTTGCTCTCGGTGGGTATCGTGATCGCCCTGTGGACCGCGTCCGCTGGTGTGCGGCTGATGATGAGCGCAATGAATGCCGCGTACGACGTGGTCGAAGGTCGTCCGGTCTGGAAGCGTTTTCCATTGTCGATTTTCTACACCATTGGCATCGCCGGCATGTTGCTGATCGCTGCCGCGCTTATGGTGCTCGGGCCGCAGGTGATGGGCTGGATCGCCGCACAAGTGGGCCTCGAAGATTTCATCGTAACCTTATGGACCATTGTGCGCTGGCCGGTGATCGTGATTCTGTTGATGATGGCGGTGGCGCTGATTTACTACGTCATGCCCGACGTCAAACAAGAGTTTCGCTTCATCACCCCGGGTGCGGTGTTGTCCGTGGTGGTCTGGATCATCGCGTCATTGGGCTTCGGTCTCTACGTCAAAACCTTCGCCAACTACAACGCCATGTATGGCAGTATCGGCGCGATCATCGTGTTGTTGTTGTACTTCTATATTTCGGCCGCGGTGCTGTTGCTCGGCGCGGAAATGAACGCGGTGATCGAGCACATGTCCTCCGAAGGCAAGAAACCTGGCGAAAAGGTGCCCGAAGAACCCAAACACCACGTTTCGGGACTGGGACGGGACCACTCAATCAAGCCGACCACTGACGAAGCCATAAAATGATCCGTGAAATTCTGAAAATGGGCGATGAACGCCTGCTGCGTATTGCCCCACCGGTGCCGGCAGAAATGTTCGACAGCCCTGAGTTGTGGCAATTGATCGACGACATGTTCCAGACCATGGAAAGCGTCGGCGGAGTCGGCCTGGCCGCGCCGCAGATCGGTGTCGACCTGCAACTGGTGATCTTTGGTTTCGAACACAGCGAACGCTATCCGGACGCCGAAGCGGTGCCGCAGACGATTCTGATCAATCCGTTGATCACGCCATTGAGCCCGACCCTCGAAGAGGGGTTCGAAGGCTGCCTGTCGGTGCCGGGCCTGCGTGGTGCGGTGGATCGTTATCAGCAGATTCGCTATGAAGGCTTCGATCCCAAGGGCGAGCCGATCGTGCGCGTTGCCTCGGGATTTCATGCGCGGGTGGTGCAGCATGAATGCGATCACCTGATCGGCCGGCTGTACCCGTCGCGCATCCGTGATTTCAGCAAGTTCGGGTTTACCGAGGTGATGTTCCCGGACCTGGACCCTGCGGTGGATGACTGATACCGCCCTTCGAATCCAACACAAAACACTGTGGGAGCGGGCAAGCCCGCTCCCACAGGGATTGTGTCGTTTCAAAGAGCGCGCGGTTCCAACCCCATGGCAATCATCGGTTTGCTGCGCGCATAACGGCTCAACCGTTCAGCCATGGCGTAGGGCAGGGGCGGGTCGAAGGTAAAACCGCGGCGCTCATAAAAGCCACGCAAATCCGGATGGCAGAACAACCAGACCGGTGCTTGCACATCCTTTACCGCTTCGGCGATCAACCTGGCGGCAATTCCCTGTTCGCGACAACCCGGATCGACGAACAGCCCGGTCAGCCAATGCCCGCCGGCCACTGGCCGCAAACATAACGCCGCAATGATCACATCGCGTTTTGCCACCCACAGCCGAGCGTCGCGGACCGCCTTCATCGACGATTGGTGGGCGCGGTAAAACTTGTTCATCAACGGCCATAACGGCTCGTCGAGCAAGGTGTACTGAGTGTTGGGCATGGGTTCGGACTGTCGGTACGCAAAGCGGGTGATTATAAAAGAACGCGGGCGCCGCGATAGGTGTATACCTGATCTCACGTCCCGTATGAGTGGAGTATGTATCATGGCCAAAGGCATGGATTCAAAGAAAGCGGCAAAGAAGAAACCGGCTAAAACCGCCGATGAAAAACGTGCGGACAAGAAGGCCAAGAAGGTGGGCGTGTTCGGCCACTGATCCCGCGTCAACGGAGCCCGAGTCCTCGGGCTCCTTGTTTTTATGCCTATCGAAATAACCAGATAATCTGCAAGAAATCCCTGCGCGGTGGCACAGAGGCGGACAGGTTCCCGTTCTGAGCAAAGGCTTGCCCGCGAAGCGATTCAGCGCCTTACACCAACTCCGCCGCCAACGCCGCTTTCACGCTTGGCCGCTGATCAACCCTCGCTTGAAACCGCGCCAACGCCGGCCAATCATCCAGATCAATCGCAAATAGCCGAGCCCACCGCAACACCGTAAACAGATACGCATCGGCAATGCTGAACCCTCTTGCCATCAGATAATCCTGCCCCTCCAGCGTCTGGCTCAACACGACAAATCGCTTGAACAGCTTCTCTTTGATGAGCGCTTTCACATCATCCGGAAACTGCGAATTGAACAGCCAACCCAGCCCGCCATGAATCTCGGTCGAAACGAAGTTCAGCCATTCCTGCAAACGCACCCGCTCGAACGTCCCGTTCGCCGGTGCCAGGTGCGCCTCGGGACGCAGATCCGCCAGGTACTGCAGGATCGCCGGGCCTTCGGTCAGCACATCTCCATTATCCAGCCGCAACGCCGCGACGTAGCCTTTTGGGTTAATGGCCAGGAAGTCCTCGTCGGTGACGGTTTTCTTGGTGCTGTTATCGACACGTTCCAACTCGAACGGCAGCTCCAGTTCGCGCAGTACAATGTGCGGCGCCAAAGAGCAGGCTTGCGGGGCGTAATACAGCTTCATGGGCGGGGCTCTGGTTGTGGATTTGCGCCAGTGTCATAGTGCGCGGCGCGCTCGGTAAAATTAATCTTTCAGAAAACTGCCATTAGGAAAGCTACTGCCATGATGAACCTGATGCACTGGCGAATGGTGGTGGCGGTGGCCGATACCGGCAACATTAGCCGGGCCGCCGAGCGGGTCGGCATGACCCAGTCCGGTGCCAGCCAAGCGTTGGCCTTGATCGAAGAAACCCTGGGCGTTCAGCTGTTCAGCCGGGAAAACCGTCAGACCTTGCCGACCGCCATCGGCTTGCCTGTGATCGAACAGGCGCGAACCATGCTCGGTGCTCTCGAGAACATTCGCAGCACCGTTGATGCCACTAAAGATATCCAGCGAGGGACGATTCGCCTGGCCAGTTTCCCTTTGGTGCTGGCGACCTTTCTGCCGCCACTGCTGCGTCAGTTCAATCGGTTGTATCCCGGCATTCAAGTGGTGGCGCTGGAGGTCAGCGACGATGAAGTGGAAACGTTGCTCAGTGCAGGGCTAGTGGATGTCGGTGTGGCGTTGAACCCGGCGCCCGCGCGCAATGCCGGTCGTTTGGGGCGTGATGCCTGGGTGGCGGTGCTGCCCGGTGGCCACCCCTTGGCGCGCCGCTCGAATGACGAGGGCGTTTCATTGGCGGAACTGGCGGAGCAACCCTTTGTGCTGGCCACGGGCGGTTGTTCGACCAATGCCCGCAGCCTGGCCGCCGACGTCGGGCTGCAACTGCTGGATGTGCGGGCCGAGGTGCGAGAGTGGAGCAGTGCGTTCACTCTGGTGCGGGAAAATATCGGCGTGACCCTGGTGCCGGAAATGACCCTGCCGAATAATCGCCAGGGTTTGCGTGTAGTGCCTGTGACGCCGCGTATTGATCGCGAGTTTGCGTTAGTGGTTGCGCCTGACAAAGAACCAACGGCAGCGGTGCGGGCACTGTTGGGAATGCTCGCAGACCGCAATCCATGTGGGAGCGGGCTTGCCCGCGATGGCAGCGTCACATTCAACACATTCGTCGACTGACATTTCGCTATCGCAAGCCCGCTCCCACAGGTTTCGCGCCTGAACTGGGCCAGTAAGTCGTTCGGTCGAAATCAAGGCACGCCATTACAGGCGTGTGTCATGAACCCCGGCCGCTGCGCCAGTCGTTGGCAATACGCGTCGACGGCGGGGTAATCCGGGCGCTCCATCGGTGTCATGCGCCAGCGGTTGACCGACAGCCCGATGAGGATATCGGCCAGCGTGAAGCGTGGTCCGGCAACATACGCGCCGGTCTCCGCGAGTTGCTGTTCGAGGATGCCCATCTTCGCGTTCCAGCCGCGAACGCCATCAGCAATCCGCTGTGAGTCCTGGAAATCTGGCGATTGCCGGACCAGTGCAAAAAAGGCGTAGCCCCACGACGGGTTGAGTTCGGTGGCTTGCCAGTCCATCCATTGCTCCACGCGAGCGCGTGCCGCCGGTTCGATGGGTAACAGGTCAGTGTTTTGGTGTTTGCCGGCCAGGTACCGGCAAATGGTATTGGATTCCCACAGCACACCGGCTTCATCGATGAGCACTGGCACCTGTGCGTTGGGGTTGAGCTGGAGAAATTCCGGGCTCTGGGTCGATGCGAAACCGCTGCCCCAGTCTTCACGTTCGTAGGAAACGCCCAGTTCGTCGCAGGTCCACAGGACTTTTCTGACGTTGATTGACGACGCTCTACCCAAAATCTTCAGCGTATGTCCCATTGAGCTTCTCCGTTTGCTGTTCCAGGTATCGGGAATCTAGCACGCGGAGCGTGGGAATGGTCGCGCTTCAGGTGCTCTCGCGCACCTTCAATTCAAACCCCATATCCTGCACCGGTTTGGTCACTGAATTGCCGGCCAGCAAGGTCAGCATCAGTTCGGCCGAGCGACGGCCAATGGCCTCTCGCGGCGTATTGATGCTACTCAGGCGCGGGACCATGTGTTCTGACATAGGCAGGTCGTTGAATCCGAGGATCGCCACTTGTTCGGGGATCTTGATGCCACAGCGCAAGGCTTCGAGCAGGGCGCCCTGGGCCAGGTCGTCGTTGCCGAAGAAGATCGCATCGACGTCCGGATGGGCGGTGAGCAGTTGCAGGAACAATTCGCCGCCCAGCCCTACCGACGAGGCTCGCGGGGTCAGCACTTCCAGGGCCGGATCATACAAGCCGGCCTTTTGCAGCGCGCGACGGAAACCTTCGCCCCGCAGCAATGTGCGTTGGTCCAGTTGCGCGCCGATGTAGGCCAGGCGTTTGCGACCGCGGGACAGCAAATGCTCGGCCGCGGTTTCGCCGGCAGCGACTTGCGAAAAACCGACGCAATTGAGCCCGGCCGCGCTGTCCAGTTCCATCATGTAGACGCAGGGAATGTTGCTGGCCTCGATCATCCTCCGCGAGCTTTCGGTGCGGTCGAAACCGGTCAGCAGCAAGCCGCGAGGCTGATAGGCCATGTAATTGCGCAGCAGGTTTTCTTCTTCATCACGCGAGTAATGGAAGTTGCCGATCAGCACTTCGAAGCCCTTTGGTCGCAAAACCTGATGAATGGCTTCCAGCGTGTCGATGAACAGCAGGTTGGACAGCGAGGGCACCAAAACCACGACGGAATGGCTCTGGGCCGAGGCTAATGCTCGGGCGGCGGGGTTGACCACGTAGTTCAGGTCGAGGGCGGCCTTCTGGACTTTTTCCACCAGTTCGGTGGCCACCGTGCTGACGCCGCGCAGGGCGCGGGAGGCGGTAATCGGGCTGACACCGGCCAGGCGCGCGACTTCGTTGAGGGTAGGACGGCCAGTGGTGCGAGTATTTTTATCGTTTTTAGGGGTATTCATCGGACGGCTTGCCAAACAAAATTCAAGGCACTAAGGTAGCGCTGTCTCGATGCAGCTGCAAATGCGTGAACGAGGTTTGCCTGATCCTCGCTTTTTGGCATCGAGAACGAACATGCTGCAACCCACAAAAATGACAAGAAGGCGTCGGCAACTTCTGCTTTTGCACTTGAGTCTTACGTAGCAAAGGTAGCGCTGTCTGCGCGCTGAGGTGTTACATGAATCATCCCATCACCGCCCTGGTCATCATGGGCGTTGCCGGTTGCGGCAAGACGTGCGTCAGCCAGTCCCTGTGCCAGCTTAGCGGCGCGACCGCCATTGAAGGCGACACTTTTCACCCTGCCGCCAATATCGAAAAAATGAGCGCGGGTATCCCCCTGAACGACGAAGACCGTGCCGGCTGGCTCGACAGCCTGTGCGATGAACTGCGCCGCGTCGATGCCAAGGGCGAACGCCCGGTGCTGACTTGCTCGGCCCTCAAACACAGTTACCGCGAACGCTTGCGCAGTGCCTTGCCGGGCCTGGGCTTCGTTTTTCTTGAGCTGACCCCCGAAGTCGCCGCCGATCGTGTGTCTCACCGACCGGGCCACTTCATGCCGTCGACCTTGATCGACAGCCAGTTCGCCACCCTTGAATCGCCCGTCGGTGAGCCCCTGACCCTGGCTCTGGATGCGTCCAGCCACAGCGTCGATGAGTTGGCGAAGCAGGCTCATGCCTGGTGGCTCGATCATGGCTTGAAACTCGCCAGTTGAGTTTTGCTCCAAGAGATAGCGCTGTCCTGACGGCCTTTGATTAACCGCTTTAATAACAACAACAACCAGGAGACACCCCTAATGTTTGGCATGTCCCACGAGACGTTTCTGCTGCTAGATGCAGTGGTCACGGTGATCGGGCTTATCGTCCTGATCACCAAGTTCAAGTTGCACCCATTCCTCGCGCTGATCATCGCCGCCGCTTTCCTCGGGCTGACGTCCGGCATGCCGATCGGCACCATCATCAAGGCGTTCCAGGACGGCTTCGGTGGCGTGCTTGGTTTCGTCGGCATCATCCTGGCGCTGGGCACCATGCTCGGCAAAATGATGGCCGAATCAGGCGGTGCGGATCAGATTGCGCAGACGTTGATCCGCGCCTTCGGCAAGGACAAGGTGCAGTGGGCAATGATGTTCGCCGCGTTCCTGGTCGGCATTCCGCTGTTCTTCGAAATCGGCTTCGTGCTGCTGATTCCGCTGGTGTTCATCGTGGCCCGTCGCACTGGCGTGTCGATCATCAAGATCGGTATCCCGCTGCTGGCTGGTCTGTCCGCGGTACACGGCCTGGTGCCGCCGCACCCGGGTCCGCTGCTGGCCATCGGTGTGTTCGGTGCCGACATTGGTAAAACCATTCTTTACGGCCTGATCGTTGCGCTGCCAACGGCCATCATCGCGGGTCCGATCTTCGGTACGTTCATTGCCAAGCACATTCCAGGTCATCCGAATCAGGAACTGGTGGATCAACTGGTGCGCGATGAAGATGCAGGCGATCTGCCTAGCTTCGGCATTACCTTGGTCACCGTGCTGTCGCCTGTGTTCCTGATGCTGCTCAAGACCTTTGCCGATGTGGCGCTGCCGGACGGCAACTTCTTCCGTACCTTCATGGACCTGATCGGTCACCCGATCTCGGCGCTCCTGCTGGCGTTGCTGCTGTCGCTGTACACCTTCGGCTACAAGCAGGGCATCGGTTCGCAACAGATGCTCAAATGGCTGGACGCGAGCCTTGCACCAACCGCCGCGATCATCTTGATCATCGGTGCCGGTGGCGGCTTCAAACAGATGCTGGTGACCAGCGGTGTGGGTAATGTCATCGGCAACATGGCGGTGGAAGCGCAGATATCGCCAATCCTTCTGGCGTGGCTGGTGGCGGCGGTGATTCGCATCGCGACCGGTTCGGCAACCGTGGCGACCATTACTGGCGCAGGCATCGTGGTGCCGGTGGTGGGGATGATTCCGGGTGTGAACCGTGAGCTGCTGGTGCTGGCCACCGGTGCCGGTTCGTTGATCCTGTCCCACGTCAACGACGCCGGTTTCTGGCTGGTGAAGCAGTACTTCAACATGACCGTGGCGGAAACCTTCAAGACCTGGACCGCGATGGAAACCATCCTGTCCGTGGTGGGCCTGGGCTTCATCCTGCTGTTGTCGTTGTTCGTTTAAGCGATTCGACAGACACAAAAAAACCGCAGCGATGCGGTTTTTTTGTGGGTGATCGATTTCAAGGCTGAACATAAAACCAATGTGGGAGCGGGCTTGCCCGCGATGGCGGCTGGTCAGTCAACATTAATGTTGAATGTGATGCAGTCATCGCGGGCAAGCCCGCTCCCACAGGTTACGTGTTAGCCGTTAGTTTTCGGTACCAACCCATCCGCCCGGAACATCCCGCGAATCCCGCGCACGGCCTGACGGATCCGGTCCTGGTTTTCGATCAGCGCGAAGCGCACATGATCATCCCCATACTCGCCAAATCCCACACCCGGCGAGACACAGACCTTGGCCTCGGCCAGCAGTTTTTTGGCGAATTCCAGCGAGCCCAAGTGTGCGTAAGCCTCGGGAATCTTGGCCCAGACATACATCGATGCTTTCGGGTTTTCGACCATCCAGCCCAGTTCATGCAGGCCTTTGACCAGCACGTTGCGACGCTGCCGATACTGATCGGCAATGTCTTTGACGCACTGCTGATCGCCTTCCAGCGCCGCGATGGCCGCAACCTGCAGCGGGGTGAACGTGCCGTAGTCGTGGTAGCTCTTGATCCGCGCCAGGGCGTTGACCAGCTCCGGGTTGCCGACCATGAAACCGATGCGCCAGCCCGCCATGTTGTAGCTCTTGGACAGGGTGAAAAACTCCACCGCGATGTCCTTGGCGCCGGGTACTTGCATGATCGACGGGGCTTTCCAGCCGTCGTAGACGATGTCGGCGTAGGCCAGGTCGTGCACCACCAAAACGTCGTACTGCTTGGCGAGGGCGATCACCCGCTCGAAAAAATCCAGCTCCACGCACTGGGCGGTGGGGTTGGACGGGAAGCCGAGGATCATCATTTTCGGTTTCGGGATCGAGCCGCGAATCGCCCGTTCCAGCTCGGCGAAGAAGTCCACACCAGGGATCAACGGCACCGACCGCACCTGGGCGCCGGCAATCACGGCACCGTAGATGTGAATCGGGTAGCTCGGGTTCGGCACCAGCACGGTGTCGCCCTGGTCGAGGGTGGCCAGCATCAAGTGCGCCAGGCCTTCCTTGGAACCGATGGTGACGATGGCTTCGGTTTCCGGGTCGATGTCGACCGCGTAGCGATCCTTGTACCAGTTGGAAATCGCCCGGCGCAGGCGCGGAATCCCTTTGGACGTGGAATAGCCGTGGGTGTCTTCGCGCTGGGCAACGGTGACGAGTTTTTCGACAATGTGCGGCGGCGTGGCGCCGTCGGGGTTGCCCATGCTCAAGTCGATGATGTCTTCGCCACGACGACGGGCGGCCATCTTCAGCTCGGCAGTGATGTTGAAAACGTAAGGGGGGAGTCGATCTATGCGCGCAAAGCGGCGCGGCGAACCTTGTTCGGCCATTGTTGCCTCGGATAACGTAAGCGCCCGGAACCGTCCGAGCGACGCTGGCCACTGCGGTGGCCTGTGGCGGAATGTAAGGGCAGTCGTGGCAAACTGTCTAGCCTGCGCATCAATAAAATTTTTCCCCAAGGATATGGTCGATGGAATTTACCAGTGGCTTCTTGTTGAGCCTTTCGCTGTGCCTGGACATCGGCGTGGCCAATATCGCGATGATCACGCTGGCGATGCAGCGCGGCTATTTTCAAGGCTTTGCCCTGGGGCTGGGGACGTGTGTCGGCGACCTGATTTACGCGGTGCTGGCATTGGCCGGCATGACCGTATTGCTGCAGTACGAGACCGTGCGCTGGGTGTTGTGGATCGGCGGATCGGCGTTGCTGGTGTATTTCGCGGCGAAGATGATTTATTCGGCGATTCACCATGAAGCGCTGTTGGCGCAGACTGCTGAAGTCGGTCACAACTCCCACCGGAAAGAGTTTTTTCGCGGGATTTTCCTCGCCATGTCATCGCCCAGTGCCATTCTCTGGTTCGCCGCAGTGGGCGGCACACTGATCGCCCGTTCCGGCGGCGGTGGCACGCTCAGCTCGGCGCTGTTTCTCGGCGGCTTCTTGTGCGCCGGGATACTTTGGTGCGTCGGTCTGTGCTTCGCGGCGAGCCACGGCGGCAAATTGCTCGGTGACAAACTGCTGCGTTATTCCTACATGGCATCGGCAGCGATCTTCTGTTATTTCGCGGTCTACGTGATCCTATCGGGTTATAACGAGTTCATCGGCCCAGGCGCCATAGAACAGTTGCATGCACTGTAATTGGGCGAATCGGGTTTGGCTTCTATACTCCCAGCCGAACCCACCTTTTGTACCAGGAGTTGAGTCATGGATGAGCAAACAGGCGTCGAAACGGCCGAGCCACGCTTTGAAAACGGGCACTTCATGCTCATAGCGGGGTTTGGCGGCCGATTTACGGCGGATACGACCAAAGCGATCCCCGACCTATGGGAGAAATTCATTCCCGAGATTGGCAAAATTCCCGGTCAGAAAAGCGAAGTAACCTACGGCATCTGCTGCAATCCGGATGGCAAGGGTGGTTTCGAATACATAGCCGGTGTCGAAATCAGCAAGCTCGACGACCTGCCCGAGAAGTACCGCTGGATCGAAGTTCAGCCTCAGAAGTATGCAGTCTTCGAACACAAGGGCTCGCTGGATGCCTTGCCCCAAACCTTTCAATACATCTGGAAAATCTGGCTGCCGAAGTCCGGTTATGAAGCGGCGGACGCTCCGGAGTTCGAACGCTACAGCGACGATTTCAACCCGAAGCTCAACACCGGCGTGCTGGAAATCTGGCTGCCGCTCAAAGTGTAAAGAGCGGGGCGAGCGGCGGATCGGTGATTCGCCTCTCGATGTCGGGTTGATGCTGATTTATGATCCCCAACCTTTCCCACGCCGATTCCGAGCTGCCATGAACACCGTCATCCGCCACGTCATCCCCGCTGACCTGGACCGCTGCTACGCCATCGAAACCATTGCCTACGAAGGCGATGAAGCCGCCACCCGCGAAAAAATCGCCACCCGCATCGCCACCTGGCCCGAGGGCTTCATCGTGGCTGAAGTGGATGGCGTTGTAGCCGGTTTCATCAATTCCGGTGCGGCGTTTGAGGTGGAGATGTCGGACGAGGCATTCAAGGAACTGATCGGCCACGACCCGGCCGGCCCGCACGTAGTGATCATGTCGGTGGTGGTGCATCCGGACTATCAAGGGCAGGGCCTGGCGAAACGTTTGATGGGTGAGTTCATCCAGCGCATGCATGCACTGAACAAGGCCAGCATCCATCTGATGTGCAAAGAGCGGCACATTCCACTCTATGCCGGGTTTGGTTTTGTCTACATCAAGCCTTCGGCGTCGGACCATGGCGGGATGGCGTGGCATGAGATGGTGTTGGAGTTCTGACCCATCTGTCAGGACGCCGCAAACCCCTGTGGGAGCGAGCTTGCTCGCGATAGCGGACTCTCAGTCGACTTGGATGTTGACTGACACACCGTCATCGCGAGCAAGCTCGCTCCCACAGGATTGGTGTTGCTCGCAGCTCAATCGATCCCGACAAACCCCCCGGTCTGGTGCTGCCACAACCGCGCATACAAGCCGCCATGGGCCAGCAGTTCGGCGTGGCTGCCGGTTTCGGCGATCTTGCCGTTTTCCAGCACCACCAGGCGGTCCATCCGCGCGATGGTCGAGAGGCGGTGGGCGATGGCGATCACGGTCTTGCCCTGCATCAGGGTTTCGAGGCTTTCCTGGATCGCCGCTTCGACTTCCGAGTCCAGTGCCGAGGTGGCTTCGTCCATGATCAGGATCGGCGCGTCCTTGAGCAGCACCCGGGCGATGGCAATTCGCTGACGCTGGCCACCAGAGAGCTTCACTCCGCGCTCACCAACATGAGCATCGAAACCGGTGCGGCCCTCAGAGTCCGACAGCAACGGGATGAATTCGTCGGCCCGGGCCTTATGCACCGCCTCCCAGAGTTCGGCGTCGGTGGCGTCGGGTTTGCCGTACAGCAAGTTATCGCGGATCGAGCGGTGCAGCAGCGAGGTGTCCTGGGTGATCATGCCGATGCGTTCGCGCAGGCTTTCCTGGCCGACTTCGGCGATGTTCTGGCCGTCGATGAGAATCCGCCCGCCCTGCACGTCATAGAGGCGCAGCAGCAGATTGACCAACGTCGATTTACCGGCACCGGACGGGCCGATCAGGCCGATTTTCTCGCCGGGTTTGATGGTCAGGTTGAGGTCGCCGATGATCCCGCTTTTCTTGCCGTAGTGAAAATCGACGTGATCGAAACGCACCTCGCCACGCGCCACATTCAAAGGTTTGGCCTGTTCGCGGTCGGTGATGCTGACCGGCTGGGAAATGGTCTGCAAACCGTCCTGGACCATGCCGATGTTTTCGAAAATGCCAGTGACCACCCACATGATCCAGCCAGACATATTGACGATGCGGATCACCAGGCCCGTGGCCAAGGCAATTGCACCCACCGTGATCAGCGATTGCGTCCATAGCCACAGCGCGAGGCCGGTGGTGCTCACGATCAGCAGGCCGTTCATGCTAGTGATGGCCACGTCCATGCTGGTGACCACACGACCGGCCAGTTGGGCTTTTTCGGTTTGTTCCTTGATCGCTTCGCGGGCGTATTGCTGCTCGAAGTTGGTGTGGGCGAACAGCTTCAGGGTGGTGATGTTGGTGTAGCCGTCGACGATCCGCCCCATGAGTTTGGAGCGCGCATCGGACGACACCACCGAGCGTTCCTTGACCCGTGGCACGAAGTAGTAGAGGGCGCCGATGAAGGCGGCGATCCAGGTCAGCAACGGGATCATCAGGCGCCAGTCGGCTTCGGCGAACAGCACCAATGAACTGATCGCATAGATCAGCACGTGCCATAGCGCGTCCACCGCTTGCACAGCCGAATCGCGCAACGAGTTGCCGGTTTGCATGATGCGTTGGGCGATGCGCCCGGCAAAGTCGTTCTGGAAGAAATTGAGGCTCTGTTTGAGCACATAACTGTGGTTTTGCCAGCGGATCAGGCTGGTCAGGCTGGGGCTCAAGGTCTGGTGCACCAGCAAGTCATGCAGGCCAACAAATATGGGGCGCAGGACCAGCGCAACCACCGCCATCCAGGCCAGTTCGATGCCGTGTTCCTTGAAAAAATTGACGTTGGGTGTGCCTTGGGCGAGGTCGATGATGCGGCTCAGGTAGCTGAACAGCGCCACTTCGATCAGCGCGCCGAACAGGCCGACGATCAGCAGGGCGGCGAAACTCGGCCAGACCTGCTTCAGGTAATAGGTATAGAAGGGGAGAACCCGATCCGGTGGAGCCGCCGTCGGTGCATCGCGGAAAATGTCGATCAGTTTTTCAAAACGGCGATAAAGCATCAGTTCTCCGCCCGCGCACGGGCTCTCCTTTAAACAATATGAGCGGCGCCGGAAGCACCGGCGGCCGCTCAAAACTCCCTGTCCAGCTTACTCTCAGTCGATGCGCTTGGCCGACTTGATGAAGACCGGGTCGGCCGGCACGTCTTTCATGCCGCTTTTGGTGGTGGTCTGGGAGTTGACGATGACATCGACGACGTCCATGCCTTTAACGACTTTACCGAACACGGCATAGCCATCGCCCTGGTCCAGGAAGTCGTTGTCTTTGACGTTGATGAAGAATTGGCTGGTGGCCGAATCCGGGACGGAAGTACGGGCCATGGACAGCGTGCCACGCACGTTATGCAGGCCGTTTTTGGATTCGTTCTTGATCGGCGCCTTGGTTTCTTTTTGCTGCATTTGTTGAGTGAAACCGCCGCCCTGGACCATAAAGCCAGGAATCACACGGTGAAAAATCGTGTTGTTGTAGAAGCCGCTGTCGACGTACTCAAGGAAGTTCTTGGTACTGATCGGCGCCTTGACCGGGTCCAGTTCGATTTCGATCTGGCCGTTGGTGGTTTCCAGCAGCACGTGCGGTGCCTTGGCGGGCGTGGCGGCCATCAGGTTGGCGGCAAACAGAACGGAGCCGGCGACGAGGGCGATTTTTTTCAGCATGGGTCAGTGATCCTGAGTGGTGGTGTCGACTGCGGTGAGAAACTCGAGCAGCGTTTGGTTGAAGCGTTCGGGTTGATCCAGCGGGGTGGCGTGGCGCGAGTCGGCGATCACCACCAACCGCGCATCGGGCAGCAGTTTTACATAGGTTTCTTTCAGCGCGACCGGGGTGTAGTCACGGTCGGCGCTGACGATGAGGGTTGGACAGGAGACCTTGGAAAGTCGTTCCTGAACCCCCCAGCCAACGATGGCATCGAAGCTGGCGAGATAAGCACGTTTGTCATTTTTTGCCCAGCGCGCCGCTATTTTTTGTCGTAACGAAGCTTGTTCGGGCTTGGGAAACAGCTTCGCACCCAGGGCCTTGCCGATGGTGCCCATGCTCAGCGCGCGCATCAGGCTCCAACGCTTGAACCACTGCCAGTAATCGTTACGGCTGCGCCGTTTGACCTCGGGCGCGCTGTTGACGATGCACAGGCTCTTGAGCAGTTGCGGCTGATCCACCGCCAGTTGAAAGGCGATCATGCCGCCCATCGACAGTCCCACAAGATGTACAGCGCCCAGGTTCAGATGTTCGATCAGCGCGATCAGGTCGGCGCTGAACCCGGCGATGCTGTAACGCTCGCGGGGTTTGTCGGAGCGCCCGTGGCCGCGCACATCCGGCACGATCACCCGATGGTGGGCCGAAAGCGCCGGGATCTGCATTTCCCAGTCCAGGGTGCTGGAGCCCAACCCGTGAACCAGCAGTAACGGCGTGCCATGGCCATATTCCTCATAGTGCAGGTTGCAACCTTCATGTTCGAAATAGGCCATGGGTACACTCCGTGTCAGGCTTGTTCGGGGGCGGCGAAGGGCGCATCCAGCGGCGCGGTATCGAAGGTGCGCAGCAGTTCGATGAGAATCTGCGTCGCCGGGCCCAAGGGTTTGTCCTTGTTCGAATACAGATAGAAACTCGGGTTACGGCTTCTTCCCTGATCCAACGGTAGCACTTTGAGCGTGCCTTCCTTGAGTTCCCGCTCGATCATGTGCCGGGGCAACCAGGCGAAGCCCAGGCCGCTGCTGACGAAGGTCGCGGCGGTGGCCAGGCTGCCGACGGTCCAGCGCTGTTCGGCGCCGAGCCAGCCGACGTCTCGCGGTTGCTGACGGCCGGAGTCGCGGATCACCACTTGCATCTGGCTTTCCAGGTCCTGGAAGTTCAGTTCGCGGTTCAGGCGATGCAAGGGATGCTCGGGGTGGGCGACAGCGATAAATTCGACGTCGCTTAATTCCGCGCCCAAATACCCGGGAATGCTGAACCCGGTGATGGCCAGATCGGCCACGCCTTCAAGCAACACTTCCTCGACACCCGACAACACTTCCTCACGCAGGCGCACCCGGCAGCCACGGCTTTGTGGCATGAATGCGGTCAGTGCGCGGACGAGGCGGGCGCTGGGGTAGGCGGCATCGACCACCAGCCGCACTTCCGCTTCCCAGCCTTGCTCCATGTGGTGGGCCAGGTCTTCCAGTTGGCTGGCCTGTTTCACCAATTGCCGGGAGCGGCGCAGCAGTACGCCGCCGGCCTCGGTGAGTACTGCTTTGCGGCCGTCGATGCGCAAGAGCGGCACACCGAGCTGATCCTGCATACGCGCTACGGTGTAGCTGACCGACGATTGCGAGCGGTGCAGCGCTTCGGCGGCCTGGGCGAAACCGCCGTGATCGACCACGGCCTGCAATGTTCGCCATTGATCAAGGGTCACGCGGGGCGCTTTCATGTTGAGCTCCTCTTGTCCTAAGCTGGCAGTCCTTATTGGAGACTGCTGAATGAAAAAATTCTGTTGTGTGATGGCGGGTTGTGCTGTGTTGGCGATGTTGCCGCTGACGGCATTTGCTTATCCGATCGATGTCAATAAACAGCTCAACGGTTTGAAGGTCGACTACAACGCCTACGACACAGACGCCGACATCGGCTCCATTCAGGTCAACAACTACGGCGACACCGACGTGTCTTGCAAAGTGGTCTTCAAGAATGGTCCGGAAGCGCCACGCACCCGCACAATCGAAGTGCCCGCCGGTAAACACAAAAACGCCACCGCCAAGTTCACCCGCACCATCATCAAGCTGCGTATCGACCTGACTTGCACCCCGAAATGACATCGAGCGGGGCAGCCCAGCTGGGACATGCTCCGCTTATAAACGAATTTATCGATGCTTTATAGCAATTATTTGCGCTTTTTCATCGATATGACTCTGTTTAACCTTCACTCCATCGACCTACAGCATTCTCAGATGGAGGCTACATCCCATGTCCCGCGTTCTGATCATCGAAAGCAGCGCCCGTCAGCAAGACTCGGTTTCCCGCCAGCTGACCCAGACCTTCATCAGCCAATGGAAAGCCGCACACCCGGCCGACCAGATCACCGTCCGTGACCTGGCCACCACCCCGGTGCCGCACCTGGACATCAACTTGCTGGGCGGCTGGATGAAACCTGCCGAACAACGCAACGACATCGAGCAGGCTTCGCTGGAGCGCTCCAACCTGCTGACCGACGAACTGCTGGCCGCCGACGTGCTGGTGATGGCGGCTCCCATGTACAACTTCGCCATTCCGAGCACCCTTAAAGCCTGGCTCGACCACGTGCTGCGTGCCGGCGTGACCTTCAAGTACACCGAAACCGGCCCGCAAGGTTTGCTCAGCGGCAAGCGTGCTTATGTGCTGACCGCTCGCGGCGGGATCTACGCCGGCAGCACCGCGGATCACCAGGAACCGTACCTGCGCCAGGTCATGGGCTTCATTGGCATCCACGACGTCACGTTCATTCACGCCGAAGGCATGAACCTGGGCGGTGACTTCCAGGAGAAAGGCTTGAACCAGGCCAACGCCAAGCTTTCCCAGGTCGCCTGACACGTTAATCGCCAGATAATCGCTGGATGGTCTAGTGACCTGGCGCAACCCTTCAAGCCTGCGCGCGCATCGAACCTCCCTTTGCACTTGTTGCTCCTGAGTGCTCTAGCCCGATTGAACGCATTAGCGAGATCGGGCTTTTTTTTGCCTGGGATTTAGTGAATGAGCATACAAAACCCTGTGGGAGCGGGCTTGCCCGCGAAAGCGGTGTATCAGTCGACTTCAATGCTGCCTGACACACCGCCATCGCGGGCAAGCCCGCTCCCACAGGTTTTTGTGTGTTGCTGACTGTTCGCGATGAAGGGCAAAACCCGCTATCGTCGCCGCCATTCGAAATGAGGCGACCATGGGCTATCTACTTTTTGTCACGCTGATCCAGGCGTTTTCCTTCAGCTTGATCGGCGAATACCTGGCCGGTCATGTCGACAGCTACTTCGCAGTGCTGGTGCGGGTGTTGCTGGCGGGGTTGGTGTTCATTCCGCTGACGCGCTGGCGTCAGGTCGAACCGGCATTCATGCGCGGCATGTTGTTGATTGGCGCGTTGCAGTTCGGCGTGACCTACGTCTGTTTGTATTTGAGCTTCCGGGTGCTGACGGTACCGGAGGTGTTGCTGTTCACCATCCTCACGCCGCTGCACGTGACCCTGATCGAAGACGCGCTGAACCGGCGCTTCAATCCCTGGGCCTTGATCGCGGCACTGGTGGCAGTGGCGGGCGCGGCAGTGATTCGCTTTGACCGGATCAACCCGGATTTCTTCATGGGTTTCCTGCTGCTGCAACTGGCCAACTTCACCTACGCTGCCGGGCAGGTGCTCTACAAACATCTGGTGGCCCGCCATCCGAGTGATCTGCCGCATTACCGGCGTTTTGGGTACTTCTACCTCGGTGCATTAGCGGTGGCGTTGCCGGCATTTCTGCTGTTCGGCAAACAGAACTTCCTGCCCGAAGCGCCGCTGCAATGGGGCGTGCTGCTGTTCCTCGGCCTGGTCTCGACGGCATTGGGGTTGTACTGGTGGAACAAGGGCGCGTGCCTGGTGAACGGCGGGACGCTGGCGGTGATGAACAACCTGCATGTGCCGGTGGGGTTGCTGATCAATTTGCTGATCTGGAATCAGCATGAGGAATTGGGGCGGTTGTTTTTTGGTGGCTCGGTAATTCTGATGGCGGTGTGGATTAGCCGGTTGGGTGTACGCAAACTTGTGGCTATCCACTGAACCCTGTGGGAGCGGGCTTGCCCGCGAAAGCATTGTGTCAGGCAATATTAGTATCGACTGACTGAACTGGCCTAATAACTCCGGACGCCACTTAAAGTTACACGCCGCCAGTCTCTCCATCGCTACCGGTGAGCAATAGTTGTTGTCGCTATGCGGCTTGGTGTTGTACCGCGATACGTACGCAGCCCATTGACTGGCGGGGCATACAGGCTGTGCTAGTGTTCCGGAACCAATTCTTCACCTTTGGGCCCCAGCCATGGACGAGACTATCGTTAACGTTACCACTGCGAAGTTCAACGCGTTAATCGCGTTGGTGCAACAGTATGGTGCAGCTTTCGCGGTGAAGATCCTCTCCGCCATCGCCTTCTGGATCGTCGGACGCTGGCTGATAGGCTTTGCTGTCGGCATGGTGCAGCGGGCCTTGGGCAAACAGAAGGTCGACCCGACCGTACTGCGCTATGTTGGCTCAGCCATTACCGTGACGCTGAACATCATTCTGGTGATCGGTATCCTCGGCTACCTGGGAATGCAGACGACCACCTTCGCTGCGCTGCTCGCTGCGGTCGGTCTTGCGATCGGTCTGGCCTGGTCGGGGTTGCTGGCCAATCTGGCGGCGGGCGCGTTTATTATTGTCTTGCGCCCATTTAAGGTCGGCGACTTCATCTGCGCGGGTGGGGTGACGGGTACGGTCACCGAGATCGGTCTGTTCGCCACCGCTATCAACACTCCGGATAATGTGCTGACTCTGGTCGGTAATAACAAAATTTTCAGCGACAACATCCAGAACTTCACCCACAACCCGTTCCGCCGTGTCGAACTCAAAGCACAGCTATCGGGCGCGGCCGACTGGAAAGCGGCGGCGGCCTTGCTGAAACAACACATTGCCACGATCCCCAATGTGCTTGCCGAGCCGGCAGTGGAGGTGGAGATTTTAGAGTTCAATCTGGTTGGTCCGGTGTTGGCGGTGCGTCCTTACTGCCACAACGAGCACTATTGGCAGGTTTATTTCGACACCAACCGCATCATCAAAGATTCACTCGGTGAAGCCGGTTTCCCGGCTCCGATGCCGGCGCAGACGGTAATCATCCAACAGCATGCCGGGTGAGCCGAGGTGCTGCGACAGCGTTCAATATTTCCCGTTCCCAGCATGTCGACCGTGGGTGGAACCTCCATAACGGCCTCCTCACTGAAAGCGTTTAAGTTCGCACCTTGATTTTTGCGTCACCTCTGTGAGGCAGGGAGGCCAGTGTTTTTGGGTGTTACATGATGTGTTTTTCGGGCTCGGGAACGTGGCTTGCGCCCAACGCAGCTGGAAGCAACCCGGACCGCAAATCACCACCACTCGGCTGCTGATAAAGGCTCAAGCCAAACTCCGGCAGCACCGCCAGCAGGTAATCGAAAATATCCCCCTGAATCCGCTCGTAATCGGCCCACACGGTGGTACGGGTGAAGCAGTAGATCTCCAGCGGGATGCCTTGAGCGGTGGTCTGCATCTGGCGAACCATGCAGGTCATGTTCGGCTGAATCTCCGGGTGACTCTTCAGATACGCCAGCGCATAGGCGCGGAAGGTGCCGATGTTGGTCATCCGTCGACGGTTGGCCGCCATCGCCGCGACGTTGCCCTGGGCTTCGTTCCAGGCCTTGAGCTCGGCTGTCTTGCGGCTCATGTAGTCGGTCAGCAGATGCACCTGGGACAGCTTCAGCTCTTCGTCATCGCGAATAAACCGCACGCCGCTGGCGTCGATGAACAGGCTGCGCTTGATCCGGCGCCCACCGGACTGCTGCATGCCGCGCCAGTTTTTGAACGACTCGGACATCAGGCGCCAGGTTGGGATCGACACAATCGTCTTGTCGAAATTCTGCACTTTGACCGTGTGCAAGGTGATGTCCACCACGTCACCGTCGGCACCGACTTGCGGCATCTCGATCCAGTCGCCGACCCGCAGCATGTCGTTGCTGGTCAGTTGCACACTGGCGACGAACGACAGCAGGGTGTCTTTGTAGACCAACAGAATCACCGCCGACATGGCGCCCAGACCCGACAGCAGCAACAGCGGCGAACGGTCGATCAACGTGGCGACGATGATGATCGCGCCAAACACGAACAGCACCATTTTCGCCAGTTGCACGTAGCCTTTGATCGAGCGGGTGCGGGCGTGTTCGGTGCGGGCATAGATGTCCAGCAGGGCATTGAGCAATGCGCTGACGGCCAGTACCAGGAACAGAATGGTGAACGCCAGCGCCACGTTGCCGAGGAAGTTCAGGCTGGTCTTGCCCAACTCCGGCACCAGGTGCAGGCCGAACTGGATCACCAGCGATGGCGTCATTTGCGCCAGGCGATGAAACACTTTGTTGTGGCGAAAATCGTTGATCCAGTGCAGCGACGGCTGACGACCAAGCATTTTGGTCGCGTGAAGAATGAGGTAGCGCGCCACTCGTCCGAGCACCAGCGCCACCACCAGCAGCAACATCAGCGCGAGCGTGGAATGCAGGAGCGGGTGCTGTTCGAGAGCACCCCAGAGGTCTTGGGCATTGAGCCAGAGCTGTTTGATATCCATGGGTGAAAACGGTTCTTCTGTAGGACGCGACGGGGCGATTAGAGCATTTAAGACGTTACGGATGACGTTTTGAGACAAAACAGGCAACAAAAAAAACACTGTTTGCAGCCGTTTGTATAAAGAAACTCGGCCTTCGCGCTCGAAACCGTTACCCTATGCAGCTGTTTTTTTGTATTTCTTCGAGGTAGCACCCGTGTTTTCCCAATTCGCCCTGCACGAACGCCTGCTCAAAGCCGTGGCCGAGCTTAAATTTGTCGAGCCAACGCCTGTGCAAGCAGCGGCTATTCCGCTGGCGCTGCAAGGGCGTGACCTGCGGGTGACAGCGCAAACCGGCAGCGGCAAAACCGCTGCATTCGTTTTGCCGATCCTCCACCGCTTGATCGGCCCGGCCAAAGTCCGCGTCAGCATCAAGACCCTGATCCTGCTGCCAACCCGCGAGCTGGCCCAGCAGACCATCAAGGAAGTCGAGCGCTTCGCTCAGTTCACCTTCATCAAGTCCGGCCTGATCACCGGCGGTGAAGACTTCAAGGTCCAGGCCGCCATGCTGCGCAAAGTGCCGGACATCCTGATCGGTACGCCGGGTCGGATGATCGAGCAACTGAACGCCGGCAACCTCGACCTCAAAGAAGTCGAAGTGCTGGTGCTCGACGAAGCCGACCGCATGCTCGACATGGGCTTTGCCGAAGACGTACAGCGTCTGGTGGAAGAGTGCACCAACCGTCAGCAGACCATGCTGTTCTCCGCCACCACCGGCGGTTCGGGCCTGCGCGAGATGGTCGCCAAAGTCCTGAACAACCCTGAGCACTTGCAGCTGAACAACGTCAGCGATCTGAACGCCACCACTCGTCAGCAGATCATCACCGCCGACCACAATCAGCACAAAGAACAGATCGTGAACTGGCTGCTGGCCAACGAGACCTATCAGAAGGCCATCGTGTTCACCAACACCCGGGCCATGGCCGACCGTATCTACGGCCGCCTGGTGGCGCAGGAATACAAAGCATTCGTGCTGCACGGCGAGAAGGACCAGAAAGACCGCAAACTGGCCATCGACCGTCTGAAGCAGGGCGGCGTGAAAATCCTCGTGGCCACCGACGTCGCGGCCCGTGGCCTGGACGTGGAAGGCCTGGACCTGGTGATCAACTTCGACATGCCGCGCAGCGGCGACGAATACGTTCACCGCATCGGTCGTACCGGTCGCGCCGGCAACGATGGTCTGGCCATCTCGCTGATCTGCCATGGCGACTGGAACCTGATGTCGAGCATCGAGCGCTACCTCAAGCAGAGCTTCGAGCGCCGCACCATCAAGGAAGTCAAAGGCACCTACGGCGGACCGAAAAAGGTCAAGGCCTCAGGCAAAGCCGTTGGCGTGAAGAAGAAAAAAGTCGACGCCAAGGGCGACAAGAAGAAAACCGGCGCCAAGGCCCCGACCAAGCGCAAGATCGCCAACCGCCCGAAGACCGACGCCCTGTCGCTGGTCAGCAAGGACGGCATGGCCCCGCTCAAGCGCCGCAAGCCGGAAGCGCCGGCTGCTGAATAAGGCGCGGTAGCGATCCCATAAAAAACCCGGACAGTGTCCGGGTTTTTTTCGTCTAAAAATCGCAGCAGCTCTTACAGCTGCACGCTCAAACCGGTGTAGCTGCCGAAGGCTGTGATCTTTTGATCTTGCCCTTTAACTCTCGGCTTTGTTCTCCGCCGACTGCAACTCCTTGAGACGCTGATCGATCAGCTGGCACTTGTCCGGCAGATCCTTACTTGTAGTTGCTTGCAATCGAAAACGGCCATGCTTGCAATCAGCGCTATTTCAGGCTCGGATTAATTGCGACTGAAACAGTCCCCATGCTCGCATTAACTGCAACTGAGCTTGCATTCAGCGGCACGTGCTTGCATTCCATTTCCGCGTGCTCACATTATTTGCGACTGATCGGTCGTCCATCAAACGCTGGTTTGTTGGACGCTAAGCTGTGATGGGGCCTTTGCTTCGAAATCCGCACTGACTGTGTCCAGTAACTGTTTCCAGATTTCAATATCCAGCTAAGCTGATTATCTATTGAATATCTGGACGAAATCATGCTGATTGGATATGCCCGAGTCTCAACCGATGACCAACTCCTAGATCTGCAACGCGATGCGTTGCACAAAGCAGGCTGCGAGCGTGTGTTCGAAGACATCGGCAGCGGCGCCAAGGCCGAACGGGTTGGCCTGACTGCTTTGCTGACCACGCTGCGCCGGGGCGACACCGTGGTGATTTGGCGTCTGGATCGTCTTGGGCGCTCGCTGAAGGATCTGATTCGACTGGTCGAGCAACTGGACGCTGCAGACGTTGGTTTGCGCAGCTTGCAGGAAAGCATCGACACGGTCTCGATTGGTGGACGCTTAGTGTTTCATCTGTTTGGTGCTCTGGCCGAATTCGAGCGCAATTTGATTCGTGAGCGCACCCAAGCAGGGCTATCAGCAGCACGTGCACGCGGACGCAAGGGGGGACGCAAGAAACGGCTCGATCCGGCCAAGCAAGAACTGGCCCTAAGTCTTTACCACGAACGAAAACACACCGTGGCAGAAATCTGCCGCTTGATGGGCATCGGTCGCTCAACGCTCTACAACTATCTGACCGAGGCTGAACGCAATGCCCAGCGGGCGGCATAGTGCCATCCCTGACGATTCGCTGACGCAGTTGCGGCAGCGACTTGACCGTTTGCCGAAAAAAAGTCCGGAGCGGACTACCCAGGTGGCCGCGATAGCGCAGTTGTATGGTGTGTCTCCCAGCACCGTGTACCGGGCGCTGAGCCTCATCCATAAACCCCATGCAGCCCACCGGGCCGATCACGGCAAGCCCCGTGTGTTGCAGAAGGCCGAGCTTGAGCGCTACTGCGAGCTGATTGCGGCACTGAAGTTACGCACGACGAACAAGCAGGGGCGACATGTATCAACCCGTCGCGCCATTGAGTTGTTGGAAGACTACGGGGTAGAAACCGAGCAGGGACTGGTCAAAGTACCCAATGGCGTGCTGAGACGTCCGACCATCGACCACTACTTATCCTTGTGGGGACTAGATCAAACTCGCCTGTCGCGACAGCCACCGGCCACCCGTTTTCAAGCGGAAAACAGCAACGACTGTTGGCAGTTTGACCTGTCACCCTCGGACCTGAAGCACATCGACAAACCGGACTGGATCGATCCAAGCAGGGGCATGCCGACGCTGATGCTGTTCAGTGTGGTGGACGACCGCAGTGGCTTGGCTTATCAGGAATACCGCTGTGTATACGGTGAGGACGCGGAGTCTGCGCTGCGCTTCTTGTTCAATGCAATGGCGCCGAAGGCTGACCCGAGCTTTCCATTTCAAGGCCGTCCAAAGATGATCTACCTGGACAACGGCCCGGTCGCCAAGCGCCGAGTCTTCCAGAACGTCATGCAGGCGCTGGGCATTGAATGGCAAACACACATCCCCGCTGGCAAGGATGGAACACGCACCACCGCGCGCTCAAAGGGCAAGGTTGAGCGCCCGTTCCGCACGGTAAAAGAAGCCCACGAGACGCTGTATCACTTCCACAAGCCAGAAACCGAAGCGCAGGCCAACGAATGGCTGATGCGTTACCTGGTGCGCACCTACAACGTGCAGCCCCATCGTAGCGAGCCGCATTCGCGGATTGAGGACTGGCAGTCCAATCTACCCGATGAAGGCATTCGTGAAATGTGTACCTGGGAGCAATTCTGCCGCTTTGCCCGTGAGCCTGAACGGCGCAAGGTGGGTGGTGATGCACGGGTCACGGTTGATGGCACCGCTTTTGAGGTGGGGCCAGACATGGCAGGAGAGTTTGTGGTGTTGCTGTGGGGGCTGTTCGATAACGAACTCTATGCCGAATTCGGCGGTGAGCGATTCGGGCCTTACTATCCCGTGTCCGGACCGATTCCGCTGCATCGGTACCGAGCGTTCAAGCGTGGCAAAGTCGATGAACGATCCGACCGCATCCGTTCACTGGCCGATCAGTTGGGGTTGCCCATCGCTGCGCTGGCCGGTAACGATGTGCGGCTGACGCCTTCTGCTGTTTCGGTGGAACTGCCACGTCTCCCTTTCAATGCCGACGCGCACGAGTATCACTTTCCCAGCGCTATTACCGCCAAGCTTGCCATTGCCGATGAACTCGCGCAGCCCTTATCCAAACTCTCGACCGAGGATCAAGCTTTCATCCACCTGGTGCTGAATGAAACGCTGACACGCCGTGTTGTCCTGGAGCGCATCAGGGTCTATTTCCGCCATAAAAAAGCAGGAGACGAACATGCGGGTTGAAGTGATGCAGCACTATGGGTTGACGTTACCGCTGAGCCAAGCCGGTTATTTTGAGACCGCGCACCATCAGCAACTGATCAAAGACATCAAGGGCGCGATCTTCGAAGGACGTTTGATTGCACTGTGTGGAGTCATCGGCAGTGGTAAAACCGTGATGCTACGTCGCCTTCAACAGGTGATGGAGGCGGAAAAGAAAATCACCGTCTCCAAGTCCTTCGCCATCGAGAAGCACAGCATCAAGCTGGCCACCTTCATCGCTGCGCTTTACTACGATTTGTCCACCGAAAAACAGGTACGCATCCCCACGCAGGGTGAAAAGCGTGAACGTGACTTGCGCGAGCTGGTGAGGAAGAACAAGCGCCCGGTGGCCCTGTTCGTGGATGAAGCCCATGACCTCAATGGTCACACTCTGACCGGGCTTAAGCGCTTGATGGAATTGGTCGAAGACGGCGACGGGCGACTGTCAGTGGTGCTGGCCGGGCATCCCAAACTGCGCAATGACCTGCGTCGTCCGACGATGGAGGAAATCGGTTATCGCACTGACATTTTCTCGCTCGACGGCATCACTGGTAGTCAGCGCGAATACATTCACTGGCTGCTGGAAACCTGCACAGCGGGGAAAGTCGATATTCAATCGATCATAACCGAGGAGGCGATTGATCTGTTGGCCACCAAGTTGCGCACGCCTTTGCAAATTCAATTGCATCTGAGCCTGTCCCTGGAGGCCGGTTACCTGACGGGCGAGAAACCTGTCTCGGCGGAACTGGTTGAGTCGGTGCTGTCGCGTCAACTGGATGACCTGGAACCTACACTGACGCGCCATGGGTACCGCATCAAGGATCTGGTGGAGCAATTCGACGCCAGGCCCAGCGAGATCAAAGCGCTGTTCAACAACATGCTCGAGCCCGCGCGAGCTGGTGAGTTGCGCGACAAAATGCTGGCTGCGGGGTTGCCAATTTAAGTCTTTTCAGTCGCCATTAATGCCGGTTAGCGGGTCCGGATAGACGCAATTAATGTTGCGTCGAAAAACGCGCTGATTGCAGGTCGCTACAGCTATATGCTCTTCAAATGTGCCTATCTACGGCGATTAAACGCGGCACGAAGACTAATCATGTCCATAATATCGCTAATACCATGCTGTTGCGCGGCGTGCTCAACCGAGGCGCCTTGCTGAATGGCCGTTACCGCCACCGCCAAGGTTTCAGCACTGACAGGCGGGTTTTGCTGACGATTAAACGCGGCACGAAGACTAATCATGTCCATAATATCGCTAATACCATGCTGTTGCGCGGCGTGCTCAACCGAGGCGCCTTGCTGAATGGCCGTTACCGCCACCGCCAAGGTTTCAGCACTGACAGGCGGGTTTTGCTGACGATTAAACGCGGCACGAAGACTAATCATGTCCATAATATCGCGAATACCATGCTGTTGCGCGGCGTGCTCAACCGAGGCGCCTTGCTGAATGGCCGTCACCGCCACCGCCAAGGTTTCAGCTCTGACTCTGCTTGGAGCCTGCCAACCACGAGCTGGGGGGCGTACTGGCAGGTGTGCTACTGCTGCCTGAGTAGCTGCTCTCTCTTGAAGAGTATTGTGTACATCCCGCAGTGCATTCGCCAATAGCCGATAGGTCTCCTCGTCTATGTGCCCTCCCTCTGCCCGCTCATCAAGCACTGCCATCGCGTCTGAGGCTTGTGACGGGCTCGTGATCGTACCCCAGTGCTCTCTAGCCTGATCAGCGGTTCTTATCACTAATCGAGCCGGCCCAGACGCCTGGCGCGGGCTGTGTTGGATGGGGCTAGTAGGCGAACCAGAGATGTTGTTTATTCCACTCATTGGTTTAATCCAAGAAAAAAATCTAATCAATGAGTGGCGTTTCGACCTTTTGGGGTTCCATGGATAAGTGTAGTGACCTGCATTCATAAACACACCGACCTGCAATCATCGCGATTTTCAACCGAAATGAGCTGCACCTATCCACCTCCGCAAACCAGCATTAGTTGCGAATGAAGCTACGTCTTCCGACCATCCAACAAACAAAAAACGAGCGTTTGATGGACGGGCCGTCAGTCGCACATAAAGTGAGCACGCGGAAATCGATTGCAAGCACGTGCCGCTGAATGCAAGCACAGTTGCAGTTAATGCGAGCATGGAGACTGCTTCAGTCGCAATTAATCCGAGCCTGAAATAGTGTTGATTGCAAGCATGGCCATTTTCGATTGCAAGCAACTACACTTACTGGCCGTCTCCAGGTCCATCTTCTGCAACTCATCATTGATCTCCTTGGCCTTTGCCGGGTTCTGCTCAGTGATCTTGGCGACTTCCTTGGCCAGTTGTTCGCGCTTGGTGGTGGCTTCCTCGGGAGGGCAGGCCCAAACGGGGAGGGCGCAGGCGAGTGTGATGGCGAGGGTGAGTTTGAGCAGGGCTTTCATAAAGTTGGGCCTCAGTTCCGGATAAGGCGGGTTATCCGGTTGAGGGTTGAAGGGCGGAAAAAGTTCAGTGACAGAAAGGGCGACCCATAGGTCGCCCGTTTTCATTCACTCCGCAGCCTGCGCCCGCAACCGTCTGCCAATGACATCCATCAAATCACAGCCATCGCGTAATGGAATGGCTAGCAGTTTGGAGAAGTCTGAGAGCACCACCGTGTCGCAACCGATTTCGGCACGAAAGGCGATGTTTTCCAGCACTTGGGTGACGGTGCGAATGCGGTAGTCGGCCATGGCTTGCAGGACGTCGAGTGGGGCTTGGGTGTCGATGAGCAGGGACGCCGGGATCAGGTCGATTCCGGTGAGGGGCATGTATCTATTCAATGGTGGAGTCTCTTGTGATTGATGAGAAGACTCTGTTTATCAGGTCGCCAAACCCGGTCGCCTTGTGAGTGACGGGTTGACTATAAAGTTCAGCCCGCCAAAGGTATAGAGCGCTGGATCTGAACTTGATGTAGGGGAAATATCCCGATGAGGTCAGAAAGCCTGAGGCGATTTGCGGATTAATAAACACCGCCAACACCTGTGGGAGCGAGCCTGCTCGCGATAGCGGTGTATCAGTCGACATCAATGTTGAGTGTCAGTCAGCCATCGCGAGCAGGCTCGCTCCCACAAGGGATTGGTAGTCTACCCCCCATGGCAGCAACTGGCCGGTGCCTTGTCCTCATACCGGTCGTGATGCCTCACCCAATCCATGATTTCCTCTTCATTACGCCCCTTGGGCGTGAGGTCGAGGTAGTTGTAAGTGCCGACCAGCAGGTCCAGGCCTCGGGCATAGGTAGAATAGGTGTGGAAAATCTCCCCCGCTTCATTGCGATAAAACACGCTGAGCCCAGGAAGTTCTTCTTCGGCGCCGTCAGATTTTTCGTAGTTGTAGGTAGCCTTTCCGGCGGCGACGTCTTCGGCTCGGGCTGAGACGCCAAAGTCGTAGTTGAAGTCGCAGCCTTCGGACGATACCCAGTCGAATTTCCAGCCCATGCGCTGTTTGAAGGATTGGAATTCGGCGAACGGTGCGTGGGAAACCGCGACCACGGCTACATCGTGATGGGCCAGGTGTTGGTTGGCGCCGTCGATGTGGTCGGACAGGAACGAGCAACCCGGGCAGCCTTCGTCCCAGCCTGCGGCGAACATGAAGTGATAGATGATCAATTGGCTGCGGCCGCCGAACAGGTCGACCAGCTTCAATTCGCCGTTCGGGCCCTGGAAGTGATAATCCTTGTCAATCTTCACCCAGGGCAGGGCGCGGCGTTCGGCGCTGAGTTTGTCTCGTTCCTTGGTGAAGGCTTTTTCGTGTGCCAGGTGTTGTTTGCGGGCGGCGAGCCATTCTTCTCGGGACACGACCGGATGATTCTGAATGTTCATGGTGATTTCTCCTGCATGCTTTGGCGAAAGTCGATCCGCGCAGAGGGGTAAATCGTCTTACATAGCCTAGTCGTTTGGCCTGGGCTCAAATCGACAGGCCGCCGGTCGGTCGGGCGAAATACCTCGGCTGAACGGCTGCCCTCCCTGTCGGTCACAACCTATGAAGGCCATTTCACTCGCGGGCACTGGAGGTTGATCAGGATGACGACTTATAACTGGGATTTGATTGAGCGCTTGCTGCATGAAGTGCAGAACAGCGCCGGCCACAATTTCACTCCACGGCCCTACGCCGAGCAGTATGCGGCGGCGAAAGCTGCCGCGGGGGAGCCGTTTGAGAACCTGGATCACCTGAAAACGGTGGCTGGCGAGTACGAAAAGTTACTGTTGCTACGGGGCTATATCGAACCTCGGCCAGAAGATCAGGGTGGCAATGGCGAGAACTACATTTTGACGCCTCGGGGTTCGAGTTTGTTGAGCCTGATCGACAGCAGCATTCCGGGGGAATGAGCATCCGCGGCAGGTGCTGGATGAACAGGAGGAGGATGCGCTGGATGAATTGACGTTTGATGAGGTGGCGTCGAAGGCGCAGATTGCCTGATACCGTAAAAAGCTTCGCGGGCAAGCCTCGCTCCCACAGGTTTTGTGTCGTTCACAAAATGTGTGAACGACGCTTACCTGTGGGAGCGAGGCTTGCCCGCGAATGCGGTGTGACATTCGACAAAGATTTTGAATGTTAAACCGCATTCGCGAGCAAGCCCGCTCCCACATGGGATTGTGGTGGGGCGATTAACCCTGCCGCGTCGCCTTCAGGCATTTCAAATCAGTGAAATCCTTACGCACGCCTTCAATCTTCTTCAGCAACTGCTCACGCTGAACCGGCGTGCTCTCGGCCATCACGTCCACCAACAGCGCCCGAGCCTGGGCTTCGGTGTTGGCGAAGGCCTCGCGGTAAGCGGGCGTCCACAAGCTCTCGCGATTCACCAGAAGTGTCTCGATTCGCTGTGGGAATTCTGGGCTCTGCCGTTGCGCGACTGCCGCGCTGAATTGCTGTTGCCAATGGGCGCGGTTGCCAATCCATTGTTTGTTCTGATCACCCAGGGCATTCGACCAGGCCACTACCCGTTGCTGTTGGGTTGGGCTGAGCGGGCCGAGCCAGACATTCAGGCGTTTCTCCATGCGCTTGCTCCGCGCGCTGATCTGTTGCTCCAGCGACGGTTTTAGGTAGGCCTCCTGGCGTTTGCGCTGGTCCTTGGCGAAGGCATCGTTCATTTCCGCGACTTGCTTGTCATCAAGGCCCTGCAACAGCTCGATGGCCGACGGGGTGATTGCCCGGGCGGTTTCGGCGATGGCCTGTTTGGCTTCCTGGGTGCGGGTTTGCAGTGCGACGTCGGTGATCTGGTTGGCTTCGACCATGGCCTGTAAGCGATCCAGCCAGTCGAGGTAACCAGGCAATTGCGTGGTGCAGTGCCAGCTCAGGTGTTCTTTGAGGCGTTCGTTGAACCAGTCTTTTTGCTCGTGGTTCATGTCCAGATAGTCGCTGAGCGTCCAGGGAATGATCACGTCGAGATTGCGGTAAGCCAGCCCCACGCGGCTGCACGCGGCGACGGTAAGGCTGAGGGTGATGATGACGCCGATCTGTTTCCACCAGTGCGACATGGCGAGTCCTTGCGAAGACCTGGTTTCTTTAAGGGTTCTCTTGTGTGATCGCGGGATGAACCCGGCGGTTCAGCCGATTAATAGAAACTGTGTGCAGCCTTGAGCGTGACCAGGCCGTCGCACTCGGTGTTGTGGCCGGAATAGGCGGAGCAATCACTGCCGCTCAGGTTTGAATCACTGTAGATCAAGTCCAGATCGATGCCCATGAACGGCCGGGACAATTTCACTGACCAGTCGGTAAAACTGCCTACATACCCATCGTCGACGGATACTGGTGTGTTGAGTTGGTGGGTGGTGTATTTCAGGCTGATCCCGATGCCGAACGGCTGATTGCCACTGAGGTCGGCGAACAGGGTGCTGTTCTGTTTGTCCGGGTCGTTGCTGAAGGCCGCGCCGAAGCGACTGCCCAGCAGGGTCAGGCCGCCGAACAGCTCCTGGCTGTCGAGGGTGTCCGCTTTCGGGTAGCTGTAATGGATCATGCCCACTTCGTAGCCGAGGGAGTGATCGAAAGGCTGTTTAAAGCCCATGTAGGAATCGACTTCAAGGTTGCTCGACGGGCTCAGTCCCATGCTGGGGGACCATTGACCCACGTAGAAGCCGCTGTCGTGACTCAGGTCGAGGCCACCATGGAACGAGCCGGACGTCGAGGGCTTAACCAGACCTTGGGCCATGCTGCGGCTGGGGGTGGTCGCGAGCTTGAGATCGAAGTCGCCCAGTTCGCGCTGGAAGACTTGCGCCTGGGCGACCGAATACCACAGCAGGCTGCCGAGCAGGAAAAGAGAGGGCTTGAACATGCGTCACTCCATGAACAGCGAGGAGCAGGTGCTGAAAACCTGCTGAAACGCTTGATCCAGACACGTGCAAGCATACCGACGAATGTTCGGCATCGAGGGCCGTTCGTCGATTTTTGAAATATTGATTTGTTTTATGGGGTATTGCGGGAGGGTTCCAGTCCAAGCGCTTCGAAGCTCAAAGCGCTTAGGGACCAGTTAACGCGGGGGAATTACTTCTTGCCCAGCGTGATCTGCTTGGACGGGCCGAACGTCTGGCCGCTGACGCCTTTGGCAATTTGCTGGATCTCGCCGCCAGACTTCAGGAACGCAGCGATCTGGTTGTTGATCGATTCGCTGGTTTCAACGGCTGGAGCTGGCTTTGCTTTGCTGTTGGATGCTTTTACACGCATGGCGGCCATTAACCTGTAGAAATTAACTTGGCCAGGCATCGTACAGGAAATACTTGACAATTGCTTGGTAAATATCCTCCCGAAATACACATTGGAGCAACGCAATTTATCGCAAGTTATTATTCGCAATGTTCCCCTAAGCTGCTGTTTTAACTAAGAACTCAAGTGAGGATAAAGCGCTTTTGGGATGGGCTGGCGAGGGGGAGGAACAGCCGAACGGCCTGACGAGCGGCCAAATGCACGCGGCAAAACCCAGGAAAATTAAGGCCTTCGACGGATTTTCTTGCGCCATCGGGCCGGCCGCCGAACGCCGCCCGCAAAACCGGGTAGAATGCCGCCCACGCAATGAGGGTATTGGACATGGCTTTAGTCGGGCGCTACAACAGTTTGCAAGTGGTTAAACACACTAACTTCGGTTTATATCTGGACGGTGGCGCGGATGGCGAAATCCTTCTGCCTAATCGTTATATCCCCAAAGATATTCCCAGCGAAGATGAAGACTGGCTCAACGTTTTTATTTATCTGGACAGCGATGACAAACTTATCGCTACCACCGAAAAGCCGAAAGTTCAGGTCGGTGAATTTGCCAGTTTGAAAGTCGTTGAAGTCAACAGCATCGGCGTGTTCCTGGATTGGGGTTTGCCGAAGGATCTGCTGCTGCCGTATTCCGAAGAAAAGCGCCAGATGACGGCCGGCGAGTATGTCGTGGTGCATGTCTACCTCGACAAACACACGCGACGCATCACCGCGACGGCGCGTCTGGACCGCTACCTGGACAAGACCCCGGCCAACTACACTCCTGGCCAGGAAGTTGATTTGCTGGTGGCCGAAGCGACCGATATGGGCTTCAAGGCAATCATCAACAACAAGCATTGGGGCCTGATCCACAAGAACGAAATCTTCAAGTTCATGCGCGCCGGTAAAGAAGAGAAGGGCTTTATCAAAGAAGTCCGCGCCGACGGCAAGATCAGCCTGAGCCTGCAACCGGTGGGCGAAGAAGCCGCCACCAGTCTGAACTCGAAGATTCTCGCCAAGTTGCGCGACAACAACGGCACCCTGCCAGTCAGCGACAAGAGCGACCCGACCCTGATCAGCAGTATGTTCGGCGTCAGCAAGGGCAACTTCAAAAAGGCCATCGGTGCGTTGTACAAGAACGGCCAGATCGTCATTCACGCTGATCGTATCGAACTCAGCTGACCTTACACCGGCCCCTGTAAGAGCTGCCGCAGGTTGCGATCTTTTGACTCGCAGCCTGCGGTAAGCGTCGGGCGCAAACTCCTCGGTTCACCACAAATCCAATGTGGGCCTGCTCGCGATTGACTGCGCAGCAGTCATCCATCTCTGTTGTATACATAAAACCCTGCACCGTTTGCAGGCGCTGACGCCCTGTTCATGGGCATTACCACCCCCTCTACGTCCTAAATGCTTTGCTCTGAACAGAGTTTAAAGGCTGATCTGTCACACCTTTAGTTCGTATGGCACGCATTCTGCGTAGCAACTCGTATACAAACCATGCCAGCTCCCGTACGCAGTGTGGTCGCCACATCAATCTCGGGGGCCGCGCCTGTACTTTCGAGGAGCCCTGCGATGACCGAGCAATTGCCCAACGGCTACAGCCCACGCCTGTATAACCAGGACCTGGGGCCGCTGCCGCAGAAATGGAATTGGTACAACATCTTTGCCTTCTGGATGAGTGACGTACACAGCGTCGGTGGCTATGTGTTCGCCGCCAGTTTGTTTGCGCTGGGGCTGGCCAGTTGGCAGGTGTTGATTGCCTTGCTGGGCGGGATTTGCATCGTGCAGTTGATTGCCAACCTAGTGGCTAAACCGAGCCAACAGGCGGCGGTGCCGTATCCGGTGATCTGCCGACTGGCGTTCGGGGTGTTCGGGGCGAATATTCCTGCGGTCATTCGCGGCCTGATCGCGGTGGCCTGGTACGGGATTCAGACGTACCTGGCGTCCAGTGCCCTGATCATCGTCGTGCTGCGGTTTTTCCCTTCAATGGCGGCCTACGCCGAACCGCACTTTGCCGGTTTGTCCTACCTTGGCTGGTTCGGTTTCCTCAGCCTGTGGTTCGTCCAGGCGCTGGTGTTCTGGACTGGCATGGAGTCGATCCGCCGCTTCATCGACTGGGCCGGCCCGGTGGTCTACGGCGTGATGTTCCTGCTCGCCGGCTGGATCGTCTGGCAGGCCGGCTGGAGCAACATCAGTTTCACTCTCGCGGAAAAGTCTCTGTCTGGCTGGGAAGCCTTCGGCCAAGTGATCGTGGCAACGGCGTTGGTGGTGTCGTACTTTTCCGGTCCGACCCTGAACTTCGGCGATTTCAGTCGCTACTGCCGCAGCATGAACGACGTGCGACGCGGCAATTTCTGGGGCTTGCCGGTGAATTTTCTGGCGTTCTCACTGGTGACCGTGGTGATCGTTTCCGGCACCTTGCCGGTGTTCGGTGAAATGCTTCACGACCCGATCGCCACCGTGGCGCGCATCGACAACAGCGTGGCGGTGCTGCTTGGCGCCTTTGCCTTCGTTACGGCGACCATTGGTATCAATATCGTCGCCAATTTCGTGTCCCCGGCGTTCGACTTCGCCAACGTCGCCCCGAGCAAAATCAGCTGGCGCGCCGGCGGCATGATCGCCGCCGTGGCTTCGATTTTCATCACCCCGTGGAACCTGTTCAACAACCCCGAAGTGATTCACTACACCCTCGACGTGCTGGCGGCATTCATCGGGCCGCTGTTCGGGATTCTGCTGGTGGATTACTACCTGATCAAAAAACAGCAGATCGACGTCGATGCACTGTTCAACGACGGCCCGAGCGGGCGTTATTACTACAGCGGCGGGGTTAACTGGACGGCGGTCAAGGCGTTGATTCCGGCCACCCTGATGGGCGTAGCGATCACGTTCATTCCAGTCCTGCAGCCGATGGCCAACTTCGCTTGGTTTACCGGCTGCTTCCTTGGCGGCGCCCTGTTTTTCGCGCTGGCCAAGCGCGAGCAGGCACAGCAGTCGGCGGCGCTGGTCATAGCGGGATGACGCAAGCGGCGATTTAAAGGTCTTTTGCAGACACCTTTTTCTGTCCATCTGGTTAATAATCGACGGCATAATTTTTCGCCCCGGCACTCTGCTCAGCCAGAAGGCCGGGGCTTTGCTTTTACTGTCGAGTCACTGCCATGGATTGTGTTGTCGAGGTGTTTCGGTGAGCGCCACCCGGCGTAGCGCCGATGGATTTGCCCTGCAAGTGATGGTCGGGCTGTGCCTGATCTGGGGCGTGCAACAGGTGATGATCAAATGGGCCGCGCCCGACATCGCGCCGGTCATGCAAGCGGCGGGGCGGTCGGGTATTTCCGCGTTGCTCGTAGGATTGTTGATCTGCTGGAAGGGCGGTTGGGATCAGGTCGGTACTACCTGGCGCGGCGGCTTGCTGGCGGGAGCGTTGTTTGGTCTGGAGTTCTTCTTCATAGCCGAAGGCCTGCAATTGACCACGGCGGCGCACATGTCGGTGTTCCTCTACACCGCGCCGATTTTCACCGCGTTGGGCGTGCATTGGCTGCTGCCGAGTGAGCGTTTAAGACCGGTGCAGTGGCTGGGGATTTTTCTTGCCTTCGTCGGCATTGCCGTTGCGTTTGCCGGTGGTGTGTCGTGGGACAACCTCGACCACCGCATGCTGATGGGCGATGCGTTGGGCGTGCTGGCCGGCGCCTCATGGGGCGCAACCACCGTGGTGGTGCGCGCCTCGCGTCTGTCGGAAGCGCCGGTGACCCTGACGCTGTTTTATCAACTGATCGTCGGCTTCGTCGGCCTGCTGTTGATCGCGATCCTCAGCGGGCAGGTCACCCATGTCAGCCTGACCACTGTTGCCGTGGCCAGTGTGTTGTTCCAAGGGTTGGTGGTGTCGTTCTTCAGTTACCTGACCTGGTTCTGGCTGCTGCGCCGTTATCTGGCGGCGAACCTGGCGGTGTTTTCGTTCATGACGCCGCTGTTCGGCGTCACGTTCGGCGTGGTGCTGCTGGGCGAAGAACTGAGCCTAAACTTTGTGATCGGCGCGGTGCTGGTTCTGCTCGGAATCACTTTTGTGAGTGCAGAACAGTGGGTCCGCCGTCGTTTGCGCAAAGCACTTGGGCAACCCTGACCGGGCGTAGCAACAGGGCTCCTGCGATGAGCAAACCGCTGCCGGCGATCACCAGCGCGGGTTGCAAGCCCCCGCTGAAATGACTGCTCAGCGCGGCCAGCAACGGCCCGCTGAGCTGACCCACGGCGAAGCACGCAGTCAGCAGCCCGGCGTTGCGCTGGGTGGCATGGGGCGCCAGTTCCCGGGAGCGCTGCATCACCAGTTGCATGCAGGCCAGGAACGGCCCGCCACACAGGATCACCCCCAGCGCCAGGCCGACACCGCTGCCCAACAGGCAAGCAAACACCCCGGCGGCTTGCAGCCACAGCGTTGCCATCAGCCAATGGCGAGTGGCATTCGGGTTGTGCCGACGCAGGCTCACCAACACCACCCCGATTGCTGCCGCCAGGCCGAAGCATGGCCAGAACAGATCGGCTTGCCATTGCCCATGGAACTGCGCGCTGGCCATTTGCGAGAGGAAAGTGGCCGGGATGATGTAGCCCAAACCGTACAGACCATAAATCACCGGTAAACGTCCGACACCTTGGGTGCCCGATGTAACGGCAAGCGGTGTCGCAGAGGAAGGGCCGGCCGGCTGCGGCAGGAACGGCAGAATCCCCAGCAGCATGACCAGCCCGACACCGGCATACACCAGCCACAAGGTCGCGGACGTCTGCCCCAGCAGGTTTGAGCCCAAGGCCAATAACCCTGTCAGAAAAATCCCCAGACCCGGTCCGGCAAACACCAAGGCGCCGAGTCGCGGACGACCGGCCGCCGCTGCCAGCGGTTGGCTCAATGCGGTAATCATCACCAATACCCAGGCGCTGGCCACGCCGGTGCCGAAACGCAGCACCAGATGCGACCAGAACCCGTCGGCCCAGAACGAGGCCAGGGTCAGCAAAACACAAAGCCACAAACCGCCGAGCAGGCGCCGACGAACCTGGTCGGGGCGCCGGGCGAACATCGCGTCCACCGCGCCGACGAAGTAGCCGAGGTAGTTGGCGGCGGCAATCAGACCAGCGGCAGTCAGGTCGATCTGACCTTCGCTGAGCAAGTGGGGCAGTTGCGGCGTCAGGGCGAAACGCCCGATGCCCATGGCCATCATCAGGGCGATAAAGCTGGCGGTTAAGCGAATCAGAGGGGACATGGTCTGAGTTCCGTTTCGAGGATCAATGACCGTCAGGCTAGGACTGATTGACTTTCTTTAAAAATGAATAATAGTGAGAAACTTGTTCTGATTTGGAGAATGGCGTGGAATTCAGCCAATTGCGGATCTTCCAGGCGGTGGCGGAGGAGGGCTCCATTACCCGCGCTGCTGAACGCCTGCATCGTGTGCCATCCAACCTGTCGACCCGGCTCAAGCAGCTCGAAGAGCAACTCGGTGTCGAACTGTTCGTACGCGAGCGTCAGCGTTTGCAGTTGTCACCTGCGGGAAAAGTCCTCTTGGACTACACCGCCAAGCTGTTCGCCTTGCACGACGAGGCCCACGCGGCGGTGCAGGGCGGGCAACCGGCCGGGGATTTTGTCCTTGGCACCATGTACAGCACCGCTGCGATTCACCTGCCAGAGCTGTTGGCGCGTTATCACCGCCGCTATCCGGCGGTGAACCTGCAAGTGCAATCGGGACCCAGCGGCGAATTGCTCGAAGGTCTGCTCACCGGACGCCTCGATGCGGCGCTGGTGGACGGCCCGCTGGAACTGGCCGGGCTCGATGGCGTGCCGTTGTGCGACGAACGGCTGGTGCTGATCAGCGAGGCCGATCATCCGCCGGTACGCAGCGCGCTGGATGTCGAAGGACGTTCGGTGTTTACGTTTCGGCAGGGCTGTTCCTATCGGATGCGTCTGGAAGCCTGGTTCGCCCATGATCACGCGGCCATGGGCCGGGCGATGGAGATCGAGTCTTATCCGGGAATGCTCGCCTGCGTGATCGCCGGCTCCGGCGTAGCGCTGATGTCGGAGTCGATGCTCGCCAGCCTGCCGGGGCGCGAAAGTGTGGCAGTGCACCCGTTGGCCGAGCCGTTCGCCAGCGCGACCACTTGGCTGATGTGGCGCAAGGGCATGGTCGGCGCCAACCTGAATGCATGGATCGAGCAGCAGCAGGCGGTGTATCCGTCGGCAGCGATTCAGGCCCAGGCATTTGCTTGAACGAACGTCCAAGGATTTGGATCAATTCAGTAACAGATCATTGCGATGTTGGACGAGCATTGCGTAGGACTTCGGACTATTATCAGTGCGAAGGGGCTACAGAACTTCGGCCGCTCGGCACGACCCTGAAGGGGGGCATCATGAAAGAGAAAATCCAAAACTGGCTGCATGACCTGGGTGTCGCACTCGGTTTGATCGAACCGCCTCTGCAACCCATACCAATTCGCACTGACGACGAACAACGTCGCCGCCAGCAGCGCCGCCGGTAAGTCTGGCAAATCACCTGTGGCGAGGGAGCTTGCTCCCGCTGGGGCGCGTATCGGCCCCATTCATCGCCACTCAGGTGGGTCAGGTTGAGCGCGAGTGCAGCTTGCGATTGCTGCGCAATCGAGCGGGAGCAAGCTCCCTCGCCACAGAGGTTCATTCGGTCCATCGGATGTATTTAGCAATCCGTTTCAATACCGCCCGATCTCAATCAAAAACCGGCTCAAGTCGTCGACGGTCGTCGCGGTCTTGAGCATCCGGTCTTCTTCGGCGGTAGATGCCGTCAAACCCAGCTGATCCTCCAGATGGAAGATCAGTTCTTCAATATCTTCTCTATCCAACCCCAACTGCACTAGATGAGTGTTGTCGTCGAAGTCATCCCGGCCCTCCAGCAGGCGGCTGATGAAGTGGTGCACGGCTGTACGAACGGCGTCTCTGGTCATGGTTGTTCTTCGAGGGCGTTATTGTTGTTGTCCCTGGTGCTGAGTACAGCAGGCTTCAGGCGTGCCGACGCTGCCACTCGTCTATCATCTTGCGCAAATACTCCCCGGAAAAACTCCCGAAATGCCCGCCGTGCACCGTGCGGATCGGCAGCGCGCGCAAGCGTTGCAGGCTGCGGGCGTAGTCGTCGAGGTTGGAGTGGTAGGCGTTTTCGATCAGTGGCCCGTCGTAAATGATGTCGCCGCTGAACAGGGTTTCGGTCGCCGCCTCAAACAGGCTGATGCCGCCCGGTGAATGCCCTGGCGTGTGCAGCACTTGCAGGACTCGATTACCGAGATCGAGCACGTCGCCTTCTTCGATCAAACCCGTGGCCGGTGCGGCTTTGACTTGGTATTCGGCGTAGCACAACGGGCAGTCGGGGTGAGCCTCGAACATGTCATCACCGACGAAAGCCTTGCTCAGGGTGTTGTCGCCGTCGGGTTCGGCAAGGATCTGTGCTTCGGCCGGGTGTACCAGCCGTTCGGGGAATTCGTGATGCCCGGCGATGTGGTCGAAGTGGCAATGGCTGGCCACCGCCACCAGTGGTCGTTCGGTGATCCACGGCAACTGCTCGCGCAGGCTGACCAGCCCGGAACCGCTGTCCAGCAGCAAATCCTTGTCACGCCCCTGAATGTGCCAGAGGTTGCAGCGGTAAAAAGGCCGAATGTAAGGCTCGTGAATCAGGCGTATACCGTCGCTGAACTGTTTGACCTCGAACCACTGATCGCGGCTGACGATCTTCATAAGTGATTCTCCAGACGAAAAAAAACGGGTGTGGCAACCGACGCCACACCCGTCGAAGAAAGCATCAAGTCGTCATGTTTAAGCTTAGGCGGCGCTCGCCACCGGTGCCGGGCGACGGGACAGCAAGCTGACCAGCACGAAGCTCACCAGACCAACGCCCAGGCTGTAGTAGATCGGGGTGTTGGCGTCCATACCATCCTTGACCATGAACAGCAGCGCGGTGGCGAAGCCCATGCCCATGCTGGCGATAGCGCCGGCGGTGGTTGCGCGTTTCCAGAAGATTGCACCGATCAGCGGGATCAGCATGCCGCCCACCAACAGGTTGTAGGCCAGGGTCAGGGCGCTGATCACGTCGTTCACCACCAGCGCGATACCCAGCACGGCGATGCCGGTCAGCAGGGTGAACAGGCGGTTGATACCCAGACTCGACTGTTTACCGCCGCGCAGTTTCGGCAGCAGGTCTTCGGTCAGGGTGGTGGCGGCGGCGAGCAGGCCGGCGCTGGCGGTGGACATCATGGCGGCCAGTGCCGCAGCGATTACCAGGCCACGGATACCGTCCGGCAGGGACAGTTTGACGATGGCCGCAAAGGCATTGTTGACGTTGTCCAGGTCCGGGATCAGTACATGAGCGGCCATGCCGATCAGGGCGCAGGCCAGTCCGTAAAGGATGCAGTAGAAGCCTGCGAATGTACCGGCGACCTGAGCCACTTTGGCGCTTTTGACGGTGAACACACGCTGCCAGATGTCTTGGCCGATCAGGATCCCGAAGAAGTAGATCATGAAGTAGGTGATGATGGTGTCCCAGCCAATCGTGGTGAAGCTGAAGGCGGTTGCCGGCAGCTTCAACACCAATTCATCCCAACCACCGACGCGGTACAGGCAGATTGGCAACAGGATGAACATCAGGCCCACGGTCTTGATGATGAACTGGACGATGTCGGTCAGGGTCAGGGACCACATGCCACCGATCGCGGAATAAATCACCACCACGCCACCGCCGACCAATACCGACAGCCAGAACGGCAGGTCGAACAGCACTTGCAACACGGTGCCAATGGCCAGGATCGAGACCACGCCGATCATCAGCGCATACGCCAGCATGATCACCGCGCTCGCGGTGCGGGCCATCGGGTTATAGCGTTTCTCCAGTACCTGGGTAACGGTGTAGATTTTCAGTTTCAGCAGCGGTTTGGCGAGGAACAGGTTCAGCGCCACGATCCCGCAACCGAGGGCTGCGCAGAGCCAGAAACCGGAGATGCCATGGACGTAGCCCAGGCGCACGGTGCCGACGGTAGATGCGCCGCCCAGAACGGTAGCAGCCATGGTGCCCATGTACAGGCTCGGGCCGAGGTTGCGACCGGCGACCAAAAAGTCTTCGTTGGTCTTGGCCTTGCGCATGCCGTAGTAGCCGAGTATCAGCATCGCGGCGGCGTAGATGAGTACGACGAATAAATCCAAAGCCATGATGGCGTGTCTCCGATTGTCTTTTTTATGGTGAGGCGAAAATCAATCTTTGTGGGAGTACCAATTCCTGTGGGAGCGTGGCTTGCCCGCGATGGGAGCGCCGCGATCTGTCAGGCGGACCGCGTCATCGTTCATCGCGGGCAAGCCTCGCTCCCACAGGTAATGCGTTGACCACAGCTAATGCGTTGAATCAGGCGGCCTGTCGAATCGCCGGTTTACCGAGCGAATCCGTGCCCTTGCTGCGTGCATCATTCGGCCCGAACACCGCAGCCGGTTCCGGGAACAGGCTCAGCAGCGTCAGGTACACCAGCGAGGCCAGGCCGAGGGTCACCGGCAGGCTGATGTCGATGCCGCCCGCCAGATTCCCGAGTGGCCCGACAAACTGCCCCGGCAGGTTCACGAAGCACAAACCCACCAGCGCACTCGGGATCCAGGCACCCAGGCCACGCCAGTTCCAGCCGTGGGTGAACCAGTAGCGGCCACCTTTCTCGCCGCGGGTGAACACTTGCAGGTCGTCCGGGCAGTAGAAGCCGCGACGCACCAGCAGGCCGATGATCATGATCACCATCCACGGAGTGGTGCAGGTGATGATCAGCACGGCGAAGGTCGACACGCTCTGCACCAGGTTCGCCGCAAAGCGCCCGATGAAGATGAAAGCAATCGACATCACGCCAATCAGCAGCGTGGCCTTGACCCGCGACAGCACCCTCGGGAACACGCTGGACATGTCCAGCCCGGTGCCATACAGCGAGGTGGTGCCGGTGGACATGCCGCCGATCACCGCAATCAGGCACACCGGCAGGAAGAACCAGCTCGGCGACACCGCCAGCAGACCGCCGACGTAGTTGTTGGCCGCGATGTAGTCCGGTGCCTTGATCGCGACGATGGTGGCGGTGGCGAGGCCGAACAGGAACGGGATGAAGGTGGCGACCTGCGAGATCACCACGGCAGCCATGATCCGGCGCTTGGAGGTGTCACGCGGGATGTAGCGCGACCAGTCGCCGAGGAACGCCCCGAAGGAAATCGGGTTGCTCATCGCTACCAGGGCCGCGCCGATGAAGGCCGCCCAGAAACCCGGTTGACCAACGCTGACGCTGCCGGCGTAGTTCACATCGAAAGGACCGGCGAAGGCGAAGATGCCCAACAGGAACAACAGGCTGGCGCTCCACACGGCGATCTTGTTGACCCACAGCAGGAAGCGGAAACCGTAGATGCACACCGTCAGCACCAGGATCGCGAACAGGCCGTAGGCCAGGCCCAGGGTCAGGTCGGTTTCCGGCAAGCCGATCAGGCGTTTGGCGCCACCGATCAACGCATCACCCGAGCTCCACACCGAGAGCGAGAAAAAGGCGATGGCAGTCAGTAGCGACAGGAACGAACCGACGATCCGCCCATGCACGCCGAAGTGCGCACCGGACGACACGGCGTTGTTGGTGCCATTGAGCGGCCCGAACAGGCCCATCGGCGCAAGGATCAGCGAACCCAGCAACACGCCCAGCACAATCGCCCAGACGCCCGCCTGAAAAGACAGGCCGAACAGTACCGGGAAGCTGCCGAGCACGGCGGTGGCAAAGGTATTCGAACCGCCGAAGATCATCCGGAACAAGTCCGTCGGGCCTGCGGTGCGTTCGTTGTCCGGGATCTGTTCGACCCCGTAGGTTTCGATTTGCGTAAGGCTTTGGTCTTTGTTGTTGTTATTCATGATCTGCTCCGATCATAAAGGCGCGCTCATCGTGCGTGAGCGTCACCTGTTTGGCTAAGGGGGTGGCAGCCCTTCCGGCATTGCGGACAAATGTTCATGGCAGGCCAGCCATAGGCCTTGTTGTTCTTGGCCAGACGTCTGTTTCTTGAAAACAATCGTCTCGCGCTCCTGGCTGAAGTGTTGCTCCCCTTGCATGCGCAGCTCGGTGGCCACGTCATGGATGAAAATCGCCACGTCACCCAGCAGGCTGACGAAGGCGTTGCTCGAGGTGCACGACAGCACCTCGAAGCCGTCCTCGGCGCGCCAGCTGTCCCACAACGCCTGATAGGCATCGCGCGACAGCAGGGGCTGCTCGAGGGTGTAGAACACGAAGCTGGCGTCGACGCTGAATGCGCCGAAGTAGGCTTCGCGATCGTTACGGGCAAAGGCCGATACCAGCTCGGCGGCGGCTTTGAGTACCTGATCACGTTCGCTCATGACCGATCCTCAGCGATGGACCACGCCCGGCAGTACGCAGAGCATTTCGTACAGCAGGTTGGCGCCCAACAGCGAGGTATTACCGGTGGTGTCGTACGCAGGCGAGACTTCTACCAAATCGCAGCCGACCAGGTCGAGGCCTTGGCAGCCGCGCACGATTTCAATCGCCTGAATGGTCGTCAGACCGCCGATTTCCGGGGTGCCGGTGCCAGGTGCCCAGGCCGGGTCGATACCGTCGATATCGAAACTCAAGTACACCGGACCGTCGCCGACTTTCGCGCGAACTTCAGCCATCAGCGGTGCCAGGGATTTGTGCCAGCACTCTTCGGCCTGAACCACACGGAAGCCTTGATTGCGGCTCCAGTTGAAGTCATCAGCGGTGTAGCCCTGAGCCCGCAGGCCAATTTGCACTACGCGGTCGCAATCCAGAAGACCTTCTTCTACCGCGCGACGGAAGGTGGTGCCGTGGGCGATTTTCTCGCCGAACATGTGATCGTTCACATCGGCGTGAGCGTCGATGTGCACCAGGCCGACCTTGCCGTGCTTTTTATGGATGGCTCGCAGGATCGGCAGGGTGATGGTGTGATCGCCGCCGAGGGTCAGGGGGATCACATCGTGTTCGAGGATATTGTCGTAGGCCTCTTCGATGATCCGCACGGCGTCCAGCAGGTTGAAGGTGTTGATCGCCACATCACCGATGTCGGCAACCGACAGCGAATCGAACGGCGCGGCGCCGGTGGCCATGTTGTACGGGCGGATCATCACCGATTCAGCGCGGATTTCACGTGGCCCGAAACGGGTGCCGGGGCGCAGGGAAGTGCCGATGTCCAGCGGGATGCCGATAAAGGCAGCGTCCAGGCCAGCAGCGGATGGCAAATGGGGGAGTCGCAGCATGGTGGCGATGCCGCCGAAGCGCGGCATTTCGTTGCCGCCCAGTGGTTGGTGAAGAATCTTGTCCACGGGTAAGGCCTCATCGTCGTTGTTTTATTTATGTCGGTTGCACGCTCGGGGAGAGACGGGCACCGCTGGGGGCCGATTCTGCGAAATGCAGTGGCCGGGAAGAATCGCTACGGGCAAATACTTAGTTCAGATTTTTCTAAACTAATGGCGAGGGCGGAGATAGACTCTTACGCGTGATCGTTCCCACGCTCTGCGTGGGAATGCATCCACGGACGCTCCGCGTCCAGCTGTTTCCTGCATGTGACGCAGAGCGTCACGGGCTGCATTCCCACGCAGAGCGTGGGAACGATCTAGGTGCTTGGAGAGCCCCATGGCCAACGCTTTACCCGACCTGAAACTATTGCGCATCTTCGTCAGCGTGGTTCGCCATCAGGGGTTCGCCAACGCCCAGCACGAGCTCAACCTTTCGACCTCGGCGATCAGCACCTACATGAGCCAGCTCGAAGCGGCCCTCGGTCTGGTGCTGTGCCATCGCGGGCGTGGTGGTTTCAGCCTGACCAGCAAGGGCGAGCTGTTCCATCAGGAAACCCTGCGTCTATTGGCCGAGCTCGAAGGTTTCGAACAATACGCCGCCGCCCTCAAAGGCGAGTTGCGCGGCACCTTGAACCTGGGCGTGATCGACTCCACCGTCAGCGATAAGGCCTTGCCCTTTGCCGAAGCCATCGGTGCCTACAGTCAGGAACACCCGGCGGTGCATTTGCATCTGTCGGTCATGAGCCCTTACGAGCTGCAACTCGGCGTGCAGGACAACCGCCTCGACCTGGCCATCGGTGCCTTTTCCACGCGCATGAGCGGTCTGGTCTACATGCCGCTCTACCGCGAGCAGCACTGGCTGTATTGCAGCAGTCGCCATCCGCTGTTCACCGAGCGGCGTATCCCCGAGCAAGTCATCACCCAGCAGCGCATGGTCGGTCGCGGCTATTGGAGCCAGGCCGAACTGGCCCGCCACGGTTTCAAACACAGCGCGGCGACCGTGGAAAGTATGGAAGCCCAGCTGATTCTGGTGCTGTCCGGTGCCTACATCGGTTACCTGCCGGAGCACTACGCCCAGGCCTGGGCCGACAAAGGTGATTTGCGCGTGCTGCTGCCAGCGACGTTCGGTTATCAGGCGCCGTTTTCGATGATCGTACGCCGTGGCCGCAGCCGTGAACCGCTGATCCAGACCTTTCGTGATCTGCTTAAAGCACAACTGAATCAGGCTTAAGACGATGTCCAGAATCCAATGCCCACGCTGTCTACGCCCGCAAACCCATTGCCTGTGCCCGCTGATCCCGAGCCTCGACAGTCGCACTCGGGTGCTGCTGCTTCAGCATCCGAGCGAAGTGAACCATGCGCTGAACACCGCGCGGCTGGCCGTGATGGGATTGAAGAATGCCGAGTTGATTGTGGGCGAGGTGTTCGAGGATCTGCCGGCGCTGCTGAATCAGCCGGGCTATCAGGCGCGGCTACTGTTTCCCGGCGAGGAGGCGCAGCCGATGCAGGCCTGCACCGCCAATGATGAGCCGCTGCTGCTGGTGGTTCCGGACGGCACCTGGCGCAAGGCGCGCAAAATGCTGCACCTCAATCCGTTGTTGGCGGCGTTGCCCAGGGTGACATTGGCCGAAGGCGGGGTGTCGCGTTATCGCCTGCGCAAGGCGCCGGGGCCGGGGGCGCTGTCGACAGTGGAGGCGATTGTGCAGGCGTTGCAGACCCTGGAAGCGCCGAGCACGTTCGAGCCGTTGCTACGACCGTTCGAGGCGTTGATCGAGGGGCAGATTGTGGCAATGGGGGAGGAGGTTTTTCAGCGCAATCATGGGCCGAAATAGTGATCGTTCCCACGCTCTGCGTGGGAATGCATCCAGTGACGCTCTGCGTCACATCCGGGAAGGGACGCGGAGCGTCCCGGGCGGCATTCCCACGCGGAGCGTGGGAACGATCACACAGGAGCGCGTCCAGCCTATCTTTCGCGCATCGCCTCTGTCCGGGCTTTCAACACCGGTTTGAGCAGGTAATCCAGCACGCTTTTCTCCCCGGTAATAATGTCCACCGTCGCCACCATCCCCGGAATGATCAGCAGCGGTTTCAGATCCCCGCCCAAGTGATTCTTATCGGTCCGCACCTGAATCAGATAAAAGCTGTTGCCCTTGTCATCGGTGATCGTATCCGCGCCGATCAGCTCCAGCTTCGCACTCAATCCCCCATAAATCGTGTAGTCGTAAGCGCTGAACTTGACCATGGCTTTCTGGCCCGGGTGCAGGAACGCCACGTCTTGAGGCCGGACCTTGGCTTCGATCAGCAGGTTGTCTTCCAGCGGCACGATTTCCACCATGTCGTTGCCCGGCTGAACCACGCCACCGATGGTATTGACCTTCAGCATTTTGATAATGCCGTGAACCGGCGACACCACCGTGGTGCGTGTCACCCGGTCGTCGATGGCAATGCTCGAGGCAGTGATTTTCGACAGGTCGGTGCGTTTCTCATTCAGCTCTTTCGCCGCGTCCGAGCGGAAGGATTGTTCGGACTCATCGATCTTGCTTTTGATCTCATTGATTGCCGATTCGGCCCGGGGAATCGCCAGGGTCGTGGCGTTCAGCGAGCCGCGGATTTCCACCGCGCTGCGTTTGAGTCGCAGGATTTCCACCGGCGACACCGCCCCGGTGCCCACCAGCGGCGCAGACATGTTCATCTCTTGTTGCAGCAGCGCCAGGCTGGAACTGAACTGCCCTTGCTTGGAACGGAATTCCGCCAGCTCCTGGGTTTTCTGCCGAAGTTGTTCGGTCAGTGTGCGCTGCTCGCTGGCCAGTCTGCGTTGGCGTTGTTCGTACAGCGAGCGTTCGTCCTCGGCCACTTGCGGCGCCTTGGCGATCACTTCCGCGGACAGCTTGAACGGCCGGCCTTCCGCTTCGGCGGACAGCCGTTCGACCTGTGCGGTCAGTGCATAACGATCCGCTTCACTTTCACCTTTGTTCGACAGGAATCGCGTGTCATCCAGGCGCAGCAAGGTGTCGCCCTTGTTCACCATTTGCCCTTCGCGCACGAAAATTTCCGTGACGATGCCGCCCTCCAGGTTCTGGATTACTTGAATCTTGCTCGACGGAATCGCCTTGCCTTCACCTGTGGTGACTTCCTGCAACACGGCGAACTTGGCCCAAACCAGTGCGGTGATCAGCAGCGCCGCTGCCAGCCACACGGTGATCCGCGACCAGCGCGGCGAATCCTGCAACGAGGCGCCGGCGGTTTCCGGCATGAATTCGACTTCGGCACTTTTGCCGAAACTGTTGAAGTAGCCACGGGAACCTTGATCCGCAGACATGGGCAACTCCTAAACCGTCGCAGAGCCAACGCGGCCCTTGCGCAATGCATCGATGACCGCTTCTTTGGGGCCGTCGGCGACGATCCGGCCGTTGTCCAGCACCACCAACCCGGTCCACCAGGCTGAGCATCGAGGTGCGGTGAGTGACCAGCAGCAGGGTTTTGCCCTGAATCCAGCCGTGAAGTTTCTGTCGCAGGACGTCTTCGCTGCTGTTGTCCATGGCGCTGGTGGGTTCATCGAGCAGCATGATCGGCGGGTCGAGCAACAAGGCCCGCGCCAACAATACCGCTTGCCGTTGCCCGCCCGACAGCAGCTGACCGCGTTCGCCCACCGGCCGGTCGAAGCCCTGGGGATGTTGGCGAGCCAGTTCGGTGACGCCGGTCAGTTCGGCGACTTCAAGCATCCGCGCATCGCTGATGTAACGGGCACCGAGGGGTCAGGTTGTCGCGCAGGCTGCCGGCCAGCAGCGGCAGGTCGTGGGCGACGTAGCCGATCTGTTGACGCAGGTCGGCGACGTCCAGTTGCCGCAGGTCCAGGCCATCGAGCAGCAACTGGCCTTCTTCCGGCGCATAGAACCCCATCACCAGTCGCGCCAATGTGCTTTTACCCGAACCGCTGCGGCCGATGATGCCGATCCGTTCGCCGGGTTTCATGCTGAAGCTGACATTGGCCAGGGCCGGGGCGTTCTGGCCGTTGTAGTGGAACGTCACGCCGCTGACAGCCAGTGCGCCTTGCAGTTGCGTGCGCTCCAATGGCCGCTGTTTGGCGTCACGTTCTTGCGGCAACGACATCAGCGCATCGGTGCTTTTCATGGTCAGTTGTGCTTGCTGATAACGGGTGATCAGCCCGGCGATCTGCCCCAGCGGCGCGAGCACGCGGCTGCCAAGCATGTAGGTCGCCACCAGCGCACCGACGCTGAGGTTGCCGGCGATGATGCTGTAGACCCCGGCGACGATGGTCGCCATGCCGGAGAATTGCTGAATGAACAGCGTGCCGTTGGTGGCCAGCGCCGAGAGGTTGCGCGCATGGCTGTCGAGGCGGGTGAGGGCGCCGTGGGTGCTTTCCCATGTGTGCTGGCGTTCGCTTTCGGCGCTGCACGCCTTGAGGGTTTCCAGGCCGCCGAGGGTTTCGATCAGCAGGGCCTGGCGTTCGGCGCCCAGGCTCAGACTCTTCTGCACGGTGTCGCGCAGACGTGCCTGAATCACCATGGCAAAGATGATTGTGATGGGGAAGGCCAACAGCGGAATCACCACCAGCCAGCCACCGAGCAGGCCGATCACCACCAGCATCAACACCGCGAAGGGCAGGTCGATCAGGCTGGTCAGCGTGACGGCGGTGAGAAATTCCCGCAGACCCTGAAAGTCATGAATGCTCTGGGCGAAACCACCGATGGTCGCTGGTCGCGCTTTCATCGCCATGCCGGTGATGCGTTCGAACAAGGTCGCCGAAAGAATCACGTCGGTTTTCTTCCCGGCGGTGTCCAGCAAGTGCGCGCGAACCACCCGCAGCACCAGTTCGAACCCGGTGCCGATCAGCAAGCCGATCGACAGCACCCACAACGTTGAAGTGGCCTGGTTCGGCACCACCCGGTCGTAGGTCTGCATCACGAACAGCGGCACCATCAGCCCCAACAGGTTGATCAGGAAACTCGCCAGAATCGCATCGCTGTACAGCCACTTCGACAACTTCAACGTGTCGCGAAACCACGCTTCCACTCGCGGCACCAGCGGCGCGCGCAAGTCTTCGAGTTCATGCCGCGGCCGGGCGAACAAGGCCTGGCCGCTGTAGTTGGCGGTCAGCTCGTCCGTGCTGACCCATTGTTCTCCGCCGTCGGCTTCGCTCGGCAGGATCAACGCCTGACCGTCATCGCCGAAGCGACGCAAGATAGCGCAGCGGCCATGGTTGAGGATCAGCATCACAGGCAGGTTGAGCGCGGAAATATCCCCCAGTTCACGGCGCAACACACGCGCCTGCAAACTGGCCCGGGCCGCTGCGCGCGGCAGCAGGTCCAGGCTCAAGCGTTGGTGTGCCAATGGCAGCCCGGCACTCAGGCTGGCGCGACTGACCGTCGCGCCATGAAGTTTGCAGAGGATCAACAGACCGTCCAGAAGCGGGTCATCGAAGCTCAGGCGCGGATCGACACCCGTGTTGCCGGTTTCCATGCTGGTCACATTGATCGCTCCCTTTGCGCTACTTCATATGAGCTACTTCAGTTCAGGCAAACGCGCTTCGTTTTTCACTTCGGTGGAGGCGATCGCATCGGCGGGCAGCACCACCCGTTGTTTGCTCAGCAACTGACCCATGTTCGCCAGCACGCGGTACATCGAAAACTCCTCGGTGTAGCGCACTTCGGTGTAGCGGCGGTTGGCGTTGTAGAGCTCGTTTTCACTGTCGAGCAAGTCGAGCAGGGTCCGTTGGCCAAGACCGAACTGATCCTGATACGCAGCGCGCACACGGGTGGTGGTCTCGGCGTATTCACGGGCGGTCGGGGTTTGTTTCTTGGCGTTGAGCATGGCGTTCCAGGCCAGGTGGATGTTCTCATTGAGTTGGCGCAGGGCGTTGTTGCGGATGTCCAGCGCCTGGTTGATCTGGTGCGCATTGGAGGCCAGCCGGGCCTTGTCGCTGCCGCCACGGAACAGGTTGTAGTTCATCACCACACCCACTCGCCATTCGTTGTCGTGGCCTTCGTCGCCCTGAATATTGTTATTCGCGCCCACCGCCGCTTCAGCGTCAAAACGCGGGTAGAACGGCGACTTGGAGACTTCGTACTGGCTCTCGGCCGATTGCACATCGGCCTGGGCGGATTTCAGGTACGGGTTGTTTTCCACCATGCTCTGCTGGGCTTCCGGCAGGGTGGCGGGCAATTCGCCGCGAGTCGATGGCGGCGCTTCGAGTTCATCGGGCATGCGCCCCACGACGCTGTAGAAGTTCGTCTCGGCATCGGCCAGATCGACTTCGGCGGTGTCGAGGTTGTTTTGCGCCAGCGCCCGGCGAGCGGTGGACTGATCGGAGTCGGCGTTGCTGCCGACCCCACGCTGGGTGCGCAGGCCGATCTGATCGTTGACACGCATGTGCGCTTGCAGGTTGTTCTTGGCCAGGGTCACCAGTTCGCGACGCTTGAGCACTTCGAGGTACACCTCGACGGTGCGCAGGGCCAGATCCTGGGCGGTGCCCTGAGCGTAATAGGCTCGCGAGTTGGCCACGCCTTTGGTGCGCGCGACCTCGTTGGAGGTGTTGAAACCGTCGAACAGCATCTGCCGCAGGCGCAGTTCCGATTGGGTGTAGGTGAGGATTTCGGTGTGGTGATTGCCCTGCGCCCGAGTGGTGGTGTTATCGCTGTACCCGCGCCCGTAGCCGGCGTTCAAATCCACCGATGGATAAAAGCCCCCTTTGGCGACTTTAATCTGCTCGTCGGCCGAGAGCCGGGCATCGACCCGCGACGACAGTTCCGGGTGGGTCGCAATGGTGCTCTGGATCGCCTCGGTCAATGACATCGCCTGAGCCTGAGAAGTGCAGGCCATGGCCAGCAAAATCGCGCTGCAGAGGGGGGTTAAAACGCGCATGGATGCCTCTCCCTGATTCCTGATGGTGCTTAGTGAGTTGCCAAATATTTGACGTTATTTTTAAGTGAAACCGTCTCACGCTTGTTACAACAGAGCTAAGAACATCCTGAAGAGAAGCTAAGAAGGATTTCTCATAAGACATATGCCGAAAAAAACTTATGCGCTCTGAAAAATCCAGCACATTGTTCAATGCGAAAGCCTTGTTTTTATGAGCTCTCAGAGCATCGACGGGCTTTATAAAAGTTCCATTCACTTTTCGACACAGGGCGAAGAAGTGCTGGAGGGGAGGGAAGCGAGACGGTTTTAAAGTGACAGTTTTTTGTCGCTCGAGTGATTCAAAACCGTTACGCATCGTTCGCAGGCCGGTTATTTGGAAGTGGGCCCCGATGCCATTGATTGCAGAGGGTTTTATCCCGATCCAGAAATCTCCCTCGCGAGTGACATGCCTGGCGAGAGCGTCGGGAGGCAGCGGTTTACGTCAGGTAAACGCTTTCTCGGTAAACAATCCGCCTAGGCAACCTGCCTGAACCATGAGCACGTCTTCGCGCAAACAGGATGCCGACAGCAGTTGGCAGCGGAGGAAATGCACATGGCAACGTATCGTCAGTAAGGTCATCGGTCAGGTGTAGGCAGTGGCGGGTGATGGCACCCGACGCACTCTGGTCGAGGGCGATCGGCTGTTTGCCGGCGAGCAACTGGTCACCGGGGCCGAAGGCGCGGTGGCGGTGCATCTGCAAAACGGCCAGGAGCTGACCCTGGGGCGTGATAGCAGCCTGCAGATGACGAGCCAATTACTGGCGCATCAGGTCCCGCACGTGGAGGCCGCCGATGCGGTGACGCCGAGCCAGGCGCAACTGACCGATGTCGAGCAACTGCAAAAAGCCATTGCCGCCGGCGCCGACCCGACCCAGACCGGTGAAGCCACCGCCGCCGGGCCGGGCGCAACGGGCGCGCCGGGTGGATTGGGCGGCGGTCATAGTTTTGTGTTGCTGGAGGAAGTGGGGGGCCGGGTCGACCCCACGATTGGTTTCCCCACCGCGGGCTTCAACGGTATTCCCGAATTCCTCCTGGAACGCCGGGACCCGGACAACGGCGACAACGGTGCAGGTGGCGCGGGGGGGACAGGCGCGCCGAATAACCCGGTCACCCTCATTGGCCTGTCGGTGGCGGGAGGCGAACTGACCCTCAATGAAGCCCACCTGGCGGACGGTTCGGCCAGCAACCCCGGAGCGCTGATTCAAAACGGCACCTTCACAGTCATTGCGGCTGACGGGCTGAACAGTCTGAGCATCGGCGGGATCAACGTGATCAGTGGCGGTGTGGCTGTCGGTTTCCCGCAGTCGATCACCACTCAACTGGGCAACACCCTGACGATCACCGGCTACAACCCGGCCACCGGCGTGGTGAGTTACAGCTACACCCTGGTCGGCAACGAAATCCACGCGGCTGGTGACGGTGCCAACAACCTCAGCGAACAGTTCACCGTGGTCGCGAGTGACAGCAACGGCGATACCGCCACCGGTTCGCTGGACGTCAACATCACCGACGATGTGCCCAAAGCCATCGGCGACACCAACGCCAATACCGGCTCGGAAACCCTGCTGACCCTGACCGGCAGCGTGCTGCCCAATGACCTCCAGGGCGCCGACCGCATTGCCACCGGCCCCGACAGCGGGCCGATCATCGGCGGCACGTTCAACGGGACTTACGGCACACTGGTGCTCAACGCCAATGGCACGTACACCTACACCCTGAACACCAGCGACGCCGACTTCAAAGCCCTGAACGGTGGTGGCAACGCTACCGAGAGTTTCGTCTACACCCTCACCGATTCCGATGGCGATACCAGCACCGCGACGCTGGTGCTGAATATCCAGAACAGCGATGACCCAGTGACCCTCGATGGTCTGAATGTCGAAGGCGGGGAGCTGACGGTTTATGAGAAAAACCTCAGCGACGGCACCAGCCCCAACACACCGGCCTTGACCCAGAGCGGCACCTTCACTGTCACCGCCCTCGACGGTTTGCAAACCCTGACCGTGGGCGGCATCGCGGTGGTCACCAGCGGTGTGGCCGCGGGCTTCCCGCAATCGATTGTCACTGCGCTCGGCAATACGCTGACCATCACCGGTTTCAACAGCACGACCGGCGTGGTCAGCTACAGCTACACCCTGACGGATAATGAAACTCACCCGAACGCCAACGGCGCCAACAGCATCACCGAGAACCTCAATGTCGTCGCCACCGACGTCGACGGCAGCACGGCATTGGGTCAGATCAACGTCAACATCGTCGATGACTTGCCCACAGCCCATCCTGATCTCGCCACGATAGCCGAGGGCGCAACGGCCTCGGGCAACGTGCTGAACAATGACGTGGGTGGCGCCGACGGCCCGGCGCTCAGTGGCGCGGTGGTCGGCGTGCGCGCCGGCAGTGACACGTCGACTTCAGCCATCGGCGGCTTGAATACGCAAATCAACGGCACCTACGGCTACCTGACTCTGGATGCCAACGGTAACGCCGTGTACCACAGCAATCCGAACTCGGTCAGCGCACCGGGCGCCACGGACGTGTTCACCTACACCGTGCGTGATGCCGATGGCGATGAAAGCACCACGACCATCACCGTCAACGTGGCCGACTGCACCCTTGTAGCGGCCAGCGATAGCGACGTGACGGTTCACGAAAAAGCCCTGGATTTGACCAAGGACGGCCAGGACCTGGCAGTGGGCACAGTCACCGGCAGCGAGCCTGGTAACCCAGGTGAAACCGCCTCCGGAACGTTGGTCGGCTCGGTCACCGGCACCACGGGCGCGATCACTTACACCCTGGTCGGCAGCGCCACCGGAACCTACGGGCAGATCCTGCTCAACCCCGACGGTTCCTACACCTACACCCTGACTTCCGCGCCAGCGACCACGCCCAGCGCGAACAACGGGCCGAACACCCTGAGCGAAAGTTTCACCTATCAAGCGACCGATCCCTTGGGCAACAGCGTCACCAGTACCATCGTGATCAACATCGTCGATGACGTCCCCATTGCTCACGCCGATGCCGTCTCGGTGGTGGAGGGCGGTACGGTCAGCGGGAATGTGTTGGGCAATGATGTGCTGGGTGCTGACGGCCCTGCGTCGGGTGGTGCAGTGGTCGGCGTGCGCGCCGGCAGCGACACTTCGACTTCAGCCATTGGCGGCCTGAACACGCAAATCAACGGTACCTACGGCTACCTGACTCTGGATGCCAACGGCAACGCCGTGTACCACAGCAATCCGAACTCGGTCAGCGCGCCGGGCGCCACGGACGTGTTCACCTACACCGTGCGTGATGCCGATGGCGATGAAAGCACCACGACCATTACCATCGACGTGGCCAACTGCTCCCTCGTCGTGGCTCCCGATACCGACGTGACGGTTCAGGAAAAAGCCCTGGATTTGACCAAGGATGGACAGGACCTGGCGGCGGGTACGGTTACCGGCAGTGAGCCTGGCAATACCGGCGAAACTGCCAGCGGCACCTTGGTCGGTTCCGTCACCGGCGCCACTGGCGTGATCACTTACACGTTGGTCGGTAGCACCACCGGGACCTATGGGCAAATCCTGCTCAACCCGGATGGCAGTTACACCTACACCCTGACGTCCGCACCAGCGACCACGCCCCATGCCAACGACGGACCGAACACCCTGAGCGAAAGTTTCACCTATCAGGCCACCGATTCTCTAGGCAACAGCGTCACCAGTACCATCGTGATCAACATCGTCGATGACGTGCCGACTGCTTACTGCGATTCAGTCGCGGTGGTGGAGGGCGGGACAGTCAGCGGTAATGTACTGGACAACGATGTGCTCGGTGCTGACGGCCCCGCATTGGGAGGTGCGGTGGTCGGCGTGCGCGCCGGCAGCGACACCTCGACCTCGGCCATCGGCGGTTTGAACACGCAAATCAACGGCACCTACGGCTACCTGACGCTGGATGCCAACGGCAACGCCGTGTACCACAGCAACCCGAACTCGGTCGGCGAGCCGGGCGCCACGGATGTATTCACCTACACTGTGCGCGATGCTGATGGCGATGAAAGCACCACGACCCTGACCATCGACGTGTCCAACAACTGCCTCGTAACGGTCACCGATACCGACGTGACCGTCTACGAAAAAGCCCTGGATTTGACTCGGGACGGCCAGGACCTGGCAGCAGGCACGGTCACTGGCAGCGAGCCGGGCAACACCGGTGAAACCGGCTCCGGGACGCTGGTCGGTGCGGTCACCGGCGCCAGCGGCGCGATCACCTACACCCTGGTCGGCAGCGCCACCGGAACCTACGGGCAGATCCTGCTCAACCCCGACGGCAGCTACACCTACACCCTGACCTCGGCGCCGAAAACTTCGCCCAACGCCAACGACGGCGCGAATACGCTGAACGAAAGCTTCACCTATACCGCCACCGATGCCGTGGGCAACAGCACCACCGGCACCCTTGTGGTCAGCATCGTCGATGACGTGCCGTCTAACGCCGTCGCCTCGGACCGTTCGGTGCCCGCGGTGCAGATCGACTCCAACCTGCTGCTGGTGATCGACGTGTCCGGGAGCATGGACGACCCCTCCGGCGTATCGGGCCTGTCGCGGCTGGACCTGGCCAAGCAGGCGATCAGCGCACTGCTCGACAAGTACGACAATCTGGGCGACGTGAAGGTGCAGATCGTCACCTTCAGCAGCAGCGCCACGGACCAGACGTCGATCTGGGTCGATGTGGCGACGGCCAAGTCGATTATCGCGACGTTGACGGCGGACGGCGGGACCAACTACGACGCGGCCGTAGCGACCATGCAAAGTGCGTTCAACACCACGGGCAAACTCATCGGGGCGCAGAACGTCGGCTACTTCTTCTCCGATGGCAAACCCAACGAAGGCGACATCGGCCCCGCGGACGAGACCGCCCTCAAAGCCTTCCTCGACGCCAATGGCATCAAGAACTACGCCATCGGCCTGGGCAGCGGTGTCAGTAACGACAGCCTCGATCCAGTGGCCTATGACGGCAGTACGCACACCGACACCAATGCCGTGGTGGTGACCGACCTCAATCAACTCAACTCGATACTCTCGGGCACCGTGCAAGGCGCGCCGGTTACCGGCTCGCTGCTGGGCGAGGGCGAGGGCGGTACGTTCGGTGCCGATGGTGGCTTCATTAAAACCATCACCGTCGATGGCACCACTTATACCTATGACCCCAAAGGCAACAGCAACCAGGGTTCGCTGAGCTTCAGCGGCGGCACCAACCACGGCACCTTCAACACCGCCAACAACACCTTGAGTATCGCCACCGACAACAGCGGCACGCTGCTGGTGAACCTCGACACCGGCGAGTACACCTACACCTCGCAGACAACCACAGCCGTGGCGATCAGCGAAAACATCGGCTTTACCGCCAGCGACAACGACGGCGATCTGGCCAGCTCCACCCTGGTGATCAACGTGATTCCGAACACGCCACCGGTGGCGGTCGATGACCACGTCATCACCAACGTGCTGTCGGGCAGCATTGTGCTGCCGGGGGAATTGCTGCTGGCCAACGACACCGACATCAATGGCGACCCGCTCACCGCATCGCCTACCACCTTCAATACCGGGTGGCTGATCAAGGGCGCGGACTTTACCGGCACCAACCCGAACTTCAGCTTCACCGGAAATAACGTCCAGGCAGTGACCATCGCCCGCAGTGCATTCGTCGCCAACACCGCAGCCATGACGGCAGTATTGGTGGTCAGCGGAGCACTGGGGTCGGTCAACGCTAACAATACCAATGATGAGGACCGGATCACCGTCAACCTCAAACAGGGTGAAACCCTCAACCTGGACCACAACCTGGCGGCCGGTCATATCACCATGGAGTACTCGGTCAACGGGGGTGCTTATGTTGCTCTCGCTGACGGCCAGACCCTGACCGCCACGGCGGACGGCACGTACCAGATCCACCTCACCAACATTGACGACGGTGGTCCGGGCAACAGCGGCAAGGGCGCGGAAAACTACCAGCTGACCATGACCATCAACTACGCCGGAGCCCAAGCCAGCACCCCGGACTTCCACGGCAGCTACACCGCCAACGACAACCACGGTGGCAGCGACTCGGCCAATGTGACCATCAGCTATCAGGATGGCCATACGCTGACCGGCACTTCCGGCGACGACGTACTGGTGGCGGGCGCTGGCAACAACGTCATCAATGCCGGCGACGGCAATGATGTGCTCACCGCAGGGTCAGGCAATAACGAAATGCACGGCGGCGCCGGCAATGACTTGCTGTTCAGCGGAGCGGGCAATGACCTGCTCGACGGCGGCACCGGCAACGACACCGCGAGCTATGCGCACGCCACCGCCGGGGTCACTGTCGATCTGGGGCTGCTTACCGCGCAGAACACCCTTGGCGCGGGCACCGACACCTTGACCGGCATCGAAAACCTCACCGGCTCAAATTTCAACGACAGCCTCATGGGTGACAACAACAGCAACATCATCAACGGCGGTTTGGGTAACGATGTGCTCAACGGCGGGGGCGGTGACGACTTCCTTATCGGTGGCCTGGGCAACAACACCCTCACCGGCGGCAGCGGCACCGACACCGACACCTTCCAGTGGCTCAAGGGCAACAGCGGCCACGACGTCATCACCGACTTCACCCCAGGCACCGACAAACTCGACCTGTCGCAACTGCTGCAAGGCGAAAACGGCACTGCGGCGTCACTGGATGACTACCTGCACTTCACCGTCAGCGGCAGTGGTGCGTCGGTGATTACCAGCATCGACGTCAGCGCCATGGCCGGCGCCACGCCGAACCAGACCATCGACCTGGCGGGGGTGAACCTGGCCAGCCATTACGGTGTAACGCCGGGGGCGGGTGGGGTGATTGCCGGCGGCGCGGATACGGCGACGATCATCAACGGCATGCTCAATGATCATTCGTTGAAGGTGGATACCGTGTGATCTGAAACGACAAAACCCGCCATTTCTGTGAGAAGGAATGGCGGGTTGATCGTTCCCACGCTCTGCGTGGGAATGCCTCAACGGACGCTCTGCGTTCGGCTCTGGAAGGGACGCGGAGCGTCCCGGGCTGCATTCCCACGCAGAGCGTGGGAACGATCAGTGCGTCTGTTAGCCCTGCGGGTCGAGATTATCCAGCACCCGATTCACCGCCAACTCCCCCAGCATGACCACCGATTGAATCCCCAGCATCATGTTGCGCTGTGGGATGTCCATCAACCCGGCGAATTCACTGAGCATCACGCTGGCTGAGGCCAGGGATTCGCAGGCGTTGACCAGCAGGGTTTCGTTATCGACCTTGGCGCCGACGTGGTAAATGGTGCTGGGTTTGCGCTTGGTGTCTTTGGGGGTGGGTGGTTTGAGGTAGTGATCGAGGGCGCGGTCGGCGGCTTCGTTGAGTTTTTTCGAATCGAGGGATTCGTAGGGGGATGTTGGATCGGTTTCAGGGGGGTTGGGTGTGGCTTTGAACATGGTGAAGCTCCTTGATGAGTGGAGCTACCGCCGTTCGCGGTCAAACGAACAAGGTGGCAGCTGTACGCGGGTTGACCGACCGGACATCAAGGAATCCGGCACACCCGAAGGTGTCCCACGCACAGCCACCGCGACACGATATTTCAGACATGCCTGAAATAGGTCTTGGACGCTGGCGCGCCTTGATTTATTCGGACGGTCAAATCCGATCGCTGATTCGTCAGCGACCCGGAAACGATAGGGCCCGACACCAAGACACACAAGCCGGCGGATTCTGGCGCAGCTGTAGGCAGCGCCGCAAGGTTGTGTAGCCTGAGAGAGTTTCTGGAGATGTCGATTAAACATCTTTGTTTATTGATCACTCAGGCCCTGGTTCAGGCGGAGCGAACGGTAAATAAATACGTCCCCTTTTCGCTGTGTTCGCCGCCATATCGCGGTTGAGCACAATCTCATGGAGCTGCCGAAGGATGCGATCTTTTGATCTACAAACCCTGTGTCCACGGCACATCTGAAGCTTTGCGGAACGAGGTTATCCAGCATCCTGTTCACCGCCAGTTCACCCAACATGACGGACTGTTGAATACCGAGCAGGGTATGGTACTGCGGGCAGTTCAGCAGCCCCGCGAAATCGCTCAACATGACCTCGCTGACGCCTCGCTTCAAGGAACCCGGCGCACCGAAGTGCCCCACGTATAGCCGCCATAGACCAATTGACGAAACTGTCGATTGGTCTATGGCGACACTGACGAGCCTTGATTTTACTCTCGTTTCAGTTTCTCGGTACGAGCGCAATAATCCCTCGGCGTGTTGTATCTGTGTCACTAGGGCCATATGTCGAAAGCCGATACATGTTTTCGACCGCCGACCTTACATAACCTAACGCTCCATTTGAGTTGTATATGTAATAATTTGAGGCGTCAAAGTTTAATAGGGTATGAGTGGGATTTACTAATGAGTTATTAAGCAGTGTTGAGATAATTTGAGCAATAGGTGCGCCTCCTATTGATCTAATGTATGCAAGAGCTTCTGGACCCGTTCTCGTTTGGTTATGCTCGACTTTAAGGTCATATGTCTCAACCACCTGGACAATGTAACTGGAGGTTTGTTTGGTCTCATCAGTGACAGTGATGGTCGCGGATCCATTCCTCAAACCGGTGACTGTTCCGGTCGACGAATTGACCTGCGCTACTAGGGGGGCGGATGAACTATAGCTGTAAGGAGGATTGCCCTGGCTGGGGGTTCGTGTCCGGCTGTAATTTGGGCGAGGGTGCATAGTGAAGGTCGGATGAAAAAGTTTGTAACCGGACATACGTATCCCACTTGTCTCCATGACTAGCTTGATCTTGAAGGCTGTAATATAGCTCCGCACCGGAAAACTCACCGCTGTCGACTCATTAGACATACGATCAAAATTCACTTTGAAAGTGATCTTCACACTGCTGTAATTCTTAAGTTTGCCAAACCATTCTAAGGGAATAGGGGAACTTAGCCCTGACGCGGAAGAATACTCAGTTCCGCTAAAAACCACTACTTCAGTCGCATTGCCGTTCTTGTCGATCCCGTCATACCGCAACCAGATAAATTGCCCGACCTCCTGTCCTAGCCATTGCGCGATAGTCAGCGCATCTGTCGCAACCAGCTCCGAAACATCCAGTTCCTGCCCGGTTCGCCCGGCGATCACCGGTGTAGGCAAGCGCGCATCCCCATCCGCAATCTTCAACACACTCAGCTTCAGTACCGGCGACTTGCCAATCTGTGCGTCGTTTCGGTTCAAATTCCACCGCAGCTCAATATCCTTCCCTTGGCGCTCAGCTAGAAACGCCGGGGTCAGAATAGTATTGGTGCGTTTGTTACTGTTGAACGCCACCAGTGGAAATTGCGGCGAACCTGCAGGCGGATTAAGCTCCACCAACCGAGCCCTGTCCCCTTCCAGCGCCCCTAAGTGTTCAATGCGCACCGTCACCCCCTTCGGATAGGCCAACGGATCAATCGGGCTCACCGCAGGCGCCACCGGAAACGGCGGTAGCAAATCAACACTTGCTCTGCCGATGACCTCGACAGTGGTAATTTTGGACGTGGCGAAAACAGCCCCGTTTCTGACCTGCTCATATTTCACCCGCACAACGCTCTCCGCAATCACCTTGGCATTGGGCACCATCAGCTTGTAGGTGAATGGAGTCCGCGCAACATCCATTTCAACTGTGTGCTCCACGACAGCTCCGCTGAGCAGGGTGGCGCTGTAACTCACGCGGATTTTGTCATTGGACTGCCACTGTGGGGCAAAAACATGCACCAGTACCGTCAGGTCTTTCGTACCGAGTTTGCCAAGATCGATAGTGTTTGGGTCATCGCTTGGATCGTCCGGGTCTTCGGCCACATCTGGCTTGACCAGGCGCCTTTCCGCAAGATGCACGTCCACCAGCTCCGCACCTGACCACGGCGAGTCGGTGTCCGGGCCGTTACCCAATTGGTCAGTAACGGTGAAGGAAATTGGGAATTTCGGATTATCCTTGGCTGCCACGAACACGGCTTCCTCGACCATCACGCAAATGGTCGTGGGTTCCGGCGAGGGAATGGCAGGCGCTTCAGCGACAGTGACCGTCCGGTAAACATCCTGGCCGTTTAAGTTCAGCCTGAGGTAGTCATACGGGCGGCAAAAGGGGTATGAACAACAAACCAGCACACCTTGTTTCGCGCGGTCGGCATCGATGCCATCGTCGGTCACATCCTGCGGCAGGATGACTTTCAGTTCGGAGTGAGCCTTGTCGCCAGGGGTGCGGTCTTCCATACCGGGGCGAATGGCGTTGTACAGTAATGTCAGAACCGGTGTTGAGGTGCCGATATTCTGACTGCCGCGGGTGATGGTATAGACGAGTTCATTGAGCCGGTCAGACAGTAACAACCCTTTCGGGAGGTATAACGTGTTGACGGCGTTCTCTTCGCCTCGCTCAATGGGTTTGCTGGCCTTGGTCTCCCCGTTCAACACCAGTGCAATGACATCACCCGGGCGCACCGTGCCGGCGAGCGCCGGGGGGATATCCACTTTCAAGCCCTCGGGCTTGAGGTCATACGCACGTTGCGGCACCCCATAATGGGCACCGACCACGGGCGTGGTTGCTTCGGGAATACTGGGTGGAAACAGTGCGAGTACGGTGATGTCGGGTGATTCGGGCGTGGTCATGTCTGAGGCTCCTGCGTAATGATGACGGGCAGGAGTTATCAGAACGCTTTGCGGAGAAATGCGCACCTGTCAGATCTGACAGGTGGATGCGTGTTTCCGACCGGCGGTGCAACGCTATGAACTCTCGTTTCTGCTGGATACCTCTCAGCCGAGGCCGAAACGACAAAACCCCTCCCAAAGCCCACTGAGCCTGTGGAGAGCAGCGGGCTTTTTGCTGGGGTTTGAGGTTCTATCGCGGCTCAGGTCGCCTCGTTCAGGTATTTGCCCACGGTCGCCACGTTATCGAGCGAGTACTGCTTGCTCAGGTTGGCGATCATTTTGTTCAGGGCTTCGGTCACGTTGAACTGATTGGTGGAGCTATCAGTGTTCTGCTCGCGACCGGCTTGCAGGGCGGTTTTCAGTTCATCGCTGCTGACGCCCCCGCTGCTATCGCTGTCCAGAACCTTGAGCAAGGCGGCGCTGGTGTCGGTGCTGGTCGACGAGGTGCTGTCGCTGGCCAGGGCGCTGCTCAGTTCGGTGGCGGTGACACTGCCGTCGCTGTCGGTATCGAGCTGGCTGAACAGCTCTTCGCTGGACACTTGCTGAGGCGGTGGTGGCGGTGGGGTCAGGCTGGCGACGAGTTCGTCCTGGCTGACGGTGCCGTCTTCGTTCTTGTCCAGGGCCGAGAAGATTTCTGTGCTGTCGGCGGTGCTGCCGGCGCGGGTCAGGCCGTTGCTCAATTCATCGCTGCTGATGGCGCCGTCGCCGTCCGTGTCCAGGGCGCTGATCAGCGCATCGGCCAGTTCGGTGCTCGGCGCCTGATCACGCGGTGGCGGCGGAGGAGGGGCCATTGCGGCCATTTCCTCGCTGCTCAGGCTACCGCTTTCGTCACTGTCCAGGTCGCTGAAGTTTTTGCTCAGGCTGACCAGCAGACCGTCGTCGGTTTTCTGCGACAGGGCGCTCGTGAGCTCGTCCTGATCCACCGCGCCGTCGCTGTTGCTATCGAGTTTGGTGAGCAATTCTTTCTGGAATTGCTGGCTGCGGGCACTGTTGGTGGAGGTGCTGCTGGTGCTGGTATAGCTCGTGTAGTTGCTGACACTACCGATCATGGTGCTCACTCCTTGGAATGGGAAACCGGTGAGTGCACCGGCCTATGCAGCCTCAAGGGGTGAGTTGTCGTGGGTATGTGGGGTTTGTACCGTCCGGTACACAAACACAAATATCAGGCCAGCATCAAATCCTGTGGGAGCGGGCTTGCCCGCGATGAGGCCGGAAAATTCAACATCGATGTTGACTGTCAGACCGCTATCGCGGGCAAGCCCGCTCCCACAGGGGAGTCGTTGTGGTTTAGACACGAGGTAGGCGGATGACCGCCGTCAGGCCGCCACCGGACGTCTCTTCCAGGCTCAACTGCCCACCCAAACGCTCCGCTGCTTCCCGGGCGATGGTCATGCCCAGACCGACGCCGCCGGAGTTGCGATTACGTGAACCTTCCAGGCGAAAGAACGGTTCAAACACCGCTTCACGTTTATCCGCCGCGATACCCGGGCCATGGTCGATGACCCGGATCACCAGTGCCTCGCGGCTGTCTTCAAGCGTGATCAGCGCGTCCCCGGCATAACGCAAGGCGTTATCCAGCAAGTTGTTGATACATGAACGCAAGGCCATCGGCTGAACCTGCAACGGCGCGCAATGGCCGCTGGCCTGAACGTTGGAACCCTGGTCCTGGGCGTTTTCGCTCAGGGATTCCACCAGCGCCTGCACGTCCATCCATTGTGGCGCCTCGCTAGTGCGCTGTTCATGCAGGTAGGTGAGGGTGGAATCGAGCATGCTGATCATGTCGTCCAGGTCCTGACGCATCTGGCCTTGCAGCTTCTCGTCGTCGATCTGTTCCAGTCGCAGCTTGAGTCGCGACAGCGGCGTGCGCAAATCATGGGACACCGCGCCGAGCATGCGCGAACGCTGCTGCACTTGTTCCAGAATGCGTTTTTGCATCAGGTTGAACGTGTGCGCCGCTTGCCGCGCTTCCCGTGGCCCCGACTCATCCAGCGGTGGACTGTCGAGATTTTCACTCAGGCGCTCGGCGGCGTCGCTCAGGCGTTGAATCGGGCGGGTCAGCAGCTTGGCGCCGTACCAGGCGGCGATGATCAGCGAGACAAACTGAAAGGTCAGCGGCACCAGCGGCCCGCCGAACCATGGCCGTGGCGGCCGGTTACCGAAGCGCGAGTCCGGCGGTGGGCGTTGTCCGTCGAAGCGTTCGGAAAATTCCGACGGCGGAGGAGGGGGAGGCGGTGGACCGTAATGCCTGAACCAGAAGAACGCCAACAGGTGCGCCAGTACGATCGCCAGCAGCAGCACGCCAAACAGGCGGCCGAACAGCGTATCGAAGCGCGCACGCATCAGCCGATGTCTCGTGCGTCGAACAGATAACCCTCGCCGCGAACGGTCTTGATCAGTTGTGGGGCTTTTGGGTCATCACCCAGTTTCTGGCGCAGGCGCGAGACGAGCAAATCAATGCTGCGATCGAACGCTTCAATTGAGCGACCGCGGGCGGCGTCCAGCAGTTGTTCGCGGCTAAGTACCCGGCGCGGACGTTCGATGAACACCCAGAGCAAACGGAATTCGGCGTTGGACAACGGCACCACCAGGCCATCGGCGGCGATCAACTGGCGCAGCACGCTGTTGAGGCGCCAGGTGTCGAAGCGAATATTCGCACGCTGTTCGGTGCGGTCGTCGCGCACCCGACGCAGAATGGTCTGAATCCGTGCGACCAGTTCCCGCGGCTCGAATGGCTTGGCCATGTAGTCGTCGGCGCCCAGTTCCAGGCCGATGATCCGGTCGGTGGGTTCGCAGCGGGCGGTGAGCATCAGGATCGGGATGTCCGATTCGGCGCGCAACCAGCGGCACAACGACAAGCCGTCTTCGCCGGGCAGCATCAGGTCGAGCACCACCACGTCGAAGTGCTCGGCTTGCAGGGCCTGACGCATGGCGGCGCCATCGGTGACACCGCTGGCGTGGATACTGAACCGGGCCAGGTAGTCGATCATCAGTTCGCGGATCGGGACGTCATCGTCGACGATCAGGGCGCGAATGCTCCAGCGTTTATCGTCGGCCGGCGCTTTTTGATCGTCGTTCAGAGGTGCTGGGGAGTTGTGCATGCGTGCGTTCATCTGCCAGATAGGCTGCCAACCACAAAGATAGGCTGCGAGGTTGTGGCTTCAGCATAGGCGTCCGGCCGTGAGGCGGGAAGTGCTGTAGGACCTGTTGCGGCTGCCGAGGGTAGCGTTGAAGGGTGTTGTGGGCGTGTCGTGTGTGTATCGAACTCGACACAATGGCCGCAGGAGCTAGTCTTGTCTAAGCCGCGATGACGAATTACCGATCATCGGGTCCCGCAGCGGCGCTGGTTCCGCTACAATGCGCGCCGATTTCGACTTGCCTGAGAGCCCACTCATGTCCGCCTGCCAGACGCCTATCATCGTCGCCCTGGATTTCCCTACCCGTGACGCCGCACTGAAGCTGGCCGATCAACTGGACCCGAAGCTGTGTCGGGTCAAAGTCGGTAAAGAACTGTTCACCAGTTGCGCCTCGGAAATCGTCGGCACCCTGCGCGACAAAGGCTTCGAAGTGTTCCTGGACCTCAAGTTCCACGACATTCCGAACACCACCGCCATGGCCGTCAAGGCCGCCGCGGAAATGGGCGTGTGGATGGTCAACGTGCACTGCTCCGGTGGTCTGCGCATGATGGCCGCTTGCCGTGAAGTGCTCGATCAGCGCAGCGGCCCGAAACCGCTGTTGATCGGCGTGACCGTGCTGACCAGCATGGAGCGTGAGGATCTGGCGGGTATCGGTCTGGACATCGAACCGCAGGAGCAGGTGCTGCGCCTGGCCGCGCTGGCGGAAAAAGCCGGGATGGACGGTCTGGTCTGCTCGGCCCTGGAAGCCCAGGCCTTGAAGGCTGCTCACCCGTCGTTGCAACTGGTGACCCCGGGGATTCGTCCGGCGGGCAGCGCCCAGGACGATCAACGCCGCATCCTGACCCCGCGTCAGGCGCTGGACGCCGGTTCCGACTACCTGGTTATCGGCCGTCCGATCAGCCAGGCGGCGGATCCGGCGAAGGCGTTGGCGGCGGTTGTTGCCGAACTCGCTTAAACGCCACTAAACCTGTGGGAGCGGGCTTGCCCGCGATAGCGGTGTATCAGACAAGATTGATGTTGACTGACACGCCCTCATCGCGGGCAAGCCTGCTCCCACAGGGTTTTGTGATTCTTTCAAAATACCGGGTTAAATTTTCAACACCAACTTCCCGAAATTCTCACCGCTGAACAATTTCATCAGCGTCTCCGGGAATGTTTCCAGTCCTTCAACGATATCTTCCTTGCTCTTGAGCTGCCCCTTGGCCATCCAGCCGGCCATTTCCTGACCGGCAGCGCCGAACTGTGCGGCGTAATCCATCACCACAAAGCCTTCCATCCGTGCACGGTTGACCAGCAACGACAGGTAGTTGGCCGGGCCTTTGACCGCTTCTTTGTTGTTGTACTGGCTGATGGCACCGCAAATCACCACCCGCGCCTTCAGGTTCAGGCGGCTCAGCACCGCGTCGAGAATGTCGCCGCCGACGTTGTCGAAATACACGTCGACACCTTTCGGGCATTCGCGCTTGAGGCCGGCGTGTACGTCTTCGTTTTTGTAGTCGATGGCACCGTCAAAACCCAGCTCATCGATCAGGAACTTGCACTTGTCCGCGCCGCCGGCAATGCCCACCACCCGGCAACCTTTGATCTTGGCGATCTGCCCGGCAATGCTGCCCACCGCACCGGCTGCGCCCGACAGCACCACCGTGTCACCGGCTTTCGGCGCGCCGACATCGAGCAGGGCGAAATAGGCGGTCATCCCGGTCATGCCCAGCGCGGATAAATAGCGCGGCAGAGGTGCCAGTTTCGGATCGACCTTGTAGAAACCTCGCGGCTCGCCAAGGAAGTAATCCTGCACACCCAAGGCACCGTTGACGTAGTCCCCCACGGCAAAGCCCGGATTGTTCGAGGCGATGACTTTGCCTACGCCCAACGCACGCATCACTTCACCAATGCCGACCGGAGGAATGTAGGACTTGCCCTCATTCATCCAGCCACGCATGGCCGGGTCCAGGGACAGGTATTCGTTCTTGACCAAAATCTGACCCGTCGCCGGCTCGCCGACCGGTACTTCTTGATAGGTGAACGTCTCACGGGTGGCCGCTCCCACGGGGCGTTTGGCGAGCAGGAACTGGCGATTGGTCTGGGTAGTCATGACAGGCACTCAAGATGAATGAAGTCTTGTTGATAGACCTTCATTGGCGAAGCTGCAAGGTTGGCTGACGCTGCGAATGCACATCGATCCAGTGCAGTGATAGTCAGGGCGGCAGTTCTATCACTGCAACTCATGGGTGCCCAACCGGCCTTCTGATAGTGCTGCCGTGCCATACGGCCCTATGACTAGACTGGGCACACCCGATCCCCCGCATTCTTCCCTCCGAGGACATAACAATGAGCATGACGTTTTCCGGCCAGGTCGCCGTTGTGACAGGCGCGGCCAATGGTATTGGCCGCGCGACCGCTTTGGCGTTCGCTGCTGAAGGTTTGAAAGTGGTGGTCGCCGATCTGGACGCGGCCGGTGGTGAAGGCACTGTGGCGCTGATTCGCACCGCGGGCGGTGAAGCGACCTTCGTGCGCTGCAACGTCACTCTGGAAGGCGATGTGAAAAATCTGATGGACGAGGTAGTGAATACCTACGGCCGTCTCGACTATGCCTTCAACAACGCCGGTATCGAAATCGAGAAAGGCAAACTGGCCGACGGCACGATCGATGAGTTCGACGCGATCATGGGCGTCAACGTCAAAGGCGTCTGGCTATGCATGAAGTATCAGTTGCCATTGCTGCTGGCCCAAGGCGGCGGCGCGATCGTCAACACCGCTTCGGTCGCCGGGCTGGGCGCTGCGCCGAAGATGAGCATCTACGCTGCCTCGAAACACGCGGTGATCGGCCTGACCAAATCGGCGGCCATCGAATACGCCAAGAAAAAGATTCGCGTGAATGCGGTGTGCCCGGCGGTGATCGACACCGACATGTTCCGTCGAGCCTACGAAGCGGACCCGAAGAAGGGCGAGTTCGCCAATGCAATGCACCCGGTCGGGCGTATTGGCAAGGTCGAAGAAATTGCCAGCGCGGTGCTGTACCTGTGCAGCGATGGCGCGGCATTCACCACCGGTCATTCGCTGGCGGTGGATGGTGGGGTCACGGCGTTTTAATGTTTTGCCCACTTCTTCAGGCATACCTTTGTGGCGAGCGAGCTTGCTCGCGCTGGACTGCGTAGCGGCCCCAATTTTATGAGTGCTACGCACTCAAGCGCGAGCAAGCTCCCTCGCCACAGGTCTCTCAACATTACACACACTGGCGCCAGTTCCCTGAAGACGCCGATCAATGTGTTTCAAATGATTAGATCTGAGGGTTTTGGCGGCGTTGTCGCACATCCCCTCGAGCGCTCCTGTGATTAACTGTTTCCCGCAAAACGGACAGGAGTTTGCTTGCTCATGGAGTTGAGAATCGATCGACAGGCATTGGTGCCGGTCGTGCAGCAAATCGTCGACGCATTGGCCGACTGGCTCCGTCGCGGCGAGGTGTCGCCGGGGACGCGTTTGCCTTCCGTGCGACAAATCGCGCGAATCAATCTGCTCAGTCAATCCAGTGTCGTCGAGGCCTGTGAACGGCTTGTGGCTCAAGGAGTACTGGCGACGCGTAACGGGGCGGGTTTCTTTGTCGCGGCAACGGTGCTGGCCGCTCAGGGGCAACAGGATCTTCCCTGGTTCGAAGGGGTTGAGGAGAAGCAAAGCGGCCACGTCGGCAAACTGAAACTGGGTTGCGGTGGATTACCCGAAAGCTGGCGCGAGACTGACGACCTGAGCTACGCCATACGCCAGGTCAGCCGCACCGACATGGCCGGGTTGTTCAACTACAGCACGCCGCTGGGCCTGCCTGCCTTGCGCCAGCAGATCCTCAAACGGTTGAAACACCTGAATATCGAGGTGGATGAAAGCCGAATATTGACCACGGCGGGGGCCAGTCATGGGCTCGATCTGATTGTGCGCACGCTGTTCAATCCGGGCGATTGCGTGGTGGTGGAGAGTCCCGGTTACTCGATGCTGTTCGATCTGCTCAGGCTGCACGGGGTCTGCATGATCGAAGTGCCACGAACCCCTCGCGGGCCAGATACCGAAGCACTCGAGGCATTGTTGCTGAAGTACAAACCCCGTGGCTTGTTCATCAACAGCTTTTATCACAACCCCACCGGCAGCAGTTTGACCCCGGGGGTGGCGCAGCAGGTTGTGCAACTGGCGAAAAAAAATGGCGTGCTGGTGATCGAAGATGATGTCTATGCGGATTTGCACAGCGGCCCCGGCACGCGTCTTGCGGCTCTCGGCATCGATGACAACGTGATTTACGTCGGCAGCTACTCCAAAACACTCAGCAGTTCGTTGCGGGTCGGTTTTGTAGTGGCCGGTGCCGATGTTATTTCGCGATTGGCGCAGGTCAAGATGATCAGCAGCATGGGCGCTTCGCGGTTTAGCGAGTCGGTACTGGCTTGTCTGTTGGCCAGTGGTGCCTATCGCAAATTGGTGCAGCGTCAGCGCCAGCGTTTAAGCACGGGCAGGGAAGCGGCCTTGCAGGTGCTCGAAGACGCGGAGTGGGAGGTGTTCGGCAAGCCGGCGGGCGGCCTGTTCATCTGGGCGCGATCGCGCAAGTCTGACTACGCTCAGGTGCGAACTCAGGCGCGGCGCTTCGGTGTCCTGCTGTCTTGCCCAACGGCGTTCAGTCCGAGCGGCCAAGCTGATGACTGGCAGCGCATCAACGTTGCCTACGCCTGTGATCCTCGTGCCCGGGCATTTTTTCAAGCCACCGCCAGGGTCTGACGTTTGGGGATCGACCTCAAGCGTTCTGAAAGCGACGCGGACGTAGCTTTTTGCCATTATTCCGACGCCAGAGACTTGTGTTGGCACAAGCCCGTTGCGAATCTGCATCAACAGACAATGGCAGGGGACTAAGCGCAATGATTTCGGCCGTGCAAGGACGTTTTGCCAACCTCGGTATGGCGAAAAAACTGGGTATCGGGTTTGTGTTGGTGCTGCTGTTGACAGCCCTGGTGGCAGCCATTGGCGTATGGTCCCTGCAAACCATCAGCCAGCGCTTCGACGGGCTCAAGCAAATGTCGTCGCTCAACAGCGGTTTGCTCAAGGTTCGCCTGCTCGAGCAGGAATACGCCTTGCACGGTAATCCGAAAACCGCGGACGCCTTGCGCGCCGGGGTGGGCGCTCTGGTCGCGCTGGCAACCCAGCTCAAGGCTCAGTCGGCGACCAATGTGCCGGTCATGAATGACGTCGAGCAATCTCTGGACGCTTATCGCAAGGCTTTTGACGAGTTTGTCTCGCTGAGTCAGGGCAAGGACCTGGCACTGGAAATGGCCAGTTGGTCGGTATCCAGTGTGGCCAATAACCTGGACGTGCTGCAGGCCGGGCTCGCCGATGATGGTGCCTATACCTTGAAGGAATCCGAGGGCAAGGATGGCGCGCAATTCATTGAGCAGGCGAATCAGGTCAGCCAGGTTTCGCGGCTGATGTTGCAGGCCATGAACGAAGCGCGCGTACGCCTGGACCAGAGCCGCAAGGGCGACGACAGTGGCGGGCAGGGCAAGATCGAGCAAGCCGATCAGGCACTGACCCAGGCCGAGCAACTGAAAACCACGATCAAGGATGAGGGGTACCAGACCGTCCTCAATGAAGTGTCCGGTCACATCGCCGGTTTCAGTGAAAAACTCGCTGAGTACACCGGCTTGTTGGCGCAGGAAAAGACCGTCTACGAGCAACTCCACCAGCGCGCCGCTCAAGTGGTGGCGCGGGTGGATCAGGCCTATGTTGCTGAAGACCAGTCGATGCAGGCAGAGCTGAAAAAGAACTCGCTGTTGATCATCGGCTCCTCGGCGCTGGCCTTGCTGGTGGGGCTGATTGCTGCGTGGGTGATCACCCGGTTGATCGTCGCGCCGCTGCGCAGTGTGATCCGTGTCGCTCAGCAGATCGCCGCGGGCGATTTGAGTGCCACGATTGAAGTGACCCGCCGTGACGAGATCGGCCAGTTGATGCAAGCCATGCAGCAAATGGGCGCAGGGCTCAGCCATATCGTCAGTGGTTTGCAGGCCGGTATCGAACAGCTGGCAAGCTCTGCTCAATCGCTGTCGGCGGTGACCGAACAGACCAACCTTGAAGTCAGCAGCCAGAAGGAAGAAACCGAGCAGGTCGCCACGGCGATGAATCAGATGACCGCCACGGTGCATGACGTCGCACGTAACGCCGAGGAGGCCGCCCAGGCAGCACAGACTGCCGACGGCAAGGTCGAAAGCGGTCAGCAGGTGGTGCGTCAGAGCATGGCGCGGATCGAACAATTGGCGGACTCGGCCACCTCGGCCAGCTCCAGCATCGAAAGCCTCAGTGCGGAAATCCAGAACATTGGCACAGTGCTCAGCGTGATCAAAAGCGTCGCCGAGCAGACCAACCTGTTGGCGCTCAATGCGGCCATCGAGGCGGCGCGGGCCGGCGAGCAGGGCAGGGGCTTTGCGGTGGTGGCCGATGAAGTTCGGGCGCTGGCCAAGCGAACTCAGCAATCGACCGAGGAAATCGAACGGCTGGTCAGCGCCTTGCGCTCGGCGGCTCAGTCGTCGGTGCAGCAGATTCAGAACAGTGGCGAGTTGGTGAAGCTGGCGGTGAGCGATGCGTTGCAGACCGAGAGCGCCTTGGGGAGCATTGCGGCTGCGGTGTCGTTGATTCAGCAGATGAACCAGCAGATTGCAGCGGCTGCGGAAGAGCAGAGTTCAGTGGCCGAGGAGATCAATCGCAGTGTCACCAGTATTCGCGCCAGTGCGGATCAGTCGTCGCTGGCGATGCGGGGCAATGCGGCGTCGAGTATTGAGTTGGCGCAGTTGGGGGTTGAGTTGAAGGGGATGGTGGGGCACTTCAGGTTGTAGGGGCTGCCCTCCATCAATCCCAACGCAAAAAAAAGCCACCTGACCCGGTGGCTTTTCAGCATTTACATGATCAGTCGTAGATCGCTTTTTTCTTCCAGTCGGCATCAGCTTCGACGTCTTTCAGGCCTTCGGTCAATTGGTTCACCTCGCCTTCAACCGGAGCGATCTTGTCCATGACCTGGGCGTTGGCGCGGGCCAGGAGTTTCTCCAGGTATTCCAGCTGTTCTGCGTAAACCTGCGGTTCCTGTTGTTTGCGCAGGTATTGCACGCCGCGTTCGAAGGCCAGACGGGCCTGACCGGGCTGGTTCTGTTGCAGAGAATGCTGGCCCAGGTTGTTGAAGAATTCGATGTGCAGCAGGACCAGAATGTGGCGCACTTCGCGGATCCAGCGCTTGGCTTCGTTGGTCGGCAGGAAGCCGTCCTGTGCCGCGCGGGTGATCTGGCCATGCAAGGCTTCGAGCAGGAAGCGCACGTCTTTGGCTTTGGCTTCGGTCTGTATCGGTGCCGGCGGGTTGTTGACCGGGATCGATTCGCCCTGGGCGACCAAGGCACTCAGCTCGGTAATCCGTGCCTTCAACGTGGCGTTGGTTTTTTCCAGGTTCAGCAGGCGCTGGCAGACGTTCAGTTCCAGGCGGGTCAATAGCAGCTTGAGCGCGGGTGTTGTGAACTGACCAGGGAAAGTCTCGGTGATTTCGCCGCAGCGACGCAGGCGGTCGTTGAGTTCAACCTTGGTGCGGGCTTTTTCCAGTTTATTGTTTTCCACCACATGGTTCATGTAGCCAATGGCGATCAATAGTGCGATCCCGGCTACGACTAGCAGGGTGATCATGAGTGGTGTCACCGGTAAGACCTCTTTATGGGGTTCGCGTGCGAGTCGAGTGTAGTGGCTTGGCATTTGGGTGCCTAGCGCCGCTCGACGAGTGAATCGGTGTGGCTCTGCTTATATCGGCCGCAATGCTGCATATATAAGTAAATAGCGTGTGAGGTACACATTGCCATCATCCAGCGGGGACTATAGCGCCTTGATGGATGCCAGAATATAGGCGCCAAAGGTCAGGCGACTGAAAAGCCTGAATCACTGCTGAAAGCAGGGCGAAGTCATTGATTTAAATAAATTTATATCTGGGGGTTGACGACCCCTCAATCCATCCATAGAATGCGCGCCACTTACAGCGTAAAGCACACAGCGAAACGCGGTAGGGAGTGAATGTTGTACGTGTGTCCCCTTCGTCTAGTGGCCTAGGACACCGCCCTTTCACGGCGGTAACAGGGGTTCGAGTCCCCTAGGGGACGCCAATGCGGGAATAGCTCAGTTGGTAGAGCACGACCTTGCCAAGGTCGGGGTCGCGAGTTCGAGTCTCGTTTCCCGCTCCAGTTTTAAACGGCTTTGCTTTCGGGCAGGGCTGAGTGAAACCAGAACCAAATCTTCGGATGCGGATCTGGGCACCGAAACACACACCATGTGTTCCGGGCAGCGTGTCCCCTTCGTCTAGTGGCCTAGGACACCGCCCTTTCACGGCGGTAACAGGGGTTCGAGTCCCCTAGGGGACGCCATTTGCGGGAATAGCTCAGTTGGTAGAGCACGACCTTGCCAAGGTCGGGGTCGCGAGTTCGAGTCTCGTTTCCCGCTCCAAATTCAAAAAAACGCCGCTCATTGAGCGGCGTTTTTTTATGCGCGTGAAATAAGCCGGCTCAACTTCCGAGGCTCTGCACCAGGCTTTCGAGCACTTCAGCAGTTGTATCCTCCAGCGCCGGTTGCGCTGCTACCGCTCTGAGTTGGCATGTCAAACGGTATTCGCTGGGTGTGCAGTTGACGGACTGCTTGAAGGCGCGAGCGAAGTAGGACGGGTCCTTGAAGCCGGCCTCATAGCCGATGCTGGTAATAGGCATCTGGCTATTGTCGAGCAGTTGCTTGGCGAAGTTCATGCGTTTGTCCAGGATGTAATCGGTGAAGCCAACGCCATTGGCTTCCTTGAACAGGCGGCTGAAACGAAATGTCGTCATGCCGCAGCGCTTGGCCAAATCCCTCTGATCAATGCTGTCGCGAAAGTGCTGATCGATGTACAGCATGATATGGCTCAGCGCCTGATGTTTTTGATGCCCCGCGGTCAGGCGGATGCTGTCCGGCAGGGTAGGGGAGTGATCGATCAGCGATGTCTGGCCCTGGCCATTGGCATTTCGGCGCAACTCGCACAGCTGCACCACAGCTGTCAGATAGCGCTTCCTCTCGGTGGCCGAGAACGGCAGCACCATGTATTCCCAGACACTGGAACGCATAGCCCAGACGGCCAGTTCCTCTGAATGTTGGACGGTGAACATGGTGATCGGGATGCTGGGAGTAGTGCGTTTGATCTCCAGCAACAGCCTCAAGCCTGGGGTGTCGGGGCGATCAAAATGGATGCAGATCATGTCTGCGTGTTCCCCGTGGGGCAACACGGAGTTTTTCGCCAATTTGCAGTCGCAGGCGCCCTCGAACTGCGCGATGAGTTCCTTGGTGGAGCGATCGTGGGTCAGATCGAACCACAGTAGCGATGGCCTTCTGGTCAAATTGGACGTCATGTCTCTACTCTGCGGTTCTTCGTGCCGTTCTCGGTGAGTAGTATTGCTAACGTGCTATCACTTTGCAGACTAAATGCTGATAAGAAAAACGTAAGTTAGTTCTATTCGCTCTATGTGTTGCCTGAGCCTGTCTAGGGCGACTGTTTGTTGACGTGGCTTGGCACACCCGGTGTCAACCGCTCGTCGCTTGTGAATGAATGGCAATCGCCATTGCCTGCCACCCCTCGTTTTGCCCCCTCCTGATACTTCTTCAAAAGCCAATTACCCGTATTTGGCTCACCCGCAAAAAAGTCCTAGTGATGTGCAAAATCTTCCTAACGCCTATGCCTTGCCCCTGACTAGTGTTGCATCCAGGCAGTTCAGAACGTACTGCCTTCCGGAAAAAACAACATTCGAGAGGTGGGCAAAATGATCATTCAAACAATCAAGGCTTCGGTAATGAAGTTCGTCAAAGACGAAGACGGCCTGACCATTGTGGAGTACGCGGTGGCAGGTGGGTTGATCACGGTAGCTGTTGTCGGGGCATTCACGCTTCTTGGCGGGGTAGTGGATACCCAGATCAGGGCTCTTTGCAACGCCGTTATTCCTGGTTCTTGCTGATAACAACAACTCTGTTAGGGAGATGCGAAATGTCCATGGAACAGCTGGTTGCGACCGTTTTGCTGATAGGACTGCTGGGCGTGGCGGTGGTGAGCGACTTGCGTCGCCACCGCATTCCCAACCTGCTGATCCTGGTAGGTCTGGCCTTGGGATTGGCCGGCCAGACTTATTCAGGTGGGATTAGCGGGATGGGGGACGGCCTGATGGGCCTCCTGATCGGTTTTGCGCTGTTCCTGCCCATGTATGCCCTGGGCGGCATGGCTGCCGGCGACGTCAAGCTGATGGCCATGGTTGGCAGTTTCCTACCCCCCCATTACGCCTTGTGGGCTGTGTTCTTCAGCCTGCTATGGGGAGGCTTGTGCGGTTTCCTGATCGTGCTGGTGCGCGGTCAATTATTGCAGACCCTGGGACGTTATCGGTTGATGCTTCGGGCGCGGGCCTATATGGCTCCGAACTCGGAGGAGGTGGCCGGTAAGCCCTTTCCTTATTCGGTTGCGATCCTGCTCGGGACGTTGAACAGCGTCTACTGGCAACTCGTTGCCGGTGGATTTGGAGGTTAGTCATGCACGTCATCGTCGATAGTGATGCCTACCCCAGTGATCGAGAAGCGGTGCAACGACTGGCTCCTCAGCCGTGCAGTATCCGCGAAACTGGTCTGACCGACAGTTTTCTCGGTGAGTTGGTGTGCAAGCATTTGCATGACGCCGGCGTGCTGGACATGCCGCGGCTGGTGGAGCGCCTGGCGCTGACCGGCGCTGTACTTGAAGAAGTCCTGGCGTTCCTGCGCAAGGATGGTCGTGTCGAAGTGCTGGGCCAAGCGGGGCCGCAAACGACGAGCGGGCAGATGCTGCGTTATGGCCTGACCGAACGTGGTCGCAGTAATGCTCGCGACGCCCTGTTGCGCAGTGGCTACATCGGCGCGGCACCCTTTCCGGTGAGTTCGTACCGCTCCCTGATCAAAATCCAGACCATTCACCATGGTCGCATCAACGCCAATGATATGCGCAACGCCCTTGCTGGTGTGGTGCTTACCGAAGGGATGCTCGATCAGTTGGGCGTGGCGCTGAACTCCGGGCGCGCGATCATGATTTATGGCCCCGCAGGTACCGGCAAGACTTATGTCAGCAGTCGGCTGATTCGTCTGTTCGCCGAGGCCATCTGGGTACCTCATGCCATCGTGATCAACGAGTCGGTGATCGAGATCTACGATCCGCAGGTACATCAGCGGCTCGATGAGAGCAGCCAACAGAACAATCTGATGCTCAACGAAGGGATCGACCGTCGACTGCTGTGCTGCAAACGTCCGATCGTCATTACGGGCGGCGAACTGAGCATGGAGCAGCTGGACGTTCGCTATGACTCCTCCACCCGTCAGTACCAGGCCGCCTTGCAGCTGAAAGCCAGCAATGGTCTGTTCATCATCGACGACATGGGACGCCAGCGCATGGCCCCCGCCGAACTGTTGAACCGCTGGATCGTACCGATGGAAGAGAAGCGCGATTTCATCAATCTGGGCGGTGGTCGGCATTGCGAGCTGCCGTTCGATCTGATTCTGGTGTTCTCCACCAACCTCAATCCCCTGGAGCTGGCCGATGAGGCCTTCCTTCGCCGGATTGGCTACAAGCTGCAATTCGGTTACCTGAAGCCTGAGGAGTACGAAAAGATCTGGCGTCAGGAAAGCGAGCGTCTGGGTATTCCTTTCGACCCGTTGCTGCTGCGTTATGTACTGCAAAGGCTTTATGCAAGTGAAGGCATGCCCCTGGTGCCTTGCCATCCCCGCGATCTCCTGAACATGGCCCTCGATCGTCAGCGTTATATGGGCGGTTCCGGAGCCTTGTCACCACAAGAGTTGGAATGGGCCTGGCACAACTACTTTGTCCAGCTCGACTTTCTTTGATACGGAGATACTGACATGAGCTCTCGTACTCTTACCCTGGTAGGCGTTTCCCTGGTCATGGGCCTTGGTGCTGCATGGATGGCCGACTCCTGGCTGAGCGCCCGGCTCAATGCCAGCCCGGATGATCATCTTCGAAGCGTGGTAGTCGCCACGGTCGAGATTCCATTCGGGCAGATGGTCGAGGCTCAACAAGTCACGACCATGCGCATGCCCATAGACACGATACCGGACGATGCTTTCGACTCCAGCGAGAAGGCAGTGGGCAAGATCGCAACGTTCGACATTCTGAAGGGCGACATCATGCGCGGCGCGCGTCTGAGCGAGCATCTGGGGGGCAGTACCCTGGCCTCTCTGATTGCGACAGACAAACGTGCCATCTCGGTACGCGTGGACGATGTGGTCGGCGTGGGCGGGTTCCTGTTGCCGGGTAACCGGGTCGATGTGCTAGCGACCAAACGCACTGATGGCAGTGGCAACAACGCCGTGTCCAAAACCATCCTCGAGAACTTGCGGGTGTTGGCGGTGGACCAGACCGCAGGTACCGACAAGACCCAACCGGTGGTGGTGCGCGCAGTGACGCTGGAGATGACGACCGCAGAGGCTGAAACCCTGGTCACCGCGCAAACGGAAGGGAAATTGCAACTGACCCTGCGCAATCCGCTGAACGCCGACAAAAAAATTGCGACCGTTGCGCCTGCGCCTGCGCCTGCGGCACCGGTCATGGCGATGGCCGCTGCCCCAGCGCCAAAACGCGTGGTGCGTCGCAGTAATGGCGAGGGTGGCGGGAGTGTCACCATTATCCGCGGGACCCAAGCCAGTGTAGTCAAACGTTGACAGGGCGGTAGGGGTGCCTGGGCACCAAGGTATTGGCGGAGCCGATCCGGATCAGTTTCGGTAAATGAGGGCTTGATGATGAATCTTCGAATTCAGCAGCCGTTCACTGCGACGCCAAGGCGCCAGGAAGGCTCGGTGAGCGTATTGATGGTGATCGCGTTGGCGGCGATTTTAATGGTGGCGGGTTTGACGCTCGACGTGGGCCACATGTTGTTGAACAAGACACGCCTGCAGAACGCTGTAGATGCTGCCGCTTTGAGTGGCGCCAAAACCCTGCTTCAGGTGGAAGGTGGTGTCAACATTGCCAACGTAACACGCACAGCCGCGCTCAATACGCTGACGCAAAATGCCAATGCCACGGGTAATAGCGAATTGGCAACGGCGATGGGTGGCAACGCAGGCTTCGCGGTAGTGGAACTGGCAAGCAGCGTCTATGGCCCGTTCGCCTATCCCGGGCCTGCGGATGCCAAATATGTTCGGGTATCGGTACCGACCTATAGCCTGACCGGTTTTTTCTGGAACTTCGTCCAGACCTTCGGCACTAGCGGTCTGGGGAACAAAGCCGTGTCGGCGATCGCCACCGCAGGCCCCAGCCCTACCAGCCCCTGCGATCTTGCCCCCCTGATGGTCTGTGGCGACCCGACTCAATACGACCCGGACGCCGGTATGTTCTGGGGCTTCCAATTTGGTGATTTGCAAGTATTGAAGTCGGCTGCCGGCAATTCGTCCCCCATTGGTCCAGGCAACTTTCAGTTGCTCGATTTTGGTTCGGGCGGCAGTTCGGTCAGGACAGATATGGCCGGAGGCGGCTCGATCTGCCGCAACGTGGGGGAAAATGTCCAGACCAAACCCGGCAACACGGTGGGCCCTGCGTCTCAAGGCTTGAATACGCGCTTCGGCATCTACAACGGCCCGGTCAGTGCCTCGGACTATCCGCCCGACCTGGTGACCACGTCCAGCAATCCCGCGATCACTTATGACGACTCAGTTTCCCCACCACAAATGAAATACCAGGGGCAAACCGTCACCTCGAACAACGGCGATCTCACGGCGGGCGGCAACGCGATACAGGACTACAACGACTGGCGTGCGAGTGCTGCGGCCTGTGTGGCAGGGTCCGGCAGTGGCTGTCAGAGCAATGGGGTGTTCGAGCGCCGGATGCTGAAAATCGTGGTGGGCAACTGCACCGGCCAACAGGGCGGTACCACCTCGATCCCTGTCCTGGGTTTTGGTTGCTATTTCGTGGTGCAGCCAATGAGTAACGGCGGCACGGAAGCGCAGATCTTCGGCCAGTTTGTGAAGGAGTGCGAAGGCGACAATGTGCCCGGTCCTAATCCGACGAACGATTCCGGCCCGCAGATCATTCAGCTCTACAAAACCTATCTCAACGGCAGCGGCACTCCGAGCACAGACTCATAGGAGGCGTCATGAGACTTCATTCGTTTAAACATCCGCGGCGCCAGCAGGGCCTGGCCATGGTGGAATTCACCCTCGCTCTGCCGGTGCTGCTGTTGTTGCTGCTGGCTCTCGGTGAGTTCGGCCGCATGCTCTACCAGTACAACGTACTGCTGCAGGCCAGCCGTGATGCCGACCGTTTCGTCGCCGGCCAAGCCTGGAACTCGACGCTCGGTGCAGTCTCCCTGAGCAATACGCTGCAGACCCAGACGAAAAACGTCGCGGTCTATGGCGTGCCGAGCCAGACCGGAACCCCAGTGATATCCGGATTGACGACCAACAACGTGGTCGTCGCCGCCGTGGGCACCGACCATGTGCGAGTCACCATCACTTTTACATTCTGCCCGGTGATTGGCGGTGGCAATTGCACCGGATCGCTTCCCGGGTTTTTCGGTAATCCGATTGCGCTGAGCATTCCGCTGGTCGCCACCACTGTCATGAGGGCACTGTGATGAATCGCAAACGCATGCAAGGCACCTATGTGGTGGAGTTCGCCATCATCGGCGCGCTGATATTCACGCTGTTGTTCGGCGCGTTGGAAATCGGCCGCCTGTACTTCACGATCAATGCGCTAGATGAAGTCGTGCGCCGTGGTGCGCGCCTGGCGTCGGTGTGCAATATCAGTGATCCGGTGGTGTTGCGGCGGGCGATCTTCAATGCCGCGACCGACGCCGGTGCGAGCCAGATCATCACCGATCTGGCCACCACCCACTTGACGTTGACCTATCTGGACGTAAACGGCGCTCAGGTGGGCAACCCCGCCGACACGAGTGGAGCCAATGGATTTCGTGCCATCCGCTACGTCCAGTTGAGCCTGCAAAACTTCGTTTTCAACCTGTTTATTCCCGGGTTCGGCGTGCCCATTACCTTGCCCACATTCAGGGCAACGTTGCCACGTGAAAGCCTCGGGCGTCATTCCGATTCCGGGGAGATCACGCCATGCTGAATACTAAAGAAACTCCAGTCGCCACCTCGACCGGCAAAGCCGGGCTCCGGTTGCTGATCAGCAGCCGTGATGCCACCTCTTTGCGCGATTTGCAGAGTGTCTGCCAGCGCATGCCCGGTTTTGAGGTGAGCACTCGCCTGGTGAGTAATGGTCATGTCGACCCCCTCTATGGCCTGGACCGCATGCCCGATCTGTTGCTGTTGCGCGTCAGCCACCTGTGGCGCGAGGAGCTGGCCGCGTTGTTGCTGCATCCGGCCCATGAGCGTCCGCCGATGCTGGTCTGCGGCCTGCTAAGCGATCAGGAAGGCATGCGTATGGCGATGCAGGCCGGCGCCCGTGACGTGCTGCCGGAACCCATCGCCGAGACAGAGCTGGTCGCTGCCTTGAATCGGCTGGTCATGGAGGTTCGGATCGGCAGCGGAGCAGAAGGCAAATTGATCGCCGTGATGAGCGCCAAGGGCGGCTCCGGCGGAACCCTGGTGGCTTGCAACCTGGCTCAGCAGCTCAGTGCCAAGGGCGGCAGTACCCTGTTGCTGGATATGGATTTGCAATTTGGCAGCGTGACGCATTACCTGGATGTGGCGCAGACGCACAGCCATCTCGAGGTATTGCACCAGATCGACGGCATGGACAGCGTCGCGTTACGCGGTTTTTGCAGTCACTTCAGCCCCACCTTGCATGTGCTGGGTGGTCGGGCCGGTGAGCTGTGTCTGCCGCAGGATGCCCAACCCGAACAACTTGACGCCCTGTTGAAGTTGGCCCGCGCCAGTTATGACTGGGTGGTGATCGACCTGCCGCGGCAAATCGACCACCTCACCGGCTCCGTGCTGGAACAGGTCGATCGGGTGTACGTGGTGGTGCAGCAGAGCGTCAGTCATCTGCGCGATGCCAGCGCCTTGGTGCGGATTCTTCGCGATGACCTGGGCGTGCGCGGGGATCAATTGCAGATAGTAGTCAATCGATTTGACAAGGCGGCAGCGATCAGCCTCAAAGATATCGGCGAGGCGTTGCGCTGCACCAATCTGGCGAAATTACCCAACGACTTCAACCTGGTCAGCCAGAGTCAGAACACTGGCGTGCCGTTGGGGCTGCATGCGCCGAGGGCAGCGATCACTGCTGCACTGCGCGACATGACCGAGGACCTGGTCGGTCAACAGGTAGCCGGGAACAAAGGCTTACTCAAACGCGCCTTCAACCGTTTTTTCGGGGGATGACCCATGATCAGCGACTTTCGTAACCGCTTGCGCAAACAGTCCGCTAAACCCGCCGCTCAGACTGGCGACGAACTGGATCCGGCAGAGGAAATAATGGCGTGGGAGCGTGTAACACCGGACGTTCTTTACGAAACCAGAAGCCAGGTCACCCCGGTGGAGGCCGAATGGCGGGAAAAGATCTACCAGCAGTTGCTCAAGGTCATGGACCTGTCCTTGCTGGACTCCCTTGAACAGGCCGAGGCCGCGCGGCAGATTCGCGATATTTGCCAGCGCCTGCTCGATGAGCATTCGGCGCCGGTGAGTACCGCCAGCCGCCAGTTGATCATCAAGCAAATCACTGACGAAGTGCTTGGCCTGGGTCCTCTGGAGCCGTTGCTGGCCGATCACAGCGTGTCCGACATTCTGGTCAACGGCTTTGCCTCAGTCTATGTCGAGCGCTTCGGTAAACTGCAAAGGACCGATGTGCGCTTTCGCGATGATCAACATTTGCTGAACATCATCGACCGCATTGTGTCCAGCCTGGGTCGGCGTATCGACGAGTCCTCGCCATTGGTGGACGCTCGACTCAAGGACGGTTCGCGGGTCAACGCGATTATCCCGCCGCTGGCCATCGACGGTCCGAGCATGTCGATCCGTCGCTTTGCGGTGGACCTGCTCAACACCGACAGCCTGATATCGGTGGGGACATTAACCCCAGCCATTGCCCTGCTGCTCAAGGCGATTGTCCGTGGACGCTTGAACGTGTTGATTTCCGGTGGTACCGGCAGCGGCAAGACCACCATGCTCAATGTGTTGTCCAGTTTCATCCCGCAGAACGAGCGGATCGTTACCATCGAAGACTCGGCCGAACTGCAACTGCAGCAGCCCCATGTGGTGCGCCTGGAAACCCGACCTTCCAACATCGAAGGGCGTGGCGAGGTGAGCCAGCGGGAGTTGGTGCGTAACAGCCTGCGGATGCGCCCGGACCGCATTGTCATCGGTGAAGTGCGCGGCGCCGAGGCGCTGGACATGCTGACCGCCATGAACACCGGCCACGACGGCTCGCTGACCACCATCCACGCCAACACCGCACGTGATGCGTTGGGGCGAATCGAGAACATGGTGTCGATGACCGGGGCGACCTTCCCGATCAAGGCCATGCGTCAGCAGATCGCTTCGGCCATTGATGTGGTGATCCAGCTGGAACGTCAGGAGGATGGCAAGCGCCGCCTGGTCAGTGTGCAAGAGATCAACGGCATGGAAGGCGAAATCATCACCATGACCGAAATATTCTCCTTTGCGCGTCAAGGCATGGGCGAAAACGGCGAGGTGCTCGGTGATTATCGCCCCAGCGGAATGATCCCGGCCTTCCGAGATGTACTGGCCAAGCGCGGTATCGAGTTGCCGCTGAACATGTTCAGGCCTGAGTGGATGGAGGCACGGCAGTCATGAATAATATTCCTGGTGAATTCATTCTGATGTTCCTCGGCATGGTGTTTATTGCCGTGTTCCTATTGTCCCAGGGCGTAGTAGTGCCGGTGTTCGGCGAGGCCGGCAAGATGCGCAAACGCATCCGCGGCCGCTTGAATGTACTGGAGAAGGCCAACAATCTGCCCAACATGCAGACAGTGTTGCGGCAGAAATACCTGACGCGATTGTCGCCACTGGAGGCCATGCTCGAGCAGTTGCCCTTTATGGCGAACCTGACACAGATGATCGAGCAGGCCGGACACGAATATCGGGCTTATCGGGTGTTATTGCTTGGGTTGTTCCTGGGCGCCTGCGCGGGCGTCTCGATCTGGATGATCTCGTCAATCTGGTGGATGGCGCTGCTGGTGGGCTTCGTAGTGTTCTGGGTACCCCTGCTGAAAATTTCTCGTGACCGTGGCAAACGTTTCGCCGAGTTTGAGGAAGGCCTGCCGGATGCACTGGATGCCATGTGCCGTGCCCTGCGCGCCGGGCACCCGTTCAATGAAACCCTGCGCCTGGTCGCCGAGGAACACAAAGGGCCAGTTGCCCATGAGTTCGGCCTGACCTTTGCCGATATCAACTATGGCAACGATGTGCGTCGGGCCATGCTCGGCCTGCTGGAGAGGATGCCGAGCATGACGGTGATGATGCTGGTGACCTCTATCCTTATTCATCGCGAGACCGGCGGTAATCTGACCGAAGTGCTGGAGCGTCTGAGTCGCCTGATCCGCGGGCGCTTTCGCTTCCAGCGCAAGGTCAAGACCCTGTCGGCCGAAGGGCGGATGTCGGCCTGGATACTGGTGGCCATTCCCTTCGTGCTGGCGGCAGTGATCGTGTTCACCAGCCCTAACTATTTGCCGCTGCTGCTCAATGACCCGATCGGCCATAAGCTTATATTCGGGGCTTTTGGTTCCATGTTGATCGGGATTTTCTGGATTCGCAAAATCATACGGATTCAGGTTTAAGCCTTATTCACCATGTGGAGGTGCAGGTCATGGACTATTTGCTGGGGTTGTTCAATCGAGTGACAGGCAATGAGGAGATGGCGCGCCTGTTGTTTGTCGGTGCGATGAGTCTGAGTGCAGTGCTCGCGATCGTTACCGTGGTGCTACTGCTGTTGGGGCTGCAGGATCCCGTACAGCGTCGTCTGGCGCTGATCAAACGCGGTCATTCAGGGAGTACAGCCGGGCAGGACGCACCGGGTAATCTGCAATTATTGCTGGAACGGGTCGGCCAACGCTTTGGCTCGACTGATGGGGCTCAAACGTCTGCGACCCAAACCCTGTTGACGCACGCTGGTTATCGCTCACAATCGGCTGTTCAAATGTACTGGGCAGTGCGTTTGCTGTTGCCATTGATATTGGTAGGCCTTGCGCTGTTGGTGCTGCCGATAATCCCCAAACTTTCTCTGATTACGGGGTTGTTGCTAGTGTTCGCGGCTGCTGCTATCGGCTGGCTGGCACCCGCGCTGTATGTCGGAAAACGCAAGCGGGCTAGACAGAGCAGACTGCGTGCCGCTTTTCCGGATGCCCTGGACCTGATGGTGGTCTGCGTGGAGTCGGGCCTGGCCTTGCCCCTTACGATCGAGCGGGTGGCTGAAGAGATGTCGGTCAGTCAGGTTGAACTGGCTGAAGAGCTGGCCCTGGTCAATGCGCAAATCCGTGCGGGTATTTCCAGTACCGAAGCGCTCAAACAACTGGCTGTGCGCACCGGTCTGGATGATGTCCAAGGGTTAGTCAGTCTGTTGGCGCAGAGCATCCGCTTTGGTACCAGCGTGGCCGATACTTTGCGCATCTATGCCGATGAGTTCCGTGACCGGCGTACGCAGGCAGCCGAAGAGGCGGGGGCGAAAATTGGCACCAAACTTATATTCCCGCTGATTTTCTGTCTGTGGCCGAGCTTCTTTCTGATCGCCATTGGCCCCGCCATGATCGGAGTACTCAAAACATTCGGGAAGTAATGAGGCAGTGATTTTCGGTCCAGCAAGATGACTGTGCTGCATCAGTACGAGGTGGAGCAGGTGAGCGGAGGGTATTCACTCCTATCGCCTGCTTCACCTCGTACTGATCTGTATTTTTCGGCACACATGACTAGGGGGCGTTCTCAATTGGTTTCCTCTGCCGGGGAAACCAATTGAGAATGCCCCCTAAGCCTTAATGCCGGTAAGTCAAGAAATTTGAGCGACGACAATCCTGTGGGAGCGTGGCTTGCCCGCGAAGAATGCGCCGCGGTTTTTCAGGTATCACGCGTCATCGTTCTTCGCGGGCAAGCCACGCTCCCACAGCATCTACGCTTAACTTAGGCCACTCTGGACTACGGGCTGATCACCCATTGAAGTACCTCAATTGCTGCCGCTGGTGACGTCGCCCGCTGCATCCTGGTCAAAGAATTCTGGTATCGGGTAGAGGAAACTATTCAGCCAACGCTGCATGGCCAGGTCACGTTCGGTAGCCGAAGCCGTTTGCAGTTTAGGCGAGGCAAACACCCCACGAATCTGCATCTGCAACCACTGTTCGGTGCCTTTTTGCGACGCCGAAGAGGGGCCTGGTTCAATAGCCCAGGCACTGGTGGACAGGCAAGCCATGCACACGATCAACAGCCTCTTGGTATTCATTTCGACTCCTCGTACGTTTTACTTTGTCGCACTGGGTGAGGCAGCGGCTACCTCAGTCCTGCGATTCCCCTCCGAAGCCGCCACTTTTTTTGCGGAGGCCTTGAGTTTTTCCGCGCGGCTTTGAGCCTCGGCGACTTGCTGGGGGCTCAAGCTGGCACGGTTCGCGAGTTCGGCAGCCGACTTCCAGTTATCCTGATAGATCAGCAGCGTCACCAAATTGAGTGCCGCCAATGAATTGGACTGTTTGAGCTCCATGGCGGTCATGAACTCGAAGCGTGCTTCAGGGATACGTCGTTGATTGAGGTAGACCACCCCCAGGTCATTGCGCATCCTGTCGTCGGTGGGGGCCATCTTCACCGCACGCTCAAGGTGAGTGGTCGCGGTGGCGTAATCATTTTTGGCCGCGGCCAACTGGCCCAGGCCATGTTCCCCGTCGGCGGCCAGACAGGTGCCGAGCAAGCTTTGATACAACGGCCCCGCCTCGTTACGCCCCATCAAGCGCAGCACCCGAGCCTTGCGCAGGCGAACCTGAACCAGGTTGTCGGGCAAACCTTCAAGATTCGCCAGGCTGGCATACAAACGGCCGTCGTTGGCCATGTTGTCGGCCAGACTCAGGGCCAACTCTTGATCCGAATCGGGCTTGGCACAGATAGCCGGTCGCGACAGGCCATTGGTGGCACAACCTGCGAGCAACAATGTTGCCGTTATTGCGATCACTGCTTTCATCGAGTGTCCTCTGGCTACAACACGTTGAACGCCAGGCCAATGGCAATAAAGCTGGCCTGGCAAGCGCTCAAGGTCACCGTTAGGGGTGAGGGCGAGGTAAGTCTGATTCAGGCTCTGGCTCATTGTGAAAGCCCGGAGCGACTGTCGAAATCGCCATTTTCGAGGAAGAACATGCGGTAGAAGTTCGGGTCGTAATTGCGCAGCTGTTCGCCAGGCAATGACGGTAGTTGTGCGTTGACAGCCAGTGGCTGGACCAGATGCGGGGTAACGATCATCAGCAGTTCACGCTCTTCACGGTTGATGGTGTTGTCGCGAAAGAACGCGCCCAGAATCGGGATATCGCCCAGCCCCGGAAACTTGTTCACCTGGGAATTGTTGCGGGTGCTGATCAAGCCGCTGATGACGAAGCTTTCGCCGTCGGCCAGGGAGATGCTGGTGTCGGTACGACGTATGGTCAGTGCTGGAACAATAGTGCCGGCGATGCTTACGGCGTTGGTGAAGTCCAGTTCACTGACTTCCGGCGCCACCTTCAGCGCGATACGGTTTTTGCCGATGATGGTCGGCGTCAGGGTCAGGCGAATACCGAATTCCTTGTACTCGATGGACACGTTATCGCTGCCTGAACTGGGCACTGGAATCGGCACTTCACCACCGGCCAGGAAGCTCGCACTCTGCCCGCTGAGCGCGACCAGGCTTGGCCGTGCCAGGGTGTAGGCGAAACCGCTGCCTTCCAGTGCGTTGATCGACACCAGAGTATCGCTGGACGCAAAAGCGAAGTTGAACAAGCCGTTGTTCACCGGCAGCGACGGCGTGACAATGCCGTCGATGGTGGGCAAAGTTCTCGGCGAGCCGAACAGGAAGTTGCCCTGGCGACCAAAAATCGAGGCATTGGCTTCCTTGAGTTTGGTCCGGCTGACTTCAACGAAGCGGATGTCGGTTTGCACCTGAATCGGCAACAGCGGGTCTTCGGAGGGCACTGTCGAGACGCTGGTCAGCGCCGCGGTGGCCTTGCCCTTGACGAACACCATGCTTTGGCGCGGCGTTTTCGAACAGGCGGTCCAGACCATCAGGCTGGTGGCCCCCGGCGCGAGGCCCGTGAGTATGAAGGCGTTGCTGCCGCTGGGTTGCACGTCGGCAATTTTCGGGTCGCCTACCGCCAGTTGTGTCACCGGGACGGGGACGCGCAGTTCATTCTGAAGCCCCTGACCGACCTCGAACGTTGCCGGCAAACTATCCAGTTGCGAACAATTGGCCGGCGCGGCCTGAGCCGCATTCACGCTGAGACCCGTCCAGAACAGGCCATGGATAATTCGCTTGAAAGCGGGCACGGTACGATAGCTCATTAAGTGCATCCTCGCTGAATAGGCCATCTTTGAGGCTAACTGGGTTGCCTCGGATCACTACAAGGGGCCTTGGTCGGCCCTCTACCCCGCCAGACCCCTGACTAATGGCCCCGGCAATATTGCGTGGTGCTACATGCAAGCAGGTGCAATACGCTGGTCTGACTGAACAGCGAGCGACCTTCGCTACAACGGTTTTTAGTGATCCAGATACCTGAGCTGTCGACCCGAACGATATGTTCAGGCTCGACCGCAACAGCAGCTAAAGACGGCACTTTGCGCCGACCTGACTCCCCTAAAAAGCAACCGGCAATCAACGTAAAGAGCCGGAAAATGCTTGCCAGGACCATAGTGAGGTAACTCCTTTTGCCATTCCGCTATCTGATCGCTGAACCTAACGTGCAATTTCAAACCGTTATGTCTTCTTCTTGTTTGAAAGGTAGTTCAACCAAGGCAAAGCGCCATGCCTTGAACGAAAACTTTCGATACAGATGTTGGTTTTTTTTTGAAAGCCACGGTCAGGCCACGCAATCATTGGCATTGCGCCGGATGCTGATGGAATAAGGGATGCTTCACGGTCCCGCGAGTTTTTCTTTGGGTTTTGCGCGGGATATTTCGCAAAATCGCCACTCAATGAGTGGCGTTTTCAGGCGTGCCGGTTTGTACTTTTCGAATGCAGACCAATCGTAACAATGGCATCTGGCGGGATATGACAAGGAGGCTGAATATGACTGACTGTGTAGCTCTACCCCTGCGAAGTGCAGGTTGGAGTATTGGCCGTAAGGTACTGGATCACCTCTTCAAGGGTGTCTATGTCAGGAGCATTGTTCACTAACGCTTGCGAACTGCACCATGGGTAATCCAGATGCGACACCCACTCCATGATGCAGTGCAGATCAGTCGCCGGCAGGGTTTTCATGTGCTCAATGGTGATAGTGAGCCTCTCGACAAGCGCAGACTCGGGGTTGAACTGCCACTCATACAGACCGCAACCGACGCGGGCTTCGCCGCAGCTTTTGTCGGACATGCCGACCAGCCATTTGCACTGGAATGTTTTGGCCTGCGGTTCAGGTGGGAGTCCCAGGCAAAAGGTATAGACGTTTTCGAAGGTCTGGCCGAATCGCCTGACCAGCACATCGCCGATAGGTCCAAGGCCTTCAACGTGGGGTGGAAACGAGATGGACCCGGTGTGCACGACCATGTCCAGGATCGCGTCTGGCGCAAAGGCTTGGTGCAACAAATATGGGCGGTTACCGTCCTTGGCTTTTATGTACTGTTGAATCGATTGTTGAGCAGTATTCATTGTTTGTCCGTGGCATCCCTATCAGGTTGAAAACAGTCCAATCCAAGGCTCACGTTACTATTCCATGCGAGCCCGCACTCATTTACAAAGCACTATTCAAAACATCCGTTACCAGCATGCAGCCGGGGGCGTGGGTGATGCACAGCGGCGGACGCGAAGTTTGCACCACCGATTGCGGGGTCACACCGCAGGCCCAGAATACCGGGATTTCGTCGGCGTCGACTGGCACGGCATCGCCGTAGTCCGGGCTGCTTAGTGAATCGATGCCGATCAGCGCTGGATCACCGATGTGCACGGGCGCGCCGTGGACGTTGGGCATGCGGGCGGTGATCTGGATCGCCTGGATCGCCGCGGCGGCTTTCATCGGGCGCATGCTCACCACCAGCTTGCCGCTCAGGCGTGCGGTAGGGCGAGTGTCTATGTTCGTCCGGTACATGGCAACATTGCGCCCCAGATCGATGTGCCTGAGGGCGATGCCGGCATCCAGCAGCGGTTGTTCGAAGGAGAACGAGCAGCCGATGGCGAAGGCCACCAGATCGTCCTGCCACAAATGCTCGATATCCGACGGTTCTTCGCTCAGTTCGCCATGGCGATAGACCCTGTATCGGGACACCTCGTGGCGGATATCAATGGCGGTGCCGAGATTGCGAAAATACGGATCACCGGGTTCGGTAACGTCGAGCACCGGGCAAGCCTGCCGATTGAGCGTGCAATACCGAAGAAACTCGTTCGCCCAATCATTGGGCAGAATCACGATATTGGCTTGCACCCGACCTTGGGCCAAGCCGCTGGTGTGGCCCCGATAGTGTCCGGCAGCGATGCATTGGCGCAGGGCGAGCGGAGCGCTGTGCTTCAGTTGTTCGAAAGACAGGGTGGGTTGGCTCATCACGGCATCTCTTCAGGTTCGATGACCCTTTTTAGAAAACCATGACGATGGCGTCCAACCAGGAATGTTGTTACCCCGTGACAACTAAAAGTTATTCAAGAGTCCGTCGGTTGTTGAGACCGGGTGCCGGAACCATTCGAAGCGGGCCGACATCCGCAGCGTATTGGGAGACTACCTGGCGGCTCATATCGACGATGCTCTCGATCAACTCCAGGCCGACGCCGGCGCGCCATGAAGCCACGACATCCAGCTGCGGCAAGCGAGTACCCGGTTCCAGCTGAATCAACTCGCCGCTGGCCAAGGGCTTGGCCACCAGCGCGGCCGGCAAGGCGCCAATGCCGAAGCCGTCACGAATCAGCCGGGTCATGGCCGACACCGAATTGACGCAACTGACGCGTGGCGTGCCGATGCCGTGGGCGTGCAGCAGGTTGAGTACATCCTGATGCGGCCGGGAGTTTTTGACGAAGGTGATGATGCGCTCACTGGCCATTTCGGCCAGTGAGGCATAGGGGCGGGCATAGATTGAGTTACTGGCGGCGATCCAGTGCATGGGGTAGTGCGCCAGTTCGAGGTTGCGCACACTTTCGTGGCGGATCAGGTCCGTCTGGAACACGATGTCCAGATAGCCCTTTTGCAACTGATCGCACAGATTGCGTGCGGCGTCGGCCGTGATTTCGATTTCCACGGCGGGGAAGGTCTGCATCAAGGTCGACATCAACGGGCTGAGCCAGGTGTGGATCACCGTATCCATCACACCGATGCGCACCAGACCCTGTTGTGGATTGGTGTTATCCAGTGAGTATTTCAACGCTCGCTGAACCTCAAGCATCTGCTCGGCGTAATCGAGCACCTTGAGACCTTCGAGCGTCAGCGACACGCCACGTGAATCGCGCACGAACAAACGCAGGCCCAACTCTTCTTCCAGCGAGGCAATCCGGCTGGAGATAGCGGCCTGAGTGCTGAACATTTTCTCGGCAGTGAGGCTGAAGCTTTGCAGGCGGGCGACCCAGACGAAGGTTTCGAGAAATTTGAGGTTCATGGCGGTTCTCGTGGTGGGGCGTTCACTGTTTTTCCACAGAGAACCGTGGTGGGGGTGCAGTAATTGTTACTCCAGAGTTCGTCGCCGGGGGTATCAAATTTTCTTATGCATAACCTCGTTTTTTTCCCGTTTGACGCAGTTTGGCCTTGGCGCGAAGAATCCGCTCCACGACGCAGCCACTGCGTCTGCCCCCCACGACAACGCCTTCACAAAAAAATAATGAGGCGTGTCCGTCATCTTCGCTTGCTGCCGCAGGAACTCCCATGGAAAAGACCATGACTGACCACGTGCTTTCAGGTTCGGGCCGCACCGGCCCGTTCAGTTGGTACGGCCCCCTGTCGAAAAATGAAAAGCGTACCTTCTGGAGTTGCAAGATCGGCTATGCCCTGGATGGCATGGACACGCAGATGCTGAGTTTCGTCATTCCGACCCTGATCGCAACCTGGGGCATCTCCAAGGGTGATGCCGGGATGATTGGCACTTGTACGCTGCTGGCCTCGGCGGCGGGTGGCTGGATCGCCGGAATACTGTCCGACCGCATCGGTCGGGTGCTCACCCTGCAACTGACGGTACTGTGGTTCGCCTTCTTCACCTTCCTCTGCGGACTGGCACAGAACTACGAGCAACTGCTGGTGGCCCGGACTTTGATGGGCTTTGGTTTCGGCGGTGAATGGACTGCGGGTGCGGTGCTGATTGGCGAGGTGATTCGCTCCCAGGATCGCGGCAAGGCAGTGGGCATGGTGCAGGCCGGATGGGCGCTAGGGTGGGGGCTTACGGCATTGCTCTATGCCGGGTTATTCAGCTTTCTACCACCGGAAGAGGCTTGGCGGGCGCTGTTCATGATCGGGTTGGTGCCAGCGCTATTTGTATTGGTGATCCGCCGACTGGTCAAGGAGTCGGACACCTTCGAGCAGGCCTGCATTGAGCGCAAGGCCAAGCCTGAAAAGGATTCGCGTTGGGCCTTCTTTGAAATCTTCGCACCACGGATGCTCAGTACCACCTTGCGCGCTTCGTTGCTGACCACCGGCGCGCTGGGCGGTTATTACGCGATCACCACGTGGTTGCCAACTTACCTGAAAACCGAGCGCGGCCTGAGCGTACTCGGCACTGGCGGTTATCTGGCGATGGTGATCGTCGGCTCTTACATTGGCTATGTGACCAGTGCATTGCTGACCGATGCCATTGGTCGGAAGAAGAACTTCATCCTGTTTGCCGTCGGCTCCATGGCGATCGTTCTGGCCTACACCCAACTGCCCATCGACAACACCTGGATGCTCTGGCTGGGCTTTCCGTTGGGTTTTTTCGCCTCGGGCATTTTTGCGGGCATGGGCGCTTTTCTGACCGAGTTGTTTCCGACCCGCATGCGCGGTTCGGGCCAGGGCTTTTGCTATAACGCCGGGCGCTCCATCGCCGCGCTGTTTCCGTTGTTGATCGGTGCACTGAGCGAAACGTTGCCGATTGGTACGGGGATCGGAATCTTCGCTGCCGGTGCCTATGGTGTGGTGATTCTGGCCGCGTTAAGCCTGCCGGAAACCCGCGGTCGTCAACTCGAATCCTGAACCCTGACACGTCTGGGCAATTGTGCCCAGACGTCGCTGATCCATTGCTAATCGACAAACATCGGTCGCGATCACAACGCCCCCGAGAGGGCTCGCTCGCGTCCGAAACAGGAGCAGGCATGAACTATTCGCTTTCCACTCAACGGTTGTACTTCCCGGTCGGCACATTGCTCGGTTTGAGCTTGCTCGGCGCTCCGGTCGCTCAGGCGGATTTCATTGCCGACAGTAAAGGCAGCCTGGAAGCGCGCAACTTTTACTTCAATCGCGATTTCCGCCAAGACGGCTCGCGTGACAAAGCCGAGGAATGGGCACAGGGTTTTCTGTTGCGGATGGAGTCCGGGTATACCGCTGGCACGCTGGGGTTTGGTCTGGATGCGCTGGGCATGGCCGGTTTTAAACTGGACTCCGGCGGCGGCACGGCGGGCACCAATCTGTTGCCGCCGGATTTGTCGGGCGGCTCGCAGGATCGCTATGGCGAGTTGGGCCTGACGGCCAAAGTGCGTTTGTCCAAGAGCACCCTGAGGCTGGGGACGTTGCAGATCAAGGATCCGGTGGTGAACTCCAACGATACTCGTCTGTTGCCGGGAACGTTCAAGGGAGCACTGGTGAATGTTCAAGAAATTGACCGATTGAAACTGACTGCCGGGCAACTCACGCAGATCAACTTTGTCGACTCCACCGACTACCAGGACATGACTGCCAATCGCATCGGCGGGCAAAGCGACAAGTTCCAGTTCGCCGGGGCTGACTATCAATTCCTGCCGAATCTGACAGCGCAGTACCGCTACGGCAAGCTGGAAAATATCTACCAGCAAAACTACCTCGGATTGGTCCACCTGCTGGATATGGGGGCCGGCCAGTCGCTCAAGAGCGACGTGCGTTATGCGCGCAGCATTGAAGATGGCAACTTTCGTGACCTCGATAACCAGGCTTTCGGTGCGATGTTTACCTACAGTCTCGGCGGCCACGCACTGGGCTTCGGCTACCAGCGCATGAGCGGCGATGATCCGTTTCCGTACATCGGACGCAGCGATCCGTATCTGGTCAACTTCGTGCAGATCGGTGACTTCGCCAACGTTGACGAACACTCCTGGCAAACGCGTTATGACTATAACTTCGCGGCATTGGGTGTACCGGGGTTGAGCTTTATGACCCGCTACATCTCGGGCGATAACGTGCAGCGCAGTGCTCCGGGTGAAGGCAAGGAGTGGGAGCGCGACACCGATATCGCTTACGTGGTGCAGGACGGTACGTTGAAAGGCCTGGGCTTTAAATGGCGCAACGCGTCGGTGCGTTCGAACTTTGGCAATGATCTGGATGAGAATCGCTTGATCGTCAGCTATACCCTGGCGCTTTGGTAAGTGTCTCGGTGATCGAACAAGAAATGATATCGACGGCCCGCCAGTCAGACTGGAGGGCCGTTTGTTTTACATCGACAGAATCAATCGGCCAGCGAACAGAATCAGGATCACCCCCATGGTTCGTTCGAACCAGTGCCCCATGCGCATGAACAGCAACCGCACCCGGGTGCTGGAAAAAAACAGCGCCACGATCACGAACCACAAGGCATTCACGAAACACATCCACACCCCGTACAGTGCCTGAATCTGCAGTGGTGTCGAGGCGCTGATGATGGTCGTGAAGATTGCCAGGAAAAACAGCGTGGCCTTGGGGTTGGTGGCGTTGGTCAGAAAACCTGTGGTGAACGCCTTCAGCAATGTTTGCTCGACCACCGGTTCGTCTGCACCTTTGTCGCCTTCCAGCACGGTTTTGGGTTTGCTGCGTATCAGGCTCACGCCGAGGTACAAAATGTAGGCACCCCCAACGACCTTGGCCACCGTCAACAACCAGGGCGTGGTGTGCATCAGCGCGCCGACGCCAAGCAAGGTGTAAAGCACATGCACGGAAATGCCCGCGCCGATGCCCAGCGCCGTGCAAATCCCCACTAAGCGGCCGAAACGCACGCTTTGGCGGATGGTCACGGCGAAATCCGGTCCGGGGGCGACCACGGCCAGAAAGTGGATCGTTGCCAGCGCCAGAAACTCGCCCAGGTAATTTGAAAACATCTCAGCTCCAGAAAGTCAGGGGTGAAGCATTGCCGCGATAACCGACAAAGAAGGAAAGGCTCAATCGCGGGTCGTCCACACCCGGGGTCACCGAGTGCATGCAGCGCGAATTGAACATGATGAAATCACCCGGCTCAGGACGAATCTCCAGGGTCGGCGGGCCAAGCAAGGCCGGGTCGATGCCGTAACTGTCGCCACGCATTTCATCGAATTGGTCCGGGGAAATGTCGTGGTCCCACATCTGCAACGCGCCGCCCTCGGTCGGCATGTTCAGGTAGACGTTGCAGGCGAACTGCGCTTCCAGGCTTTTGGCCTGGAAACTGTCCGGCGCATCCTTGGCGAAAATGTCGTGATGGGCGAGGAAGCACACCCCGGGTTTGACGACCCGGGATAGCCCCACATACATCTTGCGGCCATAGAGATTTTCCAGATGCGCCCCCGCCGGCCAGGACTCGTCGAGCATGCAGCGCAACGTGTCGACAGGGGAGGAGTAGGGCGCACAACGGCTGCGCAATTCGGCGATATTGCTGGTGGCGCGCTTGAAATAGTCCTCGATCAGCAGCGGCTGGTTTTCCGCTTCATAAAACGCCATGCCAATGCGACCGATGCTCGGCGCGTTGATGTAGCCTTCGAAGCCCGGGGCGAGGATCTTGTCGCCGATCTGGATCGCCAGCGGCCCAGGCAACAAGCCTTTGACGCGGATGGCGAGGACTTCTTCGTTGGCCAGTTTTTGTATGCACGTCTCATCGAGACGCTCGACGTCAAGCATCATGTTTTTAGGTCCATCTATCGATAGTCAACAGAGCCCGCGAATGCAGGCTCCCCCGGCGTCAGGCGATGACGGAGCCGACATCGCCCAAATGTTCAGTCCACGCTGTAGTGGACTGACAGCGCTCCCTTTTTCTGTGAAAGGGAAGCGATCGTGACCGTGCCCAAATCCTTCAGGCTCCGTACATGGGTGCCGCCGCAGCCGTAGGCGGGCAGCTCACCGAAACCGATTTCCCGGGCGCCTTCGCGCAACGACGTCAGGCGTGGCAGGTCATGGGCGATCCATTGCGTGATGCCGTATTGAATCGTCTGCGCATCGACCTCCTGCGCGCTATCACCCGGCTTGAATTGGACACGTCCTTCATCCGGCCAGTGATGAGCCTTGGTCGGCATCCAGCCCATCGCCTGGACGAAGTGACCGATCAGGTGCCCCGCTGAATGCATGCGCGTGTTGAACCGGCGGCGTTGCTCGTCGACCCGAATCAGGGTCATGCCGAGTTTTACCGGATGGTCGACAAAATGGATGATCCGGTCCGGATCCTGAACCACGCGCAGCACCTGGCTTTCGCCGATCCAGCCGGTATCCCAGGGTTGCCCGCCGCCCTGAGGATGAAACAGTGTGGCGCGCAGCACTACTGCGAATTCGTTCTCGTAGGGCGTGCAATCCAGGACTTCCACATTGGCCTTGAGGTCATCACTATGGAAAAAGAGGCGAAGCGTCATATTCCATGCCCTTATTAAAGTTTCTATTTTTATTATATGAACCGTGGAATTGCGTGATAATCCGTTCAAACATCAAAGGACTGTTGCGCTGTGAGCATAAATCTTCCCCTGCCGCTGCTCGGTGAAATGGCGATTTTCGTCAAGGTTGTCGAGACCGGCAGTTTCTCCGAAGCGGCCCGCCAATTGGGCTCTTCACCCTCGGCGGTGAGTCGCAGTATTTCGCGGCTGGAGAAGGCACTCGCCACGCGGCTGCTGCAACGAACTACGCGTAAGTTGCGCCTGAGTGACGGTGGCGAAGAGGTGTTCAAGCGTTGCCAGGAGATGGTCAGCGCGGCGAAATCGGTGATGGAAATCAGCGGTCAGTTCACCCATGAGGCGGAAGGGCTGGTGCGCGTCAGCGTGCCTAAGGCCGTCGGGCGATTCGTGATTCATCCACACATGCCGGAATTCCTGCGGCGCTATCCCAAAGTGAATGTGGAGTTGTTGCTCGAGGACCGTCAGGTGGATTTGATCGACGACAACGTCGACCTGGCGATCCGTATTACCGATCGCCCTCCCGCCGGACTGGTGGGGCGGCAGTTGCTGACCATCGATCATTTGCTCTGTGCAACGCCGCAGTATCTGGCCGAGCACGGCACCCCGACTCATCCCCATGACTTGCTTAACCACAGCTGCATCTATCTGGGCGAAACCCCGAGTGATGCGCGCTGGAAGTTCAAGAAAGGCAGCAAAGCCGTGACCGTCGGCGTGCGCGGACGTTATGCCGCCAATCACACGGGCGTGCGACTGGGCGCGGTATTGCAACACATCGGAATCGGCAGCCTGCCGTACTTCACTGCCCGTTATGCGCTGGAACAAGGGCTGATCGTGCAGGTTCTGCCGGACTGGACTTTTCTGGCGTCCTACCACGGAGGTGCGTGGCTGCTGCATTCGCCAACCCGCTATCTACCGCCCAAGTTACGGGTGTTTATCGACTATCTGGTGGAATGCCTGGAGAAGGAACCGACCTTGAGCAGGCCGGGCAAGCCAAGTGCGTTGGGCAAGGTCGCGGCAGAGTATGAGCTGCCCGAGAGTGATGGGTTGCTTTGAGGCCAAGATCCCGGCCAACAAAAAAGGCCCGTATGTTCAACCATGCGGGCCTTTTGCATTTCTGACGATGGGATCAGTGCTTGCTGTCCTGGTTCGACATCGCCAGCAGCTGTTTTTCCTGATTCCAGTCGAACGGTTCGTCGTTCTGTTCGGCTTCAAAGCGACGTTCTTCAAGGGCCTGGTACAGGTCGATTTCATCATCGGGCATGTAATGCAGGCAGTCGCCGGCGAAGTACCACAGCAGGTCGCGCGGGACCAGGTGGGCGATTTGCGGATAGCGAGTGATCACCTGACACAGAATGTCCTGGCCCAGGTATTGGCTTTCGATCGGGTCGACCGGCAGCAATGCACGCAGTTCGTCGAAGCGATCCAGGAACAAGGCATGGCTTTCTTCGGGAACCTGTTCGGCCTCACCTACGGCGACCAGGATGCTGCGCAGGTGGTCGAGCAAGACGAGATGATCGGCAACGACGTTGGACACGAGATAAGTCCTCAAGAGCAAAACGGGCGCGAGAGTATAAAGCTCCTGCGCCCCATTTCACATGGTGAAGAGCCATATGGTAAAGAGCCACGGTAAAGAGCCCCATGCAAGACACAGGGTTCGCCCGATCAGCGGACCTTGCCTTTGGCCAATACCAGCTCCTTTGGGTCGAAATCATCGACATCAATCACCTTGCGTCGCGCCACTTCTGCCTCACGCAAGGTCTGGGCTTCAACCGGTTGCAAGACGCCACCCTCCAGAGCGGCATCGATGGCAGATTCTCCGAGCGTGGGTTTGACCTGGCGACTTTTCAACGCCGTATTGAGTTTTTTCTGTACCGGTTTGGCCGCGTTCAGCAAATCGCAAGCGTGCTGCAGGGCGCCGACCGAATCATCTGGTGATTGCGGGCGATAGCAGCCCCCCAGTAACTCCTCAAGCGTTGGATCGCCCTTGGGGCGGCCGATGACGGCTGCGACGTTGGCCGCCAGTCTGTCCGACGGGCCTCTGTGGCGACGACCGAAAGGGAACACCATCACCCGCATCAGGCATCCAAGCACCTTGTTCGGGAAGTTGGTCAGCAGTTCGTCCAGCGCACGTTCGGACTGGCCGAGGCTCTCTTCCATGGCCCAGGTGAACAGCGGATGCATATGCTCCGGCGAATCGAGATCGTGATAACGCTTGAGTGCACCGGAGGCCAGATACAGGTAGCTGAGCACATCCCCCAGACGTGCGGACAGCCGTTCACGACGTTTCAAATCACCGCCCAGCAGCATCATGCTCAGGTCTGCAAGCAGAGCAAAGGCTGCGGCCTGACGGTTGAGTGCACGGAAATAGCCTTGGCTGAGCTTGTCCCCGGGCATGTGTTCGAAATGCCCGAGCCCGAGGTTCAGCACCAGGGTGCTGGCGGCGTTGCACACGGCAAAACCAATGTGATCGAGCAGCAGTGCATCGAACTCGATCAGGGCCTGTTGTTTGTCTTCGCGGTGGGCGAGGGCCATTTCCTTGAGCACGAACGGATGGCAGCGAATAGCGCCCTGGCCGAAGATCATCAAGTTGCGTGTCAGGATGTTCGCACCTTCGACCGTGACGGAAATGGGCGCACCTTGCCAGCTGCGCGCCAGGTAGTTGTTCGGGCCCATGATAATGGCCCTGCCGCCGTGAACATCCATGGCGTGGCTGATGCATTCGCGGCCGCGTTCGGAGAGGTGATATTTGATAATGGCCGAAGGTACCGACGGCTTTTCGCCGAGGTCGACCGCGTTGGCGGTGAGCATCCGTGCGCTGTCCATCAGCCAGGTACTGCCGCCGATCCGCGCCAGTGCTTCCTGAATCCCTTCGAAGGCTGACAGCGGTGCGTTGAATTGTTCACGAACCTGCGCGTATTGGCCCGTCACCAGACTGGTGAACTTGCCCGCAGCGGTACCGATGGCAGGCAGCGAAATGGAGCGCCCGACCGACAGGCAGTTCATCAGCATCATCCAGCCCTCGCCGAGCATCTCCTGACCGCCGATGATGAATTCCAAAGGTACGAACACATCCTTGCCAGAGTTCGGACCGTTCATGAATGAGGCGCCCAGCGGCAGGTGACGGCGACCGATTTCTACACCGGGGGTCTGGGTTGGAATCAAGGCGAGGCTGATCCCCAGGTCGACTTTGTCGCCCAGCAGATGGTCCGGGTCATAGGCCTTGAAGGCCAGGCCGATCAAGGTCGCCACCGGGCCGAGGGTGATGTAGCGTTTTTCCCAGTTCAGACGCAGGCCGAGGGTTTCCTTGCCTTCCCATTCACCTTTGCAGATCACTCCGGTGTCGGTCATTCCGCCGACGTTGGAGCCCGCCATCGGACCCGTCAAGGCAAAGCAGGGGATATCGTCACCGCGTGCCAGCCGTGGCAGGTAATGATTGCGTTGTTCGTCGGTGCCGTAATGCAGCAGCAGTTCCGCCGGGCCGAGGGAGTTGGGCACCATGACGGTCGACGCCAGGTCGCCGCTGCGGGTGGCCAGTTTCATCGCTACCTGGGAGTGCGCATAAGCCGAGAAGCCTTTGCCTCCGTATTCTTTGGGAATGATCAGGGCAAAAAAACCATGCTTTTTGATGTGGTCCCAAGCCTGGGGCGGCAGATCCATCAACTGGGCGATCTGCCAATCGCTGACCATGGCGCAGAGCTCTTCGGTCGGGCCATCGATGAACGCTTGTTCCTCTTCGCTCAGTTGCGCTTTTGGATAGGCCAGCAGTTTGTTCCAGTCCGGGCGACCGCTGAACAGCTCGCCATCCCACCAGACCGTGCCGGCTTCAATGGCTTCACGCTCGGTTTGCGACATCGGCGGCAGGTTTTTTTGAAACCATCCGAATATTGGCGCCGTGAAGAGTTTTCGGCGCAGATCCGGCAGCACCAGGAAAGCGCTCACGACCGCGAGCATCACCCAGAAAATCAGCATCAGCCAGACGGGGGCATGGCTGAAGATGCCCATCGCCAGCAGATAGGCCGCAATGATGCCCAAGGCGGGCAGAGGCGCAGTGCGCCGATGTGCCAGGTAGGCAATCCCGACCACCAGAACCAGTATCCACAACAGCAACATATTCAATTCTCCATGAAGCCAGGGGCAAAACCACTTTCAGAGCTTAGACGGCATCCATAAAAATGGGTGGTCAGAGCATGAGTCTGAGCGTGTAGGAAGCAACGGCTGAAATCCGTCAGTTATTTCGAGGGCGGACGGTTGAACGCTTTCGTCAACAGGTCGGCAAACGCTGATATTTGGCCGAAACGTCGTTATCTCTGTGCTGAAGCTGTCGCTAGACTCGTGGCTTCCCCCTGGAGATTGTTCCCATGCACACATGTCTGAGCCCCGGCCGCTTCATCGACAGTGACCACCCCTCGGTGGTGGAGTTCGCCGAAAAACATCGTGGCGCCGGGCGCGGTTCACTCGAACAAGCGATCAATCTCTATTACGCAGTGCGTGAGGCCGTGCGCTACAACCCTTACACCTTCAGTCGCGATCCAGAGACCTTGCGCGGCAGCTATGCGCTGGCGGCGGGGGAGAGTTATTGCGTGCCCAAAGCCACGCTGCTGGCGGGTGCAGCACGGCATTGCGGGATCCCGGCGCGTATCGGTCTGGCAGATGTGCGCAATCACCTGTCGACGCCGCGTCTGCTCGAATTGCTCAAAAGCGATGTGTTCGCCATGCACGGCTACACCGAGTTGTACCTGAACGATCGTTGGGTCAAAGCCACCCCAGCCTTCAATCAACAACTCTGTGAATTGTTCAATGTCGCGCCGCTGGAGTTCGACGGGATCAACGACAGCGTGTTCCACCCCTTCAACCGTGACGGCGAGCAGTTGATGGAATATCTGATCGATCACGGCCAGTTCACTGATGTGCCGGAAGCGTTCTTTTTCGAACACCTGGAAAAGTGCTATCCGCATCTGTTCGGCGAGCAATTGCCGGTGCTGCTGGGTGACATGCAGAGCGATTTGAGTCGCGCCTGATCCGGCGTATGCTGCCTGCGCATTCATCCAAGAAGGGGCGGTCATGCTGAAGATCTGGGGTCGGAAAAACTCGTCGAATGTCAGGAAGCCGTTGTGGGCGGCCGAAGAACTGGGCCTGGCCTATGAAGCCATCGATGCCGGTGGCGCCTTTGGCGTGGTCGACACACCTGAGTACCGCGCGCTGAATCCTAACGGCCGCGTGCCGGTGATCGAAGACGACGGTTTCGTGCTGTGGGAATCCAACACCATCGTTCGTTATCTGATGGCCCGTCACGCCAGCGATACGGCCTGGTATCCGACAGACCTGCAGGCCCGAGCCTCGGCCGAAAAGTGGATGGACTGGACCACTTCAAGTTTTGCCACCCCCTTCCGCACGGTGTTCTGGGGTGTGTTGCGCACCCCGCAAGACCAGCAGGACTGGCCGGCCATCAAGGCAGCGATCAAGGAGTGCGACGATCTGCTGTCGATGGCCGATCAAGCGCTGGCGGCCAAACCGTACCTGTCCGGCGATGAGATCGGCATGGGTGACATTCCCTTGGGCAGCTTCATTTATGCCTGGTTCGAGATGCCGATCGAGCGTGCGCCGCAGCCTCATTTGCAGGCCTGGTACGAGCGCCTGAAACAGCGTCCGGCGTATCGCAAAGCCGTCATGACCGCGTTGACTTAATACTCACTATCGACACGCATGACTGTACTTGTGTGGCAGCGACAAGCACCATTGCGCTCGTGCGCCGCGTTTGCATTGCTCGCCGCCCGCCCTTATTTATTCCTTTCTTCCCTTCTTGGTGCGTAAATCCGATATGAGTTCCGCTCTGTCCATCCGGCAGCTAACCAAAACCTACGGCAACGGTTTCCAGGCCTTGAGTGGTATCGATCTGGACGTCGCCGAAGGTGACTTTTTCGCCTTGCTCGGCCCTAACGGCGCCGGCAAATCCACGACCATCGGCATTCTCTCGACCCTGGTGAACAAGACCAGCGGAACGGTGAATATCTTTGGTCATGACCTGGATAAGGAACCGGCGGCGCTCAAGCGCTGCATTGGCGTGGTGCCCCAGGAGTTCAACTTCAACCAGTTCGAAAAGACGTTCGACATTGTCGTGACCCAGGCCGGTTACTACGGCATCCCGGCGAAAATCGCCAAGGAACGCGCCGAGCAGTACCTGACCCAACTGGGCCTGTGGGACAAGCGTGATGTGCCGTCGCGCTCCCTGTCGGGTGGCATGAAGCGCCGACTGATGATCGCCCGGGCGCTGGTCCACGAACCACGCCTGCTGATCCTCGACGAGCCGACGGCGGGGGTGGACATCGAATTGCGTCGCTCGATGTGGACCTTCCTCACCGAACTGAACAAAAAAGGCATCACCATCATCCTCACCACCCACTACCTGGAAGAGGCTGAGCAGTTGTGCCGCAACATCGGCATCATCGACCACGGCACCATTGTCGAGAACACCAGCATGAAGCAGTTGCTCAGCCAACTGCATGTCGAAACCTTCCTGCTGGATATGAAGAACACGTTGCAAGTGGCGCCACAGTTGCTCGGTTACCCGGCAAAACTGATCGACAGTCATACCCTGGAAGTCCAGGTCGACAAGGCCATGGGCATTACCGCGCTGTTCACCCAATTGGCGCAGCAGAACATCGAAGTGTTGAGCCTGCGTAACAAAACCAATCGCCTCGAGGAGTTGTTCGTGTCCCTGGTGGAGAAAAATCTGTCGAAGGTGGCGGTATGAGTTCAGAGCTGCAACCCAACCTCGTTGCCCTCAATACCATCGTTTACCGTGAGGTCAAACGCTTCACCCGGATCTGGCCGCAGACCTTGCTGCCGCCGGCAATCACCATGGTTTTGTACTTCGTGATCTTTGGCAATCTGATCGGTCGGCAGATCGGCGACATGGGTGGCTTCACTTACATGGAGTACATCGTGCCGGGGCTGATCATGATGTCGGTGATCACCAACTCCTACGGCAACGTGGTGTCGAGTTTCTTTGGCAGCAAGTTCCAGCGCTCCATCGAAGAGTTGATGGTGTCGCCGGTGTCGCCGCATACGATTCTGATCGGCTACACCCTCGGCGGCGTGCTGCGTGGTTTGATGGTCGGGATCATCGTGACCCTGCTGTCGTTGTTCTTCACTCAATTGCAGGTGCATCACTTGGGCGTGACCGTTCTGGTGGTGGTGCTGACGGCGACGATCTTCTCGCTGCTGGGTTTCATCAACGCGGTATTTGCGCGCAATTTCGATGATATCTCGATCATCCCGACGTTCGTGCTGACGCCGTTGACGTACCTGGGCGGGGTGTTCTACTCGATCAGCTTGCTGCCACCGTTCTGGCAGACCGTGTCACTGGCCAACCCGGTGCTGCACATGGTCAACGCCTTCCGTTACGGCATCCTCGGCGTTTCTGATATCAAGATCAGCGTGGCGATCACCTTCATGCTCATTGCGACTGTTGTGCTGTACATCGGTTGTGCGCGGTTGCTGGTGAGCGGGCGGGGGATGCGCACCTAAGGAAGACCGAGTCGCCTGCTTCGCGAGCAAGCCCGCTCCCACAGTGAATTGGAGTTGGCCACATTATTTGTGAACGACACAGATCCCTGTGGGAGCGGGCTTGCCCGCGATGACGTCAGCCCAGACACCGCAAAAAAAGGCCTCCGCACTGGAGGCCGTTTTTATTCTTGCATCCGGCTTTTCTTACGCCGCTTCCACTGCCGACTCACCCACCAGCGCCAATACATCATCACCAGGCAATAGGCCAACGCCCCAAGCACCAGCCCCGTGACCACCGAGCCGAGCAAGAACGGTTGCCACAGGCTCGAGAGTTCGCCGCTGATCCACTCCCAGGTCAATTCATCCGGCAGGCTGCGTGCGGGGACGTCCATCAGCCAGGCGCCGGTCTGGTAAGTGCAGAAGAACACCGCCGGCATGGTGATCGGGTTGGTCAGCCAGACCAGGCTGACGGCAATCGGCATGTTGCCGCGCACCACAATGGCAAGGATCGCCGCCAACAGCATCTGCAACGGAATGGGCAGGAACGCCGCGAACAGACCGACCGCCATGGCCCGCGCAACGGAGTGGCGATTGAGGTGCCAGAGGTTCGGGTCATGCAGCAGGGTGCCGAGAAAGCGTAAGGATTTGTGTTCCCTGATGCTGGTCGGGTCTGGCATGTAACGTTTGAATAAGCGCCGGGGCATAAGGCTTCTCGGTCGGTTCAGGCGGCAAGTATGTCTGGATTCTACGAACCGCCCATTCAGACTTTGTGACAATTGATAACGACGTCCGTGCGGCGCGCCGTCTATGCATAGGGAGGGGACTCTCAAGGACGGGCTTATGCGCACAGGGATGATGGCGCTGGCGTTGGGCCTGCTGGCCTTGCGTTATTTACCGGTATTACCGCCGGTCTGGTTGTGGCTGTTGATGCCGGTAGCGGGTTTGATGTTGCTGCCGTTTCGAACTTTTCCCTTGGCATTTTTTTTGTTCGGTTTCAGTTGGGCGGGTGCGAATGCACAGTGGGCGCTGAATGATCGCCTGGCGCTGAATCTTGATGGCGAGACTCGCTGGGTCGAAGGTCGTGTGACCGGGTTACCGCAGCAGGCCGAGGGGGTGGTGCGGTTCGAACTGACGGACAGTCAGTCGCGTCGCACCAGCCTGCCTGGGCACCTGCGTCTGGCCTGGTATGGCGGGCCGCCCGTCAACAGCGGCGAGCATTGGCGGCTGGCGGTCAAATTGAAGCGTCCTGCCGGGTTGCTTAACCCGCATGCGTTCGATTACGACGCCTGGTTACTGGCCCGGCACATTGGCGCCACCGGAACCGTCAAGGACGGTCAGCGACTGATGGAGGCGAAGTGGGCCTGGCGCGACGGCATCCGTCAGCGTTTGCAGGCCGTGGATGCCCAAGGGCGAACGGGGGCGCTGACAGCGTTGGTGCTGGGGGATGGCGCCGGATTGAGTCGTGAGGACTGGCAGGTGCTGCAAGACACCGGCACCGTTCATCTGTTGGTGATTTCCGGGCAGCACATTGGTTTGCTGGCGGGAGTGGTGTATCTGCTGATTGCCGGTTTGGCGCGTTATGGTTTGTGGCCCAGGCGTTTGCCGTGGCTGCCATGGGCATGCGGACTGGCGTTCGCGGCGGCGCTCGGTTATGGGCTGCTGGCCGGCTTCGAAGTGCCGGTGCGGCGGGCCTGCCTGATGATCGGTCTGGTGCTGTTGTGGCGACTACGGTTTCGTCACCTTGGCGCATGGTGGCCGCTATTGCTGGCGCTTGACGGTGTTTTGCTGCTGGATCCGCTGGCGAGCCTGCAACCGGGTTTCTGGTTGTCGTTTGCGGCGGTGGCGGTACTGATTTTCACTTTTGGCGGCCGATTGGGGGCATGGCGCTGGTGGCAAACCTGGACCCGTGCCCAATGGCTGATCGCGATCGGTCTGTGCCCGCTGCTGTTGGTGCTGGGGTTACCGATCAGTCTCAGCGGGCCGCTGGCCAATTTGCTGGCGGTGCCCTGGGTCAGTCTGGTGGTCCTGCCGCCGGCTTTGCTTGGGACGATATTGTTGCCCGTTCCTTATATGGGGGACGGGTTGCTGTGGTTGGCCGGCGGTCTGATCGATCTTTTGTTCAAGGGGTTGGCGTTGATAGCCGGGCAAATGCCCGCGTGGGTACCGGTGGCGGTCCCGTTGTGGGTATGGGCATTCGGCACGCTGGGCGCCTTTGTGCTGTTACTGCCGCGAGGCGTGCCGTTGCGTCCGTTGGGCTGGCCGATGTTGCTTTTGCTGGTTTTTCCGCCCCGGCACACGTTACCTGAAGGCATGGCCGAGGTCTGGCAGCTGGATGTCGGTCAAGGTTTGGCGATTCTGGTGCGCACTCGCCATCACACCTTGCTGTATGACGCCGGGCCACGGTTCGGCGATATCGACCTGGGGGAGCGGGTGGTGCTGCCGTCATTGCGCAAACTGGGGGTGAACGGACTCGATCTGATGCTGATCAGCCACGCCGATGCCGATCACGCCGGCGGTGCGCGAGCAATTGCCAATGGAATACCGGTGAAGCAAGTACTGAGTGGCGATCATCTGGCCCTGCCAGACGAACTGCACGCCGATGGCTGCGAGAGCGGTCAACAATGGGCCTGGGACGGCGTGAAGTTTCAACTCTGGCAGTGGCCGTCTGCCAGCGACAGCAATCAGAAATCCTGCGTGTTGCAGATTGAAGCCAGCGGCGAGCGGTTGCTGCTGACCGGTGACATCGATGCCGCAGCCGAGCGGGCGCTGCTCGACAGTCCATTGGCGGTGCCGACGGATTGGTTGCAGGCCCCGCACCATGGCAGTCGCAGTTCATCTTCGATGTCGTTGCTCAACGTATTGCAACCCAAAGCGGTGCTGATCTCCCGTGGCAACGGCAATTCTTTCGGCCATCCCCATCCCACGGTCGTGGCGCGGTATCAAAAACGCGGCGTGGCGATCTACGACAGCGCCGAGCAAGGTGCCATTCGTCTGCAACTGGGACGCTTCAAGCCGCCGTGGACGATGCTTCAAGAACGGCGCTTCTGGCGCGATCTGCCACCATCCAGCCAGTAACCCGAACTATTGAAGCCCGACCGGATGCGACATCGCGGTCTTCGGTGCGTCCACCCCCTATGTTAGAGTGGCGCACTTTTCGAGGGGACTGTCACTGTGTGGGAATTGGTCAAATCCGGCGGCTGGATGATGCTGCCGATCATTCTGAGTTCCATCGCGGCCATGGCGATCGTTGCCGAGCGTCTGTGGACCCTGCGTGCCAGCCGCGTGACCCCCGAGTACTTGCTCGGGCAGGTCTGGGTCTGGATCAAGGACAAACAACTCAATAAAGAAAAACTCAAGGAGCTGCGCGCCAACTCTCCGTTGGGCGAGATCCTGGCCGCCGGTCTGGCGAACTCCAGGCATGGTCGCGAGATCATGAAAGAGTGCATCGAAGAGGCCGCTGCGCGGGTAATTCACGAGCTCGAACGCTACATCAACGCCCTTGGCACCATCGCCGCCATGGCCCCGTTGCTGGGTTTGCTGGGTACGGTGCTGGGCATGATCGATATTTTCAGTGCGTTCATGGGCACGGGCATGGGCACCAACGCTTCAGTGCTGGCCGGTGGTATTTCCAAAGCGCTGATCACCACCGCCGCCGGTCTGATGGTCGGCATCCCGGCCGTGTTCTTCCACCGCTTCCTGCAACGCCGCATAGATGAGTTGGTGGTGGGCATGGAGCAGGAAGCGATCAAGCTGGTCGAGGTAGTGCAGGGTGACCGCGACGTGGATCTGTCTGGGGGCAAAGCGTGAAATTCCGTCGTAAACCACGGGAAACGATAGACATCAACCTCGCGTCGTTGATTGACGTGGTGTTTATCTTGCTGCTGTTTTTCGTTGTGACCACCACCTTCACTCGTGAAACCCAGTTGCGCGTCGACTTGCCGGAAGCCGTCAGCGGTTCCCCGGCCGAGGACCAGCAGACCAAGCAACTGGACATCGCCATCAGTGCCGAAGGTGTGTTCTCCGTGAACAACCAGTTGTTGCCGAAGAACGATCTGACCAGCCTGATGGAAGCGCTACAGAAAGAATCCAATGGCGACACCAATATGCCGTTGTCCATCAGCGCTGATGGCAAGACCCCCCATCAGTCCGTCATCACCGCGATGGACGCTGCCGGCAAGCTCGGTTTCAGTCACTTGCGCATGACCACAGTCGAGGCGGCGCCGGCATCTTGATGGCCATGTCCGATCGATTGCTCACTGCGTGGTACGAAGGCCATCCGGCGTTGAAGCTGTTGCAGCCTCTGGAATGGTTGTATCGACGCGTGGTCACTGGCAAGCGCAAGCGCTTTTTGGCCGGTGAGGGCGAGATCTATCAACCTCCGGTGCCGCTGATCGTGGTCGGCAACATCACGGTGGGCGGCACCGGCAAGACGCCGCTGATTCTGTGGATGATCCAGCATTGCCAGCGCAGCGGGCTGCGGGTCGGCGTGGTCAGCCGTGGCTACGGCGCCAAACCGCCGCAATTGCCGTGGCGGGTCAAGGCGGATCAAGATGCGGACGTGGCGGGCGATGAACCACTGTTGATCGTCCAGCGCACTGGCGTGCCGTTGATGATCGACCCGGACCGCAGCCGCGCGGTCAAAGCCTTGCTGGCGAGCGAACCGCTGGACCTGATCCTCTCCGACGACGGCATGCAGCATTACCGGCTGGCCCGGCATCTGGAACTGGTGCTGATCGATGCCGCCCGGGGGCTGGGCAACCAGCGCTGCCTGCCGGCCGGACCGTTGCGCGAACCGATCGAGCGGCTGCAAAGCGTCGATGCGGTGCTTTATAACGGTGCCACTGCCGACCGCATCGACGGTTTTGCCTTCCAGTTGCAACCCACGGCGCTGGTCAATCTGCAAAGCGGCGAACGCCGGCCTATCGACCATTTCCCCTCAGGCCAGGCCATTCACGCCGTGGCCGGGATCGGCAATCCCCAACGTTTCTTCAAGACCCTCGAAACGCTACACTGGCGGCCAGTGCCGCATGCATTTGCCGACCACGCCGAATACAGCGTGCAGGCCTTGAATTTCACACCGTCATTGCCAGTGGTGATGACTGAAAAAGACGCGGTGAAGTGCCGTGCCTTCGCCGCCGCCGATTGGTGGTACCTGGCGGTCGATGCTGCGCCATCGCCGGCCTTCGTGGCTTGGTTCGATTCGCAGCTGATGCGCCTGTTGCCGGCTCGTCTTTTGCCTTAACTCCGTTTCTATCCAGGGAATGTTCATGGACACCAAATTGCTCGATATTCTCGCTTGCCCGATCTGCAAAGGTCCGCTCAAGCTCAGCGCCGACAAAACCGAGCTGATCAGCAAGGGCGCTGGCCTCGCCTATCCGATTCGCGACGGCATCCCGGTGATGCTCGAAAGTGAAGCACGCACCCTGACCACTGACGAGCGTCTGGATAAATGACCACAGCCTTTACCGTCGTCATTCCATCGCGTTATGCCTCCACCCGTCTGCCGGGCAAACCCCTGCTGCTGATCGCCGGCAAGCCGATGATCCAGCACGTCTGGGAACAAGCGAGCAAAAGCAGTGCCCAGCGCGTGGTCGTGGCCACCGACGATGCGCGCATCATAGAGGCCTGCAAAGGCTTTGGTGCCGAAGTGGTGCTGACCCGCGAAGACCACAATTCCGGCACTGACCGTCTGGCCGAAGTCGCGGCGAAACTGGGCCTGGCCCCGGACGCCATCGTGGTTAACGTTCAGGGCGACGAGCCGTTGATTCCGCCGAGCGTGATCGATCAGGTCGCCGCTAATCTGGCTGCCCACACCGAAGCGCGCATGGCCACCCTGGCCGAGCCGATCGAAGACGTGGAAACCCTGTTCAATCCCAATGTGGTCAAGGTGGTCAGCGACCTCAATGGCCTGGCACTGACATTCAGTCGTGCCACCTTGCCGTGGGCTCGCGACGCGTTCGCCAAGAGCCGCGAGCAATTGCCGGAAGGTGTGCCGTATCGCCGTCACATCGGCATTTATGCCTATCGCGCCGGTTTCCTGCAGGACTTCGTCACTTGGGGCCCGTGCTGGCTGGAAAACACCGAGTCTCTGGAGCAACTGCGGGCGCTCTGGCACGGCGTGCGGATTCACGTCGCCGATGCGCTGATCGCACCCCCCACCGGTGTCGACACCATTGAAGACCTCGAGCGCGTTCGTCGCTTGCTGGAGGCTTGATGCGGGTTCTGTTCGTCTGCCTGGGCAATATCTGCCGCTCTCCCACAGCCGAAGGCGTGTTGCGGCACAAACTGCGTGAGGCGGGGCTGGCCGATCAAGTCGAAGTGGCTTCCGCCGGCACCGGCGACTGGCACGTCGGCAAGGCCCCGGACAAGCGCAGCCAGGCCGCGGCGAAGCTGCGCGGTTATGACTTGTCGGCCCAGCGCGCGCAGCAAGTCAGCCGTGCAGATTTCGCCACCTACGACCTGATTCTGGCGATGGACAACAGCAACCTGCGCCACCTCAAGGCCCTGCAACCGGCCAAGGGCAAGGCCGAACTGGACCTGTTCCTGCGTCGCTACCAGTCGGAAGTCGATGAAGTGCCGGACCCTTATCACGACAGCGAGCAGGGGTTTCGAACAGGTCCTGGACCTGATCGAGCGCGCCACCGATTTGCTGGTGATCGAATTGAAGGGACGGTTATGAGTTTGCAGGTACATCCGCTGGTATCGCTCAAGCCGTTCAACAGCTTTGGCGTGGATGTTCAGGCCCGGCTGTTTGCCGAGGCCCATAGCGATGCTGACGTGCGCGAAGCCCTGGCCTATGGGTTGGAACATGATGTGCCCGTGCTGGTGATCGGTGGCGGCAGTAATCTGCTGCTGACCGCTGATGTGCAGGCATTGGTGCTGCGCATGGCCACACGGGGAATTCGCCTATTGAGCGATGACGGCAACCAGGTTGTGATCGAAGCCGAAGCGGGGGAGCCGTGGCATCCGTTTGTGCAACACACCTTGGCGCAAGGGTTGTCGGGGCTGGAGAACCTCAGCCTGATCCCCGGCACGGTGGGCGCGGCACCGATGCAGAACATCGGCGCTTACGGTGTCGAGATAAAAGACGTTTTTGCCGGCCTGACGGCCCTTGATCGCCAGACCGGCGAGCTGCGGGACTTCACGCTGGCCGAGTGCAACTTCGCCTACCGCGACAGCCTGTTCAAACAGGAGCCGGGGCGCTGGTTGATCCTGCGGGTGCGTTTCATCCTCACGCGCACCGCGCACCTGCACCTGGAATACGGCCCGGTTCGCCAGCGCCTGACATCGCTGGGCATCGATCACCCGACGCCTACCGATGTTAGCCAGGCCATCTGCAGCATTCGCAACGAAAAGCTCCCGGACCCGGCGGTGCTTGGCAATGCCGGCAGCTTCTTCAAGAACCCCTTGGTGCCGGCGACATTGGTGGCGCAACTCAAGGAGCAGTACCCGGAGCTGGTGGCCTACGCGCAACCTGACGGCCAAATGAAACTGGCGGCGGGCTGGCTCATCGAACGGGCCGGCTGGAAAGGCTTTCGAGACGGTGATGCCGGTGTGCATAAATTACAGGCGCTGGTGCTGGTCAACTACGGCACCGCAACGGGCCTGCAATTGTTGAATCTGGCGCAACGCATTCAAAAAGACATTTCAGAACGTTTCCACGTCGACCTGGAAATGGAGCCCAATCGGTATTGAGGCTACGCTTTCACGGCTGATTCCAAAGCCCTGCACATCTTCAAATGTGCAGGGCTTTTTTGTTAATGCTGGGTTAACTTAGCTACCTAACGATGCAAGCATTTGCTCCACCAAAGGCCCGGTGCAGACGTTGCTGTCCGCATAAGAGAGCCCATTAGCCTGAGTCGATCTGCGTGAAGGAATCCACGCGGCAGATTGCTCGACCCCATAACCTCTATCACTATGCGGGCGTGCCCATGATTACCCTGAAACTCAATGGACAAGATCATCAACTCGATGTCACCGAGGACATGCCGCTGCTCTGGGCGATCCGTGACGTGGCCGGTTACAACGGCACCAAATTTGGCTGCGGCATGGGCCTGTGTGGCGCCTGCACCATTCATATCGACGGCGCGCCTGCGCGCAGTTGCATCACGCCGATCGGCTCGGTAGTCGGCCAGAACGTCACCACCATCGACAACCTGCACGCCGACCCGGTCGGCAAAGTTGTCCAGCAAGCCTGGCTCGACAGCGCTGTGGCTCAGTGCGGTTACTGTCAGGGCGGGCAGATCATGTCGGCCACCGCATTGCTGAAAACCAATCCGAACCCCAGCGACGAGCAGATTGAAGAGGCGATGGTCGGTAACATTTGCCGTTGCGGCACCTACAACCGGATCAAGACCGCCATCCGCCAGGCATCCACTCACCTGAAGGAGGCCAAGGCATGAGCCAGTTACCGAATGATTTTGCGCTGAGCAATTTGAGCAACCTCAGCCGCCGTGGTTTCCTCAAAGGCGTGGGCGCCACCAGTGCGCTGGTTCTGGCGGCAAGCTGGGGCTGGCAGGACGCGCTTGCCGCCGAAAAAGACAAGAAGTTCGGCGCCGACGGTATGCCCAACGGCTGGATCGATGATCCTAAGGTTTATGTCAGCATCGCCGCCGATGGCAGCGTGACCGTGGTCTGCAACCGCTCGGAAATGGGCCAGGGCGTGCGCACCAGCCTGACCATGGTAGTGGCCGATGAGTTGGAGGCCGACTGGGCACTGGTCAAAGTGCAACAGGCGCCGGGCGACGAAGTGCGTTTCGGCAACCAGGACACTGACGGTTCGCGCAGCATGCGTCACTGGTACGAGCCGATGCGCCGTTGCGGGGCTGCCGCGCGGACCATGCTTGAGCAAGCCGCCGCCGAGCAGTGGAAAGTGCCGGTCAGTGAGTGCCATGCGCAACTGCACAAAGTCATCCATAAACCGACCGGGCGTGAACTGGGCTACGGCGCATTGGCCGCTGCTGCCGGTGCACTGACGGTGCCGGCTCGCGACAGCCTGCGGCTCAAGCAGCCCTCAGAATTCCGTTACATCGGCAAGGAAGGCACCAAGGCCATCGACGGTGCGGACATCGTCAATGGTCGCGCGGTCTACGGCGCCGATGTGCATTTCGACGGCATGCTTTTCGCCACCATCGCGCGTCCAGCGGTCTATGGCGGCAAGGTCAAATCCTTCGATGCCAGCGCCGCGATGAAAGTCCCGGGCGTGATCAAGGTTCTGCAAGTCGAAAGCCGTCCATTGCCGTCCGAGTTCCAGCCTCTGGGCGGTGTGGCCGTGGTGGCCAGCAATACCTGGGCGGCGATCAAGGGCCGCGAGGCGCTGAAAATCGAGTGGGATGACGGCCCCAATGCCAGTTACGACTCGATTGCCTACCGCAAGGAACTCGAAGCCGCGTCCCTCAAGCCCGGCAAAGTGGTGCGCAATACCGGCAGCATCGACCAGGCCATGAGCAGCGCCGACAGCACCCTCGAAGCCTCTTATTACCTGCCGCACCTGGCGCAATCGCCAATGGAACCGATGGTCGCCATTGCCCGTTTCAAGGACGGCGTGTGCGAAGCCTGGGCCCCAAGTCAGGCACCGCAAGTCACCCGTGAACGGATCGGCGAGCGCCTCGGCATCCCATTCGATAACGTCACGCTCAACGTCACCTTGCTCGGTGGCGGTTTCGGTCGCAAATCCAAGCCGGACTTCGTCATTGAAGCGGCGATCCTGGCCAAGGAGTTTCCGGGCAAAGCGGTGCGGGTGCAGTGGACCCGTGAAGACGACATCCACAACTCCTATTTCCACACCGTGTCCGCCGAATACCTGAAGGCCAGCCTGAACAAGGACGGCCTGCCGTCCGGCTGGCTGCACCGCACGGTGGCGCCGAGCATCACCGCGCTGTTCGCGCCGGGCATGAACCATGAGGCGGCTTTCGAGCTGGGCATGGGCTTTACCAACATGGCTTATGCGATCCCCAACGTGCGCCTGGAAAACCCTGAAGCGGCGGTCCATACCCGGGTCGGCTGGTATCGCTCGGTGTCGAACATTCCCCATGGCTTTGCGATTCAGAGCTTTGTCGATGAACTGGCCCATAAGGCCGGTCAGGATCCGCTCAAGTACCAGATCAAGCTGCTTGGCCCGGACCGTCAGATCGATCCGCGCACTTTGAGTGAAGAGTGGAACTACGGTGAATCCCCCGAGCGTTACCCGATCGATACCGCGCGGATGCGCACCGTGCTGGAAACCGCCGCCAAAGCCGCCGGTTGGGGGCGTCAGTTACCCAAGGGCCGCGGCCTGGGCCTGGCGGTGCATTACAGCTTCGTCACTTATGTGGCGGCGGTGATCGAGGTTGAAGTCAAGGACGATGGCACGTTGATCGTGCACAAGGCCGACATCGCCGTGGATTGCGGTCCGCAGATCAACCCCGAGCGTATTCGCTCGCAGTTCGAAGGTGCCTGCGTCATGGGCCTGGGCAACGCGGTGCTGGGGGAAATCAGTTTCAAGGACGGCAAGGTTCAGCAGGACAATTTCCACATGTACGAGGTGGCGCGCATGTCTCTGGCACCAAAAGAAGTTGCCGTGCATCTGGTTACGCCACCGGGCAATGTGCCGTTGGGCGGAGTCGGTGAGCCGGGCGTGCCGCCGATTGCGCCAGCGCTGTGCAACGCGATCTTCGCCGCCACCGGCAAGCGCATCCGTAACCTGCCGGTGCGCTATCAGCTGCAAGGTTGGCAGAAGGCGCAAGCCTGATGGACAGCGTTGATCTGAATGTCCTGCGCAGCGTGCTGGAATGGCGCCGCGCCGGTCAGCGGGTGATGTTGTACAGCGTGGTTCAGACCTGGGGCACCGCGCCCCGGGCACCCGGCGCCATGCTCGCCTTGCGTGAAGATGGTGTGGTGATTGGTTCAGTGTCCGGTGGCTGTGTCGAGGATGACCTGATTGCCCGGCTGCACGATGGCCGTATTCCGGCCGATGGGCCGCCGGTGCAATTGATTACCTATGGCGTCACCCGTGAGGAGGCTGCACGGTTTGGTTTGCCGTGCGGCGGCACGTTGCGCCTGACCGAGGAGCGGATCGGCGATCCGTCGTGGGTCGCCGAATTGCTGACGCGCTGCGAGGCCCATGAGATCGTTGCGCGTGAGCTGAATCTGGCGACCGGTGAAGTGGTTTTGCAGCCAGCGAGCAAGACCGATGCGCTGGTGTTTGACGGGCAGACCTTGCGCGCCATTTATGGTCCGCGCTGGCGGCTGTTGCTGATCGGCGCCGGCCAATTGTCGCGCTACGTTGCGGAGATAGCGCGGCTGCTGGATTTCGAAGTGCTGATCTGCGATCCGCGCACCGAGTTCGTCTACGGCTGGGAAGAGCAACACGGTCGCTTCGTCCCGGGCATGCCCGACGAAGCGGTGCTGACCATCCAGACCGACGAGCGCACAGCCATTGTCGCGTTGACCCACGATCCGCGCCTGGATGACATGGCGCTGCTCACGGCGCTGGACTCCAAGGCATTTTATGTCGGCGCGCTGGGTTCGCGGATCAACAGCCAGAAGCGCCGGGACAATCTGGCTCAGCTAGGCTTGTCACAACAAGCCATCGAGCGCTTGCACGGCCCGATCGGTTTGCACATCGGCAGCCATACACCGGCGGAAATCGCCTTGTCGCTGCTGGCAGAAATTGTGGCGATCAAGAACGGCGTCGAGCTGAAACAGAAGAGGCCGTTGCAGGAGGGCGTATGAGCGACCCCATCGGCGTTATCGTAGTGGCCGCGGGGCAGGGCAGTCGGTTTCGGCAGGTAGCGGGTGACGATAAGGACAAGCTGCTAGTGGATTGCACCGGTCGTGACGGCGTCACCGTGCATTCGGTGATCGAACAGGTGCTGGTGAATCTGCCGGCCGCGCTCGAGAAGCGCGTGCTGGTGACCACGGCGGATCGCCCGCAGGTGATTCGCATGGCTCAAGCCTATGGTTGCGAGATTGTGCGAATCGAGTCGACCGGTCTGGGCGACAGCATTGCGGCGGGTGTGGCCGCGTGCTCGCAACTCGGTGGCTGGCTGATCGTGCTGGGGGATATGCCGTTTATCTTGTCGTCCAGCATTGAACAGGTCGTCGCGGCCATTGCGGATGACGCCATCAGCGTGCCGGTGCATGAGGGACAATATGGGCATCCGGTGGGGTTTGGACGAAGTTTTGGGCCAGGATTGATGGCACTAACCGGGGATCAGGGCGCCAAGTCGCTGTTCGCGCAGGCGAGGGTGGTCGAGGTGGCGGTGGATGATCCCGGTGTGTTGTGGGATGTGGATGTGCCTGATGCATTAGTATTTGCCTGACACACCGCCATCGCGGGCAAGCCACGCTCCCACAGGTTTTGCGTCTAACATAATCTGTTCTGAACGACATAAAACCTGTGGGAGCGTGGCTTGCCCGCGATAAACGGTAACGCGGTTTTCCTGCGTTACAACGGACATAAAAAAAGCCCCGCCTGGGTCACCAGGCGGGGCTTTTTAGTGGCCGATGGAATCAGGCGAGGGGTTTAGGCTCGTGCTCTTTTTCCAGGGCTTGCTCGTGTTGCTCTACCGCTTCCTGAACGGAGCGCGGTGCTTCGTCGATCACAGATTCAACCGGTTCGGCAGGGGCTTCAGCGGTCGGGGCAGGGGCTGCCTCGACAACTTCAGCAACAACCGGTGCTGGCTCGGCAGCGGCCGGAGCAGCAGTGGCAGCCAATTCGGCTTCTTTCTGCAGACGTTCGGCTTCACGCTTGCGACGACGTACTTCACGTGGGTCGTTCGGCGCACGACCGCTTGGGGTCAGAGCGCTGACAGGTGCGGCTTCAACCACCGGTGCAGCCTCTTCGGCAACAACTGGCGCTTCAACAACCGCTGGAGCAGGCTCGGCAGCAGCAACCACGGGCTCGGAAGCCATGGCTTCAGCAACCGGGGCTTCAGCGACAGGCGTTGGAGCTTCGACCGCTATAGGTGGCTCGGCAACCCAGTTGAACGCGGTTTGTTCTTCGCGAACTTCATGTACCGGTTCAGCCGGTGCTTCGATCACAGGTTCGCTAGCAACCACTGGTTCAGCGACAACGGCCGGCTCAGCGACAGCTTCAACTTCCGGCTGGGCTTCACGAACCGGTGCTACTTCGATTTCCGGAGCAGCGGTGACTTCTACCGGCGTAGTCGCTTCAACGACTGGCGCTTCGACCGGAGCAGTTTCCAGTGTGGCGGCAGTGGCGCGTTCGGCTTGCTCGTTGGCTTGTGCTTCAGCAGGTGCGCTGATCACGGAGCTGGCAACGGCAGCGGTAACAGCCCAGGCCGGCGGCCAGATCGGCAGCGCTTGGCGCTTCGGCGTTTTCAGCCGATTCGGACTCTTCCGAACCTTCGATCACGTTGCCGTTGGCATCGCGTTGACGCTCACGACGGTTGCTGCGACGACGCTGGCCACGGGAGCGGCGGCGAGGACGATCGCCTTCGGCGCCTTCCTGACCGTCTTCCTGCAGTTGCTCTTCGTTGGTGGTCAACTCTTCTTCAGCAACGGCGGCAGCGGCTTGCTCGGTACGTGGCTGGCGTTCTTCACGCGGTGGGCGTGGAGCGCGTTCTTCACGTGGCTGACGGGCTGGACGCTCTTCAGCGCTGGCAGCGGCGGCCGGAGCGGCATCCAGAGGCTCGCGCAGTTCACGAACCGGACGTTCTTCACGCTCGCCACGTGGCTTGCGATCTTCACGCGGGGCGCGCGGTGCACGTTCTTCACGAGGGGCGCGTGGTGCGCGCTCTTCACGCGGAGCGCGTTCCTGGGCGACTGCTGGAGCTTCTTCGCGGGCTTCGCGTGGCTCACGTGGTGCGCGTTCTTCACGCGGTGCACGTTCCTCACGAGGCTTGCGCTCTTCATCGCGGCGACCATTACGGTTGCGGCTCTGCTGACGGCCGTTACGGCGCTCTTCGTTGCGGGCAGGGCGTTCGGTGGCTGGCTTTTCAACCACAACCGGCGCAGCAGGCTCTTCCTTGGTGGCGAACAGGCTGACCAGCGATTTCACCAGGCCTTTGAACAGGCTTGGCTCTGGGGCGACGGCCGGTGCAGCCACCGGAGCGACGGCGACTTCGGTCGGAACCGGAGCGTTGGCGCGAGCCGGAGCGGTCTTGACCGCGGCTTCCTGGCGAACCAGAGTGCGGGTCGCGGCGGCTGGCTGGACTTCTTCGACTTCGGCAGCGGCAGCGGCGATTTCGTAGCTGGACTGATTGATGCTGGCTTCCGGGCTGTCATCGCGCAGACGCTGAACTTCGAAGTGCGGCGTTTCGAGGTGATCGTTCGGCAGAATGACGATGCGGGCACGGGTGCGCAGTTCGATCTTGGTGATCGAGTTGCGTTTTTCGTTGAGCAGGAAAGCTGCAACCGGAATCGGTACTTGTGCGCGAACTTCGGCGGTACGGTCTTTCAGGGCTTCTTCTTCGATCAGGCGCAGGATCGCCAGCGACAGCGATTCAACGTCACGGATGATGCCGGTGCCATTGCAACGCGGGCAGACGATGCCGCTGCTTTCGCCCAGGGATGGACGCAGGCGCTGACGGGACATTTCCAGCAGGCCGAAGCGCGAGATGCGACCGACTTGCACGCGAGCGCGGTCGGCTTCCAGGCATTCGCGGACTTTCTCTTCCACGGCGCGCTGGTTCTTGGCAGGGGTCATGTCGATGAAGTCGATGACGATCAGGCCGCCGATGTCGCGCAAGCGCAACTGACGGGCGATTTCTTCGGCGGCTTCAAGGTTGGTCTGCAGTGCGGTTTCTTCGATGTCGCTGCCTTTGGTGGCGCGCGCCGAGTTGATGTCGATGGACACCAGGGCTTCGGTCGGATCGATAACGATGGAGCCGCCGGAAGGCAGTTCGACGACGCGCTGGAAGGCGGTTTCGATCTGGCTTTCGATCTGGAAACGGTTGAACAGCGGAACGCTGTCTTCGTACAGCTTGATTTTGCTGGCGTACTGCGGCATCACCTGGCGAATGAAGGTCAGGGCTTCGTCCTGGGCTTCAACGCTGTCGATCAGCACTTCGCCGATGTCCTGGCGCAGGTAATCGCGGATGGCGCGGATGATCACGTTGCTTTCCTGGTAGATCAGGAACGGCGCGGAACGATCCAGCGAAGCTTCTTTGATGGCGGTCCAGAGTTGCAGCAGGTAATCGAGGTCCCACTGCATTTCTTCGCTGCTGCGGCCAAGGCCGGCAGTGCGAACGATCAGACCCATGTCGGCCGGGGCAACCAGACCGTTCAGGGCTTCACGCAGTTCGTTGCGCTCTTCACCTTCGATGCGACGGGAAATACCGCCGGCACGCGGGTTGTTCGGCATCAGCACCAGGTAACGACCGGCCAGGCTGATGAAGGTGGTCAGGGCGGCGCCCTTGTTGCCACGTTCTTCTTTTTCGACCTGAACGATGACTTCCTGGCCTTCGCTCAGGACGTCCTTGATGTTGACGCGGCCTTCGGGGGCTTTCTTGAAGTATTCGCGGGAGATTTCTTTGAGGGGCAGGAAGCCGTGGCGCTCAGAGCCGAAATCGACAAAGGCAGCCTCAAGGCTTGGTTCGATGCGAGTAATCCGGCCTTTATAGATGTTGGCCTTCTTCTGCTCGCGTGCACCGGATTCGATGTCCAGGTCGTAGAGGCGCTGGCCATCTACCAGTGCAACACGCAACTCTTCGGGTTGAGTTGCGTTAATCAGCATTCTTTTCATGTAGTACCGTCGGTTTCCGGGCTGCCGGAAACGGCGTTCGGCACACACGACTTCTCACGGTCGGTGTCAGGTGCGTCAGGAGTGGTTGGCCACTCCAGTGTCTAGCGAACCCCAACCAATTGGGCCGGTGTCGCGACGTACGCGTCCTGCTTGCTGTGGCTACTTAAGCACTCAGTCAGGAGGAGGAATCAACCGGCGGCTGTGGACGAGATGAAGCGTCTTGATAAAGCCTATTGCTACACAGTCCAGCGGTTGTGCATCTCCACCCTACACGTATCCCTGATAATTCGGGTGCTGCCGCGCGCAGAATCCGCAGCGGGTTGGCATTTACCGTGAGCTCCGAAAGGGGAGGTCACGCATCATGGCTAATTTAGGCGGTGTTTCCGAAGCGTTCGCCCGGGGTCGTTCGCAGCTGACTGCACTTTGTGAACTGGCCGTGAATATTTGCTCGGAAGGCGAGTGAAAACTCTGCTTTGCGGCATGATTCAGGCCTTATGTCACCTGCGCTCGTTACAACTGAAAACTCTGCCGTTACGTAGCGAAAGCCCCGTAGGACGGCCTCTCGTCCTCGTGAATTGCGTTGGTCAGGGCCGGTTTTTGACCGTTAGTCCGCTGTCCAGGCCACTTTTGGCGGCGTTCGCGACTATAGCAGCAATGATTAAGTGCTTCAATTCCATAAAAAATTGTTATCATCCGCACCATGACGACTACTGCCCCTTCGACCCCAGCCGTACAACTGCTGGAGGTCTCGCCGGAATATGCCGGCCAACGTATTGATAACTTCCTTCTCGCTCGGCTCAAAGGCGTGCCCAAGACCTTGATTTACCGCATTTTGCGCAAGGGCGAAGTGCGGGTGAACAAAGGTCGGATCAAGCCCGAATACAAGCTTCAGGCGGGCGATATCGTGCGCGTGCCGCCGGTTCGCGTGCCTGAGCGCGACGAACCTGTGCCGCTGGCCCAGGGTCTGTTGCAGCGGCTCGAAGCTTCCATTGTCTACGAAGACAAGGCGCTGATCGTGGTCAACAAGCCTTGCGGCATTGCGGTTCATGGTGGCAGTGGCTTGACCTACGGCGTGATTGAAGCCTTTCGTCAGTTGCGTCCGGATTGCAAAGAGCTCGAACTGGTTCATCGTCTTGATCGTGATACCTCCGGCCTGCTGATGATTGCCAAAAAGCGCAGCATGTTGCGCCACTTGCACACGGCATTGCGCGGCGATGGCGTCGATAAGCGCTATATGGCGCTGGTCCGTGGCAACTGGGCGGCCTCGATCAAGCAAGTCCGTGCGTCGCTGGGCAAGAGCAATCTGCGCTCCGGTGAGCGCATGGTCGAGGTGGACGAGGAGGAGGGCAAGGAGTCTGTGACCGTGTTCAAGGTCCTGCGTCGTTTTGGCGACTTTGCCACCCTGATCGAAGCCAAGCCGATCACCGGCCGAACTCACCAGATTCGCGTCCATACTCTGCATGCGGGACATTGCATCGCTGGTGATACCAAGTACGGCGATGAGGGTTTCAGCAAAGAGATTCGTGATCTCGGCGGCAAGCGTCTGTTTCTGCACGCCTACATGCTGACTGTGCCGCTGCCTGATGGTGGTGAGCTCAAGTTGCAGGCGCCCGTCGACGAGATGTGGGCCAAAACCGTGGAGCGCTTGAGTGCACCCTACTGATTACAAACTGCTGATTTTCGATTGGGACGGCACGCTCGCTGACTCCATTGGTCGAATTGTCGAGGCGATGCATGTCGCGTCCGAGCGGTCCGGTTTTCAGTTGCGTGATGATTTTGCCGTCAAAGGCATTATCGGTCTGGGCTTGCCGGAAGCGATTCGCACCCTGTATCCCGAGATTGGCGACGCCGAGCTGATAGCGTTCCGTCAGCACTATGCAGATCACTACATTGCGGCGGAGGCCGTGCCTTCCCCGCTGTTTGAGGGTGTTATCGAGTCTCTCGAAGCGTTTCGTGTCGAGGGGTATCATCTGGCAGTAGCGACCGGCAAGGCTCGTCGTGGGCTGGATCGGGTGTTGAAGTCTCACGGTTGGGAAGATTATTTCGATATCACCCGTGCTGCGGACGAAACCGCCAGCAAACCCCATCCACTGATGCTCGAACAGATTCTCGCCCATTGCGAGGTTCGTCCGGAGCAGGCGCTCATGGTTGGCGACTCGTCGTTCGACCTGCAGATGGCGCGCAATGCGGGCATGGATTCGGTGGCGGTCAGCTATGGCGCTCAATCGATCGACGCCTTGAAACTATTTGAGCCGAGACTGGCCATTGATCGTTTTTCAGAGTTGCACGCCTGGCTGAGTCAGCGGGTTTAATTGGTTTTTTTTGCTGGGGTACATGGCATGACCGACGAATGGAAAGCGCCCGCCAAGGCGAGTGCGGAAAGCGGTGACGAGAAAAGCTGGAAGCTGCTGGAAAAAACCCTGCTGGCTGGTGTGCAGGAACAGCGCCGGTCCCGTCGCTGGGGAATATTCTTCAAATCGCTGACTTTTTTGTACCTGATTGGCGCGTTGATTCTGTTATCGCCATTGATAAGCATGGAGAAAGGCGCTGCTCTCGGCTCTGGCTACACGGCGCTGATCGATGTAACGGGCATGATTGCCGACAAAGAGCCAGCCAGTGCCGACAATATCGTCGGCAGTCTGCGTGCGGCCTTCGAGGACAAGAAGGTCAAGGGTGTGGTTCTGCGGATCAACAGCCCTGGCGGCAGTCCGGTGCAGTCGGGTTATGTCTACGACGAGATTCGTCGTTTGCGCGGCCTGCATCCGGATACCAAGGTTTACGCGGTAATCTCGGATCTGGGCGCTTCCGGTGCCTATTACATCGCCAGTGCGGCGGATCAGATCTACGCCGACAAGGCGAGCCTGGTGGGTTCCATTGGTGTGACAGCGGCCGGTTACGGTTTTGTCGGGACCATGGAAAAGTTGGGCGTCGAGCGTCGTACCTACACCTCCGGCGAGCACAAATCGTTCCTCGATCCGTTCCAGCCGCAGAAACCCGCGGAAACCCAGTTCTGGCAGAGCGTGCTCGATACCACTCATCAGCAGTTCATCAGCAGCGTCAAGAAGGGCCGTGGTGATCGCCTGAAGGATAAAGAGCATCCGGAGTTGTTCTCCGGGCTGATCTGGTCGGGTGAGCAGGCGCTGTCGCTGGGCTTGATCGATGGTCTGGGCAATGCCAGTTCGGTTGCGCGTGATGTGATTGGCGAGAAAGAGTTGGTGGATTTCACTGTCGAGGAATCGCCGTTCGATCGCTTCTCGAAAAAGCTCGGCGCCAGCGTGGCTGAGCATTTGGCGATGTGGATGGGCTTTCAAGGGCCTTCGCTACGCTAATCACCTGGCTGCATAAAGAAACCGGCCCGCGTGGCCGGTTTTTTTTGTGTGAACGCGGTCTCTGTACGGAGGTACGGTTCAGGGTATCTGTACGTTTTCAGCCAACAGCATATCGATCAGGCGAATCAGTGGCAGGCCGATCAGGCTGGTGGCGTCAGGGCCTTCGGTGCTCTGAAACAGGCTCACCCCCAAACCTTCGGCCTTGAAGCTGCCAGCGCAGTCGTAGGGCTGTTCTGCGTGCAGGTAGCGTTCGATGCGCGCTGCGTCGAGTGTGCGCATGTGTACGGTAAAGGGCACGCAGTCGACCTGGCAGTGGCCGGTCTGGCTATTGAGCAGTGCCAGGCCGGTCAGGAAGGTCACGCTCGCACCGCTGGATGCCAGCAGTTGTTCGCGGGCCTTTTCGAAGGTGTGAGGTTTGCCGATAATCCGCTCGCCGAGTACGGCGACCTGATCCGAGCCGATGATCAGGTGGGCTGGATGGCTGCCTGCAAGTGCGCGGGCTTTTTCTTCGGCGAGGCGCTTTACCAGTTCGACGGCAGGCTCGTCCTGGCGATGGCTTTCGTCGATGTCCGGCGAGCTGCACGTGAACGGCAGCTGCAAGCGGGCCAGCAATTCCCGGCGATAGGCCGAGCTTGAAGCAAGTAATAAAGGCAGCATGCGCATCTCCAAAGGGCAGGGGCGAATTCTAGCGCAGGCTCAAGTGACGGACAGGGCTGAATTTCCTTTGACATGGCTGGGGGCATCCCTATAATGCTGCGCCTATGTTGAATGACCCGATTCCACCTCACGTTGACCCGCGCAAATTGGCTGACCGTGGCACCACCCTTCAAGGTGAACTGCTGCTGGCCGATTTGGAGAGACTCTGCGACCCGCTTTCCGATACTGTCGGTACGGTGCAGGCTAAATTCGTTTTTGAACGAGATGAACGTAAATCTGTGGTAATTCACAGCTTTATCGACACCGAAGTCAAAATGGTTTGCCAGCGTTGTCTTGAGCTGGTCACCCTGCCGATCCATAGCGAATGCAGTTATGCTGTGGTGAAGGAGGGTGCGAATACCCAGTCGTTGCCGAAAGGTTATGACGTGCTGGAACTGGGCGAAGATCCTTTGGATCTGCAGTCACTGATCGAGGAGGAGCTTCTGCTCGCCTTGCCCATTGTGCCTGCTCATCATCCGGAAGAATGCCAGCAGCCGGCGGGTCTCGATGAGCCCGAACCGAGCGAGGACGAGGTAACGCGGTCCAACCCGTTCAGTGTATTGGCGCAGTTAAAGCGTGACCCAAACGTTTAGGAGTTAATCAATTATGGCTGTTCAGCAGAACAAAAAATCCCGCTCTGCCCGTGACATGCGTCGTTCGCACGACGCTCTCGAGGCTAGCACCCTGTCTGTAGAAAAAACCACCGGTGAAGTTCACCTGCGTCACCACGTATCGCCAGAAGGCGTATACCGTGGTCGTAAAGTGATCGACAAGGGCGCTGACGAGTAATCCTTGTCCGCTCAAGTCATCGCGATTGACGCAATGGGCGGGGACTTCGGTCCCCGCAGCATTGTTCAGGCCAGCCTTGCTTGTCTGTCTGCTACGCCCTCGCTGCACCTGACCCTCGTCGGTCAACCCTCCCTTCTTGAAGAACTGCTCGCCAGCCAATCGGCTGTGGATCGCGCGCGCCTGTCGATTACGCCGGCGTCCGAAGTCATCACCATGGACGAAAAACCTGCCCAGGCCTTGCGCGGCAAACCCGATTCGTCGATGCGCGTGGCGCTGGAGTTGCTGCGCGACGGCAAGGCCCAGGCCTGCGTCAGTGCCGGCAATACCGGTGCGCTGATGGCGTTGTCACGGTTTGTGCTCAAGACCTTGCCGGGCATCGATCGGCCGGCAATGATCGCCGCCATTCCGACGCAGAAGGGCTACTGCCAGTTGCTCGACCTGGGCGCCAATGTCGATTGCAGTGCCGAGCACTTATTGCAGTTTGCCGTGATGGGCTCGGTCGCGGCAGAAACCCTGGGCATCGTTCGCCCAAGGGTCGCGCTGCTGAACATCGGCACCGAAGACATCAAGGGCAATCAGCAGGTCAAGCTGGCGGCCACTTTGTTGCAAGGGGCTCGTGGCATCAACTACATCGGGTTTGTCGAAGGTGACGGCTTGTACCGTGGCGAGGCGGATGTGGTGGTGTGTGACGGTTTTGTCGGCAATATCCTGCTCAAGTCCAGCGAAGGCCTGGCGACCATGATTGCCGGGCGCATTGAAGCGTTATTCAAGAAAAATTTCGCGTCGAAAGTGGTGGGCGCACTGGCGCTGCCGCTGATGAAGCGCTTGCAGGCCGAACTGGCGCCGGCACGCCATAACGGCGCAAGTTTCCTCGGTTTGCAGGGAATTGTCGTGAAAAGCCACGGTTCGGCGGGGGTGCAGGGTTTTCAGAGTGCGATTCAGCGCGCGTTGATCGAGCTCCAGGAAAACTTGCCTGAACGGCTTCATGGGCGCCTGGAAGATTTGTTGCCTTAGGCGTTTTCGTCGGACAATGCTTAAATGTGACCGCTCAGTTCAATGGGCCATCCAACTGTGAGTTTCTTGCGTTCCACAAACGGGACGTCAATTCTCCGAGACAAGATCATTAGGGGCTTGTTACATGTCTGCTTCCCTCGCATTCGTCTTTCCAGGACAGGGTTCGCAGTCCCTCGGCATGCTGGCCGAGTTGGGCGCGCAACATCCGGTGGTCCTCGAAACATTCAAAGAAGCTTCCGATGCTCTGGGTTACGACCTGTGGGCACTGACCCAGCAAGGGCCGGAAGAACAACTCAATCAAACCGATAAAACCCAGCCGGCCATTCTGACCGCCTCGATCGCCTTGTGGCGCCTGTGGCTGGCTGAAGGCGGCGCGCGTCCGGCTTACGTTGCCGGTCACAGCCTGGGCGAATACAGCGCCCTGGTGGCTGCAGGCAGTCTGAGCCTGGGGGACGCAGTGAAACTGGTAGAGCGTCGCGGTCAGTTGATGCAAGAGGCTGTTCCGGCCGGGCAGGGCGGCATGGCTGCAATCCTGGGTCTGGAAGATGCCGACGTGCTGGCAGCCTGTGCCGAAGCGGCGCAAGGCGAAGTGGTGAGCGCGGTCAACTTCAATTCCCCGGGCCAGGTAGTGATCGCCGGCGCCAAGGCGGCGGTCGAGCGCGCCATCGAAGGCTGCAAGGCACGTGGCGCCAAGCGCGCCATGCCATTGCCGGTCAGCGTGCCGTCCCACTGCGAATTGATGCGTCCGGCCGCCGAGCGGTTCGCCGAGTCGATCGCAGCGATCGACTGGCAGGCACCGCAGATTCCTGTGGTACAGAACGTCAGCGCCAACGTGCCGGCCGATCTGGAAACCCTCAAGCGCGATCTGCTTGAGCAGCTCTACAAGCCTGTACGCTGGGTCGAGTCGGTCCAGGCGCTGGCTGCCAAGGGCGCGACCGAGCTGGTCGAATGCGGCCCTGGCAAAGTACTTGCCGGTTTGAACAAACGTTGCGCCGAAGGCGTGTCGACCTCTAACCTCAATACCCCAGACGCTTTCGCTGCCACCCGTGCAGCGCTGGCCTAACAAGGAGAAGCTTGCATGAGTCTGCAAGGTAAAGTTGCACTGGTCACCGGTGCCAGCCGTGGTATCGGCCAGGCTATCGCTCTGGAATTGGGTCGTCAGGGTGCCATTGTCATCGGCACCGCGACTTCCGCTTCAGGGGCTGAGCGTATCGCTGCGACCCTGAAAGAAAATGGTATCCAGGGCACTGGCCTGGAACTCAATGTCACCAGCGACGAGTCCGTAGCGGCCGTGCTGGCGAGCATTCAGGCGCAATTCGGTGCGCCGGCGATCCTGGTCAATAATGCCGGTATCACCCGCGATAACCTGATGATGCGCATGAAAGATGACGAATGGCATGACGTCGTCGATACCAATCTGAACAGCCTGTTCCGGCTGTCCAAGGGCGTTTTGCGCGGCATGACCAAAGCCCGTTGGGGACGAATTATCAGTATTGGCTCGGTTGTGGGTGCCATGGGCAACGCAGGCCAAGTAAACTACGCTGCCGCCAAGGCCGGTCTGGAAGGTTTCAGTCGTGCACTGGCGCGTGAAGTCGGTTCGCGTTCGATTACGGTAAACTCGGTGGCCCCTGGGTTCATCGACACCGATATGACCCGTGAACTGCCCGAGGCGCAGCGTGAAGCCTTGCAGACGCAGATTCCGCTGGGTCGTCTGGGGCAAGCTCAAGAGATCGCGTCTGTGGTCGCTTTTCTTGCATCCGACGGTGCGGCTTACGTTACTGGGGCTACAATCCCGGTGAACGGCGGGATGTACATGAGTTAAATGTGACGGATTGCTTCAAAAAAATGTCATACGAGCTGTCTAAAATCCGTTATAAAGCTGCAATCTATTTATAGACAGAGGGTCGCCGGGTTTGAGGAGTGAAGCTTTCAGTTGAAAAACTGAAAAGTCTTTCTATACACTTACCCACCGGCCAGCTGCCTGAATTTGTCCATTAGGAGTGAAAACAAGGTATGAGCACCATCGAAGAGCGCGTCAAGAAAATCGTTGCTGAGCAACTGGGCGTTAAAGAAGAAGAAGTGGTCAACACTGCTTCCTTCGTTGAAGACCTGGGTGCCGACTCCCTTGACACCGTTGAGCTGGTGATGGCTCTGGAAGAGGAATTCGAGACCGAAATCCCTGACGAAGAAGCTGAGAAGATCACTACTGTACAAGCAGCAATCGACTACGTTACCAGCCACCAGGCGTAATAGTTTTTAGTCGTCGCTCGCTGTCATGGAAAAACCGCACTGCCATCATGGCGTGCGGTTTTTTCTTTAGGCCTGATGCAAAGTCGTCATTTGAAAAAGGAGAGTGCTGTGTCGCGTAGACGCGTCGTAGTCACCGGTATGGGTATGTTGTCGCCACTGGGTACGGATGTGCCGAGCAGCTGGCAGGGCATTCTGGCTGGCCGCAGTGGCATTGGTCTGATCGAACACACCGACCTTTCTGCCTATTCCACCCGTTTTGGCGGCTCGGTAAAGGGCTTCAATGTCGAGGAATACCTGTCGGTCAAGGAAGCTCGCAAACTCGACCTGTTCATTCAATACGGTCTGGCTGCAGGTTTTCAAGCCGTGCGTAACGCAGGTCTTGAAGTCACCGACGCCAATCGCGAGCGTATCGGCGTGGCCATGGGGTCGGGTATTGGCGGTCTGACCAATATCGAAGACACCAGCCGCACACTGCATGATTCCGGCCCACGGCGGATTTCTCCGTTTTTCGTGCCTGGCTCGATCATCAATATGATTTCCGGTTTCCTGTCCATCCATCTGGGCGCACAGGGACCTAACTACGCCATCGCCACGGCGTGTACCACCGGTACGCATTGTATCGGCATGGCGGCACGCAACATCATGTACGACGAAGCCGACGTGATGATCGCCGGTGGTGCCGAGATGGCCGCATGTGGTCTGGGCATGGGCGGCTTTGGTGCCTCCCGCGCACTGTCGACCCGCAATGACGAGCCGACCCGTGCCAGCCGTCCATGGGACAAGGGCCGTGATGGCTTCGTGCTGTCCGACGGCGCCGGCGCACTGGTTCTCGAAGAACTGGAGCACGCCAAGGCCCGTGGCGCGACCATCTACGCCGAGCTGATCGGCTTCGGCACCAGTGGCGATGCTTACCACATGACCTCGCCACCAGCCGATGGCGCGGGTGCTGCGCGTTGCATCACCAATGCCTTGCGCGATGCGAAGATCAACAGCGATCAGGTTCAGTACATCAACGCCCACGGCACCTCGACCTCGGCTGGCGACCTCGCCGAAGCCTGTGCGATCAAATCCGTGTTCGGTGATCACGCCTACAAGCTGGCGGTCAGTTCGACCAAATCCATGACCGGTCACCTGTTGGGTGCGGCGGGCGCGGTCGAGGCGATTTTCAGCGTATTGGCAATCAACAGCCAGGTGGCACCGCCGACCATCAACCTCGATGAGCCGGACGAAGGTTGCGACCTAGACTTCGTACCCCACACCGCGCGTGGCATGGATATCGACGTGGTGCTGTCCAACTCCTTCGGATTTGGCGGTACCAATGGCTCGTTGGTGTTCCGCCGGTTCGCTGACTGATGGACAGCTGGGTCGACGGTCAACCGGCTGACGCTTTGTCGCTGAAGGATCGCGGCCTGGCTTACGGTGATGGTCTGTTCGAGACCATCGCGGTCAAGGGCGGGCAGCCGCTGCTGCTGGATCGACATTTGTCGCGTCTGGCCGAGGGTTGTTCGCGCCTGGCGATTGCCGCCGATCATCAACTGATCCGCGCGGAGCTGCTGGCCTATGCCGCCGCGCTGGGCGAGGGCGTGCTCAAACTCATCCTCACTCGCGGCGACAGCCAGCGCGGTTACGCTGCCGATCCCTCGGCTCAGGCTCGACGCATTCTGCAAGGCAATCCTCCTGCGGTTTATCCGGCTGTTCATGCGGAGCAGGGCGTTCGGCTGTTTCCTTGTGCGACACGTCTTTCCAAACAGCCATTGCTCGCCGGGCTCAAGCATCTGAATCGCCTGGAGCAGGTTATCGCCCGTTCCGAATGGCAGGACACCGAGCATGCCGAAGGCTTGATGCTGGATCAGGTCGGGCGGGTGATCGAAGGTGTGTTCAGCAATCTGTTTCTGGTGCGCGATGGCGTGCTGGTGACCGCCAATCTCAAACGCTGTGGCGTGGCGGGTGTGATGCGTGCCGAATTATTGTTTCAAGCCAAGTCATTGGGAATTCCCACGCTAATCACCGATATCACCCTCGAGCAGCTGCAATGGGCTGATGAGGTCTTTGTCTGCAACAGCGTGTATGGCGTTTGGCCGGTGCGCGCCTATGCCGCACTGAGCTGGCCGGTTGGGCCGCTCACCCGTAAACTCCAAACCATTGCCCGTGCGCTACTGGATGCTTGATTCGTGAGACGTAAATTCTTGCTGCTGCTGGAAACCGGATTGGTTCTGGCGGGGCTGTTGGCGGGCGCTTGCGCCTGGAAAATCGATTCGGCGCTGGAACAGCCGCTGAACATCGCCCAGGAAGAGCTGCTGGAAGTGCCCAAAGGCACTACGCCAAACCGCACCTTCCTTCGACTCGAAGCCGATGGCGTCATCAAAGACGCTTTCTGGCTGCGTGTGTATTGGCGCTTCAACCTGGCAGGACAACCGCTGCACAGCGGCGAATACCGCATGGTGCCCGGTATGACAGTCAACGGGTTGATCGACCTGTGGAAGCGCGGAGAAATGGTGCAGTACAGCCTGACACTGGTCGAAGGCTGGAATTTCCATCAGGTTCGCGCGGCCCTGGCCAAGGATGAAAAACTCGAGCAGACCCTCAACGGTCTGAGCGACAGCCAAGTGATGGACAAGCTCGGGCACAGCGGGATTTTCCCCGAAGGACGATTCTTCCCCGACACGTATCGTTTCGTGCGCGGCATGACCGACGTCGATCTGCTCAAGAAAGCTTACGACCGCCTCGACGAGGTCCTCGCCAAGGAATGGAGCCAGCGCGCTGCCGACGTTCCCTACACGGAGCCCTATCAAGCGCTGATCATGGCCTCGCTGGTGGAAAAGGAAACCGGTGTGCCGCAGGAGCGTCGGCAGATCGCCGGCGTGTTCGTGCGGCGCATGGAGATGGGCATGCTGTTGCAGACCGATCCGACCGTGATTTATGGTCTGGGTGATCGTTACAACGGCAAATTGACCCGTGCTCATCTCAAGGAACCGACGCCGTATAACACTTACATGATTGCTGGTCTGCCGCCGACGCCGATTGCGATGGTGGGTCGCGAAGCGATCCATGCGGCGTTGAATCCGGCGGACGGCAACAGCCTGTATTTTGTCGCGCGCGGTGATGGCAGCCACGTGTTCTCCGATGATCTGGATGCTCACAATAATGCGGTGCGCGAGTACCAGATCAATCGACGTGCCGATTACCGGTCCAGCCCTGCGCCGACTGTTACGCCGTCGACGGAGGATACTCAGGCCCCGATCCCGGCGGCTTCGCCCAATACGGCGCCCGAAGACCTGCCACCCGTAGCGCCGCAAGATTCCGTGCAAGACCCCGCACAAGAACCTGCGCCAGCCCCCGAAGCGGATGCGCCCGCGCCGCAAAGCCCGCAATGACTCTGACTAAGGACTGCCTGTGACTGGCTTGTTTATTACCCTGGAAGGCCCGGAAGGTGCCGGCAAGAGCACCAATCGCGAATACCTGGCCGAGCGTCTGCGCGCTGCCGGGATCGAGGTGGTGTTGACCCGGGAGCCCGGCGGCACGCCCTTGGCCGAACGAATCCGTGACGTGCTGTTGGCGCCGGTCGATGAGGTGATGAATCCCGACACCGAGCTGCTGTTGGTGTTCGCCGCGCGAGCCCAGCATCTGGCCGAGGTGATCCGCCCGGCGCTGGCCCGTGGCGCGGTGGTCTTGTGCGATCGTTTTACCGATTCGACCTATGCCTATCAGGGCGGCGGTCGCGGTTTGTCACTGGAGCGCATTGCGACCCTCGAAACATTCGTGCAGGGCGATCTACGCCCGGACTTGACACTGATCTTCGATCTGCCGGTGGAAGTGGGCCTGGCCCGGGCCAGCGCCCGCGGTCGCCTGGATCGCTTCGAGCTCGAAGGTCGAGCGTTTTTCGATGCAGTGCGCAATGCCTTCCTCGAGCGTGCCAAAGCAGATCCTGCGCGTCATGTTCTGGTGGATGCCGCTCAGCCGCTAGCGCAGGTTCAACAGTCTCTGGATGCCTTGTTGCCACGTCTGCTGGAGCTGACCCGTGGCTGAAGCCTATCCGTGGCAGGACAGTCTCTGGCAGCAATTGGCCGGCCGTGCCCAGCACGCCCATGCCTATTTGCTGCATGGCCCGGCCGGGATCGGCAAGCGGGCGCTGGCTGAGCGTCTGATGGCCCATTTGTTGTGTCAGCGCCCGACCTCCCAAGACGCCTGCGGTGAGTGCAAATCCTGTTTGTTGCTGAAGGCCGGCAGCCACCCCGACAACTACATCCTGGAGCCGGAAGAAGCAGACAAGGCGATCAAGGTCGATCAGGTGCGTGATCTGGTCAGCTTCGTGGTTCAGACCGCGCAGATGGGCGGCCGCAAAGTGGTGCTGATCGAGCCGGTCGAATCGATGAATATCAACGCTGCCAACGCCTTGCTGAAAAGCCTTGAAGAGCCGTCCGGCGATACCGTATTGCTGTTGGTCAGCCACCAGACCAGTCGTCTGCTGCCGACTATCAAGAGCCGTTGCGTGCAGCAAGCCTGTCCGTTGCCAAGCGAGGCGATGAGTCTGGCCTGGCTGGCCAACGCTTTGCCGGACTGTTCGGAAGAAGAGCGCATTGAACTGCTGACCCTGGCCGCCGGTTCGCCATTGGCCGCAGTGAAATTGCAGGCACAGGGCGTGCGCGAACAGCGGGCTCTGGTGGTTGAGGGTGTGAAAAAGTTGCTCAAGCAACAGCAATCGCCGACGCAACTGGCCGAGGAGTGGAAAACCATTCCCATGCTGCTGCTGTTCGACTGGTTCTGCGATTGGTCGAGCCTGATTCTGCGTTATCAATTGACTCAGGATGAAGCAGGGCTGGGCCTGGCAGACATGCGCAAGGTGATTCAGTACCTGGCGCAGAAATCCGCACAGGACAAAGTCTTGAATATCCAGGACTGGATTCTCGCCCAACGGCAGAAAGTAATGAGCAAGGCCAACCTCAATTCGGCGTTGTTGCTGGAGGCGCTGTTGGTGCAATGGGTATCCTTGCCTACCCAGAAGTGACCGTCTGACACTAGACTCTGATCATCAGACAGTGGAGGTCAACATGAACGAACCCATCAGTCCGGGGCCGCGAAATGGCATTTTGTCCTTGACCATCAAAGACAGGGCCGTGCTCTACGCGGCCTATATGCCGTTCATCAAAAACGGCGGCCTGTTTATCCCGACCAACAAAAGCTACAAGTTGGGTGATGAGGATTTTTTCATGCTGCTGCACCTGATGGACGAACCGGAAAAGATTCCGGTTGCCGGCAAGGTTACCTGGATCACCCCCAAAGGCGCCCAAGGCAACCGCGCCGCCGGGGTTGGCGTGCAATTCAACGAAGGCGACAACACCGCGCGCAGTCGCATCGAAACCCATCTGGCCGGAGCCCTGAAGTCCGACCGTCCCACTCATACGATGTAAGTTGCAGCCCTTTTATGCTCGTAGATTCCCATTGCCACCTTGATCGCCTCGACCTCACCGCCCACGACGGCTCCCTGGATGCTGCACTCGATGCAGCCCGTGAGCGCGGGGTAGGGCACTTTCTGTGTATTGGCGTCAGCGCCGATAATGCCGCCGACGTCAAAGCCCTGGCTGAACACTACGACGACGTTGATTGTTCGGTCGGCGTGCATCCGCTGGATGTACAGCCAGGTGCCGCTCCGGCGCTGGACTGGCTGTTGCGCGAACTCAATCATCCTCGGGTGGTGGCAATCGGTGAAACCGGCCTGGATTACCACTACGAGCCGGAAGCGGCGCAATTGCAGCAGGAATCGTTCTGTCTGCACTTGCAAGCGGCGCAACAGACCGGAAAGCCGGTAATCATCCACACCCGTGGCGCCCGGGCCGACACCCTTGAGCTGCTACGCGAAGCGGCACTGCCTCAAGCGGGCGTGCTGCATTGCTTCACCGAAGACTGGGAGATGGCCAAGGCTGCTCTGGACATGGGGTATTACATTTCCTTGTCCGGTATTGTCACTTTTCGCAATGCCGATGCCCTGCGGGATGTGGCCAGCAAGGTGCCGGCTGACCGGTTACTGGTAGAAACCGACTCGCCGTACCTGGCGCCGATCCCGTATCGCGGTAAACCGAACCTGCCGCAATACGTACGTGAGGTAGCGGAATTTCTGGCAATGTTGCGAGGTGAGTCCTACGAGCGATTTGCCGAGCAGACCACCGAGAATTTCAAGCGCTTGTTCCCGTTGGCGCACGTTGGGGCATCGGTGTAACGTTAGAAAAGATTGCAGTCTTCGGCAGCTCCCAAGGGCTTTGGCCGCTGAATCGCAGGCAAAAAAAACCCGGGTTCTGGGGGGTGAATCCGGGTTAAGACCATTAGGAGTAAAACAAAGGCACGCAATCCTTTGGTACCTTCATCGGCGCGACACTTGGGGGAGATGCCTCGCCGACAGTTGAAGTATTGATCAGTATTGCGCCGAGTCCAGTTTAGCTGGTCGGGTTTTTAAACAAATTTGGAATACGCGCGCTTCGGTTGAGTTCTCATTGACTGGCGAGGTAGCCTGAATTCATCAAGAAACACATATATGGTCGGATGATCCGTGCATTTTTGCGTAAGTTAGGCATAATACGCGGCTTCGAATTTTGACCCCTACAGACCTTTTCTTATGCATAAAGAACCTCGTAAGGTCCGTGAGTTTCGTCGCCGCGAGCAAGAAATTCTCGATACCGCGCTCAAGCTGTTCCTCGAACAAGGTGAAGACAGTGTCACCGTCGAGATGATTGCTGATGCCGTCGGTATCGGCAAAGGCACGATCTACAAGCACTTCAAATCCAAGGCGGAGATCTATCTGCGCCTGATGCTTGATTACGAGCGCGATTTGAACGAGCTGTTGCATTCCGCCGATGTCGATAAGGACAAGGAAGCCCTGTCCCGGGCCTACTTCGAATTCCGCATGCGCGATCCGCAACGCTATCGGTTGTTCGATCGCCTGGAAGAAAAGGTGGTCAAGGGCAACCAGGTGCCGGAGATGGTCGAGGAACTGCACAAGATCCGCGCCTCGAACTTCGAACGCCTGACCCTGTTGATCAAGGGCCGGATCAGCGAAGGCAAGCTCGAAGACGTACCGCCTTACTTCCATTACTGCGCGGCCTGGGCGCTGGTACACGGCGCCGTGGCGCTGTATCACTCGCCGTTCTGGAGCAACGTGCTGGAAGATCAGGAAGGTTTCTTCCAGTTCCTGATGGACATCGGCGTGCGCATGGGCAACAAGCGCAAGCGCGACACCGACACGCCGAGCAGCTGAACCATTCAGTTGTCTTATTGCGCCATGATTTAGCTACATGGCGCAGTACCGCAGGAATATACTCAGGCATAGGGCTTGCTAAAACTTGATTTGTGAGTCAAGTTTTGCGCGTTCGAATCTTCTTTCGCCGGAGTGATCCATGATCGTTGACCGTCAAGGCAGGCGTTTTCGCAATTTGCGGATCAGTCTGACCTCAGCCTGCAACTACGCTTGTACCTACTGCGTGCCCAATGGCAAGCGGCTGGTGGCTGCGCAGGATGAGTTGTCGGCGGAGGCCATGGCACGCGGCGTGGCCTATCTGATCGAGGCCGCGGGCATCGAGCGCTTGCGTATTACCGGTGGTGAGCCACTGGTCAGTCCCAAACTCGAAGCCTTCATGACTGCCGTCGGGCAGATGGGTCTGGCGGATATCAGCCTGACCACCAATGGCCAGTTGCTGGCGAAGAAGCTGCCCCTGCTGATGGATGCCGGCATTCGGCGCATCAACGTTTCCCTCGATACCCTGGATGCCAGCGCTTTCCGCAGCATTGCGCGCGGCGGTGATCTGGCGACCGTCCTCCACGGCATGGACCAGGCCGCCGCGGCTGGCATGAAGATCAAGGTCAATATGGTGCCGCTGCGCGGGCAGAACCTCGATCAAGTGATGCCGTTGCTCGACTACTGCCTGGAGCGCGGCTACGAGTTGCGTTTCATCGAGTTGATGCGCATGGGCCATCTGGCCAGCGACTCCAACGCCTTCCTGCAGCAGTTTGTCAGCCTTCAGCAGTTGCTGAGCCTGATCGGCGAGCGCTACGAGTACCTTCAGGCCGATGCGCCGGTCGATGCCACGGCGGTGCGTTACCAGATTCCAGGGCTGGGCCACTTCGGCGTGATCGCCAACGAAAGCGTTCCGTTTTGCCGCACCTGTTCGCGTCTACGCTTGTCGTCCACTGGTTGGCTGCATGGCTGCCTGTCGTCGAGCAATCGCCACTATGTTGGCGATCTGCTGGACAAACCTCGTCACCAGGCGCTGCCGGCCTTGCAGCGACTGCTGGTCAAAGCCTTGGGGGACAAGCAGGAAGTAGCGTTCTCCGGTGGCGCGACCATCATGAAGATTATTGGCGGCTGATCCGACGTTATCGCGGGCAAGCCACGCTCCCACAGGTACTGTGAAAACCTGTGGGAGCGTGGCTTGCCCGCGATTGCAATCTATCAGGCGACGCTATCTTGAGCTGGCGCGGAAGCTGCATCCCATGGCCATTCGCCGGTTTTCCGTCACCGGCCTCTGGAGGGTAGGATGCGTAGCCTGGTTTTGCTGCTGGCCGTTTTGGCGCTTGGTGGCTGCATGAATGTCAGCGATATGGCCGAAGGGACTCGCTACCATATGAGCGACGCGGGCCTGCTGGACCACAGCGACAGCCGTCGCGTGAATAACTTCCGCATTCAGCCGGACTCGTTCATTTACATTGCCCAGGGTGCCTTCGCGCCGCCGGGCAGTGCCTACCCGCGACCTAACGTGGTGGCCGAAGAGGCCTTCAACGGCTTTATCGAATATTTCCCGATGGTCCGCCGCGCCCGCGCGCCGGAAGGTCTCGACGCTGCCATGGGCGAAGCCCGTGCCGCCGGCGCCCATTACCTGCTTTACACCCGTTTCGCCAAGGCCGACGACCGCATCGGCAACTCGGACGAATGGCTCGACCAGGAACACGTGGATCGCCTCGGAATCGATAACGGCGTGATTCAGATCATGTTGATCGAGACCAGCACCCAGTATTTGATCGATACTGCACGTATCAAGAGTCGTGGCGGTTTACTGACGTTCCATGACAACAAACCAGAAGACTTGCTGGGCCCGCCGCTGGAGCAATACGCTCGTAGCCTGCTGGGGCTCAGCGACCAGTAATTAAAAGGAGAACGCCATGAGTGGCCCGCAAAAAGCCAACGATCTGTTGGGGCAAATCCCCAAAACCAAAGGCTTGCCGCCGGTCCACTTGTGGAACCCCGATTTCTGCGGCGATATCGACATGCGCATCGCCCGCGACGGCACCTGGTATTACCTGGGCACGCCGATCGGGCGCAAGCCGATGGTCAAGCTGTTCTCCACCATCATTCGCCGCGACGGCGATGAGTACTTCCTGATTACCCCGGTCGAAAAGGTTGGCATCAAGGTCGACGACGCACCGTTCGTGGCGATTGCCGTGGAGGTCGAAGGCGAGGGTGAAGCCCAGCTCTTGCGCTTTACCACCAACGTCGATGAAACGGCCGATGCCGGCGCCGAGCACCCTATGCGTGTAGTCATTGATCCGATCACTCAGGAACCCGCGCCGTATGTGCATGTGCGCACCAACCTTGAAGCGCTGATTCACCGCAATGTGTTCTACCAGCTGGTGGAACTGGCGGTGACCCGTGAGATCGAGGGGCAGCGCTGGCTGGGCGTGTGGAGCGGTGGCGAGTTTTTCCCTATCGGGCTTGAGCCTTAATACTGTGTTTCTGTGCTGTAAAAAAACGGCCCGTTGTTTCAACGGGCCGTTTTTTTGGGGCTTACAAACCTTTGCTCTTGAGTCGCGCAGCATGTTCCAGGTAGAGCCCGACCGGACTCACGTTCCAACTGTTGATCCCAGCCATCTGATTGACCGCGTCGAAATGGTCCATGGGGTAATCCGATCGAATCACTTTGCCCAGATGCGAGCTGTATTGACCGACCAGTCCATCGTTGGCGTGCATCTCTTTATAAAATAACTTGGACAGCACTTTACAGTTCAAATGGGTCGGGTCGAGGAGTTGCAGACTTTGGAAGTTCTGCACGATCCCGCTCCAGGAGTAGTAATACACGCCGTTTTCAACTTCGTTGCCTTCACCGCCCCAAACCTTTGGCACTCCTTGCGGGTACTTGCGATTAAAGGCAGCCAAGCCTGCGCTGGTCAGCGATTCGAAAGCCGCTTGAGGATCCACGGCGTTTTCCGGGTGGCCGCTGATCAAAGAAATGAAAGTGCCGACCGCGCTTAACAGGGCCAATACAAACGCTTCGGGCAACTCTCCGGGCGTCAGTGCCTTATGCAATTGGTCGGCAATCTCGGAACCATGATTGGGGCAACTGACCGAGGTGACCGACGCGACCTTTTCCGGGTGCAAGGCTGCTACATAGCGTGCGGCCAGAGGGCCTTGGCTATGGCCGATCAGATTGACCTTGGCAGCTCCGGTCTCCAGCAAAATGCGGTTGACGTGTTCGAGCAGTTTTTCACCGCGTTCCTCATTGCCGTTGACGGCTGGAATATTGACGGCAAACACCTGGGCGCCAGCGCGTTCCAGGGCTTCCTCGATTTCAAAGAAGTAGGGATAACCGGCGATTTTATCGAAGCCGAAAAGACCGTGAACCAACACAATGGGGTATTTCGTAGACGCATCCATGTCCATGTTCATACCTGTCGATAGCGGATTTGAAGGGGAACAGATCACTGACAGCCCGATCTGCTGCGGCTAACCGTAGTTTACAAAGTGGATGGGATCAAAGCGCTTCGGGCAGGATTCGGACGAACAGCCATGTTCGTCTTGGCAGGTCACCTGAAAATCCAATTGACACTCAATCATATGATGATTAGCGTGGACACCCATCGCAAACGGCTTTGCATCGTTTGTTTTTTTATCACCGGTCGATGAGGTGTCCATGTCCAGCAGTTTTCATGCGTCGACGGTCGACTGGCTGGGGTGCTGGATTGCTGCCGGCCAGGTTAAACCCGGCGAAACCATCAAGGTCGAAGCTGATCTGGGCGAGCAACTCGGTGTCAGCCGCACGGTCATCCGCGAAGCCATCAAAACCCTGGTCGCCAAAGGCATGCTCGAAGTTGGGCCGAAGGTCGGCACACGCGTATTGCCGGTGCGGCGCTGGAATCTCTTCGATCCGCAAGTCGTCGGCTGGCTGTCGCGCAGCGGCTTACCGGAAAACTTCGTCGACGACTTGCTCGATCTGCGCCGCACCATCGAACCCATGGCGGTGCGCTGGGCTTGCGAGCGGGCGACGGTGGACCAAGTGCAAGCCGTACGCCAGGCCTATAACGCGCTGGAACGGGCAGTGGACAGCGGCATCGATTACAACCGCGCCGACCAGTTCTTTCACGAGTGCATTCTCGCCGCCAGCCACAATCAGTTCATCGAACAAATGGTCCCGGCCCTCGGCGCGTTGCTGGCAGTGTCTTTCGAAGTGTCTGCCGCCGACCCGGACGAACTGCGCCGAACCTTGCCAATCCACAAAGACATGGCCGACGCCATCGCCGCCCGGGATGCCGCGCGGGGTGTGTGGGCCTGCATGACCCTGATCGATAACGCGGACCTGGCGATCAAACGCTTCTACCCACAAGTCATGGCCGATAAAAAAGCCAGCTAAAGATAAAGACCTGTGGGAGCGTGGCTTGCCCGCGAAGAATGCACCGCGGTTTTTCAGGTATTACGCGTCATCGTTCTTCGCGGGCAAGCCGCGCTCCCACAGGTTTGCGGGGTAAGCCTCCTCCCATACAGGCTCGCTCCCACATAAAAGATAAAGCAGTGAAAAAGGAGGTTTCATGACGTGGACTGCGGTTACCGGACACCGTGCGCAACTCGGCGAAGGCCCGTTTTGGGATGCTCCGACCCAGGCGCTGTATTGGGTAGATATCGCCGGTAAACAAGTGCTCCGACTGATCGGCGCCAATGTGCAAATCTGGCAGATGCCGGAACATGTGTCCGCATTCATCCCCTGCGAAAGCGGCGATGCCCTGGTGACATTGAGCAGTGGGGTTTATCGGCTGGATCTGGATTCTCCAGGCCTGGAACCTCGGCTGACCTTGTTCTGCGTCGCCGATCCGCAACCCGGCAATCGCCCCAACGAAGCCCGTTGCGATGCCCAGGGCCGGCTCTGGCTGGGCACCATGCAAAACAACATCGGTGAGCAGGGCGAAGATTTGCCCGTCGCGCACCGCTCGGGTGGCCTGTTTCGCATCGACCGTGATGCTCGGGTCACGCCGCTGCTTCGAGGATTAGGCATTCCCAACACGTTGCTGTGGAGCGATGACGGGACAACCCTGTATTTCGCCGACAGCCTCGACAGCACGCTTTACCGGCATTTCATCCATGCCGACGGCAACCTGGACACCGCCTATGTCTGGTTCGGCCCCCACGAACGTGGTGGCCCCGACGGCTCGGCGATGGATGCCGAAGGCTATATATGGAACGCCCGCTGGGATGGCAGTTGTCTGCTTAGACTGAACCCAGACGGTTATGTGGATCGGGTAATCGAACTGCCGGTCAGCCGTCCCACCAGTTGCGTGTTCGGTGGTGAAGACCTCAAAACCCTGTACATCACCAGCGCCGCAAGCCCGCTCAATCATCCGTTGGACGGCGCGCTGTTATCGATTCGAATGGATGTGCCCGGAAAACCCTGTCAGCGATTTGCTGGATAAATCCCAAAATATGGGATGCAAAATTATATATTGAGATTATTTGGTGGTCGGGTTTATAGTCGGCCCCATCAGTTACACGCACTCACACTTAAAAAAACAAAACAGGTGAAGTGATGCAGCGATATTCCACCGCACTCCCTTGCGGAGTCAGTGCTTCAGGCCGCCTCCGCGCCCGGGCGTTTTCGCGCCTGGCTGCCTATTCCCAACAGCTTTTTGACCGGACATCGACAGATGCCCGGTTTTCGTCGTGCCTTCGAACAGGAGTGTTGATCCATGGCTGAACCTCTTTCCTTGCCACCGGTGCCCGAACCGCCCAAGGGTGAGCGTCTGAAAAACAAGGTCGTGCTGCTGACCGGCGCCGCTCAGGGGATCGGCGAAGCGATCGTCGCGACCTTCGCCTCTCAGCAGGCCAAGCTGATCATCAGTGATATCCAGGCCGAGAAAGTCGAAAAAGTCGCATCCCACTGGCGTGACCAAGGCGCGGATGTCGTGGCGATCAAGGCCGATGTGTCGCGCCAGCACGACCTGCACGCCATGGCTGAATTGGCTATCGAACTTCACGGCCGGATCGATGTGCTGGTCAACTGCGCCGGGGTCAACGTGTTTCGCGACCCGCTGCAAATGACCGAGGAAGACTGGCGTCGCTGCTTCGCCATCGACCTGGACGGCGCCTGGTATGGCTGTAAAGCCGTGCTGCCGCAAATGATCGAGCAGGGCATCGGCAGCATCATCAACATCGCCTCGACCCACTCCACTCACATCATTCCCGGCTGCTTCCCGTACCCGGTGGCCAAGCATGGCTTGCTCGGGCTGACCCGCGCCTTGGGCATCGAATACGCACCCAAGGGTATTCGGGTCAACGCTATCGCACCGGGCTACATCGAAACCCAACTGAACGTCGATTACTGGAACGGTTTTGCCGACCCCCATGCCGAACGTCAGCGCGCCTTCGACCTGCATCCACCGCGGCGCATCGGCCAGCCGATTGAAGTGGCGATGACCGCTGTGTTCCTGGCCAGTGATGAGGCGCCATTCATCAACGCTTCGTGCATCACCATCGATGGTGGTCGTTCGGTCATGTACCACGACTGAATAACGCGGATTTCAGACGCGAAATTACGTCTGAAATCCAATCATCATACGATATGACTATTGGCTGCATGCTTCGACTGCTGTATTGGCTTTCAAATAACGCTCAAAAAAAATAACAAGGAGTCAGCTTATGAAACGTCGTCGTGGGATCCGTTCCCTGTGCTGTGCCGCTTTGGCGGTCACGGCGGTCAGCCTGAGCAGTACGTTGCTGGCGGCCGAGGAAGTGAAGATCGGTTTTCTGGTCAAGCAAGCGGAAGAGCCCTGGTTCCAGACGGAATGGGCCTTCGCCGAAAAGGCCGGAAAGGACAAGGGCTTCACCGTCATCAAGATCGCCGTGCCTGACGGTGAGAAAACCCTCTCGGCCATCGACAGCCTGGCGGCCAACGGCGCCAAGGGCTTCGTGATTTGCCCGCCGGACGTGTCCCTCGGCCCGGCAATCATGGCCAAGGCCAAGCTCAACGGTTTGAAAGTGATCGCTGTCGATGACCGTTTCGTCGATGCCGGCGGCAAGTTCATGGAGGACGTGCCGTACCTCGGCATGGCGGCCTTCGAAGTCGGCCAGAAGCAAGGCGCCGCCATGGCCACCGAAGCGAAAAAACGCGGCTGGGACTGGAAAGACACCTACGCGGTGATCAACACCTACAACGAACTCGATACCGGTAAGAAACGCACTGATGGTTCTGTCAAAGCGCTGGAAGACGCCGGGATGCCGAAAGACCACATCCTCTTCTCGGCCCTGAAAACCCTCGACGTGCCGGGCAGCATGGACGCCACCAACTCGGCCTTGGTGAAGCTTCCGGGTGCGGCGAAAAACCTGATCATCGGCGGCATGAACGACAACACCGTGCTGGGCGGCGTGCGCGCCACCGAAAGCGCCGGTTTTGCCGCGGCCAACGTGATCGGCATCGGCATCAACGGCACCGATGCCATCGGCGAACTGAAGAAACCCAACAGCGGCTTCTTCGGCTCGATGCTGCCGAGTCCGCACATCGAGGGCTACAACACCGCGAGCATGATGTACGAGTGGGTCACCACCGGCAAAGAGCCGCCGAAATACACCGCGATGGATGACGTTACGCTGATCACGCGCGACAACTTCAAGCAGGAACTGGAAAAAATCGGCCTGTGGAACTGAGGCGCGGTTGATTTCATCGGCGGCCCTGGCGACGGGGCTGCCTGACCGGTGTGATGAGGTGGGTTTATGCACGCGCAAGTACAAACACATGAACAGAGTAGCGGCGGCAGCCTGCGCTTCAACGGGATCGGCAAAACCTTTCCCGGGGTGAAGGCGCTGGACGGCATCAGCTTCGTCGCCCATCCGGGGCAGGTTCACGCCTTGATGGGCGAGAACGGCGCCGGTAAATCCACGCTGCTGAAAATCCTTGGCGGTGCTTACACGCCGAGCAGTGGCGATCTGCAGATCGGCGAGCAGTCGATGGCTTTCAAGTCCACCGCCGACAGCATTGGCAGCGGGGTCGCGGTGATCCATCAGGAGCTGCACCTGGTACCGGAAATGACCGTCGCCGAGAACCTGTTTCTCGGGCATCTGCCGGCGAGTTTCGGTCTGATCAATCGCGGCGTTTTGCGGCAACAGGCATTGGCCTGCCTTAAAGGCCTGGCCGATGAAATCGACCCGCAAGAGAAAGTCGGGCGCTTGTCCCTCGGCCAGCGGCAACTGGTGGAAATTGCCAAGGCGTTGTCCCGTGGCGCGCATGTGATTGCGTTCGACGAACCCACCAGCAGCCTGTCGGCACGGGAAATCGATCGCTTGATGGCGATCATCGGTCGCCTGCGCGACGAAGGCAAAGTAGTGCTTTACGTCTCCCATCGCATGGAAGAAGTGTTCCGTATCTGCAACGCGGTGACAGTGTTCAAGGACGGTCGCTTCGTGCGCACTTTCGAGGACATGAGCGCGCTGACCCATGATCAGTTAGTGACGTGCATGGTCGGTCGCGACATTCAGGATATCTACGATTACCGCAGCCGTCCGCGTGGCGCGGTGGCGCTCAAGGTCGACGGGTTACTGGGGCCGGGCTTGCGCGAGCCGGTGAGTTTCGAGGCGCACAAGGGTGAAATCCTCGGGCTGTTCGGCCTGGTCGGGGCCGGGCGCACCGAGTTGTTCCGAATGCTCAGTGGGCTGACGCGTAACACCGCCGGACGCCTGGAGTTGCGCGGTCGTGAACTGAAACTGCGTTCGCCGCGCGATGCCATTGCGGCGGGGATTCTGCTGTGCCCCGAGGACCGCAAGAAGGAGGGCATCCTGCCGCTCGCAAGCGTCGCCGAGAACATCAACATCAGCGCTCGCGGCGCCCATTCCACCTTCGGCTGCCTGTTGCGCGGCTTGTGGGAAAAGGACAATGCCGACAAGCAGATCAAGGCGCTGAAGGTGAAGACGCCCAACGCGGCGCAGAAAATCATGTACCTGTCCGGCGGCAATCAGCAGAAGGCGATTCTCGGTCGCTGGCTGTCGATGCCGATGAAAGTCCTGCTGCTCGACGAGCCCACCCGGGGAATCGACATCGGTGCCAAAGCCGAGATCTACCAGATCATCCATAACCTGGCGGCCAGTGGCATCGCGGTGATTGTGGTGTCCAGCGACCTGATGGAAGTCATGGGTATTTCCGACCGCATCCTGGTGCTCTGCGAAGGCGCGATGCGCGGCGAACTGACCCGTGAACAAGCCAATGAATCCAACCTGCTGCAACTGGCGTTGCCACGCCAACGCGCTGCCGACGTGGCGAACTGAGAGGTGACTATGACCATCCAAAACAACGCTTTGCCAACCCCGCGCAAACCCTTGGATTTGCGACGCTTTCTCGATGACTGGGTGATGCTGCTGGCGGCCGTCGGGATCTTCGTGCTCTGCACCTTGCTGATCGACAACTTCCTGTCGCCACTGAACATGCGTGGCCTGGGCCTGGCGATTTCCACTACCGGGATTGCCGCCTGCACCATGTTGTATTGCCTGGCGTCCGGGCATTTCGACTTGTCGGTGGGCTCGGTGATCGCCTGTGCCGGCGTAGTCGCGGCGGTGGTGATGCGCGACACCGACAGCGTGTTCCTCGGCGTGAGTGCCGCGCTGGTGATGGGGCTGATTGTCGGGCTGATCAACGGGATCGTGATCGCCAAGCTGCGGGTCAATGCATTGATCACCACGCTGGCGACCATGCAGATCGTTCGCGGCCTGGCTTACATTTTCGCCAACGGTAAAGCGGTAGGCGTGTCCCAGGAGTCGTTCTTCGTCTTCGGTAACGGCCAGTTGTTCGGTGTGCCGGTGCCGATTCTGATCACCATCGTCTGCTTCCTGTTTTTCGGCTGGCTGCTGAATTACACCACCTACGGGCGCAACACCATGGCCATCGGCGGCAATCAGGAAGCGGCGCTGCTGGCCGGGGTCAACGTTGACCGGACCAAGATCATCATCTTCGCCGTGCACGGTGTGATCGGTGCGTTGGCCGGGGTGATCCTGGCGTCGCGCATGACGTCCGGTCAGCCGATGATTGGCCAAGGCTTTGAGCTGACGGTGATCTCGGCCTGCGTGCTCGGCGGGGTGTCGCTGAGTGGCGGGATCGGGATGATTCGGCATGTGATTGCCGGGGTGCTGATTCTGGCGATCATCGAGAATGCGATGAACCTGAAGAATATCGATACGTTTTATCAGTACGTGATTCGCGGTTCGATCTTGCTGCTGGCGGTGGTGATCGATCGACTGAAACAACGCTGATTTTCCCTTGTGGGAGCGGGTTGTCACCGATCGTTCCCACGCGGAGCATGGGAACGATCATTTGGAGGATCCTTCACCCACTTTCACAAAATATCCCTTGCTCGTCCCAACCCCTTTCAGCTATGACGGTACACCCGAGGTGTACATGATTAGACCGCTACGAATTGACAAGAAACAACAGGTACTCGACGAGCTCGTCCGGCGCATCGAAAACGGCCTCATGGAGGACGGCGTTCTATTGCCGGGCGAGCATCGGTTGGCTCAAGAATTCAAGGTCAGCCGTGGCACGCTGCGTGAAGCCCTGGCCGAACTGAAACGGCGCCAGTACATCGCTTCGCAAAGCGGGGTGGGGTCCATCGTCACGTTCGACGGTGTGGTGCTCGATCAGCGCAGCGGCTGGGCCCAGGCGCTGGCCGACAATGGGGCGCTGATCAATACCGAAGTGCTGCGGCTGGAGGCGGTGACCCGTCCTGACCTGCTACCACGTTTCGGCACCGATCAGTTCATCACCCTCGATCGTCGCCGCCGCGGCACCGATGGCACGCTGGTGTCCCTTGAACGCTCATTGATGCCCGCCACCGGAGGCCTTGAAAGCCTGCCGCGAGTCGGGCTGATCGATGACTCCCTGACCATCACGTTGGCCGCCTACGGCTACATTGGCGACCACGGGGATCAGTGGATCGGCGCTGAACCCTTGAATGCCGAAGACGCCGAATTGCTCGGGCGTCCGGTGGGAACAGTATTCCTCAAGGCCCTGCGCACCACTTACGACCGTCAGAACCGCTTCATGGAACAGGTCGAAAGCCTGCTCGATCCGGTGCATTTTCGTCTGCACCTGCAAATTGGAACTTCAAAATGACCGCGCTCGACCGTGCCCTCGGCGCGTTCTACGGACTGGCCCTGGGCGATGCGCTGGGCATGCCCACCCAATCCCTGAGCCGCGCCGAGATCAAGGCGCGCTTTGGCGAAATTACCGATCTGCAAGACGCTGGCCCGGATCAACCGATCGCCGCAAACATGCCCAAAGGCTCGATCACTGACGATACCGAACAGGCGATCCTGATCGGTCAGTTATTGATTGAAGGCGAGGGCCGGATCGAACCGGCGGTGCTGGCCCAACGCTTGATCGACTGGGAAGCCGCGATGCAAGCCAAGGGCTCGCAGGATTTGCTCGGCCCCTCAACCAAACGTGCGATCGAGATGATCCTCGCCGGCCACTCGCTGGAAGAGGCAGGTCGCCACGGCACCACCAATGGCGCGGCGATGCGCATAACGCCGGTGGGGATTGCGGCCGATGTTGCCGATCCCGAGCGTTTCATCCGCGCCGTGGTGCAGGCCTGTCAGGTGACCCACAACACCACGCTGGGAATTGCCAGTGCGGCGGCGGTGGCGGCGGTGGTTTCTGCCGGGATCAACGGCATGGACCTGAGCGAGGCATTGAACCTCGGCCAGCAGATCGCTCAGCAAGCCGAAAGCCATGGCCACTGGGTCGCTGGCGGACGTATCGCCTCGCGCATCAGTTGGGCGCGGAGCATCAGCGTCGACAGCGACAAGGCGCTGCTGGGGGACGTGCTGTACGACGTGATTGGCACTTCGGTGGCCTCGCAGGAATCGGTGGTGGTGTCGTTTGCGCTGGCTCAGCAAGTGGCTATCGGGGAGATGACGGCCTTCGAAGCGTTGTGCATGGCTGCCAGTCTGGGCGGTGACACCGACACCATCGCGGCGATTCTCGGTGCCATGCTTGGGGCCTGTCTGGGGCTTGAGAGTTGGCCGGTGGCGATGATCGAAAAGGTCAAAGCCGTTAATTCGTTGGAGTTGGAACCGTTGGTGCAAGGACTGCTGGCCTTGCGTTGAATGTACTGACGTCATCGCGGGCAAGCCCGCTCCCACAGGAATAGTACAAACCTTGAGATGCACGCCGTACCTGTGGGAGCGGGCTTGCCCGCGATAGGCGCGCCGCATATTTGAATTTTTCACCCGCAATGGAACGCACTGATATGGCAAGGACCGCCGGAACGTTATGTCGACTTCCGAAATTGCCCATAACCACAACAATGGCAACAGGAGTTTTTTTATGAGTTCATCGAACACCGGGCAAAGTGCCGGGCAATTGGAAACCCGTGGCATCGAGCCGGTGCCGGAAGGGGAGTGCAACGGTCACCCACTGCAACTGTTCTGGGTCTGGTTCGCGGCGAACATTTCCATCCTCGGCTTGCCGTTGGGCGCCACGCTGGTGGCCTTCCGCGGCCTGGCGATCTGGCAGGCGATCATCGTCGCCATCCTCGGCGCCGCCGGTTCGTTCGCGGTGGTCGGGATCATCTCCATTGCCGGTCGTCGTGGTCGCGCACCGAGCTTGACGCTGTCGCGAGCAATCTTTGGGGGGCGCGGCAATATCGGTCCGACACTGGTCTCGCTGATGTCGCGACTGGGTTGGGAAACCGTCAACACCACCACCGCCGCATTCGTCTTGCTGTCGCTGTGCTCGATTCTGTTCGGCTCGCCGGTGCAAGCCAAAAGCGCGCCGCTGCTGACCCTGGTGTTCATCGCGGTTTTTGTGCTGCTGACGTTGTCGGTGTCCGGCCTCGGTCACGCCACGTTGCTGGTGATCCAGCGATGGGCGACCTACGTGTTCGGTGCGTTGAACATCCTGGTCGGCGGTTTCCTCTGCGCGACTATCGACTGGAGCGCCGTGTTCAATGCGACGCCCGCGCCACTGAGCGCAATGATCATCGGCATCGGCACCATGGCCGCCGGCACCGGGATCGGTTGGGCCAACGCCGGTGCCGACATGTCGCGCTACCAGCACCGCAGTGTCAAAGCCGTGCGTCTGGTGGCGTCGGCGGCGTTCGGTGCGGGGATTCCGCTGGTACTGCTGATCACCCTCGGTGGTTTGCTGTCGGTGGGCAATAATGATCTGGCCTCGGCCACTGACCCGATCGTCGCGATCCGCGACATGCTGCCGACCTGGATGGCCGTGCCATACCTGATCACCGCGTTCGGCGGCCTGCTGCTGTCGAACAACCTGTCGGTGTACTCCGCCGGTTTGACCACGCTGACCCTCGGCCTTAAGGTCAAGCGCGTGTACGCGGTGGTGCTCGATATCATTGCGATCTTCGCCGGGTCGATCTACTTCATGCTGATCGCAGAGAGCTTCTACGGCCCGTTCATCACCTTCATTTCCTTGCTGGCCGTGCCAATCACGGCGTGGGTCGGGATCTTCGTGGTCGACTTGATCCATCGTCATTACTACAGCCCCAAAGACCTGCTGGACGTCAGCCCGAGCAGCGCCTACTGGTATCGCGGTGGCGTCGAGTGGCGCGCCTTCGGTGCATGGGCGCTGGCGATTGTGCTGGGTTTCAGTTTCACCACCATTGGCACAACCGAACAAGATGTCTGGTTCCGGGGCTTTTTGTCCGACTCCTGGCTGGGGCCATAACGGCCTGGGCTGGATCGTGACGTTCCTGGTGGCCGGCGGGATTTACTGGGTGCTCGGCGGTGCCAAGGACCGCCGTGCCGCGTTGCTCGAGCCTGCGCATGTCTAGATTGCTGCACACCGGCCAGGTCATGATCGACCTGGTCATGGCCGTGGATAAGTTGCCTCAATCGGGTGGTGACGTGCTGGCGCAATCCGCCCGTTTCGAGGCTGGCGGTGGCTTCAATGTGATGGCCGCGGCACGGCGAAACGGCTTGCCGGTGATCTACCTCGGGCGCCATGGAAAGGGCCGTTTCGGCGACCTGGCCCGAGAGGCGATGACGGCTGAAGGCATTCGGATCGGCATCGATCAGAGCACTGAGCGCGACACCGGGCTGTGCGTCGCGCTGACCGAAGCCTCGGCCGAGCGCACGTTCATTTCCTGCATCGGTGCCGAAGGCGAATTGACTGCCGAAGACCTGGCGAGTGTGCCGGCCGAGGCGGGGGACTTTGTCTATGTCAGCGGCTATAGCCTGTTGCATGGCGGCAAGGCTCAGGCGCTGGTGGATTGGGTGCTGGATTTACCGGACGGGGTCAAGGTGGTGTTTGATCCGGGGCCATTGGTGGATTCGCCGGATGCGCCGCTGATGAAAGCCTTGTTGCCGCGCATCGATCTGTGGACCAGCAACCGTGTCGAGGCGCTACGGTTTACCGGGGCGACGGATATCGGCGAGGCATTGCATCGATTGGCGGATCATCTGCCGACCGAGGTGTTGACGGTGGTACGCGATGGGCCGCAAGGGTGCTGGATCAGCCAGCGCGGCGATCACCAGCCTGTGCCGGGATTCAAGGTCGAGGCGGTGGACAGCAACGGCGCGGGGGATGCTCACGCCGGCGTTTTTATCGCCGGGTTGGCGCACGGATTATCGGCAGTCGAAGCGGCGCGGCGGGCGAATGCGGCTGCGGCGTTGGCGGTTACTCGTTGGGGGCCGGCGACTTCGCCGGGGACGGCTGAGGTGGATGCGTTGATTCACGAGACTTTCGGCGCTTGAGCCACCGCTTTCGCGAGCAAGCCCGCTCCCACATGGGTTTGTGTCGTTAACAAATCCCCTGTGGGAGCGGGCTTGCCCGCGATGAGGCCCTCAAATTCACCCTCAATCCAGATCTTTAACCCGCCTTGCGCAACGCCTCGATCAACGCTTGCTTGCGCATGCTCGAGCGCCCTGGAATCTTCTTCGCCCGGGCTTCTTTCATCAGGCTGTCCACCGTCTGCGTATCGCGCGAAGCCTTGCTGTTGCGCGGCTTGCCTTCACGGGTGGCCACTGCGCGACGGGCTGATTCCTTGCGATCTGCAGACTTGGCGCTGGCCGGCTTCTTGCGCCCGGAACCGCCGGCGCGTTCACCTCCACCCGACTGCTTGTTCACCGTGGCCCAGGCGCGAGCTTCGGCTTCATCTTTCGACACGCCTTTGTGCTCGTAGCTTTCTTCGATGTGTTCGGCCTTGCGTTTCTGCTCGGCGGTGTATTTGTCTTTGCTTCCACGAGGCATGGGATTTCTCCTGGTTGTAGGAGCCTGCGACCTTTGCTTTTCAAACCTTCACAGGCAAAAGATCGCAACCTGTTGCAGCGCCTACTCGGTTAGACATCCAGCTTGCGCGCCGCCTCAACTCCAGCGGCGCTGAGTTTGATCGGCAGGTTCAGCGAGTGCTCGCCGGCTTCGTTGCAGATCACATGACCGTGCTGGATCAGCCCGCGTTCCTGCAGAGTGGCGAGGGTGCTGGCCACGACTCTCTCCCCCCGGTAATTGTCCAGAACCTCCTTGCCCAAACCATTTGGGTGGGCGTGCAGCAGGCGGGTCAGGACTTCTTTTTCCAGGTTTTTATCGACGTTCATGGTTACCTCTTTGTCAGGATGGGTAGGTATTGCATGTTCCCTCGCATCGGCGAACTTATTGACTGACGCTACGGCCTTCGGAGCCCGAGCCACCGGTGGTGGTTTTTGAGCCGACGCCGGTTCCGGCGTTGTCAGGCGTCTGGGTCATGCCGCCCTGACGGCTCGCGTCGTCGTGATAAATCCGTGGGTCTGTGGCCGTCGGAGAAGGCGACCGGCCGCTGTCGATGCCTTGGGTGGCCGCAGATTTTGGCCTTTCGACTGGATCGGTCGAGTCGGTTCCGGAAGAGGTGGTCGCGGCAAACGCGACAGAGGTGAGCAATGTGGTGAGGGCTAGGGCGGTCAGTCGGGACGTGATCATGGTGTGGTCTCCGTTGATTAGAGTCCTTACCCAATATTGGTCCTTCCCGACTTGAATTGGTGCCTGATGAACGACGAGTGGTCTAGGCCTGCTGTAACGATTTGATCCTGCTGACATGACGCCCGATCAACCGACCTACGGTGATCAGCCAGTTCAGCAGGGCGACCGTCAGTAACGTGAGCAACAGTGTCACCATCCCGTGTTCGACGATGATTTTCCCGGCCAGCAACGGAAAGCCAAACACGCCGATGAAGTAGGACAGGCTGAACAACAGCAAGGACTGCGAGGTAGTGCCGGACGGCGCTTCGTTCGCCGCCAGGCCATTGATCACCGAATACGTCAGCCCATAACCCACCCCGAGCATCATCGCCGCCAGTACGTAGCTGAACCCGTCGTCGACGACAAAACCGAACATCAGGATCGAAACCATCATCAGGCCCGACAACAGACAGGAGGCACGCAATGGATCGCGTTTGACCACGAACCCGGCAATCAACATTCGGCTGCTGATCGCCGCGCCCATGAAGCCGAAAAAGAATAGTGAATAATCAAGTGAACGGGACGCCGCGTAACTGGTTTGAAAACTCGACAGACCACCGAACACACAGCCGCCGAGGCCGACCATGATGATCGGAAACACGGCTCTGGAGGACAACACCCGAGCCGTTGCGTGCCAGGATATTCGGGCGACTGCCGCTGATGCCGAGGGCGTTTTCTTGAGCTGGGCATCCAGCCGCCAGAACAGCAAGGCACCGATCAGGCTGGCCAGCGCCGCGAGATAAAACGCTGCCGTCACCGGATACCCGAGAGCACTGGCAGCACGGCCCAACAATGGACCGCTGCCGATCCCGGTCATCATGCTTCCCGACAGCAGCGCAAAGTATTTGGCCCGTTGCGCAGGCGTCACCAGACTCGCGACGATGATCGGTCCGAGCGTGTAGAAAACGCCCCAGCCCAACCCTAGCATCAGTCCAAAAAACAGCAGCAGATTGCCATAGCCAGGCGTCAAGGCAAATCCCAGGCTGGCGACCACCAGTAAGAGGCTGAACAGTGCAATGGAGCGCGCCGCGCCGAGCAGGTCGGACAAGTGACCGGAGACAATCACTGCCGCAAAGGTACTGAGCATCGCCGCCGAAATCACGCTGCCGGCATCGTGTTCGTTGCCACCACGAGAGCCGATCAGCAGCGACAGTAGAAAAGTCGAGCCATAGGACAACGACAACCAAATAGCTGGCGAGGCAGAACAGGCTGAACAACCTGCTTGAGACGGGTGGGGCGGCGGTAGACATGAGTCGTTCCTTGACCTGATAGACGTGAATGTCATCTATCTATCACGCAAGGTACCGATGATAGGTCTGTGGTTACCGATTTCAGGGTTAGTGGAGGCCGGAGTAATGCTTTCAGCAGACGCCGATTTCTTCCTTGAACAGCTCCATGAAACCCTTCAGGCGTTCGTGGCGAAGCTGTGCCAGACGTTGGCCGGTGGTCGTTTGGAAACCGTCCGCAAGATGCAGCAGCTTGGTCTGGAAATGATCGAGGCAAAAGCGCTTGTCGTCGTAGTTCCGTTCTTTGGCCTCTGGGTCCAAAGGGTCGTACAACGCACTGCCCATGCGCCCGGCAATGTAGAAAGTTCGCGCCACGCCGAGCATGCCAAGGGAGTCGAGGCGGTCGGCATCCTGGATGATTTTCGCTTCGAGGGTGATGGGCATGATGTTGGCGCTGAAGCTATGGGCTTCGATGGCGTGGACGACCGCTGTGATTTTTGCGCCAGGCCAATCCATGGCTATCAGTACTGTTGAAGCTTTCTGTGCCGCCAGCCGTGAGGCCTGTGAGCGCAGCGGCGAGTTTTTCTCCACCGCCACGCAATCGTGCAACAGCACGGCGGCCAGCAGCACCTCAAGATCACCGCCTTCTTCGGCATGAAGCGTGCGCACGTTGTGCCACACCCGCTGTAAGTGCGACAGATCATGGGCGCCGTCCTCGCCAGGTTCCAGTGCATGAGGCAGCAGTTCAGAAGCCAGATTGTGCAGCGGAGCGAAAGCAATGGCGGTCATAAAAGTCCTTTTGTGTGGAAACGCTTTTGTGGCGAGGGAGCTTGCTCCCGCTGGGCTGCGCAGCAGTCCCAATCCCGGATGACACGGTATTTCAGTTAGATCAGCGTCGCCAGTTTTGCGATTGCTTTGCAGCCGAACGGGAGCAAGCTCCCTCGCCACATTGCTATCAAATGTGACGAGCGCCGCGCGCGGACTTAGTATGGCGTTTTCCAACTTTTCACAAGGCACGTTCATGACGATCGAAATCCGCCCGGCAACCCCCAGCGATGCTCCGCAAATCCTCGCGTTCATCACTGAACTGGCGGACTTTGAACGGGCCCGCCACGAAGTCATCGCCAGCGTCGCCGACATCGAGCGCAGCCTGTTCAGCGAAGGCGCCACCGCCCATGGCCTGATCTGCCTGCGCGATGGCCTGCCGATCGGCTTTGCGGTGTTCTTTTTCAGCTATTCCACCTGGCTGGGCAGCAACTGCCTGTACCTCGAAGACCTCTACATCACGCCTGAACAACGGGGCGGCGGCGCCGGTAAAACCTTGCTGCGCCATTTGGCGAAAATCGCCTGCGCCAATGACTGCGGCCGTTTCGAATGGAGCGTGCTGGACTGGAACAAACCGGCGATCGAATTCTACAAATCCCTCGGCGCACAACCGCAGGAAGAGTGGGTGCGGTATCGGATGGATGGGGTGGTGTTAAGGGATTTTGCCGCGGGTAATTGATCCCCTAAAAAGATCGCAGCCTTCGGCAGCTCCTACGGATTCGATGTACGACGCAATATTGCGGTCGAACACCATCCGGGTAGGCGCTGGCGAAGGCTGCGATCTTTTTTGGGGTTGTCTCAATATATGGGATCGATATTTATATATTGAGATTTGTCCGCGTCCAGGTTTATAGTCCAGCTCACTCACTGCCAAAAAACAAAACAGGTGAAGCGATGCTGGCGCAATTGATCGCGCTCGATTGGGGGACAACCTCATTACGTGCTTACAAACTCGGCTTCGGTGGCCAGGTGCTGGAACAGCGCTCGCTGTCGTCCGGGATCATGCAGCTGCCCAAGACGCCGCGAATGATCGCCGGCCAGGAATGCGCCGACGGTTTTGAATTGGCCTTCGATGAGGCGTGCGGTGACTGGCTCGACGCGCAGCCCGATTTGCCGGTGATTGCTTGCGGCATGGTCGGCAGTGCTCAGGGCTGGCGCGAAGCGGCCTACTGCGACACGCCGGCGAACGTCGCCAATCTCGGAACTTCCCTACAAACCGTTCGCAGTCTTCGCGGTGTCGATGTGCACATCGTGCCGGGCGTGATTCAGCGTTCGCGTTTGCCGAACGTGATGCGCGGCGAGGAAACCCAAGTCCTCGGCGTGTTGCAGAATCTGCCGAGCGGGGCGGGCAACGATCTGTTGATCGGCCTGCCGGGCAGTCATTCGAAATGGGTGGAAGTGGCCGACGGCTGCATCGAGCACTTCGATACTTTCATGACTGGCGAAGTCTTCGCCGTCCTCAGTGAACACAGCATTCTGGGGCGTACTCAGCAGCGCGGCGCGTCCTTTGATGGTGAAGCGTTTGATCGTGGCGTGCGGGTGGCCCTGTCGTCGGACGCTGAGATCGGGCCGCTGTCGACATTATTCAGTGCCCGCAGTCTGGGGCTGACCGGCGAACTCAGCGCCGTCGCTCAGCCGGACTATCTGTCCGGCCTGTTGATCGGCCATGAACTGTCGGCCCTGGCCAACGTTCAGCGGCGTCGGCGCAACAGCGTGCACCTGCCCTCGATCATCCTCATCGGCAACGCCCAACTCTGCGCCCGCTACAGCCGGGCGCTCGACGCCTGCGGTTTTGCCCGGGTGACCCTGGCCGAGCAGGCCACCGAACGCGGGTTGTGGCAGTTGGCGGTTGCCGCCGGACTGATCGCGACACCCCCATCCCGTTAAACCTGACTGGAGGTCTGACATGCTCAAGCAAGCACTGGCACAAAACGGTCTGATCGCGATCCTGCGTGGCCTGCGTCCGCAAGAGGCGGCAGCCGTCGGTGAAGTCCTGTACGCGGTGGGATTTCGCGTCATCGAAGTGCCGCTTAATTCCCCCGAACCGTATGAAAGTATCCGCATCCTGCGCAGTACCTTGCCCGCCGATTGCCTGATCGGCGCGGGCACGGTGTTGACGCCGGAACAGGTCGAGCAAGTGAAAGCGGCGGGCGGCCAAGTGATTGTCATGCCCCACAGCGATGCCAAGGTGTTGCGCGCGGCGAAAGCAGCGGGGCTGTTCCTGTCGCCGGGCGTGGCGACGCCGACCGAAGCCTTTGCGGCGCTGGCCGAAGGGGCGGATGTGCTGAAGATGTTCCCGGCCGAACAGATGGGCCCCGCCGTTGTGAAAGCCTGGCTGGCGGTGTTGCCGGCAGGGACGGTGCTGGTGCCGGTGGGCGGGATTACGCCGGACAACATGCAGGTGTTTGTCGAGGCCGGCGTCAAAGGTTTCGGCCTCGGTTCCGGGTTGTTCAAACCGGGCATGACACCTGAGGAAGTGGCAGTAAACGCCAAGGCGTATGTCGCTGCCTGGAATGCTTTGCGTTAAGACTTTTGGCGCTGTGAGCGCTGCATCTACAAGAGAGACAATAGAGATGAAAATCACCAAACTCACTACCTTCATCGTTCCGCCGCGCTGGTGCTTCCTCAAAATCGAAACCGACGAGGGCGTGACCGGTTGGGGTGAGCCCGTGGTCGAAGGCCGCGCGCACACCGTCGCCGCTGCGGTTGAGGAATTGTCCGATTACCTGATTGGCAAAGACCCACGCAACATCGAAGACATCTGGACCGTGCTCTACCGTGGTGGCTTCTACCGGGGTGGCGCGATCCACATGAGCGCCCTGGCCGGCATCGATCAGGCGTTGTGGGACATCAAGGGCAAGGCGCTGGGTGTGTCGGTCAGCGATCTGTTGGGTGGTCAGGTGCGCGACAAGATTCGCGTTTATTCGTGGATCGGTGGTGATCGCCCGGCGGACACCGCTCGCGCCGCGAAAGAAGCGGTCAGCCGTGGTTTCACGGCGGTGAAAATGAACGGCACCGAAGAACTGCAATTCCTCGATTCCTTCGAGAAGGTCGACCTGGCCCTGGCCAACGTCGCCGCCGTGCGCGATGCGGTCGGCCCGAATGTCGGCATCGGCGTGGACTTCCATGGTCGGGTGCACAAGCCCATGGCCAAGGTGCTGATGAAGGAACTCGACCCGTACAAACTGATGTTCATCGAAGAGCCGGTGCTCAGCGAAAACTACGAAGCGCTGAAGGAGCTGGCGCCGCTGACCAGCACGCCGATTGCCCTTGGCGAGCGGTTGTTTTCGCGCTGGGACTTCAAGCGGGTGCTCAGCGAAGGCTACGTCGACATCATCCAGCCCGATGCCTCTCACGCGGGCGGCATCACCGAAACCCGTAAGATCGCCAACATGGCCGAAGCCTACGACGTGGCATTGGCGCTGCATTGCCCGTTGGGCCCGATTGCCCTCGCCGCGTGCCTGCAACTGGACGCTGTTTGCTACAACGCGTTCATCCAGGAACAGAGCCTGGGCATTCATTACAACGAGAGCAATGACCTGCTCGATTATGTGAAAGATCCGCGGGTGTTCGACTACGACAAGGGCTTCGTGAAAATCCCCAACGGCCCGGGCCTGGGCATCGAGATCAACGAGGAATACGTCATCGAACGCGCTGCCGTCGGCCACCGCTGGCGCAACCCGATCTGGCGCCATGCCGATGGCAGCTTTGCCGAGTGGTGAGTCCCTCCTGACTCAACACAAATCCCTGTGGGAGCGGGCTTGCCCGCGATAGCGTCCTGTCAGTCACATCAATGCTGAATGTGCCGCCGCCATCGCGGGCAAGTCGGATCGCCGCACCGCCGCTCCCACAGGGGGCAGCGCAAGTCTTCAAATTGACCTCAATAAACATAAGAAGAGGCACCCCCATGCAACCGCAAACCCTCACCGGGGCAGGCGTCGTTGGTGACGCCGAGCCGCAAGCGGTTTTTCATCATGGTCCTGTTGTTCATCACCGTGGTGATCAACTACCTGGACCGCAGCAACCTGTCCATTGCCGCTCCGGCGCTGACCAGCGACCTGGGCATCGATCCGATCCATGTCGGGTTGATCTTTTCCGCCTTCGGCTGGACCTACGCTGCCATGCAAATCCCCGGCGGCTGGCTGGTGGACCGGGTGCCGCCGCGCATTCTGTATAGCGTCGCATTGCTGCTATGGTCGATTGCCACGGTGATGCTCGGCTTCGCCGCCAGCTTCATCGCGCTGTTCGTGCTACGCATGGCCGTTGGTGCCCTGGAAGCACCGGCGTATCCGATCAACAGCCGCGTGGTGACGACCTGGTTCCCCGAGCGCGAACGCGCCACGGCCATTGGTTTCTACACCTCCGGGCAGTTCGTTGGCCTGGCGTTTCTCACGCCGGTACTCGCGTGGTTGCAACACCAATATGGCTGGCACATGGTGTTTGTCAGCACCGGCGCGGTGGGCATCATTTGGGCGGTGATCTGGTACGCGGTGTATCGCGAACCACGGGATTTCAAGGGCGCCAACGACGCTGAAATCGAGCTGATCCGCGAGGGCGGCGGGCTGGTGGATATCCAGGCTGAACAAGCCAAAGTGAAAGCCAAATTCAGCTGGACTGATCTCGGCATCGTTCTGACCAAACGCAAGTTGTGGGGCATCTACCTCGGCCAGTTCTGCCTCAATTCGACGTTGTGGTTTTTTCTGACGTGGTTCCCGACCTATCTGGTGAAATATCGCGGTATGGACTTCATCAAGTCTGGCTTGCTGGCGTCGCTACCGTTTCTGGCGGCCTTCGTCGGCGTGCTGTGTTCGGGGTTCTTCTCGGACTTTCTGATCCGTCGCGGCTACACCGTGGGTTTCGCCCGCAAGTTGCCGATCATCGGTGGCCTGCTGATTTCTACCTCGATCATCGGCGCCAACTTCGTCGAGTCGACGCCGCTGGTGATTGCCTTCCTCGCGTTGGCCTTCTTCGGCAATGGCCTGGCCTCGATCACCTGGTCGCTGGTGTCGACGCTGGCCCCGGCACGCTTGCTTGGATTGACCGGTGGGGTGTTCAATTTCATCGGCAACCTGGCGGCGATTACCACGCCCATTGTCATCGGTTTTCTCGCTTCCGGTGATTCGTTTGCCCCGGCGATTACCTATATCTCGGTTCTGGCGTTGTTGGGTGCGCTTTCCTACGTATTGCTGGTGGGCAAGGTCGAGCGTATCAAGTTGTAGTCGCGGCCATCGGGCGACCATAATGCCGCCCGTTCACTCGCTCAACGGTAAAGGCTGGATATGCAGGAAGACGCCCCAAAAATCACCAAGGACGCCGCGCCGACTGGCACCCAGACACTGCTTCGTGGTTTGGGTGTGGTTCAGGCCGTGGCCAGTGGCGCCCGCGATCTCAAGGAAATCGCCCGGCTGATCGGCACCACACGCAGCACCACTCATCGTCTGGCCAGTTGCCTGGTGGACGAGCGTTATTTGCGGGTGGTGCCGCAAGTCGGTTATCTGCTGGGGCCGAAACTGATCGAACTGGGTTTCCAGGCACGTGAAGAGCTGCCGCTGGTGACGCTGGCCGGGCCGTATCTGGATGAGTTGTCGGCGTTGACCGGCGACACCATTCACCTGGCGATTCGTGAAGGCGACGAGGTGCTGTACCTGCTCAAGAATCCGGGGCGCAATGGCCCGGAAATGCGTTCGCGGGTCGGCCATCGCATGCCGTTGGCGCGTACCGGGATTGGTAAGGCGCTGATGCTTGATGACTCGCAGGAAGAATGGCAACGGCTGTATGAAATCAGCTTGCCGGTGGGTGGGAAAAATCAGTTCTGGCCGCAGCACCCGGAGCAATCCTGGGAGCAGTTTCAGCAGCGCATGATCGAGTACGTGGCCGGCGGTTACGCGTTCGATCTGGAAGACAACGAACCGTCGATCCGCTGCGTGGCGGCACCGATTCGCGATGCCAGCAAGCGCATTGTCGCCGGCATCAGCATCGCCAGCACCGTGCCGTACATGCCGCTGGAAAAAATGGCCGAGCTGATTCCCCTGATCAAAGGGGTCACAGCCCGACTGTCGGCGGAGTTGGGCCTGAAGGTTTAGAGTTTCAGCGTCGCCATGTCGATCACGAAGCGGTATTTCACGTCCCCGGCAATCATGCGGGTGTAAGCCTCGTTGATCTGGCGGATGTCGAGCATTTCGATGTCGCAGGTGATGCCGTGCTCGGCGCAGAAATCCAGCACTTCCTGGGTTTCTGCGATGCCGCCGATCAGCGAGCCGGCCAGCACGCGACGACCCAATACCAGTTTGGCAGCGTGAACCGGTGGATCGATCGGTTCAATCAAGCCCACCAGAATGTGTACGCCGTCGAAACGCAGGGTATCGAGGTAGGGATTGAGGTCGTGCTGCACCGGAATGGTGTCCAGCAGGAAGTCGAAATGTCCTGCGGCGGCTTTCATCTGTTCTGCGTCGGTAGACACGATCACATGGTCCGCGCCTTGACGACGACCTTCTTCAGCTTTACTCGCCGAGCGGGTGAACAAGGTCACCTCTGCGCCCATCGCCTTGGCGAACTTGATGCCCATGTGGCCGAGGCCACCCATGCCGAGAATCCCGACCTTGTCGCCAGCCTTGACGCCGTAGTGTTTGAGCGGCGAGTAGGTGGTGATGCCGGCGCACAGAATCGGCGCGGCGCTGGCCGGGTCGAGTTTCTCCGGGATACGCACGACAAAGTGTTCGCTGACCACGATGCTGTCGGAGTAACCGCCCATGGTGTTGCTGCCATCGACCCGGTCCGGGGTGGCATACGTCATGGTCGGACCTTCAAGGCAGTATTGCTCCAGATCCGCCTTGCAGGCTTCGCAGTGGCGGCACGAGTCGACCATGCAGCCGACGCCGACCAGATCGCCGACTTTGTGTTGGGTAACATTCGCACCGACCGCGGTGACTTTTCCGACAATCTCATGGCCGGGCATCAGCGGGTAAACCGCAATGCCCCACTCGTTGCGGGCCTGATGGATGTCGGAATGGCAGACGCCGCAGTAGAGAATGTCGATCGCAACGTCGTCGGCCCGTGGGCTTCGGCGTTCGAATTTCATCGGGGCGAGGGGAGTAGTGGCTGACTGAGCGGCGTATCCGATGGCGGTGTACATGGTGAACCTCGCAAAAGCAGTGACAGGTGAGGCGAGCAATTCTGGGCGCCGCACGGGTTACCGGCCATGGCGATTCCTCCGGGTGTCATGCCTAATCCTCCGGCATGCAGCGTTGATTGGTCGCATTGGCGTTCAGACCTGCGATGATGCTTTCATCCCTCTTTCGCGACTTTTTTTGAAGAGCTCTTCATGTTGTTGACCCGTCATCTCGATGCCAATGCCACGCTGGTTTCGCTGATCCAGCCGCTAACCATTCGCGATGGTTTCGCTACGACTGCGTTGCCGGGCGTGCAGGTTATGCGAGCCAGTTGTGATGTGGCCCGTGGCCCGCAAATCTACGAGCCAAGCCTGGTGATCATCGCTCAAGGCAGCAAGTTGGCGTACCTGGGCCCGCGTACTCTGGAGTACGGTGCCGGGCATTACCTGATTCAGGCGTTGCCGGTGCCGTTCGAATGCGAGACGTTTTCGGCTCCGGATGGCCCGATGCTGGGCGTTTCCATCGCCATTGACCGGGTGTTGCTCAGTGAGTTGGTGCTGGCCATGGGGCTGGCGCCGGGGCGCACTGTTCCTGCACAGACGCCCGAGTCCATGACCTCGGCGGTGCTCGACGATGCCATGCGCGGCTGCGTGGAGCGGTTGTTGCGCTGCCTGCACGATCCGCTGGAATGCCAGATCATGGGCCCGGCGCGCTTGCGTGAATTGTTGTTCGTGGCGTTGCGCGGGCCGCAAGCCGATGTGTTGCGAGCGTTGGTGGAACAACAGGGTCAGTTCGCGCGGATCGCGGCGTCGCTGAGTCATCTGCATGCGCATTACACCGAGCCGCTGAACGTCGAGACCCTGGCCAGTTGCGCGAACATGAGTGCGTCGACGTTTCATGAGCATTTCAAACGCAGCACCTTGTTGTCGCCGGTGCAGTATTTGAAGCGTTTGCGCTTGCTCAGGGCCCAGCAGTGCTGCTGGGCGAAGGCTTGGGCGTGGCCCAGGTGGCGCATCGGGTGGGGTATCAGAGCACGTCGCAGTTCAGTCGTGAGTACAAGCGTTACTTTGAGCGTAATCCGGGGGGATGAGCGCGCTGCCTGATCCACAGGTTCTTGTGGTGACGCTTGAATTGCGGGCAACAAAAAGGCCCCCGTTCAGGGAGCCTTGTTGTTCAGACGGTCGACTTACATGTTCGGGTAAGTCGGGCCGCCGGAGCCTTCCGGCGCCACCCAGGTGATGTTTTGTGCAGGGTCCTTGATGTCGCAGGTCTTGCAGTGAACGCAGTTCTGGGCGTTGATCTGGAAGCGTTTTTCGCCGTCTTCCTTGGTCACCACTTCGTACACGCCGGCCGGGCAGTAACGCTGGGCAGGTTCATCGTACATCGGCAGGTTCTTGGCGATCGGGATGCTCGGATCGGTCAGCTTCAAGTGGCAAGGCTGTTCTTCTTCGTGGTTGGTCCCCGAGATGAACACCGAGCTGAGTTTGTCGAAGCTGATCTTGCCGTCCGGTTTCGGGTAGTCGATCTTCTTGCAGTCGGCCGCCAGTTTCAGGCAAGCGTAATCAGGCTTGGTGTCGTGCAGGGTGAACGGCAGTTTGCCGCCGAAGATGTTCTGGTCGATCCAGTTGAAGCCAGCGCCGAGGATCGGGCCGAACTTGTGCATCGCCGGGCCGAAGTTACGGCTGGCGAACAGTTCGTCATAGAGCCAGCTCTTCTTGAAGGCATCGACGTAAGTGGTCAGCTCCTGTGTGCCGTCCAGATCGGCGAACAGCGCATCGGCCACGGCGTCAGCGGCGAGCATGCCGGACTTCATCGCCGTGTGGCTGCCTTTGATCTTGGCGAAGTTCAGGGTGCCGAGGTCGCAACCGATCAGCGCGCCACCCTTGAAGACCATTTTCGGCAGCGAGTTCAGGCCACCTTTGGAGATAGCACGCGCGCCGTAGCTGATGCGCTTGCCGCCTTCCAGGTATTGCTTGAGCACCGGGTGATGCTTGAGGCGCTGGAACTCATCGAACGGCGACAGGAAGGTGTTGCTGTAGGAAAGATCGACGATCAGACCGACCACCACCTGGTTGTTTTCCAGGTGATAGAGGAACGAGCCCCCGGTGTTCTCGGTGCCCATGATGTCCAGCGGCCAGCCGGCGGTATGGACTACCAGGCCAGGTTGGTGCTTGGCCGGGTCGATTTCCCAGATTTCTTTCAGACCGATGCCGTAATGCTGGGCGTCGGCTTCGCTGTCGAGGTTGAAACGCTTGATCAGCTGCTTGCCAATATGGCCACGGCAACCTTCGGCGAACAGCGTGTACTTGGCACGCAGTTCCATGCCCGGTGTGTACAGGCCTTCTTTCGGATTGCCTTCGCGGTCAACGCCCAGATCGCCGGTGATGATCCCGCGAACCACGCCGTTCTCGTCGAACAGCGCTTCCTGGGCGGCGAAGCCCGGGTAGATTTCCACGCCCAGGTTTTCGGCCTGCTGGGCCAGCCAGCGGCACAGATTGCCCAGGGAGATGATGTAGTTGCCTTCGTTGTGCATGGTCTTGGGCACAAAGAAGTCTGGAATCTTCTGCGCGCTGTCGGCGTTTTTCAGAACGAAGATGTCATCACGTGTGACTGGCGTATTCAGCGGCGCGCCGAGTTCTTTCCAGTCCGGGAACAATTCGTTCAGGGCGCGTGGTTCGAACACGGCACCGGACAGGATGTGAGCGCCGACTTCGGAGCCTTTTTCGACCACGCAGACGCTGATTTCCTTACCGGCTTCGGCGGCCTTCTGCTTCAAACGGCAGGCGGCGGACAGGCCAGCGGGGCCGGCACCGACGATGACCACGTCGAATTCCATGTATTCGCGTTCCACAGGCTATCTCCTACTCAAGGCTCAACAGTTTTTTTTTCTAATTGGAGGTTGGGTGTCGCATTCATGAATTCCCCATAGTGCGGCACAGAGGACAATCGATGAACCACCTTTCTCTTTGGGTGGCGCATTATATCTACACCACTCTTAGCGTCCAATACAAACGTTTGTTTGAATCGGCTCAAAGCCAGATAAATCAAAGTCACGCGGCTTATGACTGGCCATTTTGCCGTATTGACCGGAATAGGTGTTCCGGTCAAGATACGGGCGGTTTTGCGCTCGCCGTAGGCTGACTGTTGGTTTCAAGAGCACCTCTAAAGACAAGGCGATGGCAGGGCAAGGTGATGCGCCACGCAGGTTTGGCGTGCAGTTTACACGTCGCGATAATGAATGACTCGTTGGTCACCACTGACGAACGGTCATAAACGTCGTGAGCGATGGTCACTTGACACGAATGCCGGCGTTTTTAGAGGTGCCCTTGTGCCCCATATGCATCAACCGCCAGGTTCGCCTAGGCGACTTTCTTTTCACCGGAGAGTAACGAGGAATCCATGAAGGTTCTTGTAGCTGTCAAACGCGTTGTGGATTACAACGTCAAGGTTCGTGTCAAGGCGGACAATTCCGGCGTCGACCTCGCTAACGTCAAGATGTCGATGAACCCGTTCTGCGAAATCGCAGTGGAAGAAGCCGTACGTCTGAAAGAGAAAGGCGTTGCGACTGAAATCGTCGTCGTCTCCATCGGCCCGTCCACCGCTCAAGAGCAACTGCGCACTGCGCTGGCTCTGGGTGCCGACCGCGCCATCCTCGTCGAATCCGCTGAAGATCTGACTTCCCTTGCTGTTGCCAAGTTGTTGAAAGCTGTTGTCGACAAGGAACAGCCACAGCTGGTGATCCTCGGCAAACAAGCCATCGACAGCGACAACAACCAGACTGGCCAGATGCTCGCTGCATTGAGCGGCTACGGTCAGGGCACCTTCGCTTCGAAAGTCGAAGTGTCCGGCGACAGCGTTGCCGTGACCCGCGAAATCGACGGCGGCGCGCAGACAGTTTCCCTGAAACTGCCAGCCATCGTCACCACTGACCTGCGTTTGAACGAGCCGCGCTATGCGTCCCTGCCAAACATCATGAAAGCCAAGAAGAAGCCTCTCGAAGTGCTGACTCCGGACGCTTTGGGCGTTTCCACCGCCTCCACCAACAAGACCCTGAAAGTCGAAGCGCCGGCTGCACGCAGCGCGGGTATCAAGGTCAAGTCGGTGGCTGAACTGGTCGAGAAACTGAAAAACGAAGCGAAGGTAATCTAATCATGACTATCTTGGTAATCGCTGAACACGACAACAAAGTGCTGGCTCCGGCCACGCTGAACACTGTGGCTGCTGCCGCCAAGATCGGTGGCGACATCCACGTTCTGGTTGCAGGCCAAGGCGCTGGCGCCGTGGCTGAAGCCGCTGCGAAAATCGCTGGTGTGGCCAAAGTACTGGTGGCCGACAACGCCGCCTACGCTCATCAACTGCCGGAAAACGTTGCTCCGCTGGTTGCAGAGTTGGGCAAGGGCTACAGCCACATCCTGGCTGCCGCTACTTCGAACGGCAAAAACATCCTGCCGCGCGTGGCCGCGACCCTGGACGTTGACCAGATCTCCGAGATCATCTCGGTCGAAAGCGCTGATACCTTCAAGCGCCCGATCTACGCCGGTAACGCCATTGCTACCGTACAGTCCAACGCTGCGGTCAAAGTGATCACCGTGCGTGCCACCGGTTTTGACCCGGTTGCCGCTGAAGGTGGTTCGGCTGCCGTTGAAGCCGTTGCGGCTGCTCACGATGCTGGCACTTCGAGCTTCGTCGGTGAAGAACTGGCCAAGTCCGATCGTCCGGAACTGACCGCTGCCAAAATCGTCGTTTCCGGCGGTCGCGGCATGCAGAACGGCGACAACTTCAAACACCTGTACGCCCTGGCCGACAAGCTGGGCGCTGCCGTCGGTGCTTCCCGCGCCGCGGTCGACGCAGGTTTCGTACCCAACGACATGCAGGTCGGTCAGACCGGCAAGATCGTTGCTCCACAGCTGTACATCGCCGTCGGTATTTCCGGCGCGATCCAGCACCTGGCCGGCATGAAAGACTCCAAAGTGATCGTTGCGATCAACAAGGACGAAGAAGCGCCGATCTTCCAGGTGGCCGATTACGGCCTTGTGGCGGACTTGTTCGAAGCCATCCCCGAGTTCGAGAAGCTGGTCTAATCTGGCGGCTTGACTTATAAAGAGCCCGACCTTTTGGTCGGGCTTTTTTTTTGTTCCGGATTTGGGTGGGGAGAGTGTTGCCATGAGTCTGCGCCGCTGGTTTGGCTGCTCTTTTTTGTCGGGTTTGTGGTTAAGCCTGACGCTGTTGCCGGGGCTGTCCATAGCCGCAGGCAAATGCGAGCGCCTAGTGGTGACCGGCAGCCCCGACGCGCCGCCGTACCTGTGGCAGGACCCGCGAAACCCCAAGTACCTGATAGGCGCCAGCGCCGACCTGTTGCAGCAAGTGGCGGGGGAGTTGGGCATCAAGGTCGAGCTGCTTTACGCCGGCAAACGCTCCCAGGCCCTGGATGAAGTGCGCAGTGGGCGCATGGACATGCTGGCCGATGCGCCATTGACGGTCAGTGAGCTGGAAAATCTGGATTACATCCATCCACCGCTGCTGGAAAACGATTATCTGGTCTGGACCCGCAACGACTCGCTGCTGGTCTACAACGAAGCGCAGGACCTTCACGGCCATCCCGGCGCCTTGTCGGAAAAGGCTCGAGTGACCCCCTCGTTCGGCACTTTCGCCGAGCAGCAATTGACCTTGGTGCGCACGCCAAATCTGACCCAGGCCTTTCAGAAATTGCTGCTGAACGAGGTGGAGTTTGTCCTCGCCGGACGCTACTCGGGCATGGCCCTGGTGCAAACGCTGGGGATGGCCGATGACTTGATGGCCCACCCACAACCCATCGACAAACCCGGCCTGTATCTCGCGGTTTCCCATAACTCCGCCTGCAACGATCCTTGGTTGCGCGGACAGCTGGCCAAAAAGATGACAGAATTGCCCGCGTCCGGACTGACGGAAGCTGCGCTGCTGCGCAATATCGAGCGTTGGAAAACACAACTCTCACAACCGCAGCCACAACCTGTCAGTACCCCAAAACAGTAGGGATTCTTAGTGAGTATTCGACCTCTTTTCGCTGCCCTGGCCGTTCTGGCTCTGGCGGGTTGTGCAGCCGATCCGGCGCCGAATGAACAAATCCGCCTGACCGAACAGGCCCTCGAACAAGCCAAGGCCGTGGGTGCCACCGCCGACGAAGTGCCGGAGCTGAAACTGGCTGAAGACAAGTTCAAGCGTGCCAAGGGCAACATGGCCGATCAGTCCTTCAAGAATGCGCGCATGCGGGCCGAGCAGGCCGAGCTGGACGCGCGTTTGGCCGAAGCACGGGTTCTGACCCTCAAGAGCGAGGAGCAGTTGAACGTGCTCAATACCCGCATCACTCGCCTGCGCAAGCAACTGGGAGATGCCCAATGAGCCTGAAAACCAAAGCACTCGGCGGTTTGATCCTGGCCGGCTGCGCAAGCCTTTATGGCTGCGCTGGTCAACACAGCGAAACCGCAATCCAGCAGGCCGGCACCGACTTTCAGAAGGTCAAGGAAGACTCCAACGTGCTGCGCATTGCGCCCAAGGACGTAATCCGTGCCGGCGAGTCGCTGGCCCGCGCCGATCGTCTGTCCAGCTACTGGGGCAGCGGTTCGGACGTTGTGCATTACGCCTACCTGAGCCGGCGCTACAGCGAAATCGCCCGGGAGCACACCAATCAAGTGCTCAACGAGGAACGCGCGGCGAAGCTCGAACTCGAGCGTCAGCGCCTGCAATTGGCCCTGCGTGAGTCCAAGTTGCTCAGCGTGCAGCAACAGGGCAAGTGGCTCGAAGAGCAGATCGTGGCGTTGGCGACTACCCAAACCGACCGTGGTCTGGTGATGACCCTGGGCGATGTGCTGTTCGATACGGGTGAAGCAGAGCTGAAAAGCTCGGCAAACCGCGTGGTGCTGAAGATCGTCCAGTTCTTGCAGCTCAACCCCAAGCGCGTGGTGCGGATCGAGGGCTATACCGACAGCACTGGCGGTAAGCAGGAAAACCTCAAGCTGTCCCGCGACCGTGCACAATCAGTGGCTGACGTGCTGATGGACCTGGGCATCGAAGACAAACGCATCCAGGTCGAAGGTTACGGCGATGAATATCCGGTGGACGTGAACGCTTCCGAGCGCGGTCGTGCACAGAACCGTCGGGTGGAAATTGTGTTCTCCGACGAAAAAGGCCAGCTCGGCGCCGCCCGCTAAGGGCTGCGTTACTGGAAAACCCGGCCTGTCAGCAGTGCCGGGTTTTTTTGTGCCTGCCAATCAGCGCAACACTCTCCATAAAAACAGTACAGTTTTTGCTGACACTGCACTGTACGGTCGTCTATTGTGGCAACTGTCCCAGTACACTTCTAAACTGTTCCGGTATTGTTTCACACAAGAATAAAATGCCCGTGAAATCGAGTGCTGCGTCATGACCAATCTCTTGCTCTATCAACGAATTGCTCAGCAACTGGCCGAAGACATCCGCCGCGGTGTCTATCAACCGGGGGAGCGCGTGCCTTCGGTGCGCAAGATGAGCTCGCAGCTCAACGTCAGCCATGCAACGGTGTTGCAGGCCTACGCCAACCTTGAGGATCAGGGGCTGATCCGTGCCCGCCCCCAGTCCGGTTACTACGTGCACCAGACACCAGCGCTCACGGCGCCAACCCCGGACATTGCCCGGGTTGAGCGACCTGGCCTCGTCACCCGCAGCAGCATCATTCAGCAAGTCCTGGTCGAATCCCGCCGCGAAGGCGTCTTCCCGTTGGGCGCCGCCGTACCCAGTGTTGACTATTTACCGGTGCGGGCGCTGCATCAGCAACTGGCCAAAGTCACCCGTTTCCATAGCCCTCGGGCATTCAGCTACATGTTCAGCCCCGGTTTCGAGCCGTTGCGTCGGCAAGTGGCGATCCGCATGCGCGATGCCGGCGTGGTGGTCGATCCGTCGGAAGTGGTGATCACTCACGGCTGCGTCGATGCATTGCAGATGTCTCTACGCGTGTTGACCCGGCCGGGTGATCTGATCGCGGCCGAATCGCCGACCTATTACGGTTTGCTGCAACTGGCCGACCTGCTGGGGCTGAAAGTCATCGAAATCCCTAGCGATCCGGCCACCGGCATGAGCCTCGAAGCCCTGCAACTGGCGGCCAACCAGTGGTCGATCAAGGCGCTGGTGCTGACCACGCGCCTGAGCAATCCCTTGGGCGGCACCATGCCCGAAGAGCGGCAGAAACAATTGCTGCGCCTGGCCTCGGATTTCGATATTCAGGTCGTCGAAGACGATATTTATGGCGAGCTGATGTTCGAGCAGGGTCGCACCAAATCACTTAAGGCCTATGACCGGCTTGATCGGGTGATCTATTGCTCCAGTTTCTCCAAAACCCTGTCGCCTGGTGTGCGCATCGGCTGGATGATTGCCGGCAAGTATCAGCAGGAAATCCAGCGCTTGCAGACTTTCAGTACCCATTCAGCCTGCAGCGTCACGCAAATGGGCATCGCGGCCTATCTGGAGAACGGCGGTTACGACCGGCATTTGCGCTACATCCGTCAGGAGTACCGCAAGAACCTCAGCGCTTTCCAGTTGGCGGTGCAGCAGTACTTTCCGGAAGGCACGCAGATGACCCGGCCCACTGGCGGCTTCATTCTGTGGGTCAGCCTGCCGGGGCGGGTCAACACGCAGGAGCTGCATGTGCGTGCGTTGCAGCAGGGCATCAGCATTGCGCCGGGGCTGATTTTCAGTAATACCGAGCAGTTCAATCACTGCATTCGCCTGAACTGTGGCATCCCCTGGAACCGCGAGGCCGAGCGTGCATTGATGACGTTGGGGTTGCTGGCGACGCAACTTTGTCAGGAGACGACGAGCGGTTTTTGACTTGCCAGGCGGTTCTGCATTGGCCGCTTGTCTTGTCCTCTCCAACAGGCGAGCATATAGCCTTCTGCCGTTCACGCCGTTGGGTCCATGAAGCCGATTTTTCCTGCCGCCTGGTTGTTGATCTGCCTGTTAATGACCTGTCACCCGGAAGGCGTCATGGCGGCTTCTGTGCAGGAAAAACCGACAGCCAGCACACCCGCGAAAAAAGCGGCGCCGGTCAAAAAGACCGCACCGGCCAAAAAGAAGGTTGCAGCGGTCAAAAAACGCTCCCCCATTGCTTCCAAGTCGAAACCGGCGAGTGAAGTCGTGAAAACCAAACTCCCTTCGGCAAATCTCGACTTGAGCTTGCCCAAGGACATGGTCGAAGAACTGAAGCCGGTCGGCACGGTACAGTTGCCCCGACACGATGCGCTGTTGCCGCAAATGTTCGGTGACAAGAGCAGCCCGTTTCAGCTCAACGGTCGCCTGCTCAGCAACGAAATGCAGCTGCAACTGCGCAATGAAGAGCGTCGGGAAGTTGAAGGCGCTGCGCTGGAATTCGAGTTCAAGCAGTAAATCCCTCCCATTCGTGACCCGCGGACCAGACGCTTTGTCGGAGACTGGTCAGTCACGTTCGTTTGAGCGAAAAAACCCGGGCTCAGGTAATTTTAAACAGTCGTTTTAGCCGTTACTCTGTGCCACGTCCCTTTACCCGTCGCGAGGAGCTTGTCGTCATGAAATGCCGTGAAGGCTGTGGCGCCTGTTGCATTGCCCCTTCCATCAGTTCGCCGATTCCCGGCATGCCCAATGGCAAAGCCGCTGGAGAACGTTGCGTACAGCTGTCCGCCGATAACCTGTGCAGTATTTTCGGCGAGCCGGAACGTCCTGCGGTGTGTTCGGCATTTGAAGCCGATGTCGAGGTCTGCGGAAGCAGCAGCGACGAAGCGATCAAGTTGCTGGGCTGGTGGGAGCAAATGACGGCCGCGTGATGTGTTCAACGAACGGAACTTCAACAATAAGGAATAAGACTATGGGTTCGCTGCATCGTATGGCTGTGTTGTGTGGTTTGACGGTTTTGCTGGCCTCCACGGCCCAGGCCGAAGAATGGAAAACCGCCAAGGAAGAAGAGGGCATCAAGGTGTCCTTGAGCGAAGTGGCCGGTTCCCAATACAAGGCTTACCGTGGCGTGACCGTCATGAAGACCACCATGGCCAAACTGCGTGCATTGCAGGAAGACGTGCCGGGTGCCTGTGCATGGATTCACGAGTGCAAGACTCAGAAGTTGCTCAAGCACGAAGGCAGCCAGAGCTGGACCTACACTCAGTTCAATACCCCTTGGCCGGTCACTCCTCGCGACTCCGTGTTGCATGTCACCACCATTGAAAGCGCCGATGGCAGCCTGACCCGAGAATTGGAAGGACAGCCGAAGTACCTTGCGGAAGAAAAAGGTTTTGTACGGGTCGCCCAGGTCAAAGGTTTCTGGAAGCTCGTGCCTAAAGGCGATCAAGTCGAAGTGACTTATCAGGCCCATACCGAACCCGGCGGCAGCGTGCCTTCGTGGTTGGCCAACAAGTTTGTGGTCGATGCACCGTTCAATACCCTCAAAGCCCTGAAAGAACGGGCCGAGAAGTAACCGCTTACTCTTTGATATGGCCTGTTCGGCAACGCCCCGATTTGATCGGGGGCGTTTGCGTTTTTTACCAAGGGCGGGGGCTTTATTTTGTTTCTGGATATGCGTTGAACGAAATTTTCACAAAGCCTCCAAGACAATTCATTCGCGCACCAACCTGTCCGCCTCCGCAACTTTGCGCCACGTCTCTTGTGCCAGAGCGCTACAGGCGACAGTCGGGCCTGCGGGTCAGTAATCAATGGTAATGCCGCGGGTGATCGTGCAACATTTGCGCACCGCGCAAGCCCGCTCCCACAGGTTAACTGACCGGCATCAGGCAAGGCGCCGCTGTATTTTTGAAACTTCAACTTCCAATGGGTCCTAAAACGACATGGCAAACTCGGACGCCCTGAGTCAGCAGCGAGCTTCTAGTCGCCTGCTGCAACCGACCGTCAAATCGCATCTGGCCTACACACTGTTGTGTGCCCTGGTCATGATGGTCATGTTCAGCCTGCTGCGCGTGGCGCTGCTGGTCTATAACAGCTCGATGATCCTCGACACACCGGCTTCGACATTTCTGGAAGCGTTCGCCAACGGCCTGCGTTTCGACTTGCGTCTGGTGGTTTACCTCTGCATTCCGCTGCTGCTGGCATTGTTCAGCGCCCGGGCCATGGCCGCCCGCGGGTTCTTCCGGTTGTGGTTGACCGTTGCCTCGAGCATCGCGCTGTTCCTCGGCCTGATGGAGATGGACTTTTACCGCGAGTTTCACCAGCGCCTCAACGGTCTGGTCTTCCAATACGTGAAAGAAGACCCGAAAACCGTGATGAGCATGCTCTGGTACGGTTTTCCGGTGGTTCGCTACCTGTTGGCCTGGGCCGTGGGCACGTTGATCCTGACCCTCGCGTTCAAGGGCGCCGACCGCGCCACGCGTCCTCGCGGGCCGTTCAGCGGTGGCAGCATTGGTACGCGGCAGGTCGCTCCGTGGTATGCACGTGGCATGGTATTCGTAGTCTGCCTGCTGGTCTGCGTGGTCGCGGCTCGTGGCACTCTGCGTCAGGGCCCGCCAATGCGTTGGGGTGACGTTTACACCACCGACTCGAACTTCGCCAACCAGTTGGGCCTCAACGGCACGCTGTCGTTGATCGCGGCGGCCAAGAGCCGGATGTCCGAACATCGTGACAATGTCTGGAAGGCAACACTGCCACAGCCCCTGGCCCAGCAGACCGTGCGCGATATGTTACTGACCTCGAGCGACAAGCTGGTCGATCCCGAGACCGCCGCGGTGCGTCGCAATTTCAGCCCCGACACCAACAAGACACTGCCGATCAAGAACGTCGTGGTGATCCTGATGGAAAGCTTCGCCGGTCACTCGGTGGGTGCTCTGGGTCGTCCGGGTGAAATCACCCCGTACTTCGACAAACTGTCGAAAGAAGGCCTGTTGTTCGACCGATTCTTCTCCAACGGCACCCATACCCACCAGGGCATGTTCGCCACCATGGCCTGCTTCCCGAACTTGCCGGGTTTCGAGTACCTGATGCAGACGCCTGAAGGCAGCCACAAACTGTCCGGCCTGCCGCAGTTGCTCAGCGCCCGTGACTACGATGACGTGTACGTCTACAACGGCGACTTCGCCTGGGACAATCAGTCCGGCTTCTTCAGCAACCAGGGCATGACCAACTTCATCGGGCGTAATGACTTCGTCAACCCGGTGTTCTCCGATCCGACCTGGGGCGTGTCCGACCAGGACATGTTCAACCGTGGTCTGGAAGAATTGAAGGCCCGCGATGGCAAGGACAAAAAGCCGTTCTATGCCTTGCTGCAAACGCTGTCCAACCACACGCCGTACGCTTTGCCCACGCCATTGCCGGTGAAGCCTGTGACCGATCGTGGCAACCTTAACGAACACTTGACCGCCATGCGCTACTCCGACTGGGCGCTGGGTCAATTCTTCGAACAGGCCCGCAAAGAGCCGTACTTCAAGGAAACCCTGTTCGTGGTGGTCGGCGACCACGGTTTTGGCAATGAACAGCAAATTACTGAAATGGACCTGGGCCGCTTCAACGTACCGATGCTGATGATCGGGCCGGGCGTCCAGGAAAAATTCGGCCAGGTCGACCACACCGTCGGCACCCAGATTGACATCGTGCCGACCATCATGGGCCGTATCGGTGGTGACGTGGTTCAACAATGCTGGGGTCGCGATTTGCTGAACCTGCCGGAAGGCGACAAGGGTTTTGGCGTGATCAAGCCGTCGGGCAGCGATCAGACGGTTGCATTGCTTACCGGGGATCGTGTGCTGGTACTGCCCAAAGAGATGCCGCCGAAGTTGTATCAATACGAACTGGGCGCTAACCCGAAAGGTGAAGTGATCCCGGCATCGGCGGACGAAGCGGCGCTCAAGCAAAAGCTCGAGTCGTTCATTCAGACGGCCACCAAAAGCCTGATCGATAACACCGCCGGTGTAGTTGACGGCAAGCCGGACTAAGTTTTCGCGCAATAGAAAAGAGGCCCTTCGCAGGGCCTCTTTTTTTGCCGGCAAAACCTTTATATCTTGCCAAGTAGCAGCAGGATCAACAGCACCACCAACACCACGCCGATGATACCGGACGGGCCGTAACCCCAACTTCTGGAGTGCGGGAAGACCGGCAAGCCACCTATCAACAACAGGATAAGAATAACGATAAGAATTGTGCCCATGTCTGTTTCCTTGTTGGAAGCGTTGTGGATTGACCTAGGGTTTTAGCTATCAGCTGGGCTTGTATTAATCCTAGCTGCTTACAAAATCCGACTCATGGGTATGAAGAAAAATTCCAGGTTTTTTTAATGTATTTGGAAAGCACGTTTATTTCTTTTACTGCGTCTCAAAGTTGAAACAACCGAACCGCGCCATGATTCATCGTTGGCCATTCAGCAATCTGATGGAGCGTGGGTCGTGCATTATCCTTCGCTACACTCGGTGCATCTTCCCCGGAACAACAAGGCTGTTTGCTATGCAAAATCGCATGATGATCACTGGCGCGGGCTCAGGCCTGGGTCGCGAAATCGCGCTGCGCTGGGCGCGTGAAGGCTGGCAGCTGGCCTTGTCGGATGTCAGTGAGCCTGGCCTGCAAGAAACCCTCAAGCTGGTTCGCGAAGCCGGCGGTGACGGTTTCATCCAGCGTTGCGATGTGCGCGACTACAGCCAGCTGACGGCGTTCGCCCAAGCCTGTGAAGAGAAGCTCGGCGGCATCGATGTCATCGTCAACAACGCCGGTGTGGCCTCGGGCGGGTTCTTCAGCGAACTGTCGCTGGAAGACTGGGACTGGCAGATCGCGATCAACCTGATGGGCGTGGTCAAGGGCTGCAAGGCCTTCCTGCCGCTGCTGGAGAAAAGTAAAGGCAAGATCATCAACATCGCCTCGATGGCGGCACTGATGCAAGGTCCGGCCATGAGTAACTACAACGTGGCCAAGGCGGGTGTGGTGGCTTTGTCCGAAAGCCTGTTGATCGAACTGGCCCATGAGGAAGTCAGCGTGCATGTAGTCTGCCCGTCATTCTTTCAGACCAACTTGCTGGACTCCTTCCGCGGCCCGACCCCGGCCATGAAGGCCCAGGTCGGTAAGTTGCTGGAAAGTTCGCCGATCAGCGCTGCTGACATTGCCGATTACATCTATCAGCAGGTCGCCGCCGGCGAGTTCTTGATTCTGCCTCACGAGCAGGGCCGCATGGCGTGGGCGATCAAACAAAAAGATCCGCAAGTGCTCTACAACGAAATGACCGTGATGGCCGACAAAATGCGCGCCAAGGCCAAACAAAACGCAGGCTGAACTTGCCCGTGCGCAACACCATCGTTAGGGTGGCCGCAACCGGCCATCCTCACGAGACGTCTGCATGCTCAATTACCTGTGGTTTTTCCTCGCCGCGCTGTTCGAAATCGCCGGCTGCTTCGCCTTCTGGATGTGGCTGCGCCAGGGTAGAAGCGCTTGGTGGGTCATTCCGGCGTTGCTCAGCCTGATTTTGTTCGCTGTGTTGCTGACCCGGGTCGAAGCGAGCTACGCCGGCCGCGCCTATGCCGCCTACGGTGGCATCTACATCATTGCGTCGATCGGCTGGCTGGCGGTGGTCGAGCGGATTCGTCCACTGGGCTCGGACTGGATTGGCGTGGCGCTGTGTGTGATCGGGGCGAGTGTCATTCTGTTTGGCCCACGCTTTTCCGTTTCCTGAAGGATCGGTCCTTCATTCAGCCGGTTTGTCGGAAGCGTCCGTCAGGGCGATGCATCCTGCGCCGTAGGGCGAGACTGTTTTGCTGCTGTTGCATTGAACACCCGCTACGCGACGGGCATCTTCAAGGGCCGGTAACCCTGAAGGATGAATGCCATGCTTGTACTCAGTCGCGTTGTGGGCGAGTTGATATCCATTGGTGACAACATTTCCGTGCGGGTTCTCGCCGTCAACGGAAGCAGCGTGCGCTTCGGCGTTGAAGCGCCGCAGCAGGTCAACGTACATCGCGCCGAAGTCTATGAGCGCATCCAGATCAAACAGGCCAAAGCCAAAGCTCGTTAAGGGTCTCAGTCAAACAGATGCTTGGGCACGTCGTGCTTGAGCATCAACTGGCATTGTTCGCTTTCCGGATCGAAGACGATCAACGCCTGGCCCTTGGTCAATGCCTGGCGAACACGCAAGACACGGGTTTCCAGCGGTGTGTCATCGCCGTTGTCCGTGCCGTCGCGGGTCACGAAATCCTCGATCAGGCGGGTCAGGGTATCGACTTCAAGTTGGTCGTGGGGGATCAGCATAAGGCACCTCGGCTAAACAATGGCGCGATGCTACGGCGAATGAACGGGGGCGGCTAGCCTTGACCTGATGTGTTGGCTGATCTGTCCTCATCGCGGGCAAGCCCGCTCCCACAGTTGACCGCATTTCCCTGTGGGAGCGGGCTTGCCCGCGATGGCAATCTTTCATGCGAAGAAAATGCCTGGGTCAGCTATCTGTGCGCTGCCCAATCAAACTATCCACCGACGGCACCCGCGTATCGCTTTCCATCTGCGTCTCGTGTTCGATCTGATGACTGAACCGGTCCAGCGATCCCGTGGCCGGTTGTGCATCGCTGGCGAATACCGGCGGGCTGAGGATGTAGGCACCAAGCAGGCGGCTGAGGGCGGCGAGGCTGTCGATGTGCGTACGTTCATAGCCATGAGTGGCGTCGCAACCGAAGGCCAGCAGGGCGGTGCGAATGTCGTGGCCAGCCGTGACGGCCGAATGCGCATCGCTGAAGTAGTAGCGGAACAAGTCGCGGCGCGCCGGCAGCTCGTTGTCGCTGGCCAGGCGCAGCAGGTGACGCGACAGGTGATAGTCATAAGGCCCGCCGGAATCTTGCATTGCCACACTCACCGCGTGTTCGCTGGAGTGCTGGCCGGGCGCGACTGGCGCGATGTCGATGCCGACGAATTCGCTGACATCCCAAGGCAGGGCGGCGGCTGCACCGCTGCCGGTTTCTTCGGTGATGGTGAACAGCGGATGGCAGTCGATCATCAGTTCTTCACCGCTGTCGACAATCGCTTTCAGCGCCGCCAGCAGTGCGGCAACGCCGGCCTTGTCATCGAGGTGACGGGCGCTGATGTGGCCGCTTTCGGTGAACTCCGGCAACGGGTCGAAGGCGACGAAATCGCCGACGCTGACTCCCAGCGAATCGCAATCGGCGCGGGTGGCGCAGTAGGCGTCCAGGCGCAATTCGATGTGATCCCAGCTGATCGGCATTTCATCCACGGCGGTGTTGAACGCGTGCCCGGAAGCCATCAACGGCAACACGCTGCCGCGAATCACGCCATTGTCGGTGAACAGACTGACGCGGCTGCCTTCGGCAAAACGGCTGGACCAGCAACCGACCGGCGCCAAGGTCAGACGGCCGTTGTCCTTGATCGCGCGAACCGCCGCGCCAATGGTGTCCAGGTGGGCGGATACCGCGCGGTCCGGGCTGTTCTTCTTGCCCTTGAGGGTGGCGCGGATGGTGCCGCGACGAGTCATTTCAAAGGGAATGCCCAACTCTTCGAGGCGTTCGGCGACGTAACGCACGATGGTGTCGGTGAACCCGGTGGGGCTGGGAATGGCGAGCATTTCCAGCAGGACTTTTTGCAGGTAACTGAGGTCCGGTTCGGGAATTTTGCTGGTCATGGAAACTCCTGATGAAGTGAGAGCTGATCGTTCCCACGCTCTGCGTGGGAATGCAGCCGGGGACGCTCTGCGTCCCAAGCGGACGCGGAGCGTCCGAGGAGTCATTCCCACGCAGAGCGTGGGAACGATCATGAGGGGCCGGGCACTACATCCCTAAGAGGCCGCCGGCTGACTATGCGGAAACAACAAATCCACAAACCGCTCGGCCGTCGGCTGCGGTTCATGGTTGGCCAGCCCGGCGCGTTCATTGGCTTCGATAAACACATACTCCGGCTGGTCGGCGGCCGGCACCATCAGGTCGAGCCCGACCATCGGAATATCCAGCGCCCGCGCCGCGCGCACCGCCGCATCCACCAAGGTCGGATGCAGAATCGCCGTGACGTCTTCAAGAATACCGCCGGTATGAAGATTCGCCGTGCGCCGCACGAACAGATGCTCACCGGCCGGCAGAATGCTGCTGTAGTCGTAACCCGCAGCCTGCAAGGTGCGCTGGGTCTCATGGTCCCGCGGGATTTTGCTTTCCCCGCTGGTCGCCGCCTGACGGCGACGGCTCTGGGCCTCGATCAGCGCACCGATGGAATGCTGACCATCGCCCACCACTTCCGCCGGCCGGCGAATGGCGGCGGCGACCACTTCAAAACCGATCACCAGAATCCGCAAGTCGAGGCCTTCATGGAAGCTTTCCAGCAGTACTCGACTGTCGAAGGTGCGGGCGTTTTCGATGGCTTGCTGGACCTCTTCGATGGTGCGTAAATCCACCGCCACCCCTTGGCCCTGTTCACCGTCCAGCGGTTTGACCACCACCCGTTCGTGCTCGTCGAGAAACGCCAGATTGTCGTCCGCGCTCCCCGCCAGTTGTTGGACGGGCATTCTAAGGCCGGCGTTTTTCAGCACCTTGTGGGTCAGGCTTTTGTCCTGGCACAACGTCATGCTGATGGCGCTCGTCAAGTCGCTCAGGGATTCGCGGCAACGTACCCGCCGACTGCCGTGAATCAAGGTAAACAGGCCGGCTTGCGCGTCATCCACTTGCACATCAATGCCGCGCCGATGAGCCTCCTCGACGATGATTCGCGCATACGGATTGAACTCGGCTTCCGGGCCGGGGCCGAGAAACAATGGCTGGTTGATGCCGTTTTTGCGCTTGATGGCGAAGGTCGACAAGTTGCGAAAACCGAGCTTGGCGTAAAGACTTTTCGCCTGACGGTTGTTGTGCAGCACCGATAGGTCCAGATAACTCAGGCCACGGCTCATGAAGTGTTCGATCAAGTGCCGCACCAGCACTTCACCGACGCCTGGGCGGGAACATTGCGGATCGACCGCCAGGCACCACAGGCTGCTGCCGTTTTCCGGGTCGTTGAAGGCCTTGTGATGATTCAGGCCCATGACGCTGCCGATGATCGCGCCGCTGTCCTCGTCTTCGGCCAGCCAGTAAACCGGGCCGCCCTGGTGATGAGGTGTCAGCAGACTCGCATCAATCGGCAACATGCCGCGCGCCTGATACAGCTGATTGACGGCCTGCCAGTCCGCTTCGCTTTGCGCTCGACGGATGCGAAAACCGCGAAACACCCGGGTGGACTGGCGGTAATCGCTGAACCACAGGCGCAAGGTGTCGGACGGGTCGAGAAACAGTTGCGCCGGCTCCAGCCCCAGCACTTGCTGGGGCGCGGCAACGTACAAGGCGATGTCCCGCTCACCGGGCTGCTCATTGAGCAACTCTTGGGCAAGGCTCGTTGCATCGGGAAAGGTATGGCCGATCAGCAGCCGGCCCCAACCGCAATGCACCGCGATTGGCGCGGCGCTCAATTCACTGCCGTCTTCGGCCAGGCGCGCCTGCAAGCGTTCGTAGGAGGGCGCCTGACCGCGCAACAAGCGTTGGCTGTAAGCCGTGGCGTGAGGTTTCATCGATCAGATTCCTTGTTCACTGAGCCACAGGTTCAGCGCTGCCAATTGCCACAGCTTGGAGCCGCGCAACGGGGTCAGTTGACCTTGCGGATCGGTCAGCAGGCGGTCGAGCATGGCGGGGTTGAACAGGCCACGATCCTGACTCGGATCGAGCAACAGTTCACGCACCCAGTTCAGCGTATCGCCCTGCAAATGCTTGAGGCCGGGGACCGGGAAGTAGCCTTTTTTGCGGTCGATCACTTCACTCGGAATGACCAGCCGCGCCGCTTCTTTCAAGACTTGCTTGCCGCCATCCGGCAGTTTGAACTTGCCGGGCACCCGCGCCGACAATTCCACCAGGCGATAGTCGAGAAACGGCGTACGCGCTTCCAGACCCCAAGCCATGGTCATGTTGTCGACTCGTTTGACCGGGTCGTCCACCAGCATCACGGTGCTGTCCAGACGCAAGGCTTTGTCCACGGCTGCGTCGGCACCCGGCTGAGCGAAATGCTCTTTCACGAAGTCGCCGGCCGCGTCGTTGGCCGTCAGCCATTTCGGCTGCACCGTGGCCGCGTAGTCGGCGTAGCTGCGGTCGAAAAACGCATCGCGATACGCCGCGTACGGATCGCTCGCACCGTCCACCTGCGGATACCAGTGATACCCGGCGAACAACTCGTCCGCGCCCTGACCGCTTTGCACCACCTTGCAATGCTTGGCCACTTCGCGCGATAGCAGATAGAACGCGATACAGTCATGGCTGACCATCGGCTCGCTCATGGCGCGGAATGCCGCGGGCAGTTGCTCGATGATCTCTTTTTCGTCGATGCGCAGTTGGTGATGTTGTGTGCCGTAGTGCTTGGCGATCAGGTCCGAATACTGGAACTCGTCACCGCGCTCGCCGCCGGCATCCTGGAAACCGATGGAGAAGGTCGACAGGTTTTCAACGCCGACTTCACGCAACAGACCGACCAGCATGCTCGAATCGACACCGCCGGAAAGCAGCACGCCAACATCCACCGCCGCCCGTTGACGGATCGCCACCGCATCACGGGTGCTGTCGAGCACGCGATCGCGCCAGTCTTCGAGGGTCAGGTTCAACTCGTCGGCGTGTGGGCCGTAGGGCAGGGTCCACCAGGTTCTCTGCTCGGTGGTGCCGTCCGCTTCGATGCGCATCCAGCTCGCCGGGGGCAGTTTTTCGATGCCCGCCAGCAAGGTGCGCGGGGCCGGGACCACCGCGTGGAAATTCAGGTAATAATTGAGCGCGACTGGATCCAGAATCGGGTTGATGTCGCCGCCCTTGAGCAATGCCGGCAGGGCCGAGGCAAAGCGCAGACGTTGACCGGTGCGCGACAGGTACAACGGCTTCACGCCGAGACGGTCGCGGGCAATGAACAGTCGCTTGGCGTCGCGCTCCCAAATGGCGAAGGCGAACATGCCGTTGAGTTTGGGCAACAGGGCTTCGCCCCAGGCGTGATAGCCCTTGAGCAGCACTTCGGTGTCGCCGCCGGAATAGAAGGCGTAACCAAGGCTTTCCAGCTCGGTGCGCAGTTCCGGGAAGTTGTAGATCGCGCCGTTGAAGGCCAGGGACAAGCCCAGCTGGTTGTCGATCATCGGCTGCGCCGAGCCGTCCGACAGGTCCATGATTTTCAGGCGCCGATGGCCCAGGGCAATCGGCCCCTGGCTGTGGAAACCCCACGCATCAGGGCCGCGAGGGGCCAGGTGATGGGTGATTCGTTCTATGGCTGCGAGGTCCGCAGGTTGATGGTCGAAACGTAATTCTCCAGCTAATCCGCACATAAGTCCTTACCGGTTTTTCCGTTGGGGAGGGTCAATCGATACCCGCCAAAAACGGCGGGTACTCAGAAACTGACCCAGGTGAATCCCTGGAGTTTTAGACCGATAAGTTATAAGGCTGCGGGTCAGGCTTTTCCGCGGATCAATTGGCGCAAGGCAAAACGGTTGGGATGGCAGGCCTCGGCCACCGCTTTCGGCAAGGGCAGGGGCTCGTTCTCAAGCCATGCCGCCAACAGCTCGCCAGACAACGGCGCGGTGATCAAACCGCGAGAGCCGTGACCGCTGTTGACGTAAAACCCATCCAGCCACGGGCAAGGCACATCAGGCACTTGCCGGGCATCTTTGCTCAATGCGGCATAGGCCTCGGCGAAGGCGACCTGTTCGGCCAGCGGTCCGACGATCGGCAGGTAATCCGGGCTGGTGCAACGGAACGCCGCGCGCCCTTCAAGCTGTTGCGGGTCCAGATCTGGAACATGCAGACGGGCGACCAGGTCAGTGGAGATTTCCTCGAGCAACGCCAGGTTGCCGAGGTGTTCGGCGACGGTCGGGGTCAGCTCATCGCTTTTGAAATCGAAGCTGGCGCCGAGTGTGTGTTCGCCCAGGCGTGCGGGCGCTACATAGCCTTCGGCGCAAACGACGGTCGCCAGGCTCTGGCTTTCAGGGGTTTGCGCCAGTCGGGTGATTTGGCCGCGAATACGTTTGAGGGGCAGGTCGGCGCTGTAGGGGAAGCGCTTGATCTCGGCGGCACCGGCCAGAATCACCACGGGCGCGCTGGCCAGCAGCGTATCTCCGTCCCAGGCCTGCCATTGGTCATCGACCTTGCGCAGTTCCAGCACCTCGCGATGGGGTAGCCACTGGATGTTCGTTGAGGACGCCTGCCACTGGCACAACGCGGGGGGATGAACCCAGCCGCCTTCAGGGTAGAACAAGCCGCCATGCTCCAATTCAATGCCGGCTCGGGCCTGGGCTTGCGGTTGATCGAGCAGGTGTACCAGGCTCGGTGAAAAGGCCGCGGCCAATTGCGCCTGACGCTCGGCTTCCTTGGCATTGAAGGCCAGTTGCAAGACTCCGCAATCGTCCCAGTCGACGCCACGTTGCAGCTGTTCCAGCAGCCGTCGGGTGTAGCCAAAACCGCTGACGATCAATTGCGACAACGCCGTGCCATGGGCCGAAAGTTTGAGGTAGAGCACGCCCTGAGGATTGCCCGAGGCTTCCTGCGCGAGTGCTTCGTGGCGGTCGAGCAGGCTCACTTGCCAACCCCGAGCAGCCAGGCTGGCGGCACTGGCGCAACCGGCCAGCCCGGCACCGATCACCAGGGCGTGACGCTCGCCGGTCAGCGGTTGTGGGCGAGCGAACCAGGGTTTTGCCGTGGCTGGCTTAGCGGTCTCTTCAGGCCAGCCGAGGAACGTGCCCCGCAGGATCTCCCATTTATGGCCGATGCCCGGCGTGCGCTTCATCTTGAAGCCTGCCGCGTTCAGCAACCGGCGCACCCAGCCGGTGCTGGTGAAGGTGCTGATGGTCGAGCCGGGTGCCGCCAGACGAGCCAGTTCGGCAAACAATTCGGCGGTCCACATGTCAGGGTTTCTCGCCGGGGCGAAACCGTCGAGAAACCAGGCGTCGATCTGCGCATCCAGTTGCGGTAATTGCTCCAGTGCATCGCCGATCAGCAGGGTCAGGGTGACGCGGCCGTTGTCCAGCACCAAGCGCTGAAAGCCTTGATGGATCGCTACGTATTGCGCCAGCAGTTGATCGGCAAACGGCTTGAGTTCCGGCCATAACGCCAGGGCCCGTTGCAGATCGGGCGCGCTCAGCGGGTATTTTTCGACACTGACAAAATGCAGCCGCGCACCGGCCACCGCGTGCTGTTCGAACAACTGCCAGGCACAGAGAAAATTCAGCCCGGTACCGAAACCGGTCTCGCCAATCACCAGTCGACCATCCACCGGCAAGGCGGCGAAACGGTCGCGCAAATCGTTTTGCTCCAGAAACACATAACGGGTTTCTTCAAGGCCCGACAGGTCGGAAAAATACACATCATCAAACACCCGCGAGCGCGGGCGACCTTGGTCGTCCCAGTCGAGCTGGGCGTGGGGCAATACAGGTTTCATGGCAGGCTCGGTAACGGCAAGGTGGCCATTCTAGCCGATCGCCGCAGCGGTGCTTGATCCATGGCAAGGCGCTTCAATTTTTGCAGCACCGCACACCTCAAACTCCGCTAGTCTTGCTCAATCCTGGAAGGAGCTGCTCTATGTTCGAATCCGCCGAAATCGGTCATGCCATCGACAAAGAAACCTATGACGCCGAAGTACCGGCCCTGCGTGAAGCCTTGCTCGAAGCGCAGTTTGAACTTCGGCAGCAACACCGCTTTCCGGTCATCATTTTGATCAACGGCATCGAAGGGGCCGGCAAGGGCGAGACGGTCAAGTTGCTCAATGAATGGATGGACCCGCGTCTGATCGAGGTGCGTACGTTCGACCAGCAGACTGACGAAGAGCTGGCGCGACCACCGGCCTGGCGCTACTGGCGGATGCTCCCCGCCAAGGGGCGCATGGGGATTTTCTTCGGCAACTGGTACAGCCAGATGCTGCAAGGGCGGGTTCATGGTTTGTTCAAGGATCCGCGACTCGATCAAAGTATCAACGGCGCCGAGCGGCTGGAGAAAATGCTGTGCGACGAAGGCGCGCTGATCTTCAAGTTCTGGTTTCACCTCTCCAAAAAACAAATGAAAGCACGGCTCAAGGCGTTGGCCGATGACCCGCTGCACAGCTGGCGTATCAGCCCGCTGGACTGGCAACAATCCGCGACCTACGACAAATTCGTGAAGTACGGCGAACGGGTGCTGCGCCGGACCAGCCGCGACTATGCGCCGTGGCATGTGATAGCCGGCGTGGACGCGCACTATCGCAGCCTGACGGTCGGCAAAATCTTGCTCGAGGGCCTGCAGAGCGCGCTGAAGAGACCCAGGATTCACCCGCACAAAGTCAGCGCAGCGCCTTTGTTTCCCAGCGTCGATCAAATGAATCTGCTCGACAGCCTGGACCTGACCCTGCAGCTGGACAAGGACGATTACGAAGAGCAACTGATTACCGAGCAGGCACGGTTTTCCGGTCTGATGCGCGACAAGCGCATGCGGCGTCACGCGTTGATTGCGGTGTTCGAAGGCAACGACGCGGCCGGCAAGGGCGGGGCAATTCGTCGGGTGGCCGCGGCGCTCGACCCACGCCAGTACGACATCGTGCCGATCGCCGCACCTACCGAGGAAGAACGGGCGCAGCCGTATCTCTGGCGGTTCTGGCGGCATATTCCGGCGCGGGGGAAATTCACTGTGTTCGACCGCTCCTGGTATGGCCGGGTGCTGGTGGAGCGCATCGAAGGCTTTTGCAGCAAGGCGGACTGGATGCGCGCCTATGGCGAGATCAACGACTTCGAAGAGCAGATCGCCGATGCTGGAGTGATCGTGGTCAAGTTCTGGCTGGCCATCGACAAACAGACTCAGATGGAGCGTTTCCAGGAGCGCGAAGCAATCCCCTTCAAACGCTTCAAAATCACTGAAGACGACTGGCGCAATCGCGGCAGATGGGAGGACTATCGCGTCGCCGTCGGCGACATGGTCGATCGCACCAGCACCGAGATATCGCCATGGACTCTGGTGGAAGCCAACGACAAGCGCTGGGCGCGGGTCAAGGTCCTGCGCACCATTAACCAGGCGCTGGAAGAGGCCTTCGAAAAGTCCGACAAGCGCGAGAAGAAACTGCAAAAACGCAAGCGCTGAACCGATGGCTACGCATACGCGGGGTGAATGATTGTCGCGGTCAGTCATAGGGTGGACTTATGCTCGGTCCAACTCCTGACTGACAACAACAATGAGGTGTATGCCATGCGTGAAGTGGTGATCGTCGACAGCGTACGGACCGGCCTGGCCAAATCCTTTCGCGGCAAGTTCAATATGACCCGTCCGGACGGCATGGCGGCCCACTGCGTTAACGCGCTGCTCACGCGCAATGATGTCGACCCGGCCAGCGTCGAGGATTGCATCGTCGGCGCCGGCTCCAACGAAGGCGCCCAGGGTTTCAACATCGGTCGCAACGTCGCGGTGCTGTCGCACCTGGGCATCGGCACGGGAGGCATGACCCTTAACCGCTTCTGTTCGTCGGGCTTGCAGGCCATCGCCATTGCCGCCAATCAGATTGCTTCGGGCTGCAGCGACATCATTGTCGCTGGTGGCGTCGAGTCGATCAGCCTGACCATGAAAAGCGTCAACACCGACAACCTGATCAACCCGCTGCTGAAAGAGCAGGTGCCGGGCATCTATTTCCCCATGGGCCAGACCGCCGAGATCGTCGCGCGTCGTTACGGTGTCAGTCGCCAGGAGCAGGATGTGTACGCCCTGCAAAGCCAGCAGCGTACCGCCCTGGCGCAGGCCGCCGGGTTGTTCAACGATGAAATCGTGCCAATGGCGGTGAAGTATCGCGTTGAAGACAAGGCCACCGGCCAGGTGCAGATCCTCGACGGCATCGTCGACCATGACGACTGCAACCGCCCGGACACCACCCTGCAAAGCCTGGCCGGGTTGAAACCGGTGTTTGCCGAAGACGGCTCAGTGACCGCCGGCAACTCCTCGCAACTGTCTGACGGCGCTTCGATGACCCTGGTGATGAGCCTGGAAAAAGCCCTGGCGCTGGGGCTCAAGCCCAAAGCCTTCTTCCGCGGTTTCGCCGTGGCAGGGTGCCAGCCGGACGAGATGGGCATCGGCCCGGTGTTCTCGGTGCCGAAGTTGCTCAAGGCCAAGGGTTTGCAGGTTGCCGACATTGATCTGTGGGAGCTCAACGAAGCGTTCGCCTCGCAATGCCTGTACAGCCGCAACCGGCTGGAAATCGATAACGACAAGTACAACGTCAACGGCGGCTCGATTGCCATCGGCCATCCGTTCGGCATGACCGGTTCGCGCCAGGTCGGGCACATCGTGCGTGAGTTGCAGCGGCGTAACCTGCGTTACGGCATCGTCACCATGTGTGTGGGTGGCGGGATGGGGGCTACGGGGTTGTTTGAGGCCGTGCGGTAAGTACCGAGGTTTGTAGAGACTGTTGCATTGCTATCGCGGGAAAGCCCGCTCCCACAGTAATCAGCGGCGATCACAAATTCTGCGAACGCCACAAAACCTGTGGGAGCGGGCTTGCCCGCGATGCAGGCGCCGCGGTTTACCGGCTCATGCACAAGAACTGCATCCGCTCGATATACGCCTGAATCTCACGCACCGCTGCCTCCCGGTTTTCAAACGGCCCCTCCAGCGTGCGTTCCCGCGTGGTGAAATACAGCTCTCCATTCACACGACACAAGCGGTCACAACGAAAGTGGGTGGCGGGGGCGTTGTCTTGGGCGCGCATGCCGTACATGGGCGATCTCCTGCGGATGACGTTTTCAATGAGCTTATGCATGAACCACTTGCCACGCCTGGCCACCTGATCGACGGCATATCGTCAACTTTAGGGTGCGACCTGCACAGTTTCATTCGCGGCCCGGCGGCAACTGTCCCTGTGTCGCGCCCCGGTCTGGGCCTAGAATGACCGTTTTCGCCAATCGGCTTCGGGGTCAGCATGCATATTTCATCGGGTCGCTGGGTTTATGGTCTGTTCCTGGCCTTGCTGACCGCGTTGCTGTGGGGAATCCTGCCGATCAAGCTCAAGCAAGTGCTGCTGGTGATGGACCCGGTGACGGTGACCTGGTTTCGCCTGCTGGTGTCCGGCGGTTGCCTGTTCATTTATCTGGCGGCGACCAAACGCCTGCCGAGTCGCAAAGTTCTCGGCCCGCGCGGTGGCTGGCTGGTGTTGATGGCGGTCCTCGGACTGGTCGGCAATTACGTGCTGTACCTGATGGGCCTGAACCTGCTCAGCCCCGGTACCGCGCAACTGGTGGTGCAAATGGGCCCGATCATGTTGCTGATCGCCAGTCTGTTCGTGTTCAAGGAACGGTTCAGCGTAGGGCAGGGGGTTGGCCTGTTGGTGCTGCTGATCGGCTTTGCGCTGTTCTTCAATCAGCGCTTGAGTGAGTTGCTCACCTCCCTGACCGATTACACCGCCGGTGTGCTGATGGTGCTGTTGGCGTCCACGGTCTGGACCTTCTATGCCTTGGGTCAGAAGCAGTTGCTCACGGTGTGGAATTCGTTGCAGGTGATGATGGTGATTTACCTGTTCTGCGCGTTGTTGCTCACGCCATGGGTGCATCCGCTGGAGGCGCTGCAACTGAGCCCGCTGCAAGGCTGGCTGCTGCTGGCGTGCTGTTTGAACACCTTGATCGCTTACGGTGCCTTCGCCGAAGCCCTGGCCCATTGGGAAGCCTCGCGAGTCAGTGCGACGCTGGCGATCACGCCGCTGGTGACCTTCGCCGCCGTGGCCATGGCTGCGTGGTTATGGCCGGAGTATGTGCATGCCGAGCAGATCAATGGCCTGGGTTATGGCGGGGCGGTATTGGTGGTGTTGGGTTCGGCGCTGGTGGCGTTGGGGCCATCGTTGATGGCGGGGCTCAGGGCCCGGCGGGTGCGGATGGCAGTCACACGGTAGACCGCGTTATCGTTCATCGCGGGCAAGCCACGCTCCCACAGGTTTTGTGTCGATCACAATACCCGTGAGCGACCCGAATCCTGTGGGAGCGTGGCTTGCCCGCGATGACTGACTATCAACCGCCGCAAGTTTCAACCTTTGGCGCCGGCCTCCAGCATATTCTCCGGCCTCACCCACGCATCGAACTCTTCATTCGTCAGGTAGCCCAGCTGCAACGCCGCCTCGCGCAAGGTCAGCCCCTCGCCATAAGCCTTCTTGGCAATCTCTGCCGATTTGTCGTAACCGATGTGCGGGTTCAGCGCCGTCACCAGCATCAAACCTTGTTCCAGATGCTCGGCCATTTTCTCTGCATCCGGTTCCAGCCCGGCGATGCAATGCTGCTGGAAGTTACTGCAGCCATCGCCCAGCAAGCGGATCGATTGCAGCAGGTTGTGGATGATCACCGGTTTGAACACATTCAATTGCAGGTGGCCCTGACTGGCGGCAAAACCGATGGCAACGTCGTTGCCCAATACCTGGCAGGCCAGCATCGACAGGGCTTCGCACTGAGTCGGGTTGACCTTGCCGGGCATGATCGAACTGCCCGGCTCATTGGCCGGCAGTTTCACTTCGGCAAACCCCGCTCGCGGTCCGGAGCCCAGCAGGCGCAGGTCGTTGGCGATTTTCATCAGGGTTACGGCGAGGGTTTTCAGTGCGCCGGAGAGGGTGACCAACGGCTCGTGACCAGCCAGGGCGGCAAATTTATTGGGGGCCGTAACGAACGGCAGGCCGGAGAGGGCGGCCAGTTCAGCAGCGATCGCTTCGCCAAAACCGTGGGGCGAGTTCAATCCGGTGCCGACCGCGGTGCCACCCTGAGCCAGCTCACAGACGGCCGGCAATGCACTGCGGATCGCCCGCTCGGCGTAATCCAGTTGCGCGATGAACGCCGAGAGTTCCTGGCCGAAGGTAATCGGCGTGGCGTCCATCATGTGGGTACGACCGGTCTTGACCAGTTTCATGTGCCGCGCGGACAGCTCCGCCAACCCGCCGGACAACTCAGCGATCGCCGGCAACAATTGCTGTTGCACCGCCTGAACCGTCGCGATGTGCATGGCCGTGGGGAAGCAGTCGTTGGAGCTCTGGGAGCGGTTGACGTGATCGTTGGGGTGCACCGGGGTCTTGCCGCCACGCGGGTTGCCGGCCAGTTCGTTGGCGCGACCGGCGATCACTTCGTTGACGTTCATGTTGCTCTGGGTGCCGCTGCCGGTCTGCCAGACCACCAGCGGGAACTGCTCGTCGTGGTCACCGTCAAGTACTTCGTCGGCGGCTTGTTCGATCAGCCGGGCGATGTCGGCGGACAGGTCGCCATTGCGATCGTTGACGCGTGCCGCGGCTTTCTTGATCAGGGCCAGGGCGTGCAGCACCGCCAGCGGCATGCGCTCGTTGCCGATGGCGAAGTTGATCAGCGAGCGTTGCGTCTGAGCGCCCCAGTAAGCGTCATCCGGGACTTCCACCTGGCCCAGGCTGTCGGTTTCGATACGGCTCATCATGCACACTCCTGTAGGTCTGATAGCGCAGTTTAGGCTGTGATCGTCGGCCGTGGTTCCATCAGTCTGGAATTTGACCGTTCAACCCCTCTAAATCAGGCGCGACAAGGCTTGGGGTTGAGTGACACACTTTTTTAGGTGCAGAATGGACGCCCTTGAGGTTTTGCCTCGCCTGCTAGAAAAGGAAACTCGATGACTCGTCTTCGTGCCATCTGTACCGCGGTTGCACTGGTTTGCGCCAGCGGCCAGGTTTTTGCCGATACCGCCAGCCACAACGCCAGTGCCGAAGCTTTCCTGACCCTGGCGCACGCTGACAAATTGGGCACTCCGGTGTACATGCAAGTGCAGCAAATGTTCGCTCAGCGCTTTGAACAGACCAAAGCTCCTGAATCGAAAAAAGCCCTGCTGGAAACCTATCAAGCCAAGGCCAACGCCGCTCTGGACGCAGCCATTGGCTGGAACAAGCTGAAGCCGGACATGGTCAAGCTTTACACCACCAATTTCAGCGAATCCGAACTCAAGGATCTGGTTGCGTTCTACCAGTCGCCACTGGGCAAGAAAGTCCTGGAAAAAATGCCGCAGCTGACTCAGCAATCGGCCCAGATGACTCAAGCCAAGCTGGAAAGCGCGGTGCCTGTGGTCAACAAACTGCTGGCTGACATGACGGCCGAGCTGGAGCCTAAAGGCGCCGCTCCTGCCAAGAAAAAGCCTTAAGCGGAGTTCGGGATGACCATGCAACAACGCATCGAATCGACGCTGGGGCTGCTACAGCCCGAGCATCTGCAAGTGCTGGATGAAAGCCACATGCACAGCCGTGGGTTACAGACCCACTTCAAGGCGGTGGTGGTCAGCCGGCAGTTCGAAGGGCTCAATCGCGTCAAGCGTCACCAGAAGGTGTACGGCACTTTGGGCGAACTGATGGGCGAGTTCCATGCGTTGGCGCTGCATACTTACACGCCGGAAGAATGGGCACAGATCGATGCGGCTCCGGCCTCGCCTACCTGTGCTGGCGGCAGCAAGCATTAAACATCGGTTTTTTGCTAGAATCCGCAACGCGCCGCTCACCCGGCGCGTTTTTTTTCGCATCCGGTTCACCCCTTACGAGGGTAGCCACCTGGAGAATTACCCATGACACAACAGATTGTCGTGGCGGCACTGTATAAGTTCGTCACCCTGGAAGATTACGTCGCCCTGCGCGAGCCGCTGCTGCAAGCAATGGTCGACAACGGCATCAAAGGCACGCTGCTGATCGCCGAAGAAGGCATCAACGGCACTGTGTCTGGCAGCCGCGAAGGCATTGACGGGCTGATGGCCTGGCTCAAGAACGACCCGCGCATGGACGACATCGACCACAAAGAGTCGTACTGCGACGAGCAGCCGTTCTACCGCACCAAAGTCAAACTCAAGAAAGAAATCGTCACCCTCGGCGTCGAAGGCGTGGACCCGAATAAAAGTGTCGGCACTTATGTGGATCCGCAGAACTGGAACGCGCTGATCAGCGATCCTGAAGTGCTGCTGATCGACACCCGTAACGACTATGAAGTCTCGATCGGGACCTTCGAAGGCGCCATCGATCCGAAGACCACCAGTTTTCGCGAATTCCCCGACTACATCAAAGCCAATTTCGACCCGGCCGTGCACAAGAAAGTCGCGATGTTCTGCACCGGCGGCATTCGCTGCGAGAAGGCTTCGAGCTACATGCTCAGCCAGGGTTTCGATGAGGTTTATCACCTCAAGGGCGGCATTCTGAAGTACCTCGAAGAGGTGCCGCAGGAAGAAACCAAATGGCAGGGCGACTGCTTCGTGTTCGATAACCGCGTGACCGTGCGTCACGACCTCAGCGAAGGCGACTACGATCAATGTCATGCCTGTCGTACGCCCGTCAGTGTGGAAGACCGCGCATCCGAGCATTACGTGGCCGGCATCAGTTGCCCGCATTGCTGGGATAAGCTGAGCGAGAAAACCCGTCGCAGTGCCATCGACCGGCAGAAGCAGATCGAACTGGCCAAGGCGCGCAACATGCCGCACCCGATCGGTTACAACTACAAGCAAACTCCTTCCGAGGCTTGAACCATGTCTGCATGTCGCCTGCTCTATGTGATGGATCCGATGTGTTCCTGGTGCTGGGGTTTTGCACCAGTGGCCAACGCGCTGGTCGAGCAGGCGCAGGCAGCGGGGGTGGACGTGCATCTGGTCGTCGGCGGTTTGCGTACCGGCAGCGGCTCAGCGCTGGAGCCGACCACCCGGCGCTACATTCTTGAGCACTGGCAAGCGGTGCACGAGGCCACCGGCCAACCGTTCAAGTTTGAAGGCGCGCTGCCCGACGGGTTTGTCTACGACACCGAGCCTGCCTGTCGGGCGCTGGTGACGGCGCGCAGCCTGGCACCGGATTGCGCCTGGAAACTGCTCGGGTTGATCCAGCATGCGTTCTACGCCGAAGGTCGCGACGTCACCCACGCCAGCGTGTTGGTGGAGCTGGCAGAGCAGGCCGGTTTGCCGCGTATCGAGTTCGCCGCCGCTTTCGACCGTGCCGATCAGCACGCGGCGACCGCTGCCGATTTCACCTGGGTCCAGGACCTGGGCATTGCCGGTTTCCCGACCTTGCTGGCGGAGCGTGATGGTCAATTGGCGTTGCTGACCAATGGTTATCAGCCTTTGAGTGTGTTGTCACCGTTGCTCGGCCGCTGGCTGGAGCGCGCTGCCTGTGCATGACCTGCCCGACGACGTTCCAGCCCCTGCACGTGTCGACCGTCTGAGCTGGGCGGAAATCCGTCGCCTGGCCCTTCACCATAAAAAATCCTTGTGGATCGCCAACGGCGTCGCGGTATTGGCAACGCTGTGTAGCGTGCCGATCCCCTTGCTGTTGCCGTTGCTGGTCGACGAAGTGCTACTGGGCCACGGCGACGCCGCGCTGAAAATCATGAACCACGCGCTGCCCGACGTCTGGCAAAAAGCCGCGGGTTACATTGGCCTGATGCTGCTGGTGACTCTGGCGCTACGCTGTGCTGCGTTGTTGTTCAATGTGGTGCAGGCGAAGTTATTTGCAGCGCTGGCCAAAGACATCGTGTATCGGATTCGGGTTCGGTTGATCGAGCGACTCAAGTGCATCTCACTGGGGGAATACGAAAGCCTGGGCAGCGGCACGGTCACTACGCACCTGGTCACCGACCTGGACACGCTGGACAAATTCGTCGGCGAAACCCTCAGTCGTTTCCTCGTGGCCATGCTGACGCTGGTGGGCACCGCCTCCATCCTGATGTGGATGCACTGGAAACTCGCGCTGCTTATTCTGTTGTTCAACCCGCTGGTGATTTATGCCACGGTGCAGTTGGGCAAGCGGGTCAAACACCTGAAGAAACTCGAGAACGACAGCACCTCGCGCTTCACTCAGGCCTTGACCGAAACCCTGGATGCCATCCAGGAAGTGCGCGCCGGTAATCGTCAGGGCTTTTTCCTCGGGCGGCTTGGCCAGCGAGCGCGTGAAGTGCGCGATTACTCGGTGAACTCGCAATGGAAAACCGATGCATCGAACCGTGCCAGCGGCTTGCTGTTCCAGTTCGGCATCGATATTTTCCGTGCCGCGGCCATGCTCACCGTGCTGTTTTCCGACCTGTCCATCGGCCAGATGTTGGCGGTGTTCAGCTACCTGTGGTTCATGATCGGTCCGGTGGAACAACTGCTCAACCTGCAGTACGCCTTTTACGCTGCCGGCGGTGCGCTGTCGCGGATCAACGAACTGCTGGCCCGTGCAGACGAGCCGCAATACACCGGCAGTGTCGACCCGTTTCAAGGGCGCGACACGGTGGGCATCGAAGTTCAGGGACTGAGTTTCGGCTACGGCGACGAGTTGGTGCTGAACCAAATGAACCTGTCGATTGCCCCCGGTGAAAAAGTCGCGATTGTCGGCGCCAGCGGTGGCGGTAAAAGCACCCTGGTGCAGTTGCTGCTGGGCTTGTACACGCCGCTGGCCGGCACCATCCGTTTCGGTGGTTCGACTCAGGAAGAGATCGGTCTGGAAACCGTGCGTGAAAATGTCGCCGTGGTCTTGCAGCATCCAGCACTGTTCAACGACACCGTGCGCGCCAACCTGACCATGGGCCGTGAACGCAGCGACGAGGCCTGCTGGCAGGCGTTGGAAATTGCTCAGTTGCACAACACGGTGCGTGAATTGCCCAATGGCCTGGACAGCATTGTCGGGCGATCCGGTGTGCGTTTATCCGGCGGGCAGCGTCAACGCCTGGCGATTGCGCGGATGGTGTTGGCCGAACCCAAGGTGGTAATCCTCGACGAGGCCACGTCCGCCCTGGACGCGGCCACCGAATACAACCTGCACCAGGCATTGGCGCGGTTCTTGAGCAACCGCACCACGCTGATCATTGCGCATCGGTTGTCGGCCGTGAAGCAGGCTGACCGGGTGCTGGTGTTCGATGGTGGGCAAGTTGCCGAGGATGGCGACCATCAGCAATTGATTGCTGATGGTGGGTTGTATGCAAAGCTTTATGGGCATTTACAGCGGTGGTAAGTGGTGTGCCGGATTAGTCCCAGATGACCTTAAGTGCATCTTTTCCACCCGTATGAGCAAACTGTTGCATCACCACCGAGCAGGAGTCGCAAGGCGCCATGGTGGTGGCCACTATGACGTTACTGCGAGTGGCGTCATCCGGATATTTATCTCGTATCACCTTGATCAGCTTGCTTTCGCTATCCAGAGAGGTAGGTCTGAGGGTCAACTCCGGTGTGTAAGTCGCCATGTTGTCTATGGTGCGAGGTATGGATTGCAATTGTCCCTGGACCTCTGTGCCGAGGGATGTCCTTGGGAAGGTGGTGCGATAGTCGATATTGAAGTAGGTGGTGTCACCCACCTTTACCTCTTTGGCGTTGGGATGCTTTGCAAAGAGTGGTAAGAATCGGGTGTCACCTCCGCCACCAGAGACGCTGACATAAACCTCGGTATTTCCCGGACGAGGCGTTATTTCTGCATAGGCAATGTTTCGGGGGCGATCCATGCTTTTGTGTTTTTTTACAATGGATTGAAGCTCCTTCATCGTATTGGATATTCTCAAGTCGCTCAGTTCATCCGCTTTGTAGAGTGGCTTGTCAAACAACGTGTTGAAGATTTCTGCGGTTCTGGTACGTAGTGCCGTTGGGGCTTCCTTACTGCGCGTCCAGGTTTTCGTCGATTCGGGGAACTGGCAGACGATCATGCGTGTTTTGTGATCGAACATGACTGCCTCACCCGGGGTAGTGGAAACTTTAACTTTCTTCAAATTATCAAACGGGGTGGTCGGCGTGCCAAGGGCGATGGAAAGTTCGTCCAGAGAGCGGACTGCTATATCCACTTTTTCCACTCCGTGGATTCTAGCCATATTGTTGGCTTGTAACGATCCGGTAAATACGGTGAAGAGCTCTTGATATAGCGGATCCTCCAGTAGTTGATGGGCGGGAATGCGCTGTAACCTATGTGAGCCGATGAGACTCTGCCCTTTAACGATTTCGGCGTAGTAATAGTCCGCAGCGCTGAGCTGGGTGAATAAATACTCTTTTTTTGCATCAATTTTCGATTCGATGATCAGTCCGCCGACTTGTCGCATGTCGTCATCAAGCCCCTCATACAATCCCCTGATTTTGAATCGTCCAAATATCCCCTTATGAAACTCGATAGTCACTTGGATACGTGCGTTTAAAGACAGTTTTTTACCGACACCAAATACAGATTTTGCGCCTCTGTAAAAATTTAATACTGAGCCCGACCCTGTATAGAGTTGGCCGTCCAGCGCCAATACGGGTACAGAACGACCTGGTTTGACCGGTGCAGGTGTATAGATCTTGTCGCCGAACCACTCGCAGTAGTACGGGCTGGGGTCGTAACTGCCTTGTTCCGGTGTGGGCGCCAACTCTCTATGAACGAAGCTATTACGGCAGACCGGATCTCCAAGGCCGCGCCGCACACGACAGGGTTGAGCCTTCAGTGTATTGCTGGCATCAATAACATCGACACGGCGCAATGCTACTTGGTCGAGTCGATAGGGAATCTTGTCGATGAGTAGGGTGGTGCGCCCATCCACTTCAAGTATCTTGTGCAGGTGGACGTGCTCCGGCAGATCAAACAGGATGTCAGTGTTCGTCTCTGCAAGGCTGGTGTAACTGGAACGGCCAATCGAAACTTCTCCAGCGCTTTCACTCAGTCGTGGCCCGTAAGGCTTACCCGACACAGGGTCGATAAGGTGATACGCCGATTTCCCGATCAAACCGGTGTTGCGTACAGGCACATCTTCGACTCCCCGCAATACTGTCAGTTGGTCATTTGACGCCAGAGGACGCCATCGGCCTGGATCAGTCACTTGTGGCATACCTTGTACAAAGTCGTATTGTCCTGCTCTACCGGCCCATGCCTTCAGGTTTAAGTAACCTCTTTTACTGAGTCTGAATACGCTTCGGCCTCCTGCTTTTAACAAGGACGGGACGCCATCGAGCGGGTTCAGGGTTGAAATAAGTAGCGTACCCGTGAGTTTTGCGAAGGAGGGGAGCGTGGTGCTAATACTCACTTTACCTGCCGTGGTGATTAGCTTCAGCGACCCTGATGCGAATTTCCCTACGGGAAGCGCGAATGAAACCAGATCAGCGAATATGCCAAACACGCCACGAGCCAACCGATCACGATCTCCTGATATCAGGTCGTCGACGCTACCCCAGAAGGGCACAAACATCTTGGCCACTTCAATTACTTTGTCACGCCTGGCGTCTTCACGGTCAAACCGGGTTTCACCATAGCAACTGTCGTAAAGTTTTTTTTCGTCAATAAAGAGCAGGTTGCTCGATATGAAATTAGTAATTGTAAAGGTGGTCGCCGATTCTAATGTTTGAGGGATGACGTCGTAGTCCTCCCTCTTACCTGATTCGCCAAGCGTGCTGCCAAGCTGATCCATGATGGCCTGGCATTCTGCGTTGGTGCCAGGAGGGGTTCCTTTTACGTGCGCATCCCAATCGAAAGGCAGGGTTTTGTGGCGTAGAACAGTCACGCTAACAGACGAACCCTTGCCGATTTTCCATTTTTCCAGCGTACTTCTTCCCCCGATATGGTGTGGTTGAATATCCGGTCGACGACGAATCACACCCGCCCGTGGCAGGAGTTCGTAGTAGTAAGTTCTGCCATCGCAGGTCGCTTCTAAAATGAAGCCATTGCGCGCCCGAAGGGGTAACGTTTTATTTTCGGATTCATTCTCTGCCTCAATCCCCGTGGTTGCTTTTCTTAGGGTGTATACCTTCACCGCGCCACATTCCAAGGCTTGGCGATCAGCCAAGGGAAGGGAGGCGAGCTGGTGGGTGATTAACGTCCGATAGGCACTTCTGGTGAAATCAAGGTAGATATTGAAGTGAGTTTTGAACGCCTTCTCAATATCTGGCAGTGTTCTGTTTTCATGAGGGTTTGAGGTAAAGCCGGACCAATCCAGATTAGTCTGCACCGTACGATCGTCATCGATTCTGACCCAGGCATCGGTTACGACTTTGCCGTCTGGCTCAGTGATGAGCCATTTTTTTTCTCCGGAGAGCTTTCCGGATGCATAGACATCAAGAAACGTATATGCATTAGGTGCGAGCCTGCCTACGGGGCCGCTAAACCGTATAGCGGGAGCGGTATAAGAGCTGGCCTCTTCGACGAGTTTCCTGCCGTCCATCACGAAGCGGCCGTCCCCGAACAGTTTTGCCATTTTAAGTTTGGCAATGTTCAGTCTCTCGGGTGGACGGAGATCGAGCCAGCTGACAGTGCTTTTTAAACTGTGGACCGTGGAATCAAGCTTTTTCGTAGCCTCTTCCACTTCCTGCATTGTGTAGTTTGCGTCGGCCTTGTAGGGAACCAGGCCGTTTGTGACTGCCCACTCCAACGTCGGTTTCAATCTTGTAAGGGTGATCAGTTTCAGATCTTCAGCCGTGGCTTCACTGGCGTGTTCGATAGGTAGATCGACCAGTTGCTGGAAACTCAGTCTTCGCAACAACATCGGGTTAATAGCGTTGGCAAGATAGACACCATGGACAAAGTTTACCCAAACGGTAGAGCTGCGGTAGGGCAGTTTGGGTGGGATATCGCGGATCTGAAATTCTGCTGGAAACAGCGGTTGATAAAGGCATGCAATCAAAACAGCTTCCTTCACTGATGAGGCGCGTTTTGAAGTGAGTAAATGCGACTCGAACTCGGTCTGGATCTCCTGGTAGCTTTTCCCCCAGTTGGATGGCTTTTGCCAAAGGTAGCCGGCTATACCGTCTGGATTTTCGTTATTAGGAGACGCGAGCCAGAGGCGAAGGGCTTTGACCAGCAACTTGATTCGTATCCCCGGAGCAGTATCTTCACCGGGCTTGCCGCCGAACCAGCCCAGGGCTTGCAATAGCTTGTTTGCCAGTTCCTGAGCTTTGGCCGATACCAGGATTTTTTCCAGGTATACCGAAGGTCTCGCACGGATTTGCATTGTCGTCAGGTTGTCAGGATCGGTATCGCCAAGGTACCTCACCAACGGTGTTCCCGGTGCAGGCAGGAATTGACGTACCGTGTTGATGATCTGTGTGTGGGTGATTGCGCGGACCCATTCGTCAATCGTGATCGGCAACGACGAGTGTGTTTTTTTCAAGAAGTTATAAGCTTTGCGCTCTTTTGAGGTTGGTGCGCGGCTCAACTCGTCGATGTCTATTCCGTTTCCAAGCTCCATTGAGTGGCGAGCGCGCTTGTCCTCCAATGCATGAATCGCGGCTTCGCGTTGTTCGGAGTTTTGCGGATCCCAGGGCGCAATACCGTAAAACAGGGTCATTCTTGCAAGAGTGAAGAGGTTGTCGAAGCGAATCTGTCCACCTAGCATTCGAGCGGCTTTTTCGATTTTCGCAAGCAAGTCGCTCAATACGGGTTGCTTGTTCAGTTCAAGCGGGACGGTTGTTTCCCTGTTCTGTGCGCGTGATTCATAGATGGCCTGCCCATCTTTCATAGTGACCGTCAAATAGCTGTATGACGCGTTCAGTGTTGTGCACAGTGTCCGATAGTCCTTGTCTTGAATCAGTGCCTGCAGCCAACGCTGCCCGATTTCATTTTCCAGGGCCATGGGAGAAAAAGATCGGGGTGTGATCTGCATGTCGGCAAGCTTGGCCAGCGGTGTTTCATTGTTTCGCATGAGCGATAGCAAAAAATCGTAGTCGTCCAGTAGGCCTTGATGTTTTTGCGCATGAGAGGGCGATTGGCTTTGTGACGAATCCGCTGAGGGGGTGGGGGAAACTGGTATTGATGGCATGTTGATGATCTCTGGTAATTAATGAGCGGTCCTCTGCGCGCCTGGATAAAGTGCAAGTCTGAGGAGGCCCATATCAAATCAGTCCAGAAAAATCAGTGGTGGTAGATATGTATGGCGTCCGGGAGCGTTGTAACTATCTGCCTTAGGTATTCAAGGGTGGGTTGCGCCAAAGAATCCTCTACCTCTTGCGAGGAACTGCTGCGGCTCCTAGTCTTGCGTGAGTGGTCGGTCTGGATGCTGATCGCCAGCGCCTATGCAAGGGATCTCATGAAGCAAAAAAGGACTCGCGCAACCCCTCGGCTGTTGGGCATCGTCTGGCCTTTTATCGCCGTCGTGTTATTTCAGGCTCTGTTGGGAGGCGTCAGTCTTTACGTTCTTGCAGCGGTTCGCGGCTACGTAGGCGGTGAGAGCCTGTGGTCCAAGGGCCAGAAAGACGCCATCTATTACCTCAATCTCTACGCCGACAGTCGTGACGAAACGATTTTTCTCAAATACCAGAACGCGATTGCGGTGCCTCAGGGTGGCCATGAATTGCGCCTGGCGCTGGATCATCAGCCGCCCAATATCGAGGCGGCGCGAACCGCGATCCTCAAGGGCGGCAACCACCCGGACGACGTCTCCAGCGTGATTTGGCTGTACCTCAATTTCCGGCACTTCAGCTACCTTGAAAAAGCCATCGAACTCTGGGCGGTCGGTGACGGGTATCTGGGGCAACTCGATGACGTCGCCCGGGAGATGCATCAGCGCTTTACTGAAAGCCAGGCCACCGATGCCGACGTAAAACGCTGGAAAGACCAGATTTTTGCCATCAATGATGGCGTGACGCCAGCCGCCAAAGCATTCAGTGATGCCTTGGGCGAAGGCTCGCGGGTAATTCTGCGGCTGCTGTTGGTGACGAACCTTGCCACTGCGCTGGGTTTGATTGTGTTGGCGCTGCTGCGCACTCAAAAACTGCTCAAGCAGCGCCATGCCTTCGCCGATGCCTTGCAGTTGGAGAAAGACCGGGCACAGATCACTCTGCAATCGATTGGCGATGGGGTGATCACCACGGACGTCGAGGGGGCGATCGCCTATATGAATCCGGCCGCCGAGGCCTTGACTCACTGGAAGGCCGAACAGGCGGCGGGGTTGCCATTGGCAGCACTGTTCAATCTGTTGGACGAGAACGCCCAGACCGATGGTTTTACTTTGATCGAGCACATTTTGAGCGGTCAGCTCGGCGGTGGCAGCGAGCATTCCAAACTGATCCAGCGTCTGGATGGCAGCACGGTTTCGGTCACTCTGGTCGGCGCGCCGATCCGCAACGTGGGCAAGGTCAGTGGCACCGTGCTGGTGCTGCACGACATGACTCAGGAGCGGCAGTACATCGCCAATCTGTCCTGGCAGGCGACCCATGACGCCCTGACCGGGTTGGCCAACCGCCGCGAATTCGAATATCGCCTCGAACAGGCCCTGCATTACCTGACGCGCCAGGCGGGGCGTCACGCCTTGATGTTCCTCGACCTGGATCAATTCAAACTGGTTAACGACACCTGCGGTCATGCGGCGGGCGACGAGCTGTTGCGGCATATCTGTGCGTTGTTGCAATCAGGTTTGCGCGAAGGCGACACCCTGGCCCGGTTGGGTGGCGACGAGTTCGGCATTCTGTTGGAAAACTGCGCGCCGGAAGCGGCCGAGAAAATCGCCGAAAGCCTGCGCCAGACGGTGCAGAACCTGCATTTTGTCTGGAAAGGCCGGCCGTTTGTGACCACCGTGAGCATCGGGCTGGTGCATGTAGCCCAGAGTCCGGCCACCCTCGAAGCTTCGCTGCGTGCCGCTGACATGGCTTGTTATATGGCCAAGGAAAAGGGCCGCAACCGGGTTCAGGTCTATCACGCCGACGACACGGAGCTGTCCTTGCGCTTTGGCGAGATGGCGTGGGTGCAGCGCCTGCACGTGGCGTTGGAAGAAGACCGCTTCTGCCTGTACGCCCAGGAAATCGCGCCCCTTGGTCCTGACGAGCAGGGTGGCGGGCATATTGAAATCCTGCTGCGCCTGCATGACGAAGCGGGGCGCATGATTCTGCCGGACAGTTTCATTCCCGCCGCCGAGCGTTACGGTTTGATGACGTCGATTGACCGTTGGGTGGTGGAAAACGTTTTCAAGGTGATTGCCCAGTGCATCGTTGAAGAGCGCGAAGGGCCGTTGGCCATGTGTGCGATAAATCTGTCAGGTATTACTATCGGAGATGAGGCGTTTCTGGACTTCCTTCGTGAACAGTTTGTTGCATATTCAATTCCACCTGAAATGATTTGTTTTGAAATTACAGAAACCAGTGCGATTGCAAACCTGGGCAGTGCAATTAGATTTATCAATGAACTCAAAGGTTTAGGTTGTCGTTTTTCGCTAGATGACTTTTGCGCCGGTATGTCTTCATTCGCTTACTTGAAACATTTACCTGTAGACTTCCTGAAGATCGACGGGAGTTTCGTAAAGGATATGCTGGACGACCCGATTAACCGCGCCATGGTCGAAGTGATCAATCACATCGGTCATGTCATGGGTAAGCGCACGATTGCCGAGTTCGTTGAAACACCTCAGATCGAGCAGGCATTGCTGGAGATCGGGGTGGATTACGCTCAAGGGTATGTGATTGAACGCCCGCATCTGTTTACCTGGGATAGTTTGCAAAGTCGTCCTGCCCGGCCCCGACCTTTGTTGTTCAAGGCGCCCGGCACGTTCCGTTGAAACTCTTGCTGATCTGAAAATCACAATCAAAAGGAGCGCGACAGTGATCGAGACATTCAACAGAATCGGACCACTCATGGAAGCTGCAAGTTACCCCGCCTGGGCTCAGCAACTGATCCAGGATTGCAACGAGAGCAAGCGCCGGGTTGTCGGACACGAACTGTATCAACGCATGCGAGATAACAAACTCAGCGCTAAAACCATGCGCCAGTACCTTATTGGTGGCTGGCCGGTGGTCGAACAGTTCGCTTTATACATGGCACAGAACCTGACAAAGACCCGTTTTGCACGCCACCCTGGCGAAGACATGGCGCGTCGCTGGCTGATGCGTAACATTCGCGTCGAATTGAACCATGCCGATTACTGGGTGCATTGGAGTCGTGCTCACGGTATCAGCCTGGAAGATCTGCAAGCCCAACAGGTGGCCCCTGAGCTTCACGCCTTGAGCCACTGGTGCTGGCACACCAGTTCGTCGGATTCGCTGATCGTGGCCATCGCCGCCACCAACTACGCCATCGAAGGGGCGACGGGGGAGTGGTCGGCCCTGGTTTGCTCCAATGGTGTCTATGCGGCAGCGTTCCCCGAGGAAGATCGCAAGCGGGCCATGAAGTGGTTGAAGATGCATGCCCAGTATGACGATGCCCATCCATGGGAAGCGCTGGAGATCATCTGCACCCTGGCGGGCATGAACCCGAGCAAAGCGCTGCAAGTGGAATTGCGCCAGGCTGTCTGCAAAAGTTACGACTACATGTACCTGTTCCTGGAACGTTGCATGCAGTTGGAACTGGCAGTGAAAACTCCGGTTGCCCGTGAGCGGATGGCGTTGGCCGAAAGCTGATCCCCTGAAAGCAACACAAACCAAATGTGGGAGCAACTGTCTTGATGTCTTTTATTTTGAAGTTTGATCAAAGGGCAGCCGAACTTCCACAGTCTCAAACCATGTGATTTCCCAAATGAGCAAGCAGTCTGTTTAGGCTGCCTGCTCTCTCCACTCAGTTTGGTCACGGATCATCGCGTTCAGCCTTATCAACAACACCCGCATGCAGGCGATCAGCGCCACTTTCGCGCATTTACCTCTCAGGCGAAGCGCGTCATATCGGGCTTTGAACTCGGGTTGTCGCAAAATCACAGCCCAACTGGCCATGTACATCGCACGTCGCACGGCAAATCGGCCACCGCTTATATGACGAGGCCCTTCGTGGTTGCCGCTGTCGTCGTTGTAAGGGGCGATCCCTGCCAGTGCTGCGATCTCGTGCCGTCCAACCTCTCCCAGCTCAGGCAGGTAGGCCATGATGCTGGCTGCGGTCACGAGCCCTAGTCCCTTAACCGAGCGCAAGCGGGCAATTTTTTCACTGTCCAGGTCTTTGGCGCTTTGGCAGATCAGCTGTTCTATCGACTTTATTGCCTGATCTAAATAGTCGATATGGCTTTGCAACAAGGGTTTTATCGAGTCGACAGAAGCCGTTTTGATACGCCGCCTGTCGTCACTTTGCTGCTGAACAAAGTTTTCGCGTTGCTGTACCAGCGCACGCAAATTGTCCTGTTCGGCGCTGGTGATACGGCTATCGGCGTCCTTTATAATCGTTGCAAATTCGGCGAGAAGCCGCGCATCTATCGCGTCTGTTTTAGCGCGATAACCCATTGCCTTGGCAAAATCTTTCGCCCGACGAGGATTGATTCGTAAGACGTCAAAGCCGCCCCTTTGAAGCACCTTCATGGGCCCCCGCTCGTAGCCACCGGTGGCTTCCAGTAACACGCGGGTGACTTCGAAGCCTTTTAACCAATCAATCAGCACCGGGAAACCACTGGCGCTGTTCGGAAAACTCGCACCAATGCCTTGCGAATTAATCCAGACTTCCAGACTGTCTTTGGAAACATCAATGCCTGCGCAGGAAAACATGGCTAAACCCTCTTACACTCATAGAAGCGCTCTGGTTGGGCTCCACGCTTGTAATGTTCGAGGTCGGCTCGTTCAACTGTTCGGGCTCAATAACCAGAGTGGAGAGGTGAATGGCAGCATGGGCTCCCACACGTGCTGCTAGCACTCCGGGCGTTCAGCTTGCCACTCACCGCTCTCATCTTCAGTCTAAGTCCTGCGCAAGACACAAGCGGGCTTGTGTGGCACAAGCCCGCTCCCACATGGATTATGCAGCGTTGCTGAAATATCAGCCCGCCATCGCCAGGCGGTTACGCCCCTCGCGCTTGGCCACATACAGCGCACTGTCGGCCCGTCGCAACAAACTTTCGGCAGACTCGCCGGGCAGCAGCGTCGAGCAACCGATGCTGACCGTCAGATCGATCATCTTGCCCTCGGCCTCATAGTCCTGAGCCTGCGCCGCAAACCGCAGTCGTTCACCGACCATGGCTGCAGCTTCCCGACTGGTGTTGGAAAGCAGAATCATGAATTCTTCGCCACCAAACCGGAACACCATGTCGACGTTGCGCAACTGGTTTTTGATCGAGGCTGCGACGGCCTTCAGTACTTCATCGCCGGCACTGTGCCCATAGGTGTCGTTGATGTGTTTGAAGTGATCGATGTCCAGCATCAGCAGCGACAGGGGCTGCGAGTGTCGCCGCGACATCTCGATTTCCCGTTCCAGCGTCTGATCCATGGCGATGCGGTTGCCGGTATCGGTCAACGGATCACGCAATGCACTTTGGGTCGCTGCTCGGTAGAGCAGGGCGTTTCGCATGGGGAAGAGCAGGGTCGATAGCAATGACTCCAGGTTGCCCTGTTCCTGTTCGCTGAAACGCTGATTGCGACGGAACACCAGCTCACCCAATTGCTCGCCTTCATGGCTAAGGCTGTAGCTGATTGAATGATGACCCCGTGCGCCGAATTGCAGGCGCAAGTCGCTGGGCTGATGTTCATAATTCAAGGCATCCAGCGGCACAAGGCGCTGAATTTCACGGAAGAAAAGTCCGAGAATGCGTTGCGGCTCAAGACTGGTTTGCAGTTGCAGGCCCAGCGCTTGGCGCAACTGCGCAAGACTGACGGGCCGCTCCAGGAGGGGAGGCTGCTGACCAAAGCCCAGGCGTTGCAATTTGGCACTGTCGAAGTCAATTGCGTTGGTCTGGGAAGGTGATTTCATATGGCGTGAGCCCCTAAGCAGTAAGGCTGTCTTACAGGCTGGGTGAGAGCGGCTTTGGGCTGCGCGTCATACTGGTCCATCAGTCCCGTAGGACATGTGGCACGAGTTTAATCCGCTTTGCCGAAGATTAGTAACCTCTCGGCCGAAGCTCCGCTTCTTCTGCTTTCACACGGCGTGTCTGAACAAAATTAGAGCGAAAGTCGTGCCATTCGGTTCAGTCGAATAAAAAGCTTTAAAAATCAAAATACTGGAAGGTTGTACGCGAGAAATTGCGCAGGGTTATGACATTTATTTGACTTGAAGCAGGGTGGTTACCACAGGGTTTGAGTGCCGCGGCGGGAAGCCGTCGCGGCAGAAAAGCGACGCACGGGCATTACTGAGCGTTGAATGCCTGGCCATTGATACCGGTACTGTCCGGACCCATCAGGTAAAGGTAGACCGGCATGATCTCCTCGGGTGTCGGGTTGTTCAGCGGGTTTTCACCGGGGTAGGCCTGAGCGCGCATGCTGGTGCGGGTAGCGCCGGGGTTGATGCTGTTGGAACGCACCGGTGCCACTGTATCTACTTCGTCGGCCAGGGTTTGCATCAAGCCTTCGGTAGCAAATTTGGAAACGCCGTAAGCGCCCCAGTACGCACGACCCTTGCGGCCGACGCTGCTGGAAGTGAACACCACTGAGGCGTCCTGAGACAGCTTGAGCAGTGGCAGCAGGGTGCTGGTGAGCATGAACATGGCGTTGACGTTGACGTGCATGACGCGCATGAAGTTCTCGCCGGACAACTGCTCGATCGGTGTCCGGGGACCGATGATCGACGCGTTGTGCAGCAAGCCATCGAGGTGGCCGAACTCGGTTTCGATCATTGCCGCCAGTTCATCGTACTGATGGGGCAGGGCGGTTTCCAGATTGAACGGGATCACAACCGGTTGTGGATGCCCGGCTGCTTCGATCTCGTCGTAGACCTGAGTCAGGTTGGCTTCGGTCTTGCCCAGCAACAGCACGGTGGCGCCGTGGGCGGCGTAGGTTTTTGCAGCAGCAGCGCCGATGCCACGGCCAGCGCCGGTGACCAGGATGACCCGATCCTTGAGCAATTCAGGGCGGGCGGAATAATCAAACATAAAAAACCTCACAAAAACAGAAGACAGATCGCGGCGCGGCCAATCGCGGGCAAGCCCGCTCCCACAGGATCCCGTTGTTGGGCAAAGAATGTGTGAACACTCTCAGTCCTTGTGGGAGCGGGCTTGCCCGCGAAGGCGTCATCATTCACGCCACATCCCCGGAGCTTGAAACCGGTTCTCAGCAGCCACAAAGGGCGCTATCAAGCACCTGACGCAACTCCAGCGGATGATCGACCACCACATCCGCGCCCCAATGCCGCGGGTTATCGTCCGGATGAATATAGCCATAGGTCACGGCAGCCGTTTTGGTGCCGGCATCGCGGCCGGATTCGATATCGCGCAGGTCATCGCCGACAAACAGCACACTGGCCGGGTCCAGGTCGAGCATCTTGCACGCCAGGATCAACGGCTCCGGATCCGGTTTGCTGTTCTTCACATGATCCGGGCAGATCAGCAGCGCCGAACGCTCGGCCAGCCCCAGTTGTTGCATGATCGGCTCGGCGAAACGCAGCGGTTTGTTGGTGACGACGCCCCAGATCAGGTTGGCCTTCTCGATGTCGGCCAGCAATTCGCCCATGCCGTCGAAGAGCTTGCTGTGAACCGCGCAACCTTTGACGTAGCGCTCCAGAAACTCCAGGCGCAGCTCCTCGAAACCCGGCGATTCCGGGTCCATCGAGAAAGTCACCGCGACCATCGCTTTGGCGCCGCCGGAGATCTCGTCACGGATGTGTTTGTCATTCATCGGCGGCAAACCACGATCCGCGCGCATCGCCTGGCAGATGGCGATGAAATCCGGCGCGGTGTCGAGCAGGGTGCCGTCCATGTCGAAAAGGACTGCTCTGATACGCATCGGCTTACTCCTCGCGCAGGGTCTGGATCATGTAGTTGACGTCGACATCCGCCGCCAGTTTGTAGTGCTTGGTCAGTGGATTGTAGGTCAGGCCGATGATGTCCTTGACGGTCAGGCCAGCCATGCGGCTCCAGGCGCCAAGCTCCGAGGGGCGGATGAATTTCTTGAAGTCGTGGGTGCCGCGCGGCAGCAACTTCATGATGTATTCGGCGCCGACGATGGCGAACAGATAGGCCTTCGGGTTGCGGTTGATGGTGGAGAAGAACACCTGGCCGCCCGGTTTGACCATTTTGAAACAGGCGCGGATCACCGACGACGGATCCGGCACGTGTTCAAGCATTTCCAGGCAAGTAACTACGTCGAACTGCTCGGGCATTTCTTCAGCCAGGGCTTCGGCGGTGATCTGCCGGTACTCGACGCTCACACCGGATTCCAGCTGATGCAGTTGAGCGACGGCCAGCGGCGCTTCGCCCATGTCGATACCCGTCACGGTCGCGCCGCGTTGAGCCATGGCTTCGCTGAGGATGCCGCCGCCGCAACCGACGTCGAGGACTTTCTTGCCGGCCAGATGGACGCGCTCGTCGATCCAGTTGACCCGCAGCGGGTTGATGTCGTGCAGCGGTTTGAACTCGCTTTCGCGGTCCCACCAGCGATGGGCCAGGGCTTCGAATTTGGCGATTTCGGCGTAGTCGACGTTGCTCATGGTGTCAGTCCTCTAAAACTTGAAAAATCCTGTTGCCCCGGTTTTGGTCCAGGGTGCTTACGATTCGGTGTGGCCGCTGATGCGCCTGCCCCAGGCCTTGGCAGTGGCACACAGCTGCGCCTCATCCAGGCGGGTCAGGCGACGGTCGTCGAGCAGTTGCTTGCCAGCGACCCAAAGGTGTTTCACGCAGTCGCGGCCAGTGGCATAGATCAGTTGCGAAACCGGGTCGTAGACCGGCTGCTGTGCCAGGCCCGACAGGTCGAACGCGACGATGTCCGCCGCTTTGCCGACTTCCAGCGAACCCGTCTCAGCTTCGATTCCCAGCGCGCGAGCGCCATTGAGCGTGGCCATGCGCAGCGCGCGATGGGCATCCAGCGCCGTGGCGGAGCCGGCGACGGCCTTCGCCAGCAACGCAGCGGTGCGGGTTTCGCCGAGCAGGTCGAGGTCACTATTGCTGGCCGCGCCATCGGTGCCGACCGCCACATTGACCCCGGCCTGCCACAAGCGCTCGACCGGGCAGAAACCGCTGGCCAGCTTCAGGTTCGACTCCGGGCAATGAATCACATGGGTGTTACTTTCTACCAGCAGCACCAGGTCTTCATCGCTGATCTGGGTCATGTGAACGGCCTGCAGGCGCGGCCCGAGCAGGCCCAGGCGGCCGAGGCGGGCCAGCGGGCGTTCGCCGCACTGCTCGACCGACTGCTGCACTTCGAAAGCGGTTTCATGGACGTGCATATGAATCGAGGCGTCCAGTTCTTCAGCGATCACCCGGATTTTTTCCAGGGTTTCGTCGCCCACGGTGTAGGGTGCATGGGGTCCAAAGGTGATTTTGATTCGCTCGTGATGCTTGAGATCGCCAAATAATTCAACACCCTGACGAATGGCTTCATCCGCCGAGCCGGCGCCTGGAATCGGGAAATCGAGGATCGGAATGGCGATCTGGGCGCGAATGCCGCTGTTATGGACGCGTTCGCTGGCAACCTTCGGGAAGAAATACATGTCGGAGAAACAGGTGATGCCGCCTTTGATCTGCTCGGCAATGGCCAGGTCAGTGCCGTCGCGTACGAAAGCCTCGTCGACCCACTTGGCTTCGGCCGGCCAGATGTGGCTTTCCAGCCAGGTCATCAGCGGCAGATCGTCGGCCAGCCCGCGGAACAGCGTCATTGCCGCATGCCCGTGGGCATTGATCAGGCCGGGGGCGAGCAACATGTCCGGCAATTCGCGGACTTCGGTTGCGTTAAACTTCAAGGCTGCTGCGCGCGGGCCGATAAATACGATGCGACCGTCGCGGATGCCCAAGGCATGCTCTTTAAGGACCACGCCAGCCGGTTCGACGGGTACCAGCCAGGTCGGCAGCAATAACAGGTCGAGCGCAGCGGTGGGGGTCGGCATCGAAAGTCGGTTCCAGTGCTTTTGTAAAGGATGGCGAAGTATACCCGAGCGTCTTCGCGGGGGGATCGCTATAATCGGCGGCTTTTGTTCATGAGTGCGGGGTATGTGGATGCGCGATCGACTGTTGGCTGCGGAGAAGGTGAAGGCCATCGATTGGCGTGATGGCGCCCTGTATCTGCTGGATCAGCGTATTTTGCCATTCGAGGAAACCTGGATCGCCTACACCAGCGCTGCGGGAGTGGCTGAGGCCATTCGCTCGATGGTGGTGCGCGGCGCGCCGGCCATTGGCATCAGCGCGGCGTATGCCATGGTGCTGTCAGCCCGCGCCCGAATTGCCGAGGGCGGTGACTGGCAGGCAGCGTGGGAAGAGGATTACGCGTTACTGGCCGATTCCCGTCCAACAGCGGTTAATCTGTTCTGGGCCTTGAGTCGCATGCGTGACCGCCTGGACCGCCTCAAGGAAGACGCAGACCCTCTGGCTGCGCTGGAAGTCGAAGCCATCGCCATCCATGAAAGTGATCGCGAAGCCAACCTGACCATGGCCCAACTGGGTGTCGATCTGATCCGCAAGCATCAGGGCAACGCCCAGGCGATCCTCACGCACTGCAACACCGGCGCACTGGCCACCGGCGGCTTTGGTACGGCGCTGGGGGTGATTCGCGGGGCTTTCATCGAAGGCATGGTCGAGCGCGTTTACGCCGACGAAACCCGGCCATGGTTGCAAGGTTCGCGATTGACCGCATGGGAATTGGCCAATGAAGGCATTCCCGTGACCCTCAATGCCGATTCCGCCGCTGCGCACATCATGAAAACCAAAGGTGTGACCTGGGTGATCGTCGGCGCCGACCGCATCACCGCCAATGGTGATGTGGCGAACAAGATCGGCACCTACCAACTGGCGGTCAACGCCATGCACCACGGCGTGCGTTTCATGGTGGTGGCGCCGAGTTCGACCATCGACATGAACCTGGCCAGTGGTGACGAGATCCCCATCGAAGAGCGCGACGGCCGCGAGTTGCTGGAAGTCGGCGGCAAGCGGGTCGGGGCGGATGTCGATGCGTTCAACCCGGTGTTCGATGTGACGCCTGCGGATTTGATCGACGCGATCGTTACTGAAAAAGGCATCGTCGAACGGCCTGATACCGCGAAAATGGCGCAGTTGATGTGCCGTAAGCGGTTGCATTAAAGGTATCCGGCGCCTGATAAATCGCCTTCGCGGGCAAGCCCGCTCCCACAGGAATCTGTGTCGAACCGAAAATCACTAGGCAGGCAGCGATCCCTGTGGGAGCGGGCTTGCCCGCGATTAGGCCCTGAAAATCAATGAAGCAAGCCGAATCTGCCCTGAATTCTCCATTCAACACGGCTCTAAGCCCCTCTCGTCCCCTTCAAGCCTGTCACCGGTCAACTAACTATGCTCCATGCGCATCTGGGGGATAGGTGCGTGGCGGCTCTTGTGATAACATCCGGCGGTTTCCAGGGTAGCCTGATGTGGCTGCCTTTACTGCGCAGATCCATGGCATAACTCGTTGATTTGTCGTAAGTCGGTGCATGGCACTCAGTCTGCATCGGCGAGCTTCGTTCGTCCCATATGGATGTGACGAAGTTTCACCAGAAAAAGGAATCAGGCTTCTCATGGGCGAACTGGCCAAAGAAATCCTCCCGGTCAATATCGAAGACGAGCTGAAGCAGTCCTACCTCGACTACGCAATGAGCGTGATTGTCGGGCGGGCACTGCCGGATGCGCGCGATGGCTTGAAGCCCGTGCACCGGCGTGTGCTGTTCGCGATGAGCGAGCTGGGCAACGACTTCAACAAGCCGTACAAGAAATCTGCCCGTGTTGTCGGTGACGTGATCGGTAAGTATCACCCTCACGGTGATACCGCGGTGTACGACACCATCGTTCGGATGGCGCAGCCATTCTCGCTGCGTTACCTGTTGGTAGACGGTCAGGGCAACTTCGGTTCGGTGGACGGCGACAACGCCGCGGCCATGCGATACACCGAAGTGCGCATGACCAAGCTGGCGCACGAGCTGCTGGCTGACCTGCACAAAGAAACCGTGGACTGGGTGCCGAACTATGACGGCACCGAAATGATCCCGGCGGTCATGCCGACCCGTATTCCCAACCTGCTGGTCAACGGTTCCAGCGGTATCGCCGTGGGCATGGCGACCAACATTCCGCCGCACAACCTCGGTGAAGTCATCGACGGTTGCCTGGCACTCATCGACAACCCGGAACTGACCGTCGATGAATTGATGCAATACATCCCCGGTCCGGACTTCCCGACCGCCGCGATCATCAACGGTCGCGCCGGCATCATCGAAGCCTACCGCACCGGTCGCGGACGCATTTACATGCGTGCCCGCTCGATGATCGAAGACATCGACAAGGTCGGTGGTCGTCAGCAGATCGTCATCACCGAACTTCCTTACCAGCTGAACAAGGCCCGTCTGATCGAGAAGATCGCCGAGCTGGTAAAAGAGAAGAAGCTCGAGGGCATCACCGAGCTGCGCGACGAGTCCGACAAGGACGGTATGCGCGTCGTGATCGAATTGCGTCGCGGTGAAGTGCCTGAGGTGATCCTCAACAACCTCTACGCCCAGACCCAGCTGCAAGCGGTGTTCGGTATCAACATCGTCGCGCTGATCGACGGCCGTCCGCGGATCCTGAACCTCAAGGACCTGCTGGAAGCGTTCGTTCGTCACCGTCGCGAAGTGGTTACCCGCCGTACCGTGTTCGAACTGCGTAAGGCGCGCGAACGTGGTCATATTCTGGAAGGTCAAGCGGTTGCCCTGTCGAACATCGACCCGGTCATCGCCCTGATCAAGGCTTCCCCAACACCGTCGGAAGCCAAGGAAGCGCTGATCAGCACGGCCTGGGAATCTTCCGCCGTGGTCGCGATGGTTGAACGTGCCGGTGCCGATTCTTGCCGTCCAGAGACCCTGGACCCGCAATACGGTCTGCGTGAAGGCAAGTACTTCCTGTCGCCAGAGCAGGCGCAAGCCATTCTGGAACTGCGCCTGCACCGTCTGACCGGTCTGGAACACGAAAAGCTGCTGGCCGAATATCAAGAGATCCTCAACCAGATCGGCGAGCTGATCCGCATCCTCAGCAGCGCCACGCGCCTGATGGAAGTGATCCGCGAAGAGCTGGAAGTGATCCGCGCCGAGTACGGCGATGTGCGTCGCACCGAGATTCTCGATGCCCGTCTCGACCTGACCCTGGGCGACATGATCCCGGAAGAAGAGCGCGTCGTGACCATCTCCCACGGTGGCTACGCCAAGACCCAGCCTTTGGCTGCGTACCAGGCTCAGCGTCGTGGCGGTAAAGGCAAATCGGCTACCGGCGTCAAGGATGAGGACTACATCGCTCACCTGCTGGTCGCCAACAGCCACACCACGCTGCTGCTGTTCTCCAGCAAAGGTAAAGTGTACTGGCTGAAAACCTACGAAATTCCGGAAGCGTCCCGTGCTGCCCGTGGTCGTCCGCTGGTCAACCTGCTGCCGCTGGACAGTGATGAATACATCACCACCATGCTGCCGGTCGAGGAATACACCGAAGGTCACTTCATCTTCATGGCCACTGCTAAAGGCACCGTGAAGAAGACCCCGCTGGAATCCTTCAGCCGTCAACGCAGCGTTGGCCTGATCGCGCTGGAGCTGGACGAAGGTGACGTACTGATCTCTGCCGCCATTACCGATGGCGAGCGCGAAGTCATGCTGTTCTCCGACGGCGGCAAGGTCACTCGCTTCAAGGAAACCGACGTTCGCGCCATGGGCCGTACCGCTCGCGGTGTCCGCGGTATGCGTCTGCCGGAAGGCCAGAAGCTGATTTCCATGCTGATCCCGGAAGAAGGCAGCCAGATCCTCACCGCTTCGGCGCGTGGTTTCGGCAAGCGCACCGCGATCACCGAGTTCCCTGAGTACAAGCGTGGCGGTCAGGGCGTTATCGCCATGGTCAGCAACGACCGTAACGGCCGTCTGGTCGGCGCGGTCCAGGTGCTTGACGGCGAGGAAATCATGCTGATTTCCGACCAGGGTACTTTGGTTCGTACCCGTGTCGACGAAGTGTCCAGCCTGGGTCGTAACACCCAGGGCGTGACCCTGATCAAGCTGGCCAGCGATGAAACACTGGTGGGCCTGGAGCGGGTTCAGGAGCCGTCGGAAGTCGAAGGCGAGGAGCTGGAAGGCGAAGGTCTTGAAGGTGAAGAGGGTGCAGTGTTCGACGGTGAGGTCGTGATCGACGACGTTGCCGAAGACCAGCAACTCGACGCCGCCGCTGACGAAGAGCCGCAAGAGTAAGCGGGCAAGCAGGGGGCGGATGAAGATTCGCCCCCTTGTTGTTTGTCCCGGTTGAAAATATCGACACCCACGAAGATCCTGTGTGGAAGGGCTTTTGTGGGAGCCGGGCTTGCCCGCGATGCAGGCGCTGCGGTGTTTCTTGCACACCGCGGTGATGCAATCGCAGGCAAGCCAGCTCCCACAAAAGCTTGCTCCAGCAAGGGGTTGTGTTGACTGATATCGTGATTTTTATTGCGTGATACCACCAAATCAGAGCGAGATTGGATGTGAGCAAGAGAGCCTATAACTTCTGTGCCGGTCCTGCGGCGCTTCCCGAAGCTGTCCTGAAGCGCGCCCCAGGCTGAACTTCTTGATTGGCACGGCAAGGGTCTGTCGGTCATGGAAATGAGCCATCGCAGTGATGAGTTCGTGTCCATTGCCACCAAGGCCGAGCAGGATCTGCGTGATCTGCTGAATATCCCCTCGAACTATAAAGTGCTGTTTCTGCAAGGTGGCGCGAGCCAGCAATTTGCTCAGATTCCTCTGAACCTGTTGCCGGAAAGCGGCACCGCCGACTATATCGACACCGGTATCTGGTCGCAGAAAGCTATCGAAGAAGCCTCGCGCTACGGCCACGTCAATGTTGCCGCCACCGCCAAGCCTTACGACTATTTCGCTATTCCCGGTCAGAACGAATGGAGCCTGTCGAAAGATGCGGCCTACGTTCACTACGCACCGAACGAAACCATTGGCGGCCTGGAATTCCAGTGGATCCCGGAAACCGGTGATGTACCGCTGGTTGCCGACATGTCCTCGGACATTCTCTCGCGTCCGGTGGATGTCTCGCGCTTCGGCATGATCTACGCCGGCGCCCAGAAAAACATCGGCCCGAGCGGCATCGTCGTGAACATCGTTCGCGAAGACCTGCTGGGTCACGCCCGTTCCATTTGCCCGACCATGCTCAACTACAAGGTCGCGGCCGATAACGGTTCGATGTACAACACCCCGCCAACCCTGGCCTGGTACTTGTCCGGTCTGGTGTTCGAGTGGCTGAAAGAGCAGGGTGGTGTTGAAGCCATCGGCAAGCTCAATGAAGTGAAGCAGCGCACGCTGTATGACTTCATCGACGCCAGCGGCATGTACAGCAACCCGATCAACAAGTCGGACCGCTCGTGGATGAACGTGCCGTTCCGTCTGGCCGACGATCGTCTCGACAAGCCGTTCCTGGCCGGTGCCGACGAGCGCGGCCTGCTGAACCTCAAGGGCCACCGTTCCGTGGGCGGCATGCGTGCCTCCATCTATAACGCCGTCGATATCGTTGCGGTCAACGCGCTGGTTTCGTACATGGCAGAGTTCGAGAAGGAACACGGTTAATGTCTGAGCAAGAACTCAAGGCACTGCGCCTGCGCATTGATGCTCTGGACGAAAAAGTCCTGGAGCTGATCAGTGAGCGCGCACGCTGCGCCCAAGAAGTTGCGCGAGTAAAGATGGCCTCGCTGGCCGAAGGCGAAGTGCCGGTGTTCTATCGTCCCGAGCGTGAAGCTCAGGTGCTCAAGCGTGTGATGGAGCGTAACCAGGGGCCGCTGGGCAACGAAGAAATGGCGCGGCTGTTCCGCGAAATCATGTCCTCGTGCCTGGCCCTCGAGCAGCCGCTGAAAGTGGCGTACCTCGGCCCTGAAGGCACCTTCACTCAGGCTGCGGCCATGAAGCACTTCGGCCACGCGGTGATCAGCAAGCCGATGGCGGCGATCGACGAAGTGTTCCGTGAAGTGGCAGCCGGTGCGGTGAACTTTGGCGTGGTTCCGGTGGAAAACTCCACCGAAGGCGCGGTCAACCACACCCTCGACAGCTTCCTCGAACACGACATGGTGATCTGTGGCGAAGTCGAGCTGCGTATTCACCATCACCTGTTGGTGGGTGAAAACACCAAGACCGACAGCATCAGCCGCATCTATTCCCACGCCCAGTCCCTGGCCCAGTGCCGCAAGTGGCTGGACGCCCATTACCCGAATGTCGAGCGCGTGGCGGTTTCGAGCAACGCCGAAGCGGCCAAGCGGGTCAAGGGTGAGTGGAACTCGGCGGCGATTGCCGGCGACATGGCCGCCGGTCTGTACGGGTTGACTCGTCTGGCCGAAAAAATCGAGGATCGTCCGGACAACTCCACGCGATTCCTGATGATCGGCAGCCAGGAAGTGCCGCCGACCGGCGACGACAAGACCTCGATCATCGTCTCCATGAGCAACAAACCCGGCGCGCTCCACGAGCTGCTGGTGCCGTTCCACGACAATGGAATCGACCTGACGCGCATCGAGACCCGTCCGTCGCGCAGCGGTAAATGGACCTACGTGTTCTTCATCGACTTCGTCGGCCACCATCGCGATCCGCTGATCAAAGGTGTGCTGGAAAAGATCAGTCAGGAAGCAGTAGCACTCAAAGTGCTGGGTTCCTACCCGAAAGCAGTTCTCTAAGGGCGGTAGCAAATGAGTGGCAACTTCCTCGCTCTGGCACAGCCGGGCGTGCAACAACTTTCGCCTTACGTTCCGGGCAAGCCCGTGGACGAACTGGCCCGCGAGCTGAACCTCGATCCGGCCAATATCGTCAAACTGGCGAGCAACGAAAACCCGTTGGGCGCCAGTCCGAAGGCACTGGCAGCCATTCGCGAGGCGCTGACCGAACTGACCCGCTATCCGGACGGTAACGGTTTTGCGCTCAAGACCCTGCTGGCCGATCAATGCCGAGTCGAGCTGAACCAGGTAACGCTGGGCAACGGCTCCAACGACATTCTGGAGCTGGTGGCGCGTGCCTATCTGGCGCCGGGCCTGAACGCGGTGTTCAGTGCGCATGCGTTTGCGGTCTATCCGATCGTTACCCAGGCCGTCGGTGCCCAGGCAAAAGTGATCCCGGCCAAAGACTGGGGCCATGATCTGTCGGCCATGCTCGCCGCGATCGATGCCGATACTCGCGTGGTGTTCATTGCCAACCCGAACAACCCGACCGGGACCTGGTTCGACGCCCAAGCGCTGGACGATTTCCTGCAGGACGTGCCGGCCCATGTGCTGGTGGTGCTGGACGAGGCCTACATCGAGTACGCCGAAGGCAGCGACTTGCCCGATGGCCTGGACTATCTGGCGGCCTACCCGAACCTGCTGGTCTCGCGCACCTTCTCCAAGGCCTATGGTCTGGCGTCGCTGCGGGTTGGCTATGGTTTGTCCTCGGCCATCGTCGCCGATGTGCTGAATCGCGTGCGTCAGCCGTTCAACGTCAACAGCCTCGCACTGGCGGCCGCTTGTGCGGCGCTGCAAGACGTCGAGTACCTGGCCGAAAGCCGTCGCCTGAACGAGTCCGGCATGCAGCAGTTGCAAGCGGGTTTCCGCGAGCTGGGGTTGAGCTGGATTCCATCCAAAGGCAACTTCATCTGTGTCGATCTGGGTCGCGTTGCGGCTCCAGTGTTCGAGGGGTTGCTGCGTGAAGGCGTGATCGTGCGTCCGGTGGCCAACTACGGCATGCCGAACCACCTGCGTATCACCATCGGTTTGCCGGCAGAAAACAGCCGTTTCCTCGAGGCGCTGACCAAGGTTATGGCTCGTGGTTGATGTCACTGCACTGCAATCTGCTCAGCCTATGATCGGTCGCCTGGTGGTGGTCGGCCTGGGGTTGATCGGCGGTTCGTTTGCCAAAGGCTTGCGTGAAAGCGGCCTGTGCCGCGAAGTGGTCGGGGTCGATCTCGATCCGCAGTCGCGCAAGCTGGCAGTCGAGTTGGGCGTGGTGGATCGCTGCGAAGAAGACTTGGCAGCGGCTTGCCAGGGCGCTGACGTTATTCAACTGGCGGTACCAATCCTGGCCATGGAGAAATTGCTCGCGCTGTTGGCGGGCATGAACCTGGGGCAAGCGATTCTGACCGATGTCGGCAGTGCCAAGGGCAACGTCGTGCGTGCGGCGACCGAAGCGTTTGGCGGCATGCCGGCGCGTTTCGTGCCGGGGCATCCGATTGCCGGTTCCGAGCAGAGCGGGGTGGAAGCCTCCAATGCCGACCTGTTCCGTCGCCATAAAGTGATTCTGACGCCGCTGGATCAGACCGACCCGGCCGCCCTGGCGGTGGTCGACCGGTTGTGGCGCGAACTGGGTGCCGATGTCGAGCACATGCAGGTCGAGCGTCACGACGAAGTGTTGGCGGCGACCAGCCATTTGCCGCACTTGCTGGCGTTCGGTTTGGTCGATTCGTTGGCCAAACGCAATGAAAATCTTGAGATCTTCCGTTACGCTGCGGGCGGTTTCCGCGATTTCACAAGAATCGCCGGTAGCGACCCGGTCATGTGGCACGACATCTTCCTCGCCAACCGCGAAGCTGTCCTGCGCACACTCGATACATTTCGCAGCGATCTCGACGCCTTGCGCGACGCGGTCGATGCAGGGGATGGGCACCAATTATTGGGCGTGTTCACGCGCGCCCGGGTTGCCCGCGAGCATTTCAGTAAAATCCTGGCCCGCCGGGCCTATGTGGACGCTATGAATTCCAACGATCTGATTTTCCTGGCACAACCTGGTGGCCGCCTGACTGGGCGGATTCGTGTACCGGGCGACAAATCGATTTCCCACCGTTCGATCATGCTCGGTTCCCTGGCCGAAGGCGTCACCGAAGTGGAAGGTTTCCTCGAGGGCGAAGACGCCTTGGCGACCCTGCAAGCTTTTCGCGACATGGGTGTCGTCATCGAAGGTCCGCACCACGGTCGTGTGACCATCCACGGCGTCGGCCTGCATGGCCTGAAGCCTGCGCCGGGCCCGATCTATCTGGGCAACTCCGGCACTTCGATGCGTCTGCTGTCTGGCCTTTTGGCTGCGCAGAACTTCGACAGTACGCTGACCGGCGACGCTTCGCTGTCCAAGCGTCCGATGAATCGCGTGGCCAATCCGCTGCGTGAAATGGGCGCCGTGATCGAGACCGCTGCTGAAGGTCGTCCACCGATGACCATTCGTGGTGGCAACAAGCTCAAGGGCCTGACTTACACCATGCCAATGGCCAGCGCCCAGGTTAAATCCTGCCTGTTGCTGGCGGGTCTGTATGCCGAAGGCAAGACCACCGTCACCGAGCCGGCACCGACTCGCGATCACACCGAGCGCATGCTGCGCGGCTTCGGCTATCCGGTGACCGTCAACGGCGCGACTGCCTCGGTCGAGTCCGGCCACAAGTTGACCGCGACCCACATTGAAGTGCCGGGCGATATCTCGTCGTCGGCGTTCTTCCTCGTGGCGGCGTCGATTGCCGAAGGTTCGGAGCTGGTGCTTGAGCACGTCGGCATCAACCCGACCCGTACCGGCGTGATCGACATCCTGCGCCTGATGGGCGCTGACATCACCCTGGAAAACCAGCGTGAAGTGGGCGGCGAACCGGTAGCGGATCTGCGCGTGCGGGCAGCTAAACTCAAAGGTATCGAGATCCCTGAAGCGCTGGTTCCACTGGCTATCGACGAGTTCCCGGTGCTGTTCGTGGCCGCTGCATGTGCCGAAGGGCGCACCGTGCTGCGCGGCGCCGAAGAGCTGCGCGTGAAGGAGTCGGACCGGATCCAGGTGATGGCGGACGGTCTGCTGGCGCTGGGCGTCAAGTGTGAGCCAACCCCGGACGGCATCATTATCGACGGCGGCCAGATCGGCGGCGGCGAAGTGCACGGTCACGGCGATCACCGAATTGCCATGGCCTTCAGCGTGGCTTCGCTGCGCGCCACTGCACCGATTCGCATCCATGATTGCGCCAACGTCGCGACCTCGTTCCCGAACTTCCTTGCGCTGTGCGCGCAGGTCGGTATCCGTGTTGCACAAGAGGCTCAGTCGTGAAAATCATCGCACCGGTCATCACCATTGATGGGCCAAGCGGCTCTGGCAAGGGCACAGTCGCCGGGATGCTGGCCAAGCGCCTGGGCTGGAACTTGCTGGATTCCGGTGCGCTGTACCGATTGCTGGCGTTCGCGGCGTATAACCATGGCGTCGATCTGACGAATGAAGAGCTGCTCAAAAAACTGGCCGCTCATCTGGATGTGCAATTCATCGCGGCGACCGACGGTCAGCTGCAGCGCATCATTCTGGAAGGCGACGAAGTCAGCGATGTCATTCGCACCGAAAGTATCGGCTCGGGCGCCTCGCAGGTCGCTGCGCTGCCCGCCGTGCGTGAGGCGCTGCTTCAGCGCCAGCGGGCCTTTCAGGAATTACCGGGTCTGGTGGCCGATGGTCGCGACATGGGCACGGTGGTATTTCCCGACGCACCGTTGAAGATTTTCCTGACCGCCAGTGCCGAGGAGCGTGCGCGCCGTCGATACTTGCAGTTGAAGGGCAAAGTCGATGGTGTTAGTCTGTCGAGTCTGCTAGATGAGATACGTGCGCGCGATGAGCGCGACACCCAGCGAGCGGTAGCCCCGCTCAAACCGGCGGCTGACGCCATCCAGCTGGATTCCACGGAATTATCCATCGATCAGGTGCTGGAACGCATCATGAGCGAAATCGCCATTCGCGATATCGCCGGGTGACCAAGAAGCTTCGCAGGGGACCAGTCATAGTCCTGCGGCGCTTCTTTAAAATGAAACTAACCCACATCGTCTGGGATGTGGAGATGGGCGTATTCTTCGCCCTCATCAACAGGAATTAAAATGAGCGAAAGCTTTGCGGAACTCTTTGAAGAAAGCCTAAAAACCCTGAACCTTCAGGCAGGCTCCATCATCACCGGTGTTATCGTTGATATCGATTACCAGGCTCGCTGGGTAACCGTTCACGCTGGCCTGAAGTCTGAAGCACTCATCCCGCTTGAGCAGTTCTACAACGACGCTGGCGAACTGAACATCAACGTCGGTGACGAAGTTCACGTTGCGCTGGACTCGGTTGAAGACGGCTTCGGTGAAACCAAGCTGTCCCGTGAAAAAGCCAAGCGCGCTGAATGCTGGATTGTTCTGGAAGCAGCCTTCGCAGCCGAAGAAGTGGTCAAGGGCGTTATCAACGGTAAGGTTAAAGGCGGCTTCACTGTCGACGTTAACGGCATCCGTGCGTTCCTGCCAGGTTCTCTGGTTGACGTCCGTCCAGTGCGCGACACCACGCACCTGGAAGGCAAAGAGCTGGAATTCAAGGTCATCAAACTCGACCAGAAACGCAACAACGTTGTCGTTTCCCGTCGCAGCGTCCTCGAAGCCGAGAACTCCGCCGAGCGTGAAGCTCTGCTGGAATCCCTGCAGGAAGGCCAGCAAGTCAAAGGTATCGTCAAGAACCTCACAGATTACGGCGCATTCGTCGATCTGGGTGGCGTCGATGGCCTGCTGCACATTACCGACATGGCTTGGAAGCGTATCAAGCATCCTTCCGAAATCGTCAACGTTGGCGACGAGATCGATGTCAAGGTTCTGAAGTACGATCGCGAACGCAATCGTGTTTCCCTGGGCCTCAAGCAACTGGGCGAAGATCCATGGGTTGCTATCAAAGCCCGTTACCCAGAAAGCACTCGCGTTACCGCTCGTGTAACCAACCTGACCGACTACGGCTGCTTCGCTGAGCTGGAAGAAGGCGTTGAAGGCCTGGTACACGTTTCCGAAATGGACTGGACCAACAAGAACATCCACCCTTCGAAAGTCGTACAAGTCGGCGACGAAGTGGAAGTTATGGTTCTGGACATCGACGAAGAGCGTCGTCGTATCTCCCTCGGCATCAAGCAGTGCAAATCTAACCCATGGGAAGATTTCTCTGGCCAGTTCAACAAGGGCGATAAAATCTCCGGCACCATCAAGTCGATCACCGATTTCGGTATCTTCATTGGTCTGGACGGCGGCATCGACGGTCTGGTTCACCTGTCCGACATCTCCTGGAACGAAGTGGGCGAAGAAGCCGTTCGCCGCTTCAAGAAGGGCGACGAGCTGGACACCGTTATCCTGTCGGTTGACCCAGAGCGCGAGCGCATCTCCCTGGGTATCAAGCAACTGGAAAGCGATCCGTTCTCCGAGTACGTTCAAGAGAACGACAAAGGCGCCATCGTTAAAGGCATCGTGAAAGAAGTTGACGCTAAAGGCGCCATCATCACTCTGGCCGACGATATCGAAGCGACTCTGAAAGCCTCCGAAATCAGCCGTGACCGCGTTGAAGACGCGCGCAACGTTCTGAAAGAAGGCGAAGAAGTAGAAGCCAAGATCATCAGCGTTGACCGCAAGAGCCGCGTAATCCAGCTCTCGATCAAGTCGAAAGACGTTGAAGACGAGAAAGAAGCCATCCAAAGCTTGAAAGACAAGCCTTCGGATAGCATCGCTGCTGGTCCTACCACTCTGGGCGACCTGTTGCGTGCACAAATGGAAAAACAGAACTGAGTTCTGTCAGACCATAGAAAAAGGGCGACTTCGGTCGCCCTTTTTTGTGTCTACGATTTGGTGAATCCAAGCGTGCTGATGCCGCCTTATTTCTTTCGTGAAACCAATGATCTACATAAACTGTCTGTAACTTCATACAGGTCAATCGTCTATTCAAGGCTAGGCTTAGTCTGAAGTGAACGACCGCCGTGCAATGCGCCCGGCATAAGGAAGTGAATGAACAAGCTCATTGTCGTGATAGCAGTACTGACATTGGCAGGTTGTACCACCAGCGCCAAGACTCATGCGGTACGCGGAGTCAGTGGTATAGAGATCGATTGTTCAGGATTGGGCTCCGGATGGGAGAGGTGTCACAAGAGAGCCGCCAGGGAGTGCAAGGGTGCAGGTTATAAAGTTGTTGTAAGGTCCGATGACGCGAAGGAGGAAGATGAATTCCCTTTTGGCTTCAATCCCGCGGGTTATCTGACGCGCACCATGCTGGTTATCTGTAGGTGAATGCCGGGTTTGAGCAATGTTCCGATGTTCTGAAATCGGGCACCTCATTGCAAGGAAAGATATGTCAAAACTCGGGCTGTTCAAATTTCTCCGGGCATGCTAAAACCTTTGAAGCGCTTTTCCTAGCTGCTTGAAAAAGAAGGGAAAAATATGACGAAGTCGGAGTTGATCGAACGAATTGTCACCCATCAAGGGCTGCTCTCATCCAAGGATGTGGAGCTGGCCATCAAGACCATGCTTGAGCAAATGTCCCAATGTCTGGCCACCGGTGATCGAATCGAGATCCGTGGTTTTGGCAGCTTCTCCCTGCACTATCGCGCGCCGCGCGTAGGCCGCAATCCGAAAACCGGTCAGTCCGTCAGCCTCGACGGCAAGTTCGTTCCGCATTTCAAGCCAGGCAAAGAACTGCGCGATCGCGTGAACGAAGAAGAGGAGGAGGGGCTTTGACAGCTGCTGCACTTCAAGGAACCGCTGATGCGTAACCTCAAGCGCGTACTTCTCGCTGTATTTGTCCTATTGCTCGTTCTGGCGATCCTGGCGTTCGTTCTTGAGAACCAGCAAAGCGTGTCACTGTTATTCCTGGGCTGGGCAGGTCCACAATTGCCTGTGTCGCTGATCATGGTGATTGCGCTGCTGATTGGCATGGTGATCGGGCCGATTCTCGGCTGGTTTCTGGGACGTACGTCCAGAGCCTCACGCAAGCGCCTTGTCTGACGGCGACAAACCCGTTGTACGCGTCTAATTTGCGTCGCAGCTTGTCCATATCCATTAGTAAAACCTTCATTAAGCTGTAAAATGCTGCGCTTGATCGATAAGGCATTCCCGAATCGGTTCAGACTGACTCTGTCAGAAGCCTCAGCTGACTTGATGGCTTTTGCATTCATGGATTAGACAGTGCGCGATTGGCGGCCCTGTCAGCAACTTAAGGGTATGGTTTCGCGTGAAAATTCTAGTTACCGGCGGCGCCGGGTTTATCGGCTCGGCAGTCATTCGTCATATCATCTCCAACACTAACGACTCTGTCGTTAACGTCGATAAACTGACTTATGCCGGTAATCTTGAGTCGCTGGCCGAAGTCAGCCAGAACTCGCGTTACGTGTTCGAGCGCGTCGACATCTGCGACCGTGATCAAGTAGACCGTGTCCTGCGTGAACACCAACCAGATGCCATCATGCACCTGGCCGCAGAGTCCCACGTTGACCGCTCGATCTCCGGTCCGTCTGAATTCATCCAGACCAACATCATTGGCACCTACACCTTGCTGGAAGCTGCACGCCATTATTGGGCGGCACTGGATGATGCGCGTAAAGCCAACTTCCGCTTCCATCATATTTCCACCGACGAAGTCTACGGAGACCTCGAAGGTCCGGAAGACCTCTTCACCGAAACCACGCCGTATCAGCCAAGCTCGCCGTACTCGGCCAGCAAGGCCAGTTCCGATCACCTGGTTCGCGCCTGGAGCCGCACCTACGGTCTGCCGACTCTGGTGACCAACTGCTCGAACAACTACGGTCCTTGCCACTTCCCTGAGAAGTTGATCCCGCTGATCATTCTTAATGCACTGGAAGGCAAGCCGCTGCCGGTCTACGGCAAAGGTAACCAGGTCCGTGACTGGCTCTATGTCGAAGACCACGCCCGCGCGCTTTACAAAGTCGTGACCGAAGGCGTAATCGGCGAGACCTACAACATCGGCGGCCATAACGAGAAGCAAAACATCGAAGTGGTGCATACCCTGTGCGCACTGCTCGACGAACTGCGTCCAGACTCTGCTCATCGTCCACATGCCAGCCTGATCACCTACGTCCAGGATCGCCCGGGCCACGACCAGCGCTACGCGATCGATGCCAGCAAAATCCAGCGCGAGCTGGGTTGGGCGCCGGAAGAGACCTTTGACACCGGTATTCGCAAGACCGTCGAGTGGTACCTCAACAACACTGAGTGGGTGGCTCACGTGAAGAGCGGCAGCTACCAACAGTGGATTGACCAGAACTACGCGGATCGTTCGGACAAGGCATGAAAATCCTCCTGTTGGGAAAAAACGGCCAGGTCGGCTGGGAGTTGCAACGCTCCCTTGCACCGCTTGGTGAGTTGATCGCCTTGGACCGTCACTCGGTCGATGGTTTGAACGGCGACCTGTCCGACCTCGACGCACTGCGTGCGACGATCCGTCAGGTTAAGCCCGACGTCATCGTCAACGCTGCGGCCTACACCGCTGTCGATAAAGCTGAATCCGAGACAGAGCTGGCCGACCGCGTAAACGGTCAGGCGAGTCAGGTCATGGCTGAAGAGGCTGCATCCCTGGGCGCCTGGCTGATTCACTATTCGACCGACTATGTGTTCAGTGGTGAAGGCCTGAAGCCATGGCAAGAGACAGATGCCGTCGCCCCGGTGAATCACTACGGCACCAGCAAACTGGCCGGCGAACAAGCGATTACTGCTTCGGGCTGCAAGCACCTGATCTTCCGCACCAGTTGGGTCTATGGCGCGCGCGGCAACAACTTTGCCAAGACCATGCTGCGTCTGGCCAAGGACCGCGAAACCCTGAGCGTCATCGCCGACCAGATCGGTGCCCCGACCGGTGCAGATTTGATTGCCGACGTGACGGCGTTGGCCATTCAACAAGTCTTGCAGCGCCCTGAACTGGCGGGCCTGTATCACCTGGCGGCCGCCGGCGAAGTGTCCTGGCACGGCTATGCCAGCCATGTGATCGGTTTTGCCAAAGCCAACGGCGAAGAACTCGCCGTCACGGTGATCAATCCGATAGATACGACCGCCTACCCAACACCGGCGCGCCGCCCTCTGAACTCACGGTTGAACACTCAGAAGCTGCGCGACAATTTTTCTCTACACTTGCCGGATTGGCAAAGTGGTGTCACCCGAATGCTGATGGAAGTCCTGAATAAATGACCACGACAAATCGTAAAGGCATCATCCTCGCTGGCGGCTCGGGCACTCGTCTGCACCCGTTGACCCTCGGCGTGTCCAAGCAGATGCTGCCGATCTACGACAAGCCGATGATCTTCTATCCGCTGTCGGTGCTGATGCTCGCCGGTATGCGCGAAATCCTGATTATCTCCACCCCTGAAGACCTGCCAAGTTTCCAAAAATTGCTGGGTGACGGCAGTCTGTACGGCATCAAGCTGACCTACGCCGAGCAACCTAGCCCGGACGGCCTGGCACAAGCCTTCATCATTGGCGAAGAATTCATCGGCAAAGACCCTTGCTGTCTGATCCTGGGCGACAACATCTTCTACGGTCAGCACTTCTCGGAAAACCTGCGTTCCGCCACTACTCAAGAGCACGGTGCGACTGTATTTGGTTATCACGTATCCGATCCGGAGCGTTTCGGGGTCGTCGAGTTCGACGCTGCCGGCCGTGCCTTGAGCATCGAAGAGAAGCCGCTGAAGCCAAAATCCAGCTACGCGGTGACTGGCCTGTACTTCTACGACAACCAAGTCGTCGAGATCGCCAAGAATATCAAGCCATCCCCACGTGGTGAGCTGGAAATCACTGATGTTAACCGTGCATACCTCGAGCAGAAGACCCTCAACGTCGAAATGCTCGGTCGTGGTTTTGCCTGGCTGGATACCGGTACCCATGATTCGCTGCTGGAAGCCAGTCACTTCGTGCATACCATCGAGCAGCGTCAGGGGCTGAAAGTGGCTTGCCTGGAAGAGATCGCTTATCACAATGGCTGGATCACTGCCGAGCAGTTGGGTACTCAGGCCGATGCCCTGAAGAAAACGGGCTACGGTCAGTACCTGCAGAAACTCCTGGACTCGCCTTCCCACTGATTCGAAGGCTCAATCCTTTCGAACAGTAGCGTTTAATCAGTCCAGGCAGGAATGGCATGCCAGTAAAACATCCCAAGGTTGCGGTTTTGCTGGCTGCCTACAATGGCATGCAGTGGATCGAGGAGCAGTTGGCCTCGATCCTCGACCAGTCAGCTGTCGACCTAACCGTTTATATCAGTATCGACCCCTCCACTGATGGTACCGAGGCGTGGTGCGCGGTTTATGCTGCCCAGCACCCAAGCGTAATTGTATTACCTGCTGCTGGCGCCTTCGGAGGGGCTTCGCGCAACTTTTTCAGGTTGATCCGTGATGTTGATCTTGATAAATACGACTTTGTCGCCTTTGCCGATCAGGATGATGTATGGCACTTGGATAAGCTTCAGCGCGCGACCCATGCGATTCAGTCCCGTGAAATAGATGCCTATTCCAGTAACGTCACCGCTTTTTGGCCGAACGGCAGGACGCAGTTGCTGGACAAGGCTCAGCCTCAGGTTGCCTGGGACTTCCTGTTTGAAGCGGCTGGGCCAGGGTGCACGTATGTGATGAGTCAGAAGATGGTGGCGACTTTGAAGGCGTCCATGTTGAATAATTGGGCTGACCTGCAAGGTGTCAGCTTGCATGACTGGTATTGCTACGCCTTTGCGCGTAGCCACGGCTTCAAGTGGTTTATCGACCCGCAGCCATCCATGCAGTATCGCCAGCACGAGCGAAATCAGGTTGGGGCCAATACTGGCCTCAATCCGTTGATCGCGCGTTACAAGACGATTCATGACGGTTGGTGGTTCTCCCAGGTCCGGCTAATTGCATGTCAGGTGGGGCGAAGTACTGATCCTTTCGTTCAGGGCTGGTTACGTCTAGGGCGCGCGCAGTTATTGAGGCTCTCTTTAAGTGCCTGGAAATGTCGTCGGCGTGCGCGGGATAAGGTTTTCTTTTTTTTGATTTGTTGGGCCACTGCATTGATCGGAAGTAAATCCAGATGAAAGGTCCGCAGGTTTTAGTGACGGGCGCGACCGGATTTGTCGGCGAGGCTGTGGTCTTCAGGTTGTTGCTCGACAAGAAATTCACCCCCGTCGCCGCGGTTCGCGCAAGCACGCGTTTGAGCGGTTTGTGCCGAGTCGTCCCCTTCGATCTTGATCTGCCAATAGGCAAGTCGATGCTGGAAGGCGTCGCCGTTGTCATTCATTGTGCGGCCAGGGTGCACGTCATGAACGAAACGGCTGCGGACAGCCTCGCGGCGTTTCGTAAAGCCAATGTCGAGGGCACCGTTCGGCTTGCCAGGCGTGCAGCAGAGTCCGGCGTGAAGCGTTTTATTTTTATCAGCTCGATCAAAGTGAATGGCGAAAGCACAGTTCGCGATATGCCGTTCAAGGCTACGGATACGCCCGCGCCAGTTGATCCTTATGGGGTGTCCAAGCGCGAGGCAGAGGCTGCGTTGATGCAAATCAGCCTGGAAACCGGAATGGAGGTCGTTGTCATCCGTCCGCCCCTCGTTTACGGGCCGGGTGTCAAAGCCAACTTCCTCAGCATGATGCGTTGGCTGGATCGCGGCGTGCCTTTGCCATTGGGCGCTATTAATAATCAGCGCAGTCTGGTCGCACTCGGAAATCTCACGGACCTGGTGGTGACCTGCATTGACAACCCTGCTGCCGTCGGTCAGGTCTTTCTGGTTAGCGATGGCGAAGATCTGTCCACGACCCAATTGCTGCACCGTATGGCATTTGCATTGGGCAAGGTCGCGAGACTGCTGCCAGTGCCTTCGGGGTTGTTGAGAGTGACCGCCTCGATGGTGGGCAAGTCAGGGGTTGCCGAGCGGCTGTGTGGTTCTTTGCAGGTGGATATCCAGCCCACACGCGAGTTGCTTGGATGGCGTCCGCCTATCAGTACAGAAAAGGCTTTGCGTCAGGCTGCCGCCCATTATCGGGATAAAGAGACAAGATGATTTTTGCGTTATTGGTGGTGGTGTTTGCTATTTCTTGGGGGCTGACCCGGTTTTTGCGCCGGTATGCCTTGTCCCGAAGCCTGATGGATATTCCGAACGAGCGTAGCGCTCATTCTGTTCCCACGCCTCGCGGGGGCGGTGTATCAATCGTTGTCGCGTTTTTGTTCGCGCTTCCAGTTCTGACATTGTTGGAGTTGTTGCCGTTGCCGGTGCTGATAGCATTGTCGGGGGCGGGAATGTTGATTGCAGCAATCGGCTTCGCCGATGACCATGGTCATATCGCTGCGAGGTGGCGATTGCTGGGGCACTTTATCGCAGCGGGTTGGGCGTTGTTCTGGCTTAACGGGCTGGCGCCCATTGAGCTGTTGGGTGTTTCGCTGACGCCGGGATGGTTGGGCGGTGTCGTTGGGGCGATTTATCTGGTCTGGATGCTTAATCTCTATAACTTCATGGACGGTATCGATGGTTTAGCCAGTGCTGAAGCTATCAGCGTGTGTTTGGGGATGTGTCTGGTCTATTGGGTGGGTGGCGTTGTTGAACTGGTTTGGGCTCCGTTGGTGCTGGCGGGGGCCGTTGCGGGTTTTCTTTGCTGGAATTTTCCGCCTGCCCGGATCTTTATGGGCGATGCGGGTAGCGGCTTCCTCGGCATCATACTCGGGGCGATGGCGCTTCAAGCGGCCTGGAGCAAGCCGGAGCTGATTTGGAGTTGGTTGATTCTGCTAGGGGTTTTTATTGTTGATGCGACTTGGACACTTGTTCGGCGGCTGATTCGTGGAGATAAGGTCTATCAGGCTCATAGTAGTCATGCCTATCAGAACGCGGCGCGTCGTTGGGGGCATAAAAAGGTGACGATAAGTGTGGCAGTCATCAATGTCGCTTTTTTGCTGCCGCTCTCGATTCTGGTTGTACACGGTCATTTGAATGTCGTGGCAGGGATATTCGTGGCGTATGCTCCGCTCGTCTGTTTGGCTTATCTATTCAAGGCGGGCAGGTCATAAATTCTAATCAAGTTGACATTGCTCTTTGCTTCTTTGCTTCATAGGGGTTTCTGGTTTGCTCATTCGGCGGTGACAAGCCTGGTGCACCCATCCGTCAGTCCTTTGTGCTGGTGTGTCGCTGGACGGTGAATGGGAAGGCAATGATCTGGCTGGCGATCGTTTTGCAGCCGTATTCAATTTAGTGCGTTTGACGCACGTCATGGCCTTCTCGCGAATATCGTCCAGAATGCCTGCATCGAAAAAAAGCCCCGCGAATCGGTATGTGTTCGGTAGAATGTGCGGTTATGACTCGCGTCCGGATTGAGCTTGCGCTGCATGCGCAGGACCTTCTGATTCAGGTCGTGAGCGCGGCTCCGCGGGCCTGTATTTATGCATGGACGCGGATCGCTATGTCTCTTTTTCATTTTTTTGTTTATTTATTGGCCGGTCCGTTTGTTGTTGCATTGACCGAAGGGCGGGGAAGTGTTCAGAGATGGGAAGTCTTATGGATAGACGTCAGATAAACGTGGGCTGGTGCGTAGCCTCACTGTCGCTCGACATGGCCAGCGTGCGCTACCGGGCATTACTTCCTTTGTTGGCACTTGAAGCGCAAGGCTTTATCTGCAGTCTGTTTACCAGTCGAGGCCCTGTCAATCTTGAAAGCCTCGATGCTCTTGTCATCGTCAAAGCCTTTTCTGTTGAAAGCCTGGCATTGGTTCAGCGTGCCCGGGCACTTAACATACCCGTCATTATCGATCTGTGTGACAACATTTTTGTGCCAGGTTATGGAAAGGGGCCGTTGGGCACGCATGGCGAAATGTTCACCAGAATGGCCCAACTTGCAACTGCCGTTGTGACAACCACCGAACCTTTGGCAGACGTTATAAAGGCTCATGTGCCGGGCGTTGTCGTGCACGTCATTCCCGATGGCCTGGCTTCTGAAACGGTAACGGACGAAGGCAGCAAGCTCATCGAAGGCGCCAGGGCGATAGAAAAAAACACGGCCCCATCCTTGTGGCGCAACCGGTTGAAGAAGTTGTCGAATGAGATCAAGGATTCAGGGGGTATCCACACGTTCAAACGTTTGCTGAAGATGTTTAAGCATTTGCTGAAAAAGCAATTGCAACTCGTCAGAAAAAAGCGTGGCAGGGATGGTTCGATCGCAACGGTCATGGCCATTCCGAGAGCGCTTTTGCGCCCGCTTCGGAAACAAGTGGTCAGCTTCAAAAAGGCGACGGTTGTCGCCGCTCCCGTGATTATCCCCGTCATTTCAAATACCCCGGCCCGCGATCCGTCGAAAACCATGTATTTGCTGTGGTTCGGAAATCACGGCGCTGATTACGCTGCTTTCGGCATGTTGGACCTGCTTCTCATTCAGAATGCCTTGGAAGCGATCGCGCTGGAATATCCGGTTGAGCTTGTGGTGATCAGTAACAATGCTGCCAAGTACGAGCGCTTTATCAAGCCGATGGCAATTGCATCGCGCTATGTGGAATGGTCGATCAACGTTTTAGACGATTGGATGGCTGTTTCACGGGTTGTTCTGATCCCCAACTCCTGCGATCCGTTCAGCGTCTGCAAGTCCGCCAATCGAACGGTTCACGCCCTGATCCAAGGCATTCCTGTCGTCGCTACCGCAACGCCTGCATTGTCGCCGCTGGCTGGCAGCATCATGACCGGTGATTTTTTGCAGGGGCTGCGTCGTTATCTGTCGAGCACCGAAAATGGTCGCCAGGACGTAGCACTCGCCAGGACGCTGATCGAGCAGCACTTCAGCTCTGCTGTCATTGGTTCTCTGTGGCGGGATGCGCTGCAATCGGTCATCGCTCAAAGCTCCGGCGCAGCAGATGTCCACGGAGCAGAGGTCCTGGTGGTACTGCACCTGGTCCAGGATCTTGATCTTGCGCTGCCCATCATTCTTGAACTCAAACAGCGCGAGATAGCAGTGCAAGTGGTGTGCAGCCACGCATTGCTCAAGGCTTCTCCGCGAGTAATGAAAACCCTGTCACTTCATCAGAGCAATGTCCGGGTGGTGTCAGCCACCGAGCCATTGGTTTCATTCCGTTTCGGTTCCCGGACCAGAGCGCTCCTGACGGTGTCGGAAACCAATCTCAGTCCTCATCAATTCAGTCGCACGCTTACCGAGGCGGCGAAGGTCGCCGGCATCATGACCGCGACCTTGCAACATGGCCTCGAGAATGTGGGGTTGACCTATAGCGACAAGATCCATTCGATAGACCGGGTCAATTTCGCCGCCGACAGGATCTACCTTTGGGGCGGGCTAGACACCTTGCACGCAGATGTCAGCGCAGCCACTCGCGCAAAATGCGTTGCAATCGGTTGCTCCAAAGTTGGCCGGGATGAAAGCGCCAACCTGGATGCGTTGATCGCTCCCGAGGCGTGTGTGGTCGGTGTCTTTGAAAACCTGCACTGGCATCGTTACTCCGAAGCGTATCGGCAGTTTTTTCTTGAAGGGGTGACCTCGTTGGCGGATCAGTTCCCTTCCGTCACCTTTTTGATCAAGCCTCATCACGCGGGTCTGTGGCTGACCTCCCGTTACAAAGGAGACAAGCCCGTCGCCTCGAACCTGATCATCGCCGATCCCAAGCAGGCGGAATGGGAGCGTTATACCGCTGGCGGCCTGTTGGGTCGAATGAAAGCGGTCATCACCAGCCCCTCTACCGTGGCCCTCGATGCAGCAGCGCGGGGGTTGCCGGTTGCGGTGGTCAAGGGCGATCTCGACACTGATACCTATGCCCCGCTTTATACCATCGAGCAGATGGCGAACTGGTCCGCGTTCATCGAGTGCGTTCTGGATGAAAGCCAAGCGCCAGAGCTCAAGCACCTTTCCGAGCGCTTTGTAAACCGTATGGTCTTGGAAGGCGATGCCGCCGCCCGATTGGTTGACGACTTGCTCTCTACGTCCATGCTTAATGATGTCAGTGCTTGAAGGTGGCGGGCCGATGCGCATCTTGGGAATAAATGACAGCTCCTATAAAATAACCGGGCAACATCGAGCCGGTGATATTCGCTATGCGTGCTCCAGCAACGTCACCCCTGCAGAGCCTTGGACCAGAGCTTTAAATGAGTATCCGGTCCGCTATAGGCATCTTGTAAGGTGGTCGATAGTTGATTTTCAGAGTGCTAACGTTTTAAGAGGAATTTCCCATGGTTGATGGTGACGAAGTAATACGGGTATATGTAGGTGTCGATCGTTCGCAATTGCTCGCCGTTCCTGTTCTTGAATACTCCATCAAACGCCACACGACTGCAAATGTTGAAGTCATTCCGATGTTGGATCTCCCAGTTCCCGAGCCACTGGATCCGCGCAATGGTCAACGTACCGGTTTTTCATTCAGTCGTTTCTGCATTCCAAAGCTTTGCGGCTACAAGGGCAAGGCCATTTACATGGACGCAGACATGTTGGTGTTTCACGATATTCGTGAGTTGTGGAACATTCCGTTCGACGGTGCGAAAATTATAATCCAGCAAGAAGTCAAGTTTTCCGAAGCGTCGACCGACAAGGTTGGAGCGCCGAAAACTCGCAAGAAACAATGCGCCGTCATGCTGCTTGACTGTGAACAGTTGGACTGGGAAATCGAAACCATCGTTCAAGAAATGGATGAGGGCAAGTACGATTATGACCAGCTGATGTGGGAGCTGATCATTCTTGAGGAAAAATACGTCAAGTATGGCGTGCCTTTTGAGTGGAACAGCCTCGAGCATTTGGATAAAGACACTCGGTTGATTCATTACACCGACGTTTATACTCAGCCCTGGTCTGCTTGTGCAAATAAAAACGCCGGGCCATGGTTTGCGGAAGTTCGGTTGATGCTTAAAAATGGGGCGTTGACCGAGGCGGAAATCCAAAAAGAGATCGATCTTGGTTATTTCCGACCTTCATTGATTCGTGATATCAAATATCGTCATCTTGTTCCGTCGTTTCTCCATAGTCTTTGGGACAAGAAGAATGCGGCTCGGGACAAGCTTGCCGGTTATGTTCCTCATAAAGCCGTTTACGAAGCCAAGCGGCGCCGTCAGCAGGTTATCAAGGACTACGAAGCCAGGCTCCCAGCCAACAACTCTAACGGGCAAAAGGCTTCAAACGCATGATTACGTTGCTCAAGGCGCTTTTCAAAAAGCGCCATATCATCGCGCTGAATGAGTTTGATGTCCTCCTCGACGGGAACCCGAAGGGGAGGAATATTCTTATATTCACAGAGCAGGTGAATGCCACGTATTTCATTAGCTTTGATATCCCTCTGCGCGAGATGCATCAGCGAGGAGAGGTCAATGTCGCTGTGGTGTCGCAAAAACTAGTTTCGCAAAAGGGGGCTGGTTGCTGGGAACAGTGGAACGATAGCTTTAAACCTGAGTTGGTCATATTTACTCGATATGGTCAACCGTTTGGTGTGGATATACTCAAGTTCTTTAAAGCACTGAATGTTCCCGTCATCTATCACATTGACGATAACTTGCTTGAGCTACCCCCTTCTCTAGGGGCCGAAATTCAGAAGCGTCAAGGTGCTAAAGATGTCATTGATGCGCGTCGAAATTTGCTGGCGCAATGTGACCTGATTTATGCATCGACCCCTCATCTTGCCGAACTGCTCAAAAGTCTGTTTCCGAGGCAACATGTTTTTACTGGAGAGTATTTTCCGTACATGGGGCAACGGGTGACAGTTAATCGACAAGAGCGGCAGTACCAGACTATTGGGTACATGGGATCAAAAGGGCACCAGGAAGATCTGAATTTGGTGGTTCCGGTGCTTGAGCGATTACTCGAAGAGCAGCCGAAATTGCACTTTGAAGTATTCGGGACGATACAGATGCCCGAGCGTCTTTTGCGTTTTGGAGAAAGAGTCAAAAGCCATAAAGTCAACAAATCTTATACTGAATTCTTATCAGTCCTGGCTGGGTTGAACTGGGATATTGGTCTCGCTCCATTGGTCAATGAGGAGTTCAATCTTTGCAAGGCTCCCACGAAATATCTTGAATACTCTGCTGCCGGTATTCCCGTGGTGGCGTCGAATATTCCGGTTTACAGCATGATTATTCCGGAAGGCGCTGGAGTCTTGGTAAACGAAGATTGGTACTCAGCGTTGGTACTATATCTTGACTCGACAGACGCTAGAAAGCGGGCTGTTGAGATAGCTCAGTCTTATTGTTCTGAGCGCTATTCGCTTCATAAGCTCGAACAACAACTGACCACGATTTTTGATACGGTTAGCGTGTGTTGAGGCCTCATGGATTTTTTTTGAGGCGGTTGCAGGTGTTGAATAATTTTGTTATGCAAAAAAATAAATAGATGATGTGGGATTGGTGGCGATGTTATTCAACTCTATGGAATATGTAATTTTGCTGGGGATCACCCTGGCTTTCTACTGGTTGTGCCCATCATTGCGCGGCAGGCAATGGATCGTGCTGCTGTCCAGCTTGTATTTCTACATGAGTTGGAGCAAAGAGTTCGGCTTCATGTTGCTGGGGGTTATCGCCGTCAACTGGCTTATTGCCGGCAAGGTCTCGGCCACCAAAACGCGTGGTTGGCTGATTCTTTCGTGTGTGCTGAATCTCGCATTGCTGTGTTACTTCAAGTACATGAATTTCTTTCTGGAGAATATTGAGTACGTCGCCAGACTCAAGGACCCTTCGTTTGAAATAGGTTTGCTGAAGGTGATCCTGCCGCTCGGCATTTCGTTCTATGTTTTCGAATTGATTTCCTATCAGGTCGATGTCTACCAGAGAAAATTCAAGCACGAGAAGAACCCGGTCGTTTTCGCCATCTTCGTGTTGTTTTTTCCACACCTCATCGCCGGCCCTATCTGTCGGGCAAGCCAGTTCATGCCTCAGATACACGTGAAGCAACGACTGGATGGCGCTCATTGCTACAACGGCCTCTACTATTTTATCGCCGGCCTAGCACTCAAGTGCGGGATCGCTGACGGGATAGCTCCCTTTATCAACGTCATATTCAAGGCGCCAGACCAGTACTCCGGGCTTGACAATCTTTTCGCGGTTATCGGGTTTGGCGTACAGATCCTGTGCGACTTCTGGGGCTACTCGCTCATGGCCTTGGGAGCGGCGTTGCTTTTCGGTTATGTGCTGCCTTACAACTTCAATGCCCCCTATTCATCGCTGTCCATCAAGGACTTCTGGCGCCGTTGGCACATCACCCTGAGCAACTGGTTGAGAGATTACCTTTACATTGCGCTAGGTGGCTCGCGCACCCAGGCCAAATGGAAAATTCAACGAAACCTGATCCTGACTATGTTGCTGGGTGGATTGTGGCATGGCGCCAGCTGGAATTTCATCATCTGGGGTGGTTTGCACGGTGGTGCGCTGGCCATTAATCGCTGGTTCGAGAATAGCGGTTTGCCCTTGTCGTTGAAGCGAGTGCTGCAATGGGTACCGGTTGCGTGGTTGTTGACCATGACGGTGGTTTTTGTCGCGTGGATATTTTTCCGTGCAGCCAATGCGGGTGACGCAATGATGATGCTCGAGCGCATCGTTGTTCCCGCCTCGGGCTGGGCTCAAACGAAGCTCGCGCCATTGTTTTTCGAGTTGCTGCTTCTTTACCTGCCATTGCAATGGTTTGTTCACCGCACGACCTATCAGCATGATATTACGAACGCCTTTCCCTGGCAGGCGGCATTCGGCTTTGCCTCGTTGGTTCTTTTCTCTTACATCTATTATGTAGACGGTAATGACTTCATATACTTTCAATTCTAAAAGCTTGAGGTTGACGCGATCCAGTCTGCTCAAGTTATACGTACTGACGGCTGTATTGGTGGTCATTGGGTTTATTGGCCTGGAAGTTGCCGTTCGTTATCGTGAATCCCTCAAACAACCGGATGTCATGCAAAGTGCTTCGGCGTTGATGACGGCGTTGCCGAACATGACGATATCGGGGCGGGAACTGGGTAATCAGTTGCTGATTCAGAACGTTGCCTTGTTTGGCAAGTACCCCGATCCGGCTGAGGTGACCTCTGGCTACGTCGGTACTTCACGCAGTAAGGTGCTGCGCCCCAGCAAGTTCGGTGTGCCGGATGCGGTCGTGGGGGCCGGAAATACGTACAACGAAATTACTTATGGATTGTTGCTTCAGGCAGAAATCTTGCGCTTGAAGTTTCCAAATTTGAAGCGGGTTTACGTCGAAGCTTCTTTTTTGCTGCGACGTCCCGGCAGGTTGGTTGTCGAGCCTGACCATCTTAAGTACCTCCCGTTGTTTAAAACCCTGGCGCCCTTGTGCTCAAGTGATGTGCCAGGTTGCCAGCAGGTGTTTGCTGAGGCGGCCAAGCTGACCAACGCGTCAATGGCAAGCTGGAAGCCGGAGATGCGTTGGCACAGAAGTGAGTTTCGATTCTCGTCCTTGTTGCCGAGGTCACAGGAATCAATGCCTGTCCAAGCTGATCCTTTGCTTGGAAAACTTGAGGCAAACGGTGAGAAAAAGGGGCAATTCAAGGCCCTGACCGAAAAGGCCGAAATGCTGCCTGAAGTGACCAATGACAACATCAAGGTTCAACGCCTGAGGGATATTTCGAGCAACGCCCCGTGGGATGGTTTGTTTGACATGTTTGCCTTGTGGGGACGTGATCATGGTATCCAGATCGTGTTGTTTCAACCGCCAGTACGCTCGGATCTCTATGCATTTCAGGTCAAGTATGGCCTTCAACAGCACGTTGACGACCTGTTGCGCGTTTCCACGAAATATCAGATTCCCTTTATCGATCTCGATAAACCGGAATTGGATTACATGAAAGACTGGAGTCTGTTCAGTGACGAAGACCATATGGACGCGTGTGTCGGCAGCGGTTTACTTTTGTTGGCGCTAGAGGCCGGTGCCAATCGGTTTGAACAGCAGCATGATCTCTATCCTGTGCTGGAGCGGTCTGCTTTGGAGCGTGACAACGAACGTCTGAATGTGTGCAAAAAGTAGAGGCTCGCCATGGTTCAGGCGTGGAGAAATTGTGGTGAGTATTCGATGCTATATTGTATTGGATTTTTAAAATGTGTTTTGGCAAGGTGTTGTGAGAATGGTTAATCGGACTGTGCAGTGGTTCATCGCTCCGGAAGTAAGCGGTGATGAGCCCCTTTTACTGTTTTCTGCCTGTGACGCGGGTTATCTCGGTTATGCCATCTCTTTGATCAAAAGTGTAGATCTGTATTCTCCAGGTGCTACCTTCTTTTTACACGTCATCAATCCCGGTGCGGACACTGTGAGCCGTATCGGAATCCTGTCTGGCTGTTTGGTGTCGACACGACTCAGCGTATCATTCGAAACCATTGATCTTTCAGCTCTGAATATAGATCAGCAGCGCGCTTATTACGCCAGTGCCCGCTTTCTGCAACTTTCCAATATTCTGTCTGTATTTTCTGTTCCTGTGTTCAGTATTGATGCTGATTCGTTGGTGGTTAATCCGTTTGATTTTGATTTTTCGAACAAAACAGACGCCGACGTCATTATTGTTCGGCGAAACCTGACCGAGGATCAGCCAGAGCATTTGGCTATTGCTACGGGGTCTATCTGGCTGGCTCCTTCGGAAGGGATTATTCGGTTGCTGAGAGAAGTCTCCAGCGAAATCGACAAGGGCGTTGTTGAGCGCTCTCTAGAATGGTTCGTCGATCAAAGGTTGTTTTTCAGGCAGATGAACGCATATGCCGATCAGCTCAAGTTTTACAATTTGAAGCGTAAATATGCCGATTGGACATTTTCCACTTCCAGCATTCTCTGGGCCGGCAAAGGCGGTCTCAAACTTTATGACTTGCGTTTTTTTCTGCTTCAGAACCTGCTATGCGACGACGCGCAAAAACGTACCATTAGCCATCATCTGGCTGAAGAGTTTTTTACTGTAGACAACTCACTTGCCAATGAATGGATTCGTTCACGGATAGCCACGGCAGTAGAAGGGAAGTACCTCCAGAGCCTTAGTAATCGGTCCCTGAACCTGGAAGCGTCCACCCGGACTATTGCCTTTTACATTCCCAGACTCGACCTTCCCTGGAAGAGGATGCCGGCAACGTCAACCCAGTTTCCCGTGGTCAGTGATGACGTTATCGATTTGCGTTTGCGCTGGAAGGAATTTGCCGTGCGCATGGCTAATGCGCTTGAGCGTGCCGGTCTGACCGTCAATGTTATCGAGTTGCCAGGCTGGGAAATCGATCGTGAAAGAATTGACGCGGATGGCGCTGCTCTCGCGTTTGTTCCCCATCGATGTCACCTGAACTTTTTGGATGGCAAGACTCCGGTGTTGTTTTACATGCAAGAGTTCTTTCGATGGGCTTTTGTTGTCGATGGGCGGGGATGGAGTGCAGCGTCCAGCGTGTATCCCGTTGCACGAAATATCAACTCTGATAAGGCACAAACGTCTTTTAACGAATATCGAGCGCGTCTTGTGGATGGTCGCTTGGCTAGCAAGTTTGCCCAGCAAACTGCCAAGTCGAAGAGACAGTTGATTGATGAAGGTTTGTTACCATTTGATATCGGTGGCCGCTGGTTCCCCCGTCGCACTCTGCGCCCCTATATTTTTTTTCCTCTGCAGATTCCTACAGATCAATCGATTCAATTGTTCTCCGATTTTTCGGAACAAGTGCTTGTTGAGTCGTTGGTGGAATGGGCGAAGGAAAATGGCGTCACTGTGGTGCTGAAGCCTCATCCTGCAAACATGAAGAGCATGAAGCCTTTCGAGAAAATGGTCGATGATACGTACATTTTTTACAGCGAAGCCAATGTTCAGGATTTGATCGCGCATGCTACTGCGGTTTATACCATTAACAGTGGCGTGGGTTTTGAGGCGCTGCTGCAAGTCAAGCCCGTTGTCACTTTCGGTCGCGTCGAGTACGACTGTGTTACATTCAACGCGACGCCGGCCACTTTGGATGAGGCTTGGGGTTATGTTCAGAACAGTACCGCAGCTGAGTTGGAAGTAAGATACAAGAATTTTGTAGATTGGTTTCTTGAATGCTATGCGGTGGATATGTCTCAACCGGAAGCGTCAAAGGCCCGACTGGATGAAATTGCAGCGCAAGTTCTTTCGATAATTTCACAATTTGTTGTGCGCTGAGGATAGATCGTCACTATGATCGCAAGTATTATCAACTCAAGTTTAGCCCTGGCACGTCGCAGTATTGTCATGCAAATAAAGCAGCATGCATTGGGTTATGCTTGGACGCTAATCATCCCGATGCTTTACGCCGGCTGTTATATCTTTGTAAAACGTCAACTCAACGGTGAAGCCACCCACACGGTGGAAGGAAGCTGGGATGTATTGCGTGCCTTTGCCGGGATCACACTGTTTCAGTGCTGGATGCATATGGTTCAGGAAACTTCCGAATTCATTCGACGCAATCGTGGTTTGCTCAAGGGCATGAATGTGGGGCCCGTTCCTTTCGTGCTGGCCGTTGCGTTTGAGGGCGTTATCGCGCTGGTTATCAGAGTGGTACTGATCCTGATTGCTGTTCCTGTACTCGGGCTTACGTTGCCCACGGATATCTCGTCATGGCTTTGGTTTTTCTGCAGTCTGATTGCCTTGTTGATATCGGCTACCATGCTCGGCCTGCTGTTGGCGCCCTGGGCTGTACTATACGCCGATGTGCGTAAAGGCCTCAGTTCAATCAGCTTGCCGATGATTCTGATTTCCCCCATTTTTTATGCGGCCCTTGAGCAAAAAAGTGGCGCGTTGTTTTGGGTGAATGTTTTCAACCCTATTGCCTCTCCTCTGGCGGTCATCTCCCGATCCCTGCACGGTGAGGCGTCTGTTTATATGCTCCCGATGTTGATCGCGATGGGGGTTTCGCTTCTGGTACTGTGTTGGCTGATCAAGTCCTTGAGTCGTCAGGTGCCAATTCTTCTTGAACGGATGGGTAACTGATGAGTGCTTTGCTTGAAATCGACGGTTTGTGGAAGAAGTATTCCAGGGATCTGAAATCATCCGTCAAATATGCATCTAAAGACTTGCTGCGGGGGGCGTTGTCACGAGGCGCAGCATCCACTGAATTGCGCGACTCTGAGTTTTGGGCTCTGCGGGATATCAATGTTTCGTTGCGCAGAGGCGAAGTACTTGGAGTATTGGGACATAACGGCGCAGGAAAGAGCACGTTACTCAAGTGCATAGCGGGAAAGCTCGTTGCCGACCGCGGCAAGATTTCTCGCAAAGGGGAAATCGGATTCCTGCTCGAAATGAGTGCCGGATTTGTGCCTTCCATGACGGGCAGGGACAACGTATCTGTACGTGGTCAGCTTATGGGGAAATCCGGCAAAGAGCTCAAACACTACATTAGCGCTGTTCAGGATTTCGCCGGGCTCAATGAGTTTTTCGATTCCCCTGTGCAATTTTACAGCTCGGGGATGAAATCCCGTCTGGGATTTGCTGCCTCCACGGTCATTGAGCCCGACATCCTGATCATCGATGAAGTGCTCGCGGTGGGTGATCTTTCATTTCGGCTGCAGTGTTATGAACGAGTCAATGAGCTGGCAAGGAATGCTGCGGTGTTGTTTGTCTCTCATTCCATCGGACAAGTTGCACGCATGTGCGATCGCGGTTTCTTTCTTGAGAAGGGCCGGGTCATTTTTGATGGCGGCATACAACAAGCCATTTCCATCTACCAGGACAAGTTGGGTGACCAAAGCGAGAAGAAACGCGGTCACGTGTTGAATCCGGAACTGGTGTCATTTGACTTGTTGATTGATGGAAGCGTACTGCCTTCGGGACAGACTATCCCTTATGGCGCGCAAATGGCTCTGGATATCGATGTTTCCAGGCTGCCTGCCAATGCTCAGGTCTGTGTATTTTTAAGAGACAGTTCGCAAGGTGTTCTCATGGATTGGAACTCAGCTCGTTGTAACTTGAGTTGGCCTGACGCTGCCAGTCGGCTGGTCGCTCAGTTGGGCGGCGCAGAGTTGGCCCCTGGCCCCTATTCCTTGTCCATCCAGGTAATGAGCCCGGATGGGGTCAGTCACCTGTCCTTGTCAGAAAGTGTTGCATTCAGGGTCAGTGGAGAATACTTGAATGCCGTGCCTGTACAGAAGCTTGCTGACTGGCGGTTTGGAGGGCCCCAGGTATGAACCTGCAGACCGACGATCATCCAACGGAAATGGCTAGAAACACTGTTCTGACGCCGGTCCGCGTCTTTGTAGCCGCCACCCCGGCTGAATGGCTGCCAATGCGAGTGCTGGAATTTTCGATCAGAGAGCGGTCTTCGCTGCCGGTCGAACTGTCGGCGATTTATAGCCATCAGCGACCAATCCCTCAGCCTAAGTGCCTGGAAAACCGGGCCCGTACACCGTTTTCCTTTCAGCGGTTCCTCATCCCGGAGTTGTGTCAGTTCAAAGGGCGAGCCATTTATATGGACGCCGACATGCAAGTCTTTGATGACATTGAAGGGCTTTGGAACCAGTCGTTTTTTGACAATCACCTGTTGACGGTAGAGAGCGGCACTCAAGGCCGCCGCTCGCAATTCAGCGTCATGGTGTTGGACTGCGAGCGATTAAACTGGAAGATAGAAGATATTGTCGCTGATCTGGACAGTGGGGCGCTTGAATACCGCACATTGATGTTCGAAATGAGCGTTGCAAAGAAAATCGGCTACTCGGTGCCAGTGACATGGAACTCTCTGGAGCACTACTCGGCTGGGCAGACGTCATTGCTGCATTACACCGACATGAACACTCAACCTTGGGTCTCTCTCGAGAATCCAAACGGTCATGTCTGGATGGCGTGCCTTAGAAGAGCTATCGAAAGCGGCTTTATTAGCCGTGCCGAGGTCGCGAGGGAGGTTGACCAGCGTCATGTAAGGCCAACGCTGTTAGCCCAGATCGACTCTGGCATAGATCATACGTCTGAGTTGAGTGTCACTGCGGTGATTCGTGATTTTGCGTTTCAGGCGCCTTATCACAAGTTGGGCAAGAAATGGCTGGGTCGACTCAGAACCCGCACGCTGTATTACGTACGACTGTGCCAATATCTCATTAAAAAACTGTGACCGGAGCCAGTATCACTTTTTGAAAAGGGCACCTTGTATCGGTGCCCGCTGCGCCGACCTAAATCTTGTTCAGGCAGATGGCCAGAATGAGGCTGATGTTACCTGCCAGAGTCTGGCGATAAACACCTGATTTTTTCATGAGGCGAAACCTCTTGAAGATCGAGCTTTGACGTCCTTGTTTGAAGTCATTCAATATCTGCCGGTTCAGGGGTGTTAGCTCCCCTTCAAGCAATTCAAGAATCTGCACATTTGAATCACTCCAGCGGCTGAAGCGTCCGTCGATCAACTTACCGATACGTATCATGCGTTCTTTGAAGCCGGAATTGGCACCGATGACATTGCCACCGTGCTGGCGGTAGTCCAGCGTCGGTTCTGAGTCGTAGATTACGTTTCCGCCACAGGCCGTCGTTAAGAGATAGGTAAGCCAGTCGTGCGCGACAATGGTCATGGCGTGTGGGGTCTTGTTCAAGAGGTCCCGTGCTACGCCATTGAGGAGCATGGTATTGGCGCCGGCAATGCTTTGGATCAGCGCATTCTGGAAGACCGGGGCTCGTTTGAAGTCAGGTGAAAAACCAATAATTCTGCGGTTTTCGTCGATAAGGCGAGTTCGCGAACAATATAGGGCCGGCAGATCGGCGGGTAACGACTGCAATTGTCGGATACTTCTTTCCAGCTTGTTATCGAACCAGATATCGTCCTGATCACTGAATGCAAAAAAATCCGCTTTTATATTCTCGTTTCTTACCAGCGACATGAAGTTTTCAGCAAAGCCTGCACGCGGACCGCTGAACACTTGTATGCGTTGTGCGTTGATCAGATCCTGGTAATTTTCAAGCAGTGCAAGAGTCCCATCGGTAGAACCATCATCCGAAATGTATAGCGTCCACTTTTGATGTGTCTGGGCAATGAAGGAATCAATTTGTTCTTTGAGAAATGCGTAGCCGTTAAACGTACACAGAAGTATTGCTACTTCAGGGGGCGTCGGTGAATTCCTTGAGGTTTCGACGAATAGCTCAGCGTCTGATCTACCGGACAGGGGCGGTTGCTGGTCCATGCGTCCTCGCATCTTGAGTTTAAAAATTGCATTCTTAATATGTTAAAAAAAGACTGATATCCACTTGACATCATTTCGGATGATAGAGCGGCCGTCGGGAATGCGCACAACGCGTGCATTTTATCTGTCTGGAAGGTTTAATCTCTACTTTTTTACGCTTTACTAGCGACTAGAGTGAATACTGAAGCGTGCCCGGACCCTCGGTGCCTGCTTCGCTTGTCGAAGGAATTGTTCTGTGACTGTGGTGCGATCCCTGCATGGTTTGGACTAACTGAGATCAAAAATGGAAGGAAGGGGAATGGACAAACTGCGGATATTCCTTTTGGGAATGCCTCGCCAGAGAAAGCGCCTGATTCAGGTGATCATGGACGTGTTCCTGGTCTGGATCTCGCTGTGGGGTTCGTTCGTGGTTCGATTGGGTATAGACGATTTGCTTGAGCCTTTGAGGGCTCACCTGTGGTTGTTTCTCTGCGCACCAGTGATTGCGATTCCTCTATTCATTCGATTTGGTATGTATCGGGCAGTCATGCGCTACTTTGGCAACGATGCGTTGATAGCCATTATCAAGGCGGTCAGCCTTTCTGCGCTCGTTTTAGCTGTGGTCGTTTTCTGGTACAGCAACCACCAAGCCGTCGTCCCACGCTCCATCATTTTCAACTACTGGTGGCTAAGCCTCGTCATCATCGGCGGCCTGCGCCTGTGCATGCGCCAATACTTCATGGGCGACTGGTTCACCGCCGCCCAGCACGTACCGTTCACCAGTCGCGATGACGGCCTGACCAAAGTCGCCATCTACGGCGCAGGCGTGGCAGGCAATCAGTTGGTTGCTGCATTGCGCATGGGACGGGTGATGCGCCCCGTGGCATTCATCGACGACGACCCCAGCATCTCCGATCGCTCTATCTCAGGCCTTCAGGTCTACAAACCCAAACACATCCAGCAGATGATCGACGTCACCGGCGCCCAGGAAATTCTCCTGGCCCTACCGTCATCCACCCGCGCACGACGCCGGGAAATTCTCAATCTGCTGGAAGGCTATCCGCTTCACGTACGAAGTGTTCCGAACTTCACCGATCTGGCCAGCGGCCGGGTCAAGGTTGAAGACATTCAGGAAGTCGATATCGCTGACTTGCTGGGCCGTGATGCCGTGCCAGCCCAGGCTGATTTGCTTGAGCGCTGTATCAAAGGCAAGACCGTGATGGTCACTGGCGCTGGCGGGTCGATCGGTTCTGAGCTGTGCCGGCAGATTTTCTCCCTTGGCCCGACCACGCTTCTGCTGTTTGAGCACAGTGAGTTCAACCTCTACAGCATCCTGTCGGAATTGGAGCAACGCGCCTGCCGTGAGTCGGTAACGGTCAAGTTGCTGCCCATCCTCGGCTCCATTCGTCATCCGCACAAACTGCTTGATGTGATGAAGACCTGGCGCGTAGATACCGTTTATCACGCAGCCGCTTATAAACATGTGCCGATGGTCGAGCACAACATTGCCGAAGGTGTGCTGAACAACGTCATTGGCACGTTGAACACCGCTCAGGCTGCCTTGCAGTCGGGTGTGGCCAACTTTGTGTTGATCTCCACCGATAAAGCGGTTCGTCCGACCAACATCATGGGCAGCACCAAGCGTCTGGCGGAGTTGACCCTTCAGGCACTCAGTCGTGAAGTCGCCCCGGTATTGTTTGGCGACAAGGCCAATGTATCCCGGGTCAACAAAACCCGTTTCACCATGGTTCGTTTTGGCAATGTGCTTGGGTCGTCCGGTTCGGTGATTCCGTTGTTCCACAGCCAAATCAAATCCGGTGGGCCGTTGACGGTCACGCACCCGAAGATCACCCGTTACTTCATGACCATTCCCGAAGCCGCCCAACTGGTGATCCAGGCCGGTTCCATGGGGCAGGGCGGTGATGTGTTCGTGCTGGACATGGGGGAGCCGGTGAAGATCATCGAGCTGGCGGAGAAGATGATTCACCTGTCCGGTTTGAGCATCCGCTCGGAAAAGAACCTGCACGGTGACATTTCCATTGAGTTCACGGGGTTGCGCCCGGGCGAGAAGCTCTACGAAGAGTTGCTGATCGGGGATAACGTCGCTGCGACGCCACATCCGATGATCATGACCGCCAACGAAGATCATTTGCCATGGGACGTGCTCAAAGGGCGTTTGACTGAGTTGTTGCTCGCGGTCGAGGAGGACGATTACTCCCGCGTGCGTCAGCTCCTGCGCGAAACGGTCAGCGGCTACACCCCCGACGGCGAGATCGTCGACTGGATCCACCAGCAACGCCGTCTCGAGCCCTGATTGTTTCACATCCTGTAACGGACACATTTTTGACAGCTCCATCACATCGCCTAAGTTTAGGGAGCAGCTTCGGAAAAGCTGCTTTCTCAATCGATGTCATGGAGCTTCATTTATGCGTACTGGCTATTTCTACTCTCTGGTTTTTGCCCTGCTCACTAGCGCCTCTATCGCGGCCATTGCTGCGCCGGCAGCGGCGCCGGAGGCTGCCAAGGCACCCTTGATGCTGGACGTTGCCGCCAAGGCTCAAACCGGTAAGGTCGATCTCAATGGAGCCGATGCGCCGACTCTGCAGCGCGAGTTGTCCGGGATTGGTGAAGCGAAGGCCAAGGCGATTGTTGCGTATCGTGAGAGTAATGGGCCGTTTTCGTCCGTTGACGAATTGCTGGAAGTGAAAGGGATCGGCAAAGCCATTCTGGACAAGAATCGCGAGAAGCTGGAAGTGAACTAAGCTTGTAAATCCACACCAAGAGGCCGGTCATTGACCGGCCTTTTTGCATATTGCTGCAGATGGGGTGATCTGACGCCTTTCATCGGAGGACAAAAAATTACGGCTATCATATGGCGCTTAAATTATGCCTATAATAAATTCGTCATTCGCTGAAGCGCCCTGATTTTTAGGCGCTCGCCTTCCTCAAGCATCCTCCAGGAGTATTGTCATGAATTCTGTCCAGACCCAAGGTACGGCCCTTGTCACCGGCGCATCTTCCGGCATCGGCGCGGTTTACGCGGAGCGGTTGGCGGCGCGTGGTTTTGATTTGTTGCTGGCGGCTCGTGATCTAGATCGGCTGGAGGCAGCAGCGAGCAAGTTGCGCGCCGCGCATGGCGTTCAGGTGGAAGTGCTCAAGGCGGATCTGACGCAAAAGGATGATGTATTGAAGCTTGAGCAGCGTCTGCGCAGCGATTCGAGTATCAGCCTGTTGCTGAACAACGCCGGTGTCGCGGCGGATGGTTTGCTCGCCAACGCGGATATGGATCAGCTGGAGCGGTTGATTCAGCTGAACGTCACCACGGTGACGCGGCTGGCCTCGGCAGCGGCGGCCGGGTTTTCCAAGGCCGGTCGCGGGACGATCATTAACATTGCATCCGTGGTGGCGTTGTTTCCGGAGCGATTCAACGCGACGTACAGCGCGAGCAAGGCTTATGTGTTGAGCCTGACTCAGTCGTTGAACGCCGAACTGGAGGGAACCGGGGTCCAGGTTCAAGCGGTGTTGCCAGGCGTAACACGCACTGAAATCTGGGAGCGTTCCGGTATCGATGCGACCCAGATTCCGGCGGACATGGTCATGGAAGCGGGGGAGATGGTCGACGCGGCATTGTCGGGTCTGGATCAGGGTGAATTGATCACCATTCCTTCCTTGCCGAATCTCTCTGAGTGGGAGTCCTATGTAGCGGCGCGTCATGCGATGGCGCCGAATCTGTCCAGAAGCACGGCCGCCACGCGTTACAAGTGAGGCGTCATGAATCGGTTTGAGGTATTTGCACTATGAGTAATCGTCGAGTGGTGGTTACAGGCATGGGCCTGGTGTCGCCGTTGGGTAGTGGCGTTGAAGCGGTTTGGGCGCGTCTGTTGGCCGGGCGCTCCGGGTTGCGGGCATTGCCGGACGAAGTGGTTGCCGATCTGCCGGCCAAGGTCGGTGGCGCGGTGCAGACTCTGGCGGAAGATCCCGAGGCGGGTTTTGATCCGGATCGAGCGACGGCGCCCAAAGAGCAGAAGAAGATGGACCGCTTCATTATGTTTGCCATGGAGGCGGCGCGTCAGGCCCTGGAGCAGGCCGGTTGGCAACCGCAGGACGCCAACGCCCAGGAGCGTACTGCCACCATTATTGGCTCGGGCGTGGGTGGTTTCGGCGCGATTGCCGATGCGGTGCGCACCACCGATAACCGTGGCCCGCGACGTTTGTCGCCGTTCACCATTCCTTCGTTTCTGGTCAATCTTGCCGCGGGCCATGTGTCGATCGAGCACGGTTTCAAGGGCCCTTTGGGGGCTCCGGTAACAGCGTGCGCGGCTGGGGTTCAGGCGATTGGTGACGCGGCGCGGTTGATTCGATGTGGCGAGGCGGATATCGCAGTGTGCGGCGGTGCGGAGGCGGCGATCGATCGGGTCAGCCTGGCCGGGTTCGCGGCAGCTCGGGCCTTGTCCAGCGGTTACAACGACACCCCGGAGCGCGCCTCGCGACCGTTCGACAGTGGTCGCGATGGCTTTGTGATGGGCGAGGGCTCAGGTCTTCTGGTGATCGAATCCCTGGAACATGCCCTGGCGCGCGGCGCTCAGCCGTTGGCCGAGTTGGTCGGTTACGGCACCAGCGCCGACGCCTATCACCTGACCGCGGGGCCTGAAGATGGCAGCGGTGCGCGTCGGGCGATGTCGCTGGCGTTGGCTCAGGCGGGCATTTCGCCGGCACAGGTGCAGCATCTCAATGCTCATGCGACTTCAACACCGGTTGGCGATCTTGGGGAATTGGCGGCCATCAAGTCGTTGTTCGGCTCGGACAACAAGATCGCGGTAACGTCGACCAAGTCCGCGACCGGGCATTTGCTCGGCGCCGCAGGCGGGATCGAGGCGATCTTTACGCTGTTGGCGCTCCGCGATCAGGTGGTGCCAGCCACGCTCAACTTCGATAACCCGGATCCGGCGGCCGAAGGCGTGGACATCGTTCACGGTCAGGCGCGGCCAATGAACATCGACTACGCGATGTCCAACGGCTTCGGATTTGGCGGCGTGAACGCCAGCGTGTTGTTCAAATACTGGGAGGACTAATTCACGACAGGTAATGGCACGAATAGTGATTACTCATTCGCTGACGATTGTTGAACAATCATGAGGCACTGAGTATGAACAGCGGACTGTCCCTGGCCGACCACATCACATTGGAGTTACGCGCTGACATCATCGGCGGTCGTTTGCTGCCCGGCATGGCGTTGGTGGAAAACGATCTGGTGTCGGCTTACAACGCCTCGCGAAACACCATTCGCGAGGCGTTGCACCGTTTGGGGCAAGAAGGGTTGACCCGTTATGTCCGCAACAAGGGTGTAATGGTGCGCAGGTTGGGGGTTGATGATGTGCGTGATCTGTTCAAGGTCCGTCGCACCCTGGAACTGCAAGCCATCAGCGCCAGTCAGCCATTGCGTGAGTATCAATCCGACCGGATGCTCGAAGCTTTGGAGGCCACCGAGCTGGCCCGGGAGCGTGAGGACTGGCGCGCCGTCGGTACCCACAGCCTGGCATTTCATCAACACATCGTCGGATTGCTGCGCAGTCCATTGTTCGATGAGTTCTTCACCAACGTCGTCGCGCAACTGCGCCTGGTGTTTTGCACCGCTCCCGATGAATCACGTTTTCAGGCGCCCTGGCTGGCGCGTGATCGGCAGATACATGACTTGTTGACCGACGGCGATAAGCGCGCGGCCGGCGACGCCATGAGCCTTTATCTCGACGACTCCGAACACCTCCTGTTGCAGATGCTTGCTCCTTCTTCCCATCACTGATCGAGGATTTGTGCCATGTACAAAGACTATCCGGCGGCCTATCAAGTCAGCAAAGGCTCGGCCTTGCAGGTAGACACGGCTTTCTACGAGAGAGTCCGGGATAAAAAGGAGGGGCGCACGCTGATCGAGCAGTTTGAAGTGCCGATCCGCACCGGCCGCGCGTGGAATGTGCCGGCCGGGCATGTGTTCAGGGTCACGACCCCGGTCGGCCCGCAAGTCGGGGACTTCAATGTCTGGAATGCCCACGATCCGCGTGAGCGCTTGTGGGCGGCGCGAACTCGGCAGTTGCAGGGTGCCCATGTCAGCACCCATGACCGGCTTTGGTCGAATCTGCCTTTCTTACGACCGCTGGTGACCATCACCGACGATAGCCTGGCCGGATACGGCATCGACGAACATGGCGGGCGTTTGCACGATTTGCTGGGGACGCGCTGCGATCCGTATGTGAACAAAATGCTTACGGGCGAGGACTTCCATCATCACTGCCACTCGAATTTGACTCGAGCCGTATTACCCCATGGCCTGACCGAGTTTGACGTGCATGACGTGCTGAACATTTTCCAGTGCACTGGCCTGAACCACGACGACCTGTACTTCATGAAAGCCTGCCCGGCGCAGAAGGGCGATTACCTGGAGTTCTTTGCCGAGATTGATTTGCTGTGTGCGCTATCGACCTGCCCGGGTGGCGACCTGTCGCTCGCCATGTGGGGACCGGACGCGCAGGATCCTTTGAGCGTGTGTCGCCCGCTGGGAGTGGAGATTTACCGGTTGGAGGATTCGTTGCTTGAGGGCTGGAGCCAGCCGGAGCGCGCGGCTTACAAAGGGTTGCATGGCTTGCACATCGCCAAGGCCGATTGGGAAAAGTAGAAACGCAAAACCCTGTCATTCAATGAGAATGACAGGGTTTTTGTTTTAGCGGTCCTGCGCATCCTTGGCATCCGCTTCCGCATTACGTTCGGCGACGCGCTTACGTTGCTCTTCAGTCAATTCGACCTTGTTAGCGGTGTCGCGCAGCATCATCAAACCGCCAACGATCGAGCCGATGGCAACGATCAGAATTAACCAGGCATACCAAGGCATAGGAGTTCTCCTTAAGGGCAGGCCGGTGGGCGAGCGTTTCGCCAGCCGATCCTGCATACCACTTTTGAGCGATGGGATTTCGCAGTGGTTCCATTCTATGCCTGATCTGACAGCAGCACTGCGGCTGTTTAGAGCCCGGTCAACATCGCATCCGCCGGCGCATCGGCCCGCAACTGCGCCGTCAGCATGAAGTACACAAAACCCGCTGCCATGAAGCCGAGGAAGATCAACCCGATCAAGGCATTGAACCAGGCCATCGCCACCAGGCAAACCACCGCCAGCAGCAGCGCAATGAATGGCACTAATGGGTAGCAAGGCGCGCGGAAGGTGCGTTCCAGATTTGGCTCGGTTTTGCGCAGTTTGAAAAGGCTGAGCATGCTCATGATGTACATCACGATCGCGCCGAATACCGCCATGGTGATCATCGCCGCCGTCAGCGTCATGCCGCCGAGGTTGATCAAGCCGTCGCTGTAGATCGCCGCGATGCCGATCACGCCACCGGCGATGATCGCCCGGTGCGGAGTCTGGAAACGCGACAGTTTGGCCAGGGATGCCGGCAGGTAACCGGCACGGGCGAGGGCGAAGAACTGCCGCGAGTAGCCGAGGATGATCCCGTGGAAACTCGCCACCAAGCCGAACAGGCCGATCCACACCAGCATGTGCAACCAGCCAGAGCTTTCGCCGACCACGGCTTTCATGGCTTGCGGCAGCGGATCGTTGATGTTCGACAGGGTGCGCCAGTCGCCGACGCCGCCTGCGAAGAACATCACGCCCATGGCCAGCAGTACCAGGGTCAGGATGCCGCTGATGTAGGCCTTGGGAATCGTGCGTTTCGGGTCCTTGGCTTCTTCGGCGGCCATGGCCGCGCCTTCGATGGCCAGGAAGAACCAGATGGCAAATGGAATGGCCGCGAACATGCCGGCAATCGCCGGCGCACCGAACACATCAGAACCGGCCCAGCCGTTGAGGGCGAAGTTGCTGAAGCTGAATGCCGGGGCGACCACGCCCATGAACACCAGCAATTCGGCGACTGCCAATACGCAGACCACCAGCTCGAAGGTCGCGGCGAGTTTCACGCCGAGAATGTTCAGGCCCATAAACACGATGTAGGCACCGACCGCCGCGTGTTTCGGGTCGAGGGCCGGAAATTGCACGTTCAGGTAGGCACCGATCGCCAGGGCAATCGCCGGTGGGGCGAAGACGAATTCGATCAGGGTTGCCAGCCCGGCAATCAATCCACCTTTTTCACCAAAGGCACGGCGGCTGTAGGCAAAGGGACCGCCGGCATGGGGAATTGCGGTGGTCAGTTCGGTGAAACTGAATATGAAGCAGGTGTACATCGTGGCGACCATGAAGGACGTCACCAGAAAGCCAAGTGTTCCGGCAACGCCCCAGCCGTAACTCCAGCCGAAGTATTCACCGGAAATCACCAGCCCGACCGCGATACCCCACAGGTGCAGAGTGCCCAGCGTGGGTTTGAGTTGTGTGTTCATGCGTTGCTCCCTGAACGGTTTGGAAAACTCGGGGAGGGCGTTTGCAGCGGGCGTGCCATTTTGCAGGTGGGCGTCGTAAAGCGCTGAAAGCTGTCGTATCGGGGATGTTCGCGGCTGGATGAGTGCTTTTTGTGCGCCAGTTGGGAGCGTTGTTGTCTGTTCTGCCGCCTTCGCGGGCAAGCCCGCTCCCACAGGTTTTTGCGATTCCCGGGCAAACGCATTCCATTGTGGGAGCGGGCTTGCCCGCGATGAGGCCCGCCCGGGCACCACTGTAACAAAGCCATAACCCCACTCTTTACGCATTCTTTATTCCCCGCCCCACCCCTCGATCTCGCGCCTTTACAGCCTCCCTGCAGACAATCACCCCACACGCGGCAATACGCCGTAACACGGAGAACTTCCATGAGCGTTCTGGACGGGGTGTCACTGCTATTGGCAGTGGGGCTGTTCATTTATCTGTTGGTTGCGCTGTTGCGCGCGGACCGGAACTAGGAGCGGCTATGCACAGTTATGACTATTGGCTGATCCTCGCCTTCTTCGCCGTGGTGCTGATCCCGGCACCGTTTCTGGGGCGCTTCTACTACAAGGTGATGGAAGGGCAGCGCACCTGGCTTTCGCCGATTCTCGGGCCGGTGGAGCGTGGTTGCTATCGGGTGGCCGGCGTCGATCCGCAAGCCGAACAGAGCTGGCAGAAATACACCCTGGCCTTGCTTGCCTTCAACCTCGCGGGTTTTTTGCTGCTGTTTGCGATCCTGCTGTTTCAGGATCACTTGCCGTTGAATCCGCAAAACCTGCCGGGGCAGGAGTGGACGCAAGCGTTCAATACCGCCGTCAGCTTCATGACCAATACCAACTGGCAGTCCTACAGCGGCGAAGCGACCCTCAGCTACTTGAGTCAGATGGTCGGCCTCACCGTGCAGAACTTCGTCAGCGCCGCCACCGGGCTTGCTGTGTTGGTTGCGCTGTGTCGCGGCATCGGTCGCAAATCCACCAAAACCCTGGGCAACTTCTGGGTCGACATGACCCGCGCCACCCTCTACGGCCTGTTGCCGTTGTGCCTGTTGCTGGCGCTGTTTCTGGTCTGGCAGGGCGTGCCACAAACCTTCGCCCACTACGTGAACGCCGTGACCATGCAAGGCGTCGATCAGGTGATCCCGCTCGGCCCGGCCGCCAGCCAGATTGCGATCAAACAACTGGGCACCAACGGCGGTGGCTTCTTCGGCGTCAACTCGGCGCATCCGTTCGAGAACCCGACGGCCTGGAGCAACCTGTTCGAAGTCGCCTCGATCATTCTGATCCCGGTGGCACTGGTGTTCACCTTCGGCCATTACGTGAAAGACCTGCGTCAGAGCCGCGCGATCATCGCCTGCATGCTGGCGCTGTTTTTGATCGGCGGCGCGACGTCGCTGTGGGCTGAATACCAACCCAATCCGACCCTGGCCAACGTCGCCGTCGAACAGACTGCACCGCTGGAAGGCAAGGAAGCGCGTTTCGGCACCACCGCTACAGTGTTGTGGTCGGTGACTACCACTGCGGCGTCAAACGGTTCGGTCAACGGCATGCACGACAGCCTCAACCCGCTGAGCGGCATGGTCGCGATGATCAACATGATGGTCGGCGAAGTGATCTTCGGCGGCGTCGGTGCCGGGCTCTACGGCATGTTGCTCAACGTGCTGATTGCGGTGTTCCTCGCCGGGCTGATGATCGGCCGCACTCCGGAATACCTCGGCAAGAAACTGCAAGCCCGGGAAGTTCAGCTGCTGGTGGTGACCTTGCTGGTGATGCCGGTGGGCGTGCTGGTGCTGGGTGCGATTGCCGCCAGCCTGCCAGGCCCGGTCGCGGCGGTGAGTAACCCCGGTGCTCACGGTTTCAGTCAGTTGCTTTATGCCTATACCTCGGCCAGTGCCAACAACGGTTCGGCGTTCGGCGGCTTCGGTGCGAACACCGCGTTCCACAACCTGATGCTGGGCCTGGGCATGTTGATCGGGCGCTTCGGCTACATCCTCCCGGTACTGGCCCTGGCCGGCAGCCTGGCGATGAAGAAAACCGCGCCGATTGGCCAGAACAGTTTCCCGACCCACGGCCCACTGTTCGTCACCCTGTTGACCGTGACCATTTTGCTGGTGGGTGGTTTGACCTTCTTGCCGACCCTGGCGTTGGGTCCTATCGCTGAACACCTGAGCCTGGGCTTCTAAGGAGTCGATGATGAATATGCCCGCAACGAAAGCCGCCGTCGTCAAGGCGCCGGAACAACCGAAAACCGCGATTTCGGCCCTCTGGCGTCCGGCGCTGGTGCAAGCCTTCGTCAAGCTCGACCCACGGCAATTGCAACGTGCGCCGGTGATGCTGGTGGTGGAACTGACCGCGATTTTGACCACCGTGCTGTGCTTCATTCCCGACAACGCCGTGCCGACTTTCGTCGCCGCGCAAATCGCGTTGTGGCTGTGGTTCACCGTGTTGTTCGCCAACTTCGCCGAAGCGCTGGCCGAAGGTCGCGGCAAGGCCCGCGCCGATAGCCTCAAGGCCGGCAGCGAAGGCTTGAGTGCCCGGCGTAAAAACGCCAATGGCAGCTTTCAGATCGTGCCGGCGACCAGCCTGCGCAAGGACGATGTGGTACGCGTCGAAGCGGGGGAGATGATTCCCGGTGACGGCGAGGTGATCGAAGGTATCGCGGCGGTCAACGAAGCGGCGATTACCGGTGAATCGGCGCCGGTGATTCGCGAATCTGGCGGTGACCGTTCGGCTGTCACCGGCAATACCCGACTGGTGTCCGACTGGCTGCTGGTGCGCATCACCGCCAACCCTGGCGAGTCGACGCTCGACCGCATGATCGCCTTGGTCGAAGGCGCCAAACGCCAGAAAACCCCGAACGAAGTAGCGCTGGATATCCTGCTGATCGGCTTGACCCTGATCTTCCTGCTGGTAGTTGTGACCCTGCAACCGTTCGCTCACTTCGCCAATGGCAGCCTGCCGCTGGTGTTTCTGGTGGCGTTATTGGTCACGCTGATTCCGACCACCATTGGTGGCTTGTTGTCGGCCATCGGTATCGCCGGGATGGACCGTCTGGTGCGCCTGAACGTGATCGCCAAGTCCGGTCGCGCCGTGGAAGCGGCGGGGGACGTGCACGTCCTGTTGCTGGACAAGACCGGCACCATCACCTTCGGCAACCGTCGCTGCTCCGCGATCTATGCCGCACCTGGTGTCACCGCCAAAGAGCTAGCCGAAGGTGCGTTGTTCGCTTCGCTGGCGGATGACACCGCGGAAGGCAAATCCATCGTCGAGTACCTGCGCGGTCTTCACCCACAACCGGAGCCGTCCGCCGAGGTGCTGACCGCCGTGCCGTTCAGCGCTGAAACCCGCCTGTCTGGTGTCGACTATCAGGGCCGGGTCTACCGCAAAGGCGCGGTGGATTCGCTGCTGACCTTCGTTGGCCTGAAGCGCGCCGATCTGGCAGCGCCTCTGTCCCGGGAAATCGACAAGATCGCTCAGAGTGGCGGCACGCCTTTGCTGGTGTGCGCTGACGGCAAATTGCTCGGTGTGATTCATCTGAAGGACGTGGTCAAACCCGGCATCCGCGAACGTTTCGCTGAGCTGCGCAAACTGGGGATTCGCACGGTCATGGTCACGGGCGACAACCCGCTGACCGCTGCTGCGATTGCTGCGGAAGCAGGCGTGGATGACGTGCTGGCCGAAGCCACGCCGGAGAAGAAACTGGCGCGCATTCGTCACGAGCAGAACGACGGTCGGCTGGTCGCCATGTGCGGCGACGGTGCCAACGACGCCCCGGCCCTGGCCCAGGCGGACGTGGGCATGGCGATGAACGACGGCACACAAGCGGCGCGGGAAGCGGCAAATATGGTCGACCTCGACAGCGACCCCACCAAGCTGCTGGACGTGGTGCAAATCGGCAAGGAATTGCTGGTGACCCGCGGTGCGCTGACCACCTTTTCCATCGCCAACGACGTGGCCAAGTACTTCGCGATCTTGCCGGCGCTGTTTGCCTCGATCTACCCGCAATTGGGTGTGCTCAACGTCATGCACCTGAGCAGTCCGCAGAGCGCGATTCTGTCGGCGATCGTGTTCAACGCCTTGATCATTGTGGTCCTGATTCCGTTGGCGCTGCGCGGCGTGCGGGTGCAGGCGGTGAGCGCGGCGGCGTTGCTGCGACGCAATCTGCTGATCTATGGGCTGGGCGGGATACTGGTGCCGTTCGTGGGCATCAAGGCGATCGACATGCTGTTGACGGTGTTGCATTTGGTTTGACTTGCGCGGTGCGCCAGTTGCGCCGCCTTCGCGAGCAGGCTAGCTCCCACAAAGGCACCAGATTCCCCCGTGGGAGCGAGCCTGCTCGCGATGAATGCGCCACGTTGCACCTGACTGAATGCTGTATTTGTTATCCGAATCGAGGATTGTGAAATGTCCACACTGATACGTCCGGCCCTGAGCCTGCTGATGCTGATGACCCTGATCACCGGCGTCGCTTACCCCTTGGTCGTCACCGGCATCGCCCAGGTTGCCTTCCCGGACCAGGCCAACGGCAGCCTGGTGCGCGACGCCGACGGCAAGGTCCGAGGCTCGTCGCTGATCGCCCAGGATTTCGTCGGCGACGCCTGGTTCCACCCACGGCCATCGGCCGGTGCTTTTGCTACCGTGTCGAGCAGTGCCAGTAACTTCTCGCCAAGCAATCCGGCCCTGGCCACTCGGGTTATCGACGAGGCCAATAAATTGCAGGTAGCTGGTCAGGGACCGGTTCCGTTGGCCATGCTGACCACCTCCGGCAGCGGCCTCGATCCGCACTTGCCACCGGCCGCGATTGCCTATCAACTGGCGCGTGTCGCGGCGGCGCGCAATCTGCCGGTGTCTACGCTTGAGCAACTGCTGGACGCGCACATCGAGCAGCCTTTGGTGGGGCCACCGGTGGTGAATGTGTTGGCGCTGAATAGGGCGCTGGAAAAACTGTAGATCGGTGGCGCCGCCAATCGCGGGCAAGCCCGCTCCCACAGGAGGTGATGGTGGATACAAAATTTGTGACCACCATCGATCCCTGTGGGAGCGGGCTTGCCCGCGAAGAGGCCCTGACAGTCACTGCATCAACATCAAAATGAGAGAGAACTTCAAGCATGAGTGACTCCGGCCGCGCCGACGCGCTGTTAGCAGACCTGCCCCGCGATGGCCGTGGCCGGCTCAAGGTATTCCTTGGCGCAGCCCCGGGCGTGGGCAAGACCTACGCCATGCTGCAAGCCGCCCACACTCAACTGCGCCAAGGCGTGAAAGTCATGGCCGGGGTGGTCGAAACCCACGGTCGCGCCGAAACCGAAGCGCTACTGGCTGGCTTGCCGCAACAACCGTTGGTGCGCTCGGAATACCGTGGTGTGATGCTCGAAGAAATGGACCTCGACGGTCTGCTAGCCGCCAAACCGAAACTGGTATTGGTGGACGAACTGGCCCACAGCAATGCCCCCGGCAGTCGTCACGCCAAACGCTGGCAAGACATCCAGGAATTGCTGGCCGCCGGCATCGACGTGTTCACCACGGTCAACGTCCAGCATCTGGAAAGTCTCAACGATCAGGTGCGCGGTATCACCGGTGTACAAGTGCGCGAAACCCTGCCGGACTGGGTGCTGCAAGAAGCCTACGAATTGCTGCTGATTGACCTGCCGCCGCGCGAGCTGCTGGAGCGTCTGCGCGACGGCAAAGTCTACGTGCCGGAGCAGGCGCGGGCGGCCATCGATGCGTTCTTCACTCAGACCAACCTCACGGCCCTGCGCGAACTGGCGATGCAAACCGCCGCCGCTCAGGTCGATAACGATCTGGCCCAGGGGTATCGCCAGTTGGGGCAGGCAGCACCGGCCGTGCGCGGTCGCTTGCTGGTGGGCGTCGATGGCGATGCTCAGGCCGAGCGCTTGGTGCGTCACGCCAGTCGCGTCGCCCAGCGCCGGCATCTGCCGTGGAGCCTGGTGCATGTGGACAACGGTCGTGTGCGCGACGAGCAATCGCGTCTACGCCTGCAAAGCGCTCAACAACTGGCCGAACGCCTCGGTGGCGAAGTGGTGTTGCTGCGCGCGGGCGAGGTAGCGAAAACCTTGATCCAGCACGCCGCTGAACGACGCGCCAGCCTGGTGCTGGTGGGCCAGTCGCGTCAGCGTTTGCGTCGACGGTTGTTTGGTGGCGGTCTGGCGTCTCGTTTACTGCGCGATGCTCGCGGGCTGGAAATCAACGTGCTCGACAGCGATCACGAACAGCATCAACCGCGCCAACGCTCGGCGCAGTCGCTGGTCTGGTTCGACTACGCGTTGGCGCTGGTGGCGACGGTGCTCGCCAGTGCCTTGGCCTGGGCGGTGTCGAGCGTCTTGCCGCTGCCGAACATTTCGCTGGTGTTCCTCGCGGCGGTATTGCTGGTGGCGGTGCGCAGCAGCCTTGGCCCGGCATTGGCCTGCGCGGCACTGTCGTTTCTGACCTATGATTTTCTGTTCATTCCGCCGACTTTCTCCTTCAGCATCCAGCGCGAAGAAGATGTGCTGACCTTGCTGTTCTTCCTGCTGATGGCGGCCCTCACCGGCAACCTGGCGGCGCGGCAACGGCGACAATTGCAGGCCCTGCGCGACACCCAGGAAGAAACCAGCGAACTGCTCGACCTGTCGCGCAAACTCACCGCCGCCACCGACCGTCAGGCTGTGGTCAGCGCTGCGGCGCAACACCTCAATGGCTGGACCGATCTGAAACTGTGCCTGCTCAATCGCGATGGCCAAAGCGGCTGGAAAGTCGAAACCGGTGGGCCGCTGGAGTTCTCTGAAGCCGAGCGCGCCGCCGCCGATTGGGCCTGGCAACATGATCAACCGGCCGGCGCGGGCACCGGCACCTTGCCGTTCGGGCGCTGGTGGTGGTGGCCGTTGTCGGTGGACGATGGGCCGCTGGCATTGCTCGGCGTGTGTGCCAAAGAAGGTCAGACCTTGAGCGGCCAGCGGCGGCGCTTGCTGACCGCACTGAGCCAACCGCTGGCCCAGGCATTGGCTCGCGCGCAACTGGCCGATGACCTTGAGGCGGCGCGCTTGCATGGCGAAACCGAGCAATTGCGCAGCGCGCTGCTGGCCTCGGTGTCACACGATTTACGCACGCCGCTGACTTCCATGCGCGGCAGCATCGACAGCCTGCTGGCGCTTGGCGAGGCGATTCCCTTGGAGGACCGCCGCGAACTGCTCGAAGGCACCCGCGATGAAGCCGAACGGCTGGATCGCTACATTCAAAACCTGCTGGACATGACTCGCCTCGGTCACGGCGCCTTGAAGCTGGCGCGGGACTGGGTGTCGCCGGCAGACATCGTCGGCAGTTCGCTCAATCGCCTGCGTGCGGTGCTGGCGTCGTTGCAAGTCATTACCGAAGTGCCGGCCGAACTGCCGCTGCTCTATGTGCATGCCGCGTTGATCGAACAAGCACTGGTCAACGTGCTGGAAAACGCCGCGCGTTTTTCTCCGCCCCACGGACGTCTTGAGTTGCGCGCCGGGGTCGATGACAGCGAGCTGTTTTTTTCGGTGAGCGATGAGGGACCGGGGATTCCGCAGGAGGATCGGGCGAAGATTTTCGACATGTTCTACACCGCCGCGCGCGGCGATCGCGGCGGGCAGGGCACCGGGTTGGGCCTGGCAATCTGTCAGGGCATGGTCGGTGCCCATGGCGGGCGGATCAGCGTCGCCGACGGCATTGAAGGGCGCGGCACCTGCATCACGCTGCACCTGCCGTTGCAGACTCAGCCGGGATTGGACAGTGAAGCCTGATCTCGCCTGCGCTACTCTCTTGCCACTTCTTTGTGTTGATATGAATTCATGAGCCAGACCGCGACCATTTTGGTCATCGACGACGAACCACAGATCCGCAAATTCCTGCGCATCAGCCTCGCCTCCCAAGGCTACAAAGTGCTGGAGGCCGGCACCGGCACGGAAGGCCTGACCCAGGCCGCATTAAACAAACCCGACTTGCTGGTGCTCGACCTCGGCCTGCCGGACATGGACGGCCAGCAGGTGCTGCGCGATTTTCGGGAGTGGTCGACGGTGCCGGTACTGGTGCTCTCGGTGCGCGCCAGCGAAGGGCAGAAAGTCCAGGCCCTGGATGGCGGCGCCAACGACTACGTGACCAAGCCGTTCGGCATCCAGGAATTTCTCGCCCGAGTGCGCGCGTTGCTGCGTCAGGCGCCGACCGGTGAGGCCCAGGAAGCGGCGCTCAGTTTCGGTCCGCTCACCGTGGACCTGGCGTATCGCCGGGTGCTATTGGACGGCGCCGAAGTGGCGCTGACGCGCAAGGAGTATGCGGTACTGGCGCAACTGGCGCGGCATCCGGGGCGGGTCATCACCCAGCAGCAATTGCTCAAGGACATCTGGGGCCCGACTCACACCGAAGACAGCCACTATCTGCGGATAGTGGTGGGGCACTTGCGGCAGAAACTGGCGGATGATCCGACTCAGCCACGGTTCATCGTTACCGAGGCGGGGGTGGGGTATCGGTTGTTGAGTGAGGGTAGTCTTTAGTTTTTGTGGTGGCTGATCCTGCGCCATCGCGGGCAAGCCCGCTCCCACAAAGTTTTGTGGCGGTCACATAATCTGTGAACACCCGGAACACTGTGGGAGCGGGCTTGCCCGCGATGAGGCCCTTTGATTCACCCAAGAACCTCAAGATTCCCGCTCACTCTCATACCGATCCAGCGTATCCCGCGCAATCTCACGCCCCAGCGCGATCAACTCACGGTGCCTTGTAAAACTCGAAAAACCGGCACACCCGCTTGGGCACGTTGATCAAGATATCCGGCGGATACCCGGCAATCTTGTACTGCGCCAATGACGTCTGCATCACCTCGAAACTCTGGTTGATCAGGTCCAGCAAGGACGCCGGCCCCACATTGTCGATGATGAACGACCCGGTGGCGGATTTGGGTGCGCCATTGCTTTCCGGGGCTGCCGCCGGTTGCTGGCCTTCGGGTTCGGCGGATTCGATCCACGGATTAATCTCGGCCGCTTCTGCCATCAACGCTTCCTTTTCCAGCAGCAGCAATTGTTCCGCCTGTTTGCGGCGGAAGGGCAATTTCGAGCCCAGCGAGTTGATCAGACTGTCGAAGCGGGTCTTGAACGCGGCCGGGCGCTGGATCACCGGCAGTTGATAGTGGCGTTGGTTGGTGGAGTTGAGGTTGACCGCGATGATCAGGTCGCAATGGCTCGACACCACCGGCACGATCGGCAACGGGTTGAGGATACCGCCGTCCACCAGCATTCGATTGCCCTGCATCACCGGCGTGAACAGGCTGGGGATCGCCGCCGAGGCGCGCATGGCCTGGTGCAGGCAGCCTTCCTGAAACCAGATTTCCTGCTGGTTGGTCAGGTCCGTGGCCACGGCGGTGTAGGGAATGCGCAGGTCTTCGATGTTGATTTCGCCGACGATCTTGCGGATCTGCCCGAAGACCTTTTCCCCGCGAATCGCGCCCAGGCGAAAGCTGACGTCCACCAGACGCAAGACGTCGAGGTAATCCAGGCTCTCGATCCAGTCGCGATAATCGTTGAGTTTACCGGCGGCATAGATCCCGCCGACCACCGCGCCCATGGAGCAACCGGCGATGCAGGCGATGTCGTAGCCGCGCCGTTCGATCTCTTCAATGACGCCGATATGGGCGTAGCCCCGGGCGCCACCCGAGCCCAACACCAGTGCGACACGCTTTTTCATGAATCGACCTCTCTGACAAGGTTCAACAATGCACCTATCGAGGGGCAAGCTTCAATCGCTATGGTCGCTCGGCGGGGCGATAGCGTCGTTTTTTGACACTCAATAAAGGCGAATGGGTATCCTCGCGAGCGCTATAGTTTCCACTGCGGGTCCAAGGCACTTTTCACGCGCCAGGCCGTCTTAGCTGCACGACTGTTTATTATCTTTGAGGTGTGAGTGATGAAAGCCTGGATCTGTGTGCCGTTGATTGCCCTGGCACTCGCCGGTTGTGCCGGTAAAACCGCCTACCGTGACAGCTGCGGGAGCCAGCTCGACGCCGCCTGGCGTGAACTGGACCTGGCCAAGGTCGAGGGCTTTGCCGGGACCGTCAGCTACTCCAAGGCGCTGTCCTTGCTGACCGGTGCCAAGACCCAGCAGCAATTCGAAGCCTATGAGGGTTGTACCAAGAAGGCCGAGAAGGCGCGCTTCTACATCCGTGAATCCCGCGCCGGCCGTTGAAGCATGATGTAGCACACTTGGGGTAATTCGATTCAGGGAGCAAGCGATGTCTGCCTTGGTTGATCGGTTGGTGGCTCATGTTTTGAGCCTGGACGTTCGCTTGCTCGCCTGTCAGGCACGCTTGAGTGCGCGTACCGACTCTGAAGCGCTGCATGATCTACGCACCACCGTGCGGCGTTTGCGCAGCTTGCTGCGGCCCTTGCGCGGTTTGCCCGGGGTCGAGCAACTGGAAGCGGCGGCGTCCCGGGTGGGTGATCTGACCACGCCGTTGCGCGATCGCGAAGTGCTGGCGGCGTACTTGCTTGAGCACGATCAACCCGAGGCCGCGCACCGGCGCATGGTGCGGATGGAAGAAGCTTATCCCCTCGTGGCGACGAGCCCGGAGGTGGCGCAGATGCTGATGATCCTCGACGCCTTTCCACGTTTCCTGCGGGCTTCCCAGCGCCAGGGTTTGCTCAAGGGCTTGCGCAAGCGCATCGAAAAACGCCTGGGCAAACAATGGAAGAAACTCGACCAGGCCCTGCATGACCCCGCCCATGACCGCCATCGCCTGCGCCTGCTGATCAAGCGCGTGCGCTATGGCATCGAAGCCTACCCCGAACTGAATCGTTTGCCGGAAGCGGCCTTGCCCAACCTGAAATCGGCCCAGTCCGCTCTGGGCGATTGGCACGACAGCTGGCAGTGGCTGGACCGCGCCAAAGAAGAGCCCGATTTGCAGCCGTGTGTCGCGGTCTGGAAAACCACCTTGGCCAAGGCTGAAGAACGCGCTGACCGCGTCCTCGACAAATTCAGCGCCGCCTGCTTCAAATCCTGAATACCCCGCTCCCACATTAGTTTGTGTGTTCAATGTTGGCGCGGCTCATCTGTCAGTGATTTTGGCCGGAATAAGCGCTGTGTCGGCTTTGCGGGCTGGTTAAGATCGTTCCATCCATTTTTTCCCTCTGAGGTTCCCATGCGCTTTTCCGATCTGCTCGACGCTGTTCGCAGCCAGCCGCAAGAGCTGTCTATTCCGGCCGAATGGGGTCAGGGGCGGGCGAGTTTTGGTGGGTTGATAGCCGCCTTGCAATACGAAGCCATGCGCGCAAAAGTCCCGGAGGATCGTCCGGTGCGTTCGCTGGCAATCACCTTTGTCGGTCCGGTCGAACCCGATGTGCCGGTCAGCTTTGAAGTCGATGTGCTGCGCGAAGGCAAAGCCGTCAGCCAGGTGCTGGGCCGGGCGATGCAGAAGGGCCAAGTGGTGACGTTGGTCCAGGGCAGCTTCGGCGCCTCGCGACCTTCCGAAGTGGCGGTCACGGCCAACGCTGCGCCCGAGATGAAGCACTGGGACGACTGCCAGGAAATGCCCTATATCAAAGGGGTGACCCCGGAATTCATGCGTCATTTGGCAATGCGCTGGAGCATCGGTGGCCTGCCGTTCACCGGCAACACCTCCCGCGAGATGGGTGGTTGGGTGCGCTTGCGCGGGGAGGTGAAGGACGAGGCGGTCAGCGAGGCGCATATTCTGGCGCTGGTCGACGCCTGGCCGCCGTCCTTGTTGTCGCATCTGAAGAAACCGGCGGCAGGCAGCACGCTGACCTGGACCATCGAATTCGTCCAGCCGTTGCTGGCGTTGAGCACGCTGGACTGGTGCAAGTACCTGGTGGAAATCGAGTATGCCGCTGACGGCTACGGGCACGCCGCCGCAAAACTGTGGAGCGAAGACGGTCAGTTGATTGCCATGAGCCGGCAGACCGTGACAATTTTCGCCTGATACTCGTAGGCTACGCCTCCAGATGATGACCGTGACGCTGCAAGCCCAGGGCGGCGAGCAGGCCGATGACGCCGATCGCGAAGCTCGCCAGATCCAGGCTGAACACTCCCGAAACCATCAGCAAAAACGCCACGATGAACAACGGCACGGCAATCAGGTGCAACACCAGATTGGTCGGGTGCTGGTGATTATTCGGGTACGCTCGCCATTGCCAGGCGGGAAGGTGGGGATGACGTTTGCCCATGATGTTTATCCTTTATTCGTGAGGCGCTTGAATAAAGAATAGGCCTGGCAAAAGCTGTCGGCGAATCAAGGCTGGCTATCGAAGTGATAGGGGTCATGGGCAATATTGATGTTGACCGGGCTGACGCCTTCGCGAGCAAGCCCGCTCCCACAGGTAATGCGCAAATTTTGAAATAACGCTAATCCTGTGGGAGCGGGCTTGCCCGCGATGGGGCCGTCACAGTTTAAGTTGCCCAATGGCCTTGCTCAATTCCCCCGCCAACATCGCCAACTCATTGCTGGTAATCGCCGAATTCACGGTCTGCTGCACGGTGTTTTCGGTCACGTCGCGAATGCTCACCACCGCCCGATTCATCTCTTCCGCCACGTGGCTCTGTTGCTCGGCCGCCACCGCGATCTGCGTATTGCTTTCACGCATCTGCGCCACCGCAGTGGTGATTTCGGCCAGAGCCACACTGGCTTCCTGAGCTTGTTGCATGCAGTCGTCCGCCTTGTACGAGCTTTCCTGCATGAAATCCACCGCATCCCGAGTGCCGGCCTGCAGCGCTGAAACCATGGTGGTGATCTCGTCGGTAGACGCCTGGACTCGCTTGGCCAGGTTACGTACCTCATCGGCGACCACCGCAAACCCGCGGCCCATTTCACCGGCCCGGGCCGCTTCGATGGCGGCGTTAAGGGCCAGCAGGTTGGTCTGTTCGGCAATGCTGTGGATCACGCTGACCACGCCGTTGATCTTCTGGCTGTCCTCGGCCAGACGCTGAATCATCTCGGCCGTTTGCTGCACGCCAGTGGACAACCCGCCAATCGATTTCTGCACCCGAGTGACCACTTCCTGACCACTGCCGGCCAGGGTGTCGGCAGTTTGCGAGAGGTCGCGGGTGGCGCCGGCGTGTTGGGCGATGTGATGGACCGTGGCAGTCATTTCATTGATCGCCGTGGCGGCCTGATCGGTTTCGCTTTGTTGACCGAGCATGCCGTGACGCACCTCGTTCATACTCGACGCCAGCCGCGCGGCACCGACATCCAGTTGCCGAGCGGTGTTGGCGACGGTGTTGACCACCCGCTGGTAACCGGCCTGCATGGCATTGAAGGCGTTGGCCATTTGCCCGACTTCATCCTTGCAAGCCAGTGGCACGCGGGCCGACAGGTCACCGGTTTTCTCGACGTGGAGCATCACGTCTTTCAAGGTGTTGAGCTGGCTGAGCAGGAAGCGGATCAACAGTTGCGACGCGCCGAGCATTGCCAGCATCAGGATGAACACCGCTACCGCGTAGTGGGTGAAACGTTCGCCGAATACTTGGCTCAGGCTCGGGCCATAGGCAATCACCGCGGCTTGTTGACCGTCGGGGCGAGTGAATACCTCGGCGCCCATCAACGGGTTTTCACCGAACAGCGGCATAGAGTTGATTTCGGTCCACCCGTTGGTATCGGTCAGCTCCAGCAGCGGTTGCCCGTTCAGTAACGGCGCTTGCCCGCGATTGAAGGTCAGCAGGTTATCGGCCTTGGGCAGCGGCTGTCCGGCAGGCCAGGCGTTGAGCAATCGCGTCTGGACCTGGGCCGACGCCTGGGCGGCGTGGCTGCGGGCCTGCTGCTCGAGCTGCACGGCGTACAGCACCAGCAACAGGGTGGTAACGAAGGCGACGGCGTTGACCGCCCAAAATTTGTATTTCAGCGAGATGTTGCTAAGCCAGGCACCCATGGAGGTCTTCTCTGATAGCGGAAACAGTTTTGGCAAGGTGCCATTATTGTGCCGCTATGCAGGACTTCGACTCTTGATGTGGATCAACATCCTCCGCTCCCACAGGGATTTGTGGTTATTGGGCGATTGAGGGCAGACCGAAGAACGCTCGCGCACAGGCCGTGCTGTGAGCAGCCAAATCTTCCACCGTTTCCCCACGATGCAACGCCACCTCCCGCAACACTTCGATCAGATACGCCGGCTCGTTGCGACCATTTTTCGGCTTGGGTCGCAGACTGCGGGGCAGCAGATACGGCGCATCGCTCTCCAGCATCAAGCGCCCGCGTTTAATCTCCTTGACCAACGGATGTAAGTGCGTGCCTCGGCGTTCATCGCAGATCCAGCCAGTGATGCCGATGTGTAGATCCAGGTCGAGGTAGCTGAACAGTGCCTTTTTCTCACCGGTGAAACAGTGCACCACGGCGGCTGGCAACTGGTCGCGGTAATCACGCAGGATCTCCAGCAATCGTTGGCTGGCATCGCGCTCATGCAGGAACACCGGCAATTGCAGCTCGACCGCCATCGCCAGATGTTCTTCCAGGACTTTTTCCTGTTGCGGGCGGGGCGAGAAATCACGATTGAAATCGAGACCACATTCACCCACGGCCATTACGTTCGCCTCCTTGAGCAAACTGCGCAGACGCTGAGCACTGTCGGCGTTCCAGTCACTGGCCGAGTGCGGGTGAATACCGGCCGTAGCGAATAGCCGTTGAGCGCTTTCGTCCAGTTGCTGGCACAGTTCCAGAGCCTGTTCGCTGCCCTCGATGCTGGTCCCGGTGAGCACCAGTTGGCAGACCCCGGCAGCATAAGCACGGTCGAGTACAGCCTGGTGTTTGTCGGCGAAACTGGGGTTGGTCAGGTTGACGCCGATATCGATGAGTTGCATGGTGCTACCTCGGACCAAAGGCCGGAAAGCATATCAGAGCTGTAGATTTATAAGAAAAGCCAAGAACTACAATGAGTTAAAGCTGTCTGTTGAGGCCGTGAGACAGGTCGGGGTTGGTAGGCTTGCCATCACTGTGCCACTCTCACGCACTTTGCCGGCGCTTCAGGCGCTCTGTTTCTGTCGTTCGACGTCATGAAATCACCCATGAGGTCGGCCAGTATTCTTTCCGGAGAGTGGATGACTCGTCCCTCGCTTTTGTTACTGCTGTGTTGTTCGTTGCTGCTGCCAATGCCGGCGGTTGCGCGTCTGGCCGGGCCGTTGCAAGCCGTGCCGGCGGCCAAGGTCCGCGACCTGGCGGAGATTCGTAGCAGTCGCGTGCTGCGGGTGTTGGTCAACCAAAGCCGCAACAGCTCCGGTGAAGTCCAGGGTCAGGCCATCGGCGTCGAGTACCACCGTCTGCGCGCTTTCGAACAATACCTCAATGGCCATGCTCGTGACGGCCAGGAAATCACCCTCAAGATCATTCCCAAAGCCAAGGATCAACTGCTCGGCGCGTTACAGCGCGGGGAGGGTGATCTGGTCGCGCCGGGGGAGTTGCTCGATCCGCAATCGGGCCTTGCGGTCAGCACCAGTCAACCGATTGCCAGCAATGTGCCGTTGCTGCTGGTGGGGATCAAAGGCGAACGACGTTACACCCGTCTCGAACAACTCTCGGGCAAAACCCTTGCGCTACCCACCGGCAGCGCCGCCGGGGATGCGGTCAGTCAGATCAATCAGAAGCTCGCGCTGCACAAATTGCCTCCAGTGAAGATCGAGTGGGTCGATCCCAGCCTGGCGGTCGAGGACGTGCTGGAAATGGTCCAGGGCGGGATCTTTCATCTGACGATTGTCGAGCAACCGATTGCCGAACGTTGGGGCAAGATCCTGCCCAAATTGCGCTTCGATCGTCAGGTCATTATCAGCGAGCCGGGCGAGGAATTCTGGTTCGTGCGCCGCGATGCCTCAATGCTGCGTTCGAGCATCGATCGCTTCCTGACTACCTACAAGAAGCCGTCGGACCAGGATGTGGCGTTCCTGCGGATTTATCGACGCTTGTATCAAGTGCACTATCCCTTGGCCAAGGCCGATCGGCAGCGCCTGGAAAAACTTCGACCGGTGCTACAGAAACACGCTGAAGCCCAAGGCATGGACTGGCTGAACCTGGCGGCGCTGGCCTTCAAGGAGTCGGCGCTGCAACCCAACGCCAGAAGCGGTAGCGGCCCCACCGGCCTGATGCAAATCACCCCGTCCGCCGCCCAACGGGTTGGCGTGAGTAATATTCAAAACCTCGACGCCAATGTGCAGGCCGGCGCCAAGTACCTGGCAATGATCCGCCGCAAGTTTTTTGCCAGCCCCAAACTCAATGAACGCGAGCGCATGGCGTTCGTGCTGGCGGCCTACAACATGGGACCGGAGCGGGTTCAAGGCATGCGCGCCGAGGCTCGGCGACGCGGCCTGAATCCTAATCAGTGGTTTTTCCAGGTCGAGCGCATCGCCATGGAGCAGGTGGGAATGGGGGCTGTCAGCTATGTTAATAGCGTGAACAAGTATTACTTGGCGTTCGATCGGGAGCGGGAGTCGTTGGAGCCTCAGGGGCAAAAAGTGGTCTCGCGGAAATGATCGACTAATATGATTGTTATGGTGCGTTTTTTGCGCTTTTAACATGAGTTTTATTGATTAATATAGCGGCCAACCAACACACACTCACAATGGATGACACAGCATGAGCACACTGATCAACAAGGTATTGTTCACTCGCGCGGGCTACGGTCTGACGATTCTGCGCATTTTCGTCGGCATCATCTTCGCGGCCCATGGCGCACAGAAACTCTTCGGGGCATTCGGTGGCTACGGCATTGCCGGCACCGCGCAGTACATGGAAAGCATCGGGCTGGCACCGGGTCACCTGATGGCGATGCTGGCCGGTGGTACCGAGTTCTTCGGCGGTCTGGCGCTGATCATCGGTCTGCTGGTACGCCCGGCAGCGCTGGGGTTGACCTTCCTTTCGCTGGTGGCGATTTTCTCGGTGCACATCAGCAACGGTCTGTTCATGGCTAACAACGGTTATGAATTCGCGCTGGCTTTGCTCGGTGGCAGCCTCGCGGTACTGATCGAAGGTGCAGGCAAGCTGTCGGTAGACCGCGCCATCACCGACTGACCGCCCTGGCTCAACGAAAAGGCCTGCATTGTGCGACGCACTGTGCAGGCTTTTTTGTTGCTGGTGATTCTTGACACTGTCCGGTCAGCTTCTCTAGGATGCTGCCCATGCGCCGATTTAAACAGCTACTTGCGGGGCGCCAGGTGACTCATTCAGTTGCCGATAGAAGCTTGAGACAGGCTTCGAAATACCGCTAAAGCGCTGGTTCGGTGTTGCCTCTCACCTGCCATGCAGACTTTTGAGGCAGAGACACGACACAATGAATGCATTAAGCCCCGTTATACGCCCCGCGCCGATCACGGCACACCTCACCCAGCGCAATCCAAAAATCCTGCTTGGCGGTAAACATCAGCCGACGCTTCTGCGTTACCTCGATGGCTGGCCACGTCGTACCGGTGGGCCTGCTGCTTTCCTGATTCAGTTTGTCGACGACGGCGAGTCACTGGCACGGTTTGCCGACGACAGTTTCGATCTGGCGGTGATTCAATCGCCCAGTGCAGAGGATGCACCTGAAATGATCAAACAGCTGACCCGCGTCGCGCGCCAAGGACTGATTGCCCGCCGCTGAGGCTCAGAGCGCTGGGGCTTATAAATAGTCGATCGCCACGATATACACGCATTGTTCGCCAGTCGGCGTCTGCACCCGCACTTCGGCGTCCAGTGCCTTGCCGATCAAGGCGCGCGCCAACGGTGAATCGATGCTGATCAGGCCTAGTTTCAGATCCAGCTCATCTGGCCCGACAATGCGATAGCGCGACTCTTTGCCGTCTTCATCTTCAATCGTGACCCACGCGCCAAAATAAACCTTGTTCGGATCGCTGGGTTTTTCGCTGACGACCTTGAGCGCTTCCAGGCGTTTGGTGAGAAAACGCACGCGACTGTCGATCTCGCGCAGCATTTTTTTGCCGTAGGTGTACTCGGCGTTTTCCGAGCGATCGCCCTGGGCCGCCGCTTCGCTGACCGATTGCGTCACTTGTGGTCGGCGCACATGCCAGAGTTCATGAAACTCGGCCCGCATCCGCGCTTCACCTTCGGGGGTGATCAGCGCGGTGCCAGCGGTGCGGGGAGGGCGATAACGGCTCATGGCGACTTCTTGTGGTTGAATACGTGATCAGAGCGCTTGAGTTTATCAACCCTCGCGCAAGACTGTCAGGGGGCTGGCGTTCAAGGCGCGGCGTGTGCCGAACACACCGGCACCGCCGATCAGTACTGCACCGATCAGTGGCAACACCAACAGCCATGGATGCGGGTGCCAGGGCAGGTCGAAGGCATAACGGTAGAGCACCAGGCTCACCAGTTCCGAACCCAGTGCCGCCAACAACCCGCTGACCGCTCCGAGCAAACCGAACTCGATCCGCCGGGCCCTGACCAGCGCAACTGTCGCTCGGCGCCTAGCGCTCGCAGCAATGCACCTTGGCGAATGCGTTCATCCAGCGTTGCCTGCAAGCCGGAGAACAACACCGTCATCCCCGCCGCCAGCACAAACAACAGCACGTATTCCACTGCCAGGGTGACCTGGCCGAGAATGCTGCGCAGCTGCGCCAGCAAGGCTTCGACCTGCAGAATGGTCACTGCCGGAAAGCTGCGGGACAGGTCGACGATCTGCTGATCGTGACCAGCCGCCAGATAGAAGCTGGTCAGGTAGGTCGCCGGCAAGTCCTTCAAGGTGCCGGGCTGGAAGATCATGAAAAAATTCGGCTGGAAGTTGTCCCAGTTGATCTCCCGCAGACTGGTGACTTTCGCCTCCCGATTGACCCCGCCGACGGTGAACACCATGTGATCGCCGAGCTTGAGTTTGAGGCTTTCGGCGACTTTACCTTCCACCGAAACACCGGGTATTTCATCCGCTGGTTGCTGGTCCCACCAGTTGCCGGCGGTGAGTTTGTTGCCCGCCGGCAGGTCTGCCGCCCAGGTCAGGCTCAAGTCGCGTTGAATGGCTCGATCGCCGGCCGAATCCTTGCTGACGATCTCCTGCACCGGTTCGCCATTGATGCTGATCAGCCGTCCCGGTACCACCGGGTACAGCGGCGCCGATTGTGCCGACAACTCCATCAGTCGATCGGTAAAGGCCTGTTTGTCCGCCGGCAGAATGTTCAGGGCGAAATAGTTAGGGGCGTTTTTCGGCAACTGGTTTTGCCAGGTGTCGAGCAGCTCACCCCGCAGCAAAGCGATCAGCGCCATGGACAGCAGAATCAAACCGAAGGCCAGGGCTTGACCCGCCGCTGCCAATGGATGGCGCAGCAGTTGGCCCAACCCGAGGCGCCATGGCAATGCGGCGCGCGCCAGCATCCGGCGCAGGCTCTTCAGTAGCAGTAACAACAAACCGCCCAGCACCAGCGCCGCGATCACACCGCCGCCGAGCAGGGCGAAGGTCAGCAACAGGTCCAGGCTCAAACGCCACATGATCAGGCCGAGGGCACCCAATGCCGCGCCATAGACTATCCAGGTGCTGGACGGAATCGGCAGCATGTCGCGACGCAACACGCGCAGCGGTGGCACGCGACCCAAGGCGGCCAGTGGCGGCAGGGCGAAACCGGCCAGCGCGACCAGCCCGGTGCCAATCCCGGCGATGGCCGGGAACAGGCCTCCCGGTGGCACATCGGTCGGCAGTAAATCACGCAGTAGCGCAAACAGCCCAAGCTGTGCCAGCCAGCCGAGCAGGGCGCCGCTGATGCTGGCGAGCAGTCCGAGTACGGTCAGTTGCAGACTGAACAGCACCATGGTTTCCCGACGGGACAGACCCAGACAGCGCAGCAATGCGCTGGCGTCGAATCGGCGAGTGGCGAAGCGTGTCGCCGACAACGCCACCGCCACGCCGGACAGCAACACTGCCACCAGACTGGCCATGTTCAAATAACGTTCAGCCTTGCCCAGGGCGCCGCCGATCTGTCGATTGCCGTCCCGGGCATCCTGGATGCGTTGGTTAGCCGCCAAGCCTGGCTTGATCAATTGACGATAGGTTTCCAGCGCCTCGGCTTTACCGCGCCAGAGTTCGCGGTAACTGACCCGGCTGCCGGGTTGCACGACGCCGGTCGCTTCAAGGTCGTCAAGGTTGATCAGCACCCGTGGCGTCAGGCTGTAGAAATTGCCGGCGCGATCCGGTTCGTAGGTCAACACCCGTGCCAGTGTCAGGGTTTTCAGGCCGACATCGATGCTGTCGCCGATCTTCAAGTCCAGAGCGGTCAGCAGTCGCGCTTCCACCCAGGCTTCGCCGGGTTTCGGACTGCCGCCGGGTTCTTCCGGCGCGAAGGGCGCGGGGGCGCTTTTCAGTTCGCCGCGCAACGGGTAGACGTCATCGGCGGCTTTGATACTGGATAGTTGAATGCCGTTGTCGGTGGCGATGACGCTGGAAAACTCCACCACCTGAGCGTGCTCAAGGCCCAACTCCGTGCCGCTTCTGATCTGTTCGGGCCGTGCCGGCGAACTGCCTTCAAGCACCAGGTCGGCACCGAGAAATTCGGTGGCGCGCAGCATCATGGCGCCATTCAGGCGGGCACCGAAGTAACCGATGGCGGTACTCGCCGCCACGGCAACCAGCAAGGCGAAGAACAACACGCGCAACTCGCCGGCGCGGGCATCACGCAGCAATTGGCGAAAAGCGAGACTGAACAGGCGCAACAGCGGCAAGCGTGCCATCAAGGCTCCAGAGGGGCGACCAGCAGGCCGGCTTCAAGGCGGATCAGGCGCCGGCAGCGATGTGCCAGGCGTTCGTCGTGGGTTACCAGCACCAGGGTCGTGCCGCTTTCCTGGTTGAGTTCGAACAGCAGATCGCTGATGCGCTCGCCGGTGTGGCTGTCGAGGTTGCCGGTGGGTTCATCGGCGAACAACACATCGGGCTCGGCGGCAAAGGCACGGGCAATCGCCACGCGCTGCTGTTCGCCACCGGAGAGCTGGCGCGGCGAGTGGGTCAGGCGTTGACCCAGGCCGACTCGTTGCAGCAGTTCGGTGGCGCGCTCGCGGGCGTCTTTGCGGCCATCGAGTTCCAGCGGCAGCATGACATTTTCCAGGGCATTGAGACTGTCGAGCAGCTGGAATGATTGAAAGACAAACCCCACGTGCTCGGCGCGGATCCGCGCGCGCTGATCTTCATCGAGATTGCTCAGGCCTTGCCCGGCGAGGGTGACTTCGCCGCTGCTCGGCAGGTCGAGGCCGGCCAGCAGGCCGAGGAGGGTGGATTTGCCGGAACCGGAGGCGCCGATGATGGCCAGGCTATCGCCCTTGTTCAGTTCCAGGCTGAGTTCGTGCAGGATAGTCAGTTCACCTTCCGCGCTGGGAACCACTTTGCTGAGGTTCTTCGCGGTGAGAATGCTTGCGCCCATGGAGAATCCGATGCGTGTGTGGTTTTTGAGTGCTGGCCTGGCCTTGATGTGCATGGCCCAGAACGCAGCGGCGGGTACAGTCCTGATCGTTGGCGATAGTATCAGCGCCGGTTTCGGCCTGGATACCCGCTTGGGGTGGGTGTCATTGCTCGAGCAACGGCTCAAGCACGAAGGTTTCGACGATAAGGTGGTCAATGCATCCATCAGCGGCGACACCAGTGCCGGAGGCCGGGCACGCCTGCCGGCGCTGCTTGCAGAGCATAAACCTGAGCTCGTCATCCTCGAGTTGGGAGGCAATGACGGCTTGCGCGGAATGCCGCCAACACAATTGCAACAAAATCTTGCGTCGATGATCGACAGCTCTCGCGTCAGTGGCGCCAAGGTGCTGTTGCTGGGCATGCAATTGCCACCCAATTATGGGGTGCGTTACACCCAGGCCTTTGCCGAGGTTTTTATCAAGGTGGCCGACGAGAAAAAAATCCCGCTGGTGCCGTTTTTTCTCGATGGCGTGGGCGGTCATCCGGACCTGATGCAATCCGACGGCCTGCACCCGGCGGCCGGGGCTCAGGGCAAGTTGCTGGAAAATGTCTGGCCGACACTGAAACCGCTGCTTTGACGCTTTTCTAGCGGCGGTGTTTCGGCTAAGGTGGCGCCCCCGATTTGGAGCCCCCGATGCCGCGTCCTGCCTGGTCCCTTTTTGCCTACCAACTGATCGAGCCTGACGAACAGCTGGATCTGTTCGCCTGCCAGGAAGTGCGGGTGCATCTGGTGACTCGTCAGCTGGAACTGGGCGGCTCGGCGGACCGAACCTTGTGCGGCAGTCTGTTGCCGGCGCAACCGCGCTGGTCGAGCGTCGACCGTACAGTGTTCCAGGACCAGCGCCTGTGCTCGCTGTGCCGGGCCATCCTGGAATCGCAAAAACGCGGCACCTCGCCGATCTGGCCTGAGTTGCGGTTCGAGCTTTAGATCCCTGTGGCGAGGGGGGCTTGCCTGCTGTGGGGGGCTTGCCACAGACAAGCCCCCCACAGACAAACCCCTCACCGCCGATCCCCCCAACCGCAGGTCTTTACGTCTCCCCGAAATTACGGAAGGCGGTGTACAATTCCATTTTTATACCCTTGTCGATCATGCGAAGGATTTTCCGGATGTTGCCGCGCTTTCCCGCCGTCACCCGCTGCCTGTCTCTTGCCGCCCTCTGTGTCGCGGGCCCGGTAGCAGCATTGGAGCTACCCCTGCCACCTCCTGGTGAAGACATCATCGGCCAGGTGCAAGTGATCAAGGCCAAGTACGAAGATACCTTCGCCGACCTTGGCACCACCTACGATTTGGGCTACTCGGAAATGGTCGCGGCCAACCCGGGCGTTGATCCATGGTTGCCGGGCGCGGGTACCGAAGTGGTGCTGCCAACGCGCTTCATCCTGCCGCCGGGCCCCCGTGAAGGCATCGTCATCAACCTGGCCGAATACCGTCTCTACTATTTCCCGAAAGGCCGGGACGTGGTGTACACATTCCCGCTGGGTATCGGCCGTGAAGGCTGGGGCTCGCCGATTGCCCACACCAGCATCATCGCCAAGACGCCGAACCCGACCTGGACGCCTCCAGCGTCGATCAAGGCCGAGCACGCCGCTGATGGCGATCCGCTGCCGAATGTGGTGCCGGCCGGCCCGGACAACCCTCTGGGGCCGTTCAAGTTCACGCTGGGCACTCCGGGCTACCTGATTCACGGTTCCAACAAGAAATTCGGTATCGGCATGCGCACCAGCCATGGTTGCTTCCGCATGTTCAACAACAACGTGCTGGAAATGGCCAGCATGGTGCCGGTCGGGACGTCGGTGCGGATCATCAATGACCCGTACAAGTTCGGCCTCAGTGGCGGCAAGGTTTATCTGGAAGCGCACACGCCGCTGGACGACAAGGGCAACCCTTCGGTGGTCGACAAGCACACCGCAGTGATCAATGCGATGCTCAAGCGTGAGGACATCACCAACAACTTGCGCATGAACTGGGATGTAGTGCGTGACGTGGTTGCCGCTGAAGATGGCCTGCCGGTGGAAATCGCCGTGCCGAATGCTTCGGCGCCGATGGTATCGAGTGCACCGATCGACCTGCAGCAGTAACGCGTTAAAGCAACCCGCCGACGCAGGCCGCGTCGGCGGGTTTTTTATGGCCTGCAGAAACGGCGGGCAATAAAAAAGCCGACCCAAAAAATGGGTCGGCTTGATAACAATCCCGAAGGACTATTACTTGCGGCTAGCTTTTTCCAGCATGCGCAGAGCACGCTCGTTAGCTTCGTCAGCAGTCTGTTGTGCTTTTTGAGCAGCAGCCAGAGCTTCATCAGCTTTACGGTAAGCTTCGTCTGCACGAGCCTGGGAGCGAGCTGCTGCGTCTTCAGTAGCAGTCAGACGTGCTTCGGTTTCTTTCGATACGCTGCTGCAACCGGTAGCCAGAACTGCGGCCAGAGCCAGAGCAGAGAATTTCAGAACGTTGTTCATCGTGTTCCCCTTCAAGGACTTTCTATTAAGTAGCTGTCTCCTCAGAGTGAGGAAATAGCCGGCGTACATACTACCCATTACTTGTAGTAAGTAAACTGACGTAGAGCAAGAAGCAAAAAAAATTGTAGGCGTTGATTCTTTTTCGAGCAACTTTTAACTGCATTGTATAAAAAATATCCAGCTGCGAAGCCCGAACTGAGCGAGCCGCCAAAAAAAGTTCCCCACCTCAGCAGCTGTTTTTCAGTCTCGACTAAAGTCTGTCTAGATGGAATCGTCCACACTTTTGTTCGGGTTTTGCGCAGCGGCTCTCATATCTTTATCCATGTTGAGGTGACTTAAACAAAGGGCGCTCGTCTCAAGTCTCAATACCCGGCAATGTTCAGGCCTGACTCGGGAATATCCCGGTCGAGCCGACCCTGCGTTACCCCAGGCCATACCCGCCAGCCAGCATGACGAGCGTCCCTTGAGCATTTCTGCCAATGGTGCCTACTATTTGATACGTGCTCGGTTGCGCGAGATTGGTGTTGCTCTCTCGGTGTCCATTCAGGCACGGGGTGGCGTAGATGTTCCTTCGCCGGAAAAACATCGGTAAGGTAGGGGTCAGAATTAAAGACCCGCGAGGAGTAGTGATGAGCGAGGCGTTGTCCATCCACCATGACCAGGCTGGTCATCAGTTCGAGACCACTGTGGACGGTTATCGTGCCTACCTGACCTATATGGATCTGGGGAAACAGACCCTGGATATTTATCGTACCTTTGTGCCCAACGCGCTGCGTGGTCGCGGCATCGCGGCGGCGTTGACCGAGCAGGCACTGCAATACGCTGAGGAAATGGGCTACACGGTCATTCCATCGTGTTCCTATGTGGAGCGCTACATGGAGCGTCACCAGCGGCATGCTGCCAAGCTGTGAACAAAGCGAACGCATAAAAAAACGCCAGGTTTAAACCTGGCGTTTTTTTATGCGTGAAATGAAACGGCGATCAGCTGCGCTCGCGTTTCGGCAACACATCCTTGAGCTTGGCGTGCATGCTGCGCAAGGTGTTTTCGGTGGCGGTCCAGTCGATGCAGGCATCGGTGATCGACACGCCGTATTGCAGGTCGGCGAGGTCTTTCGGGATCGCCTGGCAACCCCAGTTCAGATGACTTTCGACCATCAGGCCGATGATCGACTGGTTGCCTTCGAGGATCTGATTGGCGACGTTCTCCATCACCAGCGGTTGCAGGGCCGGGTCCTTGTTGGAGTTGGCGTGGCTGCAATCGACCATGATGTTCGGCTTGATCTTCGCCTTGTTCAGCGCTTGCTCGCAGAGCGCGACGCTGACCGAATCGTAGTTCGGTTTGCCGTTACCGCCGCGCAACACCACATGACCGTAGGCGTTGCCCTTGGTGGTGACGATCGACACGCCACCTTCCTGGTTGATACCCAGGAAACGGTGTGGGCTGGAAACCGATTGCAAGGCGTTGATGGCTACCGTCAGGCCGCCATCGGTGCCGTTCTTGAAGCCGACAGCCGAGGACAGGCCGGAAGCCATTTCACGGTGAGTCTGGGATTCGGTGGTGCGTGCGCCGATCGCCGACCAGCTGATCAGGTCCTGCAAGTATTGCGGGGAGATCGGGTCGAGGGCTTCGGTCGCGGTCGGCAGGCCCATTTCGGCCAGGTCCAGCAGCAACTGACGACCGATGTGCAAGCCATCCTGGATCTTGAACGAGTCGTCCAGGTACGGGTCGTTGATCAAACCTTTCCAGCCGACGGTGGTGCGTGGCTTCTCGAAATACACGCGCATGACCAGATACAGGGTATCGGACACTTCGGCCGCGAGCACCTTCAGGCGCTCGGCGTATTCGTGGGCAGCCTTGATGTCATGGATCGAGCACGGCCCGATCACGACGAACAGGCGGTGGTCGGTGCCATCAAGAATGTTGCGAATGACTTCGCGACCCTTGGTGACGGTGCGCAGGGCAGCGTCGCTCAGAGGGATATCACGCTTGAGCTGATCGGGAGTGATCAGGGTTTCGTTGGAGGCGACGTTAAGGTCGTTGATCGGTAAATCAGCCATCGTTTACTCGTCAGGTCACGGGTGCCGGCCGCCAGCGAACCCGCGCGGCGGAGCACAGCAAATTTAAGCGCGTCGGGGGAGTCGAACCTTAGCGCGTTACACCGTGGCTCGACAATGGGCAGACACGGGTTTAGGGGGCATTCTTGCCCCCTGAACCCGCAGGCGGCTATGCAAATGCCTTGCGAACGGTATCGTGGGAGAACTCGTCGGCGTGTTGCTGGACCCATTCGAGCGCCAGGGCCTGAATATCCTGCAGGTCGTCGTGCGCGTCATGCTGGCGGCGGTAATGTTCGATCTGGCACACCTGTTCGCCCATCCTGGCACTGAACAGCATCTGTTCGTCAACAAAGGCGATGCCCACCAGATAGCCGCGTTTTCGTCGCAAACACCACGCCACATAACCCAGAAAACACAAGTCCGGGTTCAGGGTCGGCATGCGTATTTCCAGCGCCGTACCGTGGCGCCACGCGCGGTGGTAATTGCAAGCCATGCCGCCGAGGCTGATAGTGTGCAGCTGTTGCCGCGAAATACACTCGTGTTTGAACAACGTTAATTCAACGGGCACATCGTCAGGATGAGGAAGATAACGTCTCATGAACACGGACTCCCTGTGTCGGTCATCTGACATTGTTTCTCCCAGTATAGTGGTCGAATCGGAACTGACCGATTTAGACGCCGACCAACGGTTGTTGGCGATGAGCGGCATTTCCCTGGTGATTTTTACCAGCGTCGGTTGCGCCAGTTGCCGTTTTGCCCGTGAGCAATTGCCCAGGTTCGATCTGGCGGTCGATCGACTGTGCTGGATCGATGCTGGAAACAACGGCGGGGTGGTCGAGCGTTATGGGGTCTTTCATTTGCCGGCGCTGTTTGTGGTGCGCGACGGCGAGTTCTTTGGGGCGCTACAGTCGCGTCTGACCCGCACGGCGCTCAACGAGGCCGTGGGTCAGGCGTTGAGTCGACAAGCAGAGGAGTTGCCATGACAGACACAATGGCCAGGCCGACGATCGGCATTATCGGGACCGGCGCGATCGGTGGTTTCTACGGGCTGATGCTCGCGCGTGCCGGCTTCGATGTGCATTTCCTGTTGCGCAGTGAGTTTTCAGCGGTGGCCGAACGCGGCTTGCATCTTGATCATGCGTCGTTGGGCTCGCTGGTCCTGAACCCGGTCCAGGCCTATTCGTCAGCTGCCGACATGCCGCCGTGTGACTGGCTGCTGGTGGGCGCCAAGACCACCAGTAACGCGGACCTGGCACCAGCCATTATTCAAGCCGCGGCACCTGATGCCAAAGTGCTGTTGCTGCAAAATGGCCTGGACGTCGAAGACAGTCTGCGCGCGTTGCTCCCCGATTCGCTGCACCTGCTCGGCGGGCTCTGTCTGATCTGCGTTCATCGCGTCGGCCCTGGCGTCATCACTCATCAGGCGCTCGGTGCCGTGAACGTCGGCTACCACAGTGGCCCCGCCGCCGACGAACAGGCGCGCATGAATATCGTCGAAGAGGGTGCCGGGCTGTTTCGCACAGCCGGCATCGACGCCCAGGCCATGCCGAACCTGCATCAGGCGCGCTGGCAGAAACTGGTCTGGAATATTCCCTACAACGGTCTGTCGGTTCTGCTTGGGGCCAGCACCACGCCGTTGATGACGGACGCCGACAGCCGCGCGCTGATTCAGGCCTTGATGGCCGAAGTGGTTCAGGGGGCGAAGGCCTGTGGTCACGATATGCCGCCGGGTTACGCCGACTATCTGTTCATGATGACCGAGAAAATGCCCGACTATTGGCCGAGCATGTATCACGACTTCCTGCACAAGCGGCCGCTGGAACTGGACGCGATCTACACTCGACCACTGGCAGCGGCGAAGGCAGCGGGATGTGAGTTGCCGCGAATCGAGGCCTTGTATCGCAGCTTGAGTTTTATCGATCGACGTAATCACTGAGTCGGTCAACAGGAGAGGGAAGGGCATGGCCAATGGCATAGACGACAAACTGGTGCTGGCGATTTCTTCGCGAGCACTGTTCGACTTGAGCGAGAGTCACAAGGTTTATCTGTCGAGCGGCGTCGAGGCCTATCGGCAATACCAGATCGAACACGAAGACGAAATTCTCGAGCCCGGCGATGCATTCCCGTTGGTCGAAAAACTCCTGAACCTGAATGCCAGTCTCGGCCGTGCCCGGGTCGAGGTAATCCTGGTGTCGCGCAACAGCGCCGACACCGGACTGCGGGTTTTCAACTCGATTCATCACTATGGCCTGGCGATCTCGCGTGCGGCATTTGTCGGCGGGCGCAGTCCTTATCCGTACCTCAAGGCCTTTGGTTGCGACCTGTTTCTTTCGACCCATTCCGACGATGTGCGCAGTGCGCTGGATGCGGGTTTCGCCGCAGCGACTATTCTCTCGGGCGGTGCCAGTCGCGCCGCCAGTGATGAATTGCGCATTGCGTTCGACGGTGACGCGGTGCTGTTTTCCGATGAGTCGGAGCGGGTCTATCAGTCGGGAGGCCTGGCGGCGTTTCAGGCCAGCGAGCGTGAGGCGGCCCGCGAGCCTTTGCGTGGCGGGCCGTTCAAAGGCTTCCTCGCGGCGCTCAATCTGTTGCAGCGTGAGTTCCCCGATGATGCCTGTCCGATCCGCACCGCGCTGGTGACCGCGCGATCGGCGCCGGCCCATGAACGGGTGATCCGCACCTTGCGCGAATGGGACATTCGTCTGGACGAATCGCTGTTTCTTGGCGGCCTGACCAAATCGGCTTTTCTCGAAGCCTTTGCCGCCGACGTATTTTTCGACGATCAGGCCGGCCATTGCGAGCTGGCCCGCGAAGTGGTCGCCACCGGTCATGTGCCCCATGGCATCAGTAACGAGCCGTCGATTTAAAGCGCTGCGGTTCAATGCGTTGCGCCGAACGCCGCTCTCGCCACGGCGCTGCTAAGCTGAATCAATCTCCGCCATGTTGGCATTAAAGGAGGTCACTATGATTCATTCGATGCTGTATGCCACCGACCTCGGTCTGTATGCACCTTTTGTGATGCAGCATGCGTTGGCACTGGCTCGAACATTCAATGCCGACTTGTATGTGGTGCACGCGGTTGAGCCGATGGGGTTGTTCGCCGAATCGGTGCTTCAGAGTTACCTCGATGAGCAGGCCCTGAACGAGTTTCACAGTCAGGGTCTGAATACGGTGATTGCCAATATCGAGCAGCGGGTGCTCGACAGCTTTCGCGAAGAACTGGGGGATGAGGGGGAGCAGGACCTGGAACGGATTCGGGCAGTGCGGGTGCTGCAGGGCGATCCGGCGCAGGTGATTCTCGACCAGGCGCAGAAACTCTCCGTCGATTTGCTGATCGTAGGGAGTCACAGTCATGGCGCTGGCGCGGATACGCCATTGGGCCGAACCGCTGCGCGCGTGTTGCAACTGGCCAGAGTACCGGTCTATCTGGTGCCGCTGATGGAACGTCGCCGCAAAGGGGATCGCTAGGACACGAATAATGGCGTTTTGATAAAAAAGTTCTAGATTTATTACTCAAACCATTAATATAGTTATATACCGTCGCTGATGCCCGTGGCGTCTACCTGCTTTGAGGGATTCATATGAAGCTTCAACAATTGCGCTACATCTGGGAAGTGGCGCACCACGACCTCAACGTCTCTGCTACAGCCCAAAGCCTCTACACCTCGCAACCGGGCATCAGCAAACAGATCCGTCTGCTGGAAGACGAATTGGGGGTCGAGGTTTTCGCCCGCAGCGGTAAGCACCTGACCCGGGTGACCCCGGCCGGCGAGCGCATCATCACCACCGCTGGTGAGATCCTGCGCAAAGTTGAAAGCATCAAGCAGATCGCCCAGGAATTCTCCAACGAGAAAAAAGGCACCCTGTCGATCGCCACCACGCACACCCAGGCGCGTTATGCATTGCCACCGGTGATCAGCAATTTCATCAAGCAATACCCGGACGTTGCCCTGCACATGCACCAGGGTTCGCCGATGCAGATCGCCGAGATGGCCGCTGACGGCACCGTCGACTTCGCCATCGCCACTGAAGCGCTGGAGCTGTTCGGTGACCTGGTGATGATGCCGTGCTATCGCTGGAACCGCTGCGTGGTCGTGCCTCAGGGCCACCCGCTGACCAAGCTGTCGAAGCTGACCCTCGAAGCTTTGGCCGAATACCCGATCGTGACGTACGTGTTCGGTTTCACCGGCCGCTCGAAACTCGACGAAGCCTTCAGCCATCGCGGCCTGACACCCAAAGTGGTGTTCACCGCCGCCGACGCCGACGTGATCAAGACTTACGTTCGTCTGGGCCTGGGCGTGGGCATCGTGGCGAAAATGGCGGTCGACACCAAGCTCGATAGCGACCTGGTGGTGCTTGATGCCAGCGAGTTGTTCGAGTCCAGCATTACCAAAATCGGTTTCCGTCGCGGCACCTTCCTGCGTGGCTTCATGTGCGACTTCATCGAGAAATTCGCGCCGCACCTGACCCGCGAAGTGATGGCCAAGGCCATTCAGTGCCACAACAAACAGGAATTGGAAGAGCTGTTCGACGGCGTCGAACTGCCGGTCCATTAAGCGTCAACAGACTCTAGACCACCTCGGTGACAGCAAACTGTTGCCGAGCGCCGGCCACCAGAATCTCCACTTCATCCCCTTCGAACTTGCCCAGCAGGCTTTTGCCCAGTGGTGAGCGAGGGGTGATGACAGTAATCAATTGCCCCACCAGATCAACCTTCAACCCGGCCGCGTCGGGGGCCAGGAACAGCCATTGTTCGCGACCTTTTTCGTCTTCAAGGCCGAGCAGGGCGCCGACTTCGATGCCGCGCCGCTCGTCATAAGGCCGCAGGGTCAGGTTCTGGCAAAGGCTCAATGACAGCTTGATTTCCTCCACCCGCCTGGCCTGTCCGGCCGCCAGATAAGACGCCTCCAGCCCCAGGGTGTCGTACTTGTTTTCGGCTATGTTTTCTTCGTGGGTCGCGGTTTCGTAAGCGGTTTGCGCGGCACGCTCGGCGATGTCGAGATCGATCCGCAGCTTGTCGATAATCAGTTGGTGGACGGTCGGCTTGTGCATGGAGAGCTTCATGATCAATCGCAGAATTGCAGGACATTGGCGCGGCTTTTTTCGCTCGGTGCCGTTTGATTCTGCTGCAGCCAGAACTGGCATTTTGGATTGGACAGATTGTGTTTGCTGCTTCTGGCCTGTTCCACCATTTGCTGCTGTTCATTCCTGCGCAGGTGGTCCTCGTACTGTTCGAACATCGGGTTCTGTGGGGCAGGTTGCTCAATCACCGGTGGCCTGGTCAGTTGTTCCACCGCCTGGGCCAAGGGCGCCAATTGCTCGTTGAACAACAGGCGCCAGGCGAGCCAGCAAGTCAGTGCGATCGCGATGAATCCCAGCCACAAACCGAGGGCAATGCTGCCGGTCAGTTGCAGCGCATTGAACTGGATCGGCAAGGGACGGCGCGGGTTGGGACGGTAGGGCATTACTGCCTCCTGGCGGATGGTCGCGGGCAAGTGGCGATTGTCGCATGAAGATTAATCGCCGTCGGCTCTTCTGCACGGGGTAATTTATGCGGACAATCGGCGCCTTTGCCAACGGGAGCCTGGAATGCCTGAAATGAAAACCCGCTGGGATATTTTTTGCACCGTGGTCGACAACTTCGGCGACATCGGTGTGACCTGGCGTCTGGCTCGACAACTGGTGGCTGAACATTCAGTGGCGGTGCGATTGTGGGTCGACGACCTGCGAGCCTTTGAGCGTTTGTGTCCGCAGATCGATATCAACGCTGCGCAGCAATGGCGGCAGGGCGTCGAGGTGCGACAGTGGTCGGCCGACTGGCAGCCCACCGAAGCCGCTGATGTCGTCATCGCCGCATTCGCCTGCCAGTTGCCGAGTGCCTATATGGAGGCCATGGCCGAACGGGAAAAACCGCCGCTGTGGATGAACCTCGATTATCTGAGTGCCGAAGACTGGGTCGTCGGCTGCCACGGCTTGCCGTCGGTGAAGTACAAGAACGTGCAAAAGTTCTTTTTCTTCCCGGGGTTCCGCAAGGGCACCGGTGGCTTGCTGCGTGAAAGCGGATTGCTGGAGCGGCGTCGGCAGTTTCAGCAAAGTCCGCAAGCTCAGCAAGAATTCCTGCAAGGCCTGGGGGTTGATCGCGCACCGAATGCACAACTGATCTCGCTGTTTGCCTACGAAAATACCGGGCTGGCCAGTTGGCTGGACACGATGGCGCTCGACTCGACGCCCACGCATCTGCTGGTACCCGAAGGCCGGATTCTCGGCGACGTCGAACGCTGGCTCGGGGTGGATGGGCTGAAGGCCGGGACGGTGCATGTGCGCGATGCCTTGACCGTGCAAGTGCTGCCATTCGTCCGACAGGATCAATATGACCCGCTGCTGTGGAGTTGCGATTTCAATGCCGTGCGCGGCGAAGACTCTTTTGTCCGCGCCCAATGGGCAGGTCGTCCGTTGCTCTGGCACATCTATCGGCAGGACGAAGACATCCATCTGGACAAGCTCGACGCCTTCCTGACCCTGTACACCCAAGGCCTGTCCAAGCCGGCTGGCGAGGCGATCAGTGGTCTATGGCGGGCATGGAATGCAGGTGAGACAATGACTGATCACTGGAAATCAACCCGCAAACATTGGCCTGAACTGGAAAAACATGCCGAGACATGGTGTCTGGAACAAGCCTTGCAGGCAGATCTTACCGCAGCGCTGGTACAGTTTTACCTAAATTGGATATGATACGCGGCCTAGATTTTTGTAAATCCCATCCAAATTCGGATATTCGCAATGAAAACTGGTAAAGAACTGAAACCCGGGATGGTGATCCGTCTCGAAAACGATCCTTGGCTGGTTCAGAAAGCTGAATTCACCAAGTCGGGTCGTAACAGCGCGATCATGAAGACCAAGCTGAAGAACCTGCTGACCGGTTACAAGACCGAGATCGTTTACAGCGCCGACGACAAGCTGGACGACGTGATCCTCGACCGTAAAGAAGCGACCCTGTCCTTCATCAGCGGCGACTCCTACACGTTCATGGACACCACTGACTACACCATGTACGAGCTGAACGCTGAAGACATCGAAGCCGTTCTGCCTTTCGTTGAAGAAGGCATGACCGATGTTTGCGAAGCGATCTTCTTCGAAGAACGTCTGGTTTCCGTAGAACTGCCGACCACTATCGTGCGTCAGGTTGACTACACCGAAGGTTCCGCTCGCGGTGACACTTCCGGCAAGGTGATGAAGCCTGCCAAACTGAAGAACGGTACCGAGCTGTCGGTTGCTGACTTCATCGAAATCGGCGACATGATCGAGATCGATACCCGCGAAGGCGGTTCCTACAAAGGCCGTGCTAAATAAGCACTGCTTGAGGAATGAAAAAGCCCGACCATTGAGTCGGGCTTTTTTGTGGCCTCATTCCTGTAGGAGCGAGGCTTGCCCGCGAAAGCGATTTATCATTCAACATTGATGTCGACTGACACTACGTCTTCGCGGGCAAGCCTCGCTCCTTGTATGTTGGCCGAACACCCGGCGAGAGCAGCTAAGCTCCTCGGTGTTGTCTCAAAGATGTGTTTCTGGGGGAGGCCGATCGCTCCTGAAGGCAGGATTTGCTCCTGACCTTGTCTGTAGAGAGGCCCCCCCGCCTCATTGCCCACCACGAAGAGTATCGAGAAGCCGACAAGTCGGACTTCGCATTACAAGGTTGCAGTGGCATGAAGTTCGAGGTCGGGGGAACCAGGAGCCATCTTCACCCAGTTTCCTTGGAGTGGAAAGCATGAGTGTACACGTCGGATTGGATGTTGGTTCTCGCACCACAGCAATGGGATGGCGTGACAAAGGCCGTGCAGCTGGCTCGTGGGATATCGCTCAAACGCCCAAGGGGCGCAAGGCTGCCGTGAAAAAGCTGATAGCACTCAAACCGCTTTCTGTGGTCATGGAAGCCACCGGGATTTATTACCTGGATCTGGCCCTGGAGTTAAGCACTGCAGGCTTGCCGGTTTCTGTGATCAACCCGAAAAGCTCCCGCAATTTTGCAAGACTGATGCTTCAACACAGTAAAACGGACGCCATCGACGCCCAGTTGCTAGCGGAGTACGGCGAACGCATGACGCCTCGCTTGTGGACTCCTCCAAGCCCCGCCCAGCTTGAGTTGCGTGCCATTGGCCGGCATATCAACCGTCTGACCTGCCACTGCACCCGAGCGAAGAATGAGCTGCATGCCCTTCAAGCGACCGAAACAACTTCAGCGATGCTGATTGAGGATGAGGAAGAAGCTATTGCGATGTTCGGCAGGCGCATCGAACGGTTTAGGCGAGCCGGGCGAGACATCATCGCTAGCTGTCCAATTTTGCAGGAGCAGTTTGATCACATGGTGGCTGCACCCGGAATGGGTGAGGTCTCGACATTTGCAGTGCTGGCTGAACTGACGACCCTGCCAGTGACACTCAAATCCCCGCAGATCAGTCGTTATGCAGGGCTGGACGTGCGACTGACCCAGTCTGGAACGAGCATCGACAAACCCGGGCGCCTGAGCAAGGGTGGCAACGCCTACCTGCGCTCGGCGATGTTCATGCCTGCCATGTCAGCGATCCGTTGCGATCCTTATGTGAAGGCTTTTTACGACGTGCTAGTCGGTCGTGGAAAACGAAAAATGCAGGCCATCTGCGCGGTTATGCGCAAATACCTGACAGGCTTGTGGGCCTGCATACGTGCTGGAGAGGATTTCGATACGGCCAAGCTTTTCAGCGAAAAACATCTGCTAAAAGCTTGACCGTGAACAGAGTATCTACAAGGGGTGTGTTATTTCTTCAGGTGTTGCTTGAGCTCTTCGGACGCCTGCAACATCGCCGAGCGCACCGCGGGCACCTGGCTCACTACGTTAAGCAAACCATAGTCGTGGATCATGCCGTTGTAGCGCACCGCCGTGACCGGCACACCGGCCTCGTCGAGTTTGCGCGCGTACGCTTCACCTTCATCGCGCAGTACATCGGCGCTCGCCGTCTGCACCAGGGCAGGTGGCAAGCCCTTGAGTTGCGCAGTGGTTGCCCGCAGCGGTGAGGCGTAGATCTCGTTACGCTGTTTGGCGTCGGTGGTGTAGTTGTCCCAGAACCACTTCATCATGTTTTTGGTGAGGAAGTGCCCCTCGGCGAACTGGTTATAGGACGCCGTCTCGAAGCTGGCGTCAGTCACCGGCCACAACAGCACCTGGAATCTGATCGCCGGCGTGCCTTTGTCTTTGGCCATCAGTGCAACCACGGCCGCCATATTGCCACCGACGCTGTTGCCGGCCACGGCCAGTCGTTTGCCGTCGACGTTGATCTCTTTACCGTGCTCGGCCACCCACTTTGTCGCGGCGTAGGCCTGGTTGATCGCCACCGGGTAATGCGCTTCCGGCGACGGGGTGTAATTGACGAACACCGCCGCCGCGCCCGAACCCGTTACCAGGTCCCGAACCAATCTTTCGTGGGTCGGGAAGTCCCCCAGTACCCAGCCACCGCCGTGGAAGAACATGAACACCGGCAGCTCGCCTTTGACCCCGGCCGGCCGAACGATGGTCAGGCTGATCGGTTGGCCGTCGACCTGGATGGTCTTCTCGCTGACATCGGCTTTTGGCAACGTCAGTTTCACCCCGGCCTGTGCACCCACCAACACCGCGCGGGCATCGGCAGGGGTGAGCTGCTCGATCGGTTTACCGGTGCCGGCATTCAGCACGTCAAGGAACGCCTGGGTGTTGTGTTCAACCCCATTGCCTGCGAATGCACTGTTGATGGACAGAGCGAGAAGAGTACCGGTCAAGACTTTGCTGAAAGTGTTCATATCCATTTCCTGTTCGACCTTGGAGTCAGCGGTTAGACGGTGACGTGCAGGCGCACATCGACGTTGCCACGGGTGGCGTTGGAGTACGGGCAGACTTGGTGGGCGGCTTCTACCAGGCTTTGTGCATCGGCTTGTTCAAGACCCGGCAAGCTGATGTGCAGGTCGATGTCCAGACCGAAACCGCCAGGGATCTGGCCGATGCCGACGTGGGCGGTGATCGACGCGTTGTCCGGGATTTTGCGTTTGGTCTGGCTGGCGACGAATTTCAGTGCGCCGATGAAGCAGGCGGAGTAGCCAGCTGCAAACAGTTGTTCTGGGTTGGTTGCTGCGCCGCCGGCACCACCGAGTTCTTTCGGGGTAGCGAGTTTGACGTCCAGGACGTTGTCGCTGGAGATCGCACGACCGTCACGGCCGCCGGTGGAGGTTGCGATTGCGGTGTAGAGAGTTTGCATGGTGTGAGCCTCGTTCGGGTTTCGATGTTTTGCGCTAAATGTTTGCGCGCTAAGTAAGTGCGAGGTAAATGTAGCTCGCAAATATTTAGTGCGCAATATAAATTTTCGAAAAAATTTATTTAAAGTCGTAGTCCAGCAATTCGATTGGGGAGGAGAGGCTTGAGATAGAGGCTTTCGTGCGGGATTTTTGCGAGGTGAAATTTTTTGCGACGGGAGAGGACGCCTTCGCGGGCAAGCCTCGCTCCTACGGTTTTTGTGTCGTTTACAAATTTATCGACCGAGAACCTGTGGAGCGAGGCTTGCCCGCGAAGAACGATAATGCGGTCTAAAGGCTATCTTGCAGATGACTACGCAGCGCTTGAAGATCTGCTTGCAGCTTCTTCAACTGTTCCAGCGTTTGTCCGCTGGCACCGAGGATGCACTGGGGAATACCCCGCGCCTTGTCTCGCAATGCACGGCCTTGCTCGGTCAGTTCGACAATCACTACTCGCTCGTCTTCACGGCTGCGGGTGCGGCTCAACAGGCCTTCGGCCTCCAGACGCTTGAGCAGCGGGGTGAGGGAGCCGGGATCGGTCAGCAGTTTTGTGCTGATTTCGCCGACCGTCAGCCCATCCTTTTCCCACAACACCATCATCGCCAAGTACTGCGGATAGGTCAGGCCCAGCGCTTGTAGCAGCGGCTTGTAGACCTTGGTCATCAGCAGCGAGGTGGAATGCAGGGCGAAGCAGACCTGATTATCCAGCAGCAGGTCGTCGCAGTTGTCCGGGTTGTTGCGCTCGGTGTTCATTTCAAAGCCTTGATCAGTGATCGTCATAAATCTAGCGGGCGAATCTTTAATGCGCCAGATAATTCTGGACTAGTGGCGGTCCAGGTTGGTTTGCAGCGCCAGATCCCACGGCGGGATGGGACTGAAACGGGTCTTCAGGTATTCCAGCAACAAGCGGCTGCGCGAACTGGGTTGCTGCTCCAGGCGCAACGCATAAATGCCGGTGCTTTCCGGTTTTGGCAGACCGTTTTCGCAGAACAGCGGCTGCAGTTCGCCGCGTAATAAATATTCGCTGGCCAGCCAGGTCGGTAAATGCGCGATGCCCAACCCGGCCAGTGCACCACAGACCAGTGCCTCGGCATTATTGGCGCTCATGCGGATTCGCGCTGGCCGGTGCAGGTGCATCTGCCCATCTCGTTCAAAGCGCCAGGCGAACGGCGGCGCCAGGCCTTCCCAATCAAGACCATCGTGTTCAGTCAGCTGCGCAGGGTCAGTCGGCACGCCACGGCGTTGCAGGTAATCCGGGCTGGCGCAGGCGATGCGCACCATGCTCGCCAGCGGCGTGGCCACCAACCGGGTGTCGGCCATTTGCCCTGCACGCAACACCAGATCGACTTTGCCCAGGTTCGAGCCCTGCATGTCGACAAAGCTGTCGATCAGGTGTAATTGCACGTCGAGACCGGGGTAAAGCGTCAGGAAATCGGCAATCACCGGCGCCAGGTGTCGGCGTCCGAACGCTGCCGGCGCATCCACCCGAATCAAACCTTCCGGCGCACTGCTCAGGGACACCGCTTCCGCACGGGCCAGACGCAGTTCAGCGACGATCCGCCGCGCACGCTCGGCAAAAGCCAGACCAGCCGGGGTCGCGCGCACGGCATGGGTGCTGCGAATGAACAACTGGCTGCCGACGGCGCTTTCGAGGCTGTCGATGCGCCGCGCCACGGCCGAAGGCGTCAATGGATGGCGTCGGGACGCGGCGGAAAAACTGCCGCTTTCCAGCACATCGAGAAACAGGCCAAGTTGTTCGGTCAATTGATTGGGGTTCATGGTTCGTCGGCGCTTGTGCGAAGTTGGCACAGCCATTGTGCGTTGCTGTGCGTTTCCCCGCCAGAGCCGACTGCGTAGGATGAACACCCTCACAAAAGGAAATTGCCTGTGATTGAGTTCATGTTGTATCTGGTTTTTGGCGCGGCCTTGGGAACCCTCGGCGGCCTGTTCGGCATTGGTGGCGGGTTGGTCGCGATCCCGCTGCTGGGCGTGTGGTTCGGTCTTGATCAGCAGATTGCCCAAGGCACGGCGCTGGTGATGGTGGTGCCGAACGTGATGCTGGCACTGTGGCGCTATCACCAGCGCAATCGCATCGAATTGCATCATGCGCTGCCACTGGCCTCGATGGGGTTCTGCTTTGCCTGGATCGGTTCGATCTGGGCGGTGGGTATCGATGCACAAACCATGCGCTTGGGCTTCGTCGCTTTCCTGATCGCGCTGTCGGCCTACAACCTGATGCGAATGTTCACCACCAACGCACCGGCCTCTTCGCAGATGCGCTATTCCTGGCCGTGGCTGGGTGTGCTCGGAGCGGCTTCCGGGACCATGGGCGGACTATTTGGAGTGGGCGGGGCGGTGGTGGCAACGCCGGTGTTGACCAGCCTGTTCGGCACCACTCAAGTGGTTGCCCAGGGGTTGGCGCTGGCGCTGGCGTTGCCGAGTACGGGCGTCACCCTGGCGACTTATGCAGTGCACGATCAGGTGCATTGGGCGATCGGTGTGCCGTTGGCGGTCGGAGGATTGATGAGCATCAGTTGGGGCGTGAGAATTGCCCACGCATTGCCGGAGCGACTCCTGCGTGGGCTGTTCTGTGGTTTTCTGGTGGTCTGTGCGGTGATGCTCGCGTTTAAAGTTTGAAACCTTCGACGATGTGCTCGGCCAGGCATTCGGTGATCGGCGAAGGGTTGTTCAGGTTGCGGATCAGCATGATGCTGGCTTCCGGCAGCAGCGGCAGGTCTTCGTTGGCGCCAAGGATGCGCATGTCCGGTGTGATCAGGCTTTCCAGCTGCGCGGTGATCGCAAGCCCCGCGCTGACCACGGCCATCAACGCCGACAGGCTGGAGCTGTTGTAGGCAATGCGGTAGTCGCGGCCCATGGCATCCAGGGCATTGCATGCCCAGAGGCGGCAGAAACAATCACTGTTGAACATCGCCAGCGGCAGCGGCGTTTGCTCATGGGCGCTGAAGCATTGGGCTTCGGCCCAGACAAAACGCTCCTTGCGCAGCAGTTGACCAATCTCGTTACCCGGCTCTCGGGTGACGATGGACAGGTCCAGGTCCTGGCGCTGCAACAGTTGCCGGGTCGATTCGCAGTGAACCTCGATCTGGATCAGCGGGTAGAACTGCGCAAAGCGCGACAGGATGCCCGGCAGAAAGCGCATGACGTAATCATCGGGCGTGCCAATGCGCACGGTACCGACCATATGTGGCTCACGCAGGGTATTGAAGACTTCGCTGTGGAGTTTGAGGATGCGCCGCGCATAGCCCAGCAATACCTGGCCTTCGGCGGTCAGTTTGACCTGGCGCCCGTCGCGTTCGAACAGCTGGCGCTGCAGCACGTCTTCTTCCAGGCGTTTCATCTGCATGCTCACCGCCGACTGGGTGCGGTTGACCATTTCACCGGCGCGGGTGAAACCGCCCTGATCGGCGATCGCGACGAAGGTGCGCAATACATCGGTGTCGATACTGGGGTAGGCGGACATTCATCAATCTCCGAGATGTATGCCATCAGAAACATTCGTTGGATTGATCTTAGCGCTGACGCGAGACTTGGGCCATCCCTAAAGGAGGGCTACACGATGAAAGGTCACAACGAGCATGTAACGGAACAAAAATTTTCAATCCATGCGGTATCCGATTTGCTGCACAAGTTTAGTCGCTGGTACGAACTTCACCGTGAACGTGAAATGTTGGCGAGCTTGAGCGACGAAGCATTGAAGGATATCGGCGTGAGCCGTGCGGATGTGGAGCATGAGACGGTAAGACCGTTCTGGGATGATCCGATGCATAAATGATGATGCCATCGCTACACAAACCCCTTCCGGGTGAGGTAGGTTGCGAGCAGACAAGGAGATGCTCATGCCCGCCACACTGTCCTTTTCCCTCAAACAGGCTCGGCGTCTGGCGCTGGCTGCCCAAGGGTTCAACGGGCGCCAGCCGCCAGCGGCGATCAAAGCGGTTCAGCTAAACCGGCTGATCGAGCGCCTGGGCATTCTGCAGATCGATTCGGTCAATGCGTTGGTGCGTTCGCACTATCTTCCCTTGTTTTCCCGTCTTGGCAATTACTCATCCGACTTGCTTGATCAGGCTGCCTGGAGTCAGGGCCGTCGACGCACGTTGTTCGAGTACTGGGGTCATGAAGCGTCTTTGTTGCCCTTGTCGATGTACCCCTTGATGCGTTGGCGAATGCAGCGCGCGACCCGCGGCGAAGACATCTATCAGCAACTGGCGCGCTTCGGTCGTGAGCAGCAAGACACGATTCGCCGCGTGTTGGCGTCGGTTCAGGAGCTCGGTGCGCTGGGTGCGGGCAGCTTGTCGACCCGCCAGGAGCGGGCGGGGCCATGGTGGGACTGGAGCGAGGAAAAGCACGCGCTGGAATGGTTGTTCGCTGCTGGTGAAGTGACCGTGGCCGGGCGGCGCGGGTTCGAACGGCTTTATGATTTGCCGGAGCGGGTGATTCCTTCGGCCATTCTTCAGCAGCCTTTGCTTAGCGAGGCTGAGGCTCAGCGCGGGCTATTACTGCATGCCGCCAATGCGTTGGGCGTGGCGACGGAAAAGGACCTGCGGGATTATTTTCGCTTGAGCCCGGCAGACAGCCGGCCGCGGCTAGCGGAGCTGGTCGAGGAGGGCGATCTGCTGGTATGTGAGGTTGAAGGCTGGCGGCAACCAGCCTATTGCCTGGCAGAGCCGAAAGTACCGCGCAAGGTCAAGGCCAGTGCGCTGCTTTCACCGTTTGATTCGCTGATTTGGGAACGCAGCCGTACCGAGCGATTGTTCGATTTCCGTTATCGGCTGGAGATTTATACGCCACAGCATAAGCGCGTCTACGGCTATTACGTATTGCCGTTTTTGCACAATGAGCGGGTTGCCGCGCGGGTCGACTTGCGGGCCGAGCGGGCATTGGGCCGGTTGGCGGTGCATGCCGTGCATGAGGAAGAGCCGGGGCTGGATGAGGTGGGGATGCTGGCGTTGGCGGTCAATCTGCGGCAGATGGCGGATTGGTTGGGGCTGGCGCAGATTCAATTGAATTGCCCGCGGGCGAGTGCGGCGCGGTTGCGGGTGGCATTGGCACAGCTTGATGGTGATTGAGCTGACGCCATCGCGGGCAAGCCCGCTCCCACAGGGTTAGCGCTGAACCTGTGGGAGCGGGCTTGCCCGCGATGGCGGCCTGTCAGGTAATAAAAAACCTACTGATTCACCGCCGAACCTGCTTCAGGGTTTCAGCAATCAAAAACGCCAATTCCAGCGACTGATCGGCATTCATCCGTGGGTCGCAGTGGGTGTGGTAACGATCCGACAACCCATCCTCGGTAATCGGCCGTGCGCCGCCGATGCATTCGGTGACGTTCTGCCCGGTCATTTCGATGTGGATGCCGCCGGCATAACTGCCTTCCGCCTCGTGAACCTGGAAGAACTGTTTCACCTCGCCAAGGATTTGCGCGAAGTCGCGGGTCTTGTAGCCGCTGCTGGCCTTGATGGTGTTGCCGTGCATCGGGTCGGAGCTCCAAAGCACCTGCTTGCCCTCGCGCTGCACCGCGCGGATCAGCTGCGGCAGGTGATCGCCGACCTTGTTCGCGCCCATCCGCGCAATCAGGTTCAGGCGACCCGGATCGTTGTCCGGGTTAAGCACATCGATCAGGCGAATCAGGTCTTCAGGGGTCATGCTCGGGCCGACCTTCACGCCGATCGGGTTGTGCACCCCGCGCAGGAATTCGACATGCGCACCGTCCAGTTGACGGGTACGGTCGCCGATCCACAGCATGTGGGCCGAGCAGTCGTAGTAGTCGTTGGTCAGGCTGTCGCGACGCACGAAGGCTTCTTCGTAGTTCAACAGCAGCGCTTCGTGGGCGGTGAAGAAACTTGTTTCGCGCAGTTGCGGCGAGCTGTCCATGCCGCAGGCGCGCATGAAGGCCAGGGTTTCATCGATGCGATCAGCCAGGTGGCTGTACTTCTCGGCCAGCGCCGAGTTGGCGATGAAATCCAGGTTCCACTTGTGCACCTGATGCAGGTCGGCAAAGCCGCCCTGGGCAAAGGCGCGCAGCAGGTTCAGGGTTGCAGTGGACTGGTGGTAAGACTGCAGCAAGCGATCCGGATCCGGTACACGGCTTTTTTCGTCGAAACCGATGCCGTTGACGATATCGCCACGGTAGGCCGGCAGTGTCACGCCGTTGATGGTTTCATCGTTGGCCGAACGGGGTTTGGCGAACTGGCCGGCCATGCGTCCGACTTTGACCACCGGGCAGCCGGCGGCGAAGGTCATGACGATCGCCATTTGCAGCAACACTTTAAACGTGTCGCGAATTTTCGCGGCGGAGAATTCGGCGAAGCTTTCGGCGCAGTCACCGCCCTGCAACAGAAACGCCCGGCCCTGGGTGACTTCGGCAAACTGACGGCGCAACTCCCGGGCTTCACCGGCAAACACCAGCGGCGGATAGCTCGCCAGGGTTTGCTCGACGTGCAGCAAATGCGCCGCGTCGGGGTATTGAGGTTGTTGCTGGATCGGCAGGGCGCGCCAGCTGTCAGGGCTCCAGGGTTGGCTCATTGCAGTCTCTAGTGTTTTACGCTCGGACGGTTATGTTATCAGCAATTAGTGCGTGACCTGTTCCCGTCGCTTCGCGGACAATCGCGCCTTTGCCGCTTTCTGTTGCGGTTTATCGCGTTGCCGGGGCCGGTGACGATCGGGAGACGAAATGACTGAGGAGCGCGTCGAGCATCTGCTCGCCGAGGTACAGGACGAGTTCGGCGTGATTCGCGTGCTGGAAGTGGCCGATTACCGTTTTCTGGAGTTCGGTGATGCCATCGAACAGAGTTGCGTGTTCACCGCTGACCCGAGCTGGCTCGAGTACGATTACACCCGGGCGATGCTGATTGGCGCGCTGTGCCACGAACAGCCAGAGAGTGCGCTGTTTCTCGGGCTCGGAGCCGGCACTCTGACCCAGGCTTGCCTCAAGTTCCTGCCGCTGGAAGACGTCGAAGCCATCGAGCTGCGCCCGGATGTACCGCGCCTGGCCATCGAATACCTCGGGCTGGATGATGATCCGCGGTTGTACATCCGCGTTGGCGATGCCCTGGAATTGCTCGATACGGCTGAACCGGCCGATCTGATTTTCGTCGACCTCTATACCGATGTCGGGCCGGGTGTCGGGCATCTGGCCTGGGGTTTTCTGGAAAACTGTCAGAAGCGGTTGAATCCGGGTGGCTGGCTGGTGATCAACCAGTGGGCCACCGACGATGGTCGACCGTTGGGGGCGGCGTTGTTGCGCGGTCTCTATCACCGGCATTACTGGGAGCTGCCGGTGAAGGAGGGCAACGTGATTCTGATCGTGCCATCTGAGCTGGATCAGGAACTGGATATGGATGGGCTGATCGCGCGCGCTGAAGGCCTGGCGCCGCGATTGGGGTATTCGTTGCAGTCGTTGATCAAGGCGATTCGGCCGGCGACATAGATTGTTGTTGTCCTTTAGGGCCTCTTCGCGGGCAAGCCCGCTCCCACAGGTCCGTGAGCGACGCAAATCACTGTGGGAGCGGGCTTGCCCGCGATGAGGTCCTCACAGTCAACACATGCCTCAAACCCCTTTGAAAACACCCGGCCGCTTCTCGATCATCGACCGCACACCCTCCTTGGCATCCTCGCTATTCAGCAATTTTTTCACCTGCGCCGGCAAAGCCTGAGCTGCTGCCATTTCACCCTCATAGCGCGCCTGTCGGGCAGACATCAACGTCGCCTGAACACCCAGCGGTGCCTGCCGGGCAATCCGCTCCGCCAGTTCAATTGCCCGTGGCAACAAGTCCTCGCTGGCCATGACCTCCTGCACCAACCCCAGATGCAAGGCGTCATGAGCGTCGAATTCATCGCCGGTGAGCAGCCAGCGCATGGCATTGCCCCAGCCGGCGACCTGATGCAGGCGCAAAGTGGCGCCGCCGAACGGGAAGATCCCGCGCTGCACTTCCTTCTGGGCAAAACGGGTATTGCTGGCGCACAGGTTAATGTCGGCGGCCAGCATCAACTCGATGCCAACGGTCAGGCAGTAGCCTTGAGCCGCGACTATCACCGGTTTGCTGACCCGGGGGCCTGCGAGCACGCCCCATGGGTCGCAGCCGCCGGGCGGTGCCTGCCAGCCTTCGGCCAGAGCCGCGCCGGCGCTGACCAGATCGAGCCCAGCGGTGAAATGCTCGCCATGGCCGAACACCACCGCGACCCGCGCCTCGCTGTCGGCCTCGAACTCGCCATAGGCCAGACTGAGTTCGTTGAGCAGGTCGAGGTCGAAGGCATTGCGTTTGGCCACCCTATCCAGGCCGATCATCAGGATATGACCGTGTCGTTCACGGGTTACACGACTGGTGCCGGGCTGATTCATAGGACATTTCCTCGGGTGGGGAAGGGGGCGTCAGACCGAAGGTCTGCGTCACAAGAGTGAACCGTTTTAGCGCCATCGTCAGCAGGGCCGGGCCTTTGCAAAATAGACCGTCGCACAATTATCCGCAAAGCCCGTGACACAACGGTATACGCCGGTTTTTTCCGATAAAAAAAGCTCCCTTTTCGGGCGAATTCCGGTATAGTGCGCGCCGGCCTTTAACCGGGCCGCGTTTAGGTAGCGCAATTCCCCGAAGCCAGCTTCGGCTGCACGTCCGCACAGCGGACTCTTCCTTGACGAATCTTTTTCATTCATTCGTTTTCGCAAATCCCCGCCGACAAAGCAGCCAGGGCGACTCTTGAGTCTTACACGGCATGCGCAGCTTTGGAGCATGGGTCTTTGCGGATGCACTTAGAGGCAGACCCATGACCCAGGAAACCGGCGGCTTCGCCGCTTTTAATCTTAATCCGAATATTCTTGCAGCCGTCATTGCGACCGGCTACGAAGAACCTTCGGCTATTCAGCAGCAATCGATCCCGATCATCATGGCCGGTCACGACATGATTGGTCAGGCGCAAACCGGTACGGGTAAAACCGCCGCGTTCGCCCTGCCGATCCTGCACCGCATCGATCCTGCCAAGCGCGAGCCGCAAGCCCTGATCCTGGCGCCAACCCGTGAGTTGGCGCTGCAAGTAGCAACCGCTTTCGAAACCTACGCCAAGCAAATGCCGGGCGTTACCGTTGTGGCCGTTTACGGCGGCGCGCCTATGGGCCCACAACTGAAAGCAATCCGTAATGGCGCACAGATCGTTGTCGCAACGCCGGGCCGTCTGTGCGACCACCTGCGTCGTGACGAAAAAGTCCTGGCTACCGTGAACCACCTGGTTCTCGACGAAGCGGACGAAATGCTCAAACTGGGTTTCATGGACGACCTCGAAGTTATCTTCAAGGCCCTGCCAGCAACCCGTCAGACCGTATTGTTCTCGGCCACCCTGCCGCAGTCGATCCGTGCCATTGCCGAACGCCATCTGCGCGATCCGCAACACGTGAAGATCCAGACCAAGACTCAGACCGTTACCGCGATCGAACAGGCTCACCTGTTGGTTCACGCTGACCAGAAGACCTCGGCTGTATTGAGCCTGCTGGAAGTGGAAGATTTCGACGCCCTGATCATGTTCGTGCGCACCAAGCAAGCGACCCTGGACCTGGCCAGTGCCCTGGAAGCCAAAGGCTACAAAGCCGCTGCGCTGAACGGTGACATTGCTCAGAACCAGCGTGAGCGCGTGATCGAATCCCTCAAGGATGGCCGTCTGGACATCGTTGTGGCGACCGACGTTGCTGCTCGTGGTCTGGACGTTCCGCGCATCACTCACGTGTTCAACGTTGACATGCCGTACGATCCTGAGTCCTACGTTCACCGTATCGGCCGTACCGGCCGTGCCGGTCGCGAAGGTCGTGCACTGCTGCTGGTGACTCCTCGTGAGCGCCGCATGCTGCAAGTGATTGAGCGTGTAACCGGTCAGAAGGTTGCCGAAGTTCGTCTGCCGGACGCCCAGGCCGTTCTTGATGCTCGCATCAAGAAACTGACCAACAGCCTGTCGCCGCTGGTCGCTGATGCAGAATCGACTCACGGTGATCTGCTGGATCGCCTGACCGCCGACATCGGTTGCACTCCGCGTGCACTGGCCGCTGCTCTGCTGCGCAAGGCAACCAACGCTCAGGCGCTGACCCTGGCCGCAATCGAGAAAGAACGTCCATTGGTGCCGAACAACGCACCGCGTGGCGATCGTCCAGAGCGTTCCGGTGATCGTCCGGACCGTGGTGATCGCGAGCGTCGTGCTCCAGTTCCATTGGCCGAAGGTCGTGCTCGTTGCCGTACCGCGCTGGGTGCGCGTGATGGTATCGCTGCCAAGAACCTGCTGGGCGCCATCCTCAACGAAGGTGGTCTGGCGCGTGAAGCCATCGGTCGCATCCAGGTGCGTGACAGCTTCAGCCTCGTCGAGTTGCCGGAAGATGGTCTGGAGCGTTTGCTGACCAAACTGAAGGACACTCGCGTTGCCGGTAAGCAGTTGAAGCTGCGTCGCTACCGCGAAGATTGATCCGCTCTCGAGCTGATTGATCGAACATAAAAAATCCCCGACTGGTTCGGGGATTTTTTTTGCCTGCTGTTTGTGCCCGGCTTTTGAGCGGAGTCGCCTCCTTCGCGAGCAAGCCCGCTCCCACACTTGATCTTCAGTGAATTCAGAATTCATGTACGACGCAGATCCAAGCGGGCTTGCTCGCGAAGGGGGCAACTCGGTCTACCGGTTACCCGAAGCGATAAATGTCCATCCCTAGCGCACCCATGGTGAACCCCTGATGGGCCACGCTGAACTCGCCCCCAGCGGCGCGGGCAAAATACAGCGGCAGCAGATGCTCGTCACTCGGATGGTTGCGCACAGCATTCGGAGCTTGCTGACGATAGTCGTGCAATGCGGCCTCGTCGTTCGCTTCGAGTTTCTCGATCATCCAGTCGCGGAACGCCTTGGCCCAAGGTTCGACGCTTTCCGGGCCGGCGTGCCAGTCCAGTTCGCGCAGGTTGTGGGTGATGCTGCCGGAGCCGATCAATAGCACGCCGTGTTCGCGCAGGCTGGCCAAGACATGGCCGACGCGGGTTTGCAGGGCAGGGCCGCCACGGGTGGGCAGCGAAACCTGCACCACCGGGATATCAGCTTGCGGATACATCAACGACAAGGGCACCCAAACGCCATGGTCGAACGGTCGCTGGGTGTCGATGCGCGCCGGCAGGCCATCGGCCTTCAACAGCTCGACCACCTCTGCCGCCAGTTGCGGATTGCCGGGGGCCGGGTATTGCACCTCGAACAAGGCTTGGGGAAATCCGCCGAAGTCGTGCCAGGTTTCAGGCTGAGGGTTGCCGCTGACCAGCAGCTCGCTGCTTTCCCAATGCGCGGAAACCATCACGATGGCCTTGGGTTTCGGCAATGCTGCGGCCAGACGCGCGAGGGCCGGCCCGCTGGCGCCGGGTTCCAGGGCCAACATGGGGGAGCCATGAGAGATGTACAGGCTGGGGAACATAAATGAGCTCCTGAGAGTAAGATGGCACCATCTTCAGTCAGATCATTGATCTAAATCTAATATAAGTTTTAGGGTCTATTGATCGAATTTTTCGGGGTTAATTATGCAGCCGGAGTTTTGGCACAAACGATGGGCGTCGAATCAGATCGGCTTTCATCTGCCGGAAGTGAATCCTCATCTGCAACGGTTCTGGCCGCAGCTGGGCCTTGATGAAGGTTCTCGTGTGCTGGTGCCGTTGTGTGGCAAAAGCCTGGACCTGTTGTGGCTCGCGCACTGCGGTCACGAGGTTCTGGGTGTCGAGCTGTCGGAAAAGGCCATCGAGGACTTTTTCAATGAGCATCAACTGGACCCGGCTATCAGCGAGCAAGGGCCTTTCCAGGTCTATCGGGCGGGCTCGATCGAGTTGTGGTGCGGTGATTTCTTCGAGTTGACGGCAGGCGATGTTGCCGATTGCAGCGCACTGTACGACCGCGCGGCGCTGATCGCCTTGCCGCCGACGATGCGTGAGCAATACGCGGCTCATCTGATTCGGATTTTGCCGAAGGACTCTTTAGGGCTTTTGATTACGCTGGATTACGACCAGGCGCAGATGGATGGGCCGCCGTTTGCGGTGCTTGATGATGAAGTGCGGCGGTTGTTCGGCGATGTGTGGGCGCTGAAGATTCTGGAAGACCAGGACGTCCTGGGTGAGAGCTGGAAGTTTCTTGAGGCCGGTGTGACGCGGCTTGAAGAGCGGGTTTACCGGGTTTCCAGCCATTAAGGTGTGTTGAAGTTGCTGACCTCTTCGCGAGCAAGCCCGCTCCCACAGTGGACCGCGTCCATTCAGATCAGGCGGTCCACTGTGGGAGCGGGCTTGCTCGCGAAGAGGCCCTGAAGAGCTCCGCACTAATCAAACAGACAAAAAAAGGCCCGCATTCACTGCGGGCCTTCTCTTTTAGTGCAGAGCCTGTCAGCCCCGACGACGCAATGCGTCAATACGCTCCTCCAGCGGCGGGTGGCTCATGAACATACGGGCGAACCCTTGTTTGAGACCACCGTTGATGCCGAAGGCATTCAGGGTGTCCGGCATGTGCACCGGCAGCCCTTGTTCTGCACGCAGACGCTGCAGGGCACCGATCATTGCGCTGGTACCCGCCAGGCGTGCACCGGCATCGTCGGCACGGAATTCGCGTTTGCGCGAGAACCACATGACGATGGCGCTGGCCAGGATGCCCAGGACCAGTTCAGCGAAGATGGTCGCTACGTAGTAGGCAATGCCTTGGCCTTCTTCGTTCTTGAAGATCACCTTGTCGACAAAGTTGCCGATGATCCGGGCGAAGAACATCACGAAGGTGTTCACCACGCCCTGGATCAACGCCAGGGTGACCATGTCGCCATTGGCCACGTGGCCGATTTCGTGGGCCAGAACGGCTTTCACTTCATCTGGCGAGAAACGCTCGAGCAAGCCCTGGCTGACCGCGACCAGTGCATCGTTCTTGTTCCAGCCGGTGGCGAAGGCGTTGGCTTCATAGGCCGGGAAAATCCCGACTTCGGGCATCTTGATCCCGGCTTCGCGGGACAATTGCTCGACAGTTTGCAGCAGCCATTGCTCGTGCCGGGTGCGCGGCTGGCTGATGATCTGGGTGCTGGTGCTCATTTTCGCCATCCACTTGGAGATGAACAGCGAGAACAGGGAACCGGCGAAACCAAAGACCGCACAGAAAATCAGCAGCTGATTGAGGTTGAGATCAACCCCATTGGCCGCCATGAACCCGTTGAAGCCGAAAAGGCTCAGGGTGATGCTGGCAATCAGCACGACCGCCAGGTTAGTGGCCAAAAACAGCAAAATGCGCATCATGGTTGTAGAAATCTCCTCGTGCTAAATATGTAGCGTACTGCGGGGTATATAAGGTGCTGCACCGGGCTATTCAACCGAGTGACTATTTCAAACTGTGTCCTACAGCAACAGTCTAGCGGCTTGAAGGGCATTTCCGACGTCGGCAGGGGAAACAGTTGTCAGCCAATTAGCCTCGCAGGCCCCCGCCGTTGTTAGGCGCGGGCATGAAACGTATCGGCAGTTAGCGCTTGAAACAACAATGCAGGGTAGGGTGCAAAGATATGTTGCTGAATTAATCACCGTGCGACTTTAACCAGCGTCGCACGGTGACAGGCCACTTACTGGCGATAGGATTTGAGGAAGTTACCGATCCGGCCAATCGCCTGGTCCAGGTCGTCGAGCCGTGGCAGGGTGACCACACGGAAGTGGTCCGGCCATGGCCAGTTGAAGGCCGTGCCTTGTACCACCAGCAGCTTCTCCGAGAGCAGCAGGTCGAGCACGAATTTCTCGTCGTTGTGGATCGGGCAGACTTTCGGGTCGATCCGCGGGAACGCATACAGCGCGCCCATCGGCTTGACGCAGCTCACGCCCGGAATGTCGTTCAGCAGTTCCCAGGTACGATTGCGCTGTTCCAGCAGACGCCCTTGTGGCAGCACCAGATCGTTGATGCTCTGATAGCCGCCCAGCGCGGTCTGGATGGCGTGCTGGCTCGGCACGTTGGCACACAGGCGCATGTTGGCCAGCATGTCGATGCCTTCGATGTAGCTCTGGGCGTGGTGTTTCGGTCCGGAAATGGCGATCCAGCCGGAACGGAAGCCAGCCACGCGATAGGACTTGGACAGGCCGTTGAAGGTCAGGCACAACAAGTCTGGCGCCAGTGAGGCGGTGCAGATGTGCACGGCGTCGTCGTACAGGATCTTGTCGTAGATCTCGTCGGAGAACACCACCAGATTGTGCTGACGGGCCAGTTCCAGCATGCCCAGCAGTACTTCTTTCGAATACACCGCGCCGGTCGGGTTGTTCGGGTTGATGATCACCAGCGCTTTGGTGTTCGGCGTGATCTTGGCCTTGATGTCGGCCAGGTCCGGCCACCAGTTGGCCTGCTCGTCGCACAGGTAATGCACCGGATTGCCGCCCGCCAGGCTTACTGCGGCCGTCCACAGCGGATAGTCGGGGGCCGGCACCAGCACTTCGTCGCCGTTGTTGAGCAGGGCCTGCATAGACATCACGATCAACTCGGAAACGCCGTTGCCCAGATAGATGTCTTCAATGCCGACGCCTTCCACCTGCTTTTGCTGGTAGTACTGCATCACGGCCTTGCGGGCGCTGAACAGGCCCTTGGAGTCGCTGTAGCCCTGGGCGGTCGGCAGGTTGCGGATCACGTCCTGAAGGATTTCATCCGGCGCTTCGAAACCAAAGGGCGCCGGGTTGCCGATGTTCAGCTTGAGGATGCGATGGCCTTCCTCTTCCAGGCGTTTGGCGTGCTTGAGCACTGGGCCGCGAATGTCGTAGCAGACGTTGGCGAGCTTGTTCGATTTGCTGACCTGCATGGCGATGTGTTCCCGAAAATGAACGATCCAGGCGGCGTATGAACGACCGTACTGGGAATCCTGCGTATTCACACAGGCCTGACGCCTTGAGCGGCGGCACTCATAAATCCGTTTGAATGCGCGTGGTCTGGCTGCCAGACTGGCGTTTGACGAGGCGCAATCATACGTGCCGCCTGATCCGTGGAAAAGGTACAGATCGGGCTTTTTCAGCTGCTGAGGTGTAACGATGGAAAAGTTGCAAAAAACCCTGGAAGAATGGCGTGAAATGCTCGATCCGGAGCAGTACAACGTGTGCCGCCTCAAAGGCACCGAGCGGCCATTCTCCGGCAAATACAACGGCACCAAAACCGACGGTGTCTACCATTGCATCTGCTGCAACGCACCGCTGTTCGACTCCAAAACCAAATTCGATTCCGGCTGTGGCTGGCCAAGCTTCTACGCGCCGATCGACGGCAGCGCGATGGTCGAGATCCGTGATGTCAGCCACGGCATGATCCGCACCGAAGTGGTCTGCGCCAAGTGCGATGCGCACCTGGGGCATGTGTTCCCGGACGGTCCGCCGCCGACTGGCTTGCGTTACTGCATCAATTCGGTGTGCCTGGACCTCGTTCCCCGCGAATAATTTCCTGATGCCGCGCATGTAATTTCTGGGGGAGCTGCCGAAGGCAGCGATCTTTTGATCTTGTCTTTTAAAACAAAGTCAAAAGATCGCAGCCTTCGGCGGCTCCAAGGGGAGGCGTGTGTGGGGGCTATTGATTTATTAAATTGCACACAATTCAATTGCTCGCTATGTTTGATCTTCCTTCATTCGGAGTTCGTGCCATGAGCGACAACCTGCTGAGCATCCCTTGTACCACCATCAAGGGCGAGCAAAAGACCCTGGCCGATTTCGCCGGCAAAGCGGTGCTGGTGGTCAACACCGCCAGCAAATGCGGGTTCACCCCACAGTACAAAGGCCTCGAAGAGCTGTGGCAGACCTACAAGGATCAAGGCCTGGTGGTGCTCGGCTTTCCCTGCAATCAGTTCGGCAAGCAAGAGCCGGGCAACGAGGGGGCGATTTCCGAGTTCTGCGAGTTGAATTACGGGGTGAGTTTCCCGCTGTTCAAGAAGATCGAAGTGAATGGTGCCGACGCCCATCCACTGTTCGTGCAGCTGAAAAAGCGCGCCCCGGGCGTGCTGGGTTCCCAAGGTATCAAGTGGAACTTCACCAAGTTCCTGATCGGCAAGGACGGCCAACTGGTCAAGCGCTTTGCTCCAGCGACCAAGCCGCAGGACCTGAGCCGCGAGATCGAAGCCCTGCTCAAATGAACACGTTGTCAGTTGATTCGCTGAAGCTCGACAGTCAGCTCTGCTTCAAGCTGTACGCCGCTTCTCGGGCGGTGATCCGTGCCTACAAGCCGATGCTCGATCAGTTGGGCCTGACTTACCCGCAATACCTGGCGATGCTGGTGTTGTGGGAATGGCAGGAGACGGCGCCGGAGCAGCCGACGGTCAAGGCCTTGGGTGAGCGTCTGGCACTGGATTCCGGGACCCTGACGCCGCTGCTCAAGCGCCTTGAGCAACTGCAGCTGGTGCAGCGTCAGCGTTCGGCGCGCGATGAGCGTGAGGTGCACTTGAGCCTGTCGCCCGCCGGCAAAGCCTTGCGCGATCAGGTCGGGCCGCTCAAGGCCCGGCTGTTGTGCGATAGCGGCGTCGATCTGGATCGCCTGAATGATCTGCGCGATGGCCTCGATCACTTGTTGGGGCAAATCAAAGCGCTGTCGTAGTGGGTATCCACAAGTCGAGCAGGGCGGCCAGTTCTTCCCGGCGGAAAGGTTTGGCCAGGTAGTCACTCATGCCCGCCGCACGGCAGCGCTCGCGTTCTTCGGACATGGCGTTGGCGGTCAGGGCGACGATGGGCAACTGTGGCCAGCGCCCGCTGCGACGAATCTGCCGACTGGCTTCATAGCCATCCATCACCGGCATGTTGCAATCCATCAGCACCAGATCGAATTCGCTCTGCTCAAGCTGATCCAGCGCTTCGCCGCCGTGGGCCGCGACGCTCACCTCGCAACCGAGTTTTCCGAGCATTCCCTTGGCCACCAACTGATTGACCGGATTGTCCTCCACCAGCAGGATGCGTCCGCGTCGCTGGGGTGAGATGGCTTCGATCCGGGCACCGTTGATCGTGGTGAGTTCCGGCTGCAGGATCCGCCGCAACGCCTGGTAAAGCGCATTGCGCGCCAGAGGCCGCGCCTGTTGCTGCAAGGGCGCGAGGGCGTTGACTTGCTCGCTGGGCAGGAAACTGCCGTAAGCGGTCACCAGCAGAATCGGCGCGGTGAAGGTGGGACGCAGGCCAAACAGGCATTCGGGGCAGTCGGTGATCAGCACATCCGGCTGCAGGCCGATCAATCGGTCATCGATGGAACGCTGCTGATAGTTGAGCCCCCATCCAGGCAGCAGACTGCTCAATAGCTCCGCCAGACCGCTGCTGGCGGCGGTAATCGCGACGATGTTGCCCCGCAGTGCTGCCGGGGAAATGGCCCGGGTATGGCAGGGCAGGGGCAGGTCGGCGCAAAACTGACTGCCGAAGCCCGCTTCCGAGCTGATCGTCAGACGCCCCTGCATGGCTTCGCAGAGGCTATACGTCAGCGCCAGGCCCAACCCGGTCCCGCCGAATTGCCGGGTAATGCCGGCACCGGCCTGGGTGAACGGCTGGAAGATCTTGACCTGCGCGTCCTGGGCGATGCCGATGCCAGTGTCGCAGACTTCGATTCGCACACCGTCTTCGAACGTTGAAAGACGCACATCGACCCGTCCGAAACGAGTGAATTTGAGGGCGTTGGACAACAAGTTGCTGACGATCTGCCGGACCCGGGTCGGATCACCGAGCACCAGTGCGGGAAATTGCGGGTCAATCAGGCATGCCAGCTCGACACTCGGCGCGGCGTTCTGGGACAGCAGGTTGGCGGTGTCTTCGATCAGCGAACCAAGGTCGAATGGAATGTGTTCGAGTTCGAGCTGGCCGGCATCGAACTTCGACAGGTCGAGAATATCGTTGAGCAGTTCCACCAGCACTTTGCCCGAGTCATGGGCGATGGACAGCTGTTGCTGCTGCTCGGCATTGAGCGGGCCGTCCAGCGAGAGCGCGATCATCCCCAGCAAACCGTTGAGGGGCGTGCGGATTTCATGACTCATGTTGGCCAGGAACACCGAGCGTGCTTCGGCCATGTCCAGGGCTGTGCTGCGGGCGACTTCCAGTTCCTCGTTGGATTGGCTGAGGCGGGTATTGATCGCCTTGAGCTCCGCGGTGCGGGCCGAGACGATGTTTTCCAGTTGCGAGAGGTAATCGGTCAGGCGGTTCTCGGCGTTGCGCCGTTGCTGGATTTCGGTGGCGATGTTTTCAAACTGCTGATTGGCGACCTCGACCAAGACCCCGATTTCATCGTTTTCATGCCCCGTCGGACACTCCAGCAGTGTCGGTTCCGCGCTGCGCGGATCACGACCACTGAGTTCGCGGATAACCCGCACCAGCGGTTTGGTCAGCATCACGTAAAACAGCGCCAGCAGAATGCCCGTGAGAATCAGGCTGCGCGCGAAGCCGTTGAGCAGGGTCACTTCGGCCCGGCGCAGGAAACGACTGCCGAAGGTGTAGGTATCGACTTCCAGGCGCAAGGTCCCGAGGGATTCGTCCGGCAAGTGGTCGAGATAAAGACGGTCTTCGAACTGCCGGTTGGCGCCGAACAGGAAGTCGCTGATCATCCGGTCATTGTTTTCCAGGCCCGGACGTTTGACGCTGGCCAGCACGGTACTGTTGTTGTCGGTCAATTGCGCGCCGATGATTGCCGGGGAGCGCAACAGACCCAGGGCCAGTTCCTGAGCGAGTTCAGCATCGATGTTGTAGGCGATGCGGGATGCGGGGTTATGGCTGATTTCCAGCAACGACAGTATTTCACGGTTGATGGAGGCGTCTTCGCTGGCATAATCGATGCCTATTTGCAGCAGGCTGAGCAGCGTGCCCAGAATGAAGCCAGCCAGTACCGTAATCCTGGCTTGTTTGTACGACAGCCGGTGGCTGAACTTGATGTCCATGGGATGTTGAACCACTTCCGTTTCCCTTCGCTGCTCAAGCATAGTCGATCATCAATGGATACCGATGTTCTCGCAAAACACCTGGAGGGGGTGTAGACGCTGTGTTTCGTCGCTGTATCGCCATCATTACCGTGAATGAGCCCGAGGAGAAGACGTGGATTCCCGATTGAATGCTTTTCTTGAACGCGCCGATGCCGTTCTGGCTCGTATCGAGCCGTTGCTTCCCGCGCCTCGGCAAGCCATCGACTGGACGCACTGCCTGGCCGCACGCTGGCAGCGCGAGGGGCGCAGCGGTTTTCTGTTGCCGCTGCAAGTGAGCCTGGACACGCGTTTGTCCGACTTGATCGGTGTTGACCGGCAACTGGAGCAACTGGGCCGCAACACCCGGCAGTTTCTCGACGGCATGCCGGCCAACCACGCTTTGCTCTGGGGTTCGCGTGGCACCGGTAAATCGTCGCTGGTGCGCGCCTTGCTGTCGGAACACGCCAAGAGCGGCCTGCGACTGATTGAGATCGAGCGCGATCATTTGGCTGACTTGCCGCGCGTGGTCGAGCAGATCGCCAAGTTGCCTCAGCGCTTTGTACTGTTCTGCGATGACCTGTCGTTCGAGTCGGGCGAGGGCGATTACCGCGTGCTCAAGAGCGTGCTCGATGGTTCGCTCGAACAGGCGCCAGACAACGTTCTGCTGTACGCCACCTCGAACCGTCGCCATCTGGTGCCGGAAAAGGAAAGCGATAACGAAAACTGGAAAAGGGTCGATGGCGAACTCCATCCCAGTGAGGCGGTGGAAGACAAGATCGCGCTGTCGGACCGTTTTGGTCTGTGGCTGTCGTTCTATCCGTTTACTCAGGAGCATTTCCTCAACGTCGTCGAACACTGGATCGGCCAATTGGCCGACAAGGCCGGCCTTGAGTGGCAGCGTGACGAAGAACTGGACATCCTCGCAGTGCGCTGGGCCACGGGCCGGGGCAATCGCAACGGACGTTGCGCGTATCAATTTGCCCGCTATTGGGTCGGGCTGAAGCTGTTGGAGCACAAGGCATGATCGATTTACAAAAGAGCGGCCAGGGCCTGGAGGGCTACGGCATGCTATGGGCACAGCTGGAATCATTGCTGGCAGACGAGCGTGATTTTATCGCCAACGCCGCACAATTTTCGGCGTTTCTGTTCAATCAGCTCGATGACCTGAACTGGGCCGGTTTCTACCTTAATCGCAACGAAGAACTGGTGCTTGGCCCGTTTCAGGGGCAGATCGCCTGTGTACGGATTCCATTCGGTCGCGGTGTGTGCGGAGCGGCGGCGGCCACCTTGCAGACTCAACGGGTTGAAGACGTACATGCGTTCCCCGGGCACATCGCGTGCGACAGTGCCTCGAACAGCGAGCTGGTGGTACCGCTGGTCAAGGACGGTCGACTGATCGGTGTGCTCGACCTCGACAGCCCGAAACTCGCGCGTTTTACTGCGGACGATCAGGCAGGTATCGAGCAACTGGCGGCGATTTTCCTGCGTCTGACCGACTGCTGATCAGGCCATCAAGCCGGCCTTGATCAGCAGGCTTGACGGGTCGACCGCATCAATCTGTCGTGGGTCGAGAAAACGGTTGGCGTACTGCAAATAGACTTCGTCATTGATGAACAGCCCGAACAACTCAGCGTCAATGTGGGCGTCACGGCACATAGTGGCCATGATGCCCAGCGCTTCGCTCAAGGACTTGGCTTTCTTGTAGGGGCGATCGGCGGCGGTCAGCGCTTCGAAAATATCGGCAATCGCCATCATCCGCGCTGGCAAACTCATGTCTTCGCGCTTCAACCGTTTGGGATAACCGGTGCCGTCCATTTTTTCGTGGTGGCCGCCGGCGATCTCCGCGATGTTACTGAGGTGGCCGGGGAAAGGCAGGTGACTGAGCATCAGAATCGTCTGCACCATGTGATGATTGATGATGTATCGCTCCTCGCGGGTCAGTGTGCCTCGGGTGATGCTCAGGTTGTAGAGCTCGCCCCGGTTGTACTTGTAGCGAGGTACGTCGAGCTTGAACCCCCAGGGATTGTCGGCCGGGATCAGTTCGCTGTCGGCGCGTTCGAGCAAGTGTTCGGGTTTATCCGCCAGCAGCGGCTCGCTGACTGGCAGGGTCGGCGTTGGGGTCCGGGCCTGGCGACGGTTCTCTTCCCACGAAACCCCAAGTCGATCATCCAGGGTTCGAGTCCAGGTGCGTTGGGCGATGGTGTTCAGGCGTTGCAGATCGGCCTCGGCCATAGCCTCGCTGCCGAGGTTGCAGCGGGCGATGAACGCGAAATCATCATCCAGCGCCGCCAGGTTCGCATTGCGCAATTGCGCCAGATGCTGCTCGTCACCTCCCAGGGCGATGGCCTGCCAATAGTTGATCCAGGCATCACGCTTGAGCACTTCGAAACGGGTACGGATTTCGTGGATGCGGTCGTTCAAGGTCTCAAGCTTGGTGGCTTTGTCGACCACGTATTCAGGGGTGGTGACCTTGCCGCAATCATGCAGCCAGGCAGCGATGTGCAGGGCTTCCCACTCATCGTCGGTGGGCTGATAGCTGCTGAAGGCCGGGTCCTGACTGGCTGCGGCCGCCTGCGCCAGCATCAGCGTCAGTTCCGGCACCCGCTGGCAATGACCACCGGTGTAGGGACTCTTGGCATCGATCGCGCCAGCCAGTAGTTGAATAAAAGAGTCCAGCAACTGTTTCTGTTTGGCTTGCAGGCGCTGACTTTCGATACTCACGGCGGCGGCACCGGAAACCGCCTGAAGAAATGCGATGCGATCCGGGCGAAGTTTTTCCAGGTCATCCTGCGTGCCGCTGTCGGCCAGCAACAGCACCAGCAGCCCGACGGTTTCGTTATGACGATTGTGCAGCCGGATACCGATCAGATGAACCCGTGGGTACTCCAATGCTAGCAAAACCTTCTGCAAATCCCCCGCTTCTTCGAAACCCAGGCTGGTGACGACATTGTTGGCGTTCGACAATGTCTGCATCCATTGAGGGCTCTGCGGACCCTGAGGTGTGTGTCCTTGAATGGCGAATGACGGCAATGCCTGTGAGCTGCCATTGATGACCAGCGCATGAGGCTCCACGCGATCGTCATCACTTTCCCGCAGGTAGAGCAGGCCGGCCTGGGCCTGGCCGATCTTCACGGTTTCAAACAACACCCGTTGCAGCAAGGGGGCGAAACGGGTCTCGGCGCTCAGGCTGTCGGTGATCCGGAAAAAACTCGCCAGGGTGTCTTTCATGCGTGCCATCGACACGCTCAGTTGGTCGACTTCAAGCACCGGCGAGCGACGGGAGGCCGGAAAATTGAAATCGAAACTGCGAATCGCATCGGCTTCCTGCACCAGGGCGCGCAAGGGTTTGACCAGGATTCTCGAGGTCAGCCAACCCATCGGCAGGCACAACAGCAGCGTCGCCAGGGTAATCAATGCGCCTTGCCAGCGCATACGGTAGGCATCCACGAGCAATTCGTCCTCCGGCACCAGTAGCGCCAATTGCAGCCCCTGCGGGCCACCCTCCTGGATGCTGCTGCGCGCCACGATCCATTGGCGGCCTGCGGCGTTCAGGCGTTTGACCTTGTGGGGGCTGGTGAGCAGGGCTGCGAGGGTGGGGCTCAGGTCTGCGGCTTTGATCAGCCGGGCCGACTGGTCGTCGACGATCAGTTTGCTGCTATCTGGGTAAGCGATGGCATTACCCTCGGCATCGAACAGCACAATTTCGGTACTGGGGGTCACCACATGGTCGGCCAGGGTCGCCGACAGTTCAGCCAGCGTAAGGTCGGCCCCCATCACCGCATGCTCGCCACTGCGCCGGGCCAGAGTGGTGCCGACGTTGTGGGTGGAGAAAAAAAGGTAGGGCTCGGTGGTGATCTGATCATGGTCGCCGCGGGCGCTGGAGAACCAGGCGCGGGCACGGGGATCGTAGGTTTCGTCGGGGTTGTCCTGACGGCTGATGAGGGCCAGGTTCTGATCGAAAAACAATGATTGGGAGCGGATCTGACCGCTGCCTGGGTGCTCGATGCTCCATACCTGAAACGCCGCCGTCTCCGGTGCCTTGACCAGCGTTTTCAAGGCGCCGGTGCGCAAAGGACGAACCATGAAGAAGTCGCCATTGCTGTAGCCCAGGTACAGCGAGGCCAGGTCGGGGTTGTCCTTGAGTGATTGGCTGAAGGGCTTGAGCAACGCCAGGCGCTGCTCAAGGTCGGGCGCCTGGGTCGCCGGATTGTCCGCCAGCAGGCTCAGCAGATGACGAATCGGCTGATAGGTGCGATGCAGGTCCAGACGGACATCCTGCTCGATGCGGTTGAAGAGCTTTTCGCTGCTGGAAAGAATGATCTGGGTGGTTTGCTGATAGTTGAAAATGCCCAGTACCACCCCGGCCAGTAGCAACAGGAAGGTGAACATCACGCTGATATGGATGTGCAGAGGGAACTGGCGTTGATCCGGGCGCAGTGGGCTGGGCATTGCAGCTTTCTCCATGATGATTAACTCACTGCTCAGCCTTCAAGCATAGTTAATGCTCCTTCATTTTGCTTTTGTCATGGCGTGCCATCTGTTGTTGCAATGCCTGCTCCAGTTCGAGCATGGCGCGCTCCATGGACTTGCTACAATCGGCCACTTCATTGTGGTGGAATCTGTTATTGCAGGCCTGTTCGAGCGCCTCGCAGCTGTCGATCAGTCGCGATGCCTGGACGATTCGGGCCGCGCCCTTGATTTTGTGGGCAATGTCGAGGAGTGACTGCCGGTCCTTTGACCCGGATAACGCCAGCAGCGCTTTGCAGTCCAGGCGATTGCTGTTCAGCAGTTCGGTCAACAATCGCTGGTTCAGTGTCGGGTTGCCACCGGTCAACAGGTGCAACCCTTCCAGACTGAAGGCCGGCTCGCGGACCGACGGCGTGATGCCTTCGACCCATTGGCTCAAGGCCGTCAGGCTGAGGGGTTTGAACAGGCAATCGTCCATCCCGGCCAGTTTGCAGCGTTGTCTTTCCTCAGGCTGCGCGTTGGCGGTGAAGCCCAGAACGGTACAGGGAGGGCGCTGCAGGTGCTGTTCATGTTGGCGAATGGCACGGACCAGCTCATATCCATTCATGATCGGCATGTTGCAATCGGCAATCACCAGGTCGAATGGCTGACTTTTCCATGCCTCGAACCCCGCCTCGCCATCCGCTGCGACGTTGAACCGATGCCCCAGAAACTCCAGTTGTTGGCACATCAGCAAGCGATTGGCCGGGTGATCATCGACCACCAGTACGTTCAAGGGGGCAGTGCTCGGGTGAATTTGCGGCTCGACAGGTTCCGGCATTCGTTCCGTCGGCAGGGTGGCCAGGTTCAGCGAAACCCTGACTTGGGTGCCGACTCCCGGCTGACTGTTCAATTGCAGGTTGCCGCCCATCATTTCACACAGATTGCGACTGATTACCAGGCCCAGCCCCGCACCGCCTCTGGCTGACTGGCCGGAGTTATCGGCCTGGACGAAAGGCTCGAACAACCGCTGTTGATCCTCCTCGCTGATCCCTGCGCCACTGTCTTCAACCCGCAACTGCAACTGGACCCGGTCGGGCGCGTCGGTCGGCTGCAACTCGACGTTGATCCTGACCTGGCCCTGTTGGGTGAACTTGATGGCATTGCTGATCAGATTGGACAGCACCTGCTTGAAACGCATCGGGTCCAACACGACATCGGTCGCCGGTTTGGCAGGACTGAATTGCAGTTGCAGTCCGAGATTTTTCTGTCGGGCCAACCCCTCGAAGATCCGCATCACCGACGCTACGGTTTCGGCCAGATTGACGCGCTCCGGGCTCAGGCTCAGACGTCCGGATTCGATGCGCGCAATATCGAGGATATCCCCGATCAGTTCCAGCAGGTCTTTCGCCGAGTGGTACGCGACGTCGATGGCGGGTCGATCCGGATGACTGTGATCGATACGTTTGAGTGTCAGTTCGAGCATGCCGATGATGGCATTCATGGGCGTGCGAATCTCATGGCTCATGGTCGCCAGGAAGGTGCTTTTAGCTCGGTTGGCAGCATCGGCCTGCTCTTTTGCGGCCCGCAGTTCATCGAACAGTTGCCGGCGTTCGCTGATGTCGATCCAGCCGCCAATGATGCCTTGTACGTCACCACTCGAGTCTCGATAGGGGAGAATCCAGTGATAGATCGTCAGCTTGCGGTCGTCGATGTGCAACGGACGGTCGAGAATCAGCGGTGTTCCCTCGGTCATGACGCGCTGGTAGTCCGCCTGATATTCCCGTGCTTCGAAGGCGTTTCCGAGGCTGCCTTGCATGACACCTTTACCGATGATGTCTTCGCGTTTCGCGCAGAAGGTTGCCAGGTAACTGTCGTTGCAGCTTTGCAGCAATCCCTGGCGATCACGCACGTAAATGGGATGAGGTGTGCCATTGACCAGCGATCGCATGAACTCCAGTTGATCGTTCAATGCGCGCTCGGCCGCCTGCCGCTGTTTTATCTGGCGTCTCATGTAGGCGTTCCAGGCAACGGATATCAGCAGCAACACGCCGGCGCTGATAACGATCTGATAGAACACTCGGTGATAGTTACGCCAGGTACTTTGCGTGACCGCTGAATAACCACGCCAGCGGTTGTTGATGATCCCCAGCTCTTCCGGTGCGATGCTCAGCAGTGCCTTGTCGAGGATGGCATTCAGTTCTTTGGCGTCGCGTCCGGTCGCCAGGGAAAACGCTGCCTGTCGGGTGCCAATGGTGGTGGTGATCTGAAGTGTCTGTTCGAAGATCCGCGATGAGATGAAGTAGTTGGCGATCACCAGAGAGTTCACTGCACCTTCTGCCTGGCCCTCGGCGAGCAACTCCACGGCACTGAACGTGTCCGGGGTTTCAACCAGATTGATCCGCGGAAACTCGCTGCGCAGGTAGTCCACCAGTGGATTGCCTTTGGCGATGGCCAGGCGTTTGTCCTGCAGTTGCGTGAGGTTTGTCGGGCTGTCGGCCGCTTTGCGCGTCAGCAGTACAAAGGAATTTTCCAGATAGGGGCGGCTGAAGTTCAACATCGTTTCACGTTGGACGCTGGGGAGCAGGGCAGCGATCAGGTCGGCCTGATGGTTAGCGATCTGCTCGATCATCTCGTCATCGCTGCGGCTGCGCTGGATTTCGAAACGCAAACCGGTGCGCAATCTGATCAGCTCGAGCAGATCAGCCGTGACGCCTCGAAAGTTGCCGTCGCTGTCAAAAAACGTCAGCGGCGCAAACGCTTCATTGACCACGACGCGCACGACCGGATGTTGTGCCAGCCAGCGTTCTTCGCGGTGGCTGAGTTGCAGTTTGTGATCGGTAAGAAGAATGTCGCTGCCGGCACTCCAGCGTTTGGCGATGTTTTCTCGCTCGCTGGTGGGGATGGCCTTGAGTACCGCGTTGATGATCGTGAGCAGATTCGGGTTGCCCTTTTGCACGGCAAAGCTGAAACCATGGGCTTCGTGTTTACCGAAGTTGGCCATGCGGATGTTGTTCAGATACCCCTTGTTGATCATGTAGTGGGTTGAAATGGTGTCGCCGAGAAAAACGTCGGCCTGGTCGAAGGCAACCGCATTGATCGCATTCTGGTAGGACGGATAGGAGGTGATGATTGCCTTCGGATACAGCGCCCTGACCTCGTCCAGAGGCAGATAGTGATACACCATGCTCAGCCGCATGCCGGCAAGTCCATCGGTCAGCGATCTGGTTTCTCCTTCTCGTGTCACCAGCACGGGTTGATCCACCGCATAAGGCGTGGATAGGGCAATGTCGGCATTGTCGGCCTCGAACCCATTGGCGGTGCCAAGCATGTCGACCTGGCCTTTTTCCAGCGCCTCGATCGCGCTCCCCCGGGAGGCGAAGCGCTGAATCTTGACCGGTAACCCTATGGCCTTGCCGAGGATGCCTGCGTAATCGGCGGTGAAACCTTCATAGTCATGGCCGCTGAGGGTCAGGTCGAAAGGAGGATAATCCGGGGCCGATGTACCCAGGATCAATTCACGTTTGTCTTTAACCCATTGTCGTTGTGAGGCATCCAGTTGGACTTCCATGTGCCCGGCCGTCGAGCGACTGAGCAGAGTGTAGTGCTCGCTGGCTGTCTGAGCCGCGAGTACTGAGGTGCTCAGGCATAAACCCGCGGCCATGAGTATTAGGCAATCCTTGAAACGACTGGGCATCCTGTTTCTCACACTAATGCGTTACGTTTTGCCATATCGATGAGTTCAACCAGGGATTTGGCTTTGAGTTTTTGCATGAGTCGTTTTTTATAAGTGCTGACTGTTTTGTTGCTGAGAAACATGCCTCTGGCGATTTCTTTGTTGGTGCGACCCTGAGCGAAAAGTTGTAATACCATCAGCTCTCGATCATTAACGGATTTAAATAATTCCAGGTCGGCCCAGCGCTCATCGTCACGACGAACAGGGTTCAAGGCTTGACTGGGGAAATAGTTGTAACCTGATAAGACCGCTTTGATCGCACTCATCAGTTCACTGAGGTCTTCTTGTTTGCAGACATATCCCGATGCACCGGATTGCATGCAGCGAATACCGAAAAGTGTCGGGCACTGTGCAGTTAATACCAGTGTTTTTAAGGGTGTGCTCATGGCGTTGAAACGGGAGAGAACTTCCAGCCCATCCAGTTTGGGAATGCTGATGTCGAGGATGATCAGGTCAGGCATGCATTCGCGAACCATCTGCATTGCATCGACCCCATTATCAGTTTCGCCGACGACTTTGTAACCTTCATGTTCCAGCAGCATTCGAACGGCAAGGCGGATAACAGGGTGATCGTCGACAATAAAAACGGAGTTCATAATCAAATCCCATACGTGCACAAATAAAGCGCGCACCTTAGCTCAGATAGTTGAGGGGGCGCATGAACTGATGTGGCTGTAGTGGCATTATAGGAAAAGTCCTACAACCGAAGAAGAACAGGACTACGTATCAACTAGGTTTTGCATGAGGAAGGGCAAAAGTTCGGTGGGGATAGTCAAGAGGTTGAAAGCGCTGAGTTAGAGGTGTGAATCTATGTTTTGGTCATGATTTTAGTGTGTTTGGTTTTTTTCATTTTTATGGTGAGGCCAAGGTCAACAAATTTCTGAAGTCTGATTGTTTCAATGGCTTGATCAAGTAACCGAGCAAGGGCAGTCCATGCTCGTAGGCCATTACTTTAAGTTCGTCCAGTTCGACGGATGTCAGGCTGCTCAGAAGTATTGCCTGTCTGATCATCCCCCGGTGACTGGCGTATTCGATCAAATCGAGGCCTGGAAGGTCGGGCAGGCATTGGTCGCACAGAAGGATATCGAATGGTTGCGCAGCCTTGAGCATTTGTTGCAAGGCGCCTTTGGCACTGTCAGTGGCGGTCAGTTGGGTGAAGCCATAACTCTCGAGCAGGTATTGAGTCGCCCGTAGCTGAAAGGGATGATCTTCCACCAGCAAAATGCGCCAATCATGTTTGAACATAGGAGTTTTCATGCGCCATCTGTCGAGCAGGGGGAGTGCGATTATTTCGCGAGACGGCCGAACAATCGATCAGTCAGCTCTGCACAAGGTGTAGGGCGATTCTGTCGACGTTGAAATACAGATGAATGTCGAGAGGCTCGATCAGCCGTTCAGGCGTCTGACACGGCTGATCGAGGCGCTTTTATCCGTGGCTTGAACGACCGGTCATTTCCAGCGCCATTTCACTGGCATAGCTGTCGGTCATGCCGGCGATGAAATCAATCATGCGCAAGAAGGAGGTGTGTAATGGGCCATGAGGATCGGGCGCATTGTTGCCCAACAGGTCGAGTATGCGACGGCTCTTGAAGGATGGCGTACGGCCGTTGTGCTGCTCCAGTGCCGCGCCGCAAAAGGCGTTGAGCAGAATTTCCAGGGTGGTGTAGGCGCCGATTTCATGGAGCGTCTTGCGCTTGTCCTGGAAGATTTTTTTGCGCGCCATGTCCTTGGCATTCAAGACGCAGCGTTTGGCGGGGCCGTGCATGTGTTCCACCAGGTCGCCAGGCAACGTGCCGGCCAGCAGCGCATCCTGTTGCTCGACGAACGCTCGGGCTGCTGCGTTGGTCAGGTGTTCGATGGCTTTGCCCCGCAGGATCGCCAGTTTGCGCCGACGCGAATCCTGCGGACCGAGTTGGCGATAGGTTTGCGGGAGGTCATCGCCCACCAGGTTCAGCAGCAGGGACTCGACTTCGGTGTATTCCAGCAGTTCCATCTCCAGGCCATCTTCCAGATCGATCAGCGCATAGCAGATGTCGTCGGCGGCCTCCATCAGATACACCAGTGGATGGCGCGCCCAGCGCTGTTCGTCCAGCTGGGGCAGGCCGAGTTTATGAGCGATTTGCTCCAACAGCGGCAGTTCGCTCTGATAGCAGCCGAACTTGTGCTTCTTGTAGCCCAGTGAGTCGGCGTGTCGAGCAGTCCATGGGTATTTCAGGTAGGTGCCCAGAGTGGCGTAGGTCAGCCGGGTTCCCCCTTCGAACTGGTGGTATTCAAGCTGGGTAAGCACCCGGAAACCTTGGGCATTGCCTTCGAAATTGAGGAAGTCATTGCGTTCGGCTTCGCTCATCGCATCCAGCCAGCCACGGCCTGCGGCCTGCTGGAACCAGTGGCGGATCGCGTCTTCACCGGAATGACCGAAGGGCGGATTACCGATGTCATGGGCCAGGCAAGCCGATTGCACTACCATTCCCAGGTCGCTTGGTTCGCACCAGTCGGGCAGGGCGCTACGGATGGTTTCACCTACGCGCATGCCCAGCGAACGACCAACGCAACTGACTTCCAGCGAGTGGGTCAGGCGCGTGTGGATGTGATCGTTGCTGGAGACCGGATGGACCTGGGTCTTGCGCCCGAGACGGCGAAACGCGCCCGAAAAAATGATGCGGTCGTGGTCTTTATGGAAAGGGCTGCGGCCGAGTTCTTCCGGGCTGTGCACAGGCTTTCCGAGGCGTTCGCGGGTAAGCAGGGTTTGCCAATCCAAGGCTGGTTTCTCCGTCAGGTGACTGATTCCCTAGCTTCCCGGTTCGCGTCGGTCCGTGCAAGAAGAACTACAGCCCCGCGGCATCGATATCGAGCGGATTAACCTCTCGATAAAGAGGTTAATCCTTGTGGTGGGACCGATTAGTGTTTGCGCGAGTTCTGCATGATCAGCTTGATCAGTGGCCCCAGCGTGACGCCCAAGCGAGCCAGAGTCAGGTTGCCGATACCGCCACCCTTGGCACCCTTACCGGTCAGAAAGCCCAACCCGATCACGGCCGCGATGCCCCAGAGCGGGGCGTGTTTGATACCGAGGCCGTCTTGCAGGTTTTGCGTCATGCCACGCACCCGTTGCAGGGGGGTGCAGCAGGTGTTGGGATTCGTGGCGAATTTCCTGGCGATGCATTTCCATGCGCAGGCGAATCAGCGCCTTGCGCATTTCTGTGCGCGAGCTGTTGCGGGGAAGTTCAGGCATGTTCATGGCAACAGACGCTCCCGATCATTGGCCAACTCTTCCAGGGTGCCGTGGAAGGGCGAGGACTCATCGAAAATCGCTGCTCTCAAGCGCATCGCACAGAACAACGCCGCGAGGGTATAGAACACACAAAGCCCGATGATTGCTGCCAGGCGATAGGTGTCCCAAAACAGGATCAACACCAGCGTCGACAAGCCCACCAGCAATAACAAGGCAAAGACCAGCGTCAGGCCGGCAAACAGTAACAGGCTTACGGTGCGTGCTTTTTGTTCCTGCAATTCAATGCCGAACAGTTCGACATGACTGTGCAGCAGTCCAAGAAACGCGGCACCGAGGCGCCGCGGTGATGAGCCGGTGCCCGTCGCGGACGGGCCGGATTCGCCGATCGCCATATCAGCGCCGAGTGGCTAGCAGGCCAATCAGGAAACCCACGCCAGCCGCGATTCCGACCGATTGCCATGGGTTGGCCTGGACGTAATCTTCCGTGGCAGTGACAGCCGCTTTGCCGCGCTCGCGCACAGAGTCTTCGGTCAATCTCAGGGTTTCCCGCGCGCGCAGCAGACTGTCATGGATCTGCTGGCGCAACTCATCGGCTTGATCGCCAGCCAGGGATTTGGTGTGTTCCAGCAACCTTTCAGTGTCGGTGACCAGCGTCTGAAAATCTTCCATCAGAACTTCTTGAGCAGTCTTTGCTGTGGTGCGTGCCATTGGTGATCTCCGTAAGTGGCTTCTGAAGCGTTCGAGTATGAGCCTTGCGTGAAGGTTCAGTACAAATGACTGGTACAACTTTTGCTGTGTCGTGGTGCGTCAGCCTGCGCCATTGCGCTGTTGCCGGGCATGATTTCAGGAAAACCTTAACTCAAATAATCAAAACTCGCGCAGAGGCAGCGGTTTTGTGCGCCAAACCGGTTCATCCAGATCAGCGCTGCGGTCTGGGTGAGCTGCAACTTGGTGCGTAAGCCATCTGCGCGAACTGCTTTGGTGCTTTTTTCAGCCTTCAGGTCTGCCAATCCATGGAAAATCTGCAAAGTGCTGTGGACAGTCTGGTCCATAGCTCCAATACGTTGTTCATCCTTATCGGTGCGGTCATGGTCCTGGCCATGCACGCCGGTTTCGCCTTTCTCGAGGTGGGTACGGTTCGACAAAAGAACCAGGTCAATGCCTTGTCGAAGATCCTCAGCGACTTCGCCATTTCGACCCTGGCCTACTTCTTTATAGGCTATTGGATTTCTTATGGGGTCACTTTCATGCAACCGGCGGCGGTGATTACTGCCGACCATGGCTATGGGCTGGTGAAATTTTTCTTTCTGCTGACCTTTGCTGCGGCAATACCGGCAATCATTTCCGGTGGCATCGCCGAGCGCGCCCGGTTCGTCCCGCAGTTGTGTGCGACGGCGCTGATCGTGGCGTTCATCTATCCCTTCTTCGAAGGCATGATCTGGAATGGCAACTTTGGTCTGCAAGCCTGGTTGCTGGAACGTTTTGGCGCCAGCTTCCATGACTTCGCAGGCTCCGTGGTGGTTCATGCCATGGGCGGCTGGCTGGCACTCGCGGCGGTGTTGTTGCTCGGCCCAAGGCAAGGTCGTTATCGCGACGGACGACTGGTGGCATTCGCACCGTCGAGCATTCCCTTTCTCGCGTTGGGTTCGTGGATTTTGATCGTCGGCTGGTTCGGTTTCAACGTGATGAGCGCCCAGACCCTGCAAGGGGTCAGCGGGCTGGTGGCGGTGAACTCGCTGATGGCTATGGTCGGCGGTACCGTGTCAGCGTTGATCGTCGGGCGCAATGACCCGGGCTTCCTGCATAACGGCCCATTGGCCGGGTTGGTGGCGATCTGCGCCGGTTCGGACTTGATGCATCCGGTGGGCGCATTGGTGACCGGTGCCATCGCCGGGGCTCTGTTTGTCTGGTGCTTTACCGCGGCTCAAGGCAAATGGCATATCGATGATGTGCTGGGCGTCTGGCCTCTGCATGGACTGTGCGGTGTCTGGGGCGGAATCGCTTGCGGCATCTTTGGTCAAGCCGCCTTGGGTGGTTTGGGGGGCGTGAGCCTGGTCAGCCAGTTGATCGGCACTTCTCTGGGGGTGATTGTGGCGCTGGCCGGCGGTTTTGCGGTGTATGGCGTGATCAATGCGTTGTTTGGTCTGCGCCTGAGCCAGGAAGAGGAGTATTACGGCGCGGACTTGTCGGTGCACAAGATCGGTGCCGTGAGTCAAGATTGAATCACTGTTCCTCATCGTCAGCACCGGGGTAAAAACCGTGCAGCAGGCGATAACGGTCACGCCGTACCTGGTCGACCCGGTCTCGCACCTGCTGGCCGGGTATGCCCAGCATGATCAGCGCGTGTGAGGCAAGCATCAGGCTCGACTCCAGCAACTCGGGTACGACTTCGCTGGCGCCAGCCGCCTTCAACTCGGCCAACTGACTGTCGTCCCGTGTGCGCACCAGGATCGACACACTCGGGTTGAAGCGGCGTGCTTCCTTGAGTATCAATAGTGCGATGTCCGTCTTGTCCACGGCGACCACCAGCAGTCTGGCGCGTTCCAGCCCTATCGCGACCAGCAGCTCGCCGCGACGTGAGTCGCCGTAATGAACACAGCGTTCATTGACGGCTGCTTCCTGAACCCGCACCGGGTCGGTATCCAGCGCAATGTAAGGTTGATCTACATTACGCAAAACCCGCCCGATGGACTGACCTACGCGACCGTAGCCACAAATCACTACGTGATTGTGCAAGCCCGCGTTGAGCGCACTGATTTCTTCGAGTTCGGCTTCTTCGTTGGGCTTGTGGTGCAGGCGCGTGGCGATGTGGGGCGCGGCGCGCAGCAGTAAAGGCGTCATCAGCATCGAGCAGAACGTGGCGGCCAGCAGCAGGCCACCGAAGTCGGCGGGCATCAGTTTGCTCTGCTGCATCTGCGCCATCAGGGCAAAGCAGAATTCGCCCCCTTGAGCCAATGCCAGGCCGCTGCGCCAGGCGGTTTCGACATCGCTGCCGCGCCATTTGACCAGCAGCGCGACCACGGTGCCTTTGATCAGCAGCAATCCCAGCGTCAGGCCGAGAATCAGCAGGCCGTGGCTGGCAAACAGCCGTAAGTCGATCAGCATGCCGATGCTGACGAAGAACACCCCAAGCAGAATGTCGCGGAACGGACGGATGTCCGCCTCGATCTGATGTCGGTAGTGGCTTTCGCCTAGCAGCATGCCGGCGAGAAAGGCGCCCAGGGCTGGGGAGAGGCCAAGCAAGTGAGTCAGCCAGGCCGTCAGCAAAACGATCACCAGCGCCAATAGCACGAACAGCTCTGCGGAGCGGGACGCGGCGACTTCATGGAACAGCCGTGGCAGAAACCAGCGACTGACCAGCAGCAGACAGACGAATAGCACCATGGTCTTGCCCAGCGTCAATGGCAGCGCCCAATACCAGGCCTGATCGCTGCTGCCGGCGAACACCGGCACCAGGGTCAGCAGCAACACCGCGACCACGTCCTGGAACAACAACACGGCGATGGCATTCTGGCCGTGGCGGCTGAAAAGCTCACCGAGGCTGCCCAACTCCTTGCTGACAATGGCGGTGGACGACAGCGCCAAACCGGTACCGAGTAACAGTGCAGGTATGGTTGGCATGCCAAACAGCATCAGCAACCCCCCCAGCACTATCCCGCAAAGCAGCACTTGCAGGCTGCCCAGGCCAAATACCACTTGGCGCAGTGCAAACATTTTCGACAGGGAAAACTCGAGCCCGAGGGAGAACAGCAAGAACACCACGCCCAACTCGGCAAGGTCGGGCAACTCTTCGCTTTCATTCACCCAGTTGAACGCGGTCGGCCCGATCATCAGCCCTACGCACAGGTAGCCCAGCACCGGTGGCAAGCGCAGGCGCTGGAACAGTGCAATCACCACCAGAGAGGAGGTGAAGATGATCAACAGATTGGCGAACACAAAAAACTCCGGTGAGGGTTCTGGCTACTCAAGCGTAGAGGCAAAAAAGAGGCGAGCATCGCGCAAGTGACAGTCGAGGCGAATGATTTGCGTCAGGAGTTTGCCGAAATCTCTTGAAATCAGCCATTGCTCAGACAGATCGGGCAGCGGCTCGACGGCTTTTGATAGCGGGCCTAGAATGAGCGCTTACTTCGATGGGTCTTGTTGTCATGCCTCCTGAATGTCGCCTATTCGGCACCCTTGGTTGCCATCTTTGTGAAGTCGCCGAAGCACTTCTGATGCCCTTTGTCGAAAACGGTTTGTTGGTGGAGTTGGTCGACATCGCCGAAAACGAAGACTGGGTCGAAGACTATGGTTTGCGTATACCGGTGCTGCGGCGTCTTGATAACGGCGCTGAACTCGATTGGCCCTTCGATGCGGATCAGGTTGTAGCGTTCCTGAGCCGCGACGCCGGTTGAAGACGCCCCACCTGTCGCAGTCCTCGTTTCATCCATTGGCGAAAGGTTGGTTATTCGGTTACTGTATGGGCATACAGTTATTCAGATTGCCTGCCATGCGTTCCCTGTTTCGGGTTTGGCAGCCGATCCCGGACGTCAGAGGGATGAGCCTTGGTCAATGTCGAACAATTGAAAAACAGCGTGAACCGGATGTCGGCGGACGTGGTGCGTGAGGCCGTCCTCGAATTGCGTTTGGATGGCCTGGTCACGGAGGGGAAAACGCCCTTCAACAAATTGCATTTCAATACCTGTTTCGCCGAAATTGAAGCCTTGTTCCAGCGTGCGGGCTATCACCGACAACTGGACGTCGTGGGCTATCAGGGTTTGTTGTATGCGCTTTATGATCCGGGTCGCTGGGAAGCGGTCGATGTGCTGCGCTGGCTCAAGGAGTTCACCGAAGCGGCTGCTCGAACACAGTCGATACCGGCCTGAGGATTCTCTTCTAGGTTCGTTCCGGCCACTGTTGGATAATGGCGCCCTGCATTGAGGGTTAGAGCTTTTCGTATGTCCATTTCATCTTTTTCTGCTGCACATAACCAGGCCAGCACGCTCTATCTGCCGCCGGGGCCGTGGCAGACCGTACTCGATTGCCTGTGCGAGCACTTCAGCGCCATCGGTCGTGAACAATGGCTGGACAGAATTGCTCGCGGTCGTGTCCTCGATGGGCAAGGGCTGCCGATCGCCCTGGACCTGCCTTACAAGGAAGGTCTGCGGATTCATTATTTTCGTGAGGTGCCGGACGAAAAAACGATCCCGGTGGTGGAGTCGATCCTCTATGCCGACGAGCATCTGGTGGTAGCAGACAAACCACACTTTCTGCCCGTGACTCCGGCGGGCGAATACGTGGAGCAGACATTGCTGCGGCGGCTGATCCGTCGCCTTGATAACCCGCATCTGGTGCCTTTGCATCGCATTGACCGGCATACGGCGGGGCTGGTGCTTTTTTCAGCCAACCCTCAGAGTCGGTCGGCGTATCAGTCATTATTTCCTACACGCCAGATCGAAAAGCGCTATGAAGCAATCGCCCGGGCATTGCCGGAACATTCCTTCCCGTTGGTCCATAAAAGTCGACTTGTCGATGGCGAGCCGTTTTTTCGCATGCAAGAAGGTCCGGGTGTCAGCAATACCGAGACGGCTGTCGAGGTCAGGGAAAAAAACGGTGAACTCTGGCGTTATGCGCTGTACCCGGTGACGGGCAAGAAACATCAGTTGCGAGTTCACATGACCGCCCTGGGGGCCAGCATCTGCAATGACCCGTTCTATCCGCAGGTGCTCAAGGACGTAGAAGATGACTATGCCAACCCCTTGAAGCTATTGGCTCAGGGGCTGCGATTTGTTGATCCGGTCACGGGGCAGGAAAGAGAATTCGAAAGCACCATCACCTTGCAGTGGTGATCACAGGGCTAACGACTCTGCTTTTCTTCAGTCACGAAAAAGCCCGCTTTTAAAGCGGGCTTTTCTGTATCCGGTTGTCGCCGTAAAGATTACAGATCTTTAACGGTACGGACCTGATCTTTGTTGACGCGGGTGTGCTTGCCATCCAGTTGTTCGAATTCGTAAAAGCCCGATTCTTCATCGTACTTAGGCGCGTCGACGGCCTGGATTTCTCGACCGTCATTCAAGGTGATCACTGTAGGCGATGCGCAACCGGCGAGGGTCGCAAGGCCCAGTGCGAGCATGAAAGTGGCGAGGGTCCGTTGAGTCATGAGTGTGTCTCCGAATGGGAATTCTTTTGATTGCTGAGCTTGAGACGTATACAACGCGCGCAAGTTCCTTCGCGTGTCAGTCTGACACAGTGCGGTGTGTGCTTAACAGTTCTGGCGTATTGAGATTGGCCAGGCGAGGGTCGTTATCCGGGCATTGCAGGGCTGTGGCGCCTAGTTTGCGCATAAGGCGGCCCGGGCTGCGCTCGCCTTCGTTCCAGGCGGTCTCGAAAGCTGCTGAAAGGGCGACGGGAATCATGCACAGCAAGGGTTCCCAGTGTTCGCCATGGCGCAGCATCAGCGGTTTGTCCGGATGTTGCCCGGCGGTTTCACGCATGCTCTGGAGCAGCGCGGCATCGATGCGTGGCACATCGCAGGGCAGCACCAGCAGATGAGGGTGGCGGGCAGCTTTCAGGCCTGCGCGAATACCTGCCAATGGTCCCGGAAAGTCGCCTTCGTCGTCATGGACCAACTGATCCGCATAAGGCGCATATTTTTCCAGGTTTCTGTTGCAGGAGATGATCAGGTCATCACTCAGCGGGCGCGTCTTACGGTGTAGATGCGCGATCAGTGGCTCGCCGTGCCAATCCAGCAAACCCTTGTCCTGACCACCCATGCGTTGGCCGCGACCGCCGGCCAGGAGCAGAATGGAGCAAGGCGCCAGAGGTGTATTCGAAGTCATCGCACTTCTCCATGGGGGCGGCGAATAAATGAGGCGCTGTGATATAACACCGGGCTGTTTCTCCTACAACTGGACGAGCCTATGAAAGCCAAGGCTGATGTACCTTTCGCACCGCTCAACATCGCGGTGCTGACTGTCAGCGATACCCGTACCCTGGAAACCGATACCTCAGGCCAGGTCTTCGTCGACCGTTTGAGCGCTGCGGGTCATAACCTGGCGGCCCGTGTGCTGCTTAAAGATGACCTCTACAAAATTCGCGCGCAAGTCGCCAACTGGATTGCCGATGAGGTCGTGCAAGTGGTGTTGATCACCGGCGGTACCGGGTTCACCGGTCGCGACAGCACGCCCGAAGCCGTGAGTTGCTTGCTGGATAAACAGGTGGATGGTTTTGGTGAGTTGTTCCGGCAGATATCGGTAGCGGATATCGGCACCTCGACGGTTCAGTCCCGGGCCTTGGCGGGGCTGGCCAATGGCACGCTGGTGTGCTGTTTGCCGGGCTCCACCAATGCGGTGCGCACCGGTTGGGACGGCATTCTTGCCGAGCAACTGGATTCGCGTCACCGTCCGTGCAATTTCGTGACCCATCTGAAACAGGCGGCACCCTGTGAATCCCGGGGGTAAGCCAGGCAAGACTGGCAGTCTGATGGCTGTCGAGGTGGCACTGGCGCGTTTACTGGAAATGGCTGACGCCTCGAAGATTGGTGAGCACGAATGCTTGCCGTTGGCACAGGTTCAGGGGCGTGTACTGGCCACTGACCTGGTCTCGACACTTGATTTGCCGCCTTGGCCCAACAGTGCAATGGACGGTTATGCCTTGCATTTGGCCGACTGGACGGGAGAGCCGTTGGTGGTCAGTCAGAAGATTTTTGCAGGCCAGGCCCCTGAGCCCTTGAAGCCGGGTACCTGTGCGCGGATCTTCACCGGCGCGCCTGTGCCCGCAGGTGCCAACTGTGTCGAGATGCAGGAGAACGTCGAGGTTCAGGCGGATGAACGGGTGCGTTTCACCGAGACCATGACCCCAGGAAAGAACATCCGTCCACAAGGCCAGGAAGCCACCGTTGGTGAGCTGATCTTGCCCGCCGGAACGCGTCTGGGGCCAATCGAGCAGGGGCTGGCGGCATCGCTGGGATGCGCTGAGCTGGACGTGGTTCGCAAAATTCGTGTTGCGGTATTGTCTACCGGTGATGAGTTGATTGAGCCAGGTCAGGTCCTTGGGCCGGGACAGATCTACAACAGTAATCGGGTATTGCTCTGTAGCTGGTTGCAGCGCTTGGGTTGTGAGGTGATCGATGCCGGCATTCTTCCCGATGATTTAGCGACCACTCGTGCCCGCCTTGGTGAGTTAAAGGATGTCGACCTGATTCTCTCGACCGGTGGCGTATCGGTGGGAGAGGCCGACTTCCTGGGCATTGCCTTGCGGGAAGAGGGCGAATTGACTCTGTGGAAGCTTGCCATCAAACCAGGCAAACCACTGACGTTCGGGCATTTTCGTGGCGTGCCTGTGATTGGTTTACCCGGCAATCCGGCATCGACCCTGGTGACTTTTGCTCTGTTGGCAAGGCCTTACCTTTTGCGCCGCCAAGGCGTAAAAGAGGTTGAGCCCCTGAAGTTTCAGGTGCCGGCAGGGTTTGTCTGGCCAAAGGCCGGCAACCGACGTGAGTACTTGCGCGGACGTCTGGAGAATGGCCGGGCAATCATCTACAGGAATCAGAGCTCTGGCGTACTGCGCAGTGCTGCCTGGGCTGACGGTCTGGTTGAAGTGCTGGAAGACCGTACGCTGATCGAGGGTGATTGTGTGAGCTTCATCCCGCTGAGTGAAGTCTTGAGCTGATACAGGTACTGGTATTCCCACGCAAGCCCGGTTGATCGCATTGGGCTTGCGTGCATGACCATTCCTTAACGTGCCAGAAGTGTCACGACCTGGTCGAAGCGGCTGTTGGCGATCCAGGCCAGAAGCCCCAGGATCACGGCTGTTCCACCAGCTGAATAGGCAAGCCGGTGTTTGATGGATTTGACGTCATCCCGGACTTCATCCATGTCTCTTCGGATGTACTTGAGGTGTGTCTCCAGTTCAATGACGCGAGGTTCCATATCAACTTCTCCGGCGGATTTTGCGCTGTTTTTGAGTTCAGCCTGATGATTGGCGCGATTTTCTGCGAACGGCGCGACCGGAGTTACCGGTAGTCTGAGGTCATGGCTTTGCATGGAGTAACTGGCTCCTTGCGTTAAAACCATTCAAGTGGTCGATGCCGTTGTTGCTTGCGCTTGTTGAGGCCCTTAAGGGGGTTCCATTCATTGTTTTTCACGTCCCTGTGTAAATTAACGGGTGATGACTGATACCGAGACACAACGGTGTACCAATTGCCCGGTTGGGTCAATTGAGCCGATTCCTCACGTTTTGTAAGAAAAAATACCGCTCTGTAGGACTCACGTTTCCTTCCCTTGGAAATAATTAAAATCCTTTCGACTTTTATGAGGGGCTGCGAGGTCAACATGTCCCATGGATATGCGGATATGGGAGTGGCAAAAATGAGCGAGCGCAAGGCGCTGTTGATTCTACATGGCAAGCAGGCACTCAATGAGGAGGTCCGTGCAGCCGTCGAAGGCAAGCGCCAGCAGGGCTGGGAACTGGCTGTTCGACTGACCTGGGAGGCCGGTGATGCGCAGCGGTTGGTGGATGAAGCGCTGACGGCAGGCTATACGCAGCTGATTGCCGGCGGCGGTGATGGCACCTTGCGTGATATCGCCGAAGCCATGGCAGCGCATTCGACGCAGGCCAGCCTGGTGCTTTTGCCCTTGGGCACCGCCAACGATTTTGCTCGCGCTGCCGGTGTGCCTCTGGAGTCCGCTCAGGCGTTGGACCTTCTGGAGGCTGCCCCGCGAGCCATTGATCTGGGAGAAGTCGGCGGGCAGGTTTTCCTGAACATGGCCACTGGCGGCTTTGGCAGTCAGGTCACGGCCAATACCTCCGAGGATCTGAAAAAAATTCTTGGAGGCGCCGCTTATCTCTTCACGGGTTTATCACGCTTCAGTGAGTTGCATGCGGCCTATGGCGAGTTGCAGGGGCCGGATTTTCACTGGCGCGGCGAATTGTTGGCATTAGGCATTGGCAATGGTCGACAGGCTGGCGGTGGTCATGTGTTGTGCCCGCAGGCGCTGGCTGACGATGGTCTGCTGGATATCAGCATTTTGCCCGCGCCACAGGAAGTGGTCGGTACCTTGAAAGACCTGCTGAGCGATGGCTTTGGAATCGACAACATGTTTGTGCGAGCTCGCTTGCCATGGGTCGAGATCAAGGTCTCGGAGGGCCTTTATATCAACCTTGATGGGGAACCTCTGGAGGGCGATAGCCTGCGTTTCTCGGCGCGCCCGGCGGCATTGCGTGTGCATTTGCCCGAGGGCTCGCCACTGCTGAGCGTCTCGAACCCAGCTAATCGTCCAGACTGATGATTTGTTCGCGCACGGCGAACAGCACCAGGCCGGCCACATCATAGATCTGCAAGCGTTTCATGATCTGTGAGCGGTGCGTTTCGACGGTCTTGATGCTCAGACCCAGGCCATTGGCGATTTCCCGGGTGGATTTTCCGCGAACAATCAGTCGCAGAATTTCCAGCTGGCGTGCCGTCAGGTTGTGCGAGTCTTGGGGTTGCGCCTGATTATTCTGGGTTCGGGTCAGTGCCTGGTTGATGACGGTATGGGCAATGGCCGGGCTCAGGTAGCGTTCGTTATTGCGCAAGGCATCCAGGGCATGTTCGAGCTCGGTGGCCGTGGTGTCCTTGAGCAGGTAGCCATGCGCCCCTGATTCCAGTGCCTGCATGATGAGCGCCGGGTCGGTATGCATCGACAGGATGAGCACTTTGCACTGCGGACGTACTCGCTTGAGTCGCTGCAAGGCTTCAAGGCCACCGGTTTCCTTCATGGAGATATCCAGCAGAATGATGTCCGGGGATAGCTGTTCGACCATTTCGACCAACTGCGAGCCGTCATTGGCCTCCCCGACTACCGCATAGCCGGGAATATCCAGCACCAGAGCGCGCACGCCAGCCCTGATAAGTGAGTGGTCGTCCACCAGAAGTAAGTTACAAGTCAATGCATAACCTTATTCGTACTGGCCCGTTCTAGCGCGCGGGGCGCCCAGGGGAAGAGTGCTTCTATTTGAGTGCCTTTGCCCGGTTCGCTGGTCACGGTCAGTGTGCCACCTAACTGATCGATCCGTTCCGACATCCCGGCCATTCCCCGTTGCCCTTCGCGAGCGGGATCTGCCGCTGGCGCGAAACCCAGGCCATCGTCGCTGATCAACAGCGTCAGGCCTTGGGGCAGGCGTTGCAGGCGGATCAATAGATTTCTGGCCTCGGCGTGACGCAGTATATTGGTAACGGCTTCTTGAGTGATTCGAAAAGCTGCCACCGCTATTTCCTCCGGTATGCCCGTCAGGCGTTGATGGCATTCCAGGCTCCAGTGCACGGAGGTATTGGCCAGGGTCCTGAGTAAATGTGCTCGCAGGCTGGCTTCCAGCCCGAGACTGGCCAGTTGCCGCGGATTGAGGATGGCCGAGACGTCGCGAACCTTGGCCAGGGTTTCGTCCAGCGTATCGCAGAGTACCGAACACTGACCCTGCAGTTCTTCGGGCAATCGACGTTTGAGCCATTCACCTTGAAGTTTTGCGGCGGTCAGCAATTGACCAATGTCATCATGCAGCTCTCGACTGAGCCGGTGGCGTTCGTTTTCCTGCACTTGCAGCAGACGGTCAGCCAGTTCTTGAGGTTGAAACTTTATCGATTTGCGCGAGAGACAATGTCCCACCCAGACACAGGCCAACGCCGCACTGTTGAGCACCAGCAGACTCACCGGCAGAGGGATGGACAAGCTATAGACCAGCAGGCTGCCAAGCGCCGAGCAGATGCACAGAAAAAGCGTGAACCGGCGCGCGTTTTTTCGGGAGGGTGGCCACAGGGTAATTGACTTGAGGCTGGCGTACATAGCGGATGGAGCCAATGGATGTTCGCTGCGGGCAGACCGGCCATTTAGGGGCTGACGGGTCTCTGTGTGGAAATCGTTGTGTGAAGTCGCTTTCAATGGCTGCGGTGCAGTGATCGAAATACAGCTTTCAATGTGCTCGCCTAGAGTCACTCTGTCATTAATTGACGTCAACTAATGGTCGGCATAATACCACTTAAGATACCGTTGGTCGCGTTCGGGTATATACCTCTATACCGTCAGGAAATATAGTTTCTGGACGATAGTTCCACAATGAAAAAACATTCGATTTTTATCGTCGGAAGATATCGATTGCCAGGGATTTTGTTTTTATTGCCAGGCACTCTCTGACGTCGACACAGGGATAACTATTTATTTAGGGCTGTTGTCGACTGGTATTCAATTGCGATATGAGCGCATCAAGTTATAGGGCTGCGTCATGGCAATAAAAAGCGCAAGACGGCTAGAAACTGGTGATTTTAAGCTTGCCGTTCCGAGAACGAAACGAGCCTGAACGGTCTGGAGTGGCTGGGCGGCTGAAATTGACTTTGTCCCACATGAAACGCAAACGCTTCAATCAGCGAGGTCTGTTCAGTGTCATCAAGACTGAGTTGGCCGGTAGTCTGATCGATGAGTTCGAGTTGCCAGGCCATGAGTGTGAAGCAGTCCTTGAGTGCATCCAGGGCTTGATCGTGCAGGTCCATGTGGTTCTGCGCGTGGCTCAGCAGTCCATGAATATGCAGCGAGAACTCCGAGACCGTCGCCAGTGCCAAGGCATCGGCTTTGCTGGACAGCTTGAGAAGGGTGCTGAGCATGCAATCGATGGCGTCCCTGTCATTGCTGATCAGTTGCAAATGACTCAGGCATTCCTCGGATTTGGCCAAGAGTGTTTCAGCCTCGACGAGAAACTCTGGAAATCGCTGAGCCCACTCTTTGGTGTCGTTCGGCATGCTTATCTCCACAACGTCATGTCAGATGAGGGAATGTCGTGCGTGCCGACGAAAAGCACAGGTGTCCCGGCACCGCCAGTCCTTTGTGAAATCGCGCTCCAACAGGTTTGAGCGCCGGCTGGGGAACTCGAGAGGGTGGGTGGCCACTGACCTGCGATCGCACACAAAAGCCTGACTCCGTTCATGCAATGAGAATGGCGTCACATTAATGGCTATTGGATATTGCGAATATCAGGTTGGGCCTGATTGTTACTAGGGGAATCCCTTACACAGGGGAACCTAACGTGCAAACCGAGGTCGCGCCGCAGGGAATGGAGCAGATGAAATCCCGGAGTCAGTAAAGCATGATGTTAATGTGACATCAATGCCTGATCGTGGCATTTTGTCTGGGGGTCAAGGTCCGGCAAAAACAGCCGATAACTCCCTTTAGTGAATTCATCAGAACAAGCCCAGGAGTCATTAATGGCCGGCATTCTCGACACGGTAGACCAACGCACGCAACTGGTGGGTGAGAATCGCCTGGAAATTCTCATGTTCCGGCTGGCCGGACGGCAATTGTTTGCGATCAACGTCTTCAAGGTCCAGGAAGTGCTGCAGCTACCGAAGCTGACCCTGATGCCGCAACGTCATCCCTTTGTTTGCGGTGTGGTCAACCTGCGTGGCCAGACGTTGCCAGTGATCGACCTGTCCCAGGCCATCGGCATGCGCCCGCTGGTGCCAAGCCCCACCAGTACCATTATCGTCACCGAGTACAACCGCTCGGTGCAGGCGTTCCTGGTCGGTGGTGTGGACCGCATCGTCAACATGAACTGGGAAGCCATTTTGCCGCCGCCAACCAGCGCCGGTCGCCAGCATTACCTGACCGCCATCAGCAAGGTCGATGATCAGTTGGTGGAAATCATCGATGTCGAAAAAGTCCTGGCCGAAATCGTTCCATACAACGCCAAGGTATCGCGCGACAAACTCGACGATCCGGTTCTGGAGCTCGCCCGGGGCCGTGAAGTGCTGCTGGTGGATGACTCGAACGTGGCCCTGTCGCAATTGCGCGACACCTTGGGTCAGTTGGGCGTGAAGATGCACATTGCCAGCGATGGCTTGAAGGCGCTGAACATGCTCAAGGCCTGGGCCGATACGGGCGAAGTCATGACTGACAAGCTGCTGATGATCTTCACCGATGCGGAAATGCCGGAAATGGACGGTTATCGCCTGACCACCGAAATTCGTAACGATCCCCGTTTGCGCAGCCTTTATGTGGTCTTGCACACTTCGCTGTCGGGCAGCTTCAACGACTCGATGGTGAAGAAGGTCGGCTGCGACAACTTCCTCTCCAAGTTCCAGCCCGACAAACTCGTCGACGTGGTGCGCCAGCGCCTGATGCTCGACGCAGTTCCGGCCTGAAATGGGCATGTAGGAGCCAGCGGTGCGGCGATCCGACTTGCCGGCGAAGGCGTCCCTAAGAGCGCCTTCGCCGGCAAGCCTGGCTCCTACGAAAAGCGGGCAAGCCCTCGCCACAGGGTCTTTGATTCGGCGATCAAGCTCGTATAGGGTGGCGTTTTTACCCACCAGGGAGCTGGCCATGCGTCTGAGCGCGCTTTATCGTTATCCGTTGAAATCCGGCAAGGGCGAGAGCCTGAATCAGGTCAGCCTGGACAAGCTGGGACTGGACGGCGATCGACGCTGGATGCTGGTGGACGAGGCCAGCGGGCGCTTCCTGACCCAGCGCGCGGTCGCGAAAATGAGTCAGCTGTCAGCGTTGTGGAATGCCGACGGCGGCTTGACCCTCAGTGCTCCGGACCATTCACCGATCGATATTGCGTTGCCCGACGGTGAAGCCGAGCTGCGTGGCGTGACCATCTGGCGCGACACCTTGCGCGTTCCCGATGCCGGCGATGCGGCGGGTGCCTGGGTCAGTGAGTTCATCGGCAAGCCGACGCGCCTGGTGCAAGTGCCGCTTGATCGCGCGCGGACCACCCAGGCGGGCTACGGAAAGGATGATGATCAGGTGGCTTTTGCCGACGGCTTTCCGTTGTTGCTGATTGGTCAGGCGTCGCTGGAAGACTTGTCGAACAAGGTCGGTCGGCCGCTGGAGATGTTGCGTTTCCGGCCCAATCTGGTGATCGAGGGCAGCGAGGCGTATGCAGAAGATAGTTGGAAGCGCGTCCGCATTGGCGACGTTGAGTTTCGCGTGGTCAAGTCCTGTTCACGCTGCATTCTGACCACCATCGACCCGCAGACCGGCGAACGCAGCGAAGATCGTGAGCCGCTGGCGACCTTGCAGAAATACCGCACCGTGGCCGATGGCGCGATGTTCGGTCAGAACCTGGTCAACGACGGTAACGGCCGCCTGGAAGTCGGCATGCCGGTGACGATCCTCGAATAAAGCTCTTCAAGATGAAAAAATGCCCGTGTCCAAGGACACGGGCATATTTTGTCGCTGTGAAAACCCGGGGGTTTAGCCGCGGTATTCGCACAGGTAAGCGGTGTCGACGGCCACTTTCAGCTGGAACTGGCTGTTGGCGGGCACGTTGAACTGGCTGCCAGCGGCGAAGGTTTCCCAGGTGTCGCTGTCAGGCAGTTTGACGGTCAGGGCGCCGGACACCACGTGCATGATTTCACGCTGGCTGGTGCCGAATTTGTATTCGCCCGGTGCCATGACGCCGATGGTCGCTGGACCTTCAGCGGTGCCAAAGGCGATCGACTTGACGGTGCCGTCGAAGTACTCGTTGACTTTAAACATGGGCGGTTCCTCGAAAAGGGCTGAAAAGGGCCGGCCAGTATGCACAAGGTGTCGATAGGCGTCACCTCCTGCACTCAAGGATTAGCGGGGAAAACCAGCGGTAACAAACGCGCAGTATTGCGCGCGTCTTCCAGCGCCCGATGCTGCTGACCGTTGAACTGCAGGCCCGCCAGTTGCAAGGCTCCATTAAGCCCCAGCGGGCGCTCGAGCCGACGAGCCTTGGCGAAGCGTTGCTTGAGATTCATGTGCGGTACCCGGCTCAGGGCGCTGTCGAGTTGCAGGCGCTGCCAGTCCTGAAGCAGTTGCTTGCGGTCGTAATCGCCCCAACTGGCCCAGCCTTCCAGGCGCGCGTGATGTTGACCGAGCCAGCGTTCGAACGAGGACCAGACATCGGTGAGCGGCTGTGCGGCATCGATATTGGCCTGGGTGATGTGGGTCAGTTCCCGGCAAAACGGCGTCAGCAAGGGCCGGCGCAACGGGCGCACGAAGCACTGGAAGTGATCCAGTTCCTGGCCCTTGCGGTCCACGAGGGTGGCACCGATTTCGATGATTTCCATTTCCGTTACTGGCCAGCCACCCTCATCGGTGGTGGCTTCCAGATCAATGACCAACCAGTGAGGCATCGCAGGGTTCCTGGTATCCGCGTCCTGATAGGGCTTGAGCGTAGCCAAACCCGGCGGATCCGCCTAGCGGCTTATTCGACCTCCAACAAAATCTGACGATTTTTTACCTGATCGCCGACCCTGACCTGCAAGCGTTTGAGCACGCCGTCGATACCCGATTTGAGCGGATGTTCCATTTTCATCGCTTCGAGCACCACCAGCAGCTGACCTTTGCTGACCGGGCTGCCCTCACTGACCAGTACATCGACGATCGCCCCGTCCATTGGTGCCTTGAGCGTGCCGGAACTGACACTGGCCTGGCCGCTGACCCGCGCCTGGGTCCGATCGACCAGCCGCAGGCTGCCGGGGCGCGTGAACAACCAGAGTTGCCCGGCCTCGAGGCGATAGGCATGGCGTTGGCGGGTGCCGTCGATTTCCAGGGTGGCCCAGCGTCCGTCGCATCCGATGATCTTCAGTTCGAGGGCACGAGCGCCGATCTGAGCACGGTAGGGTTTGCCGGGTTCAGCGTTCAATTCCACCGGCCAATCATGATCCTCCAGGCCGATTCGGTAGTGCAAAGGCACGCTGGCGTTGTTGCGCCAACCGGCCAGCGGGGCTCGGTGAGCCTGTGCCGACGCGTGATAAAAAAGCGCCGCGGCGATGGCCAGTTCTTCGGCGCTCGGCACATGGGGATGCAGGCAGGGATGATCGGTAAAGTACGTGGGGATGAACCCGGTGCTGAACTCGCCGCCGATGAACTGTGGATGTTCCAGCAGGCTGGCGAGCAAGCGCTGATTGCTCTGTACGCCCAGCAGTACGCTGTCCTGTACTGCCCGCAGCAACTTGCGCCGGGCTTCTTCGCGGGTGGCGCCGTGGGCGATGAGCTTGCCCAGCATCGGGTCATAGAACGGGCTGACAGACTGGCCTTCGATCAGGCCATGGTCGATCCGCACGCTGCCCGGCAACGCAGGCTCCCAGGCTGCGATTCGCCCGGTTTGCGGCAGAAATCCCTGGGCCGGATCTTCGGCGTACAGGCGCACCTCCATGGCATGCCCGTTGAGCTGCACCTGCTCCTGTCGTAGTGGCAGCGGTTGTCCTTCGGCGACGTGTAATTGCCAGGCCACCAAATCGAGGCCGGTGATCAGCTCTGTCACCGGGTGTTCCACTTGCAGCCGGGTATTCATCTCCAGAAAGTAAAACTGCCCGCGAGCATCCAGCAGGAACTCCACAGTGCCAGCGCCGACGTAATTCACCGCGCGCCCTGCCTTGAGCGCCGCTTCGCCCATGGCCTGGCGCAGCTCGGCGGTCATTACCGGGCAAGGCGCTTCCTCGATGATTTTCTGGTGGCGGCGCTGAATCGAACAGTCGCGCTCACCGAGGTAGATCAGGCTGCCGTGCTGATCGCCGAACACTTGAACCTCGACGTGACGCGGGTCGATCAAGGCTTGCTCGAGGATCAGTTCGTCGCTGCCAAACCCATGCAGCGCCTCGGAGCGTGCGGTGCGAATCTGCTCCAGCAACTCTCCAGCGCTGTGCACCAGGCGCATGCCACGACCGCCGCCGCCGGCACTGGCCTTGATCATCAGCGGGTAGCCGATGCGTTCGGCTTCGCGGCTCAGGGTCGCGTCATCCTGTTCGCTGCCCTGATAGCCTTTGATACAGGGCACGCCCGCTTTGATCATGGCGAGTTTCGACAGGCGTTTGCTGCCCATCAGTTCGATGGCCTCGGGGCTGGGGCCGATGAAGATGATGCCGGCCTGTTGGCAGGTGAGGGCGAATTCTGCGTTTTCCGAGAGGAAGCCGTAACCGGGGTGGATCGCATCGGCACACGTGCGCCGGGCGGCGTCGATGATTGCCGGGATGTTCAGGTAAGACTGCTGCACCGGGGCCGGGCCGATGTTCACGGCTTCGTCGGCCATCTGCACATGCAATGCGTCGGCGTCGGCCTCGCTGAACACGGCGACGGTGCGGTAGCCCAGCGCTTGTGCGGTGCGCTGGATGCGGCAGGCGATTTCACCGCGGTTGGCGATCAGGATTTTGCTAAAGGCGGGCATGGGTTATTCCCTTTGTATTGCGGTGAATGTGATGGCCCCATCGCGGGCAAGCCCGCTCCCACAGGATTTTGTGAACGACACAGATCCCTGTGGGAGCGGGCTTGCCCGCGATGCTTTTATGGCGCCCACCCCGGTTTACGCTTCTGCACAAAGGCCATGGTCCCCTCGACCCCTTCATCCCCAGTCACCGCTTCGCTGAACCACTCGGCCGCCTGATCGAGCAGGCCATCCGAAGGTTGTCCGGCACTCGCCAGCAAGAGTTTTTTGGTCGCCGCATTCGCCCCCGGGGCGCAACACAACACATGGGCCAGCACTTCATCGAGGCGCTCGGCCAAGGCTTGCGGGTCATGCTCGACAAAATGCACCAACCCCATCCGCCGCGCCTGGTTGCCATCGAACCGTGCGGCGGTCAGGGCCAGTCGGCGGGCTTGGGTCAGACCAATGCGCTGCACCACGAACGGCGCGATCTGCGCCGGCAGCAGGCCGAGGCTGGTTTCCGGCAGGCCGAATTGCGCCTGATGATCGGCCATCGCGATGTCACTGACACAGGCCAGGCCGAAACCACCGCCAAGCACCGCGCCTTGCAGCACGGTGATCACCACTTGTGGCGCGTGCTGTGGTTTCTTCCAGCAAGGCGCCGAACACGCGGTTCAAATCGCGATAGGCCGTTTGGCCCTGAGTGCGGGCGTTGGCCATGTCCTTGATGTCGGCACCGGCACAAAAATGCCCGCCGGCACCGCCAATCACCAACGCGCGAACCTGCCGGTCATCCCGCACCGCCGCCAGCACTGCACGCAATTCGGCAACCATTTGCAGGTTCATGGCGTTGCGACTGTCGGGGCGGTTTAGGGTGATGTGCAGGACGCCGTTATGCCGTTCTAGCAACAGGGTCTGACAAACGGGAAGGGTGCTCATTTCTTTTTCCCCGGCAGGATGCCCATGAGTTTGCAGATGATCCCCAGCATGATTTCGTCGGCACCGCCGCCGATCGACACTAGCCGCACGTCGCGGTAAGCCCGGGCCACCGGGTTGTCCCACATGAAGCCCATGCCGCCCCAATATTGCAGGCAACTGTCGCTGACTTCCCGACCGAGTCGCCCGGCCTTGAGTTTGGCCATGGACGCCAGACGGGTGACATCCTGGCCTTTGATGTATTGCTCGGTGGCCTGATAGACCAGCGCCCGCAGGCATTCGATTTCGGTTTGCAATTCGGCCAGGCGGAAATGGATGACCTGATTGTCGATCAGCGCATTGCCGAAGGTTTTGCGCTCCTTGCAGTACTCGATGGTGCTGTCGACGCAGTATTCCAGGCCTTTGATCATGTTCGCCGCGCCGAACAATCGTTCTTCCTGGAACTGCAGCATCTGCATCATGAACCCGGCGCCTTCGTGGCCGATGCGGTTGCGTTGCGGTACGCGCACGTTGTCGAAGAATATCTGGGCGGTTTCCGAGCTGCGCATGCCGAGCTTGTCCAGGTGCGAGCTGAGGCTGATCCCGGGGCTGTTCATTGGCACCATGATCAGCGACTTGTTGATGTGCGGTTTGTCGTCCGAGGTGTTGGCCAGCAGGCAGATGAAGTCGGCGCTCGGCGAGTTGGTGATCCACATCTTGCTGCCGTTGATCACGTAGTCATCGCCGTCCTTGCGGGCGGTGGTTTTCAAACCTGCTACGTCGGAGCCGGCGCCGACTTCGGAGACGCCGATACAGCCAACCTGCTCGCCGGTGATCGCTGGCCGCAGGAACTCTTCACGCAGTTCATCGGAGCCGAATCGTGCCAGAGCCGGGGTACACATGTCGGTCTGCACGCCGATGGACATCGGAATGCCGCCGCAATGAATGGTGCCGAACTCTTCGGCCGCCACAATCGAATAGCTGTAATCGAGCCCCATGCCACCGAATTTTTCCGGTTTGGAAATCCCCAGCAGACCGAGGTCGCCCGCCTTGCGGAAGATCTCATGGATCGGAAAACGCCCGGCCTTTTCCCATTCCTCGACATGAGGATTGATCTCGTGATCGACGAATTGGCGGATGGTGCGACGCAGTGCTTCGTGTTCCTGGGTGAAGATCATTTTTTATTGTTCTCCTGTCGAACCCGATCGTTCCTTTGCTGCGCATGGGAACGATCAATCAAAACCTCGCGACGCCGAAACTGTTGGGTTGCAGCGAACGAACCTCGGCCTCATGGCAGATATCCAGCAGGTACCCGAGCAGGGTCCGGGTGTCCCGCGGATCGATCAGCCCGTCGTCCCACAGATTGGCGCTGCCATACAGCGCTGTGGACTGGCTGTCGAGTTTCTGCGCGGTGACCTGTTCCAGCATGTCGAGCATTTTCGGGTCGGGCACCACCCCGTCCTTGAGCTGTTTGGCTTCGGTGACGATCCGCAACACTTTGCCGGCCTGGGCGCCGCCCATCACCGCGGTGCGGCTGTTGGGCCAGGCGAAGATGAAACGCGGGTCGAGGCCACGGCCGCACATCGCGTAGTTGCCGGCACCGTAGGAGCCACCGACGACGATCGTCAATTTAGGCACCCGAGCATTGGCCACCGCTTGAATCATTTTGGCGCCGTGCTTGATCACCCCTTGTTGCTCCGACTCGGTGCCGACCATGAAACCGGTGGTGTTGTGGAAAAACAGCAGGGGCGTCTGGCTCTGGTCGCAGAGCTGAATGAACTGTGCAGCCTTGCTCGCACCTTTGGGCGTAATTGGGCCGTTGTTGCCGATGAAGCCGCAGGCTCGACCCTGAATCTGCAAATGCCCGCAGATTGTTTGCGGGTCGAACTCGCCCTTGAATTCGAGGAAGTTCGACGCGTCGGCAATCCGCGCGATGATTTCGCGCACGTCGTAGGATTTTTTCGGGTCATCCGGGATCAGGCCCAGCAGTTCGTCGATGGGGTAGAGCGGTTCTTCCCACTGACGTTCGGGTAACCATTGCAACTGATCGTTCCATGGCAACAGGCTCATGATCTCGCGCACCTGGCGCACGCCATCGGCATCGTTCTCTGCCAGGTATTCGGCGGTGCCGGCGGTTTGCGCGTGCATCTCGGCGCCGCCCAGTTCTTCGTCGGTGGCGACTTCACCGGTGGCGGCCTTGAGCAGTGGGGGACCTGCGAGAAACAGCTTGGCCTTGCCGCGCACCACCACCACGTAATCCGACAACCCCGGCTGATAAGCACCGCCTGCCGTGGCCGAGCCATGGACCACGGTGATTTGCGGCAAGCCCATGGCCGACATCCGCGCCTGATTGGCAAAACTGCGCGCGCCTTCGACGAAAATCTCCGCCGCGTAATTGAGGTTGGCGCCTCCGCTTTCCGCGAGGGTGATTACCGGCAGTTTGTTTTCCATGGCGATCTGTTGCAGGCGCAGTGATTTTTTCAAACCGCTGGGGGAAATGGTTCCACCCTTGATCGCGCTGTTGTTCGCCACCACCAGCACTCGTGCGCCGGACACGTAACCGATCCCGGCGATCAAACCGCCGCCGGCCGAGCTGCCGTCCTTGTCGTCGTGCAACTTGTAGCCGGCCAGGCTCGCCAACTCGAGGAACGGTGCGCCGGGGTCGAGTAATAAATTGAGGCGTTCACGGGGTAGCAGTTGCCCGCGCTTGTCGAACCTGGGCTTGGCTTCGGCGGCTTTGCTCAGCAGGTTCTGCTCGAGCTGACGGACCTGCTCGATGCCGGCCAGCATGGCCACCCGGTTGCGGGCAAACGCTTCGCTGAACGGATCTACCTGGGACTGGATGACCGGCATGGTTATTCCTTGTCCTTGAGCTCGTCTGGTTTGGACGCGTCTGGTTTGGGCACGTCGGGTCTGAGTACTTCGGGTAAATACGCGCGGTGAAAGCCGTTGTAGGAGTGACTGTTCTGCGCCTTGTGCATCGGCCAGGCCCGCCCGCCGAGGCTGGCGGCACCGTCGATGCGTAGCGTGCTGCCGCTGACAAAAGCGGCTGCCGGGCTGAGCAGGAAAACAATCGCCGCGCTGATTTCCGATTCGGTGCCAATGCGTTTGAGTGGTACGTGTTCGCACAAGGTCGGGATCACGGCCCGGAACGCACCTTCGTAGGTGTCCATGCCGCTGGAGGCGACCCAGCCTGGCGCGACGGCGTTGACCCGCACGCCGGCATAGCCCCATTCAAACGCGGCGGTCTTGGTGAAGTTGTCCATGCCCGAGCGCGCCGCACCTGAGTGGCCCATGCCGGGCATGCCGCCCCACATGTCGGCGAGCATGTTGACGATGGCGCCGCCGTGCTTGCTCATGGACTGATTGAACACCTCACGGGCCATCAGAAAACCGCCCACCAGGTTGGTGCGCAGTATGGTTTCGAAACCTTTCTGATTGATCGACGCCAGGGGCGAGGGGTACTGCCCGCCAGCATTGTTGACCAGTCCATGAATCGGTCCGTGTTTGCGGATTAGTTCGCTGACCAGTTGCGTGACGGCGTCTTCATCGCGGATATCGCAGACCTGCCAACTGGCTTTACCCCCGTCTTCGGTGATTTCGGCGGCGACCTTTTTCAGTTTCTCGGTATTCCGTCCCACCAGCAGCACATGCGCGCCGAGGGCTGCGAGCTCGTGAGCGGTGCAACGGCCGATGCCGCTGCCGCCACCGGTGACGATGATGTTTTGGCCGGCGAACAGGTCGGGTTTGAAAATCGAGTCATAAGCCATGGCGACAGTCCTCTAATTGACCTGATCGGCGATGCGCTGCGGCACCGGAATCTGGATCTCCAGCAGTTGTTGGGCGAAGGCCTTGCCTTGCGGATCGATCCGCAGGCTGGCCACGCCACCGCCGCCGAGCGCGTTCTCCAGAAGAAAATTAAAGCTCTGAGTGCCTGGTAAATACCAGCGTTCGACACGCCCGTGGATCGGATCGAGGACATGGCTCATCCAGTCGACCATCACCGCAGGTGTCAGCGCTTCGGCGATCCACGGCAGGTAGTCGGGATGGCGGGCCATGACGCCGATATTGCTGTGATTGCCCTTGTCGCCGGAGCGCGCCACGGCGAGTTTGATCAGGGCCACGCTGGCGTCGGCGCGTTCTGTGGGTTGGGGCGGATCGAACGGTAGCGGCAAGTCATCCGGGTCGAGTACATCGAGGGCGGGCAGGGCGCACGGGTGGCGCTCACCGGCGAGGTCGATTTCCAGGCTGCAGGCCGTTTTGTCGATCAGGAATGAAAACAGCCGGATCAGCGGGTACACCGTCGGCCGCCCGCCGACGATCCCGGTCAGCCCCGGCGCCATGCCGGTGGCGGCCTGGGCGATTTCCCGGGAAAACAGAATCAAGGCTTGTTTGCTCGGATGGCGCACGGCGAGTTTGATCACCACTTCGCGGCTGTCCTGGCGCTGGCCATGAGGGCCATAAGTGGCTTCGCTGCCCAGCAGTTCGATGTTCACTTCGCTGTAGGGCGCCCAACCGCGCTGGCAGAAGATTTCCGCGGTCTTGTTGATGATCGCCTGGCTGACCCGTCGGGCCTTGGCCACGGCATCGATCCCGGCGATCAGGCAGCTGGCGGTACAGCGAAAACCGTCCGGATAGGTGGCGCTGACCTTGTACTGATCGGTCGGCGGCAAGCCTTTTGCGCCATGCACCTGCACCGCGTTTTTGCCTTGCTGCACGAGTTTGACCTGACTGAAGTCGCACACCACATCGGGCAGCAAATAGGCCTGCGGGTCACCGATTTCATAAAGCATCTGCTCGCCCACCGTCAGGGGCGTGACCAGGCCACCGGAACCATCGGGTTTGCTGACGATGAACTGGCCGTCGGCGCCGACTTCGACGATCGGAAAACCGATGTGTTCATAATCGGGCACGTCGTGCCAATCGGTGAAATTGCCGCCGGTGCACTGGGCGCCACATTCAATAAGGTGCCCGGCCAATGCAGCCTGGGCGAGTTTGTCGTAGTCGTGCCACGACCAGCCAAACTCATGCACCAGCGCGGCGCTGACCACGGCGCTGTCGACCACGCGCCCGGTAATCACAATGTCGGCACCCAGGCGCAAGGCTTCGACAATGCCTGGCGCGCCGAGGTAGGCGTTGGTCGACACACACATCGGCGGCAGGGGTGCGCCACTGAACATCTCATGCAGGCCAAGGCTGCTCAGGTGTTTGAACTGGGGTTGCAGGTCGTCACCCGACAGCACGGCGATCTTCAACGTCACCCCGGCCTTGTCACAGGCAGCTTGCAGGGCAGCGGCGCAAGCCTGTGGATTGACGCCACCGGCATTGCTGATAACGCGAATCTTCTGTTCCGCGAGCTGGTTGAGGAGGGGGCTAAGGACTTCGATGAAGTCGCTGGCGTAGCCGGCCCCCGGATCCTTCATCCGCGCCCCGGCCATGATCGACATGGTGATCTCGGCCAGATAATCGAACACCAGATAGTCCAGTCGTCCACCTTCCACCAATTGCGCGGCGGCGGTCGAGGTGTCGCCCCAGAATGCGCTGGCGCAACCGATACGGATTGTTTTAGGCGCAGCCAATTCCATAACCACCTCCGGCAGAAGTGCTTCGAGACTACCAAGCAAGCGCTTGGTTTGTAAACGACTGAAATATCTTCTGCCCAAGCGCTTGCTTGGTCGCCCCCGCCAGCTTAAATTGCCCGCGCAACCCCGCTGTTTTCGCGGGCAGCGGCGTAATTGATTGATCGACTGTAGGAGAGAACGGGTGGACGAGCAAAAAGCCCTGAGGGTGATGCGCGAATTGGTCGACAGCGGCCAATTGACCGACCCGGACAGCGCCCGCGGCAAAACTGCTGCAAGTGGCCGCTCACCTGTTTCGCAACAAGGGTTATGAACGGACCACTGTGCGCGATCTGGCCAGCGCGGTGGGTATTCAGTCAGGCAGCATCTTTCATCACTTCAAAAGCAAGGACGAGATCCTGCGGGCCGTGATGGAGGAGACCATTCGCTACAACACCGCGTTGATGCGTGCAGCGCTGGCCGAGGCCGGCAGTGTGCGCGAGCGGGTTCTGGCGCTGATTCGTTGCGAATTGCAGTCGATCATGGGCGGCAGCGGCGAAGCCATGGCGGTGCTGGTGTATGAATGGCGTTCGCTGTCAGCAGAAGGCCAGGCGCAGGTTCTGGCGCTGCGCGATATTTATGAAGACATCTGGCTGCAGGTACTGGGCGAAGCCAAGGACGCCGGGTTTTATCCGTGGCGACGTGTTCATCACCCGCCGTTTCCTGACGGGCGCGTTGTCCTGGACCACCACCTGGTTTCGTGCCGATGGCAGCATGAGCCTCGATCAATTGGCTGATGAAGCGCTTATTCTGGTGCTTGAAGAACGGCAGTGAGCCGTCTATCTCGGCAAGAAACTGGCTAAGTTAGCAAAACCGCCTAGCTTGAATGCATTGATGGGTATTTTTCTCGGGGAGTAGGCTGTTTTGATGTCTTCACCAATTCGGACAGCGTCCCGGCTTTTGCTGGCGGCGCTTGCAGTGTGCTGCGTGTTGCCGTCCCAGGCTGCACAGTTGGTGCGGGTCGGTGCCGCGCATTTTCCACCCTATACCGTGCGTCCGGAGTCCGGTGCCGACACCGGTCTGTTGCCGCAACTGGTGGAAGCGCTGAATCGGGTGCAAACCGACTATCAGTTTGTGCTGGTGCCCACCTCCATTCCTCGACGTTTCAACGACTTCAAGGAAGGCCGGGTCGATATGGCGATTTTCGAGAACCCGGACTGGGGCTGGAAAGACATCCCGCATAGCCTCGTCGACATGGGCCTGGAAGATGCAGAAATCTTTGTCGCGCAGAAGAAACCCGATCGCGATGAGAGTTACTTCAAGGACCTGATGGGCAAGCGCCTGGCCCTGTACAGCGGCTATCACTACGAGTTTGCCAATTTCAATGCCGATCCCAAGTACCTGGCCGACGCCTACAAGGCCACGTTGACCTATTCCCATGACAGCAACTTGTTGATGGTGCTGCGCGCACGAGCAGACATTGCTTTGGTGACACGTTCCTACCTGAGCGATTACCTGCTGCGCAACGAGAAAGTCGGCGAACAATTGTTGGTGTCCCAACGCATTGATCAGGTCTATCACCATTACGCCCTGATTCGCCCGCAGGCACCCATTACTGGCGAAGCATTCGGCAAGTTGCTGCAAGGCCTGCGAAACAATGGCCAGATGCTGAAGATTTTCGATCCCTACAAAATTGCCCTGGTGCCGGTGGGCAAGCACTGACAGATAGAGTTTCCAGGGGCAGGGGGGGCGGACGACCATTCATCTGGTATTTATGTTCTGCTGTTCGAATGGTCGAATTGACAGTAGACGCTTCGCCTAACGTGGTCTTAGCTCCTTTCCTGTGTCCGACCCCATGGAGGGGTTGGCGCTCATTCAGAAAGGATTTCTGTCATGACAACCCCCTCGTTGGTTTCTCTCTCCTGTGTGCCCGCTCCTGTGGTGCCACAAGCCGTCAACGATGTACTCATTCTGAAAAAACCTGATGATTCGGCCGGTGTCACGGTCGAGGTGGCGCGTTGGCCATTCATGGTGGTTAATCAAAAGACAACGCTGCATGTCTGCGGTCAACAAGCCGACGGCTCGCCAGTGATGCTGCGAGTGGCTGACGCCGAGCCCGTCACGCAACAAGAGTTCCAGGAGGGCTGGCGTCGCAATATTGCCTGGGCGTCTTTGCAGAATCTGAAAGACGGGAGCCATCTCGCGTTTGTTTTTCAGGCGGCGCTGGATGGAGGCAGTTGTGCTAGTCCGGTGCTGTTCCCGACATTGTGTCTTGAGGTTCAGGCGCCTTTTGACGATACAACGACCTTCTCGGAAAAAGACGGTACCAATAACTGGAATGGCTGGATGAGGGGGGAGGCTGCGGCTGATCCACGGGATCTCACCATCACCAGAGATGGAGATATCTACGTATTATTCGACAACACCTACACCAACAACTCTGCCGGGACAGTGTTGAAAAAGACCTTTCAGGGGCTGGAAGTGGGTCGGTCCTATGAGTTCGGGGTGACCGTGCGCAGGTGGAATGACAAATATTCAGTTCCGGTGCTGTCACTCAACAGCGGAGCGCAAGTCATTGCCCCCGCGACGGAAATTTCGTCAATGGCCTGGGCTCCGCTCAAAGGCACGTTTACCGCGAGTGCATCACAGATGGAGTTGCAGATCGTTAACCATGTCGCCACCGGAAACGGCAACGACTATGCCTTCCGCGAAATCTGGGTCAGGTCGATCTAGCGCCTGCGTAACGTCAATGGCCTGGAACTGATCCGGGCTGTGCATGCCACCGCGAACGCTGATTAAGGTTCGCGGTGCTTTTCGTTAAATTTCCCTGCCTGGCTCACGTCACCTCAGTTAACTGTCGACGATTACCGTGAGCCCGACCCATGTCCAATCTGAATGACCTGACCGCCCTGGCCTTGCCGTCAGGCAACCGTCTTGTAGCCGATGAAACCACAAGTCGCCTGAGCCTCAGCCTGGAAGGGCAGCCGCTGATCGAACTGCTGCTGACCCGCGAGCCCGAATTGCATTTGCGGTTGGAAGAGCGCTTCGGTCGTCCTGACGGTCAAGCATTCTGGGCAGCTTGTTATTGGCTGTTTGCCCGTGATGCGGCTTGTCAGCGTCTGACCTGGCAACTCGATGATGTGCCTACCGAAGCCTTGCTCAGCGGATTGCTGATCGCGACCGAAGTCACCGGCCAGTATCACTGCGAACGCACGCTGTTCTGGCAATTGCCTCAGCCTTGGCTGGGTGAGTCGTTGACCGGTAGCTATCCACAGCAGATGGTCATCAGTGACGGCAAGCGCCACCCCCTGCGTGCGGTGAAACCCCGTGGTGAGGTCTATCGGCGCTTTGATGTGCGGCTCGGTGCATGGGTTTCCCTGCGTACACTAGAAATCGAGCAGGACCTGGCGCGTTTCAACCGCTGGCAGAACAGCCCGCGGGTGGCGAGTTTCTGGCAAGAGGAGGGCAGTCTCCAGAAGCATCGCGAATACCTGAGCAAGCTTGAAGCCGACCCGCACACCTTGACGCTGATCGGTTGCTTCGATGATCAGCCGTTTGCCTATTTCGAAGCCTATTGGGCCAAGGAAGATCGCATTGCGCCGTTCTATGATGCCGGCGATTACGACCGTGGCATTCACATGCTGGTGGGCGAAGAACATCACCGCGGCCCGCACAAAGTGGCGAGCTGGCTATCGGCGCTGGTGCATTACCTGTTTCTCGATGATTCGCGCACTCAGCGGGTGGTCGCCGAACCTCGCGCCGACAACGCGAAGATGATCGGGCACATGCACAATCAGTGTTTCCACTGCGAAAAAGAGTTCGACTTCCCGCACAAGCGCGCGGCGCTGATGATGCTGGGGCGTGAGCGGTTTTTTGATCGGTGTTCGTTGGCTTGATGCGTAAGGCTCAAGGGCTGTGGCGGTCTTGAGTCAGCCTTCGTGGGCAAGCCTCGCTACAGGGAATCGCATTCCCCCTGTGGAGCGAGGCTTGCCCGCGAAGCTTTTAACGGCGTGCGAACGTATCCGCACGATTACCCGACACCTTGCGGCAATGCACCAGCGCGTCACGAATCATGAAGTTCACCAGGGTGGGCGATACGCCGAGTTCCTTGGCGATGTCTTTTTGCGGCACGCCGTGCAAGCGGTACATCTCGAAGGCGTAACGGGTGCGGCTGGGCAGCTCCGTCAGCGCATCGGCAATGTTTTCCAGGGTCGAGAAATTCATGTGCGAGGTTTCCGGCGAAGCGCCCTGAATCACCACGTTCAGACCTTCCTCTTCCGGGCCCGAATACTTCTGCTCCAGCGCCTGCTTGCGGTAATGATCGATCGCCAGGTTGCGCACGATCTGGAACAGGTAGCTGAGCTGCGCCTTGATTGACGATGTGATCTGCGGCGCCGATTGCAGTCGGAAGAACGCATCCTGCACCACGTCTTCGGCGCGTGATCGGCAACCGGTGATGCGGGCGGCAATCTTGACCAGAATCAGTCGGTTGTCGACGAAAGCCTGAAGTAGCGGTGAATCGCACCTGCTTGTGGATACTTGTTCCGTCATTGGAAATCACCTTGCTGCAAATAGGGTCGTGGGACGACAGGGGGATCGTCGTCGTCCTACATATCGAGCGGTAAATTATGTTGAATGATAATGATTGTCAATTGAGAAAGAGAATTAATGCTCCACGAAAGAGCAGAGTGAGAACTGCGACACGCTGACTCACCTACCGACCTCAAGCCTGCTGGCGCTCTAGCCTGGCGACTAATTATTTCAAGACCTCATCCGTTCTCATTGGTGAATGGCTGCGGGCGCAAGCCCCGGCCAAAACAGCATTCCCAAGCCTTGCGCGGTCGGCGAAGACCGCGTCCTGCATGCCCATGAACGGGTGTGACGTACGAAAACCGATTCCACTTGCAAGCCGAATTCAGGCAGGAAACCTCATGACCGACGCGTTCGAACTCCCCAGCACACTGGTCCAAGCCCTTCAGCGCCGCGCGGCCCTGACGCCGGATCGGGTGGCCTTGCGTTTTCTCGCCGAAACCCAGGATCAGGCTGTGGTGCTCAGTTATCGTGAGCTCGATCAACGGGCGCGAACCATTGCCGGCGCGTTGCAGGCCGAGACGTCGTTTGGCGATCGCGCGGTGTTGCTGTTTCCCAGCGGCCCGGATTACGTCGCGGCGTTTTTCGGTTGCCTGTACGCAGGCGTCATTGCGGTGCCGGCCTATCCGCCTGAGTCGACCCGCCGTCATCACCAGGAACGCCTGCTGTCGATCATCAGCGATGCCGAACCGCGCTTGCTGTTGACCAGCGCCGACCTGCGCGACGCGTTGCTGCAAATCGACGAGGCGCCGCCGCTGCTGTGTGTCGACACCCTCGACAGTGCCTTGGCTGAGCATTGGGTTGCGCCAGACTTGCACGGCGATCACATTGCTTTCCTGCAATACACCTCCGGCTCCACGGCGTTGCCTAAAGGCGTGCAAGTCAGCCACGGCAACCTGGTGGCCAACGAACTGCTGATTCGCCACGGATTCGGCATCGATCTGAACCCCGACGACGTGATCGTCAGCTGGTTGCCGCTGTACCACGACATGGGCTTGATCGGCGGCCTGTTGCAGCCGATTTTCAGCGGCGTGCCGTGTGTGTTGATGTCGCCGGCGTACTTCCTCGGTCGGCCATTGCGCTGGCTGGAGGCGATCAGCGAATACGGTGGCACTATCAGCGGCGGGCCGGATTTCGCCTATCGACTGTGCAGCGAACGGGTCAGCGAATCAGCGCTGGAACGCCTCGACCTGAGTGGCTGGCGCGTGGCGTATTCCGGTTCCGAACCGATTCGCCTCGACACCCTTGAGCGCTTCGCCGAGAAGTTCGCGGCCTGTGGCTTTACATCGGACAGCTTCATGGCTTCCTACGGCCTGGCGGAAGCCACGCTGTTTGTTGCCGGCAGCCCGCGCGGTCAGGGCATACCGGCGTTGCACGTGGATGATCAGGCCTTGGCGCAGAACCGTGCCGAGCCGGGCGATGGCAGTCCGATCATGAGTTGCGGCATCAGCCAACCGGATCACGCAGTGCTGATTGTCGATGCCGTATCGCTTGAAGAACTTGCCGACAATGCGGTCGGTGAAATCTGGGCTGCCGGGCCGAGCATCGCCCATGGCTACTGGCGCAACCCCGAAGCCACGGCCAAGACATTCGTCCAGCACGCCGGTCGTACCTGGCTGCGCACCGGCGACCTGGGCTTTTTGCGTGATGGGGAACTGTTCATCACCGGCCGCCTGAAAGACATGCTGATCGTTCGCGGTCACAACCTCTATCCGCAGGACATCGAGCAGACCATCGAGCGTGAGGTGGAGGTGGTGCGCAAAGGTCGCGTGGCCGCATTCGCAGTCAACATCGAGGGGCAGGAAGGCATCGGCATCGCCGCGGAAATCAGCCGCAGCGTGCAGAAAATCCTTCCACCCGAGGCGCTGATCAAAGCCATCCGTCAAGCGGTGGCCGAGGCGTATCAGCAAGCGCCGAGTGTGGTGGTATTGCTCAATCCGGGAGCGCTGCCGAAGACATCCAGCGGCAAATTGCAACGTTCGGCCTGCCGCAATCGTCTGGCCGATGGCAGCCTCGACAGCTATGCGCTATTCCCGTCGGCAGACATCGCAAACCCATCTGAAACTGAATCGGGCTCCGAGCTGCAAACCCTGATCGGCCAGATCTGGTGTGAGCAATTGCAGGTCAAGCAGGTCAACGCCGACGATCACTTCTTCCTGCTCGGCGGCAACTCCATCGCCGCCACTCAAGTGGTCGCACGCCTGCGTGAAGCGTTGGGGCTGGAGCTGAATCTGCGCCTGTTGTTCGAAGCGCCCACCCTCGGCGCATTCGCTGCCGCGCTCGCCCGGCAACAACAGGATGGCGGCGTGGCCCAAGGCGCGATCATGCCCTTGTCGCGCAGTGACGCCATGCCGCAATCGCTGGCGCAAAACCGTTTGTGGATCACCTGGCAACTCGACCCGCAGAGCAGCGCCTACAACATTCCCGGTGCCTTGCGCCTGCGTGGCGAACTGGACGAAGACGCCTTGCGCGCCAGCTTCCAGCAACTGATCGAACGTCACGAATCCCTGCGCACACGGTTTTTCGAACGTGATGGCGTAGCCCTGCAACAGGTCATTGCTGTTGGTGAGTTCAACCTGCAAGTGATCGACATCAGCGACCTGCCGACCGTCGAGCGTGAAGCCCGCGCGCAGCAAATCCGCGAGAGCGAAGCCCGCACCCGGTTCGATCTGGAGAAAGGCCCGCTGCTCTGGGTGACGTTGGTGCGCCTCGACGATGAGGATCATCAACTGCTGGTGACCCTGCACCACATCATCGCCGACGGCTGGTCGCTGAACGTGCTGATCGACGAATTCTCGCGGCTGTACGCGACCGCTTCTCAAGGCCACACCGCCAGCCTTCCCGCCTTGCCGACGCAATACGCCGACTACGGCAGTTGGCAGCGCCAGTGGTTGGCGCAAGGGGAGGGCGAGCGTCAACTCGCTTACTGGAAAGAGCAGTTGGGCGTTGATCATCCGACCCTGAGCCTGGCCACCGATCATCCGCGTTCGGCGCAACACATTCACAGCGCCGCCCGCCACACGCTGCGTTTGGACGCGAGCCTGAGCGATGCCATTCGCCAGACTGCCCAGGCCCATGAATCGACGCCGTTCATGCTGTTGCTCGCGGCATTCCAAAGCCTGCTGCATCGCTACAGCGGTCAACGCGACATCCGCATCGGCGTGCCGAATGCCAACCGTCCGCGCCTGGAAAACCAAGGGCTGATCGGCTTCTTCATCAACACCCAGGTGCTGCGCGCCGAGGTGGATTCGCGACTGCCGTTCATTGAATTACTGGCGCAAACCCGTCAAGCCGCATTGGGCGCGCAAGCGCATCAGGATCTGCCGTTCGAACAACTGCTCGAAGCCTTCCCGCAGGCCCGCGAGCAGGGCTTGTTCCAGGTCATGTTCAACCACCAGCAACGGGATCTCAGTGCGTTGCGTCGCTTGCCGGGACTGCTCGCCGAAGAGCTGCCGTGGCACAGTCGCGAAGCCAAGTTCGACCTGCAACTGCACAGCGAAGAAGACCGCAACGGTCGCCTGAGCCTTTCGTTCGACTACGCCAGCGAGTTGTTTGACGTGGCGACTATCGAGCGACTGGCCGAGCATTTCGCCAACCTGTTGCGAGCCATTTGTGAGCAACCGAAAGCCGCTATCGGCGAGCTGCAACTGCTGACCCCGAGTGAGCACGATCAGCAATCCGCCTGGAGCGCCGCACCCTGCACACCGGCCAGCCAATGGCTGCCGGAGTTGCTCAACGACCAGGCGCGCCAGACCCCGGAGCGCACCGCGCTGCTGTGGGATGGTGGCAGCCTGGACTTCGCTGAACTGCACGCCCAGGCCAACCGCCTGGCGCACTACCTGCGCGACAAAGGCGTCGGCCCGGACGTGTGCGTGGCCATCGCCGCCGAGCGTTCGCCACAGTTGCTGATTGGCTTGCTGGCGATCATCAAGGCTGGCGGCGCTTATGTGCCGCTGGACCCGGATTACCCGGCCGAGCGCCTGGCCTACATGCTCAGCGACAGTGGCGTCGAGCTGCTGCTGACCCAAACCGAACTGCTCGACCGCATGCCGGCCACCGATGGCGTCAGTGTGATCGCCATGGACGCCCTGCATCTGGAGAACTGGCCAAGTCATGCGCCGGGTCTGCATCTGCACGGCGACAACCTGGCCTACGTGATTTATACCTCCGGCTCCACCGGTCAGCCGAAGGGCGTTTGCAACACCCATGCGGCGCTCGCTGAACGCCTGCAATGGATGCAAGCCACCTACCGTCTGGACCAGACCGATGTGCTGATGCAAAAGGCGCCGATCAGTTTCGACGTGTCGGTGTGGGAATGCTTCTGGCCGCTGATCACCGGGTGCCGCCTGCTGCTCGCCGGTCCCGGCGAACACCGCGATCCGCATCGCCTGGCGCAACTGGTCCAGCAATTCGGCGTGACCACACTGCACTTCGTACCGCCGTTGCTTTCATTGTTCATCGACGAACCGCTCAGCGCCGAATGCACCAGCCTGCGCCGACTGTTCTCCGGCGGCGAAGCCTTGCCCGCCGAACTGCGCAATCGCGTACTGGAGCACTTGCCGGCAGTGCAACTGCACAACCGCTACGGCCCGACCGAAACGGCGATCAACGTCACCCACTGGCACTGCTCAACGGCTGATGGCGAGCGCTCCCCGATTGGCCGGCCATTGGGCAACGTGCTGTGCCGGGTGCTCGACAATGACCTCAATCCGGTACCGGCCGGTGTGCCGGGTGAACTGTGCATCAGCGGTATCGGTTTGGCCCGAGGTTACCTCGGTCGTCCAGGTTTGACCGCGGAACGCTTTGTGGTCGATCCGCTGGGCGAGCAAGGCACACGTCTGTATCGCACCGGCGACCGTGCCCGCTGGACCGCCGACGGCGTGATCGAATACCTCGGTCGTCTCGATCAGCAAGTCAAACTGCGTGGTTTTCGTGTTGAACCGGAAGAAATTGAAGCGCGTCTGTTGGCGCAGCCCGGAGTCGCCCAAGCGGTGGTGCTGGTGCGCGAAACGGCGGCGGGCGGGCAGTTGATCGGTTACTACACCGCCGCCGATTCCACCGAAGACGTCGATGTTCAAAGCGCACGCCTGAAAGCCGCGCTGGCGGCTGAGCTGCCGGAATACATGGTTCCGGCGCAACTCATGCGTCTGGATGAAATGCCCCTGGGCCCGAGCGGTAAACTCGACCGGCGCGCCTTGCCTGAGCCCCAGTGGCAAGTCCGCGAGCACGTCGAACCAGTCACGGCCCTTGAGCAACAAATCGCCGGTATCTGGCGCGAAGTGCTGGGCCAAACGCAGATCGGCCTGCGCGACGACTTCTTCGCCCTCGGTGGCCACTCGCTGCTGGCCACGCAAATCATTTCCCGCACCCGCCAGGCCTGCGACGTCGAGTTGCCGTTGCGGGCGCTGTTCGAGGCCAGTGAACTGGGCGCGTTTGCCGAACAGGTTCGCTTGATCCAGGTCAGCGGCAAAACCAACAAACAGCCGCCGATCGAGAAAGTCGATCGCAGCCAACCGGTGCCACTGTCCTATTCCCAGCAACGCATGTGGTTCGTCTGGCAAATGGAACCGGACAGCCCGGCCTATAACGTCGGCGGCATGGCGCGGTTGCGCGGCGTGTTGGATGTCGGGCGTTTCGAAGTGGCGCTGCAAACGCTGATCATGCGTCACGAAACCCTGCGCACGACCTTCCCGAGCATCGACGGCGTGGCCCGGCAACAGGTGCATCCGGACACCGGCCTGCGCATGGACTGGAAGGATTTTTCCGCGCTGGCGGTCGACACCCGTGAACAACGGGTACAGCAACTGGCCGATGACGAAGCCCATAAGCCTTTCGATCTGGAAACCGGGCCGCTGCTGCGTGCCTGCCTGGTCAAGACCGCCGAGCAGGAGCATTACTTCGTCCTGACCCTGCACCACATCGTCACCGAAGGCTGGGCGATGGACATCTTCGCCCGGGAACTGAGCGCGCTCTACGAAGCCTTCGTCGATGACCGCGATTCGCCGCTGCAACCGCTGCCGGTGCAGTACCTGGATTACAGCGTGTGGCAGCGCCAGTGGCTGGAGTCCGGCGAACGTCAGCGTCAGCTCGATTACTGGACCGCGCAACTGGGCCGCGAACATCCGCTGCTGGAATTGCCGGCCGATCGTCCGCGTCCGCCGGTGCAAAGCCATCAGGGCGAACTGTTCCGCTTCGACCTGAGCGATGACCTTGCGGCGCGGGTTCGTGCCTTCAACGCCTACAACGGTCTGACCCTGTTCATGACCATGACCGCAGCGCTGGCGGTGCTGCTTTACCGCTACAGCGGCCAGACCGATCTGCGCATCGGTGCGCCGGTAGCCAACCGCATTCGCCCGGAAAGCGAAGGGCTGATCGGCGCGTTCCTCAACACTCAAGTGCTGCGTTGCCAGCTCGACGGGCAGATGTCCGTCGGCGAGTTGTTCGAGCAGGTTCGCCACACCGTGATCGAAGGCCAGTCCCATCAGGATCTGCCGTTCGATCATCTGGTTGAAGCCTTGCAGCCAACCCGCAGTGCGGCTTACAACCCGCTGTTCCAGGTGATGTGCAACGTGCAGCGCTGGGAATTCCAGCAGAGCCGCACCCTGGCCGGGATGACCGTCGAGTACTTGGCCAACGATGCGCGAGCGACCAAGTTCGACCTTAACCTGGAAGTCACCGACCTCGACCATCGCCTCGGTTGCTGCCTGACCTACAGCACCGATCTGTTCGACGAACCGCGCATTGCGCGCATGGCCGGGCACTGGCGCAATCTGCTGGAAGCGTTGCTCGCCGATCCGCAACAACGCCTCAGCGAACTGCCGTTGCTGGAAGCCAGCGAACAGCAAAATCTGCTCGATAGCCTCGGCATCGAGCCGGGCGAACATCGCCTCGATCAATGCATCCATCACCTGTTCAGCGAGCAGGCGCTGGTGCGCAAGGACGCGCCGGCTCTGACGTTCGCCGGGCAAACCCTGAGCTACGCCGAGCTCGACAGCCGCGCCAATCGTCTGGCCTGGATGCTGCGCGAGCGCGGTGTCGGGCCGCAGGTTCGGGTCGGTCTGGCGCTTGAGCGTTCGCTGGAGATGGTCATCGGCTTGCTGGCGATCCTCAAGGCTGGCGGCGCCTATGTGCCGCTGGACCCGGAGTACCCGCTGGATCGCCTGCACTACATGATCGAAGACAGCGGCCTCGGTTTGCTGCTCAGCGATGCGGCGATGTTCGCGGCGCTCGGTGAATTGCCGGCCAGCGTCGGCCGCTGGTGCCTGGAAGAAGACGCCGCTGCACTGGCCAACTACCCGGCCAGCGAGCTGCCATTCATCAGCCTGCCGCAACATCAGGCGTACCTGATTTACACCTCGGGCTCTACCGGTAAACCGAAAGGCGTGGTGGTGTCCCACGGTGAAATTGCCATGCACTGCCGCGCCGTGATCGAACGCTTCGGCATGCGCCCGGATGACTGCGAGTTGCACTTCTACTCGATCAACTTCGATGCCGCGACCGAGCGTCTGCTGGTGCCGTTGTTGAGCGGTGCGCAAGTAGTTCTGCGAGCTCAAGGCCAGTGGGATGCGCAAGAAATCTGCGGGCTGATTCGTCGCCATAACATCAACATCCTCGGCTTCACCCCAAGCTACGGCAGCCAGTTGGCGCAATGGCTGACGACCCAGGGCGAAACCCTGCCGGTGCGTATGTGCATCACCGGTGGCGAGGCCCTGACCGGCGAACACTTGCAACGAATTCGCGCGGCGTTTAAACCGAGCCTGTTTTTCAACGCTTATGGCCCGACCGAAACCGTGGTCATGCCGCTCGCCAGCCTGGCACCCGAGCAACTGGAAGAAGGGCTGGGCAGCGTGCCAATTGGCAGCGTGATTGGCGCTCGCGTCGCTTACATCCTCGACGCCGATCTGGCGTTGGTGCCGCAAGGCGCGACGGGAGAATTGTTTGTCGGTGGTGCCGGTCTGGCGCAGGGGTATCACCAGCGCCCGGGCATGACCGCCGAACGGTTTGTTGCCGATCCTTTTGCAGCGAACGGCGGACGTTTGTACCGCACCGGCGACCTTGTTCGTCAGCGTGCCGATGGTCTGGTGGAATACCTCGGCCGTATCGACCATCAGGTGAAGATCCGTGGTTTTCGCATCGAACTGGGCGAGATCGAAACCCGTTTGCTGGAACACGAATCCGTGCGTGAAGCAGTGGTGCTGGCCCTCGACGCACCGAGCGGCAAGCAGTTGGTCGGCTACCTGGTCACCGACGTCGCCGAACAGGATGAAACGCAACAAGCTGCATTGCGCGAAGCGCTGAAGGCGCACCTCAAATCTCAGTTGCCGGATTACATGGTGCCGACGCACTTGATCCTGCTGGCCAGCATGCCACTGACCGCCAACGGCAAGCTCGACCGCCGCGCACTGCCGGCCCCGGACCCGGAGTTGAATCGTCAGCAATACGTGGCGCCGAGCAACGAACTCGAGCTGACCCTGGCTGGCATCTGGTGCGAAGTGCTGAACGTGCAGCAGGTCGGCCTCAACGACAATTTCTTCGAACTGGGCGGCGATTCGATTCTGTCGATCCAGGTGGTCAGCCGTGCGCGGCAGAAGGGCATCCACTTCAGCCCGCGTGACCTGTTCCAGCACCAGACCGTGCAGACGCTGGCCGCCGTCGCAACCCGCACCGAGCAGATCACCGCCGAGCAAGGCCTGTTGAGCGGTGAATCGCGTTTGACACCGATTCAGCACTGGTTCTTCGACACTGAAATCCCGCAGCGTCAACACTGGAACCAGGCGTTGCTGCTGGAGCCGACCGTGGCGCTCGATCCGCATCGTCTGGAGCAAGCGCTGCTGGCGGTGATCGAACAGCAAGACGCTTTGCGCTTGCGCTTTACCGAAGTCGCCGGCCATTGGCAGGCCGAGCACCAGGCGGTTTCCGACGCAGCAGTGCTGTGGCAGGTGAAAGTGCCGGCCATAGACAAATGCGTGGCGCTGTTCGCCGATGCCCAACGCAGCCTCGACCTTGAGCAAGGGCCGCTGATGCGGGCGCTGCTGGTGGATGATCCCGAGGGGCAACAACGGCTGTTCATTGCCATTCACCATCTGGTGGTGGACGGGGTGTCGTGGCGGGTTCTGCTGGACGATCTGCAAACGGTTTATCGTCAACTCGAATCCCGGCAGTCAGTAAAACTGCCGGCGAAAACCAGTGCCTTCAGGGACTGGGCTGCACGCTTGCAGGCTTATGCCGGCAGCGAATCCCTGCGTGAAGAATTGAGCTGGTGGCAGATGCAATTGGCCGGCCCCAGCGCTGAATTGCCATGTGATCGTCCGCAGGGCGGACAGCAAAATCGTCACGCGCAAACCGTCAGCGTGCGCCTCGACAGCGAGCGCACCCGCCAACTGTTGCAACAGGCGCCGACGGCCTATCGCACCCAGGTCAACGACTTGCTGCTGACCGCATTGGCCCGTGTGTTATGCCGCTGGAGCGGTGATGAATCGGCGCTGATTCAACTCGAAGGCCACGGCCGCGAAACCCTGTTCGACGAGATCGACCTGACCCGCACCGTCGGCTGGTTCACCAGCGCCTATCCGCTGCGCCTCACCCCCGCGAATGAGCAGGGTGCGTCGATCAAAGCGATCAAGGAGCAACTGCGCGCGGTGCCGCACAAAGGCCTGGGGTATGGCGTGCTGCGTTACCTGGCCGATGACCTGTGCCGGCAGACCATGGCCGCGCTGCCGGAGGCGCCGATCACCTTCAATTACCTTGGCCAGTTCGACCAGAGTTTTGGCAGCGATGCGCTGTTCCGTCCGCTCGATGAGCCGGTCGGCGCGGCCCATGATCCACATGCTCCGCTGCCCAACGAGCTGAGCGTCGACAGTCAGGTGTATGGCGGTGAGTTGGTGCTGCGCTGGACCTTCAGCGCGGAACGTCACGACCGGCAAACCATTACCGACCTGGCGCAGGCGTATCTGGGCGAATTGCAGAGCCTGATCCAGCACTGCCTGAGCGACCACGCGGGCGGCCTGACGCCGTCGGACTTCCCGTTGGCCAGACTGACTCAGCCACAACTCGACGCACTGCCGGTTCCTGCGGCGATGATCGAAGACGTCTATCCGCTGACCCCGATGCAGGAAGGCATGCTGCTGCACACCTTGCTCGAACCGGGCACCGGCCTCTACTACATGCAGGACCGCTACCGCATCAACAGCGAACTCGACCCCGAGCGTTTCGCCCTGGCCTGGCAAGCGGTAATCGCCCGTCACGAAGCCTTGCGCGCATCGTTCTGCTGGAACATCGGCGAAGACATGCTGCAAGTGATCCATAAACCGGGCAGCACGCCGATCGAGTATCTGGACTGGAGCGCGGTGGCCGAAGCCGAGCAAGAGCCGATGCTGCAGGCGCTGCTGAAAAGCGAGCGCGAGGCCGGGTTCGATCTGCTCAATCAGGCGCCGTTCCACCTGCGCTTGATCCGCGTGGGCGCGGCGCGCTACTGGTTCATGATGAGCAACCACCACATCCTCATCGATGCCTGGTGCCGTTCGCTGCTCATGAACGATTTCTTCGAGATCTACACTGCCCTCGGCGAAGAGCGGGAAGCGCAACTGGCCGTGCCGCCGCGTTATCGCGATTACATCGGCTGGCTGCAACGCCAGAGCCTGGCCGAGGCGCGGCAGTGGTGGCGGCAGAACCTGCAAGGTTTCGAGCGCACCACGCCGATTCCGAGCGACCGGCCGTTCCTGCGTGAACATGCCGGCGACAGCGGTGGCATGATCGTCGGCGACCGCTACACACGGCTCGATGCCCGGGATGGTGCGCAATTGCGCGAACTGGCCCAAGCCCATCAGCTGACCATCAACACCTTCGCCCAAGCGGCGTGGGCCCTGGTGCTGCGTCGCTTGAGCGGTGATCGCGACGTGCTGTTTGGCGTCACGGTGGCCGGGCGTCCGGTGGAAATGCCGGAGATGCAACGCACCGTCGGGCTGTTCATCAACAGCATCGCCCTGCGGGTGAAAATGCCCGAAGACGATCAGCGTTGCAGCGTTCGTCAGTGGCTAACCGGTTTGCTCGACAGCAACATGCAACTGCGCGAGTACGAGTACCTGCCGCTGGTAAGCATCCAGGAAAACAGCGAACTGCCGAAAGGCCAGCCGCTGTTCGACAGCCTGTTCGTGTTCGAAAACGCCCCGGTGGAAGTCTCGGTGCTGGACCGTGCGCAGAGCCTCAACGCGACCTCGGATTCGGGCCGCACCCACACCAACTTCCCGTTGACGGCGGTGTGTTATCCGGGTGATGACCTTGGCTTGCACCTGTCTTACGACCAGCGTTATTTTGACGAATCAACGATCGAGCGCATGCTCGGCGAATTCAAGCGACTGCTGCTGGCGCTGGTCGAAGGTTTCCATGGCGACATGGCCGATCTGCCGCTGCTGGGCGCAGAGGAGCAGGACTTCCTGATTCACGGCTGCAACCAGAGCGAACATGATTATCCGCTGGAGCAGAGCTACGTCGAACTGTTCGAAGCGCAGGTTGCCGAGCATCCGCAGCGGATCGTCGCCAGTTGTCTCGATCAGCAACACACTTATGTCGAGCTGAACCAGCGCAGCAACCGTCTCGGCCACGAGCTGATTGCGTCGGGAGTTTGCCTGGATCAGCCTGTGGCGCTGCTCGCCGAACGTAACCTCGATCTGCTGGGCATGATCATCGGCAGCTTCAAGGCCGGCGCCGGTTACCTGCCGCTGGACCCGGGCCTGCCGAGTCAGCGCCTGAGCCGGATCATCGACCTGAGCCGCACGCCGTTGCTGGTCTGCACTCAGGCGTGTCGTGAACAAGCCATCGCACTGCTGGAAGAGTTCGGTTGTGCCAACCGACCTCGATTGCTGGTCTGGGAAGACGTGCAGGCGAGCGACGTTTCGGTGGCCAATCCGGGCATTTACAGTGGCCCGGACAACCTCGCCTACGTGATCTACACCTCGGGCTCCACCGGCCTGCCGAAAGGCGTGATGGTCGAACAGTGCGGCATGCTTAATAACCAGTTGAGCAAGGTGCCGTACCTGAAATTGAGCGAGGCCGATGTGATCGCCCAGACCGCCTCACAAAGCTTCGATATTTCGGTCTGGCAGTTCCTCGCGGCGCCGTTGTTCGGCGCTCGGGTGGACATCGTGCCGAACAGCATCGCCCACGATCCGCAGGGGTTGCTGGCCCATGTTCAGAGCCAGCGCATCACCGTGCTGGAAAGCGTGCCGTCACTGATTCAGGGCATGCTCGCCCAGGACCGCATGAGCCTCGATGGCCTGCGCTGGATGCTGCCGACCGGTGAAGCGATGCCGCCGGAACTGGCGCATCAATGGTTGCTGCGTTACCCGGAGATTGGTTTGGTGAACGCCTATGGCCCGGCGGAATGTTCGGACGATGTGGCGTTCTTCCGCGTCGACCTGGCTTCGACGCGCGGCAGTTATCTGCCGATTGGCACGCCAACCGACAACAACCGTTTGTACCTGCTCGATGGCGCGCTGGAACTGGTGCCGTTGGGGGCGGTGGGTGAGTTGTGCGTGGCCGGCATCGGCGTGGGCCGTGGCTATGTGAGCGATCCGTTGCGTACCGCTCAGGTGTTTGTGCCAAACCCGTTCGGCGCACCGGGTGATCGTCTGTATCGCACCGGGGACCTGGCCCGACGTCGCAGTGACGGCGTGCTGGAATACGTCGGGCGCATCGACCATCAAGTGAAGATCCGCGGTTACCGCATCGAACTGGGTGAAATCGAGGCGCGTCTGCATGAACAGCCGGAAGTCCGCGATGCGGCGGTCGGGGTGCAGGAGGGCGTCAACGGCAAGCACCTGGTCGGCTATCTGGTGGCAGCGGATTCGGCGCTCAATCCAAACGAACGACTGGAGCGTATCAAGCAACGTCTGCGCGCCGAGTTGCCGGAGTACATGGTGCCGCTGCACTGGCTGTGGCTCGACAAGCTGCCGCTCAACGCCAACGGCAAACTCGATCGAAAGGCCTTGCCGGCGCTGGAAATCGGCCAGTTGCAGAGCCAGGACTATCAGGCGCCGCGCAATGAACTGGAACAGACACTGGCGGATATTTGGTCTGAGGTGTTGAAGGTCGAGAAGGTCGGTGTGCGTGACAACTTCTTCGAGCTCGGTGGGCATTCGCTGCTGGCCACACAGATCGCCTCGCGGGTGCAAAAAGCCCTGCAACGCAACGTGCCGCTAAGGGCGATGTTCGAGTGCAGCACGGTGGCGGAGTTGGCCCAGTACATCGATGGGTTGGCGGCGAATGACATTACTGAGGAGAAGGTGGATCGGTTGAATGACCTGATGGCAGAGCTGGAGGGCCTTTAACCCGGGTTGACTGCCGAGCCTATGGGGCTCAGGCTTCCCGTGCCTTTTCAATGGATCAGATTTCACCAGGGAGACAGTCGATGCCCTTCGTAACGGTTGATGGACAAGCGCTTCACTACATAGATCAAGGCACAGGCCCTGCGGTGCTGCTGGCGGGCAGTTACCTGTGGGACCAAGCCATGTGGGCGCCGCAGATTACGGCGCTGTCGCAGCACTATCGGGTCATCGCTCTGGACCTGTGGGGCCATGGCGAATCCGGACGGATGCCCGAATGCACAAAGTCGCTGGATGACGTAGCACGTCAGGCGCTGGCCTTGCTCGATCATCTGGACATCGACCGCGTCACGCTGGTCGGTCTTTCGGTGGGTGGCATGTGGGGCGTTCGCCTGGCGCTGTCGGCACCGCAACGGCTCAACGGTCTGGTGTTGATGGACACCTACGTCGGCGTCGAACCGGAACCGACCCGCCAATACTATTTCTCGCTGTTCAAGCAGATCGAAGACAGCGGTGTGATCTCGCCGCAACTGCTCGATATTGTGGTGCCGATATTCTTCCGTCCGGGCATCGATCCGCAGTCGACGCTGTTTCAGGATTTCCGGGCCAGACTGGCGGCGCTGCCGGCTGACCGCCTGCGTGAAAGCATCGTGCCGATGGGGCGGATTACCTTTGGGCGTGATGATCTGTTGCCGCGTCTGGGTGAACTGAACCCTGAAACCACGCTGTTGATGTGCGGCGATCAGGACAAGCCGCGGCCGCCGTCGGAAACCAAGGAAATGGCCGAGTTGATCGGTTGCCCGTATGTGCTGGTGCCGGAGGCGGGGCATATCTCTAATCTGGAGAATCCGCAGTTCGTGACTGAGGCTTTGCTGGCATTTCTAGCTCAGAGAAATTAGTCGGTCATACAGACGCCATCGCGGGCAAGCCCGCTCCCACAGGAGGTCGAATAACCCTGTGGGAGCGGGCTTGCCCGCAATGGCGTTACCGCTGTCACCACAAATCCGACGGCTGAATTACTTACTTAGGCCCCAGAATCTTCACCAACTTCTCCGGCGTCGGCGCGCCTTGTTGCTGTTGCAGCTGACCTTTGTCATCCATATAGAAAATCGCCGGAGTGGCGGCCAGTTCCAGGTCTTCCATCAACTGCATGTTCGCCGCGAGTTTCGCTTGAATCGCCGGTGGCACGTCTTTCAGCGGCTTGAGCGAACTGCCCTTGCCGGATTTCTCGTGGTCTTCCAGGGCTTTCTGCGGGTCCTTGGCGGCCAGCAGCGCGGCGGATTTGCCGGGACTGTCTTCGCGAATGATACCGACCATGATGTGCCGCAACTGCACCTTGCCAGCCTTGACCCACGGCCGCGCCTGTTCCCAGAACATGTTGCAGTACGGGCAATTCGGGTCGCTGAACAGATAGACGATTCGCGGTGCATCCTTGTTGCCGTCACCGATCCAGTTGCTCGCTTCCATCTTGCCCCAGACTTCCTTGGCCATCGGCGCGTAGACCAGTTTTTGCAACGGCGCGCTGCTCAGGTCATTGCCGTCGGCGTCGTACAGATTGCCGACCAGCACATGCTTGCCGCCCGGGGTCAGGTACAGCGTCATGCCGCGGTTCTGGTACTGCGCCGCATAACCGCGCAGGCCGTCGGGCGCGTCGAAGGTGCCGACGATTTTGGCGCCCTTGGCTTCGATCTTCTTGATCGCTTCAGGCAACTCTTCGGCCTGTACCGACGGCAAGTGCAACAGGGCGGCACCCAGGGTCAACGTCAGCAGGTGGCGGAGGCGGAGCATGGCAGTTTCCTTGAAGGCGTGGCCGAGGTGGCCGGGTTCGGGGTGTCGAAGTTTTCCAGGGCGCGAGCCAGGCTGGCTTCAGAGAGTTCGCCCAGATGGCTGCCCAGCAGATACCCGTCAGGGCTATAGAACAGCGTAGTCGGCAATGCCATGGAACCCACCGCCTGACTCAATCGACCGCTGCCATCGAACAGCACGTTGGTCAGGCTCAGGCCCTGGGTTTCGAGGAAGGTGGCGACGCTCTGCATGCTTTCGGACTGGTTGACGAACAGGAACGTCAGGTCCGGGCGTTGTTGTTGGGCGTTTTCCAGCACCGGCATTTCCCGGCGGCACGGCGGGCACCAAGTGGCCCAAAGGTTGATGACCAGCGGACCGCCCTGGTAGTCGCTGAGCGGAATGGTCTGGCCGGCGGCATTGCGCAGGGTGATCTGCGGCAGGCGCGTGCCTTGTTCGTAAATACCCAGGGAGAACGTCGCCAGCAACCAGAACACCAGACCACTGACCACGCCAAAGCCCAACGGCCGACGCATGCCCGGGCGACGCCAGCCTCGGTACAACGCAGCCAGCAAGAGCACGACCACCCCCGGCCAGGCGAGAAAACCACCGTCGCGCAGGTCGATGATCTGCCACGGATCGTTGCGATACTGCGCCCAGTAGGCGATCACGAAACCGACTCGGGCCGCCAGCATGCCCAGCAGGAACAGGCTGAACAGCACCGACTCCGGGTTCTCGCCGCCACGCTTGGCCACCCGCCAGCCGACAAAGGTCGCCAGCGCCAGGGCACTGATCAACAGCAGGTGATTAAGCGCGATGGCAAAAGTGCCGAGGGTAAGGGTCAGCATTAACGAGCGTCTCGGGTGGTGGTCCAGCGTTGCAGGAAGGTGCCGGCATCGACCTCACCGGTGATGCGCTGGCTGCGGCGCTCTTCACCATTGGGGCCTATCCACAAAAGGCTTGGCGGCCCCGGCACTTTATAACGACCGAGCAGTTCGCGGCTGGCGGCATTGTCGGCGGTGACGTCCAGCCGTAGCAAGCGTACATCGCTGAGCGCATCCAGCACCTGTGCTTTGCCGAAGACCTGTTTTTCCATGACTTTGCACGACACACACCAGTCGGCGTAGTAGTCCAGCAGCACCCACTGGCCCTGAGCCTTGGCGGCATCGAGCTCGCGTTGCAGGGCGGCGGGTTCCTTGATCGTAGTGAATGCATCATGCGCGCTCGGCGCGGCAGTGCCGATACGGCCGGCGCTGTACACCTGCAACGGCTGATACGGATCGTCACTGCCGCCCGCCGCACCGACCACCAGCAGGCTGCCCCATAGACCCAACAGCAGCGAACTGGCGCCGAACAGGTGGGCAATTCGGCCAAAACCTTCAGACTGCTTCCAGGCACTGTAAGCGGCGATCAGCAACAAGGCACCGCACAAGCCGAGCCACAGCGATTCATCCAGCACCGGGCGCAGCATCAGCAGCGCGGTGGCGAGGAACAGGAAACCGAACACGCCTTTGAGCAGGTTCATCCAGGCACCGGGTTTGGGCAAAAAGCGATTGCCGACCGTCACCAGCAGCAACAGCGGTATGCCGATGCCGATGCCCATGGCGAACAGAATCAGCCCGCCGTGCAGCGCATTGCCGCTCTGCGCGATATAGAGCAGGGCACCCGCCAATGGGGCGGTCATACACGGTCCCACCAGCAGGCCGGACAAAGCCCCGAGTACACCGGCACCGATCAGACTGCCACCGCGCTGATTGCGCGAAACATGTTCCAGCCGATCCCGCACGACTACCGGCAATTGCAGTTCGAAGAAACCGAACATCGGCAAGGCCAGCAGCACGAACACCGCCGCAAAGCTGCCCAACAGCCATGGATTCTGCAGCAGCGCCTGAAGGTTCGCCCCGAGCAGCGCGGCCAGCACGCCCATCGCCGCATACACCAGCGCCATACTGACAACGTAACTGCCGGCCAGGGAAAAACCGCGTTTGGGCGTGGCGCCACTGCCCACGATCAATCCCGCCAGAATCGGCAGCATCGGCAAAGAGCAAGGGGTGAACGCCAGCAGCAGCCCCAGGCCGAAGAACACCAGCAGGCTCCAGCCCAACGCCCGTTGCTGCAGGCCGCTGGCCAGGGCCTGGTCGGGCGCCTCTTCAGCAAACGCGGTAAGGACGTTACTTGCGCCAAGGTCGACCACTTGAGTCTGCGGCGGATAACACAACCCGGCATCGGCGCAGCCCTGGAAGCCTACTTTTATCTGACCAGTGGCTCCGGCCGGAATCTTCAGCTCCAGGCCCTGGCGATAGACTTGCTGTTCGCCGAAGAACTCGTCGCTGTGGGACTCACCCTCGGGCAGAGCTGGCACCTGCTCCGGGGCCAGACCGTCGAATTTCAGGCGTTTCTGATACAGGTAGTAATTGTCGGCAATTTGCCAATAGAGCTGGGTTTCCCCGGATTCAAGGCGTTCGGAGGTGAAGGCGAACGCTTTTTCCACCGGGAGAAAATCGGGTTTGGTTTCGAACGGATTCGTTCCAGCCTGGGCCACACCCGAGATCAACAGAACAAAGAATAAAAACAGTCGACGCATGGGTAAGCCTTATCCCTGTGCAAGTGAGGTGCACAGTGGCGGGCGGCGATTAACCGACGATTAACCACACTCGCCTTGTGACAATGGCTCTTGCGGCATAATGTCCGCTTAATCGGCTACCAGCTTAATCACCTTTTTTCTACGGGGCTCACCATGCATGTACTGGTTTGCGAAGACGATGAGCTGATCGCCAGCGGTATCGTTGCCGGGCTAACTGCCCAGGGCTTGACCGTGGAGCATGTCGCCACCGCCTCGGCAGCCCGGGCGATGCTCAAGGTTGCCGAATTCGACGTCATGGTGCTCGATCTCGGTCTGCCCGATGAAGATGGCCTCAAGCTGTTGCAGCAGTTGCGTCACCATGGCCTGGAAATCCCGGTGCTGATCCTCACCGCGCGGGATTCGGTCACCGACCGGGTCGACGGCCTGCAAGCCGGCGCCGACGACTACTTGCTCAAACCGTTCGACCTGCGCGAACTTGCCGCGCGTCTGCACACCTTGTTGCGACGTGTGGCGGGGCGCAGCGTCAACCTGATTGAACACGGTCGTTTGACCTACGACCCGAGCAGCCGCGAAACCCTGCTCGGCGGCCAATCGGTGGATTTGTCACGCCGTGAGCAATCGCTGTTGCAAGCCTTGCTGCACAATCGCGGCCGGGTACTGTCCACCGAACAACTGAAGGACAGCGTCTACGGTTTCAACGACGAGCTGGAAAGCAATGCCCTTAACGTCCACATCCATCACCTGCGGCGCAAACTGGGCAATGGCATCGTCGAGACTGTGCGTGGCCTGGGCTATCGCCTGGGGCCGGCCGATGGCGGAGAACAATCGAAGTGATGAGCCTGCGTTTGCGGCTGAGTCTGACCCTCGGCGCCGCGTTTGCGCTGATCTGGGCCCTGGCCGCCGCCTGGATGCTCAGTGATCTGCGCAACCAGATGATGTTTTCCCTCGACCAGCGGCTGGTGGCGTCGGCGCGGATGGTGGCCGGGCTGCTGGAGCAACTGCCGGCGTTGCCGAGCAAGGGCGAAGGCACTCATTTCAGTGCAGAGCAGCTGAGTATTCCTGGCGGTATGGCCTGCCAGGTCAGCTCGTTGCGCGGTGAAATTCTGGCTCGCAGCCACAGCAGCCCCGAACAAACCCTGGAAGCCGAAAAAATGGGCTTCCACGATCAAATGATCGACGGCGCACCGTGGCGCAGCTTCACCCTGGCGCGCGGTGATGTGCGCATTACCACCGCCGACCGACAAATCGAGCGCGAAGCATTGAACATGTCAATCCTCCTGGCGGCTTCGGTGCCGGTCGGCGTGGCGCTGCTTGGTTGCCTGTGCCTGTTGTGGCTCGGCATCGGTCAGGGGCTGGCACCGCTCAATCGTATGCGCGATGCGCTGATGCGGCGCAGCGCCGATTCCCTGGAACCGTTGCAAATCCAGCCGCTGCCCAGCGAGCTGCAACCACTGCTGGAAACCCAGAATCAGTTGTTCCAGCGCATCGGCAAGACCATCGAGCGCGAACGGCGGTTGACCGGTGATGCCGCGCACGAGTTGCGCAGCCCGCTGACCGCCATCAAAACCCACCTGCAAGTGGCGCGCATGACCGAAGGCAGCGCCCGCGATCAGTCTCTGGCGCGGGCTGAAGAGGGGGCCGACCGGTTGCATCGCACGCTTGAGCAATTGCTGCTGCTGGCGCGCGTGGAGGGCAGTCTGTCGTTCGATGATGGCGTGCAATGCAGCGCCGAGCAGGTGGCGAAACTGGCGATTCAGGATGCAGCCAGCGGTGATCGTCAGCGGATCAAGTTTCAGTTGCCGGCCATATTCTCCGATGCGCCGCTGCAAATGCCCGCGGTGCTGTCGATTGCCGCATTGCGCAACTTGCTCGACAACGCCCTGCGCCATACCCCGGGCGATGGAGCCGTGGAGCTGAGCCTGGAAACCACTGGCGATCGCGTGCGTTTTTTGGTCCGCGATCACGGCCCGGGGATTGCCGAAGACGACCTGCAACACCTGACCCAACGCTTCTGGCGCAACGGCCAGAGCACCGGATGCGGCTTGGGTCTGGCGATTGTCCAGGCCATCGTCCAGCGCTGCGGCTGCACCCTGCATTTCGACAGCCGGCCGGATGGCTTGCGGGTTGAATTGACGATGCCGTTGCAACCCATCTAACAAACGACACGCATCCAGTGTGGGAGCGGGCTTGCTCGCGAAAGCGGTAGTGGCCTAAGCGCTGACCTTAAGCCCTACCAGCCCGGCAATGATCAACGCCACACTGGCGAGTCTGAACAGTGCCATGGATTCACCAAACAAAATGATCCCGGCAATCACCGTGCCCACCGCACCCACGCCAGTCCAGATCGCATAGGCCGTACCCAGCGGCAATTCCTTCATGGCAAGGCCCAGCAGGCCAAGGCTGATCGCCATGGCGGCAATGGTCAGTGCGGTTGGGAGAGGGCGGCTGAAACCGTCGGTGTATTTCAGGCCGACGGCCCAACCGACTTCGAACAGACCAGCAAAAAACAGAATGATCCAGGACATTTGAGACTTCCATCAATGGATGGGGTCGTCCCCAGATTAATCACTCGATCGAGCCGCGAGGTCGTCCCCGCATTGCGCAATAGAGTGCCCCATCATTAACCCGAGGATCAAGTTTTCGGCTTAATCCGCCGCCTGCTGAGCCGCGATTTGCCGGTCTTCTTTCTCGCTCATACGACGGAAGTATGTCGAGAGCAGCGCCCCGGAAATGTTGTGCCAGACGCTGAACAATGCGCTTGGCACCGCCGCCAGCGGCGAGAAGTGTGCACTGGCCAGGGCCGCACCCAGGCCGGAGTTCTGCATGCCGACTTCCAGTGCCAGGGATTTGCGCTGGGCCAGTGGCAGATTGAACAGGCGCCCGGTGAAGTAACCCAGCAAATAGCCGAAACTGTTGTGCAGCATCACCACGGCCATGATCAGCAAGCCGGATTCGGCAATCTTCGCCTGGCTGGCGGCCACGACGGCGGTGACGATGATCACGATGCTCACCACCGACACTAGCGGCAACACGTCTACCGCGTGACGAACCCGATCACCGAGTACGCGCTGGGCAACCACGCCGAGCACGATCGGCATCAGCACGACTTGCAGGATCGACCAGAACAGCTCCATGAACGACACCGGCAACCAGGCCGAGGCCAGCAGCCAGATCAGGGCGGGTGTCAGCAGCGGAGCGAGGAGGGTGGTGACGGCGGCAATGGCCACCGACAACGCCAGATCGCCACGCGCCAGCCAGGTCATCACATTCGACGAGGTGCCGCTCGGGCAGCAGCCGACCAGAATCACACCGACGGCGATTTCCGGCGGCAGGTGGAAAACCTGGCAAAGCAACCACGCCACACCGGGCATGATCACGAAATGGGCAACCACGCCCAGGGCCACGCGCCACGGATGACGCGCGACTTCGGCGAAGTCTTCGAGCTTGAGGGTCAGGCCCATGCCGAACATCACCAGCCCCAGCAGCGGCACGATGGCGCCTTTCAAGCCGATGAACCAGGTCGGTTGCAGAAACGCCACGACGGCGAAAATCAGTACCCAGTAAGCGAAGGTGTTGCCGACAAAACGACTCAATGCAGCGAGTGCGCGCATGGCCTGATCCTTGTTATATAAGTGGGATTTCCAATTTGGAAATCCAATCAATGTGGGAGCTGGCTTGCCTGCGATGGCGGTGTGTCAGACTACATTTAAGCCGTCTGATACACCGTCATCGCAGGCAAGCCAGCTCCCACATTTGATCCGGTTCCTTCAAGGAGAACCGGTTTTTCAGATACCTTGCGGGATCTCTTCACCACCCAACGCTTCAACCATCGACGGCAGGAAGTCGCCGAAGGTCAGCATCATTAGTGTGAAGCTGGCGTCCAGTTGGCCCAGGGCTTCGTCGCCACCGTCCTGTTCCGCCTGATCCTGCAGCAGGTCTTCGAACTTCAGGCGCTTGACCACCATTTTGTCGTCAAGCACGAACGACAGTTTGTCCTGCCAGGCCAGCGACAGTTGAGTGACCACTTTGCCAGTGCTCAGGTGCAGCTGGATTTCTTCGCTGGTCAGGTCCTGACGCTTGCAGCGCACGATGCCGCCGTCTTCGTGGGTGTCACGCAGTTCGCACTCGTCCAGCACGAAGAAATCATTCGCGGCTTTTTGGGTGGTGACCCACTCGGTCATGGTGGCGGTCGGCGACATCTTCACCGTCAGCGGACGCACTGGCAGCGAGCCGATCACTTCGCGCAGAGTGGACAGCAGGTCTTCGGCACGTTTCGGGCTGGCCGAGTTAACCAGGATCAGGCCCTGTTTCGGCGCGATGGCGGCGAAGGTCGACGAGCGGCGGATAAAGGCGCGGGGCAGGAAGGCCTGGATGATTTCATCCTTGATCTGATCGCGTTCCTTTTTGTAGACCTTGCGCATTTGTTCGGCTTCGATCTCTTCGACCTTTTCCTTCACCGCGTCGCGCACGACGCTGCCAGGCAGAATGCGTTCTTCCTTACGGGCGGCGATCAGCAGGAAGTCGCCGCTGATGTGTACCAGCGGCGCGTCTTCGCCCTTGCCGAATGGCGCGACGAAACCGTAGGTGGTCAACTCCTGGCTTGCACATGGACGCGCCAGCTTGGTGGCCAGTGCAGTTTCCAACGCCTCGGCATCAAAAGGCAGATCTTGGGTCAGGCGATAGATAAGCAGGTTTTTGAACCACATGGGATGAGTCTCTCCTTTATACAAAGGGGGGCATTATTGTCCTCCGGGTGCCATAGGCCAACCCTTCTCTAAGCCTTTGGAAGGCCTGATAAAATTAATTTAAAAAGTGCTTGCCAGAGGTTGGGTCGCTCCGTAGAATGCGCGCCACACCGAAAGTGAAGGGTGATTAGCTCAGCTGGGAGAGCGTCTGCCTTACAAGCAGAATGTCGGCGGTTCGATCCCGTCATCACCCACCATTCGCTTTAGTGTTACGCGCAGCGGTAGTTCAGTCGGTTAGAATACCGGCCTGTCACGCCGGGGGTCGCGGGTTCGAGTCCCGTCCGCTGCGCCATATTCGGTAACCTGGAACGCTGAACGCCAGGTCACCACGGAAAAGCCCGCTAACGCGGGTTTTTTTCTGTCCATAGTTATGTGTAAGTTGTTCCTGCAGGTCGCGTCGTTTTACCGGTTTTCAGATTTTTTTGATTTTTTATCAATTAAATCAACACTTTATGAAAATCTGTGGCACAATGCGCCCCGCAACGAAGGTAAAGGGTGATTAGCTCAGCTGGGAGAGCGTCTGCCTTACAAGCAGAATGTCGGCGGTTCGATCCCGTCATCACCCACCACTTACTTTCAACGCTACGCGCAGCGGTAGTTCAGTCGGTTAGAATACCGGCCTGTCACGCCGGGGGTCGCGGGTTCGAGTCCCGTCCGCTGCGCCATATTCGGTATCTGGAACGCTGAACGCCAGGTCACCACGGAAAAGCCCGCTTAATGCGGGCTTTTTGCTGTCCGGGATTTGGCTTTGTGCTGGATCCGCTGAAAAAAACGATCTGTCAGGTCAAGTGCAATCCATGTGGGAGCGGGCTGCTAACTGGCATTGCCTATTGTTCGACGTTACGACTGTGCCGGTAATCGCTGACGGCCTCGTACACCGCTTTGCGCAACCGGTTGATCCCGCCAATCGGCCTATGGGCCTCAAGCCCGAACCATGGATTGAACGATAGATTGTCGCATTGCAGGTTCAGCGCCGGGGTGTCGAAATCCTGGGCAGGCAGTTTGATTCGGGCCACGGTTTCGAAGGGCGCGTCGCTTTCGCTCCACTCGATACTGGTGTCTTCGATCGGCATGTACTTGCCCGCGTCCTGACGCTGGATCTGCAAGACGAAACACGCCGGCACCCGATCGGTCGACAGCTGCTGGTTCAGCGCACTGCGCAGGAAGTTCGGCAGGTTTTGATTTTGCGTGGGTAGCACGTAAGCCGGGCAGCTATCAGGATCCGGCATCACCCGGAATTTGGCGTTGGCTTCACCAAACTTGTACGGCGAAACCGAAAAGTAAGTGGTCTGCGTCGGGCTTGCCGGGGCAGGGGAGAGCGTCGCCAGCGCAATAAACAGATGGCGAACCTGCCAGGTGCGCGGGTCCCAGCCCGGGAAGAACGCCATCGCCTTTTTGCCATCAGCCTGAGCGGCCACATTCTGACGATACTCCGCGACATCGCTGACAAAGAAGTTAGGATGGTTGAACATCACGAAATCCTGTTCGTTGCGCCCTTGTCGGTCACTCAGCAACTGTTTACCAGGCACATCGAACAGTTTGATCGCCATGCCCCGAGCATCGCGGATGCTGTCGAACTGCGGATACGCATTGCCATTGGACAGCCGTATCGTCGCTTGCCAGGTTTTGCCGGGCTCGCTGAACACGCCTTGACGTAACGCCACCGCCAGATCCGGCAGCACCTGAACCTCGGCCTTTACGCAGCCATGGGCCTTGGCATGGGCATCGCGCAGGTAGCGGGTACTTTCGCGGTGTTGATCGACGATACGCACGGCCGTCTGGATGATGTCCTGGGTCATTGCCGCTTCGCCGTCCGGAATCAGTTCTTCAGCCGATACCGGGCCGCGATGCTGCCAGGCGGACCAGGCCATGATCAGCGCCCAGCCGAGCAGGCCCAGACCCAGCAACCACAGCAGGGTTTTGCCGAGGAAGGCGCCCAGGCGCAACCAGAGAGTGATCAGCATGGGTCAATCCTTTTGACTGAGAAGGCGGTCTGGCAATTGCGACTCCATCGGGCCGCCCAATACTTTCAGGTATTCCAGCAGCGCCCAGCGTTCCTCCGGTTGCAGCAGGCGACCAATGACGCCGTTCCCGCGCTCGCCTGCGCGGAACTCGTGGCCGCTGTTGTGATTGCCGGTGATGCGCGTGTCGAACACAAAACCGTTGGTGAAGGCTTCGGTGCGATAACCCAAATGTTTGGGGTCGTATTCGAAGGTGCCTTTGTAGAACGTGGTGGCGCGTTCGTTCTGGGGCGAGAGCAGTTGATAAATGCTCGGTACCGAACCGTTGTGCAAAAACGGCGGCGTGGCCCAGACGCCCGCCAGTGGTCGGGCTTTGTAGCTGCGCAACTCTTGAACGCCGATCGGCAGGCCGAATCCGTCCAGGTTCGGGCGCTCTGCGGGTGTCACATTGGCTTTGCGGTAGGCTTGGTTGCCCACGAAAGCAGTGACATAAGCGAGCCCCTTGGCCACGGACAATTGGCTCATATCCAAGGGTTCTGTGGGTTTGGGATGCAGTTGTACATCCAGTTGCGCAAGCTCTGCCGGATCCCACTGCAAGGCCGTCAGATCGAAGCGATGGTCGGCAATGTTGTTGGCGGCGCCGGGGTCTGTGCCAATCACCTCCACAGGCAGTAATTTCAGATGTTGCACGGGTCTGCTGTCGCTTTGGGTGACGCGGGGGACATGACACCCGGCGCAGTTTTCAGCGAACAGTTCGCGGCCTTTTGCGGCCAGGGGTTTGTCGATGTTGCCCAACAGGGCTTCCGGCCAGGCAGGCGGTTTGAGTCGTTGCAGGGTTTCTTCGATCCGGTGCAGATCGCGCACCCGGACGCTGGACGGGTAGCGGTCGTCGCCCTTGAGCGGCTGCCCGCTGCTGTCGAAGAAATTCAGCGTGGCGCCCACACCCAAGGCTTCGCCGATATTACGGGCCATCGGTTGCTGCGCCGAACCGTTCCACTGCACCCAGTCGAAGGTCCACATGTCCCACAGTTGCGGGTAGTCCACCGGAGCGTTAGCCACGCGGTAGTTGGCGGGTGAAATCGCGTCGCCGAAGCTGGCGTTGGCAATTCGCCCGAAGGCATCGGTGCGGCCGGGGCCTTCTTCGGTGGGGTAGAGGCCGCGATGGGTATCGTTCCAGGCCACTTTCAAGAAGGTATCGAGTGAGACTTTAAAATCCTGGCGTAGTTGCTGATGCCGCGCGTCGTAGTCCTGACCCAGAACGTTGCGGGCGAAGCGTTCGAATTTCCAGGGGTTGTAGTAAGTCGAGGCGAGGCTGGCCACCAGTGCCTGGCCGAAGCTGCCGCCACGCAGGGTCGGAACGCTGGACGGCAATACATGCTGGGCCGAGCCACCGTCGATGCGCACGGCTTGGCCATTGAAGCGCAATTCGCCGGTGTGGCAGGCGGCGCAAGTGATGTCCAGAAACTCGTCCTGGCTGCCGGGGTTTTGATGACGGGCAAAACCGACGGGCAGGTTACCAGGGTTGTTCGGCGTGGCTTTCTGGCTCGGGTCGATCAGAAAACCAAAGCGTGCGAGGTATTCGGGAGCGGCGAATCGGCGCTGCGAGAAGGGCAGTTCCAGGGCGTTGAACCAGTCATAGCGCAAGCCTTTGACTTGGGTACCCTGAGGCGTGAAGTAGTAAGCCTGGCGGTCAGCGGCGCTCCATTGCTCCAGGTAATTCACCTGTTGCGCCGGTGACCAGGCTGGCAATTTCGGGTTGGCGACATAGTACAGCACCACGGCGAGGCCAAGCCCCAGCAGTACTGCGATCAGAATCAGCAAGCGGATTATGAGGCGCACGATAAACATCCTTGTCAATTTGTAGCTCTCTTATGCCTCAGCTGACGAGGTGCGGCAAGAGGCCATTACGCCAGAGGCTGTGGGAACGGGTCCTTGAGTCTGTAAGAGCCAAATGACAGAAGCTTCATCCTTCTATGGCCGAAATGCGTTTAAACACCTGAACTTATCAGACGTTTCCTGCTCTCATGCCGGTAGCCATTGGTCGTGGCGGCCTGATAAGCTCGCGGCTTTACTCGATTGCCCTTTAGGCGCATGAACAAGGAAATAGCATGAAACAGCATCGGTTGGCGGCGGCGGTGGCCCTGGTTGGCCTGGTACTTGCGGGTTGTGATTCGCAGACCAGCGTAGAGCTGAAAACCCCGGCGCAAAAAGCTTCCTACGGTATCGGTCTGAACATGGGCAAAAGCCTGGCTCAGGAAGGCATGGATGACCTGGATTCCAAAGCGGTAGCCCAGGGCATCGAAGATGCCGTCGGCAAGAAAGAACAGAAGCTGAAAGATGAAGAGTTGGTTGAAGCCTTCGCCGCACTGCAAAAGCGTGCTGAAGAGCGTTTGGCCAAGATGAGCGAAGAGTCGGCAACTGCTGGCAAGAAGTTCCTTGAAGAAAACGGCAAGAAAGCGGGTGTCGTCACCACGGCTTCCGGCCTGCAGTACGAAGTGGTCCAGAAGGCGGATGGCGCACAGCCTAAGCCTACCGACGTAGTGACTGTTCACTACACTGGCAAACTGACCAATGGCACCGTTTTCGACAGTTCCGTCGAGCGCGGCAGCCCGATCGATCTGCCAGTCAGCGGTGTGATTCCGGGTTGGGTCGAAGGCCTGCAACTGATGCACGTTGGCGAGAAGTACAAACTGTACATCCCTAGCGAACTGGCTTACGGCGCCCAAAGCCCGAGCCCGGCGATTCCAGCCAACTCGGTGCTGGTATTTGACCTGGAGCTGCTGGGCATCAAGGATCCAGCCAAACAAGACGCCACCAAGTAATCCGCGTCTGCTCGAAAAAACAACGCCTCGCTTATGCGGGGCGTTGTTGCATCTGGAGTTCGTTGAAGGTAAACAAAACGAACGGATGCGGTACGCTGGAGTCATAGCCAGTGACAGTGCCCGAGCTAGACGTACCGGCGCGCCAAGTCAATGAAATCTTGGGTTTTTTTATGTGAGTAAAAAACGCCCGATCTGAGTCAGACCCTTATGAAACGGGGCTTTCAGCGATGAAATGCAGCTCTGTTCACAAGGTTATCCACAATTTGTGTGGATAACATTTCAGCGGGAGGAAAAGATGAAAATGCCCTGGAATTTCGCTCGTTTCCTGCCACTGGCCGGGCGTCTGCTCGCCCGTGGCCGTTTGCCGACCCTGCTGTTTGCTGTTGCCAGCAAAGGTGCCAGCCAGGGTAATCGTCTGGGCAAGCTCAAAGACGATCTGCGGCTGTTGCAGGCACTCTGCCTGGCCTACTGGCGTGGCGAATACCGGGCCATCAGCCCGAAAGCATTGGTCTCGGTGGTGGCCGGCCTGATGTATTTCCTGAGCCCGGTCGATGCCATCCCGGATTTCATTCCGGTATTCGGCATGCTCGACGACATTGCCGTGCTGGCCTGGTTGATGAAAGTCCTCGATGACGAACTCAACGCCTTCCGTGCCTGGCGCAAGCGTCAGTTGCCGGAAAAGCTCGCAGTGGTCGAACGCCTGCCTGATACCCCGGAACAACTGCAACTTCAGGGCCCGAAAAAAACCTGAACCGATTCAGGATCATCCATATTCATACCCCCGCGACCTTGGCCGCTGTTAGGATTACACTTCTAGGGAAAAGCGCCGACTCGCTAAGTGTCGTTGTCCTACGGGGTAGTCATGGATATTCAGATAATTACACGCGAAGGCGAACCCGAATATGCGGTTCTGCCATGGGCTCAGTATCAGGCTCTACTGAAAGCAGCAGGCATCAAGCAACAACCACCGCGTGACGCCAAAGTGCCTCCCGCGGCGGCACCAGACCAGATTCTTCCGGGTCTGGATCAACTACGCAATTTGCGCGAAGGGAAGGGCATCGCCATTGAGGCGCTGGCCCGCACGGTAGGCATCAGCCCGTCATATCTCGCCTTGATCGAAAGCGGTGAGCGTCAACCCGACGCTGCTATTCGCCGCAGCCTCGCCTGGGAATTGACGGTGCCAGGATGGAGGGATGAATCGTGAGCGTACGCATCAGTCGTCAACATTGGGATGGATTGCTGGGGGAGCTGGATCAGGCGCGCCGTCAGCGCCATCTTTTGACTTATCGGGCGTTGCTGGAGCGTTTGCAGCTACCCACGCCCGCCATGCAAACCTTGACCGCAGCCCTTGAGCACCTGGCCGCGCTGGATGCCAGAGCCGAGCAGCCGTTGCGCAGCTCGTTGGTGATCAGCCAGGGCGCCAGCCGCTTGCCGCGCACCGGCTTCTTCGAATGCGTCGAGCGCCTCGGGCGCTTCTCCGGACCGTCCGATGGCGTGGCTGCCGCGTCCTGGCATGCCTCGGAAGTGGTGCGGGTGTTCGAATACGAGTACCCCGAGTCGGCGGAAGCCTGAGTGTTCCTGCGACTCAAGGCGCGGGCCGGTTACTGGCTGGCCCGCCGGTTGTTCCACTGGTCGTGGTTTGTGCGTCAGCCGCGAGGCTGGAGTTGGCTCGAGGGCCAGTTCGCGCGTATGGCGAACCTGGGTGATGTCGGCGCCCAGAGCTTCTACGGCCACATCCTGACCTTTCGCGGTGTCGGTCTTGGGGCTCGCGAGGAGGGGGTGCGATTACTGCGCCTGGCCGCGTTGGCGGGGGATGGCAAGGCGGCCTATCAGGTTGGCGTGATCAGCCTGGCGGGGACGCCGAGCAAGGCGCCGGATCCGGTGGAAGCAGCTCGCTGGTGGGAAATGGCGGCGAAGGCCGGGCATCCGCTGGCCGAAATCAAATTGAAAGAGTTGGCGTCTCGTGGTTCTGTAGATTAAACCAATTGCATGTCTGACAAACGAACGTGGCGTGAGGGGAACCTCCCGCCACGTTTGCGTTTTTGCCTTCTTGTTGATTAATGGAGTGATCATTAGCGAATCGCCCTACATCAACATCATCCTTTCCCGACTTCTTTCCTGATTGATCCCCCGCAAAGTCTCGCGCGTTTATTGCCGGGCAGATCCATCGGAGATTTCGGCGCATCAAGCGCCACCAGTTCGGCGTTTTTTATCGTCTGTGTTTTATGGTAGCTGTGCGCGGGGCGCTTTCGAGTGCGCCGGGTGCCTAACGTCCCGGTCTTCCACACTTGCGTACAGCCGCCACCTATTGCGTGGAAGTGATTTCTGGCAGCTCCGATCCATACGTTAGGAATCAAACAATGACAGCAATTACCCCTGATCCACCCTACGAAAATCCAACTCCCCACCCCAAAAACTGCTTCATGGCGCTCACCAGCAACTGCACCGACATGCCCACGCTGTTTGTCGATACCCACGCGCCACTCGATATTTTGACCGACGCTGCCAGCTATCGAATTCGCGCCGTCACAAAGGTACTTGAGAACCTGTCCATGCGCGGCCCCGGCACATTCTTCGTGTGGTGTTTGGCCTGTGATGCCATCTCTGCCAATTGGCTAGCATCGAATTGTCCGCAGGACTGGATGGGCAAGGGGACTGATATTTTTGAAGGAAACAAATCAGTCCCCTTTTTTTCACACTTTTTTCCGCAAAAGCTTTTCCGATCTTCACGCGGATGCGAGACGTTGGCCACCGCAGCAACCTTCAAGCCTGATCTTCAGCCATCTACCATCGATCATGACGAGACTCACGGGGCGCACCGCTCGGTCGATCCTCACCTGGGTAAAGCGCTGAAACCCACGGGGTGGCGTGGGGTCAGCTCGAGGAAGAGATGGCAGCCTCAACGCTCCATGACATAGGTGCCAGGTGCGGGGCAAAGGGGCGGGTACTTGCGCGAGCCGAGCTTCTTCGGTGCCGGCAGGATGTCGCCCGAGCGCTGCCCGATCCATTCGCGCCAATGCGGCCACCAGCTGCCTTGCTGGCGCTCCCCGGCGTTTTGCAGCCAGGTCTCCGGGGTCTCGGCGGTGGCAGGCGCCGCGTAGTAGAACGACTTGGGGTTGCCCGGCGGGTTCACCAGGCTCTGCAGATGGCCGGCGTTGGACAGCACGTAGGTTGTGTCCTCACCCAACAGCCGGGCAGTGCCGTAGCAACCCTGCCAGGGGGTGATGTGGTCGGTGGTGCCGCCAACCACATAGGCTCCCACCTTCACTTGGGTCATGTCGATCGACTCGCCGGCAATCTCAAGGGAGCCCGGGTTGCTGTAGGGGTTCTGCTGGACCAGGTCGAGGTAGTCCGCGTGCAGTTGGGCGGGTAGCTGCGTGGTGTCGTTGTTCCAGGCCAGGATGTCGAAGGCCGGCGGCTTATTGCCAAGCAGGTAGTTGTTGACCCAGTAGTTCCAGATCAGGTCGTTGGGCCGCATCCAGGCGAACATGCGGGCCATGCTCTGGCCGCTCAGCACGCCCTTGCGCCGGGAGCTGGCCTTGGCTGCGCGCAGGGCGGAAGGGGTGGCGAATAACCCCAGGGTGGTGTCGTCCAGCACCGAGGGCATGTCGAGTACGCACACGGCCCAGCTGGTGTTGGCCACCTTGGGGCCTTCGCCACGAGCCGCCAGCCAGCCCAGGTAGGCGGCCAAGGTGATGCCCCCCGAGCAGGAGCCCCACATATTCACATCCGGGCTACCGGTGATCTTGCGCGCCACGTCCACAGCCTGGTCGAGGCACAGCGCGTAATCGGACAAGCCCCAGTCACGGTGCTCGCTGGTGGGATTGCGCCAGCTGATGACGAAGAAGTTCACGCCGCTGTCCTGAATCCACTTGATCAGGCTTTTCTCCGGCGACAGATCGATGGCGTAGTACTTGTTGATTTGCGGTGGCGACATCACCAAGGGCCGGGCATAGACCTTTTCGGTGGTGGGCGCGAACTGCAGCAGCTCGAACATCTCGGTGCGAAATACCACTTCGCCCTTGGCCGTGGCGATGTTTTCCCCAACCTTGAACGGCGTGCTGTCGACCTGCCTCGGAAGCCCACGGTTGTTCAGCATATCCTCGCCGAATTGGCGGAGGCCCCTGGCCAGGCTCATGCCACCGGTGTCTACCAGCTTGCGCAGCGCCGCCGGATTGGTCAGCGGCGAGTTGCTCGGTGCCATTGCATCGGCCAGGAGTGCTGCTACGAATCGGGCTCGGCTCTTTTCCAGCGGGGCAAGGTCGGTGGATTCGATGAAGCGGGTCAGCTCACTTTGCCCGGCCAGGTAGGCCTGCAGCAGCGCGCGCAGGAAGGCGTTGGATTGCCAGGCCGGATCGACGAAACGCTTGTCCTTCGGGTCCGGCGCGATATCGGAGTTGCCGCCGACGATGCCGCGCAGCTCCTTCAGGTAGCCACCCAGATGAGCGCCAGCCTTGAGCGGCGACTTACCCACGGCCTTGAGCAGGTAACCGGCCGAGCTGGCCAGGTCCGCCGCGCGCATGCTGACTAGCGGATTGCCTGCCAGGGCCTGATTGGCAGCGATGCCGATCTGCTTTTGTTGCTGGGGGTTGTCCGGGAGATCGCCATCCTTGCGAGCGCGACGTTTTCGGCCGGTCACCGGGGGGCGCTGGGTGGGGGTTACGGTCTCGCTCGCTCGGGTAGATCTGCTCATGGCGGCTCTCGTGTTTCTGGCGCTGGGCCCGGTTGCGGTGTTTGTCTCCGACTCTAGGGTGCAGCGGGTGCGGCCACCTCGCATCGCACGACAGCGAATTTACATTTCATGACAAGGGGCATCGTGGACTGACGAGCTGAATGGGCGGCCTGCGGGACAGTCAGTGGCTACTGGTTGCCGTGCATGGTGAAATCTGGGGGAAGAAAAAATCGTAAAAAGTGGGCAGATTTATTTTCCGTTCCCAAACGAGCGCTTATGGCTGTGGGGGAGGGCAGACATCGGCCAGAAGCTGCCACTCGCATTCAACACGAGCACATCAAATTCAACTCCAGCCTACTGATCGAAGATCTGACGAAACAAGCGAACAGCCCAATCGACACTGTGATGGGGCATCCCCGCAATCAATGTCTATGCTTTGACCTGTGTGCAAAACGCTCCCACCGGTAATCCGTGCTGTTCTACCTGCCAACAAAAGAAAAACAGGCCCATGAAACCGATTCCCTCCCTTGCCGTTGTAACCCTTGCCTCGATCATGGCCGCGATCGGCTTTACGGCCCATGCATCCGAGGTGCCGTTGGGTAGCCATTCCATGGAAGGTCACATCGTCACGCGGGTGCTGGCCGTTGATCCGGCGAATCATCAAGTCACCATAGAAGACGCCAACCAAAGCCCGGTATCCATCCAGCTCACGGAAAAAGCCAAGACCCTGAACAATTTGAAGGTTGGCGACAAGGTCGATATCCACGTTATTCGCTCGGTCGCCTATGTGCTCGACACGAATGTCGACGCTGCGCCAGGGGGCAGCAACGAATCAGTCCGTACCACCCAGCACAATCCTGATCCGGGCGGTGAGGCGGTTCGAAAGGTCAAGGTCACTTCAAAGATCACTCGCATTGACTTGAAAAAACATGAAGTGACCTTGCTTCCGTCGGAAGGCGAACTGACCGTCCTGAAGGTCGAGGACCCGCAGCTTCAGGCCAAAATGAAGAAGCTCCAGGTGGGTCAGACAATCAATGCCATCTACACCGAGGTCATGAAGATCAAAACCTCGCGTTAAGGTGCCTGACAAGCAAAGACCTTGAAGAAGGCTGCTACGGACGCTTCGATATGACAGATTTGTTGAATGCTATCGCGCTTGGATTACTGGCGTTACTGCCACTGACCAATCCGCCTACAACAGTGGCTTTATTTATCGCCCTGAGCAAAGGCCTTACCCAAAAAGAAAAAAACCAACAGGCGCTTGCAACTTCGCTCTATGTTTTTCTCATCATGGCACTGACCTATTACATAGGTGAGTTTGTGATGGACGCTTTCAACATTTCCATTCCAGGCTTGCGAATGGCAGGCGGTGGCATTCTCATAATAATGGGCTTGAAGATGCTCTTCCCGCCGCCTGTCCAGGCTTCTGCTGCCGCCAACAGCCCAAAGGAACAGGCTAGTTTCGCCTTCATTCCGCTGGCCATGCCCAGTACTGCCGGGCCAGGAACCATCGCGATGATTATCAGCGCTTCCGCGACCATTAAGCACAGCACGTTATTTCCAGCCTGGGTGCTATTAACCGCGCCGCCGTTAATCTTCTTGTTTACTGCGATTATTCTCTGGGTCTGCCTGCGCAGCTCAGGATTAATCATGAAAATAACAGGGGAGTCAGGCATTGATGCGATATCACGCCTGATGGGCTTTCTACTCGTATGCATGGGTGCTCAGTTCGCCATAAACGGGTCGGTAGAAATAGTACAAACCATCATTGACAATAACTTTCATTTACCCCGCCCTCAGTAGCTCAATCTCCAGGCTACGGGCGGCTAAAACGTGGGTGTCTGCTACCCTTGGTTTTGTCATCGAGGTCGGTTGTTTTCACTCCCTGACATTGATCCAGCCTGCTCAAGCCTGCCTGACCACATGAGGTGGGGCGATGCGCACTTCTCTAATGGAGAAAATCAAGCCAGGCTTCAGCGAAGCCTTCCGCCACGTTTGCTTTTTTGAGCGAAATTTTTGGGCGGGGTCTTCGGGCGGCGCCTAGTGATGGATTAGTCCTGGAATTGTGTGGTACCCGCGAAGGCGTCAGATCAATCAGCGATGCCCAATGAGCAGTTCTTCTTCAGGTCCGGACACCGCCAGGCTATCAATTACATGCACGCTATACCCCGGCACATTCTTCGCGTGGTGTTTGGCCTGTGATGCCATCTCTGCCAATTGGCTCGCGTCGAGTTGTCCGCAGGCCTGTGGATGCAGATGCACCACGCCGATGGACAGGGACAGTAACGGGAATTCCTGCCGCACACCCTGGCGGTTGGGGGCGATGAAGCAGCCGGCTTCGAGGTGTTCGCTGCGGTAGAAGCGTCGGCATTGGCTGTGGAAGTCGTCCAGCAACTGGTTCAGGCGTTTGCGCCAGTCTTCCGGGCCGAGCACCAGCAGGAAGTCGTCGCCGCCGATATGGCCGACGAAGTCGCGGGAAGGGTCGATGCGGTCGTTCAGGCATTGCGCCAGGCACAGTAGGACTTCATCCCCGCGACCGTAGCCGTAGATGTCGTTGAAGGGTTTGAAGCTGTCGATGTCCACGTAGCAGATCATCGATTCCCGTTCCTGTTGCAGCAGGCGTGTCAGGCATTGCTGGATCGGCACGTTGCCCGGTAGCAGGGTCAGCGGGTTGGCGTAGCGGGCTTGCTGGATTTTCAGTTCGGTGATCAGCTTGAGCACGTCGATCACTCGGCCAAGCCCCAGATAGCCGCCGTTGAGGGTGATGATGAAGTCTTCTTCGATACGCTGGCGGGCGCGGCTGGTGATCAGGCGGCTGACCTGTTGCAGCGACTGGCTCAGTTCCACGGCGAGGAAGTCGTCGCTCATCAAGCGGCTGATGGGCTTGCGGGCGAACAGGTCGGTGGCAAAGGGCTTGAGCAAGGCATCCGAGAGCGAATGACGGTGGACAATGCCGCAGGGCTGGCCTTGTTCGTCGAGCACCGCCAGGGAGTTCAGGTTGGCTTGGCGGCGGAAGGCTTCCAGCACGGTGGCGGTCGGGGTGGCGCTGGTCACCGCCGGCTGGTCGTTGAGCAGGGCGCTGAGGTCACTGACTTCCTCATTCAGTATCGCGGCGACGCTGTTCGGTTTGGGCATCAAGGTTCGGGCATCTCGGGGCGGATGCTCTTGAGGCCGACAGAGCAGATAACCTTGCAGCAGATCAACGCCCATTTCAGTCAGTACGGCGAGTTCTTCCTGCAATTCGATGCCTTCGGCGATCACTTTTGCCCGCGAAGCCTTGGCGATCTGCAGGATCGAGCCGACGAATTCACGCTTGAGCGCGTCCTGATGAATGCCGTCGATAAAGTGCCGATCGATCTTGACGTAGTCCGGGCGCAATTCAGACCAGAGCCGCAAGCTCGAATAACCGGCACCCAGATCATCCAGCGCAATAGAAAAGCCCATCGCCCGATAGTGATGCAGGGCGTTTTGCAGCAACTGGAAATCGTCGGTCGGGGTCTGTTCGGTGAGTTCGATCACCACCTGGCTCGGAGGTATGCCGAAATCCTGCAGCAGTTGCAGGGTGCGTCCGGGTTGGTGGGGGCGGCTTCGAGCAGGGATTCCGGGGATACGTTGAGGAAGAGTTTGCCGGGCAATTGCTGTTCATTGAAGCGGCGGCAAGCACTTTGACGGCAAGCGATTTCCAGTTCGCTGAGGCGACCGGCCTGGCGGGCTATCGCGAACAGGGCGACAGGGGAGTGCAGTGGGCTGTTGGAGGGGCCACGGCTGAGGGCTTCGTAACCGATGATGCGTCGTTCAGAGAGGGAAATGATCGGTTGGAACAGGCTGTGCAAACCGCTTTGAGTCAGTATCGAGCTCAAGGCACTCAGCTGTTCGGTCGTGGTCATGGCGTTCTCTGGCGATAAAAAAAGGACTGGGCGTGCTCTCGTTAAAGAGCACGCCCAGTCCTGTATTTCACGACAGAATGATGACTGTTTGATGACGCTCCGGGGAGCGTCAACATTAAATTGCCATCATCTTGCTTGTAACAACTTAGTGCTTGGCAACCGCGGTGTTGAGTTTCAAGTAATCCAGCAGAATCCGCCCGGTCTCGCTCAGATAAGCATCGTCTTCTGGCTTGGTCTTGTCCTGCTCGACCGCGATGGCATCTTCGTCTTCTTTCTTCAGCTCTTTGAGCGGCTCTTCGCCCTTGGCCTTGCGACGGATGTTTTCCATGGCCAGTTGCTTGGCTTCGATATCGGCGTGTTGTGCACGACGGTCGGCTTCATTGAGGCTGACGGTTTTTTCGCTCATCAACTTCTGCGCCAGGGCCAGTTTGTCGCGGATGAACACGAACTCCGCGTCCTTGGCCGTGCGCACGTCATGCTCGGACTTGAGCTGCGTGATGTACGGTTTGAACGGGTCAAGCGCAGGCTTGATGGCCGCACGAATGGTGTCCCATGGCATGGCTTCCGGCAGGGCGCTTTCACCGATTTCCTTGGTGTCGATGATCGACGGGTAATCGATGTCCGGCAGCACGCCCTGATGCTGGGTGCTCTGACCGGAAACCCGGTAGAACTTGGCCAGGGTCAGTTTCAGTTCGCCATGGTTGAGCGGCTGAATGGTCTGCACGGTGCCTTTACCGAAGGTCTGGCCGCCGATGATCAGCGCGCGGTGGTAGTCCTGCATGGCACCGGCGAAGATCTCCGAAGCCGAGGCGGACAAACGGTTGACCAGCAACGCCATCGGGCCTTTGTAGAATGCGCCCGGGTTTTCATCTTCCAGCACATCGACCCGGCCGTCGGCGTTACGCACCAGTACGGTCGGACCTTTATCGATGAACAGACTGGTCAGCTCGGTGGCTTCCTGCAAGGAACCGCCGCCGTTGTTGCGCAGGTCGATGACCACGCCGTCGACCTTGTCTTTCTGCAACTCGGTCAGCAGCTTCTTGACGTCGCGGGTGGTGCTCTTGTAGTCCGGATCGCCAGCACGGAAGGCCTTGAAGTCCAGATAGAAGGCCGGGATCTCGATAACGCCGAGCTTGTAGTCCTTGCCATCCTGCTTGAGGTTGAGGACCGACTTCTTCACCGCCTGGTCTTCGAGTTTCACCGCTTCGCGGGTGATCGGCACGATCTTGGTGGTCTGGTCGTTCGGCGCATTGCTGGCCGGAATCACTTCCAGGCGCACCACGGTGCCTTTCGGACCACGAATCAGTTTGACCACTTCGTCCAGGCGCCAGCCGACCACGTCGACCATTTCTTTGTTGCCCTGGGCCACGCCGATGATCTTGTCGGCCGGTGCAACCTGTTTGGTCTTGTCGGCCGGGCCGGCAGGCACCAGGCGCACGACTTTCACTTGATCGTTGTCGCTCTGCAACACGGCACCGATGCCCTCGAGGGACAGGCTCATGTTGATGTCGAAGTTTTCCGCGTTATCCGGCGACAGATAGTTGGTGTGCGGGTCGTAGGACATGGCGAAGGTGTTGATGTACGCCTGGAAGATGTCTTCCGGGCGGGTCTGGTCCAGACGCGACAACTGATTCTTGTAACGCTTGGTCAGGGTTTCCTGAATCTGCTTCGACTCTTTGCCGGAGATCTTCATCCGCAGCACTTCGTCCTTGACGCGTTTGCGCCACAGGTCGTCCAGCTCGGCGGTGGTCTTGAGCCAAGGGGCATCCTTGCGATCGACCAGCAAGGTTTCCTTGGCGGTGAAGTCGATCTTGTCGACGCCTTTGTTCAGCTCGGCAAGGGCAAAGTCCAGACGCGCCTTGACGCGGTCCAGGTAGCGCTTGTAGATGGTGAACCCGGCGTTCAGGTCGCCGCTTTTGAGGAAGTCGTCAAACTGGGTTTTCCATTTGTCGAATTCGGCAATATCGCTGGCCATGAAGTAGCTGCGCGATGGGTCCAGCAGCTTGATATAGCTGTCGTAGATGATCACGGAGCGTGCATCGTCGAGCGGTGGCTTGCTGTAATGGTGACGCTTGAGCAGTTCGACGACGTTCAGACTGGCGATGACTTCGTCGCGATCGGGCTGAAGCTTGTCCCAGCTGTTGGCTGCGAACGAATTGCTCGACATCGGCAAGAGACCGAGACCAATGACAAGAGCGAGGGCGGTGCTGGGGAAAAAATGCTTCATGCTGATTCGACGCGGGGACAATTGATCACGCATATTAGGCCGTCTTTGAAGTCGCCGGTTCCCACAAGGGCCGGTCGCATAATGCAAGAAAGCCCGGCGCTATAGCTTCGGGCTCAGTCCAGACTCACTATGGAGGCACTGTGAAAGCATTGCAAGGCGTTGAGGGGCGAGTGGAGTGGGTTGAGGAGCCGAGTCCTACGTGCGATGTAGGACAAGTTCGTATCCGAGTGGCGGCAGCGGGACTCAATCGAGCCGATTTGTTACAGAAAGCGGGCCTGTATCCGCCACCGCCGGGGGCCAGTCAAGCACTGGGTCTTGAGTGTTCGGGGGTGATCAGCGAGGTCGGTCCGGGCTCGTCCTGGCAGGTAGGCGATCGTGTTTGCGCCTTGCTGGCCGGGGGTGGGATGGCCGAAGAGGTAGTTGTCGACGGACGGCATGTGCTGCCAGTTCCCGAAGGTTTGTCCCTGGCCGAGGCGGCAGCGTTGCCGGAAGTGTATGCGACCGTTTGGCTGAATTTGTTTCAGCTAGCCGCGCTCAAGCCGGGTGAGAAAGTTCTCCTGCACGCCGGGGCCAGTGGAATCGGTTCAGCTGCCATTCAGCTGTGCAAGGCGTTTGGTAACCCGTGCTGGGTCAGCGTCGGTTCTGCCGAGCGTCTGGCTTACTGCGAAGCGTTGGGCGCACAGGGTGGCGTAGTGCGTAATGGCGATCTGGATAGCTTGAACGATCTTGGGCCGTTCGACGTGATTCTCGATCCGGTGGGTGGCAATTACGCGGCGTTGAATCTCAAGCTGCTGGCTCGCGATGGTCGATGGGTGCTGATCGGCTTGATGGGCGGTCGTGAGGCGCAGCTGGATCTGGCGCAGGTACTGGCCAAGCGTGTGCAACTGTTGGGGTCGACCCTGCGCAGTCGCGACGAGCAGTTCAAGGCCGATTTGTTCAGCGATCTTGGCCAGCACGTCTGGCCGCTGTTTGGCGAAGGGCGTTTGAGCCCGCAACTGGCCAGGACATTTGCGATCAAGGATGCCGAAGCCGCGTTTGCGGAACTGGCGACCAATAAGGTGTCGGGGAAGTTGGTGCTGGTGATCGACGAAAGCCTGACCTGAGACTTGGTACGGCGCAATCTTTGTGGGAGCGTGGCTTGCCCGCGATTCAGGCGGCGCGGTGTGTCAGTTAAACCGCGTCATCGTTCGTCGCGGGCAAGCCACGCTCCCACAGGTTCTCCGTTACTTCCAGATATGGATCGGCCAGCCGGCCTTTTCGGCATGTTCAAGCAGCACCGGGTCCGGATTCACTACGTGTGGGAAATCCACCTTCAGCAGCAGCGGCAAGTCATTGCGTGAGTCGGAATAGAAACTCGCACCTTCCAGGTTTTCCTCTTCCGCATCCAGCCATTCCAGCAACCGGGTGATCTTGCCTTCGCGGTAGGTCAGGGTGCCGACGGTATTGCCGCTGTACACCCCATGCGCCACTTCCAGCTCAATGGCGAGAATCTCGTCGATGCCCAGACGGTCGGCAATCGGCTTGACCAAATGCGTGCCCGAAGCCGAGATCACCAGGATCCGGTCGCCGGCCTTGCGGTGGGCGGCGATGGCTTTGGTGGCGTCGCTGAAGATGATCGGTTCGATGAAGTCTTCTACCCAAGGCGCCACCAAATGCTCGAGCTCTTCCGGGGTACGGCCGATCATCGGCTCGAGGCTGAAGGCCATGTAGTCCTCCATGGCCAGGTGGCCCCTGCCATAGGCATCCATCAATTCCTTGTCGCGACGCAGGAAGGATTCGCCATCGACCCAGCCGAGACGGGCCATCTGTTCGCTCCACAGCGAGGCGCAGTCGCCGTGGATCAGGGTTTCGTCCAGATCAAAAATTGCCAGGGCCATCAGTGCAGTTCTCTCTTCAACATCAACGAAGTCATCAGGCTACCTCACGCAGGGCCGTCGGATCGATGGAAAGTGCCAAACGCTGACCATCGGGATGCAGGTCGGCCGCCGAGCGGTTCAGTACATCCACCACCAATTCCACGCCCCGGGCCTCGACCCGATAGCGAATCACGTTGCCTAACAGGCTGTGGCTGCGGACTTGGGCATCGAGTTCGCCATTGAGGCTCAGTTCGATGGCCTCCGGGCGAATCGCGAGGCGATGGGTGATCGGTCGTTGCAACAGTTTCGTCGCGCTGTCGGGGTCCAGCAGGTTGTAGTTGCCGATGAAGCCTGCGGCAAAAACATCGACTGGCGCGGTGTAGAGGGTTTCGGCATCGCCGCTTTGTACGATCTTTCCCTGATTCATCAGGAAGATTCGGTCAGACATGGTCAGGGCTTCTTCCTGATCGTGAGTGACGAAGATCGTGGTCAGACCGAGTTCGCGCTGGATCTGACGGATCTGTTCGCGCAGGTGCTTGCGAATCCGCGCATCCAATGCCGACAGCGGCTCATCCAGCAACAACAACCGAGGCCGGGTCACCAGCGAGCGAGCCAGGGCGACACGCTGGCACTGGCCACCGGACAGTTGATGCGGGTAACGGGCGGCGAAGTCGTTCAGCTCCACCAGACTCAGTACTTCGGCGACGCGCTTGTGACTGTCGTCGGCGTTGACCTTCTGCATGCGCAAACCGAAGGCGACGTTCTGCTCCACGGTCATGTTCGGGAACAGTGCATAACTCTGGAACACCATGCCGATCCCGCGTTTTTGCGGGCTCAGCGGAACGAGGTCGTGACCCTCCAGCAGAATCTTGCCGCCGTCCACCGAGGTCAGCCCGGCGATGCAACGCAGCAGGGTGGACTTGCCGCAACCGGACGGGCCGAGCAGGGTGACGAATTCACCTTTCTTGATTTCGCAATTGATGTCGGTAAATACAGGTGTGCCCGCGTAGCTTTTTTGAAGATGTTGGACGCTGACGTAGCTCATTCGCTTTTGTCCTTGTTCAAGATATTGGCTGCCCAGGTCAGAACCAGCACAAAAAAGAAGTAGGAAATCACCACCGCGCTGGTGAAGTGGCCGCTGCTGTTACGCATGTTGTTGAGGTAGACCTGCAAGGTTTCGTAGCGGGTGCCGACGAGGATGTTGGCGAACACGAACTCACCGAACAGGAACGAGAACGACAGCAGCAACGCCACCATCAGGCCCTTGCGCAGGTTCGGCAGCACCACCAGGAACGCCGCTTGCCAGGTGCTGGCGCCGAGCAGTTGCGCAGCGTCCATCAGGTCGCGCAGGTTGATCGCTTGCAGGTTGTTGGTAATCGCCCGGTACATGAACGGCAGCGCCACGGTGAAGTAGCAACCGATCAGAATCCAAGGCGTGCCGACCATCGCGAACGGCCCCGAACCGTAGAGCTGCAACAACCCCACCGACGACACCACTGGCGGCACCGCGAAGGGCAGCAGGATCAGGATATTCATCAACGCGTCGAGTTTTGGGAAGTGGTAATGCACCACGAACAGCAGCGGCAAAATCAGCACCACCGACAGAATCAGCGAGCCGACGCAGACCAGCAACGATTGCCCGAACGCGTCGAGAAAGCGCGGATCGCTCCACAGCTGGATATACCACTTGAAGGTAAAACCGCTGGGCATGATCGTCGCGGACCAACTGCTGGATATCGAGTAGATCAGCGTTCCAAGCAGCGGCAACAGCAGAATGGCAAACAGCAAATACGCCACGACGCGGTGATAGACACCGACGGGGCCCAGTTCAGCGCGAGACATGGTAGCTCCTCTTCAACAGCAGCTGATGCACGATGGTCACCAGGGTCATCAACGCCACCAGCACCACGGCCAGGGCGCTGGCCAGGTTCGGGTCGAGGGAAATGTCGCCGGAGACCATCGCCGCAATGCGGATCGGCAACACGTTGAAGTTGCCGGTGGTCAGGGCGTAGACCGTGGCGTACGCGCCGAGGGCGTTGGCCAACAGGATGACGAAGGTGCCCAGCAGCGCCGGGGTCAGCACCGGCAAACCGATGTGCCGCCAGAATTGCCAGCCGTTGGCGCCAAGCAACGCGGCGGACTCACGCCAGTCTTCGCGCAGGGCATCGAAAGCCGGGTAGAGCAGCAGCACGCCCAGGGGGATCTGGAAGTAGGTGTAGAGAATGATCAGCCCGGTTTTCGAGTACAGGTTGAAATCCTGAATGATCCCCGCCTGTTTCAACATGATGGTGAAGGTGCCGTTGAACCCCAGCAAAATGATGAACGCGAAGGCCAGGGGCACGCCGGCGAAGTTGCTGGTCATGTTGGCGAAGGCATTGACGAAGTTGCGCAGTTTCGAGTCGACCCGGCGCAAGGAGTAGGCGCCGAGTACGGCGATGATGATGCCGAACACGCTTGACCAGAAACTGATCTCGAGGCTGTGCTGGATCGCCTGCAAATAGAACTTCGAATTGAAGATTTTGCTGAAGTTGGCCAGGCCCCAGCCGAACTCTTCCGATTCCAGGCTGTTGATCATTACCCAGAGCAGCGGGGCGATCTGGAACACGAAGAAGAAAATCGCGAAGGGCACCAGGCACAGAGCGGCCAGCCATTTACCGCGGGTCATGGCGTTCATTTGAGCAGCTCCCGGCACACAGGTTTGTCGTGGGGTACGCCCAGCAGTTCGCAGACGGTGCCGCAGATTTCGGTCTGTTTCGGTGCGGCGGTTTTGTTGAAGCTGAAGGCGTCGCCGAGGACGAACAGCGGCACTTCGCGTTCTTCGGGCAGCAGGCCGTTATGGGAGCGGTCGTTGTTCATGCCGTGGTCGGCTGTCACCAGTACTTGGTAGCCGGCATCGAGCCAGCCTTGCAGGTAGTCGGCGAGGATGATGTCGGCCGAGCGGGCGCTGTTACGGTACTGCGGGGTGTCGAGGCCGTGTTTGTGCCCGGCATCGTCGATATTCATGGGGTGGACCAGTAGAAAATTCGGCGCGTGGCGCAGGCGCAGGTTTTCGGCGTCGGCGAACAGGTGCGAGTCCGGGTAGTGGTCGCTCCAGTAGAAATGACCGTGCTGGATCGGCAGTTTGGGGTCGTCGGTATGGCGATCCCGGGCGGCCACGAACGGCGAACGGTTATACAACTCGCTGACCCAGTGATAGGCCGCGGCGGCGGTTTTCAGGCCGGCGTCGGTGGCGTAATGGTAGATGCTGCGCTGGTTGGACAGGCGCGAGACGTTGTTGTGAACGATGCCGCTGTCGATCGGCGTAACGCCGGTCAGGATGCATTCGTAAAGCGGTCGGGACAGGGCCGGCAGTTCGCACTCCAGCTTGTAGAGTGCCGCGCGTCCTGCGCCAACGTAAGCCTGCAGATGCCCCATGGCGTGGCGCGCGACTTCGTAATTGAGGCCGTCGAGCACGACAAGGATGACGTTGTGCTTCATAGGGCTGGGACTCCGCAAAACAGTGAATATCGTCAAACCTGTAGGAGCGAAGCTTGCTCGCGAAGGCGGACTGTCAGCCAACATCAATGTTGAATGTCAGTCCCTCTTCGCGGGCAAGCCTCGCTCCTACAATGGATCTCCATCAGATCCCCGAATGGGGATCTACCGTGTTACGGCATATTGATAATGACTTCTTCCTGCCACTTCTGCGGCAGCGCTTTGGAGGTCTTTTCCCATGCGTCGGCGTCTTTGATCGGCGTAACCTTTTTGTACTGCTCGTTAGGCAGCAGCTTGGCCTTGACCTCTGCCGGCAGAGTCAAGTGCTCGGCGCGGATCGGACGGGCGTTGCCTTTCGCCAGGTTGATTTGGCCGGCATCGCTGAAGATGTATTCGCGGGTCAGCTTGGCGGCGTTCGGGTTCTTCGCGTATTTGTTGATGATGGTGGTGTAACCGGAAATCACCGAGCCATCGGATGGAATCAGCACGGTGTAATCATCCGGATTCGCCATCTTGGCCTTGTAGCTCAGACCGTTGAAGTCCCAGACCACACCGACTTCGATTTCACCTTTTTCCATGGTGGCGATCGTCGGGTTGGCCATGGACAGCCGGCCTTGCTTGGCGATGTCAGCGAACAGCAACAGGGCTGGCTGAATGTTTTTCTCGTCACCACCGTTGGCGAGGGCGGCGGCCAGTACACCGTTGGCCGCCTGGGCCGCGGTGCTGACGTCACCGATAGAGACTTTGTACTTGCCGGTCTTGAGGTCGGCCCATTTGGTCGGTGCTTCAGAACCGTGCAGCAGCTTTTTATTGATGATGAACGCGATGGTGCCGGTGTAGGCCAGCGCCCAGTTACCGTCCTTGTCCTTGGCCCAATCCGGAATCTGTGCCCAAGTGGTGGGCTTATAAGGTTGCACCACGCCCTGCTTGACCGCGATCGGGCCGAAGGCGGCACCGACGTCGCCGATGTCGGCGCTGGCGTTGTCTTTTTCGGCGGCAAACTTGGCGATTTCCTGGGCCGAGCTCATGTCGGTGTCGATGTGTTTCAGGCCATATTTCTTGGCCAGGTCTTCCCAGGTGCCTTTCCAGTTGGCCCAGTCATCGGGCATGCCGACGCTGTTGACTGCGCCTTCCGCTTTCGCAGCGGCTTCCAGGGTTTTCAGATCATCCGCCGCCATGGCGGAGGTGCACAGGGCAATGGTCGAGCCTAACAGTGATGCCAGGAAAAACTGTTTCATCCGAAGCTCCTTTGGGCGTTTTCAACGCTGCGATTGCGGTTATGTTGGTCTAGGTCAGCAATACCTGAGCCAATTTAGGCGGGTTGGATGACATTTTGATGTCGACGACCGGTCGGCCTGAATTTTCTGCGCTCGGATACGCGGGGTGCGAGATAAGCGTAGACCATGGCTAAAGAGCTGATATGAAAGGGACTTGGCCATGAAATTGCAGGTGTCTGACGCAACCGTTCGGCGGCTTTGTCATCTGCCAGTCATGTGCAGTGCCTAGGCTTGCAGGCAGTTGAAGGAACCGATTTGAATCACGGTTCTGCCCTGAATCAGTGCTGGTCTAGTCCAGATAGGTAACGTTGATGCGCATCGAGACAACCAAAGCGGTGACAGCCATCGGGCAGGTTCTGCAGGAACAGCTCGACCACGGCTTGTTGGCGCCCGGGAGCAAGTTGCCGGCAGAGCGCAAGCTCAGTGAGTTGTTCGGTACCACGCGGATCACCGTGCGTGAGGCTTTATTGCAGCTGGAGGCCCAGGGCCAGATTTATCGCGAGGAGCGACGCGGCTGGTTCGTGTCACCACCGCGACTGGCTTATAACCTGATGCAGCGCAGCCACTTTCACGCGATGGTCAGTGCGCAGGGGCGAGTACCGTCCACCGAGGTAATTTCGGCACGGTTGCAGCCAGCGTCGGCGGCGGTATGCGCCTGGCTGCAGTTGCCGGCGCTGTCGAGCGTGATTCAGATCTGCCGCTCGCGACGGATTGACGGGCGATTGGTGCTGTATGTGGAGCACTACCTGAACCCGCAGTTTTTCCCGGGGATTCTGGACTTCGATCTGAATCAGTCGATGACCGAACTGTATGCGCGGCATTACGACTTGCATTACGGGCGGGTGCGCTTCGAGATTGTGCCGACCGCGCTGTCGGTGGACGCCGCGGCGGCGTTACGGGTGTCGGTGGGCAGCCCGGGGTTGCGGATTGCCCGGGTCAATTACGATCAGCACCAGCGGCTGATCGATTGTGACCTGGAGTTTTGGCGCCATGATGCGATTCATGTCGGGGTGGATGTGGTTTGAACCCCACCTACGCAGATTGTTCGCCACCGGGGGTGATCACCTGAATGCTCATGCGCGGTGTCGCCAGATCCAGCCCGGCCTCATCCAGATGCCGCTTCAGCGATAAATTGAATGCCCGGGACACTTCCCACTGCTTGATCGGCGCAGTCTTGAAGCGGGCGCGAAGAATCGCATTGCCTGACTCGAAACTTTCGACCCCCTGGATCTCCAGCGGCGACCAGATGTTGCGCCGTTGCAGCGGGTCGGTGCGCATTTTCTGGCCGACGTCGCGCATCAGCTTGATTGCCTCGTCGATGTCCATGTTCGAGGGCACCGCCACCCGGAAGATCGCGTAGCCGAATTCCCGGGAGTAGTTCTTGATGCTTTTGATTTCGCTGAACGGAATGGTGTGGACGATGCCGTCGATGTCCCGCAGGCGCACGGTGCGAATGGTCAGGCCTTCGACCGTGCCCAGGTGGCCGCCGACGTCCACGTAGTCGTCGATGGCCAGGGAGTCTTCGATGATGATGAACAGCCCGGTGATCAAGTCGGCCACCAGCGATTGCGCGCCGAAACCGATGGCCAGGCCGATGACACCGGCACCGGCCAGCAGCGGCGTGACGTTCATGCCCATGTTCGCCAGGGCGACGATCAGCGCAATGATGAAAATCGCCACGAACAGCACGTTGCGGATCAGCGGCATCATCGTCTGTGCGCGGGCATTGGCCTGGCCTTTGCGCGAGCGGGTGAGGGCGTGGTGCACGGCGGTGTCGCTGAGAATCCAGATCAGCCAGGCAAAAATCAGCGTGCCACCGAGGCTGAACAGTTTGACGCTGACTTCATGGCCTTCGCCTTCGGTGAAGCGGATCAGCGACATACCCCAGACCCGCAGGCCGAGTTCGATAAATGCCAGCCACACCAGCAGATGGGCGAGGGTGTAGAAGAAGCTTTTCAGGCGATCCGAATACAGCGCATGGCGCTTGGGGCCGCGCTGTGGCTTGAGTGAATGACGGCGCACCAACCCGTTGATGACCATGCACAACACCAGCAGCACGGTACAGATCAGCGATTGACGCAAGGCAGTGCTGGTATCGCCGGCGGAGACAAAGGTGGCGAACAGCGAGATGCCCACCAGCACCAACGCAGGCAGATACCAAAAGGTGCCGAGAATTTCGATTGTGTCGCTCAAGGCTCGGCGAGTCAGGCGTCGGGACAGTGGCTGGTTGCGGATCAGGTGTGCGATGGGCCGACGGAAACGCAGAATGAAAAACCCTGTGAAGATCGCCGCCAGCACATTTGCAAATGTCGCAGCGGTGTGTGCCAGGTGGCTGCCGAGGCTGGCGATCAGGCGTGGGTCGTTCAGGGCTTCACCAAAGGCGGCGAAACTGCCGATCAGCCACAACGGGCGAAAGGCCTGATGCCGCAGGATGTACAGGGCGCGATGGCGATGCGGGCCATCGAGTACGGAAAACGCAATCACGCAGATCGCCGAGAAACAGGTGCCGACCACCAGCGCATAGGCCAGCACCATGGCCAGGCTTTTGCCCAATGACGAAGGCAGGGCGTAGGTCATGTAAACCGTCATGACCAAGGCAATCAACCATGGCCCGAGTTTGCGCAAGGCGAAGCGCAGCATGTCCAGCGCCTTGGGGTGTTGCGGTAATTCTTCGGTGAGGCCAAAGCGCATGCGTACCCGGTGCCCGAGCCAGATCAGAGCGGCGGCCAGCAGGCTCCAGACCATCAGAATTACAGCGAACGCGAAGATGATCGGCAGCCATTCACTGGCGGGCAGCAGCAGCGCCGCCAGTTCATCCTTGGCCAGATCGACCTCTTCGGACCAGCGATTGAGCGGGCTGTCGGCACCGGAAAATTGCTTTTCGAAACCGGCCAGCGTGCCGCCGATCAGCCCCAGCACACCTTCTTCAGTGGTCGGCTGAGCCTTTTGGGTGGCATCGCGAAGTTTTTTCAGGTCCGTCAGCAGCTGGGTGCGCTGCTGATCGTTTTCCAGAGACTTGATGACTTCGTCCAGCGATTGCCCCAGCGGCTCTTGTGCTTGCGGCTGGGTTTTCGCCGAGCCGAGCAGCCCCGGCAAACCGACCGCCTGGGCAGGTGCCATCGGCAGCACTGTCATCAGGCAGACAAGGAACAAACACGGCAGGGCAAAAAGACGAGCGAACACGGTCAACCTCGGATGAGCGAATCGGCCGAGTGTACGAGCCCGTCAAAATCAATGCGAGCCGGGGCGCGAGATTTTATTCGTTGAGTTTGGCGAGGATCTTGTAGATCACGGTGGCGAGGATCATCAGCATGCCAACCCACATCGCGAACACACCAACGTTCTTGTCGCGAAAGTTGAAGCCGATGGCCAGCATGATCATCCCGGAAAGAATCGGGATCAGCATGGAGTGGAACGAAGACATCGAAATCATGGTGACAGCCTTGTCGGGGAGGGGTATTGCAAGTCTAGGCGGCTTTCGGGCGAGCGGAGGTGATGAAGATCATCGTGGCGAGGGAGCAAGCTCCCTCGCCACAAAAGCAGGACTACGGCAATTCGCGGCAGGCGTAGAACGCGCTCAGCACTTTGACCAGGTGCGCCAGGTCATGGCTGCCGCACAGCTCGCGGATCGAGTGCATGGCGAACGTCGGCAGGCCGATGTCCACGGTACGCACACCCAGGTGGCTGGCGGTGATCGGGCCGATGGTCGAGCCGCAACCCATGTCGCTGCGCACCACGAAGCTCTGCACCGGTACTTCTTCGGCCATGCACAAATGGCGGAAGAACCCGGCGGTTTCGCTGTTGGTGGCGTAGCGCTGGTTGCTGTTGACCTTGATTACGGGGCCGGCGTTGAGCTTCGGGCCGTGGTTGGCGTCGTGCTTGTCGGCGTAGTTCGGGTGCACGCCGTGGGCGTTGTCGGCCGAGACCAGCAGGGATTTCTGAATGGTCCGTACGAATTCATCGCCTTCGGGCAACAGACGGCGCAGGGTTTGCTCAAGCATCGGACCGTCGGCGCCACAGGCCGAGCAGGAACCGACTTCTTCATGATCGTTGCAGACCAGCACGCAGGTTTCGTCGGTTTCAGTCGTCAGCAATGCTTGCAGGCCGGCGTAGCACGACAGCAAGTTATCAAGGCGCGCACCCGCAATGAAGTCGCCATGCAGGCCGATGACCGCGGCGCTTTGGGTGTCGTAGAAGCTCAGCTCGTAATCGAGCACCACATCGGCGTTCAGGCCATGTTCGCGGGCCAGTTGGTCGGTGAGCACGGCGCGGAAGTCCACGCGCTCGTCACCGGCGAATTGCGCGAGAATCGGCGGCAGTTCGGTCTGGGCATTGATCGCCCAGCCCATGTTGGCTTCACGGTTGAGGTGGATGGCCAGGTTCGGAATGATCGCGATCGGTGCCTTGAAGTCGATCAACTGGCTCTCGACCTTGCCATCACGGCGGAACGTCACGCGGCCGGCCAGAGACAGGTCACGGTCGAACCACGGCGCCAGCAGTGCACCGCCATAGACTTCGACGCCCAGTTGCCAGAAGCCTTGGCGTTGCAATTCTGGTTGGGGTTTGACCCGCAGGCACGGGCTATCGGTGTGCGCGCCGACCAGACGGATGCCGCCGTGCAGGGGCGAATGACGGCCCATTTTGAACGCGACGATCGAAGAGTCGTTACGGGTGACGTAGTAACGACCGTTGGCTTCGGTGGTCCAGGGCTCGCGCTCGTCGAGGCGCATAAAACCGGCCGCTTCCAGACGCTGAACTAGGCTGGCGGTGGCATGGAACGGGGTAGGGGAGGCCTTGAGGAAGTCGATCAGGCCTTGGTTCAACTCTTCGCGCATAAGAAGCTCCAGACAGCAGTGGCGCCAGTTTAACGTATTGGTCACAGAATTGGCGGCGGGCTGCTGCGGGTGCTACGAGTTTACGTCTTCAATAGAACCCTGTGGGAGCGGGCTTGCCCGCGATGGCGGCGGGTCAGGCAACATCGATGCTGGCTGTGCCGACTTCATCGCGGGCAAGCCCGCTCCCACAGTTTTTATCCCATTGGCCAGTCAGAACGGTGCCGGGCACTCGAAGCGCAGGCGTTCGCCCGTCTGGGGATGAGTGAAGCTGAGCATGCTCGCGTGCAGGCACAAGCGTGGCCAGGCAGCCAGTGCTTGCTCATGGGCGTAGAGCCCGTCACCCAACAATGGGTGACCTATCGACAGCATATGCACACGCAACTGGTGAGAGCGGCCGGTGATCGGCGTCAGTTCGACGCGGCACCAGTCGCCACAACGCTCCAGCACTCGCCAGAAGGTCAAGGCGTGCTTGCCGAACTCATGGTCCACCACATGGCGTGGCTTGGTCGGCGGGTCATAGCGCAGGGGAAGATCGATGCTGCCACTGTCCAGTTCCGGTTGTCCCCAGCACAGGGCGGTGTAGGCCTTTTCGGTTTCTCGATCGTGAAATTGCCGAGACAGCTCGCGATGAGTGTCCGGGTCACGGGCCAACAGAATGATGCCGGAAGTTTCCCAGTCCAGCCGATGGACAATTCGTGCTTCCGGGTAGCCGTTTTCTTGCAGGCGCGTAATCAGGCAGTCCTTGTTGTCATCGGCCCGGCCGGGGACGGAGAGCAACAGGGTCGGTTTGTCCACCACCAGTACGGCGGCGTCCTGATGGATGATGCGGATGTTGGACAGCGGCATTAAAACAGCCTCGTAACAAACGCCAACGGCGGCTCAGGCCCCCTCCAGTCATGGAAGGGCCCTGAGCCGCCGTGGCTCCCGCCGGATCGACTCAGCGATCTGGCAGGGTGATATTGAGTTCCAGGATCGAGCAGCTGCCCTGGTTTTCCAGAGCGACGTGCACGTCATCGGACCCGATATTGACGTACTTGCGGATCACTTCCACCAGTTCCTTCTGCAAGGCTGGCAGGTAATCCGGTGTACTGCGCTGGCCGCGTTCATGCGCCACGATGATCTGTAGACGCTCTTTCGCTACCGAGGCGGTACTGGGCTTTTTGTTGGCACGAAAGAAGTCAAAAAGGTTCATTACCTACCTCCAAAAAGTCGCTCGAAGAATCCCTTCTTCTCGACATCGAGGAAACGATGGTCCACGGTCTTGCCCAACAGACGATCGACAGCATCGCTGTACGCCTGGCCGGCGTCGCTCTGGTCGTCGAGAATCACCGGCACGCCCTGGTTGGAGGCCTTGAGGACGGCTTGCGATTCTGGAATCACGCCCAGCAGGGTCACCGCGAGGATTTCCTTGACGTCTTCGACGCCGAGCATTTCGCCGTTGACGACGCGCGTAGGGTTGTAGCGGGTCAGCAACAGGTGTTCCTTGATCGGGTCTTCGCCGTTTTCGGCGCGACGGGACTTGCTGGCCAGCAGGCCCAGCATGCGGTCCGAGTCACGTACGGAGGAGACTTCCGGGTTGGTCACGACGATCGCTTCATCGGCGAAGTACATGGCCAGGTGGGCACCTTTTTCGATACCGGCCGGGGAGTCGCAGACCACGAATTCGAAGTCTTCTTTCAACTGCATCAGGACTTTTTCTACGCCTTCCTGGGTCAGCGCGTCTTTGTCGCGAGTTTGACTGGCGGCCAGTACGTAGAGATTTTCCAGACGCTTGTCTTTGATCAGGGCCTGTTGCAGGTTGGCTTCGCCGTTCACTACGTTGACGAAGTCATACACCACGCGGCGCTCGCAACCCATGATCAGGTCGAGGTTACGCAGGCCGACGTCGAAGTCGACGATGACTGTTTTGTGACCACGCAGAGCGAGGCCGGTACCGATAGCGGCGCTGGTGGTGGTCTTACCCACACCACCCTTGCCGGATGTAACCACGAGAATCTTGGCCAAGGTGTTTTACCCCTAAGGAAAAAGGACGTTTAGCCCCTGAAAAACATCTCTTGAAAAACTACTGCAGTCGGACAGCCTTGGCTGGAATCCGGTTCTGAGCGGCGCTTACCCCCGGTAAACACTGCTTTTAGCCTTTTTCCTACTTCGTTTGAGCCGTTTTCGCTACGTTTTAGAGATGCTTGGAAAATGCGGCAGTATCCGTTAAAGCCGAATGATGTTCAACACGTCACCCGACAGGCTGACTTGTACGCCCGCGCCCCACAATGGATCGCGACGCAGGTCTTCGGAAACCTTGTAGTGACCGGCGATGGAGACCAGTTCAGCGGTCATTTGCTGACAGAAAATCCTGGCTTTCGTGTCACCTTTGACGCCGGCCAAGACACGACCGCGCATCGCGCCGTATACATGGATGTTCCCATCGGCGAGAAGTTCCGCCCCCGGGCTGACCGACGAAATCACCACCAAATCGCAACCCTGGGCATAAATCTGCTGGCCGCCGCGTACTGGCGACGTGATGATTTTGGTTGGTTTGATGGTCGGTTCCGGTGGTTTTTCCGGTTTTTTCACAACAGTGCCTTCGTGCGGGTCGAGCGGTCGCTCACGGGCGCCAGACGGCGGCAGCACCGGCAGATCGACCGCGATAGCGGCGGCAATGTCTTCGATGCGGCTGGCACGGATCGCCAGGGTGCGCAGGCCATGCTGGCGGCAGATGCGCATCAGCCCCGGCAGATCAACCGAGCCTTCACTGGCTGGAAGTTTGTCCAGGGCCAGGACCAGCGGCGCGTTGCTAAAGAAGTTGGGCGCTTGGGCGACCTTGGCGGCCAGTTGCCGATCAAGGCTCTCAAGGTCGTTACGGGCCAATTCCAGCACCGTAATGGCGAGCATGCTGCCCTTCAACTGGAACACGGGATCTTGGTCTAGCGGTTCGGTTTGGCTCATGGTCGGCATACAACGGCTTGTCACTAAAAGTGCCGAGACTTATAACGAGAACGCCCGCGGGCCGCAAGCCGGGTCGAACGATGTAGAATGCGCGGCCACTGTCTTGACGGAACCTTTAATGGATCGCCCGCGTTTTCGAACAGCATTTCTTTCTCCGCGTTTCTGGCCGCTGTGGTGTGGCTTGGGGCTGTTGTGGCTGATTGTGCAGTTGCCGTATCCGGCGTTGCTGGCGATCGGTCGCGCCCTGGGTGCATTGATGTACCGGGTGGCCGGCGACCGACGGCGCATTGCCAAGCGCAACCTTGAGCTGTGTTTCCCTGAAAAATCCGCTGCCGAGCGCAAGCGCCTGCTCAAGGAGAACTTCGCGTCCACCGGCATCGCCTTCTTCGAGATGGCCATGAGCTGGTGGTGGTCGCGCAAGCGTCTGGCGAAACTGGCCCATGTCGAAGGCCTGGAGCATTTGAAGCAGGCCCAGACCCAGGGCAAGGGCGTGATTCTGATGGCGGTGCATTTCACCACGCTGGAAATCGGCGCGGCGCTGCTCGGTCAGCAACACACCATCGATGGCATGTATCGCGAACACAAGAATCCGCTGTTCGACTACATCCAGCGTCGTGGCCGCGAGCGGCATAACCTCGACTCGCTGGCGGTGGAGCGCGATGACGTGCGCGGCATGCTCAAACTGCTGCGGGCAGGCCGAGCGATCTGGTACGCACCGGATCAGGACTACGGCGCCAAGCAAAGTATCTTCGTTCCACTGTTCGGGATTCAGGCGGCGACTGTTACCGCCACCAGTAAATTCGCCCGGCTGGGCAAGGCGCTGGTCGTACCGTTCACTCAGCAACGTCTGGCTGACGGCAGTGGTTATCGGTTGGTGATTCATGCGCCGCTCGAGGGCTTTCCCGGCGAGACGGAAGAGGCTGACTGCATTCGAATCAACCAGTGGGTCGAGAGTGCTCTGCGCGAATGTCCGGAGCAATACCTCTGGGCACATCGCCGCTTCAAGAGCCGTCCACCGGGCGAACCGAAGCTGTACGCCAAACGCGGTTGAGTCACCGATGCCTTTAAGCGCCATGGAGTGTTGCGATGAGTTCTGCTGAACCGGTTACAGGGTTGATACTTTCCGGCGGCGGGGCTCGGGCGGCTTATCAGGTGGGTGTGCTGGCGGCGATTGCCGAGCTGCTGCCGGTGGGGGCGGCGAATCCGTTTCCGGTGATCGTCGGCACCTCCGCCGGCGCGATCAACGCGGTCAGCCTGGCCAGTGGGGCGATGGACTTTCGCGGCGCAATTGAGCGTCTGACCGCCTTCTGGCAAGGTTTTCGCAGCCATCTGGTGTTGCGCAGCGACTGGCCGGGAGTGATCCATCAAGCCACCCGTTTTGTCAGTCACAATCTGATGGGGATTGGCGCTCCGGTGCCAGTGGCCCTGCTCAACAGCTCTCCGCTACGCGGTTTACTCAACGATAAACTGCACATGTCCGGGATTGCCGAGGCCATCGCGCAAAAGCAATTGAAGGCGGTGGCAGTCACGGCGTTTGGCTATGAGTCCGGTCAGGCCGTCACGTTTTATCAGGGCGGCGGCACCATTGAGTCCTGGTTGCGCCATCGGCGAATCGGCGTGCCGACCCAGCTGACTGTCGACCATCTGCTCGCCAGTTCCGCGATTCCATTGCTGTTCGCACCGGTAAAAATCGGCGAAGAATATTTCGGCGATGGCGCGGTGCGTCAATCGGCACCGATCAGCCCGGCCCTGCACCTGGGCGCCAGTCGCGTGCTGGTGGTGGGCGTCAGCGGCAACCCGCGCGGGATCGATCCGCAACAGCCGCTGCAACGTGCCTACACCGGTCAGCAGCCGACCCTGGCGCAAGTCGGTGGGCACCTGCTCAACAGTACGTTCATTGACAGCCTGGAAAGTGACATCGAGTTGTTGCAGCGTCTGAATCAGTTCAGCCATCTGCTGCCCGACGGCACGCCGAGTCGTGCATTGGGAGCAGCGCCGGTGGATGTGCTGGTGATTTCGCCGAGTCAGCCGATCGATGAAATTGCAGCGCGGCATCGGCAGGAGTTACCGGCGGCCTTGCGTCTGTTTTTGCGCGGGCCGGGGGCGACCAAGACCAGCGGGGCGGGGGTGCTGAGTTATTTGCTGTTCGAGGCGGGGTATTGCAGCGAGTTGATCGATCTGGGGCGGCGCGATGCGTTGGCCAAGCGGGATGAGTTGTGCCGGTTTCTGGGGTTGGTGGAGCCTGCTGTTCCGGCTTGAATCGGCGGTGCGGCTATCGCGGGCAAGCCACGCTCCCACAGGTTTTGTGTCGTTCACCGATGATGTGAACGACACAAAACCTGTGGGAGCGTGGCTTGCCCGCAATGCTTTTTGCGATTAGAAGTGGAACTTCACCAGGAAGCTCGTGTTGCTTTGATCGGTCTTGAAGTACTGGCTGTCCTTGATCCCGTACTTGTCTGACCAGTAGTCGTATTCGACGCCGACGTACAACTGCTTCTCGCCAATGTTCAGGGCTTTGCCCAAGTCGTATTTGACTTGTGGGTTGAAGTGCAGGTTGGCGTGGTAGTCGCCTTTGGAGTTCGAGTCATTGTCGACCACCCAGTCCATGAAACCATCGATCAGGATGTTCGAATCGCCCACGGGAATGGTGTAGGACCAGACCGGGGTGATCTGCCAGACATTGTCACCCGGGCGGCTGCCTTCGGTGTGACGCTGGTAGAAGTTCAGCTGGAAGTAGTCGAACCCGGGAATCGCCAGGTCGAAACCAGGACCGATCAGGTAGGACTCGGTATCGCCCTCACCGAACTCGTACGTCATGGCCAGCAGCACGTCTTTGACCGGGCCGAATTCGATCTTCTGGTCGAGGACCTTGCCCAGTGAAATACGTGGCTGGAACTCCCCGTAATAGGTGTTTGGGCCGGCGTTGAAGTCTTTTTCGCCGTTGTAGAAGATCTTGTCGAGGAAGAAGAAGTTATCCCCGTATTTCCAGGCATCGGCGTGCTCGAAGGTGACGGTTTGCTGAATGCGCGGGTTGACCTGGAAGTCCTTGCCATAGAGGTAGGTCAGGCTGTTGTTCTGCCATTGCAGCAAGTCGCCGGCCATTGCCTGGCCCCCGGCCAGCAAGGATCCCGCAAGCATAAGGCTGGTGCACGTACGTTTCATTCGGTTGCTCCCAAAAAGTAGGTGGTTCCACGTTATTTTTTTAAGGTCGGCGCTCTGGTGTGGCGCCTTTTTTCTTGTCGCTGAAAAAATTATCCATTCGGTCAGCTTTAGTGCTGTTAGCAAGAGCTGAGCCAAGGCTTTTAAAAAGCAAAAAAACTCCCGTTCGGCGGCTCAAGAGCAGTCGATTGAGAGTGGCTTTGGAGTGCCTTGGTACCGTCCAGCGCCGGGATAAGTTGGCTTTCTGGTCAGGAATTAAATCCGGGCTTTTTTTTAGACCAGATTCGGGCGGCCGCGGAGAATACTGACTCCTTGGCCAGGTCTCAAGTGCCCCGCAACAGCGCACCAACGACAGGTTTGGAGCACGGTTGCGGATCATCTAGAAATGCACCTTCACCAGCAGGCTGGTGGTGTTCTCGTTAGTGTCGAAGTTGGCGTTGTTTTCGATGCCGTATTTGTCTTTCCAGTAGCTGTATTCGACGCCGACGTACACCTGTTTCTCCCGCCAGCCCAAGGCCTTCCCCAGGTCATATTTGATCTGCGGGTTCAAGTGCAGGTTGGCGTGGTAGGTGCCATGTGAGTTCTGGTCGTTATCCACGACCCAGTCGATGTAGCCGTCGATCAACAGGTTCGAGCTGCCCAATGGCAGGGTGTAAGACCAGGCCGGCGTGATTTGCCAGACATCGTCGCCGGGACGCGAGCCTTCGGCCTGGCGAAAGTAGAAGTTCAAGGTGAAAAAATTGAAGCCCGGTACCGAGAGGTCGAAACCGGGGCCGATCAGATAGGCCTCAGTGTCGTCTTCGCCATTCTCGTAAGTCATGGCCAGCAACACGTCCTTGATCGGGCCGAATTCGAAACGGCGGTCGACGATTTTGCCGAAAGACAGGCGTGGACTGAACTCGCCGTAATAGGCGTGAACGCCTTTGTTCCGGTCTTTCTCACCGTTGTAGTAAGTGCTGTCGACGAACAGGAAGTTGTCGCCGTACTTCCAGCGGTCGGCGTGCTCAAAGGTTATCGTCTGCTGGATCGACGGGTTGACCGCGAAATCCTTGCCATACAGATAGCTCAGGCTGTTGGTCTGCCACAGCAGCAAATCCCCGGCCATGACTTGACTGGCGGCCAATAAGCCACTGCCCAACAGCATGTTTGTCTGTGTCCGAATCATCTGTTGCTCCCTCTTGTTTTTATTGTTTGAGGCGCAGGCAGCCGCTGACTGCGACCATGCGTGAGCCGGCCTGCCTGTCATGCGTGTATGACTTACGGGTAAATCGGTGAAGGGGCGGCCATTGCACCGCCCGTCATGGAATCAATGCGGGTGGGCGTGGCAGTCGTTGACGGTTGCGCGTTCGTGGCCGCCAAGAATGTTGAACAACAGGTTCAACGCCAGGGCGCTCAGCGTGGCCATGGCTATGCCGCTGTGGGTGATCGGGCTCATCCACATCGGCAGGTGCGCGAAAAATTCCGGGCGCACCACCGGGATCAGCCCCATGCCGATGCTCACCGCCACCAGCAATTGGTTGCGGCGGTCACCGATGTCGGCTTCCTGAAGAATCTTGATCCCGGTGGCGGCGACCATGCCGAACATCGCAATCGCCGCGCCACCCAGTACCGCCGGTGGAATCGATGCCACCAGGAACGCCGCTTTCGGCAACAGGCTCAGTACGATCAGCAAACCGCCGGCGACGATGGTCACTGAACGGCAGCGCACGCCGGTCATCTGCACCGCCGGTCATCTGCACCAGGCCGATGTTCTGGGCGAAAGAGGAGTGGGTGAAGGTGTTGAAGAAACCGGCGAAAAACGAAGCGCCGGCATCACAGAGCAAGCCGCGACGCAGCATCCGTGGTGTGACGTCCTGCCCCGTGATTTTGCCCAGCGCCAGGAACATCCCGGTGGACTCGACGAAGATGATCACCACCACCAGGCACATCGAAAGGATCGGTGCGAGGTGGAATTGCGGCATGCCGAAATGCAGTGGCGTGACGATCTGCAGCCACGGCGCCTGGGCCATGCCGTTGAGGTCGACCATGCCGATCACGCCGCAGATGACATAGCCCAGGCACATACCGATCAGCACCGAAATGTTGACCCAGAAACCACGCATGAAGCGATGGACCAACAGAATCGTAGCCAATACCAATGCAGCGATGGCCAGGTAAACAGGCGAACCGAATTGAGCCGCGTCAGCACCGCCACCGGCCCAATTCACGGCCACGGGGAACAGCGACAAACCGATCGAGGTGATGACGGTGCCGGTCACCAGCGGCGGGAAGAAGCGCACGACTTTAGACATGAAAGGGGCGATGAGCATGCCGAAGAAACCGGCGGCGATGGTCGCGCCGAAGATCCCTTGCAGGCCGATGCCAGGCATCCCGGCCATGGCCACCATGCTGCCGACCGCGGCGAAACTGGCGCCCATCATCACCGGCATGCGAATGCCCATCGGGCCGATGCCCAGCGACTGGACGATGGTGGCGATGCCAGCCACCAGCAAGTCGGCGTTGATCAGGAAGGCGATTTCTTCACGGCTCAGCCCTGCGGCCTGCCCGATGATCAGCGGCACCGCGATGGCTCCGCCGTACATCAGTAGAACGTGTTGCAGACCGACCAGGATCAGTTGCAAAAGGGGTAAACGCTGAATGGCGGGTGCGTCGGGGATGCGGGCTTCGGATAGCTCGGACATGCAACACCTCGGATCTTTTTTATTCTTGTGATTTACAGCCGCAGTGCTGCTGGCAGCTGTTTTCTAATCAGGTGGACCGCGTTGCGGCCAATCGCAGGCAAGCCAGCTCCCACACAGGCAATGCAAACCCTGTGGGAGCGAGGCTTGCCCGCGAAGCTTTTGCTACTTATTGGGTTTGGGCCCCCTGCACAATCCACGCACCAATCAAGTCACGCTCCTGCTGGGTCATCTGGGTGATGTTGCCCAGTGGCATGATCTGGCTGGCAACAGCCTGGGCCTGGATGCGCGGGGCCTGGAGCTTGATCTGCTCGGGGGTATCGAACATCACGCCCGCCGGCGCCGCGCTGAACAGCGGGCTGGTGGGTTTGGCCGAATGGCAGACCGTGCAGCGCTCCTGGATCACGTCGTGCACCTTGTCGAAGGCAGGACCGGCATTTGATGCCTGGGCGGGTGCAGTTTCAGGGGCCGCCGCCGGTGCAGCTTCAGCCGGTTTCTTGCCGCCGCCCAGGGCGGTTTCCGGCAGCGGCTGGTACTCGATGGTCCCAGGTGCCTTGGCCACTTCAGGGGCACTGGACATCGGCGCCGGCCCGGTCACGTAGGCCAGGCAGATCATGCCGACCGCCGCAGCGGGCAGGGTCCAGGCAAACTTGTGGCTGTCATGACGGGTGTTGAAGTAGTGACGCACCAACACCGCCAGCACCGCGATCCCGGCCAGGATCAGCCAGTTGTATTGGCTGCCGTAGGTGCTCGGGAAGTGGTTGCTGATCATGATGAACAGCACCGGCAAGGTGAAGTAGTTGTTGTGCCGCGAGCGCAGCAAGCCTTTGGCCGGCAGCGCCGGATCGGGCGTGCGGTTCTCGGCAATCGCTGCCACCAAGGCGCGCTGCGCTGGCATGATGATGCGGAACACGTTGCCGACCATGATGGTGCCGATGATCGCGCCGACGTGCAGGTACGCACCACGACCGCTGAACACTTTGCTGAAGCCGTAAGCAGCGCCAATGATCAGCACAAACAGGATGAAGCCTAGCAGGGCAGGGCGCTTGCCCAGGGCCGAGTCGCAGAGGAAGGAGTAGACAAACCATCCGACGAACAGCGACCCGATGCCCAGCAGAACACCTTCAGGGCCGGTCAGGCTGCTGCCTGGAGCGAGCAGGTACAGCGTCGGGTTGGAGTAGAACACCACGCACAGCAGCGCGACCCCCGACAGCCAGGTGAAGTAGGCTTCCCATTTGAACCAGTGCAGGTTGTCCGGCATGGTCGGTGGAGCCAGTTTGTATTTTTCCAGATGGTAGATACCGCCGCCGTGGATCGCCCACAAATCGCCCGCCAGCCCGTTTTTCGGGTTGACCCGGTTGAGGTTGTTTTCCAGCCAGACGAAATAGAACGACGCGCCGATCCAGGCCACGCCAGTGATCATGTGAACCCAGCGCACGCTCAGGTTCAGCCATTCCAACAGATGTGCTTCCACAGTCTTTACCTCTCGCCTGTCACTCTGTCGTCGAGTGATCAGACCTTCTCTTATTGGTGGGGGGCGAGGATCAAACGCTCATCCTCTTTGAAAAAATGCTCATCGCAGTTATTGCCTGTGCCACTGCGATCAACCACCAGGAAGTCATCCCGCTTTTCGATCGTCAGCACCGGATGGTGCCAAACGCCGCGATGGTAATTAATGCCCTGCCTGCCGTTGGTGACGAAGGCGCGGACCAAGCCTGATACAGGTACATCGCCAAGTGGCGCGACCACGATCAGAAAGGGGTTGCCGAGCAGCGGAATGAAAGCCTGGCTGCCCAGCGGGTGACGCTCCAGCATGCAGATGGTCAGCGGCATGTCCTGCGCGTCGGCGCGGAAGATGCTGATGATCGCCTTGTCCTCTGGCGTGGCGGTTTCGACCACAGCCAGTTTGTGAAAGCGCATGGTCGAACCGTTGTTGATCATGAAGTGATCGCTGCCGTCGGTTTCGATCACGTCACCGAAAGGGGCGAAGGCTTCTTTGGTCAGCGGTTCAATCGTCAATGTGCGCATGCTGGTCTTCTTATCCAAATTCTGTGTTGTTTGTTCTATCGCCATCGCGGGCAAGCCCGCTCCCACAGGTTTTGTGAACGCCACAATTCCTTGTGGGAGCGGGCTTGCCCGCGATTGGGGCGACGCTTATTTAACGACCTTGCCGAGGACTCGCAGGCGGCTCACACCACCATCCGGGAACACGTTCAGGCGGATGTGGGTGATCGGGCCCAATGCCTTGATCTGCTCGGCGAAGGTGTGTTCGGCGTGCATTTCCAGCTTCTGGCTTGGCAGCAGTTCGCGCCAGAACAGCGATTGGGTTTCGATCTGGCTGTCGGTGCCGCCCTTCACGAATGCACCCTGGATCGAACAGGTGTCCGGGTAGTTGCCCTTGAAGTGCAGGGTGTCGACGATGACTTTCTCGATCTCGCCCGCATGGCCCAGCGCGACGATCACCCAGTCATTGCCCGGCGTACGACGACGTGCGGTTTCCCAGCCGTCGCCCATGTTGATGCCACGGCCCGGGTTGAGGATGTTGCTCATGCGGCCGAAGTGTTCGTCGGAGCAGGCGAGGGCGCGACCGCCGTTCAGGGCTGCAGCCAGGTCGACTTGTTCGTTGTCGCCAACGGCCGACCAGTCGCGGAACGGAATGCCGTACACGCGCAGACGGGCCACGCCGCCATCCGGGTAGATGTTGAAGCGCAGATGGCTGAACGGCTGGTCATTGTTGATTTCGTGGTAGTGGTGGCTGTTGCCTTGCAACTCGACGGCCGACAGCACTTCAGTCCACTGGGTGTTTTCGTCCGGCTCGCCCGAGGACAGGAAGCAGGCTTCCAGGGAGGCCGATGGCGGGTAGTTGCCGGTGAAGAATGAAGTGTCGATGTCCACGCCTTTGATCGAGCCCGGTACGCCCAGGCGGATCACCGCGCTGTCGTAGCCTTCGAAGCGCTTGCGGCGCGACTCCCAGCCGTCCATCCACTTGCCGTTGTCATCGAACACGCCCTCTTTCCACACGGCTGGGGTCGGTTGGAACAGACGGTTGGCGTCTGCGAACCAGTCATCGGTGACCGAGATGATTTTGGTGCCCAGACGGGCGTCGGCCAGGTTGACGAACTTCTCGAAAGGTACGGCGTAAGCTTTCATTCTTCTTGTCTGCCTTTAATAAGTTGGCTTGGGATGCTTGCAGGGCCCTGGGCTCGTTCTGCGTTCGGGAACTTGCTCGGGCCAAGATCGCTATAGGGTCAGTAATCGGAACAGGGCAATCTTGTTGATCTCCGCCAGCGCGCATTTGAATTCGGTGTCGACCGAGTTGTGAATGCGCGTTTCGAACGCTGCGAGGATCTGATGCCGGTTGCTGCCTTTTACCGCCATGATGAAGGGAAACTTGAACTTGGCTTTGTAGGCGTCGTTCAGCTCGGTGAAGCGCTGGAACTCTTCGGCCGTGCATTGGTGAATACCCGCGCCAGACTGTTCTTCAGTGCTGGCTGCGGTAAGCTGGCCCTGGACGGCGGCTTTGCCGGCCAGGTCCGGGTGAGCGTTGATCAAGGCCAATTGGCTGTCGTGATCAGCGCTCAACAGGATGTCGCTCATGCGCTGGTGCAGGGTTTCGATCTCGTCGATCGAAGCGTCCTGGCCCAGGTCGAAGGCCTTCTCGGCCACCCATGGCGAATGTTCGTAGATGTCGGCGAAGGCGGCGACAAACGCGTCGCGGCTCAGGGTCGATGGCTTCAGGGTTTGGAAGTGGCTCATTTCGCGGCCCCTTGATACGGGTGGGTTTGGTGCCAGTGGCGAGCGATGTCGACGCGACGGCTGAACCACACCTGTTCATGACTTTTAGCGTATTCGATAAAGCGTTTGAGCGAGGCCAGACGCGCCGGACGGCCGATCAGGCGGCAGTGCAGGCCGATCGACAACATCTTCGGTGCTTCGGCGCCTTCGGCGTACAGCACATCGAACGCGTCTTTCAGGTATTCAAAGAAATCGTCGCCCTTGTTGAAGCCTTGGACCTGGGTGAAGCGCATGTCATTGGTGTCCAGGGTGTAGGGGATCACCAGGTGCGGCTTGCCAGTCGGGTTATTCGGTTCCCAGTAGGGCAGGTCGTCGTCGTAAGTGTCGCAGTCGTAGAGGAATCCGCCTTCTTCCATCACCAGTCGACGGGTGTTCGGGCCAGTGCGGCCGGTATACCAGCCCAGTGGGCGCTCGCCGGTGATTTCGGTGAGGATGCGGATCGCTTCGAGCATGTGCTCGCGTTCCTGCGCTTCGTCCATGTACTGGTAGTCGATCCAGCGGTAGCCGTGGCTGCAGATCTCGTGGCCGGCATCGACCATGGCGCGGATCACGTCCGGGTGGCGCTGGGCGGCCATGGCCACGGCGAAGATGGTCAGCGGAATGTCGAATTCCTTGAACAGTTTCAGAATCCGCCAGACGCCGGCGCGGCTGCCATACTCGTAAAGGGATTCCATGCTCATGTTGCGCTCGCCTTGCAGCGGCTGCGCGGAAACCATTTCCGAGAGGAAAGCTTCGGACTCTTTATCGCCGTGCAGGATATTGCGCTCGCCACCTTCCTCGTAATTGAGCACGAAGGACAGCGCGATGCGGGCATTGCCCGGCCAGTGTGGGTGAGGAGGGTTACTGCCGTAACCGATCAGGTCGCGTGGATAGTCAGCGCTCACTGCAGTCTTCCTTCTTGTTCGTGTCGACTTGGTCAAAGTCAGGGTGTGTGTGGCGGCCTGGTGATGAGAGGGCAGGCTGGCGTCACAGCGATGAGGTGATTGTATACAACTTTATGTTCACTTTGTAAGCCTGATTTTTTGCATTTTTTACTGACTGCCCGCTTTGCAGCGTACTGCAAGAAACCTGCCTGAGTGGTCAGCTAATGGATGGAAGGTCCGCTGATCTCATGGTTCGGCACAAGATTGACTGGCAAACCCCTCATGACGGCAGTAGCGATAAAAATGTCGTTTTTATTGTGTACAATTTTTTTGAAAAATGTCTTAATCAGTCGCTCGCCGCAGCTTTTCGTGCTCCGAAACGGTGCGGTCTCCTTTTCAACTGACTTCGGGAGGCGCGAGGTCTGACTGCTCCACGCAGGCAGGCGCGCAGAATCAATGGGACGTTTGACTACACACGTTTTGGACGCTGCACACGGTTGCCCGGGCAGTTCGATCAAGGTCGAGTTGTACCGCGTTGAAGGTTCGCAGCTGGAATTGGTCGCCACTGCGCTCACCAACAGCGATGGCCGTGTCGATTCGCCGCTGCTGCAAGGGGATGACTATCGGTCCGGGGTCTATCAGCTTCAGTTTCACGCGGGCGATTACTACCGCGCCCGTGGGGTTCAGTTGCCTGAGCCTGCGTTCCTGGATGTGGTGGTGCTGCGTTTCGGCATCTCTGCGGAACAGGATCACTACCATGTGCCGTTGTTGATTTCGCCGTACAGTTATTCCACGTATCGAGGCAGTTGATCCCCCAAGCAGCTGCCTCCTCCGAGAAGCGACTGCGCATATAGCTTCTTTGGTCTTTCGCCCGCTCACACTGCGGGCTTTTTTTGCCTTTAGAAATGTGCTGACGGGTCTGGCGCCATCGCGGGCAAGCCCGCTCCCACAGTGAACTGTTGCGTTCACAGGACCTGTGGGAGCGGGCTTGCCCGCGAAGCTCTTGCTTTTAACGGCTCAACAACGATGCCGTACCAGCCCCGCTAAACAACCCCGCACTCACCCGATTAAACCAGCTCTGCCCCTTGCCGCTACGCAAATACCGCGCCGCGCCATGAGCCCCCAGCCCATAAGCCAGCTTGCACAGCAAATCCAGCACGGTCCAGGTGACAATCATCACCAGCAACTGCGGCAGGAACGGTTGCTCGGCACTCAAAAACTGCGGCAGGAAAGCGGCGAAGAACAAAATGTCTTTCGGATTACTCGCGCCGAGCATGAACGCGCGCCCGAACAGTGCGCGAAAGCGTGGCACCGGCGCAGCCTGGGGCACTTCGGCGCCTTGGGATGGCTGACGCGATTGCTGCCAGCTCTGCCAGGCGAGGTAGAACAGGTACAGCGCACCGACGATTTTCAGGGCGCTGAACAGCTGTTCCGACGCCAGCAACAATGCGCCCAAGCCAAGCGCCGAAGCACTGAGCAGGCAGATCGACGCAATCACGCCTCCCAGAAATGCCGGGTAAGAACGGCGTAAGCCGTAATTCAGACTGTTGCTGATCATCAGCAAAGACAGTGGCCCCGGGATCAGGATTACCACCAGCGCAGCGCCGCTGAACAGCAGCCAGGTTTCCAGACTCATCACTTTCCTCCCTATGCACAAAAGCCCCACCCGACGGGGTGAGGCTGGTTTGAAACGCGTACCGCGTGACGCTTACAAGAAAATGAACTTGGCGATGAAGATCGCGCAGAGCACCCACAGGCTGACGGAAATTTCCTTGTACTTACCGGTGCCGGCCTTCAGCGCCACGTAGGTGATGAAGCCCAGCGCGATGCCGTCGGCGACCGAGAAGGTCAGCGGCATCATGATCGCGGTAACGATCGCCGGGATGCTGTCGGTCGCTTCGTCCCATTCGATGTGCGCCATGCCGCCCATCATCAGCATCGCCACATAAATCAGCGCACCGGCGGTGGCGTAAGCGGGGATCATGCCAGCCAGCGGTGCAAAAAACATTGCGGCAATAAATAGCACACCTACGGTCACAGCGGTAAGACCAGTCCGACCACCCGCCGCTACGCCAGCAGCACTTTCCACGTAGCTGGTCACCGGCGGAACGCCGACCACCGCACCGAACACGCTGGAGGCACTGTCGGCTTTGAGGGCGCGGGAAAGGTTTTCGATCTTGCCGTCGGCGTTCACCAGGCCGGCGCGCTGTGCGACACCCATCAAGGTGCCGGCCGTGTCGAACATGTGCACGAAGAGGAAGGCCAGCACCACGCTGATCATGCTGATGTTGAACACGCCGGCGACGTCCATGGCCATCCAGGTCGGCGCCAGGCTCGGCGGGGCGGACATGATGCCCCCGTAGTTCACCAGGCCCAGGCCCCAACCGGCCAGGGTCACGGTAATAATGCTGATGAGAATCGCGCCGAATACTTTGTGGTAGCTCAGGACCGCAATCATCAAGAAGCAGATGGCCGCCAGTAGAGGGCCAGGTTCACGCAGGGAGCCGAGCTTGATCAGAGTGGCCGGGCTATCGACGACGATACCCGCGGTTTTCAAACCGATCAGCCCCAGAAACAGGCCCACACCGGCGCCCATGGCAAAGCGCAAACTCACTGGAATGCTATTGAGCAGCCATTCACGAATCCGGGAAAAGGTCAGGAACATGAACAACACACCGGAGACGAACACCGCACCGAGCGCGGTTTCCCAGTTGTAGCCCATGGTGCCGACCACGGTGTAGGTGAAGAACGCGTTCAGGCCCATGCCCGGCGCCAGCCCGACCGGCCAGTTGGCGTACAGCCCCATCAGCAGGCAACCCAGCGCGGCGGCGATGCAGGTGGCGACGAACGCCGCACCGTGGTCGATGCCGGCATCGGCCATGATGTTCGGGTTGACGAAGATGATGTAAGCCATGGTGATGAAGGTTGTCAGACCGGCAATCAGCTCGGTCTTCACCGTGGTGCCGTGCAAGCTGAGTTTGAAGATGCGCTCCAGCCAGCCATTGCGTAATGGCGGCGAGAGATCCAGCGTCGAGGCTTCGGATTTGCGGCTTTCCACAGCGAGTACTCCTCAAGAGTTTTATTGTTATTTCCAGGGCCGGACCCATGAGGGTGGCAGCGACCCTTTGAGGTGCTTGCGAATTTGTTGACCTGTTGGTCAGGAACTCGCACGAAACGAATTATGCTTTTGTATACAAATAAAGCAAATAATGTTTTTGATTTTGTAGACGAAAAGTTTGGCAATAGGGATATATCGACAAGAAGGTCGCCTTCGCGGGCAAGCCTCACTCCCGCAGGTGAGCGCATTCCCCTGTGGGAGCGTGGCTTGCCCGCGATAGCTTTAGATCAGTCGATACACATGTCGCGGGTAGAGCGGTTCAGTCAGCTGCCACCTGACTTTTCCCCATCGCGAGGTTCACCGCCAACCACCCATTCACCGCCGTCTCCCCAGCCTCGGCAAACACCCGCTCCAGCAATTTCACCTGCTCGCGCCGTAGCGACTGCTCGAACCGCGCGCCATCGTCGGTCAGTTCCAGCAACCGCTTACGTTTATCGGTTTCGGACGCGACGCTGTTTACCAAATGCATTTCCACCAATTGGCGAAGCGGAATGTTCAGCGCCTGCTTGCTCACGCCCAGTAACGCCAGCAATTCCTTGACACTGAGGGCAGGGTAGCGGGCGATGAAAAACACAATGCGTTGGTGCACCCGGCTTAAGCCGCGACGCTCGAGCATTTCGTCGGCCTTGGCGGTGAACGCCTGGTAACCGAAGAAAAACGCTTCCATGGCTTGTTGCTGAGTGCTGGGGTTTTTAAGGTCAAGCATATTGACGTATCCGCTCGGTCTGTCGTAATTTCGGTCAACCAGTTTGACTCATTTTTCTCAGGCCTCGCTACCGGTGACCCCATGGCTTTTTCCGAACGTGTCTCGCGCCTTAAAAGTTCTTTGATCCGTGAAATCCTCGCCGCCGCCCAGCGTCCGGAAGTGATGTCGTTCGCCGGCGGCTTGCCGGCTGAAGCCATGCTGCCGAAAGTCGAATGGGCCGACATGCCGCTATCCATGGGGCAATACGGCATGAGTGAAGGCGAGCCGGCGCTGCGTGAGGCGCTGGCGGCCGAAGCCCGAGCGTTGGGCGTGCCGTGCGAGGCGAGTCAGGTGCTGGTGGTCAGCGGTTCCCAGCAAACCCTCGATCTGGCGGCCAAGCTGTACATCGACAAAGGCACCGAGATCCTGCTTGAAGCGCCGACTTACCTGGCAGCGTTGCAGATCTTCCAATTGTTCGGCGCCAACTGCATCACCGTCCCACAGGAAGCCGATGGCCCGAACCTGGCGCAATTGCGCAGCCGCCTGGAAAAACACAAACCAGCGTTCATTTACCTGATTCCGACGTTTCAGAACCCATCGGCGGTGCGCTACAGCGAGGCCAAGCGCGATGCAGTGGCGGCGTTGCTCGACGAGTTCGGCGTGACCCTGATCGAAGACGAACCCTACCGCGAACTGACCTTCGACGGCGGCAGTGCCACGCCCATTGTCAGTCGCTTGAACAAGGCCAGCTGGATCTACACCGGCACCGTGTCGAAAACCCTGTTGCCGGGCCTGCGGGTCGGTTACCTGATCGCCAGCCCAGACCTGTTTCCGCACTTGCTGCGGCTCAAGCAATCGGCCGATCTGCACACCAACCGCATCGGGCAGTGGCAAGCGCTGCAATGGATCGGCACCGAAAAATACCAGCAGCACCTGAGTGAGTTGCGTGACTTCTATCGGGTTCGTCGGGATGCGTTTCAGTCGGGATTGGAAATGCACTTTTCCGATCTAGCGGAGTGGAACGTGCCGCAGGGTGGGTTGTTTTTCTGGCTGACGCTCAAGCAGCCGCTGGATACGCGCACGCTGCTCAAGGCTGCGCTGGCGGCGGATGTGGCGTTTATGCCGGGCGAGCCATTTTTTCCTGAGCCGGACAAGAACCCCGGTCATCTGCGGCTGAACTTCAGCCACATCGACCCGGCGCGGCTGGACGAAGGGCTCAAGCGATTGGCGACGGTGGTGCGTCAGGCACAGGCGGCAGAAGCGGCTTGAGAGGATGCAGAAACAAATAAACCGGCGTATGGGCCGGTTTATTTTTGTCTGAGGTTTGTGGTGGCTGGTCTGGCCTCATCGCGGGCAAGCCCGCTCCCACAGTGGATCTGTTTTAAACACAGATCCCATTTACTCTACAAATCCCTGTGGGAGCGTGGCTTGCCCGCGATGGCGCCGGTCGAAACACCACAAAACCTCAGGCAGCCGCAAACCGCTTATCCAGATAATCAATGATCACCTTGGACTCATACATCCAGGTGGTCTGGCCATTCTCTTCGATGCGCAGGCACGGCACCTTGATCTTGCCACCTTGCTCCAGCAGGGTCTGGCGATCCTGTTCGTTGTTCTTCGCATCACGCAGTGCCACCGGAACGTTCAGACGACGCAGGGTACGGCGGGTTTTCACGCAGAACGGGCAGGCGTGGAACTGATAAAGGGTCAGGTCCTTGGCGGCCGCTTCGACCTGAGCTTGAGCGGCGGCAGGGCGCTGCTTCTTGCCTGGACGAGTGATGAAGTCGATGAAGATGATCAGTTGGCCGAGGCCGACACGAAGCGCTTTTACGAACACGGATAAGCCTCACAGGGGTAAACAGAAAGGCGCGCAGCTTACCTGATTTTCGCAGGCGAAAAAAAACCGGCGATCAGTGCCGGTTTTCTTCGTGCTGCGAGTTACTTGATCAGGCTGAGAAACTCGCTGCGGGTGGCCGCGTTTTCGCGGAACTCGCCGAGCATCACCGAGGTGATCATCGTCGAATTCTGTTTCTCCACACCGCGCATCATCATGCACATGTGCTTGGCCTCGATCACCACCGCAACGCCCAGGGCGCCGGTGACTTGCTGGACCGCGTCGGCGATCTGGCGGCTGAGGTTTTCCTGGATCTGCAGGCGGCGGGCGTACATATCGACGATACGCGCGACTTTCGACAGCCCAAGAACCTTGCCGCTCGGGATGTAGGCGACATGAGCCTTGCCGATGAACGGCAGCATGTGGTGCTCGCACAACGAGTAGAGCTCGATGTCCTTGACCAGCACCATCTCGCTGTTGTCGGAGCTGAACAAGGCACCGTTGGTGACCTCTTCCAGTGTCTGTTCATAACCGCGGCAGAGGTACTGCATGGCTTTGGCGGCACGTTTTGGCGTGTCGAGCAGGCCCTCGCGGGAGGCGTCCTCGCCCAATTGGCCGAGAATCTCGGTGTAATTCTGTTCCAGTGTCACAGGGGCTGATTCCATAAGGGTTTCAGAGGGGTACTGTTTCAGGCTGTACCAATTTTGTACCAATCCAGCTGTTTTCGAGCTTCCCGAGTTCACCCCAGTCGGTGCTGGAGTTTATCCATCGGGCGTAGGTCGATAGCAGCATCTGAACGCTATGACCGAGCTGAGTGGCAATAAATGCAGGGTTCATACCCGCCATGAGGCACATGGTAGCGTATGTGTGTCGGCAGTTGTATTGCCGGCGGGCGCGAAGCTTCAAATCGCTTAGCGCGGCCTGGAAGTGTTTGTCGGTCACACTCGACTGCTGGATGAACTCGAAGTTCTTGGTGGGCGGGAACACAAACGGCGACTCCGCCTGCTTGCGACGGCTCTGCTTCGCGCGTGTTTTGGCCATGCGCTCGGCTTGTTCTATCGCGTGCAAAGCGCGACTGTTGAGCATGACCTGGCGGATATTGCGGGTTTTGGTCCGCTCTTCGATCTTGTAGTCCGCGACGATCCGACACACATTGACCAGGCGCTTTTCCTTGTCGACCTCCTCCCAGCGCAGAGCTGCGATCTCGCTGGGGCGCATGCCGGTATAAAAGGCGAATTCGAAGTACGCCGCGTAGATTTGCATTGAGTGGGTCAAGGTCTGGTACAGGTGATCGATGATCTTATTGGCCTCATCCACCGTGAAGGGGTCAATCGGCTTCTTAGCTTTCACCGGCAGTTCGATGGACTCGACCGGGTTGCGGGTGATCAGCCCGTCCTTCACTGCGGTGCCGAACACCGTGGTCAGGCGCTGGATCGCCGCGCGCTTCACGCCCGGCGTTGGCCACTCGGTGTTCGCTACAACTTTGCGCAGCATGACCGACGTGATGCTGTCGATGGGCAGCATTGCAAGGTAGGGCATCCAGTACAGATTCAGTGAGCCGAGGTAGTTCTTGCGCGTCCCCGCCACGATCTCGCGACTGTTGAGCCACTCCTGGGCGTACTCCCCGAAACGGGGAGTCGCCGAGTAGTTGGCGTACGTGGAGTTGGGGAACAGTTCGGCATAGCGCTGATCATCCAGCACGCCATGCTTGATCAGGCTGGTTACGTGAGCGCGTAGGTCGGCGGCAGCCTTAATCCCCTTCGGCGTTTGGGGATAGGGGAGGGTTTCGCAACGGCGTTGCCCGTTCCAGGTGAAGCGAATGCGGACGGACTGTCCAGCAAATTCAACTCCGGTGGGCAATCCCATTGGCTTTCGAGCCATGCCTCGTATCTCCTGATGCTGTAATAAATGCGGCTGTCGATGGTGTTCCAGACGCCTTTGGGAATGACTCCTCTGGCTCGCTTGCCTTGCAATGCTCGGCGGGTCGTGCCGACCAGTTCGGCCATTTTCTCCTCCGGAATTTTGTCGATCTGGCAAATCTCAACAGCCGGTTCGGGGGCGATTGGGTCTAGAGGCGTGTGCATATGCTGTGTTCCTTGTTTGAGCCAGCTGCCGGATCTTTGGTGAGAGGACGGCAGCCGGATTTGGGTAACCTAGCCTCTGAAATCAAGCCGCTTCTGTTGCTGCTTGGGCGTCGAGGTAGTCGGCGAGGTCATGTAGGTAAACCACGGGTTTAGCCCGCGCTGAGCTGTGCAAGCGTTTGATGTTCAACGGAATGCGGCCTGCCTTGATTTCCTTCAGCAAATAGCGGTCGGTTCGGATGTGTGAGAAGTACCGTTCGCGTACTTCGGCAATAGACGGGCAAGGTGTATCGAATTGCTTTCTAAGCTGGGTGAGGGTGCTGGTCACGCTGCATCCTCCCCGTGCCCCTCGGCTTGTGGCAGCAGCTTCAAGCGAATCAACTCCGCCAGACCTTCTTTGCTGCGACCCATAGCTGCAGCGCAAACGTGACCTTTTTTGTCCGCTACAACCGCCCCATAAGGAAACTCTGGAGAGTTGGTAGGAGTGACGTAAGCCGTCTGACCTTCCAAGATCACTGCGTTGACGCTACGGAAAACCTCAGCAAGTTCCACGCTCAGCGGGGGCATGCTTTCGAGCAGTTGGACGGCTTCTGTTGCCGCACCAACGAGCGTCGCCCGGCTGATAACTCCAGGGCAATTCAGGTAAATCGGAATCAGTTTTAAGGTCCCTACTGCTTGCGTATATGCGTTGTAGTAATTGGTCTTCATGCAGCGACTTCCTTATCCGTGATTACGATGCCCAGTTTTTTCGCAAGCCACTGGATGCCTGTCTCGGTGACCATCACTACTGCGTAGTGCTTGAGTCGTTTCGGACCTACTTGGACGCTTCGCGGATCGGAGAACAAATGGCCGCTGTCACGGTGGTGACTCGCTAGATCGCCCGCTGGCGTGAGAATGCGTAACTCGCGGAGCGCCTTGCGAAGGGCGCGTGGTTTGACGCCAAACAAGGCCGCGGTCTGGTCAAGAGTACGATTCATGTCGAACTCCTTCTGAAATGACGTTTTCTGCGATTTGGCGGTTTGCTACTTCGTGCATGAAGTCACGTAGATGTAGGTGATTGGCTCGATCACCGCGACGCAGCTTCACCTGGTCTGAGCGCCCCGCCACGTCGACTCGGACAAGTGCGTATTCCGCAGTCAACTCAACATCGAACACCGCTTGGATTGTTTGCGCTGGCCGCATCATTGAGCAGGCAGCTCGGCCGCCTGTTTGCAACATGTGATGCAGCAGGTCTTGTTCTATAAGTGGTAGCTGAAAGCAATTCATGGCGTATCACCATGCTCAATTTGTCGGACTTCTATCGTGGTTTCATCCGGCAAACTGTTCGCAGTAACTACATTTTCGTGGGGCGCTATAGAGGTCATCGCTCGTGCTCTTGGTGAGAGGTATACGAGGCGAACAATACAAATACGTATCGATCTGGTCAATACGAATGTGTATTGATTTTTCCATGACCACAAAAAAACCGCCTAAAGGGCGGTCTTGTGGGGAGAGCGATTTAGAAAATTTCCAGTTTTGAAATGACAACCCCGCAAATCACGGCATCTGGCGGTAGCTCAATAATGGGTTCTGGCCACGATGGGTTGAGAGGCTTGAGAAACTGACGATGCCCCTCCAAGACCAGTTGCTTGAACGTTGCTTCATCACTGTTTGTCAGTTTGGCGATGACAAGAGATCCGTTTTCTGGATCCTTCGCTGGGTCGACGTAGATGATGTCGCCATCTCGAAAAGATCGACGTTCATGAGGATTGAACATTGAAAGCCCGCGCACACGAAGCGCATAGGTTTTCTTACTATGAGATACGGCGCATGGAAGCCAAATCTCCGCATCGCCGATATTCATAATATCGATTGCTTCGCACCACGCACCCGCTTGTACCCATGAAATCAATGGAACAGAACCTTTAATAGCAGGACCTGGCTCCACGTTGGCGTGCGCAAACGTACTTGCCTCAGATCCTGCGCTCTTACCAGTCCACAACCAATTCGAAGTAACAGCAAGAGCCTTCGCAATTTTTTCGACGTTCGATTGCCTCGGACTAAGCGATTCACCGGTGATTATTCTGTGAATAGTTGGTTGAGGTACGCCGGATCTGCGACCTAATTCACCTTCTGATAGCTGAAGCTCCGTCATGCGCTGAGCTATACGCTTGCCTATCACATGTTGGTCCTCTGATTCGTAAACGTATTGGGAGTGTATTGCGCTCGTCGATACGCATGCGTATTATCAGCTCAATGCGAAAACGCATTGGTGAATCACATGACTATTCAAAAGATGCTGAACGTACTTCTGGGGCTTGGCTATTCGCAGCGTGCGATTGCGGAGCGTGTCGGAACGACGCAACCCACGATTTTTCGAGCTGCTAAGGGTGCGGATATTCGATACGAAACGGGCAAAGCAATTGAACGGCTTTTTGAGCAAGAAAAAGGCGCTGAGACCCAGCAGGAAATAGCTTAAAGGTGCCAGGCCGGGGCCTCTCACCAAAGATCCCCCAGCCCGGCGACGACGATACACAGCAATGCACATCGGTCGTGGTCGTAGGATAGGTTGTGCCTGTTCCTATGGCTAGACCGTAAAAGGAGTTTTTACGGTTATGAGTCGCAACGCAAAACTGCCGGCCCCTGAGCCGGTTCTTTCTCTTCGAAAGGCGCTGTACCGCGCCGGCCATTCCTACAGAGGCGGTGTCACTGCCTTGGCCCTGGATATGGTTATCGATTACGACACCCTGCAGAAAAAGCTGAAGCACGACTTCGAGCAACGCTGGCTGGATCCGGACGAACTGGAAGAAGTTATCCGGTTGACGGCCAGCCCTGTATTGCTGGATGCGCTAATGCGTCCTGCGGGAATGGTTTGGTACAAACCCGAAGCCGCGGCTCCTACAAAGCAGGCGCTTTTGGCCGTCAGCAAGTTGCTGCACGAAACAGGACTATTTGTTTCCAGCATGCACGAGGGCGCAGCGGACAACGTGTGGGAACAGCACGAAGTCGCTGAGCTGGAGAAACATGGTGCGGACGTGATCCGCGCAGTGCTGGGCATCATGGCCGGCGCCCGTCAGGCGATGGAGGGGCACGAGCATGGCTGATGTGATCGATACGGCCAACGACCAAGCCGATTATTTCCTCCAGGTCGCTTTGGATCGTCGCCCCCGCCCGGTAGTAGGTATCGCCAGTTCCGAATATTGCGCTGACTGTGATGAGCCCATCCCGGTACTTCGTCAGCATACGATCGAAGGGTGTCAGACCTGCGTCAGCTGCCAGGCTTTGCGGGAGCGTCGCCGATGAGTGAGCTGGTCAAAGGAGCGCCCATAGCAGAGTGGGCGCAACGTTACATCGACTCCTTCAATCTCGCCCTGGTTCCCATTGAGGCAGGGGAGAAGGCCCCCAAGGGCATGGGCTGGAACAAGCCCGGGGGCTACATCACCGAAGCGGCGAAAGCCGCTCTTTTTTGGCAAACCAATCCTGCGCACAACTTGGGTGTGGTGCTGGGTCCAAGCCGCGTCTGCTCGTTAGACGTGGATGATGTGCAATGGACGAGGCATCTCCTCTACGAATTGCTGGAGATTGATCTGGATGCAATGGCGTTGGTATTCCCGACGGTTGTTGGGAACCCCGCACGCTTTCGGATCATGTTTCGTGTGCCGGACGGCATCGAGCTGACCCGGCATGCATTGGCGTGGCCGAACGAGAAAGATCCGGATGGCACGATCCACAAGGGTTTGATCGAGAAAGCCAAGGCTGCCAAAGCTGCTGGCGATGCGGTGGGGGAGATCGTGGCGCGGGCTGAGGCCGAGGAGTTCAAGCGCTTTACGGTATTCGAGCTGCGTGCGGGCTTGGTGCAGGACGTGTTGCCTCCATCGATCCATCCAGGTACGGGCAAACCTTACGCCTGGCGTACGCCACCTAAGACAGAGGATGGTTTGCCGGTGCTGCCCTCTGAGTTGCTGGCTATCTGGAACAATTGGGAGATTTTCAAGCGTGACGCCGAGGCTGCGTGTCCCTGGGCGGTGAAGGCAAAAAAGCCTCTTGGCAAGCCGATCAAGCGCCAGGCACCGGCCAATGGCAAGCAACCCTCTGTAATCGACGAGTTCAACCGCTGTCACGACGTGGAAGAGTTGCTGCGCGCCAATGGTTACACCAAACGCGGCGGCAAGTGGCTCTATCCACAGAGCAGCACAGGGTTGCCGGGCATCACGGTGACCGAGGGTAAGGTGTATTCGCACCACGGCGCCGATCCGCTCGCCAACGGACACCAGAACGACGCCTTTGAAGTGTACTGCCTACTCGAGCACGGCGGTGATCAGTCGCGGGCGGTCAAGGAGGCGGCGCGCCTGTTGGGTATGCAGCATTCGTCTCGACCGGATCCGCGAGATCTTCCCCCGCCCCCTTCTGGTGATGCAGCTGCGGCAGATGTGCATGATGAGGCGGCATCTAGCGAGGCGGCTCCTGCAACTCCCGGGGGAACGGGGGAGGAGTTAACCCTTGAGCAGGTGTTGCGTCGGTTTGCACTGGTGGAGGGCACCACGCATGTGTGGGACTGCGACCAGTCGAAGGTAATGAAGAAGTCGGCGTTCGAGGCCCGGGTAGGTAAGCCGTTGGCCAAGGCCTGGCTGGATGACACGGGCAAGCGTCTTATCTCCGATGACCACGTCCGTGACATCGAGCAGGCACGACGCATGGCCGGTAAAAAGGGCGGTGCCCTGGGCATGTCGCCGACGGATCGTTACGTGTACATCGACGGCACCAAGGACGTGTGGGACCGGGAGAAAAAGCGGCGTATCGCCGAAGGTGCGGTCAAGATGGCGTTGGGCGACACCTATCCGCTATGGCTCAACAGTAGCGAGCGGCGAACGGTGGATGTTGAACACATCGTGTTCGATCCGACCATGACCAAGGATCCGGCCGTGTACATCAATACCTTCGACGGGCTGCCGCTTGAGCCGGTCAGAGATGATGCAGCCTGCGCCAACCTGCGCTGGTTGATTTCGTTCCTTTGCAACCATGACGAAGATGCGGTGCGGTGGCTGACGTGCTGGCTGGCTTATCCGCTGCAGCATCTCGGCGCCAAGATGGACACCGCGGTGCTGATGCACTCCAGCATGGAAGGCTCGGGCAAGAGCCTGTTCTTTGCCGACACGCTCGGCATGTTGTACGGGCAGTACGCGGCGACGGTCGGACAGACTCAGCTGGAAAGCAATTTTAACGCTTGGCAAAGCCGCAAGCTTTGGGCGGTCTTCGAGGAGGTTGTGAGTCGCGACCAGCGCTACAACCAGGTAGGCAAGATCAAGCATCTGGTGACAGGCAAAACGGTACGAATGGAATCCAAGTTCATCAACGGCTGGGAAGAGGCCAACCACATGAACGCGGTGTTCCTGAGCAACGAGATCCTGCCCTGGCCCATCAGCGACACCGACCGGCGCATGCTGGTGGTGTGGCCATTGGAGACGTTGCCGGTGGAGCGCCAGAAGGCCATCGGCCAGGAGCTGCAGGAAGGCGGCGTCGCGGCGCTGTACGGTTGGCTATTGGCGGTCGACCTGGGCGATTTCAATCAGCGCACACGTCCACCGTCTACCGATGCCCGGGAGCGGTTGGTCGCCCTGAGTCGTGCCGGCTGGCAAACCTTCCTCCACCTGTGGAAGTACAGTGAACTCGGTCAGGGGTTATGGGGGCCATGCCTCTCCACGGATTTGTATTCGCTGTTCCTTGAGTGGTGCCAGCGCAACAAGGAGCACGTCATGAGTCAGACGAAGTTCTCATTGTTCATCAGTTCGGAGATGAACAAGACACGGGCGATCCCTTGGACCGATGGTAACAACCGACGATTCGGTGCGTTCTTCTTTCCGGTCGACCAGGACGCTTCCCCGCCCCCATCACTGAAAGCGGCCGAGCTTGGCAAGCAGGTCGAAAACTGGCGGGCCAAAGCGAAGCTGGCGGGCTGGAACGTGGACAACTGGGATCACATCAAGGCGGCTGCCGCATGACGACGCCTCTAAGTGTGTTGGGTGTGTCGGGTATGTGTTGGGTTGTCGTGGGCTACTCCACACAGTGTAAACCCCTATGTTTCGCGGACTGGCGGGCTTTGTGTCGGGTGTGTTGGGTTTACGTACGCGTGCGCGCATATGTGACGTTTTTTGATGGCAAAAATGGTGGTCGGAATTCCTTTCATGCGATGGGCGAAAACCCCAACACACCCAACACACTCAACTCAAATTGGATAAAGACCTTGGTTTTAAAGGGATTGTTTTGTGTTGGGTTTGTGTCGGGTATCGGGATTTTTGTGTGGGGTTCGATTGGCGGGGAAATGGGGCAATGATCGAGGAAATTGAAGAGCTGATGATGCACTGGGGGCGGCAGCACTGCCTGATTGGCGACGGGCCGGGGTTAGGCAGTCCGATGGCGACCATCATGCAATATGGCGGCAGCGCGCCGCGTGGAACACCGGGGTCTCGCGATCTTTTGCTGAACGGTGGCGGCGGAATGGATTACGTGGCTTGCGAGGTAGCCGCGGCGGTCGCCCAGTTGGGGAGGCAATCGGAGAAGGGGGCCAAGCTGGCAGCCTTGGCTCACAACCGCTACCTGGCGAATCCGCCGTTGCCGGTTCGCCGTCAGTTGCAGTTGCTGGGTTTACCCGAGGATGGCGACCGGACTTACCGCAATTGGGTGCACCGCATGCATCAGCAAGTGCAGCTCATTCTTACGGTGCGGACTGCGACGACGCGCAACTATGATCGGCGCAGTGGCAGTGCCCAGACCAATCTGACACGTGCCTCGTCCGTAAAGCGGCGTCTGGCGTACTGACCGTTCATCGGAGTGGATTGCCTCAAAGCTGCGTCAAAGTGAGCCAAAGTTGCGTCAAGTGTCACAACCGAAAATAGCCCCTTTTCGGTTTTTCCGGAGGGGGGTAAAAAGTCTCCACGATATGGAATTTGCGCCTTGGCGTAGAGCCCACGAACTATGCACTTTGTCCCGGGGTTACCCAGGACTCCGAAAACCCTGCCCACCCCGGCGGGGTTTTCTTTTTCCGGCGTTGGTGGCGCTACTACTGAGGCAGAACATGACAAATGAGCAGCAAGCGTTGGCTGAGATGCCGATCTGGTTAGTGATCGTCCTGGCCCTGGTTGGCGGCGTGTCGGGTGAGATGTGGCGGGCGGACAAAGATGGGGCGCGAGGTTGGGCATTGTTGCGTCGACTTGCACTTCGATCCGGTGCCTGTATCGCCTGCGGTGTGACAGCGATGATGCTGATGATCGCCGCCGGCATGTCGATCTGGACGGCAGGCGCTCTGGGTTGCCTGACCGCGATGGCCGGCGCCGATGTTGCAATCGGCCTTTACGAACGCTGGGTCGCCAAGCGGTTGGGCGTTTCCGAGTCGGCATCGACCGACCACACCTAGGCGGCCCCCCGGCTGGGGGCCGATTTTTCCGGGTCCTCCTCGAGGGCCGCCCCCTACACGGGTTACCGAACTCGCGGATTCTCTGCAGCTGAGAATCTTGCAGGGATGTCCGTCTTTTCAAAGGGTTAGATATGGGCAGGACAGTCAATAAGGCCGACTTGAGTGAGATCGTCGGCCGCGACGAACGCACCCTGACCCGTTGGCAAAACGACGGCATGCCCGTAGTCGAGTTTGGCATCGGGCGTGGCAACGAAAACCAGTACGACACTGAAGCCGTGATCCAGTGGCTGATGCATCAGGCCTCGCTCAACGGCAAAAAGGAATCCTCCCGCGACCGGCTCGACCGGATCCGGGCCGACCGCGAAGAGCTGGCGATGGCCAAGGATTTGGGTGAGGTGGTCATCGCCGATGACCTGATCGAACGCTTCGAGGCCATGATCACCGCCGCCAAAGTCGAATTACTCAACTCATTTCCGGACGCGCTGGCCGCCGAGCTGTCGGCGCGTTACGGCGTGGAGGTGGACGACCAACTGATCCGAGATCCCATTGAAGCCATCCTGAGGAGGCTGTCTGACTATGACAAGGATGATGCCCCGTCAGATGGATATTCTGACGAACCGGACGATTCGGAGCGCTTTGAGGAAGGCGGCGACTAAGGCGCTGCGCAGCGCCTGTCGCAAGTGGGCACCACCACCGCGCATGAGCATCATCGAGTGGGCGGACAAATACCGCTGGCTCGCGCCGGAAGAGGCGGCACGCCCTGGCAAATACCGCTTCGATGTGACGCCGCACCTGACTTGGCCGGGTGGTCCGCTGGAGGCGCTGGACGATCCGGCGGTTAGTGAGATCGTTGGCCGCAAATCGGCCCAGGTAGCCTGGACGTCGGGCGTATTGGGTAACGCCTTGGGTAAATGGATCGACATCGACCCGTCGCCGATTCTGGTGCTGTTCCCCAAGGCCGAAGCCGCCAAGCAGTACGTCGGTGAAAAGCTCGAACCAATGATCGAGGCCACGCCGCGGCTGCGCAAGAAAGTCGATCTGCGCAGCCGCAAGCTGCAGCAGCGTCAGGACTTCAAGCGGTTCCCCGGCGGGTTCCTGAAGATGGTCGGCTCCAACAGCCCGGCCAGCGTGAAATCCACACCGGTGCCTCGGGTGGCCATCGAGGAGCCCGACGACTGCAACCTCAACCTGCGCGGCCAGGGCGACAGCATCAAACTGGCCAAGGAGCGTCTGAAAACCTTTCGCCGTTCGAAGATCATCATCGGCGGTACGCCGACCATCAAAGGTCTGTCAGCGATTGATGCCGAGCTGGAACTGTCAGACAAGCGCGTTGGCCTGGTGCCGTGTCACGAATGTGGCCAGGAACATGCGCTGAGCTTCGACAACCTGCACTGTGATGAGGATCCGGATTACCTGCATGAGGTATACGGCAGGAAGCGGCCGGAGAAGGCCTTCTACTCGTGTCCGCATTGCGGTGCGATCTGGGACGACAACCAGAAGAACGCCAACCTCAAGCACGGACGCTGGTCGGCCACCGCCGAGTTTCGCGGGATCGCCGGCTACATCCTCAACGAGCTGTACGCGACGTTTTGGGGATCGCGCTTCCAGGTGCTGATGGAGAAAAAGCTTCAGGCCGAACACGCGGCGGCGCAGGGCAACATCGGGCCGATGATCGCCTTCGTCAACAGCTCGAAGGGCGAAAGCTACGAGTACCAGAGCGATGCGCCGAAGACCGACGAACTGGAGAAGCGTGCCGAACCTTACGCCGAACTGACGGCACCCAAAGGCGTACTGCTGATCACCGTCGGCGTCGACGTGCAGGGTGACCGACTGGCGCTGGTCATCACCGGCTGGGGGCGGGGCGAAGAATCCTGGCGATTGTATTGGGGGGAGTTGCATGGCAATCCCATCGATCCCCATGACAGCGTCTGGCAGGAACTGGATCGGGTTATCTCCCGGCCGATTCCCACCGAGGGCGGCGCTCAGTTGGCGGTATCGGCGGTCAGCATCGACAGCTCGGACGGCAACACGAGTGATGCGGTCTACAGCTACGTGCGGGATCGTCAGCGCTACAACGTGATGGCGATCAAAGGCGCGTCCATTGACAGCCGCGACAAGGAGATTTTCACCAAGCCGCCGCAGTCGGTGGATACCTCGCAAGACAACACTAAGGCCGCGAAATACGGCCTACGAGTGCACATCGTCGGCACGCACAAGGCTAAGACGTTGATCGACGGCCGCCTGCGGTTGAAGGGGGCAGGGCCTGGGCGTATGCACTGGTACAGCGAGATTCGCTCGGACTACTACGAGCAGCTCACCAACGAAGTGCTGGCGCCGCATCCGCGTAACCCCAGCAAGATGGTCTGGCAGAAAAAGGCCGGTCGCCGCAACGAGGCACTCGACTGTGAGGTGTATGCCTTGCACGCCGCACGCAGTTTGAAAACCCACCTGCTGCGCGATCACGAGTGGGATCAGTTGGAGCAGCAGCTGCTGCAGCCAACCCTGTTCAACACCGAACAACCGGTCGCACCGGTACCGCGCCGAGCAGTCGCTCGTGGGCGGGGCACCCGCAGTCGTGCGGGCTACTAAGGAAACAATCATGACAGACGCACAACAGCGCCTAGCGGAAGTTCGGGCGGCGATCTCTGACGTCCTGAAAAAAGGGCAGCGCCTGCGTCGTGCGGATCGCGAGCTGTACCGTGCTGAGCTGAACAGCCTGCGCTTGCTGGAGCAGCAGTACGCCAAGGAGGTCGCCCTGGAACAGGCCCAGCAACAGGGCCGTGGCCGCAACCGCATCTCTTACATGGCGATCTGACTATGGGCTTCTTTCGAAAGGATCCGGCCGAGCTGCTGATGCGCGAGGCCATCAAGCTCGCCAAGTCGGCATCCAGTGCACGGCCCATCGTTGCCCAAGGTGGCGGGGGCGGCACCGAGACCCGATGGCGGGGTGCCTCGCGCGTACTGCGCAGCATGGCCAGTTGGATTCCCGGTCTGGGCAGTCCGCGCCGCGACCTCGACCAGAGCGAGCGCCGGATGCTGGTAGCACGCTCACGGGACGCCATGCGCAACCACCTGATTGCCCGAGCAGCCATCACCCGCTTGCGCACCAACGTAGTGGGCACCGGGCTGGTCTGCCGTTCGCAGATCGATCACGACGCGCTTGGACTCAGTGAACAACAGGCGGAAGAACTCAACACCCGGCTTGACCGGTTGTGGTCGCTGTATGCCGACGATCCACGCGAATGCGACGCCGAAGCGACGCTCAACCACTACCAGCTGCAGGCGCTGGTGATGATCTCGTCGATGGTCTGCGGCGATGTGCTGATTGCCAGCCCCGACGATGAGCGTCCGGGTTGCGTATTCAGCACGCGCTTGCAATTGATCGAGTCGGATCGGGTGTGCAATCCGGCCGGCCAATTGGACAGCACTAACCTGGTGGACGGCGTCGAGTTCGACCGACTCGGCGCGCCGCTGGCATATCACGTCTGCAGCGGCTACCCAAACGAGTTCACCGCAGGCCAGTCTCTTCGTTGGGAGCGGTTGCCGGCCTTTGGTGAGGCCACTGGCCGGCGTAGGGTCATGCACGTCATGGCCGACAAGGAGCGACCGGGCCAGAAGCGTGGCGCGCCGTACTTGGCGCCGGTGCTGGAGCCACTGCAGAAGCTGGAGCGCTACAGCAGCGCCGAACTGATGGCGGCGGTGATCTCGGCGATGTTCACCGTGTTCATCAAGAAGAACAACGACTTTCAGGTCTCCAACTTGCCGCTGTCGGCGCTGGCCAACGAAGGCAACGGAGCCGGCGGCGACACCACCGCTGACGGCGAGTTGGCGTTGGGGGAGGGCGCGATTGTCGACTTGGGACAGGGCGAGGAGCCGGTGATCGCCAACCCGGCGCGGCCTAATGCGCAGTTCGATCCGTTCTTCACGGCGGTGGTGAAGGAGATTGGCGCCGCCCTGGAGCAACCGATGGAAGAGCTGTTGCTGCACTACAGCAGCAGTTACAGCGCGGCCCGTGCGGCGATGTTGCAGGCATGGCGCTTCTACAGCCTCCGCCGCTGGTGGCTGATCTGCGACTTCTGCCAGCCCAGCCGTGAACTGCTGATCGACGAAGCGGTGGCGCGTGGGTTGATCAAGTTGCCCGGCTACGCCGATCCGGCCAAGCGCAAGGCGTACTGCCAGGCGATCTGGATCGGTCCGGCACGCGGCGCCATCGATGAGCTGAAGGAAGCCAACGCCGCCGGCAAGCGCATCGAGATCGGCGTCAGCAACGAAACGCTGGAAACCGCCGCGATGACCGGCGAGCCGTGGCAGCAGGTGTACCGCCAGCGCGTGCGCGAAGTGGAGCAACGCCGTGCTGACGGCCTGCACGTTTTGCCCAAGGGGCGCGAGCAGGAAACGCCGCCGCCCACCAACCCCAACGAGGAATAACCATGCCCCGCGCATTTGAGCTGGCTGCCTCGCAGCCCTGGCTGATGCTGCCTGGCGCCCTGGATAACCTGCTGACCATTGCAGATCGGATGGGCGATCCGGCGGCGCTGGAGACCCGGACAGGCGTGCGCCTGGACAACAGCCGCACCGTCAGTACCCGCAATGGGGTGGCGATTATCCCGGTGGTCGGTCCGGTGTTTCGTTACGCCAATCTCTTCACCGAGATCAGCGGCGCGACCAGTACTCAGGTGCTGGCCACCGACCTGCAGACGGCACTGGATGACCCCAAGGTCAACGCGATCATTCTGAACATCGACAGCCCTGGCGGCGTGGCCGCCGGGATCAACGAGCTGGCCGACCAGATCCATGCAGCCCGATCCCGCAAGCGCATCGTCGCCTACATCGGCGGCACCGGGGCCAGCGCGGCCTACTGGATCGCCTCGGCAGCCAGCGAGATCGTTATCGATGAAACCGCGCTGGCCGGCAGCATCGGCGTTGTGGTCGAGGCAGTCGTGGAAGGCGAGGCGGCCAGCGGGCGCAAGCGCTACCAGATCGTCAGCCGCAACGCGCCGAACAAACGCGTGGATCTGGCCACCGAAGAGGGCCGGGCCAAGGTCGGCGAAACGGTCGATGCCATGGGCGACGTGTTCGTGGCCAAGGTTGCCCGCAACCTCGGTGTCGATCCCGAACGCGTGCCGGAGATGGGCGACTTTGGCGGGCTGCGTGTCGGCGCCGCCGCCGTCGAGTCCGGCCTGGCTCACCGCCTGGGCTCGCTTGAAGCACTGATTACTGAATTGGCCAAACCGGCCGCAACCCAACCGAGGAAATTCAATATGACCACCGTCAGCAGCACGGCGGAGTTGCGTGAGGCGCTGGCCGCCGGCACGGATCCGCAAACCATTCAGATTGCCCAAGCCAGCCAGCCGGATCTGGAGAGCATCCGCACCCAGAGTCGCGAGGAGGGCGCGAGCGCTGAGCGTGAACGCATCACCGGCATTCATGCCCTGGCGAGCAAGGGCTTCGAAGCCGAAATCTCTGCCGCCATCGATGCCGGCACCTCGGTCGAAGCCACCGCCCTGCAACTGTTCAAGGCGGCCCAGGATCGCGGTATTTCCCTGAATGCGATCAAGGCCGATGGCACCGGTGCCTCGACTTCCACCCCACCCGGCAATGACGACCAAGGCGAACGCAAGGCCGTGGTCGGCGCCATCGTCGCGGGCGCTTCGCGCCGCTGATTGGAGAACCTCATGAGCAACCCCGAACGCCAAACCTACGTGCCGGATCAGCTGTCGGCCGGTGCCTTCCCGGTGATGATCGACACCGCCGTGATCGCCGCCGGCCAGAGCCTCAAGCGAGGCGCTGTTCTGGGCCAGGTGAAAACCAGCGGCGAATACGTGCTGTGCGCGTCCGCCGCCACCGACGGCTCCGAGGCGCCGAAGGCAATCCTCGACCAGGCCACCGACACCAGCCAAGGCGCCCAGGTGGCGCCGATTCGTCTGACCGGCGAAGTGCTGGGCAGCCAACTCACTCTCGGCGCGGGCCTCACCCTGGCGCAGGCGAAAGCCGCGCTGCGTGGTCTGTGCCTGTTCATTCGCTAAACCGGAGTTTCCGATGGATATTTTTGATACACGCACCATGTTGGAAGCGGTCGAGCAGATGCCGACTGCGCGCCGTTTTCTGCTGAACACCTTCTTCAACGGCGGCAGCCCGGTGACGTTCCCCACCAAGACGGTGGACATCGACATCATCAAGGGAAAACGCAAGATGGCGCCGTTTGTTCACCCGCGCCTGCCAGGCAGCGTGTCGCTGCGCGACGGTTACCACACCGACAACTACACGCCGCCGTATATCCAGCCCAAGCGCGAGACCACCGCCGAACTGGTGCTCAAGCGTGCGGCCGGTGATAACCCATTTTCGTCGCGTACTCCACTGGAGCGCGCGGGGCAACTGCTGGGCAAGGATCTGCGCGACCTGGACGACGAGATCACCCGACGTGAAGAATGGATGTGCGCCCAAGCCCTGACCACCGGCAAGGTGAGCGTGGTCGGGGAGGGCGTGGACGACACCATCGACTTCCTGATGGCCAGCGACCACAAAATCAGCCTGGGCAGCGGTCAATGGGGTACTGCTGACAGCGACCCGATTGCCAACCTGCGTGGCTGGAAACGCAAGATCGCCAAGGATTCCGGGCGCACGGCCAATACCGTGGCTATGAGTGGCGAAGCGCTGGACGCTTTTCAGTCCAACGCGACGGTGATGAAGCAGCTCAACACCCGCCGTGTCGACATGGGTCTGATCAAGCCCGAAGAACTGCCAGATGGCGTGACTTACTTGGGCTACCTGAACGATCCGGGTGTCGACCTGTACGGCTATGACGAGTGGTACCTGGACGATGACGACGACGAACAGCCGATGATTCCGGCGGGTGGCCTGATCCTCGGCTCCACCTCGACGCGCAACGCCATGTTGTACGGCGCCATTCAGGACCTGGCTGCGGTAGAGAGCGGTCTGGTTGAGGCCGCGCGCTTTCCGAAAAGCTGGGTGACTGAAGAACCGAGTGCCCGCTGGCTGAAGCTGCAGAGCGCGGCCTTGGCCGGCCTGCTGGAGCCGGATGCCTTCATCTACGCCAAGGTGGTGTGACATGGCCAAAAAAGCTGAATACCTGGTGATCGATGGTTGTGTGCAGGACGGGCGCACGGTGGTGGTGAAGGGCGAGCCGTACAGTCCGCCGAGCAAAGAGGTGGCGGACGCACTGCTCGCCGAAGGGCGCATCGCCTCGATCAAGGATCCGCTTGCGCAGCAGCTGTTGCGTGAAACTCAGGGCCTCGCCGGTGACGCGGACGACAGCTCCGACGACGGTGCATAACCGTGCGCTTTCGGGAGTTGAGCGACGACATGGACGCCCTGGTGCTGGATGACCTGGGCGACATTGGACTGGTCGGCGATCGGGAGATCGCCGGCTTCTTTTCGGCGCCCTGGCTACAGCCGCGCATGGGGCGGATCAACACCGCGCTACGGGAACCGCAGTTCGAAATCCGCGTCAGCGATGCCGTGGGGATTGAGCCGGGGCAAGTGGTGGTCATCGACCTGCCGGTACAGGACGGTGGCGGCCAGTATGACCTGGTGAAGCTGGAGCCGGACGGCACCGGCTGGGTGGCGTTGCTATTGAGGGCCAAAGCATGAGCGTCGGCAGTCACTTCAAACCCTCGGTCAGCGGCGGAATGATCTCCCTGCAAACCTCGGCGGCGGATCTGAAAGCCTTTCAGGACTTCGCGGCCGTGGTGCCCAAGGCGGCGGCCAATGCCCAGCGCCGGGCGATCAACAAAACCCTGCGCTGGCTGAGCACACACATTGCTCGCGCTGTCGGTCGGCAAGAGCGCATTGCAGTCGCGGCGGTGCGTCAACGTCTGCGCAGTTATCCGGTCAGCGGCGGTGCCACCAGCGGCAAGTTGTGGTTCGGTCTCAATGCCATTGAGGCGAGCCGGATCGGCAACCCCAGGCAGGGCAAGTCCGCCGTGTCGGTGGCCGGCCGCCGCTATCAGGGGGCCTTTTACAAGAAGGTCTACGGCAACAGCGCGGACATCTGGATCCGTACGGCCAGTAAGCATTTCGATGCTGACGACTATCCCGACAGCACGGTGAGCGCGCGAGGTGGGGCGAGTTCGGGCTGGATCGCCGAACACGATAGTCGTTTCCCGCTGGCCAAGGCCAAGGTTTCCCTGGAGCAGGCTCGACCGCACTTCGAAAGCTGGGTGCGTAAGGCCGATGAGCACCTAGTGCATGTCCTGCAGCAGGAACTCAACTTTGAACTGCAGAAGTACCTGAAGGGGAAATGACGTGACGGACGAACCAGAAATCCCGTTCAGCCTTGAACAGCTGTACCAGGCCATCGAGCGGTACATCCATACGCACCTCCCAGGTGTGCAGACGGTCGCTGTGTGGCCAAACATCGAAGATCGAATCTGTCTGCCGGCGGTGTTCATCGAGCTGGCCGAAATGGAGCCGGGGCAAGATCCGGGGACCGGTGAGATGGGGCTGGCCTGCAAGTTCGAAGCGCGAGTGATCACCGATCCGATCCAGCCCGATCACCACCAGCAAGCGGTATTCCTTGCTGGGCAGCTCGCTGTGTTGCTGCGCCTGCAGAGCTGGGGCGTCGCAGTAGAGCCCGCCGAGTTTGTTCAGGCCATGCAGGACTGGACCAAGCCCGAGCTGGACGGCTACACCGTCTGGGTCGTGGAATGGACGCAGCAGATCTACCTCGGCGAAACCGACTGGCCATGGGCGGATCAGCCACCGGGCACGCTGGTGCTGAACATCGAGCCGGGCGATGGCGTGTTCCGTCCGGAGGAGGTGCCATGAGTTCGGGCTACGTCAGCGCGCAGCATGACCGGATGCTTGCCGGCTTGGTCAAGGATTGTTACGTGGTCGCGGTGGATCTCGCTGCATCTCCGCCGGTGTGTCGGGTTTCGGACGGCGAATGGGTCAGCGGCTGGGTGCGCTGGCACAGCGTCGCTGCCGGCAAGGCGCGGCATTGGCGGTCGCCCAGCCTGAACGAGCAGGGCACGCTGATCAGTACCAGCGGCGATGTGGCACAAGGCACGTTCATCCCCGGCCTGTACGGCAACGGCGGACCGCCACCGGACAACCGCGATCACGTCGAGGTCTGGCGTTTTGATGATGGCGGATCCTTGGTCTACGACTGGCAAGCCAAGAGCTACAGCATCAGCCTGCCGATGGGCACGGTCACCATCAAGGTTGGGGCGACCCAGGCCGAAGTGACCGACAACGCCGTCACGGTGAAGTCCGGCATGATCAACCTGGAGGCAACGGTGAACATCAAGGGCCCGGTCAACATCGACGGCACGCTGCACACCACGCAGAACATCACCAGTGACGGGGCGATCCTCGACACCACCGGCAACAGCAACCATCACTCGCACTAGCGACAACTTTTAACCCAGCCCGCCGCGTGCGGGTTTTTTCATTTCCGGAGCAACCATGGCCAAGCCTCAAGACGACTCGGCGGTGCAGGATCTAGCCGCCGCCACCTCCTCAACGCTGACGGCGTCGACCACGACTTTTCGCGACACCCTTTACACCTCCCGCACGCTGATCCTGCCGGATGACCGCGTGCTGGCCGTGGCGAAGGGCGTGATCGCGGTCAGCGCCACGGATGACGTGGCGCTGAAGTACCTCAAGGCCCACGCCGAGTTCGAGCCGCTTAAGGAGTAACTGCGATGATCGGAATGGATCGCCACACCGGGCAGCCCATCTCCGGCATCGAGCATTTACGCCAATCCGTTGCGGACATCCTCGGCACGCCGCTGATGAGCCGTCGTGAACGTCCGGAGTACGGCAGCAAGCTGCGGCGCATGGTCGACCTGCCCATCAACGAGGGCTGGAAGAGCGCCGCGCAAGCCGAGGCCGCCCGGGCGCTGGGCCAGTGGGAGCCGCGACTAACGCTTGAGCGGATACGTGTCCTGTCTGTTCTGGGCGGGCAAATCAATATGCAGATCAGCGGCGAATACCTCGGTGTGCGCGGCACGTTGGAGGTGTGGGTATGAGTACCCTGGTGGATCTGTCGGAACTGCCGGCGCCGGACGTTCTGGAGCCGTTGGACTTCGAGGAGGTGTACGGGGATGCGCTGGACGTGTTCCGTGGACACATGGGCGACAACTGGACCGCCTCGCTGGAAAGCGATCCCGTGACCAAGCTGCTGGAGGTCGGCAGCTACATCAAACTCGGCAACCGGGCACGGGTTAACGACGCGGCCAAGGCGCAGTTTCTGGCTTATGCCATCAACGGCGATCTCGATCAGTTGGCAGCCAACGTCAATCTCAAACGCTTGGTGATTCAGGCGGCGGATCCGCTGGCCGTGCCACCGGTCGAGGCGGTGCTGGAGTCCCACGACGCCCTGCGCGAGCGGGTGCAGATGGCCTATGAGGGGCTGACCACCGCCGGACCGCGCAACAGCTACATCCTGCACGCCCGCAATGCCTCGGCGCTGGTCGCCGATGCCACTGCGGAAAGCCCGGCGCCGGCCTGCGTCGACCTCACCGTGCTGGGGCTTGAAGGCGACGGCGAAGTCGGTCCGGATCTGCTGGCTTTGGTCGCCATAGCTGTGAATGACGACGACGTGCGTCCCGTCGGCGACCGCGTGACGGTGCGCAGCGCCGAGATCCTGCGCTACCGCATTGACGCCGTGCTGCACATGAAAGGTGCCGGCCCGGAAAACGATGCCGCGCTTGCCGAAGCGATCAAACGTCTGGCGGCGTGGATCAACCCGCGTCGACGGTTAGGGCTGGAGGTGGCGCGTTCCGGCGTCGATGCGCAGTTGCATGTGGCCGGGGTGGCGCGGGTTGAACTCAAGGATTGGCAGGATCTGGCCCCGACCAAGGCGCAGGCGGCGTACTGCACTGGTTTCAGCGTCGTGCTGGGAGGTTGATATGCGCAGTCTTTTACCGCTCAACAGCACGCCGCTGGAGCGAGCGATTGAGGCGACGTTCGCTGAGGACACCCTGATCCCGCTGCGTACGCTGTACAACCCCGACACCTGTCCGGTTCACCTGTTGCCGCACCTGGCCTGGGCCTGGTCGGTCGACCGCTGGGATCCCAACTGGTCGGAGCCGGTCAAGCGCGCCGCGATCAAGGCCTCGTTCTACATTCATGCCCACAAGGGCACCATCGGCGCGTTACGTCGGGTAGTCGAGCCGCTGGGTTACCTGATCGAAATCGTCGAGTGGTTCAACACGGTGCCGCAAGGTGTGCCGGGCACCTTCGCCCTGAAGGTCGGCGTGCTGGATACCGGGATCACCGAGGAAATGTATCAGGAGCTGGAGCGCCTGATCGACGACGCCAAGCCTGTCAGTCGGCACCTGACAGGGCTGGACATCATTCTTGAAACCTATAGCGACGCTTACGTTGGCTTCGCCGTTTATGACGGCGATGAGATCGATGTTTACCCATGGAACAACCCGGATATCGACGTGGTGATTCAGGGTTACAAGGGCGTCAGCAATTACATACTCGACGAATTGGACGTGTACCCCCATGGTTGATACGAACACTATTTTTGGCGGCATGCTCACGATTCTGGGGGCGGCGAAGAAAACCAACTGCGACGCGCTGGGGATTCCCTGGGAGCCCAAGTATTTGTTGATCGGTGATGCAAACGGCACCGATCCAGTTCCAAGTCCCACGCAGACGGCGCTGATCCATCAGGTTCATCGCGCCCAGCTCAATCAACTGCGCGTGTCACCGACGGACTCCAACATTTTGATTGCCGAGGTGGTTCTACCGCCGGATGTGGGTGGTTGGTGGATGCGAGAGTTGGCGCTGGAAGACAAGGACGGTGTGTTTTCAGCCGTGGCCAACCTGGCTCCCAGCTATAAGCCGTTGCTGTCCCAAGGATCGGGCCGCAATCAGGTGGTGCGGATGCACATCATCACCAATGGCACCGCCAATATTCAGTTGAAAATCGACCCGAGTGTTGTGCTGGCAACGCGTGAATACGTCGACTCCAGAATTCTGGAAGAACTGTACAAGCTCGACAGCAAACAATCGGTGCGCGTGGCCACTACTGCGAACATCGTGCTGTCAGGTCTTCAGACGGTTGATGGCGTTGCAGTGGTGGCCGGTGATCGGGTGTTGGTGAAAAACCAGGCAACGGCCAAGGACAACGGCCTGTATGTGGCGGCGGCGGGTGTTTGGGCGCGTGCTCCAGATGCCGACGCCAATACCGAGGTGACCTCGGCGTTACTGGTGTCCGTCGAGCAGGGGACCACGCTGGCTGATACGCGCTGGCAGTTAATCACCGACGCCGTGATTGTGCTGGGCACCACCTCGCTGACCTTTCAAAACGTGACCTTTGGCTTCGCGCCGCTGATGTCGCCTAAGTTGACCGGAGTACCTGAAACGCCGACGGCTGCCAAGGACACGGCAACACCGCAAATCGCTTCCTGCGAGTTTGTGCTGGGGCAAGCCTCTGACGATAACCCGAAGGTTAACGGCGTGGCGGCACCCGGCGAGTCAAAGCGTGTGGCACGTTCCGATCACGTTCATCCGACTGACGCGACACGCGCCGGGCTTACCGATTTGCCCTACCGGGGGTTCCTGTCCTGGACTGTGGCGGGGGTCTATACGTGGACGGTTCCACCTGGTGTGACCAAGGGTTATTCCATTGTAAAAGGTGGGGGTGGTAGTGGTCGAAACAGCCAGCTCTTCGGTCCGGGCGGTGGCGGTGGTGGCGTAGCTGAAGGTCTGGTGACACTGGTGCCGGGTACCGTCATTACGATCACGGTCGCCGCCGGCGGAGCGGGGGTCTCCTACAGCGTGGGTGGCAGCCCTGGTCTTGCCGGGGGTAGTTCTTCGTTTGGCGGCTTCATGTCGGCCTCTGGTGGCGGTGGCGGCGACTCCAGCGGTGGCGGTGGTAAAAGCGGCACCGGCACGGGTGGTGACCTCAATTATGGATTGGGCGATGGTCAAAGCGGCGGCCGTGCAAATTCGACATCGTATGGTTTTCCGGGTAGCGGTGGCGGGCCTGGTGGCGCTGGCGCAACGGTCGACGGGGCCGGCGTTAGTCAATCCTCGCTCAGAAATGGTCAGGGGCCAGGCGGTGGCGGTGGAGGGCGGATGGACAACGGCGGCCTCTCTGGTGCCGGTGCGGCCGGCTCCGTCAGCATAAGGTGGTGAGTATGTGGGCACATATTAAAAGCGGTCGTGTCATTGAGGTGACAGACATCGACCCTGTGGGGCGCTATCACGAATCCTGGATCTGGAAGAGCTGTCCGGCGGCTGTCGGGGCGGGTTGGACCTTTGACAGCGGCACCTTTTCGCCGCCGGCGGGCCTTTCTGCGGAGGCCCTGGCCGCCAGCGAGCGGTTTTGGAGGGGCGCTGAACTGGCCAGCAATGAATGGCTGGTCGCCCGGCATCGGGATGAGCTGGACATGAACGAGGCGACAACCCTGTCGGGCGAACAGTTTTCGGCGCTGCTGTCCTATCGCAAGCAGTTGCGCGACTGGCCCGAAGGCTCAGCGTTCCCAGAGAGCACGGGCCGCCCCGTAGCGCCTGACTGGCTCGCGACAATCATTGTCACCTGACGCCCCGCACTGACGGGGCGTTTTCTTTTCCATTACGCAATACCAACATTTCTCACGGCCTCGCTTATGCGGGGCTTTTTCGTTTCTGGAGATTGAGCCTTATGAGTTTCTTTCACGGCGTCACGACCACGGCGGTCGATACCGGCGCACGCACCATCTCGTTGCCGTCCTCCTCGATCATCGGGCTGTGCGACACCTTCACCCCTGGCGTCCTTGGGGGCGGCACGGCCAAGGCCGGCGAGCTGAAACTGATCACCACCGAGCGCGAGGCCATTGCCGCCTTCGGCGCCGGAGCAGCAATCACCAAGGCCTGCCAGGCGATTTACACCAAAGCCAAGGCGGTGATCGTGGCCATCGGCGTGCCCAAGATGGACGACCCGGCGCTGCAGACATCGGCGATCATCGGCGGGGTGCTGGCCTCAGGTCAGCGGACCGGCCTGCAGGCGTTGCTCGATGGCAAAAGCCTGTTCAACGCCCAGCCGCGGCTGCTGATCGCGCCGGGGCATTCAGCGACACAAGCGGTAGCCACCGCCATCGACAGCCTGGCGCAGAAGCTGCGCGCCATGGGCATCATCGACGGTCCCTGCACCACCGACGAAGCCGCCATGGCCTATGCCGACAACTTTGGCAGTCGCAACCTGTTCATGGTCGACCCGGGTGTGCAGTTCTGGGACACCGGCGAAAGCAAGACCGTGGATGCGCCCGGCTCGGCCTGGACGGCGGGCCTGTTCGCCTGGACCGATGCCACCTATGGCTTTTGGGCCTCGCCGTCGAACAAGGAGTTTATCGGCATCACCGGCACCACCCGCGCCGTCGAGTACCTGGATGGCGACGAAACCTGCCGGGCCAACCTGCTCAACAACGCCAAGATCACCACGATCATTCGCGACGACGGGTATCGACTGTGGGGCAACCGCACGCTGTCGAGCGATCCGAAGTGGGCATTCGTCACCCGTGTGCGCACGCTGTTCATTCTCATGGACGCGGTGCAAGCCGGGCACAAATGGGCGGTCGACCGCTCAATCACCAAGACCTACGTCAAGGACGTCACCGACGGCCTCGAGGCATTCATGCGCGACCTGAAGAATCAGGGCGCGGTGATCAACTTCGAGGTGTATGCCGACCATGAGTTGAACACGACCAGCCAGATCGAGCAGGGCAAGGTGTACTGGCGCATTCGCTTCACCGACGTGCCGCCGGCCGAGAACCCGAATTTCCTCTTTGAAGTCACCAACGAATGGATGACCGAAGTGCTTGAAGCCGCCTAAGGAGGCCACCTGATGATTCCTGAAGTTCTGTCCAACTGCGCCGGGTTTATCGACGGCGTGAGTTTTGCCGGTGAGATGCCGAGTCTCACCCTGCCCAAGGTCGTGCTGAAAACCGAAACCTACCGGGGCGGCGGCATGGCCGGCGAGATCGAGATCCCGACCGGCGTCGAGAAACTCGAAGCCGGGTTCACCACCAACGGTGTGCGTCGTGAGGCGTTGAAGTGGTTCGGCCTGTCCGATCGCACCGCGTGCAACGCCGTGTTCCGGGGGGCGTTCAAGGGCCTCAAGGGCAAGGTCATCCCGGTCATTGTCACCATGCGCGGCGGGATCAAAGAGGTCGACATGGGCGACTGGAAGGCCGGTGAAAAGGCCGAGAGCAAACACAACATCGCGCTGACTTACTACAAGCTCGAAGTCGATGGTCGGTTGATCTACGAGATCGACATGGTCGGCATGGTGCTGGTGGTCGACGGCGTTGATCAACTCGCTGAAGAACGTTCGGCCCTGGGCCTTTAAGGAAAAAACATGACTCAAACCACCCTAGAAAAACCGTTACCGAAATGGCTACAGCTCACCGAAGAAGGCTTTCGCATCAGCCTCAAGTATCCGACCGAACTGTCCGGCGTACTGGTCGACACCCTCGCCATCCGCGCGCCCTGTGTGCGTGACGTGCGGGCGGCCCAGGCCACCTGCAACGGTGATGAGGAAAAGCGCGAAATGTCGCTGTTTTCCTCGCTGACCCAGACCCCGGAGGCGGATCTGATGGCGCTCAAACTTGTCGACTATATGCGCCTGCAGGCCGGCTATTTTCGCCTGGTCACGGACGATTAGGTGTGACGCAACCACGTTGAAGACGCTGGCCAAACGCATGGCTCGGGAAACCGGGTTTTCTGCTGCCGAGATCACGGCCATGCCCTTCAACGAGCTGGTGTGGTGGCTCTCCGATTGAGCCACCGCTTAAACCCTCCGAAATATAAGGCACTCACATGGCGAAGAACCTCGCGCTCGGCTTTGTCATCGGCGGCGCTGTCGATCCGACGGTGGGTAAAGCGTTCAAGGACGTCGAAAGCAAGATCAAACATCTGGATTCGGTGGGCAGCAAAGCCCGTGTGTTGCAGAACACCATCGGCGACACCATGCGTCTGCGCGAGGAATGGCGCAAGGCGCACATGGCCGGTGCTGAAGGCGCAGACAAGCTGCTGGCCAAATATGAAAAGAACCTCGACCTGCTGAAAAAACAGGGCGTCGAGGTCGGTCGGCTGAGCAAGGCCTACGCCACGATGGGCCGCGTGGCCGCCGGAGCTGAATTGAAAGCGCTCGGTCACCGGCAGATCGAGGAGGGGCGTTCGGGCCTGAAAAGCACCATCGGCCAAGCCGGTGCGCTGACGGCTGCGGTGGCCATTCCGACCAAGGTCAGCGCGGACTATGGCGCGATTACTCGTGACATCGCAATCAAGGCAGGGATTGCCAATACCTCTCAAGAGGCGGATCTGTCCAAGTCGATTATCGGTACTTCAAGAGATATCGGTATTGCTCGTAATCGATTGGCAGAGACCATCAACACCTTGGTTGGCTCTGGCCTGGAGTTGAGTAAGGCGCGGGAGTATTCAGCTCCGGCGGCAAAATTCATCGTAGGGCAGGGAGCTGGGGACACCGACACTGCCAAGTTGATCAACGCTTTGAGTCAGAACGCCAAAATCACCGATCCGGCGATGATGCAGAAGGCGCTGGAGGCGATCGCTTATCAAGGACAAGCGGGCAGCTTTGAGGCTGCCGATATGGCCCGCTGGTTTCCCGAGCTGCTGGCCAACATGGGCAGCCTGAAGATCTATGGCATGGACGCCGTGACCCAGCTGGGTGCGATGCTGCAGGTGCAGATGAAGACGGCCGGCGGTGCTGACGAAGCGGCCAACAACCTGAAAAACTGGATGGGCAAGATCGGCTCGGGGGACACGGTCGACGCGTACAAGAAGGCCGGGATCGACTATCAAGCGTCGATGACCTCCGGCCTGCAGAACGGTATGTCGACCTTGGAATCGAGCTTTGCCCTGGCGCAAAAATACATCGCCGCCACCGACCCGAAAAAGGCCAAGGCGATGGCCGAAGCCACGGCCAAGATCAGCAAGGAAACCGATCCGGAAAAGGCCAAGGGCATGATCATCGCACTGGAGGAAGCCCTGCGCACCGGCGACCTGTTCGCCGACATGCAGGTCAAGGCGGCGCTGACTGCGTACATGCAGAACAAGGATCTGTACAACCAATTGAAAAAGGACTCGGCCGCCGCCACCGGGATCCTCGACAAGAACCTCGCCGAGCGCCGGCAGACGTCCGCGCAAAAATGGTCCGAGATGGCCCAGGGCATGGACGACGCTATGCGCAGCATCGGCGATGCGTTGCGGCCGGTCACCGACGCCGTGGCCGACGGCATCAACAACGTCAGTCGCAAGCTGTCGGGATTCGCCGACGAGTTCCCACGGGTAGTGGTTGGTATCGGTACGGCCGTGGTCGGTCTGGTTGCGCTGAAGGGCGCTGTCAGCGCTTTCAAGGTCGGCAAAGGCTTGATGAACCTTGGGCGCGGCACCCTGATGGGCAACCCGAATATTCCGCAAAAGGTGATCGTCACCAATCTGCCGGCTACGGGTGGCGGGATGGATGCCGGCGACCTGGATGCCAACGGCAAAAAATCGGGCAAGGCGGGTAAAGGGGGCCGTGGTGGTGGCCTTGGTCGTGGGGCCTCCATCGCCCAGGGCATGAAAGGCCCGGCGATACTCGCGGTCGCCCAGGTGGGATACAAGGCGTATGACACTTACGAAAACGCCGAGACTCAGGACGAAAAAGCCGAAGGTTACGGTCAGGCTGCGGGTGGCCTCGCCGGTACATTGGCCGGAGCGGCCGCCGGTGCCGCCATCGGCACGGCGGTGCCGATCATCGGCAACATCGTCGGTGGACTGATCGGCGGGTATCTCGGTTACATGGGCGGTGATGCCCTTGGCGGCTCTCTCGGCAAGTCGTTGTTTGGCACCGACGAGTCGCTGAAAACCCTGCCGACGGCCGGGCCGCTGATGATGGCCAACGCCGGGCAGAACCTTCCGCCGGTGATGGGCAGCATCGCCCGGTCGTTTGCGACCGCCGTCGGGCTACTCAGCCCTGCCGCATCCGGCTCGCCGAAACCATCGGCGGTGCAGAGCCTGTTGCCGGAGCGCGAAGCCGACGGCGCCGCCTTGGGTGATGTAACGCGATCCTTGGCCGCTCCGGCACCACCAAGCGTTCCGGCGCTGCTGACCCCGGTGCCGGCAGCGACCAAGCCTGAAGCACCGAAGGTGGAACAACGGATCGACATTCAGGCACCGCTGCACATCACCGTGCAGGGCGATGTGAAGGATCCAGCGCAAATGGCACGCGAGCTGCGACCCTTCATCGAGCAACAGATGCAGCAGGCCACGCAGCAGCTGCAGAACCGCAAGCTGTACGACGAACCGCATGTGTAAGGAGGGCCAATGGCCTACATGGAACAGCTGCAGTCAGGGCTCAAGCAACTGGCAGCAGCAGGGGAGACCGGCCGGCGCAGCCTCGACGGCATGATGGGGCCGGTCAACGGCGCGATCAGCGAGATCAGCGGCGCGGCCTCGGAGCTTGAGGGTATCCCGATTGTCGGTCCGGCGGTCGGGGAAAAGCTGCAGCGCGTGATGCGCGGGGTAAACGCCGCCCAGGCCAAGGTCGGGCAGGTGGTGGCCACCTACAACAAAGCCACCCGTGCTGTGTCGCAGATCGATGAACGCATGGGCCAACTGAAGGAACAGGCCGCCCGAGCGTCTACTGCGATCAACAAAATCGCCGGCAAGGTCAGTCCATCGCTGGCCAACATCGTGCCCACCGGATCACTGGCCGGTGACGCCACGCCGGTGCCGGAGGCAGTGAAGCCGTTCCCGCACCTGCTGATCGTGCAGCCGCAGGATCCCAAAGCGCCGCCGTACTACTTTAATTTGGACACCGCCGCCTTTGATGAACTGCGGCGCTCCACCGAATTTCGCTGGGCCTCGCAGGAGCGGCTGACCCGGCGACCGGCGCAGCAGGCGGTGGGCATCGGCGAGGAAAAGATCACCCTAAAGGGCGCGATCTTTCCCGGCTTCAAGGGCGGGATCAAGCAGCTGGACACTTTGCGCAGCCTCGGTGCCCAACTGAAACCCCTGACCCTGACCACCGGTTATGGCGACGTGCTGGGCACCTGGTGCCTGAAGAACGTCGAAGAAGAACAGAGCGCGCTGCTGCAGGGTGGAATCCCGCGCAAGCAGGCGTTCACCTTGGAGTTTGTGCGCTATGGCGACGACCTGCAGAACGTCTGACGGGGATTTGCTCGACACCCTTTGTTATCACGCTTACGGGCATTTGAGCGGCACCGTCGAGGCGGTGTTGGATGCCAATCAGGGGCTGGCCGACGAGCCGCAACCGTACCGTGCCGGCATCGTCATCGAGCTGCCGGATCTGCCGGCACCCAGCAATGACGGGGTGATGTTGTGGGGCTGATGTTCACGCATCGCCCTGATGACATTTCTTGGCTCTTCACGGATTGCCAGAAAAGTCGTTCTTGACTTTCAAACACACACCGGGCCGCGACCCTTGCACCGACATAGAGCCTGACATGCTTGCCAAGGCATGTATGCCGCCATAAAAGTAGTTGCAAGCGCTTGAAGATCGTGTATTAAGGGAAGGCCGCGAGCCGAAGGGTTCGTGGTGTGCTCCTGGAAGGTGCGCTGTTCGAGTGAGGCTGTCTCCAGGTCTTTTCGCAAAAACTAAAAGGATTTTAGATATGACGTCTCTTCAAGACATAAAACCTGAGCAGGTCGATGCGCTCAACAAGCAATCACAGGCTGCCTTTGACGCACAAATCAAGCGCCAGCAAGAGGTTGTCAGTGCAAAGCCGGCGCTAAAAGAGGTCCTCGATCAGAAGGTGCACCCGCAATCGTTGTGTGGATGCGGATGCCAGCAGACCATTTGCGGTTGGTTCACCTTCGAAGGTTGCGGTTGCGGTTGTTATCCTCAATCCGAAACCATCCAGATTAGTTCGTCACTCGGCAATATCGAACCACAAGGAGTCGGAGTGAAGTTCGTCGGTCAGGTGACAGGTAGTGGCACCAACATTAACATTTCCCCCGGTGTCTACCTGCAGGGCACCGTGCCTGATACTGAGAACCTCATCGGCATCCCGTTGACGCTGCAATTGTCGATTAATTCAGGTTCGCTCACCCTCTATCTTTTTGAAGGGCCGCGCCTGCTGGCCGCACTGGTCCCGCAATATGGCGCGAACATTGGCGGGGAGTTCTTCGGCAGTGGGACCGGCATATTCCAGCTGGGGTTGTAGTCGATCAGGAGTAATCAGCCCGACGCCGGGCAAGAAAGCCCTAGCCTCAAACGCTAGGGCTTCTTTTCCTTTACGGATTGCCGGGAAAGCCGTTCTTGATCTTCAAGGAACACACCGGGCCGCGAGCCTTGTCCCGACATAGGGCCTGACATTTCCAAGGCATGTGTGCCGCCATCAAAGTAGTTGCAAGCGCTTGCAGATTGTGTTTTAAGGGATGACCGCGAGCCGAAGGGTTCGTGGTGTGCTCCTGGAAGGTGCGCTGATCGAGTGAGGCTGTCTCCAGGTCTTTTCGAAAAAAATAAAAGGATTTTTAGATATGACGTCTTTTCAAGATATAAAACCTGAGCAAGTCGATGCGCTCAAAAAGCAATCGCAAGCTGCCTTTGACGCACAAATCAAGCGCCAGCAAGAGGTTGCTGGGGCGAAGCCGGCGCTAAAAGAGGTCCTCGATCAGAAGGTGCATCCGCAATCGTTGTGTGGATGCGGATGCCAGCAGAACATTTGCGGCTACTTCTCGTTCGAAGGTTGCGGTTGCGGTTGCTATCCTCAGACCGAAACCATCCAGATTAGTGCGTCACCCGCCGATATCGGACCAAATGCTCCTCAGCAAGGAACCCGAGTGCGGTTCGTCGGTCAGGCGACAGGTACGGGTACCAATATCAATATTTCCAGTCTCTATCTACAGGGCACCGTGCCTGATGCTGAGAACCTCATCGGCGTCCCGTTGACGCTGCAATTGTCGATTAGTCCAGGTTCGCTCACTCTGTACCTTTTTGAAGGGCCGCGCCTGCTGGCCGCACTGGTCCATCCAGCGCAGTATGCCGGGAACATTAGTGGGCAGTTCTCCGGCACTGGAACCGGCTTTTTCCAGCCGGCGTGATGTAGTCGACCAGAAGTAAACAGCCCGATGCCGGGCAAGAAAGCCCTAGCCTCAAATGCTAGGGCTTTTTTTTGGCTCTTTTTTCCGGTAATCGGTGAAGAATTTTTTTTTTGCCCGCCGTGTGCGGGCTTTCTTTTGGACAGAACAATGACCCCAGCCTTTCGCGTCGTGGCCGACGGCGCCGACATCACGGCGCTGATCAATGATCGGCTGCTGCAACTAAAAACCACTGACAAGCCCGGCATGGAGTCCGACGAGTTCGAACTGCGCATCGATGACCGCGACGGTGCCGTGGCACTGCCGCCGCGAGGGGCCGGCATCGAGATCTACTTGGGCTATGCGGAGACCACATTGACCCGCATCGGACGCTACGTCGTCGATGATGTGGATTTCGACGGACCGCCGGACACCCTGATGATTACCGGCAAGGCCAGCGACATGCGTGGCAGCGGCAAGACCACCCGCAGCGGCAGCTGGGAAGACGTGCCCCTGTCGCGGATCGTCGCCGATGTTGCCGCGCGTAATGGCTGGCAACCGGTGTGCCCGGTACAGACCAAAGTGCCTCGCGCTGATCAGCTCAACGAGTCGGATTTCAACTTCATCACCCGCCTGGCCAAACAGTACGACTGCACGGCCAAGGTGGCCGACGGCAAATTGCTGGTGATGCCTCGGCAGGCCGGGCAAAGCGCCTCGGGCAAGGCCTTTGGCGTGGTGGTGATTCATCGCCGTGACGTCAGCCGCTTCAAGTTCCGCTTGGGGGATCGCAACACCCACAAGGCGGTGTCGACCAAGCACCAGGACAAGAAAAACGGAAAACTCGCCGTCGTCACCCTGGACAACGACGACTCACCGGACGGCTTGCCGCCGGTGCATACCGACCGTCACATCTACCCGAACAAGTCGGCGGCCGAACAAGCGGCCAAGGCTCGACTGGCGGCCTTCAACCGGTCGACGGCCGAGGTTCGTCTGGAAATGCCCGGGCGCACCGACCTGTTTGCCGAGCGAACGATCGATGCCCAAGGCTTCAAGGTCGGTTTCGATGGCGACTACCTGGTGGACTCGGTGGAGCAGGTGTACACCCAGTCCGGTTGGAGCACGACTGTGGAGTGCAACGGCGGCAAGCAGGGTAAGGCGAAAGCCAAAGGCAAAAAGAAAAAGTCGGCGAAGGATCTGAAGGTCGTTCAGCTCAAGCAGTAGCGCCGCATTCCCCCAAACCCATGGAGACCCGCTATGTCACTGACAGAGCAACAGCTACAGCGCATCATGCCCAACGCCCGCCGCCAAGCGGGCGTTTTTGTATCCGCCCTAAACACCGCCATGGCCCATCGGCAGATCAACACACCCCAGCGGCAGGCCGCGTTCCTGGCTCAAGTCGGTCACGAGTCCGGCCAATTGCAGTACGTCCGCGAACTGGGCGGCGACCAGTACCTGAGCAAGTACGACACTGGCAGTCTCGCGGCGAAGCTGGGTAATACGCCGGAGGCTGATGGTGACGGCCAGCGCTATCGCGGTCGCGGGCTGATTCAAATCACCGGCCGCAACAACTACCTGCGCTGCAGCCTGGCGCTGTTCGGCGACGAACGATTGCTGCGCACCCCGGAGTTGCTCGAGCTGCCGCAATGGGCCGCCGAGTCGGCGGCGTGGTTCTGGTGGGTGCGTGAACTGAATGCCCTGGCGGATCGGGATGAGTTCGAGGCGATTACCCGTAAGATCAACGGCGGGCTGAATGGCTTGGCAGATCGCCGGCAGCTGTGGGAGCGGGCGAGGGCGGTGCTATGCGCCTCGGCGAACTGATCCCGGCGCCCTACCGGCTGCTGGCCAAGGGTGTGCTGCTGGTCACTTTGTCTGGCGGTTCCGCTGCAATTGCCTGGCAAGTGCAGGACTGGCGCTATGGCCGGCAGCTGGAGGAACAAGCCCGCCTGCAGGCAGAGCGTCTCAATCAAAAAACACTGGCCGCTGCAGCGCAGCAACAAGCTGAGCAGGCCAAACGTCTGGCCCTGGAGCAGCGGCTTTCAGCCAGTGAACAAACCCATTACCGAGCCCTGAGCGATGTCCAACGTGATCAAGGTCGCCTGCGCGACCGCCTTGCCACTGCTGATCTGCGCCTGTCAGTCCTACTCGACACCACCGCTGCCGGCGGCAGCGCCTCGGTGCCAGCCACCACCGCCACCGGCGGCGTGGTTCATGGCGCCACAAGAGCCCAACTTGACCCGGCGCATGCTCAACGAATTATCGGCATCACCGATGCCGGCGACCAAGGACTGATCGCCCTGGCGGCCTGTCAGGCCTACGCTAAAGAAGTCTCAACACCGAAGTGAAAAAGAGCGACCGGGGTGGATGCGTCAACATCCAACCCGGCCGCCGTCCCTGCAGATTGCCCCTGCAAGTCCAGCCAAGGCTCTTGCTCCGTGCACAAAGCGCGGCGAGCCTAGCACCTGTTTATCCATACAGTAAAGGTCTTGCTCTCAATGTCTACACCCATCATCCCTTGGATGGGCGGCAAACGCCGCCTGGCCGACCGCCTCATTCCGCTTTTTCCGCCTCACGAATGCTACGTCGAAGTCTTTGCCGGCGGTGCCGCGCTGTACTTTATGCGGCCCCAGGCAGCGCCCGTGGAAGTCCTCAATGACATCAACGGCGATCTGGTAACGTTGTACCGCGTCGTGCAGAACCACCTTGAAGAGTTCGTGCGCCAATTCAAATGGGCGCTCAGCTCCCGGCAGGTGTTCGAGTGGCAGAAGATGACCCGCCCCGAAACCCTCACCGACATCCAGCGCGCCGCCCGGTTCTTCTACCTGCAGCACCATGCCTTCGCCGGCAAGGTCACCGGGCAGACCTTCGGTACCGCCACCACCGGCCCGGCCATCAACCTGTTGCGGATCGAGGAAAACCTGTCGGCCGCGTGGCAGCGCCTGTCCGGCACCTACGTCGAAAACCTGCCTTGGCTGGAGTGCGCCGAACGCTACGACCGTCCCCACACCTTCCACTACATGGATCCTCCTTACTGGCAGACCGCTGGTTATGGCGTGGGCTTTCCGTTCGAGAACTACGAACGGATGGCCGACTTCATGCGCCGCTGCAAGGGCAAGGTGATGGTCAGTATCAACGACCACCCGGATATCCGTCGCGTGTTCGAGGGCTTTCATTTCGAGACACTGGACATCCGTTACTGCAACACCAACCAACGGCAGGGAAAGGCCGAGGTGAGCGGTGAGCTGGTGATCATGAATTGGGAGCCGGCGGACTTGGGCGGGCTGTTTTAGTAACCCAGCTATCCATCAGTGCACAAAGTCAGCAGGACGGTCACGGTCGTCAGAGTCGCTAATAGGATTGATCAGGCCGCTTTGCTGATTCCGAACGTTGCTGATTGCCCGGTCGACCTTGAACCACTCGAAAGCCTCGGTCGGTTCCCACTGCAACAGCATCATTTGCTCGGCGCGCTGTTTCTTCGGCCCACCCTCGTCAACCCATTCGAACCAGTTGTCGATCGCGATGATCGCCCGGTGCGGCCAGATCGATCTGAAGAATGGATTGCGGGCGACTCTCTCTACCCGGGCCTTGATGGCAGCACGGTCCTTGCTCCACTGTGGCCGCCAGCCCCAGCGCACCATGTCGGCCCGCAGATACTGACCTTCCTGGTGAAAGAGGGTGAGTTGAGCGGATGGCGCGGCATTGTAGCGCTCGAAAGGCTGGTTGCTTGCATAGTCAATCAAGGCGCTGGGCATGCTCAGTGCCGCGACAAAGTCATGAATGCCTCGGTATTGGGAAAGACGTCCGCACATGGTTGGAGCCCTACGGTTGTGCTTTCAGCGTAGACCAGAACCTGGCGGCTTGATGACGAAGCCCTGTCCGGCGCAGGCAGCGCAGTCGTCTCTTCGGTCAAAGCGATCGAGGCAAGCGGGGCAGGTGCTGAAGCTGGCCAGATCCATAAATGGCCGCATCTTTTCGTAAGCGCGCAGGTCGCGACCTTCCAGCGCGACCTGCGCCGCGTCAACCAGGGCGCGATACATATCGGGATCGTCGATCGGCTGGTAAATCACCCCAAGAATCATCCGTCCGGTCTCGATCAGATCAAACTGTCGACCATCGCGCAGGGTCAGCGTAAGGCCTTCAATGCGTGCAGTGATGCCTGATGGGTTGAAAACCAGATTTGCTCCGGCGCCATCGCGATAGACTTTGCCGTCGTAGGTGGTTCGAGCTTCGACCTGGTTCTCCCTTCTCGCGTGGAAAATGGTTTGCCGGATTTCCCCAAGGATCAGGGAGCCGTCGCAGGCCACGAGGTCATAGGACGATGCGCCGCAATAGCGAACAGGATGACTCTGCAGTTCTTCCACGGCATGCCAGTACGCGGCGTTGGCCATTTCATTCATGTCGTATTGCTCGAGCGTGTCGATCAATCCCTCGGCCACCAGAGTGGATGCCATGGAGTGAAGGTGCTGGCGGTGCGCCTCGGGGTTTTGCATTCGAAAGTCGTGGTCGTCAAGGGTCGAGCGCCACTGCTGAAATCTCAGCGCTTTAGCCTGGTCGAAATTCATTGAGGGAGATTCACTGTACGGATACTGGTTTTATGTACAGTAATTGAGGTGTAAAGGACGCGCGAGAATAGAGCGACGAGCTGTAGGATTTTGGGGTACGTACGGTCGACAGGACGCCGTGGGGAAGGCGAGACTCTTGGTCGTTTTCTGCGACAAGGGGGAGCCTAGGTTTCTATTATTAATAGGCGAGCATCCAAAAAAACGATGAGTTTGGGACGAAAGCCATGATCTCCATTTTTGAGCTTCGCCATATCATTGAGGGTGGTTTTCTGCCTCTTTCCTGTAGCTGTACCGTGAACCCTGATAGATCGCTCAAGATCAAGGTGTTCGAGCCCGAAACCGGGCGCGTCGAATTACTGGTCACCGGCATATCGACTGCGAACCTGGGCTCCAGCCGAGCAATTGCCAATCTGATTGGCGAGTTGCATAGCGAAATGGCGGCCAGGAAAGTAGCTTTCGTGTGATGTAGGCCATTCGACCCTAACCACCACCCTCCAAACAGTGATGCGTCAGCGGTATCAGAGGCGCATATGACCTATGACGTGAACATCGACCAATACTGCCTCCAGTGTGAGGTCACTTCGTTGTTGGATGTGCCCCCCGACCCGTGGGCCACCACCAGCGATTGGGACGCCTATGGCTATCGGGAACTGGAGTTTCGTGTTGTGTCAGGTCAGGTGTATGACGAAAACGGCACGGCCAGTGACGCCGGACGCAACGGCTGCGCGGCACTGGCCGAACAATATGCCGAGCTCATAGAGGAAGAATTATGGCGGCAAATTGAGGCCGAGCGGCAGGATGTCGCTTAAAGCCGTTTGACGAGGGGGCATTTCGCATCGCGTGCTCGTTCATCGCGATATAGCGTCCTGCTCGTCAAGGGTTTTTACATCGGAGATAAGAGGTTACTAAACGGGTTATCCCTTATTTTTTTCCCGTTGTTGGGCAATCCAATTTTTACCTGCTCCGCCGCAACCACATTCACAAGTGGTCGAGTGATACCACGACTTATAATAGTCCTCCAGGGAGCTATCAGTTTCTCTGGGCGAGGCAGCACGGGTGCCATTTCTCTCACTCATGTCACTGTCTTTCTTTCTAGGCCGATGGGATCCTTGTGAGGGCATTTCGCGTACTCCTTTACGTGTGATGAATCATAGACTTTAGAGCACTTTTTGACAGATGGTAGGGGGCATTCGTCCCGTAGCTTCCTACACGAATGCCCAGGCAACGTCGGTTATCCCTAACGCAGCCACCTGCGGACGCAAATGCTCTGCCCCGGTTACCGTCAAATCGATGTGAACGTTCTTTCGATTCTCGTAGTGCCTAAGAATATTGAACAGTACGGCGTACTCATCTGCTCTCGTATTCAACGGCGCGGCAATAACCAGCTCCATCGGATAGCCGACCTCCTGGTAGCTGATTTTTAGCAGCCCGTTTTCGTTCATTGGGCACCTCTGGCTTGCCGATATGCAAAACGAGCTTTTAATCCTCGTCGCCCCTATGAATCAGTGCGCTGGCTCGAGATTTGGTGAATGGGGTGACCAGGTTGAAGGAGGGTGGCCACCGCGATTACCAAGTCGTCCAGCGAAAATGGTTTCTGCAAATAGATTGTAGAAGCTGGCACTTGGGTAGGATCGAGCAGATATCCGGAAGTGAGTATCGAGGCGATCAACGGCCATTTGCCTTGGAGCATTACAATAAACTCTGCCCCCTGGACCTGTCCCGGCAAGCTCTGATCCACGATCACAAGGGGGCATTGACCGTGGTTTTCCAGAAGGTGAGTTAATGCATCGTCTGCAGTCACAAAGGCAAGAGTGTTTGCTCCGACCTCGCTCAAGATGTCCGTCATTAATGATCGAAGGGTGGGGTCATCCTCTACGATGATGACCGTCCCTTCGATTGGCAGCATTCCCTTCCAATTTACATTCACCCGCCCATTCCTTAATCGTCAGGGTTTTCGCCGTATGAAAAGGACAGCGTAGGCCGACTTCGGTTTGAGGTGGATGGAAAAATCGGGTGGCTGCTCAAATGCCAATATTAGTCGCCCCCAGTGCGGCCTTTAACAATCACATGCCCTGCTCCGTGTATCAACTCTTCTGCGGCGTCCCTGGCTTTCCTCTCAAATGACGTCATTGACGGATTTTCGTGGGATACACCACCAAAGTGTGGCGAACGCCCCCGACCATAGAGATGTCGTGCAGCGAATCTTCTGCCCGGCTCGTCTTGGGATTCGAACCCCTTCTCGCATGCCAGCAGACCGCTTTAGGCCAAGGAAATTGGTGCTTTTTGCCCGTACGTTGGAAGGTTGATAGAGGCGGAATCAGCTACAGTTGATAGGTGATTCGAAAGGAGGTGCGTATGAGCATCACCGTCTGCGTCGTATGTGGTGATAGCGCCGAGAAAGCTTACCCAGTTGGCAGTTTTGATGAGTTTAAATGTCCGAACTGTGGCTACTACTCAGTCGATCGGCAGTTGATTGACGAGATGGAGGCAGCAGATCAGGTCTTTGACACCGAGCGCACCCAGCAATATTTGATGATCCACTCTCGGCCGGGCCAGGTGCCTGCGATTACGCGAGACGAGACTACAAATCATCAACTAATTGTGGAAAGCACGTGAACAAGGTGGGGGGCCGGCAATGCCGGTGCTGGCACCACCGCCACTGGCGAACAGATCAACCACCAGTTCTTTTCGAACGGCAGGCCCTGCTTGACTGGCCATGGATGAACTGGGTGTAACTTCTATTGTGCGGACATAGGGGATCCTCGCCGGCTGGCGTGAAGTGGTTTGTGGGCTATTGCGTGATATGTCGGTGGAGTGCTGGATGACAAGGAAGTCGAAATGAGCTTATTGGTAGAACGGCCTTATCCTGTGGATTACGTCCACCCAAATGGTAAAAGAGCGAAGATTGATTTCATCTGGGGAAAGCCGGATAACCCCGCCCCGGTGGGGCTTCGTGTCTGGGGCCGAGACGGTAATAACGATATCCTGCTAGCCAAAGAAAGCTGGCCTTGGAAAAGCTTCGATGAAGCAATGAGGCGCGGGATTAGACTGGCTACGGCGTGGTGTGAGCGATAACTGTTATTAGCAGCGGGCCTCCCTTCAGCGCAACAGGTGAGAGTGGGTTAGGCGGCCGCTTGTGATTCCTGCTTCGGCGGCCAGTCCGTGAAACCAACCTTCGACGCCTTGGTCATTCGGATTAATGATCGGCTCACCTTGGGCGGGTAGGCGTCAGCCCCGCCGGCTAGCGTGATTCGTTGAAGTGGGGTATTTGTGATTAGCCCGGTATGGCGCCAGATTGAGGAGAATTGATATGGCTTATTGGGATTCGTACGGTTACCCAGAGAGCGATCCAAAAGTGTGGATCACGTTCGGCCCGCAAAAGGATGGTCTGCCGCAGGTGGCGTTTCTCGCCCCTATTCTGCCAGAGGATGATAGTCCCAAAGCGGACGAGTACTACCAAGAGGTGGCAGGGCGCTGGACTGACGAGCTTGCAGCCCATGAAGAGTTGGACAAAATAGCTCAAGCACTCATTGAACAGAAATGTCTGTAGCAATAGGAGAGCCACAACGTGCATAGCGGACGCTTGACCTCGGCAGCGGTCTTGTTCGCCACTGGCGCGGCGCGTGTCTGACCCTGTCAGTGAAGTCGGGTTAGGGTGAGATTGTGAATCGTCGTTTACATCTCATTGTGTGTTTCGAAAGTCCCTAGGGCTAGAAGTTCAGGAAACGATGGTAGCAGCGGCAGTTTCAATGGAGCGCGGGCTTGGGGTCGACTGCTGCCCTTCACGACAGGCAGCTATCGGCCGATTCTGTTGAAAAAGTCGGCCATGGTTCCCACGGTAGTAAAGTACGCGTTTGAGATTGAAATCTTTACATTGAGCAGAGGATTCCGGGCTCAGATTTCGCGTAGCGGCGCGAAAAAAGGCGTTTTCAGCGGTCAGTATGCGGGCAGTCTGGAAGAACCGACTTTTTCAACAGAATCGGCCATAAGCGGACGCTCAGGACAGGTCAGCTTTCGGCCAGAAGCTGCCATTAGGATGCGTCTAGGAAATCAGGGGCGATTCATCCTGAGCGGCATTTTATTGTCCCGCCCTCCGGTGGGCACGCTCTCTATCAATATGTGCCCAGGTCTGGATTCTCGAGAGACTTTCTCGATTACCCAAAATAAAACGCACGTTCCTCCACGGGATCGAACAACAAGTCGGAAACGAGATAGCTGCGAGCTTTTTCAGATACCAAAATTCTGTCGAAGGAATTTTCTATTTCATCATGTTCGTCATCACCCACAGCACGCCAGTTGGAGCCGTAGTATTGCTTAAATACCAGTAACGCAAATGCTGCTGGTGTGAGTACCCTCCTTACCGCCCATCGATTCTCAGAATGGAATCCAATGTGAAAATGTGAGCACGGGTGGTGAAGTTTTGTTCGCTGCGCCGGAGCATTTTCATACCTAAGCAAAGGCACGGAACCGATGCCAACCTTATCCGCCAAAAGAGACAGAAACTCTTCATGTGTCAATAAACCGGCTTCCACCATCTCGTGACGGGTTCGAAACCAATCAGCATATTCGTTAGAATTAGAAGAATAAGGATTGGGGTAAAATGCATAGCGCACATTGCTATCGCCTTCAATGCTAAACTGAAAGAATGAATAATCAGACAGCAGAATATTGTAGTGCGATAATCCAAGCGCCTTGTTGTAAACATCAATGTAATTTGCAGAGTCAGACAATATTAAGTCACGAAACTCCTCATTAACTGGTAATGGAATTGGGTTTGAATATATCTCAGCAATACCCAGACTTTCCGCTACTCGCCATACTTGAGAAATGCCGGCCCTCACCTCTTCCTTATTCATCTTTGACTTCCTGCACGACCAAAAAGTCATCGATTTCGTTATCTGTAAACCCTTCGTCACGCAGACGTTCTATAAATTCTTGCCGGAGTTTCTTAGCTCTGAGTGTCTTCTCACTCATATCGCGTTGAATCAGGTTCATCTGAGAAAGATCTGGCATCTTAAAGCGCAGATAAGGGAAGTCAGCCGCTGCCGAATCGATTTCATTACCGATGGCAATTGTCGATCCTTTACACCCAGAAACGCGAAGCCAGGCTTTGGTTCGGGTGAAAGCAACGAACAATTTATTACGCTCACTCCTCTGACGAAGCCATATAGCATCAACCCCGACTACGTAAACAACCGCCGCTTCATTACCCTTTGCCCGGTACACTGTTGAAAGAGTGATCTTGTCAGAAATAGAGAAGGGCGGTTCTGAATAAGGGTCAGCATGGATGTTGTTTGTTGCGATCCCAGCCATTGAAAAGCTCGCGGACAATCGCTTAAAGTAATTACGAGCGTTTCTGTCATCCAAGGCAATGACAATGATGTCCTCTGGTGATAGACCACCTTGTAGAAAAGAACATGCGTCCTTAACAACCCAATCTATTTCTTCGTCAAAATCATTGGCTGAGTGATATTTAATCAAGTCAGGCAAGCCTTCTCCCTGCAGGGATACTGGACTATTTCCTTCAGGTCTCAAAATTTCAACCTGCTTGCCTGTTTCAAAAGTGTCAGCTTGTACGATATACCCAACGTCGCGCCAATGATCAGGACTTTCAAGAAGTTGGACTATGTCGGAATAAATGCCAAAGCCCATTGCGTGCGCGGTGGTTAAAACCTCTCTTTGATTTCTGTAGCATTTACTAAGCACTGTGTCATTGACGGCTCCCGGAGGTAGGCCCGCAGCAGCTCTATCAAGAGAAATACACGGCTCATGATTTTCGTCAAAACCAAAAAGTTCTTCTGCAGACGGCATTTTTACATTTAGAATGTTCTGCAGTTCATCATATGCCCAAACTATGCTTTTTTTGTCTCGGGTACCTTTAGTCAGCAGGAAGCAAAGTTGGTAAAATGCAGCAGGAAAATCCTGGCCTTCATCAATTAGCACGTGATCGTAATATGTTTGTACGGATCCAGTGGCAACCAGATCAGCACAGGCATATTGGAACGGATCCACTCCTGCAGGAGCAGCACTCCTCGCCGCGCTATAGCTCATTGGGATTCTTCCTGCGCGACGGCTAGCGTCTGAATATGCACCGTTCGCGTTTGAACCACCCCAGCCATGAAGAATGTTAATTTTAGTCCAGTCAGGATCAACTTCAGTGTAATGCCTAAAAAACTTTGTAATCATGTTTTGAATGGGCGAGCGCAAACTTTTTGTAAAGAATGTAACGAGAATAGTTTCATTGGGCTTGGTCATGTGCAGATGCGCAGCTTTCATGGCCAATATTACAGTCTTTCCTGAGCCTGCTAGACCTCGAATTCGTTGAGGTCCATTAATTGTAACGAGAGCCGCTCTCCTTTGCTTTTGGTCGAAGTTGGCGATTTCAGCTTCCAAATTGGATAGAGCAAAGGCTTCCTTGTGTTGCTCAGGATTTTCAATAACTCGATTTCCGCTACGCGTAAGTGCTTTTGCACCCTCAATGACGGATCGAGCCTCATGCATTTGCTCAGGACTGAGTAAATCTTCGCTTTGAAGGTTTTCGAGAAGGGTGCGTAGAGCTGTATTAGAGTTTATTACATCGCACTCTCCACCCTCAAAGATTCGGTCAGCTATTTCTGAGTCGCAGAAGATCACCGGTGTAATCTCTACGTCAAGCGAGGAGCGTGTTCGTCGTAGCGTTTTGCTTTTTAAGAGTCGGCCAATCAAGATGCTGCAAAATTGGTTAAGAGACTCACCGATCTCACCAATTTTTGGAGTTGGTAGCCTTTCCGCCTGCGACGCGCTAACAAAACGAAGTGCAATAATCCCATGCGATCGGCTTAGTAATAATGCGTCAGGCTTATGCGTGACAGTTTCGTAGTCAGAGTAGCTAGGAAAGTCGTAATAAAGCACTGCCTCCTCAAGTCCAAGTTCTTGATGGGCACCTTTGACATATGAAATGAAGTCTCTGGCGAGAGGGTCGTTATTAATTCGATCACTTGTTACAAGGATGTCGATATCCATTTCTTGTTTGCTCGCCGACCTAAGTCTTAAATAATGATTTTTACTTTGTCTGGAAAGATAATAGCTTCGAACCTTCATGTCTAGATTAGATGGGTGTGAGAAACCCTTTTATTTTCGCCTACTTTGGGTCAGCGTTGGCCTTATGAGGGAGGTGAATGATCCTCGGTATCCCATCTACATTTAGGTATGCAATTGGCCAAAAGCTGACGGCCACGACTGACCGCTTTTGGCCGATAGATGTCTGTCAGCCAGCGTTCAGAGCATCAACTCTAGTTGTGGAAAAGCCCCGCACCGTTAAAGGCGGAGCGGGGGGGCATTTATCTGTTGCGAGAGGAGGGAATCCCGTACCAATTTCCGTACCAATGCCTGTGTTTTGGCAGGAAATTCTGGGTTGGTCTAGGCGCTAAGTCCCTGATTTCATTGACCCTGACAACCTAGAGAACACCCCGTGACATGTCGGTGTAATTCTGTTCCAGGGACATGAAACTACCTGTGGGATTTTACGCAAAGGGCAAGGGTACGGTGACGGACACGGCGCTGCAAGCGTGAAGCGACAGCATCACTCGTCGCGACCTTCCATCATGGTGCGTTTGAGCATTACATAAACCGCTCCGGCGCCGCCGTGTTTCGGCTGGCACGAAGTGAAGCCGAGCACCTGTGGATGCTGACGTAGCCAGGTGTTGACGTGGCTCTTGATCATCGGCCGCTTGCCGTCCAGGCGCACCGCTTTGCCGTGGGTGACACGTACGCAGCGAATTTCGAATTTTGTCGCTTCGGCCAAAAAGGCCCACAAGGTTTCACGGGCCTTTTCCACGTTCATGCCATGCAGATCGAGGCTGCCTTCGAACGGAATCTGTCCGATCTTGAGCTTGCGCATCTGGCTTTCCTGGACGCCGTCGCGGGCCCACATCAGCTCATCTTCGGGGCCGACATCGATGACGAACTGATCGGACAGCCCGTCAACGGTGGTGGCATCGGTGCGCACGGTGGCGGCTTGGCGCAGCTTGGCGATTTGCGCGCGATCGGCCTTGGGTTTGCCGGTTTCGGCGCGATCGTGCTTGATCGGCTTGACGCCTTGGATCGCGCTTTTGAACAGGGAAAAATCGTCGTCTTGCATGTCAGCCTCCGCGAAGGGCGGCCAGTTTACCCAAGTCGGGGCGAATCGGGCGGGACAAAACGTCTGGCGTTGGGCTTAGTCGTGTTTTTTCATCAGGTGCGGTGCCATATTCAGCTCTTGCGACTGGCGCGAGCGGCGACGGCAGCGGCGCCATAGCCACACGCCGATGTACAGCACGAACAGGCCCACGGCCAGAATGATCGCCGAGCCCAACGGGCTGGCATTCAACTCGCCCAGCGCCGGTGGGCGGCCCAGCAAGCTGGCTGCGCCGGCCATCGCCAGCAACACACCACACGTCGCCAGCAAGGCAGCGAACGCTGCGCCGAAGCGAAAACGCCAGGTGCTTTGCCCTTTGGGCCGCAAGCGGCGTGCATCAAAACCATCGGATAACTTCATTCCGACCTTCCTCAATGGGTATCGGCCCTTCGACCGGGAGTTGACCGGGATGTTCCTGAGGCTAGGGCAATTACAGCAAATGAGAGGCTTTTGCGGATGAGCGGCGGCATGGACCGCTCATCGAAGGGTTGATCAGATCAGTTCGCGGGTCTGGGCGAGGGTGGCGAAATTGTCCGCCATGATCGCCATCTCGGTGTGCTGAACGTGCTCGGCGCTCAGGACGCCACCCTTGTAGGGCAGGTCGCGAGTCGCGCAGGCGTCTTCAACCAATGTGCAACGAAAGCCCAGGTTCTTCGCGGCGCGCACGGTAGTGCTGACGCTGGAATGGCTCATGAAGCCGCAGACGATAAGGTCCAGCGAGCCGAGGTTCTGCAGGCGCTCCAGCAGTTCAGTGCCATGAAACGCACTCGGCAGCAATTTGCCGATGATGGTTTCGTCGCCCTGTGGCTCCAGGCCCGGGATGAACTCGCCGCGCTCGCCTTGCGGGTCGAACAGCCCACCGACAGTGCCGAGGTGGCGTACGTGCACGATCGGCCGACCGGCTGCACGGGCAGCGGCCACCAGTTGCTTGATGTTCGCGACGGCAGCATCCATGCCGCTCAGTGCCAAGGGGCCGCTGAGGTATTCTTTCTGGGCATCGATGATGACAAGGGTCGCATGACCCAGATTGGCCGCTGCATAACCACGGCCGCTGAGTTGAAACATCGTTTTTGGAACGGACATTCTGGGGCTCCTTCGGGTGGGGCTTTTGCGACATTGTCCTCTGGCTGAGCGCTTCTGTGAATCGCTACCATCGTAGGCACCGCCGTTGTTGGGTCGCAGCCTTGTCAAGATACTCGTTCTGTTCAATAGCTTGCTGAAAAAATAGAAGAGTCCTACATCTGATCCGGTGTTTTTCCTGCGTCGTCGTGGCGTCTTTTGGCTGTTAGAATCGTCAGTCGTTTTTTCTGGAGTTTGCCCCGTGATCACTTCCCGACTTCGTACCCTGCGTGACCATATCCGTTGGGCCGTCAGCCGCTTCCATGGGGAGGATCTGTTTTTCGGCCATGGGACCGACAACGCCTGGGATGAAGCCCGTCAACTGGTGTTGGGGGCGCTGCACCTGCCGTGGGAAATTGCCGACAGCTATCTGGACTGCCGTCTGGAAGAAGACGAACTGGTCAATCTGCAACGCTTGCTCAAGCGCCGCATCGAAGAGCGCATTCCGACCGCTTACCTGCTGGGCGAAGCCTGGTTTTGCGGTATGTCGTTCATTGTCGACGAACGCGTACTGATCCCGCGTTCGCCAATTGGCGAGCTGATCGAAAAGCGTTTCGAACCGTGGTTGGGTGCCGAACCTGCGCGCATTCTCGACCTGTGCACCGGTTCCGGTTGCATCGGCATCGCCTGTGCCTACGAGTTCCAGAACGCCGAAGTGGTACTGGCCGATCTGTCGTTCGAGGCGCTGGAAGTGGCGAACCAGAACATCGAGCGCCACGGTGTCGATGAGCGGGTGTTCACCGTTCAGGGCGATGGTTTCGATGGTTTGCCGGGTCAACGTTTCGACCTGATCGTGTCGAACCCGCCTTACGTCGATGCGGAAGATTTCGCCGACATGCCGGATGAGTATCAGCACGAACCGGAGCTGGGCCTGGCCTGTGGCGACGACGGTTTGAACCTGGTGCGCCGCATGCTCGCCGAAGCGGCGGATCATCTGACCGAGAAGGGATTGCTGATCGTTGAGGTGGGTAACAGTCAGGTTCACGTCGAGGCGCTATACCCGCAAGTCGACTTCGCCTGGCTGGAGTTCGAGCGCGGTGGGCATGGGGTGTTCATGCTGACAGCGGAGCAGTGCCGCGATCATCAGGCGTTGTTCGCTTCTCGCGTCTGACCTGAGAAAGCCTTCGCGGGCAAGCCACGCTCCCACAGGTTTTGTGTCGTGTCCAAATGATGGGTACACACTAAATCTGTGGGAGCGTGGCTTGCCCGCGAATGGCCGCGCCGCGGTCTCAAGTCTTCAGCGGTGCGTAGCAATCCAGATCAGCAACCCCGCCTGAAACACCGCAAACGCCACCAGACAGGTAATGGTAAAACGCAGCCCGGCGTCTTCGCGTTTGTACTTGCTGACCTTTTCTTCGTGCTTCTTCAGTTTGACTTCCTGTTCCGCCAGATTCTGCTCGGCTTGCTGGAGCATTTGCGCGGCTTCGAGGATTTCCACCTGCTGCAACCTCTCGCTGTTCCAGTCGCCGAGCAAATCACCGACCGACACCTCTTTAACGCTGCCCTTCAAATGCTGGGCGTCGGCGTAGACCACGTCAAAACCGTGCACCCGCAGAAAGTGATCGCGGCGCAGGCGAGTGTCTTCGTTCAGCGCATCCTTGTTGTTCAGATCAGTGCCATCGACGGTGTAGGCGGGCCATCTCTTCTTCGCCCACGTAATGCCCTGAGCTGCCAAATAGCGCCCGATGCCGCGGTTCAGCGGCTCGATCTGCAAGCCGCTTTCCGGCTCGAAATGCACGCGTTTGGTCGTGTGATCGACCCACACGTCCAGATGGTTCTGTTCTTTGCGCACCCGCTGGCCCGGCAGCTTGATGGCCATGCGCATCAGGCTGTGTTCCTTGCTATTGCGTTCGGCGTAACCGAATTCGACAAAGCGCAACGGCCGTCCGCCAGTGTTGCGGTCGGTTTGCAGCGGCGCCAGGCGGAGCATTTTGTGGTGCTCGACGTGGACGTCCGCCCACGGCAGCTCGACCGCTGGCGGTGTGTCTTTTTCAGCGGTGGTGTCGGGTGAAGTCTGGGTATCAGTCATAACGGCGAGATCCTGTCCAAGCCCTGCTTGCCGCCAGCCAGTGCGCTGGCGACAAAGGCTTATCGGCCGTTTTTTTCAGGACTGGAGGGTCAACAGCGCTTAAAACAGCGCTTAACGGGTGCGAAGTCCGTCAATAAACCCGAGGATTCGCGCGCCGAGTTCGGCGGCCAGCGGTAATTGCGGATCTTTATAGGAGGCCAATTGCCGCTTCACGTCGTTGGGCACGATGCGCATCACGTGGTTCATGCCTTCGATCAGCGCCAGTTCGGCGTCCGGTTTGGCGGCCTTGAGTGCCTTGGCGTCACCCACGCCGACCTGAATGTCGTTGCTGCCCTGGATGATCAGCGCCGGCATTTTCAATTTGGCGAAGGCCGCCGCCGGGTCTTGGCGGAACAGCGAAATCAGATACGGCTGCACGCTGGGGCGGAAAATCACCTGCAATTGCGGGGGCACGTTGTCGTCGGTATGGCCGGCCTTGAGGCTGTCGAGCAGTTCATTGCTGCGCAGCATCAACGGCGGTGGCAGGCGATTGCTCAGCTGCTGGCGCAGTACCTGATCGATCGGCCGGGCGCTGCCGGACATGGAAATTACCGCCGCGGCATCGACGTTTGGCGCCGCCAGGCTGGCGATCAAAGCACCTTCACTGTGGCCCAGCAAAATCAGTTTGCCAAAGCGCGGATCGGCTTTGAGCTTCTGGCCCCAGGCTTCGGCGTCGGCCACATAGGCTTCCACCGAGAGATTACGTTCGTCTGGAGTCGCAGCCAGGCTCGCCGCCACGCCGCGCTTGTCGTAGCGCACGCTGGCGATGTTGTGTTTGGCCAGCACCCAGGCCAGCCGTTTGAGGCTGTCGTTGCGTCCGCCGTCGGGGTTGTTTCCGTCACGATCCGTAGGGCCGGAGCCGGAAATGATAAGGACAACCGGCACAGGCGTGTCGGACTTGGGCAGCAACAGCGAGCCGAAAAGCTCGCCGCTGCCCGTGTCCAATGTGATCGGGCGTTGCAGCACAGTGGCCTGTGCAAAGCCGGTAAACAGGGTAAGGCTCAAGGCTAGAACTCGCAGCATCATCACGCCATCATCAACAAGGTGCCGGTTGGACTCGCAGGCACCCATAAGGTTCGAGGATGAACTAGTCGGGTAGCCTGCGTATACTGGCGCGCATTACGTATTTTAGTTTCGATTTCACGGAGCGTCCCGCATGTCCGGCAATACCTACGGCAAGCTGTTCACTGTCACCACCGCGGGCGAAAGCCATGGTCCGGCGTTGGTCGCCATTGTCGATGGCTGCCCGCCGGGCCTGGAGATTTCCCTTGAGGATCTGCAGCGCGACCTGGACCGCCGCAAGCCCGGCACCAGTCGCCACACCACCCAGCGCCAGGAAGCCGACGAAGTCGAAATCCTCAGCGGCGTCTTTGAAGGCCGCACCACCGGTTGCGCCATCGGCCTGTTGATCCGCAACACCGACCAGAAGTCCAAGGACTATTCGGCGATCAAGGATCTGTTCCGCCCGGCGCACGCCGACTACACCTACCACCACAAATACGGCGAGCGCGATTACCGCGGCGGCGGTCGCAGTTCGGCCCGTGAAACCGCCATGCGCGTGGCAGCCGGTGCGATTGCGAAAAAGTACCTGGCCACCCAGGGCATCGTCATTCGCGGCTACATGAGCCAGCTCGGCCCGATTGAAATCCCGTTCAAGACCTGGGATTCGGTGGAAGAAAACGCCTTCTTCAGCCCCGACCCGGACAAAGTGCCGGAGCTGGAAGCCTATATGGACCAATTGCGTCGCGACCAGGATTCGGTCGGCGCGAAGATCACCGTGGTCGCCGAAGGCGTGATGCCGGGCCTGGGCGAGCCGATCTTCGACCGTCTCGACGCCGAACTGGCCCACGCGTTGATGAGCATCAACGCGGTCAAAGGCGTGGAAATCGGCGCCGGGTTTGCCAGCATCGCCCAGCGCGGCACCGAACACCGTGATGAAATGACCCCGGAAGGTTTCCTCAGCAACAACGCTGGCGGCATTCTCGGCGGCATTTCGTCCGGTCAGCCGATCGTTGCACACCTGGCGCTCAAGCCCACCTCGAGCATCACCACGCCAGGCCGTTCCATCGATATCCATGGCAACCCGGTGGAGGTCGTCACCAAGGGCCGTCACGACCCTTGCGTTGGCATCCGCGCCACGCCGATTGCCGAAGCGATGATGGCCATCGTGTTGATGGATCACCTGCTGCGTCATCGCGGGCAGAACCTCGATGTGCGCGTGAGCACTCCGGTGCTGGGTCAGCTTTAATGGCTGACCTCACAGCCGCTGCGGTTTGACGACCGTGGCGGCGCTCCCGTACTGGCGGCTCTCCAGTTTCTATCTGTTCTATTTCGCCTTGCTCGGTTCGACAGCGCCATTCCTGGCGCTGTACTTCGATCACCTGGGCTTTTCCAGCGCGCGCATTGGCGAACTGGTGGCGATCCCGATGCTGATGCGCTGTGTGGCGCCGAATATCTGGGGCTGGCTCGGTGACTACACCGGGCGACGTCTGGCCATCGTGCGGTTCGGCGCGGTCTGTACGTTGCTGACCTTCTCACTGATTTTCGTCAACAAAAGCTACGCGTGGCTGGCGATGGTCATGGCCTTGCACGCGTTCTTCTGGCACGCGGTATTGCCGCAGTTCGAAGTCATCACCCTGGCGCACTTGAATGGCCAGACGTCTCGCTACAGTCAGATTCGCCTGTGGGGTTCCATCGGTTTCATCATCACCGTGGTCGCCCTCGGGCGGCTGTTTGAATGGCTTAGCCTGGACATCTATCCGGTGGCGTTAGTGCTGATCATGGCCGGGATCGTCGTCAGCAGTTTGTGGGTACCCAACGCGCAACCGATTCAGAGCGAACGGTTGGCGGGGGAGGGATTCCTCCAGCAATTGCGCAACCCCGGGGTGTTGGCGTTCTACGGTTGCGTGGCGCTGATGCAGATGAGTCACGGGCCGTATTACACCTTTCTGACCCTGCACCTTGAGCGACTCGGTTACAGCCGCGGGCTGATCGGCATGCTCTGGGCGGTCGGCGTGGTTGCCGAAGTCTTGATGTTTCTGGCCATGAGCAAGATCCTTGCGCGTTTCTCTGTGCGCCGGGTGCTGCTGGCGAGTTTCCTGCTGGCGGCCCTGCGTTGGTTGTTGCTCGGTTCGTTTGCTGAATTCCTTTGGGTGCTGCTGTTTGCCCAAGTGCTGCACGCCGCTACCTTCGGCAGCTTTCACGCGGCTGCCATCCAGTTCGTGCAACGTAGTTTCGGCGCGCGTCAGCAAGGGCAGGGCCAGGCGTTGTATGCCGCGCTGGCCGGCACCGGCGGTGCACTGGGCGCGCTGTATTCCGGCTATAGCTGGAATGCCCTCGGCGCCACATTGACCTTTAGTATCGCCAGTCTCGCCGCCTTCGCCGCTGCCGTTATCATTGCCACACGCATGCAAGAGGACAGGCCATGAGCCTTACCCGTGAACACCTTGCTCAAGAAATCATCGACGCCGGGCGTTTTCTGTATGGCCGCGGCTGGTCGCCGGCCACCAGCAGCAATTACTCCACCCGCCTGTCGCCGACTGAAGCCTTGCTGACGGTGTCCGGCAAGCACAAAGGCCAGCTGGGCATCGACGATGTGCTGGCCACCGACCTGTCGGGCAATAGCCTGGAACCGGGCAAAAAACCGTCCGCCGAAACCCTGCTGCATACTCAGCTCTACAGCTGGCGCCCGGAGATCGGCGCGGTGCTGCACACCCATTCGGTGAATGCCACGGTGCTGTCGCGCCTGACGTCGGAAGACTTCATCGAGTTCGAAGGCTACGAACTGCAAAAAGCCTTCAGCGGCGTCTCGACTCACGAATCCCGCGTGCGCGTGCCGATTTTCGACAACGATCAGGACATTGCACGGCTGGCCGCCAAGGTGCAGCCTTGGCTCGACGCCCATCCTGATTGCGTCGGCTATCTGATCCGTGGCCATGGCCTCTACACGTGGGGCGCGCGTATGAGCGACGCGCTGCGCCAGATCGAGGCCTTTGAATTTTTGTTCGAGTGCGAGTTGAAGACGCGCTCGCTCTCGAACCATAAAGCATGAACCGTTAAGGAGTTGCCCAGATGAGCAGCCTGTCCGTTTACCACGTCAGCAGCCCCGAAATACCGAACAAAGTACTCACCCACCTCGAAGACATCGCCTCGACCCTGGCCGAACAGGGTGTGCGCTTCGACCGTTGGCAAGCCACGGCGAAAATCCAGCCCGGCGCCAGCCAGGAAGAAGTGATCGCCGCGTATCAGGAGCAAATCGACAAGCTGATGACCGAGCGCGGTTACATCACCGTCGACGTGATCAGCCTGAACAGCGATCACCCGCAAAAAACCGAGTTGCGTGCCAAGTTCCTCGATGAACACCGTCATGGCGAAGACGAAGTACGATTTTTCGTCGCCGGACGTGGCTTGTTCACCCTGCACATCGGTGATTACGTCTACGCCGTGCTCTGCGAGAAAAATGACCTGATCTCGGTGCCTGCCGGTACGCCGCACTGGTTCGACATGGGCGAAAACCCGCATTTCGTCGCGATCCGCCTGTTCAACAACCCCGAAGGCTGGGTGGCCAATTTCACCGGCGATGACATCGCCAGCCGCTTCCCGCGTCTCGAGGACTGAGTCGATGCCGATCAAAGCAATTCTCACCGACATCGAAGGCACCACCAGCGCGGTGAGTTTTGTGTTCGACGTGCTGTTTCCTTACGCAGCTAAACACCTGCCGGATTTCGTTCGCCAAAATGCCGGACGCGCGGATGTCGCCGAGCAGCTCGCCGCTGTTCGGCGTGACGGCGGTGAGCCGCAAGCCGATGTCGAACGGGTCATCGACATCCTCTTGGGCTGGATCGCCGAAGACCGCAAGGCCACGCCGCTCAAGGCGTTGCAAGGGATGGTCTGGGAGCAGGGTTATCAGGCCGGGGAGTTGAAAGGCCACGTGTACCCGGACGCCGTTGAAGCGCTCAAGCGCTGGCATCAGGAAGGTTTCAAACTGTTTGTGTATTCCTCGGGCTCGATTCAGGCGCAAAAACTGATCTTCGGCTGCTCGGACGCGGGAGATTTGTCGCCCCTGTTCAGCGGCTATTTCGACACCACCTCGGGGCCCAAGCGTGAAGCGCAGTCCTACGAGCGCATTTCCCAGGGGATTGGCGTTGATGCTTCGCAGGTTCTGTTTCTGTCCGACGTCGTTCAAGAGTTGGACGCCGCGCGTGCAGCCGGAATGGCAACCTGTGGCCTGGCCCGTGAGGGCGGGGAACTGACAGGGCACGTGACCGTCGACAGCTTTGCGCGGATCAATCCTTCAGCCCTGTAAACCACATAACAGGGATTGCATAACCGCAGAAACAACTCAGGCCGTGAAGCGAAAGCGCTCACGGCCTGTTTGTTTGTAGCGCGTTTATTTACACAACCGCAGGATTTAAACCGAGTGATAGGTCGGCAAGGCGAACCGTTGCTGGCTTTGCAGCATGGAGATCTGCGGCAGTTCGCTGGCCTGTTCGGCGATGTCACGGCGAATTGCGCTGATCACCCACGACAGCTGATCGCCGGCATGTAATTGCTGGTAGGAAATCGAACGTTTGAAGACTTTGCCGTCGGTACTGCGCAGGGTCAGCAGAATGCCGCCGTCAGGCCGGGGCTGGGTGGTCACTTCGAAGTTGGAGAACAGCGACGAAAATTTTTCCTGGATCAGGCTCATGTCTATCAGCTCCGTTTGTGCTTGAAGGGCAACATGGAGAGGTAGTTGCAGTGATTGTGCCAGCGCCTGATTTTTAAAAAAATTATATAAATCAACAAGTTAGTTTTTAGACGGTTTTGTGCTTTCGTGCAATCTGCATGAATGGCCATCGTGCATCCTGCATTTTGCGTGGTCGCCATCGATTCGATGGAACCAATCACAACGCCAGGGTTCCGCTTTTCGATCTCCGGTCCGAGCACTTCAGTTGCGGATACAAAACATTTCAAAAACCGCGTGTACAGCTCAAGAACCGCTGACGTATTTTCGATTTCAATCAACGCCACCCGACAATAAGAAGATCGAACGGGAGCACCATGAGCCGCACGCTGAACGACACGATTACCTGGGGCATGATGCTCCGCAAGCTACCTTCCATTGCCAAAGCCATTCCCCGGGTGGTGAAGGGCATGAAAGCCGCCAACGTCAAGGACCCGACCCAACCGTGTGGTCTCGGCTGGAGCTTCGAGCAGGCGACATTGCGTAATCCCGATGGCCCGGCCTTGCTGCAGGGTGAGGTGGCGCTCACCTATGCACAGGTCAATCAGTGGGCCAATCGCATCGCCCATCACTTGATCGCCCAAGGCATCGGCAAGGGCGATGTGGTGGCGATCTTTATCGAAAACCGTCCGGAACTGCTGGTGACGATATTGGCGGTGGCCAAGGTTGGCGCGATCAGCGCCTTGCTCAATACCTCTCAGACCCGCGATACCCTGGCCCATAGCCTTAACCTGGTGGCGCCCGTGGCGATCGTGGTCGGCGAAGAGCTGGTGCCGGCTTTCAATGCGGTCCGCGAGCGGGTGTCCATCGAGGCGGCGCGCACCTGGTTTGTCGCCGATCAAGACACTTATCACCATCCGGGCAATTCGCCCGATGGCTTCATCAACCTGATGGCGGCCAGCTGCGACGCGTGCAGCGATAACCCCGTCAGCAGCCAGCAGGTTTTTCTCGACGATCCTTGTTTCTACATTTACACCTCGGGCACCACCGGGTTGCCCAAGGCCGGGGTGTTCAAGCACGGCCGCTGGATGCGCAGCTCCGCCAGCTTCGGGTTGATTGCCCTGGACATGCAGCCGCAGGACGTCGTCTATTGCACCTTGCCGCTGTACCACGCCACCGGGCTCTGCGTGTGCTGGGGCTCGGCAATCAGCGGGGCGTCGGGGTTTGCCATCCGCCGCAAGTTCAGCGCCAGCCAGTTCTGGAGCGACGTGCGCAAATACCGGGCGACCACCCTCGGTTATGTCGGCGAATTGTGCCGCTACCTGGTGGATCAACCGCGCAGCGTCGACGACAGTCGGCACAGCGTGACGAAGATGATCGGCAATGGGCTGCGCCCCGGCGCGTGGCGTGAGTTCAAAACGCGTTTTGCCGTTAACCATATCTGTGAGCTGTACGCCGCCAGCGACGGCAATATCGGCTTCACCAACATCCTCAATTTCGACAACACCATCGGTTTTTCCCTGATGTCCTGGGAGTTGGTGGCGTACGACCACGACAGCGGCGCACCCACCCGTGATGCCAAGGGCTTCATGCGCAAAGTGGCCAAGGGCGAGCAGGGTTTGCTGCTGGCAAGAATCGACGACAAGGCGCCGCTGGACGGCTACACCGATCCGCAGAAAACCGCAAAAGTCGTGCTCCACGACGTGTTCAAGAAGGGCGACCGTTATTTCAATACCGGTGACCTGCTGCGCAACATCGGTTTTGGCCACGCGCAGTTTGTCGATCGCTTGGGCGACACCTACCGCTGGAAGGGTGAAAACGTCTCGACCACCGAGGTCGAAAACATCCTCTTGCAACACCCGCACATTGCCGAAGCGGTGGCCTATGGCGTGGAAATCCACAACACCAATGGGCGTGCCGGGATGGCGGCAATCACGCCGGCTGAATCCCTGGCGACCCTGGATTTCAGCGAGTTGCTGGCTTTCGCCAGGCAGCAAATGCCTGCCTACGCGGTGCCACTTTTCCTGCGGGTGAAAGTGAAAATGGAAACCACCGGGACCTTCAAATACCAGAAGACGCGGCTCAAGGACGAAGCCTTCGACCCGAACAAAACCGGCGATGACCCGATCTACGCCTGGTTGCCGGGCACCCAGACGTACGTGCAAGTCACCGAGCAGGTGCTGGCGGATATTCGCGGCGGCAGGTACCGCTATTGAATGTGGCTCTTATTGAACGTAGCTATGGCCGTCCATGAGAAAAAAGAAGTGACAGGTTCCGGACCGCTCGGGAAACTATCGGCTTTCCGATTGACCGAATGTGGAGTCCCCAATGTCAGACAAAAGCCGCCAGATGACCCCCGAAGAGGCTGCTGAATTTGCCGAACAGGTGTTCAACAAAGCGCGCGAGGGCGATGCGGCCATGATGGCTGCGCTGCTGACCAAGGGCCTGCCGCCGAACCTGCGCAATCACAAGGGCGATACCCTGTTGATGTTGGCCGCGTACCACGGCCATGTCGACACGGTAAAAGTCCTTATCGAGCACAAGGCTGATCCTGAAATCCGCAATGACAACGGCCAGAGCCCGATTGCCGGCGCGGCATTCAAAGGTGACCTGGCGGTGGTCAAGGCGTTGGTTGAGGGTGGCGCTGAAGTGGAAGGTTCGTCCTTCGACGGTCGCACTGCGCTGATGATGGCGGCGATGTTCAATCGCGTCGAAATCATCGACTACCTGATCAGCAAAGGCGCCGATCCGAAAGCCAAGGATGCCAACGGTGTGTCCGCGCTGGACGCGGCCAAAACCATGGGCGCGGCGGATACCACCGCACAATTGCAAAAGCTCCTGGCCTGACCTCTGTGGCTGCGGGGCTTTTGTGCCTGGTCCCGCAATCCGTTTGCGAATACGTTATCCTTCGCGCCCTCAAATCTCCCTCGCTACAGGATCCACCTCATGAAAGCCGCACTCGTCGAACTCATCAGCAAAATCAGCTCCGGCTGCATGGACGAGGGCGAAATCCTGAAAGTCGCTGACGAAGCGGCTCAGGCCTACGCCGATCCCGAGGCTTTTCTGACGGCCAATCCGGACATCAACTACGACGACACCTTCCCGATCCCATTGGGCGAATGGGTAGTCGTCGGCAGCCTGCCGGAAACCGTGCTGTTCCAGGCTGACACCTACATGGACCTGTTTGCGCAGATCGTTGCTTCGTTCGGCCCCGGTGTCGATTTCAACATCAAACCCAAGCAACTGGCCAAGACCGAAGCCCTCACGGCGCTCAATCGCATTCAGGTGCAGATGAGCAGCATGAACAAGGAAAACGGCGGTTACACGCTGATGAACTTCAGCCAGTTGCTCGACGACGAACTGCAAGTGGTGCTGGTCTACGGTAACGACGTGCCACGGGTTCTTGAATTGTGCGCGGAAGTCGGCATAGCCGCCGCGCCATCCCTGGAAGCCCTGAAAGTGGCGATCCACGTCTGAAGCCCTCTAGGACGGTAATAAAACGGAACCCTTGCATCTCCCGACTATCCTAAGAGTGCATACCACTCTTCGGGAGCGTCACCATGGGTTCCACGTTCAACAGCCTGGTTGGCCTGATTATTCTTGCCCTTGATATCTGGGCCATCATCAACGTGCTTAAAAGTGGCGCCGAGACCGGGATGAAAATCATCTGGGTGCTATTGATCCTCCTGCTGCCGGTCCTGGGCCTGATCATCTGGGCCATCGCCGGGCCAAGGGGCAATGTGCGGATCTGATCGGTTTCTCGCAAACAATACTGAACCCTGTGGGAGCGTGGTTTGCCCGCGATGCAGGCGCTACGGTCAGTCAGATACACCGCAGCGATCCGCATCGCGGGCAAACCACGCTCCCACAGGATTGGGTCGGGCCATAGCGTGACGTCGATTGGCCATCATGTGCGGGTAACCGTCCGTTGCCACCCGCATTCTCGGAGCACCTACTTTTCATACCTTTGCGGTGTAAATCCGTTTGAACGATCACTCAAGGTAAAAGTCCAGATAGAAGTAAGCCCATCCATGGGTTTTATCGAGGAGGCACCGATGCAAAAGTGGAAAATCACTTTCGTGGATGATCATGGTGAAATTGTCGATGAAGTCTTCGAGCGTGCCGAATGCCCCAGCGACGATGAGGCTGCCCAACTGATCAAGGAGCGACTCCTTCCTGTCGCCGCCGAACTGGACATGAACGATCTGGAAGGGCGAACCCCCGATGCAGGCGCCAAAAGCCTGAAAACCCAGTACAGCATCGAAATCCGCAGCATCACCCCAATCTGAATCTTCCTGTCTATCACTCACCAGACCTTGGCAGCAGCTCTGTCTTGAGGCTACTCTGCAAGCGAGATCAGCGAATGACTCGCTAAGGTCTGGTCTTGTCAGCTACATGCTTGTTTCCCGTCGGTAACCTCTGTTGCCGTATCGCTCTCACCAATCGGTTGAAAGTGCAGGGAATACGGAAAGTCTATCCATCAGTCTGAGGGGGACGTTTCATGAGCACAGCCTATCAAGAAGACATCAGCAGCAGCGTGCTGCGCCGCATGAAAGAAGGCGGTTTCGACTTTTCACGATTCCATCCCATCGAGTTCTACGCCATTTTCCCGGACGAGGAGCGGGCACGCAGGGCGGCAGGTCATTTCAGTGGTGAATCCTTGAATGCCCAGATCAGCGTGAGGGACGACGGCGCGTGGCATCTGGAACTGAGCAAAGTGATGTACGCCACCTATGACGGGATCGGCGACTTTGAGCAGGACTTCGAGGCGGTGGTCGAGCCTCTGGGCGGTATCATCGAAGGATGGGGCGTCAAACAGGAGGTACGAGGGCTGCTCGCATAACTTTATGAACAGTGACAACACTCAGCAACGGCTGACCTTTGGGTTGGCCGTTTTCGTTTTTGCTATATGAAAAGCAAGATCAAATGGACAAAAAAAAAGCCACCTGAACAGGCGGCTAAAAGGGAAGAACAATAAGGTTTCCAGCGAATGCGCCGATTATCCGCATCGCCCCCCGGGCAGTGAAATCAACTCTGGCTATGCTGCTGATAGGCGACAGCATTGCTTCGCCATGAAGCGGGGGCGATCAGGTTGGGGCATTTACCGCACAGGATTGGTGCGGCGGGTGCGACGCCGTTATCCAACTGATTGATATCAAAGCGTTTATGCCGATGGCACGGGCCTTGCGAAGGCTTGGATGTCCGGGTGACAAGGAGTACGGCATGATCCGCACCTATTTTGATGAGATGTACGATGCCGGCGGCCAGGTCCGCCCGCATTATCGGGAGTTTGCCCGTTGGCTGGCCGAAACGCCTGACGAGCTTTTGGCACAACGGCGACGCGAGGCCGATCTGTTATTTCATCGTGCCGGGATTACATTCACGCTCTATGGTGATGAGCAGGGGACAGAGCGCCTGATTCCCTTCGACACCATTCCCCGCAGTATCCCCGCCAGTGAATGGCGGGTCGTCGAGCGCGGCTGCATTCAGCGGGTCAAGGCATTGAACATGTTCCTTGCCGACCTCTATCACGAGCAGCGCATCATCAAGGCCGGCATCATCCCGGCCGAGCAAGTACTGGCCAACGAGCAATACCAGTTGGCGATGCAAGGCCTGGATCTGCACCGCGATATCTATTCGCACATTTCCGGCGTCGACCTGGTGCGCGATGGCGACGGCACGTACTACGTGCTCGAAGACAACCTGCGTACCCCCAGCGGCGTGAGCTACATGCTCGAAGACCGCAAGATGATGATGCGCCTGTTCCCCGAGTTGTTTGCGGCCCAGCGCATTGCGCCGATCGACCACTATCCGAATTTGCTCCTGGACACCCTGAAAAGCTCCAGCCCGCTCGACAACCCGAGCGTGGTGGTGCTGACACCGGGGCGCTTCAACAGCGCGTTTTTCGAGCATGCGTTTCTGGCCCGGGAAATGGGCGTTGAACTGGTGGAAGGCGCAGACCTGTTCGTGCGTGATGACAAGGTGTTCATGCGCACCACGGACGGGCCGAAAGCCGTCGACGTGATCTACCGGCGCCTCGACGATGCCTTCCTCGATCCGCTGGCGTTCAACCCGGATTCGATGCTCGGCGTGCCAGGACTGCTGTCGTCCTATCGCTCCGGCAACGTGGTGCTGGCGAATGCCATCGGCACCGGGGTCGCGGACGACAAGTCGGTGTACCCCTTCGTCACGGACATGATTCGTTTCTACCTGGATGAAGAGCCGATTCTGAAGAATGTGCCTACATGGCAGTGTCGTAATCCTTCTGAACTGTCCCACGTGCTGGCCAATCTTCCAGAGCTGGTAGTCAAGGAAACCCAGGGCTCCGGTGGTTACGGAATGTTGGTGGGGCCGGCGGCAACGGCAGCGGAAATCGAATCTTTCCGCGAGCGGATCAAAGCCAAGCCCCACGCGTACATCGCCCAACCGACGTTGTCTTTGTCGACCTGTCCGACCTTTGTCGAAAACGGCATCGCTCCACGCCATATCGACCTGCGTCCGTTTGTATTGTCTGGCCGCGAAACCCGGGTTGTGCCCGGCGGTTTGACCCGTGTCGCCTTGCGCGAAGGCTCTCTGGTGGTGAATTCCTCCCAGGGCGGCGGAACCAAGGACACCTGGGTGGTCGAGGATTGAAGGAAGCCTGCCATGTTAAGTAGAACTGCCTCGGATCTGTATTGGATGTCGCGTTACCTGGAGCGGGCCGAAAACCTCGCACGGATGCTCGACATCAGTTATTCGCTGTCACTGATGCCTCAGGACGGTCGTGGCGATGGCTTGCACGAACTCGCCATGCCGTTGCTGATCACCGGCACTCTGGACGATTACCTGGAGCGTCATGGCGAACTGCATGCCGAACGGCTGCTGCACTTTTTCGCTTTGGATGCGGCCAACCCGGCGAGCATCTACAGCTGCCTCGGTGCTGCGCGAGCCAGCGCCCATGCGGTGCGTGGGCGAATCACCGCTGACATGTGGGAAAACATCAACGCTACCTGGCTGGAAATTCGCGGAATCGCCGAGCAGGGCTTGAGTCGCTACGGCATGAGCCGTTTCTGTGAGTGGATCAAGGAACGTTCCCACCTGTTCCGCGGCGCGTCCTACGGCACCATCATGCGTAACGACGCGTTCCGGTTCATTCGTCTGGGCACCTTTATCGAAAGGGCTGACAACACCTTGCGCCTGCTCGACGCCCGTTACGAAATGGCCGGCGATCAGGCTGAAGCAGTCAGCGACGGCACGGCTCACGCCTATTACCAGTGGAGTGCCTTGCTACGGGCCTTGTCGTCGTTCGAGGCTTATACCGAGATCTATCGCGACGCCCCAGGCGCCCGGCATGTGGCCGAGTTGTTGCTGCTGCGCGCCGACGTGCCGCGCTCCCTGCGGGCCTGCACCGAAGAAATCGACCAGATTCTCGCCCAATTGCCGGGGGCCAACGGCCGTCCCGCGCAACGTTTGGCGGCAGAAATGGACGCGCGCCTGCGCTACACCGGTATCAACGAAATCCTCGACGAAGGCCTGCACGCCTGGCTGACCGAGTTCATCCCGCTGGTGCGCCAGTTGGGCAACGCCATACACAGTTCCTACCTGGAGGCGGCATGAGACTTTCCATTAGCCACGAGACCACCTATCACTATGAAGATCAGGTGCGGGCGAGCATCCAGTACCTGCGATTGACCCCTCATGACAGCGAGCGCCAGCACGTGCTCAGCTGGCAGCTCGATTTGCCACGCCCGGTGCGCGCGCAACTCGATCCATTCGGCAACATTCTGCATGTGCTCACCCTGGATGAACCTCACGAAGCGATCATCATCGGCGCCCGAGGGCAGGTGGATATCGACGAACTGCGCGAAGCCGAGCATGAAAGCCAGTCGGCGCTGCCGTTCCTGCGCTTCACGCGCCTGACCGAAGCCGACGAAGCGCTGCGCGCATTCGCCGAGAAGGCCTGCAAACAACGCCGGGATCGTACGGCGCTGATCGATTTGATGCATGGCCTGAACCAGCACATGACCTACACGCCGGGCTCCACGGAAGTAGACACCAGCGCCGCCCAGGCTTTCGCTGGGCGTTCCGGGGTCTGCCAGGACCACGCCCATGCGTTTCTCGCCTGCGCTCGCAGTCTGGGCATTCCCTCGCGTTATGTGTCGGGGTATTTGTACAGCGAGAACAGTGAACACCTGGCCAGTCACGCCTGGGCTGAAGCCTGGCTGGATGACGCCTGGTATAGCTTCGACGTGACCAACGAACTGGCCCGCCCGGAGCGTCACCTGAAACTGGCCGTGGGCCTGGACTACCTCGACGCCTGCCCGGTGCGCGGCATGCGCCGTGGCGGTGGGTGCGAGCAGATGCATGCGAAGGTGTTTGTGTCGCCGACGCCTGCGCCGGTGATCTCAGTGCAGCAGCAGTAAACCTACACGCTGATCGTTCCCACGCTCTGCGTGGGAATGCCTCCACGGACGCTCCGCGTTCGGCTCTTGATGGGACGCAGAGCGTCCCGGGCTGCATTCCCACGCAGAGCGTGGGAACGATCGGTTACGGCTTAACTTTGCGTCCCGCCATATGCTTCAAATACCCCACCAACAATTCCAGATCCTCCTCCGGCAACACCGTCGTCGCGAACGCCGGCATCTTCGCCTGCGGCCACTGGCGCAAGCTCTGCGGATCTCGAATGTAACGCTTGAGGAAATCCGCGCCGAAGTACTCGGTCGGGTTGAACGGAATATTCAGGTCCGGCCCGAACTGCGCATCCCCCGCGCCATTCAATCGATGACAGGCCAGGCAGTTCTTCTGAAACAGCGCAAAGCCCTTGTTCACCGGACCGTCCGCCTTCAGCGCAGGATCGGGCAGCAGGGCAGGGAAGCGCTCGGCCACCGGGGCCATGCGCTTGATGCTCGCTACTTCGAACGGCCATTGCTCGGGGCTGATATTGCCCGCTTGTGGATCGGTCCAGACCAGATAAAACGGCCCCGCACTGTGCTTGCCTTCTGACAGCGGCGGCCACGGCTGGGCCGGGTCTTCAATCGCCAACCAGGCCCGCGCGCCTTGGGTATTGAGCAGCGGGGCGGCGGCCAGTTCGGCGGCAAAACCGTCCAGGGCAACGGCTTGCAGATGATCGTCAGGCTTGATGCCCGTCAGCAACGCCGCCAACGGCACGGCGCGATAGCTCATGTCCCGTTTGTAGGAAACGTCGTTAGTGATGGTGATTGTCTGAACCTGAGGATGCTTGAGCAATTGCTCGGTCTGCCAGGTGCGAGAACTCGCGCCTAGCTCCAGACTCAGCTGTGCGGCAGACAGAGGCATGCTGAGCAGCAAGGCCCCAAATAGAATGAGCGCTTTCAAGTGATCGCCGTCCATGTCGTGGAAGTGCGCAAAGGTTGGCACAGCCACGCTGACCCGGGTAGCGAGCCAATCACATTTTTTATCAGGCGAAATGAAAACCCTGATGCCCGATCAGCCAATCACCTTGGTCAGGTTCGGCAAAATCAACAACAGTGTAGTGGCGAATAGAATGAGCCCGGCTTGACGAACTTTCGAATGCTTGAACATGGCTTGACCGCCTTTTTTGTTATTTCCTGATGCCTGCCTGCACATATCCATGACGGCAGAGCGCTGCACTTCCTTGTAGAACGAGTGCCTCGGCAAAACCCGACGACAACTTCGTACAGGTTTACCTTAGGGCCCGCGTCACGATTGGCTTAGATCCATTTCGTATGTGCTGAGCACTCTGCGCTTTTAAAAAAGCATGAGGCTTATGGCCAGCTTCTTGGGCGCCCGTTTGCTAGACAGCTTGGTGACTTGAATCGGTTTATCCGATAGCAGACTACCGTTCGTCTGAGCGTGACCGTCAACGCACATGAGCACTGTGGTCATTGAATCCACGGCTGCTCGGCATAAGGTGAGGGCATAAAGATCAGGGTCACACGGCCCCCTGTAGGCGCTGCCGAAGGCTGCGATCTTTTGAGTTTCATTCACCTTCAGGTTCGAGGACGTCATGACCCAAGCTTTGATATTCGACGCGTTACGCACGCCCCGTGGCAAAGGCAAGGCCAATGGCGCCTTGCACAGCGTCAAGCCAGTGAACCTGGTGGCCGGACTGCTGACGGCGCTGCAGCAGCGCACGTCCCTGGACACCAGTCAGGTCGATGATGTGGTGCTCGGCTGCGTGACGCCCATCGGCGACCAGGGTTCTGACATCGCCAAGACCGCCACGCAAGTGGCCGATTGGGACGTCAGCGTGGCCGGCATGCAGCTCAATCGCTTTTGCGCATCGGGGCTGGAAGCGGTGAACCTCGGCGCGATGAAAGTGCGTTCCGGCTTCGAAGACCTGGTGGTGGTCGGTGGCGTCGAGTCGATGTCCCGCGTGCCCATGGGCAGCGACGGCGGGGCTTGGGCGCTGGACCCGGAAACCAATTTGCACAACCACTTCACGCCCCAGGGCGTGGGTGCCGACCTGATCGCCACGATTGAAGGCTTCAGCCGTCAGGACGTCGATGCCTTTGCCTTGCGCTCCCAACAGAAGGCCGCACGGGCGCGGGCGAACGGTTCGTTCAACAAGTCGCTGGTGCCGGTGCAGGACCAGAACGGCATCATCCTGCTCGATCACGATGAGTTCATTCGCGCCGAATCGACAATGGAAGGCCTGGGCAAGCTCAAGCCAAGCTTCGAAATGATCGGGCAAATGGGCTTCGACGCCACGGCCTTGCGGGTTTACAGCCAGATCGAGCGGATCAACCACGTGCACACGCCGGGCAACAGTTCCGGGATCGTCGATGGCGCGGCGCTGATGCTGATCGGCTCCGAGGCCAAGGGTCGGGCGTTGGGCTTGCAGCCACGGGCGCGAATCGTCGGCACGGCGGTCACCAGCACCGACCCGACCATCATGCTCACCGGCCCGGCACCGGCCACTCGCAAGGCGCTGGCCAAGGCCGGGCTGCGGGTCGAAGACATCGACCTGTTCGAAGTCAATGAAGCGTTCGCCTCGGTCGTGCTCAAGTTCATCAAGGACATGGCCATCGACCCCGACAAGGTCAACGTCAACGGCGGCTCCATCGCCATGGGCCACCCGCTCGGCGCCACCGGCTGCGCGATTCTCGGCACGTTGCTCGACGAACTGGAAGCCCGGCGCCTGCGCTATGGCCTGGCGACATTGTGTGTCGGCGGCGGCATGGGCATTGCCACCATCATCGAACGCCTCTGAGCCTGCCTTTAAGAAAATCCGACTCAAGGAAAATTGCCATGACCCAAGCCATCCGTTACGAAAAGGGTCAGGACCAGATCGTCGTCCTGACCATCGACATGCCGGGCCAGAGTGCCAACACCATGAACGCGGTCTACCGCGACGCCATGGCCACCTGCGTCGCCCGACTGGTCGCCGACAAGGAGGCCATTGCCGGCGTGATCATTACCTCGGCCAAGAAGACCTTCTTCGCTGGTGGCGACCTCAATGAACTGATCAAGGTCGGCAAACCCGAAGCCAAAGCCTTTTACGACATGGTGCTGACCCTCAAGGGCCAACTGCGCACCCTGGAAACCCTCGGCAAACCGGTGGTTGCCGCCATTAACGGCGCGGCACTCGGCGGTGGTTGGGAAATCTGCCTGGCCTGTCATCACCGCGTCGCGCTGGACAACCCGTCGGTGCTGCTGGGCCTGCCGGAAGTCACCCTCGGCCTGTTGCCGGGCGGCGGCGGGGTAGTGCGCATGGTCCGCATGCTGGGCATTGAAAAAGCCCTGCCGTATCTGCTTGAAGGCAAGAAAATCCGTCCGCAACAGGCGTTACAGGCGCGATTGATCGACGAGTTGGCAGCCGATCGCGATGAGCTGATGGCCAAGGCGCGGGCGTGGATTGTCGCTCACCCGGTCGCTGTGCAGCGCTGGGACGTGAAGGGTTATCAGATTCCTGGCGGCACGCCGTCGGATCCGAAGCTCGCGCCGATGCTTGCTATCACGCCATCAATTCTGCGCAGCAAAACCCAGGGCTGCCTGCCCGCGCCAGAGAAAATCCTCTGCGCCGCGGTGGAAGGCGCTCAGGTGGATTTTGACACCGCGCACCTGATCGAAACCCGCTACTTCACCGAGCTGACCACCGGGCAGGTGTCGAAAAACCTCATTGGCACGTTCTGGTTTCAGCTCAATGAGATCAATGCCGGTGGCTCCCGGCCCCAAGGCATAGCGCCTTATGTGACGAAGAAAGTCGGCGTGCTCGGCGCCGGGATGATGGGCGCGGGCATCGCGTTTGTCAGCGCATCGGCCGGCATCGACGTGGTGCTCAAAGACATCAACCTCGCCGCGGCAGAGAAGGGTAAGGCCCACTCAGCGACGTTGCTGGACAAGAAAATTGCGCGTGGTCAGTTAACTCGTGAGCAGCGCGGGGAGATTTTGGCGCGAATCCATGCCACCGAAAACGATGCGGACCTGGCGGGTTGCGATCTGATCATTGAAGCAGTGTTTGAAGATCGCGAACTGAAGGCCAAGGTCTCATCAGCCGCGCAAACAGTTGTCGGCCCGGACGCGGTCATCGCCTCCAACACCTCGACCTTGCCGATCAGTGGCCTGGCCACCGCCGTGCCGGACCAAACGAAATTCATCGGCCTGCATTTCTTCAGTCCCGTGGAGAAAATGCCACTGGTGGAAATCATCAAGGGCGTCCATACCAGCGACGAAACCCTGGCTCGCGGATTCGATTTCGTCCTGCAAATCAAGAAGACGCCAATCGTGGTCAACGACAGTCGCGGCTTCTTTACCTCCCGAGTATTTGGCACCTTCACCAACGAAGGCATCGCCATGCTTGGCGAAGGCGTGAGCGCGCCGATGATCGAGACCGAAGCGCGCAAGGCCGGCATGCCTGTCGGGCCTCTGGCGATCTCCGACGAAGTTTCCCTCAGCCTCATGAGCCATATCCGCGAACAAACTGCCAAAGACTTGCGCGCAGAAGGGAAAAACCTGATTGAGCACCCGGCGTTCGCCGTGATTGACTTGTTGCTCAAGGAATACAAGCGTCCGGGCAAGGCCGCTGGAGGTGGTTTCTACGATTATCCGGCCACAGGGCAGAAGCATTTGTGGCCAGAGCTGAAAAGCCGCTTCGAGAAAGCCGATGGGCAGATTTCGCCGCAGGACATACGCGATCGACTGCTGTTCGTACAAGCCATCGAAACCGTGCGCTGCATGGAAGAGGGTGTGCTGACTTCGACGGCGGATGCCAACGTCGGCTCGATCTTCGGCATCGGCTTCGCGGCCTGGACTGGCGGTGCGCTGCAGTTCATCAATCAGTACGGCGTGAAAGACTTCGTCGCCCGCGCCCAGTACTTGGCCGAGCAGTACGGCGAGCGCTTCACACCGCCTGCGCTGTTGCTGGAGAAAGCCGCCAAAGACGCGTTGTTTTAAGGGACGTTCTAAGGGACCGATGACGCGTTCCGGGGCTTGCCTTGCCACTGTGTTTCAAGGCAGGCTCTGGGGTGTGCATTATTCCCTTCATGTGTCAGGTATTTTTTATGTCGTTACGCATCTGCATTCTGGAAACCGACATCCTGCGTCCGGAACTGGTCGATCAATATCAGGGTTACGGGCAGATGTTCCAGCGTCTGTTTTCGCAGCAACCCATCGCTGCCGAGTTCACCGTGTACAACGTGATGCAGGGCGATTATCCCAGTGATGACGAGACCTTTGATGCGTATCTGGTCACCGGGAGCAAGGCCGATTCCTTCGGCACCGACCCGTGGATTCAAACCCTCAAGACCTACCTGCTGAACCGCTACGAGCGCGGCGACAAACTGCTGGGCGTGTGCTTCGGCCATCAACTGCTGGCACTGTTGTTGGGCGGCAAAAGTGAGCGAGCGACCCAAGGTTGGGGCGTCGGCACCCATAGCTACAAACTCGCGGCCAAGGCGCCATGGATGAGCCCGCTGAGGGAAGAGCTGACGCTGCTGATCAGCCACCAGGATCAGGTCACCGCGCTACCGGAAAACGCTACGGTGATTGCTTCGAGCGATTTCTGCCCGTTCGCCGCGTACCACATCAACGATCAAGTGCTGTGCTTCCAGGGGCATCCGGAGTTCATTCACGATTACTCACGGGCGTTGCTGGATATTCGTCAGCAGCATCTGGGCGAAGAGGTTTATCAGAAAGGTATGGCGAGCCTGGAGCATCCTCACCATGGAGCGACTGTTGCGGAGTGGATGATGCGGTTTGTGGCGCACAAGCCTTAGTCGGATGTTTGATCATTCCCACGCTCCGCGTGGGAATGCATCCCGTGACGCTCCGCGTCACACCATACTCACAACCACCCCGACCGCTTGAAACTCGCCCATAAACTGACGCACCCAACGGCAATAAACCCCAACACCCCGAAATACCCATAATGCCAAGTCAACTCTGGCATGTCCTCGAAGTTCATCCCGTAGATCCCGGCCACCGCCGTCGGGAACGCCAGAATCGCTGCCCACGCCGCAAACTTGCGCTGCACCACGCTCTGGCGCGACGCCTCCAGCAACACCCCGACCTCGATGGTCTGGCTGGCAATGTCCGCCAGGGTCGTGAGGTCTTCCATCTGCCGCGTGACATGAATCTGCACATCGCGAAAGTACGGGCGCATATTCTTGTCGATGAACGGAAAGCTCAGATTTTGCAGTTCCTCACCGATCTCCACCATCGGCGCCGCAAACCGGCGCAAGCGTAATACATCGCGACGCAGGCCGTGGAGTTTCTGGATGTCGCGTTCGTTCAGGGAACCGCAGAGGACATTGGTCTCCAGCTCATCGATCTCGGCATGAATCGCTTCGCCCATCGGCTGGTAGTTTTCAATCACGAAGTCGAGGATGGCATAGAGTACGAAATCTTCCCCATGCTCCAGCAACAGCGGCCGCGCCTCACAACGCTGTCGGACATAGGCGTAGGACGCTGAATGACCATTGCGTGCGGTAATGATGTAGCCCTTCCCGGCAAAGATATGAGTTTCGATGAACTCCAGTTTGCCTTCATTGCGGATCGGCGAATACGTGACGATAAACAGTGCGTCGCCGAACGTTTCCAGCTTCGGTCGGCTGTGTTTTTCCAGGGCGTCTTCGATGGCCAGTTCATGCAGGTTGAACTGACGTTGCAGGTTGAACAGCTCTTCGGCGTTCGGTTCTTCCAGACCAATCCACACAAAGTGGCCAGGCTTGGCAGCCCAGGCGGCGCCTTCGTCGAGGGTAATATTGGTGACTTTCTTACCGGCACTGTAAACCGCAGCAGCAACGACTCTACCCATGATAGTGATTCACTTCTTATTAGCCGCTTTCTATAAAGACTGGCGGGGCCAGGCAGGATTCAGCTTAACCTTGTCTGCTGCTTGAGAGTCAGCAAAATCTGTAGAGTTCGCAGGCAAAAGAAAACCCGCACAGGGCGGGTTTTTTCAGGCGGCTTGCAGTTGCCGATCCATCGAGTCGATGCACTCGCGCATCTGCTCGCGACACTGGGCGATCAGCATCGGCATGTCATCCAGACTCAATCCAGCCGTAGGAATTGCCGGTAGCGAACGGATCAGAATCTTCCCACTGCGCCAGCGGTTCAATCGCATGTGTTTGACGTAACTGCTGACACACACCGGCACGATTGGCACGCCCGCGGCAATCGCCATCTGGAACGCGCCTTTTTTGAATGGCAGCAGCTCTTCGCCGAGGTTGCGCGTGCCTTCCGGGAAAACCCAGATCGAGGTGTCTTCATGCTGCAAGGTGCGAGTAGTGGTCAGCATCGACTGGCGTGCCTTGTGCGCATTGCCGCGGTCAATCAACACATTGCCGGCCAGCCAGAACAGCTGCCCGAACAACGGCACCCACTTCAGGCTCTTCTTGCCAATGCACACAGTGCGACGGGGCACCACGTTGCCGAACACAAACAGATCGTAGTTGGACTGGTGGTTGGCAATGATCACACAACTGTCAGGCTTATCCATCAACGGCCCGACGTCGGCCTTCACGCGCAAACGCAAAATGCACATCGCCGGCCACGCATACAGACGCGCGCATAAACGGCTGTTGTCCGGATTAAACGGCCGACACAGACCGAGAATCACCCCAAGCATACCGGCCAGAATAAAGTGCAAGCCCATCAATAACATACGAAACACAAACAGCATTTACAGGGCCCACCGGGACAAAAGGTGGCGCAGTGTACGGATGTGCACTGTTTTCGGCAATTGCCGCTATAGAAGTGGGAGATAGCCGATGTTTGAGCGCATGTTTCCGACTTATGGGTCAGATGCGGCCTAGAGCGCTTGAAAGGTTTTAAACCAGACACGTAAGAAAAAGCCCGACACGACGGTCGGGCTTTTCGGTGCAACGCGTAGGGGCTTAACCCATATGCTCCTGATCCAGGATGATCGCGTTGTCCAGCGTCTCCAGCAGCGCCTTGCGCACTTTCAGCTTGGTGTTCTTGTGGGCAGTCATGTTGAGCTTCTTCAACTGACGAGCCGCCGCCAGCGCCGCGCCTTGCAGCTCTTCGGCCGACACCACCAGATCAAGGAAACCGGCATCCACAGCACTCTGCGGATTGAACATCTCAGCATTGATCACCGCACGGTGAAACGCCGACTTGCGCAGACGATCACGCGCCAGCTCGATACCGGCGTGGTGCATGGTCATGCCGATCTGCACTTCGTTCAAACCAATGCTGAACGGGCCATCGACACCAATGCGGTAGTCAGCCGACAACAGAATAAACGCACCCTTGGCCACCGCATGCCCAGGGCAGGCCACGACCACCGGGAACGGGTGCGACAGCAGGCGACGAGCCAGGGTCGAACCGGCAGCTACCAGCGCAATGGCCTCTTTAGGGCCTGCCGTCATCACCTTCAAGTCATAACCACCCGAAAAAATACCCGGCTGACTGGTAATGATCACCACCGCCCGATCCGCCACCGCCCGATCCAGCGCAGCGTTAAACGCAACAATCACATCCGGCGAGATGGCATTGACCTTGCCATTGCTCAAGGTCAGGGTCGCGATACCGTCTTCGAGATGGTAGGAAATCAACTCACTCATGACGCCAATCCTTCTAATAAAGTAGGGCAGACGTTACCCACCGCCGTAGACCAGGTAAAGCGCCGTGAGTGACCGCCCGGTCACCCTTTTCCCCGCCCGGCAAGCGTTGCCGGCCACGCCAGCCGCGCATTCCCCTCTATATAGAAGAGGGCGCGAAGCCGGAGATTGGCGGGTTTGCCATGGCACGGCACCCACAGGAACAACTAAATCGCTAACCGCATGAAAATTCTGCAAAAAAAGTTTGCCATCAGAAAAGCTTTCGACTACATTAGCGCGCCTCGACAGACAGAACATGTTTGACGAGATACGGTGAAGTGTCCGAGTGGCTTAAGGAGCACGCCTGGAAAGTGTGTATACAAGAAATTGTATCGAGAGTTCGAATCTCTCCTTCACCGCCACATTCTGCAAACACAAACCCCTGATTTTCTTAGAGAAAGTCGGGGGTTTGTGGTTTTTTGCGTCTGAAAAAGGGCCATATGGGAACAATATGGGAACACGGCCTGCATTTATGAGATTTTTCTCAATCCCCGGAGTGAAAGCAAACCGACTGTTTTCAACAGAATTGACCAAAAGAAGCCATTGGCTCGGCCTAGAATGCTAGCCAGGTCCGCTTTTCGCTCTTGTTTCTGTGTGTATCACCAGGTCGGTTACGCGATATCTACCTAGCTTGTCCCCAAGGGAGGGGAGTTTGCTGCTGCGGTTTCGCGAGTGATGCTCCTGACCCAACCCAACCCAACCCAACCCAACATGAATTGATTTGAGGAACAAAGCCGAGTAGATGCCAGGCTAGTCGGTAATGGGATAGTGCACGAGACGGTCTACACTCAATGCTGGTAACCACCCGGGATGGTCAGCGCCGCCAAGTAATGGTGTTTGGTTAAATCTCCCTCAGTCGTTCCATCGATATGGAGTGGAGCATGAATATAGAGTTTATTAAGTTCAAAGGAGAATTGGGAAAATTTTGCGATCAGGATTACTGCGCCAAGATTCTTGACGTCGTTTCATTTTATGAGGAAAGGATTCTCCGTTTTTACGAAAAAGTTAGAATAGATGAATTGAACGAGGTTCGGCTAGGCTTCGTCGATATGACTGGTATCGTTAATAATGCATCCTTGAAGAGGAATAATGAAGATCACGGCATGTTCCTGATTAGATTGACATTTGATTGTAATGATGACATTTCGCTTATAATTGCCCATGAACTGTGCCACATGATGCAATTCTTGTCCGGATGGATGGACAGTGCATCTGATGATCCAGATGTTGTAATTTGGAAGGGCGAAATATTTAGAAAGAGCAACCTTGGTCCCCTAAATATGCCTTGGGAGAAAGATGCAAAGAAAAATTCGTTTTCCTTGTGGCGGGAATATGATGGGTGGTAGGAGGCATTGAGGCCTGCAATAGAGACTTACGCATTGGTAAAGGAAAAGCACAAATGACTACTAATACGGTAACGGCGAAGACAGTGGAGTCCTTCAAAAGCGGTCTGGGCGGTGCCCGGTTCGCCCAGCTATTTGCGATACTTGAGGAAAACGGGCTCCGGCCGCTCGGTAAATCGAATACAGGCACACTGCTGTTCCAGGCCATTGACAACGACGGCACTGCGCATGATGTATTGGCGTTCCGACGTGAACCCGTCTCTGTCCTTTCGTTCCCAAAGTCCTACTGGCTTTCTCGCAAAGAACTGCGTAGCAGCTTATGCGGGGCGTTTGAGCCCAATGAGCAACCAACTGCGATTCCTGGTGTAGGTTCGAACTCGAATGAGTCTGCCGGCCAAGTAGCGATCAACAAAAACACCCTAGAGCGCGTGAAGGAACTTTGCGTCGAGGTATGTAATCGTGTGATTTCGACTCACGGCTGAGCGCAATTCTTTTGATCTAAATGAATTGATCCTGATTTTATAGACACCACGATTGGCCTGTTTGGGGTGAAAGTAGCCAGTGACAGCTTCATCAGTTGACCATACTCCAATCAACCTATTGCAGGTTCCAATTGGGGGCACTGTTGCTGCTATGCTTGGGCTTTCTCGAAAGGAGTCGACACCATGCGAAGCGATTATTCACTGTCGGATGTACTGGAAAGGTTGTTCGAAAACCAGCAGGCCCTAGAGGCGGCAATTATGGAGTTGACCCTGCTGATCGAGGCGCAAGGGGTACAGGAAGTGGGCGGGAATGTCCGTGGCGCACTGTGGACCATGGGTGAAAACGCCGGCCATATCAAACAAGGCCTGGCTCGATTGAAGAAATTGGACATCGGCTAACCGAATGTACACCAAGGGCCCGTCAACAGTCATGTCGAGGTGAATTCGGTTAGCCAGTCCAGTTCACCTCACAGTCAGCTATCGGCGAGGCTGTGTAAAAACGTTTTAGAACACGTTTGACAGTCGGGGCTGGAACACAAAAATCGCGCTCCTACGTAAATTTCTGGTCTGCTGATTACACAAGCACCAGAAGATTTTACGTAGCAACGCAGACTTCAAAACGGCACATGCATTTTTACACACTCTGCACCAAAAGCAGTCGTACGTTGCTTAGTCCAAAGGTACGCACAGATAGCTCAACGGCAAGACAAACTTGCTCTGCAGTAAATCTAAATATTTCGCATCGTCACCGTATAAGGGCTTTCGTCCCACAGCAACCAAACTGATCTTTTTTTTGCGCACTTGAGTATGGTAGGCGTATTCGAGTAACTGCCCGATAGCTTGCCGCAGGACGGTGCGAGGCAACAGATCTGACTTAATCTCATAGAGGATGAGCGCATCCTGGGTCTCTACAGTTATATCGATGTATTCACGCTCCGCACGAACGATGTCGGTTGGATAATCTTTCTTCAGCTGCTCGAGTAGTTTCTTCTGCATCCTTGTATGCTCAGCTGTGCGCTGATAAGTCACCGTCCTGGTGGTAGGTTTGATCTTGGGGATAGTGATCCAGTCCTTGCCATTAGGTTTCCGTCGCCCTCCAGGCGTTTGGTCACCCTGGACAACCACAGAATAGAGCTGATAGCGCTTGCACCGCTCTATGATTGGATCGCCGGGTTTCGAGTACTCATCAACGTCGTAAAGCGTGACGTTATCCAACCGAAATCGAATGTTGAATACGTATGGGGCATACTCGTCATGCCCCAAGTCCTCTGGATTGCGACCAAGCTGGATAATCTCTTCACACATCTCTTGAAGCCAGCCATTTCTTTGGAACAATGCGAGCGCATCTTGCGCTTGACGGTCGGTAAGGCATTCCACTTCTCGAATTTCACCTACGTACCGACGTTTCGCTTTTGGCTCAATGCTGAAGAGGTGCAGATCGAATGGCTGCGCGTCCTTGAGCAGTCTATTGCGGCTTTTGTTCACGCCTTGCACGAAGGCGTAACGCCAAACCATCAACGATCCAATCATCTCGGAACAACCATTCCTCATGGCCGAACCCGAATTTGCTTGTATAGGAGCTTTTCACCTCTTTGGCCTGCGCTACGCCTGAAGGCTTCTTCCAGTTGTCCGTGTTGTAACAAAGCCTCGTTAGATACTTCATCGCCGCTTCCTGCATGAGGGATATCAGATGGAAGTCACTTTATAGCTCGCTGAGATTTGTAGCCAGCGACGAGCCGCATAACTCATTCAACAGCTCGTCGGTTTGCTAGGCATCTTCACCGGCCGGGTCGAAAGCTGTCGGCCAGCTCCAGAGGGCAAAATTGCGAATCTACAGCTATGCTGCTGCAACTTACATCTCTCAAGCTTGATTTTTATCTGATGAATGTGTGCCCTCTCTAACGTTGACTTGGAAATGGAAATCAAATGAAAACGATACGAAATCAGGATACTTGGCACTTTGGTGTTGGCTACTCTTCTGGGCGGTTGCACAGGCATGAGGTTCCGAGACGCCGTCGTCAATCAACCGCTTCCGCAGGACTGGGAGGGTAGAGTCTTGATGAATAACCCAGCAGACTTCAGATATTATATGAAGGAGAACATTGGGCTCCTCGTAACACCCAACAGCGATAAGACATACAGCGTAATCAGCAAGCCAATTACTCCAAATGCATTCACCGCACGGGAGGATACCATCAAAGATGGATCAATCTACAGTTCGCGGATTACCTCTGCAGCCTCAGTTAAAGGTGGCTATTTAACTTTTGCTACCAAGTTTTCTTCTAGTGAGGCAGTTAACTACCAAATCGTTGATGTTTCGCGTGCAGATATACCTTGGGCTCAATTCCCAGACACAAAAATTCGTAAAGCTGCTGCGCAGGCGAATCCGACTGGGATGAAGCGCTTGTGGATTCAGAGTTTGATACTATCCCGCATCGTCAAGAATTCCGCAGCAAAAGTAGAGTGCGATATCTCTGGCGCGGGACCAGCGTTTCAAGTTGGGGCAACATGTTTTAATGAAAGTGATTCAGTCTCAAATGACTGGGCAATCGCTGCTGTTTTGTTTGATATTGATAAATACGTGGCCGAAAATCCCGCAGGTGTTCCTGCGTTGGGATCGCCAGCTGCATTTTCGGTAAAATCGCAGCCTGGCGAATCGGTTGCCAATCAAATCTCAAAAGTTTTTGAGTTTCTTGGGAAACAAACGAAGAAAATTAATGGAAAGCCTACGCTTCCTGAATACATAAGTGCCGAAACGCAAGGCTATACCCTTGGGGAGTAACATTCTTCCAATGAGGTAATTAGTTAGCAAAAGAGCCTTGCTCCTCTTATTTCGTTTTCAATAGGCATACGCCATGGGTTGGGATGTAAATAGCTATTGGTTTCTTAGACACATCGAAACGTCTCCGATTAGCGGTATCGTACTGAATCCCAAAAGGCAGCTTTGGGTCCAAGCTGTATGAAAACACATGCGCTGTTTTGAAGTCTGCGTTCCGATTCATAAACTGCTTTTGATCTGGCTGGCATGAACGTCTGCAATAGGTTGTGGATTCAACCGGTCTTGGTTGCCCTCGTTGCCCGAAATTGTCCTCGCGTTACATGCCCGGTGGTCTACAGCTTTAGAGCGTGTTGTAGGATGCCAACGACGTCCGGACCATCCTCGTTGATCCAGGTCCCGTAGTGCTGCCGAATCATGTTCCCATTCGTATGCCCCATCTGCTCAGCGATCCAATCGATTGAAGCCACCCCCGTGGTCAGCAACTGACTGGCATAGGTATGGCGACACTGGCCCGGCCCGCGATACCGAACCCCAGCCGCGTTCAAGTGCGTCTTGAAAAACCGATCCCGCACAACAAAATCGCTCACATGCGGCAGTCCGCTTTTGCTGTTCAAAAAGACAAAGTGCAATTTGTGCTGCCGCACCGTCTTGTTATCCCGTTCAACGATGTCGACCGTCTCCGCTTTTTTCTTCTGGTTGATCGCATCGATCTTACGTAGTGCATCCCATGCTGGCTCCAGCAGCCGAACCTTCCGCGTAGAGCGCCGAGTTTTAGTTACACGATATGCCCCGCGCACTTTCGATCGGCGGAAAATCACCGTTCCTCGCTCCAGGTCGACATCCTCCCAAGCCAAGGCAATAGTTTCCGAAACCCGCGGCCCGGCCCAAATCATGAACTGCACCATCAAAAGCTCCTGCGTGCGGCTGGTCGGCGTTTCCAGGATCTGTTTGATTTCTGCCCTGGTGAATGGGTCAGGAGCTTCCGGATCAGGCAGGCGGACGAACAGCCCCTCAGTCGGGTCATGAGCCACCTTCTTACGAGTGCGATACAGCCTGAAGACTTGGCGCACGTTGCTGATGATGTCGCGAATGGTCTTGTTCTTGAGCCTCTTCGAGAGTGTGTCCTGCACCCACTCCTGCAAATCCAAATGATCAATCTGGTCGATCTGAACTTTGCCCCAGCGCGGCCGCACATGAACCTCTGCCTTGTTCGCATAACCCCGATAGGAAGTGGCGGCAACGCTGTTGTGCTTGATCTTCAGCCACAAATCCAAGTAATGGCCGAAGGTGTTTTCGACCAGTCTGGGCGAGTTGGGAAAATGCCGGCTGTAGTCAAAGGTGCCAGCCTGTATCTCGTATTCGATGATGTTCACCAGGCGTGCTGCATGCTCCCGGTTGGCCGCTGTGTTGCCGCCGGGTACAAGCTCCCGGCACAATTCGCCATTGAAACGAAAATAGACCCGTACTGAATTGCCACGGGCCTCTACGCCATCTGCCATGTGCGTCCCCACGCAATGTATTGAACAACCGACCAGCTTTCTGGAAGAAGAAAGGCCCGTTACCGGGCCTTTCGGGGTCAAGTGTTGCCGATCATTCCTGGCGAAGTAACCAGAACAATCCGGCGCTTTTTCTAGGTCTTGGCGCTATCCCGGCGTGTTCTTCTTCAGCCCTACGTCGTGCGTTGATCGCTTGGCGCGCTTTGCTGCACTTCCTGTGGTTGCCATGGGCGCGGGATTTGCCGCATTGGTCGCAGAGGCCTGTAAGCTCGAGGTTCCAGGGGAAGGATTTCCCGTTGTTCATTCCGCATCCCCCAACAGAGCACGGGTCAGGGCATTGCGTTGGCCTTTGCGAGTGAGCTTATTCAACGGTTGCACACTGCTGCGACCGTTACGGGATTTTACGGTGGCCACATGGTCATTGATTACAGCGATTTTTCCTTCGCGAACGCTGAAGCTAACGCTATTCCCGGTACTGCGACCAATGACATAGGTAACGTCATCCCCGACTTTCAAGACGTTCGTGGTAGCCTCTGTGCCGCTGCTGCTTGGGTGTTGTGCTTGCATGGTGCTGCTCCTTGGTGGTGGTCGGTGTCGGGGAGGTGCAACTCCTCGACACCACTTTCAATTTCCTGCGACTGGCATCAACTGGCTTTTCGCACCAGGTGAACAATCAAGTCGTCGTATTGCGTGTCCTCTTCGACGGTTGATTGCCATTCCAGAACCGCATCGATCTGTTGGCGCGTGCAGTCGTCAACCAGTAGCGTTCGCTGCCCTTTGTGAACCCTCACTTCCATAATTCGAAGCAGTCCGGATGCCGCGTAAGATTCCGCATGGATGATGCTGGCATCCTTTCCTTTGCCTAAAAGCGCGGCTTCAATCGTCCGCAACTTGGTTGTTTTGCCGGTAGCCATGTCGCCGGTGATCACTTGGATTTGCATGGTGCTGCTCCTGTGGTTACTGCGGTTCATGCGCTCTGAAACACCCAGCAGCGCACGGTTAAGGGTTTGTTGAACATTGCGTTGCCGGCGCTCTGCGAAGCGCGCACCGCGCTATACGTGGGCTTGTTGGTTTCCACCAATTTGTGACTGCGACTCTCGGTCAGCAGAGTGCGCAAGGTCTTCAGGTCGGCCAGGTTCTGGCGGTGCACGCTGGCCAGCTCGGCGAACTCGTTGAGGTTGATGGCGATCAATTTGGGGTCGGTGCTGTGATTGACCTGCGGGCCTTCGCCCAAGCTTTCCAGGTACTCGTAGACCTCCCAGAATTCAGCCACCAGCGGGTGGTCGGCGCTGATTGCGGTCTGACGTTCCAGGGCCATGGCTGTCAGGGCCTGTTGAGTCGTCACCACCTGGTTTTCATCGAGCGGGCAGACCAGGCATAGGCAATCGACCAGGGCCATCAACTGGCTGTGGTTTTTAATGATTCGCTCGACGCGGATTTCCTTGAGCTTGCGCAGACGTTGTTCATGAACAAGCACACGCTCGGCGAACTTCGCCATCACCTGCGCTTCCGCGCGCACTGCCAGCAGCAGAAAGTGGCTCAGGTGCTCGACCGGGATCAGGTTCAAGTTGTCAGCGGCGGCCCGGCTCTCGGTGGTGACTTCCGGGCGCGCAAAATGCGATTTGATAATCCGGGTCAGGATTGCTTCGGACGCGCTGACATCGGCGTTCTGGCTGATCGCAATAGCGCCACGAAACGGGGGCTCGTAGGTTTCGTTACCGCTGGTTTTCATACCCTTGGTACCGAGCGTGCCACCGCCGTAGAAGTCTTTCAGCTCGTCCCAGTCGAAGCCCTTCGCGTGAGCCTTGTCTGGCTCATTGCGGTCGCCCTCGATCAGCACCACCGGCATGTTGGAAACCTGACCCATGGCTCGCTGTCGGCCGGCGCGTGTAGATTTCGACGGGTCAAAACCTTCATGCTCGCGGCCCAGCAGTTTCCAAAGGAAGGTGAGAAGCGTGGTCTTGCCGGCGCCGGCTTCGCCCGTGACCTCAAGGAACGGAAACGACTTGTATTGCGCGCGGATCTGTTCGGCGAACAGCGAGCCGAACCAGAACGCCAGGGCAACAATGCCTTTGGCGCCAAAACACAGCCACAACATTGGCAGCCAATCGCTGCGATACACCTTGCTGTCGCGCTGAATGTGCATGGCAATCGACTTCTGCAGCGTCTTGAGCCGCAGTTTGCCGAACTCGAAAAAGTCCTCCTTGTTCACTTCGCTGACGATACCGCTACGCACAGCGATGTCGCCGAATACGTAGCAGCTGTGCTGTTTGCTGTAGCCAATGAAATCGATGGTCTCCACGGTTTTCAGGCCGAAGAGTTGGTCTTTCATGATCTTGTCGAGTTGTTGACCACTGCCGGTGAATACGGCACCGGCGGCCATGCTGAGCAGTCGCTTTTTGAATTCGCTGGCGGCGGCAACCTGGCCACCGGTGAAGGTGTTTTTGACGCTCCCACTGTCGTGTGGGAAATCAACGCGGAAGTAGTACCAGGATTCGTCGGTCACTTCGTTGCGTTGGAAATACAGTGCCTGCGGGTAGCAGTTGGCGATCTCGACCACTCCGCCACATTGACGCAGAGCTTTGTCGCGGCGCTGCTTGTCGTTGAGCAACTGGTCTTCATGGCGCTCGGAGGACTCCAGCGCTTGCATGGCCTTGTTGAACTTCTCCAGGTCCATCTTGAACCAGTACAACCGACTGTCGAAGCCGAAGTGAAATTCATGGCGCTCGCGCCAGTCGTACATCAGCACGCCTTTCTCTGAGGCGCTTTCGGCGATCAGAAGGGAGCCATGGTAGCGAGCCGTGGCCAGGTCTTTTTCGACCTGCTCGGTGCGTTGGGTTTCGTCATCGATGAAGTTCCACCGCTGGTGCAGGTCATTCCAGTCAACCTTGCGGCTATCTGGTTGGGGGATCTGCGCCGCTTCGCATTCGTAGCCCAATGCGCGGGCCTGACGTACCCAACGCTTGGTGTATTTATGCGCGCCTGGTTCGTTGTCCAGTGCCCACACCAACTTCGGCAGTTTGCCGCCGCGCTGCCGTGCAAGCTCTTTCAACGACTCTTCGGGATAGGCGCCGGATGACATCGCCGATACTGCTGCGATGCCGTTGTGGACCAGAGCAATGGCATCGAAGATGCCCTCGACGATCCATAGCTCGGTAACGTCCAACAACTCGACGCAGGGCGGACACCACCAAACACCACGGGGACTGTCGCCGGGTTTGAAGCGGGCTTTCATCTTGCCAAAACGGTGCGGCCGGTCGATCAGCCGTTCCCAGTAGCCGCCCTTGTCTAGGGCGAAACGCACGGTGGCGCTGCCTGCGTTCAACTCGCCAGAAAAATACGTTTCCTGGGTGAACCAGCCTTGAATCAGATCCAGACGAAAGCCGCGAGCAAACTCCAGGTAGGCACGCGCCGTGGCGTTGGGATGCTGCTCGGTCGCCGGAGCACGTTTGCTCCAGTCGTCGAACAGGTCTTCGTAGATCTCCTTCACGTGCCAGGTCTGGCCGCACTTGCCCCGGCCACAACGGATCATCCATGGGTCATCGTGGAAGGCGTACAGCTCCTTTTTCTTGCACGCTGGGCATTCGCCTTCGCGCATGTATTTGCCCGCTTTGTGCTTGAGGCCGTAATCGGACTGAAGACGTTGCAAGATGTCGGCGCGTAGATCGTGTTTCATGTTCATCGGGGCTTACTTCACTTCGCCGAGACTGTGTTTGAGGGCGCCAATCAGGCGTTTTTGCGCGGCCATCACGGGGAAGGCAGTCAGCAGCGAGCCGTGCCGTAGACCCTCGGGGATCAAGCGAAATCGATCGTCGTACCAGTGCTCGTTGAACTGCATCGCGTACTGGCTGCGTAGCGTTTCGAGCAACGCTTCGGCCTGCGAACGGCTCAGTTTTGCGTTGATGGCAACGTCGATTTCCATGATCCACCTCGGATTTCGGGCAAAGCTCACCCAAACCCACGGGAAGCGGGGCAGGGCAGGGAGTTAAAAAAGGATTACTGAGGGTGGTGCTTGGGCGCGGAGTTGCGCTGAGCGAGTAATGTCTGCGGTAGCAGCCTCGCCGGGACGGGGTAACGTAGGTCAGCCCGTGTATCGATCAAGTGCACGACCGTGCAATCCGGGCTTGTGCCCCAGTCCACACCAATCCACTTGCGCTGATTGATCACCTGCAATTCAGTCCAGGCGTTGTGCACCAACTGCTGAGCCATGAACACCGGGACTTCCAGTGAAACGGTCATGTGCCGAACGCAGTTGTCGTAGAGCAGATCGGAATCCACCAGGTACTGAGCTTCGTGTCGTTGCAGGTAGGCAAACGCCGCCCGTTGCATGCTGCTGCGGTAGTCGTGGGTCAACTGTTCATGGTTCATTGCGCACACTCCATTTCCATTTGGTCGAGCAGGTCGGGTTGATCGTTGGCGGTCTTCATCGCGGCGCGGCGCAGAGCGATGTCAGCAACGGGAAGCCTCACGGATGGGTTGGCCATGCCGCTTGGGCTCATCTCGTGAGTCATTTCGAATTGGGCACGTACTGACCAACCGCAAGCCTCGTTGGTGCATTGCAGGTAGGCCACGCGCAGGAAAATGTGGGTGCCTTCGCTGGTGCGTATGCGCATGCGGCCTTGGCAGTGAGGGCAGACCAGTTTGTAAGTACTCATGACCGGTCCTTTAGAACGTTTCTGCCGCTTCATGAGCGATGTTCAGCGGAGTGATTGCATCACCGATGGCAATCCTGATGTCAGTGCCTGAGAGTGAATCGTTGGTGGTTGCTGCAATTTCTTTTAATGTGTCCAGTCGCTGCTGGGCGATGACCAGTAGATCCAGTAAGTGATTTCTTTCTAAATCGGAGATGTAGGTCATGACGGCTCACTCAAAAAAGGATGTTGAAAGCTTGATGCAGCGCTTGCAGGAGCGGCATGAAGCGCTGGTGGAAATCATGCGTGGTCGCGAATCCATGAAGCTGACTGCTACCGGGGAGGTGCCAGCGCTATTCGTGAGGGCCGAAGACATCCGCTTTGCGGTGGATGACGTCGCAACAGCGCTGAAAGAGATCAAGGCTCGTCTCGGTAAAGGCTGAGTACGGCTGCGCATGCTCACCTTCCTTCCGTCGTCTTACTGTGCAGTTGGATGGTCGCCAGCACCTCTGCATAGCGGGCAGACATGTAGTGCATCAATGCTTTGATAATTGCTTCAGCTTCCCCAGCTTCAATGACTCCATCGTCGAGCGCCTTGGAAATGATCTGATCAACCAAACCGCGCTTGGCTGCCGCTTTGACTGAACGGCTATATAAATCGATATTGTCTAGGGTTCCCGGCATGGTCAGCGGCACAAACATTCCGCCATACAGCCCGCTGACGTAGTCAGGAAGGAACGTGGTCCCCGCGACTTGTTCCAAACGATGGATATGGTCATCGGTCAGCGGGCGGCTGCCGGCGTTTTCGTATGCCTGGTTATCAAACTTCTTGATGGTCATGCCGAGTTCGGCAGCGGCATATAGACGCCCGCCGGGGTATGCGCAAATGACTGCACTGACTACATCCTTTCTGTTGGCTAGAACTGAGCGTTTCATCTTCTGGTTTCCTCCCTGAGCCAACGGACCTAGTTTGTGACTACGCCGTCTTTGATGCCGAGAAGCACCGCGGCGCGGTGAGCTTCGCCCCGCAGACATTTCTTCTGTCCGTTTAGAACCGCGTACACCGTTGACGGATTGAGTTTGTGCTGTTCAGCCCAGTCTTTCGCGGAGAGCCCTTGGTGCGCCAAGCGACTTCGGGCCTCTTGGCATACTTGCTCGGTGGGGTATGCGTTCGGCATAGTCTCGTTTCGTGTGATTTCGTGTGATGACAAGCGCAGTATTTCCCATGATTGTGGGAATGTCAAACCGCTTTGGAGACGTTTGTGGGAATTGGTGATCGTCTAAAAGAAGAACGCGAACGGTTGGGATTGAATCAGACCGAATTTGCGGCGAAGGCCGGTGCCTCTAAAAACAGTCAGTACAACTATGAAAAAGGCGAGCGAAGCCCTGATGCCAGTTACTTGGCAGCAGTGGCTGAGCAGGGAGTTGATGTTCTCTATGTGGTGTCCGGAGAGCGAAAGCCGGCAGCAGCTGGCAGCCTTACCAGTGACGAGTCGAGCTTGCTGGAGTTTTACCGACTGATGGCTGAACCCGATCGTCAGTCATTGGTACGGATGGCCTTTGCGCTTGCGAAGGCAGCAGGTCACGCATAGCACATGCCCACAAGCGGGGTTAAACTGTATGACAGTCACATTGTGAAATGTAGTCGTACCAGTTTGTAATTGATTAGGGCTGGTGGCACGCCTCAACGTGCACAAAATTGGCTGTTCTCTGGGTGAGCTTTTTTGAGGTGCTGTGTTGGCACCGGGCGCCCATTGCGTGTGAAAGGAGTAATCGCATGTTGGAGAACAGTGTGTCGAAAACCGAAGTTTCAGTAGTTTATACTGGTTCTCTGAGCGAGCAGGAACAAACGTTGCTGACTAAGTTCCGGCGGATAAGTGAGCAGCGCCAACAGGATATTCTGCGACTTTTAGAGGTATTCACTCAGTTCCCTGAGTAGGTTGGAGCAGACCCCGGCTAGGTGCTGGGGTTTTATGCTGGATCTGCCTCACCCATTTTTTCCACTCTCGATCCACTGCACGCTTTGCTGTCCTTTCATTCGCATACAACCACCGCAGCCGCCGCGGCTTGCTCTGATCCCCCGCTGTCACCGTCTTTTCCTTCCCGGTCTTCTTGTCGCGGTAGTACGCGATGATTCCCGTGAAGTCGCCCTTGTTCTCTTCAGCCAGATCCTCAACCGTGTCCTCGGGCAACTTGCTCTCCAGCTCCAGACTGACGGTGTAGCCGTTGTCCGCGCTGAGGGTGTGCTGCACGTTGCCTCCGTACCAGATGATTTCGTCGATCTCCGACTTCACGCCCTGGAGCGTATAGGTCAGCTCCGGGATCAGATCCGGCCGGCCAATGGCCAGGGTGTAGCTGAGGGTGGCGCTGCCGCGTTGCAGGCGATTGAACTCGGCACGGGCAGCGCGCAGGGCGGACTGGCGGTCGCTGTAGGTATGGCGCAGATCCTTGAGGTTTTCGCCGCCGCCGGCAATGGCTTCCTGTTTCTTGGCGCTGTTCACGTCGTAGAAGTAGGCGCGCACGCCGTCGTAGCTGTCGCGGTCGGCTTGCAGGTAGCGGTGCCGGTCGCCATCGGCGCGGGTCAGGGTGATGTGGGGCAGCTCCGCGCCACTGGCAGTCTTGCCGCCGCCGGCCGGGAGGCACAGCAGGCAGCCGGCCTTGACTGTAACCACGGCGTCAAACTCTTCCCCCACACGACTGATCAGATTGGCGTCGGATTCGTTGGCCTGGTCGAGTTGCAGGATGGGCAACCCATCCAGGGCGCCGGCAATGGTCGCGGTCAGGCCGTTGCTTTGGGCGATGTCCCCCAGGACGTCGCCCAAAGTAGTGTTGCTCCAACTGCGTTCGCGCTTGGTTTTTAAGCCTTTGCGCAGATCTGCAGACCGAGCGCGAATACTCAGCACATCCGGTGCGCCGCTGTGTTCAGTTTCGTCGACCGTGTAGGTGCCCTTATCGACCAGACCAGTATCGCTCCAGCCAAGCCAAAGGTGGATCACCGCGCCCTTAGGTGGGATGGCCAGCAGCCCGTCATGATCGCTGAGGGTGAGGCTGAGTTGGTCCGCCTCGATCCCCCGGTTGTCGGTCAGGTCCAGGCTCATCAGCCGCGGACTGATCAGTTTGGCTATGTCGTTGCCGTCGACGGTAATTCGAAACGCTGGCACTGGGTACCCGGCCTCGCGACGGTAACGTTCCACGGCGTCATCCAGAAAGCCTGTGACCCTGGAGAGGGCGGCATCGATCACAGCAACGATCTCATGATGCTGACACCTGCGTTGGTACCGGCACCGAGCAGGTCTATCCGATCATCGTCGATGCGTTTGAGGCTGATGGAAAATTCGATACGGCGTGGTGTGCCGTCGCGGAAGAAGATGGTTTTGGTCTCGCTCAGGCTCTCAATGATCCACAGGCCATAGATCCGGCCGCTGCCTTCAACCACGGGCCATGCCTTGCCGGTATTGGCCATCAGGCGCACGGCGTCGAGGCTGAGAGCACTACCAGCCAACTCGGGGAGGATGACGCCGGGAAGGGTGATCGAGTCGTCACCGCGCCCGACAAACTGCCGCGCTGGCGCTGCTCCGAAGCGATTATTGCTGGCGTGGCGCCATTCGGTTTGGCGTTGCAACTCCTGGTAGGCTGCAGTGGAGAGGCTGAACACGAACATGCCCAAGGCAAGCATCATGGGGATTTACTCCAGGTCAGAGAGTTTGCTGCGCTTGCGCGCGCCTTTTTCGCTTTCGATGCGGGCGAGCTCTGCGCGCACGGCACGGGCGATTGCTTGTGGGTCCATGCCAGGCGTTGCCGGGATGTGGATTTCGTAGGTGTCGTGACTGTCGTAAACCGAGCTGCCTGCGTTGCTGATGGGGGCACGGGTATCGACCGTTAATACAGGTAGTGAGGCTGTGCCCAACGCCATGGCGCCCGCAGTGGTGATTTGCTTGCTCATGTCGGCCAGTGCACCCAACGGGCCGTTTTGACCGCCTTCCAGACCTTGGGTGAGGCCGGCCATGGTGAAGCCACCTAACTCGGCGAACACTCGCGACGGGCTGTGGATGCCGAGCTTTTCCTTGAACCAGCCGATGGTCGAATCGCCGATCGAGGTGATGGCGCCTTTGATTTGGCCCATACCGGCAAACAGGCCGTTGACCAGACCGTTGACGATCATGTTGCCGAACTCGGTAAATCGGTTTGGCAAATCCACGCCCAGGTAACTCAGCACGCCGGCGAACGCCTGGTAGATCAGGCCGACCGGGCTGAAGTTGGCCAAGGTGTTGAGGATGCTGCCGATGCCACCGCTGAAGCCGGCCTTGATCTCGGTCCAGGTATTGGTGAAATAGAGCTTCACCGCGTCCCAATTCTTGTAGACCAGGTAAGCGGCACCGGCGAGCGTTGCGACAACCGCAGCGATGGCGAGCACCACCGGGTTCGCGGCGAGTCCCCAAAGCGCGATGCTCACAGTGCGCAAAGCGGTCAGCAGAACGCCGCCCAGGGTGCTGGCCACCGTCCGAATCCCCTGCGCAAGCATGGGGAAAGCGTTGCGCGCCAGGCCGGTCAGGGTGGGGGCCAGCTTCTGCATGATCCTCAGCGTGCCGCCACTCTGTACACCGAACATGGCCATGCCGTAGCGAACCACAGCGAAGGGACCGAGCAGGCTCGCCAAGGTCAGTGCCAGACCACCGAACACAATCGACAGACCGGCCACCAACGCCACGACTTTTACCAAGCCGCCGGCCAATTGCGGATTCTCCCGAGCCCAGGCGCCGACCTTGTTGGCGATTTCGCCCAGGGTGTTGATCAGCTCTTTCAGATCGGGCGCAACGGCGGCGCCGAATTCGGCCATGGCATTGGTGAAGCTACCTTCGGCGGCTTCCATGACATTGGTGAGGGTGCCGAGCTGTTCGTTGACGCGCTTGCGTAGGTCGGCCTGGTTCTGAAGCTTCTGCTGAATCTCCCTGTATCCTGCCAGCCCCTTGTTCATCATGGTGTTCAGGGTGGTTATCGTTTCAGAGTCATCGCCGAACAGCGATTTCATGGTCGCGGTCCGGTCTTCATCGTTCAGCGTATTAAGCTTTTCGACCTGGGCAAACAGGTTTTCCAGGCCGGCGAAGTTGCCTTTGTCGTCGGTGAACTTGAAGCGGATTTTTTTGCCTTCGATCTCCAGGATTTTGTTGACGTCCTTTACACCGTCCTTATCCAACCCAGCCTGGAAGATTTTCCGGAAGGCGTTGCCGGCGGCGCCGCCTTCCATACTTGTTTGATCCATCATGACCAGCAGCGGTGCCAGCTCGTTGGCCGCATCAATGCCTGATTTTTTGATGGTGTCCAATACCGGCGAGATTTTGCTGAAGCCCTGGAGCATGTTGGTCGGGTCAACGCCCGAGTAAAAACCGCGCTGGATGGTATCCATCAACGCCATCATGTCCTTCTCGGAAGTGCGGGTGGCATCTTGCATCTTCGCCGCGAATTCGGCGGCTTCGGCCACTGGCATTTGCAATTGCACGCCCAGGTACGCCGCTGCTTCACCGGTACCGCCGAGAATGCTCTGGGCGCTGAGACCTTGGCGCCGGAGCATCGTCATCATTTCCTGAAAGTCGGCCGTGGTACCGGGCAATCGGTCGCCCAGTTTGGTGGCGAGGTCAGTGATTTTCTGGAAGTCCTCAGCGACCTTGCCCGTGCCATCCATCATCGACACTTTCAGTTGTGTGGCCGAGTCTTCGTTCGGCGCAAAGGCGCCAATGGCTTTGGCAATCGGCCGGCTTGCTGCATAACCCGAACCCAGTCCGGCGGCGCCGTTCATGGCCATATTGCCCGCCAGGTTCTGGGTCTTCTCCATCTTGCTGCGTTCGATCGCCAGGCGTTTTTGTTGCGAGTTCAGGGCGACCAGGCGCTTGCCCTGTTCGCTGATGCTGGCGTTGGTGGCTCCAATCTGTTCGCGCAGCTGGCGCTCGTGGCTGCTGAGGTCCTTGGTGCTGATGCCGGCGCTGTACAGTTTCGTGCGTAGCGTCTGGAGCTGTTCACTCTGCTGCTGGTGCTGTTCTTTAAGTTTCTGTGCTTCACGCACGGCGGTGCGGAAATCTTTGGCCATGGACTTGGTCGGCACACCGGTGGCAGCGAATTGCTGGCTGAGTGCCCGAACCTTGTCGCGGGCGGCGCCGAGAGCTTGCTCGGTTTGTTCGGCCGCAGCGCGCTGGGTACGCCAGGCGCTGACATCCTTCTGCTGTGTGTTGAGCTCCTTGAGGCGGTCACGAGCATCCTTGAGGGCGCGTGCGGCGCCGATGCTGCCATTGTTGATGGCCTTCAGTGGACCGCTCGCCCGGTCGATGGCGTTGAGCAATACCTGAAGTTTTAGATCATTCGCCATCGGTGGAGCTCCGCACCCTGGCGCGCTCGCGCCAGTCCATCAGTTCTTGCAGGCCCAACTGATCCATGTCCGCTGGCGCCCAGTGAAAAACCACAGCCAGGTCGGCCATGGCGTCCTCTACGCAACGAGGGATGCGTCCGTCTTCACCGACCTCTGCAACAAAAAACCGGAAATCTTGCTGCCACAGGCGAGCAGGTCGGCCGGGTCCATTCCGGCTGCTTCCGGGGCGGTAATGCCTGGGCTGGTGATGCGTGGCAGGATCTTGATCAGAGTGGCCACGTCCATGTTCAATAGTTCAACCAGCTGGACGCCGCGCAGCTCGCCTGACGCTGGTTTTCGTAGGGTGAGGGTGTCGATGGTGGTCTTGCCGCGTTTGATCGGTGAATCGAGGGTGACGGTGTTGTCATCGACAGGCGGTAATGCTTCTACGGTGTCTTCAGGGTTCATGAAAGGCTCCAGATTTCAGGTTAGGCCGTCCTCGAATGAGCACGGCGGGGCGGATCAAAGGCCGATGGCGGCGCGCTGTTTTTCCAGCATGTCGACACCGTTAACCTTCTCGATGAAATTGAGCAGATCGATCTCGATGATTTCTTCGTTATCGACGATCAGCTTGTAGTAGGTGCAGGTGGTGGTGATGCTGTGTTCGGTGTCTTCACCGGGCTGGGCATCGCCCATTTCGATGGTTTCGTGGCGGCCGCGTACGACGATCTCCACGGCGCTGACTTCGCCGGTGTCGTCCTGCTGAAACGAACCGGCGAATCGCAGCTGCACACCCGAAGCGTTCACAGTGCCGAACTGACGCAGCGCGATCAGGTCCAGGCCACCGGTCTTCCATTCGAATTGAATGCCATCATCGGAGAAGCCCAGATCCGCCTTGACCGGTCCGTTCATACCGCCGCCGCGATAGGCTTCCATCTTGCGACCGAGCGGGGGCGGGGTAACGCTTTTAGCAACGCCCTGGTAGCTGTTGCCGTCGTTGAACAGGTTCATGTTTTTGAGTTTGCGAGGCATGGCCATGGCTGTGTTCTCCGGTGTACTGACTCGGGGTGACTCCCCTCACGGGGAGCCCCGGTTTAGCTATTAACTTTGTTGGCGAACTGGATCAGGTAACGGTCGGTGATGCGCTGCCGAAGGGTCAGGTCTTCCAGCGGCGGTACCGGTGTGTAGTCGTAATCGAGAACAAGCTTCCCGGCCTTCAGGCTGTCTTTGTCGTTTATGTCATCCGGGTACCAGCAGCTGCCGCCAATCAGGTAGCCCGCGGTGACCAGTTCGCGGAACTTGGCGTTGATGCTCTCGATCATGTCGCGCACCAGAGAGGCATGCATGGGCCTGTCCACAGCCCACATCTGCGCCTCGGCCATGGTGTCGGCGAGGATCTGCGCGGTACGGGTGTAGTTCTCGAAAGCGAATAACGGATCGTCGCTGCACGTCCGACTGCCCCAGAAGCGAAAGCCGCCCTCGTTGATCAGGGTGGTGACCTCGTTACTGTTGAGGTAGTTGGCATCGGTGGCGGGGTTTTGCAGATCCCAGAACACGTCGGCGCTGATGCCTGTCACGCCGTTGACCGCAACGTTGGACAACGTTTTGTGCCAGCCCACTTCCTGGTCGATCTTGGCGCGCAGGCCCAAGGCGCGAGCCACAGAGGAGGCCTTCGCGGTTGCATTGGCGGTGGTTTTCCAGTTCTGGAAGTCCGGCCAGATGACCATGACTTCTCGGGCGCCGAAGTTTTCGCGGTAGGCGACGGCTTCTTCTTTGGTCTTGCAGTTCCAGGCACTGACGTAGTTAAAGGCGCGCAATTGTTGACCGATAGCGACCAGGGCGCTGGCCACCGGTTGGCTGTCCAGACCAGGTACCCCGAGAATGCGTGGCACCAAGCCGACCTTGGCCTTGGCGGCGAGCAAGGCTTTCATGCCGGTGTATTTGCCATCGGCGGTGGTGGTACCAATCAGGGCGCTGGTGGTGGCTGCTTCCGTCGCCCCTTCTTTGACACGCACCACGATCACATAGGGTTTGGTCTGGTCGGCAATGGCTTGGAGAGATACCGCCAGCGTGCCTTTGGTACCGGCCTTGGCAATAGCACTTTGTACGTTGGTCAGTAGAACCGGTGTGTCCAGTGGGAAAACAGTGGCATCAGCGTCTTCGGCCGTGCAAACCATGCCGATAACAGCGGTGGGGATGGTGCGGATGGGGCGGGTGCCGTCGTTGAGTTCGATGACCCGCACGCCGTGGAGATAATCGGCCATGGGTTTGCCTGCGCAGTGAATGAGATGACAGTGCGCAGGCTGCCGCGTGCGCGCCTGATCGGCGAGTACCGGGGATTGTGAGAGCGGGGATTACAGGGAGAAGTGCTGACCTGGTTGCTGGACCGCTTTTCACGGCCCAGGGTTCCAGCAGGGTAGGGTTAAATCGCGTCCAGCTCGGCGATAACCAATTCGCCAGCCGTGACCACCGCCTCGACGGTCGCCAGCTCAGCCAGGGACGCTTTGCCGCCGATGCGGGCTGCCTCGATGCGTGCGGCCACCGTCAGCCACGAATCACGGGCTTCAATCACCCGGTTTGCCTGCGCTTGCGGAGTGATTTGCAACGCCTCGGCTTCTGTCTTGAGCAACACGTAGTCGCTGGCATCTGCTGGCGAGCCGGCAGCGATGTAGCGCTCAGCTTCATTCGCCTTGAGCAAATACATGGAATCCTGACCATCAATCCGAGTGGCATTACGCGCGCGGGCCTGCGCCACGGCAGCATCAATTCCTTTTTGAACCTGCTCAGCCGCAGCCCCCGCCAGCACCAATATCGGGATTCCTACTGCTAGTGCGTCCTCGACGGTAAACGCCGAATAAAACTGCCCTTCGTATGTGAAATTAAGCCGCATTTTTAGTCACCGAGTTAAACAAGATTCACGTTAGTAACGACACTTCGGGTCGCGCCATTGGAGTCAAAAACAACGCCAGTCAAATAGTCACCCGACCATTTCGCGCCGGCCGGCAAGGTATTGGATTGCGCCGCAAAAATAATCGGACTACCGGCCGTTTCGATTAATGGCGTGTTCTTAACAACCGGACCCACGCGGCTGATCTTGTTTAAGTACAGCGAGACGATGCCGGTTTGCCCGTTGATGGTGTGACGAGTCAGGGCGGTATCGCCCAGCTCAATCTCACACCCGGTCACATGAATCATGCCCATCGGGCGGTCATAGCGACGGAAGAAACCCGTGTAGACGTTGTTCGTCGTTGACTCGGGCTTCGAATAATTGGCCGTGCGAATGCGGATGCTCCCCAAAACAACGGTGGAACTGTCCAGCATAAAACCTGTGGTCGAGTTGTCCTGATTCCCCGCGCCGTCAGCCCCGTTCGCCTGCACGCAAATATTGCGCAGGGTGGGCATCACCGTCTCACCCTCGGCGACAGTAATTGTCAGGTTCTTGGATGCGACGAAAATCAAACTCTCGATCACATGTTCGTGACCAAACAACCGGACGTAACCACCACCGCCGTAAGGAATGGTATTCACAGCCTTTGCCACCGTTTTAAACGGTTTGAGCTTGTCGCCTGTACCGGCCGCATCATCCCCGGTAATAGCGTTCACGTAGTAAACTTTGCTCATCGCCGGGACCGCGCTAACAGCAGCGGCCACGGCATCTTTAATGCTTTTCTCTTTATCCTGGAACATTGCAACAAGGCGAGTAGCCTCAGCCAGCAGTGCCGACATGCCCATAGTTATTCCCCCGCTTTATTTCTGTTTAAGTTGCGAAACTTCGTTTTTAAGTACCCGGATCGACTCATCCATTTCTGCGATTGAGTCTCTTTGCGTCATGTAGCCACGCATCAAATTCACCAGGCTGGTCGTGCAGTCGCCCGCTAGGGCATCGACAGCTGCTGCCGCCCAGCCTCCTTCGTGGTACATCGGATAGACCGGGTAACGCAGACACAACCCACCAGCGCCATCGATTTTGGGCAGCACCGCGTAGATGCCCGAGGCCCGCACCAGTCGAGGCGCTCCGGCGCTATCCAACACCCAACGCGGGCTTGCCCCGGTATCCGCTGGATCGGGATCTAACACCGTGTCAGAGAACATTTCGGCCGGCGTGAGGTAGTGCCGAGAGCTATCGCTGCGCCCCGTCCAAGCGGTTTGCGCGGTGGCGCCATCGCCGGCCGTGGCGTTTACCGTGGCAATGCCATAAGGGTTCCAGCCCTCCAGTGGCGTGCGCAAAATCAGCTCCAACGGAATCGCATAGCTGTTGCGATAGGTTTGGCCATCCGCCGTAAACGACGCCACCTCTGGGCGGGTATTGGACGCGACGAACAGCGTCGGATCGTTGTAACTACGCAGGCCCTTGGTGCGGCCGCTAGCGTTGCGCTCGTGCCCATACCGGCGGTTGTAGTAAGCCGCGTTCAGCAGTTCAGGGCTGTCCCACTTGGTCAGCTTGGTGACCACACCGCTGTCCGTGTACTGCTCGACCAGGTTCGCCCCGGCGCCGTTCAGCCCCGGAACCTTCGCCATCAGTTCATCCAGTAGGTCAATGGTTGGGGATTCGTTGTACGCGCCCCAGGTCGGATCGGCCGACAGCTCACGGTTGATACGCCACCGCTGACGGCGGCTTGTCGCCACCTGCGGCCCTGTCAGGTTCGCGTGCCAACGCTGCAACGGCAGATCGAGTGGGGTGACGAGTTTTTCAACGGGGTAATCCCCCACACTGCCCACGTCTGCGACCGATATGCGGTAGCGCCAGGCCACGTACTGCGGCCGCCCAGTCTTGGACACTTGGCGCACCGAGCCAGGGATAAACGACCCGTTTTCATTGCGACCGCTGAAGCCGGTGGCGCCCATCAACAAGGTGCGCGACAACAGGTCGCGATAGCCGTTGATTTCCTCCAGATGGCGGAAGCTTTCAAAGGTATCGTTCACCTCGTCGGTCAACAGCTCCGGCCAGATTTCCAGCACCGACAGGTTCCAGCGAAAATGTGGCCGGTAGTCACGAATCTCGGTATCCCGCGCAGCAAAGGCCCGAAAGTATTCACGCATTTCTGCGACCTTCGCCGGAATGCCGACCGCCGCATTCACCGACGCGGGGGCTGCTGGTGGGGCAATGTCCACCATGGCCAGGTAGTTACCCGGCGCAGCGCTGCGCAGGCGGTAGTCGTTGTGCCGCGTCCTGACCATGTGGCCGTTGATCATGGCCGCGATTTCACCCAGCCCCGGAGTGGCCAGCAGGTTGGGGTGGTTGTGCAGGTTGATGGCCGAATAAGCGCCGTCGAACGTGCGGTTGAACGACTCGGTCCCGGCAGAGCCGTATTGACGACTGCCCAAAACCCCCGACTGGCCAAAGGTTCGGAAAATTTCAGCTAGGTATTCTGACTGACTCGACTCGGCGACCCAGTCTGTTTCGATGAAATTGGTCAGCGGGTAGTTATGGGTTTTGCCTTCTGCATGTTCGGCCGACAAATCTTTTTTGATGCTGGCCAATTCGACTTCAACAAACTCTTTCACCCAGGCACGGGTCGCCTGAATGACCGAGCCGTCGAGCATCAACGTCACGTTGTCGGCATTGCTGGTGGTGAAGATGGTGCGAATGTTGATTTCGCGACCGGCACCGGTGGCAATGAGCGGCTTAAACGACTCAGGGTATTTGCCGATGGCGTACAACACGCCGGTGTCGGTCCAGACGGCCACTTCACGAATCCAGAAGCCACCGACGTTTTGAGGAATGATCGCCTCGACCACCAACCAGGCTGTGTTTGTTTTGTCTTGATACAGGTTGCTGAAGCTGCCTTCCCAGACCGTACGCTTCAATGCGACTTGCGTATCCACAGGGTTGTAGGTGGCGCCGTTACCGTCACCGACGCTCATTTTGACCAGCTTGATTGGCTTGCCGGTGGCCTTGCAGTCGGCTTCATATTGAATGCCGGCCTTGGTCAAAATCGTATAAAACTCTTGCGCTGCCATCACGCCTCCAACGGGTAGATAGTGGTCAATTCACCCGCGTCCGCAGCGATGGACTGATAGGCCGGTTCGGCCTGTTGTTCCAGGGCTGTGACGTGCAGGGGGTGGATAGTCGTTTGCTCGCCAGAATCACCGCCAACCGCCTCTCTGGCGGGATAGGCATGCTGTTCCAGCAACGTGGGTTGAAGCGGATAAAGCGTGGTCATTTCGGCGGTGACCGCGACACTCGCCGCGTCCCGAGCCGTGCAGGTGAGCTCCAGCAACGTGACGTGCAACGGGTAGATCGTAGTGACCTCGCCCTCGAGAACGCAGGCACCGAACCAGAGGGCGGCGGTGGTTTCCAAGCCAAAGGCGAGGCGGGTCATGTGCCGGCTGACCGGCTTGGCGTCATCAATGAGCCGGGTCAGCTCCTGGTACATTTCTTCGGTGATACCGGTATCCAGAACCTCGACCTTCAGCGCAAAGGTGCCCGGCTCGCGCTCTGGTACGGTCTGCCACCATTCCTCCACCTCGATCAGGTAGCCCAGAGGCTCGACCACGCGGCGCAGTGCACCGAGGGTGCCTTTGCGCGCATGGATGTAGAACGACGCGCGGATAGCGGTGCGCTTGGCTGCGTCGGACCATCGAGGGTCCCAGCGATCAACCGAGAAAGCCCATGCCAGGTAGGGCAGCAGGTGCGGCGGGCACAGGTCCGGGTTGTACAGCTGGCGCAAAGGAATCGGCACGCGCTGGATGTCTGCCAAGGCTTGGGCGGCCTGGCGTTCTAGCGGGGTGACGTTGCGCGGGAGCAGGGCTTGAGCGGTCATTACTCAACCCCCAGGGACAAATCGATATCCGTGCAAAAGGGGGCTTGGTAGGGGCTGGCAACGATGTCCCGCCAATCTTGCAGCACGACTTTGCGCACGCCTTCAACGTGCAGCGAGGCGTGCACGATGGATTCGGACACTTCAAGCCCGAGGCGACGTCGCTGGCTCACGAACTTCAGTAGGCTGGTCTTAGCCGCGGCAAGAGCAAGCTCGCTCTCGGGACCATTACTCAGCATGTAGAGCTTCGCTTTTACCTGGTAGTTGATGATATCGGCACCCTGAACGGTCAGTCGATCAGCGACCGGGCGGCGATCATCGTCACTCAGGTATGTCTTGACCGTGGCCAGCAGCGCAGGCGAGGCAGTACCGTCGCCGAGCAGCGATTGCACGATCACCACCACTGCGGCGGGTGCAGGGCTTTCGGCGGTTGCGTCAGCCACTTGGCCATCTGCCGAGCGAGCATGAAAGATGTAGCTGTTGCGGGAACCTGCAGTGCTCAGACCTTCCCAGGCCATTTGTGCACGCTCGCGCAGGCTGTCGTCACTCTCCATCACCCGAGGGATTGGCGGTATCGCGGATGGCCTGGCTTCCTGAACGACCAGGCGTGCGACGTTGTAATTCGCGGCGATGTTTTCGAGATCGGTGCCTTTGGCCAAGGCCAGCATGTTTGCAACGGACGCTTCATTCACACGCTGACGCCAGACAGTCTCGCGATAGGCGTTCTCCTCGAGCAGCTTGGTCAGCGGCTCCGACTCCAGCGTAAGGCGTGCAGCGATTTCGGCCTGTTCTTCGACTGGCCAGAGGCTGATGGCGTAGGCCTTGCGCTCGGCAAGGATCTGCTCGAAATCGATCTGTTCGACGATCTGCGGGGCCGGCAGCTGAGCCAGGTCGATGGCGGCAAAGGTACTCATACGCTGGCCCCAAGCTGCAATGGGACGCTGAGATTTAGCGCCTCGTTGGTGTCGACACGGCTGCATTCGATGTCCATCACCGTCTGGCCTTGTAACGTGGCTCCTATGAATTGCACACGGCTGAGGGTAATTCGGGGTTCCCAGCGCATCAGGGCCATGACGGTGGCGGCATAGGCGCGCAGACGGGTGATGTCATTGAACGGATGATCGACCAGCTCCGGCAGTAAGCTGCCGTACTCCCGACGCATCACGCGGGTGCCGAGGCGAGTGGTCAGGATGTCGGTGGCCGACTGGACTATATGCTCGACGGTGTTGATTGCGGCGCCGGTTTCTCGGTTCATTCCGGTTTTCCCGTCTTGCCACCGCCTGTCATCACGCCGCCGTGCGGGTGATTGACCAGGCTGATGTCTGCCGCGATCACGTCCTCCGATACGGTGACCTTACCGGTGATTTTCTGGTTGCCGGTCTGGGTGTAGTCGCCCTCATGGGTGATCGGGCCGACGATGTGGATGCCGCTGGTGCTGATCAGGTTGGTGGTGCCGCCTTCGGTCAGCGTGGCGTTAAGGTGGTGAGCGACGCTGTCGTACTCGATCACCGTGCCGTCGCGGTAGGTGCGGCGTTGCAGGCCTTCGCGGTCGCCGTTGGCCGGGATGTGGTCGCTGAACAGGCCGGTTAGGACGATGCCGTTACCGAGCTGGCCGGAAGGGCTGAACAGGATGACTTGCTCTTCGATGGTGGGCGGATTCCACTCGCGGTCGGCGCCGGCTCTCGGGGCAATCCATGGCAACCAGCCGGTGGTCAGCGATCCGGTTTTGACTTGCACACGCGGGGGCTTCATCTGGACGGCAGCGATGGTGCCGAGGCGGATGAGGTTTTCAATCAGGCGGGCGAGGGTGGCTAAGTCGTTCATGAGGTAGATCTTGTGCGCTGCGCGCGTAGGAGCGCATCTTGCAAAGCTTGTATAGTCAGTCTTCACAAACAATTTTTTTATTGAGATGGGTTCGCTTCAGGGCAGGTGTTTGTTTTGGTTATGGTCGAAAAGCGTCGCGTGATAGTGTATTGCTGAGTCGGTCTTTATATGGTTGTGTGATCTTGCGGGGTAAGGGAAATGGATAAGCGTTACCAGGTTTTTGTCAGTTCTACTTACAAGGACTTAAAGGATGAGCGGCAGAGTGTAACCGAGACGTTGATGGGGATGGACTGTATACCTGCAAGTATGGAGTTATTTCCCGCTGCCGATGAGGAGCAGTGGGAGTTTATAAAGAAAATAATTGATGATTGTGATTATTATCTTTTGATTATAGGTGGTCGGTACGGCTCTCTAAGTCCGGATGGTATAAGTTATACCGAGAAGGAGTTCGATTATGCTGTGGAAAAGAGAATTAAAGTAGTTGCTTTGATCCATCGAAGCCCCAATAAGCTGTCATTTGAAAAATCAGAGGAGTCTCCTGAGGCGAGGGAAAAGCTTCAGGCTTTTCGTGAAAAGGTATCCACTGGAAGGTTAGTTGGATATTGGGACCAGGGTAGTGAGTTGGCAGGTCTAGTGGCCTTGAGCCTCGGTAAGACTATCAGGGCTTATCCTGCTGTGGGATGGATTCGCGCGAGCGAGGGCTCAAGTGAAGAACTTCTAAAGGAAATAAACGAGCTCCGCAAAGAAAATGAAAGACTGAATCAGGAATTGTCTCAAATCAAAGCTTTGAAGGAGACAGTTTACGATGTGCCTGATTTGGCAGGTTTTGACGACGTGTTTGAATTGCATGGGACATATTGGGATGGATTTGCGAGCTCTATCTGGAAAGTAAAGTTTACGTGGCGACAGATTTTTTACTACGTGTCGCCCTATTTGGTAGCTTCTCGCAGTGAGTCCTCTGTTAAAGAGGTTCTTCGTGACGCTGTTTGCTTTGCTAACGAGTATTTGGGTTCTGCTATGACTGAGTTAGAAGATCAGGACTTTCAAACCGTAGCGATTCAATTAAAGGCTCTTGGTGTTGTGAAGGTTGATGTTTCGAATTGTGTTGGTGGCGTAATTGACCCTTTGTGGACATTAACAGGTGAGGGGGAAAAGCTTATGGTGGAGTTGCGGGCTGTCAGGAAGAGCGCTATTTAGAGTTTAATAATGCAGGCGCTATGTGATCCGGAAACTCGCAGTAAAAGCGAGTTTTTGGGATGCTATTTATTAGTTAAGTGAAGCAGAAGGCCGTCGCGGATCAAGTCAAGATCCGCTTCGGTAAACCCTAAAACCTCCCGTTGATCGTACTTTATGTCTGGGGCACCACGCTCCGCACGATCTTTCATGCCGTACTGATGCACTCGGGCGATGCGCGCAATGCGGCCAGTGAAACCGACACTGATGGCGGTGCCATCGCTCTGGACTTTGAGAAAGCTAGCCGTGCGTAGCTTTTTAAACATCTGAACCTTCCGCTTCACCCGTCCCTGTTTACCGCGCAGATTGCGCTGCTTGCGCGGGGTGTACTTGCTGCCATCCGGGTTACGCTGGGCGTTCACTCGTTGCTGCTGGCTGCGACGCAATGTCTGACCGAGGCTTCGAGCAAGTCTGTTGCGTGATGCAGGCTCCAGCTGCCCGAGCAAACCGGCCGCCCAATCCTCCAGCGCTTCCAGTCTGTTAGTCATTCGGGACTACCCATTCACTACCTGTGCCCTGGTCGCCGGGAATCCAACTCGGATCGAGAAACGCCGCGACTCGCTGAGGTTCACCAGGGTGTCTGAAGGTGGTTTTGCCTTCGGCGTCTTTACCTACGACCACGCGTTCAGTTAGCGGCAAGGTCAGACTGAGGTCCACCTTGCTGTTGTCGAGAATGTCGGCTTCGAACTGGATACCGGCGGCGGACTTGTTCAGGTTTTCCAGCAGCTCGGATTGATGAACGCTGATCCAGCCGAGCAGGGGCAACATGACGTTGTCGGGGTGGCCGGCGAAGTCGGTGAGGATGACTTGCAGGTCGAAGCTGTATTCGAACGAGAGGCTGGCCGCAGCAGTGCAACGGACTTTGCCGTTATCGATAAAGATCAGCAGCCGCTCGGGGTTGTGTTTGAGTTCGGCAACGGTGGCCAACAGGTGGGCGCGCAGGCTTTCGGGTTTGTTCATGGGTTGGCCTGTTGATGCTGGTAGACCATGTCGACCTGACCCGCGCATTCCGCCCAGGCAGCCTCGACTCGGTCCTGGTCGTTGAGTTGGTCGCCGTTACTGCGCGGACTGGTCGCCGGCAGAGTGCAGGGCACTACGGCCGGACAACCACTGACGATAAGCGTCGGCGCCGGTGAGGGTGGGCCGCTCGCGCAGCCGACGAGCAGCATCAGGCAAAGGCTGACCAGCCCAGTCGCGTAGTTCGGCATTTTCACGTTTCAGAGCCTCAATGGTGAGTTCGCGTTTTGCCAGGCCTTGGCGCAGCTGGTCCTGTTGGGTACGCAGGCTGGCCTGTGCGTCTCGTTCCTGTTGCAGGGTGTTTTGCAACGCGCTGGCGTTGGCGAGGTAACGCCTAGCTTCTTCCCGGGCGGTGTTGGCGTCCTTGGTTGCCAGCTCTGTGTTCTTGTCAGCAACGGTGACACGCAGTTCCTGGCTCCAGATCAACAACGTCAGAGCACCGAGCAGGGCCATGCCATACAGGGCCTGACGCAGGGAACTCATGCGCGGTACCAGCCGAGTTTGTTCATGGCGTCGACTTCCAGCTGCTGCACCGGACCGCGAATGATGATGACCTTGCGACCAGGCATCTGGATGTGTAGCGCGTCGCACAGCAGTTCCATGTCGTGCGGGTCGCTGTCTTCTGGCACCACCAGCAGATCGCCGTCCTGCACGTTCAATCGTTGCACCGCGTCGAAGTCGATCATGCTGCCACCGCCTGACCACATCCGCAGTCGTCGTGTCGTTCGTAGGCGCGTTGGAGTTTGATGTCGTACAGGTTCCGCTGGTAGGCCGGCCCGTTGTAGAGCTTGGCGAACTCGACCCATTTGCGTCCCTTCAGTGTCTTGTGCAACGCCGGATCGGTTTCGATAAAGCGAACGAAGGCATCGAACTGCTGCGACTCGCCCGCACTCATCGCCACGACGAAATCCTGCACGCTGGCGTAGCCGAGGCGCTTCCAATGGAAGCCCATGATCTGGAACGCGCCCCAGGAAGCGGACTCCAGCGCGGCGGTGTCATCAATCAGGCGAGCGGTGGTCAGGCGTTGGTGTTCTGCGGTACCGCCAGCATAACCGCCCGCTTTCGGATTGACGATGGCTGGGTAGGTACTGGCGAGCTGGTCAGCGTGGCGTTTGAGTTCAGCGGTGTCATCGCCTTCGTTTCGAACCTTCGAAAGCTGGCGGTACATGATGTGGCGTTCGAATAGGATCACCGGCTTGCCGTTGTCGAGGAAACCCTTGCCCTTCGATTCGACTTCGTTGACTGCGTATACGCTGGCCAGAGGAACGTCGAGACGTTGCGCGGCGTTGACCAGGTCGGTGTTCTTCAGCAGTTGCTGGCAGTCATAGCCGGCGAGTGCTGCCTGCGTCTTATTGCCGGCGACACCATCAGCAACTAGGCCGACCTTGAGCTGATAAGCCCGTACGGCTGCCTCGGTGACGTCACCGTAATCGCCATCGACGGTTAGCGTTGCACCGTAATTGTTGAGATTTTTTTGAAGGGCGCGCACCGCTTGCGAGCGGTCACCGTGGCGAAGTGTATTCATAGCTGCTCTACCTTGCGGGTGAAAAACTTCCTTGCCGCAGCGCGTGTGCCTTCGACGCCCAGCAAGCCGATCACACCGCCGAAAAATGGCGCAGTCGATGCGGGAATACCCAGCAGTGACAAACCATGGCTGGCGGCAAGTGCTAAGGCGCCGCAAAGCGGGGCCTCGATTGCCATGCGGCGTAAAGTGCCACCGCCGTACATGATCCGAAGGGCCGCGATGATCAGAGCCAGGATGCCGGCGTAGAGGGTCGGCCAGTTTTGTTCGAGCCAGGCGGCGAGCCAGGCCCAGGTATCGGGACGTTCAGGCATGTGTTTCATTCCATGGTCCAGTGTGGGTGGTTTCAAGGACGCGGTACGGGTGAGTCAGTCCCATAGGTTCACCATCTGCCGCTGTGGGGCGGTGGTTTGGGCTTCGGGCATTTGAACCGCCAGGCCATGGGGCAGCACCGGGCCGTGATCAGCCAGGCCAGGGTTCGCGTCGAGTACGGCTTCGGTCACGCCAGCGGTACGGCCGTAGTGACGCCAGCAGAGCGCGTCGACGGTGTCGTTTTGCTGGGCGCGAAGGGTCACTGCCATCAGATCAACTCCACCGTGGTACGGCCGAGGCCGAGAAAGTCGCGCACCGCCCAGCGCTGGTCGCGGCGCAATTCGTCGATGCTGGGATTGAGCTCGTCAGCGTTCTGGTTGCCGCTGTTGGTGGTGTCATAGGAGCGGTAGCGCTCGCAGATTTCCGCCCCAGTCGCGGCGTAGATAGCTCGCTGGTAGAGGTGGACGAACTGCGACACGTCTTTGACCTGTTCGGCCGGGACGTCGGCAAGGGTGGTGTAACCCTCGGTTTGTTTGGTACGACGCCACTCGGCGAGCTCGCGGTTGACGCTGATGGCGGCGGCAATGGTCGCGGTTTCCAGGCGGATTAGGGTGACGCTCGAATCAATCCTCAGCGTGCCGCGCACGTCATCCAGATCGATCGATGGCCAGAAAGGGTCGGTGTTTATGTGGCCGGTGGGGGCCGTGCCGCCCGCTACGAATCCGCTCATGGAACTGCGCTCTGTTGTAGGTCGCCGGTGGTCGGGGCTTCACGTTCAGGAGGAGCGGCCTGATCGATCCGCCCCGAGCCGGCGGGGTGCGTGGGGACGCTCGGTTAGCCGCCTGGGGCGGTGAATTTTTTGAGCAGGCGTTCGGCCCGCTCCAGATCCTTTTTGCCACCGCAGGCATCGTGCAGCTCGATGGCCTTCTTCAGCAGGTCGATGCCGGCTTGCACTTGACCCGGTTGGCCGGGCTGTTCTTCGGTGACGCCTTCCAGCGTCGCGCGGCCGGTGGCCAGGAATAGCTTGGCGCGGGCCTGGTCGGGCATGTCTTCGGCGTCGGTCAGCTCGGCGGTGCGGTATAGGATGGCCAGGTCGAACGGTTCGCCGACCTTCTGTGCCTTGAATGCGGCGGTCGCTACTTCCTCCGCGACCAGGCAACCCAAGGTTCGGGCGAAGCGGTCGGGCATGACCATCTTGTGCTTCAGCACGTACTGGGCAATGTCGAGGCCACCGGTGAAGTCGCCGGCATCGAAGCGCCAGACCATGACGGTGGTCAGTACTTCGTCCTGGGCACCTTGACCGGCCTCCAGTACACCTTGCACGTAGGGCACGTAATCCGGCAGCAATTGGCGTTTGAGTTCGGCCTTGCCTTGGTTCGACTGCACCTGTTTCAGGCGCAGGCGGTCTTGCAGCAACTGATTGAGCTGATGCTCGTAGGCGGTGGCGCCGGCCATGGTCTGGGTGGGTTCGGCTGCTGCCGCCTCGATGGCAGCAGTGACCCGTTGAAAGTGACGGCGGCAGGGGTTGGTCATGGTCGGCCCCTTACGACGCGATTTCGATGTTTTCAGCGAGCGAGGCACATTCCAGATCCTCGATCACGTAGGCATCGTTGACCGACTCGTAATTCTCGATGCGGTCACGTTTGGCGTTGTCGAGGACGGTGCGGCGGCGGCTGCCTTCCTGCCAGTAGATGGACAGGTTTTCCAGCTTGGTGACCAGCAGTCCGCGAGCCGGGAAGTACGGCACGCGCACCGCCGGCAGGTTGCCCAGACGTTTCTGGCTGGTGACGATGTCAGCGGCCAGCATCTCGGTCGGGGCGTTGTCCTTGTTGATGATCGGGAAATACTTGTCAGCCAGCAGCTGGCGACCGCAGATCACCACCAGGTCAGGGTCTTCCTGATACCAAGGGGCAATGAACTCTTCGACCATGCTGAAGACCAGTGCGTCGAGGTTGGTGAAGTCCTTGCCGGCGCCGATGGTGATTTTGTTCGAGCCTTCGACGACTTCCTTCATTACCCGGGCGGCGTTCTCGGTGCGCATCTTTTGCAGCCAGCCGACGTTGACGTCCTGGCGTAGCGGGTTGGTTGCCGGGTTGGAGGTGGCGGCGCGACTGATACCGTTCCAGCCGATCAGGATGCGGTCCAGCGCTTGGCGCTTGAGGATCGCGTCACGGATGCGCGCCTGAAAGTCCGGGAACTTGGCCCAGGCATCCAGCTTGCTGTAACGCAGATGGGTGTCGAAGTTGGTCTGGGAACAGAAGTAACCCCGATCATCGAGGGTGGTGATGTCGGTGGTTTCGCGGTCTTTCTGGGTGGTGTCGGTGGTCCCTGCGTTCGGTCCGCCGATGCCCATGCCGATCTTTTCGCCCATCTGTTCGGTCACACCGTAGATGTTGATCGCGCTGAGGAACTGACTGGATTCCTGCATGCGGGTTTCCAGCGTTTGGGTGACGCTTGGGGCGGTGGCGAACTTGGTGGTGACGTTGGGCACGCTGTGCAGCTTGGCCAACTGGCCCAAGTAAGCGTTGAAGAGGTTGCGGGTATCGTTGCGCATGGATGTCGTCCTTCGTTATTCGGGGCTGGGGTGGGCCGGCTGTTAGCAGTCGGTCATTACCTGGTTGTCGCCACCGGTAACCGGAGGGCGCTTCGTTTGGCTGTGGTCTTGGGTGGTGGAGAGCTTGTCCTTCAGTTCGGTGAAGTCCTTGCTCAGCTGATCCAGTCGGGTTTGCAGGCCCGTGGAGAATTTTTTCTCGGCGGCCAGTTGCTCGGGCAGATCCTTGACGTGCTCAGCCACGGCTTCGACGGCTTCGCTGATCTGGGCGAACTCGGTGTCGTCCTTGGCTTGTTTGCCTTTGAGCAGGGTTTGCACCTTGCTGAAGAGCTGGGCACCGATGCCGGGCTTCTCTTCGATTTCCTCGAACGTCAGCTCGGTCTCGACCGCCTCGGTGAACATCGAGGTCGCGGAATAGTGGCGATCCTTGAACGGGCTGGCGTCAGGTTTCTGGGCTGAGAACGCCAGGACATCGGTGCCCAGGCTGGCTGGGGAATCCGTTACCCCCAGGCCGACGATGTAAGCCTCACCGGTGTCGGCGAAGCTGTCGTCGATTTCAATCGAGGTGTAGACCTTCTGCTTGGCCTTGTTCATGGCGATCAGGTCGGGCGTCGGTTCAATCTGGGCGAACAGAGCCAGCTTCTTCTGGCCATTGATGTCCACCTCTTCGGTCTTCACCGCGAGCACGTCACCGTAGGCCTTGAACGGACTGTCCGGCAGCACACTGCGGTAGTGCTCCAGCCAGATGCGGGCACCGTAGGTGGACGGGTTGAAGTTCTTCGCCGCCTGTTCCAACCAGTTGCGTTTGATGGTGCGCTTGTCAGAGGTAGCGCCCTCGACGGCGACGCGGAACCAGTTGCTGCGGAATTTCTTCATGCCGGGAATCCTCAATGCGTTGGGCGCTAAGTGCGTTGCAATGAGGGGCATGGTCGTGACGCGCGCGAGTTGCGGCAACGAGGCGGGACTGTAGGGGAGGGAGGTACAAGGGGCGGTGCTATTGAGTCGCAGGCATGGGCGGCAGCATCGCGGCCATGACTACGACCGCACTGCTGCCCATCGATCCCCGCCGCCAATCCAAGTTCCTGTACTGGATGGGGTGGCGTATCTGCGAGATTGCCGAGGCTACGGGCGAAAAGGAAAAAACGCTACACAGCTGGAAGGCCCGTGACGAGTGGGATCGGGCGGACAACGTCGAGCGCATCGGCGGGGCGTTGGAAGCGCGATTGGTGCAGCTGATCCTCAAGGATGGCAAGACCAGCGGCGACTTCAAGGAAATTGACCTGCTGCACCGGCAATTGGAGCGGCAGGCCCGAATACAGCGCTTTCAGGGGGGCGGTACCGAAACTGACCTCAACCCGAACTTGGCGAAACGTAACGCCGAGCCGAAGAAAAAGGCCGTCAAAAACGAAATTGATGAAGACCAGATCGAGCTGCTGCGCGAGGCGTTCATCGATGGCTGTTTCGACTACCAGAAAGACTGGTACCGGGCCGGCAACCAGCGCACCCGCGTCATCCTCAAGAGCCGGCAGATCGGCGCCACTTACTACTTCGCCCGCGAGGCGTTCATCGACGCCCTGGACACCGGACGTAACCAGATTTTCCTGTCGGCTTCGAAGAACCAGGCCTACCTGTTTCGGGGCTACATTCAGGCGTTTTGCCGCGAGGTGATCGGTGTCGAGCTGACCGGTGACCCCATCGTGCTGCCCAACGGCGCCGAGTTGTTTTTCCTCGGCACCAACGCCCGCACTGCCCAGGGTTACCACGGCAATTTCTACTTCGACGAATTCTTCTGGACGTTCAAGTTCGAGGAGCTGAACAAGGTCGCCTCGGGTATGGCGATGCACAAGAAGTGGCGCAAGACCTACTTCTCGACGCCGTCGAGCATGGCCCATGAGGCGTACACCTTCTGGACCGGCGAGCGCTTCAACAAGGGCAAGCCCGCCGCACAGCATACGAAGGTGGACGTGTCCCACGGAGCGCTCCAGCAGGGCCGGTTCTGTGAGGATCGGTTGTGGCGGCAGATCGTCACGATCCTCGACGCGGAGCGGGGCGGGTGCGACCTGTTCGACATCGAGGAACTGCGCCGCGAGTACAGCCCCGAGGCGTTCGCCAACCTGCTGATGTGCGAGTTCGTCGACGACGGCGCGAGCATCTTCCCGCTGACTCTGTTGCAGTCCTGCATGGTGGACAGCTGGGTCGAATGGGCTGAGGACTACAAGCCGTTCGCCATGCGCCCGTTCGGCGACCGTCAGGTCTGGATTGGTTACGACCCGGCCGAGACGGGCGACTGTTCCGGCCTGGTGGTGGTCGCGCCGCCCCTGGTGCCAGGCGGCAAGTTCCGGATTCTTGAGCGCCACCAGTTCCGGGGCATGGACTTCGCCGCGCAGGCTGCGTTCATCAAGAGCGTCTGCGACCGCTACTGGGTGACTTATATCGGCATTGATGTCACCGGTTTGGGCAGTGGCGTGGCCCAGCTGGTGCGCCAATTCTTCCCGGCGGTGACCACCTTCAGCTACTCGCCCGAAGTCAAAACCCGCCTGGTACTCAAAGCCTATGACGTAATCCACAAGGGCCGGCTCGAATTCGATGCCGGCTGGACGGACATGGCCCAGTCGTTGATGGCGATACGCAAGACGGTCACCGCCGGTGGACGCCAATACACCTACACCGCTGGGCGCAACGACAACACCGGCCATGCCGACCTGGCCTGGGCGCTCTTTCACGCATTGCACAACGAACCGCTTGAGGGGCAGACCGCTGCCAACACCGGACGCATGGAGATTTACTGATGACCGAACAACTCGCCAACCAGACGCTGCTGCCTGCGACCACACCCGCCACCGGCGCTGGGACTCAGGTGTTTTCCTTCGGTGAGCCGACGCCGGTACTGGGTGGCCGGGAGGTGTTTGATTACCTGGAGTGCTGGTTCAACGGGCGCTGGTATGAGCCGCCGTTGTCTCTGGATGGCCTGGCCCGGTCGGTGGGGGCGAGCGTGCATCTGCATTCGGGGTTGATGTTCAAGCGCAACCTATTGAGCAAGACGTTTATTCCGCATCCGCTGTTGTCGCGGGCTTCATTCGAGCAGTTTGCCCTGGACTTTTTGTGTTTGGGGAATGGGTACCTGGAAGCGCGGCGGTCGGTGCTGGGTAACACTCGGCAGCTGGTGCCGCCGCTGGCCAAGTACATGCGCGCCGGGCCGGACGGGCAGTTTTACCAGGTGCGCGGGTGGAAGGATGAACACGTCTTTGAGCCGGACAGTATTTTTCACTTGCGTGAGGCCGATCTGCATCAAGAGATTTACGGGCTGCCCGAGTGGATCAGTGCGTTGCAGTCGGCGTTGTTGAATGAGTCGGCGACGTTGTTTCGGCGCAAGTATTACGAGAACGGTAGTCATGCTGGTTTCATTCTGTACATGACGGATGCGGCTCAGACCGAGGCCGACATCGATGCGTTGCGCAAGGCGCTGAAGGAGTCGAAGGGGCCGGGGAATTTTCGGAATCTATTCGTCTACTCGCCGACTGGGAAGAAGGACGGCATTCAACTGATTCCCGTCAGTGAGGTCGCGGCGAAGGATGAATTCAACTCGATCAAGAATCAGACCAGGGATGACGTGCTGGCGAGCCTACGCATTCCGCCGCAGTTGATGGGGATTGTCCCGCAGAACGCTGGAGGATTTGGGTCGATCAGGGAGGCAGCCCAGATCTATGCGGCCAATGAGTTGGAGCCGATTCAGACGCGAATGTTGCAGCTGAATGATTGGGTAGGGGGTGAGGTAATTCGGTTTAAGCCCTACGAAATCGGCGGGGAGGCATAACCCCCCCTGCGCAATAAGCGAGGCGACGAGCTGGCACGTCAACACCAGCTCGATGTCACTAATAACTCATGGGGTGATCTAGAGAGTAAATAATATTATTATGGATGTCGTTTATTAAGTTTGCATTGGTTTCAAATAATGGGACTGCATATTCTTTGAAGTCGGACAATGAATCTATGTTGCTAAGAAGTCCTTGCATTACCCCAGCTTGACACCTGCTAACAGCATAAGTCATTACCGAGCTAAATAGCTCAAGTTTTTCTTTTGTAAAATCTACGCTTCGAAAGCCTGAGTGCACGGAATCGTTCCGGAAGTCGCGAATTTCTTTAACTACCTCAATAAGTTTTTTTTGCCAGTATTTATATCTGTCGTGATTTTCTAGATTGATTTTTACTGTGGGAGATATAAGTCCTAACTGTTGACCATTGGGGAAGCCCAAAAAAAGGCGAATATAGCTCTCGACGCAGTTATCGGTTTCGTCCGCCTTCAGTAATGCCTCCAAGGCGAACCATAAAAATATGATCTTCAGCTGCGGGTTTGTCTCATTTTTGCTATTTCTTGTCCAGTGAAGAGAGCGCCTGTAACGGTTGCTTAGCTCATTTTTAAGCGACAGTAAAAAATTAGTGATATCAAAACATTGTATGGCGCCGTGCCGCACAACAAAAGAAAGGGATTGCTGAAAGCCGGATCTTTTAATAGGTGTTATTTCGCCCGAAGCCAAATCCTTTACTAGGCCGATTCGCGATGTCTTTATAGCGGATACCGCAAACTCAGTCGACTTGAAGTCGAGAACTTCAAGAAATTTGTTGTCGGCGATATGGACAGCTTCACTATTCGTCTCGCAGTCCACTATCGTAGCAATCCTCGCACATATTTTGTGCTTGTTAAAATCCAGCCCACCTTCAGACGCAGATGTTTCAAATGCATCAGTTTCGAGTTTGGTATCAGCCGAGTAAGATCGAAGCTCGACACTCCCATAGTTCATGGTGGACGGAAGCGTGATACTTCTATCGTCCAGAATTTTGACAACCAAGAAGCTAGTCATTTGTACCTCTGGAGAGTGTGTATCAATCTTGTAATAACTATTTGCTTGAACCAGTTGCTCACGGGAGGTGATAACGCTAAGCGGTTCTTAACTAGATATCTCGCTAAAGATTCTGCTACTACATAGCTTTGTCGCTCGATACATGTTTCAAGAACTGCTGAAAAATGGTCGTTGTTCAAGCGTTTTTCAAGAAGCTCGCAGCTTACAGTCTCGCAAGCAGGGATATTGTTTTGTGATTGGTAATAGCGTAACTGGAACCATAGCACCTCGTTAATATCCGATGCCGAGTCAGTTAGAAGTTGGTCGTACTTCAAAACCCAATCATTATCAAAGGTGGCAATTGCAATCGTGTAGCCCAATCGTATTGTCTTGTCATGATGGGGGCTTATTTTGCATAGCTCTAAGAAAAAGTGTTTGGCTTCAAGGATTCTGCCGCGCTTAACTAGATCAGTAACGTAATCTGTAAGACGCTTAGGGTACTTCCGACTGTTAGTGGGTGTTGCCCTATAGTTTTTTTCAATATCTTCCAAAACGCGAAACTCCTTTCTCAGCGCATCACCACGTTAATAATCTTGTCTCATCTTCGCTGCCTGCCGCGCCTGCATCTCGCGTCCACAGGCTGGTCCTTATCATTTGTAGCGAATACGGATCCATTCGCGAGCTTTCGTTCTTACCTTGCCAGTTTGGTCGTATCGCTGCGGCTTATCAAATATCGCCCCAGAGTACATCTATAGCCTGCCATGACACTGCGACTGTCCCTGAGTTTGATCCATGTTGCTGGCAGGGCGGATTCAGCCGTTCGACGGTAAGCCTACCTGGTGTGGACACGTGCCCTAACGTAATGCGCGAGAGGGGCGGGGCTGATTCTGCCCCGGCGCGCGCCGTCGTCCCCCCACCTCGCCTGCGGGCTAAATGGATCTTTTTTTCTGCACTCCTGCGGTCCACTGGACATCACTAAGGCTGGGCGCCTAGTTCGCAATTTGGGGGGGGTGGAATCCTGCGGAACCCTGCGAGGGTAGGGGCGGTGGCCGAATGGTCTGGGAGCGGAATGTGGGCTTTTTCAGGAAAGGCGTCGGAAAAAGGTAATTTTGTAATGTGGGGCTGGTGACACGGCTGAAAGCCACGGATTCACTGGTTTTGACGGATTACTCAATTAGGTTATTTTTAGTAATGCGTCAGGTAATTTTCTCGTAAGTCATTGATTTATAAGGATGTAGCCGTGGTTAAAGATTACCTTTAAGAAGAGTAATTACATTACCTTAAAATTACTTGGATCTTACCTTTTCGCTTTCCTCTCAAAGCCTTTAAAACCAAGGCTTGTAGCCAATCATCAGGCTTGCCTTACCAAAATTACTCCTTTCCGATGGTTCACCCAAAAAACACATCAAGCCTTATATGCCGGGGCGTCTTCAGTCGCACATACAGATCCATGGGAACGCCATGGGAATACTTGCGCGCTAACTATCGCCGCGAAACCCTTATAAACCGGGGCCTGATTTGTCGAAAACCGCGATCGGGTGCTTTCGAATCTCTCCTTCACCGCCACATTCGATACACACAAAACCCCTGATTTCGAGAGAAGTCAGGGGTTTTGTGGTTTTTGGTGTCTGGATTTTTCAATCTGGCTGCCGCTGGCTCAGGCGCATCAGCAAAGACGCGTCCGAAAATGATGTAGGACAAGTGCTAGGCGTGTGGGAAGTAATGCTGGAAAGCTAGGCAGGTAGGTGCTTCCATAGGTTTCAGCAGTTCATATGAGCCATCTCGGGAAGGGTATTTGTTTTGCGCCTCTAGGGTGCAAAATGAATCAAAGGGCAGCGCAAATGACGCCCCCATTATCCGGAACGGACGTACGCACGTTATGCAGGAAATGACCATGAAACAGGCAGAGCTGGAAAGGGTTCATGTGGAGATCGTCAAACTGATCGCTGAACAGCGCAAGCTGAACGCCGAGGCCGGCAAGATGACCCGTGAGACTTTTTGGTATCCAGTGGCCATTGCTAGTGGGTTGATTGGTACGGTAGCTACCATTACTGCGGTGTTGATCAAGCTGTTCTAATACTTCAGGCACCAGTCCCAACCGGGAGGCTTCTGCATATTTGTCGTCGAGTCGCCAAATCCGAACCGCTATTCAGGGCGACGTCCAGACAATACGCTCCCGCTCTATATACTCAATTCTCGCGCCGTTTTCCCCGTCGTTTCACCCTATCGACGACAGCTCTGACAAGGACATTTCATGATCACCACCACAACACACACCATCGAAGGTCGGCAAATCACCGCTTACCTGGACATCGTCAGCGCCGAGTCGGTACAGGGCGTAAACGTGATCCGCGATCTGTTCGCGGGCATGCGGGACTTTTTCGGCGGGCGCTCTCAAACGTTGGAGCGAGCATTGAAAGATGCGCGAATTCAGGCCACCGACGAGATCAGGGAGCGGGCGCGGGGGCTTCAGGCGGATGCAGTGGTAGGGCTCGATTATGAGATCAGCATGCCGTCCGGCAAGGGTGGAATGGTAGTGGTGTTTGTGACCGGAACGGCGGTCAAACTGAGGTAAGTTGGCGTCAAAAAAATCTTGAGGGCACCGTGCCGAGGGCGTGCGCGTTCTGTTTATTCGCCATCTGGTTTTGTAGGAAGCAAGCGCTGGCCATTCGTCGGGCACGTAACAATCTGAATCACAAGTCCAGGAATGACCGGCTAGTCTCAAAATCCTGGGTGGTCGATATTTTCCAGGCAAATAGGGCTTGCCGGTATCGACCCGTTGAGAGGAGCGAAGATATGACTGAGCCGTATATCGAAGACGACGGGGCGGAGTTTCCAATCAATAATTGCGTGCAGTGTGGTCAGACGGACTATGTGCCGAGCTTCGGTGAAGACCGTATCAAGATCAACAAAATCAAATCTACAGTGCCTCGAACTCGAGGGCCGAAGTCGAAATTCATGCCCAAGCTGGGTGCGCCTTCCAGGAAGTAAACAGTGATTCGTCGAGCCCCGCCATTGAGCGGGGTTTCTTGCTTTTGAAGGGTAGAAAGCGTGGCTTGGCGGCAATGCGGGAAAACGTCCTACAAACTTTACGAGCACCAGGTTTTTTTTCACAAACTTTTCACACCTGCCTACGTAGTCTCAGCTCATCCGTTAGAAAGCAGTACCCTGGCCCGTCTCCCCAGCGGGCTTTTTTTTGCCTGTCATAAAACCTTTTCCATAAATGCTGTCCAACCGTCGCCAATGACGAGGTTGTTCCGTGTTTGTGTCTGGACTTTGCCTCCTCTAAAGCATTCAATCTCCGGCCTTTCGGTTTCCCCCTTTTTTGAGGTTCTCGTTATGCGTTTGACACTGCCTGCTTTGGTTCTGGGCCTTTTGGTTGCTCAAGGTGCGATGGCTGCCGGTGATGGCACTGCCGCGCTCGGTGGTGGTCTGGGTGGCGCGCTGGGTAATGTGGTCGGCCAGAAAATGGGCGGCAGCACAGGTGCAGCGATTGGTGCTGGCGTAGCGGGCGCAGCCGGCAGTGCTGTTGCAGCACGCAAAGGCAGTCGCACCAAAGCGGCCATCGGCGGCGGTGTGGGCGCGGCGGGTGGTTCGGTGATCGGCAATAGCCTGGGCGGCAAGACAGGTTCCACCATCGGCGCCGGCCTGGGTGGTGCATTGGGCGGCGGCGTGGGCAGCAATCTGTCCAAAAAGGGCCACTGATCCTAATGATCCGCTGAAAATGCCCGGCTCGATGCCGGGCTTTTTCGTTTTGGAACGTTTTCCCCGTATATGGCTCAAATCTCTTACAGTCGGTATCTGATTTGCTGTTAAACAGACGCAGATGCCAGACTGAGGCCTATCCGCGGCACGATCTTCCCCCGATGCGGAAATTAGAGGTTCATATCATGCGTTTGACATTGTCCACGGTGGTTTTGGGACTTTTGGTCGCTCAGGGTGCAATGGCTGCCGGTGACGGCACTGCTGCAGTGGGCGGTGGTCTTGGCGGCGCGCTGGGGTAACGTGGTCGGCGGTCAATTAGGCGGCAGCACGGGAGCGGCAGTGGGCGCTGGCGTCGGCGGTGCGGCAGGCAGCGCGGTCGGTGCGCGCAAGGGCAGTCGAACAGAAGCGGCTATTGGCGGAGGTATCGGCGCGGCGGGTGGCTCGGTGATCGGCAATAGCTTGGGTGGCTCCACGGGTTCGACTATTGGCGCTGGCTTGGGCGGAGCAGCTGGTGGTGCGGTGGGTAGCAACCTGGGTAATGACAGCGGCAGCTCGCATTCCGGCGGTGGCAAACACAAACACAAGCATAAAAATAAGTACAAGCATCGTTAACTCGATATCAAGTGACAGTAGAAACCCGGCCCAGCGCCGGGGTTTTTCGTTTCTGTCACCAGGACTCTGGAACGTTTGCTCGTAGGACGCCTCGAACTTCATATACCCCTGAACGTTTTGAGGCATGTCATGACTCCGGAAACCGAAAACATGGAAGATGAAGGTCCGATCAACGATCCTGGCAACGAAGACCCGGGGTCTCTGATGGACGACGCCACGGTGCCGCTCAACGATGCCGATGACGCAGGCGATGTGGGCAATGTCGAGTACGACGAATACGACGAGGAAGACGACGAGTGATAGGGGGTATGGTCGGGCCGACCGATTGTCCCTCTGATCGAACCGCGTCTATCGTGCTGTCCTCGAAATGTCAGGATCTGCTTTTCAGGTCCATTGAGAGGTGCGTTATGAACGCTAATCCAAAAGACTCCGATATCGACGACGATACTCCCGAATATCCGCTGCCTTCACCCACCGACTCCCTGAGTCGCGATCAACGCCCGCCCGACGATGACGACACCGGCGTGGAGCAGGTGCCCACCGATACCGATGATGTGAAGCGCGGTGATGTGGAAGCCGTCCCCGAAGACCCGGACATTGCCGGTGACGATCTATCGGGAGAACCGAGCTGAAGCCTGCGCAGCGATCCATCGCCGCTCGTCGATTGTGCGGCACCTTTAAAAAGCGACCGCTGCCAGACATCAGATAAAGCACTCTTTAAAAGGAGGTGCGCCATGATCAGGTCAAAATTGACAACCCTGACGGTGGTCGGCTTATTGTCGATCAGTTCATCAGCGGCGTTTGCTCAATCTTCTGGCCGCGATGCGCCGGTCGATAAGGGCGGGATGCCACCTTATTCGGAAATGAATGCGGGTACCTCGGGCGGGAAGGTGCTGCCACCGGACACTATTGGTGGTGGGAGTGGCGGCGATGCCAGTGGAAGTAGCACCAGTCCGGGAAAGGGGAGTGGCTCGATGAGCGATGGAAGTTCGATGGGGAGTGGTTCTGGAAGTGGGTCTGGAGAGTCAGGTGATTTTGAGATTGATGAGAGCGGTGGTGGAGCAGGAAGTGGAGATAAAACCGGTGGTTAGAGTTTTCTTAATACGAATCTGGCCCGGACATGAGCCGGGCTTTTGATCATTTAACTAATCATATTTTTTCTGATTCAATCCAGCGTCTATAGAAAGATAATTGTTCATGTGGATCGTTTGTTAAATTGTTATCCTCATAATCAAAGATATAAACTACATCATTGAGTGACGACGTTTTGCCCAATGTCAATTCATATGCTTTCAAACCAAGAGACATTTGTGATGACATGCTTGAGGGATGTACGTTGAGTTTTGATCCCTTGCAGAGAAATTGTATGTTGGGGTTGTCTTCTCGAATGCGAGCGAAGCATCTATAAAAGTTACTATCTGAATATGTTTTATTAAGTCCGCTTTTCATTGTAAAGATTATAGTTATGCTTTTGTTATCGCATGTGAAATTGGCGGTTTCCTTTGTGCCGTCGATGCTGATGGTTATTTCAACCTTAAATATCATTTTTTTATTATCCTGTACGGATTAGGTATGGAATAGCCGAGCTCTCTGCCATCATCAATGATTAGGGTGGCGCCAAGTACGTCGACATTTTCTATACGGTTAGCTATCGCTATCTCTTTTTCCGCTCCGAAAAGGTAGGCTGGTCCAAGCTCTTTCTGCAAATCATATCCATCTATTTTTTGAAGAGTATAGAGGTAACCTACTTTTGTGTGATAGCCGGTTGCGAAAAGTTTGCCAACATCTCGCGATGGCGACGTGCTGATGAAATTACTGGGTGGGTTTTCACTATCTATAGAGTGGAGCAATAGATCATTGCTTTTTCCTTTGCTTTTAAAACCGTTTTGAAATACATCATTAGGCTCTCGTTCATCCCCGCGGTATAAGTAATCCTCTTCTCTTTTAGGTGAAGGAGTTGTTGGCTCCCCCTCATCAACCCCCACCTTACCCGCCGGTTCCTCATCCCCAAACGACGGCTTCTTACACCCATCCCCTCCAGGACAATCACTCAACCCCAACGGATCAACCCAACCCACCGGGTTGCGCGTGTACTGATAGCCGTTTAACCCACCCGCCAACTTGCTCGGGTCCGGCGTCAGGTACCGCCCGACATCCGGGTTGTAGTAGCGATGTCGGTTGTAATGCAGGCCGGTTTCCGCGTCGAAATACTGCCCTTGAAAGCGCAGCGGCTGATCGAGGACCTGGTGGGTGTTGCGGTTGAGGCGGGTGAGGCGGCCATAGGCGGTGTATCGGGCGGCCCAGATGATGTCGCCGCTGTAGTCGGTGAGTTCTTGCGGTGTGCCGAGGTGGTCGAGTTGGTAGTAGAACGGGCAGGCTTGGCGCGGGCCTTTGCCGTCGAGCATGGCCAGTGGACGGAAGGTGCCAGGTTCGTAGATGTAGCTTCGATGGTGATCCTGGCTGTGTTCGGCGACGAGGTGGTCGCCTTGCCAGAAGAACTCGGTGGTTTTGCCGTCGACGGATTTGCTGATACGGCGGCCGAAGGCGTCGTAGCGGTAAGTGGCTTGGCTGCCATTGGGCAGGGTGACGCCGATCAACCGGTGCTGGCAGTCGTAGTGGTATTCGGTAACGAGTTTTTGCGCAGTGCCGCGACGCTCGCGGATCAGGTTGCCGAAGGCGTCGTAGTCGTAATGCCGGTCGCCCTGCATCAGCAGGCGATTACCCAGCAACTTCGCAACGCCCGGGCGATCCTGCATCAACAGGTTGCCCGCCGGGTCGTGGGCGAAGCTTTCCGGCGATTGGTCACGGGAATGGCGGACGCGGATCAGGCGGTCGAGCGAGTCGTATTGGTAGCTGCGCTGGCCGTGGCGGGTATCGGCGATGTGGTCGAGATTGCCGATGACGCTGTAGGCATAGTCTCGACGGTACAGCGGATGTTGGTGTTGGCTGACGGCATGGGCTTTCAGCCGGCCTTGGTCGTCGTAGGCATATTCGCTGAGCAGCAGACCCTGCTGGCGGTTTTGTTCGCGACCGAAGGCAAGCTGGTGGGTGGTGAGGCGCGCGCCGTTGAGGTCGATGGCCGTCAATGCGCCGCCCTTGGCGTGGTGATAATCGAGTTTGCTGTTGTCCGGCAGGCGCAGGTGGTTGAGTCGGCCGCACGCGTCGTAGCGGTAACGCAAGGTGCCCCAACTTTGGTGCTCGGTGATCAGCCTGTCCTGGGCGTCGTATTCGAATTCCAGCGGATGGTCGTGGCCGTCGTCGACACTGACCAGTCGGCCGAGGTGGTCGTAGCGGTACTTGACCTTGACGCCATCGGGCAGGGTCTTGACCAGCAGACGTCCAGCCGAGTCCCGCTGATAAGCCGTGATCAGTTGCGAGTCGTCATCACCGAACTCGGTTTTCTCCAGCAGATGGCCGTTGAGGTCGTAGGCGTAGGCGGTGCGGCGGCCGTCGAAGCCGGTTTCCTGTCGGATCAAGCCGTTCGGCGTGTAGTCCAGGCGATACTTTTCACCGGATTCATTTTCAATTTCCGTCAGCCGTAACTGCGCGTTGTCGTAGCGATAACGCAGTTGCGTGCCATCGGGATTGATCCGGCGGCTGACCAGGTGCAGATCGTCGGCGTATTCGTAGCGGGTGATGCGGCCCAATTCATCGCGTTCAGCGGTGATCTTGCCGTAGGCGTTGTAGCTGAACCCGCGGCTGGCGCCGGTAGGCAGCGTTGTCTGAACCAGTCGGCCGACGGCATCCCATTGGTACTGGGTGAGAGCACCGTGTTCGTCCTGACGGGTCGTCTGCCGGCCTAGCGCATCGTAGGAAAAGCGTCGCTGACCGCCGTCCGGCAAGGTCTCTTCGAGCAGTTGTCCCAGCCCGTTCCGGATAAAGACATGCCGACTGTTGTCCGGGAAGCGGATCGACAACAAACGCCCCTGGGCGTCGTAGTGATAGTGGGTGACCTGGCCATCCGGATCGGTGGCTTCAATGACGTCACCCTGAGCATTGCGCTGATATTTCCACACCGATTTGCCGCGATAGCACGCATGCAGGAAACCGTTGCGGTATTCGTAGGATGTTGGCTCGTCTTCGGGTGGAATCAGCGCCACCAACCGTCCAACTTCGTCATAACGGTATTCAGTGACGGCCCCGAGGGGATCCTGCTCGGCCAGCAACCGGCCGTTGTCGTCATAGTCCTTGAGGTGTTCTCCACCGTTCAGCTCAACCTTGCGCACCAGCCTCGCCCGGTCGTCGTGGACGTAAACCTCTTCGCTGCCATCGATGTTCTGGACGGTGACACTGCCTTGGTCATCCCAGACGTAGCGCGCATCCATCTGCGAAAACGACGCCCAATGCCGGACGCAGCGCGCCGCCTTGCCGGACCTTTCCCACTCCCAGAAGAAACTCGCGCCACCGGCCAGTTGCCGCTGCAGAATCACGTGTCGGTCGTCGTAGTCGTAACGCTCGCTTTCACCAGCGGCGTTGGTCGCTTCGATCAAGCGTTGGCGGGCATCGTAGCGATAGAAAACCAGCGTTTGCTCTGTATGCCAGGCTTCGCCCGAAGAATCGCCGGGCTGAAACGACTGGTATTCGATGGCGACAAGGTGCCTGCGCTCGTAGCACAACAGCAACGAGCGACCGGAACCGTTATCGAGGCGTTGAATGCGATCCTGACGGTCGCGAGTGATGTGGAGGCGGTTGTTGTAGGCGTCGCTGATCGCCGTCAAGCGGCCCTCTCGAAAGTGGTAGAACCGGTTCGTCTCGCCAGCCAGCGCGAGAATCAACTCCTCCGGTTCGCCTCCGAGGTAAATCGCCGCCCGCGACAGGCTGTTGTGGATCACCGGGCGCTCGACACTCGGCAGCGGAAACGTCGTACGACGGTTTTCATGGTCGATCCAGACGACCTGTTCATCGTCCAGTTCCAACCGCTGCGCCAGCGAATGGCTCCAGCCCCAGCCCAGCCCGCAATCGATCTCCACCGCGCTGGTGCGGTACAACCGGGTGAAGGCAAATGGCAGTAGCCCATCCAATGAGCCGTCGGTCAGGGTCAGCAGTTCTTCACCGGTGACCATCGATACCGGGCAGTTGTTGGTGCAGGTCAGTGCCACACAATCGGCACTGTCACCGTTGGGGTTTTTCGACTGACTCGATGCATCGTCGTGAGGTTCGTGACGGCCCAGCCGGGTCATGGCGAAGGACTTGTCGCGAGCAATGGCAACCGGATTGTTCACCTGTACAACTGGAGAGTTGCCAGCACGGATCTGTAACGGAACCGTCGGTGCCGGTTTCAGTGGTGCATTCCGCGCGCTGACCACGAGCGGCTTGAGCGCGCCAGCGTGAGCTGTCAGGTCAGATTTGGCCGTCAGTTCTGCCAGCCGCAAACTGGCCGCCGTCAACCACTGTCGAGCCTGCTGGGACTTGATCTTGTCCAATACTTTGGCGCTCATGCCGAGCTTCAGGCCCGTAGGTCCGGTGAGGCGCACCAGCAGGAAACTGATCAATAGTTCTGTACGAATTTGCGCCACGACTTCGGCGATGTACTGCGGCGGCAGCATCCTCAGCCAACTGGTGAAGGCCGCGAGATGAATGAACATCAACGGCTCATCGCTCAACATCAGCAACACATTGGCGATGGCTTCTGCCGAAGCATTCAGTAACGTCCCAAGCTCGCCTTGGGTCAGGTACTCAAGGAGTTTTTCGCTGTTGGTTTGCAGGTCTGCCAGCAGGGCGTAGACCTGCTTCACGTCATCCCACAAACCGTGCAGCGAACGCTCGAAACCGCGCCAGTCGGCCTGTTGCAGCATGCCGTAACGCTGGGTGAACCCTGCCTCGGAAAACCCTGCCCACAAGGGCTGGAATTCGCTCGTCCATTCATTGCGCAACCAGCCTTCCAGCTCGCCGATCACGCCTTGATAGGAGGCGTAGAGCGCTTTGACGTGATCGGTGGAAACATTGGGAAAGAAGGTGATGCGATAACGCTGGCCGCGCCAGCATTCGGGGATTTCGAGAATGCCGCTGGGGCCGATGGTTTTGTGGACGGGCTCACCGAACGTCAGTTCACCCTTACGCTGCGAGATAACCGGTTCGAGCATCACCGGCGTATTGCCGATCGGCACGAAACGCGCGGCCTCAAACAGGTGCACCAGAGTCAATGGACCGCTGGCCGGGCACATGGCGAGCGTCGAACTGACAGGGAGGGTGGAGTCCTTCGGCGCGCTCAGCCGGACTTCATTACCGACCTTGAACACCTGCTCGACATTCAGCGCCCCACCGGTCCAGAAGTTTTCCGCCCAGGCCTCGTAGTCGTTGAGGCAGAGACGAAAATCACCGAGCAGTGCTTCGACGTCAGGCTGCTCGGGGTTCATGGCGGCGACCACCAGCAGGCCGATGGCATTGTTCAAGGCCAGGACCTTGTCAGGTTCGAACATTCGCAGTCCCTCGCGCTGATTAATCTGGAGCGCAAGACTTTGCGGGGGATCAACGAGGAAAGAAGTCGGGAAAGGAGGTGTTTTGTGTAGGGAAAATCGCTAAATGATCACGGGCGTCTCGGCACAGTTTTTTATGTCCGCCTGGCATTGCCCGTTGCTCTCTGCCAACCGCGCTCGCTATGCTGCTGAACCCTTTAATCCATCACGGACCCGGTCGTGCCTTAGCCGCTCCCGGGATGTCATGAGAAAACGGATCAGATGCGATGAATGCACCCTTGGATGAGTTCGGCCCGATCAAGGCCGTGATTTTCGACATGGACGGCTTGTTGCTGGACACCGAGGGCATTTACACCGAGGTCACGTCCATCATTGCCGGGCGTTATGGCCGGACTTTCGACTGGAGCGTCAAACAGAACATCATCGGTCGTGGCGCGGGTGATCTGGCGCGCTATGTGGTCGAGGCGCTGGACCTGCCGATTACAGCCGAAGAGTTTCTGGTGATCCGCGAACCGCTGATGCGCGAGCGTTTTCCGACGGCGCTGGCGATGCCTGGCGCAGAGGAACTGGTTCGGCACTTGAAGGCCAACAACATTCCTATTGCGGTGGGCACCAGTTCTTCACGTCAGTCATTCGGCCAGAAAACCACCTTGCACCGCGACTGGTTCGCGCTGTTCGACTTCATCGTCACCGCTGATGACCCGGAAGTGGGCGCGGCCAAACCGGCGCCGGATATCTTCCTGACGGCGGCGCGACGTCTGGGTGTCGCGCCTGAGGATTGCCTGGTGTTCGAGGATTCACCGTTCGGCGTCACCGCGGCGAAAGCGGCGGGAATGACGGCGATAGCGATCCCGGATGCGGCGATGGCCGACGAAAAGTATGCACACGCCGATGGCATTCTTCGTACGTTGAAGGCGTTCAAACCCAGTGCATGTGGCCTGCCGGCGCTTGAGTGGGCTTAATGCCGATAAATGTGGGAGCGGGCTTGCTCGCGAAGAGGGCGTGTCAGGCAACATCAATGTCGACTGATACGACGCCTTCGCGAGCAAGCCCGCTCCCACAAGTGACCTGTATCAGGCGCCGAAACCACCGTCGATGGTCAGGCTGGCACCGGTGATGTAGCCGGCTTCGGGGCCGACAAGGTAGGCGACGAAGCTGGCGATTTCTTCCACTTTGCCGTAACGACCCACGGCCATCAGCGGGATCAGGCTTTCAGCAAAGTCGCCGCTGGCGGGGTTCATGTCAGTGTCGACCGGGCCCGGCTGCACGTTGTTGATGGTGATACCCCGTGGGCCGAGGTCGCGAGCCAGGCCTTTGGTCAGGCCGACCAGCGCCGACTTGCTCATGGCATACGGGCCACCACCGGCGAAGGGCATGCGCTCGGCATTGGTGCTGCCGATGTTAATGATGCGGCCGCCTTCGGTCATATGTTTGGCCGCTTCCTGAGTGGCGATGAACACACTGCGCACGTTGATGGCCAGGGTCTGGTCGAAGTCTTCGAGTTTGAAGTCTTCCAGCGGTGCGACGGCCAGAACGCCCGCGTTGTTGACCAGGATGTCCAAACGCCCAAAGGCTTCGACGGTGGCATTAACGGCATTGCGAATGGCGACGGCATCGGCGCTGTCGGCCTTGATGGCCAGGGCTTTGCCACCAGCGCTGGTGATGCTGTTTTGCAGCTCTTCGGCTTTGGCGGTAGAACTGACGTAGGTGAAGGCGACGGCAGCGCCTTCGGCGGCCAGACGTTTGACGATGGCAGCACCGATGCCGCGTGAACCGCCTTGAATCAGAGCTACTTTGCCGCTGAGGTGTTGAGTGGTCATGTCGATCTCCAGAAATTCAAGGCGGGCTGCCTTGTTGTTGGAGTCGAGTATCGGCCTCGCACTACCCTGCGGGTAGACCGTCATTGCTATAGTCTGTGTAAACCAAAAGTTTATAGTGGCGCTTATGGAAACCTTCAGTAGTATCGAATGCTTCGTGCGTAGCGCCGAGGTTGGCAGCTTTGCCGAAGCGGCGCGGCGCTTGAGCCTGACGCCGGCGGCGGTGGGCAAGAGCGTTGCCAAGCTGGAGGCGCGACTGGGTGTGCGGCTGTTCCAGCGCAGCACGCGCAGCCTGACGCTGACTGAGGCCGGCCAGCTATTTCTCGGCGAAGTCAGCGCCAGCCTGCACACGATCCAGAATGCCGTGGCCAACCTGGCCAGCGCCGAAGGGCGTCCCGCCGGTACATTGAAAGTCAGCATGGGCACAGTGTTCGGGCGTTTGTACATCGTGCCGTTGCTGGGCGAGTTTCTGCAGCGCTTTCCGGCTATCAACCCTGACTGGCATTTCGATAACCGCCAGGTCGACCTGATCGGCCAGGGTTTCGATGCGGCGATTGGTGGCGGATTCGAACTGCCTCAGGGCGTGGTGGCGCGCAAGCTGACGGCTGCCCATCGGGTATTGGTGGCTTCAACCGAGTACTTGGCGAAACACGAGGCGATCATCGAGCCCGACGACCTCAAGCACCACGACGGCATCTTGATACGGTCGCCACAGACGGGGCGCGTGCGTTCCTGGCAGCTGACCAGTCGCACCCGGCAACACAGCCCGCTGACGCTCAAGGCGCGGATGACCATGAGCGATTCGGAAGCCGCCTGCGCCACGGCAGTTCAGGGGTTGGGCATTGCGTTGGTGAGCATGCCGTTTGCCGTGGGCTATCTGGATGCGGGAACGTTGCAGCGTGTGTTGCCTGACTGGTACGTCGATGACGGCAACATCTCTATCTATTACGCTGAGCACAAACTGCTGCCGGGCAAGACCCGGGCGTTTGTCGATTTCATCATTGAGCAGTTTGCGGAGCAGGGGTTGGGGCAGAGGTTCAGTGCTCTTTGAACCTGGCTTAAGACCGAGGTGTGGCTATCGCGGGCAAGCCACGCTCCCACAGGGTTTTGAGTCTTATCATAATGATATAAACGACACAAAACCTGTGGGAGCGAGGCTTGCCCGCGAAGAACGATAACGCGGTCTACCTGCCAAACCGCCCCGGCCAACCAATAATGCTCTTCGGCCGAGGCATCGCATACGTCCGCACTTTCGACGTCGACAACCCCAGCCGCACCAGCGATTCGGCAATGGTCACCGCCGCCGTCACCCCATCCACCACCGGCACGCCGGTGCGCTGACGAATCTGCTCATCCAGCCCGGCCATGCCGCCGCAGCCCAGGCAGATCACCTCGGCCTTATCCTCAAGCACCGCCAGTTCCGCTTGCCGAACAATCGCCTCCAGTGCACGTTCTGGGTCGGACTCCAACTCCAGCACCGCCAGCCCGCTGGCCCGTACCGACGCACAACGGTCCCAGAGCCCGGACAGTTTGAGGCGATCCTCGATCAGCGGCACGGTGCGGTCCAGGGTGGTGACCACCGAGTACGCATGCCCGAGGAACATCGCGGTGCTGGCGCCGGCATCGGTGATGTCCACTACCGGCACGTTGAGCAACTCCTGCAAACCTTCGCGACCGTGCTCGCCATAACCGGCCTGGATCACCGCATCGAAAGGCTGGTCGTAGGACATGACCCGATCCATCACCGCAATGGCGGCCAGATAACTTTCGAAATTGCCTTCAATGGAGTCGGCACCGAAGTGCGGTGTCAGGCCGATGATTTCCGTGCCGGGCGAGGCTACGGATTGGGCCTGACGGGCGATGGCCTGGGTAATGGATTCGGTGGTGTTGACGTTGACCACGAGAATTCGCATAGGAGGTCCTTTTATAGCGAGGTGGTTCTGCGGCCCGACGTTGCCGGGCCGCCCGGGGATCAATGGCTGACGTTATCGACCGCGATGGTTTCACCGCTGACATCTGCGTAGTAAGGCTGCCGTTTGGCGATGATCAGGTAGAGCATCCCTGCAATCCCGGCGCCAATCAGCCAGGAGAACGGCGAGACGCTGTCGAAACCTGGCACCAGGGCCAGGACAATGGCGATCAAGGCTGCCGGAATGAACGCCGCCACGGCACGCAAATTGACCCCATGGCTGTAGTAATAATCGCCATTGGGATCTTCGCTGTACAACTGCGGCACGTTGATCCGGCCTTTTCGTACCTGCCAGTAGTCGACCATGATCACCCCGTACAACGGGCCGAGCAGGGCGCCGAGGCCCGACAGGAAATAGACGATCACCAGCGGACTGTTGTAGAGGTTCCACGGCAGGATCAGCACCGCGATGGTCGCACTGATCAGCCCGGCGCGACGGAAGGTCAGGTACTTGGGCGCCAGGTTACTCAGTACGAAAGCCGGGGCCACGAAGTTGGCCATGATGTTCACCGCCACGGTGACAATCAGGAACGCCAGGCAGCCGAGTACCAGAAAGAAGGTGTTGGGAATCGATGCGATGATTTCCGTTGGGCTTTCGATAATCCGGCCATTGATCTGAAATTGCGCACCGCAGAGTAGGACCGTGATCCCGGCGAATACCAGAATGTTGACGGGCAGGCCCCAGAAGTTACCCACCCGAATGGTCTTGCGGCAGGGCGAAGAACGGGCGAAGTCACAGAAATTCAGGATCAGCGTGCCGTAGATCGACAGCCACAATGCGCCGCCCGCAAAGATGTTGCGCCACATCTCGCCACCGCTCAGCGGCTCGCGAATCGACCAGGCGATAGTTGCGTTGGCCTGGAAGTACATCCACCCGGCGAGGGAGGCGACGGTCAGCAAAATCACCGGGCCGGCAAACGCTTCGTAGCGCCGCACCATTTCCATGCCATAGGCCAGGATCGCCAACTGCACGAACCAGATCGCCACGAAACACACCCAGCCCAGACTCGACAGTCCGAGGATCGAGTTGTGGTCGTAATCGGCGAAACCGGGGTGCACCGCCGTCAGTAGTACACGAAAGACCACTGACGCCAGGTACGTCTGAATCCCGAACCAGGCGATGGCGATAACGGCGCGAATCAATGCAGGAATTTGTGCCCCATGGATGCCGAAACTGATCCGGCTGATCACCGGAAACGGCACGCCGGTTTTCTGGCCCATGTAACCGGAAAGATTCATGAAGCCATACACCAGCGCCGCGCCGATTCCCAGGGACAGCAGAATCTGCCAGCCGCCCAGGCCTAGTGCATACAGGCCAATGGCGAAGGAGTAATTGGCAATGTTATGCACGTCGTTGGTCCACAGGGCAAAGATGCTGTAACGACCCCAACGTCGACCTTCAGCCTTGGTCGGCGCCAGGTCCTTGTTGTGCAGACGGGGGCTGAGTACCACGGGTGGTTGAAATGTTTGATCGTGAATGACGGATGGGGAAAGTGAGGAGGGCAGATCCAGCGCGATGTTGTTATTGGGGAGGCTAGTACGCATTCCGGCAGGCTCCAGAAGCTCGTTGCCGCGATGACTGTGCATGAGCGTGAACTCGACAAATCTTCGTCGCGGCCGGGAGAGCATCATTGGTTACGGGGCATCTGCAGCCTGTACGGGATAGGGCGCTTCAGGCTTGCGGATCTAAAGTGTGTGTATGTTTTAGTATTTATTGTATACAAAACATATGTTCACTTAAGCCAGATCTGTGCCAGTCAGTGATCTATGAATTACTTGGCTAATTTCGTTTTGTTATTGATTGAAACTAAGTAATTGAAAAATTGGAAATATAAATTGACCGTTTGAACAGGTATTTATTTCGGCGGGGTTGTGTGGGAATGATCGACTGAGGACGTCACGAAAGAATGATGTAACTTTTTGGGGCGCACAGATAAAAAGTGCACACAGATATGGCACTTATAGTGACATTTTTGTGTACACAATTATTCGGGTTGACCCAGGGGCAGTATGGGAGCGGGCTTGCTCGCGAAGAGGCAGTCACATTCAACACTGATGTTGACTGGCAGTCCGCTTTCGCAAGCAAGCCCGTTCCCACAGGGGATTGCAGAGGGCGGGGGAATTAAGCCTTGGATTTGCTGATGATGTTTCCGGCATGCAGCCCGCATTCTTTCTGCGTGGCTTCTTCCCACCACCAACGACCTTCGCGCTCATGCTGGTTCGGCAGCACCGGACGGGTGCAAGGCTCGCAGCCGATGCTGATGAAGCCGCGTTCATGCAGGCTGTTGTACGGCAGCTCCAGCATGCGGATGTAGCCCCAGATCTCTTCGCTGGTCATTTGCGCCAGCGGGTTGAATTTGTACAGAGTGCGTTCCGGGGTGGAGAACGCGGTATCGATTTCCAGCACCGCGACCGCGCTGCGGGTGCCCGGGCTCTGGTCCCGACGCTGGCCGGTGGCCCACGCAGTCACCCCCGAGAGCTTGCGACGCAATGGCTCGATCTTGCGGATGCCGCAGCACTCGCCATGGCCGTCCTTGTAGAAACTGAACAGGCCCTTTTCCTTCACGAAAGGTTCGAGCTTGGTGTAGTCCGGCGACACCACTTCGATGTCGATCTTGTAGTGTTCGCGCACCTGTTCGATGAAGCGATAGGTCTCGGGGTGCAAGCGACCGGTGTCGAGGCTGAACACTTTGACGTTCTTGTTCAGCTTCCAGGCCATGTCCACCAGCACCACATCCTCGGCGCCGCTGAAAGATATCCACAGGTCATCGCCGAACTCGGCGAACGCGAGTTTCAGGATGTCCTGGGCGGATTTGTTGGCATAGGTCGTGGCGAGTTCCACGACATTGAACGATGGGCTCATCAGGGCGGCTTCCTACAGGTCGGTGGCGCTGGGCGCTCTATATGTGCCTGATGGTAACAAAATCCTGCGGTGGCTGGTGCGCCCTCTGCGTTGCACAGAGGAGGGCGAGTCGCTAGAGTTCGGCAGTCCTTTTGCTCGCTCGACTCAATAAACAGTACAAAATGGGAGTGTCTTGTGGAAATTGCCTGTCTGGATCTTGAAGGTGTGCTGGTCCCGGAAATCTGGATCGCCTTTGCCGAAAAAACCGGGATCGACTCCCTCAGGGCCACCACTCGGGACATTCCCGACTACGACGTGTTGATGAAGCAGCGGTTGCGGATTCTCGACGAGCACGGCCTGAAGCTTTCCGACATCCAGGAAGTGATCGCCACGCTCAAGCCTCTGGACGGCGCCAGCGAATTCGTCGACTGGCTGCGTGAGCGCTTTCAGGTGGTGATTCTGTCGGACACCTTTTACGAATTCTCCCAGCCGCTGATGCGTCAACTGGGCTTCCCGACCTTGCTTTGCCATCGTCTGATTACCGACGATGCCGGTCGGGTCACGGGCTATCAGTTGCGTCAGAAAGATCCCAAGCGTCAGTCGGTGTTGGCGTTCAAGAGCCTCTACTACCGGGTGATCGCGGCGGGGGATTCCTATAACGACACGACGATGCTGGGCGAGGCCGATGCCGGGATTCTGTTCCATGCGCCGGACAATGTGATTCGCGAATTTCCACAGTTCCCGGCGGTGCACAGCTTTGCGGAGTTGAAGCAAGAGTTCATCAAGGCTTCGAATCGGGCGTTGAGTTTGTAGTCGTCAGGGATGGCCCCTTCGCGGGCAAGCCCGCTCCCACAGGATTTGTGTTGATCGCATAATTGTGGCTCGACACATAACCTGTGGGAGCGGGCTTGCCCGCGATGCTTTTAGAGGTCCCGCAAAGTATCGAGCAACACCTTCACCTTGGTTATCGATTCCTGATATTCCGCCTGCCAGTCCGAATCCGCGACGATCCCGCCGCCACCCCAGCAACACACCTGCCCATCCTTGACCAGCAAGCTGCGAATGGCGATGGAGCTGTCCATCTCCCCACGCACGTCAAGATACAGCAATGAACCGCAGTACAACCCACGACGGGTAGGTTCCAGCTCATCGATGATCTGCATCGCGCGAATCTTCGGCGCGCCGGTAATCGAGCCGCCGGGGAAGCTGCCGGCGATCAAATCCAGCGCATCCTTGTCATCCGCCAACTCGCCGGTAACGCTGCTCACCAGGTGATGCACGTTCGGATAGCTTTCCAGACTGAACAACTCCGGCACCCGCACTGAGCCGATGCGGCAGGTACGGCCGAGGTCATTGCGCAGCAAATCGACGATCATCAGGTTTTCCGCGCGGTCCTTGGGGCTGGCCAGCAGTTCGGCGGCGTTCGCCGCATCTTCAGCGGCAGTCAGGCCGCGAGGGCGAGTGCCCTTGATCGGGCGGGTTTCGACGTGGCGCTCGCTGACTTTGACGAAGCGCTCCGGCGACAGGCTAAGCACGGCGTCGCCGTCGGGCAGGCTCTGGAAACCGGAAAACGGCGTCGGACACGCCGCCCGCAGCGCGCAGTACGCGGCCCATGGATCGCCCTGGCATTGCGCACGAAAGCGCTGGGCGAAGTTGACCTGATAGCAGTCGCCGGCCTGGATGTACTGCTGAATGCGTTCGAAGGCTTGTCGATAGTCATCGGCGCTCAGGTCGGCATTCATCGGGCCGTCCAGTTTGAAAGGCTCGATCTTCTGAGGTGCAGGCTGAGTGAACAGTTCGATCAGCCGCTGTCGTTCGCTGTCGATCAGCGCCGGGTGGAACACCAGTTGGCTGGTGGCGAGGTGGTGATCGCTGATCAGTGCCCAGTCGTACAGCCCGAAACGTGCGTCGGGCAATTGCAGATCATCCCGCGCCTGGCTCGGCAGGTTTTCCAGGTGCCGGCCGAAGTCGTAGCTCAGATAACCGATCAGGCCACCGGCGAAAGGCAGGTTGAAAGGAACAGTGGCTTCGCCGAGTCGCGTCAGGTTGTCGCGAAGGCGTTGCAGGAAATGGTTGCCGCTTTCATCCGGTAATACATCCAGTTGCTCCAGCGGCCAGGCGCTGAGCAGGTCATAACGCCCACGCTCGGCGCTCGGCCGGCCGCTGTCGAGCAGCACGGCACCGGGGGCATGACGAATCGCCGCGAAGTATTCGGCGGGGTTGGCGCGATAGGGCAGCGAGTGTACGGAACAGGTCAACATGGGCGGGGCAGATCAGCCATCGAGGCGGGGGAGCGATTGTAGTCCTCTGCAGGATTTGCTCCTAGAGGGGATGTCGGGGATTGGCAGGTTGAGAGCTTCAGTGACTGTCAGTCAGCCATCGCGAGCAGGCTCGCTCCCACAAGGACCACGCTCAACCCTGTGGGAGCGAGCCTGCTCGCGATGGCAGCGACTCGGTCTCGGATCAACCCTCAACCGCAGGAATATGCCCAAACATTTCCTGAACGAACTCCACGCGTTCCTGCGCTGTTTCGATTATCCCGCGGGCCTGTAATTCTTCCAGCCGCGCTTCGACCGCGTGGGTACGTAACGTCAAGCCGCAATCGTTGGCGATCTGAATGTTCAACCCGGGCCGGGCGTTAAGCTCAAGAATCAGCGGCCCTTTCTCCTGGTCGAGCACCATGTCGACACCGATGTAACCCAGCCCGCACAGCTCATAGCAGCCGGCAGCCAGCTTCATGAAACCGTCCCAGTAGGGCAGTTGCACGCCGTCCACTGCGTTGGTGGTGTCCGGGTGTTTGTTAATGATGTTGTTCAGCCAGGTGCCGCGCAATGTCAGGCCAGTGGCCAGATCGACACCGACGCCGATGGCGCCCTGGTGCAGGTTGGCCTTGCCGCCGGACTGGCGGGTCGGCAGGCGCAACATGGCCATCACCGGATAGCCCATCAGCACGATGATGCGAATGTCCGGCACGCCTTCATAGCTGATGCTTTTGAAGATCTGGTCCGGGGTCACGCGGTATTCGATCAACGCCCGATCGCGGTGACCGCCGAGCGAGTACAGGCCGGTCAGGATGCTGGAAATCTGATGCTCGATTTCCTCGTGACTGATGATCTTGCCCGACACCGTGCGATACCGGCCCTCGAAGCGGTCGGCGATCACCAGAATGCCGTCACCGCCGGCGCCCTGAGCCGGTTTGACCACGAAATCGGTGCGTCCGCCGATGATCTCGCCGAGGTTGTCGATTTCCTTCTCGGTGGAGATTACGCCGTACAGCTCCGGCACGTGAATGCCGGCGGCGATGGCGCGCTCCTTGGTGATGATCTTATCATCGACGATCGGGTACAGGCTGCGCTTGTTGTACTTGAGCACGTAGTCTGCGTTGCGCCGATTGATCCCCATGATGCCCCGGGCCTCCAGGGCTTTCCAGGTCTTCCAGAGACCAAACATCAGGCGTCAGCCTTCTTGAGGAAAGCCTTGAAACGCACCAGTTCGGTCAGGCGGTAACCGCGATAGCGACCCATGGCCAGCATGAAGCCCACCAGAATCAGCAGGATCGCCGGGAAGGTGAACACGAAGTACACCAGTTCTGGCACGCTCATGATCAGATGCGCCAAAGAGGCGGCGAACAGTGTGCCGATCGCCACTTTCATGGCATGGCCGCCGCCGCGCTCTTCCCAGGTGATCGACAGGCGTTCGATGGTCATGGTCAGAATCACCATCGGGAACAGCGCCACTGACAACCCGCGTTCCAGGCCGAGTTTGTGGCTGAACAGGCTGATAGCCGCGATCAGCACCACCACGAAGGTCAGCACCACCGACAGCCTCGGCAGCATTTGCAGCTTCAAATGTTCAAGGTAGGAGCGCAGCGACAGCCCCAGTGTCGTAATGATTGTAAACAGCACAATACCGAAGCCGAGCTGGGTTTCCCGGAAGGCGAGGGCGATCAGCACCGGGGTAAAGGTGCCGAGTGTCTGAATGCCGATCAGGTTGCGCAGGATCAGGATCACCAGCACGCCGATCGGGATCATCACCATGATCATGAAGGTTTGCTGGGTTTGCAGCGGCAGGCCATACAACGAGTAGTCGAGGAAGTTGGCGTCGGAGTTTTCGTCGGTCAGCTTGGCCAGGCGAATGGCGTTCATTTCGCTGTTGTTCAGGCTGAAGGTGACGTTGGCTTTCTTGCCACCATCGACGGTGATCAGGTTTTCATCGCCGGTCCACCACAGCAAGCGGTCGGTGGGCAGGCCCTGTTCGCCGGTTTCCGGGTTGAAGTACAGCCAGTCGGTGCCGTTGAAGCTGCGCAACCAGAGTTCAGGCATTTGTGGTTGATCGGCCACCAGACGAATGGTGTGGACCTTTTCCACCGGCACGTGGGCGATGGACAGTACCAGCTCGACGATTTTGGCTTTGTTCACGGTGGACGGATCGCCGGCCAGCAGCAGTTTCACGTTGTCGTCGTTGAGGTTGTTGACGCGCTTGATGGCCTCGCCGATGAAGGTTTCGACGTCGGCCGAGTGTTGGCGGATCGGCGCGAGCAAGGCTTCGGCGGCGATTTTTTCAGGGCCTTCGACGGCGATGCTGTCGCGGAAGGTCGGGCCTTTGACCTTGGATTTTTCGCCGCTGTAGCGCTTGGTCAGCACCAGTCGGTAATAAAGGGTCTGGTTGCCCTTGGCGCGGCGCGCCGACCAGGTGACCTTGCGGTTACCGTCGGCACGGTTCACCGCCACGCCGTAATTATTGGAAATGAAACTCTCGTTGAGGCTCACGTAGTCGCGGCTCAGCGGCGGCACGAACATCTGGATCTTGATCGGGTCTTTGGCATTGGCGACGAACTCGACCTTGGCGTCGATGTTCCACAAGTCGTCGGTAGCGTCTTCGGTCACCGGAATTCCGAGCACGAAAATCTGATAGGCCGTAACTGAAATGCCCAGCACCACCAGGATGGCGATCAGCAGTTTCAGATGGAGGGTAAGAGAGCGCATTGGAATTACTCTGCGGTATGTGCGTCGGTGGCGCAGGCGGGTTTGCCAGCAGCGTATTTAAGACTGGGGTCGACCAGCGCATCGAAACGTTTGAGAGCTTCGGAGCCGATCAAGAGCGGGTATTGGAAGGCACTGCGGTCAGTCAAGTTCACTTCGATGCTGCGTAAAGCCGAACCCATGCAGATATCCAGCTCAATGACCGGACGGGCGGTGTACTTCTTGCCTTCTTCCGGGTCGTAGTCACCGGCCCGGCGCTTGATCTTGCTGACACGGGCCAGCGGTCGTTCGATCGGGTGCGAATGCGCGGCGTCGATAGCCAGATAGAAGCGCACCCAGGATTCGCCATTGCGTTTGAAACGTTTGATGTCGCGGGCACTCAGCGAAGCGGTTTTCGCTCCGGTGTCGAGTTTGGCGGCGACTTCCAGATTGATGCCATCCAGCGAAGCGTACTCATTGAGGCCGTACACAGTCTTTTCCCCTGCCGCGGCGAAACCTGGCAGGCCAAAAAGACAAAGGAATGTGGTGAAGAGCTTGAGTCTCATAAATCCTGGTGCGCAGCGGTCCGTTCTTCAATTCAAGGCCCTGGCATTGCTGCACAAGCTCCCTCGTATGCCTATCCGCTTTTTATGACAGGCAATGCAGATGACAAGCAAATGCGGGCGGCATTCTAGCACGGTGGGTTTATGGCGCCAGCGTTGGCCGACGGCTATAACTTGAGGTGTTGCTTCCTTATGGTGCAGCAGGTTATTAGACGATTGTCGACAATATCGATTTATCCTTTGACGTAACCGGCCATATTCGCTAGTTTTTGCGGCATTGGTTTTCAAGGTGTCGACAATATGCTGGATCAACTCGATCCCCCGGTCACAGTTCAGGACGACTCGGAAACACTTTCCGAAAACGTCTTCCGACGCATTCAGGCGGCCATCGTCAAAGGTGAGATCGCCCCGGGCAGCAAGATCTCCGAGCCGGAGCTGGCGCGTACCTACGGCATTAGCCGCGGGCCGCTGCGTGAGGCCATTCACCGTCTGGAAGGCCAGCGCCTGCTGGTTCGCGTGCCGCACGTCGGGGCGAGGGTGGTGTCGCTGAGCCACGCCGAATTGCTGGAACTCTACGAAATTCGCGAGTCCCTGGAGGGCATGGCGTGCCGTCTGGCGGCTGAACGCATGACGGTCGAAGAAATCGACGAACTGCGCCGTGTGCTCGAAACCCATGAGCGCGATGCGGCGTTTCAGGCAGGCGTCGGTTACTACCAGCAGGAAGGCGATTTCGACTTTCATTACCGGATCATCCAGGGCAGCGGCAACCGCACACTGACCCAGATGCTGTGCGGTGAGCTCTATCAACTCGTGCGCATGTACCGCATCCAGTTTTCCACCACGCCCAATCGGCCGCGCCAGGCGTTTGCCGAACACCACCGAATTCTCGATGCCATCGCCGACCGTGACGGTGAATTGGCCGAGTTGTTGATGCGCCGTCATATCGGCGCCTCCAAACGCAATATTGCCCGTCACTACCAGGACGGCGCTAACCCGACAGCCACTGAACGAGGTGAGTCATGAGTTCCAACAAGAACACTCCAGGCCAGCGTTTCCGCGATGCGGTCGCCAGCGAACATCCGCTGCAAGTGGTCGGCACGATCAACGCCAACCACGCACTGCTGGCCAAGCGCGCCGGTTTCAAGGCTATTTACCTGTCGGGTGGCGGGGTGGCTGCCGGCTCCCTGGGCGTGCCGGACCTGGGGATTACCGGTCTGGATGACGTGCTGACCGACGTGCGTCGCATCACTGACGTCTGCGACTTGCCACTGTTGGTGGACGTGGACACCGGTTTCGGTTCCTCGGCGTTCAACGTCGCCCGTACCGTGAAGTCGATGATCAAGTTCGGCGCGGCGGCGATTCACATCGAAGACCAGGTCGGCGCCAAGCGCTGTGGTCACCGTCCGAATAAAGAGATCGTCTCGCAGCAGGAAATGGTCGACCGCATCAAAGCGGCCGTCGATGCGCGCACCGACGACAGCTTCGTGATCATGGCCCGCACCGACGCCCTGGCGGTGGAAGGTCTGGAGTCTGCGCTGGATCGCGCCGCCGCGTGCATCGAAGCCGGCGCCGACATGGTGTTCCCGGAAGCGATCACCGAGCTTGAGATGTACAAACTGTTCGCCAGCCGCGTGAAGGCGCCGATCCTGGCCAACATCACCGAATTCGGCGCGACGCCGCTGTACACCACCGAGCAGCTTGCCGCTGCCGACGTGTCGCTGGTGTTGTACCCGCTGTCGGCGTTTCGTGCGATGAACAAAGCCGCGGAAAATGTCTATACCGCGATCCGCCGCGACGGCACGCAACAGAATGTCATCGACACCATGCAGACGCGCATGGAGCTTTACGATCGCATCGATTACCACACCTTCGAGCAAAAGCTCGATGCGTTGTTTGCTGCGAAGAAGTAATGAAAGCCCTGTAGGAGCGAAGCTTGCTCGCGAAGACAGACTGACATTCAAAATCAATGTCGTCTGAGGCACCGCTTTTGCGAGCAAGCTTCGCTCCTACAAGTTTCCCCAACAAATTCAAGAAAACTGGAGACAGCAATGGCCGAAGCAAAAGTACTCAGTGGCGCCGGGCTCCGTGGCCAGGTAGCCGGGCAAACCGCACTGTCCACCGTGGGCCAGTCGGGCGCCGGCCTGACCTATCGCGGCTACGACGTTCGCGAACTGGCGGCTGACGCACAATTTGAAGAAGTGGCTTACCTGCTGCTGTACGGCGAACTGCCAACCAAGGCACAACTCGCTGCCTACACCCAGAAACTGAGCAAGCTGCGCGACCTGCCGCAAGCGCTCAAAGAAGTGCTGGAACGCATCCCCGCCGACGCCCATCCGATGGATGTGATGCGCACCGGCTGCTCGTTCTTGGGCAACATCGAGCCGGAGAAAGACTTCTCCGAGCAGCACGACAAGACCGACCGCCTGCTGGCCGCGTTCCCGGCGATCATGTGCTACTGGTACCGCTTCAGCCACGACGGTAAACGCATCAACTGCGTGACCGATGAAGCCTGTATCGGCGGCCATTTCCTGCACTTGTTGCACGACAAGAAGCCGAGCGAATTGCACGCCAAGGTGATGAACGTTTCGCTGATCCTTTACGCGGAACACGAATTCAATGCCTCGACCTTCACCGCCCGGGTGTGCGCCTCGACCCTGTCGGATCTGTTTTCCTGCGTCACCGCCGCCATCGGTTCCCTGCGCGGCCCGCTGCACGGCGGCGCCAACGAAGCGGCGATGGAAATGATCGAGCGCTTCAGCTCGCCGGAAGAGGCGGTCGAGGGCACCCTCGAGATGCTCGCGCGCAAAGACAAGATCATGGGCTTTGGTCATGCGATCTATAAGGACAACGATCCGCGCAACGAGGTGATCAAGGGCTGGTCGAAAAAACTCGCCGACGAAGTGGGCGACACGGTGTTGTTCCCGGTCTCAGAAGCCATCGACGCAACCATGTGGGAACAGAAGAAATTGTTCCCGAACGCTGACTTCTACCACGCCTCGACGTACCACTTCATGGGCATCCCGACCAAGTTGTTCACACCGATCTTCGTCTGCTCACGCCTGACCGGCTGGGCGGCCCACGTGTTCGAGCAACGTGCCAACAACCGCATCATCCGCCCGAGCGCCGAATACGTCGGCGTCGAACAGCGCAAGTTCGTGCCAATCGAACAACGCTGACTGGGGGAGGGCGCCGGTGCCGGTTATTGGGTGCAACGAATAACCCTGTGGGAGCGGGCTTGCCCGCGATGACGGACTGACATCCAACATTGATGTCGACTGATACACCGCTATCGCGGGCAAGCCCGCTCCCACAGTGGAGTGTGTTTGCTTCAATAGCTGCGCCAGGCGCCCACCTTTTGTAACCACCGTGACCGAGTCCTGACGATGAACACTGAATTCCGCAAACCGCTGCCCGGCAGCCATCTGGATTATTTCGACGTCCGCGCGGCGGTCGATGCCATTGCGCCTGGCGCCTACGACACCCTGCCGTACACCTCCCGCGTGTTGGCGGAAAACCTTGTGCGTCGCTGTGACCCGGCCACGCTCACTGAATCCCTGAAGCAATTCATCGAACGCAAGCGCGATCTCGACTTCCCTTGGTTTCCAGCCCGCGTGGTGTGCCATGACATTCTTGGTCAGACCGCCCTGGTGGACCTCGCCGGTCTGCGCGATGCCATCGCCCTGCAAGGCGGCGATCCGGCGCAAGTGAATCCGGTGGTGCCGACTCAGTTGATCGTCGACCATTCCTTGGCCGTTGAACGCGGTGGCTTCGATCCCGAGGCGTTTGAAAAGAACCGCGCCATCGAAGACCGTCGCAACGAAGACCGTTTCCACTTCATCAACTGGACCAAAAAAGCCTTCAAGAACGTCGACGTGATCCCGCCCGGTAACGGGATCATGCACCAGATCAATCTGGAGAAAATGTCGCCGGTGATTCAGGTGCGTGACGGCGTGGCCTTCCCCGATACCTGCGTCGGCACCGACAGTCACACCCCGCACGTCGATGCGCTGGGCGTGATTGCTATTGGTGTTGGTGGTCTGGAAGCGGAGAGCGTGATGCTCGGGCGCGCATCGTGGATGCGTTTGCCGGAAAGCGTTGGCGTCGAACTTACTGGCAAGCTGCAACCGGGCATCACCGCCACCGACATGGTGCTGGCGCTGACCGAATACCTGCGCAAACAAAAAGTCGTCGGCGCGTGGCTGGAGTTTTTCGGTGAAGGTGCTTCCGCGCTGACCCTGGGCGACCGCGCGACCATTTCCAACATGGCCCCGGAATACGGCGCCACGGCGGCAATGTTCTACATCGACCAGCAGACCATCGACTACCTGAAACTCACCGGCCGTGAAGACGAGCAAGTGCAGTTGGTCGAGAATTACGCCAAGCAAACCGGTCTCTGGGCTGACAGCCTGAAAGGCGCGCAATACGAGCGAGGCCTGACGTTCGACCTGTCCTCGGTGGTGCGCAACATGGCTGGCCCGAGCAACCCGCACGCCCGTGTAGCGGTTTCGGATCTGGCGGCGAAAGGCATCTCCGGGAAGTGGGAAGACGTACCGGGTCAAATGCCGGACGGCGCGGTGATCATCGCCGCCATCACCAGTTGCACCAACACCAGCAACCCGCGCAACGTGATTGCCGCAGGTCTGCTGGCGCGCAATGCCAACAAGCTCGGGCTGACCCGCAAGCCGTGGGTCAAATCCTCGCTGGCGCCGGGTTCGAAAACCGTGGCGCTGTATCTGGATGAAGCCGGCCTGACCAAAGAACTGGAGCAACTCGGCTTCGGCGTCGTGGCCTTCGCCTGCACCACGTGCAACGGTATGTCGGGCGCGCTGGACCCAGTGATCCAACAGGAAATCATCGACCGCGACCTGTACGCCACCGCCGTGCTGTCCGGTAACCGCAACTTCGACGGGCGGATTCACCCGTACGCCAAAAACGCGTTCCTGGCTTCGCCGCCATTGGTGGTGGCTTACGCCATCGCCGGCACCATTCGTTTCGACATCGAAAAAGATGTCCTGGGCCTGGACGCGAACGGCAAGGAAATCCGCCTGAAAGACATCTGGCCGAGCGACGAAGAAATCGACGCGGTGGTCAAGGCCTCGGTGAAACCAGAGCAGTTCCGCCAGGTGTACATTCCGATGTTCGCCATCCACGAAGACACCGGTCCGAAGGTCACGCCGCTGTATGACTGGCGCGAAATGAGCACCTACATCCGTCGTCCGCCGTATTGGGAAGGCGCGCTGGCCGGCGCTCGTCCGCTCAAAGGCATGCGCCCGCTGGCGGTGCTGCCGGACAACATCACCACCGATCACCTGTCGCCTTCCAACGCGATCATGCTCGACAGCGCGGCGGGCGAATACCTGGCGAAAATGGGCCTGCCGGAAGAAGACTTCAACTCCTACGCCACGCACCGCGGTGACCACTTGACCGCGCAGCGCGCAACCTTCGCCAATCCGAAACTGTTCAATGAAATGGTTCAGGAAAACGGCAAGGTCAAGCAGGGTTCCCTGGCGCGGGTCGAGCCGGAAGGCAAAGTGATGCGCATGTGGGAAGCCATCGAAACCTACATGGAGCGCAAGCAGCCGCTGATCATCATCGCCGGCGCCGACTATGGTCAGGGTTCGTCCCGGGACTGGGCGGCCAAAGGTGTGCGTCTTGCAGGTGTGGAAGCGATTGCCGCCGAAGGTTTCGAGCGCATTCACCGCACCAACCTGGTGGGCATGGGCGTGTTGCCGCTGGAATTCCAGCCGGGCACCGATCGCCACACCCTGGCCATCGACGGCAGCGAAACCTACGACGTGATTGGCGAACGCACCCCGCGTGCGACGCTGACGCTGGTGATCAATCGCAAGAATGGCGAACGCGTCGAAGTGCCGGTGACCTGCCGCCTCGACACCGCTGAAGAAGTGTCGATCTACGAGGCTGGCGGCGTGTTGCAGCGTTTCGCTCAAGACTTCCTCGAAGAATCGGCGGTTGCCGTTTAACACGATGAGCCAGCGCGGGATTTAAAGTCCCGCGCTGGCCGACAAGGATCAATATGGCTCACGCACCTCAAATCAAAATCCCCGCCACCTACATGCGCGGCGGCACCAGTAAAGGCGTGTTCTTCAGCCTGAAGGACCTGCCCGAAGCGGCGCAGATTCCCGGCCCGGCTCGCGATGCGTTATTGCTTCGAGTGATCGGCAGCCCCGACCCTTACGACAAGCAAATCGACGGCATGGGCGGTGCAACGTCCAGCACCAGCAAAACCGTGATCTTGTCGAAGAGCATCAAGGCCGATCACGACGTCGATTACCTGTTCGGTCAGGTCTCCATCGACAAGCCTTTCGTTGACTGGAGCGGCAACTGCGGCAACCTGTCCGCGGCGGTCGGTTCGTTCGCCATCAGCAATGGCCTGGTGGACGCCAGCCGCATTCCGCACAACGGTGTGGCGGTGGTGCGCGTATGGCAGGCCAACATCGGCAAGACCATCATCGCCCATGTGCCGATCACCAACGGTGAGGTCCAGGAAACCGGCGATTTCGAACTCGACGGCGTGACCTTTCCGGCGGCCGAAGTGCAGCTCGAATTCATGGACCCGGCAGCGGAAGAAGAGGGGGGCGGTGGTTCGATGTTCCCCACCGGCAACCTCGTGGATGACCTCGAAGTACCGGGCGTCGGAACGCTCAAAGCCACCCTGATCAACGCCGGGATCCCGACTATTTTCATCAATGCCGAAGACATCGGCTACACCGGTACCGAATTGCAGGGAGCGATCAACGGCGACCTGAAGGCCCTGGCGATGTTCGAAACCATCCGCGCTTACGGCGCGTTGCGCATGGGGCTGATCCAGCACCTGGACGAAGCGGCCAAGCGTCAGCACACGCCGAAGGTGGCGTTCGTCGCCCCACCTGCGGATTACATTGCGTCCAGCGGCAAGGCGATTGCAGCCGCCGACATTGACTTGCTGGTGCGTGCGCTGTCCATGGGCAAACTGCACCACGCGATGATGGGCACGGCAGCGGTGGCCATCGGCACGGCTGCGGCGATTTCCGGCACGTTGGTGAACCTGGCGGCGGGTGGCATCGAGCGCAACGCGGTGCGCTTCGGTCATCCCTCCGGCACCTTGCGCGTGGGCGCCGAGGCCAGCCGGGTCAACGGGGAATGGACCGTGAACAAAGCCATCATGAGCCGCAGTGCGCGGGTGTTGATGGAAGGCTTTGTGCGTGTGCCAGGAGATTCTTTCTGAAATAAATGTAGACGTCACCGAAAACCCTGTGGAAGCGGGCTTGCCCGCGATGAGGCCTTCACATTCAACATCTATGTTGGCTGATACACCGCCATCGCGGGCAAGCCCGCTCCCACAGTGGACTGCATTTCAATAACAGGAATGGTGTCACCCACTAAGATTGATCCTGAACCGAGGTCCCATCAGCGAACCACTGACCGAGTGAATCGAACATGAGCGCCAACGTCGACCTGAACAACCGCCCCGACTACGACACGGTCCTGCAGGACATCGCTGACTATGTCCTCAACTTCAAAATCGAATCTACCGAGGCGCTGGATACCGCGCGCAATTGCCTGATGGACACCCTCGGCTGCGGTCTGCTGGCCCTGCGTTTTCCCGAATGCACCAAACACCTGGGACCCATCGTCGAAGGCACTGTCGTTCCCTTCGGTGCTCGCGTGCCGGGGACCAGTTATCGTCTCGATCCGGTCAAAGCCGCGTGGGACATTGGCTGCATCGTCCGCTGGCTCGACTACAACGACACCTGGCTCGCCGCCGAGTGGGGGCATCCGTCCGATAACCTCGGCGCCATTCTCGCAGTGGCCGACCACCTGTCGCAAAAACGCCTGGCCAATGGCGACGCACCGCTGACCCTTCGCGTGGTGTTGGAAGCCATGATCATGGCTCACGAGATTCAAGGTGTGATTGCGCTGGAAAACTCTTTCAACCGCGTTGGCATCGATCACGTCATCCTGGTGAAAGTCGCCTCGACCGCCGTCACCGCCAAGCTCATGGGCGCCAATCGCGAGCAACTGCTGTCGGCGTTGTCCCATGCCTTTGCCGACGGCCAGGCGCTGCGTACTTACCGGCATGCGCCAAATGCCGGGTCGCGCAAATCCTGGGCAGCAGGGGACGCATCCAGCCGTGGCGTGCGTCTGGCGGACATTGCGATGCGCGGGGAAATGGGCATTCCCGGTGTACTGACCGCCAAGCAATGGGGGTTCTACGACGTACTGTTCAGCCATACCAACAATGACCTGGCGCTCAAGCCTGAAGACAAACGTGCCTTCAGCTTTTCCCGGCCGTTCGGCAGTTATGTGATGGAAAATGTGCTGTTCAAGATCAGCTTTCCCGCCGAGTTTCACGCGCAAACCGCCTGCGAGGCCGCCGTCACCTTGCATCCATTGGTCAGGAACCGTCTGCACGAAATCGACAGGATCGTCATCACCACCCACGAATCGGCGATCCGCATCATCTCCAAGGTCGGCCCGCTGGCCAACGCTGCGGACCGCGATCACTGCCTCCAGTACATGACCGCGGTGCCATTGGTGTTCGGTAATCTGGTGGCCGAACAGTACGAAGATGACTTCCACGCGGTGCATCCGATCATCGACGTGCTGCGCGACAAAATGGTCATCGTCGAAGACCCGCGCTTCACCCGCGAATACCTGGAGCCGGACAAGCGCTCCATCGCCAATGCGGTGCAGGTGTTCTTCAAGGACGGCTCCAGCACCGAGAACGTGGTAGTGGAATACCCGATCGGCCATCGCCGTCGTCGCACCGACGGAATTCCGTTGTTGGAAGAGAAGTTCAAGGTCAATCTGGCGACGCGATTTACGGCTCAGCGGAGTGCCGAAATCTTTGCGCTGTGCAAAGACCAGGCTGCGCTGGAGGCGACGCCTGTGAACCGGTTTGTGGATTTGTTTGTGATCTAGTTACACCGCGTCATCGTTCTATCGCGGGCAAGCCCGCTCCCACAGGTTCTCCATTGTTTGCAGATTTTGCATTCAACACAGATCCCTGTGGGAGCGGGCTTGCCCGCGATGGCCATAGGTATCTACACATCTCCCGATCCTGGTCTATAAAGGGACGGCATGGATATCAAATGACCGGGCTAGATGCCCGACTGACAAAACGATACGACGAGTTAGTCATGGGACACAGTAATGGACTACCGGCGCTGGCCGCCGGGATGAAAGCCTTGCCGCGAAGCGACAAGGCTTTTGCACAGACGCAAGCCCTTTGGCGATTTTTGAGCAATGACCGGGTTCGGCCCGTTGACCTGGTTAAACCGCTGCTGGCGCTGGCCCACGAGGGTTGTCGGGATGACTGTGATGATTACGCGCTGGTCATGCACGATTGGTCTCGGCTCAATTACATGCACCACCACAGCAAGGCTGATCGCCTGCAAATGACCCACCGGGGCGACATCGGTTACGAGCTGCAAAGCAGCCTGCTAGTCACCGACCGTGACGGTGCACCGATCTGTACTCCCGCTCAAAATCTGGCGACCAAGGACGGCGTGCTCAGCACGCGAGCCGAAGAAGTGCTGGCCCCTGAGAAGCATCTGCATGAACTGACACAACGTATCACTTGGCTGGAACAGCAGAATTTTGCCAAGCCGCTTGTCCATATCGTGGATCGAGAGGCTGATTCGGTCGCTCACCTGAGGCAATGGCAGGCCGAGGGTCGGCAATGGCTGGTGCGAGTCAAGGCCGGTTCCACGGCCAGTCATGCAGGTCAATCGAGGGCCCTGAGTCAAATTGCTCGCGAGATGACCTACCGCAAAACTCGCAAGGTGGACTACAAAGGAAAACCGGCCATTCAATGGGTGGGAGAAACCGCCGTCGTGCTGACTCGCCAAGCCCAGCCTTTCACCAAAGACAGGGCCGACCGCAAGACGCTGCGCAAGTCTGGTGAGCCGTTGCCGGCCCGGCTCGTCGTGAGCCGAATACTGGGAGCCGATGGTCACCTGCTGGCCGAATGGTATTTGCTGAGCAACCTTGAGCAAGAGGTCGCAGATGAACGATTGGCGCTCTGGTATTACTGGCGCTGGCGTATCGAGTCCTACTTCAAACTGCTTAAAGGGGGTGGGCATCAGCTGGAAAACTGGCAGCAAGAGAGCGGTGAAGCGGTGTTCAAACGGCTGTTGATCGCCAGTCAGGCATGTGCTGTCAGTTGGCGTCTGATGCGGGCTAAGGGGGAGTTCGCTGAGCAAACACGGGATTTTTTGGTCCGTCTGTCTGGTCGACAGATGAAGCGCTCGCAGCCGGTGACGGCTTCCGCGCTGCTGGCCGGTTTATACATGCTTTTGGCCATGTGCGAGACATTGGAGCAATACACGCCCCAGGAACTGGCGGGTTTTGCTAAAGAGGCCATCGGCTGGGTGGCCAGCCGAAGACTTTAGAGATGTGTAGATACCTATGCCGCGATGGCTGTGGAGCAGGCGCCGAAAATTTATTTGAACCGCCGCTCCACACCTTTCTCTACTAAAATCTTCGCTGAGATTTCTTCCACAGAGAAATGCGTGGAATTGATGTGGGCAATGTTCTCGCGGCGAAACAGATTCTCCACCTCGCGCACTTCGAATTCGCACTGTGCGTAGCTCGAATAGCGGCTGTTGGGCTTGCGTTCTTGCGGATCGCGGTGAGGCGGTCCGGGTCGATGGTCAGGCCAAACAGCTTGTGATGATGGGCGCGCAGGGCGGTTGGCAGTTGCAGGCGCTCCATGTCGTCTTCGGTCAACGGGTAATTGGCTGCGCGGATGCCGAATTGCATGGCCATGTACAAACACGTCGGGGTTTTACCACAGCGCGACACGCCTACTAGTATCAGGTCGGCTTTGTCGTAATAGTGCGTGCGCGCACCATCGTCGTTGTCGAGGGCGAAGTTCACCGCCTCGATGCGCTCCATGTAATTGGAGTTGCCACCGATGGAGTGGGATTTGCCGACGGTGTAGGAAGAATGCTCGGTCAGTTCCTGTTCCAGCGGAGCGAGGAAGGTCGAGAAAATGTCAATCATGAAACCATTGGACGTTGCGAGGATCTCACGAATGTCCTGATTGACGATGGTGTCGAAAATAATCGGACGAAAACCATCGTTTTCGGCGGCTTTGTTGATTTGTTGTACCATGGCCCGCGCTTTATCCGCGTTGTCGATGTAGGGCCGCGTGATTTTGCTGAAGGTAATGTTTTCGAACTGCGCCAACAGGCTTTGACCGAGGGTTTCGGCCGTAATGCCCGTGCCATCGGAGATAAAGAAAGCAGATCGTTTCATTTGCACCTTGGGCCTTAAGTGAGTGTCCTGTGTCACAAATGCGTTCCCTTTTGACGGCGGCTGTTGTCGCCATACTGCGTTGCCGCTCCTCGCCATAGCCAGCTATGACTCGTCGCGGCGCCTTGTCTGGCAACAACAGTCACTCGCCAAAAAGGAACGCATTTGCAACACAGGACACTTGTGACGATTCTTGGATATAGTAGGCGCGATTTGTCGGCCGCCAGTGGCCAGCATTCTCACTTATTTTCCAGGTCCAGGCCATACAGCCGGCAAATGCTCCCCCGAGTCGCCGGCTTCTGAGCTTTTCCAACACAGTTAGTGGAGAGATCACCTTGGTAGAGTACGTAGTTTCCCTCGATAAGCTCGGCGTCCATGATGTAGAGCATGTGGGGGGCAAGAACGCATCCCTGGGCGAGATGATCAGTAACCTTGCAGGTGCCGGTGTATCGGTGCCCGGTGGCTTCGCCACGACAGCTCAGGCGTATCGTGATTTTCTGGAACTGAGCGGTCTGAACGATCAGATCCACGCCGCCCTCGACGCGCTGGATGTCGACGACGTCAACGCCCTGGCCAAAACCGGTGCCCAGATCCGTCAATGGATCATGGAAGCCGAGTTCCCCGAGAAGCTCAACGCCGAGATCCGCACCGCGTTCGCCACGCTGTCGGCCGGCAACCCTGACATGGCCGTGGCCGTGCGCTCTTCCGCTACCGCCGAAGACTTGCCGGACGCTTCCTTCGCCGGCCAGCAGGAAACCTTCCTGAACATCCGTGGTGTCGAAAACGTTATTCGCGCCGCCAAAGAGGTGTTCGCTTCCCTGTTCAACGACCGTGCGATTTCCTACCGCGTCCACCAGGGCTTCGACCACAAGCTGGTGGCACTGTCGGCCGGTGTGCAGCGCATGGTCCGCTCCGAAACCGGCACCGCCGGCGTGATGTTCACCCTCGATACCGAATCGGGCTTCCGTGACGTGGTGTTCATCACCGGCGCTTACGGCCTGGGTGAAACCGTCGTACAAGGCGCGGTGAACCCGGATGAATTCTATGTCCACAAAGGCACGCTGCAAGCCGGTCGTCCGGCCATCCTGCGTCGCAACCTGGGCAGCAAAGCCATCAAGATGATCTACGGCGAAGTCGCCACGGCCGGTAAATCGGTCAAGACCATCGACGTGGACAAGGCGGATCGCGCCCGTTTCTGCCTGACCGACGCCGAAGTCAGTGAACTGGCCAAGCAAGCGATGATCATCGAAAAGCACTACAAGTGCCCGATGGACATCGAATGGGCCAAAGATGGCGACGACGGCAAGCTCTACATCGTTCAGGCCCGTCCTGAAACCGTGAAGAGCCGTACCTCGGCCAACGTCATGGAACGCTATCTGTTGAAAGAAACCGGCACCGTGCTGGTTGAAGGTCGCGCCATCGGCCAGCGCATCGGCGCCGGCAAGGTGCGGATCATCAAGGACGTGTCCGAGATGGATAAAGTCCAGCCGGGCGACGTTCTGGTTTCCGACATGACCGACCCGGACTGGGAACCGGTCATGAAGCGCGCCAGCGCCATCGTCACCAACCGTGGCGGTCGTACCTGCCACGCGGCGATCATCGCTCGCGAGCTGGGCATCCCGGCCGTGGTCGGTTGCGGCAACGCCACCCAGCTGTTGAAAGACGGCCAGGGCGTGACCGTTTCTTGCGCTGAAGGCGACACCGGTTACATCTTCGAAGGCGAACTGGGCTTCGACATCAAGAAAAACTCTGTGGATGCCATGCCGGATCTGCCGTTCAAGATCATGATGAACGTCGGCAACCCGGACCGCGCCTTCGATTTCGCGCAGCTGCCGAACGCCGGTGTGGGCCTGGCCCGTCTGGAATTCATCATCAACCGCATGATTGGCGTGCATCCCAAAGCGCTGTTGAACTACGACGGCCTGCCGCAAGAAATCAAGGACAGCGTCGACAAGCGCATTGCCGGTTACAACGACCCGGTCGGCTTCTATGTCGAGAAACTGGTCGAGGGCATCAGCACCCTGGCGGCAGCGTTCTGGCCGAAAAAGGTCATCGTGCGCCTGTCGGACTTCAAGTCCAACGAATACGCGAACCTGATTGGCGGCAAACTCTACGAGCCGGAAGAAGAGAACCCGATGCTGGGCTTCCGTGGTGCTTCGCGTTACATCAGCGAATCGTTCCGCGACTGCTTCGAGCTCGAGTGCCGTGCCCTCAAGCGCGTGCGCAACGAGATGGGCCTGACCAACGTTGAAATCATGGTGCCGTTCGTCCGTACCCTGGGCGAAGCGAGCCAGGTCGTTGACCTGCTGGCCGAAAACGGTCTGGCCCGTGGCGAAAACGGTCTGCGCGTGATCATGATGTGCGAACTGCCGTCCAACGCGATCCTGGCTGAAGAGTTCCTCGAGTTCTTCGACGGCTTCTCCATCGGCTCCAACGACCTGACCCAGCTCACCCTGGGCCTGGACCGTGACTCCGGGATCATCGCGCACCTGTTCGACGAGCGAAATCCTGCGGTCAAGAAGCTGTTGGCCAATGCTATTCAGGCGTGCAACAAGGCTGGCAAATACATCGGCATCTGCGGTCAGGGTCCTTCGGACCACCCGGATCTGGCCAAGTGGCTGATGGAGCAGGGCATCGAAAGCGTTTCGCTGAACCCCGATTCCGTGCTGGAAACCTGGTTCTTCCTGGCTGAAGGTCAGGCTTCGGTCTGATCGGTGAATGAAGCCCCGGCCCGCTTCGGTGGGCCGGGGTTTTAAGATTCAAGTAGGGCGGGCTCCTCTGGACGCCGCCCTTTTTTGTGCAAGAGCATTATGCAAAGCAGCAGCAACCTATTTCCTGTCGCCCTGATCAGCGCCGAGCGGCGCGGTGATCTGAGCGAAGACGTCTATCGTTTGAAACCCGGTAACAGCCCCGACGGCACCGTCGAACTGGCTGTGACCCGCTTGGGCCTGGCCGATGAGCCGGCGGTGCGTGGCGTGCCGGTCATTCTGTTGCACGGCAGCTTTTCCAATCGACGGTTCTGGTTCTCTCCCAAAGGTCTGGGGTTGGGGGCTTATCTGACGCGTCTGGGCTTCGATGTGTGGATTCCGGAAATGCGCGGCCATGGGCTGTCTCAGCGCAATCAGGACTATCGCAAGAACCGCGTCGCTGACTACGCGCGTTACGATCTGCCGGCCATTGGCGCGTTCGTGCGCGAGCAAAGCGGCCAGGTCCCACACTGGATCGGTCATTCGCTGGGTGGCATTACCCTGGCTGCGGCATTGGGCGGTCAGTACCTGGGCGAACCTGCCGTGGCCTCTGCGGCGTTTTTTGGCACGCAGGTCAGCCGCACCTACTGGCCGTTGAAGTTTCCGCCGGTGGAGTGGAGCGGGCGCTTCATTCTCAAGCGATTTGCCCAACTGTCAGGTTCACGGCTCAAGCGCGGCCCGGAGGATGAGCCGATTGGCCTGGCCCTGGAAAGCATGCGCTGGTACGGACTGTTCGGCCGCTTTGGCGATGCCGACAAGGACTGGTGGGCGGGTTTGGCCGAGGTTCAGTTGCCAGTGCTGGCCGTGAGCGCCGCAGGCGATCATCAGGACCCGACCTGGGCCTGCCGCAAGCTGTTCGATCAGGTCGGCTCCGAGCACAAGCAATTCATCACCCTTGGCCGCGAGCAAGGTTTTGGCGATAATTTCGGTCATGTGGAAATGCTTGTGAGCAAGGCTTCACAGACTGAAGTCTGGCCGTTGGTGGCGCGTTGGCTGGCGGATCAACAGACACCTTTGCTGGGTGGAAAGCCGGATTTGGCCGCGGCCGTTTGAGCCTGATGCTCTAACAAGGGGCATTTCGCTCTGAACGGCTTGCGGCTAAGATATGACGCATTAAGCGGTTCTGGTCACTTTTGGTGATTGATTCGATCGGCGCGTTTGCAGCCGTTCAGCCTTGGCCCGCCTCTGCGGTCTACTCGATTGTCTTCCTTTTTACAGGAGTTTCTCGATGAACCATTACCTTACGCCTGACCTGTGCGACGCCTATCCGGAGCTGGTGCAGGTGCTGGAACCGATGTTCAGCAATTTCGGTGGCCGTGATTCTTTCGGTGGCGAAATCGTGACCATCAAATGTTTCGAAGATAATTCGCTGGTCAAGGAGCAAGTCGCGCTCAAGGGTAACGGTAAAGTGCTCGTGGTAGACGGTGGCGGTTCCCTGCGCCGCGCGCTGTTGGGCGACCTGCTGGCCGAGAAAGCCGCCAATAACGGTTGGGAAGGGCTGGTGATCTACGGCTGCATTCGCGATGTCGACGTCATCGCGCAAACCGATCTGGGGGTTCAGGCCCTGGCCAGTCACCCGATGAAAACCGACCGACGCGGTGTGGGTGAACTCAATATTGCCGTGACCTTCGCGGGTGTGACCTTCCACCCGGGTCACTATGTTTATGCGGACAACAACGGCGTGATCATTTCGCCAAGCCCGCTGAAGATGCCTGAATAAAGCGCGTTTCAACAAAGGGGTGAGGATGTTCGAGGAAGAAAACGCGCAGTGGGGGCTGGTGCATGCCCTGGTGCTGGACGGTAAAGGCGGTGCGCGTTCGATAGCCCGGACTGAACTCGATGACTTGCAGTTGCAGGCCCATGAAAGCCTGTGGCTGCACTGGGATCGTAGTCACCCGCAAACCCAGACCTGGCTGCGTAAATACAGCGGTCTGAGTGAATTTAGTTGCGACTTGTTGCTGGAAGAGAACACCCGGCCGCGTCTTTTGCCGCTGCCGGACTCCGAGCTGTTACTGTTTCTGCGCGGGATCAACCTCAATCCAGGTGCCGAGCCGGAAGACATGGTCTCGGTGCGGATCTTCGGTTCGGCCCAGCGGGTGATCTCCCTGCGTCTGCGGCCGTTGCGCGCCACCGATGAGTTGCTGGTGCAACTGGCCGAAGGCAAAGGGCCGAGAACCGCTTCCGAACTGATCCTTTATATGGCGCAATACCTCACTAATAAAGTGCAGGATCTGGTCGGCTGCCTCTCGGAAATCGTCGATGAGGAAGAAGAAAAGCTGGATACCGACGAACGGTATACACCGGAGCATGGGGCCGTTTTGCAGATCCGTCGCAGAGCAGCCGCACTGAAACGTTTTCTGGCACCGCAGCGGGATATTTTCGGTCAGCTGACGCGGATAAAACTGCCATGGTTCGTTGAAGACGATGGCGATTACTGGAACGAATTGAACAACAGCCTGACCCGTTATCTCGAGGAGCTGGAATTGACCCGGGAGCGCGTGGGGCTGGTCCTGGAGGCCGAAGACCGGCGTCTGAGCGTGCGCATGAACCGCACGATGTACCGCTTCGGGATCATCACCGGGATCTTTTTGCCGATGAGTTTTCTGACCGGTCTTTTGGGCATCAACGTCGGCGGTATTCCGTTCTCCACCAGCCCTTATGGCTTCCTGATCGCCTGCTTGCTGGCAGGCTCGGTAGCGCTGGGGCAGTGGTGGCTATTCCGACGTTTGCGCTGGTTCTGATGATGAGTCATGTGACCCGACCAAATTTGACCGCGTCTTTCACAGATATCACGAGAGGTGCGTATGCACGATCCGTTTGAACAGTCTTTGCGTGACATGCTCAAAGCTTCGCCGTCCAGCCGTGACGACGATGCTTGCTTGGGTCGCGTGCTGAAAACCGCCAACCGCCAGGTCGGTGCCGGCGATCTGTTCAGCCTGCTGGGCCGTTGGTTGCCCGCGCTGATGATCGCCCTGAATAACGGATCGGCCCATATCTCGCCGGTTTCCCGTCTTCGTAAACCTACCGCACGCACTGCTGATAAGGCTGATTGAATATGGAACTTGATCTCTGGACTCAGAGCCTCGTCACTGCAATGACTGCGTTATGGACCAAAGTTGCGAACTTCATTCCGAACCTGTTCGGCGCATTGGTTGTGCTGCTGCTGGGTTTTGTCGTGGCCAAACTGCTGGACACGCTGCTCTCCAAATTGCTTGCCAAACTGGGCCTCGATCGCCTGATGGGCGGCACGGGGCTGACCAAGTTGCTGTCCCGCGCCGGCCTACAAGTGCCTATCTCGACGCTGATCGGCAAGATCGTCTATTGGTTCGTTCTGCTGATTTTTCTGGTTTCGGCGGCAGAATCACTTGGACTTGAGCGAGTTTCGGCTACGCTGGACATGTTGGCGCTGTATTTGCCGAAAGTATTCGGCGCTGCGCTGGTGCTGTTGGTGGGTGTCTTGCTGGCGCAACTGGCCAATGGGCTGGTGCGTGGCGCGGCAGAAGGCGTAGGACTTGATTACGCCGCGGGCCTGGGGCGAATTGCTCAGGGCCTGGTGATCATCATCAGTATTTCGGTTGCGATCAGCCAGTTGGAGGTCAAAACTGACCTGCTCAACCATGTGATCGTGATCGTCTTGATTACCGTTGGTCTGGCGGTTGCGCTGGCCATGGGCTTGGGAAGCCGGGAAATTGCCGGTCAGATTCTTGCGGGAATCTATGTGCGTGAGTTGTATCAGGTAGGGCAACAAGTGCGAGTTGGCGAGGTCGAAGGTCAGATCGAAGAGATCGGCACGGTTAAAACCACCGTGTTGACCGATGAGGGTGAGCTAGTCTCTCTCTCGAATCGGATTCTCTTGGAGCAGCATGTGAGTAGCCGCTAACCCGGCAAATCCTGCTAATGTATGCCGCCGCAAAATGTCCTGAAGGACTGCGGCGGACATTGACCTGACTGTCGGCCAGACTTGTTTTGAATAAAGCTCAATCGCTCTCCACGCGCTACGACCCCCGCGAGCTCTCTGATGAGGAGTTGGTCGCGCGCTCGCATACCGAGCTGTTTCACGTAACGCGCGCTTATGAAGAACTGATGCGGCGTTACCAGCGAACACTATTTAACGTTTGTGCACGGTATCTCGGGAACGATCGTGACGCAGATGATGTCTGTCAGGAAGTGATGTTGAAGGTGCTGTACGGCCTGAAGAACTTCGAGGGGAAATCGAAGTTCAAGACATGGCTGTATAGCATCACGTACAACGAGTGCATCACGCAGTATCGGAAAGAACGGCGAAAGCGTCGCTTGATGGACGCTTTGAGTCTGGACCCCCTTGAGGAAGCGTCTGAAGAAAAGGCGCCGAAACCCGAGGAGAAGGGCGGACTTGATCGCTGGCTGGTGTATGTGAACCCGATCGACCGAGAGATTCTGGTGCTACGATTTGTCGCAGAGCTGGAATTTCAGGAGATCGCAGACATAATGCACATGGGTTTGAGTGCGACAAAAATGCGTTACAAACGCGCTCTAGACAAATTACGTGAGAAATTTGCAGGCATTGCTGAAACTTAGTTCGGCGCAAATATCTCTTACGTGTAGGCAAGTTCTGATAGACTTGCCGCCGAGTTGTCCCCCGGTTTGCGGGACTGCTTCACAATCACCAGATGGGGATTTAACGGATGAAACTGAAAAACACCTTGGGCTTGGCCATTGGTTCTCTTATTGCTGCCACTTCGTTCGGCGCTCTGGCACAAGGCCAAGGCGCAGTTGAAATCGAAGGCTTCGCTAAGAAAGAAATGTTCGATAGCGCTCGTGACTTCAAGAACAACGGCAACCTGTTCGGCGGTTCTGTTGGTTACTTCCTGACCGACGACGTTGAACTGCGTCTGGCCTACGACGAAGTGCACAACGCACGTGCCGAAGATGGCCGTAACATCAAGGGCTCCAACACCGCTCTGGATGCTCTGTACCACTTCAACAACCCGGGCGACATGCTGCGTCCGTACGTATCGGCTGGCTTCTCCGACCAAAGCATTGGTCAGAACGGCAAAAGCGGTCGTAACGGTTCCACCTTCGCCAACGTTGGCGGCGGTGCCAAGCTGTACTTCACCGAGAACTTCTACGCCCGTGCCGGCGTTGAAGCTCAGTACAACATCGACCAGGGCGACACCGAGTGGGCTCCTAGCGTTGGTATCGGTGTGAACTTCGGTGGCGGCTCCAAGCCTGCTGCTGCTCCAGTTCCAGCACCAGCTGAAGTTTGCGCCGACAGCGACAACGATGGCGTTTGCGACAACGTTGACAAGTGCCCGGACACCCCAGCCAACGTAACTGTTGACGCTGATGGCTGCCCAGCAGTTGCTGAAGTTGTTCGTGTTGAGCTGGACGTGAAATTCGACTTCGACAAGTCGGTAGTCAAGCCTAACAGCTACGGCGACATCAAAAACCTGGCTGACTTCATGAAGCAGTACCCATCCACCACTACTACTGTTGAAGGTCACACTGACTCCGTCGGTCCTGACGCTTACAACCAGAAACTGTCCGAGCGTCGTGCAAACGCCGTTAAGCAAGTTCTGACCAACCAGTACGGTGTTGAATCGTCCCGCGTTCAGTCTGTTGGCTACGGCGAATCCCGCCCAGTTGCTGACAACAAAACTGACGCTGGTCGCGCTGTAAACCGTCGCGTAGAAGCGCAGGTTGAAGCTAGCGCTAAGTAATTAGCTCGCAGCTCTGGAAAAGCCCGGCTTAGGCCGGGCTTTTTTTTGTCTGCGATTTGGTGATGAGGGATTTAGTGGAGAGGGGAAGTTAGGTTCAGGCTGATTGATCGGCCGCCATCATCGCGGGCAAGCCGCGCTCCCATAGAGATGACGTTGCACAGGCTGCCACGGTTCCAATCACCAAAATGGCTGGGCTTTTCAATTCAAAGGCGCAGGCATCTTTCTCCATCGCGGTCAGATCGCTCCGACATTCCCGTTGGTGCGGCAGGGAAGCATTTTCGATCATCGCCACAGGCGTATCGGCTGCCATTCCGCCAGCCAGCAGTTGCTCGCGAATTTCACTGAGCTTCGCCACGCCCATGTAGATCACCAGCGTGGTGCCCCCTTGTGCGAGGGCCTGCCAGTTCAGGCTGCTGTCATCCTGAGTGTGCGCCGTGACCAGTGTCACGCCACGCGCGACGCCCCTTAGCGTCAGCGGAATATCGCATTGGGTCGCACCGGCAAGACCCGCGGTGATGCCATTGACCAACTCAACCTCGACGCCACGCTCACGCAGCCACTGCGCTTCTTCACCGCCGCGCCCGAAGATGCACGGATCGCCACCCTTGAGCCGCACCACGCATTTGCCGTGGCGGGTATAACGCAACATCAGGCGATGAATGAAGGCTTGAGGCGTGGAGCGACAGCCACCGCGCTTGCCCACGGGAATAATCCGCGCATTCGGGCAATGCTCCAGTACCGCGGTATTGACCAGGTCGTCGATCAGCACCACGTCCGCTTCGCGCAACGCTCGAACCGCCTTGAGGGTCAGCAATTCAGGGTCGCCAGGACCCGCACCCACCAGCCAGACTTTTGCGTTCATAGTGTTTTCCTCACAAGGTGACGGCGACTGGCTGCGCAGTGGCGGCCAGCAAACGCTTGATTTCCGGGACGCAGGAGCCGCATTGCGTGCCGCAGCCCAACTCTTGTTTCAAGCCCTGCAAGTCCAGGCCACGGCTGATGCCGGCACAGACCGCGTTCTGGCTGACGTTCATGCAGTTGCACAGGGTTTTGGTGCCCGATGCCGGGCTGCCGGCGCTGCCCGGTGGCGCACTCAAAGGCGCCAGCAGCCAGCGGCGTAGCTGTTCGTCGGCGCGACCTTCGAGCCACAGGCTTTGCAGCCAGTGCTGAGCGAGGGTTTCGCCGGCCAGGCGAATCGCGGTGATCCGACCGTTCTCGATCCGTACCCGCTTGCCGATTGAGCGCCGAGGATCGTCGTAGGCCAGTACCGGGCCATCGTTGAGTCCCAGGCATTGATCGATATCACGCAACAGCTGCGGCTCAGGCGCGGTAGGGCTGGCGGCGCGTATCAGCAATGCAGGGCGCTCACGGCCGGTAAGGCTGAGGCTTGCGTAGGAAAATGCCTCGCAGAGCGGTCGCAGCGTCTCCAAATGCTGTTGAACATCGCCCTCTATCAGGGCGAAAAGCTGCCAAGGCAATTGCACAGGCTCGAGTCGCACACCGCTGTGTTTGAGTTCCGGTTGTTTCGACAACGGATCGAAGGCGGGAAGGGTGAGGGTATTCACGCCGCCCTTGAGAAAGCGGTCGCCCCAGTGCATCGGCAGGAACGCCTGGCCCGGACGTACGCTGTCATCGCTGCTGACCGGCACGATCACCGAGCCCCGGCGACTTTTCAGATTGATCAGATCGCCAGGTTGCAGGCGGTGCCGACGCAGTTCATCCGGGTGCAGGCTCAACACGGCTTCGCTGACATGGCCGAATAGCTGCGCGGCGGTGCCGGTGCGGCTCATGCCGTGCCATTGATCGCGCAGGCGGCCGGTGATCAGGGTCAGAGGGAAGCGCGCATCGCGTTGTTCCTTGGCGGCGCGATACGGGTCGGTCACGAACTGTGCGCGCCCGCTGGCGGTCGGGAAAACTCCGTCGAGGTACAGCCGTGCAGTACCTTCGCGGGCACCGGCGGGGAAGGGCCATTGCTGCGGACCAAGTTGGTCGATCAATTCATGACTGATTCCGGACAGATCGAGGTCGCGGCCGCGAGTCAGGTGTTTGTATTCGTCGAAAACCTGCGCCGGGGTTTCAAAGGCAAACAGGCTGGTTGCTTCAGGGCGAAGATATTTTTCCAGGCGCTGTGCGAAATCCACGGTGATCGCCCAGTCGGGCCGTGCTTCACCGGGTGCGCCGATGGCCTGACGGACGTGGGAAATGCGCCGTTCCGAGTTGGTGACTGTGCCGTTCTTTTCGCCCCAACTGGCGGCGGGCAGCAGCAGGTCGGCGAACGCGGCGGTTTCGGTGGTGCGAAAGGCTTCCTGCAACACCACGAATGGACAGGCTTGCAGTGCTTCGCGCACAGCGGTCTGATCCGGCAGCGACTGTGCAGGGTTGGTGCAGGCGATCCACAGGGCTTTGATCTTGCCGCTGCGCATCTGCTCGAACAGTTCGATGGCGGTCAGCCCGGTGTTCGCGGGCAGTTGATCAACGCCCCAGTAGTCGGCCACTTGCGCGCGGTGTTCGGCATTGGCCGCTTCGCGATGACCTGGCAGCAGGTTCGACAAACTGCCGGTTTCCCGGCCGCCCATGGCATTCGGCTGACCAGTCAGCGAGAAAGGTCCTGCGCCGGGCCGGCCGATTTGCCCGGTGGCCAGGTGCAGGTTGATCAGCGCGCTGTTCTTCGCGCTGCCGGCGGTGGACTGATTCAGCCCCATGCACCACAGCGACAGAAAACTCGGCGAAGTGCCGACCCATTGCGCGCATTGCTGCAGTTGCTCGACGCTGATGCCGCAGAGTTGCGAAACCATTGTCGGGGTGTAATCGCGCACCAGGTTTTTCAGCTCGGCCAGGCCTTCGGTGTGGGCCTTGATAAAATCGCGGTCGACCCAGTCTTCCCACAGCAACAGATGCAAAATCCCATGGAACAAGGCGACATCGGTGCCGGGCAGAATCGCCAAATGCATGTCAGCCAAATCGCAGGTGTCGGTGCGCCGAGGGTCGATGACGATGACTTTCATCTGTGGGCGGCGGGATTTGGCTTCTTCCAGGCGACGAAACAGGATCGGGTGGGCGTAGGCCATGTTGCTGCCGACGATCATCACGCAGTCGCTCAATTCCAGGTCTTCGTAGTTGCAAGGCGGAGCGTCGGCGCCGAGGCTGCGCTTGTAGCCGACCACTGCCGAAGACATGCATAGCCGCGAATTACTGTCGATGTTGTTGGTGCCCACCAGCGCTCGCGCCAGTTTGTTAAAGGCGTAGTAATCCTCAGTCAGCAACTGCCCGGAGATATAGAATGCAACGCTGTCCGGGCCATGCTCGGCGATGGTTTCGGCGAAAACGTTGGCGGCGTGATCGAGCGCAGTGTCCCAGTCGGTGCGGCTGCGGGCCAGGCCTTTGCCCAGGCGCAGTTCCGGGTACAACGCCCGTGCGGCCAGGTCGCCGGTCAGGTGCAGGGTCGAACCTTTACTGCACAATTTGCCGAAGTTGGCCGGGTGTGCCGGATCGCCGCTGACGCCGAGAATGCGCTCGCCGTCGTGTTCGATCAGCACGCCGCAGCCGACCCCGCAGTAGCAGCAGGTGGAGGCGGTGATTTGACGGTCCATCAGCTTGCTTCCCGTAGGGCCAGCAGCACGCGGCCGTTCTCGACTCGTGCCGAATGATGGTGGGCGCAGCCGATATCCGGGGCTTGGGCTTCGCCGGTTTCCAGGTCGATCTGCCAGTTGTGCAGCGGGCAGGCCACCCGCTTGCCGTAGATCAAACCCTGGGACAGCGGCCCGCCCTTGTGCGGGCAGCGGTCGTCGAGGGCGAAAACCTCATCGTCGCTCGTACGAAAAATCGCGATGTCGCCTTTCGGGCCTGCGATGATCCGCGAGCCAAGGGTGTTGATCTCTTCCAGTGCACAGATATCCAGCCAGTTCATACCGACACCTCCAGGTTCTTCACGGGAATGACCTCGAATTCTTTTTTCAGCAGTGGCTGTTCGAGGCGTTCCTTCCAAGGGTCCTGTTCGAACGACAGGGAAAATTGCAGGCGATCGTTCAAGGCCTTGCGCCGCTCCGGGTCTTCCAGCACGGCTTTCTTGATGTGTTCCATGCCGACCCGTTGCAGGTAGTGCACGGTGCGTTCGAGGTAGAAGGCTTCTTCGCGGTACAGCTGCAGGAATGCGCCGTTGTATTCGCGTACTTCTTCGGCGGTTTTCAGCTTGACGAAAAACTCTGCAACTTCGGTTTTGATCCCGCCGTTGCCGCCGATGTACATTTCCCAGCCGGAGTCTACGCCGATAATTCCGACGTCCTTGATCCCCGCTTCCGAGCAGTTGCGTGGGCAACCGGAAACGGCCAGTTTCACTTTGTGCGGCGACCACATGTTGAACAGGTCGTGCTCAAGCTCGATGCCCAATTGCGTGGAGTTCTGGGTGCCGAAGCGGCAGAACTCGCTGCCGACGCAGGTTTTCACGGTGCGGATGGATTTGCCGTAGGCGTGGCCGGACGCCATGTCCAGGTCTTTCCAGACGCCAGGCAGGTCCTGCTTTTTGATCCCCAGCAAGTCGATACGCTGGCCGCCGGTGACCTTGACCATCGGTACGTTGTACTTGTCGGCCACGTCGGCAATGCGCCGCAGCTCAGAAGGATTGGTCACACCGCCCCACATCCGAGGGACTACAGAGTAAGTGCCGTCTTTCTGAATGTTGGCGTGGGCGCGTTCGTTGATCAGACGCGATTGCGGGTCGTCCTTGGCTTCGCCCGGCCAGGTGGAAATCAGGTAGTAGTTGAGCGCCGGACGGCACGTGGCGCAACCGTTCGGGGTACGCCAGTTCAGGTAGCTCATGGTGCCGGCGATGGTCAGCAGGTGCTGGTCACGGATGGCCTGGCGGATTTGCCCGTGGTTGAGGTCGCTGCAACCGCAGATGGCTTTTTCGCTTTTCGGTTTGACGTCCGCCGCGCCGCCCACGGTGTTTATCAGGATCTGTTCGACGAGGCCGGCGCAGGAGCCGCAGGAGCTGGCAGCCTTGGTGTGTTTCTTCACGTCGTCGACGCTGAACAGCCCGTGTTCCTGAATGGCTTTGACGATGGTGCCTTTGCACACGCCGTTACAGCCGCAGACTTCGGCGGTGTCGGCCATGCTCATGGCTTTGTCCTGGCCTTGGTGTCCTACATCGCCTAAAGCATTTTCGCCAAACATCAGGTGATCGCGGATCTCGCCGATGGCATGGTTCTCACGGATCTGCCGGAAATACCAACCGCCATCTGCCGTATCGCCGTACAGACAGGCGCCGACCAGCACGTCATCCTTGATCACCAGTTTCTTGTAGACCCCGCCAATCGGGTCGGAGAGGGTGATGGTCTCGGTGCCTTCGCCGCCCATGAAGTCGCCGGCGGAAAACAGGTCGATGCCGGTGACTTTCAATTTGGTCGACGTCACCGAACCCTTGTAGGTGGCGAAACCCAATTGGGCGAGGTGGTTGGCGCACACCTTGGCCTGTTCGAACAGCGGCGCGACCAGGCCGTAGGCGATTCCACGGTGGCTGGCGCATTCGCCGATGGCGTAGACCCGAGGGTCGTAGGTTTGCAGGGTGTCGTTGACCAGAATCCCGCGGTTGCACGGGATGCCGGATTTTTCCGCGAGTTCGGTATTGGGGCGAATACCGGCGGCCATCACCACCAGATCGGCGGGGATGATGTCGCCGTTCTTGAACTGCACCGAGCCGACCCGGCCATTGCCGGCGTCGTGCAGGGCTTGGGTCTGTTCGCACAGGCGGAAATGCAGGCCACGGGCTTCCAGGGCGGTTTGCAGGAGTTGGCCGCTGGTTTTATCCAGTTGCCGTTCCAGCAGCCATTCGCCGATGTGCACCACGGTGACGTGCATGCCGCGCAGCATCAAGCCGTTGGCGGCTTCAAGGCCCAGCAGGCCGCCGCCGATGACCACGGCATGTTTGTGGGTCTTGGCGGTGTCGATCATCGCTTGGGTATCGGCAATGTCGCGGTAGCCGATCACACCCTGCAAGGTATTGCCGGGGATCGGCAGGATGAACGGGGTCGAGCCGGTGGCAATCAGCAGGCGGTCGTATTCGGCCTCGGTGCCGTCTTCGGCGATGACCCGGCGTTTGACCCGGTCGATCTCCACCACTTTACGGTTGAGCAGTAGCTTGATGTTGTTTTCCAGGTACCAGTCCAGATCGTTGAGCACGATCTCTTCGAACGTCTGTTCGCCGGCCAGCACGGGCGACAGCAGGATGCGGTTGTAGTTGGTATGGGGTTCGGCGCCGAAGACCGTGATGTCGTACAGCTCGTTACTCAGCTTGAGCAGCTCTTCCAGGGTACGAACCCCGGCCATGCCGTTGCCGATCATCACCAGTTTTAGTTTTTTCATCAGGTTCTCCGGGGAGCTCGGGCCTGCCTCATCAGGGCATTCAGGCCTTGCTCGACAAAATTTTGCGCAAACAAAAAAAGGCGTCCCGCCAGTTAACTAGCGAGGACGCCTTTGTCCTTGTCCCGTTCTCTCGGGCAGCGCAGCCTTCTACGTTGAAGGTTGGGCTTTATGTATGTTGGGAAAGGTAATGCAGTGGTTGTGCCAAGTCGGACATATGCCGAATTTATCGGCTCTCAGCGTGGGAGAAGGGTGTTTTCGTGCACCGGTTCAATGCGCTATGCCCGGTTTTGAAGCAAAAAAGTCAAAAGATCGCAGCCTACGGCAGCTCCCGCAGGAGATCGTGGGCACCCGAAGGAGCTGCCGCAGGCTGCGATCTTTTGATCTTTTAACCGTGAAACAACAAAAACAGCAGCACTAAATTCACCAGCAATGACACCAGTGCCAATGTCCGCCAGACCTTCAACGGTTCGCGTTCCAGCAACGGTCTGGGGCGCACGCTCAAACTGCGACGTTCCCCTTGTTCCAGCACCAGCAACCATTCCTCGGCCGTTTCAAAACGCTGATCCGGAGCCACCGCCACCGCCCGCTCCAGACTTTGCGCGATCCACTCCGGCAGGTCGGGCCGGTAGCGACTGGCACTGACAGGCACACCAAACCGAGGGCGCTGGAACGCTTCGATTTCGCCGTAGGGATAATGCCCGGTCAGCAGGTAGTACAAGGTCACGCCGACGGCATACAAATCCTGTTGGGGTGTCGGCGGGTCGCCGCGAAAGGCTTCCGGCGCGATATAGCTGGGCGTTCCGGGCAGGGCGCAAGCTTGATCTTCGGACAGCCCGGGGCAGTAGGCGAGGCCGAAATCCAGCAAGCGCAACTCGCCGTCGTCCCCCAGCAGCAGGTTCTCCGGTTTGATATCGCGATGCAGAATTTGCCGTCGATGCAAGATGCCGACGGCCCGCAGCAGGCGTTCGGCCAGATCCAGCCATTGAGCCAGCGGCAGCGTTGCGACACGCTCATGCAACTCAGCCAAGGTAGATCCGGAATATTCACGCATCACGTAGTACAAATGCTGACGCTGACTGGCGGTATGGACTTCAGGAAAATGCCGCCCGGCCACACGCTTGAGAAACCATTCCTCCGACAACAATGCCTGCCCGGCCTGGTGATCGTCACGGAGCGCACCGGGCAAGGTTTTCAGCAGCCAGGGTTGTTGTTGTGCGTCGCGTACCCGATAAAGCAGCGATTGCTGGCTCTGGCCGAGTATTCCCTCGACCTGCCAGCCTTCGAAGGTCTGGCCCGGCTTCAGCGCAGGCGGGAGTGGCCATTGCTGTAGATGAATAAGCGCGTCGCCAATGCTGGTTTCACCGAGGGCATCGACCCGCACCAGCAGGGCGCTGGCGTTGTCCTGACTGCCGGCCAGGTGCGCAGCGCTGACCAACGTCTGCGCAGCACTGTCCAGATCAGGTTGATCGCGCAGAATCGCCGCAATGGCCGTGTCGCCCAGCACGGCCCAGATGCCGTCGCTGAGCAGCACGAAGCTCTCGTTCAGGCGCAGTTCGCCATCCAGAAAATCCAGTACCAGATGCTGATCCAGTCCCAGGGCCCGTTTAAGCACATGTTGCATGCCCGGCTGGTCCCAGACGTGATCCTCGCTCACCCGTTGCAGCGTGTCGGCGTGCCAGCGATAAACCCGGCAATCGCCGACATGCGCCAAGGTGAAACGCCTGCCGCGCATCACCAAGGCACTGACTGTGGTCAGCAGCGGTTGCCCGCCGCCGTTAGCCTGCAACCAGCGATTTTGCGCCAGTAGCAGACGGTCCAATGCCTGGGCGACACCCCAGGTTTCCGGGGTGGCGTAGTAGTCCAGCGCCAAGGCCTGCAAGGTCGAACGGGCGGCGAGCCCGCCGTCGGCACATTGGCTGACGCCATCGGCGATGGCGAACAGGTAACCCTTGCTTGCCGCCAGCGCCGGGGCCGGAGTGACCAGGCGCAGAGCGTCCTGGTTCTCCTCGCGGGGGCCGATGGCGCTGTGTTCGGCAAAACTCAGTTGCAGGCTCATTCAGTCCTCACACCCGTGCAGCGGTGACGGCTGCCGAACCCCAAGTGGTTCTCCAGCGACGTTTTACGCCGTGCAGACCGAACCAGGCAAGTACGCCGAGGCTGGCAAACAACCACAAGGCCAGTTGATAGCTGCCGGTGCTTTGCTTGATCGCGCCCATACCAGCCGCCAGTGCGAAGCCACCGATGCCGCCGGCCATGCCGATCAGGCCGGTCATCACACCGATCTCCCGACGAAAACGCTGCGGGACCAACTGGAATACCGCACCGTTGCCTGCACCCAAACCGAGCATGGTGCAGACGAAAAGCGCCAACGCGGCGTAGGAACTCGGCAGATTGAAACCCACTGTCGCAATGCAGATCGCTGCCACGGTGTACATCGCCAGCAAGGTGCGAATCCCGCCGAAGCGATCCGCCAGCGCGCCGCCCAACGGACGCATCAGGCTGCCACCGAACACACAAGCCGCAGTGTAGTAGCCGGCGGTCACTGGGCTCAGGCCGTATTGGTCGTTGAAGTAGCCGGGCAGGGCGCTGGCCAGACCGATGAAGCCACCGAAGGTCACGCTGTAGAAAAACATGAACCACCAGCTGTCGCGGTCACCCAAGGCCTTCAAGTAGTCGGACATGGACTTGGCTTTCGGGCGCTCAGGCGCATTCTTGGCCAACCAGTAGAAGACGATCAGGGTCAGGATCAGGGGGATCAGGGCGAAGCCGAACACATTGCTCCAGCCAAATGCGGCAGCCAGCACTGGGGCGATCAGCGCAGCGAGCACGGTGCCTGAGTTGCCGGCACCGGCGATGCCCATGGCTTTGCCTTGGTGCTGGGGCGGATACCATTGCGAGGCCAACGGCAGGGCGACGGCGAAGGACGCACCGGCCATGCCGAGGAACAGGCCCAGCAACAGCGCTTGCTCGTAAGTGTGAATGCCGACTTTCCAGGCGACGAACAGGGCGCAGATGACGATCACCTGGCCGATTATCCCGGCGGTTTTTGGCGACAGGCGATCAGCCAGCAGGCCCATCGCAAAGCGCAATACGGCGCCGGCCAGAATCGGCGTGGCCACCATCAGACCGCGCTGTTGGGTGGTCAGCTGCAGGTCAGCGGCGATCTGCACCGCCATTGGGCCGAGCAGGTACCAGACCATGAAGCTCAGATCGAAATAGAGGAAGGCTGCGAACAGTGTCGGGGTATGGCCGGATTTCCAGAAGCTTGAATTCATCGCGCACCTCAGCTGTCAGGCGTATCAAGAAGGAGTCATGAGCTTGCAGGTGGGGCGCCACAACGGCCGCACCACCAGCCCCGGTCTCTGGGGCCAAAACGGAAAAACGCCGCTACCCGATCCGCCAAGGGGGCGAATGAGGTGAGCGACGTCTTTGTCGTAGGTGGGGCAACCGCCGTTGGTTACCTTGCAGGGATTTACTTAGCGAGATCTGTGCCAACAAGTGAGATCGAGTCGTCAGCACAGGCTCCGCAAGGCTTCAGCCAAGCAGTTCACTCATGGCAATGATCTGCTCCGCCACCTGTATCAGCTTCTGCTGGCGGCTCATGGCCTGGCGGCGCATCAGGGTGTAGGCCTCTTCTTCGTTGCAGTCCTTCATTTTCATCAGCAGCCCCTTGGCCAGCTCGATGCGCTTGCGTTCGGCCAGTTGCTGGTCGCGGGCGTGCAGTTGCGCGCGCAGGGCCTGGTCGCTTTCAAAGCGCGCCATGGCCACGTCGAGAATCGGCTGCAAGCGTTGTGCGTGAATGCCTTCGACGATGTAGGCACTGACGCCGGACTTGATCGCCCGGCGCATCACGTCGGGGTCGTGCTCGTCGGTGAACATCACAATCGGTCGTGGTTGGTCACGGGTCACCAGCACCACTTGCTCCATCACATCGCGGCTCGGTGACTCGGTATCGATCAGAATCACGTCCGGACGCACCGTTTCGACGCGCGCGGGCAGGTCAATGGTCAGGCCGGACTCGTCGATGACCTCGAACCCGGCTTCGGTCAGAGCCGCTTTCAGGCGCCCGACTTTTTTCGCAGTGTCGTTGATCAGCAGGATACGCAACATATTCGCAGGCTCCTGTCAGCGGCTGGCGAGAAGGGGAGCGCTGTCGCTCATGGCGTGCAGCGTGAAGCTGCGGGCATAGCCGACCGGGTCCGAGCCGTCCCAGACTTTGCCGTCGATCAGTTGACTGCTGCGCATTTCCTGACTCCGGATGGGCACACCGACAGCGGTGGCGGCCTCACGGTATAAGTCTAGTTGCTGGACCTGGCGGGCCACGCCGAGGTAATCCGGGTCGTCACGCAACAAACCCCAGCGCCGGAACTGGGTCATGAACCACATACCGTCGGACAAATACGGAAAATTGACCTCGCCATTACCGTGGAAACGCATGGCGTGCGGGTCTTGCCAGCGATTACCCAAACCGTCGGCGTAGTCACCGAGCAAGCGCGGTTCGATGCAATCGAGCGGTGCATCCAGATACTCAGGCGCACTCAACAGTTGCGCGGTGCTGCGGCGATTTTCGCGGCTGGCTTCGATGAATCGGCTGGCTTCGAGGATCGCCATCACCAAGGCCCGTGCGGTGTTGGGGTATTGCTCGACAAAGGCGCGGGTGCAGCCGAGGACCTTTTCCGGGTGATCGGGCCAGAGGGTCTGGCTGGTGGCCATCGTAAAACCGAGATTCTGCTGCACTGCACTGGCGGCCCACGGTTCACCGACGCAGAATCCGTCGATGCGCCCGGCTTGCAGGTGCGCGACCATTTGCGGCGGCGGCACCACCACGCTGTCGACATCCTGCAATGGATGAATGCCCTGACTCGCGAGCCAGTAATACAGCCACATGGCGTGGGTACCCGTAGGAAATGTCTGGGCGAAGGTCAGTTTTGGGCGACTTTGGTGCACGTGCAGGTGAAGTGCTTCAGGACTGGTCACGCCCTGGGCCTGCAAACCGTGGGAGAGGTTGATGCTCTGGCCATTCTGGTTCAGGCCCATGAGCACGGCCATGTCGGTGGAGGCTACGCCGCCGATGCCCAGGTGCACGGCGTAAATCAGGCCGTACAGGCTGTGGGCGGCGTCGAGTTCGCCGCTGACCAGTTTGTCTCGCAGGTTGGCCCAGGACGATTGGCGCTTGAGGTTCAGGGTCAGGCCGTAGGGTTGGGCAAAGCCCTGAGTGGCCGCGACCACCACTGAGGCGCAGTCGCTCAGGGCCATGAAGCCGAGGTTGATTGCGGTTTTTTCCGGGGCATCGCTGCCATTGACCCAGGCCAGTGGGCCGGCTGATGGTTCGTTCATCGATTTCGCACCTTCCAAAAAAAAGCGTCGTCCCAGGCCTTTGCGTGGGCAAAGCCGGGTGACGACGCCATTGTCCTTCCACTCATCCCGCCGTTGGCATGAGTGCTGATGCCGGTGACGGTGCAAGGCATATGCCATCGCTGGCTGATTTTGTTGCGCGCCTCGCGTGAAGCCCTGATGCGCGGCTATAATCGCCGCCTCTCATCGCCAACCGAGTCAAGCCTGCCCATGTACACCCTGGCCCGTCAGCTGTTGTTCAAACTTTCCCCGGAAACCTCCCACGATCTGTCCCTGGACCTGATCGGCGCGGGCGGGCGTTTGGGCCTTAACGGCTTGCTGTGCAAGGCGCCGGCGAAACTGCCGGTGACGGTCATGGGCCTGGAGTTCCCGAACCCGGTGGGTTTGGCAGCCGGACTGGACAAAAACGGCGCAGCGATCGATGGGTTTGCCCAATTGGGTTTCGGTTTCGTCGAAATCGGCACCATCACGCCGCGTCCGCAACCGGGCAACCCGAAACCACGGATTTTCCGCTTGCCGGAGGCCGAGGCGATCATCAACCGCATGGGCTTCAACAACCTCGGCGTCGATCACTTGCTCGCTCGCGTGGCGGCGGCCAAATACAAGGGTGTGCTGGGCATCAACATCGGCAAGAACTTCGATACGCCGGTTGAGCGCGCGGTCGACGACTACCTGATTTGCCTGGACAAGGTTTACGCCCACGCCAGCTACGTCACGGTCAACGTCAGCTCGCCGAACACCCCGGGCCTGCGCAGCCTGCAATTCGGTGATTCGCTCAAGCAATTGCTCGCCGACCTGGCCACCCGCCGGGCGGAACTGGCCCTGCGCCACGGCAAACATGTACCGCTGGCGATCAAGATCGCGCCGGACATGACCGATGAAGAAACCGCTCAAGTCGCCCAGGCGTTGATCGAAACCGGGATGGATGCGGTGATCGCCACCAACACCACCCTGAGTCGCGTCGGTGTCGAAGGCCTGGAGCATGGTGACGAGGCGGGCGGTCTGTCCGGCGCACCGGTTCGCGACAAGAGCACTCATACGGTGAAGGTGCTGGCGGCGGAACTGGCCGGTCGCTTGCCGATCATCGCCGTGGGCGGTATCACCGAAGGCAAGCACGCGGCTGAGAAAATCGCAGCGGGTGCCAGTTTGGTGCAGATCTATTCGGGCTTTATCTATAAAGGCCCGGCGTTGATTCGTGAATCGGTAGACGCCATCGCGGCCCTGCGCTAGAGGCTGATGTCGATGGGGGGCTTTTTGTGGCGAGGGAGCTTGCTCCCGCTGGGCTGCGAAGCAGTCGTAAATCCTGCAATCGCGTTTTACCAGATACACCGAGTTGATTGGTTTTTGGGGCCGCTTCGCAGCCCAGCGGGAGCAAGCTCCCTCGCCACAAAAAGCCCCGCCGCCATATTTACAGGAATAAAAAAGGGCTCCTCGAAGGAGCCCCTGGGCCGAAGCCCGCCGTCCGGATGGGACGTGCGTGGTTAAGTCGTTGCGTAATCAGATTGTCGTGTCGGAGTGTGTGCCCTGTATTAGCCGACGGCGTGAAGTTCGTTGAGTCTGTGGATTCCCGCAGTGCCGGTCATACCGTCCCAGTTGTCGCCGCGTCCTTCTCGCCAGCCATTGATCCAGGCTTGGCGTACCGACGGTAGAGTAAAAGGGCAAAGCTCACGGGATTTACCACCAACGCCATATTGATATCCGCGCAAAAATGCTCTTTCCAACGGATCACGCTTAAGTCTTCTCATAGGGTGTTGCCCTCACTTGTTGACTGTATTTATCGCGTCGACCTCAATCGAGGTCAGGCAGAAAAATCCTGCCGTTGGCGGCTCGCTGCCGGCGTCGCGAGCCAAGGTGTTGACGCCGTTGCGACGTCAACCTGAGTTGAGTTCTAACCAATGCGTCACATCGAGGGAATGATCGTTTTGTCATAAGAACGTAACCATAAAGATGTTATGGCCATAAGTAACACGATATTTGTCCCGTGTTTATTGGCCAAAGCCCGGTATGATCGGCCCTGCGCGGGGTGAGAGGGGTGAGGCCTTTAACGAGAATGACACCCGTTCACCTGGGGACTATTCGACGAAGGGTCGACTTATGACATTTTGTTGCATCAACTTTTTTATCTGCCCTGGCATCTAAGCTCTTTTAACCCGAGCAGTCAGGGTGGGACGGCACACTTTCGTGCCACGCGGGCGTTCTGTTAGAAAAACGCCTGATTGAAAACCGGATCGGCAATGCGTTGCCGGTTCACTTAGCTAAAGGCTCTGGAACTACCATGTCCGATCGTTTCGAACTCTTCCTCACTTGCCCAAAAGGCCTTGAAGGCCTGCTCATCGAGGAAGCCGTCGGGCTTGGCCTTGAGGAAGCACGTGAGCACACCTCGGCTGTGCGCGGCATGGCCACCATGGAAACCGCTTATCGCCTGTGCCTGTGGTCGCGCCTGGCGAACCGCGTGCTGCTGGTGCTCAAGCGCTTCCCGATGAAGGATGCCGAAGACCTCTACCACGGCGTGCTGGATATCGAGTGGCAAGATCACATGCTCAACGATGGCACCCTGGCGGTCGAATTCAGCGGTCACGGTTCGGGCATTGATAACACGCACTTCGGCGCCTTGAAGGTCAAGGATGCGATCGTCGACAAACTGCGCACCCCGCAGGGCGATCGTCCGTCTATCGACAAGCTCAACCCGGACCTGCGCATTCACCTGCGTCTGGACCGTGGCGAAGCGATTTTGTCCCTCGACCTGTCCGGTCACAGCCTGCACCAGCGTGGTTATCGCTTGCAGCAGGGCGCCGCGCCGCTGAAGGAAAACCTCGCGGCGGCGATTCTGATCCGTTCCGGCTGGCCACGAATTGCCGCCGAGGGCGGCGCCCTGGCTGACCCGATGTGCGGTGTCGGTACGTTCCTGGTCGAAGCCGCGATGATCGCCGCCGACATGGCGCCGAACCTGCGTCGCGAGCAGTGGGGCTTCACCGCCTGGCTCGGTCACGTGCCGGCGCTGTGGAAAAAGCTCCACGAAGAAGCCACCGAACGCGCCGCGGCCGGTCTGGCCAAGCCACCGCTGTGGATTCGCGGTTACGAAGCTGACCCGCGCCTGATTCAACCGGGCCGCAATAACGTCGAACGTGCCGGCCTGAGTGAGTGGATCAAAATCTATCAGGGCGAAGTCGCGACGTTCGAGCCGCGCCCGGACCAGAACCAGAAAGGCCTGGTGATCTGCAACCCTCCGTACGGCGAGCGTCTGGGCGATGAGGCGAGCCTGCTCTACCTCTACCAGAACCTCGGCGAACGTCTGCGTCAGGCCTGCCTGAACTGGGAAGCGGCGGTGTTCACCGGCGCCCCGGACCTGGGCAAGCGCATGGGCATCCGCAGCCATAAGCAGTACTCGTTCTGGAACGGCGCCTTGCCGTGCAAATTGCTGCTGATCAAGGTCACGCCAGACCAGTTCGTCACCGGTGAGCGTCGCACCCCGGAACAGCGCCAGATCGAGCGCGAACAGGCCGAAGTCGAAGTCGCAGACAACGACGTAGCACCTGGCAAGTACGAGAAGTACAACAAGAACGGCAACCCGATCAAACCGGCCCCGGTGGTGATCGAGCAACCGCGCTTGAGCGAAGGCGGGCAGATGTTTGCCAACCGTCTGCAAAAAAACCTCAAGGCGCTGGGCAAGTGGGTCAAGCGTGAAGGCATCGACTGCTACCGCGTCTACGATGCCGACATGCCAGAATATTCCATGGCCATCGACCTGTATCACGATTGGGTCCACGTCCAGGAATACGCCGCACCAAAATCCATCGACCCGGAAAAAGCCTCGGCGCGGATGTTCGATGCCCTGGCGGCAATCCCGCAAGCGTTGAACATCGACAAGAACCGCGTGGTGGTCAAGCGTCGCGAGCGTCAGAGCGGCACCAAGCAGTACGAACGCCAGAGCGCACAGGGCAAGTTCAATGAGGTCAACGAAGGCGGCGTGAAGCTATTGGTGAACCTCACCGACTACCTCGACACCGGGCTGTTCCTCGACCACCGGCCGATGCGCATGCGGATTCAAAAAGAGGCGGCGGGCAAGCGCTTCCTCAACCTGTATTGCTACACCGCGACCGCCAGTGTCCATGCCGCCAAGGGTGGCGCGCGCAGCACCACCAGCGTCGACCTGTCGAAAACGTATCTGGATTGGGCGCGTCGCAACCTGTCGCTGAACGGTTTCTCCGACAAGAACCGTCTGGAGCAGGGCGATGTAATGGCTTGGCTCGATGCCTGCCGTGACGAGTACGACCTGATCTTCATCGACCCGCCGACCTTCTCTAACTCCAAGCGCATGGAAGGGATCTTCGACGTGCAGCGTGATCAGGTGCAGTTGATCGACCTGGCCATGGCGCGTCTGGCACCGGGCGGGGTGTTGTATTTCTCCAACAACTTCCGCAAGTTCCAGCTCGAGGAAAACCTCACCGAGCGTTATGCCGTTGAAGAAATCACGGCCCAGACCATCGATCCCGATTTCGCCCGTAATGGCAAGATCCACCGTGCCTGGAAGATCACTGCTCGCTGACACTTGAGCCTGATTGGATCCACAGAGCCTTGATTTTCAAAGGCTCTTGGGTTCTTTCAGTGCTGGTCAAATTAGTGGCTAATAGCTATAACTCAACCCATGGCCAATGGGCTTTCCGGCACCTGGCGTTATGAGTTGCGTTTATGTCGTTACACGCCGTGCGCCCCAAGATCCTGGGTTTTATCCGCGAAGATGTTTCGGCCTGGCTGGTCGCGCTGCTGGTATTGCTCGTTGGCGGGATTCTCACGGGATTGTTGGCCTGGGCGACGTTCAATCAATTTCATATGCAATTGCGGCAACGTTTCCAGCTGCTTGCCAGTGAACGTTACAGCCGTATCGAAGAACGTTTCGAAGATCAGGAGCAGCGCCTCGACGGGCTGCGTCGGTTCTTCGTCAATTCCGAATCGGTGTCCCGCGAGGAATTCGACGGTTACGCCAAACCTCTTTTGCGGCGCACCCTAGCCTATTCCTGGGCCCCTCGGGTTTCCCGCGCCGAACGTCCCCTGCTTGAACGCGTGGTGAGAGAAGAAGGCTTGAGCGGTTTCACCTTTCGCGAACTCACCGCCGACGGCCAGTTGCAACTGGCCACGGAACGGGACGAATACGTACCGGTGCTCTACACCCAAACCCAAAGCCGATTGCCCACGCCGCTGGGGTACGACCTGCTGGCCCAAGCGCTGCGTCGTTCGACCCTGGAACGGGCCGATCGCAATGGCCGCATGGCCGTGTCGCAACCGTTGCATCTGGTAGGCATCGAGCCCGCCTATTCGCGAGGCGTGTTGCTGGTAGCGCCCGTCATCCATCAGGACCTGCCGAACGCCGCGCCCGACGGGTATGTCATGGCGGTGATCAGCATGCACCAGCTGTTGGCGGACGGTCTGCCGGAAGAGAATCATGACTCTCTCTCGGTGCGTATCCTCGACTTGTCCACCGATGATCAACACGAAGTGTTGTACGAGTCGACCAACACGGCGGGGGCCAGTGACTTGTCCTCCACGCGTTTGCTACGTCTGGCCGACCATGATTATCAAGTGGATATGCGCCCCAGCGCCGCGTTCCTGAAAGCCAACCATTCCTCGGTGGCCAGCCTGGTGGTGCTCGGCAGTTTGCTCAGCCTGCTGCTCAGTGTGTTTCTCTATGTGCTGGTCAGCCAGCGGCAGCGGGCGCTGAAAATGGTGGAGCTGCGGACCCAGGAACTTCACGACCGTGAACAAGAGTTGCGCGGCACGCATGGCCAGTTGCGTGGTGTGCTGGATGCCGCGACTCAGGTGGCGATCATCGCCACCGACCTGCGCGGAATCATCAGCACCTTCAACGCTGGCGCAGAGCAGATGCTCGGTTACTTCAGTGCTCAGGTCGTGGGCCATATGACCCTGGAAAATCTGCACCTGCCCCGGGAGCTCGAAGCGCGCTCTGCGGAGTTGAGCGCGCGCTATGGCAAGCCAATCCCGAGGTGTCAGGCGATGCTGGTCGAAGGCGGGGAAGAGGGCGGTCACGAAGCCCGGGAGTGGACACTGGTGCGCCACGACGGCACTCATTTGACGGTGAACATGCTGGCGACCCCGGTCCTCGACGAGCAAGGCTTGTGGGTCGGGCACCTGGCGATCTGTATCGACATCACCGAGCGCAAGCGCGTCCACGAAGCCCTGGCGGCACGGGACTTGTTGTTGAAAAAACTCAGTGCCCATGTGCCCGGCGGGATTTACCAGTTCAAGATGGAATTCGATGGGCGCTTCAGCGTGATCTACGCCAGCGACGGAATGCGCGATATCTACGAACTCGAGCCGGACGTGCTGTTGCTCAACGCCGAAGCGGTGTTTGCGCGGATTCATCCTCAGGACACGCGTCGGGTCCGCGCTTCGATCCTGGCCTCGGCGGACACCCTCAGCCCCTGGCGTGAAGAGTACCGCGTGCAATTGCCCCTGCGCGGTCTGCGCTGGGTCCGCGGTGAAGCGACGCCGGAGGAACTGCCCGGTGGCGGTGTGCTGTGGCATGGCTACATTTCGGACATCTCCGATCTCAAGCGTGTGGAAGAGGAATTGCGTGCACTGTCGGTGACCGACTCCCTGACCGGGATCCATAACCGTCGCTACTTCCAGGAGCGCCTGACCACCGAAATGGCCCGGGTCGAGCGCGGCGGTGGCGAGTTATCGGTGATCATGCTCGACATCGATCACTTCAAACGCATCAACGATCAGCACGGTCATGCCGTGGGTGATCGGGTATTGCAGGCCGTGTGCGAGCGCATTGGCGGTCGCCTGCGGCGCACTGATGTGTTTTGTCGCCTGGGCGGCGAAGAGTTCATGGTGCTCTGTCCGGATATCGACGGCGAACAGGCTCAGGTGCTGGCCGTGGAGTTGTGGCAAGGGTTGCGCAGTGCGCCGATCGACGAGGTCGGGATCGTCACCGCGAGTTTCGGGATTGCCAGCTGGCGGGCCGGAGAGGGCGCGGATGCGCTGCTGTTGCGGGCTGACTCAGGGGTGTATGCGGCGAAGCAGGCGGGAAGGGATCGGGTTGAGGGGCAGATGAGTTAACCCAGCCAAGATGATCGTTCCCACGCTCTGCGTGGGAATGCCTCAATGGACGCTCCGCGTCCGCTTCGGCAGGGACGCGGAGCGTCACTGGCAGCATTCCCACGCAGAGCGTGGGAACGATCAGGTTGGGAGTTACAACACCGAAGCCGTTTCCGGCAATTTCGGCTGGCGATACAGGTCCAGCAGCACCTGATCCAGCACCGAGGAAGCGCCAAACGGTGCCTTGTCATTGAGGATCGCCACCACCGCCCAGGTATTGCCATTGACGTCGCGACTGTAACCGGAGATGGCACGCACGGTGTTCAGGGTGCCGGTCTTGACGTGGGCTTCACCGCGCATCGCGGTGGTCTTCAGGCGTTTGCGCATGGTGCCGTCGGTGCCGGCAATCGGCATCGAGCTGATGAACTCGGCGGAATACGGGCTGCGCCAGGCAGCTTGCAGCATCGCGGCCATTTCACGCGCACTCACTCGCTCGGCGCGGGACAGGCCGGAGCCGTTCTCCATCACCAGGTGCGGCGCGGTGATGCCTTTCCTTGCCAGCCACTGACGCACCACGCGTTGGGCTGCCTTGGCGTCGTCACCGTCGGCATCAGTGCGGAACTTCTGACCCAGGCTCAGGAACAACTGCTGAGCCATGGTGTTGTTACTGTATTTGTTGATGTCGCGAATGATTTCCGCCAGGTCTGGCGAATAGGCCCGGGCCAGTACCTTGGCGTTGCTCGGCGTCGGTGCCAGACGATCCTGGCCCTGGATGCTGCCGCCCAATTCCTTCCAGATCGCCCGCACAGCGCCGGCGGTGTAGGTCGCGTGATCGAGCAGCGACAGGTAGGTCTGGGAACTGCAGCCTTCGCCCAACTGACCGCCAACGGTCACGGTGACGCTGCCATCAGCCTGGGGCACCGGGTTATAACGCACGCCACCGGTGCATTGCTTGGAGTTGAGCGCCTTGACCTGATTGTCGATGCGGATGCTGGCAATCGGCGGCTCGACCGACACCAGGACCTTGCCCGAGTCGTTGCGGGCCACGAAGCGCAGGGCCTTGAGGTTGACCAGCAGCGCGTCGGGTTTGACCAGGAACGGTTTGTTCTCGTCATTGCCGTCGTCGTTGAATTCGGGCAGTTGCGGTTGCACGAAGAAGCCGCGGTCCAGCACCAGGTCGCCGGTGATCTGGGTCACGCCGTTGGCGCGCAAGTCGCGCATCAGCAGCCAGAGTTTTTCCATGTTCAGCTTCGGATCGCCGCCACCCTTGAGGTAGAGGTTGCCGTTGAGGATGCCACCGCTGAGGGTGCCGTCGGTGTAGAACTCGGTTTTCCACTGATGGTTAGGGCCGAGCATTTCCAGCGCGGCATACGTGGTCACCAGCTTCATGGTCGAGGCCGGGTTAACCGAAACATCCGCGTTATGAATGGTTGGGGTGCCCGGGCCGTTGAGCGGGATCATCACCAGCGACAGGGCGCTGTCCTGCAGTTTGCTGGCCTTGAGGGCCTTTTCGACGTTGGGCGACAGGGCGGTGTTGATCGAAGCGGCGGAAACGGGGAGGGCCAGGGGCAGAAGAAGGCTGGCCAGCAGCAATGGACGCAAAGATGTGATCATCTGAAATAAAACCCTACAGCCGAGGGGGAAAAGACGAGGGCATGGAGATAAATTCCCTCAGCGGTCATGAAAGTGTCGGCATTATGCCCCAAGGTGTAACGGCTTGTGCCGTACTCCGGTCGTCTAATCCGCTATTTTTTTACCGACGGTAGGCGTAGCGCTGTTCCGAGGCGGGCAATCGGCGCCTTAAACTGCTAAAGTGCGGCCCGTTATTACTTATGAGGATTGTTCCAATGGCGACTAACCGTTCCCAGCGTCTGCGCAAAAAACTGTGCGTCGATGAATTTCAAGAGCTGGGTTTCGAACTGAACCTGGATTTCAAAGAAGATTTGGCTGATGAAGCCATTGATGCTTTCCTCGACGCGTTCCTGAAAGAAGCCATGGAAGCTAACGGTCTGGGCTATGTTGGCGGCGACGACTTCGGTCTGGTGTGCCTGCAGAAGCGTGGCTCGGTCTCCGAAGAGCAGCGTGCCGCTGTTGAAGCCTGGCTCAAAGGCCGCAGCGAACTGACCGAAGCAACCGTCAGCCCGCTGATCGACGTCTGGTACCCGGAAAAGCCGATCAATCCGGTAGCTTGATGTTCTAAAAAACGGCGACCCAAGGGTCGCCGTTTTTTTATGCCTGCTTTTTGTCGGCGCATGGCTTGGCTCGCGATGTCGGTCTCGGGGATGCCTTCGCGGGCAAGCCTCGCTCCAACGATCACGCTGAACCACTACAGGCCCTCAGGCCTTGCGCCAATTCAAGATCATCAACGTAACCACCCCCGCCACAATCCCCCAAAACGCCGAACCGATGGAAAACAGCGTCAGCCCCGACGCCGTCACCATAAAGGTAATCAACGCCGCTTCCCGTTCCTGCACTTGCGCCATGGCAATGCTCAACCCATTGATGATCGAGCCGAACAGCGCCAGCGCGGCAATCGACAGCACCAGCTCTTTAGGCAACGCAGCAAACAACGCCGCCAGCGTCGCGCCGAACACCCCGGCAATCCCGTAGAAAATCCCGCACCAGACGGCTGCGGTGTAGCGCTTGTTGCGATCTTCATGGGCATGCGGCCCGGTGCAGATCGCCGCGCTGATGGCAGCCAGGTTGATCCCATGGGAGCCGAACGGCGCCAACAGCAATGAGGCTATGCCAGTGGTGGTGATCAGTGGCGAGGCCGGCACGTTGTAGCCATCGGCGCGCAATACGGCGATGCCCGGCATGTTCTGCGAGGTCATCGCCACCACGAACAGCGGAATGCCGATGCTGATGGTCGCGGCCAGGGAAAAATGCGGCGTGGTCCAGACCGGCGTTGCGACTTCCAGGTGGAAGCCACTGAAATCCAGCAACCCCATAAACCCCGACAGCGCAGTGCCAATCAACAGCGCGGCCAGCACCGCGTAGCGCGGCGACAGGCGTTTAACCACCAGACACGTGAAGAACATTCCCAGCACCAGCGCAGTGCGGTGCTGAGCGGCGACGAAAATCTCGCTGCCGATCTTGAACAGAATCCCCGCCAGCAATGCCGCCGCCAATGAGGCCGGAATTTTTTTCACCAGCCGTTCGAAGCTGCCGGTCAGGCCGCAAATGGTCACCAGCACTGCGCACGTGATGTAGGCGCCGATGGCCTCGCCATAACTGACACCGCCCAGGCTGGTAATCAGCAGCGCGGCGCCGGGGGTCGACCAGGCGATGGTAATCGGGGTGCGGTAGCGCAGGGACAAGCCGATCGAGCACACCGCCATGCCAATGGAGATCGCCCAGATCCACGACGAAATCTGCCCGCTAGTCAGCCCCGCTGCTTGCCCGGCCTGGAACATCAGCACCAGTGAACTGGTGTAGCCGGTCATCATGGCGATGAACCCGGCGACGATGGCCGAGGGTGACGTGTCAGTCAGGGGGCGAAGCTGCGTGTGCGTGGCGTCGGTCATGACAGCGGTGTTCCTTGTCTGATAAAGATGTCCGTAGCAACGCTGAACCCTGTGGGAGCGTGGCTTGCCCGCGAAGGCGTAGTGTCAGTCGACATAAATGCTGAATGACACGGCGCCTTCGCGGGCAAGCCACGCTCCCACAGGGTTTGCGTTCAGGCTGCGGATTCTGCGTTCAAGCCTAAACTGAAAAGTAACCGGTCGTTGCAATACAGCGAGGGCGACAAACAGCCGTACAGTCGTGTTGCCACCGTCCATTGTGTACAATCGCGGTGTTTTTTACGCGATACTTGCCAGCGACCCACTGTGCCGTATTACAGTCACGGTCAATTCGCCGCAGTTCTCCCGACTCGAGTGCCCATGAACGAACAGTTGCAACCCCTCAAGAAACAACCGCGAGCAGGCAAAGCCGGCCGCAGCGGTACCCAGGACGATATTGTCTACGCGCATATCTTCGAGGCTATCCTCGAACAGCGTCTGGCGCCCGGCACCAAGTTGAGCGAAGAAGCGCTGGGGGAAATTTTCGGGGTCAGCCGCACCATCATTCGCCGCGCCTTGTCGCGTCTGGCCCATGAAGGCGTGGTATTACTGCGACCGAATCGCGGTGCTGTCGTCGCCAGCCCGAGTGTCGAAGAGGCCCGTCAGGTGTTTCTGGCGCGGCGTCTGGTGGAGCGGGCGATTACTGAATTGGCGGTTCAGCACGCCACCGCCGAGCAACTTCTCGAATTGCGGCAGATGGTTAACGACGAGCGCGACAGCTTTTCCCGTGGCGATCGTGGTGCCGGTATCCGTCTGTCCGGCGAGTTCCATTTGAAACTGGCCGAAGCGGCAAAAAACGCGCCGCTGATCAGCTTCCAGCGCAGCCTGGTGTCCCAGACTTCGTTGATCATCGCCCAGTACGAGAGTGGCAACCGTTCCCACTGTTCGTATGATGAACACACCCAGTTGATCGACGCGATCGAAGCGCGGGACGCGACGCTGGCGGTGGATCTGATGATGCATCACATGGACCACATCGACAGCAAACTCAACCTCGACGAAGAAAGCGCGTCGGATGATTTGCATGCGGTGTTTTCGCATTTGTTGCAGACCAAGAAGCCTGGGCGTTCAACAGCCAAGCTTTAAGTCAGACCGTGTTGCGCCCATCGCGGGCTTGCCCGCGATGGCTTTCTGACAGGCAATAAAAATCCCCCGGGCTGTACGGCTACGGGGGATTTTTTATGCCTGGAGAAAACTAGCGCTGATGCACCAGATTCCCCGCCGCATACGTCTGCAGAACCGTCCGGTCATCCCCCAGCGTCATCAACACAAACAACGTCTCGGCAATGTTATTGGCCTGCTTAAGGCGATAGCTGAGCAGTGGCGTGGCGTTGTAGTCCAGCACCAGGAAGTCCGCGTCGCTGCCCGGTTGCAGGGTACCGATCTTGTCTTCCAGGCGCAGGGCGCGGGCGCCGCCAAGGGTGGCCAGGTACAGCGACTTGAACGGGCTTAGTCGCGCGCCTTGCAGTTGCATGACTTTGTAGGCTTCGTTCAGGGTTTGCAGCAGCGAGAAACTGGTGCCGCCGCCGACGTCAGTACCGAGGCCGACATTGAGTTTGTGCTTCTCGGCCATCGGCAGATTGAACAAACCGCTGCCGAGGAACAGGTTCGAGGTCGGGCAGAACGCAATCGCCGAGCCGGTTTGCGCCAGTCGCGCGCATTCGTCGTCGCACAGGTGCACGCCGTGGGCGAACACCGAGCGCTCGCCGAGCAGTTGGTAGTGATCGTAGACGTCCAGGTAGCCCTTGCGCTCCGGGAACAGCGCCTTGACCCACTCGACTTCCTTGAGGTTTTCGCTGATGTGGGTCTGCATGTACAGATCCGGATACTCACTCAGCAACTGGCCGGCGAGGGTCAGCTGTTCCGGGGTACTGGTCGGGGCGAAGCGTGGGGTGACCGCATAGTGCAGGCGGCCCTTGCCATGCCAGCGCTCGATCAGCGCCTTGCTTTCGACGTAGCTCGATTCGGCGGTGTCGGTCAGGTAGTCCGGCGCGTTGCGGTCCATCATTACCTTGCCGGCGATCATTCGCAGGTCCAACTGTTCGGCTGCCTCGAAAAACGAGTTCACCGACTGCGGATGCACGCTGCCGAACACCAAAGCAGTGGTGGTGCCGTTGCGCAACAATTCCTTGATGAAGATATCCGCGACTTCATCCGCGTGGGCCTTGTCGGCGAACTGGCTTTCGCACGGGAAGGTGTAGGTGTTCAGCCAATCCAGCAGCTGTTCGCCATAGGCGCCGACCATGCCGGTTTGCGGCAAGTGGATGTGGGTATCGATGAAGCCCGGAGTGATCAGCGCGTCTTGATAATGGGTGATCTCGATGTCGGCCGGCAGGGTCGGCAGCAATTCGCTGGCGTGGCCGATGGCGCTGATCTGGCCGTTATCGACCACCAGCAGGCCGTCTTCGAAATACTCGTAGGAGGCTTCGATACCCACTTCGGCGGGATCGGCGATGCTGTGCAGGAGGGCGGCGCGGTAGGCTTTGCGAGTCAGAGGCATGGGGGTTCTCAATTTTGGTTCAAAGCTTGGCTGCGGCGCGAAGCAGGCAGCAGCTTGGCGATCGATGATCCGGCGCTGGCGGTGTGCTGGCCGAAATTCGCGTTATAGGTGGCGATGATTTCGCCGGCGATGGAGATGGCGATTTCCACAGGCAACTTGCCTTTGACTTCGCCGATGCCCATCGGGCAGCGCATGCGTTGCAGTACGTTGCTGTCGAAACCGCGGTCGCGCAGACGGTGTTCGAACTTCACCCGTTTGGTCTTCGAACCGATCAGGCCGAAGTAGGCGAAGTCGTTGCGCTTGAGGATCGCGGCAGTGAGTTCAAGGTCGAGCTGATGATTGTGGGTCATGACGATGCAGTAGCTGCCGGCGGGCAGGTCGTCGACTTCGTCCAGCGGTTCTTCGGTGACGATTTTGCGTACGCCGTGGGGAATCTGTTCAGGGAATTCATCTTCCCGCGCGTCGATCCAGCGCACCCGGCAGGGCAGGCTGGCGAGCAGCGGTACCAGAGCCCGACCGACGTGGCCGGCGCCGAACACGGCAATCTGCGCCTGGACCTGCCCCATCGGTTCGAATAGCAATACGGTCACACCGCCGCAGCACTGGCCCAGGCTGGCGCCGAGGCTGAAGCGCTCCAGATGGGTGTCCTGTCGGCCGCTGGCCAGCATCTCGCGGCCGATCTGCATGGCCTTGTATTCCAGATGCCCGCCACCGATGGTGTCGAACGTTTGCGTGGCGCTGATGACCATCTTCGAGCCGGCATTACGCGGTGTCGAGCCGAGCTCTTCAATGATGGTCACCAACACACAGGGTTCACCCCGGGTTTGCAGGTCGGCGAGGGCGTCGATCCAGTTGTACATGTTTTCACCCCTACAACATTGTTGTCTGTTCGGGCCTCATCGCGGGCAAGCCACGCTCCCACAAGGATTGCATCGTACCTGTGGGAGCTGGCTTGCCTGCGATGGCCGCGACCCGGTTTTACAGCGGAGCCAACTCGGTTTCGATCGCAACAGCCTTCGCCACTTTCAACTGGCGCATCTGCTCACAGCCCCACAACACCCGCTCCGGGGTCGCCGGTGCGTCGATTTTCGGTTGATGCTGGTAGTCGCCCAAACTGGCCACGGCGTCCTTGATCGCGCACCACGCGGCGATACCGAGCATGAACGGCGGCTCACCCACGGCCTTGGAATGGAACACCGTGTCTTCCGGGTTCTTGCGGTTTTCCACCAGCTTCACCCGCAGGTCCAATGGCATGTCCGCCACCGCCGGGATCTTGTAGCTGGCCGGGCCGTTGGTCATCAGTTTGCCTTTGTCGTTCCACACCAGTTCTTCCATGGTCAGCCAACCCATGCCCTGGATGAAACCACCCTCGACCTGACCGATGTCGATCGCCGGGTTCAGCGAGTCGCCGACGTCGTGAAGGATGTCGGTGCGCAGCATCTTGTATTCGCCGGTCAGGGTATCGACGATCACCTCGGCGCAGGCCGCACCGAAGGCGTAGTAGTAGAACGGCCGACCACGGGCCTGGCTGCGGTCGTAGTAGATTTTCGGGGTCTTGTAGAAGCCGGTGCTCGACAGCGACACCTGGGCGAAATACGCCTGCTGGATCAGCGATTCAAAGGTCAGGATGTGATCGCGAACCCGCACGTGACCGTTGTGGAATTCCACGTCTTCTTCGCTGACTTTGTATTGCCGCGCGGCGAACTCCACCAGGCGTTTCTTGATGATTTCCGCTGCGTTTTGCGCGGCTTTACCATTGAGATCGGCGCCGCTCGAAGCCGCGGTTGGCGAAGTGTTCGGTACCTTGTCAGTGTTGGTCGCGGTGATCTGCACGCGGTCCATTTCCACCTGAAACACTTCAGCCACGACTTGCGCAACCTTGGTGTTCAGCCCCTGGCCCATTTCGGTGCCGCCGTGGTTCAGATGGATGCTGCCGTCGGTGTAAATGTGGATCAGTGCACCGGCTTGGTTAAGGAAACTGGCGGTGAAGGAAATGCCGAATTTCACCGGGGTCAGCGCCAGGCCTTTTTTCAGGATCGGGCTGTTGGCGTTGTAGCGACGAATCGCTTCGCGGCGTTCAGCGTACTGGCTGCTTTCTTCCAGTTCGGCGGTCATTTCCTCGAGCATGTTGTGCTCGACGGTCTGGTAGTAATGAGTGATGTTGCGCTCGGTCTTGCCATAGTAGTTGGCCTTGCGCACCGCCAGCGGATCGAGGCCCAGATGGCGGGCGATCGCGTCCATCACTTCTTCGATGGCGACCATGCCTTGTGGGCCGCCGAAACCACGGTAAGCGGTGTTCGACGCGGTATTGGTCTTGCAACGGTGACCGTTGATGGTTGCGTCGCCCAGGTAATACGAGTTGTCGGCATGGAACATCGCGCGGTCGACAATCGATGCCGACAAATCCGGTGAGCAACCGCAATTGCCGGCCAGTTCCAGCGCAATGCCGTGCAGGCGGCCGGTGCTGTCGAAGCCCACGTCGTACTCGACGTAGAAGGGGTGACGCTTGCCGGTCATCAGCATGTCTTCGACCCGCGGCAGGCGCATTTTGGTCGGCTGACCAGTCAGGTGCGCAATCACCGCGCACAGGCATGCCGGGCTTGCCGCTTGAGTTTCCTTGCCGCCGAAACCACCGCCCATGCGGCGCATGTCGACGACGATTTTGTTCATCGACACGTCCAGCACTTCCGCCACCAGTTTCTGTACTTCGGTAGGGTTCTGGGTCGAGCAGTAAACGATCATGCCGCCGTCTTCGGTCGGCATCACCGAAGAGATCTGGGTTTCCAGATAAAAGTGTTCCTGGCCGCCGATGTGCAGTGTGCCCTGGATGCGATGTTCAGCAGTGGCCAAAGCAGTGGCCGAATCGCCGCGCTGATGGGTATGACTGTCGAGCACAAAGTGACGTTTGCGCAGGGCTTCGACCACGTCCAATACAGGTTCGAGATCTTCGTATTCGATGATCGCGGCCATGGCCGCTTTGCGCGCGGTTTCCAGGTCTTTCGCCGCCACGGCCAGTACCGGTTGACCGACGAACTGCACGTCATCGATGGCCAGCAACGGGTCGCCCGGCAACAGTGGGCCGATGTCTTTCAGGCCTGGCACATCTTCGTGGGTAATGGCGATGCGCACGCCTTCGAAGGCGTAGCAGGGCTGGGTGTCGATGCTGATGATTTTCGCGTGGGCGCGGTCCGACAGCCGTGCGTAAACGTGCAGCTGATTGGGGAATTCCAGCCGATCGTCGATGTACTGCGCTTCACCGGACACATGCTTGTCGGCACTGTCGTGCTTGACGCTGCGGCCGACACCGGTGGTCAGGTCCTTGGCGAACAATTCAGCCAGTTCGGCTTGGGTCTTCTCTACAGCGTGATGATTAGACATAAGCGGTCACCCGAGTCTCGATGTGCGGTGTTTGCAGTTCGATGAAGTATTTACGCAGCAGGTTTTGCGCGCTGAGCAGGCGATATTCCTTGCTGGCGCGGAAGTCCGAGAGCGGTGTGAAATCTTCGGCCAGTGCGGCGCAGGCGCGTTCGAGGGTGGCGTTGTTGAACGGCGCGCCAACCAGTGCGGTTTCGCAGTTTTTCGCGCGTTTCGGGATAGCCGCCATGCCGCCGAAGGCGATCCGGGCGTCGGCGATCACGCCATTGTCTATACGCAGGTTGAAGGCGGCACAGACCGCGGAAATGTCATCGTCCAGACGCTTCGAAACCTTGTAGGCGCGGAACAGTTGTTCAACGCTGGCCCGCGGCACGATGATCTTTTCGATGAACTCGCTTTCCTGACGCGCGGTCACCCGGTAATCGATGAAGTAATCTTCCAGCAACAGGGTGCGGCGGGTTTCGCCTTTGCACAGGACAATCTGGGCGCCGAGGGCGATCAGCAGCGGTGGTGAGTCACCGATCGGCGAGGCGTTGCCGATGTTGCCGCCGAGGGTGCCCTGATTGCGGATCTGCAAGGAAGCGAAGCGTTGCAGCAATTCGCCGAAGTCCGGGTACTCGGCCTTCAAGGCGTCGTAGCAGTCGGAGAGGGCAGTGGCGGCGCCGATTTCCAGTCGATCGTCGAAACGTTCGATGCGTTTCATTTCGGCAACGTTGCCGACGTAGATCATCACCGGCAAGGTACGGTGGAATTGCGTGACTTCCAGCGCCAGGTCGGTGCCACCGGCCAGCAGGCGAGCCTGTGGATAAGCGTCGTAGAGGTCGGCCAGATCGGCCACGGTCAGCGGCACCAGGCAGCGTTTGTCGCCACTGTTGAGTTCGCCGATGTCGGTAGGGGCGATGGCTTTCAGGCGAGCGATGGTGTCCGCTTCTCGCGCATCGAACTGGTCCGGTTGTTTACCGCAGCAGGATTGTTCGGCGGCGGCCAGGATCGGCCGATAACCGGTGCAGCGGCAGAGGTTGCCGGCTAGTGCTTCGTGGGCTTTATGGGCGTCGGGCTCGTAGCTGTTCTTTTGCAGCGCGAACAGCGACATCACGAAACCCGGGGTGCAGAAGCCGCACTGCGAGCCGTGGCACTCGACCATGGCTTTTTGCACGCTGTGCAGCTCGCCTTGGTGCTTGAGGTCTTCGACGCTGATCAGTTGCTTGCCGTGCAAGGAGGAGACGAACGTCAGGCACGAGTTGAGGCTGCGATAGCGAATGTGTTCGCGGCCATCGTCGTCCGTCTGCAACTCGCCGACCACCACGGTGCAGGCGCCACAGTCGCCGCTGGCGCAGCCTTCTTTGGTGCCGGGTTTGCCGACATGTTCGCGCAGGTAATTGAGCACGGTCAGGTTCGGGTCCAGGGCGTGCTCGCTACGGAGTTCCTGGTTTAGTAAAAACTGGATCACGGAAGGCCTCGCAAACTCATTATTGTTGTTAACCGACATGAGCCGAATTTATCAGGTCTGACTTTTCGGTCAATGATTTTCTGACTTAAAGGTCAGGAAATAGCATTTTGTCGATCAACGACTCGTTCATTCATTATTGACCCTCGCGGGATAGCTTGCCTTTTGCGTGAATCGTGCCAAAAACCGCTGGGTGGGCACTCCGCCATGACCCATCAATTGCGCTACACTGCGCCGCTTGTGCAGATCGAAGAGTTTGAAGGACAACCATGACGTTCAAGGCGCCGGACAGCCTCGCCGAGCAAATCGCTCACCACCTCGCCGAACGTATCATTCGCGGCGAAATGAAGCCGGGGGAGCGCATCCAGGAACAGAAGGTCACGCTGGCCCTCAATGTCAGCCGCGGTTCGGTCCGTGAGGCCTTGCTGATTCTCGAGCGCCGCCACCTGATCGCGATTTTGCCGCGACGTGGCGCCCATGTGACCGAACTCACGGCGCACAAGGTGCAGAGCCTGTGCACGTTAATGAGCGAGTTGTACATTCTGCTCGGCAACGCCGTGGCCAGCGGCTGGCAAGTCCAGGCCGACATGGCGCCGTTCGTGCAGATCCAGCAGCGCCTGACCGACAGCTACGAACGCCAGGACATCCGCACGTTCGTCGACGACAGCTTCAGTGTGATGCGCGCCGCGTATCCGTTCGCCAACAACCCGTACTTGCAGGAAACCGTCGAGAATCTGCAGCCAGCCATGAGCCGTGCGTATTTCCTCGCGCTGGATCAGCGCAAGGCCTCGATGAGCGAGTTCCTCGAGCTGTTCGAACGCTTGCTCGCTGCCGTGCTGGCTCGTGATTTTCCTCAGATTCGCGTAGTGCTGACGGCGTATGCCCAGCGCAGTTGCGATCTGGTGATTTCTGCCCTGACGGTCGCTTAAGCGTGCGGCTCAAGTGCATCAAACTGGCGGGGTTCAAATCCTTCGTCGACCCGACCACGGTGAACTTCCCCAGTAACATGGCGGCCGTGGTCGGCCCCAATGGTTGCGGCAAGTCGAACATCATCGACGCCGTGCGTTGGGTGATGGGCGAGAGCTCGGCCAAGAACTTGCGCGGCGAGTCGATGACCGACGTCATCTTCAATGGTTCGACCAGCCGTAAACCGGTGAGTCAGGCCAGCATTGAGCTGGTGTTCGATAACACCGACGGTACCCTGCTCGGCGAATGGGCTGCCTATGCGGAAATTTCCATTCGCCGCAAAGTGACCCGCGACAGCCAGACCACCTACTACCTCAACGGCGCCAAATGCCGCCGTCGCGATATCACCGATATCTTTCTGGGTACCGGCCTTGGCCCGCGCAGCTATTCGATTATCGAGCAGGGGATGATCTCCAAGCTGATCGAATCCAAGCCCGAAGACCTGCGCAATTTCATCGAAGAAGCCGCCGGTATTTCCAAGTACAAGGAGCGTCGGCGCGAGACTGAAAACCGTATCCGCCGCACCCACGAAAACCTTGCCCGCCTGACCGACCTGCGCGAAGAACTCGAACGTCAGCTTGAACGCTTGCACCGCCAGGCCGAGGCCGCCAAGAAGTATCAGGAATACAAAGGCGAGGAGCGTCAGCTCAAGGCCCAGCTGTCGGCCCTGCGCTGGCAGGCGTTGAACGAACAGGTCGGCCAGCGCGAGTCGATCATCGGCACTCAGGAAGTCACCTTTGAAGCCCTGGTGGCCGAGCAACGCAATGCCGACGCCGCTATCGAACGCCTGCGTGACGGTCATCACGATCTGTCCGAACGTTTCAACCTGGTGCAGGGGCGTTTCTATTCGGTCGGCGGTGATATCGCCCGGGTCGAGCAGAGCATTCAGCACGGTCAGCAGCGCTTGCGTCAGTTGCAGGACGACCTGAAAGAAGCCGAGCGCGCGCGGCTGGAAACCGAGTCTCACCTGGGTCACGACCGCACCTTGCTGCTGACCTTGGGCGAAGAGCTGGACATGCTCACGCCGGAACAGGAAGTCACCAGCGCCGCCGCCGAAGAAGCCGCCGCGGCCCTCGAAGAATCCGAAACCACCATGCACGGTTGGCAGGAGCAGTGGGACACCTTCAACCTCACCGCCGCCGAGCCGCGCCGTCAGTCTGAAGTTCAGCAGTCGCGAATCCAGCAGCTGGAAACCAGCATGGAACGTTTGGCCGATCGCCAGAAGCGCCTTGGCGAAGAGCGTGCGTTGCTGTCGGCGGACCCGGAAGACGCGGCGATCATGGAGCTCAGCGAGCAGTTGGCCGCGAGTGAAGCGACGCTGGAAGATTTACAGGCCAGTGAAGAAGCGCAGGTCGAGCGCCTTGAGCAACTGCGTCAGGAACTGCAGCAAGCGCTGTCGGCGCAGCAGCAGGCCCAAGGTGATTTGCAGCGCCTCAACGGACGACTGGCGTCGTTGGAAGCCTTGCAGCAAGCCGCGCTCGATCCTGGCACCGGCACCGCCGAATGGCTTCGCGAGCAGCATCTGGCGGATCGTCCTCGTCTGGCCGAAGGCCTGAAGGTCGAGGCCGGTTGGGAACTGGCGGTGGAAACCGTGCTCGGCGCCGACCTGCAAGCGGTGCTGGTGGATGACTTCGGTGATTTCGATCTGGCCGGGTTTGCCCAAGGCGATTTGCGCCTGCTCAGCCCGGCCACCGATGGCGTGCGCATGCCCGGCAGTTTGCTCGACAAGGTCGAGGCGCAGATCGATTTGTCGCCATGGTTGGGGCAGGTCAAACCGGTCGACAGCCTTGAGCAGGCCTTGGCCTTGCGCGGGCAATTAGCCGCCGGCCAAAGCCTGATCAGCCGCGACGGTTACTGGGTCGGCCGACACTTTTTGCGTGTGCGCCGGGCCAGCGAAGCGGAAAGCGGCGTGCTCGCCCGTGGCCAGGAAATCCAGCGGTTGGGCCTTGAACGCGAAGAGCGCGAAGCCACGGTCGAAACCCTGGAAACCCAACTTCAGAATCTCAGGGCGCAACAGCGTCAGCAGGAAAACGGCCGCGAACATTTGCGCCGTCTGCTGCAAGACGAAGCCCGCCAGCAGGGCGAGTTAAAAGCCCAGTTATCCGCCGGCAAAGCCAAGGTCGAGCAGTTGACTCTGCGCCGCACCCGTCTTGACGAAGAACTTACCGAGCTGAGCGAACAGCGCGCCCTGGAACACGAAAACATCGGCGAAGCGCGCCTGCAATTGCAGGAAGCCCTCGACAGCATGGCGCTGGACACCGAGCAGCGTGAGTTGCTGCTGGCCCAGCGCGACAGCCTGCGCGAACGCCTCGACCGGGTGCGTCAAGAAGCCCGGCAGCACAAGGATCATGCGCATCAATTGGCGGTGCGCCTCGGTTCGCTGAAGGCGCAACACGATTCCACTCGCCAGGCCCTTGAACGGCTGGAAATGCAGTCCGAGCGCCTGACCGAGAAGCGCGAACAGCTCAGCCTCAATTTGGAGGAGGGCGAGGCGCCACTCGAAGAACTGCGCCTGAAACTCGAAGAGCTGCTCGACAAGCGCATGACCGTCGACGAAGAACTCAAGACCGCGCAAATGGCCATGGAAGATGCCGACCGCGAACTGCGTGACGCCGAAAAGCGCCGCAATCAGGCCGAGCAGCAATCGCAATTGATCCGTGGCCAACTCGAACACCAGCGCATGGAATGGCAAGCCCTGACCGTGCGTCGCAAGACCCTTGAAGATCAGTTGCTGGAAGACGGCTACGACCTCCACGGCGTGATAGCGACCCTCGTCGCGCAGACCAGCGAGAAAGATGCCGAAGAAGAACTCGAGCGCATTGCCGCGCGGATTCAGCGCCTCGGCGCGATCAACCTCGCGGCCATCGACGAGTACCAGCAACAATCCGAGCGTAAACGTTATCTGGATGCGCAGAACGACGATCTGGTGGAGGCGCTGGACACGCTCGAGAACGTGATTCGCAAGATCGACAAGGAAACCCGAAACCGCTTCAAAGATACCTTTGATCAGATCAATGGCGGTTTACAGGCCCTTTTCCCAAAAGTTTTCGGTGGAGGACGCGCGTATTTGGAACTGACGGGCGAAGATCTACTCGATACAGGGGTAACGATCATGGCGCAGCCGCCAGGAAAGAAGAACAGCACCATCCATTTGCTCTCCGGTGGCGAAAAAGCCCTGACTGCATTGGCCCTGGTATTTGCGATCTTCAAGTTGAATCCGGCGCCCTTCTGCATGCTCGATGAGGTTGACGCGCCATTGGATGACGCTAACGTTGGACGCTACGCACGGCTGGTCAAGGAGATGTCGCAGACGGTGCAGTTCATCTACATCACCCACAACAAGATCGCCATGGAAATGGCCGATCAATTGATGGGGGTGACGATGCACGAACCGGGTTGCTCGCGTCTGGTGGCAGTAGATGTGGAGGAGGCGATGGCCATGGTGGACGCCTGAGTCATTGCGTGTAGGGCAGGTATTTTTGAGCTGTAGGGCTTTTTACCTGCCTTGACTTGCTGGCCAATCGACATAATTCGCGCAAGCCACTGTGACAGACGGTGTAAAGTTGCCTTTGGTCGTGCTAGTTTAATGTCAATTTTTCGTATACGTGGGCAAAACGCCTGTCAGAACATAGAGTTGGCGCCACGTTTTAAAGCGGTTTGCACAATGTAAACCCCTTATTTTTCAGCATTTTTTATAGAGGCACGGGATTACATGGAAATCGGTCTGCGCGAGTGGCTGATCGTCATCGGCATTATTGTCATTGCCGGTATTCTTTTCGATGGCTGGCGTCGCATGCGCGGCGGCAAGGGAAAACTGAAATTTCGTCTTGACCGAAATTTGTCCAACCTGCCGGACGAGGACACCAGCGCCGAGCTGTTAGGCCCGCCCCGTGTGCTGGACACGCATAAGGAACCGCAACTGGACGAGCACGACCTGCCGTCGGTGAGCATGCCTGCGCGCGAACCCCGCGAGTCCCGCGAATCGGGCTCCAAGCGCGGCAAGCGTGGCCATGGCGAGCCATCGCAAGGCGACTTGAACCTCAACCTGGACCTGGACGGCGGCCCGAGCTTCAACAGCCGTGACGACGATTTCCCGGATGACACCAAGCCTGCCAGCCCGGCCGATAAAGATCAGCCGCAAGCCGAAGAAGTGCTGGTGATCAGTGTGATCTGCCGCGATCCGGCCGGCTTCAAGGGCCCAGCACTGTTGCAGAACATTCTGGAAAGCGGCCTGCGTTTCGGCGAGATGGATATTTTCCACCGTCACGAAAGCATGGCCGGTAACGGTGAAGTCCTGTTCTCCATGGCCAATGCGGTCAAGCCGGGCGTCTTCGATCTGGATGACATCGATCATTTCAGCACCCCGGCGGTGAGCTTCTTCCTCGGTCTGCCAGGTCCGCGTCATCCGAAGCAAGCCTTCGACGTGATGGTAGCTGCGGCACGCAAACTGTCCCAGGAGCTGAACGGCGAACTGAAAGACGACCAGCGCAGCGTGTTGACCGCCCAAACGATTGAGCACTACCGTCAGCGCATCGTCGAGTTTGAACGCCGCGCATTGACCCAGAAGCGTTGATCTGTAGGAGCCAGGTTTGCCGTACCGCTGGCTCCTACAATGATTTGTACAGCATCAACAGATTGAGCAGCCTCGGCTGCTCTTTTGCTTTATGAGAGAACACCCATGACTGCCGCCGAAACCCGCATTCTAGAGCTGCGCGCCGAGCTCGATCAGCACAACTATCGCTACCATGTTCTGGACGAGCCCAGCATTCCGGACGCCGAGTACGATCGCCTGTTCCACGAGCTCAAGGCCCTCGAAGCAGCGCATCCCGAATTGATCACCAGCGACTCGCCGACTCAGCGTGTCGGCAGCGCCGCATTGTCGGCGTTCACTCAGGTGCGTCATGAAGTGCCAATGCTCAGTCTGGGCAACGCCTTCGAAGAAACCGACATGCGCGAATTCGATCGCCGGGTGACGGAAGGGCTGGACCTGCCGGTCGGCGACTTGTTCGGCGGTGGCGCAGCGGTGGAATACAGCTGCGAACCCAAGCTCGATGGCCTGGCGGTCAGTCTGCTGTACCAGGACGGTGTGCTGGTGCGCGGCGCCACTCGCGGCGATGGCACCACCGGCGAAGACATCAGCGTCAACGTGCGCACCGTGCGCAATATTCCGCTCAAGCTGCACGGCACCGGCTGGCCGGCGACCCTCGAAGTGCGTGGCGAAGTGTTCATGTCCAAGGCCGGTTTCGAGCGGCTCAACGCCACGCAACTGGAAGTCGGCGGCAAGACCTTCGCCAACCCGCGTAACGCGGCGGCGGGCAGTTTGCGGCAGCTGGATTCGAAGATCACCGCCAACCGTCCGCTGGAATTCTGCTGCTACGGCATCGGCCAGATTTCGGCCGATATCGCCGACACGCACATTGGCAATCTGCAGCAACTCAAAGCCTGGGGGATGCCGATCAGCCATGAGCTGAAACTGGCGCACGGCATCGAAGAATGCCTGGATTACTATCGCGACATCGGCGAGCGTCGCAATGCGCTGCCCTATGAAATCGACGGCGTGGTGTTCAAGGTCAACAGCATTGCGTCCCAGCGTGAACTGGGCTTCCGCGCTCGCGAACCGCGCTGGGCGATTGCGCACAAATTCCCGGCCATGGAAGAGCTCACCGAACTGCTCGACGTGGAATTCCAGGTCGGTCGCACTGGTGCCGTGACGCACCCGGTGGCGCGTTTGAAACCGGTCAGGGTTGCGGGCGTCACCGTGGCCAATGCGACCTTGCACAACATGGATGAAGTGGCGCGGCTGGGCCTGATGATTGGCGACACCGTGATCATTCGTCGCGCCGGTGACGTGATCCCGCAAGTGGTGCAAGTGGTTGTCGAGCGTCGTCCGCAGGATGCCCGGCCGGTGCAGATTCCCGAGCAGTGCCCGGTCTGCGGTTCCCATGTCGAGCGCACGCAACTGGTCAAGCGCAGCAAGGGGCGCGAGACCATCAGCGAAGGCGCGGTATACCGCTGCGTCGGGCGTCTGGCCTGCGGTGCGCAACTCAAGCAAGCGATCATTCACTTTGTTTCGCGCCGTGCCATGGACATTGAAGGTCTGGGCGAGAAGAGCGTCGAGCAACTGGTAGACGAAGGCCTGGTGAGTTCGCCAGCCGATCTCTACGCCCTGACGTTCGAGCAGATCGTCGACCTGGAAGGCTTTGCCGAACTGTCGAGCAAGAACCTGCTCGCTGCTATCGAAGACAGCAAGCAGCCGAGTCTGGCACGCTTCATCTACGCCTTGGGCATTCCCGATGTCGGCGAAGAGACGGCCAAGGTCCTCGCGCGTTCTCTCGGCTCGCTGGAGCGGGTTCAGCAGGCGTTGCCGCACGTGCTCACGTACTTGCCGGATGTCGGCCTGGAAGTGGCTCACGAGATTCACAGCTTCTTTGAAGACGCGCATAACCAGCAGGTGATCAAGGATCTGCTCAGGCATGGCCTGCAGATTCAGGATCAGGGCGAGCTGGGTGCCGAGTTTTCCGCCAGCACCACGCTGGGCGGCTTCCTCGACAAATTACACATCCCTTCGGTCGGGCCGGGCGGGGCGCAGAAGCTTGCCGATAAGTTCGGCTCGCTCGAAGCGGTGATGAGCGCTGATTGGCTGGACATGCGTCAGGCACTGCCGGAGAAGCAGGCAACTTCGGTTCGCGAGTTCTTTGCGGGCACGGAAAATCGTCAGCTCGCCGAGGCCGCCGAAAAGCAGCTGCTTGATTTCGGCATGCATTGGCAGAGCGAGAAAAAAGTCGTCGAAGGGTTGCCGCTGGCCGGGCAGACCTGGGTGCTGACCGGTTCGCTGGAGCTGATGAGTCGCGATGTGGCCAAGGACAAGCTTGAAAGCCTTGGCGCCAAGGTGGCCGGTTCCGTGTCGGCCAAGACCCATTGCGTGGTCGCCGGCCCGGGCGCGGGATCGAAGTTGGCCAAGGCCAATGAGTTGGGGTTGAAGGTGCTGGATGAAGAGGCGTTTGTCGAGTTTCTGAAGAAGCACGGTATCGACGTTTAAAATCGCCAAGATCGCAGCCTTCGGCAGCGCCTACACCTGTTGATCGTTCCCACGCTCTGCGTGGTAACGCATCCCGTGACGCTCTGCGTCACAACGGACGCGTAGCGTCCGGGGCGGCATTCCCACGCAGAGCGTGGGAACGATCACGGTACAAGAATGATCTAGTCTTGGCAGGCCCCAGGGAGAGATCGCCATGTACCGCTTTTTCGAACAGCTCAGTTCACGCATCGCCGCGCCCTTCATGGGTGAGCGTTCGCGCAACAGCAAGGTCTGGCATTGCCGCTGCGGGCAATCGCTGTTCTTTCGCAACAGTCAGTGCCTGGCCTGCTCGGCGGCGCTGGGTTATCAGCCGCAGCAGAGTCGCTTGTCTTCGCTGCAGCCCGGCCCGCAAGCGGATACCTGGTTGCTCGACGCCGATCCCGACGCCGGTGTGTTCCGTCGCTGCGCCAATCTTGATTCCCCGGCCGCGTGCAACTGGTTGCTGCCGGCCAATGATCACGATGGGTTGTGCACCGCCTGTAGCCTGAATCGCACCATCCCCGACCTGTCGATCCCCGAGAATCACGAGCGCTGGCGCAAAGTGGAAATCGCCAAGCGTCGTCTGGTGGCACAGCTGTTCAGCCTGGGTTTGCAGGTCATTCCGAAAACCGTGGACGAAGAGGCCGGTCTGGCCTTCGACTTCATCGGTATCGACCTCGAAGGCAAACCGCCGACCACCGGGCATGCCAACGGTCTGATCACCCTCGATATCAAGGAAGCCGACGACGCCCACCGCGAACAGGTCCGCGTGCAGATGCACGAACCTTATCGCACGCTGCTCGGTCACTTTCGTCACGAGGTAGGGCATTACTACTGGGACCGTTTGGTCGCCAACAGTCATTGGCTGGAACCGTTCCGCGGCCTGTTCGGCGACGAGCGTGAAAGTTACGCCGAGGCGCTTGAGCGGCATTATCAGCAAGGCGCTCCGCTCGACTGGCAGCAATATTACGTCAGTGCCTACGCCACCATGCACCCTTGGGAAGACTGGGCGGAAACCTGGGCCCACTATCTGCACATGATGGATGCAGTGGACACTGCGCTGGGTTTTGGCATGAGTGCGCAGGAAATGGATTTTGATTATCAGCCGTTTCCGCCGAGCACGCTCTTCGACCCGCAGCACCCCGGCGGTCCGGCGTTCCTGTCGTTCGTCAATGCATGGATCGAACTGGCCGGCATGCTCAATGAACTGTCACGCAGCATGGGACAGCCGGATTTCTATCCGTTCGTCCTGCCGCCGGCGGTGATTGCCAAGCTGCACTTCATTCACCTGGTGATCCAGCAAGAGGGCGGCAGGGCGGATGAGGTGTTGGCGCAATAGGATCAAAAAGATCGCAGCCTTGTAGCAACTGGCGCAGCCGAACTCAGCCTTCAGCAGATCGCGGTGTTTCGGGGTCAGCGCATGTCCTTGAAGAGGCTCATATTTTTTAATCCGCCCGAATGGTTGTAACTTCGTCTCAGATAGGTACAATGGCGCGGCTCGCCGTCAGGTGAGCGTCGTTATGGTGACCCCATCGGTCCCCCCGCAACGATCAGCCGTGAACCCGGTCAGGCCTGGAAGGGAGCAGCCGCAGCGGTGACATTGTGTGCCGGGGTGTGGCTGGTGGGGTTGCCTCCATAACGCAGCACGAACCCTCTTTCGTGTTTTCTGTTTAAAATACTGTTTTGTTTTCCCTGCCATGGAGCTCATCCAGGGCGGTGTTTCGTCGTTTCCGAATTAAAGAACGGGATATAAAAAGGAGGCCGATCTGTCGCGTTCGACAGATCGGCCTCTTTTTTTCATTTACTGGCACTAGGCTTGGACAAGGCCTGGTCAACCGCTGCGATCAGCTTTCCCAGATCCTTCGGGGTGGCTTTGTGTATGACGCTGAACAGGTATGCCCGCTGTTCATCTTCGTCTTCCAGATCTGCGAAAAAGGCTTTCAGCTTCACGCCCAGCACGTCGGCAAGCAAAAACAATGCTTCCACGCTGGGGGTATAGGTGCCGGTTTCGAAGCGACTGATGGTTTTAGGGTCAAAACCGGTTTTTTCGCCGAGTTCAGCCTGAGTAAGCCCTGCGACCTTACGGTAGCGTCGGATGGCCGGACCCAAACTTGAAATTTGCATCGCTCAATTCCCATTTAGAATCAAGAACTTAACGATAGATTTTTGCATTAGGCAACCGCATGATCCATCACCTTGCTTTGCAAAATGTGATGCATTTCGTAGAATCGCCGCTTCGAAGGGTTTTGGGTGATCCGCTTTCTGAAGTTTAGGCGATATGAAACAGCCAGCATTGCGTTCCCTGCCGGGTATACGCAAAGGCCTCTGGCGGTCTGAAGCCTCGCGAAATATTAGCAGAGTCGGTGTTGTTACTTTGCTCTGGATCTTAGGCGTCCGGGGGGGCCATCAAATGCTGTTCATGGAGTGATAACGTGTCTCTGCGCTGTACGTCTCAAAACATCTCTTCCGGGCATCCTGCGCTGGTCGAGCGGTACCACCGCTAGCGACAGTGAGCCTGACTCATGGATGAGAAATACCGCAGGGCCGTGGATGCCGCCGCTATTTTTTCCGAGACCGATCTGAACGGCCGGATTACCTACGTCAACGATCAATTCTGCGCCGTGTCAGGCTACAGTCGCGAGGAACTGCTGGGGCAGAACCATCGTCTGCTGAACTCCGGCCTGCATCCCGCCGATTTCTTCGCCGCCATGTGGCGCACCATCGCCCTGGGCAATATCTGGAAGGGCGAAATCTGTAATCGCGCCAAGGATGGCAGCCTGTATTGGGTCGAGAGCACCATGGTGCCGGTGCTCGATGATGCCACTGGGCGCGTTCACCGATACCTGTCGATTCGTTTCGACATCAGCGAAAAACGCCAGCTCTTGCAATCCTTGCAATGGCGGGTCGGGCATGACGTGCTAACCGGGCTGCCTAATCGCGCGTTCCTGTCGGATTTGCTGGATCAGGCGCTGGAATTCTCCCGGCATGAGAACATTCCGTTGGCGGTGTGCATGCTTGACCTCGACGGGTTCAAGGCGGTCAACGACGGTTACGGTCACGCCAGTGGCGACAGGTTGCTGGTGGAAGTGGCCAAGCGTTTGCGCGACATTGTGCGCGGCGAAGACGTGGTGGCGCGACTGGCCGGTGACGAGTTCGTGCTGGTGCTGCGTTATGTGCGTGATCTGCCGGAATTGTGCGCAGCGCTGAATCGCGTGTTGGGGGCGATTTCGGCGCCTTACACGCTGCATGGCAAGGACATCAATGTGTTTGCCAGTATCGGCGTCACCCTGTTTCCCCATGACAACGAAGATGCCGAAACCCTGCTGCGTCATGCCGATCAGGCGATGTACGTGGCCAAGCAGAGCGGGCGAAACCGCTTTCATCTATTCGATGTCTCTCGGGATCAGGAGGTCAAGGCCACTCACCAGACCGTCGAACGGGTGCGTCAGGCGCTGGTCGCCGGTGAATTGCGCCTGCATTTTCAGCCCAAGGTGAACATGCGCCGTGGCGTGGTCGTCGGTTTCGAGGCGTTGTTGCGGTGGGAGCACCCGCAAAATGGCATGGTGCCACCCCGGGAGTTTTTGCCGCTGGTGGAGGATACCGACCTGATCATCGATATCGGTGAATGGGTGATGGACCAGGTTCTGTCGCAGTTGCACCGTTGGCAGCAAGCGGGGCAGGGCTGGCCGGTCAGTATCAACATCGCGGCGCGACATTTTCAGCGCGCTGATTTCGTCGACCGGCTCAGGCAGCTACTCGCTCGACATGCCCAGGTCGCCCCGCAGATGCTCGATCTGGAAATCGTCGAGTCGGTAGCGATCGAGAATATCCAGCATGTCAGTGCCTGTTTGCAGGCCTGTCAGGCGTTGGGAGTGCAGTTTTCGCTGGGTGACTTTGGCACCGGTTACTCGTCCCTGAGTTACCTCAAGCGTTTGCGAACCCAAACCATCAAGATCGATAAGTCGTTCGTGCGTGACATTCTGAATGATCGTGACGACCTGGCCCTGACCACGGCGGTGATTGGCCTGGCCCGGGCGTTCGGCCGGCAGGTGATTGCCGAGGGACTGGAAAGCCTTGAGCACGGCGAATTGCTGTTGAGGCTGGGATGCGAAGTCGCTCAAGGCTACTTCATCGCTCGCCCGATGCCGCCCGGAGAGGTGCCAGACTGGGTGGCGGGTTTTGTCGCCCCGTCGCAATGGCAGATGCTCGGCCAGACAGCCTGAGCCATCATGCAGCTGCTACTGGTTGGCAGCAGGGTTGCCGGTGTAGAGCCGGATAATGTCATCGATCTCCCCGGACATTTTCATTTGCAGCAATGTGTCCAGAATGCGTTGCACAGGCACCTTGGGGTCGTTGCGCATGTAGCAACCGACGGTTTGTTCGTGTACCAGCGCTACGCTTTGCAGTTGTCGGTCGGGCAGCAGGCGCTGGTTGAACCAGTCCAGGGTCCATTGGTTGCTCACGGCGTAGTGGTAGCGTCCAGCCAGGAGCTTATCCAGCACCTGTTCCTGATTGCGCGCGTCTTCGCGATGCTGCCGGTTGGCGTCGAACAGTGGTTGCAGGGTCGGGTAACTATAGCCGCGCACGGTGCCGATCGACTGTCGCGGCAGGTCCGCCAGGTTGACTGATGTGGGTGAATCGCGCCGGCCAATCAGCAAGTCGCGCTGGACCACCAGCGGTACGCTCCAGATATAGTCCCCGGGCAGGTTCGGTAGCCAGGACTGTGAGACATGGCAGCGGATATCGACTTCGCCGTGGTCCATGGCGTTTTGCACTCGCGCCCGAGGCAATACATGAAACTCCGCGGGCATGCCGACTTGTGTCGCCAGGCTGAGCATGATGTCGTGCAGAATGCCCTGGGTCGGTCGGCCGCGTTCCATTTGCACCATGGGCATGGCCCAGCTGTCGGACACGACAAAGCGCAACGGCACCTCGGCGGCCGCGACGCTCAGGCTGACCAACAGCAGTGCCCCCAAGGCAAAACGCATAAACGCTCCGGTACGGCTCAAACCTGAGCCAATAAAAGCCCCTTAAAGTGCAGCTTAGCCAGAATAGACGAGCGCGCCGGATGCAATTTTGGCCTTGCTCCGCTAGCATTAGCCGCTTCTGTTCCTTCGTTGCGACGGTTTTCGATGAGTTATCAGGTTCTTGCACGTAAATGGCGTCCGCGCTCGTTCGGCGAAATGGTCGGCCAGACCCATGTGCTCAAGGCTCTGATCAATGCCTTGGACAGCCAGCGGCTGCACCACGCGTACCTTTTTACCGGTACCCGCGGGGTCGGCAAGACCACCATCGCGCGGATCATCGCCAAATGCCTGAACTGTGAAACAGGTATCACTTCTACCCCCTGCGGCGAGTGTTCGGTGTGCCGCGAAATCGATGAGGGCCGCTTCGTCGACCTGATCGAGATCGACGCCGCGAGCCGGACCAAGGTCGAAGACACCCGCGAGCTGCTCGACAACGTGCAGTACGCACCGAGCCGCGGGCGCTTCAAGGTCTACCTGATCGACGAAGTGCACATGCTCTCCAGCCATTCCTTTAATGCGCTGTTGAAAACCCTTGAAGAGCCGCCGCCCTACGTCAAGTTCATCCTGGCGACCACCGATCCGCAGAAACTTCCTGCAACGATTCTTTCGCGCTGCCTGCAGTTCTCCCTGAAGAACATGACCCCGGAACGGGTGGTCGAGCATTTGACCCACGTGCTGAGCGTCGAGAACGTGCCGTTCGAAGACGACGCGCTGTGGCTGCTGGGTCGCGCCGCCGACGGTTCGATGCGTGATGCCATGAGCCTGACCGATCAGGCGATCGCTTTCGGTGAAGGCAAGGTATTGGCCGCCGACGTGCGGGCCATGCTGGGTACTCTCGATCATGGCCAGGTCTACGACGTTTTGCATGCGCTGATCGAAGGCGATGCCAAGGCGTTGCTTGAAGCCGTGCGTCACTTGGCCGAACAAGGCCCGGACTGGAACGGCGTGCTCTCGGAAATTCTCAATGTGCTGCACCGTGTGGCCATCGCTCAGGCCCTGCCCGAAGGTGTCGATAACGGCCATGGCGACCGTGATCGGGTGCTGGCATTGGCCCAGGCATTGCCGGCCGAAGACGTGCAGTTCTATTACCAGATGGGCCTGATCGGGCGCCGGGACTTGCCGCTGGCGCCGGACCCGCGCGGCGGTTTCGAAATGGTCCTGCTGCGAATGCTCGCGTTCCGGCCGGCAGACACCGAGGACGCGCCGAGGCAACCGCTAAAGACAGTGGGAATCAGCCAGGCCACAGTTGATTCCGCAAACTCAGTGGCTGCCGCGCGAGTGGTTGCGCCGGTAGTCGCTACGGCCGTTACACCGGCTCCGGTTGCGCCCGTGGTGGCGCCGGCCCCTGTCCCGGTAGCTGCGCCGGAACCGGTCGCGACCGTACCTGTGCCCGTGGTCGCGCCTGAGCCCGAGCCTGTTGTCGAACCCGTAGCGGTCGAAGAAGTCGTCGACCTGCCGTGGAACGACCCGATAGAACCCGAAGTTGTCCAGCAGCCCGCCATCGAGCCGGTCCTGGAAACAGCCGGCGAACAGCCCGAATTGCCACCGATGCCCATGCCGACGCCGGACAGCGTGGTGCCGAACGCGCCGGAATGGGCCGCTGCGCCGATCCCGGAACCGTCCGTGGCCCAAGTCGATGCCGCCACACCAGGCATGGATCAGGACGACGAGCCGCCGCTGGACGAGGACTACATCGAGCCGGACATGGATTCGGCCTATAGCTATCTCGACGAACTGGCCAGCGAGCACACCGCCGAACCTGCGCCGGAACCCGAACCTGAACCGGCCGCGATGCCGGCCACCGGTCTGGCCCTGCAATGGCTGGAGTTGTTTCCGAAGCTGCCGGTGTCCGGCATGACCGGTAGCATCGCCGCCAACTGCACGCTGATCGCCGTTGATGGCGACAACTGGCTGTTACACCTGGACCCGGCCCACAGCGCCTTGTTCAACGCGACGCAACAACGTCGCCTCAACGATGCGCTGAACCAGTTTCACGGGCGCACGCTGACCCTGAGCATGGAGCTGATCAAGCCAGAGCAGGAAACCCCGGCCCAGGCCGCATCCCGCCGTCGTGCCAACCGTCAGCGCGAGGCCGAGGAATCGATCCACGGCGATCCGTTCATCCAGCAAATGATGCAGCAGTTCGGGGCGGTGGTCCGTCACGATACTATTGAACCTGTCGAGGCCCTGGTCAGTCAGGACTAATAACTGAAGGCGCCTGGCTGCACTCGCCGGGCGCTGTTTTTATCCAAGTACTTTTGAGGTGATTCCCATGATGAAAGGTGGCATGGCCGGCCTGATGAAGCAGGCGCAGCAGATGCAGGAAAAAATGGCCAAGATGCAGGAAGAACTGGCCAACGCCGAAGTCACCGGTAAAGCCGGCGGCGATATGGTCACCGTGGTGATGACCGGTCGTCATGACGTCAAGCGCGTGACCATCGACCCAAGCCTGGTCGAAGGCCTGAGCGAAGATGACAAGGAAATGCTGGAGGCGGTATTCGCCGCAGCCGTTAACGACGCCGTGCGCAAGATCGAAGCCAACAGCCAGGACAAAATGTCCGGCGTGACCGCTGGCATGCAATTGCCACCGGGTATGAAACTGCCATTCTGATTCGCCAACGCGCGTCGGATGGGTCACAAAAAAATGCCAGGCATCGCGCCTGGCATTTTTGTTTCTGTCTGTTGGAAGTGTGATGCCTGTGAGGCAGCCTTCGCGGGCAAGCCCGCTCCCACAGGGATCACCTGAATCCTGTGGGAGCGTGGCTTGCCCGCGATGAAGTCACCTCGGTACAACTGACGAAACTTCGAACCCGGCAGCGCCACAAAGGTCTGCTCCCTATACCGCCGAAATTCATCGATCAAGGAGACGCTCACATGCCACAAGCATTGACCCTCAACCAGCGTATCGTCCTGGTGTCTCGCCCGGTGGGCGCGCCGACACCGGAGAATTTCCGCCTGGAGCGGGTAGCGCTGCCAGACCTGGCCGACGATCAGATACTGCTCAAGACGCTTTATCTGTCGCTGGATCCCTACATGCGCGGTCGTATGAGTGACGCGCCGTCCTACGCTGCACCGGTAGAAATCGACGAGGTGATGACCGGTGGGGCTGTCAGTCGTGTCGAACGTTCGCTGCATCCGAAATTCCATGAGGGTGATCTGGTGGTCGGCGTTACGGGATGGCAAAGCCACAGCATCAGTGACGGGCGCAACATCATTCCGATCCCGTCCGGGCTACAAAGTCCGTCGATGGCCCTGGGTGTACTGGGCATGCCCGGCATGACCGCCTACATGGGGTTGATGGACATCGGGCAGCCCAAGGAAGGCGAAACCCTGGTGGTAGCGGCTGCGTCCGGCGCGGTGGGTTCGGTGGTCGGCCAAGTGGCGAAGATCAAGGGCTTGCGAGTGGTCGGTGTGGCCGGTGGCGCGGAAAAATGCCGCTATGTGGTTGAGGAGCTGGGCTTCGATGCCTGCATCGACCACAAGCGCCCGGACTTCGCCGAGGAGTTGGCGTTGGCCTGCTTCAAAGGCGTCGATATCTACTTTGAAAACGTCGGTGGCAAGGTGTTCGATGCGGTGCTGCCGCTGCTCAACCCCAAGGCGCGGATTCCTCTTTGCGGTCTGATTGCGTCCTACAACGCCCATGAAGCGCCGAGCGGGCCAGATCGTTTGCCACAATTGCAGCGCACGCTGCTGACCAAGCGGGTGCGGATTCAGGGCTTCATTGTGTTCGACGACTACGGCGACCGTCAGCCAGAATTCATCAGTGCCATGGCGCCGTGGGTGCGTGACGGCAAGGTGAAATTCCGTGAGGACGTGGTCGACGGCCTGGAGAACGCGCCTCAGGCCTTCATCGGTCTGCTGGAGGGGCGCAACTTTGGCAAACTGGTAGTGCGGGTTGCGCGGACTGAATAATTGACGGTGCTATTTGACGCTAAACAGAGGCGCGGGTATAAACCGCGTCTCGTTGTTATGTCGGACTTTTCTCCATGAGCTTCAGCCCTTTGATTCGCCAACTGATCGATGCCCTGCGAATTTTACCGGGTGTGGGTCAGAAAACTGCCCAGCGCATGGCGTTGCAACTGCTTGAGCGTGATCGCAGCGGCGGTTCGCGATTGGCCCAGGCGCTGAGCCAGGCCATGGAAGGGGTGGGCCACTGCCGCTTGTGCCGCACGCTGACCGAAGACGATCTGTGCCCGCAATGCGCTGACCCGCGCCGAGACGACACTTTGCTGTGTGTGGTGGAAGGTCCGATGGATGTTTACGCGGTGGAGCAGACCGGTTTCCGCGGTCGCTACTTCGTGCTCAAAGGCCATCTGTCGCCCCTCGACGGGTTGGGGCCGGACGCCATCGGTATTCCCCAATTGATGGCGCGGATCGAAGAGGCGGGCACGTTCACCGAAGTCATCCTCGCCACTAACCCGACGGTGGAAGGCGAGGCCACGGCGCATTACATCGCCCAGTTGCTCAGCAACAAAGGCTTGATCGCATCACGCATCGCTCATGGCGTGCCGTTGGGCGGTGAGCTGGAACTGGTGGACGGCGGGACATTGGCGCATTCGTTTGCCGGGCGTAAGCCGATTGCCTTGTAGTGTCTGAACAGGCCTCTTCGCGGGCAAGCCTCGGTCAATCTGATTCACACAACTCTATTGAAAACCAAGCAAGCGCTCGGTTAACTTCACTGAACCTTCAGTGGAGCTCGCCGATGCCTGCCTTTCAGGAATACTTCGACCCCAGCCACCAATTGGTCCGCGATAGTGTCAGACGTTTCGTCGAGCGCGAGATTCTTCCGGGCATCGATCAGTGGGAAGAAGCCGAAAGCTTCCCCCGTGAGCTCTACCTCAAGGCCGGCGCGGCGGGGATTCTGGGCATTGGTTATCCCGAAGCCTTGGGCGGCAGTCACGAAGGCGATGTGTTCGCCAAGATCGCCGCCAGTGAAGAGCTGATGCGCTGTGGTTCCGGTGGTCTGGTCGCGGGGCTGGGCTCGCTGGACATTGGTTTGCCGCCGATCCTCAAATGGGCCAGGCCCGAAGTCCGCGATCGCGTTGTGCCTCAGGTGCTGGCAGGCGAGAAGATCAGTGCCCTGGCCGTCACCGAGCCCAGCGGCGGCTCCGACGTCGCCAACCTGCAAACCCGCGCCGTACGTGACGGCGACTCTTACCGGGTCAGCGGCAGCAAAACCTTCATCACCAGCGGCGTTCGTGCGGATTTCTACACCGTCGCGGTGCGCACCGGCGAGCCGGGTTTTGGCGGCATCAGTTTGTTGCTGATCGAGAAGGGCACGCCCGGGTTCACCGTCGGTCGTCAGTTGAAGAAAATGGGCTGGTGGGCGTCGGACACCGCCGAGCTGTTTTTCGATGATTGCCGGGTGCCGGTGAACCATTTGATCGGGGCCGAGAACATGGGCTTCGCCTGCATCATGGGCAACTTCCAGAGCGAGCGTCTGGCCTTGGCGCTGATGGCCAACATGACCGCGCAGTTGGCGCTGGAGGAGAGCCTGAATTGGGCTCGTCAGCGTGAAGCCTTTGGCAAACCCATCGGCAAATTCCAGGTGCTCAAGCACCGTCTCGCGGAAATGGCCACGGCGCTGGAGGTGTCACGGGAGTTCACCTACCGCCAGGCGGCGAAAATGGCCGCGGGGCAGAGTGTGATCAAGGAGATTTCCATGGCCAAGAATTTTGCTACCGACACGGCGGACCGCATTACCAGCGATGCGGTGCAGATTCTGGGTGGTTTGGGTTACATGCGCGAGAGTCTGGTGGAACGGCTGTATCGGGATAACCGGATTCTGTCGATCGGTGGGGGGACGCGGGAAGTGATGAACGAGATCATCAGTAAGCAAATGGGGCTTTGAGTTTTTGCGGTGTTGCGGCTGACGCCATCGCGGGCAAGCCCGCTCCCATGGGATTGTCGTTAAATGCAAATTTTGCATACGACAAAAATCACTGTGGGAGCGGGCTTGCCCGCGATGGCGTCAGTACAGACGCGGCTTATTTATCCGTAAGGGCAAACTGCGTCAGGCAGAAAGTAGGAATCCCCATATCCTCCAACCGCTGCGAACCACCCAGCTCCGGCAAATCAATAATCGCCGCCGCTTCATGCACCCGCGCGCCCATGCGCCGAATCAGGTTCCCCGCCGCGATCAGCGTGCCGCCAGTGGCGATCAGGTCATCGAACATCACCACCGCATCACCCTCACACAGGCTGTCGGCATGGACTTCGAGAAAGGCTTCGCCGTACTCGGTCTGATAACCCTCGGCCAGCACGTCGGCCGGTAATTTGCCCTGTTTGCGGAACAGCACCAGCGGTTTGTTCAACTGATAGGCCAGGATTGAACCGATCAGGAAGCCACGGGCATCCATGGCGCCGATGTGGGTGAAGTCGGCTTCGACGTAACGATGGGCAAAGCTGTCCATCACCAGGCGCAGGGCAGTAGGAGATTGGAACAACGGGGTGATATCGCGAAAGATCACGCCCGGCTTGGGGAAGTCGATCACGGGGCGGATCAAGGATTTGATGTCGAAGGAGTCGAAGACCATCGTCGAAGTGTCCTGGCGGGCTGCAAACGTCGCAGTATAACGGCGGCTGAACCGTTTCGCTCAGCCGCAATCGTTGCTATCAGCCTTCGAGCGAACCGCCGGCCAGGGCGCAGAGCTGGATCGGATCAAGGATGTGGATTTCCTTGCCCTCGGCGGCAATCAGTTCGTTTTGCTGGAAGCGGGTGAACACCCGGGACACGGTTTCCACTGCCAGGCCCAGGTAATTGCCGATTTCGTTGCGCGACATGCTCAACCGGAACTGGTTGGCCGAGAAGCCCCGGGCGCGGAAACGTGCCGACAGGTTGACCAGGAAAGTGGCGATGCGCTCGTCGGCGGTTTTCTTCGACAGCAGCAACATCATTTGCTGATCGTCGCGAATCTCGCGGCTCATCACCCGCATCAACTGACGACGCAGTTGTGGCAGTTGCAGGGCCAGTTCGTCGAGGCGATCGAAAGGAATTTCGCACACCGAGGTGGTTTCCAGGGCTTGCGCCGAGACCGGGTGCTTTTCAGTGTCCATGCCCGACAGGCCGACCAGTTCACTCGGCAAATGGAAGCCAGTGAGCTGCTCTTCACCAGCATCGCTCAGGCTGAAAGTCTTCAGGGCGCCGGAGCGTACTGCATAAACGGAATCGAACGTGTCGCCCTGGCGAAACAGGAACTCGCCTTTTTTCAGCGGGCGACCACGTTTGACGATATCGTCCAGCGCATCCATGTCTTCCAGATTCAGAGAAAGTGGCAGGCAGAGAGGGGCCAGGCTGCAATCCTTGCAATGGGCCTGGCTATGAGCGCGCAACTTTACTGGCTCGGACATTTCTTCAATCCTTGTGGGAAAACACACATAAGACGTAAGGGTAACCCACCGGAGGACATTCAGGCACGCGGCGATTTTGTCGCAGGGTCGTAAAATCAGCGTTTCGCAGGCTGGCCATGAGCTGATGGCTAGATAACCCGTGAAAACCGCTGGCGATTTTGTTGTTCCAGGTGCGCGTCGAACACCATGCACACCGAACGCACCAGCAATCGTCCGGCAGGCAGTACGGTAATCCGTTCGTTATCCAGTTCGATCAGTCCGTCGTCGGCCATTCCCTGCAACTGTGGCCAGAGTTCGCCGAAGTAACCCTGAAAGTCGATGTTGAAGGCTTGTTCGATCTGGGCGAATTCCAGGTTGAAATGGCAGATCAGTTGCTGGATGACCGCACGTCGCAGGTGGTCATCGGTGTTGCACAGCAGACCACGACTGGTGGCCAGCTGTGCGCTGGCCAACGCATTCTGGTACTGATTCAGGTCGCTGCTGTTCTGGCAGTACAAATCGCCGATCTGGCTGATGGCCGATACCCCCAGGCCGATCAAATCGCAATGACCGTGGGTGGTATAGCCCTGGAAGTTACGTTGCAGGGTCGATTCTTCCTGAGCAATCGCCAATTCATCATCGGGCAGGGCGAAATGGTCCATGCCGATGTAGCGGTAACCGGCGGCCGTCAGTTGTTCGATGGTGCGCTGGAGCATTTCCAGCTTCTGTGCCGGTGCCGGTAGATCCTGGTCGTTGATCCGCCGTTGCGGCATGAAGCGCTCCGGCAGATGGGCGTAGTTGAACACCGAGAGTCGGTCCGGTTGCAGGCTGATGACTTCGTCGATGGTGCGGGCGAAGTTCTCGGGCGTCTGCTTCGGCAGGCCGTAGATCAGATCGATGTTGATCGAGCGAAATTGCAGGGTTCGGGCGGCGTCGATCACCGCTCGGGTTTCTTCCAGGCTTTGCAGACGATTGACCGCCCGTTGCACCGCCGGGTCGAGGTCTTGCAGGCCGATGCTGACCCGGTTGAAGCCCAGTTCCCGGAGCAGACCCATGGTCGACCAGTCGGCCTCGCGAGGGTCGATCTCGATGCCGTAGTCGCCGGAATCGTCGTCCAGCAAATTGAAATGCTTGCGCAGTTGAGCCATCAACTGGCGCAGTTCGTCGTGGCTGAGAAAGGTCGGCGTGCCGCCGCCGAAATGCAGTTGCTCGACTTTCTGCGAGGGGTCGAGGTGGCAGGCAATCAACTGGATTTCCTGTTCCAGGCGCTGCAAATAGGGCAGGGCGCGGCCGCGGTCCTTGGTGATGACTTTGTTGCAGGCGCAGTAGTAGCAAATGTTCGCGCAGAACGGCACGTGCACATACAGCGACAGCGGCCGCAGGGCCTTGCGGCTGTCGCGAAGGGCATGAAACAGGTCGAAGGTGCCGACCTGGCTGTCGAATTGCACGGCGGTCGGGTACGAGGTGTAGCGCGGTCCCGCCAGGTCATAACGGCGGATCAGATCTGTGTCCCAACGAATGGCGTCGAGCATGCGGGCATTCCCCCGGATAGGCTGGCAGTGTGGGCGAGTCTAGGGGGAAGTGCGGTGGGGCATCTTGATTTGCATCAAGGGTCATTCGGTCGGGAGTTGTGTTGCAGGTAGGCCGCCTTCGCGAGCAAGCCCGCCCACATTGGATTTGTGTACGCCGCAACCCCCCTGTGGGAGCGGGCTTGCTCGCGCACCGCCGATCTAATGCCCCATGAGCCAATGCTGATGCGGCCCCGGCAAGGTCCAGATGCCGAACACTATCACCAGCAAACCGCCGGTCATACGCACGCTGCGTTTGCGCAACAGCGCCGTGACGCGCTCGGCCGCCAGCCCTGTGGCGAGCAGCACCGGCCAGGTGCCCAGCCCGAATGCCAGCATCAGCAACGCACTGTCCAGGGCATTGCCCTGGCTCGCCGACCACAGCAATGTGCTGTAAACCAGCCCACACGGCAGCCAGCCCCACAGTGCGCCCAGCAGCAGGGCACGGGGCAGGTTCGACACCGGCAACAGTTTGTTGGCCACCGGCTGGATATGCCGCCACAGGCCGCGACCGAGGCTTTCGATGCGGGTCAGGCCGCTCCACCAGCCGGCCAGGTACAGGCCCATGGCGATCAACAGCAATCCGGCGAGGATGCGCATGAACATTGCCGCCGGACTATTGGCCACGGCCCAGCCGGCCAGGCCGATCAGCAGGCCGGCAGCGGCGTAGCTGAGAATTCGCCCCAGGTTGTAAGCCAGCAACAATCGAAAGCGTCGGCTGCGTTGTTCCTTGGGGATCGCCAGGGTCAGCGCGCCCATCAATCCGCCGCACATGCCCAGGCAATGCCCGCCACCGAGCAGGCCGAGGATCAGCGCAGACACCAGCAGTGGCGCCAACTCAAGCATGGGGCGGCGCCTTGTCGTCCGGTTTGGCCGGCTGGCCGCTGGCCTCGTCGACCGCTGCCTTGTGGTTCGGGTCCTGATCGTCGAACAGGATGCTGTGGGCCGGGCCGTCGAGGTCGTCGTACTGACCGCTGTCGACCGCCCAGAAGAAGATATAGATAGCGATGGCCACGATCAGCAGCGCGGCCGGGATCATCACGTAGAGAGCTGGCATCTGGACTCCATGCCCGCGCGGCTCAGGCCGGCAGCGGGCGGGTTTCTGGCGTGGTGCGAGCAGCCGGCGCGCTCGGCAGGCGAGTCAGGCGCAGGGCATTCAGCACCACGGTCAACGAACTGATCGACATGCCGACCGCGGCCCATACCGGAGTGATCCAGCCGAGGGCAGCGAACGGCAGCATGAGGCCATTGTACAGCGCTGCCCACAGCAAGTTCTCGATGATGACCCGACGGGTGCGCCGGGCCAGACTGAAGGCTTGCACCAGCGCATCGAGGCGGTTCGACAGCAACACCGCGTCGGCACTGGTTTTCGCCAGATCGGTGGCCGAACCCATCGCCACGCTGATGTCGGCGGCGGCCAGCACCGGCACATCGTTGACCCCGTCACCGAGCATCAACACCTTGCGGCCTTCCCTGTGCAGCTGTTGCAGGACCTGCAATTTATCGTCCGGACGCAAACCGCCACGGGCCTCGTCGATGCCCAATTCGGCAGCGACGCTGGCAACCATCGGTGAGCTGTCGCCGGACAGCAGCAACGTGCGCCAGCCGCGAGCTTTGCATGCTGCAAGCAGGGCGGGCGCGTCGGCGCGCAAACGGTCGTCGAGCACGAACCACGTCAGCGGCCCTTGGCTGTCGCCGAGCAGCAGCCATTGGCCGGGCTCATCGGGCATTATCGGCACTTGAGCGCCGCTGAGTTCGCAGACAAACCCCGGTTGGCCAATGCGCAGGCGTTGTGCGCCGACCAACCCCTCAAGACCCAGGCCCGGTGTACTGTGAACTTCCTCGGCGGCCAGCGGCGCGCGACCAAAAGCCCGGGCAATCGGGTGTTCGGAGCGGTTTTCCAATGCGGCGGCGAGGCTCAGGCATTGATCGCTGGTCAGGGTCCCAAGCGGCCGGATCGAACGCAAGGCCAGGCGACCTTCGGTGAGGGTGCCGGTCTTGTCGAAAATCACCGTGTCGATCTGGTTCAGGCCTTCCAGCACATGGCCGCGCGTCAACAAAAGACCGAGCTTATGCAGCGTGCCGGTGGCGGCGGTGAGGGCGGTTGGCGTGGCCAGCGACAAGGCACACGGGCATGTGGCAACCAGCATCGCCAGGACAATCCAGAACGCTCGCGAAGAATCCAGCTCCCACCAGAGCAGGCCGATGGCGGCCACTGCGATAAGCGTCAGCAGTAAAAACCACTGCGCGGCGCGGTCGGCGATTTCCGCCAGTCGCGGCTTTTCGGCCTGGGCGCGATCCAGCAGGCGGACGATGGCTGACAGGCGTGTGTCCTGGCCCAACGCCAGGATTTCCACGGTCAGCGCGCCTTCGACGTTCAAGGTGCCGGCGGTGACGGCGTCGCCCGGGGTTCGTGGTTGGGGCAGGTATTCGCCGGTAAGCACGGATTCATCGATGCTCGACTGGCCGTCGAGGATCTTGCCGTCGGCCGGCAGGATCGCGCCGGGGTGCACCAGCACCTGATCGCCCACGCGCAGTTCGCTGAGCAGGATCCGCTCGCTCTGGCCGTCAGCACTCAGCCGCAGGCAGGAGGCGGGCAGCAGATTGACCAGCTGTGCGGTCGCGGCGGCGGTGCGTTCCCGGGCACGACGTTCCAGATAACGCCCGGCCAGCAGGAACAGTGCAAACATTCCCACCGCATCGAAATACAGCTCGCCGACCCCGGTGATCGAGGTCCAGATCCCGGCGAGATAGGCACTGCCAATCGCCAGCGACACCGAGACGTCCATGGTCAGGTGACGGGTGCGCAGATCGCGCATCGCGCCCTTGAAGAACGGCGCGCAGCTGTAAAACACGATCGGGGTGGTCAGAAACAGCGCGACCCAGCGCAGGATGGTGTGCAGCTCGGGGCTGAGGTCGATGTTGAATTCCGGCCAGGTGGCCATCGTTGCCATCATCGCCTGGAACCACAGCAGCCCGGCGACCCCGAGTTGACGCAGGGCCAGGCGGTTTTCGCTGGCCAGTTGTTCACTGGCGCGGTCGGCCTGATAAGGGTGGGCGGCGTAACCGATGTGGCGCAATTCGCTGAGCACTTGGCTCAAGGGCAATTGCGCGTCGGCCCAGCGCACATGCAGGCGATGGTTGGACAGGTTCAGGCGTGCTTCGGCCACCGCCGGCAAGGCGCGCAGGTGTTTCTCGATCAACCAGCCGCAGGCGGCGCAACTGATGCCTTCCATCAGCAGGGTGGTTTCGGCGAGTTCGCCTTCGTGGCGGACAAAGGGTTGCTGCACATCGGCGCGATCATACAGCGCCAACTCGTCCACCAGTTGCACTGGCAAGGCTTCGGGGTTGGCCGAGGCTTCGCTGCGATGCTGGTAATAACTTTCCAGCCCACCGGCCACGATGGCTTCTGCAACCGCCTGGCAACCCGGGCAGCAGAACTCGCGGGTATCCCCGAGGACGGCGGCGGTAAAGCGGCTACCGGCCGGGACGGGCAGGGCGCAGTGGTAGCAGGGGGTTGGAGTGGTCATGAGGCGTAGTCCGATGATCGTTCCCACGCTCTGCGTGGGAATGCCTCCCCGGACGCTCCGCGTCCGCTTCGGCTGGGACGCGGAGCGTCCCTGGCTGCGTTCCCACGCAGAGCGTGGGAACGATCAGGGTAAGGCTTACTTCTTCAGGTCTTCCGCGCCCTGCAGGGGCTCATCACCGAGCAACAGATCCTTGGCATGGCTGACCTGTTCTTCTTCGAACATGCGCCAGATTTTGTCATCCTGAACACCCAGCAACTCAACGAAACGGCGACCTTCAATCTTGTCGCTCAACTGGCCGATATAGCGGCCCTGTTCAGTTTCGCTGCGGGCCAGGGTGATCTTGCGATCCTTCTCCGGCTGGGTCGGCGAAATCAGGTTCAGTTCAAGGGTTTTCGGCTGGCTGTTGCCGCTCAGGCGCAGGTCAACTTCGCCGGTCACGTCATCCAGGTGCACGCTGGCACGCAGTTGCAGGGTCTGGGCCAGCAGTTCGCGATCCAGAGAACGGTTGATGCCCTTGCCGGCCTCGTAATAGTTGTCGTTGACCAGGTTGTCCGGGTTGTTCACCGCGATGGTCACCATCGACAGGGTCAAGGTCACCGAGCAGGCCAGGATGGCGATGATGATCCACGGCCAAAGGTGCTTGTACCAGGGACTTGCGGCAGTTGCTGCGGGCATGATCACTTCTCTCAACGAATTTGTGGGCCGATGAATCGGCTCTTGGCTTCAACGTGGACGTTGGCGTCATCGGCATCCTTGAGGATGAATGTCACCTCGTTGGTGCTCGACGGCAGTTGTTCCGGTGCGCTGGACAGTTCGACCGGCTGACTGAAAATCTCCCCGGCGGCGACCTTGATCTCGCGCTTGCCTTGTAGCTTGAGGTCCGGCAGGCCAGTGGCTTCCAGCACATACGTGTGGTCGTGCTGGTCCTTGTTCATGATCTTCAGGCTGTAGACGTTTTCGATCCGGCCTTCGGCGTTCTCGCGGTACAACACGCGGTCTTTACTGACATCGAAGCCGACCAGCGAGCGCATGAAGAATGCAGTCACCAGCAACGCGATCATCGCCAATAGCACCGTGGCATAGCCGATCAGGCGTGGACGCAGTTTATGGGTTTTTTGCCCCGACAGGTTGTGCTCGGTGGTGTAGCTGATCAGGCCGCGTGGGTAATCCATCTTGTCCATGATGCTGTCGCAGGCGTCGATGCACGCCGCGCAGCCGATGCATTCGACTTGCAGGCCGTCGCGGATGTCGATACCGGTGGGGCAGACCTGGACGCACATGGTGCAGTCGATGCAATCACCCAGGCCCTGAGCCTTGTAGTCGATGCCTTTCTTGCGCGGGCCACGGCTTTCGCCACGGCGCGGGTCGTAGGAAACGATCAGCGTGTCCTTGTCGAACATCACGCTCTGGAAGCGTGCGTACGGGCACATGTAAATGCACACCTGCTCACGCAACCAGCCAGCGTTGCCGTAAGTGGCGAGGGTGAAGAAACCGACCCAGAAATACGACCAGCCATCGGCTTGGCCGGTGAAGAAATCGAGCACCAGTTCGCGAATCGGTGAGAAGTAGCCGACGAAAGTCATGCCGGTCACGAAACCAATCAGCAGCCACATTGTGTGCTTGCTGAATTTACGCACGAACTTGGTGGCGCTCATCGGCGCCTTGTCGAGCTTGATGCGCTGGTTGCGGTCACCTTCGGTGACTTTTTCGCACCACATGAAGATCCAGGTCCAGACGCTCTGCGGGCAGGTGTAGCCGCACCAGACCCGACCGGCATACACGGTGATGAAGAAACAGGCCGAAGGCGCTGATGATCAGAATGCCTGAGAGCAGGATGAAATCCTGAGGCCAGAAGGTCGCGCCAAAAATGAAGAACTTACGCTCCGGCAGGTTCCACCAGACAGCCTGATGACCGCCCCAGTTCAGCCACACCGTGCCGAAATACAGCAGAAACAGCCCGGCACCGCCAATCATCCGCAGATTGCGGAACAGGCCGGTGAAGGCGCGGGTGTAGATTTTTTCTCGAGAGGCGTAGAGGTCGACGCTGTTGTTCGCGTTCTTGGCAGGCGGAGTAACGTCGTGTACCGGAATCTGATTGCTCATCATTGCATCCCACGGCAGTGGAAAAATGCCCCGGTCAGTACGTGCCGACCGCGGTCAAAAAGAGGTGTTGCAGTGGCGCAATGATACGCCTGTAGCTCTAGCTCAAGGGTGCGACCTTTGGTCGCGTTGGGGGGAATCAATTGATGGTGTAATGACTTGAATCAATTGACTTGTGAAGTATGGACGTTTTTGCAGGAGCGGCGAACTCATTCGTCCCATGGATTGATCAGTGCGACACCGCTGGATTGAAAATCGCTGATGTTTCGGGTGACTACCGTAAGGCCATGAATCAGTGCAGTCGCTGCGATCAGGGCGTCGCTTTCATTGGCAACATGCAAGCTGGCACAACGCAGTGCTACGGCGGCATCGACCGGCAAGATTCTGGCATCGAAAGCCGGCATGACATGGCGCTTCAGCCAGGTGCGCAATACCTTCCCCTGAGCGGGATCACGACGCTCCATTCGAAGCACCCCGCCTCCAGTTCCTTCAAAGTAACGGCCGAAATAAACAGGCGTGGCGCGATGATATTTTTTGCCTGGCAGTGATGCATCTGGCTATCTCCGATAGCGCACTAATGAGATCGCAGGAAACATGAACTATTGATATTGAAGCGATAGACATTTGTGTTAATTTTTAAGTTGTCATAACTTGCTCGGACAGGGCGGCGTGTCTTGTATCTAACTTCAATAGAGATGGATTTCTATGTTTCTTGATAAAAAAGTCAATGCGCTGTTGGGCGTTTTGTTATGTGTTGCTACGTTTGGTGTACATGCGACAGACAATTATTTGCCCCGGTATTTAGTGTTTGCCTCGGATCCTCAGTACCCGTGGACTGAAAGTTCCGACCATGGGTGGGATGAAACAACCTCGGACAAAGAGCAGCGTTCAAAGTGGTTGATTGAGACCCAATACTCCGATGTCGCCAGCTTCAGGCGTAATCACTCTGTTGACCCGGCGCACATTCCGGTCATGGTTAACGGCGACATGACCGCTTTCGGTCACGGCTACCAGCGCGACATGACCCGCTCGATACTGGAAAAGCAACTGGGGGGTATTTATGACTATGGGCTGGGGAATCATGACTATGAAAACAACGTCGATGATTGTTTTCTGAATAACTGTGCGGCCGGCAGTATTGTTGATTTCAAGGATCGTTACTTGGGTAAGTTGACGACGCTGGATGTGCGGATGTCGGATGAAGGTGCTGTTAAAAAAGGTGTTTTTGGTAGTCTTGCTTATTCCAGGGACTTTGGCGATGTACACATTGTTCAATTGCATAATGAGCCCACCTATACCACTGCGTTTACCGCCTGGAATTGGGGAGTGCCCACGGGTTACCAGGTTTCCGAGTCTCTGGATTGGCTGGAGGAAGATTTAAAGCGCGCACGTGAGAGTGCAAAGATCATTCTTCTGAATATGCACAAGCCGGATAGCTGGAAAGGCAGTGCCGAACAGATTGCCCGGTTCAAGGCGATCATCGAGCGATACAAGGTGACGGCGGTGTTTGCCGGGCATTTGCATACCGAGCCCGGGAGCTATTACGGATGGAGCAAACGGGATTACTTCGGGGATGTGCCGGTATTCTTGAGCGGTGGGGCGTCGAACCAGTCCTACCTGATCGCCGATGTGTCCACGGATCGCAAAACGTTGAAGGTGTTTCAGGTCAACCAGAATAACTGGCCAAGCCGCAAAGAGATCCAGACGGTTGAGGTTCGATAATCTGCGATTATCCAGTTGAAACGAAAACGGCCCCGTCATCTGACGGGGCCGTTTTTTGTTACATCAAGCGTTTGCCTTACTGGGCGTCCGCCACGGGCGCTTTCTCACCGTGAGACAGGCTGTAGACGTAAGCGGCCAGCAGGTGAACCTTGTCGTTGCCTTGCAGCTGTTCTTGCGCAGGCATCTGGCCCTGACGACCGTAACGGATGGTCTGCTGCAGTTGAGCGAAGCTCGAACCGTAGATGAACCCGGCCGGGTGGGTCAGGTCAGGGGCGCCCATCGCTGGCGTACCTTTGCCTGCCGGACCGTGGCACGCCACGCAGTTGGCAGCGAAGAGCTTTTGACCGGCAACCGGGTCAGCCTTGGCGCCTTCTGGTAGCTTGCGGCCATCCAGGTTGGTCAGCACGAACGCGGCAACGTCCGCAACGCCTTGCTCGCCGATCACTTCAGCCCAAGCCGGCATCACGGCGTGACGACCGCCCATGATGGTGGTCTTGATGGTTGCCGCTTCACCGCCCCAGCGCCAGTCGGCGTCGGTCAGGTTAGGGAAGCCATAGGCGCCTTTGGCGTCGGAACCGTGGCAGACCGAGCAGTTGGAGGCGAACAGGCGGCCACCCATCTTCAGGGCTTGCGGGTCTTTGGCGACTTCTTCGATCGGCATGGAAGCGAACTTGGCGAAGATCGGGCCGAACTTGGCGTCCGACCTGAGCATTTCCTTCTCCCATTCGTGAACGCCGGTCCAGCCGGTCTGGCCGTTGGCGAATGCGGTCTGCTTCTCGTTGTCGAGGTAGTTGTAACCCGGCAACAGGCCTTTCCAGTTACCCAGGCCCGGGTACAGCACCAAGTAGCCGAGGGCGAAGATGATGGTGCCCACGAACAGCATGAACCACCATTTCGGCAGCGGGTTGTCATACTCCTCGATCCCGTCGAAGGAGTGGCCGACCGTTTCATCGGTGGATTCGCTGCGCTGGCCCTTGCGGGTGGACAGCAGCAGCCAGGTCAGGGCGAAGATGGTGCCGAGACTGAGGACTGTGACGTACAGACTCCAGAACGTAGTCATTCTTTGTTACTCCTAGAAGCTTGCTCGACGTGCTTGATGGCTTCGGGATCATCCGCGAAAGGCAGCAAGGTCGCGTCTTCAAACTCCGACTTGCGCTTGGGGCTGAACACCCATAGCGCCAGACCGATGAAGGCCACCATCACAACAACGGTGCCCAGGCCACGAATCATCCCGATATCCATCTAAATCACCGTTTGCTTTTGATGATGGTGCCCAGGCCTTGCAGATAGGCCACCAGCGCGTCCATTTCGGTTTTGCCCTTCACAGCATCCTTGGCGCCGGCGATGTCTTCGTCGGTGTAAGGGACGCCGAGCGTGCGCAAGACTTCCATTTTCTTGGCGGTGTCTTTGCCGTCGAGCTTGTTTTCCACGAGGAACGGGTAAGCCGGCATTTTCGACTCAGGCACTACGTTGCGCGGGTTGTACAAGTGCGCACGCTGCCAGTCATCGGAGTAACGACCGCCGACACGGGCCAGGTCCGGACCGGTGCGCTTGGAACCCCACAGAAACGGGTGGTCCCAAACACTTTCGCCGGCGACCGAGTAGTGGCCGTAACGTTCGGTTTCAGCACGGAACGGGCGGATCATCTGCGAGTGGCAGCCGACACAACCGTTGGCGATGTACACGTCGCGGCCTTCCAGTTCAAGGGCGGTGCGCGGCTTCATGCCCTCGACCGGCTTGTTGGTAACGTCCTGGAAAAACAGCGGAACGATTTGGGTCAGGCCGCCGACGCTGACGGCGATAACCATGAAGAAGGCCAGCAGGCCAATATTCTTCTCGACTGCTTCATGCTTCATCAGTGAGCTCCAACTACAGCAATCTGTTCAGCAGCTTTGGCTTCAGCCGGGTTCGAGGCACGTACGGTACGCCATACGTTGTAGGCCATGAACAGCATGCCGCTGGCGAAGAACGCACCGCCCAGGGCGCGAACGATGAAACCAGGGTGGCTGGCTTGCAGCGCTTCGACGAACGAGTAGGTGAGGGTGCCGTCGTCGTTGATTGCACGCCACATCAGGCCCTGGGTGATGCCGTTGACCCACATCGATGCGATGTACAGCACGGTACCGATGGTCGCGAGCCAGAAGTGCGTGTTGATCAGGCCGGTGCTGTGCATCTGTGCACGGCCGAACAGTTTCGGGATCATGTGGTAGATCGCGCCAATCGAAATCATCGCTACCCAGCCAAGAGCGCCGGCGTGTACGTGGCCGATGGTCCAGTCGGTGTAGTGCGAGAGCGAGTTGACGGTCTTGATGGCCATCATCGGGCCTTCGAAGGTCGACATGCCGTAGAACGCCAGCGATACCACGAGGAAGCGCAGGATCGGGTCGGTGCGCAGCTTATGCCAGGCGCCCGACAGGGTCATCATGCCGTTGATCATGCCGCCCCAGCTTGGTGCCAGCAGGATGATCGACATCGCCATGCCCAGGGACTGAGCCCAGTCCGGCAGTGCGGTGTAGTGCAGGTGGTGCGGACCGGCCCAGATGTACAGGGTGATCAGCGCCCAGAAGTGCACGATCGACAGACGATAAGAGTAGATCGGACGCTCGGCCTGCTTCGGAACGAAGTAGTACATCATCCCCAGGAAGCCGGTGGTCAGGAAGAAGCCCACGGCGTTGTGGCCGTACCACCAATGGATCATCGCATCAGTCGCCCCCGAATAAGCCGAGTAGGACTTGAAGAAACTGACTGGCAGGGACGCGTGGTTGACGATGTGCAGCATCGCGGTCACGACGATGAAGGCACCGTAGAACCAGTTACCGACATAGATGTGCTTGGTCTTGCGCTTGACGATGGTGCCGAAGAACACCAGACCGTAGGTGACCCAGACGATGGCCAGCAGAATAGCCAGGGGCCATTCCAGTTCCGCGTATTCCTTGGTGGTGGTGAAACCCATCGGCAAGGTAACGATCGCGCCGACGATCACCGCTTGCCAACCCCAGAAGGTGAAGGCCGCGAGGCTGTCGGAAATCAGTCGCGTTTGGCAGGTTCGCTGCACGACGTAATAGGAAGTGGCAAACAGAGCACAACCACCGAAGGCGAAAATCACCAGGTTGGTGTGCAGCGGGCGCAGGCGTCCAAAGCTCGTCCATGCCAGACCGAAGTTCAACTCCGGCCAGACCAGTTGCGAGGCGATGAAGACACCGAGCCCCATGCCAAGGATCCCCCAGACCACCGTCATGATGGCGAACTGGCGGACTACCTTATAGTTATAAGCAGTCGGACTGATTGCTGTGCTCATTCTAAGGTTCCACGGTTTGGGTGTTTTATTAGGAGTAAAAATCGGCCGCAAGTATGTAGAAAGCGGGGGGTCATTGCAACGCGCCATGACGTGGGTCAATGCTTTCAAAAGCTGATTCTGCGGCCTTTCCATGCGCTGCGTAAGGACAAAATTGCCCTCGGACAAAATGTCGCAACGAATGAAAGAGGCGAGGGGTTCAGGTCAGTTGTAACGGGGTATGTTCAAACACGACGATCGGGTAACAGAGGGCAATGGGGACGATAGCCGGTGTCTACCAGCCTTTGCGGCCTGTCATCGAGCAAATTCGTCGAACACATCGGGTTGAATCGACCTGGAACCGGCGCTGGTCAGCACACATCGCAGGAAAGCTTAGACCTGAATCCGGTGAACCGAAAGGAAGACCATGGGAGGGTGCGACAATGCGTCGCAAAGGGGCAGGGAACTGCCGCATCCGGGTGAATGCGGCAGCAGAGCGGACGAGATTTATTCGCTTTTGCCTTCAGCCTGTAAACGCTCGGTGCTCAGACTTTGAGACAGGCTGTACACGTAAGCGGCCAGCAATTGCACCTTGTCGTTGCCGAGCAGTTCATTCTGCGCCGGCATATGGCCCTGGCGGCCATGACGAATCGTTTGTTCAAGCTGCGCCAGGCTTGTACCGTAGATAAATCCGGCCGGTTGCGTCAGATTCGGCGCTCCCATGGCTTCAGTGCCCTTGCCGTTTGCCCCATGACAGGCTACGCAGGTGGTGCTGAATGCTTGCTGTCCAGCGTGCAGATCGGCTGTGCTGCCTTCCGGCAAGGGCAGGCCGGCCAGTTCATGACGCACATAAGCGGCGACGTTCTTCACGCCGGCGTCGCCGAGGATTTCTCCCCAAGCCGGCATCGCGGCCATGCGACCGCCCATGATTGTCGTTTTGATCATTTCGGCATCACCGCCCCAGCGCCAGTTGCTGTCGGCCAGGTTAGGGAAGCCGAACGCGCCCTTGGCATCCGAGCCGTGGCACACCGAGCAATTGGATGCAAACAGGCGACCGCCCATTTTCAGCGCTTGCGGGTCCTTGGCCACTTCTTCCACTGGCATGGCAGCAAATTTGGCGAAGATCGGCCCGAACTTCGCGTCAGCCTTGTTCATTTCCTTTTCCCATTCGTGGACACCGGTCCAGCCGTTCTCATAACCGGGCAATATGCCTTTCCAGTTGCCAAGGCCCGGGTAAAGCACCAGATAGCCGACGGCAAATACCAAGGTTGCGGCGAACAGCATGAACCACCACTGCGGTAGCGGGTTGTCGTACTCCTCGATGCCGTCGAAGCTGTGGCCCATGGTCTGGTCGGTGCTGCCCTTGGTTTCCCCTCGGCGCGTACCGATCAGCAACCAGGTCAGGCCGATCAGGCTGCCGATGGTCAGTACGCAGATCCACGTACTCCAGAAGGTGGTCATGACCGGGTACTCCTTGTGGCAGATTCTTGTGGGGTGCTGTTTTCCGATTGCGGCTCGTCGGCGAACGGCAGCAGGCGCGCTTCGGCAAATTCCGCATTTCGCTTGCCGTTGAATACCCACAGCGTCAGGCCGACGAAGGCCACGAACACCACGACCGTGCCCAGGCCGCGGATCATTCCACTGCTCATTTCGCTTACTATTTCAAAGGGTATGGACATGGCTCACCTCTTGCTCTTGATCGCAGTGCCGAGCACTTGCAGGTAGGCGACCAGCGCGTCCATTTCGGTTTTGCCCTGTAGCGAGGCGACCGAGCCTGCGATGTCTTCGTCGGTGTACGGCACGCCGAGGGTGCGCATGGCGCGGATCTTGGTTTCGGTGTGGCTGCTATCGACCTTGTTGTCGACCAGCCACGGGTAGGCCGGCATCTTCGATTCCGGCACCACGTTGCGCGGGTTGTACAAGTGCGCGCGGTGCCAGTCTTCGGAGTAGCGACCGCCGACGCGCGCCAGATCCGGTCCGGTGCGCTTGGAGCCCCACAGGAACGGATGATCCCAGACACTTTCCCCGGCCACCGAGTAGTGGCCATAGCGCTCGGTCTCGGCGCGGAACGGGCGGATCATTTGCGAGTGGCAACCGACGCAGCCTTCACGGATGTAAATGTCGCGACCTTCCAGTTGCAGCGCGGTGTAGGGCTTCATGCCTTCCACCGGTTTATTGGTCACGTCCTGAAAGAACAGCGGGACGATCTGGGTCAGACCGCCAATGCTCACGGCGAACACCATCAGCAGCATCAGCAGGCCGACGTTTTTCTCGATTGTTTCGTGTTTCATGGCGGACTCCTCAGGCTATCTGCGCGGCAGTGGCGGCTTCGGCAGGCTGCGAGGCCCGCACTGTGCGCCAGGTGTTGTAAGCCATCAGGAACATGCCACTGAGGAAGATCGCACCGCCCACCAGTCGCACGACGAAGCCAGGATGACTGGCCACCAGGGTTTCAACGAAGGAATAGGTCAGCGTGCCGTCCTCATTGACCGCGCGCCACATCAGGCCCTGGGCGATGCCGTTGACCCACATGGACGCGATGTACAGCACGGTGCCGATGGTCGCGAGCCAGAAGTGCGCGTTGATCAGGCCGATGCTGTGCATCTGTTCGCGGCCGAAGACTTTCGGGATCATGTGGTACAGCGCGCCGATGGAAATCATCGCCACCCAGCCGAGCGCGCCGGCGTGTACGTGGCCGATGGTCCAGTCGGTGTAGTGGGAGAGGGCGTTGACCGTCTTGATCGCCATCATCGGACCTTCGAAGGTCGACATGCCGTAGAACGCCAGCGACACCACCAGGAAGCGCAGGATCGGGTCGCTGCGCAACTTATGCCAGGCGCCCGAGAGCGTCATCATGCCGTTGATCATCCCGCCCCAGCTTGGCGCCAGCAGGATCAGTGACATCACCATGCCCAGCGACTGCGCCCAGTCCGGCAGCGCGGTGTAGTGCAAGTGGTGAGGGCCGGCCCAGATGTACAGGGTGATCAGCGCCCAGAAGTGCACGATGGACAAGCGATAGGAATACACCGGACGCTCGGCCTGTTTCGGCACGAAGTAGTACATCATCCCGAGGAAACCGGCGGTGAGGAAAAAGCCTACGGCGTTGTGTCCATACCACCACTGCACCATGGCATCGGTCGCACCGGCGTACACCGAGTAGGACTTGGTGAAACTCACCGGCAGCTCAAGGTTGTTAACGATGTGCAGGATCGCCACGGTGATGATGAATCCACCGAAGAACCAGTTACCGACATAGATGTGTTTGGTCTTGCGCTGCATGATCGTGCCGAAGAACACGACGGCATAGGCCACCCAGACGATGGTGATCAGAATGTCGATCGGCCATTCCAGTTCGGCGTATTCCTTGGAACTGGTGTAGCCCAGTGGCAGGCTGATGGCCGCCAGCAGGATTACCAGTTGCCAGCCCCAGAAGCAGAACGCAGCGATTTTCGGCGCAAACAGGCGGGTCTGGCAGGTGCGTTGTACCGAGTAGAACGAACTGGCGAACAGGGCGCAGCCGCCGAAGGCGAAAATGACCGCGTTGGTGTGCAGCGGGCGCAACCGGCCGAAACTGGTCCACGGCAGATTGAAGTTGAGTTCGGGCCAGACCAACTGGGCGGCGAGAAAAACCCCGAGCCCCATGCCGACGATGCCCCACACCACCGTCATAATGGCGAATTGGCGGACCACCTTGTAGTTGTAGGCGGTACTGATAGAAGTGTTCATGGTTCCCCATCCACGGTTCAGCCGAAGTGAGGGCCCGTCTTTGCGAGTAAGCCGCAAGGCAGACGCTCCCTTCGCCTGGAGTTATAGGCAGACTAAAAGCGAGGCAAGCATGGACAAACAGCACAAGGCCAGTATTGACGGGGATCAATGGGCGCAGTGTGTGCGGGATCATGGATGGTTGTGGAATGCCGCCTCAGCGCCGGCCTCGGCAACGCTGATTCTCGCCCACGGTGCCGGTGCGCCGATGGACAGTGACTGGATGAGCGACATGGCTGCGCGCCTTGCGGCGCTTGGGGTCAACGTGCTGCGTTTCGAGTTCCCCTACATGGCGCAGCGGCGTATCGATGGCGGTAAACGTCCCCCGAACCCGGCGCCCAAATTGCAAGAATGCTGGCGTGAGGTGTATGCCGTGGTGCGACGCCATGTCGCTGGGCGCCTGGCCATTGGCGGCAAGTCCATGGGTGGGCGGATGGCGAGTTTGTTGGCTGATGAGTTGGGCGCGGATGCGCTGGTGTGTCTGGGGTATCCGTTTTATGCGGTGGGCAAACCGGAGAAGCCGCGGGTCGAGCATTTGGCCGGGTTGAAGACGCGGACGTTGATCGTGCAGGGTGAGCGGGATGCGCTGGGTAATCGGGCGGCCGTCGAGGCTTACGCGTTGGCGCCGAGTATCGAGGTGTTCTGGCTGGAAGCGGCGGACCATGATTTGAAACCGCTGAAGGCTTCGGGGTATACCCATGAGCAGCATTTGGCGGCTGCGGCGGGGAAGGTTGCGGCATTTCTTCAGTAAGATTTGCAGTGCCAGTTCGGGCCTCTTCGCGGGCAAGCCCGCTCCCACAGGGTTTCGTGTCGATCCCAAAATCCAGCCACACCACAGTTCACTGTGCGGGCTTGCCCGCGATGGCGGCCTCACAGGCAACAAAATTTCAAAGGGATAATAAAAAAACCGGACGCTTTCGCCGTCCGGTTTTTTTGCCTTCAAGCGCTATCAGCGGTTAAACCGCTCCACCAACGAATACTGGGTATTCGCCGTCTTGGTCAGTTCTTCGCTCAACAGCGCCGAGTGCTGTGCCTGTTCCGAGGTCTGGTCCGCCAGTTCCGAAATATTGCTGATGTTGCGGCTGATTTCTTCGGCCACCGCACTTTGCTCTTCGGTCGCGGCGGCGATCTGGGTGGTCATGTCGGTGATGTTGGCCACCGCTTCGCTGATGCCCACCAGCGCCTGATCCGCTTCCAAGACCCGCGCCACCCCTTCTTCGGCCTGGCGATGCCCGGCTTCCATGGTTTGTACCGCGGTGCTGGCGGTTTGCTGCAGCTTGGCGATCAGGGCGTGAATCTGCCCGGTGGATTCGCTGGTACGTTGTGCCAGTTGACGCACTTCGTCGGCCACCACCGCAAAACCACGGCCCATCTCGCCGGCACGCGCCGCTTCAATCGCAGCGTTCAAAGCCAACAGGTTGGTCTGGTCGGCGATGCCTTTGATCACATCGACCACGCCGCCGATTTCATCGCTGTCCTTGGCCAGTTGCGTGACCGTGAGGCCAGTTTCACCGACCACCACCGACAGGCGTTGAATGGCTTCGCGGGTTTCCCCGGCGATGTCGCGACCGCGACCGGTCAGGCGATTGGCTTCCTGAGTGGCGTCGGCGGTGCGCTGCACGTGGCTGGCGACTTCCTGGGTGGTGGCGGCCATCTGATTCACAGCGGTCGCCACTTGCTCGGTTTCGACGCGTTGACGTTCCAGGCCGGTGGAGCTGTTATGCGCCAGGGTGTCGGACTGTTTCGCTTGTTCGGTCAGGTGTTCGGCGGTGTCCTGCAAACGGGTCAAGCAGGTTTTCAGGCGTGCTTCCTGACTGAGGATCGACATCTCCAGGCGTGCCTGGGCGCCACGGCTGTCGGTGTACATCTGCGCGATCAGCGGGTCGGACGTGGTCTGTTCGGCCAGGCGCAGCAAACGCTTGATACCGCGCTGTTGCCAGCCCAAGCCCATCAAGCCCAATGGCACCGAAAGGCCGGCGGCGAGGGCGAAGCCCCACTGGGACGTCAGGGTGGCGCCGATCATGAAGCTCAACTGGCTGACCAGAATGAACGGCAGCCAGTCCTGAAGCACCGGCAGCCATTTGTCTGTAGAGGGAACCGCAGACTTGCCCTGGTTGATGCGTTGGTAGAGCGCTTCGGCGCGGCGGATCTGTTCGGCGGTGGGTTTGACCCGCACCGACTCGTAACCGATCACCTGATTGCCGTCGAACACCGGTGTGACATAGGCGTTAACCCAGTAGTGGTCACCGGTCTTGCAGCGATTCTTGACAATGCCCATCCATGGCAAGCCTTGTTTCAGTGTGCCCCACATGTGCGCGAACACCGCAGCCGGGACGTCGGGATGACGGACCAGGTTATGCGGTGCACGGATCAGTTCCTCACGAGAAAACCCGCTGATTTCGACGAAAGCGTCGTTGCAGTAAGTAATCACGCCCTTGGCATCGGTGGTGGAAATCAACCGTTGCTGAGCCGGGAAGGTCCGTTCGCGTTGTGTAATGGGCTGGTTGTTACGCATGACTTTTTCAATCCGCAAGGCTTTGAGAGGTTGTCGGCAATGTCAGGCATTTATTGAAATGTTTTTTTCATTAATCAGTGACGCGTCGCAAAACGACCGTTGCGTCAGCCGGCGAGCATCGGATAAGTGAACAGCCCGAAATGCAGCAGATTCAAACCAAAGTGGGTGGCGATAGCTGCTCCCAACCCGCCAAAACGATAGGCCAGGCCATAACCGACCCCCGCGAGGCCCGCCAGCAATACCCATTGCCAGCCAGCGCCCAGATGAACGAGGCCGAACAGCATTGATGCGAGTAACAAAGCAAGATTTTCGCCATAAGGCAGGTGTTTGAACTGCCGGCTCAACCCGCCCTGGATATAGCCGCGAAACAACGCTTCTTCCACCAGCGTCACCAGCAGTAGATTGTTCAGTACCCACAACCAGGCCTGATCCGGCCACTTCGGTGCCCAACTGATCACGCCCAGCAACAGCGCGCCACCCAAGGCCAGTACGGTGCTTACGCTCAGGGCGAGGGCGGTGGCATAAATGGACAGTCGCAACGAGCGCCGGCCGACAATCCATGGACAAACCAGCAACAGCCAGAAACCGATCAGCGGTTTGTCCTGATTCAGGTACATGGCAAACGGCACGGCATCGTCGGTGAAACGCTGGGGTTGAATGGCCCGACCGTTGTAGAAACCGGGAAGCCAGTGCATTGCCAGTGCCACCGCCAGGAAGATGAACAAGCCGTGGCCGAGGTAGCGGCCGATGGCAACGTGTTGCTGGCGAACGGCGAAACCGGCGAAAAATAGCAATGCGAAAGAGATAGCGGCCAGCCAGCCAAGTTGGCCGTAGATCAAAGCCAAGCCGTAGCCGATGGAGAGAAGTGCCAGATAAGTCCATGGCAGAGCAAGCATGTGAAGTCCTTGTGTCGGTAATTTCTACAGTGTGACACGGTCCCTTGTGGGAGCGGGCTTGCCCGCGATGACGGCGGCAGATCCGACATTGATGTAACAGCTATACCGCTATCGCGGGCAAGCCCGCTCCCACAGTGGATCGGTGTCGCGCAGGGTATTTTTGTTCGGTGCAGGACACAAACAAAAACACCGCCCGAAGGCGGTGTCGTTGTCAGCAGGCTGTTACGAGGCAATCAATTGCCGCAACACATAATGCAAAATCCCTCCAGCCTTGAAGTACTCCACTTCATTGAGGGTATCGATCCGGCACAACACCTCGACCTTTTCCTTGCTGCCGTCTTCACGGGTGATGACCAGTGTCAGGTTCATGCGCGGGGTCAGTTCGACGCCTGTGAGGCCAAGGATGTCCAGGGTTTCCTTGCCGGTGAGGTTCAGGCTCTTGCGGTTCTGATCCAGTTTGAACTGCAACGGCAGCACGCCCATGCCCACTAGATTGGAGCGGTGAATTCGCTCGAAGCTTTCCGCGATGACTGCTTTCACGCCCAGCAGGTTGGTGCCCTTGGCAGCCCAGTCGCGGCTCGAACCGGTGCCGTATTCTTGCCCGGCGACCACCACCAACGGTGTGCCCGACGCCTGGTAACGCATGGCCGCGTCGTAGATCGGCAACTTCTCCCCGGTTGGAATGTAAATCGTGTTGCCGCCTTCTTCGCCGCCAAGCATTTCATTGCGAATGCGGATGTTGGCGAAGGTGCCGCGCATCATCACTTCGTGGTTACCACGACGGGAACCGTAGGAATTGAAGTCCCGTGGCTCCACCCCTTGCTCGCGCAGGTAATGGCCGGCGGGGCTGTCGACCTTGATGTTGCCGGCGGGGGAGATGTGGTCGGTGGTTACCGAGTCGCCGAGCAACGCGAGGACTTTCGCCCCTTCGACATTCTTGACCACCGGCGCAGGGCCACCGATGTCATCGAAGAAGGGTGGATGCTGGATATAGGTCGAATCGTTGCTCCAGACATAAGTCGCCGCTTGCGGCACTTCGATGGCTTGCCACTGCTCGTCGCCGGCGAACACTTCGGCGTACTCCTTGTGGAACATCGCAGTGTTCACTTGAGTCACCGCGTCGGCGATTTCCTTGGTGCTCGGCCAGATGTCTCGCAGATAAACCGGGTGGCCGTCCTTGTCGTGACCCAAGGGCTCGCTGCTGATGTCGATGCGCACCGTGCCGGCCAGTGCATAGGCGACGACCAGAGGCGGGGAGGCCAGCCAGTTGGTTTTCACCAGCGGATGTACGCGGCCTTCGAAGTTGCGGTTGCCCGAAAGCACCGAGGCGACGGTCAGGTCGGCTTTCTGGATGGCTTTTTCGATTGGCTCCGGCAACGGCCCGGAGTTGCCGATGCAGGTGGTGCAGCCATACCCGACCAGCGCGAAACCGAGTTCATCAAGGTAGCGAGTCAGGCCGGCTGCCTTATAGTAGTCGGTCACTACTTTCGAGCCGGGGGCCAGCGAACTCTTGACCCACGGTTTGCGCTTGAGGCCTTTCTCTATGGCTTTCTTCGCCAGCAGTCCGGCCGCCATCATCACGCTGGGGTTCGAGGTGTTGGTGCAGGACGTGATCGCGGCAATCACCACCGCACCGTTTTTCAGCCGATGAGTGCGACCTTCATGGTCGTAGTCCGTTTCACCGATCAGATCGGCGTTGCCCACCGCGACGCCACCGCCGCCTTCACTTTCGAGGCGACCTTCTTCCTTGCTGGTCGGTTTGACTTGCAGGCCGAGAAAGTCAGTGAACGCTTGTGCAACATTCGGCAACGAGACGCGGTCCTGTGGGCGTTTCGGCCCGGCGAGGCTGGCCTCGACGCTGCCCATGTCCAGGTCCAGGCTGTCGGTGAACACCGGCTCCTTGCCGGGCAGGCGCCACAGGCCCTGGATCTTGCTGTAGGCCTCCACCAGTTTCACGGTTTGTGCGGTGCGGCCGGACAGGCGCAAGTATTCCAGTGTCACCTCGTCCACCGGGAAGAAGCCGCAGGTGGCACCGTATTCCGGAGCCATGTTAGCGATGGTCGCGCGGTCGGCCAGCGGCAAGTCGGCGAGGCCGTCGCCGTAGAACTCGACGAATTTGCCGACCACCCCTTTCTTGCGCAGCATCTGGGTTACCGTCAGCACCAGGTCGGTGGCAGTGATGCCTTCCCTGAGCTTGCCGGTGAGTTTGAAGCCGATCACTTCCGGAATCAGCATCGACACCGGTTGGCCGAGCATCGCTGCTTCCGCTTCGATCCCACCGACGCCCCAGCCGAGTACACCGAGGCCATTGATCATGGTGGTATGGGAATCGGTGCCGACCAGTGTGTCGGGGAAGGCATAGGTGCGGCCGTCCTCGTCCTTGGTCCAGACCGTGCGACCCAGGTATTCAAGGTTGACCTGGTGGCAGATGCCGGTGCCCGGTGGCACCACGCTGAAGTTGTCGAAGGCGCTCTGGCCCCAGCGCAAGAAGGCGTAACGCTCGTGGTTGCGCTGCATTTCGATGTCGACGTTCTGTTCGAAGGCGCTTGAGCTGGCGAACTTGTCGACCATCACCGAGTGGTCGATCACCAGATCCACCGGCGAAAGTGGATTGATGCGCTGCGGGTCGCCACCGGCCTTGGCCATGGCGGCGCGCATGGCGGCCAGGTCGACCACGGCCGGGACGCCGGTAAAGTCCTGCATCAATACCCGTGCTGGGCGGTACTGGATTTCGCGATCGGAGCGACGCTCCTTGAGCCACGCGGCAATCGCCTTGAGGTCGGCGCCGGTGACGGTTTTTTCGTCCTCCCAGCGCAGCAGGTTTTCCAGCAGCACTTTCAACGACATTGGCAGCTTGTCTAGATCACCCAGGCTCTTGGCGGCTTCGGGCAGGCTGAAATAATGGTAGGTCTTGTCGTCGACTTGTAAGGTTTTAAGGGTTTTCAGGCTATCGAGGGACGGCATTGAAATGACTCCTTTAAGTCCACACGGCTACGGACGGAGGGAAGGGCAGAGGTTTAAACCTAGTCCTGTTTGGTGCTTAAGGCTAATAACTGGACTCTATGGTTAAGTCCAAGGTTCCGATCTCGGCTATCATGCGCCGGTTTTCGTGACAGGCTTTGCTTCAACGCAAGTCTGGGCATCGCGCAGTGGCTGAATTCTTCGCCAACTGCCCAGGAGTAAGAATGAACACCCTCTTTATGCATTGCCGGCCGGGCTTCGAAAGCGAAGTCTGTTCCGAGATCTCCGAACATGCCGCGCGGCTGAATGTGGCCGGTTATGCCAAGGCCAAGACCGCCAGCGCCTATGCCGAATTCATCTGCACCGAAGAAGACGGCGCCGAGCGCCTGATGCGTGGTCAGCGTTTCGCCGAGCTGATCTTCCCGCGCCAGTGGGCCCGGGGGATCTTTATTGATCTGCCGGAAACCGATCGCATCAGCGTGATCCTCGCGCACATGGCCGACTTCCCGCTGTGCGGCAGCCTGTGGCTGGAAATGGTCGACACCAACGATGGCAAGGAGCTGTCGAACTTCTGCAAGAAATTCGAAGTCCACCTGCGCAAGGCGCTGATGGCGGCCGGCAAACTGGTAGACGACGCCCACAAGCCACGGCTGCTGCTGACTTTCAAGAGCGGCCGCGAAGTGTTCATGGGCCTGGCGGAGTCGAACAATTCGGCGATGTGGCCGATGGGCATTCCACGCCTGAAGTTCCCCCGTGAAGCGCCGAGCCGTTCGACGCTGAAGCTGGAAGAGGCCTGGCACCATTTCATCCCGCGTGACCAGTGGGACGAACGCCTGCACAGCGACATGACCGGCGTCGACCTCGGCGCCGCCCCCTGGCGGCTGGACCTGGCAACTGGTCAACCGCGGCATGCTGGTGACCGCCATCGACAACGGCCCGATGGCCGAAAGCCTGATGGACACCGGTTTGGTGCAGCACTTGATGGCCGACGGTTTCACCTTCAAACCCAAGCAACCGGTCGACTGGATGGTCTGCGACATCGTCGAGAAACCGGCGCGCAACGCGGCGATGCTGGAAGAATGGATTGGCGAGGGGCATTGCCGGGAAGCGGTGGTCAACCTCAAGCTGCCGATGAAACAGCGTTATGCCGAAGTGAAGCGCTTGCTGGAACGTATTGCCGACGGGTTCAAGGCGCGGGGCATTCGGGTCGAGATCGGCTGCAAGCAGCTGTATCACGACCGTGAGGAAGTGACCTGCCACCTGCGCCGGCTCGATATAAAGAAACCCAAGTCCCGCTGACTTTGTGTACCGATCGTTCCCACGCTCCGCGTGGGAATGCCGCCGGGGACGCTCCGCGTTCCGCCTTTGGATGTGACGCAGAGCGTCACGGGATGCCTTCCCACGCAGAGCGTGGGAACGATCAGCTGCCAGTGACTAGACACCCGGCAATGCGCGACAATGCCGGCAAGTTTCAGGAGTAAATCATGAGTGAAATGATCGATACGCCGGTCGACGGCACCCTCGACGCCACCGGCCTCAATTGCCCGGAGCCGGTGATGATGTTGCACCAGCACATCCGTGACCTGGTGCCCGGCGGCCTGCTGAAGGTGATCGCCACCGACCCGTCGACCCGTCGCGACATTCCCAAGTTCTGCGTGTTTCTCGATCACGAACTGGTCGCGCAGCATGAAGAGGCAGGCACCTACCTCTATTGGATCCGCAAGAAACTTGCTTAACAGGCACAAAAAATTAGTTAAGCGCGAATCCCTGTGGGAGCGGGCTTGCCCGCGATGACGGCGGCACATTCAACATAAATGTGACAGTTAGATCGCTATCGCGGGCAAGTCGGATCGCCGCGCCGCCGCTCCCACAGGTTTCGCGGCGCCCTTTTTTGCGCTCGCTTAACCCGCCGAACGACTGATGCGGATCCGCTTGCGTGCACTGCGCGTCAGGCGGATCGACAGCATCAGCGCCGCGCAACTCAAGCCGACGATCAAACCCTGCCAGAGCCCGCTCGGGCCATTCGGTGCGCCAAACCAGTCGGTCAGGCCCAAGGCGTAACCCACCGGCAAGCCAATTCCCCAATAAGCGAACAGCGTCAGGATCATCGTCACCCGCGTGTCCTGATAACCCCGCAGTGCGCCCGCTGCCGTCACCTGGATCGCATCGGAAAACTGGAACAACGCCGAATAAACAATCAGCATCGCCGCCACCTGAATCACCGTCGGGTCGGCGGTGTAGATCGCCGCGATGGGTTCACGCAGCAATAGCATCATGCTCGCCGACAGGCACGCATAAGCCAGGGCGGTACCCATGCCGACACCGGCGGCGAAGCGGGCTTCCCGTGGTTCCTCACGGCCGAGAGCCTGGCCGACGCGTACGGTCACGGCCATGCCGAGGGAGTAGGGGATCATGAATACCAGCGAGCTGAAGTTCAGCGCAATCTGGTGCCCGGCGACCACGGTGGCGCCGAGGCTGCCGATCAGCAGGGCGATCACGGCGAAGATGCTCGACTCGGCGAATACCGCGATGCCGATCGGCAGGCCGATGCCCAGCAAACGCTTGATCACCGACCACTGTGGCCAGTCGAAACGCCTGAACAACTCACTCGACTGATAGGCTGGCGCCCAGCGTTCCCAGCCGGCCATGCCCAACGCCATCACCCACATCACGATCGCCGTGGCCCAGCCGCAGCCGACGCCACCCATGGCCGGCACACCAAAGTGGCCATAGATGAAGATGTAGTTCAGTGGAATATTCAACGCCAGCCCGCACAGGCCAAGGACCATGGCCGGGCGGGTGCGACCCAGGCCATCACTGAAGCAGCGCAGCACGTGATAGAGCGCGACGGCAGGCAAGCCGCTGGCGATGCCGTGCAGATACTGCATGCACGGGCCGATCAGCTCGGGGTCGACTTTCATGATGTGCAGGATCGGTTCGGCGCTGAACAGCATGCCGGTCGCCATCAAGCCCACCACCAGTGCCAGCCACAAGGCCTGACGCACGATTGGGCCAATCTCGCTGTGCGTGCCGGCGCCGAAGCGCTGGGCGACTTTCGGGGTGGTGGCCAGCAGTGTGCCGGTCATCAGCAGAAACACCGGCACCCAGATCGAGTTGCCCAGCGCGACGGCCGCCAGATCTCGAGGCCCGACACGACCGGCCATCACCGCATCGACGAAGCCCATGGCGGTGGTCGCCAGCTGCGCGATCATGATCGGCAACGCCAGGCCGAGCAGGTTTTTCAGCTCCAGGCGAACCCGGGCCGGGCGGTTGAGGGAAATAGCGGTGGGGCGGTCAGTCACGGAATTCAAGGCGAAACGTCCAAAAGGGTTTTGATGCGCAGGCGGCGCATTCTACGCCTTGACGCAGTGGTCAGGAAAAATCCTGTGTTACCGATTTGTAATCCCTCAACCCAGCAGCTCACAGAAGATGTGTGCTAGGCGCAGAGTGTCATCTGCGCCTACACTGCCGATCCGCCAAAGGAGCCTGCCATGCTGATTGTTGCCGACGAAAATATCCCGCTGCTCGATGCCTTCTTCGCAGGTTTCGGTGAAATCCGCCGAGTACCGGGGCGTGCCATCGACCGCGCCACTGTCGAGCAGGCCGATGTGCTGCTGGTGCGCTCGGTGACCAACGTCAACCGCGAATTGCTCGAAGGCAGCAAGGTGCGTTTTGTCGGCACCTGCACCATCGGCACCGATCACCTGGACCTGGATTACTTTCAACAGGCCGGCATCACCTGGTCCAGCGCGCCAGGCTGCAATGCCCGGGGTGTGGTCGATTACGTGCTGGGCAGCCTGCTGACCCTGGCCGAAATCGAAGGTGCCGACCTGACTCAACGCACCTACGGTGTGGTTGGCGCCGGTGAAGTGGGCTGGCGGCTGGTCAAGGTTCTGCAAGGTCTGGGCTGGAACGTGCTGGTCTGCGATCCCCCACGGCAAGCCGCTGAAGGGGGCGATTACGTCAGCCTCGAGCAGATCATCGAGCAATGCGACGTCATCAGTCTGCACACTCCGCTGGACAAGCAGGGCCCTCAGGCGACCTGGCATCTGTTCGATAAAACCCGCTTGAACCAGCTCAAGCCTGGCACTTGGCTGATCAACGCCAGTCGTGGCCCGGTCATCGACAACGCCGCCCTGCGCCAGGTGCTGTTGCAGCGTGAAGATCTGCAAGCGGTGCTGGATGTCTGGGAGGCTGAGCCCGAGGTCGATGTGGCGCTTGCAGAGTTGTGTGTACTGGCGACACCGCACATTGCCGGTTACAGCCTCGATGGCAAACAGCGCGGGACGGCACAGATCTATCAAGCGTTTTGCGAACTCCTCGGGCAACCGGAACAGGTCCACCTGAGCGACTTGCTGCCAGCACCCTGGTTGTCGGCAGTGACGTTGAACGCCGACAGCGATCCGGCCTGGGCACTGGCGATGTTGTGCCGTGGCGTGTACGACCCGCGCCGTGATGACGCGGATTTCCGTCGCAGCCTTGTAGGCAATGTGAGCGAGCAGCGCGCGGCGTTCGATGCACTGCGCAAGCATTATCCGCTGCGGCGGGAGATTGATGGGTTGAAGGTGCGGATCGAGGGGGATTCGCCGGCGTTGCGGCAGATTGTGGCGGCGTTGGGTGCTTCGGCTGTCTGAGTACCGGGTTGGCCTTATCGCGGGCAAGCCACGCTCCCACAGGTCATGCGTCAATTTTGGAATCGCGGTAATCCTGTGGGAGTGGGCTTGCCCGCGATAGGGTGCGCAGCCCCCTCAAAAGACACCCATAAAAAACCCGGCTAAAAGAGCCGGGTCAAGAAGACGGTGGCTATATCACTCTTGTTCGGCAGGCTTGACCAATCGCTTCTCCAGTTCGCGGCAAGCGTCCTGGATCATGTCTTCAGTGATCGGTACTTCGCGCCCATCCTTATCAATAATCGAGCAACCCAGAGCTTGGCCTGGCTTGGTGCGGATCACTTCAATCTTGTCATCGCTGCTGTTTTGCAAGGACATGGCCTGTCTCCTCATCAGGTTGTGTGCTTACTGTAAAACCGCCAGGTGACCGGGCTGTGACAACTCCCTGCGATCTTTCAGGTCGGCATCCTCAGTCCATCAGAAATACCCTGACGTTTCCACCCGGACTTTAGACCAATAATCTCTAGCCACTAGTATTGGCGGTCATAATTAACCTGACTCATTATGATTTACAGCGTTCAATCCCATTGACCGGTGTAGGCTTGGTCGAGTTAAAGCCATTGGTTGCGCCATCGGATGATCTTCATGCTCTCTTCCCGTCACCGCCGCGCCATTCGTCTGGCCAGCCGTTTCCTCGCACCTTATCGCTGGCCGGCCTTCGGCGCTTTACTGGCGTTGATCGTCACTGCCGGCATCACTTTGTCCATGGGACAGGGGATTCGCCTGCTGGTGGATCAGGGCTTCATGACCCAGTCGCCGCATTTGCTCAACCGATCCATCGGCGTGTTCATGCTGCTGGTGATTGGTCTGGCGATTGGCACCTTTGCACGGTTTTACCTGGTGTCGTGGATCGGCGAGCGCGTTGTCGCCGACATCCGTCGTCGGGTGTTCAACCATCTGGTCTACCTGCATCCGGGGTTCTATGAAGACAACCGCAGCTCTGAGATCCAATCGCGGCTGACCGCCGACACCACGCTGCTGCAATCGGTAATCGGCTCTTCGCTGTCGCTGTTCCTGCGTAATGGGCTGATGGTGATCGGCGGGATTGTCCTGCTGTTTATCACCAACCCCAAACTCACCAGTATCGTGGTGGTCGCGTTGCCGCTGGTGGTCGCGCCGATCCTGATTTTTGGTCGTCGGGTGCGCACGCTGTCGCGTCTGAGCCAGGACCGGATTGCCGACATCGGCAGCTATGTCTCCGAAACCCTGAGTCAGATCAAAACCGTGCAGGCCTACAACCATCAGGTTCAGGACGAGCAGCGTTTTGCCACGACCGTGGAAGAGGCTTTCAACACTGCCCGCAAGCGCATCTTCCAGCGGGCCTGGTTGATTACCCTGGTGATCCTGCTGGTGTTGGGCGCGGTCGGGGTGATGCTCTGGGTCGGCGGCATGGATGTCATCGCCGGGCGGATTTCCGCGGGTGAGCTGGCAGCGTTTGTCTTTTACAGCCTGATCGTCGGCGGTGCCTTCGGCACGTTGAGTGAAGTGATCGGCGAACTGCAGCGTGCAGCAGGGGCGGCGGAACGGATTGCCGAGTTATTGCGTTCGGAAAACATCATCCAGCCACCGACCCAGGGTCTGGTGACTTTGCCCGAACGGGTGAAGGGCGACCTGGTGCTGCAAGATGTATGTTTTTCCTACCCGTCGCGTCCGCAAAGCCGTGCCGTCGATGGTCTGAATCTGACGATCAATGCCGGCGAAACCCTTGCATTGGTGGGGCCGTCCGGTGCCGGCAAGTCGACGGTGTATGACCTGCTATTGCGCTTTTACGACCCCTCCGAAGGACGCATTCTGCTGGACGGCGTGCCGTTGACCCAACTCGATCCTCTGGACCTGCGTCGCTGCTTCGCCCTCGTTTCGCAAACCCCGACGCTGTTCTTCGGCAGCATCGAAGAGAATATTCGCTACGGTCACCCGACGGCGACTTTGGCTCAGGTCCAGGAAGCCGCGAAAATCGCCTATGCCCACGACTTCATCGAGCAAATGCCCAACGGCTACCAGACTCACCTCGGCGACGCTGGTCTCGGTTTGTCCGGCGGGCAACGCCAGCGCCTGGCCATCGCCCGGGCGCTGCTGGTGGATGCGCCGATCCTGTTGCTGGACGAAGCCACCAGCGCCCTCGACGCCCAGAGTGAACACCTGATCCAGCAAGCCCTGCCCAGCCTGATGAAAAATCGCACCACACTGGTCATCGCCCACCGACTGGCCACGGTGAAAAACGCCGACAGAATTGCAGTGATGGACCAAGGAAAACTGGTGGCAGTGGGGACGCATCAGGAGTTGATTGCGAGTAATGCACTGTACGCACGGCTGGCGGCGTTGCAGTTTAGTGATGGGCGCCATGCCTCAACCGACCAAGTAACCGACTAAGTAACCGACCCAGTAGAGCACCAAAAAAAATGCCCGCATCAATCGATGCGGGCATTTTTGTCAGCGTTCCAAAGCAGGCTCATTGATCGTCAAAATACCGTTCATGCCAATCCACCAACGGTTGTGGTGAGTTGAGCTTCTGGCCGTAGATCACCGAGTACGACAATACGTTCTGCACGTACTGGCGGGTTTCGTCGAACGGGATGCTTTCCACCCACACATCGAAGCTCAGGTGATCGGCGCCACGCAGCCATTGACGTACGCGGCCGGGGCCGGCGTTGTAGGCGGCGGAGGCGAGGACGCGGTTGCCGTTGAACTGGCTGTGGACCTGGCTCAGGTAAGCGGCACCGAGCTGAATGTTCTTGTCCGGATCGAATACTTGCTGCGGCGAAGCGAGGGGAATGCTGAACTTACGCGCGGTTTCCTTGGCGGTGCCCGGCATCAGTTGCATCAAGCCGCTGGCACCGACGCCGGAGCGTGCATCGGCCATGAAGGCGCTTTCCTGGCGGGTGATGGCGAATACCCAGCTCGAATGCAGGCCACGGACCTTGGCTTCACGGACCAGGGTTTCGCGGTGGGCCATCGGGAAGCGGATGTCCAGGTCGTCCCAGTACTTCGCCTGACTGATGGTGCGGATCGCCGGGAAATACCATTTCAGGTCGTAAGCCAGTTTCGCCTGGGCGACCATTTCGTCACGGCTGAAGTGCCGGCTGACGTGGTACCACTCGCGACGACCGTCGACGATCTGCCCGCGCGCATGGAATTCCAGGGCGCGTCGTATGCCGGGGGTGTTGCGTACCTTGTTGATCAGCGCCTGACTGAGCACCAGCGGTTTGTTGTTCAGCGAATAGGGGGATTGCGAGCGATCGGCCGCCAGGAAACCGTAGAAGTCGCGCTCGCGAGCCAGGCCCTTGTAAAGCGTCTGTGCTTCCGGATTCTGTGGTTGCGCCAGCTCCAGGCTGCGAGCCTGCCAGTAACGCCAGCGGTTGGTGGTGGCCAGATCCTGAGGCAGGCGGCGGGTCAACTGATAGGCATCGTCCCAACGGGCCAGGCGCAATAGCAGGCGCAGACGCCATTCGGAAACGGTGTTGTCCCGCAGCTCCGGGTCGTATTTGGTCATTACGTCCAGCGCGCGGCTGTCGAAACGACGAGCGAGGGTCAGCCCGATTTCCCGGGCAATCGCGACTTTTTCGTCGCGGGAGAAGTGCATGCTGCTGGCGTAACCGTCGAGCAGGGCCATGGCCCTGTCCGGATCCTGACGGGCCAGGCGGCGCAGGCCGAGGCTGACGATGTCGGACATCGGTTCATCGGCCGGGGTAAAACGCGACGGTTGATTGAGCAGCTCGGGTTTCTGCGCCACGTCCACCAGCAAGCGACCCCGCGGGGCGAGTGTCGTCAGGCCATTGATCAGGCTGTTGGCCAGCGGATAGTTGCGTGCCTGGGCGGCGAGCTTGGTGCGCTCCCAGCGTTTCTGTTCAGTCAGTTGACCCTCGGCGGCCCACATTCCGAACACCGTATCGCATGCCTCGGGCTGGGTTTTGCCGCTCAGCCAGAGTTTGTCGGCGTTGGCATACCCTTCGGCCTTGCGGTTATGGCTGATCTGATACTGCGCGTTCAGGCAGTCCAGTTCGGTGAAATTGAGCTTGGGGTCATAATATTTGACGAAGGTCGCCCAATCGCCGCGTTCGGCCAGCCAGCGCAGCCAGCGCAACTTCATCCAGTTGGCTTGCGGCAGGTCACCGTGTTCGGCGAGGAATTTCTCGATTTCGGCATTGCTCGCGGTTTTCAGACGCGCGGTCAGTTCGTCATAAGCCAGATAGGGCTCCAGCGGATAATCGCTCAGGGCCTGGCTGTAACGGAAATAAGGGCCGGAATCGCCTTTGGCCAAGGCACGCTTGGCTTCATCGTAATACTGGCGTTGCGTGGACAGGTCCACCGCCTGGGCGGATTGAGCGGCAGCGGCTGTAAGAAGCAAACACGAAAAAAGATTGAAAAGGCGACTGCGCATGAGACGTCCGGGCAAAGAAATCAGGACAAGTGCCAGCAAGAGCAGCACTGAATTATCTGTAGCTTAGCCTTTTGCCAGCAGCGGGTGAAAGCTTTGCCGAGCTGCCAGCACAAGTTCGCAACAATTGTTGTGCAGAGTGCTTCGACATTGAAATTGCCGGCCTTCTGAAGCCTCAACTCAGGTAGAATGCGCGCCCGGTTTTTGGAGAAGCTCATGACCCTGCTCAAATTCAGCGATGTGTCCCTTGCTTTCGGCGCTATGCCGTTGTTGGACAAGGTGTCCTGGCAGATCGCCCGTGGTGAGCGGGTGTGCATCATCGGCCGCAATGGCACTGGCAAGTCCAGCATGATGAAGCTCGTCAAGGGCGACCAGAAGCCTGATGACGGCTCTGTTTGGCGCGCACCTGGCCTAAAGATTGGCGAATTGCCGCAAGAATTGCCGGTCGCCGACGAGCGGACCGTGTTCGACGTGGTTGCCGAAGGCCTGGACGGTGTCGGCGAGCTGCTCGCGCAATATCACCACCTGAGCCAGAACATTGTCACCGACGCCGACCTGGACAAGCTGATGCATGTCCAGCACGACCTCGAAGCCCGCGACGGCTGGCGTTTGCAGCAACTGGTCGACAGCACCTTGAGCCGCTTACAACTGCCGGCCGACAAGACCCTTGCCGAATTGTCCGGCGGCTGGCGTCGCCGCGTCCTGCTGGCCCAGGCCCTGGTTTCCGAACCGGATCTGCTGCTGCTCGACGAACCGACCAACCACCTGGACATCGGCGCCATTGCCTGGCTCGAAGAAGCGCTGAAGGATTTCCAGGGCGCCGTGCTGTTCATCACGCACGACCGTTCATTCCTGCAGAACCTCGCGACGCGCATTCTGGAGCTGGATCGCGGTGGCCTGATCGACTGGAACGGCGACTACGCCAGTTTCCTCGTGCACAAAGAGGCGACTCTGGCTGCTGAAGAAACCGCCAACGCGCTGTTCGACAAGAAACTGGCCCAGGAAGAAGTCTGGATCCGTCAGGGCATCAAGGCTCGCCGCACCCGTAACGAAGGTCGCGTCCGCGCCCTGAAAGCCCTGCGCGTTGAGCGTAGCGAGCGTCGTGAACGCACCGGCAAGGCCAACATTCAGCTGGATACCGCCGACAAGTCCGGCAAGCAGGTGATGGTCCTCGAGAACGTGAGTTTCGCTCACCCGGGCGGTCCGTTCCTGATCAAGGATTTCTCGATGGTCCTGCAGCGCGGCGACCGTATCGGTCTGCTCGGCGCCAACGGTACCGGCAAGACCACGCTGCTGAAGCTGATGCTCAGCGGTCTGCAGCCGACCAGCGGCAAAGTGGAAGAGGGGACGCGCATCGACGTGGCCTATTTCGACCAGTTGCGCCATCAGCTGGACCTGGAAAAAACCGTGATCGACAACGTGGCCGAAGGTCGCGATTTCATCGATATCGATGGTCAGAGCCGCCATGTGCTGAGCTACCTCGGCGACTTCCTGTTCAGCCCGCAGCGTGCCCGCACCCCGGTCAAGGCGCTGTCCGGTGGTGAGCGTGCCCGTCTGTTGCTGGCCAAACTGTTCAGCAAACCGGCGAACCTGTTGGTCCTCGACGAACCGACCAACGACCTGGACGTGGAAACCCTCGAGCTGCTGGAAGAGGTCCTGCTGACCTTCAACGGCACCGTGCTGATGGTCAGCCACGACCGGGCATTCCTCGACAACGTGGTCACCAGCACCCTGGTCTTCGAAGGCGAAGGCAAGGTTCGCGAATACGTCGGTGGTTATCAGGACTGGCTGCGTCAGGGCGGCTCGCCGCGCCTGCTGGGCGTGACCGAGAGCAAGTCCGGCAAGGCCGACCTGAACTCGGCTGTCGTGACGGCTGAACCTGCGCCGGTGGTTGCAGTGGAAACACCAGCGCCGGCGGCGAAAAAGAAGCTCAGCTACAAGTTGCAGCGTGAGCTGGAAATGTTGCCGAGTCAGATCGAAGCCATGGAGCAGCAGATCGCAGTGGTTGAAGCGCAGATGGCGGATGCCGGGTTCTATCAGCGTCCTGCTGCCGAAACGGCTGCGGTGATCGCTCAGCTGGAGCAGTTGCAGGCTGAACTCGACGTGATGGTCGAGCGCTGGGCCGAGCTGGATGCCTGATTGATCCGGCGATAAAAAAGCCCGGCGTTCAGTGATGAGCGCCGGGCTTTTCGTATGAAATGCGATCTACTGGCCGGCATGGATTCACTGTGGGAGCGGGCTTGCTCGCGAAGAGGGACTTACATTCAACATTCATGCTGGCTGAATGTCCGCCTTCGCGAGCAAGCCCGCTCCCACATTGTTCCGTGTTATCAGCTTTTGATCAGGCGCACCGCCAGCACGTCGCAAGGCGCGCCGTGCAGCACGTCATTGGCGGTGGAGCCGAGCAACAGCGCCAGGCCATGTCGACCATGACTGCCCACCACGATCAGGTCGCACGTTTGCTCCTTGGCGAGGTGATGAATCTCCTGGCGCGGCTGGCCGTAGGTCAAGTGGCTGTATTCCTTGGAGAGTTCCGGGTATTTCACGATCAATCGCTCAAGGCGCTCTTTGGCCTGATCGAACTGTTGCTGTTGCAACTGGGAAAGATCCATCGGTACGTCGCCACCAAAGGCCATCGCCATCGGTTCGACGATATGCACCAGGGACAGCTTCGCGCCATTGCTCACCGAGAGTTCGCGGGCGCGGTGGATGACAGGATCGCACTCTTCGGTTAGATCTACAGCGACCAGAATATGGTGGTAGGGCATGAGGTGCACCTCCTGAGGATTGCAATATTGGTAAGTATGGCTGGTTTCAAGCGCATTGGTTTCAAAGTGACTCAATGGGCTCATCAAGAATCGGGAGTACACATATGACGGTCTGGATAGTGGTGTCAATCCTGCTGGTGGTCTTGAGTCCGCTGGCCTGGTTGCGACCCTCTCGTGCTCAGAGCGGGCGCATAGCCCTGCGCATGGAGGCACGGCGCATTGGCCTGGCCATGCAGCTGGCGCCTCAGGAATGGCCGCATTGGCTGAGCCAGGAGCCACCGAGCCCTTGCGCCCAGTACCATCGGCCGCGCCGTGGCACGCGACCGGCGTGCTGGAGTTATTGGCAGAAGGCGCCAGGCGTGTGGGTCAATCAGTGGCAGGAGGTCTGTGAGGATGGGATGCTGCTGAATCATTTCGAAAAATTGCCTGCCAACGTCTACAAGGTCGAAGCAGACAAGCAAATGATTGCCCTGTATTGGGGCGAGAAGGGCGAGGCCGAGGTTCTGCAACAGATCGATGCCACGCTCAAAGCACTCGCCTGAACCCCTGATCGGCAACTGCTACAGAAGGTAATAAAAAGCCCGACATCATCATCGGGCTGAGGTTGGCCAGGCAGGCCGGTAATTCTATGTGGCATTGATCTTACGCTGGGCATTCGTCAAAAGCGTTCAAATTTTTTCTTCAGGGTCCCGCCAGCGTAGCTTGTTAAACACAGGCTGCCGCTAATTAGGGCGATTTTTCTAACTATTGATTCTATGAATGACCTCACATGCATCAGCGTGTTGCAGGGCTTCGTGGTACGGAAGTGACCGGAAAGTCGCGTTTCAACCAGTATTTTGGGCGATTGACAATTGCCGGAAATTCCGTGAAGGTGACATACCCAAATCAAACGGGCGTATGAATTGAGCGTTTGTATTACAGAGCGCTCCTACAGAATCCCGACTATCGCGTTGGCGGGTGTGCCGGGTGAATTGGCGTAGCATCGACGATAAGCGTCCTTGCCGAGCCAGTCGCCTGCGTCCGACGTGTACTGTTCAGCTTCCATATCGTGGAGATCAGTTGATGATTTACGAAGGTAAAGCCATCACGGTTAAGGCTCTTGAAAGTGGCATCGTCGAATTGAAATTCGACCTCAAGGGTGAGTCCGTCAACAAGTTCAACCGTCTTACCCTGAACGAACTGCGTCAGGCTGTAGACACCATCAAGGCAGATGCTTCGATCAAGGGTGTGATCGTCAGCAGTGGCAAGGACGTATTCATCGTCGGCGCCGACATCACCGAATTCGTCGACAACTTCAAGCTGCCGGATGCAGAGCTTGTTGCTGGCAACCTCGAAGCCAACAAGATTTTCAGCGATTTCGAAGACCTCAACGTCCCGACTGTCGCCGCGATCAATGGCATCGCGCTGGGTGGCGGTCTGGAAATGTGCCTGGCGGCAGATTTCCGCGTCATGGCCAGCACCGCTAAAATCGGTCTGCCGGAAGTCAAGCTGGGCATCTACCCGGGCTTCGGCGGTACTGTGCGTTTGCCGCGCATCATCGGTGCCGACAACGCCATCGAGTGGATTGCTGCCGGTAAGGAAAACCGCGCTGAAGACGCACTGAAAGTCGGTGCGGTCGATGCCGTGGTCGATTCGCAGAAGCTGCACGAAGCGGCGCTGAATCTGATCAAGGGCGCCATCTCCGGTGAGTTTGACTACAAGGCCAAGCGTCAGCCGAAGCTCGAAAAACTCAAGCTCAACGCCATCGAACAAATGATGTCGTTTGAAACCGCCAAAGGTTTCGTGGCCGGCCAGGCGGGACCGAACTACCCGGCGCCGGTCGAAGCGATCAAGACCATCCAGAAAGCCGCGAACTTCGGTCGCGACAAAGCACTGGAAGTCGAAGCAGCCGGTTTCGTCAAATTGGCCAAGACCTCTGCCGCGCAGAGCTTGATCGGTCTGTTCCTGAACGATCAGGAACTGAAGAAAAAGGCCAAGGCCTACGACGAAATCGCCAAGGACGTGAAGCAGGCTGCCGTATTGGGCGCCGGCATCATGGGTGGCGGTATCGCTTATCAGTCGGCCTCCAAAGGTACGCCGATCCTGATGAAGGACATCAACGAGCACGGCATCGAGCAGGGTCTGGCCGAAGCCGCCAAATTGCTGGTTGGCCGCGTTGAAAAAGGTCGCATGACCCCGGCGAAGATGGCCGAAGTGCTCAACGGCATTCGTCCGACCCTCTCCTACGGTGATTTCGGTCATGTCGACCTGGTCGTCGAAGCCGTGGTCGAGAACCCGAAGGTCAAGCAAGCCGTTCTGGCCGAAGTTGAAGGCAAGGTCAAAGAGGACACCATCCTCGCGTCCAACACCTCGACCATTTCCATCACCTTGCTGGCCAAAGCCCTCAAGCGTCCGGAAAACTTTGTCGGCATGCACTTCTTCAACCCGGTGCACATGATGCCGCTGGTTGAAGTGATCCGTGGCGAGAAGTCCAGCGAAGTGGCCGTTGCCACCACCGTTGCCTACGCCAAGAAAATGGGCAAGAACCCGATCGTCGTCAACGACTGCCCGGGCTTCCTGGTCAACCGCGTGTTGTTCCCGTACTTCGGCGGTTTCGCCAAACTGGTCAGCGCCGGCGTGGACTTCGTCCGCATCGACAAGGTCATGGAAAAATTCGGCTGGCCGATGGGCCCGGCGTACCTGATGGACGTGGTCGGTATCGACACCGGTCACCACGGTCGTGACGTCATGGCTGAAGGCTTCCCGGATCGCATGAAGGACGATCGCCGTTCGGCCGTCGACGTGCTCTACGAAGCCAAGCGCCTGGGCCAGAAGAATGGCAAGGGCTTCTACGCCTACGAGACCGACAAGCGCGGCAAGCAGAAGAAAGTCGCCGATCCTTCGGTGCTGGAAGTGCTCAAGCCGATCGTTTTCCAACAGCTCGAAGTCACTGACGAAGACATCATCAACTGGATGATGATCCCGTTGTGCCTGGAAACCGTGCGTTGCCTGGAAGACGGCATCGTCGAAACCGCCGCCGAAGCAGATATGGGCCTGGTCTACGGTATTGGTTTCCCTCCATTCCGTGGCGGTGCGCTGCGCTACATCGATTCGATCGGTGTTGCAGAGTTCGTTGCCCTGGCTGACCAGTACGCTGATTTGGGCGCGCTGTACCACCCGACCGCGAAGCTGCGTGAAATGGCCAAAAACGGCCAGAGCTTCTTTGGTTAAGCGCCCACACTAGAGCGAGAGTGAACGTATATGAGCTTGAATCCTAGAGACGTCGTGATTGTCGACTTCGGTCGTACGCCGATGGGCCGCTCCAAGGGCGGCATGCACCGCAACACCCGCGCCGAAGACATGTCGGCGCACCTGATCAGCAAATTGCTGGAACGCAACGTCAAGGTCGACCCGAGCGAAGTCGAAGACGTGATCTGGGGCTGTGTGAACCAGACTCTGGAGCAGGGCTGGAACATCGCCCGCATGGCGTCCCTGATGACGCAGATCCCGCACACCTCGGCCGGCCAGACCGTCAGCCGTCTGTGTGGCTCGTCGATGAGTGCTCTGCACACCGCCGCGCAAGCGATCATGACCGGTAACGGTGACGTGTTCGTGGTGGGTGGCGTCGAGCATATGGGTCACGTGAGCATGATGCACGGTGTCGATCCGAACCCGCACATGTCTCTGTACGCGGCGAAAGCCTCGGGCATGATGGGCCTGACCGCAGAAATGCTCGGCAAAATGCACGGCATTACTCGCGAACAACAGGACGCCTTTGGCGTGCGCTCCCACCAGCTCGCCCACAAGGCGACTGTGGAAGGCAAGTTCAAAGACGAAATCATCCCTATGCAGGGCTACGACGAGAACGGTTTCCTGAAACTGTTCGACTACGACGAAACCATTCGTCCGGAAACCACCCTGGAAAGCCTGGCGGCTCTGAAGCCAGCGTTTAATCCGAAGGGCGGCACCGTGACAGCCGGTACTTCGTCGCAGATCACCGACGGTGCTTCGTGCATGATCGTGATGTCGGCGCAGCGTGCCCAAGACCTGGGCATCCAGCCGCTGGCGGTGATTCGTTCGATGGCCGTGGCGGGTGTGGACCCGGCGATCATGGGCTATGGTCCAGTACCGGCAACGCAGAAAGCACTGAAGCGCGCGGGCCTTGGTATCAACGATATCGACTTCTTCGAGCTTAACGAAGCTTTCGCCGCACAGGCGCTGCCAGTGCTGAAAGATTTGAAAGTGCTCGACAAGATGAACGAGAAGGTTAACCTGCACGGCGGCGCGATCGCCCTGGGTCACCCGTTCGGTTGCTCCGGTGCCCGTATCTCCGGCACTTTGCTGAACGTGATGAAGCAGAATGGCGGCACCTTCGGGGTGGCTACCATGTGCATTGGTCTCGGCCAAGGCATCTCCACCGTCTTCGAACGCGTTTAAGCGTTTCGCTGATGGAAGCCGGGGCCAAGTGCCCCGGTTTTTGTTTTTCCGGATTTATTTTGTTTTTATTTTAAAAAAATTTGAGTGAGGGCCAAAGCATGCCGATACAACCTGGGCTCTACGAACATTACAAAGGTCCGCAGTACCGCGTATTCGCGGTTGCGCGGCATTCGGAAACCGAAGAGGAAGTGGTCTTCTACCAAGCCCTGTATGGCGATTACGGCTTTTGGGTGCGCCCCTTGAGCATGTTCCTGGAGTCGGTCGAGGTTGACGGCGAACAGGTGCCACGCTTTGCTTTGGTGCAAGCCGAACCGAGCGTTTTTCCGCAGCCATAAGGGGAGTGCGCGCAGAACCCTGCGCTTGACCTCACCTTGTAGCCACTATATATAGCGGTGCCGCGTCAGGCGCCAACCGCCTTTCACTTCTAGAATTCAGGAATTTTCTGATCCATGGGCAAATCGCTGGTCATTGTGGAATCCCCGGCTAAGGCCAAGACCATCAACAAGTATCTGGGTAACCAATACGTGGTGAAGTCGAGTATCGGCCATATCCGAGACCTGCCCACCAGCGGTTCGGCTAGCGCCAGCAAAGAGCCTGCCGCCAAGCGCGGCAAGGCCGCCGCAAGTGAAGGTCCGGTGCTCTCGCCGAAAGAGAAAGCGCGCAAGCAGCTGGTCTCGCGCATGGGTGTTGATCCCGATCATGGCTGGAAAGCCAAGTACGAGATCCTCCCGGGCAAGGAAAAAGTCATCGAAGAGCTGCGCCGGCTCGCCAAAGATGCTGACACCATCTATCTCGCAACCGACTTGGATCGCGAGGGGGAAGCCATTGCCTGGCACCTGCGCGAAGCCATCGGTGGTGACGACAGCCGCTACAAGCGCGTGGTGTTCAACGAAATCACCAAGAAAGCGATCCAGGAAGCCTTCTCCAAACCGGGCGAGCTGGACATCGATCGAGTAAACGCCCAGCAGGCGCGTCGCTTCCTCGACCGCGTAGTGGGTTACATGGTTTCGCCGCTGCTGTGGGCCAAGGTCGCCCGTGGCCTGTCCGCCGGTCGCGTGCAATCGGTTGCCGTGAAGCTGGTGGTCGAGCGTGAGCGTGAAATCCGCGCGTTCAACCCGGAAGAATACTGGGAAGTCCACGCCGACCTCGGCACCGCCAAGGGCGCGACCGTGCGCTTCGACGTAGCCCGCGAGAAAGGCGAAGCCTTCAAGCCGCTCAACGAAGCCCAGGCCATGGCCGCGCTGGAAAAGCTCAAGGCTTCCAGCTACAGCATCGTCAAGCGCGAAGACAAACCGACCAGCAGCAAGCCGTCGGCACCGTTCATCACTTCCACCCTGCAGCAGGCTGCGAGTAACCGCCTGGGCTTCGGTGTGAAGAAAACCATGATGATGGCCCAGCGTTTGTACGAAGCTGGCTACATCACTTATATGCGTACCGATTCCACCAACCTCTCGGCCGATGCCGTGACGATGGCGCGTACCTATATTGAAGGCGAGTTCGGCAAGAAGTACCTGCCGGAAAACCCGAACATCTACAGCAGCAAGGAAGGCGCACAAGAGGCTCACGAAGCGATTCGTCCGTCCGACGCCAATACCGAGCCAAGCAAGCTGTCGGGCATGGAGCGTGATGCCGAGCGGCTTTACGAGCTGATCTGGCGCCAGTTCCTGGCCTGCCAGATGCTGCCGGCGCAATACCTGTCGACCACGGTCACCGTCGGTGCCGGTGACTTCGAGCTGCGTGCCAAGGGCCGCATCCTGAAGTTCGACGGTTACACCCGCGTCATGCCGCAAATTGCCAAGCCTGGCGATGATGATGTGTTGCCGGATATGGTTCAGGGCGATGCGATGAAGCTGATCAAGCTTGATCCGACCCAGCACTTCACCAAGCCGCCGGCGCGTTACTCGGAAGCGAGCCTGGTTAAGGAAATGGAAAAACGCGGCATCGGTCGTCCTTCGACCTACGCGGCGATCATTTCGACTATCCAGGACCGCGGCTACGTGGCGCTGCACAACCGTCGTTTCTATTCGGAAAAGATGGGCGACATCGTCACTGAGCGTCTGGCCGAGAGCTTCTCCAATCTCATGGACTACGGCTTCACCGCCGGCATGGAAGAGAACCTCGATGACGTCGCTCAGGGCGAGCGCGACTGGAAAAACGTGCTCGACGAGTTCTATGGCGACTTCAAGAAGAAACTCGAAGTAGCCGAAAGCGCCGAAGGCGGCATGCGCGCCAATCAGCCGGTGATGACTGACATTCCGTGCGTGTTGTGCGGTCGTCCGATGCAGATCCGCACTGCTTCGACGGGCGTATTCCTCGGTTGCTCGGGCTATAGCCTGCCGCCGAAAGAGCGCTGCAAAGCCACCGTCAACCTGGTGCCGGGCGATGAAATCGCCGCGGACGACGAGGGTGAGTCCGAGTCGCTGGTCCTGCGTGGCAAGCATCGCTGCCCGATCTGCAGCACGGCCATGGACGCTTACCTGCTCGACGAGAAGCGCAAGCTGCACATCTGCGGTAACAACCCGGATTGCTCTGGTTACGAGATCGAAGAGGGCACCTACCGCATTAAAGGCTATGAAGGTCCGAGCCTGGAATGCGACAAGTGCGGCAGCGAGATGCAGCTCAAGACCGGTCGTTTCGGCAAGTTCTTCGGTTGCACCAATGCCACCTGCAAGAACACCCGCAAGCTGCTGAAAAGCGGTGACGCGGCGCCGCCGAAGATGGATCCGGTGAAGATGCCTGAGCTCAAATGCGAGAAGGTCAACGACACCTACATTCTGCGCGACGGTGCTTCCGGCCTGTTCCTGGCGGCCAGTCAGTTCCCGAAAAACCGCGAGACCCGTGCTCCATTGGTCATGGAGATCGTGCCGCACAAGGATGAGATCGATCCGAAGTATCACTTCCTCTGCGAAGCGCCGAAGAAAGACCCGGACGGTCTCCCGGCAGTGATCCGTTATAGCCGCAAGACCAAAGAGCAATACGTGCAGACTGAGGTCGACGGTAAACCGACTGGCTGGAAGGCGTATTACGACGGCGGCAAGTGGACGGTTGAAGACAAGCGTCCAGCAGCCAAGGCTTAAAAGCCGCTGTACACAAAAAGGCCGCATGACAACCCTCGGGTTTTCATGCGGCCTTTTTGTTTTGGGCTTGCGGTGAGCTCAGGTGATCCACGACACTGTCTGACCTGCGTGAAGCAATTATTTCGTTGTGGAGGCTGCCGTCATGGCCCACGAACTCTATACCCGTACCAACCAGAAGATTTATTTCGCCGGCCTGTCGCTGGAAGCGCTCGCCAAAGCCGAAGAGGGACGGGCGATGAACTCCCTGGCGCTGATTCAGGCCGGGCGCGAATCGGCGTTGTTTCACCTGTACGGTGCGCTGTTGGGGCTGTGCCATGAAATCGCCGGTTTCTATCGGCTGCCTCAGGCCAATGCGCCGCGTGCAGAGATGCTGCTGACCCGCGAAGTGCTCGAAACCATCGCTATTCCGGAAATGGCCGAGATGGTTGAACTGGCGCAAAACCCTGAAACCTGGCTGGCCAAACTGCTGTCGGCACATGCCGCACTGTTTCAGCCGCCTCGCGCTCCGCACAAGCCCAAGGGCGATGTGACGCAGCCGCTCATTCTGGCCGTTAATCTGGATGAAGAAGAGGCACCGGAGGAGTTGAGTCGGGAAGAGTTGGAGAGCTGGCGTCAGAACCTTAAAGGTCTGGCGATTCGGTTTCGCGAAGGGTTGAACGAGTGCTGAAAGTTTGAGTGTTTAGAGAGGGGTCCGCTCAGGGAAGAGTACTGTCAGAAATTTCCCTTCATGATGGCATCTGGTCAAGATCCCGAGCGAAGCTTGGCTGATGCCTATATAATCCCCGCCTTTCGTGGAGAACAGACCTTTATGCCAACGTCCTTTCTAGAAATTGTCGAGTTACCAGACGGCCGAATCGAGCTGCGCAGGGCCGAGGACGAGGGTTCTCTGGTTACTTTGGATTTCTCCGAGGATGCCAAGGTTTTCCTGCAAGGCCAGCATGTGGAAGTCGCCAAGGCGATGTTGAGCGTCGGTGTTCAGATGGCAGGACGCCTGGTTGAAGGCGAATTTGATAAGGAAGAGGGGCCACGGGTTCTTCATTGATCCCGCCCGTCGGATTCTTCGAATACCTCTACAGATTGGCTTCTCTATCCCTGGAGAAGCCCCGCGTTATTCAGCGCGCACAGTGCTTGTCAGTTAGCCCAGTCGAATATTCAGACTTTGCGCATCCCCGATACGGGCGGCGCTGATCAACTGTTGCCGCGATGTTGTGCTCAGCGGGTTAAGCCAGCTGACGACCGTATGGCTGCGGCCAAGTCGCAAGGCTTCGCAGGTCAACTGCTGAGCGCTCTGCGTGCCGCGCGGTTGCAGGAGCAGAATGCGCTCACGGTTCAGACCGGCGTCCCGTAACCAGGCTTGTGTCAGGCTGGCGGGCGGGGCGATCAGTGTCAGCCAGCGTGCATCCTGATCCTGGCTCAGTTCCCTGAGAATCGGTGCCAGAAGGTTCAGGCAGTTCCCGGCCGCGCCGCGCAGTGATAGCTCGCTGAAAACTTCAGGCTCGGCGCTCCAGGGCGATTCGACCACGTCTTTCAGGATCGGCGCCAATGGCTGTGCCATGAACGCCTCGAACAACGGCAGTTGGGCTTGCTGTGAGGTATGTGGGAACTGCATAAAGCCTCCTTTAGCGGCGAATCACGCCGACACTCAAGCCTTCGATAACCAGTTCCTGATCTTTCAGGTTGACTTCGATAGGGGCGAATTCAGGGTTTTCGGCAATCAACCAAACCTTGCTGCCGTCGCGCTTGAAGCGCTTGACGGTCACTTCGTCGCCGATCCGCGCCACCACGATCTGGCCGTTACGGGCTTCACGGGTGGTGTGGACGGCCAGCAGGTCACCGTCGAAAATGCCGACGTCCTTCATGCTCATACCATGGACCCGCAGCAGATAGTCAGCGCGAGGATGGAAGAACGAAGGGTTGATGTTGCAGGATTCTTCGATGTGCTGCTGGGCGAGGATCGGCGCACCGGCAGCCACCCGGCCAATGATCGGCAAGCTGGACTCGTCGGCCTTGGCTTCGAAGCCAGGGATGCGGATGCCGCGGGAGGCACCCGGGGTCATCTCGATCGCTCCCTTGCGGGCCAGCGCCTTGAGGTGTTCTTCCGCCGCATTGGGGGACTTGAAACCCAGTTCCTGAGCGATTTCCGCGCGGGTCGGCGGGTAGCCGTTGTCTTCGAGGCAACGTTTGATGAAGGCCAGAATCTCTGCTTGGCGTGGCGTCAGCTTTAGCATATTGATCGCTCTGTCTTTTTATACAGTGACTGGGATTATATACAGTGAACCGGTCTTGGCAATGCCCCTTTTTTTGTCGGCCGCTGGACGGTCATTTTGCTCGCTGATTGAAGCGGCACTGTTGTATGGTTAAATACCTGACCGACCATTCCCAAAACGAACCGCCAGACTTGACAAGGCCAGGGCTGAAACGTATGTTTCAAACAAGTGTTTGTCAGGCGGAGTAGCCATGGCCCAGTCGGAAACCGTTGAACGCATTCTCGATGCTGCCGAGCAGTTGTTCGCGGAAAAAGGTTTTGCTGAAACCTCATTGCGTCTGATCACCAGCAAGGCTGGTGTCAATCTGGCGGCGGTGAATTATCACTTCGGGTCGAAGAAGGCGCTGATCCAGGCGGTCTTCTCGCGTTTTCTCGGGCCGTTCTGCCTCAGTCTCGATAAAGAGCTGGAGCGCCGTCAGGCCAAGCCCGAAAACAAGCCAACCCTTGAAGAGCTGCTGGAGATTCTGGTCGAGCAAGCTCTGGTAGTGCAGCCACGCAGCGGCAATGATCTGTCCATCTTCATGCGCTTGCTGGGGCTGGCGTTCAGTCAGAGCCAAGGGCATTTGCGCCGTTATCTGGAAGACATGTACGGCAAGGTATTCCGCCGCTACATGATGCTGGTCAACGAGGCCGCGCCGCGCATTCCCCCGATCGAACTGTTCTGGCGTGTGCACTTCATGCTGGGTGCCGCGGCGTTCAGCATGTCGGGGATCAAGGCCTTGCGTGCGATTGCCGAGACCGACTTCGGCGTCAACACCTCCATCGAGCAAGTGATGCGTCTGATGGTGCCGTTCCTGGCCGCTGGCATGCGGGCCGAAACCGGTGTCACCGACACGGCCATGGCCACCGCGCAGTTGCGTCCACGCAGCAAATCGGCCCCGGTCGCCGCCAAGGTTTAACCGCACACGGGTGGGCGCGGCAGCTGACATCCGCTAAGCTAGCCGCCCATGCCGACTCTCGTTCTGAACCCGCTCCTCATTGATATCGCCGACCTGCCGGGCCCAGCCCATGGCGGCGAATTCGTGCGAGCCGGGTTTCTCGTAATCAAGGAATCTCTATGACTGCTGGCCTGCAAGGCTCGTTGATGGTGGACGTCGCCGGTACCTGGCTGACGGCTGAAGATCGCCAATTGTTGCGCCAGCCCGAAGTGGGCGGCCTGATCATTTTTGCCCGCAACATCGAACACCCGCGCCAAGTGCGCGAGTTGAGCGCTTCGATCCGCGCCATTCGTCCCGACTTGCTGCTCGCGGTGGATCAAGAGGGCGGTCGGGTTCAACGGCTGCGTCAAGGCTTTGTGCGACTGCCAGCCATGCGTGCCATCGCCGATAACCCGAATGCCGAAGAACTGGCCGAGCAGTGTGGCTGGATCATGGCGACCGAAGTGCTCTCGGTCGGTCTCGACTTGAGCTTCGCCCCGGTGCTGGACCTGGATTACCAGCGCAGCGCCGTTGTTGGCACCCGTTCGTTCGAAGGTGATCCCGAGCGCGCCACCTTGCTCGCCGGTGCATTCATCCGCGGCATGAACAGTGCCGGAATGGCCGCCACCGGCAAGCATTTCCCAGGTCATGGTTGGGCCGAGGCCGATTCCCACGTCGCGATTCCCAACGACGAGCGCAGCCTCGACGAAATCCGCGCCAACGACCTGGTGCCGTTTGCGCGATTGAGCAAGCAACTGGCCGCTGTCATGCCGGCCCACGTTATTTATCCTCAAGTCGATTCCCAGCCTGCAGGTTTCTCCCGTCGCTGGTTGCAGGACATCCTGCGCGGCGAACTGCAGTTCGACGGTGTGATCTTCAGCGACGACCTGTCGATGGCCGGCGCCCACGTGGTCGGCGATGCCGCCAGTCGCATCGAAGCGGCATTGACCGCCGGTTGCGACATGGGCCTGGTGTGCAACGATCGCGCAGCTGCCGAGTTGGCCTTGAGCGCCGCCCAGCGTTTGAAGGTCAAGCCTTCGGCGCGTATCGCGCGGATGCGCGGGCAGGCATACGCCAACACCGAATACCGTCAAGACCCGCGCTGGCTGGCGGCCATCGGCGCGCTCAGAGAAGCTCAATTGATTGATTAAGGGCTTTTCGCTATGACGGTTTACGCGATTATCGGCGGCACCGGCCTGACACAACTTGAAGGCCTGAGCATTCGTCAGTCATTGGCGGTGGACACGCCTTACGGCGCGCCTTCGGCTGAAGTGCAGATCGGTGAGTTCGCCGGCAAGGAAGTGCTGTTTCTCGCGCGTCATGGGCACCCACACCGATTCCCGCCGCATCAGGTGAACTACCGCGCCAACCTGTGGGCCTTGAAGCAGGCCGGTGCCAAAGCGATTCTCGCGGTCAACGCCGTGGGCGGGATTCATACTGCGATGGGCACCGGGCATTTCTGCGTGCCGCATCAATTGATCGACTACACCAGCGGTCGCGAACACACTTATTTTGCCGATGACCTGGAACAGGTCACACACATCGACTTCAGCTATCCCTACAACGAACCCCTGCGTCAGCAATTGATCGCGGCGTTGGCGGCTGAAGGCGTTGGCTACAGCAGCCAAGGCGTGTACGCCTGCACCCAGGGGCCACGTCTGGAAACCGTCGCTGAAATTGCGCGGCTGGAACGTGATGGTTGTGACATCGTCGGCATGACCGGCATGCCGGAAGCAGCATTGGCGCGAGAGCTGGAACTGGATTACGCCTGTCTGGCGCTGGTGGTGAACCCGGCGGCGGGCAAGTCGACAGCGGTGATTACCATGGCCGAGATCGAGCAGGCATTGCATGACGGGATGGGCAAGGTGAAGTCGACGTTGGCGTGGGTGTTGAAGGGCTAAGACGTAACCCCCATATAATCCAGTCATTATCAGAAGTTGAATTTATGCCGACAATCATTGAGCAACTTCATCAGATGCCGTGGACGGCGGCATTCAGCAATCGTGCTCTGGATAAGGCGCTCAGATACGCCAAGGAGAATCGGGTCAAGATCATCGACCTTGATGATCTGACGGTTAGCGCGACTTGCAAAGGCTCTGAAGGGAATATCTACGAACAGTCCATCGAACTCATTGAATATGAGGACGGTGTGTTCGTGCTGGATTGCAGCTGCTCATGTCCCGTAGTGATCGATTGCAAGCACTGTGCAACGGTCATTTATCATCTGCAAGACGTTCCTGTTGAGTCGAGCGAGAGCTCTGCCCCGGTTCGCCTGAACCGCGATTTGGAACGCTGGCTCAATGATATTCCTCGCGAGGCTCCAGACTGCGATGGAGCTGTGCAGAGTGCCGGCACGTGCTGGGTGTACAAACTCAAAGCCACGTCCACCGCAGGCAAGTGGTTGCTGGAAATTTGCAAGGCTCGTCAGCTCAAGGATGGCCGATTGCAGGACATCAAATCTGTGTTTTCGCCGTCAGATGCGCTGATGCGAGAGCCGGGCTATCTATCAGAGCTTGACCTGCGCATCGCCAGATTGCTGGTCGCAGTCCACTCCTCCCATTCTTACTACAGTGGGTATCCCTTGCAAGGCAGCAGCGGGGCCGAAGTCCTTCAGTTGGCGTTGAAAACTTCACGATTGTTTCTCGATTTCGAGCAACTGCAGCCCTTGGCATTTGGAAAGAAGAGATCTGCGCAGTTTGCCTGGGCTGAACAAGGCAATGGCAGTTTCCGTCCGCAGTGGCGTAGCGATGAAACTTCTGAGGAAACGATTCTGGCGCTGGAGCCTTTATATTATCTGGACCGCGAAAGGATGGAGGTTGGACCGCTGCTGAGTGAGCTGGGCAACAAACTGGCCAGCCACTTGTCTTTGGTTCCCGACATCCCGGCGCGACAGGCGATGCAATTCAGTCATCGGATGAGCGCCGTAACTCGGGTAGCGCCTGCGCCGCACACGTTGACCGAGCGGATCGTCGATGATATTGAGCCCCAGGCTTTCCTGACCCTCGCAACAACCAAGCGTTATACAAACTGGAAATACGAACTGGAGCACCGCGCAGCGCTGGCGTTCACTTACAACGGCCACATGGCCGCGGACAAAAAATCCACGGAAGTATCGGTACTCTTTGGCACCGAAACCCAGCGCATTCAGCGTAAACCGGTTGCCGAAAAAGCCCTGCGTCAGGCGTTGCAAAAACAAGGCTTTAAAAAGGCCACGCGTAAAAGTAATGCGTTACCCGATAGCGCAGGCGAAATGTTCGACTTGCCGGATGAATCGACATGGCTTGCTTTTGTGCAATCCGGGGTGCCGGCGCTCAGAGAGGCCAATTGGCAGATCAGTATTACTGACGGCTTTCATTTCAATTTGCAGTCCGTAGAAGAGTGGTATGCCGATATTGAGGAATCGCCGGGCCGCGAATGGTTCGATCTGCAATTGGGGATCGTGGTCAATGGCGAGCGCCACAGCCTGCTGCCGATTCTGCTGCATTTGTTACGCAATCAGCCACAGTTGATGAGCCCGGCTGAGCTAACCCGACGCGACGATAACGATCAGGTATTGATCGATCTCAATAGTGGGCAGTTAGGAGCGAAACCAGGTACGAAAGTCGCCCTGCCTCTCGGGCGGATCAAGCCATTAATGGCCACGCTCGGCGAGTTGTATTTGAGCGTAAGCAGCGGGAATTCGTTGCGCCTGAATGCTCTTGATGCGGCGCGGTTGAGTGAGCTCGAAAGTCTGCCACTGGTATGGCAGGGCGGTGAGCGTTTGCGCACTTTCGCGAAACGCTTGCGTGAATCGACTCACGCACACGTTGCTGCCCCAGAAGACCTCAATGCGGTGCTGCGGCCGTACCAGCTCGAAGGCCTGAACTGGATGCAGACCCTTCGCGAGCTGGAAGTCGGCGGTATTCTCGGCGACGACATGGGCTTGGGGAAAACGCTGCAAGCCCTGACTCATTTACTACTGGAAAAACAGGCGGGACGTCTCGACCGCCCGGCACTTGCCGTGATGCCTACCAGCCTCATCCCCAACTGGCTCGACGAAGCGGCACGCTTCACTCCGCAACTAAAAGTCCTGGCGCTCCATGGGGCTGGACGGCAAAACGATTTTGCTAACCTTGCCGAATACGACCTGGTGTTGACGACTTACGCATTGCTACCGCGCGATCTGGAGGTTTTGCAGCCTCAGGTCTGGAGCGTGCTGATTCTCGATGAGGCACAGAACATCAAGAACCCGGTCAGTAAAGCAGCTCAGGCAGCCCGACAATTAGAGGCTCGGCAGCGTTTGTGCCTGTCTGGCACCCCACTGGAAAACCACTTGGGTGAGTTGTGGTCACTGTTTCACTTTTTACTGCCCGGTTGGCTCGGCGACAGTAAAACCTTCAATCGCGACTATCGCACACCGATCGAGAAACACGGCAATAGCGAGCGGATGCAACACCTGACGGCCCGAATAAAACCCTTTCTGCTACGCCGCAAGAAAGAACAGGTTGCTACCGAATTGCCTCCCAAAACCGAGATCGTGCATTGGGTCGACCTTAGCGATGGGCAGCGGGACGTGTATGAAACCGTGCGTGTGGCAATGGACAAGAAGGTGCGCGATGAGATTGCCCGCAGCGGCGTCGGGCGCAGTCAGATCATCATCCTCGACGCTTTGCTCAAGCTGCGTCAGGTGTGCTGCGATCTGCGATTGATCAAAACGACGCTGACGGCAAAAGCTCTTCGCTCAGGCAGCGGAAAGCTGGTCAGCTTGATGGAGATGCTTGAAGAGTTGCTCAGCGAAGATCGCAAGATTTTGCTGTTCTCGCAGTTCACCTCGATGCTCGCGTTGATTGAGCAGGAGCTGCAGCAACGCGGCATTGGTTACTCGTTATTGACCGGCGACACCATGGATCGGCGCACACCGGTAAAAGATTTTCAGAGTGGCAAGGTGCCGTTGTTCCTGATTAGCCTGAAGGCTGGAGGGACCGGTCTCAATTTGACGGCGGCAGATACGGTGATTCACTTCGATCCATGGTGGAACCCGGCAGTAGAAAACCAGGCGACCGACCGAGCCTACAGAATTGGTCAGGACAAACCGGTATTCGTCTACAAGATGATTGCCCGCGGTACGGTCGAAGAAAAAATACAAGCGCTTCAGCAGGAGAAGGCGGCGTTGACCGGGGCCGTGCTCGAAGGTGGAGCGAGTGGGGGGTGGAAGCTTGAACAGAGTGATATTGAGGCGCTGTTCGCGCCTTTGCCCGATCCCAAATCCTGATAGCTGATCTCTTCAGTGGGGCCGCAGTGACGCCTTCGCGGGCAAGCCTAGCTCCCACAGGTACAGTGATTTCCTGTAGGAGTGAGGCTTGCCCGCGAAGGCGCGTCGAGATATCGACGCTACCTATCAATTTTTTCCGGCAACGGCGCAAACAACGCCTCGATATCATCACTCTGCAACTTCCAGTCCCCGGTTTTGCGCCCATCCAGCACGCCTGCGGCAAGATCGGATTTTTCCTTCTGCAAATGCTGAATTTTCTCTTCCACCGTGCCTCTGGCAATCATCTTGTAGACGAATACCGGCTTCTCCTGACCAATGCGATACGCACGATCAGTCGCCTGATTTTCCGTCGCAGGGTTCCACCAAGGGTCATAGTGAATCACCGTATCCGCTTCGGTCAGGTTCAGTCCTACGCCACCAGCCTTCAGGCTGATCAGAAAGATCTGACGCTTGCCACTCTGGAACTCCTTCACCGGCGTGCGTCGGTCGCGGGTTTGTCCGGTCAGGATCGCATACGCCACGCCACGCTTTTTCAGCTCGTCCTCGATCAGCGACAGCATTGAGGTGAACTGCGAAAACAGCAGAATTCGCCGACCTTCTTCGAATAACTCCTCCAGCATTTCCATCAGGCTATCGAGCTTGCCGGAAGTGCTGCCGCGTGCGGGCAGGGCAGCATCGTTGACCAGACGCAAATCGCAGCACACCTGACGCAGCTTCAGCAGGGCTTCAAGAATGATGATCTGACTGCGCGCCACGCCCTTGCGGGTGATTTCGTCGCGGACTTTTTTGTCCATGGCCAGGCGCATGGTTTCGTACACGTCGCGCTGGGCTTCGTTGAGTTCGATCCAATGGATGATCTCGGTTTTCGGCGGCAGTTCGGTGGCCACCTGTTCCTTGGTTCTGCGCAGCAGGAACGGTTTTATCCGACCGTTGAGGTGCTGAAGTCTTACTTCGCTGGCACGCTTTTCTATCGGTACGCGGTAATCGCGGTTGAAGCTTTTCACGTCACCGAGCCAGCCGGGCAGCAGGAAGTGGAACAGCGACCACAACTCGCCCAGATGGTTTTCCAGTGGCGTGCCGCTCAGGCACAGACGCTGGCGAGCATTCAGCTCACGGGCTGCATGTGCGGCCTTGCTGTTGGGGTTCTTGATGTACTGCGCTTCATCCAGCACCAGTACATGAAACGGTTGCGCGGCCAGGCGTTCGACGTCCTTGGGCAGCAGCGCATAGGTGGTCAGAATCAGGTCGTAATCGGCCAGGTGCTCGAAATGCTTTTTGCGGCTGGCACCGTACAGCGCCAGCACTTTGAGCTGCGGCGTGAAGTGCGCCGCTTCGTCGAGCCAGTTGGGGATCAGGCTGGTGGGCATGACCACCATGCACGGCCGATCAAGGCGCCCGGCGTTCTTCTCGCTAAGAATGTGCGCCAGGGTCTGTAGGGTTTTGCCCAGACCCATGTCGTCCGCGAGAATCCCGCCGACTTCCAGTTGCCGCAACGACTGCATCCAGCTCAGGCCTTCCAGCTGATACGGGCGCAAGGTGGCATTCAAGCCTTCGGGTGCCACCGCGGTATGGTCCTTGATATCGCGCAGGCGTTGGGCAAAGGTGCGGATCTGCTCGCCACCTTCCCAGAGCAACGGCAGGCCTTCCAGCGGATTCAGTCGCGTGGCGTCGGCCTTGCTCAGGCGCAGCGTGGTTTCGCCGGGCTCTTGCAGATAAAACTCGCCGAGGGTGGCCAGCACCGGCTTCAAGCGGCCGAAGGGCAGGGCGACCTGCAACGGGCCTTGGTCGGTGCTGCGGCGCTGCGGGATGTTCACCAGAATCAGTTCATCGTCACGACGTCGGGCGAGCCGTTCCGGGTTGAGGATCTCGGTGTGGGAGCGCATCAGGTTCAACAGGATTGGCAGCAGGCTAAGCCGTTCGCCGTTGACGATGATTCCCAGTTCCAGATCAAACCAGTCGCGCTCCGGTGCCTGCTCGACGGTGGCGTACCAGTCGTCCACGGCCGTCAGGTCGAAGCCGAAATCCTCGTCGATCTGCAGCTCCCACCCCTGGGTGCGCAGCTTCGGCAGCTCATTGAGGGTGAAGGTCAGCCAGGCGCTGTCGTTGACCATCTCGTAGAGTTCGCCGGCACTTTCCGGCAAGGCCTTGCTTTGTCGGGTGGCGATCTTGAAACCGAGGATTCGCAACTGTTCCCTGTAGGCCTGTTCGACTTCCGGGTGACGTTTTATCCGTAACGTCTGCGTCTCTTGGCGAATCAGGATGTCAGTGTTTTTCTGTCCGCTGACGTATTCATCCAGATAGCTGAAGGACAGCGCCGCGCGATGCTGGATGTACCGCTGCATTTTGCCGTTGCGCGGTTCGAAGGCGCTGAACTCAATGCTCGCCAGCCACAGGCGCGGCACCGGCTGCACGTTGTCCACCAAGACTTGCGGCGGCGCTTTCGGGCTACGGTTTTCCAGGACGGCCTGAAGTTTTTCCAGCAGTTCAGCGTCTTTGGCGGCCGCCGGATACGCAAGGGTTTCCTGCACTTGCAGCAACACTGCAGCGCAATGTTTGCAGTTGCTGTGAACCGGGCAGGTGCACGTGGCGTCGATCATCAGCAAGGTGCCTTTGGCCGACTCGCGCAGGCGAATGGTCTGACGGTAAACGTTACCGCCAGAGCCTTCGCAACTGGCGGTGATGGTGGCATCGCCGACTTCGACGATCCTGACGCGGTTTTCCAGTGCGTAGCGACGGCCACGCTCCAGGCTCTGTTCTTTGAATCGGCTGACCCAGGATGTTGCCAGGGGTTTGCTCAGGGTCGGAGGCATAAAGGCGTCAATCAGTCCGGAATTACATCAGGGACTGGCCGAGGCGCAGGGGCGGTCAGCGAAGTGATCTTGATCAGCAGGCCCAGATGGCCGTTATCGAGGAAGTTCAGTTGGCCGTTTTTGGTGTGGCTTTCCTGTTTCAGGCGTTCGCTGGCGGTAACCAGGCCGTTGGCATCGATCTGGTTGACCCAGAAATCGGCGTCAACGTCGGTGAAGCGCCCCAGTTTCAGGCTTAGCGTGCCCTCGATCGGGTACTGGCCAAACTGCTCCTTGCCCTCGCTGATCGCAACTTTGCTGGCTTCTTCACCCAGGTTCTGTTGCCAGGCCTTGTGCAGTAACACCGTGTAGTTGTTGCTGGCGCTGAGTTTTTCCACTTCAGCATTCAGGCTCGGCGTGCGAAAGCTGTCGGGGCTGATACGTTGGGCGCCGGCATCCCAGTCCTCCGGTGCGGCGCGGCTGACGATGGCGGGCACGGCATTTTGCCGTACCAGAATCATTTCAACCTGATACAGATCATCGGCAGACGCCGTCGAGGCGAGCAGAGACATCAACAACGTCGTCAACAAGGTCAGTGAGCGAAACAGGCGCATGCGGCGTCCTTCAAGCAGTGGTCGGAATGAGGCGCTCGAATAGCGCCTCTACAGTATTAAAGCGTTCTTCCGGGCGCTCCATCGGCACGAGGAATTTGAACATCGTGGCGCCTTCGAATTTGTAGCGTTTGGGCTGGCTCTGGATCAACTTGATCAGTGTCAGCGGGTCAACCGGTGTCTGCGCCGCGAACTCGATACGACCACCTTGCGGGCCGCCGTCGACTTTCTTGATGCCCAGTTGTTCGGCCTGCAATTTCAGCGCCGTGATCCGCACCAGGTTTTTGGTCGGCTCCGGCAGCAGACCGAAACGGTCAATCATCTCCACTTGCAGGTCCTTGAGGCCTTCCTCGTCGGTGGCCGAGGCAATGCGTTTGTAGAGAATCAGTCGAGCATGAACATCCGGCAGGTAGTCCTCGGGAATCAACGCCGGTACACGCAGATTGACTTCGGGACCACCGCCCAACGGTTGATCGAGGTTCGGCTGTTCGCCCTTGCGGATCGACTTCACCGCGCGCTCGAGCATTTCCATGTACAGGGTGAAGCCGACGGCCTGGATCTGCCCGCTCTGCCCGTCGCCCAGCAGTTCGCCGGCACCACGGATTTCCAGGTCGTTGGTGGCGAGCACGAAGCCCGCGCCGAGGTCCTGGGTATTGGCAATCGCTTCGAGGCGCTTTTCCGCGTCGGGAGTGATTTGCTGGCGCGGCGGTGTCAGCAGGTAAGCATACGCCTGGTGGTGGCTGCGACCGACGCGGCCACGCAACTGGTGCAACTGCGCCAGACCGAACTTGTCGGCACGCTCGATGATGATGGTGTTGGCGCTCGGCACGTCGATGCCGGTCTCGATGATGGTCGAGGCGATCAGCACGTTGAAGCGCTTGTGATAGAAGTCGCTCATCACTTGTTCGAGTTCACGTTCGCGCATCTGTCCATGGCCGATGCCGATCCGCGCTTCCGGCACCAGTTCGGCGAGGTCGGCGGCGCATTTCTCGATGGTCTTCACGTCGTTGTGCAGGTAGTAGACCTGACCGCCACGCAGCAACTCACGGAGCAGGGCCTCTTTGACCGTGCTCTTGTTCTGCTCCATGACGAATGTGCGCACCGACAGGCGACGGGCCGGTGGCGTGGCGATGATCGACAGGTCGCGCATGCCCGACACCGCCATGTTCAGCGTGCGCGGAATCGGTGTAGCGGTCAGCGTCAGGATGTCGACTTCACTGCGCAGTGCTTTGAGCTGTTCTTTCTGACGGACACCGAAACGGTGCTCTTCGTCGATGATCACCAGCCCGAGGTTTTTGATCTTCACGTCGTCTTGCAGCAGCTTGTGTGTGCCGATGACGATGTCGATCTTGCCTTCGGCCAAGTCCGCGACCGCGGCATTGACTTCCTTGGTCGACTTGAAGCGGCTCATCACTTCCACGGTCACCGGCCAGTCGGCAAAGCGGTCGCGGAAACTGTTGTAGTGCTGCTGGGCGAGCAGGGTGGTCGGCACCAGAATCGCCACCTGACGACCGCCGTGCACCGCGATGAACGCCGCGCGCATGGCCACTTCGGTCTTGCCGAAACCGACGTCGCCGCAAACCAGACGATCCATCGGTTTCGGTGCGAGCATGTCGGCGCGCACCGCTTCGATGGTGGTCTGCTGGTCCGGGGTTTCTTCGAACGGGAAACCGGCGCTGAAGGTCGCGTAATCGGCTTTCGGGTCGGCGAAGGCATAACCCTCGCGAGCGGCGCGACGGGCATAAATGTCGAGCAACTCGGCGGCCACGTCGCGCACTTGTTCGGCGGCTTTGCGTTTGGCTTTCTGCCAGGTCTCGGAGCCGAGGCGGTGCAGCGGTGCCAGGGCATCGTCGCTTCCGGTATAACGAGCGATCAAATGCAGGTTGGCTACCGGGACGTACAGCTTGGCGTTCTCGGCATATTCAAGGGTCAGGAATTCGGCGGCTTGGTTGTCGATTTCCAGGATCGTCAGCCCCAGATAACGGCCGACACCATGATCGATGTGCACCACCGGCGCGTTCTCGCGCAGCTCGGTGAGGTTTTTGATCACTGCATCGTTGTTGGCGTCAGCACGTTTCTCGCGACGACGGCGCTGCATTACGCGCTGACCGAACAACGGGCTTTCAGCGATCAGGGCCAGGGCTGGATCGTCCAGCAGCAGACCTTCGTCGAGCGGCGCGATGGTGATCGCCAAGCGCTCCTTGCTCGCAACAAAGTCTGGCCAGCTGTCGACGGTTTTCGGTCGCAGCTTCAGGCGTTCCAGCAATTCCAGCAGCACTTCACGACGGCCCGCGGACTCGGCGGTAAACAGCACTCGGCCAGGGAATTCGTCGAGGAAACCGGCCAGCGCCGCCAACGGTTGAGTGGCCTTGGCTTCGATGGCCAGGTTCGGCAGCGGCTGAGCCGGGAAGCGCTCGCGACCGACACCGGTTTCAACGTCCTGCTGACTGGCAACCACACGGGGCCAGCTCTTCAGGCGGGCAAAGCAGTCCTCCACCGGCAAGAACAGCTCGGCCGGTGGCAATAAAGGACGGGATGGATCGACGCGGCGCTCTTCATAGCGATTGCGCACGTCGTTCCAGAAATTCTCCGCCGCCTGTTCAATGCCCGGCAAAGAGAACACTTGTGTGTCCTGAGGCAGGTAATCGAACAGCGTGGAGGTTTCGTCGAAGAACAGCGGCAAGTAGTACTCGATACCGGCCGGTGTAATCCTGCTGCTCAAATCCTGAAAGATCGGGCAGCGACGGAAGTCGACATCGAAACGCTCACGGAAGCGCGCCTTGAAGCGGGTGACCGCGTCCTTTTGCAGCGGGAACTCCCGCGCCGGCAGCAGGCGAACAGTGCCCACCTTGTCGATGGAGCGCTGGTTTTCCGGATCGAAGGTACGCAGGGTTTCGATTTCGTCGTCGAACAGATCGATACGGAAGGGCAATTTGCTGCCCATCGGGAACAGATCGATCAGCGAGCCGCGCACGGTGAATTCGCCGTGCTCATAGACAGTATCGACGTAACGATAGCCGCTGGCCTCAAGCCTGCTGCGCATTTGCTCGACATCAAGCTTCTGGCCGACATCCAGCACCAGGCTGCTGCCGAGCAGGAATTTGGTCGGCGCCAGGCGGTGCAGGGCCGTGGTAATTGGCACGACCAGCACGCCATGCTCCAGCTCCGGCAACCGATACAGGCTGGAGATGCGCTGAGAGATGATGTCCTGGTGTGGCGAGAACAGGTCGTAGGGCAGGGTTTCCCAGTCGGGGAAATGCAGGACAGGCAAATCCGGGGCGAAGAAACTCAGCTCCTGTTCCAGCCGTTCGGCACTCTGGCTGTCGGCGGTCAGTAGCAGGGTAAAGCGCTTGGCAGCGCTGGCGGCCTCGGCAATGGCCAGGCTCAGGGCGGCACCGGGCAGGTTGCCCCAGTGCTGTTTACCTGCCGCGGCAGGGAGAAGCGGTAGACGCAGAACGGGCACGGAAGGTTGAGCTCCAAGCGTTGCGACAAAGTCGACAATTGTAACGGCCTCAGGTGCCGGCTGTCAGTTGCAGATATGTCTATTACGCGGGTTGGGCAAAATGTAGTGGTAATGACAAAATCGAGTGGTTTTTTAGTGAAAATTGCTGATTATGTAGTGGCAAAACGAACGCGTGTTACGGATGGTTACGGACAAGGCGGCGATATCTCCAAAAAATTGACGATGCTGGAGGCCCCGGTTTTACTGGGCTGGGGCTGGGCGTAATTTTTTTGAACGGGATTTTGTTACCGTCCGTGCGACAGGCGCGCATTGCTACGGGAGGCAGTCGGCGGCATAATGTAGCCCCTTTTTTCAGCCCCTACATGTGGAAGGTTCCCGTGACTCAGAAGCCCGACCAGTGTCTTGGTGAATGGATCGACCGTGAAGCACTCGCAGAAGCGATGATTCCGCTTATCGGTCAGCTCTACCGCAATAACAATGTGGTGAGCTCGATCTATGGCCGCAGTCTGATCAACCAGTCTGTCATCGCGATCCTCAAAGCTCACCGCTTTGCTCGCCATCGCCAGTCCGATGACAGCGAATTGTCCGTCCACGAAACATTCCCGCTGCTCAAGGCAATGAGCGAGCTCAAGCTCGGCGCTGCTTCGGTAGACCTGGGCAAGCTGGCCGTCAAATTCAAAGCCGAAGGCAATGGCCGTACCGCCGAAGCGTTCGTCCGTGACGAACTGGCTGATGTGGTCGGCAAGCAGAATGGTTCCGGCCGTACCGGCACCGACGTTGTCCTGTACGGCTTCGGTCGTATCGGTCGTCTGCTGGCGCGCATCCTGATTGAGAAAACCGGTGGTGGCGACGGCCTGCGTCTGCGTGCCATCGTTGTCCGCAAGGGCGCCGAGAACGATCTGGTCAAGCGTGCCAGCCTGCTGCGTCGCGACTCGGTGCACGGTTCGTTCAATGGCACCATCACTATTGATGAAGCCAACAACACCATTACCGCGAACGGCAACCTGATCCAGGTTATCTACGCGAAGAACCCGACTGAAGTGGACTACACCCAGTACGGCATCAAAAATGCCTTGCTGGTGGACAACACCGGTGTATGGCGTGACGCCGACGGCCTGGGCCAGCATCTGGCATGCCCGGGTATCGACCGCGTTGTTCTGACCGCGCCTGGCAAAGGCAAGTTGAAGAACATCGTTCACGGCATCAACCACGGTGAAATCACCGCTGAGGACAAGATCGTGTCCGCCGCTTCCTGCACCACCAACGCCATCGTGCCGGTGCTGAAGGCTGTGAATGACAAGTTCGGCATCATCAACGGTCACGTCGAAACCGTTCACTCGTACACCAACGACCAGAACCTGATCGACAACTTCCACAAGGGCGATCGTCGTGGCCGTAGCGCCGCGTTGAACATGGTGATCACCGAGACTGGTGCTGCCACCGCTGCCGCCAAGGCACTGCCTGAGCTGGCCGGCAAGCTGACCGGTAACGCGATCCGTGTTCCGACGCCGAACGTGTCGATGGCCATTCTCAACCTGAACCTTGAGAAAGCTGCCACCCGTGAAGAGATGAACGAGTACCTGCGCTACATGGCGCTGCACTCCGATCTGCACAAGCAAATCGACTACGTTAATTCGCAGGAGGTGGTTTCCACCGACTTCGTTGGCTCGCGCCACGCAGGCGTTGTGGACGCTGAAGCGACCATCGTTCAGGACAACCGCGTTGTTCTGTACGTCTGGTACGACAACGAGTTCGGTTACAGCTGCCAGGTAGTCCGCGTGATGGAAGACATGGCCGGTGTAAACCCGCCAGCATTCCCGCGCTAAGCCTTAGCCGCACATGAAAGCGCCCCGACTTTGGTCGGGGCGTTTTTGTTTATGCGGTTTGTCAGTTGTAGGTGTGTTGTTTATGCGGGGCCTCATCGCGGGCAAGCCCGCTCCCACATGTTTTGGTGGTGGTTTCGCAATGGTGGGAGCGCCGCAGAACCCTGTGGGAGCGGGCTTGCCCGCGATGGCGATTTATCAGGCACCGCCGACCACTGCCGCTTGCGCAGTCCGCAGTTCATGTCGATTGCCTTTGAACAGCACCAGCGTCGCAATCAACCCCAGCACCGCCGCGGCACTGAGCCAGATCCCCGGCGCCGCCTTGTTGTCCAGCACATGGATCAGATACGTACAGGCCGCCGGTGTGAAACCACCAAAGGTCGCGGTCGCGAGGCTGTAGGCAAGGGAGAAACCGGTCGTGCGAACTTCCACCGGCATGATCTCGGTCAGGGCCACCACCATGGCGCCGTTGTAGGAGCCATACAGGAACGACAGCCACAACTCGACGATCAGCAGGTGGCTGAAGCTCGGGTTCGCCACCAGCCATGACAGCGCTGGATAAGCCGTGAGGATCGCCAGAATCGTCGCCGCCAACAGCAGGGGTTTGCGCCCGATCCTGTCAGACACAGAGCCCATCACCGGCAGCCAGAAGAAGTTCGACAGGCCAATGCACACGGTCACCAGCAACGTATCCAGATCCGACAGATGCAGTTCGGCTTTGCCAAAGGTCGGGGTGTAGGCGGTGATCAAGTAGAACGACACCGTGGTCATCACCACCAGCGCCATGCCGGCGAGGACGATGCCGAAGTTCTGACCAATCGAGCGAACAATGTCCTGCAGGGTAGGGCGGTGCTTACGCGCCTGGAATTCCGGGGTTTCTTCCAGCGAGCGGCGAATCACGAAGATCGCCGGCACAATCATACAGCCGATCAGGAACGGCACGCGCCAGCCCCATTCGCCCATTTCTTCCGGGCTGAGCCAATGGTTCAAACCCACCCCGAGCAGGCCAGCGAAGACCACCGCGGCTTGCTGACTGGCGGACTGCCAGCTGACGAAGAAGCCTTTACGGCCTGGTGTGGAGATTTCGGCGAGGTACACCGACACACCGCCCAGCTCCACGCCCGCCGAGAAGCCTTGCAACAGGCGACCAAGCAATACGATCAGCGGCGCCGCGACACCCAGCGTCGCGTAACCCGGCACGCACGCAATCAATAGTGTGCCGGCGGCCATCATCGCCAATGTGATGATCAGGCCTTTGCGGCGGCCGTGACGGTCGATGTAAGCCCCGAGGAAAATCGCCCCCAACGGACGCATCAGGAAGCCGGCGCCGAAAGTGGCCAAAGACAGCATCAGGGAAGCGAAAGCGCTGTCGGCAGGGAAGAAGGTTTTTGCAATGGCCGTGGCGTAAAAGCCGTAGACCATGAAGTCGAACATCTCCAGGAAGTTTCCGCTGACGACGCGAAAAATTGCTTTGCCGTTGCTCGTGTTGGAAGGCATTTGTAGGTACTCACGCTGGTAAATCTTGTTTGAAAACGCTGCACCTGTGGGAGCCTGCTCGCGATAGCGGTGACCGGACTTACGATTGCTTCGCAATCGGACGGGGGCAAGCCCCTCGCCACACAGGCTCGCTTCCACAGGTTTTGCGTCTGGCTGACGGGCGCTGGCAGACCTCGCTCTCATGCGCTCTGAGGCCCATAATGGCGGGCGCGGTTTTGAGGGGAGATGAAGATTTGTTAACTGGACGGTGGAGTGGACTTGTGGTGCTGGCCGGCGTTTTGTCCGGTTGCGGCAACGGCGACAGCCTGGAACGCTTCGATGGCCCGACCATGGGCAGTCGTTATTCCATTCAATACGTAAGACATTCCTCCACGCCCGGGCCGAAAGCGGTGCAGGCCGAAGTAGAAAGTATCCTCGCCGAAGTGGATCGACAATTCTCGACCTATCGCAGCGACTCGGACACCGTACGCTTCAACGCATTGCCGGCCGGTCGCTGTCAGTTCATGCCTGGCCCTGTGCTCGAATTGATCCGTGTGGGCGAGAAGTTGTCATCCCAAAGCGACGGCTCCTTCGATTTGACGGTGGAGCCGTTGCTCAACCTTTGGGGATTCGGTCCGCAGGCGCGAGAGGAAAAAGTTCCGAGTGCCGAAGCGCTCGCCGAGGTGCAGCAACGCGTCGGCCACAGCCACTTGCGCATCGACGGTGATCAGTTGTGTAAGGATGCCGCGGTGGAAGTTGACTTCAACAGTCTCGCCGCTGGCTATGCTGTCGACCGGATCGCCGGCAGGCTCGAGGCCTTGGGTATCGACAGTTACCTCGCTGAAGCCACTGGAGAGCTCAAGGCTACGGGGCACAAGCCCGATGGTTCGGCCTGGCACGTCGCCCTGGAAGAGCCCCGCGATGACCAACAAGTGGCCAAACGCATCATCGCCGTCGACGGCTACGGTGTGTCCACGTCCGGCGACTACCGTAATTATTTTCAGCAAAACGGCCAGCGCTATTCCCACACCTTCGATGCCCGCACCGGTGCACCGGTCCTACACACCCTGGCGTCAGTCACAGTGATTCATCCTTCAGCGTTAATGGCCGATGGCCTATCGACGCTGTTGCTGATTCTCGGTCCTGAACGGGGTTGGGACTATGCCGAAACCCATGACATTGGTGCATTCTTTGTGATTCGTGCCGATACAGGTTTCGTCATCCGCACCAATCAGGCTTTTGAGCGCCTGGCGGGTGAGAAAACCAAGTGATTGCGGGATCAAAAGCATTTTTGATGGCGTTGTAGTGCAGGCAAAACTAGCCTACGACGCGACCAAGGGTTAATGTGCCCGGCGTTGACGCTTCTATAGACTGTGTCCGGGTTCTGTACTGGCCCCAAATTGTTCCTTCACGCCGCAGATCGGCGTGATTTAGCTGCAGGTGCCGAGGGCGCCGCGGCCTGTTCTGAGGAGTACGCATGGCTGTCTACAACTACGATGTGGTGGTGTTGGGTTCCGGCCCGGCGGGAGAAGGCGCGGCAATGAACGCCGCCAAGGCAGGGCGCAAGGTGGCGATGGTCGATAGCCGTCGCCAGGTCGGCGGCAACTGCACCCACCTGGGCACCATCCCGTCCAAGGCCTTGCGTCACTCGGTCCGGCAGATCATGCAGTTCAACACCAACCCGATGTTCCGGGCCATTGGTGAGCCGCGCTGGTTCTCGTTCCCGGACGTTTTGAAAAGCGCCGAAAAAGTCATCTCCAAACAAGTCGCCTCGCGTACCGGCTACTACGCCCGTAACCGTGTCGACGTGTTCTTCGGTACCGGCAGCTTCGCCGACGAGCAAACCATCGAAGTGGTCTGCGCCAACGGCGTGGTTGAAAAACTGGTGGCCAAGCACATCATCATCGCTACCGGCTCGCGTCCTTATCGCCCGGCGGACATCGATTTCCATCACCCGCGTATCTACGATAGCGACACCATCCTCAGCCTTGGCCACACCCCGCGCAAACTCATCGTTTACGGCGCTGGTGTTATCGGTTGCGAATACGCCTCGATCTTCAGTGGCCTGGGTGTGCTGGTGGAGCTGGTGGACAACCGCGGTCAGTTGCTGAGCTTCCTCGACTCGGAAATTTCCCAGGCGCTGAGTTACCACTTCAGTAACAACAACATCACGGTTCGTCACAACGAAGATTACGACCGCGTCGAAGGCGTGGACAACGGCGTGATCCTGCACCTCAAGTCCGGCAAGAAGATCAAGGCCGATGCCTTGCTCTGGTGCAACGGCCGTACCGGCAACACCGACCAGCTGGGTCTGGAAAACATCGGCGTGAAGGTCAACAGCCGTGGCCAGATCGAAGTCGACGAAGCCTACCGCACCTGCGTACCGAACATTTACGGTGCCGGTGATGTGATTGGCTGGCCGAGCCTGGCCAGTGCCGCCCACGACCAGGGTCGCTCAGCTGCTGGCAGCATCGTCGATAACAATAGCTGGCGCTTCGTGAATGACGTGCCGACCGGCATCTACACCATTCCGGAGATCAGCTCGATCGGCAAGAACGAGCAAGAGCTGACGCAGGCCAAGGTGCCGTACGAAGTCGGCAAGGCGTTCTTCAAGAGCATGGCGCGTGCACAGATTGCCGGCGAGCCTCAGGGCATGCTGAAAATCCTGTTCCACCGCGAGACCCTGGAAGTGCTGGGCGTTCACTGCTTCGGTTATCAGGCGTCGGAGATCGTGCACATCGGTCAGGCGATCATGAGCCAGCCGGGCGAACTGAACACGCTGAAGTACTTCGTCAACACGACGTTCAACTACCCGACCATGGCCGAAGCCTATCGGGTAGCGGCGTACGATGGCCTCAACCGGCTTTTTTGAGCGGCTCCGGCCGGTGGCCTGAGCCGGCCGGGGAGACCGATTTCAGCAATTCTCGAGCGTGGCAGTGGCCAAACCGGGAAAGTCTGTAATCAGGCTGTCAACGCCGAAGTCGGCGAGTCTGCGCATCAGCGCGGGCTCGTTGACTGTCCACACCGACACATGCAGCCCCTGACGCTGCGCCTTCTGCAGGCGTTCCGGCGTACACAGGGTCCAGTTCAGCGCCAGCATCTCACAGCCATAGTTTTGCGCGACCTTCAGCGGGTCGAGCCAGGCGTATTCGGCCACCAATCCGCGAGACACGTCCGGCACCAGGTCCAGCGCGGCTTTCAATACTTCGCGTGAGCTCGACGTGATCGTGACCTTGTCCCGCATGCCGAAACGCTGGGCCAGTTCACGAATCGCCAGCACGGTGGTCGCGGCACGGGTGCGTGAAGCGCTTTTGACTTCCAGCTGCCAGTGCTCGAAATCGCATTTTTCGAACAATTCTTCCAGCGTTGGAATCGGGCAAGGTTTGATCCAGCCCGGGCCACCCTTGCGCGCGTCGTAGGTCACTAGCTCTGCCGCCGTGTGTTCGACCACTTTGCCGCGGCGGTCGGTGGTGCGTTTGAGGGTCGGGTCGTGGATCACCATCAACTCGCCGTCTTTGGACAGGTGCAAGTCCAGTTCACAACGACGTACGCCGTGCTTGAGGCATTCCTGAAAGCTGGTCAGGGTGTTTTCCGGTGCTTCGCCCTTGGCGCCGCGATGGCCGTAGATGAGAGTCACGGTTCTTCCTTAAATTAAATGCCTGATTCGTTTTGTTCGCGGGCCAGGCGTCGTTCTTGTGCCTGTCGCTGCAAGATGTAACGGGCCAGCAATTGCCGCTGGGCATCGGACAGGTATTCGAACTCGGTGCCGACGTCGTAGCCGTCGCCCTTGCGGTCGCAATGGGTGACGCGTGCCCGCAGCAACAGGCCGAGGGCTTGTGGCATCAGCACCAGTTTGATCGACAGGTGCGCGTCGACGGCAATGGGTGTCGGATACTGAAAGTCGATGCCGCCTTCGGAGATGATCACCGGCTGCGGCTCGCCGATCTGTCCGAGCACAGTCAGGGCGACCACCTGACTCAGCAGGTCGATGCGTTTGTTCTGGGATTTCAGGAACGCGGCGATGGTGCGGTCGCGTTCGCTGATCTGTCGCAGCAGGTGTTGCGACTCGAATTCGCTCAGGTGCAGTTCGCTGAGCAGGTTGAATAGAGGGGAAGCATCCTGCAACACTTCCTGGCCTGCGGCTTCGGGAGCAGACAGGGGCCGAATTTCCAGTGCGATCGTGTCCTCGATACGGTAGTATTCGCGGCGATCTTCTTCATCTAATGTCGACATGGCGAACCCATGGTAGCGGCGGTGGTCTGAGTGTAAAGCTGGTTATCGACCCCCGCCACAAGGACGTTCCTTTTCCCTCCGAACAAGCCCCGACATGTTCAGACCTCTCTTCGTATTTATTGGCACGCGTTATACCCGTGCAAAGCGTCGCAATCATTTTGTGTCGTTCATTTCCCTGACCTCAATGATCGGACTCGCCCTTGGCGTGGTCGTGATGATCGTCGTGCTGTCGGTCATGAACGGCTTCGATCATGAGATGCGCACCCGCGTGCTGGGCATGGTGCCCCACGCGACCATCGAGTCCGGTGAGCCGATCAGCGACTGGCAAAGCCTGGCCGCCAAGGTCAAGCAGAACCCGCAGGTGGCGGCGGTTGCGCCCTTCGTCCAGATGCAGGGCCTGCTGACCAACAACGGCAAGGTTTCCAAAGTGCTGCTCAATGCCATCGACCCTGTGCAGGAACGGCAGGTGTCGATCATTGATAACTTCATGCAGCAGGGCAAACTCGATGACCTGGCACCGGGCAGTTTCGGCATCGTCATCGGCGACAAGGCCGCAGCCAAGCTCGGCGTGGCGGTCGGCGACAAGCTGACGTTTGTCGCGCCGGAAGTCACCGTGACCCCCGCCGGTATGTTCCCGCGCATGAAACGCTTTACCGTGGTCGGCATCTTCCACGTCGGTGCGGGTGAGATCGACGGCTATCTGGGCATCACCAATTTGCAGGATCTGGCGAAGCTGCACCGCTGGAAGCCGGATCAGGTCCAAGGCCTGCGCTTGAAATTCGACGATCTGTTCCAGGCACCACGCGTGGCGTGGACCATCGCTCAGCAACTCGGCGAAGATCAGTATTACGCCCGCGACTGGACCCGCACCCACGGCAATCTGTATCAGGCGATCCGCATGGAAAAAGCCATGATCGGCCTGCTGTTGCTGCTGATCGTCGCCGTTGCAGCGTTCAACATCATCTCCACGCTGGTGATGGTGGTGAACGATAAGAAGGGCGACATCGCGATCCTGCGCACCCTGGGCGCCACGCCGGGTTCGATCATGGCGACGTTCATGGTTCAGGGTACGGTCATTGGCGTGGTCGGTACGCTGATCGGCGCCGTGGTCGGGATCTTCGCCGCGCTGAACGTCAGCGCCGCGATTTCGGCCCTTGAAGGGCTGATCGGCCATAAATTCCTGAACGCCGACGTGTATTTCATCGATTACCTGCCGTCGCAAGTGCAGAGCCAGGACGTGTTGATGGTCTGCGCCGCCGCGTTGGTCCTGAGTTTCCTCGCCACCCTGTATCCAGCCTGGCGTGCCGCGCGCACCCAGCCTGCGGAGGCGCTACGTTATGAGTGAGTCGGGCATGAGTGATAAAGCAATCTTGAGCTGCCGCAACCTGGGCAAATCCTATGTGGAAGGCCCGGAATCGGTAGAGGTTCTGGCGGGTCTGCAACTGGAGCTGCACCCAGGTGAGCGCGTGGCGATCGTCGGTACGTCGGGTTCGGGCAAAAGTACCTTGCTCAACCTGCTGGGCGGCCTCGATACGCCGACCAAGGGCAGCGTCTGGCTGGCCGGTGAAGAGCTCTCGGCATTGAACGAAAAGGCGCGTGGCCTGCTGCGCAATCGGTCGCTGGGTTTCGTTTACCAGTTCCACCACTTACTGCCTGAGTTCACCGCGCTGGAAAACGTCTGCATGCCGTTGCTGATCGGTAAAACTGCGATCCCGGAAGCGCGTCAACGTGCGACGGCGTTGCTGGAGCGGGTAGGGCTGGGCCATCGTCTGGAGCACAAACCGGCGGAATTGTCCGGTGGCGAACGCCAGCGTGTGGCCATCGCCCGTGCCCTGGTGAACAAGCCAGGCCTGGTGATGCTCGACGAGCCGACCGGTAACCTCGATTCCCACACCGCGCAGGGCATTCAGGATTTGATGCTGGAACTCAGCACTTCGATGCGCACCGCGTTCCTGGTGGTGACCCACGACATGAACCTGGCCCGCCAGATGGATCGCGTCCTGCATTTGCAGGAAGGTTACCTGACACCCATCTGATTGACCGAAACCCGGCGTACTGAACAGTGCGTCGGGTCTTTTATTTTTATACGGTGCCCCAGCGAATGTTCAGACCGTTATCGATCTTTATCGGCACGCGCTATACCCGCGCCAAGCGCCGCAATCGCTTTGTTTCCTTCATCTCGATGACTTCGATGATCGGCCTCGCCCTGGGCGTGCTGGCGATGATCGTGGTGCTGTCGGTAATGAACGGCTTCCAGCGCGAAATGAGCTCGCGCATCCTCGGCATGGTGCCCCACGCGACCATCGTCGGCGTGAACCCTATCGACGATTGGCAGCCGGTGGCCGCCGCGGCGATGAAGAATCCTGAAGTGACGGCGGCGGTGCCGTTCACCGAGATGGAAGGCATGCTGTCCTACAAGGGCACGATGCAGCCGATCCAGGTCAGCGGTGTCGACCCGGCGCTGGAAGGCAAGGTGTCGATCGTTGCCAAACATATTGTTCAGGGGCGTCTCGACGCCTTGAAGCCGGGCGAGTTCGGCGTGGTGATCGGTGAGATCACTGCGCGGCGCTTTCGCTTGAATGTCGGCGACAAGATCACCCTGATCGTGCCGGAAATCAGCACCGCGCCGGGCGGGATTACCCCGCGCATGCAGCGGCTGGACGTGGTGGGCGTGTTCAAGGTCGGCGCCGAGCTGGATGGCTCGATGGCGCTGATCCACCTCGCCGATGCCGCACAGATGCAACACTGGCAGCCAAATCAGGTGCAGAGCGTACGCTTGGCGGTGAAGGATCTGTACGCCGCGCCGCAAGTGTCGAGCGACATCGCGAGTGGCCTGGGCGCTGCCTACAAGGCTGACGACTGGACCCACACCCAGGGCAGTCTGTTCAGCGCGATGAAGATGGAAAAAACCATGATCGGCCTGCTGTTGCTGATGATCGTCGCGGTGGCGGCGTTCAACATCATCGCCACCCTGATCATGGTGGTGAACGACAAGGGCGCGGACATCGCGATCCTGCGCACCATCGGCGCGACGCCTCGGCAGATCATGGCGATCTTCATGGTGCAGGGCACGGTGATCGGGGTTGTCGGTACCTTGATTGGCGGCGTGCTGGGCGTGATTGCAGCGTTGAACGTCAGCGAACTGGTAGGCTGGATGGAGCGGGTGAGCGGGCAGCACATCTTCAGTTCCGATGTGTACTTTGTCAGTAACTTGCCGTCGGAACTGCAGGGCGCGGATGTGTTGTTGATCTGTTCCGCCGGTTTCATCATGAGCTTTTTGGCGACGGTGTATCCGGCGTGGCGGGCGGCGAAGGTCGAGCCGGCTACTGCGTTGCGGTATTCGTAAGCCTGTAGATCGCTATCGCGGGCAAGCCCGCTCCCACAGGGTTTCGAGTCGTTCACATCATTGTGATTCAACTCGGTCACTGTGGGCCGCGATGGGGCCGGCCCTGCTAGCCTCAATCCCCCTTCGGCAACTCAATCACAAACCGCGTCCACCCCTGATCCGATTCGCAACGAATCTGCCCGCCATGGGCGCGGATGATCGACTGGGTAATCGCCAACCCCAACCCTGCATGCTCACTGCTGCCTTCACGACGTGCCGGGTCTGCCCGGTAGAAACGGTCAAACAAGCGCGGCACCAAGTCTTCAGAAATCCCTTCGCCACTGTTTTCAACGCTCAAGCTCAAGCCAGTCGGCTGCTCGACAATCCTTACCCGCACCTCGCCACCGACCGGGGTAAACCGCAACGCATTGTCCAGCAAATTGGACAGCGCCCGACGCAACATGCTGCGGTCGCCCTGCATGCGCGCGCTGCCGTCACGACTCAACTTCACCTGAGCGTCTTCGGCCAACGGCGCAAAAAACTCCAGCAGCACATCGGCTTCTTCCGCCAGTTCCAGCGGTTCGCGCTTGGGCATCAGCAAGCCATGGTCAGCCTTGGCCAGGTACAACATGTCGTTGACCAGTTGCGCCATCCATTGCAGTTCTTCGAGGTTGCTGTGCAGCGCTTCGCGGTAATCCTCGATGGGACGTGGGCGGGTGAGGGTGACCTGGGTGTGGGTCAGCAGGTTCGACAGCGGTGTGCGCAGTTCATGGGCGATGTCGGCGGAGAAGGCCGAGAGCCGCTGAAAAGAGTCGTCGAGGCGTTCGAGCATGGCGTTGAAGCTGTGGGCCATTTCCGCGAGTTCCGGCGGCATGTCTGCTTCCGGCAGGCGGGCGTTGAGCGATTGCGCCGACACGCCGCTGGCGACCGCACTCATGCGCCGCAACGGACGCAAACCACTGCGCGCCGCCCAGGCGCCGAGCAGGGCCGTGGCCAGGGCTGAGAGGCCAATCGTCAGCCAGATCAGGTGTTGCATGCGTTGTAGAAAGTGTTGGTGGTGGGTGATGTCCAGCAGCAAAGTCAGTTGCGGCGAGTCGGGTTTGTCGAGGAACAGCGGCGCATTCAGGACGCGGTAATCGGTGCCGTCGTCGCTCACCGTCGACAGGCCAGGCTTGCGCGGCAAATCTTTGGGTAAGCGGGGCGAGCTGTCGTACAGCCGTTGACCGTCACTGCCAACGATGCGCAGTGAAAGATCGGCCTGTCGGCTCAATTCGTCGGCTAGCCTGGCCTCGGTATCGCTGGACTGAATGTCATCCAGTGCCCGGCGCAAACCAATCAGTTTGCCATCCAGCAACTGTTGGTCCAGCTCGATAAAGTGCGCCTCGCTGGCGCGGCTGAACAACACCCCGGCAAACAACGACACCACCGCAGTGCAGGCGGCAAACAGCAGTGCCAGACGGCTGCTTAATGAAAGTCGGCGCATCAGGCAGGGCGCTCTTCAAGGACGTAGCCCATGCCGCGCACGGTGTGGATCAACTTGTTCGGGAAGTCGTCATCTATCTTCAGACGCAAACGACGGATCGCCACTTCGATGACGTTGGTGTCGCTGTCGAAATTCATGTCCCACACCTGGGAAGCGATCAGTGACTTGGGCAGCACTTCGCCTTGGCGCCGCAGGAGCATTTCCAGCAAGGCGAATTCCTTGGCGGTCAGGTCGATGCGCTGGCCGTTGCGCTCGACCCTGCGGCGGATCAGGTCCAGGCGCAAGTCGGCCAGTTGCAGGCTGGTTTCCTGAGGTGTTGCGCTACCGCGCCGCAGCAGGCTGCGAACCCGGGCCAGCAGTTCGGAGAAGGCGAAAGGTTTGACCAGATAGTCGTCGGCGCCCAGTTCCAGGCCGTGGACCCTGTCCTCCACCGCGTCGCGGGCTGTAAGAAACAATACCGGCGTGTCCAGGCCTGCACCGCGCACCGCTTGCAAAATCTGCCAGCCATCGCGGCCAGGCAGCATCACATCGAGAATCAACAAGGCGTAATCGCCACTCAAGGCCAGTTGCTGGCCAGTGGTGCCATCTGCCACCAGTTCGGTATTGAACCCGGCCTCGGTCAGGCCCTGGCGCAGGTAATGGCCGGTTTTCGGTTGGTCTTCGACGATCAGCAGTTTCATGGGCGACTCGGGCAGTAGGAACAGGTGCGTTATACCGTGGGCGGCAAGGAAGCTGGTCAATATGACAAAGTTGTAATCCGTCTGTCAGGTGGCTGGCAGAACTGGTTGGTAGAGTCTCCCACAAGCTGAACCTCATCTTATTGGAGTGCGACTATGTTTTTGCAAAAGCATCTGGTACTGGCCGCTTGTTTGCTGAGTCTGAGCCTGGGGCTGGAAGCCTCGCCGGCACAGACCTACGATTTCGGTCAACCAGCCTCGGCCGCACAGGCTACCCGCAGCGTTGAAGTGGTGATGGGCGATATGACCTTCAGCCCCAAGGCCATCGATATCAAGGCCGGGGAAACCGTGCGTCTCGTACTGGTGAATAAAGGCCAGTTGCTGCATGAATTCAACCTCGGCGATGCACAGATGCATGCCAGGCATCAGCGGGAAATGCTCCAGATGCAGCAAAGCGGCATGTTGATGCCTACAGGCATGAAGACCATGGATCACGGTTCCATGGCCGGAATGGATCATGGCACCATGGACCACGGCATGAAGCATGACGACCCCAATAGTGTGTTGGTGGAACCGGGCAAAACCGCCGAGCTGACCTGGACCTTCACCAAGGCCACCAACCTGGAATTTGCCTGCAATATCCCCGGCCACTATCAGGCCGGCATGGTCGGCAAATTGACAGTCAGTCAGTAAGCACTCAAAGGCGGGAGCAAAGGCTGGTAGAATCCGCTGATTCTTCAGTCAGGTTTCCGCCATGCATCCCGCAGCCGAACATTCGCCGCTGGGCAAATCCAGCGAATACATCGCCACCTACACGCCGTCCCTGCTGTTCCCAATCCCGCGTACCGCGAAATGGGCCGAACTGGGCCTGACGGCTGAAACCCTGCCGTACAAGGGCGTGGACTTCTGGAACTGCTTCGAACTGTCGTGGCTGTTGCCATCCGGCAAGCCTGTGGTGGCGATTGGCGAATTCAGCATTCCGGCGGATTCGCCGAACATCATCGAATCGAAGTCGTTCAAGCTGTACCTCAACTCGCTGAACCAGACAGCGTTTGCCGATACCGCGAGCCTTGAAGCGACGCTGGCGAAAGACCTCTCGGCTGCTGCCGGCAAACCGGTGGGCGTGCGGATTCGCAGCCTGAAAGAGGTTGAGGCAGAAGGCGTCGTGGCATTGCCGGGCGTGTGCATCGATGACCTGGACATTAGCGTCAGCAGCTATGAGCATCCGCGTCCGGAACTGCTGCGCTGCGATGAGTCACTCATTATTGAAGAGTCCGTGCACAGCCATTTGCTAAAGTCCAACTGCCCGGTTACCAGTCAACCGGATTGGGGCAGCGTGGCGGTGGAGTATCGCGGCGCGGCGCTGGATCACGCGAGTTTGCTGGAATACATCGTGAGCTTTCGTCAGCACTCGGACTTTCATGAGCAGTGTGTGGAGCGGATTTTCCTCGACCTGCAACGGTTGCTGAAGCCAGAGAAACTGACGGTGTATGCGCGGTATGTGCGTCGCGGCGGGTTGGACATCAACCCGTATCGCAGCACGGAAGAAGTGCAACTGCCGAACCATCGGTTGGTCCGTCAATAAGGCTTAAGTCAAGCATGGAACCTGTGGCGAGGGGCTTGCCCCCAATGATTTGCGACGGCTTCGCAGCCGAACGGGGGCAAGCCCCCTCGCCACAATAGAACCGTGGTGCTTCGGACTGCAGAAACGAAAAAGCCCCGCTATCGATAGCGGGGCTTTTTTGCATATGGTGGGTTCAGATCCCCATGCTGACCAAGGCTTGCATGATGTTACGCAAGGTGCCGGCAAGGGCGGGATGTTCGACTTCGAAGCGCTCGACGGCCAGGTTCACATTGTCGGCGAGGTTGGTGTCCTGGGTTTTTGTTTCGAGTTCAAGCTCAAGTTCGATCTGTTGCATCAGCGCGTGCAGGTCAGCGCGCTCGGCTTCGGAAAGCGGTGGATTCTGTTCCAATTGCTCGCGCAGTTTGTTGAGCTGTTCTTGCAGTTCGCGGGCAGGCATGGCGTTCTTCCTTTTATCGATAGGCACTGGCATAGACCGCAGCGGCGCGCCAAAGGTCTATGGCTGACCTTCAGATTAATCCACTCTCGGGCAACCTGCATGCCTTCATAGGTGTGAGGCGGCGATCAGGGCTTCTCGCCCTTGAGTCGGCGCAGGCTGATATCGGCCAGGCAGGTGTCGAGCTCGCCCAGATGATCGATCACCGAATGCACGCCCAGGCCGAACAACTGCATTGTGGCCTTGCCACGCAGGTGTTCCCGTTCCTTTTGGCTCAAGGCCTGCCATTCACTCGGCGCGAGCCCACACAACGAGCCGCAGGACGCCAGGCCAATGGTCCACAACCCGGCATTCAGGCCTGATTGCAGCAAGCGTGGTTCGCCGCTGACCAGCACGCAACCGTCCAGACGCTCGACGTTCAGCGCCATCAAGGCTTGCCAGCAGGCATTCGGGGCTGGCCATGGATTGATTGTTTCCGGGTGTTGCGAAGGTTTGATCCAGGCCGGGAGTGCCGCGGCCAGCGAGTGGCTGAGGGCGGGGGGCAGTTCATCGAGCCAGGCACAAGGAATCTGTTGGCGCTGCAAGCTGGACAGGCTATCCAGAGCACCGAGCGTGACTTCGGTGTGCTCGGCAGTCAGTGTGCCGGGTTGGCGAGTGCGTGCGCCGAAATCCACCAGACATCCACTGAGGCCGAACAGTACAGCGGTCAGGCTGGGCGCGATGAGAGGCGAGGTTTCGGCGCGTGGCATATCAACATCCTTGAAATAGTAACAAGGCTATTCGTGGACGGTGACAGTTGAGTGACACTGATGTGAATCGCTCCCAGCCAGGCACAGTCGGTCGCAGGCCATCGCGCACGAAGCTGCCTAAACAGGATTTTCCATCATATACTAGCGGTCTTTGTGCTTGGGCCAAGCGCCCATGCCAGTATGAATCCAAGGAGTTTCTGTATGCGCTGGAGCAATCGACTCGCTCAGCTTTGTATGTGTGCCAGTGTATTGCTGGTTCCGTTCGCGGCTCAGGCTGCCACGGAAGAAGACCCTTGGGAAAGCATTAACCGCCCGATCTACAAGTTCAACGACTTCGTCGACACCTACGCGCTGAAGCCGGTAGCTCAGGGCTACCGGTTCGTCACGCCGCAGTTCCTGGAAGACGGCATCCACAACATGTTCCGCAACGTCGGCGACGTCACCAACCTCGCCAACGACGTGTTGCAGGCCAAGCCCGCCGCGGCTGGCGTCGACACTGCGCGCTTGATTTTCAACACCACCTTCGGCCTGCTGGGCTTCTTCGACGTGGGCACCCAAATGGGCCTGCAGCGCAACGACGAAGACTTCGGCCAGACCCTCGGTTACTGGGGCGTGGGCAGCGGCCCGTACCTGATGCTGCCGCTGCTGGGTCCAAGCACTTTGCGTGATGCGCCTTCCAAGTATGTCGACGGCTATACCGGCCCGTACCGCTACATCCACGACGTGCCGGTGCGTAATTCGATCTTCGGCCTGAACATCGTAGACACCCGCGCCAACCTGCTGTCGGCCGAGAAGCTGGTCAGCGGCGACAAATACACCTTTATTCGCAATGCGTACCTGCAAAACCGCGAATTCAAGGTCAAGGACGGCCAGGTCGAAGACGATTTTTAATCTCGACCGGTAAAACGAAGAAGGCGGCCATTTGGCCGCCTTCTTTCGTTTGGCTAGCGGGTTATTTCATCTTCAGGATTGTAAGCCCGAGTTTCTGACTGCCACCGTCCTGTGCTTTCACCCACACCACCTCGGTATCGGCCTCAAGGCCTTTTAGCGCCGTGTGATCGGAATCAATTCGCACGCTAAGCCGGTCACCGACCTTGAACAAGCGGGGCGCCTCAACCTGCATACCGCTGCTGGAAAGGTCGATGCAGACGGCTGGCACCTCGTCGCCCTCATGAATCAGCGACACATCGGCATCGACCCGCATGCGGATGAAATCGCGCTTTTCGCTGTAGTCCCGATCAGTTTGGCTCATGGGCTCGATCCTTCCTTTGGGTTACGGTTTTGCCTGTTCTTATAACTCTCGGTGATTTGACAAGTAAAGACGTCAAGCGACCATCGGCGTGAGCTTGAAACGCCTCGCGGATGGGAGTACCGTCTGCGCCTTAGAAGGGCACCTTTGGTGGACCTGTGAGTAGGGCAAACGCTCGAAAACGGTGCGGCCAGAGAGGCTAGAAAGCGAATCCAGTAGTGTGAGCAGGGCCAAATGCCCAGCCTGCTACGCCAACCTAATTCTGGCGCCGTTTGCCCACATGCCAAAAACCAGTGCCACGCTGCTGATAATCGATGATGACGAAGTAGTGCGCGCGAGCCTCGCGGCCTACTTGGAAGACAGTGGTTTCAGTGTCCTGCAGGCCAGCAATGGCCAGCAGGGACTTCAGGTATTCGAGCAAGACAAGCCCGATTTGGTCATCTGCGATCTGCGCATGCCGCAGATGGGCGGACTCGAACTCATTCGCCAGGTCACCGAGCTGTCGCCGCAAACCCCGGTAATCGTGGTGTCGGGCGCCGGCGTGATGAACGACGCGGTCGAGGCCCTGCGTCTGGGCGCGGCGGACTACCTGATCAAGCCTCTCGAAGATCTGGCCGTGCTCGAGCACTCCGTGCGCCGGGCCCTGGATCGTGCGCGCCTGCTGCTGGAAAACCAGCGCTACCGCGAGAAGCTGGAAAAGGCCAACCGAGAGCTCGAAGCCAGCCTGAACCTGCTCCAGGAAGACCAGAACGCCGGTCGCCAGGTGCAGATGAACATGCTGCCGGTCAGCCCCTGGAGCATCAACGAGTTCCAGTTCGCGCACCAGATAATCCCGTCGCTGTACCTGTCGGGCGATTTCGTCGACTACTTCCGGGTCGACGAGCGTCGGGTAGCGTTCTACCTGGCAGACGTTTCCGGTCATGGCGCCTCTTCAGCCTTCGTTACCGTGTTGCTGAAGTTCATGACCACGCGCTTGCTGTTCGAATCCAAACGCAACGGCACGTTGCCGGAATTCAAGCCTTCAGAGGTCCTTGGTCATATCAACCGGGGCCTGATCAGTTGTAAGCTGGGTAAACACGTCACAATGGTCGGTGGAGTCATCGACGAGGAGACAGGTTTGTTGACCTATAGCATCGGCGGTCATCTGCCGTTGCCTGTGTTGTACACGCCAGACAGTGTTCGTTACCTGGAAGGGCGCGGTCTGCCGGTGGGCCTCTTCAATGAAGCCACCTACGAAGATCACGTACTGGAATTGCCGCCAGTGTTCAGTTTGACGCTGATGTCTGATGGCATTTTGGACCTTTTGCCAGAACCCACACTCAAAGATAAAGAAGCTGCTTTGCCTCAACGAGTGAAGGCAGCGGGCGGCAGCCTGGATGGTCTGCGGCAGGTTTTTGGATTGGCCACGCTAGGGGAGATGCCGGATGATATCGCCCTGTTGGTGTTGAGCAGGAATCTTTAATGAGTACCGGTAGAATCCAGTTCGCCGAGCAGGATGGCACCTTCGTCCTGAAGTTCGTCGGTGAAGTTCGCCTGACCCTGTGTTCGGCGTTGGATGCGACTATTGAGCGGATCTTCACCGCGTTGAATTTCAACGCCATCGTGATCGACCTGACCGAAACCCGCAGTATCGACAGCACCACCTTGGGCCTGTTGGCCAAACTGTCGATCCTGTCGCGGCAAAAGGTCGGCCTGCTGCCGACCGTCGTCACCACCCACGAAGACATCACCCGTCTGCTGCAATCCATGGGCTTCGAGCAAGTGTTCAACATCGTTGACCGCCCGATCCCATGCCCAGAATGCCTGACCGACCTGCCAGACCAGGACCAGTCCGAAGAAGTGGTACGCGTCAAAGTCCTCGAAGCGCACAAAATTCTCATGGGCCTGAACGACTCCAACCGTGAGGCGTTCCATGACCTGGTGAATGCGCTGGAGCGGCACTGATTCCCAGAAGTGATGTGGGTCTTATGGGCCCCATCGCAGGCAAGCCAGCTCCCACATAAGCCTCAGTCGTAAACACTATCGCGACCCACCACAGAACCCCTGTGGGAGCCGGGCTTGCCCACGATGGCGTCATCACAAACGCCACATCCCTCCGCGCGCAGCCATCCAATGCCCAAATTCAACGCAAAAAAAGGGCGAACTCTTCAAGGTTCGCCCTTTTTGCACAGCTTCGAACTAGATCACAGCTTGGCCTGCAACAACGCCTCAAGCTTCTCCTGATCCCGAGCAAACTGACGAATCCCCTCAGCCAGCTTTTCAGTCGCCATCGCATCTTCGTTGGACAACCAGCGGAACTGCGCTTCATTCAAGCTAAGACGCGCTTCACCGGCATGCCCCGGCGCCAATTTGCGCTCCAGCTTGCCAGTATCCGTAGCCAGCTTCTCCAGCAGATCCGGGCTGATGGTCAGGCGATCACACCCAGCCAGTTGCTCAATCTGATTCAGGTTACGGAAGCTCGCACCCATGACCACAGTCTTGTAGTCATTGGCCTTGTAGTAATTGTAGATACGCGTCACCGACTGCACGCCCGGATCATCCGCGCCGGTGTAGTCGTTGCCGGTGGCCTTCTTGTACCAGTCGTAGATGCGGCCCACGAACGGCGAAATCAGGAAAACCCCAGCGTCAGCACAGGCCGCAGCCTGAGCGAAAGAGAACAACAAGGTCAGGTTGGTCTGGATGCCTTCCTTTTCCAGCTTCTCGGCAGCGCGAATGCCTTCCCAGGTCGAAGCGATCTTGATCAGCACACGGTCACGGCCAACGCCGGCCTTGTCGTACAGGTCGATCAGACGGTGCGCACGCTTCAATACGGCGTCAGTGTCGAACGACAGGCGCGCATCCACCTCGGTGGAAATACGACCCGGTACAACCTTCAGAATCTCTTGCCCTACCGCAACGCCAAAACGGTCGCTGGCCAGGCCCACATCGCCCTTGCAGTCGTGAACGCAAGCGTTCAGCAACTCGGCATAACCGGGAATGGCCGCCGCTTTGAGCAGCAGGGAAGGGTTGGTGGTAGCGTCCACGGGTTTAACGCGAGCGATTGCTTCGAAGTCGCCGGTGTCGGCAACCACGGTGGTCATTTGTTTGAGTTGTTCCAGCTTGGAAGTCATGGGCGTGCTCTGTCCTATGGGTCTAATGACATTACCCGAGCGCTTGCAGCCACTCAAGGGCGCGTACGTGTATCGATGGCCCCAGCGGCAACAACCTGAAAACGGATGTTTGAAAGGCGGGGCGTGGTATCGGTAGATACGATGCTGAAATGGGGGACAGGGGGAGTGTCAGATTTTTTGTGTGCGGGCCGGTAACGGCCTGCCATAAGGCAAGCCCTCATTTCACCAGTTTGACCTGGTAAATCGATCGCCATAAAGAATCGCAAACTGATTCATTGCGCTCTTCCAGTCGTGCGCTGCGCTGCCCCAATTGGCCGTGATGTTTTGCAGTGCCAGCCAGATCAGCTTCGTCGCTGCATCATCAGTCGGGAAGTGGCCTCTTGTCTTGATGATCTTGCGCAACTGAGCATTGATGCTCTCGATGGCGTTAGTGGTGTAGATCACTTTTCGGATGGCAGGCGGGAAGACAAAAAACGGGATGACTCGATCCCAGGCACGTCTCCAAGCGGCTACGACTGTTGGGTATTGTTTGCCCCAAGGCCCCGTTTCAAATGCGTCCAGAGCTTGCTCGGCAGCTTCAACGTTAAGCGCCTGATAAACCGGCTTGAGGGCTTTGGCCAACTCGCGGCGCTTGTCCCAGGAGGCGTAATCAAGACTGTTACGGATCAGGTGCACGATGCAGGTCTGCAAGGTCGTCGTCGGAAACACCGCACTCAAGGCTTCTGGCATGCCTTTAAGGCCGTCAGTTACCGCGATCAATACATCCTCAACGCCACGGGTCTTGAGGTCGTTGAAGACCTTCATCCAGAACTTGGCCCCCTCAGTGGTCTCAATCCAGATGCCCAAAATGTCTCGGGTGCCGTCCGGCAGCACGCCCAGAGCCAGGTAGATGGCCTTGTTGCGAACCAGTCCTTCCTCACGGATTTTGACCCGCAGCGCATCGAAGAAAATCACCGGATACATCGGCTCAAGCGGGCGTTGTTGCCAGGCAGTCACTTCCTCCAACACTGCGTCAGTGACCGAGCTGATGAAATCATGGGAAACATCGGTCCCGTACTGCTCCGAAAGGAATGCCCGGATCTCTCGGACGGTCATGCCACGGGCGTACATGGCAATGATTTTGTCGTCGAAGCCCGTGAACCGACGCTCATGCTTGGGGATCAGCATTGGCGCGAAGCTGCCATCGCGATCCCGAGGAATGTCCAGACGCAGCGGGCCATCATCGGTCAGCACGGTCTTGCTGCTTTTGCCGTTGCGCTGGTTACTCGACTCCTCAGGGCGCTCCGCGCCCTGAGGGTAGCCAAGGTGGTGACCCAGCTCCGCGCCAAGGGCTCGCTCGATAAGCGCCTTTTTGAACGCCATGGATGCGTCCTGAATCGCCTCGGCGCTCATTGGGCCTTTAACGAACTGATCGATCAGCTCCTTCGGAATCGAAGGAAGCTGGGTTTTGGCCTCCGAGGCCGGTTTCTTTTTGGTCGGCATACATGCTCCTTTTCAACATGTTATGCCCGAACACAAAATTTCTGACAGTCCCGGGACAGGTTCAACGCAGATGACCGTTAACGCCCCTCCAACAATTCCGCCGCCTGATCCAGCAATGCCAAAGGCTCTTTAGCCTTATGAATATCCACCGACAACAACTGCCGAAACTTCCGCGCCCCCGCAAACCCGGTGCCCAGCCCCAGCACATGCCGAGTGATGTGATGCATCGCCCCGCCCGCCAGCAGATGCTCGGCGATATAAGGCCGCAACTGCGCCAGCGCCTCGGCCCGGCTGATGACCGGTGCCTTGCTGCCGAACAGCTGCTGATCCACTTCAGCCATCACATAAGGATTGTGATACGCCTCACGGCCCAGCATCACGCCGTCAAACGTCAGCAAATGCTCGTGACAAGCCTCCAGCGTCTTGATCCCCCCGTTGAGAATAATCTCCAGCTCCGGAAAATCCGTCTTCAACCGCGCTGCCACGTCATAGCGCAGAGGCGGAATGTCACGGTTCTCCTTCGGCGACAACCCCTCCAGAATCGCAATCCGCGCATGCACCGTAAAACTCGTGCACCCGGCGTCCCGAACCGTGCCGACGAAATCACACAACTGCTCGTAACTGTCCCGCCCATTAATCCCGATCCGATGCTTCACCGTCACCGGAATCGACACCGCATCGCGCATCGCCTTCACGCAATCAGCCACCAACTGTGGATGCCCCATCAGGCACGCCCCGATCATATTGTTCTGCACCCGATCGCTTGGGCAGCCGACGTTCAGGTTTACCTCGTCGTAACCGTGGTCCTGAGCCATGCGGGCGCAGGCGGCCAGGTCAAGCGGGACACTGCCGCCGAGCTGCAGGGCTAGCGGGTGTTCGGCTTCGTTGTGACGCAGGAAACGGTCGTGATCGCCATTGAGCAGCGCGCCGGTGGTGACCATTTCGGTGTAGAGGAGGGCGTGCTTGGAGAGCAGGCGCAGGAAAAAGCGGCAGTGGCGGTCGGTCCAATCCATCATGGGGGCGACGGAGAAGCGGCGGGAGTGCGGGGCGGGTGTGGCAGTGATTGGGGGCATTGACGTTTCTGGAATGGGTGAGGCTGGGAGGTGGGGAGTTTATCAGGATTGGGCTTGCGGGGCTCAGGTGAGTCGCTGCGGGGGACAGCACAAATGAACAACGAAATGGGAGGGCTTCAGCGAGATTGATGGGATGTATCGGGCGTTTGGATGAAACAGGTGTAAATCTATTTTAGAACTAGACAACGCGCCAAAGCGAAGGGGCTTGTAACGAGGAATCGTCGATATACGGACACCCAGTGAGTTAATATTTGGTGTTCGCGCAGTTACTTAGTGAGGTCGGTACTAAGTAGTAGTTAACTTTTGAAAGTGAACGGTGACTTCCAATTAATGCCATTGATGCTTGATTTCCTGCCATTGGTCGTCTGATAGCCATTTATCTGCTGCTGGAAAGAAAATATTTTCCTCAGCATCCATATGATCGTAATATTTTTTGATGAAGTCATCGATAGTGTCAGCAATTACTCTCGTTTCCTGAGTTGTGTCCTCCAACATCTTCAGTTGTCCAGCAATACGCCCAAATGCCTGATGATCTCGCTCGATATCCTTGACCCGTTGGTGGATCGGCGCCTCAGTCGCTAGCAAGGCCAACCGAATAAGTTCTTCATTTTCATGGTGGTGGCGCTCTGCGTCACCGTGCAAGGCTTCCAGCATCTTGAACAACAGCTTGCAGTCATCAGCCACATCGGATTCATGTCTCATTTTCCTCAGCAACTCTTTGATCTGAGTAATTTTCATAGCCACTTCATGATGATAGGCCTGAAGTTCTTTCAATAAGACGTTCATATCAAATCCTCGTCATGACACCAAGCCATTACAGAAAAATATTTTAATCAGTAACCGCCCAAGAATACCTACACTTTTAAATTTGAATACCTTGTCAAATGCGCTCGTCAGCACTATTTAACCCTTTTAGTATAGGCGAGCATAAACCTCTCACCTCAGGAAATTTACCGCCCTTGGAAAAAATTGAAATATCAAGTTTATGTTTATATGCACTATTTGATCTGCCGGATAGCCGCCAGCGAAAACGGAAGGAAAAGCAGCGCCCAAAATCGACGCGATTCATACCTGGATGATCAGAAAACGGGGCATCCACTAGCCGGTTTCAAGTCAAGGTCGCTGCGATTTGCTGGATGTGATGGGGCTGCGTTGGCAGGCGCAGGTGTAGTCGCCGCAATGAAGATGGGCGACCTGAAGAGCTCGCCCATTTGCTTCATCTTCTGGATCCTTCCGGGCAACACACCTTCATGACCCCCATCGTTTAGGTCTATGTCACCTCAAGCATGAAGGATTAAACTGCTGCAGATTTTCTGCTTCCTGAACTCAAGGATGAAACATGATTCGACCCTCATTTTCTAGCGCGTGGGCGGCTTCTCAACGGATTTACGACACCATCAATCCATCTGAAAAAGTCGCGACAGTCATTGGCGGCAATGTTGCAATGAACATTAACAGCCGTGATCCGGCCTTAAGATGGGTCAACACGTGCGCGGTGCGTATGAGTTATATCCTCAATTACTCCGGCTCACTCATACCGCGAATAGTTGGCGAAACCGTGTCTGGCGCTGACAAGCGCTGGTACTTTTATCGCGTCAAAAGCCTGATTGCCTATCTGGAACAGCAATGGGGAAGCGCCGAGACGGTCAAATACCCGGCCGCAGATGGTGGCACCCTGGCGGGCCGGAAGGGTCTTATTTTGTTTGAAGTTTCTGGCTGGTCGGACGCTCAGGGGCATGCCACATTGTTTGACGGCAGAATGTGCTATGACCACTGCTATTTCAATGAGCCGGGTATGAACTATCAAACCGACCGCGCAAACTTCTGGAGTTTGTCTTGATGAAGTATTTGACTGCGGTCTTGGTACTGGCTTGGGTAGCCGCGCCTTCCAACAGTTGGTCCAAGGATGATCCGACCAACTCTCCCCAGGCAGGCGGGCGTACCTACGCGCAAAATTACAAGGATATGGTGCTGGCAGACTGCATCGCTACAGCCTACAAGAGCGAACCTGAAGCCGCCCAGGACGCCGGAAGCAGTGCCAGTGCGCTTATGGACTGGACCTATTTCGATCTGGAACAAGCACCTCAAGCCGGTAAACCTCTGGTTGACCGGTTTCTGGCTCGTGATTATCACAATCCACTGGTCGAATCAGAGCGTCAAGGCGTTCGCTTTGAGCTGCTCAAATGCCTGGACCTGTATCACAGCAAAGAGTTGGACAGCCAAGTCAAACAATTGGTCATCAATCCCCAGCATACCTATCGTCAGGACAACCCGCCACGACCCCAAAAGGATTGACCCTGCACCGCGATTGACACGTGTCGGTGATTTTTGACGGTGTCTGCCATCCCGTGCGGTAACGATGATGGCAGCTGAACCAACGCGGGCTATTTCGCCTCCGGCACCGCTATCCACTGACCCAAAATTTTCTGGTAATTCCCCGTCACCTTGGCCAGATGCAGCCACTGATCGACATACAACTTCCAGCTAATATCATCACGCGGCAACAGATAAGCCTTCTCCCCATACTGCATAAATTGCGTCGGGTTAACTGCACACAAACCCGGTTTGAGTTTCTGCTGATACAGCGCCTCCGAAGCATCGGTAATCATCACATCAGCCTTCTTATCCAGCAGTTCCTGAAAAATGGTCACGTTGTCGTGTAGCTTCAACTGCGCCTTGGGCAGGAAGGCGTGGACGAAGGCTTCGTTGGTGCCGCCGGCTGGTTCGACCAGGCGAACCGAAGGCTGGTTGATTTGTTCGATGGTCTGGTATTTCGCTTGATCTTCGCAGCGCACCAGCGGGATTTTGCCGTCGATATCCAGGGTGGTGCTGAAGAAGGCTTTTTTCTGGCGTTCCAGCGTGACGGAGATGCCGCCGACGCCGATGTCGCATTTGCCCGCGAGCATGTCGGGCATCAGGGTTTTCCAGGTGGTCTGGACCCACTCGACCTTCACGCCCAGGCTGTCGGCCAGCGAGCGGGCCATGGCGATGTCGATGCCCGAGTATTCGCCGTCTTCACCTTTGACGGTATAGGGTTTGTAGTCGCCTGTGGTGCAAACGCGAAGTTGGCCTTGTTGCAGGACGGTGTCCAGATGGGAAGGGCTTTGCTCTGCCTGAACGCCGCTGGCTAACGCGAGCAGGCCACAGAGCAGCATTGTGCTTTTTATGGTTTTCATTGTTATCGGGCTTTTGTGATGGAGTGGGGGCACGGCTGGATCAGTGTAGTGAAACCGCTTCTTGGCTGTCATCCACGCTGAATGCGATGCTCCCCGGCCCTGGTTCAATGTGCTTGATGATCGAGATGGCGATGCATGGGTCAGTGTCTGCCGTGATGATGCCCGAACAGGTGCATCAACGGGCACAGCAATAGAATCAGATAGGGCAGAAGCGGGTAAATATGGCCGTAATGCTCACGGGCCAGGTAGAACAGCCCGATCGCCAGCAGCATACCCAGCGCGATGCCGGGTTTGCTGCGCCAGAACGAGGGGGCTGGAGGGGCCGAGGGGTTTGAGTGGTTCATGTGATGCGCTCCGTTCCGACGAAAATGTTCCGGGGTTTCGTCCGGCCATGCCGGCCAATGCTAACCGTCAGCAATGGGTGTTATGGCGCAATGCTTATTGGCCCATCGGCATCTTCATCATCCTGGATTGCTGATCCATCATTTTCATCATCATGTCCATCATCGCTGTATCCGAGCCGCCCTTGCCACCGGACATGCCCATCCCCATACCTCTGCAATTGTTGTGCATCATGCCGAGGCTGTTTTTCATCGTAGTCATGGCTTCTTGCATCGCCGCCTGGCGTTCGACCGGAGTTTTGGCGGCAACCATTTTGTCGTGAGCTGCCTGCATTTTCTTCATCTGTTCGCTCATGGCCTTGTCTTGCATGGGCATGGTCTGGGTTGCGTCATTGGTGGGTGCGGCAGGCGTCGTTTCGGTGGGGGCGGCGGCCAGCGTCAGCAATGGGCTGCTCATGATCAAAGCGAGCAGGAGGGATTTGACGTAGATGTGCATGGCGATCTCCACAGTGATAACGCGGATCGGCAGCGTCGGATGGCTGCGAACCAGGGTATGTTGTGTTCCCGTTAGTGGGAATGATCTTGAACTTACTCCATGGTTGGAGGGCGTTGTTGATCCATATCAAACGACGCTCACGGAGGTTTATTGCGCTGCCAAGGTGACATTCCAATGGGTGATACGTGCCAGGCAAGGCCCAACACGTATCGCTCCACATTAGTTATTCATCCACAAGCCACGGACTTCGAACTCTTAAGATGCGCTTCAATCGAGTTGCTGGCAGAGTGGACTCTTACTCCCTTGAGTTTATCGAGTGGCGGCTCTTTCCATAGTTTTGATGCGTCGATGGGAAGGATGACCTGTAGAGCAGCCCCCTGGGGCGGATCAGCAACAAAATCGAAGTCTTGAATGCCGTCTGGCGGGAACTGGATATAAACCCGTGGCTCCAGTCTCGGGTTTGTCCATCCACCAGAATTCACCAAGCCAATTGCCGATATGTGTAGCTGCGGTGGGTTTGATTTAAGTATTTTTAAGTCGACATCCACCACTTTCATTACGCTAGCCATTTTCGATCTCCTTTCGATAATTGCGCCGCTTTTTCACCTTGGCGCTTGGGTGTTGAACCCTCTGGCTTGAAATCTGGTGTGGTTAGACGCTAGTAAAGGACCCTCACGCTGTCCACTGACTGCTCTGGCCGGTCATCGGATGCTTTCATTTCCTTACTGGGCATCCATTTCCGGGCTCAGCGTTCCGAGCCAAGCCACCAACCCCACAATCACCACCGCCGCCGCCAATTCCACCACCACGCTGCGCCGCAACGCATTGGCGGCGACCGTGTATTGCCCATCCCGCAACGACCGCTCCAGAAACGGCCCAAGGTGAAACCGGTTCAACGCGGCGAGCACCAGCATGCCGGCAAACAGCACCACTTTGGTAAACAGCAGAATCCCGTAAGTGCTGAGAAACACCTCGTCCAGCTTCGGCCCAACGATGAATAGATAATTCACGACCCCCGTCACCGTGATGACCACGACGATGGCCGCGCCAATCGCCTCAAACCGACTAACCGCGCGGGCCAGCAACCTGATGCGAGCTTCGGTTTGCAGGGCGTTGATCTTGGCCATCAACACAAACGCCAGCAACGCGCCAAGCCAAACCCCTGCCGCCAGCAAGTGCAGAATGTCCACCGTGAAGTGCCAAATGCGAAGATTGCCTTCATCCATCGCCCCATGCCCGCTCCAGGCCAGGCTGGAGAGGGCAACACCACCGGCAAAAGCCGCGATCCATAAACTGAAACCAGGTGCACGGAGCATTACCGCCAAAATAGCGACGACCAGCACTGCGATGCGAACCACCCAGGCCAATCCGACATCCATTTCAAATACCATCATTTCGATGTGTGGACGCAGCTCGGCGAAGTCCGTTTCACCGCTCATGGCACTCGCCATCATCACCATACTGGCGACAGACAACACCGCGCCCAGCACTGCCGTCCCCGCCAACATCGACCGGAATGGCAGCACCGCCCCAGACACCCGTTCCTGCCCTTTAAGGCTGTACAGCCCAAAAAGCGCCACCCCGAACAACAGCATCAAATCCACATACAACGCAAACCGCAGGGCAATGCTGACCGAGTCGCTCATCAATCACTTCACTTTGAACGTAACGTTGCCGGTGATCGGGTGAGTGTCTGAAGACACGGCGCGCCATTCGACTTTGTAGCTGCCGGTGGGCAGGGGCGAGAGCGGGGTGATGACCATGGTTTTCGGGTCGCTGCCGCCGGAGACTTTGGCTTTCATGGGCATGGGGGAGTGGGCCATGCCGGGCATGGCAGTCATGACCAGTTTGGCGCCGGAGAATTGGGTCACGAGGTTTTCGGAGAAGTGCAGTTCGATGTTGCTCGGTGCTGCACCGTTCGCACCTTCGGCCGGGGTGGAGGAGAGCAGTTTCGGGTGGGCTTGAGCCAGTGCGCTCATGAGCAGCCCGGTGGAAAGTGCGATAGCGACAGCGGTGGTTTTGATGGTGCGCATGCAAGGCCTCTTACCGCTTTAAGCGGTTGATTTTTAGGTTTTTGAGTTGACGCGTTTAGAACCACAGCCGAACGCCGACGACCAGGCGGGCTTCGCTGCGGTCCTCGCCTTCGTCCCTGGCGTAATCGGCGGTTTTGCCGTAGGTGCGGTTCCAGGTCACGCCGATGTAGGGCGCGAATTCCCGGCGAATTTCATAGCGCAACCGCAGGCCGGCTTCGGTGTTCGACAACCCGGAGCCGATGCCCCGTTGCGGGTCGTTTTTGCCGTAGACGTTGAGCTCGGCAGTCGGTTGCAGAATCAGCCGGTTGGTGAGCAGGATGTCGTAGTCGCCCTCCAGCCGCGCAGCGGTCTGGCCACCTTCGCCGATGAAGGCGGTGGCCTCGGCTTCGAAGTTGTACAGCGCCATGCCTTGCACGCCGAACGCGGCCCAGGTTTGCGGATCGCCGGGTTTGAAATCCTGGCGCACGCCGGTCACTACGTCCCACCAGGGGGAGATGGCGTGGCCCCAGAGGGCCTGGACTTCGGCGTCTTCGGTTTTGCCATTGACGCGTTCGCCTTCGGAGCGCAGCCACAGGCGATCAATGTCGCCGCCGATCCAGCCGGACAGATCCCACGCCAATGCGCTGCCGTCGTCGGCGTCCTGCCACTCGAGTTTGTCGGCGAGGAAGTAATAGTTGAGCGCGGTGTCATGCACGTTGTGGCCGGCGGGGCTGACGAAAACGGCGGCGCGGTCGGCGTCGGTCAATGCCGGGATCGGCGTGCGGCTTTGGATCGGTGCGGCGGGCTGCATTTGCCCGTAATCCTCGCTTTGCATCTGGCTGTGATCCATGCCCGGCATCTGGCTATGGTCCATGCCCTGCATGTTATCGGTGGCGGCCATGGCCGAAGAAAGCGTCAGGCCCACGGTAACGAGGGCCAAAGAGATCGGAGTGAGTCTGGTCATGGGTAGCGCCTCATTCTTCCACGCGAACTTCACGGAACATGCCCATTTCCATGTGATACAGGAGATGGCAGTGGTAGGCCCAGCGGCCGAGCGCATCGGCGGTGACCCGATAGCTGCGCTTTGATCCCGGTGGCATGTCGATAGTGTGTTTGCGCACCATGAACTGGCCGTTCTCGTCTTCGAGGTCGCTCCACATACCGTGCAAATGAATGGGGTGAGTCATCATCGTGTCGTTGACCAGGACGACCCGGATTCGCTCACCGTACTTGAGTCGCAGCGGTTCGGCATCGGAGAATTTCACGCCGTTGAACGACCAGGCGAATTTCTCCATGTGGCCGGTGAGGTGCAACTCGATGGTGCGACCGGGCTCGCGGCCGTCCGGGTCTTCGAAGGTGCTGCGCAGGTCGGAGTAAGTCAGTACGCGACGGCCGTTGTCGCGCAAGCCAAGGCCCGGGTCGTCGAGTTTCGGCGAGGTGGTCATGGCTTGCATGTCCACCAGCGGGTTGTCTTTTTCCGTGTCGGGATGGGATTGCATACCGGCCATGGCGCCCATGGCCATGCTGCTGTGATCCATGCCGGCCATGGTGTCCATGCCCTGCATGTCACCGCCGTCCATGCCCGTCATGCCTTGCATTGCACTGTGATCCATCCCCGCCATGTCGCCACCCATGCTGCCGTGATCCATCCCGCCCATGCCCATGTCATCCATGGTCACCAGCGGTCGCGGATCCAGCGGAGGAACCGGTGCCGACAACCCGGCCTTCGCCGCCAGGGTGCCTCGCGCATAACCCGTTCGATCCATCGACTGGGCGAACAGGGTGTAGGCGTCCTGGGTCGGCTCGACGATTACATCGAACGTCTCCGCCACCGCGATGCGGAACTCGTCGACGCTCACCGGTTTGACGTGCAGGCCATCCGCCGCGACCACGGTCATTTTCAAACCCGGGATACGCACGTCGAAGTAGGTCATGGCGGAGCCGTTGATAAACCGCAGTCGCAGTTTTTCGCCGGGGCGGAATACGCCAGTCCAGTTCATGTTCGGCGCCTGGCCGTTCATCAAGTAGGTGTAAGTGGCACCGCTGACGTCGGCCAGATCGGTGGGGTTCATCTTCATCTCGGCCCACATCTTGCGATCTGCGACTGTCGAGCCCCAGCCTTTTTCGCTGACGTCGTGGATGAAGTCGCCCACGGTGCGCTTGTGGTAGTTGTAGTAATCGGACTGCTTTTTCAGCGTCTTCATCAGGCTGGCCGCGTTTTCGTCGGTCCAGTCGGTGAGCATCACCACGTAGTCGCGGTCGTACTGGAAAGGTTCCGGTTCCTTGGCGTCGATCACCAACGGGCCATACACCCCGGACTGTTCCTGAAGCCCCGAATGGCTGTGATACCAGTAAGTGCCGTTCTGCCGGACCTTGAACTGGTAAACGTACATCCCGTCCGGTTCGATGCCGTGAAAGCTCAGGCCCGGCACGCCGTCCATGTTGGCCGGCAGCAAAATGCCGTGCCAGTGAATGGAGGTGCTGTCCTTGAGTTTGTTCTTCACCCGCAGCGTGACGGTGTCGCCTTCACGCCAGCGCAGCAGAGGGCCGGGAATGCCGCCGTTGATGGTCATCGCCGTGCGAGGGTTGCCGGTGATGTTGACCGGAGTTTCGCCGATAAACAGATCGAAGTCGGTACCGGCCAGCACGTTCGGTTCACCGGGGCTGGTGACCGCCCAGACCGGCGTGCGCCACAGCCCGAGGCCAGCAAGAACCCCGCCAGCGGTGAGGCCCTTCACGAAAGTGCGTCTTGAGGTGTTGGAATGCATGCCGTTTTTCCCATCCGTCAGCCTGATGAAGCCCTCAAGTCCATCCTGAGCGGAAGGAGGAGAACTTAATGAGGTGGAGGCTAACGGTTTGCGCCTTTCAGCAGGCTGAGGCCAAGATTACAGTTTTGACAGTTTCACGCTGTATTTAGTGACTTCTATTCGGCTTGGACGAGTCCGCCACGGTCGCGTTACCGCAATTGATATACGAAGAAGACTTCAACCAACGCTGATCCGGATAGTAGGAAAACAACAACTGCCCATCCTTCATCGAGTCGATCAGCTGATGCGCAATCGCAGGCCTCACGGCCGGGCAACCCAGGCTTCTACCGATCCGGCCATTCGCTCGCGCCAGATCAGGACTGACATACGGCGCGCCATGAATAACGATCGCCCGCTCGAAAGCATTGTCGTTGAAACCCGGCTCCAGACCTTCCATGCGCAACGAATAACCGTTCTGCCCGACATAGCTGGACTGGGTTCGGTACAAACCCAGACTGGTGGCGAAGCTGGCATTGCGGTTGGAGAACTGGCGGGCCATGTTTTCGCCGCTGTTGCGACCGTGGGCGACCAGCTCATGGAACAACAATTTGCGTTGTTTAAGGTCGAATACCCAAAGACGTTGCGCGGTCGAGGGTAGGGAGTAATCGATGACTGCCAGTCTTTGCGCCGGGGCCGTGCCTTGGGTCCGGCTGCATTGAGAGGCGCGTACGGCCAGGGCAATCACCTTGGCATTGGCATTGGGGGCCGCTTTGATCAGCGCGGCTTCAAGCGAATCGGCGTAGGCTGCCGGTAAAGTACACGCGGTCAGCAACAGGGCCGTTATTAAAAAGCCGCAGCGGTCTAGGGCCATACGCAAGTCTCATCTGATTGTTTCGAGTCTAGCAGCGCGCACGACGCTAGCCGGTTGAAAACGGGAGATTAAGGATTATCCATGGGGCAATTAACAAGGTTATTCGTCATAAGCCGCATATTTTTTATGGGCTTTCTGATAAGCGGCATGGCAGTTGCGCAAACTTCGCCGATTGAGCCGCCATCTCCCGTTAGCGTGGTCGCGGATGCCGCGCCTGGCGATTACGTCGGTCAGGCGATTCAGGCGGCACTGGCGCCATTGAGTTCGGCATTTCCCCCGCTGCTCACCTCGCCGCGTCATCAACGGGTCGACGTTAACCGAGCAGTGCTGGATTTTTATAGCCATCGGGGCTATCGCGCTGCCTGGACGGACGATGACGATGTCGTCCAGTTATTGAAAAGCCTGAGTGACACCGGGGTTGATGGCCTGGACCCCGAGGATTTTCGAATTTCCGAACTGGTCACGGCCAGAAACTCGATGCAGACAACTGAGCCAACCCCCGGGCAACGAGCGGCTTTTGATATCTCGGCGACCCAGACGTTTATCACCGCGCTGCTGCAGTTGCGACGTGGCAAGGTCGATCCTTCGCGGCTGGACATCCATTGGAATTTCGACCCGGTCGGCATCGACCCCCGGGAGGACGTCAACCTTTTCTTCACCGCCCTCGACAGCCATGACGTCGCCCGCGCGTTCGCCCAGGCGCCGCCACAAGAAGCGATTTATGGCACGTTGCGGCAGGGCCTGGCGCAACTGCGCAGGGTTCGCGACAGTGGTGGCTGGCCAAAGATTCCAGCAGGGCAGACGCTCAGGCCCGGCATGGACGACGCCTCTGTTGCGCAGTTGCGAGCCCGTTTGGTGGCGGGGGGGTATCTCACCGCGAAAATGAACGCGCGCTCCGACTACGACGACACCGTCACGGCGGCGGTGAAGAAGTATCAGGCCGAGCAATACCTCGGGGCGGATGGTGTGGCGGGGCCGGCGACACTCGCGGCGCTGAATGTGCCGGTCGAGGCGCGAATCGACCAGGTCCGTGTGAACATGGAGCGGGCGCGGTGGCTGCTGTACAAACTTCAGGGCACCTTTGTCATCGTCGACATCGCCGGGTACAAGGTTTCGTTTTATCGCGATGGCAAGCTGATATGGCGCTCCCGGGTGCAGGTGGGTAAACCGTATCGCAGCACGCCGATTTTTCAATCGGAGATCACCTACGTCACGTTCAACCCGACCTGGACCGTGCCGCCGACCATTCTGGTCAAGGATATGCTGCCGAAGATTCGCAACAATCCTGGCTATCTCAATGCAAACCGGATTCGGGTGATCGATCGAGAAGGCAATGTGCTCGACCCGTTGACCGTCGATTGGGACAACCCGCGCGGCCTTACGCTGCGTCAGGATGCAGGGTCGGATAACTCGCTGGGACAGGTGGTCATTCGCTTTCCCAATGACTATGCGATTTATCTGCACGACACCCCCCATCGCGAGTTGTTTGCGCAATCCAATCGCGCGACCAGTTCCGGCTGTATTCGGGTCGAAAACCCGCTGCAATTGGTGGAGCTGTTGTTCAACGACCCGGTTCGCTGGAACAGCGAAGGGATTCAAAAGCAGTTAGCCAACGGCAAGACAGAGAACATCAGGCTCCCCGTGAAAGTGCCGGTGTTGTTGGCTTACTGGACGGTGGACCTGAGTCTTGATGGGCGAGTGACGTTCAAACCCGATGTGTATGGGTACGATAAGCCGGTGTTGCGGGCGCTGAACCTGCCTTCGGAACGGCCAACGCTGGACGGGAGGCGAGCAGCGCCTCCCTCAATGGCGGTGGGGCAGAACAAGCTCTAAAGCTTAAAGCCCCAGCCCTTCTTGCACCGCCAGGAGCAGGTTGTGTTCCGTCAGGGCGATCGCATCCGGTTGTTGTCCGGATTGCTCGATCGCCTGAAGCCACCACTGCGTCTGGCCGTGTTCGCTCACGGTGCGCAACAGGGCGAGCTCCTTGCCTGACGAGTGAATCTCGACTCGCCCGGCACCGTCGGCGGTGAAGCGAGCGACAGGGTCGAAGGTGATGCTGTGGTGGTTGCCTTCGATCAGCAGTTGGTCGATGGCGTAATCGTAACTCGCCCCGTCCGGTGCCCTCTCGAACACGTGAGTGGAATTGCGTCGCAGCTTCAGGCCCACTTCGATCAGTGGCTGCAGCCAGGCTTCGATCTGGTGATACAGCTCATAGACCTGGGCGGGCCAGCTGTCGATGGCCTGGTCGGCGATGGTCGCGTCGGCACTGGTTTGCCGGGATTGTTTCAGCTTCTCGGCGAGCTCGTCTGCTTTACTCATTTCGATTTCCTGTCGTGATGTCAGTTAATCGTAGCTCCTTCAAGATCATGCGGTTTTGCCTTGCGTCATGCGATTGAAACACCCGCGTGACAAAACCATTCTTCGGCCCTTTACGGCCAGATCAATCATCCCAAGGAGTGGGTAATGAAGAAATTTTACGCAATCGTCGCGTTGATCGCGCTGACCTTCGGCAACATCGGCCTGAGCGGCGCCCGCGAAACCCAGAGCAGCAAAGTCCAGGAGGAATCGGTCGCGGGGGTGTTCGATTACTACTTGCTGACGCTCTCCTGGTCGCCGACCTTCTGCCTGACCCACAAAGACGATGCGCAATGCTCCGGCAAAGGCTACGGCTTCGTGCTTCACGGTCTCTGGCCACAATACGCCAAGGGCGGCTGGCCGGAGTCCTGCCCGCCGAGGGTGACCTTGTCGCCGGCGGAAAACGCCAAGGGCCTGACCTTGTTCCCGACCCAGAAGCTGCTCGAACACGAATGGGCCAAGCACGGGACGTGCAGCGGCCTAGGCGCCATGGGTTACCTGAACGCGTCCGACACGGCGCTCGGTGCGGTCAAGATCCCGGAGAAGCTGCAACCGTTCAGCACTTCGTATTACTTCCAGGCCCAGGAAATCGCGCAGATGTTCCGCCAAAGCAACCCCGGGATTCCGGCCAATGGCATTGCCGTGATTTGCAATGGCCCGGAGTTGTCGGAAGTGCGGGTGTGCATGGGCAAGGACCTGGGGTTCGGCGCGTGCGGGAAGGGTGTGAAGACGCAATGCCGGGCCGGGGAAATTCGGGTTCCACCTTCGCGGTGATGGATTGGCTGTCGGAACGGCTTTGAAAAAAAACTGGCGCGAATCGGACAATGTAGGAGCCAGGCTTGCCGGCGAAGGCGTCCTTAAGAGCGCCTTCGCCGGCAAGCCTGGCTCCTACGAAAAGCCGATTTACGCAACGCAATGTAGCCGTTCAGTATCATCTCGCTGACTGTACGGGTAACCCAAGCGCCACCAGTTCTTCGCGCAATTGTTCCGGGCTGAAGAACTGAACCGCATGAAATCCCTCCCGGCGTGCACCTTCAATATTCGGCGCATGATCATCGATGAACACCGCGCGGCGGCTATCAACGTCGAACCGCGATAGCAGCAACTGAAAAATCTCCGGCGAAGGCTTGATTATGCCCTCGGCACCCGACACCAGGATGCCTTCGAATTTCTGTAAGAACTCAAAGCGCTCACGGGCAATCGGAAAGGTTTCGGCGGACCAGTTGGTCAGAGCCAACAACCGCATGCCTTTGGCGTGCAGTTCATCGAGGATGTGCACCGTCTCTTCGATGGCCCCATCGAGCATTTCTTCCCAGCGCTCGCGGTAGGCGCGAATCAATACCTCCTGGGAGGGATGTCGGGCGATGGCTTCCTCAATCGCCACCTGCCAGGTTCTGCCTTGGTCCTGTTGTTCGTTCCAGGCGGTGTGGCAGACCTCTGAGAGGAATGTTTCCATGGCCTCAAGGTCTTCACCGAACAACTTTCGGTAAAGGTTTCTGGGGTTCCAGCGGATAAGGACATTGCCAAGATCGAACACAACGGTGTCAATGGGGGCAGGGTGGTGCGCAGCGCTCATGTTTTTCCTCCTTGGGTAAACGGGCCGGGGCGGCGCGGCAGCCGATATCGAAGTGTTCGATAGGCTCCTGAGGTTTTTCATCCTAGCAGAGAGGGTTTTCGTATTTCACTCGCGGGGGTAAATCGGTCTCTGTAAACCTGGCGCAATTGCCCCACACAACCCCGTAGACTAAGCTCACAAAGAATAAGGGTTTTGGGCCTCTGCCCATGCCTTACCCTCTCAGGACTCGCTTTTGCCTATCCCCATTCCCGATCCGCACCCCGCGCCCGAGGGGGCCTTGAAGCGGCTGCCCCTGCTCAAAGCTGCGGCGCTGTTCATTGCTGCCGTGTGCCTGTGCCTTTGTGGTCTGCTTTATCTGCAACTGGAGCAGTCGCGTCGGCACGATCTGGCGTTGGCCGAGGTGTCTTCGTCGAACCTGACCCGGGCCATGGCGCAGCAGGCCGAAGACACGTTCATGAAGGCCGATCTGGTGCTGACCAGTCTGGTGGACTGGATTCAGGCTGAGGGTTTCGACGCTGTCCAGACGCCACGCTTGCAGAAAACCTTCGCGCGGCGGGTGCAGGCGCTGCATCAATTGCACGGGATATTTCTGTTTGACAAGCAGGGGCAATGGATCGTGACGTCGTCCGAAAATCTGCCCCGTGGCCCAGGTGTAGCGGACCGCGAATACTTCAGGTTTCACCAGCAGAACGTATCGTCCCTGGCACACATCGGACCGGCGATTCGCAGTCGGGAGAATGGCGAATGGATCATTCCGGTTTCCAGGCGAGTGAACGACCAGGACGGCAATTTCCAGGGTGTGTTGCTGGCCGGGATCAAGATGTCGTACTTCGATCAGTTCTTCAAAAGCTTCAGCATCGATGACAACGGCGCGATGTTTTTGGCATTGACCGATGGAACACTGCTGGCGCGACGGCCGTTTGTGGAATCGCAGATCGGCACATCATTGGCGCAGGGTGAGATCTTTAAAGCGCTCTTGCCCGGCGCGACATCGGGCAACGCCATGATCAGTTCGGTGGTGGATGGCATCGTCCGGTTGTATGGCTACCGTCAGCTCGATGCCTATCCTGTGTTGGTCGCGGCGGCATCTTCCGAAGACGCGATCTTCAAGGACTGGTACGACACGGCGATTCGATCCAGTGTGATCGTCGCCCTGGTTGTCCTCGGTGTGGGATTGTTCGGTTGGGTGTTCATTCATCAGGTGCGCGCGGGCGAGCGCATTGAGGCGGATTTACGCGAGGCGCAGAAAACCCTGGAATTGATCGCCACCCACGACAGCCTGACCGGGTTGGCCAACCGTCGATTGTTCGAGCGGGCGCTGGAGATCGAGTTCGGGCGCGGAGCCCGGCGGTCGAGTCCGCTGGGCCTGATCATGCTCGATATCGATTATTTCAAGCGCTATAACGACACCTACGGTCATGTGGCGGGGGACCATTGCCTGGCCGAAGTGGCGCGGGCACTGAAGAATTGCTGCCACCGCAGTGCCGATCTGGCGGTGCGCTACGGCGGTGAAGAGTTTGCGGTGTTGCTGCCCGACACCGACATCCAGGGTGCGCTGACGATCGCCGAGCAGATCCGCCGCAGCGTCATGGACAAGAACATCATCCACAGTGGCTCACCCACGGGCTACGTGACGGTCAGCCTTGGCTGTTATTCGTTTGTGCCGACAGGGCACGACAGTACCGAAATGTTGATCAAACGCGCGGATGCGGCGTTGTACCAGGCCAAGCATTCGGGGCGAAATCGTTCGGCGGTATTGTCCATGGAAGGAGGTGTCGAAGCGCTGATGCGCTCGGACCGCTAATGCTAGTCAGTTAAGTGCAATCCATGTGGGAGCGGGCTTGCTCGCGAAGCCGGCGGCACAGTCAACATCGATGTCGCCCGACACACCGCTTTCGCGAGCAAGCCCGCTCCCACAGGTTTTGCACGTTAACTGATCGATGGCATAGCCATGTGTTCGGTTTTTTAAGTGCGGCAATGACTTGCGTTATTCAGGGGCGGCGACCGAGCATGGCTGCTATGGTCAGTGGAGAGCCTGGCTGTCATGACGACAGACCAGACCCCGCCGGCCTCACCCGATAAGGCGATCGATTGACAGGAACAAGTGCATGGATTTGACTTCCATTACCACCGCTGCACCTGCGCGTCATACACCGATTACCCGCAACCTGATGTTCGTCATCGGCCTGCTGTTTGTCGTTGGGGTATTGATCGCGTTGGTGGCCCTGTTCAGCATTGCCGCACGGCTCGATGCTCAGGATCTGAACAAAACCACGTTCTACACGCAACGCGCACTTGAGAACCGCATCACCGCCTCGAAAAACTACATTGCCAGTTACGCCAACTGGACGACCGCCTACGACCATCTGAACGACAAGGTTGATGTGCAGTGGGCCTACGTCGAGCAGAACATGGGTAAAACCCTGTTCACCATCGATCACTACGACGGGGTTTTTGTGATTGATGGTCAGCGAACCAAATACGCCACGGTGCGCGGGCTGCTGGTTCAGGATCAAGCGACAACCTATCTGTCGACCTCGATGGCGACGCTGATAGACGAGGTTCAAAGCCAGGAGAGCCTCATCGAGGCGGTCAGCCGGTACACCTTGTTCGAAGGCAAACCGGCGCTGTTGACGGCAGCCGCGATCGTGCCCAATGACGAACGCCCGGCGGTCGATCCCAAGAGCACCTCAGTGCTGATATATGTCGATCAATTGAATTCTGAAAAGCTCAACGCCTTGAACACCGATTACGGTTTGCATGACTTGAGCCTGACGGCCGACGACGCCATTGTTCCCGGTCAGCCAGCCGTCGCTCTGACAGGCACGGGTTACAGCCTGGTCTCCCGGCTTGAGCAGCCGGGCCACCAATTGCTCTGGTCGCTGCTGCCGCCGCTGGGCGGAGCGCTGTTGATTCTGGCGTTGTTGACCGCTTACTTCTTTCGTTATGTCCTGCGCACGTCCGGGCATGTGGATGCCAGTTATACCAGCCTCGATTTGTCGAACCAGGCGCTGGAAGCCAGTGAAGAACGTTTTCGTGCGGTGGCCGAAGCCGCGTCCGACTGGATCTGGGAAATCGACGACCAGCACTGCATCACTTATCTGTCGGGGCGTTTCAGCACCGTCACCGGATTTTCCGATCAACAATGGCTGGGGCAGAACATCGAGCAACTGCTCAATTGCGATACCACGCCCTTGTCGCTGTGGCTGAATAAACTCGATGAAGAGCAAGCCGTCAGCCACTTGCGCTGCTCCTACCGCGATCAGTCGGGGCAGCAGCGGGTGTGCCGGGTGTCGGCGCGACCGATCCAGCGCAAGGGCGCGGTACTGGGGTTTCGCGGGACGGCCAGCGACATCACCGATGAAGTCGCCGCCCATGCGCAGATCCAGCATCTGTCGATGCACGACGCACTGACTGGCTTGCCAAACCGCAACAAACTGGCGCGCTACCTCGAAGACGCGTTGGCACTGAAAGAGCAATCGGTGGCGTTGACGTTGTTGATGATCGACCTGGATAACTTCAAGCCGATCAACGATTCCCTCGGCCATCCGGCCGGCGATGCGGTATTGCTGGAAGTGGCGATTCGTTTGCGCGAGTGCACGCGGGACATCGATCTGGTTGCCCGATTGGGTGGCGACGAGTTCGTGCTGGTACTCCACGGCATGGACAGCCATGCGGAAATCGACCGGTTTTGCGAGCGCTTGCTCGACAGCCTGCATCAACCGATCCATTACGATCACCACACGCTGCACATCGGTGCGAGCATCGGTATCGCCTTGAGTCGGCGCCAGGGGCATCTTCCGGATGAGCTGATTCGCTGTGCCGATATCGCGTTGTATCAGGCCAAGTCCAATGGCAAGAAGACGTGGTGCTACTTTGCGGCGCACATGAACGATCAGATCCAGCACCGCCGACAACTGGAAAGCGACCTGCGTCAGGCGATCAAGAACAACGAATTCGTGATGCATTACCAGCCGCGTTATCACGTCGATGGCAAGCAGATCGTCTCGGTCGAAGCGCTGCTGCGCTGGCAGCATCCGGTGCAAGGCTTGTTGAACCCCGACGCGTTTATTCCATTGGCCGAGCAGACCGATCTGATCGTGCCATTAGGGCGCTGGGTGTTGCGCGAGGCGTGCGCGACGGCCTTGACCTGGCCTGGTGCGATGATGGTGTCGGTCAACTTGTCGCCGGTGCAGTTTGCTCGTAGCGATGTGATCGAGGATGTCCGGGAGGCGTTGATCCAGAGCCGATTGCCCGCCAGTCGGCTGGAACTGGAGATCACTGAAAACGTGATGCTCATCGACGTCGACGGCGCCCTGGCGACCATGAATGCGCTCAAGGAGTTGGGCGTGCGGTTGAACATGGACGACTTCGGTACCGGTTATTCTTCGCTGGGTTACCTGCGCACGTATCCGTTCGACGGGATCAAGATCGACAAGCGCTTCATTGCGTCCATGAGCAACGGCAGCAACGACCGTGCCGTGGTGCAGGCGATCATCAACCTGGGCAAAGCCATGGGGCTGACCGTGACCGCGGAAGGTGTCGAGACGCTGGAGCAACTGGACTTCCTGATCTCGGACCAGTGCCATGAAGTGCAGGGGTTCTACCTCAGTCGCCCGGTGGACAGGTATGCACTGCTGCCGTTGCTCAAGGCATCATGGGACGATCATCCGCTGTAAGTCTCGCGCCTTTAGTCGCCTGTTTCGCTCGCCGCGGCAACTGCCGTGGCGCACCCCGGTCACAACTGGATACCACCCAATCCGTTGCGAGCGTCGGATCATGAAGAACCTGAAAATTGCCACCTTCAACGTCAACGGCATGCGCGCCCGCTTGCCGAATTTACTGGCTTGGCTTACGCGGGAGCAGCCAGACATCGCCTGCTTGCAAGAACTCAAGTCGGTCGACGGCGCATTCCCCGTCGCCGAACTGGAGGCGGCCGGGTATGGCGCCGTCTGGCACGGCCAGGTGTCGTGGAACGGGGTGGCGATTCTGGCGCGCGATGCGCAACCGCTGGAGAGCCGGCGCGGCTTGCCGGGTGATGACAGCGATACCCATAGCCGCTACGTGGAAGCTGCCGTGCACGGGGTTCTGGTGGGCTGTCTGTACCTGCCCAATGGCAATCCGCAGCCAGGGCCGAAGTTTGATTACAAACTGGCGTGGTTCGAGCGGCTGATCTCGCACGCCAAGGACCTGCAGAGCAGCGACCATCCGGTGGTGCTGGCCGGCGATTACAACGTGGTGCCCACCGATCTGGACATCTACAACCCGCGCTCCTGGCTCAAGGATGCGCTGCTGCAACCTGAGAGTCGCGCGTGTTATCAGCGGCTGCTGGACCAGGGATGGACCGATTCCCTGCGTTATCTGTATCCAGAGGAGCGGATCTACACCTTCTGGGATTATTTCCGGCAGCACTGGCAGAAAAACTCGGGGTTGCGCATCGATCATCTGCTGCTCAACCCGGCACTGAGTCCTTACCTGCAAGAGGCTGGCGTCGATGCCTGGGTTCGCAACGAACCTCATGCCAGCGATCATGCGCCGACATGGATTCGATTGGGTTCGCGCAAGCGGCGATAGTCTTGGCGCGTGCGGCGATTGGCTAAATCAATTGTCAGTCCGACCGTGTTATCCCTTATACATGGCGCCCATCGGCGGAGCGATCCGCGGACCTCTGCATAAAGGATTGAGCGATGAGCGAGACACGACTGACAAATCTTGCGCTGTACCTGCAACGCCTGGGCTTCGATGCGCCCCCGGCGCCGACCCTGGAAACCCTGCGCCAACTGCAACTGCGCCACACGGGTGTTTTCCCGTTCGAAAACCTCACCACGTTATTGGGCAAGCCGGTGCTCATCGATCTGCCGTCCATAGAACAGAAAGTCCTGCATGACGGTCGCGGTGGCTACTGCTACGAACTCAACAACCTGTTCCTGGCCTTGCTTCAGACATTGGGCTTCGACGCACGTGGCATCACCGGTCGCGTGGTCATGGGCCAGCCTGAAGGCGCATGGACCGCCCGAACGCACCGCTTGAGTCTGGTGACCCTCGACGGCGTGCGCTACATCACCGACGTCGGCTTCGGCGGCATGGTGCCCACCGCACCGCTGATGCTGGATACCGAAGCCGAGCAGTCCACCCCTCACGAACCCTATCGCATCGAACCGCACGCCGACGGCTATACCCTGCGTGCCAACGTCGGCGGTGAATGGCGGGCGATATACATCTTCGATCTGCAACGTCAGGAAGACATCGATTACACCCTCGGCAACTGGTACGTATCGACCCATCCCGAATCGTCCTTCGTGAAACAACTGATGGTGGCGCGGACGGGGGAGGGATGGCGACGCACATTGATGAACGGCAGCTTTGCCATTCATCGTATGGGCGGTGAGAGCGAACGGCGGGAGGTGACGGACGCTGAGGAATTGATCGGGTTACTGGAAAGTGAATTCGGGATTCGAGTGCCGGCGCAGGATGTGTTGAAGCGGGTGCTTGAGCGGTTGATTGAGCCTGTGTCGCAGGCAAATTGAGCACCACGCAAAGGGGCGGATTTGATCAGTTCGTCCCCTTTGCTTTTGGTCGATCCAGGCGTGGGTGTTTTGGTTTTGTGGCTAGGATCGAACTTCAAGCTCCATCACGTGATGGATTTCGCTGAGGGCCTCTGACAACTTTTTCTCCAGGCTTTTCAGCTCGGAGGCGGTGATGCCTTTTTTGAAATGCCCGACATTTGTAACAGCAGCGTTCTGATCGGGCTTCGCCACTTTGCCTTTATCGCTGAGCAATGCCTGGCGCAGGGTATTGTTGATCACCGTCTGGTAGCCATACCCCTCGCTTTCCGCCAGAGCGCGCGCGGTCTCTATGACGACATCATCAAGCATGAAGCGAGGGGCGTCCGTGCCGGCGGTCGCTTGGAAAGCAAAAGATTAGCGGTGGGGAGGGAAAGGGGAGGAAGGGTGTATTGCAAGCGTTTTAGGTTGGAGGTGCCGTGGGCAAAAGGGCGGCATGGACACATGTCCATAATTTGACTGTTTAGTTGTATACAACTCTATAGACATTTGTCCTGACTATTGCATACAGTGTGCGCACAACAAAAACCAGGGAACCCCCCAACCATGAAAACGCCCCATGTTTCACACCAACGGCCTGAGGATGAGAATCTCGGGATCGGCGCGAATATGGCTTACGGACTGCAACACGTTCTGACCATGTATGGCGGTATCGTCGCGGTGCCTTTGATCATCGGTCAGGCTGCCGGGCTTTCGCCGGCAGACATCGGTTTGTTGATTGCTGCTTCATTGTTTGCAGGGGGGCTGGCGACATTGCTGCAAACCCTGGGTTTACCGTTTTTCGGTTGTCAGTTGCCGCTGGTTCAGGGCGTGTCGTTCTCCGGCGTTGCGACCATGGTGGCGATTGTCAGCAGTGGTGGGGAGGGCGGCTTTCAGTCGATTCTCGGGGCGGTGATTGCCGCGTCGCTGATCGGTTTGCTGATCACGCCGGTGTTCTCGCGAATCACCAAGTTCTTTCCGCCGCTGGTGACCGGCATTGTGATCACCACTATCGGCCTGACGCTGATGCCGGTGGCCGCGCGCTGGGCCATGGGCGGCAACAGCCATGCCCCGGACTTCGGCAGCATGGCGAACATCGGTTTGGCGGCGGTGACGCTGGTGCTGGTACTGCTGCTGAGCAAGGTCGGCAGTGCGACCATCTCCCGTTTGTCGATCCTCTTGGCCATGGTCATCGGCACAGTCATTGCGGTGTTCCTCGGCATGGCGGACTTCTCATCCGTCACTCAAGGCCCGATGTTCGGCTTCCCGGCACCGTTCCATTTCGGCATGCCGACGTTCCACTTCGCCGCGATCCTGTCGATGTGCATCGTGGTCATGGTGACCTTGGTGGAAACCTCCGCCGATATTCTGGCCGTTGGTGAAATCATCGATACCAAAGTCGATTCCAAACGCCTGGGCAATGGCCTGCGCGCCGACATGCTGTCGAGCATGATCGCGCCGATCTTCGGCTCCTTCACCCAAAGCGCCTTCGCCCAGAACGTCGGGCTGGTGGCGGTAACCGGGATCAAGAGCCGTTTCGTGGTGGCCACCGGCGGTGTGTTCCTGGTGGTGCTCGGATTGCTGCCCTTCATGGGCCGGGTCATCGCGGCCGTGCCGACCTCCGTGCTCGGCGGTGCCGGCATCGTGCTGTTCGGCACCGTGGCGGCCAGTGGCATTCGGACGCTGTCCAAGGTCGACTACCGCAACAACGTCAACCTGATCATCGTTGCCACCTCCATTGGTTTTGGCATGATCCCCATCGCCGCACCGAACTTCTACGACCACTTCCCCAGCTGGTTCGCGACGATCTTCCACTCGGGCATCAGCTCCTCGGCGATCATGGCCATCGTGCTGAACCTGACCTTCAACCACCTCACCGCCGGCAACTCGGATCAACAATCGGTGTTTGCAGCCGGTACCGAACGCGTCTTGCGTTATCAGGACCTAGCGGCATTGCGGGAAGGGGATTACTTCAGCGAAGGTAAACTGCGTGACTGCGACGGGAATGAGATTCCGGTGGTGGAGGCGGAACATGGGCATGCCGAGCCGCGGGCGGTGCATGCGAAAAGCAGTGAACATGTCTGACGGCGGTACCCGATAAAAAGGCAGGTAGATCAAAAGATCGCAGCCTGCGGCAGCTCATGATCCGTTTCGTCGCGTATGAAACGGATCGCATACGGTCGAAATTAAACGCGACCGGCGAGCTGCCGCAGGCTGCGATCTTTTGACTTTAATGGCGAGCACAAAAAAGCCCCTGAACCTTTCGATTCAGGGGCTTTTCGATTTTGCTGTCTGGCTCCACGACCTGGACTCGAACCAGGGACCCAGTGATTAACAGTCACTTGCTCTACCAACTGAGCTATCGCGGAATGGCGTCTATGTTACTGATTCAAAAAGAGAAGTCAAGTCTCTGTTGGCAGTTTGATGTTTTCATCGGATCAGAGGGGGTTATCGGCCATTGGCGGTTACCAGAATCGCGGTAGAGGTCTACCATGGTCGCCCGGAAGTGGTGACACGCGCTGCCGGCCCTCAGCCGAAAAGGTATGCGCCATGAATCACCCAACCCTCACACCTCAAAACAGCGGGGTGTTCGCATGAGCATCGCTCAGATCAGCCTGCCCAAAGGCGTTGGCCCGCACGCCGAAAAACTGTTCGACGCCATCACTCAGGCCAGCACCGCTGACGAATTGAACCGCGCAGGCGGCAAGGCCGAAGGTTTTGTTCTGGGCCTGGAAAGCACCAAGGCAATCAAAAGCCAGGTGGCCGAGTCGCTGTATGTGGCCTATGACGATGCGGCCAGCCAGCGCGCGAGCGAACTGGCCTAACCGCCGAAGGTAATGGTGCCGAGCATCAGCTTGGCGTACAGCATCGTGGCGCTCAGTTGCACCAGCCACAACGCCAGGCCGCCAAGGAACACGCCCGCAGCCACTTGCAGCACCAGGTTATTACCGCGTTTGGTCGAGGAGCGGGGCACGAAGTGGTCCAGCTCGTCGCGGTCGGCGCGTAGGTCATCGTTTTTCATGTGGGTTCTCAAGAATTCTCGGGTGTACTCATAACCTGTGGGAGCAAGCCCGCTCCCACATTTTTGATCTGCGTGCAGTCTAGAGCGACCGGTCGCCGAACTGGGAATTATCAAAGACAAATAAAAAACGGGAAGCCCTATGGCTTCCCGTTTTCATCTCACGCAAAGACTCAGATCACCTGAACGATGGCCTTGGTCACCGCGTCGATGTTGCTCTGGTTCAGCGCGGCAACGCAGATGCGGCCGGTGTCCAGGGCGTAGATGCCGAACTCGTTGCGCAGACGGGTTACCTGCTCAACTGTCAGGCCGGAGTAAGAGAACATGCCGCGCTGGCGACCGACGAAGCTGAAATCGCGCTGTGGAGCGTTTTTCGCCAGCAGGTCGACCATCTGGGTGCGCATGCCGCGAATCCGCAGGCGCATTTCTGCCAGTTCCTCTTCCCACTGGGCGCGCAGTACCGGGCTGTTCAGCACGGCGGCGACGATGCTTGCACCGTGGGTCGGCGGGTTGGAGTAGTTGGTGCGGATCACGCGTTTGACTTGCGACAGCACGCGAGCGCCTTCTTCTTTCGATTCGCTGACGATCGACAGGGCGCCAACGCGCTCGCCGTACAACGAGAAGGATTTGGAGAACGAGCTGGAAACGAAGAAGGTCAGGTCCGATTCGGCGAACAGGCGCACGGCTGCGGCATCTTCATCGATACCGTCGCCAAAGCCCTGGTAGGCCATGTCGAGGAATGGCACGTGGCCTTTGGCCTTGACCACTTCCAGCACGTTTTTCCAGTCAGCAGGGCTCAGGTCCACGCCAGTCGGGTTGTGGCAGCAAGCGTGCAGCACAACGATGGAGCCGGACGGCAGAGCGTTCAGGTCTTCCAGCAGGCCGGCGCGGTTAACGTCGTGAGTCGCGGCGTCATAGTAGCGATAGTTCTGCACCGGGAAACCGGCGGTTTCGAACAGCGCGCGGTGGTTTTCCCAGCTTGGGTCGCTGATGGCAACGACAGCGTTCGGCAGCAGTTGCTTGAGGAAGTCGGCACCGATTTTCAGTGCGCCGGTACCGCCGACGGCTTGGGTGGTGATGACCCGGCCAGCGGCGATCAGCGGCGAATCGTTGCCGAACAGCAGTTTCTGCACCGCCTGGTCGTAAGCGGCGATGCCGTCGATCGGCAAGTAACCGCGGGAAACGTGTTGAGCGGCGCGAATCGTCTCGGCTTCGACAACGGCGCGCAGGAGTGGAATTCGCCCCTGCTCGTCGCAGTAAACACCGACCCCCAGGTTGACCTTGTTGGTACGGGTATCGGCATTAAATGCTTCGTTGAGGCCCAGGATTGGATCGCGTGGTGCCATTTCGACAGCGGAGAACAGGCTCATTATTGCGGCGGCTCTGAATGGAGTGTGGAGGGACGTGTCGCGCTCCAGCCGAATGCACTAGAGCGGTGCACAAACGGGGAGCTAGTATAGAGGCCATCAGCGATTGATGGCGACAGGCGATTCGGCTTTTACGGTAAGTTTTTCGAATTATTTTTCGATCGTTGGTCGAGTGATGTCGTCAAAGGTTCTACCCGATGTAGGACGTTTGCCTTGAAAGCGGTGGCAATCGGCTCCACATTGAGCACAATCCAGTTTTTTCCTCGGGCGACATCGGTCGTTTGCGGTCTTTCTCGTTCGTGCCCGGTCAGCCGTGCAGATGCGAACCCAGAGGTATTTATGTCTGAATTCCAGCTAGTCACTCGCTTCGAGCCCGCCGGCGATCAGCCGGAAGCCATCCGCCTGATGGTCGAGGGCATTGAGGCCGGGCTGGCGCACCAGACGTTGCTCGGTGTGACCGGCTCGGGCAAGACCTTCAGCATCGCCAACGTGATCGCCCAGATACAGCGCCCGACGCTGGTGCTGGCGCCCAACAAGACTCTGGCCGCGCAGCTGTATGGCGAATTCAAGGCGTTCTTCCCGAACAACGCCGTTGAATACTTCGTGTCCTATTACGACTATTACCAGCCCGAAGCCTATGTGCCGTCGTCCGACACCTTTATCGAGAAGGATGCCTCGATCAACGACCACATCGAGCAGATGCGGCTGTCTGCGACCAAGGCGCTGCTGGAGCGCAAGGACGCGATCATCGTCACCACGGTGTCGTGCATCTACGGTCTGGGCAGTCCGGAAACCTATTTGAAGATGGTGTTGCACGTCGATCGCGGCGACAAGCTCGACCAGCGCGCGCTGCTGCGTCGCCTGGCCGACCTGCAATACACCCGCAACGACATGGACTTCGCCCGGGCAACCTTCCGGGTGCGCGGCGATGTGATTGATATCCACCCGGCGGAATCCGATTTTGAAGCGATCCGCATCGAGCTGTTCGATGACGAAGTGGAGAGCCTGTCCGCCTTCGACCCGCTGACCGGTGAGGTCATCCGCAAACTGCCGCGTTTCACCTTCTATCCGAAGAGCCATTACGTGACGCCGCGCGAAACCCTGCTCGAAGCTACCGAAGGGATCAAGGTCGAATTGCAGGAGCGCCTGGAATACCTGCGCTCTAACAACAAACTGGTGGAAGCTCAGCGACTTGAGCAACGCACCCGTTTCGACCTGGAGATGATCCTCGAGCTGGGCTACTGCAACGGCATCGAAAACTACTCGCGCTACCTGTCGGGCCGTGAGTCCGGCCAGGCGCCGCCCACTTTGTTCGACTACCTGCCGGCGGACGCCTTGTTGGTGATCGACGAATCCCACGTCAGCGTGCCGCAAGTCGGCGCCATGTATAAGGGTGACCGTTCCCGGAAAGAAACGCTGGTGGAGTACGGTTTCCGTTTGCCCTCGGCCCTGGATAACCGGCCGATGCGTTTCGACGAGTTCGAAAGCATCAGTCCCCAAACGATTTTTGTCTCGGCCACGCCGGGCAATTACGAGGCGGAACACGCCGGCCGAGTGGTCGAGCAATTGGTGCGCCCAACCGGTCTGGTGGACCCGCAAATCGAAATCCGTCCGGCGTTGACTCAGGTCGATGACTTGCTTTCGGAAATCACCAAGCGCGTGGCCCTGGAAGAGCGAGTACTGGTCACCACGCTGACCAAGCGCATGTCCGAAGACTTGACCGATTACCTGGCCGACCATGGCGTGCGCGTGCGTTATTTGCATTCGGACATCGACACCGTGGAGCGGGTCGAAATTATCCGGGACTTGCGTCTCGGTGTCTTCGATGTGCTGGTGGGGATCAACCTGCTGCGTGAGGGCCTGGACATGCCGGAAGTCTCGCTGGTGGCGATTCTTGACGCGGACAAGGAAGGTTTCCTGCGTTCCGAGCGCTCGCTGATCCAGACCATCGGCCGGGCGGCGCGCAACCTCAATGGTCGGGCGATTTTGTATGCGGATCGCATCACCGGTTCCATGGAACGGGCGATTGGCGAAACCGAGCGTCGTCGCGACAAGCAGATCGCCTTCAACCTGGCCAATGGCATCACGCCGAAGGGGGTGTTCAAAGACGTCGCCGACATCATGGAAGGCGCGGTCGTACCGGGTTCGCGCAGCAAGAAGCGCAAAGGCATGGCCAAGGCCGCCGAGGAAAGTGCCAAGTACGAGGCGGAACTGCGCTCGCCGAGCGAGATCAGCAAACGCATTCGTCAGCTGGAAGAGAAAATGTACCAGCTTGCCCGCGATCTGGAGTTCGAAGCCGCGGCGCAGTTGCGCGACGAGATCGGCAAGTTGCGGGAGCGGTTGATCGCGGTTTGAGATATGCAATGAATGGGCGGGCCTCATCGCGGGCAAGCCCGCTCCCACAGGGTTTGTAGGTGGTCACCTATTGTGTGAATACCCTCAATTCTTGTGGGAGCGGGCTTGCCCGCGATGAGCATAGGTATTTACACATCTCTAAAGTCTTCGGCTGGCCACCCAGCCGATGGCCTCTTTAGCAAAACCCGCCAGTTCCTGGGGCGTGTATTGTTCCAATGTCTCGCACATGGCCAAAAGCATGTATAAACCGGCCAGCAGCGCGGAAGCCGTCACCGGCTGCGAGCGCTTCATCTGTCGACCAGACAGACGGACCAAAAAATCCCGTGTTTGCTCAGCGAACTCCCCCTTAGCCCATCAGACGCCAACTGACAGCACATGCCTGACTGCGATCAACAGCCGTTTGAACACCGCTTCACCGCTCTCTTGCTGCCAGTTTTCCAGCTGATGCCCACCCCCTTTAAGCAGTTTGAAGTAGGACTCGATACGCCAGCGCCAGTAATACCAGAGCGCCAATCGTTCATCTGCGACCTCTTGCTCAAGGTTGCTCAGCAAATACCATTCGGCCAGCAGGTGACCATCGGCTCCCAGTATTCGGCTCACGACGAGCCGGGCCGGCAACGGCTCACCAGACTTGCGCAGCGTCTTGCGGTCGGCCCTGTCTTTGGTGAAAGGCTGGGCTTGGCGAGTCAGCACGACGGCGGTTTCTCCCACCCATTGAATGGCCGGTTTTCCTTTGTAGTCCACCTTGCGAGTTTTGCGGTAGGTCATCTCGCGAGCAATTTGACTCAGGGCCCTCGATTGACCTGCATGACTGGCCGTGGAACCGGCCTTGACTCGCACCAGCCATTGCCGACCCTCGGCCTGCCATTGCCTCAGGTGAGCGACCGAATCAGCCTCTCGATCCACGATATGGACAAGCGGCTTGGCAAAATTCTGCTGTTCCAGCCAAGTGATACGTTGTGTCAGTTCATGCAGATGCTTCTCAGGGACCAGCACTTCTTCGGCTCGCGTGCTGAGCACGCCGTCCTTGGTCGCCAGATTTTGAGCGGGAGTACAGATCGGTGCACCGTCACGGTCGGTGACTAGCAGGCTGCTTTGCAGCTCGTAACCGATGTCGCCCCGGTGGGTCATTTGCAGGCGATCAGCCTTGCTGTGGTGGTGCATGTAATTGAGCCGAGACCAATCGTGCATGACCAGCGCGTAATCATCACAGTCATCCCGACAACCCTCGTGGGCCAGCGCCAGCAGCGGTTTAACCAGGTCAACGGGCCGAACCCGGTCATTGCTCAAAAATCGCCAAAGGGCTTGCGTCTGTGCAAAAGCCTTGTCGCTTCGCGGCAAGGCTTTCATCCCGGCGGCCAGCGCCGGTAGTCCATTACTGTGTCCCATGACTAACTCGTCGTATCGTTTTGTCAGTCGGGCATCTAGCCCGGTCATTTGATATCCATGCCGTCCCTTTATAGACCAGGATCGGGAGATGTGTAGATACCTATGCCGCGATGAGGCCCGCCGGAACACTACAAATATCCATTGCGCGCTTCCCAAGCCTTCAGCCCTGCCTGCAACCTCCTGGTAGATCCCCCAAGGCAATATTGGCTTATATGCCCTGCTGACTAGAGCCGGGCCGCTATCGCCTGTTACCATTCGCCTCTTGTTTGATCTTCGCTTTTATTCTTTTCGAGACATGCCATGACCACCGTCCGCACTCGCATCGCGCCATCGCCTACCGGGGACCCCCACGTAGGTACCGCTTACATCGCTTTGTTCAACTACTGCTTTGCCAAGCAGCATGGCGGTGAGTTCATCCTGCGGATCGAAGATACCGACCAACTGCGTTCGACCCGCGAGTCCGAACAGCAGATTTACGACGCCCTGCGCTGGTTGGGTATCGACTGGAGCGAAGGCCCGGACGTCGGCGGCCCGCACGGTCCTTATCGTCAGAGCGAGCGCGGCGACATCTATCAGAAGTACTGCCAGCAACTGGTCGACATGGGTCATGCCTTCCCGTGCTTCTGCACAGCCGAAGAATTGGACCAGATGCGCGCCGAGCAAATGGCGCGTGGAGAAACCCCGCGTTACGACGGCCGTGCGCTGTTGCTCTCTGCGGATGAAGTCGCGCGCCGCCTGGCCGCTGGCGAGCCACACGTCATCCGCATGAAAGTGCCGACCGAAGGCGTGTGCGTGGTGCCTGACATGCTGCGTGGCGACGTCGAGATCCCGTGGGACCGCATGGACATGCAAGTGCTGATGAAGACCGACGGCCTGCCGACGTACTTCCTGGCCAACGTGGTCGATGACCACTTGATGGGCATCACCCATGTCTTGCGCGGTGAAGAGTGGCTGCCATCGGCACCGAAGCTGATCCTCTTGTACGAATACTTCGGCTGGGAACAACCGCAGCTGTGCTACATGCCGCTGCTGCGTAACCCGGACAAGAGCAAGCTGTCCAAGCGCAAGAACCCGACCTCGGTAACGTTCTACGAGCGCATGGGCTTCATGCCGGAAGCGATGCTCAACTACCTGGGTCGCATGGGCTGGTCGATGCCGGACGAGCGTGAGAAGTTCTCGCTGCAGGAAATGGTCGACAACTTCGACCTGAGCCGTGTCTCACTGGGTGGTCCGATTTTCGACATCGAGAAGCTGTCGTGGCTCAACGGCCAGTGGCTGCGTGACTTGCCGGTGGAAGAGTTCGCCGCTCGTCTGCAAAAGTGGGCGCTGAACCCTGAATACATGATGAAGATCGCACCGCACGTGCAGGGCCGGGTTGAAACCTTCAGCCAGGTTGCACCGCTGGCCGGCTTCTTCTTCGCCGGTGGCGTGAACCCGGACGCCAAGTTGTTCGAATCCAAGAAACTCTCGGGTGATCAGGTTCGTCAGTTGATGCAGTTGATTTTGTGGAAGCTGGAGAGCCTGCGTCAGTGGGAGAAAGACAGCATTACTGCAACCATCCAGGCGGTGGTCGAGTCCCTCGAGTTGAAGCTGCGTGATGCCATGCCGCTGATGTTTGCCGCCATCACTGGGCAGGCCAGCTCGGTGTCGGTACTCGATGCGATGGAAATCCTCGGTCCGGACCTGACCCGTTTCCGTCTGCGCCAGGCTATCGACCTGCTGGGCGGCGTGTCGAAGAAAGAAAACAAGGAGTGGGAAAAGCTTCTGGGCGCGATTGCCTGACAGCGTTTGACTCTGTAGTAGCTGCCGAAGCCTGCGATCTTTTGATCCTGATCTTCGGCACTTCCCCCGAATTTACGGGGGGAGGGCGGTAAGTGATTGTTATGTGGGCAAAAAATTTTGGAAATTGTTAAAAATAAGTTTGACAGCCTTCCGATGCGCCATTAAGATTCGCCCCGTCCTCAGCGATGAGGGGCTATAGCTCAGCTGGGAGAGCGCTTGCATGGCATGCAAGAGGTCGACGGTTCGATCCCGTCTAGCTCCACCAATTTACACTTCAAGGTCTGGCCACACCGGCCTTGAAGCGATCAACACTCAGCGTTGATCAGTTGTATAGAAGGGTTTGCGTCCCCTTCGTCTAGTGGCCTAGGACACCGCCCTTTCACGGCGGTAACAGGGGTTCGAGTCCCCTAGGGGACGCCAGTTTTACAGAAGCGATGTTGCAAGATGTCGCTCCGCCGCGAGGCGAAAAATCCGGGGCTATAGCTCAGCTGGGAGAGCGCTTGCATGGCATGCAAGAGGTCGACGGTTCGATCCCGTCTAGCTCCACCAATTTTACAGTTCAAGGTCTGGCCACACCGGCCTTGAATCGATCAGCTCTCAGCACTGATCAGTTGTATAGAAGGGTTTGTGTCCCCTTCGTCTAGTGGCCTAGGACACCGCCCTTTCACGGCGGTAACAGGGGTTCGAGTCCCCTAGGGGACGCCACGATTACCCGCTCTGCGGGATTTTTAAGGGTCATTCAATTATTGAATGGCCCTTTTGTTTGTCTGGCGTTTGGCCAACTCTCCTTTTCCCTCTCACCTGTTCTTCAGACCAGCGGTCACATCCACGACTTGCGAAAAATTATTATGAGAATAATATTCTAGTCGTAATATTCGGAGGCAACGATGAACGATAAAAAAGCTCAAACCCGCGAACGCATCCTCAAGGCTGCCAGTGCAGCGCTGATCCAGCGCGGCCCGGCCGAGCCGAGCGTGGGCGAAGTGATGGGCGCGGCTGGCCTGACGGTCGGTGGCTTCTACGCGCACTTCGAAAGCAAGGACGCATTGATGCTGGAAGCGTTCAAGCAGCTGCTCAGCCATCGTCGTGGCTTGATCGCCGACATGGACGCCGAGTTGACCGGCGAAGAGCGTCGCGCGCTGGTCGCGGCGTTCTACCTGTCGCGTAAACACCGTGATTCCACCGAGCATGCGTGTCCGATTCCGGCGTCGGTCGGCGAGCTGGGCCGTCTGCCCGACGAATTTCGTGTGGCGTTGAATGAGCATGTTGAGTTGATGGTCGCGCAGTTGGCGGCCAGCCCGGAAGACACCGACAAGGTCTTGGCCGACATCGCCTTGATGGTCGGTGGTTTGGCTCTGGCGCGGGCGCTGGGGCCAGGAGAGTTGTCTGATCGTTTGCTGCGCGCCGCCAAATCGGCGGTGCTATGACCTAAAGGCGTCAGCCTGAGGAGATGGGCGATGAACACGTTGAGCTGGGTTCGTGGCGTTAATGGCACCTTGGGCTGGTTCGCGCCGAAGCTGATGGCGAGCAAGATGCGCCTGGCATTCATGACCCCGCGCGAATTACCGCCGCGTGACTGGGAATTGCCGCTGCTGGCGAAATCCGAACGAATCACCTTGCGCTTCGGTCTCTCGGCGCTGCGTTGGGGGCAAGGGCCGGCGGTGTTGTTGATGCACGGCTGGGAGGGCCGGCCGACACAGTTTGCCGCGCTGATCACGGCGCTGGTCGATGCCGGTTACACCGTGGTTGCCCTGGATGGCCCGGCTCACGGTCGTTCGCCTGGTCGCGAGGCGAATGTGGTGCTGTTCGCTCGGGCCATGCTCGAAGCGGCCGCTGAATTGCCGCCGCTGCAAGCGGTGATCGGTCACTCCATGGGCGGCGCCAGTGCCATGCTCGCCGTTCAGTTGGGCTTGCGCACCGAAACCCTGGTCTCGATCGCCGCCCCGGCGCGAATTCTCGGGGTGCTGCGCGGTTTTGCCCGCTATGTGCGCCTGCCGCCCAAAGCGCGTTCGGCGTTTATTCGCCAGGTGGAGAAAGACGTCGGCATGCGCGCCGCTGCGCTGGATGTTGCGCGCTATCAGCTCGACATGCCGGGGCTGATCGTCCATGCCGAGGACGACAACTTTGTTCCAGTCAAGGAATCCCAGTTGATCCACGAAGCCTGGTTCGACAGCCGTCTTTTGCGCCTGGAAGAGGGCGGTCATCAGCGGGTGCTCGCCGATCCGCGGGTGATCGATGGCGTTCTTTCTCTGCTGGCCGGTCGCAGCCTGCAATCGCGCCAATCGGCCTGAGCTTCCGTTACACTGCCCCGGTCGAAATAATCTGACCGGGAGTGGGGCATGGGCTGGGATCGGGCAACGCCGTTTATCATTGATCTGGAAGTGGGCGCCGAGGACATCGACGGGCTGGGCCACGCGAACAACGCGGTGTACGTGACCTGGCTCGAGCGCTGTGCCTGGCGCCACTCGCAACGGCTGGGCCTGGACCTGGTCGAGTACCGTCGGCTGGATCGGGCGATGGCGGTGGTACGGCACGAGATCGATTACCTGGCAGCAGCCTATGAGGGCGATGAGTTGCAGTTGGCGACCTGGATCGTCGATTGGGATCAGCGCCTGAAAATGACCCGACACTTCCAGTTGAAGCGTCCCAGCGACAACACGACGTTGCTACGGGCGCAGACCACTTTCGTGTGCATCGAACTGTCGACCGGCAAGCCCAAGCGCATGCCGGCGGAATTCATCGAGGGCTACGGCCCGGCGTTGCAGGAGTTGGATTCAGCGAAAATCTAATGTGGGAACGGGCTTGCTCGCGAAGACGGCTTAACATTCAACAGAGATGCTGAATGTCAGACCGCTTTCGCGAGCAAGCCCGCTCCCACAAGGAATCAGCGATGTTCTGCAGATTCCTCGCACAATCCAGTAAACTGCCGCACGTTTTTCGTTGAGTGTGTTTTTCATGCAAATTGCTTTGGCGCCCATGGAGGGGTTGGTCGACAACATCCTGCGGGACGTGCTGACCCGTGTGGGCGGTATTGATTGGTGCGTGACCGAATTCATTCGGATCAACGATCAGCTGCTCACGCCTGCCTATTACCACAAGTTCGGCCCGGAACTGCTGACCGGCGCCCGGACCGCCTCCGGCGTGCCGCTGCGGGTGCAACTGCTCGGCTCCGATCCGGTGTGCCTGGCGGAAAACGCCGCACTGGCCTGCGAGTTGGGTTCCGAGGTTATTGACCTGAACTTTGGCTGCCCGGCCAAGACCGTCAACAAATCCCGTGGTGGCGCGGTGCTGCTCAAAGAGCCTGAACTGCTCAACCAAATCGTCGAACACGTCCGTCGTGCCGTACCCGCGCACATTCCAGTGACCGCCAAGATGCGCCTCGGTTTCGACAGCCCGGACGGTGCGTTGGTTTGTGCTACCGCCCTGGCTGAAGGCGGCGCGGCGCACATCGTGGTCCATGCGCGGACCAAAACCGATGGCTACAAGCCGCCAGCTCACTGGGAATGGATCCCTCGGGTGCAGGACGTGGTGAAGGTGCCGGTGTTTGCCAACGGCGACATCTGGAGCGTCGAAGACTGGCGTCGTTGCCGCGAGATCAGCGGCGTCGAAGACATCATGCTCGGTCGTGGTCTGGTATCGCGCCCGGATCTGGCCCGGCAAATCGCCGCCGCCCGCGCCGGTGAAGACGTTGTCGAGATGACCTGGGTCGAGCTGCTGCCGCTGATTCAAGACTTCTGGCTGCAAGCCAAGGCACAGATGACACCACGTCAATCGCCGGGCCGCTTGAAGCAATGGCTGGCGATGCTGACCCGCAATTATCCTGAAGCGGTAGAGCTGTTCACCGTCCTGCGTCGTGAGACCGAACTGGATAATGTCTCGCGTTTACTGGGTCTGCGGGTGTCTGAAGCGGCCTGAAAAAATCTTAAAATAATCTCTTGAAAAGTAATCAGCGATCCTTATCTAAGGATTACGCGATGCCGAATTCGGGTCGCGGAGACAAAAAAACTTGCTGATTATGTTCAGGAGATTTGAATCATGAGTACTGCATTTTCCCTGGCTCCACTGTTCCGTTCCTCGGTAGGTTTCGACCGTTTCAACGACCTGTTCGAAACCGCCCTGCGCAATGAGCCAGGCAGCACCTATCCACCCTACAACGTTGAAAAATACGGTGATGACCAATACCGCATTGTCGTAGCGGCCGCCGGTTTCCAGGAAGAAGACCTGGACCTGCAAGTGGAGAAAGGTGTGCTGACCATCAGTGGCGGCAAACGTGACACGGACGAAAACGTCACTTATCTGTACCAAGGCATCGCTCAGCGCGCCTTCAAACTGTCGTTCCGTCTGGCGGACCATATTGAAATCAAGGCCGCCGAACTGCGCAACGGTTTGTTGAGTATCGACCTGCTGCGCGTGATTCCGGAAGAAGCGAAAGCCAAACGCATCCCGATCAACGGGACGGAAAAACCGGCTCTGCAGCATTGAGTCATTCGAAGACATACATTCGTTTGAACAGGCTGTAACCCGCTGAATGAAGGCCCCGACTTGTCGGGGCCTTTTTGTTTCCAGGCGAAAAACAGCACTGCAAACTTTGCCGCCTTGCGACGGTTTCTCTACAATCCGCGCCAGTTTTGCCGACTCCCATCCTGTCTGGTCGGCCCGGAGTTTTTTTTCATGGAAGAGATACAACAGCGTTGGCTGTGCGGTCTTTCTGCGCCGATGGTGGCCCTCAATCCTCGCGCCCATTATGACGAGCCTGCTTTCTACTCCGATCCGCAATTCATCGACCTGCAATGCAGCTGGGGCATCAGCGACCGGCCGCAGTTATTAAGCATGCTCGAAGGGATGGCGGACGACGGTCATGCCTCTCATCTCGATGGGGCATATCGGTCGTGGCAGCGTTGCTTGCCGAGCGAATGGCAGGCACTGCTTGAAACGCTGTCACCCCGCGAGCGCGACTTGCACGAGTTCGCCGGGCGTACCTTCGGTGGATGTGGGCCGGGTGGTATCAGGGCTTGGGATCTCGGGCGCATGGGGTTTCTCTTGCGCTGTGGCTTGCGCAATGAGTGGATCGATTTAACTGAAAGTCTTTGGCTGCATGGCCGACTCGCCGTGAGAGCGCAATACCATTACGGCAGTTGGTTCTCCTATTTCAATGGTTTCCTGGCCGGTCATGCGTTCTGGAGCTGTCTGGGCAACAGTGACGAACAGATGGCTCACGAGCTTGATCGGCAAGGGGAGTTTTCGCGGAGCGCTTTCATAGTGCGTGGTCTTGCGCGCGACATCCCTTCTTTCCTGATAGACCTGCCCTGGCACATGGACCTCAACCCACCGCCACGCCCGGCGTCCCTTGAGGAGTTCGACTGGTCATGAGTTGCTGGATACGCCTGGGTATAGAACCTACCAAAGATCAGACAGTTATTCGAAATGCCTATCGCGCGCGTCTACCGGAACATCATCCGGAGAGTGATCCTGAGGGCTTTCAGGCACTGCGTGAGGCCTATGAAAGTGCCACCCGCTTCGCTCGTCATGAAGAGGACGAAATCGAAGATGAAGGTACTGGTGCCCCTGAGGTTCCGCAGACCTTGGTGGATTTTTACGCGTTGCTCGAAGATCCGGCTCGGCGCTTCAATCCAGATGCCTGGCAAGCGTTCGTTAAAGCGTTGGATCAGTTGCCTCTGGACGCTCTTGATGACCTCGGTTGGGGGTTGTTCCATGCATTGGCCAATGCCGGGTCGCTGTCTTACCGCTGCGCGAATCTGCTGGCGCAACGGATGGGTTGGGAGCACCAGCTGCTGGATCTGGGGTTCGAGCAGGCGAATAAAGTCGAACAGTTCCTGCAACGCATCAAGACGCCAGACCCGTTCGACACGACACTGATGAGCGGGTGGTCCGAGCCTGTGCAGATGGAAACCCTGTGGTATGCCCGCAGCCTCGACTACCTCTTCGAGCATCGTCCGCTCCATGAATTCGAAGACTTCGCCAGCCATCACACCTGCTTGCCGCTGCCGGCGGACGAAGTATTCATCAAGCGTTTGCTGGTGCGGTTTACTCAGGCGGGTATCGGTGGTGCAGGTCTGCTGCAGCTGTGTGTCGAACAACAGAGCCAGGCGCCAGACGATATCGATTGGCTTTATTTGTTGGCTTGTCAAAACAGTTTGTTGGGGCTTGAGGATCAGGCGCTGCCCTGCTGGATTCGGCTCTGGCTGGAGTATCGTCAACCGAAGGCTGAAAGTTGCTTGCTGGAGCTTTGCGCCAAACGTCAACCAGACTTTCTCGCGCTGCTGATTCAGGCATTTGACCGTCTGGAAAATTTCCGTGACTGGTCCCATGACCTCGACGATGTCACTCAAGAATATGGCAGCCCTTCGCAGCGCCCCGAAACGCTGGCTCGCTGGCTTGGGGTCGGGCAACTCAATCTGCAAGGTTTGGCAGCCGCATTTGTCGACTGGCGGATGACGGGGGATGAACTGCCTCTGCTGGCGTTGCTGCTAGGGGAGCATGCGGATTCCCGCTTGCAGCGTCTGTACCGGCATGCATGGGCCTTGCATCGTGGTGATGTGTGGTTGTTGCAACAGATACTGGACGAGCCGCACCCGTTCGATGCCCTTGAGGGGCTGGTGCTGAGCGGGTTCAAGTATCAGGCAGAGCAGCAACTCTGTTGGTTGAATCAGGCGCCGATTCCATTGGCAATGAAGGCCTTTCTCAACAGTCGTTCAGTTGAGCCGCAACTGGCCGAGGAACTGACAAAAGGAGAGCCGCACAAGATTTGCCGCCTGTGGCTGCGCAGGCTGCGGGTTTACGACCAGTCTGCCCTGGTGCGGATCGATCAGGCATTTGACTTGCTGGACGCAGAAGCGGACACGAACTTGCGGAGCTTGAGCCTGCTGGTTCAACTGGGGCAGCGAGGCGCAGTCCTGCCGGACATTGCGCAAGGCGAGGCAGCGTGGCAATGGCACGCTCAAACGGTATTCCTGCTGGCATTGCTCGAACAGCCTGAGCGTTGGCTGACGTTGATCGATACGCAATGCCTGGAGCGACTGGAGGTCAACCCGGCTCATCCCCTGAGTCGGCTCCAGCCGTTATTGCGGCGTTTGCAGCATGAGCAAGGTAACTGCACCGGTTTGCTGGGGTGGCTGCAAGGTACCGATCCGGTCCATGGTTTGCTCGTGCAGCAGCTGTTCAATGTGCAACAGGCCCTCGACAGCGCAGCGCTGCCCGGTAATGCGCAGCTCTATACCTGCATTGAAAGTGATCCTGATGCGTGCGGCGAGGATTTGCTGGGGCTGATGCTGCTCTGGGGGGTGCTGTATCACGATCCGAGCCTTGACGCCGAGCAGCATCGCGCACTGTTGCAATCCATCGCTGCTATCAGTTGTGAAGATGACTGGTTCGAAGCGTTTCGTGATGGTTTGCTCAAAGGGGATCCTGTTTGGCCGCCGCGCAAAGTGCTGACGGATTTCGACGTCGACAAGCTGCTGGTCTATGAAGTCCTCGATACGCTGAGAAGTCTGATTCGTTATGGTGCGGCAGGAGTGCCGAGGACCAAGGTGCTGCAACAGTTGCAGCGTGGCAAGGATGAAGCCGCGAACAGTGTGGGTCTGCGTCTGGCATTGACTGCCTTGCTGTCCTGGAGCGAACGCCTGCTCCTGGCCAAAAGCGACACTCGCCCGGTGCCGTCGGTTGCGGTCTGGCGCTTGGGCACGCGATTGGGGCGCAAGGCGTTTATCGGGCAAGTGCTGGGGTGTGTGCTGATCACCCCGATCGTGGCGCTGCTAAGCGGCACCGCCGTCTCGGGGATTGTCATGCTGCTGCTGAGCATCGCGTTGTTGCTCAGTGCGATTCTGCGTCGGCTGCATGACATTGGCCGCGGGATTCCCACACTGCTTATTATTGCCTGTCTGACGCCGGTATTGCCGTTTCTGCCTCTGGTGTTGTTCGGTTTTCCTGGCGACAGGCTGCCTAACCGCTATGGTGTGCCGCCGGACAGCGCCGGTGAGGACACGCTGTCCGGGGGGTTGCAGGTGACCCTGCCGCGGCTTAACGGCTAAAGACGCAGTTGATCCAGCGCTTTATTGAGTTGTGACCGATGGCTGGCAATCTCCACCGATTGCTGGCCACCGAGCACGGCGGTAAAGGCATCCAGCCAACCGGCAATTTGTTCGCGCTCATCACCCAGGCTCTGCGTCCACGCTCGCTCCAGTCGTGCCAGCAGGGTGCGATTGGGCAGCGCGTCCCGTGGATGGATTTTCAGGGCGCTGAGCCGTTCATGGCTGTTTTGCCGTGATTGCGGGTCGAGCCCGGTGGGGCTGCGATCAATGCTGTGGCTGTGGCGTTCGCCGCTGGCCAGCAGGGTCACGTCAACTTCAAGCAAGCCGTTGATGTCGTAGCTGAAGCGCACATCCAGGGCCTGTGTCTGGTCGCTGGGTGTCATCGCGACATCGAAGGCATCGATGAAAATATTGTCCCGCACCCACGGCCGTTCACCCTGATAGACCGCGATACGGATTTGGTTTTGCTGCGGATGGGTGGTGTAAAAGCGTTGCACCCGAGAGGTGGGGATCACGGTATTGCGTTCGATGATCGGTGAGAAGGCGCCGCTGACGTCTGCACCGCGATTGGTCGAGATGCCCAGAGTGTATGGGCAGACGTCGGTCAGGATCAGCTCCTCGATTGCACTGTCGCGGGCTTTGCACGCCGCCTGGGTGGCGGCGCCCAGTGCGACAATCGTGTCCGGGTCGAGGTGGCGATAGGGCAGGCGCCCGAACAGTGTGGCGACCATCTGCTGCACGGCTGGCATCCGCGTAGCACCTCCGACCAGCACCAGGCTGTCGAGGTCCCGGGGTTTGAGCCGTGCATCGCGCAGGGCTTGTTCAATGGGAGCGCGCAACCGGGTCAGCAGCGGCTCCCAGATTTTCAGCGCTGCAGCCTCATCCAGCGACCACTCGCGCAAGACGCCGGCGCCATTCCAGTTCAGATGCTGGGTGCCTTCACTGAGTTTGCATTTGAGTTGCTCCAGAGTATCGCCCAGGCTGGCCAACCCCTGGCCGTCGATCAGATGCGGGGTGAGTTGCCAGTCTTTCAGGCAGGCCTGTAGCAACGCTGCAGTGAAGTCTTCACCGCCGAGGAAGTTGTCGCCGGTGGAGGCGTGCACTTCAATCAGCGGCAGTGCGTATTCAAGTACCGTGACGTCGAAGGTGCCGCCGCCCAGATCGAAAATCAGCGTGCGCTCGAACTTCTGTTCGTGCAGCCCGTATGCCATGGCGGCGGCGGTCGGCTCGTTGATCAACCGCGACACCGTCAAGCCTGCCAGCTCGGCGGCAAACAGCGTGCGTTTGCGTTGCTCGTCACTGAAGTAGGCCGGCACCGAAATCACCGCCTCATGCACCGGATGGCCCAGCCAGGCTTCGGCATCCTGTTTGAGAGAGCCGATTACCAGTGCTGACAGTTCTTCCGGGCTGAATTGCCGCCCGCCCAGATCGAACTGTTTGTCGCTGCCCATAAAACGCTTGAACGCCGCCACTGTGCGTTCCGGATGGGTGGTTAGACGGGCGCGAGCCACATTGCCAACCAGAATGCTGTCGTCCTCATCGAGGCTGACCACTGAAGGGGTGAGGAAATCGCCAAGGGCGTTGGGAATCAACTGTGCTCGACCTTCCTGCCAAACGGCGATCAGGCTATTGGTGGTGCCAAGGTCGATACCCAGCAAGGCCGGGCGGGGGAGGGTTGCATCCTGCATGGTTGATCTCTTTGAGGCGGTGCAAAAAACGCGACCCTACAGGTTGAGAGAAAAACTGGCAATTGGAGCGCCTGTTACGGAACGTCTCCTGTGCGATGCAACAGTGACCCCGATTATTTGAGCAGTTTCTGAAACTCCTCCACCGGCAGCGGCCGACTGTGCAGATACCCCTGATACAAATGGCAGCCCAGCCCCTGCAAAAACGCCAGTTGCTCCAGGTTTTCCACCCCTTCGGCGATGACTTCCAGCTCCAGGCTGCGGGCCATGGCGACGATGGCGCGAATGATTTCGGCATCGTTGGGGTCGGTGGTGGCGTCGCGGATGAACGACTGGTCGATTTTCAGGGTGTCTACCGGCAGGCGCTTGAGGTAGGTCAGGGAGGAATAACCGGTACCGAAATCGTCCATGGCAAAGCTCACGCCGAGTTTTTTCAGGCGCCGCATTTTGCTGATGGTGTCGTCCAGGTTCTGGATGACGATGCCTTCGGTGATTTCCAGTTTCAGCAGCGAGCAGGGCAGGCCATGGCTGCCGAGGCTGTGTTCGATGCGTTCGACGAAATCGTTCTGACGGAATTGCCGGGGGCTGATATTCACGCACAGGCTGAAATCGAGCGGGTCGATCAGGCCCTTGGCGATCAGGTGTTTGAAGGCCGCGCAGGCTTCGTCGAGGATCCATGTGCCGACTTCCAGAATCAGCCCGCTGTCTTCCAGCACCTTGATGAACTCGGTGGGCGATTGCGCACCCAGTTGCGGATGGTGCCAGCGCACCAAGGCTTCGGCGCCGGTAATGCGATTGTTGCGGGCGTCCACTTGAGGTTGGTATTGCACGCTGAATTCACCCCGAGACAGGGCCAGGCGCAGGTCGGTTTCCATGCGCAGGCGCTCGCTGGCGGCCTTTTGCATGGTGTTGTGATACATCTGCGTGGTGTTGCGGCCTGAGTCCTTGGCGCGGTAAAGGGCGATATCGGCGCGTTTGAGCAGATCGGTCGGGGTCGAGCCGTGGTCGGGGATCAACGCGATGCCGATGCTCGGCGTCACTTGCAGGCGCTGTCCGTCGAGGAACATCGGTTCGGACAGCAGTTCGCGCAAGGTGTCCGCCAACTCCCGGACCTGAGCGCTGACATCGCTGCGCGAGCCTTCCAGACCGCTGAGCAGCACCACAAACTCATCACCGCCCAGGCGCGCGACGGTGTCCTCCATGCGCACGCTGGCTTCAAGGCGCGCGGTGATGATTTTCAGCACCGTATCGCCCACCGGATGACCGAGGGAGTCGTTGATGTGCTTGAAGTGGTCGAGATCCAGGAACATCAGCGCGCCGCGCAGGTTATGGCGTTTGAGCAGGGCGATCTGCTGGCTCAGGCGATCCATCAACAGGGCGCGGTTGGGCAGATTGGTCAGCGGGTCGTGGTAGGCCAGGTGACGGATCTGCGCTTCAGCGTTTTTCAGCAAACTGACGTCCCGAGCGGTCAGCAGCAGGCACGCCGTTTCGTTGAGGGTGATCGGCTCCACCGAGACTTCAACGGTCAGCAACTCGCCGCGTTTGTTGCGCCCGAGCATTTCCTGATGGTGAACACGGCCCTTGATCTGCAGCTCCGCCAGCAGCGCCGAGCGTTGTTTCTCTTCGGCCCAGATACCGACTTGATACACCGTGCGGCCGATCACTTCATCGGCGCGGTAGCCAGTCAGGCGACAGAAGCCGTCGTTAACTTCCAGGTAGCGTCCGGTGTCGCGCTCGGTAATGGTGATGGCGTCGGGGCTTGAGTGGAAGGCCTTGGCGAACTTCTCCTCGCTGGCCTTGAGCGCCGCTTCCGAACGTTGCTGCTGGGTGATGTCGCGCAGGGTGGTGACGATGCACGGTTGGTCGCCGACGCTGATCTGCCGGCTCGATATCACGCAGGTCAGGGATTGCCCGTCCTTGTGTTGAACGATGATCGCCACATTGTTCAGGCCCTGTTCGCGGATGACCCGCTCGATCCTTTGCAGGCTTTTTGCCGAGGCGTCCCACAGGCCGATTTCGTCGGCGCTGCGGCCAATCACGTCGGCGGTGCTCCAGCCGAACGTCTGGGTGAAGCTGGAGTTGATCTCGATGAAATGGCCGGTGTCCTGGCGCGTGACGCAGATCGGGTCCGGGCTGACTTGGAACAACGTGGCGAATTTCTCTTCCGACGCTATCAGTTGCTGTTCGCGCTCCACTTGATCGGTGATGTCCAGCAATGTGCCGGCCATGCGCAGCGGGTTACCGCTGTCATCGCGGTAGAGTCTGGCGCGGCTTTCCAGATAGCGCGAAGTGCCATCCGGCAGCTGCACACGGTATGTCACCTGATAATTGCCGGCCGGGCCTTCGCGCAAGCTGCGGTAGGCGTCACGCATGGTGTCGCGTTCTTCGCCGGGCACGCCTTCGAAAAACGCGTCGAAGGATTCATGGAAGGGTTTGGGGTCCAGCCCATGCAGCTGGGCGGCCCGCGCCGAGCCGTAAAGCATGCCGCTGGGAATGTGCCAGTCCCAAGTGCCGAGTTGCGCCGAATCCAGGGCCAGGTCGAGGCGTTCCTGGCTGTCTTTGAGGGCGTGCTCGGCAATTTTGCGTTCGGTGGTGTCGAGGAACGTGCTCAGCAGATAAGGCTGGCCTTCGAGTTCGACCTTTTGCGCACTGAGGATGCCGTCGTGAACCTGCCCATTGCTGGCGCGAAATTGCACCTCCATGTTGATCAGCTCGCCTTTGGCCTTGGTGGCCTTGACCAGTTGCACCCGTTGCTCCGGGTTGACCCACAGGCCCAGTTCCAGCGTGGTTCGGCCGATGGCGTCTTGCACCGGCCAGCCGAACAGGCTTTCGAAATACTGATTGGCTTCGCTGATCAGGCCGTCTTCCTGACGGGTCAGCAGGACCATGTTAGGGCACAGGTGAAACAGCGTGGCGAAGCGTTTTTCCGAGCTGCTCAGCGCCTGTTCGCGCTGGCGCTGATGGGTGATTTCACGAATGACCCCAATCATTCGCGGCCGGCCGTTTTTGTCCGGCAGCAGGCTGCCGTTGATTTCCAGCCAGTGCAGGCTGCCGTCGGGCCAGCGGATGCGGTGGTGCATGGCCTGTTCCAGCGGGGCGCCGGCGATCACCGCATTGAAGGCGCGGATGGCTTTCGCCCGATCCTCCTGAGGCAGCAGGTCGAGGTACTCCAGGTCTTCTGGCAACGGCTGGCGGGGATCGAAGCCGAATAGCGCTTGAGTGCCCCGGGACCAACTGATTTGCCCCCGCTCGATGTCCCAATACCAGGCGCCCAACCGTGCGCCGTTGAGGGCCGCCAGCAACTGCGGGGCACTTTCCCAGCTCTGCTCGGACCGTTTGGGGTCAAGTGCCTGAATTCGCGGCATCGGCGGCATACGTTCAACAGATTTGGGCATGGATAACAGGCCTTGGGCTGAATTGGGCGTTAGGCACAGGGTTTTGGGGCTCTATAGGCGTAGCACAAAAAGAAGAAGCACAGCTTAGCCGCGAGTCCCTGGCTGATCGATTTGTGCATCCAGCAGAGCCATGAAGGCCCGTGCCGCGTTCGACAGCGTCCGTTCGGTGTGCAGGATATAGCCTAGCTGGCGAGTGAGTTGTATGCCCGGCAAAGGTATGCGCGCCACTTGATCGTCCAGCATGGTGCGCGGCAAAACGCTCCAGGCCAGGCCGATCGAGACCATCATCTTTATGGTTTCCAGATAATTCGTGCTCATGGCGATGTTCGGCGTCAGGCCTTGGGCCTCGAACAGGCGTTGCACGATGTGATGGGTAAAGGTGTTGCCGCCGGGGAAAACCGCGGGGTGCAAGGCAATATCCGCCAGGGTGACCGCGCCGTTGCTGATCAGCGGATGCTCCGGGGCGGCCACGAAATCCAGCGGGTCGTCCCACACGGGCGTGGCCTTGACCAATGTGTGAGGTTCCGGTGCAAGGGTGATGACTGCCAGTTCGGCGCGGCCATGGAGGATTTCTTCGTAGGCCACTTCCGAATCGAGGAACTGAATATCCAGCGCCACTTGTGGGTAGCGTCGGGTGAACTCCCTTAATAAGGGCGGCAAGCGATGCAGGCCGATGTGATGGCTGGTGGCCAATGTCAGACGGCCGGTCACTTCGCCAGTCAGGTTGGTCAGGGCGCGGCGGGTGTCATCCAGCACATTGAGGATCTGATAGGCCCGCGGCAGCAGGGCGCGTCCGGCTTCGGTCAAGCTGACTTCCCGACCCAGTCGATCGAACAGCCGCACCTTCAATTGCTGCTCTAGCCCGGCGATGCGTTTGCTGATGGCGGGTTGCGTCAGGTGCAGCCGTTCGCCGGCACCGGAGAAGCTTCCAGTCTCGGCAATCGCGATAAAAGCATTGAGGTTGGCGAGGTCCATGATGATGTCTCAGTTGTATTCCAGGTGGTTATGCAAAGCATGAAAAATATGAATTTGAGTTATTTAATGTAACCCCCTAGGATCGACCTCACAAGCCAAAGGGTTATTGGAATTTTCAAGATCCGGGGCATAGAAACAAGCTGATGAGGAAACCGTCTGATGGCCGGCAAAACGCTCTACGACAAGCTCTGGGATTCGCATTTGGTCAAGCAGCGCGACGATGGCTCTGCGCTGATCTACATCGATCGTCACATCATCCACGAAGTGACCTCGCCGCAAGCTTTCGAAGGCCTGCGTCTGGCCGGGCGCAAGCCTTGGCGCATCGATGCCAACATCGCGACCCCGGACCACAACGTACCGACCACCCCAGAGCGCAAGGGCGGCATCGAAGCGATTGTCGATCAGGTCTCGCGTTTGCAGGTTCAGACCCTCGACGATAACTGTGACGAATACGGCATCGTCGAATTCAAGATGAATGATGTCCGCCAAGGCATCGTCCACGTCATCGGCCCGGAGCAGGGCGCCACCTTGCCGGGCATGACCGTGGTCTGCGGCGACTCCCATACCTCGACCCACGGCGCATTCGGTGCCTTGGCTCACGGTATCGGCACTTCCGAGGTCGAGCACGTGCTCGCTACTCAGTGCCTGGTCGCCAAGAAAATGAAGAACATGTTGGTGGCGGTCGAGGGCCAATTGCCGTTTGGCGTGACCGCCAAGGACATCGTTCTCGCAGTAATTGGCAAAATCGGCACCGCCGGCGGTAACGGCCACGCCATCGAATTCGCCGGTAGCGCGATTCGTGACTTGTCCGTTGAAGGCCGCATGACCATTTGCAACATGGCGATCGAGGCTGGCGCTCGCGTAGGGCTGGTGGCCGCCGACGAAAAAACCGTGGCTTACGTGAAAGGCCGTCCATTTGCTCCGAAAGGCGCGGAATGGGACTTGGCTGTCGAGGCCTGGAAAGACCTGGTTTCCGATGCGGATGCCAAATTCGACACCATCGTCGAACTCGATGCCACTCAGATCAAGCCGCAAGTCAGCTGGGGCACCTCGCCCGAGATGGTCTTGGCCGTCGATCAGAACGTTCCCGATCCTGCGAAGGAAATGGACCTGGTCAAGCGTGGCTCCATCGAGCGCGCGTTGAAATACATGGGTTTGACCGCCAATCAGGCGATCACCGACATTCAGCTGGACCGCGTATTCATTGGCTCCTGCACCAACTCGCGGATCGAAGACCTGCGCGCCGCCGCCGTGATCGCCAAGGGTCGCAAAGTGGCTTCGACCATCAAGCAGGCCATCGTGGTGCCGGGTTCGGGGCTGGTGAAGGCCCAGGCCGAATCCGAAGGTCTGGACAAGATTTTCCTCGAGGCCGGTTTCGAATGGCGTGAGCCGGGTTGCTCGATGTGCCTGGCGATGAACCCGGACCGATTGGAGTCGGGTGAGCATTGCGCGTCGACCTCCAACCGTAACTTCGAAGGCCGTCAGGGCGCCGGTGGCCGTACCCACCTCGTCAGCCCGGCCATGGCCGCCGCCGCCGCTGTGAACGGTCGTTTCGTCGACGTCCGTGAATTGATCTAAAGGAGCGCAGCATGAAAGCTTTTACCCAGCACACTGGTCTTGTCGCGCCTTTGGATCGAGCCAACGTCGACACCGATCAGATCATTCCGAAGCAGTTCTTGAAGTCGATCAAGCGCACCGGTTTCGGTCCGAACCTGTTCGATGAATGGCGTTACCTGGATGTCGGGCAGCCGTATCAGGACAACTCCAAGCGCCCGTTGAACAAGGACTTCGTCCTCAACGCCGAGCGTTATCAGGGCGCCAGCGTACTGCTGGCCCGTGAGAACTTCGGTTGCGGCTCCAGCCGCGAACACGCGCCGTGGGCGCTGGAAGAGTACGGTTTCCGCAGCATCATCGCGCCGAGCTACGCCGACATCTTCTTCAACAACAGCTTCAAGAACGGCTTGCTGCCGATCATCCTGAGCGACGCTGAAGTCGATGAGCTGTTCCAGCAGGTTGAGGCGACTCCGGGTTATCAGTTGCAGGTTGATCTGCAAGCCCAGACCGTGACCCGTCCGGATGGCAAGGTGTTGAATTTTGAAATCGATGCCTTTCGCAAACACTGCCTGCTCAATGGCCTGGACGATATCGGCCTGACCCTGCAGGACCACGAAGCGATTGCCGCGTTTGAAGCCAAGCACCGCGCGAGCCAGCCGTGGTTGTTTCGCGACGCGTGATTGATCCGAAATTTATGTAGGCAGGGCTGGCCTATCGCGGGCAAGCCCGGCTCCCACAGGTTTTGTGAACACCAAAAATCCCTGTGGGAGCGGGCTTGCCCGCGATGAGGCCGGTACAGGCACCACAAGATCAAAAGGATGTCCCCATGACCAGCACCGCCCAGCACAGTCAGGTAGTACAAAAGCAATTCGGTGAACAGGCCTCGGCCTATCTGAGCAGCGCCGTACACGCTCAAGGCACTGAATTCGCGCTGCTACAGGCTGAACTGGCGGGGCAGGGCGATGCCCGCGTGCTCGACCTCGGTTGCGGCGCCGGTCACGTGAGTTTTCACGTGGCTTCGCTGGTCAAGGAAGTGGTCGCTTACGATCTGTCTCAACAGATGCTCGACGTGGTGGCCGCTGCTGCCGTCGATCGGGGCTTGGGCAACGTGTCCACGGTACTGGGTGCCGCCGAGCGCCTGCCATTCGCCGATGGCGAGTTCGATTTCGTCTTCAGCCGTTACTCGGCGCACCATTGGAGCGACCTCGGACTGGCCCTGCGCGAAGTTCGCCGGGTGCTGAAGCCGGGCGGGGTGGCGGCGTTCATCGATGTGTTGTCGCCGGGCAGCCCGTTGTTCGACACTTACTTGCAAAGCGTCGAAGTGCTGCGCGACACCAGCCACGTGCGCGATTATTCTGCGGGCGAGTGGTTGCGTCAGGTCAGCGAAGCGGGGTTGCATACCCGCAGTACCACGCGCCAACGGCTGCGTCTGGAGTACACGTCGTGGGTCGAGCGCATGCGCACGCCGCAGGTGATGCGCGCGGCGATCCTCGAGTTGCAGCAATCGATGGGCAATGAAGTTCGCGAATATTTTGAGATTGAGGCCGATGGTTCGTTCAGTACCGATGTGCTGGTGCTGATGGCTGAACGATAGGAATTTTCCGGGCGCGCCCCAGGGCGCGCCGACTGATGACATGAGGAAAGCATGAGCAAGCAGATTCTGATTCTCCCAGGCGACGGTATTGGCCCGGAAATCATGGCCGAAGCGGTCAAGGTGCTGGAGCTGGCGAACGACAAGTACAGCCTGGGCTTCGAACTGAGCCATGACGTGATCGGTGGCGCCGCCATCGACAAGCACGGCGTGCCGCTGGCCGACGAAACCCTGGCCCGTGCCCGTGCCGCCGACGCGGTGTTGCTGGGTGCCGTGGGCGGTCCGAAATGGGACACCATCGAACGTGACATCCGCCCTGAGCGCGGTCTGCTGAAAATCCGTGCGCAACTGGGCCTGTTCGGTAACCTGCGTCCGGCAATCCTGTACCCGCAACTGGCCGAGGCTTCCAGCCTGAAGGCAGAAATCGTGGCGGGTCTGGACATCCTGATCGTCCGTGAACTGACCGGCGGCATCTACTTCGGCGCGCCACGTGGCGTGCGTGAACTGGAAAATGGCGAGCGTCAGGCCTATGACACGCTGCCATACAGCGAAACCGAAATCCGCCGTATCGCCCGTGTCGGTTTCGACATGGCCCGCGTGCGTGGCAAGAAGCTGTGCTCGGTGGACAAGGCCAACGTGCTGGCCTCCAGCCAACTGTGGCGTGAAATCGTCGAGCAAGTGGCCAAGGACTACCCGGACGTCGAACTGAGCCACATGTACGTCGACAACGCCGCCATGCAACTGGTGCGCGCACCGAAGCAATTCGATGTGATCGTCACCGACAACCTGTTCGGCGACATTCTTTCCGACGAAGCGTCGATGCTCACCGGCTCCATCGGCATGCTGCCGTCGGCATCGCTGGATGCGAACAACAAAGGCATGTACGAGCCGTGCCACGGTTCGGCACCGGACATCGCTGGCAAGGGCATTGCCAACCCGTTGGCGACCATTCTGTCGGTGTCGATGATGCTGCGTTACAGCTTCAATCTGCAGGATGCGGCCGATGCTATCGAGAAGGCCGTGAGCCTGGTATTGGATCAGGGTCTGCGCACAGGCGACATCTGGTCGGCCGGTTGTACCAAGGTCGGTACGCAGGAAATGGGCGATGCAGTAGTCGCCGCGCTGCGGAATCTGTAATCTCTTTGGCCCGCTGCAACTTTCAACCATGAAAGCAGCGGCCCACTTTTAAGAAGGTGTAGTTGCGATGAAACGTGTAGGTCTGATCGGTTGGCGCGGTATGGTCGGTTCCGTGCTCATGCAGCGGATGCTGGAAGAGCAGGATTTCGATCTTATTGAGCCGGTGTTTTTCACCACTTCCAATGTCGGTGGCCAAGGCCCGTCCGTGGGCAAGGACATTGCTCCGCTCAAGGACGCTTACAGCATTGAAGAGCTGAAAACCCTCGACGTGATTCTGACCTGCCAGGGTGGCGACTACACCAGCGAAGTCTTCCCGAAGCTGCGCGAAGCCGGCTGGCAGGGTTACTGGATCGACGCCGCTTCCAGCCTGCGGATGCAGGATGACGCGGTGATCGTGCTGGACCCGGTGAACCGCAAGGTCATCGACCAGCAGCTCGATGCGGGCACCAAGAACTACATCGGCGGCAACTGCACCGTCAGCCTGATGCTGATGGGCCTGGGCGGCCTGTTCGAAGCCGGTCTGGTCGAGTGGATGAGCGCCATGACCTATCAGGCGGCCTCCGGTGGCGGCGCGCAGCACATGCGTGAACTGATCAAGCAAATGGGTGTGACCCATGGCGCTGTCGCCGATCAACTGGCCGACCCGGCCAGCGCCATCCTCGACATCGACCGTCGTGTCGCCGAAGCCATGCGCAGCGACGCGTACCCGACCGAAAACTTCGGCGTACCGCTGGCTGGCAGCCTGATCCCGTGGATCGACAAGGAACTGCCGAACGGTCAGAGCCGCGAAGAGTGGAAGGCCCAGGCCGAGACCAACAAGATCCTCGGTCGCTTCAAGAGCCCGATCCCGGTGGATGGCATCTGCGTGCGCGTCGGCGCCATGCGCTGCCACAGCCAGGCGCTGACCATCAAACTGAACAAAGACGTGCCGATCGCCGACATCGAAGGGCTGATCAGCCAGCACAACCCTTGGGTCAAGCTGGTGCCGAACAATCGTGAGATCAGCATGCAGGAGCTGAGCCCTACAAAGGTTACCGGTACCCTGAACGTGCCGGTTGGCCGTCTGCGCAAGCTGAACATGGGTTCGCAGTTCGTCGGTGCCTTCACCGTCGGCGACCAACTGCTGTGGGGCGCTGCCGAACCGCTGCGTCGCATGCTGCGGATCCTGCTCGAGCGTTGATCTGTTGAAGTAACGAAAGAGCCCGTGCCTTGAAAGAGGTGCGGGTTTTTTTATGCGCGGCAGTCTGAAGGTGCTCGGTTGTCTGCTCTTCCGTCATCGCGGCATAGGTATCTACACATCTCCCGATCCTGGTCTATAAAGGGACGGCATGGATATCAAATGACCGGGCTAGATGCCCGACTGACAAAACGATACGACGAGTTAGTCATGGGACACAGTAATGGACTACCGGCGCTGGCCGCCGGGATGAAAGCCTTGCCGCGAAGCGACAAGGCTTTTGCACAGACGCAAGCCCTTTGGCGATTTTTGAGCAATGACCGGGTTCGGCCCGTTGACCTGGTTAAACCGCTGCTGGCGCTGGCCCACGAGGGTTGTCGGGATGACTGTGATGATTACGCGCTGGTCATGCACGATTGGTCTCGGCTCAATTACATGCACCACCACAGCAAGGCTGATCGCCTGCAAATGACCCACCGGGGCGACATCGGTTACGAGCTGCAAAGCAGCCTGCTAGTCACCGACCGTGACGGTGCACCGATCTGTACTCCCGCTCAAAATCTGGCGACCAAGGACGGCGTGCTCAGCACGCGAGCCGAAGAAGTGCTGGCCCCTGAGAAGCATCTGCATGAACTGACACAACGTATCACTTGGCTGGAACAGCAGAATTTTGCCAAGCCGCTTGTCCATATCGTGGATCGAGAGGCTGATTCGGTCGCTCACCTGAGGCAATGGCAGGCCGAGGGTCGGCAATGGCTGGTGCGAGTCAAGGCCGGTTCCACGGCCAGTCATGCAGGTCAATCGAGGGCCCTGAGTCAAATTGCTCGCGAGATGACCTACCGCAAAACTCGCAAGGTGGACTACAAAGGAAAACCGGCCATTCAATGGGTGGGAGAAACCGCCGTCGTGCTGACTCGCCAAGCCCAGCCTTTCACCAAAGACAGGGCCGACCGCAAGACGCTGCGCAAGTCTGGTGAGCCGTTGCCGGCCCGGCTCGTCGTGAGCCGAATACTGGGAGCCGATGGTCACCTGCTGGCCGAATGGTATTTGCTGAGCAACCTTGAGCAAGAGGTCGCAGATGAACGATTGGCGCTCTGGTATTACTGGCGCTGGCGTATCGAGTCCTACTTCAAACTGCTTAAAGGGGGTGGGCATCAGCTGGAAAACTGGCAGCAAGAGAGCGGTGAAGCGGTGTTCAAACGGCTGTTGATCGCCAGTCAGGCATGTGCTGTCAGTTGGCGTCTGATGCGGGCTAAGGGGGAGTTCGCTGAGCAAACACGGGATTTTTTGGTCCGTCTGTCTGGTCGACAGATGAAGCGCTCGCAGCCGGTGACGGCTTCCGCGCTGCTGGCCGGTTTATACATGCTTTTGGCCATGTGCGAGACATTGGAACAATACACGCCCCAGGAACTGGCGGGTTTTGCTAAAGAGGCCATCGGCTGGGTGGCCAGCCGAAGACTTTAGAGATGTGTAGATACCTATGCCCATCGCGGGCAAGCCCGCTCCCACAAGGATTGCGCTGAACCCTGTGGGAGCGGGCTTGCCCGCGATGAGGTCGGAACTGGCGCCGCAGGTCTCCGCCGAATTGCCTCACTGCCAACCACCCGGTAAAGTGCCGCTCCCCCCGTTTCGCCAGAGGTAGAACCATGAGCCAGTCCTTTGATATTGCCGTGATCGGCGCCACCGGTACTGTCGGCGAAACACTCGTCCAGATTCTCGAAGAGCGGGATTTTCCGGTCGCTAACCTGCACCTGCTGGCGAGCAGTGAATCGGCCGGGCATTCGGTACCGTTTCGCGGCAAGAACGTGCGGGTGCGCGAAGTCGATGAGTTCGACTTCAGCAAAGTCCAGTTGGTGTTCTTCGCCGCCGGGCCGGCGGTAACCCTCAGTTTCGCCCCGCGCGCCACCGCCGCCGGTTGCTCGCTGATCGACCTGTCCGGCGCCTTGCCGGCCGATCAGGCGCCGCAAGTGGTGCCTGAGGCCAACGCTGAAATTCTGGTCGGCCTGAAAAAGCCCTTCCAGGTCAGCAGCCCAAGCCCTTCGGCCGCGACACTGGCGGTGGTGCTGGCGCCGTTGCTCGGTTTGCTCGACCTGCAACGCATCAGCCTGACGGCGTGTCTGGCGGTCTCCGCCCAAGGCCGCGAAGCCGTTACTGAGCTGGCCCGTCAAACCGCCGAGCTGCTCAATGTGCGCCCGCTGGAACCAGCATTCTTCGATCGGCAGATGGCCTTCAACCTGCTGGCCCAAGTCGGCACGCCTGATGCTCAAGGTCATACGCTGCTGGAAAAGCGCCTGGTGCGCGAGCTGCGTCAGGTCATGGCGCTGCCTTCATTGAAGATTTCCGTCACTTGCATTCAAGCTCCGGTGTTTTTTGGCGATAGCTTTAGCATGACCTTGCAGTCATCGAGCGCTGTCGATCTGGCGAAAATCAACGCAGCTCTGGAAGCGGCGCCCGGTATCGAACTGGTCGAGGCGGGCGATTACCCGACCCCGGTAGGCGATGCGGTAGGGCAGGACGTGGTTTACGTTGGTCGGGTTCGCAGCGGGATCGACGATCCGGCGGAACTTAATGTGTGGCTGACGTCAGATAACGTACGCAAAGGCGCCGCGCTCAATGCTGTGCAGGTGGCTGAATTGTTGATAAAAGACCTGCTGTAAAAGATACTTGGCAACAATTTTATCGAATGATTCCCGTCGAGCGTCGTGCTTGGCCGGAATGCTTAAGGTGAGCCACCCCGCAGGGCTTCCCATTGCATGAATGAAATGATCGCGCGCGACGACCCTTCGTCGCCGCGCGCAATGCCTTACGGCAGCGGCAATCAACACCTTCTCGCTGGCCGAGGAATGTTCAAACAAAGGAAGAGGTTATGGTTCAAGTTCGCAAACTGGTGTTAGCAATAGCGGCCGCCTCGGCGCTGTCCTCCGGTATGGCGCATGCCCTCGGGCTCGGGGAATTGACCCTGAAGTCGACGCTGAACCAGCCTCTGGTGGCAGAAATCGAGTTGCTCGACGTCAAGGACCTCTCGGCTGCCGAAGTGGTGCCGAGCCTGGCCTCGCCCGAAGATTTCGCCAAGGCCGGTGTCGATCGCCAGGCGTTTCTCAATGACCTGACCTTCACCCCAGTGCTTAACGCCAGCGGCAAAAGCATCCTGCGCGTCACGTCCAGCAAACCGCTGTCCGAACCGATGGTGAAATTCCTGGTTCAGGTGATGTGGCCCAACGGTCGCCTGCTACGCGATTACAGCGTGCTGCTCGATCCGTCCAAATTCTCGCCGCAGACCGCCGATGCCGCCGCGCAACCGGCGCCAGCCCAAACGGTGACCGCGCCGGTCACCGGCGCGACCAAATCGTCGCCATACACCACCACAGCGCGCGATACCCTGTGGGAAATCGCCGCGAAGGCGCGTAATGGCGGTTCGATCCAGCAGACCATGCTGGCCATCCAGGCGCTGAACCCGGATGCGTTCATCGACGGCAACATCAACCGACTGAAAACCGGTCAGGTGCTGCGCCTGCCTGATCAGGTGCAGAGCACCAACCTGCCGCAACCCAAGGCCATCGCCGAGGTCGCCGCGCAGAACACCGCGTGGCGTCAGGGTCGTCGCTACGTGGCGAAACCGGGAACCGGTCAGCAGCAACTTGACGCCACCAAGCGCGCTCGCGGTGAAGGTGCTTCGTCGCAAGCCGCCACAGACAAACTGAGCCTGGTCTCTGCCGACACCGGCAAGGGCGGCAAAGGTGCCGCCGGTGATGCGAAAGCGTTGAGCAACAAGCTGGCCGTGACTCAGGAAAGCCTCGACACGACCCGTCGTGACAACGCTGAACTGAAAAGCCGCATGAGCGATCTGCAAAGTCAGCTGGACAAGCTGCAACGCCTGATCGAACTGAAGAACAACCAATTGGCCAAGTTGCAGGCCGAAGGTGGCGCGGACACACCGGCGGCTACGACCGCTCCGGCGATGTCAGCCGAACTGGCGGCCAACCCTGCGGCAACGCCTGCGGACGCAGCCCCGGCACCTGCGCCAGAGACAGCTGCACCAGAAGCTGTTCCGGCACCAGCCGTCGAGCCAGCGCCTGCGACATCCGATGATCAGAAATTCAACGAGCTGCTGACCAACCCGATCCTGCTGGGGCTGGTGGGTGGCGGTGCGGTGGTTCTGCTGCTCTTGCTGCTGTTGCTGGCCCGTCGCCGCAAAGCCCAGCAAGAGGCCGAGAAGCATCTGCGCATGGCCCGTGCCTTGGAAGAGGAACAAGCGTTCTCCGTCGACCAAGACCTGCCGGAAAGCAGCTTCGAAGGCCTGGAAGTTCCGCCGCCGAGCGTGAAACTTGCGACCGCACCAACGCTAGCGCCGGCCCCGGCCCCGGTGATTTCTCCAGTTGTGGTGACGCCGCCGATCGCTGCGCCACTGGTATCGCCTGCCGCCGAGCGTTCCGAGCGTTCCGACGACGTACTGGCTCAGGCGCAGTCGCACATTGCAGGCGGTCGTCTGAATCAGGCCGCTGCATTGCTGGAAGATGCGATCAAGCAAGCGCCGCAACGCAGTGACCTGCGCCTGAAGCTGATGGAAGTCTACGGTCAGCAGGGCGACCGCGATGCGTTCGTCGCTCAGGAGCGTCAGCTGGTAGCCAATGGCGATAACTTCGCCCGGGTTGAAGAATTGAAAAGCCGCTTTCCGGCGATGGCAGTCGCAGTTGCGGGTGGTCTGGCTGCCGCGGCAATCGCCGCCGAGCTGGATGCGCAATACGTCAAGGACCTGCTGCTGGACGAACCGCAAGCCCCGGAACCGGCATTGTCCGACTTCGACAGCGCCTTCGATCTGAGCCTGGACGATCTGGACGCGGCTACTCCAATCGCGCCTGCCGTTGCGGCGGAACCAGAGCCAGCACCAGAGCCGGAGCCGGAGCCAACACCAGAAGCTCTGGCTGAGCTGGACGAATTCCCGCTGGATGACGACCTGAGCTTTGAGTCGGTGTTGCAGCAACAGACTGAAATCAAGGAAAACCTCGACGATCTGTCGGACTTTGACCTGGACATGGATCTGGGCGGCGATGCTTCGCCAGCCATCCTGGCCGAAGACGACTTCTTGATGAGTCTGGATGAAAATCTCAAGGATGCGCCAGCCGCCGAAGCACCGACCGTGGCTGAGACACCGCTCGATGACCTGGAGTTGCCGTTGGACTTCGATCTGTCGCTGGCCGATGAAATGGACGCCAGCCCGGATCAGCCTGACGCCTTCGAAAATGAACTCAACGACGTCAACGCTGAGCTGGAACGTCTGTCCCAGAGCCTTGGTGAGCCGAGTTTTACCGAGGAAGACGCTTTGGCCTCCGCGGACGATGAGCTCGATTTCCTCTCCGGTGCTGACGAAGTCGCCACCAAACTCGACCTGGCCCAGGCTTACATCGACATGGGCGACAACGACGGCGCTCGGGACATCCTCAATGAAGTGGTGACCGAGGGCGATGCGGGTCAGAAGAGCGAAGCCAAGGAAATGCTCTCGCGTCTGGCGTGAATCATCGGTAAGGCATAAACAAAACGGCAGCCCATCGAGGCTGCCGTTTTTGTTTGGGGGGGCGATGCGATGGCGCCTGTCGGGTCGCCTTCGGGGGCAAGGTTGTCCGCATCATTTGCGCCAGACATCAATCTCCTGTGGGGGCGGGCTTGCTCGCGAAGGGGTCAGCTCAGTCGATGAAGATCCTGGCTTGGTCTATACCTGTCTGGGGAACTGTGAAGCCACCCAAAGGCTCGTACCAATAAGAACGCGGCCTTCTGAGCCGCGCCCAGGGAGATCGACCGTTATGCCCGAAACCTCGACCGTCATCGCCGATATTCACATGCTCGACAGCGGCTATTCCCGCGAAGCACGTTCCCTGCTGTACCAGGCGTACCGGCACGAGCCGACGTTCGGCTATCTGTTCGAAGCCGAACGCCCCGGTTATGAACAACGAGTAAGGGCAACGGTGCGCGAACTGGTCAAACAACACTTTCTTCAGGATTTACCAGCCATCGGCCTGCTGGTGAATGACCGCTTGATCGGCATCGCCCTGATCGCACCGCCGCAACGTCGCCTGGGCATTACCGAAAGCTGGGCCTGGCGCCTGCGGATGGTGCTCAGCACCGGGTTTCGCTGTACCCGACGCTACCTCGATTACCACGCCGCCGTGATGGCGTGCGTGCCCTCCGACTCGGTGCATGTCTTGCCATTACTGGGGGTTCATCCGCAATTCCAGGGCAAGCATTTCGGTGAACAATTGCTGCAAGCGGTCCATAACTGGTGCGCGGTCGATGAGCACTCACAGGGTGTGATCCTCGACACCGGGAATCCTCGTTATCTGGAGTTCTATAAGCGTCAGGGCTACGAGGAAATCGGTGAAGTGGCGGTAGGACCGATTCTTGAACACGTGTTTTTCCACGCCAACCCGCAGGTGTTACAAACGGCAACGGCATAACAGTAGAACTTTCGCGGCAGGTCAGGCTCTATCAGGCCCCCAGGCTCGTGATAGCATCCGCGCTATGAAGTTTTCCGGAAGATTTACCAGTGGCGTGCTGATGCTGATCTCCAGCTGCGCGGCACTGGCGCAAAGTGAATTGGATGTGCGGATCAAACCGTCCAACGATGAACTAAAAGCCAATATAGAAGGCTATATCGGTAGCCTCGGCGATCGCGACGAAGAAGCCCTGCTGCGCTTCAGTCGTGGCGCCGAAGAACAGGCACGCAAAGCCGCCCAGGCCTTGGGCTACTACCAGCCGCAAATTGAAAGCGACGTGAAGGGCGGCAAGAAGCCGCGTCTGGTTCTGACCATCGATCCTGGCGAGCCGATCCATTTGCGCAACGTCACGGTGCGTGTCGACGGTCCTGCGGCCTCGCTAAAATCCTTTCGCGTGCCCAAAAGTGACCTGCTCAAACCCGGCGCGGTGCTCAATCATGGTCATTATGAAGACGCCAAGCGAGTGATCCAGAACCAGGCTTCGCGCTACGGCTTTTTCAGTGGGCGCTTCACCCGCCAAAAACTGTTGGTGGACCCGCGGGCAGGCGTCGCCGATATCGAATTGATCTACGACAGCGGCCCGCGCTATGCGCTGGGCAAGGTCAGTTTTGAAGGCGACACGCCGTTCGACGAAGACCTGCTGCAACGCATGGTGCCGTTCAAGGCCGGTACGCCCTATGACTCCGAACTGATCGCCGAACTCAATCAGGCGCTGCAATCGAGCGGCTATTTCGAGGGCGTGCGCGTGGACGCAGCGCCGGCCGCGTCCAAGGACGAGGTGATCCCGGTGGCGGTCAAACTGGAAACCCGCAAGCCTCGGACCATGGGCCTCGGTCTGGGCTTTTCCACCGACGTCGGTCCACGGGCCAAAGCCAACTGGACCCGCCATTGGGTCAATCCCCAGGGGCACAGTTACGGCTGGGAAGCCGAGATTTCAGCACCAAGGCAGAACGTCGGTCTGTTTTACGACGTTCCGCTGGATCCACCATTGACCGACAAACTGCGCTTTGCCGGTGGTTATCAGAGCGAAGAAATCGCCGATAAGGACAGCCTGAGCAAGTTGCTCACCCTCGGCCCCGAGTGGCACAGCAAGTTGCCTAGCGGCTGGCAGCGGGTGGTTTCGCTCAAGTGGCAGCGCGAGGAATATAGACTCGGCGATGATTCGGGCCTGAGTACTTTGCTGATGCCCGGCGTGAGTTATTCGTACCTGAAAAGCGACAACCGCATCGATCCGCACAACGGTTATCGCCTGCAATTCGAAACCAAAGTCGCCAAGGAAGGATTGGGTTCGGACACCAACCTGGTCTATGGCACGGCGCTGGTCAAAGGCCTGACTACGGTCTTCGACAAACACCGCTTGCTCGGTCGGGTGCAGGTCGGCGGCAGCGCTACAAACGGCTACAAATCGATGCCGCCGTCCTTGCGCTTCTTCGCCGGTGGCGATCAGAGCGTGCGCGGTTACGACTACCAGAGCCTGTCCCCGGAAAACTCCGATGGCGACCGTATCGGTGGCCGCTACATGGTGGCCGGCAGCGTCGAGTATCAATACTCCGTCGCCGAAAAATGGCGGGTCGCAACCTTCATCGACCAGGGCAACTCCTTCAACACACTCGAATTGCCGAACCTGAAGACCGGTGTCGGTATCGGCGTACGCTGGGTTTCTCCGGTGGGGCCGATTCGTCTCGATCTGGCCCATGCGATGGATGACGACGGCGGCATTCGACTGCACTTTTCCATGGGGCCTGAGCTGTGAAGCGTGGTTTGAAAATAACGCTACTGGCGATTCCGGCGCTGCTGATGCTGCTCGTGCTGACACTGTTCACCGTGCTGGGCACTGCGCCGGGCAGTCGTTGGGCGCTCGGGTTTGTGCCGGGTTTGACCGTGGAGAACTTCCAGGGTCGTTTGGGGGGGCAGTGGAGCGCCGATCATCTGGTTTGGCAGCAGGACAGCAGCCGGGTCGAGCTGAACAAAGCGATTTTCGCCTGGTCGCCGCTGTGCCTGACGCGCATGACGCTGTGCGTCGAGCAACTGCAGGCCGAGCAGGTCAGCCTGCAATTTCCGCCCAGTGAAGAAACAACCGACAGCGGCCCCATCACGCTGCCGGACTTGCAGTTGCCCTTGGCCATCGAATTGGGCGACGTCAAAATCGGCCGTCTGCTGTTCAACGGCAGTGAAGAACTCAAGGGGCTGCAACTGGCAGCGCACTGGACCGAGACAGGTTTGCAGATCGACTCGGTGCATTTGCAGCGTGATGAACTGAGCCTGAACCTGTCCGGCCTGCTGCAACCGAGCGGCCATTGGCCGCTGACCGCCGAAGGCAAACTGACCTTGCCTGCGCCGGGTACCGAACCATGGGCACTGGCCCTGAAGGTCGACGGCGATCTGCTGAAAACCCTGAACCTGAAAGCCGACAGCAGCGGCTACCTGAACGGGCAACTCACCGGGGAGCTGCAACCGCTGGTGGAAAACCTGCCGGCCAAAGTGCGCATCATCGCTGACGGCTTCAAGGCCAGCGCCGATCTACCGGACACTCTGCAACTCAATCAACTGGAGCTCACCGGCGACGGCGACTTGAAAAGCGGCTACCAGTTGCTCGGCAAAGCCACGTTGCCCGCCGAGCAAGGCCCGGTGGCTTTGCTGCTGCAAGGCAGGGTCGACGCTAAGGGTGCGCAGATCGCTGGTCTTGATCTGACGGCCAACGACAAACAAAGCCTCAAGCTCACCGGGCAAATGGACTGGACCAAAGGCCTGAGCGCTGATGCAAAAATCGACTGGCTGGATTTCCCATGGCATCGTCTCTATCCGCTGATCGACGAGCCGCAAGTGGCGCTGCGCAGCTTCAACGGTGAAGTCTCCTACACCGACGGCAACTACATCGGTAACTTCAAGGCTGCACTGGATGGCCCGGCCGGGGCGTTCAGCCTGAACAGTCCGTTCAGCGGCGACTTGACCAAGATCCACCTGCCGCAATTCAAGCTCGAAGCGGGGCAGGGCAAGGCCGAAGGGCACTTGAACCTGCAATTTGCCGACGGCATCGCCTGGGATACGGCGCTGGACCTCTCGGCGATCAACCCGGCGTACTGGCTCGCGGAGTTGCCAGGCACCTTGGCTGGGCCATTGCGCAGTAAAGGCGAGATGAAGAACGAAACACTCAGCCTGACCGCCGACCTGGACCTGAAAGGCAAGCTGCGGGGGCAACCGGCGGTGTTGCAAGCCAAGGCCGATGGCGGCGGCGAGCAATGGAACCTCAGCGCGTTGCAGATTCGCCTCGGTGACAACAGCATCAACGGCCAAGGCAGTCTGCAACAGACACTCGCCGGCCAGCTCGATATCAAGATGCCGCGTCTGGCCCAGCTCTGGCCGCAACTGCGCGGTCAGCTCAATGGCCGTGTCGATGTCGCCGGCACGCTCAAGGCGCCACAAGGCAAGCTCGGCCTGCAAGGCACGCAACTGGCGTTCGAAGATAATCGCCTGCAAAGCCTCAATCTGGACGCCACCCTAGACAGCGCCCAAAGGGCGAAGATCGATCTCAAGGGCAGCGGCATTCAGACCGGCGACACCTCACTGGGCACGTTGACCGCCAGCGGTCAGGGCGATATCAAAAACCAGAAACTTGCTCTCGACCTGCAAGGACCGAAGCTGAAACTGGCGCTCGGTCTTGATGGCACGCTGGACAAGGGCAATTGGCGCGGGCGGCTGGCCAGTGGTGATATCCAGGCCGGCGGCCAGGACTGGAAACTGCAAAATCCGGCGAAGCTTGAGCGATTGGCGGACGGCAAAATCAACTTCGGCGCCCATTGCTGGATGTCCGGCCCGGCCAGCCTGTGTGGCGAAGACCAACGCTTGATGCCCGAGCCGAAACTGCGTTACCACCTCAAGCAATTCCCCATCGACAGTTTGGCGCAATGGCTGCCAAAGGATTTCGCCTGGAAGGGCAAGCTCAACGCCGACCTGCAACTGGACTTGCCGGCCAGCGGCCCGAATGGCCAGATCAGCATTGACGCCAGTGGCGGCACCTTGCGTATGCGCGAGAAGGAGCAATGGCTGGACTTCCCGTACCAGACCCTGAAACTCACCAGCAAACTCACGCCAAAACGCATCGACACCGACCTCAACTTTGTCGGCGGCAAGCTCGGTGAGCTGAGGGTTCAGGCGCAGATCAATCCGATACCGAAGAACAAGCCGCTGACCGGTTCATTCCGCCTCAGTGGCCTGGACTTGTCGGTGGCGCGGCCGTTTGTGCCGATGGTCGAGAAGCTCGCCGGTCATTTGAGCGGCAGCGGCACATTGTCCGGCGGGCTGCTGACGCCGCTGGTCAACGGCAACCTTGAGCTGCGCGACGGTGAAATCTCCGGGCCTGAACTGCCGATTGCACTCGAAGCCTTGCAACTTCAAGCCGTGATTGCCGGCGAAACCGTGCAATTGAACGGCGGCTGGAAAAGCGGCAAGAGCGGGCAGGGCCGCCTCAATGGCAACATCGCCTGGGGTCAGGCACTGGTGGTGGATCTGGCGCTCAAGGGCTCGCAATTGCCGGTCACCGTCGAGCCCTACGCGGCGCTGGAAGTCGCGCCGGACCTGAAGATTTCCATGAAGGACGACACACTGGCAATCGTCGGCAAGGTGCTGGTGCCCAAGGGCGAGATCATCGTGCGCGAGCTGCCGCCGTCCACGGTCAAGGTCTCCGATGACACGGTGATCGTCGGTCAGCAGACCGAAGAGGGCAAACCGCCGATGGCCATGGCGATGGACATCGATGTGGTGGTCGGGCAGGACAAACTCAGCTTTGCCGGCTTCGGCCTGACCGCCAACCTGCAAGGCCAGGTGCATATCGGCGACAACATGGACACCCGTGGCGAGCTGTGGCTCAACGACGGGCGTTATCGCGCCTACGGCCAGCGGCTGACGGTGCGCCGGGCGCGCCTGTTGTTTGCCGGTCCCATCGATCAGCCGTATCTGGACATCGAAGCGATTCGCCAGACCGACGACGTCATCGCCGGCATTCGCCTGAGTGGCAGCGCCGAGCAGCCGACCACGCAGATCTTTTCGGAACCGGCGATGAGTCAGGAGCAGGCGTTGTCTTATCTGGTGCTGGGGCGTCCGCTAAGCACCACCGGTGAAGACAACAACATGCTCGCCCAGGCCGCTCTCGGGTTGGGTTTGATGGGCAGTTCGGGGGTGACCAGCGGGTTGGCCAAGGACTTGGGCATTCAGGACTTCCAGCTCGATACCCAAGGCAGTGGCGCCAACACCGCCGTGGTGGCCAGCGGCAACATCTCCGAGAAGCTCAGCCTGCGTTATGGCGTCGGGGTGTTCGAGCCGGCCAACACCATCGCCTTGCGCTACAAACTGAGCAAAAAGGTCTACCTCGAAGCCGCCAGCGGCGTGGCCAGTTCGCTGGACATCTTCTACAAGCGGGATTTCTAGGTCCGCGTTTCCTTCCAGATACCGTGTCACCCCCAATCGCGGGCAAGCCCGCTCCCACAAGGATCTCGTCGAACCTGTGGGAGCGGGCTTGCCCGCGATGGCGTCAGAACATTCACCACAGAATCCATCGCCGCAATACAAAGCAACCTAATTATTGCGTTGACATTCGCTGCCTAAGCAGTAACATCTCGACATACATTCTCTGCCTAGGCAGCTAATTGGTGGTCAGATGAAACATTTCTCCTCATACGATTTCCATAATTGCCATCTCGGCCTCCTGCTCGGGCGCGCCGCGCTGCTCAAGGACCGAATCATCGACACGCACATGGAACCCCACGGCATCACGGCCGCGCAGTTCAAAGTGCTGATCATCATGGCCCAGTTCGGCGTCGATACCCCGGCCGAGCTGTGCCGTCACCTGTCGCTGGACAGCGGTTCGATGACTCGCATGCTCGATCGTCTGGAACAGAAAGGATTCCTCGCCCGCCAACGTTCCGAAGCTGATCGGCCTCAGGTTCAACTGGTGCTGACCGAACAGGGCCAGCAGCTGACCGACCAGCTGCCGCAGATCGGCGCCGAGGCCATGAATGAACTGGCCGGCGCCATCACCCCGGAAGAATTGAAAACCCTGGAACAGATCCTGAAGAAAATTCTGGTAGCCGCGGGTGACTCGATCACCCTGCAACGGGTAGGTAGAAATGAGCAGTAAAAGCCTGCGTGGCGGATTGAGCCTGGTGCTGTTGGCCATGAGCCTCGCCGGTTGCGCCAGTTACAGCGGCCTGACCACCGAAGGCGTCAGCCTCGATGCGAAAAATCTCAAGGCCGGGCAGTCCCTCAGCGGCGTGACCCTGTCGCCCGCGGCGTGGCCAAAAAGCGACTGGTGGAAAAGCCTCGGCGACCCGCAACTCGACGGCCTGATCCGCGAAGCCCTGCACGACAGCCCGGACATGCAAATCGCCGACGCCCGCGCCCATCAGGCCAGCGCTGCGGCCTATGCCGCCGACGCTGCGCGGATGCCGACCCTGGATGCCAGCGCCGGTGTCAGCCGTTCGCGTCTGGCTCGCGATCAGGAGCCGAGCGGGCAGGGCGGTACGTACTCCACCGTGCGCAATCTCGGCGCCAGTTTCAATTACAACTTCGACCTTTGGGGCGGTCAGCGCGACGCCTGGGAAGCTGCGTTGGGCGAGGCCCGTGCCGCCGAAGTCGATCAGCAAGCCGCGCAGCTGACCTTGTCCGCCGACGTCGCCCGCGCCTACAGCGATCTGGGGCAGGTGCACATCATCCATGACCTGGCCAGCGAAGACCTCAAGCGCACCCAACAAATGCTCGACCTCAGCCAGCGTCGCCTGAGTTCGGGGATCGACAGTCAGTACCAGTTCCAGCAGACCGAAAGCCTGGAAGCCAGCGCCGAAGCCAGCCTGATCGACGCCGAGAAACGCCTGCAAAGCGCGAAAATCGCCTTGGCAGTGCTGCTGGGTAAAGGCCCGGATCGTGGCAATGAAATCGCCCGACCGAAAGTCCTCCAGGCCAGCGCCGTGGCGTTGCCATCGGTGCTGCCGGCGGAATTGCTTGGTCGTCGTCCGGACTTGGTGGCGGCGCGCTGGCGGGTTGAAGCCGCGAGCAAAAACATCGCGGCGGGCAAGACCCGGTTCTACCCCAACCTCAACCTGAGCGCGGCGGCCGGTGTCGAATCGTTGCTGGGCGATGCGATGTTCGGTTCGGCGAGTCGCTTCTTCAACGTCGCGCCGACGATCTCGGTGCCGATTTTCGACGGCGGCCGTTTGCGGGCCGACCTTGATTCCCGCAACGCCGATTACGACCTCGCGGTGGCGCAGTACAACAAAAGCCTGGTGAAAGCCCTGGGCGATGTCAGCGACACCATCAACCAGCTGCGCGATATCGGCCGGCAAATCGGCGCCCAGCAGCATGCCACCGACATTGCTCGGGATTCTTACAACACCGTGGTCCAGCGCTACGGTTCCGGCATCGGTAATTACCTGGACGTGCTCAGTATCGAGCAGCAATTGCTCCAGGCCCAGCGTCAGCTGGCCAACCTGAATGCCGAGCAGATCGACCTGTCGATTCAACTGATGCAAGCGCTGGGTGGCGGTTTTCAGGGCGAAACCCTGGCCGCGGCCAACGCAACCCCAGCCACGCAGCACAACTAATTCAAGGTACTCGTCATGGCCACTGTCGATACATCTCAAGCTCCTGACAACGCTCAAGACACGAGCAATCCACGCAAACGCAAAGTGATGCTGTTTGCACTGACCATCGTGGTGATCCTCGCCGGGCTCGGCGTCTGGGGTTATCACGAATTCTTCGGTCGCTGGAATGAAAGCACCGACGACGCCTATGTGAACGGCAACGTGGTGGAAATCACGCCGTTGGTCACCGGTACCGTGGTCAGCATCGGCGCCGACGATGGCGATCTGGTCCACGAAGGCCAGGTGCTGATCAACTTCGACCCGAACGACGCCGAAGTCGGTCTGCAAAGTGCCCAGGCCAATCTGGCCCGTACCGTGCGCCAGGTTCGTGGCTTGTACAGCAACGTCGATGGCATGAAAGCCCAGGTCAATGCGCAGCAGGCCGAGGTGCAAAAGGCTCAGGACAACTTCAATCGCCGGAAAAACCTCGCCGCCGGCGGGGCGATTTCCCAGGAAGAACTGTCTCACGCTCGCGACGACCTGACCTCGGCGCAAAACGCCTTGGCCAACGCCAAGCAACAGCTTATGACCACCAGCGCGCTGGTCGATGACACGGTGGTGTCGTCGCACCCGGACGTGATGTCCGCCGCCGCGCAATTGCGTCAGGCGTACCTGACCCATGCCCGCAGCACCTTGATCGCACCGGTCACCGGTTACGTTGCCAAACGCAGCGTGCAATTGGGGCAGCGGGTCCAGCCGGGCACCGCGCTGATGGCGGTGATCCCGCTGGATCAGCTGTGGATCGACGCCAACTTCAAGGAAACCCAACTGCGTGACATGCGCATCGGTCAGCCGGTGGACATCGAAGCCGACCTCTATGGCAGCGACGTCAAATACAGCGGCACCATCGACAGCCTCGGCGCCGGGACCGGCAGCGCGTTTGCCTTGCTACCGGCGCAGAACGCCACCGGTAACTGGATCAAGATCGTCCAGCGGGTGCCGGTGCGGATTCACATCAACGCCGAAGAGCTGGCCAAGCACCCGTTGCGGGTCGGCCTGTCGACTCAGGTCGATGTGAGCCTGCGTGACCAGAGTGGTCCGGTGCTGGCGCAACAGCCGCCGCAAAAGCCGTCGTTCAGCACCGGCATCTACGACCGTCAATTGGCCGAGGCCGACGCGATGATCACCCAGTTGATCCACGACAACAGCGCCGCGGTCAGTAAAACCGCGCACCGCTGATTCGCCATCCCACAGGGTCAGCTGCGTCAGTAACAGGCGCTGTGCCAATCAGGTTTCAAAGGATTCGCGATGAGCAATAACGCCTCTTTCACGCCGCCCAGCCTGCTGCTCAGCACCATCGGCCTGTCGCTGGCGACCTTCATGCAGGTGCTCGACACCACCATCGCCAACGTAGCCTTGCCGACGATTTCCGGCAACCTGGGGGGGAGTTCGGAGCAGGGCACCTGGGTGATCACTTCGTTTGCCGTGAGCAACGCCATCGCGCTGCCGCTGACCGGTTGGCTCAGCCGGCGTTTCGGTGAGGTGAAGCTGTTTCTCTGGGCGACGATGCTGTTCGTGCTGGCTTCGTTTCTGTGCGGTATCTCGACCTCGATGCCAGAGCTGATCGGCTTTAGGGTGCTTCAAGGCCTGGTGGCCGGGCCGTTGTACCCGATGACCCAGACGCTGCTGATCGCGGTCTATCCGCCCGCCAGGCGCGGCATGGCCCTGGCGTTGCTGGCGATGGTCACGGTGGTGGCGCCGATTGCAGGGCCGATCCTCGGCGGATGGATCACCGACAGCTACAGCTGGCCGTGGATTTTTTTTATCAACGTACCGATCGGGGTTTTCGCGGTGATGGTTGTGCGCCAGCAACTCAAGGCGCGTCCGGTGGTGACCAGTTACCAGCCGATGGATTACGTCGGTTTGATTACCTTGATCATCGGTGTCGGCGCGTTGCAGGTGATCCTCGACAAGGGCAATGATCTGGACTGGTTCGAGTCGAATTTCATCATCATCGGCGCGGCTATTTCAGTGATTGCGCTGGCGGTGTTCGTGATCTGGGAAATGACCGACAAACACCCGGTGGTTAACCTGCGGCTGTTCGCTTACCGCAACTTCCGCATCGGCACCATCGTGCTGGTGGGCGGTTACGCCGGGTTCTTCGGCATCAACCTGATCCTGCCGCAATGGCTGCAAACCCAGATGGGCTACACCGCCACCTGGGCCGGATTGGCGGTGGCGCCGATCGGCATTCTGCCAGTGCTGCTGTCGCCGTTTGTCGGCAAGTACGCGCACAGGTTCGACCTGCGACTGTTGGCCGGTGGCGCGTTCCTTTGCATCGGTTTGAGTTGCTTCATGCGCGCAGGCTTTACCAACGAAGTGGACTTCCAGCACATCGCTTTGGTGCAGCTGTTCATGGGCATTGGCGTGGCGTTGTTCTTCATGCCGACCCTGAGCATTTTGATGTCGGATTTGCCGCCGAGCCAGATTGCCGACGGCGCGGGTCTTGCGACGTTCCTGCGGACCCTGGGCGGCAGTTTTGCGGCATCGTTGACCACCTGGATCTGGATTCGCCGCGCCGATCAGCACCATGCGTATTTGATTGAAAGCATCACCACATATGAGCCGGCGACCCGGGAGGCGCTGAACACGCTGGGCGGGGCGGGCAATCCGGCCTACGCGCAACTGGATCATGTGCTGACCAGCCAGGCATACATGCTCTCCACCGTGGATTACTTCACGTTGCTGGGGTGGGCGTTCATGGGGTTGATCTTGCTGGTGTGGCTGGCGAAACCGCCGTTTGCAGCGAAGGCGGGACCGTCTGCTGCCGGCCACTAAGTCAAACACAGTCCCTGTGGGAGCGGGCTTGCCCGCGATGACGGTGGGTCAGTCAACAAAGTTGTTGAATGTGATTCCGCTATCGCGGGCAAGCCCGCTCCCACAAGGGTTTTGTGTTTGGCCGTTAGTTTGCGGGTGCTGCCAATTGTGGCGGCGGGGTGAAATCAAACGGCGCCAACGCAAACCCTTGCTCATCCACCTGCAACGCCCATCCCTGACGGTCCCAATCCCCCAACACAATGCGTTTGGCCGCCTGCTCGCCAATCTGCAACTTATGGATGGCGGGGCGATGGGTGTGCCCATGGATCAAGGTTTTCACACCGTATTGCTGCATGACTCGCGGCACTTCTTCCGGCGTGACATCAACAATGTCATTAGCCTTCATCCGCGTTTGCGCGCGGCTTTCGCTGCGCAGTTTGCGCGCCAGTTTATGGCGAGTGCGCAAGGGCAGATTTCGCAGGATGAACCGAGTGATCGGGTTGCGCAGATAGCGACGCAGCTTCATATAAGCCTCGTCGCGGGTGCAGAGGCTGTCGCCGTGCATCAACAGCACCGGCTCGCCGTAAAACTGCACGACACTCGGGTCCTTCAGCAGCGTACAGCCGGCCTGTTTGCAGAAGGCCTGGCCAAGCATGAAGTCGCGATTGCCGTGCATCAGAAAAATGGCCGTGCCGCTGTCGCTAAGTTCGCGCAGGGCCTGGCAGATGGAGCGCTGGAACGGCGTCATGGCATCGTCGCCAATCCACGCCTCGAAGAAGTCGCCCAGAATGTACAACGCACTCGCCGAGCGGGCGCGTCCGGCGAGCAAATCCAGAAACGCCCGGGTAATGTCCGGGCGCTCCTCTTCCAGATGCAAGTCTGAAATCAGCAGTATCACTCAATGATCTCGGCTTTCTCGATGATCACGTCTTCTGCTGGTACGTCCTGGTGGCCGGCCTTGGAAGTCGTGGCCACGCCTTTGATCTTGTCGACTACGTCAGTGCCTTCGACCACTTTACCGAATACGGCGTAGCCCCAACCCTGAGCGGTTTTGCCGCTGTGGTTCAGGAAGCTGTTATCAGCCACGTTGATGAAAAACTGGGCGGAAGCCGAATGCGGCTCCATGGTGCGGGCCATGGCCACGCTGTACTTCACGTTCGACAGGCCGTTGTCGGCTTCGTTCTGGATGCTTGGGCGCTTGTCTTTCTTTTCTTTCATGCCTGGCTCGAAACCGCCGCCCTGGATCATGAAGTTACCGATGACACGGTGGAAAACAGTGTTTTCGTAGTGACCGGCTTTAACGTACTCGATGAAGTTGGCCACGGTGATCGGGGCTTTCTCAGCGTTCAGCTCCAGGACGATGTCGCCATGGTTGGTGGTCAGTTTGACTTGGGTCATGATCGGTACTCTTTTTTCTATGAATTCGTGGGCTTCGGGGCGTTCAGGCCCTCAACCAGTCCGGCCAGTGTCGGCCAAGGCAGGCAGTTTAGCGTGCCGGGCGCGAATTTCGAGGCTGTTTTTCATCGACGGCCGATTAAATGCAACCGATTGCCGGCCCGCTCTGTCAGCCACTTGACAGCATCGGCTATGATAAGCCCCTTTGATTTATAACAGCCGCTTTGATTTGGCCAACTGGCCGCGCACTTGTACGTTCAAGGATCCTATGAGCAAGCCCACTGTCGACCCTACCTCGAATTCCAAGACCGGCCCAGCCGTGCCGGTCAATTTCCTGCGCCCGATCATCCAGGCGGACCTGGACTCGGGTAAGCACACGCAGATCGTCACCCGTTTCCCGCCTGAGCCCAACGGCTACCTGCACATCGGTCACGCCAAGTCGATCTGTGTGAACTTCGGCCTGGCGCAGGAATTCGGCGGCGTCACGCACCTGCGTTTCGACGACACCAACCCGGCCAAGGAAGACCAGGAATACATCGACGCAATCGAAAGCGACGTCAAATGGCTGGGCTTCGAATGGTCCGGTGAAGTGCGCTATGCCTCGCAGTATTTCGACCAGTTGCACGACTGGGCGGTAGAGCTGATCAAGGCCGGTAAGGCCTACGTCGACGACCTGACCCCTGAGCAAGCCAAGGAATACCGTGGCAGCCTGACCGAACCGGGCAAGAACAGCCCGTTCCGCGACCGCTCGGTTGAAGAAAACCTGGACCTGTTCGCCCGCATGAAGGCCGGCGAGTTCAAGGACGGCGCACGCGTGCTGCGGGCCAAGATCGACATGGCCTCGCCGAACATGAACCTGCGCGACCCGATCATGTATCGCATCCGTCATGCGCATCACCACCAGACCGGCGACAAGTGGTGCATCTACCCCAACTACGACTTTACCCACGGTCAGTCGGACGCCATCGAAGGCATCACTCACTCGATCTGCACCCTGGAGTTCGAAAGCCATCGTCCGTTGTACGACTGGTTCCTCGACAACCTGCCGGTGCCGGCGCACCCGCGTCAGTACGAATTCAGCCGCCTGAACTTGAACTACACCATCACCAGCAAGCGCAAGCTCAAGCAGCTGGTCGATGAAAAGCACGTCAATGGCTGGGACGATCCGCGCATGTCCACGCTGTCGGGTTTCCGCCGCCGTGGCTATACGCCGAAATCGATCCGCAACTTCTGCGAAATGATCGGCACCAACCGTTCCGACGGCGTAGTGGATTTCGGCATGCTCGAATTCAGTATCCGTGACGACCTCGACCACAGCGCCCCACGCGCCATGTGCGTGTTGCGTCCGCTGAAAGTCGTGATCACCAACTACCCGGAAGGTCAGGTCGAAAACCTCGAACTGGCGTGCCACCCGAAAGAAGACATGGGCGTGCGCGTTCTGCCGTTCGCCCGTGAGCTCTACATCGACCGTGAAGACTTCATGGAAGAGCCGCCAAAAGGCTACAAGCGCCTGGAGCCGAACGGCGAAGTGCGTCTGCGCGGCAGCTACGTGATCCGTGCCGACGAAGCGATCAAGGACGCCGATGGCAACATCGTCGAACTGCGTTGCTCGTACGATCCGGACACCCTGGGCAAGAACCCTGAAGGCCGCAAGGTCAAAGGCGTGGTGCACTGGGTGCCTGCCGCGGCCAGCGTCGAATGCGAAGTGCGTCTGTACGATCGCCTGTTCCGTTCGGCCAACCCTGAAAAGGCCGAAGACAGTGCCAGTTTCCTGGACAACATCAACCCTGACTCGCTGCAAGTCCTCACCGGTTGTCGTGCCGAGCCTTCGCTGGGCAACGCACAGCCGGAAGACCGTTTCCAGTTCGAGCGCGAAGGTTACTTCGTCGCGGATATCAAGGACTCGAAACCAGGTCATCCGGTGTTCAACCGTACCGTGACCCTGCGCGATTCCTGGGGCCAGTGATTCAGCGTTAAGGAAGGAGCATTCGTGCTTACGATCTACAACACGCTCACCAAGAGCAAAGAAGTCTTCAAGCCTCTGGATGGCAACAATGTGCGCATGTACGTCTGCGGGATGACCGTGTACGACTACTGCCACATTGGCCATGGCCGCAGCATGGTCGCGTTCGACCTGGTGACCCGCTGGTTGCGGTTCAGCGGTTATAACCTGACCTATGTGCGCAACATTACCGACATTGAAGACAAGATTATCAATCGGGCGAAGGAGAACGGCGAGCCGTTCGACGCGCTGACCGAGCGCATGATCACCGCGATGCACGAGGACGAGGCGCGCCTCAACATCCTCAAGCCGGACATGGAGCCGCGGGCCACTGATCATATCGCTGGCATGCAGAGCATGATCCAGACCCTGATCGACAAGGGTTATGCCTACGCACCGGGCAATGGCGACGTGTACTACCGCGTCGCCAAGTTCATGGGCTACGGCAAGCTGTCGCGCAAGAAGATCGAAGACCTGCGCATCGGCGCACGGATCGAAGTCGACGAGTCCAAGCAGGACCCGCTGGACTTCGTGCTGTGGAAAGGCGCCAAGCCGGGCGAGCCGAGTTGGCCATCGCCTTGGGGCGACGGTCGTCCGGGCTGGCATATCGAGTGCTCGGTGATGTCCACCTGCTGCCTCGGCGAGACCTTCGACATTCATGGCGGCGGCAGCGACCTGGAGTTCCCGCACCATGAAAACGAAATCGCCCAGAGCGAAGCGGCCACCGGCAAGACCTACGCCAACGCGTGGATGCATTGCGGCATGATTCGCATCAATGGCGAGAAGATGTCCAAGTCCTTGAACAACTTCTTCACCATTCGCGACGTGCTGGAAAAGTACCACCCGGAAGTCGTGCGTTACCTGCTGGTGTCGAGCCACTACCGCAGCGCGATCAACTATTCGGAAGACAACCTCAAGGACGCCAAGGGCGCCCTCGAGCGTTTCTACCATGCGTTGAAAGGCCTGCCGAACGTGGCGCCGGCGGGTGGCGAAGCCTTTGTCGAGCGCTTCACCCAGGTGATGAACGACGACTTTGGCACGCCGGAAGCCTGTGCAGTGCTGTTCGAGATGGTCCGCGAGATCAACCGCCTGCGCGAGAGCGATCTCGATGCAGCGGCCGGTCTGGCGGCGCGCTTGAAGGAACTGGCCAGCGTGCTGGGCGTGTTGCAGCTTGAGGCCGATGACTTCCTGCAGGCCGGTGCCGAAGGGCGGGTTGATGCGGCGCAAGTCGATGCACTGATCCAGGCTCGTTTGACGGCTCGTGCCAATAAGGACTGGGCCGAATCCGACCGTATCCGCGACCAGCTCACTGCCATGGGCGTGGTGCTGGAAGACGGCAAGGGCGGTACGACCTGGCGTCTAGCTGACTGATGATCGTTCCCACGCTCCGCGTGGGAATGCCTCAACGGACGCTCCGCGTTCGGCTCTTGGGACGCAGAGCGTCCCGGCTGCATTCCCACGCGGAGCGTGGGAATGATCAGTCGCCTGACTGACGCAATCGCTTGTAAAGGGTATTGCGACTAACCCCCAACCGCCGCGCCAGGTGCGAAATATTCCCCCCGGCCGCCTGCAACTGCCGATTCAATGCCTCGGCATCATTCAAATCAACCGCTATCGGCTCCGGCGAATCCACCGGCTCCATCTCCAGATCGACAAAAAAATCATCCGGCAAATGCTCCGGCCGCACCGGTTGTTCCTCGGCCATGGCCAGCGCTACCTGCATCACACTGCTGACCTGGCGCAAATTCCCGGGCCACGGATGACGACTGAACAGCTCCATCACTTCGGGGCTCAACCCGGCCCACTGCGACGGTTCACGGTGTTGCTCCCACAAACGCTTGAACAGCGCCTGCTTGTCGCTGCGTTCCCTGAGCGGGGGCAGTTCCAGGGTCAAACCACCGATGCGGTAATACAAATCCTCACGAAACCGCCCCAGTTGAACCTGTTCCCGCAACGAGCGGTTAGTCGCCGAAATGATCCGTATGTCCACCGGGAACAACTCGCCGCTGCCCACCGGTTGCACGCAACGTTCCTGCAACACCCGCAGCAGTCGGGCCTGGGTCGGCAGCGGCATGTCGCCGATTTCATCGAGAAACAGCGTACCTTTGTCGGCCTTGCGGATCAGCCCGATACTGCCTTTCTGATTGGCGCCAGTGAATGCGCCTTTCTCATAGCCAAACAATTCGGACTCCACCAGTTCGGCGGGGATCGCTGCACAGTTGACGGCAATGAATGGCTGTTTGCTGCGTGAACTGGCCTGGTGCAGGGCTTTGACGAAGACTTCCTTGCCGACCCCGGTTTCCCCGTGGATTAACAGCGGAATGTCCTTTTCCAGCAAGCGCTCGGCCTGGCGCACGGCTTTTTCCACACGGCTGTCGCCAAAATGCAGGGTGTTGAGGCTGATCGCGGCGGGCGTCGCAACGGTGGGTTCGGCGCTCTTGGGTTCAGAAAACAGTCGAGCATGAATCGGCGCTTGTTTTGGCCGTTTCAGCAGGCATTGAAAGCGGTTGCGCCCCGAGGCTTGCAGGGCAAACGGCAGGCCGTCCGGCTGGTTCAGCAGTTCCAGCAACGAGACTTTGAACAGGCTCTCGACGCTGACCCGCGACAGGCTGATGCCCAGCAAATTGTCGGCCCGGCGATTGGCCGACAGCACCTGACCGGTTTCATCGAAGATCAGCAACCCGGCCCATTGGCTGTCGAGGTTGTTCAGCCCGGTGTTGAAAGTCAGTTGGAAATGCTGGCCATGGAACAGGTTGAGGATCAGCCGGTTCTCCACGGTCTGGCTCATCATCTTGACCATGCCCAGGGTGTGGGAGGGCGGCAGGTAGCTGTCGCTGGACACATCCAGCACCGCGATCACCTTGCGCTCGGCATCGAAAATCGGTGCGGCGGAGCCGGTCATGAAGCGGTTGGCCTTGAGAAAATGTTCATCGTGCTCGATATGCACCGCCTGCTCGCAGGCCAACGCGGTGCCAATCGCATTGGTCCCGCTGCAACGCTCCATCCAGCTGGCGCCGGCGCTGAAACCGCGGGTCAGGCTCGGCTCGATGAAACGCTGGGTGCCCCAGGACGTCAGCACCTGGCCCTGATTGTTGGCGAGCATGATCAGGCAATTGGAGTTGCTGAGGATGTTCTCGTAATACGGCAGGACTTCCTGATGGGTGGTCTGCACCAGTGAATGCTGGCTCTCCAGCAACTGGGCGATGCCATCGGCCGGCAGCTGATCGAACGCCGGCGCGCTCTGATGATCAAGCCCGAACGCGCGGCAGCGGGACCAGGAGTCCTGAATGATGGCGTCGTGGGAGAGCGGCGGGGCAGGTGCGGCCATGGCAGTCGGTCTCTGAGCGAGCTTTTATTGTTTTTATGGTTTTTACATCACGTTCAAACGCCACGTGCCCCCGTAGGAGCCAATGTGTGGCTGAAAACGTCCGTAGAGTGTTGTTCACATTTGTTCATTGTCAATCGTTGAACTGTTCAATTGTTCATTGGTGGTTGTTCATTTCTGTTCAGCAACGAATGCGATTCTTGTCTTGTTTGAGGGAATTTCAAGCCAAATCAAGCGCTTGGAATTTCTGGCACGAATGTCGCTGTAGTGCTCCGGTCGCTTGACTCAAAAAATAAAAAAAGGCCGAGCCATGTCACTCATCCTGGAGCACGTCAGCCGCACCGTCGAGGGTCAGACCTGGATCGACGATGCGTGCCTCAACTTCGAACCCGGATCGTTCAACGTTTTGCTCGGTCGCACGCTGTCCGGCAAAACCAGCCTCATGCGCCTGATGGCCGGTCTGGACAAACCCGACAGCGGTCGCATCCTGATGAACGGCGTCGACGTCACCCAGCGCCCGGTGCGGTTGCGCAACGTGTCGATGGTGTATCAGCAGTTCATCAATTACCCGACCATGACGGTGTTCGAGAACATCGCCTCGCCACTGCGCCAGGGCGGCGTTTCCAACGAGCTGATTCAGAGCAAAGTGCTGGAAACCGCGAAGATGCTGCGCATCGAGAAATTCCTCCAGCGCTATCCCCTGGAACTTTCCGGCGGCCAGCAACAGCGCACGGCCATGGCCCGGGCGCTGGTCAAGGACGCCGAGCTGATTCTGTTCGACGAGCCGCTGGTCAACCTCGACTACAAGCTGCGCGAGGAGCTGCGTCAGGAAATGCGCGAGCTGTTCAAGGCGCGCAATACCATCGCGATTTACGCCACCACCGAACCCAACGAAGCCCTCGCCCTGGGTGGCACCACCACGATTCTTCACGAAGGTCGGGTGATCCAGAGCGGCAAGTCCTCCGAGGTGTATCACCAGCCGCAAACCGTGCTGGCGGCGGAGCTGTTCTCCGAGCCGCCGATCAACCTGATGCCGGGGCGCATTGCCGGCAATGAAGTCAGTTTCGCCAATTTCGTGCACTTCCCGTTGAACGTTGATCTGCGGCCGGTGGGCGAGGGCGAGTTCCGTTTCGGTGTGCGCCCCAGCCATATCTCGCTGGTGCCGAGCAATGACGATGACCTGGAACTGGCGGTGACCGTCGAGGTGGCCGAGATCAGCGGTTCGGAGACGTTCCTGCATGTACGCAACGAATATTTCCTGCTGGTGCTGCACTTGCCGGGTGTTCACGAATACGACGTCGATGCGCCGATTCGCATCTATATCCCGACCCATAAACTGTTTGTGTTCGATACGCAGGGGCGGCTGGTCCAGGCGCCCGGTCGCCGCATTGCGAGGGTTGCCTGATGGCCGAGATCCGTTTGCAGAGCCTTGCCCACAGCTACACCCACACGCCGACCGGCCCCGAGGATTACGCGATCCGCGAGATGGACCACGTCTGGGAGCAGGGCGGTGCCTACGCGCTGCTCGGGCCTTCGGGGTGCGGCAAGTCGACCTTGCTCAACATCATTTCCGGGTTGCTCAGCCCGTCTCAAGGCCAGGTGCTGTTCGACAGCAAAGTGGTCAACGAGCTGACCCCGGAAAAGCGCAACATCGCCCAGGTTTTCCAGTTTCCAGTGGTCTACGACACCATGACGGTGTTCGATAACCTGGCCTTTCCATTGCGCAATCAGGGCATGGCGGAAGCGAAAATTCACACCAAGGTGCAGGAAATCGCTGAAGTCCTCGACCTCCAGGCACTGCTGTACAAGAAGGCGCGCAACCTCACCGCCGATGAAAAACAGAAAGTCTCCATGGGCCGTGGGCTGGTGCGCGATGACGTGTCGGCGATCCTCTTCGATGAACCGCTGACGGTGATCGACCCGCACCTGAAATGGAAGCTGCGACGCAAGCTCAAGCAGATCCACGAGCAGTTCAACATCACCATGGTCTATGTCACCCACGATCAGCTCGAGGCTTCGACCTTCGCTGACAAGATCGCGGTGATGTATGGCGGGCAAATCGTGCAGTTCGGTACGCCACGGGAATTGTTCGAGCGGCCGAGCCACACCTTTGTCGGCTATTTCATCGGCAGCCCGGGAATGAACCTGATCGAGGTCCAGCCACAAGCCGGCGGTGTCGTTTTTGCCGGGACTCACTTGCCGTTGTCCGACGCAATGCAGAAACGCATCGCCGAGTCCGAATGGAAAACCCTGAAAGTCGGCATTCGTCCGGAGTTCGTTCATGTGTGGGACGAGCCCTTTGATGACGCGATGCAGGCACAGGTCGTACACGTCGAAGACCTGGGCACCTACAAGATCATGACCCTGAACCTCGACGGCGCTCCGCTCAAAGTACGCCTGGCCGAAGACAAACCGGTGCCCGAAGGCAAGGCGTACATCAGTTTTCCGGCGCAATGGCTGATGGTCTATGCCGATGATTACCTGCTGGAGGTACTGCCATGAACAAGGTGCAGAACAACAAGGCCTGGTGGCTGGTGTTGCCGGTGTTCCTGCTGGTGGCATTCAGTGCGGTGATCCCGATGATGACCGTGGTCAACTACTCGGTGCAGGACATCTTCGACCAGTCCAGCCGCTACTTCGTCGGTGCCGATTGGTACAGGCAGGTGTTGCTCGACCCTCGGTTGCATGACTCGCTGCTGCGCCAGTTCATCTATTCCGGTTGTGTGCTGTTGATCGAAATCCCCTTGGGCATCGCCATCGCCCTGACCATGCCGACCAAGGGCCGCTGGTCGTCGCTGGTGCTGATTGTCCTGGCGATTCCGCTGCTGATCCCGTGGAACGTGGTCGGCACCATCTGGCAGATTTTCGGTCGGGCCGACATTGGTTTGCTCGGTTCGAGCCTCAATGCCATGGGCATCAGCTACAACTATGCATCCAACACCATGGACGCCTGGGTCACGGTGTTGGTGATGGACGTGTGGCACTGGACGTCGCTGGTGGCGCTGCTGTGTTTCTCCGGTCTGCGGGCGATTCCCGACGTGTATTACCAGGCGGCGCGGATTGATCGGGCGTCGGCCTGGGCGGTGTTCCGACACATCCAGTTGCCCAAGCTCAAGAGTGTGCTGCTGATCGCGGTGATGCTGCGGTTCATGGACAGCTTCATGATCTACACCGAGCCGTTCGTACTGACGGGTGGCGGTCCGGGCAATGCCACGACCTTCTTGAGTCAGACCTTGACCCAAATGGCCGTAGGGCAATTCGACCTCGGCCCGGCGGCGGCATTCTCGCTGGTGTACTTCCTGATCATCCTGTTGGTGTCGTGGCTGTTCTATACCGCCATGACTCACTCTGACGCCAATCGGTGAGGCCCGCCATGAGCATGAGAAAGCTTATCCCGTTGCTGATCTACATCCTGTTCCTGCTGGTGCCGATCTACTGGCTGCTGAACATGTCCTTCAAGAGCAACACCGAAATCCTCGGTGGTTTGACGCTGTTTCCCCAGGATTTCACCTTCGCCAACTACAAGGTGATCTTCACGGATCCGAGCTGGTACACCGGTTACCTCAACTCGCTGTACTACGTGAGCCTGAACACGGTGATTTCCCTGAGCGTGGCGCTGCCGGCGGCGTATGCGTTTTCACGCTATCGTTTCCTCGGCGATAAACACCTGTTCTTCTGGCTGCTGACCAACCGCATGGCGCCACCGGCGGTGTTCCTGTTGCCGTTTTTCCAGTTGTACTCGTCGATCGGGCTGTTCGACACACACATTGCGGTGGCATTGGCCCATTGCCTGTTCAACGTGCCGTTGGCGGTATGGATTCTTGAAGGCTTCATGTCTGGCGTCCCCAAGGAAATCGACGAAACCGCCTACATCGACGGCTACAGTTTCCCCAAGTTCTTCGTGAAGATCTTCGTCCCGCTGATCGGCTCCGGGATCGGTGTCACGGCGTTTTTCTGCTTCATGTTTTCCTGGGTCGAGCTGTTGCTGGCACGAACCCTGACCTCGGTGAATGCCAAGCCCATCGCGGCGGTCATGACCCGAACGGTGTCAGCGTCCGGCATTGACTGGGGCGTGCTGGCGGCGGCGGGGGTGTTGACTATCCTGCCAGGCATGCTGGTGATCTGGTTTGTTCGCAACCATGTGGCCAAGGGCTTTGCCCTGGGCCGGGTATGAGGAACTGATGATGGAATGGATGAGTTGGACCGTCCCCACGGCGGCGTTCTTCAGCGTCATTGCCTTGATCCTGGTGGGCATGACGACCTGGGAATTACGTTCGCCGAGTGTCCCTCGGCGTGGCTTTTTGCCGATTGCCACCACCCGTGGCGATCGGCTGTTTATCGGTCTTCTCGGCAGCGCCTACCTGCATTTGCTGGTAATCGGCGCCACCGACTGGAGCATCTGGGTGGCGTTCGCGTTAGCCCTGGTGTGGCTGTTGGCTGTGATGCGCTGGGGCTAGTCGACATCGATCGGCAATGTTGCTCCCAAACTCAAACAGGAGGTCTCTATGTTCGACAAAAACAATAAGCTGCGACATAGCGTTTCATTGGCAGCCATGCTGGCACTCAACGGGTTGAGCGCTGCGGCCTGGGCCGACGCCTATGAAGACGCCGCCAAGAAATGGATTGGCAGCGAGTTCAAACCGTCCACCCTGACTGCTGAACAGCAGCTGGAAGAGTTGAAGTGGTTCATCAAGGCGTCCGAGCCGTTTCGCGGGATGAACATCAAGGTGGTCTCGGAAACCATCGCGACCCACGAATATGAATCCAAAGTGTTGGCCAAGGCGTTTACCGAAATCACCGGGATCAAGCTGACCCACGACCTGCTGCAGGAAGGCGACGTGGTGGAAAAGCTGCAGACCCAGATGCAATCGGACAAGAACATCTATGACGGCTGGGTCAACGACTCGGACCTGATCGGTACGCACTTTCGCTATGGCAAGACCGAGTCGATCACCGACCTGATGGCCAACGAAGGCAAGGCCTATACCTCGCCGACACTGGATATCAAAGACTTCATCGGCATCTCGTTCACCACCGCGCCGGACGGCAAGGTCTATCAACTGCCTGACCAGCAGTTCGCCAACCTCTATTGGTTCCGTGCCGACTGGTTCGAGCGGGCGGACTTGAAAGCGAAATTCAAAGAAAAGTACGGCTACGAATTGGGCGTGCCGGTGAACTGGTCGGCCTATGAAGACATCGCCAAGTTCTTCAGCGAAGACGTCAAGGAAATCGACGGCAAGCGCGTCTACGGTCACATGGACTACGGCAAGAAAGACCCGTCCCTGGGCTGGCGCTTCACTGATGCCTGGTTCTCCATGGCCGGTGCCGGCGACAAGGGCATACCCAATGGCTTGCCGGTGGACGAGTGGGGCATCCGCGTCGAGGATTGCCATCCGGTCGGTTCCAGCGTGACCCGCGGCGGCGACACCAACGGCCCGGCGGCAGTGTATGCGACCACCAAGTACGTGGACTGGATGAAAAAATACGCGCCACCGGAAGCGGCGGGCATGACCTTCTCCGAATCCGGCCCGGTGCCATCCCAGGGCAACATCGCCCAGCAAATCTTCTGGTACACCGCGTTTACCGCCGACATGACCAAACCAGGCCTGCCGGTGATGAACGCCGACGGCACGCCGAAATGGCGCATGGCGCCGTCGCCGAAAGGTCCGTACTGGGAAGAGGGCATGAAGCTCGGTTATCAGGACGCCGGTTCCTGGACCTTCCTCAAGTCCACGCCTGAAAAGCAAAAACTCGCGGCGTGGCTGTACGCGCAGTTCGTGACCTCGAAAACTGTATCGCTGAAGAAAACCATCGTCGGCCTGACGCCGATCCGCGAATCGGACATCAACTCGCAAGCGATGACCGACCTGGCGCCGAAACTCGGTGGTCTGGTGGAGTTCTATCGCAGCCCGGCCCGGGTGCAATGGACCCCGACCGGGACCAACGTGCCGGACTATCCTCGCTTGGCGCAACTGTGGTGGAGCCACATCGCCGAAGCGGCCAGTGGCGAGAAAACGCCACAACAGGCACTGGACGGTCTGGCCAAGGATCAGGATGCGATCATGACCCGTCTGGAACGCTCCAAGGTACAACCGACCTGCGGGCCGAAAATGAATCCGGAGCGGGATGCGCAGTATTGGTTCGATCAGCCGGGTGCGCCGAAACCGAAACTGGAAAACGAGAAACCTAAAGGCGAAACCGTGAGCTATGCCGAACTGCTGAAATCGTGGGAGGCGGCGCGTAAGTAATCGTCTGTAATGCGAAACGCGAACGGCACCGTAAGGTGCCGTTTTTGTTTGTGCCTGTTCCTCCGCTATCGCGGGCAAGCCCGCTCCCACAGTGGATAGGGAATGGTCATAAAATCTGCTACTAGCGCGAAACCTGTGGGAGCGGGCTTGCCCGCGATGGCGTCATCGGACACAACAGTGGATTCAGGTCAGCGCCGCCAGCTGTTGAACGGTCTCCGGAAAGCGCTCGACCAGCCGGATCAGCGTTGTCGCCTGAGCATTAGGTTTCGCTCGTCCTTGCTCCCAGTTCTCCAGCGTCCGGGTGTTGGTGCGCAAGTACATCGCAAACACCGGCCGGGAGAGATTCAGTTGCTGGCGGATGCCAACCACTTCCTCTGCCGTAATCGGAGCCAGCTTGGCCAGTTTTACTTTGTGCGTGCGTAGAGTGACTTTACCTTGGCGCTCATCGACCAAGGCTTCAAACCCCTCCACCAGCTCGGAAAAAATGTCACGTTTCATCGCTCGTTCTCGCTTTGATTTCTTGATAAAGCATTTCTTTAAGCAGTTTTTTCTGTTGTGGCGTGAGATCGTCCTGCTCGTTCTTGCCATACAAGGTAAAGAGCCAGAATTGGTCGAAGCCGGACCACCAGTAATAAATCACCCTCAGCCCACCGCGCTTGCCCTTGTTTCGCCGCTCATCCACCACTCGAATTTTGCGCAGACCTCCGGTGCCTTCGACGACATCTCCCGCTTCCGGGTTTTGCAGCAGCTCCTGCTGGAACCGATGAAACAGATCGTCATCCAGGTAGTCACTTCGATGCTTTTGAAATACGGGTAATTCGATAAAAAGAGCGTCCATGTTCTGTACGTTACCTGCGTATATTTCTATCACAAGAATCGAATAGGTCAAGGCTTCTGTTCCTGCCCAATTCGGTCAAGTCATTACGATAAAGTCGAAGGCAGGATCGGGATGTAGGACGCGGATGATTCACCCGCGAGGCGATTCTGGATATTGGGGAGGAGAGGGGAAGAAGCGGGCCAGCCTTATGACCCGAAACGTACGCTTGCTCGGTGAGGTTCAAGACGGTAGCTACATTGCATTTTCGTTTTTGGGGAAAGCGAGTCTGAACACGGTCATCGCACCGGGGAGGCTTTCAACTTCGGCCACTCCCTGATGCAAGCTCATGATCGACCGCACGATGGCCAGGCCCAGCCCGGTGCTGCCTTGCGAGCGGGAGCGGCTGCTGTCGACCCGGTAAAAGCGGTCGAATAGATGCGGCAGATGCTGTGCTTCGATGCCCGCGCCGGGGTTGCTGACTTGCAGCGAAACCTGAGTTGCCTCTTGTTCAATATGTAGCGAAACCGTTTGCCCAGCCGGGCAGTGGCGCAGGGCGTTGGACAGCAGGTTCGAGATCGCGCGTTGAATCATCAACCGGTCGCCCAGCACGCGTGCGCTGCCGGTCACGCTCAGGCTGATGCGCTTGTCTTGCGCCGACAGGGAAAACAGGTCGGCCACTTTCTCGGCTTCTGCTTCCAGGGCGACCGATTCGAAGGACGTGAGCGCTGCCGGGTTGCTGGCCTGCGCCAGAAACAGCATGTCCGAGACAATCCGCGCGACACGCTCCAGTTCTTCGGTGCAAGACACCAAGACGTTTTTGTACGCCTCGGCCGTGCGTTCCCGGGACAGCGTCACCTGTGCCTTGCCCATCAAATTGTTGATCGGCGTGCGCAGTTCATGGGCCAGGTCATCGGAGAACTGCGACAACTGCTGCACACCGTTGTCGAGGCGATCCAGCATGACGTTGATTCCCTGGGCCAATTCACTGAGTTCCTGGGGCATGTCGAGCACTGACAGCCGATGGCCGAGGTCTTGCGTCGAGACCATCGCGGCCACTTTGCGAAACTCGCGCAACGGCATCAGCCCCCGCTGTACGGCGGCCCAGGCACTGAGGCCGATAAAGATCAGCAGCAACGGCAAAGCAATCAGCGTCGAGCGCAGATAGGCGCTGAGCAACGCCTGATTGTGGGCATCGTCCATCGACAGCAGCACCGGGACGCGGGCACTGTCCTTGATGCGGACCAACCGAGAGGCGGTCAGGTAGCGCTTGCCTTGATCGTCGGTGCCGGTGGAGAACGCCAGTTGTTCGTCGGTGGCCAGCGCTGCCTTGCGCTCAAGACGCGGGTCGACCATGCCTGAGCCGGATTTCAACAGTGGCGTGCGCAAGTTGGTGCGGTCATAAATCGTCAGGGTGAGGTTGTCATGGCCCATGACCTGATCGAGCAGAATGTGCGGCGCCGAACGAATTTCTGCGGGATCGGCGTACAGCGACAGGCTGTGTTCCACCTGTTCCATCTTCTGGGCCAGGCTGTTTCTGGATAGCGCGTTCAACTCATGTGTCAGGGCGAAATAAGCCAGGATCGCCAGAAACACTACCAGCAGCGCCCCGAGAGTAGTCACCGTCAGGCCGAGGCGCATCGACAGGCTGGCCGGCTTCATTCCCGTGCCTCCAGCACATAGCCGACACCGCGCAGGGTGTGGATCAGTTTGCTGTCGAACGGGTCGTCGATCTTGGCGCGCAAACGGCGGATCGAGACTTCGACCACATTGGTGTCGCAGTCGAAATTCATGTCCCACACCAGCGAAATGATCTGGGTGCGGGTGAGCACCTCGCCAGACTGGCGCATCAGCAGATGCAGCAGGGCGAACTCCTTGGTGGTCAGGTCAATGCGCTGCTCGCCGCGAAAGGCGCGGTGGCGTCCCGGATCGAGTTCCAGGTCGGCGACTTTGAGCACCTGCGGCACCGGGATGTTTTCGCTGCGGCGCATCAGTGTGCGCACCCGCGCCAGCAATTCGGGGAACTCGAACGGTTTGACCAGATAATCGTCGGCGCCCAGATCCAGGCCGCGAATCTTGTCGGCCAGACGCCCGCGTGCGGTGAGCATCATCACCCGGGTGGAATGGGTGCGACGCAATTGTTCCAGCACGCCCCAGCCATCGAGTTCCGGCAGGTTCACATCCAGAATCACCAGGTCATACGCCTGCTGTTGCGCCAGATGCAGTCCATCGGCGCCAGTGGCCGCATGGTCAACGATATAGCCACTTTCCGTCAGTCCCTGGTGCAAGTATTCGGCAGCTTTAAGCTCGTCCTCGACGACAAGGATTCGCATGATCTATCACCACTTTTATTTAATGGATATTTAATTAAGGTGGCCGGGAAAGTTGTTGTTTTTGTAGTGGCTTCCGGACGGGATTTAATAACGACTAGAGGTTGTGAATTCCTGGTTTCCTACAGGGATTTCCCTGTGCGATGGCGTGCAAGGTAAAGGCTGTAGTGGCTACAGGGTCAACTGAAATGCCGGGTCTTGAGCCCTGAAAATGGCGATCTGCGACAGCCTGTCGCAGCAGGCAAGCCCGAGTGCCTATGCGCCACATTCAGGCAAGGGCTGTTTGGCAGATAACTACCGTGTATTTGTTTCCATGTATTGCTATGTCGCCTTTCGCACTTCGTATCCTAGATCAAAACAACTTCCACAAACCGTGGATGACGGATTTGTAATGTTCCAGTCACCTTGCCGATAAGTTCAAAACCCTACCGTGGCGGCATCAAAAATTCTTGAATAAAGGAAGTCTTCCATTGCCCGGTTTAAAAGAACTGACGGCGCGATCACGCCTGAAAAAAACAGCGAGGACAGTGACGGCCAGCGTTGTGTTGCTGGCCGGCACGGGGCTTGTGCATGCATCGACCCTGACCCTCGATCAAGCCCTGCAAACGGCATTCGCCGGTAATCCGGATCTGGCGGCTGCGCAGTGGGAGATCGGTATCGCCGAGGGTGATCGCAAACAGGCCGGTCTGATCCCCAACCCCGAAGTGTCGTGGGAGGCCGAAGACACTCGTCGCGATTCGCGAACCACCACGGTGATGCTCAGCCAACCGATCGAGCTGGGCGGCAAACGTGGCGCACGGATTGACGTCGCCAGCCGCGCGCAGGACGCCGCCGGGATCGAGTGGGAGCGTAAGCGCAATGCCTTGCGCGCCGACGTGATTCAGGCGTTCAACGGCGCCCGGACCGCGCAACAGCGCTTGCAGTTGTCCCGTCAGTCGCTGCAACTCGCCGAACACGGTTTGCGCGTCGCCCAAGGACGCATCGAGGCTGGTAAATCATCGCCAGTCGAAGGCACCCGGGCGCAAGTGCAATTGTCCGAAGTGCGTCTGGAGTTGAGCCGCGCCGAGCGCGATCAGGCCAACGCCTATCAGCAATTGGCGCAGGTCATGGGCGCACCGTTGCCAGCCTCGACCACCGTGCAAGCGGCCACGCAAAGCATGCCCACCGTGCCACCGGCGAGCCGATTGCTGGAGCGCCTGAACGAGACCGCTGAGCTGCGTCTGGCCAAATTGCAGATCGATCAGCGCGAAGCCTCATTGGGTCTGGAAAAGTCGCAACGCATTCCCGACCTGACCGTGAGCATTGGCAGTCAATACAGCGAAACCGAGCGCGAGCGGGTCAACGTGGTCGGGCTGTCGATGCCGATTCCGCTGTTCAACCGCAATCAGGGCAACGTGCTGGCGGCCGCCCGGCGCAGCGATCAGGCGCGGGATCTGCGCAATGCCACCGAGCTGCGTTTGCGCACGGAAATCCAGACCAGCCTTGAGCAATGGCAGACCGCCAACGGCGAAGTCGAGGCGTTCAACCAGACCATCCTGCCCGCTGCGCAAAGTGCGGTCGACAGCGCCACGCGCGGCTTCGAAATGGGCAAGTTCGGCTTCCTCGACGTGCTTGACGCCCAACGCACCCTGATTAGCGCTCGCACCCAATACATCCAGGCTGTTGCGGAGGCGACGGATGCGCGAGTACGCATCGAACGCATCTTCGGCGACCTCACCGTCAGCCCTTGAATTTCATCTTTCAAATCACTGCGCGATGGCATGGCGCAGAGGAGTTTCCATGGAAAAAAAACTGATCGTGGTGGCTGCGGCGACGTTGGCGCTGGGCATTGGTATTGGCTCGCTGTGGCCGGGCAATGCGTCCATCGACGCGCACGCCGATGAAGCGGCGCAACACGCCGGTCACGCTGAAGAAGGCGCAGCAGCCGACGGCGAACATGCAGAAGAAGGGCACCTGGAGCTGAGCGCTGAACAGATCACCGCGGCGGGCATTCAACTGGCCGAAGCGGGGGCGCAGAACATCAGCCTCGGCTTGCCGTTCCCCGGCGAAGTGCGCTTTGACGAAGACCGCACCGCGCACGTGGTGCCTCGGGTGCCCGGCGTGGTCGAGTCGGTGTCGGTCAATCTTGGGCAGCCGGTGAAGAAGGGCCAGTTGCTGGCGGTGATCGCCAGTCAGCAGATCTCCGATCAGCGCAGCGAACAGGCTGCCGCACAGCGTCGCCTGACCTTGGCGCGCACCACCTACGAACGCGAGAAAAAACTGTGGCAGGACAAGATCTCCGCCGAGCAGGATTTCCTTCAGGCACGCCAGGCATTGGAAGAAGCCGAAATTGCCCTGACCAATGCCCGGCAAAAAATCAGCGTGCTCAGCGGCAGCGTGGTCGCCACCGGCGGCAATCGCTATGAACTGCGCGCGCCGTTCGACGGTGTGGTGGTGGAAAAACACCTGACGCCGGGGGAGGTGGTCGATGAAACCACGGCGGCGTTTACGCTCTCCGACCTGTCGCGGGTGTGGGTGACGTTCGGCGTTTCGCCCAAGGATCTGACCAAGGTGCAAGTGGGCAAACCGGTCACCGTCAGCGCCCCGGAACTCGATGCCGAAGTCGCCGGCACCGTGGCCTACGTCGGCAGTTTGCTCGGTGAACAGACCCGCACTGCAACGGTCCGCGTGACCTTGGAAAATCCGCAAGGCTCGTGGCGCCCCGGCCTGTTCGTCACCGCGCTGGTGGCGACTGACAGTCGCCAAGCCAGGGTCGCCGTACCTGAAACCGCAATCCAGACCGTCGAGGACAAACCCACGGTGTTCGTGCGCACCGATGACGGCTTCAAGGCGCAAGCGGTGGAGCTGGGCAGTCGCGCGGCCGGTCTGGTGGAAGTCACCCAAGGGCTGGAGCCGGGCGTGCAAGTCGCCAGTGCCGGCAGCTTCGTCCTCAAATCGGAATTGGGCAAAGCCTCGGCCGAGCACTCTCATTGAAGGCTCCCACTGATCCGTCAACCTCGACCGGAAGGTTCTCATGTTCGAACGCCTGATCCAGTTTGCTATCGAGCAGCGCATCATCGTGCTGCTCGCCGTTCTCCTCATGGCCGGCCTCGGCATCGCCAGTTACCAAAAGCTGCCGATCGACGCCGTGCCGGACATCACCAATGTCCAGGTGCAAATCAACACCGGCGCGGCCGGGTTCTCGCCGCTGGAAACCGAGCAGCGCATCACCTTCCCGATTGAAACCGCCATGGCCGGTTTGCCGGCGCTGGAGCAGACCCGTTCGCTGTCGCGTTCGGGGCTCTCGCAGGTCACGGTGATCTTCAAGGACGGCACCGATCTGTTCTTTGCCCGCCAATTGGTCAACGAGCGTTTGCAGATCGCCAAGGAGCAATTGCCCGAGGGTGCGGAAGCGGTGATGGGGCCGATTTCCACCGGGCTCGGGGAGATTTTCTTGTGGACGGTGGAGGCGCAGGAAGGCGCGCTCAAGGACGACGGCACGGCCTACACGCCGACCGATTTGCGGGTGATTCAGGACTGGATCATCAAGCCGCAATTGCGCAACGTGCCCGGTGTGGCCGAGATCAACACCATCGGCGGGTTTGCCAAGGAGTACCAGATCGCCCCCGACCCGAAACGGCTGGCGGCCTACAAACTGACCCTCACCGATCTGGTCACGGCGCTGGAGCGCAACAACGCCAACGTTGGCGCCGGTTACATCGAGCGCAGCGGCGAGCAGTTGCTGATTCGCGCGCCCGGGCAAGTAGCGAGCACCGACGACATCGCCAATATCGTGATGGCCAATGTCGACGGGACGCCGATCCGGATCAAGAATGTCGCGACCGTGGACATCGGCCGCGAACTGCGCACCGGTGCCGCCACCGAAAACGGTCGCGAAGTGGTGCTGGGCACGGTGTTCATGCTGATCGGCGAAAACAGCCGAACGGTCTCCCAGGCAGTGGCGACCAGGCTTGAACAGATCAACCGCTCCCTGCCCAAAGGCGTGATCGCGGTGCCGGTGTATGACCGCACGCACCTGGTGGACAAGGCCATCGCCACGGTGAAGAAGAACCTGGTGGAAGGGGCGATTCTGGTCATCGCGATTCTGTTCCTGTTTCTGGGCAACATCCGCGCGGCGTTGATCACCGCGATGGTGATTCCGCTGTCGATGCTCTTCACCTTCACCGGCATGTTCAGCAACAAGGTCAGTGCCAACCTGATGAGCCTCGGCGCCCTCGACTTCGGCATCATCGTCGACGGCGCGGTGGTGATCGTCGAAAACACCCTGCGACGGCTGGCCCATGCGCAGCAGCATCACGGGCGTTTGCTGAGCCGTTCCGAGCGTTTCCACGAAGTATTCGCGGCGGCCAAAGAAGCGCGGCGGCCGCTGATTTTTGGCCAGTTGATCATCATGGTCGTGTACCTGCCGATCTTCGCCCTGAGCGGTGTCGAAGGGAAAATGTTCCACCCGATGGCCTTTACGGTGGTCATCGCGCTGTTGGGCGCCATGCTGTTGTCGGTGACCTTTGTGCCGGCGGCCATCGCGTTGTTTGTCACCGGCAAGGTCAAGGAAGAAGAGGGCGTGGTCATGCGCGGCGCGCGTCGCGTTTATGCGCCGGCGCTGGCGTGGGTGATGTCCCATCGCGCCATGGCGGTGGGGGCGGCGCTGGCTGTGATTGTGCTCAGCGGCGTGCTCACCAGCCGCATGGGCAGCGAGTTTGTGCCGAGCCTCAGTGAGGGCGATTTTGCCCTGCAAGCCTTGCGCGTGCCGGGCACGAGCCTCACGCAATCGGTGGACATGCAGCAGCGTCTGGAGACCTTGATCCTCAACAAGGTGCCGGAAGTCGAGCGCGTGTTCGCCCGTACCGGCACCGCCGAAATCGCCTCCGACCCGATGCCGCCGAACATCTCCGACAGCTATGTGATGCTCAAGCCGAAAGAGCAGTGGCCGGATCCGGGCAAGTCCCGCGAGACCCTGATGGCGGAACTGCAACAAGCCGCCGCGACGCTGCCGGGCAGCAACTATGAACTGTCGCAGCCGATCCAGTTGCGCTTCAACGAACTGATCTCCGGCGTGCGCAGCGATGTGGCGGTCAAGGTGTTCGGGGATGACATGGACGTGCTCAACGCCACGGCGGCGAAGATCGCCACCGCCATGCAGAAGGTCAACGGCGCGTCCGAGGTCAAGGTCGAGCAAACCACCGGCCTGCCGGTGCTGACCATCAACATCGACCGCGACAAGGCGGCGCGTTACGGGCTCAACGTCGGCGACGTGCAAGACACCATTGCGGTGGCGGTCGGCGGGCGTCAGGCGGGCACGTTGTATGAAGGCGACCGGCGTTTCGACATGGTGGTGCGTCTGTCCGATGCCATGCGCAAGGACATCGACGGCTTGTCGGCACTGCTGATTCCGGTGCCGGCGCCCCTGAATGGCGCTGCCGATCAGATTGGCTTCATCGCCCTCAAGGACGTCGCCAGCCTGGATCTGGTGCTCGGGCCGAATCAGGTCAGCCGCGAAAACGGCAAGCGGCTGGTGATCGTCAGCGCCAACGTGCGTGGGCGCGATATTGGCTCCTTCGTTAAAGAGGCCGGTGAGGTGATCGAGCGCGATGTGCAGGTGCCGGCGGGTTACTGGACCGGCTGGGGCGGGCAGTTCGAGCAGTTGCAGTCGGCGGCCAAACGCTTGCAGATCGTGGTGCCGGTGGCCTTGCTGTTAGTGTTCGGGCTGCTGTTCATGATGTTCAACAACCTCAAGGACGGCTTGCTGGTGTTCACCGGGATTCCGTTTGCGTTGACGGGTGGTGTCATGGCGTTGTGGCTGCGGGGCATTCCGCTGTCGATCTCGGCGGGCGTGGGTTTCATTGCGCTGTCGGGGGTGGCGGTGCTCAACGGTCTGGTGATGATCGCGTTTATCCGCAACCTGCGCGAGGAGGGGCGCTCTCTCAGTGATGCGATCAACGAAGGTGCGCTCACACGTCTGCGGCCGGTGCTGATGACGGCGCTGGTGGCTTCCCTGGGCTTCATTCCGATGGCCCTGGCAACCGGCACCGGTGCGGAGGTGCAGCGGCCGCTGGCGACGGTGGTGATTGGCGGGATTCTGTCTTCGACCATTCTTACGCTGCTGATACTGCCTGTGCTGTATCAACTGGCCCATCGACGGGATGAGGAAGTAACTCCCACCCTCTAAACCAACCCTGTGAATACAACCCCTGTGGTATTTCTCAGTCTGCAGATTTTCTGAGTGATCAATACGCTGCAATGACTGCCCCTCCCACATAACGGATATGTAATCTCCACGCCACCGTCACGAAAGGTTCGGATTGTTACCTTGATCCCGTCAGTTAATTAAACGAGGAATCAAACATGAAATTTGCACAACTGAGTGCCTTTGCGGCGGCGCTGGTGATGTCTTCCGTTGTTTTGGCTGAAGGTGGCGGCGATCGAACTTTCGAAAAGATGATGACCGCCAATGACCGCTCCGTAGAGCTGTTCGTAGCCAAGGAACAGGCCCGCGACCCAGTCGTCGTCAATGAAAAGAAAGACGACAACACCAAAGACTTGTAAGCGTGTCGCACTTGAACAAGCCCGTCATCGAGTTCCGATGCCGGGCTTTTTTATGAGCCGGGTTTTGAAGGTACGGAATATGAAGTTGATCAAGTTGATTGCGTTCGCCGGGGTGATGGCGATATCCCTGAATGTGCTCGCTGAAGGTGGCGGTGACAGGACATTCGAAAAGATGCTGAGCGCCAACACCCAAGCCATGGAGCAATACGCTGCCAGCCAGGGCAAACCTGCGCCGGTGGTGAAAGACTACGAATACGGGATGAAACTGGATGTGGTGAAAGTGGTGAGCGTTGTGCGGCCGCAAGTTGCTTGTGCCGTGGTGCCTACTGCCATGACCTATGAGGATTCAAAGGGCCAACTCAACACCATCAAATACACGGTGGCAGGCGATTGCCGCCGACAGGGCGGGTGAGGGCGCAGAGAGTCTCCAACCTACGTTGAGTATTTCAATTCGGGATGTTTAACGGGTGTGGCGCAAGTACAGACGCTTCCCACAATGTTTTCAGGTTGTCCGTCGGACGTCCGGTCTCTAGCCTGTGTTCGTCGCTGCCAATTCAGCGACCGGGATTGGAAACCCCGAGTAGAACTGAGCGCACAAGCGCCTTTCATAACGTATCCTTGCGCACTTCCAATGTGTGCACTCCGTTATGGCGGCTGTGCGCGGGAGACCTTCGGGTCAACCGGGTTCTCCGTTCCCCGGGTTTCCAACCTGCGTACAGCTGCCCCCCCTTCGTTCGGAAACCGAATGGGTCAGCTCCACCGTTAGACGGAGATACAGCATGAAAAAACCAACACCAAATCCTCCCGAAACAGAAGCCGTTGCGGACGCCAACTCAACGTCCCCCTACACCACCATCAACTCCAAAAAACTCGACGAAGCCGCCGAACGTGCGCTCGATTACTACCTGAACCCTACCGCCCACATCATGGCCACGCCCTACACCCCCAACCAGATGTATTTCGCCAATCCCAAAGCCGACACCGAATCTCTGCTGGCCAATGCCAGCGAGTCATTGTCCTCGGCCACGGTCATGCTCGGTGACTTCGCCGCACTGCTGGAAGGCCCACATCGCAAGACTCTGTTGGGTATTGCGCAAGTGGTCATGTTGGGAGAGTTGGCGGTGAATCAGGCGTTGGATAACGTCGAGGTGACTACATAGCCCTGTGGGAGCGAGCCTGCTCGCGATGGCGGTGGGGCAGTCGACGAAGATGTTGGATTGTGCCGACGCCATCGCGGGCAAGCCCGCTCCCACAGTTTTTCGCCGTGTGTTAAAGACCGGGCATAAAAAAGGCGCCCCGAAGGGCGCCAAAAGATTCACCTCTTACCAAAGGAGCAAGGAGCTTCTAAAGGTGAATTTGCATAAACCCTGAAGTCAGAGAATCGCCAGCGGGTACTCGACAATCACCCGCACCTCATCCAGATCTGACTCAAACGCCGTGGCGCGGGTGGTGGCCTGGCGCAGACGCAACGACATGTCTTTCAGCGAGCCGCTCTGCACCACGTATTTGACTTCGATGTCACGCTCCCAGCGCTTCTGGTCAGTCAGTGGGTTGCCGTCGGCATCGCGACGCATGTACACGGCGTTGGCGTTGGAGTAGTCGGCGTCGGTGCCACGGCCGTAACGGGTCATGAACGACAAACCCGGCACGCCATAGCGGCTCATGTCGAGGTCGTAACGCACCATCCACGAACGTTCCTTGGGCGAGTTGAAGTCGCTGTACTGGATGGAGTTGTCGAGGAAGATCGAGTCGGACTGGCGCAGGTAATCGAAGTCGTCGTTGCCGTTGTTGCGCTGGTGCGATAACGCAACGGAGTGGGCGCCGAGCTTCACACCGACGCGGCCGCTCCAGATGTTGTTGTCGAATTCACCGAGCAGTTGTTTGCCTTCGTCGACCGCCTTGTAATAGTTCAGGCCACCGAACAACGACAGGTCATCCGACAGCGGATAAGTCCATGCGGTGCCGGCGTAGTACTGATTCCAGGCGTCCTTGAGGCGACTTGAATACAGGCTGAAACTGAGGTTTTTGTTCAGCGCGTAGTCGCCACCGAGATAGCCGACCCACGGCGAATTGACCGGGCCTGCGTAGAAAGTCGCGAAGTTTTCGCGCATGTCGCTGGACACCGGTTGGCTCATCGCATGCAGGCGACCGCCCTGTACCGACAGACCTTCGATACTCGTGTTGGTGGCCGTGACACCCCGGAAGCTTTCCGGCAACAGTCGGGAGTCACCCGCCGCAACCACCGGGTTGGCCGGAAACACATCGCCGACCTTCACCACCGTATCGAAGGCGCGCACTTTGGCGGCGCCACCGACCTTGGTGTATTCGTCCCGCGCCTGACCGTCGCTATCGACCGGCAGCACATCAAACGAACTGCGGCCACCGTTTCGGCCGTCGCCGGTATCGAGTTTCAGGCCGATCATCGCAAATGCATCGACACCGATCCCGACGGTGCCCTGGGTAAACCCTGATTCGAACTTGCTGATAACGGCGTGGGCCCAGGCCTCGGAATAACCATTGCCGGTGGGACTCGACTGGCCGTTGCGGTGATCACGATTGAAGTAGAAGTTGCGGTTGAGCACCGTCAGGCTGCTGCCCTCGATAAAGCCCTCAGGTTTTTCTTCCGCCAACACCATGGACGGCCCGGAGCCGACAACCACAGCTAAAGCGGCCATCGACATTTTTGTATTGTTAACCATCAATCACTCCTTGGGTTCGGCAGAACGGGAACGTGCTTCGGCGTGGGTTTTATTGTTCGGCGGGCAAGGGCCCGCCGGCATGGTCGCCGGGTGACATCGTTGCAAGCTGCGGATAACGCCAAGGTGATGGGGGAATTACAATTTCGTCATGTGCGGGTGGTGTTGCCCGATCAGACCAGAACAGCCAGATCAGTCATTCAAGATAGAGCCCAAGGCGCAATGCTGGATGTAGGACGAGGCGGATAGTCTGGCGAGAGCTTTCGGGTATTGCAGGAGGAGGGGAGTGCGGCGGTAAAAAATCGTACAAACGCAAACCGGCACCCGAAGCTTCGGCAGCTACACATGCGTATTTCAATTCGAAATGTTTAAAGGTTGTGTCTGGAATACAGAACCTTCCCACAATGTTTTCAGGTTGTCCGTCGGACGCCCGGTCTCTAGCCTGTGTTCGTCGCTGCCAATTCAGCGACCGGGCTTGGAAACCCCGAGGGTAAGAGAGCGCAAAAGCGCCTTTCATGACGTATGCTTGCGCACCTTCATGGTGTGCACTCTGTTATGGCGGCTGTACGCGGGAGACCTTCGTGTCTGCCGGGTTGCGGGACTGTCAGAAATTTTGTGTTCGGGCATAACATGTTGAAAAGGAGCATGTATGCCGACCAAAAAGAAACCGGCCTCGGAGGCCAAAACCCAGCTTCCTTCGATTCCGAAGGAGCTGATCGATCAGTTCGTTAAAGGCCCAATGAGCGCCGAGGCGATTCAGGACGCATCCATGGCGTTCAAAAAGGCGCTTATCGAGCGAGCCCTTGGCGCGGAGCTGGGTCACCACCTTGGCTACCCTCAGGGCGCGGAGCGCCCTGAGGAGTCGAGTAACCAGCGCAACGGCAAAAGCAGCAAGACCGTGCTGACCGATGATGGCCCGCTGCGTCTGGACATTCCTCGGGATCGCGATGGCAGCTTCGCGCCAATGCTGATCCCCAAGCATGAGCGTCGGTTCACGGGCTTCGACGACAAAATCATTGCCATGTACGCCCGTGGCATGACCGTCCGAGAGATCCGGGCATTCCTTTCGGAGCAGTACGGGACCGATGTTTCCCATGATTTCATCAGCTCGGTCACTGACGCAGTGTTGGAGGAAGTGACTGCCTGGCAACAACGCCCGCTTGAGCCGATGTATCCGGTGATTTTCTTCGATGCGCTGCGGGTCAAAATCCGTGAGGAAGGACTGGTTCGCAACAAGGCCATCTACCTGGCTCTGGGCGTGCTGCCGGACGGCACCCGAGACATTTTGGGCATCTGGATTGAGACCACTGAGGGGGCCAAGTTCTGGATGAAGGTCTTCAACGACCTCAAGACCCGTGGCGTTGAGGATGTATTGATCGCGGTAACTGACGGCCTTAAAGGCATGCCAGAAGCCTTGAGTGCGGTGTTTCCGACGACGACCTTGCAGACCTGCATCGTGCACCTGATCCGTAACAGTCTTGATTACGCCTCCTGGGACAAGCGCCGCGAGTTGGCCAAAGCCCTCAAGCCGGTTTATCAGGCGCTTAACGTTGAAGCTGCCGAGCAAGCTCTGGACGCATTTGAAACGGGGCCTTGGGGCAAACAATACCCACAGTCGTAGCCGCTTGGAGACGTGCCTGGGATCGAGTCATCCCGTTTTTTGTCTTCCCGCCTGCCATCCGAAAAGTGATCTACACCACTAACGCCATCGAGAGCATCAATGCTCAGTTGCGCAAGATCATCAAGACAAGAGGCCACTTCCCGACTGATGATGCAGCGACGAAGCTGATCTGGCTGGCACTGCAAAACATCACGGCCAATTGGGGCAGCGCAGCGCACGACTGGAAGAGCGCAATGAATCAGTTTGCGATTCTTTATGGCGATCGATTTACCAGGTCAAACTGGTGAAATGAGGGCTTGCCTTATGGCAGGCCGTTACCGGCCCGCACACAAAAAATCTGACACTCCCCGGGTTGCTCTCTCCCGGGTTTCCAACCTGCGTACAGCTGTCACCCATTCGCTTGGAAACCGAATGGGCCAGCTGCAACTATCATAGAGAGAGAAACATCATGAAAAAACCAACACCCAATCCTCCCGAAGCAAACACAGCTACGGACACCGACCCAACATCCCCCTACGCCTCCATCGACGCCAAAAAACTCCACGAAGCCGCCGAACGTGCGCTCGATTACTACCTGAATCCTACCGCCCACGTCATGGCCACGCCCTACACCCCCAATCAGATGTTTTTCGCCAATCCCAAAGCCGACACTGAATCCCTGCTGGCCAGTGCCAGCGAGTCATTGTCCTCGGCTACGGTCATGCTCGGTGACTTCGCCGCTCTGCTGGAAGGCACACATCGCAAGACTCTGTTGGGTATTGCGCAAGTGGTCATGTTGGGAGAGTTGGCGGTGAATCAGGCGTTGGATAACGTTGAGCCGGGTGAGTAGTCGCGACGACGGTTCTTAAAGAAGCAAAAAAACGCGGCGCTAGAAGGGCCGCGTTTTTTATTGAAAGGACTGGCAAAACTATTCGCTGGTTTTAGGCAAGTACCCCGAAGAATTTTCCGCTGAGATGGAACACGCAATAACCTAGAAAAGAATAGGCCAGCATCCGGGTGGGAATAATGACCAAACGTCGCAGGGGTAAGGGAAAACGAGCGATCTCATCCATTGCATGGGGATCACTGTCCGACAAAAAGTCATCGTCCAGCAAAAGCATGGTGGAAATGTGGGACAAGCGACAGTAGCGGCCATACGCGCCGTTTCCCATCACTCGACGATTGCGAGCGACGAAGTACGATTCTTTCAGGAAAGACTCAATCTCAGCCAGTTTGAAAAAGCTGACGTATATCTTTGCGATCACAGCCAACAAGGCCAGGACAACACAAGCGATCAATGTGGCGATACAGAGCAATTTCAGGTCGCTCGTCGGTTTGGAAACTGTCATGCGTAACCAGTCGAAACCGAGCCAAATCAAGAGTAACCCAGCACCGGTCAGAGCGGCTCGCATCAGGTGTCCTGGAATCTTTCCCCATTTTTTCAGGTGCTCAGGAAAAATCTCGGCCTCCATGACAGCATACGGATCTAGCATTTGGAAATGTGTAAAACGGCCTGTTAATGCTCCTATCTGCCTAACCCTTTTCATTCTTCCCCATAGCCCATTTCCCAACGTTTTTCGATTAATGCTCACAAGATGAGATGCAATGAAGTGCCGCTCCATTTGATCAAGCCGAAAATAGGCGGCAAACAACACGATTGCCTCGCTGAGGAAAATAAGTAGAAGTACAACTCCCCATGATGAGAGGTAAATAAAATCAAGATGAGGGCCAATCACAGGTAATCCTTCGCATCTATCCAAACCAGAGTGCCAAGTCCCCACAAGATGCAAAACGCATTAACGTGGCCAATTATCCGGTCGAGGTGCATTACTCATTCACCTCGTACAGTTTCTCACCGAAAAATTCTCCAGCATGGCTACCGCTGTCTCCCATTTGCGCAGCCAGCATGCCACTCACAACCAACATGCAAACTACTCCTCCCGTTCCGGCTGTCCCCACTCCAATTGCGGCACATGTCATTGGCGCAAGAGTTGGGGCTAGTCGGCCCGCTATCATTCCGCCTACAACGTTTCCAGATAGTTTCGAACCCTCCACAAATTTCGCCTGACGACATTCCTCCTCGCGCCCAGTGCGACACGTTTCGTAAATCTTCGTCGCCGCAGAACCAGCCCCCAGCCCAATTGCTACATAGCCGCCTGCCTTCAAGTATTTAGAAGCTTGCGCCACGCCTTCGATATGTGTTGCGTAGCCTGGTAACTGAGCCGGTGCACCAGCCTTGTTCCAGTTGTGCACGATCCTTCGCGTGGACAAGCCTAGTACCCGTTTAAGTTTTGGATGATCCGCTAGGCCCGTAGTCTTACGAACCAAAGGCTCTAAACCGGCATCCAGTTTCGTCATCAACCTTTTGCGTTTCGCAAAAAAATCCGGCGACTTCAGGTGTCCATGCTGGCGGTACTGCTCTATGTGTAACCGCTCAAGTTCTTTAAGCGTGTTCTTAAGCGTTTCCATATGCTGACCCACCATAAACGATGCAACACCCAACGCTCCGGAAGAAACTCCCAAAAACGGCTCAATCACCTCATGGTACTCAACCATGAATGAAGCCTCTTCATCCGTCAGATCCTTCAGCGCTTCATTCACTTTCTCCGCTGCTGCCATCATCTGCGCCTCTTCGCGCCGGCACATGTAGTTGCGCGAGTCGCTGAAGATAACCATTTGCCCTGGCTTTACCCGTTCACCGAGATGTCGATTGAGCGAGCGGAACTCGCGGCGCAGCACATCGCTGGGTGTGATTTCGTACAGCGAGCGTTCCAGCGCTTCGAGGGTCATGGGTGTCTGGACGATGTGGAAGCCGGACTCTGCCGGTTTGGGCAGGGTGAAGGCGTGTTCTTCCACCAGATGCTCTGCCGGTGCTGGCTCGGGTTTGGGTTTGAAGGCGTTCCAGGAGGCTCCGCCGTTATCCGCAGCGACGCGCGGCTTCACCATTGCCCAGTCACCGTTACTGACGGCATCGATGAGTTTTCGCTGGTTGGCCCCTTGCATGTAGTTGGAGCGATTGAGGCCCACTGCGTTTAGCAGTTCGTCGAAGCCAGGCAGATCGTCCGGGCGGTTCAGTGCCTGTCGGAAGTCGTCCATGGCTTGGTAGGTGTCGAGTACTTGGTCGCGTTGGCCATGGAGTTCACTTTTGGGGATGAGTCTGGTCACGTTCGTGTCCCGATCCGTAAAACGGGGGACTTTGGCGAGCAGCCTCAAGTTTGAATGCCGGGTGATTCTGTTTTAGGCGTAGGGGAAATCCGATTTATCCGCGCGCCACAGGTTAGGCAATAAAACTGTAGGACGAAGCGGACAATTCGGCGAGAGCTTCGGAGATTGCAGAAGAAGGGAAGGGCAGCAGAAACAAATCCCACAAACGCAAAAACGGCACCCGAAGGTGCCGTTTTTGTTTGTTACCGAGAATCGCTTAAGCGATCAACCCGCCAACCCCGATTGCTGAACCAGGTTCAGCAGCGGCTGTGGATACAGCCCAAGGAAGAACGCCAGTACGGCGATCGCCAGCAGCATCACGCCGCCTGCACGTTGTTCCCAGTGCAGTTGCGCATCGTGGCGACGCAGGTTTGGTTCCATCAGGTACAGGGTGACCATCACACGCAGGTAGTAGAAGACGCCGATGGCGCTGCCCAGTACCAGGGAGCCAACCAGCCACCATTGCTGCGATTCGACACCGGTAGCGATGATGTAGAACTTGCCGATGAAGCCCGCGGTCAGCGGGATACCGGCCAGGGACAGCATCATCACGGTCAGGACGGCGGTCAGGTACGGACGGCGCCAGAACAGGCCGCGGTATTCGTACAGGGCATCCGCGTCACGGCCGTTGTACGGCGAGGACATCAGGGTAATTACACCGAACGCGCCGAGGCTGGTGATCACGTAGGTGACCAGGTACACGCCGATGGCTTCAACGGCCAGGCCTTTGCTCGCCACCAGGGCGATCAGCAGGTAACCGAAGTGAGCGATGGACGAGTAACCCAGCAGACGCTTGAGGTTGCTCTGGGTCAGTGCCAGCAGGTTACCGAACAGGATCGACGCGATGGCGATGATGGTCAGCACATCGCTCAGCACGCCACTGCTCGCCGCTGGCGAGATCTGGAACAGACGCACCATCACCGCGAACACGGCGACTTTCGACGCGGTGGCCAGGAACGCTGCCACCGGTGCCGGAGCACCTTCGTAAACGTCCGGGGTCCAGAGGTGGAACGGTACCAGCGACAACTTGAACGCCAGACCGATCAGCATCATGCCCAGGCCCAGTTGAGCCAGCGAGCTTGGCAGACCGGTGGCCGCGAGGGCCTGACCGATGCCGTTGAAGCTCAGGCTGCCAGCGTCGGCGTAGAGCAGGGCCATGCCGAACAACAGGAACGCGGAACCGGCGGCCGACAGCACCATGTACTTGATACCGGCTTCCAGCGAGCGCTTGTTGAAGAAGGCATACGCCACCAGACCGTAAACCGGTACCGAGAGCAGTTCCAGACCGATGAACAACCCTGCCAAGTGCTGCGCGCTGACCAGTACCAGGCCACCGGCGGCGGCCATCAGGATCAGCAGGTAAAGTTCTTCACGGTTGCCCGGGTAACCCGAACCGCCATCGCCCAGGTAGGCGTGGGCGAGGGTCACACAGGCGAGGGTGGCGACCAGGATCAGCGCCATGTACAGGCAGGCGAAGGTGTCGATCTGCAGCAATGGCGTCACGGCCAGCGGCGCGACTTTCAGGGCTGGCAGGATCGACAGCAAAGCCAGGTTCAGACCTGCCACCGACAGCAGGAAGGTCTGTGAGTGGTTGCGGCGCCATGCGATAGCCAGCATCACCACGATGATCGTGGCGCTGGTGATCAACAACGGCGCAAGCGCGATAAAGTGTTGAGTCGTGAATTCCATAGCGCTCTTACCGGGCCGAAGCGAGTTGAGTGAAGGCGGTGCCGAGCCACTGCTGCACGCCATGCATCGTCGCGGCAGAGGTATCGAGGAACGGTTGCGGGTACACGCCGATGTAGATCAGCAGCGCCGCAAGTCCAACCACCATGATCAGTTCGCGACCGTCCATGCCATGCAGCACCGCGTCCGATTTCGACGGGCCGAAGAAGGCACGGTGGACCATGATCAGCGAGTAGACCGAACCGAACACCAGGCCGGACGTCGCAATCACGGTGATCCATGGGGCGCTGGCGAAGGTGCCGATCAGGATCAGGAACTCACCGACAAAGTTACCGGTCGCCGGCAAGCCCAGCGACGCGGCGGCGAAGAACAGGCTGAGGGCGGGCAGGTAAGCGATCTTCGACCACAGGCCACCCATCTCACGCATATCGCGGGTGTGGGTACGCTCGTACAGCTGACCGGAGAGGATAAAGAGTGCCGCCGCCGACAGACCGTGTGCCAGCATCTGCATTACCGCGCCCTGCAGCGCCAGTTGGCTGCCGGAGTAGATGCCGATCAGCACGAAACCCATGTGGGAAACGGACGAGAAGGCAATCAGACGCTTGATGTCGGTTTGCGCGAAGGCCAGGAACGCACCGTAGAAGATCCCGATCAGACCCAGGGCCATGGCGAACGGCGCGAACTCGGCCGAGGCATTCGGGAACAACGGCAGGGCGAAACGCAGCAGGCCATACGCCGCAGTCTTCAACAAGATACCAGCCAGGTCCACGGAACCCGCGGTCGGTGCCTGGGCGTGAGCGTCAGGCAACCAGGAGTGGAACGGTACGACGGGCAACTTGACCGCGAAGGCGATGAAGAAGCCGAGCATCAGGATGTACTCGGTGGTCATCGACATCTTGGTCTTCAACAGATCGGCGTAGTTGAAGGTAATCACGCCGGTGTCGTTGAAGTTGACCAGTACCAGACCCAGGATCGCCACCAACATGATCAGGCCGGAAGCCTGAGTGAAGATGAAGAACTTGGTCGCCGCGTAGATCCGGGTTTTCTTGCCATCCGAAGAACTGTGACCCCAGAGCGCGATGAGGAAGTACATCGGCACCAGCATCATTTCCCAGAAGAAGAAGAACATGAACAGGTCGAGGGCGAGGAACACGCCGACGACACCGCCCAGGATCCACATCAGGTTCAGGTGGAAGAAGCCCACGTGACGCTGGATCTCTTTCCACGAGCAGAGTACCGAGAGGACACCCAGCAAGCCGGTCAGCAGGATCATCAATAGCGACAGGCCGTCGAGGGCCAGGTGCACGTTGATGCCGAAGCGCTGGATCCAGACGTGCTTGAACTCAAGCGCCCAGGTCGGGTCGGCGCCAGGCGCCGGGGCAAATGAATAATCACCGTTGGCCCACAGCCAGAGGCCGAGGGAGAGCAACAGGGACATGGTGATCAGCGCAATCCAGCGGGGGAGGGTGGCGCCGAAGCGCTCACCCATCCAGCACAGCAGGCCGCCGATGAAGGGGATCAGGATTAGCCAGGGCAGAATCATGACGGGCTCGTTTCCTTTCGCAAGTTCGCAAGGTTCATAGTCAGACCGCTACCAGCACGACGGCGCCGATTACCAGCACGGCACCAGCAGCCATCGAGGCGGCATACCAACGCAATTGACCGGTCTCGGTGCGGCTCAGGGCGGTGTGACCGCCTTTGGCCATACGCGGGATCAGACCGATAGTCTGGTCGAGCGGGTCTTTGCGCAGAATGTGGCTGATCGCAAGGTAAGGCTTGACGAACAGTTTGTCGTAGATCCAGTCGAAGCCCCAGGCAGCGAACCACCAGGCCGAAAGGAAGCGGCCGACGCCGCTGTTGGCGATGGCGGTGACGAAGCGACGCTTGCCGAGGAACAGCAGCGCGGCCAGCAGGATACCGGCCAGGGCGATGGCGCCCGAGGCGATTTCCAGACTGTGCTTGGCTTCGCCGCCGGCATGGCCGACGCTTTCTGGCAGTACACCGTGCAGCGGCGGAACGATCATCGCGCCGACGAACGTCGACAGTACGATCAGCACCGACAGTGGCAGCCAGTGAGCAATGCCGTGACCGGCATGGGCTTCGGTCTTCGCTTCACCGTGGAACGCGATGAAGATCAGGCGGAAGGTGTACAGCGAGGTCATGAAGGCACCGACCAGACCTGCATAAAGCAGACCCTGGTTACCGCTGGCGAATGCTTCCCAGAGGATTTCATCCTTGGAGTAGAAGCCCGCGGTCACCAGAGGCAAGGCCGCCAGGGCCGCGCCGCCGACGATGAAGCTGGCGTAGGCCAGTGGCAGTTTCTTCCACAGGCCGCCCATCTTGAAGATGTTCTGCTCGTGGTGGCAGGCAACGATCACCGCACCGGATGCAAGGAACAGCAGCGCCTTGAAGAAGGCGTGGGTCATCAGGTGGAAAATCGCGCCATCCCATGCACCCACGCCCAAGGCCAGGAACATGTAGCCGATCTGGCTCATGGTCGAGTAGGCGAGAATACGTTTGATGTCGGTCTGAACCAGTGCGGCAAAACCTGCCAGCACCAGCGTCACGCCACCCACCACACCCACCAGGTGCAGGATATCCGGCGCCAGCGCGAACAGGCCGTGGGTACGGGCGATCAGGTAGACACCGGCGGTCACCATGGTCGCGGCGTGGATCAGTGCCGAAACCGGAGTAGGGCCGGCCATCGCATCCGCCAGCCAGGTTTGCAGCGGCAGTTGCGCGGATTTACCGACAGCGCCGCCCAGCAGCATCAGGGTCGCCAGAACGATCCAGAAGTCACCGGCCTTGAAGTGCTCAGGTGCCTTGACCAGCAGTTCCTGGATGTTCAGCGTGCCCAACTGTTGGAACAGGATGAACAGGCCGATGGCCATGAACACGTCGCCGACCCGGGTCACGATGAAGGCTTTGAGTGCTGCGTTACCGTTGTTGCGATTGCTGTAGTAGAAACCGATCAACAGGTACGAGCACAGGCCCACGCCTTCCCAGCCGAAGTACACAAACAGCAGGTTATCGGCCAGGACCAGGAACAGCATGCTGGCGATAAACAGGTTGGTGTAGGCGAAGAAGCGCGAGTAACCGGCTTCACCGCGCATGTACCAAGACGCGAACAAGTGGATCAGGAAGCCGACGCCAACCACCACACCGAGCATGGTCAGGGACAGACCATCCAGGTACAGCGCGAAGTTAGGCGTGAAGCCTTCTACCGCCATCCACTGCCACAACACTTGGGTGTAGTGACCGCCTTCAGGTGGCGCAACGTTGAACTGCCAGATTATGTAAGCAGTGACGATTGCCGACAGGCCAATGGAGCCGACGCCGATCAGCGCCGAAAGGTTTTCCGACCAGCGACCGCGTGAGAACGCCAGCAGCAGGAAACCTATGAGAGGGAATACGAAAGTCAGATAGAGAAGGTTCATCCGCGCATCTCGCTGGCAGCGTCGATATCGAGAGTGTGGAAGCGGCGATACAGCTGCAACAGAATCGCCAGGCCAATACTGGCCTCGGCGGCTGCCAGGCTGATCACCAGGATGAACATGATCTGTCCATCTGGCTGCGCCCAGCGGCTACCGGCAACGATGAACGCCAACGCGGAAGCATTCATCATGACCTCCAGGCTCATCAGCACGAAGAGAATGTTGCGCCGGACCATCAGGCCGACCAGACCGAGGCAGAACAGGATGCCGGCGACCGCCAGACCATGCTCCAAAGGGATAGCAGGCATCGTCATTGCTCCTTGGCTTCGTTGCGGCCCAAGTGGAACGCCGTGACGGCTGCAGCGAGCAGCAGCATCGAGGCGAGTTCGACCACCAGCAGATACGGACCGAACAGGCTGATGCCCACGGCCTTCGCGTCTACGGTGGTGTGGCCGATGGCCTGACCGCTGGCGTCGCTGAACAGCACGTACAGCAGTTCAACCAGCAGCAGGGTGCCGAGTGCGACCGGGCCCAGCCAGATACCGGGCTTGAGCCAGACGCGCTCTTGCTGAACCGAGGCGGGGCCCAGGTTCAGCATCATCACCACGAACACGAACAGCACCATGATGGCGCCGGCGTAGGCGATCACTTCCAGTACACCGGCAAATGGTGCGCCGAGGGCGAAGAACGTCATGGCCACGGCGATCAACGAAATGATCAGGTAGAGCAGGGCGTGCACGGGGTTGGTGTTGGTGATCACGCGAAGCGTGGACACAACAGCGATACCCGATGCGAAATAGAAAGCGAATTCCATCTTTCTTCCTTAAGGCAGCAAGCTCTTCACGTTGATCGGCTGGGCTTCATTCTGCGCGGAGCCTTTTGGCTTACCGGCAATCGCCATACCTGCAACACGATAGAAGTTGTAATCAGGGTTTTTGCCGGGGCCGGAGATCAGCAGATCTTCTTTCTCGTACACCAGGTCCTGACGTTTGAACTCGGCCATCTCGAAATCCGGTGTCAGCTGGATCGCGGTGGTCGGGCAGGCTTCCTCGCAGAGGCCGCAGAAAATGCAGCGCGAGAAGTTGATACGGAAAAACTCCGGGTACCAGCGACCGTCATCGGTTTCAGCTTTCTGCAGCGAGATGCAACCCACCGGGCACGCCACGGCGCACAGGTTGCAGGCTACACAACGCTCTTCGCCATCGGGGTCGCGGGTCAGCACGATACGCCCACGGAAGCGCGGCGGCAGGTACACGGCTTCTTCCGGGTACTGCAGCGTGTCGCGCTTGCGGAAGGCGTGGCCGAAAATCATCACCAGGCTGCGAAGCTGGGTGAAGAAGCCATGCACGATGTCAAAAATGTACTTCATGATTCTCTATCCTCACTGAGCCGCGACGGCGGGCGTGTTGAGCAACACGACCGCAGCGGTCACCAGCATGTTGACGAGGGTCAGCGGCAGGCAGAACTTCCAGCTGAAATCCATCACTTGGTCATACCGTGGGCGCGGAATCGAGGCGCGCAGCAGGATGAAGAACATGATGAAGAACGCGGTTTTCAGTGCGAACCAGATGAACGGGATCTGCGGCAGAATGCCGAACGGACCGTGCCAGCCACCGAAGAACAAGGTCACCAGCAGCGCCGAAATCAGCACGATGCCGATGTATTCACCGACGAAGAACATGCCCCATTTCATGCCGGCGTATTCAATGTGGTAACCGTCGGCCAGTTCCTGTTCCGCTTCCGGCTGGTCGAACGGGTGACGGTGAGTCACGGCGACGCCAGCGATGAAGAAGGTCAGGAAACCGAATATCTGCGGAATGACGAACCACAGGTTCTGCGCCTGGTATTCAACGATGTCGCGCATGTTGAATGAGCCGACCTGGATCACGATGCCCATCAACGACAGACCCATGAACACTTCGTACGACACGGTTTGTGCCGAGGCCCGCAAGCTGCCCAGCAGGGCGAACTTGTTGTTGCTCGACCAGCCGGCGAACAGCACCGCGTAGACCGACAGACCGGCCATGGCGAAGAAGAACAGGATGCCGATGTTGATATCCGCCACGCCCCAGGTCGGGGTGATCGGGATGATCGCGAAGGCAATCAGCAAGGCGCTCATGGCCACGACCGGTGCCAACGTGAAGATCACTTTGTCGGCGAACGGCGGGGTCCAGTCTTCCTTGAAGAACATCTTGATCATGTCGGCCGCAATCTGGAACGCGCCGAACGGGCCGACGCGGTTCGGACCGTAACGGTCCTGCCAGAGGGCGAGCAGACGACGCTCGACCCAGCTCAGCAGCGCACCGCACACCACCACGGCGAGCAGAATCACGATGGCCTTGAGGACCGCGATGATTACGTCGATCACTTCAGGAGTGAACCAGGTCATAGCGCTGCCTCCTGCAGACCGTCAACGGATTTGCCAAAGATCGCGGGCGGAATGCCGGCGATACCGGCCGGCAATGCGACCAGGCCGGCACCCAGCTCTTCGTTGATGCGCAGCGGCAGACGCAGGGTCTGGCCGGCCACGTTCAGGCTCAGCAGGGCACCGTCATTGACACCCAGACGATCGGCTTCGGACTTGGCCAGCGACAGGTATGGGGCTGGAATGCGTTCTTGAACCGGCGCGGCTTTGGAAGAGTTCTCTTCGCTGCCGAACAGATGGAAGAACGGCACGACCTGCCAGGTGCCCGGAGCCGGGTTGAATGCGCGCGGAACACTGGCGAACCAGTTCAGCGAATCACCGGTGCTTTCGATCAGGCGAGTGCCCGGGTCGCCCGCGCGGATGTGACCACCGACTTCGTCCTGGAACTTGTTCCAGGCTTGCGGCGAGTTCCAGCCCGGAGACCAGGCGAATGGCACTTGCTGACGCGGTTCGACCGAGCCCGAGTAACCTTCCATGGAGAAGGAAAATGCGGTGTCGTTGTCCTGGGAGGTACGCGGTTCGTGCACGCTGATGTCGGCGCGCATGGCGGTCCGGCCGCTGTAACGCAGCGGTTCGCGCGCCAGTTTCAGGCCTTTGATGCGGAACGCGGCGGACGGTGCGGCATCGACGATGCGCGCCAGTTGCGGTTTGCTCGCAGCAACGGCAGCGGTGACGTGGTCCAGTTGGGTCCAGTCGATCGGCTGGTTCAACAGGGTCGAACGCAGGGCATGCAGCCAGCGCCAGCCTTCGTGGACAAGAATGCTTGCGTCGAGGTAAGTCGGGTCGAAGACCTGGAAGAAACGCTGGGCGCGGCCTTCCTGGCTGACCAGTGTACCGTCGCCTTCAGCGAAGCTGGCGGCTGGCAGAACCAGGTGCGCGCGATCGCTGGTGGCGGTTTTCTGATGGTCCGCCACGATCACCACTTTCGCGGCGTTCAGGGCAGCATCGACCTTGGCTTTGTCAGTGCGGGTGTACAGATCGTTTTCCAGCACGACGATGGCATCGGCCTTACCGTCGATCACCGCTTGCAGGGCTGCGTCGACCGAATCACCACCGAGCATGGCCAGGCCGAGGCTGTTGGCCTCTGGCACGATCAGGCTGATGGAACCGTTCTTCTCACGCAGCTTCAGGGCCTTGGCGATGTTCGCCGCGGCTTCGATCAGCGCCTTGGAACCCAGCGAGGTACCGGCAATGATCAGCGGACGCTTGGCTGCGAGCAGGGCGTCGGCAATGCGCTTGGCCAGCTCCAGAGCTTCGATATCCAGGCCTTCTACGGCTGGAGCGCTGGCGTCGAGGGCGTGAGCCACGGCGAAACCGATGCGGGCCAGGTCGTCGGGAGCGGCGTGAACGCATTCTTCAGCCACGTCGTCGAGCTTGGTTTCAGCCAGGCTGGCGATGAACAGCGGGTTCAGCGCGTGCTGGCCGATGTTCTTCACCGCGGCGTCGAGCCATGGCTGAACGCGCATGGCGTCGGCCATGTCTTCGGCCTTGCCCTTGACCGATTGACGCAGGGCCAGGGCCATGCGCGCAGCAGTTTGGGTCAGGTCTTCACCGAGGACGAAGATCGCATCGTGATCTTCGATGTCGCGCATGTTCGGGATCGGCAGCGGACTGTCTTTGAGCACCTGCATGACCAGACGAATGCGCTCCAGCTCCGAGGCTTCGATACCGGAGTAGAAGTGCTCGGCGCCGACCAGTTCCAGCAACGCGTAGTTGCTTTCGAGGCTGGCGCGCGGCGAACCGATACCAACGATATTGCGACCGCGCAGCAGGTCAGCGGCTTTATCCAGTGCTTCGTCGAGGCCCAGCTTGGCGCCGTTGGCCAGCAGTGGCTGACGCGGGCGGTCTTCGCGGTTGACATAGCCATAGCCGAAACGGCCACGGTCGCACAGGAAGTACTGGTTCACCGAACCGTTGAAGCGGTTTTCGATGCGACGCAGTTCGCCGTAACGCTCGCCCGGGGAGATGTTGCAACCGCTGGAGCAGCCATGGCAGATGCTCGGCGAGAACTGCATGTCCCACTTACGGTTGTAGCGCTCGGAGTGAGTCTTGTCGGTGAACACACCGGTCGGGCAGACCTCGGTGAGGTTGCCGGAGAACTCGCTTTCCAGGGTGCCGTCTTCAACGCGACCGAAGTACACGTTGTCGTGGGCGCCAAACACACCGAGATCGGTGCCGCCAGCGTAGTCCTTATAGAAGCGCACGCAGCGATAGCAGGCGATGCAGCGGTTCATTTCGTGGGAAATGAACGGGCCCAGTTGCTGGTTCTGGTGGGTACGCTTGGTGAAGCGGTAACGGCGCTCGTTGTGGCCGGTCATCACTGTCATGTCTTGCAGGTGGCAGTGACCGCCTTCCTCACAGACCGGGCAGTCGTGAGGGTGGTTGGTCATCAACCATTCGACGACGCTGGCGCGAAACACTTTCGCTTCTTCGTCGTCGATGGAGATCCAGCTGCCGTCGGTGGCGGGGGTCATGCAGGACATGACGATCCGACCACGCTTGTCGTTCTCGTCGGTGTACTGCTTGACCGCGCACTGGCGGCAAGCGCCAACGCTGCCAAGGGCAGGGTGCCAGCAGAAATAAGGGATATCGAGGCCTAGCGACAGACATGCCTGTAACAGGTTGTCTGCCCCATCGACTTCGAGCTCTTTGCCGTCTACGTGGATAGTGGCCATGGTTCAAAGTTCTTCGTTGGCCCGGTGTCAGCGGGCGTGGCTAATGGAATCTTGTTATTCGCGTGAATCAACACAGCCGTTTACGGCGTCATCACACGAGAAGACGAAGGGCACGGACCCTTCGCCTTTTTAAGCGTTTACGCGCCGACTACGATCGGCTTTGCCAGAGGCGGGACGACGGCGCTGCTAGGCGCGATGCCGGCTTCGAACTCTGGACGGAAGTATTTGATGGCGCTACCCAACGGCTCCACGGCACCCGGTGCGTGAGCACAGAAGGTCTTGCCTGGGCCGAGGAAACCGACCAGACCCAGCAGGGTCTCGATATCGCCGGCTTGCCCTTCACCGTTCTCGATCGCGCGCAGCAGCTTGACGCTCCACGGCAGACCGTCACGGCATGGGGTGCAGAAGCCACAGGATTCGCGGGAGAAGAACTCTTCCATGTTGCGCAGCAAGGACACCATGTTGACGCTGTCGTCCACCGCCATGGCCAGGCCGGTACCCATACGGGTGCCCACTTTGGCGATGCCGCCGGCATACATTTGTGCGTCCAGGTGTTCCGGCAACAGGAAACCGGTACCGGCGCCGCCTGGCTGCCAGCACTTGAGCTTGTAACCGTCGCGCATGCCGCCGGCGTAGTCTTCGAACAGCTCGCGACCGGTGACGCCGAACGGCAATTCCCACAGGCCCGGGTTCTTGACCTTGCCGGAGAAGCCCATGAGCTTGGTGCCCATGTCTTCGCTGCCTTCGCGGGCCAACGATTTGTACCAGTCCACGCCGTCGGCAATGATCGCCGGCACGTTGCACAGGGTTTCGACGTTGTTCACGCAAGTCGGCTTGCCCCACACGCCCACGGCGGCAGGGAAGGGCGGCTTGGAGCGCGGGTTGGCGCGGCGGCCTTCGAGGGAGTTGATCAGTGCGGTTTCTTCACCGCAGATGTAACGCCCGGCGCCGGTATGGACGAACAGCTCGAAATCGAAGCCGCTGCCCAGGATGTTTTTACCCAGCAGGCCCGCTGCCTTGGCTTCTTCCACGGCACGGTTCAGGTGCTTGGCTGCGGTGGTGTACTCGCCACGCAGGAAGATGTAGCCACGGTAGGTTTTCAGCGCGCGAGCACTGATCAGCATGCCTTCGATCAGCAGATGGGGCAGTTGCTCCATCAGCATGCGGTCTTTCCAGGTGTTCGGCTCCATTTCATCCGCGTTGCACAGCAGGTAGCGGATGTTGATGGATTCGTCCTTGGGCATCAGACCCCACTTCACGCCCGTGGGGAAGCCTGCGCCGCCGCGGCCCTTGAGGCCGGAATCTTTCACGGTCTGGACGATGTCGTCCTGGGCCATGTCGGCGAAGGCCTTGCGCGCAGCGGCGTAACCGTTCTTGGCCTGGTACTCGTCGAGCCATACGGCTTCGCCGTCGTCACGCAGGCGCCAGGTGAGCGGGTGAGTCTCGGCCGTACGCTTGATGCGGTTGGCTGGACCAAAGGAAGTCAGGGTCATACGTAGCCCTCGAGCAATTTGGCAACGCCGGCAGGCTGTACATCACCGAACGTGTCGTCGTCGATCATCAGCGCCGGCGCCTTGTCGCAGTTGCCGAGGCAGCAGACAGGTAGCAGGGTGAAACGACCGTCGGCGGTGGTTTGACCCAGGCCGATGCCCAGCTTGCTCTGGATTTCGCTGACCACTGACTCGTGGCCACCGATGTAGCAGACCATGCTGTCGCAGACGCGAATGATGTGACGGCCCACGGGCTGACGGAAGATCTGGCTGTAGAACGTCGCCACCCCTTCAACGTCGCTGGCCGGGATGCCGAGGATTTCGCCGATGGCGTAGAGCGCGCCGTCAGGCACCCAGCCACGTTCCTTCTGAACGATCTTCAGGGCTTCGATCGACGCCGCGCGCGGGTCTTCGTAGTGATGCAGCTCGTGCTCGATGGCCGAGCGCTCGGTTTCGCTCAGGGCGAAACGGTCTGTCAGGATAAGCGTGCTGTTCATGCTTAACGGTCCACGTCGGCCATAACGAAATCGATACTACCCAGGTACGCGATCAAGTCCGCGACCATGCTGCCTTTGATCACCGAAGGGATCTGCTGCAGGTGCGGGAAGCTTGGGGTACGAATCCGGGTGCGGTAGCTCATGGTGCCGCCATCGCTCGTCAGGTAATAACTGTTGATGCCCTTGGTCGCTTCGATCATCTGGAAGGATTCGTTGGCCGGCATGACCGGGCCCCACGAAACTTGCAGGAAGTGCGTGATCAGGGTCTCGATGTGCTGCAGCGTGCGCTCTTTGGGCGGCGGCGTGGTCAGCGGGTGGTCCGCCTTGTACGGGCCTTCCGGCATGTTGCGCATGCACTGCTCGATGATCTTGATGCTCTGGCGCATTTCTTCGACGCGAACGATGCAACGGTCGTAGGCATCACCATTAGCCGCCAACGGGATTTCGAATTCGAAGTTCTCGTAGCCGGAGTAGGGGCGGGCTTTACGCAGGTCGAAATCGCAACCGGTCGAACGCAGGCCGGCACCGGTGACACCCCATTCCAGGGCTTCTTTGGTGTTGTAGGCGGCGACGCCGATGGTCCGGCCACGCAGGATGCTGTTGTCCAGTGCGGCTTTCTGGTATTCGTCCAGACGCTTTGGCATCCACTCGACGAAATCCTTGACCAGTTTTTCCCAGCCGCGCGGCAGGTCGTGGGCTACGCCACCGATGCGGTACCAGGCCGGGTGCAGACGGAAACCGGTGATGGCTTCGATCACCGTGTACGCCTTCTGGCGGTCGGTGAAGGTGAAGAACACCGGGGTCATGGCGCCGACGTCCTGGATGTAAGTGCCCAGGAACAGCAGGTGGCTGGTGATCCGGAAGAACTCGGCCATCATGATGCGGATGACGTCGACCTTCTCGGGCACCTTGATGCCGGCCAGCTTCTCGACCGAGAGCACGTACGGCAGGTTGTTCATCACGCCGCCGAGGTAGTCGATACGGTCGGTGTACGGAATGAAACTGTGCCAGGACTGACGCTCGGCCATCTTCTCGGCACCACGGTGGTGGTAACCGACGTCCGGCACGCAGTCGACGATCTCTTCACCGTCCAGCTGCAGAATGATGCGGAACGCACCGTGGGCCGAAGGGTGGTTCGGCCCCAGGTTGAGGAACATGTAGTCCTCGTTCGGGCCGGAACGCTTCATGCCCCAGTCTTCAGGCTTGAAGCGCGCGGCTTCTTCCTCAAGCTGTTGCTTGGCCAGGGTCAGGCTGAACGGATCGAACTCGGTGGCACGGGCCGGGAAGTCCTTGCGCAGCGGGTGTCCTTCCCAGGTCGGCGGCATCATGATGCGGGTCAGGTGAGGGTGACCGGCAAAGTGGATGCCGTACATGTCCCACACTTCACGCTCGTACCAGTTGGCGTTCGGCCAGATGCTGGTGACGCTCGGCAGGTTGAGGTCGCTCTCGGACAAGGCGACCTTGATCATTACGTCACTATTACGTTCGATCGACATCAAGTGATAGAACACAGTGAAGTCGGCGCCGCTTGGCAGCCCTTGACGCTTGGTGCGCAGACGCTCGTCCACGCCGTGCAGGTCATAGAGCATGACGTACGGCTTGGGCAGGTTGCGCAGGAAAGTCAGGACTTCGACGAGTTTGGCGCGGGCAACCCAAAGCACCGGCATGCCGGTGCGGGTCGGCTGGGCGCTGAACGCCTCCGGGCCAAAACGATTGTTCAGTTCGACGACCACATCCTGGTCGTCTGCCTTATAAGGCGGGATGTACAGAGCACTGCCTGTAGTCATGGTTATTTATCGCTTTCGGTCAACGTAAAGAATGAAACCAGTTTCTCGTTTCTTTGTAAGAACAGATCTGGATCAGACTTCGTCGGGGCTGCGCAGGTTGGTTACCTGAATACGCTGTTCGCGGCGCTGTTCCTTTTGCGAAGGCATCTCGGCGCGGTAAACGCCTTGATCGCCAACGACCCAGGAAAGTGGGCGACGCTCCTGGCCAATCGACTCCTGCAACAGCATCAAGCCTTGCAGAAAAGCTTCAGGGCGGGGCGGGCAGCCAGGCACGTAGACGTCCACGGGCAGGAACTTGTCCACCCCTTGAACGACGGAGTAGATGTCGTACATGCCACCGGAGTTGGCGCACGAACCCATGGAGATGACCCATTTAGGCTCGAGCATTTGCTCGTAGAGACGCTGAATGATCGGCGCCATCTTGATGAAGCAGGTACCGGCGATAACCATGAAATCCGCCTGACGCGGCGATGCCCGGATCACCTCGGCGCCAAAGCGCGCGATGTCGTGGGGCGCCGTGAAGGCGGTGGTCATTTCCACGTAGCAGCACGAAAGACCGAAGTTGTACGGCCACAGGGAGTTCTTGCGCCCCCAGTTGATCGTGCCGTTGAGCACGTCTTCGAGCTTGCCCATGAAAATGTTTTTGTGGACTTGATCTTCTAACGGATCGGAAACGGTTTCCCGTTTGCCAATCGGATACTGCTCGTTAGGAGCATCGGGGTCGATCCTGGTGAGATTGTATTGCATTGCCAAAGCCTCATTGTTTCAGCTTCGCTTGCCGCTTACGACGAGCTTCCGGAGCCCAGTCAAGGGCGCCCACTCGGAATAGGTAGACAAGACCTGCCAACAGAATTGCTATGAAAACGAGAGCTTCGACGAATCCGGTCCAGCCGCTTTCGCGGACGGACACAGACCAGGCAAAGAGAAATAGGGCTTCGATATCGAAGATCACGAAGAGCATCGCGACCAGATAGAATTTGGCTGAGAGCCGCAAGCGGGCGCCACCTGTAGGTAGCATGCCGGACTCGAACGGTTCGTTTTTGCTGCGGCCCCAGGCTTTTGACCCGAGGAGGCTGGAGACACCGAGCATGAAGGCGCAAAGGCCGCCGACACCCAGAAGGAAAATGGCAAAGCCCCAGTTGTGGGCCATGAGTCCGGTCGCTTCGGGCATGCTGGTAATCCTTAACAGAGAGCAAAGGTCTCTGAGCTTGAAAAGAAACAAAGCAGTGACGATATGTCGCAGCAATCAATCGCGGTGATTTTATGGCTAAACACCGAGCAAGTAAAATTCAGATAGCGAAATTATTTACAAGAATAAGGACATAGCCTGCCTCCAAAGCCCTGTAGCCCATGCGGCTCGGGCATTAGCGGGAGTTTTGTCAAATATGGTTTGTAGGGAATGTAACGAACATAGTTGTCGCTAAATGATAATCAATATTATTTGACGTGGTTTTCAAACTGTTTAACAGGTGAGTGGCTGGGAAGTTGTCTTATATGCGCGTTACTGCAAGTAGCACGCGTGCTCGTTTTACCCGCTTTCTCTGATCGCAGTACCGCTCTGGATCAATGTTTTTCGCAAAATTTTGTGGGTCGCTGCATTCCCTGGGGGAGCCGGGCTTGCCCGCGATGGCGGTCTTCCAGTCGACATCTGTGGCGTCTGGCACGCTGCCATCGCGGGCAAGCCCGCTCCCACAGGGTTTTGCGGTGTTTGTTAAATCGCAGGCAAAAAAACGCCCCGAACCAGTCGGGGCGTCAGATGAGCGGCTTTGCGGTTAGCTTTTTATTCGGTCCGCAAGGGCCGTTTGCTTAAACGAAGCAGATCAGTGGAACTGTTCTTCTTCGGTCGAACCAGTCAGTGCGGTCACCGAGGATGTGCCACCTTGAATCACGGTGGTCATGTCGTCGAAGTAGCCGGTGCCCACTTCCTGCTGGTGAGCCACGAAGGTGTAACCCTTGGCAGCGTCAGCGAACTCTTGCTCTTGCAGCTTCACGTAGGCAGTCATGTCGTTGCGGGCGTAGTCGTGCGCCAGGTTGAACATGCTGTGCCACATGTTGTGAATGCCGGCCAGGGTGATGAACTGGTGCTTGTAACCCATGGCGGACAGTTCGCGCTGGAACTTGGCGATGGTCGCGTCGTCCAGGTTTTTCTTCCAGTTGAAGGAAGGCGAGCAGTTGTACGACAGCAGTTGGTCCGGGTATTCCTTTTTGATCGCTTCAGCGAAGCGACGAGCCTCGTCCAGATCCGGCTTGGCGGTTTCGCACCAGATCAGGTCGGCGAACGGCGCGTAAGCCAGGCCGCGAGCGATGGCCTGGTCGAGACCGGCACGCACTTTGTAGAAACCTTCCTGGGTACGTTCGCCAGTCACGAAAGGCTGGTCGTACGGGTCGCAATCGGAAGTCAGCAAGTCAGCTGCGTTGGCGTCGGTACGGGCCAGGATGATGGTCGGTGTACCGGCAACGTCAGCTGCCAGACGAGCAGCGGTCAGCTTCTGTACGGCTTCCTGGGTAGGAACCAGTACCTTGCCGCCCATGTGGCCGCATTTTTTCACGGAAGCCAGTTGGTCTTCGAAGTGAACGCCGGCGGCGCCTGCTTCGATCATGCTCTTCATCAGCTCGTAGGCGTTCAGAACGCCACCGAAACCGGCTTCAGCGTCAGCCACGATCGGAGCGAAGTAGTCGATGTAACCTTCGTCGCCCGGGTTCTTGCCGGCTTTCCACTGGATCTGGTCGGCGCGACGGAACGAGTTATTGATGCGCTTGACCACGGTCGGAACCGAATCCACCGGGTACAGCGACTGGTCCGGGTACATCGATTCGGCGGAGTTGTTGTCCGCAGCCACTTGCCAGCCCGACAGGTAGATCGCCTGGATACCGGCTTTGACTTGTTGTACAGCCTGGCCGCCGGTCAGGGCGCCCATGCAGTTGACGAAATCTTTCTCAGGACGGAAGGACGGCTTGGCACCCTGGGTTACCAGGTTCCAAAGCTTGTCGGCGCCCATTTTTGCAAAGGTGTGCTCAGGTTGAACCGAGCCACGCAGACGGACGACGTCAGCAGCGGAGTAATTGCGTGTCACGCCTTTCCAGCGCGGGTTTTCAGCCCAATCTTTTTCGAGGGCTGCAATTTGCTGTTCGCGTGTCAGTGCCATGGAGATAAACCTCGTCGCGTCTTTGATAAAAAGTCGTTCTTGGTGGAAATTCATGCTCCTGCCAGGTACGCAATTAAAAGGGGCGTAAAAGGCTGCTCGCTGACCAGAAGCTTAGGCGGTCAAGTCGGGTTGGCGGGGATGGCGACGGGATGAACGATGGGCTCGAGGGGAAGTGAGCAGGTAAGGGCGAACTGGCGAGCGCATTCGGGCGTCGTGGGCCTTGGTGCGGACTTCAGTGTGGAGCCGGGTTACCTAATTACGCTTCCGTCCCTCGGGACAACTTCGTTCCAGTCGGCAACCTCGTCAAACACACCTTGTGGGCGGTACAGACACGAATCGGCTCGCGGGGTAGGTGCGAACAGCGACTCGAAAGCCCTTGCCAGGGCCTCTGATTAGCGGGAGCGAGGCCATCATGCCTTTGCTTTTTTGGCTCGTCAAACGTTTTGTAGTGCTTTTTTTCTGGCACTACATCTTTGGTCTAATACGACTAATCAGTCAGTTTTTGGTGCTTTAGTCCAACGTATCGACTTTCACCCGCAGAGTCATGTCATCCCGGCCCTGAGTCGAGTAGCTGCGGGTCAGGCCCTGTTTATCGGCCTGAGTCTGGCGATTTACGCCGGCCAGGGTGATCCACTCGCCCAGTCGGCCGCTGACCGTTGTGTCGGTACTTTGCACGTTCACTACATCGGGACGTTCCTGGCTCATCCGGTCACGGTTAGTACTGATTGCCAGATGAACGATGTCGCCGGTGACGCTGGCGGTGACGTAGAAACCTTGGGTGACATTGCGGTATTCGGTCTGGCTGCGCAGGTCGCCATAGCTGTCGGTCTGGGTGCTGGTGAGCGGCACGCTCTGGCCGACCTGGATCAGCGCCGGTGTGCCTTCGCTGGCCTGAACCTGCTGGATGCCGCCGTCACGGCTGTCGGTGCTGCGGTTGATGATGCGCGTCTGGCTCGGCTTGGCGCCGTTCACCGAATACCCCTGATCACCCTGGAAATTGTTTTCGTTGGTGTCGACGGTGATCAGCAAGCGCTTGGCGGCCACATCGAGTTGGCCGATCACGGCCTTAAGTTCGTCGATCTTGCGCTGTTCTGCGTTGACGATTAGCTGATTGCCATAGGCGCTGACCTTGCCCTCGTTGCCGATGAAATTCTGCGCCACCGGCAGCAAGTCGGCGCTGGTGCGATAGTTCAGGGGCACGATCTCGGTGGCGGCCATTACCGAAAAACTGCAGGTCAGTAGCAGCGTGGTGAGCAGGGTGCGTAGGGACATGTCCGTTTCTCCGCAAATCAAAGGTTTGATATTGCCAGTTTGTCGGCACGTCGTGGTGCGAGTTGAATCACAGGCAGCAAAACGCCCCGGCATCGAAGGATGGCGGGGCGCTCTGTGGTGTTCCTGATGTGCCTTTGTGGTGAGGGGTCTTAAGCCAAGTGGCGCACCATGTCCACATGCGGAATTCCGGCTTCCAGGAACTCCTCACTGACCATGCTGAAACCCAAACGCTCATAGAACGCCGTGGCCTGCACTTGCGCGCTCAGCATCTGCTGCTTCAGCCCGCGCTCCTCGGCTTCACCGATCACTGCTTGCATCAGCGCATCGCCGACTTTCAAGCCGCGCCAGTCCTTGAGCACCGACACTCGGCCGATGTGACCATCTGGCAACAACCGGGCGGTGCCGATCGGGAAGTCGCCTTCAAAGGCCAGAAAGTGGACTGCCGTTGCGTCATCAGCATCCCATTCCAGCTCAGGCGGAACGGATTGCTCGGCGATGAACACCGTCTCACGAATGCGCCGGATCTCGGCGTTGTCCTTTTGCCAGTCTGCGACACGTACGTGAATTTTATTCATCGGCAAACCCCAGGCTTCCCTGCTTGATCAGTTCACACAGCAGGCCGCGGCCGTCTTCATCGCTCAGCCAGTCGCCGAGATTGTCGACGTGCAGTGCATCGGCGGCGCAGATCATCTTCAGCAGCTCGCGCAGTTTGCCCGGCAGATAACGGCTCTGACCGCTGGCAAACAGCAGCAGGTCGTCATCAACTTCCGACCAGGCCAAGCGCGCGCTCGGGTTGCGGATCAGCACCGCGCCTTGCTCGAGGCTGGCAAGCAGGTCGTCTTCTTCGATCTCTTCCGGGCCAACCACGAGTTCCGGGTAGCGCGGCTCGGTCATGAACTGGCCGAACCAGGTCAGCAGCAGGCGCTCGTCGCTCATGTGCTCGGCGAGCAGGCTTTTCAGGCGATCGAGGGCGTCGTGCTGGATCTGATGAGGATCGGCCGCTGGCAGGGCGTCAGCGTCGGTGTAACGCTCTTCGTCCGACAGGAACTGGCTGAGGAAATCGGTGAAGTGGGTCAGCACTTCAGCGGCGCTCGGCGCGCGGAAACCAACCGAATAGGTCATGCAGTCATCGACGGCCACGCCGCAGTGGGCCAGGCGTGGCGGCAGGTAGAGCATGTCGCCCGGTTCCAGTACCCATTCGTCGGTGGCGTCGAAGTCGGCGAGGATGCGCAGGTCGGCGTGTTGCAGCAACGGGCTCTCGGAATCGCACATCTGGCCGATTTTCCAGTTGCGCTTGCCGTGACCCTGCAGCAGGAACACGTCGTAGTTATCGAAGTGCGGACCAACGCTGCCACCCGGAGCGGCGAAGCTGATCATCACATCGTCGACACGCCAGCTCGGCAGAAAGCGGAAGTTTTCCAGCAGCTCAGCGACTTCCGGCACGAATTGGTCGACGGCTTGCACCAGCAGAGTCCATTCACGTTCCGGCAGTTTGCTGAATTCGTCTTCGGCGAACGGGCCGCGGCGCAATTCCCAAGGGCGCTCGCCGTGCTCGATCACCAGGCGCGATTCGACTTCTTCTTCCAGCGCCAGGCCGGCCAGTTCGTCGGCGTCGATCGGGCTTTCGAAATCAGGAATCGCCTGGCGGATCAGCAGGGGTTTTTTCTGCCAGTAGTCGCGCAGGAATTCGCGCGCCGTGATGCCGCCCAGAAGTTGAAGAGGAATGTCAGGATTCATGTGTAACCTATTGAAAAAAAGCACTTTTCAGACGGGAATAAAAACGCCCGGCGCTGCCGGGCGTCTCAAACGGGTAGAGCGGTCGATCAGATGCGTTTGGCTTGCGCTACAGCGTTGCCGATGTAGTTGGCCGGGGTGAGCAGTTTCAGCTCGGCCTTGGCTTGCGCCGGCATGTCCAGCCCGTCGATGAAGGTCTGCAGCGCTTCAGGGCTGATGCCCTTGCCGCGAGTCAGCTCTTTCAATTTCTCGTACGGGTTTTCGATGTTGTAGCGACGCATCACAGTCTGGATCGGCTCGGCCAGCACTTCCCAGCACGCGTCCAGGTCAGCAGCGATTTTCTGAGCGTTGAGCTCCAGTTTGCTGATGCCTTTGAGGCTGGCTTCGTACGCGATCACGCTGTGGGCGAAGCCGACACCGAGGTTGCGCAGTACGGTGGAGTCGGTCAGGTCACGCTGCCAGCGGGAGATCGGCAGCTTGCTCGCCAGGTGCTGGAACAGTGCGTTGGCGATGCCCAGGTTGCCTTCGGAGTTTTCGAAGTCGATCGGGTTGACCTTGTGCGGCATGGTCGACGAGCCGATTTCGCCAGCGATGGTGCGCTGTTTGAAATAACCCAGGGAGATGTAGCCCCAGATGTCGCGGTCGAAGTCGATCAGGATGGTGTTGAAGCGTGCGATCGCGTCGAACAGCTCGGCGATGTAGTCGTGCGGTTCGATCTGCGTGGTGTACGGGTTGAAGCCCAGGCCCAGTTCGTCTTCGATGAAGGCGCGGGCGTTGGCTTCCCAGTCGATCTCAGGGTAGGCCGACAGGTGAGCGTTGTAGTTGCCGACAGCGCCGTTGATTTTGCCCAGCAGCGGAACGGCGGCGACTTGAGCGATTTGACGCTCCAGACGGTAAACCACGTTCGCCAGCTCTTTGCCCAGGGTGGTCGGCGATGCCGGTTGACCGTGGGTGCGCGACAGCATCGGCACGTCAGCGAAACGGATGGCCAGCTCGCGAATGGCTTCGGCAGTCTGGCGCATCAGCGGCAGCATCACGTCATCACGGCCTTCGCGCAGCATCAGGGCGTGGGACAGGTTGTTGATGTCCTCGCTGGTGCAGGCAAAGTGGATGAATTCGCTGACGGCAGCCAGTTCCGGCAACTTGGCCGCTTGCTCTTTGAGCAGGTACTCAATGGCTTTGACGTCGTGGTTGGTGGTGCGCTCGATCTCTTTGACACGCTCGGCGTGCTCCAGAGAGAAGTTTTCCGCCAGGGTGTTCAACACCGCGTTGGCTTCGGCGGAGAACGCCGGCACTTCGCTGATGGCAGGGTGAGCGGCCAGGCGCTGGAGCCAGCGCACTTCAACCAGGACGCGAGCACGGATCAGGCCGTATTCGCTGAAAATCGGGCGCAGGGCCTGGGTTTTGCCGGCGTAGCGGCCGTCAACAGGGGAAACCGCAGTGAGCGAAGAGAGCTGCATGGGGTGTTCTCGGACAGTCGGGCAACGAAATGGGGCGCGTATCATACATGAAAAAATCCGCCGGTCCGTTGCCAACTGACCGGCGTATTACGCGTTACTGACTACAAAGCGGTATTGCGGGCGCGGTTCAGCTGCTGCGCATCAGCGGGTAAAGCTCTTTAAGCAATTTGCGCCGGCTGATCACCAACTGCCAGCGATGACCACCCAACTGCCGCCACAGGCGTGCCGAGCGGATCCCGGCCAGCAACAGCGCGCGAATCTTCGAGGCATTGCTCGGTTGCTGCAGGTTGCGCATGTCGCCATGCACCTGAATCCGTTGGCGCAGGGTGCTCAGGGTGTCCTGATACAGCGCACCGCAGGCGGCGATCACGTTTTCGTGAGCCGGCCCGAAGTGCTCGACCTGGGACTGAATCTGCGGCAGACGCTTGCCGATTTCGTCCAGCATGTCGCCACGTTTGGCCAGCTGACGCTCCAGCCCCAGCATCGCCAGGGCATAGCGCAGCGGTTCGCGCTGAAGAGTGCTGGGGTCGCGCTCCAAGGCGCCGATCAGGGCGCGGTAACCGTCACGCAGGTTGATGTCGTCACCGCCATAGACTTCCAGCGTGTCCTTGGGGTCGCGAATCAACAGGCTGCCGAGCATGCAGGTCAGGCCGGCTTCGTTGGTCTGGCCGGTCTTGGCGATCTTGTCGACCAGCACGGCGGCGAGAAATACACCGCCCAGGGCTGTCAGTTGCTCCTGAGTCGGGCTCATGAACGCTGACCCTTGCTGGTCCAGGGTTCGGCCACTTCGATCACGCCGCCGCCAAGGCAGATTTCACCGTCGTAGAACACCACGGATTGGCCTGGGGTGACCGCGCGTTGTGGGTCATCGAAGGTCGCGCGGTAGCCGGTGGCGGTCTTTTCCAGCGTACAAGGCTGGTCGCTCTGGCGATAACGCACCTTGGCGGTCAATTTGCGCGGCTCGGTCAAGTCGATCGGGTTGACCCAATAGATGTCCGAGGCGAGCAGGGCGCGGGAGAACAAATAAGGGTGATCGTTGCCCTGGCCAACGATCAGCTCGTTGTGTTCCAGGTCCTTGATCAGCACGTACCACGGCTCGTCACCGGCGTCTTTCAAGCCGCCGATGCCCAGGCCCTGACGCTGGCCGATGGTGTGATACATCAGGCCGTGGTGACGGCCGATGACTTCGCCTTCGGTGGTCTTGATCTCGCCTGGCTGTGCCGGCAGGTATTGCTTGAGGAAGTCGCTGAAGCGGCGTTCGCCGATAAAACAAATCCCGGTGGAATCCTTTTTCTTCGCGGTGGCCAGGTCGTGTTTCTCGGCAATCGCACGGACTTCGGGTTTTTCCAGCTCGCCGACCGGGAACAGCGTCTTGGCGATCTGTTCGCCGCCGACGGCGTGCAGGAAGTAGCTCTGGTCCTTGTTCGGATCCAGGCCCTTGAGCAATTCGGTACGACCATCGATGTCGCGGCGGCGCACGTAGTGGCCGGTGGCAATCAGATCGGCGCCGAGCATCATGGCGTAATCGAGGAACGCCTTGAACTTGATCTCGCGGTTGCACAGGATGTCCGGGTTCGGCGTGCGGCCGGCCTTGTATTCGGCCAGGAAGTGCTCGAACACGTTGTCCCAGTACTCGGCGGCGAAGTTGGCGGTGTGCAGCTTGATGCCAATCTTGTCGCACACGGCCTGAGCGTCCGCCAGGTCATCCATGGCGGTGCAGTATTCCGTTCCATCGTCTTCTTCCCAGTTCTTCATGAACAGGCCTTCCACCTCATAACCCTGCTCGATCAGCAGGAGGGCGGAAACGGAAGAGTCCACGCCGCCGGACATACCGACAATGACGCGCTTCTTTTGTGTGGCAGAAGGGGCTGGATCACGCATAGGGATTTAATGAGTGTCTTGAAAAAGGACGCGATTCTAGCAGGCTCAAGCCTGCAAGGCTAAAGAGAAGGGCGGATCAGCTCGAGGCTGAAGTGTTTACCGTCCAGATAATCATCGATGCAGCGGATGATCAGCTCACTGCGCCAGTTTGCGCGCTGTTGCAGCAGTTCGTCACGCGTCAGCCATTTCGCGCCGACAATACCGTCGTCCAATTGATAATCCGGGTGGTGTTTCAACGCTTTGGCGGTGAAGCAGACGCGTTGATAGGTCACGCCGTTGCTTGGGGCGGTGTAGAGATAAATGCCTACCACGCCGGTCGGCTCGACGTCCCAGCCGGTTTCTTCAAGGGTTTCGCGTATGGCGGCTTCGATCAGGGTTTCTTCCGGGTCCAGATGGCCGGCGGGCTGGTTGAGCACCGTTCGTCCGTGCTTGGACTCTTCGACCATCAGGAAGCGACCGTTGTCTTCGACAATGGTGGCGACGGTGATGTGGGGTAGCCAATCCATGAGACTTCCTCGAATTTTGAATATTGGAACCCGATCCTGTGGGAGCTGGCTTGCCTGCGATGGCGGTGGGTCAGTCGACATCAATGTTGAATGATAAATGGCTATCGCAGGCAAGCCAGCTCCCACAGGTTTTTGTTTCGGCAGATTGATATGTGTAAAAGTCAGAAGCAGAAACCCCGGCACTGGGCCGGGGCTTCTTTGCATCCTTACAACCTTAAACCAGCGCAGCGATCGCGGCGTTGAAGGTGTTGCTCGGGCGCATGGCCTTGCTGATCAGCTCGGCATTGGCGTGGTAGTAACCGCCGATGTCCACTGGCTTGCCCTGAACGGCGTTGAGCTCGGCAACGATGGTCGCTTCGTTCTCGGTCAGGGTTTTGGCCAGTTCGCCAAACTGCGCTTGCAGTGCAGCGTCTTCGGTCTGGGCGGCCAGGGCTTGAGCCCAGTACAGCGCCAGGTAGAAGTGGCTGCCGCGGTTGTCGATGTTGCCGACTTTACGCGATGGCGACTTGTTGTTATCCAGGAACTGGCCAGTGGCCTGATCCAGGGTCTTGGCCAGCACCAGCGCTTTAGGGTTGTTGTAGGTAACACCCAGATGTTCGAGGGAAGCGGCCAGGGCCAGGAACTCGCCCAGGGAATCCCAGCGCAGGAAATTTTCTTCCAGCAGCTGCTGAACGTGCTTCGGTGCCGAACCGCCGGCGCCGGTTTCGAACAGGCCACCGCCGTTCATCAGCGGAACGATCGACAGCATCTTGGCGCTGGTGCCCAGTTCCATGATCGGGAACAGGTCGGTCAGGTAGTCGCGCAATACGTTGCCGGTCACCGAAATGGTGTCCTTGCCTTCGCGAGTACGGTCCAGGGTGAACTTCATCGCGTCGACAGGCGACATGATGCGGATGTCCAAGCCAGAAGTGTCGTGATCCTTCAGGTACGCCTGAACTTTCTCGATCACTACGCCGTCGTGGGCGCGCATTGGGTCCAGCCAGAAAATGGCCGGAGTTGCGCTTGCACGGGCACGGTTGACGGCCAGTTTGACCCAATCCTGGATCGGCGCGTCTTTGGTCTGGCACATGCGGAAGATGTCGCCGGCTTCAACCGACTGTTCCAACAGGGTGCGGCCAGCGCTGTCGGAAACCCGAACCACGCCGTTTGCCTTGATCTGGAAAGTCTTGTCGTGCGAGCCGTACTCTTCGGCTTTCTTCGCCATCAGGCCAACGTTTGGCACGCTGCCCATGGTGGTTGGATCGAAGGCGCCGTTTGCCTTGCAGTCTTCGATCACCGCCTGGTAGATGGTGGCGTAGCAGCGATCCGGGATCACGGCCTTGGTGTCGTGCAGCTGGCCGTCGGTGCCCCACATCTTGCCGGAGTCACGGATCATCGCTGGCATCGAGGCGTCGACGATGACGTCGCTCGGCACGTGTAGGTTGGTGATGCCTTTGTCGGAGTTGACCATGGCCAACGACGGACGAACGGCGTAGACCGCCTGGATGTCCGCTTCGATCTGCGCTTGTTGCTCGGCAGGCAAAGCCTTGATGCGAGCGTACAAGTCGCCGATGCCGTTGTTCAGGTTGAAACCGATCTGAGCCAGCACGTCAGCGTGCTTGGCCAGGGCGTCTTTATAGAACTCGGCAACGATCTGGCCGAACATGATCGGGTCGGAGACCTTCATCATGGTGGCTTTCAGGTGAACCGACAGCAGCACGCCTTTTTGCTTGGCGTCTTCGATCTCGGCCGCGATGAAGCTGCGCAGCGCGTTTTTGCTCATGACGGCGCAATCGAGGATCTCACCGGCTTGCACGGTGGTTTTTTCTTTCAGGACGGTGGTGGTGCCGTCTTGAGCGATCAGTTCGATTTTGACGGCGTCAGCGGCGTCGATCAGGGCGGCTTTTTCGCTGCCGTAGAAATCGCCGGTGCTCATGTGAGCGACGTGGGACTTGGAGTCTTTGGCCCAGGCGCCCATTTTGTGCGGGTGCTTGCGCGCGTAGTTCTTGACCGACAGTGGGGCGCGACGATCAGAGTTGCCTTCGCGCAGAACCGGGTTTACGGCGCTGCCCTTGATCTTGTCGTAACGCGACTTGGCGAGCTTGTCGGCATCACTGGTCACGGTTTCCGGGTAGTCCGGCAGTGCGAAGCCCTGGGCTTGCAGCTCTTTGATCGCGGCCTGCAGTTGCGGAACCGAAGCACTGATGTTTGGCAGCTTGATGATGTTGGCTTCAGGCGTGACGGCCAGGTCGCCCAGTTCGGCGAGGTGGTCGGCTACGGCTTTGTCACCCAATTGCTCGGGGAAGCTGGCCAGAATGCGCCCTGCAAGAGAGATATCGCGGGTTTCAACGGCGATATCAGCCGAGGCGGTGAAAGCCTCTACGATAGGCAACAGTGAATAGGTGGCGAGGGCTGGGGCTTCGTCGGTGAAAGTATAGATGATCTTCGAGCGGGTGGGCATATTCGGATTAACTCTCTCTTCTTTGCTAAAGCGTGCGCAGAAACTCGAGGGGCGCCGGGTAAGCGCGTTCGTTCAAAGTCATCCATGAGCCGAATGTCGAGGTTTCTTCGCGGTGATGTTGGGTGCATCAGTCGAGCGTCAAGCGGGTGGACTGCGGTAGCAATCCGGCTTATTCGGGCCCAACGTCTTGTGATAGAGCGGTCGGCCGTCGTGACTCTGTGGTCAGCGGCGGCATTATACATAGGTAGCTGGCAATCTGCCGATGGTTCATAGGCAACGATTTTCGTCCATTGGTCTAAAGGTCGCAGGGGAGTGCGGCGCGTAGAGTCGTTCGCCGTGCTTGAGTTTGGCGCTTTTCCCTTTGTTTTCAGGCTTGTACGTCGCGAACTGTGCAGCTTTGCGGCAGATGGGCGGAACATAGGGTTTGCGCGCCGATTTAACTGGGGTACGCTCGAACGCAGCCAGATGTTCAATCCAAACAATGGAGTTCAGCATGGGATACAAGAAGATTCAGGTTCCAGCCGTCGGCGACAAAATCACCGTCAACGCGGACCATTCTCTCAATGTTCCTAACAACCCGATCATCCCCTTCATTGAAGGTGATGGTATTGGCGTTGATATCAGCCCGGTCATGATCAAGGTTGTCGATGCTGCTGTTAAGAAGGCTTACGGCGGCGAACGCAAAATTTCCTGGATGGAAGTCTACGCCGGGGAGAAAGCGACTCAGGTTTACGATCAGGACACCTGGCTACCTCAGGAAACCCTGGACGCGGTCAAGGATTACGTGGTTTCCATCAAGGGCCCTCTGACCACGCCGGTCGGCGGCGGCATCCGTTCGCTGAACGTGGCCCTGCGCCAGCAACTCGACCTGTATGTGTGCCTGCGTCCGGTGCGCTGGTTCGAAGGCGTACCTAGCCCGGTCAAGAAGCCAGGCGACGTCGACATGACGATCTTCCGCGAAAACTCGGAAGACATTTATGCCGGTATCGAATGGAAGGCCGGTTCGCCGGAAGCGACCAAGGTCATCAAGTTCCTTAAAGAAGAAATGGGCGTCACCAAGATCCGTTTCGACGAAAACTGCGGTATCGGCGTCAAGCCGGTCTCCCTGGAAGGCACCAAGCGTCTGGCGCGCAAGGCCCTGCAGTATGTGGTCGACAACGATCGCGACTCGCTGACCATCGTGCACAAAGGCAACATCATGAAGTTCACCGAAGGTGCCTTCAAGGAATGGGCCTACGAAGTGGCCGCTGAAGAATTCGGCGCGACCCTGCTCGACGGCGGCCCGTGGATGCAGTTCAAGAACCCGAAAACCGGCAAGAACGTCATCGTCAAGGACGCCATCGCCGACGCCATGCTCCAGCAGATCCTGCTGCGCCCGGCCGAGTACGATGTGATCGCGACCCTGAACCTGAACGGCGACTACCTCTCCGACGCCCTGGCGGCCGAAGTGGGCGGTATCGGTATCGCGCCGGGTGCCAACCTGTCCGACACCGTGGCCATGTTCGAAGCGACCCACGGTACTGCGCCGAAATACGCCGGCAAGGACCAGGTCAATCCGGGTTCGTTGATCCTGTCCGCCGAGATGATGCTGCGTCACATGGGCTGGACCGAAGCGGCCGACCTGATCATCAAAGGCACCAACGGCGCGATCTCCGCGAAAACCGTGACCTATGACTTCGAACGTCTGATGGAGGGCGCCAAACTGGTTTCGTCTTCAGGGTTTGGTGATGCGCTGATTTCGCACATGTAAGCGGATTTATGTAACAAAAAAACCGCCTTCGGGCGGTTTTTTTATGACTGGATGACAGATTGCATCAGCTAGGCACTTTTTCTTGCTGGAGGGCAGGTGTGGTCTGTTCGTTCGGGGATGTGGCAGACGCGATCTTTACTGCATGCAAGCCTTTGGGGCCCTGAACGATCTCGAAGCTAACGATCTGTCCAGCTTTGAGGGTTTTGTATCCATCCATCTCAATGGCCGAATAGTGGGCAAAGAAATCGATTTCTTTTCCATCCTCGTCACGACCTTCTCTGGCGTCGGTGTTAATGAAACCGAACCCCTTGGCATTGTTGAACCATTTCACCTTGCCAACTGACATACCCATATCCCTCTGCAACAGACTCCATCACTGGAGTATCATCCAGTTAATCCGCAGTCTAATCTTGCAAATAAGATTGACTCCGCGGACCTTTTTTACCCACTGTGGGCTCTATTGGTTGTAACACCGATTTTCCGATAGTCAAGGTGACCGGGCAGTCGGAGTTGAAAACGTTCATAAGCGCCCCCACCACTGTATTTGCACAACTGACGAACCTTTCTTTCCATGCATGCAATCAGCCAGATTCGACTAACATTCAATCAGGATCGCCCTGATTTACACGACGACGATTCCGCAGGCATTGCTGTTCAGGAGGCTAAGCCTGCTTTACAGGCGCCGCCTATGTACAAGGTGGTTTTGTTCAACGATGACTACACACCGATGGATTTCGTCGTCGAAGTGCTCGAGGTGTTTTTTAACCTGAATCGCGAGCTGGCGACCAAGGTCATGCTGGCCGTTCATACAGAAGGACGGGCAGTATGTGGAGTGTTTACCCGCGACATCGCCGAGACCAAGGCCATGCAGGTCAACCAGTACGCCAGGGAAAGCCAGCATCCGCTACTCTGTGAAATCGAGAAGGACGGTTAATCGCCGACCACTTGGGTATGAGGTGAAGCTATGTTAAACCGCGAGCTCGAAGTCACCCTCAATCTTGCCTTCAAGGAGGCTCGTTCGAAGCGTCATGAATTCATGACCGTCGAACACCTGCTGCTGGCCCTATTGGATAATGAGGCTGCCGCTACCGTTTTGCGTGCCTGCGGCGCAAACCTCGACAAACTCAAGCATGACCTGCAGGAGTTCATCGACTCCACCACGCCATTGATCCCCTTGCATGACGAGGATCGTGAAACCCAGCCAACCCTGGGCTTCCAGCGTGTACTGCAACGTGCTGTCTTTCACGTACAGAGCTCGGGCAAACGCGAAGTGACTGGCGCCAACGTGCTGGTCGCGATCTTCAGTGAGCAAGAGAGTCAGGCAGTGTTTCTGCTGAAACAGCAGAGCGTTGCGCGCATCGATGTCGTCAACTACATCGCCCATGGCATTTCCAAAGTGCCGGGGCATGGCGATCACTCTGAAGGTGAACAAGATATGCAGGACGACGAGGGCGGTGAGTCTTCTTCTTCAGGCAATCCTCTGGATGCTTATGCCAGCAACCTCAACGAACTCGCGCGCCAGGGTCGTATCGATCCGTTGGTAGGCCGTGAGCTGGAGGTCGAGCGCGTCGCGCAGATCCTGGCGCGTCGTCGCAAAAACAATCCGCTGCTGGTGGGCGAGGCGGGCGTGGGTAAAACCGCGATTGCCGAAGGCCTGGCCAAACGCATTGTTGATAACCAGGTGCCGGACCTGCTGGCCAACAGCGTGGTGTATTCCCTCGATCTGGGGGCCTTGCTGGCCGGAACCAAATACCGCGGCGATTTCGAGAAGCGTTTCAAGGCGCTGCTCAATGAGCTGAAAAAACGTCCGCAGGCGATCCTGTTCATCGACGAGATCCACACCATCATCGGTGCGGGCGCTGCGTCCGGTGGCGTCATGGATGCTTCGAACCTGCTCAAGCCGTTGCTGTCTTCGGGCGATATTCGCTGCATCGGTTCGACCACGTTCCAGGAATTCCGTGGGATCTTCGAGAAGGACCGTGCTCTGGCTCGGCGCTTCCAGAAGGTCGATGTGTCGGAACCTTCGGTGGAAGACACCATTGGCATCCTGCGTGGCCTGAAGGGGCGTTTCGAAGCGCACCACAACATCGAATACAGCGATGAAGCCCTGCGCGCTGCTGCTGAACTGGCCTCGCGTTACATCAATGACCGGCACATGCCGGACAAGGCCATCGACGTCATCGACGAGGCGGGTGCGTATCAGCGTCTGCAGCCGATCGAGAAGCGCGTGAAGCGCATCGAAGTGGCTCAGGTCGAGGACATTGTCGCGAAAATCGCGCGAATTCCGCCAAAGCACGTCACCAGTTCCGACAAAGAGCTGCTGCGTAACCTTGAGCGTGACCTGAAGCTCACGGTATTTGGTCAGGATGCCGCGATCGACTCGCTGTCGACCGCGATCAAACTGTCCCGTGCCGGCCTCAAGTCGCCTGACAAGCCCGTCGGTTCGTTCCTGTTCGCAGGGCCGACCGGTGTTGGTAAAACCGAAGCCGCGCGGCAACTGGCCAAGGCGTTGGGGGTCGAGCTGGTTCGCTTCGACATGTCCGAGTACATGGAGCGCCACACCGTATCGCGTCTGATCGGTGCGCCTCCAGGCTATGTCGGGTTCGATCAGGGCGGTCTGCTGACCGAAGCCATCACCAAGCAGCCTCACTGCGTGCTGTTGCTCGATGAAATCGAGAAGGCGCATCCGGAAGTCTTCAACCTGCTGTTGCAGGTCATGGACCACGGTACGCTGACCGATAACAACGGGCGCAAGGCGGACTTCCGTAACGTGATCGTCATCATGACGACCAACGCCGGTGCCGAGACCGCAGCGCGTGCTTCGATCGGTTTCACCTATCAGGACCATTCGTCCGATGCGATGGAAGTGATCAAGAAGAGCTTCACGCCGGAATTCCGTAACCGTCTGGACACCATTATCCAGTTTGGTCGCCTCAGCCATGAGGTCATCAAAAGCGTGGTGGACAAGTTCCTTACCGAACTTCAGGCGCAGCTGGAAGACAAGCGTGTGCTGCTGGAAGTCACCGACGCTGCTCGCAGCTGGCTGGCGGCCGGTGGTTACGACTCAGCAATGGGCGCTCGTCCAATGGCGCGTTTGATCCAGGACAAGATCAAGCGTCCGCTGGCGGAGGAGATTCTCTTTGGTGAACTGGCCGAACATGGCGGTGTGGTACACATCGACATCAAGGACGGCGAGCTGACCTTCGAGTTCGAGACCACGGCTGAAATGGCCTGACGTTAAACCGCAACAAAGCAAAAAGGCGCCGATTGGCGCCTTTTTGCTGTCTGGTCGATTTCAAGCGATAAACACAAAACCCTGTGGGAGCGGGCTTGCCCGCGAAGGCGGCGGCACATTCAGCATCCAAGTAAGCAGACCCACCGCTATCGCGGGCAAGTCCGCTCCCACAGGATCTGTGCAATGGCTCGAAATGTGGCAGCTAATTCCCACACAAACAAAAACGCCCGGCATAGCCGGGCGTTTTGTATTGACTTGATTAGCGAGCGCGGTAGGTGATGCGCCCTTTGCTCAAGTCATAGGGCGTCAGCTCGACGCGCACTTTGTCGCCGGTAAGAATACGGATGTAGTTCTTGCGCATCTTGCCGGAAATATGCGCGGTTACGACGTGCCCATTTTCCAACTCCACACGAAACATGGTGTTGGGCAGGGTGTCGACGACAGTGCCTTCCATTTCGAAGCTGTCTTCTTTCGACATGCAGTAAAGCCCTCGGTGTCCAATGAATGGCCCGGTGCAACTGCGCCAGGCAAAAGCGGCGTGCATTGTGCCCGAAAAATGGGGTTTAAGCCAAGGGGTTCTAGCTCAGGATGACCCAACGCTGATTAATCAGCAGTTCGATAGGGCGATATTGGGTCTTGTAGCTCATTTTTTTGCAGTTTTTGATCCAGTAGCCTAGATAGACCGCTTCCAGTCCCAGGCGCCCGGCTTCGGCGATCTGCCAGAGAATCGCGTAACGCCCCAGGCTGCGACGCTCCTCGCCGGGCTCGTAGAAGGTGTAGACCGCCGATAAACCATTGGGCAGCAAGTCGGTCACGGCCACTGCCAGCAGTCGGCCTTCGAGACGAAATTCATAGAAGCGGGAGAACGGCAGGTCGCGCACCAGGAAGGTCGAAAACTGGTCGCGGCTCGGCGGATACATATCGCCATCGGCGTGACGTTGTTCGATGTAGCGCTGATAGAGGTCGAAGTACTCTTCGCTGAACTTGGGTCTGGCCGGACGCACCTGCAAGTCTGCATTGCGTTTGACAATGCGTTTCTGCTGACGGTTGGGGGTAAATTGCGCCACAGGAATGCGCGCCGGCACGCACGCATTGCAATGCTGGCAATGGGGCCGGTAGAGATGATCGCCACTACGACGAAAGCCCATTTCCGACAGGTCTGCATAGACATGCACATCCATGGGCTGGCTAGGGTCGAGGAACAGCGTGGTGGCCTGCTCCTCGGGCAGATAACTGCAAGAGTGGGGCTGAGTGGCATAGAACTTCAAACGCGCCAACTCGGTCATGATCAACCCTCGGGATAAACTTTTGATTAGGGGGCGCTCTCAATTCGTTTCCCCGCATTAAGTGTAAGCCACGCGCGCAAAAGTCGCTCAGCAAACCCAGTTGGAGCGCCCCGGTTGATCCAGGTGCCGCGCAAGATAGCCAGCAAATTCGCGGCGAGGAATCGCTCGGGCACCCAGACTGTGCAGATGATCGGTAGGCATCTGGCAATCAATCAGCACAAAACCTGAGTCCTTCAGATGCCGCACCAGTGTGGCGAAGCCATATTTGGAGGCGTTGTCGGCGCGGCTGAACATCGATTCGCCGAAAAACAGCTGCCCCATAGCCAGGCCGTAGAGCCCGCCGACCAGCACGCCATCGTCCCAGACTTCCACCGAATGGGCGTAACCACGCCTGTGCAGTTCGACATAGGCATCCTGCATCGCTTGGGTGATCCAGGTGCCGTCAGCGTACTCGCGCGGTGCGGCGCAGGCGCGGATGACCGCGGCAAAATCCCGATCGAAGGTCACTTGATAGCGCTGCTGGCGCAGCAGTTTGTTCAAGCTGCGGGAGACATGCAGTTCGTCGGGAAACAAAACCGTGCGCGGATCCGGCGACCACCAGAGAATCGGCTGGCCCTCCGAAAACCACGGAAAGCAGCCGTGACGATAGGCTTGAATCAGACGATCGGCAGACAGATCGCCGCCCGCGGCCAGCAGCCCGTTGGGGTCGCGCATGGCTTTTTCCAGCGGCGGGAAGGTCAGGGTATTGCGTTGTAACCAAGTCAGCATGGCATCCGGGCTTGCAGAAGGGGAGGGCGGTGGCGGGCCGTTGAGCCCGCCTTGAAGGAGGTTAACCGTCAAACGGTGGGGATGTCATCGAGATACTTCTCGGCGTCCAGCGCGGCCATGCAGCCGGCCCCGGCGGAGGTCACCGCCTGGCGGTAAATATGATCGGCCACGTCACCGGCGGCGAACACACCTTCGATGTCGGTGGCAGTGGCGTCACCTTCGCTGCCGCCTTTGATCAGCAGGTAGCCGTCACGCATTTTCAGCTGGCCCTGGAACAGGTCGGTGTTGGGCTTGTGGCCGATGGCGATGAATACACCGGCCAGCGACAATTCATTGGTTTCGCCCGTATGGCTGTGCCGCAGGCGGGCGCCGGTCACGCCGCTGGCGTCGCCCAGCACTTCGTCAAGATTCTGGTTCCAGTGCAGGCGGATATTGCCGTTGGCGGCTTTTTCGAAGAGCTTGTCCTGGAGGATCTTCTCCGAGCGCAGTTTGTCGCGACGGTGAATCAGGTGGACTTCCTTGGCGATGTTCGACAGGTACAGCGCTTCTTCAACGGCCGTGTTACCTCCACCGACCACCGCGACCACCTGGTTACGGTAGAAGAAGCCATCGCAGGTGGCGCAGGCCGAAACCCCTTTGCCGGCAAAGGCTTCTTCCGATGGCAGCCCCAGGTATTGCGCCGAAGCACCGGTGGCGATAATCAGCGCATCGCAGGTGTAGGTGCCGCTGTCGCCAATCAGCTCGAACGGGCGCTGTTGCAACTTGGCCGTATGGATGTGGTCGTAAACGATCTCTGTGTCGAAGCGTTCGGCGTGTTTTTGCATGCGTTCCATCAGCACCGGGCCGGTCAGGCCTTCGACGTCGCCAGGCCAGTTGTCGACTTCGACGGTGGTGGTCAGCTGGCCACCTGCCTGTATGCCGGTGATGACAACGGGTTTGAGGTTGGCGCGAGCGGCATAAACGGCTGCGCTGTAACCGGCAGGGCCGGAACCCAGAATGATCAGGCGGGAATGCTTCGCTTCAGTCATAAAAACACCTCATAAGCCTTTGTCACAAAAGAGAATGCATGCTCAAATTGGACTGCGCGTACTGTGCTGTTGGCTATGCTGCACCCAAGGGTCTCAAGCATGGCATCGGGCGAACAAACCCGTACAATGCCTGCTTGTAACAGTGTTGTATCAAAAAAGCGGTGCGTGCCGTATTTCGAAAAACCGGGGCGCAGTGTTAAAAGTAGTCCCAGTTGCGCCTGTTAACTTTTTTACCTGCCTGGATTGGGCAGTTTTTATAGTCATTCAACAGATGGACGCGCCATGGGCGCAGGAAAAGAAGCGTTTTGAAGAAATCCACCGCAGCACCTAAAACAGTCGTCCCGCTCTGGCGCCAGCAATTGCACTACCGGCTCAAGGAAGGTGCATTGATCGCCATCGGCGCCTTGTGCCTGTTCCTGATGATGGCTTTGTTGACCTACGGCAAAGACGATCCGGGCTGGAGCCATAACAGCAAGATCGACGATGTACAGAACTTCGGCGGGCCTGCCGGCTCTTACAGCGCCGACATCCTGTTCATGGTCCTGGGTTACTTCGCCTACATTTTCCCGTTGCTGCTGGCGATCAAGGCGTATCAGATATTTCGCCAGCGCCACGAACCGTGGCAGTGGAGCGGCTGGCTGTTCTCCTGGCGCCTGATCGGCCTGGTGTTTCTGGTGCTGTCGGGTGCGGCGCTGGCCCACATCCATTTCCATGCGGCGACCGGTCTGCCGGCCGGCGCGGGTGGCGCTTTGGGCGAAAGCCTTGGCGATCTGGCCAGGAACGCGCTGAACATCCAGGGCAGCACGCTGTTGTTCATCGCGCTGTTCCTGTTCGGCCTGACAGTGTTCACCGACCTGTCGTGGTTCAAGGTGATGGACGTCACCGGCAAGATCACCCTCGATCTTTTCGAACTGTTTCAGGGCGCGGCCAATCGCTGGTGGGCGGCCCGTGTCGAACGCAAGCAACTGGTCGCCCAACTGCGTGAGGTGGACGATCGCGTGCATGACGTGGTCGCGCCGACCGTCACCGACAAACGCGAGCAGGCCAAGGTCAAGGAGCGCCTGATCGAGCGCGAGCAGGCCCTGAGCAAGCACATGTCCGAGCGCGAGAAACAGGTGCCGCCGGTGATTGCCCCCGCGCCACCCAAACCGGCCGCCCCGAGCAAACGCGTGGAAAAAGAGAAACAGGCGCCGTTGTTCGTCGACAGCGCCGTGGAAGGCACCTTGCCGCCGATCTCGATTCTCGACCCCGCGGAAAAGAAACAACTCAATTATTCGCCTGAATCCCTGGCGGCCGTCGGCCACTTGCTGGAAATCAAGCTCAAGGAATTCGGCGTCGAAGTCTCGGTGGATTCGATTCATCCAGGGCCGGTCATTACCCGTTACGAAATCCAGCCAGCAGCCGGGGTCAAAGTCAGCCGTATCTCCAACCTGGCGAAAGACCTGGCCCGTTCCCTGGCCGTGACCAGTGTGCGTGTCGTGGAAGTGATTCCGGGCAAGACCACCGTCGGTATCGAGATCCCTAACGAAGACCGGCAGATCGTGCGGTTCTCCGAGGTCTTGTCGACCCCCGAGTACGATAACTTCAAGTCCCCGGTCACCCTGGCCCTGGGTCATGATATCGGCGGCAAACCGGTCATCACCGACCTTGCGAAAATGCCGCATTTGCTGGTGGCCGGTACGACCGGTTCCGGTAAGTCGGTGGGTGTGAACGCGATGATCCTGTCCATTCTGTTCAAGTCTGGCCCGGAAGACGCCAAGCTGATCATGATCGACCCGAAAATGCTTGAACTGTCGATCTACGAAGGCATTCCGCACCTGCTGTGCCCGGTGGTCACCGACATGAAGGACGCCGCCAACGCCTTGCGCTGGAGCGTCGCCGAGATGGAACGGCGCTACAAGCTGATGGCGAAGATGGGCGTGCGTAACCTGTCGGGCTTCAACGCCAAGGTCAAGGAAGCCCAGGACGCCGGCGAGCCGTTGAGCGATCCGCTGTACAAGCGTGAAAGCATCCACGACGAGGCACCACTGCTGCAAAAATTGCCGACCATCGTCGTGGTCGTGGACGAATTCGCCGACATGATGATGATTGTCGGCAAGAAGGTTGAAGAGCTGATCGCCCGTATCGCCCAGAAGGCTCGTGCGGCCGGTATCCACTTGATCCTCGCGACCCAGCGGCCGTCGGTGGACGTGATCACCGGTCTGATCAAGGCGAACATTCCGACCCGTATGGCGTTCCAGGTATCGAGCAAGATCGATTCGCGGACCATCATCGACCAGGGCGGCGCCGAACAACTGCTAGGCCACGGTGATATGTTGTACATGCCGCCGGGCACCAGTTTGCCGATTCGTGTTCACGGCGCGTTCGTGTCCGACGATGAGGTTCACCGGGTGGTTGAAGCCTGGAAACTGCGCGGCGCACCTGAATACAACGATGACATCCTCGCCGGTGTCGAAGAGGCCGGTAGCGGCTTTGAAAACGGCGGCGGTGGCGGTGACGATGATGCCGAAACCGATGCGCTTTACGACGAAGCAGTGCAGTTCGTCCTGGAAAGCCGTCGCGCGTCCATCTCCGCGGTTCAGCGCAAGCTGAAAATCGGCTACAACCGCGCGGCGCGCATGATCGAAGCCATGGAAATGGCCGGGGTCGTGACGTCCATGAACACCAACGGTTCGCGTGAAGTCCTGGCCCCTGGCCCGGTCCGCGACTGATCCGGTTTTGAAAAGGGCGGTGTCTGAGACGCCGCCCGCACTCCCACGAATGTTTATGAGGACTCCCATGCGTCTTATCCGCATGCTGTTGCTGCCGGTACTGGCTTTGACCACGCTTTCGGTCCACGCCGATGACAAGGACGTGGCGCGTCTGACTCAACTGCTGGAAAAATCCCAGACCCTGACCGCGCGTTTCTCCCAGCTGACCCTCGATGGCAGCGGCACCCAGTTGCAGGAAACCGCGGGTGAAATGTCCTTGCAGCGCCCGGGCCTGTTCTACTGGCACACCAATGCGCCGGCCGAGCAAACCATGGTATCGGACGGTAAGAAAGTAACCCTGTGGGACCCGGATCTGGAACAGGCCACCATCAAGACCCTCGACCAGCGTCTTACCCAGACCCCGGCACTGCTGCTGTCCGGTGACGTGTCCAAGATCAGCCAGAGCTTCGACATCAGCGCCAAGGAAGCCGGTGGCGTGATCGACTTCACCCTGAAGCCGAAAACCAAGGACTCTCTGTTCGACAGCCTGCGCCTGTCGTTCCGCAATGGTCTGGTCAATGATATGCAGATGATTGACAGTGTCGGTCAGCGCACCAATATCCTGTTCACCGGTGTGAAGGCCAACGAACCGATTCCGGCGTCCAAGTTCAAGTTCGACATTCCCAAGGGTGCCGATGTGATCCAGGAATAAAGAGCAGAACATAGAACCTGTGGGAGCGGGCTTGCCCGCGATGGCATTGTGTCAGGCGACTCTGATGTTGGATGTAATGCCGCCATCGCGGGCAAGCCCGCTCCCACAGGGATTGTGGTGTTTAGCGCTTTAACTGATCGGCATCAGGACCCAGTGAGGTTTCATAAGTAGTGATGGACCTGTTTCGCAGCGCCCCGATTGCTCAACCCTTGGCCGCACGCCTGCGTGCGGCCAATCTGGACGAGTACGTCGGTCAGGAACACGTGCTCGCTCGCGGCAAGCCTTTGCGCGAAGCCCTGGAGCAGGGTGCCCTGCACTCGATGATTTTCTGGGGGCCGCCGGGGGTGGGTAAAACCACATTGGCGCGCTTGCTCGCGGAAGTCTCCGATGCGCATTTCGAAACGGTTTCGGCGGTGCTGGCCGGGGTCAAAGAGATTCGTCAGGCGGTGGAAGTCGCCAAGCAGCAGGCCGGGCAGTACGGCAAACGCACCATCCTGTTCGTCGACGAAGTGCACCGCTTCAACAAGTCCCAGCAGGATGCGTTCCTGCCCTATGTTGAAGACGGCACACTGATTTTCATCGGCGCAACCACCGAAAACCCCTCGTTCGAACTCAATAACGCGCTCCTGTCCCGGGCGCGCGTCTATGTGCTCAAAAGCCTCGACGAAGCGGCCCTGCGCAAGCTGGTGCATCGCGCGCTGACCGAAGAGCGTGGGTTGGGCAAACGGCAACTGACCCTCAGCGATGAAGGTTTCCAGATGCTGTTGTCCGCCGCCGATGGCGATGGCCGGCGACTGCTCAATCTGCTGGAAAACGCCTCGGACCTGGCCGAAGACAACAGCGAAATCGGCGTCGATCTGCTGCAAAGTCTGCTCGGCGATACCCGTCGACGTTTCGACAAGGGCGGCGAAGCCTTCTACGACCAGATATCCGCGCTGCATAAATCGGTGCGCGGCTCCAATCCCGATGGCGCGCTGTATTGGTTCGCGCGGATGATCGACGGCGGTTGCGACCCGCTGTACCTGGCCCGACGCGTGGTGCGCATGGCCAGCGAAGACATCGGTAATGCCGACCCCCGCGCCCTGAGCCTGTGCCTGGCGGCGTGGGAAGTGCAGGAGCGCCTCGGCAGCCCCGAAGGCGAATTGGCGGTGGCCCAGGCCATTACGTATCTGGCCTGCGCGCCGAAAAGCAATGCGGTGTACATAGGCTTCAAAGCCGCGATGCGCAGCGCCACCGAGCACGGTTCGCTCGAAGTGCCGCTGCACCTGCGCAACGCGCCGACCAAGTTGATGAAGCAATTGGGCTATGGCGACGAATACCGTTATGCCCACGATGAGCCGGATGCCTACGCCGCAGGCGAAGACTACTTCCCGGACGAGCTCGAACCGCAACGGTTTTATCAACCCGTGCCCCGCGGCCTGGAGCTGAAGATCGGCGAAAAGCTTAACCACCTCGCGCAGCTTGATCGTCTAAGCCCACGGCAGCGGAGAAAATAGTGATTCCATTGATCGTTGCCGTTTCTGTCGGCGGTGTCGCCGGTACGCTATTGCGCTTCGCCACCGGAAACTGGATCAACGCGAATTGGCCACGGCACTTCTATACCGCGACGCTGGCCGTTAATATCGTGGGCTGTTTGCTGATCGGCGTTCTATACGGTCTGTTTTTGATTCGCCCGGAGGTACCGTTTGCGGTGCGCGCCGGGTTGATGGTCGGCTTCCTCGGGGGGCTGACGACTTTTTCATCCTTTTCACTGGATACGGTGCGCCTGCTGGAAACCGGGCAAGTGCCGCTGGCCCTGGGCTATGCGGCGATCAGCGTATTCGGCGGGCTGCTCGCCACCTGGGCTGGCCTGTCCTTGACCAAACTTTGATAACGAGAAACCGACATGCTCGATTCCAAACTGTTACGTAGCAACCTTCAGGACGTAGCGGACCGCCTGGCATCCCGTGGCTTTGCCCTGGATGTTGCGCGCATCGAAGCGCTGGAAGAACAGCGCAAGACCGTCCAGACCCGCACCGAAGCTCTGCAGGCTGAACGTAACGCGCGCTCCAAGTCCATCGGTCAGGCCAAGCAGCGCGGCGAAGACATCGCGCCGTTGATGGCGGACGTCGAGCGCATGGCGGGTGAGTTGAGCGCCGGTAAAGTCGAGCTGGACGCGATCCAGACCGAGCTGGATTCTATCCTGCTGGGCATCCCGAACCTGCCGCACGAATCGGTGCCGGTCGGCGATGACGAAGAAGGCAACGTTGAAGTGCGCCGCTGGGGCACGCCTAAAGCTTTCGATTTCCCGGTTCAGGACCACGTGGCGCTGGGCGAGAAGTTCGGCTGGCTGGACTTCGAAACCGCCGCCAAGTTGTCCGGTGCCCGTTTCGCCCTGCTGCGCGGCCCGATCGCCCGCCTGCACCGTGCGCTGGCACAGTTCATGATCAACCTGCACATCAACGAACACGGTTACGAAGAGGCTTACACCCCGTACCTGGTGCAGGCACCTGCGTTGCAGGGCACCGGTCAGCTGCCGAAGTTCGAAGAAGACCTGTTCAAGATCAGCCGCGAAGGCGAAGCCGATCTGTATCTGATCCCGACCGCTGAAGTGTCGCTGACCAACATCGTCGCTGGCGAGATCGTCGATTCGAAACTGCTGCCGATCAAGTTCGTGGCACACACGCCATGCTTCCGCAGCGAGGCCGGTGCATCGGGTCGCGACACTCGCGGCATGATCCGCCAGCACCAGTTCGACAAGGTCGAGATGGTCCAGATCGTTGAACCATCGACCTCGATGGAAGCGCTGGAAGGTCTGACTGCCAACGCCGAGAAGGTTCTGCAGCTGCTGGAATTGCCTTATCGCACGATTGCCCTGTGCACCGGCGACATGGGCTTCAGCGCGGTCAAGACTTACGACCTGGAAGTGTGGATTCCGAGCCAGGACAAATACCGCGAAATTTCGTCGTGCTCCAACTGTGGCGATTTCCAGGCCCGCCGCATGCAAGCGCGTTTCCGCAACCCGGAAACCGGCAAGCCTGAGCTGGTTCACACCCTGAACGGTTCCGGCCTGGCGGTCGGTCGTACCCTGGTGGCGGTGCTCGAGAACTACCAGCAGGCCGACGGTTCGATCCGTGTACCTGAGGTGCTCAAGCCGTACATGGGTGGCCTTGAGGTCATCGGCTAAATGGACTATCTGCCGCTGTTTCATAACCTTCGCGGCAGTCGTGTATTGGTCGTCGGCGGAGGGGAAATTGCCTTGCGCAAATCCCGCCTGCTGGCCGAAGCCGGTGCGCTGCTGCGGGTGGTTGCACCGGAAATCGAACCGCAACTGCGCGAGCTAGTGATCGGCAGCGGTGGCGAGTGCCTGGTGCGAGGCTACGTCGAGGCGGATCTGGACGGTTGCGGGCTGATCATCGCCGCCACCGACGACGAACCGTTGAATGCGCAAGTCTCCGCCGATGCTCATCGGCGTTGCGTGCCGGTCAACGTGGTGGACGCGCCGGCCCTGTGCAGCGTGATATTCCCGGCGATCGTCGACCGTTCCCCATTGATCATCGCGGTGTCCAGCGGCGGCGATGCGCCGGTGCTGGCGCGGTTGATTCGCGCCAAGCTGGAAACCTGGATTCCTTCCACCTACGGTCAACTGGCCGGTCTGGCGGCGCGTTTCCGCACTCAGGTCAAAGGCCTGTTTCCGGATGTGCAGCAGCGCCGGGCGTTCTGGGAGGATGTATTCCAGGGCCCGATTGCCGACCGGCAACTGGCCGGGCAGGGCGCCGAGGCCGAGCGCTTGATGCTGGCCAAAATCAATGGCGAAGCCCCTGTAGCCACTGGCGAGGTTTATCTGGTAGGCGCCGGGCCGGGTGATCCCGACCTGTTGACCTTCCGCGCCTTGCGCCTGATGCAGCAAGCCGACGTGGTGTTGTATGACCGTCTGGTGGCGCCGGCGATTCTGGATTTGTGCCGTCGCGATGCCGAGCGGGTCTACGTTGGCAAGCGCCGCGCCGATCACGCCGTGCCTCAGGAACAGATCAACCAGCATCTGGTGGATCTGGCCAAGGCCGGCAAGCGCGTGGTGCGGTTGAAGGGCGGCGATCCGTTCATCTTCGGGCGCGGCGGTGAAGAGATCGAAGAGCTGGCGGCCCATGGCATCCCGTTCCAGGTCGTACCGGGCATCACCGCCGCCAGCGGTTGCGCGGCGTATGCCGGGATTCCGCTGACTCACCGCGATTACGCGCAGTCGGTGCGGTTTGTCACCGGGCACCTCAAGGACGGTTCCACCGATTTGCCGTGGGCCGACCTGGTCGCGCCGGCGCAAACCCTGGTGTTTTACATGGGGCTGGTGGGTTTGCCGATCATCTGCGAGCAGTTGATCAAACACGGTCGCGCGGCCGATACCCCGGCGGCGTTGATCCAGCAGGGCACCACGGTCAATCAGCGGGTGTTTACCGGCACCCTGGCTGATCTTCCACGGCTGGTGGCGGAGCATGAAGTGCATGCACCGACGCTGGTGATCGTCGGGGAGGTGGTGCAACTGCGCGAGAAACTGGCGTGGTTTGAAGGGGCTCAGGCGCAGGTCTGAGTGCCGAGTCGCCTCCATCGCGGGCAAGCCCGCTCCCACAGGTTATTGGGTGAAGCTGCAATCTTTGGCATCACACAAATTCCTGTGGGAGCGGGCTTGCCCGCGATGAGGCCCTCAAAACCACCCTTGCTTCAGATCAGAACTCGGCCTTGCGCCAAACCCCTTTCCCACTCAACCGCGCCCGATCATGAGCCGCAGTGAAATCCTGCGCTGGCCCTTTAGGCACGATCCCGGTCGGATTGATGGTCTTGTGGCTGCCGTAGTAGTGATTCTTGATGTGCTCAAAACTCACCGTCTCGGCAATCCCCGGCCACTGATAAATCTCCCGTAGCCAGTTCGACAGATTTGGATAATCGGCAATCCGTCGCAGGTTGCACTTGAAGTGTCCGAAGTACACCGCATCGAAACGAATCATTGTCGTGAACAGCCGAATATCCGCTTCCGTCAGGTATTCACCCGTCAGGTACCGATTCGCGCCCAGCAATTGCTCCAGCCGATCCAGCTCGCCAAACAACTCATCGAACGCTTCTTCATAAGCCTGCTGCGACGTAGCAAACCCGGCGCGATAGACGCCGTTATTCACTGCTGGATAAATCCGCTCGTTCAGCGCATCGATCTCGGTCCGCAATGGCGCCGGGTAGAAATCAAGGTCATTGCCGGTCAACTCGTCAAAAGCGCTGTTGAACATGCGGATGATCTCCGCCGACTCATTGTTGACGATGCGATTCGTCTGCTTGTCCCAGAGCACCGGCACAGTGACGCGGCCGGTGTAGTTGGCGGTGTCGGCGGTGTAGCGCTGGTGCATGAAATTGAAGTGATCAAGCTTGTCGCCGGTCGAGCCCAGGTTTTTATCAAAGGTCCAGCCGTTTTCCAGCATCAACCAGCTGACCACCGACACGTCGATCAGGCTTTCGAGGCCTTTGAGTTTGCGCAGGATCAGCGTGCGGTGGGCCCACGGGCAGGCGAGGGACACATAGAGATGATAGCGACCAGCCTCGGCGGCAAAACCACCGACGCCGGTCGGGCCTGGCTTGCCATCGGCCGTCAGCCAGTTACGACGCTGCGCCTGTTCGCGCTGAAACGCGCCATCCTTGCTGCTTTCATACCACTGATCCTGCCAGCGGCCTTCGACTAACAAACCCATTTTCCTGACTCCTCAACCGATAAGCGTTGGAGAGGAGTCTATGCGCATAGGTTCGAACAAAAAGCGCAAAGGTTGGGCGTTTATGATCGGTTAAATCGATCGGTCCCTTGCATCCCAATACTGCTGGGCGGTTTCGAACGCTTGCTCGCGGGTCTGGCCGAGGCCGCGCAACGCCAGGGCCATGGTCGAGATCAACGCCATTTGCGGGTAGCTGTCGACCACGTCGCCACGCCACACCGCTTTCAAATGCTCAGGATCGAGCGAAGCGGGTTTGACGTGGCGCTGGGTCGACAGCTGCGGCCATTCTTCATCCCAGCTTTCGCCGCCAGTGGTGCCATACAGGTGACTGTCGGCATCCGGGTTGATCTCGATTTCGCCGCCATCGCCCTTGATGACGATGGCGGTGTCACCCAGCAAACCGCTGGCATCGCGATGCACGGCCTGGTAGCCGGGGTGGAAAATGCTTTGTAGGCCGCAACGAGCACCCAGCGGGTTGAGAATTCGCGCCAGGGAATGGATCGGCGAGCGCAGGCCCAAGGTGTTGCGCAGGTCGATCATCCGCTGAAGTTGTGGGGCCCAGTCCACCAATGGCATGAACGCCAGACCGCCCTGATCGAGCGCCGTGCCGACCTGCTGCCAGTTGCGGCACAGCGGAATGCTCAGCGTCTCGAGCAGTTGTTCGCTGTACAGCCGACCGGCCGTGTGCGCGCCGCCGCCATGCATGAAGATGCGCACACCGTTCTGCGCCAGGCACTTGGCCGCCAGCAGATACCACGGCAGATGACGCTTCTTGCCTGCATATGTCGGCCAGTCCAGATCGACCGACAGCGCCGGTGGATTCAGCCGTTCACGCAAGGCTTCGGTGAACCCGGCCATTTCCTCGGCGCTTTCTTCCTTGTGCCGCAACAGCATCAGGAACGCGCCAAGCTGGGTGTCCTCGACCTTGTCGTCGAGCAACAGGCCCATGGCTTCGCGGGCTTCGGCCCGGGTCAGATCGCGGGCGCCGCGTTTGCCTTTGCCAAGAATCCGCACGAATTGGGCGAACGGGTGCTCGGCGGGCGTTTCGAGGGTCAATGCTGGATAGTCGGTCATAAGCAATTCGTCGGTTTGGGCAGGCCCGCCAGTTTCGCGGCGAGTTTGGCAGGGGTGCCTTTGAACAGTCGGTTCAGGTGCAGGCTGTTGCCCTTGTCGGGGCCGAGTTTCAATGCGGTGTACTTGATCAGCGGGCGGGTCGCCGGGGACAGCTGGAATTCGGCGTAGAAACGGCGCAGCAGTTCGAGGATTTCCCAGTGTTCCGGGCTCAACTCGATGTCTTCGGCCGCAGCGAGGGCGGTGGCCACTTCGGCAGACCAGTCACTCAGCTCGACCAGGAAACCGTCCTTGTCCAGTTCAATGGCGCGGGCGCCAACAGTCAGGGATTTCATAGCCAACTGTTGACCTTGTCGTAATGAATCGACAGCTCGACGAAGGCGGGGTAATCGATGGCACTGGCCCAGTCCGGGACTTGCAGAGCCCGGGCCTGTACGTCTTCGGCCAGAACGAACAGTTTCAGCTGGCGGGCGTGCAGCGCGCTGAACGGTGCGGTGCCTGGCTGCAAGGCATAGGCCGCGTCGCCACTCAGTAGCAGCGCATCGTTGGGGCCGATCACGCGCAGGCAACTGCTCAGGCGGTCGTCGCCGAAAGGGGAATGAGACAACACATGCAAAGTCGACATCAGAGGGTGATCACCTGGTCGTAACGGTCAATAAGGGCGGTGATTTCCTGGGCGGCCAACACCTGGGCTTCTTCAAGCGACAGATCTTTTGGGTCCAGACCACGGGCCGCGGTGCTTTCACCGCACACGAACAGGTCTTCGACACCAAACATCGGCAAGGCTTGCAGGTTGGCGCTCAGGTCTTTCTGCTGCAACGCCTTGGCGTCCTGTTTCGCGGCGAGCTGGAACACGCCGTCATCGAGAAACAGCAGACCGATCGGCAGATCGAAGGCGCCGCCGGCCAGCGCGATGTCCAGCGCTTCCCGTGCATTCGGCCCGGACCACGGCGCCCGACGGCTGATAATCAGCAAGGATTTAGCCATCTCACGCGCCTCCGAAACAGATCAGGCGGTCAGCGTCCTGCACTGCGTCATGCAACTGGCCGAGGCCGGACAATTCCCACGGCGCGCCCACCGCTACCGCTTCACGCTGATAACGCTGGGCTTCTTCCTCGTTCAACACCCCACGGCGCAGGGCGGCGGCGATGCAGACCACGGCATCGAGTTGATGCTCAGTGACAAAGTTGCGCCATTGCTTGGGCAAGTCTTGCTCATCCTGAGGCGTGACCACGCTGCCGGACGCGTTGTAGACGCCGTCTTGATAAAAAAACAGCCGGACAATCTCATGCCCGCCGGCCAGCGCGGCCTGGGCGAACAGCAAGGCACGGCGCGAGGAGGGCGCATGGGCGGCGGAAAACAGCGCGATGGCGAATTTCATGATGGGCTCGATCAGCAAAACTGCGGCCATGATAAAGCTTTATCGGCGGGGCGGCGAAGGGCGTTTACTCGTAGACCGCCATCGCGGGCAAGCCCGCTCCCACAGGTTATGCAGTGAAGCCGCAATCTTCGGCATCACACAAATTCTTGTGGGAGCGGGCTTGCCCGCGATGAGGCCCGAACAGTCAATGCAAAATTCAGCGCGGCATATAACCCAACTGCCAACGCCGCGGTATCTTCAACGACAGCAACCCCAGCACCCCGGCCAGCAGCCCGCTGACAAACAGGGCCTTGAGACCAAGATGATGTTCCAGGATTGCTCCGAGTACCGCGCCAGCAAACATCCCGGTCCACGGAATCAATTGCACCCGCCAGCCGTTGCGGCGCTCGCCAAGCATCCACCGCCCCAGTCCACGGCCGAACCGCGACAACGCACCGGTGACATAGGTCAGCCCGACCGGCAGGCCGTTCACTTCTTCCACGGCGGCATTGAGCATGCCCATGGCGATGATCGCCGCCAGCAGCGCCGGCAATTGCGTCTCATAGGGCCATGCCGCAGCGCCGCAGAGCAGGGTGGCGATGCACAGCAGCAACGGCAACGCCCGTCGGCCACCGAACCGGCTGACGACAATGCCCAAGGCATTGCCGGCGACGAACGTGGCCACGAGGATTACCAGGCGCAAGGTCAACCCGAGGTCGCCATCGCTGATCGCCACGGCCAGGCGGGTGGTGTTACCGCTCATGAAGGACACGAAGTCGCCACTGGCCATGAAGCCAATGGCATCGGTCATGCCGGCGAGCACCGACAAACTGGCGACCAGCGACAGGCCGATGCGCCCGCGCCATCTATGGGTATGCAAATGTCCCGGTGTGGCCCGGGTACTTGAAGGCGAAGGCAGCATCGAAAGCTTCCTTGAGCAGCGATGATTATTTGGCTAACCCATATAACTCGCAATACTCCAGCCAGTCCATGCCGGCCATCTCCGCGACTTCCTTATGCACCTCCAGGCGTTGGGCCTGGTAATCCTCAGGCGTGGCGGCGGTCAGTTGCAGCGTCAGCTCCCAGGCAAACAAACCCAGGCGCTCAGCCTCGGCTTCGAACGCTTCATGCAAGCGCTCGTCGCGGTACTGCGCCACTGTTTCGCCCTTGGCCTGGGCCAACAGTGGATTCAGGTTGTCCAGTTCGACGCGCAGCTCAGGACGCTCGTCGAGAAACTTTTTCAGCGCCTGCTCGTGTTGCTGTTCGGTTGCCGCCATGGTCACTCCTTAGAAGACTGCTTTTTGCTCGCCTTGGCGGCCGCGGCCAGACACTCCAGAGCAAACTGCTCGGGGTAGGTCATCTGGATCGGCGTGGTTTCGCCTTTTACGGTTCTTTCGCCATCAAGAATGTAACGAATCCGCTTGTCGGTGACGCCAATTCGCTTGGCGATCCAGGAAGGCGTCTGACCGATCTGGCTGATCAGCTTGTCGGCATATTCAGTGGTCGGTTTGTAGTATTCGGCGTTGGGTGTCATGACCTTTCCAGAAAAGTGCGCCCGGAATAATGGGCGATGCGGCGTTAATGGCGCGACAGGGTGCGCGAATCGTTGCGCGGTGTCGCGGTATAAATGAAGTAAAGCAGAACGATACGCCGCGCCGCGGTGATACAGTCCGCTTTTTCCTGATGAGCGAACGCAATGCGAATTCTGATGGTGGCGCTGGCCGCAACCTTGCTGGCGGGCTGTGCCGGATCGGCGATGAATGACGCCCGTACCAAAACCCCGTACAAAACCCTGACCTCGGACAAACCGGAAAAAGTCGTCGCCCAGTGCGTGCAGTTTGCCTGGCAGGACGAAGCGGTGTTCGGCGTCGATGCGGGCGCGTATTTGCAGCCGGGCAAGAAGGGTGGTTCGACGGTCTACACCCGTTCGGCCGAGTCCTTCGTGGACGTGACCACCGATGCCTCGGGTACAGCGTTGAGCTACTACGCGCAGCACGACGATTTTGTCGCCAAGCGCCGATTGGCGGCGTTGGCGACCTGTTTGTAAGCAAGCACCTCGTGCACCGGGTTGTTGGGCAGATGCAGTTCCTGTGGGAGCGTCTTAATCAGTGTTAATGAGGCGCTTCTGGAAAAAGAAGCGCTTGTGGCCCGGCGGGTAATCGGCAATATGCCCCAACTCGCTGTAGCCATGCTTCTTGTAAAACTCCGGCGCCTGGAAGTCGAAGGTGTCCAGCCAGATCCCCACGCATTCCTTTTCCCGCGCCAGGTCTTCGGCCATCTGCATCAGCTTAGAGCCCATCCCTTGTCCCCGGGCCTGATCCGGCACCGACAACAACTCAATGAAAAACCACCGGTAAAACACTCGGCCATAAAGCCCGCCGAGAATCTCGTCACTGTCATTGCGTACCAGCAAAGCAATCTGCTCTGACACCGTGGTTCCGGCCTTTGACGCGTTGTAGGCGCGCAGCGGTGTGAGGATCGCCTCGCGTTCTTCCTGGGTGGCATTTTTTGACAATTCGATTCGCAGGGTCATGAGCTACATCCTTATGGCGGTGAGACAGAGCCTATCCGGGTCGCGGCGATTGTTCTATCCCCCGCAGCCCAAGGAACCCCCGGGGCCCCGGGAATGTCTAGCCTGAACAGCACATTGTTAAATGCAGCCGTTGAGGGCAACCCGTGAACATTTTTGAAGCCTTGCGCGAAAGCCACGACCGTCAGCGAAGCTATGCCGATGCACTGATCCAGACCAGTGGCGACACCCCGGAACGGGTCGAGGCTTACAAGCGGCTCAAATCCGAGCTTCAGGCCCACGCAACCGCTGAAGAACGCCATTTCTACATACCGCTGATGGAGTTCGACAACGGCGTGGATCTTAGCCGCCATGCCATTTCCGAACACCACGAAATGGACGAGATGATGGAAGCGCTGGATGCGACCGAAATGTCCAGTCCGTCCTGGTTGGCAACGGCGAAAAAGCTCTCGGAGAAGGTCCATCACCACTTGGAAGAGGAGGAGCAGAAGTTCTTCCAGATGGCCGGTAAGTTACTCGACGACCAACAGAAAGAAACCCTCGCCGGGCAGTATCAGAAAGAATTCAAGGCGCAACTTTCCTGAGGATGAAAGCGCCGCAATGCTGTTCACTTAAGAGAGTCTTGAGTCAGTAAGAACTTGTGGCGAGGGAGCTTGCTCCGTCAGCGCCCGGCCAACACACCTTGCCAGCAAGGTGAAATGATTTGAATCCAATACGCTCCTTGTAGAGAATCGCCGTCTTTGGCTCGAAAGGATGCGCGCGATGAAGTTCGAAGGGACTTTCTAATACATGGGTAATCACGGGATCGTCTTCAACGTCTCGCAGATCACCCTCACCGACAGCGAACGAGGACGCCTGCGCGAGCTGCATTTTGGCGAGGCGAAAAGGGCCCACTATGAGGTCAACAGCAAGGTCGTCGAGGTGTACGACAAGATGCAGGCCAAGAGCCTGCCGTGCGTGATGATGATCGGCATCTCCAAGCCGCTGACCCGGCAACAGGGCGATGCCCTCAATGCCCAACGCACCAAGGTCGCCAACCTGGCCGCCTCCGCCTTCGGAGGCGCTGCCGGTACTGTGGGCGGTTTAGCCGGACCTGCAGGCAGTGTCGCCGCAGGTACTGTTGTAACGGCGGGTGTGCGCTCGTACGTCAATGACGCTCTGCCCGCCTACCATGCTGGCGACGTAATCGTCAGCATCCAGGCGCAGGTCAATGGTGGGATTGGCCCACAGCGCTCTTCCGAATCCCTGATTATCAAGACCTGAGTGGGGCTGCACATGTCCGAAATTACCCAGACGGTCATCGTTGTGGCGCTGGCCTTTCTACTTGATCGGTTTCTTAAGCCGTACCCGCTGCGCAAGTGGCTAGGGGTGACGCTGGTGGTGGCAGGCGCAATCGGCTGCGTTGCAGTGAGCCAGACCCAGTTGCTGGGCTTTGACTTGGGATTGATGTCGGTCCTTGCCGTGCCGGTGGGCGCGGGGCTGTTCGTAACCAGGCGGCGGTTCGAGCAGATTGGCTGAAGGTCAGGAAGGTGTGTTGACCGGACGTATACCTTGCTCCCGCTTGAGTGCGTAGCGCTCACAAAAATCGCAATGGTTGTCAGATTTTTGGGGCCGCTACGCAGCCCAGCGGGAGCAAGCTCCCTCGCCACAGATTTCTCTGACTCCAGATTCTCTTAAATGAACAAGCATTACGGCAGTCGCCGGGCTTTTCTGTTTTCGCCTAACATGGACGCTTTCTGACGAACATAAGGATGGATTGTCATGTCGAACACAGCCGAGCGGGTCAACATCATCGAGTCCCAGGTGTTGTCCCACGACTGGTATCTGCTGAAGAAAATCACCTTCGATTACTTGCGCAACAACGGCGACTGGCAGCGTCAGACTCGCGAGGTCTATGACCGCGGCAATGGCGCGGCGATTCTGCTGTTCAATCGCGAGAAGAAAACTGTTGTGCTGACCCGCCAGTTCAGGCTGCCGGTGTTCGTCAACGGCCACGATGGTTTGCTGATTGAAGTGGCGGCGGGGCTACTGGAAGGCGTTGCGCCTGAAGAGCGTATTCGCGCTGAAGCCGAAGAGGAAACCGGCTATCGCGTTCACCATGTGCAGAAGGTTTTCGAGGCCTACATGAGCCCCGGTTCGGTGACTGAGAAGCTGCATTTTTTCATCGCCGAGTATGACGCCTCTTCGAAAGTCAGTGATGGCGGCGGGCTGGAGGAAGAAACCGAAGAACTCGAAGTGCTGGAGTGGAAGTTCGACGACGCGCTGGCGGCGTTCTATCGCGGGGAGATCTGCGATGCCAAGACCATCATGCTGCTGCAGTATGCGGCGATGAAGGATGTCTTCGGAGCGGTTTGAGCCGGTTTGCGGCGCAGCGGTTTTACAATTGCGGTTCGTCACTTACCCGCTTCAACCAGCAGTTTGCCAAGAGGGGTCGGTTCGAACCTGCCTGCCGGTGCGAATCGACTTTGCGTCGCCAACTGGCCAATGAAGGGGACAGTTTCAGGAATATTCTGGAAAGAGTTCGGCTGGCTACGGCGCTGCAATGGTTGCAAACCACTTCTCGTCCCATCGGTGAAATCGCCGGTGCCAGCGGTTACGCCTCGGCCTCACGTTTTGCAGTGCGCTTTCGCTCACACTATGGCTTGTCGCCACGGGAATTGCGGGCGGCGATTTAGGTAATTCCTGTGAGGTGTCCCCTGTCTTTTTATAGGGGGTCGTTAGATAAACAAATCATCCATCCTGCCGGCTTCGCAGCACTCGTACCCCTCCAGGGTCAGTAGCTGTTCCTTAGCCTCAAGCCCACCGGCAAACCCCGTCAGTTTACCCGACGCACCGATCACCCGATGACACGGCGCGACAATCGAAATCGGATTCTTGCCATTAGCCGCACCCACCGCTCGAACTGCGCTGGGGTTGCCGATCTGCTGGGCAATCTCGCTGTAGCTGCGCGTCTCGCCAAACGGAATGGTCAGTAACGCCTGCCACACCTTCTGCTGAAATTCCGTGCCGGCAAAATCCAGTTCCAGTTCGAAACGGTTACGCGTGCCGGCGAAGTATTCCTGCAACTGTTGCGCGGTGCGCACCAGGATCGGGTTGTCCGCTGCTTCAGTCATCGGCCCCAGCCTTACCCGACCAGGCTTGTCGTTTTCCCAGAGGATGGCCGCCAGTCGTGCGCCTTTCGCCACCAATTTCAATTCGCCGACCGGAGACGCCAGGGTGGTGAAGGTGTAGGACATGCCGGCGGACTCCGTAAAAGTGTTGAACAGGGGCCCAGCATACTGCCTCGTCGGGGAGGCGCAATACGCAATCCCAGCCATACTTGCCTACTGCTCTTGAACCGTTCCCTGTGTTTTTGAACAGAACCTAAAAACAAAAAGAGACCGACTCATGAAGTTCGAACCTTTTACCCAATCGCTCGTGGCAACCGCATTGGCGCTGAGTTGCCTGACGGCCCACGCGGCCTCCGTCGCCCCGGTCGCAGCCGAAAACGGCATGGTTGTCACCGCCCAGCATCTGGCCAGCCACGTCGGCGTCGATGTGCTCAAGAATGGCGGCAACGCCGTCGACGCCGCCGTTGCGGTAGGTTATGCGCTGGCGGTGGTGTACCCCGCGGCGGGCAACCTGGGCGGCGGCGGTTTCATGACGATTCAACTGGCGGACGGGCGCAAGACCTTCCTCGATTTCCGTGAAAAAGCCCCGCTGGCCGCGACCCCCGACATGTACCTCGACAAAGCGGGCAACGTCATCCCGGACCTGAGCACCCGCGGCCATCTTGCCGTTGGCGTACCGGGCACCGTCTCGGGCATGGAACTGGCCCTGAAGAAATACGGTACCAAACCCCGCAAGGAAGTGATCGCTCCGGCGATCAAGCTTGCCGAAGACGGTTTTGTGCTGGAGCAGGGCGATGTCGACTTGCTGGAGTACGCCACCGACGTTTTCAAGAAAGACATGCGCGACTCGGGCTCGATCTTCCTGAGCAATGGCGAGCCGATGCAGGTGGGCCAGAAACTCGTACAAAAAGACTTGAGCAAAACCCTGCGGGAAATTTCCGAGAAGGGCGCCGACGGTTTCTATAAAGGCTGGGTGGCCGACGCCATCGTCACCTCCAGTCAGGCCAACAAGGGCATCATCACCCAGGCCGACCTCGACAAATACCAGACCCGCGAACTGGCGCCGATCGAGTGCGATTACCGTGGCTATCACGTGGTCTCGGCGCCACCGCCAAGCTCTGGTGGCGTGGTGATCTGCGAGATCATGAACATCCTCGACGGCTACCCGATGAAAGAACTGGGCTTCCGCTCGGCTCAGGCGATGCACTACCAGATCGAAGCGATGCGTCACGCGTATGTGGACCGCAACAGCTACCTCGGCGACCCGGACTTCGTGAAAAATCCGATCGCCCATTTGCTGGATAAAAACTACGCGACCAAAATCCGCGAAGTCATCGACCCGCAGAAGGCCGGCGTGTCCCGCGAGATCAAACCCGGCGTAGCGCCCCACGAAGGTAGCAACACCACCCATTACTCGATCGTCGACAAATGGGGCAATGCGGTGTCGGTGACCTACACCCTCAACGACTGGTTCGGCGCTGGCGTCATGGCGAGCAAAACCGGGGTCATCCTCAACGATGAAATGGACGACTTCACCTCGAAAATCGGCGTGCCGAACATGTACGGCCTGGTGCAGGGCGAAGCCAACGCCATCGCCCCCGGCAAAGCGCCGCTGTCGTCCATGAGCCCGACCATCGTCACCAAGGACGGCAAAGTCGTCATGGTCGTCGGCACTCCCGGTGGCAGCCGGATCATTACCGCGACCCTGCTGACCATCCTCAACGTGATCGACTACGGCATGAACATCCAGGAAGCGGTGGATGCACCTCGTTTCCACCAGCAATGGCTGCCGGAAGAAACCAACCTGGAGAACTTCGCCACCAGCCCGGACACCAAGAAGATGCTCGAGAGCTGGGGGCACAAATTTGCCGGACCACAGGACCCCAACCATATCGCAGCTATTCTGGTAGGTGCGCCTTCGCTGGAAGGCAAGCCAGTGGGCAAGAACCGCTTCTATGGAGCGAACGATCCACGGCGTAATACCGGGTTGTCACTCGGTTACTGAAACAGGATCAGCGGCCACTTAGGCTCCCTGGGTGGCCCCGATCCCCGTAGCAGCTGCCGAGCCTGCGAGGCTGCGTTCGACAGCTGCTACACGCTCGAAATGGGAGTTGAAATCCATCGTTGTACCGACCTATCTAAGGAAGGAAGCCATGAGCACCGCACTCCTGATCATCGACGTCCAACACGCGCTGTGCACGGGCGAGTATGAATGCTTCGACATCCAGCGCGTCATCGACACCATCAACGATCTCAGCACCAAAGCCAGGGCCGCCAACATCCCGGTTATCCTGATCCAGCACGAAGAAGAGGGCGACCTGTTGCGATACGGCGGCGAAGGCTGGCAACTGGCCGACGGTCTGAAAACTTCACCCCAAGACCTGCGCGTGCGCAAAACCACCCCGGATTCGTTCTACCAGACTCACTTGCAAGAACAGCTGCAAGAGCTGGACGCCAACCGCCTGATCATCTGCGGCCTGCAAACCGACTACTGCGTCAACGCCACCGTTCGCCAGGCGCATCAATTGGGCTACGACGTCGTGCTGGTGGCCGATGCCCATTCCACCGTCGACAACGGCACAATGAGCGCCGAAGACATCATCGCCGAACACAACAAGGATCTGGCGCACCTGACCGGCTCCGTGGCGCGGATTGACGTCTTGCCGGCCAGCGAAATCAAAGTCTGAAAACTCCGCCAGCCCGTGGCGAGCGTGCGCGCCTGGGGCTGGACGCAATCGTTGCGCCTATGGCATGGTCAAAAAAATAATACGCCACGTAGCGAACAGGATCAGAACGATGGAGGAGGGTGATGAAGTCGGCGCCAAGGCGTCGATGGCGACATTGCAGGCATTCAATCTTTGCGTATTGCACCTGGGGCGTCTTGCCCGAGATCGCGGTGCATCGCAGTTCATCGCAGACGGCCTGCAGGCATTCAGCCAACTGATGCCCTTCGCTTCGGCCTGGTGGGGCGAGATGTCCGGGTCAGGCGTCGATATTGCGCCCAGAAGCTGGATGCACGGGCGAATCAATTTGCCCGAGTCGTTTGCCGCCGAGTGGCACAAGTGCGCGCACAACGACAAATTCTCCCATGACACCTTGAGTCGACCCGGTGAGGTTGTGCGCGACAGCGGTTTCACCGACCCCAATGAAGAAGTGAACGTGTTCGCCCGGCGCCACGACCTCTACCACCTGATGTGCATCACCTTCGAGTTACCCGAAAGCGGCTTGATGTTCTTCGTCTGTCTCTACCGAGGCCTTGATGCCTCGGCTTTCAACGGCAGCGAGGCCGATCTGTTTTCGGCCTTCTGCGACCACCTGTTGCAGCTGTGGCGATTCCAGGTTCAGGACATGATCCGCTTCGATACGGGCAACGGGGCGTCTGACTTTGGCGTCGCGCGCATGGACGGCAGCTTGCTGTACGTGGGGGCAACGCTGTGTGCAGCCATTGAACGTGAGTTACCCGGCTGGAACGGTTCAATGCTTCCCGCGCAGGTGATCGCGCAACTGCAAAAGGCACCCTGCGTCATGCGCCTGGGCCGCTGCGCCCTGACACTGAGCCCTAACGCCGAGCACGTTATCCTGTCGCTCGAAGCCCAGTCGCGCGGGGCGATGCTTGCGCCACGCGAGCGAACGGCGGCGATGCTGTTTGCCGCCGGCCACTCCTACAAGGAGATTGCCAAAATCCTTGAACTGAGTCCTGCGACAGTGCGCACTTATCTGCGCAACTGCTATTTGCAACTGGGCGTGAAGAGCAAGGTGGAACTGGGTTCGGTGCTGCGTTCAGCGACCTCGCTCGCGGATGCGCCGCGCCGCGATTAAATCCGCCTACAACGCGCGCCCTGTAGGAGCGAAGCTTGCCCGCGAAGGCACCTTTAAAACGAAGGCTTATTAAGCCGCCCATCAAGGGCAAAAGGCTCTTGCAATACCAACTCGTACAACCCATTAGCCAATTGCGGGTTCATCAACAAATTCCAGCTATGCGGCGAGACACTGGAAGGGACCAACACAAAGGGGTACACACTTAACAGGTCCGCACCGAACTGTTGCTGGCTGCGACTTGGGGTACCTGGTACCAGCCAATTTGAGTTTGCGATGCTGTCGGGCTGCACCACATAAATCCTGGACGGGTTGAGCACTCGGGCCTGGGTAAGACGATGGGGCTTGCAATCCAGCGCGTCGAAATCCTTATGCACCGCAACTTCAAGGATGGCCGTAGAGGCATCCAAGGCTGCATAAACCGTGGCCATACCTTTAGGGTTCCAGCGCCCACCCACTTTTTCAGCGCCAATACCCGAATTCCAGGAGGGGGCATACTCAGCAGGATCAAGGCGCCAGAAGTGAATCTCACTGCTCAAAGGGTCTTTGGCCATCAATAGACCCCATACTCAATACGCGTCAGAAAGTCAGTCACCAACTCATACCCGACCGAATTTGAAATCAGGTCGATGGGGATTTCACCGTCCAGGCCCCGTGCAGGTTTGACCATCCACTGCTCTGCAAGCTCACGCGAACCCAGCACTTCCGTTGCCTTTTCCAAGACCTCCGCATAGTTGAGTGCTCGCGTGCTTTGCTCCGCGGTCAACGCTTCATTGGGCGTTTTCAACCGCCGCGCTAGCGTGCGATCAGATGCGCCAACGATTTTCGACAGCACGCCGCGTTGCTTATACACCTCGCTGTGTTCGATCATGTCGAGCACCGACTGCAGCGGGAAACCGTTTTTAACGGCCCTGTAAATCTCCATACGATCATCGCTATTTCTTCCAGAAAGCAAGACCGCAACCATTGGGGGCACGCGACTGGAACCCGGCATTTTCACCTTCACCGCACGCTCGCCATTACTCAAGACGGTTACGGCAACATTGGATTCGAGTGGTTTAACCTTTCTTTTTGGGCTGGCATCTTTGCCAGCCTCGTCGACTACGACATCTTTTTTCTTGGCGCTCATGGCAGCCTCCGCCGCTTTGTCATCTGGCATAAACTATAGTGCCAAATGGCAGGAAAGACCTAATCCCACGATGTTTGCCTACAACGCGCCCCGAGACCTGTGGCGAGGGAGCTTGCTCCCGCTGGGCCGCGCAGCGGACCCAAAAAAGGGATCGCTGCACAGCCCAACGTCAGTGACCCACTACCACGGCAGACTGCACCTATTTGGGTAGATCAATTTTATCCAGCACCCGGTTCGCGGTGATCTCCGCCACCATGATGCTGTTTGAAATACCCAGCAGGGCGTAGCGCGATTCACCCTCCAGATGATCCACCAACTGATGGACCATCACATCGACCGAGGCTAGCGTCTCAACCAAAAAAACCGCCAGGGTTTCGGCCTTGGCTTCTGGGTCCACGGAAAACAGATTGCTGGGTTTACGCGCGGTGGCTTTGATGTCGGCATTCGACGGGAAGTGGAAGTCGAGGGCGCGTTCGGCGGCCTCGTTGAGCTTTTTTGAATCGAGAGATTCGTAGGGGGACGCCGGGTCTGTGACCGGCGGGTTGGGCGTTGCCTTGAACATGGTGACTAACCTTTAGTGAGGCCGCAACCATCTCGCTGCTAAACGAAAGGGTGGCAGCTGTGCGCAAGTTAGCAGACCGGTAAGTCACCCAAAACCCGGCGCACCCGAAGGTGCCATGCGCACAGCCACCATCAAGTGCAGGCGAATGCCTGACTGGATAAGACCTGTGCAACCGTGAATGACTAGCCGGGCTGCTAAACCCGATCACTGGGAATCAGTGACGCGAATCAAGTTACCGGTGGGGCTCTAGGCGCACAAGCCGGCGGATTCTGGTGCAGCCGTAGGCAACGGCGCAAGGTTTTGTAGCTTTCAGGACGTAACTTTGAGGTCTTTTAAACAAGCCTCTTCAGTCAATGTTGACTGTGCCACCGTCTTCGCAAGCAAGCCCGCTCCCACAGGTTCCGCCGCTACACCAGATCGGATCCCTGTCATTTAATTGCCTCCCCCCTCCTCATTTGTAGAGGTCCATCCGACGCCTGCGCCCTATAGGGTATGCCTGCATATCAGAGGCTTGCGGCCGTCTGTTCGGGGCACTTCCAAAACTATAAAAACAGAGGTGAGGCAGTTGAAATTTTCCAGGCTGTTTATCGCCGTTGCGTCGACAACGGCATTTTCCTGCATGGCGCTGGTGGGGTGTCAGACACAGGGTTCGACACCGGCTGACAGGGTGATGCGCAACGGCTATGTCTACACCGTCGATGGCAAGAACTCCGTGCAGCAGGCGATCGCCGTCACGGGCGGGAAGATCGTCTATGTCGGCAGCGATGAAGGCGTTGCTTCGTACATCGGCACGCAGACACAGCTGATCGATCTGGCGGGACGCATGTTGATGCCCGGCTTCGTCGATGCGCACATGCATCCGGGGGATGGCGGTCGCGCCATGACGTTGTGCGACCTGAAATACCAGACGATGACCCGCAAGGTTTTTCAGGAAACCATTCAGGCATGTCTGGATGCCGACAAGGGCAAGGGCCCCGATGTCTGGCTTGAAGTGGGCAGCTGGGACCGCATGGGCATGACCGGGCTCGATGGCGATCCCGATAAATCGACGCTGGACGCGCTCAAGACCAATCGCCCGATTCAGGTCCGTTCCACCGACTTCCATACCGTGCTGACAAACTCCCGCGGCCTGGCGGTCGCGGGCATCAACAAGCACACGGCCAATCCGGGGGATGGCAAGTACGTGCGCGACAGCGCCGGCAACCCGACCGGTATTTGCGAGGACGGTGCCGCCGATGCCATGGCCGCCGTGGTGCCGCCGGCCAGCGACGCAGAAAAACTCAACCAGACTCGGGCGGCGCTCGACGCCATGCGCCAGCAAGGTATCACCAGTTTCTTCGATGCCTTGTCGGGGCCTGAAAATGGCAAAGCGTTTACCACCCTGCAACAGTCGGGCGAGCTGACCGCACGGGCCTTGTTGGCGATCAAACTGGACCCTGCCGCCGCTGCTGCAGACCCGGCGAAAACCATTGCCGAGGCCAAGGCACTGGCCAACACCTATGACCAGGGCGAAGCCAAAGTCGCGCCGGGCGTGAGCATGCGTCACGTCAAATTGTTCATGGACGGCATCATCAACGCTCCAGCGGATACCGGGGCAATGCTGACGCCGTACCTGCGCAATGCCGGCACGGATACCGCGCCCAAGTGGACGCCTGGCAAGAATGCCGGTGAGCTGTACTTCCCGCCGCAAGTGCTTAATCCGTTGCTGTTGCAAGCGGTGCAGGCCGGCCTCGACCCGCACCTTCACGCCACCGGGGATCGGGCGGTGCGTGACTCGTTGAACGGTATCGAATACGTGCGCCAGCAACTGCCGGGAAATGGCTTTCGTCCGGCCATTACTCACGCGGAATCGGTGGACCCCGCCGACTATGCACGCTTCAAGGCGCTGGATGTGACCGCCAACATGTCGTTCCAGTGGGCCCAGCAGGCGCCGTCCACGGTTGACGGCACCAGCGATCATCTGGGCCCGGCGCGTTTTGCCCGCATGGAACCATCGGGCAGCATCAGCCGCGCTGGCGGCCGGGTTGCCTATGGCAGTGACTGGCCTGTCGACCCGCTCGATGAATTCCTGGCGCTGAAGATCGGTGTCACCCGCTCAGGCGATCCGCTGAACCCGCACAGCTACGGCCCAAAATATGCGGGCAGGTTGAATGCCGACCCGGCGCTGTCGCGCACTGACGTGTTGCGCGCCATCACCATGAACGCCGCCGAGCAACTGAAACTGGACGCTGTCGTCGGTTCGGTCGAAGTGGGCAAGTTCGCCGACTTGATCGTGCTGGACAAGAACTTCATGCAGGTGCCGGAGGATGAGCTGGGCCGTAACGAGGTGCTGCTAACGATGGTCGGCGGCAAGGTCGTGTGGGCCAAGGCGCCGTTCGTTGGACCTGATCCGAAGGCGTTGTCACAAATCTCCCGAACCGCCCAATAAAAACAAGAGAGTGTTCCGATGCAACTATTCATTCCCAACCTGTTGGCCGCAGCCCTGGCCATTTCTTCGGTGCAGGCCATGGCCGCCGCTGATCTTGTGCTGTTCAACGGCAAGGTCTTTACCGCCGAACCCGGTCAAGGACTGGTTCAGGCCGTGGCGGTGCAAGACGGCAAGATTCTAAAAGTGGGCAGCAATGCCGAGATCAACGCCCTGGCCGATGCCCAGACGCAACGAATCGATCTGGCGGGCAAAGTACTGATGCCTGGAATGATTGATACCCATAGTCACCCGGTGGTTGCGGCCTTCAACAGCCAGGGGGCCAACCTGCTGGATGAAGTAAAGCCGTTGCCGGAACTCGAGCAATGGGTGATTGAGCAGGATGAAGCGGGGCGAGCACGGGCCGGTGACGTGATCAGCATTGCCGGGGTGAGTTCGGCCTATTGGGAGAAAAGCCGCGAGCTTGGTCAGCACTTCAATCAGGGACGCTGGGCGGAACAACCGGTGGTCCTCAGCGGGATTGACGGGCATACCGGCTGGGCCAACAACGCGATGCTCAAGCGTCTGAAGATCGACGCGGCATTGGTAAAAGGTCTGTCGGAACAGGACCGCAGCTTCGTGGGGCACGCAGCGGACTTCACCCCCAATGGTTTGTTCGCCGAGTCGCGCTGGGACAAGGTACGCAGTCAGATCCCCGCGCCCGACAAAGAGGTCATGTTGAAGGCTGCCCGCGAGGCGGTGAAGGTCAATAATCAATATGGCGTTACCGCCTGGATGGACGCGGCCGCGAATGCCGGAAGTGGTGATTCACTGTTCGATTTCCAGGCCACCGAGCAGAGTTACGGTGTTCTACCGCTTTACCGCGAACTGGCAGAGAAGGGCGAGCTCAATGCCCACGTCGCGGCGCTGCTGCTGGCTAACCCAAAAAGCCGGCCGGCGGACCTGGAGATGCTGGCCAAGGTGATGAAGAAATTCGAGGGCGTACCCAACCTGAGCTTCCCGGGCATCAAGGTCTTCGCTGACGGCGTTCTGGAGTTTCCGGGGCAGACGGCAGCGGTGATTGTTCCGTTCACCAACAGTCACAAAAACGGTCAGTTGCTAATCGACCCGGCACACTTCGGTGAGTTGGTAGTCGCGGCGGAGAAGCGCGACTGGATTGTGCACACGCATGCGGTCGGCGACCGTGCCGTACGTGAGTCACTCAATGGCTTTGAATACGCGCGCAAGCTCAACCCGACACCGATGGCCCACAGCATTACCCACCTGCAACTGGTCAATCCAAAGGAGTTCCCGCGCTTCAAACAACTTGGCGTGATCGCTTCCATGCAGCTGCTGTGGGCCACCGGCGAGTCTTACACGGTGGAGTTGGTCAAACCGTATATCAGCGCGTTTGCTTACGGTTACCAGTATCCCGCCAGGTCCCTGCATAACGCCGGTGCGGTCATCGCCGGTGGCAGTGACTGGCCGGTGTCCAGCCCCAACCCGTGGAATGCCATCGCCCAGGCCAGCACTCGCAAAGGGCCGCTGGGGGTGTTGAACGCCAATGAAAGCATTGATCGCCAGACCATGTTCTACGCCTACACCCTCAATGCCGCCAAAGTCCTGCGGCTGGAGCAACAGATTGGCTCGCTGGCGCCCGGCAAACAGGCTGATCTGATCATCCTCGACCGCGATGTGTTCAAGGTCAGCGACGACGAGCTGTTCGACACCAGGGTCCTGAAGACTTTCTTTGCTGGCAAGCAGGTTTACGCGCCCGCGTCCTGACGACTACCCGCCGGCAGCACCCAGAAAAATGCACCTGCCCCTCGCATTGCGAGGGGCTGGGCAACGCCATGCCCGAAATCACCCGCTGATCCATAAAAATAAGAGACTTGTATGAACGTACGCTCAGCATTGACCCTTGCCAGCCTTGTATTGGCTCCCCTGACCAGCCAGGCACTGACACTTAACGACAACTTCAGCCTGGACATGACCCTGGGCGTTGTCAGTGACTATCGCACGCGTGGCATTTCGCAAACCCTGGGGGATCCGGCGGTTCAGGCCGGCGCCACGCTGGTGCACAGCAGCGGCTTGTACGTTGGCGCCTGGACCTCGAATGCGAGTCGATTACGGCGGTCCCTACAAGACCCGGCAGGAACTCGAGTACTACGCGGGCTATTACTGGCAGGCGACCGAAGCAATCAGTCTCGATCTGGGGTACCTCAAGTACGACTATCCAAAGGAAGGCCAATTCAACCTGAGTGAGGTCTACGCCATCCTTGATGTTTATGGCGTGAAGCTCGGCGCCAACTACTCAAACGATACGCCGAACTTCTTTGGCGAGGACCAGGACACCCTTTACACCTACCTCAGCTACAAAATCGAATTGCCGGCCGAGATCGGCCTGGACCTGCGCGTGGGTCGCAACGATGTCAAAGACCCGGCGTTCTGGTCCGCCAACGGTGAAAGCCGTGATGCCTACACAGAGTGGGAGGCCAAACTGACCCGTGATTTTGTGGGCGTGACCTGGGGCCTCAGCTACATCGATACCGACCTGTCGAAAAGCGAATGCGCGAGCTGGTACGGCTATGGCGATCTATGCACGGCCACCGTGGTAGCCAGTGCCAGCAAGGCCTTCTAGTGTTCAAGCCGACACGATAAAAACAACAAACTGTTCTTCACAGGATCGCTGCCCCATAGACGCCGCCGGTAAAGATGGTCGCGCAGCTTGGCGGCGTCGATATTTCCTGGATCGTCGGGCTGGTGGTGCCGGGCATTCTCTACTACTGGGTGGCCAGGACATCCGCGCTTGCCGTGTCGGTCGAGAAGGCTTGAATGCCCTGTCGTTCAAGGGCTGCAGAGTGGACGCGGCGATAACGACCTTGTGTTCAAGCGTCTCCTATACTGATCCGCGTTGACAGGTTCAACGCAGATCCTGAAGGCCGCTGGAACAGCAGCCAGCGGCTTCCCTACGACTCAACAGTAAGGAGAACGAACATGGCAATCCGTATTGGCGACGAAGCACCGGACTTTACCGCCGAAAGCACCGAAGGCCCGCTGCATTTCCACGAGTGGATCGGCGACAAGTGGGCGATCCTGTTTTCGCATCCCAAGGACTTCACCCCGGTGTGCACCACTGAGCTTGGCTACATGGCAGGGCTCAAGCCGGAGTTCGATAAACGCAACACCAAGATCGTCGGGCTCAGCGTCGACCCTGTCAGTAACCATCAGGCCTGGGCCAAAGACATCGAAGAGACCCAGGGGCATGCGGTCAACTATCCAATGATCGGGGATGAGAACCTGGTGGTGGCGAAGCTTTACGACATGATTCATCCGAATGCCAGTGGCGGCGCACGTACCGCAGCCGACAATGCCACCGTGCGCTCAGTGTTCATCATCGGCCCGGACAAAAAGGTCAAGGCGATGCTGATCTACCCGATGAGTGCCGGGCGTAACTTCGATGAAGTGCTGCGGCTGCTCGATTCTCTGCAATTGAATGCCAAGCACACGGTCGCCACCCCGGTGAACTGGCGTCCGGGCGAGGACGTGATCATTCCCACTTCGGTCTCGGATGAGGACGCCAGGAAGAAGTATCCGGATGGCTTCAAAACGGTGAAACCTTATTTGCGCACAGTGGCGCAACCGAAGTAATCGATCCGTTGGGAGACCCCAATGCCAGTCAATTAAGCGAAATCCATGTGGGAGCGGGCTTGCTCGCGAAAGCGGTGTGTCAGGCGACATCAATGTTGACTATGCCGCCGCCTTCGCGAGCAAGCCCGCTCCCACAGTCTGTTACTCGCTCTCAAGCGCGAGTTCGCTCAGGTCAGCCCCCACACATCTGTGCCAAACACCTGAACCACCAGGGCATGATCCTCACGCTGGGGCAGCCCTGAAACGGTGACGGCGCCAATGCACCCCACGCCCTTGACCGACACCGGAAAGCTGCCGCCATGATCGGCGTAATCACGCAGGGGCAATCCCATCAAACCTTCGAGTGAATCACCCTGAAGCTTAAAGGACAGGCCTACGCGGTATGAGCTGAGTTCCATCAGTTCCACGACATTTCGCTTGCGTCGTGCCCAGTCGGCGTTGCTGGCGGAGGTTCCGGGCATCGAGTAGAAAAACACCGTGTCCCGCGCCAGCCTGACCTCAATCGTGGCGAACACGCCTTGCTCCTCGCAGGCGCTTTTCAAACGGGTGCCCAAGTCCCAGGCCGTCGTTTTGTCGAAGCGCTCAAACGTCAGGGTTTCTTCCTGGAGTGCGATGCGTTGCAGGTCGGTTTTTATGTCCATGATTTCTTCCTCATCCCTTGCGGGCGGTCGTACTGTTACGCACGGTTAATGTGAACGGCAGCACCACATGGCGGTCCGGGATGGGCTTTTTTTCAATGAGGGCGATTAGCATTTCAACGGCCTTTTGGCCGAAGATTTCGGCGGGTTGCGCAATGGTCGTCAACGCCGGATCACAATAGGCCGCGAATGGGATGTCATCGAAACCGACCAACGAAATATCGTCGGGTACCCGCAAACCCTGTTGTTTGATGCGCTTCAATGCACCGATCGCCATTTCATCGTTTTCGCAAAAGAATGCGGTCGGGCGGTCGGCCAAATCCAGCAGCATTCCCGCGCCATCAAAACCGGCCTTCAACGTGAAGTCCCCGTGGCAGATCAATTGCGGGTCCGAAGCGATACCGGCCTGGTGCAATGCATCTTGATAACCGGCCACGCGGTCGCGTGTGAGCGGGCTGCTTTTCGGGCCTTTGATCAGGCCGATCCGGCGATGACCCAGATCGATCAGATGCTCCGTCATGGCCTTGGCCGCTGCCCGGTTGTCGAGGCTGATCGTCGGATGCCGCCCGCCTTGAATCACCTCACAGGCGTTGACCAAGGGCAGCGACTCGCCATGCGGGGAGGGCGATTCAAACGGGTCGTAGGCGCGCAACTGAATCACGCCGTCGGCCTGGTGGGCGTACACCAGCGCGGCAAACTCCCGTTCGATTTCCTCGCGCCCCTGGGTGTCGCACAGCAGCAATCGATATCCGGCCGCCTGTGCCGCCTGTTGGGCACCGCTGATCACCCGTGCGAAAAACGTGTTGGCGATGGCCGGGACCAGAATCACCAGGTTGCCGGTTCTGCGCGAACGGAACTGCACGGCCATGAGGTTCGGCCGATAGCCGGCCTGTTCCACGGCTGCGTTGACCTTGTTCCGGGTTTCGGGGAGTACGCGCTCGGGCGACTTCAGCGTTCTGGACACGGTGGCCACCGAGACGCCGGCCAGCCGGGCTACTTCACGGATATTGGACAAGACGACCTCGTTATCGAACCGGCAGATGTAAGCATGGCCGGCGAGCTTACCGCAGTCCGGCCGTGCGCTGAAATGACCTTCATTTTTAACCCAGGGTTTGACACCCGAAGTAACTGAGCTTAAATTTCCGGCACTATGTAACCGGTTACATCATAGTCAAACCTGAGCGCTGATCCGCCCCGAAAAAGAGAAAATTCGCGATGAACGTTGCAACGACAAAAATAAGAATGGGGTTTGTCGGGGGCGGCGAGGGTGCCTTCATCGGCAAAGCCCACCGCCAGGCCGCCGGTCTCGATGGTCGTTTTGAACTGGTGTGCGGTGCATTCAGCCGAGACGCCCGCAACAATCAGGACACCGGCGCCGCGCTGGGATTGTCCGCCTCACGCTGCTACAGCGACTGGCAACTAATGCTGGATAGCGAGCGCGCACTGCCTGCCGACCAACGCATGGAGCTGTTGGTCATCGTCACACCCAATCACTTGCACGCGCCGATCGCCAGCCAGGCACTGAGCGCGGGTTTTCATGTGTTCAGCGAAAAGCCCGCGGCACTGAATCTGTCCGAACTGCTGGCGCTCAAGGCAGTGGTGAAAAGCAGCGACCGCCTCTATGGACTGGCCCACACGTATCTGGGTTATCCGATGGTCTGGCAGGCGCGCAAGATGGTGCGTACCGGCGTGATCGGCGCGGTGCGCAAGGTCATCGTCGAGTACCCGCAGGGCTGGCTGAGCCGGGACGTGGCCGGACAGGGCAACAAGCAGGCGAGTTGGCGCGATCAACCCGAGCAGTCGGGGTTGGGCGGCTGCATTGGCGACATCGGTACCCATGCCTTTTCATTGGCCGAATTCATCGCGGACCAAACCATTACACACGTGTGTGCGAGCCTGGGCGTGCACGTTGCCGGGCGGCAACTGGACGATGACGCGGCGATGCTGTTCAAAATGGCCGCCGGGGCCAGCGGGGTGTTGATCGCCAGCCAGGTGTGCGCCGGGGAAGAAAACCCGTTGAAGATCCGCGTCTATGGCGATAAGGGCGGGCTGGAGTGGCGTCAAGAGGAGCCTGCTAGCCTGATCCATCGCTCCCTTGATCAACCGTTGAGCATCCTTCGTTCCGGTGTCGGTCAGCCCTGGTTATGCGAGGCCGCCAGCCAGCGCATGCGTTTGCCTGCCGGGCATCCCGAAGGTTATCTCGAGGCCATGGCCAATCTCTATGGTGATTTCGCCACCGCGATCCGCAGCAACGTCGAAGGCAACGATGCTCCCGGCGTGCCGGGCATCGACGTCGGGTTGCGTGGCATGGCGTTCATCGAAGCGGTGGTCGCCAATCATCGCGGCGACGCGAAGTGGACCGAACTGGTCTGCAACCCATGAGTCCGGAGAACCCTCTTGTGAACCACACCTCCCCAACACCGGCAGGCCTGCGCGGCCCGGGTATTTTTCTCGCGCAGTTCATGTCCGCCGAAGCGCCTTTCGACACCCTCGCTAACATTGCCCGCTGGGCCGCAGCGCAGGGTTACAAGGCCATTCAATTGCCGACCCTGGGCACGCAATACATCGACCTGGCGCGCGCCGCCGACAGTCAGGATTACTGTGACGAGTTGAAGGCCGTCTGCACCCAGGCAGGCGTCGAAATCAGCGAGCTGTCCACGCATCTGCAAGGCCAACTGGTGGCGGTGCATCCGGCGTTCGATACGTTGTTCGATGACTTCGCTCCCGAACATGTGCGCGGTCAGCCCCAGGCACGAACCGAGTGGGCCATCGATCAGTTGAAACTCGCCGCGCGCGCCAGCCAACGCCTGGGGCTGAAGGCGCACGCGACGTTTTCCGGTGCGCTGCTCTGGCCCTATGTCTACCCGTGGCCGCAACGCCCGAGCGGTCTGGTCGAGCAGGGTTTTGCCGAACTGGCCAGGCGCTGGTTGCCGATCCTCGATTGTTTCGAAGAGGCCGGCGTCGACCTCTGCTACGAGATCCATCCCGGTGAAGACCTGCACGACGGCGCCTCGTTCGAGCGTTTCCTTGAGGCTGTCGATCATCATCCGCGTGCCGCGATCCTCTACGACCCGAGTCATCTGCTGCTTCAACAAATGGACTATCTGGGCTTCATCGATCGTTACCACGAGCGCATCCGCATGTTCCACGTCAAGGACGCCGAGTTCCGGCCCGATGCCCGTTCGGGTGTCTACGGCGGTTATCAAGGTTGGGTCGAGCGGCCTGGCCGCTTCCGTTCTCTGGGCGATGGGCAGATCGATTTCAAATCGATTTTCAGCAAATTGACGCAGTACGACTTTGCCGGTTGGGCGGTTCTGGAGTGGGAGTGTTGCCTGAAGGATGCGGAGCAGGGCGCAGCAGAAGGAGCGGCCTTTATCCAGCAGCACATGATCAGCAAAACCCGAAAGGCCTTTGATGATTTCGCCAGCGTGGCGTCTGACGAACGTTTCAATCGGCGGCTATTGGGTTTGCCCGACGCCTGAAAAACCTGTTTGCCCCTTTCTCCCCCAAAAAAAACAATAAAGCGGTGACTGACATGACCACGATGACTGCGCGATTGAGCGTAATGATGTTCCTGCAGTTCTTTATCTGGGGCGGATGGTTCGTAACCCTCGGCACCTTCCTCTCCAGTAACCTGGGGGCCAGCGGCGGGCAGATCGGCATGGCGTTCTCGACGCAGTCCTGGGGCGCGATCATCGCGCCCTTTGTGATCGGTTTGATTGCCGACCGCTACTTCAATGCCGAGCGCATTCTCGCGGTGTTGCATCTGATCGGCGCGGTGCTGCTGTTGCAACTCTATCGAGCGCCTGACTTCAATGGGTTTTACCCGTTCGTGCTGGCCTACATGATGATCTACATGCCGACGCTGGCGTTGGTGAATTCGGTGGCGTTCCGGCAGATGCGCGACCCGGCTCTGGAGTTCTCGCGGATCAGGGTATGGGGCACCATCGGCTGGATTGTGGCGGGCGTGGTGATCAGCTTTGTGTTTGCCTGGGATTCGCAACAAGCGATCTCATCCGGTGGCTTGCGCAATACTTTTCTGATGTCGGCCATCGCCTCCTTCGTGCTCGGGATCTACAGCTTCAGCCTGCCGCGTACCGCACCGCTCAAACCTGAGCCGGGCCGTGTCGGCTTAAAGCAAATGCTGGGGCTGGACGCCTTGGGTTTGTTGAAGGACCGCAGTTACCTGGTGTTCTTCATCGCCTCCATTTTGATCTGCATTCCATTGGCGTTTTATTACCAGAATGCCAACCCGTTTCTGGCGGAAATCGGCGTGACCAACCCAACCGCCAAGATGGCGATCGGGCAAGTCTCGGAAGTGCTGTTCATGTTGCTCCTGCCGCTGTTTATTCAGCGTTTCGGCATCAAGATCGCGCTGTTGGTGGGGATGCTGGCGTGGGCGTTGCGCTACCTGTTGTTCGCCTACGGTAACAACGGGGACCTCGCTTTCATGTTGTTCACCGGCATCGCCTTGCATGGCATCTGCTACGACTTCTTCTTTGTTTCGGGGCAGATCTACACCGATGCCAAAGCGTCGGAGCGTTTCAGAAGCTCCGCGCAAGGGTTGATCACGCTCGCGACATACGGCTTGGGCATGCTGATTGGCTTTTGGGTGGCCGGGGCGGTCACCGATCAATATGCGTCGGCTGAGAGCCACGAATGGAAAAGCATCTGGCTGTTCCCGGCAGGGTTCGCGTTGGCGATATTTTTCTGTTTTTCGCTGGCCTTCAAAGGGCGGCAAAGCGTGGCGGTGCCGTCGAGTATTTGAAGCATGACCCGAGTCCGAAGAACACCATCGGAACCTGTGGTTCACCAATTTGGTGTTCGGCTCAGATCCTTGTGGGAGCGGGCTTGCCCGCGATGGCGGTGTGTCAGGCGACATTGATGTTGAGTCTGCTGACCTCATCGCGGGCAAGCCCGCTCCCACAGGGTTTGTTATTACCGACTGGCATTTCAGGGGGTATGGAATGCACTCAAGGCGCGCCAAACAGCATCGTCCAGTAAACACCCTCATCGCTGCGCGAATCTGCGGCATAGGCTGCGCCCACTTGGGTAAACATCGGGTTCATCAAGTTGGCGCAATGCCCGGGGCTGGCCAGCCAACTGGCCATCGCTTTGTTCGGTGAGCTTTGCCCGGCGGCGATGTTTTCACCGATCTGCCGGCCTCGATAGCCGGCGGCTTTGGCCCGATCAAATGGCATATCACCGTCAGGATCGCGGTGGGCGAAGTAATTGCCGTAGGCCATCGCCTTGCTGTGCCCTTGCGCGGCGGCCCCCAGGGCGGCATTCCAGGTCAGCGGTCGTGCGGCGGCAAAGCGTTGACGCCCGCACAGGCGCGGCTTGGCCCGTGCCGCATTGACCTGTGCCAGCAACGCCTTGCCCGCTTCTCGCGAATCACCGACACGTCCGTCGAGCACCGGTTGCGCCAGCACCACCTGCCATTCGCTACGGGAGCGAGTGACGCCGATGTCGGCGAACTGGGTATCGAGCAGCGCCCCGCAGTAGTCGCTCTCAAGCATGTCAAACGCCTCATCGGCATCCTGCGCGCCGACCACGCGGATGGTGCGCACGGTCACCGCTTGATAACCGTTAGCTTTCAAGGCACTCCGCAAACCGCCGCCATAGCCGACCGGCAGCGCCAGGTTCGATTTCAGCGACAGCGGCCGCAACGGCTTGACCGTACGGCCCGCACAGCGATCGGGATCGGCGCGGTAGTCGTTGATGACTTCCACCAGTTGCCGTTCCCCACTGGCATGGGCGGGGCTGGCGAGCAGCGGGAGCAAAGGCATCAGGCACAGCGAGATAAAGCGACAGCAGCGGACGGTTGGGCGCATGAACGAACAACTCTGATGAGATAACGACGGTAAAGTGGGATAGGGGCGAGCAATGACCGTAGGAGCGCTTCGTTGGGTGAGCTTCTTTTACGGCACGGCTAAGACTGCGGGTCTGAAGACTGGTTCACGAGGGGAAGAGACAAATTTGACGGCGCCGCCGTGGGGCTGATTCAGACTTGCACGGGTCAGTCCGCCGGGGACATCAGCCACGCTGGCTGGTACCGTATTGACATCCTTCAGGGGGTACAGGGACATGACGAAAACCAGGGGTGACAAAGACTGGGTAAAGCGCTCGGCTCAGCCGTTGAAGATGGAGCGTATTGAAGCCTTTTTTGGCGGCCATGGGTTTACGCCGCATCGCCACGACACCTACGCCATCGGACGAACGCTGTCGGGTGTACAAAGCTTCCAGTACCGCAAGACCAAGCGTCACAGTCTGCCGGGGAAAACCATTGTTTTGCATCCGGACGAGGTGCATGACGGTGAAGCTGGTACCGAAGCGGGTTTTCATTATCGGATGATCTACATCGAGCCCGCCTTGATTCAGCAAGTATTAGGCGGCAAACCCTTGCCCTTCATCGAGGGCGGGTTATCCAGCGACCCACGGCTTTATGCCGCGACCCAGGTGCTGCTGCAAAACCTCGACGCTTGCATCGAGCCCCTGGAAGAAGACGATGCCATTTACGATCTCGCGCAAGCACTGGATGCGATCTCGGGGCAACGCGGACGGCGCAAGTCGTTTGACTTTGCAGCGGCCGAACGTGCGCGTGCGCTGATTCATGAGTCGCTGGATCGAGTCATTACCCTGGAGGAGTTAGCGCAGGCCAGTGGTCGAGACCGCTGGAGCCTGAGCCGTGATTTTCGTGCGCTGTACGGCACGAGCCCCTATCGATACATGACTCAACGACGTCTCGATCTGGCAAGAGCACTGATGTTCGGGGGCCACTCGATGGCGGAAGCCGCCGTATCAGCAGGTTTTTTCGATCAAAGCCATATGACGCGTCAGTTCACCCAGACCTATGGCGTCTCACCTGGTCGATGGATGAAAAGGCTGGGCCTTGTTTAAAGGCGATCGACTTGCACAATCATGCAATACGCAGTGCTGATCCTCTCCTAAAGTCAGGCCTCGATAACTTGGCTAATGAGGGCAACTCAAATGAATTCCCAACCCGGCGTGACAACCTGCACCGCGATTAACTTTGCCGAAAAACTGGCTTTGTTCAGCGAGCAATGGGCACCCAAAGTCATTGCCGAAATGAACGACTACCAGTTCAAGGTGGTGAAAATCGAAGGCGACTTTATCTGGCATTCCCATGCCGACACCGATGAAACCTTCATCGTCCTCGAAGGCGAGCTTCGCATTGATCTTCGAGAAGGGGCCGTCGTGGTCAGGCAGGGAGAAATGTACGTCGTCCCCAAGGGCGTCGAACACAAGCCTTATGCTGAGCGAGAGGTGAAAATGTTACTGATCGAGCCGCGTGGAGTACTGAATACCGGCGATCAGGAGGGAGAAAGAACCGCAATCAATGATGTCTGGATTTAGACATCCTGGTCGTTTCTTCATCTCTGGGTGAGCAGGGCGCCTGAGCGCCTGGCGCCAGTTCAGCCGCCTCTATCGGTCCATCGGCCAGCAAGCATTCAGGAACGCAGTGTCATTATCTGAATCAACCCATTAGCGGCGTTTTCGTTGAAAAGGCTCGATGACAGGTGGCGAAGTGCCTCTCGTCGGAATGCAACGCGGCTATTTGGCGCTTTTCAGCTATTCTTGCGGCATCTGGACGGTGGCCATGACGTACTGGCACACGATGCGCAAGGAAGGGATGAAAAAATGGATGATGTGCATTGCGTGCAAGTTATCGCTGTAACTGGCGGTAAAGGTGGCGTGGGCAAGACAACGGTGGCGGTTAACCTGTCGCTGGCGTTGGCAAAAATGGGGCGGCGCGTCGTATTGCTCGACGCCGATCTGGGCTTGGCGAATATCGATATTCTGTTGGGGCTGACGCCGCGCTACACACTGGCTGATGTCATCGAAGGGCGTTGCGAGCTGTCCGAGGTGCTGATGCCAGGGCCTGGAGGCATTCGTGTTGCCCCGGCCTCTTCTGGATTGCAAAGCATGACTCATCTGGAGCCTGCGCAATACCGTGCGCTGATCCAGGCCTTTAGCGATATTGGCGATAAGCTGGATGTGCTGGTGATCGATACGGCCGCCGGTATCGGTGGCTCAGTGGTCAACTTCATCCGCGCGGCGCAGGAAGTGATGGTGGTCGTGTGCGATGAACCCACCTCAATCAGCGGCGCCTACGGGCTGATCAAACTGCTCAACCTGAACTACGGTCTGCACCGTTTTCGCATATTGGTCAACATGACGGGAAGTCCGGCGGAAGGCCGCAATCTGTTTGCCAAGCTGGAAAAGATTACCGACATGTTCCTGGATGTCACGCTGCAATACGTCGGCGCGATACCTAACGATGAATGTGCGCACAAAGCCGTGCAGAAGGGGCGTGCGGTGTTTGAAGCATTTCCCCGTTCCAAATGCGCCCAAGCCTTCCAGGCCCTGGCTCACAACGTCGACACCTGGCCATTGCCGACTCATCCGAGAGGGCATGTGGAGTTCTTCGTTGAGCAACTTGTGCAGAATTCGGGCAGGTGAGTCTCAAGGTCTCGTAATGTTGTTCACTTAAGCGCTCATACCTGCCTTTGTGGCGAGCGAGCTTGCTCGCGTTGGGCTGCGCAGCGGCCCCAAAATCTGACAACTATTGCCGATTTTTATGAGTGCTACGCACTCAAGCGGGAGCAAGCTCCCTCGCCACAGGTTTCTCACTGACTCAAAACCAGAACTCAAATCACAACTTGTAGCCGATCTGCCGCAACAGGTTCTTGCGCCACAGAATGTCTTCATCGCCTTCAATGTCTTTGGCACAGAAGCCATCCACCACGCCCAGAATCCCGCGCCCCTGTTCCGTCTCGGCAACAATCACTTCAGTGGGATTGGCCGTTGCACAAAAAATACGGCACACCTCTGGAACCATTTTGACGCTGTTCAAGACGTTCAATGGATAGAAACCGTCGCCCAGGAAAATGATGAAGCAATGGCCCGCGGCAATGGCTTGCGCATTTTTCTGCGCCAGTTCGATCATGGCGGTATCAGTGCCAGACCATCGCACCAGGCATTTACCGGAGGCTTCACAAAAGGCCACGCCGAACTGAATACCAGGCACGGCATTGACCAACGCTTCATGAATGTCCTCGATGGACTTGATGAAGTGCGTCTGACCCAAAATGAAGTTCGTCGTTTCCGGCTTGTCGATTTTCAACGTGATGAGCTGCATTTCAAACGCCTCCTTTCACGATGCTGCGGACCAAGTCTGGCCTTTTATCAAGCCGGGACGGTGTCTTGCCCTGCTGGCGGTGGCTCTGTGTAGACGCGAACATCCCCCAGTCTCCTGATCGTCGACTTGGGCAAGGTCGGCGCATCAAGAAGAATCGAATCAATGCGCTTGCGGATGTCAAAAACGATTGGGCCCAGGATAGCCTCGTCCTTGCCGCTGGCGATTTCGTCCTGAATCTCACGTGATATTGCCCCGAGTTTCTCGGCGGTGTCTTTGTGCCCGGCAGCCCGGGTGTCAAAGTTCAGGAAGGTCTGGACCGAACTCAACACCAGGGTCAAGAGTGACAGGACGCCGGCGACGTATTGGAGCCATACGGGCGAGGAGTCACTGATCGAGCCAAAGACGCTGGCGCTGACGATGGCCGACAGAACAACGCAGGGGATACCCAGTTTCCAGCTGAATTTCTCGAAATCCCGGGCACTGATTTCGTGTTCAATCTGCAACCGGACGATCATGCGATTCCATTTGGTCAGTAGTTCGAGCCGGCTCATGGTTGCAGTCCTTGGCAGGGGGATTGAGATGAATATTAGCTACTATTTGACCGCCTGGTCGGATTCAGAGGCAGGACGGAGTTGAGTCGCCAAACCTTCTTCCTCTCGGAGCTGGCGGCTCATATCGTCGCAGCTTTGCGACCAGGCTGTCAGCCACGTCGACATTTCGGGTGACTGTTCAGCCAAGCCCAGCTCCCGGACAAACTCGGCAGGTGAGACCGTACCTTTCGCCGCGCGGAACAGCCCTCGCATGATAACGACGCCAATCACTCGCCCTTTGCTCACGAAGCGGTGTTCCATAAAGCTCCACTTATCGTCCCAGCCGAGTATTCGGGTATGAATCTCGAACGATTCGAACAGCTTCAGCTCCCGCCGAAATTTGCCCCAGGTATCCCCAACAATCGGCACCGCTCTATGGCGCAGGGCCACTCGGTAGGCACCGCTGCGCAGGACGAAATCCATGCGACCTATATCGGCCAAAGTGAAATACCGGCCATTGGTGACGTGTCGGTTAAGGTCAAGATCGAGCGGCCAGACGCGCATGCGGATAACAGTAGTGGCCAGTCCATCAACCGGCTTGCGCCATGGGCGCCGAAACAGCATGAGGAACAGTCGAAACCAGAGATTCATAGGTACGCCGAGTAAGGCTGGGTAGAGCGGTGCACTTTAGGGCGGAGAATGTGGGCGAGATAGGTGCACAAATGACTTTTTTCATGTGAAAAGCGCAATTGGATCATTCATGCGCTGAGTCAGTCATTTCGGGCGTTGCCCGCCAATCAGGTATTCCGCTGAAGAATGTCCCCATAAAAATCATGCATTTTCTTTATGGCATTGGATCTCGTAGCGTGTCTGCTCACCCTATGGAGATGACCCCGTGAATGATTCCCGCCTGCGCCTGTACGTTGATGCTCAATTCACCAGCCCTTATGCGATGTCGGCTTTCGTGGCCCTTCGCGAAAAAGGCATCGAATTCGAACTGAGCCCACTGGACCTCGACGCGTTCGAAAACCAGTCCGAAGATTATGCTAGCCTCTCGCTGACCCAGCGCGTACCGACGCTGGTGCATGGCGACTTTGCCTTGTCTGAATCGTCGGCGATCACTGAATACCTGGAAGACGTTTTTCCTCAGACGCCGGTTTACCCGAAAGAGCTGACGCAACGGGCGAAGGCACGACAAGTCCAGGCGTGGCTGCGCAGTGATCTGCTGCCCATTCGGCAGGAGCGATCCACATTGGTGGTGTTTTATGGCCTCAAATCAGCGCCCTTGTCGCCCGCGGCCGAGTCGGCCGCGCGCAAGCTGATCGGTGCCGCACAAGCGCTGCTGGCTGACGGTCGTGAGTACCTGTTCGGGCAATGGTCGATTGCCGATGTGGACCTGGCCTTGATGCTCAACCGGCTGATACTCAACGGTGACGCCGTGCCATCCGCACTGGTGGAATACGCGCAGCGTCAATGGCAGCGGCCAACGGTGCAGGAGTGGGTCAAATTGCAGCGTCCTGCGCTTTAGTGGCGTGGAATCAGGTCAACTGCGCTCAATAAATTGCTCGATGACCTGATTGACGATCTCCGGATGCGTAATCGGCCCCATATGACCGAGCCCCTCGAGCTCGACCACTTCAACGTTCGGCAGTGCGCCGGTCAGCAGCCGCGCCACTGCCCGTGACGATGCCGGTGAGTCCTTGCCGACCATGAAAAGCACCGGCAGGTTGAGCGAACGGAACGCCTGCAATGGCGTCGGCTCGGTCAACAGCGCGTGAGCCCAGCCCTGCACATTGGCCACCGCAGCGGCGATGGAGGGCTTGCGTTGTTCCGGGGTTTGCTCCCAGGCTCCGGCACCCATCCAGTAGTCAATGAAGTGCTGGGCCGCTGCGTCCAGGTTACCCGCCTCAAGTGCCAGTCCGGCGTCTGCAACGACTTCACGGATGGCATCCGCGTCATTGGGTGGGGGCGATTCGGCGTCGAGCAGGGCAAACAATGTTGGCTCATACACCGCCATGGCGCGCACCCGGCCAGGGTTCTGCAACGCTGTGATCAACGCCACCGCCCCACCATAAGAGTGACCGACCAGAATGAGCGGTTCGCCGGCGCGGGCGAGCACCGGCTCGGCGAAACGCGCTTCTTCACTGAGGGTGACGATTCGATCGGTGGGCCACGCCGGGCTCTTGCCGGCGCCAAACGAGTCGAGCGCCAAGACCCGAAACTTTGCGGCCAGGTGATCTTGCAGTCCACGCCACTGCACCGAGTGACTCGCATTGGCATGAAAGCAGACAACGCCCGGACCCACGCCAGCGTCCCGATAAAAGGGTTCGACGGGTTTCATTCTGGCTCTCCTGCAACGACGTTAAAGGGACGAAGCGAGTTATAGATTAACTTCAAGGCTTCGGTGTAGCAGCCAGTCATGATGAAATAGCCACCCGTTTTTGCTGCCAGTAACACCTGATTTGGAGCGCCACATGAAAAACGCCGCCATCCTTACCTTCGCCTTGATGCTCAATACCGGGTTATTCAGCATGCAAGCCGAAGCGGCGGGGGATGCCGAAGCCGGTCAGAAACTATTTACCCGTATCTGTGGCGGCTGTCATCAAGTAGGGACTTCGGCGCGGGGTTCTTTTGGTCCTCACCTCAATGCCATTTTCGGGCGTCCTGCGGGAAGCACCACGGACTACCAGTATTCAACCGCGATGAAATCATCAGGCGTCATCTGGACCCGCGAAACACTCACCGCATACATCGAAGCGCCAAAAGAAGTGGTCCCCGGAACCCGGATGATTTTCTGGGGCCTCAGCGATCCGGAGAAGATCGAAAACCTGTTGGCCTACCTTCAGACATTTCAGCCGCAATAATCTATGCCTCATCAAAATGTTTACCGCGTAAAGGCTGTACAGGTGATATCAATGAGCCACTTCATCCGTTAAAGTATGCGCCGCCCGAGAGACGGATCCCGGGTATTTCTAATGGAGTGTCTCAGTGAATTATCTCAGCAAAGTTGTTGCCGTAGCCCTGTTCGGTCTGGTTCTGGCGGGTTGCACCGGCACCCCGATGAAGACTCAGCAGTACGACAGCAGCCAGTACACCGTTGTTGGCCACAGTGAAGCGACCGCCACTGGCCTCTTGCTGTTTGGTCTCATCCCGATCCAGCAGAACAACCGTTTCATCCGCGCTCAGAACGCCGCGATCAAAGCCCGGGGCGGCGACGCGATGATCAACACCCAAGTGCAGGAAAACTGGTTCTGGGCTTGGGCTCTGACCGGTTACACCACCAAGATCTCCGGTGATGTGATCAAGCTGAAAACCGTTCAGTAAGCGACATACGCTGCCTGTGTGGCGAGCGAGCTTGCTCGCGCTGGGCAGCGTACGGCCCCAAAAAAGTCCGACCGCAATGGCCGATTTTTGTGAGCGCTACGCACTCAAGCGCGAGCAAGCTCCCTCGCCACAGGTTTCCCTCTCATTGATAACACCTCACGCCCATGCTTTACCGAGCTCCTCCAGACCGGCGTTTTGCAGCTCTAGTGGGCTCATGACCACTCGGAATTTGCAGTTGGCCTGAAAGTTGAGAAAGAAGGGTTCCGCATAGCCGGGAATTTCGGAAGGGTCTTCTATATCGATCAGAAAAATCCCACTTCGCATTCCATCATGTTCAGTGAAATAAGCCGCCTCCGGCTTAATGGTTTCCAGCACGCGGTTCATGATTTCGCCGACCTTCCCCGACCTGACAAGCGCGTTGAAAGGCTCATGGGGAAACTCGACCATCAGTAGCATTTTCATTACTCGATACTCTGTTGAGGTGGCGTGCTCCTTACCCGGATCCTTACTCCTGACGATGATGCCGCAAGCCGTGCTTCAGCCGTGCCAGCGGTGGTGTGTGGTTAAGAATAGCGAAGGGTTCGAGGCTGCCGGGGCAGAGTTACGGACGGTCATTCTTGATGATTCAGCGGCGAGGCCTGGCAGGGTCAGGGCGTGTATGCCGCAATGTTGCGGTTACCCAGGCAGGTTTGCCCGGTGTCTGTTCTTTTGAAAAGGCTAGAGGGTGTCATCACGGTGTCATCGAACGAATGGCAAGCTCCTCGCAAACCGTCTTGAGCGCATAGACGGAATTCCGTCTGCGGGCTGATGAATTTGCCAGGAATCCCCCCTAATGAAAGGAGACGCCTCCCTGTTTGCGGCCATTGACCTGGGGTCCAATGCGTTTCGCATGATGATCGGCCAGTCGGTCAGGCGCAATCAGGGGTTCATGATCCAGGAAGTGAAAACCTTGCGAGAGCCTGTCCGTTTGGCGGAGGGGTTTCAGGGCGGGGCGCTGGACGAGTTGGCGCTGGATCGGGGGTGGCAAGCGCTCGCGCGATTTGGCAAAAAACTGCGCGGCTTTGAGGCCGGTCGCGTGCGGGCAGTGGCGACCAGTGCCGTCCGCGAAGCCGATAATGCCCAACTGTTTCTGGCCAGCGCGGAGCGGCACCTGGGCTTTCGTATCGATGTCATCTCTGGGCATGAAGAGGCCCGACTGGTGTACGCCGGTGTTGCCCATACGATCCCCAGTACAGAAAGTATGCGCCTGGTCGTGGATATCGGCGGCGGCTCTACTGAGTTGATTCTGGGGCAGGGCACTCAGCCCCTCTTGACCGAGAGCATTGCCATTGGCAGCGGTACTGTTGGCGCGCGTTACTTTCAGGGGGGCTGTCTATCGGCGAAGGCGCTCCTGGAGGCCGAGCGCGTGGCCACTCTGCAGTTTGAAAAAGTTACCCGTCGTTATCGCGCGCTGGGTTGGCAGCAAACTATTGGCTCTTCAGGTACTGCACGAATGCTTGCCAAAGTGCTCAAGGCCAATGGTTTGAATGACGATGGTCAAAGCGGTATCACCTACGGCGGTCTTTTACGCTTGTCGTTGCGTCTGCTGGAAGTGGGGCATGTTAAACAACTCAAATTGGCGGGCTTACCACCCCATCGCCTGAATATCTTGCCCGGTGGCCTGGTGCTTATGCTGGCGGCGTTCAAAGTATTCGGCATCTCGCACATGAGTCCTTCCGAACCGGGATTAAGGCTGGGCGTTCTTCATGGCCTGATGTCCAAACACTAAATGGCAGCCGTTGCTGTTATTGGCAAACGCTGCTGTAAAAAAAGCATTGTTATTTAGATCAGAAAGAATGTGAGGACGTGATGGCTGACAAACGCCGGGTTCTGTTCGTTTGCGCAAAAAATGACGTTCGCTCGCTGATGGCGCAAGCGCTACTTCGGCACACTGACTCCGAACACTTCGAAGCCTTTAGCGCGGGTCTTGTGGCCAGTGAAGTTGACCCCCGCACGCTGGAGTCTCTCGATCACGTAGGCATCGACACCACGGAGTTGCGCAGTAAAGCCATCGATGAGTTTGAGGGGCAGCCGTTCCATTATGTGATTACGCTGTGTGACAAGTCCTCCGAAGAGGCTTCGCGGATGCCTACCGCCGGAGAAGTGATCGTGTGGAATTTCGAGGACCCCGTCACCAGTGAAAAACACGATCCCTTCCGTCATGCCATTCAGGAAATCCACGACCGCATCAAAATGTTCATCACTGTGAAGACCCGCGCTGACCATCTTTGATGATCCCGTCGGGCACTAAAAACGCATGAAAAAACCCGGCTGATGAGGCTAATGCTGTTCACTTAAGCATTTGAGTCTCAGCTGGGCTTATCCGAAAATCCGATGCCAGATATCTGGCATCGGATTTTTTATGTCTGTTCAACAGGACCTGCTCGACCTCGGCGACCTTTTCAACTTCTGCGACCTGAGCACCTTCACCCAAAACATCCCCATAGAGTGGGTCGCGTCTGCGCTGGATCTTTCCAGTCAGGCCACCATTCGTCGACGTCGCCTGCCCGCTGACCAAGTGCTTTGGCTGGTGCTCGGCATGGCGCTGTTTCGTGATGAACCGGTTCACGAAGTGGCCAGACGTTTGAACATCTGCGCCCAAGGCCTGGCCTCTGACCACCTGTTGGCCCGTAGCGGTCTGACCGAAGCGCGTAAGCGGCTCGGCGCCGATCCCGTTGAGTGGCTGTTCCGCAAGACGGGAACCAATGGGGCGCGGAGCGCTATGACGGTGACGCCTGGCATGAACTGCAGGTGTTCGCAGTGGACGGAGCACTCTTGCGCACCCCGGATACGCCCGAGCTTCGGGACCACTTCGGGTCGGGAAACACCCCGAGCGACCGCCAGACTCCGTTTCCCATGCTGCGCCTGGTGGCGTTGATGAATGTACGTTCGCACGTGATCCTGGATGCGCAATTGAGCCCTTACCGACGCAGTGAAATGCGCTTGGCCGACGAGTTCCTGCAGCAGATCCCCGATCACTCGGTGACGTTGTTCGACAAAGGATTCTGGGGGGCCGAACTGCTGTCGAGCCTGAGCAGTGCTGGTAGCAACCGTCATTGGTTGATCCCGGCAAAAAAAGGAATGGTCTGCGAAGAAGTGACCCGCTACAGCCAGCACGATCGTTGGGTGCGCATGAAAGTCTCGCCGCAGGCCAGGAAGCGAAACCCGACCCTTCCAACGCATTGGGAGGCCCGCGAAGTCAGTTATGAAATTCAAGGCAAGCTAAAGACCGTCATGACGTCATTGCCGGCTAACGCCTACAACGCCAAGGCCGTGGCCAAGCTGTATCAGGAACGCTGGGAGATCGAATTGGGCTTCAGGGACATCAAGAGCTCGATGCAGCAGAACGCAGTGACCTTGCGTAGCAAAAAAGTCGACTTGGTCTATCAGGAGGTTTGGGGACTTTTGTTGGCTTATAACGTGATTCGTCGGGAAGCCAGCCAGGCGGCGGTGGCGTTTGGCCGAGCCCCCTCGGACATTCGTTTCAAACCGGCTTGCCAGTACATTGCCGTGCAACTGATAGTGATGGCAGCGGCCAACCCGATTTCAGCCACAGGCAGACGATTGGCAGAGTTAAGGGCAGGTATCGGAGGATTGTTTCTGGATCACCGTCCAAGACCTTCAAGGCCAAGGACGGTGAAAATATCAAAGACCCGGTTTCCAGTAGACCGTAAGGCTGCTCCGCTTAAGTGAACAGCATTAGGCTGATGAGGCCGGGTTTTTTGGTTGAGTGTTGCGGTAAAGCCACTCATTCATGCTGCACGATTCTGAATCAGACGATCCGAACCACCTTCAGCGACGCGATTCTCGATCAGACGATCCGAACCACCTTCAGCGACGCGATTCTCGATCAGACGATCCGAACCACCTTCAGCGACGCGATTCTCGATCAGACGATCCGAACCACCTTCAGCGACGCGGTTTTCGATCAGACGATCCGAACCACCTTCAGCAACGCGATTCTCGATCAGACGATCCGAACCACCCTCAGCGACGCGGTTCTCGATCAGACGATCCGAGCCACCTTCAGCGACGCGGTTTTCGATCAAGCGATCCGAACCACCTTCAGCCAAACGGCTTTCAATCAGACGATCCGAGCCGCCTTCAGCGACGACCGGGTGAGTAGAGGAAGCGGCGAAAGCGTTAACTGCAAAAACCGAGAAAGCGATGCTGAGGAGGATTTGGCGTTTCATGATGGTGTGCTCCGGGGTGTTATTGGTTGGGTATGGAGCGGATGTTACGCCGAGGAATTTTTATGAGAACTTCATTGACGTGATGGTGACTATCGATGCCAGCAATGGTTGAAACGTAGTGGGCAAATGCCGCCTCCACGTCCTCAGGTTTACACGAACAGGTCGTAAGACAGTTTGCCGATCAGGATCACCAGCAACACCAGGAACAGAGCCCGGACAAAGGGCACGCCTTTATGAACCGCCAGCCAGGTGCCGGTCAGCGCGCCCAGGATGTTGAATGCCGCCATGGGGATTGCGATCAGGTAGAGCACGTTACCCGTCGGAATGAAGAACATCAGCGCCGCTATGTTGGTCGCGATATTCACCAGTTTGGCCGATGCCGAGGCATGAAGAAAATCGAAGGCGAAGCAGCGGATAAACAGGAAGATCAGGAAGCTGCCAGTGCCGGGCCCGAACAGTCCGTCGTAGAAACCGATCGCACCGCCGATGACGATCGCCAGCAATTTTTCCTTGGTACCGATACGCATGGGTTTGTGCAGGGCGCCGAAGTCCTTTTTCCAGAAGGTGTAGATCGCCATCAGCACGATCAACACCAGCACCGCCGGCCGAATCATCGACTGGGGTACAAACGACACCGTGGCGGCTCCGAAGAAGGCCATGACAAAGGCCGAACAGGCGGCGGGGATCACCAGACCCCAGTTGATCACCACCTTGCGCACGAAGGACCGGGCCGCGAATGCGGTGCCGCAGGCTGCCGCGACCTTGTTGGTCCCCAGCAGCGCTGCCGGTTGTGCCGTGGGCAGCACGTTGAACAGCGCGGGTATCTGGATCAGTCCACCGCCGCCCACTGCCGCATCGATCAGGCCGGCGGCGAAGGCGAACACGCAAAGGATAATAATATCGACCATGAAATCAGGCTCTGACGATGAAGGGTGGGTGAGCGTCCGGCGGCTTCTACGTGTTTCGTCGCATCGGCTTGCCTGCGTCCTTGAGCAGGAAGGTTAACGGAAGCGCTTTTTTTGTGTTGCAATGCCACGTTGTGAAAAGTGCAACGAGGTGGCACATGGCATTGGATATGTTGGGGGAGCTCGAAGCCTTCGCAACGGTGGCTCGCAAGCGTAGCTTCGTCGCGGCGGCACGGACCCTGGGGCGCTCTCCCAGTGCTCTGACCCGCGCCGTTCAAGCCCTGGAGGAAAGTGTCGGGGTCAAGTTGTTCAATCGCTCCTCCAATGCCGTGAGCTTGACCGAGGCGGGTGAGCGCTTGTTGCCCCATGCCTACAAAATGCTGGATCTGCAACGTGAGGCGGATGAAGACCTGGCCGGCATCAGCGGCCAGGCCTACGGCTGGGTCCGCTTTTCCGCCCCCGAGTTCCTTGGCCACGGGGTATTGCCCCGGCTGATCGCGCAGTACGCCGAGCGTTATCCAGACGTGAGCGTCGATGTGATTTTCACCGATGAGATCATCGACCCGGCCAAGAGCAAACTCGACTTCTCGATTCGCGGCGCGTTTGCGCAATCCAGTGAGCTGATCGGCTATCCGCTCTGGAATTATTCACGTTACCTGTATGCCAGCCCCGGGTATTTGGAGCGGCGCGGGGTGCCTGACTCCATCGAGGCGCTGGAATCGCACTCGCTGATCCTGCATACGGCGCCGCGGATTCTCAAGGAGTGGAATTTTCGCAGCGAGGAGCAGGCCATCAGCTTTCGGGTTCATCCAAAGTTTCGTTTCAGCTCCGGTTTGGCGGTGTTCCAGGCGGCCCTGGCGGGCGTCGGGATTGCCCGTCTGGCGGATTGGATGGCGGAGCCCGAAGTGGAAGCGGGGCGCCTGCTGCGGGTCTGTCCCGAGTACAAACTCACCTCCAGCAGCGGTGAAAGCCCACAGATGCACGCGGTGTACCCGGCCGGGAATCTGCCGCTGCGGGTGAAATCGATGTTGGAAGTGATCCGTGGCTTTGGCGACAGCCTTGGTCGAAAGCATGCGGTGACGCTTTAGGCGGCTGGATGCTGATCCTCAATCAGTGTGAGACGACCTATCCAGGGTGTAGCCGCCTGAGGTTGAGTCACCAATGAGCGTTTTTGGCAGTCTCGCAATCGCCTCGCGGCACAGTCCTTGGCTTTGCGCACATCACTCACCGGTTGAATCAATCAGTCCCTTTTCGTCATTGTGATCCGTGGACGGCATGGTAGAGGCCGCATTGTCCCACGTCAGCAGTATCTGGGTGATGGCCGCATCAATGACCTCATGCTGCGTGTTATCCCGAGCGAGGATGGAAATGCCCTGCAGGAAACTGTCGAACATCGTAGCCATCGCGGGCGCGTGAATATTGCCCGGCAACTGACCGGCACTGACACCCCGCTCAACACACGCCAAAATCCCCGCGTGAGTGTGGGCGCGAGATTGGGCCAAGGCTTCGACCACCCGCGCATTCTCCGGGCTGGGCGCGCTCATCACGCCGAGGGACACCATGCAGCCCTTGGGATGGCCGTCTTCACATTGCATGCGTGCCGACTGGCGCAGCGCGGTCTCGATGGCCTGGCGTGGCGGCAAGCTCTCGTCCCACAGGCATTCGGTGACCTGAGCGAACGTCGCCAGGTAACGCTGCACACATTCATCAAACAACGCTTCCTTGGAACCGAACGCCGCGTAAAAACTCGGCGCGGAAATCCCGCCACCCAGTCTCGCTTTCAACTGAGCGAGGGAGGTCGCGTCGTAGCCGTGTTGCCAGAACAGGTGCAAGGCCTGTTCCACCGCGTGGTCGCGGTCGAAGGTGCGGGGGCGGCCCATTTGCGCCATTTCAAAACTCCTCAGGACGACGAGATAAATACTAGTCGATACATAAGTCGTTGACAACGAGCGCTGGCTGCCCTCAACATTTATATCGATCGGTATTTAAGTCTGAAATCCTCACTCAAGGAGTTTCCCGTGACACCCTCAATCACCTTATCGGCAGCGCCGGACCGCCTGCCTATCGGCGCCTTGCTCGCGCTGGCCATGACCGGTTTCATCTGTATCGTCACCGAAACTTTGCCCGCCGGCCTGTTGCCGCTGATCAGCGCAGGCTTGGCCATTTCTCCTTCCATGGCTGGCCAGATGGTCACCGCCTACGCCCTGGGCTCGGTGCTGGCGGTCATCCCCATGACCATCGCCACCCGCGGCTGGCGCCGCCGTAACGTGCTGCTGCTGACCGTCGTCGGTTTCTTGCTGTTCAACTCCATCACCGCGCTGTCTTCCCACTACGGCGTGATCCTGGTGGCGCGCTTCTTCGCTGGCGTCGCGGCGGGGCTGGCCTGGAGTCTGCTGGCCGGCTACGCCCGACGCATGGTCGCGCCCCATCAACAGGGCAAGGCGCTGGCGCTGGCCATGGTCGGCACACCGATTGCCCTGTCCCTGGGCGTGCCCCTCGGCACTTGGCTGGGTGGCTTGGTGGGTTGGCGCACCACCTTCGGCATCATGTCGGCCCTGACCCTGGTGCTGATCGCCTGGGTACTGGTGAAAGTCCCTGACTACCCACCCCAAGCCGCGCATCAGCGCATGTCGCTGCGCACAGTGTTGACCACGCCGGGCGTGCGGCCCGTGCTGGCGGTGGTGATCAGCTGGATGCTGGCACACAACGTTCTCTACACCTACATCGCACCGTTCGTGGCGCCGGCGGGGTTGGGGGATCGGGTGGATTTGGTGTTGTTGGTGTTTGGCATTGCGGCGTTGGGAGGGATCTGGGTGACTGCCAAATTGGTTGAGCCGTTGTTGCGCAAGACTGTGTTGGTGAGCTTGGCGGCGTTTGCGGCGGTTTCCGTGGTGTTTGGCTTTTTGAGTAGCGTGCCTGAGGTGATCTACATCGGCATGGCGGTTTGGGGGTTGAGCTTCGGCGGTGCCGCGACGTTGCTGCAAACGGCGCTGGCGGATGCGGCGGGAAATGGGGCGGATGTAGCTTTATCGTTGAACGTGGTGGCTTGGAATAGTGCGATTGCGGGGAGTGGGGTGGTGGGTGGAGTGTTGCTGGATAGGTGGGGCGTCGCCTCTTTTCCGTGGGCAATGGTGGTGTTGGTGGGGGTAGGGTTTGCGATTGTCTGGGGAGCTCGGGGCCACGGCTTCAAATCGGGCTCACGTGCGGCTGGCAGGCCTGCGGTGGCGGGGCACTGAACCACAGAAAGCCAAAAAATAGTTCTGGATGGGGGGCTCGGGCTATCCAGTTGATGCGTACCAAGGCGTTCACAGTGGCGCTTACAAAAAACGTTGCTCATGATCAGGATCAGGCAAAAGGCACGTGTCGTATTTTCCGAAGAGCCAATAGCGATTCAACGGTTGACTCTACAACCAAAGCGGTCAGCCAAGCTGTCAGGGTGTTCGCCCGAGAGGCTTGGCATTCCGGTTATCAGATATGGTCACGTGACTATGGGTCAGTCGACCCGTGTTAGCGTGACGTCATACGGCTTCCCCTGTTTACTGAGCGGTCGCTTGCGCTGCTTCAATGATCAGCGCTGCAACTTTCTCCGGGTTGGACGTCATCACCACATGGGAGGCTCCCTGGACGGTGACAGTTTTTTTCGAGCCGGCTCGCTCGGCCATGAACTTCAGCGCGGCCTCGGGAATGTTCTTGTCCGCCGAACCGTAGATGAACCAGGACGGTAGTTTCTTCCAGGCCGGGTCGCCAGACGCCTCGGTCAATGCAAACTCGCTGATCGGACGTTGGGTTGCGGCCATCAGCGCGGACTCGGCAGCAGGAACGTCAGCGGCAAACTGCTGACCGAATTTGTCCTGCAGGATGTAGAGATCCTTATTGCCATCGTCCAGCAGCACCGGAGCTGCCAAGGTCGGGCCAAGGGTGCCGCCAGGGTAGCGACCGGACAGCTCGATGGCTGTTTCGCCTTTGTCCGGTGCGAAGGCTGCGACGTAAACAAGCGCCTTGATCCTGGCGTTGTCGTGGCCTGCGTTGGATATCACGGCCCCGCCGTAGGAGTGACCCACGAGGATCACCGGACCGGCGGTTTGCTCGACGATGTCGGCAACATAATCCGCGTCATTCTTCACTCCGCGCAGCGGGTTTGCTGCGGCAATGACTGGGTAACCCTGACTCAACAACTGAGCGGCAACGCCATTCCAGCTGGACGATTCGGCGAATGCGCCATGCACAAGCACTACGGTGGGCTTGGCGGTTGTGGCTTGCGCGGCGGCTAAACTATTAAGTGATGCCAGAGCCAATGCAGTGGTGATGGTGGTGGTCAAGAAGGACTTGAAATTGCGCATGATGATTTCCTTTCGTGGATTGGGTTGGTAACGCTGCTTTAAGGGTAACGCTCATGCGCGGCCCATGGTTATGGGGCGTTGATTGGCTTGCAGCCACCTGGGCAGTACATGAGGAGGATGGGGCCGGGGTGCGATGGACTTACTTCTGCAGGAAGTCCAACAGATCCTGATTAAGGCGCTGCTTGTGAGTGTCGGTGAGCCCGTGTGGTGCACCGGGATATACAATCAGTTCGGCTCCCTTGATCAGTGCTGCCGAGGTCTTGGCTGAGGTATCCACAGGCACGATCTGGTCGTCGCCACCGTGGATTACCAAGGTAGGCACATCGAACTCCCGTAGATCCTCACGGAAATCGGTAGCCGAGAATGCTGCGATGGAGTCGTAAGTGTTCTTGTGGCCAGCCTGCATACCCTGGACCCAGAACGACTGAATCAAGCCCTGAGACGGGGTGGCGCCTTCACGGTTGAAACCGAAGAAAGGGCCGGAAGCGATATCGAGGTAGAGCTGCGAGCGATTTTCCAGTGAGGCCTTGCGCAGGTCATCGAACACTTTTATCGGCAGGCCGTTGGGGTTGCTTTCGGTCTGTAACATCAGCGGTGGAACGGCTGCCACCAGAACCGCTTTCTTGACGCGACGGGTGCCGTGGCGGCCGATGTAGCGAGCCACTTCTCCGCCACCGGTGGAGAAGCCGACCAGGGTGACGTCTTTCAGGTTCAGTGCTTCAAGTACGGCTGCCAGATCGTCGGCGTAGTGATCCATGTCGTTGCCTTCCCAGGGTTGGCTGGAACGGCCGTGGCCACGACGGTCATGGGCGACAACGCGGTAGCCTTTGTCAGCGAGGAACAGCATCTGCGCCTCCCAGCTGTCCGAGTTCAGCGGCCAGCCGTGGCTGAATACGACCACCTGGCCGTCTCGTGGCCCCCAGTCCTTGTAATAGAGCTGCACGCCGTCTTTGGTCGTGACGTAGCTCGCAGACTGGATGCCGACAGCGGATGCGCGGGTGCCAGTTTTATTGGGCTGCGAGCCCTCGGCGGAAAGAGTAGCGAGAGCCAGGGTTGCCAATGCCAGAGTGCGATTCAGGGTGTTCATCGTATATCTCCAAGAGAGTCGGGTGACCTGTCACGACCGGTACTGATCGTGTCTTGGAGAGTAAGGAGGGACAGAGGGCCCGAGAACTGCCGTAACCCTGATAGCTGCCATAGCCCGGGCCGATGGCTTCGAGAACGGCTAAATCTCAGGTGATCCTCTTAGGCGGTCTATCCATCACAGCGCGTTCAACTTGGCTCCAGTTGGGCGCTTAGATAGAGCTGTCGGCGCAGCCATTGGTGGCCGGCATCCTTATGGGTACGAGCATGCCATGCCAACACCAGACGCAGTGCAGATAACCCGAGCGGAGGTTCGAAGAGGTCCAGCCGATCAGAGTATTGGCTCAGGAAGCGAGAGGGCAGCGTGCACACCGCATCCGTAGTGGAAAGAACCAGGGGAACGTGGGAGTAGTTTTGAACCGAGTACATCACATTGCGCGAGTAACCTTGCTCGAGGAGTGCCTCATCTACCATGCCTGCGAAACGCCCCCCTTGCGTAGAGACAAGGATGTGGTTGAGGGAGCAGAAGCTTTCAATATCCAAAGGCCCGGTGCCGCGGGGGTGCCCCTTGCGTTGCGCAGTTCGAAACCCGTCTTCCCAAAGCGGGCGCTGCATGAGGTCTCCAGGCAGGCCATCCGGCACGGTGATCAATAGATCGATCTGTCCTTGCTCAAGCTTCTCGTACACATCGCGTGGCGGATAAATACAGGCCAAACGCGCATTGGGAGCCTCACGTGCAAAATTCGCACAGAGCTCGGGAATGAGTACCGCAGCAGGGGTTTCGAAAAGGGCGACGACAAAGGTGCGGGTAGTGGTGGCTGGATCAAACAGCTCAGGCTGGCTGACCAGTCGCTTGAGCCCCTCAAGTACATGCAGCAGCTCCTGCTCCAGAGCCTCTGCACGAGGGGTTGGGACAACACCTCGGCCGTTTGCCGCCGGGACGAACAAGGGGTCCTCCAGGATGTCGCGCAGACGCACCAGGCGCGCTGATAAGGCGGGTTGGCTGATGCCTAACTGGACCGCCGCTCGTGTGACGTTGCGCTCTTCAAGCAGCGCTTTTAGTGCAAGTAGCAGCGATCCATCGATTTGCGTGTAATTCATCACCATTCCTCGGTCAGCGCTATCAAGCAAGCCTGCTTGTTGGGAATGAAAACAGACAAAGTACCGAGTTGTATAGCCTCTGGCCCCGCCGTAACCGGGGAGCCATTCGCACTGTATTTCGTCCTGGATTAGTTGCGGCCCAGGCCTGACGCATTAGTCGCGATTGCGGTATTGGGCGGGTACCCACTCATACCTGCCGGCTTCGCGTCGGATGTGACCTATCCCCGGAAAGGGTAAGTGAGCGACCGCTGACAAACGCTGTTCACTCGCGGCGGTCTCGAATTGTTCTAGCCGCTGGGCGCGAGCAGCGTTCTGGTTGACGTCGAAGGTGATAGTCACCTCTGGGCGCGAGAACTGGATGAGGCCGACGTGCATGATGTCGCCCCAGAAATCGATACTCTCGCCTTCGCTAACGACCCGAAAGAAGCTGTGGCCCGGGGTATGTCCCGGCGTGGGAATGGCGGTGATACCCGGAAGGATTTCTGATTGGGCGGCGAAGGGCTTCAGCTTGCCTGCACGCTGGTAGGGGCCAACTGTCTTCAACGCTTCTTCCAGATGCGCCGGTTTCAGCCCCTTTTCCAGGTTGGCGCGATCCAGAAAGAAGTCGACATCGGCTTGGCCGACGTGGATGGTCGCATTGGGAAACATCATTTGCCCGCTGCGTACCAGGCCGCCGGAGTGATCGGTATGGATGTGGGTAATCAGCACATCGCTGATCTGTGCCGGCTCGTAACCCGCGGCAGCCAGGCTTTCGGGTAGCTTTCCGCCAACGCTACCGAACAGCTCACCAGCGCCGGTATCGACCAGCACCACGTGTGAGCCCGTATCGACGAGGTAGGCATTGATCGACGTTTCCAGCGGGTTGCGAGTAAATCCGCGTTGCAGCAGTGCGTCGATCTGCTTTGGACTGATGCCTCTAAGCAGCGGATGCAGATCCAGTGGCAGCGTCCCGTCGCTCAGGGCGATGATGCGGAACTTGCCGAGGTTGAAGGCGTAAACTCCTGCGAGTGCGGGTTTATGTGTCGATGCAGCACCTACGGTCGATGTCTGTGGTGCTGGCCCAGCAGTGGAAGGCAGCGAATAGGTTGCACCTGTGAACAGGGCGGCTGTCAGTATGGTCGCGAGATAGAACCGCGCGTGGTTACGCATGATGAGTACCTAGGCTAGTGCGACCATGGGTGATCGCTGGAACAAAGGTAGATAAAGCGCGTTGCGTAATGAACTGTGCTCGCCCTTATACGAGCCATCGCTATGGCTGATGGCTTTAGTTACAGGGGCCTGGATGCCGTGCAATCGCGTCAACCTCGATCAGGTAGCCATGATGCAGTGCCGGTACCGGCACCACGGCGCGAGCCGGGCGATGCTCGCCCAGGCAGCAGGCATAACGCTTATCCAGTACTGGCCAATGTTCAATGCCGACGATGTACAGGGTCACCTTCAGCAGATCGTCGGGCAGGCAGCCTGCCTGTGTCAGGATCGCCAGTAAATTATCGAGAGCGATTGAGGCCTGAACATCAAAACTCTGGTCGGCGCTATGGCTGCCATCCGCACGTACCGGCAGTTGCCCGGATATATACAGCAGGCCCTGATAGCTCACTGCCTGAGCATAATGACCACCAGGAGCTGCTGCGGCAGCGGTGTGTATACGCGCGATGAGCGCTGCGTCTTTACCAGCCATGCAGGCGACTCCAGGTGTGTACCCCACCGTCGATGTCGCAGGCATGGTAGTGAGGGAACTGCGCGCCAGTTGCGCAGGCGTGGTTGGGCAGGATGCGCAGGCGACTGCCGATTGGAAATTGGGCAACCAGGTCCCGCCCTTGTTCAGGCTCGAAGGTAATAATGCCGTGCTCCTGATTGGCACCGCTGAGCAGCGCTCCCTCAATCCAGTTGCCATCGGCCGTGCAAACCTGGCCGTAGGCGAAGTCCCGGTGTTGTTTCTGGGTGCCGCGGTCACGGCTCATGGCCATCCAGCCTGAGTCGGTGAGTAACCAGCCTTTTTCGACCTGATGTCCGATTACCGTGGTAAGTACGCTCAGCGCCAGGTCTTCTGGCTGGCACACGCCAATGTTGTGCATCACCAGATCGAAGAACACGTACACGCCAGCCCGCACTTCGGTGACTCCTTCCAGGCTCAGTGCCGACAGCGCTGTTGGCGTCGAGCCGACGCTAACCTGCGGGCATGGCAGGCCGGCAGCGCGAATCGTTTGCGCAGCGGCGACACAGGTGGCGCGCTCCTGTTCGGCCATGGCCTGCAAGGCTTGCAGGTTATCCAGCTCATAGCTGGACCCGGCGTGGGTCATTACGCCGACGAGTTGCATGCTTCCGGCACACAGCACCTGGGCGACTTGCAGTAATGCCGGATCCTCGACCTTGAGCCCGGAACGATGGCCGTCGCTGTCGATTTCAATCCATACCTCGAAGCATTCATCGTGCTGTTGGCCGAAGGCGACGATGGCCTGCGCTCCAGCCACGCTGTCGGTAATGATGCTCAAACGGCAGCCCTTGCGTCTGAGCGTCAGTACCTGGAGCAACTTTCCAGGTGTCATTGCAACGGCGTACAGCACGTCGGCGACGCCGTCGGCGAAGCAGTACTCGGCTTCCTTCAGGGTGGAGACCGTGACCCCGGCAGCGCCGGCGGCTATCTGCGCACGCAGAACCGGCAGACATTTGCTGGTTTTCACGTGGGGGCGCAGGCGCACCTCCAGGCTGTCCATGCGCAACTGCATACGTACTATGTTGCGGTGCATACGGGCCATGTCTATGAGGGCGGCCGGTGTATCGAGGGCAAGCAGGGTGGCTGACATGATCGGTAGTCCGGTGGTGGTTGTGATGCTGACTCTACGCAGCAATCGTGAAGCTGTGGTTCAATCAGGCGTCATCTATCTTTAAGTGAATCTGAATGATCGCTATCGAAGATCTGCGTTTGGCGGTAACCCTGGCGCGCTCTGAATCTCTGAGTGCGGCTGCCAGAACACTGAATGTGTCGCCACCGGCCCTGTCCATGCGCCTGCGTAAACTCGAGGCACTGCTCGGCACAACCCTGGCCAATCGCGATGCCCGGCGCCTGAGCTTGACCGCTGAAGGCGAACGTTTTGCGCGGGAAAGTGCATTGTTGCTGGAGCAACTGGAGGCGCTGCCGGAGTCCTTCAAACAGCACGACGATCAACTGGTCGGCACCCTGCGCCTGGCGGCCCCCTTTGGTTATGGACGGCAGCGGTTGGCTCCGTTGCTGGCGCGCTTCGCCAAACTGCATCCGCAGTTGCGCCTGCACCTGGATCTACGTGAAACGCCCTGGCCGGATCGTCACGACAGCGATGCGGTGATCCATATCGGTCGCGTCAACGACAGTTCATGGGTTGCGCGACCTCTGGCCCAGAACGAGCGTTGGTTATGCGCCAGCCCCGACTATCTGAGCCGCCACGGCACGCCACACGCGCCGGATGAGTTGGCTGGGCATCGCTGCGTCTGCATCCGTGAGAACGAGGAAGACGTCACCTTGTGGCACCTGCGCAAGCGTTCGGCGCGGCACACTGTGCGCATCGAACCGGCGCTGTTGAGCAACGATGGTGGCGTTGCCCGGCGCTGGGCCGAGCAGGGGTTAGGGTTGGTACTGCGGTCGCAGTGGGACGTAACGGATGCGATTGCCAAAGGCACTCTGGTCCGTGTGTTGGAGGACTGGCAATTCGACAGCGCGCCCATCACCTTGCTGGTGCCCTCGCGGAAAAACCGCAGCAGCCGTATTCAGGCGCTGATCGGTTTTCTGGAAACGTCGCTGATGGCGGCAGCCGGCAACGAAACACGCTCATCCAAATAGGCCTCCAGCGCTGCGGCCAGCGCGTCGAAGGCCTGCTGGATGCGCGGTATGCGCCTCAAGTCGCGATGCGTGGCAATCCATACATCCACGGCAAAATCCAGCGCATCGGGCAGCACGCGGGTCAGCCCGTCGCGCGCCGCCAACTGGCTCGGGCACACCCCTATACCGATGCCTGCGCGCAGGGCGGCCTGTAGAGCGAGGTGATTGTCGCTGCGCAGTTGGAAGTGCTGCTGCGCAAAGGGAAAGCCCCGCGCGCTGAGGGTCTGGATGTCGGCGAGGTTGCGGTCGGGGCCGATCATGGGCAGGCGCGCCAAGCTTTCCAGACTGGTGGGTGTGCCATACCGATCAAGCAACTCCTGGGTCGCGTACAGCCCAATCTGCAAGGCACCAACACGCCGGGTTATCACGTCTGCCTCTGTGGGGCGGTGAGTGCGAATGGCAATGTCCGCTTCCTGGCGGGCCAGGGCTTCAAGACGGTTGTTGACGCTCAGTTCAAAGGCCAGCTGAGGATGGGCACGGCCGATGGGTTGCAGCAACTGCGGCAGCACTTCGATGCCCAGCAAGTCGCTGCTGGTGATTCGCACCGTCCCTCCACCGGCTATCGCTTCGGCTGAAGCTGCGCGGTTGAAGGCTTCGGCGGCCAGCGCCATGCTCTCCACATGGGCGATCAGCTCACGGGCTGTTTCCGTGGGAATCAAGCCTGCGGGGGAGCGGGTAAACAGATTGACACCCACGCTGCTTTCCAGTGCCTCAATGCGACGGCGCGCCGTGGCCTGGGCGATACCCAGCATGCGCGCGGCACCGGACAAGCTTCCAGTGCGCAGAACTGCGAGGAATGCGCGCTGATTTTCCCAATGCAGGGTGAGTGGGCTCATACATTTCCTACTAGCGGCACAGCAACTTTAGGGAGTTGGTTTCACCCCGCGCCAACGTCATGCTGCACGGCAACAGTGGCTAACGCATACAAAAGGGGGATTGCATGAAGATTACGGGTGGATGCCATTGTGGCGCGGTGAGCTACGTTGTTGCTACGGATAACTTGCCACCGAGCTATGCCTGCCATTGTCTGGATTGCCAGACAACCAGCGGCAGTGCGTTTGGCTTGCACGCACTATTGCCCGAGGATGCTCTGCAGATCACTGGCGAGTTAAGCGACTACCGCTACGAAGGCGCGCACCCGGCCAGCCATCATCGGCTCTGCGCCCATTGCCATACGCGCATCTACAACACCACCAGCGCGGCTCCCGGTATGCTGGTATTACGCGCCGGGACCCTGCACAACAGTGCTGCAATCAAGCCCATTGCGCACATTTGGGTGAAGCGAAGGCAGCCCTGGCTGCAGCTGGCCGAGGGTACCCCGAGCTGGCCGGAAAGCCCGACACCAGAGGCCTTCGCCCAGGCGCTGCAAGCACGTCCGGTGTAGTTCCTGACGTTATCCCAAGCAGAAAGCGGCCAGTGCAAAGCCGAGCAGCCGAACTAAAAGCTGGCTGAAGTCAGGATGGACAGTTGCACTTCCTACTACGAGGATCCCACCATGCGCAACTACACCCTGGAATACCTGTTCAACGGCGAACCACGCGCGCACATGTTCGAACTCGAGCAACCTCAACTGCCTGTCCATGAGGCGGCGATGCACCTGCTACAGCTGCATTTTGGGGATGGTGAGAACAGCCTGATCATGCCCACTGCGGACGCGACGCCGGCGGAGATTTTAGAGCAGGCTGAGCGGGTAGGGCTGACGCAGATAAAAGTCGTCGATTAACCCGGTTGATGCGAGGTGCTGCAGCCAGCAACGCGCGCCTCGGCATAATTGAAGGACTGCTGTTGGCTGTGGATTCAACCGGTCATGACAGGCAGAAATCGGCCACATTAAATAATTCACCCAAGGCCTCGGTCAGGTAAGCTCACCTCCAGCCACCATGGAGGGTATTGATGCATTCACTGACCAACGAGCAAGTACTGGCGATCGCCAAAGGAAACGTCATCAACCAGCAATTGCTGACGCTCCTGCCGACGCTGGAAGTCCCTCACTGCATGCTGACAGCGGGATGTCTGTTCCAGACCTTCTGGAATCATCAAGCAGGACAGCCTGCCGAATGGCAGACAGAAGTCTGACCATCCACTGCGACGGTCTAGGCCAGACCGTCGCTATCGACTCAATTAGTACCTCCAAAAGACTGGTGTGAGCAGCACCAGCACCGTCAAAATTTCCAGCCTTCCCAAGAGCATGCCGACCGTCAGCAGCCATTTTGCCGCATCCGGCAAGGTCGAGAAGTTGCCTGCTGGACCAATGATCGTCCCCAGTCCGGGACCCACGTTGCAAACTGCGGTGGCAGCACCGCTTAAGGCTGTCGTCCAATCAAGACCGATCAGCGCCAACCCCAGGGCAATGCCACCGATGGTGATGGTGAAAAAGAATGAAAAGGTCAGCAGTGAACGTGCGATGTCTTCGTCAATGGGATGGCCGTTGTATTTTTTCCGAATCACCGCACGAGGATGAATCAGTTGTTTCAGGCTGCCCATCAGCAAGGAGGAGGCGACCTGAAAGCGGAATATTTTAAGCCCTCCCGCCGTAGACCCAGAGCAGCCGCCGACGAAGGTCAAATAGAAAAACAGCAAAACAGAAAAGCTGCCCCATAAGGTGTAATCCCCGAGGGCTAAACCCGTGGTCGTGACCACCGAGGTTACATTGACGGCCACGATACGAAACGCTTCCCACCAGCTGTAGTCACTGTTAATGCACAACCACGTACCAAATAGCAGCCAGGTAATCACCAGAAACCCAATGAACCCTCGCACCTGATGGTCTTTTAATAACGCACTTTTGTTGCCCCGTAGTGTGGCGACATACAAGGTGAAAGGCAGGCTGCCGAGAATCATGACGACCACGGATACCCAATGAATAGCCGGTTGAGGCCAGTGCGCCAGGGATGCATCCGAGGTTGAAAAGCCGCCCGTTGAAATAAATGACATCGCATGATTGATCGCTTCGAAAGGCGTCATTCCCGCTACCCATAGCGCCAGAGCGGACACCCCGGTCAGCCCGAGGTAGAGCACCAGAATATACTTCGCCGCGACGTGAGAGCGTGGTGTGACTTTCTCTGACCAGTCTGAAGATTCTGTCTGAAACAAACGCATGCCGCCGACTCGCAACAAAGGCAAAATCGCCACGGCCATGCCGATAAAACCAATTCCGCCGAGCCAGTGCAGCATCGAGCGCCAAATCAGTAATCCTGGTGACGCGGTATCCAGCCCCGTCAAAATCGTCGAGCCGGTAGTGGTGATGCCGGACATCGTTTCAAAAAACGCATCGGTGTAGCTGATGTGATGGATGAGCACCATCGGCAAAGCCGCAAAGGCGCAGACGACAACCCAACTGGTCGTGGTCAACAGGTACATATCTCGTGGACGAAGTTGGGCAACCTCTGGACGCCCGCGAATAATCAGCGCCAGTCCACAGACGAAAGTGATCAGGCTCGACCAGAGAAACGCCGACAGATCATCACTGCGCTCATAAACCACCAGTGTAAACATGGGAATAACCATGCTCACGGCCAACGTGATCAAAAAAATACCCAGAATAAATCCGATAAGCCGCAGTACTGCAATGGACATAAAAGAACGCCTGGCTGATGAGCACCGCACAGTATCAATTGAGTCAACATGGCTACCCGTAAAGTTTACGTAAAATTCCCCGGTGGAGCTGAGTCCATCTGATCGGCATTAGCCATTTGCGCGAATGCTTAGCCAAAGCGTGGACCTGCGGAGGCTATCCTGCCGGGTTCTACCCGACAGATTCGTAATTGTATCGCCCGTTACCATCTGACATTAACGCGTTACTAATGCTTAAGCCAAAATCCTGACAGGTCGTTTCTATCCTAAAATCTATAGCTGATGGCCATGTTCCAGGAGTGGGAAATGACTGCTTTTGACTGATGGCTGTCTGTGAGGTGAACCGGACTGGTTAACCGAATTCATCTCGACATGACTGTCGACGGACCCTTGGTCCTTTGCTCAACGAAATCGAACTTATTTTCCCGTTGCTCTTCCACCTGGAGGCACGAATCCGGGCGGCACCTTGAGCCACGGGAAGCCCTGCAACGCCATGTCATAACCGGTGTCGTAGAGCTTGCGCATGTACTCGTTGTCGAACTCTTCCTTGTGGGGGAAGTTGAAGCTCGCCGGTATGAATCCGAGGTTGAAGTCCACACCGTCGCGCTGGGTGGTGGCATAGATCCGGTAGAGGTCGCCGATGCCTTGGCTGTGGATCAACGAGGCGATCGCGCGCCCAGCGATGCTCATGGTGCTGCGCTCGACATCCGCCCAGTCCGGATCGAGTCGCGCGTTGCGTATCACGTAGAGTTTACGCTCGCGGGTGAATCCTGCTTTTGCCGCCTCCTCGTTGATACGGATCCCGGCCGGATAAGCGAAGACCTGCGCCATGATGCCCCCGTCTACGTGCATTTCCTGATAGGTTTTACCGTCGACCTCCACATCGATCATCATTGGCGGAAATCCTCCCGGAATCGAGGCGGATGCGATCATGATTTTCACGAAAAGGTCCAATGCCTCAGGACCACCATAGGTCGCGATTTTCCCCATGTCCCAGATAATCGGGCGTCGCGCATCGAGGTCAGCGGTGGCGATCAACAGAAAGCGGCCCTTCGCGTACTCGGCGGCGATCTCCTTGAGCGTATCCTCGGTCACCGATTTGCGCGTCAGCTTCAACAGCGGTGCATTGTCCGACATCGCATCGCTCAAGACGCCTGAGATAAAGCTGCGCGGCACAAGGACGTCTTTCGGCGATAAGGTGGTATAGACCCTCTTCAGCGTCGCGTCGTATTTCGGCCCAAGAAAGGCGAAAGGTGCAATCAGCGCGCCCGTGCTGATGCCGGTAACGAGTTTGAATTCAGGACGCTTTCCTGTAGCCGTCCAGCCATTCAACAATCCCGCGGTGAACGCGCCGTTGTCACCGCCGCCCGAAATGGCCAGAAATACTGCTGGCGGCAAAGGTCCCTTGTGCCCCTGCTTCACAAGGTAGGCCTCTTCCCGCTGCAGCGCTTCAAGTGCGACTCGGCTCAGCTCTGTCATGTCTCCACCGGCGACATAACGCACCCCGGTCATTCCCGGGATCTGCGCTCTCGCCGTCAACTCGGACGGCACCGCGTCCAGGCGAGGCGGCGCCCAGGCGCAGCCTTGCATCAGTACCAACAGCGCCACAATCAGACTGGTGATTTTCATAGTCATCTATCACTCGAAAAATTTTCGATTCGCCTGCCCGTGGCGTCATTGCATCTGCGTCCTGATCGCTTGCAATAGATAGAACGATAGCATCGCTGCGCCGCGTCGTTATTGCGCAACCTCCGGATCGAGCGCCCGGCACCCGGGCCTGGAACGGCTGCCATCGCTGAACTAGGCTTTGCTGTGTTCTTCTGGATGCATGGTCTTGGCCATAATTAGACGAAAACAACGTGTGGAGCACTGATCATGTTGGGCGCGCGCGATCTGGCGCTGCGTCCGTCCCTGGAGCGCCCAATGCCGCCCATGACCACGCGCCTGGTGGCGCTGTTTGTTCTATGCCTGACGCTTGAAGTGCCGGCCCAGAGCAACGCCTGCCCAACTGGCGAGAAACAAGTGTGTCTGGACGGCTGTATCTGCCTGCCAGATGTAGGGCAGGTGCTCGGTCCCCTGCCTGATGGCATCTACCAGATCGCAGCACCTGCCCTGGCGCTGTGGCTGACCCAAGCCCGCGCTGAAGCCAGCACCGGCAGCCAACCCATTGCGCCGCACATCCGCGAGCAACTGCTGCGCTGGTACGACCCCAGCGTCCTCGATGCCGCGCGCTACAAAGTTAGCGACAACGGCCAATTCAACGCCGCCACTGCCATGCTGCAAAACCCCGATGTCGGTGCCGTGACGCTGATCGACATCATCCTCTTCCGGGACGCTCAAACCGCAGAACAGAACATCGCGCTCTGGGCGCACGAACTAAAGCATGTGCAGCAGTATCAGGAATGGGGGGTAGAAGGATTTGCCCAGCGCTATACACAAGACTTCAATGCTGTGGAGGCGCCGGCTTATGCCATACAGGCTGAGGTCAGGCGGGTCGTGCGGGAAGGGGCTTACTGAAAAGCTCCCGGTCACGATGGTTCTTAATCAGTTTCGAAATTCGCCCCACTGTTGAGCAGAAGGTGAGCGTTCGCCGGCCAATCTTGTCGCTCATGAGTCCGATCATCGGCTGGCCGAATAACGCCCGGTCCGGGTGCTCACATCGACCCACACGGCTAACACCAGAATGCTGCCTTTGACAATCATCTGCCAGTAGCTGTCTACGTCGAGCATGGACATGCCGTTGTCCAGACTGGTGATGACCAACGCGCCGAGAAGGGCGCCGTAGACCGTGCCGGAGCCGCCGCGCATGGAGGTACCGCCGATGAAGCAGGCGGCGATGGCGTCGAGTTCGCCCATGCTGCCAGCCGAGGGTGAGCCGGCGGCAAGGCGGGCGGTGTTGACCACGCCGGCGAGGGCGCACATCACGCCCATGATGCCGAAAATCCACAGCTTCACGGCCTGTACGTTGATCCCGGACAGGCGCGTGGCTTCCATGTTGCTACCCACTGAATAAACGCGTCTTCCGAAGACGGTCTGGCTGGTCACGTAGCTGAACACGCCCAGTAGCATCAGCAGAAGCAGCACCGGAACCGGAATCCCGTCGTAGCTGTTGAGGGTATAGACGAACCCGGCCAGTACCGCGCCGATCAACACCACGCGCAATACGTCACGCATCATCGAGTGTGCCGCCAGGCCGTGGAGAGCACGATTGCGGCGTTGTTTCCAGGTCAGGAAAAGTGTCAGCGCAAACAGCAGCACGCCCAAACCGGTGCCTACCGCGTGCGGCAGATAACCCTGGCCAATGTAGACCAGCTCCGGCGATACCGGGGCGATGGTGGTGCCGCCGGTAATTCCCAGCAAGATGCCACGAAAGGCCAACATGCCGCCCAGCCCGACGATGAAAGAGGGGATCCGCAGGTAGGCGGTCATGTAGCCGTTGGCCAAACCGATCATCAATCCGCACAGGGCGACCAGGCTCAGGTTCGCCAACAGCGGTATGTGGTAGATCACGTCGAGAATCGCCGCCAGTCCACCCAGCAGGCCCAGCAATGAACCGACCGACAAATCGATCTCGCCGCTGATGATTACCAGCACCATGCCGCAGGCGAGAATCCCTGTGATGGACATCTGTCGCAGCAGGTTGGAGAGGTTGCGTGGGGTCAGAAATCCGCCCTCGGTCTGCCAACTGAAGAACAGCCAGATAATCGCCACAGCGATCACTAGCGCGAGCATTTTGTAGCGGGTGAAAAGCTGTTTGATCTGATTCATCTACACGGATTTCCGATCATTAGGGTGATGGCCAGCGGGTTGGCTGAGCGCGGCGGCGAGCACCTGTTCCTGGGTGAGTGCGTGGTTGATGAAGTCGCCGCGCAACTGGCCTTCGCCGATCACCAGGACGCGGTCGGAGACGCCGAGCACTTCGGCCAGCTCCGAGGACACCATGATGATCGACACACCTTCGGCCGCCAGCGCCCCCATCAACTTGTAGATTTCGTACTTGGCGCCGACATCCACACCTCGGGTGGGCTCATCGAGAATCAGCACCCGGGGTTTGGTCAACAGCATCTTCGCCAACACGGCTTTTTGTTGGTTGCCGCCAGAGAGGCTGGTGATCGGCAGGAACGGGCTCGCGGTTTTGATGTGCATGCGCGAGATTTCCCGCTCGATGCTACCCAGTTCGGCTTCGGCGTCGATGCGGGTCAGTTTTGAGTAATTGTCCAGCACGGCCAGGGTGATGTTCTGGCCGACCCCCAGATCCGGAATGATGCCCTGGCGCTTGCGGTCCTCGGGCACCATGCCCAGGCCGGCGCGGATTGAATTGCGCGGCGTGCGTGTGTCGATCAGTTGGCCGTCCAGCCAGACTTCGCCTTCGTGGCGACCGGGGTAAGCGCCGAACAGCGCCGACACCAGTTCCGTGCGTCCGGCGCCGACCAGCCCGGCGATGCCGAGGATTTCACCGCGTTTGAGGACAAATGAAATGTCGTCGACCCGTTTGCGTTTCGGGGTGTCGACGTCGTAGCAGGTGACGTGGCGCGCCTCGAAAATCACTTCACCAATGTCGTGGGGCTCGGTGGGGTAGAGGTTGCTCATTTCCCGTCCGACCATTTGGGTGATGATCTTTGGAATGTCCATGTCCGCCATGGCGGTCGTGGCAATGTGTTGGCCGTCACGGATCACCGAAATGGTGTCGCATACGGCGGCCACTTCATCAAGCTTGTGAGAGATGTAAACGCAGGCAACGCCCTTGGCCTTAAGGTCGCGGATGATATCCAGCAGCACCTCGATTTCCGAACGGGTCAGGGCCGATGAAGGCTCATCGAGGATCAGCAGGCGCGCTTGCTTGTTCAGTGCCTTGGCGATTTCCACCAGTTGCTGGTAGCCACCGCCGTACTGCGAAACCGGTAGCGATACGTTCATGTCCGGCACTTTCAGTTCACGCATCAGGGCTTCGGCGCGGTGGATCATCGCCGGGTAATTCATGCGCCCGCCGGGCAGCGTCAGCTCATGGCCCATGAAAATGTTTTCGGCCACTGACAGGTCGGGAACCAGGGTCAATTCCTGGTGAATGATGACGATACCGGCGGCCTCGGTTTCGCTGATCGATTGCGCCTTGAGGGGCTGGCCGTCCCAGAGGATTTCACCCTCCCAGGTACCATAGGGGTAGACCGCCGACAGGATTTTCATCAGCGTGGATTTACCGGCGCCGTTCTCGCCGCACAGTCCCACGCACTCACCAGGCTTGACCCTGATGTCGATGCCATTGAGGGCTTTGACACCGCCGAAGGTTTTGACGATACCGTTCATTTGCAGCAGGTAATCGGACATGGCGAGGGCTCACACAAAGGGCTCAAACATAAGCAACAGGCGGGAGGCAAACCCCGCGGGATCGGATTGGCTCGCCCCGCAGGATTGCACTCAAGCTTGCTCTGGAGTCTGTACCGCTCGATGGATCACTGGCCGGCAATCTGCGCCTTGGTGTAGAACCCGTCCTGTTCCAGCAGGTCGATGTTGTCCTTGGTCAACGGGGTCGGGGTGAGCAAGATGGTGTCGACTTTTTTACTGCCATTGTCGTACTGCGAGCTGTAGGTGGGTTTCTCGTTACGCGCCAGTTGCACTGACAGCTTGGCGGCTTCGGAGGCGATGAGTTTCAGCGGTTTGTAGACGGTCATGGTCTGAGTGCCATTGATCACTCGCTTGACCGCTGCCAGGTCTGCGTCCTGACCCGAGATTGGCACCTTGCCGGCCAATTTCTGCGCGGCCAGTGCCTGGATGGCACCGCCTGCAGTGGCGTCGTTGGAGGCGACGATGCCATCAATCTTGTTGTCGTTTCGGGTCAGGGCATTTTCGACAATGCTCAGCGCTTCGGTGGGGTTCCATTCCTTCACCCACTGTTGGCCGACGATTTTGATATCACCCTTGTCGATCGCCGGTTGCAGCACTTTCATCTGACCTTCGCGCAGGACCTTTGCGTTGTTGTCGGTCGGCGCGCCACCGAGCAAAAAGTAGTTGCCCTTGGGCGCTGCTTGCAGCACGCCGCTGGCCTGCATCTCGCCGACCTTTTCGTTATCGAAGGAAATGTAGGCGTCGATATCGGCGTTGAGAATCAGGCGATCATAGGACACGACCTTGATCCCGGCCTTCTTGGCTTCGGCGACGGCATTGGTCAGTACGGTGGCGTTGAATGGCACGATGACGATCACATCGACGCCACGGGAGATGAGGTTTTCGATTTGCGAAATCTGCTTTTGCTCGTTGGCATCGGCCGATTGCACGAAGACCTTGGCGTCCATTTTTTCCGCCGCCGCGACGAAGTAATCCCGGTCACGTGACCAGCGTTCCAGCCGCAGGTCATCAATGGAGAAACCGATTTTCGGGTGGGCAGAATCGGCCATGACGGAAAGTGATAGCAGAGACAGGGCGCCGGCGAATAGTGTGCGTTTTAGTTTCTTCATGATGGTGCGTCCTTTTATTGTTGTTTGAAAGACACTGCCTGACGATGAGTATCGTGCCGGTAGAACTGTAGAGAGTCGGCAGGTGCCGCGGGCATAGATTTGTCGCGCGAATGTCACAGCGCCGCCAGCGGACTTTGTTGACCGTCAGTTGTAGATAAACCGGTTCACGACGTTTTCGAGCATCTCCTGCCTGCCGCTGACGGCCTGCGGATTCAGTTCGTTGGCGAAGGCGTGTTCGGCCAGTGACTGGAGGCTGAACTCACCCGCCAAAACCGCCAGCCCCAATGGCTGCTGCCAGCCGGCATAGCGTTGATCCTTGAATTGCTGGAGTCGGTCGTTCTGCACCATGGCCGCCGCGCGCTCCAGGGACAGGGCGAGGACGTCCATCGCGGCGACGTGGCCATGGAACAGATCGATCTCGTCGAGGCTTTGGCGGCGAACCTTGGAGTCGAAGTTGAACCCGCCATTCTTGAAACCACCGACTTTGAGAATTTCGTAGGTGGCCAGGGTCATCTCTTCGACGCTATTGGGAAACTGGTCGGTATCCCAGCCGTTCTGCGGATCACCACGGTTGGCATCGATGCTGCCGAAGATCCCCAACGAGGCGGCCGTTGCGATTTCGTGATGGAAGCTATGACCCGCCAGGGTTGCATGGTTGGCCTCGATGTTGACCTTGATTTCGTTTTCCAGGCCGAACTGATGCAGAAAGCCAAAGACGGTGGCGCTGTCGTAATCGTATTGGTGCTTGGTCGGCTCCTGTGGCTTGGGTTCGATCAGCAGTTCACCTTTGAAACCGATCTTGTGCTTATGCTCGACGACCATGCGCATGAAACGACCCAGTTGTTCGCGTTCGCGTTTCAAGTCGGTGTTGAGCAGGGTTTCGTAGCCCTCGCGACCGCCCCACAACACGTAGTTGGACCCTTTGAGGCGTTGGGTAGCGTTCAAGGCGCTGAATACCTGAGCGGCGGCACAGGCGAACACTTGCGGGTCCGGGTTGCTGGCGGCACCTGCGGCGAAGCGCGGGTTGCTGAAACAGTTGGCGGTTCCCCACAGCAGCTTGATCCCGCTCTGTTCCTGATGGCGCTCCAGGTGGTCGATCATCTGCGCGAAGTGGTTGCGGTATTCCTTTAGCGAACTGCCCTCCGGGGCGACATCCGTATCGTGGAAGCAGTAGTAGTCGATGCCGAGTTTGGAGAAGAACTCGAAAGCGGCCTGCGCCTTGCCGATGGCCATCTCCATCGGATCTGCCGCTTGCTGCCACGGACGCTTGAAGGTCCCTGCACCGAACACATCGGAGCCCGGCCAGACGAAGGTGTGCCAATAGCAGGCAGCCATGCGCAGGTGCTCGCGCATCGGTTTGCCGAGGATAAGTTTGTTGGCATCGTAGTGGCGGAAGGCGAGGGGAGAGTCGCTGGCGGGGCCTTCGTAGCGAATCTTGTCGACATCGGGAAAGTACTGCATTGGCAATGTCCTTGTTGTTCTTGGCGGTGTCTCGATACTAGCAACGGCCTTGTGGCTGCTGATTATGAAAGTCACCAACACAGGGTGCGATTTTGAGTATTGAGATTCGTCGCCTGCGCGCCTAGTCTGTGCCGACCGCCTCGGTGTTGACGGCCCAGGACAAGAACAATGAAAACCGTACCGCCCGTTCACCGCATTGCACTGCTGTTCAATGGCAGCAAGATCTACGACCGCGGCATCATTAGCGGCATCGGCAACTACCTGAGCAGCACGCGCGCATCCTGGGACTTGTTTCTTGAGGAGGATTTCCTCTGCCGGTTGAAAGGGATCGAGCGCTGGCAGGGTGACGGGATCATTGCCGACTTCGACGACCCGCTGATTGGCGAGGCGCTGGCCGCAATCAAGTTGCCCGTGGTGGCGGTGGGCGGTTCTTATCAGGATGTGCGAGCCTATCCGAAAGGTATTCCGTACGTCGCCACCGACAATGCCGCGCTGATGACGCTGGCGTATGAGCACCTGATCGAGGCCGGGCTGACGCGTTTTGCCTGCTTCAGCCTGCCTGAAGCACAAGCCAATCGTTGGGCTCAGGAACGGGAAAAAGCCTTTCGCCGGCTGATGCAACGCGATGGCCTGCACGCTGAGGTCTATCGCGGCATGGGCACCAGCGCGCCGCTCTGGGACAGCGCCGTCGAACAGCAGATCGCCTGGCTGCAAAGCCTGCCCAAACCCATCGGCATCATCGCCGTCAGTGACGCGCGCGCCCGGCAGCTACTGCAAGCCTGCCTGACCGCCGGAATCGCCGTGCCGGAGCAGGTGGCGTTGATCGGCATCGACAACGACCCGCTGACCCGCAGCCTGACCCGGGTGCCACTGAGCTCGGTCATCCAGGGCACCGAAACCATGGGGCGAACCGCCGCGCATCTGCTCCATCAGATGTTGCACGGCATGCCGTCCACGGGCACGCAAATACTGATACCCCCTGATTCGATCAACGTGCAGGTATCAAGTCTGCATCAACCATTAGGTGACCCCTACGTCATGCAGGCGCTGCTGTTCATCCGTCAATATGCCTGCCAGGGCATCAAGACGGCGCAGGTGGCGGCTTATGTCGGCGTGTCGCGCTCGTCGCTGGAATCGCACTTTCGCAAAGTGCGAGGCTGCAGCGTGCATGACGAGATCCTGCGCTTCAAACTGGCGGCAGCGACCAGCAGGCTAGAGAACACCGATTCAGCGATTGCAGACATTGCGTCCAACTGCGGCTTCAAATCTGCGCAGTATCTGCACACAGTGTTCCGTCGCGAGTTTGGCTGTACGCCCCGTGAATACCAGCAGGGCACCAGTGTCGCGATGCAATGATCGTTGGGGCGAGTCATCACCCTGGTCGCATAAATTTGAAATGCACGGCGTTGCTCTACAGAATCTCTCCCCGATCCGGCCCAAGGTGCCGGACATTCGTGGTGACCGGACATTCGTGGTGAAAAGGAACTGCAGTTGAACGAACAGACATTGTCCATCCGCCTGGAGCACGTGGCGGCGCATGTGCCAGCAGGCGCTCGCCTGGCCGATATCGGCTCGGATCACGGCTACTTGCCGGTGGCGTTGATGCGCCGTGGCGTCATCGCGGCGGCGGTGGCCGGCGAGGTGGCAATGACGCCGTTCCGCTCGGCCGAACGCACCGTGCGCGAGAACGGCCTGGACCGGCGGATCACCGTGCGCCTGGCCAATGGCCTGGCGGCGATCGAGCCGGGCGACGGGATCACGGCGATCAGCATCTGCGGCATGGGCGGCGAGACGATCCGCGACATCCTCGACAGCGGCAAGGCGCGCCTGAGCGGCCAGGAACGCCTGATCCTGCAGCCCAACGGCGGCGAGCAACCACTGCGCCAATGGCTGATGGAAAATGGCTACCGCATCCTCTGCGAGGAGCTGCTACGGGAGAATCGCTTCTACTACGAGATCATCGTCGCCGAGCGCGACGGGCCGGTAATGTACAGCGCCCAGGAGTTGTATTTCGGCCCGCTGCAGATGCAGGCACGCAGCCCGGTGTTCCTGTCCAAGTGGCAGCGCATGCTGCGCCATAAGCAGCAGACCCTCACCCACTTCGCCCAGGCGCGGCAGGCCGTGCCCGAGGAGAAGGTGCAAGACATCGCCCGACAGGCCCGGTGGATCAGCGAGCTGCTGGCTTGAGCACTGCGATTATCCTGGGAGCCTTAGTTCGGGGGCTACGCTAACGCTATGCCGGGTCGTCGATCAATTGTGACTCACTTTTCGAGCTGCCTGTCGCTGAGGGGAGGTATCGACCCCTGGCTGACGGTCGAACTCGCTATTTCGGAGCATGCAGGCATTGATCAGGTGCTATTGGTATCTGTTGTTGACGTCTATTCGGTGAATTGACGTGTGCATGGATATGCACATATAGTCATCCGCATGAACCGAACCTCTATACGTTCCCGGGCAATTGATGCCGCAATCGACTCCCTCGATGGAGCCTTCTTCAAAGCTCTTTGCGAGCCGTCGCGGGTAGCTGTGCTCAAGCGAGTCATGCAACTGGGGCGTGCGGATATCGCCGAGATTGCCGAGGGGCTGCCTCAAGAGCGTTCTGTGGTATCTCGCCATCTGCAAGTGCTATCAGAGGCGGGTATCGTCCGTGCTACCAAGGTCAGCCGGCAGATGTTCTACGAGGTGGATGGGGCGGCGGTGGTGACACGGCTCGAAGCCATTCTCCAGCACATGAAGAGTCTGGCCCCGTTTTGCTGCCCTGGTGTGCCAGATTAGTTTTTTATTAACTGTATATATGCATGAGTGCGCATACATGAATGTAAAAAACGAGCCCATGGACGCCATCGTTGTTGGTGCGGGCCAAGCTGGGCTCGCGTGTGGCTGGCACCTGCGGCAGCAGAACCTCAGGTTTCTCATTCTGGATGCCGAGAGCCAGCCAGGTGGAAACTGGCGCAACTATTACGACAGCCTGAGACTTTTTTCCCCTGCTGCTTATTCATCGTTACCTGGGATGCCCTTTCCAGCTGAAGCCAAACATTATCCGCTACGCGATGAAGTCGTAGATTATTTGGAGCAGTACGCGAACACTTTCCAGCTACCCATTCGGCAGAACATACGAGTCCAGAAAGTGCGTAAAGAGAATGGACTGTTTTTGCTTCAGGCATCGGATGGTCAGCGTTTCTGCTCCAAAGCATTGATCGTATGCACCGGCGGATTCAATCAGCCGTTTATCCCTGACATTCAGGGGCTGGAGAGTTTTGGCGGGCAACGTTTACACAGTGCTGATTACCGAAATGTCGATGGCTTCAGAGACCAACGAATAGTGGTCATAGGTGCGGCCAACTCAGCGGTACAAATTGCCCATGAGTTGGCTCAAGTCAGCAGCGTCGTATTGGCGACAAGGGAATCGATTCGATTTTTTCCGCAAAAGATCCTTGGTGTGGATTTTCATGCTTGGCTCAAGTGGACAGGGGTGGAGAAGACTCGTTGGCTGAACGATCAAAGCACCCCGGTACTGGATGATGGCACCTATCGTCGAGCCATGAAGCAGGGACTTTTTGAGCGCAAGCCGATGTTCACGCTAGTAACGTCAACGGGCGTGCTTTGGGCCGATGGTCAGCACACCGAAGTGGACAGTTTGGTTTTCGCGACCGGATTTCGTCCAAACCTGGGGTTTTTGGCAGATCTACACATGGGGGACACCGGGAGCCTTGCTCAGCGACATGGGCAGGCGGAGCACGTACCGGGTTTGTATTTTGTGGGATTACCGAAACAGCGCAACTTTGCTTCGGCCACCCTCAGAGGCGTTGGGCCAGATGCTTCTCACATCATTCCCGGCTTGATGCGTTTCATTCACGTTGCATCGTCCATGAACGACCGGCCCCCGTTGCGATCGCACTGACGACAGGGTTGGACGCTTTAGAGACCCCCGAAACCGATAAACCAGGGAAGCGTATCCCTGCCTCTATGTCCTTCATACTCCGATTTCCTTTCAAGCTGATTTCGACAATAAAACAAACTGATCATTGCCGGGATAAGTAACAAGTTGAACAACCATTGAAACACCTCTGTTGATTTCAAGGTGATCGCCGCAACTAAATTAATTAGAGCCACGCCAATGATTAAAAGGTTATATCTAATATGTTGACGCTTGATTGAAGCAAAGCTTTCCCAATCATAAATCAGCCATTCGTGGGAAAATTCGTCGCATTCAGGACACTTATGGGTTGGCGGAAGTTTGTCTCCGATATAACCACAGCCAGGGCATCGAAATTTCATGGCGCTATCTACTATTAGGTGACATGCCATGTCGCGTTTCTTGTCGCGGTAAGCGCGAGATCTATCGAGGGGAAACGCGACTGGGTTGGCGGCAAACCCGGCTATGGTAAAGAGGGTAGCAGGACACCACCTGTTTTCCACTAGTCTGTCCATCGACTGTTTATGATCGATGGCTGCCTGTCACGAAGGGCTGCAACCGACCCTTTGCGGACATTCACTGCCACCGGGAGATAATCGTCGATACGTGCTTGCGGACCTTGAGCGAGGGTACTGGGTACCGGGATTTTCCAGTGTGTGTAGCGCTCGTGCTCATCGATGCGAGGATGGAACTCGCCGCTAAAACTCGCGGCCCAGTTCTCCAATGCGCGGAGACGACGGGGGATGCCTCGGAGTTTATTGTTACGGGGGAGCAATCTTCGCAAGGGGATATCCTTATGTTGCGCGATGACACTAACGGCTCGGGCAGTCAGGCGTATTCAACGGAATGTTCCATTTAAAAATTTTCTGCCTCGGGCGCACGGAAGGCCTTACTGTAATAGCCAGACTGGTCGAAACAGCAAACCTGCTTCTTGCCGGATGCAAGCATATCGCAGGCGTCACCCATTCGTTTTACGCGCGTCTTAAGTTGCTTGGCTGAAGTAATCCAGTGTATCCAGTCTACTCGTGCGAGGGTCGTCGTATTGTTCCAAACTTTACGAGCCTCAGGAGTGGCTGCCAGTGCCTCCTGAAAATCTGGTGGGATGTCAGGCTCGGGTTCCTTCTTCACAGGGGTTAGCTCAAGCGTAACGATATCCCCAACGGTCGCGCCTGCGGCTTCGTATAACTCTCTACTTACCTGCAGCCAATGGCTCAGCTGACCATCCGGCTCAAGGGTTGCCTGGAAATGGTGCCCATTGATTGTGCCTTCAACTGTCGTCCTTCCTCGCCTCGGAAGCTGTTCACTCGCGTCTCTTGGCAGTACTACGAACGCCCACGACGTATCATTACCGGGCTTTGCCGGACGAAGAAGCTTTGCTTCGAATCGGGATTTCACATCGATTGTTGTCATTGCAACTCCTCCAACTAATACGCTTAACTACTGATCCAGACGCCCGTTCCATGATGACGCGTGGCACTGGAATCGTCAGCTACAACGTGCAAACTGCGGTCGACACCACCATTTGATCGTTGCGCATGAGGTGACCAACGTCGGTTCCGATCGCGATCAACTCAGCTCGATGGCCAAGCAAGTCCGCGAGATGAATCCACAGCCGAATGCAGACATTAGTCGCTATCGCAAAGGTTAGCGAATCAGAATACCCGGACTGACAGCAAACCAATCGTATGTCTGAAAAGGGTGAGGCCATTGAAATTAAAGTTCAGCCACGTGGATGTTCTCGTCGAAGACCTCGAGGAAGCGTGCAGGTATTACGCCCGAGTCTTCAGCGCCAGGATTTCCAAGACACTTGATTGGCAGCGCGACGGTTTGCATGTGCGCTATGCGATCGTCATGTTTGGAACGGAGCGCCTTATGTTAGTGCAACCGTTTACCGGAAATCTCAAGGCGCTAATGGACTCCAACGGCGAAGGCACGATCTACCGTCACTGCTATTCCACGCCAGACATTGAGGCCGTCTACGACGAATTGATCGATGCAGGCGTCCAGCCGGAAAATGAGAACGGAAAACCACTGTCTCGCGACAATCTCCAATCGCCCAGTGGGACACGCATCATTTGGTTACCGAAACGCTTTGGGCATTTTTCTATTGAGCTGCTTGAAGAGAAAGAGCTGGAGGCATTTATCAAGGATGCATTTGCCGAGGAACCTGCACAAATCTTCTAAACGTTCTTTTCCATTGCGCGGTAATTTAGTCGTTCGCACAGATCAACGCTGAACCATTACCTTTGGAGCCTATCCGTGGATAGACGCAACTGGATTGAGCTGTCCCAGGACGCCGATACCGGGATTGAATCGATTCGTGCCCATTTTCAGGGGCATGCCTACGATCCGCATTGGCATGACAGTTTTTTGGTCGGGGTTACCGAGCAGGGGGTGCAGCAGTTCAATTGCCGGCGCGTTCGCCACCTCAGTACGCCGGGCAAGGTATTCATGCTGGAGCCGGGGGAGATCCACGATGGGCATGCGCCGACCGAGGAGGGGTTTACCTATTCCATGCTCTACCTCGATCCGCACTGGCTGGAGCGGGAGTTGCACGCGTTGTTCGAGCACGCACCGACCAACAGTCAGCCGGGTTTTGCCGACACCCTGAGCCAGGATCCGCGCCTGGCCACTGCCATTTTTCAAGCCTTCCACGCGCTCCATGAGGGCGACTTGCGCATCGTGCGCCAGAGCGCCATCGACACCTTGTTGGGTTCGCTCACTTGCCACCTTGATTGGCGCAAGCGTCAGGCCTTTGATCCGCGCCTGCCGTGGGTGGCCCAGGTTGCGCGTGATTATTTGCATGCCCATGTCTACGAAGACATCGGGCTGGATGATCTGGCCCAAGCCTGTGGTGTTGATCGCTTTCGCCTGACGCGGGCCTTCAAGGCAGCCTTTGGGCTGGCGCCTCATGCTTATTTGATCCAGCTGCGCCTGGCCAAGGCGCGACAGCTGCTGGCGCGGGGCGAGTCGCCGGCGCAGGTGGCCAGTGCTCTCGGGTTCGCCGATCAAAGCCATATGGGGCGCTGGTTCCGCCGCGCCTATCAGCTCACACCCGCGGATTACCGCAAGCGCTGCTCAAACCTTCCAGACTGAATCCCGCTGACTCGCGATCATGGTTTCCTTTCTGATCAAGGAGTCCATGCCATGGAATCGTTGCTGCCTTTCCTGTTGTTTGCATTCGTTGCCTCGATTACCCCGGGACCGACCAATATTCTGGTGTTGAGCCACAGTTCACGGCGAGGGCTGGGTGCCACATTGCCGATCATTTTTGGCGCATGCGGGGCGGCGGCGCTGATTGTGTTTGCAGTCGGGCTCGGTGTGGGCGAAACGCTGCTGCGGTTTCCCCGTGTGCAGCAGGCGATGGCTTGGGCCGGGGTGCTCTGGTTGAGTTGGCTGGCCTGGCAAATCTTTCAAAGCGCGCCGCCGTCCCTGGACCCGACCACCCCGCGCGACGAAGGTCTCAGCGTGTTCGGCGCCGCCACTCTGCAATTGGTCAACCCCAAGGTCTGGATGATGGCGGCGGCGGTGGTTAGCGTATTTGTCGGTGGCGGTGACAAGACCCTGCGACTGGTGGTGTTGTCGCTGATGTTTCTGTTGGTCTCCTTGCCATGCATGACCCTGTGGGCGTTGCTCGGCGTGGGTAGCGCTCGGGCTTTTGGTTCGCCACAGGCGTTCAAACGCATGAACACTGCACTGGCTTTTTTACTGCTGGTGTCGGCGTGGTTGACCGTGCTGGTGTAGGTCGAACACTGCTTGGGCAGGGCGAAGCAAGGGGACTGTCAGAAATTTTGTGTTCGGGCATAACATGTTGAAAAGGAGCATGTATGCCGACCAAAAAGAAACCGGCCTCGGAGGCCAAAACCCAGCTTCCTTCGATTCCGAAGGAGCTGATCGATCAGTTCGTTAAAGGCCCAATGAGCGCCGAGGCGATTCAGGACGCATCCATGGCGTTCAAAAAGGCGCTTATCGAGCGAGCCCTTGGCGCGGAGCTGGGTCACCACCTTGGCTACCCTCAGGGCGCGGAGCGCCCTGAGGAGTCGAGTAACCAGCGCAACGGCAAAAGCAGCAAGACCGTGCTGACCGATGATGGCCCGCTGCGTCTGGACATTCCTCGGGATCGCGATGGCAGCTTCGCGCCAATGCTGATCCCCAAGCATGAGCGTCGGTTCACGGGCTTCGACGACAAAATCATTGCCATGTACGCCCGTGGCATGACCGTCCGAGAGATCCGGGCATTCCTTTCGGAGCAGTACGGGACCGATGTTTCCCATGATTTCATCAGCTCGGTCACTGACGCAGTGTTGGAGGAAGTGACTGCCTGGCAACAACGCCCGCTTGAGCCGATGTATCCGGTGATTTTCTTCGATGCGCTGCGGGTCAAAATCCGTGAGGAAGGACTGGTTCGCAACAAGGCCATCTACCTGGCTCTGGGCGTGCTGCCGGACGGCACCCGAGACATTTTGGGCATCTGGATTGAGACCACTGAGGGGGCCAAGTTCTGGATGAAGGTCTTCAACGACCTCAAGACCCGTGGCGTTGAGGATGTATTGATCGCGGTAACTGACGGCCTTAAAGGCATGCCAGAAGCCTTGAGTGCGGTGTTTCCGACGACGACCTTGCAGACCTGCATCGTGCACCTGATCCGTAACAGTCTTGATTACGCCTCCTGGGACAAGCGCCGCGAGTTGGCCAAAGCCCTCAAGCCGGTTTATCAGGCGCTTAACGTTGAAGCTGCCGAGCAAGCTCTGGACGCATTTGAAACGGGGCCTTGGGGCAAACAATACCCAACAGTCGTAGCCGCTTGGAGACGTGCCTGGGATCGAGTCATCCCGTTTTTTGTCTTCCCGCCTGCCATCCGAAAAGTGATCTACACCACTAACGCCATCGAGAGCATCAATGCTCAGTTGCGCAAGATCATCAAGACAAGAGGCCACTTCCCGACTGATGATGCAGCGACGAAGCTGATCTGGCTGGCACTGCAAAACATCACGGCCAATTGGGGCAGCGCAGCGCACGACTGGAAGAGCGCAATGAATCAGTTTGCGATTCTTTATGGCGATCGATTTACCAGGTCAAACTGGTGAAATGAGGGCTTGCCTTATGGCAGGCCGTTACCGGCCCGCACACAAAAAATCTGACACTCCCGAAGCAAGTCACAGCTTACTGTCACTCATCTAAATCGAAAGGCCAAACCGATATTCGTGCTCTGTCCCTTCATGCCGGGATACAGGCTCGATCAAGAAGCCACACCGTTTGAGTACTTTTGCCGAGCCTATATTTGCAGCGTATACGTTGGCAACCAGCTGTTTAAGGTTCCAATGCAACTGCGCTTCCTGGATCAGATGCCTCACCGCCAGCGTTGCCAGTCCCTGTCCGCAAGCGCTTTGAGCAATTCGATAGCCGACTTCTGCCGACCGCTCGGACGTGTCGATACCTTTCAGGTTCGCCCGACCCACTATTTTTCCGCCAGCCTCTTCGATGATAAATGGGTGCCAGGTTCCGGCGGCAAAATCAGACAAATAAGCCGCAATGTGCTCGGTGACGCCTTGTACCGAATAAAAAGCCGCATTGCGCGCGTCAATGAAACGCTCGAACCACTCGCGATTGTCCAGTTCAAATGTCAGCAACGCCTCAGCATCAGTACTTTGGAGGGTACGAATTCTGACGGGTTTCATAAGGTCGCTTCCCTTTCTGGTAGAACTACTTGAATAGTTGCGCAGTGGAACAACTGTCCGCTCTCGGCCGATTTTTACCTGCATCGACCGGTTGAATCCGCAACCGAAAGCGGACAGCCCGGACACCCAGAATCAGGTTTCGGATTGATGAGCCGCCCAGTGTTTCATCTCTTCGGCAATGAAGTGGTTCACCAGGTCGCTGTACATTTTCTCGATTGCATCCGCGCTCAAGCCCTCGGCCTCGGCCCACTCGCGACGTGTCGCCAGCATCGCCTTGAAACGCTCCGGCGCACGCACCGAAGTCGCTGAGGTCTTGAACTTGGAGGCCGCCAGCACGTAATGAAAACGCTTGCCCAACAGCTTGATAACAACCTGATCAAGGGCATCGATTTCGCGTCGGATGTCCTCCATGTCTGCACACTCTGCGGGCTGCAACTGATTGATGACTTCCATGTAAGTGACTCCGTTTGCTGAAAAAGATCGTGGGCTTCAGAAGAGGTATTGGTGGGTTACCGCGTGAGGCACCTCTCAAACACCGCCATATTGATACACCGTCGCACTCCAATACTGGCTGCCGTTACGTTCTTGGCGAGTCCATCCATCTGCCACCAGTTGTTTGGCGATCATTCGATTCATAAAGCCATGACCAAGCAGCAGAACCGGTCCTTCACTGGCAAGGGACTGAAGTCGTTGAGCTGCCGAGCTGGCGCGCATCCTCGCAGTGCCGACGGATTCGACTCTGCGCGAGTAACCGCACAACCATAAGACTCGAAGGATAAATGCCCAGGTAAACGGCGATAGCCGTGGCAGTTTCCAGTGACCATAAGGCAGTTGCGCTTCACAGAAAAGCGCGTCGACGAGGGCGGGCTTCAGGCCAAGAGCCTGGACGGAGGTCAGCGCACGAGGCGCGTTGCTTGAGACAATCACCGTGGCGGTTGCAGCGAGCTGCATGCTGGCATCCGGGACGGGGTGGTTAGTAATTTCAGACCGGTTGTATTTTTCGATCCAGTCTTTCATTTCGAGCGCTGACATTTTGTCGGCTGCGACCAACTTTGGCTGGCCGTGACGCATCAGGATTATTGTCCTACTCACAGTATGTTTACGTCCTTGTCCTGGTATGCGGTGAATGTGGGGCCCGACGGTCATCTTATCTGCGAAAGTCAGTCGTCGGCCATGACGGATGTACGTTTTTCCGGCGACGGAGGCGCACTGTGGTTTTCAAACCAATCGTGATCGCGGTACCACGCCACGGTGTCAGTGAGTGTCAGCTCCAGCGGCCGGAAACTCAGGCCAAGCTCTTGTTCACTCTTGCTGTGGTTGAAACAGGTGCGGTCCTTCTCTCGTACCAACAGGCGCAACGTGGCCATGCTCAGCAGAATGGGCTTGCCGGTAATACGCGCATAGATCTCCTGCACAGCCGCCAAGGTGTATAGCAAGGGCAGCGGTAGTTGTCGAACGGGTGTCTTGACGCCCGCTATACGTCCCAGCATAGGCACCAGCTCACGCATGGTCATATGCCGGCCCGCCGCGAGATAGCGCTCACCGCGCCGGCCATGTCTGGCTGCGGCAATCTGCGCCAATGCCACATCGCGGGCATCGACAACGGAGAAGCTGCCGGGGATCAGTCCGGGCAATTTGCCGCGCACGACATCGTTAACCAGCTGCCCCGAGGAGGTCGGGCCAATGTCGGCAGGGCCCCACATCCAGCCAGGCAGGACCATGCAGGCATGCATCTGGGGATGGCGTTTCAGGAACGACAAGACGACACGGTCGGCGAGGATCTTGCTACGGTAGTAGTCATCCGCGTCGGCGTCGGCCCGCAGGCAAGTTTCATCGATCGACGTGCCGGGGGCGCCGTCGAGCACGGCAATGGACGACGTATGGATGAAACGTCGGATACCAGCGTGGTCGGCCCGGACAAGCAAGCGCCGCGTACCCTCCACGTTAATCTTTTCGAGTTCCTTCCAGTGACTGCCGCCCTTGTAGTTGTCGCGAAAGAACGCGGCGGTGTGAAACACCGTATCGCAGCCTTGCAACGACATTGCGAACGCGTCGACATCGGCCATGTCGCCAACGACCAGTTCCACACCCTGCAAATGCTTGAACTGTTGTTCACCTTTGGCTCTTGAACGAACCAGGGCTTTGACCGCGCAACCACGAGCGACCAGCTCACGCACCAGGTTGTTGCCCAACAAGCCGGTTGCGCCAGTAACGAATACGCTGTGCATCGCTCAACCCTCAGCCTGCTCGGCTAAAAAATGACATCAACACCGCACTGTCGAAGAAGACCTCTTCACGGATGGCCAACCCATCCTTGAAGGTGAAGTGTGCGGCGTAGTACACGGCAATGTGGCGGCCATGGGGTGGAATCACCCGGTCCGGCAGCACTAATGGTGCGGTGAAGGTGCCGGTCAGGAAGGCGGTCAGTGCTAAACGATCATCACCGACGGCAAATGGGCTGAAGGTCAGCTGGGCATCGGGGAAGGCTTCGAGTAATGCGGTTTCTCGTTTGCGCATGGATTCGCGACCGGTTTGCATCCCCATTCCGTCGAAGTAGATGAAGTCTTCGCAAACCAGCGTAAGCATCGCCTCCACATCACGGCGATTGAAGGCACTGGCGGCGCGTTCCGCAAAGTCGTTGGGGCCAGTAGTCATACAGTCCGTTCCATTCCATTCGTTTCAAGGGCGTGTAGATATACCGTTGACGCCTCGCCCGAAAAACAGCGACTGCTGCATAATGGATTTGCAAATTTGCAAATCAGGGAAGATAGGAAGCATGGCTTTGCAAGCAAACTGGGACGATCTTCGGCTGCTGTTGGCCGTCTCGCGACGAGGCAGTTTTCTTCAGGCCGGCCAATTGCTGGGGGTCGCTGCGTCTACTGTGTCGCGACGGCTGACCCAACTTGAAGGCGCACTTGGCGAGCCACTTGTCGAGCGGGGCGTTGAAGGATGTTGGTTGACCCCGCGAGGCCAATCCCTCGTCGAAGTTGCCCTGGCTGCAGAAGCGGGCTTGAGGCGTCAAACCGTTACGGGCATGTCTGAGCTACACACAGAGCTATCTGGCAGTGTCGTGGTCAGTGCGGGGGAGGGGTTCTCTTCTTGCGTGCTGGAGGCCGCGAGTCGCTTCACCTCTGTGCACCCGCGATGCTCGGTGGAGTTGCTGATAACAGCCGACTTTCACAAGATCGTCCGCGGCGTCGCAGACATTGCTGTGCGCACAGCTCATCTGGGCGAGCCGTCGCTGATTTATCGCCCCATAGGCAAACTCGCTTACGGTGTTTTCGCCGATGCAAGCTATCTGAAGCGGTTTCCAGGGGTGACTCCGGCCACTGCGGTCAATATTGCTTTGCTTCCTCCGCTGGATAGGTTGCCGCAAATGTGTGCGGCAAAGGCCGCGGGTCTGGAACGCACGCAGATCAGTGTGAACTCGTTCGCGGCTCAACTCGAATCGGTGAGGCGAGGTATGGGTGTGGCAGTGCTGCCCCGTATTCTGGCGAAGGACCTGATCGGGTTGTTCCCGGATCTCCAGCTTCCAGATATGGAGGTCTATCTGGTGACCCGGCCGCAGGCGTTGAAACAGGCTCACATCAAATGTTTTTTTGTGATCCTGGAACAGGTGCTGCTTGAAGCCATTTCCGGGGAGGCGCCCCGAAATGGGGGCAAATAGATCTTCTCAAATTCAGTGGCTTTGACTTTGCAATCTGGTACGGGCACAGTCTGGCGCTACGTGAGGATGGATGCCTCGGTGAAGCTTAAGGAGAATGCCGTGTTTCCGATCAATATCTGGCTTGCCTATACTGCCGCGTGCTTGCTTTTGGTACTCGCACCAGGCCCGGACAATCTGCTGGCCGTAGGCCGAGGACTCAGTCAGGGCAGGATAGCCGCTATCGTATCGGGCATGGCATCCGGTACCGGAATTCTCTTTCATGTGGCAACCGCTTCACTCGGACTGACTTTGCTTATGCAGACGTCCGCAGTTGCCTTCTGGGTCGTCAAGCTCATCGGCGCCGGTTACTTACTTTGGCTTGGCATAAAAGTCCTGCGCTCTCGTAGCCTGATTAGCTTCCAGCCAGCGACTCGGCAATCACTGCCGAGCATTTTCCTCACTGGACTACTCTCGGCGGCACTCAATCCGAAGCCTGGGTTTTTTGTCCTTGCGTTCATCCCGCAGTTCGTCGACCCACAACGCGGCTCAGTGAGCGTGCAGATGCTGGTGTACGGCATATGGTTCGCCGCACTTACGGCAGTGGGATTCGCACTTATGGGCGTATTTGCCACTGCACTGTCCCGATTTTTGCGTCAGAGGCCACGACTGGTAAATGGCCTGAATGTAGGGGCAGGACTCACCTTCGTTGCTTCGGGAGTATCGATAGCGGCACTCAGTCAAAAATAGGATCGGTCCCCGGATAAAAATCGTTTGGTGATCATTGCCACTGCCTCCGCCGGAGAGGTCAGGGCTGTGTCTATATTAAACGGGGCGTTATCCCACGCCTCATATTCATGATCCAATACAGACTGCCAGGTTGGTGGCGTCAGCCCGGGAATATCAGTCTTCCTGGTTTCTACCCGTCGCCGGTGTTCATGTTTATCAGAGCAAACCACCTGGATATTCACTAATGGAGCACCCGAGCGTGTGGCGATTTCGCTCCACGCCTTTCGGCTTTCGATGACTGGGTTAACACAGTCGACTATGACCGTGCTGCCGAAACGAAGATTGCTCAGAGCAAGCTCATTAGCGACCATGTAACCGCTCCGCCCCACGTCTTGTGCCAGAGCACCGGAATTTCGGATAGCCTGCTCAATCGTATCGATCCGCAGATACACAGCACTTGTTCTGGTGGCAAGGTCACTTGCGATAGTCGTCTTTCCGGTACCTGGAAGGCCGCTGAAGACAATGAGCATTTTATGTCCTTCTATTAGTGAGTTAACCCAGTCCAGGCGGGTTGCCAGTGATGCGGCAGCAATAGCGGCTACCGACTGGCGAACATACCTACAAGGCTAAGGGCGAGTAAACGTCCGCTCTAGCTTGCTGCATGAGGCGAAATCAGGCATATCGTTCATCCATTAAAAAAAGCCCCCCTTAGCCCCAGATAACATGATTTTTCACACGCTCAAGCCTTCCATATAGTCATCGCAAGCCCAATCGGAACACATTTGTGTTTCATCGATGCGAGATAAATTTATGGATGACAAGATAAAACCGAGTCAGAGCCAGAAGGCTGGTTTGGGGACGCGAGTGGTTTGGGGCGGGGAGCAAGTTCAGCATCCCTACAACGCTACCCAGACGCCCATCGTAGTCAGTGCCGCCTACGGTTACCAAGACATCGATCAATGGTATGACGTGGCGCTGGGTAAAGAGCCTGGTTTCATTTACAGCCGCATGAGCAACCCTACTGTCACTGTCCTGGAAGACAAACTTTGCGAGCTGGAAAGCGCAGAATCGGCAGTCGCTTTCAGTACCGGGATGGCTGCCATCAGTGGTGTGCTGCATACCTTCTTGTCCAATGGTCAGCGTGTGGTTTCTACCCGCGACAGCTATGGTGGCACAAACAAGATCTTTGAAGAGTTTCTCCCTCGTATGGGAGTCGAGGTCACGCTTTGCGATACCCTCGACATAGAAGCTATCGAGCATGAGATCGCTAAAGGCTGCAATGTCCTTTACCTGGAAACCCCGACGAATCCAACACTCAAGGTTCTTGATATCAGACGTCTCGTGGCGATGGCGAAGGGTGTTGGGGCTTTGGTCATAGCAGACAATACGTTCGCGACGCCTTTGAATCAGAATCCCCTTGCTCTTGGGGTTGACGTAGTAGTGCACAGTGCTACCAAGTTCCTGTCCGGTCATGGCGATGTGCTTGGCGGTGTGGTCTGCGGCACCGAGCATCTCATGTCTCAAGTTCGCCATTATCGCGAAATCAATGGGGCCTCGCTGGATCCGTTTTCGGCTTATCTCATCATCCGGGGCATCAAGACTCTGGCTTTGCGTCTTCGCCAGCAACAGGCGAGCGCACAAGTACTGGCCGAATACCTATGCACTGAACCCCTAGTGGAATCTGTGAACTATCCGGGACTACCTCAACATCGAGGTCATGTCATTGCTCGTTCGCAAATGCGTGGATTTGGCGCAATTGTCAGCTTTGTGCTGGTAGGGGGTATGGACACAGTGACTCGTTTGTTGCCGCTGCTCAAATATGCACATCGTGCGGGCAACCTGGGAGCGGTTGAAACCATCTACGGGCCGGCACGGACAACCAGCCACGTGGAAAACACCTTGGAGGAACGGCAGGCACTTGGGATTTCCGAGGGTTTGGTGAGGGTCTCCGTGGGTATTGAAGATACAGCCGACTTGTTGGCTGACCTTAAACAAGCATTTGCGTTAGTTCGCAGCAAACAAGGTGATGCAATCCTCCATGCTGGCAAGCGTTTCACCGAGGTGGGAACCTGAACTCGGTAAAACTTCCGATTTTATTATCGGAACGTCCTTCATGAATAGTGAAAACAATAACAACTAGCGACAATTTAATTGTGCTGCCTAATGGTCGGTTACAAGAAATATTTGTCCGTGCATTTCATGAGTACATAGCGATGACTATCCAAACAAAGAATGATCAGTCCGATCCAGCCTTGAATTTCAAGAAAGAAATGCAAACCCGCCACATTGTCATGTTGGCGTTGGGTGGTGTAATCGGTACGGGATTATTCCTTACCTCCGGCTACACCGTTAATCAGGCTGGGCCGCTTGGCGCAGTGATTGCCTACATCATCGGTGCGGTGATGGTGTATTTGGTAATGGTCTGTCTCGGTGAATTAGCGGTACAGATGCCAGAAACCGGATCTTTCAGTAGCTACGCAACTCGATACTTGGGCCCAGGTACGGGCTATACGGTGGCCTGGCTATATTGGCTCACTTGGGCAGTCGCTATTGGCTCTGAATTTACGGCTGCGGGCATCCTGATGGTTCGGTGGTTCCCTGATACACCGGTCTGGATCTGGAGCGCGTTTTTTGCCATTGCAGTCTTTTTAAGCAACGTTGTATCTGTTCGTTTGTTTGCCGAGACTGAATTCTGGCTTTCGCTCATTAAAGTTCTGACTGTTATCACGTTTATCGTCATTGGTGGTGGGGCCATTTGCGGTCTCTTCCAAGTACAGCATTTGCAAGGTGCCGGGCTCTCGAACTTTACCCGTGAGGGGCTTTTCCCGACAGGGTTCTTGCCCATTGCGATGACACTTCTAGCTGTCTCCTTTGCATTTTCCGGAACTGAGCTTATCGGGATTGCGGCAGGTGAAGCGCAAGATCCTCAGACAAGCGTACCCAAGGCGATACGGACGACGGTGGTACGTCTGGCGCTGTTCTTCGTGGGCACGATTTTCGTACTTGCTACCTTATTGCCCCGAGAGCAGGCGGGCGTTATAGAAAGTCCGTTCGTGATGGTGTTCGAGCTGATTGGCATCCCCTATTCAGCCGACATCATGAACTTTGTCATTCTCACGGCCCTGATATCCGCCGCTAACTCGGGACTGTATGCGGCTTCGCGCATGCTTTGGACATTGAGTGATCAAGGGCACATGCCTAAGCGCTACGCCAGGCTTTCGCGCCAGGGCACACCGGTTAATGCGATCGTTTTGAGTATGGCGGGGGCGATGGCGTCGCTGCTCAGCAGCGTGTTTGCCCCTGATACGGTTTACTTGGCTCTGGTATCGATTTCAGGGCTCGCGGTGGTGATCGTCTGGATGAGCATCGCTGCGAGCCAAATCGCCTTCCGACGCCAATACGTCGCCAATGGCGGGCGGGTTGAGGATCTGCATTTCCGTGTGCGCGGCTACCCTTGGGTTCCTATTGGTGCTCTGTTGTGTTGCTTGCTGGCCTGCGTTGGCATTGCTTTTGATCCTGAGCAGCGAGTGGCGCTTTACTTCGGTCTTCCGTTTATCGCGTGGTGTTACTTCGTTTATTGGATCACTCGCAAGAAGCGGGAAGAGCGGTTGGCATTAGCAGCGGCTGCACATCATTCCGCTGGTGCGGCGTGAGTAGCTCAGGAGATGATTGAGCAGAGATAAGTCCCAATGAGGTTGCGCCGATGAGTCAAAAATCACTACCACCCTTGAATTGGCTGAGGGCATTCGAAGTATCGGCGCGGTATTTGAATTTCACCCATGCAGCGCTGGAGCTGCACCTGACTCAAGGTGCAGTAAGTCAGCAGATCCGTCAGTTGGAGGGCCACCTCGGGGTGGCGCTATTCAAGCGCCTGCCCCGAGGGCTTGGCTTGACTGAAGAAGGGCAATCGTACCTACCGGTAGTACAAGACGCGATCAGCCGTCTTGCAGTGGGTACAAACGAGATTTTTGGCCAGCACAATCGAAGGCATGTGAAGGTGCGTGGCAGCCTTTCCTTCCTTCACTATTGGTTGGCCCCGCGGCTCGCGGGTTTTTGTCGAGAGTATCCCCAAATCGACATCCGATATATCAGCAACATTTGGGTGAAGGAACCGGACGGAGAGGATGACCTGGAGATTCGCTGGGGATGCGGTGAGTGGTCGGGATTGCACTCTCAGCGATTAACGTGGGACATCCTCCAGCCCGTTTGCTCACCTGAACTTATGACCCGCTCACCGATACGTGAGCCTCGCGATTTGATGAACCATTCTTTGCTGCATGTATTGGGGTACGAGGAAGGTTGGGGTTACTGGTTGAAGCGGGTTGGAGCAGACGATGTCGATTATTCCCGTGGTCTTCAGTTCGACACACTGATTTCCACAATCCGTATGGCAGAACTGGGTCAGGGCGTTGCCTTGGCCCGGTCTTCCGTAGTGGAAGATTTGCTGAAGAGTGGGCACCTGATTACTCCATTCAGTCACCGAATCGAGGCCAGCGAGTCTTTTTATCTGGTGCGTGAGCAGGCCGAGGTGCTCTCGCCTGATGCCGCGACTTTTTCTACCTGGTTGGTGGCTCAAGCCCACCGCCTTTTGTAATTCTGTTCTGGAGTCATCATGCATTACGTAAGCACACGCGGCGGTGACGTACGGGCGGACTTTCGCAGTGTGGTTCTGTCGGGACTTGCCGAAGATGGCGGTCTCTACGTCCCGGCAAGTTTGCCTGTCTTCACTGAGAAACAGATTGCCAGTTGGTCGTGGCTACCTTTCGATGAGCTGGTCTGGCGGGTGGTCTCACCCTACGTTGGCTCTTCCATGGACGAAAGCACCCTGCGTGCTTTGCTGAGCGACAGCTATCGAAACTTTAACCACCGCGCTATTACACCGCTTGAGCAGATTGGCCATAACGAGTGGATACTCCAGCTGTTTCATGGCCCAACCCATTCGTCCAAAGATTTCGCTGCGCAACTGCAATCGCGTTTGGTGGAGCATTTTTTGGGGGAGGTCGGTGGAGAGGCGCTGATCGTCGGTGCGACCAATGGCGATACTGGGCTGGCAGCGCTTGAGGCGTTTTCTAACTGCCCGGGCACTCGCATGGCGATATTGTATCCGCGCAATGGGGTAGCGGCTGAGCAACTCTCTGCCCTGCAGGCGGCAGACCCTGAGCGGGTTCAGCTTTTTCCAGTAGACGGTAATTTCGACGACTGCCAGACGTTGGTCTCTCGACTCTTGCGCAACTGGCCGTTAGACGGGGTAATACCCATCAGTTTCAACTCCACCAACTGGGTCGGCGTCCTCGCACAGATCGTTCTTTATTTCCACGCTGCCTTGCAGCTGGGTGGCGGGACACGTCCTGTAGGCTTCAGCGTTCCAGCAGCCAGCTCTGCTGAGATCTGCGCCGGCTACATGGCTCAGAAAATGGGATTACCCATCAATCAGGTGATCATTTCTACTAACAGCAATGATGCACTTCACCAGTTTATTCATCGCAATCGCTACTCGACCCGAGTAAGTAACCGAACGTTGTCTCCTGCGATGGATTTCTCCCTGTTCTCCAACCTGGAGCGGTTCGTTTGGGAGCTGTATGGGCACGATGGGAGTTCAGTAAAGGCGCTAATGGAGCACTTTGAAGGCTGCGGCGAGTTAAGCATTGGCAACGAGCAATGGCTCCGGGCCCGAGTTCTGTGCGATTCCTATGCAGTAGACGAATCACAGGTTCGCGACGAAGTCATCAAGTTGTTCCGTGAGACCGGGTCTGCAATCGATCCACATACCGCTGTGGGCGTTCTGGCTGGCCGAATACATCGACGCAGTCTGGGGGCTCCGATGGTGACCTTTGGGCAAATTGCTCCGGCCAGGTCTGCGGCCCTATTGTCCGAGTTAGGTGTCTGGCAGACAGAGGTACCAACGACTCCTGACATTTTTGCTCAGCCACCGTACTTGGGCAAAGGCGATCTGGACGGTCTGTGCCAGGCTCTCTTGTCGGCGCAGCAGAGGCACGTATGAAGCGCATTCTGGATCCGCTGGACGAGCGCATACTTGCCGAACTCACAGCGAATGCCCGAATCGCCCATGTTGAACTGGGCGCCAAGGTCAACTTGTCGCGCAATGCTGTGCGGCAGCGCATTGAGCGTCTTGAGCGAGACGGCGCCATCCAGGGTTATACGGTACGTCTCGGTGATTCCCGACGACCTTCATCGCTGATCAGTGCGGTGATCTTTGTCTATCGCTACGACCGCATGCGTGGAGAGGAGGTACTTGCTGTGCTGCGCTCCATCCCCGAGGTGGTTCAGTGTGAAGTATTGAGCGGTGAATTCGATTTGATGCTTCGAGTCAATGCTGCCTCTCCTGAACGTGTTCACCTTGTCTGGAAGGAAATCTCTGCGATGCCCGGGGTGGAAAACACCGTCACTTCCTTCGTCCTTTCTGCAGTGTTTTAAGCAAAAAAAACAGAGGCGTTTTCCGTCCCTGTACCCACTTCCTTCGCCTTACGCAGTCACCTGGACGAAAAGCGGACAAGCCGTTTATGGGCTTTCTGGACGTCTTTCTGTACGGGCAAAACGGCCAACAAATACAGCACTCTGCCATATTCAACTGCCAGAGCTCGACTCTTACGATCTTTCTGTCGAACAACGTCTAAGAGGACTGCTTTCATGACTGAATACAAAATTGCCCTGGTGGGTTTTGGTGGCGTCAACCGTGGCCTGGCTCAACTGGTTGCAGATCGTAATGCCGAGTGGAAAGCCTCTCTGGGTTTTGGTATCAAAATCGTTGGTGTGACTGATCTTTTTCTCGGTTCCATCGTTGCTGAAGAGGGTCTGGATGCAAAGCAGTTGGTCGCTCTGCCTATCGAGAAGGGGGCACTCGCTCAAATGTCTGGAGGCACCGCTGAGGCGTTGAACGAAGCTGTCATTAAGCATTCTGGTGCGGACATGATTGCTGAAGCCACCTTCACCAACCCGGTCGATGGTGAGCCCGCTACTACGTTCTGCCGCTGGGCACTGGAAAGCGGCATCCATGTTGTGACCACCAACAAGGGGCCAATTGCTCTGCACGGTGCTGAGCTTAAGGATTTGGCCCGTCGCAAGGGTGTTGCCTTCGAGTACGAAGGTTCGGTCATGAGCGGTACGCCCGTGATTCGCCTGGCACGACAGGCTCTGGCAGGCGTGGAGGTTCAAGGCTTTGAAGGCATCCTGAACGGGACTTCCAATTACGTGCTGACTCGCATGAAGGACGGCCTGGCTTTTAACGACGCCGTCGCTCAGGCTCAACAGCTCGGCTATGCCGAGGCCGACCCAACTGCCGATGTGGAGGGGTTTGACGTCCGCCTCAAGGTGGTGATTCTCGCCAATGAACTGCTCAACGCTCGATTGAGCGTCAGCGATGTGGCTTGTTCGGGGATTAGCCGCATCAGTCCAGAAGACATCGCTCAGGCAAGTGCCAACGGTGCAAGTTGGAAGCTGATCGGTTCTGCAAATCGCGAAGTTGATGGCTCGGTTCGAGCGAGTGTGGAAGCTCGACTGCTGCCGAATTCGCATCCTCTTGCCGGAATTTCCGGTGCCACGAACGCGGTATCGTTCAAAACTACACTGCTGGGTGCCGTCACTGTATCCGGCCCTGGAGCAGGTCGTATCGAGACGGCCTTTGCGTTGCTGTCAGACATCATCGCCATCCATACCACCCACGGCAAGTAATAGGAGAGTCGTCATGAGCGTATCCAGCATGGCCAGCATCCAGCTTGTTGATGCCAAACAGATTGATGTGTTCAGTCCATTCGATGGTCGCCTGGTGGGGAGCGTACCGTGCCTTGATGCAACCGCTGTTCCTGGCTTGCTGGAGCGTGCGCGAATTGGCGTGCGTGAGAGTGCCGCAGCGCCTCGCCACCTTCGAGCACGGATCCTTGAGGAAACGGCTCGGCGTGTAGAGCTTGAGGCTGAAGCGTTTGCCAAACTCATTGTTGCAGAGGCGGGAAAGACGCTGCGGCAAGCAGAGAAGGAAGTGAAGCGTTGTGTGAACACGCTGAAGCTATCGGCGGAAGAAGCTCGTCGTAACGCCGGAGAAGTGATTCCATTTGAGGCATATGAAGGCTCCGAATCTCGCCAGGGCTGGTTCACTCGTGAACCGTTGGGGCTTATCGTCGCGATAACCCCATACAACGATCCGCTGAACTTGGTCGCCCATAAATTGGGCCCGGCCATCGCCGGTGGCAATGCTGTGATTCTGAAACCCTCAGAGCTCGCACCGTTGTCGGCTCTCAAGCTGGTTGAGTGCCTGGTGGCCGCGGGCCTGCCTCCGTCCGTGGTAACCCTGGCGACCGGAAGCGTCGATCTGGGTAAAGCATTGGTGGAACTGCGCGAAGTGCGGATGATTTCCTTCACGGGTGGTTTTGCAACTGGAGAGTCCATTGCTCGTAGTGCAGGCTTGAAGAAGCTGGCCATGGATCTGGGGGGGAATGCCCCGGTTCTCGTGCTCGAAGACTGTGATCTTGAACCGACTGTAGAATCTTGTGTATCCGGTGCTTTCTGGGCTGCAGGGCAGAATTGCATCGGCACACAGCGCATCCTTGTTCATCGTTCAATTTATGAGGACTTCCGTGAGCGTTTTGTCAGCCAAACGCGTGCATTGGTGGTGGGTGATCCGGACCAGCGAGCAACAGATGTAGGCCCGATGATCACGGAACAGGCGGCGCGTCGTACCGAACAATTGGTAAATGATGCGCTGGCCGAGGGTGCCGTTCTTCTGTGTGGGCACCATCGCCAAGCGGGAAGCTATGCGCCAACCGTGCTGGAGCGTGTAAGCCATAACAGTCGGATATGGCAACAGGAAGTCTTCGCGCCGGTGGTCATCCTGGAGCCTTTTGACCACCTGGATGATGCTGTTGCTCTGGCCAACGCTCCAGAATATAGCTTGCATGCGGGACTCTTCACCCGTGATCTTTCCAAAGCCCTGAAATTGGCGCGCCAAATTGAAGCCGGTGGCGTGATGATCAATGATTCTTCCGACTATCGTTTTGATGCCATGCCTTTCGGTGGCTTCAAGTACGGAAGTCTGGGGCGAGAAGGTGTTCGATTTGCCTACGAGGACATGACGCAACCCAAAGTGGTCTGCATCAACGAAATGGGTTGAGCGCTTAAGGCGATGGTGTTCCATCTAAATTTGATCTGTACCCCAAAAACCTTTATGCGCTCGGCTATCGGTCCAGCAGAGGTGCCAGCAGCGCACACATGCTGCGCCAGTGCGAACCCTCCCAGTAAACCCGTTGGCAGTTGTCGCAGCGCAGGAAGTGCGAATAGAGGGCGCCAACGCGTGGCGGCACCTGCTGTCGGGCCAGTTCCGGGCTGATCTCGTGCAGCGGCAGGTTGCAATGAAGGCACAGGCTGAATGGCCGTGCGCTACGCGCCAGGTCGAGGCGCTCGTACAATTCGCGCAACTGCAGCGACGGTTTCAGGGCGTGCACGTAACAGCCGTGGCTGATGATCCGCCGCTTGAGCAGTTCGCGGTCGCGGGTTAGCACGATGCGTCCTTGCTGCGCAGCGATTTCGGCGATCTCGCTGTCCTCGAAGCCATTGTCGTAGAGGGTGTCGAAGCCGCTCATGCGCAGCAGGTTGGCCAGCCCGCCAAGGTGCGCATCCGCGACGAAGCGCAGCACCCGTAGAGGTTGCGCACGAACCTTTAGCAGCGGGCTGATGTCCAGCGCTTCGAACTTGGGATACACCGCCAGGCGGTCACTGTCGAAGATCACCCGCTCGAAGCCCACCGATTCGCCGTTGAGCAGCACCAGCTCGACCTCGGTGTGCGGTATCCCGAGCGCCTCGATCATGTGCTTGACCGTTGCCCCTCGCGCGCACTTGCAGGTGAAAGACTGCCGCCGCCGTTCGGCCGGCAGGAAATCGTTGAGCTCCTCGTAGAAGCGGAAGGTTGCACTGGTCATGTTGAACAGTATGGCAGGGCTGCAGGATGAGCGAGTCTAGTCCGGACATCTTCTCCGGCAGACCCCAAATGAACGGTAGGGCGCGCGGATACACCAGAAAACGAGTCCATCACCGAGCTGGTCAGTTCACAATAGGCTGAGCAAGTCAGCTTTTTGGCCGTTAGCGCACTACATGACCGGCAGCTGTCGACCGAGGCCGTGTAAAAACGTAAGCAGTCATTGAGATCTATTTGTTGCCGCTTTATGTTGTTCGTTTTCATGGAGGATTCTGACTGATGGCACGCGTGGGCTTGATACTGGCACCCGGTTTTGCGGACTGGGAATACGCTTTCATTGCAGGAACCGCATCCCCGTTTTACGGGATCGACGTCAGGTTTTTCGCCGCTACTACGGGGCAGTTCCGCTCGCAGGGTGGATTGGCTGTAACTGTGGATAGCAGCTTGCAACAATGCCTGGACTGGAAGCCGGACGTTGTTGTCGTCATCGGTGGAATGATCTGGGAGCATGCAGATGCACCGGATATTCGGGACTTTCTTCAGGCTAGTCGTTCAAGTGGAGCGACAATTGCCGGTATCTGTGGGGGAACGCTGGCACTTGCGAGGGCCGGGCTTCTCGATACGGTTCCTCATACCTCGAACAGCGCTGACTTCATACAACAGAATGCCGTAGGTTATGAAGGCGCCACGCTTTATCGAAGCAGCCAAGTAGCTGTGGTTGCCGACCGCATCATAACGGCTCCAGGCCCTGCACCCGTTAGTTTTACCTGCGCAGTGTTCGAAGCTGCCGGACTCTCTTCAGAGAGCGTTTCGCAGTTCAGGTCATTGTTGGCGGCGGAACACATTTCTGTCAGTCGCGCTGAAGAGTTGTCTGGATCTAATCTAACCACTGAGTCGCCAAGGGGCGGGTCCTGACGAAATGTTTATTTGCAGGACCAGGATTCATCCCTCTATCCAAGAGACTCATACGCCGTAACAAGCGGCTATAACAATGAGCGCGAGAAAACAGGCCAACTGAACGAAAAAGAAGGCAAACCGAACCGCCACGAACGTATTGGTTTGCACATGGGATACGTGAACCAGAGACTGGCACACGCGGGCAATCAGGACGATTACGGACAAGTAGCTCACCGCAGGGTCGTCGATACCAAGGGTTGAAATAACCAACACGATGGCGCCAAAGACAGGCAGATTTTCCACACAGTTCGCGTGTGCTCTTATCCCACGCCGATACCAATCCTCGCCTTCGAGCTGATCGCATCGGAAAGAGGCAATCGGAACATTCGAGAACAAGATTCTGACCCAGCGATACACCCCGACGGTTGCCATCAACAGCAGCAAAGTCCAGGTCGCAAATCCAAGCAACATCCACATCGGTATTGTCATGGCTGCCAGCCTCGATAAATCATTTTCAGCACGTCATCCCACAGCCGCGCGGCCAACGCACGGTCGGCCGCCCCAGTCGATCAATTGCTCATGATTGGTGCCAATGCGGTCTGAATCGTGGACATCTGTGCCGGTGTTGTCATGCGCGTAAGCAGCCGGCCAAAGTGTGGATGCTCCACACCCGAGATTATGTATTGCCAGCGGTAAGCGCTCAGCACAGAGGCTTTGATTTGCGCTGTCTCATCGACACTGAATGATCGTGAAACAGTGCGAATAAAGTAGTCGGCATCGGATGCCGATTGGGCCTGCAGGATTCCATCGACGGCCGCCACCAGCGCAATCAGATCGTTCACTGCCTGGTCGCGCTCGGCTGGCGAGAGTTTCGCGTGCTCCGCCTTCCACTCCAGTTCATCGAGTACGACGTGCCGGCTTTCATCCTTCCAGTGAAATTTGAAAACATCCTTGAACAGTGGGCACAACTCCTCACGCGGGGCGATGCTTTGCACGTAGTGCGCCTGAACAAACAGCTCGATATGACAGGTCAGCGCGAGCACCGACCAAGTGCTGGCCGCAAGCACCGAGCGCGCCACATCGTTGGGATCGGCAACTTGACGATATCCCGCTGGCAATTGCAAACCAATCATCGTCTCCATGCGCCGGAACAACTCCTGGTGCTTGATCTCGTCGTTAGAAAAGCGCACCAGCGCTTCGAGTGCGAGCTGATCGTCAAAGACACGGGCACGACCTTGATCGAGCATTTTGGCACTGATAAAACGCTCGACCAGGCCAAAGATATACGCATAGGTTCGGCCCTGAATCTGACTGAGCAGGCGCGCCTCATCCGCAGCGAGAAAGGTCAGGCGGTCGATCCGCGACAGTCCATCCGGCAAGAATTTGCGCGAGAAGTCAAAACTCCGGTCCTGTAGCAAATCACGATCGATCTGCCATTCCGCTTTCTTCGATGATCTGACAAGTTGAGCATAACGGTCGGCGTTGTCCGAATCTGAGCTGGGCATGGTAGCAACGGTGTTCATATCGATCTCCTGCTTGCCTGGTCGAGTTGGAAATGGAGCAATTACGGTTAACGTCGGAGCCAATGACCAGCGGTGAAGCCTCTGGGGACAGTCTCGATCACTGTGTCCGCGTTGGTGCTAATCTAGGCCTCGCAGTTCAGGCGATGAATGACCAGTGCGCCTGATTACATGCTCCGGACTCCGGAACGGAGGGCTGGCACTTGTTGGATGCGTTTTCTGATGTGTTGCGTGTAATTCGGCTGTCTGGAGGCGTCTTCCTCGAGTCGGAATTCACTGCGCCCTGGTGCATCAAGGGAAGAATCTCTGCGGACGATTGCAAACCGTTCCTGGAGGCACCTCGACATATCATTGCGTCGCATTTTGTCGCCGCGGGGCATATGCAATTACAAGTCGACGGTGGTACTGCCATTGACGTGCGGGCAGGCGAACTCGTTCTGCTTCCTCACAATGACGCCCATTCTTTTGGCAGCGATTTAAGCATTGCACCCATGCCGGCGGGCGAAGTTATCCAGCCGCCAGAAGTCGGCGCTATTTCACGAATCAAGTACGGCGGGGGCGGCGAGGTTACGCAGCTACTGTGCGGATTCCTCGGCTCTGAAACCCCCTTCAGTCCGTTGCTTTCTTCGCTGCCATCCTTATTGAAATTAGACTTGCGCGCGACGGCTTCGGGAGCCTGGATTGAAAGCTCATTCCGTTTCGCTGTCAGTGAGATTGCGGCGGGGCGCCTCGGCTCGACAACGGTCATCGCCAAGCTCTCCGAATTGCTATTCGTCGAAGCCGTCAGCCAGTATGTCGCGAGCCTCCCCGCTGAGCGGCGCGGGTGGCTGGCGGGTTTGCGAGATCCGCATATCGGGCGCGCACTGGCACTGCTCCATGCCCGTCCAACCGAGGGCTGGACGGCAGAAGCCCTGGCGCTTGAAGTGGGCATGTCGCGTTCGGTATTCGCGGAGCGATTCACGGCATTGGTCGGACAGCCACCGATGCAATACCTGACGCTCTGGCGTATGCACGTGGCGGCTCAACAGCTGCGTGAAGGTCGCGGTAATGTGGCGCAAATCGGCTTTGCAGTTGGCTATGAATCCGAAGCCGCGTTCAGTCGCGCATTCAAACGCCAGTTCGGCACATCACCTGGCACTTGGCGCAGACAATCAGCATGAGAAGGTCCGGTGCCGATGGATACTCCCGGACGAAATCTGCCGTGCTAGCAAGTCGGTTGGCATCGGTCGCAAAGGCCCATTCCCGGAGGCTCACGTCATGCAGATTGCCGCCACGTTCCCACCCATCGGCGAAGCGGTTTGGCTTGTCGCAACCTCCTAGTAGCGCAGACACTAATAAAACGACCAGCCCGTTCAGCGTTTTTATATGCATTCGAGATTGTTCATTAGCGATATGCCCGCGAGAGGTCGACTGGCTCACCGGCATGGCCCCGCAAGCCCTCAAACCTGAAATGGCTTTTAGATCTCTGTGCCTACCTCTCATCTCAAAAATCATCGATTTTTTGAAATCACATCACCCATGTATTGATTTAAATCGCGCAGATCTTTAATCCTCCATGAGTACGGCGATAGCTTTACACCATTCTCTCGCAAAGTTTTTGGAATCAAGTCTCCATTTGGACGAAGTATTATCGATGATACAATTACGCCCGGATAATCATTTAATCGTTTTTTGAAAGCGGATGTTGTTAGATTAGGTGTAGGAGGATTGCTTTTATTAGCCAATGGTCCTGTTGCTTTGAGATCTGTTCCGTGGCACATGGCGCATCGCTGTAAATAGAGATTTTTTCCATTAACATTATCTGCGAAGGATAGTGATGTTTGAATTAGCGATAAAATTCCTAGCGAAGCGATGAATAATATTTTCATTGTTTTTATCTTCCTTGATTGGGTCAGTGTCGACTGGACGCGATTTGGTGCGCGGGAAAGATATCAGCCATCGTGTCGGCACACACACACACACACACACACACACACACAGTCCTTTCTGATGCCCATTGAATCAACTCGTTTTTCACGCGCATCCCGGTGACCGCGTCTGGCCGATTTCTGCCTGTCACGAAGAGCAGCAACCGACCCAAAGCGGCCCGTCATGATATTTGAGTCTGGCCGTTAGGTGTGGGGCAGCTCTCGAATCTCCACTGTACCGCCAGCCTCATAAACTGGATTACCAGCAAGCAACTCCTTAGCCCCATCGAGATTGGCTGCACGTACTCGAATGAATCCACTGAGATGAGTATCGCTAGGCTGACTCAATTGACTTTCCGTAGGCGCTCCCCCTGACCAATCGAGCTATCGGCATCGAATTTACCGGTGCTGCGTAGCTGGGTGATATATCGAGCCCACTGGTCTGGGTCATATGCAGCCTCCAAGTTGGAGGCATCCTGATGCATCAACAGTATGTATTCGTTCACTTGTTCCCCTTTGTTCACGTAATGCAGGTGATGCTGCTAAATCAGTGGTTAAGTTGATCAGCCTTGTGTCGAATGATACTAACGCGGAAATGACCGCTTTTGGCCGATTGCATCCAGGGACACGAGTGCTGTCGATCAATATGTCCCGCTTTACTTACAAGTCATTCTGCAATACGGGCTACGCTGTCGCTGCGGATGAATCCTGTCGCGGCCAAGTTCCGGAGCTTTTGCACCAATGTTTCTCGCTCGGCCTTTGAGGTGACCGGATCGACGATTTGATATTGGCGATCGCACCACATCCCAACCTGACGTAGCCAAAAAGCCTGTGCACCCGTTTCAGCGCTCAGCCGCTCCAGCAGGTACGCCACCTGCTGCCAACCCGGCCTCAATTGAAGTATCGCCTGGCGGCGTGCCGTCGACAGTTCATGCCAATCCCGATCTAATTTTTCGCCTGATCCAGGGATCACAGATTTCCAAGGTAGCTTGTTCAGTTGAGTGATTGCGGCGTAAAACACTTTGTCCGACGGGTCGTCAAGCGCCCTCAGCAACTCGGACAATTGGTTGTCGCCAAGCAGGCGTATGGCCGCTTGCCGCACGGAGGAATAGCGAGAGCGCATCGCTTCTGTTAGCCACAGCTTGTCGAGAGCGACTTTAAGTTCGGTTGCCAAGCCAATAATACCGAGCCAATCCTGTTTCCGTGGTGGAAAGCCCTGATTCAATTTCTCCGTCAGGATGGCGCTTGCATCGACGTTATGGCGTACTGCTGCCCAGCGCGCCAAACTACGGATCGAGGCCGATGCATCCAGCAAGGCCTGGCGCAATAATAGCTTCGGATCGTCGACCAACGGCAATAGGGCGCGCAGCACGCAAACACGCACTTTGGCGCCGGGTCGTGATAGGGCTTCAAGTAACAGTGGTGATGCTTGCGCAGCTGGTAAATCTTGACATGCTGATACGGCAGCTAACCGTACGGTCAGCTCGCGATGGGCCAAGGCGTCCCTTAAAAGCACCTCCGGCGCTGAGTCCTTTTCCAGCAATAGCGCAAACAGATAGCGCGCAGCTTTACCTTGTTGCGAAAGGAAATTGGCGTAGACCTCAGCCTTGATCTCGGGTGACTGCAGTACTGTGCGAGCGGCCATGAGCGTGGGACCATGATCGGCTCTTCGGCGCGCAGCCAACGCTATGAGAGGTTCCAGCGCGAACAATAGCGCCTGAGCCTGGGATGGAGTCATATAGTGATTCAGCCCCTCCAACGCCAGATCGCGAATCTGGGGTACCCAGTCGTTCAAACGCTGTATCAAAGCTACTAACGCTTCAGGAGAAGGATTATCGCACAGCCCCCTGACAGCGACTTCTCGAATGAAGCCGTTGTAGTGAGCACTGACCTCTATCCATTTTCCATTGTCCTCAGCATTCCCTAGCAGTTCCAACGCTTCGTTTCGCCGCTGCTCCGCCAATGAGGAGGCCGGCATCTGCTTGTTCTTCAGCCTACCCAGCCATTCCCTTATTAAGTTCACTTTTTAATCCTTTTAATGCTCGTGCGGGCTGTCTTGTTAACACTTTAAGCAATTTCTCAGGTCGACTGCATTCAGTTGGAAAGGATGCTTTCGACCCAAAGCTGGCATGCCGTGTCAAACGTAAAAACCCGTTGGAATGAATTAATCCCCAGATTGCACGCGCTCTATAGCTTCGAAAAGCTGGCCGTCGAAGTACTCGGTTCCATTTCGTTCCTGTTCTGCCATGCGGCGTTTTGCCTCGATGAGCAGGTGTTTGGTCGCGATGTTCTGATTCAAAAAAGTAGCGACCATAAGGTCATTCAAACTCTCTAGAGGTGTGTCCCATGCCTCCCTGCAACGCTGCATTAACCCTGTATGGTCATCCCCATTCCATGGATCTAAAAGATTCGAGACTGTCAGGTTGGAGGTCATGACCCTACCTTTGAGAGAATTGACGGGTTGGTAATTTCTCACGCCCGGGATATATATGAAAAGCGATATTGAAGGACCGCTTTTGGCTGTGTTGCCTGTCGCCAAGGGCAGTAAACGACCCAAAACTGACGGTGAAGCAGAGCCAGCTACTGGTTCGTACTTGGGCGCAAGCGTATTGTTCGATGCGCTTTCCCTCCCTTGGAAATCTTCAAAAAAGGACGACTTACATGGATGTTGAACTGGCACATCAGATTGAGGCCGCAGAAAGCGAGTATTTGCGTTCGCGTGTTCAGAACTTGGCAGGGATAAGTGGAAATCCTTATGGCGCACGTGTTTTTTCCAACGGAGACTTTCCGTGCTTTCAGGTGAACGCATCACCTAGCCCAATGTTCAACCGCATCTACGGCGACAGCGCCCGTGATCCCCAGGCACTTTTGAAGTTGCTCAAAGATTCAGCGGAACATTCGGTCGTAACTCCCCTTATCGGGAAACCTTCCGCGTTGGGACAGTACTCACTTGTGGGCGAAACGCAGCTTGAGCGTTTGAGGGGCTGGACTCACTTGCAGTTCGCGTGTGCCATCGAGAAGGTGGTCTTGAGTCGCCACTCATTCCAAATCGAGGAAGTCACGTCAAAAACTCTTGCTCAGTTCGCAGATGTGCATGCGGGTGGTTTTCATACCAAACCAGAGTACCGATTACTGAATCAAGCATCCTTCGCAGAGCAGACGTCGAGCGGACGTCTGAAAATCTGCGTCCTGAAGGCTGATGGGAAAGTCGTGGCAGGAGCCTCAATGTATTTGGCCAGTAATGGCATTGCCTACCTTGGAACGGCTGCCACCCGAAAGGATGCCCGGGGCCTTGGCTACCATGGAGCACTGATATCTCATCGAATTGAGCAAGCGAAGAAGCATGGCTGCCACTTGATCGCCGCGACCGCGCTGGCCAGCTCCCAAAGTCGCCGAAATCTGCAACGTGCCGGGTTGACGACATCTCATGCCCAGGCACTGTACCGCCTCGCAGATAACTAAGATAAACGGCTGAACACGATCGTCCGTTTTTGGCCGATTTCTGTCTGTCGCGACTGACCGAAATCGACCCGCAGGCAACTGACTTAACCTGGCTCATGGGAGAACTGACGTTGTTGTTTGAGCAGCTGGGTATGCACTGTCAAGATCGGTAGCCAGACCCCAATAGCCCAGTTTCAAAAGGTGCTTTTTTAAGCCGAAGATGTAGTTGCTTTCGGGAATGCGAATTTCTTTGTGGTCACCGTCCCAGTACATTATTTCGACAAATCCTTCAGGGATGAACGCACCTTCAACGGTCCGCTCAAACTCATCGAGATCGGAACGAAATCTCATTCCGTAGTAGCCATCATCCCCCACATATCCGTGATGACTTATTGCGTAGCTGGCCAGTTCCTCAGCCTTAGGCCAATCATTGGAAAAAAGCCAAGACAGAATCTCTGCCTCAGTCATGGGGAACACCTGATTTATGCATCACCGGTGTGCAGAGTTCCACCAGCGTCCCGTCAGGGCATCGAACGTAGGAAATGGTTTGCCCCCAGGGCTTGGTGCTTGGGGCGGACATTTCAGTAGCGCCCGCTTGCAGCGCTCTGGCATGAGCCGCTGGAACGTCCTCAGTCACTAGTCCGACTTCGATGCCTAGCGGTTTGGGGCGCGAGTGTGCCGAAACATGGCCGGTACTGAAGTTCATTGCGGCCAGTTCATTGGCGGCGAATGCCAGTGCAGTTTCTCCTGTTTCGAGTTCGCCATAGGTGGCGGATTCATGGAGGAATCGAATGTTGAGCCCGAAGGCTGATGAAAAGAACTGAAGTGAGGCAGCAACGTCCGGGACGTAGATGATCATGTAGCCAAATTTCATGAGCGAGCATTCCTTGTTGTGCCAATCCAGCACATTGAAGTCGGATGCCTGCTTTCGGCTTTCAGAGCTCACTGGAATTGCGGCCAATGATCCTGAATTTCATACCATGGAGCCTTGGACGCCACCTCGATGTGTTTCTGCTTATCCGAGGTGAATGTAGTGTCCAGGGCGCCCAGCGCTATCGAGATCCAATTGGAGTATTCACCTTGGTTTCTTGACCAGAACAGCGAAGAGCCGCACTGGGCGCAGAACTGGCGCAATACTGATTCAGAGGATCTGTACGACTTGATGCCATCGGCGCCTTGGATGAGGTGCAGATCGCCACGCAATACACTGCCATAGCTGGCGAATGCGGCTCCATGGCTTTTGCGGCATTGGCTGCAATGGCAGTGAGAAAGCGCTTTTGGTCGTGACCGGATTTCGTATTTGACGGCGCCGCAAAGGCAGCTGCCCTGGAAGACGTCAGTCATTTTGGAGCACACCTGAGAACGAAGAGACGGCCATTTAAACCGCGAACAGCTTCGGTGTCGACCGGCAGCATCTGGCCGAAAGCAGCTGTTCGCGACCGACCGCTTCCGACCCCGAACGCTCATCCCTGGCCAACCGATCTGACAGATTGCGCGCGCGCTAAAACTGCTCCAGCGTTTTTTAGTTGAGCTGCGGCAGTTCTCGTACCACGAGTTTACAAACTGTCTTCTTTGTTGATAGATGACTGAAGAAACTCTGCTATCAGCGATGTAATCTGCTGTTGAATCACCCCACGCGAGCGAGCGCTGTCGCCATCCCGGCAAATGATGCCATCGCCGGGTACTTCTTCTTCGAGCATTACTTGCGCACCAGGTTTGCACACCGACATGAAGCTGAAATGGCTTGCGTCGCTGATTTCGACGTAACGGCTTGACGCTGCAGGCAGGCGTTTGGCCAGGTTGGCAGACTCCAACTCAGCGGGAAGCTCGCGCGAGGGAACGCCGGCAGCGATCACCAGTGCGGGTACCGGCAGCGCCGCCAGGCTTGCATCGGTCAGGCCCCGTGAAAGGCCCAAGTCCAATGTAACCACAGCAGTGACGCGTTTATCGCGCAAATCGGCGGCCAACGCGGCCTTTGATTCTGAGGTGCTTGCGGGGTTTATCTTTCCATAGACGGTGCAACTTGCTAACTGCGGGTGGGCTTTGCAGTCATGGGCGAAGCGGTCTGGATCGAAACGCGCACCGGCGATCTCCAGGGCGGTCCATCCGCCGAGTGAATGGCCCACCACTGCAATTCGGTCATTGGCGACCAAGCCGAATTTTTCAGGTTGAGTCGTGACCCTATCAATGGCTCGGCGCAAATCAACGGGCCGCTGCCATAACTGCGCCGCTGCTTGAGGGCTACGGTCATGAGTGGTGGTGCCAGGGTGATTGATTGCGGCGACGATGTAACCCCTTTGAGCCAGAGCACTGGCGAGCCAGATCTGGTTGCTCCAGTTCCCCCTGTATCCGTGGGAGAGCACCAGCAATGGATGCTTGCCAGCAGCTGGCGGCGCGTCACGAACGGCAGAAGCACCGACAAACACCGCATTATCGCCGATCAATTCCGTCGCGGCGGTAGTTGCACTGGGGTACCAGACGACCATCTCCAGTGAGCGGTCATTGTGCGGGTCCGACAGTGTGGAAGATTGGAAGCCGACAGGGTTCTCGTCAGCGAGTGCGATAGTAGTCAGCCAGGTCAACAGCAGGGCGCCGAAAGCTATTTTCAATGTCGTTTCTTCCTTGATTAGACAAGTGCATAGCAACCTGAACCCGCCGTTAGGCGCATCCATCTTCGTACGGAGTCGAAGCTAATGTGGCTGCATATATAAGCACGAACATTAAAGCCCACATTCGAATCGCCGCGCATAATTTTCATCGTTAACTCTGTTCGCGGCCTTTAGTGAGAAGGCTGAACGTCTGCTTTTGGGCCCGAAAGCAGACATTAATTCTGCTCCCCCAAATCCGCAAAACAGGAGCGCGTTATTCCCGGCTCCGTAGCGTAGAATTTCCCAAACGCCAGCCCCCACCCGAGACGGAACCTCAATGCAAACCCCCACCACCCAACACCCCCTCTGGCAAACCTACCTCCTATTCCTCGCTCCCATGGTCCTCTCCAATTTCCTCCAATCCATGTCGGGCACCATCAACAGCATCTACATCGGCCAAATGCTCGGCACCCAGGCTCTCGCGGCGGTATCGGGCATGTTCCCCGTGGTGTTCTTCTTCATCGCCCTGGTCATTGGCCTCGGCGCGGGTGCCGGGGTGTTGATCGGTCAAGCCTGGGGCGCTCGCGAGTTGCATTTGGTGAAGGCGATTGCTGGTTCGACGTTGCTGTTGGGGGCGATGATCGGGTTGGTGGCGGCGGTGTTGGGGAGTGTGTTCGCCCGGCCGGCGTTGCAGGGTTTGGGCACGCCGGCGGATGTGCTGGACGATGCGGTGGCGTATGCGCATGTGATGATGTGGATTTTGCCGTCGCTGTTGGTGTTTGTGTTGTTCACGCAGTTGCTGCGCGGGGTGAGCGATACGGTGTCGCCGTTGTTGGCGCTGGTGGTGTCGACGTGTGTCGGGCTGGCGCTGACGCCGGCGTTGATTCTCGGGTGGTTGGGGTTGCCGCCGATGGGGATTCAGAGTGCGGCGTGGGCGGGGTTGGCGGGTAATTTGTCGGCGATGGGGTGGTTGGCGTGGCGATTAATTAGCAAGGGACATCCGTTGGCGCCGGATCGGGAGATGTTTGCGGCAATGCGCCTGGATATGGAGATCCTCGGCAAGGTGTTGCGCATCGGGCTGCCGACCGGGTTGCAGATGGTGGTGCTGTCGTTATCGGAGCTGGTGATTCTGGCGCTGGTGAACCAGCATGGTTCCCAGGCGACGGCGGCGTATGGGGCGGTGACGCAGATCGTCAATTACGTGCAGTTCCCGGCGCTGTCGATTGCGATCACGGCGTCGATCCTTGGCGCGCAGGCTATCGGGGCCGGACGCATCGAGCGCATGGGGCCGATTTTGCGCACGGGGCTGTTGATCAACGTGTGCCTGACCGGTGGCCTGGTGGTGTTGGGCTACCTGTTGTCGCACTGGTTGCTGGGGTTGTTCCTCACGGATGATTCCACCCGGGCGATGGCCGAACACCTGTTGCACATCATGCTCTGGAGCCTGTTGGTGTTTGGCTTCCAGGCGATTGTCGGCGGCATCATGCGCGCCAGCGGCACGGTGTTGGTGCCGGTGGCGGTTTCGATCGTTTGTGTGGTCGGGGTGCAGTTGCCGGTGGCGTATTTGCTGGATGCGCGCTTTGGGCTGCAAGGTGTCTGGATGGCGTTTCCGGTGGCATATTTGGGCATGCTGATCCTGCAGACGCTGTATTACAAAATGGTCTGGCAGCATCAGAAGATTGAGCGGTTGGTGTAAGGAGGGCTTGGCCTCGATGACATAGTCAACGCTGCCTTTCAAATCCGCGAAAGTCGACCATAATCTGTTGTGCGCACACAGGCCCGTTAGTTTACGTGTCTTGCTGCGAATGGCAGCAGATTACAGTCCAGGGAGTGGCGCGATGCATTTATGGCACGGGGTGGTCACCAAACTGACTAAGGGACGCAAGGCGGCCGTTGTCAAAGATCTGCATAGTAAACAGGAGCAACTGGTCAGCTTCAGCATCAACGCACTCCTTGAGATAGACTTCGACGATGACGCATTGGTTAACGCCAGTGATAGCGCGCCGTGGGCCAATGCGGACGAACAAAAACTCGTTGAAGTCGGAACCGAAGTGTTTCTGACAACATTGGTAGACCACTTTCCTACGCGTGCGGACGAAGTGGTTTCCATGAACTTCCGTTATGCCGTCGAGTTGACCTCGGATGAAACGACTACCACAGTCCCCAGAGGCGGCGTGGTGGTTATTTATCACGACTTTATCGGTGACCGCAGCAGTGGCGATTCCGGTGAGCTCTTCGCCGGGTCAGTCAGTGCTTGGTGCAAGGACAAATTGTTTCGGCCGTGCTTTCTCATAAAAGCCGATACCACCCTTGCCGCAGTGATTGCCTCGCTGGAAAAACTCGCCGCCGAGGATAAAAAGGGCGCCGTTATCGATACCATTCTGATCGTCACCCATGGTGGCCCAGGACGTCTGTACATCGGCAACCCTGACGATCCTAAGGATGCAAACTTTATTGCTGAAGCCGAATCCGGAAAGCTCTATACCAGCGCCCAGTCGTTCGGTGCCAAGCTGCAGAGTCTATTTGGCCCAAGCTTGGCTATCGGTATTTATTCGTGCGATTTCGTCAAGAACGCCGCAGGCTCCCGGTTGGCGATTGAACTCAGAACGTCTTCAGCCGCCAGGGCGGTGTATGCCGCCAAGGGGACTGTTCTGCTTATGCCCAACAAAAACGGCCGGCCGACGGCGCTCTGCACCACCTCTCATGTGGTTTACTCGGGGAACAAAATAGAGGGCTATGCGGACGGTCAGATCCCGATTTTTGATATTTGACCTGGACAAGTTTTAGGAGAGGGCGCGTTGGATTGTCGCCCTTCTGGGTCGATCAACATGAAGAGGCCATTCACTGCAAGGAACAAACCGTTGAGCGCAACCAGCGCCAAGAGTGCGTGCCAGAGTACTCATGGTGTAAACCTCCGTTTGAGTATCAAACGCAGCTCTTGAGCCAGCTCTCGAAGCGCGTCGGCCCGACGATGGGGTGCTCTCCCGGCGTGAGCGAATGGTCATTGATTGGCGCACCGAAGTAGGGGACCGTGTCGTCGGCTTGGGCCTGGCGCGGGTCGTTGGTGTGTTGCAAAAACAGGCGCACGAATTCCACCAGCGGCCAGCGTTCAGGGCCGGCCACTTCCAGGGTCTGATTGCTCGGTGCTCGCACGGCGACCTTCGTCAATGCCATCGCGACATCGACTGCAGCAATCGGTTGCAGCTCGGCGGAGGTCAAACGCACGGTGTCGCCTTCCTGCACGCCGGAGTGCGAAATGGCCCCGATGAATTCGAAGAACTGCGTGGCCCGCAAGATGGTGTAGGGGATGCCCGAGTCTTTGATGAGTTTTTCCTGCGCCATTTTCGCCCGGAAGTAACCGCTGTCGAGCATGCGCTCGGTGCCCACCACCGACAGGGCGACATGGTGTTTGATGCCGGCGGTTTTCTCGGCAGCGAGCAGGTTACGCCCGCTGGTCTCGAAGAACTTGAGCACGGCAGCGTCTTCGAAGGAGGGTGAGTTGGCCACGTCGACCACCACGTCGGCGCCTTGCAAAGCGGTTTGCAAGCCTTCGCCGGTGAGGGCGTTGACGCCGGTGCTCGGTGATGCGGGCAGGGTTTCATGCCCCAGGTCTTGCAGGTTTTTGCAGAGGTGCCTGCCGATCAGCCCGGTGCCGCCAATGACGACGATTTTCATGACGAGTCTCCCGATGCGCGCGCAGAGATTGCGGTGTGTCTGCCTGGGGCTTTTAATCCTGGAACCATTAAAGACCCGGAATGAGCTCAATGGCTGCGGGGGCGAGAACTTGTTCGGGTTGTCCGATAAATGGTGCGATCAGCGGGTGTAAGTCGGTGCCCATCGGGTTATCGAATAAATGCCTCTATAAGCAGAAAAAGATCGGAAAATTACTCCGCTGGCAATGTTATATTGCCGGCCTGTGGCGTAATGCCAGTCAGATCAAATAACGCGCCGAGGATCGGGCGCCAGGTTTCGTTATGCATGGCAGGAGGCGTTACATGCGTTGTGTTCTTTCACTGCTGATCACGCTGATCTGCGCCCAGGTGGCATGGGCCGAGCCCACGGCCGAGTTGTCGGAACCGGTGGGCGGCTGGCGCTATCACGGGCTGCTGGACCGCAGTGAAAACCCTCGAGTCGCCTATCCCACGCCGCCCATCGACCGCGGCGTGCAGCGCAATCGCACAATGATCGAAGGCCAGCTCAAAGCCCTCGGCACCCTCCGACCGCCGCACAGCCTGGCGGTCAACGGCAATCCCCTGAATCTGTACACCGACGACCAAGGGCGTTTTGCCCGGCCGTATGCGTTCGGCGCCGGGTCCAATAGCGTCGAAGTGCGCAGTTCCGAGGGCAAGTCGCTCAAGCGCGTTCAATTCTATGAAGCCAACAACCTGCGCACGCCGGCACGCATTCGCGTGGTGCTGGGTTGGGACGACCCCAAGGCCGAACTCGATCTGCACATCATTACCCCCGACGGCCAGCATGCGTTCTGGGCTCGCCCGGCGATGAGCAACGGCGGTGGCCTGGACCCGGACGGGGTCGATGGCCCCGGTCCGGAAATGTTCACCATGACCGCGCCGATGCATGGCACTTATCTGGTTTACGTGAACTATTGGGGCAACTTCGGCAGCGGCGGCTATAACTTCGATGAGACCAGCAACCAGAACGAGGTGATCACCTCGCAAATCAATCTGGTGCTCAACGAAAACACCGTCGACGAAAAACGCGAGACCTTCATCGTGCCTTTGCGGGCGATCGGCGACCTGCTGCTGGTCAAGACTTTCAACTATTAAACATCCCGCACCACGGATGAATTGGGTTTGAACATGAGTGATAACACTGTTTCCCCGGCCGCCAACACTTCCCGTCGCTGGCCGGCGCTGGTAATCGGGCTGTGCCTGGTAGCCGGCGTGGCAGGCGGGTTGGGTTGGTTTCTGAACAAACCCAAGGCTCCGCCTGCGGAACTGGCCAGTGACAAACTGGGCATGAGCCGGCCAGACGGGTTGCTCGAAACCCATTCCCTGAGCCAGTTGCCCAAGGATTTGCTGGCCGTGCCGTTTCTCAAGGAAACCCTGACCGAAGATTTCGTCTTCTATTACGAAGCCCACGCCGACCGTCTCGGCCTGATCGGCAGTCTGCGGCGGATTATTTACGAGCATGACTTGAAGTTGCAGGACAGCCTGATCGAGCAGATGTTCGATCAACCGGCGGATGTGGCGCTGTGGCGCGGGGCGGATGGGCGACTCAAGGATTTCCTGTTGGTGATGGATCGCGGCGGGCTGGCCAAGGTGCTGGAGCCACTGGCTAAAGTGGCGCTGGGTGATACGCAGCTGAGCAAACTCAGCGAGGTGAAAGTCGGCGCCGACGCCGTCACGCTTTATCAGCTCAACTACAACGCCAGCAAGTCATTGGTGTTCGCTTCCCATGGCGACAAACTGGTGGTGCTGTCCAATCCGGCCAAGCTCTACGATCCGGAAAACGGCGCATCAGAGGACACCGGCAGCGTTTCGACCAAGGCCATCGCCGCCTTGCTCAACGGCGACAAACTGTTCCCCGAAGCCTTCGGCCTGCCACCGCGTACGCCCGAGGTAAAACAACGCCTCTCGGTCAATTCCAGCGTTTTGGCCATGGGTTATCAGCGCTTCATCCCGAATTTCGCCGGCCTGCGATTCGACATGGACGACAAGGGCTGGCACAGCTTCCTCGCCATGGATGAACTGGAAAACCAGCCGGACTTCGACTTCAAACCGATCTGGCAAGCCATGCCGATGGGCGCCAGCGCCTGCGTGGCCTTGCCATTGGCCGCCGAACAACAGAAACCGCTGCTGGTGAAACTCGGCGCCGACGACGCCGTGGCCCAAGCCCTGACCGAACACATGGCCGGTGCCGCCGGCTTGTGCTGGTACGCCGATTCGCGGCTGTACACGCCGCTGCTGGTGGCCAGCCTGAATGACGATGACAGCGCCAAACTCGACGGCGACCTGGGCAACCTGTTCGGCTCGATGGTCGGCGCCTACGAAGGCAAGGTCGCTGAGCATGCGTTCCCGGTGGTCGAGAAGCAGGAAGGTAATACCCATCAGTGGCAGCGCCAGGTCAGCTCCAACTTCGGTCCCTATAAGGCCAAGGATGCCGAGCAACCGGACGCGATCACCGGCAAAGCCTTTATGCGCGTGAGCCTGGCTCGCCACGGTTCGACGCTGCTGTTCTCCCTCGACGACAAATTGGTCGACAAAGCTCTCGGCACCCTCGACAAACGTTTCCCGCCGCTGGCTGACGTGCTGCCCAAAGACCTGCTGATGCCGATCTATTTCGGCCCCGATTCCATGGCGCAACTGATGCAGCAGGAAACCCTCGACAGCCTGCCGCAGGACATGGAGCCGGTGTTCTACAACGCCGCACAAACCTACCTGATCCCAAAACTGCGCACCCTCGGCGGCTACGGCAAATACGCCCTGACGTTGCCCAAAGGCAGCGAGCCCGACGGCCACTGGCAGTGGCTGCCGCTGGAGTGGAAAGCCCTGTGACCGCACTCATCCGAGGCCTCGGCCTGCTGGCGTTGCTGCTGGGGACTCGCACCTTTGCCAGCGAAGCCCCGGCGCTCGACCTGCAGCAATCCCAGGTATTCCGCGCCTGGTTCGTGCGCATCGCCCAGGAACAACTGACCCAAGGCCCGAGCCCGCGCTGGTATCAGCAGGACTGCGCCGGGCTGGTGCGGTTTGCCGCCAACGAAGCGCTGAAAGTCCATGACGACAAATGGCTGCGCAGCAATGGCCTGTCCAATCGCTACCTGCCGCCGGAACTGCAACTGAGCGACGCCCAACGCGGCCTTGCCCAGCAATGGCAGCAGGGCGGCGGCAAAGTCGGGCCTTACGTCAACGCGATCAAATTGATTCAGTTCAACAGTCATCTGATCGGCCGCGATCTGGCCCAGGCCCGGCCCGGCGACCTGATGTTTTTCGATCAGGGCGACGACCAGCACCTGATGATCTGGATGGGCCGCTTCATCGCCTATCACACCGGCACCACCACCCCCACTGACAACGGCATGCGCTCCGCAAGCCTGCAACAACTCATGACATGGAAGGACACCCGATGGATACCCGACGCAGCCAACCCCAACTTCATCGGCGTCTATCGACTGAACTTCCTCTCCCAATGATCGGTGCCCGCATGCTGCGCATTTGCTCTCGAATTCCATTGTTGTTGGCGTTGGTGCTGCCCTTGTCGGCGGTGAATGCCGAAGACACCGTCGAGCCGAGCGGCTACACGCCGGTGGCCGGTGAGAGTTTTTTCCTGCTGGCCGACAGCAGTTTCGCCAGCGACGAACAGGCGATGGTTCGTCTCGAAGCGCCGGGCCGCGATTACCGCCGGTTCCGCATGGAGCCTTATGGCGGCGCCGACATTCGGGTGTATCGAATCGACAAGCCGCTGGATTTCCTCAAGCGCCAGAAGAACCTGCACCGCGTGGTCAGCGACGGCCAGTTCAAGGGCGAAGGCCTGTCGAACACCCTCGCGTACCTGTGGGACAACTGGTACCGCAAATCCCGTCGGGTGATGCAGCGGGCGTTTTCCTACGAGTCGCGCAAACAAGTCACCGAGGAAGTTCCGGAACTGAAAATGGGCACCGCCATCTCCGCGCCAACGCCCTACGACGCTCAGCCGCAATTCGCGTTGATTCCGGGCTTGCCGGTGGTCAGTCAATTCCGTTATCCGCTGTGGCAAGCCAAACCGATCCAGCCGCCTGTGGGCGTGAACCTGGCCGGTTCTTCCAGCGAGTTCGTCAGTGTTTCGCCGGGCAACGTGTACATCCCGTTGGGCAACCTGAAGCCGGGCCTGTATCTGGTGGAAGCGCTGATCGGCAAGTACCGCGCGACCACCATGGTTTTCGTCTCCAACACCGTGGCCGTGAGCAAGATTGCCGGCGATGAATTGCTGGTGTGGGCCGCGCGCAAACACGAAGGCAGTTCGGTGCCCAAGGTCAATGTGCTGTGGACCGACGGCCTGGGTGTGATGAGCAGTGGCGCTACTGACGCCGATGGTTTGCTGCGTCTGAAACACGTCAGCCCGGAGCGTTCGTTCGTGATTGGCGAGGACGAAGAGGGCGGGGTGTTCGTCTCCGAGAACTTCTATTACGACAGCGAAATCTACGACACCAAACTCTATGCGTTCACCGACCGGCCGCTGTATCGGCCGGGGGATTGGGTGTCGCTGAAAATCGTCGGCCGCGAGTTCAAGAATGCACGGGATTCCGTGGCACCGACCGCTGCCGACGTCAATGTGACCGTGCTCGATGCCACGGGCACGGCGCTGCAATCGTTGGCACTGAAACTCGATTCCAAGGCCGGCACCCAAGGCCGTTTCCAGTTGCCGGACAACGCGGTGGCGGGCGGTTATGAATTGCGTTTCAGCTACAAGGATCAGGCCTACAGCAGTGCTTTTCGTGTCGCTGAATACATCAAGCCGCACTTCGAGATTTCCCTGAACCTGGCCAAGCAGGATTACCGCACCGGCGAAGCGGTGAAGGGCAGTCTGGTGTTGCTGTACCCGGATGGCAAACCGGTGGCCAACGCCAAGTTGAGCCTGAGCCTGCGCGCCCAACAATTGTCGATGGTCGATAACGAGCTGCAATACCTCGGGCAATTCCCGGTGGAACTGACCAGCGCCGAACTGACCACCGACGCCAAGGGCAACGCGAGCCTCGATCTGCCCGCCGCCGAGAAACCGAGCCGCTACATGCTCACCGTGTTCGCCAGCGATGGCGCGGCGTATCGGGTCAAGACCACCAAGGAAATCCTCATCGACCGTGGCGCCGCCAGTTTCCGCTTGAGCGCGCCGCAGCGGTTCAGCGCGGTGGGCGGCAAGGTTGCATTCAGCTATGCCAACGAAGGTGGCAGCGAGCAGAGCAAAGCGGTCAACCCGAGCAGCTACAGTTGGGTGCGACTCGAAGATCAAACCACTGGCGAAGGTAAACTCGCCGCCAAAGATAAAGGCTTCACCCTGGCCTTCGACCGTCCGGGCACTTACAACCTGACGCTGAAGGATGATCACGGCCGCGTACTTGGCGCGACCGGTCATTCGGTCACCGGCGATGGCGTCAAAGCCGTGCCCGGCACTGTGGAAATTGTCCTCGATAAACCCGAGTACAAGGCCGGCGACGAAGCCCTCGCGTTGATCACTTTCCCCGAGCCGATCATCGATGCGCTGTTGTCGCTGGAACGCGACAAGGTCGAGGCCACGGCGCTGCTGTCCAAGGGCAGCGACTGGCTGAAGATGGAAAAACTCAGCGACACCCAATACCGCGCACGCATCCTAGTGAAGGACAACTTCGCGCCGAACCTGACCTTCTCCGTGCTCTACACCAAGGGCGGCCAATACAGCTTCCAGAACGCCGGGATCAAAGTTGTCGCACCCCAGATCGATGTGGCGATCAGCACCGATAAAGAGGCGTATCAGCCGGGCGATACGGTGTCCGTGGACCTCACGACGCAGTTCGCCGGCAAGCCGATTCCCGCGCACCTGACGGTCAGCGTGGTTGATGAAATGGTCTACGCGCTGCAACCGGAAGTCGCGCCTACCATCGACCAGTTCTTCTATCACCCACGCCGCAACAACGTGCGCACCAGCGCCAGTTTGTCGTTTATCAGCTACGACGTGGCACTGCCGGGCAGCCCAGGCGCACCGGGCAAAGCCAACCGCAGCGAGCGGGGCGTGAAAGTGCTGGAGCGGCCACGTCGCGAAGACGTCGACACCGCCGCGTGGCAGCCTGAATTGATCACCGATGCGAATGGCAAAACCCGCTTCACTTTCAAAATGCCGGACTCGCTGACTCGCTGGCGCATCACCGCCCGCGCCATCGCCGATGACGGCCAGGTCGGGCAGAAGAAGCAATTCGTGCGCTCGGAAAAACCGCTGTACCTGAAGTGGAGTGGCCCGACGAAATTCCGCAACAGCGACAAACCGGATCTCGGTGTGTTCGCGTTCAGTCAGGCCGAGAAACCGGTCAAGGCTGAGCTGGTGATTCATTACGCGGGCGCCGAACAACGGGTGCCGGTCACGTTGAACAACGGCATCAACTACCTCGCATTGCCGGCGTTCACCGTGGCCAATGGCGAGTGGACCGCCGAGCTGGTGCAGGACGGTAAAACTGCTGACGCCCTGGCCGTGCGCCTGACCGCGACCGGCGAAGGCTGGCAGGTGACTCAGAGCCAAAGCCTGGACGTGGCCAGCGGTGATACGCCGCTGACCTTGCCGGCAGACGCCACGGATATTCGCCTGCGTCTGGATGACAGCCCGCAAGCGCTGTTCCGTTCGGCACTTGATGATCTGCTGAGCTATCCGTACGGCGGCGTCGAACAAACCGCCAGCCGTCTGCTGCCGCTGAGCATCGCCTATCCAACGCTGTCGTCGAATCCACAGATCCGCGATCGCTTGCGTTTGATCATGCAGAACAGTCGTCTGCGACTGGTGCAAATGGCCGGCCCATCGGCGAGCTTCACCTGGTGGGGCTACGACGGTGAGCCGGATGCGTTCCTGACCGCGTATGCCTATTACGCCGATTGGCACGCCAGCAAAGCGCTGGAACTGAGCCTGCCGCCGGAGCATTGGCAGCGGGTGCTGGAGGTGTACGCAAAACAAGCGCAGAACACGCCGCTGTTGCAGCGGGCGTTGATTCTGTCGTTTGCCAAGCAGATGCAATTGCCGGTGAACACGCTGCTCAGTGGTTTGATCGACGACTTGGTGAAAGCCGGCGAAGGCCATGCGGCGAGCGTGATGGACGATGGCGCAGAGAGCCTGGTCATGAGCGATCCGGATTCGGCGTTGGGGCTGGCCAGCGCTCGGGTGCTGACCGCGTCTTTGGCGCGTCAGGCCAAGGTCAATCTGCCGTCGGCGTTCAATGGTCAATTGGAAGTTGCGCAACAACAAGTGGCCGCCAGCTCTCAACCGTTTGTCGAAGCGCTGAACCTGTCGCTGCAAGCCTTCGATCAGGCTCACGCTCAAGCGTTGTTGCAACGCCTGTTGCCACAGCAATCGACCCTGGAACGCGCCTTGGCGCTGACCTGGCTGCAACGCAGCATCGAGCAGGCCTCGCCGACCATCGCGCTGGCACCGGGTGAAGGGTGGAAGAAACAACACAGTGCTACCGGTGAGATGTATTGGACGTGGCAGGGTGCTGCGCCCGTGCCGGCAGTGTTGTCGCTGACCGGGGAGCAAGAACGTCCGCTTCGTGCCGCGTTGAGCTTCCAGAGCAAGCAACCGCCGGTGAACCCGATGGCCGTGACCATCACTCGTCGTCTGTCGCGTCTGGTGCCGGGTGACGAAGCGTTCGAATTCAAACTCGAAGCGGTCGGCAGCAAACCGTTGTCCAGCGACAGCCTGTATCTGGACGAAGTGATCATCACCAGCAAGGCCGCGAAACCGCTGCGCTACGGCATGCTCGAAGTGCCGCTGCCACCGGGCGCGGACGTCGAGCGCACCACGTGGGGCATCAAGCTGATGGGCAAGGCCGGCACCGAGCCGACTGCGCTGGAGAAGGCCCGTTTCGAACCGGGGCAACTGGCTTACGCGATCCCGGTGGATGCCTTGAGCGGTGAATTGCGCCTGCGTCATCTGGTGCGCTTCTCGCAAAAGGGTCAGTTCAATCTGCCGCCGGTGCGTTTCACGCAGGTCTATGCACCACAGCATCAGGCCCAGGAACAGAAGCCGGCGCTCGGTCAGGTCACGGTCCACTGACATGACCCGGCGTTTGGTCTGGTTACTGCTGTGCTTGATGCCTGCGCTGGCGACAGCGCAGGACGAGCCGTTGCACCTGGGCTTCAAAGGTGAATGGCTTGCGTTGAGCCAGACGCAGGTGATCTCGCGTGAGCCATTGCCTGCTGATGTGCAGACGCCACTGGGTAGTGTGTGGAAGCTGTTTGTCTACGGCTGGCTGGTGGATACCGGCGCGCATGAACCGGCGTATGAGTGTCGCGGGCAATCGAAGGAAGAAGTGTATTGCTGCACGGCGGGCGGCAGGATTGAGCGCGATCAGGCATTGGTGAAGTCTTGCGGGTTGTATTTCGAGCCTGCGCGTCTGGGCATTGCTGGCGCGCAATGGCGCGAGTATTGGCAGGCGAGACAAGCGCCGACGTGGTTGCTGGATTTGCCGTCGTTGCAACCGCAGGCCCGGGTTTCGGTGGCTGAGTTGTTGAAGGCATTGGCCGTGATGCCGGCGCAGGATCAGGCGCGCCGGGTGTTGCTCGATGTGGTGCTGAACGCTGCTGACGGTAACGTCGTGGGCGAACTCGGTGGTCGGTTGCGGGTGAAAACCTGGAGCTGGTTGGGGGATCAGGACCCTTCGTCGCGTCAGGGCGGATTTGCTGGCTGGACGGCGGACGGCACACCGATCTGGGCCGGTGGGCGCGGTACCAGTCAAATGGTCTTGCGCAATTACGGTCAGGCACTGGCGACGGTGTTGCCTTCGTCATGGCCCGCCGAGGCGGGGAAGTGCGTCGAGGTCGGTCTGTTCGCGCGTTATCCGCTGAAACGCGTGCTGTCGGGGGATCGCGTGATAACGCCCGGGCCCTTGCAAGGCGACTATCGCGTCGAGTTCGCCAATGGCAATCAACTCGATATCCATAGCGACGGCGAGTTGTTCTTGCTCAAAGACAAACTCGTCGCTCGCCTGGACCGCGAAGAATACGTCGCCCGTGTCCTGCAGCGCGAAGCCAGACCGGAACCCGCCGAAGCCGCCAAAGCCTTGAGCGTCGCGATCCGCACCTACCTGCTGCAAAACGCCACCCGCAACGGCGACTGCCTGAGCATCGATGACAGCAGCAACCGACAGCGCGTCGCCCCACGCCCGGCCGCGACCGAGTCGCGCAACATCGCCGCGTGGACCAGCGACCTGGTCCTCGCCGGCAGCAACGTCACCTATCACTCTGACCAACCGGGGCCGGACAAACTCTCCTGGCAGCAAGCCGTCGAACAAGCCAATGCCGGCCAACGCTACGACGCCATTCTGCTGCACGCCTACCCACGCGCCAGCCTCAGCCGCTGGGACAATCCCGTGGCGTCCTGCGAAGCGCTGCCCGCCGCGCAAGACTGGCTGCAAAAACAACGTCGCGGCTGGCGTCCACGGCTGGAAAGCGAGGTTGGCTACAACGAAGTCAGCACCTTCGCCGTTTGCCGCCTGGCCTTCGGCCGTCCTTTCGTCGACCGCGAACGCCAGCGCATTTACGTGCGCGGCGTGCTGTCGCTGCAAGACCGCCTCGACCTGACCCACGAATACCTGCACCTGGCCTTCGAAGCACACCCCAACGGCCAGGATGAAACCTACATCGAAGGGCTCGCCCGCCACCTCTTGCTGGAATAGGCCATGAAACTCCGTTACCCACAGGTCCTCCTGTTCCTTTGTTCTTTTTGCGTATGGCCGACCACGTTCGCCGCCGATAGCGCGGTCAAACTCGACACGCCCGTCGGCGGCTGGCGCACGGGTGCGCCCGAAGGCGAAGGCGAAAACTTTCGTCAGACGGTTAATTACCCGGCGTCCTCGGTCAACACGCCGGTGGGGCAGGCCAATACCGCTCGCATCACCGGCCAGATCAAATCCGCCCCGAAGGGCAATGAACCCGGCAAGCTGATCGTCAACGGCGTCAGCATGCCGCTGAAAATCGACCCCGCCGGCCGCTACGATCGCCCGTTCTCATTCCCCAACGGCAGCAACAGCGTTGAAGTCCGCAGCCCCGATGGTCAACAACGCCACCGCACCCAGTTCCTCAACACCAGCGGCGGCGCCACCCCGGCCAAGTTGCGGGTATTACTGGCCTGGGACAGCGACGGCACCGACCTCGACCTGCATGTCGTCACGCCTGACGGCGGCCACATCTGGTACGGCGACCGCGTCGCGGCCAACGGCGGCGCACTCGACGTCGACGTCACCACCGGCTACGGCCCCGAAATCTTCGCCATGCCGGCGCCGATCAAGGGGCAATACCTGGTGTACGTGAACTACTACGGTGGCGGGTATCGCAGTGATGATGAAGGGCAGGAAGAGGCACAGCAGCCGCTGACCACTGCGCACATCACGGTGATTACGGAAGAGGGGACACCGAACGAAAAGATGGAAACGTTCCTGGTGCCGATGCGGGCGGTGGGGGAGTTGACGTTGGTTAAGGGGTTTAGTTATCCGTGAGGGGGGCATTGTGACGGCAGTGCTGACACGATTGAATTGGGCAGCAGGTTGCTGCCCAATACCGTGATCACAGTGGCACTGTTTCACGCCGAAACACTTCGTGATTTTTATTGTTTCAAGGTGAGGAGTACTAGAGAAGGTCGTCTACTAAACAGGAACGCCTTCACGTGAATGACCTCAGCGCTACTGCACCGTCCGTTAGTGCAAGCTTTAACGAAATCACGCAACTGATCATCACTGCCCGGCAGCGAGCGGTGCAGGCAGTCAATACCGAGTTGATTGAACTGCACTGGCAGGTCGGGGCTTACATCAGTCGGAAGATCGAAGCGGCGGAGTGGGGGGATGGAGTGGTCGCTCAATTGGCTACTCACCTCGCTCATACTCAGCCGGGATTGCGTGGTTTTACCAGAGCTAATCTCTTTCGCATGCGCAAGTTTTACGAGGCATACAGGCATGACCCAATTGTCGCAGCACTGCTGCGACAATTGCCCTGGACCCAAAACCTGATCATTCTCAACCAAAGCAAACATCCGGAAGAACGCGAGTTCTACCTGCGCATGGCGATTCAGGAGAAGTGGTCGAGCCGGGAGCTTGAACGCCAGTTCAAAGGCGCTCTGTTTGAGCGTAGCGTCATCAACCCCGCAAAAGTCTCGCCGTTGATGAGGCAAACGCATCCCGAAGCCTTGAGTGTGTTCAAGGACACCTACATGGTCGAATTTCTCGACTTGGCGCAAGGTCATGTCGAGGCCGATTTACATGGCGGGTTACTGCGCAGGCTCAGGGATTTTCTGATCGAGCTGGGGCGTGACTTTTGTTTCGTCGGTTCGCAGTATCCATTGCAGGTTGGTGGCCGCGACTTTGCGTTGGATCTGCTCTTCTTCCATCGTGGACTCAATTGCCTGGTGGCGATTGAGCTCAAGGTCGGACGCTTCGAGCCAGAATACCTCGGCAAGCTGGACTTCTACCTTGAGGCTTTGGATCGCGATGTCCGCAAACCCCATGAAAACCCGGCGCTTGGTGTCTTGTTGTGCGCCAGCAAAGACGACGAAGTCGTCGAGTACGCCCTGAACCGTTCGCTTTCGCCAGCATTGATCGCGGAATATCAGACTCAGCTGCCTGACAAGAAACTGTTGCAGGCCAAGTTGCATGAGTTTTATGCGCTGAATGCTGACGAGTAAACCAGCGGTTATGTTTGAGGGGGTTCTTGGGGGCCTCTTCGCGAGCAAGCCCGCTCTCACCCCCAGTCTAATTCCTGCGCAAGACACAAGCGGGCTTGCTCGCGAAGAGGCCGGCCCATCCAACACAAAACCCATTCACGCTTCGGCTGACTCTCTGCCACAGCCGTCTTCGATTTAGTGAACCGATAAAACAGATTGGGCTCACTCACAACGTAAAGCTCGCCGTCGGCGTCCATGGTCATGCCTTCGGCTTGCGGTATGGTTTTTTCGAGATCATCCGTCAGGTGGAGCAGGGAACGGATGCTGACGAAGTTACCGTCCTGGTCGAGTTCGGTCAGGTTGGAAGACTGCTCGCTCAGTACCAGCAAGTGACCGGTCCTTGAATCGTAGTAGCCCTCGGAAAGATCCATGCCGAAGACGCTGCGGTCGATCCAGCTCGTCAAGTCCTTGATGCGCACCTGCAACGAGCCGTCAATGGAAGCCAGCATGCCGGTGACCGAATACAGTTGGCGCGGATCACGTTCCTTGATCGCAAAAATGCGATCATTGGCCGCATCATAGGCCACGCCTTCAAAGCCCTTGTTGTGTTCGCTCAGGTTGATTTCGATGGCGACAAACTGGGCATTTTCCACCTGAATGGGGCCGGCGCTGGCCGGCAAGGTGAGGACATACAGTCGCTGCAACACTTCATCGGCGATCACCACTCGCCCATTACCCAAGTAAGCAATACCTTCGGTGTCCTGGAACCCGATCAGCGGATAACGTTCAAGCAGATCGCCGTTACGACTCAGCGCGACAATCTCCATGGAAGAACTATTGGTGATCCCCAGCAGACGATCCCGGTCCGGGTCATAGGTGATGCCGGACAAATCGGTGACGCTCGCAACAGGCTTGGCCTGGATCACGGCTTTATAATCCGGCAGCCAGATATTTTTGTCGGGCGCCTGATTGCCATGCCAGCGGTTTTGCCAGTGCGCATACAGCTGCCGGTGGACCATGAAATGTGCGGAAACCGCATAGGCGCCGAGCAGTACAACAATGAAAAATATTCCTGTTTTCCATCTCTTGCTCATGACTTTTCTTTGTCCCAGCTGAAGCGATAGACCTTGGGCGGCTGTCCGGGATGGCAACGACCGTTGTCGGCATCGGCACCTACAATCGACCACCGCGCACGAGACGTTTCGCCCAGCGCATGGGCAGCTTCAGGATTGAAACACTGGCTTAACACTGCGCCTGGGACCAAGGCGTACGCCTCACGGTGGTCGCGCAGCCACTGCGCTGCCTGTTCGACCGAGGAGTTTCTGACGCCGAAATGCACGATCGGCTGTCGGGCATATAACCAGTGGCCCTCGCGCCAGTTAACCAACACCAGGTCGGCGCCGTGGGTCATGGTCGCTGCCTGCGTCATGATCGCTTCGTGGGGATTGCGACCGTCCTTGATCGGCTCGATGAAGCCGCGGGCAAACCACAGGACAAACCAGGTCACCACCAGCGCCTGGAATACTCGCCGACCACGCGGGCGTTTGCCGAACCAGCGCTTGAGCAGCCATGGCATCAGCGGCGCTGCCGCCAGCACCAGCCCTGGCAGCGCCGGATAGATGTACAACTTGCGTTTGCCGCTGCTCAAGCAGAAGAACAGCACCACCAACACAACCCAGCCCAGCAGTACCAGCACTCGACCGTCGTGTTTGCGCAGTTGCCGGCGCCAGGCTGGCACCAGCCACGGCAGGGCCAGCACCAATGGCAACCAGTATTGCGGGATGACGTTGACGAAGAAATACCAGAACGGTTCGCGGTGGTCCCACGCGGCGGCATAGCGTGCGGCTGTCTGGCGCAGCAGGATTTCTCGCGCATAGGCGATTTCATCCGCAGTGCCATTGAGCACAATGGAAAGCGCCAGGGGCAGCAGCCAGATTGCGATGGCGCCGAGGGCGACCAAGAAGCCCAGGAACCACTTGCGCGCCTCGCCCGGCATGGCTACCACGCCGGGCCAGTTTTTGCGCACCGCATAGGCATATGGAATCAGCATCAGGACCGGAACGAAGCCGACCCCTTTGGTGATCACGCCAATGCCCATGGCGGCGCAGCCCACATAGAACCAGCGCCACGCCGGCCCAAGCAGCAGATGTCGCGCCAACCCGTACAAGCCCAGCGATGTGAACAGAATCAAAAAGCTGTCGATCTGCCCGGTACGCAAGATGCTGTAAGTCTGATACGTGGCCAGGTACAAGAGCGCCGCCGTCCGACCGATGCGCTGATTCCATAGCCTGCGGCCCAGATCGTAGACCATGGCCGTGACCGTCGCGGCCGACAAAAGCCCCGGAATGTAAAGGGCGAGGGCGGGCAGGCCGGTGAGCCACGCGAAGAACGCCACCGTCCACATAAAGATCGGCGGCTTATCGCCGTATATTTCCGCGGCGCGGTGAGGGATGAGCCACGCGCCGTTGTGCAGCATTTCCAGGGCCACGCCGAGGAAGCGTTCCTCGTCCACATTCTGCGGTTGACGCAGCCCTAGCCCGGCGCCGATCAACAGTAGGGCAAGCAGCATCAGACCCAGGCATTCGATCCCGGGCGACAGGCTTTTGCGCATGGCTCAGTCCTTTAAATGTCTGCTGCGGGCAATCAACTGCAAGTTGCGCAAATAGACGATGGAGCCAAACGCCTGACCGACAATGAAGACCGGGTCTTGCCGGTAAATGGCGTAAGCGAACAGCAGGGTGCTGCCGACGATGCTCAGGTACCAGAAGCTCACCGGGATCACGCTGCGTTTCTTGTATTCGCTGTACAGCCATTGCAAGACGAAGCGACCGGTAAAGGCGATCTGGCCACTGAAGCCGATCATCAGCCACAGGGTTTCGCGGGAGAGGTTCATCCTTCGATCTCCTGTGCATTGGTGTTCAACCGCGTACGCTTGATCAGCCACCAAACGCCGAACAGGTCGAGAATGCCCACCAGGGCGCGGTCGATGTTGCCGTATTTGGACACCCCGGCCGTGCGGGGGCGGTGATTGACCGGATGGACGATCATGCGGCCGTTGTGACGCTGGATCAGCGCAGGAATGAACCGATGCATATGGTCGAAGTACGGCAAGCGCAGAAACGCCGCACGCTCGATCAGTTTCAGTCCGCAGCCGGTGTCCGGCGTGGCGTCCTTGAGCAGGCGGCTGCGCAGACCATTGGCAAAACGCGAGGCCCAGCGCTTGCTCGCGGTATCGCGGCGGTTGACCCGGTGCCCGGCCACCAACTGAACGTCGACCAGACCCTGTTCACCGCGCACCAGCGCCAACATCCCGGGGATGTCCGCGGGATCGTTTTGACCGTCGCCATCGAGTGTCGCCAGCCATTGCCCTTGAGCCGCGAGCGCCGCATGGTAGAGCGAAGTGCTTTGCCCCAGCGAACGCTCATGACGCAGGATGCGCAATGCGCTCAGGCCGTTGTTTTTGATCTGCCGCAGTTCATGCAAGGTGGAATCGGTACTGCCATCGTCCACGACAATGATTTCGTAAGCCTCACCGGCTAACGCGGTGTGGATTTCCTCAAGTAAAGGTTTGAGGTTGTTCGCTTCGTTTTTTGCTGGAATCAATACAGATACAAAAATGTCTTGGCTCATAGAGTCCCCCTTGCTCCTCGGTTTTTTATTATCAAGGGCTTACGTTTCATATCTGATAGAAATGGCGATACCACTTCACAAATTCCGCCACGCCTGTTTCAACCGTTACCTGAGGGCGGAAGTCGACCCATTCGGCCAGTGCCGAAACATCGGCCCAGGTCTTGACCACATCGCCCGCCTGTAGCGGCAGAAAGTTGCGCCGGGCCTTGATGCCCAATGCCGTTTCCAGGCAGTCGACGAATTCCAGCAGCGGTACCGGTTGGCCACGGCCTATGTTGAAGATGCGGTTTACGCCATCCTCTGGCCCGTTCGGCACCGGTGGTTTTGAGCGCAGGCGAGCGATGCTTTCGACGATGTCGTCGATGTAAGTGAAGTCGCGCGACATCTGGCCATGGTTATAGATGTCGATCGGCAAGCCTTTGATGATCGCCTCGGTAAACTTGAACAACGCCATGTCGGGGCGACCCCAAGGACCGAAAACGGTGAAAAAGCGCAGGCCGCTGGCCTTCAGGCCATAGAGGTGGCAGTAGCTGTGCGCCAACAATTCATTGGCTCGTTTAGTGGCGGCATACAGCGAAATGGGATGATCGACGCTGTCTTCGACGCTGAACGGCATTTTGCTGTTGGAGCCATACACCGAGCTGCTCGAGGCGTAGATCAAATGCGCGGGGCGATGGTGCCGACAGGCTTCCAGCACATTCAGAAAACCCACCAGATTCGACTGCGCATAGACATCCGGGGTGTCCAGTGAATAGCGAACGCCCGGCTGGGCCGCCAAGTGCACAACCTCGGTGAAAGCATGGTCTTGGAACAACGCCATCAAGGCCGGTTTGTCGACGATGTCCAGGGTCTGGAAACGAAAGCCCGGCAAGGATTCCAATACCTTGAGCCGTGCGTGCTTGAGTTCCACGCTGTAGTAGTCGTTGAGATTGTCGATACCGACCACTTCAAGGCCTTCCCGACACAAACGCTTGACGGTGTGATACCCGATGAAACCGGCGGCGCCCGTGACCAGAACCGTCATGAGGCTCGCGCCTGTACGCGACTAATCCCTGCCCTGCGCAAAGGCCTTTGCATGACAATCACCCCTGAGTGCTGATCAGCGTATGTGTTTGGGTCGATACCACCGTTGGCTCCATGCCTCTTGATCCATTGCCCTGCCAAAAGTCTGCGCGGCGTTCATCATGAGCAGTAGCGCCCGCAGCCACGCATAACGTGCCTGCGGAGTTGTAAAAAAAACGTTAAGCAATCATGTCGTTTTTGTGACCGTGCTACCGGCCCTCACAACGTGGAACCCAGCAGCTTGAGGTACTGCGGGCTCTCGGATATCGAATTGTGGCCCGTGCCCGGTATCACCTGCATAGAGGCCACGCCCTTGGCGAAATTCGTGTAGAGCTTTTCCGTGCTTGAGCGCGGTATGACTTCGTCGTGCTCGGCGACGACAAACAGTGTTGGTACGGTGATGTGAGCGGCGTATTTCCAGGATTCAAATTTGTCCTGAAGCAGCCACTTCACCGGGAACCAGCGGAACTGGCGGGCGGCGAGGTCTTCAAGGCTGTTGTAGGGCGTGATCAGGATCAGCCGCGACGCCGGGCGTTGGCTGGCCAGGCGCACGGCAACGCCCGAACCCAGGCTGCGCCCGACCACGGCGATGGAAGGATGGGTGTTGTAGACCATGTCGAACAAGGTCATGGCATCTTGCTGAATCGCCTCCTCGGACGGCGACCCGGAGCTGCCACCGTAGCCTCGGTAATGCAGCAAGTAGATCGCATGATCGGCAAAGGCCTGCGAAAACCCGGGCAGGCTGCGGGAAACGTCCTCGGCATTGCCACCAAAGTAGATCAACGCCTTCGGGCCGTCGTGCGGCCTGACGGTCACCAGCACTTGTGCATCGGCGACTTGCAGCGTCAGCAGCGTTTCGGGTGCGTCGATAGCGCGTGGTTGCGGGTAGTAGATCAGGGTGCGTTGAAATACGAACAGCGCGGCGCAGAGCACCAGGTACGCAATTGCAATGAAAGCGAAGAGAGACACCAGGGTTCGCAACATTCGGCTAAGTTTAGTGGACGACATTGACTGCTTTGGGCCTTGAGACAGCTATTGCTTGAGTGCCGTCAGAGTGTAGTTCAGCAATTTCAGCTGTACAGGAGAGGTGCCCAATGCCAGTCAGTTAAGCGCAACCCCTGTGGGAGCGAGCCTGCTCGCGAATGCGGTGTGTCAGGCAGCACTAATGTCGACTGACACTTCCTCTTCGCGAGCAGGCTCGCTCCCACAGGTTCCGCCCCTTCACTGACTGGCATTGGTCTTTGCCTATGATTGTTTTCAGCCGCAGAAAAATACTCACGTTGGCTGCCGGTGTTTCGGCGGTCTTCACCTTCGATCCGGCCTTTGCTACATCGGTGCCATCGACGGAAACAGGAGGCAAGAACATGCTGACCCGAGCCATTCCTTCCAGCAACGAGCCGTTACCCATGGTCGGGTTGGGCACCTATCGCGGCTTTGATGTCGCGCCTTCCGACGATGCCTACAAGCAGTTACCCGCTGTGCTCAGAGCGTTGTTCGAGAAGGGCGGGACGGTAATCGACAGCTCGCCCATGTACGGTCGCGCCGAGCAGACGACCGGCGAATTGCTGTCGATTCATCGGCCTCGTTCGCCTGCGTTTCTGGCCACCAAAGTCTGGACCCAGGGTCGCGAAGAAGGCATCGCGCAGATGGAGCAGTCGTTCAAGCTGTTGCAGACCGACCGCATCGATCTGATGCAGATTCACAACCTGCTGGACTGGAAAACCCACCTGCCCACCCTGCGCCAATGGAAGGCGGAAGGGCGCATCCGCTACATCGGCATCACCCATTACACGGCGTCGGCCTACGACGAAGTGGAAGCCGTGTTGAAAGCCGAGCCGCTGGACTTTTTGCAGATCAACTATGCCCTGGACGACCGCGGCGTCGAGAAACGAATCCTGCCCCTGTGTCGCGAACGTGGCGTAGCGGTGATCTGCAATCGGCCTTTCGGCGGCGGTGGCTTGCTTGCTCGATTGAAAGGCAAACCGCTGCCGGGATGGGCCGCGCAAGTGGGGGTCAATAGCTGGGCGCAACTGGCGCTCAAGTTCCTGCTGGCTCATCCGGCGGTGACTTGCGTCATCCCCGGCACCAGCAACCCGCGCTACATGGCGGAAAATGCCGGTGCCGGTTTCGGCCCGATGCTCACGGATGCGCAGCGTCAACAGCTGATGGCTCTGATGGGTTAGTCGTGTTGGCGGGGCGACTAATGATAGTGAGTAAAGCCACAATCCCTGTGGGAGCGGGCTTAACTGACTGACATTCCAGCGGTCGGCAATGCGTCGGCTGTCTCCAGCGGTATCTCCAGGGTGAAAACCGCCCCGTGACCCGGTCCATCGCTATGGACGCGAAGATGCCCGTTCATCTCTACCGCCGCGAGCGCGCAACTGTGCAGGCCAAAACCATGACCTTCCTTGCGGGTGGTGAAGCCGTGATTAAAGATGCGGGTCAAGTTCTCGGCAGCGATTCCTTCGCCCTGATCCTCTACGCTGAGGCGCAGCGTTGCGTTATCGATAATCTTGACGCCCAGCGTCATATGACGCTGACGGTCGCTGACCTTGGACATTGCATATTTGGCATTGCTGATCAGGTTGATCAGGATTAACAGCAGTCGGTGTTTGTCGCCAATGATCGTCGGCGTGTCCTGGTAGTCCTTGGTGACGACGACATGGTGCCGACTCAACGCGCCGGAATTCATGCGTAACGCATCCTCGAACAGATCAACGATGTTCAACGGCTCGACCAATCTGGCGGCGCCGGCATAGGCCTGTTGCGTGGACACGATGTCCTTGATGTGATCGATGCTTTTGGTGAGTTGCGACAGTTCGTCAACGATGCTCGATTGCTCGGCCGCGATGGAGTCGACCAATTGATTGAGGTAAAGGGGTAGCAATTTTCCTTTTTCGTCGAGCGTGATGAACTGCCCCAGGTCTTCGGCATGCTCGTTCATCATGTTCACCGCTTTACCCAAGCCAAGGGTTTTGCTGGCCGCCAATTTGCGGGTGATCAAGTCTGCCGAGACGTTAACGCTGTTCAGCACATTGCCGACGTTGTGCAACACATTGGTCGCGATCTCCGCCATGCCGGCCATCCGCGCGGCTTCGACCAGTTCGCGCTCGGCTTCCAGCAGTTCGTGGGTGCGTTCTTCTACGCGTTGTTCCAGCCGTTCGTTTGCCGTTTGCAACTCATTGTTCATCTTGTTGATCAGGGCATAACTGCGTATCAGGCGGGCGGCCAGATACAACAGCAGCAGCGCCATAATGCCGGCGCATATTCCCAGGTAAAGATGATATTGGCGGTCTGTCGCGCCTGTGCGCCGTTGTTTCTCGTTCAATAATTCGTTGATGCCGTCCAACTGCCGTCCGACCGGAATCACACTGATGCGCTCAACCAGGTCATTGACGATGGGCTGCTCTCGCACAATGGCATTCACAGCGTCTAGAAAGGCAGTAAAAGGCGGGCGCCGTTCAGGCGGTAGTTGACTGATGTATTCATTCAGGTATTTCAGGTGCCCGGAGATTTCCTCAGCCCTTTCGGTGGTGACATAGAGGGAGTATTCAAGGGTGTCCAAGGTAAGATCGAACACCACTGAGGCCGCCCGAGCGTCCACCAACGGGCGTTTGTCATTGGTGTCTTCCAGCAACACCCGAATCGCATCTTCCAGCGCAGGCAGAGCCTCGAATGCTGTTCGCAAGGCCATGTTGTGTTGTTTGAATTGCTCAACCAGCCGGGTTTTGTTTTCTACCGCCTCCAGATACCCCTGGCGTCGGGTGTGCCAAAGGGTCGACAGCGGGCCGACCGCGTTGAGGCTATCGAGTTGCGCCCAGCGCTCTTCCGCTTCAGGAGGTGCCACCAGCAGCAGGTTGTTGTTCATGCCGATTTTGGCCCGCAGGAGCTTCACGCTCCAGTTGGCATCGTACTGCTTGAGTTGACGCACGAAGTCGCGCGACTCGAAGTAGGCCGATGTGTCGTACGAGTAGGATTTGATCAGCAAAAATATCAGTACGCTGAAGAGGGTCAGTGCAATGGCGGCTAAGGCAGACCATTTGTAATGATTAGAAATCTGCATGGCGGCATTCCTCCCTGATACAGGTTGTCCTGAGAGAGAGAGGCTGCCAATGGTCAATTAATTCCATTTTTTGCGCTCCCTGCAAAATGACGAGTCATCGCCACGTCATCCGTAAGCCTAGCGTTGTTGGCGAACGGTGCCGGAAACAACACCGCACGGCTGGGTCGAGCGTCAGGGGACGAGCACGATCGCCCCCTTGACCTGACCGGCCCTCAGGCTTGCCAGCGCCTGATTGGCATCGTCCAGGGCAAAACAAGTGACGTCGCTGTGCACGGGCGTATGGTGCAGCTCTGCAAAAAACGCGGTGCCGTCTTCGCGGGTCAGGTTCGCCACCGAGCGGACGCTGCGTTCGCCCCACAGCAGTCGATAGGGGAAGCCGGGGATGTCGCTCATGTGGATGCCCGCGCAAATCACACAGCCGCCCTTGACGGTGGCTTCCAGCGCCAACGGCACTAGCGCACCGACGGGGGCGAAAATCAGGCTGGCGTCGAGCGGGTGCGGCGGTGGCTGATCCGAAGGGCCTGCCCACACGGCTCCCAGAGTCCGGGCATAGGCCTGGCCCTCGCTGTCGCCCAGTCGAGTGAAGGCGTACACCTGTTGCCCTCGGCCCCGCGCCACCTGAATCGCCAGATGCGCTGCCGCGCCGAAGCCATAGAGGCCCAGGTGACGCGCGCCTTTGGCCATTTGCAAGGCGCGAAAACCGATCAGCCCGGCACACAGCAGTGGTGCGGCTTCGGTGGCCGAGAGCGCGTCCGGGAGGGGGAAACAGAAGCGCGCGTCGGCAACTGTGTAGTCGGCATAACCGCCATCCAGATGACAGCCGGTGAACTGTGCCCGGTCGCAGAGGTTTTCCCGGCCCGAGCAGCAGAACGTGCACTCACCGCAGGTCCAACCGAGCCAGGGAACCCCGACGCGCTTGCCAACCCAGTCGGACGCGACGTCGGCACCTGCCGCGCTCACTTCACCGACGATTTCATGGCCCGGCACCCGCGGAAGCACTGCTTGCGGCAATTCACCGTCCACCAAATGCAGGTCGGTGCGGCACACGCCGCAGGCCAACACCTTGATCAACAGTTGCTGCGCGCCAGGCCGCGGCACGGGGCGTTCTTCCCGTTGCAGCGGCTGGCCGGGGGCATGCAGAACCATGGCGCGCATGACTAATCTCCAAAACCGATGCACCGCAAGGCGTCAGAGGGGCGGCTCCCGGTGGCAGCCGGCGACCAGTTGCTTGAGTCCGTCCAGATTCAGTACTTTGACGTTGCGCCCGGAAATCTCGACCAGTTCCGAGTCCCGCAGATGAGCGATGCCCCGACAGATGGTTTCCAGGCGCAGACCCAGATAGGAGCCGATCTCTTCGCGACGCATCTTCAGTACAAAGTTTCGGGACGAGTACCCCCGAATGCTCAACCGTTGCGACAGGTTCAGCAGGAAGGCCGCCAAGCGTTCATCGGAGTTCATGTTGCCCATCATCATCAGCAGGTTGTGCTCACGCACGATTTCCCGGCTCAAGATCTTGTTCATGTTGTGTTGCAACGAGGGCAGCTCCAGAGCGAGCTTCTCCAGTTGGGCGAAGTTGAAGGGGCAAACTTCGCTGTCCTCCAGGGCAAAGGCACTGCAGGTGTGCCGATCGTCGCTGATGGCGTCCAGGCCGAGCATCTCGCCGGGTATCTGAAACCCGGTGACCTGTTCACGACCGTCGACCGACAGCATGCTGGTCTTGAATGAACCGATCCGTACCGCATAGAGCGAGCGCAATGGATCCCCGGCCCGGTACAGGGCGGCGCCTTTTTTAACCTTTACACGCTGAATGATCAGGGTATCCAGCCGTTCGACTTCGTGGCTGGTCAGGCCAATCGGCAGACACAACTCCAGAACGCTGCAATTGGCACACGCGGCTTTCAGATAATGATGTTGATACGGCCGGGTTTCAGGCATCGCAAAAATTCCCCCTGACAGGAGCTTAGAGCATAGTTCGGATCGCCATTTCAATCAGGTGTTTAACCAGGCTCAATAGACGAGCGGGAAAAGGCGTGTCCCCGTTCATCCGGGGGCGGACCGCGCAAGGCTTGATGTAAATCAAGTCTTGTGCGGTGCAGACACCCAGAATCGACGCATGTCTTGCGGTTTACCCCAGGCCCTGGTGGAGGACGTCATGAGCGATTTTCTGAGTGCCGAGCAACTGGAAGGGCTGGATGCCTACTGGCGGGCGTCCAATTACCTGGCGGTCGGGCAGATCTACCTCAAGGACAACCCGCTGATGAAGGCGCCGCTGACGCTGGCGCATGTAAAGCCACGGTTACTGGGACACTGGGGCACGACGCCAGGGTTGAACCTGATCTATACGCACCTCAATCGCCTGATCACAACCCACGACCTGAACATGATCTTCATCGCCGGCCCCGGGCATGGCGGGCCGGCCGTCGTGGCGCAGACCTACCTGGAAGGCACGTACACCGAGTTCAACCCGTCGGTGGGGCGCAATACCAATGGCCTGGCCCGACTGTTTCGGCAGTTCTCCTGGCCTTATGGCATTTCCAGCCATGTGTCGGCACAGATTCCGGGGTCGATCCATGAAGGCGGCGAGCTGGGCTACAGCCTGGCCCATGCCTATGGCGCCGCGTTCGACAACCCGGACCTGATCGTGGCGTGTGTGATTGGCGACGGCGAGGCGGAAACCGGGACGCTGGCGGCCAGCTGGCATTCCAACAAATTCCTCAACCCGGCACGTGACGGGGCTGTGCTGCCGATTCTGCATTTGAACGGGTACAAAATCGCCAACCCGACGGTGCTCTCCAGCATCAGCGAGGAGGAGTTGTCGGCGTTGATGTACGGCTATGGCTACGATCCGTATTTCGTCGAAGGCGATGACCCGACAGAGGTTCATCAAACCCTGGCCAGAACGCTGGACACCATCGTGCAGGATATTCACGACATTCAGCGGGGCGCGCGTCAACGATCGTCGGCCCGGGCAGTGGAGCGACCCCTGTGGCCAATGCTGATCTTGCGCACGCCCAAGGGCTGGACGGGGCCGACATTCGTCGATGGCCAGCGGGTCGAAGGCACCTGGCGGGCGCATCAAGTGCCCTTGGCCGACTTCCAGCAGCCGCAGCATTTGCGGCAACTGGAGGAATGGCTCAGCAGCTACCGCCCCGACGAATTGTTTGATGCCAATGGCACCCTGTTACCCGAGATCGCGGCGTTGGCGCCCACCGGCCATCGGCGAATGAGCGCCAACCCCCACGCCAACGGCGGGCTGCTGTTGCGCGCACTGGATTTGCCACGGTTCACCCAGTATGCGGTGAACGTCGAGGCGCCCGGTGGCCTGCGGGCAGAGGCCACGCGGGTGCTGGGCCGGTTTTTGCGCGACGTGATGAAATGCAATCTGACGTCGAGCAATTTTCGCCTGTTCGGCCCGGACGAAACCGCCTCAAACAGGCTGGATGCGGTGTATGAAGTCAGTGCCAAGGTGTGGATGGAGCCGCTGGGGCCTGATGATGTCAATCTGTCGACCGATGGCCGGGTCATGGAGATCCTGAGCGAACAGGTGTGCGAAGGCTGGCTCGAAGGTTATTTGCTGACCGGCCGCCATGGTGTGTTTTCCTGTTATGAGGCGTTCATCCACATCGTCGATTCGATGTTCAACCAGCACGCCAAATTGCTGAAAACCGCCGCCGACGTGCCATGGCGCAAACCCGTGGCCTCGCTCAACTATGTGCTGACCTCCCATGTCTGGCGCCAGGACCATAACGGCTTCTCCCACCAGGACCCGGGGTTCATCGATCTGGTGGCGAACAAAACGGCGGACGTGGTTCGGATCTACCTGCCCCCCGATGCCAATTGCCTGCTGTCAGTGGCCGATCACTGCCTCAGGAGCCGCAACTACATCAACGTGATCGTGGCCGGCAAGCAACCGGAGTGGCAGTGGCTGGACATCGATGCCGCCATTCGTCATTGCCAGGCCGGTATCGGACGCTGGGACTGGGCCTGCCGGGATGACAGCGATCCGGACGTGGTGATGGCCTGTGCCGGCGACGTCCCGACCCTGGAAACCCTGGCTGCGGTCACTTTGCTGCGCGACTACGTGCCGGATCTGCGGGTGCGGGTGGTCAATGTCGTCGACCTGATGGTGCTGCAGCCGTCGTACCACCATCCCCACGGTTTGCCCGACAGCGCTTTCGATGAGTTGTTTACCGTCGACCGGCCGGTGATCTTTGCCTTCCACGGCTACCCCGCGCTGATTCACCGGCTGCTGTACAAGCGCACCAATCATGAAAACTTCCATGTTCGCGGCTTCAAGGACGAGGGGGCGACCACCACACCGTTCGACATGGCAGTGCTCAATAACCTGGATCGGTATCAGTTGGCCCTGGATGTCATTGAGCGCGTGCCCCGGCTGCACGATCAACTCCAGACTGCCCGGGCGCGCTACTGGGCGACGATGGAGAAACACAAGCTTTACCTCATCGAACACGGGCAGGACATGCCCGAAGTGATGCAGTGGCAATGGACGCCTGCGCCGGGCAATCAGGGCTGATGGGCGGCGCCGGGCGTTACTTGCTCTTCCAGTACTTCTGCATCTCCAGAAACAGAAATGAGGCGGTCCAGGAAATCAGCACCAGCCCCGTCAGTGCCTCCAGTCCGGTCAGGTACTTGAGGTTACCCATGGGTGAAATGTCGCCGAAACCGATGGTGGTGAACGTGGTGAAGGAAAAGTACACGCAGTCCATGAACGAGCCATCGAAATTGCCGCTCAGGCTGCCCCATTCACCGGAGCGGATCAGCAGGTAATAGACCAGCGCGAAACACCAGACTTCTACCGCGTGAGCCACCATCGCGCCGAATACCCCGACGACGATCCGAAAGCGGCTCCAGAGTTTGAGCCTGGGCAGCCAATCGTTCAGGCGCAGCAGGCATTCGTAGTGGATCACTACCGTGATGACCACCACCAACGTGTTGATTAGCGTGACTGCAAACATGATGGGCCTTCAGCGATGGGGGCAGGGAGCCGTATCCGGGCGATTGATCGGTGCGTCACGGTGCTGGTAATGCCGGGGTGGGCTTGAACGGCATCAGCGGCGGGAACTCCTCGGGCGTGAGGGTTTCCTTTTCCAGCAACAGGCGGGCACCTTCGTCCAGGTCGGCCCGACGACTCTGGAGCAGCGCCTTGGCCCGTTGGTAGGCTTCATCCAGCAGGGCGCGAATACCCAGGTCGATTTCCCGAGCGGTCTGTTCCGAGTAATCCTTTTCGCCCATCGTGGCCATGCGATCTCCCAGGTACGTTGGGGTTTGCTTCTCCAGCACCGACTGGCCGAGTTCGGGGCTCATGCCGAAGCGGGTGATCAGTTGCCGGGCGATATCGGTCGCACGGCCCAGATCGTCGGCGGCCCCGGTGGAGATTTGGCCGTAGACAAGGTCCTCGGCGGCGCGTCCGGCCATCAGTACGACAATCCGGTCCTTGAGCGTCTGGCAACTGATCAGAAAGTGATCCTCGGTCGGTCGCTGCAAGGTATAGCCCAGCGAACCGATGGCCCGGGGCACGATCGAGACTTTATGCACCGGGTCCATGGCCGGCAGGCTGCTGGCGGCCAGGGCATGTCCCATCTCGTGATAGGCCACCACCCGGCGTTCATCGGGATCGAGCAGGTTGCTCTTGCGTTCGAGCCCCGCGATCAGGCGTTCTACGGCGGCCGTGAAGTCATTCAGGTTGACGGCATCGGCGCCACGGCGGGTGGCGACGATGGCTGCTTCGTTCACCAGGTTGGCCAGGTCGGCGCCGGTGAAACCGGTGGTGATTTCGGCGATACGTGCGCCATCGAGCCCGGGTTCCACGGTGATTTTCTTGAGGTGAACCTTGAGGATCGCTTCCCGGCCTCTGCGATCGGGGCGGTCGATCAGAATCTGCCGGTCGAAGCGCCCGGCGCGCAATAGCGCCGGATCAAGGACCTCCGGCCGGTTGGTCGCGGCCAGCAACACCACGCCCTCACGGGGGTCGAAACCGTCCAGCTCGGCCAGTAACTGGTTGAGGGTCTGTTCTTTTTCGTCATTGCCGCCTAACACGCCGACGCCACGCATCTTGCCCAGCGCGTCGAGTTCATCGATGAAAATGATGCAGGGTGATGCCTGGCGTGCCTGTTCGAACAGGTCGCGGACCCGGGCCGCACCGACCCCGACGAACATCTCGACAAATTCGGACCCCGAAATCGAGAAAAACGGCACTCCGGCTTCACCGGCGATGGCTTTGGCCACCAGGGTCTTGCCGGTGCCTGGCGGGCCGACCAGCAAGGTGCCCTTGGGAATGTGCGCGCCCAGGCGTGCATATCGAGCTTTGTCCTTGAGGAACGAAACGATTTCCACCAGCTCGGCCTTGGCTTCGTCGATGCCCGCGACATCGGCGAAGGTCACTCCGGTATCGCGTTCGACAAACACTTTGGCCCGGGATTTGCCGACATTCATCAGCCCGCCTAGGCCCTTGTCCGCCATCCCGCGAAACAGGAAATGCCAGAACACCATGATCAGCATGAACGGCAACAACCAGCCCAACAGGCCGCTCATAAAGGTATTTTGGTTGGTGCCAGTAAAACCGACCCCCGATTGGGAGAGTTCGGTCGCCAGCCCCGGATCGACCCGCACCGTGGAGAACCGTTCGCGTCCGTCGATGGGCTCCACCAATTTGCCGCTGATCCGGTCCTTGTCGATCTGCAAATCACTGACTTTTTGCTCGTTCAACAATTGCATGAACTGGCTGTAGGGGAGGGGCTGCACGGCCTGGCGCTCGACAAAGAAAACCTGCATGAGGCCCATGACGATAAACGCGATCGCCAAGTAAGACAGGTTCCACTGGTCGTTCTTTTTCATGGCCTAGGCTCAGAGTGGGAACGCGTATCGGTAAGCCAACGGCCAACCCGTTTAATAAAGATAGCCTGCTTCAGCTTCTCCCTCGCGCAGGGCGCTGGATGATGTACACAGATCACCTCACTGATGTCGGTCATTCAGGAAACGGTGGCTGGGCAGGTGATTCCTTTTCCGGAATATCCGTCATGGTCGCCTCGGTGAGCAGCAAGATACTGGCGACCGACACGGCATTTTCCAGGGCAATGCGCACCACCTTGGTCGGGTCGATGATGCCGGCTTCGTACATGTCCACATAACTATTGGCCGCTGCATCGAAGCCCACGTTGCCCGGTTCGGCGAGCATGCGGGCAATGACCACGCCGGCATCCACCGCCGAGTTTTCAGCGATGAACCGGGCCGGTGCTTCCAAAGCCCGACGCAGAATCTGCAGGCCGGTTTTGACATCGCCCTCATGGCTGGCTTCCTCGGCGGCGATCATCGGCACAGCCTTGAGCAGCGCCAGGCCGCCGCCTGGAACAATGCCTTCGGCGATCGCCGCCCGGGTCGCGGAAATCGCATCGTCGAGTGCATCCTTGCGCGCTTTCATTTCAGCTTCGGAAGGTGCGCCGACGCGAATCACCGCCACCCCGCCAGACAGCCTGGCCAGGCGTTCTTGAAGCTTTTCGCGGTCGTAATCGCTGGTGGTGTTGTCCATTTGCACGCGGATCTGTTGCAGGCGCGCCTCGATAGCCTCGCGTGTACCTGCGCCGCCAATCAGCGCGGTGCTGTCTTTTTGCACCACGACTCGATGAGCCCGCCCCAATTGGCTCAACTCCACCTGTTCGAGGTTGATGCCCAGCTCACTGGAGATCACGGTTGCGCCGGTCAGAACGGCAATGTCCTGAAGCATTTCCTTGCGTCGATCACCGAAGCCCGGCGCCTTGATCGCCACCGCGCGCAATACCCCCCGAATCTGGTTGACCACCAACGTGGTCAACGCTTCACCCTCGATGTCGTCGGCGATCAGGACCAGTGGCTGGCCGCTTTTGGCAATCAGTTCCAGCAATGGCAGCAGGTCTTTGAGCACGCCGATCTTATGGTCACAGAGCAGCAGGTAGGCATCGTCGAGTTCGGCCTGCATCTTCTCGGTATCGGTCACGAAGTAAGGCGAGACATATCCACGGTCCAGGCGCATCCCTTCCATGACCTCGACCACTGTTTCGGTGGTCTTGGACTCTTCGACACTGACCACACCTTCAATGCCGACCTTTTCCAGAGCGTCGGCCACCAGTTGACCGATGACCGCGTCGTTATGGGCCGAAAGCGTGGCCACCTGGGCCTTTTCCTTGGGCGTGCTGACCGGGCGCGATTGCGCCAGCAGCGATTGCATGACCAGAGAAAATCCCAGGTCCATGCCGCGTTTGAGGTCGATCGCACTGGCACCGGCGACGACATTGCGGATGCCGTCGGCCAGCATTGCATGGGCCAAAACCGTTGAAGTGCTGGTGCCGTCCCCGACGGCCTCACCGGTGCGTTCCGCTGCCTGACGCAGCATTTGCGCACCCAGATTCTCCTCGGGGTCCAGCAGGTCGATGCGTTTGGCTATTGTCACGCCATCGTTGCAGACCGTCGGATTGCCCCATTTATTCTGGATCAACACCGATTTCGATTTCGGTCCCAGGGTCACCCGGACAGCATCCGCCAATTGTGTGGCTCCGCTAAGGATTTTCTCGCGAGCGCCAGCACGAAACAGGATTTTAGTGTGAGCCATCAGGTTGTTCTCCTGAAGAGTTCTGCATCGTTTCAGCTTCTATGAAATGGCACGTGCAGCGTTGATTTTTATCAACAAAGCCACACTATCGCCGCGCCCCATTCGGATACCGGCAGGCATGCGGGCGCAGTACGTACCGTTCGGATGATCGACCGTCGGTTGTTGGCCCCAATTGACAAAAATCAACCTGCGCCGCAGCAAACCGAGCCCAAATGAAATCTTCAAATCCACCGTGTTTTCAGCGGGCCTGACTGGAAGGGGGGCGATTTGAAAACACGGTTTCGCGTGGGATTTTTAGCTAACTCGTTTGCGAGGAAAGACCATGGACAAGTTTCAGCAGAGTCAGAAAAACCAGCTGTTCAAAACACCGGCCCATGATCCTTATTGCTTGCCGAAAATCGAAGGCTCTGCCGTCTGCCCGCAGTGTGGGGCCGCTTACCAGGCAGGTAACTGGACCTGGAAAATTCCTGAAAATACGGTGGTTCATGATGCGCAAACAGTGACCTGCCCAGCCTGTCAGCGCACCAATGACAACAAGCCGGCGGGTACGCTCACGCTATCGGGCAGCTTCTTGCCCGCGCATCGAAACGAAATCATCAACCTGATCGAGAACACCGAGAAAAACGAAAAAGCGGAGCATGCGCTGGAGCGCATCATCAGCCTGACCGATTCCGAGGGTGCACTGGTTGTAACCACCACTGGCATCCATCTCGCGAACCGCCTGGGCCATGCACTGAAAGCGGCTTTCAAAGGGCACGCCGATTATCAGTACAGCGATGACGAATTCGGGGTAAGCATCGACTGGATGCGTGACGAGTAGAACCGGGCGAGGGTGTACTCGACGCTGCAAATGTGAAGAAACGACAGGAGGTCAGGATCGATTACAGGTACTTCCGGGAGGAGTACGACCATGATCGTCAATGATTCAACGACTCAATCTGCCGCCTGTTCTGAATCAATCAATCGTTGTGCGGCACTCTTTGCTGAAGCCGACCGGCTGAGCAAGCAAGCCTATGCGTTGTTGAACGAGCCTGTTTCGACTCAGACGATACAGCGATTTTCTGCAGCGAAAAAACTGGCGGATGACAAATACCGTCAAGCCCGAAAGGAATGGTTGAAAACCATCAACAAGAGCGGCGGCGGTATTTGATTTATATCAACGCCAAAGCGATTCCAACGGAGGAGTCTGGGTTGACGCTGGTGCCTGATCCAGCGGGGGCGCAACGACCGCGCCCTCGCAACAGGCCATGTCGCGTTAAAGCCCACCTGCCTGGAGTCAGATCATGAGCCAGTATCAACGGTTGTTATTGATCATCAACCCGGCCCTGCGCCACTCTCCTGCAATACAACATGCGGCGGCCCTGGCCAAGGCCAGCGGGGCACGCTTGCATATCGCTGCCTTGATAAAGTCGTTGGATATTCTGTCGCTGCTTGAAGAGGGCGTGCGGGAAACGGCGCGGGAGACCTACCTGCAAGACCATCGCGACTGGTTGGCGTATCAGGCAAAAAATATCCGTGGTCGGGGGATCGAAGTGACGGCGGAGGTGGCCTGGGCCGATGACCTGCAGCAGGACATTCTGGATCACGTCACGGAAATGCAGCCCGACCTGTTGATCAAGGAGGTTCAGCATGAATCGGCGCTCAAGCGCGCGTTCTTCACCCCGCTGGATTGGCACTTGCTGCGCCACTGTCCGGTGCCGGTCTATCTGATAGGCGGCAGTGGTCACACCTTGCCGCACAAGATCGTGGCCGCGGTTGACGCGTCGGGTACCGACTCCGATAGCGAGCTGAATGACCGGATCATCCAGCAGGCCAATGGCCTGGCGCTGCAGTGCAATGCCGAGTTGCACCTGCTGTACGCCTGCGACACGACAGACTATCTGGGCGATATGGGCGGCGACGGTCTGACACTGTCGGACCTGACCAAGCAGTTGCGTAGGGAACTGGAAAAATCGTTCCTGGCGCTGGCCGGTCGGTACGGTGTGGCCTCTGACCGTCGGCATTTCATTCTGGGGCACCCGGTCTCGGCGCTGAGTGAGTTTGCCGACGAACATCAGGTGGACGTGATCGTGATGGGCAGAGTCCAGTCCCATGGCCTGAACAAACTGGTGGGCAGCACGACCGAACATATTCTGTATCAGGTGCCTTGCAGCGTCCTGGCGGTCTAGGGACGGCCCCGTTCACGGTTGATCACACCCTTGGGTGACGGGGTGTGATGAACAGCCGTTGAGGTGAAGCCCATGCATTTGCCGATGATCAAAAAGAAACTCACCAATTTGCCGACAAAGCCCAATTGGCTGGACAGCGAGCAAGCCCGCGCAGCCTTTTCATGGCAGGTGGAGGCGCTCGAATTGGCCGGGTTGCCGGGGGGCGGCATGAACCTCGCCTATGAGGCGGTGGATCGGCATGCGATGGGAGGGGCGCATGAACACACGGCGTTGCGCATTCTCGATCGCCATGGCGGGCACCGCGACATCAATTATGGGCAACTGAGCACGCTGACCAACCGATTTGCCAATGTGCTGAAAACATTGGGCGTAGCCCCCGGTGAACGCCTGTTTGTGCTCTGTGGCCAAGGGCTGGAACTGTATCTGGGCGTGCTCGGTGGCTTGAAGCACGGTTGCGTGGTTTCGCCGTTATTCTGCGCGTTCGGCCCTGAGCCCATCGAAACCCGGATGCGTCTTGGTGAAGGCAGCGTGTTGCTGACCAGCGAAACCCTTTATCGACGCAAGATTGCGGCTATTCGTGAGCATTTGCCGGCACTCAAGCATGTGCTGCTGTATGACGCCGAGGGTGGGGATACGAACGCTGTGGAAGGCACCCTCAGCGTGCACCCATTGCTGGCCAAAGCCGCTGACGATTTCGACATCGCCCGGACAACGGTCGACAGCCCCGCACTTTTACACTTCACCAGCGGCACGACCGGCACCCCCAAAGGTGTATTGCATGTACATGGCGCGGCACTGACGCACCGGGTCACCGCTAAATACGCCCTGGATTTACACCCTGAGGATATTTACTGGTGCAGCGCCGATCCGGGCTGGGTCACGGGGACTTCATACGGGATCTTCGCGCCGCTGCTGCTGGGCGTCACCAGCGTGGTCGAGGGCAACGAATTCGATGCCGAACGTTGGTACCGGATTCTCGAAGAGCAGCAGGTGACGGTCTGGTACACGGCACCAACGGCCATCCGCCTCCTGATGAAGGCCGGAGATGCGTTGGCGCGCAGCCATCGCTTCCCCAGTCTGCGCTTTATTGCCAGCGTCGGAGAGCCGCTCAATCCTGAGGCGGTCTGGTGGGGCAAAGAGGTGTTGGGGCTGCCGATCCATGACAATTGGTGGCAGACCGAAACGGGCGGAATCATGATTGCCAACACGGTCTCGATGGCGATTAAACCAGGCTCCATGGGCAAACCCTTGCCCGGTGTCGAGGCGGCCATTGTCGAGCGCAAGGCGGACGGTTCGCTGGTGTTTCTTGAGGAAAATGAAGTCGGTGAACTGGCTCTGAAACGGCCATGGCCCGCCATGTTCCGTACTTATCTGGGGCAAGAGGCGCGTTATCGACAGAGCTTTGTCGGTGAGTGGTACCTCAGTGGTGATCTGGTGCGGCGCGATGCCGATGGTTATTACTGGTTCGTTAGCCGTGGCGACGATGTCATCAAGTCGGCCGGGCACTTGATCGGCCCGTTCGAAGTTGAAAGCTCGCTCATGGAACATCCGGCGGTGGCCGAGGCAGCGGTGATTGGCAAACCCGACCCGCTGCTGGGTGAAACCGTGAAGGCCTTTATTTCGCTCAAGAGCGGTTTCACCGCCAGCCAGACCCTGCACGATGAGTTGCTGGGCCATGGACGCAAGCGCCTCGGTGCCGTGGTTGCGCCAAAGGAACTGGAGTTTGTGCAGGCACTTCCGCACACCCGTAGCGGAAAACTCATGCGACGTCTGCTCAAGGCCCGGGAGCTGGGTTTGCCTGAAGGTGATACTTCCAGCCTGGAGAACCCATCATGACTCTCCAATCGTTGCCCCGGGATATTGCGCTCGACTTGCTACGGGACATGGTGCGCATCCGCCGCCTTGAGGAGCGCGCCGGCGAGTTGTACGGGGAGGGCAAGATCCGTGGTTTCCTGCACTTGTACATCGGTGAAGAAGCGGTCGCCGTCGGCGTTTTGCATGCACTGGCAGCCGATGATGCGGTGGTCGCGACTTATCGCGAACATGGCCATGCCCTGATCAAGGGGGTGCCCATGAAGACGATCATGGCCGAGATGTACGGACGCCAGGAAGGCTGCTCGCGAGGGCGCGGCGGTTCAATGCACTTGTTTGATGCCGGCACACGCTTTTTTGGTGGCAATGCCATCGTGGCCGGTGGTTTGCCACTCACGGTCGGCCTGGCGCTGGCCGAACGTATGCAGGGTGGATCGCGTCTCTCTACATGCTTTTTTGGTGAAGGCGCGATGGCGGAGGGCGCCTTTCATGAGTCCATCAACCTGGCCGCCTTGTGGCAGGTGCCGATGCTGTTTTGCTGCGAGAACAATTTGTATGCCATGGGCACGGCCCTGGAGCGTTCGCAGTCGCAAACCGATTTGTGTACCAAAGCCTCGGCGTACAAGGTTGATGCCCGATCCGTCGATGGCATGGACGTGATCGCGGTATACGAGGCCGCTTGTGAGGCGGTTAAACATATCCGGGAGGGGCATGGGCCTTTTTTTCTGGAGTTTCGCACCTATCGATTTCGTGCCCACTCGATGTTCGACCCGCAGCTGTATCGTGACAAGGCTGAGGTGGAGCAATGGAAGGCGCGCGGACCGATTCATACCTACAGTGCACGGCTCAAGGCACAAGGCCTTTTGGACGAGCCCGGTTTTCTGGCGATCCTGGCCGAGGTAGACGCTGAAGTGGAGGCCGCCGTCGCTTATGCCGAAAGTGGGAGCCTGGAGCCGATTGAGGATTTGTCTCGCGATGTTTACACCCCAAGGTTGGTGTCATGAGCACTCGCATGACGTATCGCGAAGCGTTGCGCGAGGCCCTGCGCGATGCGCTACAGCGTGACCCTCGGGTATTTCTGATGGGCGAAGATGTCGGCCGTTACGGTGGCAGCTATGCCGTTTCCCTGGGGTTGCTTGAAGCGTTCGGCCCCGAGCGCATTCGAGACGCGCCGCTGTCCGAGTTAGGCTTCGTGGGGGCTGGTATCGGCGCGGCCTTGGGTGGCATGCGCCCGATTGTAGAAATCATGACCGTGAATTTCAGTCTGCTCGCCCTCGATCCTCTGATGAATACGGCTGCAGCCCTGAGGCACATGTCCGGTGGACAGTTCTCCGTTCCCCTGGTCGTGCGCATGGCGACAGGCGCCGGACGTCAGCTTGCCGCGCAACACTCCCACAGTCTGGAAGGCTGGTACGCGCATATTCCCGGGCTGAAAATTCTGGCTCCGGCGACCCTTGAAGACGCACGCGGCATGCTCTGGCCTGCGCTGCTGGATCCAGACCCGGTGCTGATTTTCGAACATGCCCAGCTCTACAACATGGAGGGCGATACAGGTAACTGGGAGACGCTGGACATCAGTACCGCCAATGTCCGCCGTGTCGGTAAGGACCTGACCCTGATTACGTACGGCGGCACACTCGGCAAGGCCCTGACAGCGGCTGAGCAACTGGCCGGGGAGGGCATTGATTGCGAAGTGATCGACCTGCGGGTTCTGCACCCTCTGGATGACCAGACAATCATGACCTCGGTGTGTAAAACACGCCGCGCCCTTGTCGTCGATGAAGGGTGGCGCAGCGGCAGTCTGGCCGCCGAGATCATCACGCGGATTATCGAACAGAGCTTTTTCGAGCTGGATGCTCCGCCGTCACGCGTGTGCAGCGCCGAGGTGCCGATACCTTACCCGCGGCATCTCGAAGAGGCTGCGTTGCCACAGGTGTCGACGATCGTCGCGGCCGCGCATGAGCTGTGCCAGGGGACGTCAGCGTGATGGCATCCACGTGTCGAACCCAAGGCCGGGAGGGTCAACCATGATCGAATTCAAATTGCCGTCTCTGGGGGCCGATATGGATGAAGGCACGTTGCTGGAATGGAAAATCCATCCGGGCGACGCGCTCAAGCCTGGTCAGGTGATTGCCGTGGTCGATACGGCCAAGGCCGCCATCGACGTAGAGTGCTGGCACGACGGCACGGTCCTGCAACTGCTGATCGACGTCGGCGCCAAGGTACCCGTGGGCACTCCCATCGCGCTGTTGCTGGAGCCCGGTGAAAGTGCGCAGACCGCGCGACGGATGCCGACCCCACCGGTGCTGACCGCAGAAGAAAACCTCTCCGATAGACGCCCGAGAATTTCTCCGGCTGCACGCAAGCGCGCTGCCGAGTTGGGGCTCAGTACCCGCCAATTGCAAGGCCATGGCCCCCACGGTGTGGTTACCCTGGAAGATGTCGAGGCTGCCGCCCGTGTGGCCCCGGAGCCTGACCATAACCAGGCCATGCGGCACACGATCGCAGCGGCCATGAGCCGTTCGAAACGCGAGATTCCCCATTATTACCTCAGTGAAACCATCGCCTTGGGTAAGGCCATGGCCTGGTTGCAGGCACACAATGCAAAAAGCACCTTACAGGAGCGCCTGTTGCCCAGTGCGTTGTTGCTCAAAGCGGTGGCGTTGGCCCTGCGCGACTATCCGCAGCTCAACGGTTCCTGGCGGAACAATGCCTTTGAACCCGCGCTCGATACTGACCTTGGGGTGGCAATCACCCTGCGCCAGGGTGGTCTGGTCGCCCCGGTTCTGCGTCATGTGGCGGACACAGCCTTGACCGATTTGATGAGTGGACTGGCCAGCTTGGTGGAGCGCGCCCGCAGCGGTTCTCTGCGCAGCTCCGAGCTTGGTGGCGCGGGCATAACGGTCACTCAACTCGGCGATCAGGGCGTAGACAGCGTACTGGGTGTGATCTATCCGCCGCAGGTCGCTCTGGTCGGCTTCGGTCGTATCTGCGAGCGCCCTTGGGTGAACGAAGGCCAGTTGTGCGTCATGCCCACCGTTGTCAGCAGCTTGTCTGCCGATCATCGGGTCAGCGATGGTCACTATGGCGCTCGCTTTCTGGGGGAAGTCCGTCGTTTGTTACAAACGCCAGAGAACCTTTGAGGTAAGCCTATGGACCCGCTATCGGTACGCAATCAGGTGTTGAGCGCCTTGAAGAGCGTCGCTCCTGAAGTCCAGCCTGAGCAGTTACACAGTGGCCGGTCGCTACGCGAGGAAGTTGATCTGGACTCAATGGACTGGCTTCGGCTCATCGAAGCCCTAAATCGGAGCCTGGGCATTGCCATTCCTGAAACCGATTACCAACACGTGGACACCCTGGACAAGCTTGTCGCCTATCTGTTGCAAAAGGGTGCACCCAGCGAGCAGGCACCTTGAAACACCTTGCTCAGTTGCGCCGTCAGTGGGCGGCGCCATGACGCAGCACTTCAATGCAAAACTCCATTTCGTAGGGGGGCACGTTGCATTCGACGATGTCATGGGCGGCAACTTGCAGGTGCACGCCGACAATATCGGCATGGATCGGCTGCTGGCAGACATGCCGGTCGACCAGTACTGCCGTGTAGACCCGACGAGCACCCAGTTGCGCCAGGTACGCGCAGGTGCGCAGGAGTGAGTGGCCTTCAAACAACACATCATCGACAACCAGCAGGGTGGTATTGGCAAGGTCCAGCGTGTTGAGAAGCGGGTTCTCGGTCAGTGCCGTGTGTGCATGCAACACCTTGAGGTCATCGGCATAGCGCTTGACCTTCAGGGGGTAGAGCGGCAGTTCTGGCTGGCCGGTCTGACGTGACAGGTGTTGTTGTAAACGCTGTGCCAGAGGCTCACCTCGGCGCTGGATGCCAATCAGTGCCGCTTGAGCGGGCGGCAACAGCGTTGCGGCCTGGCGCGCCATCGCCTGCAGCACTGAATCGAGTTCATCGCTGTCGTACAAGCGCAACCGCTGACTCGCAGGCAGAGTTGGCATGGCAGTCTCCCGTCGAAAGCCGATGGGTGAATCATAGCGTAAGGGCTGTGCAGGGCATGCGACTGCGAGGACCAACAACAAGGAGACTCAGGAGCGGAATCTGAACCAAGGATGATGCTTGATTCAGTGAGGACGCAACGGCTGCCCACGGATGTGATACGCACCGACAGGCGTGATCGCCCGGGGAGGTTTCAAGTGATTCAGCGGTCCTCATCACAAACCATCTTGCGCGACCGGGTTGATGCCGGTCGAAGACTGGTAGAACCGTTGCTCAAATACGCTCATCGCCTCGATGTCATCGTTCTCGCCTTACCCCGTGGCGGCGTTCCTGTGGCCTATGAAGTGGCCACAGCCTTGGCGGTTCGCCTTGACCTGATGCAGCGTGCGGCCCGACGTGTGGTGGTGGGGGCCTGTTTGATCACGACGCGATGGCCCAGGCACGGGAAGGTTCTGCCTGGCGCCCTCGCGACCACAAAAAAGCCCCCGGCTGGTTTCCCGGCAAGGGGCTTTGTGTCGCACGAAGGGCGATTCAGCTCGATTTGATCTGCACCTTTTTGTCCGCGTTCATGGCTTCGGGCTTCTTGGGCAGCGAAATGCTCAGCACGCCTTTGCTGAAATTCGCTTCGATCTTGTCGGCATCGACGCCTTTGGGCAGGCTGAATGCCCGCTGGAAGGAGCCATAGTGACGCTCTGACAGGTGATAGCCCTTACTTTTTTCTTCCTTGTCCTCTTTCTTTTCACCCTTGATGATCAGATTGCCGTTGGACACTGTGATGTCGATATTTTCTTGATCCATGCCAGGCAATTCAGCGGTGATTTCGAAGCTTTTATCTTTCTCGGTGATGTCTACCGCAGGCAGGCTGCGGCCGATAAATTCCCGACTCCAGAACGGTTCGACATCAAACAGCCCACGCCGGAAAGGCGTCAGCCCCGAGCCACGATTGAAGTCTTCGAACAGGTGATCAACCTGCTGGCGCAGTTTTTCCAGAGGGCGCCAAGGGTCTGTCGCTATCGGTTGCTGATCGGTTTTTTTGTCGTCGGTGTGCACCGGCATTTTCTTCTCGAAATTGGCCATTTCTCATTCCTCCTATCGAGTACTGCGGTGGGCCGGGAACATCTCGGAGGCCGGTCCACCACGACAGATTCAGGCCTTACCTTAAAAGGTTAGTATTCCTGTGGCCCCCTGGCCGACCAACAGTCGGTTTCTGCTGCGAGCCGTCTATTTCGAGAACTTGCGCGCACCCACCACGCAAAGGATCACCGCAACAGTCACACCCAACATGCCAAGGCTGACTTGCTCGTGCAGCAGCGTGGCCGCCAGCGCCAGGCCAAAAAACGGCTGTAGCAGCTGAAGCTGGCCGACGGCGGCAATCCCGCCCTGGGCCAGCCCGCGGTACCAGAACACGAAGCCGATAAACATGCTGAACAGCGAGACGTAAGCCAGGCTGAACCAGGCGGTGGGGGTAATTCCCGAGAGCGAAGGCGGGGCCAGGAACCAGGTCAGCGGGATCATGACAGGCAGCGACAGCACCAGAGCCCAGGAAATCACCTGCCAACCGCCCAGCGTCCTTGAAAGCTTTGCGCCTTCTGCATAGCCCAATCCGCAGGCGAGGATGGCCAGCAACATCAGAATGTCCCCCGCAGGAGAGGCGGTCAGGCCTTGGGAAACGGCAAACCCCACCACCAGCAGGCTTCCCAGCACCGAGAAAAACCAGAAAACCGGCCGGGGACGCTCGCCACCGCGCCAAACCCCGAACGCTGCCGTGGCCAGTGGCAACAGGCCGACGAAGACGATGGAATGCGCAGACGTCACATATTGCAGCGCCAGCGCAGTCAGCAGTGGAAACCCGAATACAACGCCCAGCGCCACGATTGCCAGGGAGAGAAGCTGACTCTTGGCCGGCCGTTTTTCCTTGAAAAGCAGCAGCATGCACAGCGCCAGAATGGCCGCGATGCTGGCCCGCGCAACGGTCAAAAAGACGGGATCAAATTCCAGAACGGCCACCCGTGTCGCGGGCAGCGAGCCGCTGAAAATGAGCACGCCGATGAACCCGTTGAGCCATCCGCTCGCGGTTTTTTCCGTGGTGTGCTGTTGCAGGTGCGATGTGCGTTCCATTGAGGTTCCCCTTCATGCAGGTTGCATGGGAGGCATCGTATGGACGAAACTCAATACAATCAAAATATTGTCATGGATACACTTGCGCATGCCTCGTTCACGCTACAAATCACTGGTGGATGAATTTGCGGCGGATATTCGCTCAGGACGACTGTTGCCGGGCACGCGCCTGCCGACCCACCGCCAGCTGGCGGCAACGGAAGGCCTGGCCCTGGTGACGGCTAGCCGGGTTTACGCGGAGCTGGAAGCCATGGGACTGGTCAGCGGGGAGATGGGGCGGGGGACGTTCGTCAGGGAAACTTCGTGGTCGCCGGGCCAGAACATTGACCAGCATAGCGTTGCCGCCGGCATGACGGACCTGAACTTCAACTATCCAGCGCTCCCTGGGCAGGCAGAACTGCTGCGAAATGCCCTGCGCCAGCTCGCCTCGGCCGGCGATCTGGAATCGCTGCTGCGCTACCAGCCACATGCGGGGCGCCCGCATGAACGCGCCTCTGTGGCGCGCCATCTGCAAGTCCGGGGTCTGACGGTCGAGGCGGAGCAGGTGCTGATCGTCACCGGTGCCCAGCAGGGGCTGGCCGTGACGATGATGGCGCTGTTGCAACCCGGTGATGTGATTGCAGCGGACGCGTTGACCTATTCGGGCTTCAAGGCGCTGGCCGACTCACTGCACCTCGAAATCGTGCCCATTCCGGTGCTCGATCACGGGCCTGATCTGCAGGCGCTGGAAAGCCTGTGCCGGCATAGACGCGTGCGGGCCGTGTACACAATGCCGACCCTGCACAATCCGCTGGGATGGGTGATGAGTGCCGATCAACGGGAATATCTGGTGACGATTGCGCGTCGGCATGGGCTATTGATCATCGAGGACGCCGCTTACGCCTTCCTGGCGGAAAATCCCCCCGCACCGCTGGCGGTAATCGCCCCCGAGAGGACGGTTTACGTGTCAGGGCTCTCCAAGAGTGTGGCCACCGGATTGCGCGTCGGCTTCGTCGTCGCCCCTCTTCAACACGTGCCCGCGCTGGAGCGCACGATCAAAGCGACCACCTGGAACACCCCGGGCGTGATGACGGCAATCGCCACCACATGGCTCGACGACGGCACCGTCCTGCAACTGGAAGCCGAAAAGCGCCTGGACGCGCAAGCGAGGCAAGTCGTGGCCGGCGAGGTACTGGCGGGGCTGCGCTGTATCCGCCATCCCTCGTCGTATTTTCTTTGGCTGCCGTTGTCGGAAGACGCAAGAGCCGATCAGATCGCCATGGCTTTGATGCGGGAAAATGTGTCGGTTTCCACCGCCGAACCGTTTGCCACTTCAGCCAACGTCCCGCATGCGTTTCGTCTGGCGCTGGGCTCCGTGGAGATGGGGGCACTGCGTGAGGCGCTGGAAAAAGTGAAGTGGATGATTGGGGCTTATTCGTAACCGCTCTGAACCTGCTCAACGATCAGTTGGGCCAGTACCCGTACCGGCTCGGTAAAACTTTGCCGAGCCCGATGGACGAGGCCGATATCACGATGGAAGGTGTGTTGCCCCAGATCCAGCGCACGCACCCCGGCGGGCCAGTCCTGATGGATCGCCGTCTGCGGCACCAGCGCTACGCCGACGCCATTTTCGACCAGCTTGATAATGGCCTCCAGTTCATCCAGCTCGCACACTTCACGCAAGGTGAAATGCATCTGCCGCAAGAAACGATCGACCTGCCTGCCGCCGAACGATGATCGGTCATAGCGAATGAAGGGTTGGCTGGAAAGCAGTGCAGACCAGTCTTCTCCGGGCACATCGCGCGGAACGATCAGCCGGTAGGGCTCAAGGGCCAGGGTCGTCCAGCGCAGATCGCTTTGCAGCGAGAAGGGCGGGCGAATAATCACTGCCATGTCGATCTCGCCGGCATCCACCAGGTTGACCAACTCCATCGACAGACCCGGGATCACACGGGTTCGGCATTGCGGACATTGTTGGTGAAATTTGGCGAGCGCATCCGGCAAGTACGAGCGCTGCACGGAAGCGATGGCACCGATGTTCACCAGAACGCTGGCTGGCAGCCCAACCGTGGTGGACCCCAGATTGTCATAAAGGCGAAGCAGCTCCTGCGCCTGCAGAAGTATCTGATGCCCCATTCTGTTCAGGTGAGCCGAACGGCCCTTGCGGTCGAAAATCTGGAAACCCAGCTCGGCCTCCAGACGTTGCATCTGGGCGCTCACGGCGGCCTGGGTCAGTCCGATTCTGTTGCCGGCAGCGGCAAAAGTGCCTTCCCGTGCGACGGCGATAAGTGTTTTCAGTTCTTTGATCATTCACAAATATTAATTGTGTTTCTAAGAAATATATATTGATTTTTTTGTTTGTTCTGCGGCTCTACGATTGGCTCCGTAATCAAAAACAAAACCGATAAAACACCTTGATTGGAGTTCCGATGAGCCTTTCTCCTTTTCACCTGGCGATCCCTGTTTATGACCTCGCGGCGGCACGCACCTTTTACGGTGAAGTGTTCGGGCTGCAAGAGGGGCGCTCCAGCACGCAGTGGGTCGACTTTGATTTCTACGGTCACCAACTGGTTATCCATGAACACCCAAAAACTGCTTCTCAGGAGAGCGTGCATAGCAATCCGGTAGACGGGCACGACGTCCCCGTCCCGCACTTCGGCATCATCCTGGAGTGGCAGCAGTGGGAAGCCCTGGCCGAGCGCCTGAAGTCCTTTGGTACCGAGTTTGTGATTGAACCCTACATTCGATTCAAGGGGCAGGTCGGCGAACAAGCAACGATGTTCCTGTTCGATCCGTGTGGCAACGCACTTGAGTTCAAGGCGTTCAAGGATATGAGCCAGCTCTTCGCCAAGTAATAAAAGCAATGGCACAACCTTGTTGTGCCATTCGATTTCAAATGAGCTGGAAGCTCATGACTCTAGCAACTGCCCTGTAACGCAGTCCTTTCATTCCAACAAGAAGGCTAGACATGAAACGTATCCCTTTGGTTTGGCAAATAGTTGCCGGGCTGTTGCTTGGCGTGCTCGTCGGTTGGTACTTCAATACACACCCGCAATATCAAGGCTGGATCAGTTCTGAAATCCTCAAGCCCCTTGGCGATATCTTCATCAAGATGATGAAGATGGTCGTTGTTCCCATTGTCTTCTGTTGCATGATTCTGGGGATTGCCGGCGGCGGTGATAACAAATCTTTTGGGCGCATGGGCGTCAAGTCGTTGGGGTATTTCTTCGCGATTACCGGCCTGGCCATTGTGATGGGGTTGTGTTTCGCCAATATCTTCGAGCCCGGCACGGGTACTGATATTTCGGGCATTTCCCACGGCACCGCTTCGGTCAACATGGAGCCTTCGAAGGGCGCTCTCGTCATCCTGCAGAACATCGTTCCCGATAACGTTTTTGTCGCGATGTCGGAAGCGAAGTTGCTCTCGGTGCTGTTCTTCGCCGTGCTGTTTGGCCTGGCATTGAACTCACTCCCCAGAGAAAAAAGCGCACCGGTGGTGGCGATGGTTCAAGGCATCTCTGATGCAATGTTCAAGGTCGTCAGTATTGTCATGGCTTATGCGCCAATCGGTGTATTCGGCATGATCGGCGCCACCGTGGCGACCTTCGGTTTTGCCTCGCTATTGCCTTTGCTTAAGTTGATCGGTGTGGTTTACCTGGCTCTGATTGTCTTTGCGCTGGTGGTGCTGGGCGGTATTTGCTACTTGATTGGCGAGAATATTTTCAAACTGATCAAGTACTTCCGTAATGAGCTGATTCTGGCGTTCTCCAGCGCCGCATCGGCGTCGGTCATGCCGCAGCTGATGAGTAAGCTGGAACACTATGGCGTGCCGCGCCGAATCGTCAGTTTTGTGGTGCCGGTGGGGTATGCATTCAACCTGGATGGCGCGTCGATCTTCCTCGGCGTGGCGACGATTTTTGTCGCGCAACTCTATGGGATCGACCTGTCGCTGTCCCAGCAGATCTTGCTGGTGGTGACGATGGTGCTGACCTCCAAAGGAGCTGCCGGCGTCCCCGGATTCGCCATCATCATCCTGTCCGCCACCTTGGCATCGGCCGGTCTTCCATTGGAAGGGGTTGCACTGATTGCCGGCATCTTCCGGATTATCGACAGCGGTACCACCACCCTGAACGTGCTGGGCAATGCGATTGCCCCCTTGGTCATCGCCAAGTGGGAAAAGGTCAGCATTGAGCCTTCGGGAGTTGCCCGGGTGGTGCAGAAAACCTGATCACCATCCTCCAGTCAAACGCAATCCCTGTGGGAGCGGGCTTGCCCGCGAAGGCGTCATAACATTCAACATCCATGTCGACGTCAGTCCGCTTTCGCGAGCAAGCCCGCTCCCACAGGTTCCGTGCATTAACCCGTGTCAGTTACTTATCAGGAGTCATGCAATGAGCAGTCTTACTTACGTTCAGGAATACAACGCGATTGTCGGCGTACTTAACCAGTACAACGAAGGTGGCGCCAAGGCCGACAGCGCACTGATGAAGCCCGCCTTCAACGAGCAGGCCACGATGTTTGGCGTCGATGGCGACAAGCTCGTCGGCGGCGCGATTCAGAATCTCTACGATGTCATCGACAACGCGTTCCGCCCGTCCCCGGAAGCCAAAGCCGCCATCGTGCGCATCGACATCGTTGGCACGGCGGCCAGTGCGCGGGTCGATACCGACAACGTCTCGGGGTTCCGCTTCACCGACTTCTTCAACCTGCTGAAGGTAGAAGGCAAGTGGAGCATCGTCAGCAAGATTTACCATACCCATCCGAGCCTCTGATCCCTCGGATGTCGTGGGTCGGTGGTTGTGCATCGTCTGCTCAAGCTACCGATTGAATAAACCAGGGAGGTCCTCGACATCGAGGACTTTCCAGCAACCGGTAAAGAGCCCTTTAGCTAGCACCTAGCGCATTACAATCTCACTGAATTTGACGGTAAGCGCCTCATCATTCCCATCCCGAAACACCAACTTGATCGCAGGCGTTTTGCTCAGCTTGCTGTTGCTCTGCTGGAAGATCAGCGTAACCCGTGTCGGTACGTTGCGAATCAACGGGAAGCGTAGCCAGGCGTTGTCCTCGACCTGGCCCACCCGGATCGACTCGAACTTGAGAGGGCCGCCAGACTCGTCGAATAGTCGGGTGCCGTCGTCGAAGCGAAAGCTGCGGTCCACGTTCAGGTTGGTCAGTTCAAATGTGCAGGTGGGCAAACGGCCGATATTTTCGCAGCCCTCCAATTCGATGCGTACGTTATCCAGCACTTCCATGCGTTTGCCGAGCAGGTTGTTGCCTTCGTTTTCGACGATCTTGGCTTGCAGTTTGGCGAATTCGAAAGAGGGCTTGGCGTATTCGGTGCCCAGGATGAAGAAGCCAAAAGACAAGCCGGCAACCATGAAAAACTGCAATGCGCCGCGGAGCATCGGCGTGAAGTTACGGATCTGCCAGCCGATTGAAACGGCTCCCAAAAACAGAAATGTGCTCACCAGCAACACCACGTTTTTCCAGCTTATGAAGCTGAAACCGAAAACGCTGGGGTCCGGCACGGCATAAGTGATTAACGCCCACATGGCGCCCAGCACGACACCGAGGCCTGCCATGCCGCGGGTGATCAATGAGGTGATTTTCTGAGTGCGGGTAAGCGGTATTGCTGAATCTTGCGGGGATATCACGGTGCTGACTCCTTGTTCCATAGCCGATCGTCCATCCTTGAAGGCGACTGTCAGGCTGTAAAATAGAAAACCTTGAAATATCAAGGTCAGGGCCTGATTGTGGCGGGATGCCATTATCCAGTAATGGCGCTGTGGGTAAAGGCGCACGGTACGGCTGCACTGGAATAACCAACGATTATTTGCTTAAGTCCAGCTATCGCAGCCACGTCGGTGCAGTACTTCAATTCCTGAAGGGCGCTTCAACCGGAGAATCCCATGCCCCCTCGATTCCCGCGTTTCGCCGCATTGCTCGCCATCCTCCTGGTCGGCACTTTGCCCTGCGCCCACGCCGTCGAATACACCCAGGTCAACACCACCGCCAGCAAGATCTCGTTCACCTATAACCAGTTCGGCTCCCGGGCGTACGGCACCTTCGGCAAATTCGACGCCACGCTCGATTTCGACACGACGAACCCCACCGCGGCCCACGCCAAGCTGACCATCGACCTTGCCAGCATCGACGCCGGGGCCAGCGATGCCAACAGCGAGCTGCAAAAACCTGCCTGGTTCAATACTGCGAAGTATCCGGTGGCGACCTTTGAATCGACGGGGGTGGAAGCACTGGGCGATCACCGCTACTTGATCACCGGCAACCTCACGCTCAGGGGCCTGACGCGCGAGTTGCAGGTGAAGGTGCTGTTGAAACCGGAGAAGGCCATCGGGATCTTCGATGGCGACATCGTTGTGAAACGTAGCGACTTCAAGATCGGAGAAGGGGAGTGGGGCGACACGGTTGTCTCCGACGACATCAACATCCGCTTCCGCATCGTCGCGCCCGAGCGGTGATTTTCCTGTTAGGGGCTCGATCTGTGACAATAGCGGGCTTAACCCGGAGTCAGAAACTCAATGCCCCAGCTCATCCACTTTGCCACGCCATGCCCAGAACCCATCAACAGCCAGATCCTGCAGATGGTCGTCGACAACCTGACCGACATCAGCATGGTGGGCATCGCGCCGAGCAACCCGTTGTACAACGTCTATCAATACACAGTGGGCTACGAGGTTCATCTCTACCTCGAAGCGCTCAGCGGCGCCAAAGGCATTGCTGTCGAATTGATCGTTGCCACGGATGACGAAGACCCCGAGACAGTCATCGGCTTTCTGCTGTACCTGCCAGTCAAGGACGATCCCCATGCGTGCGGCGTGGCGTATATGGCGGTGCAGGCCAGCCATCGGCGGCGGGGCGTCGCGCGGGCGATGCTGCAAGACATGCTCGGCCGCTACCCGCATGCCGAACTGACCTGCACCGTTGCCAAGGTGCCCTGGTTCGAATCGATGGGCTTTCAAGTGCTGGGCGTGCGCGGCACGCAGGTGCTGATGAACACCCGTGATCACGGCACCGAAGGCTTGATGGGCCTACTGGATGTCACTTCGATCTACAGTTCTTTGGAGGTGCGGCAGATACATACGTATCTGCTGCAGAAACACGGCAAGCGGGCGATGATCGATGCAGAAAAGCAGCGCGACCGACATCTCGACCAAATGACGCGCAACGCCAAGGCGTTTGTGCTGGATCGTTTGAGCAAAGACGCCGGGCGCGGGTCTCGTCCCGACTAGACTGTTGAGTCCTTTCGGGCGCGCAGGCTGGCCGAGGCGTGATATTCTGTCGCATTAACTTGGTTTGACTTATTCAGTTCGCACGTCCACAGACGTGCTGACAGAATCAATGTCGCTCAAAGTAGCTGAGCCAATAATGATAAAAATCAGTACACGAGGGACATATAACTGAGGTCGATGGAGACACGTCGGCCTTGTGTGCCCACCTTCAAATCCTCGTAAGTGCAGGAACCCACGGCACGCTGCCTGCGTACCCGTACTCTTGGGTTGCTCACGTTGAGGATTGGGGGCGGATGGCGTTTATCATAGGTGCTACAGATGTTTAAGAAACTGAACACGGCCCTGCTGGGGCTGGCTTTGTCGATGGGGATCACGTCCGCTCACGCGGAAGAGGCAAAGAAAGTCGATGTGCTGCTCATTGGCGGCGGCATCATGAGTGCAACGCTGGGTGTCTGGCTCAATGAGCTGGAACCTGGTCTGTCGATGGAAATGGTCGAACGCCTCGACGGCGTCGCCCAGGAAAGCTCCAACGGCTGGAACAACGCCGGTACCGGTCACTCCGCCCTGGCCGAGTTGAACTACACCCCGGAAGACGACAAGGGCAACGTCCAGATCCCGAAAGCCGTTGAAATCAACGAAGCCTTCCAGATCTCCCGTCAGTTCTGGGCCTGGCAAGTTCAGCAAGGCGTGCTGAAGAACCCGCGTTCGTTCATCAACTCCACTCCGCACATGAGCTTTGTGTGGGGCGATGACAACATCAAGTTCCTGAAGAAGCGCTACGAAGCCCTGCAAGCGAGCCCGCTGTTCGCCGGCATGCAGTACTCCGAAGACCCGGCTGTGATCAAGAAGTGGGTTCCGCTGATGATGGAAGGGCGTGACCCGAACCAGAAAGTCGCGGCCACCTGGAGCCCGCTCGGCACCGACATGAACTTTGGCGAGATCACCCGCCAGTTCGTCGCGCACCTGCAAACCACGCCGAAGTTCGACTTGAAACTGTCTAGCGAAGTGCAAGACATCACCAAGAACGAAGACGGCAGCTGGCGCGTCAGCTACAAAAACCTGAAAGACGGCACCAAAACCGAAACCGACGCCAAGTTCGTCTTCATCGGCGCGGGCGGCGGTGCACTGCACCTGCTGCAGAAGTCCGGCATTCCTGAAGCCAAGGAATACGCAGGCTTCCCGGTTGGCGGCTCGTTCCTGGTGACCGAAAACCCGACCCTGGCCGAACAACACCTGGCCAAGGCCTACGGCAAAGCCTCCGTTGGCGCACCGCCAATGTCGGTTCCGCACCTGGACACCCGTGTTCTGGACGGCAAGCGCGTCATCCTGTTTGGCCCATTCGCGACCTTCAGCACCAAGTTCCTGAAAGAAGGCTCGTACCTGGACCTGCTGACCACCACGACCACCCACAACGTGTGGCCAATGACCAAGGTCGGCATCAAGGAATACCCGCTGGTCGAGTACCTTGCAGGCCAACTGATGCTGTCTGACGAAGACCGCCTCAACGCCCTGAAAGAATACTTCCCGAACGCCAAAGCCGAAGACTGGCGCCTGTGGCAAGCCGGCCAACGCGTGCAAATCATCAAGCGTGATGAAGCTGCCGGTGGCGTGCTGAAACTGGGTACCGAGATCGTTGCTTCCGCAGACGGCACCATCGCCGGCCTGCTGGGCGCATCGCCGGGCGCATCGACTGCCGCACCGATCATGCTGACCGTGCTGCAGAAAGTGTTCAAGGACAAGGTTGCCTCGCCAGCCTGGCAGGAAAAGCTGCACCAGATCGTGCCTAGCTATGGCACTCAGCTGAACAGCAGCCCTGAGAAAGTGGCTCAAGAGTGGGCTTACACCTCCAAGGTGCTGGAGCTGACTCCACCGCCGGCGATTGGTCAGGTGGCGGCTCCGGCTGCTGCCCCGGCTGCTCCGGCCAAGGCGCCGAAGGCTAATGCTGCGACGGATATGGCTTTGTAAGTAGAAGCGTGATTGGAAAGCCCACTGGATCGGTGACGGTCAGTGGGCTTTTTTGTGGGTGGGATTCAGTGCAGATGATTTGCGAGAGTCGCCAAAAGGAGCTGCTTTTGTGGCGAGGGAGCTTGCTCCCGTTGGGCTGCGGAGCAGTCCCAGCGCGTGATCGGCCGTTTGGTGACCATGTCACCGCAGGCGCTTTTGAAGGGGGATTTGAGGGTGAAGCTGGATGCGCCCTTCGCATCGCAACTATCAAAGCCCTTTACCGAGGGGCAAGCCTCTCAGTAAAGGGCTGAGTGATTACTTAGGTGGAACGAAGTTATCCAGCATTCGATTCACCGCCAGTTCCGCCAGCATGATGACCTGCTGAAGCGCCAGCAGGGTATTGCGGTGGGTGCCCTCCACCAATGCAGCGATGTCGCTGGCCATGACACTGGCCGACGCCAGGTTCTCGCACGTTTGAACCAGCAAGGCTTCATGGCCGACATCCGGCGCAACCATGTACATGGTGCTGGGTTTACGTGGGGTGTTGTTCATGATCGCCGCCGGGTTGAGGTAGAAATTTAGGGCGCGCTCGGCGGCTTCGTTGAGTTTTTTTGAATCGAGGGATTCGTACGGGGATGCCGGATCGGTGTCCGGTGGATTGGGTGTCACTTTGAACATAGATGAAACTCCCACTTAGAATAAATAAGAGCCATCACCCTCGCTACCAAACGAAGAGTGGCGGCCATACGCGGGTTGGTAGACCGGTCTAAGTAGGAAACCCGGCGCTCACAATGGAGCCCCACGCATGACCACCATATAAAGCTGAGCCCAAAAAAGGGACTCATAAGGTGTCGCCATGCGACTACTTAAAGGCGGGCTACCAAACCCGATCACTGTTTTTCAGTGACAGGGAAACGATATAGCCCGCCCCACAGCCGCACAAGCCAGCGGATTCTGGCGCACGCGTAGGCAACGACGCAAGGCGTTGTAGCCGTTAGGACGTAACAGCGGGTGTCTTTAAACACGCATCGTTAAACGTGTGAGCGCTTTCAAAAAAACGAGGAAGCGTCTGACATTTTTAGGGTTGTGTTGCGGCGCGACCGCACCTGTCGCCCGCTTAAAGTCATGCAGGGCGCGCGCGACGGCGTTTTTTTTTTGAATCGAGGGTTTGGTAGGAGAATGCCGGATCGGTCACCGGCGGATGGATATGACGCTGACCGCTGCGTCGGTACTTTTGAATGGAGCCGTGCAGAGTTGAAAAAGGATGGCAGCTGTAGATAGGTAATGGAGTCGTGGGAGGAGCTTCGCAATACCGACTTGGCCGAGGGCACCCTGTGCCACGGGCTGCTCCGCCCGGTCACTGCGGCGGTGACGGGAGACAAGATAACCGGCGACCGCCTGGCGCTGTATCAACCCTAACGCGAGGGAACGACTGCTACTGGCCGATTTATGCCCATCGCGAAGGGCAGAAAACGGCCAAAAGCAGCCCGTCGCGATCAGAAACGTTTGACGACAACGCGTCGCTCTCGCACTCTGTTTTACCCCCTATTTCTTCACTAGGCTTCCCTATGTCATTCGCGACCGTAGTGCTGCTCGACTCCTGGCCACAGCCAAGTACGTCGCCCGAACCCGTCGTGTTCGCCACGGACACGCAGCTATGTTTACGGTACTGCACCGCTGGGGAAGAAATAGCTGTAATTCATTTTCCCCTAGTAAAAAAAATTCAGTTCGGGTCACCAAACGACGAGGCATTGGGCGGCCATCCGCTTATTGGACTTGGCCTCAAGCATTACCAAATTCATCGAATAGATAATTCGCCTTGGCTAGCAGAGCTTGAGCAGAGAAACGCCATTCACCCACGACACGATAAACAGCGGTTTCTAAAAGATGCCATCCACTATGTCTTTACGTTTCAGGACTCTACCCTGGAATGCATCGTAATTGAGGGGCAGTTCTGGTATCCAAAAGTACAAGTCTTTACCTCGGAGCAGAAGGCAAGGGATGTCTGGCGCCAACTGATCAACGACGTGGGCGCATGATCCCCCATTGTCGCGTCTAGCCAAGTCACTTTCCAAATTCCAGCGTCAGATCGGAAAGGTGTGCCGGTCCAAAACGTTTAGTACTGTTATGATTAGAAAATGAAAGGGAACGCAAAAAAATCAACCATGAATCCAATTCGGCCCACCCCTGCGGCATACCACACAGACGACAGCTACTGGCACCTTCTTACCGCAGAAGATGGCTCGGTATATGTTCTCGTCAACTGCGAAGCGACTTTTGTGAGTTACGACACTCTGGTTAAGCTCAACTACGAGGAGCTGCGCGACTACCACGGCTTGGGCTGGCTATCCATTCAGCACCTGGCTAACCGGATCAACTACTTTGTCGATGATTACAATAGCCGACGGATCACCGGCCCTTTGCTCGATGCAGCTATACAGGCGTCGAAGCACTAAACATCCCCCAGACATCTGCCTAGTGTTCGTCAGTTCGCAGTTGGATGACGGCTATGGGCCGATTTCTACCTGTCGCCACCGTCAGCTTTGGGTCGACAGCCCACCTTCACGACAGGCAGAAATCGGTCAATGGGTACTTGTCTTGAACGGCTGCAATGGGTCGATTGCAGCCCTTCGTGACTGGCAGCGATCGGCCAAAAGCAGCCTCTTTGGCTCGCCCGCGCGCGGCCGTAAACACGTCAGTGCAATCAAGAATGGGACGAAGCAAACTGCGCTCCTAGCTCAGGGCGAATTTTAATGTATTTAAAAAATAGATCCGCCACCTGTTACTAAACAATTAAGGAACGAGGAAATGGACAGCAAACGAGTGTGGGTAACGACTGGGCTTTCTATTCTTAGTGTGGCAACTGTAATTACAGCAACCCCTTGGATTCTAACATTTCGTGATAATGCGTGGAGCGAGAACCCTGCAAGCTGGGGTGTGTTTGGGGATTACATTGGGGGAACACTAGCCACCATCCTTGCGGCCTTTAGCTTTCTAGGACTTATGTATAACGTGTGGTTGCAAGGCCAAGCCATGCAGAGCGACAGAGAACTACGTGACGACGAAATTTACAACAAGCAGGCAATTACATGTTTGGAACGTGCATTTAACCGAGTTTACCGTGAAGGGAGCAGCATTCCGATACGGGATAGGACAGCATGGCTGGATTGTGCAAGGTTCCTGCTGTCTGCGGACAAACTGTACGACAAGATAAAGTCAGACGGGTTTAAAGTGATGTATGAAAGCGAACGAGAATACTGGCGATGGAAGTTCGCAGATTTATTTGAGCCTGTAGAGGATTTTGAAGTTTCACAACAACCATCATACTTTGACGGTCCTATCCCAGATGAAAAGATTGATCATAGTTCTATCTACGTAATCTATAGCTTTTCGACGTGGCAGAAAGATCAGCCGGACATTTTGGAGAAGGTTATGAGCGATGGCGGAGACTTGAACATGGTTAGCAAAAAATATAGAGGGGCTAGGGAATTTTTGAGTAGGTCCGCCAGGTTTCAGCAGCGAGTTATAGAGAGATGAAGTGCAACTATTACATTCGGAACTTCTGAAGATCCCTGCATCAGCCAGGGCATTTTCGCAAATTGACCTGATCGCATCTTCACTAGATGCTCGGGCAGCTTTGGGGCGAAAGCGGTCGCTCGTGAGCGGCTGCTTCTGGCCGTTTTTTGCCTGTCGCAAGGACGCCAACCGACCCAAAACAGTCATCTGAACCGCATTGATCGACAGGAATGCCATCCACCAATCTTAAAATCGGGATGGTGGCTCGTTTCCGGCTTTGAGCTGCAAAAAGACCTGATCCGGATCTGCCTGGCACCAGTATCTGAACAGAAGGCGAGGCTCGGTATTTCCGAAATATTGATCCACGATGCTCTCGGGGGGCGTGGTGAGTTTAGGTTCTGGCCATTGCTGCGCTAAAACACCTATTGGTTTGCCAGACGAACAAATAATCCAGGTTGCCTTGCCTCCATTGATACCAGGTAGGTAGCCCATACCTTGTATCACTTTGATTAAGGCACGCAGGGTTGCTGATGGATCGAGTGTGATCGACGTCGCATGGCTTTCCAAATCATCCCCCGCATGAACGCTATCTCGATCAATGGCAACTTCCAACATGACTGCTCCTTTTTAGCGCTGTGCTGTCACTAGATCGACCAGCGTAGAGAACATCAGCGGCTACCTGTCTACAGTCTGCAATTGGCCGATTGCCGTCTGTGGCGATGGGCAGCAACCCAAGCGGACATCTACACTCTCTGATTGAATAAGCTATCGCCCACTGCACGATACTCGGACTTGAACGAATGACAGACAATCCTTTTCGTATTCCAACAGATGCTGAAATTGCTGACGCAGAGAGCAGGCTCAATTTTCGATTTCCCGATCAATATATCCGGTTCCTGAAAGGTGGCAGCGATGTCGCAAACGCCGCATTTGAACCTGCGGTGATTTTGGGGGAATGCATCCATCTAGATATCTTTGCAATTACCGAAACCGCCTGGGCCCAGGGTGTGCCCCGGGATTGGTTGCCTTTCATTGAAGATAACAGCGACTACTTCTGCATATCGGAGGCTGGTGTTGTTCGATACTGGTCACACAACGGAAGTACAGACGAAAGTTGGCCAACCTTTGCCGCCTGGTTCGAACAGGTCTGCATAGCCCTTGAGTAGTGTCTGTACGAGATCTGCAATCCATACCCAGCGTCCGCGTCTGGCCGATTACTGCCTGTCGCGAGAGGCAGCTTGGGGAGGTAACAGTCCTTCGCGACCGGCAGGTCTTAGCAACCAACCCCACATCACCGAACCACACTCACTCCGGCAACCCAGCCAGCCGCAACCCATCAGCAAACCGCTTAAAATCCTCAGAACGCTGGATCGGCAACCAGTCCTTCAGATTAGAAACACGCAAAGACGGATCCAGCTCGTGCAAACGCTGCATCGCCTGCTTCGCTTTGTCCATGCGTCCGCTGAGCGCATGACTGGCCGCGATCAGGGCAACTGATGCCAGGAGGCAGGGCAGGTTCCTCAGCGCCTTTTCCGCCCAGTCAGAAGCGGGATCGAAGCGCCCGGCGAAGAAGTGCGCGAGCGCCATCCCGACCTGCATCCTGAACATTTCCGGATCCAGCGGACTCAAGCGCACGGCATGGGTCAAATCCTTGATGGCGGCATCTGCTTCACCGCGCAGTGCGCGCAGGATTCCGCCCAGGAACCAGGCGGGGGCGAGGTTGGGGTTGAGCAGGCGTGCCCGGTCGAGCAGGGCAATGCCGCCATCGACGTCGCCGGCGAGGTGGGCAAGTGCATGTCCGCCTCGCGTCAGTGCCACCGCATCATCCCGGCCGAGTTCTACCGCCAAACGCGCAAGTCGTGCGCCCTCGGCGATTTCTTGAGGCCGATCGGTCATCCAGCCATTCAACTTGCGCCAGAAGTGGCACCAGGCGGCCATGCCATAGGCCGATGCAAATTCCGGATCGAGCTCGATGGCCTTGTAGAACAACGGCAGCGCTTGCTCGATGGCTTCGCGGGTGCCGTTGTGCAGTTTCGCCATGCCGCGCAGGTAATAGTCGTATGCGTCCAGGCTTTCCGTTGGTTTGCGCTTGGCGCGCTCGATTTCTGCCCGTTCCAGCTGCGGTGCTATGGCGCCGACGACGCTTTCGGCGATTTGATCCTGCAGCTCGAAGATGTCGTGGAGCATTCCTTCGAAGCGCTCCGCCCAGATATGCGTTCCGGTGGTCGCGTCGATCAGCTGCCCGGTGATGCGTATCTTGTTCCCGGACTTGCGCACGCTACCTTCCAGCACGTAGCGCACGCCGAGCGTCTGGCCGACGCCCTGTACGTCCACGTCCCGACCCTTGTAGGTGAAGCTTGAATTGCGCGCGATGACGAACAGCCAGCGGATTCGCGACAGGGCGGCGATGATGTCCTCCACCATGCCGTCGGCGAAATACTCCTGCTCTGGATCGCCGCTCAGGTTCTGGAAGGGCAGGACCGTAATGGAGGGTTTGTCCGGCAGGACGAGCGTGGGCGCAGGCGTTTGCTTCAGGTCCTCGGGCATGGGTTCTTCGATGTCAGGCTGTCGCGTTTCGCCGACCTCATCCACCGTGATTTCGCCGACGAAGCGGTATCCCTTACGGGGGATCGTGCGCACCAGGCGCTGCTCCTCGCCGGTATCGCCGATGGCCTTGCGCACCGCATTGATGTGGCTGGTGATGGTCGATTCCGAGACGATCCGACCGCTCCACACTGCCTTGAGCAGGTCGTCCTTGCTGACGACGCGATCGCGGTTGCTGACGAGTTGCAGCAATAGGTCGAAGACCTGCGGCCCGACAGCCACCACTTGCCCGCGCAAGGTCAGTTCCCGGCGCTCTTGATCGAGCACGTAGTCTTCAAACACGAATGGCAAGGTGAGAATCCCCTGGTCGAGCGCCCCCGACTCCGTGTCCGAGCTGGCGATGGGTAAGTGGTATCGATAATACGGCAGCGCCCGCGGCAAGGGATACCCGTCGAATAGCTGTTTTTCTGGACGAAAAACCAAGCTTCCTTGAAGGCAAACTCAAGGCCGGTACAAGGACGTCCCTGACGCGCGCTGGCACTCTCAATCTACATCGACGGCAATGGTTGCAGTCGAGAAACGGAGAGAAACCATGAAGATCGTCGTCATTGGAGGCACCGGCCTCATCGGATCGAAACTTGTGCAGAACCTCCGCGAGCGCGGCCATGACGTGCTCGCAGCCGCCCCCAGCACGGGCGTGAATAGCATCACCCGCGAGGGCCTGGCCCAAGCGATGGATGGCGCCGATATCGTCGTCGACGTGGCGAACGCGCCTTCGTGGGAAGACCAGGCCGTTCTCGATTTCTTCGAAACGTCGAGCCGTAACCTGCTGGCTGCCGAGGCGGCCGCTGGGGTTCGCCATCACGTTGCCCTGTCGATCGTCGGCAGTGAACGGCTTCCCGAGAATGGCTATTTCCGGGCCAAAGTCGCGCAGGAAAACCTGATCAAGGCGTCCGGCATTCCTTACACCATTCTGCGTGCCACGCAGTTCTTCGAGTTTGTCGGCGGCATTGCGCAGGCGGCCACCGTCGGTGAGGAGGTTTGCGTGTCGCCGGCATTGATCCAGCCGATGGCGTCCGACGACGTGGTGGCGGCGCTCGCCGAGGTCACGCTGGCAGCGCCGGTGAATGGCACGGTCGAAGTCGCCGGTCCCGAGGCCATGCCACTCGACGAACTGGTCAGGCGCTTCCTGCGGGCCACTCAGGACACGCGCAAGGTCGTGCCGGATGTGCACGCGCGCTACTTCGGCTCGGTGCTCGACGATCAATCGCTGACCCCCGGCAAGAACCCGCGCCTGGGCGCGATCCGCTTCGAGGGCTGGCTCGGTCAGTCGACGGCTCGGTAACGGGCCGCGCGCTCACACCACCTACACACCAAGGAGCATTGCCATGTTTACCCGATATCTCTTGGCCGCTGCCTTCGCAGCGCTGTCGATCAGCGCAGCGTCGGCCGCCGAACCGCCCGCAGGCAAAGTGTCGGTCGTATTCGACCGGCCCATTCCCAACCTCCCCGGCAAGAGCATGAAGGGCGTGCTGGTCGAGTACGGGCCGGGCGCCGCGTCGCCGTCCCACACCCATCCGAAAACGGCCTTCATTTATGCCACGGTCCTGGAGGGCTCGTTTCGCATCAAAGTCAAAGGCGAGCCGGAAAAGATCTACAACGTCGGCGAAAACTTCGTAGAGGAGCCGGGCTCCGTGCACGAAGTCAGCGCCAACGCCAGCGACACGAAACCCGCACGCCTGCTGGCGGTGTTCGTCCTCGACAGCAACGAAAAGGAGCTCGTTACACCTATTAAAAAGTGAGCCGATCAACGTGCTCATCGACGCTCGACAGCCGGGCGGCAGGTCACTGCCGTCCTGTGGCTGCTGCGGATCCTTGGCATTGAACAGGAAACAAGAACATGAACTCGCTTCAGGACAAGGCCGCCATTGCCACCGGCGCAAGCGTCGAGATCCCTGTCGTGGTGGCGCGGCAAAGCAAGAGAAAGATGATCGGCATCCTGTTGTGCATCGGTGCCGTGGTGGTCTTGGTTGGCGGATGGGCCATGGCGTTTTCGAGCGGTTCGACCTCCACTGATAACGCTTATGTGCGCGGCGACCTCACCTCGCTCGCTGCCAAAGTTGCCGGCTATGTCACGGCGGTAGAAGTGGAGGACAACCAGACCGTTCGGGCGGGTGACGTCCTGTTCCGGATTGATGATCGGGACTATCGCGCACGGCTCGCGCAGGCAGTGGCCAATGTCAGCGCTGCCGAGGCGCGCCTGACCCACGTCGATGCCGAAACCCAGCTTCAGCGTGCCCTGATTCGACAGGCCGAAGCCCAGCGACGCTCGGCCTCCGCCGAGATGAATCTGGCGACCAAGACCCATGATCGCAGCCAAAAACTTATCGTCAGCAACGCGGTCAGCCAGGCCCTCGTCGATGAAACCGGCACGGCACGCTCCAGAGCCGAGGCGACGGTATCGGCCGCTTCGGCAACGGTCGAGGCTCAACAGCAACGCATCACCGTCCTTGTGGCCCAGCGAGAAGCTGCCGTTGCTGCTGTGGCGCAGGCGCAGGCCGCGCGCGATCTGGCCCAGATCGATCTCGACAGCACCGTGGTACGCGCGCCTGTTGATGGCGTTATCGGTAACCGTCAGGTCCGCGTCGGCCGGTTCGTTACGCCGGGTGTTTCGTTGCTCGATATCGTGCCGGTCAATGATGTGTGGGTCGTGGCGAACTTCAAGGAAACCCAGCTCGAACATATCCGCCCCGGTCAGCGCGTGCGCATCACGGTCGACGGCTATCCCGACGGGGCACTTGAAGGCGTGGTCGACAGCTTTGCGCCGGGTAGCGGGTCGGCGTTCAGCTTGCTCCCCACAGACAACGCGACAGGGAACTTTGTGCGTGTTGTGCAGCGGGTTCCGGTAAAGATCCGCCTTGCCCATAACCCGCTGCCGGGTCGTATCGTCCCTGGCCTGTCCGCGCGGGTCGAGGTTGCGCAAGGGGAGGGCTCATGAACACGGTTGCCAGGGCCACGCGCAGCAACGCCAGCGTTACGACCGGTGTTCTGCTCATGGCGGGCATCGTGCTTGCCACGCTGACGGAAGCGATCGCCAGCACCGTTCTGGCGCTCGGACGCAGCGACATCATCGGCGACACCTATGCAACGCCAGATGAGTTTGCCTGGTTGGATGTCGGCTACATCGCGTTCAAGCTGATCGGGTTCATGGCTGCCCCTTGGCTGCTGAAGCGTTTTAATCCGCGTCATGTGGTGATCAGCTCAACCTTGGTCATGGGCCTGGCGTGCGGCATTGCCGCCATCACCGCTCGGCTGGATCTGTTGGTTGCACTTCGGGTGATTCAGGGCTTCGCCGGCGGCACCCTGCTGGTCGGGGGGCAGGCGATCATCTTTCGCGCTTTTCCGCGGTCTTATCAGCCAATCCTCCAGGCCCTGTTTGCCATGGGTTCCGTTGTCGCGCCCGCGACGCTCGCCCCGGCGCTTCAAGGGTGGTTGATCGATAGCCAATCCTGGACATGGATCTTCTTCAGCGTTGTGCCGATTGCCTTGGCGGCTAGCGGACTGGTGCTGATCGCAGACGGCCCAATGCCCGCCAAGGTCCGGCACCGTCCGTTTGACTGGATCGGCTTCTCGCTGATCTCTGCCACCCTGTTGTGTTTCACCTACGTTCTCAGTCAGGGCAGCCGATGGGACTGGTTCGAGGAGCCTCGCATCCTGTGGCTAACCGTGATTGGCGCCGCCGCTCTGCTGGCACTTCTCGGCCAACAAGTGTTGGCCAAAGGGCAGGGGCTGCTCGACTTCACCCTGTTCAAAACGAGCGATTTTTCCTTCGCCTTTATCGTCAGTTTTGTCGCCGGCGCCGCCTTGTTCGGCAGCGCGTTCCTGATTCCGGCGTTCGCCCTGTCGGTCCTCGGGTTCACGCCTACCGATGCCGGTCAGCTGCTGTTGCCCAGTGGCGCGTTTTTTGTCGGCGCGCTGCTCATATCGGCCTGGCTCATGCAGGCCCGCCGCGTTGCGCCGTTCGCCACCGTGCCCTTTGGAATCCTGATGATCATGGTTGCGATGTGGATGCTGTCCGGTTCGACCAGCGAAAGCGGCGCGGACGACATGATGGCGGCTATCCTGTTGCGCGGGTTGGGCCTTGGCTTCCTGTTTCTATCGATCACGCTGATCGCCTTCAGCCACCTCAACAGCCGAAACCTCGCGAGTGGAATAGGCCTTTTCAATACGGGTCGCCAGTTAGGTGGCCTTATCGGTGTCGCAGGGCTCCAGACCCTGATTGACCATAACGTCGTCACCAATGCCGCGGTCCTCGGCGCCAATGTCACCCCTGGCGGGGCCGCGGTCATCGAACGAATGACGACCACGACAGCCATGCTGAGCGCGAAAGGAATGGAGGCAGTGGCCGCTGGCCGGGCAGCGACGAGCCTTCTGGGCCGGTTGGTGACAAGTCAGTCCACGGTGATTGCCTTCGACACCGCGTTCATCGCCGTGGCCCTGCTGTTTGTAATCGCTGCCCCCATTCTGGTCGGCATCAAGATCGGATTCGCGCGATACGAGAAAGTGCGTGCTTCGCGAGCAGTAGCGTGAGGCAGCCCACCTGCCAGCGATGGCAGGGAGGAGAGCACTCGGACCACCCAGGGTGTCAGGCGGCGGCGCCAGGAACATTTGTTCCCATGCCCGACGGCAGGAACGGTCGAATTTCGTCGATTTCCGCAGCGCTAAGGCGCAACGCCGAGGCTGCTATCAGACCGTCGACTTGTGCTGGGCGGCGGGCTCCGACAATGGCGCCCGTCACTACCGGTTGGCGAAGTACCCAGGCGATAGCGACCGCCGCAGCACTCACCCCGTGCCTTTCTCCAATGCGTGCCATAACGTCAACCAAAGTCAGGTTCGCACTCAAACGGGGCTCCTGGAAATCAGCACTTCGGGCCTTGCGCCAATCGTCTTCGGGCAGTTGCGAGATGCGTTCGCGCGTCATGCTGCCGGACAGTAGCCCCGATTGAAGTGTGGAATAGGCAAGGACACCCAACCCGGCCTGCTCACAGAATGGCAGGACGTCTTTCTCGATGTCCCGCATCAAGGCGGAATACGGCGGCTGGAGCGAAACGATCTCTGTCACCGCCTGCGCCCGCTTGAGTTGAGCGACATCGAAATTCGATACGCCGATAGCGCGAATTTTTCCTTGATCGCGCGCGGCTGCCAAAGCCGAAAGCGCCATTTCAATACCTTCACTGCTTGCGTCGGCAGGAAAGGCAGGCCAGTGGATCTGATACAGATCGATGGTCTCGACTTGGAGCCTGCGCAAGCTTGCGTCGATCTCGGCGAGCAACGATTGGGGGGCCAAGGAGTGCGAAATCTCCTTCGTGACCGGGTCCCAGACCAGGCTGCCTTTGGTGAACACCAAAGGACGCCGCGAGACCGGCACCCGACGCAGCAATTGCCCCACCAATTGCTCCGCATGGCCCAAGCCATAAACCGCAGCAGTATCAATCCAGTTCACGCCGCGTTCGACGGCATACTCAAGTGCGCCCAGGCTGTCTTTGTCATCCTGCGCTCCCCAACTGTACTCCCAACCTGTGCCAGCGATTGCCCACGTCCCCAGGCCAATAGGCGAAATCAGAAAATCCGATGATCCAAGACGATTCTTTTGCATAGCGACCTCTCCACAAATGATGTGAGAAGTATCCGGGAGAGATCTGATGGCGATAAGATGGGTAATCGTATTTGAACTACTGAACAAAATTCATGAGTAATCACCCCGATCTCTCTGAACTCGATGCCTTTGCCGCCGTCGCTCGCCATCGCAGCTTTCGCAAGGCCGCCGACGAACGTGGCGTTTCGGCTTCCGCGTTGAGTCACGCGATGCGAGCGTTGGAGGCACGCCTGGGTATCAGGTTGCTGAACCGAACCACTCGTAGCGTGACGCCGACCGAGGCAGGCCAACAGTTATTGGCGACGCTGGTCCCGACCCTGCATCAGGTTGCCGATGTGTTGGCGCAATTGACTTCGATGCAGGAAGTGCCCGCAGGCAAACTCCGCCTCAACGTGGCGCGCCCCGCGGCTCGTATCGTGTTGGCGAAAGTGCTCGCGCCCTTCGTGGCCAGGTATCCACGTATTCAGTTGGACCTGATCACCGACGATGGATTGACCGATATCGTGAACGGCGGATTTGACGCTGGAGTCCGCTTTGGTGAAAGCCTGGCCGGCGACATGATCGCAGTCCCTGTCGGCGCCCCTCAATCGTTCGTGACCGTTGCTGCGGATGCCTATCTGGCCGAAAAGGGGATCGCGCACGCCCCCCGCGACTTGCTCGAGCATGCGTGCATTGCCAGGCGTTTTCCAAGTGGAAAACTTTACGCTTGGGAGTATCAAGCAGGTGGTCAACCGATACGGTTATCCGTCACAGGCCCGCTCATTCTGGAAGACGATGCGCTGATGATCCAGGCGGCGAAAGATGGTGCTGGGATTGCCTATGTCTACGAAGCGCTGGCGCGCGACGAAATCCGCCACGGGCATCTCAGAGAAATACTCCAGGAATGGAAAGCACCGCCAAGCCGATTCTTTCTTTATTACCCCAGCCGGCGCCATGTGCCCCCGGCCTTGAACGCGCTGATCGAATTCATCAGAGCGGGTGACTTGCGAACCTGATTCAGAACCATCGCGACCGGCAGTCTCGATGACTGCTCCGGGTTGAATCCACAGTCGAAAGCAGCCCTTCGGGTCGAACAGCAATCGGCCAGAAGCAGCCACCCGCTTCCAGATTCAACCCGTTTTACACGTCAACCAGGCACTCCAGAACAGGCTGCTGAAGAAACGAGTAGCGCCTCCGAATCCGGCGTCATGCAACAGTTTTTGAACCGCCGCCTCGGAATGTGGTGGGTCGGCGCCTTGAAGGATTTTCCCAAGCTTGGCCTTCACTTCATCCGAGTTGGCTCCATGCTGCCGCCACCGTTGCCCCCAGGCAGCAAGCAGTAACGGCTGGCTGGCATAAGCATATTGATTCCCCGCGACAATCAACGGCGCCCCCGGCTTTAGATGAGCTCGAATGGATCTTAAAATTTCCCGCTTGGTATCATCGCCATCGAGATGATGGAGTACCCCGATCAAAGTGGCTGCGTCGTATGGCTCGTCTGCTGCCAGGTCTTCAACATGCCCAAGATGCATGGCCGTCCTTTCAAGCAAATTGTTTGCCTCTAACTGCTGCTTCGCTGCCTCCAGCATCGGCCCGGATGGGTCAACAGCAGTGAAGCGCCAACCCGGCTCAAGTTTGGCCATAGCAATAATTTCCTGTGCAGTACCGCCAGCGCCAACCACCAGTATTTTTGTCGAGCTTGAATTGCCGAGGCTTGCCGCCAGCATGCATGCAGTCAGGTCGTGGCAGGCGTCATATCCGGCTAGTGCGATACGGCTCTGTCGTCCGTACTCATTGGCTCGAGAGGTATCAAATTTTTCAGCAGCGTTGAGAGGGGATGAATTCAAGGCGGTTCTCCATGTCCTCACATCACGCTATGCCATACACAGTCATAATAAAAATTCATTAATTTTATATACTGCATTCCCATAAGGAATGTACGGCTCAAACAATCTCTCGCCTATTCAGACTGATTCCGCTTTGTAGCGACAGTCAGTTTCGGGGCGATGGCGGCCCTCACAACAGGCAACAGTCGTTCATGAAGGCGATACTGGGACGAGCGTTATGGCGAATGCTCCCAATATGAAGTGGGTTTGGCCGATTTCGGTCAGTCGTGACAGGCAGAAATCGGCCAGAAGCAGCCATTCACGTTTCGTCGGAAAAGTGTCTCTGAGCCAAATTCGGGGAGACAATCGAGAGCGATCTTCACATCTCGATCATTTATGCCCTTAGGGCGTGGTCAGGAGGAAGCCATGAGCAAACGCGACAAGCGTGGCAATCCTGTTTCCTATGGCTCGCAGGAGGCAATCGATGCTCTGGATAGAGCTTGCGACTTGCTGCATGCCTACCAGGCCGATCCTCTGGCTGCGGCTGACAAAATTATCGCGGAGCACCCGGATTTTGCGCTAGCCTACGCCTTTCGTGCTGGCGCGATTGCGACTGCGACCGACAAAGCGTTTGACTCAGAGCTGTTCAAGAGCTTGGACGTGGCAGAGCAGTTGGCACCGAAAGCGAATGATCGCGAGCGGCAGCATATCCATGCAGTACGCGCTTGGTTCGACGGCGACTGGGAGCGGGCAATCGAAATCTGGGGGCGTGTTTCGATCGAGCACCCCCGCGATCTGCTGGCACTGCAATACGCCCATTTGGGCGACTTCTATCTAGGTTACTCGCACATGCTACGTGATCGCGTGGCTCGTGTGATGTCGCGCTGGGATAACGACGTTCCTGGCTTTGGCTTTGTGAAAGGGATGTATGCCTTTGGCCTGGAAGAGGCAGGTGATTACCGGCAGGCCGAAGAGCAGGGTCGCGAGGCTGTTGCCTTGAACCCGCAGGATGGTTGGGCAGTACATGCCGTCACTCATGTCATGGAAATGCAGGGCCGTAGCGAAGAGGGGGCTAAGTACCTTTCATCCAGCGCCAATGCCTGGGCTCCCAATAGCATGTTTGCCTTCCATTTGTGGTGGCACAAAGCGCTATTCCTCCTTGAGGCAAATGACGTGGCTGGCGCGCTTCGTCTCTTTGATGAGGACATTTCAGCGGGTGGATTTGGTCAGGCGCTTGAGCTACTTGATGGATCAGCGCTGCTCTGGAGACTCTCCCTGCTCGGTCATGACGTTGGAGATCGGTGGAAAGGACTGGCCAAAAAATGGGAGTCCCGTTGTGAAGACGGCTTCTACGCCTTTAACGACGTGAACGCGATGATGTCATTCGTGGGTACTGGAAACAGTCGCGCACAAGCTCAGCAGTTGGATGCCCTGAAGCGGGCCGCTGCTGGCAGTGGTACCAAAGCCATGATGAGTAGAGAGATTGGTGTGCCAGCGTGCGAAGGGTTGGTGGCGTTTGGTCGTGGGGATTACGCCCAAGCTATAGCTTCGTTGATGCCGCTACGCGCCAAAGCTAACCGCTTCGGCGGTAGTCACGCGCAGCGTGATGTCTTCTCATGGACGCTGACCGAAGCAGCTATTCGCCTTGGCAATCGCGCACTTGCCGAGGCACTGGTTGCCGAGCGCCTTGCATTAAAGCCTGAGAGCCCGATCAACCGCGCCTGGAAAATGCGCGCTGGTCAATTACAGTCGCTGCCTGCGGGATACCGTCCACTACAGGACGACGCTTACTGATGACCGCTTCGGGTCGGAAGCTGTCCTCCTTCGCCACGCAGCTTTCGATCACCGCCCAACTCAGTTCGTGACTGTGATCGTCGCAATCGTTATTCCTTCTCCATCTTCGCAACATCTCTCAGCGGATAGATCACTTCATGGGTATCCAGATTTCGAATCTCGGACTCGATAGTAATGGTCGAGACTTCACGCCCCGGAGGTCCACTGATGTCGTCGCGAGTGGAGAAATCCACGACATAGCGCTGGCCTGTGCGGAACTCCACATCGCGAGCACCGAAGCCGCACTTGGCGCCACCGGTACCCAAGGCATTCATCGATGCCCAGCACCAGCTCAGCGAGTGCTTGCCCGGTGTCAAGCGCAGCGCCTGCTTGCCGGAAACGTCGAGGATCGAGCGCCGCCCGGCACCCTCTAGCAGTTGGTCGTCCACATGCGTGGCCAGCAACAGTCGATGGAATTGCACGCCCAACCCGCGAAAGCGGGTGGTGGCGAAATACACCACCGGCGCATCGGCCGCGTTATTGGACAGGTCATATGGCGTCATCGAGTCCGGCGCCCAATCGCCTTGGTAATCCTTGTAGTGGTAGTTGGAACAAGCAGTTGTGAGACCGGCAATCAGCAGAACGGCCGGGAGCTTGAGATACGACAGAAATGACGACGAGCGCATTATTCTTCCTTGTTTAACGAGTTGCCTGGGATACCGCATCGCAAGCCAGCAAGTATTTGAGCGGATTAGGGAACTCATCGCCCATCAGCTTCGAGCAAGCGAAGGCACAGGCGCATTTTTATGGCAGGCAGCAATCGGCCAGGAGCGGACAGTCGACACCTGCCGCCTCTGCTGATTAGCTGCCTGGCGATATAGCGCTTGAACATGGATGCAATCAGACCGGTGATCACTCGTTCAAGTCTTTGACCAGATAGCCATCTACGATTTGCGAAACGCCCGCCAACGCAGTACGCAGTAACTCCGGTTCGGTGCGATAGCGCAACGGCGTGTAGCCATAGGTGTTGGCGCCGTTGAATGCGGTGATCGGCTCATTGCGCTGCCAGATAAGTTCCTCGCCGCGTTTCATGACACCGCTCACGGTAATCGTCGGGTACACCACACTGCTGAAGCCTTGCGTTAGCGCGAAACCCCAGGCCAGGACGGTCAACTCGATCTGCGCATCGGCTGGTTCGTTTTCACCCACGATCTTGTAACGGCCGGTGGCGGTCAGTTGCTCCTCGAAACTCTTTTTGACCAACTCGCCCAGGTTGATATCCGCCGTCTCCATGTTGTAAAGAATCGCATCAACCGTCGACATCGACGCCAAGTCGCCTGCCTTCAGACCTGCGGCAAATCCGACCCCACCCAAAGCAGCCTTGGTCAGGTTCGATGCACCTGCCGCCATCCCTACGCCAGCGCCGACACCTGCGCCCAATGCCGCGCCCCATGCCTGCTCACGGCCCATGTAAGTCATCTGTTTGGGTTGCCATGCAACCGGGAGAACTTTCACGGTATGGATCTGGGTACGGTATTCGGGCTTGAATTTCTGGTTGGCACATCCGGCAAGGAAAAGAACGGCAAACATCAGGACAGCAATCTTCTTCATGAGTAACTCACGACGCCAAGGGAATGTGCGTAGGTTGTCGTCAGTGGCAGGAAATTCTGAAGGGAATCAGGGGCGCTGGCCGCGATTGCTATTACGGCAATAGGCAGCTTCCGGCCAATAGCTGCCTGCCGGAACCGGCTGAAATCGACCCGAAGCAGTCTTCGCTAACGATTGACCTCATAGGCCTGGACAGCCGTTCGGGCAGGCCCGGCGGCATGATGGGTCAGCCTGAAAAGAAGTACTTGCCTTTGATTTTCCTGGGATGGACGAAGACGAAGTCTGGAAAGATTTTTCCTCGGACGTACCAAACAAAAGCCAGGATAACGATACTTATAACTAATGCGATAGTGGTTGTTGCCGGACTCGATGTAAACCCCTCAAGTGATCTTGGGAATTGGAGAAGCGAAAGGAGTATGTACGCGTTGTAGGCGCCGACGCGATGGTTGTAGAAGCCCCATACCAAAAACAAGGGAATCAAGGTCATTGAAACACCCATAACCCATTTGGCCGTTGGCCCCATCCTGGCGCCGATATCCAATCCCAGAAAGAATGCAATCAAAGCCTGGGCGAGCATTATCGTGATGAGAATATTGACCTTGCGATCGTGCTCGTCACAACGAATTGGATCTGCATACGAGGCTATAAAGTAGGCAAGATGACTGTCTTTTACACCCCGTCCTGAGAGTTGTGAAAACACTTCCGACTTTGCAGTGCCGGCGGCGAGTAGCTCGCGAACTTTTTGCTGAACTTCTTTCTTGCTCGAAGTTGAATGTGAAATGCTTTCTCCTTGCGTCAACTTGACAGATTTCTTAGCAGGAAACACCAGGACAGCTACGGCCCCGATAAAGGCTAGCGTGCCCAAGAAAACGCCGAGGTAAAACCCCCCACCTAGTGAGTAAGTACCTGGCTTCACTCTACCCGGCTTTGCAGGGTCGACAAGAACTTCGATCACTTTTCCTTCCCTGAATGTTGCAACTGATCTTTCGACCGACTCCAGGCTGGTTTTGCAGGGCCGCTGCGATATTTCGAGCGGATAAGTGTATTGCTGTCCGTTCAACTCAAAGGTCACGTTAACCAGAGGGCAATAGGTCATACCCTTACTGCGCATCTCCTCAGAAATGGAGACAGTGGCGACAGTGGCATTCAACTTCTGCCAAGTCTTCGTCTCGTCCACCTCCTTGTACGAGGAAAGAGACACGAGAAGACAGAGCAAGCCAAAGGAAAATAAAACAACGAACAGGGCCGTCCTTAGCAAGAGCATGAAGGTCTTCATAAGGCTCCTTGGCCAACGTGAAATGGAGGTCAATTGGGGTATGACACCTTGGCGGCAAGTCCCCCTGCGTGCGGTGTAATGATGCACTGAGGTTAGTCCGTAGATACTCAAATGCAATGCAACTTCCCGCGCTTCCGCTCCTGGCCGTTCAATGCACATGCCGCGCGTATGTACACAGAGTTCGGGTTTGAGACTCGTGCCTTCGAGATGGGAATGCGTCTGTAAAAGTGAATCATGAGCCTGAATCCACAGCGAGTCCGCCCGGCGGATGGGTTCAACGGCATGCCTGCCCGCCAACTACACTTCCTCCAGCCAATCCGGGCAATCGTCCGAGGGCACACTCCAGGAGGAATCATGACACGGAAAAATGTCTCCAGCCCCGAACCAACGGGCACAAAACCCAATGTGCTGTTGAGCCCGCCTGACATAGGGGCTCTCGCAGAGATATCCATCACCGACCCTGACAAAACGCACCCTGCGTGGATCAAGGAGCAGTTCCCTGAGTACGTGGACCCGCATGCAGGACATGAGGCCAGGACTGTTCGCGAGATTAACCACAAGGGGCATGTTGTCCGGATCGTCACCACCTACCAGGTGGAGGTTGATGGAGTCCCGGTCCAGGCACATCTGTTTGTGGACGATGCGGGCCAGGTCCATACGCACGCCACCCCGTTCGTCACCTACGGATCGGCTCTCGACTTGATGACCGCGGTGATCGATGCCTATCCAGAATCCTTCATCAAGGGCGATGGCGACGGGGCAGAGCAGCCCGACCACCATGCCCACGGAGCACATCATGATCAGGTCTAATGCGGTCAATGATCTCCCGGCGCTCAAGAAATACGTCGAAGGGGTAAAGCGGCTCAAGGACCCCGTGCAGAATCCTTGGCCCGGGCAGGCCAACCTCTCGATTTATGACTCCTTCGTGGCCTGGCACCACCGGGCCATGATGATTTCAACGCCTGCCGGGCAGATGGCCAGGAACGCTGCGCATGGCGGGCCATCATTCTTGCCGTGGCATCGCTACTTCCTCGTGCGGTTGGAAACCTTGATTCGCAAGGCGATAAGCGACCCCAACTTTCGAATCCCGTACTGGGACTGGAACACTGACGCGGAACTTCCGGACCCGAGGATTTCACTCATCTGGTCGGATGAATACCTTGGACAATTCGTGAAGGGGAAGTGGCGGGTGCGATTGACAGGTAATGGCCGCACCATGGAACTGGACGGGGTAAACCGTCCCCTGGTGCGTTATCTGGGAAGAGGTGGGTCGCTGCCCAGCCGAGCCAATGTGCGCAAGGTCATCCATGAAAACCCGGTGTATGACAAAGCGCCCTACAACGCGGCGGCGTCCACCGGTGGTGCGCGCAACAGCATCGAGGGATGGGCAGGCGAAGAACGCATTCATAACAATGTCCATGTGTGGGTCGGTGGTGACATGGGATTGTCGTCCTCGCCGAACGACCCAGTGTTCTTTCTACATCATTGCAATGTCGACCGGCTCTGGGCGGCATGGCAAGCCAAACATCCCGCCGCAGCCTACGTACCAGCGGGAAATGCCCCGGATACGCTGAAGTTCCATCGGATTGATGACCCGATGTACAGCCCTTTCCCGGAAAAGGTCACACCCCGAGATGTGCTGAATTACAGCCAGTACTACAAGTACGACACCTTGGGCGACCTGCTTTAGACAGCATCAAACGGAGGCGCCTGCAGTGATACCGAACGCCTGCTCTTCCAGACTGGTTTGTATCAACGCAGCCAGTTGTCGGGTGGCAGGCGCCAGGTATTCTGCCCCACGGTAAAGCACATAGCCGAGGGTCGGCAGCGTGGGTAGGCCAGCAATGACGGCGAGATGTCCTGGCAGCCCAATGCGGGTTCGCAACGTGAGGCCCAAACCGGCGGCAACGGCCGCCCAGATTCCACCCACGCTGGGGCTGGTCAGCGCGATTCGCCAGGGAATCCGCGCCTCATCCAGTGCCTGGGTTGCCGCGCTGCGCAACACGCAAGGGGCGTCGAACAGGATCAATGGCAGGGGAGAATCTACAGAGCAGTTGAGCGGTTGCGTATCACGAGAGCCGATCCAGTGCATCTGTGTTTCACCCAGGCGCGTGGCATAGGGGGACATGTGCCCTGTGTCCCAAGTCAGGGCCAGGTCCAGGCCACCGCTGTCGATCAACGCAAGCAATTCGGTATTACGCGCGATCCTGACTTCGAGGCTCACCCTCGGGTACATCTTGACGTAGCGTCGCAGAATGTCGCTGAGAAAGTGTTCGCCAAAGTCTTCCTGAAGCCCAAGGCGTACCGTTGCGGCGGTCTGGCTTTCGTGCAGGGCCTGGAAAATGCTGTCGTTCATTTCAAGCAGTTGGCGGGCATGGCTGAGCAGGGACTCACCCACCGGCGTCAACACCAGCCCTCGACCGGATTTGGCCAGCACTGGCGTGCCTATCTGTTCCTCAAGCTTCTTGAGTTGTGCGCTCACGGCAGACGTCGAGCGATTGAGCCGGTCCGCCGCTTTGGCAAAGCTGTTGAATTCCACACCGGTCACGAAAGTACGCAGCACATCAAGATCGAAGGTCGGACGGCGCATCGAATCATCCACTCATTCAGGACTATGGTCGCCATTAAATCGGATATTCGGAATTATCGCGACTTGATAGTTTTCGCCTGTCAGTGGGTTTTTCAGGAGTAGAGCGTTATGCCGTTTGCACGTATTTCATTGCACCGGGGAAAGTCTGCCGAGTATTTACAGGCCCTCTCACAGGGGCTGCACGAGGCGTTGGTAGAAAGCTTCGAAGTGCCGATGGCCGACCGGTTCCAGGTCATTCATCAACATGAAGTGGGCGAACTGGTATTTGATCCCGGCTACCTGGGCGGTCCGCGCAGCCATGACTTTGTGCTAATCGCGATTACTGCCGGTCGCCCCCGGGATACCGAGACGAAACAGCGTTTCTATCGCAACCTGGTCGAGAGACTGAGTCGAGCGCCAGGCATCGACTCTGAGGACGTCATGGTGGTGATTACCACTACCGCGGCAGATGAATGGTCGTTTGGTGGAGGGCGGGGTAACTAGTTTTCTATCTGCTGGGCAACAGCACGAGGGGCACCGGTCGCTCACCACCATTGGTGCCGAAGTTGTTCATTCAAACAGGTGCCCTGCGCAGATATCGCCGATACAAAACAACACCCATAACAACCGAAAGCAACCCAACCCCTGCATTACCAAAAAGCCAAATGGCAAAATTTCGACTTTGGTCCGCATCACCTTCGTAGAACGGCCCAAAGTAGCTAGACACTGCCACGAATATCAAATTAAACGCCCCGACGGCCAAGGCAACGATAAGGATGACGAACAATATCCCTTTAACAGTTTTCATATGACCTTCCAAAACCATATTTCCTTCGACTCGTGGTAGTCGGAGAAACGAATGTGAGCATCCTGCCTTCTCCCTGTGGCCCTTTAACTCTGACGGCTAGCCTAGCAGAGGGTCCATATCGGCTGATAGAGAATGAATCTTAGAGGCCTGACGTTTGACATGAGAGATTTGGCCAGGCTTGCCAGAACAGCCTTTCGATGGAAAGGTTAGACCTCAGGGGGGCACACAGCGCTCTCAGCCTCAGGGGCAGGTAGCCAGAGGCCAACCGACGCGCGCTGCACGGAGAAGGCTGGCCTTAACAACCAAGCGGTGAAATGGGGCAATAACGAAGATGTAGGCCCGGCCTAGACGGTTGTGGCAGTGGACCACGGTTGAAAAAACGAGTTGGCGACTGCCTTCTGGCTCTGCCTCTCCAGAACACAGGATCGATATCCGGAAGTCCAGGTGCTTGTCGTCCTCTCCCAACACGATTTCAGTCTGGTTCGAGCTGTAGACCTTGAAGATTTCAATCCGGTTAGCAAGTGTTGCCAAATGTTTGGCTGTCTTGAGACCAAAACAGGCAACGATAGTGTCTCGGACTTTCATGAGCCATCCGATCCAGGATGGCTGGTGGGAAAGGATGAATCGAGCTAGCAAATCTGGATTGCTGGATGTGCCCGCAGGGAGCCGAATCGCAAAAGCGTCCGCCAGGTTCATCGACTTATAAAGGTGGGTGATGCCGGACCTCGAGGGGACTGGCACGGACATAATGAGCTCAAATTCTTGGGGCATCGGGGATCTCTCCTGAGTTCTAACTACCAATTAGACGACATGCCATGTCGCGTTTCTTGTTGCGATGGTTTGTCGTATAACGTTCCTTGTCGCCCTGTAAGTGCTTGTCGGATACTGAACCCGATCAAGGCATCATAGAGCTCTTGCTGCCCAGCTGGCAAAACAGGGAGCAACGTTGCACGGCGCTTGTCGACATCGAACCAGGATTCAACCAACCATCCCACCAGATAGAGCGCCGAAAGGCATCCGCCAGCGGTTGCAACGTTCCCCTGGCATACAAGAGGCTGGTCCATGGGCTCAAGTCCCAGAGCTTGCAAGCTCGATCGTGCATCCGGGTGTGTAGTTGCTTGGCCGCTGAGCAGCCCAAGCCGTTCGAGAATGAAAGCTCCGGCGCATATGGAGCCGATTCGCTGGCGTCTGGAGTCAAGTTCAAACGACGGCAGGAAATCCGGGGCGGCAAGTGCAGCGGGTATCCCTTCCTTGCCGCTGACGAACAATACCGCGTCGGCACTATTGGCCTCGCAAAGCGGTCCGTGCACCGAAACAGGCAGGCCGTGCGCCGATCGCACGATAGCGCTGGAACCCAATACTCGGACGTGCCAGTCCTCAGTGTTGCGGCCTAAAATGTCCCACATCAGGAATAGGTCGATATCAGTGAATTGGTCGAAAGCAACCAGAACGATTTTCTTCAAGGCGAGCTCCATGAAAAGTGCTGGCGTGCAAAACGCAACGGCCATCTTTGCTGGTGTTCGCAGCGTATCAATCGGTTGCGCACCATACACAGTCTGTATGGCGCTAAACATGGAGCGAAATAACGGGTGAGAAAACTAACTCGTAACCATTGGATCGCGGCTGGTTTTGAGGCCCTCGACCAAATAGGGCATGTTGGCGTTTCGGTCGAGAGTCTATCGCGCCGATTGAATGTGACCCGCGGATCGTTCTATCACCATTTCCGCAATCGCGAAGACTTTGTCCGCACCTTGCTGGCCGCTTGGGAAGAAGACTACACGGAGCGCATGCTCGCTTATGCGGCGCAGGGTCGTAGCGCGGGCGAAACCTTGAAACGCTACTTGAGTATTGCCGCTGAAAAACAACCTGGGCGGGAAGTTTCCATCCGAGCCTGGTCGCTGCACGATCCGTTGGTAGGCGAGTTTCAGCAGCGTGTTGACACAAGACGACTGGACTTCGCGATACGCACGTGCCGCCGCTTGGTTCATATGCCAGGCCAAGCAGAGGTGATTGGTCAGGTGGCCCATCTGTGCCTGATTGGTGGTCAACAGGCAGGGCTGCGGCGTGATGCCGCTCGCTTCAACAGTTTCCTGCAACGAGCCTTCTCACTTTTCGAAGGGGCGCTTCCACCGTGGCGGGCCTAAGGGCTGATCCGTATTTTTTCGCGCTATCTGCATCTGTAATGGAATCAGCCTCGGGCTCACAATGACGGCACGGTCAGCAGTTGCAGTAGCCACTGCACCGCAAACTCATAACGTAGGAGGCCCCATGGGCAAGATGGCATTTTTCCTGGGTGGATTTCTGGTGTTGACCATTTTGATTGGTGCGCTTGCCACGATTTCTCCGGTGTAAGGAGAGGTGAGGTGCTCATATTCCAGCGAGTTGCACAGCAAAAAGCCCCGTCCCATTTTTAGGTGGGTGGGGCTTTTCCGTTTTGAAGATTAAAATTGCCCGAGCCTGAAATGACTGCCCCTGGCGTAAAAATACAACTACGCCGAAAAGCCCTGTATCGAATTATTATTTCGTTGTACGTTGAGTCCGCGGGAGGCCTTGATATGAAAGGCCGTCCCTAGCCACAACACTCGCAAGGAATGCAGATGATCGATGGTCCCGCCGTTTTGACAGTCTTTTTGGTTTACCTGGCCGGTGTCGTTATTCCAGGGCCAAATTTCGTTGCAGTAGTTCACAAAGCGGTGGCTGCTACGCGGTCAGAAGCTTTGGCCTTGGTAGCAGGCATCGTATTGGTCAATTTATTCTGGGCCACCTGTGCAATCGCAGGTATCGGCGTTGTATTTGCTGCGTTCCCCTGGGCGGCGCTGATCGTAAAGGTTCTGGGGGCAGCCTATCTGATGTGGTTTGGATTCCAACTGCTGCTCAAGGCCGGGAAGAGCGCGCTTGCCCCCAGTGATAATGCTGTCATCGGAAACTTTAGGCAGTCATTCATTCAGGGGGTCGTTACGAACATTGGCAACCCTAAATCCATGGCCTTCTATGCCGCTATTTTCTCAGCGGCAGCCCCCACCCATGTTTCACCAGGCACGTTTTTGTCGATGCTGGCCGTCGTAGTGGTGGTTTCGATGACTTGGTATGGAGTGGTTGCAATCGCTCTTTCGCAACCTGAGATCGCTTCAGCGTATCGCCGGAGGAAAAAAGCCATTGATCGGCTGTGCGGCGGTTTGATTTTGTCTCTGGGGATTCGGCAGCTGGTTCAGTAAGTCCACGATTGGGTATCTAGCCTGGCGATAGATCAGCAAAAACCACAACGCCTCCGCACAGGGAGGCGTTGCGGGTTTTCAGCAATATTGCTTAGATCATCTCAAATCAAACCGATCCAGATTCATCACCTTGACCCAAGCCGCAACGAAGTCTTTCACAAACTTCTCCTTCGCATCGTCGCAGGCATAGACCTCAGCCAATGCCCTCAACTGCGAATTCGAGCCAAACACCAGATCAACACGGGTACCCGTCCATTTAAGGTCGCCGGTTTTCCGATCGCGGCCTTCGAACTCTTCATTGGCCTCGGACACCGGTTTCCATTCCACGCTCATATCAAGCAGGTTTTTGAAGAAGTCGTTGGTCAACGCTTCCGGCTGTTTGGTGAAGACGCCGTGCTGGGTTTGTCCGACGTTGGTGTTCAACACGCGCAAGCCGCCAATGAGCACGGTCATTTCTGGTGCGGTGAGTGTCAGCAGTTGCGCCTTGTCGATCAGCAATGCCTCAGCCGGTACGCTGTAGCGGGATTTGAGGTAGTTACGGAAGCCATCGGCGGCGGGTTCGAGAAACCCGAAGGATTCAACGTCCGTTTGTTCTTGCGAGGCATCCATCCGTCCCGGCGTGAAAGGCACCGTCACGGTCTGGCCGGCATTTTTTGCCGCCTGTTCGACACCAGCACAACCGGCCAGCACGATCAGGTCTGCCAGCGATATTTTCTTCCCTGAGTTGTTGAATTCGTTCTGAATGCTCTCGAGTTTCGCCAGTACGCTCGCCAGTTGCTCAGGCTGGTTGGCCTGCCAGAACTTCTGTGGGGCCAGACGCAGGCGTCCGCCGTTGGCGCCGCCGCGTTTGTCGGAGCCGCGGAAGGTGGAGGCTGCCGCCCAGGCAGTCGACACCAGTTGCGAGACCGACAGGCCGCAGGACTGGAGTTTGCCTTTGAGTGCGGCGATGTCGCTGTCGTTGACCAAGGCATGGTCGACCTCCGGAATGGGGTCTTGCCACAGGAGTTCTTCATTGGGCATTTCCGGACCGAGGTAGCGGGAGAGGGGGCCCATGTCGCGGTGGAGCAGCTTGAACCAGGCGCGGGCGAATGCGTCGGCCAACTGATCGGGGTTCGCCAGGAAGCGCCGCGAGATCGGCTCATAGATCGGATCGAAACGCAGAGACAGGTCCGTGGTCAGCATGGTCGGGTTACGCCGTTTCGACGGATCATGAGCATCCGGAATAATGCCCGCACCAGCACCGCCTTTCGCCGTCCACTGGTTGGCACCCGCCGGGCTCTTGGTCAGTTCCCACTCGAAGCCGAACAGGTTTTCCAGGTAGTTATTGCTCCATTTGGTGGGCGTGGTGGTCCAGGTCACTTCCAGGCCGCTGGTGATGGTGTCGCCGCCCTTGCCGCTGCCGAAGGTGCTCTTCCATCCCAAGCCCTGAGCTTCGAGGCCCGCGGCTTCGGGCTCGGCACCGACGTTGTCGGCAGGGCCGGCGCCGTGGGTCTTGCCGAAGGCGTGGCCGCCGGCGATCAGTGCCACGGTTTCTTCGTCATTCATCGCCATGCGCCCGAAGGTCTCGCGGATGTCCACCGCCGCAGCGACCGGGTCCGGGTTGCCTTCAGGGCCTTCCGGGTTGACGTAGATCAGGCCCATTTGCACCGCGGCGAGCGGGTTTTCCAGGTTGCGTCCTCCCTCGGTGCGGCTGTCCTCATTTTCCCCCGGCTCCGCAACGAGTGGGCCTTCGCCGGGTTCTTGCATGGATTTTTTTTTGTCTTTGTCGTAGCGGGTGTCGCCGCCCAGCCACTTGTTTTCCGAGCCCCAGTAGACGGACTCATCCGGTTCCCAAACGTCTGGCCGGCCACCGGAAAAGCCGAAGGTCTTGAAGCCCATGGACTCCAGCGCGACGTTGCCGGTGAGCACGATCAGGTCGGCCCAGGAGATGTTGCGACCATACTTTTGCTTGATCGGCCAAAGCAGCCGGCGCGCCTTGTCGAGGCTGACGTTGTCCGGCCAACTGTTGAGTGGCGCGAAGCGCTGCTGACCGGAGCCGGCACCGCCACGACCGTCACCGACGCGGTACGTGCCGGCGGCGTGCCAGGACATGCGAATAAACAGCGGCCCATAGTGACCGAAGTCTGCCGGCCACCAGTCTTGCGAATCGGTCATCAGTGCATGCAGGTCTTGCTTGAGCGCCTGAAAGTCCAGTTTTTTGAACGCTTCGGCGTAGTTGTAGCCCTCGTCCATGGGGTCGGACAGCCGCGAATTCTGGTGCAGGATCTTCAGGTTCAGTTGGTTCGGCCACCAATCGCGGTTCGTCGTGCCACCGCCTGCGGCGGCGTGATTGAACGGGCATTTCGATTCATTTGCCATGTGTGCGCTACCTTTGGTCGTATTCATCCGGCTATCCGGCCCGGGGTGGGCGCGCAATAGCGACGAGCGAAATCAATGACATAGGCTGCAGGGCCAGCAGTTCGATCAATTGATCGTCGGGGTCACACGGGAAGTCTGGAGAGCAGCAATCGAGTTGCCAGCACGGTGGCCCACGGCAAGCCTAGTACGCTTCTGACTCATTCGTATCTTTTATCAAGTCTCAACCGGCCAGCTTACGCCAGCGCTTCAATAAGGTTAGACGCCTATAAAGCAGTCAGCTAATAGGTGGAGTATTGGGGGGTGATAGGCATTTTCTTTTATCTGGCCCGTCGAGATGGAGCCGATCAAAAGATCGCAGTCTTCGGCAGCTCCAACACAAAACCTGTGGGAGCGTGGCTTGCCCGCGAAGACGGCAGCACAGACGCAGCAAATCTCGGATCAGCCCGAATTCATGTCTGCTCCACCGTTCTTCGCCAGCCGGTATCGTATGATGAGGCCCTCCCATCGACGCCCACCCAAGGACCCATACCCGATGTCTTTAAGCAAACGCGATCAGGCCCACATCGAACGTCGCCTGATCGCCACACTGACCGAGGCGTGTGAAACCGCCAAAGCGCAAATAGTCGGGTTCTGCTGGCTGACCCACGAAGTCGATTACGCAGTCTTTCCTGCCAGCCTGCGGGTTATCTGGGTCTTCGATACGCAGGCCAACAAGGATCAGGCGCTGGCGAGCGGGCAGGGCGAGCGCATGGTCGAACTGACGGCCGTGGCGTTAAGTGAAGCGGACGTTCTCGTCAGCCCGGTAGCGGCCCATGTGCAGTTTGATTCTGAAGAGCAATGTCAGCGCGCCAATGCCGGCAACTGGCAGCAACGCCTGGCGCCCAAGCGCTCCACACGGGGTTGAAGCGTGGCCAAGGATATCGAAAATCCGTGTATTGCCATTTGCCAACTGAGCGGTGAGCTGTGTGTCAGTTGTGGCCGCACCAAGGACGACATCAGAAAATGGAAACGCATGAAGCGTCCGGAAAAAATGGCGGCGGTGCAGCGGGCGAGTTTGCGGTTGAAGGGGCTTCAGAAAAAATGAATCCGCCAGGTGTGAAACGCTAGGGCTGCGCACAAACCTCTCGAACACAATCACGTAGCCATCGATGCGCTGAGTCGGCATCCATTCGTGGATGCCAGAGCATCGAAATGGTGATCGGTGCCAGGTCGAACGGAAGGTCAAAACTGTGCAGGCCGGCGCGCAGGTTTCGGGTGTGTCGGGCGGGCACGGTGGCGATCAGGTCCGAGGCGCGAGCCAGCGCCAGCGCCGCCGAAAAGCCGCCGATGAGGGTGGTGATCTCGCGCTCCAGTCCCAGCACTTCCAGGGCCTCATCCATCGGCCCTTTATCGAGCCCGCGTCGCGAGACCAGGATATGCCTGCCAGCGGCATAACGGGAGGCAGTGACCTCACCCTGACTCAGCGGATGCCCCGTGCGCACGACGCCGATGAAACGATCCTCGAACAATGCACGGGTGCGCACTTCCGGGCTCGTCGTGCCGCCGACCACACCGGTTTCCAGGTCGACGGAACCGTCGCGAAGCGCGGCGCTGTCCTTGTTCAGCTTCTGCACAAAGTGCAAGCGCACGCCGGGTGCTTGCTCACTGACGCGGGCAATCAGCGCCGGGCCGAAGTTTTCGACGAAACCGTCGCTGGTGCGCAACGTGAATGTCCGGACCAGTTGCTTGAGGTCGAGCTGTTCGGCGGGGCGCAAAACGGCGCCGGCATCTTGCACCAATCGACTGACCTGTTCGCGCAGTTCCAGCGCTCGGGGCGTCGGCACCAGCCCGCGTCCGGCCCGGACCAGCAGCGGGTCGCCCGTCGTTTCGCGCAAGCGCGCCAGCGCCCGGCTCATGGCTGACGGGCTCAGGCGCAGTCGTTGGGCGGCGCGTGCGACGCTGCCTTCAGCGAGCAGCACATCCAGGGTAATCAGTAAATTCAGGTCGGGCGTCATCATGTTCCAACGTTAGCACGGCGTGCGGGTGACATGGCGTCAAACGCATCTATCACGTGTAAGTGGTGCGTCTTCCGCCATGCCACGCACGGGCATACGCTGCTGATCTACCTTTCAGATGTGGCCCAACCATGAAACTCATCACTCAATCAGGCTCGGTCCGCTGGGCGCTCGCGAGCCTTTCGCTGTCGATGTTGATGCCTTCGCTCGATACCAGCATTGCCAATGCAGGTTTGCCGACATTGGCTGAGGCGTTCGATGCGTCCTTTCAGCAAGTGCAGTGGATTGTTCTGGCGTATTTGCTGGCGATCACCACGCTGATTGTCAGCGTTGGACGGCTGGGCGATATCGTCGGTCGTCGGCGCTTGCTGCTGACGGGCATTGGCATTTTTACCCTGTCATCGCTTGCTTGTGGTGTCGCGCCGTCGCTCGGGTGGCTGGTCGGCGCCCGGGCAGTGCAGGGGCTCGGGGCGGCGATCATGCTGGCGCTGACCGTGGCGTTTGTCGGCGAGACGGTGCCGAAAGCGCAGACCGGCAGCGCCATGGGATTGCTCGGAACAATGTCGGCGATAGGCACCACGCTGGGGCCGTCGCTCGGTGGGATGTTGATCGCGGGCCTTGGCTGGCAGGCGATTTTTCTGCTCAACGTGCCGCTGGGTATTCTGAATATCTGGCTCGCGTATCGCTATTTGCCGGCGGATGCACGGCGGGCGAAAGCGCGGTGGGTGGGTTTCGACAAGGCAGGTACGTTGCTACTGGGGTTGACGCTCGGGGCGTATGCGCTAGCCATGACGATCGGGCACGGTGATTTTGGTTTGCTCAATATCGCGCTGCTGCTGACGGCTGTTTTCGGCGCCGGGTTTTTCATAGTCGTGGAGGCCAGAGTTGCATCGCCATTGATTAAATTGGCGCTGTTCCGTGAGCCGGGCCTGAGCGCGAGCCTGGCCATGAGCATGCTCGTTTCGACGGTGATGATGGCGACGCTGGTGGTCGGGCCGTTTTATCTTTCGGGGGCGCTTGGCCTGGGTACGGCGCTTGTCGGCCTTGCCTTGTCGGTCGGCCCGTTGGTGGCTGCGCTGACCGGTATGCCGGCCGGTCGCCTGGTGGACCGTTTTGGCACTCGGCGCATGACCCTTGTCGGGCTCGTCGCAATGGCGCTCGGCACAGGTGCTTTATCGATGATGCCGGCGGGTCTTGGCATCCTCGGTTACCTGGCGCCCATCGCGGTGATCACGGCCAGCTACGCGTTATTTCAGGCGGCCAACAACACTGCGATCATGACCGACATCCGCCCGGACCAGCGCGGCGTGATTGCCGGCATGCTCAGCCTGTCGCGCAATCTCGGCCTGATCACCGGGGCCTCGGTCATGGGCGCGGTGTTCGCCTTTGCATCGGCGACGGCAAACATCACCACGGCATCTCCCGCCGCCATCGCCAACGGTATGCGGATAACGTTTGCCGTCGCCATGGTGTTGATCGTCCTGGCCCTTGTTGTCGCGCTGGCGCGGCGAGTTTCACACTGCTGCACTGCATGCAGTAATGAACTGCAGTGAAGCTGTATTGTTCGTGCGAAATCGAATGCCGATACTTCCTGCACATGGCGCAGAAGGGCTGCGCTGAAGTGAAGGAGTCAGGCAATGGTTTCTGTCGTTCGTATCGCACACACCGGCGCACCTGAGGTGATGACCATCGAGCAAGTGTCGGCGCATGAGCCGGGCCCCGGTGAAGTCTGGCTGGAGCAGGAGGCGATTGGCGTCAACTTCCTCGATGTGAGTCAGCGCAAGGGCACCGTACCGCTGCCATTGCCGTCGGGTCTGGGCCTTGAAGGCGCGGGCCGTGTTGCTGCCATCGGCGCGGGGGTGAGCAACGTCAAGGTGGGTGATCGAGTGGCGTACGCAACGGGGCCTGTTGGCGCTTACGCCAGTGCGCGGCTGTTTCCGGCCGAGCGGCTGGTGCCGATTCCCGACGCGTTGACGGCTGAAGAGGCGGCCGCGGTGTTGTTCAAAGGCATTACCGCGCAGTACCTGCTGAAGACGACGTATCCGGTCGGCCCCGGCACCACCCTGGTGCTGTATGGCGTAGCGGGCGGCCTCGGGCAGATCATGGCGACGTGGGCCAAACACTTGGGGGCCTTTGTCATCGGCATTGTGTCCCGGGCCGCGAGTGTCGAGACAGCCAAGGCGCTGGGCTGCGATGCGGTGCTGGTATTCAATGCCCAGACACTGGCCGCGGACGTCGCGGAAATCACCCGCGGCAAGAAAGCCGATGTGGTCTACGATCCCATCGGGCGGGTGTCGTTCGAAGCGTCACTCGACTGCTTGCGACCACGGGGGTTGATGGTGTCTTTCGGGGCCTCTTCCGGGGCGCCGACTGCGGTCGAAGTGGCCACGCTCAATGCCAAGGGCTCGTTGTTCCTGACCCGTCCTTCGCTCGCCGCGCACACCACGGATATCGCCGAATATCGGCAACGGGCCGATGATGTACTGGCTGCGGTCGAGGCGGGCATAATCAAGCCCGGCATCTGGGGCCGCTATGCCTTGGCCGAGGTGGCCAAGGCCCATGCCGATCTGGAAGGCGGCCAATCTCGCGGTGCGATCGTCCTCAAACCCTGATCGTCTGTTACCTGAAAAAAGAGTGTTTTGTGAACCCACTGGACAGCCGCCACATCGATGAAATTGCAGCACTCCTTGCGGTCGCCTCGGCGCATTCGTTCGTCGCTGCCGGACGGTTGCTGCAACGCCATCCGACGGTGATTTCAAAGCGTCTGGCGGCCATGGAAAAGCGCTTGGGCGTGCGGCTGATGGAGCGTACGACGCGTCAAGTGCGGTTGACCGATGCCGGCAACCGTCTCGTCGAACGTCTGCGCTCTGCCACGGGTTTGATCATCGAGGCGGAACAGGAAGCGTCACTGGGCGCGGCGCAGGTTCGTGGCGTCCTGCGCCTGGCTTTTCCCGCCGCGATGGGGCGCCTGTGGCTGGCGTCGATGTTGCCGGAATTTCTGGCGGCTCATCCGCTGGTCTCTGTCGAGGTGGATTACAGCGATCGCGTCGTCGACATTATTGGTGAGGGATTTGATGCGGCGATTCGTATTGGCGAATTGAACGACAACCGCCTCGTCGCGAAGAAGCTCAGCGATCATCGCCGCATTCTCTGCGCTTCACCGAGTTATATAGAACAGCACGGCTTACCGACCAGTCCGAAAGAACTGACCGAGCACAACTGCCTGGGCTTCACCGGCCTTGCAGCGTTCCCTGAATGGCGCTTGTCGAAGGGTGATCGGCAGGAGAAGGTCATCACCAGGGGAACCTTGACCTCGAACGACGGCGAGGCGTTGCTCGCCGCGGCCAAGGCCGGCGTCGGTATTTTGGGCGCCGGCGAGTGGCTGATGAGCCGTGAAATCGCCAACGGCCAGATGGTGCGCGTTCTGCCGGAGTGGGATCTGGATGCCCAAGGCGGGATTTATCTGGTGCGAGCATCAGCAGCTTTTACGCCGGCAACGCTCATGGCTTTCAAGGAATGGCTGGAGGCCAGATTTGCGCAAGGGCCGCCTTGGCAAATGCCAGTCATCTAAGCGCAATACCTGTGGGAGCGGGCTTGCTCGCGAAAGCGGTGTGTCAGGCGACATTAATGTTGACTGTGCCGCCGTCTTCGCGGGCAAGCCCGCTCCCACATGGATTGCGCTAGGCCATCACATCAAGGTATTTCGCGGCATCCCCAACAGGCCGGTCAGGGTGTTGATAATCGCTTGTTGCCGCGCACGGTCTGTCTGGTGCACGGCTTCTGCGGCGGCGACATCGGCGTCACAGTGAGGGCAGGTCACTTCGTGCGCATGGATGTACTGCAAGCAGCCGCGACACAGGGCCAATTGCGGTGGAATGCGTCCTTCGTCCGGTGATTTCTGGCCCTGGTTTGCGCCATAAAAGGGCACGGCGGCCCCTAATTCCGGATAGGCCACGGCCGCGGCATTGGCGACTCCGCCGCCATAACAGAAGCCGGTGATGCCGATTTTTCCGCGGGTGGCGTCATGTTTCATCAGCCACTCAATGGCGGCGAAAAAGTCATTCATGAGTTTTTCCGGGTCGACGGTCTGCTGCAATTCCCGACCTTTGTCGTCGTTGCCGGGATAGCCGCCCACCGACGTCAGGCCGTCTGGGGCGAGTGCGATGAACCCCGCTTTGGCGAGACGCCGGGCGACGTCCTCGATGTAAGGGTTGAGCCCACGGTTTTCATGCACGACCACCACCGCTGGCAGCTTGCCGGTGGCTTTCGCAGGGCGCACCCAATAACCACGAACCTGCCCGTGCCCCTTGGGCGAGGGATAGGTGATGTACTCGGCGATGATCTCCGGGTCGGTAAATTGCACCTGCTCGGCCAGTGCATAATTCGGGCTCAGGGCGGCGAGGAGGGCCGAGGCCGTCAAGCCGCCCAAGGTGAACAGCGCCGCACGATCAAGAAACTCTCGCCGGTTGATTTTGCCGTGGGCGTAGTAGTCGTAGAGTTCGAGCAGTTCAGGGGCAAAATCTTTCGCCGTGAGACGATCCATCTGCGTGCTTCCTGTTGGTTGATCCGGATTTCGATTCGGCGGCTTTTCGTAGGAGCCAGGCTTGCCGGCGAAGGCGTCCTTAAGAGCGCCTTCGCCGGCAAGCCTGGCTCCTACATGTCCGATTTACCCGACCGGTATTAGCGTTATGGCAATCAGCTCTCAGCCTGTTTATTCAACGCCTCTTCAGTCGCCGCGATTTCTGCCTGACGCTTGATGATCATCTCGCCCACGGGCGGGCCCTGGAAGCGTCGGGCTTCAAAGGCGAACCAGACGATTGCCGTCAGAATCAGAAAACCGAGCGTGATGTACAGCGCCCAATCGTTCGGCGGCTGGATGCCGATGGCAAAGATCAGCACCATCGAGAGGATCGAGAGGATGGCGAACAACGAGTACAGCCCGCGCCCCATGTTCCATGGCCCCATGTGTGGCCACTTCGGGGTCCCGTAGGTAAACAGGCCCAGCACGATGGGAATGATGAAAGAGAAGAACAGGAAGATCACCGTGCAAGAGACCACAATCGTGTAGACCGGCGTTTCACCGATCGATACCAGGGACGATCCCCACACGAACAACACCGCAAGGGTGGCACCGGTCCAGATCGCCGGCACAGGGCTGCGATGGGTCGGTGAGACCGAGGCCAATGCTTTCGAGAAGGGCAGGCCGCCGTCACGGGAAAACGCGAAGATCATGCGTGAAACCGAGGTCACGGTCGCCAGCCCGCAGAGAACCTGCGAGATGAAAATCGCCAGGTAAAGCGCCATCTTGATCGCCGGGTTCACCTGAGTGTCCATCGCCCAGAAGAACACATTCCAACCCTGCTTCGCCGCTTCGTCCATGCTCGGCAGCATCAGTACAAACGAGCAGAGCATCACCCAGCCGAACAGCAACGACCAGGCCACCGAGCTGACCATCCCGACCGGTACCGACACGGATGCCCGATGGGTTTCTTCGGAGGTATGCGCCGAGGCGTCATAGCCGGTGATGGTGTAGATCGGCAAGAGCAGGCCGAGCATGAAAACCCAGCCGTTCGACACCTGTGGCCAGACGTTGCCACCGGCCTCGCCAGAATAGTTGCCGAAGGTCACCAACCGGACGAACTCATAGCTGGGCGCGGCGATCAGGCAGACGATGGTCAGCGCGAGTGCCGTGGCGAAAATCAGGTAGCCCGAGAAGTCGGTGAGCTTTGCCGTCAGGCCGATGCCGAAGTGGTTACACAAGGCCTGGAGGCCGGTCAGGATCGCCAGGAAAGTGATCCGTGTGGTGATGGTGTCTTCCATTCCCAGGGCCGGTCCGAAGGCACCGAAAAAGAAGTAGTAAGTACCGACGTTGATCGCGCCGAGCACTGTAATCAGCCCCAACAGGTTGAACCAGGCCGTCAGCCAGCCGGTGAAGCGGTTACCGAGAATCGAGCCCCAGTGATAGAGGCCACCAGCCGTTGGGTAGGCCGAGGAAATCTGTGCCATGGCCATGGCGAAAACCCCGGAGATCAGGCAGCCGAGTGGCCAGCCGATGCCGATGGCTGCGCCGCCTGCACCCGAAGTACCCTGGGCCAGCGAGTTGATGCCACCCGAGAGGATGCAAATGATCGAAAAGGAAATGGCAAAGTTGGAGAAAACACCCATGCGTCGCGAGAGTTGCTGGGCATAGCCCATGCTGTGCAACACCTTGAGGTCGTCGTCTTGTGGCGCGGTGGCGCCGGGTTGGCTTACTGGACTCATAGCGTGTGCTCTTGTTCAGGTTTTGATCCACATCCATCCGCGTGGTGCGTGCCGAATGGGTTTGTCTTCAACCCCCTGTTGTACTGCTCCTGCCTCTAACGGTTGAAATCCATGCAGGCTCGTCGGCCATGCACAGACGATTGCTCTAGAGACGACCGTGGAACGCCGCGTCGAAAATTTCTGCCGCGCCAGTTCGTGTCAACGGCAACGGGTTGCCGCCGGCACAGGGGTCGACAATCGCCATGTCCGCGATCAGATCGATCTGCTTGTCATCCACGCCCAGTTCAAACAGCGTATGGGGCACGCCGATGTCTTTGCGCAGCTTGAGAACGAAGGCCAGAAAGCTGTCGAAGCCCGGTGAGGGCAGGCGCAAATAAGCCGCCAGGCGGGTGATGCGTTCTTCAATGGCCGGGCGGTTGAACTTCAGCACGTAGGGCATGAGCGTGGCATTGGTCATGCCGTGGTGGGTGTCGTACAGGGCGCCCACCGGATGCGCGAGTGCGTGCATGCCCCCCAGACCTTTCTGGAAAGCGGTGGCGCCCATCGCGGCAGCCGCCAGCATTTGCGCGCGCGCGTCGAGGTCGGAGGGAGTGTGTACTGCGCGTACCAGCGCATTGGCCACCAGGCGCATGCCTTCCACCGCAATGCCTTCGGCCATCGGATGAAAACCGGGAGCGCAGTACGATTCCAGGCAGTGGGCAAACGCGTCCATGCCAGTGCCGGCGGTGACTTTTGCCGGCATGCCGACGGTGAGGGCCGGGTCGCTGATGACCACCCGCGGCATCATTTTCGGGTGAAAAATGATGCGTTTGGTGTGCGTACGTTCGTCGATGATCACCGCTGCGCGGCCCACCTCTGAACCGGTCCCCGCGGTGGTGGGCACCGCAATGATCGGGGCGATGCTGCTTTCGTCGGCGCGTGTCCAGTAGTCACCGATGTCTTCGAAATCCCAAACCGGTCGGGTCTGGCCGCTCATGAACGCGATGAGCTTGCCCATGTCCAGGCCGCTACCACCGCCGAAGGCGACCACGCCATCGTGTTTGCCTGCGCGCCAGGCGTCGAGCCCTCCCGCCAGATTGGCTTCAATCGGATTGGGCTTGAGGTCGCAAAACAGCGCGACACCGAGGCCGGCGGCGCGCAACGATTCCAGCGCCGCCGTGGTGATCGGGGCACGCGCCAGGCCGCTGTCGGTGACCAGCAACGGTCGCTGGATCCCTTGGCTGCGGCAGACTTCGGCCAGTTCGGCGATGCGGCCGACGCCAAAGCGGATGCTCGTGGGGTAGTTCCAGTTCGCGGTCAGGCTCATGGCTCAGATCTCGTGGCGTAGATGGAAGGATTTCGCCCGGGTCAGGTGTTCATAGCCAAGGCGCGACAGCGTTACGCCGCGCCCGCTGTTTTTCACCCCGGTCCAGGCCAGGGCCGGGTCCAGATAATCGCAGCGGTTCATGAACACGGTGCCGGTGGCGATCTCGTTACCGAGGCGTTCGGCGGCGACGAGGTCTTGCGTCCAGATAGAAGCGCTGAGCCCGAACTCACTGTCGTTCATCAACGCGATGGCTTCGTCGTCGCTGGCCACCGGCATGATGCCGACCACCGGACCGAAGCTTTCCTCGCGCATCACCGCCATTTGATGGGTGACGTCCACCAACACCTGCGGCGCCAGGTAGGCGCTGCCCGGCGTGTCGGCGGGAAAGCCCTTTGGATCGATCATCGCCCTGGCCCCTTGCGCCAATGCATCGGCAATCTGCCGGCGCACGAATTCAGCGGCGCTCGGCGTGATCAGCGGGCCGAGGGTGGTGGCTTCGTCCAGCGGGTTGCCCAGTACGTATTGGCGGGTCAAGTCGACGAAGCGCTCGACAAAGGCCGGGTAAATTTTTTTATCGACATAGATGCGCTCGACGGCGCAGCAGCTCTGCCCGGAGTTGAAGAAACTGCCGTCCACCAGGTTTTCCACCGCATGCTCAAGGTTGGCGTCTGCCCGGACGTAGGCGGGGTCTTTGCCGCCGAGCTCCAGGCCCACGCCGAGGAAGCGGCCCATGGCGGCAGCTTCCATGGCCTTGCCGGCGTCGACTGAACCGGTGAAATTCACCTGGTGCACGCGTCCTGAAGCGATGATCATGGCGGTCTGCTGATGATCGAGCAGCAAGTTGTGGAACAGGCCTTCGGGCAGATGGGCGCGGCGAAACGCTTCGGCGAAACGCTCGCCCACCAGCAGCGTTTGCGTGGCGTGTTTGAGGATGACGCTGTTGCCGGCCATCAGCGCAGGAATGATCGTATTCACTGCCGTCAGATAGGGGTAGTTCCACGGAGCGACAACCAGCACCGTACCCAGCGGCTCGCGTTTGATATAGCGCTGAAAACCCGCGACAGGCGCTGGCTCAATCGCTGCCAACGCTTCAGGCGCAATGGCGATCATGTGCCGGGCACGCTCTTCGAATCCGCGCAGCTCGCCAGCGCCAAAGCGTACCGGCCGACCCATCTGCCAGGCCAGTTCCGGCACGATCTCGTCCTTCATCGCCAACATCGCATCCACGGCAGCGCTGCAAAACGCGGCGCGTTCGCTCAGTGGTCGGCGTTTCCATTGCGCCTGGGCGGTTTCGGCGGCGACCAGGGCTTGCTCGATCTGCGCTGCATCGGCACGGCGGCGTTCGGCGTAGACCCGGCCATCGACCGGGGAGATGAGTTGAACGATCTCAGTCATGGTGTGTGCTCAGTAGCGCTCGAAGCCGCGCTGCAGTTCCCAGTCGGTGATTCGCCGGTCGTACTCTTTCTGTTCCCATTCGGCTGTGTGCACGTAGTGGTCGATCACTTCATCACCAAATGCCTCGCGCAACATGCTCGACGCCTTGAGCGCGGCGCAGGCCTCGCGCAGGGTTTTCGACACTTCAGGCAAGTGCTCGTCGACGTAGGCGTCGCCCTCGAAGGGTGGCGCCAAGGCAAGTTTCTCGTCGATACCGGCCAGCCCGGCAGCGATCAAGGCGGCGAAGGCCAGATAAGGATTGAGGTCGGCACCGCCGATGCGGCATTCGATGCGGATGGCCTTGCTGCCTTCTGCGCACAAACGAAAGCCTGCGGTGCGATTGTCCCGACTCCACACGGCCCGAGTCGGCGCGAAAGTACCGGCCTGAAAGCGCTTGTACGAGTTGATATAGGGCGCGAGAAAACAGGTGATGTCGTTGGCGTATTTGAGCTGCCCGGCCACCCAGGAGCGCATCAGTTTCGACATGCCAAACTCCGCCTTGGGATCAAAGAACAGCGGCTTCTTGGCATTCTTGTCCCATAGCGAATTGTGCACATGGCTGCTGGAACCGGCGGCGTCATAGCGCCACTTGGCCATGAACGTGATCGCCTTGCCCTGCAGTTGCGCGATCTCCTTGCAGGCGTGCTTGATGATCACGTGGTGATCGGCCATGGTCAGGGCGTCGGCATAACGGATGTTGATCTCTTCCTGCCCCGCCCCCCATTCACCCTTGGAGTTTTCCACCGGAATGCCGCAGGCCTGCAGGTGTTTGCGAATCGCCCGCAGGACCGGCTCCTCGCGGGTGGTCTGCAGGATGTTGTAATCCTCGATGTAATGGCCGGCGGTCTTCGGCTTGTGGTAGTTGCGCTCGTGGATCGCCTCATAGCTCTCGTCGAACAGATAGAACTCCAGCTCCGAGGCGAACATGCCGGTATAGCCGCGTTCGCGCAGGCGCTCGACCTGTTTTTTCAGGATCGCCCGCGGGCTGTGTGGCAGGTCTCTTCTGTGGTGATGATCGAGCACGTCGCAGAGCACCAGCGCCGTGCATTCAAGCCACGGCACGCGACGCAAGGTGGCCATGTCGGGTTTCAGTACGAAGTCGCCATAGCCTTTGCTCCAGCTGGCCGCGGCGTAACCCGGCACTGGTTCCATGTCGATGTCGTCGGCCAGCAGGTAATTGCAACAGTGGGTTTCTTCATGGCCGCTGTCGATGAAAAACTCGACCTGGAATCGCTTGCCGACCAGTCGTCCTTGCATGTCGACCATGCAGACCAACACCGTATCGATCTCGCCGGAGGCAGCGGCGCGCTTGAGTGCATCAAAGCTGAGGAGGGGCTCGGTCATCACGTCAGTCCTGCGTGAAAGGTTTGGGCCTGTCTGAAATAGCTGTTGCAGACGCTCTCCAGAAGAAACCAAAACCTGCAGAATCGAGCATCGTGAGCAATGAGCTGCTGAAAGCTTAGCCTACTGTTGCTATGCGCGAGTTTCGGCCGGATGTGAACGGAGTTGAACCATGGCTCGAGTTATGACTCCGGGCCATGGCCAACAGCGGTCGCCTCGGTTAATTCCCGCCCACCACCATATGGCTGAACGGCGCCACATACGCCTGCAACGTCACCAGCCCGCCGACCAGAATCGCCAGCACCACGGAGTGGAAAAACACGTAGCGCAGGATTTCCCCTTCATGGCCGTACCAGCGGGTGGCGGTGGACGCGACCACGATCGACTGGGCATCGACCATCTTGCCCATGACCCCGCCGGAACTGTTGGCCGCGGCCATCAATACCGGGCTCAGGCCCAATTGCTCGGCCGTTACCCGTTGCAAGCCACCGAACAGCACGTTGGACGCCGTGTCCGAGCCGGTCAGGGCAACGCCGAGCCAGCCGAGCAGCGTGCCGAACATCGGGTAGAAAATGCCCGTTGCGGCGAAGGCCAGGCCCATCGTGGCGTCCAGGCCCGAGTAGCGGGTCAGGAAACCCAGGGCAAGCATGGCCACAATGGTGATGAGCGAGTAGCGCACCACCCACAGCGTTCGCAGGTAATGGTGCAGCAGCTGCGGAATGGAATAGCCCATCAGCAGCCCGCCGAGGATCGCCGCCAGCAAGATGCCGCTGCCGGTGCTGGTGAACCAGTTGAACTTGTAGACCGCATCCTCGGTTTTAGCCACGGGCACTACGGGCGGAACCTTCTCGATCTGTTGGTGAATGGTGGTGAAGGTCAAGGTCGGGGCAAAGATCGGGTTCGCCTCGCGCATCGGCTTGCCTTGGGGATCGAGCTTGGCCGAGCTGGTTTGCGGATCTATCGCCGGGCGAGTATCGAACAGGTTCTTGAAGCTCTGGGTGCCCCAGGCGAAGACAAAGACCGTGAGGATGATCCACGGCATCCACGCGCGCATCACGGCGGGTTTGGCATCGCTGGTAAATATTTCGCTGGGTTGTTCGTCCGGGTCCGCGTCCACGCTGGAGGTGTCGGCCCGGCCTGACAAGGCGGCGGAGGTGTGCACAGTGGCCGGCTTCCAGACCCTGAGGAAACCGGTCAGGCAGGCCATGGAAATCAGCGCGGCGATTACATCCACCAGCATCGGCCCGTGGTAGTTGGACACGAGGAATTGCGGTATGGCGAAGCTGACCCCGGCGACCAGAATCGCCGGCCAGATTTCCAGCATCTTGCGCCAGCCGGCGAAGGCCCAGATCAGCCAGAACGGCACGATCACCGAGAAGAACGGTAGCTGCCGGCCGACCATCATCGACAGCTCCATTTCATCCAGCCCGGTCACTTTGGCCAAGGTGATGATGGGCGTGCCCAAGGCGCCGAACGCCACGGGCGCGGTATTGGCGATCAGTGCCAGGCCAGACGCGGCCAGGGGCGAAAAGCCCAGCCCGATCAGAATGGCCCCGGTCACCGCCACGGGGGTGCCGAAACCTGCGGCCCCTTCGAAGAAAGCACCAAAGCAGAAGGCAATCAGCAGCAGTTGCAGGCGTCGATCGTCGGTGATGCGCGCCAGGGAATCCTGCAGCACTTTGAACGAACCGTTCTCGGTGGTCAGCCGGTGCAGGAAGATGATGTTGAGCACGATCCAGCCGATCGGCAACAGACCGTTGGCGGCACCGTAAAGCGCGGCCGAGCCCGCCATGTTCGCGGGCATGCCGAAGGCGAAAATCGAAATCAGCAAGGCCGAGCCCAGGGCCAACAACGCCGCCAGATGCGCCTTGATGTGGAAAAACGCCAGGGAGACCAGCATCACCACCACCGGCACCGCCGCCATGATGGTTGATAGCATCGGGTTATCGAAAGGGTCGTAGATTTGCTGCCAGACCATGTTCCACCTCTGCTTTTTATTGTTGTAGCGCAGGCCCCCATGGGGGAAGGTGGCTTGTAGTATAGGTGGCATTACGCTGCTGTCCTGGCGGGGCCAGCCGTTCAGGTTTCGAGGCCGACCCCGAGGCGTGCGCTCCTTTCGACCATCGCCACGATCGTTGCGAAAAGTTCGTCTTGTGCCTGCACTGGTGTGATCTCTCCGATCGCGGCGGCATGGGACAGCGCCTCGGCTGCACCGATCATCGCCCGAAGACTCGCCGGAGCGATTTCACCCGTTCCGGCGAAGGGAAGGAGGGCGTTGCGGCACTTGTCCATGAAGATCGCTTCGTACTCGCGCTTGATCTTTTCCAGTTCGGGCGAGCTGGTCAACGCGGCGATCACGCCGGGTATCTCGCGGCCCTGAAGAAGGACGCAATCAACATAAGACGAGGCGATGACCATTGCCTTGCTGGCCAGGCTCGGTTCACTGGTTTGAAGCGCGGCGTCCATAAGCGCGGTCTGACGCGCGTCGAACTCCTGATAAAGCGCCGCCAGCAACCCGGGGCGGGTGGTGAAATGGTCGTAAACCACCGGTTTGGTAACCCCCGCCTGTTCGGCGAGCCGGCCCAGGGTCAAGGCTTCCGTGCCTTCTTCTCGAACCAGTTGCCAGGCGACATCCAGCAACTGGCGCTGGCGCTCTTCCCGCGACATCCGGCGACGCGGTGGCGGGCTGGAATCCTGCTCATGTGTTTCGGTGCTTGACATGCTTATGTACCAAAAGTAGTTTACTGATCGTAACTTACCAAGAGTATATAAGGCCCGCTTCTAGCCCTCAATCACTCATTCCGTAGCAGGGAGTTTCCGACATGCACGCGCTCATTGTTGTAGCTCACCATGATGTCCAGTCACTCACCCATAGCCTCGCCAGGCAGATCGCCGAAGGTGTCTCCGGGGCCAATCCCGACAACTCTTTCGAAATCGCGGACCTCTGGGCGCAAGGGTTCGATCCGAGGTTCGGCGCGGCCGATCTTGCCGTCCATCACCGAGAAGCCCCACCACCCGCCGATGTGGCCGCCGAGCAGGCGAGGATCGATCGTGCCGATGCGCTGGTGCTGGTCTATCCGGTTTATTGGTGGTCGATGCCGGCGCTGCTCAAAGGCTGGATCGATCGGGTGTTCGCCAATGGCTGGGCGTTCGATTTCAGTGCGGATGCCAAGTTGGAGAAGAAGCTTCGCCATCTGCGGGTTCACCTTGTGGGTGTCGGCGGCGCCGACGCGGGAACCTATGCGCGCCACGGTTATGCCGACGCCATGAAGACGCAGATCGACCATGGGATCTTCGATTATTGCGGTGCCAGCGTAGTGACGTCCGAGCTGCTGCTCGACTCGGAAATCCAGGCGCCGACGGTTCATCTGGAGGCTGCGCGGCTGATTGGTCGTGTTCTTTTCGGTGCATCCAGGCGCAGCGATGCGGCTCAGGATATTCACCATTGCCGACCGGTCAGTGCCGATGCTTTTTGAAAGACAAAAAAAGAGCCTCGAAGCTCTTTGATGGGGAGGAAGTAGAGCCAGAGGCTCAAGATGCGCATGAAACAAGTGGTGAGCTTATTGGGGTTCAGTTCACTCACCACCTACGCAGCGGCTTAAACCTCCAACCGCTACGTATCACCATCCTAAGAAGCCGGGGGCTGGCACTCAAGTACCATTAGTCTAATCCCCCCGGCCAACCGGCCGATCCAATGTGGCGAGGGAGCTTGCTCCCGCTGGGACATCGGCGTCTGTTTTGCGACTGCTTCGCAGCCGAGCGGGAGCAAGCTCCCTCGCCACAGGGTGATGTCTTTTCTAGAGACCTTGACCGACCGACATTGGGCTTATTGACCGTTTTCCACAGTGCTCCAGACGCGAGTGCGTACGCGCTTGGTGAGGTTCAAGACGGTATCTACCCCTGTCTGAACACCAACGCCTTCAACCCGCACTCAACATCGGCATCGGGAAACTCCGGCGGATTCTCCAGCCGCTGCTCAAACCGCAGGCTCGGCGCTTCGCGGGTGACGCCATCAATAAGAAAGTCCGCACCGAACGCCGGATCGTTCATACAAGCCAGTACCGTGCCCTGAGGGCTGAGCAATTCCGGCAGGCGGCGCAGCACGCGCTGGTAATCCTTGGTCAGCAGAAAACTGCCTTTCTGAAAGGACGGCGGGTCGATAATCACCAGGTCGTATGGACCCTTGCCGATCACCTTGCCCCAGGACTTGAACAGGTCATGGCCGAGAAAACTCACCTTGCTCAGGTCATGGCCGTTGAGCCGGTGATTGTCGCGGCCACGGCTCAGGGCCGGGCTGGACATGTCCAGATTGACCACATGCAACGCGCCCCCCTCGATGGCCGCTACCGAGAAGCCGCAGGTATAGGCGAACAGATTCAACACGCGTTTGCCCTGAGCATTGGCCCGCACCCAGTCGCGGCCGAAGCGCATGTCGAGGAACAGGCCGGTGTTCTGTTTGCGGCCCAGGTCCACGCGATAATGCAGGCCGCCCTCGGTGATCGTCATCTCGTCGATCGGCTCCCCGAGCAGCCATTCGGTGGTGCTTTGCAGCAGATAGCGATGTTGCAGCAGCAAGGTGTGCGCGCCGGATTGTTTCCACGCTGGCGCCTGAGTGATCTCCATCAGCAACCGCTTCAAATCCTCCAGTTGCGCAGGGGCTGGCTCCTTGAACAGCGAGACCAGCACCACGCCCTGCAGCCAGTCGACGGTCAACTGCTCCAGCCCCGGCCAGCAGCGGCCACGGCCGTGGAACAGCCGACGGGTTTCTGCGGGCGCAGCCGCAAGCGCTGTCAGCAAATGGTCGTGGAGGACGGAGAGGGCATCTGGGTTCATCGGGCAAAGTCGGCCGTGCAGGGGGGGGCGGCATTTTAACCACAATTATGCGCTGACAAACGGTCGTATTTGTCAGCCTGGACGGAGAATGTTCACGTCAGGTGTATCAAAAATGAATTTCCGCGAAGTCCGCTGCTCATACCTGTAGGTGGCGGATTTGAGCCTGCGAAACCATTTACGCAATCAGGGAGTGACACAGTCATGAGTCCAGTATCGACGGCGGGCGCGCACTTGTCTGGCGGTTTGATTCTTGTGGTTGAGGACGACCCGTTGATCCTGGAGTTTCTGTGCGAAATTCTTCAGGAGGAAGGCTTTGCGGTTGAACCACAGGTCAGCGCGGACGCCGCGTCGCAGTTTCTGGAGCAGCACGCGCCGGAGGTGGGGCTTTTGCTGACGGACATCACCATGCCGGGCAAACTCAATGGCGCGGACCTGGCCAATCAGTTCGGCGACCGTTGGCCGGACAAACCGATCATGATCATGTCTGGCTTCGAAACCCCGAAAAGTTCCGGGGTCAAACATCCGGTTTCGTTCATCAGGAAACCTTGGGCGGTGGGGCAGTTGCTCGATTGTGTGCAAAGCGCCTTGCATCCAAGCCGGCCCCTGTAGGCGCTGCCGCAGGCTGCGATCTTTTGATTTTGCTTTAATTTCAAAGCGAAGATCACAGCCTGCGGCAGCGCCTGCGCGGGTGATGTACATTGCCTGACAACATTCGCCTGGTTCTGGAAATCGTCCTTTGTCCGTTCAAGCCTCCGTGTTCAACACGTCGTACCGCGCCTTTCTGTTCGATATGGACGGAACTGTCCTCAATTCCATCGCTGCCGCCGAGCGGATCTGGACCACCTGGGCCCTGCGCCACGGCGTCGATGTCGAGACCTTCCTGCCGACCATCCACGGCGTTCGCGCCATCGACACTATCACTCGTCTGGCCTTGCCCGGGGTGGACGCCGAGGCTGAAGCCGGGTGGATCACCGAGGCGGAAATCGAGGATGTGGAAGGGATTGTCGAGGTGGCCGGCGCGGCGGGTTTCCTCAAGTCGCTGCCCGCCAATCAATGGGCCATTGTCACCTCCGCACCACGGGCGCTGGCCCTGCGCCGAATGGCGGCGGCAGGCATTCCCGAACCTGGGGTGATGGTCACCGCCGAAGACGTCAGCGCCGGCAAACCCGACCCTGCGGGCTATCGGTTGGCCGCTCGTCGGTTAGGGGTCGAGCCTACCGAGTGCCTGATCTTTGAAGATGCCGCCGTGGGGATTCGTGCGGGCGAAGCGGCGGGTGCCCACGTGATGGTCATCACCGCGACCCATGTTCATCCGCTCCAGACTCCGCATGCGACCCTGGCCAGCTACGACTTGGTCGAGGCCCGTGCGGACGCCGATGACCGAATCTGCCTGTATTCTTTCTGATCGACCGCGTCCCCTGTGGGAGCGGGGCTTGCCCGCGATGGCGTCGGCACAGACAACATAAATCCCTTGGCAGACCGTAGGGGCCCCATCGCGAGCAAGCTCGGCTCCCACAATGATTGATGTGAGTCAGTAAACCCCAGGAATCAACCGCCAAGTCCTGCTGCAATAGGCCTCGTATTCACTGCCAAATTGCGCATGTAACAGCGCTTCCTCGGAGCGAATGCGGGCGATCAACGGTATCAACATCAGCGCCACCAGCAGCAACCCGACACCCGAACGAAAGGCCAGCGCCCAGCCCACGCCATTGATCAGCAGTCCCAGGTAACTGGGGTTGCGCAAGGTCCGATAAATCCCGTCAGTAACCAGACGGTGCCCCGGCTGAATCGCCACCAGGCCGCTGAAGCGTTTACCTAGCACAAACACCGGCCACATCCGCAGTGCGCCGCCGCCAATGAACAACAACGCGCCCAGCCAACGCACGCCCTCGCCACCGAAGGTCCAGAAGTCAATCCGGTCGGTATAGGCTGGCAGATACCCACTCAACAACCCGAGCACCCCGAAAACCGGCAGCACCCAGCGATTCGCCCGGTCTTCACGTTCACCGGAGCTCAGGTTGCCCTCGCTGAACAACGACACGATCGCCATCACCAGGGTTGCCAGCGCAATGACCACCAGCGGCAGGTGCGAGAAAAAAGCTGCCAACCCGCCCAGCCCGAACACCGCGAGCGCGAGGTAGGCAAGGGTACTCACGAGGGTGAAAAAAACGAGTTTGGCCGAGATTTTCATGACTGACTTCGCAAAGGACATAAAACCAGTGTAGGAGATGCCGCAGAGCATCGTGTCATGGCCGGGGCGGTAGCCGTGGGGCTGAGTGAACTAAGCTTTGGATAGGGATGATTCTATCTATTCACTCCCGGGTCGCTGAATATCTCGACGAGCCGGGAGCGCCACAAGGAGCACACGATGCTTCACATCAGAACGCCCCTGATTCTGCACCCTGGCCTGTCAACCCCAGACCGGCGGATCTGGCTCAAGCTGGAAAACCTGCAACCCAGCGGCTCGTTCAAACTGCGCGGCATGGGCCTGCTGTGCAGTCAGGCAGCGGAGCAGGGCAAGCGCAAAGTGGTCTGTCCTTCCGGGGGAAACGCCGGGTTGGCCACCGCCGTGGCCGCTGCCAGCCTTGGGCTGAAAGCCTGCATCGTGGTGCCGAACACTACCCCGGAAACCACCCGCGCCAGGATCAGGAAAACCGGTGCCGAGGTGATCGTCCACGGCAAGGTCTGGGACGAAGCCAATCAACGAGCGAAAGAGCTCGCAAAGGGGGTGGACACCGAATACGTGCCAGCCTTCGATCATCCGGTGTTGTGGGAAGGGCACAGCACGATGGTCGATGAAATCCTCGAGGACTGTCCTCAGGTCGATGTGTTGGTGACGTCGGTGGGCGGCGGAGGTTTGCTGGCGGGCCTGCTCACTGGATTGATCCGTCATCAGCGCATGGATTGTCGAATCGTTGCTTGCGAAACCCAGGGCGCAGCGTCTTTCGCGGCCGCCGTGAGTGCCGGCCATCCGGTCAGATTGCCGCGTATTGATACCGTCGCCACGTCACTTGGCGCTGCGCAAGTGGCGGCCTGGCCGGTGCAGCACATCCTCGACTTTGCGCACGAGTGCGTGGTGCTCAGCGATGATGAGGCGATCATGGGCGTGGTCCGTTACGCCAACGATCTGCGTCAGTTGGTCGAACCGGCGTGCGGCGTTTCATTGGCGGTGGCGTACCTGGACCATCCAGCGATTGCCGAGGCCCATGACGTGGTGATTGTGGTGTGCGGCGGTGTCAGCATCAGCGCGCAATTGGTCGCCGGTTGGTCGCGCTTGTCCGCTGGAGTGCAAGCAACCTAGGGCCCGAACACTATCCGGTGTTGCGGGCCCACGGCTGACTTTTACAGGTTTCAGCGACGGGAGCTTATTGAGCGAGGATTGCTTTGGCCAGGTCCTCGTCGCTTGCCTTGAGGTCAGGATGATTTTGTCGAATTTCCTGCAACACCGACTCCAGGTAAACGCCGCGAATCGTACCGCCACTTGCCACGAAGCTAGAGGCATCATCCCGTGCGGGAATCATGATTTTGTCATCCTTGAACGTCGAGTACAGCGATGCGGAGACCCCGGCCGAGGTGGCGACATCTTTTGCATCTACATCGGCCATGGCCGAACCAACGGGCAAGCAAAGCACTAGTGAAGATATGAGCAACAGACGGCGCATGACGGCGTCCTCCGAAAGCGTAAAGGAAGTAACACATAATTTAGGATGCCTGACGGTGCTCAGGAGTTCCCTGCCGATTCGAGATATGCACAGCCGACCCGTTGCGGGCTCCCACAGGAATTGCGGTGTTCAATCCATTAGGACTTGCCCACTCACCATAGGTGTTCAGGCCATCAGAACCATTGCTTGAAGCGACGGATGTAGAGGGTTTTCATGATCTGCGCGAACACGCAGTAGCTGAGCAAGGTGCCGACCAGCCATGGGAAGTACGCCCAGGGCAGCGGTTGCAGACCGACCAGCGTGCCCAGTGGCGAGAACGGAATGTAGATGCCCAGCACCATCACCAGCCCGGTCATCAGGATCACCGGCAACGCCGCAGTGCTCTGGAAAAACGGGATTTTCTGCGTGCGCAGCATGTGCACCACGAGGGTCTGGGACAGCAGCCCTTCAATGAACCAGCCGGATTGGAACAGGCCCTGCATCTCCACGCTGTTGGCGGCGAACACGTACCACATCACCGCGAAGGTGGTTATATCGAAGACCGACGAGGTCGGCCCGATCCACAGCATGAAACGGCCGATGTTCTTCGCATCCCACTTGCGGGGCTTGCGCAGGAATTCCTTGTCCATCTTGTCCCACGGCAGCGCCAGCTGAGAGACGTCGTACATGAGGTTTTGCAGCAGCAGGTGGATCGACAGCATCGGCAGGAACGGAATGAATGCACTGGCCACCAGTACCGAGAACACGTTGCCGAAGTTGGAGCTGGCGGTCATGTTCAGGTACTTCATGATATTGCCGAAGGTTTCGCGGCCCTTGAGCACGCCTTCTTCGAGCACCATCAGGCTCTTTTCCAGAAGGATGATGTCGGCCGATTCCTTGGCGATGTCGGTGCCGCTGTCCACCGAAATACCGACGTCGGCATCGCGCAGGGCAGGGGCATCGTTGATGCCGTCACCGAGGAAGCCCACGGTGTGACCGTTGGCCTGCAACGCCTTGAGCACCCGGGATTTCTGCAGCGGGGTGAGCTTGGCGAACACCGTGCGTTCCTCGACCTGCGCCTTGAGGGTGGCATCGTCCATCTTCTCGATGTCTTGGCCGAGCAACGGCGTACCGGGTTCCAGACCGACTTCGCGGCAGATCTTGCAGGTCACCACGGCGTTGTCGCCGGTCAGTACTTTGACAGTCACGCCCATATCACGCAGTGCGGCAATCGCCGGGCTGGCGGTTTCCTTCGGTGGATCGAGGAAGGTCAGGAAGCCGCGAATCACCAATTCGCGTTCGTCACTGGTTGCGTACTGGTTTTTCGTCTGTGCCTTCGGGATCTCGCGGGTGGCGACCAACAGCACCCGGAAGCCGTCCTCGTTGTACTCGTTGGCCAGGGCCAGCAGGTCTTTGCGGCGCTGTTCATCGAGCGCGACGACTGCGCCGTTTTCATGGAGGTGGCTGGCGATGGTCAGCATTTCCTCGACCGCGCCTTTGCACACCATCAGGTGATCGTCGCGGGTGTCTTTGACGATGATCGACAGGCGCCGACGCACGAAGTCGAACGGCAGTTCATCGACCTTGCTGTAGGCGAACGGCACGCGGAATGTCGCGTTGCGATTGGCGAACTGCACCACGGCCTGGTCCATCAGGTTTTTCAGGCCGCTCTGGTGATGGCTGTTGAGCCAGGCCAGTTCCAGCAGCGAATCGTCGCGCTGGCCATTGATGTCGACATGGTGCTCAAGAATGATCTTGTCCTGGGTCAGGGTGCCGGTCTTGTCGGTGCACAGTACGTCCATCGAACCGAAGTTCTGGATCGCATTAAGGCGCTTGACCACCACTTTGCGCTTGGCCATGGCCATGGCGCCTTTGGCCAGGTTGGCGCTGACGATCATCGGCAGCATTTCCGGAGTCAGGCCGACCGCCACCGCCAGTGCAAACAGGAACGCATCGCTCCAGTCACCTTTGGAGAAACCGTTGAGCAGGAACACGATCGGCACCATGACCAGCATGAAACGGATCAGCAACCAGCTGACGCTGTTCACCCCGCGGTCGAACGCGGTTTGCACCCGTGAGCCGACAATGGCTTTGGCCAGTGAGCCGAAGTAGGTGCGCGAACCGGTCGCGACCACCACCGCCTTGGCAGTGCCGCTGACCACGTTGGTGCCCATGAAGCATATGTTTTGCAGGTCGAGCAGGTTGGATTGATCGGCTGCGCTGCCGGTCGCTGACTTCTGCGCCACATCCCCAAGCGTGTCGTACTTCTCGACGGGCAAGGCTTCGCCGGTCAGTACGGCCTGACTGATGAACAGGTCGCGGGATTCGATCAGGCGGATGTCCGCCGGGATCATGTCGCCAGCGCTGAGCTGCACGATGTCGCCGGCCACCAGTTCGCGCATGGGTACTTCGCGAAGCATCGGCGGGCGGCCCTTTTGTGGGCGACGCAGAACAGTGGCAGTGGTGCGCACCATGGCCTTGAGGGTTTCGGCGGACTTGGCCGAGCGGTATTCCTGCCAGAACCGCAGCAGGCTGCTCAGGCTGACCATGGTCATGATGATAATGACCTTGGTCAGGTCGGCGTCGTCGCCTTCACCCTGGCTGACCGGCAGCCAGTAGTCGGTGAAGAAGCTGATACCGGCCAAGGTCAGCAGCACGTAGATGAAGGGGTTGTTCAGGGCTTTGAGCAGTTGAACGATGGCGTGAGGCGGCTTGTCGTGGGCGACTTCGTTGTGGCCTCCGCGCGCCAGACGGCCTTCGGCTTCGAGTTCGGTCAAACCGTCAGCGGTGGCGTTGAGGTTGGAGAGGGTTACGGCCAGGCCGTTTTGCGCTTCCCGGGCGGCACGCATCGACAGCTTGGCGTTGTCGCTGGAGGCGCCGCGGGTGGTTTTTTTTGCGGTTTTTACAAGGGTCATTGCTGTGCTCCTGCCGCAGTCTTGCGGCACGACACACAGGTACTCAGCTAATCAAAGACGAGCGCACGTATGTCGAGCCGCAAATAAGCGATCGAGTCGGAAGATTGTGTTTTGATGTTTTAACGTTCGCTGTCCATCAACTAACACGTGACAGGCAGCGAACCGACTACTGGCGTCGTCCATAACTAACTCCAATAAAATTTGTTTTTAACAGGCAGCAGGAAGTTGTCGGATTTCGTTTTAAGTAAACCGTTCAGGAAGGACTTTGAAAGTGCCTTCAAATCAATTGAGAGTGCGTGCCCCGATGTACAGGCCGAGCATCAGGCTCGCCTGCTGGAAGAGGCGCGCGATGCGCCGACTCGGTGGGTCCTGGCTTTCGTCGAAGCTCCAGCGTTGCTGAAGCCGGCCCGTCGTCGGGCAGACGCGCCAGTTGGCATGAGGTTGTGCCTTGGTGTGGACAGAAGGGGCGGAAAACGGGGCGCTGAGCCGAGTCTTCAATAGACGCTCACGGCAAAGCTTGACCCGCATGGTCGATGCAAAGGCGCGTACGCCTGGCATTACAGTGGTTTTGAAGTTCATAACATGCCCCTGGGCCGGACTGATTCCGGTGAGGCAAGTTACGGTGGAGCCTCAGGCTCTAGCGCAGCTCACCCGACCGAAAAGTCGAGTCCCGTCATTGTCTGGGTTATGTGCCAGATTCTGCATATCTGCAGTCATCCGACAGCGACTAGATACTGTGTCCATTGGATTCTTTTATAAGTTGATAAAAGGCCGTTGTTACCGGCCCGGGCAATTTACTGAGCGAGGTGGGTGAAGTCAATCGTAAAAGTGCACTTAATGGCCGGTTAAACGGGGTTCGGTTATTAAAGTGTGTAGTGGTTCAGCTAATTGACAGTTAGTTGTCGTTTTGATGACCGTTGGATGGAACGGACCCTATGTAACTCGTGACGGGATCTTCGTGGTCATGCTGGCGATAATCTCCAGCGTGGCCGATTATCGGAGCGAGGGCTGGCTTGAATGCGTGGAGGGCAGGTGAGCGTCGACATTGAATGCGTGGTGGTCGGGGCCGGTGTGGTCGGGCTGGCGGTGGCCAGGGCCCTGGCGCGGACCGGGCGAGAAGTGATTCTGGTCGAGGCGGACGAGGGGATTGGCGTGGGCATCAGCTCGCGCAACTCGCAAGTGATCCACGCCGGCATCTATTACCCGAACGGCAGTCTCAAGGCGCAATTGTGCGTGGAAGGCAGGCAACGGCTGTATGCCTTCTGCGATGAGCGCGGCGTCGATTACCAGCGTCTCGGCAAGCTGATCGTGGCCACCGATGACCACCAGCGCCATGCCTTGCAGGCATTGCTGGAGCAGGGCCGGCGCAACGGCGTCGATGACCTGCAATGGCTGGATGCCGGGCAGGCGCGGGCGCTTGAGCCGGCGTTGTCCTGCGTTGCCGCGCTTTGGTCGCCGTCCACTGGCATCGTCGATTCCCATGCCCTGATGCTGGCGCTCCAGGCAGATGCTGAAGCGTGCGGTACGTCGATAGCCTTTCACACGCCATTGGAATCGGCCCGTTGCACCGGGCACGGTTTCGAGCTGCACATGGGCGGCGCTCAGCCGATGACGTTGAGCTGTCGTCAGTTGATTAACTGCGCGGGATTGTCCGCGCCTGAAGTGGCGAGCCGGATCGAAGGTTTGCCGGCGCAGCACGTGCCCAAGGCCTGGCTGTGCAAGGGCAGTTACTTCAGTTTCAGTGGCCGGGCGCCGTTCCGGCATCTGGTTTACCCGGCACCGGAAAGCGCCGGGCTGGGCGTGCACATGACCCTGGATTTGGGCGGTCAGGCGCGTTTCGGGCCGGATGTCGAATGGGTCGAGCAAGTCGATTACCGCGTCGATCCCCGCCGTAGCGACAGTTTCTATCAGGCGATCCGGCGTTACTGGCCGGCGTTGCCCGATGACAGCCTGCAACCGGCGTACAGCGGCATTCGCCCGAAAATCAGCGGGCCGAACGATCCGGCCGTCGACTTCGTCATCAGCGGTCCGGATGTGCATGGTGTGCCGGGGTTGGTCAACCTGTTCGGCATCGAATCTCCGGGGCTGACCAGTTGCCTGGCACTGGCCGAGCGGGTGGTGCAACGTCTGATCTTGGTTTAATTCGCGACGAGATCCTGTGTTCGCTATAGGTTTAATGTGGGAGCGGCTACAAGATCGCGTACGGCGTGACCGATGATCAGCGTTTACGATGCTGCCAGCCGCGAGGGCTATTCTTGGCAATGCGCCCATCTTCATGGGAGACCTCAGATGATCAACGTACGCACTGCCCGCATGCTCGCCGATTACAGGCGCTGGGCCGATCAGCGACTCTTCGACAGCCTCATGGCGCTGCCACCGGAAGAGCTCAACCGCAAACGGGTGTCGGTGTTCAGCAACATCATCGGCACCTTGAACCATATCTACGTGGTGGACTGCATTTGGCAAGCCCACCTGGAGGGCCGAGGGCACGACTTCAAAACCTCCCATAACCTGCTCCATACCGAACTCCCCGAGCTGCGAATGGCGCAACAGGAGATCGATCAATGGTTCTGTGGATGGAGCTCGGCCCAGACCGACGAGTCGCTGGATCAACCCATCGAATTCACCTCCGTCGCGGGGGAAAGCGGGGTCATGAGTGCCGGCGCGATGCTGTTGCATGTGGTCAACCACGCCAGTTATCACCGAGGCTGGGTGGTCCAGATGTACGTCGAGATTCCGGCCCTGCCGCCGATCACTGATCTGCCGGTGTTTCTGCGCGAGGTTCCTGGGTACTGAGTCGAGCCCCGCCAACTTCCCGGCCCAAACAAATCTCCTGTGGGAGCGGGCTTGCCCGCGATAGCGGAGTATCAGGCGACATATTTTTCTCTGTCAGGCCGCCATCGCGGGCAAGCCCGCTCCCACATCTATGGTTATGTGTCAGTTCAGGTATTTGGGTCAGGCCTGAGGGATCAAGCTCTGCCGGCAATCGAGTACCAACAACGCGCCACCCAACTCGCTACTGCCCACTTCCAGCGTAAACCCATGCAGGCTGACAATCGCTGCGACGATCGACAACCCCAGCCCGAATCCGCTTTGCGGGTTTGCGCCCTCGGCGCGATAGAAACGCTGAAATACCGCCTCACGTTCGGCCAGCGCGATGCCGGGGCCGGAGTCGAGTACTTCAATCCGCGTATGCCCAGCGTCATTCACCCCACGCAAAATCACCTTGCCACCCGGCGGTGTGAACTTGATCGAGTTGCTCAGTAAATTCGCCACGGCTTCGAACAGCAGCGCCCGGTCGCCGTTGAGTCGGGGCAGGGACTCGGGCAGTTGCAGTTCAAAGGTCAGCTCGCCTTCTTCGGCCAGCGGCAGATAAAAATCATGCAGTTCTTGCAGCAACGGCATCGGGTCCAGTTGCACGAAACCCGAACGGCGCTGGCGATCCTCCAGCTCGGAAATCCGTAGCAAGCCACGAAAGCGTGCCATCAAGGTATCGGCCTCGCCGAGCACCGAATCCAGTTGCACGGCCAGCGTCGAACCGTCATCGGCCTGCTGCTGAATCCGGTACAGCTGCGCCCGCAGGCGCGTCAGTGGTGTGCGCAGGTCATGGGCGATGTTGTCGCACACGCCCTTGACCTCGTTCATCAAGCGCTCGATGCGTTCGAGCATGGCGTTGACGATGGCGGCGAGCATGTCCAGCTCGTCACGGCGGTTGGACAGCGGCAGACGCCGGGTCAGGTCACCGGCGACGATGGCTTCGGCGCTGGCCTGGATCGCCCGGATCCGTCGCAGCGGGCGCCGTCTCAATAAATGCCAGCCGGCGATGCCGGGCAGAATGGTCAGCGACACGCCCCACAGCAGCGCGCGCAGGATGATCCGGGTCACCGCAAACAGCGAACCGTTGTCCCGCACCAGTATCAGCCAACGTCCGTCCAGGGTCCGGGTCGCTACGGCATCGCAACTGTCGGTGGGCAGGGTCGGGTCGTCGGCGTCGACGCAGTCGCTGAGGATGTGAATCTTGCCGTCCAGCGGCAGGCCTTGAGGGATCTGGCGCAAGGGGCCGCTGAGGTAGCGCTGCTGGTCATCGAACAGGCCATAGGCATCGATGCCGCGAATGTCGAAGGTCACGCTGGCGGCGAGGGCGTCCTCCAGTTGCTCGCCCTGGAAGCGAGAAAACAGATGCTGACGTTGCATCAACGAATGCTTGGCCAGGGTGTCCAGGTAGCTGGACACCTCGTAGTACATGACGCCCATGAGAATCCCGCTCCAGGCCACGAACAGCGAACTGTAGAGCGCCAGCAAGCGGCTGCTGGAGGAGCGCCAGCCTTTAGAGGGGTTCAGCAATGACATAACCCGAGCCTCGCACCGTCCGAATCAGTGGGACTTTGCCTGGCGGGTCGATCTTTTTGCGCAGACGGCCGATGTGCACGTCGATCAGGTTGGTGCCAGGGTCGAAGTGATAACCCCAGACCTCTTCGAAAATCATCATCCGCGACAGAATCTGCCCGGTGTTGCGCATCAGAAATTCCAGCAACTTGTACTCGGTGGGCAACAGCGTCAGCAACTGGCTGTCGCGGCTGGCCTCGTGGCTGATCAGGTTCAGCTCCAGATCGGCCACACGCAATGTGGTGGCCTGGGCGGTCACGGTGTTTTGCCGGCGCAGCAAGACTTCGACCCGGGCGGCCATTTCATCGGTGGCGAACGGTTTGGTCAGGTAATCGTCGCCGCCAGCGCGCAAGCCGCGAACCCGTTCATCGACATCGGAGAGGGCGCTGATCATCAGGATCGGCGTGGCCACGCCCATGGTGCGCAGGGTGGTGACAATCGCCAGACCATCGAGCTCCGGCAGCATGCGGTCGAGGGTGATCAGGTCGTAGTCGCCGCTGACTGCACGCTCCAGGCCTTCACGGCCATTGTCGACCCAATCCACGTCGAGGCCGTGGCTACTCAGTTCGGCGACGATTTCCCGGGCGGTCACAGCGTCGTCTTCGATGGTCAAGATGCGGGTCATAGGGCTTGCCTGATTAGGTGTTCAAGACGTTGCGAGGCATTTTGCCAAGAAATGATCGATGGTTTTCTAAATAAAACTTCATGCAGGCACCATTTTGATCAATGCATAAAACCCGCCGATATGGCCGGCGTCTTGCAAACTGCATGACCCTGAGAAGTTCATTGGTTTCAACTAATTGAATTAGAACGATTTATTTGAGTGGGGCGTCTGGCACGTTGACTGCACTTGCTCGTTTGACGAGTTGTAACACCTGCCTGGAGCACTACAACAATGAACAGATCCTCTGATGGTTTTTATCCTGTCGCAGATGAGTTCAGCACGCTCTCGGGCGTGTCCTGGGCCGCTATCTTCGCCGGGGCCGTGGCGGCTGCGGCGTTGTCGCTGATTCTCGTACTGCTTGGTTTTGGTCTGGGTTTTTCGGCGGTGTCGCCGTGGGCCCATGAAGGCGTCAGCGCCAAGAGCCTGGGTATCTCGACGATTATCTGGCTGGCCTTTACCCAGATCGTGGCGTCCGGGCTCGGTGGCTACATCGCCGGTCGCCTGCGGGTGAGGTGGGCCTACCTGCACGGCGATGAGGTCTACTTCCGTGACACGGCCCATGGCTTCCTGGCCTGGTGTATCGCGACGCTGGTGACCGCGACCCTGGTGGTCGGCTCGGTCAGCAACATCGTCAGCGGCGGCGTACAGGCCGGGGCCACGGTCGCCGGCGGTGCCACCAGCGCCATGACCCAGGCTGTCAGCGATGCCGACAGTGATCCGTACGGCTACTTTATCGACAGTCTGTTCCGCGATGATCGCCCGGTTGCTGTCAGCGATGACGCCGCCTACGGCATCGTCACCCGCATCTTCGCGCGCAGCCTGAGCAATGACGGCCAACTAGCGGTCGAGGATCGAGCCTATCTGGCGCAACTGATCGCCCAGCGGACCAACCTCACGCAAGCGGACGCCGAGCGTCGTATCGATGAAGTCTATGCCCGCACCCAAAAAGCCGTGGCAGACGCCAAAATGGCTGCGGAACAGGCGGCCAAAGCCGCTGCCTTGACCGCGTTGTGGATGTTCGTCGCGCTGCTGGCCGGTGCATTTTTTGCCAGCCTTGCCGCGATCTTCGGCGGTCGTCGTCGGGATGCCGTGGAGTATTTGGAAACCGATGCCTACGTGACCACCACCACAACCACGACGCTGCCACCTGTTCGCTAACCCAGGAGAACCATCATGCGCTCTTTATTGCTGTTCTTTCTTGGCGTACCGATCCCGATCATCATTCTGATTGCCTTGCTGACGTGACCCCTTGAGGCACTTGCTTGCGCCGCTTTTATCTCAGATAGAAGCGGCGTTTTGCTTTTCGGATGCCCAAGCAGCGAGAATCGCCCCAGCGGGAGCACATCCGCCCCCACTATTAATGTTGTTTTGCCTGACAGGAGAAATACCTTGGACAAAAAGGAAAGCAAACGGCAACTGGTGGCGATGCTCGAAAGCGGGCGCTCGAAGACCGAAATTTTCAAGACGCTGTCCGGCGGCGAGATCAAGGATCGGGTGCTGGCGTACTGGATCGGTGCCTATGCGGACCCCGCGCTGTGTCAGCGGCACTCCGGCAAGATCAAGACGTTACTTTTTCTGACGATTGCTCAAGCGTTGCTCGGTGCAGTCTTCGGGTTCTTCCTCGGCTCGATGATCGGGCCAGGTGCCACCGTGTTTTTCACCCTGTTTGCCGCAGGGGTGCCGCTGCTGTTCGCCTGGGGTTTTTACAAGAACGTTGCGCAGGCCTACACCATCTACGTGATCCTGTCCCTGAGCCAGTTTCCGCGAATGTTCCAGGGGTTTGAGGAGGATCCGCTGCTGACGCTCATTGGTGCCGCAATCAGTTTGGGCATGGTGTTTTTTGTCGCTTACCTCAAAACGCTGTTGTTCCCGGACCTGGGATTCCTGGGCTCGAAGAAGGTCAAAGGGCGCTACGTGTTTTCCAGCTGATAACCGAAGCCGAGCGCGGGGCGGATCGGTTAGACGTGGTGCTGGAGCCTGACTTGAAGAAAATGGCCTGAGGACGCCATCGCGAGCAGGCTCGCTCCCACAGGGGGTCTGTGTCGGATGCAGAAATATGAGATCGGTGGAGATCAATTGTGGGAGCGAGCCTGCTCGCGATGGGGTCGGTACTGTCGCTGCATCTCTCAATCGATCGGCGTACCGACAAACACCTCAAGTCCCTCGGCATACTCTGTGAACGCGCTGATTCGCGGAAACTGCGTAGCCTGCACCTGATCCGGCACCACCAGGTTGGTAAAACTCCAGGCCACCGCCAGGGTAATCCCGTCCTGCGCAATCGAACCGTCGGTTTTCAACGGCTGTTTTTCCAGCTCCCGCTCCAGCGCCGAATACGCCGCGGCCAGTTGCCCTTCAACCCGTTCCACCCAAGGCGCGTACTGAATCTCCGCGGGCCGCAGGTTGCGTTCGTAGTAAAGCTGCACCGACTTTTCGCACGCTGCCAACGCCAGGCCAGTCAGCCGCAGCGAGCGCAAGCGTTGATCCAGATCGTCGGGTATCAGGCTTTTGCCCGGCGCGGCCAGAGCCTCCAGATAGTCGATGATCAGTGTCGAATCCATCAACACCTCGCCATCATCCAGCACCAGGGTCGGCGCCTTCACCACGGGGTTGATTTGCTGGAACTGCTCGAAGTTTCTGAACACCGAAACCGACTCGTGCTCCAGCGGTATGCCCAGGCATTTGGCGGAAATGGCGACGCGCCGCACGTAGGGCGAATCCAGCATGCCGATCAGTTTCATTGAGCCTCTCCTTCAGACGGTCCTTGGGGGATGGACAACCTTAGCTGAGGTTCAGCGACCTGCAAACGGCCTCGCGCTAATCCTCAAAGGCTAATCCTCAAAGCCTACCTGCTCATGAATCTCATCAACCTTCAATTCCAGTCGATAAGCCACGGCGATAAACAGCGCTTGGCACAGGCACAAGGTCGCACTCAACGAGCGGAAGGCAAACGAGCTGCCTTCGTTGACCAGCAGCACAGTGTTGGCGCGCTTGGCCAAAGGTGAAAGGTTGCTGTCGGTGATGATCAGGGTTTTCGCCTGATTGTGCTGGGCAATACGCAGGCAGTGCTGGGTTTCCTTGCCGTAGGGCGTGAAGCTGATGGCGATCACCAGGTCATTGGCGCGCACGCTGCGCATCTGCTCGCGGTAACTGCCGCCGAGGCCCGACACCAGGTGGATGCGCTTGTTGGTGTGTTGCAGGTTGTAGACCAGGTAATCGGCCACCGCGAATGAGCGGCGCACCCCGACCACATAGATGTTGTCGGCATTCACCACCAGGTCCACGGCCTTGTCGAAGGCCTGGTCATCGAGTTCCAGCCCCAAGCCGCTCGATGCCCGACAGGGTGGCGTTGATGCACTCGCGCGCCAGATCGCCGCCGCTGGCTTTCTGCGACTTGTTGGCGATCATGCTGCGGATGCGTTGCTGGTAGTTCTGCACCGGCGTGGTTTTGTGGGTGTAGGCCTCACGGAACAGCGCCTGCATTTCGCTGAAACCGCTGAACCCGAAACGCTGGGAAAACCGCACGATGGCCGACGGGTGCACTTCGCATTCGCGGGCGATGTCGCTGATGCGGTCGACCATGATCCGGTCGCTCTGCTGGCTCATGTAGCTGGCGATGCGTTTGAGCTGGCGCGGCAGGCTTTCGTATTCATCGGTGATCAGCTGCAACAAACGCTCGGCATTGATCGGAGGGCTGGCGAGATCGCTGTCGGGCGTGCTCTCGGTCGTAGCCGGCTGATCGGTGCGGGACATAAGGAATCCTTCTGGCTTGTTCTTATAGAGATGACAGGCGGGTCATCCCCTGACAATAGGTTGGCTGTGCGCAGTCTACAGGGTAGGCCGGAATAAAATCTTGAGCTTGCGGCCATCATCGGGTCTGCTGAAACGATGCACTGTGTCTGGAGCGCTTGTGTTGAAGTTTATTGGAAAAAATATTCCACGTAAAAAATATTTAGAATAATTATTGATTGTTCGGTCCCGGTCGTTTTAGTCTGCATCCACCAAGAGTGTTCGGCGCCTTCATCGCCCCGAACGCAGGCTGATAAAAATAACAGGAGCCAGCATGGGCCAGACTCGTTTTGCCAGTGGGCGTCAATTGGATCTGATTTGCCTGGGGCGCCTAGGCGTCGACCTCTATGCGCAGCAAGTCGGGGCGCGGCTGGAGGATGTGAGCAGTTTCGCCAAATACCTCGGCGGTTCGTCCGCCAACATCGCCTTCGGTACCGCGCGGCTGGGCCTGAAGTCGGCGATGCTGAGCCGGGTAGGGGACGACCACATGGGCCGCTTCCTCGTTGAATCCCTGACCCGCGAAGGCTGCGACGTCAGCGGCATCAAGGTCGATCCGGAACGCCTGACCGCCATGGTCCTGCTGGGCCTCAAGGACCGCGAAACCTTTCCCCTGGTGTTCTACCGCGAAAATTGCGCCGACATGGCGTTGCGCGCCGAAGACATCAGCGAAGCCTTCATCGCCTCCAGCAAAGCCTTGCTGATCACCGGCACCCATTTCTCCACCGACGGCGTCTACAAGGCGAGCATCCAGGCGCTGGACTACGCCGAGAAGCACAACGTCAAACGGGTGCTGGACATCGATTACCGCCCGGTGCTCTGGGGCCTGGCCGGCAAGGCGGACGGCGAAACCCGGTTCGTCGCCGATCAGAACGTCAGCCAGCACGTGCAGAAAATCCTCCCGCGGTTCGACCTGATCGTCGGCACTGAAGAAGAGTTTTTGATTGCCGGTGGTTCCGAGGATTTGCTCACCGCATTGCGCAACGTCCGGCAACTGAGCGCGGCGACGTTGGTGGTCAAGCTCGGCCCGCAAGGCTGCACGGTGATTCATGGGGTGATTCCGGCGCGTCTCGAAGACGGCGCTATCTATCCCGGCGTGCGCGTCGAAGTGCTGAATGTGCTGGGGGCCGGCGACGCCTTCATGTCGGGTTTCCTCAGCGGCTGGCTGGAGGACGCCAGCGACGAGCGCTGCTGCCAGTTGGCCAATGCCTGCGGTGGGCTGGTGGTGTCGCGCCATGCCTGCGCCCCGGCGATGCCGACCCGCGCCGAACTCGATTACCTGTTCAACAGCCCGGTGCCGATCACCCGGCCGGATCAGGACGCCGTGTTGCAGCGACTGCATCAGGTCAGCGTGCCGCGTAAACAGTGGAAGCAGCTGTTCATCTTCGCTTTCGATCATCGCGGGCAATTGGTGGAGCTGGCCCATAAGGGCGGGCGCGACCTGAGCAGCATTGGCGAACTCAAACAACTCTTTATCAAAGCCGTGGAACGGGTCGAAGCGGATTTGCGTGAGCAGGGCGTCGATGCCGATGTCGGCTTGCTGGCCGATCAACGTTTTGGTCAGGACTCGCTGAACGCCGCCACTGGTCGCGGCTGGTGGGTGGCACGTCCGGTGGAAGTGCAGGGTTCGCGGCCATTGGCGTTCGAGCACGGGCGCTCGATCGGCAGCAACCTGATCGCCTGGCCGCAAGAACAGATCATCAAATGCCTGGTGCAATTTCATCCCGACGACGAGCCGCTGCTGCGTCTGGAGCAGGAAGCGCAGATCAAGGGCTTGTATCAGGCCTCCCAGGTCAGCGGGCATGAACTACTGCTGGAGATCATTCCGCCCAAGGATCACTCGTCAACCCACCCCGACGTGCTGTATCGCGCGCTCAAACGCCTCTACAACCTGGGCATCTACCCGGCGTGGTGGAAGATCGAAGCGCAAAGCGCCGAGGAATGGAAACAACTCGACGAACTGATTCAGGAACGCGATCCGTATTGCCGTGGTGTCGTGCTGTTGGGCTTGAATGCCCCGGCGGCGGCGTTGGCCGAAGGGTTTCAGCAAGCCAGCCAGAGCCATACCTGCCGCGGGTTTGCCGTGGGCCGGACGATTTTCCAGGAACCGAGCCGCGCGTGGATGGCCGGTGAAATCGACGACGAAACGCTGATCCGCCAGGTGCAGGGCACGTTCGTCGAGCTGATCGACGCCTGGCGCACGGCCCGGGCTTGATGAAACACCGCAATACCTGTGGGAGCGGGCTTGCCCGCGATGACGGCGGCACATTCAACATCAATGTGACAGCTAGATCGCAATCGCGGGCAAGTCGAATCGTCGCACCGCCACTCCCACAGGGTTTTGTGTCGCTCTTACTGGTTATGTAAAACAATAAAAGGTGCAGCCATGCCCGCTATCCGAATTGGCATCAACCCGATCTCCTGGAGCAACGACGACCTGCCGTCCCTCGGTGGCGAGACGCCGTTGAGCACCGCCCTCAGCGAAGGCAAGGACATCGGTTACGAAGGTTTCGAACTCAACGGTAAATTCCCCAAGGATGCCAAAGGCGTCGGCGACGTGCTGCGGCCCTACGATCTGGCGCTGGTGTCCGGCTGGTATTCCAGCCGTCTGGCCCGCCGTTCCGTGGCCGAGGAAATCGACGCCATCGCCAGCCATGTCGAGCTGCTGGCGAAGAACGGCGCCAAGGTGCTGGTCTATGGCGAAGTCGCTGACTCGATTCAAGGCCAGCGCATTCCGCTGGTAGAACGCCCGCGTTTCCACACCGAGCAAGCCTGGCAGGAATACGCTGACAAACTCACCGAACTGGCGCGTTTCACCCTGTCCCAAGGCGTGCGCCTGGCCTATCACCATCACATGGGCGCCTACGTCGAATCCCCGGCCGACATCGACAAACTGATGGCGCTGACCGGCAGCGAAGTCGGCCTGCTGTTCGATTCGGGCCACTGCTACATGGGCGGTGGCGAACCGTTGCAGGTGCTGCGCAAACACATCGAACGCATCTGCCACGTGCATTTCAAGGACGTGCGCAAACCGGTGGTGCAACTGGCGCGCAACAACCTGTGGAGCTTCCCGGACTGCATCATCAACGGCACCTTCACTGTGCCCGGCGATGGCGATATTGATTTCGGCGCCTTGCTCGACGTCCTGCTGGGCGCCGATTACCACGGCTGGTTGGTGGTGGAAGCCGAGCAGGATCCAGCGGTGGCACCGAGTTACGTTTACGCCAAAAAAGGCTACGACACCCTGCGTGCACTGCTCAACGAGAGGACCGCGCGATGAGCCTGTTGGTCAAAAGCAACGCCCGCGGCCGGACCATGGTCGAGTTGGGGCAGGGTGAGCTGGAATACGTCGGTTTCGCCGCTTACCGCCTGAGCCTCGGCGAAACCCTGCCGGTCAGCGCGGGCGACAAGGAATTGTGTCTGGTGCTGCTCAGCGGTCGGGTCGGCATCAAGGGTGAAGCACCGGGGCAGGGCGCATTCGACTGGGACAACATCGGCGATCGTCAGTCGGTGTTCGAAGACAAATCGCCGTTCGCCGTGTATTTGCCACCCGGCAGCCAGGCCCAGGTGGTGGCGTTGAGCGACGTGCAAATCGCCGTGTGCGCGGCGCCCGGTTCCACCGCCGAAAACCTCGTCCCAAGGCTGATCAAACCCGACAGCATGAAACGCAGCGTGCGCGGCAAGGGTGCCAACACCCGATATGTCTGCGACATTTTGCCGGACACCGAGCCCGCCCATTCGCTGCTGGTGGTGGAAGTGCGTACGCCGTCCGGTCACTCGTCGAGCTAACCACCGCACAAGCACGACACCGACGATCTGCCGCACCAGAGCTTTCTCGAAGAAACCTATTACCACCAGATCAACCCGCCCCAGGGCTTCGTGTTCCAGCGGGTCTACACCGACGATCGCAGTATCGATCAGGCCATGGCGGTGGAAAACAGCGATCTGGTTGTGGTGCCCAAGGGTTATCACCCGGTCAGCGTGCCCTACGGCTATGAGTCGTATTATCTGAACGTGATGGCCGGCCCGAAACGCGTCTGGCAGTTCCATAACGATCCGCAGCACAGCTGGCTTCTGGATCTCTGAATTACAACGCCTGAATTCCAATATTCGAACGGAGAACAAGAACAATGAGCGACGCCCCGGTCATAGGCCATTACATCGACGGTCAGGTGCAGGACAGCGGTAGCGAGCGGTTCAGCAATGTCTTCAACCCGGCCACCGGCAGCGTTCAGGCGCGGGTCGGGTTGGCCAGCCAGAAGACTGTGGACGACGCCGTTGCTTCGGCCCTGAAAGCGTTCCCGGCCTGGTCCGAGCAATCGTCCCTGCGCCGTTCGCGGGTGATGTTCAAGTTCAAGGAACTGCTCGACCGTCATCACAACGAACTGGCGGAAATCATCAGCCGCGAACACGGCAAGGTGTTCTCGGACGCGAAGGGCGAAGTAACGCGCGGCATCGAAATCGTCGAGTACGCCTGCGGTGCGCCGAACCTGCTGAAAACCGATTTCAGCGACAACATCGGTGGTGGCATCGACAACTGGAACCTGCGCCAGCCGTTGGGCGTGTGTGCCGGGGTTACCCCGTTCAACTTCCCGGTGATGGTGCCGTTGTGGATGATCCCGCTGGCGTTGGTCACCGGTAACTGCTTCATCCTCAAGCCGTCCGAGCGCGATCCATCCGCCAGTTTGCTGATGGCCCGTTTGCTCACCGAAGCCGGGTTGCCGGACGGTGTGTTCAACGTGATCCAGGGTGACAAGGCCGCGGTCGACGGCTTGCTGCAACACCCGGACATCGAGGCGATTTCCTTTGTCGGCTCGACGCCGATTGCCGAGTACATCCACCAGCAAGCGACCTCGCGCGGCAAGCGTGTGCAGGCACTGGGCGGTGCGAAGAACCACATGATCGTCATGCCCGATGCCGATCTGGATCAAGCGGCGGATGCGCTGATCGGCGCAGCGTATGGCTCGGCTGGCGAGCGCTGCATGGCGATTTCGATTGCCGTGGCCGTCGGTGATGTCGGCGACCAGTTGATTGCCAAACTGCTGCCGCGCATCGATCAACTGAAAGTCGGCAACGGCATGCAGGGCGACAGCGACATGGGGCCGCTGGTGACCGCCGAACACAAGGCCAAGGTCGAGGGCTTTATCAGCGAAGGCGTGGCCCAGGGTGCGCAACTGATTGTCGACGGACGCAACTTCAAGGTGCCGGGGGCCGAGAACGGCTTCTTCGTCGGCGCGACGCTGTTCGATAACGTCACCACCGAGATGAGCATCTACCAGCAGGAGATTTTCGGCCCGGTGCTGGGCATCGTGCGGGTGCCGGACTTCGCCAGCGCCGTGGCGTTGATCAACGCCCATGAATTCGGCAACGGCGTGTCGTGTTTCACCAGCGACGGCGGCATTGCTCGCTCGTTTGCCCGCAACATCAAGGTCGGGATGGTCGGCATCAACGTGCCGATTCCAGTGCCCATGGCCTGGCACTCGTTCGGCGGCTGGAAACGTTCGTTGTTCGGTGATCATCACGCCTACGGTGAAGAAGGCATCCGCTTCTACAGCCGCTACAAAAGCGTGATGCAGCGTTGGCCCGACAGCATCGCCAAGGGCCCTGAATTCAGCATGCCGACAGCCAAATAATTCACTTGTGCGGAGAACAACAAAAAATGAGCAAACCCCTGCGTTTCGCCCTGAACCGTATGGTCGCCCCACGTTTGTCCCTGCCCGCGTTCATCGAATTGGCGGTGACCCTCAAGGCCGACGCCATCGAGATTCGCAATGACCTCAAAGGCGTCGAGATCGAGGACGGCACCGCGCCCGAACACGTCCGTGAACTGTGCGCGGCCAAAGGCATCACCGTGCTGTCGATCAACGCGCTGTATCCGTTCGATGTCTGGAATGACGAGCGCCGCGCACACGCGCTGAAGCTTGCCGCTTATGCCCGCGATTGCGGCGCGCAGGGTTTGGTCATGTGCCCGCTGAACGACCGCGCCGATCCGCGTACCGAGGCGCAGCGTGCGTCCGGCCTGCGCACGGCGTTAAGTGAACTGGCGCCGATCCTGCGTGATCACGGCATCCTCGGTTTTATCGAGCCGCTGGGTTTCGAAGAGTGTTCGCTGCGGCGCAAACGCACCGCGGTCGATGCAATCAAGGCCATCGGTGGGCTGGATGTGTTCCGTCTGGTGCATGACACCTTTCACCATCACCTGGCCAGCGAACATGAATTCTTCCCCGAGCTGACCGGGCTGGTGCACATCTCCGGCGTCGAAGATGCCGAGGCGCCGCTGACGACCATTCGTGACGGCCATCGGGTGCTGGTGGGCGAGGGCGACATCCTCGGCAACGCGGCGCAGATCGAAACCTTGCTCGCTACCGGCTATAGCGGCTACCTGTCGTTCGAACCGTTCGCCGACAGCGTCCATGGCCTGGCGGATATCCAGACGGCGATTGGCGCGAGCATGGATCACCTGCAGAAGTCCCTGGGTTAATGGAGAACCCTGTGGGAGCGGGCTTGCCCGCGATGGCGGCAGCATATTCAACATTGATGTGTCAGGTAGATCGCTATCGCGGGCAAGTCGGATCGCCGCACCGCCGCTCCCACAGTGGATTGCATTCCACAGCACACACCGGATTTAGCTTCAAAGGAAGGTGCAAGCATGACCACAACAAGACTGACCATGGCCCAGGCCCTGGTGAAATTCCTCGATAACCAGTACATCGAGGTCGATGGGGTTCAGAGCAAATTCGTCGCCGGGATCTTTACCATTTTCGGCCACGGCAATGTGCTGGGTCTGGGGCAGGCCCTGGAACAGGACAGCGGCGACCTGATCGTCCATCAGGGCCGCAACGAACAAGGCATGGCCCATGCCGCCATCGGTTTTGCCAAGCAACACCTGCGGCGCAAGATCTATGCCTGTTCTTCATCGGTGGGCCCGGGTGCGGCGAACATGCTCACCGCTGCCGCGACGGCCACCGCCAACCGCATCCCTTTGCTGCTGTTGCCCGGCGACGTTTATGCGTGTCGTCAACCGGACCCGGTGCTGCAACAGATCGAGCAATTCCACGATCTGAGCATCAGCACCAACGATGCGTTCAAGGCCGTGAGCAAGTACTGGGACCGGATCAACCGTCCCGAGCAGCTGATGACCGCGGCGATCCACGCCATGCGCGTGCTCACCGACCCCGCCGAAACCGGCGCCGTGACCCTGGCCCTGCCGCAAGACGTGCAGGCCGAGGCTTACGACTATCCTGATTATTTCCTGCAAAAACGCGTGCATCGCATTGAGCGCCGACCGGCCACCGAAGCGATGCTCGGCGATGCCGTGGCCCTGTTCAAAGGCAAGCGCAAACCGCTGATCATCTGCGGCGGTGGGGTCAAATACTCCGGCGCCAATGCCGCGCTGCAGGCGTTCGCCGAGCGCTTCGATATTCCCTTCGCCGAAACCCAGGCCGGCAAGAGCGCGGTGGTGTCCAGCCACCCGCTGAACGTCGGCGGGATCGGCGAAACCGGTTGCCTGGCGGCGAATCTGTTGGCCAAGGATGCTGATTTGATCATCGGCGTCGGCACTCGCTACAGCGATTTCACCACCGCGTCGAAATCCTTGTTCAAACACCCGGATGTGCAATTTCTCAATCTCAATATCAGCCCCTGCGATGCCCTGAAACTCGACGGCGTGCAGCTGCTGGCGGACGCCAAAACCGGTTTGCAGGCACTGGCCGAAGCGCTGGGTGATTACCGCTCGAGCTGGGGCGATCAGCCCCGTCAGGCCAAGGCGCAACTGGATGAGGAAGTCGATCGCATTTATCAGGTCGAATACCAGGCGAAAGATTTCGTCCCGGAAATCAACGATCACCTGGACCCGGCGGTACTGCGCGAGTTCATCGAGCTGACCGGTTCCTGCCTGACCCAAAGCCGTGTGCTTGGCGTGCTAAACGAAACACTGGCCGATGACGCCGTGATCGTCGCCGCCGCCGGCAGTTTGCCCGGTGACCTGCAGCGCAGCTGGCGCAGCAAGGGCGTGAACACTTACCACGTCGAGTACGGTTATTCGTGCATGGGTTACGAGGTGAACGCAGCACTGGGCGTGAAGCTCGCCGAGCCTGAGCGTGAGGTCTATGCGCTGGTGGGCGACGGCTCCTACATGATGCTGCACTCGGAACTGGCGACCTCGATCCAGGAGCGGCGCAAGATCAACGTGGTGTTGCTGGACAACATGACCTTCGGCTGCATCAACAACCTGCAAATGGAACACGGCATGAACAGCTTCGGCACCGAGTTCCGTTTCCGTAATCCGGAAACCGGCAAGCTCGATGGCGGCTTCGTGCCGGTGGATTTCGCCATGAGCGCGGCGGCTTACGGCTGCAAGACTTACAAAGTGAACACCGTTGAGGAGTTGCAAGCTGCGTTGGCGGATGCGCGGTTGCAGACCGTGTCGACGCTGATCGATATCAAGGTTTTGCCCAAGACGATGATTCACAAATACCTGTCGTGGTGGCGGGTCGGCGTGGCGCAAGTCTCCACCAGCGCGCGCACCGACGCAGTGGCCAAGACCCTCAACGAACGACTGGCCAAGGCCCGTCAATACTGATTGCCCCAAACGAACAACAAATCTGGGAGTCTTTAAATGTCTTTGAAGCTTGGAGTTATTGGCACCGGGGCCATCGGCCAGGACCATATCCGCCGTTGCAGCCAGACCTTGCTCAACAGCCAGGTCGTCGCAGTCACCGACATCAATTTGCAGCAAGCGGTCAAGGTCGTTGCAGATTTGAAGCTGACCGCCGAGGTCTATCCCGACGGCCACGCGTTGATCAAGGCACCGGAAGTCGAAGCGATCCTCGTGACCTCCTGGGGCCCGAGCCACGAAGAATTCGTGCTGGCAGCGATTGCGGCGGGCAAACCGGTGTTCTGCGAGAAGCCGCTGGCGGTCACTGCCGAGGGCTGCCGCAAAATCGTCGAGGCTGAAGTGGCCCATGGCAAACGGCTGGTGCAGGTGGGTTTCATGCGCCCGTACGATGAAGGGTATCGGGCGTTGAAAGCCGTGATCGACAGCGGCCAGATCGGCGAGCCGTTGATGCTGCATTGCGCTCACCGCAACCCGACCGTGGGTGAAAACTACAAGACTGACATGGCGATCACCGACACCTTGATCCATGAGCTGGACGTGTTGCGTTGGTTGCTCGACGACGACTATGTGTCGGTGCAAGTGGTGTTCCCGCGCAAGACCAGCAAGGCCCACGCCCATTTGAAAGATCCGCAGATCGTGCTGCTGGAAACCGCCAAGGGCACGCGCATCGACGTGGAAGTGTTCGTCAACTGCCAGTACGGCTACGACATCCAGTGCGAAGTGGTGGGGGAGACGGGGATCGCCAAACTGCCGGAGCCGTCGCAGGTTCAGTTGCGCAGCGGGGCGAAGCTGTCCAATGCGATTCTGATGGACTGGAAGGACCGGTTCATCGCCGCGTACGACGTCGAGTTGCAGGCGTTCATCGATGGCGTGCGCGCCGGGCAGGTCGGCGGGCCGTCGGCGTGGGATGGTTACGCGGCGGCAGTGGCGGCTGATGCCTGCATCGAAGCACAAAGCAGCGGCCAAATCGTAAAAGTCGGCCTGCCAGACCGCCCCCGCTTCTACGGCTAAACCCATCCCCCTGTGGGAGCGAGGCTTGCCCGCGAAGGCGGACGTTCAGCCGACATCAATGTTGAATGTACCGACGCCTTCGCGGGCAAGCCTCGCTCCCACAGGATGGGTGTCTGGGTTCAGACCCTGGTTAAGGAGAACAAAAAAAATGCGCATCGCACTAGACCCCTACATGTACCGCAACCTGTCCCTGGGCAAGATGGTCGACAAGGTCGCCGAGCTCGGTTACGAACACATCGAGCTGTCGCCCCGGGAAGATTTCCTGCCGTTCTATAAAGCCCCCCGGGTCGACAAGGCGCGGATCAAGGAATTTCGCAAAGCCCTGAGCGACACCGGGGTCAAACTCTCTTCTTTATTACCGATGTACCACTGGGCCGCTGCCGATGAAGGCCTGCGCGTGGCTGCCGTGCGTAACTGGAAGCGCGCGATCCAGATTGCCGTGGAGATGGACTGCGAGCTGGTCAACACCGAGTTCACCGGCCAGTCGGACAACCCGCTGGTGTGCGAGAACCAGTTCATGCGCTCCATGGATGAGTTGATCCCCGAGTTCGAACGCGAAGGCATCAAGCTCGACATCCAGGCCCACCCTTACGATTTCTGCGAGCACAATAACGAGTCGGTGGACATCATCCGCGGTCTGGACCGGGACTGGATCAACTACCTCTACGCCGCGCCACACACGTTTTTCTATGATGACGGTGTCGGTGATATCGCCTCGATGCTCAAGTATGCCGGCTCAAAGCTGAACCACCTGATCATCGCCGACACCTACAACCACAAGGCTTCCTCGGGCTTGCGCTACATCGTCAACCCGCCGGGCGTCACCGCCACCGTGCACCAGCATCTGGACATCGGCCAGGGCGAGGTCGACTGGGAAGCGTTTTTCGGCACTTTGCGCGAGATCAAGTTCGATGGCATCGCTACCGTCTCGGTATTCGCCTGGGAAGACCGGCCGGACGAGTCCAACCGCATGATGCTCGAACGCGTCAAAAGCGAACTCTGCCGCTGACCGACCTACACAAAACCTGTAGCCGATCGTTCCCACGCTCCGCGTGGGAATGCATCCCGTGACGCTCTGCGTCACAAAGCGGACGCAGAGCGTCCATGGCGGCATTCCCACGCAGAGCGTGGGAACGATCATATAAGGAGAATACTTTCATGCGTATCGGACTTGTCGGTTACGGCCATGGCGGCCGGTTTTTTCATGCTCCGCTGATCAGCAGTCTGCCGGCGGCGACCTTCGTGGGCGTGGTCACCCGTTCTGCCGAGCGCCGACACCTGCTGGCGGCGGAACATCCCGGCGTGCCGGCCTTCGACAGCATCGGCCAACTGGTCGAAGCCGGGGTCGATGTGCTGGTGATCTCCACGCCGCTCAAAGGTCGTCCGGCGCTGGTGCTCGACGCCATCGAACACAATGTGGCGGTGGTCAGCGACAAGCCGTTCGCCGCCGATATGCAACAGGCACAAACCCTGATCACCATGGCCGAGCGTCAGGGCGTGCATCTGAGCGTCTACCAGAACCGGCGCTGGGATTCGGATTTTCTCACCGTGCGCAAACTCATTGAGTCCGGTGCGCTGGGCCAGGTCACCCGTTTCGAATCGCGGATTGAGCGCTATTCGCCACAGTCGGTGAACAACGGCAGCGGCGGCGGCTTCCTGCGCGATCTGGGCAGCCATCTGGTGGATCAGGCGCTCCTGTTGTTCGGCCCCGTCACCCGGGTTTACGCCGAACTGGATTACCTCGAAAAAGGCCAGCCCTTCGACAATGGCTTCTTTATGTCCCTGACCCATGCCAATGGCGTGATCTCGCACCTGGGCGGCAGTTGCCTGCAAAACACCCCCGGCCCGCGCTTTCGCGTGACCGGCACCCAGGGCTGCTACAGCGTCGACGGTCTGGACGGGCAGGAGGCGTCGACCCTGGCCGGGCTTACGCCCAAATCCGAAGGCGAGCGCTGGGGCGTCGAAGAGCACCGGCGCTGGGGCTGGTTCGAGCAGGGCGAGGTGCGTGAGCGGGTGCCATCCGAGCGTGGCTGCTGGAACCAGTTCTATTTGCAGCTACAAACCGCGTTACAGAGCGGTGGCCCACTGCCGGTCGACGCCCGTGATGCACTGGCGACCACCCGCGTGCTAGACGCTGCGCGGCTCAGCTCTGAGCGCCATCAAGTGGTGGCATTGATCCCGTTCGAGGGCCATGGAATAAAATCAGAATAAAATTCTAAAATGAGTTGATATAGAAATTATTTTCCAATAAAGTCGTTTCCAGGTTGCCGACTATCAACGTCCGATCACGCTCAAGCAGGCTTTGAACGAGTGAAGGACGCACCAAAAACAAGAAACAAAAGCCAGGTACCGTCGATGAAAACCTTCAACTCTGCTCTGCATGTTTTACGTTCCGCGCTGCACCTCTCTCGCGACCTGCCTCGCGTCTCGTTTCATTCCTTCTTTCGCTTGCTTTGCGTCGAACGCAACGGCGCCCTGGTTTGCTGTATTCCGGGGGCACCGATTGTCCGCTTGCCCACTCACTGAAATCGTCACGCCTTATCCATAAAACCAACAAGAATGTGGAGAAAGACTTTTCATGAAGACCAAGATCCGTTTCGCCTCACTGGCCTTGTCCCTGATGTTCGCCAGCGGCGCCGCACTCGCTGACATGAAGATTGGCGTCAGCATGTCGCAGTTCGATGACACCTGGCTGACCTACCTGCGCGAATCCATGGACACCAAAGCCAAGTCCTATCCCGATGGCGTCAAGCTGCAGTTCGAAGACGCCCGCAGCGACGTGGTCAGGCAGTTGAGCCAGGTAGAAAGCTTCATCAGTCAGAAGGTTGACGCCATTGTGGTCAACCCGGTGGATACCGCCGCCACTAAAAAAATCACTGAAGCAGCAGTCAAGGCGGGTATTCCGCTGGTGTACGTCAATCGTCGTCCCGATGACCTGAACCTGCCCAAAGGCGTGGTCACTGTCGCCTCCAACGATCTGGAGGCCGGCCAGATGCAGATGCAGTACCTGGCCGAAAAAATGGGCGGCAAGGGCGACATCGTGATTCTGTTGGGTGATTTGGCCAACAACTCCACCACCAACCGCACCAAGGGCGTAAAAGAGGTGCTGACCAAGTACCCGAACATCAAGATCGAGCAAGAGCAGTCCGGCATCTGGTCGCGGGACAAGGGCATGACCCTGGTCAACGACTGGCTGACCCAGGGCCGCAAATTCGACGCGGTGGTCTCTAACAACGACGAGATGGCGATTGGCGCGGCCATGGCCCTGCAACAGGCTGGTGTCGCCAAAGGCAGTGTGCTGATCGCCGGTGTCGACGGTACGCCCGACGGTTTGAACGCGGTGAAGAAGGGCTCTCTGCTGGTCTCGGTGTTCCAGGATGCCAAGGGTCAGGCGGACGGTTCGATCGACACGGCGGTGAAAATGGCCAGGAACGAACCGGTCGAGCCAGCCGTGTGGGTGCCGTATCGCCTGATCACGCTGCAAAACGTCGACACCTTCAAATAGTCCGTCCGTTCGATAACAACAATAAGCACGCAAGGTTGCCACGCGACCTTGCTGATGGAGTACCTGATCATGTTCGCTTCAGCGACTGCTTCGAGCACCCCGTTAATGGGTGTCCAGCCAACTGCAACACCTGTCGATGAGCCGTACCTGCTGGAGATCATCAACGTCAGCAAGGGGTTTCCCGGTGTGGTGGCCTTGTCCGACGTACAGCTGCGGGTGCGTCCCGGTTCCGTACTGGCGCTGATGGGCGAGAACGGCGCCGGCAAATCCACCCTGATGAAAATCATTGCCGGCATCTACCAGCCGGACGCCGGCGAGTTGCGCCTGCGGGGCAAACCGGTGGTCTTCGAAACACCGCTGGCTGCGCTCCAGGCCGGGATCGCAATGATCCACCAGGAACTCAACCTGATGCCGCACATGAGCATCGCCGAGAACATCTGGATCGGCCGCGAACAGCTCAACGGCCTGCACATGATCGACCATCGCGAAATGCACCGTTGCACCGCCAAGCTGCTGGAGCGTCTGCGGATCAACCTTGACCCGGAAGAGCAGGTGGGCAACCTGAGCATCGCCGAACGGCAGATGGTCGAGATCGCCAAGGCTGTGTCCTATGACTCCGACGTCCTGATCATGGACGAGCCGACCTCGGCCATCACCGATAAGGAAGTCGCGCATCTGTTCTCGATCATTGCCGACCTCAAGAGCCAGGGCAAAGGCATTATCTACATCACCCACAAAATGAACGAAGTGTTCAGCATCGCCGATGAAGTGGCGGTGTTCCGTGACGGTGCCTACATCGGCCTGCAACGGGCCGACAGCATGGACGGCGACAGCCTGATTTCAATGATGGTCGGCCGCGAGCTGAGCCAGTTGTTCCCGGTGCGCGAGAAGCCGATCGGCGATCTGTTGCTGTCGGTGCGCGATCTTAAGCTGGACGGCATTTTCAAGGATGTTTCCTTCGACCTGCATGCGGGAGAGATCCTCGGTATCGCCGGGTTGATGGGCTCGGGGCGGACCAATGTCGCCGAAGCGATTTTCGGCATCACCCCAAGTGACGGTGGCGAAATCCGCCTCGACGGGGAAGTGGTGCGCATCAGCGATCCGCACATGGCGATCGAGAAGGGCTTCGCGCTGTTGACGGAAGATCGCAAGCTCAGCGGCCTGTTCCCGTGCCTGTCGGTGCTGGAGAACATGGAAATGGCAGTCTTGCCCCATTACGTCGGCAACGGCTTCATCCAGCAGAAAGCCCTGCGGGCGTTGTGTGAAGACATGTGCAAGAAGCTGCGGGTGAAGACGCCATCGCTGGAGCAGTGCATCGATACCTTGTCCGGCGGTAATCAACAGAAGGCGTTGCTGGCGCGCTGGCTGATGACCAACCCGCGAATCCTGATTCTCGACGAACCGACCCGGGGCATCGATGTTGGCGCCAAGGCCGAGATCTATCGGCTTATCTCCTACCTCGCCAGCGAAGGCATGGCGGTGATCATGATTTCCTCGGAGCTGCCGGAAGTGTTGGGCATGAGCGACCGGGTCATGGTCATGCACGAGGGCGACCTGATGGGCACCCTTGACCGCAGCGAAGCGACCCAGGAACGGGTGATGCAACTGGCCTCGGGCATGTCCGCGGTTCACTAATGGATGCCGGCGGTGGCCATGGCTGCCGTCGATGACGCAATAGAAGGGTGAGTGGTTATGAACGCGATACTGGAAAACAAGCCTGCAGTGGCACCGGTCAAGAGTCGCCGGCGCCTTCCGACCGAGTTGAGTATCTTCCTGGTGCTGATCGGCATTGGCCTGGTCTTCGAAATGTTCGGCTGGATCGTGCGGGACCAGAGCTTCCTGATGAACTCTCAGCGTCTGGTGCTGATGATCCTGCAAGTGTCGATCATCGGCCTGCTGGCAATCGGAGTGACCCAGGTCATCATCACCACCGGTATCGACCTGTCCTCCGGTTCGGTGCTGGCGCTGTCGGCGATGATTGCCGCCAGCCTGGCCCAGACCTCGGATTTTGCCCGGGCGGTGTTTCCGTCCCTGACTGACTTGCCGGTGTGGATTCCAGTGATCGTCGGGCTTGGGGTGGGATTGCTGGCGGGGGCGATCAACGGCAGCATCATTGCGATCACCGGGATTCCGCCGTTCATTGCCACCCTCGGCATGATGGTCTCGGCCCGCGGCCTGGCGCGTTACTACACCGAAGGTCAGCCGGTGAGCATGCTCTCGGATTCCTACACGGCCATCGGACACGGCGCGATGCCGGTGATCATTTTTCTGGTGGTGGCGGTGATCTTTCACATCGCCCTGCGCTATACCAAGTACGGCAAGTACACCTACGCCATCGGCGGCAACATGCAGGCGGCGCGCACCTCCGGGATCAACGTCAAGCGGCATCTGGTGATCGTCTACAGCATCGCCGGGTTGCTTGCAGGCTTGGCCGGGGTGGTGGCGTCGGCGCGGGCCGCGACCGGGCAGGCCGGGATGGGTATGTCTTATGAGCTGGACGCAATTGCCGCGGCGGTCATCGGCGGCACCAGCCTGGCCGGTGGCGTCGGGCGGATTACCGGCACCGTGATCGGCGCGTTGATCCTCGGGGTCATGGCCAGCGGCTTTACCTTTGTCGGTGTTGATGCTTATATTCAAGACATCATCAAGGGGCTGATTATTGTGGTGGCGGTGGTCATCGACCAGTACCGGAACAAGCGCAAACTCAAGCGCTGAAGCCGGACGAAATGCGAAAATGCGCCACGCCTGACCCGCGTGGCGCAGCCATTTGTCTTCTATATACAGCCGCTGGACTGAATTTCTTGTTATAAACGCACTCCGATAAGCACCTCAAAGCCTGCCGTAGCGCACTTTCAGGACTTTGTCGGACAGATTTGCTGTCTTTTCAGTTGCTGAGGCCTCAAGTCGGCCTTAGACTGCCGCCCCTCGTAAATTGAGTGCCGGGTGGCGCTTGGAATAAACGGCGCCTTTCCAATGACCGCTTCAGGTTCAACGGATCGCTCCCTAATTCGCCTTAATGCACGTTTTTTTATAGAGATATCAATGACAAAGGACAAGTTGCTGGCCATGCCGGCGGATGACTACATGAATGCCGAGCAACATGCTTTTTTCTCCGAGCTGTTGCAGAACATGAAAGTCGAAACCCATGAGCGCATCGAACAGAATCGCATCGCCATCGAGAGCCTGGACACCCCGGCCGATCCGGCTGACGCGGCTTCCGTCGAAGAAGAGCGCACCTGGCTGGTAAACGCGATCGATCGCGACCAGCGCATGCTGCCTCAGTTGGAACAGGCCCTGGAACGCATCAAGGAAGACAGCTTCGGCTGGTGCGACGACAGCGGCGAGGCCATCGGCCTGAAACGCCTGCTGATCAGCCCGACCACCAAGTACTGCATCGAAGCTCAAGAGCGTCACGAACAGATCGACAAGCACCAGCGTCAGGCCTGATTCAGTAGCGCCCCCCATCGCGGGCAAGCCTCGCTCCCACAGGTTCAACACGGACCTTGTGGGAGCGGGCTTGCCCGCGATGCTTTTCGACGTCTGCGAAAACACCCCCCGCACTTTCTATTGATCTGCTTCAACACCCACGACTAATGGACCATAGATAATGGCTTTGTAGTGGCGTTTAATCCGATCACAACAATTAGAAGACGCGTGGGGTGACAACGATGACGAGGGACGGATCTCTGGTTGAAGCAATGCCTGCACCAGTACTTTTGCCGAAAAACCTTTGGCTGACGCCGACCCTGCAAAGCATCGCCCTGATGCTGTTGCTGTGCGGCATGGCCTTGGCTGGCTGGTCGCTTTACCTTGGCCTGCCATTGGCTGTGCTGATTATCTGGCTGCCGCGCCTGCGCTCGCGCACTCTCCCTGAGGCGACCGCTACGGACAGCACCAGCGCCATCGCCGGGTTGACTCGCGATCTCTCCTACACCACCAGTCATAACGCCTTGTCGGCCGCCGGCGTGGCCTATTCGGTCAAGCAACTGGCGGACAAACTGCAATCGCAGCTCAACGCCGCGGCGCAGATTGTCAGCAGCGCCGAAGTGATGATCACCACCGAACACGCTACATCGAAACTCAGTCGAGAAGCCTTGAACGCCGCCAGTGAAGCTCATCAAAGCAGCGCGGCAGGGCGCACGGAACTGGTCGAGTCCATTGCCCGCATGCATCAACTCAGTCAGCGCGCCAGCAGCAGCCGCGAGTTGATCGAAGCCCTGAGCCTGCGCAGCGACGATATCCAGCGGGTCACGCTGGTGATCCAGTCCATCGCCAGCCAGACCAACTTGTTGGCGCTGAACGCGGCCATTGAAGCGGCGCGGGCCGGCGAGCACGGTCGCGGCTTTGCGGTGGTGGCCGATGAGGTGCGGGGGCTGGCCGCGCGCACGGCGACCGCGACCGGTGAAGTCGGGGAGATGGTCGCCGACATTCAGCAACGCACGGCGCAAGTGGTGGAGCAGATTCGTCAACTGGCGAGCGATCTGAATACCGGTGTTGCACAAGTCGAGCACACCGGGCAGCACCTGGAAAACATCGCGCGTCTGGCCGCCGGGGTCGAAAGACAGGTCGGGGAAATCGCTCAGGGCGCGGACACCAACCGCGAACAGCTCGACAGTCTGTTCCACGCCATCGAACAGATGCGCAGCGATCTGGCGATCAGCGACCAGCAGACCCAGCGGCTCGCCCAGGCAGCGGTGCAGATGGAAGGGCAGGCCGAAACCATCAGCGAACGTTTGGCCGAAGTCGGACTGGATGACTATCACCAGCGAATTTACGACCTGGCCCGCGAAGGGGCGAGTCAGATTGCGGCACGCTTCGAAGCGGATGTCGATCAGGGCCGGATCAGCCTCGATGACCTGTTTGATCGCAATTACCAGGCGATCCCCAACACCAGCCCGGCCAAATACCAGACCCGCTTCGACCGCTACACCGATCAGGTATTGCCAGCGATTCAGGAGCCGTTGCTGCCGCGCCATGAAGGCCTGGTGTTCGCCATCGCCTGCACGCAGCAGGGTTATGTGCCGACCCACAACACCGTGTTCAGCCAGCCGCTGACCGGTGATGTGCAGGTCGATACCCTGCAAAACCGCACCAAGCGCAAATTCGCCGACCGCACCGGGATCCGCTGTGGCAGCCATCAACAGGCCGTGCTGTTGCAGACTTACACCCGCGACACCGGTGAACTGATGCACGACCTGTCGGTGCCGATCATGCTCAAGGGCCGGCATTGGGGTGGTTTGCGCTTGGGCTACAAACCGGAAAAACCTCGCTGAGCTTAGGTGAACAGCATGACCTGGAGCGAGGCGTGCCCGCGAAGGCGGTGTATCAGTCGGCATCAGTGTTGAATGACACACCGTCTTCGTGGGCAAGCCTCGCTCCACAGAGTGAATCTGGCTAGTGGATCTGGTGCATACGCAGGTTCAGGTCGTCGACCACATGCGCCCAATCGGCGTCTTCACGCAGTTGTTCCTTGAGGAAACCGGCTTGTTGCGGGGTCCAGAACTCGGCGTCGATGAGTTTCTTGTCATCGGGCAAGGGTGAATGACGGGCAATGAAATCGTCGATAGCCTTTTCGCTGGAGTCCAGACCGAGCTGGTCGAACAGGCCTTTCAAATCATGTGTGGGTGAGTCCATCTTCATCTCCTTGCAGATAATTCGTCGCGTCGAGTGCGAGATCCGAGGTGCGGCTTCGTTGCATCTGAGAGGCATCTGAGAGAGCCGCGCTTCAGGAGTTCGATAGCGATATTCAAAAGCAGGGATCAGCATAGACTGCAAATCCGGTGATCAGGCTTTCAATGCCCCATCATCGACGGCAAGCTTCAGGGCTTTCGCGGCTTCCTGGGCGGCGATGGCCGCGACATCCGCGGTCTTGAACCAGCGATCCTTTTCGACCTGGTGATACGTCACAGTGGTCAACGGCGGTTTGGCGCGCATGATAATGACTGCCTGGAATTCGCCTTCGACCTCTCTGGCTTCGCCCCGGATAAAAAATTCACCGATATCAAATTCCGTCACGTAGCAGTCTTCCCTTGGAAATAGTTGTTGTGTTGAACGCCGTCCGCCCAGAGGACGGGTTTCATTGGCCGGGCAGTATGGCAGTAGTTGCCTGCCGGCGGCTGAGTTAAGTCGCCGACATGACGAAACGTCCATGGAAGTGGATGGTCAGCTGCGTGCCTCGAGTGAACGGGCAAGGGCGCAGGCCTCGTTATGATCGCCGCGGAAACCTCTTACACGTCCGGTGGATATTTCCCTGATGTGGAAAAAGGCGTTGCCGGCCAATACCACCTGAAAACGTGGGAGCAGACGCTCTTCAGGCAGGAAATCCTGCTGGCGGAGCACCCTCGAATGCAGAGGCGACGAGCCGTTTGTGTGTCGAGTATGAGGCTGGGCGAAGTGAGTCAGTGTGCACATATGAAGTCCTTTTCGTGGTTTTACCGACGTGTGTACGTTGTTATGGGTAGTCTCGGTGAGCATGGCTGCTCTAGAATCGCCATCAATGGTTGGCGATTGATGCCCATCTAAAGCAATTTTTTACTGGCGATATGTCGGAAAAGTGCTTTTTTTAAAGAGATTTTTCCCTAAAGTTGGTAATCCGGTTTTGTCTGGCCGTCAGAAGGGCGTTTTCCTTCAACATCTGACGACCGCCAGGCAAGACGACGTGAGGGATGTTCCAGTAATCTTCTCAAACCTCGCGAGGAATGGGCCCTCTGCTCATTCCAGGATTCAACCCGGGTCATTTGGCTACACCTCGGCATTGCCGCTTTTTTCTGCTGTGCGCGTTTCCGGTGCATGGCGTCATTTTCAGATGTGGGGATGTTTCCTTGGCAGTAAGTAATCTCGATATGCATGCTTTGTTCGTACTGGGTGATTTGCGCGCAAAGCTGGTTAAACAGTTTCAGTCACGTTTCGTCTACATCACCGAGCAGAACGCTGAAGGCATTTACATTGCCGAGCTCGACACTGAATCAGCGCTGGTGGTGGATGACAAACCAGGGCTTAAACTCAAGGTCGGCGATCATTTCAGCGCCTCCGTATTGCCTAGCCGCGAAGGCGGCAAGCTGGACATCAAGTTCCGAGAAATCAAGCTGACGGTGTACGGGCTGGGGGATTACGCGTTCGTGACCACCGCAGACGGCCACGGCATTGTCTTCAAGGAAGGTCATAGCGTGGTGATGGTGTTCGCGGCCCATCAACAATTGCAGGAAGGCCTGACCAAAACCCTGAAAGCCGTGACCGCCAAGGCCGCCAAGTGGCGCAAGGGCGAACTGGTGACCTTCAAGGCCAGCGAGTAATGACCCTGACCCGCGCCGATTTCCACGAACAGAACCAGGCCAGTGCCCACGCCGAGGCGCAGCGTCTGTTGGCTCAAAAGGCCGTTCTACAGGGAACCTGGCTGAGTTGGGTGGCGTCACAGATCTACCTGTTGCGTCCGGCGGCGTACGCCAGCATGGTCAGAAGGGAGCTTGCGCGCTTGCAGGACTCTTGCGAAAAATAATCCTCGTCCCTCGAAAGCAGAAACCTCTACTACAGTCAGTTGACTGAGTCTTGAGAGGCTTGCGGTCTTCTTTGTCAGGCCATCCTGCTATTGCTGTGAACAGCACGAGGTGCAAAAGCATGAAGGGAATTCGACGGTTATTGGCCGCTACCCTGGCCACGGTCGGGTTATTGGTTTCACCCGTTCCGGTAGTCGCCGCCCAGGCGCCGATCCACTTCGCCGACCTGAACTGGGAAAGCGGCAGCCTGATCACCGAGATTCTGCGGATCATCGTCGAGCAGGGCTACGGCTTGCCGACCGACACCTTGCCGGGGACGACCATTACCCTGGAAACCGCCTTGGCCAACAATGACATTCAGGTCATTGGCGAAGAATGGGCCGGTCGCAGCCCGGTCTGGGTCAAGGCTGAGGCCGAGGGCAAAGTCGCGGCCCTGGGCGATACGGTCAGGGGTGCCACCGAGGGCTGGTGGGTGCCGGAGTATGTGATCAAGGGCGACCCGGCCAAGGGCATCAAGCCGATGGCGCCGGGCCTGCGCAGTATCAGTGATCTGCCACGCTACAAAGACATGTTCAAAGACCCGGAAACCCCGGGCAAGGGGCGTTTTCTCAACAGCCCGATCGGCTGGACGTCAGAAGTGGTCAACAAGCAGAAGCTCAAGGCGTATGGGTTGGACGACAGTTACGTGAACTTTCGCAGTGGGTCGGGGGCGGCACTGGACGCAGAGATCAGTTCGTCGATTCGTCGCGGCAAGCCGGTCCTGTTCTATTACTGGTCGCCAACGCCGTTGCTCGGCCGATTCAAGCTGATTCAGCTGCAAGAACCACCGTTCGACGCCGAAGCCTGGAAAACCCTGACCGACGCCGACCACCCCAATCCGAAACCGACTCGCTCGTTGCCCTCGAAGCTGTCCATCGGCGTGTCCACGCCATTCCAGAAACAGTACCCGCAGATTGCCGAGTTCTTCACCAAGGTCGATTTGCCGATCGAAGCGTTGAACAAGGCCCTGGCTGACATGAGCGAAAAACACACCCCGCCACGTCAAGCGGCGGAGGCGTTCATGAAGGCGCACCCGGATATGTGGCAGGCCTGGGTGCCGAAGGATGTGGCGGACAAAGTGTCTGCCGCACTGAAATAGACCCGATTTATGTACACCCGAAATTCTCGGGTAAACATAAATCCCGCTTTTAACCGTATTTGCAGCCGAACTACTGTTCGATAGCGAATGCCCTTACAAAAAACCGCAAGGAAGTTCATCCTGCTGCGACATTTCACACTGGATGTCTGAATATGAGCCTATTGGTCGCGCAATGGATTGCTGCAATCTTTCTATTCATCAGCCTGGTCCACCTGTATTGGGCGGCGGGTGGCAAGTGGGGCAGCGAGGCGGCGGTGCCGCGCGTGCCCGTGGAGGGCGGTGAGGCATCAAGGCCCGCGTTCAAACCGTCGGGCTTTGTCACGTTGTTGGTGGCGGTGGGTTTACTGTTGATCGCGATGCTGGTGTGCCTGCGGGTCGGGCTGTATCTGCCCACGGTGCATCACTGGTCGCTGCAATGGGTGATCAGCGCGATCGCGATGCTGATGTTTGCCCGGGCGATCGGCGATTCGAATTTGGTGGGGTTCTTCAAGCAGGAGAAGGGCTCGAGGTTTGCCCGGCTGGATACGTGGGCGTATTCGCCGTTGTGTGTGGTGTTGGGGGCTGGGTTGTTGGCAGTGGCCTGGATCTGAGCCGACCTGACTATTGCCATCGCGAGCAGGCTCACTCCCACATTGGATCTTCAGTGTTCACAAAACCCCTGTGGGAGCGAGCCTGCTCGCGATGAGGTCAGCCCAATCAACAAAAACTTCTGAACTTAACTCCCGGGTTCCGTCCGCCGACTACTCACCTCAGCCGGCACATCATCCCCCGCCATGCGCTTGCGAAACAGCGCCGCCCGGGCCAGCAGCAGCGTAGTCACCGGCACGGTGATCGACAACAGAACCGGAATGAGCCAGGCATGCAGCACCGGTGCCGACTTGAGCGCCGAAAAATAAATGATCGAAGCCAGTGCCACGCACCACGCGCCCAAGGTCGAGGCCAGCGCCGGCGGGTGCATGCGCTGGAAATAATCCTTCATCCGCAGCAACCCGACCGCACCGATCAGCGTAAACAGGCTGCTGAGCACCAGCAGAATCGCCACTGCAATTTCCACCCACAGAGACAGTTCAGGTCTCATTCGATCACCTCGCCACGCAACAGGAATTTGGCCAGGGCAAACGAGCCGACGAAGCCGAACAGGGCGATCAGCAGCGCCGCCTCGAAGTAGGTGTCACTGGCATAGCGAATCCCCAGCGCGAGCATCATCAGCATGGCGATGATGTACAGGTAATCCAGCGCCAGAACCCGGTCCTGAGCCGACGGGCCCTTGAACAGGCGGATCAGGGTCAGAATCATCGCCACCGAAAAGATGAACAGGCTCAGCAGAATCGCGTTCGACAGCAATGCGCTCATTCGAAGATCTCCATCAAGGGGCGCTCGTAGGTCGTCTTGAAGTGCTGGATGAATTGGCTTTCGTCATCCAGATCGAAAACGTGCAGCAACAGAATGCTGCGATCCAGCGCCAGTTCCGACCAGACCGTACCGGGGACCACCGTGCAGATCATCGACAGCGCCGCCAGGCCGTTGGCATCGCGCAAATCCAGCGGCACCTTGATGAACCGCGAGCGAGGCGCACGACGACCCGCGTTGAGCACGCCCCAGGCCACGGCGAGGTTGGACACGAGCACGTCGCGCCCGACCAGCAAGAACAAACGCAGGATCACCCCGGGACGACGAATGCGGATCGGCAGCGGCCGCAGCTTGCGCATCATCAACGGTGCGCAGAACCCCAGCATGGCGCCCAGCAGTAGATTGCCGGGGCTCATCGACAGGTTCAAAACCAGCCACAGCAGCCACAGCGCCAATGACAACCAAGGTGCAGGAAACAGACGCTTCATGGTTGCACCTCCAGCAGCGCTGTCTTGGCTTGCGGGCCTGGAATTACACGGGTTTCGAGCACCGCCATCACGTATTGCTGCGGGTTGTTCAATGCATCGGCCGCCGCTTGGGTGTAGCGCAGCAGCGGTTCAGCCTTGAACGTCAGCGCAATGCCCAGCCCCAGCAGAATGACGATCGGCACGCATTCCAGGCGCCGCAGCAAGGGCGATGGCCGCTCTTGCGGGGTCCAGAAACGCTGGATGCCCAAACGCGAGAAAGCGATCAGCGAGGCCAGTCCGGACAGGATCAACAGGGCGAGCAGCGCCCACGCGCCATTCGATATCGGTTCGTCGCTGCCATTACCCAGCCCCTGCGGATTGAGCAGGGCGCTGAGCAGACTGAGTTTGCCGATAAACCCGGAAAGCGGCGGCATGCCGATGATCAGCAAGGCGCAGGCGATGAAGCTCAAACCGAGGAAAGCCATGGTCCAGGGAATCACCTGGCCGACCACGGCTTTCTGTTCGTCATCGAGGTTGAAGCCTTTGGGCGGCTGCAAGGATTCCAGCGGCCGTGGAAGCAGCTCGCCGTCATCGTCCAGCGGCATTTCATTGGCCGAACGCGAGCGCTCGATCAACTCGGCCAGCAGGAACAGCGCGCTCAACGCCAGGGTCGAGCTGACGAGATAGAACAGCGCCGCGCCGATCAGGTTCGGCTGGGCGAAACCGATGGCCGACAATAGAATGCCTGCCGACACCAGAATGCTCAGGCTGGCCATGCGTTCCAGGCGTTGCGCGGCCAGAATCGCCACGGCGGCGCAGACGATGGTCGCCATGCCGCCGTAGATCAGCCAGTCGCCACCGAAGTACGCGGATGCCCCGGCCTGCCCGGAGAACAGCAGCGTCCACAGGCGTAGCAAGGTGTAGACGCCGACCTTGGTCATGATCGCGAACATCGCCGCCACGGGCGCGCTGGCCGCGGAATAGGCCGGCACCAGCCAGAAGTTCAGCGGCCACATCCCGGCCTTGGCCAGGAACGCCACCGCCAGAATCGCCGCGCCGGCATGCAGCAAGCCGCGATCGGCTTGCGGCACCAACGGGATTTTCAGCGCCAGGTCGGCCATGTTCAGTGTGCCGGTAACGCCGTAGATCAGCGCCGCGCCAATCAGAAACAGTGACGAGGCCAGCAGGTTGATCGAGATGTAATGCAGCCCCGACGACACCCGAGCCCGGCCTGATCCGTGCAGCATCAACCCGTAAGAGGCGGCCAGCAGCACCTCGAAGAACACGAACAGGTTGAACAGGTCTGCCGTCAGGAAGGCGCCGTACAGGCCCATCAACTGAATCTGGAACAGCGCATGGAAACTCGAACCGGCGCCGTCCCAGCGCGCCATGGCGAACAGCAGGGCGCTGACGCCGATGATCCCGGTCAGCACCAGCATCAGCGCCGACAGACGATCGACCACCAGCACAATACCGAACGGCACCTGCCAGTTGCCGGGCAGGTACACACCGATGGAACCGGGCACGCCGGTGGTTTGCGTCCATTGCAGAAGCATCACGGCAATGCCCAGCCCCAGCAGGCTGGAGAACAGATTGATTTTGGCCTTTAACGGGCGGTGTTTCTCGCCCAGCATCAGCATCACCGCGGCGGTCAGCAGCGGCAGCAGAATCGGTGCAGCGATCAGGTGCGCTATCGGATTCATTCTTTAGGCTCCCGGCCATCCACATGGTCGGTGCCGGTCAGCCCCCGGGAGGCGAGCAGCACCACCAGAAACAACGCGGTCATGGCGAAGCTGATGACGATCGCGGTCAGCACCAACGCTTGCGGCAGCGGGTCGGTGTAGTGCAGCAAATCCTGAGGCACGCCGTCCTTGATGTTCGGCTCCTTGCCGATGAACAGGCTGCCCATGCTGAAGATGAACAGGTTGACGCCGTAGGACAGCAGGCACAGGCCCATGACCACCTGGAACGTCCGTGGCCGCAGCACCAGCCACACGCCGGACGCGGCCAGCACACCGATGGCGATTGCGATGACTTCTTCCATCAGATGGCTCCTTGCGTGGCAGCCGCTTTGGCCACGGGCTTGGGTTGCGCGCTGGTTTTATGGCCGCGTACCGATTGGTGGGCGAGGGCGGTCAGGATCAACAGCGTCGAGCCGACCACCACGGCGTACACGCCAATGTCGAAGAACAGCGCGCTGGCGATGTGAATGTCGCCCAGCAACGGCAGTGTGAAATGCCAGGTGTGGGTGGTGAGGAAGGGATACCCGGCCGCCATCGCCCCGAGCCCGGTGACCGTGGCAAACAGCAGCCCGGTGCCCATCCAGCGCAGCGGTCGCAGGCTCATTTGCGCCTCGACCCACTGGGTGCCGGCGACCATGTATTGCAGGATGAACGCCACCGACATCACCAGACCGGCGACGAAACCGCCTCCCGGTTGATTGTGCCCGCGCATGAACAGGTAGACCGACACCACAAACGCAATCGGCAGCAGCAGACGCACCAGCACCGCCGGCACCATCATGAAACCGAGCGCGGTGTCGCTGGCGTGACGCGGGTTGACCAGGTCGGTGACCACGTCGGGCGCCAGCAAGCGCTGTTGGGCCGGCAGTTGCAGGCTTTCTTTCGGTGGACGGAAGCGTCGCAGCAGGGCGAACACGGCCAGGGCCACCGCCACCAGCACGGTGATTTCGCCGAGGGTGTCGAAGCCACGGAAGTCCACCAGCATCACGTTGACCACGTTGCTGCCGCCGCCTTCGGGCAGGGCGCGACTGAGGTAGAACGAGGAAATGTCGTTGGGCGTCTGGCGGGTCAGCATCGCGTAGGACAGCAGCGCCATGCCGCCACCGACCGTGATCGACAGCAGCAAGTCGCGGATGCGGCGGATGCGTGCCTTGCGCAGACTGCTCGGCAACGGCGACACCTCTTCGATCCGTCGTGGCAACCAGCGCAGACCGAGGAGGATCAGCACCGTGGTCACCACTTCCACTGCCAGTTGCGTCAGGGCCAGGTCCGGCGCCGAGAACCAGACGAAGGTCACGCAGGTCATCAGGCCGCAGACGCTGACCATGGTCAGGGCCGCGAGCCGGTGATACTTGGCTTGCCACGCCGCGCCAAGGGCACAGGCAATCGCTAGCAACCAGAGGATCACGAACACAATCGAGCCCTGGATTTTCGGCCGGTCGCCCCAGCTCAAGCTGCTGTGCAGCATCGGGATCAATCCGGCGAGTACCGCGGCGAGTACCACCAGAAACAGTTGGGTTTGCAGGCGCCGAGTGCTGATCCGCCGCTCCAGACGACGGGCCAGGCGCATCATGAGCACCAGGCTGCGCTCGAACAGGCGCTTGCCGTTGAAGTGGCTGATCACCGGCGGGTGCGTGAAGCGCCCGCGCTTGAGCTGATTGCGCAGCAGTAGATAAAGGATGATGCCGCAGGACATGGCGATCAGGCTCATGATCATCGGCGCGTTCCAGCCATGCCAGATCGCCAGGCTGTACTCGGGCAGCGTGCCGCCTACCACCGGCAATGCCGCCGCCGCGAGCAACGGGCCGACCACTTGAGCGGGGAAGATCCCCACCACCAGACAGGTGAACACCAGCAATTCCACCGGCGCGCGCATCCAGCGTGGCGGCTCGTGCGGGGTGTGCGGCAGGTCGGTGGCGGTCGGGCCGAAGAACACGTCGACGGTGAAGCGCAGGGAGTAAGCCACGCTGAACGTCCCGGCGATGGTCGCGACGATCGGCAGGGTCATCTCGATCCAGGCCGTGGCGTTGATGAACACGGTTTCGGCGAAGAACATCTCTTTCGACAGGAAACCGTTGAGCAGCGGCACGCCGGCCATGGAGGCACTGGCGACCATGGCCAGGGTGGCGGTGAACGGGATCAGTTTGATCAGGCCGCTGAGTTTGCGAATGTCCCGGGTGCCGCTTTCGTGGTCGATGATCCCGGCGGCCATGAACAGCGAGGCCTTGAAGGTGGCGTGGTTGAGAGTATGGAACACCGCGGCGACGGCGGCCAGCGGACTGTTCAGGCCCAGCAGCAAAGTGATCAGGCCCAGGTGGCTGATGGTCGAGTAGGCCAGCAGGCCCTTGAGGTCGTTCTGGAACATTGCGCAGTAAGCGCCGAGTAACAGGGTGCAGGCGCCGGCCCCGCTGACGATGTAGAACCATTCTTCACTGCCGGACAGCGACGGCCACAGGCGTGCGAGCAGGAACACCCCGGCCTTGACCATGGTCGCCGAGTGCAGATACGCCGAAACCGGTGTCGGCGCCGCCATGGCGTGAGGCAGCCAGAAGTGGAAGGGGAACTGCGCACTTTTGCTCAGCGCGCCGATGAGGATCAGGGGAAGCAGAATAGGGTAGAGGGCATGTGCGCGAATCAGATCGCCGGCGGCCAGGACCTTGTCCAGGTCATAGCTGCCGACCACATGGCCGAGCAGCATGACCCCCGCCAGCAAACACAAGCCGCCGGCACCGGTGACCATCAACGCCATGTAGGCGCCGCGTCGGGCATCGGCGCGGTGGTGCCAGTAGCCGATCAACAGGAATGAGAAGAGGCCTGGTCAGCTCCCAGAAAAACACGATCTGGATCAGGTTGCCGGAGATCACCAACCCCAGCATGGCGCCCATGAACGCCAGGAAAAACGCGAAGAAACGCGGCACCGGATCGTCCGGTGACATGTAGTAGCGGGCATACAACGAAACGAGGGTGCCGATGCCCAGCACCAGCATCGAGAACAGCCAGGCGAAACCGTCCATGCGCAGAACGAAGTTCAGGCCCAGGCTCGGTAGCCAGAAGAAATTCTTCGCGGATCACGCCGCCATGGGCGATTTGCGGGTACAAGAGGGCGACTTGGACGGTGCCGATCAAGGCAACCAGGCCAGCCAACAGCGATTCGGTGTTACGCGCATTGTGCGGCAGCAAGGCTGCCAGACAGCTGCCGATGAAAGGCAGAAGCAGTAGAACTATCAGAGACATAGGCTTCTAATCTGCGGAAGTTTGTGAAGCATCATACGTGCCAGCTCCTGGATCACCAAACGCCAAGCTGTCGCAGAATCCTACAAGGTAGGCGGAAAATTCCTGTTTATCATTGTTTAAGGGAGCGCGATTTCGCCTGTCCCGGCCCCATCGCGAGCAAGCCCGCTCCCACAGAGATTTTGGTTGTACGCAAATCGTGTGTCCCCCTCCAGACCTTGTGGGAGCGGGCTTGCCCGCGATGGCTGTCTATCAAGCAACGTAGAAATGGGGGCTATCCCTGTGCTTTCCTGCTCCAACTCTTCTTCAGGCGAAGCGACCTTACCCTTAGTCTTCAACTCGCTGACAATCACCGCCGCCACAATCAATCCCGCGCCCACCAACGCAATCGCCGGCAACCGCTCCCCGGCAATCCGCCCGACAATCCCGGCCCACACCGGCTCCCCGGCATAGATCAGCGTCGCCCGCGTCGGCGAAACACTTTTCTGCGCCCAGTTCATTGCCACCTGAATCGCCGCACTCGCCGCGCCCAGGCCCAATGCGCTGCACAACAGCAACCAGGAGAACCCCGGAATCACTTCCTGAGTCGGCACCACCATCAAAAACGCCAGCACCGAAGTCACCGCCAGTTGCACCACCGTCACCCGGCGCACGTCGACCTGGCCGGCATAGGTACTGATCAGAATGATCTCCGCCGCAATCGCCACGGCGCTGATCAAGGTGGCGATTTCACCAGGGCTGAAATTGAACGAAGCGCCGGCAGGCCCCGACAGCAGCATCAGCCCGGTAAAGGCCAGTATGATCCCGATGCTCGGCATCAACCCCGGACGCCGCCCCAGCACCAGCCATTGCAGCAATGGCACGAACGGCACATACAGCGCGGTAATAAACGCCGACTGACTGCTGGGAATGCTTTGCAAACCCACGGTCTGCAAGCCGTAACCGAGCATGATCGCCACGCCGATAAACGCCCCGGCCTTGAGTTCGAACAGGGTCAGTTCGCGCAGATGACGCCAGGAGAACAGGGCAACGATGCTCGCTGCCGCGGCAAAACGCAGACCGACGAAAAACATCGGCCCGCTGACGGTCATTGCATGCTGCACCAGCAAAAAGGTCCCGCCCCAGACCATGGTAATCAGCACCAACACGCACTCAGCTTTGCTGAACCGTGAGAAACGGGAGGAAGCAGGGGAGGAGTTCACCGACGTCATGACCTTGCGCGCTACCTGAGGGAGACGCACAATGCGCCGGAAGTTGGGCAGTATACTGCGCAACACCACCAAGTGAGCAATATAGTGCACAAAGATTCCACCCAACGGGCTTCGGTTCTCCAGCACGTCAGCCAGAACGTCCGACGTCTGCGCCACGCCGCCGACATGAGCCAGACCGCCCTGGCTGAAAAGTCCGGGGTCAGTCGCCGGATGCTGGTGGCCATCGAGGCCGGCGAGAAAAACGTCAGCCTGACCACCCTCGACCGCGTGGCCGAAGCGCTGGACGTCGCCTTCAGCGATCTGATCCAGGCCCCGGATGCCCGCGACCCGAGTCGCATCAACGAAGTGGCTTGGGCCGGAGCGATCCCCGGCAGCAAAGCCGTTTTACTGTCAAAAGCCACCGCCACCCGTGAAGTGGAACAATGGGAATGGTGCCTGCAACCGGGTGAAATTTACCCCTCGCAACCGGACGCCGATGGCTGGAGCGAACAGCTCTACGTATTTGAAGGCTGCCTGACCCTGGTCCTGGGCGATAAGCAGCAACACATCGCCGCCGGCGAGTTCTTCATGTTCGCCAGCAACCAGCCGCATTCCTATCGCAATGACGGGGCGGTGGCGGCGCGGTTTGTGCGTAATGTGGTGATCTGACTGTTTACCGACCAACACTGGATAAGCACTTTGCTGTTTTCAAGCTGCAAGTGTTTCTCGGATAGTTCATTAACCTATTGAAATAAAAGATATTCAGTTTCAGGCACGACTCCTGCAAAAGCTCTGGGGCATTTCCCAGAATCCCGGAGTCGGCCCATGACAGCCTCTGCCCAACCCCCTCGCACTGCCCATGTGATCCACTCGGACGCCGAGGCGATTGCCGTCGCTCACAAGCTCGCCGCCCGCTTCGCTACCGAGGCCAGCGCTCGTGACCGCGAGCGACGTCTGCCGGTTGCCGAACTCGATGAGTTCTCCGCCAGTGGTTTATGGGGCATCACCATTCCCCAAGAATACGGCGGTGCCGGCGTGTCTTACGTGACAGTCGCCGAAGTGATCAAGATCATTTCCGCCGCCGATCCGTCCCTCGGCCAGATCCCGCAAAACCATCTGGGCGTACTCGACATCCTGTTGCAAACCGCCACCGAAGCGCAGAAGCGCTATTACTTCGACAAAGTCCTGCAGGGTTATCGTTTCGGCAACGCCTTCTCCGAATCCAAAAGCAAGAATGCCGGTGCTTTTGAAACCCGTATCCGTTTCGATAAAGACACCGCGCAAATCGACGGCGAGAAGTTCTACTGCACCGGCGCCTTGTTCGCGCACATCGTGCCGGCGGTGGCGGTCGATGAAGAGAACAAGGCTTTCATCGCCTTCATCGAGCGCGACAATCCCGGCCTGACGGTGATCGACAGTTGGGACGGTTTCGGCCAGCGCACCACTGCCAGCGGCGGCGTGACCCTGAACGCGGTGAGCGTGCCCTTGAGCGCGGTGATCCCGGCCCACAAGGCGTTCGACGAACCCACCGCCGACGGCCCGATCTCGCAAATCATCCAGGCTGCCGTGGATACCGGCATCGCCGTCGGCGCCCTGGAAGAAACCAAGCGCTACGCCCGTGAAGCCCGACCATGGATCGACAGCCAGCAGGATCACGGCTGGCAGGACCCGTTCAGCATCGCAGCGATCGGCGACCTCGAATGGCGGGTTCACGGCACCGACGCCATCCTCAGAAAAGCCGGCCAAGCCATCGACGCCGCGTTGCTCAAACCCAATGAGGACACGGTTGCCCGCGCCTCGGTCGTGGTCGCACAGGCCAAAGTCCTCTCTGCCGAAATCGCCTTGCTCACCAGCAGCAAACTCTTCGAACTCGCCGGCACCCGCTCGGTGCTCGGCAAGTACAACCTCGACCGTCACTGGCGCAACGCCCGGACGCACACCTTGCACGACCCGGCGCGCTGGAAATACCACTTGATCGGCAACTACCTGCTCAACGGCGTGAAGCCTGCGCGCCACGCCTGGAACTGAGGAGCGACCCATGAACGCCTTGACCCAACCGATTGTTGCCAGGCAGCCCCTGGCCAAGCCACAGCACGACCTGCACAACGCTCGCACGTTGCTCGACGCGACGTTGCGTTTCGTCCGCCGGCAGACCCAAGCCACGGCTGATCCTTACGTCATCAGCCGCTTCGGTGACTTGCACATCCGCATCGAAGTCGCCGCCGCGCTGCTCGAACGCGCCGAAGACGTTCTGAACAGCGTCGATGACGACACAGAAATCAGCGTCGCCGTCGCCGAGTCGCACCTGGCCAGCGCGGATGCTTTAAATGCCGTCAGCAATGCCGAATTCGAACTCACCGGCCAACGCACCGTGTTGCCTGGGTCGCTGGATGATCCGCTGCGCTGGAAGCTCCACCTCATTGGCAACTTCCGCCTCAACGGCATCCATCCCCCCAGCGTGCGGAGTGTCGTTTGATGGCCCGTGAAATTCGTCTCAACGCCTTTGACATGAACTGCGTCGGCCACCAGTCGCCGGGTTTGTGGGCGCATCCGCGGGATCGATCCTGGCAGTACAAGGATCTTGAGTACTGGACGGATCTGGCGAAAATCCTTGAGCGAGGCAAGTTCGACGGTTTGTTCATCGCCGATGTGCTGGGCATTTATGACGTCTACAACGGCAACGGTGACGCGGCGATTCGTCAGGCGGCGCAGGTGCCGGTCAATGATCCATTGCAACTGATCCCGCCGATGGCATTGGTCACCGAGCATCTGGGTTTTGGCCTGACCGCGTCGCTGTCCTTCGAACACCCGTATCCGTTCGCCCGACGCCTGTCGACTCTCGACCACCTGACCAAGGGCCGCGCCGGTTGGAACATCGTCACCTCGTACCTGGAAAGCGGCGCGAAGAACCTCGGCCAGAAAGCCCAGACCGAACATGACGCCCGTTACGACTTTGCCGAAGAGTACCTGGAGGTTTGCTACAAACTGTGGGAAGGCAGCTGGGAAGAGGGCGCGATTCTGCGGGATCGCGAGCGGCGGATCTTCAGCGATCCGAGCAAAATCCACGAAATCCGGCACGTCGGCAAACACTTTCAGGTGCCAGGGATTCACCTCTGTGAACCCTCGCAGCAACGCACGCCGGTGCTGTATCAGGCCGGCGCCTCGAGTCGCGGCAAGCAGTTCGCCGCCGAACATGCCGAATGCGTGTTTGTCGCCGCGCCGTCGAAAGTGCTGCTGAAGAAAACCGTGGCCGACATCCGTCGCCGGGTGGCCGAGGCGGGGCGCGATCCGTCGAAGATCCTGATCTTCAATCTGCAAACGGTGATCCTCGGCGAGACCGACGCCAAGGCCAAAGCCAAGTTCGAAGAATACAAAACCTGGGTCAGTTATGAAGGCGCCATGGCGCTGATCTCGGGCTGGACCGGCATCGATTTCAGCCAGTTCAAACCGGATGAACCGCTCAAGCACGTGCACACCAATGCCATTCAATCGGCGGTGGAGGCGTTCTCCACGGCGGACCCGAACAAGGTCTGGACACCGAACGAACTGGCCGATTGGGTCGGGATCGGCGGTTTCGGGCCGCTGTTTGTCGGCAGCCCCGAGACCGTCGCCGATTTGCTGCAGGAGTGGGTCGAGGAGACCGATGTGGATGGCTTCAACCTGGCTTATGCGTTGACCCACGAAACGTTCATCGATGCCGTGGAGTTGCTGGTGCCGGAGTTGCAGAAGCGCGGGGTGTACAAGACCGAATACGCACCTGGGACCTTGCGCGAGAAGTTGTTTGGCGAAGGGGCGCGATTGCCGGATATCCATCCGGGGGCGGGCTATCGAGACCTGGCGGCGTTGCGGCGGCAGGAGAAGGAAGTGATGTCTGCGTAGACGCCTTCGCGGGCAAGCCACGCTCCCACAGGTTTCGTATCGTCGGCGATAGTTGTGGACGACACAAAACCCTGTGGGAGCGGGCTTGCCCGCGATGGGCATAGGTATCTACACATCTCCCGATCCTGGTCTATAAAGGGACGGCATGGATATCAAATGACCGGGCTAGATGCCCGACTGACAAAACGATACGACGAGTTGGTCATGGGACACAGTAATGGACTACCGGCGCTGGCCGCCGGGATGAAAGCCTTGCCGCGAAGCGACAAGGCTTTTGCACAGACGCAAGCCCTTTGGCGATTTTTGAGCAATGACCGGGTTCGGCCCGTTGACCTGGTTAAACCGCTGCTGGCGTTAGCCCACGAGGGTTGTCGGGATGACTGTGATGATTACGCGCTGGTCATGCACGATTGGTCTCGGCTCAATTACATGCACCACCACAGCAAGGCTGATCGCCTGCAAATGACCCACCGAGGCGATATCGGGTACGAACTGCAAAGCAGCCTGCTAGTCACCGACCGTGACGGTGCACCGATCTGTACTCCCGCTCAAAATCTGGCGACCAGGACGGCGTGCTCAGCACGCGAGCCGAAGAAGTGCTGGTCCCTGAGAAGCATCTGCATGAACTGACACAACGTATCACTTGGCTGGAACAGCAGAATTTTGCCAAGCCGCTTGTCCATATCGTGGATCGAGAGGCTGATTCGGTCGCTCACCTGAGGCAATGGCAGGCCGAGGGTCGGCAATGGCTGGTGCGAGTCAAGGCCGGTTCCACGGCCAGTCATGCAGGTCAATCGAGGGCCCTGAGTCAAATTGCTCGCGAGATGACCTACCGCAAAACTCGCAAGGTGGACTACAAAGGAAAACCGGCCATTCAATGGGTGGGAGAAACCGCCGTCGTGCTGACTCGCCAAGCCCAGCCTTTCACCAAAGACAGGGCCGACCGCAAGACGCTGCGCAAGTCTGGTGAGCCGTTGCCGGCCCGGCTCGTCGTGAGCCGAATACTGGGAGCCGATGGTCACCTGCTGGCCGAATGGTATTTGCTGAGCAACCTTGAGCAAGAGGTCGCAGATGAACGATTGGCGCTCTGGTATTACTGGCGCTGGCGTATCGAGTCCTACTTCAAACTGCTTAAAGGGGGTGGGCATCAGCTGGAAAACTGGCAGCAAGAGAGCGGTGAAGCGGTGTTCAAACGGCTGTTGATCGCCAGTCAGGCATGTGCTGTCAGTTGGCGTCTGATGCGGGCTAAGGGGGAGTTTGCTGAGCAAACACGGGATTTTTTGGTCCGTCTGTCTGGTCGACAGATGAAGCGCTCGCAGCCGGTGACGGCTTCCGCGCTGCTGGCCGGTTTATACATGCTTTTGGCCATGTGCGAGACATTGGAACAATACACGCCCCAGGAACTGGCGGGTTTTGCTAAAGAGGCCATCGGCTGGGTGGCCAGCCGAAGACTTTAGAGATGTGTAGATACCTATGCCGCGATGGGGCCAGTACATCCAACATTGATGTCGCCTGTCACACCGCCATCGCGAGCAGGCTCGCTCCCACAGGTAATCGGCGGTGTTTTAGAGATTGCGTTAATTCTTCAGCCCAGCGGACCACCGCACGCTTTTGCCCATGGATAAGAGGTAAGCCAATGAGCGTGCATGAACTCAAGCGTCCGCCCATCGCGGACACCGCCGAATGGCAGGTCAAAGCGCCTTGCACCCTGGAGCAGCTGCAGCACTGGGCGCAGGTCAGTCCGTTGCAACCGGCGCTGCGCCACAAGCGCCACGGTCAGTGGTTCGTCTGGCGCTGGATCGATGTTTTGCGCGATGTCGAGCGGTTGGCCGATGGTTTGCGTCAGCAGGGTTTTACCGAAGACTCGCGCCTGGCCTTGAGCGGTGCGTTCGAGCCAAATCTGTTGCTGCTCGCATTGGCCGCCCGGCACATCGGCGCTGAACTGCTGACGCTGCCGGACAACCTCGACCCCGATACCCTGCACAAAGCCCTATGGCGCAGCCGTCCGACCCACGCATTCGTCCAGGGGCGACAGACGCAGCAACTCTGGATCAACCAAGGCCAGGCGCTGCTGAATTTCGCCGACCTGCTCGGCCCGGTGGACCCTGCGCAACGCCTCAACCGCTGGAATCAAGACGCGCAACTATGGAGCGAAGAGGGCACCCAGTGGCAGCACGGCCTGACGGTATTGCTGGAGCTATGGCTGACCAGCGGCCAATCCCTGGCCTTCCCCGAAAGCCCTGGCAGCGCCAGCCGCGACCGTCGTGAAGTCGCACCGTCCGGGCTGTTGCTGTCGACCGAACGCCTGCACGTGCTCGCCGCAGAAATCGACAGCCGCCTCGCGCCCCACGGCACCTGGCGCCGACGCCTCTGCGACTGGGCCATCGCCCATCCGGAAAAGGCTCTGCAACGCTTGATTAAAAAACGCGTTCGCCGCCTGTTAGGCTTCCACAACCTGCATTTCATCTGGCAAGCCACTCGCATTTCCGATGCTCAACCCGAGCCGACCTGGCTCGCCGAATTCAAACGGGACATCGCATGAGCTCAACCGATTCCATTCTGCAAGTCAGCGGTATTTCCCTGTCCTTCAAAGGCGTGAAGGCGATCAATGAACTGTCGTTCGACGTGCGCCGGGGCGAGATCTGCGCGCTGATCGGCCCCAACGGCGCGGGCAAGAGTTCGCTGCTCAACGTACTGAACGGCGTGTACCGCTTCGATGCCGGTTCGATTGTGTTCGAGCAACAGCCGTTCAAGCGTATCGACCCATTGAGCGCCGCACGCCGAGGCATCGGTCGCACGTTCCAGAACAACGCGCTGTTCAAGAAAATGAGCGTGATCGACAACATCCTCACCGGCCTGTCACGGCACCTGCGCAGCCGTTTTATTGAGCAGGCGCTGAACCTGCCAAGAGCCCGGCGTGAGGCTGAAGGCTTCCGTCGGCAGGCCCAGGGCATTCTCGAATTTCTCGAACTGCAAGCCCACCGCGACGTGCCGGTGGGCAAGCTGTCCTACGGCCTGCAAAAACGTGTGGAGCTGGGCCGTGCCTTGATTGCCGGCCCCGGCCTGTTGCTGCTCGATGAGCCGATGGCCGGAATGAACGCCGAAGAGAAGCAGGAAATGGCCCGCTTCATCGCCGACATCAACGGCGACCTCGGCACCACGGTGGTATTGATCGAGCACGACATGAGCGTGGTCATGGGCCTGTCCGACCATGTGGTGGTGCTCGATTACGGGCGCAAGGTCGGTGACGGCACGCCGGCCGAGGTGCAGGCCAATCCTGACGTCATCGCGGCGTATCTGGGCGTGGTGCACTGATGACATTCTTCTTCGAAACCCTGCTCGGCGGCTTGCTCGCCGGAACCATGTACTCGCTGGTCGCGATCGGCTTCGTGCTGATCTACAAGGCCAGCGGCGTGTTCAATTTCGCTCAGGGCGCGATGCTGCTGTTCGCCGCGCTGACCTTTGTCAGCCTGCACGATCAAGGCGTGCCGTTTGCCTTGGCGCTGTTGCTGACCGTTGTGGTGATGATCATCGGCGCATTGCTGATCGAGCGGCTGGTGTTGCGACCACTGGTCAATCGCTCGCAGATCACCCTGTTTATGGCCACCCTCGGGTTGTCGTTCATCATCGAAGGCCTGGCTCAGGGCTTGATGGGTTCGCAAGTGCGGGCGCTGGATCTGGGCATCGATGACGTGCCGCTGTTCATCGGCGGGATGATGGTCAGCCAGTTCGACCTGATTGCCGCAGCGACCGCCATCGTGCTGGTGACGGTGCTGGCGCTGCTGTTCAACAAAACCCGCATTGGCGTGTCATTGCGCGCAGTGGCGGATGACACCACCGCCGCGCTGTCGATCGGCATCAACCTCAACCGCATCTGGCAGATCGTCTGGGCGGTGGCCGGTATTGTCGGGCTGGTGGCGGGGTTGTTGTGGGGCGCGCGCCAAGGTGTGCAGTTCTCGCTGTCGCTGGTGGTGCTCAAGGCCTTGCCGGTGTTGATCATCGGCGGCTTCACCTCAATTGGCGGGGCGATTGTCGGCGGGTTGATCGTCGGTGCGGCGGAGAACCTCGCCGAGGTGTACATCGGCCCGCTGATCGGCGGTGGCATTACCCCGTGGTTCGCTTACGTCCTGGCTTTGGCCTTCCTGTACATCCGTCCCGCCGGCCTGTTCGGCGAGCGCGCCATCGAGCGAGTCTGAACCCATGTCGATTTCCCTTACCCGCGAAACCGCGCCGGCGGTGTTGATCCAGCGCCGTGTGCCGATTGGTTTGATTGCGCTGTTGTTGATCGCCTTCGTGGTCGTGCCGCTGACCGGCAACGACTATTGGCTGAACGCGATTCTGATCCCGTTCCTGGTGCTGTCCCTGGCCGGGCTTGGCCTCAATCTGCTCACCGGTTACACCGGCCAGACTTCGGTTGGTGCGGCCGGGTTCATGGCGGTCGGCGCCTTTGCCACCTACGGGTTTCTGCTGCGTTTGCCAGAGCTGGGCTTGCCGGTGGCGCTGCTCGGCGGTGGGCTGATCAGCGCGGTGGTGGGGTTTGTCTTTGGCCTGCCGAGTTCGCGGATCAAGGGCTTTTACCTGATGGTCACCACGCTCGCCGCGCAGTTTTTCCTCGAGTGGCTGTTCGTCAAATTCCCCTGGTTCTACAACTATGGTTCGTCCGGGACCATTTCCGCGCCGAAACTGGCCCTGTTCGGTCATGACCTCAACACCCCATTGGGCCGCTATCTGCTGACCCTGACCACCGTGCTGTTGCTGACCTGGGGCGCGGTGAACCTGGTGAAAAGCCAGATCGGCCGCAACTGGATGGCGATCCGCGACATGGATACCGCCGCCGCAGTCATCGGCATTGCGGTGGTGCGCTACAAGCACCTGGCATTCGCCGTCAGCTCGTTTTACCTCGGCATCGCCGGGGCGCTGTGGGCCTTTGCTTATCTGGGCACGGCCAGCGCCAGCAGCTTCGATATCAACCGGTCGTTCCAGATCCTGTTCATCATCATTATCGGTGGCATGGGCAGCATCGCCGGCAACTTCGTCGGCGCGGCGTTTATCAGCCTGCTGCCGATCCTGCTCAGCCACGCCGGGCAAGCCTTGTTCGGCGGTTCGGTGGACGCCGGCCAGTTACAGAATCTGCAAAAAATCATCTTCGGCGTGCTGATCATCCTGTTTCTGATCAAGGAACCGGAAGGCCTGATTCGCCTCTTGAGCAACCTTCGTGAACGGCTGAGTCACTGGCCGTTGCGCTTCTGAATTCCCCCACTAATTAGAGAGACAACATGCGTGCATCCTTGAAACGTTCGTTGGCCGGCGTCGCTCTGACGCTGGCGGTATTCGGCAGTGCGGTGCCACAGGTTTTGGCCTCGCCGGACCAGCAGTTTTTCCCGTTGGCCACTTATCGCGTCGGCGCTTACGCCTCCAGCGGTGTGCAAGTGTGGGCCGGCATGCTCGATTACCTGAACTACATCAACGATGTGGAAGGCGGGATCAACGGCGTCAAACTGGTCTGGCAGGAATGCGAAACCGAGTGGACGGCGGAGAAGGGCATCGAGTGCTATGAGCGCTTCAAGAAAGGCCTGGATGGCGCACCGGTGGCGATCTATTCACCCAACGGCGCACCGGCGGCGTATGCGCTGAGCGAGCGGGCGGAAGTCGACAAGATCCCGCTGATCACCCTCGGCTACGGTCGCACCGAAGCCACCGACGGCACGGTGTTCCCTTACAATTTTCCGGTGATGCTGACCTTCTACAGCGAGGCTTCGAGCCTGATCAACTACATCGCCCAGCGCGAAGGCGGGTTCGACAAACTCAAGGGCAAGAAGATCGCGACGGTTTATCACGACTCGGCTTACGGTCGGGAAACCCTCGGCCCGTTGAAACTGCTGGCGGAGAAGTACAGCTTCGAAAACATCCAGATCCCGGTGGCCGATCCGGGCAACGAGCAATCGTCGCAATGGCGGCAAGTGCGCCAGGCCAACCCGGACTGGGTGTTCCTGCGCACCTGGGGCGTGTCGACGCCGGTGGCGGTCAAGACAGCCGCGCGTTTCGGCTTCCCGGTGGACCACATCGTCGGCGACATCTGGGCCAGTTCCAGCGAAGACGTGTTGCCCGCAGGCGCCGCCGCCAAAGGGTATCTGGCGCTGACGCCATACCCGGCCGGCAGCGAATTCGAGATCCACAAACGCCTCAAGCAAGCCATCCTCGACAAGGGCAAAAGCGACCTCAAGGACCTGAAGAATTTCGGCAGCGTCTATTACAACTCCGGGCTGGTGAACGCGGCAGTGATGGTGGAAGCGATCCGCACCGCCCAAGGCAAGTTCGGCAAGCGCCCGCTTAATGGCGAAGAAGGGCGCTGGGGGCTGGAACACCTGAACATCGACGACGCGCGGCTCAAGGACATGGGGTACTTCGGCCTGATGCAGAACCTCAAGCTGTCTTGCAAGGATCATGAGGGTGGCGGTTCGGCGCGGGTGCAGCAGTGGGACGGCGCCAACTGGACGCTGATCAGCGACTGGATCCCCGCCGACCGCGCCTTGCTGCGGCCCTTGATCGATGAAAAATCCGCCGCGTTCGCCAAGGAAAAAGGCCTGACGCCACGCACCTGCACCGGGGATGAATAACGTATGAGCCAAGCCGCCAGCGACATTGCCGCCAATGACCTGTTGCAAGTCAAAGACATCGAGGTGATTTACGACGGGGCGATCCTGGCCGTGGCCGGGGTGTCGCTGACGGTGCCCGAGGGCGGCATCGTCGCGTTGCTCGGGGCCAATGGTGCGGGCAAAAGCACCACGCTCAAGGCGATTTCCGGGTTGGTGCGGGCCGAGCGTGCGGAAGTCAGCCGAGGGACGATCGAGTTTCTCGGGCGCGATACCGCAGGGGTTAATCCGAGCGTTCGCGTGCGTCAGGGCATGGTGCATGTGCTGGAAGGTCGGCACGTATTTGCGCAACTGACGGTGGAGGACAACCTGCGCAGCGGCGGCTTCGTTCGTGGTCTGAGCCGCAAGGACCTGGCGGCGGATCTGGAGCGCATCTACGCCTGGTTTCCACGCCTGAAAACCAAACGCAAGACCCAGGCCGGGCTGACTTCCGGTGGCGAACAACAAATGGTCGCCATCGGCCGGGCGTTGATGACACGTCCTACTTTGGTACTGCTCGATGAACCTTCCATGGGTTTGGCGCCTATTATCGTCCAGGAGATTTTCGAAATCGTCGCCCAACTCAATCGAGACGAGCAGGTGAGCTTCCTGATTGCCGAGCAAAATATTAACGTGGCACTCAAGTACGCCTCACAGGCCTACGTCCTCGACACCGGTCGCGTGGTGCTGTCCGGCACCGCCGATGAGTTACTGGCACGGGGCGATCTGCACGACTTTTATTTAGGTAAACACTGATCAATGAGAACGCCATGACTGACACCCCACGCGGACAGGCGACCGACGCCATCCGCCACGCGGACATCCTGATCATCGGCGGCGGCCTCAGCGGCGCGATGCTGGCGGCGCAGTTGCTGCGTTTGCCGGGCAAGCGTCAGGTGCTGGTAATCGAACCTCGCACTGAACTTGGTCGGGGCGAGGCCTACAGTGCGGTCGAACTGGGCCATACGCTCAACGGCAACGCGGCGCGGATGAGCGTCGATCCCGACAACGCTGATGATTTGACTCAATGGTTGACCGAGTACATCGCTGCGGGTGGTTGGCCGGAGTCGGATCAGCAACATGTACCGATCAGTGAGCTGTTTGCGCCGCGCGGGTTGTTTGGCGTTTATGTGCAGCAGCGTTTGGCCGAAGCGCAGGTGGTGGGCGCGCGGTACGGCTCGACGGTGGAGCATGTGTGCGCGGAAGTGGTCGATGTGCAGACCGATATCGATTCGGTGCGCCTCACCTTGAACGATGGCCAACGTTTGCAGGGCGCCTATGCGGTGCTGGCCACTGGCATGTTCCCCGCCGCGCGCACGCCGCAAACCGAATCCAGCGGCTTGAACGCAGCGGCGCTCGATCCATGGGATGTCGCCGCCATGCGTCAGCTCGATCCGCAGTCGACGGTGCTGATCATCGGCTCGGGCCTGACCATGGTCGATGCCGTGGTGTCACTGGAACAGGCCGGGCATCGCGGGCCGATCGAAGTGTTTTCCCGGCATGGCCTGCTGCCGCATGTACGGCGACAGCCTCCGGCCTGGGCCGATTTCCTGGCCGAGGATCACAGCATTCGCACGCCGCGTCAGCTGATGCGCGAACTGCGTCGGCATTGCCGCGACGCCATCGCCCAGGGCATCGACTGGCAAGCGCCGCTCGACACGGTGCGGGCGCACATCGGGCGGTTGTGGAGTCAGGCGACGGATGTGCAACGTCGGCAGTTTGTGCGGCATGTGCGGCCGTGGTGGGAAAGCCATCACCATCGCTCGCCGCCGCTGAGTGCCGAGTTGGTGGCGCGACTGCACGGGGAAGGGCGGTTGCGGATTCAGGCTGCATCGTTCAAAGGGTTGGAGCCTTCGTTGAGCGGAGAGGTCAGCATTCGCATCCGTCGACGTGGCGAGGCGCAAACCTGCGTGGTGCACGGCGCGGCACTGATCAATTCCAGCGGTATCGAATACGACTGGCGGCGAGTGGCGCGCCCATTGCCGCAGCAGCTATTGGCACGCGGGCTGGTACGGCCGGGGCCATTGGCGTTGGGCATTGCCGCCGCGGATGACGGCGCGGTGCTAAGCGCCGATGGGCAGGTCGCCAGCCGTTTGTTCGCCATGGGGCCACCGTTGCGTGGGATGTGGTGGGAGAGCACGGCGGTGACTGATGTGGCGAGCCAGGCCAAGTTTCTTGCGGCGCGATTGGTGGATTGACCGAAAGTTAGAGGGTGTTTTTTCGGGCCTCATCGCGGGCAAGCCCGCTCCCACAGTAAGCGGTGTCGTTCACAAATCCTTTGGTCACATCAGATACCTGTGGGAGCGGGCTTGCTCGCGAAGAGGCCGGTACAGCCACCACAAGGCTAAGTGTCAGACCGCTAAACAAACGCTGTTTAAGCGACACTTCCAGATACTCACTCAGGCTACACAGCCTTGCGCCGTTGCCTACGACTGCGCCAGAATCCGCCGGCTTGTGCGCCTTGAGGCCGGGCTCTATCGTTTCCGGGTCGTTGACGAATCAGCGATCGGGTTTCGCAGCCCGTGTATCTCTAGACGCACAACATCCTCCGTTCGTGAACAGGTATGCCTGTCCGTTCATGTTATGGCGGCTGTACGTGGGAGACCTTCGGGTCTGCCGGTTCTAGAGTCCCGGTCTGCGACCTGCGTATAGCTGCCACCTCCTTTCGTCTCGCAGCGAACCGTGGCAGCTCCATGACTCTAGGAGCTTCATCTATGTTCAAACCTACACCCAACCCGCCTGAAACCGATCCGACATCACCCTACGAATCCCTCGATTCCAAAAAACTCCACGAAGCCGCCGACCGCGCCCTCGACCATTACCTAAAGCCCCCCATCCCCAAAGACACCAAGCGCAAACCCAGCACCATTTACCACGTCGGCGCCAAGGTCGATAACGAAACCCTGCTGGTCAACGCCTGCGAATCCCTGGCGTCGGCGAGCGTGATGCTCAGTGAGTTCGCCGGGTTGATGGACATGCCCCATCGCAACATGATGCTGGGGATTCAATCGGTGGTCATGCTTGGGGAGTTGGCGGTGAATCGGGTGCTGGATAACCTCGATCCGCAGGGCTAACAGGCGCACTGATCGTTCCCACGCTCCGCGTGGGAATGCCTCAACGGACGCTCTGCGTTCGGCTCTGGAAGGGACGCGGAGCGTCCCGGGCTGCATTCCCACGCAGAGCGTGGGAACGATCAAAACCCCGCATCACGCGGGGTTTCTTGTAAAAGTGTGGGAGCGTATCAAGCCACCACCTGATAACACGGTACATACTCCGCGCCGCCCGGCAGTTTCATCCGGTGCTGGGCGACGAAGGCTTTGAGCAGTTTGTCCAGCGGCTGCATGACCGCGGCATCGCCACGGATCTGGTATGGCCCGTGTTCTTCGATCAGGCGGATGCCCTTGTCCTTGACGTTGCCGGCGACGATGCCGGAGAACGCGCGGCGCAGGTTGGCGGCCAGTTCGTGGGAGGGCAGGTTGCGGCTCAATTGCAGGTTGGCCATGTTGGCGTGGGTCGGGTCGAACGGGCGCTGGAAGCCTTCGTCGATCTTCAGCAGCCAGTTGAAATGGAACGCGTCGTTGCGCTCGCGACGGAACTGTTTGACCTCTTTGAGGCCCTGAGTCATCTGCCGCGCCACTTCAACCGGGTCGTCGATGATGATCTCGTAGTGTTGCTGCGCGGCTTCACCGAGGGTCGCACCGACGAAGGCGTGCAACTGCTCCAGGTACGGCGCGGCGCTTTTCGGCCCGGTGAGGACCACGGGGAAAGGCAGGCTTTCGTTATCCGGGTGCATCAGGATGCCGAGCAGGTACAGAAACTCTTCGGCCGTGCCCGCGCCGCCCGGGAAAATGATGATGCCGTGGCCGACCCGCACGAAGGCTTCCAGACGTTTCTCGATGTCCGGCAGGATCACCAGTTCGTTGACGATCGGGTTCGGCGCTTCGGCGGCGATGATCCCGGGTTCGGTCAAGCCGAGGTAGCGACCACCGTGGATGCGTTGCTTGGCGTGGGCGATGGTCGCGCCTTTCATCGGGCCTTTCATCACGCCCGGACCACAACCGGTGCAGATGTCCAGGCTGCGCAGGCCGAGTTCGTGGCCGACTTTCTTGGTGTATTTGTATTCTTCGGTGTTGATCGAGTGGCCGCCCCAGCACACTACGATTTTCGGTTCGACGCCGGGGCGCAGGGTGCGGGCGTTGCGCAGCAAGTGGAAGACGTAGTCGCTGATGCCCTGGGAGGTGCTCAGGTCGATGCTCAAGGCGTCGAGTTCGTTTTCGGTGTAGACGATGTCGCGCAGGGCGCTGAAGAGCATTTCCCGGGTGCTGGCGATCATTTCGCCATCGACGAAGGCGTCGGCCGGGGCGTTCAGCAATTCCAGGCGTACGCCACGGTCTTGCTGGTGAATGCGGATTTCGAAGTCTTTGTAGGCTTCCAGAATGGTCTTGGCGTTATCGACGTGAGCGCCGGTATTGAGGATGGCCAGGGCGCACTGGCGGAAAAGGGTATAGGTGAGGCCGGTTCCGGCTTCGCTCAGTTGCTGTACTTCACGTTGGGACAGTGTTTCCAGGCTGCCTTTAGGGCTGACCGAGGCGTTGATTACATGTCGTTGGGTCATTCAATGATCCTTAAAACGATGTCACCCGCCGGCAGGCGCATGGCATCCGAATAGTGTGTATCCATAATGAAGATGGCACGAACTGCGCTGTATCGCTATGTCCCCGTTTGACGATGAAAAGATGAAAAGGAGCCCCAGCATAGCTAAATCCTTCGGGGAGGCGATAATGCCCTGCAGTCTTTTTGCCACAGAGCCTTTTACCATTGATGCAAGGAACCCCGTCGCGATGTTCGAAATCCAGCCAATGAATGCCGAAACCTATCGACGCCAGACGCGACGCAGCACGGTAATCATCGCTCTGATGTTCCTGGCGCTGGCGATGGTGCTGTCCACGGCAGCGGTGGCGCTGTTCGGTGAGCCCGGCGGCGACAATCTGCGTTTCAACGTTGGCGGCGTATTTGCTGCGTTGTTGCTGATGGCGGCGCTGATGCGCGGAACGTTCTGGACCCAGGAATGGATGGCGCCAGCCGTGTACGGTTGGCAGCTCAAACGCAGCTTGATGAGCATTACCAATGTCATGCACCAGGTGACGGCGGCAGTGGAGAAGGGCGATCCGAGCGCCATGAAACTGCTGCGTTTTTATCATCTGGGACTGAGCCAGATGCACCAGTTGGACGGCAATTCCAGCGACCATAGCCAGCTGACCCGTGAGATGGACCAGCACAAGGCGCGGATGGAAGCGCTGGGCATCGAGACCGAACAAACGCAATTGAACCCGGCCTGGCTTGAGGCGGTGAAGCAGACGCAGGTGTAATAATACGATCGTTGGCGATGAGCATTTTCGTGCAAATCACCTATCGTATCCGTTGATGGGTCATAGTGGTCTGAGCGCCGGCCACGGCTGGCTGGCGCTAAAAGGGCGAACGGGAAAATTCGCCATTGCATAAGGGATTCAGGGAGCGTCATGGGGCATCCGTTCGTCAAAGATCGTATTGAAAGCACCCGGCTCGCCGCGCCTTGGGTGCCCGGGCAGATTGAGTCGAAACTCAAGGTTCGATACGCAGTCTCCCTACTTGTTGCGGTGTGCCTGTCCATGACGGCCATTGTGATCGGGGAAGGCTGGAACGCGCGGCAGTATCATTTGCGCGGCAGCGAAGTGGAGATGTCCAACCTGGCGCAAACCCTGGCCTCGCAGGCGCGAGCATCGATCAAACAGGCCGACACGCTGCTGTTTGCCGTGGTGGACCGCCTTGAAAACGACGGTATGGAGCCAGCGAGAATTCCCAGGCTGCAAAGTTTGCTCCACGCCCAGCGCGGTGAACTGGCGCAGATCCATGGGCTGTTCGTTTTCGACGAAGAAGGACGCTGGCTTGCCAACTCCAATAACGCTGTGTTGCCCAATGCCAATAACTCCGACCGTGAATATTTCATCTACCACCGTGATCATCCCGACCGCGGCCCTCATATCGGTCCATCGATAAGAAGTCGCTCGACCGGTGAGTGGGTCATGACCGTGTCACGCAGGATCAATCACGCCGATGGGCGGTTTGCCGGCGTGGTGGCGGCTTCGATCTATCTCAAACATTTCCTGGACTTGTACAACAGCATCGACATGGGCAATAACGGGGTGGTCAATCTGATCGCCGATAACGCCACCATCGTCGTTCGCCGCCCGTTCAAGGAAACCGATATCGGCACCAGCATCGCCAAGGGGCCGCTGTTTACCCAGTTGTTGCCCAAGGGCGATTTCGGTACGGCAATCGTCAAATCCTACGTGGACGGGGTGGAGCGGGTGGTGGGGTTTCGGCGGGTCGAGGGTTATCCGCTTATCGTTTTTACCGCGCTCGACAAGGAAGAAGTCCTGGCCAGCTGGCGGCAGGAGGCAATGCTCAGTGCGGGCATCGTCTCATTGCTGCTGGGGTTTCTGGGCGTTCTCGGCTATCGCCTGATCCGTGTCATGAAGCAGCAGAATCATATTCAGAACGAATTGCTGGAGGCTCAGGAAAAACTCATTGAGGTCAACCACAGCCTCAAATTGCTGGCTCTGGAGGATGCACTGACCGGGCTTTCCAACCGGCGTCAATTCGACCTGTTCATCCTGGCGGAAATGGGCCGTGCCAGACGTACCCACACCAGCCTTGCGTTGCTGATGATCGATGTCGATCATTTCAAGAGTTTCAATGATCACTACGGTCATTTGGCGGGCGATGAGTGTTTGCGCAAGATCAGCACCATCATCACCGACAACATCCAGCGCCCCGGCGATCTCGCTGCCCGCTTCGGTGGTGAGGAGTTTACGGTGGTGCTGCCCGGCACCGATTATGTGGGGGCGTTTTTGGTGGCGGAAAAGATCCGTCGCGCGGTTCAGCAAATGGACATCAAGCATAGTGGCAGCCCCGAAGGCCTCGTCACGGTCAGCCTGGGGGTCTGTGCCTACAACCAGACGGCGCAGAGCGAGCCCGAAGATTTGATCGGCGCAGCAGACAAGGCGCTGTATGTGGCCAAGGCCAGTGGCCGGAACATGAGCGTCATTGCCAACTGAACTCAACCAGACCGGTTACTGCCCTGAACGAGTCGGGTGCCGCAATCTCCATAACCGGATCAGTCGCAGGTAGATCAGCACGTTGATCGCCAGTACCACGCTGCCCAGCCCCAACTGAATCGTGGGTGTCAGCCCGGCCGGATAAATAATCGGCCACACGTAATGTTCAATAAAACCGCCGCCATAACCGGTTTGCCCGGCTGCATGGCGCATGAGGTTTTCCCATTCGGTCAGTGGGCACGACAGGTGGAAAACTTCCACGATCACGCCCCACACGGCGGCGGGCAGGTGCCACCAGGCCAGGTGGTGCCATTTGAGCACCAGCAGCCCGCCGAACAGCACGAACAGAATGAACAGCAAGTGAGACAGCACCAGCCCGTCGGCGGCGATTCGGTAAAGCATGTCGACTTCCTGACGCGTTATGTGAATCGCTCCATGGTACTCGGGCTGGGCGCGTGTGCTCTATCGATTGCTGTTCTCAAGCACTGCCAGTACTTCTTTCAAACGCACCGCCGTGGCTTCGCTGCTACGTTGCATCGGCGCGCGCAGCTCGTCGTGGATCAACCCTTCAAGGGCCAGGGCGGTTTTCACCGGGGCGGGATTGGGCTCGATGAACAGGCTGTGGATCAACGGCAGCAACTGGAAGAACGTCGTCCGGCCATCCGCTAACCGGTTGTCGCGAAGCTGCTGATACAGCCTCACGAACAGCTCGGGATGAACATGGGCCGAGGCGGCAATCGCGCCTTTGGCACCGAGGCACAAAGCACCGAATATCTGGTGGTCTTCACCGCACAGCACGTCGACTTTGCCGCTGCAGAGCAGCGCAAGGGTGGTGGCTGGATTACCGCCGCAGTCCTTGATCGCGACGATCCGCTCGTGGCGGACGATCCGCAGCAAGGTCGCCTGCTCGAAGGCTATGCCGGTGCGATAGGGAATGTCGTAGAGAATCACCGGGACGCTGGAAGCATCGGCGACGGTCTTGAAAAACGCTTCGAGGCCGGCCTGGGAAGGGCGGATGTAGTACGGCGGTGGAACCAGCAAACCCGCCAGGGCACGTTTCAGGATTTCGCCTTGAAATTGCAGCAATTCGGCAAGGTTGTTGCCGGCCAGACCCATGACTACACGTTCTGGTGCAACCCGTTCCAGCACCGCATCGAGCACTGCCAGTTGCTCATGTTTGCCCAGCGCTGCGGCTTCCCCGGTGGTGCCGCAGACCACAATGCCATCAACGCCTTTTTCCAGCAGATGACTGACCAGCCGCCGCAACCCTTCGAAGTCGATCGCGCCATTGTGAAACGGCGTAACGATGGGAACCCAGATACCTTGAAACGATGACATGCACTTTCTCCTGAAGGTTGACCGATTTCGTCACCGTCAGAAGCGTAGAAGGAAGTCAGCAAGAAGGAGGGAGTGTCCGCCGCGCTCAATGTCCTGTCAGCTCATCTGACGGGACAGCGCGCCCCGGTCACATGAGCGACTGTTTCTTCGATTTAAGGGCGTGCGCAACGCAACCTTGCGCCTTGGCATTCAAGCCAATGACGACAGTGTTGAGATTGAAGGTTGCGGACATGGTTGCTTACACCCTGAATGAGGTGCTCAGTTTTAAAAGTCGGCGCGATATTTGTCAATCTCGAAAATCAGCACTGGTTGCGTGCAAGTGCGCAAGATTGTTCAAGCCATCCACCGTGACTGCTGGCACAGTCTGGGGTCTTTCCCTGGTTGCAGAGCGTTATGTCCAACTCACTCCTGCCGCGCAGTGCATTCCTTCGCGGTGCCGTGGCCATCATGCCGTTGTCCCTGGCGACCGCGCCTTGGGGGTTGCTGGCCGGCTCCATGGCCATCGAGGCCAATCTCACTCCGCTGCAAGGTCAGGGGCTGTCGAGCATCGTGTTTGCCGGCGCAGCTCAATTGGTCGCCATCGGCATGCTCAAGGGCGGCGCCGGGGTCTTTTCGATTCTGTTGACCACGCTGTTGCTGACCTCCCAGCATTTGCTTTACGGGATGAGCATGCGTTCGGTGATTTCCCCGTTGCCGGGCCGCTGGCGTGTGGGGCTGGGTTTTTTGCTCACCGACGAGTTGTTCGCCCTGACCAGCCAGCATGACAAACAGCAGTTCAATCGTTGGTATGCCCTGGGCGTGGGCCTGACGTTTTACATCGCGTGGAACCTCTTCACCCTGGCGGGCATTGTGCTGGGCAGCAGCATTCCGGGCCTTGAACACCTGGGGTTGGATTTCTCTATCGCGGCGACCTTTATCGCCTTGATCACACCAGTGGTGCGCAACGTTCCGACGGTAGTCTGCGTGGCGGTCTCGCTGTTCTGTTCGGTGCTGTTCAGCTATTGGCAATGGGGCTCGGCCCTGGTGTTGTCAGGGTTGGCGGGCATGACCGCAGGCTTTATCTGCAACAAACTCTACGTGGGGCGCACATGATGGTCTGGGCTGTGATTATCGGGATGGGCCTGCTGGTGTTCCTGAACCGCTACGTATTTCTCGAGCCTCGGCTGCCGGTGCGCTTGAGCAGCAATGCCCGGCAGTTCCTCGGTTTCGCGGTGCCGGGCATGCTCACGGCGATTTGCGGACCGATCGTGTTCATGCCCGACAAGCAGCTGAACCTGCAATGGGACAACCCCTACCTGATCAGTTCGCTGGTGGCCGTGGGCCTGGTACTTTACACCCGCAATACGTTGCTCAGCATGTTGTTGAGCATGGGTTTTTTCTTTTTGCTGCGGTGGTGGCTGTGAGTTGTCCGGGGCGAAACTGAACTACGCTTAACGGATGATCCCTTGAGGACGGGAGGTGGACATGGCCACTGAACCAAAGCGTCCAGACCTGGATGAAGACACCGATGAACCCACGCAAGAAGAGATCGAGCGGCAGAGGCGTTCGACGCCGGACTGGAAGCACCCCGACGACGGTAAAGAACTGTCGGACCGTGACCAGGAGCGCCCGTTGAAACCCTGATCGGTCTGCACATGCCCAAAAGCCCCGCCATTGATGGCGGGGCTTTTTAATTTCCGATGCCTGAAATGCAATCACCTGTGGTAAGGCAATGTGCCGTTGCAGACAGAGAAATGTACCGGGAAATACAGTCTGTTGAGCCACTGTTGCTGGGTAAACACAGGCTGTTCCCCGTCATGAGCTTATGCATAAATAGAATTTAAAATTGCACCTGTAAGCGCGTTATGGTCTATAAAAATAACCCTTCAGGAGCCCCTGATGAATCTGTCCCGATACCTGCGCGGTCTGTTGGCCAGCGCCCTGTTTGCCGCGCCTTTGACCTACGGCGCCGACCCCGTGGTGTTGCACGTCGGCGATCAGAACTACTACAACATTCGCGCCTCGGTGGAGGCTTCAGGGGTGCTGCAAGGAGCGCCCTATACCGTCGACTGGAAGCACTTCCAGGCCGCTGCGCCGCTGGCCGAAGCGCTGAATACCGGCGCGTTGGACCTGGGTTTTCTCGGTGATTCAGGTTTTCTGTTTCTGGCCGCCAAACAGGCACCGGTCAAGCTGATCGGCGTGTCGCGGCAGAACCCGGACACCATCGCCTTGCTGGTACCCAAGGATTCGCCGGTCAAAACCATCGCCGACCTCAAGGGCAAGAAAGTCGCTTACTGGCCCGGCGCCTGGAGCCAGCAGTTGACCTTGCGCGCTCTGGAGCAAGCCGATTTGCCGGAGAACTACGTCGACTTCATCAAACTGATGCCAATCGACGCCGCTGCCGCGTTACCCCAAGGCAGCATCGACGCGTTTCCGGTCTGGGAACCCTACATTTCCCAGCAGATACTGTTCTCCGGCGCCCGACCGATTCTCACCGCCAAAAACCTGATGCCCGGTCTCAGCGCCATCGCCGCCTCGACGCCTTCGATCGACAGCAAACGCGAAGCCATTGCCGACTTCCTGGTGCGCCTGAAAAAGGCCCGGGCCTGGGTCGACAATCACACCGACGAGTACGCCGATCTCTGGGCGAAGAAGGCCAACCTGGACCAGAACGTGTCGCGCCTTTGGCTGCGTCAGGCCCACATGACCGTCGGCCCGGTGGATCAGCAGGCTGCGGTGGATCTGCAAAGCACCGCGGACTTCCTGTTCAAGGTCAAGGCATTGCCGGCCGCCCTGGCGACGGCACCGATTATCGACAGCTCGTTCCGGCAGGCACTGGCGCAATAACCGAAAATGGAAGGCATAACGCGAATCCGGGAGCGGGCGCCGGAACCAAACACTGTGTACCCTTATCCAACCTCGGCTTGCAGCGATCTGCGGGCCGGTCAAGGGATGAATGGGCGAGGGGTTTTTGCCATTAAACGTAATGACCGCAAGGTCTGGTCCAAGGCAAAACATGAAGCAGCTGGTCAAGGTTCTCTCCGCGTTCGCCATCGCAGTCGGCCTGTTTGGCTGCATCGCCGCGCCCATTGAAATGACGCCGCAGACGCAACAGGGGCTGCGCACTCAAGCGCCCATCCGCTTTCTGCTGACCTTCGACGACGGGCCCAGCGCGTCCGGTTTTTACAACCCGACGGTCACCGTGCTCGACAGCCTCGCGCGCAATCCGCTGCAACCCGACATTAAAGCGGTGTTCTTCGTACAGACCCGTGACTCACGCGCCGGCGGCAGTGAGGCAGGTCGACAGATCATGCGTCGCGAACACGCCGAAGGTCACTTGCTGGGCTTCCACACGGCCACGCGCCGGCACACCAACCATCGTTCTCTGGACCCGGAAGCACTGGAACAGTCGCTCACTGATGGCAGCGCAGATATTGCCGCGATCACTGGCGCGTTGCCGACCCTGGTGCGCCCGCCGTTCTGGAACTACGACAAGCGCACCTTCGCGGCCTATCAACAGCATGGCATGCACGTACTGCTGACCGACCTGAGCGCCAATGACGGCAAGATCTGGGGCTTCAACGCCAGCCCCCGTCGGCGGGCCAACCTGCTGCGGCAACTGTCCGAAGTCCGCGAGCGCATTGCCCTCGGTGAGTTGCCGACGGTGGACGGGGTGATTCCGGTGGTGGTGACTTTTCACGACCTGAATCGCTACACCGCCCGGCATACCCGCGAATACCTGCAAATCCTCCTCGACAGTGCCAGTGCCACCGGCTTGGTCACAGCCCAGAAAGCCTTTTACGACGACACGGCAGCACTGCAGCAGGCGGCCATGGCGCGTACTGTCCGGGACAGTTCAGAGGCGGTGGAGTTGCCAGGGATCTGGAACTGGTTATGGGGCGCAGATACCCACTGAGCGATGTCGGACGATTGATTGTGTAGCAGCTGTCGAGCTTGCGAGGCGGCTATAGAACTCGCTGGCGTGTTGCGCAAGTTGAACTATTCTCAGTGGATCCAATCGCGAAACCATCCAGGGGAGGCATCCGCCATGGTTCAACTTGCGCAGCTTTGCCAAATTGTGGAGTCCGGTTTCAAACCGCTGTCCTGCGAATGCACCGTGAATCACGATGAAACATTGCGGATCAAGGTCTTCGATCGCACCAGCGGACGGATTGAGCTGTTGATCACCGGTGTATCGCCCGAAGAATTGACCAGTGTCCGCGATATTTCCAACCTGATCGGCGAACTTCGCACCGAAATGCGCGCCGGTCGCAGAGCTCTCGCCGGTGTCATGGCCTAGAGTCTGTCGCGCGGCAGCAGTTCATCAATCATCTGCAAACAATGATTCAACCCCGGCGATACATCGCCCACGCGCCTGCTGAGGATGATCGGCGAGGTGGCGTTGTCTTCCAGCACCGGTGTGAAGCCGATATCGTCGCGGTGCAGCAACTGCACTGAGGCCGGGACCAACGTCACCCCGATTCCCGCACCCACCAGGCCGATTGCTGTTTGCAATTCGTTGGTCCATTGCGCCACGTTGATGTGTACGCCATAGGATTCAAACAACGCGATCACGTGGTCGGCGTAGCTGGGGCGCGGGTTGCCGGGGTAGAGCACGAAGGGTTCTTTTGCCAGTTCACGAAGGCTGATGGGCCCGGCCAGTAATGGATGGCCGGCGGGGAGGGCGGCGACCAGTCGGTCTTCAGTCAAAACAGTCTGGATGATCGCCGGGTCGTCGATGCGGATTCGCCCGAAACCAATATCAATGCGCCCCGCCTTGAGCGCCTGCACCTGTTGCAACGTGGTCATTTCCGAGAGCCCCAACTCGAGCGCCAGCGGCTCACCGCTGCGCAGTCGGCGGATCAGTTCCGGCAGCACGCCATAGAGGGTCGATGGCGCAAAGCCGATGCCCAGCCAGGTCTTTTCGCCCAGGCCAATCCGCCGCGTGTTGTCGCAGACCTTGCCCAACTGCTCGAGCAGGGCGGTGGAATGTTCATGGAAAAACCGCCCGGCGTCGGTCAGCTTTAGCGGTCGGCCGCGTTCCAGCAGCAGTACCCCGAGTTCATCTTCCAGCTGCTGGATCTGCCGGCTCAGCGGCGGTTGGGCGATGTGCAGCAGTTCGGCGGCGCGGGTGAAGTTGAGGGTTTGAGCCAACACCTGAAAATACCGCAGGTGACGCAGTTCCATGGGGGCCTCCGAACGTCAATCTGTTGAATACCTTTAAGGTATCGAGTCAGACCAATTCTATATTGGCTTCCCGAAAAAAGCCGTACCAGAATCGGTTCCAGAACTTTAAGAACCTGACGGGTATCGCGACATGCTTGCAACAGCCATTGAATCGATCGAGACGATCATCGTCGATCTGCCGACCATTCGCCCGCACAAGCTGGCGATGCACACGATGCAGAACCAGACCCTGGTGATCATTCGTGTGCGCTGTGCCGATGGCATTGAGGGTGTCGGTGAGTCGACCACCATTGGCGGTCTGGCCTACGGCAACGAAAGCCCGGACAGCATCAAGACCAATATCGACAAGCACTTCGCGCCACTATTGATTGGCCAGGACAGCGGCAATGTGAATGCCGCGATGTTGCGCCTGGAGCGCAGCATTCGTGGCAACACCTTCGCCAAATCGGGTATCGAAAGCGCCTTGCTCGACGCCCAGGGCAAGCGCCTGGGCCTGCCAGTCAGCGAGTTGCTTGGCGGCCGGGTTCGCGACGCGCTGCCAGTGGTCTGGACCCTGGCCAGCGGCGACACCGCCAAAGACATCGCCGAAGCGGAAAAAATGCTCGACCTGCGCCGCCATCGAATCTTCAAACTGAAAATCGGCGCCGGCGAGGTCAACCGCGACCTGGCCCACGTCATTGCGATCAAAAAGGCCTTGGGCGATCGCGCCAGCGTGCGGGTCGATGTCAATCAGGCCTGGGACGAAGCGATCGCGCTACGGGCCTGCCGGATTCTCGGAAGCAACGGTATCGATCTGATCGAACAACCGATCTCGCGCAACAACCGTGCCGGCATGGTGCGTCTGAATGCCATGAGCCCGGCGCCGATCATGGCCGATGAGTCCATCGAATGCGTAGAGGACGCCTTCAACCTGGCGCGCGAGGGCGCCGCTTCGGTATTCGCCCTCAAAATCGCCAAGAACGGCGGCCCACGCGCCGTGCTGCGAACCGCCGCGATTGCCGAGGCGGCCGGTATCGGCCTGTACGGTGGCACCATGCTCGAAGGCGGCATCGGCACGCTGGCCTCGGCCCATGCCTTTGTCACGCTGAACACACTGGGCTGGGACACCGAGCTGTTCGGCCCGCTGCTGCTCACCGAAGACATCCTCATCGAGCCATTGGTCTACCGCGATTTCCAACTGCACGTCCCGTCAACACCGGGGTTGGGCCTGAGCCTGGACGAAGAGCGCCTGGCGTTTTTCCGCCGGGATAAGACAACCACTGCCGTTCATCAAGCCTGAGGAGGGCATCATGCTGTTTCACGTAAAAATGACTGTGAATTTACCGGTCGACATGAACCCGGAACGCGCCGCTCAGCTCAAGGCCGACGAAAAAGCCCTGGCCCAGCGCCTGCAAGAGCAAGGCAAGTGGCGTCATCTGTGGCGCATCGCCGGGCTCTATGCCAATTACAGCGTGTTCGATGTCGACAGCGTTCAGGAACTGCACGACCTGCTGATGCAATTGCCGCTTTACCCGTACATGGCGATCGAAGTCACCGCGATGTGCCGGCATCCTTCTTCCATTCGCGAGGATGACCGCTGAACCCAGCCTGTTCAGTTCGCTACGCTAATAATTACAAGATGAGGAACCACCATGAACGTCAAGATTTCCCACACTGCCAGTGTCCAGAAGTTTCTCGAAGAGGCCAGCGGCCTGCTCAATGACGCCGGCGATCCGCGGGTCAAGGCGCTGGTTTATCGCATCCTGCGCGATTCGGTGAACATCATCGAAGACCTGGCCGTGACCCCGGAAGAATTCTGGAAAGCCGTCAACTACCTCAACGTGCTGGGCGCGCGGCAGGAGGCCGGTCTGTTGGTGGCCGGGCTTGGTCTTGAGCATTACCTCGACCTGCTGATGGACGCCGAAGACGAGCAGGCCGGCAAATCCGGCGGCACCCCGCGGACCATCGAAGGGCCGCTGTATGTGGCCGGCGCACCGCTGTCGAACTTCGAAGCGCGGCTGGACGATGGCGTCGATCCGGGCGTCGTTTTGTTCATGCAAGGTCAGGTGCTCAACACCGCTGGCGAACCGCTGGCCGGGGCGGTAGTGGATGTCTGGCACGCCAATACCGGCGGCACCTATTCGTATTTCGACACCGCCCAGTCCGAGTTCAACCTGCGTCGCAGGATTGTCACCGATGCCGAGGGTCGCTACCGCTTCCGTAGCATCGTGCCGTCGGGCTACGGTTGCCCGCCGGACGGTCCAACCCAGCAATTGCTCGATCAACTGGGCCGTCATGGCCAGCGGCCGGCACACATTCACTTCTTCATTTCGGCGCCGGATCATCGTCACCTGACCACCCAGATCAACCTCGATGGCGATCAGTACCTGCATGACGATTTCGCCTACGCCACCCGTGACGAACTGATCGCCAAAATCACTTTCAGTGACGATCCGCAGCGTGCGGCGGCTCATGGTGTCAGCGGTCGTTTTGCCGAAATCGATTTCGATTTCACCCTGCAGTCGTCCGCTCAGCCAGAGGAGCAGCAACGCCACGAACGGGTTCGCGCGCTCGAGGACTGATACCCTCGACCCGCCGAACCGGGCCGCGAGATAACCGACCGTTTATCTCGTGGCCTTCTGTGTTTCGGCCAGAGCACCGAGTGTCCTGTCTCACAAATACTGTTCCTTTTTGACGGCGTCTGTTGCCGTCATGCTGCGTTACCGCTCCTCGCCATAGCTGGCTATGACTCGTCGCGGTGCCTTGCCTGACGACAACAGCCACTCGTCAAAAGAGGAACGTATTTGTGAGACAGGACACTACAATGGCGGCGCCACTGATAACAACAATGAGAGTGATCCGATGATGCAAGCGCAATTGTTGAGTCATCGCAGCAGAGTCTTCGACCATGCCGACCCGTACGAGGTATCTGGCTACGTCAATCAGCACGTCGGCAACCATTGCCTGCAGATGCCCAGGGTCGGTCGACCGCTGGCCAGCCTCGATCATCGCAAGTTTGCCAGCCTCGATCTGTGCCGCATCAGTTACGGCGCCAGCGTGCGGGTCACCTCAGGCGCGCTGGACAGCATCTATCACTTGCAGGTGCTGCTGCGCGGCAACTGCCTGTGGCGCGGCCATGGTCAGGAACATTACTTTGCGCCTGGCGAGTTGCTGCTGATCAACCCGGACGATCCGGTGGATCTGACCTATTCCAGTGATTGCGAAAAATTCATCCTGAAAGTTCCCACCCGGCTGTTGGAGTCGGTGTGCGAGGAGCAGCGCTGGCGGTATCCGGGGCAGGGCGTGCGGTTTCTGGAGAACCGTTATCAGCTCAATGAGCTGGAAGGTTTCGTCGGTCTGCTGGCGATGATTTGCCAGGAGGCGGAAGCCGCCGAGCCGATTCCCCGGGTGCAGGAGCACTATGCGCAAATCGTTGTCAGCAAAATGCTCGGCCTGATGAAGACCAACGTCATGCGCACCGATCCCGGCTCAGCCTCGGCGACGTTCGAGGCGCTGGTCGATTACATCGCGTGCAACCTCAAGCAGGACATCGACAGCGAAGAACTGGCGCGCCAGGCGCGGATGAGCCTGCGTTCGCTGTATGGCTTGTTCGAACGCAACGCGGGGGACACGCCGAAAAACTACATCCGGCAGAAAAAGCTCGAACGCATTCACGCCAACCTGAGCGACCCGACCTGCAACGTGCGCAACGTCACGGAAGTGGCCATGGATTATGGCTTTTTGCACCTGGGCCGGTTCTCCGACAGCTACCGCAAACAGTTCGGCGAATTGCCGTCGGACACCCTCAAGCGCCGGCACTGACCACACAGGCGCCGCCCACCGTTATTTGATCGTTCCCACGCTCCCGCGTGGGAATGCCTCAACGGACGCTCTGCGTTCGGCTCTGGAAGGGACGCGGAGCGTCCCGGGCTGCATTCCCACGCAGAGCGTGGGAACGATCATCACTCTGCACAAAACGGATACAGGTCTGCACCCCGCGGATAGTCCACCCCGTCCCCTCGTCCTAGCATGGCCCTGCCTGAATAAAAACAATGGAGGCGGCGGCCATGACCCTGCGACCCGAATACCTTCACTCCCTGCTTGAAGAAGACCCTGAGCAGGGCATCTATCGCTGCAAGCGCGAGATGTTCACCGATCCGCGGCTGTTCGACCTCGAGATGGAACACATCTTTGAAGGCAACTGGCTGTACCTTGCGCATGAAAGCCAGATCCCCAACAACAACGATTTCTACACCACCACCATGGGGCGCCAGTCGATCTTCATCGCGCGCAACAAGGACGGTGAGTTGAACGCCTTTATCAATGCGTGCAGCCACCGCGGGGCGATGCTCTGCCGGCACAAGACCGGCAACAAGAGCTCCTACACCTGCCCATTCCACGGCTGGACCTTCAACAACTCCGGCAAGTTGCTCAAGGTCAAGGACCCGGCGGCGGCCGGTTACCCGGCGAGCTTCAATTGCGAAGGCTCCCACGACCTGACCAAAGTCGCGCGTTTCGAATCCTATCGCGGCTTCCTGTTCGGCAGCCTCAAGGCCGACGTGGTGCCGTTGGTGGAGCACCTGGGCGAGTCGGCGAAGATCATCGACATGATCGTCGACCAGTCCGCCGATGGCCTGGAAGTGCTGCGCGGTTCCTCCAGCTACATCTACGAAGGTAACTGGAAACTCACCGCCGAAAACGGTGCCGACGGCTATCACGTCAGCTCCGTGCACTGGAACTACGCCGCAACCCAGAACCAGCGCAAACAGCGCGAAGCCGGCGATTGCAATCCGACCATGAGCGCCGGCACCTGGGCCAAGCAGGGCGGTGGTTTCTATTCCTTCGACAAGGGCCACATGCTGCTCTGGACCCGTTGGTCCAACCCCGAGGACCGTCCGCTGTATGAGCGTCGCGACGAGTTGGCCCGGGACTTCGGCCAGGCCCGCGCCGACTGGATGATCGAGAACTCGCGCAACCTGTGCCTGTACCCGAACGTGTACCTGATGGATCAGTTCAGCTCGCAGATTCGCATCGCCCGGCCGATCTCGGTCAACCGCACCGAAATCACCATTTACTGCATCGCCCCCAAAGGCGAAAGCGACCACGCCCGTTCTAGCCGGATTCGTCAGTACGAGGATTTCTTCAACGTCAGCGGCATGGCGACCCCGGACGATCTGGAAGAGTTTCGCTCCTGCCAGACGGGTTACCAGGGCAGCGTCACCGCCTGGAACGACATGTCCCGTGGCGCCGAGCACTGGGTGGAAGGCGCCGATGACGCGGCCAAGGAGATCGACCTGCATCCGCTGCTCAGCGGCGTGCGCACCGAAGACGAAGGCTTGTTCGTGCTGCAACACAAATATTGGCAGCAGACCATGCTCAAGGCCCTGGCTGCCGAACAGTCCGAACTGATTGCAGTGGAGGCCGTGTAATGACTATCACCTATGACGCGGTACGCGATTTCCTCTATCGCGAAGCACGCTACCTCGACGACAAGCAATGGGACGACTGGCTGGAGTTGTACGCGCCGGACGCAACCTTCTGGATGCCGTCCTGGGACGACAACGACGAGCTGACTGAAGACCCGCAGCGGGAAATTTCGCTGATCTGGTACGGCAACCGCACCGGCCTGGAAGACCGCATCTTCCGCATCAAGACCGAGCGTTCCAGCGCCAGCGTGCCGGACACCCGCACCTCGCACAACCTCAGCAATATCGAGCTGATCGAACAGGCCGACGGGCTGTGCAAGGTGCGCTTCAACTGGCACACCCTGAGCTTTCGCTACAAGACCGTCGACAGCTATTTCGGCAGCAGTTTCTACACCCTCGATGTGCGCGGTGAAAATACGCGGATCTTGGCCAAGAAAGTGATCCTGAAGAACGATTACGTTCGCCAGGTGATCGATGTTTACCACCTCTGAGGCGGCCGTCATGACTCATTCCATTGCGTTCAATTTTGAAGACGGCGTCACCCGATTCATCGACGCCAATGCTGGGGAAACCGTGGCCGATGCTGCGTATCGCCAGGGCATCAATATTCCCCTGGACTGCCGCGACGGCGCCTGCGGCACCTGCAAATGCTTCGCCGAGGCCGGCCGCTATGACTTGGGCGAGGACTACATTGAAGACGCCCTCAGCGCCGACGAAGCGCAGCAGGGTTTTGTCCTGACCTGCCAGATGCGTGCGCAGAGCGATTGCGTGGTGCGGGTGCCGGTTTCATCGGATGTCTGCCGTACGCGTCAGGCCAGTTATGACGCGACCATCAGCGCCGTGCGCCAGTTGTCCGACAGCACCATTGCGCTGTCGATCAAAGGCGAGGCCCTGAGCAAACTGGCGTTTCTGCCGGGGCAGTATGTGAACCTCGGGGTTCCCGGCAGCGAGCAGACCCGCGCTTACTCGTTCAGCTCGTTGCAGCGGGACGGTGAGGTGAGTTTTCTGATTCGCAACGTGCCCGGCGGCTTGATGAGCAGCTTCCTGACCGGCATGGCCAAGGCGGGCGACAGTATGAGCCTGGCCGGGCCTTTGGGCAGCTTTTACCTGCGCGACATTCGCCGTCCATTGTTGCTGCTGGCCGGTGGCACCGGACTGGCGCCGTTTACCGCGATGCTGGAAAGAATCGCCGAACAGGGCAGCGAGCATCCGCTGCATTTGATCTATGGCGTGACCAACGATTTCGACCTGGTGGAACTCGATCGGCTTGAAGTTTTCGCAGCGCGCATTCCGAACTTCAGCTTCAGCGCCTGCGTGGCCAATCCCGACAGTCGGCACCCGCTCAAGGGCTACGTGACCCAACACATCGAACCACGGCATTTGAACGATGGCGACGTCGACGTTTACCTGTGCGGCCCGCCGCCGATGGTCGAGGCGGTCAGCCAGTTCATCCGCGAGCAAGGCATTGCGCCGGTGAACTTCTACTACGAAAAATTTGCCGCCAGCGCGGCCTGAACCGCGATGAAAATCCTGTGGGAGTGTGGCTTGCCCGCGAAGAATGCACCGCGGTTTGTCAGGCATTTACGCGTCATCGTTCTTCGCGGGCAAGCCACGCTCCCACAGGTTCTCTCACAGGACTACCAGACCGGCATCCGTCGTCACGAGGTACACATGAACAGATTCCACAAAAAAGTCGCGCTGATCACCGGCGCTGCCCAGGGCATCGGCCGGCGTGTGGCTGAACGCATGGCCGCCGAAGGTGCGCGGTTGATTCTGGTCGACCGCTCCGATCTGGTGTTCGAACTCCAGAAGGAATTGGGTCAGAGCAGCCAGGTGCTCGCCCTGACCGCCGACCTTGAGCAATACAGCGAATGCAGCCGTGTGATGCGTACCGCTGTCGAGCGTTTTGATCGCCTCGATGTGCTGGTCAACAACGTTGGCGGCACGATCTGGGCCAAGCCTTTCGAGCACTATGAAGAGGCGCAGATCGAGGCCGAAGTCCGCCGCTCATTGTTCCCGACATTATGGTGCTGCCATGCCGCGCTGCCGTTCATGCTCGAACAAGGCAGCGGCGCCATCGTCAACGTTTCGTCCATTGCGACCCGCAGCGTCAATCGCGTGCCGTACGGTGCGGCGAAGGGCGGGGTCAATGCGCTGACCGCTTGTCTGGCATTCGAAACCGCCGGTCGTGGCGTGCGGGTCAATGCGACTGCCCCCGGTGGCACCGAGGCGCCGCCACGGCTTATCCCGCGCAACACCGCGCAGCAAACGGCTCAGGAAAAACTCTGGTATCAGCAGATTGTCGACCAGACCCTCGACAGCAGTTTGATGAAGCGCTATGGCACGCTGGATGAGCAGGCAAGCGCTATCCTGTTTCTGGCCAGCGATGAAGCCTCCTACATCACCGGCATGATCATGCCGGTCGGTGGCGGTGATCTGGGCTGACCTTTCAGGGGGGACGTCGGCTGCGATGAGCTACAAGCGACGCTGAAACGCTTTGACGATTCTGAGCGTGGCGTCGCTTGTGTTCAGGTTCTGGACGGCGTCCAGCGGGTACCAGATGCAGTCGCAGATTTCATTCTGCGGCCGCGCCTCGGCCACGTTTATGACCGATGCCTCGTAGACATGATGCCGGGTGCTGATCGTTTCCAGCTCCATCAAGTACAGCAGGCCGTCGACTCCAAGTCCGGTCTCTTCATAGAGCTCTCTTATGGCCGCGCCCGCGATGGTTTCGCCACGCTCGATTTTTCCGCCCGGCAGGGTCCAGCGCCCCCTGGGTTTGCGCACCAGGAGAATATGCCGGTCCTGCTCGCAAATGACGGTTGCACGTACTTTCATGGGTTACCCGACTGCTGTATGTCACAAAACAGTCATAAAAATGCAATATTCAGACCGAAACCCGCAGAACTGTCTGCTTCAAGGGTTGGAGTCGACAGGGCGGCTGAAAGTGCAATGAAATGCCGGAATCCTGACACGACGTCTGGTTGGCACTTCGGTGAAGGTCGGGTGTAAGGTAGTTGAGTTGATCCAGGACTATCACTGCCGAAATGGAGGTGACTATGAGCGTTCCGATGCTGACTAAAATGCACATGAATGGCTATGACGTACTCAGCGTGAACAACGGCCCCTGGCGGGTGTGCACCAAAGGTGACCGGCTGGGAGCCTTTGGCAGCAGAGAGGAAGCACTGGCCTATGCGGCTTCGCTTCCCGCCTACAGAGCCCGGTCGGGTAAAGCGTCGCGTAGCCACAAATCAGAAAGCCAGAAATCAGACAAATAGTGCCCTTGAAGCCCCGGTACGCCGGGGCTTTTAATTGCTGTCAGGCGTGGAGATCAGTAACCGCCGCCACCCATCCCGCCCGTGGAGGGGGAATACTCTCTGGCTTTTTGTTGGGCACGACTCCATTGCGCGCAGGTCATGAAACTTTTGTGGTCGACCTTGCCCTGGCTGTCGAAACTGACGTTATACGGCTGCTGATGGCCGGCCTGGGTCAGCTTGTAGTCAAAGCAGGTGCCAGGTTCTACCGTGCGCTGAGTTATCGATAAAGGCTGGCCGCCAATCTGCTGGACTTGATCCTTGCTCATGCCGGTCTCGACCTTGGCGACCAGCGGTTGGTCTCGATAAATCTGTGAATCCGTATTACAACCACCTGACGCCGCCAGCACGGCAATCAGCGCGCAAAGAGGCTTGTTCATGACAGCGCTCTCTAGTGAGCTTTCGTTCGACTGATGTTCTTTGCTTTCACTTCTTCAGCATAGCCCGCCAGTCGCTCTTCATCGCCCTGGAACAACGCGCACAGCCTTAGCGTTGCCTCTGCGTCCACATCATTGCCGGCCAGGCGCAACTGCTCTGCGATGCGCAAAAGCTCTACCGCCGACCACCTCAGGTCGGAGGCTACACCTTGCAGGTCGCGCCGAAGTTGCTGTTCATATTCGTTAAGCCACATGATGACCTCCTGCAATTCCCCGCTACGAAATAGTAGTCCCATTTACCTCTCTGGAGCGTTATGTTCGTCTGATCGCAAGAGAGTCGAAATCATGCAACAACCTGTCTACCAACTGTTGGAAGTGGCCCACGGCAAACCGATCAAACTCTGGACCGAGGGTGTGCCGGTTGAAAGCGAAGCCCGGCAGCAATTGATCAATACCGCGAAGATGTCGTTCATCTTCAAGCACCTGGCGGTGATGCCGGATGTGCACCTGGGCAAAGGGTCCACCATCGGCAGCGTGATCCCGACCGTGGGCGCGATCATCCCGGCGGCCGTGGGGGTGGACATCGGCTGCGGCATGATTGCCGCGCGCACTTCACTGACCGCCGACGACTTGCCGGACAACCTGCACGGCCTGCGCAGCGCCATCGAAAAGGCCGTACCCCATGGCCGCACGCTGAGCCGTGGCCGACGCGACGAAGGCGCCTGGAACCACGTTCCACAGCAGGCCGATCAAGCCTGGGCGGCGCTGAGCTCACGGTTCAAGGCGATCACCGACAAATACCCGAAACTCGCCAGCACCAACAACCGTCAGCACCTGGGCACCCTCGGTACCGGTAATCACTTCATCGAGGTCTGCCTGGACGAGGTCAACCGTGTCTGGTTCATGCTGCACAGCGGTTCTCGCGGCGTTGGCAATGCCATCGGGACCCTGTTCATTCAATTGGCCCAGGCGGACATGCGCCAGCACATCGCCAATCTGCCGGACCGCGATCTGGCCTATTTCAAGGAAGGTAGCCGGCATTTCGATGACTACGTCGAAGCGGTGGGCTGGGCTCAGGACTTCGCCCGGCAGAACCGCGCGTTGATGATGCAGGCGGTGATTCAGGCCGCGCGGCAAGTGATCCGCAAACCCTTTGAAGTCGCGCTGGAGGCTGTGAACTGCCACCACAATTACGTTCAGAAAGAGCGGCACTTCGGTGAAGACGTCCTGGTCACTCGCAAGGGCGCGGTGTCGGCGAAGAAGGGCGAACTGGGGATCATTCCCGGTTCCATGGGCGCCAAAAGCTTCATCGTTCGAGGTCTCGGCAACGAGCAATCGTTCTGCTCCTGCAGCCACGGTGCCGGTCGTACCATGAGCCGCACCAAAGCCAAAAATACCTTCACTGTCGCAGACCAGATCCGCGCGACCGCTCATGTGGAGTGCCGAAAGGATGCAGCGGTCATCGATGAGATTCCGATGGCTTACAAGGACATCGACAAAGTCATGTATGCCCAGCGTGATCTGGTGGAAGTGCTGCACACCTTGCGACAGGTGGTCTGCGTAAAAGGGTAGGGATGGAAGGTGCTTCCACTGGTCGGGAACATTAACGCGAGTGAACAGCTCTGCTGTCGTATTGAGGTAGTGATTTATTCGCTGGGGCGAGGCCATCTCGAAATGACGACTACCGATGATTTCAGACACCATGCACATGAGCTGATCGTTGACCTGGATGCGGCAACCACGGAAATGATGAAACTGATCTCGGCCCATCAGCTGAGCGGTCCGGAATGGGAGCGGGTCACGAAGTGGCAGCATGAAGCGTACGAGCGATGGATGAAGTACCTGAATGCGGGGTCGTATCCCGATTCCGGCTCAGGGGCCGTGCCGGGGCAGGGCGAAGCCCCTGTTTAAAGACTCGTCGGGTGTCCGCTGGATGTCTGCGCAAGTACAGGCTACATTTCCCGGTTTTCAGGATAGGGAAGCGTTATGCGCAGGTTGATAGCGGGAATAGCGGTGGCTGTGTTGGCGGGCTGTTCATTACCCGCATCCGTGGTGCCCGGCGAGCCCAATATCAGCAAATACAGCGATAAGGCGCCCAAGGAATATGCCGCGTGTGTATTGCCGTTGTGGCGTCAGGAGATTCCGGGATCGACGCAATCGGCGATTTCCAATGGCTACCGGATCACCGCACCGAGCATCATCACGGCTGACGAAATTCTGGTTATTGTGAAATCGAAGGATGGCAGCCAGGTATCGCTTTACCAGGGGCCACCGTGGGCCAAGTCAGGGGCGCTGCGCCAGGCTGTCCGGGATTGTTTGTAGCGCTCAATTCGTTCGTCCTTCGTTAGTGCCTGACGACCTGTGCCGTATGTCGGAGCCATATGTCGGAATCCAGGAACGGTCATTCCTGAAATAACTTCCAAGAGCGAACAGTCCCTGGACGTTTGGCTATGAATGATGATCGAAAAAAGGCAGCCCTCGATGCCTGGTACCGGCTTTTTGGAGGGTGGAACAGTCAGTAGATGACTTAAAAATAGTGTGGATATTTAATGAGTTAGGAGATTTAGTAACTGGATAGTGAGTCAGAATATCTTGTTACAAGTCGCACGATTGGGTAATATCGCCCCCGCGTTCACCACCACGGTTTATGCATTTTTAAAGCCCAGGCGTCCATCAGCTGCCTGGGCTTTTTTTTTGTCTGGAATCTGGAATGGCTTATGAGCGCGCTGCCGGCAGAGGGCCAGCAGCGTCGATGATGAGCGTGATGGACAAACGTTATTGATGCCTGTCGTTACCCGGCCGGATCGGCCTTGCGCCGATCGCTCCCGGATGGGTTGCCAGTGTCAAGAAGCCTCCTCTCTACCAGGACATTTTGCAGGGCCTGGCGTGCCGAAGGGCTTAGCTGATGTTCTCTCTCCTTGAGTTCGAGCAAGATGGGGTTGGACCATCCACGATAGGTTTGCTCGGGAGTTTGATTAGATGTCATCTATCTCTCCTTTGTGAGTCGCCCGACAACACAGTGGGCGAAGTCCTGTGCGCTAAAAATCCTAGTTGAGGAAACGACTTGTCGCCAGTGAACGCATTGCCTATGAGGTGCCGATCATCCTTCGCGACGCGGGTAGTCCACGATTCGGGCGTACACTAAAAAGGCTACCTCATCAAAAGGAGCCGCATATGATCGCCGACCAAATAAACAGACAGGAGTCGGAGCAAAGCGCTGTTTGGGATCAATACTTCTGTGCCGCGTTGATTGCCGAAAGCCATCTGACGGCACCGGTGGTTGGAGAAGCCACCCACGAAGACAGGCAGAATCTGTTAATCCAAAGGGCCAAAGCACTCGCCGATAAGATGCTGGAAAACAGAAGATAACCGGAGCCCAGCCATTGCGCTGGGCTCTTCACTTTTTGATGTTCTTATCTTTCTTCCAAGTGAACGCTGCTTGGTCGCGGATCGGCTACAGTTAGTAGTTCATGGATACGGAGATCGAACATGAAGTGCCTAATCTGTCAGGCTGCCTCTAATACTGTTCACGCGGCTGGAGACTGGTCAGAAGTCAAATGCCCGGCCGGATGTGGACGCTACAAGGTCTCGGCGAACCTTGTGGCGAAAATGAAACTCAAGAACGAGTTCTTTGACATCGAACGCACAAGACGATGGCTTGAGATGGCGCGTAATGACGATCCGGTGCCGTTGATATCCACCTACGATTACAACGTTTCCTTATTGCATCGCGACGCCGAGGAGAGGTCGGTCATCGCGCCGAGTCGTTCCAGGCAGCCGTTGGTCGCGGATTAGAATCCGTCTGTCCTGGCTGTAACCCCGCCCCCCTTCGGCAGCGCCTACAGGGGCTCGCGCAAGTATTGCTCGATCTATCGACAAAAAAACAAGCAACCTCCATGGATAGCCCCTGTCGATATCCACATGTCCCCGCTATTCATCACACCTACCCAGGTTGTCAGCATTGATGGCGGGCTGAAAGCGGCTAACTGAATGATCAGGAGGTGGCTATGAACTGTCCGCTGTGTGGAAACACTAATGCGCTGGAAGATCTTTCGTTCGGGGGCGGCTTGCGCATTTATTGTGAGCCGTGCGGTGGTTTCTATCGGATCTCGACAACCCTGAATACCTTGGCCGACGGGAGGATCTTTGACACCGAGCGCACTCGAGCCCGACTGAAAAAAAAGCGTGAAACCGACAAGTTGGAAGATCAGGAGCCGGCGCTAGGCGTGGAGGACAAAGACCTGCTCGTCGAGCCCAACTGATGTGTCGCACGACTCGCCTGACCTTGAAGCCGGGTGTCGAACGGGATTCCAGGCCAGGTGAGCGTGCCAGATCCATGCGAACTTTAGTCCTGAGAAACGCTTAAGCGGCCCGGTTAATGATGAGCCTGTGCCACTCCGCGCAAAACCGTCGCGGCGGCGGATTGAGATCGAGTGCTGGCAATGTTTCCCAGCGATACGACGCCCACCAGACGCTTGTCTCGGTTGAGCACAGGCAGGCGACGCAGTTGCACGTCCGCCATGTTCTTTGCCACATGCTCTATGTCTTCATCCTCAAAGCAATAGCGGATGCCGCCAGTCATTACTTTACTGATAGGGGTTTTGCCGGGGAGTCCTTCGGCTACGGCTCTAATGGCTATATCCCGGTCCGTGATCATGCCAATCAGACGCTCTTGCTCCTCAACCATGATGGCGCCGCTATCGATCCTGGCCATCATGTTCGCGGCCTCCTGGATCGTCTGGCTTGGCTTGGCTGTTAAAACATCTTTCGTCATGACTTCCGAAATCTTCATGAAAAGACTCCTTTAAAGTGATGCTTCAGTGAATAAGGGCTGCCAATTTTTTCGACTTGGAGGGGAAGGGCGGGTTCAGATTGTTTTGTTCCCATTCGTCATGGCGGCGGACTGACGTCAATCTCGGCCCTCGATAGGTTCTATCAGTTCTGAGCCCTGGTTCCTGACATTGCCCACGGCCATGTCCACTTTGAACCATTCGAAGGCATCGCAAGGTTCGCGTTGCTGCAGGAGTATCTGTTCGGCGCGTTCCTTGGGTGTGTAGGGGTCAATCCATTCCCGGGCCAGTTCGGGACTGAGCGTCACGGGCCGACGGTCGTGAAGATCCACCATGCCGCCTTCACTGTCCGCGGTGATGATCACGAAGCCGTCATGCTCGTCCGGCTCCTTTTCGTACCTTGGATACTGACCAATTGCGGCGCACAGGATCGGCGCGTGATCCTTGCGACGGATCAGGTAAGGCTGTTTCTTCGGACCGCCCTCGTAAACCCATTCAAACCAGTTGTCGATGGCAATAATTGCCCGGTGCGGCCATATCTCCTTGAAGAATGGGTCATGGGCGACTTTCTCAACCCTGGCGTTGATCGGTGTCGCATGATCTCTGGCCCAGTGCGGTCGCCAGCCCCAACGAACCCTGTCGGCGTGCAGCATGCCGCTTTCCTCGTGGAACAAGGCGAGCTGAGTCGATGGCGCGGCGTTGTAGAGTTCGAGCGGCTGATCGCCAGCATTGTTGACCAGGGCGTTGGGCATACTCAGCGCCGCCACGAACTCGTGAACACCTCGATACTGCGAAAGTCGTCCGCACATGGCTGGGCCCTCATGCTTAATCCTGAGCTTAGACAATAGTTTCAGGGCGATCCATGAGGCTATCTGACATATCTCACTGGGGGCGTACCCCCGAGCAACCGAAGTCGGATGGGGGTCAATGAACCGCCGAGGACCTGGTAACCGGGACGTGATCGAATCTGGAAATCGCTTTGATCCAGAAACGACGATATTTGGTCTGGTCGGGCGCCAGTGGTTTGTGATTTGACCAGGGATGCTCGGTTTTCAAGCTGGCGTGGTACACCTCCCACTCCTTCTCCTCGGCCACTTCCTTGGCCCTTTTCTCATCATCGAACCAGCCAAGTACATAAACTTCGCCCTGATCCATTCCATGCTCGATCAGCAGATAGATATCTTTCATCAGCTTGAACCCACGACTACACGTTCTAAAATCCCCTGATGCCGGGGCATTGTTTTGACTATCGGCAGTACTTTCGATTATTGAGTATTGTCGATCAATGGCGCGAAGTCGATCTTGTGTCCGAAAGCCTGGCCGATCGCGCCGCACAGGATCGGTGCCGCGCGGTCCAGGCCGCATCCGGGATTCGCGGGTTTCTTGATTGATGTCAATCGCCTGAGTCGAGCTGTTCTGTATTCTGCGGAGAAACCGACAGCTGAAGCGAGGGCGAAAAATCATGCTCTATCCGCTGTTTCTAACCTTCCATCTGTTTGCCGCCCTGATCTTTATCGGCACGGTGTTCTTCGAAGTCCTTTTTTTGGAAAGCATCCGCAAACAGTTGCCCGCCAAAGTAATGCTGCTGGTCGAGCAGGGTATTGGCCGCCGAGCCCGCACCCTGATGCCGTGGGTGCTGCTGGTATTGTTCGGCGCGGGGCTGGGCATGGTCTGGTTGCGCTATTTGCCCGTCCTTGCAACGCCACTGGCCTCATCGTTCAGCACCTTGTTGCTGTTGAAAATCGTGGTCGCCGTGAGCGTGTTGCTGCATTTCCTGGGTGCCATGTTTTTGTTCAAAAGCGGCCGAATGAGCGCTCGATACCTGCATTTCATCCATGGCAGTCTGTTCTGCCATATGGTCGTCATCGTACTGCTGGCCAAGGGGATGTTTTACCTGACGTGGTGACCATTGCTGACCGAAGGTCTGTCCTGCAAGCACTTGGCTTGCGCTTGATACAAGTCAAGGAGCATTGATCGCCAATCCCGGACACTGCTGATCCGCAGCCAGTCTCGGAGACCTGTCATGCTCGATTTTTCTCACGCCCCCGGCGATCTGATCGCTCGGTGCGATCAGGGCGTACTCGACCCCAACTGCCATGCCGACACGCAAAAGTTTCATGACGGCATCGGCTCTCTGGATTTGCTTCGTGCCTTGCGCGTCAGCCGCCAGAAACGACGCCCGATCGCCCTGAACGTACAGCTGCCTTCCAGCCTCAAGCCAGCCTTTTGTTCCCCGCGCGATGCCTCCTGCGAGCGCGGCGAAATCGAACACTACCTTCTGCGCCTGGAGCAGGAGATCGACCTCGTCGGTTGTCATCTGGGAGCGGAGCAACGGGTCGAACAATTTCATCTCGGCGGCGGAACACCCACCATCGCTCATCTCGAGCGGCTGATGAATCATCTGCGTGGTCGATTCAATTTTCTCGAGCATGAGTGCGGCGACTACAGCGTCGACGTGGATCTACACCATACCGATTGGTCGACCATGGGCGCGCTGCGCGCTCAGGGATTCAATCATGTCAGCATTGGTGTTCCGGATATCGACACAGACTGTGACATGTCGGTGGCCTGCTACCAGAACCCGGCCCCCATTCATTCACTGATCGATGCCGCCCGTACCTTTGGTTATCGATCGATCAATGTCGATCTGGGTTTTGGCCATGCCTGGCAAACGCCAGAAAGCTTCGCGCTGAAACTGGCGGCGATCATTGAGCTGGAGCCGGACAGGCTGATGGTGTTCGACTATGCCCGACCACCACGCCGCTATCGGCCAAGGCTCGGCGACAAGGTCAGGGAACTGTGCAGCCAGGACGATAAAGGCGCGATGCGCCAGATCGCCTTCGAACAGTTGATCGCCGTGGGCTATCACTACATCGGTATGGGGCAGTTTGTGCGGCCCGATGATGATCTGGCGTTCGCTCAGGAGCGCGGCCGATTACGTCGCACCTGTGACGGTTTTACCCGTCACGGTTATTGCGACCATATCGGCTTCGGTTTGGGGGCTATCAGTCAAATCGACGATTTGTATACGCAAAACACCGATGCACCCGAGCGTTATCAGCAGCAGCTGGATCGGGGCCAATTGCCGACGTCTCGTGGCTGGCGTTTCGAGGCGGGGGATCAGATAAGGCACATGGTCATGGAGCGACTGGCGTGTGATCAAGAGCTGGATATCCTCGCCATCGAGCGGCGCTATGGACTGATTTTCTCCAGGTACTTTGCATCTGTCTGGCCATTGCTGGAGCAATTGAGTCGTGACGGGTTGATTGAATTGTCGGACCGTTTCATCAGCATTCTTCCCGCCGGCCGGCCGGAAGTGGATGCCATCTGCAGCCTGTTTGAAAAGGATTCGGGCAGTGCAACGCATTAACCCTCCTGCGAGTTGATTGATCATGAAACCTGCATTCGATTTCGATCGAGCCCTGGTCGAAAAGTATGACCGTCCGGGGCCGCGCTATACCTCTTACCCCACGGCGCCGCAGTTTCATCAGGCGTTTGCCATCGACGATTATCAGCGTGCCGCCTCCGACAGCAATCTGGCGGCAGTGCCCAAGCCATTGTCGGTGTATATCCATATTCCGTTCTGCAAGAGCCTTTGCTACTACTGCGCCTGCAACAAAATCATTACCCAGAAAACCCATCGGGCGGTCGAATACCTGACGTACCTCAAGCGTGAAATCGTGATGCAGGCCGCGTTGTTCGACAGCACGCGCAAACTCACGCAACTGCACCTGGGCGGGGGCACGCCGACGTATTTGACCAGTGAGCAGCTGGCGGACCTGATGGACTGCTTGCACCAGGCGTTCGACATGGACGACAGCGATGACCATGAGTTTTCCATCGAAGTCGATCCGCGCACCATCAGCACCGAGCAGATCCAGTCGCTGCGCCAACTGGGCTTCAATCGTCTGAGCTTCGGCGTGCAGGACTTCGACCCCGACGTGCAGGTGGCGGTCAATCGCCAGCAAAGTGAAGAGCAGATCTATGCGCTGGTCGCGGCGGCGCGGGAGGTGCAATTCAAGTCGATCAGCGTCGATCTGATTTACGGCCTGCCACTGCAAACCGTGAACAGTTTCGACGTTACCCTTGGCAAGATCATTGCCCTGCGTCCGGACCGGATTGCCGCTTACAGCTACGCCCATTTACCCGAGCTGGTGCGCGCACAACGGTTGATTCGCCCGGCGGACATGCCGCCACCGGAACGCAAGCTGGAGTTGCTGGAGCTGACCATTCGCCGGCTGACCGAGGCCGGTTATGTTTATATCGGCATGGATCACTTCGCCTTGCCGGACGACGAACTGGCGCTGGCCCGCACCCATGGCACCTTGCAACGCAATTTTCAGGGCTACTCGACCCATGCCGACTGCGATTTGATCGGCCTTGGAGTGTCCTCGATCGGCAAGGTCGGCGACAGCTACAGCCAAAGCGTCAAGGAGCTTTCGCAGTACTACGCCCGTATCGATCAAGGTTTGTTGCCGGTGCATCGGGGTTATCGCTTGAGCGCCGATGACTTGCTGCGCCGTGAGGTGATCAGCGACCTGATGTGCCACGGCAGGATCGATTTCGCCAAGTTCGAAGCGGGTCATGGCATTTGCTTCACCGAGTATTTTGCCGAGGCGCTGGCGCAACTGGACGAGCAGGTGCGTGACGGACTCCTGCAGATTCACAGCGACCAATTGGTGCTGTTGCCGCAAGGGCATTTGATGATGCGCAGTGCCGCGATGGCGTTTGACGCTTACCTGGGCGAACAGCAAAAAGGTCAGTTTTCCCGCACCGTTTGAGGCTTCGGGAGGCTCTGGCGCACGGAATGTTATCGAGTTGATTTCAATCAAGGGCAGGGCGCACAACGCTCCCTAACATGGCCGAAAGCCCCTTCGAAATCAGCGAGTTCATGACAATCCATCCGCCTTCGACACATGGCAATCCGCGCATCTGGAGCGTCGGGCTGGTGCTGATGGTCTTGCTGGTGATCGCAGCGTTCGCGGCGGTGCAGGCCAAGTCTTACGGCGACATCGAGCAGCAGCGCATCGAGAAGGTCTTCCCGCAAACCGATTCGGTGTCCGCAGCCGAAGGCACGTTCAAGGTGCGCACGCTGTCCGCGGCCGGCAAGGTCATCGGGTATGTGTTCCAGAGCCTGGATGTGGTGGATATTCCGGCCTACTCGGGCAAACCCATCAACACCCAGGTGATCCTCGACACCGCCGGCATGATTCAGGACGCCTATGTGCTGGAGCACCACGAACCGATTCTGCTGATTGGCATCCCCGAAGAAAAACTCCACGGTTTCAGCGCCCGATACAAAGGGATCAAGGTCAGCCAGCGGGTAGTCGTCGGCCATTCCAGTGACCCGAGCGCGGTCACCGTGGATGCCATCGCTGGCGCAACGGTCACCGCCATGGTGGTCAATGAGGTCATCATGCGTGCCGCCCATGAGGTGGCCGTATCGCTGAAACTGATCGAGGACAGGAGCGGGGTGGTGAACAAGCCCGCCATCGTGCGCCAGGACTTTTTCGAGCCTGCCACCTGGGAGCAACTGACCGGTAACGGCGCCATTCGCCGGTTGAACCTGACCCGTGGGCAGGTCGATGCAGCCTTCAAGGGCACCGAAGCCGAAGGCGTCGACAACGCCGGCCCGGATCAAGTCGATGACACTTTTATCGAGCTGTACACCGCCGACCTGAACCCGCCGACCATTGGTCGTGCGCTGCTGGGCGACAATCAATATCGCTTGCTCATGCAGGAACTCAAACCCGGCGAGCAGGCCATCTTGGTGCTGGGGCATGGGCTGTTTTCCTATAAAGGCTCGGGTTATGTGCGCGGCGGGATTTTCGATCGGGTGCAATTGCGCCAGTTCGGCAACGTCATCAGCTTTCGCGACATGGACCATCAGCGGCTCTCCGACGTGTTTGCCAAGGGCATGCCTGAGTTCAATGAAATGTCGATTTTCATTGTACGCAAACCGGCTGGGTTCGATCCGGGATCGCCTTGGTCCCTGGAGCTCCTGGTGCGACGTCAGACGGGACCGGTCAGCGGCACCTTCAGCAGCTTCGAACTGCCTTATCAACTGCCCGAGCCCTACCTTGAACGACCTGCACCCAGTGCCGAAGAACAGGCGGCCATCGAGGAAGCCAGCCGGCCGATGTGGTTGACCATCTGGTACCAGAAACACTTCCAGATCGCCGTCCTCGCGAGTGCGTTGTTGCTGCTGACGGCCATCCTGTTCCTGCAAGACAAACTCACCCGTCGGCCACGCTTTCTGCACTGGCTGCGCCGTGGTTACTTGCTCTTTACCGTGGTCTTTTTGGGCTGGTATGCCCTGGGGCAGTTGTCGGTGGTCAATGTCCTGACCTTTGTGCATGCGCTGTTCGAGCACTTTCGCTGGGAGCTGTTTCTCACCGATCCGCTGATCTTCATGCTCTGGGTCTTCACCGCCGCGAGCATTCTGCTGTGGGGCCGTGGTGTGTTCTGCGGCTGGCTGTGCCCGTTTGGCGCCTTGCAAGAGTTGATCAACGAAGCCGCGCGCAAATTGAAAATTCCCCAGTACGAATTGCCCTTTGCGGTGCATGAGCGGCTGTGGGCGATCAAATACATCATCTTGCTGCTGCTTTTTGGCATCTCCCTGGAATCGATGTCCACCGCCGAGCTGTTCGCCGAGGTGGAACCCTTCAAGACCGCCATCACCCTCAAGTTCGACCGCCAGTGGTGGTTCGTGCTCTATGCGGTAGCGCTGCTGGTCATCAATCTTTTCACGCGAAAAGTCTATTGCCGCTACATCTGCCCGTTGGGTGCAGCGCTGGCGATCCCAACCAAATTGCGCCTGTTCGACTGGCTCAAGCGCCGCAAGGAATGCGGCAGCCCCTGCCAGTTGTGCGCCAAGGAATGCGAGATCCAGGCGATTCATCCCGATGGCCGGATCAATGCCAACGAGTGCCACTACTGCCTCGATTGCCAAATGACCTACCACAACGAAGACAAATGCCCGCCGCTGATCAACAAGCGCAAGAAGCGCGGCAAACCGGCACCCGTGGCGGTGCAACTGATACCTGTCGTGGAAGTGCCAGCGGCTGAATGAAGCTCGCAAGCGCACGTCTGCAGTGACCGTTTTATCCCTTCAAGGAGCACGCAACATGACTGACACAGAATCCAAAAAATCCATGCAGGAAGAGGAACAGGCGGGACTCAGCCGTCGCGGTTTTCTGGGCAGCAGTGCTGTCACCGGTGCGGTGCTGGCGGGGGCCACGACCCTCGGCGGCGCAGTGTTCAGCCGTGAATCCTGGGCGGCCGCGGTCAAGGATGCGCAGGCGAAAACCCATGTCGGCCCCGGTGAGCTGGACGAATACTACGGCTTCTGGAGCGGTGGTCATCAGGGCGAAGTGCGGGTACTGGGCGTGCCGTCGATGCGTGAGTTGACGCGTATTCCGGTGTTCAACGTCGATTCGGCCACCGGCTGGGGCCTGACCAACGAAAGCAAACGGATCCTGGGCGACAGTGCAAAGTTTCAGAACGGCGATTGCCATCACCCGCATATCTCCATGACCGATGGCAAGTACGACGGCAAGTACCTGTTCATCAACGACAAGGCCAACTCCCGTGTCGCGCGCATCCGCCTGGACATCATGAAGTGCGACAAGATGCTTACAGTGCCGAACGTGCAAGCCATTCACGGCCTGCGTCTGCAAAAAGTGCCCTACACCAAGTATGTGTTCGCCAATGCCGAGTTCGTCATCCCACACCCCAATGACGGCCGCACGTTCGATCTGCAAGACAAGAACAGCTTCACCCTGTTCAACGCCATCGATGCCGAGAAAATGGAGATGGCATTCCAGGTGATCGTCGACGGCAACCTGGACAACGCCGATATGGATTACACCGGTAAGTACGCCGCGTCTACCTGCTACAACTCGGAGAAGGCTTACGATCTTGGCGGCATGATGCGCAACGAGCGCGACTGGGTCGTGGTGTTCAACATCCCGCGCATCGAGGCTGCGATCAAGGCCGGCAGGTTCATCACTCTGGAAGACTCGAAAGTGCCAGTGGTCGACGGTCGTAAAACCGATGGCAAGGACTCCGAGTTCACGCGCTATATCCCGGTGCCGAAGAACCCCCACGGCCTCAACACTTCATCTGATGGCAAGTATTTCATTGCCAACGGCAAGCTGTCGCCAACGGTATCGATGATTGCCATCGACCGGCTGGACGACTTGTTCGCCGATAAATTCAAAGACCCGCGTGAGGTTATCGTCGCCGAGCCGGAGCTGGGCCTGGGCCCTTTGCACACCACTTTCGACGGACGCGGCAACGCCTACACCACGCTGTTTATCGACAGTCAGGTGGTGAAGTGGAACATGGAGGAAGCGATACGCGCCTACAAGGGCGAGAAGGTCAATTACATCAAGCAAAAGCTCGACGTGCAGTATCAGCCTGGCCATAACCACGCCTCGCTGACCGAAACCAGTGAAGCGGATGGCAAGTGGCTGGTGGTGTTGTGCAAATTCTCCAAGGACCGCTTCCTGCCGACCGGGCCGCTGCACCCGGAAAATGACCAGTTGATCGATATTTCCGGCGAAGAGATGAAGCTGGTACACGACGGCCCTGCGTTTGCCGAACCTCACGATTGCATCATGGCGCGCCGGGACCAGATCAAGACCCAAAAGATCTGGAGCCGCAACGACCCTTTCTTTGCCGCCACCGTGGAGCTGGCCAAGAAAGACGGGATCAACCTGGAGACCGACAACAAGGTCATCCGCGACGGTAATCAGGTGCGGGTCTACATGACCTCCATGGCGCCGGCCTATGGTCTGACCGAGTTCACCGTCAAGCAGGGCAACGAGGTCACCGTGATCATCACCAACATCGACCAGATCGAGGATGTGACCCACGGTTTCGTCATGACCAACCATGGCGCCAGCATGGAGATCAGCCCGCAGCAAACGTCGTCCATCACCTTTACCGCCGACAAGGCCGGCCTGCATTGGTACTACTGCAGCTGGTTCTGCCATGCGCTGCACATGGAAATGGTCGGGCGCATGAAGGTCGAGCGGGCCTGACGGTTGCCAATCGACGGGAGCGGGCCGATGACCGATATCAAGTGCAATCCGATCAAGGTGGTCGCGGTTGCGCTCCTGCTGATGTCCGGCAGTGCGCTGGCGGTGCAACCCATCACCACGTTGCCGTTGCGGGTTGACGCTGAACAACGCTGGCACTTGCCGGCGGGCGAGTACCGTGGCTCGTTCAGCGTCGATCAACCGATGCAGATTCTCTGCGAGCCCGGCGCGGTGTTTCAGGCGCAAGGGCAGGGCAATGGGGTGATCGTCAGCGCGCCGGATGTCCGGATCGAGGGCTGCACTTTTCTGGATTGGGGGCACGACCTCACGGCCATGAACGCGGCGGTGTTCCTCCAGCCGCAGGCCCGTGGCGCGGTGATCAAAGGCAATCGCCTGCACGGTCAGGGCTTCGGTATCTGGGTCGATGGCACGCAGGATGCGAGCCTTATCGACAACCACATCCAGGGGGATCCGGGGCTGCGTTCCCAGGATCGCGGCAACGGCATTCATTTGTATGCGGTGCATGGCGCCAGGGTCATTGGCAACCAGGTGCGCGACACCCGCGATGGGATCTACATCGACACCTCCAACGGCAACCTGCTACAGGGCAATACCCTGGAAGACCTGCGTTACGGCGTGCATTACATGTTCGCCAACGACAACCGGCTGATCGGCAACACCACCCGCCGCACCCGCACCGGCTACGCCTTGATGCAAAGCCGCAAGCTCACGGTGATCGGCAACCGTTCCGAGCAGGATCAGAACTACGGCATCCTGATGAACTACATCACCTATTCAACCTTGCGCGACAACTTCGTCACGGACGTGCGCGACGGCTCGACCGGCGACAGCATGATCAGCGGCGCCGAGGGCAAGGCGTTGTTCATCTACAACTCGCTGTTCAACCGCATCGAACACAACCACTTCGAGCACAGCGCCGTGGGCATTCACCTCACCGCCGGCTCCGAAGACAACCGCATCGCCGACAACGCCTTTGTCGGCAACCAACGGCAGGTCAAGTATGTCGCCACCCGCCTGCAGGAATGGTCGGCGGATGGCCGGGGCAATTACTGGAGCGATTACCTGGGCTGGGATCGCAACAACGATGGCCTGGGCGATATCGCCTACGAACCCAACGACAACGTCGACCGCTTGCTGTGGCTGTACCCGCAGGTGCGGCTGTTGATGAACAGCCCCGGGATCGAATTGCTGCGCTGGGTGCAACGAGCCTTTCCGGTGATGAAATCGCCGGGCGTACTGGACAGCCATCCGCTGATGAATCCCACCACGCAACCCCTGACCCAGGAGCCCACCGCATGAACGTCATCGACATGGAAGGCGTCAGCCAGCGCTATGGGTACACGACCGTGTTGCATCAATTGAACCTGAGCCTGGGCGAAGGCGAAGTGCTGGGCTTGTTCGGGCACAACGGCGCGGGCAAGACCACCTGCATGAAACTGGTGCTCGGTCTGCTCCAGGCCAGTGAAGGGCTGGTCCGGGTGTTCGGCCGATTGCCCAGTGATCCGCAGGTTCGGCGCCTGCTGGGCTATTTGCCGGAGAACGTGACCTTCTATCCGCAGATGAGCGGCCTGGAGACCTTGCGTCATTTCGCCCGACTCAAAGGCGCAGCGCCCGCGCAGGTGGACGTGCTGCTGGAGGAAGTCGGCCTGGCGGGTGCGGCGCATCGACGGGTCAAGACCTACTCCAAGGGCATGCGCCAGCGCCTGGGACTGGCGCAAGCCTTGCTCGGCGAGCCGCGTTTGTTGCTGCTCGACGAGCCGACCGTCGGCCTCGATCCCATCGCCACTCAAGACCTCTATCGGTTACTCGACCGGCTGCGCAGCCAGGGCACCAGCATCATTCTCTGTTCCCACGTATTGCCGGGCGTCGAGGCGCATATCAACCGTGCAGCGATTCTGACCCAGGGGCGTCTGCTGGCCCTCGGCAGTCTGCGCAGCCTGCGCGAGGAAGCCGGGTTGCCGACGCTGATTCGCGCCAACGGCCTCAAGCACGCCGGGCCCTTGCAGCAATCCTGGAACAACGCCGGGCACGTCACCCAGCGCTGGGGCGTGGAGGGCCTTGAAGTGGCTGCGCTCAATGGCAACAAATTGGACTTGTTGCGCCAATTGCTCAATGAACACGAGCCGGCCGACGTGGAAATCGACCCACCGTCCCTGGAGGACATCTATCGCTATTACATGGGCCGGGCCGGTGCGGCCCCCAGTGGAGAGACCGTATGAACCCGATCTGGAACATGGCCCACAAGGAATTCAATGACGGTTTGCGCAACCGCTGGTTGTTGGCGATCAGCTTGTTGTTCGCAGTGTTGGCGACCGGCATCGCCTGGTTGGGTGCGGCGGCTTCCGGGCAATTGGGCTTCACTTCGGTGCCCGCCACCATCGCCAGCCTGGCCAGCCTGGCGACGTTCCTGATGCCGTTGATTGCCTTACTGCTGGCCTATGACGCCATCGTCGGCGAAGACGAAAGCGGCACGTTGCTGCTGTTGTTGACCTATCCGCTGGGGCGCGGGCACATCCTGCTCGGCAAGTTCGTCGGTCACGGATTGATCCTGGCGCTGGCGACCCTCATCGGTTTCGGCTGCGCGATGCTCGCAATTGCGGTGCTGGTGGAGAACGTCGAACTGAACCTGCTGCTCTGGGCTTTTGGACGATTCATGCTGTCGTCGACGTTACTGGGCTGGGGCTTTCTGGGGCTGGCCTATGTGCTGAGCAGTGTGTCTGCCGAGAAATCCACGGCTGCTGGGCTGGCGCTGGGGGTGTGGTTCTTCTTCGTGCTGGTATTCGACCTGGCGCTGCTGGCACTGCTGGTGCTCAGCGAAGGGCAGTTCAACCCGAAGGTTCTGCCTTGGTTACTGCTGCTCAACCCCGCCGATGTCTATCGCCTGATCAATCTCTCCGGTTTCGAGCCCGGCGCCGGTAGCGCTGGTGTGCTGACCCTGGGCAGCGATTTGCCTGTGCCGGGCTCGATGCTCTGGTTGTGCCTGCTGCTGTGGGTGGCGGTGCCTTTGGGCTTGGCCTGGTTGCTGTTCCGTCGACGGGCGACATGAATTCACACCTTGTTTTTTGGAGCATCTGACGATGAGTAATCTGTATTCGACGACGGTACGCGCCGTGGCGGGCCTGGTGGTCTGTCTGTTGCTGGCGGCCTGTGACAAACCCGTGCAAGCCACCTACAGCGATGCCGCCGCTGCTTTTCATCCCAGTGATGAATGCCATGTTTGCGGCATGATCATCGACGGCTTCCCCGGGCCCAAGGGCGAAGTCGTCGAGCGCAGCGGCATCAAGAAATTCTGCTCCACGGCGGAGATGATCGGTTGGTGGCTGCAACCGGAAAATCATCATGGCGAGGCCCGGTTGTATGTCCACGACATGGGCCGCAGCCCGTGGAACGCACCCAATGACGCCCATCTGATCGATGCCAAGGATGCGTTTTACGTGGTCGGCACCCAGCTCAAAGGCGCCATGGGTGTGGTGCTGGCGTCCTTCTCCAGCCAACAGGCTGCGGAGAAACTGGCCACCGACCAGGGCGGTCGTGTGCTGCGCTTCAGCGAGATCGATCAGGCGGTGCTTCAGCAGCAGCCAGCGATGTCGCACTCAACTCATTGATCGGCGAGCGATCGAGAAAAGTGATCGCCGTCAAGTCGGTATTTCTGCGTCTGTTCAAAGATAGGGGCTCACAACGTCCCCAGTGCTTGGCATTAACGATGCCCAGGAGAACATGATGCAAACCGAGTTTCAGGATCGTCTGGCGGTGGTCACCGGTGCCAGCTCCGGGATTGGCCTGGCGTTGTGCGCCGCGCTGTTGCCGCGTGGGGTCAAGGTGCTGGCGATGTCGCGCACCGTTGGTGAATTGCCGGCCTTGCAACAGATCTACGGCGAACGGCTGCAATGGTGCGCCGGGGACGTCACGTGCGAAGAAGACTTGCAAGGGCTGGCCCGGCGGGCGGCGGCGCTGGGGCGGGTGGATTATCTGGTGCCCAACGCGGGCATTGCCGAAATGGCCGACAGCCTGGACATGCCGGCCTTCCAGCGCCAATGGGCGGTCAATGGTGCCGGGGCGTTGAACACCCTGGCGGCGTTGCGCGGTGAGTTGGCGAACCCGGCTTCGGTGGTGTTTGTCGGTAGTTTTCTGACCGGGTCGAGCTTTCCCGGTCTGGCTGCCTGCATTGCCAGCAAGGCCGCGCTGGCGGCTCAGGCACGCACATTGGCGGTGGAGTTCGCGCGTTACGATGTGCGCATCAACCTTGTTTCGCCGGGGCCGACCGCGACTTCGATGTGGGATAACCTGGGGTTGAGCGATGGGGAGCTCGATGACGTCGCTGATACCTTGGGCAAACGTCTGTTGCCGGGGCATTTTCTTGATGCGTCGGCGGTGGCTAATGTGATTATTTTTCAACTGTCCCAAGGCGCCCGGGGTGTCTATGGGCAGGACTGGAAAGTCGATAATGGTTATACCTTGGGGTGATGGGTGAACTCACAATTTTGCGGATGTTCCCGGACCCTTGTGGGAGCTGGCTTGCCTGCGATGGCGGCCTGAGTCCTTGCGGATGAGCCCGGAACCCTGTGGGAGCGGGCTTGCTCGCGAAAGCGGCGTGTTGGGTGACATAGGTTTTGATGGTGTACATATCCGTTGCTGCGGTCACGGCTACTTAGGGTTCCGCTCTTACAGCGGGTTACTTTGAAAAGCGCAAAGTAACCAAACGCTTTCGCCCCTGACGTACGGTGGCTCGCCTAGGCTCGCCATGCCCTCACTCCGGTCCTGCTCCGTGAGCCCGCCGCCATCGGCCATCCATGGCCGGGGGCGGCTAACCCGGCATCCATGCCGGGTTGCCCACTGCGCAGAACCTGCGCTCGGCCTTCCGACGGGGCAGATCAAGATCAAGATCAAAAGCCAAAGCCAAAGCCAAAGCCAAAGCCAAAGCGAGGCGGCCTGATAGCCGGCCTGATGTTGGTTCGGTCAAGTCTGGTCAGCGGCGGTGTACCCGAATGCCATGCCTGACAAATTTTCAATGTGGGAGCGGGCTTGCTCGCGAAGAGGCCGTGTCAGTCGACATAAATGTTGAATGTAAGTCCGCCATCGCGGGCAAGCCCGCTCCCACAGGGAAATGCGTACGCTTGAAGAGACAGGCCGGCCGGTAGGCCGCCTCGCGGTGCTTTTGCGGTAGTCGCCCCCTCGAGAGGCCGAGAGGAGGTTCTGCGCAGTGGGCACCGCGGCAGGGATGCCGCGGTAGCCGCCCCCGGCCATGGATGGCCGATGGCGGCGGGCCCACGGAGCAGGACCGGAGCGAGGGCATGGCGAGCCTAAGCGAGCCACCGAACGAAAGGGGCAAAAGCGCTTTGGTTACTTTCGCGCTTTTCGAAAGTGACCCGCCGTAAGGGCGGAACCATAAGTCGCCGTGACCGCAGAAACGGATATACACCAAGATCTAATGCGAAGTCCCCTCCACAAACTCAATCTTGTTACCGACGTTATATTTACCCGACGGCTTGTTCATCGGCAGGCGCTTGATCTCTTTGAGGGTATTACTGTCGTACACAATCAGCGCGCCATCGGTAGCCCAGATACTCAGCAGCAGGTAGCGACCATCCCGAGTGAACTCAACATGGGCAGCCGTCTTACCAGGCATCGGACGCAAGGTATGGGCGATTTCCAGAGTCTGTTTGTCAATCAGGTGGATCGCATCGTTGTCCGGCCCGAAGAACACATCGGTCCAGGCATACCGCGAGTTGACGTGACTGCGCATGAAAAAGCCCGGCCCCAGGGTCGGAATTTCCTTGATCAGTTTCCAGGTCTTGAAGTCGATGACCGAGATCAATCCCTTGCTGATGTTCGGCGTGGCGAACACCCACTCACCGTTGCGTTTCCAGTAGGTCCCGGACCCCAGGTGCGGCATGCCCGGCAACGGTATGTCGGTGACCACCTGGCCACTGTCGAGGTCGATCACCTGGCCGCCCTTGGCCTTGCGCGACGTGGCCAGCAATTGCCTGTAGTCCGGTGAAAAGGAAAAGTCGTCCAGCACATCCCCAGCCTGGATCCGTCGGGGTTCGAAGTCCGGTGTACCGGCGCAGGGCAGCTCCCAGACTTCTTTTACGTCCTTGAGCGCCACGATGAAACTGTCCCGTGGCGGGGCTGTGTAGACCGCGCTGACCCGTGATGCGGTGCCGTCCTGGCCGATTGCGGGGATGGTTTTGACCAGTGACAGATCGCGGGCATCGAGCACCACCAGATTGCCCGGCAGATAGTTGCCCACCAGCACCCAGCGGCCATCCTTGCTCACCGCCAGGTTGCGGGTATTGAGCCCGGCGCGGACCTCGGCGATCAGCTTCAGGTTGTGCAAGTCGTACAGGCTGACCCAGCCATCCCGTGAGGCGAGGTAGACGAAGCGTCCATCCGGCGAGAACTTCGGTCCGCCATGCACCGCAAAGTGCGAAGCAAACCGCGCCAGCACTGAGAAACGATCGCCGTCGAGGATGTCGATGTGATGGTCGCCGGCTTCCACCACCACAAACAGGTTCAGCGGATCGGCGCCATGTTGGGGCGTGTCGGGCAGTTTGCTGATATCGGCGAGAATGGAATGACTGCCGCGAATGTCATCGTTATTCCAGGTGGGCGGGGTGGCGGGTGGTTGCTGAAGGTAATCCACCAGGGCATCGATCTGTGCCGGACTGAATACGTTGGCATACCCGGTCATCTGACTCGCAGGGCGGCCGTTCTGAATGACGCTGCGGATTTCATCGGGTTTGATCCGGCTCAGACTCTCCGGCAGCAAGGCCGGCCCCGTACCGCCTAAACGGTTGACGCCATGGCAGCGCTGGCAATGTTGTTGGTAGAGGTCGGCGGCTGCGTCGGAGGATGGAACCGTTGCGCTGGCATGGGCCGCGCCGATCCATAACAATGGGGCAAGCAGCATGCGCCTCATATCGCCACCTTACCGTGGCGTTGCAACACGGGAGCGGAGTAAAAGCGTGCCGGGTATTCCTGCTGTTGGGTCGCGAACAGATCGACCACTTTGCCGATCACCGTCAGCGTCGGAATGCCCGGTGGACAATCCTGCGCCAGGGTCGGTAACTGGTGCAGCATGCCTCGGGCGACGTGCTGGTCGGGACGTGTGCCGTTGCTGATCAGCGCCGCCGGTGTATCGGCGGCCATTCCGGCTTCAATCAAGCGCTGGGCGATAATCCCGAGGTTCGATAACCCCATGTAAAACACCAGGGTCTGGCTGTTGTCGGCGAGGCTGCTCCAGGGTAGCGACAACTCACCATCGCGCTGCAAATGTCCGGTAATGAAGCGGCAGGAATTGACCAGGTCCCGGTGGGTCAGCGGAATGCCGGCGTAAGCACTGCAGCCGGAAGCAGCGGTGATGCCCGGGACAACCTGGCAATCAATGTTGCGTTGCAGCAGATACTCCAGCTCCTCGGCGCCACGGCCGAATATGAACGGGTCGCCGCCCTTGAGCCGGACCACGCGCTGCCCCTGGTCGGCGAGATCGGCGAGCAGCTCGTTGATCTGTTCCTGGGGCAGGCTGTGGCAGCCACTGGCCTTGCCGACGTAATGCCGGGCGCAGGTGAGGGGGATCAATGTCAGCAGCTCGGGGCTGATCAGGCGGTCGTAAACCACGGCGTCGGCCTGCATCAACAGGCTCCAGGCACGCAGGGTCAGCAAGCGTGGATCGCCGGGCCCCGCGCCGACCAGGGCCACTTCGCCCGGTCTGAACGGGGACGCAAGTGCGGCCGGTAAAACAATCGATGGGTGCATGGGACGTCCTTGGTTCTTCATCAGGTGGGCCGGCCCCATCCTTTGCCAGATGGCTCGCCAGGCGGGTGCTTCAGTGCATGACGCAAGGGATGGTGATTAATGGCGGCATACCGATTTCTTCGTCGCTGAGATGGCAGCCGGGGTCCTGGCCCCAGAGGTCGCCTTCGGCCCAGGCGCGGGTGCGGGTATTGCCGTTGCAGATGTTCAACCAGCGGCATTGGCCACAACGGCCACCGACGGCACGCGGATGCACACGCAGTTGCTGCAGCAAGGCGTCCGGCTGGTCCAGCCAGAGCGTGCGGAACGGCGTATGCCGGACGTTGCCCACCGAGTGCTGCCACCAATAGGTGTCGGGATGCACTTCGCCGGTGTTGTCGATGTTGGCGATGCCGCTGCCCGAGGCGTTGCCGCCCCAGGCGCGGAGCATGTGTTCCAGGCGCGGATAATGTTCGGGTAGATGCAGGCCCACCCATTGCAGCAAGAGAATCGCGTCGGCATCGTTGTTGCCGCTGACAAAATCGCTGTCGCGACCGTGCTCGATGTCTTCCCAGGCCTGTTCGAAGATCAGCGTCATCGCCTCGCGGCTCATCTGCTGTCGGGCGTCGAGCTTGCGACTGCGTTTGCCGCGACCGCTGTAATTGAGGTGCGACAGATAAAACTTCTGCACGTCGTACTCGCGCATCAGCGCCAGTAACTGTGGCAATTGCTGATGGTTCTCTTGGGTCAGGGTGGTGCGCAGGCCGACGCGAATACCCTGTTCACGACAGAGGCGGATCGCCTGCATGGAGCTGGCGAAGCTGCCCTTGAGTTGGCGGAACGCATCATGGGTGGCTTCCAGGCCATCGATGCTGATCCCGACATAGTCGAAGTTCGCCGCGCGGATCTGTGCGATGTTCTGCTCATTGATCAGCGTGCCGTTGGTGGACAACGCCACAAAGAAACCCTTGGTGCGGGCGTAGGCGCTGAGCACAAACAGATCGTCGCGCAACAGCGGTTCACCGCCGGAAAGAATCAGGACCTTCACCCCGGCGTCGTGCAGATCGTCGATCACGGTCAGCGCGGCGGGCGTATCCAGTTCGTCGCGAAAGACACTGTCGGCGGACGTGGCGTAGCAGTGTTTGCAGGTCAGGTTGCAGCGCCTGAGCAGGTTCCAGATCACCACCGGCGGCCGGTTGCTGCCCGGTGGGCTGGTTCTGGGGGCAGGCGCCTCGCCGGTCAGGGCACGCAGGTATTGGCTGATCCTCAACATGCAAATCTCCTTGAACAAGCGCGTGTTCAGCGTGGTGGTAGCCGCAAACCGGTTTTCTTCAGGATGCGGCTGCTCACCAGCATCTCGTCGGCGGCGCAGGCGTCACCCAGCAAGTAGCGCAGGTGTTCGCGGTAGCTGTCGATTTCCTCGCGGCTGCGGCCATGGACCATGGCGAACAGGTTGTAGCGCCAGGCGGTTCGGCGCGGGCGTCGATAGCAATGACTGACGAAGGGCTGCGCACCGATCAGTGCGCCAAGGCGCGGCATGTCCGTGTCGCGTACGTCCCAGACGGTCATGCCGTTGTAGCGAAAGCCCAGGCGATAGTGGTTGGGGACGGCGGCGATGCGCCGAATGGCGCCCTCGGCCTGCAAACGCTTGAGCAAGTCCAGGGTAGATTCGATGTTTAGGTCCAGCTGTTCAGCGAGCCAGGCCCACGGGTCATCCAGCAACGGCAGGCCGGCCTGGGTCAATTCGATCAAACGGTGGGCCAGGGTGTCTTCAGACCGGGAAGTACAGACCGACATGGTAAGTCTCCTCTTTGGGCAAGTTGAGCAGCGGCAAACCGGTCAGGGTTTCGATGTGCTGCAGGGTCTCGGCGATACCTTGTTCGGTCGGGCAGCCGAGCACGAACCACATGTTCCAGGCGTGTTCGCGTCGGTAGTTGTGCGCCACCTCAGGCAGGGCCTGCAGTTGCTCGGCGACGGCTTCGAAACGCTCTTCAGGCACCGCCAACGCCGCAAGGGTGAAGGCGCCGCCGAGGCGTTCGATGTCGAACATCGGGCCGAAGCGCGTGAGCATGCCGTCTTCCAGCAATTCATGGAGGCGGTCGAGCAATTCGTTACTGCTGCTGTCCAGTTCGGCGGCCAGTGCCTGCCACGGGTAGCGCACCAGCGGCAGGCCCAGTTGCAAGCGGTTGATCAGCCGACGGTCGAGGTCATCCATGGGTGGGGGCTCCGGTGGGTGAGGGTGCAAAGCGTCCGCCGCACTGTTTGAACGCGTGAGTGCTGAACAGCAGTTGGTGGGGCAGGTCGCTCAGCAGGTGTTCTTCCAGCAACGTCTGAATTTGCGCCTCGACCTGCGCGCGTTGGCGCCCGTGAACCATGCAGAACAGGTTGTAGCGCCACTGCGGCAAACGCCGCGGCCGTTGATAGCAGAGGGTAATGCCGGGCGCCCGGCCCAGGCGCTGGCCGACTTCGTCGATCAGCGCGTCCGGCACATCCAGCACCAGCATGGCGTTGGCGGTGAAGCCCAGCGCGCGATGGTTGAGCACCAGACCGACCCGGCGAAACAGCCCTTGCTCGTGCCACTGGCGCATTTGCGCGAGCACCTGGTTTTCGTCGGCGCCTATCCATTCGGCGAGGGCCTGGTAGGGGCGCGATACCAGCGGCAATCCACCTTCCAGATGCCGACGCAGCGCCAGTGCCTGTTTGGGACTCAATCCCGGCTTCATGGGCTTTCTCCCAGGGCAAAACCGAGGTCGATGCGGTAAGCGGTCAACATCGGCAGATCCAGCGGCATGAGGCCGGTGTCTTTCTCAAGTTGTTCGAGAACGCGCTCGATGTGTTGGCGATCAGGGCCGGTCAGCACAAACCACAGGTTGTAGAAATGCTCCCGCGCGTAGTTATGGTTGACCTCGGGATACTGGCTTACGTGCTCGGCGACCTGTTGCAAGCGATCGGCGGGCACGGCGAGGGCGGCGAGGGTGCTGGCTCCGGCGCGACTATGTTCGAACACCGGACCGATCCGTGAGAGGGTGCCGGCCTGATCCATTTCTTCCAGACAAGCCATCACCTGGCCCACGCGACAACCGAGAATCCGCGCCATCTCCTTGTAAGGTTCCGCGCACAGCGGCATGCCATGCTGGAAGCGGTCGATCAGTTGGCGGCTGAGCAGGTCGAGGTTCATTTCAATAGCCCATTTTTTGCGCGCGACTGCTGAAGAAGATGCCGCTCGGCGCGGTGGCGGGAAGGGTGCTCAGCTGCTTCAGGCTGTACGGGTCCCAAACCTGAACCTGATCGCCATCGCGTAACGACAGCCACAACTGGTCGCCGCGAGCGGTGAATTCCATGTGCAGCACTGCTGGCCCCGGTCGCAGATCGGCGACCACAGCACGGGTTTCGCTGTCGATGACCTGAACCCGATCGTTGTCCGGGTAGGCGAAGTTGACCCACAGCTGTCGACCATCCGGCCGCGATGTGACGAACACCGGTTGGCCAGCCACCGGGATGGCAGCGGTCTGTTTCCATGTGCGCGAATCCATCACCAGCACCTGATGACGGCCGACGGCGGGCACGAAGGCCTGGTTGTCAGCAACGGCCCAACCCTCCAGATGCGGCATCTTGTAGACGGGTAATTTCGCGAGGCCGCGTCCGTAATCACCGAGCACCCGCTGCACGCCACGTTCCGGATGCCAGAGGTCGAGTTGCGCCATGCCGTCTTCGCCGAACAGTCCCGCCATGTAATAGCGACCCTCCGGGGTCACCAACGCATCGTAGGGTTGCTGGCCGATGTCGGTGAAACGGCTGATCCGCGGCGTGCTGCCCTGACTGAAATCGACGGTCCAGATCTCGCCGGTATCGAACAGGCTGAACACAAAACGCTGACCGGGCGCGTCGACCAGGCCGACCACCCGTGAGCGCTTGCTGCCATCGGCCAGGGGCGTGGCCGGAATATCGGCCACCAGTTGCAGGGTTTCGGCATCGAACACCTTGACCCCGCCGGGCACGTAGTTGGACACGGCGATGAGTTTGCCGTCCTGACTGATCGCGCCGCCGATGCTGTTGCCGCCCTGTATCACCCGTTGATCGATGCGTTGGGTCAGCAGGTCGATCTTGCTCAGCCCGCCGTCGCGGCCGAACACATAGGCATAACGCTGGTCGCGGGAAAACACCACCGAGGCATGGGACAGATCGCCCAAACCCTCGAGTCGGGCCAGTGCCGTGCGGGTGTCGCTTTCGATGATTTGCACGCTGCCGGTGGCGCGTTCCACCACCACGCCCAGATCGCCGGTGCCCCGCAACGGAGGCTGAACACACGCGGACAACAACAGCCCGGTCGCCGCTAAAAGCAGGGTTGAACGGATCATGGTGCGGGGTATCCCTGGAGAAGAAGATCGACCAGCCAACGGATGTCATCCGGGCTGAGCAGCGGGGCCCAACCGGGCATCGCGGTGCCGGGCCGGCCTTGGCTGACGGTGGCTATCAGGCTGTCCCTGGATTTGCCCGCCAGCGTTGCGCGGGTCAGGTCGGGACCCAGCCCGCCGGTCATGTGCAGCCCATGACAGGCGCCGCAGTCCTGGGCCAGCAGGTGTTCGAGTTGTGCCTGACGCTTGGCGTCGGGCGCGGCAACCACGGTTGCGCAAATGAGGAGGAGGGCCGCCAGAATCGCAGCGTGTCGATAAACCTTCATGACGCCCTCCAGTTGGCTATTTGAGACTCAGGACCCAGGTTGCAAGTGTCTTCGCTTCTTCATCCGTCACTGGGTTGGCCGGCATTGGCATCGGGCCCCAGTTGCCTTGCGTGCCGTTCTTGATGTGGCTGGCCAGGGTGTCCACGGCCCCGGCCACGCCAGCATTCTTGGCCGCGACATCCTTGAGCGCCGGGCCGACCAGCTTGGTGTCGATGGAATGGCAGGCGGCGCACGGTTTGCTCTTGAACAGCTCCTGGCCGTCTTGGGCCATGGCCGGCTGCACACTCAGCGCAGCGGTCAGGGCGAACAGTGAAAGCAGAGTATTTTTCATGGGGATTCCTTGCATTGATGGAGCTCAATAGATGTCGTGTTGGGTGTTGTAGACGTTGAATTTTCCGGTGGGGGTGATCAGTCGCTTGTCCTTGATGACTGATTTGAGCTTCAGCGTTTTGTCGTCGATCACCACCAGCGCTGACTCCTCTGACTGACCGCTCCACACGGAGAACCAGACCTCATCGCCTGCCTTGTTGTATTCCGGCTGTACCACCCGCATCGCGCCTTGCTTGATGCCGGCGTACTCGGCGATGGGCAGCACGGTGTAGCCGGCGTCGAGTTTGTCGATGTTGAACACCGCCACCGACTGGCTCAGCTTGGCGTCCGGGTTGAGGGTGGTGTCGACATACAGGTGACGGGAGTCAGGGTGGGTTTTGATAAACAGCGATCCGCCGCCCTGGCCCTTGAGTGAGGCGACCTGTTTCCAGGCGTATTGCGGATGTTTGACCGGGTCGGTGCCGATCAAGGAAATGCCGTCATCACCGAGGTGGCTGGTGGCCCAGACCGGGCCGTAGGTCGGGTGGTTGAAGTTGGCGCCGCGCCCCGGGTGAGGGGTTTTACCGACCTCCACCAAAGCTGCCAACTTGCGATCTTTGGAGTCGATCACGGCGACTTTGTTGGAGTTGTTGGCGGCGGTCATGAAGTAGCGGTGGGTGCTGTCCCAACCGCCGTCATGCAGGAAGGGCGAGGCATCGATGTAAGTGATGGTGAGGTTCTTGATGTCCTGGTAATTGACCAGCATGACCTTGCCGGTTTCCTTGACGTTGACGATGAACTCCGGCCATTCGTGGGAGGCGATGATCGCCGCGACCCGGGGTTCTGGATGATATTCCTGCTTGTCGACGGTCATGCCGCGGGTCGAGACGATCTGTTTGGGCTCCAGGGTTTCGCCATCCATGATGGTGAATTGCGGCGGCCAATAGGAGCCGGCGACGGTGTATTTGTCTTCGTAGCCCTTGAACTTGGAGGTCTCCACCGAACGCGCCTCGATACCCACTTTGACTTCGGCGACCTTGGTCGGCTCCACCGGCCACAGGTCGATCATGTCGATCCGCGCGTCTCGACCAATCACCAGCAGGTAGCGACCGGAGGCAGAAATGCGCGAGATGTGCACCGCGTAACCGGTCTCGATCAGCTTGACGATTTTCTTGCTGTCACCGTCGATCAGGGCAATCTTGCCGTCATCGCGCAACGTCACCGAAAACAGGTTGGGCAGGTTGAGTTTGCTCAGTTGCTTCTTCGGACGATCCTCAGGCTTGACCAGCACTTTCCAGGTTTTCAGCGTCTCGGCCATGCCCCATTCCGGTGGCGTCGGCGGCGCGTGCTGAATGAATTTGGCCATTGACGTGATCTGATCCTTGGTCAGCGCATTCGACGTTCCCCAGTTCGGCATGCCCGCCGGTGAGCCGTAGGTAATCAACGCCTCCAGAAACGGTTGCCCGCGGGACTGGGTGATGTCCGGTGTCAGTGGTTTGCCGGTGGCGCCTTTGCGCAGAACGCCGTGGCAGCCGGCGCAGCGCTGGAAGTAAATTTCCTTGGATGAGTCGAACTCGGCCTGACTCATGTCGGGCGCTCCGGCGGATTTGACCATCAGCGGGCTGGCCGCAACGGCAGCGGGCTCGTCGGCTCTGGCCGCATGAGTCACCGCAAGGGTCAGCGCCGAACACAATGTGGCGACAGTCAGAGCAAACGTTTTTCTATTGCTGATCAGCATTCCATTTCTCCTCAGGCAAGACCTTTGCGATGTGCTGAAACGGCAGCGCAGAACGCAGGTTCTTAGTGCCGTGCAAGGCTATGCCCGAGCAGGCCAATGCTCGCTTGACCGCGATCAAGTTTGCCGGCCATGTCACTTGCCAGGTTGTCGCAGGGGCCCGTAGCGTGTGGCTTGAATCCGCTTTTGGAACAGACAGCCCATGGACCGAATCCAGTCTTGCGAACCCTTCTATCAACCGCTCAATAATGAGGAGGCGCTGTTCGAGCAAGCCTGGCGACACGGCATGCCGGTGCTGATCAAAGGTCCGACGGGGTGCGGCAAGACCCGTTTCGTCCAGCACATGGCCCATCGGTTGAAACTGCCGCTGTACACCGTGGCCTGCCATGACGATCTGAGCGCCGCCGACCTGATCGGCCGTCATTTGATCGGTGCCCAAGGCACCTGGTGGCAGGACGGGCCACTGACCCGCGCGGTACGTGAAGGCGGTATTTGTTATCTGGACGAAGTGGTCGAAGCGCGCCAGGACACCGTGGTGGTGTTGCATCCGCTGGCTGATGATCGTCGCGAGTTGTTCCTGGAACGCACCGGCGAAGTACTGCAGGCGCCGCCATCATTCATGCTGGTGGTGTCATACAACCCCGGCTACCAGAACCTGCTCAAAGGCATGAAACCCAGCACTCGACAACGCTTCGTGGCGATGCGTTTCGGCTATCCGCCGGTGGCCGATGAAGAGTGCATTGTCGCCAGGGAAGCGCAGGTAGACACCGCGCTGGCGGCGCAAGTGGTCAGGCTGGGACAAGCCCTGCGAAGGCTGGATCAACATGACCTGGAAGAAGTCGCCTCGACGCGGCTGCTGATTTTTACCGCGCGAATGATCCGCTCCGGCATGAGCCCGCGTGAGGCGTGCATGGCCTGCCTGGCCGAGCCGCTCAGTGATGATCCGCTGACGGTTGCGGCGCTGATGGACGTGGTTGATGTCCACTTCGGCTGAGTCCAGACGCGTTGCACCGGGTCACTTGCCGGGTGATCTGGCGATGTGGTTTTTCATTCTGGCCGAGCTGTCGGTGTTCGCTATCCTGATTCTGGCGTTCGCCGTGACCCAGGCACTCAAGCCGCAGTTGTTCGGTGAAAGCCGTCTATTGCTCAACACCTCTACCGGCCTGGCGATGACCCTCAGCCTGCTCACCGCCGGGCTGTTCGCCGCGCTGGCTCAGGAGCAAGTCAAGCGTTCACGGTCTCGCCACGGCGCTGTCTACCTGCTGGCTGCGTTGCTCGCGGCCAGTGTCTACGTGGTGTTGAAGATCACGGAATACCGACACCTGCTGGCCTCGGGGCTGGGCATGGAGCACAACACGTTTTTCACCCTCTACTGGATACTCACCGGTTTTCATTTTCTCCATGTACTGCTCGGCATGGTCATCCTCGGCTGGCTGGCCGAGCGCTGCCGTCGTGGCCTGTACAACGCGGCCAACCGCAGCGGGCTTGAATCGGGTGTGCTGTATTGGCACATGGTCGATCTGATCTGGGTCCTGCTGTTTCCGCTGGTCTACGTTCTGAATTGACGGAGGTTTTGATGTCGGCTTCCAGGTTTTTGCTGGTCTGCTGGGCTGCGCTGGCCACATTAAGCGTGTGCACGGTGGTGCTGGCACAGGCGGGCGCGACGTGGCTGCTGTCGGTGGCCATATTGCTGGTGGCGGTTGGCAAGGCCTGGCTGATTGCCGATGGCTTTATGGAGATGCGCCACGCGCCGCGATTGTGGCGCCGGTTGATGGTGAGCTGGGCGTTGGTGTTGGCCGCCATTGTAGGGCTGACGCTGGTGTTGGTCGGTTAATTAACCTGTGGCGAGGGAGCTTGCTCCCTCGCCACAGGGAAGGTGCCCGGCTTCATGATGCCAATACCCGACCAAAACCATCTGCCTTTCTTGATCGCCATCAAGCAGGTTTCAACCCTTCGCTTTCTATCATGGGTACGCCAAGCAAAGAGGAAGCGACCATGTCAGAGACCTTCACCAAAGGCATGGCCAGGAATATCTACTTCGGGGGAAGCATCTTCTTCTTCATGATATTCCTGGCCTTGACCTATCACACGGAACAGACCTTTCCAGAGCGCAGCAATGAAGCGCAGTTAACCGAATCCGTGATCCGCGGCAAGACGGTCTGGGAGCAAAACAATTGCATCGGCTGCCACACGCTGCTGGGCGAGGGCGCCTACTTTGCCCCTGAGCTGGGCAACGTGTTCCAGCGGCGCGGCGGGGAGGCGGGCTTTAAACCTTTTCTACATGCCTGGATGAAAATGCAGCCGCTGGGCGTACCGGGCCGGCGAGCGATGCCGCAGTTCAAGTTGAGCGAGCAGGAGGTGGATGACATCGCCGAGTTCCTCAAATGGAGCTCGAACATCAACACCAATGGCTGGCCGCCAAACAAGGAGGGCTAAGAGATGAGCATTGTTAATCCACATCTGAAATTCGCCTCGCAAGCCGTGGCCAAACCGTACTTTGTGTTTGCCCTGATGCTGTTTCTCGGTCAGGTGCTGTTCGGTTTGATCATGGGGGTGCAATACGTGATCGGAGACTTTCTGTTCCCGATCATTCCCTTCAACGTGGCGCGGATGGTGCACACCAACCTGCTGATCGTCTGGCTGCTGTTCGGCTTCATGGGTGCTGCCTACTACCTGATTCCGGAAGAGGCCGACCGCGAACTGCACAGTCCGAAGCTGGCGATCATCCTGTTTTGGGTATTCGCCGCCGCGGGCGTGCTGACGATCCTAGGCTATCTGCTGGTGCCTTATGCGGGCCTGGCCAAACTGACCCACAACGAGTTGCTGCCGACCATGGGCCGGGAGTTCCTGGAGCAGCCGACCATTACCAAGATGGGCATTGTGGTGGTGTGCCTGGGCTTTCTCTACAACATCGGCATGACCCTGCTCAAAGGTCGCAAGACCACCGTCAGCATGGTGATGATGACCGGGCTGATCGGCCTTGCGGTGTTCTTCCTGTTCTCCTTCTATAACCCCGGCAACCTGGCCCGCGACAAGTTCTACTGGTGGTGGGTGGTGCATCTTTGGGTGGAAGGCGTGTGGGAACTGATCATGGGTTCGATGCTCGCTTTTGTCCTGATCAAGATCACCGGTGTCGACCGCGAAGTCGTGGAGAAATGGCTGTACGTGATCATCGCCATGGCGCTGATTACCGGGATCATCGGCACCGGTCACCACTTCTTCTGGATCGGTGCGCCCGAGGTCTGGTTGTGGGTCGGTTCGATCTTCTCGGCACTCGAACCGCTGCCGTTCCTGGCCATGGTGATCTTCGCCTTCAGCATGGTGAAGAATCGTCGCCGGCAACACCCGAACCGCGCCGCCACGCTGTGGGCCAAAGGCACCACGGTCACCGCGTTCTTCGGTGCGGGCGTCTGGGGCTTTCTGCACACCCTGGCGCCGGTCAACTTCTACACCCACGGTTCACAACTGACGGCGGCCCACGGTCACCTGGCCTTCTACGGTGCTTACGCGATGATTGTGATGACCTTGATCAGCTACGCCATGCCACGTTTGCGCGGGCTGGGTGAGGCCGCTGACGAGCGTTCGCAGACCTTCGAAATCTGGGGCTTCTGGTTGATGACGCTGTCGATGGTGATGATCACGCTGTTCCTGACCGCTGCCGGTGTCGTCCAGGTTTACCTTCAACGCTGGCAGGCCGACGGGATTGCGTTGCCATTCATGGCCACGGTCGAACAGCTGCAGGTGCTGTTCTGGGCCCGTTTGGGTGCCGGTCTCGGTTTCTTCGCAGGACTGCTGTGTTACCTGTTCAGCTTCAAGCAACGTAGTCGCGCCGCCTTGCGCGCTCCGGCTGAGGTTGTACCTTCATGAACGAGCGCAATGGCTAGAAAAGGTCGGCCCGGCTGATACAGCGGGCCGTTTTTTTGGTTTCCAGCAAGGGCAAGCATCATGGCGTTTACCGTCGAACTGGAAGAGTGGGTAGGCAGTGTCTGGCATCGTTTTATCACCCGGCGTGCCAGCCCGGACTTCCCTGAAGCACGGGTTGAACTGGCCAGCCAGCAACGCCCGCTGGCGCTGTTGTTTCGTGCCATGGGCGGTGCCAATGGCATCGGTGTGGAAGCCGCCAGCGACCGCGACCTGCTGCTGCGCCGCAACGTGTTGCAGCAGATCGCCGGTACCTGCAAACAAGTGCCGTTGGCGTGGTGCGACGCGACGAACCTGCGCCTGCCGTCGAGCCTGGCGGTCTTCCCTGAAGTCGCATTGAATGAGGAGCTCTATCGCTGGCTCGCGTTGCTGGCGGCACAGGCCGGGCCGATGCGTCACTGGGGGCGGGACAATCAACGCTGGACGCAACAGCTGCTGCGACGCTATCCCGCTCTGCGTGCTCGTTACAAACGACTGGTCGATGCCCATCTGCAATTGCGCCCCGATCCGGCCTCGTTGAATGCCGGCGAAGCGGCTTTGGAGCGGGCGTTATGTCAGGCGTTGCGCGAACCTGGCAGTGTCGAACATTTCCCCCGCAGCGAACGGGCCGCCTGGCCGTTGCCGCTGTGGTTGTACCCGCCACAAAACCTCGCCAGCCCGCAGGCTGCCGATCTGGGCGATGAATCCGAAGAGTCGTTGACCACGTCGCCCGGCGAACAGAAAGGCGGGCGTAAACGCGCGACGCGAATCGATGAAGGCAGCCGCGACGGCGGGTTGTTAATCGTGCGCCTGGAGAACCTGTTCAGCTGGACCGAACACGTCGACCTGGATCGCTGGTCAGACGACAGCGAAGACCCGGACGCCGCCAGAGTCGCCGACGACCTGGACGAGTTGAGCCTGTCGCGCACCCGTCTGCGCAAGGGCGGCGGTCTGAAGCTGCACCTGGATTTGCCACCGGCCGATGTCGACGATATTCCCCTCGGCGAAGGCATCAAGTTGCCGGAGTGGGACTACCGTAAACAACAGATGCGGGACAGCTTCGTCAATCTGCAAATGATGGTGCCCCGCGACTGCGAGGCACAGCCGCTGCCATTACGGTTGAAGGCCTCGGCGCACCGCTTGCGACGCCAGTTCGAGCACCTGCGTAATGATCGCCAATGGTTACGCCAGCAACCCCAGGGCTCTGAGCTGGACATGCAGGCCTGGCTGGGATTTTCACGTTGAGCGCGAGCATGGCCAGTGTGCCGAGCGCGGTCTGTTCATGGAGCAACGGCAGACCCGCCGGCGACCTGGCGTGCCTGTTGCTGGCCGACGTGTCGATGTCTACCGACGCTCACCTGAATGATGAGCATCGCGTCATCGACGTTATCCGCGACAGCCTGCTGCTGTTCGGAGAAACCTTGTCGGTGCTGGGTGATGATTTCGCCCTGTACGGGTTTTCCTCGCTGCGTCGTCAGCAAGTGCGCATGCAGGAGCTCAAGGCGTTCACCCAGCGTTATGGCGACACCACTCGAGGTCGTATTCAAGGGCTCAAACCGGGGTATTACACGCGTATGGGCGCGGCCATTCGCCAGGCCACGCAACTATTGGGCATGAGCAAGCGGCGCAGCAAACTGTTGCTGTTGCTCACGGATGGCAAACCGAATGATCTGGATCTGTATGAAGGGCGCTACGGTGTTGAAGACACCCGCGAGGCGGTGCTGGAGGCGCGGCGTCAGGGGCTGACGCCGTTCTGCATCACGATCGATCGCGAGGCCGGGGATTACCTGCCGTACATGTTCGGCGCTAATGGCTACACCTTGATCCGTCAGCCTGAGCAGTTACCTCTGCGCTTGCCGCAGTTGTATCGCCAGCTGACCCAGCCTTGAACCCCGGTTCGATCAACGCAGCATCAGCTGATGCTGCGCGGCAGCCAGAAAAACATCGTCACGCAGAAGATCGTCAGGCCGATGCAGAACCACATGAATCGGCGCTGCCGACGTTCTCCGGCGTGTTCGGCCAATGCCGGCAGGGGCATGCCGCATTGGCGGCACTCGACTTTTTGTGGTGGGTTGGCATGTTGGCAATACAGGCAGACGGGCATGGCACTCACTCGAACTGTTCCAGGCGCAGGCGATCAAGAATGGCGATCTGACGGCCGTCCTGAGTAATGATGTTTTCATCGATCAAGCGGCGGATGATCCGCGAAAAGGTTTCCGGCTGGATCGACAGATGGCCGGCAATCAGTTGCTTGGCCATCGGCAACTCGAATTGGCTGTCAACGGTTTGCTGGCGCACCAGTTGCGTCAGCAAATAACGCACGACCCGGTGGGTGGCGTTTTTCAGTGACAGGGTTTCGATTTCGTTGACCCGTTGATGCAAGCGAACGCAGAGCTTGCCCAGCAGTGCAAAGGTCAGCCGGCTATTGCTCTGCAGCAGGCGCATGTAGGTGCTGTTGGATAACCGATAGAGCTGGGTGGGGCAGATCGCTTCGGCCGAGGCCACATAGTTCGGGGTGTCCATCAGCATCATCGCCTCGGCGAAGGTTTGCCGATCGCTGATGACCTCGAACACTTTTTCCTGCCCATCGGGTGTCAGCCGGTAGATTTTCACCGCGCCGGCAATGATGAAATAGAACGAATCGGCCGGCTCACCCTGACGAAACAGCGGCTCGCCCTTATCGATGCTCAGCAAGTGGCTGGTACTCATCAGTTCATCCAGCTGTTCTTCGTTCAACGGCTCGAACAAGTGATGACTGCGCAGAATCTGGTGATGGACGCGATGAAGCACCATGAGAATTCATCCTGAAGATAGAGAAGGGGGATCAGGTCAGACGAGACCTAGAGAAACGCCGCTGGCCAGGGCCAGGATTGAGGTCAACACAACAAACCAGGCCAGTGGCTGGATGACTTTTTTCATGACGACTCCAGGTAATCGAGAGGGATCCAGGATTTCTAAAAGGTTGCCCAAGCAGAGCAAGACGCGGGCCAGGCTCGGGGGCCCTTGTTTATTGGGGGTGTCAGCGATCAGGGTAAAAAATACCGTGATCTTTAGGGTTTAAATGACCATCAAAGGGTCATTTGTACCCTGAACCGATCCCCCTGTGGCGAGGGAGCTTGCTCCCGCTGGAGTGCGAAGCACTCCCAACACCGGCCATCGCAATTCTTCAGATACAACGCATCAGCTGGTTTACGGCTGCTGCGCACCCGAGCGGGAGCAAGCTCCCTCGCCACAAAGGGCGCGCGCTCGGCATCGGGGCACGTCCCTTGCACACTTGATCTGCGACAAAGGCAATTGCTCGGTAATACCCGATGATTGCCTCTGGATTTACCTCGGCGCGTGCGGGTTGGCGCCAGGTCAGCAAACAGGTAGAGGAGTGGTTTTATGCAAGTGCTTGACCGCCGTAAAGCAATGGCAATCACGCCGCTGTTTCGTCTGGCCTTTCGACCATTTTTCCTCGCCGGTAGCCTCTTGGCGGTGCTGGCCATACCGCTCTGGCTGGCGGCCTTCAGTGGCTCGATTTCCAACTGGCAGCCGGCAGGCGGCTGGCTGGGCTGGCATCGGCATGAATTGTTGTTCGGGTTCGGCTTGGCGATTATCGCGGGCTTTCTGCTGACGGCCGTGCAGACCTGGACCGGTCGCCCCGGCCTCAGCGGCAAACCGTTGGCCGCTCTGGCGCTGCTGTGGTTATTGGCACGAGTGGCCTGGCTGGCCAATGCGCCGCGGCCGTTGCTCGCGGTGCTGGAAATGGCGTTCCCGTTGGCGGTGGCGGTGCTCATGGGCTTCACCTTGTGGAAGGTGCGGCAGAAACGTAACTACCCGATTGTGGTGGTTCTGCTGTTGTTGGCCGCGGCCGACGGGTTGTCCTTGTACGGCCTGGTCGAGGGGCATGAAGGCTGGCAGCGCCAAGGTGTGCTGACCGGCATTTGGTTGGTGGCGGCGATGATGGGGTTGATCGGCGGGCGGGTGATTCCGTTCTTCATCCAGCGTGGCCTCGGCAAGGTCGATGGCGTTGCCCCTTGGCCATGGCTGGATTGGCTGTTGCTGATTGGCTCGCCCCTCGTGGCGTTGTTATATGCCGCTGGACCTGCGCTTGCCCCCAATCTCTGGGTGGGCCTGTTGTTCGCCGTGTTGGCCGCAGGGCATCTGGTGCGCCTGGTTCGCTGGCATGATCGCGCCCTCTGGCACGTGCCGTTGCTATGGTCGTTGTACCTGGCTTATGGCTGGTTGGCGGTGGCGTGTCTCGGGATGGCGCTGTGGCATTTCGGTGTGTCGATTAACCCGAGTCTGGCGGTGCATTGCCTGACCATCGGTGCCATGGGTGGCCTGGTGCTGGCGATGATTGCGCGGGTCAGCCTCGGGCATACAGGCCGTGCGCTGGAACCGCCGTCGGGGATGACCCTGGCGTTCATCTTGCTCAACCTGGCGTGCCTGAGCCGGGTCGTGTTGATCGAGTTCTTTCCCTTGCCGGCATTGTGGCTGGCCGGTCTGTGCTGGGCGTTGGCGTTTGCGCTGTATGTCTGGCGCTATGGGCCGATGCTGTTGCGGGCCCGGGTCGACGGTCATCCGGGATGAGCACGCGAACTGACAGAGGCTGGCACTGATGTATCCCTTTTTACTGGTCACGCATTTGCTGGCAGCGATTGCCTTCATCGGCACGCTATTTTTCGAGGTGGTCATCTGGCATCGAGCGCGCCAGCAGTTGGCGGATACCGCGCAATCCACGGCGAATCAGGCGATTGCCGTGCGCTCGCGCAAGGTTCTGCATGGCGTGGTGCTGTTGTTGTATGGCGCCGGCATCGGCCTGGCGTGGCAGTACCGGGGCGCATTGAGTCAGCCGTTAGCCAGTAGCTTTGGCATGTTGTTGAGCCTGAAGATCCTGTTGGCCCTGAGCATCATCGGCCATTACTTACTGCTGGCCTATTGGCTGACCCATGCGCGCCTGACCGCGACTCGTGCCAGCTGGATTCGCCGCAGCATCCTCGGGCACATGGTGTTGATCGTGATCCTGGCCAAGGCGATGTTCTATTGGCACGGTTGATCACAAGCAGTTCCGGATAAACAAAACCCGCGTCAACCGGTGGGCTGCCGCGGGTTGGGTGTGACTGGCGATCGATCAATGGCGAGGGTTCAGGGCATTGATGAACAGCACGTTGTTTTCCAGATGGATGTGTTGCATCAGGTCGTCTTTGAATTCCAGCAGCCCGCGGTAGAGCGCACGCCAGGTGTTGCAGGCATCGGCAGGCGGGATGATGTGATTGGTCAGGGTGAGCATTTTCTCCAGTGCTTCGCCATGTTGATCATGTTCGAAGCGCAACACCTGAATCGGCGGAGCCGCTTGAGGGCCGATGCCTTGTTGCAGCATCGGGAACAGCACCTGTTCTTCCTTGAGCATGTGGCCTTCGAGTTCTTGTTGCATGTCGGTCAGAAGATCGGCCAAGCCGTTGGGGCAGCTGCTGCGCGCGCCATGGACCTGCTCGACGCGGCGGGCCAGACGGATCAGTTCCGGCAATTGCTCGCGGTGACGGGCGTGATAGCGCGTCAGAAGGTGGGCGATCAACAGTTCCAAAGGTTCGTTACGCCAATCGTGCTGGGTTTCGCCGGCGTCTTGCAGAATGTTCAGGGCGTCGGCAATGAGGAGCGGATCGAGGTTTTTGCCAAGGGCTGCTTCACGCAGGCTTTTATGCCCGCCGCAACAGAAGTCCAGTTTGAAGGTATGGAAGATCCGGGTGGCACCGGGAATGTCGCAGGCCAGTTGGCCGAGGCTTTGTTCCAATAGGGTCTGGCTCATCAGGGTTCCTTGTTTGGGTTTCAACGGTTACTCAGGCTCACTGCATCCGGCATGCCATATTTAAATGGTTGAAAAATATGGATTAATTTTTAGTTGTGGTGATAGATACCCTGACGCTTTAGGGTGAATCCAACCATAGAGGGTGATTACTACCATGCTGCGAGAAAGCCTGGCAGCCGACCTGATCGTCGAGTTGCCCAATGCCGTGCGGTTACAACGATTGGTCCAGACCCTGCGCGAATACTTCAACAGGGGCGCCGTGGGCTTGCTGCGTCTGGATGACGACAGCCTCAGGCCCGTTGCGACGGTGGGACTGGTTCATGAAGCATTGGGGCGCCGGTTCGTCATCGCCCAGCATCCGCGGCTGGCGGCAATCATGGCGTCGCGTGAGCCGACCTGGTTCGAACCCGACAGTCGCCTGCCGGACCCCTACGACGGCTTGCTCGACAACCATGTCGGCGAACCGCTGCCGGTGCATGACTGCATGGGCGTGAGTCTTTATGTCGAGGGGCGGATCTGGGGCGCGATCACCCTCGATGCGCTGCACGCCGGGACCTTCGACAGCCGCGCGCGGGAAGAGCTCAAGCGCTGCACGTTGCAGATCGAAGCTGCTGTGCGGGTTACCCGTCTGGAACAGGAAAACCGCAGCTTGCGTTTGTCCCGCAGCGATCCCCAGGACTTGCGAATGCCGGTCGAGGAGGGCGAGATCCTCGGGCAAAGTGAGGTGTTGCATCAGTTGCTCAATGAGCTGGATGTACTGGCCGACTCCGATCTGCCGGTGTTGCTGTTGGGCGAGACCGGCGTTGGCAAAGAGCTGTTCGCCCGGCGCTTGCATCGTCTTTCAAGGCGCCACCATAAACCGCTGATACACGTTAACTGCGCCGCTTTGCCGGAGTCGCTGGCAGAGAGTGAGTTGTTCGGGCATGTCAAAGGCGCCTTTTCCGGCGCCACCAGTGACCGTGCCGGACGTTTCGATGCCGCCAACGGAGGCACGCTGTTTCTCGATGAAGTCGGGGAATTGCCATTGGCCGTGCAAGCGAAGTTACTGCGCACCCTGCAGAACGGTGAGATCCAGCGTCTCGGCGCCGACAAGCCACTGCACGTGGATGTGCGCATCATCGCCGCCACCAACCGACACCTGCCGGACAGCATCCGCGACGGTTTTTTTCGCGCCGATCTGTATCACCGGCTCTCGGTGTACCCGGTGCCGATTCCGCCCTTGCGCGAACGCGGTAACGATGTGTTGATGCTGGCCGGGCATTTCCTTGAACTCAATCGGGCGCGGCTCGGCCTGCGTGGCTTGCGCCTGTCGCCAGCGGCCGAACGCGCGCTGCTGCTTTATACCTGGCCAGGCAATGTGCGCGAATTGGAACACGTGATCAGTCGGGCTGCGTTGAAGCAGCTCAGTCGCGGGACGAGTCGCGCGTTGATCATGACGCTGGAGCCTGAAATTCTCGATCTCGACAGCGCGATGGCGGCATCGGGGACGGTGGTCGAACCATCCCCGGACGTTACGGCTGATCTGCCGTTCCAGCCCTTGGGCGAAGCCGTCGACGATTACCAGCGCAAGAAAATCCTCCAGGCCTTGAGCCTGTCCGGGGAAAACTGGGCCAGCGCTGCGCGAATCCTGGAAATCGACCCCAGCAACCTGCACAAACTGGCGCGGCGTCTGCGTCTCAAGTAGGCGACAGTGTTGATGGCGGTCAAGGTGGCTTTGCACAGTGCCTCGCACACTGCGTAAAACCTTCTGGAGATCACCGTCATGCCGCTTTCCCTGGCCCAAATGCGCCGCAACTACACCCTCAATGGCCTGCAAGATGAGGCTGCGCTGGATGATCCGCTGGCGATGTTCCGGCAGTGGCTGCAACAGGCCCGCGACACCGAGTGCGCACCTGTCGAGGTCAATAGCATGGTGCTGGCGACGGTCGACCCTGAAGGGCGGCCGCACTGTCGGGTTCTGCTGCTCAAGGGCTTGAGCGATGAAGGTTTTACTTTTTTCGGCAATTACCAGAGTGACAAAGGTCAGCAACTGGCTGCCAATCCCTATGCCGCGATGACGTTTTTCTGGCCGGGGCTGGAGCGTCAGGTGCGTATCGAAGGGCGGGTGTCCAGGCTCGATCCGGCGTTGTCGGATGCGTACTTCGATACTCGTTCCATGGCCAGTCGCCTGGGGGCCTGGGCGTCACCGCAGAGTCGTCCGCTGGCCAGCCGCGCAGCGCTGGAATCCATGCTGGCTGAAACCATCAAACGCTTCGTCGGCCAAACTGTGTCGCGCCCCGAGCATTGGGGCGGCTACTGCCTGCACCCCGAGCGTCTGGAGTTCTGGCAGGGGCGGGCTGACCGCTTGCATGATCGACTCGATTACCGGTTGCGCGATGGTCTGTGGAAGCGAAGCCGGTTGGCGCCTTGAAAGCGATGGGGGACAGTGTGGGAGCGGGCTTGCCCGCGAAGGCGTCATTTCAGTCAATACATGTGTTGAGTCGAGTATCGCCATCGCGGGCAAGCCCGCTCCCACAGGTTTTGTGTTCCCGGCACATCTCTCTATGTCCCCGTCGAGGTACCTCCTTGGAGGAATAGGCTCGCTCGCTATTCCGGTTCAGGCTTCGGGCCATACCCTCATCTACGGGAAGACCTGGATATGGCCCATCTGGCGCAACGCACGTTTGAACCCCTGAACATTGCCGTACTGACCATCAGCGATACGCGCACTTTTGACACCGACACGTCGGGACAGACCCTGACGGATTTGCTGCAAACCGCCGGGCATGTGTTGATCGATCGTGAGCTGGTCAAGGACGACATTTATCAGATCCGCGCCACCGTTTCCCGGTGGATCGCCGACCCTGCGGTGCAAGTGGTGTTGATGACCGGCGGCACCGGTTTCACCGCTCGCGACAACACACCGCAAGCGGTCTTGCCATTGCTGGACAAGCACGTTGAAGGCTTCGGCGAACTGTTCCGGCAGGTGTCGCTGGAGGAGATCGGCATGTCCAGCCTGCAGTCCCGGGCACTGGCCGGCATGAGTAACGGCGTACTGGTGTGTTGCGTTCCAGGCTCGCCGGGTGCCTGCCGGACTGCCTGGAACAAGATCCTGCTCGAACAACTGGACAGTCGCACCGGCCCGTGTAATTTCGCCCCGCATTTGAAAGCGCAAGCGCAGCGGGTCATCGACGCCTGCGGGACACGCTCATGAACGGTCGGGTATGCGACATCGGCAACCTGATGCCCGTGGACGAGGCCATCAGCCGTCTGCTCAACCAGGCACCGCCACCGCCTCTGGCGCAGATGATCCCGCTGGATCAAGCCATGGGACGGGTGCTGGCGGCGGACATCCAGTGTCCGGTGAACCTGCCGGCCTGGGACAACAGTGCCATGGACGGTTATGCCCTCAGGGCTGCCGACCTGCCACCGGAAGGTGGCTGTTTGTCGATTGGCGGGCGAATTGCGGCAGGGGATCAAGCGTGCTCGCCATTGCTTGCGCAGCAGACGGTGCAAATCTTTACCGGTGCGCCGTTGCCACCGGGTGCTGACACTGTTGTGCCGCAAGAGCGCTGCCGGGTCGAGGGCGAGCGCGTCTGGTTCCCGCCGGTAATCATGGGTGAGCACGTGCGCAAGGAGGGTGAGGAAGTGCGTTGCGGGCATCTGTTGCTCAAGGCCGGCAAACGCCTGCGCGCACAAGAACTGGGGTTGCTGGCCGGCGCTGGTATCGCGCGGGTCGAGGTCTACCGGCCGTTGCAGGTGTGCCTGCTCAGCAGCGGTAATGAACTGCGTGAGCCGGGCGATCCCTTGGCGCCGGGGCAGATTTACAACAGCAATCGGTATTGCCTCGCCGCGTTGTTGCGCGGCTGGGGCGTCGAGGTGCATGACTATGGCGTCATGGCCGATGAGCTGGCGGCCAGTCGGCATGCCTTGAGCCTGGCGTCCTCGGAATGCGACCTGCTGCTGAGCTCCGGTGGCGTGTCGGTGGGCGAGGAAGATCACCTCAAACAGGCCATCGAGGAACTGGGCAGCGTGGATTTCTGGCGGCTGGCGATGCAGCCGGGCAAGCCACTGGCCTTTGGTGAAGTGGCCGGTAAACCGTGGATCGGCATGCCGGGGAATCCTTCGGCGGCGCTGATTACCGCGCTGGTGGTGGTGCGTCCGTTCCTGCTCAGGGCCCAGGGCGTGACGGACGTGCTGCCGGTGCCGTTGGCCGTACCCGCCGGGTTCGACTGGCTGCAGCGTAACAAGCGTCGGCAGTACCTGCGGGCCAGATTGACCACAGGTGCCGACGGCCAGTTGAGCGTGGAACTGCACCCTCAGCAAAGCTCGGCCATGTTGACCGCTGCGTGCTGGGCCGATGGACTGGCGGTGATCGAGTGCGAACAGCAAGTGCTCAAGCACGACAACGTGATGTTCCTGTCCTTCGCCGACCTGATGCATTGATGGCAATTGATTGCCGTCAAGGCCGTGTCTGTCGGTCTGGCTAGACTGGCAGCGCCTTTTTCGATCGCCCCGGACCCTCGCGTCATGGGCGTCAGGCGATGGCCCGGACGCGTTTTTTCATGAGGATTACCCATGCAACTGGTCTGCCCGGCAGGGAACCTGCCTGCGCTTAAAGCGGCGGTGCGCCAAGGCGCCGATGCCGTCTATGTCGGCTTTCGCGATGACACCAATGCCCGGCATTTCGCGGGGCTGAACATGGACGACAAACAGTTCGACGCCGCCGTCGCCCACATTCGCCAGCATCAACGCAAACTCTACGTCGCGGTCAACACGTACCCGCAACCCAAAGGCTGGGAGCGCTGGCAGCGGGCGGTGGATCGTGCGGCCGATTTCGGCGTGGATGCGCTGATCGCCGCCGACCCCGGAGTGCTCAACTACGCCAGTCAGCGTCACCCGCAGCTGGCGTTGCACCTGTCGGTCCAGGGCTCGGCGACCCATGCCGCGGCGCTGGAGTTCTATGCGCAGCGCTACGGCATTCGTCGGGCGGTGCTGCCGCGAGTGTTGTCGTTGGCGCAAGTACGCCAGGTCGCCGCCAGCAGCCCGGTGCCCATCGAAGTGTTTGGTTTCGGCAGCTTGTGCATCATGGCCGAAGGGCGCTGCCATCTGTCTTCCTACATTACCGGCGAGTCGCCGAACCTGTGCGGTGTCTGTTCGCCAGCCAAGGCCGTGCGCTGGAGTGAAGACGCCGAAGGCCTGAGCGCGCGGCTCAGCGAGGTGCTGATCGATCGCTACACCCCAGACGAATCGGCCGGTTACCCGACCTTGTGCAAAGGCCGCTTCCTGGTCGGCGGCAAACGCTTTCATGCATTGGAAGAACCCACCAGCCTCGACACCCTGGACTTGCTGCCGGAACTGACGGCCATTGGCGTCGAAGCGGTGAAAATCGAGGGCCGGCAACGCAGTCCGGCCTATGTCGAACAAGTCACCCGTGTCTGGCGCGCGGCACTGGATGCCCATCGCGGCGCGCCGGGCAGTTTTCGGGTCAAGGAAGAATGGCGTCAGGTGCTGGCCGGTTTGTCCGAAGGCAGCCAGACCACCCTGGGTGCTTATCATCGATCATGGCAATGAGGGGCTCGACATGAAACTCAGCCTGGGACCGGTCCTGTTTTATTGGGACAAAGAGCAACTTAGCCACTTTTACGCCGAGATGTCGGCCTTGCCTCTGGATGTGATTTACCTGGGGGAAACCGTGTGCTCGAAACGCCGGGCCTTTTCACTGGATCAATGGCTGGGATTGGGGCGCGAGTTGCAGGAATGCAGCCAGGCGCAGTTGGTGCTTTCCAGCCTGACGCTGATTGAAGCGGCGTCTGAACTCTCCAGCCTGCGCCGGCTGTGCGACAACGGCCAATTGTTGGTGGAAGCCAACGACATGGGCGCGGTGCAGTTCCTGGCCGAGCGCAAGTTGCCGTTCGTGGGTGGCCCGGCCCTCAATCTGTACAACGGTCATGCACTGGCGCAACTGCTCGACAGCGGCATGACCCGCTGGGTGCCGCCCGTGGAGTGTTCAGCGGCGCTGATTGGTGATGTGATCGGGCAGGTGCGCGAACTGGGCCGTGCAGTGCCTGAAGTTGAAATCTTCGCCTATGGTCATTTGCCGTTGGCCTATTCCGCCCGCTGCTTCACCGCTCGGGCGGAAAACCGGCCCAAGGATGACTGCCAATTTTGCTGTATCAACTACCCCGACGGCCTGGCGCTGACCAGTCAGGAAGGGCAGGCGCTATTCACCCTCAACGGTATTCAAACGATGTCGGCCGAGGTGACCAATCTATTGGCCGATTACTCCGGGCTGCTGGCCTGCGGTGCCGATCTGTTGCGCTTGAGTCCTCGCGCTCAGGGCATGGCCGAGGTGATCGCCGCCTATCAACGGGTTCGTCTGGGCGAGACACCGCCGTTGTTCGTTGAAGGGTGCAATGGTTATTGGCATGGCCAGGCCGGCATGCTGCGTGTCGAGGAGGTCGGCCTGTGTTGAATCGAAAAAAATGGCTGTTGAAAGGTGCCGACCGGGTGTTGCCGCTGGTGCGTCGAGTGCCCTTTGCGGTGCAGCGCCTGGCGTTGCAGCAGGCGCTCAATCGCTGCCTCGCCGATCCATTGCGCGATGGTGAATTTGAAGTATTGCGCGGGCGCTGGCTGTGTCTGCGGATACCGGATCTGGGTTTGTCGTGGTTCCTGACGTTGACCCGTGAAGGGTTGCGAATTGCTGAACGCGCCAACGCACATGTGACCATCAGCGGTAACTGGCGCGAGTTTTTATTGCTGGCGAGCCGTCAGGAAGATCCGGATACGCTGTTCTTTCGCAGGCGTTTGGTGATTGAGGGGGATACGGAGTTGGGGTTGGCGTTGAAGAATCTGATCGACAGTCTGGATCCTGATGTGTTGCCTGTTTGGTTGTGGCGCAATCTGGAGCGGGCGGGGAAGGGGTTGGCGGCCTGATAGTCGACCTGTTTTTCGGTCGGGGTACATATCCATTTCTGCGGTAACGGCGGCTTAGGGTTCCGCCCTTACGGGACTGTCAGAAATTTTGTGTTCGGGCATAACATGTTGAAAAGGAGCATGTATGCCGACCAAAAAGAAACCGGCCTCGGAGGCCAAAACCCAGCTTCCTTCGATTCCGAAGGAGCTGATCGATCAGTTCGTTAAAGGCCCAATGAGCGCCGAGGCGATTCAGGACGCATCCATGGCGTTCAAAAAGGCGCTTATCGAGCGAGCCCTTGGCGCGGAGCTGGGTCACCACCTTGGCTACCCTCAGGGCGCGGAGCGCCCTGAGGAGTCGAGTAACCAGCGCAACGGCAAAAGCAGCAAGACCGTGCTGACCGATGATGGCCCGCTGCGTCTGGACATTCCTCGGGATCGCGATGGCAGCTTCGCGCCAATGCTGATCCCCAAGCATGAGCGTCGGTTCACGGGCTTCGACGACAAAATCATTGCCATGTACGCCCGTGGCATGACCGTCCGAGAGATCCGGGCATTCCTTTCGGAGCAGTACGGGACCGATGTTTCCCATGATTTCATCAGCTCGGTCACTGACGCAGTGTTGGAGGAAGTGACTGCCTGGCAACAACGCCCGCTTGAGCCGATGTATCCGGTGATTTTCTTCGATGCGCTGCGGGTCAAAATCCGTGAGGAAGGACTGGTTCGCAACAAGGCCATCTACCTGGCTCTGGGCGTGCTGCCGGACGGCACCCGAGACATTTTGGGCATCTGGATTGAGACCACTGAGGGGGCCAAGTTCTGGATGAAGGTCTTCAACGACCTCAAGACCCGTGGCGTTGAGGATGTATTGATCGCGGTAACTGACGGCCTTAAAGGCATGCCAGAAGCCTTGAGTGCGGTGTTTCCGACGACGACCTTGCAGACCTGCATCGTGCACCTGATCCGTAACAGTCTTGATTACGCCTCCTGGGACAAGCGCCGCGAGTTGGCCAAAGCCCTCAAGCCGGTTTATCAGGCGCTTAACGTTGAAGCTGCCGAGCAAGCTCTGGACGCATTTGAAACGGGGCCTTGGGGCAAACAATACCCAACAGTCGTAGCCGCTTGGAGACGTGCCTGGGATCGAGTCATCCCGTTTTTTGTCTTCCCGCCTGCCATCCGAAAAGTGATCTACACCACTAACGCCATCGAGAGCATCAATGCTCAGTTGCGCAAGATCATCAAGACAAGAGGCCACTTCCCGACTGATGATGCAGCGACGAAGCTGATCTGGCTGGCACTGCAAAACATCACGGCCAATTGGGGCAGCGCAGCGCACGACTGGAAGAGCGCAATGAATCAGTTTGCGATTCTTTATGGCGATCGATTTACCAGGTCAAACTGGTGAAATGAGGGCTTGCCTTATGGCAGGCCGTTACCGGCCCGCACACAAAAAATCTGACACTCCCGCCCTTACGGCGGGTTACTTTGAAAAGCGCAAAGTAACCAAACGCTTTCGCCCCTGACGTACGGCCCTTCGCCTAGGCTCAGGGTACCCTCGCTCCGGTCCTGCTCCGTGGGCCCGCCGCCATCGGCCATCCATGGCCGGGGGCGGCTACCGCGGCATCCTTGCCGCGGTGCCCACTGCGCAGAACCTGCGCTCGGCCTTCCGACGGGGCAGATCAAGATCTAAAGCCAAAGCAAAGCAAAGCAAAGCAACAGGAGCTGTTCCCACACTGATCGTTCCCACGCTCCGCGTGGGAATGCCGCCGGGGACGCTCCGCGTCCCGCTCGCGACGCAAGACTTGAGTCCTGCGCACTGGTGACGCGGAACGTCACGGGATGCATTCCCACGCGGAGCGTGGGAACGATCAACACGCGCAGGCGTTGAGGAAGCAGGCCGGCCGGTAGGCCGCCTCGCGGTGCTTTTGCGGTACTCGCCCCCTCGAGAGGCCGAGTGGAGGTTCTGCGTAGTGGGCAACCCGGCATGGATGCCGGGTTAGCCGCCCCCGGCCATGGATGGCCGATGGCGGCGGGCCCACGGAGTAGGACCGGAGCGAGGGCATGGCGAGCCTGGGCGAGCCACCGAACGAAAGGGGCCAAAGCGCTTTGGTTACTTTCGCGCTTTTCGAAAGTGACTCGCTGTAAAAGCGAAACCAATAGTGGCCGTTACCGCAGAAATGGATATGTACCCCGACCAAAATTATAGGTCGGCGATCAGTCCGTCATCGCGGGCAAGCCCGCTCCCACAGGTTTTTTTGTTGTTCTTCAGGCCATCGTTTCCTGCCGGCTTTCATGCTGGCGAGCATCACTGGCAATCAACTGCTTGATCCCTTCAAACAACTCATCCCCCTGAGCCTCCGTGCAGTCCTCGCCATAGCGTTTACGCAACCCATAGTGGCTGAGAATCAAGTGCACATCAGCATGCAGCCCATGTTGCTTGAGGCAGTTTTCAACGCATTGCAACGGGCAGCCATCCAGCGCAAAGATCCGCCGCCCCGAGCGCGCTTTGTTGACCAGCGCCGCCACATGCCCGCCAACACCGACGATGCAGGACATTTCAGCCAGGCCGCTGCGGTCCAGTCGCACGGCCAGGGTGTTGGCCAGTTGGGCGACATTGGAGCAACCTGAGCAGGAGTAAACCAAAGGCAGGGGTGAACGGGGCATTTGCACTCTCCGTAGATGGACGCTGCCAGTGTGCAAGGTGCGTGGCATCGCGCCTTGATGACGGTCAATTCCGACTATTGGAACGCCGCCAACTCCTCTTCAGCGAGAATGCTGATATGGCGACGCTCCATGGCGATCAGGCCGCATTCCACCAGACGATGCAAAATCCGCGAGAAGGTTTCCGGCTGAATCCCCAGCTTCGACGCCACCAGACGTTTGGACACCTGCAAGACAATCTGGCCGGTCACCGGGTGGCGTTCCTGGAACAGAAAGTTGATGACTCGGCGACTCGCACTGGCCATGGTCAAGGTATCGATGTCGCGCAGACGCAGGTGCAAGTGAACGCTCATGCTCGCCAGGATCGCCAGACAGACTTTCGGCTGGTCTTCCAGGGCATTGCGGTAATGGTTGCCGTCGATACTCACCAGCACGCTGTCCTTCAGCGCGGTGGCGCTCACCGGGTAGAGCCGGGCCTGGCTGAACAGCAAGGCTTCGGCAAAGGTCTGGCCGGGCTGAATGATCTCTACCAGGTTTTCCTGGCCTTCGCCGGTGAGCCGGTACAACTTGACCTGGCCGCTGACCAGCAGGAAAAAACGCCTGGCCGGATCCCCTTGGTGCATGAGGGTGCTGTGACAGGCCAGACGCTTCAGCATCGCCAGCCCGCAGACTTCCTCGAAGACTTTCTCCGGCAGTTGGCTGAACAGATGATGACGGCGCAACGTTAAAACGATGGAAGGGTGGGTCAGCATGGCGTACCTCCGCTGACCGTCATAGTAGAGAGCGCAGGCCAATTGACCTATGCCTCTGCAGGCCTACCTCCAAGGAGGGATGCCGGTCAGCCTGCACTGCGCAGATGCTCCATGGCCCACACCGCCGCCTCCACCCGCGAGCGCAAGCCGAGTTTGTGCAGCAGGTTTTTCACGTGGACCTTGACCGTCCCTTCGGTGATGCCCAGCTTGTGCCCGATGACCTTGTTGCTGAAGCCGCTGGCGATGGTTTTCAACACCTGACGTTCGCGCTCGGTCAGTTCCACCACCGCCTGACGTGCAGGTGCCCGCAGTGCCTGTGCCATGACTTGGGTCAGGCCCGGGCTGATCACCAGGACGCCGTTCAAGGCATCGCGGATGTACTGAATCAACAGTTCGGGCTCCATGTCCTTGAGCAGATAACCGTCGGCGTCCAGACGCAGGGCATCGCGAATATCGTCTTCGGCGTCCGACACGGTGAACAGCAGCACTTTGCCGGTGTAGTGCATCGCCCGCAATCGGCGCAGGGTTTCGATGCCATTCATTTGCGGCATGTTGTTATCGAGCAGGACCAGATCCGGTTGAAGCGGCTCGATCAGACTGAGTGCTTCTTCACCCTGGCTGGCTTCGCCGACGATCAGGAAATCATCTTCGAGTTCGAGCATCTGGCGAATGCCGTGACGCATCATCGGGTGGTCGTCTACCAGCAGGATTCTGTGTTGTGGGGACGGGTTCATGTAGTGCTGCCTTCTGTTTGCTGCCCGAGAAATTCCGGGTGGAATTCCAGTTGGACACGGGTGCCTTGGGGTTCCCTGGAAAGTATCTGCAGCTGGCCGTGCAAGCTGCGAGCCCGCTCATCCATGATGTTCAGGCCGTGGTGTTCGCGTTGGTCGACGTTACCGCTGAAGCCGCGACCGTCGTCTTCGATCGACAATCTGACTGTCTCGCCGTCCTGGCGCAGTTGAAGCCAGGCGTTTTGCGCATGGGCGTGGCGCAGGCAGTTGGAGAGCGCCTCGCGGGTGATCTGCAAAATGTGGATCTGTTCGCTGGCCGATAGCTGAAAGGCCAGCGTGTCGACGTGCAGATGCACCTGAAACTCTCCCCGACGGGAGAACTCCTCGGCGGTGTCCTTGAGTTCCTGAACCAGTCCCGCGTCGTGGATCTGCAAGCGAAAAGTCGTCAGCAACTCGCGTAACTGGCGATAGGCATTGTTCAGTCCCTCACGCAATTCGCTGGTGACAGTTTCCAGGGTCTGGGTCGGTTCGCCCCGGCGCATCAGGGTCTGCATGCGGCTGACTTGCAGCTTCATGTAGGACAGGGCCTGGGCCAGAGAATCGTGCAGCTCGCGGGCGATGATCGTGCGTTCTTCGAGCAGTAGCAGGCGATGATCCTGTTCCCGTTGGCGCTTGAGCGAGAGCGAGGTGCCGATCAGGTTGGCCAGGGCCTGGATCAGTTGGGTTTCCCAGGCTTGCATGGGATGCCCGTCGACAAAGTGCGCCTTCAGCTCACCCAGTTCGCTGCCCTGATTGCTGATGCTGAAGGTTTGCGGATTGGCTTTGTGGTGCTTCTGGCAAGTGGCGCAGTCGCTACTGGCGCAGACTTCGCGGATGTTCGCGCCATGCAGAGAGAGCAACTGCTGGGCCGGTGCCTGCAGTTGGCCTTGCAGGCACAGCGACAGGCGCAAGCCGGGCAGGCGTTGCTGGAAGCGTCGAATCAGTTCATCCAAACCTTCGGCATTGGCCAGGCGCGTGGCCAGGCTTCGGCTGCTTTGATACAGAAGCTCCAGGGCGGCATTGGCTTGTTGCAGGTTCAGGGTTTTCTGCCGGACCTGACTTTCCAGGGTGCGATGCGACTCTTCGATCGTTTCGGCCATGGTGTTGAAACTCGTGGCCAACTGGCCCAGTTCGTCCTCGGACTGATGGTTGACTCGTACCTTGAAGTCGCCACGACGAAAGCGCTGGGTTGCGTCCACCAACTCTTTGAGGGGCGTGACGACACCGTACTGCAACTCGTACAAACCGATCAGCAGGACAATCATGGTGGTGAACAAGGCCAGGCCCTGGATCGCCTGTTGCCAGCCTTGCTTTTGTTCGCTCTGGCGCTGCAACAGGCTGACGAACTGGTTCAGTTGTTCAACGAAGGGCAGGGCCTGGACCTGAAAGTAGGCGGCATCGCCGCGCAGCAGTGCCGGGAGTAAATCCTCGTTCCATTGTTGCTGGATGTGCCCATAGCTGACTCGCAGGGCGGCGGTTGGGCCATCTTCCAGCACGGCCTTGAGTGACTGGCTGGTGAGACGGGTTTGCAGGCTGTCGGTGATGGCGGCGATTTCTGAGGGCGTTGCACCCGCGGCCAGTTTCCAGCTCAGGTGATAAGTTTCCATGCGCACCGAGCCTGCGGTGTTGATGGCGGCGGCATCGCCCTGGCTGAACCAGGCGATCAGCCCGGCGCTCAACGAACTGGCGAGGGCGAGTACGGCGATCAGGATCACCGCCAGCCCGGCGCGAGCGGGCAGGGAGCTGCGCAACCAGCGCATCATCGGCTCAGGTCCGGGAAAAAGATCAGAAAACAAAGCATGCAAAGTTCCAGCGTGGGGGTTTGCCGCCGATCCCGGGCGCGCTACCTCTAAAGAGTTGGCGACAGTTCCTTGTCAGAAAAAGCGTCGGTTAAAACCCTTAACAAGCTGATAAATAAAGGCTTTTAGGGTTTTTATGCACTACCTCCTTAGAGGTAGGCAGTACAAGCATAGGCTTATGCCCCCTTGGGCTTCGTTGACATGGGTCAAGTTTTTGCGGGGTTGGCCTCACTAGTCTGCCGCCATGGCTAACTGACGGGAGAGCATTTGTGACCCAACCGCATGTACGACAAGGCTTGGTGCTGGGCATGAGCACGCTGGCCTTCACTGTGTGCTTCATGGTCTGGATGATGTTTGCCGTGCTCGGGGTGCCGATCAAGGAATTGCTCCAGCTCAACGAAACCCAGTTCGGCCTGCTGGCCGCGACCCCGGTGCTGACCGGCTCGCTGGTGCGTTTGCCGCTGGGGTTGCTGACCGACCGTTTTGGCGGGCGCAGTGTGTTCTTCCTGCTGATGCTGACCTGCGTCGCACCGCTGTACTTGATCAGCCACGCCACCGCCTATTGGCAGTTTTTGGTGCTGGGCTTGTTCGTCGGCCTGGCCGGCGGCTCGTTCTCGGTCGGGATTGCCTACGTCGCCAAATGGTTCGACAAGGAGAACCAGGGCTTTGCGATGGGCATCTTCGGCGCTGGTAACGCCGGGGCCGCGGTGACCAAGTTTCTCGCCCCGGCACTGATCGCTGCCGGCAGTTGGCAGCTGGTGCCGAAAGTCTTTAGCGCGATTCTCTTTATTACCGCGTTGCTGTTCTGGTTTCTCAGTGCCGAGAACAAGGACCACCGCAGTGCCACCGGCGCCAGTCTGCGTGAGCAACTGCGCTCGCTGAAAGACCCTGCGGTGTGGCGTTACTGCCAGTACTACTCGATTGTCTTCGGTGGCTACGTGGCCCTGGCCCTGTGGATGACCAAATACTACGTGCAGGAATACGGTTTCAGCCTGCAAAGCGCGGCGCTGCTGGCGGCCTGTTTTTCCCTGCCCGGTGGTGTGCTGCGTGCCGTCGGCGGCTGGATGTCGGATCGCTGGGGTGCGCAAAGCGTGACCTGGTGGGTGTTGTGGGTCAGCTGGATCTGCCTGTTCCTGCTCTCGTATCCCCAGACCCAACTGCAAGTGCAGACCATCAACGGCCCGGTGGATTTCCACATCGGCCTCAATCCTGCGCTGTTCACCGTGCTGCTGTTCGTCATGGGCATCGCCTTCGCGTTCGGCAAGGCCTCAGTCTTCAAATACATCGCCAATGACTACCCGAAAAACATGGGCGCGGTGTCCGGCATCGTCGGCCTCGCCGGCGGCCTGGGCGGTTTTGTGCTGCCGATCCTGTTCGGCGCCCTGGTGGACCTCACCGGCGTGCGCTCTTCCTGCTTCATGTTGATGTACGGCGTGGTCTGGGTCTCCCTCACCTGGATGTACTTCAGCGAAATACGCAAAAGCCCGGTGCTGGGTAAAGCGCCGCTGCTGACCCCGTCCCCGATTTCCAGCATTGCCCTAGGAGAAGAACATGTCCGTTCTGCAAAAGCCTGACAAAGGCCCGGTCATTCATGACTGGCGCCCCGAGGACCCCGCGTTCTGGGGAAGTAGCGGCAAACAGACCGCCACGCGCAACTTGTGGATTTCCATTCCTGCGCTGCTGTTGGCCTTTGCGGTGTGGATGGTCTGGAGCACGGTGATCGTGCGTTTGAACGCCATCGGCTTCAGCTTCACCACCGACCAACTGTTCTGGCTGGCGGCGTTGCCGGGGCTGTCCGGCGCGACCTTGCGCGTCTTCTATTCCTTTATGGTGCCGATCTTCGGTGGCCGTCGCTGGACCGCCCTGAGCACCGCGTCGCTGTTGTTGCCATCGATCTGGATGGGCTTCGCCGTGCAGGACCCGAGCACTTCGTACAGCGTGTTCGTGTTGATTGCCTTGCTCTGCGGTTTTGGTGGCGGCAACTTTGCCTCGAGCATGTCCAACATCAGCTTCTTCTATCCCAAGTCCCAGCAGGGCACGGCCCTGGGCCTCAATGCCGGCCTGGGTAATCTGGGCGTTTCGGTGATGCAGTTCTGTGTGCCGCTGGTGATTACCTTTCGGTGTGTTCGGCTTCATGGGCGGCTCGCCGCAAGCACTGCCGGACGGTGGTCAGTTGTGGTTGCAGAACGCCGGTTTCATCTGGGTGCCGTTCATTGTCCTGGTGACGGTGCTGGCCTGGTTCTGCATGAATGACCTGTCCAGTGCTCGCGCTTCTTTCAGCGAACAGGCGGTGATCTTCAAACGCAAACACAACTGGCTGATGTGCTGGTTGTACCTGGCGACCTTCGGTTCATTCATCGGTTTTTCCGCTGCGTTTCCGCTGCTGATCAAAACCTCCTTTCCGGATGTCATCGCCTTGAAGTTTGCCTTCCTCGGCCCATTGGTGGGTGCGCTGGTTCGTCCATTGGGCGGCTGGCTGGCGGACAAGCTTGGCGGCGCGAAAGTGACCTTGTGGAACTTCGTGGCGATGATCGCGATGGTCTTCGGCGTGATGCACTTTTTGCCGCAGAACGGTACCGGCGGCAACTTCTACGGCTTCCTCGGCCTGTTCATGCTGCTGTTCATCACCACCGGCGTCGGCAACGGCTCCACCTTCCGCATGATCCCGGTGATCTTCCGCACCCAACATGAAAAAGCCTCGGCCGGAAAACCACCGGCAGTACGCGAACAAGCGCTCAAGGATGCCGGCAAAGAATCAGCTGCGGTCCTGGGCTTCAGTTCGGCCATGGGCGCCTTCGGTGCGTTCTTCATTCCCAAATCCTTCGGCTCTTCGATGGCCCTGACCGGCGGCCCGGAGATGGCCTTCTACATGTTCGTCGGCTTTTACCTGAGCTGCATCGTGGTGACTTGGTGGTGGTACGCGCGCAAAGGCGCCGCGACACCCTGCTGAATCGAGCCGAATTCAACCATTGCGTGGGCGGGGCACAGACTCCGCGACAAAGCCTGAGAGGACTACACCGTGAGTCATTTACTGGATCAATTGCGGTTTTTTAATCGCAAGCAAAACGAGTTTTCCGACGGTCATGGCGAGACCCGCAAAGAGTCTCGCGACTGGGAGAACGTCTACCGTTCGCGCTGGCAGTACGACAAGATCGTGCGCTCCACCCATGGGGTGAACTGCACCGGCTCCTGCTCGTGGAAAATCTACGTCAAGAACGGCCTGATCACCTGGGAAACCCAGCAGACCGACTACCCGCGTACCCGTAACGATCTGCCGAACCATGAGCCCCGTGGCTGCCCGCGTGGTGCCAGTTACAGCTGGTACATCTACAGCGCCAACCGTCTCAAATACCCGAAAATCCGCAAGCCGTTGCTCAAGCTCTGGCGTGATGCGCGGCAAACCATGGCGCCGGTCGAAGCCTGGGCCAGCATTGTCGAGGACAAGGTCAAGGCCGACTCCTATAAAAGCAAGCGCGGCATGGGTGGCTTCATTCGTTCCAACTGGGAAGAAGTCAACGAGATCATCGCCGCGGCCAACGTCTACACCATCAAGCAATACGGCCCGGACCGGATCGTCGGCTTCTCGCCGATCCCGGCCATGTCGATGGTCAGCTATGCGGCCGGTTCGCGTTATCTGTCGCTGATCGGCGGCGCCTGCCTGAGCTTCTACGACTGGTACTGCGACTTGCCACCGGCCTCGCCGATGGTCTGGGGCGAGCAGACCGACGTGCCGGAATCGGCCGACTGGTACAACTCCAACTACATCATTGCCTGGGGTTCCAACGTCCCGCAGACCCGTACCCCCGACGCGCACTTCTTTACCGAAGTCCGCTACAAGGGTACCAAGACTGTGGCAATCACCCCGGACTACTCGGAAGTCGCCAAGCTCACCGACCTGTGGCTGAACCCTAAGCAAGGCACCGACGCGGCGCTGGCCCAGGCGTTCAACCATGTGATCTTCAAAGAATTCCACCTGGACAAACCGAGCGCTTATTTCACTGACTACGCCAAGCGCTTCACCGATTTGCCGGTGCTGGTGCTGCTCAAGCAAATGGTCGACCAGGCACCGGGCGCCGGTTACCAGCCGGACCGCTTCCTGCGCGCCAGCGACTTGACCGACAACCTCGGCCAGGAAAACAACCCGGAATGGAAAACCATCGCGCTGGATGTCAGCGGCGAACTGGTTTCCCCTCAAGGCTCCATCGGTTATCGCTGGGGCGAGAAGGGCAAGTGGAACATTCTCCCGCGTGAAGGCGGCGAAGGCCGTGAGATCGATCTGAAGCTGAGCCTGATCGGTGATGACGTGGCCGAAGTGGCGTTCCCGTATTTTGCCGGCGAGTCCCACGAGCACTTCCAGCACGTGGCCGGCGATGCGGTGCAATACCGCCGCGTGCCGGTGCACAACGTGGTGCTGGCGGACGGCAGCGTGGCCAAAGTCGCCACCGTGTTCGACCTGTCGGCAGCCAACCTGGCGATTGATCGCGGCCTCGGCGGCGCTAACGTGGCCAAGGATTACGACGACGCCAGCGTGCCCGGCACCCCCGCCTGGCAGGAGCAGATCACCGGCGTCAGCCGCGAGAAAGCCATCCAGATTGCCCGTGAGTTCGCCGACAACGCCGACAAGACCAAGGGGCGTTCGATGATCATCGTCGGCGCGGCGATGAACCACTGGTACCACATGGACATGAACTACCGCGGGCTGATCAACATGCTCATGCTCTGCGGGTGTGTCGGCCAGACCGGTGGCGGTTGGGCGCACTACGTCGGCCAGGAAAAACTGCGTCCGCAATGCGGCTGGCTGCCACTGGCGTTCGGCCTGGACTGGAACCGTCCGCCTCGCCAAATGAACGGCACCAGCTTCTTCTACGCCCATAGTTCGCAATGGCGCCACGAGAAGATGAGCATGCATGACGTGCTCTCGCCGCTGGCCGATAAATCGCAATTCCCCGAGCATGCCCTGGACTACAACATCCGCGCCGAACGTGCCGGCTGGTTGCCCAGCGCACCGCAACTCAACACTAACCCTTTGCACATTTGCCGCGATGCGGCTGCGGCCGGCATGGACCCGAAAGACTACGTGGTCAAGTCGCTGCAGGACCGTTCGCTGCGCTTCTCCTGCGAACAGCCGGACAGCCCGGTGAACTTCCCGCGCAACATGTTCATCTGGCGCTCCAACCTGTTGGGCTCCTCGGGCAAGGGCCACGAGTACATGCTCAAGTACCTGCTCGGCACCAAGAACGGGGTGATGAACGAAGACATCGGCCAGGTCGGCGACTGCAAACCCGAAGAAGCCGAATGGGTGGACGAGGGCGCCATCGGCAAGCTCGATCTGGTCACCACGCTGGACTTCCGCATGTCCTCGACCTGCGTCTATTCCGACATCGTGTTGCCGACCGCAACCTGGTACGAAAAAGACGACATGAACACCTCGGACATGCACCCGTTCATTCACCCGCTGTCGGCAGCGATCGACCCGGCATGGGAATCGCGTTCCGACTGGGAAATCTACAAAGGCATCGCCAAGGCGTTTTCCAGCATGTCCGAAGGGCACCTGGGCGTTGAAAAGGACCTGGTGACCATCCCGCTGATGCACGACAGCGTCGGCGAACTGGCCCAACCGTTTGGCGGCACCGACTGGAAAAGCGACGGCGTGGCTCCGGTGCCGGGCAAGAACGCACCCAATCTGCATGTGGTCGAGCGTGACTACCCGAACATCTACAAACAGTTCTCGTCCCTCGGGCCATTGCTGGAAAAACACGGCAACGGCGGCAAGGGCATCAACTGGAACACCGACGCCGAAGTGAAATTCCTCGGTGAACTCAATCACAAAGAAGGCAGTGCCGGTATCAGCCAGGGTCGGCCGAAAATCGACACGGCGATCGATGCCGCCGAAGTGATTCTGTCCCTGGCGCCGGAAACCAATGGCCACGTCGCCGTCAAGGCCTGGGCTGCGTTGTCGGAATTCACTGGCATCGATCACAGCCACCTGGCGCTGTCCAAGGAACACGAGGCGATCCGTTTCCGCGACATTCAGGCACAGCCGCGCAAGATCATTTCCAGCCCGACCTGGTCGGGTCTCGAAGATGATCACGTCAGCTACAACGCCGGCTACACCAACGTTCACGAAGGGATCCCATGGCGCACCATCACCGGTCGCCAGCAGTTCTATCAGGATCACCCGTGGATGCAGGCGTTCGGCGAGCAACTGATGAGTTATCGCCCGCCCGTCAACACCCGCACCATCGAAGGGGTGAAAGGCAAGCGCAGCAACGGCGAGATCGAAATCGTCCTGAACTGGATCACCCCGCACCAGAAATGGGGCATCCACAGTACCTACAGCGACAACCTGCTGATGCTGACCCTCAGCCGTGGCGGGCCGATTGTGTGGCTCTCGGAGAACGACGCGAAACGCGCCGGCATCGAGGACAACGACTGGATCGAATGCTTCAACGTCAACGGTGCACTGACCGCCCGGGCGGTGGTCAGCCAGCGCGTCAAGGACGGCATGGTGATGATGTACCACGCACAGGAACGGATCGTGAACGTGCCAGGTTCGGAAACCACCAAGACCCGTGGCGGGCACCACAACTCGGTCACCCGCGTGGTGCTCAAGCCGACTCACATGATCGGCGGCTATGCCCAGCAGGCCTACGGTTTCAACTATTACGGCACGGTCGGTTGCAACCGCGATGAGTTCGTCGTGGTGCGCAAAATGTCCAAAGTCGACTGGCTCGATGGTTCAAGTGGCGATGACCTGCCACGTCCACTGCCGACCGATATCGAGGAGAACTGAGATGAAGATTCGCTCACAAATCGGCATGGTTCTGAACCTGGACAAGTGCATCGGTTGCCACACCTGTTCAATCACCTGCAAAAACGTCTGGACCAGCCGCGAAGGCATGGAATACGCCTGGTTCAACAACGTCGAATCGAAACCCGGGATCGGCTACCCGAAAGAATGGGAAAACCAGGACAAGTGGAAGGGCGGCTGGATCCGCAACGCCAACGGCACGATCAACCCGCGCATCGGCGGTAAATTTCGCGTGTTGGCGAACATTTTCGCCAACCCGGATCTGCCGAGCCTCGACGATTACTACGAACCCTTCGACTTCGACTATCAGCACCTGCACACCGCGCCACTGGGCGAGCATCAGCCGACGGCACGTCCGCGCTCGCTGATCTCCGGCAAGCGCATGGAAAAAATCGAGTGGGGCCCGAACTGGGAAGAAATCCTCGGCACCGAATTCGCCAAGCGCCGCAAGGACAAGAACTTCGACAAGATTCAGGCGGACATTTACGGCGAATACGAAAACACGTTCATGATGTATTTGCCGCGCCTGTGCGAGCACTGCCTCAACCCGACCTGCGCGGCGTCGTGCCCGAGCGGGGCGATCTACAAGCGTGAAGAAGACGGGATTGTCCTGATCGACCAGGAAAAATGCCGTGGCTGGCGGATGTGCATCAGCGGCTGCCCGTACAAGAAAATCTATTTCAACTGGAAGAGCGGCAAGTCCGAGAAATGCATCTTCTGCTACCCGCGGATCGAAGCCGGGATGCCGACTGTTTGCGCGGAAACCTGCGTCGGGCGCATCCGTTATCTCGGAGTGCTGCTGTATGACGCCGACCGCATCAGCGAAGTGGCAAGCACCGCCAATGAGCAGGACCTGTACGAGAAACAGCTTGAGATCTTCCTCGATCCGAATGACCCGGCAGTGATCCGTCAGGCCCTGGCCGATGGCGTACCGCAGTCGGTGATCGATTCAGCCCAGCGTTCGCCGGTCTACAAAATGGCCGTGGACTGGAAACTCGCACTGCCGTTGCACCCGGAATACCGCACCTTGCCAATGGTCTGGTACGTACCGCCGCTGTCGCCGATCCAGAACGCCGCCACTGCCGGCACCGTGGGCATGAACGGGGTGATCCCGGACGTCGACAGCCTGCGTATTCCACTGAAGTACCTGGCCAACCTGTTGACCGCCGGCGATGAAAAACCGGTCAAGCGTGCGCTTAAACGTTTGCTGGCGATGCGTGCCTACAAACGTTCCGAGCAAGTCGATGGCATTCAGGACCTGCAAGTGCTCAAGGATGTCGGCTTGAGTGTGGCCCAGGTCGAGGAGATGTATCGCTACCTGGCGATTGCCAACTATGAAGACCGCTTTGTGGTACCGAGCGCGCACCGTGAAGACGCCATGAGTGACGCCTTTGCCGAGCGCTCCGGTTGCGGCTTCAGTTTCGGCAGCGGCTGCAGCGGCAGCTCCGATACCAACATGTTCGGTGCGAAGAAAGCCAACCGCCGCGACATCCTGAAAACCGTCCAGTTGTGGGAGGAATGAGCATGCAAATTCTCAAAGTGATTTCGCTGCTGCTCGATTACCCGACCGAGACGCTGATTGGCGGTCGCGACGAACTGGAGCAGGCGATTATCCAGTCCCGGGAAATCAGCCCCAAGCAACGCGGCGCGTTGTTCGAATTGCTGGAGCTGATCTGCGCCAATGACTTGATGGACGGGCAGGAGCACTACGGTGCGCTGTTCGGCCGGGGTCGCTCGCTGTCATTGCTGCTGTTCGAACATGTGCACGGCGAATCCCGTGACCGTGGCCAAGCCATGGTCGACATGATGGCGCAATACGAAGAAGCCGGTTTTGCCATCGGCGTCAAAGAGCTGCCGGACTATATCCCGCTGTACCTGGAGTTCCTTTCCACCCGCGAAGACATCGAGGCCCGCGAGGGCCTGGCGGATGTTTCGCACTTGCTGGCCTTGCTCGCCGCACGTCTGGAAGAGCGCGAAAGCGCCTATGCCAGTTGCTTCCGCGCGCTGCTGCAAATCGCCGGGGCCGAACCGCATCAGGCGGTCGCCGACCTGCGAGCGCAGGTGGCGGCGGAACCGCGGGATGACTCCCTCGAAGCCCTCGACAAGATCTGGGAAGAGGAGGCCGTGGACTTTCTCCAGGCCGAACAGCAGGACCGTTGCAGTGGACTGCCAAGCGCACCGGGCAAGGCTCGGGAAGAAAGCGCGGTGCCGTTGCACTGGGTGGATTTTCAGCATGAAGGGTTGGCCGCCGCGCCAGCCAAGGAGGTCGGTAATGTCTAAATGGAATCTGTTGTTGTTCGGGATCTATCCCTATGTCGCTTTGGCGATCTGCCTGATCGGCAGTTGGGCCCGCTTCGACCTGTCGCAATACAGCTGGAAGGCAGGTTCGAGCCAGATGCTCAACCAGCGCGGCATGCGCGTGGCGAGCAACCTCTTTCACATCGGTGTGTTGTTCGTGCTGGCCGGGCACTTCGTCGGCCTGCTGACCCCGGCGTCGGTTTATCACCACGTGATCAGCACTGAGAACAAGCAGTTGCTGGCGATGGTCTCCGGCGGGTTCTTCGGACTGTTGTGCCTCATTGGCTTGCTGATGCTGGTCAATCGGCGGCTCACCGATCCTCGGGTACGTGCCACCTCCAGCCCTTCGGACATCCTGATTTTGCTGGTGCTGCTGGCGCAGTTACTGCTCGGTCTGCTGACGATTGCCGCGTCCACCGCGCATATGGACGGCTCGGTGATGGTGATGCTCGCTGACTGGGCGCAGAACACCGTGCTGTTGCGGCCGATGGAAGCGGCGGCGGCTATCGCGCCGGTCGGGCTGACCTACAAGCTGCACGTGTTTCTCGGTTTGACCCTGTTTGTGCTGTTCCCCTTCACCCGTCTCGTACACATGATCAGCGCACCGGTCTGGTACTTGGGGCGTCGTTATCAAATCGTTCGTCAGAAGTACTGAGGAGACAATCATGTCAGGTGGATGTGGATGTGGTGGTGGTAACGGCGGCAGCGGTGGCTGCGGGTCTTCCAAAAAAGCCGAGGACGTTCTCGATATCGCGCCGGTCGCACAGGCGCAGTTTGAAGCACTCCCGGTTGAGCCGGCCGCTGCCGATGACGCCCCGGCGCAGTTGATCGCCAGCAGCGAACAGGAGTGGCCGATCATCAGCGTCAACGAGGTGTCGATCACGCCGGAAGCGATGGCCCAGGAGCTGCAATATCACCCGGCCGAAAGCCGCGAGGAAGCGGTGTACCTGGCCGCCCGGGCGCTGGTGATCCGCGAGTTGCTGCAGCAGCGCATTGCCGAACTCGGTGTGTCGATGGAGATTGGCGCTGGCGAGAACGAAGAAGAAGCGGCCACGCGCTTGTTGCTCGAACGCGAGGTGCACGTGCCTCAGTGCGACGAGGAAACCAGCCTGCGCTACTACGAAAACAATCGCGGGCGTTTCCACAGCGCACCGTTGCTGGCGGTTCGGCACATCCTGCTCGAATGCGCGCCGGATGATGTCGAGGCGCGCGCCGTTGCGCATGATCAGGCGGAAGTTCTGCTGCAACGTCTGGAAGACTTTCCCGGCAGTTTCGCCGAGCTGGCCGTGAAGTATTCGGCCTGCCCGTCGAAGGCTCAGGGTGGTTCTTTAGGGCAGATCAGCAAGGGCCAGACCGTGCCTGAACTGGAACGTCAGCTGTTCACTCTGGCGCCGGGCCTGGCCAGCAAACCGCTGGAAAGTCGCTACGGCTGGCATGTGGTCAGTGTCGATCAGCGGATCGAAGGCATGCCGTTGCCCTATGAAGTGGTATCGACGGCGATTCGCACGCAGTTGCAGCAAGGCGTCTGGCAAAAAGCCCTGGTGCAGTACCTGCAAACCCTGATCGGTGCGGCGGATATTCGTGGCATCCACTTGCAGGGCGCCGACTCACCGCTGGTGCAGTGACCCAAGGCAAACCGGGAGATGTGATGAACGCTGTAATGCAGGATGGCTTTGGACGGCAGATTGATTATCTGCGGATGTCGGTGACGGACCGGTGCGATTTTCGCTGTGTGTATTGCATGGCAAAAAACATGACCTTCCTGCCGCGCCAGCAGGTGCTCACGCTGGAAGAGTTGCAGCGTCTGGCAACGCTGTTCGTCGGGTTGGGCGTACGCAAAATCCGCCTGACCGGCGGCGAACCGCTGATTCGTCCGGGCATTGTCGAACTGTGCCGCAACATCGCCGCGCTGCCCGGTTTGCGCGAACTGGTGATGACCAGCAACGGCTCGCAACTGGGCCGTCTGGCCCGGCCGTTGGCGGAGGCGGGGGTCAAGCGGATGAACATCAGCCTCGATAGCCTGGACGGGCAGAAGTTTCGCGCGATCACCCGTATCGGCGATCTCGATCAAGTGCTGGGCGGCATTGAGGCGGCGCGGGACGCGGGGTTTGAGCGAGTCAAACTCAACTGCGTGGTGATGAAAGGGCGCAACTTCGATGAAGTCCTGGCGTTGGTGCAATACGCCATCGATCAACGCATCGACATCAGTTTCATCGAAGAAATGCCCTTGGGCGACGTCGGGCGTTCCCGGGGCGAATCGTTTTGTTCCAGCGACGAGGTGCGGGCGTTGATCGCCAGCCAACATCGCTTACTCGATAGCACTGAAAACAGCGGTGGACCGGCGCGCTATGTGCGCCTGGAACGCCATCCCGATACCCGGATCGGTTTCATTTCACCCAACAGCCACAACTTCTGTGGCAGCTGTAATCGGGTGCGGATGACTGTTGAAGGGAAACTGTTGCTGTGTCTGGGGCAGGAGGACGCGCTGGATTTGAGAGGATTGTTGCGGCGTTATCCGCTGGATGATCAGCCGCTGATCAACGCGGTGCAGAAGGCTCTGCGCGGCAAGCCGTTACGCCACGATTTCAGTCCGGAAGGGGAGGTGCAGATAGTACGGTTCATGAACATGAGTGGCGGTTGAGCTGATCTGCACGGTTTACAAAACACAGAAAATCCAATGTGGGAGCGGGCTTGCCCGCGATGGCGATTTCTCATCCGACATAGATGTCGCCTGACACGACGCCATCGCGGGCAAGCCCACTCCCACATTTGATCCTCGCTGACCAACGTATTTTTTCACCGCCAAATCTTGATATCGATCAATTGCAGATCAGCCCTTTGTCCGTAGTCTTCACTGCATGTTGTGTTTGTTTGTCAATAAACATCTATATGTAGTATCTGGAGGCCGAATGCAGAGCACGCTGATCTCAGTAGGATGTAACCGCTTGCACAAGCGCGATGGCAGTCTGGTTGCCTTCGATGCGGACAAGATCCGTCAGGCGTTGATCGCTGCCGGCAAGGCGACCGGGGAGTACACCGAGGTTGAGGTTGAAGGTTTGCTTCAGGCGGTACTCGCTAGGCTGGACGGACTGCCAAGGCTGCATGTCGAGCAGATCCAGGATCGTGTCGAACGGGTATTGATGGACGCCGGTTTTTTCTTCGCCATGCGCGCCTACATCGTCTACCGCGAACAACACGGGCGCTTGCGTCGCGACCGCCGGACCATGGTCGAAGTGGCGACCTCGATGAACGAATACCTGGACCGTGAAGACTGGCGGGTTCAGGCCAATGCCAATCAGGGCTACTCACTGGGCGGGCTGGTGTTGAACGTGTCGGGCAAGGTCACTGCCAATTACTGGCTGGACGAGGTGTACAGCGAGGCCATCGGCCAGGCCCACCGCAAGGCGGATTTGCATGTGCACGACCTGGACATGCTCGCCGGCTACTGCGCCGGCTGGTCGCTGCGCACACTGTTGCACGAAGGGCTCAACGGTGTGCCGGGGCGTGTCGAAGCCGGTCCGCCGAAGCACTTGAGCAGCGCCTTGGGGCAAATGGTGAATTTCCTCGGCACCCTGCAAAACGAATGGGCCGGTGCTCAGGCATTCAGCTCGTTCGACACCTACCTGGCGCCCTATGTGCGCAAAGACCAGCTGAGTTATCAGGAGGTACGCCAGGCGATCCAGGAGTTCATCTACAACCTCAACGTACCCTCGCGCTGGGGCACCCAGACGCCGTTCACCAACCTGACCTTCGACTGGGTTTGCCCGCAGGATTTGCGTGAGCAGATACCCGTCATCGGCGGGGAGGAAATGCCGTTCGCCTATGGTGACCTGCAAGTCGAAATGGACCTGCTCAACCGCGCCTACATCGAGGTGATGCAGGCGGGCGATGCGAAAGGGCGAGTGTTCACCTTTCCGATCCCGACCTACAACATCACCCATGATTTTCCGTGGGACAGTGAAAACGCCGACCGTCTGTTCGAGATGACGGCGCGTTACGGTTTGCCCTACTTCCAGAACTTCCTCAATTCGGACCTGCAGCCCAATCAAGTTCGCTCAATGTGCTGCCGGTTACAGCTGGATGTGCGCGAGTTGCTCAAGCGCGGCGGCGGTTTGTTCGGCTCGGCGGAACAGACCGGGTCGCTCGGCGTGGTGACCATCAACTGCGCCCGCCTGGGCTATGTGTTCAAGGGCAACACCAGTGGTTTGTTACAGCGCCTGGATGCGCTGATGGAACTGGCGATGGAGAGCCTGGAGGTCAAGCGCAAAGTCATTCAGCACCACATGGACGCCGGTTTGTACCCTTACACCAAGCGTTACCTGGGCACCTTGCGCAACCATTTCTCCACCATCGGCCTCAACGGCCTGCACGAAATGCTGCGCAATTTCACCGGCGACGAGGAGGGCATGCACACCGAGCAGGGCCGCAAGTTTGCCCTGAACATGCTGGACCATGTACGCGCCACGTTGCTGCGTTTCCAGGAAGAAACCGGCCATCTCTACAACCTGGAAGCGACACCGGCAGAAGGCACCACTTACCGCTTCGCCAAGGAAGACCTCAAGCGCTATCCCGACATTCTCCAGGCCGGCAGTGTGCAGGCGCCGTATTACACCAACTCCTCGCAACTGCCCGTGGGCTACACCGAAGACCCTTTCGAGGCCCTGGAACTTCAAGACGAACTGCAATGCAAATACACCGGCGGCACGGTCCTGCACCTGTACATGGCCGAGCGGATTTCATCGACCCAAGCCTGCAAGCAATTGGTGCGCAAGGCCCTTGGGCGTTTCCGCCTGCCGTACCTGACCGTGACCCCGACGTTCTCGATCTGCCCGGTGCACGGCTACCTCGATGGCGAGCATGAGTTCTGCCCCAAATGCGACGAGGTCCTGCTGCTGCAAGAGCAGAAAGCCGCCGCTGTTCATTGATTTCGATCCACTCAACCGCAAGGAGCTTCACCATGACTGCATCGCAAACACTGCCCCAGGCTCAACGTCAACGCTGCGAAGTCTGGACCCGGGTGATGGGCTATCACCGTCCTGTGTCGGCGTTCAATCCGGGGAAACAGTCGGAGCACCGTGAGCGGGTGCACTTCACTGAAAGCGCGGCACTGGCCGGGCGCCAATGAGTCGAATGCTTCGGGTCGGGGGCATGGTGCCCCTGACCACTATCGACTATCCGGGACAGCTTGCCTGCGTGCTGTTTTGCCAGGGTTGCGCCTGGCGTTGTCGTTATTGTCATAACCCGCAGCTGATTCCCCCTCGTGGCAGTGAGGAAGTGGATTGGCGGCGGGTATTGGCGTTTCTGCAACGTCGTCAGGACCTGCTCGATGCCGTGGTGTTCAGCGGCGGTGAGCCGACTCTGCAGGACGGCTTGCTCGGGGCCATGGACGAAGTGCGGGACATGGGATTTCGCATCGGCTTGCACAGCGCCGGGATCAAGCCTGCTGCATTTGCCAAGGCATTGACCGGGGCGGATTGGGTCGGTTTCGACGTCAAGGCGTTGCCCGAGGATTGCCAGGCCATCACCCGGGTCGAGGGCAGTGGGGCCGCCAACTGGCGCAGCCTCGAGCATCTGCTGGCCAGTGGTGTCGACTATGAATGTCGCACCACCGTGCATTGGCATCTGTTCGAGCCGGCGCGTCTACTGATCCTGGCCAAACGTTTGAATGCGCTTGGCGTCAAACGCTTCGCCGTGCAACTGGTTCGCACCGAGCGGATGTTCGATCCGCTGTTGCCGAGCGTTTCCGCACAAGCGTTGCTGCCAGAGTTATGGGAGGCCATGCGCGAGTTGTTTCCAGCCTTCGTGTTGCGGGGGTAACGGGGGCTGGGGGAACTCAAGCCCAGCCCCAGAATTGCAACCACCAGCCGAATCCCACCATGCCTTCGGCCAGGATCAGGCAAGCGATGGCGGACCCGCGTCGCACCTGGGAAAGACCTTCGCGGCTCAGCCGTTTCCAACCCAGAAGCAGGCTCCAGCCCATCGCGGCCAATAACAGACAGGCCCTGGCCGGTTGCACCCACTCCAGCAGCAGCCCTTCATAACGCAGTAGTTTGACGGTGGTGGCCGACAGCCCGAGGAACAGGCCGGCACCCCCCAGGGGCGTGAGTGTCAGCGCCAGGGGCCAATACAGAGTGCGATCCCGCGCCAGTCGGGCCGTCAGGCGCAGGAGCAGCATCAACGCCGTGCCGAGCACGATCGAACTCAAACTCAGGTAAGCGACGATGCTGAAACCGTCGAGCCAACTGAAGCTGTCGTTGAGCTGCGGGTAATGGGTCAGCAGCCACCAGGGGGCGTTGTCCTGCAGGGCCCAGAGTTGGTCGTGTTCGACCAGCCACTGCGCCAGGGATTGTTTGAGGGCAATAAACCATGGGCTGACCGTCCACTGAAATGCACCCATCGCCAAGCCGATCACGCCGAATAGCAGCAAACGTGTATCCCATGGGGACAGGGTCTGCGCCGTCGCGTGAAGAATCTCCTGATTGCTGGAGCGGGCGATCAGTTGAACGGCACCGCGTTGCCCGCTGCAGCGTCCGCAGGCGTGGCAATCACTGGCGCCTTGCAGGCGGCGGATATCGAGCAGGGGAGCGCAGTTGGGCGGCGGCAGGCGTGGTGCGGCATTTTCTAGCCAGCGTTGTTCGTCGACCTGAAAGTGCACAGGGGCCAGCCTTGCGAGCAGGGCGAAAACACCGCTGACCGGGCACAGGTAACGGCACCAGACTCGCTTGCCCCGGGCGAACAACAACCCGACGATGACCGCCGCGACAGTGGAACCGCCCAGAATCAACAGCGCGGCCTGGGCGTAGTCATAGACGCTGATCAACTGGCCGTAGAGGGTCGTCAGGCAGAACGCCAATGTCGGCCAGCCGCCCCAGCGCAACCAGCGCGGCACGCCCAGGCCTTTGCCGTAATGGCTGGCCCATTCGCTGAGCGAGCCTTCCGGGCACAGAACGCCACACCAGAGTCGGCCGAAAAACACCATCGACAGCAACACGAACGGCCACCAGATCCCCCAGAATAGAAACTGCGCGAGCAAGGTCAGGTTGTCGAGTATCCGTGCCTGGCTGTCCGGTAGCGGCAACAGCGCCGGGGCCACCAACAGCACCGCGTAAAACACGACAACAGCCCACTGCACCCCACGGATGACGGGCGCATGGCGACGCATCCCATCGCCCAGTCGTTGGAGCCATCGATTGCGCCGGCTCAGGTCGGGCATGGCAGGCTTTCCGCAGTCCGTTGCCGTAGCCAGCCGCCGACGGCCAGCCAATAACCGATCCACACCAACAAGGTCAGGCCACTGGGGCTTGCCCGATAACCGGCGAACCCTGCAAGAAAGCCACCCAATCCATGGCTGTCGTTCAGCAACGTGCTGCTGTCCCAAAGCGCTTCGCCAACGATGCGGTAAACCACGTCCGGTACATCCAGGGCGAGCAGTTGGCCGCCGATTCGCTCGGTGCCGCTGACCAACAACGCCGCGCCAAGCATGAGCAAGATGACTTCGCTGATGACAAAAAATCGTTGCCATGAAATGAATCGGCGACTGCTGTGCAGCAGCGTAATGGTCAGCGCCGACAGCACCAGCCCCAATACGCCGCCGACGGCAAACAAACCGAGCTGCGGACCTCGCAGCCGGGCACCGGCGCCATAGAGAAAGACCACCGTTTCGCTGCCTTCGCGGCTGATTGCGAGCATTGCCAGCAGTAACAGACCTGCGCCACCTTGTCGGGCCAGGTGGCTATCGGCGTGTCGTCGCAAATCGTGGTTGAGGCTGCGCCCGTGACGGTGCATCCAGCCGACCATCTGCACCATCAACAGGCTGGCAACCAGCGCGAGTGCGGCCTGGAACCATTCACTGGCCGACCCGCTCATGGCCTCACCGGCAAACAGAATCAACACCGCCAGCAGGCCTGATAGCATCAATCCCAGCACCACACCCGCCCACAGGTATTTGACCAGACGATTACCTTGGCCTTGCTGGCTGGCCCAGGCCTGGAGAATACCGATCACCAGCAACGCCTCGACGCTTTCGCGCCAGACGATGAACATTGATTGATTCATGGAAGCTCCGTGCGCTAACAGGTTATTTCGCGAGGATGCCGCCTTCGGGCAATTGCGGATTGAACTCGTCGAAAAAGGGGTAGTGACCGGGCCTCAGGGGGTGAATGACCACGAAGGTCGTTACCCCTGGCGACAGGACTTTTTCAACCCGCAACGGCGTGCTCTCGAACTCGGCCGGCCCTTGGCCGACGTTCTTCAGAACGATCTTGAAGCGCTGTCCGGCCGGCACCTCCAGCAAGGCAGGCGTGAAATGGCCATCGCGCAGGATCAGCTCAAAGCTCGGCAACTCGGCATGGGCCGTCAACGGCGCAACTGCTCCGGCCACCATCAGCCAGGCAAGATGCAGGCGCTTCATTCAATACCCGCCTTTTTTACCGATGCCGGCGTAGATGAATTCGTAGTGCAGTTCGCAGCGTTCGAACCAGGGGGCGACACCGGTTTCCTTATCGGTATGGCGCCCGAGGGAGCCATGACCGCCGGGTGGCAGGACGGTGAATGTCAGCTGATATTTACCGGGGCCAAGCAGCTTCACATTGTCGCCATAGTGCGGACCGTCATTGGCCACCATGGCATGGAAATCGCCTTTGATCTCGGGGTCGTTGCCGTGTTTTTTCAGGTTGAAAGAGACATTCAGATAGGGGACGAAGCTCCCCTCCTGAAAGCCCTGTCGATTGTCTGCTGTGGCCCGGATATCAGCTTCCAGGTGGACGTCGGAATCCGCGGTGGCGCGCATCATCCCCGCAGGTGCCATTTCGATTGGCTGCAAATACACCGCCCCGACTTCCAGCCCGGGACACAACTGTGGTTCCCCGATCGGGTATTCCTTGGCGTGAGCCAGTGGTGTGAGCAAGAGCAGGGCGAGTGATAGCGAAAAAGGGTTACGCATAATAGCTTCCTGAGCACTGACGAGTAGGAACCCGAGTCTAGGAAGCTTTGCTGCGAACAATAATGATTGTTATCAAGTTTTGAGCAATTAAACCGATGGCTCGTCACGTTGACGAAATCGCTGGGCCCGTTCGACGCTGTGGGTCATCTGTGCCGCCGCATGAACGGTCAAGGGATGCTGGGTAAAACCGGGTCTGGGGGAAATGTAATCGGCCATTTCCCGGGCAATGGCGAGCTGACGTTCCGAGCCTTCTGCCAGCAGCGCGATGACCAGGTTTTCCAAGGCAATCACGCGGACACGCAAGTGAACCAGTTCGGCGTTGGTCAAGGCGGGCGGGGCGGTAAACGCGTCGCCATCGATGGATGTTGCGGCGTTTTCGTCCCATGTCGACAGGGTTGGATGATCTGGTGCCCCAATGCTTGGGAAAGGGTTTTTATTGAGCATGAGCGACGTCTCCAAGTCTGTTCAGCCGTTAGAAGCTTAGCTGCAGGATCGCGATGGGGGAGGGAAGTCGCTGGATGTCGATTCTTGATATGTATCAAGGCTGGCATTGAACAAGGGCTGTAGGTTGGAAAAAGCCACTCAATGATTGGAGATCGGCATGGCCAAGAACTTCCCCGTTAACCCCAAGCACCCCGAGCGGATCTGTTGGGGATGCGACCTGTATTGTCCGGCCAAGGCCCTGGCGTGCGGCAATGGTTCCGAACGGACGATGCATCCGGCGGAGATGTTTGGAGAGGATTGGCACCTGCCGGGCGACTGGGGCCTTGATGCGGTCATTGCTACAGACAAGGTGGTGGATGACTTCCAATCACTGCCCGATGATGCGTTGCGAGTAAACCGCTTTTCTTAGGAGCCAGGCTTGCCGGCGAAGGCGCTCTTAAGGACGTCTTCGCCGGCAAGCCTGGCTCCTGCAGGTCCCGATTTAATATCAGGCGTGGGTGATGGAAAGGTCGCTGATGATGCACACCGAACCGTCTTCGGGGTCGGTGGTGTCGGAGTAATCGATCTGGTTGTACACGCCGCCATGGAAGGCCAGCGTTTTCGTGTCCCAGGTGTTGTCGAGGCGCATGATTGCGGAGGTCGATTTGACGCCGTTACAGCTCGCCGAAACGGAGACCGCGCCATTCGAATTGGCGTGAATGTTGATTTTGAAAAGTGCTCCGAGCGGCACGTTTTCCAGAACCGTCGTGTTCACCGGATTTTCTTGAAGATAACTCGACCGGAACCCCATGGTGATTCGGCCTTTGTTCCAAAACACTTTTACCGGTGGTCGCTCTGAACCCTGCACATGAATCTGACCGATCACGACCTTCTGCAGCGAGTTGACTTTCGTCAGCCGCATTTCTTGTCGATTCCAGTGGTCGGCAGCGCTGGCGAATAGCCAATAACCTGGCTCCTTCCACTCGCAGCGAGTGCGGTGCGTGCTTTTGCTCGAAGCGCCGAGCGTCGGCGCCGTCATTTGCAGCGAGCCGTCTGGAAGCATCGAAACGACTTCCGGGCATTCAAGCAGTGCTCGCCAGCCGATGAGTTCAAGCGCGATGGGGTTGGTGTCGGAGATGGGAAGCGGTGTAGCGATTGTGTAGTTGCTGATGTCTACGGTCATGGTCATTTCCCTATTTCATTTGATGTCACCCTTTGCTCAGTTGAGCCTTGCGTTTGATGTAGGCCTACATCCCACTGCCCACTCGATGAATGGGCAGAAGTGATGCTTTCGTTGTTGTCTTGGCTTGCAAATAAAAGTAGCAGTGCTGCTATTTAAAGTAAATAGCACTGCTAATAATTTTTTTGAAAGGCACAAAAAAACCCGCGCTTGGCGGGCTTCTAATCGATGAGCGCGTTCTACAGAGTGTCGAGTTGCGCCTGAAGTCGGGTCGCCGACTATTCAAATGCCTTATGCGGTCAATCAGCGGGCAAACATCCCCCACCAGAACACATGGCCCAGGATCACGATTTGCTGTTCCTGGATCTCGGCAAAGGTGTAGTCCTCATCCGGATGCTCGTCGCGATTGAAGCTGCGCAGGCGGAGGCCCGTCGGTAGTCGGTAAACCTGCTTCACACGTAGCTGACCGTTGTGGTTGATGGCGTACATATCACCGTCAACGATATCGCCCAGTGAGCTCTTGCCGACGTTGATGCCTACGGTTGCGCCGTCACGCAGCACTGGCAACATGCTGTTGCCGCTGACAGCCACGCACTTCGCGTTGCTGAACTGAACGCCGTTATGGCGAAGGTCCTTCTTGAAAAAGCGCAGCTGGGCAGTGTCGCTTTCCTCAATCACGAAACTGCCTGATCCGGCCGCCAGTTCCACTTCGCGCAAGAAGGGAACGTAGACCTCATCGTCATCCAGGGGAGTGTCGTCATCCCAAGGCTGGATGTCCGACATCAATACGCTTGGCTGGATACGCTCGGAAGACGGGACGCTGGCAACGGTCGACATCAGGCGTGGGCTCACTTCACTGGCATTAAAGCCCAAGGCTTTTGCCAGTTTCAGGAGTGCCTCGACGTTTAGCGGAACCTTGCCGGTGGCGTACTGACTGAAGGCGCTTTGGCCAGACCATCCGCAGGCCTCAGCCACATCCGCTTGAGTGAGATTTGATCCAGCCGCTTTGGCAGCAGACTTTCGCTGGTCGTAGATAGCCTTGAGCTTGATGCTTTCGGCGACTTCTTCAGGGGTAAGGGGGCGGCGTGTTTTCATGGTGACAAGAGTATTTGCAGAGCTGATATTTACGCAAGTAGCGCTGCTGGTAATTTGTTGCTTGAGGGGGCAGCGCTGCTGCTATCAAGGGTGGGTAATCAATGAAGTACCCTGCGGCTCTCTCCAATCCTGATCCGATCGAGCGCCCTGTTTAACGCATCCAAGGCATCGAGGAGGGCTTTCGCCTCAGCCTCCCGACCATCGCCCCAGAGGCGTTCAGCCATTTTGTTCAGCGCCTGGATAGAGCGCTCAATGTCAGCAGCCGTCGCTGCTTTGCTTTCCTGATGTTTCTTTGGCATTGATCAACCCTTCTTCAGGGCATTGCTTCATCAGCTTCAGCGTGAATACATCGCCCACCATAACACGTGGTCCGATGATGCTGATCTGCTGCTCCTCGATATGTTGGAGGAATAGCCCTCGTCCGGGTGCTCGTCACAGCTGAAAAGCGTTGCGTTGACGGCTGGGTTCGTGGGAAGCACGGCATGTCTCCAGTGTGGTGGCACCTGGCCGGGTCATGCGCCACCGATTCGGCCACTTCTGGATGCTCGACTGACCCGCATGGCAATGCTCGGCTTCACGCTGAGTGGTCTGGAGGAGGTCGATGGTGTTCTGTATGCGCAGTCTTGTTATTGCAGGGAGGCTTGATTGTGTATCGGTCGGCAGGAAGCCGGAGGAGGGTAAAAGCGGGTTAGTTCTGGAACACTTCCATAATAGTTATGGAACGCCTGTCGAGCGGCGAGATTTTCGCCAAAGGCCAGAAACGACAAAGCCCCGAAAAATCAGGGCTTTGTCGTTACAAATATGGCGGAGGCGATGTGAGTCACATCACGGTTTTCCATCATCAGCGATGCAAACCGGACCATGTCAAAGTCGGCAACCCTCTGCGTTGAATGCAAACGACCTAATATACGTTGCGTGCTCAGAGCGTCGATGTGGGCGTAGCGAAATCCTTCAATGCCATGACCTATCGACCCTATGGCAATCCGCACACCTGGAAGATGTTTGATTGGGATACGCAGTTGTCGTACAACTGAATGAGCTATGATGCGTAATCATTCGAAAAGCCGAGATTTTTGTTTTTGATGGACAAACAGAACATCCAACCCAGTGTTCGCCGCAGGCACCGAAGTCTGGCGGAGGAGTTGGTGACCGAACTTTCCCGGCGTATTTGCAGCGGTGAGCTCGCCCGTGCGACAAAGCTGCCCACTGAGTCTCAGGTCATGGAGGAGCATGGTGTCAGTCGCACGGTAGTGCGTGAGGCTATATCGCGTCTTCAAGCGGCAGGCCTGGTGGAAACCCGGCATGGCATCGGCACGTTTGTTCGGGACATCCCGAGCCCGAGCGGTTTTCGAATCGACCCGGCCAGCATTGTCACGTTGCAGGATGTATTGGCGGTGCTTGAGCTGCGCATCAGTCTGGAAGTGGAGGCTGCCGGTCTTGCCTGCGTGCGCCGTACCGACCAGCAACTGCAACTGATGCGTGACTCGCTGGACGCCCTCAACTCCAGAGCGGTCAGTGTCGAGTATGCGGTGTCCGCGGATTTCCAGTTTCATCAGCAGATCGCGTTGGCCACGGGTAACCGCTATTTCACTGACATCATGTTGCATCTTGGGGTCAGCATCCTCCCGCGCACGCGCCTGCATTCCACACGCGTGGTCAATGACAATCAGGAACCCTACCTTGAGCGTCTGAGCCGCGAGCATGAAGACATCTATAAAGCGATTGTCCGTCGGGATGCCGACGCCGCTCGTGCTGCGATGCGCCTGCACCTGTCCAACAGCCGCGAGCGGATGCGGCGCGCGTATGAGGCCGCAGAAGCCGAGGCGTTGAACGGCTGAACGCAGGCTTCAGGCTCGTGCCATGGGTTCTGGCAGACCTTTAACACCTGGATTCAAGGCGAACACACCGCCCGCTAAAGGCTGGTCACTGAGGTCGATGCCTTGCGGGCGAATCGAAGTGACAAATAGCGTGTCGAGTCGGGCGCCGCCAAAGGCACACATCGTCGGTTTCTTCACCGGCAGTGGCAGCGAGCGATCAAGTTTTCCTTCGGGCGTGAAACGCAGCACCAGGCCGGCATCAATCGCGCAGATCCAGTAGCAGCCCTCCGAATCAACAGCCGCGCCGTCCGGTCGACCCGGGTGGGCGTTCATGTCGACGAAATGGCGACGGTTGTGTGGCGTGCCGCTGTCGATATCGTAGTCAAACGCCCAGATGTGCTGCCGGGTTGAGTGCGAGTCGGACAGGTACAGGGTTCTGCCATCGGGGCTGAAGGCCAGACCATTGGGCACCACCAGACCTTCCACTTGCGCAGTAAGCTGACGGGTATCCGGATCGTAGCGATAGAGTGTCCCGACCGCGTCGGCGCCCATGTTGGTCTGCATCGTGCTGGCCCAAAAGCGTCCCTGGCGGTCGCAGCGTCCATCGTTGAAGCGCATCTGTGGCCGGGCATGTTCGACGCCGACGAGTTTTTCTGCACTCAGGCGACTGTCTGCCTGGGGCGCCAGCTTGAACATTCCACTTTCCTGCGCCCCCAGCCAATGACCCGCCGGACTACGGGCGATGCAGGCGAGCATTTCGTCCGCCTGCCAACAGTCAGTCTTTCCGTCTGGCTGCCACCGGTGCAAGCGCCCCGTGGGAATATCCACCCAATACAACGCATTCTCCTGAGCTTGCCAGACCGGACTTTCGCCCGTTGCGTTGCGTGCGTCGACGATGAGTTCGGCATTCATTGGTGTGTTTCCGACAGGTCACCGAACGGCCCGGCAGCCGTGAATGCTCCCCCTTGGAACAGACTGTTGGGATCGTCCGCGGCAGGCTTGGGTTGTTGCTCTATCTGCGCGCGAAAGACTTCCGAGCTGTCCTGCGGGGCAAAGCCCAGGTGAGTGGCATGGCGATTATTCCACCACTGATCACGGTTGTTGGAAACACCGTACACCACGCTGTGTCCGACATCGCTGGCCAGCAGGGCGCGCGCTACCAGGTGCTCCAGGTCTGGATAACTCAGCCAGGTCGAGAGCATTCGCAGATTGCGCGGTTCCGGGAACGATGAGCCGATCCGCAAGCTCACCGTTTCGATGCCATAGCGGTGAAAGTAAAACGTCGCCATGTCCTCGCCGTAAGCCTTGGACAAACCGTAATAGCCATCCGGTCGGCGCTGGGAGTGAGCATCCAGTTCGACGTCTTGCGGGTAGAAACCGGTGACGTGGTTGGAGCTGGCAAAAACAATCCGCTTGACCCCGTGTTGCCGCGCCGCCTCATAAATATGAAAGGTGCCGCAAATATTTGCCGAGAGGATGTCTTCGAAGGGCCGCTCCACTGAAATTCCGCCCAGATGGACGATGGCATCGACGCCTTCGACCAGTGCCGCGACTCCGGCCTTGTCGGCCAGGTTGCAGCTGATCACTTCGTCGTGTTGGCCACGGCTGGGCGTCATGGGGCTGATGTCCGAGGCCCGGACGATTTCGGTGTGAGCCTGCAGGGTTTCTCTGAGGATCTGGCCCAGGCCGCCGGCGGCGCCTGTCAGCAGAATGCGGTTGAAGGGTTTGTGCGAAGTGGGTTGCGTGGTCATGGTCAGGTCTTCCATTGAACTATCGTTGCGTGTCGGTTTAGGGGCCTGACATTGCCTGGTGAACGATGCGCGATCGCCAGGCAGCATCGGGCCAGTTTTTACATGAAGTTGTACTGGACACCCAGCGCCAGCGCGCCTGGCGATCGGGGGAGGTGGAGTCGACTTTTACGTCGCCGATTTCCATGAACGGCGCCCATTTCTTGGTGAGTTTGTATTTGACGATCAGGTTCTGTTCGTAATCGCTCTTCTTGTTGTCGTAGCGGATGTAGTCGGTCTTGAAATAGATGAACTGATATTCGTAGGCCCACTTGTTCGCCGGTGTATACCCGAGCCAACCTTCAAAGCGGTTGGTGGTCTGGTCATCCTTGATGTGGTCGGGCATGTCTTCATTGACTTGGTCTCGATCCAGTTTCTTGGCGTCCAGGCGATAGCGCGTGGCGACGTAGAAGGCATCGTTGATTTTGTAGTTGTACTTGAGGCCGAACTTGTAAGTGGTCGAGTCCTTCGAGCTGTCCATCTGGAAGGCTGGGGTCAGCGTTGATTGCGCGCTGAGCTTGTAGTTGTAGCTGACTGTGAACTCATGGCCGTTGTTGACCATGTTGTCGTAGGCGACATCTTTGCGGTCACCGGCCGTGCGGTATTTCATCTCCGCTTCAAACCCCAGTCCACTGTCCAGACGGTAGTTGAACTTGATTCGGTCAGCGTGGGCGCTGTCGTCCTCGGTGTACTGGTGGCGGTAGTTGATGCTGGCAGAGTCAGCGCTGACACAGAAGGGCAGGCTGAGGGTCGCGACAGTAACGAGCGTGCGTAGGGTGGTGTTCATACGGTCTTCTTTTTTGTTTTTGTTAGGGTCGTTTGACGTGTACTACGAGCAGCATGGTGTTGCGTATGGATCTCATTTGCGGCACTGATATACGTTATCGTACGACAAGATGACTCGTCTATGGGTTATTGCTGCTTTGGAAACATATTGTTACACATGTGCCATGTGAATAGGGCTTTCAAAAGAGGCTTGTTATTCCTTTGTTGTCTTTAAATACGGGCGTTTTGGTTGGATATGGAGGAAAAAGGCAGGGGTTGTAGGTTATTTATTGGGTCTTTTCATGCGTTGTACGATGACATATGATCGGCGACAACAGACGACATTCCTGTCACAAATCCAATAAGAAGGCTAAAGACGTCCATGAGAATCACAGCAGTCAACGTCCAGGTATTTGCCTACCCGACCCGCCGCGCAGTGGACAGCGCCGGTCATGCTCACCCCGGTGATGTCTCCCAAGCCCAAATGGCTTTGCTGCGCATCCAGACCGAAGACGGCAGCGAGGCTATGCCTTCGGTGCGCCGGAACTGATTCGTCCTTATGTGCTGGACGGTTTTGTGCGCAAAGTGCTGGTCGGACAGAACGCGTTTGATCGCGAGAAAATCTGGCACGACCTGGCGCACTGGCAGCGCGGCAGTGCCAGCCAGTTGACCGATCGTGCCTTGGCCTTGGTGGAACAAGCGTTGTGGGACTGGGCGGGGCGCAAACTTGGCGTGCCGGTACACAAGTTGATTGGTGGCTTTCGCGACAAGGTCCCGGCTTACGGCTCCACCATGTGCGGCGACGAATTGCCTGGCGGCTTGGCGACGCCAGAAGATTACGGGCGTTTCGCCGAAACCCTGGTCAAGCGTGGCTACAAGGCGATCAAGTTGCACACCTGGATGCCGCCCGTGTCCTTCGCCCCAAGCCCGCGCATCGACGTCAAAGCGTGCGCCGCCGTGCGCGAAGCGGTGGGGCCGGACATCGCCTTGATGCTCGACGGTTATCACTGGTACAGCCGCACCGATGCGCTCTACATCGGGCGCGAGTTGGAGAAGCTCGACTTTGCCTGGTTCGAAGAACCCATGATGGAAGAGTCCGCCGAGTCCTATGCCTGGCTGGCGGGCCAACTGGACATCCCGGTATTGGGACCGGAAACCCTGTCCGGCAAACACCTGAGTCGTGCCAGTTGGGTCAAGCACGACGTCTGCGACATCCTGCGGGCCGGTGTGGCCGGGGTTGGGGGGATCGCACCGTGTCTGAAGGTCGCGCACATGGCCGAATCCTTCGGCATGGATTGCGAAATCCATGGCAATGGCGCAGCGAACCTGGCGGTGGTCGGGGCGATAAAAAACTGCACCTGGTATGAGCGTGGGTTGCTGCACCCGTACCTGGATTACGACGAGGTGCCGGCGTACCTCAAGCGCCTGGTCGACCCGATGGACAACGATGGTTTTGTGCACCTGTCCGATTTGCCGGGCCTGGGTGAAGAGATCGATTTCGAGTTTATCGAGACCCATACGCTTAACAGTTTCTGACGAGTACACGGGTTGCCCGGTGCATGCCGGGCCGTCCGAAAGCCCTATAAATATAAGAAAGGCACTCTCGCTATGAGCATTTTTCCTTCGCTGTGGGCGCGGGTATTGGTGGCCACCCTGGCGGTCGCCGCTGTACCTGTCACCTATGCCAAGACGCCGGCCGATCAACTGATTGTCGGCATGAGCATGATCAACCTGCTGTCCCTCGACCCTGCGGCAGCCACCGGGCTGGATGTGTCGGAGATCAATGCCAATCTCTATGACATGTTGCTGGTGCAAGACGTCGCCCAGCCTGATCGCCTGCTACCGGCCCTGGCTGAACGTTGGCAGGTCAGCGATGACCGCAAGACCCTGACCTTCACCCTGCGCACCGGCGTGCAGTTCCAGTCCGGTAACCCCTTGACTGCCGAAGACGTCGCTTGGTCGCTGCAACGGGTACTCAAGCTCAACCTGGCGTTGGCCTCGACCTGGAAGGCGTACGGTTTCAGTGCCGAGAACGTCGAGCGCTCTATGCGCGCCACGGATGCCAATACCTTTGTCATTGAGTTGCCACGGCCGACCGATCCGCTGCTGGTGCTCAATACCCTGGCGACCTCGCCAAGTGCGTTCATTCTCGATCGCAAGAAAGTCCTCGAACATCAGAAGAACAACGACATGGGCGCCGCCTGGCTGGTGACCCATGCGGCCGGCAGTGGGGCCTTCGTGCTCAATGACTGGCGTGCCAACGACGTGATTCTGATGAGCCGCTTCGACGGATACTGGGGTGGTCCTGCCAAACTCAAACGCATCGTCATGCGCAACATGACCGAGTCGCAGTCGTTGCGCTTGATGATCGAGCGCGGCGACCTGGACATCGCTAAAGGCATGTCCGCGCCGGATATTGAAGCCCTGCAAAAAAGCGACAAGGTGCGCACGCAAACCCTGCAGCGCGGCACGCTCTATTACGTAGCGTTGAGTGTGAAGCAACCGATGTTCGCCGATGCACGCGTGCGTAAGGCGGTGCGTTCACTGATTGACTACCAAGGCATCAACCAGACCGTCATGCCGCACTACGGCGTAATCAATCAACGGCCGTTGCCACTGGGCCTCGCCGCACGCTTGCCCGATCCCGGTTATCGGCTGAATGTCGATGAAGCGAAAAAACTGTTAGCCGACGCGGGCTACCCCAACGGCTTCAAGACCACCATCCGCGTGCTGGCCGAGCCCCCCTTTATCAACATCGCTTCCAACTTGCAGTCGACGCTGGCTCAAGCCGGGATTGAGGCCAGCATCATCACCGGCACCGGTAACCAGATCTACGGCGCCATGCGTGAGCGCAGCTTTGACATCATCGTCGGACGCGGTGGTGGCGGGGCAGAGCGCCATCCCCACTCCAGTTTGCGCACGCTGGTGTACAACCCGGATAACCGCGACGAGGCCAAGTTGAGTAACTTCCAGGGCTGGCGCACTTCTTTCTACAACCCAGAGTTGAACCAACTGATCGAGAGCGCTGAAGTCGAGCCTGACGCCAACAAACAACTGGTCCAGTACCGGAAAATCCAGGAGCAACTCGATCAACAGGTGGGCGCGATTTTGCCGGTTTCGCAGATGACCGACACGGTGCTGATCTACGCCGATGTTGCCGACTTTCAAGGCCACACGGCAGCGACCACGCGCTACAAGGATGTCTACAAGAAGCGCTGAAAACCGCGCGGGGTGAGCCTCGCGTCTTGGCTACAGCGGTGACCGATTTATCAGGAGCTCACTATGTTTGTTATGACTGCCTCTGTCATGGGCGCTCGCGCTTCCAATACCGTCCAGCGCGCCACTACGGTGTTGGTGACGTTGCTCGGCCTGTTGGCCCTGACCTTTGTCATCGGCCGGGTCATGCCGCTCGATCCTGTACTGGCGGTGGTCGGGCCGGACGCGGACAGTTCCACCTACGACCAGGTGTACCGGGCGATGGGGCTGGATAAACCGATCTGGACTCAGTTCGGCCTGTACCTCAACGACTTGCTCCATGGCGATTTCGGCAACGCGCTGTTGACCGGTCATCCAGTGCTCGACGATATCCGGCGGGTGTTCCCGGCGACCATCGAACTGGCGACCCTGGCCATTCTGTTCGGTGTTCTGATCGGTTTGCCGCTGGGCGTGTGCGCGGCCAGTAATCAGGGACGCCTTGGGGATCATGTGGCTCGGGTGATCACCTTGTTCGGTTACTCCACGCCGATTTTCTGGCTGGGCATGATGGGCCTGCTGGTGTTCTACGCCTGGCTGGGCTGGGCCGGCGGTGCCGGGCGGATCGACCTGGCCTATGACGGCATGGTTCCCGACGTCACCGGCCTGTTGTTGATCGACTCGGCCCTGGCGCGAGACTGGGAAGCCTTCGCCAGCGCCTTGCGCCATATCGTCCTGCCAGCGCTGATTCTCGGCTTGAACTCGGTCGCTTATATCAGCCGGATGACGCGCAGCTTCATGCTCGAACAGCTTTCCCAGGAGTACATCATCACCGCTCGGGTCAAGGGGCTGTCACGTCGCCAAGTGGTCTGGGGGCATGCCTTTCGCAACATCCTCGTGCAGTTGCTGACAGTGGTAGCGCTGGCGTATGGCTCGCTGCTCGAAGGCGCGGTGCTCATCGAAACAGTGTTTGCGTGGCCCGGTTTTGGCCAGTACCTGACCAGCAGTCTGATGCTCGGCGACATGAACGCGGTGATGGGCTGCGTGCTGGTGATCGGTCTGATTTTCGTCGCGCTCAATCTGATCAGTGATGCCTTGTACAAGGTCTTCGATCCACGCACCCGTTAACGCGCAACGCAGCAGCACTAAAACTATAAAAAGAAGGATTCTTTAATGACGACTGCATTTACCAAACTGCACGCTGGCCTGATGGCGGCGGTCCTGGCTCTCGGGCCGATGACGCTGGCCAACGCCAAGACGCCGGCCGATCAGTTGATCGTCGGCATGAGCATGGTCAATCTGTTCTCCATCGATCCGGCCAATGCGCCCGGCCTGGATGCGTCCGGCGTCAACGCCAACCTTTACGACACGCTGATCAAGCGAGATCAGGGCAATCCGGAAAAACACTTGCCGCAACTGGCCGAGCGCTGGGCGATCAGCGAGGACGGCAAGCAGGTGACGTTTCATCTGCGTCAGGATGTGAAGTTCCACTCCGGCAATCCGCTGACCGCCGAAGACGTCGCCTGGTCGCTGTACCGGGTGATGAAACTCAACTTCGGTCTGGCGACGACCTGGAAAGCCTACGGCTACAACGTCGATAACATTCAATCGCTGATCCGTGCCAGTGATGCCCACACCCTGGTTATCGATTTGCCGCAAACAATGGACCCGCTGCTGTTGGTCGACTCGCTGGCGATCTCGCCCAGCGCCGTAGTGGTGGACCGCAAGACGGCACTGGCGCATGAGAAAAATGGCGATCTGGGTGCCGGCTGGCTGGTGACCAACGAAGCAGGAAGCGGCCCATTCGTACTGACCAAATGGACCGCCAATGACTCTCTGCTGCTGACCCGTTTCGACGGCTATTGGGGCGGTGCGGCCAAGCTCAAACGTGTGGTGGTGCGTCACATGACCGAATCCCAGTCGCTGCGCCTGATGCTTGAACGCGGTGACCTTGACCTGGCCTACGGCATGGCCGCCCCAGACATTCGCGCCATCGACGGTTCGGAAAAAATTCAGGTGCAGTCGTTACCGCGCGGCACGATGTACTACGTGGCCATGAGCATGAAACAGCCTGAGTTCGCCAAGCCCGAGGTGCGCGAAGCGGTGCGCAACCTGATCGACTACAAGGGCCTGGACGAACAGGTGATGCCGTATTACGGCAAGCTCAATCAGCAACCGATGCAACTGAGCCTGGAAGCGCGCCTGCCGGATCCGGGCTATCACATGGACGTGCCCAAGGCGAAAAAACTGCTCGCCGAAGCCGGTTACCCCGAGGGTTTCAGCACCACCATTCGTACGTTATCGGAGCCACCCTTCATCGACATCGCCGCGCGCCTGCAAGCGACGCTGGCCGAAGGCGGGATCAAGGCCAGCATCGTCACCGGCACTGGTAATCAGGTGTACGGCGCGATGCGTGCGCGAAATTTCGAGATCATCGTCGCCCGTGGCGCCGAGCGGTATCCGCATCCGTATTTCAGCCTGCGGACGTTCGCCTACAACCCCAACAACAGCGATGACGCCGGCTTGCCGAACTTCCAGGGCTGGCGTGCCTCGTTCTTTAACCCGCAGCTCAATAGCCTGATCGACCAGGCCGGGGTCGAACGCGACGGGGTGCAGCGGCTCAACCTGTATCACCAGGCGCAGGAACTCTACGACCAACAGATCGGGCCGATCCTGATGATTTCGCAGATGACCGACACCGTGGTCAGCGCTGCCGACGTCAAGGGTTTCGCTGGCGATGATGCCGAGGCGACGCGTTACCTGGGCGTCTACAAGCAACGCTGAATGCGGCCGGTCGTGTCTGTGGACGCGCTGGGTGATCCTGAATTCAACCCGAGAACATGCCAATGATTGCCAACATGTCTTCTACCGATTCCAACGCCAAACGGCAGGTGGATCGTACCCCCGGGTCCAGCTTCGATGCCTTGTGCAAGAGCGGCCTGAAAGTGCTGCACCACCTGTTGCGTAACCCAATGACCCTGGCCGGGCTACTGGTCGCGATGCTGTTGGTTGTGGTCGCGGCATTTGCCCCCTGGATAGCCACTCATGATCCGGTGGCGCAGAACCTCGCCAACGCGCTACAGGCGCCCGGCGCCGCTCACTGGTTCGGCACCGATGAATACGGCCGGGATATCTTTAGCCGGCTGGTCTATGGCTCACGCATCACCCTGTACATCATCACGCTGGTCACGGTGATTGTCGGTCCTATCGGCTTGTTTATCGGCACAGTCTCCGGCTATTACGGCGGCCTCGTGGACACGGTCTTCATGCGCTTGACCGACATCTTCATTTCCTTCCCCAGCCTGGTACTGGCGCTGGCGTTTATCGCGGCCCTGGGTCCTGGCCTCGAACACGCGGTGGTGGCGATTGCCTTGACCTCCTGGCCGCCGATTGCGCGGCTGGCACGGGCCGAAACCCTGTCGTTGCGCAAGGCGGATTTCGTTGTGGCGGTCGAGCTGCAAGGCGCTTCGACATCGCGAATTATTCTGCGGCACATCGTCCCGATGTGTATGTCGTCGGTGATTATCCGCCTGACCATGAACATGGCCGGGATCATCCTGACCGCAGCGGCGCTGGGCTTTCTCGGTCTGGGTGCCCAGGCACCGTCACCGGAGTGGGGCGCGATGATATCGACTGGTCGCCGCTACATGCTTGAGTGCTGGTGGCTGGTGGCTGTTCCAGGCGCCGCGATCATGCTGGTCAGCCTGGCCTTCAACCTGTTGGGCGACGGCCTGCGGGACATTCTTGATCCGCGCAGCGAGTAACCGGAGGCTGTATGTCTGCAATCAAATTGAACGTCGAAGGGCTCAATGTGCGCTTCGTCAATGGTCAGAAAGAAACCCACGCGGTACGGGATGTGTCCTTCACCCTGGGGCGCGAAAAACTGGCCATCGTTGGCGAGTCCGGTTCGGGCAAATCAACGGTGGGACGCAGCCTGCTCAAGTTGCACCCGGCCAGTACCCGAATCACCGCCAAGGCCATGCAGTTCGGTGAAGTCGATTTGCTGTCGGCCAGTGAAAAAGTCATGCAAAAGATTCGCGGTCAGCGCATCTCGATGATCATGCAAGACCCCAAGTACTCGCTGAACCCGGTGGTCAAGGTCGGCGACCAGATGCCGAGGCGTACCTGGCCCACCACAAGGCTAGCCGCAGCGAAGCCCGCGAGCGGGTGATGGAAATGCTGGAAAAGGTGCATATCCGCGATCCGCAGCGGGTCTACAACCTATCCCCATGAGGTCTCCGGCGGTATGGGCCAGCGCATCATGATCGCGATGATGGTCATCACCCGTCCGCAAGTGATCATCGCCGATGAGCCGACGTCGGCCCTCGACGTCTCGGTGCGCCAGCAAGTGCTCAGCGTGCTCGAAGATTGGTTGAGCAGCAGGAGATGGGGCTGATTTTTGTCAGTCACTCAACCTCGTGCGCAACTACTGTGACCGCGTGCTGGTGATGTACGCCGGGCGGGTGGTGGAATCCCTGGCTGCCTGCGACCTGCAACACGCCCAACATCCCTATACCCGTGGCCTGCTGGCGGCATTGCCGAGCATGGACAATCGTCGCGAACGATTGCCGGTGCTGCAACGCGACCCGCTCTGGCTGACTTGCTGAGGAATTGACCATGCCCATGATCCAAGCACACGCGCTGAACCTGAGTTTCGGCGTTGGCCCGGCCCTCAATCAAGTGCTGCACGACGTCAGCCTCAGCGTTGCCGATGGTGAATCCTTTGGTTTGGTAGGGGAGTCCGGCTCAGGCAAAACCACTGTTTTGCGTTGCCTGGCCGGGCAGTATCGGCACTGGAACGGCGAGCTGAGCATTGCCGGCGTGCCGTTGCAGCACAAGATTCCCAAGGCGCATTTCCGGCAAGTGCAGATGGTTTTTCAGGACCCCTATGGTTCCCTGCATCCGCGCCATACAGTCGACACTGCGCTGCGCGAGCCGCTGATTATTCACGGGGTAGCGGACAAGGACGACCGGATCAGCGAGATCCTGCTCAAGGTGGGTTTGAACGACAGTTACCGCTATCGCTATCCGCATCAGTTGTCCGGCGGTCAGCGCCAGCGAGTGGCGATTGCCCGTGCGCTGATTCTTGAACCCAGGGTCTTGCTGCTGGATGAGCCGACGTCGGCACTGGATGTTTCGGTGCAGGCGGAAATCCTCAACTTGCTGGCGGACCTGCGCCAGCGCGAGAAGCTCACGTATTTGATGGTGACCCACGACCTGGGTGTGGTGACGCACCTGTGTGATCGGGTGGCGGTGATGCAGCAGGGCAAGATTGTTGAACTGCTCGACAGTAAGGCACTCAGTCAGGACCTGGCGACCCACACCTATACAAGAATGCTGGTGCAGGCCAGCCGTGATTTCAGCCAAGAGTCCGAGCGCCAAATGGCCGTTTGAACCGACCGATTTGCGGAGAAACAACCATGCCCCATTGCCTCATCGATTGCCCCGTAACCCTGGCCCATAGCGTCGGCGAGCAGACCCTGCTGGCCACCGTGCACGATGCCCTCGACGCCTTTGGCGTATTCAAGCCGGGGGATATCAAGGTTCGACTCAACGGTTTTGTCCATTACCGCTGCGGGGCTACCCAGAATGATTTCGTCCATGTGGCCCTTTATCTGTTCGCCGGGCGCAGTGCCGAGCAGCAACGCAGCTTGGCTTCGGCGGTGTTGGCCGCATTGGTGGGCCTGCTGCCGGACGTCGAAGCCTTGTCCATGGTTGTACGGGAAATGCCACGGCAGACGTTCGTCAATCGTAGTCAATACCCTCGAAGAAGCCGGGCTGTCGGCCTGACCTTCTGGGTTCAGGCCCCCTGGCGTGATGACTGGCAAAGACAAGGAAAACGACATGCCGTATCAACCTCCCGCTGTTGCTCTGCCCAAACACTTTCTGGCGCGGTCACTGATCGCCGCCCTGGCCGTAAGTTGCAGTCTGTCATCGTGGGCGCTGCAAGCACCGTCGAAACTGCAAGTGCCGACCCTGGCCTTTGATGATCAGCAAATGATTCTGGTCTGGGAGAAACCTGCGGATCACGCCGACATCAAGGACTACCGGGTCTATGCCAACGGCGTCCTGCTGGGCAGCAGCAACACCAACAATGACCGGGGTATCGCCAGCCAAGCCCTATATCGACCACTTCTACGAGCAGGACACCGCGAATTTCCACTACCGCATAGGCATTCACAGCTACACCGCCCAAGGTCTCAAGCCCGACACCTCATACCGTTTCACCGTGCGTGCAGTGGGTGCCGATGGCAAGGAATCGGCTGACAGTCCGGCCCTCGTACAACGTACGACGAAGGTTGCGCCGGTGTTCGACGTGAAGAAGTACGGCGCCAAGGGCGACGGTAGCAGCCTCGATACTCTGGCCATCCAGAATGCTATCGAAGCCTGTACCGTTGGCTGCAAGGTGTTGTTGCCCAAGGGCATCTACAAAAGCGGCGCGCTTTATCTCAAAAGCAACATGACCCTGGAAATCGCCGAGGGCGCGACACTGCTGGGTTCCGAGCGCGCCGAAGACTATCCGCAGGAGGGTTACATTCAGTACCCGTATTCGAGCACAGTGCGCCCGGCCTCGCTGATCAACGCCTTGCCGCGCGATCCACGTCAACACCAGTCCTTCGAGAACATCCGTATCGTTGGCAAGGGCACCCTTGACGGTAATGGCTGGAAGCGGCGCACCGATATCGTCGACGAGCGTGGTCAGCCATTACCGTTCTACCTGCCCAGCGATAACACGCGCTACCAGCAAGACGGCATTCTCGCCAAGGCTCAAGTCGAGCAAGCGGTGGCGCGTGGCATGAATGTCAAGGATGCCTACGGGCAGATGCGTTCTTCGCTGATCACCCTGCGCAATGTGAAAAACGTTTTCTACGGCGGTTTCACCGTGTTGAATCCGGCGTTCCACGGGATCATGAACCTGGAGACCGAAAACGTGGTGCTGGCCAATACCACGCACAAGACCTATGACGCCAACAACGGCGACGGCATCGAGTTCGCCAACAGCAAAGGCGCGATGGTCTTCAACAACTTCTTCGACACCGGCGATGACTGCGTCAATTTCGCGGCTGGCACCGGTGCCGATGCGGTGCATCAAAAGCCGCAGGAGGATGCGTGGATCTTCAACAACTACTTTCGCAAAGGTCATGGCATGGTGGTTGCCGGCAGCCACACGGGGGCCTGGATTCAGAACATCCTCGCCGAGGATAACGTCTCTGACGGCACCGATGCGGGATTGCGAATGAAAAGTACAAACTTCATGGGGGGCGGGGCGCGGAACGTCACCTTCCGCGATTCGGCGATTCGCAATACCGTCAAACAGGCCTTCATTTTCACCCTCGACTACAACGACCCGAACGCCAAACTGGATTACCGGCGTTCAATAGTTCCTGGGCAGTTCAGGGATATTCGAGTCAGCGATGTGAGCGTCGAGAATGCGCAAGGCAAGGCGATCGAGGTCAAGGGCGATAGCCAGAGCAACGCCTGGCATCAAGGCTTGGTGTTCGAACGCGTACGCTTCAGTGGCCCGGCCAAGGTGCAGATCGATGGGTTGAAGGACTCGCAGTTCGACAGCGTTGTATTCAGCGAGACGGGTGGGGGGAATTCATGGCAAGTGAGTAATAGCCAGGGTTTGTCTTTCAATGCGGTGGACCCGACGCCGCCATAGTCGTTGCTTGGAGTGCAGAGGTCGATGAACTTGCGCGGAGAATAAGCCATGAAGTTAATCTCGGTGACGCCGAGTTCAAAGCTGGACTTCTAGCTGCCAAAGTCGTCAATTTGTAGTGGTAGCTTTGTCGATTTGCTGGTTCAAACCCAATAATCTGTCGTTCAGCACTTCCACTCCTGCTAGCGTTCACTCATAAAATTTACCAGCGAGCAAAATTGCCGCACAGCGCTGCCATACGTTCAATACAGAAGCGTTCGTCAGAGAACACCTGAGGCTAGCGGTTGCCCACGAAGCTGCAGCATCAAGAAAGGTGTCAACAGAACCGTTCTCCCACCCCAAGGCGCCAGGCCCAAAGGGAGATGATGGAGAAGTCTCCTCCAACAAACGTTCCCGGGAGAAATCATCACCGAGAGCCGCCATAAATCCAATGAAGGATTGCTCGTCGTTTACGCTTTCCAGCAACTCATAAAGATCGACAGACATAGGCATCCTGGCATCAACGTAATGGCGAGATTATTCTGACCGGCATGCTGCTTGCAGCGATATGGGCGGTCAACCTCGACCATTGCCAATGTCTGCAATGGGTCGATTTCCGTCAGTTGTGACAGGCAGAAAACAGCCAATAGCGGACGTTTAGATTAGTGAAAATAAATCTGAGAATCATCTAGCCGGCCTCCCCACCTCACGGAGGTGGCGCAAAATTCAAGGTGCGAACTTAGTCTTTTGCTGTGAGGAGGCCGTGATGAAATTCTGTGGCATAGACCTGCATTCGAACAACAGCGTTGTGGTAGTTACCGACGAAACGGACCGGGTACTGGTCAGTCGGCGCTGTCCCAATGAGTTGCCGATCATCATCGGGCTGCTCGAACCGCACCGTGCCGAACTGCTCGGTGTCGTGGTCGAGTCGACGTACAACTGGTATTGGCTGATCGATGGCCTCAAGGCGGCGGGCTTCGAGGTCAAACTGGCCAGTCCTGTGGCGATGAAACGCTACGACGGGCTAAAGCATTCCGACGACAAGGACGATGCGGCGTTCCTCGCGCATTTGCTGCGACTCGGGATTTTGCCGACCGGCTATATTCATCCGCCGCAAGAACGGGCACTGCGTGATCTGGCGCGCAAACGTATTCAGTTGGTGCGCAGCAGAACGCAGCACATTCTGGCCGTCGAAAACATCATGGCGCGCCAGTTTGGCCAGCGATTGAGCTGCAATGAAGTCAAAGGGCTGTCAGCCACATCCGTCGACAGGCTGGGCCTGCCAACGGATGTGGCTCTGGCGATGAAAGCCAATGTCGCCATCATCCAGACGGTGCAGGCGCAAATTGATTTTCTCGAGGAGCGATTGCTGCATGAAGTCAGCCTACGCCCAGCGGTTTCGTTGTTAAAAACGATGCCAGGAATTGAAGTGCTGGCCACAGTCATCATGCTGGAGACGGAGATATTGAGCGCTTTGCCGACGTGGGCAACTTCGCTTCTTATGCCCGATGCGTAAAGAGTGCGCATTACTCCAACGGTAAGAAAAAGGGCGAAGGTAACACCAAGAACGGCAACGCTTACTTGATCTGGGCCTTTATCGAAGCGGCTAATTTTGCCCGGCGTTTCAGTGACGATGCCAAACGCTTTTTCGAGAAAAAGAAAGCCAAGACCAATGCGGTGGTCGCCACTAAAGCGCTGGCGCACAAACTGGCGCGGGCGAGTTATCACATCCTGAAGGAGAAACAACCTTTCGATGCCAAACGCTGTTTCGCCTGACGGGCGAGTTAAGGTGATGGCCGGCCAACCAAAAGGGGACTGGTGTGAACCATAAAATCTGAGTGGCGGCCGGCTGTCACCGCCTGAGTGTGTTGTAACCGGGTCGTCTGCCAAGTGAGCCCGTTGGGACTGGACGTGTGTTGTGCACGAGCCACAGTTCTGTGACACGTTTTGGACACATTGTCGGCACCAACGTTTCTCTGGGGCAGGTCACTGCCAGGGCGGTGCTTGCTGTAGCGCTACCGCTTGATCCACATGGGTGTCAGGCACGACTCGGTCGTAGCCAATGATGAGGAAACGGGTTCGATGGGTTCAACCGATCAGGTTGAGTTAAAGGACAAACCCTGCAGGTAAAAACTGCAGGGCGCGGTGGCTTTTAACCTTGACTTGAGACCGGCTAATGGGCGTCCCCTTTCTCCCCGGAAAAACCCGGGCGCAGAGGAAGTCGACGAATACCCGCACCTTGGGAGAAGGGTGTTTACTGGAAGGCCAGAGTAAATGAAACTCGCCATTGCGCTCTGTGTGCTCTGGCAAAACGGTCCACAGCTGCCCCTCGGTGAGCGCCTGCCTCACGGAGAACTCTGGCAGATAGGCGATGCCCAGTCCCCGCAAGGCAAAGCATAAACGGGTTTCGATGGTGTTGCAGATCATCGAAATGGGCAAGGCTAACTCGGGCTCCTCAGCAGTACGACGCAAGGCCCAGGTTTCCAGCTTGCCGCTATTGGGGAAACGGTAGTGCAAGCAGCTGTGCTGCAGCAGATCGGTTGGTACTTTTGGCGTACCACGCGCTGCCAGGTAGTCCGGCGAGGCGACCAGCAACGAACGGAATGAACCGAGCTTACGGGCCGATAAACGCGAATCCGTAGGCGCGCCGGTTCTGACCACGACGTCGAAACCTTCCTCGATCACATCGACCAGGCGGTCGCTGAAGTCTAGGTCCAATTCAATGGCCGGGTACTCACGCATAAAGTCGCCGAGCACCGGATGTACCAGTGAACTGACCAAGGGCAGGCTGACCCTCAAGCGTCCACGTGGAGCGACGCTGGCTTGCGACAGTTCCAGTTGAGCCGCCTCGATTTCTGCCAGAATCCGACGGCTGCGCTCCAGAAACAGCATGCCTTCGGCAGTCGGCGTGACGCTGCGCGTGCTGCGGTGAAACAGGCGAACACCGAGCTTCTCTTCCAGCCGCGCCACGCTCTTGCCGATGGCCGACGCCGACACCCCCAGCATTCGACCGGCCGCAACGAAACTGCGACTTTCAGCGACCTGCACAAACACCACAAAGCCATTCAAGCTGTCCATGCTGCCCTCCATTGCGGATGTTCTGCTCCGCATAAAATGGAACTCTACCCCAGTTTTTCTTTAATCCTAGACTTTCTATCGTGGCGGGGTTCTCCACTCTCAGAAGGAACTGCGCATGACCCTCCCCGAAATCGCTTTATCCACGGGCACGCTTTCACGTCAATTGTCCGCGCGCATTGAAGCAACGGTCCAGCAAGCGCTGGAGCAGCAGCGACTGGTTGGCGCGGTAGTATTGGTGGCCCGCGATGGCGAGTTGGTCCATCGCCAGGCGGCCGGCTGGGCCGACCGCGAGAAGCGGTTGCCGATGAGCGTAGAGGCGGTGTTTCGCTTGGCATCGGTCAGCAAACCTATTGTCTCGACGGCGGCCCTGGTGTTGGTAGCGCAAGACCGTCTCGGTCTGGATGACAGCGTTGAGCAGTGGTTGCCCGAGTTTCGGCCACAGTTGGCTGATGGACGTGCTGCCCGCATCACGGTGCGGCATTTGCTTAGTCACACGGCGGGGCTTGGCTATCGCTTTTTCGAAGCCGATGCGCATGGCCCCTATGCACAGGCCGGTGTCTCGGACGGTATGGATGCGTCCACCGTCAGCCTCACCGAGAACCTGAGCCGCATCGCCAGCGTGCCGCTGCTGTACGAGCCCGGCACGGCCTGGGGCTATTCGGTGGCAACCGATGTACTAGGGGCGGTGATTCAGCGGGTGCAGGGCGAGCAACTGGCTGATGCGGTGCGCCAGCTTGTGACTGATCCGCTGCGAATGACCGATACCGGCTTTGCCGCGCTGGACCCATCGCGCGTGCCTACCGCCTACGTCAGTGCGACTCCCGAGCCCCATGCGCTGGCCGAAGGCGAAATCGTTTCGCCGTTCGAGGGGGCGATCGGCATCCCGTTCAGCCCCGCCCGCATCTTCAACCCGCAGGCGTTTGCGTCGGGTGGTGCCGGCATGGCCGGAACAGCCGAGGACTTCCTGCGCCTCCTTGAAACATTGCGTCGCGGCGGCGGTGAGCTGCTGTCCACGGCACTCGTCGAGGAGATGGCACGCGATCAAACCGGCGGCCGGGAATTGCCCGCTGCACCGGGGTTCGGCTTTGGTCTGGGGTTCTCGATACTGCGCGATCCGGCCTTGGCGGTCACCCCCGAGTCGCCAGGCACCTGGCGTTGGGGTGGCGCCTATGGCCATTCGTGGTGTGTGGATCGACAGCAGAAGCTGAGTGTCGTCGCCTTCACCAACACGTTGTACGAGGGCATGTCGGGACGGTTCGTAACCGACCTGCGGGACGCGGTATACGGCGTCGCGGAGCTAGGCCAATGAACTCGGAAGTGCAGGATCGCATGCCTTATGCACCCTTGTTGGCGCTGGCAATGGCCGCCTTCATCACCATCCTTACCGAAGCACTGCCGGCTGGTCTGCTGCCGCAGATGGCACAGGGGCTGGCCGTCTCCGAGGCGTGGGTCGGGCAAACCGTCACCGCCTATGCCATTGGATCGCTAATGGCCGCCATGCCGTTAACGGCGGCCACACAAGGATTTCGTCGCCGTCCCTTGCTACTCGCTGCCATCGCCGGCTTTGCCATTGCCAACACGGTCACGACGTTCTCGACCAGCTTCACGTTGACGATCGCGGCGCGCTTTCTGGCCGGCGTTGCGGCGGGGCTATTGTGGGCGTTATTGGCCGGCTATGCCGCGCGCCTGGTGCCCGAACACCGCAAAGGCCGCGCCATCGCGATTGCGATGGTGGGCACACCCCTGGCGCTCTCGTTGGGCATCCCGGCCGGAACCTTTCTGGGCAACGTCCTGGGATGGCGCATGTGCTTCGGCATCATGAGCCTGCTGGCCGTGCTGCTGATGGCATGGGTGCGCTTCAACGTGCCGGACTTCGCCGGAAAGGCTGAACAAAAACGTCTGTCGCTGCGCTATGTATTCACACTGTGGGGCATTCGCCCCGTGCTCTTCGTGGTACTGGCGTTCGTCCTTGCGCACAACATTCTCTACACCTACATCGCCCCGTTTCTGCAAGTGGCCGGCCTGGGGGCGCAGACGGATGTAGTACTGCTGGTCTTCGGAATCACATCGCTGCTGGGAATCTGGATTGTTGGGCTGTTAATCGACCAGTACCTGCGCGTGCTGACCCTGGCGAGTACCGCATTGTTTGGCATTTCAGCGATGGTGCTGGGTATAGCAGCCACCGAACCCGTTGCCGTTTTCGTAGCGATTGGCGCGTGGGGATTAGCCTTTGGCGGTGCCGCAACGTTGTTCCAAACGGCATTGGTCCGAACTGCTGGCGACGCGTCAGATGTCGCACAATCCATGCTCGTGACTGCTTGGAACATCGCAATTGCTGGCGGGGGCATTGTGGGAGGTCTGCTACTCGACCGACTCGGTGTAGAAGCATTCCCTCCTGCACTACTGGTGCTGTTGGTGGCCACGCTGATGGTGACGTGGTCGGCCAAGTTGCGCGGGTTTCCCGTGGTGCCGGGGGTGAAATCCGATGCAATTTGAATGTGCTGATGTGGTAGCAGGCAGCGGCGAACCTCGTTAACAGCGCATCCCAAAGCTTTTGGACGGAAGTGGACCGGCATGACAGCTATCGCCAACCTTTGCCGCGTGGTTCGAACAGGTCTGCATAGCCTCTTGAGTAGTGTCTGTACGAGATCTGCAATCCATACCCAGTGTCCGTATATGGACTCCTCCTCGTTGCAAGCCTCCTTCGCTTTGGCGCCCGTGCCGACTGCACACGTATATTCGGCCTCTTACAACGGCATCGTTTTGATGCAGGGCCATGATGGGCTATTCGCGCGTCGGCTCCCAATCGCTTCTACGTGCTTTACGCACCTGGACATTAGAGGGTTTTGCCGACGCCGGTTCGACCGGTTTGCCATTGCTCGGGTTGCTTCGCAATCGTGGTGTGGGGGTGATTCTCCTGGAGTGAATAATTCAGGCCGCTGCCCGATCCGGTTGGTAATCAGTGCCGTTGCGCAGCATCGCCCAGGCCATGCGTGCAGTTTTGTTGGCCAGTGCGATAGCGGCCACGTTGGGATGTGAACGTTCGGCTAAACGGACAGCCCACTGGCTGAGTCGATCGTCTTTGGATTTTGCTGTGCGCAGTGCCGACCGCGCACCGTGGATCATCAGCGTTCGCAGATAAGCATCCCCGCGTTTGCTAATGCCAAGCAGTCGATCCTTGCCGCCAGAGCTGTGTTGCTTTGGCGTCAACCCTAGCGAGGCGGCCAGTTGTCGGCCGTTGGCAAACTGACTGGCATCACCGATGGCAGCAACCAGCGCGGTGGCAATCATCGGGCCGACTCCACGCAGCTGCTGTAAACGGACGGCCATTGGCTCACATGCCGCGATCGCAGATATCTCGCCATTGAGTTCGCCCACGCGCTCATCAAGTGCGCGCAGGTCATCCCACAAACCCTTCAGCAGACGACGAAAACGTATCGTCAAACCGTTATCCGCGTCTTCTAGCCAGCACGGTATTGCGCGACGCAGCATCAGTAACTCCTTCGGCGCAATGAGGCCGTACTCGGCGATCAGCCCACGAACCTGATTGGCTTTGGCGGTCCGCTGTTCAATTAAGCCGGCCGGATGCGATGCGTCGCCTGGATATCCTGTTGTTCGATGGTCTTGACGGCGACGAAGCGCATGCTGGGGCGGCTCATCGCCTCACAGATTGCCTCGGCATCGTTGGCGTCGTTTTTGTTGCTCTTGACGTACGGTTTGACGAACTGAGGCGCGATCAGCCTCACCTGAAATCCGCGTGCCTGTAGCTGCCGCGCCCAATGGTGCGCACCGCTACAACTTTCCATGCCGATCTCACAGCCGGGCTCGATCTTGTCCAGCACCGTTTGCAGCCAGCGATCACGAGGTAAACGCTGCCGCCAGACTGGTTGCTCATGACGATCCACGCCGTGAATCTGAAACACGTTCTTGGCCAGGTCGACCCCAATTCGCATAAGCTTCATGTGTGGACTCCTTCTCACTGTTGACTGTGGTTCGCACTTTCAGTCTGGCACTCAAGATGCCGAAGTGAGGAGGAGTCCATCCCATTGCTTCTGGCCCGAAAGCTGCCTATCGCACAACATCAAACGCATCCTTCACGTTTTGATCGAGCTATTTGATTTGGGCGGGAGGAGGGGGCGGAGAGGTAGGGTTGCGGAAATGGCCGAAAAGATGCGGAAACGATCCAGAAGCGCTGCGACAGAAGCTGCGTACCCCAGAAACAACAAAGCCCTGAAAAATCAGGGCTTTGTCGTATAAAGATGGCGGAGGCGATGGGATTCGAACTCATGGACCTGTTACAGTCGACGGTTTTCAAGACCGTTGCCTTAAACCACTCGGCCACACCTCCGTTTGCGTTGCGGGCGCCATAATACCTGAATGAAACACACTGTCAAACTCTCTGCATGGCTTGTTACAGAGCGTCTGTTATGATCTTTGCGACTGAACGTTTCAAACCCAACAGGAGTGTCGCCATGCGCGAACAGGATTACGCAGTTAATAACAGCGTGCAGGCTGAGCAGCTAGAGGTTAGCCGCGTCCTGCGCAACACTTACGGCTTACTCGCTCTCACCCTCGCATTCAGCGGCGTGATGGCGTTTGTTGCGCAGCAGATGCGTGTCGGCTACCCGAATATCTTCGTGGTGCTGATCGGCTTCTACGGCCTTTTCTTTCTCACCAACAAACTCCGTGACTCGGCGTGGGGCCTGGTTTCTGCGTTTGCGCTGACCGGTTTCATGGGTTTCCTACTCGGCCCGATCCTCAACCGTTATCTGGGTATGCAGGGCGGCGCGGAAGTGGTCAGTTCGGCCTTCGCGATGACCGCGCTGGTGTTCGGCGGCCTGTCGGCTTATGTGCTGATCACCCGCAAGGACATGAGCTTCCTCGGTGGTTTCATCACAGCCGGTTTCTTTGTGCTGCTGGGCGCGACTCTGGCGAGCTTGTTCTTCCAGATCAGCGGTCTGCAACTGGCGATCAGCGCAGGTTTCGTGCTGTTCTCGTCGGTGTGCATTCTGTTCCAGACCAGCGCCATCATCCACGGCGGTGAGCGCAACTACATCATGGCGACCATCAGCCTGTATGTGTCGATCTACAACCTGTTCGTCAGCTTGCTGCAACTGTTCGGCATCATGAGCCGCGATGATTGATCGCCAGCCTTGAGTAAAAAACCCGCTTCGGCGGGTTTTTTATTGTCTGTGATTTGGCTCAGCTCGTTGGTGTCAATCCGGTTTGTGGCAACACACGCAGAGTTTGTTGCCGTCCGGGTCGCGCATGTAGGCGCCGAAATAGTCGGGATGGTAGTGCGGACGCAGGCCGGGCGGCCCCTCGCAGGATCCACCATGAGTCATGGCCAGTGCGTGACAGCGGTTGACGATCTCGCGACTTGGCGCAAGCAGCGCGATCATCTGCCCATTGCCCGGTGTGGCCGGCTGTTCATCGAACGCAGTGCCAATGACGAACAGTGGACGCGGTGCATCCTTGCTCATCCACGCAGCCCAGGGTTTGTCGGGGTCGCAAAATTTCATCTGCAACTGCAGTGCATCCATGATCGGTTGGTAGAACGCTAATGCACGATCGAAGTCGGTGATACCGATAAAAACGTGAGACAACATTCACCTGCTCCTTATTCGGCAATGACAATGCTGCCATCAGCCTGCTGCCTATAAATGGTGTAGGGCAGCAGCAGGGTGTCGAGAGCGCCGGAAATGACTACGTCAATCAGCACAATGGGCGTGCCGTTGTCGTACTGGTACTCATCGATGCCTGGGCCCGGGGCCGCATGCAGGCTGCAAAAGTCATAAGTCACGCCGCTATAGATCCGTGGAACCGCACCGCAGTAGGTTTTCTGTTCCTTGAGACTCTTTGCCGCTGCCTCGTCACTGCGCACCACGGTCTGGAACGTACCGCAGCCAGCGAGCATCAGTGCCGCCAGTAACATGACTTAAGTTTTCATACCGCCAATCCTTCGCCGGAAAAAAACCAATCTACGCCTTTGCGAATAAAACAGCACTCAAGCCATCGGTGGCAGCCGGCGTTTGACCGGGGTCTTCTTGACGATGGCGGTGTTGGTTTCGGCGTGGCTGTTTAGGCGGTCGAGGAGGGTGTCCAGTTGTTCCATCGAGCGCACATGCAGGCGGGCGATGAAGCAGTCGTCGCCAGTGACTTTGTCGCACTCGGTGAATTCGGGGATGGCCTGAATCTGCCGCTCTACTTCCTGCAACTGGCCCGGCAACGGGCGAATGCGAACGATGGCCTGGAGTTGATAGCCGAAGCATTTGGGGTCGATCTCGACGGTATAGCCCTTGAGCACGCCACGTTCTTCGAGACGGCGCAGACGCTCGGCGACACTGGGCGAGGACAGGCCGCTGATCTGGGCCAGGGCCTTGAGCGAGCGGCGTGAGTCTTCCATCAACGCGCTGATCAGCACTTGGTCGATGTCGTCGGTCATGGCAAATCCCCTGTTAGGCAATCAGCTGAATAAGCCTTGATAAAAAAGGCAGAAGCCGAGTTTAGCCTGCTTTTTGCTCTGGAGAAGCCCCTCGGTGGATTGGCATACTTTGGGCTCAAACACAGGAGGTTGATGATGGACAGAACACTACGTCGCGGGTCATTCGAGATGACCGCCGCCATGCTGATTTCCGGGACCATTGGCTGGTTCGTGCTGGTGTCCGGCCAACCGGTGCTGGACGTGGTGTTCTGGCGCTGCGTGTTCGGTGCCGCCACCTTATTGCTGATTTGCGCGGCGTTCGGCTTTCTGCGCCCTGGCATTTTGACCTCCACCACCTTCTTGCTGGCGGTACTGAGCGGTGTGGCGATTGTTGGCAACTGGGTGCTGTTGTTCGCGTCCTACTCCCGCGCCTCGATTGCCATTGGCACGGCAGTTTATAACGTCCAGCCATTCATGCTGGTGGGGTTGGCCGCGCTGTTTCTGGGAGAGAAGATCACCCTGCAGAAACTGTTCTGGCTGGGCATTTCATTTCTCGGGATGCTGGCGATTGTCAGCGCCCATGGCGAGGAGGGCGAGGGCGGCAACGATTACCTGATGGGGATTGGTCTGGCGCTGGGGGCTGCCTTTCTATACGCGATTGCTGCGTTGATCATTAAACGCCTGACCGGCACGCCGCCGCATCTGATCGCGTTGATCCAGGTCTGCACCGGCGTGCTGTTGCTCGCGCCCTTTGCGCACTTCTCGGCGATACCGCAAACGCCCAGTGCCTGGGCCAGTCTGGTGACCTTGGGCATCGTGCACACCGGTTTGATGTATGTGTTGCTCTACGGCGCGATTCAAAAACTGCCGACAGCGCTGACCGGTGCGCTGTCGTTCATCTACCCGATTGCGGCGATTTTCGTTGACTGGTTCGCCTTCGGCCATCGCCTGGAGCCGCTGCAATGGATCGGTGTCGCCGCGATCCTGTTGGCCGCCGCCGGGATGCAACAGGGCTGGGGCCTGAAGCTTCGGCGGGTGGCTACACAATAAACAGCCTCAGATGTTCCAGCGCGGTGCGCTCTTCGCCAAGCGCTGGCGCATCTCGCCGATGTTCGCGGTCAATTGTCGGGTCAGTAATCGATAGCCATCCAGCGGACTGTAGACCGGCGCATCGAGCGTTGAGTCCGATGGCGACTCGGCTGGCCGGCTGAGCCGTTGCGAAGCGCCCGATTTCAATGCCCGGGCCATACCGATCAGTTGCACCCGAATCTGTCGGTGTTCGACTTTCAATGCCGATTGCAGATGGGCCATGGCCTCGGAGTCATCGGCATTCGGCCGGCTATTGCCGAGGATCTCCAGGATGCTGACGCACATCCGCAGATTGCGCTGAATCGCATCGAGTTCGGTCATGGAAACTCGCACTTCCTTGGACACCGAGGGCATCAATGAGCGCAGTTGTATCATCACCGTGTTCAAGCGATTCATCAGTTTGAGGTGTTCGTCAGCCGTGACGGATTCACCTTTGATGATGCGGCCGTAGATTGCCGCGCAGTCTCGCAACGCATCGGCCAGGTTGTAGCGCCAGGAGTACACCGCATAGAGCGGCAGGGCAAAGGAGAAGGCCAGTGCCAAGGCGATGCCGATCAGAATATCCACCCCGCGCCACAGGCCATCGGTGACCGGGTTGTCACCGTGCCCCGCGACGATAAACACGGTGATCGCCGACAGCAGCGCCGTGTAACCGCCCTTGCCGATGGCGTGGTACGAGAAGAATCCGCACACCACCGACATCGCGAAATAGGTCAGCCATGGCATCCCGAGCCAGGCCTGTTGCGCCACCAGCAACAAGCCGACACCGGCCCCGATCAAGGTGCCGATGGCTCGCTCGGCGGCTTTTTTGCCGATATTACCGTGGTGTTGCAAACCACCGATCACCACCAGCATGGTCACCGACGCCCATTCGCCGTGGGGCAGATGGATGCCGGTGGTCAACAGGATCGTCGCCAGCAACCCCAACGAAACCCGCACCGCATGGATCAGTTTGGCGTGGCGGTAGCGCCGGTACGGGTCCAGCAACGGACGCAGTATCCGGCGCAACAGCGGTGGCAGTCGAAGGCCTCTGATGATGCTCAGGCTCGGTGTCCTCAGAAGATGTAGTCAGTGGTCAGGAAGCTCGAGTTTCGTCCGCTGATGATCTCGCTGAGAAGCTCTTTGCTGCTCTCCTGGAATTTGGTCGCCACCAGGGTCCGAATCGAAAACACTCGCAGCGCATCATGCACCGACAGCGTGCCCTCGGCGGAATTCTTGCGGCCGTTGAACGGATAGGTGTCCGGACCGCGCTGGCACTGGGCGTTGAGGTTGATCCGGCCGACCTGGTTGGCGAAGGTGTCCACCAGTCTGCCGACCGCCACCGGGTTGGTGCCGAAAATGCTCAGTTGCTGGCCGAAGTCGGATTCCAGGACGTAGTCGATCACGGTATCCAGATGACGGTAAGGCACGATCGGCACGACCGGGCCGAACTGTTCTTCCTGATAGACGCGCATTTGCGGTGTCACCGGGTACAACACGGCCGGATAGAAGAACGATGCGCGGGATTCACCGCCGTTGGGGTTGACCACAGCTGCACCTTTGCTGACCGCGTCCGCCACCAGCGTGTGCAGATAGTCGACCTTGCCTGATTCCGGCAATGGCGTCAGGGCCACGCCGCTGTCCCATGGCATGCCGGGTTTGAGGCTGGCGAGTTTGGCGTTGAATTTTTCGATGAACGCCTCGACCACATCTTCATGGACGAAGAGGATTTTCAGCGCGGTGCAGCGCTGGCCGTTGAATGACAGGGAACCGGTGACGGCTTCGCTCACAGCATTGTCCAGATCGACCTCCGGCAGAACGATGCCGGGGTTCTTCGCATCCAGGCCCAGCGCCGCGCGCAGGCGGTGAGGCCTTGGGTGGAGTTTTTTCAGGTCGCTGGCGGCCTTGTTGGTGCCGATGAACGCAAAGATATCGATCTTGCCGCTGGCCATCAGCGCGCTGACGGTTTCGCGGCCGCTGCCGTAAATGACGTTGATCACCCCGGCCGGGAAGCTGTCGCGGAACGCTTCGAGCAGCGGGCGAATTAACAGCACGCCGAGCTTGGCCGGTTTGAACACCACGGTGTTGCCCATGATCAGCGCCGGAATCAGCGTGGTGAAGGTTTCGTTCAGCGGGTAGTTGTAAGGCCCCATGCACAACGCCACGCCCAGCGGAACGCGGCGGATCTGGCCGAGGGTGTCCTGTTCCAGTTCGAAGCGGCTGGAGCGGCGGTCGAGTTCCTTGAGGGCGTTGACGGTGTCGACGATGTAGTCGCAGGTACGGTCGAACTCTTTTTCCGAGTCCTTGAGGTTCTTGCCGATCTCCCACATCAGCAACTTGACCACCGCCTCGCGCTGTTCGCGCATGCGAGCCAGGAAGGTTTCGACGTGCTGGATGCGCTCGGCCACGCGCATGGTCGGCCACAGGCCCTGGCCGCGATCATAGGCGCGGACGGCGGCGTCGAGAGCGGTCAATGCGGTGTCGGCATCGAGCAGCGGCGTGCTGCCGAGGATCACTTGTTCATCGCCATTCGCGCCGCTCAGGTACACCGGGCTACGGACTTGGGCGAGGGGCCCGGACCAGGTTTTCAGTTCGCCATCGACCAGGTATTCGCGCTGCTCGGTCTGGCCGTTGAGGCGGTACTTTTCCGGGACGTTGTCGGCGGTGGGAAACAGGTTGCCAAGGATCTGTGCTGTGGTCATATCGCTACCCCGTCTGGATTGGGTGATGCACTGATGAATCGTTTTAGCAGACCTCGGACTCGCTTGTCATGGCTCATCTTATGATTTTTTTTGCGAGCTCGGCAGCTGCTACAGGGCGATCTTTTGCCCTGAAAACACACAAGTAACGATCCCCCGGTTAAACTTCACGCTCTTTCTGAAGGAGTTCATATGAGTTATTACCAGCCAGGCATTCTCGCCACCCCTGTTCCGCCTCAAGCTCGTCATATGTTCTTCGCCCTCGAATCCGCCGAGGCATTGCCGGCTGCGCTGGATAACCTGATGCGCCTGGTGGACGGAAAGTCGGCGGTCGTCGGTTTCGGTGAATCCCTGGTCAAGGCACTGCATGCGCAGATCGACGGGCTGCGCGCCTTTCCTGCGCTGGTCGGTGTCGGCGTCGACAATCCGTCGACCCAACATGCGCTCTGGTGCTGGCTGCACGGTGTTGACCGTGGCGAACTGCTCAATCGCAGTCATGCGATCGAGGCCGCGCTGGCACCGGCCCTGCGTCTGGTGCAGATGAATGAAACCTTCCGCCACATGACCGGCCATGACCTGACCGGTTACGAAGACGGCACCGAAAACCCTCACGACGAAGCCGCTGTGGCGGCCGCATTGTTGAGCGAAGGCGCGGACGGTCTGGTCGGTGGCAGCTTCGCCGCGATCCAGCAGTGGCAGCATGATTTGAAAGGCTTCCACGCGATGCCGTCCCATGAGAAAGACAACATCATGGGCCGTCGCCTGAGCGACAACGAAGAACTCGACGACGCGCCGATCTCCGCCCACGTCAAACGCACCGCCCAGGAAAGCTTCACACCCGAAGCCTTCGTGGTCCGTCGCTCGATGCCGTGGATCGAAGGCGATCGCGCCGGCCTGATGTTCCTGGCTTTCGGTTTTTCCCTCGATGCGTTCGAATCCCAGCTGCGGCGCATGAGCGGTCTGGAAGACGGCATCACTGACGGTCTGTATCGCATCAGCCGACCGATCACCGGCGGCTACTACTGGTGCCCACCACTCAAGGACGGTCGCCTCGACCTGCGCGCACTGCGCATCGGTTGAACCTGCGGGAGTGTCTATGAACGTGGTGCGCTGGGGCATGATTGGGTGTGGCAGTGTGGCCGAGCGCAAGAGCGGGCCGGCGTTCTACAAGGCGCCCGGCTCGGCGCTGGTGGCGGTGATGGGGCGGCGCCTGGAAGCGGTGAGCGATTACGCCGCGCGCCATGGCATTGCCCGGGTCTACACCGACGCCGACACATTGATCAATGATCCGGAGGTGGACGCGGTGTACATCGCCACGCCACCCGACAGCCATCACGCTTACAGCCTGCAAGTGGCTGCCGCCGGCAAACATTGCTGCGTCGAAAAGCCAATGTCGCTGAACGCCGGGCAAAGCCGTGAGATGCAAAAGGTTTTTGCCGAGGCTGGATTGCACCTCTTCGTTTCCTATTACCGACGCTCGTTGCCCCGCTTCCAGCACGTGCGGCAATGGCTTGTGGAGGGCCGGATTGGCGACGTCCGACACCTGACCTGGACGCTGACCAAAGCGCCTTCACCGAGCGACCTTGGCGGCACAGACAACTGGCGCACCGACCCGGCGATTGCCGGCGGGGGGTACTTCGCCGACCTGGCCAGTCATGGCTTCGACCTGTTCCAGTACCTGTTGGGTGACATCGTCGAGGTCGCCGGTTTCACTGCGCGTCAGGCTGGCCTCTATGCCGCCGAAGATGCCGTCAGCGCCAGTTGGAGGTTTGCGTCCGGGGCGTTGGGCATGGGCTGCTGGAATTTCGTGGCGGACCGTCGCGAGGACCGGGTCGAGGTGATCGGCAGCCAGGGCCGGATCAGCTTTTCGGTGTTCGACGAACACCCGGTGCAACTGGAAGCCGATGAACACCTCAGACTGCACATCGAACATCACGAACACATCCAGTGGCACCACGTGCTGGGCATGAACGCCCACATCCGTGGCGAAGCGCAGCACCCGGCGCTGGCCGAGCAAGCGTTGAAAACCGATTGGGTGATGGACCAGATCCTCAAGCGCGGCTGCTGATCTGCTTTTGTGGCGAGGGAGCTTGCTCCCGCTGGGGCGCGAAGTGGCCCCATTACTGTGTGCTGCATTTCATCAGACACACCGCGTGCATAGTCCATGACCGGTCGCGGCTATGAGGTGATCAACGGCCTGGAAAGTGGATGAGCGCATCCACGTGGTCGAACTCAACGCCCAAGGCTACGGCCTGCAACTGATCTTCAACGACGGCCACGAACGCGGCATCTACCCGTTGCCTTATCTGGCCGAACTCGGACTTGAAACCACCACTGGCTAATGTGGGAGCCATTCACAAGCATCAGCTGACTGGCGGTCCTTGTCAGGAAAAACCCAAAAGAGTACAAATGTACTCCATGACGACTTTAACTCCCCGCCGTACCGCCATCCTGACCTTCATCCGCGATCGAATCGCCGAACACGGTCAGCCCCCGAGCCTCGCTGAAATCAGCGAGGCCTTCGGCTTCGCCTCCCGCAGCGTGGCGCGCAAGCACGTGCTGGCACTGACCGAGGCCGGTTTTATCGAGGTCAATCCGCATCAGGCGCGAGGTATCCGGCTGCTGAATCAACCACCGCGGCCCGAACTGCTGGATGTTCCGGTACTCGGTCGAGTCGCGGCCGGTGCGCCGATTGGTGCCGATGCCGAGGTCCACAGCCGTTTGCTGCTTGATCCGTCGATCTTCTCGCGGCTACCGGATTACATGCTGCGGGTGCAGGGCGATTCGATGATCGAGGACGGCATTCTCGACGGCGATCTGGTGGGCGTGCGGCGCAATCCCGAAGCGGTCAACGGCCAGATCGTGGTGGCGCGGCTCGACGGCGAAGTCACCATCAAGCGTTTCGAGCGGGTCGGCGATTCTGTTCGCCTGTTACCACGCAATCCGGCTTACAAGCCGATCATTGTTCGCTCCGATCAGGATCTGGCCATCGAAGGCGTGTTCTGCGGTCTGGTGAGGCAAGGGTGATGGGCGCCGTCGTTGCGTTGGATGCGCTGTTCAATGGCGGCCAGGTCTGGAAGGGCCGGCCTGCGCCACCGGCCGTCAGCCCGCAACCCACGGGGCATGCGGCGCTGGATGCGGCATTGCCCACTGGCGGCTGGCCGGAAGCGGCGCTGACTGAAATCCTGTTGGCCGGGCAGGGCGTGGGTGAGTTGCAACTGGTGTGGCCAGCGCTGGCGCGGCTGTCGGCGGCGGGCGAGCGCATCGTGCTGGTGGCGCCACCTTACGTGCCGTATCCCCAGGCCTGGCAGAACGCGGGGGTCGATTTGCGGCAACTGTCGATCATCCAGGCCAGTGAGCGCGATGCGCTGTGGGCGGCGGAACAATGCCTGCGTTCGGGCAGTTGCGGGGCGGTGTTGTGCTGGCCGCACAAGGTCGACGATCGAGCGTTGCGACGTTTGCAGGTGGCGGCGGAAACCGGTCAGACCCTGGCGTTTGCCTACCGCTCGCTCAGTGAAGCCATCAACCCGTCGCCAGCGGCCCTGCGCATCGCCATCGACGCCAAACCTGCTCAGTTGCGGGTGCTCAAGTGTCGGGGCGGGCTGGCCCGTTCGGCGCCGATTGCCTTTGCCGTCGGGCATTGAGGTTGCCATGCGCTGGGTTTGCATTCTCTTCCCGCAATTGGCGCTGGACGCGGTACTGCGTCAGCGCCCTGACCCCGATGAGCCGCTGGCGCTGCTGACCGGTCCGGCCCAGCGTCGGGTGCTGCAAACGGTTAACGGTTCGGCGCGGGCGCTGGGCTTGCGGCCCGGCCAGTCGATGACCGCCGCTCAGGCCCTGAGTAAAGGGTTTGTCACCGCCGAATACGACGCCGCCGAGATCGAACACTGGCAGCAGTTCCTGGCTGCCTGGGCCTATCGGTTCAGCTCCCAGGTCAGCGTGCATTACCCGCGCGCCGTGGTGTTTGAAATCGAATCCAGCCTGGGGTTGTTCGGGCCTTGGCCGCAGTTCGAGGCGCGTTTGCGGGCGGAACTTGGCGAGCTGGGGTTTCGTCACCGGATTGTCGCCGCGCCCAACCCGGTGGCGGCGCGGGTGCTGGCCAACGTTTATGACGGTCTGGTGGTGCCGGACAATGACGCCTTGCAGCACCACCTCGGGCAGTTGCCCGTCGACCGGATCGCCCTGGAGCCAAGCGTTGCCACGGCACTGTCGCGCATGGGGCTGCGCACCTTGAGTCAGGTGCAGGCGCTGCCACGACATAGCCTGGCCCGGCGTTTCGAGGCTCAGGTGCTCAAGCATCTGGACACCCTGTTCGGCGAGCGACGGCTGGCGCTGGCGTTTTACCTGCCGCCGGACCGTTTCGATGTGCGCATCGAGCTCAACTTCGATGTGCAATCCCATCAGGCCTTGTTGTTTCCTTTAAGGCGATTGACCGGCGATCTGTCGGCGTTTCTCTGCGGCCGGGACAGCGGTGTGCAGCGTTTCGACCTGCACCTGGAGCACGCCGGGTTGCCAGACACGCTGATCAAGGTCGGCCTGCTCAGTGCCGAGCGTGATCCGGCGATGCTGTTCGAACTGGCCCGGGGGCGTCTGGAACAGGTTCAGGTCGAGGCGCCGGTGCGCGGTTTTCGTCTGCGCGCCGAAGACTTGCCGACCTTCGTGCCCCAGTACCAGGAACTGTTCGATGACCGTCCGCAGCAATCCTTGCCCTGGGAGCAACTGCGCGAACGATTGCGCGCACGATTGGGGGATGACGCGGTGCAGGGCTTGCGGTTCCAGGCCGATCACCGGCCGGAATGTGCGTGGCAGGCCAGTGTCGACAGCCAGGCCTGTGGGGTGCTGCCTGCCGTGCAACGTCCGGGCTGGCTACTGACTGAACCGCAGGCGGTACACGAAGGTTCGACGCGCATCCTCATGGGGCCGGAACGCATCGAGTCGGGCTGGTGGGACGGCGACGACGTGCGCCGCGATTACTACCTGATCGAAACCCGTTCCGGTCAGCAGGGTTGGGCCTATCGGGCGGTGGGTGAAGGCGGTCCGTTGTGGCTGCAAGGCTGGTTCGCATGAGTGTCGACTATGCCGAATTGCACTGCCTGTCGAACTTCAGTTTCCAGCGCGGTGCTTCCAGTGCGCTTGAGCTTTTTCAACGGGCGAAAAAGCAGGGCTATCAAGCGCTGGCGATCACCGACGAATGCACCCTGGCGGGTATCGTCCGCGCCTGGCAGGCGGCCAAGGCCGTGGAATTGCCGCTGATCATCGGCAGTGAAATACGCATCGAAGACGGCCCGAAACTGGTGCTGCTGGTGGAAAACCTCGAGGGTTACCAAACCCTGTGCCGCCTGATTACCCGCGCCAGACGCCGTACGCTGAAAGGCCAGTATCAGGTGCTGCGGGAGGATTTCGGCGAGCCGTTGCCAGGGCTGTTGGCGTTGTGGGTGCCGGACGCCGTCGATGACTTTGAGCAGGGCCACTGGCTGAAGCAGGCTTTCGCCGAGCGCCTGTGGCTGAGCGTTCAGTTACATCGCGGGCAGGACGACACCCGGCGACTGGCGGCGCTGCTGACTCTGGCGCGGGAACTACGGATCCCGGCGGTGGCCAGCGGCGATGTGCACATGCATGCCCGCGGCCGACGTGCCTTGCAGGACACCATGACCGCGATCCGCCATCACCTGCCGGTGGCCGAGGCCGGGTTGCGTCTGCACCCCAACGGCGAACGGCATTTGCGCAGCCTAGACGCCTTGCGCGATCTCTATCCGCAGGCACTGCTTGACGAAACGCTGAGCATCGCCCGGCGTTGCACGTTCGACCTCAGTCAGTTGCGTTATCAATATCCCCGGGAGCTGGTGCCTGAAGGTCACACGGCCACGTCCTGGTTGCGGGCGTTGGCAGGAAAGGGTGTTCGGTGGCGCTGGGAAAAAGGCCCTAAAGCCGAGGTGTTGGCGCAGATCGACAAGGAACTGCAGCTGATTGCCGAGCTGGGGTACGAAAGTTATTTCCTGACGGTTCACGACATTGTGAATTTCGCCCGTAAGCAACACATTCTGTGTCAGGGGCGCGGTTCTGCCGCCAACTCAGCGGTGTGCTATGTGCTGGGCATCACGGAGATTGACCCGGAGCGGAGCACGCTGCTGTTCGAGCGTTTTCTCTCCAAAGAGCGCAATGAGCCGCCAGACATTGATGTGGATTTCGAACACGAGCGGCGTGAAGAAGTCCTGCAGTACGTGTTCCAGCGTTATGGCCGGACCCGTGCGGCGCTGACGGCAGTGGTCAGCACTTACCATGGTGCCGGCGCAGTGCGCGACGTGGCCAAGGCACTGGGTTTACCGCCCGATCAGGTCAACGCCCTGGCCGACTGTTGCGGTCACTGGAGTGATCAGGCGCCGCCGGTCGAGCGTCTGCGTGAGGGTGGTTTCGATCCCGACAGCCCGGTGTTGCGCCGGGTGCTGAGCCTGACCCAACAATTGATCGGTTTCCCCCGGCACCTGTCCCAGCACCCTGGCGGTTTCGTGATTTCCGAACAGCCCCTGGACAGCCTGGTACCGGTGGAAAACGCTGCCATGGCCGAGCGCACCATCATCCAGTGGGACAAGGACGATCTGGATGCGGTCGGGCTGCTCAAGGTCGATATTCTGGCGCTGGGCATGCTCAGCGCGATTCGTCGCTGTTTCGATCTGCTGCGTCGGCACCGGGGCCGTGACCTGAGTCTGGCGACGGTGCCGGCCGAAGACCCGCAAACCTACGAGATGATTGGCCATGCAGACACCATCGGGGTGTTCCAGATCGAGTCCCGGGCGCAGATGTCGATGTTGCCGAGGCTCAAGCCCAAAAATTTCTACGATCTGGTGATCGAGGTGGCGATCGTTCGCCCGGGGCCGATTCAGGGTGGGATGGTGCATCCCTATCTGCGGCGGCGTAAGGGCGAAGAAGAGGTGAAATACCCGTCGAAAGAACTGGAAGCGGTGCTCAAGCGTACGCTGGGCGTGCCGCTGTTCCAGGAACAGGTGATGCAGATTGCGATTGTCGCCGCCGACTACAGCCCCGGCGAGGCCGATCAGTTACGTCGCTCCATGGCCGCCTGGAAGCGCCACGGCGGACTGGAGCCGCACAAGGAACGCCTGGCGGACGGAATGAAGAAAAACGGCTACACAGCGGAGTTCGCCGCGCAGATCTTCGAGCAGATCAAAGGCTTCGGCAATTACGGTTTTCCCGAATCCCACGCCGCCAGTTTCGCCTTGCTGACTTATGCCAGTTGCTGGTTGAAGTGTCACGAGCCGGCGGCCTTCGCCTGTGCGCTGATCAACAGCTGGCCCATGGGTTTCTACAGCCCGGACCAGATTCTTCAGGACGCCCGCCGGCATCATTTGCAGATTCGCCCCGTGGACGTGCGGGCCAGTGACTGGGATTGCAGCCTGGAACCGATCACCGGTGCGCAGCCGGCCATTCGCATGGGGTTGCGGATGATCAAAGGCTTTCGCGAGGACGATGCCAAGCGTATTGAAGTCGCCCGGTCGAAAGGGGCGTTTGCCGACATCGCCGACCTCGGCGAACGGGCGCGACTCGATGCCCGCGCTCAGGAGCAACTGGCCGATGCCGGTGCGTTGCGCGGGCTGGCCGGTGACCGGCATCGGGCGCGCTGGGAGGTGGCGGGGGTGCAGAAACAGCTCGGTTTGTTTGCCGGTTTGCCGAGTCAGGAAGAGCCGACGGTGTCTCTGCCCAAACCCACCGTGGGTGAAGACCTGCAAGCCGATTACAACAGTGTCGGCACCACCCTCGGCCCGCATCCGCTGGCATTGCTGCGCAGTGAATTGAAAGCCCGGCGTTGCCGCAGTTCGAAAGAGCTTATGGAGGTCGAGCACGGCCGACCGGTCAGCGTCGCCGGATTGGTCACCGGCCGGCAACGCCCAGGCACCGCCAGTGGCGTGACCTTCGTGACGCTTGAGGACGAGTTCGGCAACGTCAATGTGGTGGTCTGGCGCGACTTGGCCGAACGGCAACGGCAGGTATTGGTCGGCTCGCAATTGCTCAAGGTCGATGGGCGCTGGGAAAAGGAAGGCGAGGTGCGGCACCTGATTGCCGGGCGCTTGAGCGACCTGAGTTCATTGCTCGACGGCATCCATGTACGCAGCCGGGATTTCCGCTGAACCTGTGACATTCAGCTATACCTCTATGAAACCATTAGCGTCGGCGATGCTCGAAACAAACGGGCACGCACCGTCTCCTCACGCCGTTGCACTGCCTGAAAAGATGTCATTCACAGGACATAAGGCCAGTCGATGCAGTTTCTAGACGATAGCCACGGATGTACCGGCTGGAGCGGCGAAATGGCCGGACGCATTCGCGCGTTCGACTGGAGCCTGACCGAGCTCGGAAGCATCGATACCTGGCCCGCGAGCCTTTGCAGCGCGGTGCAGTTATTGCTCGCCTCACCCCTGCCGATGGTGATGCTGTGGGGGCGGCCCGGTTACATGATCTATAACGATGCCTACTCCAGATTCGCCGGTGGGCGCCATCCTTACCTGCTGGGTTCCCCGGTGGAGTTGGGTTGGCCAGAAGTCGCCGAATTCAATCGGCATGTGGTGGATACCTGCCTTGCGGGCGGTACCTTGTCCTATCACAACAAAGCCCTGGTGTTGTTGCGTGACGGGGTGCCCGAAGACGTCTGGATGGATCTTTACTACAGTCCCGTCGCCGATGATGACGGTCATCCCGCCGGGGTCATGGCGATGGTGGTCGACACCACTGACCATGTGATTTCCGAGCGCCGCCGCCAGGAAGCCGAAAGCGCCTATCGCGCCGACAACGAAAGAGTTCGCCTGGCGCTCAATGCCGGGGCTTTGCTCGGCTCGTTCGTCTGGGACATCAAGGCTAATGTGCTGTCTGCCGACGAACGCTTCGCCCGCACGTTTTCCTACCCGCCCGACCAGGATCTGGCTAACCTGCCACCGCTCATCGCCGAAATGCAGATTCATCCCGATGACCGTAGCTGGGTTCAGGAGCGGATCAATCAGTCGGTGGAAACCGGCATTCCCTATAACGCTGAATACCGGGTTCTGCGTCCCGATGGCAGTTACCTGTGGGTGCTGGCCAGCGGGTGTTGCGAGTTCAATGAGCAGGGCGAGGCGTTCCGCTTTCCCGGGGTATTGATCGACATCCACGAACGCAAGACTGCCGAAGAGTCGTTGCTCAAATTCACCCGCAACCTGGAGCAGCGAGTTGCCGACGAAGTCGAAGCGCGGCTGGCGGCCGAAGAGCAGTTGCGTCAGTCACAAAAACTCGAAGCCATCGGCGGTCTCACCGGCGGCGTGGCCCATGACTTCAATAACCTGTTGCAGGTCATCGCCGGCAATCTGCATTTGCTGGCGCGTCACGAGCCGGACAACGCCAACGTGCAACGTCGGGTCAGTGCGTCGATTGCCGCGGTCGAGCGCGGTGCCAAACTGTCTTCGCAATTGCTCGCGTTCGCCCGTCGTCAGCCTTTATCACCGGCGGTCTGCGATCCACGGCAGATCTTCGAAGGCCTGGGGGAATTGTTGCAGCGGGCGCTGGGGGAAACTATCCAGATCAAGGTGACGGCGCCTGACGCTCCATGGCATCTCTACGTGGACCGCAATCAACTGGAAAACGCCATTCTCAACCTCGCGATCAACGCCCGAGACGCCATGAACGGCGAGGGGACCATTGCCCTGAGCGCCGAGAACATTGCCCTGGACCGCAGGTTTTGCGCAGGCAAGGGCATCGTCGCCGGCGACTATGTTTGCGTCGCGGTGGCTGACACGGGTGTCGGCATGCCGCCTCAAGTGCTCGCACAGGCCTTCGAACCGTTTTTCACCACCAAGGCCGACGGCCAGGGCACCGGCCTGGGTTTGAGCATGGTGTTCGGTTTCGTCAAACAGAGCGGCGGGCACATCGAGATCTCCAGCGTCGTCGGGCAGGGCACTCGGGTGCAACTGTATTTCCCGCGTAGCTTGCGCCCATTGCCCGGTGAAACAACGCGCCATGATCCGCAGCACCGTGGCGGGCACGAAACCATTCTGGTGGTCGAGGACAACGAAGCGGTGCGTGGCTCTGCGGTGGACCTGTTGCGTGAAGAGGGCTATCAGGTTCTGACCGCGGCCAACGGTGACCTGGCCATGCAGATGTTGCTCGATGGCGTAGCGGTGGACCTGATCTTCACCGATGTGGTCATGCCCGGTCTGATCAAAAGCTCGGACCTGGCCGCCTGGGCCAAGGTGCAGAATCCTCCGGTAGCCGTGCTCTTTACCTCCGGGCACACCCGGGACATTATTTCGCGCAATCACCAACTCAGCCCCGACACTTATCTGCTGAGCAAACCTTATGGCCCTGAAGCGCTGTTGAGCATGATCCGCAGTGTGCTGAGTGGTTGATTCCGGATTTGCATTGACTGCGCAAGCCCGCTCCCACATTTAATTTGTGTCAGGTCATTGGTGCGAGGTCTTATCGCTCCTGCCAGTTTCTGACAGCAGCCTCTGCTAAGCTCCGGCGACTTCCAGAAAGGAGCCTGCCGATCGTGTCGCGAACCAGCCGTTTATTGACTTTGTTACAAGTGCTGCGAGGCAAAAGTCGTCCGGTGACTGCTGCGACATTGGCCAGCGAACTGGAGATTTCCGAACGCACGCTGTACCGCGACATCGCTGAACTCACCGCGCTCGGCGCGCCGATCTTTGGCGAGGCGGGGATCGGCTATGTGTTGCGCAGCGGCCTGTTTCTGCCGCCCTTGATGCTCAATGCCGATGAAACCGAAGCCATCGTGCTCGGCTTGCGCTACGTGGATCAGCGTGGCGATGAGGTCTTGGGCAAAGCCGCGGCCGATGCCCTGGCAAAAATTGCCGCGGTACTCGACCCCGCGGCCCAGGAGGCCTTGCGCAACCCGACGGTGCTGCCGGGCCCACCGGGTTACGGCTATCCGCAAAATGCCGTGCCCTTGAATGTGTTTCGCCAGGCTATCCGCGATCAGGCCAAGTTGCACATCGATTATGCGGACGCCAATCAGGTGCCGAGTCAGCGGCTGATCTGGCCACTGGCCCTGGGCTTTCTCAATGAGGTGCGGATCATCGTCGCCTGGTGTGAATTGCGCAGCGCCTATCGCACCTTTCGCACCGACCGGATCTCGGCTGCCAGTGAGCAGGGCGAACGTTATCCGGGGCGGCGCAGCGACCTGTTGCGCACCTGGCGCAAGCAGATGCAACTGGACGAAGCAGGGCGTTTCACTCCTGACAAGAACTGACACTGGCTTGTTTTAGCATGGCTCCAGAATCAACTCACAAGGAGCCGTAAACATGTCCAATCCAGCCACTTCACTGGCCCCCGCCATTGCCGCCTACATTGCCGCTGCCAATGCTCGCGACACGTCGAGGGTTGCCAGTTTTTTCGCTGAGGATGCCAACGTGTTCGATGAGGGGCAGCATCAGGTCGGCACACAAGCCATCGCCCAATGGATGCAAGACACCGCACAACGTTATCAGCCCCGGGTCGAGGTGCTCGACGTTCAACAGCGCACCGGCAAAGTGCTGGTGCACAACCTGATCTCCGGCACTTTTCCCGGCAGCCCGCTGGAACTGCGCTACATGTTCCGCCTCAATGAACAGGGCAAGATCGCCCGGCTGGACATTTCGTTGTAACCCGGTGCTGTGTAGCGCCGCGGAACCTGTGGGAGCGGGCTTGCTCGCGAAGGCGTCGGGTCAGCCAACATCAATGTTGAATGACACACCGCTTTCGCGAGCAAGCCCGCTCCCACATGGATTGTGCTTGACTGACGGGTATCAGGCTTCGCCAGCAGCCCCAGAGACGTATACTGCCGCGCATGAATGTCGACTCTCCCTTAAGCGCCTGGCAACACGCCATCGAACAGAAGGGCTTCGTCCAGGACGAAGCCCAGGAACATGCCGTGTGGGCGCTGCAAAAATGCCACGAAGCCTTGCATGAGGGACGCGCGCCCATCACTGGCGTGTACCTCTGGGGCCCGGTCGGACGGGGCAAGACCTGGTTGATGGATCAGTTCTACCAAAGCCTGCGTGTCCCGGCCCGGCGTCAGCACTTTCATCATTTCATGGGCTGGGTGCATCAGCGCTCCTTTCAATTGACCGGCACCGCCGACCCGTTGAAAGCGCTGGCCCGCGAACTGAGCCAGGAAGTGCGCGTGCTGTGTTTCGATGAATTGTTCGTCAACGACATCGGTGACGCCATCATTCTCGGGCGTTTGTTTCAGGTGATGTTCGAGCAGGGCGTGGTGGTGGTTTGCACCTCCAATCAGCCGCCGGATCAGCTGTACGCGGATGGCTTCAACCGTGACCGGTTCATGCCGGCCATTACCGCAATCAAGCAGCACATGCAGGTAATTGCGGTGGATGGCGGGGAAGATCATCGCCTGCACCCTGGTGCTGGTCTGCAGCGTTATTGGGTGAACGTACCGGGTCAGGCCGACGCCTTGCGCGAGGTGTTCAAAGCCTTGACCGTCGGCCAGTCGGTTTCCAGCGATCCGGTCAAGGTCGGCTACCGTTCGGTCAATGTCATGCAGGCCAGTCAAACCGTGCTCTGGTGTCGTTATGCCGAGCTCTGCGAACAGCCGTTTGCCGCCATGGACTTCATGGCCCTGTGCGACACCTTCAGCGCTATTCTGTTGAGCGACGTGCCCAACCTCAGCGCGAAAAAACGCGAAGGGCGCATCGCCCGCGGCACTGAAGACGGCGTCGAGCGGGTGGCGGCGGGGGATCGCCAGTTGCCGCAGTTGTCGGTGCATGACGACGGTGTGCGCCGGTTCATCGCCCTGGTGGATGAATGCTACGACCGCAAGGTGCCGTTGTACCTTGAAGCGCAGGTGCCGATGGAGGCGTTGTACACCGAGGGCTATCTGGAATTTCCGTTTCGCCGCACCCTTAGTCGCTTGCAGGAGATGCAGCTCAAACGTTTCGCCGAGGCTTGATATCCGGGAGGAGCGAATATGAATCAGCCCTTGTCCCACCATTTGCTAACCATGGCCTATCAGAACGCCTGGGCCAATCATCGACTGGCCAAGGCCTGGCTTCAGCTAAGCCCGGCCGAGCTGGCGGCGCCGCGAGTCAGTTACTTTCCCAGCCTCTGCGCGACCCTGAATCACATCCTGACCTGTGACTGGTTTTATGTGGATGCCCTGGAGCGGGAGTTGCGCGGCGACGAACCGCATCCCGATTGCTACGTGTTTTTCAACGAAGACGAGCCGTTCACCTACGGCGTCGATCTCAAGCGCGAGCAGGCCCTGGTGGACCGTCGACTGATCGCCTATTGCGAGCAGCTGCGCGATGCAGGCCTCGGGCGGCTCGTGACCATCGCGCGCGACACCCCGCAACATGACAGCCGTTTGCGCATGCTGTCCCATTTGTTCGAGCATCAGATTCATCATCGCGGGCAGGTTCACGCGATGCTCAGCGGCACCTCGGTCAAGCCGCCGCAACTGGACGAGTTTTTTTGTGCCGGAGAGGCGGCGTTGAGGGCCGAGGATTTTGCCGAGTTGGGATGGACCGAGGCATTGATCTGGGGCGGGTGAGAGACAACGATCACAACAGGATCCGGTTGTCGGCACCCCGGCACTCGCGATAAGGTCGCTGGACCTTTCAGTGCGCAAGAGGCGAACTGGGGCAACTTGTGTGATTGAGGGTGGAAATGGAATCCGCAGAAATTCTTGTGCTTCAGGCCAGCTACACCAACCCGGTACACGCCGAGGCGATTTGTCTTGTATTGAACCATTACGCCGAAGACCCGATGGGCGGCGGTCACCCGTTACCCGCCGACAGGTTGCAACAACTGCCGGGGGAACTGGCCAAACGTCCCCATGCCTTCAGCGTACTGGCGTTTGTCGGCGGCGAGCCAGCAGGGCTGGTCAACTGCTTCGAAGGTTTTTCGACCTTTGCCTGCCGGCCGCTGGCCAACGTGCATGATGTGGCGGTGGTGTCGAAGTTTCGCGGGTTGGGGCTGAGTCAGAAAATGCTGCACAAAGTCGAGGACATCGCACGCCAGCGCGGCTGCTGCAAAATCACCCTGGAAGTACTGGAAGGCAATGCGGTGGCTCAGGCGGCCTACGGCAAATTCGGTTTTTCGCCAGGCATGTTCGACCCGGCGCACGGGCAGATGCTGTTCTGGATCAAGGCGCTTTAGTCTGCAGTCTTGATGAACCGCTTTTTTGTAGGAGCCAGGCTTGCCGGCGAAGGCGCACTTAAGGACGCCTTCGCCGGCAAGCCTGGCTCCTACAAAAGAATCACTGCTGAACGACTGCCGGAGCGACAGGCGTGCCCTTGGGTTTCATCAGGCTGAAGTCGATCAACGGCCTCTGCTTACGTGCATAAGGGTCGCCGATCATCAATGGCCGAGGTTTGAAGCTGTCGCTGACCAGGCTTTTGCTGCGGTCCAGTTCATCGAAACTCAAGCCTGCCAGATCCGCCCAGGTGTGAATCAGCTGAGAACTGCTGTACGGCCGGCCCAGATCGCCGGCAAAACTCCAGTCATGGGTTTCGCGCCATTTCGGTGAAGCCCAGGCCATGAACGGAATGGTGTACATCGGCGCCGTCGGCTTGCTCTCGTTGCGGCCCAGGGTTTTATGGCCAATGGAGTCGAAGACGTCTTCACCATGGTCGGAGAGGTACAGCAGGAAACCGTTCGGATCAGACTTGGCGTAATCCTTGATCAGGCTCGACACCACGAAGTCGTTGTACAGCACCGCGTTGTCATAGCTGTTGTACGTCGGCACCTGATCGTCATGCACACCGTCCGGAACGCCTTTGCGGTCGGTGAACTTGTTGAACGTCGGTGGGTAACGGTACTGGTAGCTCATGTGCGTGCCGAGCAAATGCACAACGATCAGCTTGCGCGGCGCCGCGTCAGCCAAGGCCTTGTTGAACGGCTCGATCACGTCGCCATCGTACTGGGCGGCGTTCTGGTTGCGGTTGTTGTTCAGGTACACCTGCTCGTCGGCCTGCTGGGAGAAGGTCGTGAGCATGGTGTTGCGCTTGGTCATGGTTTGCTGGTTGGTGATCCAGAAGGTCTTGTAACCGGCCTGTTTCATCATGCTCACCAGCGACGGCGTCGACAGGTAGAGGTCGGGGTTTTCTTCGTCGGCGAACGTCAGTACCTGTTGCAACGCTTCGATGGTGTAGGGGCGTGGGGTAATGACGTTGTCGAAAACCGCCAGTTGATCCTTGAGCTTGTCCAGTTCCGGGGTTGTTTCCCGAGGGTAGCCGTACAGGCTCATGCGCTGACGGTTGGTGGACTCGCCGATTACCAGCACCAGAGTCGCTGGCTGATTGGCCATCGAATCGGTGAGGTTCTTGAGCGGTGCAATCTTGCTGGCACTGTGGAGCATGGCTTGCATACCGGCCAGGGTATCGAGGTAACGGTGATAGGCCACGGCCATCTGCCACGGCACCGCGGGCTCGATGCGGGTTTCGAATTTCTCGAAGCCGCTCGCCAGACTCCCGCTGCGCACGGTGTGCTTGATCAGCGGGTAAGCGACCACAGCCAGCAATAACGCCGTTGCCGCGACCAATGCCTGGCTGCGTGGCAGGTATACCGGGCGCAAGCGGGTCCAAAGGAAATACGCGAATGCGGTATGGGCGAGGAACGCCGGCACCATCCACCAGGCAAAATACTGGGTCATGTACTCGCCGGCTTCAGACACGTTCGATTCGAACATGATGAAGATGACGCTCTGGGAAAATTCCTGCTGATAGATGAAGAAGTAACCCAGGCTGGCCATTGAGCAGGCCCACAGCACCACGCCGATCAGCGCGGCCATCACACGGGTTTGTCTGGGGAACAAAAGCATCGGCGCGAGCCAGATGGCGCTCATCACAAAGGCCTGGCGGAACCCGCTGAAGCCGGAGGTGCCCGTCAGCTGAATCAGCAGTTGGGTGATGCCCGAAAAATACCAGAAGAACAGAAATAACCAGAGAAATCCTGCCCAATCAAAACCTTTCGCAGACGTTTTGCTGCGTTTAAACAAAGCCATTCATCGCTCCAGCCTGATAGTTACTTCGGCCGTCGGCACTCTCCCTGTCGCAGACGAACGAACACCGCGCGGTTACCGAGCGGCCACAATGAGCCGAGTATCGACAAGAAGGTGTGAAAACTTTGTGAGTTGCCGGATCTGGCAGGGTTGCAGCGAGTCGGAAACAGCGGCGGCTGTTTCCGATTCAAACGAGGGGGTCAGGCGTGGGGAGCACGTTGGGTGACAGGCAAGGGCTGAGCCTGGTTGCTTTGGGTCAGCAGGCGCAATTGCGCGACTTCCCGCTTCAACTGGTCACGCTCGTCTTTCAACTGGCGTAGTTCATCGCGACGGATCGTGACGTAAAGGGTTTGTGCTGGCAGTGCTGTGTGTACGGTGCCCATTGCTCACCTCGCAAATGGCTGTCTCAACTGTAAATTCGCTCCCGAAATCGGGTGCTCACTTACTATCGGCGCCAATTTTGATTTCTTTTGCCCTTGAAGGGAACTTTTTTATTTTTCATGGTCGTTGTGTCTTCGGCTCGATTCCCGACGTTATCAGTCTGGATCGGGCACAATGCCCGGAAACTATGTGCCTCCTCGCTGGACTAACTCGAATGAGTCGCGTTGGGCTATAACCTTTGACACACTTTATTTGTAGTAGGGAGCATCAGTACATGCAACTCGGGATTATTGGACTGGGCCGCATGGGCGGTAATATTGCGCGGCGCCTGATGCTCAACGGGCACACCACCGTTGTTTACGACCGCAACACCACCTTTGTCGACACCCTGGCTGCAGAAGGCGCCACTGGTGTCGCCGACTTGCCAGCGCTAGTCGCTGGCCTGGCCAAGCCACGCGCGGTGTGGGTCATGCTGCCTGCCGGCGCACCGACCGAAGACACCATCGACACCCTGAGCACCTTGCTTGAAGCTGGCGATACCATCATCGACGGCGGTAACACTTTCTATAAGGACGACATCCGCCGGGCCAAAACCCTGTCGGAAAAAGGCCTGCACTACATCGACGTCGGCACCTCCGGCGGCGTCTGGGGCCTGGAACGCGGCTATTGCATGATGATCGGCGGCGATGCCGAGACCGTTAAGCGTCTTGACCCGCTGTTCGAATCCCTGGCCCCGGGCCTGGGCGACATCCCGCGCACCAAGGACCGCAAGTCCGATGACGATCGCGCCGAGCGCGGTTACATCCACGCAGGCCCCGCCGGTGCCGGGCATTTTGTGAAGATGATCCACAACGGCATCGAATACGGAATGATGCAGGCCTTCGCCGAAGGCTTCGACATCCTCAAGACCAAGGCCAGCACCAACCTGCCGGAAGATCAGCGCTTCGACCTGAACGTCGCCGACATCGCCGAAGTCTGGCGTCGTGGCAGCGTAGTGTCGTCCTGGTTGCTCGACCTGACCGCCGATGCCCTGGCGAGCGATCCGAAACTCGACGGCTACTCGGGTGAAGTGGCTGACAGCGGTGAAGGCCGCTGGACCATCGAAGCCGCCATGGAACAAGCGGTGCCGGTACCGGTGTTGTCGAACTCGCTCTTCTCTCGCTACCGTTCGCGCGGGCAAGGCACCTTTGGCGACAAGATTCTCTCGGCCCAGCGCTTCGGCTTCGGCGGTCATGTGGAGACTTCGAAAAAATGACTCATGTGATCCGCAGGAAATCCAAGGCAGAACCCGCACCGCCTACCACGCTGTTTCTGTTCGGTGCTCATGGTGATCTGGTCAAGCGCCTGCTGATGCCGGCGCTGTACAACCTGAGTCGCGACGGTTTGCTGGGGAATGGACTGCGGATCATCGGCGTTGATCACAACGCCATCAGTGACGAAGCCTTCGCCAAAAAACTCGAAGATTTCATTCGGGCGGAAGTGGCGGCCAAGGTCGGCAAGGGCGATCAAGCCCTTGATCCGGCGTTGTGGGCCAAACTGGCCAAGCACATCAGCTACGTCCAGGGCGACTTCCTTGACGAGCGCACCTACGAAGCGCTGGCGGCGAAAATCGCCGCCAGCGGCACTGGCAATGCGATTTTCTACCTGGCCACCGCGCCACGCTTTTTCAGCGAGGTGGTGCGGCGTCTCGGTGCTGCCGGATTGCTGCAAGAAACCCCTGAAGCATTCAGAAGGGTGGTGATCGAAAAACCTTTCGGTTCCGATCTGTACACCGCCGAAGCCTTGAACGCCTGCTTGCTCAACGTGATGACGGAGAAGCAGATATTCCGGATTGATCACTACCTGGGCAAGGAAACCGTGCAGAACATTCTGGTCAGCCGGTTCTCCAACAGCCTGTTCGAAGCCTTCTGGAACAACCACTACATCGACCACGTGCAAATCACCGCCGCCGAAACCGTCGGCGTGGAAACCCGTGGCAGTTTTTATGAGGTCACCGGCGCCCTGCGGGACATGGTGCCCAATCACCTGTTCCAATTATTGGCGATGGTGGCCATGGAACCACCGGCCGCTTTTGGCGCCGATGCGGTACGCGGCGAAAAAGCCAAAGTCGTCGGCGCGATCCGCCCCTGGTCGACCGAGGAAGCGCGAGCCAACTCGGTGCGCGGCCAATACACCGCCGGCGAGATTGGTGGCGAGCCGCTGCCCGGTTATCGCCAGGAAGCCAACGTGGCGCCCGACAGCACGACCGAAACCTATGTCGCGCTCAAAGTCATGATCGACAACTGGCGCTGGGTCGGCGTGCCGTTCTACCTGCGCACTGGCAAGCGCATGAGCGCGCGCGACACCGAGATTGTCATTTGCTTCAAGCCGGCGCCGTATGCACAGTTTCGCGACACCGAGGTCGATGAGTTACAGCCGACCTATCTGCGGATCCAGATTCAACCCAACGAAGGCATGTGGTTCGACCTGCTGGCCAAGCGGCCGGGGCCGGCGTTGAACATGGCCAATATCGAGCTGGGTTTTGCCTACAAGGATTTCTTTGAAATGCAGCCGTCGACCGGTTATGAAACCTTGATCTACGATTGCCTGACCGGCGATCAGACGCTGTTCCAGCGTGCCGACAATATCGAGAACGGCTGGCGCGCCGTGCAGCCATTCCTCGACGCCTGGCAACAGGACGCGACGGTGGAGAACTACGCAGCCGGCGAAGACGGACCTCAGACCGCTGACGAGCTGCTGACCCGCGATGGTCGCGTCTGGCACAGCGTCGGATGAGTGACCTGACGCAACAACCCATCCGTTTTCTGCTCAGTGACATGGACGGCACTTTACTGCTCCCTGATCACAGCCTCAGTCAGCGCACGATCGAAGCGGTCCGCGCCTTGCGCGAGGCCGGTGTGCTGTTCAGCCTGGCCACCGGGCGTCCGCCCAAAGCCATGTTGCAGCAGATCGAAGCCCTGGGTGTCGATCTGCCGACGGCGGCCTTCAATGGCGGCACAATCGTAAACCCGGACGGCAGTTTGCTGGTTGCGCATTACTTGCCGGCAACGGCAGCGTTGACGGCGCTGACGCTGTTTGCCGATCAGCCGGACATTGAAGTCTGGGTGTTCAGTGGCAGCGACTGGCTGTTGAAGGATCCGTACGGCCCGATGGTCCCGCGAGAGCAGCACGGCCTGGGTTATCCGCCAGTGGTGGTCGAGAGTTTTGAGCCTTACATGGAGCGTATCGACAAAATCGTCGCCGCCAGCAACAACGCCCAATTGTTGATCGAGCTGGAAGCGCAGTTGCTGCCCAAGGTCGAAGGGCAGGCGCAAGTCTCGCGTTCACAGCCGATTTATCTGGACGTGACTGCGATGAAAGCCAACAAGGGCGAGGCATTAGCGACACTGGCCGAGTTTCTCGGCGTACCGCTGGAACAGACCGCCGCCATGGGTGACGGCGGCAACGACCCGGCGATGTTTCACCGGGCCGGGTTGTCGATCGCCATGGGGCAGGCGGAGGAGGCGGTGAAACGTCAGGCCGACGTGGTGACCGGGGCCAATACCGAAGACGGCGCGGCCCAGGCGATCGAGCAATACATCCTCCCTCGATAACGACACAAAACCAATGTGGGAGCGGGTGTTACAGCCAGTAGCTCACCGCGTACCAGCCCAACACGCCCATCACCACGGTATAAGGCAACGCCATCCACACCATCCGCCCGTATGACAAGCGAATCAGCGGCGCAATCGCCGAGGTCAGCAGGAACAGGAACGCCGCTTGACCATTGGGTGTCGCCACGCTTGGCAGATTGGTACCGGTATTGATCGCAATCGCCAGGATTTCAAACTGTTCGCGGCTCATGTGGCCGGAGAGGAACGCCTGCTTCACTTCGGTGATGTAAATGGTCGCCACGAACACGTTGTCGCTAATGGCCGACAGCAAGCCATTGGCAATAAACAACATGCCCGGCTGTTGATCTATCGGAAGGGCCAGCACCCAATGAAGCACCGGGGCGAATAATTTCTGATCGTGAATCACCGCCACCACGGCGAAAAACACCACCAGCAGCGCCGTGAACGGCATGGCATCCTTGAAGGCGTTGCCAATACGGTGTTCGTCAGTAATGCCCGTGAACGCGGTGATCAGCACGATCACCATCAAACCGATCAGGCCGACTTCAGCGATGTGAAACCCCAGCGCGGCAATCAGGATCAACGCCGCCGCCCCTTGAACCAGCAACGCCGCGCGCTGACGTGCAGTGCGCTCGGCGTTGTCTTCCGCGGCGTAGTTGGCCAGCACCGTACGCACGTTGTCCGGCAGCAGCGTGCCATAGCCGAACCAACGCAGTTTCTCCAGCAGCACGCAGGTCACGAGGCCAGCCGCCAGCACTGGCAACGACACCGGGGCGACTTTCAGAAAGAACTCGGCGAAGTGCCAACCCATCTCATGGCCGATCAGCAGGTTCTGCGGCTCGCCAACCAGCGTGCACACACCACCCAACGCGGTGCCGACAGCACCGTGCATCAGCAAACTGCGCAGGAACGCGCGGAACTGTTCGAGGTCGGCATGGTGGAGGGAGGGCAAAAGCCGGTCATCGCTGAACTCACTGTCCTGACGCGGATCGTTGCCCGAGGCGACGCGGTGATAGACCGAATAAAACCCCACGGCCGCACTGATGATCACCGCGGTCACGGTCAACGCATCGAGAAATGCTGATAGAAACGCTGACAGGAAACAGAACATCAACGCCAGCAGGGGTTTGGAGCGAACCCCCAGCAGCAGGCGCGAGAACAGAAACAACAGCAGGTCTTTCATGAAATAGATGCCCGCCACCATGAACATCAGCAGCAGGATCACCGGGAAGTTGTGCACCAGCTCATCGTAGAGCGCCTGGGGCGTGGTCATTTTCAGCAGCAGCGCTTCGATCAGCAGCAAGCCGCCGGGCATCAGCGGATAACACTTGAGCGCCATGGCCAGGGTGAAAATGAACTCCAGCACCAACAGCCAGCCGGCCGCCACCGGCCCGACCGTCCACAACACCAGGGCGTTGAGAATCAGAAAGCCGATAATGCTCGCCTTGTACCAACGAGGTGAGTGCCCGAGAAAGTTGTGCGCGAAAGCCTGGGCCATTGAACCGGACATCGGCTACTCCTTGTATTAAGAAGCGCGCAACTTGCCGTAAGAGGAAGGGAAGATCAAGTGCAGGAAAATGAAGTTGGCCTAACCCTGATAACGCGCAACGACCGCGCGGCAGTTTCCATCCAGTGAATAGCCGCCGATGACAATGCAGCCGTCGGCCTGAATGGCCAATGAAGTAGCGGTATGCGAACAGCGACTCTGGTGTGTGCGACACCAGCCGATACCCTTGGCAAAACTGCGATCCAGCTGCCCACTGGGTAAATATCGGGCAAGAATGAAATCGGCTTCGACCCCGCCGAGCGACGCTCCGACTGTCAGTACTCGTCCGTCCGGTTGAGTCTCGGCGGCGGTCCAGCGGCAACTGCTGCGGCCGACGCCCAATAGCTTTGGCTGGCCACCGTTGCAATGAATATCGGGTCGGCCATTACTGTGAACTTTCAGAGACAGGCAGAGCATCGGGTCGCGACTGCTGCCGAAACAATGCAAGTCACCATTTTCATACTGGACGATCTGGTTGATCTGAGCGCTGTGCTCCCGTGCCTTGACGGTCATGAAACCATCTACGGCGAAGCGCTCATCCAATCGGCCATCCGGGTGATAACGCGCCAGCAGACCTTCCTCGGGGAAATTGATTGATCCACTCACCAGGATCCGTCCATCACGTTGCACCTTCAGACTGCTGAGCCAGGTGTTCATCAACAAGTGCCGGACCATGACGAAGCCGCGACCGTTGAAGCTGCTGTCCAGCGAGCCATCGACGTTAAGTCGTATCAGCATGCCGACATGATCGGTCGGTTCGAAGTAATGATTGGCCAGCAGCAGGATTCGACCGTCGTCCTGCACACAGACATCACAGGCTTCGGCGCTCGGCACGCCGGGTGGTAACCAGGTGTCGCGCGCGCCCCGGGAAAGATCACCCGGCAAGTGCACCACGCAGCGTCCCTTGTCGCCAAAATCCTGAACCGGGAAGCCTTGCTGATCAAACATCGCCAGCGCGGGCAGCGTATGGTGAGCATTCTCGTAGTGCAGGCCGGCCACCAGAATGTGCCCGTTGGGCAACACTCGCACCTTGCCAGCCATGGCCTCGAAGCCGAGTGCGAACTGGCCGCTGATGCTGCCTTTTGTGCCGAATGCCAGATCCGCCGAACCATCTGCAAGCAGGCGGGCCAGGCCAAAGCGTTGGCCGCCCGGCGTACCGACCTTTGCCGCCACCAGCAACCGGCCAACGTGGTCAATCGCAACGCCATTGGCCATGCTGGCAATACTGCCGGCGAAATACACTTGAGTCTTGCCGGTGCCAGCGAAACTCGTATCGAGCCGCTCGGCGCCATTCACGGTTGCAGGTAAGGCAAAAGCAGTCTGGGGTGACATGCATGCATCTCCTTGCCAGTCGTCCTTAATCCGGATTCCCGGATGACGACTGCCTGATCAGAACATTCAATCCCTGAATGGCTCGGCGCACAACTGTCTTCATGAGCCGGATGAGCGCGTTTTGTGCCAGAACAATGTCTTTTCGAACCACTGAAAAGCCTGCCAAGTAATCTGGCGGGTTAGAAGTTGAAAAAGGTGGTTGGTATTGCGCAGCTGACAGTAGAAAAACGTCAACTAAGAGGAGGAGGGGGCGCGGATTGCCGGGCGGCAATCCGCGAAAACGCTTAGTGCGGCATGGACCACGATTGCAGTGTGTAACCTTCCTGGCTCAACTCGGCACGGGCTTCTTCCAGCAAGTGTTCGAGTTGCTCTGGATCGGAATAGGCGCTGCTGGGGATTTGTTTGCGGCTGATGCGCGTGTTCGTGCGATCGATGACGGTCAGGCTGAGCTCGCCATTACCGTCTTGTGGTGCCCAGGCCACGCATTGAAAGGGTTGGAATGCGCGGTCGGCAATCAAAAGTGCTTCGTTGATACGGAGCGGGGCGTTCATGGGATCTTCTCTCTGTATGCCCAATCAAGTGATGTGCCGTCGGTTGGGCTTACCGTTCGGCTGGTTACTTGTACTGATGCCCGCAACCGGGGTTTGGGTCACACACAATCAAAAGAAATTTCAACTTTTTTTGATTGATTCGATATTCAGGTCATTTCTGAAAGCTGAATGAAAGGTTCGGCTCGTTAGGCAACTAACCAACTAATTTCTTATAACTAATAAGCAAACAGCCCTATAAGCAATCGATACAAGCCAGCGTCAAAATCTTGCTAGTGTTACAACGAAGCCCGCCAAACGACTGTTTTTAATAATATTTCCTAAAATTTGGCGTCAAGGAACAGTCATGATTGAAGCGCCTGTCTTACGACGTCTTTTAGTAGTGGATCCTTGCGACGACTGCCACCGTTTGTTGCCGGGTTTACGCGCCGTGGGTTGGGATGTTGACAGCTGCACCCTGGAAAGCGCCACCGAACGAACCTGCGATGTCGGCCTGTTGCGCTTGCAGCCCTTTCATCTGGAGCGCCCGGAAGCCGTCAAGGAATTGATCACCCGTAGCGGTACCGAGTGGATTGCGGTGCTTAATCAAGAAGTCCTGCGATTGCAAAATGTCGGGGACTTCGTCTGCGAATGGTTTTTTGACTTCCATACCCTGCCGTTCGATGTCTCACGGGTTCAAGTCACCTTGGGTCGCGCGTTTGGCATGGCGCGCTTGCGCGGCCAGGGCACGGTTCATATCGATCAGCCTGAACATGAACTGCTCGGCGACAGCAAACCGATTCGCGAACTGCGCAAACTGCTGAGCAAACTGGCGCCCACCGAATCTCCGGTGCTGATTCGCGGCGAAAGCGGGACCGGCAAGGAATTGGTCGCTCGCACCCTGCATCGACAATCCCAGCGTCACAGCAAACCATTCGTGGCGATCAACTGCGGCGCGATTCCCGAACATTTGATCCAGTCCGAACTCTTTGGTCATGAGAAGGGGGCCTTTACCGGCGCTCATCAGCGCAAGGTCGGGCGGATCGAGGCGGCTAATGGCGGAACGCTGTTTCTCGATGAGATCGGTGACCTCCCCCTGGAACTGCAAGCCAACCTGCTGCGCTTCCTGCAGGAAAAACATATTGAGCGTGTAGGGGGGCACCAGCCGATTCCGGTGGATGTGCGGGTATTGGCGGCGACGCACGTCGACCTTGAAGAAGCCATCGAGAAGAAACGCTTTCGCGAAGATTTGTACTACCGCCTGAACGTCCTGCAAGTGGTCACCGCCCCTCTGCGTGAACGCCATGGCGATCTCTCGATGTTGGCCAACCACTTTTCCCACTTCTACAGCCATGAAACCGGCCGTCGTCCGCGCAGCTTCAGCGAGGACGCGCTGATCGCCATGGGCAAGCATGACTGGCCAGGCAATGTCCGCGAGTTAGCCAACCGGGTACGACGCGGGCTGGTTCTGGCCGAAGGGCGACAGATCGAGGCGCGAGACTTGGGGTTGATCAGTCAACACATCTCCGCTTCGCCGATGGGCACCCTTGAAGACTACAAGACCCGCGCCGAGCGTCAGGCTCTGTGCGATGTGTTGAACCGGCACAGCGACAACCTGAGCGTCGCCGCCCGAGTCCTGGGCGTGTCGCGGCCGACTTTTTACCGATTGCTGCATAAGCACCAGATCCGCTAGGGCGGGTAAACGAAGAGGCCCGCTGCGACATCCATCGCAGCGGGCCTTTTCCATGAGACTCCTTGTGGGAGCGGGCTTGCCCGCGATAGCGATATGTCTGTTACATCAATGTTGAATCTGCCGACATCATCGCGGGCAAGCCCGCTCCCACAGGTATTTGCGCTGATTTATTAAAAGTAGTACGGGAATTTCAGGCTGAAGGAAAAGTCTGGCGAGTCGTCGGTCAGGCCGATGGCCAGGTTGGGAACGATCGTCAGGTTATCGGTTGCTGCCAGGGTCATGCCGATGTTGAAGTTGGCCGAGTTGTAGTCGCTGTTGGAAATCGATTGCCAATCGCCACCGTCCGGCTTGATCTTGCTCTTGCGGGCGAACTGATCGGTGAACGAGAACGACATACTCATCTTTTCGTTCAAGGCGAATGCAATGCCGGCGCCGACCTGCCAGGAGTCGCCCAGTTTCACGTCCCCGGGCACCTTGGAGTTGACCTGAGGGCTGATGTCGCTGAAAGAGTCTTCCATGTTGTAGGTGTAGGCCAGGCTGCCGAACAGCACGGCCGGGTCGAAGCTCTTGACCAGCGAGAGCCCCGGGGTGATCGACCAGACGCCATTGCCGGTAGGCAAGTCCTCGGGGACCGAGAGGTTATCGTTGTTCGGGTCATTGACCAGCTTGATGCCGTAAGGGTCCTTACCGGTCGGCGCCTTGACGCGCAATGTAAAGACCGCGTCGGGCAGATTGGCCGACTCATCCAGAAACTTGTAGGCAACGCCAAAGTTCACATCGCCGATGGTGGGGTCGCGGGTCACGGTTGCGTCCGACGTCACCGGGCCTGCGCCACCGGCGCCACCGGAGGAATACGTTGATTCGCGATATACCACGGGGACGTTAATGTCGAACTGCCAACGTTGTGCCACGTTGTAGCGGGCGGTCAGGTCCAGGGTCCAGTTATCCGCCTTGATACGGTCGAGGTTGATGTTGCCGAGGAAAATCGCGTCCAGTGCCAGGAATCCGTTGAGTACCAATGCACGGGTATCGTAGTGCGTGTAGGTCAGACCGGTTTCGACGCTGAACTTGCCGCCACCGAAGAAGCCGCTGGCTTCGTCATACAGGTTGGAAACGCTTTGCGCAGGCGCCGAATCATCCTTGAGCGATTGCCCGTATGAACTGCCTGTGGTTCCCGGCGCACCGGCAGCCACCGTCTGGCCACTCCTGGGCGTTTCGGCGGGGGATTTGGTCAGGCGTTTGGGCGCTGGTGTCGCAGGTGCTTCTTCGACTTGGCGAACGCGTTGCTCGAGTACCATCAGCGCGTTCTGTTGTGCTTCGTAACGCTGTTTCAACTCCATGAGTTCTTGTTTTAGTGCTTCGACCTGGGGGTCCGGTGCCGCGTACAGCAGTGTGGCCGGGGCCAGGCTACTCAAACAAACGATAGCTCTAAACGTCAACGATCGGTGCATGGGTTAGCCGTCCCTTCTGACTACATCGGGTGACACTGAGCGTAGATCAGAATCCGAGAGTGCGAAGACCTCTTAGCTGGTCCAGGTTGCCATTCAGCGACCCGGCTGTCGCGTTGTCACGCAGTACGACATTGAAGGAAGTGAGGTTGCTGACCTGGTTACCACCGCCGAGCAACGTCGTGTTCTGCATCAGTCCACCCTGGCCCAGGCGTTGTACGGTACTGCCCTGGTTGTTGTTGCCCACGATGTTGAGTTGCACACCTGTTCCGGACGAGGAAACGCTCAGCGAGCCCGCGCCATTGGCGCCGACCAACGTCGAGCCTGCGGCCAATGCCTGACCCTGCTGTTGCGTTGCTGGCGCTTGGCTAGCCTTTGTGACGTTGATTTCAACGTTGTTGTAGGCCGAGTTATTGTCGCCGGCGGCACGCACCACTTGAGTGACACCTTCGGTGCTGTTGAGGCCGCTACCGCCAATGACGGTACCGGTGCCTTGTGAACTCGCTGAGCCATTACCTTTTTCGTCAATCAACGACACATAGAACTGTGGCTTGATGGTCGATTGTTGAATGTGCATCGAGGACGTTGCCCCGATCATTTCACCGTTGGCATTTTGCCAAGTGCTGCTCATGACAATGCCGAAACTGATGACTCGGCCCGGCATGACATAGCGGCCTCGCAGGGTCGCCAATTCCTGATCCTTCAATTCAATGGGTTTGAACGTCTGTGCCTGGGTCGGCAGGCTGGCGGCCAGGCAAACCACGGCTAGCCAGATTGGAGTCTTCATTGGATGCTCCCGGAGCGTCGTGCTCCTTGTCATTAGAAGAAGTCGCTTCGGATGAATCCGAAATCCATCAACTCCGTGTCTCGCACCGGGCTGAAGGTGTTGATGCGGTTCTTGGCGGTCAGTGGCATGGGTGGGTCGAGCAACGCATTGGTTTTGTCGTAGCCCTGACCGATGACGGCAAAGATGATGCCGTTCCAGCCTTTTACAAAGTCGTCGACTTTGTAGCGTTTATGACCGAGCACTGGATCTCCGATATAGACCCAGCCCTCATGAACTCTTTGCATGACCACAAAATGTTTGTAGCCACGGATATCCAGGAGCACCACCACCGGAATTCTGATTTCGCCCAACGTTTGCGGCGCTACCCGGTAGCCACGGGCCCGCATACCGATACTTTCCACGTAACGCTTCATGTCCAGCATGGAGAAGCCCTGGACGCGGACAAGGTCTTGATCGGAATGTGCCAGCATGCCTTCGATGATCTGTTCTTCATTCACGTCCAGCCAATAGGCTTGGCGCAATACGGTCGCCAGCGCAGCCGCGCCGCAACTGAAGTCGGTTTTCTGTTGCACCAGGTCGGCAAATTTACGCTCGCGCATGCTCTGGATCGGCTTATACACCACCGCGCCGCCCGGCAGGACGGAAAGCGGCATTTGTGCAGCCTCGCTCACGCTGGCCACGTAAAGCAAAAATGCCAAGGCGATAATGCGCATGTCAGGACGCCTTCTGGTTGTGTTGAAAAAGGCCCCCGTGAGGGGGCCTCAAGAGACAGCTATCAGAACGAGTTGTTGGAAATGGCCAGCGAGTTGCTTTGTTGGTTACCCACACCGGCAGCCACGTTGACGCCCAGGTTGCCACTGCCACCATTCACCGAACCGTTCAGGGTTGCAGTGTTGGTCACAGGGTTTGCCCAGCCAGTTGGAGTCAGCACTTGATAGGAATAGGTGTTGCTCAAATCGAAAGAACTGCTCTCACTGAACGTTTTCGATTTGTCATACGAAGATTCGGACTCTTTACTGCCCGATTTTTCGAACGAGGAGTCGGACGATCTCGCCCACGATTTATCGAACGATCTTTCGAACGAGGAATCACTCGATCTGTCGAACGAAGAATCGCTCGATCTTTCGCGCGATGCGTCGAAATTTGCATCGAGCGATGCGTCAAGCGATGCGTCGACAGTCCTGGTGCGGGTGCGATCGCCATTGCCATTATTCCAGGTAACGGTCCTGGTAGCATTCGCGGAAGCGTCTACATCAACGTTCAAAGACGCACTGCGAGTAGAGCTGCTATCCGAACTCCTGGAGCCGCTCGCAGCAGAGCTCCTGGAACCACTCACATCAGAGCTCCTGAAACCACTCGCATCAGAACTCCTGGAACCACTCACATCAAAGCTCGAAGAAGCACTTTTATGAATGCTCAAATCGGAAGACTTATCGCGAGAGAAACTACCGCTGGCCGTTGTGGTTACGGTTATCGTATCCAGGCGGGTTGTCCGATCGGCGTTGTTATTCACGACCAGGCCAGGACCTTGTTGATCGGCAGAGGCGGTGGCTGTGGCGTTACCGAGCGGGGCATTGGTGTTGGCAATGGCCATGGTATTTTTCTGTTGGTTAAGGTCGCCACCAGCAATGTTGATACCCATGTTACCGCTGCCGCCATTACCCGATCCGTTCATCACGGCAGAGGCTGTGCTACCGAAGTTGTTGACCCGGTTATTGTCGCTGTATTGCGTGACGTCGGCGGTGGCTGTCGCAGTGCCGAACACGAAGCTGTTGTCCTGACTGGAGTTTGAGGCAGCATTTGCGATGGCGGACGCGTTGTCTTGCTGGTTGCCGCTACCTGCAGCCACGTTGACGCCGACGTTGCCGCTGGCGCCTGTGGCAGAGCTGTTCATTTCAGCTTCGTTGATCGTCCCTTCGTTACGGATGCGGTTGTCGGTACTGCTCTGGTTATCCCAGGCATTGGCCGTCGCATAGACAGGGATCTTTGTTGGAGGAGGGGTGTGATGACCGTTGTGATGGCCATGGTGGTGGTCATTGTCACGCCGATCGTTCTGCCCAGCTTGTACAGCAACAGCCATGACCGCAGCAATTGCGAAAACCAGAGGCTTGAGTGCCATCGAAGGTTTCATGGTGATTCTCCGTACTTATTTTAGGTTAAGTGTTGTTTCCTACCTATTTGGGTCAATCCGTGACCCTTACGCTCAGGGTGTTGGCCGTTCGGTTTCCCACCCCGGCGCTCTGATTCAACTGGATCACCCCACGGCTACCGGTGAAGGCCTGATCGCTGGTAGCGACCTGGCGATAGCCTGGTGCAGAGTCAGTTGGATCGGAGTTGGTGATCAGCGTCACGTTCTGCTGCATGAGGACGCTGTCGTCGATACTTTGCGGCTGTGTGCCGATGCTTATGCGCAGGGCATTGGCTTGCTGGTTGCTGGCGCCGGCGCTCTGGTTGACGCCAAGCACGCCGTTGCCGTGGCTGAAGGAGTCGCCTTGAATGCTGGATCGGGCATCGATCCTGGGATCGACCTGCGTACGCAACCGTTGGCGGATCTGTGTGGTAGCACTGGCGCCATTACCAATGGCGATGGCCCGGGCGTTGGCCTGTTGCTGCTGATCGCCCGCAGCCTGGTTGACCGAGAGGTTGCCCTGGTGCTGCATGCCCGAACCGTCGATGTCGGCGTTATTGATGACGGGAGATTGGGCAAAGCTCGATGCACTGCAAAACAGGGCGATCATCAGCAGCTTACGATTCATCTTAACGGTCTCCCGTTACGACTCTCAGAGCACCCAGGCCTTGCTGGATGTTTGAATTGACCATGTTGGCGATACCGTTGCCCGAATTTCCTGAACGTCCGGCGGGGAGGTTGGAAAGCTGGGTCTGGTTGGTGATATTGCCGCCCAGGTTGTTGGTGTTTTGAGTGACAAGGCGGGAGATGCCTGCACCTGTGGCGACGCTGGCAAAGTCGCCGTCGCTCAACTCGTTCGTTTGCCTGAGGACTTGTTTGGACGGGTTGGCATTGGCGGTCGTGGGGCTAGGGTCGGGAGCCACCGGCGGACGCGTTGCCATGCGCGGTTGGACATCACGTTTGATAATAATGATGCCGTTTTCAGCCTGAACAGGCAGGCAAACACTTGAGCCCAGTGCGCATCCGATCAGCAGGAGGCTATAGATGCTGTTATCAAATTTCCCCACGGCGGCAATTCCTTCTTTGTTGTGGGCTGGTCCTAGTCAGCGTTGTGAAGGAGAGAGCGAAAGCTGTGCCGTTTTCTGATAATTGTTTCTATTCAAAGGTTTAGCGATCAGGGCCGGATGATCAATGACTGAGCTGTTTCAGGTCTGAGACAGCGGCGAGGGGCTTAACGTGATAATGAATCACAAAGCCGTGGATCCAAGGGGGTTGCGCTGTGATGTACCAGTGCTTTAACACAGGGCATGACAAGACGGTGAACGGCGTTGAAACAGGCTGTTCGAGAGGGGATGCGTGTTTCAGATACGGACGCATTTGCAAAAATATTGCAACAAATGCTGAGGGGATTGGCGAGTGCCCGTCAACTCAACGCAATCCCTGTGGGAGCGGGCTTGCCCGCGAAGACGGCGGCGCAGTCAATATTGAATTTGCCTGATACACCGCTATCGCGGGCAAGCCCGCTCCCACATGGATTGCGCTGAACCGACTAGCATTGTGGTATTGGCCCAATAGGAGGATCAGCGCTCGAGCAGCAGAGTGACGGCTTGCAATGCCTGAAGCCGGCGTTCGGCCCAATCGCCCTGAAGCACTTGAACAGGCTGTCGATGCTGCTCCAGCCATGCCTGAGTGGCGTTGAAAAAAGCCCGGCGTTCATCCAGCTCGGGCTGACAACGCTGACCGTCATCCGTCCAGTCGACTTGTTCGGGTGATAGCAACAAGTGCAAATCATAGTGCCGAGCCAGCAGCGCCTGCTCGAGCCAGGCCGGGCAATCGCCAAACAGGGTCTGGCTCCAGAGCATATTGCTCAGCAAGTGAGTGTCGAGAATCAGCAACGGCGGCCCAAGGGCGCGGGCGTCATCCTCCCACTGCAGCTGACCGCGAGCGATTTCGGGAATATCGGCCAGGCACGTGTCTCGCGCCTCCTGCTCAATGAACCAACGCACGTATTCGCCCACCAGAGCGCCGCCGAATTGCTGTTGCAGCTCGGCGGCCAGCCAGCTCTTGCCGCTGGATTCAGGCCCCGTGAGTACCAGCACTTTCATGTGCGTAACGCCGGGTCGGTGCGCCATGTCCGCCAGCCATGCACAGCCAGCAGTGCGAATGCCCCATAGAGGCCGGCGGTCAGGTACAGCGCTTTATAGATGAAGAGACCAACAAAGATGATGTCCAGCGCGATCCACAACGGCCAGCATTGCAGACGTTTTTGCGCCATCCATAGTTGCGCCACCAGGCTGAAACCGGTCAACGCTGCATCGAGCCAAGGCTGGGCGGCATCGGTCCAGTGGGCCATCGCGGCGCCCAGCAGCAAACTGCCGATGGCGCCGACGGCCAGCCCGACCGCGATGGATTTTCCATCGAGCAGACTGACATGCCGCTTGCCATGAGTCGCGCTCCCCTGAGTCCACTGCCACCAACCGTAGATCTGCAGCGCGGCGTAGATCACTTGCAGCAGCATGTCCGAATACAGCTTCACCTCAAAAAAAATCCAGCTATACAGCAGCACCATGACCAGCCCGATCGGCCAGCACCAGGGGTTCTGTTTGACCGTCAGCCAGACGGCAATCACGCCGAGGGCGGCGGCAAACAGTTCAAGCCCGGACATGGAGGTTCCTTGGTGTCGTAAAAAAGAGGGGGCGAATTGTACCCGGATTGTGGGCAATGGGCTTGCCAATGCCAGTCGGTCAGGCGCAATCCCTATAGGAGCGGGGCTTGCCCGCGAAGGCGGCGGCACAGTCAATATTGATGTTGCCTGACACACCGCCTTCGCGGGCAAGCCTCGCTCCTTGTACAGGGGCGCGCGTTGGGTATAGAAAAGGGTTACACCCGAAACTGCTTGAGCAACCCGTTCAACTGTTCGCTCAGCTCCTTGAGGTGAACACTGGCCACGCTCGACTGTTCGGCTGCCAGTGCCGTGCTGTGGGACAACCCGGCTGCCTGGGTGACGTTCTGATTGATGTCTTCCACCACATGCGCCTGCTGCAAGGTCGCACTGGCAATCGAAGCATTCAACCCGTTGAGGTTGCGCAAGGCCTGGCCGATGGCATTCAGGCTGGCACCGGCCAGGCCGGCCTGCTCGATGGTCAGTTGCGACGCACGGCTGCTGTCGCCAATCACCTTGACCGCCGCTTCGGAATGGCTTTGCAGGCGTTCGATCATCGACTGGATTTCCGCCGTGGACTTCTGAGTGCGCTGGGCCAGCAGGCGCACTTCATCGGCAACCACCGCAAACCCGCGACCTTGCTCGCCGGCCCGGGCGGCTTCGATGGCGGCGTTGAGGGCCAGCAGGTTGGTTTGCTCGGCGATAGAGCGGATCACTTCCAGAACGCTGCCGATTTGCGTGCTTTCGTCGGCCAGCGTACGAATCACTTCGACGGCTTGATCGATGGTCGACGACAGCTTGTCGATCTGCTGCAGGCTGCCGTCGATATTGACCTGCCCCTGCTGCGCCTGAGACTCGGCATTGCGCATTTCGCTGGCCGCGTGCTCGGCGTTTTTGGCCACATCCTGCACGCCGTAGGTCACTTCGTTGATCGCAGTCGCCACCAGTTCCATCTGCTGCGACTGCTGCTGGCTGCGTTGCTGGGCTTGCGCGGCATCGTTGCCCAGTTCGCTGGAAGACTGGCCCAGCGCGCCGGCGGACACTTGCAGCTGACTGATCACCAGGCGCAGTTTGGTGGTAAAGGCGTTGAAGTGCCGGGCCAATTGCGTCACTTCGTCCTGGCCGTGGGTATCGAGGCTACGGGTCAGGTCGCTTTCACCGCTGGCAATGTTGGCCATGGCGTTCACGGTTTCCTGGAGCGGGCGCACGATGCTGCGGGCAATCATGATCACCAGCAGCGCCATGATCAGGGCAATCACCAGGCCCACGAAAGAGGCCTTCCAGACTTGGGTATAAAACTCGGCCTGCATGTCGTCGATGTACACGCCCGAACCGATCACCCAACCCCAGGGCTCGAACAGTTTCACATAGGAGGTCTTTTCCACCGGCGCGCTGGCGCCCGGTTTCGGCCAGCGGTAATCGACCATGCCGGCACCCTTGGCCTTGGCGATGGCGACCATCTCGTTGAACAGCGCGAAACCGTCCGGGTCGCGGATCGTCGAGAGATTCTGGCCATCAAGTTTCGGATTGGTCGGGTGCATGATCATGACCGGCGTCAGATCGTTGATCCAGAAATAGTCATTCTGGTCGTAGCGCAAACCGCGCACGGCGTTCAGTGCCTGTTTTTGCGCTGCGTCGCGGGTGAGGGTGCCGGCGGTTTCCTGGCCGTGGTAATAGGTGAGGATGCCACTGGCGGTCTGCACCACGTGCTGGGTCTTCTGGCTCTTGGCCTGATAGAGATCGTCGTGAATCTGCTTGAGCATCAACACGCCCAACGTCAACAGCATCACCACGGCCACGATCAAGATGAGCCACAAGCGTCGGCTGATCGACACACTGCGCAAGCTGTTCATAACGCTATTACTCCGTTTTTCTTGTTCTTGTCATAAACGATCGCCAGCATCCAACCACACTTTGCCGATCGGGCCCATCCGACTCAGGTCTTATTACGCGGCAGCGTAAATGAGGCGTGTCTGATAGGATTTCGGCCCCGCACGGAAAAACCTGAGCCCAAGTCTTTTTTCACGCAATTTTTACGGTTTTGCGTGAATCTTGTGCGCGCGGGGATTCAGCTAAGGTTGATCGCAGTTAACGCTTATAAATTATTAACGGAGCATGCCTGGGGGTATTGCTTCTTGGGGGATTGATGGATCTTTGGACGGCCTTTCAGGCATTGATTTTAGGCGTTGTAGAAGGGTTGACGGAATTCTTGCCCATTTCCAGTACCGGGCACCAGATCATCGTGGCGGACTTGCTCAACTTTGGGGGCGAGCGGGCCATGGCCTTCAACATCATCATTCAGCTCGGGGCGATCCTGGCGGTGGTCTGGCAGTTTCGCCGCAAGATCTTCGACGTGGTCATCGGCTTGCCGACGCAGCCCAGTGCCCGACGCTTTACCGCGAACCTGTTGATCGCCTTCCTGCCGGCTGTGGTATTGGGGGTGATTTTCGCCGACTTGATTCACGAGTATCTGTTCAACCCGATTACCGTGGCCACCGCATTGGTCGTGGGCGGGGTCGTCATGTTGTGGGCCGAACGCCGTCAGCATGAAGTGCATGCTGAAAGCGTCGACGACATCACCTGGAAAGACGCCCTGAAAGTCGGCTTCGCCCAGTGTCTGGCGATGATCCCCGGGACCTCGCGTTCCGGCTCGACGATCATTGGCGGTTTGCTGTTCGGCTTGTCGCGCAAGACGGCTACCGAATTCTCGTTCTTCCTCGCCATGCCAACCATGGTCGGCGCGGCGGTGTACTCGGGCTACAAATACCGCGACCTGTTTGTTCCGGCTGATTTCCCGGTGTTCGCCATTGGCTTCGTCACCGCGTTTATCTTTGCGATGATCGCCGTCCGCGGCTTGCTGCTGTTCATTGCCAGCCACAGCTACGCGACATTCGCCTGGTATCGCATTGTGTTCGGCCTGGTGATCCTGGCCACCTGGCAATTCGGCTGGGTCGACTGGACAGCGGTCAAGCCATGAACGATTCCAGTGCGCGCAACAACAACCCCGGACGCAAGTCCGGGGGCTCCATTCAGAACCTGCGGCTGAAATTGCTGGCATTCGCTGTGCTGTGCGCAGTGCCGTTGTTTGGCTCGGTGTCGCTGTGGCTGCGCGGGGTGTCGGTGATTCCCCTGGCGGCCTACGGCATTGTCAGCGTGCTGGCGTTTTTCCTGTACTGGAGCGACAAGCACAAGGCCCGCGCCGACAGTTGGCGCACGCCGGAGAACGTCTTGCACGCGGTGGAGTTGGCGGGTGGTTGGCCGGGTGCCTTGCTGGCCCAGCAAGCGTTTCGGCACAAGACCCGCAAAGTCTCGTTTCAGTTGGTGTTCTGGCTCATTGTGCTGATGCATCAGGTGTTCTGGATTGACCAGCTGTTTCTGGGCGCTAACCTGTTTGCGTTGCTTTAAAGCCCTTTAAAGCAACAAGCCGACCTGCGTGCGCTTGGGCAATTTACTCACCACTAATTGGTGGGAACGTTGCAGCAAACCTTGCAGCTCTTCGGTGCCCAGCGGGTAGGGCGTTTCCATGATGATCCACTGAGCCCGGGCCAGATACGGCGCCGGGTGAATGCCCGGCCGATCGCAATGACCGAGGAACAAGTCCTTATCGACCTTGAAGGCCAAGGATTGGCCCCGCAGGTTCTGCAAGGCAAACATCTTGTTCCCGGCAATAGAGAACACCCGTACGCCACCCCACTTGTAGTCTTCCCGCGCACCGGGCAGCGCCAGGCAGAATTGCGCGACGTCCTCTTCGCTCATTAACCCCGCTTTCATAACAGTTTGTCCCCACAAGCATTGAATGATTCGATCAAATGGTCGATCCAGGCGCGCACCGCCGGCATCACCCCGCGTCGATGAGGGTAGACGGCTTGCAGCCAACCGCCCGGCAATGACCAATCGGGCAACAGTTGCACCAGCGAACCGTTTTCCAACTCCTGCTCGCAATGCATCATTGGCAACATGGTAAAGCCCTGGCCATTGACGGTGCAGGCCTTACGTACGATGAAATCTTCGCAGCCCAATCGCGCTTCGAGGCTCAGGTCGTAGCTTTTGCCCTGTTGATCAAGCATACGGATGTGCACCATGCGGTCAGCTTCCAGAGCGCCGAGCACGGGCAGGTTTCTCAGGTCTTCGGGATGATTGATTTCACGGCCGAGCAAAAATGCAGGGCTGGCAACCATCAGCATCTGGGCCTGACGCAGGCGACGGGTGACCAGCAATGGATCTTCATCACCCAGATCCCGCACCCTCAAGGCGACATCGACGCCCTCGTTGATCAGGTCAACCCTACGGTTGAGCAGCATGACCTCCAACTGAACCTGAGGGAATTTCTCCAGGAAGCTGCTGATTACCCCAGGCAGAATTCCGTGAGCCAACCCCACGGGGCTGGACACTCGCAAGCGCCCCCGGGGCTCGCTGGACATGCTGGCCACCGCTTCATCGGCCATTTCGGCCTCCAGCAGCATCGCCTGACAATGCCGCAGGTAACGCTCGCCCACGGCGGTCAGGTTGAGTTGGCGGGTGGTGCGTTGCAGCAGGCGCGCGCCCAGGCGTTCTTCCAGTTCGGCGATGCGTCGTGACAACCGCGACTTGGGAATCCCCAGCAAACGCCCGGCCGCCGCGAAGCCGCCAGCGTCGACCACCTTGGCGAAGTAGTAGAGGTCATTAAGGTCTTGCATTGATTTCAAACTCGATTGTTCTATCAGTGGGACGAACTATCGCATTATTGCCAACTAATCAGCTATTGGTTTCATCGGTAGGATTGTGTCCATCAGATCGCCGGGGGCGATCCTCACCTTGGAGATCCCACATGAAATTACTGCATATCGATTCGAGCATTCTGGGTGACAACTCGGCTTCCCGTCAGTTGAGCGGCGAAGTCGTCAAAACCTGGCAAGCCGCCGAGCCTGGCGTCGTGGTGACTTACCGCGACCTGGCTGCCGATGCTATCAGCCATTTCTCCGCCACCACCCTGGTTGCCGCTGGCACCGCCGCTGAACTGCGCAACGCCGCGCAACAGCATGAAGCCGATCTGAGCGCCCAGACTCTGGCTGAATTCCTCGCCGCCGACGCCGTCGTGATTGCCGCGCCGATGTACAACTTCACCATCCCGACCCAACTCAAGGCCTGGATCGACCGCATCGCCGTGGCCGGTCAGACTTTCCGCTACACCGAAGCCGGCCCTGAAGGCCTGTGCGGCGGCAAAAAAGTGGTGATCGTTTCGACGGCTGGCGGTTTGCACGCTGGCCAACCGACCGGCACTGCTCACGAAGACTACTTGAAGGTGCTGTTCGGTTTCCTCGGCATCACCGACATCGAGTTCGTCCGCGCCCATGGCCTGGCTTACGGTGATGAAGTGCGCAGCAAAGCCATGAGCGACGCACAGGCGCAGATCAGCGAGCAATTGTTCGCCGCCGCGTAAGGCTTGCGTAACGACGTCAAACAGCGCAGGCAATACCCCTGAAACTCTGTATTCTGGTCATCGTGATGGCCAGGTACGGAGTTTTTTGTTTCTGGCGGTTATCAGTTTCTGGCCCAGGTTATGCAGTCGAGGGCTACTATCTGCAGTCCGGTAACAGGGTGGGGCATCCCATGGTGCGTCTTTGTGCAACGCTACTGATTTGCCTGCTAGGCAGTCTGAGTTTGGTGCATGCCGCTTCTGCGCCGCATCCTCACTGGAGCGTCGGTTTCCATGAGATGACGTTCCTCGATCCGCTGGACTTGCAGCCGATGCGCGCCATCGCTTTTTACCCCTCCAGTGAAAAGGAACATTTCAGCACGCTCGAGGGCTACACGGTCGAAGCCGGTGAAGACACCAAAGTCGCCATCGGGCGTTTCCCGATGCTGATGCTGTCCCACGGCAACACCGGAACCCCGCTGGCCCTGCACGACCTCGCCACCTCATTGGCACGCAAGGGCTTTGTGGTGGTGGCGGTGATCCATCCCGGCGACAACTCCAAAGACCACAGCCGCCTCGGCACCTTGAGCAACCTTTATGGTCGGCCGATCCAGATTTCCGAAGCCATTACCGCGACCTTGGGCGACCGGATGCTCGCGCCTTTCGTCAATGCCCAGCAGGTCGGGGTGATTGGCTATTCGGCGGGTGGTGAGACTGCGTTGATCCTGTCCGGCGCCACTCCGGATCTGGATCGCCTGCGCCGTTATTGCCAGGAGCGCCCGGATGATCACGATGCCTGCAACACGCAAGGTGAACTGATCGTCGATCGTGATGACTTGCAGCCAGTGGCGGACCCGCGCGTGCATGCCTTGTTGCTAATGGCGCCGCTGAGCCTGAAGTTCGGCCGCCATACCCTGGCCGACGTGCATGTGCCGGTGCTGCTCTACAGCGGCGATGGTGACAAACTGGTGGCGTTCGACAAAAATGCCGCAGCGCTTGCGCGCAAACTGCCGACCGCACCGGACTTCAAATTGCTGGCCGGGGCAGGGCACTTCGTATTCATGGCGCCGTGCAACGAAGAACAGATCGCCGCCATGCCGGCACTGTGCACCGATGCCGACGGCGTCGACCGCAAGGATATTCACCGCAACATGATTTCCGAAGCCGGACGGTTCTTCGCCCATGCCTTGGGCAAACCCACCCGCGCCGGGATGCAGACCGCGGATCAATAATCTCCCCGGAACCCTTGTGGGGCTTGTGTGGCAAGGGGGCTTGCCCCCATATGCGCTAAGCAAACCTCTCGCCCCATAGTTCGTCTTGCTGATATCCCCGCTTTTTTCGCGGGGATTCGCGCAGTGCTTGAGTGATGTCAGTCCATTTCTCAAGACAAGCAAACAACGACAAACAAGGACTGATCACGCTACAGAGCAGCCAATGGATAAAAGCCATTTCACGCCAGCGACAACGCCGCTGCGCGACCTCCCCCTGTGCACACATCCCCTTTGACAGGGGAAAAATGCTCGCCTGCTACGATCAATCGTTCAATCAGGCAAGCCACCAGTAGTTTCCCTTGCAGCCAAGCCTTGGCGCCTTCCGGGTTTTTCTTTCTCAAGCGTGACAACCCCAGCAATGACTTCATCCGCTTGAACGCTAACTCTACCTGCCAGCGGTGCCGGTAAAGGGCCAAGACCTCTTGCGCATTCAGGCCGTCCAACGTCGTGACCACCACCACGTAGCCTGCGGCTTCCACCGTCTGCGCCTGCTGGGGCTTCTTTTGCTTTTTCTGCGCATGTTTCTTTAACTTGCGCTCGCTTTCGATCCTTTGCTCGTCCGTCTTGCGATACGCACACACGCGTACCGCAACATCGCCCTTGGAACCTTGCATCACGGCTGGCCACTCGCTCGTTTGCCCAGCCTGCAAGGTGCGTAACTGCGGTAGCTGTTCAAAGGGCGATCCGTGCTCATCCATCAGCGGCAGGCTGCTCAGATTCATCCGTACCAGGATGTCGCCACCCTCATCCAGTACGTGATTAACCCCTCGTCGATTGGCAAACCCTCGGTCCGCGATGAACACATCGCCCGGTTGCACCGCAAACTGGGTCAACGATTCACCTGTTTTGGCCGAGGTCACCTGCACTTCGCAGCAACGTAGCGTGCGGATGTCCATCGTGTAATGCAGACGCCATGTCGAGGTGACTGCGCCGGGCTCTGCCACGACACTGCCATCAGCGGCAAGCAACCTGCGCCCCTGCAGCGCCGGACAGTTCATCGCCACAGTCGGTGACTGCTCGATCAACTGTTCCGTGATCCAGCCCAGCCATGCACCCGATTTATTGATTCTTTTAAGCAGGCCAACGTCCGACAGCTCCACCCAGTCCCCTGCGCGAGCGCGTTCCACCGTTTCGACCATCGAGCAATCAGTGCTCAGATACATCAATAACGTGCGCAATAAGCTTTCCGGACCGCTGAACCGGCGACCAAACTTCAGCGCCCCCAGCTCTTTTGCCTTGGCTTCCCATCCCTGCGGCAATAGCCCCAACAGCTTCGGCCAATCTTCATCCAGTCTTTGTGTCACCCTTGTTTTCCCTGTTGCTTCCTTAGTTTGGCTATCAGTTTCTACTATCTCTTGAGTTTTGGTTAGCGCATATGGGGCTTGCCCCCTCGTCACAGGCCCGCTCCCACAGGTTCCGAACCTGACATCAAGGCTTGGGATTATTTATCGGGGTGAGCCGCCTGGAGTTTTTTTGCCATATCCAGGTGTTTTTCCAGCGCAGGCAACATTTTTTTCGCGAACGCCTTCAGCTCGGTGGCGCCTTTCTCTTTGTCGTCCGTCACCGTGTTGGCTTCTTTTTTGAACCGTTCAATGGCTTCTTCGTGAGCCTTTACCTGATTGTTGGCATAGGCCGTGTCGAAGGATTCATCGCGCAGGTCGAGAATTTTTTCCTTGGCCTGTTTGACCACCGTCGTCGTGTCCGGCATCTCGATGTCATGCTTTTTCGCCAGGGCCGCCAGTTCTTCATTGGCCTTGGTATGATCGGTGACCATCATATTGGCGAACGCCTTGATGTCGGCCGATGAGCTTTTTTCCAGGGCCAGTTTGCCGGTCTCGACTTCCGCGATGCCTCCCTCGGCTGCGTCGTCGACGAAGTCGTTGGAAGTGGCAGCAAAAGCCGTGCCCATGCTGGTGCTCAAGGCAACGGCCAAGGCGAGGTGACGCAGATTGAATCCGTCCATCGGTCATTCTCCACACAGGTTTTCATGAGCGATCCGGGTGATCGTTATTCAATGGAGGCGGACGATTGGGCAAAGGTTTTATCGCATTTGCGACAGGATGACGAACGGACACCGCTGGTCTGATAGGCGGTCGACAGAACAGGGTAAGCAAGGCCATTCTGATAGCTGGTGAGCGCAATCGATCGCGTTTGCTACCGATTAACAAACGGAGGTGTTCCATGCCGGTGACTCATGATCTGTATCAGGATCTGAAACTTACAAAGGAAGTGATCCAGCAAAAACGCACCAAGGATCCGTTACTGGATTCACTGATCAACAAATATTCGCAGGTGGACGAGGAGGTGGTGAAGGCCGAGTCCGCACAATCAGATGCGCCCAGCGACGAGACGCTGAAGAAGCTCAAAGAGAAGCGCGTTCAGGTCAAGAACAAGATCGTTGAACGACTTCAGACGCCGTCCTGAGACGCTATGCAGAATCACCGACGACCGGTGACTGAAAATTGCAACGGGATAAATACCGGCACCTCGCACGATCAGGGCCCGACGTTGCGGCTCCCTGCGAGGTGCCCCATCCAAAACTCTCCAGAACGAACCTGAATCTAATGTGGGAGCGGACGTGCTCGCGAATGAGGCCATGTCAGATGTTGAATGTCAGTCCGCCTTCGCGAGCAAGCCCGCTCCCACAGTTTGATCACCGTGACTACTGCAATGCCGTACTCAACGGCAAACGCGCCATGTGCCGCGCTTTCAGCGACCCCAGATACAACCAGTCCCCATACTCGCGCACGGTGGTGATGGGTGAGTAGTTGCCGCTGCTGGCGTCCTGCAGATTGGCAATCACTTTACCGTCGAGGTCCAGGCCGAGGGCGAAGGCGCGGCTCTCCACCGGTTTGGGCAGGATCGTCAGCGCGCGCACGATCATTTTGCGTACCAGAGGATAGGGCGCCGTGGCGTCGAGCAGTGCATTGCGCGGTGCATACAGCGCCACCCAGAAACGGTCGCGGCCATTGAATGCCAGGTTGTCCGGCAGCCCTGGCAAATTGTCGATGAACAGATCGTGGGTTCCGGCTTTCGGCCCGGTCAGCCAATAGCGACTGATGCGATAGGCGCCGGTTTCGTTGACCAGCACAAACGCATCGTCAGGCCCCAGGGTCACACCGTTGGCGAACTCCAGCTTATCCAGCAAGACCGTCGTTGTACCGGTCTGGAAGTCATAACGCAGCAATCGACCGTCGCCGCCGTGCTCGATGATTGCCTCGCCATCCTTGCCGTAACCCCAACGGCTGGAAGCATCGCTGAAATAGGCATAATGCCCGGGCTTGTCGATGGCCACGTCATCGGTTAAACCAAAGGGCACGTTGTTGGCCGTGGTGCTCAATGCAATCACACGGCCCTGAGCATCGAGCGACAGCAAACCCTTGACCCCGTCGGCGATCACCAGCAAACCATTGGGGTGCCGCGCCAGGCCCAATGGCCTGCCCCCGGTATCGGCCAGCACCTTGGTGGTCTTGCCATCGAGGCTGGTGCGAATCAACCGGCCGTCATGTAGACCGGTGATGAGAGCATCTTCCTCCAGCAGCAACGCCTCCGGGCCGTCGATATCAGCGGCACCGACACGTTCTACGCCTTTGAGGCGCTGATTGTCGGTGTAGATGCCATCGATGAGGGAGGGCGCCGGTGACGGTCTCCAGGCGATCGGCTGAACTTTGGTGGGTAATAACAACAGGAAGCCGCCAATCAAAATGATCAACAGCAACAATAAATGCCGAACCTTGAGGGCTCTTTTCACACGGTGACTCCTGTCAGTGCCAGATGCTTTTGCGCCATCTCGCGTAACGCCAGCATCGATTGCGCCGATTCACGCTCGATGCGCCGCTTGAGCAACAATCGATTGGCGATGCGCATCATCACACCGCTGAAGCAATATTCCAGGTTGCGGACAAACCGCGTGTCGTCGCCAAAAGCCTCGCACTCGTAAGTCACCACCAGCGACAGTCCATGATCGCCCCGGGCCCGAGCGCTCCAGCGGCGACCAGGCAGGTATTCGTCGACCTCCCAGCGCAAATGCCCCTCACGCCCGCCGGCCCGAATGTCTTCCTCGAACCGCGTCCCGGCATACAACGGACCGCTCTGGCCATCGACCTTGAGGGAGGACGGATGCCACTCCGGCCAACGCGTCGCCGTGCTGGCGTAGGCGAGTACGGCGAGCGGATTTCCAGCGATGTCGACCACGTGCTGCAGGCGAGTGGGCGTTCTCATCAGGTGTGGAGGCGCTTGTTCCGGTTCCCAGTACAGGGTGCCGAACAGGTAATCCATCAGTGGAAACACGATATTGAAATTGCGCTCCTGCATCCGCTCACGGCGATGGTGCAGTTCGTGCAGACGGCGCATCTGGCGAATCCACGGCAGACGTGTCAGCGGGTTGGCGGGTGGTAGATGTTCGCAGGCATGGAACACTTCATAGGTCAGGTAACCGAGGACCATGCAGCCGCCAAACAGTCCTGCGATGTTGCCATTGAGCTGCGCCAGCAGCCACCACGCGGGTGCGGTGATGACGAGGGTGTGCAACACAATCAGCCAGGCCGGAAACAGAATCACCCGCCAGTCGCGGGCGCTGTCGTAGGCCATGTGCCCGGGGGTGAAAAAGCTGTGATGGTCACCGGCGTGACGGGCGTAGAACATCCGTGCCAGGCGCTTTTTGTGGTGCCCCAGATGCCGATGCACGACGTAGACGCCGAAATTGAAGAACAACAGGGTCAGCGGCACCGCCAGCCATTCCAGGAGTTGTACCTGATGCACCGTGCTCCAGAACGCGCCGATGGCCAGCAACCCGAACAGCAACACAAAGGCGCCATGCAGCCAGGGGTTGTAGAGCGGATGAATATCGGCACGGTAGCGCGCGCGGAATGCTTCGGTGGTCTGCCTCACTGCGTTCACCTGTGGTTATTGTTATAACCAGCAGATTAGTCGATCCCGCCGCAGAGGCTGGCCCAACCTTGAGGCCACATGCGCCATGCTCCGGTGCGAGACGCCTGGCGTCAGGTCAAGGGGTTCCAGCGCTGGGACCAGTCGTCGTCCGTCTTGATCACTTCGCGCAGCAGATCGAAGGCTCGTTGCAGGGTCGCCGAGTCGCGATCCCGGGAGTAAACCAGGTAGGTCGGATAGCTGAACTCCGGGGCTTTGGGCACTGGCTCCAGCACGCCGCTTTCCAGGTAGCTCTGGACCACACGGGTGCGGAAATAGCCGCTGCCGCCGTTTTCCAGGATGTATTGCAAGGCCAGCGGGCCGAGGTTGAAGCTCAAGGCCGCCTTGGCTTTTTCCGGCAGTGCGGCATCGTGCTGACGACGGAAGTCCGGGCCCCAATCGATGTACACGTAAGGATCGGGTTGTCCGGCCAGGCGTACCAGGATGAGTTTTTCTTCCAGCACCTGCTCCACTTGCAGGCGTGGCCAGTACTCGGGCTGATAGACCAGCGCCGCATCCAGCACCCCCAGCTCCAGTTGGCGCAGCAGGTTCTCGCCGTCGCGGATTTCCATGCGCAGGGCATGGCTGGGAATTTTCTCGCGCAACTCGCCGGCCCAACTGAGCATTAACGGGTTGCACAGACTGACCTCGCCACCGATGTGCAGCACGTCGCGGTAGCCCTCGGGCAGCGGCAAGTCCCGGCGCGCTGCTTCCCAGGTCTGCACCAGTTGATTGGCGTAAACCACAAAGGCCTCACCGTTCGGTGTCAGGCGCGCCCCGGCACGGTTGCGTACGAACAGCGTGCTGCCGAGCTGACTTTCGAGCTTCTGCACCCGGGCGGTGATGGCGGTCTGGGTGACGTGCAGTTTTTCAGCCGCCGCGGCCAGGCTGCCGTGACGGACGATTTCCAGAAAGGTGCGGGCGAGGTCGATGTCCATGGGCAGGCCGATGTGGGAGGTGCGGGCATTGTAAGAGCAGCATTTGTCTTGCGATACCGTCTGTGGCGAGGGAGCTTGCTCCCGCTGGGGCGCGAAGCGGCCCCAAACCTGCCACTGCAGTTCCTCAGATGCACTCCATCGAATGGTTTACGACTGCTGCGCAGCCGGACGGGAGCAAGCTCCCTCGCCACAGATTTCACTGTCCGCCCTAATCACCTCGTGCCAAACAATCAACCCGCCAACTCAACCTCCTTCACCTCCGCCCATTCGGCCACCAACCGCTGCGGCGTGCCACATGCCTTGCGCTTTAACACAAAATTTCGGCACTTCTCGGCAAACTGTTTGCGGTTCTGCACCATGTCCAGTTGCATCTCTTCCAGCTCGGCATTGCGACAGTGCTGCATCAGCTGAGTATCGAGCTGGATTTTACGTTCACGTATCGCCTGATACGCCGGATCACTCAACGCACCATTGGCCCGCTGCAACAACCACAGGCCAAACTCGTCGGGACAGCGCGGGCCGATTTCCTGGACCATGCCCAGTTGCAAGGCTTGGGCGGCATTGATCGGCAGACAGTCTTCAGTGAGCTTCTCCGCCATCACCCGGCCGACAGCGCGGGGCAGGCTGTAGGTCCAGTACTCGGAGCCGTACAGGCCCATGGTTTTGTAATGGGGATTGAGCACGATGTCGGACCGGGCGAAGACGATGTCGGCAGCCAGCGCCAGCATCACGCCGCCGGCCCCGGCATTGCCAGTCAAGCCGCTGACCACCAGTTGCCGGGCGCTGAGCAGTTCCTGGCAGACGTCATCGATCGCCTGAATATTGGCCCAGGCTTCCAGCCCCGGAACCGCTGCGGCCTGGATCACGTTGAGGTGCACGCCGTTGGAAAAACTGCCGCGCCCCCCCTTGATCAGCAGCACTTGGGTGTCCCGGGACTTGGCCCAGCGCAGGGCCTCCACCAGTCGCTGGCACTGTTCGGTGCTCATGGCGCCGTTATAAAACTCGAAGGTCAGCTCGCCGACATGCCCCGATTCGCGATAGCGGATCGGTTGATAGGGTTCGTTGTTGAAGGGCCGGGAGGCGATCGACCAATCAAGGGTCGGCACTTGCGCAAGCTGTTCGGCGAGCACATGCCGGGCCGGGCGTTTGAAAGTTTCTTCACCGGGCTGGGGTTTATGTCGCAACGAGCCGATCCACAGGCTGGTATCGCCGGTCGCCACCAGCACCGCATCGTCATGCACCGCGAGAATCTCCCCCGGCGTACCGCTGCGCGAATCCAGGTGAGCGTCGTACAGGTAGTACTGAGCGCCAGCCAGGCTCGCCAATACGCCGGGCTGGCCGTCGGCGGCATCGATGCAGCGTTTGATGAAGCGCGAGCTGTCGTGCCAGCTGAAGGATCGGTCGGCTTGCTTCATGTTCGGCTGAAAGCGGCCAATCACATGGCGTTGGTTGTAATCCAAGGGCACCGGAACGAAACCGGCGATGAATTTTTCCACGACTTCGCGGATGCAGGAGATTGCAGCATCGCTGACGCGTCCGTTGTACAGCTCGGATTTGCGCAGGTCTTGGGGCAGGTTGAATTCACAGGTGGCCCAGACCGCCCCGGCGTCCATTTCCTCCACCGCTTGCAACGCGGTCACACCCCAGCGGCTGAGTTCGCGGGTGATCGCCCAGTCCAGCGCACTGGCGCCACGGTCGCCGACGATGCCTGGATGAATGATCACCACGGGACGCTGGCGGCTGCTCCACAACTGTTGCGGCACCCGCTCCTTGAGAAACGGGCAGATCACCAGGTCTGCGCCGGAGTGTTCGATTTGCTCGCACACCGCGTCTGCATCGGTGAACAGCACCACGCTGGGCGAGTGACCGGCCTGACGCAAATCCAGCCAGGCCCGTTGGGTCAGCCCGTTGAATGCTGACGCCAGCAGAATGATCTTCAATGACCGCATGATTGACTCTTCCTTGAGAATGATGGGCCGCAGGCTCCCAATGAGCCGTCCTTGGCCTTCGATGGAAGCGCGATAGTAGTGATTGCGAGGGAGTGAGCGACTGATCGAGATCAAGCTTGTGTCAGTGGGTGTTTCGGGAAAGAAGGTTGAACAGCGATTTAATGTGGGAGCGGGCTTGCTCGCGAAAGCGGTGTGTCAGGCAACATTGATGCTGACTGTGACGCTGCCTTCGCGAGCAAGCCCGCCCCCACATTAGATGGATGGTGTTTGGAAATATTTTGTTCAGAACGCAAAACACGAACAGCCAAACGCCCCCCAGAACCCTTGAAAGTCACTGACCGGTGCCGAGGACAACCGCGCCCGTTCATGACTGTGGGCATGCACCGCGCAAGCGCCCACGCACTGGTGCACTTGCGCGGTCAGTGGCGCCAGGGGTTTCCAGTGCCCCGGTACATTCACCACCGGCGACCATTCAGGCACCACCGGGATGGGTGGAGGCCCCAGTTTTTCGAATTCGACGCTACCGTGGACGATCTTGCCGTCGACAATGGTCAGCACCGACTCGATCCATTTGATGGCTTCGTCTTCGATGTGAAAGTAATCCGCCGACAGCGCAATCAGGTCCGCCAGTTGCCCGACCTTGATCTGGCCCTTTTTGCCTTGTTCCGAGGAAAACCAGGCGCTGCCGTGGGTGAACAGTTCCAGCGCCGTATCGCGGCTCAAGCCTTGCGGGTACAGCGCCAGCCCGCCGACGGTGCGGCCGCTGATTAGCCAGTACAGCGAGGTCCAGGGGTTGTAGCTGGAAACACGCGTGGCATCGGTACCGGCGCCCACCGGCACGCCCTCGGCGAGCATGCGCGCGATCGGGGGTGTCGCTTCAGCCGCCTTCGCGCCGTAACGGTCGACAAAGTATTCGCCCTGAAACGCCATGCGATCCTGGATAGCGATACCGCCGCCCAGGGCTTTGACTCGTTCAATGTTCCGTGGGGTGATGGTTTCAGCATGGTCGAAGAACCACGGCAAACCGTCGAATGGAATATCCCGATTGACCTTCTCGAACACGTCGAGCATGCGGCTGATGGATTCGTTGTAGGTGGCGTGCAGGCGGAAGGGCCAGCGCTGTTCCACCAGATGCCGCACCACCGGTTCCAGCTCCTGCTCCATGGTTTGCGGCAGGTCGGGGCGTGGCTCAAGGAAGTCTTCGAAATCCGCTGCCGAGAACACCAGCATTTCCCCGGCACCGTTGTGCCGCAGGAAGTCATCGCCCTGACCGTAATGGGAAGTGCTGGTCCAGTTTTTGAAATCGGTCAGCTCTTCCTTGGGTTTTTGAGTGAACAGGTTGTAGGCAATGCGCACCGTGAGCTGCTGGTCTTTGGCCAGTTGCTGGATGACTTGATAATCGTCTGGATAATTCTGATAACCGCCGCCGGCATCGATGGCGCTGGTCACGCCCAGCCGATTGAGTTCGCGCATGAATTGGCGGGTCGAGTTGACCTGATAGTCCAGCGGTAATTTTGGTCCCTTGGCCAGGGTCGAGTAGAGGATCATTGCGTTGGGGCGGGCGATCAGCATGCCGGTGGGGTCGCCATTGGCATCGCGCTGGATCTCGCCACCCGGCGGGTTCGGCGTGTCGCGGGTATAGCCGACCACTTTCAGCGCGGCACGGTTGAGCAGGGCGCGGTCGTAGAGGTGCAGGACGAACACCGGGGTGTCCGGCGCGGCCTTGTTCAGTTCTTCAATCGTCGGCAGACGCTTCTCGACAAACTGGAATTCGTTCCAGCCACCGACCACCCGCACCCATTGCGGCGTCGGTGTGCGATCGGCCTGATCCTTGAGCATGCGCAAGGCGTCGGCCAGGGACGGCACGCCTTCCCAGCGCAGTTCAAGGTTGTAGTTCAGACCGCCACGGATCAAGTGCAGGTGAGAGTCATTGAGGCCGGGAATCACCGTGCGGCCATGCAGGTCGATGATCTGGCTGCCGGGGCCTTGCAGCGCCATGGCCTGGGCATCGCTGCCGACCACCACGAAGCGCCCGTCCTTGATCGCGACGGCGCTGGCCTGGGGTTTCTTGCGGTCGACGGTGTGCAGGCGTCCGTTGTACAGAATCAGATCGGCTGGGGCATCGGGCATGGTTTTACTCCCTGCGAATAGTGGGCTGACCCAGGCACCGACGGCACCTGCCGAAAGGCCTTGCAGTACACGGCGACGACTGAAGTCGTTGTGCTCGTCAGGTGGACTCATGGCAGTGCTCCCCATAAAGTCTTCAAAAAAGAGGCGAGGGCAAACAGCCGATGTCTGACGCATGCGGCCAGAAGGAATATAGTCGGCAAATCCACAGATAGCCGTTTTCCGAGGGCGAAAACGACGAATCCCGCCACAAGGGGCGGGATTCGTTTGCAGCCAGACGTGCTCCCGAGAGACGGGAGCGGCGTGCTTAGCCCGGGAACAACTCGGACAGTTTCATGGCCAGCATCATGTCGCCTTCGGCGCGCAGTTTGCCACCCATGAACGCTTGCATGCCGTCGGTCGAACCGTCGACGATGCCTTCCAGGGTTTCGCCGTCCATTACCAGAGTGACCTGGGCGTCCGGGTTCTCGCCTTCTTTCAGTTCGCAGGTGCCGTCTTTGACGATCAGCGAGAAGTTCTTGGTGTCGTCGATGCGGAAACCGAATACCAGGTCCAGACCGGCAGCGGCGGCTGGGTTGAACTTGGCTTTCATTGCTTGTACGGCATCAGCTACGGAGGTCATGGTTCGATCCTTTCTTGGGTAATTAGAGCTGGGTGATTACAGCCAGGGTCACAATAATCCGGACTCAGCGAAACGTGATGAGTTCCGGGGCCTTCAGCAGTTGCAGGTGTGCATGACTGTTGAAGGAAGCCAGGGCCACCTCGCGACCACGAAACTTAAGCAGGTTGAGCGAGGTGTTGACGATTTGCCAGTTCAGTTCAAAGGCCTGCTTTGCGGGCATTTGCGTAATAAGGTGGAGCAGGGCAGTGATGGTACCGCCGGAGGTGAACACGGCGATTTTCTGGGTGTTGTCGGCTTGTTCGAGCAATCGATGCAGACCGGCCTGCACGCGTTCGACAAAACCCAGCCAGCTCTCCAGGCCCGGTGTGTCGTAGGTGCCGGCGAGCCAGCGCTCGATGATCAAGGCAAAGATGCGTTGGAATTCAGCACGGTTTTGTGCGGCGTTGCGCAGGATATCCAGCGCTTGGGGCTCGTCCTCCAACATGGCCGGCAGCAGGGCACGGATCACCGCGTCGGCGTCGAATTCGTTGAAGGCGGAATCGATTTCCAGCACCGGCACCGGCATACCGACGGCGGCGAATTGTTCCAGCGCGCTGCTGGCGGTGTGTTGCTGGCGGCGCAGGTCGCCCGACAGGCAGCGATCGAAGCTGACACCGAGTTCGGCCAGGTGCTGGCCGAGGAGTTCTGCCTGGCGAATACCGGTCGGCGACAGAACGTCATAGTCGTCTGCACCAAAGGAGGCCTGGCCATGTCGAATCAAGTAGATGCTGCCCACGTCCGCGTCATCCCGGTACGTTGAAGGTTTGGCGAGGTTATGAGGATGGCGGTGAGCTGTCAATGAAAAAACATACGCTTGTTTGAAATGCCCGTTACAGGCCTGTTGCTAGTGTCCTGTCTTACAAATACGTTCCTCTTTTGACGAGTGACTGTTGTCGTCAGGCAAGGCGCCGCGACGAGTCATAGCCCGCTATGGCGAGGAGCGGCAATGCAGCATGACGGCAACGGACGCCGTCAAAAAGGAACAGTATTTGTGAGACAGGACACTCGAGGTTTCACGGCTGGTCGTCAGGCTGGCGGATGGGTATGCTGGAGGTATCCCGCGCGTGTTTATGCCGCGCATCGTAGTGAAGGAGTCCCTGTGGAGCTTTTGTTCGAGTACGCCATTTTTCTGGCCAAGACTGTGACCCTGGTGATCGCCATTCTGGTGGTCCTGGCCAGTTTTGCGGCGTTGCGCAGCAAAGGTCGGCGCAAATCGCCCGGCCAACTGCAAGTCAGCAAACTCAACGATTTTTACAAAGGGCTGCGTGAACGCCTGGAGCAAACCTTGCTCGACAAGGATCAGCTCAAGGCCCTGCGCAAGTCCCAGGCTAAAACCGAGAAAAAGCAAAAGAAGAAACCCGAGGCCAAACCACGGGTGTTCGTGCTGGATTTCGACGGTGACATCAAGGCGTCGGCCACTGAGAGCCTGCGCCACGAAATCACTGCTTTGCTGACCCTCGCCACGCCAAAGGATGAAGTGGTGCTGCGCCTGGAAAGCGGCGGCGGCATGGTCCACAGCTATGGCCTGGCGTCTTCGCAACTGGCGCGGATTCGTGAAGCCGGCGTGCCGTTGACCGTGTGCATCGACAAGGTCGCGGCCAGCGGCGGCTACATGATGGCGTGCATCGGCGAGAAAATTATCAGTGCGCCATTCGCGATCCTCGGCTCGATCGGCGTGGTGGCGCAGTTGCCCAACGTCAATCGCCTGCTGAAAAAGCACGACATCGACTTTGAAGTACTGACGGCCGGCGAGTACAAGCGCACCTTGACGGTGTTTGGCGAAAACACCGAGAAGGGCCGGGAGAAGTTCCAGGAAGACCTGGACATCACCCATCAGCTATTCAAGAACTTCGTTTCCCGCTATCGCCCACAACTGGCCATCGATGAAGTGGCCACGGGTGAAATCTGGCTGGGCGTCTCGGCCCTGGACAAGCGACTGGTGGATGAACTCAAGACCAGCGATGAATACCTGGCCGAACGGGCCAAGCAGTCCGAGCTCTATCACCTGCATTACGCCGAACGCAAAAGCCTGCAGGAACGCATCGGCATGGCGGCCAGCGGGTCGGTCGATCGCGTATTGCTGAGCTGGTGGAGCCGCTTGACCCAGCAACGTTTCTGGTAAGCCTCTGGCGGGCGTCTCCGGAAAAAATCAAACCGCGGATTTCCGCGGTTTTTTTTCGTCCGGCGTTTCAGACAGTTCACTTTCCTGCGGATTCTGCGAAACGTCCTAACTGGCCTGCCGATCATTCCGACTTACGCTTGAGTTGCGGCTGGGTAATGTGGTGATTCCCAATAGTTTGCAATGGAATGCACATGAATGATCACGCACATGGCGACGCCCCAACGCCCAATGTCCTGATACGTAACGAACTGAAGGCCGCGGTGGAGACCGCACTACCGCAAACCCCCGCTCAGTTTGGCGAGTCCTTGATCAAGGAGAAGTGGGGGGGCGACATTGATCCGCAGACGGCCCTGCTGGTAACGCTCGACTACAACTACCATGGGCATCCTCCTGAGAACGGTGTCCACCAGGGGCAGGTGGGGAATTCTCGCTCCCTGATCCAGGCGCTGCTTGGCAATTATCAGACGGTGGGTGACGGGCGCTTCGGCGAAACCGCGTTTGGGCTGTACACACCGCCCGACATCGGGCCGTCGGTGCGCATTGTCGAAAAGGTCGATGAGTTTGCCTATGTGGGCCACGGCAATCACGACACCTATGAAGGCATTTACCGCGCCACGGTTCCGCAATCCTATGGCCCGCACACGCAAATCAATCTGCGGCCTGCCGATTTCAAGCAGTGGGTCTGGGGGGTGTTTCTTCCCCGTCGATACCAGACTTATCTTGATCAGGCCTGGCCGTCGGACGCGGTCATTGCCGCTCCCGGTCCTTATGCCCTGAGGACATCGGTCAAGGCGGCTTTCGTTATGGCGGCCCGGCTGCAATATCAAGAACGGTGTCTGTCCCGGAAGGGGCTGGAACTCGCCATGCAAGCCGCCGGGTTGCCCGCCGCGCAGACCTGGGAAACGCTGACCATCAAGCAGTTGCAGGCGCCGACAAGAATGCCCCCCGGCGTCGAGGCGAGTCGGTTGAAACTGTACCGTTATACGGCGACGGATATCTGGTGTTTTCGAGCGCGATCAGGTTCCAGGGTGCTGCTGTACATCCCCGGCAATTCTTCACCGCTGCACGAATTCACCGATAGTCGGCAGTTGCGTCAGTGGATCGTGGCGCAGGGCAGGGTGGCTGATACGAAACAGGCACTGGCGGCTCACTTTTCTGAAGAGGATCGCGAGGACGGCACCTTTCATGCGGGTGTACTGACCGCGATGGAGGGCATGGGGGTTTATCCCAGGATGCACAGGCTGACGAAGAATGTCGGGTTCTTCAACGATGATGGCCATTGGGATCCGGATGACTACATCGACTTTGATCGCTCACCCAGCGCATCCGACCCTTTTGCGCAGTTGGTGAGTTCCATGAAGCAGGCCGCCCAGGACAGCGTCAAGACCATCCGCGACGATGCCCAGGTCAACCGTGACAATCTGAGCGCTTTCGTCGAGCCGGTCGTGCAATGGATCAACCAGTTCGGGCCGCTGGCGTTGTTTGTGCCCGGAGGTGAGGGATTGTTGGTGCTGGCCGGGCTAATTGACGCCGGTTACGGTCTGCATGAGGCCATTGAGGGGAAAACGGCCAGTGAGCGTTCCGAAGGCGTGACGCGAACCGTGTTCGGCTTGCTCAATGCACTGCCGCTGGCTGGGGCTGTCGCTTCGTTAAAAGGCGAAGGCGCCGAGGCCGCCGCACTGGCCAGGGCCGAGCACGGGGTCGAGGAGCCCGCTGTGCGGCTCGATGGTACGCCGGTGGGCGCTCCGTCCGTTCATGTCGCCGCCCTGGAGTCGGGCGCGCAGATGCCGACCCGTCTGAGCCTGCTGCGAGGGATCGGCGCCCCGGTGGATTCCTTCAGCGACGAAGTGCTGGCGCAAATCGGCAAGGTCAGCGCTGTTGATGACGATCTGCTGCGAATGATGCAGGCCGGTCGTCGACCCACTCCTGTGTTGGCCGACACTATCAGCCGCTTCAAAATCGATCAGGACGTCGTGGAGGCCATCGACAAAACGCAGGCTGAGGGGGGCGAGGCGTTGCAGGCCCGGCGAGTGGAGTTGTTCAACGCTCGCTATCAGGCGCTCCAACACTCGGAGCATGAATGGGTTCGATTGTTTCAACAGCAATATCCCGGCCTGCCGAAAAGTGCGGTGGAGCAAATGCTTGATCGCTGTGGCGTAGAGTTCACGGCGACGCCGGATGCGACCCAGGTCAAGGGAGTATTCAGACAACTGGACAGCAAGGCCCGCCAGTACCAGCAGCATGTGAGGCTTACCCGAGCTTACGAAGGCCTTTATCTGCGGTCGGTGGCCCATTCCGATTCGGACACGCTGGCCTTGCATTCGCTGAAAAACCTGCCCGGATGGCCAAAAGACCTGCGAATCGAGGTGCTCGACGGCTCGCTGCTAGGTCGGGTGCTGGACCGTTGCGGTTCGCTTGATGCGGCTGTTTGTCGTCGCTTGATCAAAATCGGCGATCACTATCAATACGTCGATGTGGCCGCCCAAGCCATCGTGCGCACGGACTTTTACGGGGCCGTCATCGGTGTGTTGTCCGCGGATGAGCGGGCAGCGCTGCAGTTGCAGTCGCTGAACCCGGCCAACGAACTGAAGCTCAACCTCCGCGACCGGACGCTGTCACGCGCCGAGTTCGGCCTGGGCCTGGGCAGACTGGACGGGGGGCTGCCTTTCGAAATGCAGGGCTTGAGGGGCGGCGGCTTTCCGACAACCCCGCAGGCCGCAGCATTGACCCACGAGACGATGAGGCTGCAAGTCAGGGACCTCTATCCCGACTTCAGCAACGCGCAAGCCGATGAGTGGCTGCAACATGCCGGAGCAACTGCTCAGTCACGCCTCGATGCTCTGAAGCAACAGTTTGAGCAATTGAGTGCGGATTTGACCAGTTGGATTGACCGGACCCTACTGGATCTCGATGACATGGACCTCGACTTTCTGGCCGCCGGCGACGAGGACGCCGTGGGCATGACTCATGCGCAAATCGCCGAGCATAATGTCGCGCTGGTGCAGTACACGATGGAGTACGAGCGCGAGACCCGGATGGAACTGGCTGACGAGCTGATATCAATCTGGCAAAAGTGCCCGCCGCAGGCCAATCGCCTCTATTCCGGCGAAGCGTTAGCGGGATACAAACTGGATCTGGAGTTCGAGGACTACCACCGCTTGCCGATCATGAACGTCAAGTTCAACGAGATGATTGAACTGTCGATGCGCGGATTTCACCTGACGGAACGTGAGAGCTTGAACGGGTTCCTGGAGTCTTTCCCCAATCTGCGGGTATTGAGTCTGGAGAAAGTCGATCTGCGGCTATCTGACGCCATGGAGGGGCTGGAGAGTGTTTTGCCGCCTGCGATCCCGCGAATGAGCCATCTCACAACGTTGAATCTGAAAGACACGTTTCTCAAATTCAGGGAGGACACGGCGTCGCAACTGCGTGACTTGATCAACTTGCAATCACTGGACTTGAGTGAAAATCCCCTGAGTGTTTCGCCTGTGTTGTTAGGGATGGACAAACTGCGGGAGGTGAACTTGAGGAAAACAGAGATCAGTTCGTGCCCGATCGGGATTCGGGACGAGCCCTACCTGACGTCGCTGGACCTGCGTGACAACCGGATCACCCGGGTTCCGCCGGCGGTATTGAGCCAGGCCATTGCCCGGGATCGGGTGAAGCTCTGGGGCAATCCGCTGACGGACGAAGACACGCTGCTACGCCTGATCAGCCATCGACAGCGCACCGGGATCAACCTTTGGTTGAGCGCGCCAGGAGCCGACTATGGCAATCCGGTTGCGTGGTTGCAGGAGGGTGACGAAGCACTGCGGCAAGCCAGGCGAATGATCTGGCAGCAATTGGCGGTCAAGCCGTCAGGCAGTCGTTTCCTGAGGCTCATCGATGGGCTCAGCCTGACGGCGGACTTTCAGGTCGACTATCTGGCGTTGCAAGGGAGGGTCTGGCGACTGTTGAGCGAGGCGCAGGCGTCGGACGAGTTGTGGCGCTGGCTGAACCGGGTGGTCGAGGGCACAGCGATCGATGCTGAAAATCCATGGGGGATTTTCATGTCGCTGGAGAATCGGACCAGGCTTTATCGCGATTGGGTGACGATGGGGCGGCCATTTCCGGTGATCACCGAGCAGGCCTAGAGGATGGCCTTGAACCCCGCAAAGGGTTCAAGGCCTGGACATCAACGGCGACGGAACAGCGGCAGCGGTTCGTCGGTGGCGGCCTGATAGGTCACCGAGAAGTCCTTGAGACTTTCCAGGGCATCGTACGGGTCTTTATCGGCGCGTAATGCAAAGGCATCGAAACCGCAGCGACGCATGTAGAACAGCTGGTCGCGCAGCACATCGCCGATCGCCCGCAGTTCGCCTTTGAAACCATAACGGTCACGCAGCAGACGGGCGTTGGAGTAGTTGCGGCCATCGGTGAAGGCCGGGAAGTTCAGGGCGATGACTTGGAAGTTTTCCACGTCGTCACCGATTTCTTCGGCTTCTTCATCGGCGTCCAGCCATACGCCCAGGCCGCCATCGCGGGCCTTGAGCATACGGCTGTGTTCGCGCCACAGTTGCAGCGGGACAATCAGGTCGTCGCAGTTGCTGATCTCGTCGATGTTGAAATCTTTGGGCAGCAAGTGCCAGGTTTCGTCGACGACTTCGTTGTTCTTAATTATTCGCTGCATAGACGCGCTCCTTGAAGAGGTCGATGCCAATACGCTGATAGGTGTCGATGAAGCGCTCGTCTTCGGTACGTTGTTCGATGTACACGTCGATCAGCTTCTCGATCACGTCAGGCATGGCTTCCTGGGCGAAGGACGGGCCTAGGATCTTGCCCAGGCTCGCATCGCGACTGGCGCTGCCACCCAGGGACACCTGGTAGAACTCTTCGCCTTTCTTGTCCACCCCGAGAATGCCGATGTGGCCGACGTGGTGGTGACCACAGGCGTTCATGCAGCCAGAGATGTTCAGGTCCAGCTCGCCAATGTCGAACAGGTAGTCCAGATCTTCGAAGCGACGCTGGATCGACTCGGCGATCGGGATCGACTTGGCGTTGGCCAAGGAGCAGAAATCGCCGCCCGGGCAGCAGATGATGTCGGTCAGCAAGCCGATGTTCGGTGTGGCGAAACCTTGCTCGCGCAACTCGCCCCACATCGCGAACAACTGGCTCTGCTCGACATCGGCCAGAATGATGTTCTGCTCGTGAGACGTGCGCAGCTGACCGAAGCTGTAACGGTCGGCCAGGTCGGCGACGGCGTCGAGCTGCTTGTCGGTGATGTCGCCTGGTGCAACACCGGTCGGCTTCAGGGACAGGGTCACGGCGACATAACCTGGCTTCTTGTGAGCCAGGGTATTGCGGGTGCGCCAGCGCGCGAATCCCGGGTGCTGCTTGTCGAGTTCGGCCAGTTCAGCGCTCTGGTTTTCCAGCGCCTTGTAGTCCGGATCGACGAAGTGCTTGGCCACACGATGCACTTCGGCATCGGTCAATGTGGTCTGGCCACCGCGAAGGTGCTCCATTTCCGCGTCGACTTTTTGCGCGAACACTTCAGGTGTCAGGGCCTTGACCAGAATCTTGATCCGCGCCTTGTACTTGTTGTCACGACGGCCGTAGCGGTTGTAGACCCGCAGGATGGCGTCGAGGTAGCTCAACAGGTCTTGCCATGGCAGGAACTCGTTGATGAACGCGCCCACCACCGGAGTACGGCCCAGACCGCCACCGACCAGCACGCGGAAACCCAGTTCGCCCGCGGCGTTGTGCACCGGCTCGAGGCCGATGTCATGGACTTCGATGGCCGCACGGTCGGACGTCGAACCGTTGATGGCGATTTTGAACTTGCGCGGTAAATAAGCGAATTCCGGGTGGAAAGTAGTCCACTGACGGACGATTTCGCACCACGGACGCGGGTCGATCAACTCGTCGGCCGCGACACCGGCGAACTGGTCGGTGGTGACGTTGCGCAGGCAGTTGCCGCTGGTCTGGATCGCGTGCATCTGCACGGTCGCCAGTTCAGCCAGGATGTCCGGGATGTCTTCCAGGGCCGGCCAGTTGAACTGCACGTTCTGCCGGGTACTGATGTGGGCGTAGCCCTTGTCATAGTCGCGGGCAATCTTGGCCATCATTCGCGTCTGGCGCGAAGTCAGTTGGCCATAAGGCACCGCCACCCGCAGCATCGGCGCGAAGCGCTGGATATAAAGGCCATTTTGCAGGCGCAGGGGGCGGAATTCTTCTTCGCTCAGCTCGCCTGCCAGATAGCGTCGGGTCTGATCACGGAACTGCTTGACGCGGTCCTCGATGATCCGCTGATCGTACTCGTCGTATACGTACATATAAGTCCTGTTCTCAGGCTTGGGCCGGTCGGATCCAGTTGCGTTTTTCGCTTGCTGAAGTCTCCGATACTGCCTCGGCAATTCTGCGCGCACGGCCGCGCACTCCCAACGGAGCGGAGGCAAGATACCAGTTTGCAGTTATGCGCAAAAGTGATGTTTGAGTATATGTAAAGAACCAAAACGACTAATGAAGTTCATGGGGGCAAAACCCACATTTGTGGTGCGGGCAATCATCGTCTTAACTGTGCTCGAGTCTTTATGCAATCACCGATAAAACCGACAAGAGGCGATGCAATGAGCAACCCAACCAAAGCAGGGAAAAGCGATAGCACGGTCGATGCCTGGGCGATTTTGTTCCTGATCATCCTGGTCGTGGGCACAGCGGTGTTCTGGGTCAGCCATCAGTAAACGACCTCGTCCGGGCCGGTGCCGACGATTGTCGGACAAAAAACGGAATAAGCCCCGTTTCAAGGAACTTCGCTGGCTATAATGCGCGGCGGATTTTCTGGGGCTCGGACGTTTAATGTTGAAGTTCTTCTGTGGTGTAGTGCTGGCGCTTGGTACGGTCCTGGGACCGTGTGCCCAGGCCGCATCCGTATTGTTCCTCAATCCAGGAACCACCCAAGAGGTGTTCTGGGTCAGTTACTCGCAGTTCATGCAGGCCGCGGCCAAGAACCTGGGCATGGATTTGCACATCCAGTATTCCGAGCGAAACGCTGAAACCACACTCAAGCAGGCCCGCGAAGCCCTGCAAGGGCCGAATCGACCGGACTATCTGGTGTTCGTCAACGAACTGTACGTCGCGCCCGAAATCCTGCGCCTGGCTCAAGGCAGCGGTGTGAAGCTGTTTTTGGTCAACAACGGCCTGACCGCAGACCAGATGCGTCTGCTCGGCGACCAGCCGGACAAGTATCCCGACTGGTTGGGCAGCCTGGTGCCTAACAATGAGGAGGGCGGCTACTTGATGCTCAAGGAGCTGATTCGCCTGCATCGCCCGGTCGCGCCCGGTCAGGTCATTGACCTCGTGGCCTTCTCCGGCCTGAAGATCACGCCAGCCGCGCAACAGCGTGAGAAGGGCATGATGCGGGCATTGGCCGAACACCCTGAAGTGCGGTTGCGCCAGTTGGTTTATGGCGGCTGGACCCGCGAGCGCGCCTATGAACAGGCCAGGTTATTGTTCAAGCGTTATCCGCAGACGTCGCTGGTCTGGTCGGCCAACGATGAAATGGCCTTTGGTGCCATGCAGGCCTGCGCCGAAACGGGCGGCCAACCCGGCAAGGACGTGCTGTTCAGCGCCGTCAACAATTCACCGACCGCGTTACAGGCGCTGCTGGAAGGGCGGTTGAGTGTGCTGTTGGGCGGGCACTTCACTTTGGGTGGTTGGGCCCTGGTGCAACTGCATGACTACGACCTGGGGGTGGATGTCAGCCAGTACGGCGGGCGCGACCGGCAGATTCCGTTGTTGCAGCTGATCGATCACGCGCAAGCCAAGCGGTTGCTGGCGTTGAGTACTACTCAGGATTACGCCGTGGATTTCCGGAAACTCTCGGCCAAGGGCCGGCCGACGTCGTATCGCTACCCGTTCAGCTTGCAAACCCTGATGCACTGAGCCGGTTCAGATACCCGCCAGGTGCACCACCAGTTTGACGATGCCAAACAGCGTCAACGCGAACACCGCCGTGAACAGAATCCCCAGAATCACGAAATGACTCGGCTTGCCGTGGGTGAAATCCCGAGCCCGGTTCTTCCCGCTCTGCACCCCGAACGCCGCCGCCATGACGCTGTGCAGCATCTGCCAGAAGGTCGGTGGCTTGTTGTTGTCGACTGGATCGTCCATAAATCCCCCGTCATCAATGCATGAGAGGTAAGCATAGACAATACACCCGAAACCTGTGGGAGCGTGGCTTGCCCGCGATGAACGATGATGCGATTTCCCTGTGAGACCGCGGCGCGCCCATAGCGGGCAAGCCTCGCTCCCACAGGGGATGGGGGTTAGTTGTCGTAACCCAGGTTAGGCGCCAGCCAGCGCTCGGTCACGCTCAACTCCTGACCTTTGCGCGAGGTGTAACTCTGCACCTGATCCTTGTCGATCTTGCCCACGGCGAAGTACTGCGCCTGCGGGTGCGCGAAGTACCAGCCGCTGACCGCTGCCGCCGGGAACATGGCGTAGTGCTCGGTGAGGAACACGCCGCTGCGGCCGGCCTTGAGTTCTTCCGCTTCCGGGTCCAGCAGCTTGAACAGCGTGGCTTTCTCGGTGTGATCCGGGCAGGCCGGGTAGCCCGGAGCAGGGCGGATGCCGGTGTATTGCTCTTTGATCAGCGCCTCGTTATCCAGCGTTTCGTCCTTGGCGTAACCCCAGTAGTCTTTACGCACTTGTTGGTGCAGCCACTCGGCACAGGCCTCGGCCAAGCGGTCGGCCAGCGCTTTGACCATGATCGAGTTGTAGTCGTCGCCCGCATCCTGATAGGCCTTGGCCACTTCTTCGGCGCCGATCCCGGCGGTGGTGATGAAACCACCCACGTAGTCGGTCACGCCGCTGTCTTTGGGCGCAACGAAGTCGGCCAGGGAGAAGTTCGGTTTGCCGTCGGTCTTGATGATCTGCTGGCGCAAGTGGTGCAGCTTGGCCAATGGCTTGCCGTCATCGCCGTAGACTTCGATGTCATCGTCACGCACCTGGTTGGCTGGCCAGAAGCCGAACACGGCACGGGCGCTGATGAGTTTTTCGTCGATCAGCTTGGCGAGCATTTCCTGGGCATCGGCGTACAGCGCGGTGGCGGCTTCACCGACCACTTCGTCCTTGAGGATGCGCGGGAATTTACCGGCCAGGTCCCAGGAGATGAAGAACGGCGTCCAGTCGATGTATTCGGCCAGCACCTTCAGGTCAATGTTATCCAGCACTTTGGCGCCGGTGAACGTCGGTTTGACCGGTTCGTAGCTGCCCCAGTCGAACTGCGGCTTCTTGGCGATGGCCGCCGGGTAGCTCAGGCGTTCGGTACGGGCGCTGCGGTTGGCGGTGCGCTCGCGAACGTCAATGTAATCCAGGCGAGTCTTCTCGACGAAACCGGCCTTCAGCTCCTTGGACAGCAACTGCGTCGCCACACCCACGGCGCGGGAGGCGTCGGTGACGTAGATCACTGCGTCGTTGCTGTACTTGGGTTCGATCTTCACCGCCGTGTGCGCCTTGGAGGTGGTCGCGCCACCGATCATCAAGGGCAGATGGAAGTCTTGACGCTGCATCTCGCGGGCCACGTGGACCATTTCGTCCAGAGAAGGCGTGATCAAACCGGACAGGCCGATGATGTCGCATTTCTGTTCCTTGGCGACTTGCAGGATCTTCTCCGCCGGCACCATCACGCCAAGGTCGACGATGTCGTAGCCGTTGCAGCCCAGCACCACGCCGACGATGTTTTTGCCAATGTCGTGCACGTCGCCCTTGACCGTGGCCATGAGGATCTTGCCCTTGGCTTCCGGCTTGTCGCCTTTTTCCAGTTCGATGAACGGAATCAAGTGGGCCACGGCCTGTTTCATCACGCGGGCGGATTTCACCACTTGCGGCAGGAACATTTTACCGGCGCCGAACAGGTCGCCGACGATGTTCATGCCGGACATCAGCGGGCCTTCGATCACTTCGATGGGGCGAGCAAAGGACAGGCGCGACTCTTCGGTGTCTTCCACGATGTGGGTGGTGATGCCTTTGACCAGCGCATGCTCCAGACGCTTGTTGACGTCCCAGTTACGCCACTCTTCGGTCTCGGCTTCCTTGACGCTGCCGTCACCTTTGTACTTGTCGGCGATGGCGAGGAGGGCGTCGGTGCCTTCCGGGGTGCGGTTGAGGATCACGTCTTCGACGGCATCGCGCAGCTCGGTAGGGATCTGGTCGTAGATCTCCAGCTGACCGGCGTTGACGATGCCCATGGTCAGGCCATTACGGATCGCATACAGCAGGAACACCGAGTGAATCGCTTCGCGCACCGGGTTGTTGCCACGGAACGAGAACGACACGTTCGACACGCCGCCGGAGGTCAGGGCGTACGGCAGTTCATCGCGGATGTAGGCACAGGCGTTGATGAAGTCCACAGCGTAGTTGTTGTGTTCTTCGATGCCGGTGGCCACGGCGAAGATGTTCGGGTCGAAGATGATGTCTTCCGGCGGGAAGCCGACTTCGTTGACCAGAATGTCGTAGGAGCGTTTGCAGATTTCTTTCTTGCGCGCTTCGGTGTCGGCCTGGCCGGCTTCGTCGAAGGCCATCACCACCACGGCGGCGCCGTAGCGCTTGCACAGTTTGGCGTGATGAATGAACTGTTCGACGCCTTCCTTCATGCTGATCGAGTTGACGATGCCCTTGCCCTGAATGCACTTGAGGCCGGCTTCGATCACTTCCCATTTGGAGGAGTCGATCATGATCGGGACGCGGGAGATGTCCGGTTCACCGGCAATCAGATTGAGGAAGGTCACCATCGCCTTCTTCGAATCGAGCATCCCTTCGTCCATGTTGATGTCGATCACCTGGGCGCCGGCTTCGACCTGCTGCAGGGCGACTTCCAGGGCTTCGGTGTAGTTGTCTTCACGGATCAGACGGGCGAATTTGGCGGAACCGGTAATGTTGGTGCGCTCGCCGACGTTGACGAACAGCGAGCTGCGATCAATGGTGAACGGTTCCAGGCCCGACAGGCGGCAAGCCTTGGGAATGTCCGGGATTTCACGTGGCGCATAACCGGCCACCGCTTTGGCGATGGCTTCGATGTGGCCCGGCGTGGTGCCGCAGCAGCCGCCGACGATGTTCAGGAAGCCGCTTTGGGCGAACTCTTCGATGACCTTGGCGGTTTGCGCTGGCAGTTCGTCGTACTCGCCGAATTCGTTCGGCAGGCCGGCGTTCGGGTGCGCTGACACATGGGTGTTGGCTTTATTCGACAGCTCTTCCAGGTACGGGCGCAACTCGCTTGCACCGAGGGCGCAGTTCAGGCCGACCGAAATCGGCTTGGCGTGGGCCACGGAGTTCCAGAATGCTTCGGTGGTCTGGCCGGAGAGGGTACGGCCAGAGGCGTCGGTGATGGTGCCGGAAATCATGATCGGCAACTCGACGCCCAACTCCTCGTAAACACCCTGCACAGCGAAGATCGCCGCTTTGGCGTTGAGGGTGTCGAAAATGGTTTCGATCAGGATCAGGTCGGCGCCGCCTTCGATCAGGCCTTTGGTGGCCTCGGTGTAGTTTTCCACCAGTTCATCGAAGGTCACGTTGCGGTAGCCGGGGTTGTTCACGTCAGGCGACAGCGAGCAGGTGCGGCTGGTCGGGCCGAGCACGCCGGCGACAAAGCGCGGTTTGTCCGGGTTCTCGAGGGTTTTCGCATCGGCAATCTTGCGGGCCAGGCGTGCGCCTTCTACGTTCAGTTCGTAGGCCAGTTCTTCCATGCCGTAATCGGCCATGGAAATCCGGGTGGCGTTGAAGGTGTTGGTTTCCAGAATGTCGGCGCCGGCGTCCAGGTAGGCCTTCTCGATGCCGCCAATCACGTCCGGGCGCGTCAGCACCAACAGGTCGTTGTTGCCTTTGACATCGCTCGGCCAGTCAGCGAAGCGTTTGCCACGGTAATCCTGCTCCTCGAGCTTGTAGCTCTGGATCATCGTCCCCATGCCGCCATCGAGAATCAGGATGCGCTCTTTGAGGGCGTGCTTGAGAGCTTGAAGGCGAACGCTGCGATCGGACATTTGGACTACTCGGTAAGGCCATGACGAAGGGGCGGGATAATAACAAACCTGTGCGCTTTTGGAGCATGTGCGGGTTTTGCATGAATATCGTTCATGTTGGGGCGCGGCCCAGACCGGTAGAATCGCGGCGTTTTTCTCATGATCAGGACCAGGGATATGTCGTATCGCGTCGTCACCAGCCTATTGATGCTGTTTTTAAGCGGGGGCGCCGTTGCGCAAGGTCCGGATATTTCCTACGTCCGCGACATTCAACCGATCTTCACCGAAAAGTGCGTGGCCTGCCATGCCTGCTACGACTCCGCCTGTCAGCTCAATCTGGGCAGTGGCGAAGGGGCGGCCCGAGGTGCAACGAAGGCGCCGGTCTATGACGGCGATCGCAGCCAGGCCGCAGCGCCGACCCGGCTGTTTTATGACGCCTTCGGCAAGCGTGCCTGGCAGCAAAAGGGCTTTTATTCAGTGCTCGACGCCCAGGGCAGTCAGGCGGCACTGATGGCGCGCATGCTTGAATTGGGGCACAAAACCCCGCTGCAACCCAACGCCAAGTTGCCGGAAGACATCGTCCTGGGCCTGAACCGGGAAAATATGTGCGCCATGCCGGCGGAGTTCGACGGCTATACCAGCTCCCACCCGAAAGAAGGCATGCCGCTGGCGGTCACCGGCCTGACCGATCAGCAATACCAGACGTTGCAACGCTGGCTGGCCTCCGGTGCGCCAATCGATGAGCAGGGCCTGGTGCCCAGCGCCAGGGAAGCCTTGCAGGTGGTGCAGTGGGAGAACCTGCTCAACGCGCCGGGCGCCCGGGAGAGTCTGGTGGGGCGCTGGTTGTTCGAGCACTGGTTTCTGGCGCACCTCTATTTCAAGGACGGCGAGCCGGGGCATTTCTTTCAGTGGGTACGTTCGCGCACGCCGACGGGGCAGCCAATTGATTTGATCAACACCCGCCGTCCGAATGACGATCCGGGCACTCAGGTCTATTACCGTTTATGGCCGGTGCAAGGCGTGATCGTGCACAAGACCCACATCACCTATCCGCTGAGCGCGGCGAAGATGGCGCGGATCAAAAGCCTGTTTTACAGCGGCAATTGGCAGGTCAATGCGCTGCCAGGTTACGGGCCGGAGCGACGGGCCAATCCGTTCACGACCTTTGAGGCCATCCCGGCCCAGGCGCGTTACCAGTTCATGCTCGATAACGCCGAGTACTTTGTGCGCACCTTTATTCGTGGCCCGGTCTGCCGCGGCCAGATCGCCACCGACGTGATTCGCGACAACTTCTGGGCGTTGTTCCAGGCCCCGGAGCATGACCTTTACATCACCGACCCGAACTATCGTGGCCAGGCCACGCCGTTGCTGGCGATGCCGGGGCAGAACGATGACGTCGGCAGCGTCCTGAGCTTGTGGCACGCCTACCGCGACAAACGCAACGAATACGAAGCCTTGCGCCGCGACAGCTACGCTGACCTGCCGGCACCGAGCTGGTCGACCCTGTGGGCCGGCAATGACAACGCACTGCTGAGCATCTTCCGGCATTTCGACAGCGCTTCGGTGAACAAAGGCCTGATCGGTGACGTCCCGCAAACCATTTGGCTGTTCGATTACCCGTTGCTGGAGCGTACGTATTACCAGTTGGCGGTCAACTTCGATGTGTTCGGCAACGTCTCCCATCAGGCACAGACCCGGCTGTACTTCGACCTGATTCGCAACGGTGCCGAGCAGAACTTCTTGCGTCTGATGCCGGCCGACTCACGGGACGGTTACCTCGACGATTGGTATCAGAACGGTGGCAAGTTCAAGATGTGGCTGGATTATGAGTACATCGATAACGACAAACCAACGGCGCTGACGCTGGACGAAAAGGACCCCAAACGCGATTTCGCCCTACAGTTGCTGGCCCGGTACGGCGAACTCAATGCCAAGACTGACCCGATCAACCGCTGCGATGGCGCTTACTGCTCGCGGCCGAACATCGATCTGGCCTTGCAGAACGCCGAACAGGCCTTGAGCCACCTGACTTCACGTCCGGCTGCGGGGCTGAAGGTCATCGATCAGTTGCCAGAAGCCACGATGTTGCGCATCGAGACCCCAAGCGGCAAGCGCGAGGTCTACAGCCTGCTGCGCAATCGCGCCCACAGTAACGTGGCGTTCCTGCTCGGTGAATCGCTGCGCTATCAGCCAGGGCTCGATACGTTGACGATTTATCCGGGGGTACTCAGCAGCTACCCCAACTTCATGTTCAACATCCCGGCCGGGCAAGTGCCCGCGTTCGTCGACGCGATGGAAAATGCCAGGGACGCCGCCAGTTTCGAGAAAATCGTCGAACGCTGGGGCATTCGCCGCAGCCATCCGCAGTTCTGGCAGTATTTCCATGATCTGAGCCGCTACATCCACGACACCGACCCGGTGGAAGAGGGCGTGCTGGATATGAACCGCTACGAGAATCTTTGATTGAAAGCCTGAACACGCACTGCCGAACCCTTGTAGGAGCGACCTGTGGCGAGGGGGCTGCGGTGATCAGAGGATCATCGATCAGCGCATCTTTCCCGACAAAAATACTAGGACTTTGTCCGGCGCGATGATTGGCGTAAACTGCGTCCAAGCCTGCGAGGAGTTTCCATGACCGCTATTACCATTACCGACGCCGCCCACGATTATCTGGCTGATCTGCTCTCCAAGCAGAACACCCCGGGTATCGGCATCCGCGTCTTTATCACCCAGCCTGGCACCCAGTACGCCGAAACCTGCATTGCCTACTGCAAGCCGGGCGAAGAAAAACCTGAAGACACGGCGCTGGGGCTCAAAAGCTTCACCGCTTACATCGACTCGTTCAGCGAAGCATTCCTGGACGATGCGGTAGTCGACTACGCGACCGACCGTATGGGCGGCCAGCTGACCATCAAGGCGCCAAACGCCAAAGTACCGATGGTCAACGCCGACAGCCCGGTCAACGAGCGCATCAACTACTACCTGCAAACCGAGATCAACCCGGGGCTGGCCAGCCACGGCGGTCAGGTCAGCCTGATCGATGTGGTCGAAGACGGCATCGCGGTGCTGAAATTCGGCGGCGGTTGCCAGGGCTGCGGCCAGGCAGACGTCACCCTGCGCGAAGGCATCGAGCGCACCTTGCTCGAGCGTATTCCCGAGCTCAAGGGCGTTCGTGACGTGACCGACCACACGCAGAAAGAAAACGCCTACTACTAAGGTGTTCGCTGCGACATAAAAAAACGGTGCCCGTGAGCACCGTTTTTTTTTGATCGTTCCCACGCTCTGCGTGGGAATGCAGCCCGGGACGCTCCGCGTCCCAAGAGCGGACGCAGAGCGTCCATTGAGGCATTCCCGCGCAGAGCGTGGGAACGATCATCTCAGGGTCTGTAGAGGTGCGCATGCCCCGCGCGATACAACGACGACTCACTAAAGTGATCGCTGCCCAACACCCGGCCCACCAGAATCAGCGCCGTGCGGCGAAATCCCTTGGCTTGAACCTTCCCGGCAATATCCGCCAGCGTCCCCACCACCCAATCCTGATCCGGCCAGCTCGCCCGATGAATCACCGCGATCGGGCAATCGGCGCCGTAGTGCGGCAGCAGTTCGGCGAGGATTTTCTCCAGATGATTGACCCCCAAGTGGATCGCCATGGTCGCCCCATGCTGCGCCAGGCTACCGAGTTCTTCCCCGGCCGGCATCGCGGTCTTGTCGGCGTAGCGGGTCAGAATCACGCTCTGTGACACGTCCGGCAAGGTCAGTTCAGCACCCAAAAGCGCCGCACAAGCGGCAGTGGCGGTGACGCCAGGAATGATTTCGAAAGGAATGTCGAGTTCACGCAAGTAGCGAATCTGCTCGCCAATCGCGCCGTACAGGCTCGGATCGCCGGAATGCACCCGGGCCACGTCCTGGCCGTTGGCATGGGCGGTCTTGATCAACTCGATGATCTGTTCCAGGTGCAATTCGGCGCTGTTGACCACCTGTTCGGCCCGGTGACCCTCCAGCACGGCGGCGGGCACGAGGGAGCCTGCATAGATGATGACCGGGCAGCTACGAATCAGCCGCTGGCCTTTGACGGTGATCAGTTCCGGGTCGCCGGGGCCTGCGCCAATGAAGTAGACGGTCATCGTCGTTTCCTGTCAGAAAAAGGGCATGGGCACACTTCAGATGAAGATTGCTCATGATCGAAGGCGGGGATTATCGGGGATTTTACGCGGCGCTGGCCAATGCCAGGGTGGCCTGGGCGTATTTCTGTCGTGGAATCAGCAACTTTGCCGGTGCCTGAGCCAATTGTTCGGCCAGTGCCAGCGCGGCACTTTCCGCTACGCCGTAACAGCCGGTGCGTTCGAACGCGATGTCCGAGTGGTGGCTGAGTTGCGGTTCATAACCGGCCAATTGTTCGCTGCTGAAATACATCAGCGGCAACGCCAGTTGCTCAGCCAGTTCGATCAGGGCGGGTTCTTCGCGCTTGAGGTCGATACTGGCCAAGGCCTTGATCTCACGAAGCTCGATTTGATGGGCCTGTAACGCCTGATCAAGTAGCGCCCGCAGCGTGCTGACGGGGCAGCCGCGCTGGCAGCCCAGGCCGACCACCAAGGTCGGCGCTGCGCTGACGTCAGTCATGCGGAGTATTGGCCATCGCTTTTGCGGCGAAACAACCAGGCGCTGATCAGGCCTAGGGCCAGCCAGAACACCACGTTGGTCAGATGCGAAGCGATTTTGAATTGCGTTTCCAGGGCTTCCGGCGCCAGCATCGAATGGACTTCCGGTTGTGGCGCGCCGATGACGTGCGGGACGGCCAGAATCGCCACGCCGAGGATCTTCATCAGCCAGTGGCGGCTGAACACGATCAGCGCGATGCCGACAGCGGTGGAGGCGGCAGTACCAATCCACCAGATCTGCCGTTGCGCCAGATCCGCCGCGGCAGTGCCTGGCAGTTCAGGTGGCAGGCCGAGGGTTGGCGCCAGCACGAACGTCGCATAACCGGCCAGACCCCAGAGCAGGCCCTGAGAGGTACGGCGTGGAGCGCGCAAGGTGTAGAGACCCGCAAGCATCAGGGCGAAACCGACCGCTACCACCAGATTGCCGCCGGTGGTCGACAGCACGCGCTGCCAGCCGTCTTCAGGTTCCCAGGCTTGCGCATCGTGAGTGTGAGCGGTGACAGCACCCGCGGCGTGCTCGTGGATTTCAACAGCGGCCGGTTCGGATTTTTCGTAGGTCTCGGCCTGCAAAATCAGCGGGGCTACCCAGAAGCTTTGCAGCAGGGTCAGCAGCAGGGCGGCCAGCAGCCCGGTGAACCCTGCGGTTTGCGCAATACGCTTGATCATGTCAACAGGTCTCAATGGCACGGAAAGGCGGAGCTGTGACGGGTATCGTGCGCGGCGTTGTGCACCGCTTCGATGTGCGAGAAACCGGCGAAATACACAAGGCACGCGCCAAGGATCGACGCACAAAAAGCGGCGGTCAGGCGTTGGCTCAGGGTCGTGGTGGTGCTGGCGATGCTCTTATCGGTGTTGCTGCCGGTGCTGCTGATGATCGACATGGCGCTTCCCTCTGGTCTGTCAGCGGGTGAATAGAGCGCATGAAAACCTCCGCACGCCGGGGCACGCAGAGATTTCGAACAGCGCCCGCCCACCGCGGGTTTGTTATTCAGTGAACGTAAAAGTCACTTTGTGTTGCGGGCCGGTCTCCGGGCTCGCGAGGGGCAGGGCTAACGCCTGGACCTGCAAGCATCACCTTCCCATGCCGTATGACGGGCACAGTGGATCTGACGCTTCACTCGCTTACCGTTGCGGGGGCAGCACCGGACTGACATGGCTTTAGAGTAAAGCACATGATTCACCGGTTTCCCGTTTCACCCTGTGAAGGGCACCCGTAACAAGGCGTGTAGGAGAGCATGGGCGGGGGTTGGGCGTCAATTGGCAGGGGTTCTCAACTCGGAACCCGGTCGTCTGCATCGCGGGCAAGCCACGCTCCCACAAGGGAATGCGATCAACTGTGGGAGCGGGCTTGCCCGCGATGGCGTCATCCCAGCCGCCACAGAACGCGGCATGGACATTGACCCGCCCCCACACGATGCGTAGCCTTGCGCTTTCGAGGTTCTTCGGTGTCTGCCGAAGCTAAGAAGGGAACGCGGTCGATGCCGCGGCTGCCCCCGCAACTGTGAACGGTGATGTTCGCTGCCACGCCACTGCAAGCCCTGATCCATCAGGTTCGCGGGAAGGCGCAGCAAACGCCAGTCGAACGATTGGCACACCGTCAGCCAGGAGACCTGCCTCGAAACAGATTCTCACTTTCAACCGGGCGGGGTGATCCGGTGGCGAACTCTTCAGGCACGCGCGCCCGCGTTGCCAGTCGTCGTCCCGTATGCCCGCCACCTTGCCAAAGGGCATCCGATGAAAACACTGGCCAAACTCCCCGTCACCATCGTTACCGGCTTCCTCGGCTCGGGCAAAACCACCTTGCTGCGCCACATGCTCGACAACGCCCAGGGCCGCCGTATCGCGGTGATCGTCAACGAGTTCGGCGAGCTGGGCATCGACGGCGAAATCCTCAAGCAGTGCTCGATCGGTTGCACCGAAGAAGAAGCCAGCGGTCGCGTCTATGAACTGGCCAACGGCTGCCTGTGCTGCACGGTTCAGGAAGAATTCTTCCCGGTGATGCGCGAACTGGTCGCTCGTCGCGGCGACCTCGACCACATCCTCATCGAAACTTCGGGCCTGGCCCTGCCAAAGCCTTTGGTTCAAGCCTTCCAATGGCCAGAAATCCGCAGCGCCTGCACGGTTGACGCGGTGATCACCGTGGTCGACAGCCCGGCTGTCGCGGCTGGCACCTTCGCTGCGTTCCCGGATCAGGTCGATGCCCAGCGCAAACTCGACCCGAACCTGGACCACGAATCGCCGCTGCACGAGCTGTTCGCCGACCAACTGGCCAGCGCCGACCTGGTGATTCTCAACAAGGCCGACCTGATCAGCGCCGCAGACCTGGCCCGTGTGCGCCTGGAAGTCGCCGAAGAACTGCCGCCAGCGGTGAAAGTCATCGAAGCCAGCAGCGGTCGTTTGCCTCTGGACGTGCTGATCGGCCTCGGCGCCGGTTCAGAAGAACACATCGACAGCCGCCACAGCCATCACGATCATCACCATGAAGGCGAAGACGACCACGACCATGACGCGTTCGATTCCATCTCGATCGAGCTGCCCCAAGCCGACGAAAGCCTGCTGATGGACGCGCTGACGCAACTGGTGGTCCAGCACGGCATTCTGCGGGTCAAAGGTTTCGCGGCGGTGCCGAACAAGCCGATGCGCCTGCTGATCCAGGGCGTGGGCACGCGTTTCGACAAACACTTCGACCGTCAGTGGGGCGCCGAAGAGGCACGCACCACGCGACTGGTGTTGATTGGTCAGGCGCTGGACGCCGCCCAGCTCGAAGCGCAATTGCGCGCTGCGCTCAGCGTTTAAATCATGCACCTGCTCAGGACCCAGCCCGGCGGTTTCGTGTCGGATGACAACATTGCCGACCTTGGACAAACCCCCGCCGAGCTGGTGATCCTGTGCAGCGGTGATTCCAGCCTGGCGCTGCTCGCCGAAGCGGCGCAGCAGTTGCCCGACGATTACCCGAGCGTACGCCTGGCCAACCCGATGCAGGTGCAGAATCACGCCTCGGTCGATCTCTACGTCGACGAAGTGCTGCGCCACGCCAAGGTGATTCTGATCTCGCTGCACGGCGGCATCGCCTATTGGCGTTACGGCATCGAGCGTCTGGTGGAATTGTCCCAGCGCGGCGTGCAACTGATTCTGGTGCCGGGGGACGATCGCCCGGACCCGGAACTCAGTGACCTGAGCACCGTAACCGCGCAAGACCGCGACCGGCTCTGGCACTTCCTGCGTCAGGGCGGCATGGCCAACGCGCTCGACCTGTTTCGCTGCCTCGCCAATCGCTGGCTGGGCCGCGACTACCCATGGGCCGAACCGCAAACCCTGCCACGCACCGCAATCTACCATCCGCAAAAAAGCCCCGCTGAACTGAGCGATTGGCAAGCCGACTGGCAAGCTGATCAGCCGGTGGCGGCGGTGCTGTTTTACCGCTCGCATTTACAGGCGGCGAACACCGGTTTCATCGATATTTTCTGCCAGCGTTTGCAAGCGGCGGGGTTGAACCCGTTGCCGATTGCGCTGGCCAGCTTGAAAGAGCCCGGCTGCCTGACAGTGGTCGAGGAGCTGTTGGATGAAGTCGAAGCGGGGGTGATTCTCAACACCACCGGTTTCGCCCAGTCCAGCCCCGAAGCGCCGCACCTGCGGCCGTTTCGTCGCAACATCCCGGTCATCCAGGCAATCTGCGCCCAGGACAACGAGCCCGGTTGGCGTGCCAGCGAGCAGGGCCTCGGTCCCCGTGACCTGGCAATGCACATCGCACTGCCGGAGCTGGACGGGCGGATTATCAGTCGGCCGATCAGTTTCAAGGACCTGGCCTGGCGCAGTGAGCGCAGTCAATCCGACGTGGTCTGCTACCGGCCGCAACCGGAGCGCATGGATTTTGTCGCAGAACTGGCACGACGCTGGATCGATCTGGCGCGCGTGCCCAATGGCGAAAAACGCATCGCCCTGATCCTCGCCAACTACCCGACTCGCGACGGGCGCATCGGCAATGGCGTCGGTCTCGACACCCCGGCTGCGGCATTGAACATCCTGCGCGCCCTGCACGCCGAAGGTTATCCGTTGCCGGCCGAGTTGCCGGACAGCGGTACCGCGCTAATCCAGCAGTTGCTCGGCGGCGTCAGCAACGACCTCGACACCCTCGACCAGCGTCCCTGCCATCAAAGCCTCGCGCTGGACGACTACAACCTGATGTTCGACGCGCTGCCCGAGGCCAATCGCCAAGCGGTGCTGGAACGATGGGGGTCGCCCGAAAACGATCCAATGTTTCGTGGCGGACGAATGATGATTGCCGGTCTGCGCTTCGGCCTGACCTTCGTCGGCATTCAACCGGCCCGGGGTTATCAGGTGGACCCGAGCGCGGTGTATCACGACCCGGACCTGGTGCCGCCTCACGGCTATCTGGCGTTCTACTTCTGGTTGCGCAACACCTACGGCGCCCACGGCGTGATCCATGTGGGCAAACACGGCAACCTCGAATGGCTGCCGGGCAAAGGCGTCGGGCTGTCGGAAAATTGCTGGCCAGACGCGTTGCTCGGGCCGTTGCCGAACATCTATCCGTTTATCGTCAACGACCCGGGCGAGGGCGCCCAGGCCAAGCGCCGTACCCAAGCGGTGATCATCGATCACCTGATGCCGCCACTGACCCGCGCTGAAACCTACGGTCCGCTGCGCAATCTCGAATTGTTGGCCGACGAGTATTACGAAGCACAATTGCTCGATCCGCGCCGCGCCCGGGAGCTGCAACGCGACATTCTGCAACTGGTGCGCGACACGCACATCGACCGTGAACTGCAACTGGACGAGAAGCTCGACAGTGACGCCGACGCGGCGATCTGGTTGCCGCGTCTGGACACGTACTTGTGCGACTTGAAGGAGTCGCAAATCCGCGACGGCCTGCATGTGTTTGGCGAGTCGCCGGTCGGGCGATTGCGTATCGACACCTTATTGGCTTTGCTGCGTATTCCTCGCGGCGATGGCCGTGGGGCGCAATCGAGCTTGCTGCGGGCGCTGGCCAAGGCATTTGCGTTGGGGTTTGATCCGCTGGATTGCGCGCTGGCCGAGCCCTGGGGTGGACCTCGACCGGATGCCTTGTTATTGATCAGCGATGACGTCTGGCGCACAGCGGGGGATACCCGTGAACGTCTTGAACTGTTCGCCGCGCAGCTGATCGGGCAGATTTTGAATGCCGAGGTCGAACTACTGAGTCATCCGCAAGGCACGCTCCCACAGGAGGCAGGTTGGTCTGAAGTAAACGTCATCATCGACAGCCTGCGCGAAGTCGTCGCCCCACGCCTGGACGCCTGCGGCCCGGCGGAAATGCGCGGCTTGCTGGACGCCCTCAACGGTCGATTCGTCCCGGCCGGGCCTAGCGGCGCACCGAGTCGCGGTCGTCTGGACGTGCTGCCCACCGGGCGCAACTTCTATTCGGTGGACGTGCGCAACCTGCCAACCATCACCGCATGGCGCATCGGCTTCCAATCCGCGAACCTGATTCTTGAGCGGCACTTGCAGGATCATGGCGATCACCTGCGTCAGCTCGGCCTGTCGGTCTGGGGCACCGCGACCATGCGCACCGGCGGCGACGACATCGCTCAGGCCATGGCGCTGATGGGCGTGCGGCCGGTGTGGGCCACTGGCAGTCAGCGCGTCGACGACTTCGAGATTCTGCCGTTGAGCCTGCTGGACCGCCCGCGCGTGGACGTGACCTTGCGCGTCTCCGGATTCTTCCGCGATGCCTTTGCCAACCTGATCCGGCTGTTCGACGCCGCCGTGCAAGCGGTCGCCGCGCTGGATGAACCGGACGATCTTAACCCGTTGGCGGCCAAAGTCCGCGCCGAGCGAGAAGCGCTGCTGGAATCCGGTCTGGATGAAGACGCGGCGCGGCGGCAGGCTGGCTGGCGCATCTTCGGGGCCAAACCGGGTGCTTACGGCGCGGGCGTGCAGGGCGCCATCGACGGTCGCTTGTGGCAAAGCCGTGAAGACCTGGCCGAGGTTTACCTGAACTGGGGCGGCTATGCTTACGGCGGCTCCGATGAAGGCACCGCCGCCCGCGAACAGTTCGCCCAGCGTCTGAGCCAGGTGCAGGCAGTGCTGCAAAACCAGGACAACCGCGAGCATGACCTGCTCGATTCCAACGACTACTACCAGTTCCAAGGTGGCATGCTGGCGGCCGTCGAAAGCCTCAGCGGTGAAGCGGCGGCGAGTTATCACGGCGATCACAGTCAGCCGGACTTGCCTAAGATTCGCACCTTGAAGGAAGAGCTGAACCGGGTGATCCGTTCCCGCGCGGCCAATCCGAAATGGATCGACGGGGTCAAGCGCCATGGCTATAAAGGCGCATTCGAACTGGCGGCGACGATCGATAACCTGTTTGCATTCGACGCCACCACGCAGTTGATCGACGATCACCAATATGCGTTGCTGGCGGACGCCTATTTGCTCGATCCAGCGACCCGGGAGTTTGTCCGCGAACACAATCCCCATGCCTTGCGCGACATGACCGAGCGCATGCTCGAAGCGCAGCAGCGGGGGATGTGGAAAGAGCCGGGCGAGTACCGCGAGGCGCTGGAGAATTTGTTGCTGGATATAGAAGAAGACGGGTAACTCTGTGGCACCGCTAACCTGTGGGAGCGAGGCTTGCCCGCGAAGAGGCCCTCACCGTCAATATTGATTTCGACTGAGCGGACGCCTTCGCGGGCAAGCCACGCTCCCACAGGTACAAGGTGTGCCTGCCACCGACCATGACTGAGATTTGAACATGACCGACACCCCCCATTTCCCGCTCTCCGCCGTGGTCGGCGCCGATGACTTGAAGCTCGCCCTGTACCTGACCGCCATCGATCCGAAAATCGGTGGCGTGCTGATCGAAGGTCCACGGGGCATGGCCAAATCCACCCTGGCCCGAGGCCTGGCGGACCTGTTGGCCAGCGGTCAATTCGTCACCTTGCCGCTAGGCGCCACCGAAGAACGGCTGGTGGGCACCCTCGATCTCGACGCGGCCTTGAGCGAAGGCCGCGCACAGTTTTCCCCCGGCGTACTGGCCAAGGCCGACGGCGGCGTGTTGTATGTCGATGAAGTCAATCTGCTGCCCGATCACCTCGTGGACTTGCTGCTCGACGTGGCCGCCAGTGGCACCAACCTGATCGAGCGCGATGGGATTTCCCATCGGCATTCGGCGAAGTTTGTGCTGATCGGCACCATGAACCCGGAAGAGGGCGAGTTGCGTCCGCAACTGCTCGACCGCTTTGGCCTGAACGTCGCCCTCAGTGGCCACACCGCACCCGCCGAGCGCGGTCAGATCATTCGTCGTCGACTGGATTTCGACAGCGACCCGCAAGGATTCTGCGCCGAGTGGGAAAGCCAGCAACACGCACTGCGCGAGCGTTGCCAAAAGGCGCGCTCGACACTGGCGAACATTCCCCTCGACGATGCCGCGCTGGCACAGATTACCGAGCGCTGCTTTGCTGCCGGCGTCGATGGCCTGCGAGCCGATCTGGTCTGGTTGCGCGCCGCCCGGGCTCATGCGGCCTGGCGCGGAGCGAACGCGATCAGCGAGGACGATATCGACGCGGTCGCCGAGTTTGCCTTGCGCCATCGCCGTCGCGAACACTCGCCCCCGGCGCCGCAACAATCCCAGGCGCCGCAGCCGCTCTCTAACCAGAATCCCAACCCAAGCGAAGGCCAGGGCCAGTGGGGCGAAATGCCCGCCCAGGCGCTGCCGGTCGGCGCTCGACGTGACGTGCCGAGCTGGCCAAAAAAGCCTTAGGCATTCGCCCTCGATCGGACGCGGGGGCGAATGCCAGACCCCGCGCAGGACGGCTGGATCACGGTAAACAGGGCAAGCGTCACGCAGCCCTGAACGGATCGATCAATTGGCCTGGCACCTTGCTCAATGGCCGACCGCGTCAGCGCGACGATGTGTTGTTTCATCTGCGCACTCGCTCCCCACACGAACTGTGGCTGGTGATCGTCGATGCCTCGGCCTCGACCCGACGCCATCAAGCGTTGAGCGATGCCAAGGGCCTGCTGGCGCAACTGTTCGACGATGCCTATCGGCAGCGTGCGCGACTGGCTTTGCTGACCGCCAGCGGCCATGTGCCGAAGTGGCAGGTGCAAGGGTTGAAAGCCTCCACGGGCTTACGCGACTGGCTCGACGGGCTCGGTGCCGGCGGTGGTACGCCGATGCTGGCGGCGCTGGGTGAGGCGGGGCGCTGGTTGATGGCTCGGCAAAAACGCTTCCCGGCAGAACAACAAAGGCTGCTGCTGGTGACGGATGGGCGGGTGAAGGAATGGTCAACGTTACCGGCGCTGGATTGCCCGGGGCTGCTGATCGACATTGAGCGCGGGCCGATTCATCTTGGCCGGGCAAAGGTGTTGGCAGCGCAGCTGCAGGTTGATTATCGACATATCGATGAGCTGATTTCAGGTTGAGTGTTGTGCTGACAGTATTGACCCCATCGCGAGCAGGCTCGCGATGGCATCACCTCGGAATCGGATAATCGCAGTTCATCTGCATCGCTGCCCTATGCTGCTGTAAGCAAGCCAATCACAGGAGTGACCCATGCGTGTTCTAGCCCGCAACGACCAGGACGATTTTCGCGTCAAAGCCTACGCTGGCACTAACGGTGTGTTGCTGGCCATCGACGTGGCCGAACACCGTCGCAAAGGTCTGCTGGGTTTCGCCATCGAGAAACAGCAAGGCAGCAAACCCTGGCTGTTTCTGTTCAACAGCCTGACCTTCCCTGGCAAAACCCATACGTTCCCCCAGTTTCGCGCCACCCCCAGTGATACCGCGCCGTTGCAGAAGTTTCGCTGGGCCGATTACGCGGTCAATCCGGGTGTGACGATCCATTATCGGGTTCACCTGGCCTACGGCACTGCCGATGCACCGCAGCTGGGTGAGTTTCTGGAAGTGACGCTCACCACGGACAATGGTTTTCCAGCGGACCAGAGCGTCCTCTTCAATCGGGCGGTGGCCGCGAGTCAGGCCTTCCAGCGTAAATTCGCCGACCTCGATGCGCTGCTCACCGCCAACAAAAAACTGCCCATCGAAGCCTGGCCCGACGCGCCGCGGCAATGGCTGGAAAACGGTCTGCTCGCACGCTTGCTGGGGTTCATCGAGCGGGCCGAGGATGGTCAGTGGGCGCTGGACATCGCGATTTATGAATACCAGTTGAAGGTGATCGTCGATGCGGTGAACGCCGCCTTCGAGCGCGGCGTAAAGGTTCGGATTCTGTACCACGCCCAACCGGACGAAGACACCACGGCGCTGAACGAAGCCAGCCTGGAAAAAATCCCGGCGGCGAACAAGCGCGGGCGGGTCACCCACAACATCTTTCACAACAAGTTCATGGTCCTGAGCCGGCTCGACGCGGCGGGGCAGCAATCAGCCCGAAGCGGTACTCTGCGGCAGCACCAATTTCACCGCCAACGGCGTTTATCGTCAGGCCAACGTTGTGCATGTGCTGGACGACGCTCGGGTTAGTGCCAGTTATCTGCAAACCTTCGAGCAAGTCTGGGCCACGCCGACGGACGTCGGCGCCACCCGGGAATGGCTCACGGAAAACAATCCGATGCAGCCGGATCAGGCGCTGTTCGCCGGCTTCTCACCGCGTTCGGGCCAGGGCGACTTGCGTGAGTTCGTTGACATCATCGAGTCAGCCAAAAAAGACCTGCTGTTTGTCACGGCGTTCGCCTTGCCGGACGAAGTGCTCAACGCGTTGCTCGGCCAGCCCCACGACGACATCTTGCGTTATGGCCTGCAAAACACCGTCAGCCGCATCACCGGTTTTCACGCCGACCGCACCGCTCAATTTGCCGCCACCGCGCTGCTCAATACGGGCCTGGAAGGCTGGCTCAAGGAAAACATGAAAGGCCAGAAGGGCAACCTGCTGGTGCACACCAAAGCCATCGTCGTCGACTTCACCACCGACACACCGACCATCATCAGCGGCAGCCACAACCTCAGCGCCGCAGCCAGCAACGGCAATGACGAGAACTACCTGATCATCCGTGGCGACACCGACCTGGCCGATCGTTACGGACTGGAACTGCTGCGCTTTTACGAGCATTACCGGTTCCGTTACTTTGCAAAGAAACTGCAACTCAAGCAGGTCCGGCCGTTGGCTCCGGATGACAGTTGGACCGATGACTATTACCAAGAGGGCGATCTGCGCATGCTGTCGCGGTTGCGCTTTGCCGGACGATGAACTCACCGGCGGGCTAATGCTGGTCACGGAACCTGTGGGAGCGGTCTTGCCCGCGAATGCGGTGTGTCAGGCGACATAAATGTTGACTGTACCGCCGTCATCGCGGGCAAGCCCGCTCCCACAGGGATTGCGTGAATCAACCGTACATTCAACAGCTCCCGTGCCCGAGGCGCGGTGCATAAAGTGCTGAAGGTTTTCTGCAACCACGGCAAGTCGTGGCGGGGTTTGCGGGCAATCTGTTTGGGCCTGAGCTTGCCGATGTGCTTTTTGAAATTTTCTTCCAGGGTTTCCCGGGTTCCAATCCCCTTGAGTTTCTTCAGCAACTTCCCGTCCCTGTAGATCAGAACAGTGGGTGTGCCAGTGACTTCCGGATGCCGAGGGGATTCGCTCGTACTCAGCACATAGATGTGCGCGTGATCCTTGTACTTCTCGGCAATTGCACGGAAAACCGGCTCGGCCATTTCGCAGGCGGGACAATGTTGGTTGCCGAAATACAGGATCACCGTGCGCCAGGTTTTGAGCGCCTTGCGGTAGACCGCAGCCATGGTCGGGTGGGTGGATATCGAACTCATTGAAATCTCCTTTTCAAAGACAATCGAAGGCCTGTTGACGTTAAAGGAGGCGAGCAGGTGGGTCTACTGTCAGAAATTACAGGTGAGGGGTCAGGTGCCGGTGAGTCCCTTTACGTATAAGGGGACATCCTATGAACAAAGGGTAGATGCCAGACTCGATTTGGAGTGCTATTTTTAGCGCTATTAAAAGCACTTCAAGGAGTAGCGAAATGACACATATCGTGCTTTCACAGGTTGTAGCAAGCATCTCCGAACTAAAGAAAAACCCGATGGGTACAGTCGCTGCGGGTGGTGGGTTGTCTGTCGCAATCCTCAACCGTAATGAGCCCGCTTTCTACTGCGTCCCCGCCAAAGAATACGAAGCGATGATGGACCGGCTTGAAGACATGGAACTGATTGCCCTTTGCCGCGAGCGAGAAAACGATCCTGTAATCAAGGTTTCTCTCGATGACCTATGAGCTGGAGTTTTCTGAGAAAGCCTGGAAGGAATGGCAGAAGCTCGGGTCAACGTTGAGGGAGCAGTTCAAGAAAAAGCTTCAGGAACGGTTGGCTAATCCGCACGTTCCAGCAGATCGGCTGAGTGGGCTGGGCAATGCTTACAAGATTAAGCTGCGCAGTGCCGGGTATCGACTGGTTTATCGGGTTGTAGATGAGGTTCTGGTTGTGACGGTGATAGCAGTGGGAAAAAGAGAGCGGGGAGATGTTTACAAGGACGCAGGCGAGCGCTAGAGCTGCAGAAGTCCCTGAGCTTCGGCATTCATCCGGGTAGATCAAAGGCCAGGTTGTCTTGCCTTATTTTGAATCGTTACGCCTTCAACTGTGGTGCAAGTACCCGTGTGTTGGGGCCATCGGTAGCGCTCATTCAATTGTCCATTTCGTAACGCCTTCCTCGCACTAACGCGCATCCATCTGATTCAAAACACTTTTCAACTTCCCCGAGATTCCACTCACAACCTGTGGCACACTTTCTGCTGTCTATTCCGTTGTTACATACCAAGTTCCGGTATAGCGGAATTAACATGACCCTGGAGTGCTTGCCATGCATCGCCGACCTTCGTTGTTTAAAGCGTGTGTTTTTCTGTTCGCGGCTTCGGCCGCTGTCATGGGTGTCGCCCAAGCGGCAGACAGCAAGCTCGACAGCGTGCTGACCCGTGGGAAGTTGATCGTGGGCACGGGCAGTACCAATGCGCCGTGGCACTTCCAGGGAGCGGACGGCAAGTTGCAGGGTTTTGATATCGATATCGCGCGGATGGTGGCCAAGGGGTTGTTCAACGACCCAAGCAAGGTCGAGTTCGTCGTGCAGTCGTCCGATGCGCGGATTCCGAACCTGCTGACCGACAAGGTCGACATGAGTTGCCAGTTCATCACCGTGACCGCCAGCCGGGCCCAACAGGTCGCGTTCACGCTGCCGTACTACCGCGAAGGTGTCGGCCTGTTGTTGCCGGCCAACAGTAAGTACAAGGAAATCGACGATCTGAAAGCCGCTGGCGATGGTGTGATCGTGGCGGTGCTGCAGAACGTGTACGCCGAGGAACTGGTGCATCAGGCACTGCCCAAGGCCAAGGTCGATCAATACGACAGTGTGGATTTGATGTATCAGGCGGTGAACTCCGGCCGTGCCGATGCAGCGGCCACCGATCAGTCGTCGGTGAAATACCTGATGGTGCAGAACCCTGGTCGCTATCGCAGCCCGGCCTACGCCTGGAGCCCGCAAACCTATGCGTGCGCGGTCAAGCGCGGCGACCAGGATTGGCTGAACTTCGTTAACACAGTGCTGCATGAAGCCATGACTGGCGTTGAGTTCCCGACTTACGCTGCATCGTTCAAGCAGTGGTTCGGTGTAGACCTTCCAACACCTACGATCGGTTTCCCCGTCGAATACAAATGATCCTGCGAGAGCGGGGCGGTTTTAAATCGCCCCGCTCAAGGTACTGCTGACCATGAACTATCAGTTGAATTTTGCCGCCGTCTGGCGCGACTTCGACACCTTGCTGGCGGGGCTCGGTCTGGGCCTTGAGCTGGCGCTGGTGTCGATCGCCATCGGCTGCGTGATCGGCCTGCTGATGGCGTTTGCCTTGCTGTCAAAGCATCGCGCATTTCGGGTGCTGGCGTCGGTGTATGTGACGGTGATCCGTAATACGCCGATTCTGGTGTTGATTCTGTTGATCTACTTCGCATTGCCGAGCCTGGGCATTCGTCTGGACAAGATCCCGTCGTTCATCATCACCCTGTCGCTGTATGCCGGGGCGTACCTGACCGAAGTATTTCGTGGCGGGTTGTTGAGCATTCCCAAGGGGCTACGTGAAGCCGGCCTGGCCATCGGGCTTGGTGAGTGGCAGGTCAAGGCGTACATCACCGTGCCGGTAATGCTGCGCAATGTGCTGCCGGCCCTGTCGAACAACTTCATTTCGCTGTTCAAGGACACCTCGCTGGCCGCGGCGATTGCCGTGCCGGAGCTGACCTATTACGCGCGCAAGATCAATGTCGAGAGCTACCGGGTGATCGAAACCTGGCTGGTGACCACAGCGCTCTATGTTGCGGCCTGTTACCTCATTGCCATGATGTTGCGTTACCTCGAGCAGCGTCTGGCGATTCGCCGATAGGAGGCCCCCATGTACGAATCCCCCAGTTGGTTACATGAGTTATGGGTGGCGCGGGACGTCCTGTGGCAGGGCTTTCTGACCAGTGTGCAGTGCTCGGCGCTGGCGATTTTGTTGGGCACGCTGGTCGGCATCGTTGCCGGTCTGGTGCTCACCTATGGCACGTTCTGGATGCGCGCACCGTTCCGCTTTTACGTTGACATCATTCGCGGCACGCCGGTGTTTGTATTGGTGTTGGCCTGCTTCTACATGGCGCCGGCATTGGGCTGGCAAATCAGCGCATTCGGGGCCGGCACCCTGGGGCTGACGCTGTTTTGCGGCTCTCACGTCGCAGAGATTGTGCGCGGTGCATTGCAAGCGCTGCCCAGTGGCCAGATGGAAGCGAGCAAGGCCATCGGCCTGACGTTTTACCAGGCGCTGGGCTACGTGTTGTTGCCCCAGGCGCTGCGGCAGATTCTGCCGACCTGGGTCAACTCGTCCACCGAGATCGTCAAGGCCTCGACGCTGTTGTCGGTGATCGGCGTCGCCGAATTGCTGCTCAGCACTCAGCAGATCATCGCCCGGACGTTCATGACCCTGGAGTTTTACCTGTTCGCCGGTTTGCTCTTTTTCATCATCAATTACGCCATCGAATTACTCGGCCGGCACATTGAAAAGCGGGTGGCCTTGCCATGATACAAGCTCAAGTTTCGACACAGGATCAAGCGCTGCTGGACATCCGCGGCCTGCACAAACAATACGGCCAGCTCGAAGTGCTCAAGGGTGTCGACCTGACCCTGCAGCGCGGCAACGTGGTCACGCTGATCGGCTCCAGCGGCTCGGGCAAGACCACGCTGCTGCGCTGCGTGAACATGCTCGAAGAGTTTCAGGGCGGGCAGATTCTGCTCGACGGCGAATCCATCGGCTATCACGAGGTCAACGGCAAGCGCGTGCGTCACCCCGAAAAAGTCATCGCCCGTCATCGAGCCATGACTGGCATGGCGTTCCAGCAATTCAACCTGTTCCCGCACCTCACCGCGTTGCAGAACGTTACCCTCGGCTTGCTCAAGGTCAAAAAGCTGCACAAGGATGAAGCCGTGGCGCTGGCGGAAAAATGGCTGGAGCGGGTTGGGCTGCTGGAACGTCGCGATCATTACCCCGGTCAGTTGTCTGGCGGCCAGCAACAGCGCGTGGCGATTGCCCGGGCGATTGCGATGAACCCGAGCCTGATGCTGTTCGATGAAGTCACCTCGGCCCTCGATCCGGAACTGGTGGGCGAAGTGCTGAACGTGATCAAGGGTCTGGCCGAAGACGGCATGACCATGCTGCTGGTGACCCACGAAATGCGCTTTGCCTTCGAGGTGTCGGACAAGATCGTGTTCATGAATCAGGGGCGGATCGAAGAGCAGGGGCCGCCCAAGGAACTGTTCGAACGCCCGCAGTCGCCACGTCTGGCGGAATTTCTCAAGAACACTCGTTTCTGATTTTACAAAAGAATTTTACTTTCAATCAGGAGAAACACCCATGAGCATTACTCGTTACGGCACCGGCAGCACCGCCGGTGGCGGCCAGCCCCGTCCTTTCGCCCGCGCCGTCGAAGCCGATGGCTGGCTGCACGTGTCCGGCCAGGTGCCGGCGCTGGATGGTGAAATCATTGTGGGCGGTATCGTCGAGCAAACTCACCAGACCATGAAAAACCTGATCGCGATTCTGGAGGAGGCCGGTTACGGTCTGGAAGACGTGGTCCGTACCGGCGTGTGGCTGGAAGACCCGCGGGATTTCTGGAGTTTCAACAAGGTGTTCTCCGAGTACTTCAAAAGTGAACACGCACCGGCCAGGGCCTGCGTGCAGGCGAACATGATGGTCGATTGCAAGGTTGAGATTGACTGCGTCGCGTACAAGAAAAAGGCCTGAACCGCGGCGCGCCCATCGCGGGCAAGCCCGCTCCCACAGGGATGGAAGGTGTGTCTGCAACCTGTGGCAGCACATAGAACCCTGTGGGAGCGTGGCTTGCCCGCGATGGCGGCCTAACAGTCGCCGCAGCACTCTGGGTAAACTCCCGGCATATTAATGGGAACCACTGACATGACCGAAGACACCATCAAGCGCCGGGCTCGCGGTCTGGACCGGGCGTTCGACATTCTCGATTTCCTCAAGGAAATTGGCCAACCCCTGCGCCCGAACGAAATCGCCAGCGGCATCGGCAGCCCGAAATCCACGGTCTACGAACTGGTCGCGTCCTTATTGGAACGGCGCATTCTCGAACCGGTGGGCAAGGACGGTCACGTTTACCTCGGTCGTCAGCTGTACTTCCTCGGGCAGGCGCATTTGCGCCATTTCGACCTGACCCGCGAGGCCGATCTTGCCTTGCAAGAGATCGTCAGCCAGACCCGTGAAACCGCGCAGATGTGCCTGCTCAATGGGCGCAAATACACCGTGGCGTTGATGAAAGAGGGCGAACGACATTTCCGCATTTCCTCGGACATCGGCGAGAACGCGCCGATCCCCTGGACCGCTTCCGGGCGCCTGTTGCTGGCGCATCTGAGCGATCAGGAGATCGTCGATTTGATCGACCCCGACGACTTCATCCTGCCCGGCGGTGAACTCCTGCCGCTGGAGCAGTTTCTTGAAGAAATCCGCCAAGCCGGTATCGATGGGTTCTTTTCCTTCGATAGTGTCGCCGACACCTTTACCCATTGCTTCGCCGCCCCGGTCAAAGACCCGAACGGCGTGGCCATTGCTACCCTGTGCATCGTCGCCCCACGGGCCGATGCGAAGAACAATTACAACGAGTATCGCCGGGTGCTGATCGACAGCGCCAACAGTCTCGCCCGTCGCATCAACGAATAACAGCGGCTGCCTGCGGCCGCGAATGTGAGGAGTTCGACCATGTTTTCTGCCAAAAATACTGCCACCGTGGAAAAGGGCTTTGCCCACACAGGCGCCAATCTTGTGCGCGACGTCAGCCTGCCTGCGCTGGTGCTGCACCGCGACGCGCTGGAACACAACATTCGCTGGATGCAGGACTTCGTCAGCAACAGCGGCGCGGAACTGGCGCCGCACGGAAAAACCAGCATGACCCCGGCGCTGTTTCGTCGCCAACTGGACGCCGGTGCCTGGGGCATCACCCTGGCCAGTGCCACGCAAACCCGCGCGGCTTACGCTCATGGCGTGCATCGGGTGCTGATGGCCAACCAATTGGTCGGCACGCCGAACATGGCCCTGATCGCCGATCTGTTGGCAGACCCGACCTTCGACTTCTATTGCATGGTCGATCACCCGGATAACGTCGCCGACCTCGGCGCGTATTTCGCTTCGCGCGGTGTGCGCCTGAACGTGATGATCGAGTACGGCGTGGTCGGCGGTCGTTGTGGTTGCCGCACCGAGGCCGAAGTGCTGGCGCTGGCCAAGGCTATCGCGGCTCAACCGGCGCTGGCATTGACCGGCATCGAGGGTTACGAAGGAGTGATTCATGGCGATCACGCGGTGAGCGGCATCCGTGCGTTCGCTGATTCTTTGGTGCGCCTGGCCGTGCAATTGCAGGACAGCGGCGCGTTTGCCATTGCCAAGCCGATCATCACGGCGTCGGGTTCGGCCTGGTACGACCTGATCGCCGAGTCGTTCGAAGCGCAGAATGCCGGCGGGCGTTTCCTCAGCGTGCTGCGCCCCGGCAGTTACGTGGCCCACGACCATGGCATCTACAAAGAAGCGCAATGCTGCGTGCTCGACCGTCGCAGCGACCTGCACGAAGGTTTGCGCCCGGCGCTGGAAGTCTGGGCGCACGTGCAGTCGTTGCCGGAACCGGGTTTCGCGGTGATCGCCCTGGGCAAGCGTGACGTGGCTTATGACGCCGGTTTGCCGGTGCCGTTGCTGCGTTACAAGGCCGGCGTGGTGCCGGCGATCGGCGAGGACGTGAGTGCCTGCAAGGTGACGGCGGTGATGGACCAGCACGCGTTCATGACCGTGGCGCCGGGGATTGAATTGCGGGTGGGCGATATCATTTCGTTCGGTACTTCACACCCGTGCCTGACGTTCGATAAATGGCGCATTGGGTGTTTGGTGGATGCGCAACTGAATGTCATCGAAACCATGGAAACCTGTTTCTAAGGTTCGGAACCCAGGCGCGGCCATCGCGGGCAAGCCCGCTCCCACAGGTTTTTGGGTGTGGTTGCAATCGGTGGCCATTCACAAACCCCTGTGGGAGCGGGCTTGCCCGCGATGACGGCCTAACAGACAACATCGCACTACCAGAGACCTCCACATCAATGAACAGCATCAGCCCCCTGGGCCCCAACACCCCGCGCATCGCCCTGATCGGCGAATGCATGATCGAATTGCAGCAGCGCGCCGACGGCTCCCTGCAACAAAGCTTCGGCGGCGATACCTTGAACACTGCGGTCTATCTGGCCCGTGAACTGGGCGATGGCGGCACGGTGGATTACGTCACTGCCCTGGGCGATGACAGTTTCAGCGACGCGATGTGCCAGAGCTGGGCCAGCGAAAACATCGGGCTGGACATGGTCCAGCGTTTGCCCGGTCGCTTGCCCGGCCTGTATTGCATCCAGACCGATGCGGCCGGCGAGCGGCGTTTTCTCTACTGGCGCAACGAAGCGGCGGTGCGCGATTGCTTTACCACCCCGGCGGCCGCGCCGATCCTGGCGGCGCTGCCGGATTACGACGTGTTGTATTTCAGCGGCATCACCTTGGCGGTGCTCGGTGTGCAGGGGCGGGAAAAACTTCTGGAAACCCTGATCGAAGCCCGGCAGCGGGATGCGCGGATCGTGTTCGACAACAATTATCGACCACGCCTGTGGGCGTCAATTGAAGAGGCACGGGCGGCTTATCGCAGTGTTCTGCCCTATATCGACCTGGCGTTGCTGACGGTTGACGACGAGCAGGCGCTGTTCCACTTTTCCGATTGCGCGGCGGTGTTTGCCGCTTACGAGCAGATGGGCACACCGGAAGTGGTGCTCAAGCGCGGCGCCGAGGCGTGTCTGATTCGCTGTGACGGTGAGTCGTTCGAAGTGCCGGCGCAGGTGGTCGAACGGGTAGTGGACACCACGGCGGCGGGGGATTCGTTCAGTGCGGCGTATCTGGCTTGTCGGCTCAAGGGCGGCAACCCGGTTGAAGCTGCCGAGGCGGGGCATCGGTTGGCGAGTCAGGTGATTCAGGTGCCGGGGGCGCTGATCCCGAGATAAGCGGTGGATGGCCGCTTGCTGCGCAACCGGATCGCGGGCAAGCCCGCTCCCACAGAGATTTATGAGTTGCCCACGATTGCACTCACATCACCGCTCCCACAGGTTTTTTTGTGTGGCTGCAATCTGTGGCAATTCACAACCCCTGTGGGAGCGGGCTTGCCCGCGATGAGGCCCTAAAGCCAAGCCCATCAATCCCGGTAAAACACCTGCACCAGGTGATACCCGAACTTGCTCTTGATCGGCCCATGCACCACCCGCAGTGGTTTTTTGAAGATCACCGCATCGATCACGCCGACCATCTGCCCGGGCCGTACTTCGCCCAGGTCGCCGCCGCGTTTGCCGGACGGGCACGTGGAATATTTCTTGGCCAGCACATCGAAGGCTTCGCCCTTGGCGATGCGTTGTTTGAGCTGCTCGGCTTCTTCCGAGGTTTTCACCAGGATATGGCGGGCTTGGGCTTTCATTGGCAGTACCTTGCAACGGTGGTGGCTATGTTGGTGCCAGCGTGGGGCGCGCGATTATGCCTTAACTCAGTCCGCTTGGCCGATCATCGTGCGAATCTTGTTGGCCAACAGGTCAATGGAAAAGGGTTTGGCCACCATGTCCATGCCTTCGTCCAGGAAACCCTGGCGTTCGGCGGCTTTTTCCGCATAACCGGTCATGAACAGCACCTTCAGACCCGGGCGATGCTGACGCGCGATTTCCGCCAGTTGCCGACCGTTCATGCCCGGTAGCCCGACATCGGTCACCAATAGATCCACGCGCAGATCGGACTCCAGCAAGGGCAGTGCGGCCTTCGCGTCTTCGGCTTCATGGGCGTGATAACCCAACTCATTGAGCAGGTCGAGCACCAGCATGCGCACCGCCGGATCGTCTTCCACCAACACCACGGTTTCACCGGCAATCGCTGCCGGTGTTTCGCCGTTGAGCGGCTCCAGAGTGTGCTCCGGCACCGCGACGTGCAGCCGTGGTAAATACAGGCGAACGCTGGTGCCCTGGCCCGGCAGGCTGTGAAGGCTGACGTGCCCGCCCGACTGTTGGGCGAAACCATAGATCATCGACAGTCCAAGACCGGTACCCTGGCCGATGGGTTTGGTGGTGAAGAACGGGTCGAAGGCCTTGGCCAACACTGACGGGGTCATGCCGGCGCCGTTGTCGCTGACGGCAATCATCAGGTAATCCCCGGCCCTGACCGGTTCCAAGGGGGTGATGTCGCTACCGTCGAGGTGAACGTTGGCGGTTTCGATCACCAACTCGCCGCCTTCGGGCATTGCATCCCGGGCATTGATAACGAGGTTGAGCAGGGCGTTTTCCAGTTGGCTGACGTCAGTGCTGACCGGCCAGACTTCATCGGCCAGCTGCATTTTGAGCTCGATATGGTCGCCCTTGGTCCGGCGGAACAAATCTTCCAGGGAATGCACCAGCTGGTTGGCATTCAGCGGCTTGCGATCCAGCGACTGACGCCGGGAGAACGCCAGCAGGCGATGGGTCAGGGCGGCAGCGCGGTGGGCCGAAGACACCGCGGCTTCGGTAAAACGACCGATCTCGGCGGCACGCCCGTCGGCGATGTAGCGTTGCATCAAATCGAGGCTGCCGATGATCCCGGTGAGCATGTTGTTGAAGTCATGGGCGATGCCGCCCGTGAGCTGTCCCACTGCTTCCATTTTCTGCGCATGCCGCAAGGCGTCTTCGGCGCGCTCGCGCTCGAACATCTCGTTTTGCAGTCGCTGGTTGGCTTCGGCCAGTTGTTGGGTGCGGGCGCTGACGCGTTCCTCAAGGGTTTCGTTGAGGTTGCGCAGGGCTTCTTCGGTGTGTTTGCGCTCGGTTTCGTCGATTACGAAGATTTAAAAACCATTGACCGCGCCGTCCGAGCCATGACGGGGCAGGTAGTTCATCAAGGCCTGACGGGTGCTGCCGTCGCGGTGCGCGGCGCTGATGCTGAAACTGCAGGCCTTGCCTTTCAGCGCCTCGGCAATGTATTCGGCGCGCAAGGCATAGGCTTCGTCGCCCAGCACTTCACGGATGGTGCGGCCGTAAAGCTCCTGAGGCGTCAGGCCGTACCATTCCAGATAGGCGGCATTGTTGAGGCGAAAGCGCTCCTCGCTGTCGACGTAACTGATCAGGATCGGCATGGCGTTGATGATCAGCTGCAGCTCGGTCTGGCTTTGGCGCAAGGCCTGTTCGATGTGTTTGCGTTCTGTCAGATCGAGTGCTGCGCCAAGGAAACGGATGGGCCGACCATGATGGTCCTTATAGCAGCGGCCTCGGGCAAACACCCAGCGCAATTGGCCGTCGGCTTGCAGCAAGCGATATTCCTCGGCGTACTCGCTGCCATGGGTGATGCAGTGCTTGATGCTGCGGGCAATCATGGCGCGGTCTTCCGGGTGTACGCCGTGGAGGTATTCGCTGATGGGCAACTGGCTGGCCAGGCTTGCGTCGACGCCATGCAATTGGGCGAAGTGGGCATCGGCGATGAAACGGTCTTCGCCGATGTCCCAGTCCCAGGTGCCGACGGCATCGGTGGCGGCCAGCGCCAATTGCAGGCGCTGCTCGGTTTCCTGCTGGGCCTTGAGGCTGGCGGCGGAACGTTGCTCGAGTTCCAGGGCGATGCGGCGGCGTTCGTTGGTTTCGATGGCCGTGACCAGAATCCCGGCGACCTCGGCGCTTTCATTGCGAATGGGGCTGTAGGTCAAATCCAGCCAGAAGTCGGAATCTCGCCCGTCGCGCTGCAAGGTAAAGCGCTGTTCGCTGTAGGTCCGCACCTGGCCCTGTAGGACGGCGCTGTAAATCGGGTCGGTGAAGTCTTTCAGTTCTGGCCAGATCTGGTGCGTCGGTTGTCCGAAAGCGTGAGGGTGTTTGCTGCCCGCGAGGAAGGCGAAGCCGTCGTTGTAGATCTGGGTGAGCTGCGGGCCCCATAGCAACAGCATCGGCATTGGCGAGTGAATCACAATGTCCACGGCGGTGCGCAGGCTTTGCGGCCAGTGATCGGCGGCGCCCAGCGGGTTGTTTGTCCAGTCCAGTCGGGCAATCAAGGCCTGGGCGTCGCTGGCGGTCGGTGGTGCGTTCATCACAATGTCCTGCGTGTCAGTCGGTGTGGCGGCGTCTACTATCCTTGCATGGCGGTAGACGCTGGATGACCCGTTTGGGGTCATTTTTTCAATTGAATGCTTCGCGGGTGCTTTTTGCCATGGAAATCGATGCACTGTTGCAGATTCTGGCCAGCCGCAATGGCTCCGATCTTTACCTGTCCACGGGCGCGCCACCCAGTGCGAAATTTGACGGTGTGCTCAAAGCCCTGGCCGAGCACCCGTTCAAGCCGGGTGAAGTCGCGGCCATCGCGGCGTCCATTATGGACGCCGAACAGCGCCTGGAGTTCGATCGCGAACTGGAAATGAACCTGGCGCTTTCCCTGGCCGGGGTCGGGCGTTTTCGGCTCAATATCTTCAAGCAGCGCAACGATGTGTCTATCGTGGCGCGCAACATCAAACTCGACATTCCACGCTTCGAAGACCTGAAGTTGCCACCGGTGCTGCTCGAAACCATCATGCTCAAACAGGGGCTGATACTGTTCGTCGGTTCGACCGGTTCGGGCAAGTCGACCTCGCTGGCAGCACTGATCGATTACCGCAATCGCCACAGCAGCGGCCATATCATCACCATCGAAGACCCGGTCGAGTTTATCCATCGGCACAAGAAGTCGATCATCAACCAGCGCGAGGTCGGCGTTGATACCCGCAGTTTTCATGCAGCATTGAAAAACACCCTGCGCCAGGCGCCGGACGTGGTGCTGATCGGCGAAATTCGCGATCGCGAGACTATGGAGCACGCGCTGGCGTTTGCCGATACCGGTCATCTGGTAATTTCCACGTTGCATGCGCACAACGCCAATCAGGCGCTGGACCGCGTGATCAATTTCTTCCCCGAAGAACGTCGCACGCAACTGCTCCATGACCTGGGCAATAACCTCAAGGCCTTTGTTTCCCAGCGGTTGGTGCGGACCCGCGATGGGCAGCGCCGGGCGGCTGTGGAGGTGATGCTGGGAACGCCGACCATCGGCGACCTGATCCGGCGCAATGAGTTTTCCGAGCTCAAGGGCATTATGGAAAAGTCTTCAGAGGCGGGGATGCAGACGTTTGATGGGGCGCTGTTCGCGCTGTTCGCCGAGGGCGCGATTGATGAGGCAGAGGCGTTGAAGCATGCGGATTCGGTGAACAACTTGCGCTTGCGCCTGAAAATGCACGCCGAGACTACGCCCGGGCCCCATACACCGCCGGGGGAATGGGGGTTAGTGGACTAGCGCTGACAACGACGAGCAAATGTGGGAGCGGGCTTGCTCGCGAAGACGATTTCACATTCAACATGGATGTTGGTTGATAGACCGCTTTCGCGAGCAAGCCCGCTCCCACAGTCAGTCGTTCAGTTCAGGGCGGTCACGAAACTGCTCCAGGGCTTCGGGGTTGGCCAGCGCATCGGTGTTTTTCACCTTCTGGCCATGCACCACATTCCTTACCGCCAGCTCGACCACCTTGCCGCTGATGGTGCGCGGAATGTCCGTCACCGCGACAATCTTCGCTGGCACATGCCGTGGTGTGGTGTTGGCGCGGATGACCTGGCGAATCTGTTGTTGCAGCGCTTCGTCCAGTTGGACACCGTCGCGCAACTTCACGAACAGCACCACCCGCACGTCATCCAGCCATTGCTGACCGATGGCAACGCTGTCCAGCACCTGCGGAACTTTCTCCACCTGACGATAGATTTCCGCCGTGCCGATGCGCACGCCGCCGGGGTTGAGTACCGCGTCGGAGCGGCCGTGGATCAGCATCCCGCCGTGGGGCAGTTGCTCGGCGTAATCGCCTTGGGCCCAGACGCCGGGGAACAGGCTGAAATAGGACTTTCGCAGCTTTTCCCCATCAGGGTCATGCCACAAACCGATGGGCATCGCCGGAAAGTGTCGGGTGCACACCAGCTCGCCTTTTTCCCCGATCACAGGCTGCCCGGCGTCGTTCCAGACTTCCACCGCCATGCCCAGGCCCTTGCACTGCATTTCGCCACGGCGCACCGGCAGCACCGGATTGCCGATCACAAAGCACGAAACGATGTCGGTGCCACCGGACATTGAAGACAAGCACAAGTCAGACTTGAACGCGCGATACACGAAATCGAAGCTCTGCGGCGACAGCGCGGAACCGGTGGACAGCACGGTTTTGAGGCTGCTCAGATCATGACTTTCGCACGGCTTCACGCCATTGCTTTCCAGCGCGGTGAGGAACTTGGGACTGGTGCCGAAGACGTTGATGCGTTCGTCGTCGATCAGGTCAATCAAGCGCTCCGGGCCTGGATGAAACGGCGAGCCGTCGTACAGCACCACGGCGCTGTCGACGGCCAGGGCCGAGACCAGCCAGTTCCACATCATCCAGCCGCACGTGGTGTAGTAGAACAAGCGGTCGCCGGGGCCGAGATCGGTGTGCAGGCCATGTTCCTTGACGTGTTGCAGCAGCACGCCGCCGGTGCAGTGAACAATGCATTTCGGCACGCCGGTGGTGCCGCTGGAATAGAGGATGTACAGCGGATGGGCGAAGGGCACGGGAACGAATTGCGGCTCGCCGCCCGGGTCGTAGAAATCGTCCCACAACGTCACGTTGGCCTGGCTACGGAAGTCTTCGATGCGCGCCTGGGGGCGTGCGTAAGGGACAACGATCAACTGCTGCAAGGACGGCAGTTGCCCGAGGATTTCGTTGACCTTGGTGGTCTGGTCGATGCCCTTGCCGGCGTAACGGTAACCGGCGCAAGTGATCAGCACTTTCGGCTCGATCTGGCCGAAACGGTCGATCACCCCGTGGGTGCCGAAGTCGGGTGAAGAACAGGACCAGATCGCGCCAAGACTGGTGGTGGCGAGCATGGCCACCAGGGTTTGCCAGGTGTTCGGCATGCACGCGGCCACACGGTCGCCGAGGCCGACACCGGCAGCTTTCAGGCCGTTTTGAAAACCGGCGACATGGCTCGCCAGTTCAGCCCAGGTCAGTTGTTCCCGCTGGCCGTTTTCGCCGATGGCCACTACTGCCACGGCATCGTCGCGACGACGTAGCAGGTGTTCGGCGAAGTTCAGCGTGGCGCCGGGGAACCACTGGGCGCTGGGCATTTGCGTGCCCTCTATCAGTACCGCGTCGGGCTGATCGTGAAAACGGATGTCGAAGAAATCGACGATGGCCTGCCAGAAAGCTGCCCGCTGATCGATGCTCCATTGGTGCAGGGCAGGGTAGTCGGCGATCTCAAGGGTGTGTCGCTGATTGACGAAGCGCCGGAAGGCCTCCATGCGGGACTTGCCGATGCGCTCGGTGCCGGGTTGCCAGAGGATGTCGGACATGGCTTGGCCTCTCTCGTTCCCACGCTCTGCGTGGGAATGCCTCAATGGACGCTCCGCGTCCGCTTTGGGACGCAGAGCGTCCCGGGCTGCATTCCCACGCAGAGCGTGGGAACGATCAGTGTCTGGGGGGGGGCTAGCGGCGAGTTACTGCGCCAACCACCCACCATCAATATTCCACGCTGCGCCACGCACCTGGCTACCGGCTTCACTGCATAAAAACAGCACCAACTCGCCCAGTTGCGGCGGTGTCACGAATTCCAGGGACGGCTGCTTCTCGGCCAGCAAGTCGTGTTGCGCCTGCTGCGGGTCGATCCCCGTCGCGGCGCGATCATCGATCTGCTTCTGCACTAGTGGCGTCAGTACCCAACCCGGGCAGATGGCGTTGCAGGTGACGTTCGTCGTAGCGGTTTCCAGACCGACCACCTTGGTCAGGCCGATTACACCATGCTTGGCCGCGACGTACGCCGCCTTGCCCACCGAACCGACCTGGCCATGCACCGAAGCGATGTTGATGATCCGTCCCCAGCCCTTGGTGCGCATCCCCGGCAAACTCAAGCGGGTGCTGTGAAACACCGACGACAGGTTGATCGCAATGATCGAGTCCCAGCGCTCCACCGGAAAATCTTCCACCGACGCCACGTGCTGGATGCCCGCGTTGTTGACCAGGATATCCACGCCACCGAACTCACGCTCGGCGTACTCGATCATGTCGGCGATCTGCGCCGGGTCGCTGACATCAGCGGGATGATGACCCACCTTGCCACCGAATTGCTCGACCTCGGCCATCACTTTGGACGCATCGCCGAAACCGTTGAGGATCAGGTTGGCGCCAGCCTTGGCCAGGCTCAGGGCTATCCCCAGGCCGATGCCGCTGGTGGAACCGGTGACCAGTGCGGTCTTGCCCGAAAGAGTCGTCATGAATACCTCACACAATGCCAGTGGCGTAGAAAGTACCGATCACCACAAAAACAGCGAGTGTCTTGATCAGCGTAATACAGAAAATGTCTTTGTAGGCCTCGCGGTGGGTCAAACCGGTGACCGCCAGCAAAGTAATCACCGCGCCGTTGTGCGGCAGGGTGTCCATGCCGCCACTGGCCATCGCGGCGACCCGGTGCAGCACTTCCAATGGAATATTGGCGGCGTGGGCGGCGCTGATGAACGTCTCGGACATCGCCGCCAGGGCGATACTCATGCCGCCCGACGCCGAACCGGTGATACCGGCCAGCAGGGTCACGGTAATCGCTTCGTTGACCAGCGGGTTGGGAATGCTTTTGAGCCAGCCAGACAGCACCAGAAAACCCGGTAGCGACGCGATCACCGCACCAAAACCGTATTCCGACGCCGTGTTCATCGCCGCCAGCAGCGCGCCGCTGACCGCACTTTTACTGCCTTCGGCCAACTTGCCGCGAATCGTCTGAAAGGCGAACACCAGCACCATGACGATGCCTACCAACAAGGCTGCCTGGACCGCCCAGATCGCTGTCAGCTTGGCGATGTCGGTAGTCACCGGGGCGGCCATGCCTGGCAGCGACAGGCTGTGCGTCTTGCCGTACCACTCTGGAATCCAGCGGGTGAACAGCAGGTTCATCAGGCCCACCATCAACAGCGGCGACAGCGCGATCCAGGGGTTGGGCAGCTTGATGTCCGGCGCGGTTTCCGGCTCATTGCGCAGCACTGAACCATACCCTTCACCGCTGCGCTGGGCCTTGTTGCGCTGGCTCTGAAGGAACAGCATGCCGGCACAGAACACGAAAATCGTGCCGATCACACCCAGCCACGGCGCGGCCCAGGCGGTGGTGTTGAAGAAGGTACTAGGGATGATGTTCTGGATCTGCGGCGTGCCGGGCAGAGCGTCCATGGTGAACGAAAATGCGCCGAGGGCGATGGTCGCCGGGATCAGGCGCTTGGGGATATTGCTCTGGCGGAACATCTCGGCGGCAAACGGGTAGACCGCAAACACCACCACAAACAGCGATACGCCGCCGTAAGTGAGCAGGGCGCAGACCAGCACGATCACCAGCATGGCCTGACGAGTGCCGAGCAAGCGAATTGCTGCTGCGACGATGGAGCGGGAGAAGCCCGACAACTCGATCAGCTTGCCGAACACGGCACCGAGCAGGAACACCGGGAAATACAGTTTGACGAAGCCGACCATTTTTTCCATGAACACCCCGGTGAAGACGGGGGCAACGGCGGAAGGGTCGGTGAGCAGGACGGCGCCGAGGGCGGCGATCGGGGCAAAGAGGATAACGCTGTAGCCACGGTAGGCAGCCACCATCAGCAGCGTGAGAGCTGCCAAGGCAATGATCACACTCATGGTGTGTCTCCTTCGATTGTTATTTTTGTAGGGTGAAGCTTTGTGGGAAGGGCTATAGCGAGTTTCGTGCCAGTCAGTTAACACATTGAAATATAAAGAAATTATTTATTTTGTGTGCTGGCTTTTATTTATTTGTCTCTATTTTGAGACTTCTATTGACGGGTCTGGCGCTTTCGCGAGCAAGCCCGCTCCCACAGTTTGACCGGATCGCTCAGAGGAATACGGTCGAATGTGGGAGCGGGCTTGCTCGCGAAGAGCGCGCAGCGCTCAGGAGGCTATATCTACCAATAGAGATCAATGTCTCTTTATGGAGACTCCGCAATCCCCAACGCCACCATCTTTTTGTACAACGTCGACCGCCCCAACCCCAATCGCGCCGCCGCTTCGATAACCTTGCCGCCGCATTGCGCGAGGGCGGATTCAATCAACTGTCGATCAAACCGTTCGCGAGCCTCACTAAAGCTTTCATGGGCAATCGGTTGAACGGGCAAAGGCGCCACTCGCTCCACCGGCGTAAAACTACCAATTGCCGCGCGGATGTCCGCCGCGTTAAGCATCAAATCATCACTGAGCAACGCCGCGCGTTCCAGGACGTTGCGCAGTTCTCGGATGTTCCCCGGCCAGGCGTGTTGACCCAACAAATCCAGGGCTTCGGGGTTCAGTTCGTGCTGACTGCGCAGCTCTTCGAGGATCGCTTCACTGAGGGCCGGCAGGTCGTCGAGGCGATCACGCAGGGGCGGGACCTGGATCGGCAGCACGTTGAGGCGGTAATACAAATCGGCACGAAACTCGCCGCGTTTGATCGCCGCTTCCAGATCGGTTGACGTGGCCGCGATCACCCGCACATCGCTCTGGATCACTTCGTTGGAGCCCACCGGTTCGAATTCCTTTTCCTGCAGCACCCGCAGCAATTTGCTTTGCAGTGGCAACGGCATGTCGCCGATCTCATCGAGAAACAGCGTGCCGCCCTGAGCGATTTGCAACTTGCCGGTGCGGCCCTTGCGGTCAGCGCCGGTGAACGCGCCGGGGGCGGTGCCAAAGAACTCGGCTTCCAGCAGCGACTCGGGAATCGCCGCGCTGTTGATACTGACGAAAGCTTTGTGCGCCCGCGGCGAGGCGCCGTGGATCGCCTGGGCCAGCAGCTCCTTGCCGGTACCGGTTTCACCGAGCAGCAACACCGGTGACTCTGCGCTGGCGCTGCGCCGGGCGCGGCGTTTGACTTCCAGGCTGGCGGCGCTGGTGCCGATGAAATGGGCGAAGTTGTACTTGGTCTGCCTCGCCCGCAACAGCGAGCGGGTCGAGGCCAGTTCTTCCTGCATGCTCAGGTAGCGCTTGAGCATCGGCGACAGGCTGCGCAATTCATCGAACAGGGCAAAACCGATGGCGCCGATCACCGCGCCGGCATCGTCGTGAATCGGCAGGCGCATCACCACCAGCGGTTCCTTGGGGGTGTCCTGCATGTCCAGCAGGATCGGCCGTCCGGTGCGCACCACCTCGCGCAACAGGCTACCGGGGATCACGCTTTCGCAGGCCCTGCCGATGGCACCTGCGGCCGACTCCAGACCGAAACGCCGGGCATAACGCTCGTTCATCCAGACGATGTTTGCGTCGCGGTCGACAATCACCGTGCCCTCGCTCGATTGCTCGATGATTTCGAACAGCGAACGGATCGCCAGGGAGCGAACGCGCTGGTAGTCCTTGAGGCTTTCGGTGGTGTTCATGGGGCTGATCCTGATTAAGTATTGCCTGTGCTGGTCCAATCGCGGGCAACCCCGCTCCCACGGGATTTGGCGTTGCCGCTGAATGTGGGCACGACATAAAACCTGTGGGAGCCGGGCTTGCCCGCGATGGCCGCGACGCGGTTCATCGGCGTACGGGATTATGCCAACCCCGGATGCGCCGCCGCCAACAGCTCTTTGGTATACGGATGCTGCGGCGACTCGAACACATCATGGCTCGCGCCGCTTTCCACTACTTTGCCGTCCTTGATCACGATCATGTCGTGGGCCAGGGCGCGCACCACCGCCAGGTCGTGGCTGATGAACAGGTAGGTCAGGCCATGTTTCTCCTGAAGCTGGCGGAGCAGGGCGACCACTTGTTTTTGTACCGTGCGATCCAGTGCCGAGGTCGGTTCGTCGAGCAGGATCAGCGCCGGTTTCAACACCAGCGCGCGGGCAATGGCGATGCGCTGGCGCTGGCCACCGGAGAATTCGTGCGGGTAGCGATGACGGCTTTGCGGGTCGAGGCCGACTTCTTCCAGCACCCGGATCACTTGGGCTTCGCATTCGTCCGGGGTGGACTGGCTGTGCACCTCAAGGCCTTCACTGATGATCTGCGCCACCGACATCCGTGGGCTGAGACTGCCAAAGGGGTCCTGGAACACCACCTGCATCTTCTTTCGCCACGGTCGCAGCTGCTTTTGCGTCAAGCCATCCAGGGCCTCACCCTGAAAGCGAATGCTGCCCTTCGAGTCGAGCAAGCGCAGGATCGCCTGACCAAGCGTGGACTTGCCCGAACCGGACTCGCCGACGATGCCCAGCGTCTTGCCACGCTGAACATTCAGGCTAATGCCATCCACCGCGCGCAGGTAAGTTTTACGCTGAAACAGGCCACCACCGATGGCGAACTGCACCTGCAAATTATCCACTTCCAGCACTTTTTCGCGCTCATCCCGGGGCAGGGCTTCGCCTTCCGGTTCGGCGTTCAATAGTGCGCAGCTGTAAGGATGTTTAGGCTCGGTGAACAGCGTTTCGCAAGGTGCCTGCTCGACGATTTCCCCTGCGTGCATCACGCACACCCGCTGGGCCATGCTGCGCACCAGATTGAGGTCGTGGCTGATCAGCAGCAGCGACATGCCAAGCTGCTGTTGCAGGGATTTGAGCAGCCGCAGGATTTTGCGCTGCACCGTCACATCCAGCGCGGTGGTCGGCTCGTCGGCGATCAGCAATTCCGGTTCGCAGGCCAGGGCCATCGCGATCATCACCCGTTGCCGCTGGCCGCCGGAAAGTTGGTGGGGGTAGGCCTTGAGCCGCTCTTCGGGTTTCTGGATGCCTACCAGTTGCAGCAACTCAATAATCCGCGCTTGCGCCGCTTTGCCACCCAGCCCTTTGTGCAGCAGTAGGGTTTCGCCGATCTGTTTTTCGATGCTGTGCAGCGGATTGAGGGAGGTCATCGGCTCCTGGAAGATTATCGCGATCCGGTTGCCGCGCAGTTCGCGCAAGACTTTAGCGTCGGCGCCGATCAATTCCTGGCCGCGATAACGAATGCTGCCGGTGGTTTGCGTACCGTTTTCGAGCAGCAGTTGCAGGATCGAGTGGGCGGTCACGGACTTGCCGGATCCGGACTCGCCGACCAGCGCCAGGCATTCGCCGGGGCGAATGTCCAGGCACAGGTTGCGCACCACGGTCTGGCCGCTGAAGGCCACGCTGAGGTCACGGATTTCGATCAGGTTGTCACTCATATCAACAGTCCGCTTCAAGAACATGGATCAAGATCGTGGATCAAAGGCATCACGCAACGCCTCGCCAATGAACACCAGTAAAGAAAGAATCAGCGCCAGGGTGAAAAACGCTGTGAGACCCAGCCACGGTGCCTGCAGGTTCTGCTTGCCTTGGCCGATCAATTCGCCCAGGGACGCACTGCCGGCCGGCATGCCGAAACCGAGGAAATCCAGCGCCGTGAGAGTGGAAATCGCCCCGGTCAAAATGAATGGCAAATAACTCAGGGTGGCATTCATCGCGTTGGGCAGAATGTGCCGCACGATCACCTTGCGGTCGGTCAGGCCCAGCGCACGGGCGGCCTTGACGTATTCCAGGTTGCGCCCGCGCAGGAACTCGGCGCGCACCACGTCCACCAGGGCCAGCCAGGAGAACAGCGCCATGATTCCCAGCAGCCACCAGAAATTCGGCTCGACGAAGCCCGACAGAATGATCAGCAGGTACAGCACTGGCAGCCCCGACCAGACTTCCAGCAAGCGCTGACCGAGCAGGTCGACCCAACCGCCGTAATAGCCTTGCAGCGCACCGGCGGTGATGCCGATCAACGCGCTGATGAAGGTCAGCGCCAGTGCGAACAGAATTGATACCCGCGCCCCGAAAATCACCCGGGCCAACACGTCCCGGGCCTGATCGTCAGTGCCTAGCCAGTTGACCTTCGAGGGCGGGCTCGGTGCCGGTTGGTTGAGGTCGTAATTGGGCGTGTCATCGCTGAACGGGATCGGCGGGAACAGCATCCAGCCGCCATCCTTGTGGATCAGCTTCTGTACGTAATCGCTGCGGTAATCGGCCTGGAATGGCAGCTGACCGCCAAATTCCTGTTCGGTGTGGCGTTTGAAGGCCGGGAAATACAGCGAGCCCTGAAAACTGACCATCAGCGGTTTGTCATTGGCGATCAGCTCGCCGCCCAGGGTTAACAGGAACAGGCCGATAAACAACCACAACGACCACCAGCCCCGGCGGTTTTTCTTGAAACGCTCGAAACGGCGACGGCCCAGCGGCGAGAGCTTGAACATCAGGCGTTCCTCGCGGCGAAGTCGATACGCGGGTCGACCAGGGTGTAGCAGAGGTCGCCGATAAGTTTTATCAGCAGGCCGAACAAGGTGAAGATGAACAGCGAGCCGAATACCACCGGATAGTCCCGTGACACCGCGGCTTCGTAACTCATGCGCCCCAGGCCATCGAGGGAAAAAATCACTTCGATCAACAGCGAGCCGGCGAAGAAAACGCTGATAAAGGCCTGGGGAATTCCCGACACCACCAGCAGCATGGCGTTGCGAAACACATGGCCGTAAAGCACCTGGCGTTCGCTCAAACCCTTGGCCCGGGCGGTGACCACATACTGACGGGTAATTTCATTGAGGAAGGAGTTTTTGGTGAGGATGGTCAGGGTCGCAAAGCCGCCGACCACCAGGGCCGTTACCGGCAGCACCAGATGCCAGAAGTAATCGGCGATTTTACCCACCGTCGACAGCGACTCGAAGTTGTCCGAAACCAGGCCGCGCACCGGAAACCAGTTCAACGAGGTGCCGCCGGCGAAGACCACGATCAGGAACATCGCGAACAGGAACGCGGGCATCGCGTAACCGATGATGATCGCGGTGCTGCTCCAGATATCGAAATGGCTGCCGTGGTGCACAGCCTTGCGGATACCCAGCGGAATCGACACCAAATAAGTGATTAACGTCGCCCAGAGCCCAAGGGAAATGGTCACCGGCATTTTTTCCAGGATCAGGTCGGTGACCTTGGCTCCGCGGAAAAAGCTCTTGCCAAAGTCGAGCCGGGCGTAGCTCTTGAGCATCAACCACAAGCGTTCCGGCGCCGGCTTGTCGAAGCCGTATTGCTTCTCGATCTCCTTGATCAGCTGCGGATCAAGCCCACGGCTGGCCCGGGAACTGCCGTGCATCGTCTCGCTGGAACTACCGCCGACACTCGCGCCGCCAATGCCTTGCAGCTGCGCGATGGCCTGTTCCACCGGACCGCCCGGTGCGGCCTGGACGATAACGAAATTGACCAGAAGAATGATCACCAGTGTCGGAATGATCAGCAGCAAGCGCCGCAGTACGTAAGCCCACATCAGTGCGGCCCTCCGGGTTTGCCGCGTTTGATCAGTTCGGCGGTCATCTGTTGGTTGGTCAAGGGGGTGGAACTCACTTCCCACCAACTCTCGATGGCTTCGTCATTGCTCGCCTGTACAGAGGGAATGCCGAAGCGGTTCCACCACACGGTCGAGCTGCCTGGCGGGTAATAATTGGGAATCCAATAGAAGTTCCATTGCAGGACTCGGTCCAGGGCATGGGCGTAGCGCAGCATGTCAGCCTGGGTGGTGGCGCGAACCAGGCCGTCGATCAGCGTATCGACCGCCGGGTTCTTCAGCACCATGTAGTTGTTGGAGCCGGGATCGTTGGCCGCCACCGAGCCAAAGTAGTTGTACAGCTCGTTGCCCGGCGAAGTGGTGACCGGGTAGCCGGTGATGATCATGTCGTAGTCCCGGGACATCAGGCGATTTACGTACTGGGAGGCGTCGATGCGGCGAATATTCAGGTCGATGCCGATTTGTTTCAGGGTGCGCTTATAAGGCAGCAGCAATCGGTCGATGCCGTTCTGGCTGATCAGGAAGGTGAAGCTCAGCGGTTGACCTTGGGCATTGACCAGTTGATCGCCATCGGGTTTCCAGCCGGCCTGTTCGAGCAAGTCCAGGGCCTGCAGCTGTTTGTCGCGTATCACGCCGCTACCGTCAGTTTTCGGGGCTTCGAAGACCTGGGTGAAGACTTCGTCGGGGATCTGCCCGCGCAACGGCTCGAGAATCGCCCGCTCACCCGCGTCGGGCAGTTGTCGGGCGGCGAGGTCGGTGTTGGAAAAGAAGCTCTGCTGGCGGATGTACAGCTCGCGCATCATCTGCCGGTTGCTCCATTCGAAATCCCAGAGCATGGCCAGCGCCTGGCGCACGCGGCGGTCCTGGAACATCGGGTTTTGCAGGTTGAACACAAAGCCCTGGGCCGATTGCGGCGCCTCTTTGGCCAGGTGAGCCTTTTGCAGTCGACCGTCGCTCAGGGCCGGGCTGTCGTAGCCGATGGAGTAGGCGGTAGCGGAGAATTCGCGGTTGTAATCGTAGGCGCCGCCACGCAGAACCTGTCGGGCAACGTCGGTATCGCCGAAGTACTCGATGCTGAAATGATCGAAGTTGTAGAGGCCGCGGCTGACCGGTAAATCCCTGGCCCACCAGTCGGCGTTACGCTCGAAGGTGATGCTGCGCCCGGAATCGACTTTACTTACCCGGTACGGCCCGCTGCCCAGCGGTGGCTCGTAACCACCGCCACTGGCGAAGTCGCGGGTCTTCCACCAGTGCTCGGGAAATACCGGCAAGGTCGCGATATCGAGGGGCAGGGTGCGGTTTTCGTTGCTCTTGAAGTCGAACCGAATGGTGAGTGGTGACTCCACTTCGACGCCTTTGACGTCGGCAAATTGCGTGCGATAGCGCAGGCTGCCCTGGGTCATCAGCAGGTCGAAGGTATAGCGCACGTCTTCGGCGGTGATCGGCTTGCCGTCGGCGAAACGGGCCTTCGGATTCAAATAGAAACGCAGAGACAGTCCGTCGTCGGAACGCTCCATCTGTTGGGCCACCAGGCCGTAAACGGTATAGGGCTCGTCCAGCGAGCGCTGGGCCAGGGGCGAGTAGATCAAGCCGTCGATCTGCGTGACACCCGTACCTTTGTCGATGTAAGGCAGCATATGGTCGAAATGACCGATTTCCATCGCCGAGCGACGCATCGTGCCGCCCTTGGGCGCTTGCGGGTTGGTGTAGGCGAAATGGCTGAAGCCAGCGGGATACTTCGCCGGTTCACCGTACACGGTCAGCGCATGTTGCGGTGTGGCGTTCACACCGACGGCGCCCAATAACAGGGCCACGGCAGTGAACAACAAAGTAGGGAAAACCAGTCGCATTGTCAGCCTTAGAGCCGGGTGGTCGATAACCACAATTTGTACGCTAGCGGCGCGTCCCTCGCCAGCCGTATCACGTAACGAAAACACAACGGCCCACCAAAAGGCGGGCCGTTATGTAGCAAACTCAAAGCGTTGATCAGTCCTGACGACTGGTCACTTCCAGCAGGTGATAACCGAACTGGGTCTTGACCGGGCCTTGCACCACGTTGATCGGTGCGCTGAAGACCACTGTGTCGAATTCCTTGACCATCTGGCCTGGACCGAACGAGCCCAGGTCACCGCCCTGGCGGCTGGATGGGCAGGAGGAGTTGGCTTTGGCAACTTCGGCGAAATCGGCGCCGGCCTCGATCTGGGCTTTGAGTTCGTTGCACTTTTCTTCGCTGGAAACCAGGATGTGACGGGCAGTGGCTTTGGCCATGAGAAAATACTCCATTCAATGTTCAATAAAGTGCGGAGCCTACCGGATTCAGTGGGCTATTTCTCTCTCAAAGTTCCGTCTATATCGCTTGACCGCGTGGCATTGCTTAAAGGCCGGCATTTTTCAAGCGTTCGGCATGCTTTACATACAGGGTAATCGGGTCGATGCCTCTGCGGACCTGGCCGGTTGTCTGGCCGAGACTGTCCAGATGATCCAGCTGATAGTCCGAACGGATCACCTTACCCAGATGGGAGCTGAACCGGCCGACCATGCCGTCATTCTGCTCGGCTTCGGTGGTGAAGTAGTGGGAGAACGCCCGGAGAAATCCGTGCAGCGGATTGAGTGCTTCGAGCCCCTCGTCGAGGATGCTTCCTTGCAGGGTGCCGCTCCACGAATAGTAGCGCACGCCGTCCACCAGTTCGCGCCCCTTGCCGCCCCAGGTTTTTGGTAACCCTTGGGGGTACTTGTCGTTGAATGCGCCGACGCCTTCGGTGGTCAGTGCATTGAGCGCGGCGATGGCGTTCTGCGGCAGGTGCCGGTTGCCACTGAGCAACGACAGGAAGTCGGCGAACAGGGTGGCGACCGCTCCGGCGACATGCTCCGGCAGGCGTCCGGGTGTCAGCGCCTTGCGCAAGAAATCGGCCAGTTCCGAGCCGTGGTTCGGCCCGCTGACCGATGTCACCGAAGCGACTGCCTCCGGCGCTAGCGCCCCCGCATACCGTGCAGCCAGTGCGCCCTGACTGTGACCGATCAGGTTGACTTTGCTTGCACCGGTCCCTTGCAGTACCCGGTCGATCTGCGCCAGCAGTTGTTCGCCGCGAGTTTCATTGCTGTGGGTGGCTGACAGATGAGGGATGAAAACCCTCGCGCCGGCGCTTCTCAGGGCCAGTTTGACGTCATGGAACAGTTCAAGATTGCCGATGCGATCGAAGCCGAAGAGCCCGTGGGCCAGCAGGATCGGATACTGAGTGGTTGCATTCCGTAGCATGTACATTCCTTTTTCGCAGTAGGTCAGGTGTGTGCTCAAGGGCGCACTCTAAAGCACACCACCTGCTCGGCGATGTATGAAAAAGCCGCTGTAACCTGATGAAAACGGGTTAGAAATTGTACGAAAGCTCGAATGAACATGAGGTCTTGGTCGGAATATCCGGACATCTTTTTAACGATCATTGCGAGCTTCCTCGCAATGACCTACCGCTGAAACGTCCTTTTACCGTGCAAGCCGACGCGATTGTCCGGCAGCGCGAATCAGTACCGCGGGTTTCAATAGGCTTCGTTCGATGCCGACCTCAAGGCGGCATTTATTCCAAGGACTGGAGCGTTGAATGGCTACTTATGAAGCAGATAACTTGAATGTTGTAGAGCAGTGCATGGCGGCACCCCAGCTGGATCAGGCGGATAACGCCATGCTCGATCCGTCCGACAACAAGGCCATTATCACCGTCGCGCCTTACCCGGACATGGCCTGCGGAGACAAACTGGTCATGTTCTGGTCGGGTATCGATGCAGAGGGTGTTGCGTATCGGCATGAGGTGTCGCGTTTTGTCAGCGAGGCTCAGGTAGGCAGGGCGATTGTCTTTTGCGTATCGGCCGTACACATCGCTGCACTGGATGGTGGGTCACTCGAGGTTTATTACACCCTCTACACTGCACGCCTTCGTGGACCTGTGGAGTCCGGGCGTTTATACCTGAGCGTTGGTGATTCCCGGCCAGATTTGCTGCCTGTGATTGTGAACGATGCGGTGGGCGGCACGCTCGATCCGGGCAGAGTCGCCCAGGGCGCGCGCGTAACCATCAGGCCGTACGCCCGAATGGCGGCTGGAGATCAGGTTTTGTTTTCCTGGGTAGGTGTTACGCCACAAGCGAGTTTCAATGACACTTTGAAAGTCGAATCCTTTGCCGTTGGCGGCGAACTGTCGTTCTGGGTAAGTCCCGACTGTATTGCACCCAATCTCGGGGCCTCCGTTACGATCGGCTACTGCGTCGAGCAGAAGGGGCAGGCGTCACGCTTCTCGGAACCAGCACCGCTGTTGATCGGCCCGCTGGAACGAGAGCCGCTTTTGCCACCTGTCGTGCTGGAAGCCGATGAAGGTTGGCTGGATGTGCAAGATGCGATCGATGGTGTCACCGTTCTAATCGACAATGCTCAGGCCGAAGAGGGGGAACTGGTTTACCTGAAATGTGACGGTGAGCATTTCAATCATCGCGATGATCGTGAAGTTTCCGGGGAAATGGCCGGTCAACCGTTGGTATTTATCGTTCCCTACAGGTTTTGGCGCGAGCATCAGGACTTGACGGTCCGAGTCTCTTATTCGGTCGAGCGTCTCGACGATGTGAGCCAGCAGTCCGAAGCCACGTGGGTGCAAGTGCACTCGTAAACCGGTTTAACGTTGATCCCCTTCCGGTTTTCGATTGAAAACCGGAAGGGGGCACGGGTCACTTAGGCTGTTGGGTAAGGCGCTGCGCACGAAGTCGCTCGGTTGCCTGCAATAACACTTGTTCCGTCCCGGCCCAGCCAAGGCAGCCGTCCGTTACTGACACCCCGTAACGCAGCGACGGGCTCAATGGCTGGCAGCCTTCGAACAGATGGCTCTCAATCATCATGCCGATCAGCGAACGATCACCTTGCAGGCGCTGCTCAAGCACGTCATTGAACACAGCTGGCTGACGCAATGGATCTTTACCACTGTTAGCGTGGCTGCAGTCGACCATGATCCGCGCCGGAATCTTGAGCCTGGTCAAATCGTTGTGCACTTGGGCGATGCTGTCGCGGTCGTAGTTCGGCCCGCGATGGCCGCCACGCAGTACCAGGTTGGTGTCGGGGTTGCCCGGTGTCTGAATAATCGCAGGATGCCCTTGGCTATCGACGCCGAAATGGCGATGCGGATGGGCGGCCGAGCGCATGGCGTCGCTGGCAACAGCCACACCGCCATCGGTGCCGTTCTTAAACCCGACCGGCATGCTCAGGCCGCTGGCCATTTCCCGATGGATCTGTGATTCGGTGGTCCGGGCGCCAATCGCGACCCAGCTCAGCAGGTCGTCGAAGTAGCCGGCGGCCATCGGTTGCAGCAGCTCGGTGGCAACGGGTAAGCCCAGTTGGAGCATTTCGCGCATCAATTCGCGGGACAGCGTCAAGCCGCCCGCCATGTCGTCGCTGCCATCCAGATGCGGGTCGTAGGCCAGGCCTTTCCAGCCGATTGTGGTGCGGGGTTTTTCGACGTAGGCGCGCATCACCAGCAGCATCTCATCGCTGACTTCGGCGGCCAGCCGGGCCAGGTTGGCGGCGTATTCGAGGGCTGAACGGGGATCGTGAATCGAGCAGGGGCCGACGATGACCAGCAGGCGGGAGTCTTCACCGTTGAGGATCGCGCGAACTGCCTGACGGTGATCGGCGACTTGCCGGGTCAGGGCATTGCTGAGGGGGAGTTGCTGTTTGAGCTGCAATGAGCTGGGCAGGCGCAAGGTCAGCGCTTCGTTGGCAGGGCTCAGGGTGGACAGTGGCAGAGCAGAGACGGACGAGTTCATATTCGGGCTTCCTGGGCTGGCGGCGGGTTCGTTCCCGCGCGCTCGGCCCTACTGGGGTGTTCGACAATTGGCCGGATTGGCTGCGTGTGTGTGCTTGCCACCTGTGGGTGACCGATCGGAGGCGGCAGGCTGTCCCGAGCGGAGGCTGGTAAATCGCCAGGCGGTAAAACTGTCGTAACGGTAATAAGTGGCGTAGTTCATGTCGTGAATCCTCAAATTGTCTGGTTGACGCTAAAAATGTTCAGGGCTGAAAAAACAAAACCCCCGGTCGGGAGGCCGACCGGGGGTTGAGAATTCTCTGGTGGCGACCCGTTTAAAGTGGGCGCCGTGTGGGTATCAGGCGCGCCAGTGGCTAAACCAATACCCAAAATAAAAGCTGACCGAAGCACAGACGTCATTCGCCCGGGCAGCAGCAACCGAGCGCGGGGCGCTGGCGGTACGAAGCTGTGAGAGGGCGTTGAGCATGGTCTGTCTCCGATGAATGCGCCGAGCTTACTAGAGGCCGGTACGCGGATTCAATCAGAAAATGCTATCGATGATCATGGGCTTTTCTATCGCTTGAGTACGTCGGGGGTTGTGACACACTTTGCGCTGCGCCCAACTACCACAACGTCACAAGGACGAACCATGACGACACTGACCATTGCCGCCGCTCAATCGATCTCCATTGCCGGTGATCTTGCCGCCAATATGGCTTGGCATCGGCGCTTCATGCAGGTTGCCGCGGAGCAAGGCGTGCAATTGCTGGTGTTTCCGGAACTGTCGCTGACCGGGTACGAACGCGGCTTGGCAACGGAGCTGGCCATAGCGCCAGACGCCGGGGTGCTGCAACCGTTGCGCAATTTCGCGCGGGAAGTCGGTGTGACCAGTGTCGTTGGGATGCCGATTCGTCTGTCGGACGATTCGCCGGTATTGATCGGAGCTCTGGTATTGGGCGCCGATGGTTCGCTAGGGATTTACAGCAAGCAGCATCTGCATCCGGGCGAGGAAGTGGCGTTTGCTCCGGGAACGGGCGGTTCGACATTGAAGATCGGTACCGACACCGTCGCGCTGGCGGTTTGCGCCGATTTCTCTCACGCCAGTCACGCGGCAGCCGCGGCACGGCAGGGCGCTGATCTTTACGCCGCGGGCGTGTTGATCACAGAAAACGGCTACGCTCCAGATACCGCACTATTGCAAGGCTATGCTTGCACACACTCGATGGCGGTACTGATGGCCAACCATGGTGGCGCAACGGGTGGCTGGGGCTCGGCAGGGCGCAGTGCAATCTGGGCGGCGGACGGGTCGTTGATTGTGGCGGCACCGGGTACGGGGAACCTTATGGTCGTTGCTCGTCGCAATGCTGACGGCTGGAAAGGGCAAATCGTGGCTGTGGCGGAGGCTTGAATGGGTTTCGAATTGCGTCCGGCAACGTCTCGGGACCTGGACTTTGCTCGTGACCTGACTTGTCGAAATATGCTTCGCTACTACATTCAACATGAACTGTTATGGCTGGACGAAGCTTTCGATGTCGCCTGGGAGGGACGCGAAAACTGGCTGATTGTGCGTGATGACACGTTGATGGGGTATGTCAGCCTGAGCCGTGACGCCAGAGCCTTGTATATCCGCGAATTGCATATGCTTGAAGCGTTTCAGGGGCAGGGCGCCGGTTCCTGGGCGATCGATCAGGTATTCGCCATGGCGTGCAAGGAACGACGCCCGGCATTGCGTCTGACCGTCTTTGAAAATAATCCGGCAAAAATACTTTACGAGAGAAAGGGCCTGAAGGTGGTCGGCAAAGACCAGTGTTTCCTGAGAATGCAGCGTGATATCAATGGACTGCATCGCTGAAACACACTGGCGGCAAGCCTCGCAAGAAGAATTGACACTTTTTATATGCGGCTTGCCGCTAGGTCTGCCAGTTGCTTTTTGCTAAGGTGTCCGACAACCCAATAAGACCAAATCGCGAGGTGTCTGCTTGATTAGGGTGCTAGGGTGCGTTCTCATTTGATGCCAGTAGCGCCGTCGATTAGTCTCGCCGCTTTTTGGGGTAACGGATGTGCCGCTATTGGTTGCGTGATGATCAGTGGGAGCGGATCAAGGAACTGTTGCCGGGTAAAACCAGCGACCGCGGCGTAACGGCCCGAGATAACCGACGGTTTATCGAGGCGGTGCTGTGGATTGCTCGAACTGGTGCACCCTGGCGCGACCTCCCAGAAACCTATGGCCATTGGCATCGAGTTTATGTGCGTTATAGCCGCTGGTCACGCAAGGGAGTTTGGTTAAAGGTGATGGAGTCGCTTGCGGCTGACGCAGACGTGGAGCATCTGATGGTCGATGGCAGCATCGTGCGGGTTCATCAGCATGGCGCGGCAAAAAAACCGATCAGGACGCCGAAGCCATGGGCAGATCCCGAGGTGGACTGAGTACCAAGATCCACGCCGTCGTGGATGCTCTTGGAAATCCGCTACGCCTGCTGCTGACGCCCGGGCAGGCCTCGGAATACGGCCAAGCCCAAGCACTGATCGAGGGCTTTACCCCCGAGGCGGTATTGGCAGACAAGGGCTATGACTCAGACGCGTTCATTGATGCTATCCAACGCAAAGGAGCTGAAGCGGTCATCCCCTCGAGAAAAAACCGCCTGAAACCTCGCCAGCTGGATCGGCATTTCTACAAGGCACGTAACTTGGTAGAGCGCTTTTTCCAGAAGCTGAAGCAGTTCCGTCGGATCGCGACAAGGTATGAGCGACTGGCAAGAAACTACCAGTCGATGCTGAGTCTTGTGTCAGCTGTCATATGGTTGGCCTGATTGCCCCCCCCTAGCACTAGGGCACCCCCCATTCATCGCGTTAACACAGCTTTACTGCTCGCTGTAGCTATGCTGAAAATACCGAAAGGGAGGTAATCACGTGCCTGAAACTCGGTCGTGTCAAGCTCATGCGCTCAAGCTGGCATGCTCCAATTGCAACATATTGGAGTTCTGTCTACCGCTTGGCCTCACCGGCGAGGAAGTCGCGCAGCTTGACTCCCTGATCATGCAGCGGGTCAAGGTAAAAAAGGACGCGGCGCTGTACCGCGCCTGCGATCCATTGCGTTTTCTTTATGCCGTGCGCATCGGCTTTTTCAAGACCGATGTGCTCTCGCTCGATGGTCGTGAGCAGGTCACCGGCTTCCAGATGCCTGGCGACATGCTTGGGTTGGATGCTGTCAATAGCGGCCTGTACACTTGTAATGCATTTGCCCTTGAGGACAGCGAAGTTTGCGCTATCCACTTCGATCACCTGGAGAAACTTGCTCAAGAACTGCCCTCACTACAGCACAATCTGAACAAAATATTCAGCAGGGAAATCGTCCGCGATCACGACATGTTGATGCTGCTAGGCAACATGAACTCGGATGAGCGCCTCGCGGCATTTCTGCTGAACTTGTCACAACGCTTGAATATGCGCGGCTATTCGTCCAAAGAGTTTGTACTCAAGATGCGCCGCGAAGAAATCGGCTCATATCTAGGGCTACGCTTGGAAACCATTTGTCGAGGAATCGCGCACCTGCGAGACCATGCGCTGGTCGAGGTATCAGGCCGTGAAGTCAAAATCCTGGACATGGACAGGCTCAAGCATCTGGTCGCAGGTTGTCATCGGTTTTCTTGAGAATCACTCTATTTAGTAGCAAGTAGTCGTAGAAGCTGTGCCAACTGAGACTCCGCTTTCAAGAGTGCGTATCGGCTGCTGCGTGCCACGCTTTCGCAAGTGGCTGTAAATCTTTTTCGTGCTTGGCTCTGAGACACCACTGGAAATGGTCGTGCCAGGAGCCGAGGGCTGACTGCACAGTCTTGAGCGAAGCAGCGGCCTCACCAGAGAGGGGCGACAGCTGAGGAAAAGCATCGTTGAGGTAACGGGTACGTTTGACCAGGATTCTCAGCTGGTGACGATCAAACTGCGGATCGGCTAACGCAGCTTTCAGGTGCTCGATTTGCTTGTGCAAGCGTTTGCTGATGGTCTTTTTAATTCGACCTAACTCGCACGCACGCTCAGCAGCTCGGAAGGCTGAAGGCCACTCATCCAGTTGGAAAAAGAGCTGATTGATCGCGCGGGCTTTAACGATGCGGCTATAGCTGGTCTGTAGAATCGCTTTTCTGACATGCGCCTGCTTTGGGAATCCTTGCGCCTCAAGCTCTTCTATCAATACCTCAAGGTCACGCGCAGGCGTGGTCAGTCTGCCGACTGCGGCTGCGGCCTCATTCAGTGGCGCGATGCCCTCTATCTCACGCAATGGCCGCAACAGGCTTCTGATGCGCCGCAGATTGATTCTGAGGTCATGCAACGCTTCACTGTCCGTCCTGGCGCCCATTCGGGCTTGAGCATGGTAGAGCCCTACCTCAAGCGCTACGATTTGGGCAACGAACGAGTCTACAAATGCCATCAGACACCATCCAACTCCGAAGACGACGGAGTGAGGTTAGCAGGTCGGATAGCGCCTCGAACTTCCGGGATAGCTTGTGTTGTGGATCCAGATAGATTATCGGCTTGAAGGTCTGGTGTGACTCACTCATTTTCACTGAGCTCATTAGATACGCAGGCAGTGCCGTTGCGGTAGAGCATTGCGAACCTGGTGTTGGTTAACGACGTCGCCCCCTACTTGGCTCAAATGAGAACGCCCCCTAGTAGTCGATGACCATGATCTCGTTCGTACAGGCATTACACGAATGCTGGCTGACATCGATGGCCTGCAAGTAGTCGGCCAGGCTGAGTCAGGGGAGGAATCCCTGCTTAAAGCGCGTGAGTTGAAACCCGATGTGGTGCTGATGGACGTCAAGATGCCCGGGATCGGCGGTCTTGAAGCCACGCGCAAATTATTGCGCAGTCATCCGGACATCAAGGTCGTCGCGGTCACCGTGTGCGAAGAAGATCCGTTTCCTACCCGCCTGTTACAGGCAGGTGCCGCAGGTTATCTGACCAAGGGCGCCGGATTGCCGGAAATGGTCCAGGCCATTCGCCTGGTGTTTGCCGGGCAACGCTACATCAGCCCGCAGATTGCCCAGCAATTGGCGATCAAGTCGTTCCAGCCAACCAATGATTCGCCCTTCGACGCTTTGTCGGAGCGGGAAATCCAGATTGCGTTGATGATTGTCGGCTGTCAGAAGGTGCAGATCATTTCCGACAAACTGTGCCTGTCGCCAAAAACAGTGAATACCTACCGTTACCGTATTTTCGAAAAGCTTTCGATCAGCAGCGATGTCGAGTTGACGCTGTTGGCGGTTCGTCACGGCATGGTTGATGCCAGCCTCTGAAAATGACTGAAATCTTCGATCCAAGTGCTTTTCTGTCGACGGTCAGTGGGCGGCCGGGCGTCTATCGCATGTTCGACAGCGATGCGCGGCTGCTTTATGTCGGCAAAGCCAAAAATCTCAAGAAGCGTTTGGCGAGCTACTTCCGCAAAGCCGGTCTTGCCCCCAAGACCGCTGCGCTGGTGGGTCGTATCGCCCAGGTCGAAACCACCATCACGGCCAACGAAACCGAAGCCTTGCTGCTTGAGCAGACGCTGATCAAGGAATGGCGCCCGCCGTACAACATCCTGCTGCGCGACGACAAATCCTACCCTTATGTGTTTCTCTCGGATGGCCAGTTCCCTCGCTTGAGCATCCACCGGGGGGCGAAAAAGGCCAAAGGCAAATATTTCGGTCCTTATCCCAGCGCAGGGGCGATTCGCGAAAGCCTGAGTCTGCTGCAAAAGGCTTTTTTTGTTCGTCAGTGTGAAGACAGCTTTTACAAGAATCGCGCCCGACCTTGTCTGCAATACCAGATCAAGCGCTGCAAGGCGCCGTGTGTGGGTCTGGTGGAGCCCGAGGTGTATGCCGAAGATGTACGTCACTCGGTGATGTTTCTTGAGGGGCGTAGCAATGCCCTGGCGGACGAGTTGTCCGCGGCCATGGAGGAGGCGGCGGTCAACCTCGAGTTCGAGCGCGCCGCCGAGCTGCGTGACCAGATCTCATTGCTGCGTCGGGTCCAGGACCAGCAAAGCATGGAAGGCGGGACGGGCGATGTCGATGTGATTGCGGCGTTCGTCAACCCGGGAGGCGCCTGCGTGCACTTGATCAGCGTGCGCGGTGGCCGGGTGTTGGGGAGCAAGAACTTCTTTCCGCAGGTGGGTATCGAGGAAGACGTTTCCGAGGTCATGGCAGCGTTCCTCGGCCAATATTTCATCAGCAGTCCCGAGCGCGACTTGCCGAGCGAGCTGATCGTCAATGTGGTTCACGAAGACTTTCCGACCCTGATCGCAGCCATCGAAGAGCTGCGCGGTCGCGAATTGACCATCAGCCATCGAGTACGCGGCACCCGGGCGCGCTGGCAGCAATTGGCGGTCACCAATGCCGAGCAAGCGCTGGGCGCACGCCTGGCTAACCGGCAACACGTTGCGGCACGTTTCGATGCCCTGGCCGAAGTGCTGAAACTGGACGAGCCGCCGCAACGTCTCGAGTGCTACGACATCAGCCATTCCAGCGGCGAGGCCACGGTGGCGTCCTGTGTGGTGTTCGGCCCGGAAGGCCCGATCAAATCCGACTACCGCCGCTACAACATTGAAGGTGTTACGCCGGGCGATGACTATGCCGCGATGCACCAGGCCCTGACCCGACGCTTCAGCAAATTGAAGGACGGCGAGGGCAAGTTGCCGGACATCCTGCTGGTCGACGGTGGTAAAGGTCAGCTGTCCATGGCCCGTGACGTGCTTAACGAACTGGCTGTGCCCGACCTGATTCTCTTGGGTGTGGCCAAGGGCGCGACGCGCAAGGCCGGTTTCGAAACCCTGTACCTCAACGATGCGGCCCATGAATTTACCTTGCGCGGTGATTCCCCCGCGCTGCATCTGATCCAGCAGATCCGCGACGAAGCCCACCGTTTCGCCATTACCGGGCACCGCGCACGTCGTGGAAAAACGCGCCGTACGTCTACGCTTGAGGGCGTTGCCGGCGTCGGACCGACCCGTCGACGCGATTTGTTGAAACATTTTGGTGGATTGCAGGAGCTGTCTCGTGCCAGCATCGAAGAGATCGCCAAAGCACCCGGAATCAGCAAAAAGCTCGCAGAGTTGATTTATGCAAATCTGCACAGCGAGTAGAATGCCCAACTCACCTCGTAGCCAGTTGTGCCGATGAATATCCCTAATCTGATTACCGTTCTACGCGTCCTGCTCATCCCGATCTTCATTTTGCTGTTTTACTTGCCTTACCACTGGAGCTATGTGGCGTCTGCCTCGGTCTTCGCATTTGCCGCCGCGACTGATTGGCTCGACGGGTATCTGGCCCGTCGTCTGGAACAAAGCACACCGTTCGGGGCCTTCCTCGATCCTGTTGCGGACAAGCTGATGGTCGCCGTTGCGCTGGTTCTGCTGGTGCAAGAGCATGGCAACCTGTGGCTCACGCTGCCGGCCGCCGTTATCATCGGTCGCGAAATTGTCGTCTCGGCACTGCGCGAGTGGATGGCCGAACTCGGTGCTCGTGCTCATGTAGCGGTGTCGAACCTGGGCAAATGGAAAACCGCCGCGCAAATGCTGGCGCTGGTGATCCTGCTGGCCAATCCGTCGAGCTTCAGCTTCTGGGTCCTGATGGGGTACGCCTTGCTGCTGGTGTCCGCAGGCCTGACGTTGTGGTCCATGGTCCAATACTTGCGGGCTGCCTGGCCGCATCTGAAGACTGACGTGGAAAAGAAATAAACTTTTTTGAATCAAGGGGTTGACGGGGCATCTGGATTCTATAGAATGCGCCTCACCAAGACGCGGGAATAGCTCAGTTGGTAGAGCACGACCTTGCCAAGGTCGGGGTCGCGAGTTCGAGTCTCGTTTCCCGCTCCAAATATTGCGCTACAGAGTTCCACTGAATTCTGTAAGTGATTGAAATAAGGGCCTTTAGGCCCTTTTTTCGTTCCAGCGGGAACCACTGAAATCCAGCTCCATCCAGTGCTTTTAAGTCCCGATTTAAGTCCCGAATGAGGATCTTGGATTTGGATGTGCACTGAATCGGTTTTTTGCTGGAGCAGCTTGGATAGCGAGACGAGCATCTGGCCCTGACTCTGTTCAGGAGCTCGCTATGGCACTCTCGGATACGACCGTTCGGCAAGCCCGAATCACCGGCAATGACTACACGATGGGCGACACGGATGGGCTTGCACTCAACGTGACGGCGCGCGGCGGAAAAATCTGGCGTTTCAGGTACTACTGGGCGGGCGTGCAGAAGCGCATGTCTCTCGGCAGTTATCCGCAAATCAGCCTCAAAGAAGCCCGTGCCCGACGTGATGAGGCGCGAGCCTTGGTCGCCCAAGGTATCAATCCCTATGAGCACCGTAAGCAACAGCGTCGTGCTGTTCGTTTTGCGGCAGAGCATACCTTCGAGGCCGTGTTCAATCAGTGGGTGGAGTTTCGCAAATTGAGCCTGAAGGAAGGCCGGCAAAGCACGCTCTCGCAAATCTTGAGAATCTTCAATAAAGACGTCCTGCCCACGCTGGGTGGGCGGTCCATCTACGATATCAATCGTCACGATCTGTTGGATTTGCTGAGCAGGATTGAGCAGCGCAAGGCCTTAACGACCGCCGAAAAATGCCGGACTTGGTTCAATCAGTTGTTCCGCTATGCGTTGGTGAAGATCGAGGGGCTGGAACACAACCCAGCTTCAGACCTTGATGTAGTTGCACTCCCCAAACCTCCGGTTACGCACAATCCATTTCTTCGTATGGACGAGCTGCCGGCATTGATGGCTGCTCTTCGAAAATACGGTGGCGCCAACCAAACTCGGCTTGGCCTTCGGTTGTTGCTGCTGACCGGCGTCCGCACGGGCGAATTGCGGTTGGCAACACCCGACCAGTTCGATCTGGAGAAGCGTTTGTGGGTCATACCGGCGGAAGTGGTGAAACAACTCCAGCTAGCTATGCGGAAGCCAGGTAAGCAGATTCAAAATGTACCACCCTACATTGTCCCGTTGTCGGTTCAGGCGCTGGAGATAGTGCGTCACTTGTTGGATCAAGTTGTCCCCGCTCAACGTTACTTGTTTACGCATCGAAGCGACCTAAGCAAGCGCATCAGCGAGAACACGCTGAATGGCGCGTTGCGCCGGATGGGGTATGCCGATCAACTCACCGGTCATGGGATGAGGGCGACGATCTCGACGGCGCTGAACGAAATCGGATACCCGAAGGTATGGGTGGATGCTCAGCTCTCTCATGCTGATCCGGACAAGGTGAGTGCGGCCTACAATCATGCGGAATACGTCGAGCAGCGCCGGACGATGATGCAGGATTGGGCGAACCGTCTGGATCTGTGGGGGCAGGGCCATCTGAAAGCGGCAAGTTCTCCGCTTACCATTCGTTTAGAGGGTGCAGCTTCGTTACCTTCGTTGGAAAACGCGAACACAAACGCCGTTCTGTACGACAGTGGCTTCCCAGCGACGACGGTCCCAGCCTCCAAAACATCCGTCAGCAACGAGCCGGTCCTTAACGCGGCTCAGTATTCACCGGTCCTACCAGCTCCAACGCAGACTGAACAGCTGCGCGAACCCCAGGTATCAGACATACAACGTCAGCGCGCCGAGATGCTCGCCACCTATGAAGCTTCGAGTAATCTGCCGCTGCTTGTCTTCGCCAAATTGGCAGGCAAATCCAGAGATCAGATCAACCGCGATATCAAGGCTCGGCGCCTACTGTCTCTGAGCCTCGGGAATCGCGGTCAGCGTATTCCCGATTGGCAGCTTGATCCACTGCGGCACAAGTTGGTGCTTGCGGCGTTAGCGCAATTTCCGGATGTCGATGCGTGGAGGCTTTATGGCGCCCTTTGTAAGCCTCATGAGCGATTAAAAGGTCGCGCGCCAATCGATGTGCTCAATATGGCAAATTTCGACGGGACCGCACGAATCGTTTGCAGTGCGCTGAGTTCAAGCTGAGATGCTGTCTTCGTGCTGCGATAACGGATGTCGCCTTGCTTGGGACTATCTAGCTCGGGCACACCCTGAATGCGTGGACATCACGATGCCTGAGGTGCGGCGGAGGCCTAGCGTTGGGCATTGCTCACTAACCGTAAAGGGGCGATAGGTACGTTTAACATGAACTGATTCTTCACCATCTCCGTGCTCAAGCCGGCAGCAGCAAGCACACGATTCCAAGTCGTATAGTCCAGTAAGTCGATTGCGCGCTGAACGAGGAGGGGGGACTCCATCGGAATCAACTCGTCAAACTCTTCGCTTTTCGTAAACCCTTTACGCGCGAGGTAGGTAAAGGCGCTCTTCGCTTGATCGGCAGTTAGCAGATCCAGCGCACGAGCCCGATAGATTAATGCCTTGAAGCTAACTTTCCAACGAAGCTTTAGCTCTTTGAGCGCTGTCCAGTTTAGGTACTTCCCTCTCATAGTTGGGAATTCGGCTGCGAAGCTTGCTCGTGGCATCAAGAGTGCGCTGGCGAACTGGTTAGCTTGTTCCTCAGTTTCCCGACACCCTGTCTCGATCCCTTGGTGCATGACTAGATGGCCGAGCTCATGAGCCAGGTCAAACCGTTGCCTTCCAGGGTTGGCCTTGGATGTATTGCGAACAATTAAAGGACGCTTGTTAAAGAGAGAAAAAGCATCAACTCGGTCATCAGCCTCTGCAAGGTTGACCACCAGAACGCCAATCTTCTCTGCTAATTTTGTCACATTCGAGAGTGGGCCTAAGCCTAATCCTTGTTCTCTGCGAAATCGCTCTGCTACTAATTCAATCTTGCCTGCACCGGTGACAGGTTCATCAAGGGCAGCGAAGTCCACGATAGGAAATGCGACCTCTTTGTCCAGCTCATCAACCAGCAACTCGAACATTTCCACTTGGGCGGCGATGGTTTTTTTGAGAGTTAGGGTCGAAGTTCGAACGCTCCGAAAATGGCATTGCTCTAGCTCGACGCCACTTTTTCGGGGGGCAAAGAAAAAGTTTTCTTCAACACGCAGGACTTCGCAAAGCCGCTCCAGTTGATTGGGGGAGGGTATCGCGTTGACCTCAAGTTTGTGCGCGTACTGCCTGGTAACGCCAAGTAGCTCACCAATCTCAGCAAGGGATCGCCCCGCCGCACACCTGGCGAGGCGGAGCTTGTCGGGCGAAAACTCGTCACCCCAAGGCAGAAGGCCTGTCGTGTTATTCATCTTTCGAGTCAGTATCTTTCATTTCTGTCTGTGCGGCGTCTTTGTCGCGACGGATTGGTAGCGAGTCAACAATCTCAACGACTGGCGACAGTGCGGTCGTGCGAACCGAGACCAGAGGCTCGTAGTTGTGAACCCATTTGCAGATTACATTCCGGTTCGTGTCGAAACCCAGGATTGAGACTGTCAGGGTCGGCCCATCAGGGTTGCGGTCACTATCTACGTATACCCGCCAAGTGAGGTTGCCATCGTTGGATGGCCCGAGAAGGCTGTCGTGATATCGCTCAACTTGGTTCTTCTGTAAACGATGTCCTTTCTTGCGTAGGTCAGGGTCATCAGTCACGAACTGCATCAAAATTCCATTGACGCTGACCGTGTAATCCAGTGTTTTGTTGACGAGCCGAAACCAAGAGAGGTTACCCTCACGTTGAAGACGTATGAAGCGACCATGGATGCGCCCATAAGGAAAAACGCCTCGTGTCCAATTGGTGTCATCGTCTGTCGAAGTGGCTTCCAGTGCCTTATACGCAGCGTCCAAGAGATTATTGAAAACGACATCGAGGTGGGCTCGGCTGAGCTTAGGCTCAAGCTCGCTTGGATGCTGGAATTCTGGCATTCGGCTCTCCGAAAAGCGTGCAAATATTAAGTAGTGTCAACCGACATTTTTGTGCATTTTCTCTTGGTTGTCAACCACTCGGGGCGTGGCGTACTGAGACTACTCCGGTCGTGACAGCTGGCTTTCATTAGCAGTTAAGAGATTTGAATGAGGACGAGTTGCTTGCCCAGGGTAGTCTCAATGGACGCGCAGATGGCACTGAGCTATGTTCGCTGCAAGATTACGTGCGAGCCCGCGCGATGACTTAGGACAGGGGTTGGTACAATGATTTACCAATGCAATGGATGCAGCAGGACTACCTTCGAGACGGCATGCCCATGGTGCATGGGCTCCCAGGTTTCGCCGTCATCGGAGCTTACTTTGCGGCACCTCACTCCGCTGGATCCTTCGTTCTACCCCGATTTTCAATACCGATCCAAAGGCTTGATTCAAGACTTCTTCGGTAAGAAGAAAGAGCAAGCCCAGCTCAACGATCTTCTGAACAACGTCTTGAGAAAATATGCGGAGTTGAAGCATCCATACTTCACAAATTTCATTCACACGACCCGCGAGAGTGCGAGTAGTAGTGATGACGCGGGCGTGCCAGGCCCACGCTTGGATGGTGTGTACAGCGAGAGGGAGCTTTTCAGGGAGGTTTTGATTCGCAAAGGCTTTGACGAGCTTGAAGGGCTTCCATCTCTCATGGATAAGCTGCTGCAAACAACCGCCTTCAACTCGGTCTATCTGGGTTTCTCGAGAGAGCTGACCCGCCACATTCGAGCTGACCTGGCCGACACCTTGCGCTCTTGGATTGAAGAGGCCGGGACAACGTTTAGGTCTGACTTGGCCCTGTTCTACTACTACCTTTGGGAAAATGATGTTGCTTTTCCCAATGTCCAATTCAACCCCCAGGCTGCCTCCACATCTGGCATACCACTTCTTTCACTACAGGTTTTTCGAAACGGTCTGAGCCTCTGCGAGGAGATTTATTTCGACATTCTCGTCGAGCGACTGGGGTCTCAGCTGGAGCATTTCAATCCGAACCAATTCATCACCATGTACCTGGTGGATGCCATGGACGGATTTCAGTTCGAAGCCTTTCTGGTTGAGATCTTTCAGACCATCGGCTATGACGTCAAAGAGACCAAGAAGACTGCTGATCAGGGCGCCGACCTTTTTGTTACCCGCTTCGGTAAAAACATGGTCATCCAGGCTAAGAATTACTCTGGCTCTGTAGGCAATGCTGCTGTGCAGCAGGCCATCTCTGCTAAAGCCTTCTACGGGTGTGACGAGGCCATGGTCGTCACGAACTCCTACTACACGAAATCAGCGAAAGAGTTGGCCAGCACGGCGGGCGTGCGGCTAATCGACCGGGATGGGCTTCAAAGCTACCTTGATGACTACAATCAGAAGCTCATCGAGGTCTTCCAGGCAGAGGAAGAAAGTGCCTAGAGATGGATCCTTTGGAGTTCATCAACATAAGCAGTAGGGCGGCGTTGTGACATGGTGCTAGGTTAGTTCGCCGGAAGCTGACCGCGTGCGAGCCCAGGAATCATCTTTACCCTCAAGTTAATTTTTTACGTCGGTGTCAGAAGCTGGCTTGGCTTGCCCCCTAAGAGCAAGGAATCACCACGCATAGGCGGAAATCGCCCATAACTTAACTCAGAGGCCACAGAGCGTGACGATAAGATTGAATCGCCTTTGGTGGCAGCATTTGGCTCCCAAATCGATGCATCGTCGATTAGTTGAAGTGGAGCAGCTACTGTCGGGCTGGTGTAACACTGATTATGGGCGCCACTGGCTGAAGGTTGCTCGAATCTCAGGACAAGCACTTAGGCTTCTTCCCGGCCAACTTATTCCCGTAGTGCACCTAGTCGCTCTCGGTAGCCGACCAATTTTCATTGTCCCCCAGCAACCAGTGAGGGTTGGGCATAGGTTCGTGGGCGCGCGCGACTTTGCTTCTGGGCGCCCTCTTGCTGAAGGCGAAATAGCTATAGGACCTTTGATCCGGCTGGATATAGTGAGCGACGAGGCGCTCATCAGTGCAGCCAAAGAACTTCGACTCGAAGCACACGTTCCGGGAGTCAAGGCTCCAAGCATTATTTTTACCATTCCAGCACACTACCTGCTCTCACCCGAACGATGGCCTGACAAAGCGTACGCGCTTTATCAGCATATTTTTGGAATGGGTAATTCCTATCCCGACGATGGTTTCTTCTATGTGGGGATAACCAAGCGACGATGGCAAACCCGGTTGGCTGAACATCTTCGAGCAGCGGAGAAGGGAAGCAATCTACATTTTCATCAAAAATTTAGAGAGGAGAGGGAAGCAGGAAGGATTACTTACATCCATCATAAGGTGATGGCGATCACGGACGACCTGGATAAACTCTACAACACTGAGAAATTTTTGATCGAGGGACACTGGGATGATGAGCGAAGGCTCAACATGATCCCAGGTGGCAAGGCTGGTCTCCGATACCTTAGGGAACATTCAATACTCAATGACGGAGTAATTGCTACACCGGATGAGCGAGACGGTGCCGTGGATGCGTGGCTCACTGGCCATCAAGGGAAAAGCCTTCCTCCCATAACTATCGCCGACAGGTGGCAGGACGAGACTTGGGCCGCCGCCCAGATATGCAGCCGTTCAGACCGCCTTTCAATACTCCAAATCACGGCCATTCGTGACTTAGCCACCAGCCATTGCCCGCAAGAGATTGCTAAGAGAACAGGGGCGAGAGTCGACCAAATCCAAAGCATCATCAGCGGGAATACTTATTCGAGAGTGAAGGGGTTTCCATAACCTAGACGTAATCGTCGTCGCTGCAGATGAGCAGTGGATCCCCAGGTTGAAAGTCCTAAAATTTGCCCAGGATGGTCAGCCACGAAATTATTCTCATGACTGACTTAGGTGAGCGGGATCACGCAACTCGTTTTGAGTATCCCTCCATCCAGTCCGCAAGGGATCTCATGTCAGCTTCAAGTTGCGCCAACTCGGGTGGAACGGCTGGAAGATCATCCGCTTGGGAGTGCTCATATACCGAATACCTAGTCATTAGATCATCGATCAGATCGCAATCTTCTTGGGTGACATTGCTGACCTGCCTGAGAAGCCCTTTGGTCATCACTTCTCTACGGAATCGCAGCACGACGCTGTTTAGCATGACCACCTCCACGGTGCGCTCCACGATTATTCGGAAATCGCTGCAGACACTTTTGGCCATAAGATCATAGTTTTCCGCTTCGCCCTCTGCTTGATGCCTCTTGAGCTTTTGTAACGATTCATTCAGCAACTTGTTGATAGCTTTTTGGGGCTTTGAGTCGCGAGCACTTTGCCCGGTCAGAATTCCGGAGATTTTGTCCATGCGCCGAAGGGTCTGAACCTCATGTACTATGTCCGGAAGATCCGGGTGCTCTTTGATTTTTTTCACGGCATTGTCCAGCAGCGTGACCAGAGACAACCTGTGAGTGAAAATGATTACTTGGCGGGTCTGCGCAAGGTCGACGAGGCGTGCGACAACCCGTTCCTCAAAGTCTTGGTCAAGTGAAGAGATAGGATCGTCAAAGATGAATGGGGCTACCTGGTTTGAGCCGGTTATGTCCGCTAGGAAAGCCGAAAGCGCGACAATCCGAGTTTCACCTTCACTAAGAATCTGCTCCGGGGGACGTGCTCCTTTTGCACCAACGAGCGCTAGCCCAAAAGTCGTTCTTCCCTTACCGACCGTCTTGCTCTGAGGGGCTACGGGGAGCCTTGAGCCGCCTAGTAGTTTGAGTTCTTGAGCAAAGCGTGTCTGATAGCCAGCTTCCACTTCAGATTTCGCCAGCTCATTGTTCTTCGTCGTCAAAGTATTTGTCGCTGCCAGCCGAATTGCTTTTCCGTACTGATCAACTGCCAGCAGCCGGTCTCGTTCAATCAAGATGATTGGCTTGTTTTGCGACAGCCACTGCATGGCTCTCAGCCTAAGGAGTCGCTCCTCCATCTGCTGCCGCTTGCCGTCTTGCAACAGATCGTTCAGCGATTTCTCTTCGTTGGTCAATAACTCGTTTTGCTCGGCTAGTGCTTGATTTACCAGTGACCAGTCGAATGCGGCAACACTTCCGATTTGGTCCGCGGTATCGAGATCGCTGCGCCTTTTAACCAAGGCTATGTGCAGGTCAATGGCCTTCTGTTGCTCCAGCTTGAGCAGAGCCATGTGAGCCAACCAATCTTGCTCTTTTGGCGACTGAGGTAGGGCACGGATAAGCCCTTTATGCTTGTCTTCTGCTTGCTTGGCGGCGAGCTCTAGTCCCTCTGTCACGAACTGCTCAAAGTGCCTTAGTCTTTCGCTGGCATCCTCGTTGAGATCCTGCTGACAAAGTACACACCTGGCTCCTTCTCCGATAACAGGGAATGGTTGTCCGGGATAGGCGTGAGTTTGAGAGAATAGCCGTGCTTGAGTCCACAGCTGCTGCCATGTGGCCTCACCAACCCCTTCAAGTGGGCTTTCAGCAAAAAGTTGTTGAGAGAATTTCTGAGCAGCCTGTCGCTTCAATTTCGCATCAGAGTGAGCCCCCACGATGGCCTGCGCCGCCTCGACGGAGAGCTTTTCCTTGAATTGATTCGTGGCCTGCTCTACGGTTACCAGTCCCAGTTTTTCTTTGTTAATTAAGGCCAGTCTTCCTGCAACGTCTTTCTGTGCCAGCGCGCCTTCGATAGCAATTCGCTCAGCATCCTGCTCTTGGGTGTACTGACAAGCTTTATCAATGGTTGCCGTGGTGGTTGTCGGCTTCAGACCTGCTAGCCACTTACTTTCTTCAGTGGCTACCAGGTCTACAGGGAATCGGGGTAATGTACTGACCAAGGCGTTTTTCGAAGCTGTCAGGTGCTGGTTAACACGGTCTGATATGGCAATTAATGATGATACGAACCTCATTTGACTAGGCTCGTAGCTGGCCTCATTTTTACCCATGTAGTGGGCAGCCGTTTTGGAGTCAAAAATCTGGGCGTGGCGAAGCCTTGCGTCCGCACCATCTGCAAGTGTCCACGGGATTTTTCCTACCTGTCCTCCTACGGAGATTTGAAAAGTCGCTCGGCAAGCCTCCGGCTCTTCGACAAACACATTGGGGTGAATCTCGTCTTTTGATCTTGAGCCACAAGCTTGTTTGAGTAGTCGTGCGTACCCACTTTTTCCTGAGCCGTTCTGACCATAGAAAACGGTTATGTTACCAGCACAAAAGGGTAGTGCTGCTCCTGATTTCACCGCATTCAGCCCATAGACATCTGTTATGCCGTCTATACGGATGGCTGGGCGGTTGGCGGCAAGAGCCAGAGAGCCGGGTGTCACTGTGCCGAAGCCAGGATCTTCGCCTTTTTTTGATTCGGTGATACAGAGCCGAGCCAGCTCCGCGACCTGGTCATCCGTTGGAGGCTTTTTGGTTTCAATGAGATTCTTGGCTGCTGTTTGCAACCAGCGGTTTCTCTCGCCAAGCCAGCCTTCAAATGCGTCAACAACAGGTACATCTTCCTCGCCCAACTCTTGAACGCCAGTCATTGAGATCTCTCCATGAAATACCGTGAGAAAGCAAGGATAGACCAATGCTGGCGAATTGCCTTGAACATGGGTAGGGCTGGTACCACACTCCAATGGGAAGCCCCAGATGGCGGAAATGTAATATGGCGTGCCGGCACGGAGAGCGCATTGGCCAGAGTGGTCGCGGTATTCGATGCGGCGAAGCGGCACTGCGCCGATCTCTTTCCAGCCGCCGGGCCAACCGTGTGAAAGTGCTGGTACATGATGGCGTCGGTATCCCGCGCTCGACACTGGCGCAGTGGGTGGGTCAATCCGGCGTGCAGCTTCAGTCGCTGGTCGATGCGCTGCGCGAAGCAGTGCTGGCCCAGCGCGTAGTCCACGCCGATGAAACACCGGTACAAATGCTGGCTCCAGGAGAGAGGAAAACCTACCGCGCTTAGGTCTGGGCCTACAGCAGCACGCCATTCTCGGCACTTAAGGCTGTGGTCTACGACTTCAACCCCAGTTGTGTCGGCGAACATGCGCGTAACTTCCTGGGCACATGCAACGAAAAGTAATTTGTGATGACTCGCCGGCTACAAGGCCAGCTTCGAGTTGGGCATCTCCGAAATCGGCTGTATGGCGCATACTCGGCGCAAGTTCTACGACCACGTGGAGAACAAAAGCCAGTGGGCGGAGCAGGCGCTTCGCTCGATTGGCGGGCTGTACGAAGTCGAGCGACACGCTAAGGAAATGAGCGGCGAAGACAGGTGGCGATTACGCCATGAAACAGCAGCGCCCATCGCTGAAAAACTTCATGAGTGGATGCCGGCCCAACGCGAACGTGTACCCGAGGGCTCGGCTATGTCCAAGACTCTGGATTACAGTATTAAACGCTGGGTAGCGCTGACGCACTACCTGGAAAATGGTGCTGTGCGGTGCTTACTGCATCAAGTTCATCATTGAACATTATGGGCTACTGAGAGGCGGCAAGAGTACAGTTCAGTGGCGGGTGTGCCAGCGTTGACTCTGCATGTTGAGCTCTTTTTGGGAGGCTTCGGACGTTTATGCTTTTTCCACTTTAAGGAAAGGATTATCGGCAGGTACCGGCCCAGCTTCGAATAAGAGTGCTGGATTTTCTAACAAATAGCCTTTGAGGGTTCCTTTTTTTCTTGGACCTTCCACCTGACAGATCCAGATGTTCAAACCATCATCACGCTTTAGGTGGGTTTTCAGTTTTTCGAATTGCTTCTGCACCCATCGCCATTCCTCACCTGCGGAATCGGCCCTCAGTGAGATGCCCGGAAACTCCTGAACGTAGCGCTGAAAAAGGCCAGGCGTGACCAGGAACACAGTGCCGCTCACCGTATGGATTTTGGCCTTGCTGTCATTGATGATCAGCTTGTGGCTCAGGATGCCTTCCTTGACCCAACTGAGGAATGCCTGGCCTGGGCTATCCGATTGAAGCGTTGAAGTTTCGACAGCACTTTCTGACAGTGCGTCTCTGGCCTCAGGCTCTTTCAATTCGAACATGTCCAGCAGCGTGCCGAGGTAATCGACATCCTCTAGTGCCAAGGTATCCGGCTGCGGCTGACTTTGATCTAATCCTGCATTGACTGTGTGGGGTGCTGGTATTGGTACCGGGGTGTCAGTCGAGTGGTCATGGGTTGTAATACTCACCGTTCCGTTGAAAGCCTCGGGCCGGTCTTCGCTCCCCCAAATCAACGCGGGTTGAAGTCGCAGAAAAGTGAAATTCTGCTGCCAGTTGCCTTGCGCGACAAGCGCGGTCCAGATGGCTTTGCCTTCCGGCGTGGACTCGACCAGTCCATGTGACTGGAGTTCGTCGAACACGGCGAGATTGGAGGAGGGGATGCCCTCAATCGATTGCGACAACAGATAGGCTCGCAGCTTGTCGGTGACCGTCTTGCTGACGAGCCACAGCGCGTCCTGAGTCAGCCATGCTGCGGCACCTGGCTGGTTGAGTTTCAGCTCGTGCTGGACCAGATGACGCAGTCCGCTGATCAAGTGATGTTGCAGCGAATGAATCGGCGCTTGCAGCGCCTTGTTCGGGTTGCCGCCGATGTTCTGCGCAGTGGAAACACGGTCCGCTTGAATCACCAACTGGCCCAGCACGCCGGCGCGTTCGTATTGGCCGGCCAAGACATACAGCAGGCTGGCCCACAGCGAAGGAAATCCACTGAGCCAATCCAAGATAGGTCGGTCGAGAATCTGGGTGTAGAGCAAACCTGCAGCGGCGCCGTGCAGGTGATAGTCGCGACCTTTGACATAGCAAAAACGGTAGGGCTGATCCAAGGCGCCCTGCCAAGGATGCCAAACACGGCCATCCTGGCGTTCGACCAGCAGGTCCACGGCGATCTTGCCGATGTCATGAAGCAACGCGCCATAGGCGATGCCAGCGGACCAAGCGTCAGTCTGGGCGGCTTGGTCTTCCGGCGCGGCGCCGGTGGGAAGCAGATACGACTGACGCAATTTCAAACTACAAGCGACCAGCTCCAACCCATGGTCGAGCATGCCGCCAAGATAAGCATGGTGGTGCGTCTCGCTGGCTGGAAGCTGCTGGACCAGCTTGGCGTATCGATGGATCGGATTTAAATAGAGCTGGCCGAATTGCGGATGGGAGAGGGCGGTGTACTGCCAAATGCGATCAAGCAACTGGCGGCGATGCTCGGCTGCTAACAAGCTCTGGGGCGATTCGATGGGCAGGTACCCATCGGCGACGTTTACGGTGGGTGGCGGAGGAGGCTTTTGCCTTTTGTGCCGAAACAGACTGAGCATCATGGTCCTCCCGGCAACTGCCAGAGTTAGTGGCCTTTTAGCCTTTTCGGATAGGGCTCTTACCCTTGACTCCCCATTCCCTTCCAACCCTTACCCGTCCTTTTGACGCGTTTCCCTTTGTGCGGCAATCGGAATATCGATTTGTCCTGGTGCCGTTTTAATGGATGCGCATGCTGGTACGAAAAAGGAAAGTGTCGGTACACTGCGGTGCGAATTTTATCGGGTCTTGCCATGAACCTCACCGATGCCACGCTCGTGCTGCTGCTCGCGGCACGTATCCATGGAACAGACGAAGCCGTCAGGGCCTCGGCGAAGAGCGTGGTCAAGAAGCTACCGCGCAGCAAACGTGATCTGATCTACAAGGTGATCGACAGCCGAAGTCCACTCGAGCTGGTGGATTACCTGGCGGAGAATCTGGATACGTAGCGGCGTACTGCAGTTACGGGATTACCTCATGTTCTTTGCGTCAGAGCTCCGCAGTGTGGAGATTTTTCTGGGCATAGAAAAAGGGTCCAACTCGTGTTGGACCCTATGAAGCGTGTGCAGCGGTGAGATGACGATCAAGCTCCATCGTACATGCATCGCGAGTCATCCATTACCCTCTGCTTCCGTTGCTGCTCCAGGTTGAGCACATACTCCGAAGCGCACCGGGCCTGGCCACTGGCGCGGAAAATCGCGCGGTTGTCAGCCTTGAGCAGGCCGAGCCAGGAGTCGATATAGCCCTCGTGCCGAAGCTCCCCCTGTATGCCGGCGTAGCCACATAAAAAGGCGGCACCCATTTCGGCGATCAACTCTTCAAATGCATAGTCTGGCGAGCCGAATGGGCAAGGTGAGGTCACGCCTTCACGCTGCAACCGAGAGTGGTGTCCAGTCCAGTGCGTCAGCTCGTGAAGTGCGGTGGCGTAGTACCCACCTTGATCGTGAAACTGCGCTTTTGTCGGCAGTTGGATGAGATCCCTGATCGGGTGGTAGAAGGCTTCGTCGGAAAAACGATGAATGATATTTGCGCCCGAACTTAGCAACAAACTTTCTGCAGCAGCGTTGGGGAAGACAGGATCGCTCGGTTCCGCCTCGAGCAAAGTTTCGTTGAGCGTTTCGAGCCCCTCCGTTTGCTCGATGTTGAAAAGAAAATGCGTCCTGAGAATGCCAAAGTGAGCGACCTTGGGCTGACCGTTTTCATCGAGTACGGGTTGTCCTGACTCGGTCTGTTCCTCGCGCTCCATCGGCTTGTAGAGCACGGCCAGAGTGCTGTGCTCACCCTTACGGATGTGCCCGCCGGCTTTTTTGGCTTGGTTGAAGGTCAGCCAGCGATCTTGAGTGAACCCCTGCAACCTAGCCTCAGTCCAGAGCAGCGGTAAATTGATGCCCGAATAGGGACGCTGGGTGATGGCGTTGATGGGGTAGGGTTGGTGATGACCGACGTCAGCTGAGCCACTTGAGGACCAGGGTTTGATCCAGGGCGCTACGCCTTGGTCTAACGCGGTAACGATCTTGTCTGTCACGTCTTGGTAGATATTGCGCATGGCATTTTCCTCGAAAAACCCGAGGAACGCCTTGCCCGTCGGGGAGGGTTCCCCGGTGGGTGTTGATTGGATTGGTTCAGGACTGCGTATAGCCTGAGTTGAATCAGTGGCCGGGTATGGCCGTTTGCGTTTAGCGTTGCTGCTCTTCCGCAAGCGCTATCAGTAAAACGTTAGGTTGGTCTGATGCCTGAAGTAGGCTGAGACTCAGTCGCAGCAATGGTTCATGATCTGCATCACTCACTGAGACGAACTTCGCTACCTCAAACACCACGTAGGGTGCGTTTGGATCGGCCAGATGAGCTTTGAAGGCTGCGCGTACGATGTTGCTCAGCCTATCGAGCTGCAGTTTTTCAGGATGATTCGAATCATCGAGCAATACTGCGTGTTGCCACGCGTCTGGAGTGAACACAACGGGCAAGCGCAGAGTGTTCAGTGCTTCGGGTGTGAGTGAGTCGGACATGGTGTGCCTCCGTTGATAGCGCGAAGAAACCTGTCCCATAGGGGAAAAATTTCCCCGCGGTGGGTTGAAGAAAAACAAGAGGGGTTAGGACGAGCCGAGCTCGAAAGACGCTCGGGAGAGCAGTAGGCGTTCATCACCGTGAAACGTGACCGTGCGAGCCACCGAACGCTAATCGCACTTGGGGGAACCATCACCGGAGTGACGTAGCTTTAAAGGCTCTGGCTACCTGGGAAGGTGCTGTCGATAACAGCGATCCGTACCCTCTATGTAGCTGGATGATATGGATGGGTCAACGGCCATAGAGGCGCTGGTGCACGAGCTGCGTCTTCTGTCTTCCAGTGAAGAGTTTTTCGACCGAACAAGCTGATAAACGGTTAAGCATGGGTGATTTTCAGTAGTAGGCTGTAGTCTCGATTTCCAAAGGAATACGCTCAGAAGAGGGCGCAATCATGCCGGCTCAGCAGCCAGTTCAAATTTCCCGCGCGCACCGCTGGGCATATGCATTTGGTATGTCCGCAAAACGTGGTTATCGCAAGTGGAAAGGATTTGAATCCCGCGTAGCTAAACGTGCGGTGGCGACAGGTATACCTGCGGGTGGGCTATTGGTTCGTGGGGGCTTTCTGGTTACGAAGCTGGCATTGGTCCTTGGGTTGCTTTTTATCGGTTTCTGGTTGGTCGCTTCTGTGGTGACGATGATTGCTGTAATTGGTCTTCTGGTGTCCAAGACTGCTATTGACTCAGATCTTGAAGGCAATGATCCAGGTCCAGACTTTTTAGGGGCCAACTCCTATCTAGGCAATTACGACGACAACGGCCATTACATCGGGCATTCCAAATCATCGACCAGTGACCTTAGATGATCCTTTTCGTAGCTCCCATCAGCTGATCTGTGCCTTTGCCTGCCGCGCCATGCGCTGCCTTGCTCGCACTTCCTAGCATCCCTTCAATGCTGCTACCAATTGAGTAGCCTGCCCAGCTCATGGCAACTAGAAATAGTCCTGGCAGAACCAAGAACATCGCCCCCATCACATACTCAATCACCTGCGCCGTGACGGTTCCGTCCATAAAACCGGACGTGGGCAGCGACAGCAGCACCTGATTGGACGCCGACACCTGGTTGTACAAGGTATCGAGCATACTGGAGTCGACCCAGCGGGCCAATTCCCACCAGAAGGTCAGCATGTGCAGCGTGAACAGCGCGAACGTCACCGTCATGACGGTCTTTAGCTGGTAGGTACTGACCAGCAGGATCAGCGGCAAGCTGATGATGACGCCCATGATCAGAAAAGCCTGCACCATCGGTAGAGCGGCGCGTAGCGCGTTCATCGCCGGGAAGTTGCTGAAGGAGCCGAGAGCCAGCCCAGTGTTGGTGGCCAGGTTATTGAGCCCCTGATTGATCGACCCGCCGCGAGCACTGGAGCCATAGTCTTGATACACCTGTCCGGGCGACATGGACATCGATTGTTGGTGCGGACTGACCAGTTCGCGCAGGGTGGCATCCTCGATCTCGTTGCTCGAACGGCCAGTCAACCAACCTTTCAGCTGAGTCAGTAGCGAAGGATCGACTTGCTCGATCAAGCGCGCTCGCAACCCGACACCGCCGTCATTCCACCACTGTTTGCAGGTGGGGTAGCCTGCGCCATTCTCCAGCCGAGGCAAGGAAACATCGCGGGTTTCATCGTAGGGCCAACTGACTCGCGGTGTCCGTGAGCGATCAGTGTCGTAGTAGCCCGGAGTGTCGAGAAAATAGCTTGAGCCGATCCAGGACGCATCATGACTTTGTGCCTTGTCCAACTGAGGACGATTGGTGAACAGCCGAGAACGGGAATAGCCGTAGCAGTCGCGAGTAAAATCGGCGACTTCCTGCAGCAGAACCTGACTGTCGATGCGCGAACTGTCGATCTCCATGCGCATCTGCCGGATATCCGGTGCGCAAGGAATGGAGGCGGTGGCCGCTGCAGTCACCCCTTTGCTCAAGGCATGCACCAGAAACCACCAGATAGGCACGTTGGCAGAGCGTTCGCCGATGGTGTTGAAAGTGATCCCCCAGGCGGTTTCCGCTGGCTTGGCCACACTGACACCGCATCGTTGGCTCGCTGCATCATTAAACGCCATTGAGGCGAGGTTTAGCGGAAAGACTGGCGCGCAGCCGAACAATACGACGATGTAGGCCAACCAAAGCCGGTTCTCGATTCGAGGAACAGAGAGCAATCCCTTGTTGCCTTCATCCGCGCCTTGCTGACGGGCCGACAACCACTCTTGCAAGATGATCGCGCCGAAAGGCGCGGCGAACAATCCAGTATCGGACAGGACGTTCCAGATACCGTTGTTGATGATCCAGGCCAGCAGGGAGAGGTAAAACTCCAGGTAGCTGTTGGTGCTCATGAGCATGGTGGTGACCTCACAATCGAGTGAGCTCGACGCAGGTAAAGAGCAAGAGCCCTAATGTCCCGACGCGTTTCACGCGCAATCGGTCCTGTGGTCGATGTCGGTAGCGCCTCAGCAGGTCCCACCAGAGTGCAAAGAGGACGCCGTAGAGCAGGACACGCCACCACCGCAGATAAGGCCGTATCGATTCCAAGGCTTGCTGCCAGGCCCCGAAACTGCCCAGCGCAGTGCAGCCGATCCACGCGATCAGTGCGGCGGTCAGGATCATCCCTGCGGCGATACCTAGACTTGCAAGCAAAGTGAATAGCAGTGAGCGTTTCATGGCTCACTTGCGCCTGGCGTCAGCGTCGTTGAGTCGGCCAGGTTCGGGGTCGCCTTGCTCGACGGTGCGCGACGCATCGGCGCCTCCGGCATGCCGATCGAGCACGAGACTGGCGGTGTTGGTAGCCAACATTTGTCGAACCTGCAACTCGGTCTGCAGTAGGCGTATTTCACGCTCCAGCGTGTCGATGTTTTTCTTCAAGGCCGTTTGGGCCGGTTCAGCGGAAGCGATGTTAGGTTCGTGACTGCCTGCCAGCAGGGTGCGCAGTAGCAGGAGCGCCTTATTGAGTACGCTGGACAGGGCCGTCTCACTGGCCAGGCGCCGCGCCAGGAGTTCCTGATCAGGATCGTCGCGCAGGGCTTCGATCACACCACGGGTCACCGGCAGCATTGGGCTGGAGGCTTTGGCCAGATTGTCTGGGGTAGGCGACAGTGAACCGGACAATAGCCCTTGCAGGGCCTTGAGGTGTTCACTGTAGGCCTCCTGGATCAGTGGCGTCAGTCCGCTGCCAGCGGTAGCCCGCAGAGTCTCGCAGGTGTCGCAGGTCGCGACTTCGGTCTCGCCCAACACGCGAACAGCCCATTCGGATTCCTCTTGGGGTGAGGTCCATGCCTGGCAAATAGCGCCGCCCAGGCAATCACTGCTACTGATCGAGGCGCTGTCATCCACGGACCGGTTATGCAGCAGGTTGTAGCCCGCGCGCACCACATCGGAGGTTGCCCGGATGGGTGTTTGTCCGCTACCTCCAGCCTTCTGCCCGCCGACCCAAGACACCCCATTATTGCCGTTACGGGCCTCGGTGTTTTTCACCGCGGCCACTGCATCACCGCCGGTTTGTTCGAGGTTGCCCTGCATCTCCTGGTTCTTGGCCAATGCGCCCCAGCCGGCTTGACCGACCTTATCCGCCATCTTCTCGGCCATGGCCTGGCAGGTCAGCTTGGAACGGTCGAAGTCAATACGCCCCTGCAGCACCCCATTACTGAGCAACTCGTAGAGACCGGGATTGGCGCGCTGAATAATCAACGCCGGCAGCGACATGACTGCTTGGGTCGCGTTCTGCACGATGCTGCCCATGATCTGCTGGAAACCTTCGGTGACGCCGTTCAACTGGTTTTGCAAGGTGTTGGTGAGGCTCATGTTTCCGCACATCATGTTCGCCTGCCAGGATCCGCCGACACCGAGCCCGTTGGGGCGATAGAGCGAGCTCGGCGAGCCCGCTGCCGAGCCGCCACCGATGGTGTACATCACCCGGTCGTCGAGTACTTCGCCTTGAGTGCCTAGACGGTAATCTTCCTCGGCGGCGTGGGCATGCGTGGTCACGGCGAGCAGTCCGCAGAGCAACAAACTCATCGGGCACACCCATGGTTCTGTAAGAAGCCGATTCATGAAGCACCACCGTCGAAGTCGATGCTGAACAGGAAGGTCTGTCCCTCTCGCTTGCAGCAGCTATAGGGACGCCACAGCGACCAGGCGTAGCCGCCATCCGCACTCTGCACCGGATCGCTGGGGAAGATGGCGCATGTGGGTTGAACCAGAGGGGAGAGCAATTGCCATTTGTGGGTCGAAGCGTCGTTTTCAACGATTGGGCCAGGCGGCCAATAACCATCGCGTGGTACGGGTATGAGCGGGACATACACGTGCGGTTGCCAATTGCGGGTAATGACGTCACCCGCTCGCTGCGCCATCACCGCAGCGGCTTTGAAGTCGTCGGGTTGCACCAAAAATCCTTGCCGGGGATAGACGTTGCCCCACATGTTGCCCGCGAGCTGACGACCGATCTCACGGACTCCCGGTAAAAGTGACTCGGGATAAAGACTTTCAGGGATGCCATGACGCCAGGCCAGTGAGTCCAAAGTGCTGAAGTAGTAGGACATGAACGCAGTGGCGCCGCTGGCGCAGGCGTAGCCGGATTGGGAGGCAAGTTGCGTGGCGGCCCAGCCACCTGGATGACCGATGGCATCAACGTTTTTGAAACGAGGCAGATTATCGCGCTGGGTGTTCGGCGTGATCAGGTTACCGCCTCCTTCCGCCCCACTGATAGGAGAGGATAGGGCGGCCATCTCGGTCCACGGATTGGCACCGGTGGTGGCATAGCTCGAGACCACCAGCTCAGGAATGAAGTGACGAACCTTGGTTGAGGTTTTAACCGTGCAGCCGAAGGGGGTGCAGAGCAACCAAAAGCAGATGCCGACGACTCGGTACTCGAGGCAGTCTGGAGAAAGTACGGAGGCGGTAATGTTGCCGGTATCCAGCGCTACGCTTGACCCGGATGCCAGCAGAATGCTCAGCACCAACGGATGTAATTTCTGTGGCGAAATGTGCGGGCAGGCAGCAGACATGATCCAGGCTCTGGGTGTATGGCCTGGACAGGTTCAATAATCGAGAGAGGGGTGTCAGTGAGAAAGCCGAACGCAGGATTGTCGGTTTATAACGATCTTCTAGATCAGCAGAGGGTCATTCAGCGCTCAGCGTACGAGCAAGCGCGTCAGACTCGATGAGCAACTGATCCGTTTTGATCTCGAAAATGTTGGCGAGTTTGCAGAGGACCAATAACGACGGGTTGCCTACCCCTCGTTCGATTTGACTCACGTAGGTACGATCCACCTCAGCCATGAGCGCCAATTGCTCCTGGGTAAGGTTCTTCACGCGTCGCATCGAACGGATGTTTTCCGCAAGTTGCAGACGGAGCTGTTCAAAGTCTTGAGTCATGCGCGCAAACTGCGCCTTGAGGGACTCTCAATCCACGGGATATAGTCTACATTGGCTCTGATTCGGGCTTTTTTGATGCTTAAGCCGAGTGTCAATTTTGTTTCTATGCTGCTTAGAACAGACCGAGCATTAATAAATAAATCGAAAGCTAAGGTGTCTATGACCGAAAATTACGTTTCCATTCCTGCGGCGGATGGTTGTCCGAGTCTTCTGACGCCATGGGGCAACGAATTTGCCCCGATCATCGAGCGTGGTGTGCAATGCGCTCAGGCCTGGCTTAATACACCTGGTGAGGTACCGCTGTGGTGGGAGCTGGCGCAGGCACGTAAGACTTGTCCGGCAGGAGACTCTCAGGATGCTTTCGAAGCAGGTTTTTTATTGAGAATTCAGCAACGGCTTCTAGGCGTTTCACCGTAGCTGTGCGGCTCCAACCCTGACGACATGGCTTGCACGGGAAAATTTACTGGAAGGTATGGTTCCAGGCATCATTCCTCTAGAATGGAGGTCTGACAGAAGTGGCATTGTGCTGTTACAGACCTACGCAGCTAGGATTCTGGTAAGTGCAGATTTCTGCACGCTCTGAGAACGTGGAGCTCGATATGAAAGCCGACCAAGAGTTGAGTGATGATCTGGTGAGCCGACTGGAGGGTAAAATCCCAGCCATGGCCGAAGGGGCCATCAATACGGCCTATATCAACGCGCTGGCGGCCGGACGCAGCGTGATGGAAGTCATGGACGGCATGCTCGTTGAGACGACTGCCGATGGTAAGCACAAGGTTATTCGAGTGGCCAAGCCCAAGCATAAAGTGACCTTGGGCGGCATTATTAAGGTGCGTCGCTGCTCATGACAGTTCCTCGGCTGAGGATGTTTGCCGGTCCTAACGGTTCCGGCAAAAGCACGATGAAGGGTGCCGTGCCTTCCCACCTGATCGGCATCTATATCAACCCGGATGAAATCGAAAAGGCCGCCAAAGAGGGCGGGCGTCTGGAATTCAGCGATTTTCAGCTGGAAACCGAAGGTGATGAGGTTCTCGGTTTTATCAAGGCGCATCGCCTGATCCGGTTGGCCCAGCTTGATGAAGAGGCGGCCAAAATAGACTTCAGCGGCAACGGCCTGAATTTTCAGATCGTGGAAATGAATTCCTATTTTGCTTCCGTGCTCTCTGATTTTATTCGGCACAAGCTCCTCGAAGCCCAATTGTCGTTCACCTTCGAAACGGTGATGTCTAGCGAGGACAAAATCGCTTTTATGCTCAAGGCAAGAGCGTCGGGATATCGCACCTACCTCTATTTTGTCGCCACTGAAGACCCGGATATCAATATCAATAGGGTCAAGAACCGTGTTGCGGCAGGTGGGCACCCAGTTCCCACGGAAAAAATTGTCCAGCGCTACGGTCGTTGTCTGAACCTATTACCAGCGGCCATCGCAGCCTCGAACCGGGCTTATATCTTTGATAACTCCGGCGCTGATCTGCTGCTGCTCGCTGAAGTAACGGACGGGACCGACCTTGAGTTCAGGACTGATGAGATTCCTGACTGGTTCATGCAGGCCTACGTGGAGAAGGTGTTCAAGGATTTACTGCCGGGTTGATCGAAACCTAGGATCAGCTCCGTTTCACTTAATTCCTCGCATCCTATCGATCCGCTCAGCTACCCGGTAAGCCGCCTCCAATTCCGAGCAGCCGGTGCTCTGCATCAGTGTCCAGCGTTCGGCTTTTTCCTCAGGCTCCGTCATGGCCAGGGCGAGATAAAGACTGGGCGGCACGGCTCGAAACAGCGTTTCGAGCTTCTTCGAGAGCACGACCCCCTCAGTGTATTTCCCCGGCTCCTTACTGGCGGAGAGCAGCAAGGCTTTCTGTGCCGGCGTGAGTTTCTTGAACCGTGCGATTTCTTCGATTTCCGCGGGCGGCATGTTCAAGCAAATCCACCATTCGATCATGTTGAGCATGGTCTGCGCGGCGGTGGGGAAGTCGGCAAGGTTTTGCGTCGCCAGCCAGAACCACGCGCCGAGCTTGCGCCACATCTTCGTGCCCTTGACCACGAAGGGTGCCAGCAGCGGGTTCTTGGTGATGATATGGCCCTCGTCGGTGACCATGATGATCGGTCGGCCCAGGTACTGGTCTCGTTCGGCAAGGTTATTCACGGTGTTCATCAGGCTGATGTAGCTGATGGACATCTGAGCTTCGTAGCCTTCGCGAGCGTAGGTGGCCAGATCGACAATGGTCACATCGCTTTCGGGCCAAGGTGTGCCTTCGCGATCGAACAATTCACCCTCGAAACCCTGGCAAAAGAGGTCGATGGACTCGCCCATTTCCTGGGCACGCTCGCGACGTTTCTCTGGCAGGTGCGGGTCGGCGGCGACACGCAGCAACGCGTCGCGCACGTCGCGGGTCAGCACCTGGCGGTTCGCTGCGACACAAATCTGTGCGGCATCGAGGATGCACTCGCGGATCAAGCTGCGATCGGCTCGACTCAGGCGCACCTCTTCCTTGGCCTCGCCGCCGGTAATCATCAGGCGGGCGGTGATTTCCAGTTCGCCGAGAACGTCGCGCTGGTCTTCGCGACTGGCTACCGCCTCATCGTCCAGCTCATCGATCGACAGACTCGCCACCTGATCCGGCTGCTCGACCAGGCGCCAGGCATCGGCGAACGGAGCGAGACTGATCGAGGCGCCAGGTTTCAATTGGACCTTATTGACCGACAAACCCTGGGTTGCGAAGTAGTCGCCCTGCAAACCGAATGAGTTACCGGCCTCGACGATAAACAGGCGAGGGCGGTACACCGCCATGACCTGCATCAGCAAGGTGACAAGGGTGGCCGACTTACCGGCGCCGGTCGGGCCGAACAACAGCAGATGGCCGTTCATGGCCCGATCTAGGCGTGACAATGGATCAAAGCTCAACGGCGAGCCACCACGATTGAACAGGGTGATGCCCGGGTGGCCTGTGCCGGTACTGCGGCCCCACACCGGAACCAGGTTCGCCAGGTGCTGGACAAATATCATGCGCGTGTACCAGTTGCGCGTGTCGCGGGCCGGGTTGTAGGTCATTGGTAACCAACGCAGATAGCTGTTACAGGCGGCAACCTCGTCGCCTTCACGTACTGGTTGCAGTCCCGCGCCCAGCAGCGCGTTAGCTAGGCTGACCGAGCGCTGGTGCAGTTGTTGTTCGTCGTGACCACGCACGTAGAACGCCAGGGTGCCGCGGTACAGCTTGTGCTGGCGACAGATGATCGCGCGGGCTTCTTCAACATCTTGGCGAGTCTGGGTCGAGGCCAGGTTTTCACCGATGGCTTTGCGGGCCAGGCGGTTCAATTGTTCCTCAAGAATGTCCTGAGGCTTGACCACCAGGGTCAGGCTCATCACCGTGCCTTCGGGCAACTGGTCGAATAGCGCATTCACCGCGTCGCCCTTGCGGGTTTCGCCAGTGAGTTGGCCAATCAAGGGGGCCCGCCGCAGCTTGTCCACCACCATGACTCGATGGGGCTGACCATCGAAAAACCAGAGTCCGCGCTGCACATCCGAACGCGGTTCGTTGAAGAACAATCGTTCTGCAAAGTGGTGATCGAAGGCTAGCTCCAGCGACTCACCATTGCCCGATTCCGGATAGACAACGCGGTGGTAGAAATCTTCGGGCGATTCATCGGTGAGCTTGGGGGCTGGATTGAACCAAGGCAGCAGCCAGGCATACAAACCTCGGCCATCGACTCGCGTCGACTGTACCCCACACGCTTGCAACGAAACCGTAATGCGTTCGCAGGCCTGTTGCAGGGCTTGCATCGGGATAAGTCCCATCTCCGCAGCATCGGACTCGAGCCAACGATATACCACCAGGCGCACCCGGCGGTTGTTGCCCCGCCAAGGCAGGCGTGTGACTGTCTTGTCCTCGAATAGCCCTCCCGGTTTGGCGATGGACTTCAGATGGCTGCGAGTGAGTTCCAGGTACGCTTCGGTGAAGACCGTGCCTCGCGCGCAGTCCTGAATATAATCGGTGAGCTGGGTCAGGTAGAGGGTTAAGTCGTTGTCGTCCTGGCAGAAAAACTGCGCCACCCACGGCGCTTGATCCAGTTCATCAAAACTATCTTGCAGGGCATCCTCGAGGGCATCGCGGGCCGCCATCAGCCAATCGGGTTCGCGTCCTTCGGTGCCGATGGGCAGTAACTCGAACACCGCGCCTACCGAGCGATTGTCATCGAGTAGAAAACACTGCTCGGTCTCCAGATATTCGACCCAAGGCAAGTAGTCGGTGAAGCTCGGGTTGTGCGCATAGAGTGCAGCTTCATCGGCTAAGGTTGCGCGAGGGCGCAACGGGTGGCGCCAGGCTTTCCACGCCGAAGTGCGATTGCTCGGATCACCGGCACGCACTACAGGTCTTCCTGTCGTTCACCGGGCAGTGCGTATTGCACCCGTTGGTAGAACGGAAAGACGGTCGAGTAACCCGGAATCGGTGCCTGCTCGGTACCGCTCAGATGCGGATACACGTACAGCACCAGATCGGGATTGGGCAGGCGCGGGAACAGGTTGCGGATCTCGTTCGCCGCTGTGCGCGTGTACGGCTCCTGGAGAACAACGGAGGAATCTGCCTGGCCCAGCGGACGGCGTAACTGGTGCCGAGCATCCAGCAGTTGCTGCTGAGTGCCTTGCGAACCAGCACCGTTCCAGATGTCCAGCATGGTTTGCTCGCTATGGGGCAGCAGCGTCTCCTTGTCGGTGGAACACCCCGCCAGGACCCAGCAGAGCAAACTAATCCAGGTCAGGCAGAGAGGCTTGGTCTTTTTCATGGCGAACGCTCCGGCCCTTCGGCTCGTAGTCGATGGTGATCTCATGGTCGAGGTGCAGTGCGACCTGTGCCGCCGGTGGCACGTACACGGCGGCAAAGGTCTCGCCATACAATTTGTTGATCCACTCGCGAATGTCGCTGACGCCACCACTGAGAATTGAATTCAGCGCGCTGTTGCCACTGCTGCTGGCGATCCCGAGCGTACTGCCGCCCGAACTGATCACGCTGCTATTGTTCTGCTCGTCCCCGAGTAAGGCGGCGACACCGGCGCCGGCGGCAGTGATCAAGCTCTGGCTGCCGAGGTACTGTTGAGCGTTTGAGCGGCGCTCACCGGCAATGCAAGGAATGCCATACGGATCGGACAGGTAACCAAGTCCGCCACGAATCTTGTCGGTGTTCGAACTCTGGGCGGTGGAGGCGTTGCGGCTGGCTACTGCCTTTGGCTGAGGCACCGTGCGGATGGTGCCATCGGTAAACACAAAGGTGATTGACTCGACCTGTCCGCGTACGCAAGACAGGGTCCAGTCACCGGACGCCGTGCCGCTTATAACGGCCCCCGCTATGTCCGGCAGATCGATGCCATTTGCGGTTAGGTTCGCGGGGCCCACCAGCACTTTGAAGGGGTAGGGATCATTCACGGTACCGTCGACTGGGACTCGGCCGATCAGCGCGGTCATGGCGACCGAACCCATCAATGTTGCGTTTTCGGGAATGGTGTAGACCGGCTTCGCGCCTTCGGTACGATCAGCGGAGCGTGTCAGGTCACGTTCACCCTTGGTGACCTCGTGCAACTGCTTCTGGCTGCGGTCGATGGCATTGTCCTTCAAACCCTCCAGTGAGTTGAAGGCAGTAGGCAGACTCAGGGCAGACGCGGTCTTGGTTTTGCCCTGGGGGGCGGTGGACAGAGCATCCGAGGGCTCAATCCACCGCAGTGCATCATTAGCAGAATGCTGCCCTTCGAACTGAGCACCGTCGCCCGGCTCAAGCCCCAGTCCGATCGGCATATCCTTGCCTTTGCCGGTCAGCCCCGACAGCTGCTCCTGCAATTGCGTCAGCAGACCACGGGCCTGGCGACTGTCTTGTTCCGCTTTGAGTCGAGCCTCGTTGGCTTGTCGGCGACCTTCGTCGACCTGTTGAGTCACGCTGCCAAGCGCCGTCTGGATACGCGAATCAACGCTGTTTTCCCGCTCGCGCAGGCGGTTGTTCTCCGTCTGCAGCGAATCGTTGTGTTTCTTCAAACCGAGCATGTCGTTGCGCATGGCCTTCACCTGCCCGATCAGGGTGGCGACCGTATCGCGTGGGGTGTCGCCCGCGATACCGAGCGACTTGGCTTGCTCGGCGGATAACTGAAGATTGCCTTGATCAACCGACTTCTCTGGAGAGGATCTGCTGCCATCCGCGACCCAAGTTTTCAGGATAATCAACACCACGCCCAGCAGCGCAGCCGGTACCAGCCATTTTAGCAATGCGTTAGCCTTCATCGCCTGCACCTCGCGCAACGGGCGGAAGCAGCGCGGCGTGTTCGAGGCCGGCACCGCGGGTGACGAGGTAGGCGATCGTGGTGTCTTCTGCGCTGCCGACCGGCCCGAGGAAAGCATGCTGGAAAGCCGCGGCGAACAGCTTGGCCTGAAGTCGACGTGGATCGAGTTGCACCGTCTCTGAACCACGATTGCGTAACTTCACCGCCGTCACCCAGTAATCACCGAGCCGCCAGGCGGCGATGGGGGTACTGGACACGTTTTCGGTCGGTAGCAGGGTTGGCAGTTCGCCGCGTAGCTTGAGCGGGACGCGGCGTACGCCCGGCAGAGACTCCACGGTGCGTAGCGGTGCGTACAGGCTTTGCGCGGCGTAGCGCGTCAAAGCGACTGGGATCGGCGTGCGTTCTGAAATAGGCACAGTGCTAGATTCCGTCCCGGTAGCCTGCACCGGAGCATTCTTGAGAATACGCACGGGCTCCAGCGGTTGATCACCAGGCGTGGCCGCGATATCCAGCAGGATGATCTCGCCCGTCGCGACCGATTGCAGTTGCAGGCGGGTCGGGGCAATGGCTTCCGACGCGCGCAGATACAGCGTGCCACCGGTTGATTGCACACGCAGTTTGCCTGTCAGAGTTGAGGGCAGGCCGACTCGAACATTCTCATCGATAAAGACCACCCGCTCCTGATTGATCACCAGCGGGACGGCGAGAGGGAGGCGTTCCCAGCGCATCAACTCGACGGCCTGCGCTGCAACTCCCGATAGCATCAGTGCGATGGTGAGCCCCAGGGCAGAAATCTGCGTCATGGCTCACCTCCAGGCAGAGCGATTTTTTGCGGCGTGCCCTGATAACAGTCCAGTGCCAGCCCCCACTTATTGCGTTCGGGGTCCAGATCAAAACGCACCACGCGTAATGGATAACGCACCACCACCCGTTTCACCGGTTCGGCGGCGTAATACTCATCGGCGTTGAGGTCGAGGGTGACCAGCCAGCTGTCGCGATCGAGTTGCTTGACCCTGAGTTCCGGATCTTCGCTATAGCCTCGGCCCAGAATTTCGTAGACGCCACGCACCCGCTGGCGCAGTTCTCCAGCGGCCTTGCGGTACTCGTAGTCGCCGTCGAGGAATGCCTTGCATGCGGGTGTCAGGTAGGACTGCAAGCCATAGATGGCGCGGCGATAGTCCTGCTCGCCATCCGACGGCCAGCGGTTGAGCTGGCCAAAGATGTACAGGGCAAAGGCATAGACATTCTCTGAGGGGATATCCCACCACTTGCGCGTGCTACCCGAGCGCAGGTCCGGGGGCACATGCACGGTCAGATCAGTCGGTGCCGAGCGCCAGCCATACCAAAGTCCAGCACACACCAGGGCGAGGATCACTACAGCCAGGCGCAGGCTGAGGATATGAGCCTGTTGGGCATCGACTTTGTTCCGAAATCGGCTCATGGCTGCCTCCGGGACTGGGCAGGGCGTAATCGACGCGAGCGGCGAATCGTCCAGACGCCGGAGTGGAGGATCAAACTTCCACGGCCCAGGCGCCAACGGCTGGCCAATATCCATTCGAGCTTGCGGTACAACCAAGTCTCGGGGCGGGCCCGTTTGGCCCGGCGCAGTAGTGTGCCACTGGCAAATAGCACCATCGCCATGCCTGCGATCATGCTGGTTGGAGCCACGGCAATGGAGGCAATGGCAATCGCCAGAGGAACACCCAGCACCAGGCCGATGAGTGCGCCGCTACCTAGCGCTATCCACATTTCATCGTTGGTCAACCCACGCAATACGGCAGGATCACGATTGAGTCTTTCTGGCAGAAAGATCAAGGTGCCGTCAGCAAGGCGTTCAATCGTGTCGTTCATGTCGACCTCACAGAATCGCTGCGGCCTTAGTCAGGAACCAGATGATGATCACCACCAACAAGGCGCCGATGCCGACCACGGCGCCGAGGTCCTTCCAGGTCTTGCGCTGGTTCTGCACGTCGGCGTAGACGGTCAGCGAATGCCAGGCCACACCGAGAAAGGCGAGTAGGGCGATCAGCAGACCGAGCAGGATGCCGCCGTCGTAGGCGTAGTTTTTGATCGTCTCGATCAACCCGGAACCTTCACCACGAGAAGGCGCTTCCATAGTGGGGAGCTCGGCAAAAGCGAGACTTGGACCGAGCACCAGCAGCAGACCGATCAGGCGCTGGCTGGCACGATCGCGCAGGTTGTTTTTCAGGGGGGCAAAATACTTGAGCATGGCGGCGATCTCCTGGATTAGGACAAGGTGAAGAACATCAGGACGAGCAGGGCGAGCAAAACGCGCACGGCACTGCCGCCGAAGGCTCCGAAACGCACACTGCCAGCCGCCCAACCCCGGTAAGCCGTCCACATCACCCAGGCACACCACAGCAAAGCCAGAACGAGAGCCATGGACAGCCACAGCGTCGAACTGCTCTGCGGTGAGAAACCGGATGCGTTTTGGAACGCTGAGTTCTGAGCGTCAGTCATGCTCATGGCGACGGCTCCACGGACGGAGTGTCAAGGCGGTAATCGCCAACCAATTCAATGGGGTCGCGGGGCTGAGCGCGGGAAGGGGAAAGGTAGTCCTGTACTCCGTGGCGGATGCGCTGGATGTCCTGAGTCAGCCGGGGATAGTCGAAGCGATAGCGTTCGTCGGGTTCAGACCTGTTGGTTGTCTCAGCTCGTGCCGCTAGGCGTTCGATAGTGTCGAGTTGCTGCTGGACTAGGCTGAGCTGTTCCTGCTCATGAGCAGATGCGGCATAACTGCTGCCATCGACGATAGCAAGCGAGAACAGTAACAAGCAGCGAAAGACGGTAGTTGGCATGATGCTGGCCCATATGGATCAGGGAACAGAATCAAGTTAGAGATCAAATAATTCTGTAAGAAACCTGAGGTCTGATAAATCGCTTTTTTTGGGGAAGGACTGAGGATGCTTGCATTGCAGCTAATATGGCCCTTCGACCTTGGGCAGGGAGTTGTTGAGGCTTTAGGGAACTTCAGTCTCAATGAGCTTAGTTGGTGACGATATCGTCACAATCGACTCCTCCCGGCTCATTCCCAGGGGCAGACTTCACACAGATCACGCTCTTCAGCTCTGAACCGGGCTTTTTTTGAAAAGCTAAAATGGATTGTCAATTATCAGTCAAACAAGTGGAGAAACACAGCATGCCCATTGATTTGTTCAACCAATTGACGGCCGAAGACCAACAGCATCCGATTTTTCAGATGATGCTGCGAGAGCCGTATGGACCGGAACGTGAAGTGCTTAATCAATGGGCCGAAGGCTTCGAGGACCGGGATGGAAAATTCGTCAAAGAATTCCAAAAGACCTTTGAGTCCTCATTTTGGGAACTGTATCTGCATGCGGCTTTGAAGGTATGGGGCCTCTCCATCGATCTGCGGCACCATGCGCCCGACTTCCTAGTTGGCGGGCCGATTCCGTTTTGCCTTGAAGCGACAATCGCGAATCCGCCTGCTGGTGGACAACCTGCATATGGGTTCTCACACGTCAAACCACCTGCTGACTTCACGGCGTTTAACATCGAGTCCACGCTGCGCATCTGCAATAGCTTCGACAAGAAAGTGAAGAAATACAGGGACCAGTACTCGAAGCTCGCTCATGTCCAAGACAAGCCGGTCGTCATTGGCATTGCTTCATTTGATAGGCCACACGCACACTTTGCCGCCGGGCGTCCGATCCTGGCGGCACTCTACGGCCTCTACCATGATGAGGCGGCAACAACGGCAACCGATACGCACGTCCCGTCTTACAACGTCTCGGCAGCTCCCAAGAATGAAAATACCAACATCGAGGTGGGCCTGTTCTGTGATGACAGCTATCCAGAGGTGTCGGCAGTTGTCTACAGCAGCCTGGCTACATGGGGAAAGGTTCGGGCTCTGGCCGACAACCCAGGTGCAATGACTGCCTACACAACCCTCCACCCCAATCCAGGAGAGCTCATTCCGGCAGTGCGCGCCGCGTTAAAGCGTGACTACAGCGAGCATCTAATGGATGGGCTGTTTGTGCTTCATAACCCATTTGCCAAATACCCGATACCGCGAGGCTTCTTGAGCCATCCGCGTCTTTGCGAAGTAACAGTAGCGGATGATGGTGAACTACTCATGGACGCACCGGATGATTTCTTGCTGCTGAGAATGCTGAACTCGTTCATCCCAGCTCAGTAACGCAATGGCTGGTAGTGATTGGCTAGGAGGTTGCCCGAACCGACAGTGATTTAGGTCAAACGCCCAGTTACATTACCGGATTGTAAGATAGCACCGGTCTGCTTAATGACTGATCCACAACGTAGAGAGATAGTGATAAGGCCTCTCCGAATACTGTTCGGACGGAGACGAAAACGCTCCGGTACACCACAAGCTAGCCCTGAAGTGCGCGATCAAGGCAGTAGTGCGTACATTTTCGCGTCTGCGATGCTGATGGACACAGTTCAACTAAGCACTTAGAGATATTTTTTGAACGTCGTCGATGTGATCGCTACTGCTGCTCCAAGCAGTACTGCACAAGGCAAAAGAATAGCAATGGGGTTGAGCGAAAAGGGCAGGGATAGGTAAATGATCCAGGGCACGATCAGCAGTGGTATCACTGCGCGCTTGGCGCGGTGATAGACAAAACTGCTCTCACGCCCGGCGCCAAATTTGCGCAGGTCACGGCGCATCAAACCATCTACAAAACCAGTGAACATGGCCAACAGAAACAAGGGTGTGGCTAGGACCAGAATGGTCAGGCGCACCACGAAGGTGAAGGTGACATACACCGCTGCCAGCACGAAATCCCCAATGCTCACGTATAGCTGATTGGTCCAACTCCAGAAGCCGTTGCCCTGGCTCGACACCTGCGCCTGCTGGGCAAAATCCGCAAAGCCAGTCTTGACCAGCAGCCACTGATTTAGAAAATCCAGCCACTGGATAATCGTGTGTCCGGGTTGTTGGATGATGAGTGAAGATTTGAAATTCTCACTCAGCCAGCCCAGTTCGTTCGTCAACATGGCTTGGCTGTGCCGCCAACCCTGATCGCCCCAAAACAGTAGCAGCCCGACGAACTCGATCAGGATCGAGAACAGCAGCGAGGCGATTAGCAATCCGATGATGCGCAGGACCAGACTGATCGCCGAGACGATCAATCCTGGATGCTGGATCGGCTGTGGCGGCGTGTTCTGAGTGGAAGTCGCCATTGTTCACCCCATTGCGCGCTACAGAGTTGATGTGGTCACGACGCCTTCCGGATAGTTTTCTGCTAAATCAAAATCTGTAGCGGGGGCGTGCTACCCCACCTGATCCAAATCGAAGTTAGTTGTTGGGCCGCCACCGCTGGCGCTCCACCACTGCCCCGCCTGCTCGTTGTAGGCGGCCCGCATTCTCTGGGTGAGCTCCTGCAGGTCCTTGGGCATGGCGTCGTCATTGGAGGGTTTTGGTAAGGGCATGCGGACTTTCCAGAGCTGCCCGCCGGCCTGGAAGGAGAACATTTGCCCCTTGGGCAGACTGACGATATGCGCCGGTTCGATCAACGGCACACTGGTACTGCTGACGCGGTCTTGGGAGGACGAAGTGAAGTCCGTGTTGGCCTCAGGATCGGAGGTGTCGGTGGCGCCGGAGACCAGGGTCTTGGTCAGCACGTTAACTTTGGGCAACTGCTGAGTGAGCAGTTCAGCAGTGGCGGTCTCGCGCACGCGGAGCATCTGCAAGGTGTTGAAGTTGCCGATAACCTGGCCGGCCTTGGCCCGGTTGCCGATTCGCGCTTCGATATCGCTGAGGGTCTGGGTGTAGGCCGTTACCTGGATGCCGGCACCGCCACCCTTGTTGATCAAAGGAATGAACTCATCGCCCATCAACTCGTTGAACTCATCGGCGTGCAGGTTGATCGGCAACTTGTCACTGTTGTTGCCCGATTGGGGCAGGCCATGGTCGATGCCGTGTTTGTAGATGTGTCCGGCGACCGAGACCAAGTCGGCGAACATGGAGTTGCCCACAGCGGCGGCCACCTCGGCGTCGGTCAGCGCATCCAGACCGACGTAGACGATGCCGCGTTTTCGGATGATCTGCATCCAGTCGAAGATTGGCCGCGGGTCATCTAAATCAGTGTAGTTGGGGGCCAGTAACTGGGCGGTCTTGCCGGTGGTGAGTTTCTCCAGCAGCGGCAGTAGCGAAGCCACGATTTTGTCGAAGTAAGTACGGTCGTAGCGTACCGCCGAACGCAGTCCGTCCAGTACCGGATCAAATACCCGTTTCACCGCCAGGTACTGCTCGATGGCCACCACACGCTTTTCGCGCCCGACCATATGCCGGGGAATGTTCTTCTCGGTGAGCTTGCCTTCAAGCTGGACAATCACTTCCCACGCTTTTGGGTCGGTCTTGGCAAAGAACTGCTGGGCGTACTCGATGAACAGTGCGTCGATGTTCACCACATGTCGCTGAATCTGCAGGTAGTCCGGACGTCGGCCCAGTTCAATCAAAGCCCGGGCAATGATGTTGACGAAGCGCCAGGCGAACTCACGGAAGGCTGCAGAGTTACCTTCACCACTGAGCTGCCCAGCGATGCGCGATGCCACCTCCGAGATGCGTCCGAAGCGTCCCACGGCGTTGTAGCGGGCGGAGATCTCTGGCCAGCCCAGATGGAACACATAGAACTCCTTATCCCGACCGGCCCGCTTGGCTTCAACGTACATCCGTTTGAGCAAGTCGGCATCGCCCTTCGGATCGAAGACGATGACCACCTCATGTTCGATGCGATGAATGTCCTGGGTGATGTACACCTCGGCGAGTCGCGTCTTGCCGACACGGGTCGTGCCCAACACCAGCGTGTGTCCGACCCGTTCGCCCAGCGGCAGACTGACTTCCGTTTCGTCGGGCTCGACCCCATGCAGCAATGGTGAGCCGCCTACAGGGGGCAAAGGGCGCAGCGGATTGAAGGCGCTGTCCCAAGCCGTGACACGCGCCAGGGTCGAGAACGGAAACAGTGCATGTTCCAGGCGCCGTTCGAGTCCACGGGCCAGGCGGTAACGGGTCGGTTGGTCGACATAGTGAGCGACAGCCGGATCCTGGGCCTCGACCAAGCGCTGGGTGTGCAGACGGGTCCAGCGAAAGCCGCGCCCCATAAACAGACGTTTGCGGCTGACCGGAATCTGCCGGCTGGTCAGTTCGTAGCGGGGCAGCCGGCGGATATTGCGCCGATAACGCAGCACCTCCCAGGCTTGTCGCAGGCGGATCAGACCGAACAGGGCGTAGGCCAGCGCTGCAACCAAACCGATCTCGGGTGACAGCGCCACGGCCCAGGGTGAGTACACGCACAGCACCGCAGCGGCGATGCAGATCGCTACGGTGTACAGCTCCACTGCTGGCCGGAGCTTGGACTCCATCGCATGCTCGGCCATGACCTGACTCACTGTTCCAATGAGGTGGCGGTGATCAGGACGGGGTAGTGCTCAATCTGCAGGCGGGTGGCGATGTCGTTGCCGTTGACCGGCAGGATGGTGATGTCCGGAGCGGCTGCTCGAATTCGGGCCAAAGCTTCGGTATTGGTTACTTCAACCGCTAGACCGGCCGCGCCCATTTCCTGCAGTTCAGTCGCGCGTTGACGCAACCAAGCCAGTGACTGGGGATCCTCACCTACCAGGAAAAATGGCCGTAAGCCTGGCATGTTCAGGGCGCGAGAGGTGATTTTGCCGGGGCTCAAGTGAGCGCTGCGGACAGGTAGTATCCAGGCTTCATCGGCAAACGTGGACAGGTCCGCATGTATGACGCGATCAGGCTGGGTCTTGTTGTTTATTGGTGGCTTGTCGGCGTGAAATTGGGGACGGATGAGGTCGCTAGGCCGATCTCCTGCAACGGACAATTCTGACTGCGCAAAAGCAGCCAAGAGCAGAGAGAAGTAATGTGCAATGGGAATTTGCTTCATGGTGGTGTGCCCTGTTTGAAGGAAACCTGCAATCGTTCGAGTTGTCGGGAAAAGCCGGCGCGGTAACGCGCGGCCAGTGTCCCTCCTGCCGGGCGGTGATAGCGGCCAGCAGCTGACACCCAATCACCGGTAACGGCGTGATGTTCTTGCAGCAGCGCGGCAGTCACGGCCAGGTTGCGGTAGGGTTCAAGGGCTTCGCAGGGACTGGAAAAACGTTGTCCGTGATAACCCAGGTTGATTTGCCCAAGCCCGGCATCGACCCGCTTGGCGTCATATCGAACAAGCGCCTGAAGCAAGGCTTGGCAGGCGGTCTGACGAGTAGCAAAACGGTAAGGGCTACCAGCAATATTCAGCGTCCAAGGCCAGGGCAACAGTCGACCACGGAGGCGGGCGCCACTCTCCTGCAGGGCAATCGCGAACAACACCGTAGGAGGGATGTTGGCGTCATGCGCCGCCAGTTGATAAGCCGTAGGCGGAAGTTCGTCAGCGTGGACGGCGAGCACTGTCAGCAGGGGCGCAATAGCAATCAGTCGAGACGTTGCCATTGTCCATTCACCTGCTGAAATTTGACGGGTAGCGGTCTCGGGGCACCCAGACTGAACCAGCGACCACGATCATGGTTCAGGGTGATTTGCCGGCGTTGAACCTTGCTCGGATCAATTCCTGCTTGCCGGGCCCAGCCACGGACATGTTCATCCTCGCCTTGGCTGCCCACCAGGTAGATATCAAAAGCCGTATCACTGCTTTGCAGACGCTGCGCTTCGGCGGTGCATGCTGGGCAATGGTCCTCGACAAACAGCGCTTGGCGCGGCTCTACCGATGAGCTGGCTAGGGGTGGGGATGTCATACCCTGGATCGGTAACAACGCCGGAAACAGCTTGGCCCAGGCTGCGGTGTAAGCGTTTTGGTAGGCTAACTCGCGCTCGGCACGTTTGGCTTCCAGCGCTACCTGCAATTCGGCATAGCGCTGGCGTTCTTGGTCGGTCTCTGCCTCGACGCCGAGCGCAGTCAGCGGATCGAGGTTAGGGCTCCAAAAACCACGCGGGCCTGCTTGGATCTGTTCGAAGCGTGTCCATTCCTGCTCCGTAAGCCCCCAGCTCGTCGCCTGTTCAGGGTGCGAACGCCCCAGCGGAGTGGATTGAGTTTCCTGAGTTCTTGACGGTGTTGTGGCAGGATTGCCCATCGCAGCGCCTATGCTAAGCAGTGAAACGAGACAGACGAAGGGGAACAGTAGCGCTCGGTTCATGATCGTTCTCAAGGTAGTTGTACTGTCTGGTCTGGCTGAGTGGTGACCGAGAAAACGGCCGCGTTCGGCTCCAGCACTTTCAACTGCCATGTGCCGAACTGCTCGCCGTTGTGCAGCAACTGGATATCCTTGAGCGAGCGACTATTAGGAGGAGCTACCGCCAGAAAGCGCTCGCCACCGCGAGACTCGACACCCAGTACTGAGAATGGCGGCGAGAGCGGGGCAGGCTTGGGGCGAGCGGCTTTTTTCGGCTTGGCCGAGGAAGATGTCAGTGGTGGGAGTGATGGCTGGGTCTTGAGGTCCAGGAGTTGCTGCTCGACGTGCTCAAGTCGTGCACGTAACGCGATCATGTCGGCTTCGGTGGCGCGATCTGCCAGACCATCGCGTAGCTCCTGAATCTCTTGCGCCCATTGATCCAACATCGGATCGAGGGTATTGGCCTGTTGCTCACCGGTATCGATCATCTGCTTCAGGTCTTTCAGTGCGTACTGCAGCTTCTCCTGTGCATCCATGAGAGTGTTTGAATCACGTTGCAGGGTATCCAGGGACTGAAGGCGTTGGGCGTTCGCATTTTCCAGTTCGGTCACGCGTTGATACTGGTTAAACAAACCACCACTCAATCCGGAGACCGCCAGGCAAAGTGAGCCGACAATGAGGGTTTGAAACGTCGAGGCTTTCATGGGCGTGCCTCCGACTGATGGGACGAGGTTGGTGTGAACCGCACCGTGCCAGCATCATTTTTCTCCCGTTCGAAGCAGACCGAACGGCTGAGCTCATCGGTCGTGAGTTGCCATGCGGGGCCAGCCAGCGCTTGTAGCGCGTTGCGCAGTGAGATCGGGCCGAGCCGGTAATGGACGGCGGGCAGAGGCCGGGTAAACAGTATTTTCACTGGCTCTTCGGCAGGACAGAGCGAATAACCCGAGCGCAGCAGCACGTAGTGCATCGCTTCCTGTACCGAAGAATTCAGGTGGGACGGAATGCTCACGTCAACGATTTGAGCGAGAAGATCACGTTGTTCCGTGGTGGGGTCGGTGCTGACCAGCGTATAGCGGCCATAGCGGAGCTCTGACGGATGGTTTTCGTCGGCTGGGCTCCTCGATAACTGAGGCCGATTGGAGCCACCGTCAATCTCTGGATGAGTCGGCAATGGGGTTGGGATTTGCGCGGTGCAAGCACTCAACAAGCCCAGCAGGCAGGCAGGCGTGAAAAAACGCTGCATGGAAAAAACCTCATGTCAGATTCAGTGCAGAACCTGACATGAGGAGAAGGAGCCAATCAGTGAGAAAGTCGATTCAAGGCGAGTCGCGTTAACGCTGAAGGCATTACTACTGATCAAAAATGGCTAGCCCATCCAAGACGGCAGCGTCGGGGTCGAAAATCAACAACCTCACATCCGCCAATGCCGCCAGATACAGCACGTTGAACAAGGCCTCCGGCGTACCTGCGTCGAGCTGCTCTTGCCTCAGCGAAGAGTAAGGATTGCCCTCGATCTTCACCAAGTTATCGTCGGTCCAGGGCGTTCCGATCAGCTTACATCCGACGCCATTGCAGTCTGGCAGGGCAAAGGGTTCAAACAGCAGTCCGGTTGGCTTGGAGTCGAAATTGCCAACCCGGATTTCCAAGTGGCGCAGTGCTTCGTCAGTGAGGTGTGCGGTGCTGATCTCCCAGGCTCGACTGTAATGCCCTGTGTCGAAGCTCAAACGATGGACCATGGCCTGGGCTTCTTCCAGGGAGTACAGGTCACCGACGTGACGTCGATCGTTTAGCATTTCGCCAGTCACGGCATAGATCACTTGCCGCACTAGTCCGGTAGACGGGAAGCGTTCATCCAATTCATCCGGGATGGACTGACCCTCGCTAATCAGAGCGAAATCGTCATTGAACAGGCACGGGTACAGTTCTAACGAATCATCGGGCAGATGGACTTGTGAGTCATGGACGGGGCGAAAGCAGGGAGGGCAGTCATTTGCGTAGGTGATCTGTAGCAGTCGTTCGATATGCAAGTTGTCGTAGCCGCGAGCAAATGGGTTTGAGGTTTCCACCAGAGCTGGGGGTAGGGGTGAAGGGTTCATGAGGGTTCTCCAGGAGGAAATGAATAAGGCGTCCGAAGACGCCTATTTGGGGGTTAAAGCCAGCCATGCTCGGCAAGGGAGAGAGGACGACCTTCGCCGACGATGAAGTGATCCAGTACGCGCACTTCGATCAAGTCCAACGCCGCTTTCAATCGTGCGGTCAAGGCGCGATCCGCCAGGCTGGGTTCCGTGCAACCGGAGGGATGGTTATGAACAACAATGGCAGCTGCTGCGTTATGTGCGAGGGAGCGCTTGACGACTTGGCGGGGATAAACACTGGCGCCATCGATACTGCCGTGAAAGAGGATCTCGAATGCCAGAACGCGATGGCGGGCATCGAGAAAAATCACACCGAAAACTTCATGCTCTTGTGGTGCAATATGCAGTTTTAGATATGAGGCCACGGTGTCAGGTGAAGTCAGGCCGGGGCCGCGGGTGAACAGCCGACGATCCAGAATCTCCAGCGCTTCGTCGATCAGCCGGTTTTCCTGGGCGATACGATCAGCTTCGACATCCGAGGTTTCAATCAGGGTGAGTGGGGTGCTCATGGGTACCTCCGAAGGGAACAATCCGGGGTACACACCCGAGGGGAGTGGTGTCCCCGAGGTGGGTAAGTTACGGGCATTGCCCGATGACGCGCTGTTTACAGCCGAGTGAATCGGTGGCGTTGTCCGTGTAGGTGTGAATCACAACCGTCGCAGGGCAATGGGGAGCAGGTTCTTATGCCACGGCCAGTTTCGGGGTCGAAGTCGGCACTCATGGGCATTAGCCGAACCAGCCCGCGATGGAGACCGGCGATGCGTTTCTCGATTTCATCCGTCGTGTAGTAGAGCGATAACGTGCCGTAGTCCTTGTAAGCCGCAGCGAACATGCAGTCGTCGCAAAGCCAGAAGGATTCCATGTGGGTTCTCCTGTGCGGATTGAAGAAAGGCGCTCGATTGAGCGCCTTGATGTAAAACATCGGGGATTGTGTTCAGGCGGACTGAACAGTACGTGTAGCGACACGGCGGGCCGTGCGGGGAGTGGGTGCAGATTCAGGTTCAATCCTGGATTCCGTTGGGTTGTCGGTATCCTCAGCTTCGGCATCAGCCGATGGTGGGGATGGCTCACTGTTTGTCGTTTGCTCAGCAGGTGCTGTTGCCTCCTGCCTGGCAGGCGCTTTGTACTCGAACGTGCCGTTGACCTTGATCCAGTCGATGTACAGCAGACGACCTTTCAGGCTGGCGCCAGGTTGACCTTGTTTTTCGCCTTTCTCATAGAGAAATGGGTCAATCCAGAGGTCACCGATACGGAACGACAGCAAGACCTTTTTCTCGGCTTTGACGGCGTCCATATAGAGGCGAATCAAACGTTCAGCTTCGCCCCCTGCGACTTTGCAGTCGAAACGGGTGTATTCCACTGCATCAGTGGCACCGTGCAGAGCCGCGATATCGCAGGCCATGAACGGCTGTCCGCGGCGGACTTGTACTTCACGAACACGGTTGAGGTAGCCTATACCGACAGTGTGCAGATTGAAGTAAGTGGTTGCTTCTTGGGATTGGTTGGTGTGGGCCATGGTGGTTCTCCTGTTTCAAGGGAAAACGGCGACGCACAGCCCCTGACGGGGAAGTGAGCCCCCGTCAGGGTGGGTTAGGTGCAGGCAAGCGATGAACGACTTGTCACCGGCAAGCCGATGACCATCAGTTCGATGCGTCTGGAGAATAGGGGGGCAGCCGAGGAGAAATCCGCAGCAGATCTGCGGACCTAGAGTAGTAGGCATTCATCACCGCTGAAGCGGTAATCGTGCAAGCCTCCGAATGCTGATCGCACTTGGGTAAACCACCACAAGCGTGGCGTAGCCTTGAAGGTTCAAGCTACCTGGGCTGGGCTGTCAACGACAGCGAACCACACCCTTTGTATAAGCCTGTCACAGGAGAGCGTCAAGACGCCCCAAGCCGTTTTTTTATGGCCGGAATACAGTGGAAATTACTGGACTGAAGAAAGTGAGGAATGGGCCTGGCTAGGGGCCAGGCGAGGAATAGAAAAGCCACCTTCGGCGGTCTGACGCAGTCGACAAGCTCCTCGCAAAACTTGATTTAACTGGGCCATGATTCGCCAACCGACCCTTATCGTGGCCTGGGTCGGAATACGCTGGCACGCATCCGCGCACAAAGGGTGCCCAGTATTTCCCCGGCGGGCTCCGGGACTGAATGCGATCGCGGTAGCGGATGACCGCTGCTGCCTGGCAGAAGCATCAGTGGTCATCCGCCACATTAATCCGGTCGAGCACAAAGCGGGAATGAAATTCCGCAGAAGAGAAGGCTCCGAACTCAGGGAGTCCGACCGAGCTACCCGGAGCGAATCGGTCTTGGGTCGCCGTAGCGATGATCCTGAGGCACTACAGCAGAGCGGGTGTGACGACGTCAAGCCAGTGTGCTGAGAGGTTATTTGCTACTGAGATGAGCGGCCAGTTGTTCGACGGTCGTCAGGATAAAGGCACGGTCGCGTTCTTGAAGGCCGCTCAGCAGGCCCGCGATCATCTGGCCCTGGTCGTTGGGGCGATTGCTTGACTCCGTCAACAGTTCATCCATCCGGCAGTCGAAGATGTCCGCCAATTGCATCAGCTTGATCACGGAAAGCTCCACTACACCCCGCTCAAGGCGCGAAATGGCTTCGCTGCCGATCCCTAGGCGTTCAGCGACCTCTTCCTGGGTCAGATTACGCTGAGTGCGGTGCTTCGCGATCATGCGTCCGATTTGGGCTTGGGTTGGATGTTTATGTGCCAAGTGATGAGTTCTCCAATTCAACCCGAATGGTTGAGCAAAGACCCGTTGACATGAACATCCTTAACGGTTGAATATCGACTTATAGGGTTGTTATATTGACTGAAATACCCGTTTGTCGCGACGTGACATGTGTTCCTTCAGGAATCAGAGCCCGTAGTGACCAGTGAGACTGAGCGGTCTGATAGGACCAAATGGAGGAAAGGTTGAGCATGGATGAGCAGCGCGAGAACGACATGGACTTGATCTGGGATCGAACACTGGAGCTGTTCATTAAGATCCATGATTGCCCTGATAACCCCGCACACCTCGACAGCCTTGTTCATTGGCTCAACGAAGATCCTGCTCACCTGAAAGCGTTCAACGAACTGGGGCAGATATGGATCGCGACAGGCATCGCGTTGGCCCGTGAAATCGGACAACCGCTAAGCGACTTGGAGAAGGATCAACTGCCGTTGATGATGCACTGACCCGTACATCAGCCCCCCAAAGATTCATGTGATCACCAACGGTGCGTCATGGCCGACGCGGCCCTTTGCTGATCGGCACAGTGCCTTTGCAGTTCGGGTAGTGGGAGCATGACCAAAACGCTCCTGATTTTCCCTTCCGCCTGAGCATTGAGGCGTTGCAAATGGGGCAGTGCGGTCCGGCTTCGACCGGTACCGACAAGGTGAGCGCTCCGGAGTGCTTGACCAACTGCGTAATCCAGTTCGCCTGTTTGGCGACGAATGCATCCAAGGTCAGCCGTCCCGCTTCGATTTCATCCAGAGCTTGCTCCCAGATCGCGGTCATACCCGGATCCGCGACTGCAGCGGGTACCGCTTCGATCAGCGTATGGGCCGCTGCGGAGGCCATTAAGGCACTTTTTTTCTTCAGCAAGTAACCGCGATCAATCAAGCTCTTGATGATGCCGGCTCGCGTGGCTTCCGTGCCGATACCGGTGGTATCCCGAAGTTTCTGTTTAAGGCGCGGGTCGTTGACCAGCTTGGCGACGTTTTTCATCGCCTTGATCAGATCGCCCTCGGTGAGCGGTTTGGGCGCAGTGGTGCGCATGGACTTGAGTTCGACGTCGTCCACTGCGCACTGTGTACCCTGTTGTAGGTCGGGCAATACCTGGGTCTTTTGACCGGGTTCATCGTCTTCGGCGTTGTCGGAGAGCAAGCCTTTCCAGCCTTGGACGAGGATCTGTTTGCCAACAGCGGTTAACCGTTCTTCGCCACACTCCAGTTCGACCTGAGTTCGATCAAATTCGTGAGGCGGCAGAAACTGCGCGAGGTAGTGGCTACGAATCAGTTCGTAGACTTGGCGTTCTTGTTCAGACATTCGCCCAAGGCTCACCGGCTCGGTGGTGGGGATGATGGCGTGGTGCGCGGTGATCTTGGCATCGTTCCATGCTCGTGAGCGCAATGATCGATCGATGCTTCTGAGCGCTGGGCGTAACGCGGGATCCATTTTAAACAGGGCATCGAATACCGCGGCGACCTCGTTGAACATGCTCTCCGGCAAATAGCGGCAATCGCTGCGCGGATAGCTGGTGGCTTTGTGGGTTTCATATAAGGCTTGGGCGATGTTCAGGGTTTCCTGAGCGCCGAGTCCCAACTTGCGTGAACAGACTTCTTGCAGTGTGCTCAGGTCGAAGGGCAGGGGTGGCGCTTCGCGGAAATGCTCAGTCTGCAGCGAGACTACGGTGGCGGTCTTGCTGCTAAAAATCGCTTGGACGGTCTGACTGGCAAGCGCCTGCTGCAGGCAGCGACCGGCTTCGTCACGTCCTGAGCTGGGCGGTATCCACGATGCGATGAAGGGTTGCCCCATTGAAGACAGGTGCACATCCACCACCCAATACGGCACAGAAACGAAGCTGGCAATCGCGCGGTCTCGTTCAACCACCAAGCGCAAAGTGGGCGTTTGGACGCGTCCAACCGACAGCACGCCGTCATAGCCCGCCCGCCGTCCTAGGAGGGTAAACAAACGACTGAGGTTCATACCAATCAGCCAATCGGCGCGGCTGCGGGCGAGGGCTGAGTGATAGAGCGGGAAGGTCTCCTGACTAGACTTCAGCGAGGACAGTGCTTTGCGAATCGACGCCTCGTTGAGTGCGGATAACCAGAGGCGCTCAACAGAACCACGATAGTTGCAGAGCTCTAGTAACTCGCGGGCAATCATTTCACCTTCGCGATCGGCGTCGGTGGCGATGACGACGGTGGTAGCTTCGCTGAGCAGCTGTTTGATGATTTTGAACTGCGCGACAGTCTTGGGTTTGACCTCAACCCTCCACTGCGCGGGAATGATCGGTAGATGATCCAGCGACCAGGTTTTGTACTGATCGCCATAGGCTTCAGGTGGGGCCGTTTCCAGCAGGTGACCGATACACCAGGTGACGGTTGTCTCGCGTCCGATCAAGCAACCATCGCCACGTCGGCTGGCTCCGAGAACCTTGGCGATGTCACGACCTTGGGAGGGTTTCTCGCAGAGAAAGAGACGCATAGAACTGCTCCGGGTTGAGTTCGGAGCAGCGTTGTTGGAAACAGCAGTGGCAAGCTATGAGAAACCTGAATGGCAGGTTCCTCATATTAGCCGGTGAGGGCAACCTTGAATGGGGGCGAGGCGGCTACCTTGTAGTCACATGGACGACAGTGCTTCACGAGCAGCGAGTAATGACAGCCCGGGGGACTTCACGCAAAGGCGCAATTTTTATGCCTCAAGTCCGTCATGCCGATGGTGGCTGCCCTCTGCGCTTTTTGGACTTCGACGCAGGCGAGCTGGTCTGGTCTGTAGCCTGCCCGACGTGAGCCGCAGATTGGGCTGGATCATTGGAGCGCTCCCGCATTGCCACGTTCTGCACGCGATGAGGCAGGATGCCGACACGACGCGCCTCGATCTTGAAGGTGACCCGCGCATTGTCTTCACTGTCCTCCCACTCATCGCGCACGGTGCGGCCTTCGACCAACACGCGCATGCCTTTCTGGTACAGCGTGCTCCAGTGTTCAGCCTCGCGGTGCCAAAGCTCAACCGGCGCCCAATAGCCGCCTCGATCCTCATAGCTGCCATCGCGTGGCACGGGGTTGTCGAAGTATACATTCAGGCGCAGCAAACGCCGTGGCTCATCATTGCCTGACGGGAACTCCTGAAACTCTGGCGCACTGCCGATGTTGCCTTCGCCGACGAAAAAAGTACTCATCGTGATAACTCCGCTGCTGGCGTGAACTGGCGCAGCAGCCGTTCGGCGCTGGCCATTTTGATTGCGCAGGTTGAAGCCTGACGGTAGAGCGAATGCACCACGCTCATCTGCAAGTTCAGTGCAATGCGCTCGCATTCGAAACGGTGCATTCCCTCGCGTACGGCTTGCGGCAAGGCCTTGTTGGAGGCCTGGCGTTCCCAGACCGCAACGCCCATACGGGCGAAGTCACGGGTGCGCCATCGCAAAAAGGTGCTGCCCGCACTGGTGTTTTGCAGCACCAATCGAATATCCAGCAGCGAGTAAGGCGGTTGTCCGGCCTGCTGCGCCACAGCCTCCATCAGGTGACATAATTGCGCCTCGATTTCCCTCGCCGTCTGCGCCAGGAGTTCCAACTCCCCCTTACCCTTAAAAGGTTTTAAAAGGCCTTTTAGGGAGGCTGCGTGTTCGAGTTGGCGATAGGCATCTGGTGTCAGTGTTTCGAAGGGTATTGGTTGAGTCGGGATCAGGGGCTTCATACTTCATCCTCCGGCTCATCCTCTGTCGCAGGCTCCACCGCGTCCTCTGCCAACGCATCAGCGCCATCCACCGCCACAGCACCACGACGAATGATGGGCGGCGCGAACTGGGAGCGGCGATGCCCCTCAAGGATGTCCGTAGGGGGCAAACCCATTCTCTCGATTGCCGCCAGAGCACGAGCGTTGTTCGCCGCCATGTCATCACGGGTGACGCCAGCATGCCGATAGCGCTGGGCCTGGCCGAACAGGCTGCGCAGCAGATGGGCGCCGTCGTCGATCCAGGCTTCCATGTCTCGGCGACCAATCAAGGCGGTGTGATGGGCCAACAAGGTATGGCGCACCAAGGTGTCGTAGTCAGTCAGCAGGTAGACGGCGAGGAAGCCCAGCTGGCTGCCGATGTACAACGGCAAGGTGACGGGATGGATGTTGAGGTTGTCGCCCATGTCGATCTGTGTCGGCAAGTCCTGTCTGATCCGGTCCAACTGCTGGGTCAGTTCCAGCATCCCAGCCTTGGCCTGCATCAATGTTTCTTCGAGCTGCATGATCGCCCAGTCGGCATAAGGATCGTCCTGCGCTGCGGCTTGTTTGATCAGGTTGGTGACGCTGATGTAGCCCGCCATGCCCATGATCGAGTGGACGCCTTCGCGTGCGGTTCGACCTTGCCAGATTCGGGCGGCGTGGTGGGTGTGCAGTGTCAGGGTGATGCTGCTGCGCAATGAGCCAAGATTGAGCTGATAGTGATCGGCCACGGTGTCGTCCTCGCATAGGCTTGGACGGGAACGTTGCGACAGACGAAGGTAAAGGACATCCGGAAAGCTGAATGCTGTCTGTTCGATTTGGTTCGAGACGGTTGATTTTCGAGACGCTCGCTAGTGATGCCAGTGGCATCAAATCTACTGACGTCCAGGGCGTTTGCTACGCAGCTGGCGTAGTTCATCCAGGCACGCTTGGGCGAGGGCAGAGGCGGGTTCGCCCTTTTTCCTAAGTTGGCGCGTGGGAGCGGGTGGCGGCTCTGTCATGGGTAACGATTCAGCCTGACCTGCCCAAGGGCGGAAATCGCCTTTCAGCGCCCGCTGGATCAGGCCCATCAGATACGCCGCGGGTTTGCGGACGCCGCCCGCCGCACATCGCGCGCCCGCTTCGTTGAGCACCGCCTGCCGATCTGCTGGTTTTAGCTTGTTCAGCGTCACGGTGACGGCCTGCCGCTCGCTCAGACTTAGGTGCAGCGGATCAGGCCAGTGCAGGTTATCCACTGCTGGGGTCGCGCGCGGTACCGTACAAATACTTTCTTTTAATACAGTACAGGCGGCATTCGGATTCCGAACGGTGCCGGAAACATGGGCGTTCAGACCCGGTTCGGAATCCGAACGAGGTCCCACACGATTCCGAACGCGGTGATCGCCACCCCGTTCGGAATCGTGTAGCGCTTCATCGGGCGCCTTATCCAATCCTTGTTGTGTCCAATGCTCGCTCAAACTGTCGAGCCGGGTGGGGAGTCGACCCAAATCGATATCAGTGTCCTGACGAATTTCTTCCAACACATGCTGAGCAACAATTCGTACAGCCTTGGTCGCGTGAGAGAGGGCATGGCCGACCAGCTCCAGATAATCCTGATCCAGCTCCATGGCTTCGGCGGGCGTTAACGGTTCATCGTGCAGGACGTACAGAGAACCTTGTAGGCGCCCGCTGAGCTGATCGCGGCCACGACTCACCAAACTGAGCCAGCGAGTCAGCCTGAGCATCGTCAAGACGCGAGCGATGGTTTCACGGGAGGCTGACGCACCGTAGGGTACGCTCGACAGGTAAGGTTGCAGATCTTCATAACGCGGCGTGACCACGCCCTGACCTTGCAGCATGAGTCGAAATACTTGCCAGGCATTCCGTTCCAATGGTGTCAGCCGACTATCCAGCAGCAGCCGACGCGGCACGACTTCGTGGGATTGACCACTGAACAAAAAGCCCGCCTGCAGGGCCTGGTTGGAAGGAGGTTCGGTGGTGGGGCGTGGGGGCCAGCGTTCACTTAGTTGTTGGGTGCATTGCTGCAGGACACGCTGCCAGCGACCGGACGGGACAGTGTTCATGTTCCGTTGCTGTAATGGTCGATCTGCTGCCAAACGATGGTCAAGCTGATCTGTTGCTCCTCCGCCAGCATCATCATGGCGTCGAGCTGATCCTCAGCACCGTCCTGATCGCGTAGTTGGCACCAACGCTGCCAGAGTGCATGTTCCTGCGCCTCGCTCAAGTTCTGGGGACGGCCCTTACGGGTTTCTATCTTGAGCAGACGTCGACGCAGGGCGGTTTCCGAATGCGCCAAGCCGAAGCACTGATACATGATGGTACTGCTGGCACCGAGCTTGAGCGCTCGGTTGATCAGCCGCTCGTTCTGTTCGTCGCGTTCGGCCTGGTCGATCAACCGATGCAGCACCGGCGAATCAATCTTGACCTCAACCCAGGGGACGGTGGCATGGGCCAGGCGTGACAGTGTGGTCGGCGGTAAGGATTGCAACAGGTAGATCTCGTCTTCACCCAGTCCGAGGGCCTTGCAGCGTTGCAAGTTACCCAGGCGCAACTCGTGAAGGATCTGGGTCAGCATAGCCTGGTTGAGCACATTGAAGGACAGGTTCATGACAGCTCCCTTGGTGAGTCGTTTCATGGGTAAGCGTTAAGTCGATTAGGCGCCGGGCTAAGCGAATGAGGCGATACAGTTTGATTAACAGGTAGTCGGGCAGTCGCTCCAGTCCTACGTCCACGGCGGGACGATCGGCCAGCGGGAGTTGATAGACCCCCAATAGCAGTTGCCCGAAAAGGGCTGAGGGCAATTGCTTGCGATCCTCCCAGTTCACTTCGTCTTGGGCGCGCAATAGGGCCAGGAGCAGAAGATGAACGCCCGTCGAACGAGGTGTCGCAAGATCTACCCGCTCCATATCTAGAGCAAAACCCAATCCTTGCTGCTGATCGATGATGCTCTCGGGACGTCCGGCATAGGCTGCCAGTTCCCGAGCCAGACCGGCGATGGCTAAGCGCAGTTGTTCGGGGGTATCCAGTGTTGGTGCGATGATCCAGATGTCGTCGATCGGACAGGTTGCGACGGTTTTTGTTGGTTCGGAGGCAGTGGCGCGATCAATCTGTCCGCGGATCTGCTGGACACGTGACGGAGGGCTGACTGCTGATACGACATTCGTTACGGGCAGCGTGAGCTGTTCCTCTCGCGCTGTTTCGGCCGGGGTCTTGGTTTCAGCTGATTTGGAATGCGGCTCGGAGGGGGGAGGCTCGGCCGCGGGCTCATTGACGCTCTGCAAAGGGTTGCTCTCCGGGGGCGTGACGACAACGTCGGGCGCCCGGATAACCCGGTGGGTATCGCCCAGCTCAAGGGCCAACATGCGGTAGGACTGGCCGAGTAAGCGGCTCATGCGTTCGAGCAGCTCATCCTGGATTTGCTCAAGGTTGAAGGACTCTGGGTCGGCATCAAATTGCCCTAAGGTGTCGAGCCAAAACTCGGTAAACGCAATGGCGTCGTTCGGATAACGATTCCAGGTTCGTTCAGCCTGGCTACGTAGACCAATCAGGCGTTCAATTTTTGGTTTCCCCAACCCGGCATATAGGGTTTGTGGAATGGCGGGTAGTAAATGTTCGAGGGTGTCCAGCATCCGACTGATGTGCGACTGCGAAACGGGGTAGCCCCCAGCGGTAAGACGTCGTGCCAGCTCTCGTTGCGAAAGTGTTGCTCCATCAGGGGCGAGCATGGTCTTGAGTTTGGCTACAGCCAGAGCACGTTCGATGAAGGTGAGTTGGCCGTGCAGATCGCTTTCAGCGAGATGGCCGAGTAGGGCGCTGATTTCATCGGTCCACGGGCGGAACAGGCAATAGATGCGGAAGAAACGCTCATCGCGGGTTTCCTGCCACAGCTCGCCGAGAATCGCCAAGCGCGTATTGCCGCCGTTTCGGATGATGAAATAGGCTTCTCCCGGGCGGCGAGTAATCGGCGGCGGTTGATCCAGCCCGCGTTCACGGATTGATGCCTTGATATCGTCATAAAGCGGGTTACGGATGAATCGCGGGTTGTGTTCGTAGGGCCGCAACTGCTCCAGAGTAACCAGCATAGGCGTATCAGTGAGCGGATCGGACAATCGCTCCAGTTCTGGACCGCGAGGGAAGTGGTCCTTGTGCAGTTTTTCGGTGATTTCCTCCTGAGTGAGCTTCTTCATTGGAGCTACCTCAGTTAACGCCGGGGGCGCAAATGGTCACCGACCTCGAACTTAACGATCTCGGCTGTACCCGAACCTTCGAAATGCCGAGACAGTTCCGCGAGAAACCGACCCATGGCCGAGCGCCCACGCTGCAGGCGAAAGACCACGGTGCAATATTCCTCGCTAGGCGGATGATCTTGTCGTATGGATGGCTGAACGATGATGGGAAACTGATCCAACATCAAAAGACTCCTCGCCAAACGCTGTTGGCCTTGAGGTTGAACAAACAAAATGACCTGGCGAGAAATACCGGTTTCGGTATTCGCCTTATCGAACCTCTGCGTATCTGCTAACCCTAGAAATCGCCTCGCGCCATTCCGGAAACAACTCGATGGCCAGCGCTTGCATGGTTTTCAGCGCTGATTGCGAGCGTCGTTCATGTGGCTGGCGAGTCTCGATTCGGTGGGCTGGTAGACCAAGAGAGGCGGCATTGAGGTAAGCCACTCGGTCTGGAACTGCGGTGTCTAGAACAGAAATGTTGGGAGCTCCAGCGAATGACTCGTGCAGGCCACGAATGATCATTCGCGTGTCTACTCGGATGCTATTTACCTGGTTCAGCAGTAGTCGCAACGGTGGCAGCGTAATACCCAAGTGACGAAATGGTTCGAGGTCAGTGAACAGTCTCAAAGTGCCGCGACTCAGTTCGCGGGCGGCTAGCATTTCCGGTGTGATGGGGGAGAGGGCGATATCGCAGGCGAGGATGGCCATCTCCAACAGCACGCTACGTGCGCCTTGGGTGTCGATCACAAGCAGGTCATAACGGGGGCGAAAATCGTCTAGCAAATTGCGTAGCCGTAATCGCCCGTCAGGGGCGTGTAGCAATAATGTACTCAACTGGCCTTGAGCGTCGTTGGAGATGATGAGGTCAAGCCCCGCAATTACGGTCTTGGAAACAATCTGCGCAGGCATTGTTAAGTTGAAAGCAATGAGTTCGTAGGCGCCAGCAACAGCCTTTTGGCTCAAGGCGTAATAGCTGGAGAGGGTGGGTTGGCTATCCAGATCGAGCAGTAGCACGCGTAGACCCGCATCCGCCAGAAGACCGCCGAGATTGGCGGCTACTGTGGTTTTGCCTACGCCACCTTTGGTGGACACCACTGATACCACGCGCATGGCATCAGGCCTGCTGCGCCAAACGCTCATTGATCCATTGCTCGATCTCCAGCGAGTCCCAGCCAACTGCGCGCAGCCCAATGCGTTTGGCTTGAGGGAATTTACCTTCCTTCATCAAGTTGTAGATGTGCGCGCGCTTGAAGCCGGTTTTTCGCTCCACCTCGTCACGCCGCATGATATGACGCTCTAGCGATGGTTGATTATCAGAAGCGTTCGGGGCGGTTTGGGATAACATGTCGACACTCCGTGGCGCTGCGTGCGCGAAGTGAGAAGTGACCAGAATTGAATAGCAAAAAAGGACGAGAGTCATTGCGCCGCAACGGGAGTGATTGCAGCGCAATCCGTCTCATTGATTTATGAGGCTGCGCTTACCAGCAGCAAATTTTTCGTCCAACGTACGCTTGGTTATGCCCGGTACGTTTTTATAGTGAGCGGTTAGCGCGTCAACGATGGCCGCTTGGGATTGGAAAACTGACAATGGTTTTCCAGACGGGGACTTATCGAGAAACAGGTTGACCATCGACCCGATAATATTTAGATAAACGGCTTCGCTACGATCGCTGACTTTATGATTGGTCTTGAGCAAGTGATGTATGTTCTTTTTTTCTAGTCCAATGGCTTCTAGATCGCTAAGTAATTGCTCATGAGCTGCCTCCAAAGCCTTTAGTTTTACTTGCAGTGCTTCTCGATCCGCTTGCAATTCTAAGTATGTTTCAATGCTAATGCCATTTTTTTGATGGAGGGGCTCCCCAAAGAGAAACTCTGGTCGTTGATCAGGATAATATCGCGACATCCAACATTTTAGATCAGTGTGACGGACGGTTATGTGGTCGTAATTAACGGGCGTGCCAATGGCCACCGGTACGCCGAAACATCCATAAGCGAGCTCCCCATGTTGAATGGCATCGAGAATTTTTTCCGTGTTTACATGCAGGCAGGGCCACTGCGGGAAATTAGTTTTGAGCCTGCTTGGACAGTGCTGAGCCACTTCGAGTATTTCTCTTTCATAGGTGGTCAAGTTGCACCAGCGCAAGGCTGCATCAACGGGTCTGTAAAAGAGTTTTGCATAAAGGTTACAGCTTTGGTTTGCGTACATAACGAATCACTCCATTGAGATTTTTTGCTCCTTAGCTTGCAAGTGAACGTATAGTTATTTGGTGTGCTGCGAATCCCGAGTCTTAAAGAGAGGGGGGTTGTCGCCACGGTTGAGATATATGATGATCGTTTCGTAATGGTGTATTTATATTTTGTATGATTATAGAAGAGGTGATTTATTGGTGTGTTTGTGGGAGTGTTGTTCGTCGTGTGAGTTCTCTTGAGCTTGGCAGAAAAAAACAGGGGGTTGAGGTCCGCGGCGTTGACGGGGTTGCAAGTTTTAAACCGCGAGGTTATTTTTTTGTATAATGTTCTTATGGGTCAGATTTATCTGATATTATTATCAATAGATGCAATTTATAAAATAAAATTTCTATTTTTATCATGATGCTACGTTCGCTTCTCGCAAAAATGTCAAATTATTTGATTTTTTACGCCATATTGGACTTCGGGCTCGCCATTATTAGGATTGGGTCGATGGTATCAGAGGAGGGCGACGGCGCCAGGTGCCCGAACTGTTTCTCCGGGACTTGGCGACGTTCGCGAAAAATTTAGAACAGTGAATATACGGCGATTGTAGTCAAGCAAAGGGCATCACCACACAGTACATCTGCGGCTTCGCAGAACCTATGGCCGCCTACTGAATGAGCAATGCGGATAGGATATAACGCCCTAGCCGACCTTCTCGCCTCACATTTGAGACGAGCCCAGCGCCTGGCTCAGATCGTCGATAAGGTCTTCAATCGCCTCGATGCCTACCGACAGACGAATCATTTCGGGCTTCACGCCAGCCTTTGCTTGTTCCTGCTGGTTCATTTGCCGATGGGTAGTGGAAGCCGGATGGCAGGCAAGAGACTTGGCGTCACCGATGTTGACCAGTCGCTTGAAGATTTGCAGAGCATCATAGAAGCGCACGCCTGCGTCATAGCCGCCCTTCAAACCAAACGATAGGATCGCCGACGGTTTACCCTGCATGTATTTTTGTGCCAGTGCGTGATGAGGATGGTCCGGGAGACCGGCGTAGCTGACCCATTCCACTTCAGCATGGCTCTGCAGGAATTGCGCAACTTTCAGGGCGTTGTCGGTGTGACGCTCCATGCGCAGCGCGAGCGTTTCCAGGCCTTGCAGCAGCAGGAACGCGTTCATGGGTGCCAGTGCCGCGCCGGTGTTGCGCAATGGCACTGTGCGCGCGCGCGCGATGAAGGCGGCGGGCCCGAACTTCTCGGTATAAATCACGTCATGGTACGCCGGCTCGGGCTGGTTGAGGCTGGGGAATTTTTCCGGGTATTGGGTCCAAGGAAAATTGCCGCTGTCGATGATCACACCGCCCAGGGAGTTGCCGTGTCCGCCGACGTACTTGGTCACGGAATGCACAACGATATCGGCCCCAAACTGAATCGGCTTGCAGAGGATAGGCGTAGCCACCGTGTTGTCGACCATCAGCGGTACGCCGCGGGTGTGAGCAGCTTTAGCCAGGGCTTCGAGATCAATGATGTTACCCGCCGGGTTGCCGATGCTTTCGCAGTACACCAGTTTGGTGTTGTCGTCGATCAGTTCGGCGATAGCCTCGGCAGAGTCATCTCGGGCAAAACGCACCTTCACGCCAAAGCTTGGCAACAGGTGGGCGAAGAGAGTGTAGGTGCCACCATAGAGTTGTGGGGTAGTGACGATATTGTCACCTGCGCGGGTTAACGTTTGGATCGCATAATGGATTGCCGCGCTGCCGGCCGATACGGCCAGCCCTGCCACGCCGCCTTCGAGGGCGGCAATCCTTTGTTCCAGCACATCATTGGTGGGGTTCATGATTCTGGTGTAAATGTTGCCCGGCACGTCCAGGTTGAAAAGGTCGGCACCGTGTTGGGCGTTATCGAATTCGAAGGCAACATTCTGATAGATAGGCACTGCGACAGCCTTGGTAGTCGGGTCTGACTTGAAGCCATGGTGCAGCGCGATGGTGGCGTCTTTCATGATTGGTTTTGATCCCTTTAAATTATTCCGGATTTTGCGGCACGAAGATTTTGTCGAAGTCCATTATGCCGATCTTCGAGCTCTGTGACCTGGTAAGTCCAAATTTGCCGAGGGGGGTTGCCCCCCAAACGCTGCGCGCAGAATATATGTGAAGGCGTTCCGCCATTACTGGTGATCACGCGTTCGCGACATGACATTAAACGCAGATCAGACAGCAAGCAATCTCCAGACGCGACCCTATTATCGAAGAAGGGCCGCAAGATGGCGAACCTAATAGCCAATTTCAGTGCTATCAAGTCGTCATCATGACTTTGCCGGAAGGTGCCGATGGGTTGGTTTCTGCGAATGTTTAAGGATCGTCTTGGATTCATGCGTGAGTGCATATCAAATCTGGGGCCACGTACGACCCGTGAGTACAGGCGCAATTCGGAAGGCTTTGGATTTTGTTTTGTGACATTGCCTTCTCAGAGCCCCGGAGCAGTCTTACCCTTCAGTGCTAAAGGTTTTTTCAAAGTAAAGTTTCGAACATCTGGAGGCTAATAATGTTAGAAGGGACTGCAATGATTCAGAGGAAAAGTGATTATGCATTGAGGCTGCGTCAATCCAGGTGAATTTTATGATCCAGACGTTGAGGTTTGTACTTTGTGTGAGAGCGTACTCAACGCATTGTGGCGAAACCCTTTTAATATTTTTTAGTAAGGATAAGATCTCCATGTGCAGGTTGTTATCCATTTTTGCTTGCAGCTCGATTGTATTGATTGCCAGTTTGGACATGGGCGAAGTCTCTGACGCTGAACATGAAGGGGGGTATTCAAGCGTGTTAACTATACGGGGTAGATGCTGAGTTTTATCTCCAAGTCTTAGTCCCTGTCACCCTGAAAGGCTATTTTGAGGTGGGATTAATTTAAAGAAGATTTATCATGAGAAAATGACAAAATATTGATCATGTCCGCCAGATTTTGGTGAATATCGCTTCAAGGCGATCAAGCCATTTAGCTTTTTGCTGTTCATAGGTGAGATGACGCTCAGGATTGGGGAAGGCGTTTTTGCCAAAAAACATCGCTGCGTTGTGGGCGTTGGCAATGTTATTTGGTCGATTTGAAGCGTGCGCGATGCTCCTTGGGGGTGATGCCAAAATTCTTCACAAACCTTCTGATGAGGGTTGATTCACTGCCCAGCCCGCAGCGCTGGGCGATGGTTTTGAGTGGGTTATTTGAATTTGTAAGCATATCGCGGGCCGCGTCTAGTCGGAGCAGTTCCACCATTTTGCTTGGTGATTTTTCCATTGATTCCGAGTATTTACGTACGAAGGTTCTTTCGCTCATGTTCATGAAGTTTGCGAGCACTGGTACTGTTAAGTCGGTGCTTAGGTTTTCATTAATCCATGCATGCAAATCTGAGAACTGACTGCTCTTCGATTGCAAGGTTAGGGAAGAGCTGAATTGATTCTGATCTCCAGGGCGTTTGAGAAACATTACCAGGTGTCGAGCAACCTCCAGCGCAACGGAGTGTCCCAAATCTTTCTCGACGATCGATAATGCTAGATCAATTCCTGATGTAACACCTGCTGATGTCCATATGTGCTCATCATTAATAAATATTGGGCCTCGTTTAATTATTATTGATGGAAAGTTTCTCTCCAGTTCGTCGTACGCCGACCAGTGAGTGGTTGCTCTTCGTCCGTCAAGTTTTCCGGCACAGGCTAGTGCGAATATGCCAGTGCAAACAGAAATCAGGCGCTCGGCTTTGTCTGCATGGTTTATAAAGTGCGTGACAAATTTCGGGTCTTTACAGAAATCATGTATGCCTGGTCCACCCCGGGTATAATTAAGGTGTGTGGCGAAGAGGTTTCTGCTTGCAGAATTTCAGTGTTTATTGAGAAATTTGAGCATATCTCAGTGGTTGGATTTAACGCTAAAATAGAAATCGTATACGGTTGGTGATCGGCGCGGGAGAAGCGGTTGGCTGCCGTGAACACGTCGAGAGGCCCCGCCAAGTCAAGCAAACTTATGTTCGGGTAGGTGATGAACTGTATGGATTTAGGGCGCATAAACAGCTACTCCAAGAGGCAACGTCTGGACACGTTTACTGACGACTTACTGAGTAATTTTGAGTACTAGACCGTCCCCTCGCAATAGATATCTATACATCTTTTCGAAAAATCGTCATGAGCTTTTGATGGACGGATCTGCCTGAGCGCTAAAACAAGGAGTTGACCTACCTTGAATGCAGATTGAGAAGTTGCTGCCCGGCGGCGATAGGTGTGACATTTAGCTCGGCAACGGCTGCAGAAAAGCTTCGACATCGTGCTACGGCTTGGAGAGTTCGCAACGCATAAGGTCCTGGGGATTACACCGCATTGCTAGTCGGTGCGGCTTGGCAGGGCGTCATTACTTAGGGAAAGAGAGATCATTGTAACGAGCAGCGGCTGAGTCGCAGGTGTGGGCTCACCTATAAGCTCGTACCCGACCTCTCTGATACCGAAGCAGCTTGACCTCAACCGTTAGGTTTCATGGTCTGATCAAAGCTCTTTGGCCTCTACTTCCTTCGTTTCAGCGATGTGCCTCATCGCTTGCCAACCATGCGTACCGCCGCCGCCAGCGCGAAGGGCTGTTGCTACCATAATTACCTCAGCTACATCTTGTTTCGACGCTCCAGCACTCACAGCGAGCAACAACACGGAGGCGCCGGGCTGGAAGGTGGCTTCGACGACTCGGCGTTTAAAGTCGAGCGGGAAGTTGGGGCGGCGACCGGTTCGACGAGCTGGGGCAACTGTATTCAAGATAGTATCCACTAAAAAATGGTGTCCCCTATCTTGGCTAATTTAGAGGGCTGTCAGGATAGAGTGTTGGGCGGACGGTTCCGAGACATGGCCCACGCACGGCGCAAGTTCTTCGATCTGCATATGACCAATCAGAGCCGGGTGGCCGCTGAGGCCTTGCGAGGGATCGCCGAGCTTTACGAGATTAAAGGGCGCGGCCGGGGAACTCGACACAAAACATCAGCAACAACTGCGCGGTCAAAAAACAGAACCCAAGTGGCAATCGCTGTACGACGTTGCTGTCGATTCGCCAATGCACTCGGACGTCAGGGACAGTGCCGCACGATTGTGTATGAAGGTTGAATATCTCCCTGGCAGCCGATTGTATTGGCTCTGTCGCCCCTGCTTTTCATGAGATGGTTAGCCTGCTGAACAAACCTATCTTGGCGTACTGCCGGACTGGGAACCGCTCAAACAAGCTGTTCGAGCAGTGTATCGTGGGCGAATGGCCCAGGCTTTCCCAATACTCCTGCTTTCATATTTTGGATGAAAGTCGATTGGCATCAGATGTCAACGATTCTGTCATCCACTGACAAGCCGCGGGCTTCGTCACTGATTACTTTGCTTGCTAGGAGGCTCGGGTTGCGAGGTAGGAGATCTCTGCCAAATCCAGGCCTAACAAGCAGATCGAAAAAGAACGGCATCAGAGAAGTCGCGTTGATGGCTACAGTCAGAACTGAGCTATTTCCTGCCCGGGCGGCTATGACGGTCATTCTTATGACTAGTAGCCCCCAATTAAGAGCTTGCACATTGCATTGAGTCCTGCGCGTTGCTCGGCAATCAGTAGCGGCTTGAGCTGGTACTCGGCGAAAGCACGGGTATCTACAGGTCATTAGAACAAAAAACTGGAGGCTCAAGTATGAAGGTTGAACGTTACGCCCATTGCAGCCATTGGGGAGCCTACTCAATTCTCGTCCAAAATAACGAAATTGTTGGGATCGAGCCATTTGAACATGATCCTGCGCCTTCGCCGATTATCGACTCCGTTCGCGAATGGGCACGTTCAGATCGACGTATCACGCAACCTATGGTCCGTTCTGGTTGGCTTCAGAGCCGGGAAAAAAGTGATCGATCCAGGCGGGGTGAAGACCAGTTCATACCGGTGACTTGGGAAGAAGTCACCAATTTAGTGGCCGATGAAATTAATCGGGTGTCCTCAAACTATGGTAACGAAGCAATTTTTGCCGGTTCCTATGGGTGGACAAGTTGTGGCCGGCTTCATCATGCCCCGTCTTTGCTCAAGCGTATGCTGAACCTGGTAGGGGGCTACACCGGCCATGTGGATACCTACTCAATTGCAGCAGGACCCACAATACTTAGGCATGTCCTTGGAGATGACGCAGCCTGTACGGGCGGGTCCAGTACTTTAGATACGGTTGTCGAGCACACTGAGACGCTTATAGTCTTTGGCGGCTTATCTCCCCGAACAGCACAGAACGAGGCCGGGAGTATTGCCAAACATTCTCTTGAAAGCAATCTAAGAAAAATTGCTGCTAAGAATATTAAAGTTATTTTAGTTTCTCCATTAAGAGATGATCTGCCTGAATGGGTAGGGGCAGATTGGTGGCCAATTCGCCCGAACACCGACACTGCGCTCATGCTGGGGCTGGCAGGTGAAATCTTAAAATCAGACTCGCATGACAAAGCCTTCCTCGACCGCTGTACCAGCGGTTCGGATGACTTTATTAACTATCTGGCTGGTAAAAAAGACTGCCAGTACAAAGATGCCGCCTGGGCATCATCAATCACTGGCATAGAGCAACAAAGTATTCGTGACCTAGCGAAGCTACTTGTAAGTAGCCGCTCGATGCTCACGCTCAGTTGGAGCTTACAGCGCGCTCACCATGGTGAGCAGCCCTATTGGGCAGGATTAGCGCTTGCTGCGATGGTTGGACAAATAGGGTTGCCCGGAGGAGGGGTTGGCTATGGATATGCGTCGCTCGGCGGGGTCGGCGCTCCGATAAGCCTAAGTAAATCTCCTTCTATTTCGCAGTTTAAAAGACGGATTTCAAGCTTCATTCCTGTGGCAAGAATCAGTGATATGCTGTTAAATCCAGGAGCTGATTTCACTTATGATGGAAAACAGCAGGTTTATCCAGACATACGGCTTGTGTATTGGGCAGGGGGTAACCCGTTTCATCATCATCAAGATCTAAATCGATTGGATGTGGCATGGAAGAAGCCAGAAACTATAATTGTGCAAGATCCAATGTTTACACCTACTGCTTTGCGTGCGGATATCTTGCTGCCAGCCAATACTTCTATTGAGCGAAATGATATTGCCGCCAGTAAGCGATCTGATTATGTGTTGGCCATGCATCGCGCAATAGATACAGTAGGTGAATCCAAGTCGGATTTTGATATTTTTGATGCTGTTGCAAAAAAATTAGGCGTGCATGATGAGTTTAATGAGGGTCGTAACGAAATAGATTGGTTAAGGCATATGTATAATGAGACTCGAACTGATGCGTTTGATCGTCTCGGTTTTGAGATGGTCGATTTCGATCAGTTTTGGAAGCAGGGCTATGCCGAATGCCCAATGCGAAGTCATCATACTTACCTGCGCGAATTTCGTGAATCACCTGAATTACACCAGCTTAAAACCGAAAGTGGAAAGATAGTCCTCAATAGCTCTGTCTTAGCCAAATTACAATATGATGATTGTTTGTCTCATCCCGCTTGGCTGGAACCTGCTGAATGGTTGGGTAACGCTGATGCTACACAATTGCACCTGATATCCAACCAACCTGCCGGTCGATTGCATAGTCAATTAGAAACAGGCCAAGCAAGCCTGCAGATGAAGCGTAACGGTAGAGAGCAAGCAAAAATAAATGCAGGAGATGCTCGTCGTTTGAGTATAAATGATGGTGACATTGTAAAATTGTGGAGTGCACGAGGGGCTTGTCTAGCGACAGCTACAATTGTCGATACGGTTAGCTTGGGTGTGGTTGTTCTTCCAACCGGCGCTTGGCTGACTACAACGGCACAAAATAGTTTGGATTTCGCAGGCAATCCCAATACCTTAACGCTGGATATTGGTTCATCCAAGTTTGGTCAGGGTTGTGTAGCACACACGTGCTTAGTAAATATTGCCCCTTATAATGAATTGGCACCAGATGCAATGGAGTATTATAAAAATCTTGTCGATAGTAAGGTGGTTGCCTGAGATATGTAATATCTCGACAGCTTGCTGCCGCGATGAATGATGGTTAATCCTGGTGAGGAGATGTTGCCTCTGACAAGCTAAATCGTATGTTTGGTCCCGATCTAGATTGATAGAGTAGGGGTTGTGTTAGTTGTATGGCGCTTAGTTGACTATATTGACTGGAATGAGGGTGGTTTATGTCTGAACATGTTGCTGAAATAAAATGGGAAAAAAATGCCCATGCCGATGATGCCTCCACTTACTCACGTAACCATGTGAGTCACTTTGACGGGAAGCAAAAATTAAATGTATCTGCTTCAGTTGAATACAAAGGCGACGCTTTGTGTGCTGATCCAGAACAATTGCTAGTGAGTGCTGCAGCAAGCTGTCATATGCTGTTTTTTTTAGCAATCGCTGAACAACTAGGGTTTCTACCTGAGTCCTATTGTGATATGCCTGTGGGATATTTGGAAAAGGCGGACGGCGGTGGGTTGGAGATTACGCGAATTGAGCTTTATCCGAAGATTGTTTTTTCCGGAGAGAAGAGGCCGGACGCGGATGCTATTAACCGGATGCATTCTGGAGCACACAAGCGGTGTTTTATTGGTAATTCAATTAAAGCCACCATTACGGTCTGTGATTATTCAGAGTAACGTTAAGGGGCCCGCGCAGTAATGCGCGGGCGTGAGGGTGAAATTGTATGGAAAATATAGAATCTGTTATACTTTATGAACGGCGGAACGATGTTGTGACGTTGTGGCTGAACCGGCCGCAACAGTATAACGCACTGTCAGAAGACATGCTTAATGCGCTGAAAGAACAGCTAGATGTGCACGCGGGCGATACAACTATTCGTTGTTTGATCCTGGCAGCGAAAGGCAAAGCGTTTTGCGCAGGGCATGACCTACGCGAAATGCAGCAGAATACTGATCTTTCATATTATCAGCAACTATTTAGCTTGTGCAGTGAAGTGATGATGAAAATCCACTCATTTCCTGTTCCTGTCATTGCGCGCGTGCAAGGTGTCGCCACTGCAGCAGGCTGTCAATTAGTCGCGAGTTGCGACTTAGCTGTTGCAGTAGTGGGTGCTCGTTTTGGGGTTTCAGGAATAAACTTGGGTTTGTTCTGCTCCACACCGTCTGTCGCATTGACCCGGAGCATAACGAATAAACATGCCTTTGAGATGTTGTTCACTGGGAAGTTTATTGACGCTGATGCGGCAGTATCCTGGGGGTTAGTCAATCAAGCGGTAGACAATAAAGACATTGATAGTGCTGTTGACGTTCTGACTTCCGCCATCGCAGCCAAGAGCGCTGCTGCCATTCGACACGGGAAGGCAATGATTTATCGCCAGCGTTCGATGTGTATAGAGGATGCTTATTCGTATGCAGCTAAAGTAATGGCATGTAATGCCATGGAAGATGATGCTATCAACGGAATTAACGCTTTCTTAAGTAAATAATTTTTAAACAAAGTGCCGTTTATGCCTTGCGAGGTTGAGGTGATTGAATTGAATACTTATCGTGCGGGCGTTCGGCTTCTATTGTAGTTGTGGCGTCTATTTTTTGAGGGGCATAGTGGTAAATCCATGACTCTGTTGTTCCCTGCCCGCCTAAAAGAAATAGCTCGTCACTATCCCCCGGTGTCAGGATAGTTGTTACCTCCCCGGTTTTAATCTCGGGGGTGGAAAGAGACTGGTCGTGCCGTACTATTCACCTGAACGTAGAGCCGCATTACTCAAGATGCTGCTTCCCCCGCTGAACCTGTCGATGGCCGAGGTCTCCAGACGCGAAGAGGTCAGCGAAATGCCTTTGTCCAACTGGCGCATGCAGCTCAGTTCTGAAGGAAGTGCAGTGTCCGAAAACAAGCCGTTGACCGAGAACTGGTCAGCCGAAACCAAGTTTGCTGTCGTGCTTGAAGCCGCCGATTTGTCCGAGATCGACCAGGGCGAATATTGGCGCCGCAAAGGCCTTTACCCCGAACAGATCACGGCCTGGCGACAAGCCTTCATGACCGGCCAGAAATCGGAAAAGGCCCAGTAAAAAAGAAGATCGGGAGCAGTCTCGCAAAGATAAGAAACGCATCCAGGAACTTGAGCCCGAGCTGCGCCGCAAAGACAAGGCGCTCGCTGAAACAGCCGCGTTGTTGGTGCTGCGAAAAAGCTCAATGACAACTGGGGGGCTGACAACGGGGACAACTCACGTCTTTGCCAGAACGGCGGTTACTTGTTGACTGGCTGAGCGAAGCGTCCGCTGCGGGTGCCAGAAAAATCAGAGTCTGCCGGGAATCGGTTTATCGCTGGGGACCTTGTAACGGTGGACTGGAGCAGGCGTTATCAAGGCCGATGCCCGAACGACCACCGTACTACCTGCACCGCGCGAGCGGCAAGCGATCGTGGCGTTGTGCAATAGGCCGGAGTATGCCTATTTGCCGCCGAGCCAGATCGTGCCGCGTCTGGCCGATCAAGGGCGCTACCTGGCTTCGGAGGCGACGTTTTATCGCGTCCTGCGAGCGACGGGTCAACAGCAGCATTGAGGTTGTAGTCAGCCCCCAGGCGGTACGGCGCACCGACGACGCATGCCGCCAAAGGGCTGAATCAGGTGTGGTTGTGGGACATCACGTATCTGCCGTCGCCGATACGCGGCCAGTATTACTACCTCTATCTGACGAGGATATTTACAGCCGCAAGGCCGTGGGTTGGGAGGTCTATGATGCGGAAAGCGGCGAAAAAACCGCCGCGCTGCTGCAACGCAGCGTGATCGGCGAACAGTGTTTACGCGGACCGCTGGTGCTGCACTCGGACAATGGAGCGCCGATGAAATCGGTGACGCTGTTGAGCAAGATGTATGAGCTAGGCATCACGCCCTCGCGGGGACGACCCCGTGTCAGCAACGACAATTCTTACTCCGAGTCGCTGTTTAGAACCCTGAAATACTGCCCGCAATGGTCGCAGGATGTTTTTGCCGGTCTGGACGCCGCACGAGCGTGGGGAGGGGGTTCATGCGTTGGTACAACAACGAGCACCGGCATAGCCGTATCCGGTTCTTCACCCCGGGTGAGCGGCATTGAGGAGTGGACCATCAGGTCTTGGCCCGGCGACATGAGCTGTACGAACGAGCCAAGGAGAAAAAGCCGGAACGCTGGTCGCGTCGAACACGTAACTGGAAGCCGATCGGCACCGTGCTGTTGAACCCGGATCGGGAGCAGCACGTCGAGAAAAGAGCGGCATAGTTAGACGGTTGACGTGACAACTACGTTGAAAAACGCCGCTATGGGTAAAGTAGCTTGGTTCAAGTTTATGTAGGGCGCGCTTATTTGTATGGTCTAGGCAATTAATCAACATCGTCCTAATCATTTTGCTATGGTATTTTTATATTAAGTGCTGATAGTTGGCCATTGTTACTAACTTCATATTTGGCCTGTTTTATGCTGTAAAAACATGAGTCAAATGTCTGCTTAGGTGAAATAATCTGCGTTGCCAAGGCCAAGCACATTTGGCAGCTTGGCGTGTCCTGCATAATCACTGGCTTCTTTAGCAAAAAAATGGTGCTGGGTGGTCCTAAGATTGAGACTCGAATAAAAAGTGAGGTTTGCCTGAGCGCTGGCAGGTAAATCAATCATTTACACTACGCACGAGTGAGGCATATATGACTTTACATAATTGCCATACCATATACGCCGAAAGTTTTTTCACACAGCACGCACAGTTGTTTTCGCCTTATTTGAACTCAGTTGGGCTCAGTGGAGAAGCTTTACATTCACCTGGCTATGAGATTCCGTTATCTAAATATGTCGCTTTGTGGGAGCTTTTGGGGAGGGAAGTATCTCAAAGCATAGGGCTTGAGGTCGGAATACGAACTAGCTGTCATGAATGGGGGGTTTGGGGGCACGCTGTAAAGAGTGCGCCGACAATGCAGTTGGCATTACATTGCTTGAGCCATTTTATTGAGGTTCTGACTCAAGGAGTTAAGCTCGACGTAATCATGACCGATAGCTCAGTCAGTGTTGGCTATCAGATAATTGACCCTCTTATAATTCAGCGCAGGCAGGATGCAGAATTTTCAATTGCCGCAGAGCTGAGTTTGATTCGTGAAATTACCGGTCGTGTTGATCTTTCGCCGACGTGTGTAGAGTTCGAACATAGTGCGCCGAGGGATTTGAGTGTATATAAGGAAATTTTTAACTGTCCAGTATTTTTTAATCGGCCCGACAATCGGCTGTATTACGCTAGAAGCTTGCTGGAAATGCCTGTGTGCACCGCCGATATCCGTTTGTTCCAGGTATTAGAAGCGTTCCTTGAGCAGCGACGCGTAATGAGAACTGGACCTAATGATTTACTTAATGGGCTTTTGCGTCATATCGCGGATAGCTTGGGTGGCGGATGTCCCAACATTGATCAGGTCGCCGCCGCCATGAATATGGGGGTAAGGACGCTACAGCGCCGTTTGGCCGATCATAATCTAGACTTCAGCCACCTTGTGGAAGTGGTGCGTCGGTCCCTGGCAGAAAATTATGTGTCGTGCTCAAACCATAGCATAACCGATATTGCACTGTTGCTTGGCTATACCGAGGCCAGCTCTTTCAGCCGTGCATTTCGGCGATGGATGCAGCTTACTCCTCAACAATATAGGCAGCAGGTACTGGCGAAGCCGTTACTAAATGGCGCCTGATGTCAGTTCTTAAGGCATGAACAGACAAGACCACGTCAAGTGCTTTAGGTAGCTTTGCACCTGAGTCAGGTCCTATATTGGAGAGAGAAGATGTTTCAGCAAAGTAAAAATCATAAAAGTTTTTTTATTAATGGCGCTTGGATTGCTCCAAGTGGCGAGCAGTCGTGTCATGATGTCATCAATCCTGCTAACGGGCGTGTGTCCGGATCGATTTCGTTCGGATCGGCGATCGATGTAAACATTGCTATACAAGCCGCGTTCGATGCTTTTCCTGAGTATTCGAATACGCCTGTCGAATTTCGCGTAGCCCTATTAGAGCGAATCTGTGCGGTCTACGAGAGGCGTTTAGATGAACTAGCTGAAGCGATTACGCTTGAAATGGGGGCGCCTCTACATAAACTTTCACGCCCCCTTCAAGCTGCTATTGGGCTCTGGCATTTCCAATCTGCTTTGGAAACGCTCAAGCAGTACAGTTTCGAAAGTAAGTATGGTTCAACAATCGTCATCAAAGAGCCTATTGGTGTGTGCTCACTTATCACACCTTGGAACTGGCCGATGAATCAGGTTGCATGTAAAGTTGCCCCTGCATTGGCTGTAGGCTGTACGATGGTACTTAAGCCAAGTCAAAATTCTCCGTACTCAGCGATCATTTTCGCAGAAATAATGGAAGAGGCAGGCGTTCCAGTCGGTGTATTTAATATGATTAATGGGCAGGGGAGACAACTCGGAGAACTACTAGCTTCCCACCCGCTAGTGGATATGGTCTCTTTGACAGGATCTACCCAGGCAGGAGCGAGCTTGACGGTTGCCGGTGCTGAGACCGTAAAAAGAATGTCCTTGGAGCTGGGTGGGAAATCTGCAAATATTATTTTGTCTGATGCGGATTTAGAACAAGCCGTTCGGCATGGTGTTTTACATATGATGTCCAACTCCGGTCAGTCCTGTACGGCGCCCTCCAGGATGCTGGTGCCACGAACTCACCTGGAGCAGATAGAGCAAATAATCGTCAAGGTATGTTCTGAGATCAAGGTGGGTGACCCTATGGATCCTGAAACAACAATGGGTCCTATGGCTAACGCACGGCAATACCATCTTGTTAAGGAGTTTATTGGCGTGGGAATAAAGGAAGGAGCAAAACTATTAGTTGGTAATGAGGAGGAGCTGGCTCGATCAACTGAAGGGTTTTATATTTATCCGACTGTATTCACGAATGTTGATAATAACATGAAGATTGCGCGGGAAGAAATTTTCGGGCCTGTACTGGTTGTAATTGGATATGATAGCGAGGAGGAGGCCATCGCTATCGCTAATGATTCAATATATGGGCTTGCTGGGTATGTTCACTCCTCGAGCCTGTCACACGCAAGTGCGGTAGCAAAGCGCATGCGCACCGGGATGGTCCATCTTTGCGGTGCCGCGATTGATATCAATGCACCCTTCGGTGGCTATAAACAGTCAGGTAATGGTCGGGAGTGGGGCGCAGCTGGATTTGAAGAGTTTTTAGAAACTAAGTCGATAATGGGCGCGCTTTAGTTAGCTTGGTGATTCTTCTCTACTATTTGAGGAGTCACCATTTGTTTCTCTCGGGATGTGGCTAGATACTTCTAGCTCTGCATGCCTAAGGAGTTACCTGATTCATCTCCGAAATACGTGGCGAAACGCGGCTGTGTATTCAAAGTCGCCAGCAATTCCATCTATCGAAATCCCTGGTTGCGTTAATGGCTGAGCGACGCTGAAGGTATTTTCGATGCGGTAATATTCTGCCTAATTTGGGTAATAAAAAACCGAGTTTATAAAATAAATGCCCAGTCTTTCGAGTCTTGTTTGGGAGTCGATGAGCTCCGGCAACCTGCTTCAGATCACGACCTGTTCCCTTTCGCTGGGGCGTATGCTGATTATTTTCGTGACGTTAATTAAAGCCATTGCAATGTGAGCGCTCTTTGTTCGTCAACCGCTCGCTTGCAAATTTTTGAGAGAGTGACGCTACATTTTCGGAATTATGGTTCTCAGAGTTTTTCAGAGGTAATGTGTGGCAAAGTTATCTCGCCTGCCGATTATTTTATTTTGCACCATACTTACTAGTTAGTTCTAAATTGGTTTGGTTTTGTTAGATTGGCATGGAATGCCAATCATTCTGTCGTGGCGTAGCAAGCCAATATCTTCGGAGTCGATTATGTTAGGCGCTTGGTGAGTAGGAAACTATTGTCTGTAGGATCAGTAAACTTCCAGTTGCCAATGTGTGTCTGTATAGAAAGATAGGCACTGTGTACGAATAATGTAGCTGTTGCGACTCTTGTATCATATGAATGCAGCCTTTGCATTTAGGCTTGTCGTGTATGTTTGCGCTAAAAACAATAACATCTATTTTCCTACCGTTTTTGTTACACCAGCCTGCTGCGCTGACCAACACTAACTACGTACAGGAATAATACGCATGAATGATGTAGCCGCAGAGGGCACAGCTCTCGACGATTTATCCAGAACCATCGGCTCGCGCCAACCTAGTACGAATTCGGCGCGTCGCATGGAACGCGTCCTGGGGTTGCCGTCGCTTGTCCTATTTGGACTAGCCTATATGGTGCCGTTGACGGTCTTCACCACCTATGGGCTGGTCACCCAGGCCACTTCCGGGCATCTGCCCGCCGCTTACGTCGTTACCCTGATTACCATGTTATTCACCGCTTACAGCTATGGGCGGATGGCCGCTTCGCTACCCTATGCCGGATCGGCGTACGCCTATGCCAGTTCTACATTCGGCGGCAAGATCGGCTTCATGGTCGGTTGGGTATTGCTGCTGGATTACCTGTTCATACCGATGATCTGCTATCTGGTTATCGGCATTTACATGGCCCAGTACTTTCCCGCCGTGCCAATGTCGGTATGGATCTGTGGCAGCATTCTCGGTGTACTGGTGCTGAATGTTCTGGGCATTAAATTGTTGGCCAAGGTCAACTTCGCTCTGATCGGTGTCCAGATCGTGTTCATCGTCGTATTCATCGCCGCCTCCATTGTTTCCATCAGCGATGCTCCTCCGGTTTCCTTCTCCGCACCCTTTTTCAGTCCAGATATCAACTTTCAAGGGCTGCTCAGCGGTGCTGCCACGCTGTGCCTGTCCTTTCTGGGTTTCGATGCGGTGTCGACGTTGTCCGAAGAAACACGGGACCCAGCGCGCAACCTTCCACGCGCCATCATGCTGTGCACCTTGCTCAGCGGCTTTCTATTCATACTGATTGCCTACACCGGCCACCTAGCTTACCCGGATTGGCGTGCGTTTCAGGACGTCGACTCAGCGAGTTTACAGGTGATACAGCATGTGGGCGGGCAACTGCTGTCGGCTTTTTTCACAGCCATCTATGTCGCTGGGTGTTTCGCCTGCGCGATGACTGCACAAGCCAGTGTCTCGCGGATCCTCTTTGCCATGGGCCGTAATGGCGTCCTATCAAAGCGCGTCTTTGGCGTGACCAGCAAACGATTCGGTACACCTGTTTCAACCACTGTTCTAGTGAGTCTGATATCGCTGACTGCACTGTTGATCAGTCTGGACCTGGCCTCGACTATGATCAGCTTCGGTGCTCTGACTGCCTTCTCTTTCGTCAATCTCTCCGTTATCAAACACTTCCTCTGGGACAAAGGGGTGCAAGGGCCCCGGGCCATTCTGTGCTACGGCTTTATCCCGCTGGTCGGCCTGATCCTGACCCTGTGGCTGTGGACCAGGCTTTCTTCGACCACTTTCGAAGTCGGCCTGGCCTGGCTCGGCGGCGGTCTGTTCTACCTGCTCTGGTTGACCAGGGGTTTCCGTCGCCCTACGCCGCAATTACATCAGCACGACGACTAACACACTTTCAATGACGGCACCCATGCCCAGGCGCTTCACAAATCCGCATAGAGGCTCGCACCATGACTATCGTAGAAAAAGATATCGTTCCAATCAGCAAAACTGATGAACTTCAGGCGTTAGCGAAGAAGCATTTGCTTATGCACTTCACCAGTGCCACGTATTACGAGAGCGCTCCGCTCACGATCATGAGCCGTGGCGAAGGCTGCTGGGTTTGGGACGAATTTGGCAACCGTTATCTCGACGGATTGGCGGGCCTGTATTGCGTAAATGTCGGCTATAGTCATGGAGAAGAAATTGGCGAAGCGATAAAAGCTCAAATGTGCAAGCTGCCATATTTCAGTAACTGGAGTTTTGCCCACGAACCGTCCATTCGCCTGGCGGCGAAAGTGGCGTCACTGGCACCGCCGTCGATGAACCGGGTATTTTTCACCTCAAGTGGCTCGGAATCTAATGAGTCGGCTATGAAATTGATCCGGCAATACCACCTGGCTCGGGGTGATCATGCCAAAACCAAGTTTATCGCCCGACGCGTGTCCTATCATGGCACCAGTTTTGGCGCGCTTTCACTTAATGGTATGACCAATATCCGTAACATCTTCGAACCCTTGATTCCCGGTGTTCGGCATGTTTCCAACACCAAGCGCTACAAGCGTCCGCAAGACGAAAGCGAAGCGCAATTCACAGCGTTTCTGCTCAATGAAATCGAATCACTGATCATCCAAGAAGGCCCGGACACGGTTGCCGGGTTATTCATCGAGCCCTTGCAAAATGCCGGCGGCAGCCTGACGCCGCCCGCCGGCTATGCCGATGGCATACGCCACTTGTGCGATAAATACGGCGTACTGTTGGTCGCCGATGAGGTGATTTGCGGTTTTGGCCGCCTCGGCGAGTGGTTTGGTTCGATCCGCTATGGCATCAAGCCTGACATCATTACGTTCGCCAAAGGCATCGCGTCAGGTTATATCCCCCTGGGCGGAATGATTACCAGCGATGCGGTGATGGAGCCCATCCTCAACGGCCCGCAGCAGATGTTTTTGCATGGGCTGACTTATGGTGGCCATCCGGCCGCATGCGCTGCGGCGCTAGCCAATATTGAGATCATGGAGCGTGAGGGTGTGCTCAATAACGTGCGGCGCAATCAGGCCTACTTCCGTGCCAAGCTCGAAGAATTAAAAGCACACGCCATTGTTGGAGACGTGCGCGGTGACGGTTACCATTACTCGCTCGAGCTGGTCACCGATAAAGCCAACCGCAGCTGGACATCCGCCGTACCTTCCACGGAGTTTGTTGCCACCCGCCTTGCACCGGCCCTGTTCAAGTCCGGATTGCTGTGTCGTGCCGCGGTTGACCATGAGGGAACGCCGCTAATTCAGGTGTCCCCACCGTTGATTCTTTCGCTCGAAGAGATTGACTGGCTGGTTGCGCGACTGGATGTCGTGCTGGGCCAACAAATCGAAATCGGCTTCGATTGACAGCTGTGGTCGCGCTGACCCTTTGTCGAATGGGTTATGCGCTTTGTAGTACTCGACCGTGCGCCTTAGTGGCGCACGCGTCGAACGATCTGCGTTTGCCGTATTTATGAAATCTAGAACCACGCCTCCAATGCGTACCGAGCTCAAACTGCCACCGAGCAGATTCACAGTGATGTCGCGGAAAGGCGTTCGGCCGTATTCATACGCGAATTGGATGTAGGCGTGAAAGGCTACTGAAAACGTTGTGTTTCTCCAGCCACAACGTCGTTTTCGAATGCTCGTGGGCGGCGTAGGTGTTGGCGATCAATGCCGTCGAAGTGGGTTGGGCGCTTCTTAATAAATCTTCTTAACGGAGTATGGCTAGATATTTCGGTTTCTATATGCTCCGGGCGTTACCTGCATCCAACCCCGAAATGCGCGGCAAAATGCAGCTGTGTTTTCAAAGCCCACCAGGGCTGCAACTCCATCTATCGAAATCCTAGACTGTGTTAATAGCTGAACCGCGAGATCGCGGCGTAGATCATCTCGTACAACTCTGAAACTCGTACCCTCCGCTTGTAACTTGCGCGTCAGAGTACGAGTAGAAAGTCCTAGTGCACAAGATACTTTATTGATGTCATCTGATGGGATTTCCATCGCGGCAAGGTGTTGCCTGACTTTGGTGCTAAACAATCCCGCGTTTATGGTGGTGAATGCCCAGTCTTCCGGGGCGCGTCGTAAGAAGGCCCAAAGTTCCACACGGGTACGGCGGTAATTCGTAAGCCGGAATTTTGAATCAATCCATATGGCGCTGTGCTCGGCGTCAAAATTTATGGGGCCAGGATATAGGAATGCGTAGTCGGAAAAGTGATCAGGTTTTGGGAACGCAAACTGAACAAGCTGCAATTCTATTTTACTATTAAGCAACCAGCTAACAATGCCATGGATAAGTTTAATCATCAGCTCGTGGCCGAGAATATTAACCTCGGCATCAGACACCCTCGGTTTGAGCGTGATACCAATTCTAGAGTGTTCGCTCATGAGTGTCAGTTGGTAGTCATCGAGCAGCAGATTCCAAAAGCGCGTCAATCGGTTGAGTGCGATCGCAATATTGGCCGCATCCAGCAAATTTAACATCATGTATTTAAAGGTCCCGCTGCGAATCGGTCGGGACCACAGTCCATGCATCTCGTCGTCCAATAAAACTATATTTGCTTTATAAGCTGCCATAAATTGGGCGCGGCTTATTCTTAGCTCCGGCTGATAAAAACATACATCTGGAATATTGGCTTTTTGAAAAATGTTCAGGACGGCAGCGTCACCGTGAGCAGTCTTGGTTTTTCTTACCAGACCCTCTAAAAAATGTCCGGAAATTGTGAATGCCGGCTCGGGAGGTATGGATCGATTTGAAAAATGTACGTGCATTGCTGACATCCTCTTGCGCGACCAGTGTGCCCATCAACGTCCTCGTCATTCTGGCGTATTCTGCATAAATTATGGCCCGCAATGCAAAAAAAAAAATCTGAATTGCCCTACATTAGACTTCACCTCTCTTCGAATGGATCAAAGGTAACGCTTGGTTGTTGAGGGTAGAGGTCCTTTTGCACTGCGCGTCTTCATTTTGCGAGGCCAAACCTGAGTGGTTTTCACTTGATAGCCGGAGGAGTCGACGACTCATCGCTTCATGGCGCGAGGTGCAAATGTGTGTGCTATCACCGAGCCAGTGCTTGGATCCATGGCTAAATTGGAAGGATAGCTAAGTTAGCGCTGGTTCGGGTTGCCCCACGGGATTAGTTTGTCAGTTTCCAGTAAATGGTCGTTGTCACTACGTCGAGGCGATGCAAGCTTTAAAAAATAAAAAGGAAGAAGTAGCTTTGAAAATAAATAGAGCTAAGGCGGCGTTGCTAGTCATCGACATGCAACCTAAAGTATTACGATTGATACCTAACCATCAGGAAATCCTTCAGAACTGTCAGTGGCTAGTTGGCTTGTGTGAGGACCTTGACGTTGTAGTTCGATTTTCTGCGCACTATCAAAAGGGTCTGGGCTCTATATCGGAAGAACTATTAGTTTGTGCCGAACAACCCGTGATCGTAAATAAATGCTACTTTTCCTGCGTGGAGGAGGGCGGCGAAACGGCCGAAGTGGTTGGGTCGCAAGAGCAATGGATCCTGTGCGGTATAGAAACACATGCGTGCGTTATGCTTACTGCCATGGACCTTGCTCTTGCGGGGAGGCAGGTTTTCGTAGTGGTCGACGCTGTTGGATCACGATCTGAAGTTGATAGGTCGGTGGCCTTGTCCCGATTGCAACAATTAGGTGTGATCCTGGTTACGCGGGAAATGGTGTTGTTCGAATTACTGCGCTGTGCAGGGACAGAAGATTTTAAAGCATGTAGCAAAAAATACTTGAAGTAAGTTCTGGTTCATAACTGTCTACGGGGTTTAAATGACTAAGCAGAAAATCGGTATTCTTGGCGCTGGTACTATGGGCAGCGGCATCAGCCAAGTTTTTGCGGTAAATGGGTTCGACGTCGCGCTCATTGATATCTCAGCAGCTGCGCTCGAGCGGGCTATTAACACTGTCGAAAAGAGTTTGGACCGGTTGCTCAGTAAAGAAAAAATTACCGCTCAGCAGAAAAATGACGCTCTTTCAAAAATCAAAATAGGTCAAGATCTCGCCAGCTTGGCTGATTGCGACGTTGTTATTGAAGCTGCGACCGAAGACCTCGAGCTGAAGTTGGCGTTAATGGCTCAATTAGATGCTATTGTCCGGCCTGAAGCGATTTTGGCAACCAACACATCATCTATTTCCATTACGCGACTGGCTTCGGCAACGTCACGACCTGAAAGAGTCGTGGGTCTACATTTTTTTAATCCGGTTCCACTAATGGCTCTCGTTGAGGTTATTTCCGGACTTCAGACAAGCGAAGCTGCATCGTCTTCTATGGATGCGTTGGCTAAGGAAGTAGGGAAGACACCGGTCAAAGTTAAAAATAGCCCCGGGTTTGTCGTAAACCGGTTGCTTTGCCCAATGCTTAATGAAGCAGTGTTCGCGTTGAGCGAAAATCTTGCGACCGCATCAGAGATTGATGAAGCAATGAAACTGGGTGCGAATCATCCCATTGGTCCACTGGCACTGTGCGATATGATTGGTCTGGACGTTCAATTGGCCGTGATGCAGGTATTGTTCGAATCTTACAAAGATTCAAAATATCGCCCTGCGCCTCTGCTTGTTGAGATGGTTGAAGCCGGCTACCTTGGACGTAAGACAGGTCGTGGTTTCTACAGGTATTAATATGGAGCAGTCCTGCTATCAAGTTGTGGAGCAAGGTCTCTTCAAGCTTTATTTGGTTTTTATTCAAGCTCGGCTCTGTATTTTTGAGGAAGATGAATTTGGACAGTCAAGGCTCGATCATCGTAGAGGTTCACGGTCGTGTGGGTTTGATTAAAATAAATCGGCCCGACGTTCTCAACGCGTTGAATGACAAGGTGGTTAAGGGGATTTCTGATGCTGTTGATTTGTTTGAATCGGATGAAGAGATAGGTTGCATCGTTATCACTGGAAGCGATAAAGCCTTTGCGGCTGGCGCTGACGTTGGATTTATGAAGTCATTTGATTATATGCATGTCTATAAAACGGATTTTGTGACTCGTAATTGGGAGCGACTTGGGAAGTCCCGTAAACCCGTAATTGGCGCCGTTGCGGGCTATGCGTTGGGTGGCGGTTGTGAGCTTGCGATGATGTGCGACATGATCTTCGCCGCTGAGAACGCGCAATTCGGGCAGCCCGAAGTGCGGCTAGGCGTATTGCCTGGCGCAGGAGGTACTCAGAGATTAACTCGGGCCGTTGGTAAGGCAAAAGCGATGGACTTGTGTCTAACTGCTCGGACGATGGATGCTTTTGAAGCCGAAAAATCTGGACTTGTGGCACGAGTCGTACCTGTCGAGCGCCTTCTGGATGAAGCACTGAGTGCTGCACAGACAATTGCCAGATTTTCATTGCCTGTCACAATGATGATTAAAGAGTCCGTTAATCGTGCGTTCGAAACCAGTCTGTCGGAAGGTTTGTTGTTTGAGCGTCGCCTCTTTCACTCTTCCTTCGCTTTGGAGGATCAAAAAGAGGGGATGGGCGCGTTTCTTGACAAAAGGAAACCCATTTTTAAACACCGCTAGTATCGAATCGTAAACCGTACCATAGCTAGTTCCAACGACGCTTTCTCAATGGCGCTATATCTGTCGGTGGGTTGTCACGCTGCGAGTTGTCGATTGTCATCAGATGTCAATTGCTATGTCATCCAGCAGCAAGCCTTCCCCTTCAAAATTGAGTATCGTGTTAAATGGGTGAGGCGGTGCTTTTTGTTGTTATTATTTTAATTATCGTTTTCTGCGTACATGCTGTCTACTTGAATAAGTGAAATAGGACGCTGTGCCTGGTCAGCCGTAGATTAGTTCTGGCAAAAGTCGACGAGGCTGTATTGTCGAGTAGGCTGAAGAGAACGTGCAACTCAATAACAAACTTAATGGAGTTTCCATGTCTACATCTGAAGTGTTTATCGTCAGCGCAGCACGAACTGCAATCGGCTCCTTTGGTGGCACACTGAAAGATATCTCGCTGTCGCAGTTGGCAACGACAGCGGTACAAGCGGTTCTGCAACGCAGCGGTTGCGCGCCGGACCGTGTTGGTAGTGTTGTGTTGGGCACTGTTATTCCGACCGATCCGCGCGATGCCTATCTCTCACGGGTTGCCGCCATCCAGGCCGGTATTCCGAATGAGACTCCAGCGTTCAACGTCAATCGCCTGTGCGGTTCTGGTTTGCAGGCGATTATTTCGGCTGCGCAGGGCCTGTTTCTGGGGGAAAACGAAGTCGCAGTTGCCGGCGGTGCCGAGTGTATGAGTCGTGGGCCCTACATACTTCCGAGCGCGCGATGGGGTGGGCGTCTGGGCGACATGCAGGCTGTGGACTACATGCTGGGTATTTTGCATGACCCCTTTCACCGCATTCACATGGGCATTACCGCGGAGAATATCGCCGAGCGCTGTGGTATCAGTCGAGCCGAGCAGGATGCGCTGGCGCTGGAAAGCCAGAAGCGTGCGGTGCGCGCTATCGCCGAGGGGCGCTTCGCTGGGCAGATCGTACCGGTTGAGGTGAAAACGCGTAAAGGTATACAGCAGTTCGAGGTTGATGAACACGTGCGCGGTGATGTAACTCTTGACCAGTTAGCAGCGATGAAAGCGGCGTTCAAAGCGGACGGGACGGTAACCGCTGGCAACGCATCCGGTCTGAACGACGGCGCCGCTGCGTTGTTGTTGGCTAGTAGCACGGCGCTTAAAAGCGAGAACCTGCGCCCGCTTGCACGTTTGGTCAGCTATGCATGTTCCGGGGTTGAACCGGAGCTGATGGGATTGGGGCCGATTCCTGCTACTCGTCTTGCTCTGAAGCGCGCTGGTCTCACGGTCGCAGATCTGGATGTGATCGAATCCAACGAAGCTTTTGCTTCCCAGGCTTGTGCAGTGGCTCGTGAGCTCGACTTCGATCCTGCTAAGGTAAACCCGAACGGCTCGGGTATTTCCCTCGGCCACCCAGTCGGTGCCACCGGAGCAATCATCGTCACCAAGGCCATCCATGAACTGCATCGTGTCCAGGGGCGTTATGCACTGGCGACCATGTGCATCGGTGGTGGTCAGGGCATCGCTGCGATCTTTGAGCGTGTCTAAAGGGACGTCGCTGAATGAATCAAGTATGTGATCCGCGCGCTGAGAAAGTTACGCCTTCACGGCTGCAACCATTGCGCAAAAGCGCATTGCAGCTTTTCGCCCAGCGAGGTTTTGCTCGGGTAAGCGTACGCGAACTGGCGCAGCAGTTGGGGATGGGCCCCGGTTCTTTTTATTGCCATTTTGAAAACAAAGAACAACTGTTGTTCGAATTGATCGAGGAACTCTTTACCGACTTACTCGCGTTGGCGCGGCGTCGCAAGAAGGGTTGCTCTCTTGCGTGCCTACAGGCGTTCGTACAAGCGCATATTGACTTGCACGAGCGACGCGCAATGCATTTTCTAATTGCTGAGCGCGAGTTCCACTGTCTTTCGCTGGACCACCAGCAACACATTTGCAAAATGCGACAAGATTATGAAAATCGCTTTTTGGTCCTGCTGCGCGAGGCTGGGGCGAGCGCACCCTCGCCGGTGCTAGCGGCAACCGTGCACGCAGTAATGGCCTGGTTAAACAACCTGCCAAGTTGCCTGGAACAGTCCGGACTGAAAGCGTCGGAAAGGCCCGCAATACTGAGTGCAATTGTGCTTGGATCGCTTTCCAGCGTTCTGCCGTCGTCGGCACACACCACACTTTTGAATGTTGCGTGACCCAGAAGCGTATTGCTCGCAGGTGAAGGTGGCTTCACATCAACCACTGCATACCCATGCATATAATACTACGAGACTCTGTTATGGCAGATTACAAAGCTCCGTTGCGCGATATGCGTTTTGTCCTCAATGAAGTGTTCGAGGTTTCCAAGTTATGGGCTCAACTGCCGGCCTTGGCCGAGGTGGCAGATGAAGACACTGCTATGGCCATCCTTGAAGAGGCCGGAAAAGTTACTGGTGAAGTGATCGCTCCGCTCAATCGAAGCGGCGACGAAGAGGGATGCTCTTGGCGTGAAGGCGCGGTGAAGACTCCTGCAGGTTTCCCCCGGGCTTACCAGACTTATGCAGAAGGTGGATGGGTGGGTGTCTGCGGTGCGCCGGAGTTTGGCGGGATGGGCATGCCTAAGTTGATCGGCGCTCAGGTTGAAGAAATGGTCAACTCGGCAAACATGTCGTTCGCCCTATACCCGATGTTGACCGCCGGGGCATGCCTGTCGATTCTGAACCACGCCAGCGAGAAACTGAAGGCAAAATACCTGCCCAATATGTACGAAGGCCGTTGGGCCGGATCGATGTGCTTGACTGAGCCGCATGCCGGCACCGACCTTGGGATTATCCGCACCAAGGCCGAGCCTCAAGCCGACGGTAGTTACAAAATCGTCGGTACGAAGATATTCATCACCGGTGGAGAGCAGGATCTGACCGAGAACATCATCCATCTGGTACTTGCCAGGCTCCCGGACGCTCCTGCCGGCCCTAAGGGTATCTCGCTTTTTTTAGTGCCTAAACTTATGGTCAACACAGATGGCTCTGTGGGTGAACGCAATGCAGTTCATTGCGGTTCGATCGAGCATAAGATGGGCATAAAGGGCGCAGCCACCTGTGTGATGAACTTCGATGGCGCCACCGGCTGGATCATCGATGCGCCAAACAAGGGGCTGGCGGCGATGTTCACGATGATGAACTACGAGCGTTTGGGCGTTGGTATCCAAGGTCTGGCGTTGGGCGAGCGGTCTTTCCAGAGCGCGGTCGAATACGCGCGGGAGCGCCTCCAAAGTCGTGCGCCGACCGGGCCCCAGGCCACAGACAAAGTCGCCGACCCCATCATAGTGCACCCGGACGTCCGCCGCATGTTGTTGACGATGAAAGCTCTGAACGAGGGGGGGCGTGCTTTCTACAGCTACGTGGCAATACAACTGGACATTGCCAAGTACAGCGAAGATGCCACGACGCGAGCGCGTGCTGAAGAAATGGTTGCCTTGTTGACCCCCGTGGCGAAAGCTTTCATCACCGATATGGGATTAGAGACTACAGTGCATGGTCAACAGATCTTTGGTGGGCATGGCTTCATTCGTGAGTGGGGCCAAGAGCAGTTGATCCGAGACTGCCGCATCACCCAGATTTACGAAGGCACTAATGGTGTCCAGGCGCTCGATCTGATGGGGCGCAAGGTGGTGGGCTGCGGTGGGATTTTTTACAAGCATTTCAGTATCGAAGTGAAGGATTTTATCAGCTCAGCCGATGCCTGCCTGGATGAGTTCACCGTACCGCTGCAAGCAGCCATCGACACCCTCGATGCGTTGACAGCCTGGATCATCGTGCAGGCTAAGGCCAATCCCAATGAAATCGGCGCCGCCTCGGTGGAGTACCTCCAGGTGTTTGGTTACACCGCCTACGCCTACATGTGGGCGCTGATGGCGCGCACGGCCTTGGACAAGCAAGAGCACGAGGACTTTTATGCCAGCAAAGTTGGGACTGCGCGCTTCTATTTTGCTCGTCTGTTACCACGTATCCATTCGTTGAGCGCCGCAGTAAAGGCCGGTAGTGAATCGCTTTACTTACTCGACGCCGCCCAATTCTGAACGTTCCGGGTGCTGGCCGATATAAGTCCATGGCATTGTGCTAGGGCTAGTAAAGTCCTTATTGAAACTCAATGGATTCCATCCTGGAGATGCGATCATGGTTAAAACAAAAATAATTTCCCCTGCGCAAGGCGCATATAGCTATCCATTGCTTATCAAGAGCCTATTGCTCTCAGGGCAGCGCTATGAAGCAGAACAGGAGATCGTCTACGCCGATAAGCTGCGCTACAGCTATCGCACGCTCAATAAACGTATTCGGCAAATGGCCAACGTGTTGACCGCCGCAGGAGTAAAGGCTGGGGACACGGTGGCGATGCTGGATTGGGACAGTCATCGCTATCTGGAGTGTTTTTTCGCGGTGCCGATGATCGGCGCCGTGCTGCATATGGTGAATATTCGCCTGTCTCCGGAGCAGGTGCTGTATACGATGAACCACGCGGAAGATGATTTAGTCCTGGTACATGATGACTTTCTGCCGCTGCTCGAGCAGATACATGGCGGATTGAGCTCCGTAAAAGGTTATATCCAGCTAAGCGAAGGCGCTGCCAAGGTCACGAGTTTGCCAGTATTGGGCGAGTACGAGCAGTTGCTGTCCCAATCCCTTGTGGATTACGACTTTCCCGAATTTGATGAAAACTCCGTTGCTACAGTATTTTACACCACAGGGACAACAGGTAAACCGAAGGGAGTGTACTTTAGCCATCGCCAGCTAGTCCTGCATACCTTGGCCGCGGTCGGCACCCTTGGCGCCTACCGAGGACTACCGATACTTCGCTCTGACGATGTCTATATGCCAATTACTCCAATGTTCCATGTGCACGCCTGGGGGGTGCCATATGTGGCAACATTGATGGGCGTTAAACAAGTTTACCCCGGTCGGTATGAACCCAATGCCCTTGTGCGCCTCTATAGAGAGGAGAAGGTCACCTTCAGCCACTGCGTGCCAACTGTTCTACAGATGATCCTGACTTGCCCAGAAGCAGCCCAGACTGACTTTAGTGGCTGGAAATTGCTCTTGGGTGGCAGCGCGTTAGCACTTGGGGCAGCCAGTCAAGCGGCCGAACGTGGCATGCTTGTACACTCCGGCTATGGCATGTCTGAAACCTGTCCGTTGCTAAGCAGTACTTATCTACGGCCTCACGAACTTGCCCTGCCGATGGACGAGCAACTTCCACTTCGAATTAAGACCGGAGTGCCCATGGCCATGGTGGATATGAGGGTAATCGACTCCAACGGTCAAATCGTGCCGCATAACGGAGAGTCGGTAGGTGAGATTGTGGTGCGGGCGCCTTGGCTAACTCAAGGCTACTTGCACGACCCTGAAAAGGGTGCAGAACTTTGGGAGGGGGGCTGGCTGCACACCGGTGATATCGGCTCTATCGATGCGCACGGCGTTTTGGAGATTAAGGATCGTATTAAAGATGTGATCAAGACTGGCGGCGAGTGGATCAGTTCCTTAGAGTTAGAAAGTCTGATCAGTGAGCATCCTGCCATCATGTCGGTTGCGGTGGTTGGAATTCCAGATATTCAGTGGGGTGAGCGACCAATGGCCATGATCGTTTGTGCACCATTATCCCAGCTCACTCAGGCGGATCTTGAGCAGCATTTGTTGCAATTCGTCGACAACGGTCGCATTACTAAATGGGCGATACCGAAAAAATTTGTATTTGTCGACGACATACCCAAGACAAGCGTTGGCAAAGTAGACAAAAAAAAGATTCGGGAAAATGAATCCGCGGATTTGCCAAGTGAGTCTATACGGCATATTGAACAGTAATAAAAGTCAGTGGGCGGTGGCAGGAAGTAGTCTTGTACCCGGCCTTGGTTAGGCGGCTTTGGCCGGGAGTATGATGTTGCCACTTGGCGTTGACTTGAAAAACGGAAGACTTAAGCTACCGACGTCGGCCATCGGATAGAACTCTATTTCAGCAGAGTGCGTTCACCTAAAGATCTGAACCTGATGTTTGACGTGCTAAATCGCTTGGCAAAGTACGACATCAAGCAGAAAAAATTACTGCAGGCGGCTACCCTAGATGATTTTTTATTGTATTTAGTTTAATAAGAACGGCAGCAAAAATTATTTGTCAGGCGCACTAAACGACATCGCCATTTTCGATACCGTGAGCATGAAGCAGATAGGCATATAAGCTTGCCAAGAGGGGGCATGGCGTTGGTTACTTCGCAGATATTCATTCGTTAGAAAGGCCCACTAGTAATAAATTGGCCTGAGATGGTGGTGCACTGAGTTCCTTGTTGCCGGGGCTTAGCAAGCCCCGGCAGCTGTCTCGGTCAGAAAACCAGGCTGACACCAGTATTCAGTGCGCGCCCATTGCCTGGTGAGTGAGGGGCCGAGCTGCGTCCGGGGTGGAAATGCTTGAATGCCTGGCAGCTGAGGTGCAAGCTAAGCATGCAATATTCATTTGATCGGATCGGGCGGTTCAAAAAGGTCGGCAAATGAACAACTTCATTGTAATCGAGCTAGTGTTAACGCGATGTTTAGACAAAAGTGCCGCGTCAGCAGACGCAGAACGGTGAAAGAATTAGCTCGGAGCTCACCAGAATGCTCAAGAAAACAATAATAAATAATCTTCGGCCCGAAGCCCACTTGGCCCGCGAAAAGCTTCATCACGATGGGGTCATTCCCAATGGATTGTTGCGTGCTGAAATTGATGCCTCATGGCGACGTAGCGTGGAACATGGCGTGTCCTTCAATGATGGATACGAACTGGAGCAGCAATCCCGTTCGAGTGTCGAGGATTTAAATGCTACCAACTGCGTGCTGATTGACGCCGCGCTGCCAGTAATCGACTACCTGGCCGAGCGTCAGGGCAAGACAGGGCTGATTGTCCTTGCCAATGCAGATGCGACCATCCTGACTGTCGAAGGTCGCGTCGATCGCCTCGAGAGTATAGGCATGAGCGTGGAGGACATCACCCTCGGCGCGTGCTGGAGTGAAGCCGTTCGCGGTACCAACGCACTGGGCACCGCACTAGTCGAAGCCCGTCCGATGACGATTGATTGCGGCGAGCATTTTCTTGACCGCCTAAACGGAATATCCTGCTCTTCCGTCCCGATTTACTGTCCTCAAGGCAATCTCCTTGGCGTGCTCGATTTGACCCGCGAGGGGCCGCTTGGACGCGTTCAAGAGAGCACTGCACTGCTGACTATGGCCGTCAGTCAGATCGAAGGTCGAGTATTCAACCGCAGCTACCCAGAGGAAATAGTCCTGGCGTTTCACTGCCGCCGCCAATATCTCGAATCATCCTGGCAGGGGCTGATGGCGGTAAGCTTGGGAGGGCAAATTCTTGCGGTCAGCACCCAGGCGTGTCAACTGCTCAATACTGAACGTTCGATGTTAATCGGTAGGCGTTGTGAAGAGTTTCTGGGCGTTGATGGCGTGCAGCTGTTATCAAGGTTGCCTCAGGGTAGAGTCGGTAGTCTGCAGACCGCGAAAGGTGAATTCTTTTACAAAATTCTGCGTTCGCCGCAGCGCTCCAACACCATAAGCATCCCGTCGCACAGCACCGTTAAAGGCACCAAAACACCACCTCTACTTGAATCTATGGCCGGTACTAATACCCGTTATGCCCGCGCTTTGCGGATGGCCCGTCAAGGCTTGGCTAATGAATTGCCAGTTTTACTGTTGGGCGAAACCGGCACCGGCAAAGAGGTTATCGCCCGCGCGTTGCACATGGCTGGTAGCCGCTGCGAAAAGCCTTTCGTGGCAGTGAACTGCGCGGCAATTCCGGAAGGACTGATCGAGTCGGAGCTGTTTGGGTACCGGGAGGGTGCCTTCACTGGCTCTCGCCGTGGCGGTATGGTGGGGCGTTTGCAACAGGCCCATGGCGGTACCTTGTTTCTGGACGAAATCGGCGACATGCCGCTGGCCTTGCAAGCGCGACTCTTACGTGTTTTGCAGGATCGCATAGTGGCCCCGCTAGGTGCCGGCGAAGAGCAGAGCATCGACATAGCGCTGATTTGTGCCACTCACCGCGACCTTAAACGCCAAGTGGAAGACAAACAGTTTCGCGAAGACTTGTTTTACAGAGTTAACGGCATCTGCGTCATGCTCCCGACCCTGCGCGAGCGTGACGATGTTGCGTTGCTGTTGACTCAGTTGTTGGTCAGACTTGATGCACCGAATGTATTTTTAGACGAGGATCTGAATCGTTTGCTGCTGGACTATCATTGGCCAGGCAACTTCCGGCAATTAGAGACAGTTTTACGTACAGCGCTGGCCATGCGCGAGCCGGGCGAGAGCATTTTGACTTTAGAACATTTGCCCGACAGCATGCTGGATGAACTTAACGCCAGCGAACGGCCGCCGTCCGGCAGTATCCGTATGAATGAGCTGGAGCTGATTCGCCAGTCCCTCGACACCCACCACGGGAATGTCTCGGCTGCTGCCGACACCTTGGGAATCAGCCGAGCGACGCTGTATCGTAAACTCAAGCAATTGCGTTCTTGATGCAGCGCCTGATCGTGCGGCTGATTGACAGCCAAAACCCTGAAGCTCTGCAAGCGGCGCTGAGCTGGCTCTACAGTTTTGTCCGGCCTCACAGGTTGGCAATCATCGGTCTGCTTGGCTTGTCGATCTGTGCCTCAATGCTGGTGCTGGTTCAACCATGGCTGACTAAACTGCTGATCGATGATGGGTTGCTGGCGCGCGACTTTTCCATGCTGGTGCTGATCGCGGGGTTGATGATCGTCGCGGGGCTACTCGGAACGGTGTTGTCAGGCATCAATCGTTACCTGCATACGCGACTTTCCGGGCGGATTCTGTTCTCGTTGCGTGACGACGTCTACCGACACCTGCAAACCCTGTCGCCGAGCTTCTACGGGCAGCGGCGGATCGGCGATTTGATGTCGCGACTCGACGGTGATGTCGCCGAGATTCAGCGCTTCGCCGTTGACTCACTGTTTTCAGCGGTATCGAGTGTGGTGGGTCTTGTCTGCGCCATCGCCATGTTGCTGACGCTGTCATGGAAACTCTCGCTGTTGGTAGTGGTGCTGATCCCTCTCGATGTACTCTGGCTGCGATGGATGCGTCGTAAGGTCGAACGCGATGTACGGCAGTTGCGCGAGCGTTCGGCGGACATGTCGTCGTTCATGGTCGAGACCCTGCCGGTGATGAAGTTCATTCAGTCCGCTGGACAGCAGCAACGGGAGTCACGCCGACTGGAGACGCTCGGGCAGGGCTACATGAGCCAGTTGTTGCGCTTGCAAGTCACCGAGTTTTTCACCCAGGCGGTTCCCGGCACGCTGACCTCATTGTCCCGGGCCTGTGCATTTCTGATCGGCGGTTATTGGGTGGTGCAGGGGACGTGGCAATTGGGGGCGCTGATCGCGTTTTCGACCTATTTGGGCATGGCGGTCGGGCCGGTCCAGAGCCTGCTCGGCCTGTACGTAGCGATTCAGCGGATGACGGTCAGTCTCGGGAGAGTCATGGAGCTACGTGGTGAAGAGCCCACAGTTGTCAGCCCCGTCATGGCGAAACCGATACCGACCCTCGGTGATCTGCGTTTCGACGACGTTCACTTTAGCCATCCCGGTCGTCAGAGCACGTTGCGAGGTATTGATGCGCGAATCCCTTATGGCTTGAAAGTCGCTCTGAGCGGTGGCTCCGGCGTCGGTAAGTCGACGTTGATCGATCTGTTGCAACGGCATCATGATCCGCAATCGGGCCGGGTATTGCTGGGCGATGTTGACCTGCGAGAGCTGGACCTGCTTGAACTGCGGCGGCGGATTGCCGTGGTCAGCCAAGATATTGTCCTGTTTCGTGGCAGCCTCGCGGACAACCTGGCCTACGCGGTTCCTGACGCCAGTCGCGAAGCCATAGCCGAAGTGGCGCGGCTGGCGCAACTCGACAGCTTAATTGCCTCTCTGCCTGAAGGCCTCGACAGCCCGTTGGGCGAGAGCGGTCAGCAGTTGTCCGGTGGACAGAAACAGCGCATAGCTATTGCCCGGGCGTTGTTGCAGGATCCGCTGATTCTGGTGATGGACGAAGCGACGTCGGCGGTGGACGAAACCACCGAGCGCGAAGTTATCGAGGCCATTGATCAACTGTTTGTCGGCCGCACGCGGATCTTGATCAGTCATCGTCCCTCTACCTTGGCCGATGCGGATTTGCGTTTCGAATTACTTGATGGCGTGCTCACGTCTAAAACGGTGTTACATGAAGCCTGAGCTGCGTATCGGTGTGGTGGATAGCGGGCATTCGGCAACACAGCGAGTGCAGGTGATTTCCGCGCGTCGTTTCTCGTTGTTGGCTGATGCAGTCGACGAAAGCGATGCGCTCGACGACGCGCTCGGCCACGGCAGTGCGGTAATCGAAGCCCTCAGTCGAAGTGCGCCTTCAGCACTTTTTTGCGTGGCTCAGGTGTTTGATCGGCGAGGTGTCACAAGTGCCTTGCAGATAGCTAAGGCGATTGACTGGCTGGTGGCTCAAAACGTGCGTCTGATTAATCTGAGTCTTGGCTTGCGCCAGGACCGCGAGCTGTTGCGCAATGCGTGCGCAGCAGCGGTGGCGCGTGGCATTCTGCTGTGTGCCTCAAGTCCCGCGCAGGGTGAAGGCGTCTTCCCGGCGAATTATCCGGGGGTGCTGCGGGTGACGGGCGATGCTCGTTGCGCCGAACGGGAGTGGTCGTGCCTTAACAGCCCTCAGGCGGATTTTGCAGCGTGTTGTCGCGGAGGCAATCCCGCCCAATCTGGAGCCAGTCTTGGCTGCGCAGCGTTAAGCGGTCATATAGCCGGATTTCTCATTGCACAGCCTGATGCGAACAATGATCAAGTCATTGGCTGGCTGCGGGAAAACGCCAGCTATTACGGCCCTGAATGGCGAGTGGGAGCATGATTTTAGTTCTCGGTGCGGGCCCGGCAGGTGCTACGGTTGCCTTGGGGCTGCAGCGCCTCGGCTATCAGGTAACATTGGTCAGTGATTGGCGCCGATTTGCGGCGCTGGAGGGTGTTTCAGTGCGCGTACTGGACGCCTTGCGCAGTGCTGGTCTACACCAAGCGCTGGCATCTTCGGCCTTGCCGTCTCAGCGTCAGGTGCTGTGGAACGGGCAGCAGCACGCGCAGAATATCGAATTTCTATTGGATCGTCCGAGCTTCGACCGAGGTTTGCGTGAGGATCTGCGTTTGGCTGGAGTCCAATTGATTGAGGGGCGCGTGTTAGGCGTTCGAACCACGGCGACCGAACACCTGGTCGAAATCGAGGGCCGTGAAACGCTACGAGTGGACTTTTTAGTGGAGGCTCGTGGGCGTCAGGCGCCGGCGCTCGGCAAAGGCCTGCGCGGACCGGAAACGATCAGCCTGCTGAATCGTTGGCAAGGCGTGCCGGGCGCTACGGCCAGTGCGGTAGAAAGCCTGGCCGGCGGCTGGGCATGGATGGCACGACATGCCGATGGTCAGTGCTACTGGCAATGGACGGTGGATGTCGCCAGCACTGACTTGCCCGGCAAAGCGAAGCTGCTGGATTACTGTCGTCATCAGCGCCGAAATTCGGTGTTGGCGCAGGCATTTTTTGGTACTGAGCCGTCAACCGATGTGCAGGTACACGCCCGCAGCAGCACGGCAATTTTGAGCCCGCGGGTGTGCGGCGATCATTGGATACGGGTGGGGGACGCAGCGATGGCGGTAGACCCATTGTCAGGCAACGGGATATTTCAATCGCTGTCTTCCGCGTTGCAAGCGCCAGCCGTGATTAATACATTGTTGCGTAAACCTGAGCGGGCGGCGTTGGCACAGCGGTTTCATCAGCGGCGAGTGGAGCAACTGTTTTTACGATTTGCACGAATTGGCCGGGATTTTTACATTGATGAGCAGAGATGGCCGCAGTTGCCATTCTGGCAAGCCCGCCGACAATGGCCTGACATCGAACTTGCCCATGCCGAGGCGGATTTCAGTGCCCTCAGCATTAAGCGTGCGCCCGTACTGGACGATGGTTTTGTCAGTGAGGCTGAAGTGGTGGTTACGGCAGATCAACCCTTGGGGGTCTGGCATGTTCACGGAATTGAGCTGGCGCCGTTGATACGGCGTTTACGCTCGGAACCCGTGAAGCAGGTAATGGCAGGGTTGACGGTAGAACAGGGCAGGATGATCAAAGGATGGTTGTTGGCTCAGGGCTTTAAACCCTGAGGTTAATCTTGACGGGGGAATACATTTCCCCGTCAAGATTGTCTGCCGATTCAAAAAGTCGTTGCGAATCAATCAAGCGAACTTCGCTCAATCGTGCCCTTATAACTTGATCAACACCGATTTCAGCTCGGTGTAGTGTTCAATCGCCGCAAATCCCATTTCCCGTCCTACCCCGGACATCTTGTACCCACCAAATGGCAGAGCCGGGTCTAGCGCGCTGTGGCAGTTGACCCACACCGAGCCCGATTTGATCCGCGGAATCATCCGGTGTACCGCTGCAAGATCATTCGACCAGATGCTTGCGCCCAATCCATAAGGGCTGTCATTGGCCATACGCAACGCATCGGCTTCATCATCGAACGGGATGGCCACCAGCACCGGGCCGAAGATTTCTTCCTGCACCAGTGAGTGCTTCTGATCGACATCGACGATCACCGTCGGCTTGACGAAGAACCCCGGCCCGAACTGCTCACCACCACAGGCGATGGTCGCACCGCTTTCCCGGCCCTTTTCGATGTAGCCGTAGACGCGCTCCTGCTGGCGGGCCGAAATCAACGGGCCCATTTCGACGCTCGGATCCAGACCGTTGCCCAGCTTCATGGCGTTGGCGATGTCGCTGATGTCCGCCACCACATTGTCGAAATGCTTGCGCTGTACATACAGCCTGGAACCTGCGCAGCAGACCTGGCCCTGATTGAAGAAAATCGCGCTGGCCGCCCCGGCCGCAGCGGTTTTCAGGTCGGCGTCGGCCATGACGATGGTCGGCGATTTACCGCCCAGTTCCAGGGTGACCCGGGTCATGGAGTCCATGGCGATCTTGCCGATCTGCTTGCCCACGGCGGTGGAACCGGTGAACGTCAGCTTGTCCACCAGCGGGTTGTGAGTCAGCGCCGAACCGGCAGTGATGCCGGTGCCGGTGACCACGTTGAACACGCCTTCGGGATACCCGGCCTCCAGTACCAGCTCGGCGAGTTTCAGCGCGGTCAGCGGGGTTTCGTCGGCGGGTTTGAGCACTACGGTGCAGCCGGTGGCCAGGGCCGGGCCGAGTTTCCAGCAGGCTAGCAGCAGCGGGAAGTTCCAGGCGACGATGGCGCCGACCACGCCCACCGCTTCACGACGGATGAAGCTGTGGAACTGGTCGTTGGGCATCAGCGGTACCGACACGTCAACAGTGGAACCTTCGATCTTGGTCGCCCAACCGGCCATGTAGCGCAGGAAGTCGATGGCCAGTTGCACGTCCATCACCTGGGCCACCACCGCGCTTTTACCGTTGTTCAGGCATTCCAGTTGCGCCAGCAGCTCGGCGTCGCGCTGCATCAGGTCGGCGAGTTTCCATAACAAATTCTGCCGCTCCCGGGGGCGGGTGCGGGTCCAGGCCGAATCGTCGAACGCCTGGCGGGCGGCAAGCACCGCGCGGTCGACATCCGCAGGCGTTGCCCGTGGCACCACGCACAGCACTTCGCCGGTGGCCGGGTTGTGCAGGGGCATGGTCTGGCCGTCGGCGGCCTCGACCCAGTCACTGCCGATCAGCATGCGCGGGGCACGCTGGATGAAAGCCGTAGTATCAGGAAGTAGACAGGTAAGCGACATAATTAAACCTCTTTTGTTGGTGTGAAGAGGTCTGTCGCAATGGTTGTGCCAGTTACTTTTTTAATGGGGAAAGGCTCGATTTTGCGGGGCTGAGAGCAATTCATCTGGTGCTCCTGGTTTAACCGAATGTCGTATTTTGAGACGACGTGAGACATCTAGGTAATACTCCTGATACAGCGCCATAACGTGGTGGTCGGCAGGTGTTCACGCTAACAAGCAACGTACATATCTCAGAGTGAAACAGTTGTCGCGAAGTAAAACAGATGGCAGTGAAGGTAGTGTTGAAAAATAACCTCGCCGTTACCGATATACCGCGTATTTCGCTAAGTATCCAAAGTTGGCACGTTCTGTGTATTCATCATCGTAGGCGTGCTTTGTTTCGACCTGCCCAAGACCGCCGAAACAAAAAAACTTAAACGTGAAAGTAAAAAAATAAGAACGCACCGTGCGAGGTTTGACCTTGATGAAGAAAAAACTCCGATTGGGCCTGAGTACTAGTCTGGTATGTATAGCCGCGTGTGTGGCGCTGCATTCACCATCCAGCCTGGCTGCTCGCGACGCCAAGACTATCCTCAGCGAAACCTGTCGAGGTTGTCACACACCTGAAGGTAATGATGCCCTGAGTCGTATCAGCCATCAGCGTAAAACACCGGAAGGCTGGCTTATGACAATCGCAAGGATGCAGGTCATGCATAGCGTGCAGATCAGTGATGAAGACCGCCGCACCCTGGTTAAATATTTAGCCGATACCCAAGGCTTGGCGCCAAGCGAAACGGAAGGCGTGCGTTACGCGTTAGAAGGCCGCCTCAATACGGTAGAAAAATTCGACGATCAAACCAGCCAGATGTGTACCCGCTGCCACTCGGGTGCGCGGGTCGCGCTACAACGTCGTCCGGCCCAGGAATGGGAGCATCTGGTGAACTTCCATCTTGGACAGTGGCCATCGCTTGAATACCAGCTTTTTGCGCGGGATCGAGAGTGGTTCGACATTGCCCGCAAAGATATGGTGCCGCTGTTGGCCAAGCGTTATCCGCTGGACAACCCGGCCTGGAAAAAATGGCTGAGCAGTGCGCCGAAGACCGAAGCGCTGGTCGGTGACTGGAGCTTCAGCGGCCACTTGCCGGGCAAGGGGGAATTGTCCGGTGTGATGAGCGTCATGGCCGATGGCCGCGACACGTTCAAGGTCAGCGTCAAAGGCCAATACGCCGACGGCAGCCCGTTCAATGGCGATGGCAGCGCGATTCTCTACACCGGTTACGAATGGCGCGGCAACGTGACCATCGACGGAGTGACCATGCGCCAGGTGTTCGCCGCCCAGGGCAACGCCATGCAGGGGCGGATGTTCGAGGCGGAGCACGATGAACGAGGTCTGGACTTCATCGCCGCCAAGCAAGGCAGCAGCCGTTTGCTGGCGGTGCAGCCGGGTTACATGAAGGTTGGCGGCGAAACTGAAGTGACCCTTGTCGGCAGCGGTCTCACCGGTAAACCGAACTTCGGCAAAGGCGTGGAAGTGGTCGAAGTCGTCGAGCAGAGCCCTGAGCGCATCAAGGTCAAACTCAAGGCCGCTGCCAATGCTCAACCGGGTCTGCGCACCGTCACCGTCGGCACGCTGAAAGGCCCGACCCTGTCGGTCTACAGCACAATCGCCGAAGTCAAAGTCGTGCCCGAGTTCTCAGTAGCGAGGATCGGCGACGGCGGTGGTTCGACACCGAAAGTCCAGGGCCGTTTTGACGCCGAAGCCTGGGGCAAGGGCGTGGACGGCAAGCCGTATCGTATCGGCGTGTTCCCGGCGCAGTGGTCGGTCGAGGCCTTCGACGATCGCGCCAAGGAAGACGAGGACGTCAAGTTCGCCGGCACCATGCAGGCTGACAGCGGCGTGTTCACACCGGGCGATGCCGGGCCAAACCCGCAGCGTAAAATGTCCACCAACAATGCCGGCAACCTCAAGGTGATCGCCGCCGTCGACGACGCAGGGAAATCCCTGACCGGCGAAGGCCACATGATCGTCACCGTGCAACGCTGGAACAATCCACCCATTCCATGAGTTGGCTGATTCGTAGGATTTCAGACACTTTTTCGGAATGATCGCAGGCCCCGTAGTACGGGGTTTGCACAGGAGGTTGCAATGGGCGCTATTTTGAATCTGGTCGAGCGGAACCTGCACGAAGTGCACGTCGATGCCGACCGCATGCTGTTTCACATCCCCAGCAGTTCGCTGTTCGCCAGCGATGAGCTGACCGGCACTATCATCGATACCTTGCGCGGTCCCGGCTGTTCGTCGGACGACCTGATCCAGCGTTTGTCTTCACGCTTCAACGGCGAAGAAATCACCGAGACCTTGCGTGAGTTGATGTCCCTGGAGCTGGTCAGCGACGGCTCGCCGCTGACCCCGGATATTGGCACCAAACGGGTCGAGCGCACCGCGATCAATACCGTGGTGCTCAACGTCAACACCGGCTGCAACCTTAGCTGCACCTACTGCTACAAGGAAGACCTCGACAAGCCGTCGGCCGGCAAGAAAATGGATGTCGAAACGGCTATTGCGTCAGTGGAAATGCTGCTGCGTGAATCCCCGGATGAGGAACGCTTTACCGTGGTGTTTTTTGGTGGCGAACCGCTGAGCAACCGCAAGCTGATCGAATACATGGTCGATTATTGCGAGAAGCGTTTCCGCGAGGCGGGCAAGTTCGTCGAGTTTGTCATGACCACCAACGCCACGCTGCTCACCGAAGAGACCGTGGACTATCTGAACGCCCACCGTTTCGGGCTCTCGGTCAGTATCGACGGACCGAAAACCGTGCACGACCGCAACCGCATCACCGTGGGCGGGCAGGGCACGTATGACGTGGTGCGGCGCAAGGCTGAGATGCTGCTGTCCCGCTACAACAGCCGCCCGGTCGGTGCGCGAGTGACCCTGACCACCGGCGTCACCGACGTCGAAACCATCTGGGATCACCTGTTCAACGAGCTGGGGTTTGCCGAAGTCGGTTTCGCTCCGGTGACCTCCGGCGATATCAGCACCTTCAACCTGACCAGCGACGAGCTGATCGAAGTTTTCGCCAGCATGAAGAGGCTGGGCCGGCGTTATCTGGAGGCGGCACTTGAGCACCGCAACATCGGCTTCTCCAACCTGCATCAGTTGATCACCGACATCCACGAAGGCCACAAAAAAGCCCTGCCGTGCGGCGCGGGCCTGAAGATGCTGGCGGTGGATCACAAGGGCGAACTGAACCTGTGCCACCGCTTTACCGGCTCGTCGCTGCCGACCTTCGGCAACGTGCACGGCGGGGTGAAACAGGTTGAGCTGAACGACTTCCTGTCCCAGCGCCTTGACCGCAGTAATACCGGTTGCGAGGACTGCCAGATCCGCAACCTCTGCTCCGGCGGCTGCTACCACGAGAGCTACGCCCGTTACGGCGACCCGACCCACCCGACCTATCACTACTGCGAACTGATGCGTGACTGGGTCGACTTCGGCATCGAAGTCTACACTCGGATCATGGCTCACAACCCTGCGTTTATCAGCAGTTATATCACTCCGCGCAAGGCTCACTGATATGAAACATCTCAAGGCAATCAATAATAAAGCGTTGAAACTAGATGAAGCCGCGGCCGAAAACCGCATCGAAGAAGTGGTGGCGATGAGCTCTGTTGCGGGCTGTGCCTCGACCACCGACCCGGGTTGGGAAATCGATGCGTTTGGGGGGGTGTCGTCGCTGTGCCAGCCGATGGAAGCTGACCTTTATGGTTGTTCTGACCCTTGCTGGTGGCCGGCCCAGGTGCCCGACATGATGAGCACGTACCCGGACTGGAACAAGGACGCGCAGGCCTCGAACGAGAGCTGGCGCAACCTCGGGACTGTCTTTCCAAAAGACAAATAATCGGACAGAGAGAAGGATTCCAGCATGCACAGCATCAAAGCCTGCGGCCTGGCCGTGTTTGTCGTCCTGAGCGTCTGTTCGTTCAACGTTCTGGCCGATGAAAACACCGCACTTAAAATTGGTCACGAGTACATGGTGACCCCCAATTACCCTAATAACCTGCACGTCATCGACCTGGCCACCGATACCCTGTTCAAGACCTGCAAGATGCCAGACGCCTTCGGTCCGGGCACCGTGCAGTTGTCGCCGGATCGCAAGATCGCCTACGTGCTGAACAACCACTATGCGGATATCTACGGCGTCGACCTGGACAGCTGCAAGCAGGTATTCCACGCCAGCATCAGCCAACGGCCTGGTGAAAAAGCGAAGTCGTTGTGGGCCTTTACGGTTAGTCATGACGGCAAGGAACTCTTCACTGTTGCCAATCCGACGTTGATGCTCAACGACCGCTACGTAGTACAGCAACCTCGACTTGATGTTTATGCCACCGACGCCGGGATGGACGCCAAACCCGTGCGCAGTTTTCCGGCGCCCCGACAGTTGTCCGTTATGCAGAGCGGCGACGACGGCACGCTCTATGTCGCGGGTGCGGACATCTATAAGGTCAATGTTCAGACCGGCAAGTTCGACGTGCTGATTCCCAGCCGCAATTGGAAAAGAGCCAATTACAGCGCAGCGGACGTACTTTACGGTTGGCCCCATCAAACGTATCGTCGAGACTTTTCTGTGCTATACACAGCGGCGAAGTACAAGGATAAAAAGCAGGACCCCGCCACCGCTGAGTATGTGTATGGGCTATTTAGTGTTGACTTGAAAACCGGTAAGGCCGAAACCACTGATTTCGGTCCTCTGACAGAGATCTACTTCACCGGGATGCGCTCGCCGAAGGATTCGAACCTGATGTTCGGTGTGCTGAATCGCTTGGCAAAGTACGACATCAAGGAGAAAAAATTACTGCAGGCCGCGACGCTGGATCATTCCTTTTACTGTATTTCCCTTAATAAGGACGGCAGCAAAATTTACTTGTCGGGCACGCTCAATGATATCGCTATTTTCGATGCCGACAGCATGAAACAGATCGGCAATATCAAATTGCCTGGAGGGGATATGGCGTTGGTTACTTCGCAGGTGTTCATTCGTTAGAAGATCCCCGTAAATAATAAAGGGCAAGGCGCTGTTGCGTTGCAATCGCAACAGTCGTCTTGATATATAAAAAGTTTTTAATATGAGCCTTCCAAGCTACAGGGGTGTGCCGCAGACAGAGCCGTTATAAGCGATGATCATCGGTTCGGCATTCGACTGAGATGGCTCAACGTATGCGGGTGGTCTTGGATCGCACTGATTTGATTCTTACTCCGGCTGGGCTAATGCAATTAGTTGTGTGTCGGCCGTGATGCTTCGCTTTCCTAAAGAGGACTGTTGCCCTTGTTCCCTAATCGACTTCCTATTCTATGGAAAATTACGTTGTTGACCGGTCTGTGCCTTCTGGCGGTCGTTGCTTTATTAGTGGGGCATGCGCTTTATCGGATGAGCGCAGACACATCACTAGTAAAGGCTAGCGTGGCACAAATGCTAGAAGCTGCAGCTCGGGAGCGCATGAAAAAAGAAGCTGAAGTACAAGCTCTTATGCTCAAAGGCTATTTGATGTCTTCTTATCAGGAAGGCTTAGTTTTCTCTCGACAAGTCCTGCAGCAGCGGCGCCAGGCGCAGACCCTGCGACTGAGTGCGCAGACCCTGCGAGAAAATCTCTATCATCAAGTTAAGCAGACACTGGAGGCCAACCCTCAGCTGCTTAGTCTTTATGTAGTGTTCGAGTCAAACGCTATCGATGCCAGCGACGATCACTTCATCAATCGTGGTGAGCTAGGCAGTAACGAGACTGGTCGCTTCGCTCCCTATTGGGTACAGCGAGCAGGTAAAATGAGTGTTCAAGTCGCATCTGAAGCGTTAATTTCAGATACCACGCCTATGCTAGATGGTTCTCCTTTTAATACTTGGTTTAATTGTCCAAAGAAAAATCTTAAGCCTTGCCTTCTCAATCCATATTTCGATGAGAGTTCAGGCCAACGGATGCTAATCACAACCTTGGCTTTTCCTGTAATAGATGATGGTAAGATCCTAGCGGTTGTCGGTATGGACATTAGCCTAGATAACCTTCAACAACTCGCTGCTGCTGGCAGCCAAGATCTGTATCACGGTTTGGGTTCCGTTAGCATTGTTAGCTCCGCTGGTCTGCTCGCTGCACACAGTAGTGATGCGAGCCTACTCGGCCAAAATCTAGCGAGGGCTTATCCGGATGACGCCAACGCCCTATTGGAGTCGCAGCGTCTTGGGATAGCTCGAGAGCAGCAGGCTCAGGATAATTTACGGTTGGTTGCGCCAATGGTGCCCATTCCGAATAGTGAGCCTTGGGCTTTATTGCTCGATGTTCCTATGTCGTCTCTTCTGGCCCCGGCCTTGTCGTTGCAGCAAGACTTAGATAGCCGCAATGAAAAACGTGCATTGTTGGAATTGTCGCTCGGCGTCGCTGCAGCAACTATCGGCTTGATATTGGTTTGGCTAACGGCTTTGGGTGTGACCCGGCCGATCTCACGTGTAGCTGCCTTGCTCAAGGACATTGCTGTCGGCGAAGGAGACCTTACACGCCGTCTGGTTTATACGCGTCAGGATGAACTAGGCGAACTGGTGGGGTGGTTCAATCGCTTCCTAGATAAACTTCAACCTGTGATCAGCGAAGTAAAACGCTCGGTGCAAGAAACTCGCAATACCGCTGATCAGTCCACCATCATTGCTAATCAAACCAGCTTGGGTATGCAGCAGCAATATAAAGAGGTGGATCAGGTTGCGACCGCGTCGCAAGAAATGACCGCGTCTGCCCATGAGGTTGCGCACAGTGCTGCCCAAGCTGCCGATGCAGCTCAAGGAGCCGACTTGGCCACCCTCGAGGGCCTCGACGTTATAAGTAATACGACAACTGCCATCGAGCATTTGGCAAACGAGATGAGTGTGTCTATGGAAGAAATACGAGATTTGACTAGCCGGAGCGATCAGATCAGCTCAGTGCTGGATGTGATCCGTGCCATAGCCGAACAAACCAATCTGCTCGCACTAAATGCCGCCATTGAGGCGGCGCGAGCTGGCGATGCGGGACGGGGTTTTGCAGTAGTCGCAGATGAGGTACGAAACTTGGCCCGACGCACTCAGAGCTCTGTTCAAGAAGTTCGCTTAGTGATTGAGGGACTGCAGAAGCGTACCAAGGATGTTGTCAGCTCTATGGATAGCAGCTATAGCAAGGCTCAAATCAGCGTCGGACAGGTGGCATTGGCAGTGGTCGCTTTGCGGCGCATTGGTGACGCAGTGTCCATCATAACTAACATGAATTTACAAATAGCTAGCGCTGCTGAGGAGCAAAGCGCTGTAGTTGAAGAAATTAACCGAAACGTCGCTACGATTCGCGATGTTACCGAGTCGCTTTCTACTCGGGCACAGGAGTCCGCCAAAATCAGTAACACCCTGAACGGCCTTGCAAACCATCAACAGGCACTAATGGATCAGTTCGTGGTGATTTCAGGGACCTCCGATAGTCGGTGATTTTTGACTCTTTTTTTCACTTAGGCTCGGTTTGGCTTGCTTATGTCTGAGCGCCAGCGGCATCAGCGAGTATCCAGAGGAGATAGCAATCAACTCGATGAGGTAGCCGTCGGGATTCTTCGACGATGTCTATGCGAGGCGTATCCAGTAGATATGAAAACAGCAATGAACTGGACCTGGTTTCATAAGCTCGGCTCACCCAAGTGGTTCTACGGCATCAGCGGCAAACTGCTCCCTTGGTTGAGTCTCTTCGCGCTGCTATTGATGGGTTCTGGCGTGGTGTGGGGCCTGGCCTTCGCCCCGCCGGACTACCAGCAGGGCAACAGCTTTCGCATCATTTATATCCACGTGCCCACGGCCCTGCTGGCCCAGTCCATCTATGTGATGCTGGCGGTGTGCGGTGTGGTCGGGCTGGTGTGGAAGATGAAACTGGCCGACGTCGCCCTGCAATGTGCCGCCCCCATCGGCGCCTGGATGACCGCCGTGGCGCTGGTCACCGGGGCCATCTGGGGCAAGCCGACCTGGGGTTCGTGGTGGGTCTGGGATGCGCGGCTGACGTCGATGCTGATCCTGCTGTTCCTGTACTTCGGTCTTATTGCGCTGGGCAACGCCATCAGCAATCGTGACAGCGCGGCCAAGGCCTGTGCGGTGCTGGCGATTGTCGGCGTGATCAACATCCCGATCATCAAATATTCGGTGGAGTGGTGGAACACCCTGCACCAGGGCGCGACCTTCACCCTGACCGAAAAACCGGCGATGCCCGTCGAAATGTGGCTGCCGCTGTTGCTGACGGTACTGGGCTTCTACTGTTTCTTTGGCGCGGTGCTGTTGCTGCGCATGCGCCTGGAAGTGCTCAAGCGCGAGTCCCGGGCCAGTTGGGTGAAGGCCGAAGTACAGAACAGCCTGGAGGCCGCTCGATGAGTTTCGCTTCATTCGGCGATTTCCTCGCCATGGGCCATCATGGCCTGTATGTCTGGTCAGCCTATGGCATTTGCCTGGTGGTGCTGGCCCTCAACGTGGCGGTGCCGATCCTGGCCCGCAAGCGGTATCTGCAACAAGAGGCGCGTCGTCTGCGCCGGGAGAACGGTCAGTGAATCCGCTGCGCAAAAAACGTCTTGTCATCATTCTGGCGATCCTGGTGGGTGTCGGTGCCGCGGTCGGCCTGGCTCTCAGCGCCTTGCAGCAGAACATCAACCTGTTCTACACCCCGACCCAGATCGCCAATGGCGAAGCGCCGAAAGACACACGCATCCGCGCCGGCGGCATGGTGGAGCAGGGCTCGCTGGTGCGTTCCGGGGATTCGCTGGACGTGAAATTCAATGTCACCGATTTTAACAAGACCGTGACCATCGCCTATCGCGGCATTCTCCCGGACCTGTTCCGCGAAGGGCAGGGCATCGTCGCCCTGGGCAAGCTCAACGCTGACGGCGTAGTGGTCGCCGATGAAGTGCTGGCCAAGCACGATGAGAAATACATGCCGCCGGAAGTGACCAAGGCCCTGAAAGACAGCGGCCAGTCGGCACCCGCGCCTGTGAAGGAGGGCTGACCGATGACGGCTGGTATCTTTATTCCCGAGTTGGGCCACCTGGCGATGATCCTGGCCCTGTGTTTCTCCCTGGTACAGGCCGTGGTGCCCTTGCTCGGCGCCTGGCGTGGCGACCGGTTGTGGATGAGCCTGGCACAGCCGGCGGCATGGGGGCAGTTCACGTTCATGCTGTTCGCCTTCGGTTGCCTGACCTACGCGTTCATGGCTGACGATTTTTCCGTGGAGTACGTCGCCAGCAACTCCAACAGCGCCTTGCCCTGGTATTACAAGTTCAGCGCGGTGTGGGGCGCCCACGAAGGGTCGCTGTTGTTGTGGGCATTGATTCTCGCGGGCTGGACCTTCGCCGTCTCGGTGTTCTCTCGGCAACTGCCACGCGTGATGCTCGCCCGCGTACTGGCGATCATGGGCATGATCAGCACCGGTTTCCTGCTGTTCCTGATCGTCACGTCCAACCCGTTCGAGCGCATCCTGCCGCAGATGCCGATGGATGGCCGCGACCTCAATCCATTGCTGCAAGACATCGGCCTGATCGTTCACCCGCCGATGCTCTACATGGGCTACGTCGGTTTTTCCGTGGCCTTCGCCTTCGCCATTGCCGCGTTGCTCGGCGGGCGCCTCGACGCCGCGTGGGCACGCTGGTCGCGCCCGTGGACCATCGTCGCCTGGGCCTTCCTCGGTGTCGGTATCACGTTGGGCTCCTGGTGGGCCTACTACGAACTGGGCTGGGGCGGCTGGTGGTTCTGGGATCCGGTGGAAAACGCATCCTTCATGCCTTGGCTGGTAGGTACCGCGCTGATTCACTCCCTCGCCGTCACGGAAAAGCGCGGTGTGTTCAAGAGCTGGACCGTGCTGCTGGCCATCGCGGCGTTCTCGTTGAGCCTGTTGGGCACGTTCCTGGTGCGTTCCGGCGTGCTGACGTCGGTGCATGCCTTTGCCTCGGACCCTGAGCGCGGTGTGTTCATCCTGATGTTCCTGCTGTTCGTCGTTGGCGGTTCGCTGACGCTGTTCGCCCTGCGGGCGCCGGTGGTCAAGAGCCAGGTCGGCTTCAACCTCTGGTCGCGGGAAACCCTGCTGCTGGGCAACAACCTCGTGTTAGTGGTGGCGGCGTCGATGATCCTGCTGGGGACGTTGTACCCGCTGGTGCTCGATGCACTGTCCGGCGCCAAGCTGTCGGTGGGGCCGCCGTACTTCAACGCGTTGTTCATCCCGCTGATGGCGATCCTGATGGTGGTGATGGCCATCGGCATGCTGGTGCGCTGGAAAGACACCCCGGTCAAGTGGCTACTGGGCATGTTGACCCCGGTGCTGCTGGGCACGGCCGCCCTGGCCGTGGTGGCCGGCGTGGCCTACGGCGATTTCAACTGGGCGGTGCTGGCGACGTTTGTACTGGCGGCCTGGGTGTTGCTGGCCGGTGTCCGGGACATCTTCGACAAGACCCGCCACAAAGGCCTGATCAAAGGCCTGCCATCCCTGACCCGCAGTTATTGGGGCATGCAGATTGCCCACCTGGGTATCGCCGTCTGCGCCTTGGGCGTGGTGCTGTCCAGCCAGAACAGTGCCGAGCGCGACCTGCGCCTGGCGCCGGGGGAGTCGATGGACCTGGGGGGTTATCAGTTCGTGTTCGAAGGCGCCAAGCATTTCGAAGGGCCGAACTTCACCTCTGACAAAGGCACTGTGCGGGTCATTCGCAACGGCCAGGAAATCACCGTGCTGCACCCGGAAAAACGCCTCTACACCGTGCAGAACTCGGTCATGACCGAAGCCGGGATCGATGCCGGGTTCACTCGCGATCTCTACGTGGCCCTGGGCGAGTCCCTGGGCGACGGCGCGTGGGCGGTGCGCGTTCATGTCAAGCCGTTCGTGCGCTGGATCTGGTTCGGTGGCTTGCTCACCGGCCTGGGCGGGGTGCTGGCGGCGCTGGATCGGCGTTATCGAGTCAAGGTGAGAACCCGGGTGCGTGAAGCCCTGGGCGTGACGGGAGCCACTGCATGAAACGTTGGTTGATGGTATTGCAGCCAGCATCTCGATCTGCTCTTGGATAAAACCATGCATGATTAATTTCTGGCTCGCCGCAGGTCTGCTTCTCCTAGTTGCCTTGAGTTTCCTGTTGAACCCCCTGTTGCGTGGCCGTCGCGCCCAATTGGAAGAAGACCGTACCGCGCTCAACGTGGCTCTGTATCAGGAGCGAGTGGCCGAACTACAGGCCGAGCGAGAGAAGGGCGTGCTGAACGCCGCGCAACTGGACACCGGTCGCGCCGAAGCCGCTCGTGAACTGCTCGCCGACACCAAGGGCGCCGATGCGCCGCGCGAATCCCGGCCAGGCAAACCGTTGCCGTTGCTCGCCGCCGTATTGGTGCCGGTGTTGGGCCTGGCGCTGTACCTGCATTTCGGCGCCAGCGACAAAGTCGAATTGACCCGCGAGTTTGCCCAGGCGCCACAGTCCATGGAAGAAATGACCTTGCGTCTGGAGCGCGCGGTCACGGCAAAACCGGATTCTGCCAAGGGCCTATATTTCCTAGGTCGGACCTATATGGCCGAGGATCGCCCGGCGGACGCGGCAAGGATTTTCGAGCGAACCGTGGCGGTCGCGGGCCGTCAGCCGGAGCTGTTGAGCCAGTGGGCCCAGGCGCAGTATTTTGCCGATGGCAAGAAATGGTCGGATAAGGTCCAGGCCTTGACTGACGAAGCGCTCAAGCTCGATCCCAAGGAGGTCACCAGCCTCGGCCTGTTGGGCATCGTCGCGTTTGAAGGCGAGCGCTATCAGGAGGCGATCGACTACTGGAGGCGTCTTCTCGCGCAGCTGCCGGAAGGTGAAAAATCCCGTGAGGCGCTGCAGGGCGGCATCACCCGGGCCACCGAGAAGCTGCAAGCCAGTGGCGGCCGCAGTTGAAACCATCGAACTTCCCCGAAGTCCAATTGATGGCGCGCGTATCCCGAGCCGGCCAGCCGATCGTGGGTGAGTGGATCGGCCTTAGTGCACCGTTGCAAAGCGGCACTGGCAGGTTGCAAAAGCTGACTATTGACACGTCGGAACGGCAATAGGCGGGATGAGCGTATGAACACTTGGAAAGAAACGAGGCACTCCTGTCTCGACTCCTCGTCACGTCTGGCCTCACGACTTCAACCATCTAATAGCTTTTCATTGAGTTTGAGCAATGATCTTCCTCTGAACTGGCGCATAGATTTGGTTTTAGCCGCTGATAATGCTCATGTGTAAAGGTGAAAACCAGGTCCTGTTTGCGTCCTAGATAGCCAGCAGCGACCATTTCTTTTAGCAACGGAGCAGGCCGGTATTTACTGTGGTTGAAGCCTTCACACAAAGTCTCAAGGATGGCCAGCACAGTGTCCAGGCCGATCAGGTCCGCCAATGCCAGCGGGCCAATCGGCTGGTTACAGCCCAAGCGCATACCCGCGTCCATGTCTTCGGCGCTGGTGCGACCCTCCTGAAATATAAATATTGGCGGGATTGTTGAGGCTTGTCGCGAATGCACATGTCGACCGCATGACTGTTGTTCGGCCTTGGCTGCGTAAGCTGAGCGAGGCGGTTCAAGAAACGGTTATTTTCTCGAGGCCTGCCGGTATCCAGCTTATCGTGCGCTGCAAATCAGGCTTGTTTAAAAAATTAGCATAATCAGCTAGCGCACAACCAAGGTTAATGGGTAATACCCCATTCAATCTGAGACGATGGATGCTTGGTACGACGCCGGCGCCATCAGATTGTTTGTGCATGATGTTGAAAGCCAGGGCCCCGAAGGGGCCCCAGAGTCAAGTCGACACCCGCTAGGCCGATAGATATTCGTCTACCGGTTTGACGGTGGCATAGCCGAACTCAAACGCTGCCATTATCGTTGCATGCGCTTGAGCGGCAGGAACACTTACCCCGCCAAACGTGAGATCCAGCGTGGCGCAGGCATCATGCAGCACAGTAACTGCATAGCCCATGTCCACTGCTGCACGGACCAGCGCGTCGATGCACATGTGGCTCATCGCACCGATGACCACGATTTCTTGAATATCAAGGGCATCCAATTGCTGCTTGAGATCAGTTTCCCGGAAGGCGTTAATGTGCTTCTTGACGATGACAGGTTCGTCACCGACAGGAGCAACAGCGGATTGAATTTTCGCACCGGCGGTTCCTTTAGCAAAAATTGGAGCGCCTTCGACTGATTCATGCCGTACGTGAAAAATTGGAATACCTGCATCCCGCGCGTGGGTGATAACCCGCAGCGCATTTGCGGCAGCGTGTTCGATGTCGGTTAGAGGCAATTTGCCAGTGGGCAGGTATTCGTTTTGTAGATCAACTACTACAAGACCTCGGTTCATGAACGATCTCCAGTCAAATGAACAACGTGATGATGTTTCTTGGGCCGAGCTGTTTGCGTGAGTCAATCAGCGTCAATGGCGGCCCAATAAATCAGAACTCCAGTGAAGCGCCGTCTTCCGGAATCGCTACACGGTTCTCAATACCGTGCTTTTTGACATAGGTGCGCAGTTCTTCACGAGTCAGGGACATGTGATTGATTGCATCCATGTGTACGGCGACGATCTTCGCGTATTTCGCAGCCTGAGCGGCGCGTAGAACATCTTCCTCACCCATGATGATCGACCCCTCATATCCGGTCATCATTGCCTTGCCTGCATTCAGTACGATCACTTCGGGGTGATACTTCTCAATGGTCTGGTCTACCTCTTTACGCCAGACCGTGTCACCGGCAAGGTAAAGGGTCTTGTAGCCTGGCGCTTGAAAGACCACCCCCATGGCTTCACCTAACGGCTTTGCCAGGGCTGGCACGGCATACATTTCATCTGTGCCATGTTGACCACCGGTTTTCGTAATTCTGACGCCGCCGAATTCAGCGTCGCCTTCCAGGACGCGCACATTCTTGAAGCCTTGTGAACGAATCAGCTTCGCATCGTCCTCATGTTGAGTGAATAAAGGGATGTCTTTAGGTAGGGCTTTTTGCGCGGCGTCGTCCCAGTGATCAAGGTGCGTGTGAGTGACGATCACTGCGTCGACGCCGGCGATAACCTCAGAAGGTGACTCGGTCAGATCAACCAATGGATTTCGAAGGTTACTGCGGTAGGTATTTTCAAATCCTGGGTAAGCGCCCTTTTTGGCGAGCATCGGATCGATCAGGAATGTCGTTTCACCGTAGGTGATTTTGGACGTCGCGTTACGAACTTGCTGTAGATCCATTTTAGGGGACGCGTCAGGTGCCGTTGGGGCATTTGTGCCCGCGAATGCCGACGTGGTCGCGGCTGCGCAAGCCATGCTTAGTGCAAAGCGAAGCGTTTTAAAACTCATGAATTCAGTCTCCAGTTGGTACCTCAAGGCTTCATTCTTGCTGAATGCTTTCAAGACTGACAGTGGCCTGAATGACATATTTCGATATAATCGGGCCAATCAGTTTTTCGTTTCCAGAACGGAAAGAGGGGGAGGCGACAGCTCAATTCAGCCTCTGCCAAGCATTTAACCGAGGGCGCGCGCCCAGATACCTGCGAGCGTAACGACAAGCCCATTGGGCCAAACCGAGGCTACCTGATGCATTCCATACGTGTTGCTGTCTTGGCTTTTGATGGCGTAAGCCTGTTCCATCTTTCTGTACCCGGGATGGTGTTGGGGGCAACTCAGTCCGCGCCTGGCGAACCTCATTACGAGATCAAATACTGCGCAGAGACGCCGGGAATGGTGGCAAGCGATCAAGGCCTCGGTTTAGAGGTCACTCAGGGCCTGGAATTGATGGCGGCATCTGACCTGATCATCATCCCGGCGTGGGGGGATCAATCGGTTTTTGCATCTACCGAACTGGTGGCAGCGCTTCAACTCGCCAATTCCGAAGGAAAGCTCATCGTTGGGTTGTGTCTAGGCGCATTTGTGCTCGGAGATGCCGGGCTACTTGATGGCAAGGAAGCAACCACTCATTGGACCGCCCGAGACGAGTTTGCGCGACGTTTCCCAAATGTTCGTTTCAGGCCAGAGGTGCTCTATGTCAGCGCTGAGAATATCGTGACGTCAGCAGGAACCGTGGCGGCAATCGATTGTTGCCTTCATTTGGTACGCGAACGACTTGGAGCCGAGGCCGCGAATCGCACCGCGAAAATGCTGGTCACTCCGCCACATAGGCAGGGGGGGCAAGCTCAATACATAGAATATCCTGTGCCGCATCTATCTAGAGAGACGCATTTGTCTGATGTACTGGAGTGGGCTCGGATGAATCTCTCCAATGATCTGACGCTCGACGTGTTGGCAGACATGGCGAAGATGAGTCGGCGCACTTTCACACGACGCTTCAGGGAGGCTACTGGCAGCACCGTCTCTAAATGGTTGAATGCCCAGCGCGTTGTCAGAGCGCAGGAGCTGTTGGAAACGACTGACCTACCCATTGAGTGTGTAGCGGGTGAAGCAGGTTTTGGCACCCCCTTATCCTTGAGGCAACAATTTGGCGCTCAGCTCGGCACCTCGCCTTCTGAGTACAGGCGAATGTTTTTTCGTGAAATGAGCCCGGTCCGAAAGACGAGCGACAGTGAGCACACTGCCGAACTGTCTAGCTAATGACTGAAACCGAAAAGCTTCAGTCATTATCGCCCCTAGAAATCCACGGTCACTCCGGTATAAAACGCGCGACCATCACCTGGCGAGTGCAGGGATGCCTGAGCACCGTCCGGGTCGTACCAGACGTATTCGTAATATCGGTTTGTGAGGTTCTTCAGTTGCAGATCGACGCTCACTGACCGCGTTACCTTGTAGGTTGCGCCAAGGTTCATCAGCACGTAGCCGCCATAAGTTCCCTTCGTGTTTTCCCGTTCAAGGTAGTAGTTAGTCTGACCGTTCATCCAGGCAGTCAGCTGTAATGCAGGTGTCGCGTCATAGCTGATGCCGGCGTTGTACAGGTGATGTGGGATATGGTCGATTTCCTGACCTTTGCTATTAGGCAGAGTGGCGCTCGGCTGGAGGATTTTCGAATACTGCCAGGAGTACGCCATCCATATTTCGGTACGATCGTTCGGGTGCAGGTTCATCTGCGAGTCATAACCCCACCGCCGAGTTTCACCGACGTTGTCTGACTCGCCACTGGGGTCGTTCAGCCGGCGACTGACTTCCCCCGAGGCCTCTTGCTGCCAATAGGCGACGCGTCCATCCACCCAGTCAGCCGGGGTGAACTTTATGCCTGTTTCCCAGCCCTCGTTGATCGAAGGGGCTAGGTCAGTATCTCTGGGTGGAATCTTGTAAGCCGCCGCCCCGGTGCCCACTTGAAAGGTACGCCCCCAGTTCGCATAGAAGCTGGCAACGTCCCACGGAGAATAGGCAACGCTGAACTTTGGCTGCTTGATCAGCCCGTAGTCGTTGATGTCGTAGTCTGTGCCGGTCATTTCGTTAGTGAAGTCGCCCTGGATCTTGTCGACCCGATACGCCGGTACGATCTTAAGTGATTCGAAAGGTTTGATTTCGGCCTGGATGTAAGCGCCGTAGGTGTCGAAGTCGAACTGCTGGTCGCGGGTGGTAGCTAGACGTGAGCGGTCTCTGGTGCGATATCGCTCACTTTTGTTTTGCTGCTGCTGTACGTCTGCACCACCTTCGAGGGCGAAATCGTAGAGCCAGCTGACTTCAGGTCGCCAGGTCAGGGAGGTGAGTGCGCCATATTGCGTCTCGTAGGCGTCGCGTTCCTGCTGAGCGCTTGTACTCCAGTATTGCGTCCAGCGCCTGTCATCGAAGGTGTTGACGTAGGCCTTCGCTGACCAGGCGAGGGTATCAGCCAAGTCTGTATCGAAATGCAGACTGACCTGGTTCATACGACGCGTACCCTTGTCAGTAGCGTTGAAGCTGTTGGTCATTTCCGGATGATGACGTGCATCTTCTTCAGCTAGATAACCTGGCTCCTGAGCCTCTGTTTCGTAGTGACGAGCAATAAGGCCGATACGGTAGCTGTCATCATCCGGCGTGTAGAACCATTTGCCCGACATCGAAAATTTGTCGGCCTCGGCGTGTTTGCGGTAGCCATCGGCTTTCTGATAAGCGAAGAAATAGTTCTGCGTCCAGTTGCTACCTTCGATGCCTTTGGCGAGTTGTGTTTCCTGAGTATTGAAGCTGCCATACCGCAGTCGCGCTTTGGTGTAATCACCCCCGGTGCGGGTGATCATATTGACGTTGCCAGCAATGTTGTTCAGGCCATAACGCGCATCGCTGGTGCCACGCACCACCTCGATGGCGTCCAATTCCATGGGAAAAATCATGTCCATGTACGGCATGTTGCCGTCATTGCTGTTGCTCGGGATGCCGTCGATCAGCAATTTGACCGCATTCACTTCGCCTTCGCCGTTGAAGCCGCGGAACGAGATTTTGCCCGAGGTTGTGCCTTGGTTGAACTCAGTCAGCATCACTCCTGGTGCGCGGCTGAACAGCTCCCAACTGTAGTTGACCGGCATCTTTTCAAGGATGTCAGCACCCAGAATATCAACTGAGCTAAGTACACCACTTGTGCTTAAAGGGTCGCTTGCCGAGCCCTGAATGCTGACCGCACCCAGGGTCAGGGTTGAATTTTCGATCTTGCTGGCTTCAGCTAATGCCACTGACAGCGGGCTCAACGCCAGCATGCCTATTGAAAACAGGGGCCATAGGGGACGAGACACAGACAAGGCCTTTGCTGGGCGCAAAGTAGTTGAAGCAGGCATAGCACGCACTTCCTGATGATCAAGAAACTTTTAGGGCGTTCAGCGTCCGTCGCAGGTCGCTAAAAGAATTTAAAGAGGGCAGCACCGCAGGTTTTAAGCGGTGTTGTGATCAGGCGAAAGGAGAGGCGCGTGGACTTAGACTGGGCCAACGAATCCTTGGATGCAGCGTCGGTAGTTCAGAATTTTCGAGGGCGGTATCGGGTGTGTATTGCGGTAGGAAATGGCGATAGTAGTCAGAGGGTAATGCTGCCAATCCTGCATGCCCACAGCAGCAGTCGCCGTGTTGCATGACAGGTTTCGATTGGGGTGACTGCAAGGCATCAATCACCTTGCCAAGATCTTTAGGAACGGCACTCGAGTTCCCGCCCGAACAGAACCCGCCCCAAAGCATCAGGTTCACGTCTGGCGTCTGCATCGCACGGCTCAGCGGCATGGCGAACATGTTCAGCAAGACGGCCAGGCATGCAATCCAGGGACGGATGTGTTTCAACGAACTCATAACTGAAATCGCCGCGAAGGGGCGGCTATTTAGCCCGCTTTATAGAGTGAAGTAAATTTTTCCTGGGTGCGCTATTTCGCCACAGGTCATATTGGATTGCAGGGGAGATGTCTGCGTCCAAACAAGACGCCTGCACCAACTGGTAAACTCGCTCATCAACTTGTTGGATGATGGCTATGTCTCTACGCGCACTTCGAACACTGCTTGCCATTGCCCAACACGGTTCTTTCGTCAGAGCAGCGGACGCGGTGCATCTCACCCAATCAGCTGTCAGCCTTCATGTTCGGTCTTTGGAGGAGGATTTCAATACACGCCTGTTTGACCGCTCACGACGGTTGCCGGTGCTGACGGATGCAGGCCATATTGCCGTTGAGCGCGCGCGAGAAATTCTAGCCTTATACGACGGGATCTCCTCCGAGATTGGAGGCGACACTGAGTTGCGCGGCAGGCTCAGAATCGGTGCCATTCATACAGCGCTGGCGAGCGTCTTGCCCCTCGCGTTGTCGGCAATGCGTGCTGAGCATCCTCACCTGCGCATCACTGTTGCGTCGGGAATGTCCGCTGAGTTGGCCACGCGCGTGGAGGCGGGCGAGCTTGACGTTGCGATCACCACGGAGCCGGTGAAGCCACACCCTTATGGCCTGGCAAGCACGGTACTTTACGAGGAAGGGTTCTGGATCATCGCGCCGGTGTCTCATGCGCATGAGGACTTGAAGCTTCTACTCAAAAGCCAGCCGTTCATTCGATTTGATCGTCGCGCCTGGGCAGGTCGTACCATTGAGCGAGAGCTTCGCGCTATGCGGCTGCGTGTGCAGACCAGCATGGAACTGGATAGCCAGGATGCGATTATCCAGATGGTCTCAAGCGGACTGGGCGTATCCATCATTCCGCTTTCCGAACATCAAGTCGTAAGCATGACGACACTGGCCGTCGAGCCGTTCGGCATGCCTCAAAAAACCAGGCGCGTGGTATTGCTGGAGCGCGAAGATCGTCCGCTTGGGCGACTGGCGGCAGCCCTGGCGAACGCGTTGAAAGCGCATGTCTTGCACGATAAACCATGAGAAATACTTGTTGATTGCTGAAGTTTAAAACGTTTTTATTTTGGAGTCCGACCTCTTATTGTGGCCCTCATTCAAGTGAGTTCTTGAGGGCCCCATGATCACTGGACCTGCCGTAGACATGCCGCTGATGAGCCGGCCGATTGTGAGATGTGAACCGTCGGTACAAAAAACCAAGGCACGCGTATGACCCTTTCCTTGTTGACTGCCTTGCTGCCCATCGCGCTACTGATCGTGCTGGGTGCGTGGCTCAAGCGTCGGCAATTTCTGACGGATACTTTTTGGGCGCAGGCAGAGCGCTTGGCGTATTACGTGTTGCTGCCTTCTCTTTTCTTTCACGGATTGGCGACCGCCAACCTTGATGGCGTGCCCTTTCAAAGCATGATTTCGGTGCTCGTATTCTCGACTGCGGTGGTATCGTTGATGCTGTTGGGCGCGAAGTCGCTGATCACCATCGACGATGCTGCGTTCACTTCGGTTTTTCAGGGGGGGATACGTTTCAATAATTACGTAGGCGTGTCGGCAGCCGCGGGCTTGTTCGGTGTGCAGGGTATAGCCCTGGCAGCGGTCGCGAACGCGGCCATAGTGCCCAGCGTGAACATTCTGTGCGTAATGGTATTCGCGAAGTACGGGTCAGCCGGCAGGATGCCATTTAGCAAAGTCCTAAAGCAGTTGGCATTGAACCCACTGATACTCGCGTGCTTCGCCGGCGGATTGGTCCAGGTCTCGGGCTGGGGACTGCCTGTCGGTATTGAGCCGATGCTCAAGGCCTTGGGACAAGCGTCACTGCCGCTCGGATTGCTCTGTGTTGGTGCTGCGCTTGAGTTCGGAAGCATAAAGCAATGGTTTCGCCCGGTGGGTTACTCGTCGCTGACCAAGTTTTTAATCATGCCACTGGTTACGCTTTTGGCGTGCCACCTATTCGAACTTGAAGGAAAGGCCGCGGTTGCAGCACTTCTATTCCAGGCACTGCCCACAGCCTCATCCTCCTACATCATGGCAAGGCAATTAGGGGGAGACGCCCCCCTTATGGCTGGGATCATCGCTTGCCAGACCATGCTGGCAGGATTAGCACTTCCAGCGGTTATCCTCGTGATGGCCCAGTGGGTTTGAGTGTCAAGTATTTACAAACATTGAGTAAAGTAAGACCGACAAGAAAGCGCCTCTGGTTCGTTCGAGTGTGTCAGGTGTTACTCATTGACAAACGAGAAATGAGCTGACCACTTCAGGAAACTTTGCATCTGCCCTCCCTCGAACACCGTATTCCTGTTTGGAAAACGACTTTTGCTGCCGCGACACCGGGTCGAGTTATGAAGCGAGAACATGAGTTGGTGCCGGGCGGCCAAACCCTTCGGGTTGATCGCCTTCACGCGTTAGGCACAGCCCATAATGCGCTGTGCCTAACACAGTTTCATGAGTATTCGATAATCTGCTGGCTACGTAACATATTGAACCTCGCAAAGCCTTCTTCGAGATCGGAGATAAGATCAGATGGATCTTCAAGACCGATATGAAGCCGCACCAGGTGCCCGTCGACTTCCCAAGAGGTCGCACTTCTGACGGGTTTGGGGTCGGCAATCATCGCCAAGCTTTCAAAACCACCCCAAGAGTAACCAATTGAAAACAACGATAGGCTATCCAAAAGTGCATCTGCCGCGACTTGTGTTGAAGGTTTGGTCACGAAGGAGAGTAAACCGGACGCTCCTTTAAAATCCCTCTTCCATAACTGGTGCTGAGGGTGAGATTCTAATGCAGGATAATAAACCGCTTTCACCTCCTCGCGTGTCTCCAACCACTTGGCGACAATCGTAGCGTTTCTGTAATGACGCTCCAGTCGCACATCAAGTGTTCTCATGCCCCGGAGCGCCAGCGTCACGTCATCTGGACTCGCAAATAAGCCCATGCTGAAATGGAATCGTTTGAGGCTGTCCCACGCGCGCTTGGAGGCTGATACGGTGCCAAGAACCGCATCGGAGTGACCGACGATATATTTCGTAGCTGCCATGATGGACAGATCAACACCAAGTTCCAATGAAGGAAAGTAAAGCGGGGTGCCCCAAGTGTTGTCTGCAATAACTAGGATGTCATGATCATGTGCAACCTGGACTATAGCAGGGAGGTCTTGTATTTCCAAAGTCAAGGAGCCAGGAGATTCGGTATAGATCGCCTTAGTGTTCGGCTTGAGCAAGTCAACGATTCCGGCTCCTATTGTCGGGTCGTAAAACGAGACCTCAATCCCCAGCCGTTGACCCACCTGCTCACAAAAAGCCCTTATCGGCGAATACACATTGTCGGCAACTAGCAGATGATCCCCAGTTCCCACGACAGACAGTATGGCAGTCGTGCATGCCGAGAGCCCTGAAGGACAAAGAACCGTGCCTTCCGCTCCCTCCAACTGCTGGAGGGCCTGAGTCAATGCCTCTGTCGAAGGGTTATTCCACCGGCCATACGAATATTTTTGGCGACCCTCGCGCATCGATTCCGATGTAGGAAAAGCTACGGTGGAGCCCCGGTAAACCGGTGTATTCACGAAACCATGATGCTGATTGGGGTTGATAGAAGCATGGGCGAGCAGGGTTTGCACGGTTTTATATTTTTTCATACAGGCTGCCATTTCTTGAGTAGTGGGGGGCGTGTCGTTGCGCGTGTCGCTGAGATTAAAGTACTAAATTTATTAAATGTCTACCATTTGGTTTGCGTTTAGTAAAAACGCCTTTAAAAACAGATAGTTATCCTTAGATTATAAAATATGTTGCGTGGCTACCGAGTAGATGGTAGGTTTTTAGTGCCTGATGGTTTCGGCCTTTTCGACCGAAATGTGATGCTTATGGCGCGCGAGGACATTTCTAGAGCGAGGCCTAATAACCGTAATGGTGAAGGCGCGGTGCGCTCTCTTTCTTCTCTTTGAAGCTGGGGAGGAAAGACTTAAGTTTGCAAGGGATAAGAAAAATAACTGCAAATTAATTGTTTGGGTGACACATGAAAAAGAAAAACGTACAGCCCGCTCCAGCCGTTCAGTGTGAAAGCGAATTGAGAGACAGATCGAACTGGCTTGACTCTCATGAAAGTGGCTACTCAAAACACCTAAAAAAACGCCATGTGCAGATGATGGCACTCGGCGGAGCTATCGGCACTGGGTTGTTCTTGGGAGCAGGGGCCAGACTTCAAATTGCCGGGCCTGCACTTGCGGTGGTGTATTTAGTGTGTGGAGTTTTCGCCTTTTTCATACTAAGAGCATTGGGTGAGCTGGTTATGCACCGCCCTAGCAGCGGGAGTTTTGTATCTTATACTAGAGAGTTTATGGGGGAGCGCGCCTCCTTTGTAGCGGGCTGGATGTACTTCTTGGTTTGGGCACTAACGGGTGTAGTTGACATAACAGCGATTGCGATATACATGAAATACTGGAGCGTTTTTTCGGACGTTCCACAGTGGATATTCGCGCTTAGCGCCTTGGGCGTTGTGACATTGATGAACATGGTTGGTGTCAAATGGTTTGGTGAAATGGAGTTTTGGTTTGCTGTTATTAAGGTGGCAGCTATCAGCATTTTTTTGATTGTCGGCTCGTTTTTTTTTGCAACTGGCCACGAGGTGGCGGGGCACATCCCGGGTCTGCATTTGATCTCGGATAATGGAGGTGTTTTTCCCCATGGCTTTCTGCCGGCGATTATTATCGTGCAAGGCGTAATTTTTGCTTATGCGAGTATAGAGTTGGTGGGAACCGCTGCTGGTGAGACGGCAGATGCCAAAAGGGTCATCCCTAAAGCAATCAATGGCGTGGTTTGGAGAATAGGGCTTTTTTACGTAGGCTCGGTATTCTTGCTAGTCACTGTATTGCCGTGGACGGCCTACAGCGCTAATGTCAGCCCTTTCGTGACGTTCTTTGAAGCGCTCGGCATTCCTGGAATTGGCTCCGTTATGAATATCGTTGTAATGACTGCCGCACTCTCTAGTCTGAACTCAGGCTTGTACGCAACGGGGCGGGTACTGAGATCGCTAGCCATGGGAGGATCTGCCCCCAAGATGTTTAAACGTATGAGCACCCAAGGGGTTCCCTATATGGGGATCTTAGTGACAATGGGGATCAACGTATTTGGCGTGCTATTGAATTTTCTAATTCCGTCCCAGCTATTTGAGCTGCTGCTTAATCTAGTTTCTCTGGGGATCCTTTCCACTTGGGCATTCATTGTACTTTCTCAAATAATGTATCGTCGTGCGGTGAAGAGAGGTGAAGCCGAGATGGTCTCGTTTAGAATGCCAGGTGCTCCGTTTACTTCTTGGCTGACCCTGGGTTTCTTGCTCGTAGTGCTGGTGCTATTGGGTTTCGATTATCCTAATGGAACATATACTGTTTTATCTATACCGGTAGTCGCTGGAGCTCTAATGCTGGGTTGGGCAAAGGCCGTCCGTTCCAAAGCCGTGCGCTCGGAAAAAATAGAGAACAGTTCGAGCCATGTAGGAGTATAGCTTAATGCCAATGAGAGCACGGTTTATGACGTGCTTTCATCGCTTTAAGTTGAATCGTGGCTGTAAAGCAGTTAATATGCGTGTGTCAATAATGCAAGGTAAGATTTATGAGTACTCGTTCTGACCTTTTAACCACTGCCGAGCTGTTGCTGCGTACCAAAGGGTACGCTGCATTTAGCTATGCCGATTTGGCTGACGAAATTGGTATAAAAAAGGCGAGTATTCATCATCACTTTCCTACAAAGGAAGGGCTTGGAATTGCCGTTATTGATAGCTATCTTTTTAGGTTTGTGAAGAGTCTAGAATTGATAAATGAAGAGAGTACCGACACGATCGTTCGGTTGAGAGAGTTTTCTAAGCTGTTTATTGATAGCTCAAAAAATGGAATGCTACCCTTATGTGGTGCGCTCGCTGCCGAACTTTCTGCTCTGCCGGACAGTCTTAAGGATTTGACTAGGAGGTTTTTTGAAATCCATATTGCTTGGTTGGAAAATAATCTCGCATTGGGTCAATCTGAAAAGGTTATAAAGGCGGATCTTAATCCCAGAACAGTTTCACGGGCGATATTGAGCTTGCTTGAGGGTAGCAGTTTTGTATCTTGGGCGCTCAATGATACAGTTGTTGATCAGTCTGGGTTTGATTTGATATTGAATAGTATTGTCGTTTCGTAATATACACTGAGAATCAGATTACCAAAATCAGTAGGAAGCCTTTCACGTTGTGTTTGCCCATCTTATTAGGTGGGCTTCATATTTCTACCCCCTCTGCAGTCCACCTCAACAGCTGATCTAATCCCACAAATAGGTTTTCTGTTCGCACACACCTTCCAAGCGTTTCTCCGCCTGTCAGATCGGACAGGCGGTACTTCGCCATAAGCTACGTTTAATTAGGGATAGGAGCTGATCGCACCGTTAGCACGTGGGAGGTGGGGTACCAGGTCAAAGAATTTTATTGCTAGCAAACCTACTAATAGGTAGGATTGCTGTGCGTAACATTTATCCAGCCAAAAAATGCGTTCAATAGAGGGTTTTTTAATGACAACTAATCTGAATGGTATTGATGTCGTAGCTCTGCAGCAGTTTGCTCAAGGTGTTGCGGAGGATGCGAATAAGCGTCACGCGAGCTTCAACGTCAATACCCAGTGGAAAGGCCAGACGCGCTCTGTGGCGAAAGTCAGCCGTTACAGCTTAGCCGGTGAAACCTATTCGCGTGATTTCGAAATCGTCGCCGATGAGCCAATTGAACTGTTAGGTCAGAACTCGGCGCCAAATCCTCAAGAGCTGCTGATGGCCGCGCTGAACGCCTGTATGGCGGTAGGTTACGCAGCTAACGCAGCCATGATGGGCATTAAAATCCACAGTCTGGAAATTGAGACCGACGGCACTCTCGATTTGCGTGGTTTTCTGGGCATCGACGAGAGCGTAAACCCAGGGTACGACCAAGTGCGGGTCGTAATCCGTCTTCACACCGATGCACCTCTTGAGCGTGTAGAAGAACTGCACAAAAATGTAATTAAAACATCAGTTAATTACGCGAATTTCTCCAAAGCCATCCGCATGGTGCCAACCCTCGAGGTTCGTGAGGACTGATAATTATCAGATCTTTCATCTTTACAACCTTGAGAGCGCCAGTAGGCAAGGCCTACTGGCGTTGCTACCTTTGCTATTGTAATTGAGCGCGTTGCTTTCTGTTTTTAAACGGTTTTTGAACTTTGCTCAATGGGTAGCAGCGTTTTTTATTTATTTTAATATAGAGGGGTGTATGAGCGCTATTTCGAAAAAGTTTGTAGTGGATATTTGGTCTGATTTCGTCTGTCCTTGGTGTTGGGTCGCCAAGCGTCGTTTTGAGAATGCGCTTGAGGACTTTCCGTACAAAGACGATGTTCAGGTAAACGTGAGAGCGTATCGTCTTGCCCCTAACCATACTGCTGAGCCTATGGTGAGAGCCCTTAAAGTCAAATTAGGTAGTTCAACCGCTGCTTTGAATATGATGAGTGCGGTAAAGCAATATGGCCAATCTTCAGGGCTTGATTACCGTTTTGAAACCATGATGTTTGGTGACACCGCGGATGCGCATGTCCTCGTCAAAGCGATTGACGATGAAGTATTGAAGACGCACTTGGTGGAGGCGCTCTATGAGCAAAGTACTACCCAGGGTAAGTCACTATTTGACCGAGGTAGTTTAGAGTCGATTGCAAAATCTGTAGGTGTTTCTGATGAGTCGATTCGACTCGCGTGGTCATCTAATGAATTGTTTCACCGGATGCAGGAAGACGAGCGTGCTATGGGCCAATTTCACTCGGGCGTCCCGTTTTTTGTTTTCAATAGTTCATTTTCTATTTCGGGGGCTCAGCCTCAAGAGATCTTTTCTCAAGCACTCAATCAAATGTATTTCGAACCAAGTGACGAACATGAGTCGTCCAGCAGTCAAGTTTGCGGGCTTGATGGATGTAATTAATACCAGAGATGCTTCGGCACTGTTGGTGCCGCAATTTCTGGGTTTGGAATGATGTTGTGGGTGAAGTGCAGATGAGCCGTATTGTAGACGTGAAAGCCGGAGAGTTCGCCCGATTCGTTGCAAAAGGTAACTGCGCTGTGCTGTTTTCGGCGTCCTGGTGCAAGCCCTGTCAAGAAATGAAACCGGTTTTTAATGAGCTGGCAGAAAAGCTGCAGTCGCGCGCCGCATTCGGGAAGATTGATGTGGCTGTTTCGCCCACGATCTCCCAGATGCATGGTGTCCGGTCGGTTCCATCCTTGGCGATTTTCTACGAAGGGCGATTACGTTTGGTTTTGGCTGGCTCTCGATCGGCTGCCGCGTTGAAGAAAGCAGTCTTAGCTGACTTAAAGGATGTTCTGTAGGTCGGACTAAAATTTCGATGCGCTCTCAAATTGACTGTCCGAATGAGTGTAGGAAGCGCGTCAGGATGTTGCTGGGCTAAGTGTCCGACTGGCGTATAGGCAAGCTAAGCTCCGCTTTGCGACCGGCCAGGCCATGTTTAGCCCAGCGTAGCCTTTGCTTGAATACAGTTACGCTTCAGCCGGAGTATCAGCGATAACGAAGTTCGGATAATGTAAAGACTTTGATTTCATCGGCAGGCCATCAGCACAACGACGTGGTTGGCTAATGGCATGCAGAACAGCTTATAGGGCTTTAGCGACTTCTCAGATTTAACTGGCGACGGGGGTAGCTAAGCCTCTACTATTATTGATCCTTCCGCACTGCTGGGTATCAAGATTTATCGAATGCATCCAAAACGTGAGTGCTGTAAACCAATGCAGCGCCAGCGTTCATATTAATCGCAACGCCCAAAGCTTCTGAGACCTCTTCAGTCGTTACGCCGAGCTTTTTGGCCTCAGCTGCGTGGAAAGCGATGCAGCCGTCGCAACGGGTGGTGACGGCAACTGCGAGTGAGATCAGTTCACGAGTCTTAGCGTCGAGGTGGTTTGTTCTTTCGCCGGCGCTCCCTAAAGAAGCCAAACCTTTCATGGTCTCTGGGGATAGGCCATTCAGTTGCACTAGGCGGGCGCTGACGTCTTTTCGAGTTTGCTTCCAATCTTGCATGGGATATTCCACTTTGGGCGCGGTGCCCTGTAGGTGTAGGGGAGGTGTGAAACTGATCAAAACATACCATCCAGTTGGTAGGTATGCAAGTGTGTCCTACAAATGGCTTGATCGTGCGGTCGACGTAGAAGGGGTGAGCTGGTGTGATGAGAGGGCATTGACGTTAATGCCTTATTTGTAGTGATGAGCTCTCCCGGCTCAGAACCAGGAGATACTTGAGCGGAGTTCGCATGATCAGGGAATGCTGCTGGTATCAGAATTTTGAGCGCATAAGGAGCCTTAGGGGTGTAATGCTGTTGTCAAGCTAATTTTCCCGCGCACTTACATAAGACTATTACTGGGAAGCAATAAAAAGCTCCACAGCCAAAACGAGAATCTATCGTCATAGCTGTGGAGCAAAAAACTGCCTGGGCATTTAACGCGTACGGGACTATCAGCTAGAATAACTCACGCGATCATGGCGGATATCATCTATCAGATGCTGGGCAACAATGTGTTCAATACCAAGTCGTTCAAGCAGCCGGAAGCCAATAATTCACTGGCCGCATTGATATCCGGCGCGAAGAAGCGATCCTTCTCGTAATAGGCCACTTTGCTTCGCAGACTCTTCCTGGCCAGTTCCAGCTTGGGCGACGTCTTCAAGCCGTCACGCAAGTCCAGACCTTGGCAGGCCGCTAGCCACTCCACAGCCAGGATTCCACGGGTGTTTTCAGCCATTTCCCACAACCGTTTGCCGGCGGCGGGTGCCATCGATACGTGATCTTCCTGATTGGCGGATGTGGGCAGGCTGTCTACGGAATGGGGGTGAGCTAGCGCCTTGTTCTCGCTGGCCAGCGCTGCTGCTGTCACCTGAGAAATCATGAAGCCCGAGTTCACGCCGCCATTGGCTACCAGGAACGGCGGCAGTTGTGACATGTGTTTGTCCATCATCAACGAAATGCGGCGCTCGCTCAGCGAGCCGATTTCAGCAATGGCCAATGCCATATTGTCTGCGGCCATGGCCACTGGCTCGGCGTGGAAGTTGCCGCCAGAGATCACATCACCTTCAACGGCAAAGACCAGTGGGTTATCGGATACGGCATTCGCTTCGACGACTAATACTTCCGCGGCCTGACGGAGCTGGGTCAGGCATGCGCCCATGACTTGAGGTTGGCAGCGTAGAGAGTAGGGATCTTGGACCTTGCCGCAGTCTTTGTGCGAATCGGCGACCTCACTGCTTTGGCCCAGCAGGTCGCGATAAGCAGTAGCTGTATCAATCTGGGCCTTCTGGCCGCGAGCGGCATGGATACGTGCGTCAAACGGCGAGCGGGAGCCCAAGACAGCTTCGACCGTCAACGCACCGATGGCCAAGGCGCCTGCAAACAGGTCTTCGCCCTCGAACAAACCGCGCAGAGCATAAGCAGTGGACACCTGGGTACCGTTGAGCAACGCCAAACCCTCTTTGGCAGCCAGCGTCAACGGCGCCAAACCGGCCACCTTCAGTGCTTCGGTGGCTTCCAGCCATTCGCCCTTATGACGGGCTTTGCCTTCTCCCAGCAGCACGAGGGACATGTGCGCCAAAGGTGCCAAGTCACCAGATGCGCCGACCGAACCTTTTAACGGAATATGCGGATACACCTCGGCGTTGATCAATGCTATCAGAGCATCGATCACCACGCGGCGTATGCCGGAGAAACCACGGCTGAGGCTATTGACCTTGAGCACCATGATCAACCGCACCAGCGCATCGCTGATCGGCTCACCCACACCAGCGGCGTGGGACAGTACTAGCGAACGTTGCAGATTTTCCAGATCTTCACTGGCGATACGAGTCGAGGCCAGCAGGCCGAAACCGGTATTGATACCGTAGGCGGTGCGGTTCTCGGCGAGGATCTGCTCCACGCAAGCGACACTGGCTTCAATTTGCGCAGAGGCACTGTTGTCGAGGGTGATTTTTACTGGGTGCTGGTAAACGGCACGCAGTTGGGCAAGGCTCAATTGGCCTGGGATAACGTTAAGTGTTTTCATGCTTTGGCTCCTTTAACAAGAGTGATCATTGGCAGGTTCAAGCCTTGCTCATTCGCGCAATCAATGGCGATCTGGTAACCGGCATCGGCATGGCGCATCACGCCGGTCGCCGGGTCGTTGTGCAGTACACGGGCAATCCGTTCGGCCGCTTCGTCAGTACCGTCGCAGACGATCACCATGCCCGAGTGCTGGGAAAAGCCCATGCCGACGCCACCACCGTGGTGCAGTGACACCCAGGTCGCGCCGCTGGCGGTGTTGAGCAAGGCATTGAGCAGCGGCCAGTCGGAAACGGCGTCTGAGCCGTCCTGCATGGATTCGGTTTCACGGTTGGGGCTGGCGACGGAGCCGGAGTCGAGATGGTCGCGACCGATGACGATCGGCGCCGACAACTCACCGCTGCGCACCATCTCGTTGAACGCCAGGCCCAACTTGGCGCGCTGGCCCAGGCCAACCCAGCAGATCCGTGCCGGCAAGCCCTGGAAGCTGATGCGCTCGCGGGCCATGTCCAACCAGTTATGCAGGTGAGCGTCGTCGGGGATCAGTTCCTTGACCTTGGCGTCGGTCTTGTAGATATCCTGCGGGTCACCGGATAGCGCCGCCCAGCGGAACGGGCCGATGCCGCGACAGAACAGCGGACGGATGTAGGCCGGGACGAAACCCGGGAAGTCGAAGGCATTCTCGACGCCTTCTTCCTGGGCCATCTGGCGAATGTTGTTGCCGTAGTCGAAGGTCGGCACACCCATTTTCTGGAAGGCCAACATGGCTTTGACGTGCACGGCCATCGATTGCTTGGCGGCCTTCACCACGGCGGCGGGCTCGGTCTTGGCGCGGGCACGGTATTCGTCCCAGGTCCAGCCGGCCGGCAGGTAGCCGTTGAGGGGGTCGTGGGCGCTGGTCTGGTCGGTGACCATGTCCGGACGCACACCACGACGGACCATTTCCGGCAGGATCTCGGCCGCGTTCCCACACAGCGCGATGGAAATCGCCTTGCCTTCGGCGGTGTATTTCTCGATGCGCGCCAGGGCGTCGTCGAGGTCTTTGGCCTGCTCGTCGACGTAGCGGGTTTTCAGGCGGAAATCGATGCTCACCTGCTGGCACTCGATGTTCAGCGAGCACGCACCGGCCAGGGTCGCGGCCAGTGGTTGCGCGCCACCCATGCCGCCCAGGCCGGCGGTCAGCACCCAACGGCCCTTGAGGTTGGAATCGTAATGCTGGCGACCAGCCTCGACGAAGGTTTCATACGTGCCCTGGACGATGCCCTGGCTGCCGATGTAGATCCAGCTGCCGGCGGTCATCTGGCCGTACATGGCCAGGCCCTTGGCGTCGAGTTCGTTGAAGTGTTCCCAACTGGCCCAGTGCGGCACCAGGTTGGAGTTGGCGATCAGGACGCGCGGGGCGTTGCTGTGGGTCTTGAACACGCCCACCGGCTTGCCGGATTGCACCAGCAGGGTTTCGTCGTCGTTCAGGTTGGTGAGGCTTTCGACGATCTTGTCGTAGCACACCCAGTTGCGCGCCGCGCGGCCGATGCCACCGTAGACCACCAACTCCTTGGGGTTCTCGGCCACTTCCGGATCGAGGTTGTTCATCAACATCCGCAGCGGCGCTTCGGTCAGCCAGCTCTTGGCGGTCAGCGTGTTACCGCGAGGGGCGCGGATTTCGATATTGCGGAAATGGAGTGGTTTGCTCACCGGTAATCCTCTCGAAATGACTTGCAGCTTATTGTTGGTTTTCGCTACATCGGGCGAGTAAATATAATCATGTATATACAAGCCTAATCAAGCAGATTTTTGACCGCTATTGTTGTCGGCATGATTATCTTCACGTGATTAGTTTTTTTCGTTCGAATGGCATTGATGCAGGTTTTGCCATCAAGCTTTGCGCACTGGGCGCGCCGTGACAGTTTCAGCCAGGGATCATGAGCTGAGCCATAGCAAGACGCTGGGATTGCTCTCGCACGGGGCTCTTCTAGTCAACAGAACGGCGAACCATTCCGGCCGCAATCGCGCGCCTGAAAACATTTTTCAGGCGCGGTAAGTGTCCAGTCGGCTTAAGGCACTTCGGTTATTTCAGATTGCCGCTGAGAAATTGCTGCAAACGCTCGCTCTTAGGGTTCCCCAGCACTTCCTCAGGCGGCCCTTGCTCTTCTACGAGCCCTTGGTGCAAGAACAACACCTGGTTCGATACCTTACGAGCGAAGCTCATTTCGTGCGTCACCATGATCATGGTTCTGCCTTCTTCGGCGAGGCCCTGAATGACCTTCAGCACTTCTCCCACGAGTTCAGGATCCAGGGCAGAAGTGGGTTCATCGAACAGCATGATTTCCGGTTCCATGGCCAGCGCCCGGGCTATCGCGACGCGCTGCTGCTGGCCGCCCGAGAGAAAGGCCGGGTATTGATCGGCAACTCGCGATGGTAAACCAACCTTGTCCAGGTAACGCCGAGCCAGCTCCTCTGCATCCTTCTTGCTGACCCCCAACACTCGGCGAGGGGCCATTGTGATGTTGTCGAGCACGGTCATGTGGCTCCACAGATTGAAATGCTGGAATACCATCGCCAGTCGCGTGCGCAGCCGCTGCAGTTCGTCTGCGTTTGCAACGCGCATGCCGTGGTGGTCATGGATCATGCGTATCGGCTGATTGTCGAGGCTCATGGCGCCGTTGCTAGGGATTTCCAGAAAGTTGATACAGCGCAAAAAGGTGCTTTTGCCCGACCCGCTGGCACCGATCAGGCTAATGACGTCGCCGGCCTTTGCGTTCAGCGAAACACCCTTGAGGACTTCGTGGTCGCCATAGCTTTTATGCAGGTTTTCTACGGTCAGTTTGTACATATTCAAGCACCCTGAATTAATGAGCTGGGCCGAGGAACGACAGCCAACGGCGCTCAGCCAGACGGAACAGACCGACCAGAGAGAAAGTGATAGCGAGGTAAATCGCTGCGGCGATGCCGAACGATTGGAAGGTCAGAAATGTTGCTGAATTGGCATCTCTGGCAACCTTGAGGATGTCCGGTACCGTGGCGGTGAAAGCGACCGTGGTGGAATGCAGCATCAGTATCACTTCGTTGCTGTAGTTCGGCAGTGAGCGGCGCAATGCAGACGGCATGATGATGTAGGTGTAAAGCTTCCATCCTCGAAGCCCAAAGGCCTTCGCTGCTTCGACTTCACCATGATTCATGTTGCGAATCGCCCCGGAGAAGATCTCTGTGGTGTAGGCGCAAGTGTTCAAGGCAAAGGCCAGGATGGTGCAGTTCAATGCATCGCGAAAGAATGCATCAAGCAGCGGTTGGGAGCGCACCGCAGCGAGGCTGTAGATGCCGGTGTAGCAGATCAGTAGCTGTATATACAGAGGCGTGCCACGGAACAAATAGGTATAGAACTGCACGGGCCAGCGCACGAAAAGGTTGCTTGATACCCTGGCAATCGACAGCGGGACCGCCATCAAGAAGCCGAAGAAGAGCGAGGCACTGAGCAGCCATAGTGTCATCGCCAAGCCCGTGATGTGATAACCATCGTGGTACAGGAAGGGTTTCCAATATTCTTGCAATAGCTCGATCATCGCACGGCCTCCCGAGTTCCTGCGGCGTAAAAACTTTCCAGCCTGCGCAAGACATAGTTTGATGCGGTGGTGATAACCAAATAGATCAACGCTGCAAGGACCAAGAAGAAGAACAGTTGATAGGAACTCTTTCCTGCATCCTGGGCAACCTTGACCAAGTCAGCCAGACCAATGATCGAGACCAGTGCGGTCGCTTTCAGGATCACCATCCAGTTGTTGCCAATGCCCGGTAATGCAAAGCGCATCATTTGCGGGAAAAGCACCAGGCGGAATCGTTGGGCGCGGGTCAGGCCATAGGCCGTGGCTGCTTCTAATTGCCCCTTTGGAACGGCGAGAATCGCTCCGCGGAAGGTTTCGGTGAAATACGCACCGTAGATGAAGCCCAGGGTGATGACCCCTGCGCTGAACGGATTGATTTCGATATATTCCCAGCCAAAGGCATCGGTCAGATTCGTCAGCCACGTCTGAAGGCTATAGAAGATCAGCAGCATCAAGACCAGGTCGGGCACGCCGCGGATAAGCGTGGTGTAGGCTTGCGCAGGGATGCGTAGCAAGGCTGACTTCGAGAGTTTCGCGCTGGCACCGATCAATCCCAGGCCCACGCTCAGCAACAAGCACAGTGCGGATAATTTGACAGTCATCCAGGAGCCTTGCAGCAACAGCGGGCCGAAACCCTTTAGGCTGAAGCCTAGAGTCTGCAATAGGTTTTCTAGCATTGGACAGCCCTTCGTCAATCAAGAAAAACGCCCATCCGAAAATGGGCGCAGCGTGTTATTTACCGCTGTAGATATTCTGATCACCAAAGTGTTTTTTCTGGATGGCTACATAGCTGCCATCCTCATGCAGTGCCTTGATGCCTTTGTTTATCAGGGCCTTGAGATCGGCGTTGCCTTGGGCGAGACCTACCGCGGTTTTCGCGGGCAACAGTTCATGCTCGACTGCTTTACTTACCTCAAAATTCGCCCCTTGCGGCGACTTCAAGAAGCCCATTTCGGCTTGCAACATATTCTGGATCGAGGCATCGAGACGGCCGGTCACCAAGTCCGAATAGACCTGATCCTGGTTGGCATAGGCTTGGGTTTTGACCCCGGCCTTGTTCAGTACGGCTTTTGCATAAGCTTCCTCGGTGGTGCCTTGCTCATAACCAACCGTCTTGCCGACGAGCGTCCTGATATCTTCGGTCAGGCCGGAGCCTTTCTTGAAAACGAAGGAGGTAGGAACGGAGAACAGTTCATCGGAGAAATCGATGACTTTTTCTCGCGAGGATGTCACGGTCATGGCGGAGATCACGCCGTCGAATTTGTTGGCTTTCAGGCCGGGAATCATGCCGTCAAAATCACTCTCGACCCATTTGCACTTCACTTTCAATTCCGCACAAATCGCATTGCCTAAGTCGATATCGAAGCCCACCAGGCTACCGTCGGCAGCTTTGGACTCGAAAGGGGCGTAAGAGGGGTCAACGCCGAACCGCAACTCCTTGTACTCCTTGGCCGAGGCAAAGCTGCCAGCCACACACAACGCCAGTACAGAGAGGGTCAAAATAGATTTTTTCATTGTTTTTATTCCTAAGGACCAAAGAGCGCTTGAGCGCACGGATGCGGTACGGAGCTCGTGTGTGTCGCTATGGGAGTGGTACACAGAGCCCATTTTTTGGTTTAAACGTGTCGAGGTGACGGATCGACTTTACCGCGTAAATACATACTTGTACATACAGGCATAGCCAATCAAGCAACCATTTATCTGCTCGGATGTGCATGGGTGGAAGAAGGGCTGGAAACGCTGAGGGGAGGGGGTGATCAGTTTCGTTTTTTCCGGTCACTACGGGCGTAGGGCCTGGGTCTATTGTGATGTATGAATCAGAAAGCGACCGACGCCCTTTGGAAGCGGCGCTGGTCAAGCTTTACGGCAGATGTGTCGAAGAGTCAGACGTCTCTGTGCGCTGCGTTCATGGGTAGGCGGCTACCCAAGCGATAGCGGGAGGAGGGGTGGACGAGCCGCACAAAGGTGACAATTTTGTTTTGGCTCCAAGTCCGGCGTATGAGGGCCAGGCAAGGTTCGGTTGCATCAATTTGCAGATGCTTACTTTCCTCGGCGCTGGGGTGGCAGGCCTCTACGATATGTTCCATTTCGTCGGGCTTGATCACTTGCAGAAGGTATTTGGCCGGTTGCAGGTGTTCGCCGAATTTTTGTTTCAGGAACTCTGGCACCAGCTCGGGATTGACGTAACGATCCTCAAGCTGCACTGGCACGTCTTCTTCGCTGTGCGCACAAACCAGATGAAAAACCGAAGAGCCCGTGGGCAGGCCCAGGGCGGAAGCGACTGACATCGATGCGGATTCGCGTCCCAGGTGCAGGACGCGACAGCCGTAACTATGACCCCGAGCGAGAATCTCGTCAGCGATGTTGGTGATGCGCAACAGGTTCGATTGCGGCTTGCTTTCGGCTACGAATGTTCCAACACCTGAAATCCGCACCAATAGACCTTCTTCGGTCAGCTCGCGCAGGGCTCGATTGACGGTCATGCGCGAGATGCCCAGCTCTTGCACCAACTGGTTCTCTGAGTAGATCAGGTCGCCAGGTTTCCAAACGCCCGCTCGAAGTTGGTCCAGCACAAAATCCTTCGCGCGTCGGTAGAGCGCTTGTGGTGCATTTTTGATCATCAGTCGGTCCGTGTCTCTTGTGCGGCAAGGACTCTTGCCAAGGAATGAAGGAAAAGATCGTTATCCTCACAGCTTCCTATGGATACCCGCAAGTACTGAGTATATCCCGCTTCGCGCCAAGGCTTGATGATGACCCCTTTGCGCAGTAATGCCTGGTTGATGATTTCGGCAGGATAAGGGGTGCTGAAAAAGAGGAAGTTGGCCATGGAGGGGGCGGTTGTGATGCCTTGCTCTCGCAGTGCGATCTCCAGTCGTCGGCGTTCGCTGGCGACGTGGGAGAGGCCGGCATTCAAATGATTCTCATCGGCCAGAGCCGCAACTGCAGCGGCTTGGGCCACTCGGTTGACGTTGAAGGGGGTGCGCAGGCGATTGATTAAATCGGCCAGTAGCGGGTCGCTGACAATGCCATAGCCGATGCGTAAACCTGCCAATGAATAGGCCTTGGAGAAGGTTCGAAGCAAAATGAACGGCTTGCCGCTGGCCTGGATCAAGCCGAGGCAGTCTGGGTACTCAGGCTCCCATCGGGCGTATTCGTAATAGGCTTCGTCAAACACCAGCAAGCACTTGGGAGGTAATGCATCGAGCAATTGCTTCAATTCGATTGCGCTCAAGGTGCAGCCAACCGGATTGGAGGGGCAGGAAAACATCAGCACATGGGTATGCGGTGTAAGGGCGGAAATCATCGCCGCCACGTCAAAAGTGCCTTGGTCGGTCATGGGGACACCGATTACCCGAGCGCCGGCTGCCACTGGAAAAATGAAATGCAAGCCGAAGGAGGGCACCACGGTAACCACTTCATCATCATGGTCCAGAAACACTCGACTGATGACACTCAGCAAATCCTCAGAACCGTTGCCGAACACGAAGCGATCTTCCGGAACATCAAGTTTTTCCGAGAGTGCGGAGCGTAGTGCCTGGCAGCCTGAGTCGGGGTACAGCGCAATCTCATGGCAGGCTTGGGTGGTCGCGGCGTTGACAGCGGGGGCGGTGCCCATTGGGTTTTCATTGCTGCCCAATTTAGCGACGCGTGTCAGACCGAAGCGTTTGCGCACTGCATCAGCGGCGAGGCCGGCGTTGTAACTGGCCAATTCGCGCACTTCAGCGCGAGCAAGCAAGGTCAGGTCGTTGGCGTTCATACAAGGCTAACCTCTCGGGAATTTTGCTGGAAGGTATTGCGATCTGGATGGTTCCGTAGGGGGCGCTGCGGGCTCGGCTGTTCAGCGCTTTGACGGATTTCGTGCGGGAGGCTGTAGCGGAAGAGTGTCGCCAATTCGGCGATCCGGCCTGCGAGGCTCATCCCTTCGGTAGTCGCGGCAGTCATCGGGTGCAGTTTTTTCATTGATTACCTCTTAGGTGCAGGGCCACAAGGAAGTGTTGCTGTATGATCCTGTATATATAGGTAACGCAATGTTCAGGCCAAGCCTTATCTTTTCTGTTGATCGCTGCTCGTAAACGCCTTCCAGGCCAGGGGGTGCTCACATGAATATTTGTTCAGGTGTAACTGAAGGTTGCATCGTAGTGTTTCCGCTGTCTCATTGATGAGTCGAAAGGAAGCGCATGGTAGGCCTTTCTGCGGACAGTATTTTGGACAGAAGCAGTGCTCGATCCACTTCGGATCAGGGGTCTGAAGGGGATCCTTGTCTAACAGGCACGGTAAATGCTTAGTCCTGTATATACAGTCTCATCGATCAGGCTTGTAGACCGATTTCCGATCTGCTGTGACACGCTCGGTCGAGTCGATGGCTAAAAGTGGCGCCTGCTATAGGCGCTTTCATAATCCGCTTAGAGAGAGTCCCCCATGACGGTTAGCAATTTGCCCTTTTCAAAAGTCCGCCACAGCCAAGGCCTAGTGTTTTTATCCGGTGAACTGCCGTTCAATGAGGACGGCAGCTTCCCGGCGGGTATCGAGGCACAAACGCGCCTGACGTTGATGCGCATTGCTCAAACATTGGAAGCTGAGTCACTGTCGTTGGATGACGTGGTGAGCGTCACGGTGTACTTGACCGAGCGGAGTAACTTCGCCGAGTTCAACCGGATTTATGCTTCGTTTTTCACGGCCAATTTGCCTGTTCGCGCTACCGTCTGTGCCGGCCTCGTGGTGGATGCGTTGGTTGAAATCAGTGTCATCGCGCAGCAGCGTGCTTGAGTTGGAGGCAGCGTGAACGACAAACAAGTAGTAGTACTGGGCGCCGGCATCGTCGGTATAAGCACGGCCCTGCATCTGCAACGCCGGGGCTGTGCGGTGACCTTGGTAGACAAGGGGCCGCCCGGGCGCGAGACGTCATACGGTAATGCCGGGATCATCCAGCGCGAGGCCGTTGAACCGTACGGGTTCCCAAGGGACCTGGCGAGCCTGATGAGAGTGGTGACCAAGCGCGATATCGGCGTCAATTATCATCTGCGTGCGCTGCCGGAGTACATGCCTACGCTGACCAGGTATTGGGCCAACTCAGCGCCAAGGCATTACCGAGCTATTGCGGACGCCTTTCGGACCTTGGTCGAGCATTCAATCAGCGAGCACTCCGAGTTGATCGAGCAAAGCGAGGCCCAACACCTGATCGTGCGCAAAGGTTGGATTCAAGCTTTTCGAACCCCGGAAAAATATGAAAAGGCGATGGAGAGCGCCCAGCGTGTGAGTGCGCACGGTGTATTGTCGCAAGCGTTGGACGGCGCCGGGCTCAGGCTCGCAGAACCCGCTTTGGGTGAAGCTCTCGTTGGGGGGATTCACTGGCTTCAACCTTGGACCTGTGTTGATCCGGGAGAGCTGGTGCAACGCTATGCCGAGCTCTTCTTGCGTGAGGGCGGACAGCTTGAACGCGGCGATGCCCGTTCATTGCGCCAAGCGGGAGCTGGCTGGCGAGTCTCCACCGAGTCCGGGCCGGTCGAAGCATCACAGGTCGTCGTGGCGCTTGGTCCTTGGGCCCAAGAGTTGCTGAGGCCCATGGGTTACCGCATCCCGTTGTTTATCAAGCGTGGTTATCACGCCCATTTCGCCGACGGGGCAAACTTGAGTCGCCCGGTGCTTGATACCGAGCAAGGCTACATGTTGGCGCCGATGAAGCGTGGTGTGCGTCTATCAACGGGGGCCGAATTCGCCCGTCTCGATGCGCCTCTGACCCCAGTGCAGCTAGGGAAGGCCGAAAGCGCGGCCCGACAACTCTTGGCATTGGGATCTCAGGTTGAGCGGACGCCATGGAGCGGTGCGCGACCTTGTACCGTTGACATGAAACCGGTCATTGGTGCCGCGCCGTCGCATAAGGGGCTCTGGTTCAACTTCGGCCATGCTCATCAAGGATTTACGCTAGGTCCGGTCAGTGGCCGGCTGCTTGCGGAATTAATGATGGGAGAAACACCAGTGGTCGAGCCGGCACCCTTCGCTCCTGGGCGTTTCTGAATTGACGATGCGTCGGCCTTCTCGTCCCTCCTCTTGAGAGGAGGGCAGGCATTATCTGAAAGAAAAATGACGACCGAGTTGTCTCGTTTCCACGTCGTGTGAGCAACGTTTACGGCACTCGCCGCGGGCGCTTTTACCCATGGGCGCCCACGTTCCATCTGCCTGCCCAGGAGTACTCATGAACATCAAACAGAAACTCACGTGGGCGTTTGCCGCTATCGCCTGCGCGCCAGTCATATTGGTCGCAATGGTTGTCGTACTGAACTTGCGTAGCGCAGCGCAAGCCAGTTTCCTGGATAGCAGTGGCCGCGAAATCAGGCAGATTGACCGCGGGATGCGGCAGTTTTTCGACAGCATCCGCCAAAACGTCGAATACCTTGCCAAAGACCCTCGGATCGCCAACGTTCAGGGATTGAAGAACTATACGGCCGCTGACGCCCCGAAAACGCCTGTGACGAAGGTCGATCGACAGATCCAGGTGGTATTCGACAGTTTCGCAGAAACCCACCCAACCACGGCTTCCATTTCCCTTGGACTCAATGACGGAGGTTTTGCAGGTTGGCCCGATGACCAGACAATGGCCAGCTACGACCCACGGGTGCGACCTTGGTACAAGGCGGCCATGGAAGCCGCACGAGGCTCAACCGTACGGACGGGCGCGTATTACTGGGCACCCGATGACATGGTGCTGGTCAGCACGGTCCGCACGATCAATGACGCGAGCGGCGCCCCGGTGGGCGTCGTTGGCGTGGACGTATCGCTCAAGCAACTGACTGAATTGGTCAAAGCCATCAAGTTGGGCAAGAGTGGTTACCTGATGTTGGTCGAGGCCAATGGCAATGTCTTGGTCGATCCCGCAAATGCCAAAAACAATTTCAAGCCGTTAGGTGAGCTAGGACCCGGCTATGCCGAATTGGCCAAAAGCGCTGATGGGGTGACTCAAGTCGAGATCGATGGTGTGCCATACATGGTCAACGTCCTGAGTTCCGATGGCCTGGGATGGCGTTTCATTGGCCTGATCAAGCGTGATGAAGTGATGGCCGACGCCATGAGCCTGACCTGGTTGATTGCAGCCATCGCTGTTGCATTGGCGGTGGTGTTCGCCATCGTTGGTGCTGGTTTTGCCAGCATGATCGTGCGCCCGATTCGTGGCGTGGCTGATGGGTTGCAAGAGATTGCCGAAGGTGAAGGTGACCTTACACGTCAACTCCAGGTACGGGGCAAGGACGAAACTGCCAACCTGGCCGGTTGGTTCAATCAGTTTCTAAGCATGATCGCTCAGTTGGTGAAGCGTATTGGCAATGCGTCGTCCGATCTGCAAGTCGCTGCCGCTGACACCAACGAAGTCGCCAATAACATGAACCTGGCTGCCGGCCGCCAACGTGAGGCGGTGGAATTGGTAAGCACCGCTTTCAATGAAATGCTCGCCACTGCCAATGAGGTCGCACATTCCTGCAGTGCCGCGGCGTCGAGTGCTGATGAAGGCTACCGCGACGTGCACGATGGCCAGAAGCAAATCAGCGAAGCCACCGGCAGCGTGCTCAAGCTCAGTGAGGAGCTGCAGGTATCGACCCAGACCATGCATCTGCTCGAGCAAGACAGCAATAACATCAATGCGATTCTCGACACTATTCGCTCGATTGCCGAGCAGACCAACTTGCTGGCGCTCAACGCCGCCATCGAAGCCGCCCGTGCGGGTGATCAAGGGCGTGGCTTTGCAGTGGTCGCGGATGAAGTTCGCGCCCTGGCTCGTCGCACCTCCGACTCTACCGGCGAAATAGACAGCCTACTGGGTAACCTCGCTCGCCGCACCCAGGAAGTCACCCAGCAGATGCAAGGCAGCCTGCAAGCGTCCCAGGCTAGCGTGCAGCGGATCCAGCGGGCCCGCGACAGCTTCGACAAGATCCGCGCTTCAGTGGACTCGATTCGCGACCAGAACACCCAGATCGCCACGGCGGCAGAGGAGCAGCATCAAGTGGCGGAGGAGATCAATCGGCACATCGCACAGATCCACGCCGATGCGCAGATGGTAGAGGAGTTCGCGCATTCAGCCCATGCCGGATCGGGGCGAATGACGGCCATTTCTGGCCAGCTTCAAGGATTGGTCGGGCGCTTCAAGTTTTAGTCCGTACGAACAATGGACGCTCAATTGCCGGTTAGAGGGTAAGCCCCATGAGCGTTGAGCCCAGAGAAAAAACAGTGAAAGCCGCTGTCCCTGGCGGTCCCGTCCAGCGGGCCATTCAAACAGGCTGATCAACGCGGGAAGGCCTGCGCTCCGAATCATGATTAGACCTGTCAGGTCGCCAGACCGTGTGCTGCATTCCGTTCGGGGTCGTCAGTACTTCCACTGCACAGCGACTTCCAGACTGCGCGGCTCGCCCACGTAATACTGGGTGTTGCTCTGGTGGATGAAACGGGCATAGACCTCGTCGGTCAGGTTGCGCAGGCGCGCGCTGACCTGTACGTGTTTGTCCAGATCGTGGGTCATGGACAAACCATAGACAGTGTACGAGGGCACCCAGGTCGTATTGGCGGTGTTGGCGTAGACCGACGACACATAGCGCACGTCAGCCCCGAGCTGCCAGTCAGGAGCCACGTCATAGGTCAGCCAGAGATTGGCTACGCGGTCGGGAATATTCACCGGATTCTTGCCTTTGCGCGAGAACACAACACCGGCGATGGTTTCATTGAACTCGTCGTACTCAGCCCTTACCCAACTGAAGTTACCGGCCGCCAATAGCTTGGGCGTGATCTTGAATGAAGCGGCCAGCTCTATGCCGGTGGAGGTTTGTTGACCCGCTTGTTCGGTGGTGTTGGGCACCGTCGAGGAGGGGACGGAGATGTTCTTGCGCACGATGCGGTAGGCCGCGGCGGTGGCCGAGCCGCGACCGTCAAGAAAATCGAACTTGCTGCCCACCTCGAATTGGCGACCGGTGCTCAAGTCGAAGTCGCTCACCTGGGCAATGGAGGCGCTGGTAAGCGTCCCTCCCGGCGGCTCGGCCGAGGTACTGTATTGGGTATAAAGGCTGACATTCGACGTCAGGTCGTACACCAGGCCCAGGCGTCCCGTGATTGCATCCCAACGCTTGTCGAGCCTGGCCTGCGCCGCATGATCGACCACCTCGAAATCGATATGGTCATAACGCAGCGCAGTGATCAGCGCCAGTTGCTCGGTCAGGCGCGTGCGGTTCTCGACGAACGCCGAAGAAGTATCAGTCCAAGTGCTGCGACCTTTACTGCGCGGTGCATCCATCCCCGGAATGTCCAGGAAGTGGCCCGGCTCGAAGCCATCTGGATCGATGGTGTCGAAGGCGCCTTTGGACAACGGGTAGTTGGTTTGCTGGTTGGTGTTGTAATCCACGCCCAGCGCCCAATCGCTGGCCAGGCCGAACAGCTGAGCCTGGTGAGTCAACTCGATTCGGTCACCGTTGACCTCCTGGTCGTGCCGCTGGCGGTAACCGCCGGAGCGGGCGATGGCGCTGTTGTCGCTGTTGTAGCGGTAGACCTCAAGGTTGCGGTAATCGCGCTGGCCATCGTAGTGGTAGAAGGTATTGCGCAACTGGGCATTGTCGTCCAGCTGGTAGTCCGTGATCGAGCGTATCCAGCGGGTGCGCTGCTCGTAGCGACCGTCCTCGACGTTGTAGTTGTTGAAGCGGTTGTGCTTGTCGATCTGCAGCTTGCCGGTCAGCGGTTGCAGTACCGGCGTGCCCCAGTAAGGACTGTCTTCCTTCTCTTCCAGGTATTCGATCGCCAGCGTATGGGAGAGTCGGTCGTTGATGTCGCTGAGCAGCGAGAAGGCCAGGTTGCCCGCACCGTTCTCCTGGCGATCTACGTAGCCGTTGCTGCTGGTGCGGCTGTAGTCGAGGCGCGCATAGTGGCGCGGGGCATCGCCGCTGTTGAGCGCTTTATTGAAGCCGACCGCGGTTTCCCAGGTGTCGTAGCGACCGTAGCTCATTCGGCCCTCGAAGGTATCTTCCTCACGGTTGGCAAGCTTGGTGATCACGTTCAGGCTGCCCCCCACGGCACCGCTGCCGTTGAGGAACGAGGAAGGGCCGCCGAGCAACTCCACCCGGTCATAAATCCAGGCGCCGACCGGACGGGCCGCGCCACCGTATTGCAGATTGATGCCGTTGAACAGCTGGCTGATCTGGGCACCGTTGAAACCACGGTACGACACATAGCCTCCCCAGCCGGGTGGCGCAGAAGCGTTAACCCCAGGCAGGGCGTTCGCCGCGTCTTGAAAGTTGCGTGCGCCGATACGTTCCATCGTCTTGCGATCGGCCACGCTTACAGAGGCGGGATTTTCCCGGGCACTGAGATTCAGGCGCGAGCCGCTTTCGATGGGAGTATCCAGGTCCAGGCGGGTGGCCGGTTTCGGCTGGTCGGCCGAGGCGTTGATGTAGCTGTTGGGTAAGTTCAGGGCAGTGTCTTGCGCCCACGCGCAGGTGCTGCCCGCGAGCAGCGCCAAAGTAGTCAAGCGAAACATGAAGAGCTTCCTGGCTTAATTCAATGAGCACACACCGGCCGCGCGTCATGCAGCGGCGGGTGGTGAAGAGGTCAGAGCGCGGGAAGCGGGGCGGGGGAGGCGCGAGGATTGATCAGGGGCCAGCGCTGCCTGGGTAGGCAACGGGTCGGTTGTGCGGGCAAGGGCCAGGCTGGCTCGCTGGCAAGCAGGGCGAGCAGCCCGAAAAACGCTGCCAGCAGGATCGCACCGAACAGGCTTGCAATGACGCAATCACCGACGACGGGCAGCGAAGGGGCGGGCACATCCTGCAGGCCCTCGAATATTGCCCCGCCGTCAGTAGAGCAAAACAGTCCGCCGTCCAAACCGCTCAATCGCAAGCCGGCCATTTGTCCATGGCCCATCGCGCACAGCAACGAACCGAACAGGATGCTGAAGTACAGCACCCAGGCAATCATCGATTTTTCGCGGCTGGCCAGCTTCATCAGCAAAGCTCGTTGAGAAGGAACGGTTTATCGGCGAGCGGATTTTACATTTTTTGATCCGTCAGTGAGCTTTTAAACAGTTCGACATACAAGCAACCGCCTTGCTGTCTGGTCTGTCGTCGGTATAAAAACCGTCTCGATTCGGCATCTTTACATCCGCCAAGGTCGATGCATCCACGGTCGCGTTGGCGTCCAGCAGCTTGTTCATGTGCAGGATGTAGCCGGTCACCGCATAGACTTGTTCGTTGGACAATGACTGTGGCGCCTGGAAGGGCATGGCTCTGCGGATGTAGTCGAAAAGCGTCGTTGCATAGGGCCAATAGCTGCCAACTGTCTTGAGCGGTTTGTCAGTCGTCAGCGTTCCTTCGCCGCCCGCCAACGCAGGACCGACGCCGCCCTCGAGTTTCACCCCATGACAGCTGACGCAACTGTTCATGTAGACCTTTTCCCCGTCCGCCACCGTTGCGCGCCCTGGAGGCAAAGCCTTGCCGTCGGGCGCCACGTCGATGTTCCAACTGGCGATCTGCGCTTCGGTAGCCTTGGTGCCCAAACCGTATTGGGATTGTGCCGAGGCATGAGTCAGCGCACAGGCGCACAGCAAACCTATGAATAACGAACCACCTTTAAGCCCGTCCATTGGTCACCTCCCCACTGCTGGACACGCGCCACGGTTGCACCGAGTTGTTGTGGTAGAAAGAGACCTTGCCGCGTTCATCGATCAGCTGTTCCAGCATCGGCTGAACATATCCGGTCTCGTCGATGGCGCGGCTCATGATCATCAACTCTTGGCCGTTCCATTCGAAAGGCGCCCTGAAGGCGGTCAGCGCCTTGGTCAGAATGGGCTCCTGTAGCCTGGCTTGCGTCCAGGTATTGCCGCCATCGACGGAGACATCGACACGGGTGATTTTGCCGTGGCCGCTCCAGGCGATGCCACGCATCTCATGCAGGCCCTTGCGTGTCAATTTCTGGGTGCCGGAAGGGTAGGTCACCAGCGATTTGCACTCCATGACGAAGGAAAACTTCCGAGCTTTGCCGTCCGCCATCAAGTCGGTGTATTTGGCGGTTTCTTCCCGGCTGTAGGCGGGCGCATCGGTGACATGAAGTCGGCGCAGCCATTTGATGTGGGTGTTGCCCTCGTAGCCGGGGACAAACAGGCGCAGCGGGTAGCCCTGTTCCGGCCTTAGACGCTCGCCGTTCTGGCTGTAGACGACCATCACATCGTCCAGGCATTTCTCGATGGGAATGCTGCGCGTCATTGCGGCGCCGTCTGCCCCTTCGGCAATGATCCACTTGGCTTGGGGCTTGAGCCCGGCTTCATCCAGCAGGGTCTTCAGGGTAACGCCAGTCCATTCAGCGCAACTCACCAGGCCGCTCACTTCCGCTGCGGTTTTACCCCAGGGAGGAAGAAACGATGGGTTGCCCGAACACTCCATGAAGTGCACGCGTGACACGGCGGGGAACTGGCGTATCTCGTCCACGGTAAAGATCAAGGCGTTTTCGGTGAGGCCATGGATCACCAGCCGGTGTTGCGCCGGATCGATTTGCGGGACACCTGCGTGGTGGCGCTCATAGAACAGGCCGTTCGGTGTAATGATGCCGTCCAGCTCTTGAAGTGGGGAGGTGCTGTAGGCGGACATCGTGTCCTTCAGGCCGGGATATAGATTCCTGACGGCTTTGGTTTCGAACGTTGAAGGTTTGCCATAAGGGCTTGCAGTGGGAGCGCCAAGGCTACGGGTCCATTGCGGGACTTCAAGGGGCAGGTTCGGATCAAGAGGGGCGACGTTGGTCGTCTCTGCGCTGACCAAGTCGCTATCGCCCAGAGCAAAGGCAGCAGTACCGATAACGGCCCCGCTTTTAATCAAGAAATCCCTGCGAGCCAAAGATGTTTGAGGCATGTCTTGCTTGGCGGGGACCATGGATTTTTTTGTCATTGTTGTTCCCTCTGATTCCTTTGTCGGGCTGGACCCAACGGCGAGTCTATAGACCGATCGGTCGGTCTGTAGGTAAGCCTAGAACGAAAAACGCGCGTGGTCCAGTCGCAAGGACGACCATCGGTGATGGCACGTGAATGAGGGGAGCGAGGAAAGCGGCGCACTTGAAGCGCCGCTGATGACAGTCAAGCCGGGCGCGGCTCAACCTTCAGTCCGGGCAGGAGGGTGTCGCAAAAGAACGTCGCGATGGATTCCGGAGAGCGCGGGCCACCGGGCTTGATCCACAAGTAGCTGTAGTGGTGGATACCAAGAATAGCCTTCACGGCTAACGAGTCAGATGTGTGGAAGGTCCCCTCGCTCACGCCAGCCTTGAGGATATTCGACCAGAGCTTTTCATACTGCCGGTGCAGGTCGAGCAATTCAGTCTGGCGCTCGCCAATGACCGAATACACTTCTCGAAAACACACCGTCATTTCGGCCAGGTGGGTGACAATCGTGCGCATCACGATGGCCGAGAATTGGCGAAATTTATCTTCTGCAGGCTGGTCGCTCTCGCACAGGGGCGTACCTTCTGCGATGAGCACCCGCAAATACCGGCTGGTGATTTCAAACAGCAATTCTTCCTTGCTTCCGATGTGGTAATACAGCGCGCCTCGAGCCAGGCCAGTGGCTTTTTCCAACTCAGCCATGCCGGTTGCGTGAAACCCGCGCGTCGAGAACAGCTGCGCAGCGATCTTCAGTATCCGCTCCTTAGTGCTTGTTTCAGCAGGTTCGGCGGCGACGACGGCGTTCTTTTTTCCCATGGGTCAATTCCAACCGGTTGAGCGCCAATCATACCCATGCGTGCGCGGTGAAGGATACAGACGGGCGAAGCTCATCCCATGGTTGCAGGAAGATAGTTGTATTGACCGATCGGTACAGAGACGTTTAACGTGTTTTTAAGGGCGCGGTGGCGTCAAGAGTTCTGAGAGCCTGCCTAGGCATTGGGATCGACCATGAAAATAAGCAACCCCGTAACGAAGGCGTCCAGCTCGTCAGCCTCGGCAAGATTGATCGCGATGATCTGTTTCGCCATGCTCGCCTTTGCCGCGAACTCCTTGCTGTGCCGCCTGGCGCTTAAGCACACCGACATTGATGCTGCGAGTTTCAGCGTTGTCCGGCTGGCCAGCGGGGCCTTGGTGTTATGGCTGTTGTGTGCCTTGAGGCGGACCTCAACCATAGGCAAAGGCAGTTGGCAGGGGGCCGCTGCCTTGTTCGTTTACGTCTTCGCTTTTTCCTTCGCGTACCGTCATTTGGAGACCGGGACGGGGGCATTGCTGCTGTTTGGCGCGGTTCAGCTGAGCATGGTTCTGTACGGCATGTTCAAAGGCGAGCGGATGCACACGTTGGCAGTCGTTGGGTTTGTGCTGGCGATTGTTGGCTTGGTTAGCCTGCTGGTTCCAGGTGCCGCAGCACCTGACCCCGTTAGCGCACTCACGATGCTGTTATCGGGGGTGGCATGGGGGATCTACTCACTGCTTGGCAAAACTGTCGCCGATCCCTTGGCAACCACAACCGGCAATTTCCTGCGCTCGATTCCCCTGGTCTTGATGGCAAGCGTGCCGTTTCTCTCAGCGTTGCGTTGGGATCCGCAGGGGATACTTTATGCGGTTCTTTCCGGCGCGCTAGCGTCAGGCGTCGGCTACGCGGTCTGGTACGTCGCGGTGCGTCATCTGGCAGCGTTTCAAGCCGCGACGGTGCAGTTGAGCGTGCCCATCCTGGCTTCGCTGGCGGGCATCGTTTTTCTGGGGGAAAGCCTGAGCGTAAGGATGGTGTTGGCATCCATTGCTGTACTGGGCGGCGTTGCGTTGGTGCTGGGTGGCAAGCATGGCAGAGCCACAGGCAGCTAGAGGCTCCGCTCGCTCAATCATGTGCGCCTGCGCGTGCCTGAATTTGTTCGCTCAACCACTCAAGGACTAGACTGGTGCCGCCCAGTCATAAGGCCCGTCAACCCATGCTCCTCGTCCCGTCAGATACCGCCGAACAGACAAAGCTCACCCTTGAGGTGGTGCTGCGCTATCACATGGCCTGGAAGCACCGCGACCTGGAGGCGATACTCGCGCTCTATCACCCGCATGTGCAGTACAACGATTTTTTCCAGAATCGCAGCATGGGCCTGACCGAGCTGCGCGCCTACATCACTGGCACATTGCCGCGCCATCCCGATGAATATCTTGAGCACAATGACCGCATCCGCGCTGACGGCTGCACGGCATTCATCCAGTACCAGACCGCTCTGAAGGGCAGTGGCGAGCGGGTGGTCTTTCGCACCAGCGAAGCGATCATCGTATGTGAGGGTCAGATCCTGCGTGTCAACGAATACGCGTCACTCGTGCGCGACGGCGAGCCGCACGCCGGGCGTCGCGCCCCCGCCATCAGTAAGCTAGGGCTATCGGCGCGCCAGTTGAGCTTCATGGCGCGAGACTTGGCTGATTACTTTACCCGCCAGCAGCCATTCCTGGACCCTGACCTGGATCTTGCACGGATCGCCAGCGCCACCGGGTACAGCCGTAATCAGTTGTCTTACTTATTGAATCAAGTGCTCGGGCAAAGCTTCTATCGCTACGTGACTCAGGCTCGCTTGGCCTACCTCCTTGAACGCCTCGCCAGTTACGACGAAAACGCACCCATCGATGCCCTCGCAGTGGCTGCCGGATTCAATTCCACCTCTGCGTTCTACAAGGCTTTCCGCTGCCATACCGGCTGCACACCAAAAGTCTGGTTGAAGGCCAATTGCGCGCGTACCCGCAGATAACACAGGCCCCTTCGCTGCGCATTAAGCTCTGTCGGCAATCAAACGATGGAGCAGGTAATGGCTGGTTGGGGTGGTGTGAGTTTGTGGATGGAGCAAGTCGACGAGGCGCTGACGCCGCGTCCGACGTTGCATCAGGATCTGCGAGCCGATGTGGTGATCATCGGTGCCGGCTACAGCGGCCTTTGGACGGCCTATTACCTCAAGCAGCAAGCACCGCACCTGGATATCGTCATAGTTGAAGCACAGATTGCCGGTTTCGGCGCCTCCGGCCGCAATGGCGGCTGGTTGATGGGGAATCTGCTCGGCGAAGACCGACTCCTGGGGCCCTTGCCCGCCGCCCAACGTCATGCAGGATATCAACTGCTGCACGGAATCCCCGATGAAGTGGCGCGGGTGTGCCACGTCGAAAGCATCGATTGCGAACTGCGTAAAGGTGGCGTGCTGTACTGCGCGGCGCGGTATCCCGAGCAAGAACGGCGCCTGCGCGAACAACTCGCTGCCGCCCGTGCCCAAGGCCTGGGTGAGGACGATTATCGCTGGTTGAGCGCTCAGGCCTTGTGCGAACAATTGAATGTGGCCCAGGCGTACGGCGCCCTGTATTCACCTCACTGCGCGACCCTTCAACCTGCCCGGTTGGTACGGGGGCTAGCCGATGTCGTGGAACGCATGGGTGTGCGGATTTTCGAGCAAAGCGCTGTGCTCGACTGGACGGCAGGCCAAGTTCGAACCGAGCACGGTCGGGTGAGCGCCGATTGGGTGGTGCCGGCAGTCGAGGGATATGCCAGTGCCTTGCCCCCGTTAAACAAATATCAACTGGCCGCCCAGAGCCTGATCGTTGCAACTGAGCCGCTCCCGGCCGATGTGTGGGCCGAAATTGGACTTAGCCGTGGCCAGGCTTTCAGCGAAAACAGCCGACAGGTCACCTACGGTCAGCGCAGCCGCGATGACCGCTTGGTATTTGGTGCCCGCGGTGGCTATCGCTTTGGAGGTCGCCTGCGCAGTGACTTCAACCTCAGTCAGGCCGAACGTGAGTTGCGTCAGTACTTGTTTAGCGAACTATTCCCGATTTTGCGCAATGTTCGTCTGACTCATGCCTGGGGCGGCAACTTGGGCGTCGCGCGGCGCTTTCACCCGCACATGCTGGCCGACCGCCGCCAGAAAATTGCACTCGCCGGTGGCTATGGCGGCGAAGGCGTAGGCGCCAGCAACCTGGGTGGTCGCACCGTGGCCGCGCTGATTCTTGGTCAGGACAACGAACTGACCCGCCAGCCTTGGGTGTGGTCCGACCGTCCGCTGGCCTCGTTGCCGCGCTGGGAGCCAGAGCCCCTGCGCTGGCTGGGTTACAACGCCATTATCCAGAGCTTTGTTCACGAGGATCGGATACTGGCCAACCTCCATGTACCGCGCTGGCGTCGCCGGATGGCCGAGGGCCTGGCGGGTTGCATGGAACGTCTGATGAAGTCCAAGGAGCCGTTCCCATGAAGATCGATCATTTTCGCGACACCCCACGCTTGTCTCTCGTGGAATCGGGCGCTGTCGGTATACCGCTGGGTGAGCCGGTTTCACAGGTTGCCACGACAAGCGTTGAGCGCGATGACGGCGTCGAAGCCGGGGTGTGGGAATGCACCCCCGGCCGCTGGCGGCGCCAGATCGTGCAACAGGAGTTCTGCCATTTCATCCAGGGGCGCTGCACCTTCACCCCGGATGGCGGTGAGATCCTTCATATCCAGGCCGGCGACGCATTGATGTTGCCTGCGAACACCACGGGAGTCTGGGATATACAAGAAACCGTTCGCAAAAGCTACGTGCTGATTTTCTGAACTGCCTTCACCCATAACGTAAAGAACAAAGGTTGAGGTCTCGTATGTTGAAGTCGATCGTTCCGCTACTGTTGATCGCGTCCACCGCTCAGGCGGCAGACACCGTCAGGATCTACAACTGGAGCAGTTACATTGCCCCAGATACCCTGCAAAACTTTACCAGCCATACCGGGCACCCGACTCAGTATGATGTGTACGACAGCAACGAGGTCCTCGACGCCAAACTGATGGCCGGCCGTTCCGGGTATGACGTGGTGTTTCCCTCCAACCACTTCATGGCCCGGCAGATCAAGGCCGGTGCGCTGAAACCGCTGGACCGCAGCAAACTGCCGAACTGGCAGAGCCTCAACCCGACGCTGATGAAGGTTCTGGAGGCCAACGATCCGGGCAACCGATACGGTTTTCCCTACCTATGGGGCAGCACCGGCATCGGCTACAACGTGGCCAAGGTCAAGGCAGTCCTGGGCGATGTACCGATAGACTCATGGGACATCGTGTTCAAGCCGGAGAACATGAAAAAACTCGCCCGATGCGGCGTAGCCATGCTCGACAACGGCCCCGAGATTCTTCCCATCGCCTTGAACTACCTGGGGCTTGCGCATCACAGCAAGGACAAGGCCGACTACGAGAAGGCCCAGGCCCTGCTGCTCAACGTGCGGCCCTATGTGAGTTACTTCCACAACTCCAAATACACCAGCGATCTTGCAACGGGTGACGTGTGTCTGGTCGTGGGATTTTCTGGCGACGTGATGCAGGCGGCCGCGAGAGCCAATGAGGCCGGGAACGGCCAGCAGATTGCTTATGCCATCCCCAAGGAAGGCTCACCCATGTGGTTCGACATGGTCGCCATGCCCGCCGATGCTCCGAATGAAGCGGTCGGTTACGCGTTTCTGAACTACCTGCTGGAACCCAACGTCATGGCTGACATCAGCAACCACGTGCACTATGCCAACGGCAACGCTGCCGCTGAGGGCATGGTCGACAAGGCCATTCTCAACGACCCGATGGTGTATCCGCCTGAAAGCGTGATGAAGAAACTCTTCGTGCTGGAAGCGATGCCGCTGGAGACCGACCGGCTGCGCACGCGTGTTTGGAGTCGGGTTAAAAAACGGGCAATAAAGTCAATCGCCGATGATGCGGGCAGCCCGGATCATCGGCGGCAGGTCCTCGGTGCGAAAGCATGCCTCACACTGGCACCATGACCGCTTGATGTGCTCTAGAAACAAGTCCAGAATCAAGTCTTTTCCTGCTCCGGCTAGAAAAGAAACCCCTTAAATTTCAACGAGTCGGACACCAGATACGAGTCTCGTTTCCCGCTCCAATTATTTTTCTACAGGCTTCTATTGAAGTCTGCAGAAACAGAAAAAAGAGGCTTCGGCCTCTTTTTTAGTTCCAGTAAGCTCCACTCGAAAGCACTACCATCCACGTTTTTTTAGTACATTTTTTAGTACATTAATCCGGCGCTTGGTAGATCGCTTTTTCGTAGGACTTGTCTCTCTGGAAGCCCGTACAAATCTCCTCCATCCAAACGAGACGGAGATTGTACGATGGCCCTCACCGATACCGCAGTCCGGCACGCCAAACCCCGCGCCAAGAACTACACCCTTCCTGACTACAACGGCCTCGCTCTTTTCGTGAATACGAAAGGCGCCAAGTGCTGGCACTTCCGCTTTTCTTGGTCGGATAAGCAGCCGCGTATTTCTCTCGGCACCTATCCTGAAATTAGCTTACGAGATGCTCGTGCTCTGCGTGATGTTGCGAGGGCACTGGTCGCCAGGGGCATCGATCCGCGTGTCCATCGGCAGCTGGAGCGTAATGTCAGGCGCCTGGCCAGGGAAAACGCCTAAGAAGCGCTTGTTCAGCATTGAAAGTGGTACGCAACGTTGAGCATCGTGATTCTGGTCGTGGGTCTCGATAGTCCGATCGGCCCCAGCACCTCCCGCTTCAATTGGCCGCCGAGTCGGCTGACAGCGAGGGCGCTCAGGTTACGATATAGAGGCGGGGGCCTTACCTTCGCTATTCATAGCCAGTTAAGCCTTTGGGCCAGGTCAGTGATCAGTCGTTGGGTAGGTGCAGTTGCACTTCCATGGCGTCATGAAGGAGTCGGACGACCTCGATCACGTCGTCGATTGCCACGCGATAGAACACGACATGGCGCGGGCTTTTGACCGTTCCATGGGGGTGTTTAGCCTGCTGGCGTGAGTAAATGAGGTGATAGCTGCGAAGGCCCGGTGCAAGCTCATCGCGGTCGTGGCTGCCAATGCGATAGGGCGTGTCGGCGATAGCTTGTAATGCGGAGAGGATCAGCGCCTGGTAGCGCTGGCGTGCTTGATCGCCGAACTGCGTCTGGGAGAGCCTGAGGATGTCGACAATGTCGGCGCGCGCCGCGTTGGAAATCCGATATTGCGACATGCTCAGTGTTTCTCGCGCGCGGGGAGGGTGGCCTCCAGGCTCAAGCCCTCGAGGTAGTGCTCCAGATCCCCTTCGTTCAACTGAGTAAAGCGCCCGTGCTCAAGATCCATGATGCCGATCGAGGTCGCCTGACGCAGGGCCTCAATTTTGGCAGTGTCTTCGGCGATGCGCTGCTCCAATAGACGCAAACCTTCTCGCATCACTTCGCTGGCATTTTGATAGCGGCCGGACTGAACCAGGTCATGGATGACCTGTTCCTGGTGAGGGGTGAGCACAACATTTCGCGTCGCCATAATTAGCTCCAGCTCTGGGCAAACAGGTTTTTTCGATCATTGGCATATTATGCCATTTTACCCGCGAGCACATCGTTTGGGATTTGTATCTCACGAACTGTGTCGTACGGGTTCATCCTGAGCGAAGCCTGAGGCACCGACACACCAAAGTACTCCGTCAAGTCAGCTCTATTGATACGCCCTTCCCAGCGCAGACCAAAATCGATGAACTGAAGACGACGATCAGCTCCCCAGCTGCGACTTTTGGTTTCCGTGGAGGGTGATGTGTCTTGACGACGATTCCGATGTCAGCAGGGAAATTGAATTTTTCTGAATGTCGGTGAACGAGCCACGTTTGTGGTGCACGCAATAAAGACTCAGCGGGGGTCTAGAGGCGGAGGAAATTACCGCTGTGATCGAGCATTACGCCCAATCGGCGCGGAACGCATAGTGAGCGCGCAGCCGCTTCCAGCCGTTGATGGAGATTGACCTCAGTCGTATAGGGCCGCTGCTATATCCGATCTATTAAGAAGTCTGTGGGCAGGTCGTCGCCTATGTCGAAGAGACACTGACGGCCGAATCGGTCAATGACGTGCATGCGCGCTTATCGTAAGTACCGATAAACAGCCTGGTGGTGATCGAACGACTGGCGCGAGATTACTCTGGTATGCCACTGGAGTGGCGTCACTCCCGTGGGCATGCGGAGCACTTCCGTTACCGCGTGGATATCCGTTAGCGGCTTGCCTGAGTAGCGGAACACACAGCGGCGACTCGCTGTTGAATTCATCGTTTTGTTTTGCAATGACTGGCCTCACCGTGACGGGGAGCAGCCCGGCAATTGCTCCAAGGACAATGCCTATTACCGCAAGGTTGTTGATCATTTCTTTTAGTCCAGTGGGCCCAATACTTGTCGATAGTGTTCCTCACCCTGTGCCGTCTGTCGGGTCAGGCGGATTTCAAGTCCTGGCGGGTCTTCTTTGCGGTTGCCGCTGAGTTGGCGCCAGCCACTGTCTGGTTCCCACACGCGCACTTGCAGATCACTGACTCTGTCGAGCACCGCCACCCCTTGTTGTGGTGCCGGTAGCGGATAACGATCACGAGCCGGTGCTGCTGCGCGATACAGGGTCTGGTCTTTCAGCCACCAGCGAACCCGCTGCAAGCCGTTCTCCGAAGCTGCCGCGCTGCGGATCACGTCGAGGCGAAAACTCTGATTGTCGGCGCTGCGCACGCTGATCGCCGCCGGTCTATCAGGTTGCTCGTCTTCGTTATCGGTCAGGTTTGGCTCGCGCAGTTCGGTGCTGGCGCGCAACGCCAGATCGCGTTCCAGTTGATGCAATGTGCGCAGTAACTCCTCTGTCTGTTCGGCGCTGGCCTGTAGGTGATTGTCGGCGCGGGACACGCTGTCCAGACCGCGCCAGGCAATCAGGCTGACGATCGCCATCAGCATGATCGCGACCATGACCTCGATCAGGGTAAAGCCCTCTTGACGGGTGTTCATGGTTGGCTGGCCACGTGTAATTTTCCGGCCGCTGTGCGTTGCACGGTGAGGCTGTTTTGGCCGTCCGAGAGTTGCAATTGCAGGGGCGAGTCAAACCACTCGGCGTTCAGCACGACGGGCTGTCTGGGCGTGACTCGTATCTTCATCGAGGGCGTTTCCCAGCTGCGAGGATGCAGGTGCGGATCGGCAATGAAATGATCGAAACCGTAGCCTTGTGCGTTGCGGCGACTGAAGCGAAAGCCTTGCTTGTCCGCCAGCCAGGTGATCGGGCGTCCGTCGGCCAAGGCTTCGGCCTGGGCGATTTGCAGTAGCTGGATCAAGCGATTGGCGTCCTTGCGCAACAGTTGCGCCGGGTCGGGTTTGATGCTCAGGCTGACGGCGGCACTGGCGATGCCGATGATGATCAGCACCACCATCAATTCGATCAGGGTGAAGCCCTGTTGTCTGTCCTTGGCCATGTCGCAACGTTCCTTCGTCGTAAATCTGTCCTGCCGGATACGGATCTTCAGTCCGGAGTAAAAAACCAGAGTTGTCCTGTAGACTGCGACGCAGGACAACAGGGAGGTTTGGTCTTGGCATTCACTTTTCGTTTATCTGCAGCACAACTTCTGCAATCGGCGGCACTGGTCGCGGCATTGGCAGGAGGGCTGTTTTGGTCATCGCTTTTGTTGACGTCGGCTGAATCCAACGCGCCGATGATCGAGTCACAGGTATCGGCTGCGCGTTCCGAGACGCCAGCCTCGCTGTGGTTTTCCAACCAGCCGGCAGCGGTGAACATCAAGGTCTCCGGGGTGATGGCCGGGGCGCAAGGTGCGGTGGCGATCCTCAGTCTCAACGACGGTCCGCCGCGCAGTTTTCTGCTGGGTGAGCGCCTGACCCAAGGCGTGCGCGTGTTAGCGATTGAAAAGGATGCAGTGGTCATCAAGCGGGGCGCGGAGCAGTCCCGGTATAAAGTCAGCACGCTGCCAGACTCTTTGGTGTTGCCTCGTTTGACCCGACCCTGAGCTGTCTCATTGAGGCTTTTCCAGGGGTTGGCCGAGCAACGTTTCGAGTCGCGCCAAGGGCGGTGCTTCACGTTCACGATCCGAAACCAGCACCTTCACGCGTATCAGTCGACCATCGGCGCTCGGGGTTATAGTCTGTTCGCAGCGCAGTTGCAGGCGTCCCTGATCACACTCGAACGCTTTGAGTCCCTGAGGGAAACGTGCTTCCAGACGCAGTTCGGCGAGGCGGGTTTGCGCCGCCAACAGGGCGATGGATCGGTCGCGCAGCAGCCCACTGCTTTGGGTCATGACCGCCGCAACACGTACGGCCGCCGACATGGCCACGGCGATGATCGCCAAGGCGACCAATACCTCGATCAGGGTAAATCCTTGCTCCTTGCGCAACGCTTCCATGGCTGACTCTGGCGGTTTGAACAGGGCCGCAGAATAGCACTCGAACCCGGGCGAACGCGTAGAAAAACAAAGCACTTTTGTATGTTGTACGATGACTGGCTTTTGTTACACTGCGCGACGAATTGTAATCACGCCAAGGAAGGTTGAAATGGATTTCGCGCGCGTCAAATCTCAGTCTGCAGGTCTTCGCGGTCAACAGGGTTTCACCCTGATCGAGATCATGGTGGTAGTCGTCATCCTCGGTATTCTCGCGGCCATGGTTGTACCCAAAGTGCTCGACCGCCCCGATCAGGCTCGGGCCACGGCCGCGAAGCAAGACGTTGCCGGCCTGATGCAGGCGTTGAAACTCTACCGCCTCGATCACGGCACTTACCCGAACATGAATCAAGGGCTCAAAGTGTTGGTGGAGCGTCCGGCGGACGCGAAAAACACTAACTGGCGCTCCTATCTGGAGCGCTTGCCCAATGACCCGTGGGGTCGTCCTTACAACTACCTGAATCCGGGCGCGAACGGCGAAGTCGACATCTTCTCCCTCGGTGCCGACGGACAGCCTGACGGCGACGGCGTGAATGCCGATATCGGCTCCTGGCAGCTCTAAGCGGCGCCATGAAATTGTCTTCGCCGACAGTGGCGAAACAGCGCGGCATGGCGATCATCAGCGCCTTGCTGATCGCTGCCGTGGTCGCTGTGATCGCCGGTGGCATGCTCACCCGGCAGAGCGTTTTTACCCGCTCCCTTGAAGCTGAACAGGCTCGCGTGCAGGGCAGTGCGGTGCTTTTGAGTGGACTGGAAATCAGCCGCCAACTGTTGCGCGAATCCCGTCAGCATGACGTGGCGACCCGGCTCGATCAACCATGGGCGCAGCCCGTGAAAAGTAACCTCCTGAATACCTTGGGGGGGCGTTATGAAGGGCGTCTGGAAGACCAGCAAGGCAAGTTCAACCTGCGTAATTTACTCAGTAATGAGCGCATTGATCCTGGTCAGCTTCGCAGCTTCGAACGACTCTGCGAAATCATCGGAATCGAAGCCAGTCTTGGCCAGCGCATCAGTCAACGCGTCATCGCCTCTTACCCGCGACTCCTCGACCCGCAAACATCCGCGCCAAGCACTGCGCAGATCGGCTTCGACACGGGGCGCGCGACGTCGCCGAATGCGCGTCGACAACCGTTGCCCGCTAGCCAGCCGATGCTGCGTAGCCTGGAGGATTTGCGCGGCCTCAAGGGTATGGACGAGCAGGTGCTCGCTCGGTTAGGTCAATACGTGAGCATTATTCCAGCCAAGACCTGGGTCAACGGCAACACGGCCAGCGCCGAGGTTCTGGCGGCCGTGGTGCCTGGCTTGGCGCTTTCGCACGCCAGGGCATTGGTGCTGGAGCGCGACAGTGGACAGTGGTTCATCAATCGCGGCGACTTCGTAAACCGTGTGCGTTTGCCGCAACTGAGCGTAGACGGGCTCAACGTCGGGATTAGCAGTGAGTGGTTTCTGCTCCGCGCACAGGCGCGTCGAGACCAGCGTCGCGTGAGCATGGATGCGTTGCTGCATCTTCCACAAGACAACATGCCCAGAGTGATCTGGTCGAGGCTGGGGCGTATGAGTCGTTTGCGCATCGCCTTACCTCCGCTGGAGGCATTGACGTCGCACACTGAATTCGAGTTCGCACGCCTGGATCACGACAGGCGCGTCAGCCAGACCGGCGTCAGTACATTGTTGCGGCTGGAACAGGAAACCCAGTCGCAGATCGTCGAGTGTTTTCTACATCCCGCCGACAGCGTGCTCACCAGCCTGGAGTTACCGCCGCTATCAGCGGCGAAGATCGGCGCGGCGGTGGCTTGTGCTGCCCAGGCGCTGATATTGGGTGGCACTGAGCGAATGCATGTCGCCCACAGTTCCCGCGATAGTAATGGACAGGTGTGTCTGGCCTGGCTTGCGAAGTCCGATCTGGATCGTTTCGGTGAGTTATTGAGCCTGCATCACTTGAAGCTGCGTGGTCTGTACCCGGCGCCTTATCTCTTGCCGGTGCCACCTGCCGGGCAGGTCAGTGCCTGCGTGCTGGACGGACACTTGTTGCTGCGCCTCAGCTCTGAACAAGGGCGGGTGGAACCGGTGATTCAGCGACGTCTGGATGAGCTGGTGGCCAGTGGTGGCGGATTGCACTGGTTCGGTGATAGCGCGCCAGCGGCAGCGCTCGAACAATCTCCTGCGCAGCAGCGCTGGTCCGGAGCGTCTCCGGGATGGGGGCTGCACGGCGGCGTCGGCAAGACGCTCGGGCCTACACCGGATTGGGGCAGGGCGGTCCTCTGTTGCGCCTTGGCGATTGGCGTATGGGTTCTGGGCTTGAACCTCTACGCTGCCCGTGAAGCCGCCCAAGGTCAGCAACTCAAGGCGCAAATGAGTCTGCAAGTGAAGCAGGCCTTCCCTGAGCTGCCGGTGATCCTCAACCCATTGCAACAGGCCCGTCAGCAATTGGCGGCGCGAAAAAGTGGTGCAGTGGCTGAGGCGAATCAGGGGTTCGCCTACATGGTGCAGCAAGCCGCGAACGCGATGCCCTTTTTAGCGGGCGGCGTGCTACGGCTGACGTTTGATCAAGGCCGATTGCAGTTGGAATTGGCAGTCGACACGCTCCAGGCTGCGGCCGATAGCGCATTGGCGGGGATGGTGAGTGAGGCAGGGCTCGCTGTTAGCCGTGATGCCAACGTGTTGATGTTGAGTCCTCAGGCTGAGCCAGCGTCGGGTACTAGCGACGCCATCATGGATAACGACGATGGGTGATTTTTTGGCGGCGTATCGAGCCCGTGGTTCACTGTGGCGCGCGCAGATTCAAACGCATTGGTGCTCACTCTCTTTACGCGAAAAACGCATGCTCGCGGGCGCCGCAGTGATACTCGGTGGTTTGTTGATCTGGCTGATACTGATCCAGCCGCCGCTGAAAAAGATCGATTACTGGCAAGCCGAAACACCGAAATTACGCTCGCAGTCTGAAGTGCTGGCGCTGGTGCTGCGCGAGTTACCGGCCGCATCCAGCGCGCAGAACCTTGAACAATCGTTGCAGCAAGCGCTCGACGCCAGTGGTCTGGCTGGGCACTACCAACTACACGCCGCAGGCACCGCGTGGCAGTTGACGTTCGAGGCTGCTCCAGCCGATGCGGTCATCAGTTGGTTGTTGAGCAATCCAGTGCAGTTTTCACTGCAAGTGGTCGAGGCTCGTTTGCAGCGTGCAGGCGAAGTCGAGGCCGATGACACGGCAGGCACTCTGTCGGGAACCGTTCGCATGGATCAGGCGCAGGGCGCTAAGGAAGCTTCATGAAGTGGTCAGGTTCCAATTATCTACGCACGGTCGCGCCGTTCCTGTTGTTGGCATTAAGCGCGTGTAACACCTCCACACCACAGAGTTCGCCGCCGTTGCTGGTCGACAGCGAACTCGGTCGGCCACTGGCCAATACCCAGCGCAGCGGTGATGCGGTGGCGGATCGCGAGCGAACGCAGACCCAGGCGCGACCGGTACCCAAGCAATTGCACAACATCACCGAACGCGCACGCACTGGCGGCGCATCACGTGGCGCTACACTGCCGAGCAGTCCGCTGGGTGATCAACCGGTGACGCTGAACTTTGTCGAGGCGGATATTCAAGCCGTGGTGCGCGCGTTGTCGCGTTCGACCGGCCAGCAGTTTCTGGTCGATCCACGGGTCAAGGGCAACCTGACACTGGTCTCGGAAGGCCAGGTGCCGGCCCGCCAGGCCTACGACATGTTGCTCGCGGCATTGCGCATGCAGGGTTTCAGCGTGGTCGATGTTGGCGGGGTCGCGCAGGTGGTGCCGGAAGCCGATGCGAAACTCCTCGGCGGGCCGATCTACAGCGCTGACAAACCCGGCGGTAACGGCATGCTCACCCGTACCTTTCGTTTGCAATACGAGAACGCGGTGAACCTGATCCCGGTGCTGCGCCCGATCGTTTCGCCGAACAACCCGATCAATGCTTATCCGGGCAACAACACCATTGTCGTCACCGATTACGCGGAGAACCTGACCCGCGTCGCGCAGTTGATTGAGAGCATTGATTCGCCGAGCGCCATCGATACCGACGTGGTGCAGATTCAGAATGGCATCGCCGCCGATATTGCGCCGATGGTCGCTGATTTGCTCGACACACCGGGCAACGATCCGACGCAGAAAATCGCGGTGATCGGTGATCCGCGCTCGAACACCATCATCATTCGCGCCGGCAGTCCTGAACGCACGGAACTGGCGCGTAATCTGATCTACAAACTCGACAATGCGCAGAGCAATCCGAGCAATTTGCACGTGGTGTATTTGCGCAATGCGCAGGCGGCGAAACTGGCGCAGGCGCTGCGGGGTTTGCTGACCGGCGAGAGCGACAGCGGCACCAGTGACAGTGCGCGTTCGGTGCTCAGTGCGATGGGCAGCAACACCAATTCCGGTGGGCAGAATGGACAGAGCAGTACACAAACCAGCGGCAGCACATCGACCAGCAACTCCAGCGGCAGCACTGGCGGAAGTTATGCGCAAGGCAGCGGCGGCACCAACAGCAGCGGCGTTCAGGCCAGCGAACAGAACGTCGCTTTCAGCGCCGGCGGCGTGACCATTCAGGCCGACGCGACCACCAACACCTTGCTGATTTCCGCACCGGAACCGCTGTACCGCAACCTGCGTGAAGTCATCGACTTGCTCGACCAACGTCGTGCCCAAGTGGTGATCGAAAGCCTGATCGTCGAAGTTGGCGAGGACGATGCCAGTGAATTCGGTGTGCAGTGGCAGACCGGCAACCTCGGCGGCAAAGGCGTGATCGGTGGCGCCAATCTCGGCGGTTCGGGGATCAATCTCAACGGCAAGACCAGCCTTGATGTGCTGCCGCAAGGTTTGAATTTGGGCTACGTCAACGGCACTGTCGACATCCCCGGCATCGGTAAGATTCTTGATCTGAAAGTGCTGGCCCGGGCCTTGAAGAGCAAGGGCGGCACCAACGTGCTGTCGACGCCGAACCTGCTGACCCTCGATAACGAAGCCGCGAGCATTTTCGTCGGCCAGACCATCCCGTTTGTCAGCGGCAGCTACGTCACCGGCGGCGGTGGTACCAGCAACAACCCGTTCCAGACCGTGACCCGCGAAGAGGTTGGCCTGAAGCTCAACGTGCGCCCGCAGATTTCCGAAGGCGGCACGGTCAAGCTCGACATCTATCAGGAAGTCAGCAGCATCGACGAACGCGCCTCCAACAGCGTGACGTCGGCGGGCATCGTCACCAATAAACGCGCGATCGACACCAGTATTTTGCTCGACGACGGCCAGATAATGGTGCTTGGCGGTTTGCTGCAGGACGGCTATAGCCAGAGCAACGACGCAGTGCCGTGGCTGTCGACGATTCCGGGGATTGGCGCGTTGTTTCGTAACGAGCGCCGGGCGATCTCCAAGACCAACCTGATGGTGTTCCTGCGCCCGTACATCATTCGTGACAGCGAAGCGGGGCGCAGCGTCACCCTCAACCGCTACGACTTCATGCGCCGCGCGCAGGGTGGCTTGCAGCCGGAACGCAGCTGGGCGATGCCGGACATGCAGGCGCCGCAATTGCCGGCGACAGCGCAGGGCGTTCCGGCGGTGGTGCCCACTTCCGGCCCACGCGCAACGATCAAAGCCGTGCCGATTGAAGCAGGCCCACGACTATGAGCCGAATGATGACTGTGGCGAGGGAGCTTGCTCCCGCTCGGGGGCGAAGCCCCCGCAAACCCGGTGCACGAAGGGTGTCCGAAAGAGCCGGTTTGCAAGGTTTGGGGCTGCTACGCAGCCCAGCGGGAGCAAGCTCCCTCGCCCCAGGGGATCGCATTGCCACAGGGGATATCATTCGGCCTGGGAGTCTGGGGATATGAGTTCGCTGCCTTACGCCTGGGCCAAGGCGCAGCGCATTTTGTTGCGCGACGGGGTGTTGACGGTGTGTCCGTCGACACCGGGCTGGTCGATCAGCGAGGCACGCCGCCAGTTCGGCCCGGCGCGGCTGGAGCGCGTGCGCGATGACGAACTCGACGGCCTGCTCGCCACGGCCTACGCCGACACTGGCAGTGCCGCCGCTGTGGTCGGCGCCGCCGAAAACGAAGTCGATCTCGACCGCTTGATGCAAGACATGCCGGAAATCACCGACCTGCTCGACACCCAGGACGGCGCGCCGGTGATCCGCATGATCAACGCGCTGCTGACCCAAGCCGCGCGCGATGAGGCCAGCGACATACACATCGAGCCATTCGAAACCCATTCGGTGGTGCGCTATCGCGTCGACGGCACCCTGCGCGACGTGGTCTCGCCGCGCAAGGCGCTGCACGGCGCGCTGGTCTCGCGGATCAAGATCATGGCGCAACTCGACATCGCCGAAAAACGCCTGCCGCAGGACGGGCGCATCGCCTTGCGCGTGGCCGGACGGCCGATCGACATTCGTGTTTCAACGGTGCCGACCGGCCACGGTGAGCGCGTGGTCATGCGCCTGCTCGACAAACAGGCCGGACGTCTGCACCTGGAAACCTTGGGCATGGACGCGCAGGTGCTGGGCAAGCTCGATCATCTGATCCGCCAGCCCCATGGCATCGTGCTGGTCACCGGCCCGACGGGCAGCGGCAAAACCACCAGCCTTTACGCGGCGTTGGCGCGGCTGGATGCGAGCACCAGCAACATCCTCACCGTCGAAGACCCGGTGGAATATGATCTGCCGGGGATCAGCCAGATTCAGGTCAACGCCAAGATCGACATGACCTTTGCCTTGGCATTGCGCGCCATTCTACGGCAAGACCCGGACATCATCATGATCGGTGAGATCCGCGACCTTGAAACCGCACAAATCGCCGTGCAGGCTTCGCTGACCGGTCACTTGGTGCTGGCGACCCTGCACACCAACGACGCGGTGTCGGCGGTCAACCGTTTGATCGACATGGGCGTCGAGCCGTTTCTGCTGGCGTCATCGATGCTTGGTGTTTTGGCGCAAAGGTTGGTGCGCAGATTGTGCTCGCAGTGCAAACAGGAAGACCCGTCCACGCCGGGCACTTGGCGACCAATCGGCTGCCCCGCCTGCAACCACACCGGTTACAGCGGCCGCACTGGCATCCATGAATTGTTCTGCATCGACGACGACATCCGCACCCTGATCCACCAAGGGGCAGGGGAGCAGGCCTTGCGCGCGGCCGCGGCCAAGGCCGGCATGTTCAGCCTGCGCGAGGACGGTGAACGCTGGATCCGCAGCGGCGCCACCGCTCCAGAAGAAATCCTTCGTGTGACACGGGACGCCTGATGAATCGCTATCGTTTTGAAGCCGCCGATGCCAGCGGCAAGATCGAGTCCGGGCATCTGGAAGCCGACAGTCAGGGCGCCGCTTTCAGTGCGTTGCGCGGGCGCGGTTTGACCGCGCTGTCGGTGCAAAAAGAAAGCAACGTCGCCCAGCATGGCGGCGGACGGTTCAGCGCCAAACTCTCGGACAACGATCTGGCCTGGGCGACGCGGCAACTGGCAAGCCTGCTCGGTGCCAGTCTGCCACTGGAAGCGGCGCTGAGTGCCACGGTTGAGCAGGCCGAAAAAAAACACATCGCCCACACCCTCAGCGCCGTGCGCGCGGACGTACGCAGCGGCATGCGCCTGGCCGAATCGCTGGCCGCACGGCCACGGGATTTTCCCGAGATCTATCGCGCGCTGATTGCGGCGGGGGAAGAGTCCGGCGATCTGGCGCAGGTCATGGAACGGCTGGCCGACTACATCGAGGAACGCAACAACCTGCGCGGCAAGATTCTCACCGCGTTTATCTATCCCGGCGTGGTCGGGCTGGTGTCGATCGGCATCGTGATTTTCCTGCTCAGTTACGTGGTGCCGCAGGTGGTCAGCGCGTTTTCCCAGGCGCGGCAGGATCTGCCGGGGCTGACGCTGGCAATGCTCACAGCCAGTGATTTCATCCGCACATGGGGTTGGTTGTGTGCGGCGATCATGGCTGCGGCGTTCTGGAGTTGGCGGCTGTATTTGCGCAATCCGGTGGCGCGTTTGAGTTGGCATCATCGGGTGCTGAAGTTGCCACTTTTCGGGCGTTTTGTCTTGGGCCTGAACACCGCGCGTTTTGCCTCGACCCTGGCGATTCTCGGTGGTGCGGGGGTGCCGTTATTAAGAGCATTGGAAGCGGCGCGACAAACCTTGTCCAACGACCGCCTGAGCCTGAGCGTCAGCGATGCCACGGCCAAGGTGCGCGAGGGTGTCAATCTCGCGGCGGCACTCAGGGTGGAAAACGTATTCCCGCCGGTACTGATTCACCTGATCGCCAGTGGCGAAAAAACCGGTTCGCTGCCACCGATGCTGGAGCGTGCGGCGCAAACCTTGTCTCGTGATATCGAACGGCGGGCGATGGGTATGACCGCGTTGCTTGAGCCGCTGATGATTGTGGTAATGGGTGGAGTGGTGCTGGTGATTGTGATGGCGGTGTTGTTGCCGATCATTGAGATCAATCAGCTGGTGCAGTAGCGAGGCTGATGGTGCCTGGGCCGACGCCTTTGCGAGCTCGCTCCTATAGACAAAAAAAGCCCTCGTCACCGAGGGCTTTTTTTTACGCATTTACATCGATCAATCAGATCTTGCCGGCGCCGGCCTTGGCCTTGACGTCAGCCGCGACCTTGTCGGCATTCAGCGGTGTGTAGCTGTAAGGCGGGGTCCAGCCGATGTTTGTGCCCCACTTACAGTTCAGCAAGATGCCATTGAGCGTCGAGCCCTGATCAAGATAGGCACTGCCACCGTAATCGCCAGCGATCTTGTCGCAACCACTGATGCCGGAGATTTCGAAGGCGTTCTTCTCGGAGAAGATCTTCGAACTTTTACCGACACCGTGCGCGTAGCTGAACGGGTACACCTTATGGCTGGTGCTGCCCACATGGTAGTTGTTGTACAGATGCACCTGGCCAAAACGTACACGTGGAGCGCGCGCCGAGATGTTTTCGAACAGGGTGTTGTGGATCGTCACCTTGAGCTTGCCATCATCGGTGGTGCGGCTATCGCTGGAACCGATCAGGTTGTTCTTCTCGTGGGACTTGAATGCCGAATACGAGATGGTCACGTAGTTGGCGCCGTTCTTGACGTCCAGGGCACCGTCGTGATGCTGCTTTGGTCGACCGTTGGCGGTGCCGTTCTGGTCATCGGTGCGTCGGCCATCGGTGAATGTTACATGGTCAACCCAGACGTTGTTGGCACCCTCGATGGTCAGACCATCGTATTCCGAGTTCCAGTTACCGGCGCTACCGTCGTTCGCATCCCAGATCGGTTCCGGATCCCACGGATTCTCGATGGTGAGGTTGCGGATGATCACGTCGTTTTCCTTGGCGTAGAAGAAACCTTCGCGGATCTCTGCATTGCTGCTGATACCGACGATGGTGGTTTTGCCAAGAATATCCAGACGCCCACGCTTCTTCATGTCGGCAGTCGTCGTATAAGTCTTGCCTTCGCTGACGTCGATGATCCCGTTGACTTTGATGATCCGGCCGTTGCTCCCCGCGCTGGCGCTGAGTGCGGCTTTCAGTTCGGCAGCGTTTTTAACGGTGTAGATATCGTTGGCTGCGGCTCTGGAGCCGCCCTTGGTGCCGCCGTTTTGCGTGGCCCAGCCAGTCGTGGCAACATCCAGCCAGATGTCGGCTGCATGGGTAGGCAGGCTGGCAAACAAAAGCGAACCGACGATGGCGGTAGCGAGTTTGCTGGCAGTGAAGGTTGAAGGTTTAGTCATGAGTAATCAGATCCTTGATTAACTTGAGTTGTTCAACGCGCAGTACATGACAACGCGTTTCTCGAGCGGACGTCCTTATCGCCGTCGCAGCGAATCGAACGTCCGCTACATGCGAAATACTATCACTGAACTGATACGTTGTCGTACAACATAATGAGCTATGATGAGCACTTATTCGCAAATTCGAGATATTTGTTCCTGATGGACAAACACAGCGTCCAACCGAGTGTTCGTCGAAGACATCGAAGTCTGGCGGAGGAGTTGGTCACCGAACTATCCCGGCGTATTTGCAGCAGCGAACTTGCGCGTGGGACAAAATTGCCGACTGAATCTCAAGTCATGGAGGAGCATGGAGTCAGTCGCACCGTGGTGCGTGAGGCGATGTCGCGCCTGCAAGCCGCTGGCCTGGTGGAAACCCGGCACGGCATCGGCACGTTTGTAAGGGACATCCCGAGCCCGAGCGGTTTTCGCATCGACCCAGCCAGCATTGTCACGTTGCAGGACGTGCTGGCGGTCCTTGAGTTGCGCATCAGCCTGGAGGTTGAAGCGGCTGGCCTGGCCTGTGTGCGACGCACCGACCAGCAACTGCAACTGATGCGCGACTCGCTCGATGCGCTCAACTCCAGAGCGGTCAGTGTCGATTACGCCGTGTCCGCGGACTTTCAGTTTCACCAACAGATTGCGTTGGCCACGGGGAATCGTTATTTCACCGACATCATGTTGCACCTTGGGGTCAGCATCCTTCCGCGCACTCGTTTGCATTCCACGCGGGTCAAGGACAACTCGGAGCCCTATCTGGAGCGCCTGAGTCGCGAACACGAAGACATCTACAGGGCCATTGTCCGACGCGATGTCGATGCCGCGCGTGCCGCGATGCGCCTGCATTTGTCCAACAGTCGCGAGCGAATGCGGCGCGCGTATGAGGCTGCAGCCGTCGAGGCCTTGAACGGTTGAACGCGGGGCTCAGGCGCGTGTCAGGGGTTCGGGCAGGCCTTTCACCCCAGGATTCAAAGCGAAGACACCGCCCGCCAGGGGCTGGTCGCTGAGGTCGATGCCCTGTGGGCGGATCGAGGTGACAAATAGCGTGTCGAGTCGGTCGCCGCCAAACGCGCACATTGTTGGTTTCTTCACTGGCAGCGATAATGAGCGATCGAGTTTCCCGTCCGGCGTAAAGCGCAGCACCTGGCCCGCATCGATCGCACAGATCCAATAGCAGCCTTCAGCGTCCACGGCCGCGCCGTCCGGTCGACCCGGATGGCTGTTCATGTCGACGAAGACGCGGCGGTTGTGCGGCGTGCCACTGTCGATATCGTAATCGAACGCCCAAATAAGTTGCCGGCTCGGGTGCGAGTCTGACAGGTACATCGTGCGGCCATCGGGGCTGAACGCGAGGCCATTCGGCACCACCAGGTCTTCGATTTGCGCAGCAAGATGATCGACGATTCCGTCGTTTTTCGGATCGTAACGATAAAGTGCGCCGACCGCGTCGGCGCCCATGTTGGTCTGCATCGTGCTGGCCCAGAAGCGTCCCTGGCGGTCGCAGCGTCCATCGTTGAAGCGCATCTGCGGCCGGGCATGTTCGACGCCGACGAGTTTTTCTGCGCTCAGGCGACCGTCTGTCTGGGGCGCCAGTTTGAACATTCCACTTTCCTGCGCTCCCAGCCAATGACCCGCCGGACTACGGGCGATGCAGGCGAGCATTTCGTCCGCCTGCCAAGAGTCAGTCTTGCCGTCTGGCTGCCACCGGTGCAAGCGGCCCGCGGGAATATCCACCCAATACAACGCATTCTCCTGAGCTTGCCAGACCGGACTTTCGCCCGTTGCGTTGCGTGCGTCGACGATGAGCTCGGCATTCATTGGTGTGTTTCCGACAGGTCACCGAACGGCCCGGCAGCCGTGAATGCTCCCCCTTGGAACAGGCTGTTGGGATCGTCCGCGGCAGGTTTGGGTTGTTGCTCTATCTGCGCGCGAAAGACTTCCGAGCTGTCCTGCGGGGCAAAGCCCAGGTGAGCGGCATGGCGATTATTCCACCACTGATCACGGTTGTTGGAAACACCGTACACCACGCTGTGTCCGACATCGCTGGCCAGCAGGGCGCGCGCTACCAGGTGCTCCAGGTCTGGATAACTCAGCCAGGTCGAGAGCATTCGCAGATTGCGCGGTTCCGGAAACGATGAGCCGATCCGCAAGCTCACCGTTTCGATGCCATAGCGGTGAAAGTAAAACGTCGCCATGTCCTCGCCGTAAGCCTTGGACAAACCGTAATAGCCATCCGGTCGGCGCAGGGAGTGAGCATCCAGTTCGACGTCTTGCGGGTAGAAACCGGTGACGTGGTTGGAGCTGGCAAAAACAATCCGCTTGACCCCGTGTTGCCGCGCAGCCTCATAAATATGAAAGGTGCCGCAAATATTTGCCGAGAGGATGTCTTCGAAGGGCCGCTCCACTGAAATTCCGCCCAGATGGACGATGGCATCGACGCCTTCGACTAGTGCCGCGACTCCGGCCTTGTCGGCCAGGTTGCAGCTGATCACTTCGTCGTGTTGGCCACGGCTAGGCGCCATGGGGCTGATGTCCGAGGCCCGGACGATTTCGGTGTGAGCCTGCAGGGTTTCTCTGAGGATCTGGCCCAGGCCGCCGGCGGCGCCTGTCAGCAGAATGCGGTTGAAGGGTTTGTGCGAAGCGGGTTGCGTGGTCATGGTCAGGTCTTCCATTGAACTGTCGTTGCGTGTCGGTTTAGGGGCCTGACATTGCCTGGTGAACGATGCGCGATCGCCAGGCAGCATCGGGCCAGTTTTTACATGAAGTTGTACTGGACACCCAAGCGCCAGCGCGCCTGGCGATCGGGGGAGGTGGAGTCGACTTTTACGTCGCCGATTTCCATGAACGGCGCCCATTTCTTGGTGAGTTTGTATTTGACGATCAGGTTCTGTTCGTAATCGCTTTTCTTGTTGTCGTAGCGGATGTAGTCGGTCTTGAAATAGATGAACTGATATTCGTAGGCCCACTTGTTCGCCGGCGTATACCCGAGCCAACCTTCAAAGCGGTTGGTGGTCTGGTCATCCTTGATGTGGTCGGGCATGTCTTCATTGACCTGGTCACGATCCAGTTTCTTGGCGTCCAGGCGATAGCGCGTGGCGACGTAGAAGGCATCGTTGATTTTGTAGTTGTACTTGAGGCCGAACTTGTAAGTGGTCGAGTCCTTCGAGCTGTCCATCTGGAAGGCTGGGGTCAGCGTTGATTGCGCGCTGAGCTTGTAGTTGTAGCTGACTGTGAACTCATGGCCGTTGTTGACCATGTTGTCGTAGGCGACATCTTTGCGGTCACCGGCCGTGCGGTATTTCATCTCCGCTTCAAAGCCCAGTCCACTGTCCAGACGGTAGTTGAACTTGATTCGGTCAGCGTGGGCGCTGTCGTCCTCGGTGTACTGGTGGCGGTAGTTGATGCTGGCAGAGTCAGCGCTGACAGAAGGGCAGGCTGAGGGTCGCGACAGTAACGAGCGTGCGTAGGGTGGTGTTCATACGGTCTTCTTTTTTGTTTTTGTTAGGGGCGTTTGACGTGTACTACGAGCAGCATGGTGTTGCGTATTGATCTCATTTGTGGTGCCGATATACGTTATCGTACGACAAGATGACTCGTCTATGGGTTATTGCTGGTTTAGAAACATATTGTTACAAATGTGCCTTGTGAATAGAGCTTTCAATAGAGGCGTGTTATTCCTTAGTTGTCTTTAAATACGGGCGTTTTGGTTGGATAGGGAGGAAAAATGCAGGGGCTGAAGGTTATTTATTGGGTCTTTTCATGCGTTGTACGATGACATATGATCGGCGACAACAGACGACACTCCTGTCACAAATCCAATAAGAAGGCTAAAGACGTCCATGAGAATCACAGCAGTCAACGTCCAGGTATTTGCCTATCCGACCCGCCGCGCAGTGGACAGCGCCGGTCATGCTCACCCCGGTGATGTCTCCCAAGCCCAAATGGCTTTGCTGCGCATCCAGACCGAAGACGGCAGCGAAGGCTATGCCTTCGGTGCGCCGGAACTGATTCGTCCTTATGTGCTGGACGGTTTTGTGCGCAAAGTGCTGGTCGGGCAGAACGCGTTTGATCGCGAGAAAATCTGGCACGACCTGGCGCACTGGCAGCGCGGCAGTGCCAGCCAGTTGACCGATCGTGCCTTGGCCTTGGTGGAACAAGCGTTGTGGGACTGGGCGGGGCGCAAACTTGGCGTGCCGGTACACAAGTTGATTGGTGGCTTTCGCGACAAGGTCCCGGCTTACGGCTCCACCATGTGCGGCGACGAATTGCCTGGCGGCTTGGCGACGCCAGAAGATTACGGGCGTTTCGCCGAAACCCTGGTCAAGCGTGGCTACAAGGCGATCAAGTTGCACACCTGGATGCCGCCCGTGTCCTTCGCCCCAAGCCCGCGCATCGACGTCAAAGCGTGCGCCGCCGTGCGCGAAGCGGTGGGGCCGGACATCGCCTTGATGCTCGACGGTTATCACTGGTACAGCCGCACCGATGCGCTCTACATCGGGCGCGAGTTGGAGAAGCTCGACTTTGCCTGGTTCGAAGAACCCATGATGGAAGAGTCCGCCGAGTCCTATGCCTGGCTGGCGGGCCAACTGGACATCCCGGTATTGGGACCGGAAACCCTGTCCGGCAAACACCTGAGTCGTGCCAGTTGGGTCAAGCACGACGTCTGCGACATCCTGCGGGCCGGTGTGGCCGGGGTTGGGGGGATCGCACCGTGTCTGAAGGTCGCGCACATGGCCGAGTCCTTCGGCATGGATTGCGAAATCCATGGCAATGGCGCAGCGAACCTGGCGGTGGTCGGGGCGATAAAAAACTGCACCTGGTATGAGCGTGGATTGCTGCACCCGTACCTGGATTACGACGAGGTGCCGGCGTACCTCAAGCGCCTGGTCGATCCGATGGACAACGATGGTTTTGTGCACCTGTCCGATTTACCGGGCCTGGGTGAAGAGATCGATTTCGAGTTTATCGAGACCCATACGCTTAACAGCTTCTGACGTTTACACGGGCGACCCGATGCATGCCGGGCCGTCCGAAAGCCCTATAAATATAAGAAAGGCACTCTCGCTATGAGCATTCTTCCTTCGCTGTGGGCGCGGGTATTGGCGGCCACCCTGGCGGTCGCCGTTTTACCTGTGGCCTATGCCAAGACGCCGGCCGATCAACTGATTGTCGGCATGAGCATGATCAACCTGCTGTCCCTCGACCCGGCGGCAGCCACCGGGCTGGATGTGTCGGAGATCAATGCCAATCTCTATGACATGTTGCTGGTGCAAGACATCGCCCAGCCTGATCGCCTGCTGCCGGCCCTGGCTGAACGTTGGCAGGTCAGCGATGACCGCAAGACCCTGACCTTCACCCTGCGCACCGGCGTGCAGTTCCAGTCCGGTAACCCCTTGACTGCCGAAGACGTCGCCTGGTCGCTGCAACGGGTACTCAAGCTCAACCTGGCGTTGGCCTCGACCTGGAAGGCGTACGGTTTCAGTGCCGAGAACGTCGAGCGCTCTATGCGCGCCACGGACGCCAATACCTTTGTCATTGAGCTGCCACGGTCGACCGATCCGCTGCTGGTGCTCAATACCTTGGCGACCTCGCCAAGTGCGTTCATTCTCGACCGCAAGAAAGTCCTCGAACATCAGAAGAACAACGACATGGGCGCCGCCTGGCTGGTGACCCATGCGGCCGGCAGTGGGGCCTTCGTGCTCAATGACTGGCGTGCCAACGACGTGATTCTGATGAGCCGTTTCGACGGTTACTGGGGCGGCCCGGCTAAGCTCAAGCGCATCGTCATGCGCAACATGACCGAGTCGCAATCGTTGCGCTTGATGATTGAGCGTGGCGACCTGGACATCGCCAAAGGCATGTCCGCCCCGGATATCGAAGCCCTGCAAAACAGCGACAAGGTGCGCACTCAAACCTTGCAGCGCGGCACGCTCTATTACGTAGCGTTGAGTGTGAAGCAACCGATGTTCGCTGACGCACGCGTACGTAAGGCGGTACGTTCACTGATCGACTACCAAGGCATCAACCAGACCGTCATGCCGCACTACGGTGTGATCAATCAACGGCCGCTGCCATTGGGTCTTGCCGCGCGCTTGCCTGATCCCGGTTATCGGCTGAATGTCGATGAAGCAAAAAAACTGTTAGCCGACGCGGGCTACCCCAACGGCTTCAAGACCACCATCCGCGTGTTGGCCGAGCCCCCCTTTATCAACATCGCTTCCAACTTGCAGTCGACGCTGGCTCAAGCCGGGATTGAGGCCAGCATCATCACCGGCACCGGTAACCAGATCTACGGCGCCATGCGTGAGCGCAGCTTTGACATCATCGTCGGACGCGGCGGTGGTGGGGCAGAGCGCCATCCCCACTCCAGTTTGCGCACGCTGGTGTACAACCCGGATAACCGCGACGAGGCCAAGTTGAGTAACTTCCAAGGCTGGCGCACCTTCTTCTACAGCCCTGAGTTGAACCAACTGATCGAGAGCGCTGAAGTCGAGCCTGATGCCAATAAACAACTGGTCCAGTACCGGAAAATCCAGGAGCAACTCGATCAACAGGTGGGCGCTATTCTGCCGGTCTCGCAGATGACCGACACGGTGCTGATCTACGCCGACGTTGCCGATTTTCAGGGACACACGGCAGCGACCACGCGTTACAAAGACGTCTACAAGAAGCGCTGAAAACTGCGCGGGTGACCCCCGCGTCTTTGGTGCACCGGTGACCGATTTATCAGGAGCTCACTATGTTTGTTATGACTGCCTCTGTCATGGGCGCTCGCGCTTCCAATACCGTCCGGCGCGCCAGTACGGTGTTGGTGACGTTGCTAGGCCTGTTGGCCCTGACCTTTGTCATCGGCCGGGTCATGCCGCTCGATCCTGTACTGGCGGTGGTCGGGCCGGACGCGGACAGTTCCACCTACGATCAGGTGTACCGGGCGATGGGGCTGGATAAACCGATCTGGACTCAGTTCGGCCTGTACCTCAACGACTTGCTCCATGGCGATTTCGGCAACGCGCTATTGACCGGTCACCCGGTGCTCGACGATATCCGGCGGGTGTTCCCGGCGACCATCGAACTGGCGACCCTGGCCATTCTGTTCGGTGTTCTGATCGGTTTGCCGCTGGGCGTGTGCGCGGCCAGTAATCAGGGACGCCTTGGGGATCATGTGGCTCGGGTGATCACCTTGTTCGGTTACTCCACGCCGATTTTCTGGCTGGGCATGATGGGCCTGCTGGTGTTCTACGCCTGGCTGGGCTGGGCCGGCGGTGCCGGGCGGATCGACCTGGCCTATGACGGCATGGTTCCCGACGTCACCGGCTTGTTGCTGATCGACTCGGCCCTGGCGCGAGACTGGGAAGCCTTCGCCAGCGCCTTGCGCCATATCGTGTTGCCGGCGCTGATTCTCGGCCTGAACTCGGTGGCCTACATCAGCCGGATGACGCGCAGCTTCATGCTCGAACAGTTATCTCAGGAGTACATCATTACCGCCCGGGTCAAGGGACTGTCACGCCGCCAAGTGGTGTGGGGGCATGCCTTTCGCAACATCCTCGTCCAGCTGCTGACGGTGGTGGCGCTGGCCTATGGCTCGCTGCTCGAAGGCGCGGTGCTCATCGAGACGGTGTTCGCATGGCCCGGCTTCGGCCAGTACCTGACCAGCAGTTTGATGCTCGGCGACATGAACGCGGTGATGGGCTGTGTGTTGGTGATTGGTCTGATCTTTGTCGCGCTCAACCTGATCAGCGATGCCTTGTACAAGGTGTTCGATCCACGCACCCGTTAACGCGCAACGCAGCAGCACTAAAACTATAAAAAGAAGGATTCTTTAATGACGACTGCATTTACCAAACTGCACGCTGGCCTGATGGCGGCGGTCCTGGCTCTCGGGCCGATGACGCTGGCCAACGCCAAGACGCCGGCCGATCAGTTGATCGTCGGCATGAGCATGGTCAATCTGTTCTCCATCGATCCGGCCAATGCGCCCGGCCTGGATGCGTCCGGCGTCAACGCCAACCTTTACGACACGCTGATCAAGCGAGATCAGGGCAACCCGGAAAAACACTTGCCGCAACTGGCCGAGCGCTGGGCGATCAGCGAGGACGGCAAGCAGGTGACGTTTCATCTGCGTCAGGATGTGAAGTTCCACTCCGGCAATCCGCTGACCGCCGAAGACGTCGCCTGGTCGCTGTACCGGGTGATGAAACTCAACTTCGGTCTGGCGACGACCTGGAAAGCCTACGGCTACAACGTCGATAACATTCAATCGCTGATCCGTGCCAGTGATGCCCACACCCTGGTTATCGATTTGCCGCAAACCATGGACCCGCTGCTGTTGGTCGACTCGCTGGCGATCTCGCCCAGCGCCGTAGTGGTGGACCGCAAGACGGCATTGGCGCATGAGAAAAATGGCGATCTGGGTGCCGGCTGGCTGGTGACCAACGAAGCTGGAAGCGGCCCATTCGTACTGACCAAATGGACCGCCAATGACTCTCTGCTGCTGACCCGTTTCGACGGCTATTGGGGCGGTGCGGCCAAGCTCAAGCGCGTGGTGGTAAGGCACATGACCGAATCCCAGTCGCTGCGCCTGATGCTTGAGCGCGGTGACCTCGACTTGGCTTATGGCATGGCGGCACCGGATATTCGCGCCATCGACGGTTCGGAAAAAATCCAGGTGCAGTCGTTGTCGCGCGGCACGATGTACTACGTGGCGATGAGCATGAAGCAGCCTGAGTTCGCCAAGCCCAAGGTGCGCGAAGCGGTGCGCAACCTGATCGACTACAAAGGCCTGGACGAACAGGTGATGCCGTATTACGGCAAGCTCAATCAACAACCGATGCAACTGAGCCTGGAAGCGCGTCTGCCGGATCCGGGCTATCACATGGACGTGCAGAAGGCGAAAAAACTGCTTGCCGAAGCCGGTTACCCCGAGGGTTTCAGCACCACCATTCGTACGTTGTCGGAGCCACCCTTCATCGACATCGCTGCGCGCCTGCAAGCGACGCTGGCCGAAGGCGGGATCAAGGCCAGCATCGTCACCGGCACCGGCAATCAGGTGTACGGCGCGATGCGTGCGCGCAATTTCGAGATCATCGTCGCCCGTGGCGCCGAGCGGTATCCGCATCCGTATTTCAGCCTGCGCACGTTTGCCTACAACCCCAACAACAGCGATGACGCCGGCTTGCCGAACTTCCAGGGCTGGCGTGCCTCGTTCTTTAACCCGCAGCTCAATAGCCTGATCGACCAGGCCGGGGTCGAGCGCGACGGGGCGCAGCGGCTCAGCCTGTATCACCAGGCGCAGGAACTCTACGACCAGCAGATCGGGCCGATCCTGATGATTTCGCAGATGACCGACACCGTGGTCAGCGCTGCCGACGTCAAGGGGTTCGCTGGCGATGATGCCGAGGCGACGCGTTACCTGGGCGTCTACAAGCAACGCTGAATGCGGCCGGGCGTGTCTGCGGACGCGCCGGGTGATCCTGAATTCAACCCGAGAACATGCCAATGATTGCCAACATGTCTTCTACCGACTCCAACGCCAAGCGGCAGGTGGATCGCACCCCCGGGTCCAGCTTCGATGCCTTGTGCAAGAGTGGCCTGAAAGTGCTGCACCACCTGTTGCGTAACCCAATGACCCTGGCCGGGCTACTGGTCGCGATGCTGTTGGTTGTGGTCGCGGCATTTGCCCCCTGGATAGCCACTCATGATCCGGTGGCGCAGAACCTCGCCAACGCGCTACAGGCGCCCGGCGCCGCTCACTGGTTCGGCACCGATGAATACGGCCGGGATATCTTTAGCCGGCTGGTCTATGGCTCACGCATCACCCTGTACATCATCACGCTGGTCACGGTGATTGTCGGTCCTATCGGCTTGTTTATCGGCACGGTCTCCGGCTATTACGGCGGCCTCGTGGACACGGTCTTCATGCGCTTGACCGACATCTTCATTTCCTTCCCCAGCCTGGTATTGGCGCTGGCGTTTATCGCGGCCCTGGGTCCTGGCCTCGAACACGCGGTGGTGGCGATTGCCTTGACCTCCTGGCCGCCGATTGCGCGGCTGGCACGGGCCGAAACCCTGTCGTTGCGCAAGGCGGATTTCGTCGTGGCGGTCGAGCTGCAAGGTGCTTCGACATCGCGAATTATCCTGCGGCACATTGTCCCGATGTGCATGTCGTCGGTGATTATCCGCCTGACCATGAACATGGCCGGGATCATCCTCACCGCCGCGGCGTTGGGCTTTCTCGGCCTGGGCGCCCAGGCACCGTCACCGGAGTGGGGCGCGATGATATCGACTGGTCGCCGCTACATGCTTGAGTGCTGGTGGCTGGTGGCTGTTCCAGGCGCGGCGATCATGCTGGTCAGCCTGGCCTTCAACCTGTTGGGCGACGGCCTGCGGGACATTCTTGATCCGCGCAGCGAGTAACCGGAGGCTGTATGTCTGCAATCAAATTGAACGTCGAAGGGCTCAATGTGCGCTTCGTCAATGGTCAGAAAGAAACCCACGCGGTACGGGATGTGTCCTTCACCCTGGGGCGCGAAAAACTGGCCATCGTTGGCGAGTCCGGTTCGGGCAAATCAACTGTGGGACGCAGCCTGCTCAAGTTGCACCCGGCCAGTACCCGAATCACCGCCAAGGCCATGCAGTTCGGTGAAGTCGATTTGCTGTCGGCCAGTGAAAAAGTCATGCAAAAGATTCGCGGTCAGCGCATCTCGATGATCATGCAAGACCCCAAGTACTCGCTGAACCCGGTGGTCAAGGTCGGCGACCAGATGCCGAGGCGTACCTGGCCCACCACAAGGCTAGCCGCAGCGAAGCCCGCGAGCGGGTGATGGAAATGCTGGAAAAGGTGCATATCCGCGATCCGCAGCGGGTCTACAACCTGTATCCCCATGAGGTCTCCGGCGGTATGGGCCAGCGCATCATGATCGCGATGATGGTCATCACTCGTCCGCAAGTGATCATCGCCGATGAGCCGACTTCAGCCCTCGACGTCTCGGTGCGCCAGCAAGTGCTCAGCGTGCTCGAAGAGTTGGTTGAGCAGCAGGAGATGGGGCTGATTTTTGTCAGTCACGACCTCAATCTCGTGCGCAACTACTGTGACCGCGTGCTGGTGATGTACGCCGGGCGGGTGGTGGAATCACTGGCTGCCTGCGACCTGCAACACGCCCAACATCCCTATACCCGTGGCCTGCTGGCGGCATTGCCGAGCATGGACAATCGTCGCGAACGATTGCCGGTGCTGCAACGCGACCCGCTCTGGCTGACTTGCTGAGGAATTGACCATGCCCATGATCCAAGCACACGCGCTGAACCTGAGTTTCGGCGTTGGTCCGGCCCTCAATCAAGTGCTGCACGACGTCAGCCTCAGCGTTGCCGATGGTGAATCCTTTGGCCTGGTAGGGGAGTCCGGCTCGGGCAACACCACCGTGCTGCGCTGCCTGGCCGGGCAGTATCGGCACTGGAACGGCGAGCTGAGCATTGCCGGTGTACCGTTGCAGCACAAGATTCCCAAGGCGCATTTCCGGCAAGTGCAGATGGTTTTTCAGGACCCCTATGGTTCCTTGCATCCACGCCATACGGTCGACACTGCGCTGCGCGAGCCGCTGATTATTCACGGGGTAGCGGACAAGGACGACCGGATCAGCGAGATCCTGCTCAAGGTGGGTTTGAACGACAGTTACCGCTATCGCTATCCGCATCAGTTGTCCGGCGGTCAGCGCCAGCGAGTGGCGATTGCCCGTGCGTTGATTCTTGAACCCAGGGTCTTGCTGCTGGATGAGCCGACGTCGGCACTGGATGTTTCGGTGCAGGCGGAAATCCTCAACTTGCTGGCGGATCTGCGCCAGCGCGAGAAGCTCACGTATTTGATGGTGACCCACGATCTGGGTGTGGTGACGCACCTGTGTGATCGGGTGGCGGTGATGCAGCAAGGCAAGATCGTTGAACTGCTCGACAGTAAGGCACTCAGTCAGGACCTGGCGACCCACGCCTATACAAGAATGCTGGTGCAGGCCAGCCGTGATTTCAGCCAAGAGTCCGAGCGCCAGATGGCCGTTTGAACCGACCGATTTGCGGAGAAACAACCATGCCCCATTGCCTCATCGATTGCCCCGTAACCCTGGCCCAGCGCGTCGGCGAGCAGACCCTGCTGGCCACCGTGCACGATGCCCTCGACGCCTTTGGCGTATTCAAGCCGGGGGATATCAAGGTTCGACTCAACGGTTTTGTCCATTACCGCTGCGGGTCTACCCAGGATGATTTCGTCCATGTGGCCCTATACCCTGTTTGCCGGGCGCAGTGCCGAACAGCAACGCAGCTTGGCTTCGGCGGTGTTGGCCGCATTGGTGGGCCTGCTGCCAGACGTCGAAGCCTTGTCCATGGATGTAAGGGAAATGCCAAGGGAAACGTTCGTCAATCGTAGCCAATACCTCGAAGAAACCGGGCTGTCGGCCTGAACCCGTGGGGTCAGGCCCCCTGGCGTGATGACTGGCAAAGACAAGGAAAACGACATGCCGTATCAACCTCCCGCTGTTGCTCTGCCCAAACACTTTCTGGCGCGGTCACTGATCGCCGCCCTGGCCGTGAGTTGCAGTCTGTCATCGTGGGCGCTGCAAGCACCGTCGAAACTGCAAGTGCCGACCCTGGCCTTTGATGATCAGCAGATCATCCTGGTCTGGGAAAAACCTGCTGATCACACCGACATCAAGGACTATCGGGTCTACGCCAACGGCGTCCTGCTGGGCAACAGCAACGCCAACAATGACCGGGTATCGCCGGCCAAGCCCTATATCGACCGCTTCTACGAGCAGGACACCGCGAACTTCCACTACCGCATCGGCATTCACAGCTACACAGCAGCCCAAGGTCTCAAACCCGACACCTCATACCGTTTCACCGTGCGTGCAGTGGGTGCCGATGGCAAGGAATCAGCTGACAGTCCAGCCCTCGTGCAACGTACGACGAAGGTTGCAGCGGTGTTCGACGTGAAAAAGTACGGCGCCAAGGGCGACGGCAGCAGCCTCGATACCCTGGCCATCCAGACTGCGATCGAAGCCTGTACCGTTGGCTGCAAAGTGTTGTTGCCCAAGGGCATCTACAAAAGCGGCGCGCTTTATCTCAAAAGCAACATGACCCTGGAAATCGCCGAAGGAGCGACACTGCTGGGCTCCGAACGCGCCGAAGACTATCCGCTGGAGGGTTACATTCAGTACCCGTATTCGAGCACGGTGCGCCCGGCCTCGCTGATCAACGCCTTGCCGCGTGATCCGCGTCAACACCAGTCGTTCGAAAATATCCGTATCGTTGGCAAGGGCACCCTTGACGGTAATGGCTGGAAGCGGCGCACCGATATCGTCGACGAGCGTGGTCAGCCATTACCGTTCTACCTGCCCAGTGATAACACGCGCTACCTGCAGGACGGCATCCTGGCCAAGGCTCAAGTCGAGCAAGCGGTGGCGCGTGGCATGAATGTCAAGGATGCCTACGGGCAGATGCGTTCTTCGCTGATCACCCTGCGCAATGTGAAAAACGTTTTCTACGGCGGTTTCACCGTGTTGAATCCGGCGTTCCACGGGATCATGAACCTGGAGACCGAAAACGTGGTGCTGGCCAACACTACGCACAAGACCTATGACGCCAACAACGGCGACGGTATCGAGTTCGCCAACAGCAAAGGCGCGTTGGTCTTCAACAACTTCTTCGACACCGGCGATGACTGCGTCAATTTCGCGGCTGGCACCGGTGCCGATGCGGTGCATCAAAAGCCGCAGGAGGATGCGTGGATCTTCAACAACTACTTTCGCAAAGGTCATGGCATGGTGGTTGCCGGCAGCCACACGGGGGCCTGGATTCAGAACATCCTGGCCGAGGACAACGTCTCTGACGGCACCGATGCGGGATTGCGAATGAAAAGTACAAACTTCATGGGGGGCGGGGCGCGGAACGTCACCTTCCGCGATTCGGCGATTCGCAATACCGTCAAACAGGCCTTCATTTTCACCCTCGACTACAATGATCCGAACGCCAAACTGGATTACCAGCGTTCAACAGTCCCGGGGCAATTCCGGGATATTCGAGTCGCTGATGTGAGCGTCGAGAATGCGCAAGGCAAGGCGATCGAGGTCAAGGGCGATAGTCAGAGCAACGCCTGGCATCAGGGTTTGGTGTTCGAACGCGTACGCTTCAGTGGCCCGGCCAAGGTGCAGATCGATGGGTTGAAGGATTCGCAGTTCGACAGCGTTGTATTCAGCGAGACGGGCGGGGGGAATTCATGGCAAGTGAGTAATAGCCAGGGTTTGTCTTTCAACGCGGTGGACCCGACGCCGCCATAGTCGTTGCTTGGAGTGCAGGTCGATGAACTTGCGCGGAGAATAAGCCATGAAGTTAATCTCGGTGACGCCGAGTTCAAAGCTGGACTTCTAGCCGCCAAAGTCGTCAATTGGCTATAGGTAGAATCCAATAGTGTAGCCTGGAATCACTCCTTCTTGGCTCTTGATACACCTTGAAAACAAGTCCAGAATTGAGTCTTTTCCTGCTTCGGCAAGAAAAGAAACCCCTTAGATTTCAATGGGCCGGACGCTAGATACGAGTCTCGTTTCCCGCTCCAAGCATTAAAAAATGGATCTCTGAAAAGAGGTCCATTTTTTTCGTCCAAAGAAAAGTCTTTCTTTGACTTTTGCCGCGCGCCGCCGCTGAAAACACTCAGATCCAGCCCCAATGGGTACATTTTCCAGTACATCAATCCGGTGCTCGGAGCGCCGCGAGTATCAGCGCCTGATATCGCTGGCGTGATTGATCGCCGAACTGCATCGCACTGGGTGCATGTCGAGATCAGACTCGCACGTGGCGCGCTCAGGCTACTTGTTTTCAACGTAAGACGCGTAAGGTGACGCGTCCTTTCATGGCTGTGCGTAGCCGTGATGACTGATTTAGAAGCTCAGGAGCGTTTGAGGCGCGCCGCTTTCAAGAAGCGGAAACAGGAAGAAATGATGATCGCCTGACCCTCAGTCAGTACGCCCTAACGTCGATCACCAGAGAATAACAAAACGATGAATAGCCTGAACTCGAAAGATTCGAATGGTCAGTTGGCACAGGGTTTCAAGCCGCGTCACGTCACAATGCTTTCCATCGCGGGGATTATCGGCGCAGGTTTATTCGTTGGGTCGGGACATGCCATCGCTGCCGCCGGTCCGGCGGTGTTGCTGGCTTATCTGTTCTCCGGCCTTTTGGTCGTTTTTGTCATGCGCATGCTGGGCGAAATGGCGGTTGCCAACCCGGACACCGGATCTTTCTCTACCTACGCCGACCAGGCAATCGGGCGTTGGGCGGGCTTCACCATCGGCTGGCTCTATTGGTGGTTCTGGGTTCTGGTGATACCGATCGAGGCGCTCGCGGCTGGCCATGTATTGAACCAATGGTTCCCACAGATCGATACTTGGTTGTTTGCTTTAGTGTCGATCATTCTGCTGGTCGTGACCAACCTGTTCAGCGTGTCGAAATATGGCGAGTTCGAATTCTGGTTTGCGATGGCCAAGGTCGTGGCAATCATCGGATTCATCGGCCTTGGTTTTGCGGTGTTGATGGGTTGGATTCCCGAGCGGGAGGCCAGCGGGTTGAGTCGACTCATGGAGGAACATGGCGGGTTTGCGCCCAACGGCTTGTCAGCGGTTGTAGGGGCATTCATCACCATCATGTTCAGCTTCATCGGGACAGAAGCGGTAACCATTGCAGCCGCCGAATCCAGCAACCCTGCGCAGAACATTGCCAAAGCCACACGCTCGGTGATCTGGCGCATCGGAGTGTTCTACTTACTGTCCATTTTCGTGGTCATTTCCGTGGTGCCCTGGAATGATCCGTTGCTGGCGTCCGTGGGCTCTTACCAGCGGGCGCTGGAGCTGATGAACATTCCCCATGCCAAATTGCTGGTGGATGTGGTGGTGTTGATTGCCGTGGCCAGCTGCATGAACTCGTCGATCTATATTTCCTCACGCATGTTGTTTTCGCTGGGCAAGCGCGGTGATGCACCGGAGCCGATGAAGGTAACGTCATCGGCGGGCGTGCCGAGGGCTGCGGTAATCGCCAGCACCGTACTGGGCGCCGGTGTGACCTTGTTCAGCTACTTCATGCCCGCCGGCTTATTCCAGTTTCTGCTCGCCAGCTCCGGTGCCATTGCGTTGCTGGTGTACCTGGTTATCGCAGTGTCGCAATTGCGCATGCGCAGGATTCTGCTTCGGCAGAACGTCACGTTGACCTTCAAGATGTGGTTGTTTCCCTGGCTCACCTGGTTGGTCATTGCCTTCATCTGCGCAGCGCTGGCGGTGATGATGGTGACGCCCGAGCACCGTATGGAGGTTTCTTCGACCATCGTCCTGGCGTTGGTGATTTCCTTTATCGGCCTTGTGACCACGCGTCATCATGGGCAGCCGCAGAGGGCGGTGTCGGCGGAAAGTGTATAGCAGCCTGATCATGGCCGTGAGCTGTCGGCGGCGATTTCGGAGATGTTCGTCTACGAACGCATCCGCAATGAGCAGGACCAGCAGACTTGAGCAAAGCCATGAACAGGGTGCCGCGTATCGAAGCGGGCACCGTTTGGGTCAACGCTCACGTATTGCTCGACCCTGCGATGCCGTTTGGTGGCGTTAAACAATCCGGTATGGACCGTGAGTTTGGTCACGCGGTTATTGAGGCTTACACCGAGCTGAAATCGGTGTGCATCGCGCACTGATTCAGCTGGGTGGTGAAGATACTCGAAAAAGATGGCTACCCTGTTGTGGCCGCCGCCAATCCATTGCGCAGTGTGAAGAGCGATGGCGCTGCTGTTTCCGCATTGCTGGCGGGCATCAAGTCTCCCGTTGTGCTGGTTGGCCATTCCTACGGCGGCAACGTCATCAGCGAAGCGGCCAACGACCGAGCCAATGTAAAGGCACTTGTTTACGTCAGCGCCTTCGCGCCCGAGGCGGGCGAAACCGTCGCCGGGCTAGCCGGCAAATTCCCGGGGAGTACTCTCGGCCCAGCCCTTGCGGCGCCTGTCGTGCTGGCTGATGGCGGCAAGGATTTGTACATCCAGCAGGATAAGTTCCACGTGATGGTTTCAAATCCGGAACCGGTAGCCCGATTGATTGAAAAAGCGGCGCGGCAATGTGCTTCCTGCGGGCGCTCGAACCGGCTTCCCCGGAGCGAGGGCCTACTCGAATAGTTGTAAACGCTCATCCTCCGACGTTTTTCAAGAGCTGCGGCTACGCGCATCAAAGCGCAGTGGTCAGCGGTCGAGATGTTTTAATTCACTAAAAGTTTTATTGACTAAAAAACAATACCGGGTAATTATTTCCCTGCATCTGCTCTCACGCAGAGTCATTTTTCAGGGGCAACCCGATGAATCAGAACACCGTGCCGTTGCTGGCCAGTCTTTACAACGAGACTAATGAATCGTCACTCGACGGGCGCATGACGCCTTTGCTGATGCAGGGTTTTCCGGCCGAACCGAAACGCCGCGTCACGTGGAACAACTGGATGCGCCCGCCGTTCAATCAGTGGGGCTTCCGCAATCTGGCGCGCCTGCGGCCCTCCATTGATGTGCAGGCGGGTTGTGGACCAGTCAGTGCGCTGACACAAACACCAAAGGCGCTGGATCAACTGCACTTCGACAGTGAATGTGGTCTGAGCGTCAGTGTCATCGATCACCTGGTGGCCAGTCACACCGACGCTTTTATGGTGATGCAGGGCGACGCCGTGCTGTTCGAGCGTTACTTCAACGACCAGCGTCCCCAGGACCGGCACGTCATGTTCTCGGTGACCAAGTCGCTGATCGGCACCCTGGGGGAGCAGTTGGTCTGCGATGGCATCCTCAATCCGCAATTGCCGGCGGCGTTTTACGTGCCCGAATTGTTGGGTAGCGCGTTTGGCGATGCCACGGTGCGCCAGCTGTTCGACATGGCTGTGGGCATCGACTACAGCGAAGTCTATGACGATCCCAACTCCGAGAGTTCGCAGTACGGCTACGCCTGTGGCTTCCAGCCGGCACCGGCGCAATACGCTCAGTTCGAGTCGCTGTATCAATACCTGCCGTCGCTGAAAAAACGCGGCAGCCACGGCGGCTTTTTCCATTACGTGACTGCCACCACCGAAGCCCTGGCCTGGGTCATGGAGCGCGCCTCGGGCAAGGCCTGCGATCAGTTGCTGCAAGACATCTGGAGCCAGTTGGGGTGTGAGCGCGACGGCTACTTCATGGCTGACCCTTGGGGGCGCAGTGTCGCCGGTGCCGGTTTCAGCGCCACCTTGCGCGACATGGCGCGGTTCGGTCGGCTGCTGGCAAACGACGGTCGCCATGATGGGCAGCAGTTGCTGTCGAGCGAGACCCTCGCACGCCTCTTCGCCGGCTCCGATCCCACGATCTACGCCGAAAACACCGAGTTCTCCCACTGGACCCCCGGCGCTTCCTACCGCAGCCAGTGGTACGTCTTCAACGACCACAGCCAAGCGATCATGGCCGGTGGCATTCACGGCCAATACCTGTTCGTCGACAAGCCGTCCGGCGTGGTGATCGTCAAGCAGTCATCGCTGACCGAGGCCGTCAGCCCATTCGATGCTGACAGCGTGCGCATGCTGCGTGCCATCGCCGCGCACCTGACTCACTGAAACGCCCCATAACGACAAGAATCTTGCGTCCTATTCGCCTGGCTCGGCCAGGTGTTGGCGGCGCTTTGCACCGCCATTTACTGCCCTGTAACAACAATAATCACACAGGAGCTTCATATGGTTTTCATGACGCGTTTCTCTCGAGCGCTCTTGGCGGTCGGTTTACCCCTGACCACCCAAGTCGCGCTGGCGGGCTACACCTTCGAGGACGGCAACCTCAAGGGTGAGGTCAACCTCACCGCCGGTGGGGCGACTCTTTCCACCCGTAACGTCAACTTCGGCAGCGGCCGCGTCGATGCGCGCAGCGGCAAGAATGGCGGTACGAAAATCGACTGGCAGGAGTTCTACGTCAAGCCCGGCGTCAAGCTGGAATACGCCCTGCAGCCAGACTTCAGCCTGTTGGCCGGTGGCTCGCTGGTTGCAGCGACCACCTTTGGCGATGGCGATGCCGGCGGCTTCACCCGCAGCTCTGATGGTGATGTAGCCACCGAAGAACTCTACGGCGGTTTCCGGGCCGGGGAGTGGACGCTCACTGCCGGCCGCCAGAACTACATGATCGGCACCGGCTTCATCGTCATGGACGGTAACCTCGATCAGCTCAAGGACGGCGCCTACTGGCTTGGCCCCAGAACCGCCTTCAAGGATTCGGCCATCCTGGCTTGGGATCATGGCGCATTGAAAACCCAGGCCTTCACCTTGCGAGTCGACGATGATCTGGGTGACTTCCGCATGACCGGCGCTAACCTGGATTACAACCTCGACGACCAGGTGACGCTGGGGGCCATGGCAATGAAGGTCAATGCCCTGGGGCCCAAGGGCAGTACACTGCCACGACGCCGCGACGGGATGCAGGTGTACAACGTGCGTGCGTTGAAGGCCAAAGTACCGGGCGTGCCGGACCTGACCCTGAATGCCGAATACGCTGTGGAGCGGGGCAGTGGTGAAGGCGTGGATTACGCTGCCAACGCCTGGTATGGCCAGGCGGATTACGCCTTCAACACGTTGCCGCTGACCCCGGTGATCGGCTATCGCTACGCCAGTTTTTCCGGCGACGACAACCTCGCCGACAACCGGCAGAAAGCCTGGGAGTCACTGAGCAAGGGCTTCGTCGACTGGAGCACCTGGCTGGTGGGGGATGTCGTCGGCAACTACCTGCTGTTCAACAGCAACGAAAACGTCCAACAGTTCTCGCTCAAGACCCACCTCAATGAAACGCTGACCCTCGGCGCGATCCACTATCAGTTCTGGCTGGACGAGAAAAACTACATGGGGGCGCCGGTCAGTGATCGGCGCTTTGCGGACGAGAGTGTGGTTTTCCTCGACTGGACCCCGACGCCGTCGTTCTATACGTCGCTCTCCTATAACTGGGTCAAGCCCTTGGCCGCTGCCAAGCAGGTGTTCGGCGATGACCAGAAATTCAGTGCACTCGAACTTTACTTCACCTACCGCTATTAAGTGTCGCGAGCCGCCGCGGCCGCGTAGGAGTGTTTCACCATGAACAAGAATGTACGTAACACCCTGTTGTCCGTCGCTCTGTCGTTGCTGACGGCGGGAGTGTCACTGGCTGAAGAGCGCACGGTGCGGATCTATAACTGGATCGAATACCTGCCACCGGAGATCCTCAAGAGCTTCCAGGAGGAAACCGGCATCCGTCCGATCTACGACGTATTCGACAGCGTCGAGACCCTGGAGTCAAAATTGCTCACCGGCAACTCTGGCTATGATGTGGTCTACCCCGGCAGCGCCAACCTGAGCCACCTGATCAAGGCGGGTGCCGTCCAGCCCCTGGACCGCAGCCAGCTGCCGAACTGGCAGCACCTGGACCCGGAGTTCATGAAAACCCTGGAAGCAGCGGGTGACACGGGCAACCGCTACGCGGCACCGTATCTGTGGGGCACCACGTTGATCGGCTACAACGTCGACAAGGTTCAGCAAGTCCTGGGCGCCAATGTGCAGATGAACACGTGGGACATGATCTTCAAGGAAGAGAATCTCGCCAAACTCGCCAGTTGCGGTGTCGGTTTCCTCGACGCGGCCAACGAAATCGTGCCCATCGCGTTGCACTACAAGGGCCTCGACCCCAACAGCCAGAAGCGCGAGGACTACCCGCAGGCCCAGGCGGCGATGATGAAGATTCGCCCGCACATCACCTACTTCAACTCCTCACGCTACGGCATGGACCTGGCTAACGGTGACATTTGCGTAGCCGTCGGCTGGTCGGGTGGCGTGGCGCTGGCCAAGCAACTGGCTGATGCGGCCGGCAAGGGCGTCAAGGTCGAGATGGCGTTGCCCAAGGAAGGTGCACCGATGTGGTCGGACGTGATGATGGTGCCGACCAACGCCCCCCATACCCAAGAGGCCCATGAGTTCATCAACTACATCCTGCGTCCGGATGTGATTGCCCGGATCAGCAACAAGATCGGTTACCCCAACCCGAACAAGGACGCGACCGCGCTGGTGAATGCCAACATTCGTAACAACCCCAACATGTATGTGTCGGAGGAGGCGCGCAAAACGTTGTTCGCCTTGCAGCCCATGCCGGCAGCCGTGGAACGGATCCGCACGCGCACCTGGACCAGCATCAAGACCAATCGCTGAACATCGTGGCCCGGTACTTTTATGCCGGGCCCGACGGGTGTGTGTTGATGCCGAGATCAAACGCAGCGTCGAGCAGCTTCAGCGAATCTTGTTCATTGAGTGTCCAGCCAAAGACATTGCCGCCCAGCACCCGAGGTGATTGCAGCTACGTGTGTTCTCAGGCTCGCATACCGTAAAAGAGCAGCTCGGTGATATTCCTCACCTGAGTGGAGTGTGACTCGATATCCGGCTGTTCCTGGTTGACCAGCCTGAACAACTGCAGGTGTGCGTAGTCGTTCAACAAGAAGGCGGCCAGGTCGACGTTGAGATCAGCGCGCAACTTGCCGGCCCGCTGAAGTTCTCTGAGCAAACCGCTGATTTCAGCCCTGAGTGCATCGTTCATCGCGCGATAGCCTTCGGGCAGTTCGTTGTCGCCGCCAAACAGGATCAGAGGCAGCAGTTCACGCCAGAGGCTGGGGTGCATGACTTCCAGGGCGTAACTGGTCAACAGGCGCTCCAGGTAACACATGGCGTCGACCGGATCCTCCATCTCGGGGATCTGACTGCGGGTGTCCTTGAGTGCACGCTGGTCGGCGTCGTGCAGGATTTCCAGAATGATTTCCTGCTTGTTTCCGAAGTACTTGAACACTGTGGGCGCCGACACCCCAGCCTGGTTGGCGATCTGTTCGATGGTGGTGTTCTGGAAACCTTGACGCTCAAACAATTCGATTGCTGCCTTGCTGATGGCTTGGCGTCGTTCGACTTTCTGACGTTCACGCAGTCCGCTCACGGGAGATTCCTGTCGCTATGAATAAAGGGGGGCGCACGTCGCCCAATAATCCTTGCAAAATACTTAATCGAGTAAAATTTTTAAAGCGCTAATTTCTGTAGTGGGTAGTTTCGCGACAGCGAAGGACCCAAGAAAGTCAGCCCAAGCTGCGTTCGGCGCAATGACGTGTTACCTGGATACCTTTATTCACCTATTTGAGGCGCGCTGAGCCATTTTGTAGCACACAGCGAACGTCGCGCCGATCCAGTACTCATCGAGTTTTTTTGTAAAAACTCCATTCCAATGAAGAACTTGAGCTGATTGCCAGAAGCCTGGCACGATTTCTGCTGTTTTGGATTTATGGATAATTGGATACAAAACTGCAAAAGGGTGATGCCATGCAATTCGCTCCTACCTATGTTGAACGTCAGCCCCTGACTGCCGAGGAGGAGGCTTACAACTTTCTGCTGGAAGCGATCTGCGGTGGCCGTTACCGCAAAGGCGACCGGCTGATCGCTGAGGACATTGCCAGCGAGATCGGCATGAGCCGCATGCCGGTGCGCGAAGCCTTTCGCCGTCTCGATGCCCAAGGCCTGGTGACCTTGAGGCCTAACCGTGGGGCCATTGTCAGCGGCCTGGATTTCGAGGAGCTACACGAAGTTTTCGAAATGCGCAGTGCCCTCGAAGGCCTGGCGATCCGAGTTGCCGTGGGCAAGATCGGTGAGCGTCAGCTGGCAGCGCTGGAACGCATGCTGGACGAGATGGATGACTACCGTGACGAAAGCGCCGAGTGGGTCCGACTTCATCGGGCTTTCCATGAATATCTGTGCAGCCTCAGCGGTCGGCCTCGGCTGATGAAACAGATCTCGGCCCTGTATTCGTTGATCGAGGCGCCGATGCGCCTGTGGCTGCAACACAGCGAAAAACCCTTGAGCGCTCGCCAGGAACACGTGGTGATCCTCGACGCCATTCGCTCGGGCGATGCCGACCGGGCCGAGGCGGTGGTGCGTCAGCACATCGAAGGCACGGTGCCGGCGTTGATCCAGTTTCTGCAATCGGAAAAATAGAATCGGGCTCGAGCCCGGCCGTGTTTTGACTTTGAGTACTGCCCCGTTACTAAACCACTGGAGTGTCTGGTCATGCATAAACGCCGTTTGTTACTTGCCGCTGTATCCCTCGGACTCTGTACACAATGGGCGGTTGCCGCGCCCCAAGTGCCGGAGCGACTGCAAAAAGCCGAAAAACTCACGTACTGCTCGGGCATGGATTCACCGCCCTTGGTGTCTTTCGATGAGGCGCAAAAACCCAGGGGGCTGACGGTCGATCTGGGGCTGGAAATCGCCAAGCGCCTGGGAGACAAATCGGTGCAGTGGCGGGTCATTCCTTTCTCCGGGTTGCTGCCGGCATTGCTCGCCCAGCAGTGCGACATGATTGTTGATCAGCTGTTCGACAAGCCCGAGCGGCGGGAGGTGATCGACATCGTCAATTACATGTATTCCAGCCAGTCAGTGGTCGTCCCCAAAGGCAATCCCAAGGGCATCAAAACCCTGGATGGACTGTCCGGGCACAAGGTGGCCGTGCTCAATGGCTCCACGATCAAAACCTTGCTGGACGCCGAGAACGAAAAGCTCACCAAGGCTGGCAAGACACCGATGAAACTGGTGGTCTACAACAGCGACACCGACGCCTTTCAGGCGCTGCGCATCAGTCAGGTAGACGCCTACGGCACCACCGTGGAAACCGCCGGTTACTACGCAGCCATGGCGCCCGATCTGTTCGAGGAAGGGGTGCCGGCCTTCAGCCGGATTCTCACCGGTCTGGGAATTCGCAAGGATGATCCGCAGCTCACCGCAGCGGTACAACAGATCATCAGTGACATGCGCAGCGACGGCAGTTACGTGCAGTTGCTGAGCAAATGGCATGTTTCCAGCGACACACTCGACTGAGGCTCACGCTCCATGAATTTCAATTGGGATGTGTTCTGGCAATACCTGTTGCAGCCCAGCGGGGTGTACCTCACCGGACTCTGGCTGACCTGTCTGATCAGTGTGCTGGCGATGGCGTTGGGCTGTGTGTTGGGGCTGGCGGCGGCGCTGATGCGTCTGTCGCGCAACCCGCTGCTCAACCTGCCGGTACGGTTTTATGTGTGGCTGATGCGCGGCACGCCGCTGTTGGTGCAGATCGTCTTTCTCTACACCGCATTGGCAGCCGGCGGGATCTTCCGCTTCGAAGACGTGGAGCTAGTTGGTCTGGTGGTGCCAGGCAATATCCAGGCAGCGATCATCGCCTTGGGCTTAAACGAAGGCGCCTACATGGCCGAGATCATCCGTGCCGGGATCGGCGCCGTGGACAAGGGTCAGTACGAGGCCGGGCGCTCCCTGGGCATGACGTTCGCCAAACTGATGCGGCGAATCGTTCTGCCTCAGGCGTTCCGGGTCATCGTTCCGCCGTTGGGCAACGAGTTCAACGTGATGCTCAAGAACACGACGCTGGTCAGTGTGATTGGCGTGCAGGAGTTGCTGCTGAGTACGCAAATGGTCACGTCGGCGACATTCCGGGTATTTGAACTGTATCTGGTGGTGGCGATTTATTTCCTGCTGCTGACCACCCTTTGGGGCTTCTTCCAGCGTTGGTTGGAAGCGCGTTTCGGACAGTCCGATCGACCCGTACCGCCGGCGGCTGGCAGCCGCATGTTCGGCCGCAGCACGCTGAAATTGCTGAGAGGGCGTTAAGCATGGCGCACAAAAGTGAAGAGCTGATCATCGAGGCGCTGGACATTCACAAGTCCTTCGGCGACCTGAAGATTCTCAAGGGGATTTCCTTACAGGTGCGGCGCGGTGAAGTGGTGGTGTTGATCGGTGCCTCGGGTTCGGGCAAGACCACCTTTATTCGCTGCATCAATCTGCTGGAGGACATTCAGGGCGGGCGCATTCGCGTCAACGGCCGTGCCATGGGTTATCGCGAGCGCGCCGACGGCAGCCTGGTGCGCGACTCCGAGCGCAACATCGCTCGGCAGCGGCGGGACATCGGCATGGTCTTTCAACGTTTCAATCTGTTCCCCCACATGACTGCGCTGGAAAACATCATTGAGGCACCGATCCAGGTGCTGGGTGTGCCTCGCGCTGAAGCCTTGGAACAGGCCCGGGCGTTGCTCGCCCGGGTCGGTCTGGCGGACAAGGCCATGCATTACCCGTCGATGTTGTCCGGTGGACAGCAGCAGCGCGTGGCAATTGCCCGGGCGCTGGCGATGAAACCTCAAGCCATGCTGTTCGACGAGCCCACCAGCGCCCTGGACCCGGAAACCGTTGGCGAGGTGCTGCAGGTGATGAAGCAGTTGGCCGATGACGGCATGACCATGGTGGTGGTCACCCATGAAATGGGTTTTGCCCGAGAAGTCGCGGACCGCGTGGTGGTCCTCGATCAGGGCGAACTGATCGAGCAGGGGCCGCCGGAGCAGATATTCAGCCGACCGATACACCCGCGAACCCAGGCCTTTCTCAGCCGCGTGCTGTGACCTTTGAGTCGAGCCTTTTATCGCCCGGGAATGGAACCGGTTTACATCCGCCTAATGAATCTTTGTCTGGAAGAGCTTTTGCCATGTTGAAATTCTCTGCCCATGAATATCCTTATCCGTCGCAACGTCAGAGCGTGTTTGCCCGCCGTGGCATGGTCGCGGCTTCCCAGCCGCTGGCTGCCGAAGCTGGCATTGAGATCATGCGCAAGGGTGGCAATGCCATTGATGCCGCGATTGCTACGGCGGCAGCGCTTACTGTGGTTGAACCCACCGGCTGTGGCTTGGGCGGCGACGCCTTTGCCCTGGTCTGGAGCAAGGGCCAATTACACGGGTTGAACGGCAACGGCCAAGCGCCGACAGCGCTGACTATCGATGCAGTCAAGGCTGGCGGTCACGAGCAGATGCCACTCTACGGCTGGACTCCGGTAACGGTCCCCGGTTGCCCGTCGGCCTGGGCCGAGTTGTCCAAGCGTTTCGGCAAGCTGCCCTTTGCCGAGTTGTTGCAGCCCGCCATCAGCCTGGCTCGGGAGGGCTTCCCAGTGTCACCGGTGGTCGCGCGTCAATGGCAGACTGCTCTGGATGAATTCAGCCCCCATCGAGACCCGGTGCTCGATGCCTGGTTCGATACGTTCCTGATCGATGGTCGTGCGCCTAAGGCCGGTGAGTTATTCCGTAACCCGGCGCAAGCCCGAACGCTGGAAGAGTTGGCGGACAGCACTTGCGAGAGCCTCTATCGCGGTGATCTGGCGCAGCGTCTGGATGCCCATTCCCGCGCCACCGGCGGCTACCTGCGAGCCAGCGACCTGCAAGACTACCGCGCGCAGTGGGTGGAGCCGATCAGCATCAACTATCGTGGCTACGATGTGTGGGAAATCCCCCCAAGCGGGCAAGGACTGGTGGCCCTGATGACCCTGAAAATCCTTCAGGGCTTCGACTTCGATCACCGAGACAGCCAGCAGACCTGGCACCGTCAGTTGGAAGCCATGAAGCTGGCCTACAGTGACGGCCTGCATTACATCACCGATCCGCTGCACATGCGTGTGGCGGTGGCTGATCTTCTCAGCGATGCCTACAGTAGTCAGCGCCGTGAACAGATCGTTGATCAGGCTCAGGCACCCAAGCCCGGCGCCCCCCACACCAGCGGTACGGTGTATCTGGCCACGGCGGATGCGGAGGGCAATATGGTGTCTTTCATCCAGAGCAACTACCACGGCTTCGGTTCCGGCGTGGTGCTGCCTGACAGCAGCATCGCCTTGCAGAACCGCGGGCAGGAATTCAGTCTCGACCCTGATCACGCCAACTGCCTGGCACCGGGCAAAAAAACCTTCCACACCATCATCCCCGGTTTCCTCAGTAAAGATGATGCGCCGGTCGGACCGTTCGGCGTCATGGGTGGCTACATGCAACCCCAAGGCCATGTGCAGATGGTCATGAATCTTGTGGATTTCGGCCTCAACCCCCAAGCCGCGCTGGATGCTCCTCGTTGGCAATGGCTGGGGGATATGAAGGTCGGTATCGAGCAGGGGGCGTCACGAGATTTGGCTGCGTCGCTGGCACGGCGCGGACACAAGGTTCAGGTGGATTGTGACCTGACCGACTATGGCCGAGGGCAAATCATCATCCGTGACCCGGACACCGGGGTGCTGTGCGGCGGCACTGAGCCGCGGGCCGATTCCCATATTGCTGTGTGGTAGCACTTCCGGTGGTAGATGCCGTTTCTGTCACTCGGCATCCGAAGTCCGCGCGATCTTATACAGGTTGCTTCACTTTTCGATGCACCCACTGCGCCTCGCTTTGCAGTTCCAGGACGTGCCAATGGAAGCGCTCAAGCGAAGCATTATGTCCGACGCTGATCAGGATCGTTTCCGGTAGCGTCTGTTTAAGCATTTGATAGCAGCGTGCCTCGTTGGCTGAATCCAGTGCCGAACTGCTCTCGTCGAGGAACAGGACCGTGGGGCGGGCCAGCAGTGCCCGGACGAACGCACAGCGTTGCAGTTCGCCGACGCTGAGGGTCTGCGACCAGTCCCGTTCCTCATCCAATTGATCGCTCAAGTGGTGCAGGCCGACTTGCTGCATGGCCAGGCTCAGAGCGGCATCTTCTTCGCGTTGGGGAGGATTGGGATACCAGAGCGCCTCGCGCAGGCTGCCCAGCGGCAGATAAGGTTTTTGCGAGAGTGTCAGCGCACGCTCACGGTCATAACAGGTGGAGCCAGAAGCATGATGCCAAAGCCCTGTGATCGTCCGAATCAGTGTCGATTTGCCATAGCCGGACGGCGCGCTGATCAGAAGGCTGTCGCCGGGCTTGAGTGAAAGGTTGAAGCCTTTGAACAAGCGCCGGCCGTTCGGCAGCCAGATGTCCAGATCCTTGATATCGAGGCCGCTGTCCTGCTGCTCGAGCCTGATCTTCGACTTGACCTCGACGTTATCCAGTCGGTCCTGGAAACCGATCAAGCGGTCGATCACCGATTTCCACTCCGACAGCTCTGGAAATACGCTCACCAGATAGGCGATGGCCGCATGCACTTCTCCGAAGGCGGCGCTTATCTGGGTCAGGCGACCGAGGGGAAAGGCGCCCGCGAAGAACTGCGGCGCCATGATGAACATGGGAATGACCGTAGCGCTGTTCAAGTAGAAGGTCGAGTAGCCCATGATCAGCTTCTGTTTTTTCACCAGCGCCCAGAAGTTTTCCAGGGCTGCGCCCAGGCGTTGGTTCAAACGTGCGTTCTCCAGGGCTTCGCCCCGGTATTGGGCGATCGAGTCGGCGTTCTCCCGCAGGCGGATGAGCGAGAAGCGCAAATCCGCTTCGCGCCGCTGTTGCATGAAATTGAGGCTGGGCAGCGCGCGCCCGAGCCAGAACGCGACGCCGGTGCCCACTATCGCGTACACCAGAGCCACCCACACCAACAGCCCCGGGATGACCAGCGACTGACCGTTGAACGGCACGCTGACGAGGCTGGAGGCCTGCCAGAGAATGTGCAGAAAGGAAAACAGCGACACCACCGACGTCAACAGCCCCAGGCTCAACTTGAGCGACTTGACGATAAAAAGGTCGATGTCCTCGGCGATCCGCTGATCGGGGTTATCGACGTCGGTCTCGGTCAGTTTCAGCTTCTGGTAGCGCTGGCTGTCCAGCCATTGATCGAGCATGTTCCGGGTGGCCCAACGACGCCAGCGTATCGTCAGCTTCTGCTGGAAATGAAACGCGCCCACGGTAAAGGCCGCCATGCCGATTTGCAGCAGGATGAACTGCAGGCTGCCCAGCAGAAAACCGGCGTAATCCATGGCCTGCAAGGCGTTATAGAAATGCAGGTTCCAGAAGTTGGTGAGGATGTTGATCCCCACCAGGCACAGGGTCATGAGCACGGTGGCCAACAGCAGCAACAGAGCCGGGTACTTCTCCTCGGATGCCCAGAAAGGCCGCGCGAGGCGCCAGAAATTGCGGAGTGTGTGCATGTGGTCTTGATGAGCCCGGTCGCTAGCGACGTTGAGTTTGCAGGGGAGGGAGGATAGGATCGGCCAATGCTAATCGTTTGCATTAATTAGGGAAAGCCACGGGAGACCCGTTATCGAATTTCCAGAATGGCTGAACCAGGCTTGGCCGCCGATACAACGGGTCATCCGGCATGAACCTGGTGATCAGCCTTCCATAGCGTTGAACCAGCTTGCCGACCCTGCCGTGCTGCAACCGTTGCTGACCCGGTTCGCCCTGCGTTATCCGGGGGTGAACCGCGCAGCCGTGGTTTCGCAGTGGTCGATGAACTACATGAGCATCGTCCTGCCGGCCGCCCTGGCCTGTGTGCTCACGCGCCATTGTGCGATCGACTTCTGGGGCAAGGAGGCGGTGGTGTTGCACGATGACGGTGAACCTGTGGCGCTGAGCTTGACCGCCGGCCCCCCAATCCTGGCCCCCGAAGATCGTGCAGCCTACTGGTCGCGGTTGATCCATGAGCACCTGGCCCCGCTTTTCATCACCCTGGCCGCCGCCGGTGGCCTGGCGCCGAAAATATTGTGGGGCAACCTTGTAGCCATTTGGGATGGTGCCTTCACGAGAATGAATGCCGACTTGTCCAGAGACGGATTCGCCGAGGCGCACCAGTGGCTGGAACAGGCCACGGTGAATGACGGGCGCCTGAAGTTAAGGGGGCTGCAGCGCATGGTCGAGTCACCTGCGCCGCAGATTTGTGCCTGTCTGCCATTGCGTCGGCATTGCTGTTTGCATTATCAGTTGCACGAGCCGGTCGAAGGCGAGCCGCCAGTGCTCTGCGAGTCATGCCCCAAGTTGCATCGCCTGCCTGTTGCAGAGCAGGTGAGCTACCTGCACTACATCTATCAGGACAACTGAAGAGCGCCCGTCCGGGCGCTGACATCACCGCCTCTCATCAGGCATAAGCCGCGTCGGCCTGGACCTGAGTCAGGCGGCCGTTCTCGACTTTCAATACCCGGTCGGCCTGCTGGAAGTAAGCGTCGTCGTGAGTGATCACGATCACGGTCTTGCCCCGGGCTTTCAACTCCGGCAACAGCTCCATGTAGAACACTCGCTTGAAGGTCGGATCCTGGTCGGCGGCCCATTCGTCGAACAGATAAAACGGCTTGTCGTCCAGATACGCCGCGACACCAGCGCCAGTCGCTTGCGTTGGCCCGTGGACAGATCCACGGTGGAAAAGCGATCGTCGACGATGCTGACTTTATGCCCCAGCCCCAAGGCTTTTACATAACGCGTCGCTTCAGCGGTGCGGTGCTCGGCGTCCGGTCCGTCGTCGCCCAGCAAATGTTCGAACAGGTGGAAATCGGCAAACACGGCGGCGAAGTGCTGGCGGTATTGCTCGCGGTTGTCGTCGTCCACTTCCACGCCGTTGAGCACCACACAGCCGGCTTCCGGCGCATACAGCCCGAGCATCAGCATGGATAGCGTGGTCTTGCCACTGCCGTTGCCGCCGACCACAAACACCAGCTCACCCTGTTCCAGCGTCAAGTCCACTGGCCCGAGCATGAAGGGATGATCCTCATGTTCGCCGGGGTAGCGGTGGCACACACCATTGAGCAACAGGCGCATCGGGCCTTCCTTGGCGAACAGGTTACCGACCGGCGCGGCAGCCTGGGCTTCGGTGCTCAGCTCGGCGTCCAGTTGGCGAATGCGGTTCAGGGCGATGCTGGCCTGACGCAGCGAGGGCAGGGCGATCATCAGGTCGGAAATCGGCCGCACCAGATACAGCAATGTCACGGTGAAACTGGTCAGCACGGTAATCGATTGCGGCAGCCAGAACGGTACGACAAACAGCAGCACGCCGAGGTTGAGGTAGAACAGCAGCGTGCCCAGGTTGGCCACCACCGAATACCCGGCCATGCCGCGCAGGAACCGCACACGAAACTCATCGGCGCCCGGACGGATGACGCGCTCGACGAAGGCTTCGCCGCGGGCGTTGCTCAGTTGCAACTCCTTGCTGCCCTCGATCAGGCTGCGAAAGTGCTGATAAAGCACGTCCTTCTGTTGGCGCACCCGCTCCAGATGGCTTAACGGGCCCCGTTCAGCCAAGTGAAACGCGATCAAACCGACCAGCAGGAACAACGCCAGAATCAACAGCAACGACCACGACAACCAGGCCAGATAGGCGAAGCACGCCAACGTCACCACAGCGTTGACGAACAGCAGCGGCACCCACTCGAACGCGGCGGTAAAGGTGTGTACGTCTTCGGTGAGGATCACCAGCAAACGGTGTTTGCCCATGCCTTGCAGGCGTTTGAGCGGGGTGGCGAGCAGCTTGCGCGAGAGGTCGATGCGCATCTGGAAAATGGCGCTTTGGGTCAGGTGCAGCAGCGACAGTTCCGAACAAAGTTTGCTCAGCAGCATGCCGGCGCACAGCCCGAAAAACCCCAGGGCCAGTTCCGGCAATTGCTGCGGGTTGGCCAGCCCGCGGTTGATCAGAATCACCAGTCCCGCACTGGCCAGACCGCCCAGTGCACCGGTGATCGAGGCCAATGCCAACAGGCGTGCCGATTGGCGGTAAAGATAAAGAATCAAATTCATGCGACGGTTTCCGTCGAGGCCATGGCCAGCGACTTGGTGAGTTGTTCATGGAAGGCAGGCTGCCCGAGGATCGTGTCGTGATCGGCGGCGACCTGATGATGACAGGTTCGCTGGCTGATCGCGTCCCACTGCGCAGGCAGGGTCGGGCGCTCGACGAGGGTCTGTCCGGCCCACCACAGGTGCAGGGTGGCACGCACTGTGGGCACTGAATAGCCGTTGACCCAACGACGCGCGTCGGCCATCACATTCAAGGTCTGCTCGACGTAGTCTTGCGGTGCGTTGAGGCTCAGGCCGTTGGCAGTCGACCATTGCAGCAAGGCGAAACGCAATTGCTCCACGCGACCCAGCTCGGCAGAGGCCGTGCGCAGCTCCGTCAAACGTTCCGGGGCGAGTGCGGCCAGGCGCTGGCGACTGTCGCTGCTCAGCTCTTGTTGTACGATCGCCAACAGCGCTTCCCACGCCAGTGTTTCGTCCTCGGCGTGAAACGTGCTGTCGAACAACCCAAGCCACTCAACTGTTTGCCCTAGCGCTTCCAGTTGCCGGGTCAGTTCCAGCGCGAGCAATCCGCCCATGGACCAACCGCCCAGACGATACGGACCTTGCGCCTGAACCTGCTGGATCTGCGGCAAGTATTCGCTGGCCAATGCGACGAGGTCTTGATTACGCAGCGACTCGGACAACGCAATGCCATACACCGGCATCGCTTTCGGCAGCCCGGCGACCATCGGCAGATAGTGATGAACCCCGCCCGCCGGCTGGTGCAGGCAGAACAGCGGCACCTGTCCTGCTTCGCCGGCCTGCAAGGTGATGACGGCTGAGCGATTGTGCGGCTCGGTGATCTGCTCGGCGAGCCGGATCAGCGTCGGGTGCTGGAAGATCACGTTGACCGGCACTTCAATACCGAGCATGGCACGCAGCCTTGCGGTCATGCGCACCACCAGCAAGGAATGGCCACCGAGGGCGAAAAAGTCGTCGTGACGACCGATCACTTCGGCCTCCAGCAGTTCTTGCCAGACCGCCGCGAGCACCTGTTCGACATGACCTTCGGGCGCCGCGTAAGCCGCGAGGCTGCGGTTCGGCACCCGGGCCAGCAAGGCACGATGGTCGACCTTGCCATTGGCGGTGCGCGGCAGTTGCGCCAGCCACTGGATGTCGGCGGGAATCATGTGCGCCGGCAACAGGGTCGCCAGGGACTCACGCACAGCGTTGGCTTGAACCTCAGAGGCCGATTCAACGAAGGCACGCAAGCCCGGTTCGGCTTGGGTGGTGTCCAGCAAGACCACAGCCAGTCTTGCGCCGCTGACGCTGCACAGCGCAGTTTCGATTTCGCCCAGCTCGATGCGGTAACCGCGCAGTTTTATCTGCGAGTCCGTACGTCCGAGGAACACCAGTTGCCCGTCCAGATCTTGCCAGGCGAAATCGCCGGTGCGGTACAGACGTTGGCCGTCGAGAGCGGGATGACTGGCCCGGATGAATTTCTCGGCGCTCATCTGCGGCAGGCCCAGATAACCTTCGGACAATCCTGGTCCGGCAAGGTGGATTTCACCTTTGAGTCCCCGGGCCACGGGTGCGCCGTCGCTGTCGAGCAGGTACACCCGGGTGTGGGCGATGGCGCGACCGATGGGTACGGAACCCGCGTCCTGATCGGGCTGGCAGAGGGCGACGGTGCTCCACACCGAGGCTTCCGTCGGTCCGTATTCGTTGTACAGCTGCGCGTCGGGTTGGCGACGATAGTGGCTGTCGACCAGCGCTGGCGGGCAGCTTTCACCGGCGACAATCGCGGTGTTCAGCGGGCTCGGGCTGTCGCCCAGTTCGTCCAGCAACAATGCGTAAAGCGAAGGCAGCGCCAACAGGTGCGACACGCCGTGGTTGCGGATCAACCGGGCCAGTTGCAGCGGATCTTTCTGTTCGGTTTCGCTGGCCAGGTGCAGGCAACCGCCTTGGGCCAGGCTCCAGAACAGCCCGGCGATGGAGCTGTCGAAGGCGAACGACGACAGCAACAGGAAGCGTTGCACCGGCTGCGGATACCCCGCAAGCCGCGCCGCCAGGGAATGCAGGGCGTTGGCATGGCTGATGACCACGCCTTTGGGCTGGCCGGTACTGCCCGAGGTGTAGATCAGGTAGGCCGGTTGGTCTCGCGAGATTTTCGGCTCGTTCTGTAACGGCACTGCCGGCATCGCTTGATCGATCGCCAGCGCACTCGGCTGCCAGTCCGCCGGCAGGTCTTGCACGCGGGCGCGGTGGGTCAGCACCAGACGGGCCTGGCTGTCGCGCAGAATATGTTCGATGCGCTCGGTCGGGTAGGCCGGATCGATCGGTACGTAGCAGGCTCCAGCGCGCAGAATCGCCACCAGCGCCACCACCGCATCGATGTCCCGCGGCAGGAAGTGTGCAATCCGCGCGCCGGGTTCCAGGCCTTGGGCGAGCAGTTGCCGGGTAAGCGCACTGACACGCTGATCCAGCTCGGCGTGGCTCAAGGTGCCGCTCGGGCCGGTCACTGCCGGGCGTTGGGCGTTGGTGGTCGAGCCCTGAGCGAAGCAGGCGGCCAGGTTGGGCAGGGCGAAGGTGGCGGCATAAAGCTGTTCTTGCGCCGCGCTCAGGGTGGGCGAAGCAGCCAGTGCGGCGGTCACCCGTTGTTGCTCGGCGGCACTGCAAGTCGCCATGCGACTCAGGCTGGCGGACGGCTCACGTAAACTGTGCTCGATCACGCTCAGCAGTTGCTCGGCGAGGATCTCGACATGGGCCGAGGTGTAAAGCGCGGCATCAAAATGCAGTGACAAACCACTGGCTGAGCGCGGCTGATACTGCAACAGCAGCGCGCAACCGGCGCTGACACTGTCAGCCTGTTCGATCTGCCAACCGGCATCGTTCAGGGCACTGTGCGGCGTCATCGAGAGTTCGCGAAAGCCCACGTCCGATAACAACGGCACGTTGCTCAAGTGGCTTGGGTAGCTGTCCCGGGCATCGTTGAGCAGGCCGACGCGCTCGGTCAGTTGCTGGCACAGCGCGGCAAACGACAGCTCGGGCGCGGTGTCGAGGGTCAGCGGCAACGGTTCGCAAAACAGGCCGAGGGCATCGCCCAGCACATCCGGACGGGCCTGGTTCTCGTAGGCGAGCGTCAGGCGTTCGGCTTCGCTGTAGCGTTGCCACAAGGTGACCCAGGCGGCGAGCACGACAGTGCCGCTGCTGACACAGAGGCGGATCGCTTGCTGATCGAGGCGTTGCAGGGTCGCGCCGTCGAGTGGCAGTTGCACCCGGCCCAATTCGATAGGCGCGGATGGCGCTGTGTTCTGGCGCTGCCAGGGCAACGGCACATCCACAACCACCGCGCTGAATTGCTCATCCCAGAACCGCCGGCTCTGTTCGTCGTCCACCGACTCCAGGCGCCAGGCAGCGTAGTCGGCGTATTGCAGCGGCGGCTCTTGTGGCGCCGCTTGCAAGTAGCCCAGCGCCCACTCTTCGCCGAGGTAGCCCAGGCTGGTGCTGTCCAGATGCAGCGCTGGCAAATGAAGCGTTGCTGATCTGCCATCGACGTCCAGTTGTAGTTCAATTCCCAACGCCTGCAAATCAGCGGTCGAATCGTCGATCACCTGCATCGGCAGCGACAGCCCCGGCAGTTGCGGGTAACGGGTGCGCAGAATTTCGTGGCGTTGCATCAGCGCCAGCAAACTGGTGTTCAGCCGTGCACTGTCCAGCGGTTGTTCACTGCGAATGCGCAGCGTGGCCCGCTGTGCTGTCGGTGCCAGGCGGGTTTGTTGCAGGCGCCACAGGTGAGCCTGTTGTGGCGACAGTTCAAAGCCTTCCAATGGCGTGTTTTCGTGAGTCTGAGTCATGCTGAGACCTGTACAGAAAAGTGGGACATGAGCGTCAATTGGCCGATGACCATCATTGTTCGGCATCCTTCACGACACTGCGGCGACGGGCTTGGCCCAGGGTGCTCTGACGCGCGCTGCCGGCTTCACGCAGCGCGGCTTGAGCCTGGTCGCGACGGGTCTGTTGCAGTTGATTGAGTGGCTGCAGCAACTGGGCGACGCTGGTGTCGGCGTCCAGGGCGAGTTGCTCCAGCAGGCAGACGAACAGGCTGTCGAGCAGTTCGATGTAGGCACTGGCGTAACGCCCGGTGTCGTAGTCGTACACCACCAAAAGCCCTTCGCCGTCATCCACGACATTGATCAGCAGGTCCACATCCGAAGCCTGTGGCTCCAGCGCTCGCTCGCTGATCGCCAGACCTGGCAATTGCAGGTCCTGTTGACGGGTGTTCTGCACCACCAGTTTGACCTGGAAGAACGGTGTGTACCGCGCGTCCCGCTGCGGCAGCAGGTCGGCTACCAGCGCATCGAACGGCAAGTCCTGATGGGCAAAGGCATCCAGCGCCACACGTCGGGCATCGCTCAGCAGTTCATCAAATGTCTGCTCGGGCGTCACGCGGCAACGCAGCACCAACTGGTTGACGAAGAAGCCAACCATGTCTTCGGTCTGTTGCTGATGACGGTTGGCGATGTCGGTGCCCACCAGCAGGTCTTCACGTCCGGTCTGCTGATGCAGCAACACGTTCAGCGCACTGTGCAACAGCATGAACGGCGAAGCCTCGCGGGCCGCCGCCAACTCGCCGATGGCCCGGGCCAGCGATGCGGGCAGGCGACTGCGATGACGTGCACAACCGCCATGCTCGCGGGTCTGAGCGCCCGGCAACAACAGCGGCGCCGGGCTGGCTTGCAACTGCTGGCGCCAATAGGCCAGTTGTTGCTGCCAGACCGGACCCGGCAGGTGCGTGCGTTGCCACACGGCGAAGTCAGCGTATTGCAGGGTCGGGGGGGCGATGCGGGCAGCGGCGGTGCCAAAACCGGTGTAGTCCGTGGCCAGTTGATCCACCAGTTGTGCAATGGACCAGGCGTCCACGGCAATGTGGTGCATGGCGATGGCCAGTACGTGGGTCTGCGCGTCCAGTTGCAGCAATCGTGCACGAATCAACGGCGCCTGGGTCAAGTCGAACGGCTGGCCGAAGACCTCAGCCAATTGCACCTGGATGGCCGGTTCCTGTTCCTGTGCCGAGACATGCTGCAGATCGGTGACCGGCAGAGCAAATTCCTGCGCCGCTTCGATCCGCTGCCAGGGTTCACCGTGATCGCTGTGCACGGTGCTGCGCAGCACCTCATGACGGGCGATCAACTGCTCGAACGCCAGGCGCAGGGCTTCGACATTCAGTGCCCCGGTCAAGGTCAGGGCGAACGGAATATTGAAGCCGCTGGAGCCAGGGTTCAACTGCTCCAGGAACCACAGACGCTGTTGGGCAAACGACAGCGGCAACGGCTGCGAACGGTCTGCCCGAGTAATCGAAGGCAGGGCCATAGGCGTTGCCTGCAAGCGCGCGCCGTCGATGGCGCGCGCCAGGTTTTCCAGTACCGGGTGATCGAACACCGCACGCAGCGGCAGGTCCACCGCGAGCTGGCTGCGGATCCGCGAAACCACCAGCGTTGCCAGCAACGAGTGCCCGCCGAGGGCGAAGAAGTTGTCGTCGGCGCCGATCGCCGCCACGTTGAGAATCTGGGCCCAGATCGCGCCCAGTTGCTGCTCGGTCTCTGTGCTCAGCGAGCGTCGAAGACTCTGGTCACAGTTGTCCAGCGTCCGTGCGGTCAGCAGTTTGCGGTCGACCTTGCCGTTGGCGTTCTGCGGCAATGCCTCCAGCTGTTGCCAATGGGCCGGCACCATGTACGACGGCAGGCGTTGGCTCAGCCACTCGCGCAGTTCGGCCACCGGTGTGTCGTCGCCGGTCCAGTAGGCGACCAGTTGCAGGTCGCCACGCTGGTCGGCGTTGACGATCACGACCACCGCTTGCACCGCGGGATGACGACCGAGGTGATCTTCGATTTCTCCCAGTTCGATACGGTGACCACGAATTTTCACCTGCTGGTCGCGGCGACCGAGGAACTCGATCACCCCGTCTGCACGCCAGCGCCCCAGGTCACCGGTACGGTAGAAACGCGCGCCGGGTTCGAACGGGTGCGCGACGAACGCGGCCTGGGTTTTCTCCGGATCGTTCAGGTAACCACGACCGACGCCGACGCCACCGACGCAGATTTCCCCCGGTACGCCCACCGGCACCGGACGCAATGCTGCGTCCACCAGGTACAGATGGTTGTTGGCGGTCGGCCGGCCAATTGGCATCGCGTTGCCGCCTTCGCTCGGCACGCTGGTCAGCGGGTGGAAAGCCACGTCGTCCGAACACTCCGCCGGGCCGTAGGCATTCATCAACGGCACATGGGCAAAGCGGCTCAGCCATGCCTGAGCCAATACCGGCGGCAGGGCTTCACCGGTCGGCAGCAGCCAGCGCAGTGCCGACAGTTGCGTGTCGGTATGGGCGAGGTCGAGCAGGGCGCGGATCATCGTCGGCACGGCTTCGAGCACCGACAGTTGTTCGTTCTCCAGCGCTTCCAGCAGGCGCTCGGGGTCGTGGGCAATCACGTCCGGCAAGATATGCACGGTGGCGCCGAGGATCGGCGCGGCGAGGAACTGCCAGACCGAAATGTCGAACGCCGGGGAAGCGGTCTGGGCAATCCGGTCCGCGCTTGACAGGCCCAGCGTCGGCACCTTGCCAAAGATGTTGTTGAGCATGCCCCGTTGCTCGACCATCGCGCCTTTGGGCATGCCGGTGGAACCCGAGGTGAATATCACATAGGCCAGGTCGTCAGGGCTGCCCGCCATCAGCAGTGGTGTTGCGTCACCGGCCAGCCACAGGGTTTCGGTGCGCAGGCGTCGCGGTGTCTCAGCGCACGCGGCCAGTGCCGGGTCGATGACCGCGTCGGCACTTTCACTGGTCAACAGAATCGTTGCCCCGGACAGTTCGAGAATCTCGCTCAGGCGCTGTGGCGGATGCTTGATGTCCAACGGCAAATAGGCTGCGCCAGCCTTGAGCACGGCGATCATCATGCTCAGCAGCGGCAGGCCGCGTTCACCGGCCAGGGCCACCAGGGTGTCACGACCCGCGCCGGTTTCGATCAGCGCACGGGCCAGGCGGTTCGAGCGCTGATCCAGCTCGGCGTAGCTCAGGCTGTCGGCGCCACATACGGCAGCGATGCGTTGCGGATGCATCGCCACTTGCCGGGCGAACAGCTCGGCGTAGGTCTGGTCCAGCGGGAACTCGAGCTCACTGCGGTTCCAGTCCACCAGCAGGGTCTGGCGTTCCTCGGGCGTGAGCAGCGACAACGAGCTCAGTGGTGCGTCAGGCTGGGCAACCATTTGCGTCAGCAACTGACGCAGGTGGCCGAGCATGCGCTGCACGGTGTCGGCGTCAAAACGCGCGGCATCGTAGGTCAGGCGAATGCCCAGACGATCACCCGGGTAAAGCACCACGGTCATCGGGTAGTTGGTGTGCACGCGGTCTTCATAGATGTCGACGTTGAAGTCCACCTGACGATCCGACAGGCCGGCATCGAAGGGGGCGTTTTCGAACACCACCAGGCTGTCGAACAGCGAACGACCGTGCTCGATTTCACTCCAGCGTTGAATGTCCACCAGCGGCGCATGTTCGTAGGCACGCAACTCGAAGTTATGGGCGAACAGCGCTTGCAGCCACGGCACCACGCATTGTGAGTCGTCAACCTTGACCCGCAGCGGCAGGCTGTTGATGAACAGCCCGACAATGTCTTCCACGCCCGGCAAATCGGTCGGACGGCCCGACACCGTGACGCCGAACAGCACGTCGTCGCTGCCGCTGTAGCGCGACAACAGCAACGCCCAGGCGCCCTGAATCCAGGTGTTGGGCGTGAGTTGGTGCTGTTGGCACAAGGCGGTCAGTGCGCGGGTGTCGGCAATCGACAGGGTGACGTCAAGGTTGGCCACCGCTTCGACTGCTTGCTCGGTGACGGCCGGGCGATCCACCACCAGCGGCGTCGGCGCGCTGAAACCGGCCAGTTCGCGGGTCCAGAACTGTTCGGTAACGGACGTATCCTGGCATTGCAGCCAATGGATGTAGTTGCTGAACGATGGCAGTAACGGACGGGCCACGGGCTGACCCAGTACCCGCGCCTGGTAGTGGGCGAACAGGTCGGCCATCAACAGACCGAAGCACCAGGCATCGGTCAGAATGTGATGGAAGCTGCGCACGATCAGGAATTCCTGATCGGCCACCTGGAACACCCGAAGGAAGGTCAGCGGCGGGCGACGCATGTCGAAACCCTGACGGCATTCGGCGTCCAGCACCGCGTCCAGTTGGCGCTGGCGAGCGGCTACGTCGAGGCCACGCCAGTCGTACCAGGCGAATGCCGGGTCGGTCTCGTGGTAGACGCATTGCAGCGCGGCCTTGCCGTCTTGCCACCAGAAACCGGTGCGCAGCATCGGGTGCCGGGCCAGTTGTTGCTCCCAGGCGTATTCGATGGCGGTGCGGTCCAGTTCGCCGTCCCAGCGATAACGTTGCTGCATCAGATAAATGCCGCTGTTGGGACGCAGCAGGGTGTGCAGCAGCATGCCTTCCTGCATTGGCGACAGGGGCAGCAAGTCATCGATGCCGGCCCAGTCGAAGTGTGCGCCCAGGGTTGTGAGGTCGTGTCCGGCTGCGTGGCACAACGGGAACGTATGAGCGCCGGGAATGGCTTGCTCGGCGTCGGCGGCCAGCAAGTTCAGACGCTGTTCCAGCGCCTCGGCCCAGCGTTCGGCGCCCGGACCACGGCAATCGATCTGCAACTGACCTTGTTGCAGGCTGACAGACACGGTCACCCCGGCAGCATCAGTAGGCGCGCTGGCGGCAATGACCTCGCCCAGCGGTCCTTCGGATGCCTGCCATTCGCCGGCCATGATGATATGCACCGTCGGCTGCGGCAGGCTCAGCAGGGGATCACGCAGGTAGTCGTTATCAGCGAGGTAACGCAGCACACCGTAATCGTCACCGGCGTGCGGTGCGGCGGCCAGTTGCGCATCGACCTGTGCGAGCAACTGCGCAGCGCTGGCGCAAGGTGTCACGGTCAGACGCAGGGGGACCGCGTGGCTCAGGGCACCGATCACCGTGGCCGGGTTGAAATCGGTGCGGCTCAGGGGGCTGGTGAGCGGCAGGCGTGCGCGCTCGCAGCGGCCGCGATCCAGGCTCAGCCAAACATCTTGCCCGGCACTTTGCTGCGCCAGCTCCGCAGCGACTGCTGTGGCGACCAACGAGGCCCAGGGCGCATGGCTGCGCCGTTGCAGCAGGTTCAGGCGAGCGTTGAGCGGCGCCGGGATCTGCACGCGGGTTTCAGTTGCCACGGTGTTCTGCGGCGGGGTTGGTGGCAGGGTTTCGCCAGCGTATTGCAGCCAGTATTCCCAGGCCGATTCCAGCCCGTCTTCATCGGCTGCGTAGCTGTTCTGATGCTCGGCCCATTCATCCAGATTGCCGCCGTGACGCGGCAACTCGATCGCACGGTCGTATTGCGCTTGAGCCACGGCCAGCGTCAAGTCCGTCATCAGTAATGCCCAGGAGGCCGCATCCAGGCGCAGTGCATGGCTCACCAACAGCACAGCGTCGCCCTGTTCCGAAAGACAGGCATGCCAGCCTTCGCCCGCCGCGTGATCCAGCCCGGCCAGGGTGGTTTCGGCCAGTTCGGTCAATGCGTTCGAGTCATCGAGGTTCAGTGGCTGACGGCTGGCGCTGACCGGTTTAGGCGTGGCGGGCAGGGTTTGCGCCCAAGTGCCGTCCGCCTGCCGGGCCAGACCCAGTTGCAGCGCACGGTGTTGCTGTTGCAGGGCCAACACGGCGCGGTTCAACACCTCGACGGTGATCGGTGCATTCATGGCCACGCAGCGCCAGTCCGCTGTCAGTGGGCCGGCTTCGAGCCGAGCGTGCTGACCTGGTGTCAGCGGCACATTGCGCGCAGCACTGGACGTATCGCGGCTGTAGTTCGCCCCTTGGCTGATCACCGCAGAAATTTCGGCGATGGTGCGGTTTTCGAACAACTGCTTGGGCGTCAGCTTCATGCCGCGCTGGTGGGCGCGAGCGATGATCTGCAGGTTGAGAATCGAATCGCCGCCCAGGGCGAAGAAGTTGTCGTGAATGCCCACGCGTTCGACCCGCAACACATCCTGCCAGATCTCGGCGAAGGCGATTTCCACCGCATCTCGCGGGGCCTCGTAATTGTCCTGGCTGGCCGGGGCATCGGGCAATGGCAGGCGTGCGATGTCCGGTTTGCCGTTGGCGTTCAGCGGAATGGCATCCAGCGCGATGAAGTCCGACGGCACCATGTAATCCGGCACGCGCAGGGCCAGGTCATGGCGCAGCTTGTCGGCGGACATGGAGGTGCTTGCCACCAGCCAGGCGACCAGGCGTGGCGCCTCGTTGGCCGGTTGCACCACGCGCACCAGCACTTGCTGGAGGTTGCTCGACAGGCGTTTGATCTGTGCTTCGACTTCGCCCAGTTCGATGCGATAGCCGCGCAACTTGATCTGGTTGTCGACGCGCCCGAGGAACGCCAGTTCGCCGGATTCCAGCCAACGCACACGGTCACCGGTACGGTAGGCGCGGGGCAGGTCGGCAATGGCCGTGAAGCGTGCGGCGGTTTGCGTTGGATCGCCGAGGTAGTCCATGGCCAGGCCTTCGCCGCCCACCCACAGTTCGCCCGGCACGCCGACCGGCACGGGGTGACCGTGTTTGTCGAGGACCCGCAGTTGGCGGTTCGGTTGCGGATGGCCGAGCGGCTGCACACAGGCCAGTGGCGAGTCGATGCGTGACAGGCAAATGCCCACGGCACTTTCGGTCGGGCCGTAGTGGTTGTAGACCGCGAGTTCCGGGCGCAGCGCCCGGATCGTATCCAGTAATGCACCTTGCAGTGCTTCGCCGCCGAGTAACAAGGCGCGGCGCGGCAGCAGGCTGGCGTCGGGGTGAGCGGCGAGCAAACCGTGCAGGTGGTTGGGGGTGAGCTTGACCAGATCCGGGGTGAATTCGGCGAAGCACTGTGCCAGGGCGTTCGGGTCGGCACGGGTGTCGTCATCCACCAGCAGAAGGCTGCCACCGCTGACCAGAGCGCCGAATAACTGGGTGTAACCGAGGTCCGCCGCCAGGGTCGACAGCAGCGCATGGCGCCACGGTTGTTCAGCCTCGGCGCAACCCAATTCCGCGAGAATGCCAGTGACATAGGCGACGATGGCGCGATGAGACAGGCGCACGCCTTTCGGCGTACCGGTGGAGCCGGAGGTGTAGATCACATAGGCGCAAGCCTGTTGATCCACCGCTGGCAGGTCGATGCCGGTGGCGCGAGCCGAGGCGTCGATCACTTGTGCAGAGGCGGTGTCGAAGGTCGGCGCGCCGATGATGAAGTTCACTTCGGCACTGGCCATCAACGCACTCAGGCGCGAGGCCGGTTGGCCGAGGTCCAGCGGCAGGAAGCAGCCGCCGGCCTGCATCACTGCCAGCAGCGAAACCACTGCGTCGTTGCAACGGGGCAGGGCCAGCGCCACGCGATCACCCGGTTGCAGGCCGCGCTGACGCAACGCGCTGGCCAGTCCGGTCGAAGCTTCAAGCAGTTCGCCATAACTCAAGGCGCCGTTGGCGTCGCGCACGGCTTCACGCTCGGGGTGACGGCGGGCCTGGGCGGCGATCAGTTCATGCAGCGCAGCCTCAGGCAATTCGAGGGGTGCACCGTTGCCCCAGGTGCGAGTCAGGCTCAGTTCCTGCGGCGGGCACAGCGGTACATCGGTCAGTGGTCGATTGGCGTCGCGGCTCAGTTCCTCGATCAGCGTCACCAATTGCTGCAACAGGCGCGCACCAGCGGCATCGGACAAGCGTTTGCGCTGATGCACCAGATGCAACTGCAAGCATTCGCTTTCCATCGAAGCAATCAGCGACATCGGGTAGTTGTTGCGCCCACCCGTGTGGCGCAAAGGCGCGGAGTGTTCGGCATCCGGCAACCCGACGAGACCGTCGTCGATCTGATCGAGCTCCCGAGGGAACGGGAAGTTTTCGAACACCATGATCGCTTCAAACAACTCGCCACCAGGCGGCAGCGCGGTCAATGCCCGCAAACTGGCCAGCGGTGTGTGTTCGTGTTCGCGCATCTCGGCGTTCCAGTCCTGGATGCCCGCCAGCCATTGACCAACGGTTGGCGCATCGTCCCAGCGCACCCGCAACGGCAAGGTGTTGATGAACAGACCGACCATGCGCTCGACACCGCTCAGGCGCTGCGGACGGCCGGCCACAGTGACGCCGATCAGGGCTTCGTCGCTGCCGTTATGGCGGCCAAGCAGATAAGCGTAAGCCGCTTGCAGCAACGTGTTGACGGTCAGGTTGTTGTCGCGGGCGAAGCTGGTCAGGCGAGCGGTGGTGACGGCATCCAGCACACGCTGATGCTCGGTGCAGGGCAGGTGCGCTTCCACGTGATCGACAAGCAGACCGCGTGGGTCCAATTCGGGTATGCGGGTGGTGTGGGCGAAGTCTGCCAGACGGCTGCGCCAGAACTCATCGGCCGAAGGACGTTCGCTGAGGTATGCCACGTAATCCTGGAACGGACGCACGGTCTCCAGCGCGGCGTTTTGCCCGCGTCGTGCGGCGCGGTACAGATCGCGCCAGTCCGCCAGCAACGAACCAACGCTCCAGCCATCGAGCAACAGGTGATGGTGGGTCCACACCAGCGACCACTGCGCTTGTCCGTTCACATCGTCCAGTCGCGCCAGGGTCAAACGCATCAGCGGGGCCGCGCCCAGCTCGAAAGCCTGTGCGTGATCTTCCGCCGCCAATGCCGTCAGCCCTTGCGGGTTGCCGCGCAAGTCGACTTCGCGCAGCGGCAAGTCGACTTCCTTGAGAATGACCTGATAGGCGTCGTCCAGCTCTTCCCAGAGGAACGCCGTGCGCAACACCGCGTGGCGTTGCATCAAGGCCAGCCAGGCCTGACGGAAAGCATTGAGGTCGAGGTCACCGGCCAGCCCGATGTTCATCTGCTGGTAATAGACCCGGGACTCCGGCGCATAAGCCTCGTGGTACAGCAGGCCTTTTTGCAGGGGTGTCAGCGAATAGATGTTTTCGATTTGGTCATGCATGGCAGCAGTGTTCAATCCAGAAAAACGAGGAGGCACGTGCGCCGCGAACGGCGCACTCCGAAGTCAAATACAGGTCGATACCGGGGCTCACTTCTTCGGCCCCAGGCGTTTGAGCAGGGTGTCGAGGGTCGCCTGGTTCATGCCTTTGGCCAGCGGGAAGTCTGACGGCATCAGCGTCCCGGCCTGCGGGTCGAGGCAATGCCCGACCAGCGCTTGCAGATGCTCCAGCAAGCGAGCGGGCAAGCGGCTGTCGGCGCTCGGCGTGACGCTGTGCCATTCGACATGCAACACGCCGTCTTCCAGCCACGCCACCACTTCACGGCCATGGGTCACCCGGTTGGCCAGTGCCACTTCTGGCGGCGGGGTCAGGCTGCTGGCGCGCAACCAGCCCTGTGGCGTTTGCTCATGCCCCAGGTAGTTGAACAGCACATCACCACGGCTTGGCGGCAATGCGCCGCGCTGGCGCAGCAGCCCGTGACCGAGGCCATTGCCCGGCACGGCGCGCAAGGCTTCCTTGGCGTTGCGCACCCGGTCGCCGGGGGCACCGCTGGAATTCACGCGCAGCGGATACAGGGTGGTGAACCAGCCGACGGTGCGGCTGACATCCAGGCCTTCGAACGGCGCATCGCGACCATGGCGCTCCAGATCCACCACGATGTCGCTGCGGCTTTCGGCTTCCGCCAGGGTGGCGGCGAGGGCGGCGATCAGCAGTTCTTCCGGTTGCGTGCGATACGCGGCGTGGGACTCGGTCAGCCATTGATGAGTGCGAGCCGCATCCCAACGGGCCGACAAGGTCTGACGCTCGGCGACCGTGGCCACCGGCGCGGTGTTCACTGCGGTCTGGGCGTTCCAGTAGCGCTGTTCGGCGCTGACCTTGTCGGCATGGGCGTGCAGGTGCTCGGCCCATTGACGGTAGGACGTGGTTTTCGCCGGCAGGCTTGGATTCTCGCCACGCTCCAGCCCTTGATACAGCTGCTGGAAATCTTCCAGCAGCGGCGTCCACGACACTGCGTCGACGACCAGGTGATGCGCGACCAGATACAGGCGTTGCGGTTCGCCTTCCAGCAGGGCCGCGGCGAACAGCGGGCCGTGTTGCAGGTCCAGGCTTTGTGCGACTTGCTGCAGTTGTTCAGAGTGTTCGCAGCAGGTCAATTGAGCGGGCGATACCGGTGCGATGTGCGCCTGCCATTGCCCGTCAACCTCTGCGAAACGCAGGCGCAAGGCATCGTGGTGGGCGACCATCCGATCCAGTGTCGCTTGCACCAGGGCCGGCTGCAGATGACGATCGCTATCGGCCAGCACCGACTGATTCCAGTACGCCGCCTGCGGCTGTTGTTGGTCGAAGAACCACTGATGCAACGGCATCAACGGCATCGCACCGGTCACGTCACCTTGCTCGGCCAGGGTCAGCAACGGGCTGGCCACCTGCGCCAGCGCGGCCGGGGTCGGCGAGCGGAACAGGTCTTTTGGCGTGAGCGAGTAACCCTGTTCGCGCAGTCGGGAGATCAGCTTCAAACCGAGAATCGAGTCACCGCCCAACGCGAAGAAGCTGTCCGAGGTGCCGACTTCACGGCCACCGGTCAAGGCTTCGCCGAGTAGTTCACCGAACAGTTGGCAGAGTAGGGTTTCCAGTTCGTTGCGCGGTGCGGCGTAATCTTCCTGGGTTTGCGGCAATGGCAAGGCTGCCAAGGCTTTACGGTCGATCTTGCCGTTGGTGGTCAGGGGCAAGGTCGGCACTTCGACCCACACCGCCGGCACCATGTACGCCGGCAATTCGGCGGCAAGCAATGTGTCGAGGCGCGATTGCGGCGCGTTGCTGCTGTAGAACGCAACCAATCGGTTGTCGATCACCAGTGTGCAGGCACCGGTTATCAACGGCTGGTTCAGCAGCGCCGCGTCGATTTCCCCCAGTTCGATCCGCTGCCCGCGCAGTTTCACCTGATGGTCGAGACGCCCCAGGTATTCGATGTTGCCATCGGCGAGGAAGCGGCAACGGTCGCCGGTGCGGTACAGGCGATCACCGTCGATGAACGGGCTGGCGAGGAAACGCTCCTCGGTCAGGTCCAGGCGTTTCAGGTAACCGCGAGCGACGCCGACCCCGCCGATGTACAGCTCGCCGATGCTGCCGATGGGCAATGGCTTTTGAGCCTCGTCGAGGATGTACAGGCGCAGGTTGGCAATCGGTTTGCCGATCGGCACGCTCACGTCGTCCACCGAGCAACGCCATACGGAGACGTCGATCGCCGCTTCGGTCGGACCATAGAGGTTGACCAGTGCCGCCGGGTGTTGGCTCATGAAACGCCGCACCAGATCCACCGGCAGCGCTTCGCCGCTGGCGAACACCTGACGCAGGCTGTGGCAGTTGACCAGGCTCGGTTCTTCGACAAAGGCCCGCAGCATCGACGGCACGAAATGCAGGGTGGTGACCTGTTCCTGCTGGATCAATGCGCTGAGGTAGGCCGGGTCGCGATGACCGTCCGGACGGGCGACCACCAGGGTGGCGCCGGAGATCAGCGGCCAGAAGAACTCCCACACCGACACGTCGAAGCTGTAGGGGGTTTTCTGCAAGACGCGGTCGTTCGGGCCAATCGGGAAGGCGTCCTGCATCCAGTACAGGCGGTTCATCAAGGCGCCGTGTTCGTTCATCACGCCTTTGGGTTGGCCGGTGGAACCGGAGGTGTAGAGCACGTAGGCCAGATCGCTTGCGCTGACGCTGATCGGCTCAAACGCTGGCGCTTGCGGCAGGGCGTCGAGGGTCCAGGCGGTGTGCCCGCCCGGCAGGCGCGCCAGCCACTGCGCTTGAGTCAAGGTGACTTGGGCGTCAGCGTCCTCGATCAGGAACGCCAGGCGCGCAGCGGGCAGTTCCGGATCCAGCGGCAACCACGCGGCGCCGGCATGCACGATGCCGAGCAGAGCCACTACCAGCTCCACGGAGCGTTCCATGCACACCGGAACGATGGCGCCGCTGCCGATACCGGCGGCACGCAAGGCGCGGGCAACGGTTTGCGCGCGTTGATCCAGTTCGGCGTAGCTCAGGCGTTGGCCTTCGAACACCAGCGCCGCAGCGTTGGGGCTAAGGGCAGCCTGTTGGGTCAGCGCCGTATGCAGATTGGTCGGCCCGGTGTACTGACGTTCGGTGGCGTTCCAGCGATCCAGTTGCTGCTGATCCTGTTGTTGCGGGAACAATTCGACCAGCGCTAGCTCCGGCGTTGTCACCAGCGCGTCCAGCAGGGCACACCATTGCGCGCTCCAGCGCTGCATCGTCGACTCGTCAAACAGCGCCGATTGGTATTCAAGGGCGAGGGTCATGTCGCTGCCATCGTCCTGGACTTCCCAGCTCTGTTCGAACTTGGCGTCGATCACCGGCAGCGTCTGCTCTTCGATGCTCAGACCCGGCCATTGGCTGCTGTCCATGCGGCCGTGGTTGAGGGAGAACATCACCTGGAACAGCGGCGTGCGGTTCAGGTCGCGGCGCTGGGCCACGGCGCCGACCAGGGTGGCAAACGGCAGGTCGGCATGGGCCTGGGCCGCGCGCAGATCTGCCTCGAGGCTGGCCAACAACTGCTCGGCCGGAGCCTGTTGATCGACTTCGCTGCGGATCACCAGCGTGTTCACCAGGCACGCCAGCAACGCCTGGGTTTGCGGTTGGTCGCGCTGGTCCGCCGGGGTGCCGAGGCGAATGTCGCGTTGACCGCTGTAGCGGGCGAGCAAGGCACTCAGTGCCGTCGCAAGTACCACGTAGCTGGTGGTGCCGCGTTGGCGGGCGAACTGGCGGATGGCTTCGGCACGCGAGGCGCCGAGGTTGACGGTCAGTTGTCGGGCGCGACGATCCGCTTCGGCACCGCGTGGATGGTCAAGCGGCAGGTCGAGTTGGTAGTCGTCCTGGCCGAGGTGGTTTTTCCAGTAATCCAGGCTGTCATTGCGTCGAGCCTGGGTGTCCGGGTGCTGTTGCCACAGGGCGAAATCGACATAGTCGACGTCCAGCACGTTCCAGGCGGGCGACTGCCCTTTAAGGCCGGCGCTGTAGGCCTGGGCCAGTTCGTCGATCAGCAATTGCATCGCCCAACCGTCGGTGGCGCTGTGGTGCAGGCAAACCAGCAACAGGCTTTCGTCGCTGCCCTGACGTTGCAACAGGTGCGCACGCCAAGGTGCGACGGCGGCCAGATTGAACGGCGTCATCAGCTCGTTCTGCGCATTGGCGCACGCCGCCGTCCAGTCCTGTGTAGCGACCGAAGTGACGACGAGCGCCGGTCCGTGATCGTCGATCAGCAACTGCGGCTCGCCCTGGACTTCGACAATGCGGCTGCGCAGCACCAGATGGCGCTCGCTGACCTGCTCGAAGGCTTCGCGCAAGGCCTGGACCTGAAGGTCGCCGCGCAAGGTCAGGGCGAATGGCATGTGGTATTCGCGCGAATCCGGCACCAGACGGCTGAGCATCCAGAAACGCTGCTGAGCCAGACCCAACGGCAGTCGTGCCGGACGCGGTTGTGCGGTGATCAGCTCACCCGGCATCGCCGCTCGCAGATGACCGGCCAAAGCCGCCACCGTCGGTTGGGCGAATACCAGCGCCAACGGCAGGGTGGCGCCCAGGCGTTCACGGACCCGGGCGACCAGGCGGGTGGCCAGAAGAGAGTGGCCGCCGAGATGGAAGAAGTGATCTTCGATCCCCACCGACGGGCATTCCAGCACTTCGCTGAACAACTCGCAGAGCACCGTTTCGGTGGCGTTGCGCGGCGCGGTGTGTGGCTGGTCGCTTTTGGTTTCAGGCAATGCCGTGGCAGCCAACGCCTTGCGATCGAGCTTGCCGTTGCTGTTGAGCGGCAGGCTGTCGAGTTGCACCCAAAGGTTTGGCAGCATGTGCGAGGGCAGGCTGTCGCTCAATGCCGCGCGCAGTGCGGATTCATCGGCGTCACCACACCAGAAGCTCACCAGGCGTTGATCAAGTAACAAAGTGGCAGCGTCGCGAACGCCCGGTTGCGTGAGCAGTTCAGCATCGATTTCCCCCAGTTCGATGCGCTGACCGCGCAGTTTCACCTGATGGTCGAGACGCCCCAGGTATTCGATGTTGCCATCGGCGAGGAAGCGGCAAAGGTCGCCGGTGCGGTACAGGCGATCACCGTCGATGAACGGGCTGGCGAGGAAGCGTTCCCGCGTCAGGTCCGGACGTTTCAGGTAACCGCGAGCGACGCCGACGCCACCGATGTACAGCTCGCCGATGCTGCCGATGGGCAATGGCTTTTGAGCCTCGTCGAGGATGTACAGGCGCAGGTTGGCAATCGGTTTGCCGATCGGCACGATCACGTTGTCCACCGAGCAACGCCATACCGAGACGTCGATCGCCGCTTCGGTCGGGCCATAGAGGTTGACCAGTGCCGCCGGGTGTTGGCTCATGAAACGCCGCACCAGATCCACCGGCAGCGCTTCGCCGCTGGCGAACACCTGACGCAGGCTGTGGCAGTTGACCAGGCTCGGTTCTTCGACAAAGGCCCGCAGCATCGACGGCACGAAATGCAGGGTGGTGACCTGTTCCTGCTGGATCAATGCGCTGAGGTAGGCCGGGTCGCGATGACCGTCCGGACGGGCGACCACCAGCGTGGCGCCGGTGATCAGCGGCCAGAAGAATTCCCACACCGACACGTCGAAGCTGTAGGGGGTTTTCTGCAAGACGCGGTCGTTCGGGCCAATCGGGAAGGCGTCCTGCATCCAGTACAGGCGGTTCATCAAGGCGCCGTGTTCGTTCATCACGCCTTTGGGTTGGCCGGTGGAACCGGAGGTGTAGAGCACGTAGGCCAGATCATTGGCGCTGACGCTGATCGGCTCGCCCGCAGGCGATTGCGGAAGGGTGTCGAGGGTCCAAGCGGTGTGCCCGACCGGCAGACGCGCCAGCCACTGTGGCTGAGTCAAGGTGACCTGAGCGTCGGCATCCTCGATCAGGAAGGCCAGACGGGCGGCAGGCAATTCCGGGTCCAGCGGCAACCACGCGGCGCCGGCATGCACGATGCCGAGCAGGGCCACTACCAGCTCCACGGAACGTTCCATGCACACCGGGACGATGTGATCGGCACCAATGCCCGCAGCACGCAAGGCGCGGGCAACGGCTTGCGCGCGTTGATCCAGTTCCGCATAACTCAGGCGTTGGCCTTCGAACACCAGCGCCGGGGTATTCGGGCTGAGGGCAGCCTGTTGGGTCAGCGCCGTATGCAGGTTGGTCGGACCGGTGTACTGACGTTCGGTGGCGTTCCACTCAACCAGTTGACGTTGACGCTCAGACGCCGCCAACGGTGACCAGTCGCCGAGGCGAGTCTGTGGCGCGTCGAGCATGGTTTCGAGCAGCTCTTGCCATTGCGCGAGCCAACGTTGGGCCGTGGTTTCGCTGAACAACGCGGCGCGGTATTCCAGCAACACCGACAGCACCTCGCCGTCATGCACTTCCCAGTTCAGGTCGTACTTGGTGGCTTGGGCGGTCACCGCCCGTTCGCGCACCTGCAACTGCGGCCAGTGACTGGCCGACGAGTCAGCGTTCTGCATCACGAATAGCACCTGAAACAATGGCGTCTGACCGAGGCTGCGTTCCGGTGCCAGGTGCTCAACGACTTGGTCGAACGGCACGTCCTGATGCTGCTGCGCGTCCAGCACGCGGTTGCGCACCTGGCTCAGCAAACCTTCGAAATCCAGCGTCGGATCGAGGTCGGCGCGCATCACCAGGGTGTTGACGAAGCAACCGATCAGCGGCTGCAGTTCGGCCAGTGGACGCTGGGCCACCGGGCTGCCGACACGCACGTCGCGCTGGTTGGCGTAGCGCCCCAACAACAATTGCGCCGCGCTGAGCATCAGCATGTACAGGGTGGCACCGCGTTGTTGGGCGAACTGACGCAAGCGTCCCGCCAGTTCTTGCGGCAGTTGCAGTTGCACGGCACCGGCGGCAGGGGCGAGCTGGTTTGGACGACCCTGTTCGGTGGGCAGGTCCAACAGATAATTGCCGTCTTCCAGCTGGGTGCGCCAGTATTCGAGCTGGTTGCGGAACACTGTTTGTTGACCGGGCTCGCGCTGCCAGAGGGCGTAATCCGGGTATTGCAGGGCCAGGTTCGGCAGTACGGCGACGGTGCCTTGGCATTGGGCGGCGTAGAACTGCGCCAGTTCATTCAACAGGTTCTGGCTGGACGCATCGTCAGTGGCGCAATGGTGCACAGTCAGCAATAGCAACGCCTGGTCGCGTCCGCTGCGTTGCACCAGCGTGGCACGGACCGGCACTTGGGTAGCCAGGTCGAAACGGTGCCCGGTTTCGGCGTGGATGGCCTCATCGGTCAGCAGTTGCCAAGTGTCGTCGGTAGCCGCTTCCAGTGTTGTCATGCGCAAGGTGATGTTGACCTGCGGTTCGATGACCAGCGCCAACTCGCCGTCGCCATCGCGCACGATGCGGCTGCGCAGGATTTCGTGGCGTTGAACCACGCTGTTCAGGGCGGACTGCAAGACCAGCGTGTTGAGCTCACCGTCGAACTGTACGGCGCTGACCACGTTGTATTCGCCACCGCCAGCGCTCAGTTGTTCGAGGAACCACAAGCGTTGTTGTTCGAACGACAACGGCAGGCGCGCCGGGCGTGCCGCCGGGACGAAGGTGGCCTCGGGGGCTTGCAGCGGATCACCCAACAGGGCGGCCAACGCGTCGAGGGTCGGGTGTTCAAACACCGCACGCAGCGGCGGAACCGCGGCGAACTGTTGGCGCAGTCGGGCAAACAGCACGGCCGCCAGCAACGAATGACCGCCAAGGTAGAAGAAGTGACTGTCGCGTCCGATCTGCGTCAGCGGCACGTTCAGCAGCTCGGCCCACAGGGCGGCGAGTTGCTGTTCGGCGACGGTGCGCGGTGGGTCCAGGGCGTCTGGCGCCGCTTGAATGTCCGGCGCTGGCAGGGCCTTGCGATTGAGTTTGCCATTGTCGGTCAGCGGCAACTCATCGAGCAGCACAAACGCCGACGGCACCATGTAGTCGGGCAGGGCCGCGCCGATGGTTTTGCGCCAGGCATTGATATCGGCCTGCTGGTCGCAGGTGACATAAGCCACCAGACGCTTGTCGCCGGGCACGTCTTCACGGGCCAGTACCACCGCCTGACGCACGCCCGGTTGGGCACCGATCAAGGCTTCGATTTCGCCCAGCTCGACGCGAAAACCACGGATTTTCACCTGATGATCCATGCGCCCCAGGTACTCGAGCTGGCCGTCGGGCAGCCAGCGCACCAGGTCGCCAGACTTGTACATCCGCGCACTCTCTAAAGGCGAGAATGGATCGTCGATGAATACCTTCGCGGTCTGTTCGGCGCGGTTGAGGTAGCCAAGGGTCACGCCGGCGCCGCCGATGTGCAATTCGCCCGGAACGCCGACCGGCATCGGATTGAGAAAAGCATCGAGCACGTAAGTGCGCACGTTGGCGATCGGCCGCCCGATGATCGGACGTGCCGGGAAGTCGTCCACCGCACAACCGGTCGCATCCACGGTGCATTCGGTCGGGCCGTAGGTGTTGAAGAAGCGGCTGCCGGCAATCGATGGCAGGCGCTGCCAGAGTTGCGCGTCCACCGCGTCGCCACCGAACAGCACGAAGCGCGGCAGGTACACCTCGCCACGGCGTACGCCGTCGCTTTCGAGCAAGGCCTTGAGCTGCGCCGGGGTGCACTCGAAGGCTTGCAGACGGGTTTCGCGGAAAAACCGCGCCAAGGCGTCGGGGTCGTAGCGCACCTCTTCCGGGGTCAGGTACAGGCTGTGGCCATCGAGCAGCAGGATGAGCTCGGCTACGGAACTGTCGAAGGCAAACGAATAGTTGAAACTGGTGCGCATCGGCTGATCGGTGTAGCGGCGATACAGGCCATGGATGCGCGCCCACGCCAGATTGACCACCGAGCCGTTGGTGACCAGGGTGCCCTTGGGCTTACCGGTCGAGCCGGAGGTGTACATGATGTACGCCAGGTCCTCGGGACCGGCGAGTGGCGTCAGGTTGCTGTCCGGCTGATCGGCGAACAGCGCGGCGTCGCTGTCCAGACGCAAACGCGGCAGTTCGGCACCCAATTGCTCCAGCAAACCCTGCTGACCGAGGAACAGCGCGGGTTGCGCGTCTTCAAGCATGTACGCCAGACGATCCACCGGATAGGTCGGGTCCAGCGGCACATAGGCACCACCGGATTTGAGAATGCCCAGCAGGCCGACCAACAGTTCCAGCGAACGCTCGACACACAATGCCACCGGGCGATTGGCGACCACGCCGCGACTGCGCAAGTAATGCGCCACCTGGTTGGCGCGGCGGTTCAGTTCGCTGTAGCTCAGGCTATGGCCTTCGAAGCACAATGCGTCGCGATCCGGGGTGCGTTCGGCCTGCTGTTCAAACAGCTGAGCGAAGGTCAGGTGCTGTGGCACTTCCATCTCGGTGCGGTTCCACTCGACCACGGTGCGTTGCCATTCCGCCGCCATCAGCAGCGGCAGGGCGGCCACCGGGCGTTGCGGCTCGGCGAGCATTTGTTCGAGCAAGTGCTCCAGGCGAGCGAGGGTCTGACGGGCGCTGTCGGCGACGAACAGGTCCAGAGCGAACATCAGCTCCAGCTGAATCGGTGCATTGGCCGGGCACAGCACGTGCAGATCCAGATCGCATTCGGAATGTTTGAGCGGGGTGTCCAGCGCTTCGAATTCCAGCCCGGGGAAGCGCAGCCGCGATTCCATGGCCAATTGCTGCGCGACCATCACTTGATACAGCGGCGCATGGCTGAGGCTGCGCGGCAGTTGCAGGCTGTCCACCAGTTGCTCGAATGGCAGGTCTTGATGCTGCAAGCCCTCGCGCAGACGTTTGGCCACCTGGCCCACCAGCGTGGTGAAATCCGCTTGCTGATCGAAGTCGGCACGGATCGCCAGGTTGTTCAACAGAATGCCGAGCAGGCCTTCGGTGCCCGGTTGTTCACGGTGTGTGACCGGGGTGCCGATCAGTACCGTGGCATCGCCACTCAAACGGTGCATCAGCACGGCGAAACCGGCGAACAACACGGTGAACGGTGTGGTGCCCAAGCGACTGGCGAAGGATTGCACCCGGCCACTCAGGTCGGCACTCAGTTCACGCTGCACGATCCCGGCGCGATAGGTTTGCACCGACGGCCGTGGATTGTCGGTGGGCAAGGCCAGCAATGGGCTGCCTTCGCTGTCGCGACGATCCAGCGTGGTGGTCCAGTAATCGAGTTGGCGCTTGAGTTCGGCGCCTTGCAGGTGGTCGCGCTGCCACAGGGCGAAGTCGGCATATTGCACGGGCAAGGTCGGCAGTTCGGCGGGGGCGCCGTTGCAACGGGCTTCGTAACCCAGAGCCAGCTCACGCAGGGCGATGGTCGCCGACCACGCGTCCGAGACCATGTGATGCAGAGCGATGCCCAGCACATGTTCATCCGGTGCAACACGCAGCAATCGTGCACGCAGCAACGGCGGCGAGGTCAGGTCGAACGGTTGCTCAAAGGTTTCTTGCAGCGCATTGAACTGCGCACCTTCGCGAGCCGTGGCGCTCAAACCCGACAAATCATCGAACGGCACCGCGATGTTCAGCGATTCACTGATGTGCTGGCTGGGTACGCCGTCGGTGCTGCGGATGCCGGTGCGCAGGACTTCATGACGCACCAGTAAGTCATTCAGGCTGGCGTGCAGTGCTTCGACGTTGAGTTCACCTTTGAGGTGCAGGGCGAACGGGATGTTGAACAGCGTCGTGCCCGGCGTCAGTTGCTCGATGAACCACAGGCGCTGTTGCGAGAACGACAGCGGCAGCAGCGTCGGGCGCGCCTGGGCTTTCGGCGCGCTGATAGCGGCTGCTTGCGGTGCGGCGGCGTCGGCCTGGCGGGCGGCGATGGCGACGGCCAGCAGCGCCACTGTCGGTTGTTCGAACAGCACTCGCAATGGCAAGTCGAGTTTGAAATGGGTGCGCAGGCGCGCAACGATCTGGGTGGCCAGCAGCGAGTGCCCGCCGAGGGTAAAGAAGTTATCTTCCACGCCCACCGTGTCGCGACCCAGGACGTCGGCCCAGACTTTCGCCACGGCGGTTTCCAGTTCATTGCGTGGCGCGATGCTTTCCTGGGTGTCGGCCTGCCAGTTCAGTTCCTGAGCGGCCAGGGCCTTGCGATCGACCTTACCGTTGTTGTTCAGCGGCAAGCGCTCCAGGCACACGAAGGCGGCCGGCACCATGTACGGCGGCAATTGCGCGCGCAGGTGTTCGTTGAGTCCGTCGCTGCCCAAGGTGTCGTCGTGGGCCGACCAGTAGGCCACCAGCCAGGCTTCGCCAACGGTGTTTTCCCGCAGCAATACGGCGGCTTCGCGCACATTCGGGTGCTGCGCCAGACGGTGTTCGATTTCGGTCAGTTCGATCCGGTGCCCACGCAATTTCACCTGCTGGTCGCGACGGCCGAGGTATTCGATCACGCCATCGGCGCGCCAGCGGCCCAGGTCGCCGGTGCGATATAGGCGCCCTTCAAACTGAGGATGGTCGATGAACGCATCAGCGGTACGCTGCGGATCGTGCAGGTAGCCGCGACCGACGCCGACGCCACCGACACAGATTTCCCCGGCAACGCCAACGGGCACCGGCCGCAGGGATTCGTCCAACACGTACAAGCGGTTGTTGGCGGTGGGCTGGCCGATAGGCATGTGGCTGACGTTGGCGTGCGGCGCTTCGGAGATCGGCTGGAAGGCCACGTCGTCGGCGCACTCGGCCGGACCGTAGGCGTTCATCAAGTCGATGTCGGGGAAGCGCGCAAACCAGTCCCGGGCCACGGTCGGCGGCAGGGCTTCACCGGTGGGCAGCACCCAGCGCAGGTCGGGTAATTGCAGGTCGCACGGGCACAGCGCGAGCAGCGTGCGCATCAGGCTCGGGACAATTTCCAGCACGCTCAGGCGTTCGCTGGCAAGCACTTGCAGCAGACGTTGCGGGTCGTGCGCCACGTCGTCCGGCAGGATGTGCACCGTGGCGCCGAGTACTGGCGCGGCGAGGAACTGCCACACGGAAATGTCGAAAGCCACCGACGCGGTCTGTGGAATCCGGTCTTCGGCGTTCAGCCCCAGGGCCGGCACTTTGCCGAAGATGTTATTGAGCATGCCTCGTTGTTCGATCATCACGCCTTTAGGCGTACCGGTCGAACCCGAGGTGAACAGCACGTAGGCCAGGCTGTCCGGGTTGCCGAGCAATGGCAGCGGCATATCGTTGCCGGACGTCCAGCAGGCTTCGGCAAACAGGGCTTTTGGCGCCTGATCGAGGCCGCTGAGCAACTGATCGAGCAGGCCGCTGCAACCTTCGCTGGCTACCAGCAACGGTGCGCGAGACAGGCTGAGGATTTCCCGCAGACGCTCCGGCGGATGATTGACTTCAAGTGGCAGCATTGCTGCGCCGGTCTTGAACACGGCAATCATCATGGTCAACAGCGCCAGGCCACGGGGGGCAACCAGCGCGACCAATTGATCTTCACCGACGCCGGCGTCGCGCAAGGCGTGCGCCAGGCGGGTGGCTCGCTGATCCAGTTCGGCGTAGGTCAGGGATTCACCGTCGCAGATCGCGGCAATCTGTTCGCCCCGTTGGGCGACCTGCGCGGCAAACAGTTCGGCGTAGCTTTGATCCAGCGGGAAGTCGTGGGGGTTGACCGCCCACTCGCCGAGCAATTGCTGGCGCTCATCGACAGCCAGGAGTTCGAAACTGCCCAGCGGCGCATCCGGTGCGGCGAGCATGCCGCGCACCAGGCTGGCGATATGGCCGAGCAGGCGCTGCACGGTCGGCGCCTCGAAACGTTCGCGGTCGTAGGACACCCGAATGCCCAGCTGTTCGCCGGGCAAAATCACCACGGTCAAACCGTAGTGGGTGTGCACGCTGTGATCCATGCCCTCGAGGCTGAACTGGAAACCACCTTCCAGAATCTGCTCGTCGATCGGGGCGTTTTCGAACACCAGGATGCTGTCGAACAGGGTTTCGCCGCGAGGGAAATCGCTCCAGCCCTGGATGTCGGTCAGCGGCGTGTGCTCAAAATCACGCATGTCGACGTTCAGCCGTTGCAGCGCGCTCAACCACTGGCCAAGCGATGCTTCGGGATCCACCGACACCCGCAGCGGCAGGGTGTTGATGAACAGACCGATCATCTCCGCCACCCCGGCCAATTCAGCCGGACGACCGGCCACGGTGACGCCGAACAGCACGTCCCGTTGACTGCTGTAGCGCGACAGCAGCAACGACCAGACCCCCTGGAAAAACGTGTTCGGGGTAATCCGGCGGCTACGGCAGAACGCGGCCAGCGCCTGGGTTTCCTGCTCGCTCAGGTGAATCAGCTGATCGTCCACCAGCACCGCATCGGTGTAGCGGTCACGGGCCACGCCGTTGTCTACGGTCAGCGGCGTGGGGGCATTGAGCCCTTGCAGCTGGCCGCGCCAGAATTGCTCGGCCTTGCCCGCATCCTGGCGTTGCAACCACTGGATGTAATCGCGAAACGGCCGTGGGCTCTTGAGCTCAGGCGTGCGGTCGTTGCAGAGCGCTTCATAGACCTTGAGGAAGTCCACGGTCACCAGGGAAATGCACCAGGCATCCATCAGGATGTGGTGAAAGCTGCGAATGAACTCGTAGGACTCATCGGCCAACCGCACCAGACGGAAGCGAATCAGCGGCGGCTTCGACAGGTTGAAACCGACTTTCTGCTCGTCTTCCAGCAGCGTGCGAATCCGCGTTTCCTGTTCGTGCGGGGCGAGCCCGCGCAGGTCGAGGGTGTCCAGCGGGACCTTGACCTCGCGATGGATCACCTGCACCGGTTGCTTCTGGGTTTTCCACTGAAAACTGGCGCGCAGGGAAGGGTGCAGCGCCACCACCTGGCGCCAGGATTCAAGAAACGCGACTTCATCAATGGCCCCGCCGATGCGGTAGCGATCCTGCATCAGGTACACGCCGGAATCTTCGTGCAGCAGGGAATGGAACAGCATCCCCTGCTGCAACGGCGATAGCGGGTAGATGTCTTCAATCGGATTGTGGGTGGTTTTTTCGGTGGTCATTGAAAGCGTCCTGCAAAAAAAGGGGCAATGGCGCGGCGAAGTGGGCGGCCGGTTAAAATTCGTTCTCGTCGAGTTCGGCCATCAGCGCCTGCATCTCGTCATCGGACAGACCCGAAACGCTGAACTCGGTGCTCTGGGCTTCCGGTTGCGCGCTGTCGGCGGCCAGTGGCTGAGCGACTTCGGCCATGGCGGCGATGGTCTGGCGCTCGAAGACATGCTTGGCCGAGAGCGCAATCCCTTGCTCGTGGGCCTGGGCCACCACTTGAAGGCTCAGGATCGAGTCGCCGCCAATGGCGAAAAAGTTCTCGGTGACGCTCACGCTCGACAGCTTCAAGACCTTGGCGATGATCGCTTGCAGGGTGGTCTCCATCGCGTTGCGCGGTGCCACGTGGGCGCCTTCGTCAAACTGGTCCGGGTCGGGCAACTGGCGGGTATCGAGCTTGCCGTTGGGGGTCCGCGGGAAGGTCGCCAGGGTCAGCACCCGGGCCGGCACCATGTACGAGGGCAGGCGTTCACCGAGGAAACGCTTGATCGCTTCCGAGTCCGGCGCATAACCATGAGCCGCCACGATATAGGCCAGCAGACGCTTGCCGGCGGCGTGCTCTTGCACGATCACCGCGGCTTCGCGCACGTCGCTGTGGCTGCACAGTTGACGCTCGATTTCGCCGAGCTCGATGCGGTAGCCGCGCAACTTGACCTGATGGTCTTTGCGGCCGAGGAATGCCAGGCGCCCGTCCGCCAGCCAGCAGGCCAGGTCGCCGGTGCGGTAGGCGCGGGTGCCATCGGCGAGGGTGACGAAGGCTTTGGCGGTTTCTTCGGGCTTGTTGCGATAACCGCGGGCCAGGGTCGGGCCGGCGAGAACGATTTCCCCTGGTTCGCCGATGCCGCTGGTGATCCCGTGTTCGTTCAGCACGCGCAGATCCATGCCGGCGATCGGGCGTCCGATGCTCAGCGCCCGACTTGGGTCCAGCACTTCATAGGTGGCCCAGACCGTGGCTTCGGTGGGACCGTATTCGTTCACCAGTCGAGCCTGGGGCAAGGTCTTGCTGTGCTGGGCGATCAACGAAGGCGGGCAGGCTTCACCGGCAACAATCCAGCACTCGAGGCTGTCGGCACTTTCGGCGCGTTGCAGTTGGTCGAGCAGGGCTTGATAGAGCGACGGCAGCGACAGACCGTGACTGACCCGATACTGGGTAATCAACTGCGCCAGACGGGCCATCTCAAGTTCTTCGCCGGTAGCCGGCAATACCAGGCGCCCGCCCTGGGCCAGCGTCCAGAAAATCCCGGCGACCGAGCTGTCGAAGGCAAATGACGACAACAGCAGGTAGGCGCGCACCGGCGTCTCATAGGAAGCCATGCGCACTTGGGTCGAGAAACTCAACGCACCGTGGCTGATTTCCACGGCTTTCGGTGCGCCAGTGGAACCGGAGGTGTAAATCAGATACGCCAGGTCGTCCGCAGGGGGCATCGGCAGTGGTGGCAGGTCGCTGGCGTTCGTCGCCTTCAGGTCATCGAGCACGAAGCGTTGCAGAGTGGCGGGCACGCTGTCGGCCAGTTCGGCGCTGACCACGATGTGCGCAATGGCGCTGTCGGCGAGCATGTAGGCGCGACGATCCGCCGGGTAAGTCGGATCAACCGGCACGTAAGCGCCTCCGGCCTTCAACACCGCCAGCATGGCCACAATGGCGGCGTTGCTGCGGGCGAACAGAATGCCTACGGGCACGCCTGGGCCGATGCCGGCCGCCACCAGTTGATGGGCCAGATGAGTCGCGCAGGCATCGAGGCGGGCGTAACTCAGGTCGCCGTCCTTGTCGCTGAGGGCGATGGCGTTCGGTTGTTGCTGAACCTGATGGGCAATCAGCTCGACCAGCGTCACCGGTTCGATCAATGGCAAGTTCGGTTCGGTGCCAATAACCTGTGCCTGAAGCGGCCCGCTCAATGGTAGCTGAGCCCAGGCTTGCTGCGGATCGGCCAGCGCGCCCAGCAGCAGTTGCAGCCATTGCTCGGCGAGGCAGGCCGCTGCTTCGGCGCTTAATGTATGGCGGTCGTAAACCACCTGCGCGTGCAGGCTGTCGGGCAATTGACGTACGTTCAGGCAGGCCTTGACCGGGTTCATTACAGCGCTGGCAAAACGTTCCCGGGCATCGCCCGAACGCCAGGCAAAGGCGTAGCCGCCATTGAGGTTCCGGGTGTAATAGTCCTGCCAGCCGACCGTGCGCTCGACCGTGGCACCGACATGTTTGCTTTGAGCCAGCAGCGTCGCCTTGGCATCCAGATCGATGCGCACCGGCAGGCACTGCTCGAACAAACCCAACGCGCTTTCCAGTTCCGGGCCGCGGCTTTCGTGGATCAGGGTGATCGGGACTTGCTGCTGGCCGGCCAAGCGTCCGAGTACGGCAGCCCAGGCCGTCAGCATCAGGTTCGAGGTCAGGGCCGGGTGGCGGGCGAGATCGGCGGGCAATGCCAGATCCACTCGCGCCGGTGCAAACCCGTTGCCGCTGGCCGATTCAAGCGACAGCTGCAAGGCCGGCTGTTCGGTTTCGCTCAGTGGTTTCCAGAAGTTCACGCCAGGGTGGTCCGGCTCGTCTTCTGTCAGGCTCCAGCGCCACTCGGCGTAGTCGGCATATTGCAGCGCTTCGGACAGATCCGGGGTGGCGTCTTGCAGCAGCGCAGCGGCCAGCAGTTTCAGGCTGGTGAGGTCGAAGTGGCTGCTGGCGGCGGTCAGGTCCAGCACCGACTGTTCATCCGTCATCCGCACCAACGTCACGGCGAGCGGGCGGGTCCAGTCACGGGCCTGCGCGGCAAGATCGTTCAGCGCGGTGTCCTGCTCGGCGGGGCTGTACTGACGCAAGTCTTGCATGCTCACAGCCAGCGCGCAGGTTTCGTCAATCACCTGTACCGGCTGGCGCAAACCTGGCACCGGCATCAGGCGCGTGCGCAGGATTTCACTGTCGGCCATCAGCGCCAGCAGACGGCTGTTCAGCGCATCGAGATCCACCGGCCGGGACAACGACCATTGCAAATGGCAACTGAACGGGTGTTCGGCCGCGCCGTTGATGTGCGGGTACACAGATGCCTGTTGCGGCGAAATACGAAAACCTTGGAGTCCGCTCATGTTCAACTCGACTAAAAATGGGGGTTAAACCTGGGCCATGGCAGAGGTGCCGAGGCTCGCTGACCGGTTGTCAGGTGAGCCTCTTGCGATCAGCTGATGTGCCCTTTGAAATGGTCAGACGGCGACGTCGCTTTGCAGCAGGGCTTCTGCCATGCCGGTCATGATTGCGCGCTTGCCGGTGAAGGGTTCGCGACCATGCACCGCGAGCATGTTGTCGATGAACAACACGTCGCCCTGCTGCCAGCTGAATCGCACCAGCGAGTCGAGGTAGGCCGCACGCAGCGACTCCAGTACGTGCGGTTCGATCGGTTCGCCGTCGCCATAAAAGGTGTTGGTAGGCAGGTCGAGGTCGTTGAAGTTGCTTTGCAGCGAATCGCGGATCACCGGTGGCAGGGTGCTGATGTGGAAGAAGGTCGCGTGGTTGAACCAGACTTCTTCACCGGTACGCGGATGACGCACCACCGCCGGCCCGCGCTGACGGGTACGCAGGCGGTTGTTTTCCTTCCATTCCACTTCAATGCCGACGCTGGCGCAGTAGGCTTCCACTTCACTGCGGTCTTCGGACTGGAACACGGTCTGCCACGGCAGGCCGAAACCGTCGCCGTAGTTGCGCACGTACAGCACGCCTTTTTCGCGGAACCGCGCTTCGATCTCGGGGCTGATGCTGGCCTTCACCGCACGGGTCGAGCCGATGGGGGTTTCGCCACCGGTCTGGGACGGAATGTGGCAGTAGAAGAACAGCCGAAGCGGGAAGCGTGGGGAATAGGAATGTTCGTTGTGCGGGAAAATCATCTGGTCGGCCGGGTAGTCGGTCGAGGTGTAGATGTTGCCGCCGACCCGAGTGCGCGGCGAGGCGCGGAACATGTATTCCAGCGCGCCGGGGGAGAGCGCAGCGATGACCTGATCGAATTGCTCCACGGACAGCACCGAGAACCCGCGAAACAGCAGGGCGCCGTATTGCAGCAGTTTTTTCTCCAGAGACTCGCGTTCACCGGTCGCCCAGGCGACCAGATCGACGCCGCCGACCACTGGTTCAATCACCAGCGGCAAAGCGTGGTCCGGGCTCAGCAGACGTTCGCTGACCAGTTGCTGTTCCGAGACGTTCATGGCTTTGCGGCGCACGGCGCCAAGGGCACGAGACGATGGGGGCACGATAGACATAAAGGCATCCAACTCGGTTAAAGGGTCAATGAGCGACGTTTGGTTTGCTTCATCTGGCTGCGACCGGCCAGGGCTTGGGACTGTTGGCGTTCACGCTGGAACGCCTGATCCCGGGTACCCAGCCGTTCGGCCAGTGCCGACAGCGGTTCGTCCAGCAGGTTTTGGATCTCGTCCAGCAGGTAGGTCCACAGGTGTTGCAGGCGCAGGGCGCGATCCTGATCGAAGTATTCGCCGCGGTACTTGAGGGTCGCGTCGATGCCTGCGGCGCCATGCACCAGATCGAGCACCAGGTGGAAATCTCCCGGCGCTTGCGCCACGTCCAGCGCGGTCATGTGCGCACCGGCGATAGCGGTCGGGGTTACCCGTGACGGTTGATAGTTGAGTTTGACCTGGAACAGCGGCGAGTGATCCGGGCGGCGCTCCGGCGCCAGCGCCGACACCACCAGATCGAAAGGCAGGCCCTGGTGGGCATAAGCCAATCGCGCCTCATCGCGCACCCGTTCAAGGAAACCGGCCAGTGTCGGTTCGCCGTGCAGGTCACAGCGCAGGGTCAGCTGGTTGACGAAGAAGCCGATGACGTCGTTGTGTTCCGCCAGCGGACGGCCGCTGACATCGGTGCCCAGCAGAAACTGTTGCTGCCCGCCGAGTTGCTTGAGCACCAGCTGATAGCTGGCCAAAAGCAGCATGAACAGGGTCATGCCTTGCTCGCGTGCTAGCGCTGCAAGGTGTTCGCAGGTGGCCTGGGGCACCGTGAAGTTCAGACTGTGCTCGCCCTGGGTCTGGCCGCTGCCACCCAGTTCGAGGGTTTGTGGCATGTTTGCCAGATGCTCACGCCAGAAGACTTGTTCGGTGGCGATCCGCTGTTCGCTCCAGTGCATGGCTTCCCATTGGGCGAAATCCAGGTACTGCACTGGCAATTCGTCGTCGGTGGCGCCTGCCAGTTCCGCCAGCAGCACTTGCGCCGAGCGCCCGTCGAAAGCGATGTGATGCAGGGTCAGCAGCAGGTCATGCTGCTGGTCATTCCGGCTGAGCAACTGCGCACGCAGCAGCGGTCCGGTTTCGAGTTCGACCGGTGTGGCGTGTTCGTTGGCCAGGTTGTCGCTGAGTGCTTGTTGCTGCTGCGACTCGCTCTGATCACGCAGGTCATGCCAGGTCAGCGGTACGTCCGTGGCCGGCAAAACCTGTTGCTGGGGGCCATCGATACTGTCGCGATACACCGTGCGCAATACGCTGTGCCGTATGACCAGATTGTTCAGCCGCAGCGCCAGGGTTTCAATGTCCAGTGGGCCTTGCAGGCTCAGGTGCAACACCAGGTTGTGCCGGGTATCGTCCGGGTTCAATTGACGCAAGAACCACAGGCGACTTTGCGCGAATGATTGACGACTTTGGCCGACACCCGCACGCGCGATCGATGGGCTGGTCGCTGGCGACGGCTCGCTCAGGAAAACCTGCAAGGCCAGCGCCCATTGCGCCAGGGTTTGTTCGCCGAACAGGCATTGGGTGTCAAGGCTCCAGCCCAGATCCTTGTACAGGCGAGCGGCAAAATCGGCCACGCTGATGGAGTCCAGGCCGAGGCCGATCAGGCTGAGTTCAAAGTCTGCCGCGATGTACGGATTGACCTCGCGCAGGGTTTGCTCAAGCCATTGGCGGCACGCGGGCTGTGCGAGTTGCGGTGTACTGCCCACCAGGTGCTTCAGTTGAACGAGGTCAATGGTTTCGCTGTTCGAGGCGATCTGCCCACCGCTTTGGGCGATGATGCTCAAGGTGCCGGCAGCCAATTGTTTGCGCGCGCCTTGACGGGCGATTTTGCCGCTGGTGGTCATCGGGATAGTGCCGGCTTCCACCAGCACGATCTGATCGATGCCGCAGTCGGCGGCTTCGCGCACGGCGTTTTGAATCGACGCGAACAGCGCCGGGTGATGCGCCGGGTCGACGAACTTGCGCTGTGGCTCGGCGACGATCACCAGTTTCTCGCGGCCCAGCACCGGGTCCATTTCCGAGAACGCGGCGATGCGCCCAGTGCGAATGCCCGGCTCGGCATCGGTAATGGCGAATTCGATGTCGTGGGGGTACAGGTTGCGCCCATTGAGAATCAGCAAGTCCTTGAGTCGCCCGCAGATCACCACCTGACCTTCGTGCATGAAGCCCAGATCACCGGAACGCAGGTAATTGCCGGGTTCGCCGACAATCCGTGCCTCAAAGGCTTCGCGACTGGCTTCGGGGTTTTTCCAGTAGGCTTCGGCGTTGCTCGGGCCTTTCAACCAGACTTCGCCAATGCGATCGGCGTTGCAGCGTTCATGGCTTTGTGGGTCGACGATGGCGATGCTGTGCAGCGCTTGCGGATAACCGCAGGCGACGAACTCCACGGCGGCGGCATCGGTGGCCGCCAACACGGCGCGACCGGTTTCCAGCACGGCTTTGTCCAGGCGCAGCACCACTGGCAAAGCATCGGCCGGCGTGGCACTGACACACAGCGTCGCTTCGGCCTGGCCGTAACCGGGGCTGATTGCCAACGGGTTGAGACCGCAAGGGGCAAAACGCTGGGCGAAGGCTTCGAGGGTACCGGGATGGATCGGTTCCGCACCGTTGATTGCGTGTTGCCAGGCGCTCAAGTCGAGCTGTGCGATGAGGTTGTCGCTGACCACCCGGTTGCACAGGGCATAGGCGAAGTTGGGGGCGAAACTGGCGGTGGCGCGGTAGCGGCTCAACGCTTGCAGCCAGGTCGACGGCGCGTTGACGAAGGTCTGCGAGGCCATCAGGTAGCAAGGCATGCCGCTGTAAAGCGGGGCCAACATGCCGCCGATCAGACCCATGTCGTGGTACAGCGGCAGCCAGTTGACCATGCCGCCATGCTCATCGAAGCCGTAAGCCTGGCGCATCAGTTCGACGTTGGCGATCAAGTTGCGCTGGCGTACTTCAACGCCTTTGGGCGTGCCGGTGGAGCCGGAGGTGTATTGCAGGAATGCCACCGTCGCACCATCGACATCCGGCCGTTGCCACTCACTGGCTGGCGGCGTGCCGAGATCCTGGACCGTCAACACGTCGACCTGGCCTTCCACCAGTTCCAGCAAACCCTGGCAATGATCCGCAGGCGAGAGGATCAGCGCCGGTTCGGCATCCACCACCACTTTGCGCACCCGGTCCAGGTGGCGCGGTTTGCGCGACGGTGGCGGGAACAACGGCACGGCGATCAGGCCGGCATATAAACAGGCGCAAAACGCACGGGCATAGTCGAGGCTGCTGGGCAGCATCAACAACACGCGATCGCCCGGCGCGTAGCGCGATTGCAACGCGGCCGCCAGCGATCGGGACTGCTCGTGCAATTGGGCAAAGGTCAGGGTTTCGCCGATCTCGACGCCGTCCGGCAAGAAGTGCAGGGCAGCACGCTGCGGGAAGTGCAGGGCGTTGGCCTCCAGCACTTCGATCCAGTGATTGAATGAAAACATGTGCAATTCACGCCATGGCAACGATGACTTTGCGGTCACCGGTGTAAGGATTGCGGCCGTGAGCGACCAGTCGATTGTCGAGCATCAGGATGTCGCCGGGCTGCCAGGGGAAACTGATGGCGGTCTGGCGATAGACCTCGCGCACGGTGTCGAGCACATCGTCGGGAATCGCCGAGCCGTCGCCGAAGTAGACGTGGCGTGGCAGGTTCTCTTCACCCACCGCCGCCAGCAGGCTGGCGCGTACACCCGGTTCAATGGCCGAAACGTGGAACAGGTGCGCCTGGTTGAACCAGACCCACTCTCCGCTATCGGGATGCTGCAGCACGGCGGCGCAACGCTGACGGGTGCGCAGGTCGCCATCGGCTTTCCATTCCCACTCGATGCCGTTGTCCAGGCAGTAACGTTCAACCTGGGCGCGGTCTTCGGTGTTGAAGACTTTCTGCCAGGGCAGATCCAGTGCGCCGCTGTAATTGCGCACATATAGAAGCTCACGGCTGGCAAACAGCTCGCGGATCTCGGCGGGCATGCGCTGGTAGATCAGGCGGCTGTCGGCAATCGGCGTTTCGCCACCGGTTTCACTGGCCTTGATGCAGTGGAACCAGATGCGCGCAGGCCATGGCCGGGTGTAGGCCTGCTCGTTGTGCAAGGGGATGAATTGATGAGCCGGGTATTCGGTGGAGCTGTACACCCCGGCGAAGACTTTGCTGCGTGGCGTGGAGCCGAATTCGTAGCTGGCCAGCGGTGCGCCGAAACTGGCGGCGAAGCGCTTGAAATCGATGGGCGTGGCGACGGTAAAACCACGAAACAGCACCCCGCCAACGGTGGTCAGTGCATGGGGCAGGCTGTCGCGGATCGACGCGTCGAGATCATGAATCGACTGTCCCGGCGTGGCCTGTACCAGCATGGGTAATGACAGTTCGCTGCCATCCGCTGGAGCAATGGAAAAAGGCTCGGAACGCCCGTTCAGGTGTTCGATTGAGGTCATCCTTGCACATCCTTCTTATCTTTATTTCGACCAGTCGCAGCAGCGTGGGCAGACCTGAAAACAGAGGCAGAGGTTGCCGGCGCAAAGCGTGACTGAATGTATTCGCTCTGATACACGGCGGCATATTAGTTACAAATGAGATGGATTATCAATCTTATTCCTTTAAATTTTTTTTTGAATTAGACTCCGCCCCGCTGGCGCAAAACAGCATTCGGCCGGCTGAAAAAACAACAAATATCTGTCGCAGGGGAGCGGGGCGTGAATTTCAAAAAGAACACAATTGCGTTGGCTGTGGGGGCGGCGGTGTGCCTGGTTAACGGCGCATGGGCGGCCGAACAGTCGCAGACAATGGAGATCGCTCCGATCACCGTGACGGGTGAAAAAATCAACCGCACCCTGGAGCAAACCCAGTCGAGTGTCGTCGTGGTGACCGACAAGCAACTGCGCGAGAAGGAGGATCACGATCTCGTCGACGTGTTCGCCCGAACGCCGGGTGTCTACAACCAGTCCGGTAATGAAAACTGGGGTATCCGCGGCGTGCCGGTATCCGGTTTCGAGGATCAGGGCCCGGCCGCTCTCAACGGCGCGGTTTCGGTGTTCGTCGACGGTGCCGCTCAGCCGAACCGTGCACTGACCCTTAGCCCTATGCCCCTGTGGGACGTCGAGCAAGTCGAAGTATTCCTCGGCCCACAATCCACTACCCAAGGCCGCAACTCCCTGGCCGGTGCGGTGGTCATCCAGACCAAGAATCCAACCTTTGAGCCGAGCTTTTCCGCGCAAACCAACGTAGGGAACTACAACGAGCGCGGCGGGGCGGTTGCCGGTGGGGGCGCGATCGTCGATGGCAAGATCGCCGGCCGTATCGCGGTGGATTACCAGGAAGGCGACGGTTACATCGACAACGTCTTCACCGACGATGACGCTAACCAGACCCGTACCGGCAATGCCCGTGGCAAGCTGCTGATTCTGCCCAATGACGATCTCGATGTACTGCTGACCTACGCCCATGGTGAAAGTCGCAAGGGTGACAACTCGGTCATGCGTCAGAACGACAAGATCCGTTATTACAAGGTGGCGTCCAACACCGACGCGTACGACAAACTCAAGCAGGACACTGTCAGCGCCAAGGTCGACTATCGCCTGGATGATAATTGGTCCCTCACCAGCCTCACCGCCAATACCGATTCGGACTACGACGCTCGTCTGGACTTCGACCAGTCAGCTGACGCCAACCAGACCGTTCTGCGCAAGCAGTATGGCGACCTGTTCAGTCAGGAGTTGCGCCTGAACTACAGCGGCGACACGGTGAAGAGTTTCGCCGGCCTCTACTACGGTCACAACACCAACAACTTTCAAGACCGGTTGTTCTTCGACGACAGCCTGTTCGGTACCGTCAAGGGCGATACCACGATCGAAAACAAGGCAGTGTTCGGTGAAGTGAACTGGACCTTCGCCCCACGCTGGACCTTGATCACCGGCCTGCGCTACGACCACGAGACCAACGACACCGACGTCAAGCAAGATGACTTCTCCCAGCCTGCTAAAGAAAAACAGACGTCTGATGCCGTGTTGCCGAAACTCGGTATCGACTACGAGCTGGCCGAGAATCAGTACCTGGGCTTCATGGTGCAGAGAGGCTATCGCGGCGGCGGCGTCAACGTCCGTGCCGGTAGCGGTCACGAAGCCTACGATCCGGAATACACCACCAACTACGAGCTGTCCTACCGTGGTTCGTTCATGGACAAGACCCTGCGTACCCGCGCCAACGTGTACTACACCGACTGGAAAGACCAGCAGGTCAGTGTGCTGAACCCGGACACCGAGTTCCTTGACGTGTTCAACGCCGGCAGCAGTGACATCAAGGGCCTGGAAGTCTCTGTTGAAAAAGACTTCGGCGAACAGTTGACCCTGAACGCCGGTGCCTCCGTCACCGATGGCAAATACAAGGACTTCGTCACGAGCGACGGCCGCGACATGAGCGGCGAGGATTTCCTCTTTTCGCCCAAGTACAAGATGTCTCTGGGCGGTACCTATCGCTGGAATGATCGTCTGACCCTCAACACCGACGTCATCTATCAGAGCTCCGCGCCGTCGGAGTACGAGTTCGATGCTGCTGGCCAGGTCACGGGTGAGCGCCGGAGCGACAACTACTGGCTGGCCAACTTCAACGCCGAGTACAAGCTCACCAAAAACGTGGCTGTATCCGGCTACGTGAAAAACGCCTTCGACAAGGAATACGTCACCAACAACCGCAGCGGTGACATCGTCGATGTCGGCGCACCGCGCACGGTGGGTCTGGTTCTACGCTACGACATGTAAAGCTACGACGAGATGGAAGCGGGGGAAGGATTTCCCGCGTCCGGTTTCACTGCTGTCGTGACCTGAAGCATTCGTTTCAGGCTGCCCCGTTTCCCTTCCAAACCCAGCCTCCATGGAGGAAATCATGAGTGCTTTTTCGAATGTCACGGCGGGTGGCGCGCAACAGCTACGTCTGTTGCATACCGGTCTGTCGAGCCCTTACTGCCTTGATTCGACGCCGATGCTGGAACGCCAGCAACTGCAGGAGTCCAACGCCCGCAGTTACCCGCGGCGCATTCCACTGGTGCTGGAGCGGGCCCACGGTATCTATGTGCAGGACAGTCGCGGGCAAGTGTTCGTCGATTGCCTGGCCGGTGCTGGCACCCTGGCGCTGGGGCACAACCATCCGGTGATTATCGAAGCCATCACTCAGGTCATGGCCTCAGGTGTGCCGATGCATACCCTGGACCTCATGACCCCGGTGAAGGACGCATTCGTACAGGAAATCTTCGGCTGCCTGCCAGCCGACTTTGCGCGAAACGCGCGCATCCAGTTTTGTGGCCCCAGTGGCGCCGACGCGGTGGAAGCAGCACTGAAGCTGACCCGCACCGCCACGGGCCGGCATTCGGTACTGGCCTTTGAAGGGGCCTACCACGGCATGACCCTGGGGACGCTGGCGATCAGCGGCAACCTGTCGCCGAAAAATGCGTTGGGCGGCTTGATGGCCGGCGTGCAACGCCTGCCGTTTCCCCATGATTACCGTTGCCCGTTCGGGGTGGCCGGCGAACAGGGCGTGACCTTGAACGTCCACTACCTCGAACATTTGCTCAACGACCCTGAAAGCGGCGTCACCGCCCCTGCAGCGATGATTCTTGAACCGATCCAGGGCGAAGGCGGAGTGATCACCGCCCCCGATCGCTGGATGCAGGAGCTGCGTCGGCTGACCCAGGCCAACGGCATTCCGTTGATCGTCGATGAAATCCAATGCGGCATCGCCCGCAGCGGCCGGATGTTCGGCTTCGAACACTCGGGCATTACCCCGGACGTCATTACCTTGTCCAAGGCCATCGGCGGCGGCCTGCCGTTGTCGGTGATGGTCTACAACGATTCCCTGGACGTGTGGCAACCGGGCGCCCACGCCGGCACTTTCCGTGGCAATCAGTTGGCGATGGCAGCCGGTACCGCGACCTTGCGTTTCATCCGCGACGAAGGTCTGGTGGCCCACGCCGAGAGCGCTGGCGCGCATTTGCGCAAACAGTTGTTGACGCTGCAAAGCGAATTTAACTGGATCGGCGATGTGCGTGGCCGTGGCCTGATGCTCGGCATGGAAATCGTCCACCCGCAGGGTGCCCTTGACGCTCAAGGCCATCCGCCGGTGGACTCCGCTCGGGCCAAGGCCTTCCAGCAGGCATGCCTGCAACACGGTCTGATTGTCGAGCTGGGCGGCCGTCACGGTGCCACCGTACGCTTCCTGCCGCCGCTGATCATCACCGAACAGGAGATCGATTTCGTCGCGCAGATCCTGTTCCGCGCGGCCAGTGCGATCAGCGAGCGTCCGCTTCGCTGAGTAGCCGCTGCAGGAGGGGCCTGCCGACCGCAATCGGCAGGCCTTTTTTCATTGGACAGGGAGTGGCAATAAAAAAATGTCAAAACATTGTCAGGCTCTGATTGATTCCCTGGCCGTCATCTATTGAAAGGCTGGAAAGTTCAGAGAGCTACAATAGCCGCTTACTACGCATGGAGAGGGACCTCGCGGCAAAGGTCGTGCCGACTACATGTTCGACGTCCCATCGTTCAACGGGCGCCTGGATCCAGTTCAGGAAGACTCAGCGAACTGGCTTTCTGCTCTTTCGATATGTAGCCAGTGAAGGCACAATGCGCATCCTTTTTTTGGCTGGCCTTGCCGGAGGCCTCGAAATGATCAAGACGCCGTACTACCTCATCGACAAACAAAAGCTGCTGGCGAACATGCAGAAGATCGCTTATGTGCGCGAACAGTCCGGGGCGAAAGCCCTGCTGGCACTCAAGTGCTTCGCCACCTGGTCGGTGTTCGATCTGATGCAGCAATACATGGACGGCACTACGTCGTCGTCGCTCTATGAACTCAAGCTCGGTCGACAGAAGTTCGCTGGCGAAACCCACGCCTACAGCGTGGCCTGGGCCGACGACGAGATCGAGGAGATGCTCGACAACTGCGACAAGATCATCTTCAACTCCATTGGCCAGTTGCAGCGCTACACTGAAGCTTCAGCAGGCAAGGTGCGCGGTTTGCGGGTCAACCCGCAGGTGAGCAGCTCGGATTACCTGCTAGCCGATCCGGCGCGGCCATTCAGCCGTCTGGGCGAGTGGGATCCGGTGAAGATCGAGCAGGTCATCGAGCAGATCTCGGGCTTCATGTTCCACAACAACTGCGAGAACGCCGACTTCGGCCTGTTCGACCAGATGCTGTGCACCATCGAAGAGCGGTTCGGCCATCTGCTGCACAAGGTCGAGTGGGTCAGCCTGGGCGGCGGCATTCACTTCACCGGTGAAGGCTATGCGATCGACAAGTTCTGCGCGCGGCTCAAGGCCTTCTCGCAAAAATACGGCGTGCAGGTCTATCTGGAGCCGGGCGAAGCCGCCATCACTCAGAGCGCGTCGCTGGAAGTCACCGTGCTCGACACCCTCTACAACGGCAAGCACCTGGCCGTGGTGGACAGCTCCATCGAGGCGCACATGCTCGATCTGCTGATCTATCGCCTGAATGCCAAGCTGGCGCCCAGCCAGGGCGAACACACCTACATGGTATGCGGCAAATCCTGCCTGGCCGGCGACATTTTCGGTGAGTATCAATTTGATCGTCCCTTGGCCATCGGCGATCGGCTGTCGTTCATCGACGCTGCGGGTTACACCATGGTCAAGAAGAACTGGTTCAACGGCCTGAAAATGCCGTCCATCGTAGTGAAACAACTCGACGGTAGTGTCGAGGTGGTTCGTGAGTTTGGTTACAACGACTACATGTCCAGCCTTTCGTAAGCTGGCAGAGAAGGAGAGAGAAAAAAATTGAAGAAGAACGTGCTTATCATTGGTGCAGGAGGTGTCGCCAAGGTGGTGGCCCACAAGTGCGCGCAGCACAACGATGAACTCGGTCGTATTGCTATCGCGTCGCGCAACATCTCCAAATGCCAGGCCATCATCGACAGCGTCAAGGCCAAGGGCAGCCTCAAAGAGCCCGCCGACATAAAAGCCTTTTCGCTGAACGCTATGGATGTCGAGGCGACCAAGGCGCTGATCCGCGAAACCGGATCGCAGATCGTCATCAACGTCGGTTCTGCCTTCCTCAACATGTCGGTACTGCGTGCCTGCATCGATACCGGTGTGGCCTATCTGGACACCGCGATTCACGAAGAACCGGGCAAAATCTGCGAGACGCCGCCCTGGTACGGCAACTACGAGTGGAAGCACCTCGAAGAATGCAAAGAGAAGAACATCACCGCCATCCTCGGTGTGGGCTTCGACCCGGGTGTGGTCAACGCTTATGCAGCGCTGGCGCAGCAACAGTATTTCGACCGTATTGATTCGATCGACATTCTCGACGTCAATGCCGGCTCCCATGGCAAGTATTTCGCCACCAATTTCGATCCGGAAATCAACTTCCGCGAATTCACCGGACAAGTGTGGAGCTGGCAGAACAGTCAGTGGACCAGCAACACAATGTTCGAAGTCAAACGCACCGACGACCTGCCGGTCGTAGGGGCGCAGAATCTGTACCTGACCGGCCACGATGAAGTGCACTCCCTGTCGAAGAACCTCGGCGTGCCCAACGTGCGTTTCTGGATGAGCTTTGGCGAGCACTACATCAATGTGTTCACCGTACTCAAGAACCTCGGCCTGCTCTCCGAACAACCGGTCAAAACCGCTGAAGGCCTGGAAGTCGTGCCGCTGAAAGTGGTCAAGGCCGTGCTCCCTGATCCGAGCTCGCTGGCGCCTGGCTACACCGGCAAGACCTGCATCGGCGACCTGGTAAAAGGCATCAAGGATGGCCTGCCGCGCGAAGTGTTCATCTACAACGTCGCCGACCACGAAGAAGCCTTTGCGGAAACCGACAGCCAGGGCATTTCCTATACCGCTGGCGTGCCACCTGTGGCGGCAGCCCTGCTGGTCGCCCGTGGCGAATGGGATGTGCAGCGCATGGCCAACGTCGAGGAGCTGCCAGCCGAGCTGTTCCTCAAGGCGCTGGATGTGATGGGCCTGCCGACCCGGATCAAGGACGAGAATGGAGACCGTCCCTGGAACTGAGTCGCGCAAAATACTGGTGAATCTCGTATTCCGCGCTAAACGCAAAAACGCCGCTCCTTGAGCGGCGTTTTTGTTTGTACGTCATTTGCCGGGCTTGCCCAGATGCCGGTCAGTTAAGCGAGTAAGCCGCTTTTCTGCAGGAGCCAGGCTTGCCCCGGTTAATCGCCATCACCCCGTTGCTCAGCCACCAACAGCAACGACTGCGGCACAGGACTTTGCGGGTGCTGCGGCTCCTGCAGGCCGGCCAGCCGAAAACCGGCCATGTCTAGCGCATTGAGCCAACTGGACAATGTTCGGAAGTACCACGGCATAGGTTGCCACTGCCCCTTGAACCCAGTGAAGGTCTCTTCCCGCCAACCATCCTGATAGTCGCCCGCCGCCGCGGTCCACGGATGCAGTGTCTGGATCACCAGCGCGCCGCCAGGGGCGAGCAGGGCGTTCATGGCGGCGAGCAGAGGGATGATGTCCTGGTGCAGCAGGGCGAAATTGGCGCAGATCAGGTCGTAGTTGCTGCCGATGTTCACCTTCGCCTCTGCCAACGCTTCATAGCTCGCCAAATGCACCCGCGAAGAGCCCGCCGCCCGTGCTGCCTCGACCAGCGTCGCATCGCCATCCACACCGACCGCCTCGATGGCCCGTGCGGCCAGCGCACGCAACAGCCAGCCCTCGCCGCAGCCCAGGTCGAGCACACGCTCGGGTTGGCGACTTAGTACCGCCAGCAGGATTGCCTGGTCGGTGACCTTGAGGCGGCTTTCGATGGTGCCGGTGCGGATAGCCTCGATCCAGGATTGGGCGTTGTGGTGCCAGCTCTGGAGGAGGGGGGATTCGGGGGCGGGCATTTCGATGTCCGGCGTTGTTGGGTGGATGAAAGGATAGGACAAATGCTGGTGTAAAAAATACAAAACTGCCGATACCTGGGGTATCGGCAGATCGGGTTTTGCCGCTCAGAAGCCTCAGACATGCACCGAGACGGATGTCCAGGTTTTTTAGCTATTTTTCCAGAGGCGGGGCGAGGCTTAGCGTTTCATGTGTGCGTTTTGGCGCCAGCAACCGCTCGACGGCGCCACTCACCATGTTTTCCATCAGATTATCGCGCTCTTGTTCATCCAGCGAATAGTGCGTCAGCCAACTGGGCGCGCTGTTGAGCAAGGCGGCAATGGCATGACCGGCGGCCATCCGGCCCTGCTCACTGAGTCGGGGTCGGACGCCGAGCATCAGCAGCAACTTGCGTTCGTACTGCTCGCGCAGTTGCCGGACCCGTTCCTGCTGCTCTTCAGTCAGGCAGCCGCTGTCGCGCTCCACCAGACGAAAATGCCAGGGCATTTCCTGATGCAGATTCAGGTGCGCGCGGATCAACTGGTTGAGTCTGTCGCGTTTTGCCGGGGCCGCGTGTTCGATGCGCCCCAGGGTGGCCAGCAGCTCTTCATAGAACTCCTCGATCAGGTCGAGCAGCATGTGCTGCTTGCTGGGGTAATGGTGATACAGCGAGCCCGGGGCGAGCCCCAGGCAGGTCGCGAGCTCACGCATGCCGACCTGACCGAAACCCTTGCTGGCAAAGAGCTCCAGCACCTTGTCCCGGTATTCGGCGAAGCGCGAGCAACGCTCAGGCGTAGGCATGGAAGCCGCGCCCCGTTTTACGTCCCAGGTAACCGGCGGCGACCATTTCCTTGAGCAGCGGAGCGGGGCGGTATTTGCTGTCGTTGAAGCCGTCGTAGAAGGCTTCAAGGATGGCCAGCACGGTGTCCAGGCCGATCAAGTCGGCCAGCGCCAACGGGCCGATCGGCTGGTTGCAGCCCAGGCGCATGCCGGCGTCGATGTCTTCGGCGCTGGCCAGGCCTTCCTGAAACACCAGGATCGCTTCATTGATCATCGGCACCAGAATCCGGTTGACCACGAAACCGGGACGGTTGCCCGCGGTGATCGCGGTCTTGCCGAGTATGGTCGCCATGTCCAGCGCCATGGCGTGGGTGGCATCGCTGGTTTGCAGGCCGCGAATCACTTCGATCAGGCCCATCACCGGCACCGGGTTGAAAAAGTGCAGGCCGATGAAGCGCTCAGGCTGGCTGACGCTGGCGGCGAGTTGGGTAATGGACAGCGACGACGTGTTGGAGGCAATCACGCATTCAGCGCTGACCTGCGCGGCGATTTGTTGCAGCACGCGCAATTTCAGGTCGAGGTTTTCGGTGGCGGCTTCGATCACCATTTGCACGTTTTGCAGGCTGTTGTAATCGGTACTGGTGCGAATCTTGTCGAGGGCCGCGAGCTTTTGCTCATGGGTCAGCGTGTTTTTGGCGACCTGCCGATCGAGGTTTTTATCGACGGTCGCGATTGCCTTTTGCAAGGCGCTCTCGGAAATGTCGATCAAGGTCACATGGAGGCCGGCCAAGGCGCAGACTTGCGCGATGCCATTGCCCATGGTGCCGGCGCCGATGACGCCAATGTTCTGAAGATTCATGCGCATGTCCTGATCAAACCCGTTCAAACAACACGGCGATGCCTTGGCCGCCGCCGATGCACATGGTCGCCAGGGCATAACGGCCTTGGCAGCGATGCAGTTCGTGAATGGCTTTGGTGGCGATGATCGCGCCAGTGGCGCCCACTGGATGGCCCAGCGAGATGCCCGAACCGTTGGGGTTGACCTTCTGCGGATCGAAGCCCAGCTCTTGCGCTACGGCACAGGCCTGGGCTGCGAAGGCTTCGTTGGACTCGATCACGTCAAGGTCGGCAACGGTCAGACCGGCGCGCTTGAGCACCAGGCGGGTGGCGGGAATCGGTCCCAGCCCCATCATCGAAGGTTCAACGCCTGCATGGGCATAACCCACCAGTCGGGCCATGGGCTTGAGGCCTTGTTCCTGAACGGTTTGGCCCGTGGCCATGATCAGTGCGCCGGCACCATCATTGAGGCCCGATGCGTTGCCGGCGGTGACGCTACCGTCCTTTTTGAAGGCAGGTTTCATGCGGCTCAATTGCTCGGCGTTGACCTCGGCCCGTACATGCTCATCCGTCGCAAACGAAACCGTCCCTTTGCGGGTCGCTACTTCGATCGGCACGATCTGCCCGGAAAAACGCCCTTCGGCAATCGCCCGGGCGGCACGCTGCTGGCTGAGAAGCGCCAAATCATCCTGGGTCTGACGCGTGATGCCGTAGTGCTCGGCGATATTTTCAGCGGTGATCCCCATATGGAAACCGGCGAACGGGTCTTGCAGTACCCCAAGCATGTAGTCGATGGCCTGCATGTCGCCCATGCGTGCGCCCCAGCGCGCCTGCGGCAACAAGTACGCGCCTCGGCTCATGGACTCGACGCCACCGGCCAGGGCAGCGCCCGCATCCCCCAGCATCAGACTTTGCGCGGCACTGACAATCGCCTGCAAACCCGAACCGCAGAGGCGGTTGACGTTAAACGCAGGGGTTTCTTTCGGCAGGCCGGCATTCATCGCTACGGCCCGTGAGATGTAGGCATCGCGTGCCTCGGTCGGGATCACATGTCCCATCACTGCATGACCGATGTGTTCGGGCGCCAGGCCTGATCGTTCGATCGCGGCGCGGCAAACGTCGGTTGCCAACTGAATAGGCGGTACATCCTTGAGTGAGCCGCCAAAGCTGCCGATGGCAGAACGGACGGCGCTCACTACAAAAATATCGGAATGGTTCATGTTGGCTCTCTGAATAGGTCTTTTTTGTTGGGCACGAGTCTAGAATCAGCAGCGCCACAGGCATATGCCAAAACTGTTCAAGGGTGATGGCGTTTTTTGCCATATTCAGATGTGACGAGAGAGGCATTCAAATGCGGGAAACGGATTCGGTGGCGGTTTACTTCATGTACCCCATGATCCATGCGTTACGTGAGGAACCGCAGCGTCTGCGGGCAGTACTTGAACAGGTGGGAATTGATCCGGCACTGCTGGATCAGCCGACTGCTCGGGTGCCGGCCACGGCTTTCGCCGCGCTGTGGCTGGTGCAGATTCGTGAGTTGAACGACGAGTTTTTCCAGTTGGATTCCCATGGTATGCCGCCGGGCAGTTTTGCCTTGATCTGTCGGGCATTGATTCAGGAGCCGACGCTGGAAAAAGCCCTGCGTCAGTGCCTGGCCAATTTCGCCCTGTTCCTGCGTGATTTTCGCGGCACGTTGAGTGTGCGTGGCAAGCGTGCGGTCATCAGCTTGCAGACCTGTTCGCAGAACAGCGAGGTCAGTCGGTTGGGCGAAGAAACGTTTCTGGTGTTGATGATCAGTCTGCTGTGCTGGCTGGGCGGGCGACGCATTTCAATCGATCGTGCGGACTTTCGTCATCAGCGTTTGCCGCTGCGCGATGATGCCTTGCTCTGGGGCCCCAACCTGACCTTTGGCACCGAACGGACCGAAATCGAGTTCGCCAGTCACTACCTGCGGCTGCCGGTGGTTCAGGACCTTGCCTCGCTAAAAGTGTTTTTGCGCACCGCGCCGCAATGGCTGGTGATCCGCTTCCGCAACCAGCGTGGGCTGGCGTCGCAGGTTTATCAGCGCCTGCGCCACAGCCATTACAACGAATGGCCGACCTTGCAGGCCTTTGCCCTGGAGCAGCACCTGAGCCCCAGTACCTTTCGCCGCAAACTGGGACGTGAAGGCTGTTCGTATCAGGAAATCAAGGATGAAGTTCGGCGCGTGGTGGCGTTTGAACGGTTGCGCCAGAGCAAGGCGAGCATCAGCGATATTGCCGAACAGTTGGGATTTCAGGAGCCGAGTGCGTTTCATCGGGCGTTCAAGAAGTGGACGGGGGAGAGCCCGGGGCGGTATCGGGCGCGGATTCAGGATTGTCTGAATGAGCCCCCGGTAGTGATTGCATAGCTATTTCTCCCCCGTCCATTGGCGCTACGGCGTGTGCTCGCTGAACCAATGGGACACGGTGACACCGTCGTCTCAGCGCTCAGGCGAGCACATGCGGCTGGCTTTGCAACTCTCGTTCAAGAAAGTCGATGAACGCACGCACCTTGGCATTCAAAGCCGATCGCTCGGTGACGCAGGCATAGATGTGCATCGGCTCAGGCTCTGCGCAAGCTGCGTTGCGACTGCCCGGCTCGAACAACGGTAGAAGTCGGCCGCTGTCGATCAGTGGCTGAGCGATAAAGCTCGCGAGGCGTGCGATCCCACCGCCGTTTACAGCAATCTGCGCGATAGTATCGATGTCATCGCAGATGAAGCCCGGGTTGACTTTGGCCTCGAAGCGGCTGCCGTTGAGTACAAAGGTCCAGGGCAGAAAACGACCATCAGTTGGGTAGCGAAAGACAAGGCAAGTGTGTCGCTTCAGCTCCTCAGGTGTTGTCGGTATGCCCGCGCGGTCGAGATACGCGGGCGCCGCGCAGAATACGAAAGGAAACGAAGCGATACGCCGTACAATGAGCTGATCGTTCAGCTGCGCTTCGATGCGGATACTGACATCGACGCCCTCCAGCCGATGATCAACGCTGCGATCCGTATTGATCAGTTCGATGTCGATGCGCGGGTAGGCGTCCTTGAACGCGGGCATTAATGGCGCGAGTACATGCCGACCAAATGCCGCGGTGGTGGCGATGCAAAGCGGCCCCTGCGGCTTGGTGGCGACCGTGGCAGCTTGCGAGGCGAGATCGATATCGCCCGGAATGTGACGCACTTTCTCGAAATAGCGAGTGCCGCTTTCGGTGAGCGCCATGCTTCGGGTTGTACGAGAGAGCAGGCGCACGCCCAAGTGGGCTTCGAGTCGCGTGATGCTCTGGCTGACCGCGGCGGCGCTCATGCCTTGGGCCCGGGCTGCCGCCGCGATGCTGCCGTTTTCTACCACACGGATATAGGTATTGATCAAACCAAGAATATCCATCGGGTCCTCATGCTCGATTCGTTGATTTTGCTTAAGAAAGATTCAAGCGCAATGCGTCTACCGGCGCGTTTGGCAGCTTGCTAGGTTAGCCGCTCTTTCGCCACTCAAGATTGACAAGGCTTAAATCGATGCCCGATAGAACAGCTAAAAATACCGTACGTTTTCGCTTGCCTAAACATGCCACGCCTTATGTCTTTGCTCTTTACATGGCAACGATCATGGCGTTTCTCATGTGTCTCGTCATCACCCTCGCGGAATTCGGAATAGGTGAGTATTACATGGAAAATGTGATGAATGCGTACCGGGTGGCAATGCCTTCGGCATTCATCTGCGTGCTCGTCGTGCGCCCATTGGTTGCCCGACTTGTGGCGTGGACCGTGCAGGGCCACTGAGGGAAACGTCACTGGAATATTGGCCAGCGTCTCTTTGAGACATACGGCCATTTTTCGGATAGGCGGTTTGTACCAGAAACCTCTCATCAGCCCACGATAAGGGCGACAGCTCGTCATAGCGCATCCTGGCCTCGTCGCTGATAGCTTGCGCTCCTCACCGCTGGGTCGTTGCAGGGGGAGGCGGTCCGACCCATTGCTACACACAGTCGTTCGGCATGATCTAAGCTCCAAAGGATGGTTTTTGCGAGCAGGGGTTTCAATGCGAAGCACACCTGAAAACAGCCTGAAAAATGCGCTGAAAGCCTGTAGAGACAGTTTTATTTCTGTTGGGTTTTTCAGCTTTTTCATCAACGCGCTGATGCTCGTGCCTACCTTCTATATGCTTCAGGTGTATGGGCGGGTGATGGCCAGCGGAAGTCTGACAACCCTGGCCATGCTGACGCTGATCATGACCGGGCTGATCATCACGCTCGGCTCCCTGGAATGGATCCGTTCGCGCATCATGGTTCGGGTCAGTACCCGACTGGATGTGTTGCTGAGTCGCCAGGTCTATAAGGCCAGTTTCAAACGGGCACTGGACAGTGGCGGGATGGATGCCTCGGCCCAGTCGCTCAACGACTTGACGGGCCTGAGACAGTTTCTCTCCGGTAACGGTTTGTTCGCCTTCTTCGATGCGCCCTGGTTGCCTATCTATATCGCCGTGATGTTCATGTTTCATCCCTGGTTTGGCTGGGTAGCGACGGGCAGTGCGCTGTTGTTGTTATTGCTCGCGTTTATCAATGAGAGGCTGACGGGGCCGACACTGGCGCAGGCGAACAAGGAACATATCGGCGCGACGCTCTACACCACGAAAAATCTGCGCAACGCTGAAGTCATCGAATCCATGGGCATGCTTGAAACCCTTATGGACCGTTGGGGACTTCGCCAACGGAACGTCCTGTTGCTGCAGGCTCAGGCAAGCGATAGAGGTGCCATAGTCAGCACGCTTTCCAGGACCTTCCGGATCCTGGTGCAATCATTGATCCTTGGTCTGGGGGCGTACCTGGCCGTGGACCATCAGGTCGGGGCAGGCCTGGTGTTTGCCGGGGCCGTGCTGCTAGGGCGCGCATTGGCCCCCATCGATCTGATCATCGGCAGTTGGAGGGGCTTTATTGCGGCTCGCTCGCAGTACAGCCGTCTCAACGACATCCTCGACAAACAACAGGCTCAGCCCGAGCGCATGTCATTGCCTGCGCCTCAGGGGCACGTGCAGGTGGAGAATCTGGTCGTCGCGGCCCCTGGCTCGAAAACCCCGATTATCAACAACATAAGTTTCAGCGTACCTGCCGGCTGCGTTGTCGGCATCATCGGACCAAGTGCCGCGGGCAAGTCGACCCTGGCCAGGGCACTGATGGGGGTATGGGCGCCGCTGCATGGCGTGGTCCGGCTCGATGGCGCGGACATCAGTGCGTGGGACAAACATGAACTTGGGCCGCATATCGGTTACTTGCCCCAGGACATTGAACTGTTCGAAGGCAGCATCAGCGAGAACATTGCCCGCTTCGCCGAGGTCGATTCCGAGAAAGTCATTCTGGCTGCCAGGACCGCTGGCGTTCACGACATGATTCTGCAGCTGCCCGATGGCTACGACACCGTCATTGGCAGTGAGGGCCTCACGCTGTCGGGAGGACAGCGCCAGCGCATCGGACTGGCCCGTGCCCTGTATGGCACCCCGCGCCTGATTATTCTCGACGAGCCCAATTCCAATCTTGACGAAGTCGGTGATCGTGCCCTGGTGGCAGCTATCCAGCAGATCAAGCAGAGCGGCGCGACCCTGTTTGTCATTACCCACCGAACCAACATCGTGTCGCAACTTGACCGACTCATGGTGATGAACGCAGGGGTTATCAGTCTCTACGGGCCACGCGAGCAGGTGCACGCCGAACTCAACGCGCAGAGACAGCAAGCACAAAAACACGCCATGTCAGCAGGCGCCAGCATGGCTTCGGTCAAAACCAGCAAGGGTGATGCCGATGAACCCTACGATGCCCAGTCGTCAAATTGAAAGCTTCGCCGGCCTGCCGATATCTGATCGTAAAGCACGCCGTCTGGGCATTGGTATTGTAGGGGTGACCTTCGGCCTGTTCGGCACCTGGGCGGCGCTCGCGCCCCTCGACGGTGCCGCGTTCGCGCCGGGGGTGGTCACCGTGCAGACTTATCGCAAAACGGTCCAGCATCCTGAAGGGGGCATCGTCAAAGCGGTACTGGTCCATGACGGTGACATCGTCAAGCGTGGTGATCCGCTGATCATTCTTGATGATGCCCAATTGCGCTTCGAATACGAGATAACCCGAGGCCAGCTGGTCGCGACCAGAGCCATGGAGGCAAGGCTCAGGGCCGAGCGCGACGCACTGTCGGCGGTCAGCTTTGGGGAGATAGCCGATTCCGAGAGTCTGCGAGGCGTGGAGGCGCGTCAGGGCGAGACCCAGGTATTCAACGCCCGGCAGGGCTCTCGGCTGGGCCAGATCGCGGTGTTGCGCGAGCGCATTGGCCAGTTGAATCAGCAGATCAAGGGGCTGGAATCGATGATTGGTGCCAAGGTTCATCTGGAGAAATCCTACAGCGGTGAAATCGTTGAATTGACCGACCTGCTCAAGCAAGGGTTCGTTGACAAACAACGTCTGCTCGATCAGGAACGCAAGCTGGGGATGCTCAAGTCGGAGGTGGCTGATCACCGTTCCGCTATTAACAAGACTCGTCTGCAGATCAACGAAACACAGCTGCAGATTCTGCAAATCGACAAGGATTTCAGTACCGAGGTGGTCAAGGAGCTGGCCGAGGTTCAGACCAGGATGTACGACCTGCAAGAGAAAACCTCGTCCCTGGAAGACCGGCTCAGTCGTATCGTCATCCGCGCACCCGACGCGGGCATGGTGATTGGCATGACTGTGCACACCATTGGGGGTGTGGTGAGCCCGGCGACGCCGCTGCTGGATATCGTGCCCTCGGTTTCCGAGCTGGTCATAGAGGCCCAGGTAGCGCCGGTGGATATTGATCGTGTCGCCATCGGCAAGCGTGCCGATATCCGTTTCGGCGCGTTCAATAGCTCGACCACTCCCGTGATCGAAGGCGAGGTCAGTAGCGTATCGGCTGACCGGCTGGTCAACGAAAAGGCCGGGACGGCCTATTACCTGGCGCGGGTGCGGGTAACCGAGGAGGGCGCGCGCACCTTGGGTGAGCGCAAGTTGTTGCCGGGGATGCCGGCGGACGTCCTAATCATCACCGGGCAACGCACGTTGTTGCAGTACTTGATGCAGCCGGCTCGCGATGCCATGGCTCAATCGATGATCGAGGAATAACCATGAGCGCATCGGCAGTTCTGCTGGGCGGTGTGTTCATGCTTGCAGCGGGTGCCGCACTGGCGCAAACCACTGCGGCAACGCCGACCGGGGTCAGCGCCTCGACGTTTTCCACCGACCTCATGCAGTTGTACCGTGAGTCACGGCTGGAAGATCCGCGGGTATTGGCCTCCTATGCGCAAGCGCAGGCGGGCAAGGAACATCAGCGCGAGGCTATGGGTGCGCTGTTCCCGCAGGTATCGCTCAACGCCGGGACGAATCGGATTCATCAGGAGAGCGACCTGGTGCAGCAAAGTTACGATAGCGAAAACTACAGCCTGGTGCTGCGTCAGTACCTCTACAACAAGACCGCGTGGGAGAACTACCAAAAATTCAAAAGCCTGGCCAGGCAGTCCGAATCGCAAGCGCTGGACGCCCAGGCCGAGGCCACCGTGGACCTGGCGCAGCGTTACTTCACCGCGTTGGCGGCGGAAGATGAACTGGAGTTGGTGAGGGCGGAGCGTCGAACCACGCAAAAGAGTCTGGACCGAGTCAATGCGTTGTACGAAAAGCAGCTGGCAATGATTACTGATCAGCTCGACCTCAAGGCCCGGGTAGATTTGCTGGCGGCGCAGGAACTGGATGCCCGGAACCAGGCCAGTATCAGTCGCGAGGCGCTGGCAGAGATCGTCGGCCGGCCGGTCAAGGAGAAGCTCAACCGGATTCGCGATGACGTGCAACTACGGGTTTCGGCGCAAAGTCTGGAAAACTGGGTCCGCGAGGGTATAGCGCTAAACCCGGCGCTCAAGGCCAACGAGAGCGGCGTTGAAGCAGCGGGCGCTGCGTTGCGCAGCGGCAAGGGCGGGCACTATCCGACCCTGAGCCTTACGCTGAGCGCGCAGCAGACCAACGAGGGCTACAACAATGCCCTGGCGCCGCGCACCGACAGTTATGTCGCCGGTATTGGCGTACAGGTGCCGTTGTACAGCGGCGGTTCGACCTCGGCGCGGGTCCGTGGGCTCTACCAGGATCAGATAACCGCCGAGCAGGAGCTGGAAGCGATCCGGCGCCGGGTAGTCAAGGAGATCACCAGCGCTTACCTGACCGCCAATTCGAGTGGAGAAAAGATCAGTGCGAGCCGCAATGCCCTGGCCTCGGCACAGTTGTCCAGAGTGGCAGCAGAGAAAGCGCTCGATTATGGGATGGTCAATGCCGTCGATGTACTGACCAGCGTACGCAACGAATTCCGCGCTCGTCGTGACCTGCTCAAGACGCAATACGAGTTCGTCACTAATGTCCTCACGCTCAATCGCTGGGCGGGGAAGCTGCCTGCCGAAAGTGTCGAAAGCGTTAATGGCTGGTTGAGCCCCGGCAGCTCCAGCCAAAATCTCACATCCCCCTGACGCCAGTTTTGAGCGATGACATCCAGCGGTTCAGGCGTTGGTTGCCGTGGCGTTGTCGCAAAAAACTCTAGTGCCGCAGAGCATGCTGTTACCCGAACGCACCGGAAGGAAAAAAACGCGGCGAGACCCAGACTGGGGGCATTCCCATAGCTCGGTGAAGCGAGTCTCGACGATAAATTGACGTCAGAGTTTATTCTGTGCTTGCTCTCCCACCATTCGTCGGTTAATTGACGATTTTGATCGGAATCAAACTTGATCGCAGCTCGTCCGGGGCGATCCTAACACCTTGATTTTCTAGGGGAGGGGGGCCCTTGGTAATGTCAGTCGGGCTACCCGCAGGAGGCTTGAGTCGACGACTGGCGGATGGGCGTGCTGGCAGTGTGCTGGTCTGGCCTAGACTCAATTCAGCGGCTCGAGGGAGCACATCAATCATGCGCAAGCTATTGATGATTATTCCTATTTATGTTGCCTCGATGGCTTTGCCCGGCTTTTGGAAACGTAATTCCTGCCGGTGAAGCCAGTGGAAGTGTCCCCAGGATTGAATCCCCGGGTGGGCACCGTTAAGGCCTGTCGGCGCTCGCATCTGTCCTTAGATTTTGCGAGTTGCTGATCCAGAAAGGCCAAGGGAGGGAGGTCAGAGTTAATTCTTCAAGGGAGTCAGGAAATAATGACGACCCACAGAAAACCAATACGCGTGATGCTGATCGATTGTCGTCCCCTCGTTCTCATGGGCCTTCAAGATTTGATCAATGCCAGGAAGCCTCAGATGGAAGTGAGTGGCCAGGCCACCACCTATACCAATGCGCTGGATCTTGCCGATCAGTTGCGTCCCAATGTGATTTTTTTCAGTTTTTTTCCAGATGCGCTGAACCCGCTGGAGGTCGTCGCGGAACTCACCCGCAATGCAGAAATGAAATTGCTGGTGCTCAAGGGCCTGTACGAAACCGTTCCCGTTGCCCAGGCAATAGAGGCGGGCGCACGCGGCATCGTGCTGGCGGAAGACCCGACGGAATCGATCATCCAGGCCATCATCACGGTCCACCACCGCGACACCGGACTGGATAGAGCCTGGGCCGGCGGGCTGTCCGGCTATTCCGCGAGCGGGCATATTCACTTGAAAGGCAATCTGGAGCAGGCGAAACAGGCGCGGCTGACGCTGCGCGAGAGGGAACTGATTCGTGCCATCGTGGGGGATCCGTCCGCCAAATACATGTGCATAGCCGGGCGCCTGGGCATCAGCGAACACACCGTGCACAACCACCTCAGCAACATCTATCAAAAGCTTAATCTCATCAATCGCATTGACCTGCTGATGTATGCGCTCAAGCACGGGCTCACCAACAACGAAAAACCACCAGAGTCCGCTTGGGTAGAACTGGATTTGGCTTCACGTCGAAACAAGAGGGTCTAACCGCACAAAACAATGCGAGGGTGGCTTTCACCACCCTCGCATCCTTTTACGCGCGTTTCTCAGACGCTGCCAAAGACAATGTCACTACTCAGAAGATCGACCCCGACCAAGGTGATGGTCGTTGCTTGTCCGCCCGTTTCGGCAACCGTCACGATGCTGTCTGCGCCGGTGTTGTCGATCGATTGGACAACCGCGTTCTGGTCGCCGTTGAGCACCAGGGTGTCTCGCAGGTTTGCGTTCGCATCGAAGCCGGTGACCTGATACAGGTTCTCATCGACTGACAAATCGATGTTGAAGGCATCACGCTCACCGCCCGTGCCCACCAGCGAGAAGTCGAAGAGGGCGCTGTCCAAGTCGTTGGCGAACAGGTTGGCGTCAAACGTACTCGTCGCCGAGTCCCCATCCTTGTCCGTCAGCGTCGCGTTGAACGTCAGCTGGACATCACTGGCCAGGCTCTCGGTCTCCTGAGTGAACTGGATCGTCGGGATCTTGATCTCGCCTCGGGCCATCGTGAGCTGAACAGCGTCGATCAGATTCGTGCCATCGCTCTCAATGAGGAAGGACACCTGTCCGCCTGCCTCCGGCGTCAGGGTGTTCACTTCGATGAGGTTCGAGAACGTGCCATCCTCGTAGTAGGCCCTGTAGTACAGGTCCTCGGTCGCCGTGTCGTAACCTCCCACGGAGTTGTCGATGAAGACCCTCATACCCGTCAGCAGGCTCTCCGGATTGATGACGAAACTTTCGTCGTCAACGCCGATTGCCGCCAGGTCGTCTCCCTGGAACAGGTTATTGGCGACGCCGATGCCGGCCGTGCTGACGTTCATGGCCGAGGGGTCAATGTACGAGGGCAGGGGGTCGGTTTGCAGCGTGGCTTCGGTCGGATCGGGTTCTCCGAGCCCAATGCCGGTCAGGATGTCCGAAGTGGACGCAAGCGCCTTCGCGGAAAAGAACACAACCTCCTCAGATGGCGAAGGAATAGTCGGTGGATCCTGCTCTGGAATCAACAAGGTGCGCACTGGATCCGGGCCTCCGGCCCCGAGCGCGCCATCGGCAGTGCTGAGCACGATCTCTGAACTGAAGCCCTGCACCAGATCCAGTGCATAGCGGCCATCGGCATAGGCGGTCAGCGTGTAGTCGACGCTGGTATCCGCGGTGGCGGCGTTGTTGTCGAAATCGCCGGTCAACGTCCCTGCGAATTGGTACGCGCCAGTGCCGTCCGGTGAGGGCGACTGCTCAGTGAGCGTGGCGGTCCCGGTGGTGGTCGTGTTGTCTGGCCTGACGAGGGTGAATTGGCTATTCACCGAGATATCCAGACCAGCCGCACCCAACCCGTCGGCGCCGGCCGAATTGTCCCAGAACCCGAATTGCGGCAGGACGCTACCGGTGCCGATCAGGTTGCCGAATGCAAGTGACGGGCCGTCGTCCTTGAACACCAGGTTCTGCCCGATGTTGAGGGTCGCCTGGGCTCTATCGCCGTCCTTGTCAGTTGCGGTCCCTATCAGCGTCACCAGATTGTCCGCCGACAGCGTCGTCGAATCATCGGGATTGGTGGCGTCGGGATGCACCACGGCGCGGATCTGATCGAGCGTGACGTCGCCGTTGGCGGCGACGCTGACCGTGAACACCAGCAGATTGGTCGTGGCCGTGCGGCCTTCGACCACGGTGCCGTTGAGCGACAGGTTGACCGCCTCACCGGTGGCCGTGTCGGTCAGCCCGGAGGCGCCTGCCACCACGCCCAGCGCATAGGTCTGGGTACCCGCACCGTCAGCGCCAAACGCCGAAGTGAAGTTGGCGGTAAAGCTCTCGGTATCGTCAGTCGCCAGGAATGTTTCATCCACCGTCAGCGTTGGTTCCGCACCGGTGGTGCTGATGCTGGGCCCGTCGTCCTTGAACACCAGGTTCTGCCCGATATTGAGCGTGGCCTGGGCGCTGTCGCCGTCCTTGTCGGTGATGGTCGCCGTGAGGGTCACCAGCTCGTCGGAGCTCAGGCTCGTCGAATCATCCGGATTGGTGGGATCGGGATGCACCACGGCGCGCTGCTGGTCGAGGGTGACGTCACCGTTGGCGGCGACGCTGACCGTGAACACCAGCAGGTTGGTGGTGGCCGTGCGGCCTTCGACCACGGTGCCGTTGAGCGACAGGTTGACCGCCTCACCGGTGGCCGTGTCGGTCAGCCCGGAGGCGCCTGCCACCACGCCCAGCGCATAGGTCTGGGTACCCGCACCGTCAGCGCCAAACGCCGAAGTGAAGTTGGCGGTAAAGCTCTCGGTATCGTCAGTCGCCAGGAATGTTTCATCCACCGTCAGCGTTGGTTCCGCACCGGTGGTGCTGATGCTGGGCCCGTCGTCCTTGAACACCAGGTTCTGCCCGATATTGAGCGTGGCCTGGGCGCTGTCGCCGTCCTTGTCGGTGATGGTCGCCGTGAGGGTCACCAGCTCGTCGGAGCTCAGGCTGGTCGAATCATCGGGATTGGTGGGGTCGGGATGCACCACGGCGCGCTGCTGGTCGAGGGTGACGTCACCGTTGGCGGCGACGCTGACCGTGAACACCAGCAGATTGGTCGTGGCCGTGCGGCCTTCGACTACCGCGCCGTTGAGCGACAGGTTGACCGCTTCACCGGTGGCCGTATCGGTCAGCCCGGAAGCTCCTGCCACCACGCCCAGCGCATAGGTTTGGGTACCCGCACCGTCAGCGCCAAACGCCGAAGTGAAGTTGGCGGTAAAGCTCTCGGTATCGTCAGTCGCCAGGAATGTTTCATCCACCGTCAGCGTTGGTTCCGCACCGGTGGTGCTGATGCTGGGCCCGTCGTCCTTGAACACCAGGTTCTGCCCGATGTTGAGGGTGGCCTGGGCGCTGTCGCCGTCCTTGTCGGTGATGGTCGCCGTGAGGGTCACCAGCTCGTCGGAGCTCAGGCTCGTCGAATCATCGGGATTGGTGGGGTCGGGATGCACCACGGCGCGCTGCTGGTCGAGCGTGACGTCACCATTGGCGGCGACGCTGACCGTGAACACCAGCAGATTGGTCGTGGCCGTGCGGCCTTCGACTACCGCGCCGTTGAGCGACAGGTTGACCGCTTCACCGGTGGCCGTATCGGTCAGCCCGGAAGCTCCTGCCACCACGCCCAGCGCATAGGTTTGGGTACCCGCACCGTCAGCGCCAAACGCCGAAGTGAAGTTGGCGGTAAAGCTCTCGGTATCGTCAGTCGCCAGGAATGTTTCATCCACCGTCAGCGTTGGTTCCGCACCGGTGGTGCTGATGCTGGGCCCGTCGTCCTTGAACACCAGGTTCTGCCCGATGTTGAGGGTGGCCTGGGCGCTGTCGCCGTCCTTGTCGGTGATGGTCGCCGTGAGGGTCACCAGCTCGTCGGAGCTCAGGCTCGTCGAATCATCGGGATTGGTGGGATCGGGATGCACCACGGCGCGCTGCTGGTCGAGCGTGACGTCACCGTTGGCGGCGACGCTGACCGTGAACACCAGCAGGTTGGTGGTGGCCGTGCGGCCTTCGACTACCGCGCCGTTAAGCGACAGGTTGACCGCTTCACCGGTGGCCGTATCGGTCAGCCCGGAGGCGCCTGCCACCACGCCCAGCGCATAGGTCTGGGTACCCGCACCGTCAGCGCCAAACGCCGAAGTGAAGTTGGCGGTAAAGCTCTGGGTATCGTCAGTCGCCAGGAATGTTTCGTCGACCGTCAGCGTCGGTTCCTCGCCGGTGGTGCTGATGCTGGGTCCGTCATCCTTGAACACCAGGTTCTGCCCGATGTTGAGGGTGGCCTGGGCGCTGTCGCCGTCCTTGTCGGTGATGGTCGCTGTGAGGGTCACCAGCTCGTCGGAGCTCAGGCTGGTCGAATCATCCGGATTGGTGGGGTCGGGATGCACCACGGCGCGCTGCTGGTCGAGCGTGACGTCACCATTGGCGGCGACGCTGACCGTGAACACCAGCAGGTTGGTGGTGGCCGTCCGTCCTTCGACTACCGCGCCGTTGAGCGACAGATTCACTGCCTCACCGGTGGCCGTATCCGTCAGCCCGGAAGCTCCCGGCACCAGGCCCAGCGCATAGGTCTGGGTACCCGCACCGTCAGCGCCAAACGCCGAAGTGAAGTTGGCGGTAAAGCTCTGGGTATCGTCAGTCGCCAGGAATGTTTCGTCGACCGTCAGCGTCGGTTCCGTGCCGGTGGCGCTGATGCTTGGCCCGTCATCCTCGAAGATCATTTTGGAGCCGATTTCGGCGATCGAAGTAGAGGCTTTGCGCAGTGTGAAGCCGCCGATATCAAAATCGGCGTGGTCATTGCCTCTGGCGTCGAGGGCCGCTCCGTTCTCGACGAGCACGCGGTTGTGGTCCGCGCTTGTGGTGTATTCAATCTGGTAGCCGGCCAAAACGCCGGTGATGGTTGCAACCCCATTGGCGAAGCTGATGCCAATGGTCGGATCATTCACCGATCCGTCTGAATTCTCGATCACCAGCCCGGTGCTGATGTTGATGACGCGAATGTTGGTGATGGCAACCGGCGTATCACCGGCATAGCCATTGACGAAATTCACGCCAGGTTCAGCAGCGGTGCTGAATGCGCTGACTTTTACGACAGCACTCTTGCCGCTTTGCAGCTGCACGACGTCAAAGCTGGCCGACTTCGTGTTGAAGACGTTGGTAAAGTCGATGTTGGACTCAACGTCTGCTTCGTTCTGATCCAGGTTGGGAATGGTTACGTTCTGCCTGGCACCGGTGACGAACGAAAAGCGGATGCCTTCCTGTTCCGTAATCATCTGGCTGTTGGTGCCAATGGTGGTCGGGCCACCCCCTTGGCTGGTATTAATCCTGTCGCCAGTGTTTATGTTGGCGCCGCTTGACTGGTCAGCGGGGTCTTTGCCGGTGGCGATGATGGTGGGATCGGTGATCCGCACGATACCATCGACCGTTTCAGTGGCCGGGTTCAATTTCGTGAACATCAGGAACAGGTTCTGCCCGGAGGGCGCACCGGCCAGACTGAATCCCAGGTCCTGACTGACGCCGATGAAAACCTTATCCAGCAGATTGAGCGAATCATCGGGGTTCGTCGCATCCGGATGCTTGAGCGGTTGGTACTCCACGGTCCAGATTTTGCCGCCCGAGACCGGCGATCCGGTTTCTTCAATATAGGCAGCGAACACGATCGCGCCATCTGCGGCGCCGGCTCGGCCCACAAGGATGTTGTTGTTACTCGTATCCGTATAGAGAAGGATGCTGGTGCCATCGAGGGTATCCAGTCCGCTGTCCACGCCATCGAGCGGTGCACCGGCGCTGTCGACGAAGCGGATATCGGTAACGCCGGACGGGTCGGTGAGGGTGAACGCATTGCTGCCCGTATCACCCACGGCACCGCTATAGCCACTCAAGGCTGCACCCGTTGCGGTACCGGCGCCAAGTGCGGTTAAACGGTCGGAGAAGGCCGAGGGCAGGGATGCCACCAGAATGTCGTTGTCGTCAGCGTCCCCGGCAGGGATTGGTGTGGCAGTGCTGTTCTGCAAGCCGGCCGTTTCGTCCAGCGAAACGTCCTCACCGGGTACCACGACGCTCAGAGCATTGAGGGTCGGAATGAATAGAGGGGGATTGTTCGTAAGGGATGAGTTTTGCTCGCGAATAGCCATGATGTACTCCTGAGCAATTGCAGGTCATCAAGGCCAGGCCATTGACCTTTACCACTTATCAAGGCCTGACCATTTACCTGTTCAACTATGACTAAGCACCGGGGATTGCGCATCAGCCGATACTCCCAAGCGGGGTGGGAGTTTCGGCCTAGTCGTTCTCGTAGGTGGTCTGCCGCAGGGTGCCCAGGTTGATGCGAGCGTGCGGATCGCCTGTTGGAACTGCAAAAAAATGCGAGGGAGGCTTGTGCCACCCTCGCATCCTTTTACGCGCGCGACGCCTCAGGCGCTGCCAAAAACAATGTCGCTACTCAGAAGATCAACCCCGACCAAGGTGATGGTCGTGACATCTCCGCCCGTTTCGGTAACCGACACGACGCTGTCTGCGCCGCTGGTGTCGATCTGGACAGCGGCGTTCTGGTCGCCGTTGAGCACCAGGGTGTCTCGCAGGTTTGCGCCCGCATCGAAACCGGTGACCTGGTACTGGTCCTCATCGAATGACAAATCGACGTTGAAGGCATCACGCTCACCGCCCGTACCCACCAGCGTGTAGTCGAAGGTGCCGGTCAAGTCGTTGGCGAACAGGTTGGCGTCAAACGTACTCGTCGCCGAGTCCCCATCCCTGTCCGTCACCGTCGCGTTGAACGTCAGCTGGATATCACTGGCCAGGCTTTCGGTCTCCTGAATGAACTGGATCACCGGGATCTTGATCGTGCCCAGGCCCATCGTGAGCTGAACAGCGTCGATCAGCGTCGCGTCCGCCTTCTCGATGACGAAGGACGTCTGTCCTCCGGCCTCCGAGGTCAGATCAGCGGCAAGAACCTTCGTCGGCGAACCCGAAGTGGTGCCGTCCGCGTAGAAGATCGTGTAATACAGCTCTTCCGTTGCCGGGTTGTACCCCTGCACCGAGTTGTCGATGAACACTTTCATGCTCGACAACAAGGACTCGGGGTTGATGACGAAACTCTCATCACCCACGGATTTGGAGTCATTGGGGTCAGCGTCATTGATGCCTGGTATTGTGTTTCCATCCAGGTTGTTGTTGCCAATACCAATGCCGGACGTGCTGACGTTCATGTTCGCGGTGCCGAGGAATGCAAAGCCGCCGGCTTCTACCTGCGCTTCGGTGAGGTCGGGCGCTCCCAGCCCGATGGCGGAAAAGATGTCGCTTGAGGAAGTGGTTGCGTTAACACCAAAAAAGACAATCTCCTCAGATGGCGAAGGAATCGTCGGCGGATCCTGCTCTGGAATCAACAATGTGCGCACTGGATCCGGGCCGCCGGCACCGAGCGAGCCGTCGGCACTGCTGAGCACGACCGTAGAACTGAAACCTTGCACCAGATCCAGTACATAGCTGCCATCGGCATAGGCGCTCAACGTGTAGTCGATGGTGGTATCCGCCGTGGCGGCGTTGTTGTCGAAATCGGCGGTCAACGTCCCGGCGAATTGGTACGCGCCGTTGCCGTCCGGTGAGGGCGACTGCTCGGTGAGTGTGGCGGTCCCGGTCGTGGTGGTGTTGTCTGGCCTTACGAGGGTGAACGGGTTATTCACCGAGATATCCAGACCGTTCGCATCCAGCCCGTCGGCGCCAGCCGAATGACTCCAATACCCGGTTTGTGGCAGGACGCTACCGGTGCCGATCAGGTTGCCAAAGGCGAGTGCAGGGCCGTCATCTTCGAAGATCATCCTGGAGCCGATTTCGGCGGTTGTAACAGCGGTTTGGAGCAGCGTGAAACCACCGATATCAAAATCGGCGTGGGTATTGCCCCTTGCGTTGAGGGCTGCTCCGTTCTCGACGAGCACGCGATTGTGATTATCTGTTGTGGTGTATTCAATCTGGTAGCCGGCTTTAACGCCGGTGATGGTTGCAATCCCATTAGCATCAAAGCTGATGGTAATGGCCGGATCATTCTCCGGTCCGGCTGAATTCTCGATCACCTGCCCGGTGCTGATGTTGATGACGCGAACATTGGTGATGGCAACCGGCGTATCGTTCGTATAGCCGTCGATGAAATTCACGCCAGGCTCAGCAGTGGTGTTGAATGCGCTGATTTTTACGACGGCACTCTTGCCGCTTTGCAACTGCACGACGTCGAAACTGGCCTTCTTCGCATTGACGACGTCGGTAAAGTCGATGTTGGCTTCAACATCTGCTTCGTTCTGATCCAGGTTGGGAATGGTCACATCCTGCCTGGCACCGGTGACGAACGAATAACGAATGCCCTCCTGTTCCGTAATCATCTGGCTGTTGGTGCCAAAGGTGGTCGGGCCAGCCGCCTGGCTGGTATTGATCGTGTCGCCGGTCGTTATATTGACACCCGTTGACTGATTCGCTGGATCCTTGCCGGTGGCGATGATGGTGGGATCCGTGATCCGCAAGACACCACCGACGTCGACAACTGTCGGGTTCGCCGTCGTGAACATCAGGAAGAGGTTCTGACCGGAGGGCGCATTGGCCAGACTGAATTCCAGGTCCTGACTGGTTCCGACGAATACCTTATTCAGCAGATTGAGCGAATCATCGGCGTTCGTAGCATCTGGATGCTTGAGCGGTTGGTACTCCACGGTCCAGATCTTGCCGCCGGTGGCCGGCGATCCGGTTTCTTCGATATAGGCCGCGAACACGATCGCGCCGGTTGCGCTTCCGGCTCGGCCCAGAAGGATGTTGTTGTTCGTGTCCGTATAGAGAAGGATGCTGGTGCCATCGAGGGTGTCCAGTCCGCTGTCCAGGCCATTGAGGGGGGCGCCAGCGCTGTCGACGAAGCTGATATCGGTAATGCTGGCTCCGGGGTCAGGGGTGATGGTGAAGGCATCGCTGCCCGTGTTGCCCGCGGCACCGGTATAGCCACTCAAGGCTGCACCTGTTGCGGTACCTGCGCCCAGTGCGGTCAAACGGGTAGCGAAGGCCGAGGGCAGGGAGGCCACCAGAATGTCGTTGTCGTCAGCGTCTCCCGCTGGGGATGGCGTGGCGGTGGCGTTCTGCAATCCGGCCGTTTCGTCCAGCGAAACGTTCACGCCGGTGATTCCAATAGCCATGATTTTTCTCCCGAGCAATTGCGGTCATCGAGGCCTGACCGTTGACCATTGCCCGAACTATGGGCATGGGCCGGGTATTGCGCATCGGCCGATACTCCCAAGCGGAATGGGAGTTTCAGGCTACTTGGATGGGGGAACAGCACGAGGGCGTGAAGGAATGGTGCCGCCTATTCCGTTTGTGAATGAGGACATGCCGCAAGGCTCGTCCGGCCTTGGCTTAGGGACCGCAGTGGCCCAATAAAAAACGGCCTGGCCCCTTGCGGGAGCCAGGCCGTGTACCTGCAGCGGTTTTCAGACTTCCTTAGTGATCAAAGCACAAGATCTGTCGGTGCCAGGTTAGTTACTCCCACCAGTTCGACCACGACAGGATTTTCGATATCAATCGTCTGGACATCGGTGAAATCGCTATCTGCATCGACGACCTTGAAATCCAGCGTTAGATCAAGGGTCGCTGGTACAGTCGTGGTGGTGGAGAAACCAGCATCGATGATCTTCAGCGGATTCGTACTCGTATCCTCCGCAATCGTGTTTCCAGGCCCGACGAGACCACTGACCGGCTGTGCGGAAGTGCTGCTTGCGCCATCGTCACCGACATTGCGATTCAGATTTATCGCGCTGCCCGTAAGGCCAGCATCATTCGAAAGAATCTGAATACCCTTGATGAGCCAGTTATCACCGGTCTGAATGTTGAAGTCATTGCTTTCAACAATCAACAGAGCATCATTATTGTCCAGGAACGGGTCGTTCGGATCGGCTGGGTCGTTGACGATAAGGGCCTCGTACTTGGTTCCAACAAGATCGGAGTTGTTCGTATCGTTCTCGTACACATCGCCTTGGTCGACGTAGATGGCACGTGTTGTAGTGATGGAGGAATCATTTGCATCAGCAAGACTGACGATAAGCAAAAGATCATCGCTTTCAGTCTCGTATCCATCGAACTTGATAAAGAAATCGGTCGCGAAACTAAAATTCTCGGCGCCCAGATCTCCTTTCGGATCAGTCTCGAAGAAATTGATGTTGGCCGCTTCACCTGCCTGGATCGTATTTCCGGAGACGCCCAGAGCAGTGCTGGACAAGGTTACAGGGGCCTGCGTGCCGCTCACAAGCTCACCCGCCGTCACAACAGTATTGCCGCCGGCAGTAAGTGGTGCCTCGAAGCCCGTGATCTGGATGAAGAAGCCTTCCCCAAGCTTCCCGGTGGCCACAGGTGATGGGCCACTGGAAGGCTCCGTACCATCCACGTCATACGTTTCGTATCCAGTGCCTTCGCCCAGCGTGACGTCTTGCGTCGTTTGCAGCGCATCTATCTCGAACGTATAGGTGTCATTGACTTTGTCAAACACCAGCGTGCCTTCCACCAGTTCAGGATCGGTGCCAGCATTGCGATCGTGATCGTATTTGAACGACACGTTAAACGTGGCACCGGTGAGACTCTCTGAATCCCAGGTGACCGTTGGATCAACGATCGCAACATCGTTCGCCGAACCAGAGAGGGAGAGTTCGGCAAAATCACTGTCCGCTGCCGAAGAGTAGGTCGGCCCGCGCTGGTCCGCACCTATCGAGTAGGCGAAGTCACCCGAAAAGGTCCATGACGTCGCACCCAAATCGGGATCGACATCCTGCACAGGGGGTGTCTCTATAACGGGCGTGTCGTCATCGACGGTGATGACCAGCTTCTCGGCTGCGGCCGTTACCGTGTCGCCGTCCTTGTCGGTGGCTTGCAGCAGCGAGCCCAGGTTGATGGTGATGTCGTTCTCGTTGTTGCCTGCGGCGTGATCCAGCGGCTTGAGCAGCGTGAAGGTGTAGGCACCCGCTGTGGTGAGGCTGAAGGTAAACACGTCGGTCGCGCCGGCCTTGGCGGTGAGTGTGCCCGCGACGCTGTACACCAGCGCCACCCCGCGCAGAGCTCAGCCGCCGGCAAGCCGCTGGGTCACTCGACAAGGCAAAGGTCAGCGGCGTGTCGGCGCCGGACTGGAAGATGCCGGTCACGCTGCCGCTGGCGGTGGTCGCCTCGCCAGCCACGTCGCCCGTACCACCGGCAATGCCGTTGGTCAGGCCGTCCTCGTCGACGGTTCCCGTCACGGCGGTCCCGGTCGCGGTCGGCGTGTCGTCATCGACGGTGATGACCAGCTTCTCGGCCGCGGCGGTTACCGTGTCGCCGTCCTTGTCGGTGGCTTGCAGCAGCGAGCCCAGGTTGATGGTGATGTCGTTCTCGTTGTTGCCTGCGGCGTGATCCAGCGGCTTGAGCAGCGTGAAGGTGTAGGCACCCGCTGTGGTGAGGCTGAAGGTGAACACATCGGTCGCGCCAGCCTTGGCGGTGAGTGTATTGCCCGCGACGCTGTACACCAGCGCCACCCCGCCAGAGCTCAGCGCCGGCAAGCCGCTGGTGTCGCTCGACAAGGCATAGGTCAGCGGCGTGTCGGCACCGGACTGGAAGATGCCGGTCACGCTGCCGCTGGCGGTGGTCGCCTCGCCAGCCACGTCGCCCGTACCGCCGGCAATGCCGTTGGTCAGGCCATCCTCGTCGACGGTTCCCGTCACGGCGGTCCCGGTCGCGGTCGGCGTGTCGTCGTCGACGGTGATAACCAGTTTCTCGGCCGCGGCCGTCACCGTGTCGCCGTCCTTGTCGGTGGCTTGCAGCAGCGAGCCCAGGTTGATGGTGATGTCGTTTTCGTTGTTGCCTGCCGCGTGATCCAGCGGCTTGAGCAGGGTGAAGGTGTAGGCACCCGCTGTGGTGAGGCTGAAGGTAAACACGTCGGTCGCGCCGGCCTTGGCGGTGAGTGTGTCGCCCGCGACGCTGTACACCAGCGCCACCCCGCCAGAGCTCAGCGCCGGCAAGCCGCTGGTGTCACTCGACAAGGCATAGGTCAGCGGCGTGTCGGCGCCGGACTGGAAGATGCCGGTCACGCTGCCGCTGGCGGTGGTCGCCTCGCCAGCCACGTCGCCCGTACCACCGGCAATGCCGTTGGTCAGGCCGTCCTCGTCGACGGTTCCCGTCACGGCGGTCCCGGTCGCGGTCGGCGTGTCGTCGTCGACGGTGATAACCAGTTTCTCGGCCGCGGCGGTTACCGTGTCGCCGTCCTTGTCGGTGGCTTGCAGCAGCGAGCCCAGGTTGATGGTGATGTCGTTTTCGTTGTTGCCTGCGGCGTGATCCAGCGGCTTGAGCAGGGTAAAGGTGTAGGCACCCGCTGTGGTGAGGCTGAAGGTAAACACGTCGGTCGCGCCGGCCTTGGCGGTGAGTGTGTCGCCCGCGACGCTGTACACCAGCGCCACCCCGCCAGAGCTCAGCGCCGGCAAGCCGCTGGTGTCACTCGACAAGGCATAGGTCAGCGGCGTGTCGGCGCCGGACTGGAAGATGCCGGTCACGCTGCCGCTGGCGGTGGTCGCCTCGCCAGCCACGTCGCCCGTACCACCGGCAATGCCGTTGGTCAGGCCGTCCTCGTCGACGGTTCCCGTCACGGCGGTCCCGGTCGCGGTCGGCGTGTCGTCGTCGACGGTGATAACCAGTTTCTCGGCCGCGGCCGTCACCGTGTCGCCGTCCTTGTCGGTGGCTTGCAGCAGCGAGCCCAGGTTGATGGTGATGTCGTTTTCGTTGTTGCCTGCGGCGTGATCCAGCGGCTTGAGCAGCGTGAAGGTGTAGGCACCCGCTGCGGTGAGGCTGAAGGTGAACACGTCGGTCGCGCCAGCCTTGGCGGTGAGTGTATTGCCCGCGACGCTGTACACCAGCGCCACCCCGCCAGAGCTCAGCGCCGGCAAGCCGCTGGTGTCGCTCGACAAGGCATAGGTCAGCGGCGTGTCGGCGCCGGACTGGAAGATGCCGGTCACGCTGCCGCTGGCGGTGGTCGCCTCGCCAGCCACGTCGCCCGTACCACCGGCAATGCCGTTGGTCAGGCCGTCCTCGTCGACGGTTCCCGTCACGGCGGTCCCGGTCGCGGTCGGCGTGTCGTCATCGACGGTGATGACCAGCTTCTCGGCTGCGGCGGTTACCGTGTCGCCGTCCTTGTCGGTGGCTTGCAGCAGCGAGCCCAGGTTGATGGTGATGTCGTTTTCGTTGTTGCCTGCCGCGTGATCCAGCGGCTTGAGCAGCGTGAAGGTGTAGGCACCCGCTGTGGTGAGGCTGAAGGTAAACACGTCGGTCGCGCCGGCCTTGGCGGTGAGTGTGTCGCCCGCGACGCTGTACACCAGCGCCACCCCGCCAGAGCTCAGCGCCGGCAAGCCGCTGGTGTCACTCAACAAGGCATAGGTCAGCGGCGTGTCGGCGCCGGACTGGAAGATGCCGGTCACGCTGCCGCTGGCGGTGGTCGCCTCGCCAGCCACGTCGCCCGTACCACCGGCAATGCCGTTGGTCAGGCCGTCCTCGTCGACGGTTCCCGTCACGGCGGTCCCGGTCGCGGTCGGCGTGTCGTCGTCGACGGTGATAACCAGTTTCTCGGCCGCGGCCGTCACCGTGTCGCCGTCCTTGTCGGTGGCTTGCAGCAGCGAGCCCAGGTTGATGGTGATGTCGTTTTCGTTGTTGCCTGCCGCGTGATCCAGCGGCTTGAGCAGGGTAAAGGTGTAGGCACCCGCTGTGGTGAGGCTGAAGGTGAACACGTCGGTCGCGCCGGCCTTGGCGGTGAGTGTGTTGCCCGCGACGCTGTACACCAGCGCCACTCCGCCCGAGCTCAGCGCCGGCAAGCCGCTGGTGTCACTCGACAAGGCAAAGGTCAGCGGCGTGTCGACGCCGGACTGGAAGATGCCGGTCACGCTGCCGCTGGCGGTGGTCGCCTCGCCAGTCACGTCGCCCGTACCACCGGCAATGCCGTTGGTCAGGCCGTCCTCGTCGACGGTTCCCGCCACGGCGGTCCCGGCCGCCGCCGGCCCGTCGTCTTCGAAGATCATCTGAGAACCGATTTCGGCTTTCGTAATAGAGGCTTGGAACAGGTGGAGGCCATCGATATCAAAATCGGCGTGGTTATTGCCCTTGGCGTCGAGGGCCGCCCCGTTCTCGACGAGCACACGGTTGTGATCCGCCGTTGTGGTGTATTCAATCAGGTAGCCGGCTTTAATACCGGTGAGGGTTGCAACCCCATTAGTGAAGGTGATGCCAATGGTCGTGTCATTCACCGATCCGTCTGAATTCTCGAGCACCGTCCCGGCGCTGTTGAGGACGCGAACATTGACGATGTCAACCTTCGTATCATTCGCATATCCGTCGATAAATTGCGTGCCAGATTCAACAGCGGTGGTGAATGCGCTGATTTTTACGACAGCACTCTTGCCGCTTTGCAACTGCACGACGTCGAAGCTGACCGTCTTCACATTGACCACGCCGGTGTAGTCGATGTTGGATTCAAGATCGGCTTCGTTCTGATCCAGGTTGGGAATGGTCACATCCTGCCTGGCACCGGTGACGAACGAAAAACGGATGCCTTCCTGTTCCGTAATCATCTGGTTGTTGGTACCGAAGGTGGTCGGCCCACCCGCCTGGCTGGTATTGATCGTGTCGCCAGTCGTTATATTGATGTCGTCGCCCGGGTCGTTGGGGTCAAGCCCGGACTGATTCGCCGGTAACTTGCCGGTGGCAATAACGGCGGGATCCGTGATCCGCACGACACCATTGACCGTTTCAGTTGCTGGGGTCGCTGTCGTGAACATCAGGAAGAGGTTCTGACCGGAGGGCGCCTTATCGAGACTGAATTCCAGGTTCTGACTCGCTCCGACGAAAACCAAATCCTCCAGGTCGACCGGATCATCGGGGTCCGTAGCATCTGGATTGCTGAGCGGTTGGTACTCCACGGTCCAGATCTTGCCGCCTGTGACCGGCGATCCGGTTTCTTCAATATAGGCAGCGAACACGATCGCGCCGGTTGAGCTCCCGGCTCGGCCCAGAAGGATGTTGTTGTTCGTGTCCGTATAGAGAAGGATGCTGGTGCCATCGAGGGTATCCAGTCCGCTGTCCAGGCCATTGAGTGGTGCGCCATTGCTGTCGACGAAGCTGACATCGGTAGCGCTTGTTGCGCCGCTGATGGTGAACGCATTGCTGCCCGTATTGCCCACGGCACCGGTATAGCCACTCAAGGCCGCATCCATTGCGGTACCTGCCCCAAGGGCGGTCAAACGGGTAGAGAAGGCCGAGGGCAGGGGTAGCGCCGTATCGTTGTCGTTAGCGTCTTCCGTAGCGCCTGGCGTGGCGGTGGCGTTCTGCAACCCGGTCGTTTCGTCCAGCGAAACGTCCTCGCCGGTCGCTACGACGGTCAGAGCGCTGGCCGTAATCAAGGAATCTTGCTCAATAGTCATGACTTTTTCCTGGGCAGTTGCGGTCATCGAGGCCTGACCGTTGGACCTTTGGTCGCAACTATGGCTAAGCGCCAGGGATTGCGCATCGGCCAATACTCCTAGGCGGGCTGGGAGTTTCAGACTACTTGGAGGGGGGAGACGGGATGGTGCGAAGGAGTGGCGTCGTTTCCGTTGGTTTTTTGAAACTTCCTCGCGTTTAACGATGCATGTTTAACGACACTCCGTGTTACTTCCCGAAGGGCTACAAGACCTTGCGCCGTTGCCTACGGTTAAGCCAGAATCCGCCGGCTTGTGCGCCGATGGCCCGGGCTCTATCGTTTCCCTGTCGCTGAAAAACAGCGATGGGGTTTGGTAGACCCTCAGCATCGACGCATAGCGTCACCTTCGGTCCTTTCTTAGGGCTGCGTTTTATGGTGGCCATGCGCAGGGCTCCTTCGGGAGCGCCGGTTCCGATGCCCGGTCTACCAACCTTCGTATGGCCGCCACCCTCCGTTTGGTAGCGAGATGGTGTTGGCTCCTTTTAAGAAGCATCGGAGTTTCTACTATGTTCAAAGTGACACCCAACCCACCGGACACCGATCCGGCATCCCCGTACGAATCCCTCGACTCGAAAAAACTCAACGAAGCCGCCGAGCGCGCCCTCGATTTCTACCTCAACCCGGCAGCGATCATGAACAACACCCCACGCAAACCCAGCACCCTGTACATGGTTGCGCCGGATGTCGGCCATGAAGCCTTGCTGGTTCAAACGTGCGAGAACCTGGCGTCGGCCAGTGTCATGGCCAGCGACATCGCTGCATTGGTGGAGGGCACCCACCGCAATACCCTGCTGGCGCTTCAGCAGGTCATCATGCTGGCGGAACTGGCGGTGAATCGAATGCTGGATAACTTCGTGCCACCCAAGTAATCACTCAGCCCTTTACCGAGAGGCTTGCCCCCTCGGTAAAGGGTTTTGATGGCTCACAATGACGTTCTGACCACCAACGGACAATCAACCGGCTGGGCTCCCGAGACCTCCAGGGCTTCGATCAGGTGCCGGGCCGCATTGCGACCGATCTCGTAGTACGGCAATTGCACCGTGGTCAGGGGCGGGATGAACAGTTCGGCGATGCCGATCATGTTGTCGTAGCCGAGCACGGCGACGTCGTCGGGAATTTTCAGACCACGGCTCAACAACAGCTGATAGGCACAAAAGGCAATGCGGTCGTTGCCGCAGATCAGAATATCGAATTGGGGGCGACCTTCAATAATGTGTCGGTCGAGGATGGCTGCGGTTTCACCATAGGCGTCATGATCGGAAAGGTCGTATTGCAGGAGTGCGTCAGGCGCCAGGCCGAATGCCTGACAGGCACGCTGCAGGCCTTTTTGCCGCAGGCCCCAGGCCAGACTCTGTTTGGGCAGATTGATACACAGAGGGCGCCGATAGCCTTGGCTCAACGCGTGGTGTACCGCTCGATATTGTCCCATTTCATCGTCTGGCACATAGCTCACCAAGCGACTGTCATCTGCCAGGCAATTGGCGAGTACCAGGGGTTTGCTCTTCAAGCGCTCGGGAATGCTCACATGGCGAAACCCCATGGCGCTGAAGATCAACCCGTCGGGACGGTGCGACAACATCAGGTCGATGTTCTGGTCGGTGGGCGGGTTGTTCAACAGGTTGAGGATAAATACATTCCAGCCGGCTTGCTGCGCGGTCTGTTCGATGGACAGCAGCAGCTCGACCGCGAACGGTGTGGTCGCGGTGTCCAGCGCGAACACACCGATGGTTCGCGACTGGAGGTTGTCGCCGCGCATCTTGCGCGCCGACAGGCTGGGTACGAACTGCAGTTCGTCAATGGCGCGACGCACCCGCTGAAGGGTTTCGGGGCTCAGTTTTTCCGGATTGTTGAGCGCTCGAGAAACCGTCATCAGGGACACGCCGGCCAGCTGTGCAACGTCTTTCACTGAAGTCATGCGAGGCGAGGCCGGTCAGGTTGACGCAGGATCATGACACAGGGTCCGGGTTTCTCGCGACTCGAATGACGCCGCTCATAGCCATCCCGAGGCCAGAGGCCATGCCTTGGGAATGGAGACGCGTCCGCCACTCCCGCTGGCAAACAGTTTCACCCCCAGGCTGTCAGGCCGCGGATAAAGGCGACTGCTGAAGCTGAAGCGCCCGTTTTCGTCGAACACCTCGATGGACGAGCGATCGAGAAATACGCGCAGTTCCAGGCGCTCTTGTGTCGGGTCTATCGACACGCTGCGCTGACCGGTGACTTGCGCACCCGAGCGGCTGCGGTCCAGCACCAGACGCTGCAGCAATGCATCGTAGTAAAGCAGGGTTTCTTCACGGTCATCGTCGCTGCAACGCAAGGCGATTCCCAGGTGGCCGTCGGTGCAGTCGCGTAAATCCAGATGCACATGGATTTCGAGCATGTCGCCATTCACTTGCGGCACGCACCGGGTTCCCGATTCATCCCACCAGGGCGTGCCCGGCAATGGCGCCATGCGCAGAGCGGTGAGCTCCCGTGCCGGATACACGCAAAGGCGATCTGCATGCAGTTCTAGTTCGCGCGGCAAACCGAGCATGCCGCACCAGTGATGGGCCTGGCTCGGCATCGGGCTTTCCCACATGTCGAGCCATGCCCACACAAGGCGCCGACCATCGGCGGCCAGGAGCGTTTGCGCGGCATAGAAATCGTGGCCGTTATCCAGCTCGATAAAAGGCCCGCCGGTGAAGTGCCACTCGCTGTCGAGTCGGCCCACTCGATAACCGGTCTGGTACTTGTTGAGCCGCTCGTAACCCTCGGGGTTGCATGCCCTGGGGGGGGAGTAGAGCAGCACATCGCGTCCGTTCAGGCGAAACAGATCCGGGCACTCCCACATATAGCCGTCGCCCGCGCTGCCGCTGGACACATAGTCGAGGAACTCCCAGGCGTGCAGATCCGTGGAACGGTACAGCGGGAGCAGCGGCACATCGCCCAGACGTGCGCCGGCAATCAGGTACCAGCCGTCATCCTCCTGCCATACCTTGGGATCGCGAAAGTGCATGATCGTGTCTTGCGGTGCGGTGTCGATGACGGCGCCATGCTTGACGAACCGGATACCGTCGGTACTGGTGGCCAGACACTGGACTTGGCGGATCGAGCGCTCGTCACCCACGTCCCCCAGCCAGGTGTGCCCGGTGTAGATCAGTGCCAAAGTATCGCCACACACCACCGCGCTACCGGAAAAACAACCGTCGCGGTCGAAATCATCGCCGGGCGCCAGAGCAATGGGCAGATGCTGCCAATGGACCAGATCGGCACTCTTGGCATGCCCCCAATACATAGGGCCCCATTTCGCGTCGAAGGGGTGGTGTTGATAGAACACGTGGTATTCGCCACGAAAGAACACCACCCCGTTAGGGTCGTTCATCCAGCCCGCTGGAGGGGCAAGATGATAACCGGGTCGATAATCGTGGATGACGCGAGACAGGCCGTCACTCAGCGCACACTGCGCAAGGTCAAGGGCGCAAGACATTGGGTCATTCATGGGATTCAAATACACAGTCATAGGGCGCTTGCTCGTGCCGAGCGCAGAGGGACGCCCTCGGGCAGGGTTTCAATGGTGTGGCGTTTCAAGGCGGTGCCATCGGCGTCGAACAAGTGCAGGTTGCCGATGTCCAGTTGCAGCTCGACCCGATCGCCCGCCTGCCATCCGGCGTTGACCTCGCAACGACAGATCATGGGCTCGTCGTGACCGGTATCGAGGTGCACATAGGTTTCGCTGCCCAGGTATTCGACGGCGGTCACGACGACGCCGGCGGCTCCATCCGCCGCCGTGAGCGACATGTGCTCCGGGCGAATCCCCAGGCTCAGCGTCGTGCCGGCCGCCAGGTTCGAGCTGTCGAAGGGCAGGGACGTGATGCCCCATACGAGGGTATCGACCAGGCTGGTTTCACCTGGTGCCTGCAGGCGCGCCGACAGAAAATTCATTCTGGGTGAACCGAGAAAACCGGCGACAAAACGGCTGGCCGGGCGTTCATAGAGTTCGCGCGGTGAACCGACCTGCTCGACGCGACCGCCATTGAGCACGACAATTTTGTCGGCCAGGGTCATCGCTTCAACCTGATCGTGGGTGACGTAGATCATGGTCGAGCCGAGTCGATCATGCAGTCGGGCGATTTCGTTGCGCATCTGCACCCGCAAGGAGGCGTCCAGGTTGGAAAGCGGCTCATCGAACAACAAAATGTCCGGTTCCCGCGCCATGGCCCTGCCCATGGCCACACGCTGACGCTGCCCACCGGACAGTTCCTTTGGCTTGCGTTGCAGCAGGTTGTCCAATTGAAGGATTTTCGCCGTTTTCAGCACGCGCTCGCGCAGGCTGGTCTTTTCCGTCTTGGCCAGTTTGAGACCAAAACTGATGTTGTCGTAGACGCTCATGTGCGGGTACAGCGCATAAGACTGAAACACCATGCCGACACCACGTTCGCGCGGCTCCAGGTCGTTGACCCGACGCCCGTCGATCAGCAGGTCGCCGGCGCAGATCGAATCCAGTCCGGCGATCAGTCGCAGCAGGGTCGATTTTCCGCAGCCCGAAGGGCCGACGAACACCACGAACTCACCCGCCGCGATGTCCAGGCTGACGTCGCGAAGAATGCGCATGCCGCCCAATTGTTTGTTGACGTTGTCCAGTTTCAATTTGATCACGATGCTGTTCCTTGTAGTTGTCGGGCATCAACCCTTTAACGCGCCGGCAGTCAGACCGGAAACGATTCGGCGCTGGAAGATCAGCACCAGAATCACCAGGGGGACGGTGACCACCACCGATGCGGCCATCAGCAGCCCCCAAGGCAACTCATGGGGACTGCCGCCGGAAATCAGGGCGATGGCGACCGGCACCGTGCGTTGCGTGTCGGTGAGGGTGAAGGTCAGGGCAAACAGGAACTCGTTCCAGGCTGCGATGAAAGCCAACAGGCCAGTGGTGACCAGTGCGGGCCAGAGCAGTGGCAACAGCACCCGGGTCAGCGTGACCCAGGGTGAAGCGCCATCCATGATTGCCGCTTCTTCCAGCTCATGGGGCAGTTGGCCCATGAACGTGGTCAGCACCCAGACGGTGAAGGGCAGGGTGAAAATCGTGTAGCTCAGGATCAATGCCCAAGACGTGTTGTACAGACCCAGCGCGCGGATCACTTCGAACAGCCCCGACAGCACCGCAACCTGGGGAAACATCGACACCCCAAGTACCATCATCAGCACCGTGCCGCGACCACGAAACTTCACCCGGCCCAAGGCATAGGCGGCGGTCAGGCTGAGGAACAACGCCAGTGTCACCACGCTCAGCGCAACCACCAGCGAGTTGCCGATCGCCCGCAGGAATGAGGCTTGATTGAGCACCGCCGTATAGTTGGAGAAGTCGGGGTTTTCGATCCAGTAGCTCACCTCGAACAAGGCGCTGGACGGCTTCAGCGACGTCACGATGGCGTAGTAGAAAGGGAAGACCGCATACAGCAGCAACACCCCGATCAGGCACCAGAATCCGAGGCGCAACAGCGCTTTTTTCAGTAGGCGAGGGCTCATGAGCGGACCTCCAGTTGACGGCGTCCGAGGTAGAGATAGAGCATGGCGATCACCGCAACCACCAGAAACAACAGCGTCGAGGCCGCGCTGCCGTAACCAACGTCCTGAAACTCCACCAGATGCTGGCGGGCATACACCGACATACTCATGGTGCTCGACGAGTTCGAGGTCAGCACATAGATCACGTCGAATACCCGCAGCGAGTCGAGGATGCGAAAGATCGCCGCCACCAGCAAAGCGGGCATCAGCAGGGGAAGGGTGACACGCCAGAACACTTTCAACGGGTGAATGCCATCGACCCTGGCGGCTTCGTAGCAATCGCTCGGCAACATCTGCAAGGCCGCCAGCATCAGCAGCGTGACAAAAGGCACGGTCTTCCAGACGTCGACAATGATCACCGCCCACATCGACAGATCCGCATCTGCCGTCCAGGCCAGGGGCGCGTCAATCAGGCCGAGGCTCAGCATCAGGTGATTGATGATGCCGAACTGGTCGTTAAGCATCCATGACCAGATCTTCGCCGAGACAATGGTCGGAATGGCCCAGGGAATCAGAATCAACGCACGCACCAGAGAGCGGCCGGTGAACTTGATGTTGAGCAGCAACGCCACCAGCAATCCCAGTACGACTTCCAGCCCCACCGACACCACGGTGAAATGCAAGGTGTTGCGCACCGCGTTCCACCACTGTGGATCGACCAAAATGCCCGACCAGCTGGAACCGTTGTGAAACAGATAATTGCTCAAGCCTATGAAGGTTCCGCCACCGGTGTCCGCCAGGTTGGCGTCGGTCAGGCTGAACCAGAATGTGCGCAGTAGCGGCCAGGCCGCCACCAGGGCCAGACACAGCAACATCGGCGTCAGAAACAGCCAGGCAGCGCGCACTCGGCGACGTTGCACGGGCGTTTCCCTGGTGAGCAGCAGCTCGTCACAGGGGGCATGGGTAGAAGAGACAGACATGGTGATTTCCTTCCTTGTGGCTTACCAGTTCCGGCGTTTGATGCGCGTGAGTTCGCTTTCCAGATCGGCCAGTGCCTGATCGACCGGTAGCTCGCCCGCCAGCACGCCATGCACTCGATCGAAGAACGCATTGGAGACCCGTGGATAGCGATCGGCGGTGATGGCAGCGGGGCGCATTACCCCATCGTTGAGAATGCTGTGCAGCTGAGCGTAATAAGGCATTGCCGCGAGCAATTCGGGGTCTTGATACAGCGACTCGATAACCGGGTTATAGGCGCCTATCAGGGCACGACGTTTTTGCTCTTGGGCACTGGTCAGGTAGCTCACCAGCTCTGCGGCAAGTTTTGGATGGGCGCTGTAACGCGATACCGCCAGGCCCCAGCCACCGAGGGTGGATGCATGGCTGCCGGTCTCGCCGCCGCGGGGCAGGGGAGCGACCCCGACCTTGTCTTTTACTGCACTGTCCTGGCTTTGTACCAGGGCCCAGACATACGGCCAGTTACGCATGAACAGCGCATTTCCCGATTGGAATACGCCACGTCCTTCTTCCTCTGTGTAATTGAGCACGCCCCGTGGGGAGATGTCTCCGACCCAACTTTTCGCCAAGGTCAAAGCCGTTCTTGAAGCCTGACTGTTGACCACGATGTCGCCTCGCGAATTGACCAGGCCGCCTTCCGGTTGGCTGCTGATCCACTCCAGCGCATTACACGTCAGGCCTTCGTAGGCGCGCCCCTGAAAGATGTACCCCCACGCATTGGGATTACCGGCAGTGCGCTCGGCCTGCTGAATATTTCTGGCGGTAGCGGTCATTTCCTCCCAGGTCTGGGGAACCTGCTGGTTGTACTTCTCAAGCAAGTCCTTGCGGTAGTACAGCAGACCCGAGTCGGTGAACCACGGCATGGTCACCAGCCGTCCGTTCACCGTGGCGTTATCCACCTGTGCCTGGAAGTAGCCTTGGGTCGCGTTGGTCGCAAGCACCTCGCGCAAATCCATCAGGTGTTTGGCCAGCATCCCCGGCCACACCATATCGATTTGAATGATGTCGATGTCGCTGGACTGCGCACTGAGGATCTGTTGGTAGAACGACAACCTCTCGGTCGCCGAGTTAGGCGTGGAAACCACCTCGACGTGGTTGCCGGTCTGTTTCGACCATGCGTCGACAGCCTCCTTGCACAGTTGTAATTCGGCACCCACGGCCCCGCACGAGATCGTCAGATTGGCTGCGCTCGAGAGGGATGGAAGCCCGGCAAACAGGGTGAGCAGTGCTGCTGGAAGGAGTGATTTGAGCTGTTTCATAAAGCCCTCTTTATTTTTGTTTTTAGAAAAGTTAACGTTAACATCGCCAAATGTAGCAGCGTATTTGCGATGAGGCATCCTTTTTTTGGTGGATTTTGACAATTAACAATTCACGAAAAAAAGGCCGGTCGCAGGACAGAAAAATAAAAACAAAACAGGAAATCCCCCATGCAGAAAGCATCAAGCTGGCTACTCGCAGGCGTACTCGGCACCTCGGCGGCCACCTCTCAGGCCGCGACTCTGGAAGAGCGCATGGCCGCGTTTGAAGCCCGTGCCAGCGCCGCGGAAAAACGTGCAGCCGCCGCTGAACAGCAAACCCAGGCACTTGCCAGAGAATTGCAGCAGATCAAACTTGCTACTCCCGCCTTGCAGCCGGCTGCGTCCACTGCAACAGCCATTTCGGCGCCTGCTTTGGACACCCGGCTGGCAAAACTCGAAGCCCGTCAGCAAAGCATGGAAAAGCAGAACAGTAACGGACACCTGACTGACGGCTTCAGCTTCAAGGGCTACGCCCGCTCCGGATTGCTGATCAACGATGGGCTGGGTGGTGGTCGTGGCGGCCCTTATACAACCCCGGCCGGTTCAGTCGGTGGTGCCGTCGGGCGACTCGGTAACGAAGACGACACCTACATGCGTATAGACCTGTCGAAAGAAATCTATGCGCAGAACGGCACCCGTTCCAAATTCACGGTGTCCATCGCCGACGGTGTGGAGAGTTCCAATGACTGGACGGCCGAAGAAAGTAACCTGAACGTGCGTCAGGTCTTTACCGAACTCGACCATCTCGCCGCTTTCAAGGGCAACTCAGTGTTCGAGAATTCCACCCTGTGGGCAGGCAAACGATTCGACAGAGATAACTTCGATATCCACTGGCTGGACTCGGATGTCATCTTTCTGGCCGGCACCGGGGGTGGCATCTACGATGTGCAGATGAACAAGGATTGGCGCTCGAACTACTCCTTGATCGGGCGTAACTACGGGGATTTCAGTGAGGGCGGTGTCAATGCCGATGTGGAAAGCTACATCCTGACCTCCAACCAGTTCTTTGATAATGGTCAGTGGCAGTGGATGTTCAATGGCATTGGCTCAAAGAAAAACGACTTTGGCACCCGCAGCAATGAAGCGGGCCTGACGCCTGCGGATTCCGGCTTGCACAGCATGGTGGCCAATCACCAGAAAAACTTTTTCGGCAGGGAAGGCTTCTTCAAAACGGCACTGCTCTATGGGCAGGGTCTGGGGGCAGAGGTCAAGAACATCGGCTCGGATGGCGAACTGATCGACGATGCCCGCGCGCTGCGTCTGGCGCTTTATGGTGAGACACCCATTGCTCCCGGCTGGCGCATCGGCCCCAGCTTGTTGGCCGAACAGAGCAAGGACAGGTACGTCAAAGGTGACGACTACCGCTGGATGACCCTGAACGTGCGGTTGGCCAATGAAATCAACAGCAATTTCGAGATGGCCTACGAAATGAGCTGGCAAACCATGGACCTCGATCCCAAGGGCTATATGCAACGTAATGCAGTCGACGGTAACTTCTGGAAATTCACGATTGCTCCGACATTCAAGCCTGACTTTGGAGACCTGCTCACACGTCCCGAATTGCGCGTGTTCGCCAGCGTCATGAACTGGTCCTCGGACCTGGACCGATACAGTTCCACAGACAACTTCGGCAAGTCGGACTTCAACGCCGGCGGTGTGTGGCAATACGGTATACAGATGGAAACCTGGTTCTGATACCTGCTTCATCTGCGACAGGCCTTACCTGTAGGAGCCAGGCTTGCCGGCGAAGGCGCTCTTAAAAGTGCCTTCGCCGGCAAGTCGGATCGCCGCACCGCTGGCTCCTACGAAAGCGGTTTTACTCACGCTGAATCACGATGGGCGGCTCGATCAGTTGCAGTTCGAGCGTACCCGAGGCTGGCACGAAGCGCGGGCCGGTGCTTTCAGGCGTTGCCCGCAACCTCCAGGTGCGCTGCACCTTCGCCAGTTTGGCGACGCCTGATCCCAGGGACCAGCGCCGGCAGACCTTTTCCAACTTGAGTGGGTAAAGGGTGAGTTGGTCGCCTTTGAAGTGCATGCGCAGGAAGCATTTGTGGTCGGCGATGCACTGCGAGGAAAAAACCGCCTCGCTATGTAGCCCCCAAAAGGTGTTGCCCATCACCATCCATGCGCCGAACAACAGGCCTCCCAAACTGCCACCGAGCACCAGCGTCTCCGCCAGGAACAACGAAACCTGGTACAGGTTTTCTACCTCGAGCTGCAAGTAGTGGATGTTGACACGGCCCATCAGCCATAGCAGTCCGATCGCCAGTCCCAGATGAAGTAACCCGTGAGCCGCTCCAATGGCATAGGCGAGCTTTCGGGTGCGCTTGACCCCGGCGGCTGAGAACACTGCGCAACCCAGCACAATGATCACGGCGAACATTACCGACGAAGGACTGTGTGACAGGACCAGGAGCAGGTGTCGCCAAACTTCGCTGATGTTGGGAATAGACGCTTGGAGGTCAGACAATACGTCCATCAGACTGCGGTTGCCTCGTGCCGGGTGGGGCACCGTACTGGCGCTTTGTACCATCCAGTCGAACAGCAGGTACAAGATGGCAAGCATGCCGCAGAACGAGAGGTTGCGGGTGGGTAGCCGCCACGCCCGATTACGCAGTTGCTCGGAGGTCTTTTTGTCCGGGTAGACCGCAGCCAGCTCGTAGTGCTGTCGGGTGCCGCCAACGTTGATCGGCTTGGGCGGATCTGGAAGCTGATGGGTGGCATTCAAGAAGGCGCCACCGCCTCCGCAGGTGATGCGCTGCGGCGCCGGGGTGCCAGCTTTTGGCTGATAGCGCGCGTAGTGGTGCGAGTCTCCGGCCAACACCACCGCCAGGTGATCACCCAAAAGCTCCTCGATCTCGCGCAGGCTGCGAAAGCGCGGCGTCTGGGTTTCGATCGAGGGCAAGGCCTTGCTCTCCTCGCGTGCCAGCCGTTCGGCTTCGTCCACCCAACTCGGCTCGGGTGTGCAGAGGATCACGCGATCGCCTGGCTGCAATTTGGCGTGCATCTGCTCGAAGTATTGCTTCTGCTGTCGGTCGATCATGGATTCAAACTGCAGATCCAGGCCCCAGATCCACCAGCCATGGGGCAGTTGCAGCACGTAGTAACCGGTGCGCTGGCGGGTTTCCCAAGCGCCGATGGGCTTCTGCTCGCAAAACAGTTGGGAGAAACCGCGCAGACCGTCATACCAATCGTGGTTGCCGGGCGTCGCCAATATCCACGGTGCACCCGGCTGTCGCACGGGCTGGTCCTGGTCATCAGGGCGTTCCTTGGGTACCGGCGCGGGAAATGCGGCGCGGAAGGGATCAAGGAAACGGGTGCGGTAGCCGTTGCGGGCCGGTGTGGGATAGACCTGGTCACCGCCGAGCAGCAGCACATCGCCGCGCGGCAGCGAGAGCTGGTGTTCCGGCAACTCGACAGCATGGCTGACGCACAGCGCCATGGAATAGGTGGAGTCCCAGCCATCGCCGGTGTCGGCCAGATAGTCGATCCACACGTCACCGTCGGCAGCCACCTGGATGGGCGGGTTAGAGTCCCGAGGGTTGAGCATGGCCAGCACCTCGCGTGGGTCCGCGAAGGCACCCATCGTGGTGGCGACAGCCGTTTGTAAGCCCGTGCGCATTAGCTGCAACGGGCCTAGCCAATTGACCATCGCCTCCTGGGTATAAAGTTCTATGCGGCTATTGAGCGTGGGGGATTGGGTGGAACGGGTCATGGCGAGGGGCGCAGCGTGCGGCGTAGGCGCCTCTCCAGCGCGAAACTCAATCGATTGCTCCTTCATCATTCAGCCTCCATTGCTGTAACGAGTTCAGGTACCTCAAAAGGGTGATCTTTTGTCGGTCGATTCAGAATAGGTCAGTTATGCGATGGCCGCCGGTTCATAGCCTCAAGGAGAGGCTGTCGTGAATCGTTCCCGAAAACGTGGTCTCTACCGGCCCGATGAGAAAGACCGGTCCCACGCCATCCCATTGAACCGTTACGGTACCGCCATCACATTCAACCTCAACGCGAGGGTCTAACAAGCCACGACGAATTCCGTTAACTGCCGCACCACAAGAGCAGGAACCTGAACCGAGTGGAATACCACCCCCGCGCTCCCAAATGCGCAACCGAATGTGCTTTCGGTTAATGATCTGGACGAAATGCACATTCGTCTTGAGGGGGAATAGAGGGTTGGTTTCAATGGTCGGTCCGAGGGTCACTATATCAATGGCTGTCAGGTCATCCACAAAATAGGTGCAGTGCGGATTGCCCATGCTGGTAGCTGCTGGCTCACCCGCGAGTGGTAAAACAGCAGTATCCATTTCCAGAGCCAGGGGAATATCCGACCAGCCGAAAAGCGGTTCCCCCATGTTGACGGAAATCGTACCCGTTGAGGTTCGTTCACACGTGAGGAGACCACGGTTGGTTCGCAGCGCTATCGACGTAGTATTTGATTCACGCATCAACACATCCGCGGCACCCCGCGTTGCGCTGCCACAGGCATCCAGCGTGGAACCATCAGCATTCCAGAACATCAAGCGCGCCACGGCATCATCGCAATCGAGCATCACCGCGAGTTGATTGAATCCGACGCCTCGGTGCCGATCACCCATTCGCCGAGCCATGGCGCTTGTGATTGGATTGGCCGAGTTTCGCGAGTCCACAATGACGAAGTCATCGCCATTGGCGTGCATTTTATGAAAACTCAGCGGCATAAAGAGATCCTGTCGACGAGACATGGGGGGATGATGTTAGAAGGCGATCCAGCCTCATTCGAATAGAAATGGACCCGCCAGAATAGCGGGTCCGAAAGGGGGATCAGAGTTTCGGCAACTGTCCGATGCGCCCGAACATTTCGGTCACGATCTGCAGGTCCAGCAGGAACTGGTCGACGGTCTTGAACTCGTTGTCATTGTGGCCAGTGTATTTGACCTCGGGCCTGGCCAGGCCGAATTGCACGCCATTGGGCAGCTCATGGACCGAAGTGGCGCCGGCAGAGGTGCCGAACTTGTGTTCCATGCCAAGGTTTTCGCTGGCCACGGCCAGCAGCGCCTTGACCCATTCACCCTCAGGATTGCGGTGCATCGGCTCGGCGATCGAGTAGTCAAAGGCCGCCGCAATGTCGGTCTTCTTGCTCCAGGCGCCAAGCTTGTCGGCGATTTCGGTCTTGAGCACTTCAGGGGATTTGCCCTTCGGCACGCGCAGGTTGACTGCGAGCTTGAAGGCTTTTTCATCCATCCCGACATAGGTCAGGGATGCGGTCAGCGGTCCCATGAAGGCATCGGAAAAACCGACCCCCAATTTGTTACCCAGGTAGTCCAGCCCCCAGTTGTCGGCGGCGTAGCGGGCGGCGTCGGTCATGTGGTTGTGCTTGAGCGCGACCTTCCCGTCGAGGCTGTTGATGAAGTCCAGCATCCTTGCCACCGGGTTGACGCCTGACTCGGGCTCGGAGGAGTGGGCGGAAACGCCGGTGACCGTCAGCTGGACGTCCTTGCCGACGACCTTGGCGCTCACCTCGAAGTTGCCGCCATTGCGCTTGGCATAATCGCTACCGGCCTTCTGCAGGCTGGCGGCCAATTCGGCGGGCTTGTCAGTCACCAGGGTGGCGACTGAAGTCGAAGGAATCTGGTTGGTTGCCAGGCCGCCGGTCATTGAGGTGATTTCAGCGCCCTTACCCTGTGCGTTACGACGGGCAAAGCTTGCCATGACGGTGCCATAGCCTTTCTCGGCAATCACTACCGGGTAGCCGCCATCCAGCGCCAGGTTGTAGTTGGGTGTCGGGTTGTGTTCGAAGTAATAGGGGATGGCGTCGCCCGTGGTTTCTTCGGTGGTGTCTACCAGCAGCTTGAAATTCCTGGCCAGCGGCAGTTTCTCTTCCTTGATGATCTTCATGGCGTAGAGCGCCACCACAATGCCGTTCTTGTCATCCTCGGTGCCCCGGCCATACATGCGGTCGCCGACCAGGGTGACCTTGAACGGATCGAGGCGGGTGCCGTCTTTCAGAACCCAGTTCTCCGGCGTCACGGGCACCACATCGGCATGAGCGTGAATGCCCACGACTTCGTCGCCGTTGCCTGCGAGGGAGATTTCATAGACGCGGTTGTCGATGTTGCGAAAGTTCAGGTTGAAGGCCTGGGCAAGGCCCTTGAGCTTGTCGGCGATCTTGATGAATTCGGGATTGTCGTGCTGAGCAACGCCGTCCACGCGGAAGGTCGGGATTGCCACCAGCTCGCGCAGGGTTTCGGTGGCAGCATTGCCGTATTTCACCCGTGCATAGAGGCCAAGCAAGCGATGGATCTCGTTCTGCTGTTCAGGGGTAAGGGTCTTGTTGCTCTGGAAGGCACTGATTGCCGGGCCGAGGCCGTTGGTTTTGGCAACGTCGCTCTTGGCCAGGCGTCCCAGGAACTGCCTGAAATCGGTTACCGATGCGTCACTGAAGGTCTTGAGGATGGTCGCGCTCTGTTGCGGGGTGATGTTGGCGTGCGCGGACGTGGTGAACGACGAAAGGCTGGCCAGCATCAGGGTTGTCGCGGTCAGGTGTTTGAGTGAGAAATCCATTGTTGGGGGCATTCCTTTGCAGGCAGTTTGTGAGAAAAATCTGGTCGATGAGTCAGAAACTTTTCCAAACTAACACCATGAGGGAGTGGTACGGGAGTCCCTGAAGCGGGATCTGTCGCACAAAAATGCAAAAGCGACGCAGAAACGAAAAAACCGGGAAGGTTCCCCGATGCTGTTCATTTAAGAGAGTCTTGAGTCAGTGAGAAACCTGTGGCGAGGGAGCTTGCTCCCGCTTGAGTGCGTAGCACTCACAAAAATCGGTGATTGTTATAAGGTTTTTGGGGCCGCTACGCAGCCCAGCGCGAGCAAGCTCGCTCGCCACAAAGCTAGGCACCTACCAACGCAACTCGAAGGCATTTTTCGCGCCCGGCTGGAGGCTGCTGCCCAAGCGTATGCACTCGCGAGAAAGGGTGTCGTGCAGCCATTGACGGTCATCCCCTTCGGCGCGACAGAGGCGAAAGCGACGCAGGCGGGTGGGTATCAGCTCCAGTGACTTGAGGTTCCCGCCCGGGTCCAACGAGGCAAAGTACAGAAGGCCCAGGTCGCCGCGAAAGTCTGTGTGGCCCTCGATGCCTTCGTAGTCGTTCAGCAGATCACCGCAGCCATAGAGAATCAGGCGTTCGCGGTACACCTCGATGCCCTTGATGTGGTGCGAGGAATGCCCGTGCACCACGTCAACTCCGGCCTCGTCGATCAAGGCATGGGCGAACCGGACTTGCTCGCGCGGGATATCGAACCCCCAGTTGCCGCCCCAATGAATGGAGGCGACCACCAGATCGCCCGGTTTTTTGCTCTCGAGAATCCGTTCGGCCACAGGGCGCAGGCTGTGCATCGTCAGATCTTCCAACCGCGCGACGCCCGCGCGCTTGTCCGTGGCGGCCCAGTCCAGCGGAATGCCGCTGTCGGGTACGCCGAGGCCAAACACCAGCAAGCGCCGCCCGCCGGGCTGCGGCAGCACGGCGGGCGCTTCGGCAGATTGTCGGTTGTGCCCGGCGCCGGCGCTGCACATACCGTTGCTCGACAAGGTATCCAGCGTATCGGCCAGGCCGGCGGCCCCCCAGTCCAGCACATGGTTGTTGGCCAGCACGCAGCAGTCGATGCCGGCTGCGCTGATGGCCGGGAAGTTCTCCGGGCTCATGCGGTAATTGATGCCCTTTTGCTCCGGTCGTCCACGGCGGGACACCGCAGTTTCCAGATTGATGATGCGTGCGTGTGGCTGGCGAAGTTCAAACTCATCCAGCGCAACGCCCCAGACATAGGTGAAATCAACGGGGAGGGGAATCGGGCCATTGAGTCGTTCTGCCAGCCGGACATAAACGCCGGCATGCTTGACGTAGTCTTCGTAAAGCCGCGGATCGCCAGGATACGGCAGTACTGCGTCGATGCCGCGGGCAGTCATGACATCGCCGGCGAGAAACAGCTTCAGTGAATCGGTAACAGCTGCCATGGCACCCTCCAGGATCAGGAGTAAGCATCTGTTTTAAAACAAATATATTTTTGTTTCGGCCTTCCCAGGCGAAGCAAAAGTTGATAAATTCCCGCCCGTTCTTGCAGAGGCCCCAACAGGGCTTGTAGCGCAAGGACGCAACATCTCGATGTGGCCCGCAAGCCGAAAACTCAGCGCCGGGCACTCGCAGCAACAGATACAGGGGCGTCGCCAAGCGGTAAGGCAGCAGGTTTTGATCCTGCCATGCGTTGGTTCGAATCCAGCCGCCCCTGCCATTTTCCTGATACTCATCCAAGTATGGCCTCCGCCGGCAGGTATTGCGGGAGTCCCGGATGATTGTCTTTACAGAAAACGCCAGTGCCGATCCGGTCTGGCGTTTTTTTATGCCTGCAAATCCCTCTGGGTGACGCCTTTAACATTCAGCCGTCTTGCGAGCGCAGCGAGCGCGGCGCCGTAGCGGCGCGCTCGCAAGTCACTCAGTGGGGCGCGCGAGGGATGGTCTTGAGCAGGTCTTCAGGGCTGATGTGGCCGACAACCGGCTGCACGCTGCCCGGTTGCGGCAGGTCAAGGATGTGTCCCTTCATCTTGCCGATCACGTGCATCTCGCAAGGCTTGCAGTCGAACTTCAGCGTCAGCACCTCGTCACCATGCACCAGCTGCATCGGCGCGACCTTGGTGCGCACGCCGGTGACACCCTTGGCCTGCTTGGGGCAGAGGTTGAAGGAGAAACGCAGGCAGTGCTTGGTGATCATCACCGGCACCTCGCCGGTCTCCTCGTGAGCCTCATAGGCCGCGTCGATCAGCTTGACGCCGTGCCGGTGATAGAAGTCGCGGGCTTTCTGGTTGTAGACGTTGGCCAGGAACGACAGGTGCGACTCCGGGTACACCGGTGGCGGATCGGTCTCGGCCTTGCGACCACCCCGTGGGTGAGCCTTGATGCGGGCCGCGGTCAGCGCTTCGATGACTTCGCGACGCAAGGCCTTGAGCTGCGAGTTGGGGATGAAATATGCCTGCGGTGCATCCAGCTCAATTGCGGTGGCGTGGTACTGAGTGGTGCCCAGTTGACCGAGCAGGTCGTGCAGTTGCTCCAGGGCCTGTTCCGGCTTGTTGGCCAGACCGAAAGGACCGTCCAGGGCGACACTGGCGCTGACACCTTCTTCGCTGGTGGCGGTCAGTTCCAGGCGATCCTCGCGCAGGCGGGCGACCCAGGCCAGACCCACCCGGCGCTCGGCGGAGGTCTTGAGCAGGGCCTGTTGCCAGTTGTGGTCGAGGTTGCGGTTCAGCGGGTGATTCGGTCGCAGCTGGTGCAACCCCGTGGGCATTTCGTTGGGCTCCACACGATAGCGGTAGCGCTTTTCCCCGTCCTCTTCGAACTCGCCCTTCGGCTCGGCGATGTTGGTGCGCCAGCCCACCACCTCGCGCTTGACCAGCACATTGAGGCCGTCGCCGTTGGACAGCGGTTCGTGGGTGACCACCAGCAGATCGCGCTTGCCGACTTTCTCCACCACGCCCACCGGCAGGCCGGTGAAGGTGGGTGTGTCGAAGGCGCCGATGTCGATCTTGCGGTCGCTGACGAAGTAGTCGGTGCTGCCGCGGTGGAAGGTCTTTTCCGGGTCGGGCAGGAAGAAGTGCGCGGTGCGGCCGCTGGACGCGCGGGCCAGGTCCGGGCGGTCTTCGAGAACCTCGTCCAGGCGCTGGCGATAGTAGGCGGTGATGTTCTTCACATAGCCCATGTCTTTGTAGCGACCCTCGATCTTGAACGAGCGCACGCCGGCTTCCACCAGCGCGCGGATGTTGGCGCTCTGGTTGTTGTCCTTCATCGACAGGAGGTGTTTTTCGTAGGCGATCACACCGCCTTTTTCGTCCTTGAGGGTGTACGGCAGGCGGCAAGCCTGGGAGCAGTCGCCACGGTTGGCGCTGCGGCCGGTCTGCGCGTGGGAAATATTGCACTGGCCGGAGAACGCGACGCACAGCGCGCCGTGGATGAAGAATTCGATGGCCGCGTCGGTCTCGTCGGCAATGGCGCGGATCTCTTTGAGGTTCAGCTCGCGGGCCAGTACCAATTGGGAGAAGCCGGCCTGGTCGAGGAACTTCGCCCGCGCCAGGGTGCGGATGTCGGTCTGGGTGCTGGCGTGCAACTCGATCGGCGGGATGTCCAACTCCATCACGCCCAGGTCCTGGACGATCAGCGCATCGACGCCGGCGTCGTACAACTGGTGGATCAGCTTGCGCGCCGGCTCCAGCTCGTTGTCGTGCAGGATCGTGTTGATGGTGGTGAACACCCGGGCGTGGTAGCGACGGGCGAATTCCACCAATTGGGCGATATCGCTCACCTCGTTACAGGCGTTGTGGCGGGCGCCGAAGCTCGGGCCCCCGATGTACACGGCATCAGCGCCATGCAGGATGGCCTCGCGGGCAATGGCCACGTCGCGGGCGGGGCTGAGCAGTTCCAGGTGATGTTTGGGTAGGGACATGTTTTTTTAGTCTGGCTTGTCACGGTCAAGGTGCGCATTGTAGCGGCGAAACGTTTGACCGGCACCCGTAGGCTGCCCGATGGCGACTGTTTGCTGAGCGGGGCCGTCGGATTGGCCCAAAAAAAATGGACCTCTTTTCAGAGTGTCCATTTTTTATTGCTGGATCAGTACGGGTTGCGCTGGTGCTGCTTGCTTAAGCGCAACAGCCACTCCTTAGTTCTTCACCGTTTCCTCAAGAGAGAAACGCCCCAGCGGGTTTTGCTGGAAGTTTTCTATGTTCTTGCGCGAAATATTGATGTACGGGCTGTAGTAAAGGTCGATCCAGTTGACATCCAGTTTGGCGACCTTTTGTAAGTCGACGTACATCTGTTCACGCTTGGCCGGGTCCGCTTCCACTCGGGCAGCCGACACCAGATTCTTGACCTTGTCGTTCTTGTAGCGGGTCATGTAGTTCATGTTGGTGTCGTGGCCCAGAACGAAGGTGGTCTTCTGGTCCGGGTCGAGGATGTCGTTGGTCCAGTACATCACGGACAGGTCGTAGTCACCGTCGACCAGCATCTGCCAGCTCTGGGTGGGGTCGACCTTTTGCAGGGTGGCGGTCACACCGACGGCCGCCAGTTGCTGTTGAACCAGCACGGCAATCTGCTCATCGGCTTCGTTACCAGCGTTGACCACATAGTTCAGCTTCATGCCCGCTGCGCCGGCATCGCTCAGCATCTGCTTGGCTTTGGTCGGGTCGAATGGACGTTTCAAATTGTCGGCGTAGTGGTAAAGCGAGCCCTTGGGGATGTAGGAGTAAGCCTCCTGGCCATGGCCGAAGGTGACGGTATCTACCACCGATTTTTTGTTGATGGCCATGTCCAGTGCCTGACGTACTTCAGGCTTGCTCAGCAGCCCGTGCTCATGGTTGATCAACAGGTGATCTTCCCGAGTGGAAGGGTCGGAGTGGATGGTCAGGTTGGGATCCTTGCGCAGCGCATCGACTCGCGAAAACGGTACGAAGATCGCGGAGTCCAGCTCGCCTGCCTGCACCTTGAGCATCCGGGTATTGTCGTCCGGAATGGAAATCCACTCCACGCCATCCAGGCTGACCCTGTCGGCCTGCCAGAAATGCGGGTTCTTCTCTAACTTCACACGATCGCCGCGCAGCCACTCCTTGACGAAAAAGGCCCCTGAGACCACAGGCTCCTGGGCATAAGCATCTTCGCCCATGCGGGTCATGGCCTTCTGCGAGAGAACCGACACGGTCGGTGAGGCCAGTTGCGAGAGGAACGGTACCGACGGGGTGGTCAGGGTGACGACCAGGGTTCGCGGATCGGCCGCTTTCGCCGTGTCGATCAGTTTGTAGGCATCGCTCCACAGCGAGGCTTTGTTATCGCGAGTGCGCAACAGACTGAATGCCGCGTCATCGGCTGTGATCGGTGAGCCGTCGGAGAATTTCGCCGCGCGCATTTTGAAGGTGTAGGTCAGGCCATCGTCGGAGACTTTCCAGCTTTCAGCCAAGCCGGGTTCCATCTTGCTGCCGGCCTTGTCGACCCGGATCAGTGTGTCGTAGACATTGGAAAACACCCAGGTATCGCGGTTTTGCGCGCTTTTGATCGGGTCGAACGTGGTGCTTTCTTCACGGCAACCGATGGTGAGTACACCCGCCGCCTGAGCGATACCGCTGGCAAGGGTGCAAGCGGTCAATGTGGCTGCGGCGAGCAATTTCAAATGCCTGGATCTCATGGTCAAACTCCTTCTTGATGAGTGCGTTGTTTTTAAAACAGTGGCTCTTCGAGCACGCAGTCGTAACGGCGAGCGTCGAGTTGACGGGTAGGGGGCGCCACCTGGCTACAGGTGGGACGAACGTAGCGACAGCGCGGGTGAAAAGCGCAGCCGGATGGCAGCTGCAAGGGGCTGGGCGGTTCGCCGGACAAAGGGTCGGTGGGTAGCGCCCGGGTTGGGTCGATTTGCGGAATCGACTGGATCAGTGCGGCGGTATAAGGATGTCGCGGGGAGCGGAATACGTCCTCCACGGGGCCTTCTTCGACAATCTTGCCCAGGTACATCACCGCCACCCGATCACAGAGCCGGCGAACGATCGCCAGATCATGGGCAATGAACACAATCGCCAGGTTCATGCGCTGGCGCAGCTCCAGTAGCAGGTTGATGATCTGGCCCTGAATCGACACGTCCAGCGCGGCCACGCATTCATCGGCAACGATCAGGCGCGGCTCCACGGCCAGCGCACGGGCGATCCCGACACGCTGGCATTGGCCGCCGCTCAAGGCGTGTGGTTTACGGGAGGCCAGCTCGGGGCGCAGACCGACCAGGGTCAGCAGTTCATCGACTCGGGCGGCAATCAGCGATTCCGGCACTTTGCGTTGTACCCGGAGCACTTCCGCCAGGGTCTGGCCGATGCTCAGGCGTGGGTTGAGAGCGGCGTAAGGGTCCTGAAAAACCATCGCCGTCTCATGACGCAGCCTCTCGATGTCAATCTTCCCTGCGTGGGCCATGTCGATGCCGTCGAACAGCACCTGCCCGGCGTAAATCTCGTTAAGGTGCAGGATCGCCCGCCCCAGGCTGCTTTTGCCACTGCCCGACTCGCCGACCAGCCCGAGCGTTTCTCCGGCCGAGAGGGTCAGCGAAACACCGTTGACCGCTGTCAGCCATTGCCGGTTCATGCCCAGCAAACCAGTGCCCGGAGCGGCGAAGCGCACGTGCAGATCCTTGACCTCGAGCAGGGTCATGAGCGGTCTCCGGCGGCCAAGGGGTAATGGCAAGCGATGCGGTGTCCATGGCTGACGGGCTGCAAACTCGGCATCAGTGTTGTGCAATGGTTGCCGATTTGCTGGCAGCGCGGATTGAAGCGGCAACCGTGGGGCAGGGCATCGAGCAGGGGCGGTTGCCCGGCGATGGTTTTGAGCAATGCGTGACCGTGACTGGTGGCCGGCTGACAGTCGATCAGCCCAGCGGTGTAAGGATGGCGTGGATGGGCCAGCACCTCGTGTTTGTTGCCGTGCTCGCACAAGCGTCCGGCGTACATCACTGCAATCGAGTCGCAGGTCTGGGCAACGACCCCCAGGTCATGGGTGATCAAGATGATTGACAGGCCGCGCTGATCGCGAAGATCCAACAGCAGGCGCAGGATCTGCGCTTGCACCGTGACGTCGAGGGCAGTAGTGGGCTCGTCGGCGATCAGCACGTTCGGGTTGCAACCCAGCGCCACGGCGATCATCGCTCGCTGGCGCATGCCGCCGGAAAATTCGTGAGGGTAACTGTCGACTCGCCGCTGCGGATCGGGAATACCCACTTGCCGAAGTACGTCGATGGCCTGGGCCCGGGCTTCACGCTTGCTGGCGCCTTGGTGCAGACGAATACCTTCGCCAATCTGTTCGCCAATGCGCATCAACGGGTCGAGATGGCTGCTGGGGTTCTGGAAAATCATCCCTAATTGGCGCCCACGCATGCGGCGCATGCCGGCCTCGTCCAGATGCAATAGATTTTCCCCCGCCAGTTGCACGGTTGTGCCTTCGACTCGCAGGTTGGGCGACGGCAGCAGTCTCATTAACCCCCGACAAGCCATGGTTTTGCCGGAGCCGCTTTCCCCCACCAGTCCGAGCACCTCACCCTCGGCCAGGTCAAAGGACAAGCGATCCACCAGGGTCACCTCGTGCTCACCCTTACGGGCGATGACGCTGAGTTCTTCGACCTTCAGCAAAGGCGCACTCATGAGCGTTCACCCAGATGTTCGGCAACAGCGTCGGCCAGCAGACTGAAGCCCATGGCCAGGGTGACGATCGCCAATCCCGGAAAGGTGCAGATCCACCAGGCGGAGGTGATGAAACTCTGGCCCTCGGCGACCATCGTGCCCCACTCGGCGGTGGGCGGTTGAACCCCGAGGCCGAGGTAACTGACCGCCGCGCCGTTGAGCAACACCAGCACCGCATCGGACATGGAAAACACGATCGAGCCGAACATAGCGTTCGGCAGCAGGTGCCGAAACAGAATGCGCCCATGGCCGAAGCCGAGGCTTTTGGCGGCCAGGGCGAAATCGCTTTCCTTGAGTATCAGGATCTGCGAGCGGATCAACCGTGCGTAGGACACCCAGCCCACCAGTGCCATGGCGATGTAGAAACTCATCAGGCCAGGGCCGAGGATCGCCATGATCGCCAGCATTAACACCAGGAACGGGAAGGCCAGGATGATATCGATCAGGCGCATGCAGAACGTATCGAAACGCCCGCCGATATAGCCGGACAAGGCCCCGACACAGGTGCCGATCAGAAACGGAAAAATCACCCCGATCACGGCCAGCTGCAAGTCAATGCGGGCCGACCAGATCACTCGAGACAAGACGTCGCGGCCAAAATTGTCGGTGCCGAACGGGTGGGCCAGATGGGGCGCCAGCAGGCGAATATCAGTGTTCTGGGCGATTGGATCGAAGGGCGCGATCCAGGGCGCGAAGATCGCCAGCACCAGCCAGCCGAGCAGGATTGCCAGGCCCAATCCCATTGCCAATCGAGGATTGCGCAAACCCAGGCGCAGGTTCAGTCGAGGGGCAACTGTTGCCTGACTGCTCATCGGATGTTCACGCGTGGATCGATGGCTACCGTGATGACATCGGCGAGAAAGTTTACCGCCACGGTGGCGCAAGCCAGCACCATCGCAACTCCTTGGACCACCATATAGTCTCGAGTGAAGATGCCTCGGACCAATAACTGGCCGATCCCGGGAATGGCGAACAGACTCTCGATGACCACTGTGCCGCTGATCAACCAGCCGATGTTCACCGCCAGCAGGTTGACGGCGGGTACGAGCGAGTTGGGCAGCACATGGCGACGAAACACCGCGTCTTCAGTCAGACCGCGAGCCCGGGCTGCCGTGACATGGTCGGCTTGCAGTTCCATCAGCATGCTTGCCCGCAAATTGCGCACCAATACCGCTGATAACGCCAGGGCAATGGTCAGGCAGGGCAGGACCATGTGGTGCAGTTTGTCCAGCCAGGAACGGCCGTAGCCGGAAACCGGGAACCAGCCCAGTTGCACACTGAATAGCAGGATCAACATGATCCCCAGCCAGAACGCCGGCATGCCGAGCCCGGCGGTGGTGAACAGGCGGATCAGGTTGTCGCCCCAGCCACCCTTGTTACGGGCCGCAACGGTGGCCAGCGGCACCGCGATCAACATGGCCAGCAGCACACTGCCAAGCACCAGAAACAGCGTGGGCTCGATGCGCGTGCTGATCAGTTTCAAGGCGTCGACCTTGTACAGCAATGACTGGCCGAGGTCGCCGTTGAACAGGTTTTTCAGGAAGTAGAAATATTGCATCCACAGCGGCTGATCGAGGCCGAACTGAGCGCGAACCCTGAGCAGCCCCTCCGGCGTACTGCGCGAGCCGAGCAGGGCGCGCGCCGGGTCGCCGGGAATCGAGCGCACCAGCACAAACGTGATGAGACTGATGCCAAACAGCACCGGTAGCAGTTGCAGGGGCCGTGACAGGATGAAACGGTAACGCGACAGATTCATCGACTAACCTCGGTGGCGCTGGAGGAAATCCAGCAACACCGGAAAGTAGGCATGAGGTTCTTCGTAGAAGGGCATATGGCTGCTGTTGGGGAACACATGCAGTGCAGCATCCTTGAGCGCCATTTTCATGCGCATTGCACAGGCCGGTGTGAGTTCGTCGTGCTGGCCGGTGGTAATCAACACCGGCATGGTGAAATCGGCCATTTCCTGCAGACGGTTCCAGTTTTTCAGGTTGCCGACGTAGAGAAACTCATTCGGCCCCTGCATGGTTGTGTAGGGCCCCATGTTCCAGTCGCCCAAAGAGCGCGTGACCGGCGCCGGCCACTCGTCCAGGCGGCAGACGTGGCGGTAGTTGAGGAGGGTGATTGCGGCTTGGTATTGCGGGTGATCGAGGGTGCCCATGGCTTCATGGCGTTGCATCATGGCCACGGTTTCGCTGCCCAGAGCACCACGCAGACGCTCCAGTTCCTGAGACAGGTGCGGGATATCGCCTACCGTGTTTTCCAGAATCAGGGTTTTGAGTTCGTGAGGGTGGTAAATGGCATATTCGATCGCCAGCCAGCCGCCCCAGGAGTGCCCCATCAAGTGCACCCGCCCCAGGTCGAGGGCCTGACGGACGGTTTCCACCTCAGCGACATAACGGGTGATGTCCCAGAGTGACGGGTCTTCGGGGCTGTCAGACGCTCCGGTACCGAGTTGGTCAAAGGCGACAACTCGCAACCCCTTGTCCTTGAGCCAACCATGGGCGTCACGCAGATAATCGCAGGGAAGCCCCGGGCCTCCATTGAGGCACAGCAGGACCTCATCGCCCTCGCCAAAGCTGTAAACCACCAGATTGTGGCCGTCGACCTCGACGTTATAGTGCTGGTCCGGTTCGATTTCACGCCACATCGTAACTCTCCCTTTATGATGCCGACCGGTTCGGATGCTGACCAAATGGCCTACCTTACTCAGTAAGTCATGCGCCCAAAAGCTAGTATTTGTTATAGGTTTGGTCTGGCTGTCCCTCGCCGAGGCGTGGCATTCTACGTGCTGAATTTCAGGATTGAAATTAATTAGGGAGGGCAATGGATGCAAACCAAGCTATCGGACCTCAATCCCCGTCTGTTGTCGGGCAAGAGCCTGGATGAGCAGATGGACAACGCCATGCTATTGGCCGAGGAGCTGGGCTTTGATGCCTTGGTGTACGACTACAGCCCGGTGCCGCTGGACCATGAAGGCAAGTTGATCACGCCCGCGGTGCTCAAACTGCGCAACACGCCAGCCGATTGGCATGCGCGTTGGTGTGCAGAGGGTTACTACCAGATCGACCCTGTCCAGCAGGTAGCACTCAATTGTGTTTCACCCTTTGTCTGGTCTTACAAACCTGGGACTGACACCCTGCTGGAGCCGGTCATCAGTCAGTGCCATGCGCCGGTGGTGAATTATCTGGAAGACGCGCAGATGACCTGTGGTGTGTCGGTCCCGATTCATTTACCCAGAGGCGGCTTTGCCTCCTTGACCGGGCTGCGTACCAGCAGCAGCAGTGTCCTGTGCGATGCCCGGCGGACCCTGGCGGATTTCAGCCTGATTTCCCATGCCTTGCAGGAAGCGGCCTATCCGTTGCTTGGCAAAGAGGTTCACACGCCTCCCATTCACCTGACCAAACGTGAGCGCGAGTGCCTTAAATGGGCGGCCGAGGGCCTGACCGCCGCCGAGATAGCCAGCCAGCTGAATCGCTCATTGGCCACCATCAGCCTCCACCTGACCTCGGCCATGCATAAACTCGGGGCCAAGAATCGGGTCCAGGCCGTGGTTCGGGCTACCCATTATCGATTGCTCGATAGCTGAGATTGGGCAAAAACCTATCTATTTCTCTAGTTATTTCCAGTATCTGATCCCGCTATCGTGTGCCATACGGTTTTTCAGGGGCGGCATGAAGAAATGGAATCTATCGGAATACGTGAAGGCTTCGCACCTTTTGGTCCTTATCAGACCTGGTACCGTGTTACGGGTCACTTCGACGGTAAGAACCCGCCGCTGGTGATTCTGCATGGCGGCCCGGGCTGCACGCATGATTACGTCGACGCTTTCAAGGACATCGCCGCGAGTGGGTATCCAGTGGTTCATTACGATCAATTGGGTAACGGTCGCTCGACCCACCTGCCGGAAAAAGATGCCTCGTTCTGGAACGTAGCGCTGTTTCTCGATGAACTGGACAACCTGCTGGATCATCTGGAAATCAGCGACAGTTACGCGCTGCTGGGGCAATCATGGGGCGGCATGCTCGCCAGTGAGCACGCCGTACGGCAACCTGCGGGGCTACGGGCCTTGATCGCCGCCAATTCCCCTGCGGATATGCGCGTCTGGGTTGAGGAAGCCAACCGTTTACGTCAATTACTGCCTGCCGGTGTGCATGAAACATTGCTTGAATACGAACGGGCAGGGGATTTTCAAGCGGTCGCCTATCAACAGGCATCGAGAGTCTTTTACGATAACCACGTGTGTCGCGTCCTTCCCTGGCCGGACGAAGTCGCGCGTACGTTTGCCCAGGTCGATGCCGATCCCACCGTTTACCATGCCATGAGCGGGCCGACGGAGTTTCATGTAATAGGCAGCCTGAAAGACTGGACCATTGTCGACCGCTTGCGGCACATCAACGTGCCGACGCTGGTGATCTCCGGTCGCTACGATGAAGCAACACCGACGGTGGTCAGACCTTATCTGGAGCAGATCCCGAACGTGCGTTGGGCGTTGTTCCAGAACTCCAGCCACATGCCGCATGTCGAGGAGCGGGTCGCCTGTATGGGGACGGTGGTGAGGTTCCTGGATGAGTGTTTGCACGGGGCGATGGTTGGCAATCGCAAGCTTGAAGAACTGAGGGCCTGACCTGTGTCTTTCCTGCTGCTGAGGCGGCCTCATTGCATGACCGGCAAGCATTCCAGATGCGAAGGTTGGGGGTATAACGCATAGATCTCTCTGGTTTTCAACGGTTGGCCGAGCGGGGCGGCGAGCACACTACGATTGACGGATTTCTCTGTCAGGATCAAGTCGATCACGGCGCCCCAGCCCCTCGCGCCTCAATACGGTTATCCCTACATCTGAGGGCACCGCGGGTACCGGCTATCTATAACATGGAGTTCGGCGACGCCGATGTCCCCCCTATCCCTTCTTTATGATTCATTTCCACACTACCTTCCAGCACGGCAGTCTTGCAGGTGTCACAGAGGCCCTGGCTGCAGGACGAAGGAACAATCGCACCGGCCGGAACGACTGGCTTAAAGCAGCAAACCCATCAAGGATGCTTTGACCGCTGCTTCGGCTTTGTTCGAGGCTTGGAGTTTGCGCATGGAATTGACCAAATGAAATTTCACGGTTCGCGTGTCGATATTCAGAATAATGCTGATTTCGACGTAAGTTTTTCCCATGGCCGTCCATTTCAGGGTTTCTTTTTCGCGTGCAGTCAATGGCTTGTACTTTTCAGGTGTGGATTTTTCGGCAAGAAAACGCGTCATGGACTCATGCACTAATTGAGTCAACCACATTAATTTGGTCTCTTTGCTCTCCAACTCTGCCGTGGAAATATATTCACCGGAGCGGGAAACAGAGAGCAAGCCAATAGTGTTGTGTTCGCGTTGCGAAGAAAGACACCAACCATGATTGAGGTTGTAATGTCGCGCTTCTTCCCAGAATTCCAGTCTTTGAGTTTGCTGTTCCGCGGACCAGCGCATGGGGATGGAGCGTGTCAGCCCGTGTTCCACGGTGGGGTCCTGAGAAAAATAATCTTCGTCTACATATTTTTTCTCCCAAGCACTGGGGTAGTTTGACCGTAGAAAATATTGAGGGGGTGCTAACGGTGAGTGGGCTTTTAATCCATAGGAACAGAACTCGAAACCCAAGTTGGAAGTTATTTTAATTAGTTCATTGAATAATTCATTTTCAGAAGTACAGCCAGAAACCAACTCTATGAAATCTTCGCGCCAGTCATTCACCAATATTACCTTCCGTGGTCAGCGCTCTTAGTGAGAAGAGCGGGGGCTTATCATACAGGATCGAAGCGCTGCAGGAAGGTTGGTCTGAGTTGTAATTTCGTTAATACAATGGCAATACCTCACCCGGTAAGGTCCGTGGCACAGATGAATACCTCGCAAGGGCGCCGGAGTGTCAAGTCAGTGAAAAAGTGTTAGTTATTTCATATGTTTTTTGGTACGTAAGTACTAAGAAGTCGGGGTTTGGAGTGCCTGGTATTTTTTACTTTCGATACAAAAATGTCACCATTTCAACTCGCCGGAGAGGACAAATTATTCACCATTGAGCGATCAGTGCTGCTCGTCATGGGATGTTGTTTTAATTAACCTGCCCATTCGGGCAGCTACTAACATGGGGCTCGGTTTGTTGTACTGGCGAAATAACATTTGCTAGGTGTTTACTATGCTGACTGCTGTAACAGGGACTGTTAGTGATCTTCTGCCTGGGATGGCATCCGCGCTCGCTAAATATAGGTATGAGGTATTCGTTAAAGAGTTAGGCTGGCCTTTGCGCTGTGAAAACGGTGTTGAGTTAGACGCTTTTGATCGTCCTGATACGGTGTATGTTCTGGCCTGTGATAATAACCATGAAATATTTGGTTGTGCCCGGTTGATTCCCACTAATCGTCCCTACCTGTTAGGCGATGTATTCCCTCACTTAATGGAAGGGAGCCCGCTGCCGTTCTCTCCAGATATATGGGAACTTTCCCGTTTCGCCATCAGCAAGCCGAAAGGCCAGGTATTGAGTGCTGAGCAAGCCTGGAAAAATACAGTGAAGTTGGTGAAGGAAGTGATTGATGTTGCACGCTCAAAGGGGGCGTTTCGATTGATCGCGTTTACTGCTGTAGGGAATGAGCGCCTACTGAAACGGATGGGGGTCAATACGCAAAGAATTTCTCCGCCGCGGCTTATTGATAATAAAAGTATCGTTCCCTTCTGGATCGAAATCGACGACAAAACCACCAGGGCTTTGTGTCTGGCCGCCTAGAAACCTTGCAGTGAATGATGGTCGAGAGTACTGATGAGTAGGGTCACAGGTTTGGCGGCATGCGATTGGTATGCCCTGATGTGTTTGGATAAGCGTGTTTCGGTGGTGGGGCGCACACAAGAGCAGCTTGAGCAGCGAGTAACAGCTGCGTGCGAGTACTCCGCAACTGAGCATAATGTACCAGTAGCATGGAAGGACGAGAGTGGCGAGATAGTCGCTTTCTGCATCGTGCATTTCGACAAAGAGATCAGGGTCAATGGACTGGGTAATGCGTACTTTTCGACGCTGATAGCGCTACCAGTAGCGAGCATCCTGCAACAGCTGATGTGCAGTTCAGTTGAGTATATAAACAGCACGCGGTTGCTACCTGGGCGGGTGTCTGACTTGGTAGGCCCACTCCACAGTTCGTTCTTGATTGAGCGAGGATTGCGCACGTTTGAGTCTGATTTCAATGTGTTTTCGTTGCCGTCAAACACGGTTGAGTTGACGTATGCCCTGACGCAAGCAGGATGTCGAAAGGAAAAAGACTTGATTGAAATTGTCTTTCAACCGCCGTCCCAGGGATATCAACAGCACGCTCTGGAAGAAAAGCTCACTCAGCGATTGGCCGATATTGAATTTCATCACTGCGGGCAAGATGAACTGATTGCCAAAAGTCAATTGTTGGCAGACTGTTACAATCAATCCTGGGAACGAAACTGGGGGTACAGTCCCGCCTCCAGAGAGCAGTTTGAAATCGCTTCGCGCAATATTAAAAACATATCGGCGCTTATCGCTGAGCGTGATGATAAAGTTGTCGGTTTTACTATGTTTGCCCCTGCGATGAATGAGCAGGGGTTGTATGGCCGCGCTTTTTTTACGGGAGTCGCTCCTGAGTATCAACGAAAAGGGTTGTCGGTAGCACTCACCTTGAAGTTGTCCGCGATCGCGTTGAGCAAGGTCGGTCGTAGCAAAATCAGTCTGTCCTGGATGCTGGAGGATAATGTCATGGTTCTTCGAACGATGCGTCACCTCACCCGGGACGGCATTTGCCATGAAAGAGCTTATCGAATCTATAGATATACCGCATCGGTTGAATGAGAGTCTTATGCGTATTGATGATGTTGCGTTAAAATCGAAAGAGTTGGGCTATTACACCTACTTTCCTCAAGTGCGTTCAGCCTGTGGTCGGGATATGACGCTCGTTGATGGTCGCAATATGCTGAACTTTGCTTCGTGCGATTATTTAGGGCTTTCAAATCACGAGCGCATGAAAGAGTCGGCGATTGCTGCCATCCGGAAGTACGGCTCAAATATCGGCGGCCCCATGATCTTCAGTGGCTTCACCGAATACCATGAGCGTCTGCAAAATAGCTATAGCGATTTGTATGCTGGGCGAACATCGCTGATGTTTACCACCTCCTATCAGGCGAATTTTGGGGTTATCCCCTTGGCGGCTGAGCGTGCCGATCTGATTTTGCTGGACAAGCTGTCACATGTCTCAATCTGGGACGGCGTGAAGTTATCGGGTTGTCCATTCAGGGCCTACAGTCATGCCGATATCGAAATGTTGGAGCAGCTGGTCCAGTTAAATCAAGATAAGAAAATTTTAATCATTACCGATGGAGTTTTTTCGGCAGACGGCGATGTAGCTGATCTGGGAAGGATAGTCCGGTTGAAACGCTTCCATCCGTGCCTGGAAATCTACATTGATGATGCTCACGGTGTCGGTATGTTAGGCAGTTCTGGCCAAGGGGCTTGCGAAGCGGCCGGAGTGGTCTTGGAGATCGATTACATTGTCGGCACCATGAGTAAAGCTTTTGGCTCATCCGGTGGGTTCGTTGTATTCAAGGATGAGGCGTTTGCTGAAAGAGTCAGGTTCCGATGCCCCACCTATAATGCTTCCCGGTCAGTTTCACCGGGTGTCGCCTCCGCCTCTTGCACAGCCCTGGAGATCAATGCTTCGGAAGGGGGGGCGCGTCGGGCAAAACTTGCAGATCTCACCCGCTATACACATGAGCAACTTGAATCACTTGGCGTCGATAAGCTCCATTCCAGGACTGCGGTGATCCCGGTGGTCTTCAAGGATCCTATGGAGGCTGCCCGAGTCAATGCCGAGTTGGTCGGTAAAGGTATCATGGGGTCACTGTTCGTACCTCCCTTTGTACCCAATCACCAATCCAGGATCAGGTTGTGTCTGACATACAACCACACGATGGCCGATGTGGATTACTGCATTGATTCATTACGAAAGATTATCTGAACAGACTGTGTTTATCCGGTGGTAACGGGTGTGGTGCAGATCTGCCTATCTTTTTATGACGTCAATGGGGGTGATAATTAAATGGTCCAGGTTGGTTCAGCTCTGTTAAGTATTGTTCTTTTCTATTTTATGCTGTGCAAGGGACTGGGGCTTTTAGTCATCAATAAGGGGGTGCGGGTAAACTACACGAGGAAAGTTGGGCATTTTGCGATGTTTCTACTACCCAGTCTATTTTTCGCGTTGTTCAACATCCAGAGTACTCATGAGCGATTACTGCTGTCTGCGGTATCCACCACTATTCTGTTCTTGGCCATGTGCGGATGGTCGCGTCGTCGTTATCTGATTGCCCAGCATATGTTTGCGAGTATTGATCGGCCCGAAGACTCACCCAATACGCTTTCATGGTTGGTTAGTCAAACCGTGGTGGGGTTGTTGGTGTTGTGGGTGACGCAATACATCTGGTTGGCAATCGGTGTGCCGATTGAGTTGCTTTATATCACTATTTTAGCCACCACCTTTGGTGACGGTTTGGCAGAACCTGTCGGTATCCGATTTGGAAAGCACGAATATGTCACGAAAGGTTTTTTTGTGGATAAAAAATTCAAAAGAACCCTGGAGGGGTCTGCAACAGTATTCGTGATGTCGATGTTGTTTTGCGTGTTGTTTAAAGATTACTTTGAGTGGCATCAATTTGTATTGCTGTGTGCTGTTTTTCCTCTTGCTCTTACCTTGACGGAAGCGAAGTCCCCTCACACCTGGGATACACCATTTTTGTTTGTTGTCGGTAATGCCATTGTAACGGGGGTCTATTTGCTGTGATTTACTTAATACGTCACGCCTCGCCGTTGGTCAATTACAATCGTTGCGGTGCCGTCTCGGCTAAATTGCTTCTGGATGTATATAATCAGACCTCAATTATCGATGAGGATGAAATTTCAGGTTTCTTGAGCCAACCAGACTTGTCCCGGCCACTTTTAGCGTCTGAGGCCAAGGTCATTTCTTCACCGGTCAACAGAGCCTATGCAACGGCGTGCAGGTTGTTCGAGGCTGCGCGTATTCAACAGGATAGTCGATTACAAGAGTACGACCTGCGATTAAGCACCATTCCGCTCCTGAGAATGGGGTTAAGACAATGGTTCGCTCTGCACAGAGTTCTGTGGTTGCTGGGAGTTTCGTTGGGCGCCGTCCCCCGAAAAAAGGAATACCTTCGGGCTGTAGGTGTTGCCGATGAACTTTACAAATCCTGCTCCGAGACAGGGAAGACAACGATCGTCATATCCCACGGTATGTTTCTCAGAACCGTCAGGAAAACCCTGCAAAAACAGGGTATGAAGGCTCGTATGGTTTATCGCTCAGGGTGCTTCACGGTCGAGTCTTTAACACCATGAAAAGGATTTTGTATACGTGAAGAAGTTACTGCTTTTAGGGGCCAGTGGGTTTATCGGGCAGGGCGTCTACGAGATCCTCAGCCAGGTGAAAGATATCCAGGTTACTCGCCACTCACGTTCGCCGAGGGTTGGTTATGACGTTTGCGAATTCGGCTCCAGGGAATTTATCGAATTAGTGAGTGACAGTGACTTTGTTGTCAATTGTACGGGGATCGGCCTCAGTCGTTTGGGGGCGAGTACCGACAGTAACGAGATGCTCACGGAGCAGATACTTGCGTCGATTTCCCTCGGTGGGACTGACAAGAAGAATCTTCTTCATTTGAGCAGCGTCAAGGCTCACAATCCTGAAAAAAGACGGGATGCGTACGCCGACGATAAGTGGGCGGCAGAGCAAGTTATCCATTTAAATAGCCACAAGGTGCAAGGGGTCATTTTGCGGGTGCCGACAGTACTGGGGCGCCATGACAAAAATCTGCTGCCGATGATTTCACTGTGCAAGTTGAAGTTGCTGCCATTGGTGACGAATCAGCTCCCGGCGTTGCATGTCATTGGCGTGGACAGTATTGCGCAGTGCATTATTCAATGGCTGGCACGCCGCCCTGACCAGACACTGCAGACGTATTACCTGCTGAGCGATGACACGATGACCTATAACGATCTGGTAGGCGAAGTGTACGCCAGGCTCCAGGTAGTTGAGGATGTTGCCATGTTGCGAAGAGTGAAGGTGCGCACACTGTTCAGGATTTACAAAGTGCTGTCTTTTGTGGATGCCTTCAGGCGCCAGCGGAAATTATTTCCTTGGGCGCGTTTCAATGATCTATTTATCTATCCGTGGCATATCGAAAAAAATGTCAAGGTGATCATGACGCAGTCGAAGTTGTCGGTATTGGTAGGGGCATATTTTGAAAACATTCAGGATTGATGTAGCCGCCAGTTTGCTGGTGCCAGTATCATGCGCTTCCGTGATACTGCTTTATTGCACGGGTTTTGCGTTGCTTCAACCGATCATCATGGCGAGTGTTTTGCTGTTTGCAGAACTGTATTTTCTACGGGAAACAGACAGTGACAGCTCTTTCGATAAAGGTATCAAGAGTGGGTTTCTGGTGTCGTGCGCTATATCGATTGTCATGCTGTTACAGTTGTTGATATGCAGTGATGTCTTACTTCAAGTGATCGGTTCTTTCATGATTTTATCTGGAGTCGGTCTGAGGGCTCATGGGAAAATCATACTGGGTCGGCACTTTTCGCACTCGCTGAGAGTGTTGGTCGATCACGAGTTGGTCAAGGATGGGGCCTTCAGGTGTATCAGGCATCCGGCGTATTTCGGTACGCTTCTCATTGTCACGGGTTTTGGTTTATATACCAGTATCTATGCTGCCCTGGTTGTCTTCTTTGTTGCGCTTTTATTGATTCTTAAGCGAGTCGGCAATGAAGAGAAAATGTTGGTTGAATATTTTGGTGAAAAATACGTTCACTACCAATTCGACAGTTACAAAGTAATTCCTTTTATCATCTGATAGCGTCATTCCAGGAGGTTTTATGACTCATGTTCACGAAGCAAAAATCAAGGAGATTGTTTCTCGAGTCTTGGGCGTCAGTACCGGAGAAATCCAGAATAATAAAAACTTTGTAGAGGCTTACGGTGCTGACTCGATGTCAGGCATAGAAATCCTGGCCGGTATCGAGGGCGCTTTTCAGGTTCGAGTCGATGAGGCCTACATTCCACGGATTACCAGCGTGGATTCAATTCTCTCGTTTATCGACAAGACCCTTGAGGTTGAGTGTGCATGAAGAGCTCCGACAAGGGCAGAAGGGTCGTCGTCACTGGCTTGGGTCCGGTCAGCCCGATCGGGGTTGGAAAAGCCGAATTTTTTCATGCACTGAAGACCGGGGTAAATGGCACGGGGCTGCTTTCCAAAGTCAACACGGACCGGTTTGAAAGAAAGTATGGGTGTGAGGTGAAATCCACCATTAGCACATTGATTCCAGACTTCGGTTCTTTCGTTCGTTCCGGGACTCCCAGTCATTTTGCCCTTGCCGCCACCGGGCTGGCGCTCGCTGATGCCGGAATCAAGCGAGAAGCGATTTCAGGTAAACGGGTCAATTGTTACTTCGGCACGACTTATGGTGAATCCAACCTGATCGACAACATGGTGACGGCAATGGCTGAGTCCCAGCCAGGCCTGCAAGCGTCGGTGCAACATACGTTTGCGTCTGAAATAAGCCGCGATGTCTTGAGATCGATAGGTTCGACCGGCGAGGCAGTTACGATTGGCAACGCGTGTTCGGCCAGTAATACCGCGTTGATATTCGGCTACGAAGCCATCAAGGCGGGGGACTGCGAACTTGCCATTTGCGGTGGAAGCGATGCGGTCTACAAGGCGACGTTTGCGACATTCCATCGATTGGGCAGCATGACCGACAAAGACTGCACGCCTTTCAATTCGGGCCGTAAAGGCGTTTTGACCGCAGAAGGCGGTAGTGCACTAGTCCTCGAGGACTATGATCGGGCAATGCGTCGCGGGGCGTATATTTATGCCGAAGTGCTTGGATTTTCGATGAACTGTGATGCTGATCATATGGTGAGATTGAATCACCATAGTGTTGGCGATTGCATGAAGTCGGCACTTGAAAACGCGTCGGTTACGCCTGGGGCTGTTGGTTATATTTGCGCTCACGGTACCGGTACGGTTGCCAATGACAGTAATGAGTGCAAGGCAATCGAGGCGGTTTTTGGTCATTCACCACCACCGGTTAGTTCCATCAAGTCAATGATGGGGCACAGCATGGGGGCGGCGGCGGGTTTTGGAGCCATTGCCTGCATGCTTGCGCTCAGCGAGGGGTTGCCTCCTACGATCAATGTGTCCGAGCAGGATCCTGAAATACCCATCGACGTTGTCGCGGAGGGCTTCAGAGTCGGAAAGGTCGACGTGGTGGTCAATAATGCTTTCGCTTTTGGCGGGAATAATTCAATTTTGGTATTCGGTAATCTCAAATGATGGATGACGCTGTTGCACTGGTCGTAAGCGATTGGGTCATGTTGCAGATGCCCGGCGTATTCGAGCAAGGAGGAGTGGAGTTACATCGGGGGAAAACACCCGCGTGGGACCTGATGTCCAGCGAATTGGTACCAAGTCGGGAGCTGAAAAACCTGGATCGACAATCCCTGTTGCTACTGGCAGCGATGTCGTTGATTGAGGATGGCAATCATGGTGACTCCCTGGCGCGCTCGGCCATTATTGGTGCGACGTCCAATGGTTCCATCGACACTGTTATTCAATTGATTAAAGAGTCGAACGGTAGTCGTTTTGCATTTCAGGTGAATCCGGCACAAATTCCCAATACCGTCATAAACTCCTCAGCGGGCCAGCTGGCGATAAAATATGGCATTAAAGGACCGAATGTTTCTCTGTGCGCGAAAGAGTTGAGCTTCTATAACGCATTGGTACAAGGGTTAAGATTTGCCAGGCGAGGTGAGTCTGATTATATCTACATGACAGCGATTGAAACGTTTAGCGGTGAGTTCGGAACGCTCTATGCACAGAGCATTGATCTCCCTGTTGAAAAACGACTCGATGCGGCAGCAATTTTCAGCTTCAAGACATGTACTGACCTGAAGATGCCAGGGCTGATCGTCAGGTCCTGCATAACAGGGCGTCTCTTTCACTCAAGCGCGGCCGGCCTGATCGACCTGATACTCACGTTTATAGCAGGGCACGGAGTTGAGCTTGATGGGCTCAGTCGGGTAAGTCTCGCTGTTCCGGATTCCTGGCGGATGTCCTCGAGCGGTCTGAATCTGACCCTCGGGGCGAGGCTCGAGATTCTGGATCGGGCAAAGGCTTTGAGTCTGTCTCTGGTGGGTGCCTATCAATTGGCCGAACTGGCGGATGGCGTCCTGGCCCATAGTTTTGGGTTGATGGTGTGTGTTGATGATGAAGGCTTTTATGGTGTCGCGCTGATAGAACGTACTGATGTTCGAGGTGGTTTATTCAATGGCTCAGATGATTTAGGCAAGGTGGGTAAGTTATGATTCTGTTTGTGCGGTGGCTGTTGGTAGTGCTGTTCATTGTTCTGAGTTTTCCGTTTTTATGCTTGTTCATGTTAGTCAATCCTTCAAAGAACAAAAACCTGCATGTGGCCTGCCGGTCATACACAGTGATCAATAAAATATTCTCGGTTCGCGTCGCTGTCAGCGGATTCGACACTATCTCCACCGCCCAACCGTATATCTATGTGGCAAACCACCAATGTAATTATGATGTTCTGATTGTTGCTGAGGCGCTTAAGCCAGGTACGGTTATTGTCGGTAAAAAATCACTTAAGTGGTTGCCTCTGGTCGGGCAATTATATTGGCTGACGGGCAGTCTGTTCATTGACAGGAACAGCCCTCGGGCGTCGATCCAGAGTCTGCGCAAGATCTCCAAGAGCGTTGTAGGTGACAATACTTCCCTCTGGATCTTTCCTGAAGGCACCCGAAACAAAGGCGGGGAAATGCTGCCTTTCAAGTCGGGAGCCTTCCGGGTTGCCAAGGATATGGGGGTGGGTATCGTTCCAGTAACGATCAGTCCTGCTGTTGGGGACGTGGCTTACAACTCATTGCGCTCTACTGAAGTCAGTATCGTAGCCCATCAACCCATCGAGGCGGATGTGGTCGCGAACATGAGTACCAAAGAGCTGGCTAGCTACACGCGTGAGATCATCAACAACGGGCTTCCGATTATTTAGTAACCTGTACGGCTATTTTCAACGCATTCGCTCGTCACGGCGACTTGAGGCCGAGTGTCAACGCAACGTTGAAGTCATGTGGTTACTTGGTCGGCTGGCTCCTGACTTCAAACCATCGCCGATGCCCCGACAAGTCGGGGTATTTGCTTTAAACCACGGCAGGTTGCGTTTTCACACAGCCGCGCGAGGCGGGCATTTTGCGAAGGGGCGCTGATCCGTCAGCTGAAATGAGTGTCGATCGGAGTGCGAGAGGGCTTCTTCGGACTTCGTTTCAAGCCGCCGGCATTTGCTGGCCAAGCCGCCGCCATTGGCTTCAAGCAGACCGGCGATCAGGTTCAGCACCGTGGACCTGCCACAACCGGAATGGCCGATCAACGAGACAAACTCACCGCGAGCGATGTTCAGGTTGACGTTACTCAGGGCCTGGAAGCAGCCTTTCCTGGTATCGAAGTGTTTGCTGACCTGGGGTCAGCTCAACGAAGATTGATGCCGAGGCTGGCGAGCCAATAATTGAGCCACATGGCATGGGTGCCCGTGGGGAACGTCTGGGCGAAGGTCAGTGGCGTACCGCCTTGTTTGACCTTGGCCGCCAGTTGCTCGCCATTGGTCACGCCCGCTTGCTGCAGCTGCCTGGAGAGGGTGATCGCCTGGCCGTTCTGGTTCAGCCCCATGAGCATGGCCATGTCTTTCTGCGGCCCGCCGATGCCCAGTTGCACGCCATAAATCAGGCCGTAGAGCACATGGGCAGCATCCAGTTCACCGTAGAGCAGTTTGTCGCGCACGCCGACCCAGGAGGCCTCTTTGCTTGGCGTGATGGTGAGGCCGTATCTTTCGCCGAAACCCTGGGTTGCCGCCACCACGACTGATACGCAGTCGGTGAGCGGAATGAAACCGACCTTCAGCGCAGCTTTCTCCGGTGCATCGCTGCCGGCGGCCCAGACCGCGCTGCGCAGCAAGCCTGGCGAGGCCAGATCAAGGGCGGCGATCCCGGCGACAGTGCCTGCCGCCACCAGGGGACTGCTTCAGGAAGGTGCGCCGGCCGGGGTGTACTGGATGTTGCGAGTCACGCTCATCAGTCATAACCACATCTTTTTTTTAGGGGTAAAAAAAAACGGCATGCGCCAGGCACCCGCGATAGAGGGACCTGATGGACGCCGTTGCCCGGAAAGTGCAGCACGCCACCATTGGCGTGCTGCATGAGTCTGTAAGACAGCAATAGCAAAGGGCTTGCCGGGTTTGTGTCTGATTTTTTTTGCACTAAAAGCCAATTGGAACAAAGGCTTGAAGTGGTTTCTGTTGTCATCGAACAGGATATCGTGGGGGCTTGGAGCCAGGAGGAGCGAAGCACTGATTGTTTGTTGGACGGCTTGGGTGCGAGGTGAACTAAAACGGCTCTCCTGCGCACCGTTGCGAAGTCGAATGGAGGTAAGCCTCAGCCCAGATCCCGGCGGATGGCGTCGAGGCGTTCGTCGAGTAATGGGGTGAGCAGGGCGTAGCACTCCGCCGGGGAGATGGACACTGTCGTTGTACCGATCAGGCAGCGTTGCAGTCGTTCGAGAGCGTTGTGCAGCGATTGGGGGGCATGCCTGAGCAAGCGCTCGCGCAGGTACTGCAATTGAACAAGCATTTCCAGTGGGCAACGCTGACGGGCGGCGGCGCGCACCGACAGGCCGCGCAGCCGCCCCAGGTCTTCCAGCTCCCAACAGCGCTCGGCGATGCTCGGGGGCTGCAGATTAAGCGCGCAGCGCTGCAGTTTGAGGTGCTGGATGGCGCCGAGCAGGTCTTGCAGCAACCGGCAATGGCCATCGAAATCCGCTGGGTCGCGGCGTAACGCGTTCCAGGCCTGGCACTGTGCGCTATACGGCCATTCTTTCCAGCGTTGGTCGAGCGAATGACCCAGTGCCTGGCAACGCTGTTGTGCCTCGCGGGTGGTCTGTCCGCCGAGACCACGATGCTGCTGCAGGCCTTGCAGCAGATCGAGGCCCAGCAAGAGAGCCTGCCTTAGGCCCGCGTCACCCTGCGGCAAACGGGTTCGTCGGGATTGCCCACCATCGAGTGCTGCGGCGAATTGTAGGTTCATGGGCGAGTTCCGACGGTGAGTTGGTTGAGATAATGGGTCAGGTCGTGCAGCGCATGGGTCTGCGTACTCTGCTCCTGCACCGCCCCATTGACCTGTTGCAACTGTTCGCTGAGGTCATGATTGGCTTGCTGGTGCTCGCTGAGCGCCTGTTGCATGGCGCCGAGGTGTTGCAGATTGATCTGACTATGTTGAGCCAGGTCGTCGAGGTTGGCGGCGAGTTGCTCGCTCTGTTGGCTACCGGCTGCCAGCAGGTCGCGGTGTTCCTTGACCTCGCCATCCACTTGGCGCACGGCCATGGCGATCGCCGTCGCGGCTGTGGTGATTTCGTGGGTAGCCCGGTCGGTGGCTTGGGCCAGGCTGCGGACCTCATCGGCGACCACTGCGAAACCGCGACCGTGCTCGCCGGCGCGGGCCGCCTCGATGGAGGCATTGAGTGCCAGCAACTGGGTCTGTTTGGCCAGCGCCTGAATGCTGTTGACGGTGCTTTCTACTGCGGTAGTGCGCTGCAGCAATGCTTCCACGGCGTGTGCGGTATTGCCCAGGCTGTGCTGAATGGCGCGCATGCTGTCACCCACTGAACGCGCCTCCAGACAACCGGTTTCGCTCATGGTATGGGCGTTGGCGAAGGCTGCCAGCGCGCCCAGGGCCAAGGCATCAATGCTGTGTAAGGTCTGGTCGATTTGCTCGCTGGCGGCGGCGATCATGGCGATTCGTTGGCTCTGTTCCTCACCTTGGTCGCGGGCCTGTTGAGCCATTTGCTCCAGCCCACGACTGGCAAACTGTACTTCGCTGCGTAGGCGTTCGTTGTTGCGCAGTTGCGTGCTGGCGGCCACCAGTAGCGTCGCTGGGTCGGCATCCCGGGAGCTGCGCAGCAGTTGTGCAAGTTCAGTGTCCCAGAATGTCTGTAGATGGCGTTGATGACGCTCACGAAGATGCCACGCGCACCCCAGATAGAGGACGCCAGGTATGAGGGTCAGTGCGCTTGCTGGCTGTTCGGCCAGTGCGAGACCGCAGGTGCCGAGGGCCAACCCGAGTGGTAACCAGAGGCCGATCCTGCTGCGTTCTAGCAGGGCCATGCCAGGGTCGAACAATGACCGGAGTGCAATGCCAGCAGGGCGTGACTTGCCGACACCGCTGTGCGCAGGCGCGATGGCATGACCCGGGGGGAGCATTCCTTGAGCAGGCATGAGGATTTCCTTTTATGCCGGGGTGAAAGCAAAAACGGCGCACGCCCACCTGTCGCAATGAGCAGGGGAGCGGACGCCGTTGTCCGTGATGTTTGCGAAGCCATCGTCGTTGATGGCTCAAGCCTGATCAGATCTAAGCAAGTTGTTTGCCAGCCGTGCCATCGACAACTTGTCAGCCTGTCGCTCATGCAGCGGGAGGGGTTCCATTCGATGGCTATAGAGCTGCGAAGGCAGAAAAGGCGATCAACGCACCAGCTGCGGGAATTGCCGAGCCGCAGTGCTCTGTTCTGGTTCGCGCAGAGCGTTACGGCATGTTTGCCGCAGTGGGGATGCCAGGCCAGCTGCGCTTTTCCCGCAATATCAAATGCAATCTTGAAGGTCAGATTTCGTCGTCATCTCTCAGCCGAAACTGTGGCTCATGTATTGAGTTCTCCGCAGAGAAGAGATGGCCAGGGTATTCAGCCATGATTAATCGCAAGTGCTCGATGGCTTCCAGGTATTTAAGATCGGCCTGCCTTCTTTTCTTCTGATAGAGCGTGAACTTTTCTATGTCCATGTGGGGCTGATCGAGAAGATCAAGGGCGGCGTGTGTCAGGTTGTGGGCTTCGTTGAACAGTTGTCTGTTACGTTCAAGCGCCAGGTTCAGGCAGGCTGTCGCTTGTTCGGAAGTCATCGTACTGTTCATTTACCGCGCCCTCTCTAGTGGCGTGAAGGGTTGGAAGGATCGGGTTCAAAAAAGCGGGCTCAAGGCCTAATGCCGGTAAGTCAAGACGCAGAATCTGTGGGAGCGTGGCTTGCCCGCGAAGAATGCACCGCGGTTTTTCAGGTACTACGCGTCATCGTTCTTCGCGGGCAAGCCACGCTCCCACAGGATTTTCGTCGTTCAAATTTCTTGACTTACCGGCATTGGGCTCAAGGCCCGGCTATTGACCGCGGCGCCACACCTTGAGGTAGTCGACGCTGAAGGTGGAGGGCAGATCGGCGTCGTCGACAACGCCGAACCAATTCCACATGGCCTCGCTGTCAAAGAGGATATGCATGGGGAAGAACCAGTGGGTGTTCTTTGCCTCGCGCACCAGTACGCCGTCGACGTACCAGCGCAACGTGTCGGGCTGCCAATCGAAACCGTATACATGGAATGCGCTGGCCAGCCGCCAAGGGCTGATCCAGCTGCTGCCATCGGTCAAATGTTCGGTACTTTGTGGTGTGGCCCAAACGTGGGCGTTCATGTTGTAGCGACGGTCGAAGGAGGCGTTTTTGGTTTTTCCGCCGATTTCGAAGATGTCGATTTCCGTGGCGTTGTCGGCAAGCCCCGTCCATGCGAGCCAGAAGGCGCTGGAGCCTGCCGAGTCCATCGGTTTGGCGCGGGCTTCGTAATAACCGTAAAAACTGCGCCCGTGGGTGCGCACCATCGCCGAGCTGTAGTCTTTGTAGCCCAGGCGGACGTATTTTTGCGGCAAGGTTTCCTTGCGGAAAACGATGTTCAGATGGCCGTCACTCAAGTAGGCATTGTCTGGCGTGAACAGCGCCGGCTTACGTCCCAGCGAGTCGGTGCCCGTGGCATTGTTGACGTGCCAGCGACTGGCGTTAAGGGTCGCACCGTCAAAGTCGTCTGAAAATTGGGTGTCCAGCATCCACTGCCCGACATTGTCCTGATCGGACAGCGGCAGTTCGGCGTTGGTCCGTTCCGGTAGCATGCCCAAGGGGCCGATGCGGGTCCAGGAATTGGCAACCTTGGGGAGGGCGACGGACCACTTGTCCGCCAGATACCGAAAGACGCGCTGCCGTTCCTCCAGGGATGCGAGGTGCCGGTCGTACATCAGTATTTCGGCGATGTCGCCGCGCAAATGTTCGGCGCTGCCGACTACGTTCCGCCCCACCGCGTACGGGCCGATAGGCACGTCGTCGAGTTCCAGGACGAAGAGGGTCGGATCGTAGGCGGTGGGCTGTTGCACGCTGATCGCGAAATTCGGCGGCACGTTGTCGTTATCGGCGATTATCGGGCGCGAACTGAATAGTCGCTGCCAGGTCTCGCCGCCGCTTTGCCCGGTCAATCTGCGTGAAACGATCAATAGGGTAACGGGGCCTTTAGCCGTACGAATGGCCTTGCCAAGGAAGGCTGAAGTACCACTCAAGCGCACCACCGGATGGCCATTCATGGCGTTCCCCACACGCTGCGGCAGCGCGGCGTCTGCGCCATTGTCTACGGTAACGTCATTGGCTTCGCCGGACTTGTCGTGCCACCGCAGGAGGTGGTTCTGGGCATCGAGGGTCATTTTCGACGCGTCGGCGGCGTCCAGCCACAGCACCAGGCCGTTGGCCAGCGGCGGGGGAGTGCCCCCCGACGCGTTGCAAACGACCGATAGCAGGGTCGCCAAAAGAATGAACCTGCTCATACCCATTGTTTTAACGCAATCGATGCTGCCAAACCGGGTTGGGAGCGGTACCCGTGCGGATTACACATTTGCCATCGCCAGGTGTCGATGATCATTTGCATCAGGTCGCGCTGTGCGTACCAGCCTAGCTCACGCCCTGCCTTGGTGGGGTCGGCCCAGCATTCGGCGATATCGCCGTCGCGGCGCGGTGCGAACCGCAAGGGGATGGTAATACCGGTAATGTCCTCGAAGCTGTGGATGACCTGCAGCACGCTGTGGCCAATGCCTGTTCCCAGGTTCCAGACGTGGATGCCGTTTGTGTTCTGCAACGCCCGCAACGCCCTGAGATGGCCATCGGCAAGGTCGACCACATGGACGTAATCGCGCACACACGTTCCGTCGACAGTGGGATAGTCGCTGCCGTAGACCATGAGTTCGGGCACTTGCCTCATCGCGACCCGTGTCAGGCAAGGCAGCAGGTTGTTGGGCTTGCCGTTGGGGTTTTCCCCGATCAGCCCGCTATCGTGAGCACCGATCGGGTTGAAGTAGCGCAGCACCGCAATGGTCCACCGCGGATCGGACAGGCACAGGTCGGTGAGCAACTCTTCGATCAGCAGCTTGGTGCGGCCATAAGGATTGATCGGTTTGCCTGCGCCCAGGTCTTCGATGAGCGGTATCTGCCGGGGGGCGCCATACACGGTGGCCGACGAACTGAACACCAGTTTGAACACCTCAAACCGGGCCATCGCATGGCAGAGGTTGAGTGTGCCGACCACATTGTTGGCGTAATAATCCAGCGGCTTGCGAACGCTTTCCTCCACGGATTTGAGACCGGCGAAGTGCACCACGGCATCGATGTCGTAGCGGCTGAAGATATCGTCGAGCAGGCGGCTATCGCGAATATCGCCTTCAATGAAATCGACTCGCCTGCGAGTCAGATACTCCAGGCGCGCGAGCGATTCGCGGCAGCTGTTACACAGGTTGTCGAGGACCAGCACCTGTCGACCGGCGTCAATCAGGGTCAGGGTGGTATGGGAGCCGATGTATCCGGCCCCGCCGGTAATCAACGTGGTTTTGTGCATGATGAGGCGTTCCTGTCACAAGGAAATTGCACGAGTCAGGAGAATGTGGTCCGGGAAGGGAAAAGGTTTGCGGGTGCGTCCTCTCAGCGGGTGGTGAAAACCGATTTGAATTCTTGCGGCCAGCGCGGATGCATCACGCTATACGCCACGGCATAACTCAGCGCGCCCACCACGATGCTGTAGAGCAGGTGCAGGTAGCCCTGAACACCCAGGCGGGAAGAAACCATCAGGACGATCGCTGCCATGACGAACGAGGCAATCACGCTGCGATAGCTGATTTCGAAAAACAGCCGCCAGTCATAGCCGATTGCCCTGTTCAACCCGCGGATTTGCAGTGGCGTGATGATCGCCATCCGGGCCAGCAGGGCGAGGGCGGCGGCCATGCCGCCATAGAGGCTGCCGAAGCCATAGACCAGCGCCAGAGCCAATACGGTGGTTGCCACTTCGGCCTTGATGGTCAGGTGGCTGCAATTGACCGCGACCAGTGCGGTCGTGGCGTACATGGCGGTATTACCGATGGCTGCCGTGCACGCCAGCACTTGCAGCAGGGGAATGGCCTCGGTCCATTTGGCGCCGAAGATCAACAGGATCAGATCGTGCGCCGTGAGTGCGATGCCGATGAACAGGGGCGTCAGCAGGAAGCAACTGACGGCGGTCGAATCGCTGATGATCGCGCGCAACCGCGATGGATCGGCGCTGCGTCGGGCAAACGCCGGCAGCGCATAGCTGATCAGGCCGTGATAGATCGCCGTGCGCGGCAGATCGATGATGCGCATCGCCATGTTGAACATGCCCACCGCGTTGGTGCCGGCCGTCATGCCCAGGATGACGGTGACCCCGCGCTGTAGCGTTTGCGAACTCAGCGCGTTGACGGCAACCGGTGCGCCGGCCTTCAACAGCTCACGCAACAGCGAGCCGTCAATGTAAAAGGCAATGCGGCGTGGGTCGGCGCGCATCAATACGATAATGGACACGAACTCCATGATCAGTGCCTGGGCAATGACCGCCCAGGCGCCCAACCCCCAGAGCGCGACAGCGATGCCGCCCACGCCACCACACACCTTGCCCAGCAGCGTGCGCGACGCCAGCATCCTGAAGTTGCCGCTACGGCGCATTTGCGCCACATAGACCCGCGCCATCATGGTGAACAGGATTTTCACCGAAGCCACCGCCGTCATCCATTGCAGCATCGGGTCGGGCGTGTACAGAATCGCCGCGCCCGAGATGACGACGATGGAGGCCAGGCTGACGAGTACCGACGCCCAGAAGGCTGTGGCGATGTGTTTGGCTTCCAGCCGCTCGAGTCGTACCAGCGGGTCTTCCAGAACCGAGGAATAAATCATGCCGATCAATTCGACGACGGCAATGATCACCGTGCCCACACCCAACTCTGCGGGCGATAGCAGCCTGGCATACGCGACAAAGGTAATCATCGACAGGAAAATCAGGCCGAATTTCTCGGTGAAAATCCAGATCAATTTAACCAGACGGTGATTGGCCATGGCGGATACCGGCTCAATGAGCGGTGGTTGACGCAGCTGCCTTGCGCAATGACTGGACGCATGCATAGAGGACGCGCAATGTCGGTTTGCCATTCCTGAAGATCAGCGCTTGCCAGGAATACTCCAGCATTCGCCGGTACACACCGATCACCTGGGCATGCTCGCCTCTGCGGGAAAACAGTTCGAGAAAGTCGCTGTGGCTGCCCAGCGCGAAATCGATCCGTTGCTGCTTGCTGAGCTGCGGGCCAAAGTGGGTGAGGTATTCTTCGATGAACCTGATCTTGTGCGGGTAGTACCTTGTCGGTTGCGCGGTCATGTTGGCGCTGTTGACCATGCGCTGCAGCAGCACCTCTGGCACCGTGTGGACCTCCCAGTGTTCGGCGATCCGGGTCCACATGAAGCGGTCTTCGGAGTAACGCAGGCTGGGATTGAAACCGCCGAGTTGCATGATCACGTCGCGTCTGACCATTGCGGAGGACACGCCATTGAGGACGTTGGCGCGGATGAAATCGTCGAAATGCCTGCCGTTTTTTTGCCGGTCTTCCAGTATTCGCCTGCCGTCGCTGTAGTCGTTATGCACGTAGCAATCTACCAGCGCCACCGGCCGTCCCTGACGATCCAGTTCCTCAAACAGTGCCACTTGTTGCTCCAGCTTTCGCGGATACCATCTGTCATCGGCATCGAGAAACGCCACAAAAGTCTCTTGTGTGTGCCGCAGTCCGTGGTTGCGGGCGCTGGCCTGGCCTTCGTTGGCTTGATGCAACAGCGTCAGGCGAAACGGCGCCGCGAAGTCCCTGACCCGTTGGGGGCCATCATCGGTGGAACCATCGTCGATGACGATGACGTGCTCGGGCAGTCGCGTTTGCCCGGCCACGGACGCCAGTGTTTGCTCAATGCTGTCGGCACCGTTGTACATCGCGATGATGACGCACACCGTATGGGGTGAAGGGAGGGCTTGGTCGGGCATGGTTATTTCTCCTTTTGTTAGGCCTTGGCCGAGTCGCGTGGTAATGCCTTGCCAGGCGGACGCTGACCCAGGGGTGGTCGTGACAACGCGGGGTATGTCGCGTGGTGATGCCGAAAGGACAGGGCCAGGACGCAGAACACCAGGAACTCTGCCGAGCGGTAATTGGGAATGACGTACGCCACAACGTTGGTGAGCATGAACGAGCCAATGATGACCATCGCGCTGACGTGAAACCGTGCCGATTGATCCACCATCAAGGCCCGATAATGTTTGATCAGCGCCTCGACCAGCATGAGGATCAGCGCTATCAACTGAACGATGCCGCCGTTGAGCAAGGTTTCCATGTAGCCGCTGTGGGCATTGCCGATGTAACCCCAACGACTGATGAAGGTTTCGGCGCTCGGGCTGGACCAGAAGGCGCCGAAGCCATAGCCCTTGAGAAGTTCGGCGTCGATCAACGGAGTGAGCAGCTCCCAGATCCGTGTGCGGTCGGTGAGTGACGGGTCCCGACCGGTCAGCTCCAGCAGCAGCGCGTAATTGCCGTATAGAAAGAGGCAGATCACCAAGTAGATGAGCGTCGTGCCAAGCAAGGCCGGCAGTGAACGGTTGATATGCAGACGGATCAGTGTGAGGAAATACCAATAGCTCACGGCTCCGGCAACAATCAGCGCGATGGCGGTGGCGGATTGCGCCAGCACAATCGTGACCAGTGAACACACCGCGCAGAGGATGGCCCACGGGTTGAGCTGACGGATCATCGGCAGCAGTAACACGATGGCGATCGCGTTGATCCGGGCGCCGGCATTTTTATCCGGGAAGATCCCTTTGAACGCACCGTCGCGAAGACCGCCGTAAATGAACGCGATGTCGGGCCTGACAAGCGCGAGTATCAAGCCCAACAGCGCAGCGGCGCCGATGATACAGCCAAGCATGAAGGCGATTTTCTCGAGGCTGTAGTTGTAGGCAACGAAACCGCCAAAGAACACCACGCTGATCAGCGCCACAAACCGTTTGAAACTCAGCATCGGGTCGTGGGACCAACTGATCGATGCCGCCAGGCAGAGCATGAATATCAGTAGAAAGGCGTTGTTCCTGTAGAAGCTTTTGCTAAGGAAAACTTTGTTGCGGAGGAAGAAGAACAGCGGCACCAGCAGGGTGGTCAGGCCGCAAATCTGATTGACCACATTGCCTTCAAGATCTTTTTCGGCGGCGTCCAGATTCGACACATTAGCCAGCCCGAAAAAGAATCCGATGGCCTGGATATAGAACAGCACACCGAACAACGTGAAGGCGTTGCGCAGCGTGGTGTACCTGACTTCCAGTGTGTTCACGACGACTGGCTCCCGAGCAATGCATCGAGATAGGTTTGCGCCGCGCTGGCACTCACGAAGCGGGCGGCGGCATCGATGCGGGCGGCCTGACGCTTTGAATCTCGCGCCAACGTCAACTCCACGGTGATGGCCTGTGCCAGGGCAACAGGGTCGTCGACCGCCACCAGCGGAGCGATCGCGCCATTGTCCAGAATCTCTTGCGGGCCATAGGGACAGTGCGTCGCTACCACCGGGGTGCCCGTGGACAGGGCCTCGACCAGCGCGTTGGGGCTACCCTCGAAGCGCGACGACAATACAAAACAATCGGCCGCCGCCACTTCTGCCAAGGGATCGCTGGTATAGCCAGGCAGATCGAACCGGTCAGCCACGCCGAGTGCGGTCGCCTGCTCGAGCAATTGAGTCCTGAGTGCGCCTTCACCGAATATGATCAATCGGGTGCTGGGGGCGGCTAATCGGGCGAAGGCATCGATCAACACATCAAAGCCTTTTTGCTGTGCCAGGCGACCCACGGCGACAATTACCGGGGTGGACTTTTGCCGCAGCCAAGGGTGGTTTGGACGTCCCGGTGCCTTGTCGCGAAAATCGTTGTCGAGTACCGGGTTGTCGGCGGTGGTGACATCCTGCGGGCGGGTGATGGTGGAGTCGACCAGATCCTGGGCGACACCGCGCGAGACGCAAATCACCGGATTGGGGATCAGCCGATAGAGCAGCGGTGCCAGCAGATAAGCTGTGCGCACTTTCAACGCGGGATTGACATATTTGTCATGGGAAAATGCGTTGCGTTCGCTGACATGCAGCCGCGCCAGCGTTCCGGACAGCGCGGCCGCGGCGATGGCCACGACGTTGACGTGGGTGAGTGCGGCCAGTTGCGCGTCAAAGCGATTGCGGCGAAGAAAGCGTGCCAGGGCCGGCACTGCCCTGGCGCTACGTGCACTGTTCAACTCGACCTTTTTCACCCGTGGGTCGAGGCGCGCGGAGTTCACACCGGTGCCGGTGAGCATCAGCAAAGTCACGTCATTGCCGGCGTCAGTCAGTGCTCCGGCGAGGCGCACCATCATTTTTTCGGCACCGCCCCCGCCCAAGTCCTGCAGGATAATCAGCACTTTTTTCATGATTCCATACCTGGTAGTACGCCTGCGCGGCGTATTGGCTGGTGTACTGGCGGACTGCATCAGCGGCCACTTGCGGACTTGGCGCAACCTGGCCTTGCGCGGCGGCGAGGCTGCGCAGCATCCCTTCAGCCAGCGCCGGTACATCATTGACCTTGACCAGTTGGCCAAGGCGCCCGTTATCCAGCAGTTCCCGGGGCCCGGTTTCGCAATCACAGGCCAGCACGGGCGTACCCAGCGCCAGGGCCTCGATCAGGACCGTCGGCAAGCCTTCGTGAAAGGAACTCAGGATCAGCAACCGTGCATGCCTGATCAACGGGTAGGGATTGCTCAGGAAACCGGTGAAATGCACACGGTCCTCGATGCCCAGGCGACGAGCCTGGGCGGTCAGCGCGACGAATTGCGGACCATCGCCGATGATCACCAGATCCGGCAGCGCGGCGTTGCCCAAGGCCACGGCATAGGCGTCGAGCAGCAAATGGAAACCTTTCGGTTCTATCAGCCGGCCCACCCCTAGCCAGAACTCGGCCGGCAAGCCACTGAGCAGGGGTGTCTGCGCGGCGCTGAGCAGTTGTTCAGTGACCACGGCGTTGGGGCAATAACGAATGCGTTGACGACCCCAGGGCACTCGATCAGCGAGGGCTTGGCGCAAGCCGTTGGAAACCGTCACCACTTGACCGTTGCCACAGAGGTACAGCCCATAGAGCAGACGCAGGGTGACGGGGCCGATGTTCTGTTCGCTGCAATCCAGTGCCGCGTGACGGGCGTAGATGACGTTGCATGAGCGACCCCAGGTGGCAAACCAGGTGCAGAGGTTGGCCTGTTCCTTGGCGGCGATGAGGTGGGTCACACGCTCACGACGAATCAGGCGACGCAGCATTGCGATCGACTTGAGCAGACCGACCAATCCATTGCCGCGACCCTTGAAGGTGGTCGCCATTTCATCGTCCGCCGTGTCGCCGTTCATGACGAAATAACTGACCCGCTGGCCATCCTTGAGAAACTGCCTGGCCAGGCGCTGCTGGACTTGCTCGAGGCCGCCATCGCGCTTGAAGTCCTTGAGGACGAACAGGATATGCATGGTTGGCGCTCAGGGATAAGTGGTATGGATAGTCACTTTGCGCCGGACGATCATCACCAGCAGATGAACAAAGTTGGTCGGGTAATCGACCAGGTAGCGCTTGATGGTGTGCGGTTCGCGGTACATCCGATAGAACGCGCGCAGATGCAGGCGGTTGATCAGCTCTGGGTAGTAATGATGGGTGGCCGTGGCTTCTTGGCGAATGAAACCGCCACAGGTGAATGCCACACCGTTGAAGCCGGCACGCAGGGCATCCTGTTCGAACTGCTCCTGGAGCCCGGCGCCCAGGCCGACGATCAGGATGTTGGCTTCGCTGCGGCAGATGTCCGCATGAATGCTCGCGGCCTGCGGCGCATCGAAATAGCCGTTGTGATGACCGGCGATAATCAGCGCAGGGTAGCGAGCCTTGATCTTATTGAGGAACAGGTCCAGTTCGGCTTGCCGGGCACCGACAAAATAGAGGCGCTTGCCTTGCTTCTCGGCGCAGCTGAACACGGCGTCGGCGATGGACGTGAAGTCGAAGCTGACTCGGCCGATGGTGCGGCCGGTGATGCGCGACATGAAGGTAGACATCAACATGCCGTCGCAAAAATAGGCGATGGACGTCGGGTGTCGGTCGAACAGACTGCCAACTGAGGCAAAATTAATGAAGGAAAATGCCTTGTTGGCGTCCAGCAGATTGGGTGCGAAATGCCCGATCAGTTCCAGATTTATCATGGTTCACTCCCCTAATAAATGTCCTTTGAGAACAGCGTGAAAGGGGTCTTGACGAGAATCTTGATGTCTAGCCACAACGACCATTGATTGATGTAGTTGAGGTCCTGGGCGACGCGTTGCTGCATTTTTTCCAGCGTCTGGGTTTCACCGCGATGGCCGGTGATCTGGGCCAGGCCGGTGATGCCCGGCTTGAGGCGATGGCGGGCCATGTAGGCGCGTACCTTGCCGGTGTAGTAAATATTGTGAGTGACCGCATGCGGTCGCGGGCCGACAAGGGCCATCTGGCCGAACAGCACGTTGAATAGCTGCGGCAGCTCATCGATGGAGCTACGGCGCAAAAAACGCCCGAGCGGGGTGACGCGATCATCTTCGCGAGTGGCCTGGTGTACTTCGCTGTCTTCATGCACGCGCATCGAACGGAACTTCCAGACCTTGATCACCTCGGCGTTACAGCCGTAGCGGTTTTGCTTGAACAGCACCGGGCCGGGTGAAGAGACCTTGACCGCTATCGCTACGATCAGCAGCAAGGGACTGAGTACGATAATGGCCACGGCGGCCAGGCTACGTTCGAACACCTCTTTGCAGAGCAGGCTGCCGGGGTGCGAACTGATGAGACTCTCATTGAGGTAGATGGCCGGCATTCGCTCTATTTCCGAGACCGACTGATTGAGCAGCACCATGCTGCCGAAGTCAGGAATCCAGACCACGTCGACATTCATGTCGAGAAGATCGATGTACAGCGCTTCAATGATGGCGGCTTGTGCCATCGGCAAGACGATGTAGACGCGGCGTATGTTCAGGCGGGTGATGATCTGGCGAATCTCGTCGACGCGGCCCAGCAGCGGCAGAATGCTCGGTGCCGGGCCGGTATGTTCGGCGGTTGCGATAAAACCCAGTACCGGTTCGCGGTTCGGTCTCGACAGTTTCCTCGCAAGCCGTTGTGCGGTCGGGCATGTCCCGATGATCAGCGCGCGTCGCTCGTTGCAAAGCTTGCGCGAATGCAGTCGGGCGAGGTTATGCAGGGGCAGGAAGCTCGCTGCCTGGATCAGGTAACCCAGGAAGGCCCAGAGCAGGATCACTTGCCGCGAGAAAATCACGCTGGTCTGGGTGACGAAGGCAATGCTGATCAGCACGGCCAGCAGGATCAACCAGGCCGCCAGTAACCGAGCGAGCCCGGACAACCATTCATGACGTTTGTGGTAAACCTGCATCACGCTGTAGATCGGAACCGAACCGAGCACCGTAAGAATCATCAGAACGCGGTATTCGCTGGTCAGGCTGCCGACGCGCCAGTACACGAGCACCGTCAGCAGCAGGTTGACGAGGCTGATTGCACACACCCATTGGCCCCAGAAGGTCAGGCCTCGCCGGTGTGTCATTTGAGTGGTGTATAGCGATGTCATCGGCTCAACCTCCAGGCATGGGTTGGACATCGGCGCCGAATACTGCTCGCCCTCGCGCCCGCATGCTGGTATCGCTCGACTGGAATGAAGCAGTTCTTGTGGTTTTGGAAGGCGGCTGCTGAAGAGCCAGGTGCAAGGTTTTACCGGGACAGGTAGTCGTAGTTCTGGAACGTATCGGAGTGGCTGTAGCCCTGCTTGCGAGCCTTGCTCAGGTCGACCTGGTTGAGCACCACGCCAAACACCGGCGCGTTGCCCTGTTGCAGTAGCGCAAGGCATTTTTGCACCTGGTTGACAGGCGTGCTCTCGGCTTTGATCACGTAGATCACCGCATCCGAATGCTTGGCCAGTAACAGCGCATCACTGACCATCTGCGCAGGCGGGGAGTCGATGATGATGCGTTGGTAGCGCGACTTCAGCGCCTCGAGCAGGGGGCCCAGGCGCGGCGAACTGAGCAAATCCAGCGGTGGGGGCGAAAGCTTCCCCGCCGGCAACATGTCGAGATTGCCAACCGTGCGGATGCAGTCTTCAAGCCGGGCAGTACCCGCCAGGACATTAGCCAGCCCCGGGCCGTCTGGCGGAAAATCGAAATTGAGCGAAAGGCTGGGTTTGCGCATGTCGGCGTCGATCAGCAGCACGCGCTCCAGCAACGTGAGCGAGGAGGCCAGGTTGTTGGCGATGGTGCTTTTACCTTCATCGGCCATGGTCGATGCAACGAGCACCACCTGTGACGGCATTTCTGCGCCGTGCAGCATCAACCAGGTGCGCAGGTTGCGAATGGTCTCGCAAAAACGCGGATGGTCGTTGTCGTCGAACAATCGCGCCAGTTGCCGGCGGTTTCTATTCCTGACCAGCGGCACCACGCTGAGCAGGGGGAGATCAAGCGTGCTTTCGATCGTTTCGTCGGTTTTGAAAGTTTTGTTCAGGGTTTCGGACATTAATGCCAGCACTATGCCAATCATCGCAGCCACGACGGCGACAATGGCCAGAATCAGGGTTTTACGGGGCTTGCTCGGCTCCAAGGGTGCAATCGCCGGGTCGACGATGCGCGCCTTGGTGGAATCCATGTCCGCCGTGGCCGTGGTTTCCTTTAAACGGGTGACGAACGTTTCATACAAAGCGCGGTTGCTGTCGACTTCACGCTGGAACTCCCGCAGCTGGAATTCCTTGCGCGAAATATCCTGTATCTGCGCCTTGTTGCTGTTGAATGATTGTCGCAGCGAGTTTTCACTGGCCCTGGCCAGCTGGTAATCCTGTTCGATGCTGGCAACCACCTGTCGAACCTGTAGCCGCAAACTGTCGGTGGCCGTACGCAACTCGGCGCGAGCGGCGGCCAGGGTTGGATGTTTTGGACCGTAACGCCCGGACAATTCTTCGACCTTGGCTTGAGCCTTGGCCCGTTGCGCCTGGAATTTCTGCACCAGGGCGTTGCTCAAGACGGCGGGCACACTGGAGAGTCGGCTCAGGTCGCCATTGCTCAACGCCTGCACTTGGCGGTACCGGCTCTCGGCTTCCGCCAGGTTACGACGGGCATCGATCATGCGGTTGCCGGTCATTTCCAGTTCATTGGCGCTGATGGTGGCGACACCGCCGACGTCGACCAGGCCTTGTGCTTCCCGATAGGCCTGGAGCTTGTTCTCAGAGCTGCGCAGGTTATTGCGTAACTCGACCAGGCGCGAGTTCATCCAGCTGGTGGTGGTTTGCGAGGATTTGAGACTGTTGTCGAGTTGGCTATCGATGAAGCCTTGGGCAATCGCATTGGCGGTCGCGGCAGCCAGGCCAGGATCGGGCAGCTCCACTTCTATTTTGATCAACTGGCTCTTGCCGACGAACTTGACGCTGGTACGCCGCATGAGGTTTCGCGTGACTTCATTGAATACGTCGGCTTCAGAGGGCGCCACCTGCTTGGGCGCGAAGCGTTCGAGTATTGGCAGCCATTGGCCGAGCTCAAGATTGGCCAGCCATTTTCGCGGCGTGAACCATGATTCCGGTTGCTGGCGTGGATCGGTCACCGGGTGAGTGGTGAGGTTCAGTTTCTTGACTGCGCGTTCGGCCAGCTCCCGCGATTGCAGGAGCGCCAGTTGCGTTTGCAAATAATCGACGGACCCGGAGCTTGAATCTGTGACTTGTTGAAAGGCCAGCACCGGTGGCGTTTTTTCCTTGATCAGCAGGGTAGTGGTGCCGATGTACTGCGGGGGAACCAAGGACAACGCGGCCATCGCCAGCGCACAGCTGAGCAGTATCAACCAGCCGATTTTCCAATGGGCGCGCCAGATCACCCTCCAGTATTTGAGCAGGTCAATGGTGTCCTTTTCCTCGCTGTACTGCTGATGCTGCGGCAGATGCGCCTGGAGCGGACGTTCGACGTATACGCTTGGGCTGTTATCCATGATTAGAAAAAGCCTTGTGCAATGGAGATGGTGTCACCGGGGGCGATGGGGGTACTGCGCGTGACCTTGTCGGTCACAGGTGGCGAGCCATCGCCGCGCACAATGGTCACTCGCTTGATCGAAGCCCGCTCGGTCAGGCCACCGCCCAGGGCGATGGCTTTCTCCAATGTCAGCCCGGGCTCGAAGGGGTAGCTACCGGGTTTTTTTACCTCTCCATTGATGTAGAACGAGCGGTAGACGATCAGGTTGAGGCTGACCTTGGGGTCGACCAGATAACCTTGCTTGAGCCCGTCGACGATGATCTTTTCCACTTGCTTGGGGGTAAGCCCCTTGGCGGCAATCTCACCCAGAAATGGATAGGAAAACATTCCGGCATCGTTGAGACGGATTTTCTCGAAGCTCAGGTCCCGCTCACCGAATACCGTAATGCGCAACACATCGCCGGCTGCCAGTTTGTACTGGGCGCCGGTGTCTGCTGCAAAAGTCACGGGCAACAGCCAGGGCACGAACAACAAGCCAAGCATTCGCGAGTTCATGGAGAAAACCTCTTAAAGACTTACGTTGAAACCGAGCAAGAAGATGTTGCGTTCAAAACTCTGATTGTCGGCATCGGAGTCATCGTTGCGGTAGCGATAGCCCAGTTCGATATCCAGCCAGCGGCGCATTGCATATTCCACGGCGAGGTTGTAGTCACGAAGGTCATCGGTGCGGTCCTGACCCTCGTACTCATAGCGGGACAACCCGACTCCAGCCACCGTAGTGATGCGTTCGGTCCAGCCATGACGCCAGCCGAACAGGGCAGAGGTGGTCTTGACGGCATCAGCACCGTCGTCACCCTCGGCCATGGCCTGGCGGGCAATAAACGAGAAGGTCGAGTAGGTTCGTGGCTTCCATCGCAGATCCACCTGCCAGGTCGGATTACTGAGGTCATCGACGCTGCTGTCATCGAAGTTCTTGCGCTCATAACCCACACGGACTTTGCCGGAGGTGCGTGCGGTGAAATCCCATTCGGCACCGGCGAGGACCGCATCGGATGTGCTGTTGAGACGGTTGTTGGACTGGTAATCAAAGTCGGTATGGTCGTACTCCAGCAATCCACGTGTGTTGCTGCCGATGCGGTGGTACCAGGTGGTGGTCAGGCCCGTGGTATCGCGCTCTTTGTCGTCGTTGATGCCGCCTGAATTGTCGTAGCGAAGTTGAGCGTAACTTGCGCCCAGGTCGATCTGGTTGGCAGCGCTCCTGGCGCCATAGGTATAGAGGCCATTGACACGGTTACTGCGAATCTTGTCATTAATGCCATCGACTGCGGTCGACGTCGTACGCTCGTATTTACGTGCTTCTGCGTCAAGTTTCAGGCGATGGCGGTCGGTGAATTCCATGATGCTGTTGAGGCGCACGCGTTGTGCCGTATTCGAGGCATCCGATTCATCATGATAAATGTACCGGGTAGGCTGCCAGATAAGTCGGGTGGCACTGTTGCGGTCTTCAGCCTTGAGTTCGAAAGTGGGCGCCACTTTTGTCACCATGGAAGACTGCGCCCGCTCCAGTTCACGGAAGTTGTCATCATAACTTTCTGAAAACAGCAGGGTGGGGGTGAAATCGAACCCATAGATATCAATGGACTGGGGATCCAGACTCCAGGCCGTTCCGGGACATAAAGAGATCATGAGCAGTGCGAAAGGACCGTGGATCTTAATGGTCATGTCATTGCTCCTGGGAATGAATTCAATGACTACAGGCCGGGAAAGCAGTGAATGTGGACGGTATCAATAATTGGTTCGTAAAGGTGTGTTTTACAAGTCAAGGTAACAACTCGCTCAAGAGCGGATCGGTAAGGCGGTTGGCGATAATGGATGTGGGCGTTAAATGCCGGTATCAACGAGTGCGGAGTTGAAGAAAGTTCTTCGTAAAGTGTGCTGATGCTGAAAGCAAATCGCCAAATTTACAATTGAGGCCGTCGTCGTTCAATGTCAGTCAATGGAATGCGAACTTGCTGGTTTCTATTCAAGAAATGAAGCAGGATCATGACTCGCTCGTCACCTAACATGGTCATGAAAATACCTTCTAGTGTCGACAGGGGGCCTCGGGTTATTTGCAGGGTTTCACCGGGCTTGAATGGTTTAGGATGAATTTTCAATGGTTTAAAACACCGGGTACGCAGATGCTCGATGACGTCGTCAGGGACGATTGCCGGCCCATGATTGAAATCGACGATGCGGCTGACGCCACGGGTAGAGCGCAAAGGCGCCCAATTGTCGTCACGGCTCAGCTGAATGAAAAGATACCCAGGGAAGAGAGGCTCGAGGGATCGATGGGGTTTGCCATGAATCAGGCGCTCGCTAATGATTTGCGGGCAAAATATGATGTAGTTTTGTCGCAATAAATTGATTTGGGCCCGTTCGTCCTGACGAGGCTTGCACTGCAAAAGATACCAGTGGGTGCCTTGGGTACTCGTCAGCATACTGGCAAGCTCCGTAGAAAGTGTTAAGTTCTTGGAACAGGTGTATCAATAATGGAACATGTAATGCTCAAGTAACGCTAAGCAAGAAGGTTGAGTCAATTATTCGGCGCGCGTAACGGGGTAGTGAGTAAGGGGTGGCTTGTACTGCGCTCAATCAGAGCTCTTGATGTAAAGTGTAAACATTGCTTAACGCTATAAGTGATGTCGCAGCGTCATGAGATGAAATGATCTTTGCGATGGCCAAAGCTACCGCAAGGGGCCGAACCATCAGCCCTTTGAACAACAAGTACTTTCGATCATGAATTTACATGCCAGGGGGCGGCGTATACCTACTAAACGGACTTTCGTCTTGGTAATACGTCGACTTGTTAGGTATCGACCACTCAAGGCGGCCTGTCAAATGTCACTAGTCAAAAATATAGCCTTTTGTCCAATAATTGATTAAAACGCTTCAACTTGTTGTTTTATAAGGTTGTATTTTTGACGCGCTCACGGGCCTTGCTGGAATATGCACCTGCCCACGTCCCGGCGGATAGCGTGCAAACCATCCCTGTGCGGGACCCGGCATACAGCGCCAGTATGACGTTCTGAGCCTTATGCATTGACGCACCCACCTCGTTTCGCTGGTGTTTTGTACCGGGCGGAGCGGGGCAACGTCGCGTCATGCACTTTTATAAAGCGTCACGAGTAACAACCTGCACCAGTCGGTGGCGGCTTAATGAGCTTTGGCTTTCTTTAGTCCTCGCGTCTCGAGTGGTTGACCTTGTCATTCGATTTTCCTGAGAAGTCGACTTAACCATTACCTGCACTCGCTTAAGCCGCAGTCGTTGCGATAATCCTCCGTGAATCAGCACATTCTTCGCTACTAAGTGGCACAAAGCCTGCACCGTTGACATCAGGCCCACCTGAAACGCATTCGTGTGGGCGGCCCCCTCGGTCAATGACGATCGATTGGCTGAACAGGTCGGGGGCAACAGGGGTATCAGGCGAAGGCGGCAGATCGACACCGCGAATGAACAGGCAAAGACGCCTGAAACCGAGAAGGTTTCAGGCGTTTTTTTTTTGCTTTATGAACGTGTTGGTGGCGACTGCCAATTGCTGTGCTGCCCGTCGGGCAGGCATTAATCGGGGAATAATTGATGGTCAAGTTGAGCACGGCACAACGTATCGTTATCGGCTTTTTGATTGCACCGTTGGCACTGATGGGCATGGCATTTTACGCGTTGCTCGATCTGGCAACGCTCAAGGAACAGTCGGTGGTTATCGTCAAGCAGGATTGGCCAAAGATCGGGCCGATCATGGTGATTGCCACCGGTGTACGGGACAACGCCAGGAACACTCGGGATTTGTTGATCGACAAAGAGAATCAGCAAGCGCATCAGGCCATCGATGCCACCAAAAAGCGCATCAGCGAGGCACTTGAAACGCTCCAGCCGTTGTTCGATCTACCGGAAGGCAAGGCTGCCTATGCTGTCCTGAAAAAGAATCGCGAGGCTTATGTCACCGCGTTCACCCAGGTGCAGGCGTTGATCAGGCAGGGCGCTTTTGATGCCGCGATGGCGCAGTTGAAACAGCAAGTCATCCCCGCCGAACATGAAGTTCACAAAAGCCTGGACGCCCTGATGACGCTGCAAGGGAAGATTTTCGCCGATCGTGAAAGGTCGGCGCTTGTCCTGTACAGCGAAGCGCGTCGGAACATGTTGGTGTTGCTTGTATTCTGCCTGGCCTCGGTCATCGTCGCTGCGCTCATCGTTACGCGTAGTGTCACCCGACCGTTGGGTGGCGAGCCCGATGATGCGGCACGGCTCTTGAGTCAAATCGCGCAGGGCGATCTGACGATTCAAGTGCCGGTGAATGCAAGTGCCGACGGTAGTGTGATGATGAACATGCACCAGATGCAGCAAAGCTTGAGCGCGATGGTCAAGCACATCGCGGCGTCGGTCGATCGGGTGGCCAGTTCCTCCGAAGAGCTGAGCGCAGTCAGCAGCCAGACCAGTAGCAGTTTGCAGTTGCAGGGCCTGGAGATCGAACAGGCTGCAGCAGCGGTCAATCAAATGACAGCAGCCGTCGACGAGGTCGCACGCAATGCGGTCAGCACCAGCGAGGCGTCTCGGGTGTCCGAGCAAACCGCGCAACGTGGTCGTGCGCAAGTTCAGGAAACGGTGGCCTCGATAGGTACGCTGGCGGACGGCATGACGGACACCTCGCAGCGTATCCAGCAGTTGGCCGGGCGCGTGCAGGACATCAGTACGGTGCTGGATGTGATTCGCAGCATTGCCGAGCAAACCAATTTACTGGCCCTCAACGCTGCGATTGAAGCAGCCCGTGCCGGTGATGCCGGACGTGGTTTTGCGGTGGTCGCCGATGAGGTGCGGGCACTGGCCCATCGCACTCAGGTGTCGACCCAGGAAATCGAGCAGATGATTGGCAACATTCGGCTGGATACCGGACACGCGGTGACCGCCATGCAAAGCAGTGGTCACCTGGTGCAGACGACCCTGGAAGTCGCGCAACGCTCCGGCGAAGCATTGGAAGAGATCACCCGGTCAATCTCGCAGATCAACGAGCGCAACATGATGATCGCCAGTGCTACGGAGGAGCAGGCACTGGTGGCGCGTGAGGTGGATCGCAATCTGATGGGCATTCGCAACTTATCCGAACAGGTTTTGCTGGGGGCCCGGCATACCGACAGCGCCGGGCTGGAGCTGGCGCAGATGGCCGGCGCACTGCACCAGACGGTGGCGCGCTTCAAAATCTAGCCAGTGGTCGTTCCAAAGCACCCGATGCCAGACAGTTAAACGCTCCCACAGGTTCCACTGACTGGCATTACTCAAATCGCTTCCAGAAAGCGCACCGACTCATCCCTTGATAACAACGCTCCTCTCAGTTGGATCCCACTGAGCAGTGGTTGCGCTTCCATTCTGCACGCATGTTAAAAAATGTTATTTTAAAAAACGCTTCACATAATCCGTTCATTGGGGGATTATCTGCTCAACCTGTATGACAACCTGATAACAAGACAAAAACAGGATGGCTACGATGTTCGACAAGGTCCCGACTCACGTGCTGAGTGACAGCGTCGCTCAGCAGTTGCTGGACAAGATTGAGAACGGTGTGTTCGCCACCGGCAGCAAACTGCCCAGTGAAGCCATGCTCTCGGAAGCCTTCGGTGTCAGTCGCACCGTGGTCCGCGAAGCCATTTCCCGTCTCAAGAACGAAGGCGTGCTGCAGCCCCAACAAGGGCGCGGCATCTTCGTCACCGCCAACGCCAACATCCGCCCGCTGCGTATCGATTACGCCGAAGCCAATCTGCCCGGCAGTGTCTTTCACCTGTTGGCGCTACGACGTGCTATCGAAGCGGAAATCGCCTGCGAGGCGGCGCTCAATCGCAGCGAGGCCGATCTGGTGCAGATTGACGAGGCGTTGGCACACATTGATGAAGAGGTGGATGAAGGGCTGGACGGTGTTCGCGCCGATGTGGCTTTTCACCGTGCCATCGCTCAAGCCACGGGCAATCCCTACTTTCTCAAGACACTGGAATTCGTCAGCCAGTACCTGGAGGCTGCGACCCGTATCACCCGCACCAATGAAGCGGGCAGGGCGGATTTCTCCCGTCAGGTGCATGAAGAACATCAAGCGATCGTGGCGGCCATTCGGCTGCGCGATCCGCTCGCCGCCGGGCATGCCGCCCGTGCCCATATCTACAACGCGGCCCGCCGCCTGCGCCTTGCCGGCGTGGAATAGGCCGCTGTTTTCCTCATAAGCCGGTCACTAAGGAGTACCCCATGAATAGCAAGAATGTCGGTGTTGTCGGTCTGGGCGCGATGGGCCTGGGCATTGCCCGCTCACTGTTGCGCAGTGGCTTTAATGTGCATGCCTGCGATGTCCGTGCCGCGGTGACTGAACAGTTTGCCAGCGAGGGCGGCGTGGCGTGTTCTTCTCCCGCGCACATGGCTGCCGAGTGCGACGTGATCATTACCGTGGTGGTGAATGCCGAGCAGACCGAAACCGTATTGTTTGGCGAGGGTGGTGCCGTCGCTGCGTTGCGTCCTGGCAGCCTGGTGATCGGTTGCGCCACTGTGGCGCCGACCTACGCCGTCGATCTGGGCCAGCGCCTGACCGCGCAAGGCTTGCTGTATCTGGATGCGCCGATTTCCGGTGGCGCGGCCAAGGCGGCTGCCGGTGAAATGACCATGATGACGTCTGGCCCGGCCGACGCTTATGCCAAGGCCGAAGCGGTCCTCGCGGGCATGGCCGGCAAGGTCTATCGCCTGGGTGACAGCCATGGCCTGGGTTCGAAGGTCAAGATCATCAACCAACTGCTCGCCGGGGTACACATCGCGGCCTCCGCCGAAGCCATGGCGCTGGGCCTGCGTGAAGGGGTCGACGCCGATGCACTTTACGAAGTGATCACCCACAGCGCCGGTAATTCCTGGATGTTCGAAAACCGCGTGCCGCACATTCTCAAGGCCGACTACACGCCGTTGTCCGCGGTGGATATTTTCGTCAAGGATCTGGGGCTGGTGCTGGATACCGCGCGGGCCAGCAAATTCCCGCTGCCGTTGTCGGCCACCGCCCACCAGATGTTCATGCAGGCTTCCAGTGCAGGTTTCGGTCGTGAGGACGACTCGGCGGTGATCAAGATTTTCCCCGGCATCGAGTTGCCGACTGCCAAGACTGAGCCGGTTTGAGGAACGCCCAATGAACACAACCACCGCACGCCCATTGCTGGGTTGCATCGCCGACGATTTCACCGGTGCTACGGACCTCGCCAACATGCTGGTGCGCGGCGGTATGCGCACCGTGCAAAGCATCGGCATTCCAAGCAACGAAGTGGCTGCCGGGCTTGATGCCGATGCGATTGTCATCGCCCTGAAGTCGCGCACCATTCCGGTCACCGAGGCGGTCGAACAATCCCTCGCAGCACTGGCCTGGCTGCGTGAGCAAGGCTGCGAGCAGATTTTCTTCAAGTACTGCTCAACGTTCGACTCCACCGCGGCCGGCAATATTGGCCAGGTCAGCGAAGCGCTGCTGGCGGCACTGGGCAGCGACTTCACCCTGGCGTGCCCGGCGTTCCCTGAAAATGGCCGGACGATCTTTCGCGGTCACTTGTTTGTGCAGGATCAACTGCTCAGCGAGTCGGGCATGCAGCATCATCCGCTGACGCCGATGACCGACGCCAATCTGGTTCGGGTGCTGCAATCGCAGACCGGTCTGAACGTCGGCTTGTTGCGCTACGACACCATTGCCCAAGGTGCCGAGCCGGTGCGTGAGCGAATCAAAGAGCTACGGGCTCAAGGTGTCGGCATGGCGATTGCCGATGCCTTGTCGGACCGCGATCTGTACACCCTCGGGACCGCCTGTGCCGACCTGCCGTTGCTCACCGGCGGTTCGGGGCTTGCGTTGGGCTTGCCGGAAAACTTCCGTCGCGCCGGCAAATTGCGTGACCTCGATGCCTCGAAACTCCCGGCAGTATCGGGCGGTGAAGTGGTATTGGCCGGCAGCGCTTCGATCGCTACCAATGGGCAAGTGGCAGCCTGGCTCGAAGCCGGTCGGCCGGCGCTGCGGATTGATCCGTTGGCCCTGGCGGCTGGCGAACCCGTGGTTGCCCAGGCTCTGGCCTTCGCCAAGAACAATGAACAAACCGTATTGATCTACGCCACCAGCGCACCGGACGAGGTCAAGGCAGTGCAACAACAGTTAGGCGTCGAGCAGGCAGGCAGCCTGGTGGAAAACGCGTTTGGCGAAATCGCCGAAGGCCTGCGCCAGAGCGGCGTACGACGCTTCGTGATTGCCGGCGGTGAAACCTCGGGTGCCGTGGTTCAGGCGCTGGGTGTGCAGCTGCTGCAGATCGGCGCGCAGATCGATCCGGGTGTGCCGGCGACGGTCAGCAGCACGGATGAGCCTCTTGCCTTGGCGCTCAAATCGGGCAACTTCGGTGGTCGGGATTTCTTCAGCAAAGCGCTGAAGCAACTGGCCCAGACCGGAGGTGCGCAGTGAGTAATGAAAACGCCTTGCGCGAAGAAATCTGCCAGGTCGGTCGCAGCCTTTATGAACGCGGTTACACCGTCGGCAGCGCCGGCAATATCAGCGCGCGTCTGGATGACGGTTGGCTGATCACGCCGACCGATGTCTGTCTCGGCCGCCTCGACCCGGCGACCATCGCCAAGGTCAATCTGGCGGGCGAATGGGTCTCTGGTGACAAGCCTTCGAAGACCCTGGCGCTGCATCGCCAGGTCTACGACCGCAACCCGAGCGTCGGTGGCGTGGTGCATACCCATTCCACCCATCTGGTGGCGTTGACGCTGGCAGGTGTCTGGCAGCCGGACAACATCCTGCCGCCGCTGACGCCGTATCAGGTGATGAAAGTCGGGCCTATCCCGTTGATTGGTTACGAGCGGCCCGGTTCATCGAAGGTGGCCGAGCAGGTTGCGCAATTGGCCAACAGCGTTCGCGGCGTGATGCTCGAACGGCTGGGGCCGGTGGTCTGGGAAAGTTCGGTTTCCAGGGCCAGCTACGCCCTGGAAGAACTCGAGGAAACCGCGCGGCTGTGGCTGATGAGCAATCCCAAGCCCGAACCGCTCGATCAGGCAGCACTGGACGAGTTGCGGGTGACCTTTGGCGCGCACTGGTAGCGCTCTAGTTTTTTTTTCACGACAGACCGATAACGCAGGCCCTGTTCGGGAGACGCGCAGCGACTCCCCACGACCCCGGCTTGCCTGAAAAATACAATAACAAGAGGACATCCAGGCATGACTCATCTTCACTGCGGCATTTTTAGAAGAACCCATTCGTTCACCCGGCGTGGAGGGCTTCTGAAATGAGCCCGTTAATCTTGATGGTTACCGCGGGGCTAGGGATCGCTCTGTTGTTGTTTTTGGTGCTCAAGTACAAGTTCCAGCCGTTCGTGGCCTTGATGCTGGTGAGCATTCTGGTGGCGCTGGTGGCCGGGGTGAAACCGGCCGATCTGGTCGCCACCATTGAAGGCGGCATGGGCAAGACCCTGGGCCATATCGCGATCATCATTGCCCTGGGCGCGATGATCGGGCGGATCATCGAACTCTCCGGCGGTGCCGAGGCGCTGGCCAAGACGTTGATTAACCGTTTCGGCAATCGACGCACACCATTGGCGCTGACGATTGCCGGGTTCATGGTCGGGGTGCCGGTGTTCTTCGAGGTCGGCGTGATCATCCTGATGCCGCTGGCCTATGGCGTCGCTCGCAGTGCGCGCAAGCCGTTGTTGGTGTTCGCGCTGCCGATGTGTGCTGCGTTGCTGACCGTACACGCCTTCCTGCCGCCACACCCTGGTGCGGTGGCTGCTGCCAGCCAGTTGGGTGCCGACCTCGGCCGCGTGCTGATGTTCGGTCTGCCGATCACCGCGTTCCTTTGCTATGTCGGCTATCGCGTAGCGGGGCGCATGACCCGTCGGGTGTACCCGATGACTGACGATATTCGTTCCGAGGTCTACGGCCCGCATGTCACCAACGAGGACCTGGCGGCCTGGTCCAATGGCAACGGCAAGAGCGCTGAACGAGCCGCTGTGGCCGCGTCTCATATGGGCCTGGAAGAAGCCACCAGCAGCATCGTCTCGAAGTTGCCGCCGGCGCCACCACCGGGTTTTGGTCTGATCGTCAGCCTGATTGTGTTGCCGATCATTCTGATCCTGCTGGGAACGCTGTCCACCTCGTTGCTGCCGGCCGACTCGGTCCTGCGCGGCATCATGACCGTGCTCGGCGCGCCGCTGGTGGCGCTGCTGATCGATACCTTGCTGTGTGCCTGGTTGCTGGGTTCGCGTCGGGGCTGGAGTCGTACCCAGGTGTCTGACGTGATCGGCTCGGCCTTGCCTGGCGTGGCCATGGTGATTTTGATTGCCGGCGCCGGCGGGGTGTTCGGCAAGGTGTTGGTGGATACCGGAATCGGCGCCGTCGTCTCCGATATGCTGCGCACCACCGGTCTGCCGGTACTCGCCCTGGGCTTTCTGCTGACCATGCTGTTGCGTGCGGTTCAGGGTTCGACCACGGTGGCGCTGGTGACCACCGCCGGCATTATCAGCCCGCTGATCGCTACCCTCGATCTCACGGCGAACCACATGGCGCTGTTGTGCCTGGCCATGGGCGGTGGCGGGTTGGCCATGTCCCACATCAATGATGCCGGTTACTGGATCTTCACCAAACTGTCCGGGCTGAACGTGGCCGACGGCTTGCGCACCTGGACGGTGTTGACCACCTTGCTCGGTACGTTGGGTTTCGGTATTACCTTGTTGATCTGGCCGTTTGTCTAACGCACTGTCGACTTGTGGGAGCCAGGCTTGCCGGCGAAGACGTCCTTAAGAGCGCCTTCGCCGGCAAGCCTGGCTCCTACAAAAACATACATAGGAGCTACCATGCCTCGTTTTGCCGCCAACCTCAGCATGCTCTATCCGGAACATGAGTTTCTGGACCGCTTCGCCGCCGCTGCCGCCGATGGTTTCGAAGCCGTGGAATACCTGTTTCCCTACGACTACAGCGCTCAGGAACTCAAACAGCGCTTGAGCGACAACGGCCTGGTGCAGGCACTGTTCAACGCACCGCCCGGCGATTGGGCGGCAGGCGAGCGCGGCACGGTGTCGTTGCCGGGGCGGGAGAGTGAATTTTGTAGCGGTTTCGATCGCGCGCTGGAATATGCCGCGGTGCTGGGCAACTCACGCATCCATGTGATGGCCGGGCTGCTACCGTCGGAAACTGATCGCCCACGCCATCACGGCGTGTACCTGGAGAACCTGGCTTATGCCACCGCGCAGGCCGCCAAGACTGGCATCACGGTGCTGCTGGAACCGATCAATACGCGGGACATGCCGGGCTTTTTTCTCAACCGACAGGATCAGGCCCAGGCCATCTGCAAGGAAGTGGGCGCCAGTAACCTGAAGGTTCAGTTCGACTGCTACCACTGCCAGATCGTCGAAGGTGACCTGGCTACTAAACTGCGTCGGGACTTCGACGGCATCGGCCATATCCAGATTGCCGGCGTGCCGGATCGACATGAGCCGGACCAGGGAGAAGTCAATTATCCCTATCTGTTCGAGTTGATCGACCAGTTGGGTTATGACGGCTGGGTAGGGTGCGAATACCGGCCCCGTGGCAACACATCGGCCGGCTTGCAGTGGCTGCGGGACTGGAAGGCGCGCTAACGCCTTACACGCTGTTATCGGAAGGCAGCAACAGTTCGACCCCCTGCTTGCGGATGCTATCGGCCGCGGCAGGGGTCAGCGCGTCGTCGCTGAGGATGATGTCGAACTGTTCGAGGCCGGCGATCCTGTACATGCTGAACGTACCGTACTTCGAACTGCTGGCCACCAGCACCACTTGCGAAGCCGATTGCATCGCGACTTGCTTGACCTCCACCTTCAGCGCCGAAGGCGTGGTGAGGCCGCGACGCAAATCCCAGGAGCTGGTGGAGATGAACGCGACATCGGTGACAATCTGGCGCAAGGTGGCCACCGCCAGACCGCCCACGCACGATTGATTGGAATGATCCAGCTGCCCGCCGGTATGAATCACCGTGACATGGGGCGCATCGATCAGTGCCTGGACAATCCCGAAGTCGTTGGTCACCACGGTCATGCCGGACAGCGCCTTGATGTACGGGACGATCTCCAGGGTGCTCGTCCCCGCATCCAGATAAACCGTCATATCTGCATGCAGTAGCCGCGCGGCCAGCTTGGCCATCGCCTGCTTCTGCGGCAACTCGACCACCGCCTTGATCTGATGGCTGGGCTCGCTGTGGAGCTGGCTGGCAATTCGCACACCACCGGTGACCGAGTAAGCACGGCCTTCCTGCTCAAGCAGTGCGATATCGCGGCGGATGGTCATGTGCGAACAGTCGAACATCTCCATCAACTGATGAACGCTCAGCACCTGATGCTTGCGCAACTGGCGCAGCATCAATTCACGGCGCTGCTCAGGGATCATCGGTGCGCCGCTTTCGGCGGCGATGTCCTTTTGACTAGGCATTCGGGCTCCAGAATGAAGAAATCCGCAGGCAAGGAAAGCGGGGCAAACATAGTAGCGAATCTGCGGCCAACGGACGAGTTGTTGCGGATCCTTATGGCGACAAGTAGCGCTTCTGTATACGCGCCAGAGTGCCGTCATCGCGAAGCGTTTCAACCGCCTTGCGCAAGTCTTGCACCCGTTGAGCGGAGCAAAGCCTGGAGCAGGCCAGATAGAGCTCCACTCTGCTCATGACCGGGCTCATGAACAGCTTGCGTTCAGACATCTTCGGCCAGATGTATTGACTCTCGGGAACACCGTTGAACCAGGCATCAAGGCGACCTTTCAAAAGCATCTGCGCGGGGTTGTCGCCAATGGTCAGCGGGTAGATCTGCTCGTCGCTGAAGCCTTGTGCACGCAGGATTTCCTCCTGCGCACTGCCCAGGCCGACGCCGATCACCCGGTAGGTTTTTTTTGCTTGTGCAAAGCTGCTCACCGGTCGGTCGAGGCTGAAAAAAGCGCGCTCCATGGGCATGATCGGTGCGATCCAGGTAAAGCGATTTTCGCGTTCAGGCGTGCGAGACAAGGGGGCTATCAGAAGATCCTGCTTCTCGCTGACGTATTTCTGCGATCTGGCCCAGGGAAGCACATGAACATGAGCGACATAACCGGCGTTGGCAATGGCCATCAGGACGGCTTCTCCGACCATTCCGTGACCCTTGGAGTCATCGACAAACGTCAGTGGCGGCGCGTCCGGGATATACAACTCAAGCGGCAATGGCGCGCCAGACGCGTTACCCGCAACAAGCAACGATACCGACAGACAAAACCTGCAAAGGGCCTTTGTACAGGCAATTAATACCCATGAGCGCTCGCTCATGGTTGATAGTTCAGGCATTGAACATAAAAGGGCGCCACAAGTCACCAGTTGAGCACAGGGAGGATGAGTCTACCGGCCGTTGTTTATTGGAGACGGTATCGACCCCGCATTCTACGCAACTTGAAGTCAGGACACATCTTCCCCCAGGTGCCGAAGGAGGAAGGCGCTGATCTGGTCCAGTGCCCGGCGGGCTTCTTCGAGTTGATCGCTCATGCTCTGGAAGACATGAATCATTCCCGGCCAGACGTCCAGGTGTACCGCCACTTCGGCGCTGGCCAGGCGGCTGGCGAGTCGGGTTGAGTCGTCCAGCAGGCATTCCCGACTGCCAACCTGGATCAGCATTGGCGGTAGACTCCGAAGGTCACCGTATAGGGGGGAGGCCAGCGGATTCAGTGGCTCGGCGCCCTGCAGATAGGTGTCGGGCATGATGGTCTTGCCAGCAAGCGGGCCGAGCAATGGATCTCGAGCCTTCTGCAAATTCCAGGATTCTCCGGTCTGAGCCATGTCCACCCAAGGCGACATCACTACCGCCGCCGCGGGCAGCGGCAAACCAGCGGCCTTGGCAGCCAACATCAAAGCCATGCACAGACCGCCGCCGGCACTGTCGCCGGCCAGCACCAGGTGTTCGGTGTTCACACCGTTTTCGAGGAGTGCACGGTAGACATCCAGAGCGTCCTCTACGGCGGCCGGGAAAGGGTGTTCCGGGGCCAGGCGGTAATCGATGCACAGGGTACGAATTCCGCTTCGGGCTGCCAGTTGGCTGACGAGCGGGCGATAGGCCTGGGCACTGCCAAATGAGTAGCCTCCGCCATGCAGATACAGCAACACGAAGTCAGGCCGGGCATCTGTGGGAGTGGCCCAAAGCCCGCTGACGCCGGCCAGACTGGCGGCCTCAAAGGTCACGCCCTCGGCGCAGGAGCCGGCGCCGAAGAGTTGTTCGGCCTGTTGCCGCTGCTGATCGACAGTCAGCGAGCTGAGGGGAGGCAGTTGGCTGAGTTGTTCAATGATGCCGTCGATGTTGTTGTTATGGGGCATGTGGACTCCGGGGCGCGTGTTGTGGGGAAAACAAGTTAACTTCGAACATAGTTAATTGTCATAACTATATTGGCAAGATAATTTCGTTTCACCCTCATCTACGACGGGTAGTCGTTGCTACGCCTGCATTGACTCAGCCTGAGTCAGGCCGATGCCTGTCGGTACTTCTTCAATCGGTAGGCAAACTGCGCACGACTCAATCCCAGTAGTCGCGCGGCGGCGGCCAGGTTGCCTTCGCTCTTTTGCAGCGCTTCGTCGATCAAACGCGACTCCAGGCCTTCGATGGAGAAGCCGTGTTCGAGGCGAGCCAGGGTTTCCAGCAAGGCTGGACGAGGCTGCGTGCTGGCGGGGCTCGGGTCAGTGGCTGCGAGGCTGCCATTGCCGTCCAGAGAGTACGCTTCCTGCGGCATGGGTTCGTTGCGAAACAGGTGGACCAGGTCGATGGCTTGACCGTCTTCGCTGGCGATCAGGCCGCGCTCTACCAGGTTCTGCAATTCCCGCACGTTGCCGGGAAAGTCATAGCGCAACAACACTTTGAGCGCGCGCATGGTCAGCCCGGCGGGCTTGCGGGCGTAGGCCTGACAGAAGCGCCGCAGGAACGCATTGACCAGCAACGGGATGTCGTCACGACGTTCGCGCAGTGGCGGCAACGTGATGGGGTAGACGTTCAGGCGGTAGAACAGGTCCTCGCGAAAGTCTCCGGCCGCCACCGCTTTGCGCAAGTCGACATTGGTTGCCGCCACCACCCGGACATCGACCTTGATCGGCTGGCTTGCACCGATGCGCTCGATCTCACGCTCTTGCAATGCACGCAGCAGCTTGCCTTGGCCCGGCAGGCTGAGGCTGGCGATTTCATCGAGAAACAGGGTGCCGCCGTGAGCGCGTTCGAAGCGTCCAGGGCGCGAATGAGTCGCGCCGGTATAGGCGCCGCGCTCGACCCCGAACAGTTCGGCCTCGATCAGATTGTCCGGGATCGCGGCGCAGTTGAGGGCCACGAAAGGGGCTTGATGACGTGGGCTGAACTGATGCAACTGACGGGCGAACAATTCCTTGCCGACTCCCGACTCGCCACTGAACAGCACCGTGGCCGGCGTCGGTGCAACGCGCTGCAAGGCGAGGGTCGCGGCGTTGAAGGCGGCGCTGGCGCCAATGGGTTTTGGCCCGCCGAGTGTTTCGCTGTCGTCGTCCTGTGGCGCGGGCGCCGGGGCTGGACGCTGCTTGGGGGCGACGCTGGAGGGCGTGGCGGTGAGGTAACTCAGGTCCTGTTCGACATCGCCCCATTGCTCGGCGGTCTTGCCGATCACCCGGCAGCTCTCATGGCCCATGCCCCGGCACTCGGTTTCACGGAAGATCACCAGGCGGCCAAACAGCCCGCTGACATAACCGATGGCATAGCCCAGTTCGGTCCAGCACACCGGATCCTGGCCGATCCCGTAGGCGGCGATATGTTCGTCGGCCTCGCAGGAGTGGTGCCAGAGGAACTCACCTTCGTAGAAGCCTGAGTCGGCGTCGAATTTGAAGTGCAGGGGTTCGACCTTGGTCATGCCTTCGAGTGTGTGCAGGCGCGTGCCGGCCGAGAAAACCGCCGCGGCATCGGCGTCTGGCCAGCGCTCGCGGATCAATCGCGCATCGCGTGCACCCGACAAATAGCCGGTGCGGGTGAACAGACCACGGGTCTGTTCCAGTCCCTGGCGCTCGATAATCTCCCGCCGCAGCGCGCCGAAGGATGAACTGTGCAATAGCAGCATGCGCTGGTCGTTGAGCCAGATACGTCCGTCAACGGGGGAAAAGAACAGGCATTCGGTCAACTCGGCCAGGGTTGGTGAGTTGCCCTCGGTCAGTTGAGTGCTGTCTCCTCGGGGGGAGAAATGTTCCTCCTGCACCGCGAGATGAGGAAGCAGCGAATGGGGATTATTCATTGTTATATGCCCCTGAACGAGTCGACTGATCGAAATGATCAATTAGCAAAACAGTTATTAAACATAACTTTATCATTTGGACAAGTGGCCGGGTGTCGGCCGAGCGCCTAACGCCTTGCCCTTTTCATCAGTGCTCCTCTCAAACCTTCAGGCCAGAGCCTTCGCCACCTAAAACCCGAGGCAGCGGTGGAAGTCGGCACAGCCCTTGCTCTAGTGCTTTCACGACGCTGCATCCTTTTAGCAAGGGCGCGTCAGGCAATTACAAACACAAGAGCCGGGAGACCGAAATGTCGGTAAGTGAACCATCTGATTTTCTGCGAGACGCACTGTGGTGCGAACGCATCTTCAATGGCGACTGGATACGTCCATTGGGCGGCGTCAACAGAGTCATCGAGCCGGCCACCGGCGAGGTACTGACCGTCACCGGTTTAGCCGATGCGGCGGACATCGCGTTTGCCACCCTGACCGCTGCCCGTGTTCAACCGGCCTGGGCGGCATTGGGGCCACGGGAACGCGCAGAGATCTTTCGCAAAGCCGCAGCCCTGGCCCAGCAACACTTCGCCGAATTGGCGCTGTACATCGCTCGGGAAAGTGGCGGCAGCCTGTTCAAGGGTGAACATGAGGTTCGCGAGGCGATCGTCTTGCTGCATCAGGCCGCCGGTCTGCTGTCACAACCCCATGGTGTGGTTCTCCCAAGCGAAGCGGGGCGTTTGTCCTATGCACGCCGGTTGCCCCATGGCGTGGTCGGGGTGATCTCGCCGTTCAACTTTCCCCTGGTGCTCTCCCTGCGTTCGGTGGCACCGGCGCTGGCAGCCGGCAACGCGGTGGTGCTCAAGCCCGATCCGCAGACCCCGGTCAGTGGCGGTTTCATCATTGCCCGGTTGTTCGAGGCGGCCGGTTTGCCAAAAGGATTGCTGCAGGTTTTGCCGGGCGCAGCAGTGGCCGGTGAGGCCCTGTGCCGCGACCCGCATGTTCGGATGATCGCCTTCACCGGTTCTACCGCAGCCGGGCGTAAGGTCGCGGAGGTGGCTGGGCGTCATCTGAAAAAAGTCGCCCTGGAACTGGGTGGCAAGAACTCGTTGATCGTGCTCGAAGATGCCGATCTTGAGTTGGCGGCGAGCAATGCCGCCTGGGGGGCCTGGCTGCACCAGGGGCAAATCTGCATGGCCACCGGACGCATCCTGGCCCATGAATCGATCGCTGAGGAACTGGTCCGCCGGCTGGCAGAGAAAGCCCGGGCGATCACGGTCGGCAATGCCGCTCGTGGCGAGGCGGTATTGGGGCCTTTGATCAACAAACGACAGTTGCAACGCGTGCATGAAATCGTCACGGAGAGTGTGACTGCCGGGGCAACACTGGAAGCCGGCGGTGAGTTTGAACGGCTGTTCTACCAACCTACGGTGCTTTCCGGCGTGCGCCCGGGCATGCGCGCATTCGACGAAGAGATCTTCGGCCCGGTCGCCACGGTGGTGAGTTTTACCAGCGACGATGAGGCCATCGACCTGGCCAACCGCACCGAGTATGGCTTGTCCGCAGGGATCATTTCGCCTTCGGTCGGGCAAGCGATGGCGATTGGCGAACAACTCAATTGCGGCCTGCTGCACATCAACGATCAGACGGTGGCCGACGAGTGCATCAACCCGTTCGGTGGGCGCGGCAGCTCGGGCAATGGCGGCAGCGTTGGCGGCCCGGCCGATTGGGACGAATACACCCAATGGCAGTGGGTGACGGTCAAGGATAAGGCGCCGCGCTACCCGTTCTGACGGCCAGGACCAGACCGACGAAGTCGGGCGAGTACACAAAAATAATAAGAGGACTCAACATGAAACTCGACAACAAGATTGTGCTGGTGACCGGGGTCTCCTCGGGTATCGGCGCCGCCACTGCAAGCCTGCTGCGCGCCCACGGCGCCCAGGTGATTGGCGTCGATCTGAAGCCCCCGCACATGACCCTGGACGGTTTTGTCCAGGGCGATCTGAGCAGTGCCGAGAACATCGACCGGCTGCTGCCGCAGTTGCCGGCACGGATCGACAGCCTGTGCAATATCGCCGGGGTGCCGGGCACCGCAAACCCGCAATTGCTGGCGAAGGTCAATTACCTGGGGTTGCGTCACCTGAGCCAGGCATTGCTGCCGCGCATCACCGCTGGCGGCAGCATCGTCAATATCGCCTCGATCCTCGGCGCCGAGTGGCCATTACGCCTGGAACGGCACAAGGCGCTGGCGCGTATCGAAGGTTTCGCCGCCGCGCAAGCCTGGCTGGCCGAGCACCCGGTACCGGATGAGACCTGCTACCAGTATTTCAAGGAAGCCTTGATCGTCTGGAACTACCTGCAGGCCCAGCCCTGGTTTCTCGAACATTCAGTGCGCATGAACAGCGTGGCGCCGGGCCCGGTCTTCACGCCTATCCTCGGCGACTTCGTGAGCATGCTCGGTGAAGCACGAACCCAGGCCGATGCCCATCGCATGAAACGTCCCGGTTATGCCGATGAGGTGGCGGCGGTGATCGCTTTCCTGTGTGCCGACGAGTCGCGCTGGATCAACGGTGTCAACCTGGCAGTCGATGGCGGATTGGCCTCCACCTACATCTGAAACGCACACCTGTAGACAGCGGCGAAAGCCCCTACAAGTGCAAAGCCATGCCAAAAATAAAAATAATGAGGAGCGTCCATGGACAACGTTAAACGTTGCTTTCGTTTCAAGCATTGCGCCCTGTTTCTGGCGTTATGCAGCGCAGGCGTGATGGTCGAAAGGGCCGAGGCCATGCAAATGGACCTGGGGGATTCGGACTGGAAACTGCGTTGGGACAACACCATCAAGTACAGCCAGGCCTGGCGTCTGCACGGTCAGGACAGCCGATTGGTCAACGCGCCGACCGCCAATGGTCTGTATCCGTCGATCCAGAGTCAGGGCGATAAAAACTTCAGCCGTGGCCTGGTCTCCAACCGTCTGGACCTGTTTTCCGAAATGGACCTGAGCCGCCAAAACTATGGGCTGCGTGTGAGCGGTGCGGCCTGGTACGACGATATTTACAACCAGGACACCGACAGCAGCGAGCAACCGCATTTCCTCAGCGAAACCCGCGAACTTCACGGTCGCGACGCGGAAATTCTCGATGCCTTTGTGTTTCTGCGCGGTGACCTGGGCGAAGACTCCCAGGGCGTGGCGCGTCTGGGCCGGCACAGCCTGATCTACGGGGAAAGCCTGTTCTACGGTGGCAACGGCATCGCCAATGCCCAGGGCCCGACCGATGTGGTCAAGCTGCTCAGCGTGCCGGGGACTCAGTTCAAGGAGATCCTGCGTCCGGTCAACCAGATCTCCGGGCAGTTGCAGATCAACCCGCAGTTGTCGGTGGGTGCTTACTACCAGTTCGAGTGGGAACGTTCCAATCTGCCCGGTGCTGGTAGCTACTTGAGCGATGTCGATGCTATCGGCTACGGCAGCGGTTCGCTGCGCGAAGTGTTCGGCAACGATACGGTGAATGGCGGCGATTTGAAGCCACGAAATTCGGGGCAGGGCGGCATGCAGATTCGCTTCAAACCGACCGGGACCGAACTGGAGCTGGGTTTTTACGCCGCGCAGTATCACGACAAAGCCCCGATCGGCTTGTATGCCTACCTCGACGGTGCAGCCGCGGCGGCCACCGGGCTGCCGATCCTGAGTTCCTATCGTCAGGTCTACGCCGAAGACATCAAGACCGCCGGCGTCAGCTTCTCCACTGCCTATGGGCCGTTCAACTTTGCCGGTGAAACCTCCGTGCGCTGGAATGCGCCGCTGGTGAGCAACCTGCAAGTGGTGACCCCAGGCATGGAGGCCGATGGCGGCGATGACTCACTGTTTGCCCGGGGCAAAACCGCTCACGCCAACCTGTCGGCGATTTACCTGCTATCGCCTGGTGCTTTTTGGGATGGCGGCTCGGCACTGGCCGAACTGGCGTGGAACCGCACCCTGAGCGTCACCGAGAACGCTGCGGCACTGGATTCCAACACAACGCGCGATGCCACTGCGTTGCGGGTATTGGTGGAGCCGGCGTACTTCCAGATTGTCGACGGGATCGACCTGACCGTGCCGATCGGCATGGGCGTGGTGCTCGATGGCCGTTCTTCGGCCGTCAACAAGTCGGGCTTCGGCAATACCCATGCCGGCGACTGGAGTGTCGGGCTCAAGGCGACCTACCTGCAGCGCTGGGATGTCGGCCTCAACTACGTGAACTTCTTCGGGGCCCCGAAAGCCGGGCTGCGCGAGGACGGCAATTTCAGTTACGGGCAGTCGCTGGCCGACCGTGACTTCGTCTCGCTCTACGTGAAAACCTCATTCTAATAAGGTGGATTCGCCATGCAGAACAACGCTTTCCTGAACACTTGCGTCCTCACCGTGGCCCTGGCCGGCATCAGCCTGGCGCAGGCAGCAGTGTCACCTGAACAGGCTGCACGCTTGAAGTCTGAACTGACGCCCCTTGGCGGCGAGCGCGCCGGCAATGCCGATGGCAGCATCCCGGCCTGGGACGGCGGCTACACCAAGGTCGCGCCGGGCTACAAACCGGGTGACAAACGTGCCGATCCATTCGCCGGCGAGAAACCGCTGTATTCGATCAAGGCCTCGAACATGGAGCAGTACGCCAGCGTGCTGGCCGAAGGCACCAAGGTTCTGTTGAAGAAATACCCGGACTATCGCCTGGACATATACCCGACCCATCGCTCGGCGGCGGCCCCGCAATGGGTGTATGACAACACCGGCAAGAATGCCACCCGTGCCACGCTGGATGTGGAAACCGAAAAAGTCGCCAGCGCCTATGGCGGCATTCCGTTCCCGATACCGGAAAATGGCGCGCAAGTGTTGTGGAACTACCGGTTGTCCTGGCAGGGCGGCGAGACCATTAGCGCACCTTTTGATACCTGGCTGATGACCGCCGGTGGCAAGAAGGTCCAGGCGACCCGGGCCCTGTTCAGCTATCAGTTTCCCTACTACTCCGAAAGCGGCAGCCTGGAAAATTTTGCCGGCAAGTACCAGGTTGGCAAGCTGCTGACCGAATTGCCGTCATCCAAGGCCGGCGAAGGCTTGATGACCCACTGGGACATGGACCCGGCCAACCGTGCGGCCTGGCAGTATCTGGTTGGCCAGCGCCGGGTACGCCGAGCGCCGAACATCGCCTACGACACCCCGGACTTCGTCACCTCTGGCGTCGGTCTGTTTGACGAAGCGTTCATGCTGTTCGGGCCTACCGACCGCTACGATCTCAAGCTTGCGGGCAAGAAAGAACTGATCGTCCCCTACAACAATAATCGCGCCGGCCTGGCCAAGAGCGACGACCTGGTCAAACCGAACTTTCTCAATCCTGATCTGGTGCGCTGGGAGAAGCATCGGGTCTGGGTGGTCGAGGCCACGCTCAAATCCGGCAAGCGCCATGTGGTGCCGCATCGGACCTACTACGTCGACGAGGATTCCTGGCAGATCCTGATGGTCGACGGGTATGACGCCCAGGGCAAACTGGGACGGCAGATGTATTCGCTGACGCTGTTGGCGCCAGACCTGCCGGCGCTCACTGCGCAAGTCATGTGGGGCAGCTACAACCTCGATACCGGCGCTTACTTCCTTAACGCTTCGAGCAACGATCTGGCGGTCCAGTACCAGACGATCGCAAAACCTTCGGCTTCCTTTTACACACCGGATGCCATGGCCAACGAAAACATGCGTTGAACCATGGAGCGCTGTGACGGGCGAAAAGCTCGTCGCGGTCGCTGGCGATTTTCCAGGCGGGATAAAGACATGAACGTTGAAAAAAGCTTTGCGAGTTTCGGTCTGCGATGGAGTGCCTGCGCGCTGGCGTTATGTCTGTTGGCGAGCACGTCGATGGTTGCGCAGGCCGCGACGTTTGCGGTACTGCAGCAACCGGCACTGCCGACCGCCAAGGCTGCGCGCGCGGTATTGCTTGGGTTGGCTCGGGCTGGCGAGCGTCTGGTGGCGGTCGGCGAGCGCGGCATCGTGCTGCTTTCGGATGACTCTGGAATGACTTGGCGACAGGCCCGTGTGCCGGTCAGCGTCAGCCTGACCGCGGTGCAATTCGTCGATGCCGAGCAGGGCTGGGCGGTCGGTCATCTGGGCGTGGTGTTGCACACCGAGGACGGCGGTGAAACCTGGCACAAGCAACTCGACGGTGAGCGTGCCGCCGCGCTGGCGGTGCAGGCCGCTGAGCGCGATGCCAATCAACCGGACGGCGCCAGCAACCTGGCGCAGGCACGGCAGATGCTGGACGACGGGCCGGATAAACCGTTTCTCGACCTGTACTTCAGTGACCGCCTGCATGGCTACATCGTTGGCGCCTATAACCAGATCTACCGTACCGACGACGGCGGGCGAAGCTGGCGGCCGTGGATGCAGCATGTGAACAATCCGCAGGGCCTGAACCTGTATGGGATCCGCGCTTCGGGTAACGATCTGCTGCTGGTGGGGGAGCGCGGTTTGCTGTTGCGTTCGACCGATGCCGGGCATTCGTTTCAGCCTCTGAAATCACCTTATGAAGGCAGCTTTTTCGGTCTGCTCGGCACCCGCGGCGGAGCCTTGATTGCCTATGGACTGCGCGGCAATGCCTGGTGGTCCGAGGACCGTGGCAGCAGTTGGCGACGCCTCGACACCGGCATCGAATCAACACTGGCGACAGCCATCGAACTGCGTGACGGCAGCCTGCTGTTGGCCAGCCAGAGCGGTGAACTTTTGTTCAGCCATGACCAGGGCCGCAGCTTCGACAAGCGCCAGAGCCGCAGCGGCGGGACGGTCGCTGCCGTGCAACAGGCAGCCGACGGCGGTCTGGCCAGCGTCGGTTTGAGTGGTGTGGCAACTGATCAGGATCCGCGGGCCTCCGCCAAACCTTGAAACTTCACGGTGTAGCGCTATCGGGCCACGGCCCGTGCAACAGGAGTCAGACTTGAAAGACGACAAAACCCAAACCGTGATCGGCCGCCTGGAAGACTTCGACCAGGCGTCGGGCAACTTCGCCGAGCGAATGATCTTCAACCATCGACCGCTGGTGATCCTGCTGTGTCTGCTGGTGACGCTGGTGCTCGGTTGGCAAGCCACGCGCATCGGTATCAACGCCAGCTATGAGAAGACCATCCCTACGGGGCACCCCTATGTCGCCAACTTCCTGGAGAATCGCAGCGAGTTGAGCGGTCTGGGCAACTCGTTGCGGATCTCCGTGGAGGTCAAACAGGGCAGCATCTTCACCAAGGATTACCTCGACACGCTGGCCAGGCTCAACGACGAGCTCTATCTGCTGCCGGGTGTCGACCGGCCCTACATGAAGTCTTTATGGACCCCGACCACGCGCTGGACCGCGGTGACCGAAGAGGGGCTCGATGGCGGCACCGTGATCCCCGACGACTACGATGGTTCGGCGACCAGTATCGAGCAGGTGCGGACCAACGTCGCGCGTTCTGGTGAGGTCGGTCAATTAGTGGCCGGTAACTTCAAGTCCAGCGTGATCTTCGTGCCGTTGCTCGAAGTCAGTCCGCAGACCGGCAAAGCCCTGGATTATGGCGAGTTTTCCCGACAGCTGGAGGCGTTGCGGGACAAATACCAGACCGATGAACTGCGAATCCACATCACCGGTTTCACCAAGATCGTCGGCGATCTGATCGAGGGGCTGACCCAGGTCTTGTTGTTCTTCGTGATGGCGGTGCTGGTGACCGTGGTGGTGCTTTACGGTTACACCCGCTGCGCGCGCAGCACCCTGGTGGTGGTGACTTGTTCGTTGGTGGCAGTGCTTTGGCAGATGGGCCTGCTCGCGATACTTGGGTATGAGTTGGACCCGTACTCGGCGCTGGTGCCGTTTTTGGTATTCGCCATCGGCATGAGCCACGGCGCGCAGAAGATGAACGGCATCATGCAGGACGTCGGTCGCGGCACCCACCGGGTGGTGGCCGCGCGTTATACCTTCCGCCGACTGTTTGCCGCCGGCATGACCGCGTTGCTCTGTGATGCGGTGGGCTTCGCCGTGTTGCTGCTGATCAACATCCGGGTGATTCAGGACCTGGCGATCACCGCCAGCCTCGGCGTGGCGGTGCTGATTTTCACCAACCTGATTCTGCTGCCGATCCTGCTCAGCTATATCGGTGTCAGCCCGGCAGCGGCGCAACGCAGCCTGAGTTCGGAAACCGCCGAGCTGCAGGCGCAGATCAAGCATCCGTTGTGGCGTGTGCTGGATTTGTTCACCCAGCGGCGCTGGGCCATTGGCGCCATGCTGGGCGGCCTGCTGCTGGCAGCGTTTGGTTTTGCCGTGAGCCTGAACCTGAAAATCGGCGATCTCGATCCTGGTGCTCCGGAGTTGCGCGCCGACTCGCGCTACAACCGCGACGCGCTGTTCATGACCCAAAACTATGCGGCCAGTTCGGATATTTTCGTGATCATGATCAAGACGCCGGAAGATCAGTGCACGCGCTACGCCAGCCTGTCTGCGGTGGATGCGTTGGCTTGGCAACTGGAGCAATTGCCTGGCGTGGAGTCGACCACTTCAATGGCGGCGTTGAGCAAGATCGCCACGGCCGGCTACAACGAAGGCAACTTCAAGTGGTATGAGCTGATCCCCAATGACGGCGCGCTGGGCGCCGTGCAGACCCGGGCACCGCGGGAGCTGTTCAATCAGGGCTGTTCGATGCTGTCGCTGTACGTTTACCTGTCCGATCACAAGGCCGATACCCTGAATCGGGTGGTGGAGGCGAGCGAGGCCTTCATCGCAGCGCATCAGGTGCCAGAGGTCAAATTCATGCTGGCCGCCGGCAGCGCCGGAATCGAAGCCGCGACCAATATCGTGGTGAAAAAATCCATGCACGAGATGCTGTTCTGGGTCTACGGCGCGGTCAGCCTGCTATGCCTGCTGACCTTCCGCAGCTGGCGTGCAACCCTGTGCGCGATGCTGCCGCTGATGCTCACCTCGATTCTGTGCGAGGCGCTGATGGTGGGGCTGGGTATGGGGGTGAAAGTCGCAACCCTGCCGGTAATCGCACTGGGCGTGGGCATTGGCATCGACTACGCACTGTATGTCTTGAGTGTGATCCTGGCTCGAATGCGTGCCGGCGACACCCTGGCCCAGGCGTATTACCAGGCGCTGCTGTTCACCGGCAAAGTGGTGTTGCTGACCGGCATGACCCTGGCGGTTGCAGTGTCGACCTGGGCGTTCTCACCGATCAAGTTCCAGGCCGACATGGGTATTCTGCTGGCGTTCATGTTCCTGGTGAACATGCTCGGTGCCCTGATTCTGCTGCCGGCTCTGGCCTGGTTGCTGCTGCCGCAGAAGGTCTTCGCAAAAAAGCCTGAAGCGAGCTTGCTTGTGCAGTGGGTCAAGGAGGGCTGAAGGGCTCGGCACGCGGGACCCTGTGGGAGCGGGCTTGCTCGCGAAGACGGCGGTACAGGCAACATCGATGTCGTCTGATACTCCGCCTTCGCGAGCGAGCCCGCTCCCACAGGTCTCGCGTTTTAACTGATGGGGTTCAGGCCTTGGCCTTTTCCATCGATACCGTAAGTGGGGCCGAACGGGCAATCACGCTGATGATCGCCAGTGCTGCAATCAGCAGCCCGGGCGAGGTCGCCAGCAATACCCCGGTGGTACCGGCCCCAGCCGCCAGAATCTGCCCCGCGGCCAACGGCCCGGCCACCGATCCGAGGCGACCGATAGCCACCGCCGCGCCGACGCCGGTGGCACGCACCGAAGTCGGGTACGACGGCGGTGCCAGGGCGTAAAGCACCAGCTGCGCGGCCATTACAAACAACCCGGCGGAAAAACCGGCGATGGCCATGGGGACGATGCCCACCGACAGACCGACCCCGGCCAGCGCCGCCAGCAACCCGGCGTAGACAAACAGCACCACTTTGATGCCGTTGCAGCGATCCAGCAGCAGCCCGCCGAGCAGGGAACCGAGGGCGCCGCCGATGTTGAACAGCATCTGCACCAGGCCTGCCTGGGGTTTGCTGAAACCCTGTTCCAGCAACAGCGATGGCAGCCAGTTGAGCAGCATGTACATCACGGTCAGGGTGAAGAAGTAGCTCAACCACAATGCCAGGGTGACGCGGGTCCGGTCTTCGCCGAACAGCGCCTGGCCGGTTGACGCGCGCGCCACGTTGACGCTGCCTTGTTGCTGGCGAAAGGCGCTGGACTCAGGCAGCAGCAGGACCATCAACGGCACCACCAGCAAAGGCACGAGACCACCGATGATGAAGGTCATCTGCCAATGCTCGGCAAACAGCATGGCGACTACCGCCGCCAGCGCGCCGCCCAACGGCACGCCGGCATACATGATGCTGATCGCGGTGCCGCGACGTTGCTCACCCACGGCTTCGGCACACAGCGCGATCAGGTTGGGCAGGGCGGCACCCAGGCCCAGGCCCGTCATGAAGCGCGCCAGCAGCAGGCCGGAAAAACTGCTGACATAGGCCGTGTTGAGGGAGAACACGCCGAACAGCAGCACGGCGCCGATGAGGATTTTCTTGCGGCCGATGCGATCGGCGATCCAGCCGCCGAAGAAGGCGCCCGGCAGCAAACCGATGATGCCGGCGCTGAATACCCAACCCATCATTTTCGGGTCCAGGGCAAAGGTCTGGCGCAGGCCCGCGGCGGCAGTGCCGGCGGCTTGCAGGTCGAAACCTTCGATCAGTGCAACGATAAAACACAGGGCGATGGTCAGCGTCGTGCGACGTGATGGGGTGTCCATGGCGAACCTCATTATTGTTTTTGTTGGGGCTTATGGGGGAACGCGAGCCTGATTGCTGTAGGCGATAACAGGCTGAAATTAAGATTAACAAAGATAACTAAAAAATGAATGACCAAGGGTTTTTACTGAAAAAAGCCATTAAATTCATTTAAATCAATGTGATGACATAAGGTGGAAGATGTATTTATAAAATAGATAATAATATTAATGTTCGATTATCGGTCATTGTGGATTGACGCCACCCTCAGGCGTTTCCATTCTCTGACCGGAGATCCTTGGGGCAACCCGACGATCCCGTTCTAAAAACAACAACAATAAGTGGACATCGAACATGCCAAATCTCCCTCGGGACGCCCTCGTGGCGATCTCAACCTTACCTGTTCGCGCACGTCATCTGGCCCTGTTGGGTTTGAGTGTGATTGCCACTCCGGCGCTGGCCGAAGGCTTTATCGATGACAGTCACGGCACCTTGACCCTGCGCAATTACTACCTGGATCGGGACTACAAGGACGACGGGGCGAAGACCGCGGCCCGGGAATGGGCCCAGGGTTTCATCATGAATATGGAGTCGGGCTTTACCCCGGGGACTGTTGGTTTTGGCCTGGACGCTCGCGGCCTGATGGGCGTCAAGCTGGACTCGTCGCCCGACCGCAGCGGCACCGAGTTGTTGCCGGTGTCCGCCAGCGACAAGCGTGCGGCGGACGAGTATTCGCGCCTGGCCATGACCGCCAAGATGCGTTTTGCCCAGACCACGGTGAAGACCGGCGATGTATCGATCTTCCTGCCGTTCGCTTTCGCCAGTCCGTCACGGCTGCTGCCGCAGACGTTTCGTGGCACCACCCTCAGTTCAAAGGACATCGACGGGCTGACCTTCAACACCGGCTACATCGATCGCATCAACAAGCGTGATTCCACCGACTACCAGCCGATGAGCATTGCCTCGCCGAACCGGCGTTTCAACGGAGCGGCCACCTCATCGCACATGGCTTATGTCGGCGGCGATTATCAGGTGAACAAGGACCTCAGTCTGCGTGCCTATCACGCCGAAGTGGCGGACTTGTATCAGCAGAACACCCTGGCGCTGCTGCACAATCTACAGGTGGGCGAGGGCACGCTGACCACTGATTTGCGCAGTTTTTTCAGCGACGAGGACGGCAGCGCCAAGGCCGGCAAGGTGGACAACCGCAACCTGTCGGCGCTGTTCGGCTATCGCTTTGGCGGCCATCGCCTGAGCCTGGGCTATATGCACTCCAGTGGTGACACCGCGACGCCTTACGTGTCGGGCACCGAGTTGATGGGCATGAGTGAGCTGACCATGAGCTCGGACTTTCTCAATGCCAAGGAGCGGACCTGGCAGGCGATCTACGACTATGACTTCGCCGCCGTCGGGGTGCCCGGGCTGAAGAGCCGGCTACGTTATGTTCGCGGTGACCATATCGAGCTGACGGCGCTGAATGCCGACGACCGCAAGGAGCGAGAATTCCAGATGGAGCTGGGGTATGTGATCCAGAGTGGCCCGCTGAAGAACGTCGGGCTGATGGCGCGCAAGTCGATCTATCGCAATGACTTCCCCACCGGCGCGGCGTTTCGCGATGAAAACCAGACCCGCTTTCTGGTGCTCTACACCGTACCGATCTGGTAAGTCGTTTTTACCTGCCACGACGCCGGCCGTTCCCCCCAGGAACGCGCCGGCGTTGGCGTTTCAGGCCTGGTAGACCTTTTTCAGCAGCCTGAGCAGCTCTTCGCGTTCCTGGCTGTCGAGGTTGGACGTTGCATCCATGTCGCTCTCGGCGGCGATCAGTTTTAGCTCCTTGAGCAGGGCCTCGCCGGTCTTGCTGAGAAAAATCCCATAGGAGCGCTTGTCCGGTTTGCAGCGCACCCGCACCGCCAATGCCCGGCTTTCCAGTTTGTTCAGCAGCGGCACCACTTGCGGTGGCTCGATGGTCAAGGCCTTGGCCAGGTCGGCCTGCATCAACCCGGGGTTCTGGTCGATGATCGCCAGGGCCGAGAACTGGGCCGGTCGCAAGTCGTGGGCCGAGAGCCGGCCAATGAGGTTCTGGAACAGTTTCAGCTGCGCCCGGCGCATGGCGTAACCGATCAGGTCGTCCAGGGCGGAATCCAGCGGCGCCTGGGTTTCGGCGCTGTCGGCAGGGGCCTCGGGGGCGGCGGCAATCTTGGAAGACTTGGCCATTGCAGGGTGAATCCTCAGCTGGCGGTTAAGAAGACTATCTAGTTTGCCGAGATTGGCCGTGGATAGCCACGACCTCTTTCATATCTCTGCGCGCTGCGCCCGTTTCAGGCACGAAAACAGTTCGGTTAATTTTATTAATAGTTAATTGACATAACTATATTTGCGGTTTAGTTTTTACCCATCGTCAAGCCAAGAACAAGAGAGCATCACCATGAGCAATTACGAAGGTCGCTGGACAACGGTCAAAGTGGAAGTCGAGGAAGGCATCGCCTGGGTCATCCTCAACCGCCCGGAAAAACGCAATGCCATGAGCCCGACCCTGAACCGCGAGATGATCGACGTTCTGGAAACCCTGGAGCAGGATCCAGACGCCGGTGTGCTGGTGCTGACCGGCGCGGGCGAAGCCTGGACCGCGGGCATGGACCTCAAGGAATACTTTCGCGAAGTGGACGCCGGCCCGGAAATCCTTCAGGAAAAAATCCGCCGCGAAGCCTCTCAATGGCAATGGAAACTGCTGCGCATGTACGCCAAGCCGACCATCGCCATGGTCAACGGCTGGTGCTTCGGTGGCGGTTTCAGCCCGCTGGTGGCCTGCGACCTGGCGATCTGCGCCGATGAAGCGACCTTCGGCCTGTCGGAAATCAACTGGGGCATCCCGCCGGGCAACCTGGTGAGCAAGGCCATGGCTGACACCGTGGGCCATCGCCAGTCGCTGTACTACATCATGACCGGCAAGACCTTTGACGGGCAGAAAGCCGCCGAGATGGGCCTGGTCAACGAGAGTGTTCCGCTGGCGCAATTGCGTGAAGTGACGATCGAACTGGCGCGTAACCTGCTGGAGAAAAACCCGGTGGTGCTGCGCGCGGCCAAGCATGGCTTCAAGCGTTGCCGCGAACTCACTTGGGAGCAGAACGAAGATTACCTGTACGCCAAGCTCGATCAGTCGCGCCTGCTGGACACCGAAGGTGGCCGCGAGCAGGGCATGAAGCAGTTCCTCGACGACAAGAGCATCAAGCCCGGTTTGCAGGCTTATAAACGCTGAGCCCTGGCGTTGAGAACAAGGCGAGCTGGCCGGGCGATCGAGCGTCCGCCAGCTGTTCGCCCCGGCGCCCAGGCGCTACTGTGAACCCCTCGACTGTATTCCCGATAAAGACAATAAAGAGGAATCACCATGCTGGACGTGCCCCTGCTGATCGGCGGCCAGTCGTGCCCCGCCCGAGACGGTCGAACCTTCGAACGGCGTAATCCGGTGACCGGCGAAGTCGTGTCGCGAGTTGCCGCCGCCACCCTGGAAGATGCCGATGCTGCCGTTGCTGCGGCTAAAGCGGCATTCCCCGCCTGGGCGGCCCTGGCCCCCAATGAACGACGCACTCGGTTGCTGCGCGCGGCCGAGCAGTTGCAGGCCCGCAGCGCGGAATTCATCGCGGCGGCCGGCGAGACCGGCGCCATGGCCAACTGGTACGGCTTCAATGTGCATCTGGCCTCCAACATGCTGCGCGAAGCCGCGTGCATGACCACCCAAATCAACGGCGAAGTCATTCCCTCCGATGTGCCCGGCAGCTTCGCCATGGCCCTGCGGCAACCCTGCGGCGTGGTGCTGGGCATCGCGCCCTGGAACGCCCCGGTGATCCTCGCCACCCGCGCCATCGCCATGCCGCTGGCCTGCGGCAACACCGTGGTGCTCAAGGCGTCGGAACTGAGCCCGGCGGTGCACCGGCTGATCGGCCAGGTGTTGCAAGACGCCGGCCTCGGCGATGGCGTGGTCAACGTCATCAGCAACGCGCCCCAGGATGCTCCGGCGATTGTCGAGCGGTTGATCGCCAACCCGGCGGTGCGTCGGGTCAACTTTACCGGCTCGACCCATGTCGGGCGCATCGTCGGTGAACTGTCGGCGCGTCATCTCAAACCGGCGTTGCTGGAACTGGGCGGCAAGGCGCCGTTCCTGGTGCTGGAGGATGCCGATCTGGATGCAGCGGTGGAGGCCGCAGCCTTCGGCGCCTTCTTCAACCAGGGACAGATTTGCATGTCCACCGAGCGCCTGATCGTCGATGCCAAGGTGGCCGATGCCTTTGTTGCCAAACTGGCGGCGAAGATCGCCACCTTGCCCGCCGGCAACCCCAATGCCGAAGGTTCGGTGCTCGGTTCTCTGGTGGACAGCAGCGCAGGTGAACGCATCAAACTGTTGATCGACGATGCCCTCGACAAGGGCGCAACCCTGGTCACGGGTGGCCAGCTGGAGGGCAGCATTCTGCAGCCGACCTTGCTCGATGGCGTCACCGACGCCATGCGTCTGTACCGCGAAGAGTCCTTTGGCCCGGTGGCGGTGGTGCTGCGCGGTGAGGGCGACGAAGAGCTGCTGCGCCTGGCCAACGATTCCGAGTTCGGCTTGTCGGCGGCGATCTTCAGTCGCGACACCGGCCGTGCGCTGGCCATGGCCCAGCGAGTCGAGTCGGGCATCTGCCACATCAACGGCCCGACCGTGCACGACGAGGCGCAGATGCCGTTCGGCGGGGTCAAGTCCAGCGGCTATGGCAGTTTTGGCGGCAAGGCGTCCATCGAGCACTTCACCCAATTGCGTTGGGTGACCTTGCAGAACGGACCGCGGCACTACCCGATCTGAGCAGCCGTCGCAGCGTCGGGCGACGCACGCTTGAGAGCGATCGTCGCCCGCGTGCACGCCAGACATAACAATAACAAGGCTGCGATGCCCCGGTTGACCGCTTCCCGGCGGACCGGTGGCGTGCCTTGATGGAGAACAAGCACGTGAGTTCCGAATTCAGATCGCCACCCCAGACCGAGGCCAACGCGCCGCGCTATCGCCAGGTGTCCATCGGCCGCCCTGCGGTCGAGGTCAGCGAGGAGCAGGGCATATTGCATATGCGCTCCCTGGAGCCCTTGGCCGAGTTGCCCGTACGCTTGCTCGATCGCCTGGTGCATTGGGCCCGGGTGCGCCCGCAACAGACCTTTATCGCCGCTCGCCAGGAGGGCGGCGACTGGCGCCGGGTGAGTTACGCCGAGATGCTGACCAGTGTCCGCGCCATTGCCCAAAGCCTATTGGGTTATGGGCTTTCGGCAGAGCGCCCGCTGGCGATCCTCTCGGGCAACGACATCGAGCATTTACAGATTGCCCTGGGCGCGATGTATGCCGGGATTCCTTATTGCCCGGTCTCTCCTGCCTATTCGTTGTTGTCCCAGGATTTCGCCAAGCTGCGGCATGTCTGCAATTTGTTGCAGCCGGGCCTGGTGTTCGTCAGCGACGCCGCGGTCTATCAGCGGGCGATCGATGCGGTGCTGCCGGCCGAAACGCCGCTGATCAGCGTGCGCGGCCAAATACCGGGTCGCAATCAGGTGAGTTTTGCCAGCCTGCTGGCGCAGCCCGGTGGTGCCGAGGCCGATTGCGCCTTCACGGCTACCGGGCCGGACAGCATCGCCAAATTTCTGTTTACCTCAGGCTCCACCAAACTGCCCAAGGCAGTGATCACCACCCAGCGCATGCTCTGCGCCAACCAGCAGATGCTGTTGCAGACCTTTCCGGTGTTCGGCGAAGAACCTCCGGTGCTGGTGGACTGGTTGCCGTGGAATCACACCTTCGGCGGCAGCCACAACGTCGGCATCGTGCTGTACAACGGCGGCACCTTTTACCTGGACGACGGCAAGCCGACCGTCCAGGGGTTTGCTGAAACACTGCGCAACCTCAAGGAAATATCGCCCACCGCGTACCTCACCGTGCCCAAGGGCTGGGAAGAACTGGTCAACGCGCTGGAGCAGGATGGCGAGTTGCGCGAATGTTTCTTCTCGCGCATGAAGCTGTTCTTTTTCGCCGCCGCCGGTTTGTCCCAACGGGTTTGGGATCGCCTGGACCGGGTCGCCGAACAGCATTGTGGCGAACGCATTCGCATGATGGCCGGGCTCGGCATGACCGAGGCGTCGCCGTCCTGCACGTTCACCACCGGGCCGCTGTCCATGGCCGGCTATATCGGCCTGCCGGCTCCCGGTTGCGAAGTGCGCTTGGTGCCGGTGGACGGCAAGCTGGAGGGGCGTTTTCGCGGGCCGCACATCATGCCCGGTTACTGGCGCGCGCCGCAGCAGACTGCCGAGGTGTTCGACGAACAGGGTTTCTACTGTTCCGGCGATGCGCTGAAACTGGCTGACCCCCGTGATCCGCAACTGGGACTGATGTTCGACGGGCGCATCGCCGAGGACTTCAAACTCAGCTCCGGCGTGTTTGTCAGCGTCGGCCCGCTGCGCAATCGCGCGGTGCTAGAAGGTACGCCCTATGTTCAGGACTTGGTGGTGGCCGCGCCGGATCGCGAATGCCTGGGTGCACTGGTCTTTCCCCGGATGTATGAATGCCGACGTCTGGCCGGCTTGAGTGCCCACGCCAGCGATGCCGAGGTCCTGGCCAGCGCGCCGGTGCGTCAGTGGTTCAGCGATTGGCTACAGCGGCTCAACCGCGACGCCACCGGTAATGCCAGCCGCCTGGAATGGATCGCGCTGCTCGACGAACCCGCCTCTATCGACCGCGGGGAAATCACCGACAAGGGCTCAATCAACCAGCGCGCGGTGCTGCAATGGCGCGCCGACAAGGTCGAGGCGCTGTATCGCGGCGAAGAACCTTCCATCCTGCGTGCCGGACCTCTGTCGTGAGCAGCGCGGGGCAGTATTCGAGCTTTAGCGATGTGGCGATTTTCGAAGCACTGCGCACGCCTTGGGTCGATCTCGGTGGGGCCTTGGCCCAGGTTTCGCCGATCGACCTGGGGATCAAGGTCGGGCGCGAGGTGCTGGCCCGCGCGGCTATTGATCCATCCTCGGTCGATAGCGTGCTCGCCGGCTCGATGGCTCAGGCCAGTTTTGATGCTTACCTGCTGCCTCGGCATATCGGCCTTTACAGTGGCGTGCCGCAAGAGACTCCGGCGCTGGGTGTGCAGCGCATCTGCGCCACCGGTTTCGAACTCTTGCGGCAGGCCGCCAGGCAGCTGGATGACGGTGTGCAATTAGCCTTGTGTGTGGCGGCCGAATCGATGTCGCGTAACCCGATTGCCGCTTACACCCACCGCAGCGGTTTCCGGCTCGGTGCCGAGGTGGCGTTCAAGGATTTTCTCTGGGAAGCCCTCTACGACCCGGCCCCAGGCGTCGACATGATCACCACCGCCGACAACCTGGCTCGGCGGCATGGTCTGAGCCGCGAAGAAGTGGATCGGTTCGCCCTCGACAGCCATCAATTGGCGCTGCAGGCCCAGGCTGACGGCTGGTTTGAACCGGAGCTGGTGGCGCTCGGCAATGAGCGCTTTGAACTGGCCGGCTATCAGCCACGCAGTATCCAGTTGCCACGGGGTGTAGACCGCGTGACTCGCGATAGTCATCCGCGACCCACCGATCTGGACACCTTGGGCCGGTTGCGGGCGGTGCATGTGGGTGGTGTGCAAACGGCCGGCAACAGTTGCGCGGTGGTTGATGGCGCGGCGGCCGCGCTGGTGGGGCGAGCCTCTGCGGCCCGGCGTCCGGTATTGGCTCATTTGCTGGCGAGTGCCGTGGTAGGCGTGGCACCGGAATTCATGGGGATAGGGCCGGCGCCAGCCATCCAGTTGCTCTTGCAACGTAGCGGGATGTCCCTTGGCGAAATCGGTTTGCTGGAGATCAATGAGGCCCAGGCCGCTCAGGTATTGGCTGTGGCCCAGGCGCTTGAACTGGACGGCGACCGGCTCAACCGGCGGGGCGGCTCGATTGCTTTGGGGCATCCTTTGGCCGCTACAGGTTTGCGCCTGGTGCTGACCCTGGCCAGGCAACTGCGCGAGGGTAATCTGCGTTATGGCATCGCCGCCGCGTGTGTCGGTGGCGGGCAGGGCATGGCTCTGCTGATCGAAAACCCGGCCTATCAAGGCTGAGGCAGAACACCGCGGCCTCTGCCCAAACCTGGCGTCACTCTCTTGCGTTACTATGCAGACCCACCTTTCTGGAAGTTGCCTGGATGAGTAAGCCCGGTCAAACGGTGCTGGTCGCATTGCGCAAAATGATCGCCTCGGGCGAGCTGGCGGCGGGCGAGCGGTTGATGGAAATCCCTACGGCGGAGTTGTTCGGTGTTTCGCGGATGCCGGTGCGCATGGCGTTCCGCACGCTGGAGCAGGAAGGCTTGCTGGTGCGTTTTGGCGGGCGCGGGTTTCAGGTGCGTTCGGTCAGCCCCGATGACATTGCCGGTGCGGTTGAAGTGCGAGGTGTACTCGAAGGCCTGGCGGCGCGTCAGACCGCCGAGCGCGGGCTATCGGACGAAGCCCGGGCGACCCTCGAACAATGCCTGATGCAGGGTGATCAACTGTTCGACAAAGGGTACGTGACCATAGAAGACCTGGAGGTCTATCACGACCTCAACATGCGTTTTCACGAGGTGATCGTCAAAGGCAGCCACAACCCGGCGATCGCTGATGCCCTGGCGCGCAACGACCATTTGCCCTTCGCTTCGGTGACCGCCCTGGCCGTGGACCGCAACGACATGGTGCGGGAATATCGACGCTTCAACTATGCCCACATGCAACACCACTCGGTGTTCGATGCCCTGGTCAATCGCCAGGGCGCGCGTGCCGAAGCGATCATGCGCGAACACGCCAATGCCACATTGCGCTATGCCGAGATCTTCGGCTCAGCGACGGCTGACGAGCGGATGAAGGTCATTCTCCGCTCGGAATAGGTTCTAGATATCCAACACCAGCAGCGGCGTTTTCGAACGCGAGCAGCAAGGGGTGAACTGGTCGTTGCAGGCCTGTTCATCCTCGGTGAGGAACAGGTCGCGATGCTCCGGTACCCCCTCCAGAACTCGCGTCAGGCAAGTGCCACAAATGCCTTGTTCACAGGAAATGGCGATCTCGATGCCTTGGTCTTGTAGTACTTGCACCACGCTCTTGTCGGCCGGCACCTCGAAGACCTGGCCGCTGCTGGCGACCTTGATCGAGAAACTGCCATCGGCGCCAGTGTCGACGGGCGCGGCGGCGAAGTACTCGCGGTGCAGGCATTGCTCCTGCCAGCCTTCGGCCTTGGCCGTGTCCAGCACGTGCTGCATGAAACCGCCGGGGCCACACACGTATAAATGAACGTCGCTCTGAGGCATGGCCAGGACCTTGGCCGCGTCCAGCACGGTCTCGGGTTCCTGATCGAAATGCAGGAACACCCGGTCGGCAAAAGGCGAGTGCTGCAGGCGTTCGACAAAGGCTGCACGGTCCCGTGATCGGGCACAGTAATGCAGCTCGAAATCCGCGCCACTGTGTGCCAGGCGTTCGGCCATGCACAGGATCGGCGTGATCCCGATACCGCCAGCGAACAGCAGGCTGCGCCTGGCCTCATGGACCAACGGGAACAGGTTGCGCGGTTCACTGATCGGCAGGCGCATGCCGGGCTGGATCTGCTCGTGCATGGCCAGTGAACCGCCCCGGGAGGTCGGGTCCTTGAGCACACCGATCAGGTAGCGATGGCGTTCTTCGGGGTGGTTGCACAGGGAGTATTGCCGGATCAAGCCGCCAGGCAGGTGCACATCGATATGCGCACCGGCGCTGAAGGCCGGCAGCGGTCGGTCATCGACACTGGCCAGCTCATAGCTGCAGATGTCGTGGGCTTCGTTGTTGCGCGATACCACCAGCACTTCGATCATGCCATTGACTCCTGCGGGGCTTGTTCCTTGGCGATCAGGCGCTCCAGAACGCGACGCGACTGTACACCGCCAGCGTCAATATTGAGCTTGAGCAAGCTGCGCGCGGGATGGCTGAGCAGGTTCTGTTGCTGGCGTTCGAGCATCTCCAGGTCCTCGCTGAAAATCTTGCCCTGTCCCTCGCGAATGCTCGCGGTCAAGGCTTCATCCTGCGGATTGAAGTTGCGCGCCATGCCCCAGAAGTACCAGATCGAGGTTTCGGTTTCCGGGGTGATGAAGTCGACGACGATGCTCGACGCCTTGAGCTGTTGAGGCGCGTGATAACCGCCATGGCCGGCATGGGCCACGCCGACTTCGATCAGCACATGGCTAGGCGGGGTGAAGCGGCAGATCTGCCAGCGGTCCACCGGTACATCGTCGGCCAGGTTGTTGCCGCGCAGGGCCATGCGCCAGAAAGGCGGGGCCATGATGTTTTCCATGTGGCGGGCAGTGACCACCTCGTCGCCGTCGACCGTAGTCACCGGCGGCGCTTCGTCGATTTCCTTCTGGCCGATGCTGGACGCGTGAACGTAGGTTTCGTGAGTCAGGTCCATCAGGTTGTCGATCATCAGCCGGTAGTCGCACTGGATATGGAACAGGCCGCCGCCATAGGCCCACTCGTCACTGACTGCCCATTCCAGGTGATGGATCAGCACCGGATCCGCCAACGCCTGATCACCGGGCCAGACCCAGATAAACCCATAGCGCTCGACCACGGCGAACGTCTTGTTGCACGGGAAACCGCGAACCCGCTGCCCGGGCATTTCCACGGTCTTGCCGTCGCAGCCCATCACCAGGCCGTGATAGCCGCAAACCAGATTGCCGTTTTCCACATAACCCAAAGACAGCGGTGCGCCGCGATGGGGGCAGAAGTCCTCGACGGCCGCTACCTTGCCTTCGTGCCCGCGGTAAAAAACCATCTTTTCACCACAGATCTGACGGCCTAGCGGCTTGTCGGCGATTTCATCGGGCGTACAGGCGACGTACCAGGTGTTCTTGGGGTACATGGAGATTCTCCAAGGCTGTTTGTTGTTATTTAGTGGATCCATTAATGTTGATTTATGGGGTGTTTGTCAAACTGATTCCGTTTGTTAACGATGCAGTGGATCCATTGATGGTTTTACAGCTCTCTGGGCGGGCGAGATCAGTAGCGGGGTCATTACTGCCGATGCCCTTGAAGACCGTTAACGTATTTACTGCAAATACATCGCATCATACAATGAGAAGCATTCCTACTAACTCATTGAGCGCGACGTCTTGAGCCATCCCCATCCCTTTGCCCGCCGCAAAGTCTTCATGAAACACGCGTTGCCAACACTCTCCTGCGTTATGTTTGCCAGTCCATTGTGGGCACAGGAAGCGATCGAACTGCCGACCACTGATATTCAGGCGAGTCGCGTCAGCCAAGACACGAGCTACACCACTTCTCAAGCCAGCACGGCGAGCAAAAGCAATGTGCCGATCAAGGAAGAGGCGCAATCGATCAATGTGGTCACCCAGCAGACCCTGGACGATTATCAGGTGCGCTCGCTGGCCGACGCCATGAAGTTCGTCAGCGGCGTCAGCCAGGGCAACACCTTGGGCGGCTCCCGGGACTCGCTGGTCAAGCGTGGTTTTGGCACCAACGATGACGGCTCGATCCTGCGCGATGGCGTGCGTTCCAATCTGGGGCACAACTTCAGTGCCACGACGGAACGCGTCGAAGTACTCAAAGGGCCTGCCTCGATGCTGTACGGCGCGCTGGAGCCCGGCGGACTGATCAACGTGATCAGCAAGAAGCCTGAATACACCCAGAGCACAACCCTGAGCGGCTCGGCTTATAGCGAAGGCGGCGGCACCCTGGCGGTGGATACCACCGGGCCGTTGGGAGATACGGGCCTGGCCTATCGCCTGATTGCTGAACGTGGCCATGAAGATTACTGGCGCAACTATGGCGTGAATGAGAGCACGTTGGTCGCGCCATCGCTGACCTGGACCGGCGACCGCGCCAGTTTGACGCTGAGCTACGAGTACAACGAATACTCCAATCCCTTCGACCGCGGCACGGTGTTCACCAACGGTCACCCGGCAGACATCGACTACGACAAGCGCCTCGACGAACGCTGGGCGAAAAGCGTCGGTATCCGTGAAGTGGCCACCGCGCGTTTCGAGTATCAGCTGAGTGACGATTGGAAAAGCCGCGTTACCTACGGGTGGAACAACGACCGCTACAGCCTCTCGATTGCCCAGCCGAGTTCGTTGACCGGCAATAATCTGCGACGTGCTGCCAACGGTGCTCACTACGATGATGAGACCCGTTACGCCAGTTGGGATTTCATCGGCCAGCAGGAACTGTTCGGCCAACGTCATGACCTGCTGATCGGCGCGGACACCGAAGCGTCCGACCAATTCCGTGGCAAAACCTACCGCAATACCGCGCGGTCTGGTTTCGACATCACGTCGCCGGTTTATGGTCGTCTGGCCGAGCCCAGTCTCGTCAGCGCTACCCAAAGCGACCTGAGCAACCAACTGACCTCCAGCTCGGTGTACTTCAAGGATAACTGGCACCTCGATGACCGCTGGATCCTGGTCCTGGGCGGTCGCCAGCAGCATTATGATCAGTACAGCGATCAAGGCCGCGGCAGAAGCTACACCGTCAACCGCGACGATAACGGTGATGCCTTCGTGCCGTTTCTGGGCCTGGTCTACAAAGCCACCGATACCTTGTCGCTGTACGGTAACTACAGCCGTTCGTTCAAACCCAATACCGAAGTCGACGATGCCGGCCACACCTTCGATCCGGAGGAGGGCCGCAGCTACGAGGTCGGTGCGAAGTACGATCCGTTGCCGGGGCTGAACATCAACCTGGCGCTGTTCGACATCGTCAAGAAAAACGTCGTGACCAGCCAGACGGTCAATGGCGTCAGCCTCTCGGAGGCGGCGGGCAAGGTCGGTTCGCAGGGGCTGGAGCTGGACATTACCGGGCGTGTGGCCGAGCGCTGGGACCTGATCGGCACCTACGCTTACACCCACACGGAAATCCTCGACGATCCGGATGACGAAGGTCACCGCCTCGCCAATGCGCCGAAGCACACCGCGAGCCTGTACCTCACGCATCACCTGAACGTCCCTGCGGAATTTGGGGCCTGGCATGCCGGTGCTGGCGCGCGTTACGTCGGCGAGCGTGCGGCGAACAACGCCAACGATTTCTGGCTGAGCAGCTATACCGTGGCCGATGCCTTCGTGCGTTGGGAATCGCCGGTGTTCGGGTACAAGACTTCGCTGCAATTCAATGTCGACAACCTGTTCGACAAACAGTACTACCCGTCCTCCACCGGCAGCCAGCTGCAGGTCAATGTCGGCGAACCGCGCACGGCACGCCTCAGCGCCAGTGTGACGTTCTGATCGCACTGCCTTGACGCGCTGCCCCGTTCTGTCCGTGTAGCCGGCGGAACGGGGCGGCGGTCATCGTGTCGTAACCGTCGATGCGCGTGCTGTAGCGGCTGCCGATGTTGAAGATGGCATAGGCGCCGGTCTGCACTTCACCCTGGCGGTTGGCGTACTTGCGCATATCCATGAAAACTCCTCGACGACTGCGTTCCCACTTTACGGTGGGTCAATGCTCTTTGGCTTTCCTGATCCTGATCAAAATAAACAGCAGGACGCAGAGCGCGAGCGGGGTCATGGCCAGCAGGGCGTCTCTCGCGGAAATGTCCGCGCCCATGACATGCAATCCCGAGTAGAACAGCTTGAACAGGCTCAACAAGTAATAGGTGATGGCGATAATCGACAAGCCTTCGACCGCGCGCTGGATTTTGATTTGAGTATCGGCGCGGGCGTTCAGGCTATTCAGGATTTCCGAGTTCTGCTCTTCCATTTCGACCTGGACACGGGCCTGCAACAAGTCCCCGAGGTTGGCCACGCTTTCGGCCAGTTGCTCCAGGCGTTGTTCGGTGACCGCGCAGTATCTGACCGTGGGTTTAAAGCGTCTTTCGATGAAAATACCCAGTCGCTGGCAATCACCCACGTGGCTTTCCCGGAGTTCGCTCAACCGCTCGAAAACCAGCTGTGCATAGGCTTGGGTGGCGCTGAAGCGGTGTCGGGTTTTTGCGCTGCTGCTGACCACTTGCGCCGACAGGTTGGCAATGTCGGTCAGCAGCTCTTTGGCATTTCCGGTATCAGGGCCGGCATTACGTTCCGAGAGGTTTACCAGGGTCTTGTCGAAGACGTTTAGCTGAGTGCTCAAGGCTTTCGCGGTGATGAGTGAAAGCGAAGCCATCATTCGGTAGGTTTCGATTTCCAGCAGGCGGCGGATCATCCGTCCCAGCCGATATGCATTCAGGCGTTTGTTAATGAACAGGAAACGGTTGGTGCCGTCGGGGCTCAGGCGAAAATCGCTCCAGACCGTCGCATCGCCTCCACCTATGCAAGAGCCGCTAGGATCTTTGAAACCATAAACAGACAAATCGCCAGAAAAGGACGTATCAGTGCGCACCACAATCTGCACAGCGTTGATCACGTGCTGCATGAAGGGCTCGACCCGGTCCATCAAGGCTTTGGGGGGCGGGCTCCAGCAGGGCTCGTGACTGGAGGAGGGCACCACCAGCGTCAGCGTCAGGAACTCCGCGTGCCGCTCCCACTTCAAGGCATGGCCCTCCAGTTCGGTGATGCCCTGGGCCGCATCCGGATCGACCGGGCCGGGGCAGCAGCGACTCAGCAGGGTGTCGCATTGGCCGTCATTCGCCAGAAACGCCAGATGAAACACGTGGGCGGGCTCGTCGAAATACAGAGAAGGGCGCGCGTGCAACTCGTTGTGCAGGATCAGTCTTTGCGGATGCATGCTGTTTGGGCCATGTTGGAGTTGTTTGTTCTTGGGACTGGGTGATGAATACCCGAGTCACAAACAAAACCTGGCGATTGCCCTTGCCCAATGCCGGTCAGCCAACCACAGAACCTGTGGGAGCGGGCTTGCCCGCGATGAGGGCGTGTCAGACGACATTAATGTTGCCTGATACTCCGCCTTCGCGGGCAAGCCCGCTCCCACAAGGATTGCGTTCAACTGACTGTGTTCACGTACTCCTTAACGCAACGCTACACAAAACGCACGAATGGCTTCGCAGGCCTGGCGCAATGACGCGTCGTCCAGCGCATAGGCAATGCGAATGTAGGGGCCAAGGCCGAACGCACTGCCATGCACCACCGCTACATCCGCTTCGTCGAGCAGCGCATGGGCGACATCTTCGTCGGTGTGCAGCATTCGACCGGCGGGCGAGGTGCGGCCGATCAGTCCCGCACAGGAGGCGAACGCGTAGAACGCCCCCGCCGGGCTCACGCATTCCAGTCCCGGCGTGTCGTTCAGCAGCGCCACCATCAAATCGCGACGGCCCTGGAAAGCGGCGCGGCTTGCGCGAATGAAGTCTTTCGGCCCCTCCAGCGCGGCGAGTGCGGCTTGTTGCGAGACAGAACTCGCGCCCGAGGTCTGCTGACCCTGCAGCTTTTCCATGGCCTCCAGCAACCATCGCGGCCCGGTGGCAAAACCGATGCGCCAGCCGGTCATGGCGTAGGCCTTCGAGACACCGTTCATGGTCAGGGTGCGCGGTGCCAGACGTGGCTCCACCTGGGCCAGGGTGTGGAACGCTTGATCGTCGAAGATCAGGTGTTCATAGATGTCATCGGCCAGAATCAGCACGTGGGGATGATCCAGCAGCACAGCCGCCAAGGCACGAAGTTCCACCTCGCTGTACACCGCGCCGGTCGGATTGGACGGTGAGTTGAGGATCAACCAACGGGTCTGTGGTGTGAGCGCGGCGGCCAGTGCCGCGGGCGTCAGCTTGAAACCGGTACCGGCATCGCACGTGACGATCCGCGCCTCACCGCCGCACAGTTGCACCATTTCCGGGTAACTGACCCAGTACGGCGCCGGCACAATGACCTGATCGCCCTCGTTGAGGGTCGCGGCCAGGGCGTTGTTGATCACTTGTTTGCCACCGTTACAAACCAGCGTGTCTTGCCAGCTCACATCCAGGCCATTCTCGCGGCGGAACTTGGCCGCCACCGCTTCTCGCAATGAGCGCACGCCGGCGACCTGGGTGTAGCGGGTGTGGCCATGCTCGATGGCGTGAATGGCTGCCTCACGCACATGTTTTGGGGTGTCGAAATCGGGCTCGCCGGCACACAGCGAAATGATCTTCGCCCCTTTCGCCCGGCGCTCCGCCACCCGATCCATGATCCGATAAGTCGCCGAGGGCTGTGCGCTGGCCAAACGTTGGTTCAGGCGCTGAATGTCGGTGCTCATGCCCGGGTTCTCCAGTCGGTCAGGTTCATCAGTTCCAGCGTGGAGCGGCCTTCGGTCAGCGCCTGCATCATCTGGGCTTCCTTGTTCGCGCGCGCTTCGCCTTCTGCGAGGGTGCGTGCCGCATCGGCCTTGGGGATGATGATCACACCGTCATCGTCAGCCACCACCAGATCGCCCGGCGCCACGAAAGCACCATTGAAATTGAACGGTTGTCCCACCGAGGGTGCGCTAGCCTTGACCGTGCCTTTGACCGAGATGCCACGGGCAAATACCGGGAACTGGCGTTTCTTCAACGCCGCGATATCGCGTACGCCACCATCGATCACCAGACCGACCACGCCAGCCGCTTCGGCCGCCACGGTGAGCACCTCGCCCCAATAACCGGCGATAAAGCCACCCGTGCCCACCACCAGTACGCTGCCACGGGGTACGCGTTCCATCGCCAGATGCAGGGCGAGGTTGTCGCCCGGCGAACACTCCAGCGGGTAGGCGGGGGCAGCGATAAAGGCGCCGTCCCAGATCGGCCGGATCGCGCTGTCGACTGCGCAGGGCAGGTGAGACGCTTCATACAGTGTCGAGCTGCCCAGTACTTTTGCCCGCGCGCGAAAATCCAGGGGGAAGGGGAGCGTGGTCATCAGACTTTCCTCTGCAGGTTGTGGTAACCCAGGGCGGCCCGGGCTTCTTTAAGGGTTTTGCCTTGAGTGATCAGGGCACGAATGTCGGCTTCGACCGATTCGATCTGACGGGCACACGCCGCCACTTCAGCGGCACGGGCGCGAGGCACGATCACCACGCCGTTGGCGTCGGCGACCACGATGTCACGGGAGCAAACCCGCGCCGTGCCGATGGACACTGGCTGGTTGACCGACTGCACTTGCACGCGGTCTTTGCCAGTGCGCATGTAGCGACCTTTGCTGAACATCGGATAGCCATCGCCCAGCGCTTTGTTCACATCACGGCACACCCCGTCGATGACCGTGGCGGCGATCTGTCGGGTGCCCGCGTACTGGGTCATGATGTCGCCCCAAACGGTGCAGTCGGTGCGGCCGCCGTTGTCGATGACCACTACGTCGCCGGGAGCGACGTCTTCGATGAAGTCGCCCACCGTACCCGGAGGAACGCTGGCCGAGACGTACTGCACGGTGAACGCCGGTCCGACGATGACCTTGCCGTAATTGTCCAGCGGTGCCACGCCGAGGCATTGCCCGGGCAGGCCGAGTTTGTCCAGAGCATCGGAGACGCCAGGAGTGTCGAGGCCTTCAAACAAGGCGACCAGTTCTTTGTCTTCAAGATTCATCAGGCATGCTCCACGCGGATCGCTTCGAATTGGGTGTCGTGCATCACCTCGGCCACCGAGCGGCCGCTGCGCACGGCCTCGACCATGCCGTCCTGGCGGCGGGCGATGCGCTCGCCGAGATCGATGACCTTTTCGATATAGGTTTGGGGGACGAACACGGTTCCGCAGGTATCGGCAATGACATAGTCATCCTCGCTGACGTCGACACCGGCCACCTTGACCGTCACCGCCGCATCGATCTGCACCACCCGATTGCGCGCACTGATCATGGTGACCCCACGGCCATAAACCGGGTAGCCAATCGCTTCGCTGCCGTCGATGTCGCGGCTGAAACCGTCGATCACCGTGCCACGCACCTGCTTGCCGGCCGCGGCATTGGCGAGGATGTCGCCCCAGCAGGAAATACCTTCGATGCCGCCGGCGATCACCAGCACACGATCGTCACCGTCGATCTGTTCAACCACCGGGGTAATCAGGTGCACGGTCGGTACATTGTCGGACTTGGGCGCCAGCAATACGGTACTGGCACGGCCGACGATCTTCGGGCAGTTCCACAGCGGGCGTAGCCCCACGGTGGCGCCCGGCAGGCCGAGGAAGTCGAGTGCGTCGGAAACCGTGTTGGTGTCCAGCGCCGCCAAGCGATCCAGCAAACTCTTATTGATCATGGGAAAGCCCCAGTGGTGACGGAGGCGCCCAGTGTCAGCGAGACAATTTGATAGGTATATTACTAATAACAGAAGCATTACATACGTTAAACCTATGGATTAGCCATGATCAATTTCCGTCTGATTCGTCACCTCTGGTTGTTCCTGGCTGTTGCCGAGGAACAGAATTTCGGCCGCGCCGCCAAGCGCCTGGGGATGTCCCAGCCGCCGCTGAGCGAGCAGATTCAGGTGTTGGAGCAAGCGCTCAAGGTCAAGCTGTTCGACCGCTCGCGGCGCGGGGCGAAGCTGACTCCGGTGGGCGCGGCGATCCTGCCCGCGGTGCGCAAATTCGCTGAGCAACTGGAGCGTCTGGAACTGGCCGTGGAAGAGGCGGTGGCGGGGCAGTCGGGGATGTTGACCGTCGGTGCGATTTCCACGGCGATGTTCGATGTGTTGCCCGGGTTGATCGAGCAACTGAAGATCGAATACCCGCACCTCACCGTGTCTGTGCGGGAAATCGACAGCGTCGAAGCCGTGCCTGCGCTGGAAGCCGGGGACATCGACCTGGCCTTCGCCCGTCTGGACGGTGATCTGGGGGCCTCGATCAAGTCGCTGCCGCTGACCGAGGATCGCCTGGTCGTGGCCCTGCCCATTGATCATCCATTGGCTGCACGCAAGCGCATCAGCCTGTCGAGCCTGGCCACCGAGCCCTTGGTGATGTTTTCCCGAAAGGTCAGCCCGGTGTACTTCGACAACCTGATCGCGACCTGCCGCGCCAGTGGTTTTTCCCCGCGCGTATTGCATGAAGTGCGCTCCGTCGCTTCGCAAATCGCTTTCGTCAGTTGTGGGCAAGGCATCGCCCTGGTGCCGGCGTCGCTGAAAAAACTGGCCCCCGATAATGTGGTGCTGCGACCACTGAGCCAGCCGCTCAATGTGGTGACGACTGCGGTGGCCTGGAATGCCGATCGGCCCAACCCACTGGTGGAGGAGGTGGTTGCCCGGCTCCAAAAAAACAGTTTGATAGGTTTGACCTATGACGGTATTCCCGAATCAGGAATTTACAGACGGCCCGATCCCCGCGAAATTGACGGCCTGCCGGCGCAAACCTGTGGCGAGGGAGCTTGCTCCCGCTTGAGTGCGCAGCACTCACAAAAACAGGCAATGTTTGTCAGATTTCCGGGGCCGCTTACGCAGCCCGGCGCGAGCAAGCTCGCTCGCCACAGTGAACAGCATTTGCGGACCGGCGGTCACCTTTTCGCTCAAGGAATCCATCACGTGTCCATACCCGAAACCTTCACCCAAGCGCACATCCCTCTGACGGTGGAGGGCGTCCAGCTGAACATCGCCACCCTTCATCGCGACGGTGTCCTGGCGCCGATTGTGTTCCTGCATGGGTTTGGCTCGACCAAGGAAGACTATGCCGACATCGTGCAGCACGCCGCATTCGCCGGTCATCCTTTCGTCGCTTATGACGCACCGGGTTGCGGGGAGAGCCAGTGCAGTGACCTTTCGCGGATTTCCATCCCTTTTCTGCTGAAGACCGCGTTGCAGATGCTGGAGCATTTCGGTATCGAACGGTTTCATCTGGTCGGCCATTCCATGGGCGGACTGACCGCACTGATGCTGGCTCATCAATGCCCGGACCGTGTGCTCAGCTTCGTCGACATCGAGGGCAATGTCGCCCCGGAGGACTGTTTCCTCAGCCGGCAGATCGTCGATTACCCGGCGGACGATCCCGAGGTGTTTTTCGCCGCCTTCATCGAACGCGCCCGGGACGCGCCGGCTTATGCCAGTGCGCTTTATTCCGCAAGCTTGCGGCACAAGGTTCGTGCCGCAGCGGTGCGCGGGATCTTCGAGTCGATGGTCGATCTTTCCGACAACGCCGACTTGATGGACAAGTTCCTCGGCCTGCCATGCCCACGCATGTTCATGTACGGCGAGCAGAACGCTTCATTGTCCTATCTGCCGCATATCCAGGCCCAAGGCGTGCGGTTGGCGCCGATTTCTCACTGCGGGCATTTCCCCATGTACTCCAACCCGATCGCGATGTGGCAGCAGATCGCCGATTTTCAGGCGAACGGCCATCGGCGATGACTCCGGCACGAGTTGCACGGCACCGTTGTGAACTATTCTTTTCAAGTGGCCCCTGCGATGCCTCATTCAAGGAGTTGATATAAATCAAGACCTAAGAGGCGTTAAGGGCGGAGTCTGGGCCTGATGCTGGATTCTCGAGCCGGCGTCGAGGATCCATCTGTCTGGAGTCAGATCATGAGCCAGTATCAACGGTTATTACTGATCATCAACCCGCTGCTGCGCCATTCGCCTGCGATCAACCATGGCGCTGCCCTGGCCAAGGCCAGCGGGGCCAGCTTGCACATTGCCGGCCTGATCCCCTCGTTGGACATTCTGTCGCTGCTCGAAGAGGGCGACCGCAAAATGGCTCGGGCGAGTTACCTGCAGGAGCACCGCGACTGGCTCGATGAGCAGGCGGTAAAGATGCAAGGCCGGGGGATCGAGGTGACAACCGAAGTCGCATGGGCTGACAACATGCGCCAGGACATCCTTGACCACGTCACGCAAATGCAGCCCGATCTGTTGATCAAGCAAGTGCAGCATGAACCCGTGCTCAAGCGCGCGTTCTTCACGCCGCTGGATTGGCGTTTGTTGCGCCATTGTCCGGTACCGGTTTACATGGTGGGCGGCGAAGGTCACGCCTTGCCGCAGAAGGTGGTGGCCGCGGTTGACGTATCAGACACCGAGCCTTCGAACAGTGAACTCAATGACCGGATCATCTTGCAGGCGTCGGGCCTTGCGCTGCAGTGCAATGCCGAGTTGCATCTGCTGTACGCCTGTGACATTTCGGCAGCGTTTCTGGCGGACATGGGCGGCGGTCTGACGCTCGCGGAGCTTACCAGGGAGTTGCGCAGCGACCTGGAAAAGTCTTTTCTCAAATTGGCCGCTCGGTTCGGTGTGCCCTCTGACTGTCGGCATTTCATCATGGGGCACCCTGTCTCGGTGCTGAGCGAATTCGCCCACCAGCATCAGATGGATGTGGTCGTGGTGGGCAGAACCCAATACCGTGGTCTGGAACGACTGCTTGGCAGCACGACCGAACATATTCTGTATCAGGTGCCTTGCAGCATTCTGGCGGTCTAGTGGCAGGCTCCCCAATCGGAATGATGGTCGCCGTCAAACGAACGCCCGATTTTTGGGGCTTCCGCCCCAGGGAGGTTTTCAAATGACCAGTCCTTCATTGCAAACCATCTTGCTTGACCGGGTAGATGCCGGCCGAAGCCTGGTGGAACCGTTGCTTAAATACGCTAAAAGAGCCGACGTCATCGTCCTCGCCTTGCCCCGTGGCGGCGTTCCGGTCGCCTATGAAGTGGCCACGGCCCTGGAGGTTCGCCTGGACCTGATGCTGGTGCGCAAGTTGGGAGTACCGTCCCATCAGGAGTTCGCCATGGGCGCGATTGCCAGTGGCGGCATACAAATCGTCAATGAAGATGCGCTGCGAGCTAACGGTATTGATCAACGTACGCTCGATGGCGTGGTTGCAAAGGAAACGCAGGAATTGTTGCGTCGCGAGCGGGCATACCGGGCATCGCGCGCACCTTTGGCGCTGAAGGATCAGGTGGTGATTCTGATCGATGACGGCCTGGCGACAGGGGCTACGATGATGGCGGCGATACAGGCCGTGCGCCTGCAAGCGCCTTCTCGCATCGTCGTTGCCGTGCCGGTGGCCCCCCTTGAGACGGCAGAGGCGCTGCGCGACGAAGTGGACGAGCTGATTTGCCCGCTGATCCCCGATTGGCTGATTTCGATCGGCCATTGGTACACGGATTTTTCGCAGACATCGGACGAAGAAGTCATCGATCTGCTGCATCGGGCGTGGCAAAGAGAGTCTGGCACGGGCGACTCATTTCAGAACGGTTCCGGTATTTGAGCCGTTGCCTGGCGTGGAATAAACCACGTCAGGCCTTCAAGTAATCCTGACGTTCACGAATTGCCACGGATCGGATTCATCGGTCTGCTCGGGCATCAGTGAGTGACGTCCGGTAAGGGGCGTCCAGTCGGAATAAATGCCTTCTACATTGCCCAGGTAGGGCATGCAGATCTGCAGAATCTCCCTGAACGGCAATTCATCCGGTTCGACGATGCCGTGTTGAGGATTGCGAATCGCCCAGATCACGCCGGCCAGCACTCCCGCCGTCACTTGCAGGCTGGTGGCGCTGTTATAGGGGCATAGAGCCCGGGCTTGCTGGATCGATAAGCGCGAGCCATACCAATAACTGTTTCTGGCATGCCCCATCAGCAGCACGCCGAGTTCGTCACTGCCGTCGAGGATTTCATCATCGAGCAGGCGCTCGCCGCTCTGGGGTTTCCAGTTGCGCTCGGCGAGTTCATGCACCGAGAGCAGGGCATCGTCACAGGGCCGATAGGCGTAGTGGACGGTCGGCCGGTAAGTCGGCTGCCTTCCCTGGCCAAGGGTCAGGTAGTTGGCAATCGACAGGGCTTCGTTGTGGGTCACGAGCAGCCCATGGGTTGGCCCCGTCGAGGGTGTCCAGGTTCGAACCCGCGTGGAGGCGCCGGGGCGTTGCAGATAGATCCCGCACTGGCACCCGAAGGCGTGGTAATAGCCATCCTCGGGAAGTGCTTTCTCATGGCTGCCCCAACCCAACTCCGTCGGTTGGCTGCCTTCACTGATGAAGCCGTCCACTGACCAGGTGTTGACGAACTCATCGGCGATTTTGTGCTGCGATGAATACTGCGAATCGCGTTCGGCGATGTGGATGCAGCGGATATTCAGTCGGCTGGCCAGTTGCGCCCATTCTTCGCGAGTCGCTGGCAGGGGCGTTGTGTCGCCCAAATCTTCAGCGAGGTTGATCAGTGCCTGTTTGACCAGGTGAGACACCAGCCCCGGATTGGCACCGTGGGTCAACATGGCGGTGGGCAGACCTTGCGCGCTTTCAGCCCGAAGCTGAAGCGCCGCTTCCCTCAACGCATAGTTGGATCTTTCGGACAGGGATTTGTCGGGGTCGACATAACCGCCTTCCCACGGCTCGATACAGGTGTCCAGATACAGCACGCCTTTACGCTGGGCGAACTGAATCAGGGACAGGCTCGATACCCCCACCGAGAGGTTGAGCAGGAAATCGCCAGCGCTCAAAAGAGGGTCGAGCACCGCCTCGTAATTGCTCTGGTCCAGTTGCTCGGCTTGGTGGGAGACGCCGAATTCCTGCGCGAGCAAGCGTCCATCTTCATCGGGGCTGAGGATCAACAGTCGCTGCGGCTCAAGCTCAAGATGGCGCAACAGCAGCGGGAGTACGCCTTTGCCGATACAGCCCCAATGAGCTGTCGATAGACGCTCTTAAACTAGAGACTGCAAGGCTCAGTTAAAGCTCAAAAAAGTTTCGGACGTCGTCAAGGAGACTCTGCTGTGCCGATCGAGACCAAAAAAACAACTGAGAATGAGGCGAACTGCTGGCCCCCCGGCTTCCGTTTCGTTGTCAAACTTGCTTTCTTTTCAGAAGGTTAGGCATTGGCGATATGCGGACTTTGGTATGGATGGCTGCAACGTTTGCCCTGGTGACTCTCTCGCTTGAGGCTCAGGCAAAGGACCTGAGCAAAAACAGTCGTTTCGTCTGCAGTTGGGGCTCGGATATAGCCGCAGACGCACAAGCGGCGAAGCTTTCCGGATTCACGCTTTACGGGGCACGCAAGAAACTGCAATCGCAAAAATTCCCCCGGCCGTGGATGCGCATGACGGCCATGGGCATTACCGAACAAACCTATAACAGTCCCTCGCGTCTCAAGCCTGCTGGTATCAAGCAAACGTATTACGAGCAATGCATCCGGCATGAGTTGGCCCGACGCTAGGGAGTGGGCTCCTCAACTGAAACGGTCGGGGCGCACGGTCAGAAGTTGATCGAGGCGCTCAGCCGGGCGGTCAGTGGGGCGCCCTGGAACACGTAGCCATCGCCCATGTATTCACCGGCGTCACGCCAGTAGCGTTTATCGAACAGGTTGTCCACGGTCAGGCGGAACACGGTGTCGTAACCGTCGATGCGAGTGCTGTAGCGGCTGCCGATGTTGAAAATGGCATAGGCACCGGTCTGCACTTCACCTTGGCGGTTGGCGTACTTGCTGGCGCTGTACTGCACTCCGCCGAGCAGAGCCAGGCCGTCGAACCAGGGCAGGGCATAGTCGCCGTAAAGGTTGGCGCGCAGGGTCGGTACGTTGATTGCCTGGTGGCCTTCATAAGCTGGCGTGCCGCTGTCGGTGACCCGCGCGCGAATCGCCGCGACACTGGCAGAAAGCTGCAGGCGCTGGCTGGCCCAGCCATTGGCCGAGAGCTCGAGCCCGGTGTTCTTCTGTTCGCCCTGTTGGGTGAACGTGAACGTGCCGTCGTCATTCGGTCGCGAGTACTGGTAGGCCTGACGGATCTGGAACAGCGCCGCGGCCAGGCTGATGCGCTGCCAGTCGTATTTGACCCCGGCCTCGATTTGTCGCGATACGGTGGGGGCGAGGATTTCATAGGCATTGGTGGTGAACCACGCCGCTTCGCCGCCCAGGGACAGGCCCTTGCTGTAGCGGGTGTACAGCGACAGGTTTTGCACCGGTTTGTAGATCAGCGCGGCCTGGGGCAGGAACTCATAGCGTTGGGTGTGCCGGGTGGTGTCGCCCTGGCTGTCGAAGGTCTCTTCATCCAGGCGCACTTCGCGCCCGCCGAGCACTGCCTGCCATTGCTCGTTGAAGCTGATCCAGTCATTGAAGAACAGCCCGTACTGACGGCTGTCCAGGCGTCGGTAGGAATCGTTGAGCGGTCCCTCGTAGCGAGCAAAATCAGCCGGCTCGCTGTTGATGTTGGCACTGCCGATCATCTGATTGATGGCATCACGTTTGTCCACCACGCGGCGGAACGCGCTGGTCCCGACGCTCAGTTCGTGGCCCAGGCCGCCGGTTTCGAAGCGGCCGCTCAGGACAGCCTGCACTTCGTCGTTGCGGCGGGTATCGTCGGGGCTGCGGAAATCGTAAATGTCGTAGTCACCCTCGGGGCTGAAGTAATTTGGCACCGCCGCGCTGGCGCAACTGACGGAGCCATAGCAGCCCCAGGCGAACGAGCTGTAGTCATCGATCACCACCCGGCTGCGCGAGGCGCTGAGGCTGCCTTTCCACTGGTCGCTGAAGCGGTATTCGAAGTTGCCGTTGAGGTTCAGCGCATCGGTGGTGACCGGCTTCGAACCGCTCTGGTGTGCCAGGAGTTTTTTCGGCGAGGCGTGGTGCGGCAGGCTGGAACCGCCGAGCAATTGATAACCCGGTGCCGAACGCTGTTCTTTGGTCTGGTACTCGACATCCAGTTGCAGCAGTGCATCGGGGCTGATGTTCCAGTCGAAGGCCAACGAGGCGAAATCGCGCTGGCCATTGGTGTGTTCGACGTAGGAATGCAGGTCTTCGTGGGCCAGGTTGGCGCGCAGGCCGAACTGCTGCTCGCTGCCGAACCAGCCACCGACGTCGGTGGCCAGGTAACCAGTGCCTCGATCATCAGTGGCGACGGTGACCGAACGCACATCGGCAGGCCGCTTGGTCACGTAGTTGACCAGACCACCGGGCTCGCTGACACCGCTTTGCAGACCGGAAAGGCCTTTGAGCAACTCCACTTGCTGCTTGTTTTCCAGCCCGACGTTCTGCTCGCCGGTGATGGTGCGGCCGTTGATCTTGTAGCTGCTGGCGGAGTTAAGGGAGAAACCACGCACGACGAAGTTTTCGTAGTAACCGACCGGCGCGTAGCTTTCACCCACCGAGGCGTCGTTGCGCAGGACTTCGCTGAGCAGGCGAGCCTGCTGATCCTTGATCAAGGCTTCATTGACCACCGAAATCGAGGCTGGCGTATCAAGCAATGGCGCCGCCTCGAAACCACCGACCGAAGCGCTGTCGGCCTGATAACCGGAGGCGTCTTCGCCGGTGACGGCCACCGCCGGCAGTTCGGTCGCGGTGGCCCAGGCCGAAGGCGCGGCGCTGGACAGCAGCAGGCCGAGGCCCAGGCTCAGGGGCTTGAGCGCGAACCGCGGGGCGGCCACTCCCTGGCGGGAGGTCCGGTAAAGCCTATTCATGAAAAATCCTCGACGACTGCGGGCCTGGGTTTGGCGAGTCTTAGCCTGCGGCTCACGCTTGAAGCGGCGCATCATACAAGAGGAGCGATCATGAAATGAAAGTGTCATCGCGACGATTGCCTCTACGGGGTTCTCACAACCCCCGCACATATTCCGGGGCGACGCGGGCCGAGCGGAGCATGCCGGTCAGTGGTTCGTTGAACGGCGGGTAAGCTGCATGGGAGTACATGAGGAAGGGTTGTGCATCCAGGTCTTTGACGGACACGGTTTCGGCGCTGGCCAGCCGATGAGACCTCGATTCGCATGGCCGAACTGCACAAACGCAGTTAATTCATTTCAGCCGCAACGCACTCCTTGCAGCAGCTGGCTCTGGCAGTTGCTGCGGATCGCGTTACGACCAATTGCTGGTCATGCATTGTCCGGCGCCTCACGAAACCGTTGCTCGATGGCCTCCGCAAACGGGTAGAACGAAAACCACGGCCTGGCTTCGTCGATCACCCGCTGAAATGACGACCTCTGTACCAACCTGTCGAAATAGGCGTTCAAGTGGCCGTAGTCGTCGGGGAACGGCACCAGCGTCCTGGCATAGAAAAGTGCCGGAGCCGCAGCGCAATCGGCCATGCTGAACGCCGGGCTGGCCACCCAGATTCTGGACGCCATCCGGCGCTCGAGCATGCCGTACGCCGTTTCCAGCGTAGACCGCTCCCTGGTCAAATCACCGTTGGTCGCGTGTAGTCGATCACTGACAATCTGTTGCATCGGCGCTTGTACATAATGGTCGAAGAAACGATCCCATAACCGGACCTCCAGCGCGTTCTCCCAATCGTCTGGAACCAGCCTGTGCGTGCCTGGATACAGTCGATCCAGGTACTCGATGATGATGCTGGACTCCGGCAAATTCCGCTGGTGAACAGGGTCGCGAATAATCGGGAACTTTCCGATTGGCCACAATGCCTGAAGTTCTGCGCGGTCGGCAGCGTCCCCGAGATCGATGATTCTTCTCTCGAATTCGGTGCCGTTTTCGTAGAGCGCGATGAGTACTTTGTGACAGAACGACGCCAGTGGATGGTAGTAAAGCGTCAGCGACATCTTTCAACTCCTCATTGGACGTGAGGGAGCGAGAGCCCTGGAACTGATGAAGGTGGGGTCAATGATCAAGCATAGGCGGATGTTGGCGATGCGTCAGGGCCGCCACTTTCAAGCGTGCGTACTTGCACATGGGGAAATCCCTGCTTAACTGAGCCACTGGTCGGTTTGTGACTTGTTGGTCATGGCGTTCATCTCAGCGCCCTTGTACCGTTGTCGCTGGTTCTTGCTGTCAGGCTTGCCCGGAGGAAGCCGGATAGTCATTCACGCTGTGTGTTGATCCAATTTGTTCAAGGAAGAGAATGACATGATGCTGAAAACTGCGATCGTCGAGATTGGTAAGAAGTACAAGGTTTATACCGAGCATTATCTCAACGCCACCGCCGACAAGACCATTATTCTGGTCAATGGCTCGCTGGCAACGACCGCATCTTTTGCCCAAACGGTGCGCTACCTGCGGCCACGCTTCAACGTAGTCCTCTACGATCAGCCCTACGCCGGTCAATCGAAACAACACAACCAGCATGACCAACCGATCCGCAAGGAAGACGAGGCTGCAATCCTGTTGGAGTTGATCGAGCACTTTCGCGCACAGCATGTGATGTCCTTTTCCTGGGGCGGGGCGGCGACCTTGCTGGCGCTGGCGCAGCAGCCGCCACGAATCGAAAAGGCAGTGATCAGTTCATTCGCCGCGCGAATCAACACGCCGATGCGCGATTATCTGGAGAGCGGTCGACATTTCCTCCAGGCATGCGACCGGCGCAATGTCGGGCGCTTGATCAACAGCACTATTGGCAAACATCTTCCGTCGCTGTTCAAGCGTTTCAATGAGCGCCATGTCAGCAGCCTGGACGAACACGAATATCGGCAGATGCATTTTCACGTCAATGAGGTGCTGACCCAGGACACTCACTGCTACGTTTCCTGTGCCGATGCCATCGAAGTCCCGCTGCTGTTTATCAACGGCGAACGGGATGAGTACACCTCGGTGGAAGACGCCCGTCTTTTTGCCACTCACTCCCGTCACGCTCAGTTTCAGACCATCAAGAACGCCGGGCACTTCCTCGACATGGAACACCCGACGGCCTGGGCTGACACCCAGCAGGCCTTGCTGGGCTTTTTGCAGCCGGTCGCCAAAATACCGAGCCAGCCCCGTGATCTGACATTCAGTGGCAAAGCGTCCGTGATTCCGCCCCTTCAGTCAGCTAACTGGGTGCGGCTTTAACTGACGTAGCAACTCGATCTGATCTGCCGAGACCAGGGTGCGCAGGGCTTTATACAGCGCGCGGGTTTCAAGAAGGTTCCAGACCCGCAGCATGGTTTCCAGAGCATCCAATGGCTTGCTGATGAAGTCTTTGGCGCCCAAGGCCAGCGCGCGCAGTCGAGTATCGCGGGTGGCGTCGGCGGTGAGCACGAGAATCGGCAGGTATTCGCCAGCCGGGATGCGCCGGTTGAGTTGTTCCAGTACGGCAAAGCCGTCGAACTCCGGCATGTGCAGGTCGAGAATCACCAGGTCAGGCTCGAAGCTGTTGAACAGGTCCAGCGTTCGCAGCGGCTGGGTGCTGCTCAGTACGTTGGACAGCCCTTCGCGGACAAGCAACTGCTCCATCAAATCGAGGTTGGGCCGCTGGTCGTCGATGATCAGAATGCGCAGGTCGGTGTTCACACGGGCTCCGGTAAATGCTGGTCAAGATGGGCAAGGAATGAAGGGATGTGAATCGGCTTGGTCAGCACCGCTGTCGCACCCGCTTCCAGCAATGCCAGATGAGTGAGGTCGCTGGCATCGGCGGTGATCATCAGCACTGGAATGGCACGGGTGATGGAAGACTGGCGCAAGCGTTGCAGCACATTGAAACCATCCAGATCCGGCAGGGCCACGTCCAGCAGAATCAGCTGCGGCGCATGTTGACGGGCCAAATCCAGACCCATTTGCCCCTGCATGCTTGAGAGCAATTGGATGTGCGGTCGTCGTTGCAACAGGGTTTCGATCAGGGCCAGGCTCGAGAGATTGTCTTCGATGCACAGCACTTTGCCCTGATAATCGGGGGCGGTGAGGGCGGCCGTGATCGTTGGGTGGCTGATTCGTACAGCAGGTGGCTCGGTGACTGGCTGCAGGCGCACGAAGGGCAGTTCCAGGGTGAAACTGGAGCCTGCGCCGGGCTGGCTTTTGACGGTCAGGCTGCCGTTCATCATTTCCAGCAGACTCTTGCTCAAGGCCAGGCCCAGGCCGGTGCCTTCCACGTTCGGATCGGTCTCCAGGCGCTCGAACGGCTTGAACAGTTGCTCCAGTCGATCGGCCGCAATGCCCTTGCCGGTATCGCAGACCGATACGGCAATTCGCTGTTGAATAATCCTGACTTCGATGTGCACCTGGCCCTGGGGCCGGTTGTATTTGATCGCGTTGGATAACAAGTTCAGCAGCACCTGAACCAGGCGTTGCCGATCGGCGACGATCCCGCTGTCGGCGGCCAGCATCGGCAGTTCAACCAACTGAATGCCGGCGTCGCAGGCCATGGGGGAAACCAGCGTCAGAGCTTCTTGCAGCACCACCGCCAAGGGCACGGCTTCAACATTCAGCGGCAGGCGCCCGGCTTCGATCTTGGCAATGTCCAGCACTTCGTTGATCAGGGTCAGCAGGTGTTGTCCGGCCCGCAGGATGTGACCGATCTGCGCCCGCTGCCCTTTGGACGAGTCCATGTCCAGCAGTTGTGCGAAGCCAAGAATGGAGTTGAGCGGCGTACGCAGTTCGTGGCTCATGCGCGACAGGAATTCGCTTTTGGCGCGGCTGGCGCGTTCGGCTTCTTCGCGGGCGGTGCTCAGTGCTATCTCGGCCACCCGGCGATCGCTGATGTCGCGGGTGATCTTGGAAAATCCGCGCAGGGCGCCACTGCTGTCGTATTGCGCGGTAATTACTACGCTGGCCCAGAAGCGGCTGCCATCCTTGCGACAACGCCACGCCTCTTCCATGTAATGACCGTCGCGAGTGGCCTCGCGCAGCGCCATGTCGGGATGCTGCGGGCATTCTTGCGACAGATAAAACACCGAGAAATGCTGGCCGACGATCTCCTGTTCCGTGTAGCCCTTGATCCGTTCGGCGCCCGCATTCCAACTCGTGACGAAGCCCTGTGTGTCGAGGGCGAAAATACCGTAGTCCTTCACTCCGTCGATGATCAGGCGCAGGCGCTCTTCGTTATCGCGTAACGCCCGTTCACGTTCGGCCAATAACAGCCCGGCCTCGACCAGGCGAGTGCCCAACTGACCAATCTCATCGTTCTCTGGCGGTTGCGGTAACAACGGCTGACCGAGTGCCAGCCGTTGTGCGTTGCCCTGGACCTGTTTGACTCGGGCGACGATGCCTTTGGACAGAAACAACACCGCCACGATGGCGCCAAACAGCCCGCAGGCCGCGGCCAGCAAGGTAGAGAACAACAAACGCTGGCGAGTCGAGGCGGCCGCTGCGGTGCGCTCGGCCAGCAGCGTGTCTTCAAGGGTGCGCATGGCGCTGATGCGTTCACGCAATTCGTCGAGGATGTGCTTGTTATTGATCAGGATCGTGGTGATCGACTCGGGTGTGGCGCTGCGATCGTCGAGCAGTTCAACCAGGCCCTCGACCTTGGTATCGATCAGTGGCGTGATAACCGCCAGATGTTTGCGAACTCGCTCATCACGAACGTTGCTGTCGAGCCGGCGCAGGGCTGATTCGATCAAGGGCTTGGCTTGCCGATAACCCGGCAGGAAATCCTCGCGGCGCGTCAGCAGATAACCGCGCACACTGGCGGCAGCCTCGGCGAGCAGGGTGTGTACGGCCTGAATATCGCCTTGCACCAGCAGCACACGGCGTACGTCCTCTTCGGCGCGTGCGGTCTGGCGCTCGGTGATGTAGATCAGCACCAGCGAGAGCAACAGGATCACTAACGGCAGGGAAATCACCACCAGGGCTTTGCCACGTAACGGCAGATCGGCCCAGCGTCGGGCGCTTGATACTTTCATGACTGGGTCACCAGACCCAGGGCAATGCCACGGACGGCGGCCTGGGTTCGGTCGGCGGCGCCAAGTTTGCCGATGACCCGTTCCACGTGGGCTTTGGCCGTGCCTTTGGTGATGCCGAGGTTTTCGCCGATTTCACGGTTGCTGCAACCGCTGGCCACCAGCCCGAGGACCTGGCGTTCGCGGGCGGTCAAGGTTTCGGCTGGCGCGGCGCCACTGGCGTTGCGCTCGGTCATGCGTCGCAGCAGGCGGGCGCTGACCGCGCTATTGAGGGCTTCCTCACCCGCAGCGACGCGTTGCAGGGCGTTAATCACCTCATCACGGCTGGCGTCTTTGAGCAGGTAGCCCACGGCGCCGGCATTCATCGCCGCTTCCAGGTGATCCGGGCTGTCGTCCATGGTGAAGATCACCACTTTCAAGGCCGGCAGGCGCTGCTGAAGAATTCGAGCCGCGCCCAACCCGTTGAGCACCGGCATGCGAATGTCGAGGATGACGATATCGGGCAGCAGGCGCTCGCACGCGTCCACCGCTTCCTGGCCATCGCGGGCCTGGCCGACCACTTCGAATTGCGGATGGCCCGCCAGCAGCGCGACGAAGCCGGTTCGGGTGACTTCATGATCGTCCGCCAGAACCAGACGTAGAACTTCAGTCATTGAGCTGTTCCATTGAGGTCGGAGGGGACTGTGGCGCGCAGTTGTGTTCCGCCGTGCGCATGGCTGACGCAAGTGAAATCACCGCCCAGCAGGCTCGCGCGTTCCTGCATCGCGGCGAGCCCGAGGTGGCGGGCGCCGCAGGTGTCGAGTCGTTGCTCCATGGCAAAACCTTTGCCGTTATCGTCCACCTGTAGCGAGGCTTGCCCTTCGTGCAGTTCCAGCGTCAGGACGACGTGGCTGGCCTGCGCATGTTTGAGAACGTTGTTGATGCCTTCCTGGGCAATTCGGAACAGGGCTATTTCAACCTGACTGGGTAAGCGCGCTTCGCAACGCGTGCTCCAGTTCACTTTGATCCCGGCGTCGCGCAGGCGATCTGCTTCTTTGTCGACCGCCTTCAGCAAGCCAAAGTCGTCGAGTACCGTCGGGCGCAGGCCGCTGATCAGTTGCCGGCCTTCACCGACGCAGTGTTGGGCCAGTGCAAGAATCGTTTGTAAGTCCGCGCCGAGTTCCTCGGGCAGTGGCGGGCAGCGACCGGCAAAACCTTGCAGGCGCTGATGCAGCCCGGCGAGGGTTTGTGCCAAGCCGTCGTGCAGGTCGTAAGCCATGCGTTTGCGTTCGTCTTCCTGTGCCCTGAACAGTCGATGCACCAGATCGGACATAGTGCGTTCACGCGCGACCAGGGCATCCAGTAACCGCTGGTTTTCCAGGTGTGCGGCCAGCAATGTGGCGAGCAATTGCAGGGATTCGATGTCCTCGGTGTCCGGTGCACTGATGCTGACGCTGTTGGCCAGCACCAACGCACCGAAGGCCGCGCCATCGCCACCGCGCAAAGGCACCCGCAGCACATTAGGCAGGATCGCGCTCGGCTGCTCCTGCCATTGCGGAGTGCGCATCGCGGTATCGGCGAGGTGTTCGAGGCTGCGTAACCGATCACGGTTGCCGTGACTGGCGGTGGTCCTGACCTGCACATCCACGTCCCATTCCAGCAGTAGCGCGTGATCCATCGCGAGGAAGGCGCAAGCCCGTTGCAGCACGCGTTGGCGCATGGCTTCGGGGGCCAATTGCGTCAGTTCCTGGCCGGTATCCACCAGCAGTCGCAGCCGCGCCGCGCGACTTTGCGATTGTCGATACTGGGTGCGAATGGCCAGGGCGCTACGGGGGTCATGATCAGGGGGTTGCATGGGCGGGTTCCGGCGCAGGCACGCCCGTTCGGGCAGGGGCGTCATTAAACCTTGTTAACGGGGCAGGGCGCTATCTGCCGAATGGCATAGGCAAATGGCTCCGGTTGGCCGATGGCGGGCGGCGTTTCGAGCGGCACAGTGTGCTCATCGACCACCATTGGAATAGCGCAATGAAATTCAAGACCTCAACCATCGCCCTGTTGTTCGCCCTGACCGCCCCGTTGGCCCAAGCGTTAGAAGCAGTGCCTTACGTTTACAGCAGCGTGGCCGAACAGCCAGCTAACGTGAAGGATCGTGAAATTGCCGCATTGTTTGATCAATGGAATAGCGCGTTGAAGAGCGGCAATGTTCAGAGCGTGGTCGACCTGTACGCGCCGAACGCCGTGCTGCAGCCGACGGTTTCCAATAAGGTGCGCACCACCCCGGCGCAGATCAAGGACTACTTCGATCACTTCATGGCGCTCAAGCCGGTGGGGCAGATCAACTACCGTGAGATCCGCCCATTGGGCGCCAACGTGGCCATGGACAGCGGCGTCTACACCTTTTTCCTGACCGAAGCCGATGGCAAGACCCGTCAGGTGCAGGCGCGTTACACCTTTGTCTATGAACAAGTGGGCGGTCAGTGGAAGATTCTCAACCACCACTCTTCGGCGATGCCGCAAGCGCAGGTGCTGCACGCCGGGAAATAAACAGGTTTCGACGCCCGACTGACACAGCCCAATATCAGTCAGTTGAGCACAATCCCTGTGGGAGCGGGCTTGCCCGCGATAGCGGTGTATCAGTCAACATTGATATCGACTGACTCGCCCTCATCGCGGGCGAGCCCGCTCCCACAGGTTCCGTGCCTTAACTGACCGTGCGTTGTGCTCAGTTCAACGCCAAGTCGTCCACAGACTGCTGCCCGCGGGCCAGCGCCGTGCGTTGCAACTGGCTGGCGATCAGGGTGTTTTTCAGCAGATAGGCAATGGTCATCGGCCCGACGCCGCCGGGCACCGGGGTGATCGCACGGGCGACGGTGCGGGCGCTGGCGTAATTGACGTCGCCCACCAGACGGTTGCCAGACTCGCTGGCGATGCGGTTGATACCGACATCGATCACCACCGCGCCGGGCTTCAGCCAACTGGCGTCGATCAACTCTGGCCGGCCCACCGCCGCGACCACGATATCCGCCAACCGGCACAACGCCGGGGCATCGACGCTGCGCGAGTGCACCACGCTGACCGAACAGTTGGCCTGTAACAGCAAGGTCGCCATCGGTTTGCCGACAATGTTCGAACGGCCGATGACCACCGCGTGCAAGCCGCTCAAGTCATCACCGCAGGTCTCGCGCAGCAGGCGCATGCAGCCGCTGGGCGTGCACGGGGTCAGAACCTCGAAGCCTTGCACCAGCCCGCCGACGTTTTCCCGATGAAAACCGTCAACGTCCTTGATCGGGTCGATGGCATGAATCACCGCCTGCTCATTGATAGAGGCCGGCAGGGGTAGTTGCACAAGGATGCCGTTCACCGCGGGATCGGCATTGAGTTGTGCAATCAGTTCCAGTACCTGAGCCTGGCTGGCGGTTTCCGGCAGACGGTATTCAAGGGAGCGGATGCCGACTTCCTTGGCGCGCAGCAGTTTATTGCGCACATAAACGTGGCTGGCCGGGTCGTCGCCGACCAACAGGACCGCCAGGGCGGGGTAAATCTGTTGGCCGGCGAGTGCCAGAACTTCTTCCCGGACCTCGTCGAGGACCTTGGCAGAGATGGCTTTGCCGTCGATATCGCGGGCAAATGCAGGGGTGCTGCTGGTCAAAAGAGTCACCGTTGTCTTGATTGAATGGGGGTGAAGTGATCATCGCGACGTCTTTGCGCGCCGATGGTCCATCAGAGACATGCAGGCAAGGGGGCTCAGATTATCAGGTGAGGGCAAGTACGACAAAAGATCGCATTCGACAGCTACAGGGATCGCATCTGATCCTCCTTGCGGGTCAAGATCAGGCTCAACAGCACCGAAGTCAGAATGATTCCGCCAACAACGGCCAGCGACCATTCAATCGGCATGTGAAGCCACGGCATCAGCGTCATCTTCGCGCCAATGAACACCAGCACGATCGCCAAACCGTATTTGAGCAAGTGGAAGCGGTCAGCCATGTCGGCCAGCAGGAAGTACAGGGCACGCAGGCCCATGATCGCGAAGATGTTCGACGTGAACACAATGAACGGATCGGTGGTGATGGCGAAGATCGCCGGGATGCTGTCGACCGCAAATATCAGGTCGCTGGCCTCGATCAGCACCAGCACCATAAACATTGGCGTCGCCCAGCGCCGGCCGTTTTGCATCACAAAAAAACGCTCGCCATGAAGCCCGGCGGTGACGCGCAGATGGCCGTGTATCCAGCGCAATAAGGGGTTTTTATCGAGATCGGGCCGCTGATGGGCGAATACCAGCATCTTGATCCCGGTGATGATCAGGAACACGCCGAACACATACAGCAGCCATGCGAATTGCGACACCAGCCACACGCCGGCGAAAATCATCGCCCCACGCATCACGATTGCCCCGAGCACACCGTACAGCAACACTCGGCGCTGCAACTCTGGCGGTACGGCGAAGTAGCTGAAAATCATCACGAAGACGAACATGTTGTCGATCGACAGCGACTGCTCGATCAAATAGCCCGTGAGGAATTCGAGGGTTTTGCGTTGGGCGATCTCGGGCCCGAACTCACCATTCAAGTACCACCAGAGCAATCCCGCGAAGGTCAGCGTTAGCGCGCACCACGCAATCACCCAGCACGACGCCTCGCGCACCGATACCCGATGCGCCTTGCGCCCGCCGAAGACAAACAGATCCACGGCCAGCATGGCAAGAACGAAGACGATGAAGGCGAACCACATCCAGAGTTCACCGATGTTCAGGGGTTGCATGTCGTTCTCCCTGTCTGGACGTGTTCTGGAGCCGACAGAGTCATGCTAGCGGGGAGATTGCAGCGAAGAAAAATCGAATATTCTTTACCAATAATTCGTTATTTACGAAGTGTCGCTGATGGTTCTCCGAACACCACCGCAACACCGGCGATCAGACGGGCCGGGATTGAGCCTCTCAATGCATCTTGCTGTGATCCTGCATGCCGAGCGCCCGAGCTTCGGCGTCAACCTTGATCGTCTCTTTTTCGCCCTTGGCGTTTTCCACGGTCAGGGTCAGGGGCACTTTGTCGCCTTCCTTAACCTGGGCCGTCAAGTCCATCAGCATGATGTGATATCCATGGGGGTCGAAGCTTACCGGTTTGCCGGTCGGCAGCGCGACGGACTCGACCTGGCTCATGCTCATCACATCGTTTTTCATGCTGGATTGGTGAATTTGCACGGTGTTCGCGACCGGCGACTGCACGCTGAGCAGTTTGCTGTCGCTGTCGGCCTGCAGGGTCATGAAGGCGCCGGTTGAATGCTGGCCGGCCACCGTCGCACGAACCCAGGCGTCATTCACCTGGGTTTGAGCGGACACCTGCCAGGCCATGCCAATCAGGGAAAGGCCTAGAACCAGTTGTTTGATGCCCAGCTGTTTAATACGTGATGCGCAAATCGAAGTCATCAGCAGACCTCCATGACGGTGAGCAGGTCTTCTGCACACTCTTGAGCGGTAAGGGACGCGGACAGCCCCAGGCGCAAATTGCCTCGGGAGTCGAAAACGAAGCTGGTCGCGGTGTGGGAGAGGGTATAGGTCGAACCGCTCGGGATCTTTTCAAAGAACACACCGAACTCTTTGGCGGTGGCGGCGGTTTCTTCCAGCGTGCCGTGCAGCGCCTCGAAACTCGGATCGAAGGCCTTGACGTATTTGTCGAGCATTTCGGGTGTGTCGCGCTCGGGGTCCAGGGTGATGAAGATCACTTGCAGGCGTTCGCCATCGCGGCCCATCAGTTTTTTCGCCTGTGCCGCACGGGCCAGCGTCGTCGGGCAGACCGCCGGACATTGGGTGAAGCCGAAGAAGATCATCGGCATCAGGCCCCGATAGTTACCCAGCATCCGGTACTCGCCCTGGGCGTCCTTGAGTTTGAAGGTACGCCCCATGATCTTGTCGCTGAGGTCCTTGCCGTACTTGAACGACAGCTTGCTGCTGTCATCGCAGCCGGCGAGCAGGCCAAGGCTCAACAGGCTCATGCCATGCAGGACCGTGCGACGGGTATACAACGTACTCATGGAAAAAAGCATCCTGTGTAGCGACCGGGAATCTACAGTGGCTGATCAATCAGACGAAAAAAAGCGCACGGATGTTAACAAACTGTTGCCCTGTGGCGCTCAATCGATGGCCTGCCGGTATGCGCCAAAACGTCGCGGCCGTGGCAAATGCAATACGCCGTGCTGCTGAAGACGACGCTAGCCGAAACTTCGGTAAGTTAAGAAATTTGAGCGACGAAAATCCTGTGGGAGCGGGCTTGCTCGCGAAGACGGCAGCACAGTCACTATTGATGTCGCCTGACACGCCGCTTTCGCGAGCAAGTCGAATCGTCGCACCGCCGCTCCCACAGGGATTCGCGCCTAACTGACTGGCATTGCTCACGGGGCCTAAGCCCAAAGAGAACGTAGCCGTATGCACTTTTAAAGAGCCATGCCTGACAGCGTGCACCAGTGCGAAGCGGTTTCCTGAGCTATTCCTTCCTTCAGCTCCCACGTCCGCCCACCCGCTCGCGGGGGCCTGCATAGTTGACTCGCGCCTGATGAAACCCGCCTGGGCCGCAGTCTTTATCAAATCCCCCCATCGTTCAGTAGCCGGTTTTCCAGAACTGAGAAAGTCATACGCCGCGGACTGGCACAAAGGCTGCATTACCCCTTCAGCCTCATCTGAAAAAGAGGGGCAGCCCCGTCGATCAACGAAGATCGACCGGCCGAGCAGGTCGTGGGCAACATCGGTGGATCAGGCGAAGGCGCCAGGTCGAACACCGCGAAGAACAGGCAAAGACGCCTGGAACCGAGAGGTTTCAGGCGTTTTTTTTTGCTTTTTTAACCGTGATTGGCTTTGGCTGGGTGCTTACTATGAATTCCAATGTTGCCGCGTTGAACAAACTGCAAACACTGATCGTGATCGGCAATGGCATGGTCGGACATCATTGTGTCGAGCAGCTCATCGAGCGCGGCGCCCTCGACCATTACCGCCTGCATGTCTTCAGCGAAGAGCCGATGCGCGCCTACGACCGGGTGCATCTGTCGGAGTATTTCGGCGGTCGCGATGCCGAGTCGCTGGCCCTGGGCGAAGCCTCTCTCTATCAGACGCCAGGCGTAACCCTGCATCTGGGCGTGCCGGTGCTGGAAATCGACCGAGCTCGACGCCAGGTGATCACTGCACAAGGTTGCGTCGCTTACGACAAACTGGTTCTGGCCACCGGTTCTTATCCGTTTGTGCCGCCTATTGAAGGTGCAGAAGGCGACTCGCGCCTGGTCTATCGCACCCTTGAAGACCTCGACGCGATTCGTACCGCGGCAGCCAATGCCAAGCGTGGCGTAGTAGTCGGTGGTGGCCTGCTCGGTCTGGAAGCCGCCAACGCCCTGAAAAGCCTCGGCCTGGAAGCCCATGTGGTGGAATTCGCCCCGCGCCTGATGCCGGTGCAGCTGGACGAGCAGGGTGGCTTGGCGCTGAAGGCGCAAATCGAGCGACTTGGCGTTGGCGTGCACCTGTCCCGTGGCACGCAGTCGATCAGCGCCGGCGAGCAGTACCGCTACCGGATGAATTTTGCCAATGAAGAATTCCTCGAAGCCGACCTGATCGTGTTCTCCGCCGGCATCCGCCCGCAGGATGCGCTGGCCCGCCAATGCGCGCTGGACATCGGGCCGCGTGGCGGCGTGGTGATTGACGATCAGTGCCTGACCAGCGATCCGAACATCTACGCCATCGGCGAGTGCGCTGCCTGGAATGGCAGCCTCTTCGGTCTGGTCGCCCCCGGCTATCAAATGGCCCGTGGCGTCGCGACGCTGCTGTGCAATCAAGTGGCGGAGCCGTTTCAGGGCGCCGACATGTCGACCAAGCTCAAACTGCTTGGCGTCGATGTCGGCTCCATCGGCGATGCTCACGCCCAAACGCCGGGTGCGCGCAGTTATCAGTTCATCGATGAAGCCACGGCCAGCTACCGTCGTCTGGTGGTAGATGCCGACAGCAAGCGCGTGCTCGGCGCGGTGTTGGTTGGCGACAACAGCTATTACGACACCCTGCTGCAATACATGCAGAACGGCATTGCCTTGCCGTCGGAACCGGCCAGCCTGATTCTGCCATCGTCCACCGGCGCGCCAACCCTGGGCCCAGGCGCGTTGCCTGAGTCGGCAACGGTGTGTTCTTGCCATAACGTCACCAAGGGTTCGATCTGCTCGGCCATCGACGGCGGCTGCACCGACCTGGGCCTGCTTAAGTCGCAGACCAAGGCTTGCACCGGTTGCGGCGGTTGCGCGGGGCTGCTCAAGCAAGTGTTCGAGCATGAACTGATTGCTCGTGGCGTCAGTGTCGACAAGAGCTTGTGCGAACACTTCGCCTACACCCGTCAGGAGCTTTATGCACTGGTGCGAGTAGAAGGGGTGATCACTTTCGAAGAACTGCTGGCCAAACACGGTCGTGGGCACACCGGTTGCGATGTGTGCAAACCGGCGGTGGGCTCGATCCTCGCCTCGTGCTGGAATCAGCCGATCATGGACGCCTCGCTGGTGCCGTTACAGGACACCAACGACACCTTCATGGCCAACATGCAGAAAAACGGCACCTATTCGGTGGTGCCGCGCATCGCCGGGGGTGAGATCACGGCCGACAAGTTGATCGCGATCGGCGTGGTGGCGAAGAAATACGACCTCTACACCAAAATCACCGGCGGCCAGCGGATCGACCTGTTCGGCGCGCAGTTGCATCAGTTGCCGGACATCTGGTCCGAGCTGATTGAGGCCGGTTTCGAAACCGGCCACGCCTACGGCAAATCGACCCGCACGGTGAAGTCTTGCGTGGGCAGCACCTGGTGCCGTTACGGCGTGCAGGACAGCGTCAAAATGGCCCTGACCCTCGAGGATCGCTACAAGGGCCTGCGCTCGCCACACAAGCTCAAATTCGCGGTCTCCGGTTGCACCCGTGAATGTGCCGAGGCACAAAGCAAGGACGTTGGCGTGATCGCCACCGAGAACGGCTGGAACCTCTATGTGGCCGGTAACGGCGGCATGCGCCCACGCCACGCCGAGCTGTTCGCCACCGATCTGGACGATGAAACCCTGATCCGTTACATCGACCGGTTCCTGATGTTCTACATCCGCACCGCCGACAAATTGCAGCGCACCTCGGTCTGGCGCGAAAGCCTGGAGGGCGGCCTGGATTACCTCAAGGACGTGATCATCAACGACAGCCTGGGGCTTGGCGCAGAACTTGAATCGCAGATGCAACTGGTGGTCAACCGCTACGAATGCGAATGGGCCAACGCCCTCAAGGATCCGGAAAAACTCAAGCGCTTCCGCACCTTCGTCAACGATCAACGCCCGGACCCGGACATCCACTTTGTTCAGGAACGCGGTCAACGCCGGCCGATCATGGCCGCCGAACTCAACCTTATCCCTGTCACCGAGGAGAATGCCTGATGAGCCAGTCCACTACCCAGCGTGTCGAAGCCCCTGAAATCGCGGCCAATGCTCAGGCCTGGCAGGCGGTGTGCAGTCAGCAGGATCTGGTCAGCAACTCCGGCGTCGTCGTCTGGCTCGACGGTGCGCAGGTGGCGCTGTTCTACCTGCCGCAGGCCGAGGGTCGCACCCTCTACGCCATCGACAACCATGATCCGCAATCCGGCGCGAACGTCATCGGTCGCGGACTGATCGGCAGCCTCAAGGGCGATCTGGTGGTGGCGTCGCCGATCTACAAGCAGCATTTCCGTCTTGAGGACGGCAGTTGCCTGGAGTACCCGGAACAGCGCCTGCGGGTCTGGCCGGTGCGCCTGAACGCCGGCGTCGTGGAAGTCGCGGCGGCTTGATTGCTGCCCTGAACCGTATCGGAGAACGTTGATGAAGACAGCCGCACAGTTGCTCAAACTGAAAATCGTACAAAACCAGCAGGTGCACAGCATCGCACCGGACCAGATGGTTCTCGATGCCCTGAAAATGATGGCCGAGAAAAACGTCGGCGCGTTGCCCGTCATTGAAGACGGGCAGGTGGTCGGCGTGATCAGCGAGCGCGACTATGCGCGCAAGGTGGTGCTACAGGGCCGTTCTTCAGTCGGTACGCCAGTGCGCGAGATCATGAGCGCGCCGGTGGTGACCGTCGACAGTCAGCAGAGCATCGAGCGCTGCATGGCGGTCATGACCGACAGTCATTTGCGCCATCTGCCCGTACTGGAGAGCGGCGAACTGATCGGTCTGTTGTCGATTGGCGATCTGGTCAAGGAAGCCATCGTCGAGCAGGCGGATTTGATTCGCCAGCTTGAGCACTACATTCGCGGGCATTGAGCCCGCGTATACCGCAGGTCGCAAAAAACGGTTTGAGTGGAAAAAAGCTTAAGTAACCGGTTGGAACAGTCGATAACCCCAACAGTTGACCATGCAAATGCCGCCAAGGGGATTCATCGAGTGTCCATAAAATTACGTTTGATCTTGTTGATCGGCACCAGTTTGCTCACGGCCCTGATCGTGAGCCTGGTCAGTTATCTGGGGAATATCCGGATGGCTGAAGCGGTGAGTGACAACGAGGTCAGCATGACCGCGCTGCGCAACCACCTCGAAGCCGACATGATGCATGATGCGCTGCGCGCGGATGTGCTGTCGGCGATGCTGGTCGGGTTGGGCAAAAGCACCAGCAGCAAGGCCGAGGTCCGTAGCTCCATCGATGAACATGCGGCGCATTTCCGTGAAGTGCTCGGTGATAACCTCAAGCTGCCGGTCAACGACACCCTCAAGGCAGCACTGGACAAGATCAAGCCCAGCCTTGATACGTACATCAGTGCCGCCGAACGCATTGTCGGGCTGGCGCTGGAAAACCCGGATACCGCACAGCAGCAACTCGGCACGTTCAATACCGCGTTCAGCCAGCTGGAAGACCAGATGGGCGCTCTCAGCGAGCTGATCGAAACCAACACTCAACAGACCAGCGCAGGCACTCAACAAGCCATCAGCAGTGCCAACTTCACCCTCGGCACCGTCCTCATCGCCAGTTTGTTACTGCTGCTCGCCCAAGGACGCTGGGTCATCCTGAGCATCATGGGGCCGTTGCAGATCGCCAGTCGCATTGCCGAGAGCATCGCCCATGGCAACTTGAGCGAACCTATTGTCGAACCCACCCGCATGGACGAAGCCAGCAACTTGATTCGCAGCCTGGCGATCATGCAGCGCGATCTGCGCGGCATGATCGAGGTGGTTCGCAGCAACGCCCATGGCGTCAGTGGCATGAGCCAGCAATTGAGCAGCGGCTGCCATCAGGTCGCGGGCAGCAGCCAGCAACAAAGCGTCGCCGCCAGCACCATGGCCGCAGCCGCCAGTGAGATGACCGCGAGCATCGAGGAAATCACCCGGCATGCCGAGCGCGCACTGGACATGGCCAACCAGGCCGAGGAACTGGCCAAGGACGGCGGTCGCGTGATCCATCAGGTGGTCAGCGACATGGACGGTATTGCGCGTTCGGCGCAGCAGTCGGCCCAGGTGATCCGCACCCTGGACAAAGAGTCTGAGGGGATTTTCAGCATCATTCAGGTGATCAAGGGCATCGCCGATCAAACCAACCTGCTGGCGCTTAACGCCGCCATCGAGGCCGCCCGCGCCGGTGAACAGGGCCGTGGTTTTGCCGTGGTGGCCGATGAGGTGCGCAGCCTGGCGGGCCGTACCAGCGCCTCCACCCAGGAAATCGCCGCCATGGTCGCGCGCATCCAGCAAAGTACCCGCGAGGCGGTCACCAGCATGGAAGCGGGCGTTGCACAGGTCGACAAAGGCATGGCGGTGACCGCCGATGTCGAGCGTGCCATCCGCGAAATCCTCCAGGCCACCCTCAACACCACTGAGTTGGTCAATGACATCAGCCGCACGATCGGTGAACAGAGCCTGGCCAGTAACGAAATCGCCCATCAGGTGGAAATGATTGCCGGCATGTCCGAAGGCAACAGCAAAGTCATCAACCAGACCGCCTCGACCACCGATGAGCTGTCCACCTTGGCGGGCCAGCTTTCGCAATCGGTGGATCGGTTTCGCCTTTGAAGCATTGGCTGGCCCTGTTCCTTGGGGCCAGTCAGCTCATCCAGTTGCCGCCATCGACGTTGTAAGTCTGCGCCACGATGTACTCGCTCTCGGCCGATGCCAAAAAAATCGCCATACCGACAAGATCATCTGCCGTGCCCAGGCGTCCGTAGGGTACTTCCTGACCCGCCAGCCTTTTCTTTTCCCCGAGCGGCCGGTTCTCATATTTGGCGAACAGCGCATCGACGCCATCCCAATGCTCGCCGTCCACCACGCCCGGCGCGATGGCGTTCACGTTGATGTTATGGGGAATGAGATTGAGACCGGCCGATTGCGTGAGGCTTATCACTGCGGCTTTGGTCGCGCAATACACCGCGACGAGCGCTTCACCGCGCCGACCGGCCTGACTGGCCATGTTGATGATCTTGCCGCCGTGGCCCTGGCGGATCATCTGTCTGGCCGCGGCCTGTAGCGTGAACAGAGTCCCGGACACGTTGATCGAGAACAGACGTTCGTAGCTGTCGCGAGAAATCTCCGCAATCGGCGCGAGATCAAACAGTGCCGCGTTGTTGATCAGGATATCGAGCTTGCCTGTGGTAGCGATGACCGCTGCGATAGCGCCTTCGATTGATTGCTGATCAGTCACGTCCATCTCGACCGCATAAGCATTCGGCCCCAGCTCGGCCGCGGTGGCTTGCGCCCGTTCCAGGTTGATGTCTGCAATCGCGACCGTAGCGCCTTCGCGGATATAGGCCTGCGCGAACGTTCTCCCGATGCCTCTGGCAGAACCGGTGATAAGGGCGCTTTTGCCTTCTAAACGTTTCATTGTTCCCATCCATTCATAAGAGCTATAGAGACGCCCCGTTGAGGGCATTAAAAGCGGTCGTCCGTCTGCAAAGAACCCAGTGGGAGCGGGCTTGCCCGCGAAGACGGCGTGTCAGACGACATCAATGTTGAATGTGCCGGCCTCTTCGCGGGCAAGCCCGCTCCCACAGTGATTGCGTCAAGTCGTTGCTACTTGGGATAACCAGCACGCTTCATCTCGCGTTCGGTGGTTTGCTGGGCCGAGGCCAGAGCCTGTTCCACCGGCATCTGCCCGGTAAGCGCCGCAGACATCAGCTTGCCGACCGACGTGCCGATGGCCTGGAACTCAGGAATGGTCACGTACTGAATACCGACGTAAGGCACGAGTTGGACTGACGGGTGCGCAGGGTCGGCGTGCTGCATCATTTTCAGCGTGACACTGGCGAAGGGCGCGGCCTGCAAGTAGGCATCGCTATAGGTGGACATCCGCGTGCCTGGCGGTACGTTGGTGATGCCATCCTTCTCGGCGACCAATTGGATGTACTCCTTGGAGGTCGCCCACGTCACAAAGGCTTTGGCGGCCTCCTTGTGTTTGGACGTCGCCGGGATGGCCAGCGACCAGGCATAGAGCCAGGACGAGCCCTTATCGGTGACTTGTGTGGGTGCTGCGACGAAACCGACATTGTCAGCCACTTTGCTTTGGGTTTTGTCGGTGATGAAAGAGCCGGCGACGCTGGCATCGACCCAAATCGCGCATTTGCCGCTGTTGAACAGCGCCAGCGTCTCGTTGAAACCATTGCTCGAAACCCCCGGCGGGCCGTACTGCTTGAGGGTGTTGACGTAGAAGTTGGCGGCGGCGGTCCATTGCGGCCCGGTGAGTTGCGGCTGCCACTGCTCGTTGAACCAGCGTGCACCGAAGGCGTTGGACATGGTGGTCAGCAGGGCCATGTTTTCACCCCAACCGGCCTTGCCGCGCAGGCACATTCCATACTGCTCTTTATCCGGCTGATGCAGCTTGCCGGCGAACTCGCCGAGCTGCGTCCAGGTCGGGTGCGCGGGCATCGTCAGGCCGGCGTCCTTGAACAGGTCGGTACGGTAATAGGTGATGGTGCTTTCGCCATAAAACGGCAGGGCGTAGAGGGTGTCGTTGACCGACAGTCCCTGACGAACCGAGGGGAAAATATCCTCGAGGTCATAGCTGGCGGGCAGGTCTTTTATCGGTTCCAGCCAATGCTTGGCGCCCCACAGCGGCGTTTCGTAAGTACCGATGGTGAGCACGTCGAATTGACCGCCCTGAGTGGCAATGTCAGTGGTCAGGCGCTGACGCAACACGTTCTCTTCGAGTACCACCCAGTTGAGCTTCACGTCAGGGTGCAGCTGTTCGAATGTTTTGGACAGCCGCTGCATGCGGATCATGTCGCTGTTGTTCACGGTGGCGATGGTCACCGTTTCGGCAGCCTGGCAGAGCAGGGCAGAGGACAGGCCGGCGGACAGAAAAAACGCGCTTGGAATGATCTTCATCGTGTTCTCCGCTCTGCGCCTTGGGCGGCAGAGGCTCTTATTGTTGTTGTAATCCACGGTGCGAGTCATTGCAGCAACGGGATGACCACAGGATTACAGCAACCCAAGCGGTGAACAAATGAACGGCATACGTGCCACTGATACTTTTTTAACCACGCAGGAGCATGGAAAAAAGTATCAGTGGCCGCCATACAGCGCGCTAGGCTTACTGTCTGTTTAGGGGGAGTCTGACAACAGCGCCGTAGAGTCTCGAAGCAGCTTCGACTCGTCCCGGGCTTCGCGGTAGCCTTGATAAAACCAACAAAAATGGAATCGCCAGGGTGATGAACCATCACGTAACCGCAGACAAGCCGCCAGCGCTTGAAGTCATTCTGAACGAGCCCCAGCAAAGCTTTCGTTGGTATGAGCATGACTATCCCTTCGACCTTGCTCGCTGGAACCATCATCCGGAATTCGAGATCCACCTGATCCGCGAAGGCAGCGGCCGGCTATTGGCCGGTGACTACATTGGCCTGTTCGAGGCCGGCCACGTCGCCCTGATCGGCCCCGGTCTGCCACACGACTGGATCAGCGATCTGGGCAAAGGGGAGGTGATTGCCGGCCGCGACGTCGTGTTGCAATTCGATGGTCAGATGCTGATGCAACTGCGCGACAAGATCCCTGAACTCAGCGAATTGCAAAACCTGTTTCGCCAAGCGGCCCAGGGCATCCAGTTTCACGGCATTACCCGCAAGAAAGCGGCCCGACTGCTGGAAGACATGGGCCAGTGCCAAGGATTGCAGCGATTGTGCCTGTTCCTGTCGTTGCTGCAGTTGCTGGCATCGGCCCCCGAAAGTGAAAGACAGACGCTTGCCAGCCTACAATATGCGCCGATGCTCGACGCATTGACGGCCCAGCGCATGAGCATTGTCTTCGACTACATCCTCAACGATCTCGCGGATGAGCTGCGGATGTCCGTCATCGCCCAGCGCCTGGACATGAATGAACCGGCTTTCTCCAAATTCTTCAAGCGCGCCACTGGCCATACCTTCGTCGACCTGACGCGCAAACTGAGAGTCCAGCGTGCCTGCCGTCTTCTGGCGCAAAGCAGTTTCAGCGTTGCCGATATCTGCTTTGAAGTGGGTTACGCCAACTTGTCGAATTTCAATCGGCATTTCCGGCATGAAATGCAAGAGACGCCTAGTCAGTATCGGCAGCGGTTGCAACGGGTGGTGGCGGTCAGTCATTGAAGGGCTGCGATCTTTTTGGGGCACAAAAGCCAACACCTATCTTGCGATAGGTAGCGTTTTCTGTGGCGCTGAAGTGTTAGGCTCGAAAGCGACCGGGTATTGGGGATCGCGCATCTCGAATTATTTTTCTCCAGTTCTTGACATGCCTTTCGAACCAGTCCAGAATTGCGTCCATTCCTGCTTAGGGAACACGAAAACCCCTTAGATTTCAAAGGGTTGGATACTAGATTAGAATCTTGTTTCCAGATATGAGTTTACACGTTTGATGTTGTGCTACTGACATCAGATGTTTGAGGCCGAATAGCAAAATGGTTATGCAGTGGATTGCAAATCCACCTACGCCGGTTCGATTCCGACTTCGGCCTCCACTTTAAACGAGCTCCGTAGATCCATGATCTACGGAGCTTTTTTATTTTCGCAACCTTGCAAGATTTAGTCTTGAAAAGGATCTTTGCGAACTTGCTTCACCGGGGCGGGATGTATATATTTCCACCTCTGTTGCACAAGCGTCAGAACTGCCAGATCGTTATTGGTCAGTCTTCAGACTGCTTTACCGCGCTACCGCCCGAATGGCGAAACTGGTAGACGCATGGGACTTAAAATCCCCCGCTCGTAAGGGCGTGCCGGTTCGATTCCGGCTTCGGGCACCATCTAAAATCAAGGGTTTGCGGGCGAAAGCTAATGCAAACCCTTGTTTGTTTCTGGTCCGCTATTTTGGAGTTGGTCCGCAATTCACTTGGTTGGCGAAGCTTTTTTGCCCTTGCGGTTGCGTATGATCTGGTGGACCAGTGGGCTGATTTGTTAGTCGTACTCATTTTCTTTGGTCATGGGGATTCCTCGCCCACCGACCGGCAGGCTTTATGATTTAATGGGAGTGATTCTTAAAAGGAGTGGTAGAAATTATGGAAAATGCATTTAGAAAGCCGCTGTTCGTAGTAGGGATGTCACTCTTTGTCTGCGGTTTGGGTGTTGAAAGCCCTGGACTCTGGATTCCGGGAGCCGCGTTTATGTTGATCGGATGGAGTCAGCGGAGTAAGTGAGCTCCACTGTAATGATCATGGCGTCACCCGTCGGCCCCAGATGCAAACAGGGCCATCCTCGGCGTCGTGGATTGAAAGGATGAACCAGCCCGATTCGTTCTGAAGCATCCCGCAGCGCTCCATCACTGCGTAGATGGCCTTGTCGCTCATTTCGTTTGTCCACTCGTTCATACAGCCTCCTTGGTTTCAGTTAGATCATGGGCATTTACAACCGTCATGCCGACGGCAGCGATTTTGTTTTCTGTGGGCATGGGGCGTCCTATGCCGGGTCATACCCGGGCGGTGCAAAGGTTGATTGAGGCGAGATCAACTACAGTTGATAGATCATTTAGAAGGAGGTGTGTATGAGCATCACCGTCTGCGTCGTATGTGGTGATAGCGCCGAGAAAGCTTATCCAGTAGGCAGTTTTGATGAGTTTAAATGTCCGAGCTGTGGCTACTACTCAGTCGATCGGCAGTTGATTGACGAGATGGAGGCGGCAGATCAGGTCTTTGACACTGAGCGTACGCAGCAATATTTGAGGATCCACTCTCGGCCGGGCCAAGTGCCTGCGATTACACGTGACGAGACTACAAAGCATCAATTAATTTTGGAGAGCACATGACAAAGGTGAGGGGTTGGTCAGGCTGCCACCTGCTGCTTTTCCTGGTGAAGCGCTCCCTGTACTGCTTCGACGACTCTCCGCAGATATGTAAACTTGTGGTTTTCCTCTTTGGCACGATCGCCAGCAGGGTAGTGCCACTCTTCGCCAAATAGCTCGGTCAGCAGGTCGCTGTGGTGCCAGCATTCTTTGGCCGATGCGATGTTGCGGGTGTTTCCCGGCAGCGATGGGCAGCAAGTAACCGATGCCGCCTTTTTGATTTGGCACCTGGGTGAGGCGACCATGCGATTGGCCATCTCTTGCGCGCCCGACGAGGGCCGGCGCCTGGTCGAGGCGTACAAGCGCATGTCGCTGGGTGAAATCATGGCACCGGCGACCATGAGTACCTTCAGCTCATAAAACAGCTACTTCTCCGTCCATTTCCCGCCACCGGTTTCGCAATCGATCTTGGCCTGCGGCAGGTTCTCGACGCTGTAGTAATACGTGATGACCTGGGCATTGTCGGGAATGTTCAGTGGTTTGCTGTTCTTGTCTTTGCTGATGGCTTGAGGGTTGGCCAGCGCCTCTGCAGTCAGTGTGCCCAGGCAGGTGGCCCGATAGTGATCGCCGCACTGCGCGACTTTTTTCTTGGTGCTGGTCAGCATTTCCTTGCTCTCATTGCTGCAGGACCAGTCAATAGAGTCCACAGGCATGCCTTCGTATTCATAGCAGGAGTGTGTTTCGATCACGGGAACTGAAGGGCTTTGGGACCGGGTTTTGACGTCGCCCCCTTGCGCCATCACCCACGTGGGACACAGGCAGACGATCAGAATCAGAAGAAGTCTGTTCATCGGTATTTCCTCCACCTATAGCGCCCCGTGTGGGGATCAAGGAGTCAGCTACACGAATGGCTGGCCGGTAAAACCACGCGGCAGTCTTTGCAAACCGGGCATTTCGATCAGCCGCTGAGTCCAGGCCGCGCGCCAGTCATTGGCGGTGTGGCTGGCTTTGGCCTTGCGTGCGGCCCGACGTGCAGCGTTGCGTTCGGCTTTGCGTGCTTCTTTGAACGCATCGGTATTGCGGCAGCTTCTGCATTTGACGCGGGTCAGTATGCTGCTTGAAGTCAGGTTGCTGCCTTTGTGTCCACAGGCCAGGTGCCCGCCGATTTTGAAGTGAGTGACCATGGGGTATCTCCTTCGTGATGTGTAATCGTTCGACAGGCGGGCGAGGGCGTTCGTTCGTTATATAGCAGGCAAAAAAAGGCCCGCATGCGGGCGGGCCAGGGGATTTCTTGAAAGGAGTGGGTGCACTGTAAAGGGGGAATTGTGAAGACGGTGTGAAATGGCAAAGGGCACAACAAAAAAAGCCCGGCAAACCTGGCCGGGTGGGTGTGTAGCGCAGACAGGAATAAGCCTGGTGACGATAATGTCACCGATCAGGCGTCCTGACTCGGGCTCTGTCCCTGGTTTGAGTACCTTGGTCGACTCATCTGAAACGAGGCAGCGGCGGCTCGACAGGTTTGAGTGAAGACAGCGCGCTGCGAATCTGCGGCGTGTCTTTCTCGATGTCATTCAGACGATCGCGAATCCTGAGGGCTGTCGGATGCCCCCCTTGATTATCGACCCAATCGGCGATTTCCTTGCACGCTGCGGCAAGGCGCGCCTGACGGGAGTCAAGCAGGGTGAGCAGGGTGGTGATGGACTCTTTCTCGGACATGACATACACCTCCGTTCAAAGAAATCGGGTAAAGGGCAACAAAAAGCCCGCGGGGAGCGAGCTTTCTGCCGATGGGTCGCTGATCCTTCAGCTCCTTTGAGTATAGACCCGGAAATAAAACAGGTCAGCTTCAGGCCTGCCGGGACTTTGGCGAGCTGACCGCGTTAAGCCGCCGACACTCGCGGGCGGCATCTTCTTCAAGATCGAAGCCGTCACCGATGAAGCCGCGAGTGCGGGTATCGGCGATGCGATACCAGACGGCAGCGTCGGGTGGTGGGTGATCGGGTTCTCCAGCCCGGCGACCATGAACAATGATCTTGTTGCAGCGTTTCACAACGAAAATGTCTTCCATGGCGTCACCGAAGCTATTCGTATTCAGATCAAGCATAGAAGCCCTTTGCAATCACGCAAAAAAAGGGCAGGTCAGTTCGTCGGTTTAGTTCGCCTCGAAGAGGTCTTACGGTGTTTCCGCCGTCTCGATAAGTTTATCCAGAAGCACTGCCAGCGCGACTTCTTCGGCCCTGAGCCTTTTACGCCCCCTCGATCGCGGCAGTTCGGATAATGCGCCCTGCATAAAACCATCGACCACCGCCGGGTGGATGTAGCACTTGCGGCAAACCGCCGGGGTATTGCCCAGTTGCCGGGCGACGCTCTTGACCATTTCCACCACATGCCGCTTCGCGTCGGCTTCCGATTCCCACTGCAACTTGCGCAGCACCGCCAACGCCAGCGCACTGCCGGCCCAGGTGCGGTAGTCCTTGGCGGTGAAATCGGCACCGGTCAGCGTCTGCAAGTAGGCGTTGACGTCGGAGGAACTGATGGTGTGCCGCTCGCCGTTTTCGTCCAGATACTGAAAGAGGTTTTGCCCGGGGATTTCCAGGCAACGCTTGATGATCCGCGCCAGCCGCCTGTCTTTTACGGTGATCTGGTGCTCGATGCCGCTCTTGCCACGAAACTGGAACAGGATCGCGCTGCCGTTGACCTCGACATGACGGTTGCGCAGGGTCGTCAGGCCATAGGAGCGATTGTCCCGGGCGTATTGCGTATTGCCGACCCGGATCAGCGTCGCATCGAGCAACGTAATCACCGTGGCCATGACTTTGTCGCGGCTGAAGCCGGGCGCGGCCAGCAGCGCTTCCAGCTGTTTACGCAGTTTCGGCAGGGCCAGGCCGAAGTCCCGCAAGCGCGAGTATTTGTCGGCATCGCGCACTTCCCGCCAGCGCGGGTGATAACGGTATTGCTTGCGGCCGCGAGCGTCGCGGCCGGTGGCTTGCAGATGACCGCGCGGGTCGGGGCAAATCCACACATCGGTGTAGGCGGGCGGCACCGCAAGTGCATTGATGCGTTTGACTTCATCCGGATCGGTAATGCGCTGACCCGCCGGGTCGAAGTAGCAAAACTTGCCACGCAGGATCTTGCGGCTGATGCCGGGCTGGCTGTCATCGACGTAATGCAGGTCGGACGGCAGAACATCAGGCAACGCGGTATCTGGCATGACGGGCAATCCTGGGCGACGAATCATGGGGCGTTAAGCCATTGACCGCGCACTGTTGCCGGGGTGCCTAAAGAGTGCCGACAGATTTTATGCCAGCACCGCCACCGCTTTGATTTGCGCCCAGAGTTGCTGTCCGGGGTGCACGCCCAATTGATCCCGCGAATAGCGGGTAATCCGCGCCAACAGCGGTGTACCGGCCGCGTTCAGGCGGATCAGTACGTGAGCGGCGTTATCGGCGCCGATTTCACTGATCACCGTGACCGGCAGACGATTGAGAATGCTGCTGTGCTCGACACCTTGCAGGCTCAGGCTGACATCCCGCGCCTGGACCTTGCAGCGCAGTGCCTGGCCTTCAGCCATCGGCGAATGGGCGACCCGAATGCTTAGCTCCGTGTTGGGCAGTTGCAAGGTCAACAACTGGTAGTCGGCGTCATAGGCGCTGACGTGCCCTTCGATCACCACGCCAGCGTCGTCGCCCAGCGCCAGCGGCAGATCGAGCCGGGCCAGGGTTTCGCCGATGGGGGCGCTGGCCAAAGCCTTGCCGTTGCTGAGCAGGACAAGGTGGTCGGCGAGCCGCGCGACTTCATCCTGGGAATGGCTGACGTACAGTACGGGGATGTCCAGTTCATCGTGCAGCCGTTGCAGGTAAGGCAGTATTTCGTTTTTACGCTGGGTATCGAGCGCCGCCAGCGGTTCGTCCATCAACAAGAGTTTCGGGCTGGTAAGCAGGGCGCGAGCGATGCCGATCCGCTGGCGTTCGCCGCCAGAAAGGTTCTGCGGATCACGGCCCAGCAAATGACCAATCCCCAGCAACTCGGTGGCATGGGTCATGTCGACCCGGCGCTGTTGGCGAGGGATGCGCCGGAGGCCGAACTCAAGATTGGCCCGCACCGACAGATGTGGAAAAAGGCTGGCTTCCTGGAAGACGTAACCCAAGGCGCGTTTATGTGGCGGGACGAAAATCCCTTTGTCACTGTCCTGCCAGACTTCATCGTTGACCTGAATAAAACCCTGCTCGGCCTGTTCCAGACCGGCGATGCAGCGCAGGCAGGTGGTTTTGCCCGAGCCGGAATGGCCGTACAGCGCCGTCACTCCGCGGCCGGGCAGTTGCAGGTCCACATCCAGGGAGAATCCCGAATAATTCAGTTTCAAGCGCGTATGAATCATCGATCAGCTCCAGACCGCTTTGGTTTTACGGCTGGAGTAGAGCGCCAGCAATACTGCAAAAGAAAACACCAACATCGCCCCGGCCAGCCAATGAGCCTGGGCGTATTCCATGGCTTCGACGTGATCGTAGATCTGCACCGAAACCACGCGGGTCTTGTCGGGAATGTTGCCGCCGATCATCAGCACCACACCAAACTCGCCGACGGTGTGGGCAAAACCGAGAATGGCCGCGGTGATGAAACCGGGGCGGGCCAGCGGCACAATCACGCTGAAGAACGTGTCCCAGGGATTGGCGCGCAAGGTGGCAGCCACTTCCAGTGGGCGAGTGCCGATGGCAGAAAAAGCATTTTGCAGTGGCTGGACCACGAACGGCATCGAGTACAGCACCGAGCCGATCACCAGCCCCGCAAAACTGAAGGTCAGGGTGCCAAGGCCCAGCGATTGGGTGAACTGACCGATCCAGCCGTTCGGGCCGAGCGCCAGCAACAAATAAAAGCCGATCACTGTGGGCGGTAGCACCAGGGGCAGGGCGACGATCGCCCCGACCGGGCCGCGCAGCCAGGAGCGGGTGCGCGACAGCCATAACGCAATCGGAGTGCCGATGACCAATAGGATCACGGTCGTCAGGGACGCCAGTTTGAGGGTCAGCCAGATGGCGGAATAATCGGCACTCGATAGCGTCATTTAGAGTTGGTAACCGTAGGATTTGATGACAGCGGCGGCTTTCGGACCTTTTAGGTAGTCAACCAGTGCCTTGGCGGCCGGGTTGTCCTTGCCCTTATTGAGGATCACCGCGTCTTGTTTGATCGGGTCATGCAGGTCGGTCGGAACGATCCAGGCCGAACCGTTGGTGACTTTGCCGTCTTTGTAGATCTGCGACAAGGCCACAAAACCGAGTTCGGCATTGCCGGTGGAGACGAATTGGTAGGCCTGGGTGATGTTCTGGCCTTCGACGATCTTGTCTTTGACCTTGTCGGTCAGGCCTTGCTTGGCCAGTACTTGAGTGGCGGCCAGGCCATACGGGGCAGCTTTCGGGTTGGCGATGGACAGATGCTGATACTGATTGTCGCTCAGCACCTTGCCCTTGGTGTCGACGTAACTGGCCTTGGCCGACCACAGCGCCAGAGTGCCGACGGCATAGGTGAAGCGTGAGCCTTTGACCGTGTCGCCTTCTGCCTCGAGTTTTTGCGGGGTGGTGTCGTCTGCCGAGAGGAGCACTTCGAACGGCGCGCCGTTCTTGATCTGGGTGTAGAACTGGCCGGTTGCACCAAAGGACGTGACCAATTTGTGCCCGGTGTCTTTCTCGAAATCGGCCGCGATGGCCTGAATCGGCGCAGTGAAGTTGGCGGCAACGGCGACCTGGACTTCATCCGCCTGGGCGGATCCGAAAGCGAACACGGTGAACAGGCACGCGGGGGCAAAACGTGAGGCACGAATGGTCATGAAACGGCTCCGTGGTAGGCGAGTTAAACGCTATATAGCGGAATATATAGCGGATTGCCTGTAAACGGAACTTGCCGAATGCAGAGAGCAGGCTGGCACCGGATTTGTGGTAAGGAGGGCTACTTGTGGCTAGAGGGGCTTCCTGTGGCGAGGGAGCCCCCTAGCCACAGGTTTTTGTTGGTCGCTGTTTAGCGATGAGTCAGTTTGGCCAACGCCTCATCCGCCAACCGCCGGGTCAACTCTGCCGAACTCATTTCAACGCCCAGCGTAAACGCCTGCCCCGCCCAAAGGTTGCTGAAATCCGCTTCCCCTTTGGCCCGCAACGGCATCAACGCACCGCCCGCCAAGGGAAAGGCCGGCGCTTTGTCACACATCGGCCCCAGTTCACGCATCACCCGATTAAGAATCCCGCGTGCCGGGCGCCCGGTGAAAATGTTGGTGACCGCCGTCTCGCTTTCCTTGGCCGTGCGCAACGCCTTCTGGTGAGACGCGCTGACCTTGGCCTCGGGCGTGAACAAATAAGCCGTACCCACCTGGACCGCCGAAGCGCCCAGCAGAAAAGCCGCCGCGACGCCCCGCGCATCTCCAATCCCGCCCGCTGCAATCACGGGCACGTTCACCGCATCGACGATCTGTGGCACCAGGGCAAAGGTCCCCACCTGGCTACTCAGGTCATCACTGAGGAACATCCCCCGGTGGCCGCCAGCTTCGTAACCCATGGCGATGATCGCGTCGCAACCATGCTGTTCCAGCCAGACGGCTTCTTCGACCGTAGTCGCCGAGGAAAGGATTTTCGCTCCGGTGGCTTTTACCCGATCCAACAGGGACTTTTCCGGCAGGCCGAAGTGAAAACTCACCACTTCAGGACGAAACTCTTCGAGCACTTCGCAGGCCGCATTATCGAACGGTGCACGATTGGACACCGGCGTCGGTGCGTCGAAATCGACACCCAATTCCCGATAGTACGGTTCCAGCAGGTTCTTCCAGTCCCGGGCACGTTGCTCATCGGGCGGTGGAGGTTGATGGCAGAAAAAATTGACGTTGAACGGGCGCTGGGTGTGTTGGCGAATCGTTTTCAGCTCCTCGCGCAACTGCTCGATGCTCAGCATCGCGGCGGGCATCGAGCCCAGGCCGCCAGCGTTGCTTGCCGCAATCACCATGGCCGACGTCGTCGCGCCAGCCAGAGGGGCCTGAATGATCGGCAGTTCGATCCCGAGCAGGTCAAGAATGCGGGTGTCTGGCCATTGACTCATGTGCAGTGTTCTCCGACATCGGTAGAGGCGAATTTGTATCAGTAATGACTGACGCAAGGCCAGTCGAGTTTGAGGATTGACTTAAAGTCGGCTACGGCGATGTGTTTTCATGTGTTATTCAACAGCACGACAACTGAGCGATTCCATCGGGAGGCAGTGATGTTCAAAGGCATTTTGATCGACAAGGACGACAGCAGTTACCGGGCCACCCTGCAAGAGATCAATGACGATCAATTGCCTGAAGGCGATGTGACCGTGCGTGTGGCGTACAGCACGCTGAACTTCAAGGATGGCCTGGCGATCACCGGCAGCAGCCCGGTGGTGCGCAAATTCCCGATGGTGCCGGGGATCGATCTGGCGGGCACTGTCGAAGTCAGCGGTCATCCGGACTACAAGGCCGGTGATCAAGTCCTGCTCAATGGCTGGGGCGCGGGCGAAGGACATTGGGGCGGATTGGCGCAGAAAGCTCGCCTGAATGGCGACTGGCTGATCCCGTTGCCCAAAGCATTCACCGCCGCGCAAGCGATGGCCATTGGCACGGCCGGTTACACGGCGATGCTGAGCATCCTGGCGCTGGAGCACAACGGCGTGAACCCCGACCAAGGCGAAGTGCTGGTGACGGGCGCCAACGGTGGCGTAGGCAGTTTCGCCATCACACTGCTGAGCAAACTCGGGTACCGCGTGGTGGCATCCACCGGTCGCACCGCCGAGCACGAATACCTCAAGCAACTGGGCGCCAGCGAAATCATCGACCGTGCCACGTTGTCGGAGCCGGGCAAACCGCTGACCAAGGAACGTTGGGCGGCGGTGATCGATTCGGTCGGCAGCCACACGCTGGCCAACGCTTGCGCAAGCACTCGGGCCAACGGCACCGTCGCCGCCTGCGGTCTGGCCCAAGGCATGGACTTTCCGGCCTCCGTCGCGCCGTTCATTTTGCGCGGTGTGACCCTGGCCGGCATCAACAGCGTGACCCAGCCCAAAGCCAAGCGGATAGTGGCCTGGAATCGCCTGGCCAAGGATCTGGACTTCGCCTTGCTGCCGCTGATCAGTCACGAAATCGGCTTGAGTGAAACCATCGATGCGGCGCGGCGTTTGCTCGCCGGCCAGTTGCGCGGCCGGGTAGTGGTCGACGTCAATCGTTGATCGTCTCGGCACACATCAGATAGAGAAGGAAGTATCAGTAATGGATGTAAAGCTGCGTGAAGTGCTGCCCTTTAGCGTCTCGGGTTTGCAGGTGCGAACCCTCAATGCCGCAGAACAGCAGCCCGATACCGCGCGTATCGGCCCTATGTGGGAACAATTTTTCGTTGAGGACGTTTTCGACAAGATCGCCGACAAACAGCCGGATTCCTTTATGTACGGCGTCTATTCCAACTACGAGTCCGACGCTTCTGGCCACTTCGATGTGACCGCGGGTGCAGCGGTCACCGCGCCCTCGGAGGACTTTGCGCAGATTCAAATTGAAGGTGGTGATTACCTGGTGTTCAGCGCCAAAGGGCCGATGCCCGACAGCGTCATTCAGACGTGGGGCCTGATCTGGGCTTACTTCGAGGATAACCCGCAGGTTCGCCGCAAGTTCGCCACGGATTTCGAGGTCTACACCGGCCCGGAGACCGTGGCGGTCTATATCGGCATTCAGGATTCAGCCGCGCTCTCGCGTTCAAGCAACTGACGCTTGCGCTCCACGCCCCAGCGATAGCCCGACAGGTTGCCATCGCTGCGCACCACTCGATGGCAAGGGATCGCCACCGCCAGGCTGTTCGCGCCACAGGCCTGGGCCACGGCGCGCACGGCTTTCGGTGCGCCGATGCGCTGAGCGATATCGGCATAACTGGCGGTGCTGCCGGCGGGAATCTCCCGTAGGGCTTGCCACACCCGCTCCTGAAACGCCGTGCCGCGTACGTCCAGCGGCAGGTCCAGGCCGAGGGCCGGGGCTTCGATAAAACCCACCACTTTGGCAATCAACTGCTCGAACTCATGATCGGCGCCAATCAGATTGGCGCGCCTAAACTTGTCCTGCAGATCACAGACCAATTGATGCGGGTCGTCCCCCAACAGAATCGCGCAGACGCCGCGCTCACTTTGCGCCACCAGAATCGCTCCCAGAGAACACTGGCCGACGGCAAAACGAATGTCGTTGTTCTGCCCGGCCGCCCGGTAATCGCCGGGCTTCATGCCCAGCAGTTGATCCGCTGCTTCATAGAAACGGCTGTTGGAGTTGAATCCTGCGTCATACAGCGCATCGGTGACCGTGCCTCCATCCGCCAGGCGTTCGCGAACTTTGCGTGAACGATGGGCGGTGGCGTAGCCCTTGGGCGTCAGACCGGTAATGGCCTTGAACACGCGATGGAAGTGGAAACTGCTCAGACCGGCAGCGTCCGCCAGTTCATTCAGCGCGGGCAAGGTCTCGGCGGATTCGATGTGACGGCATGCGGCGGCTACGGTCGTGGCGTGTTGTGCGGCGATGTCGCTTTGATCTTTCGCCGCTCGTTTGCTGGGGCGATAACCCGCCGCCTGAGCTTGTTCGGCGGTGTCGAAGAACTCGACATTCTGCGGCTTCGGCAAACGCGCCAGGCTGCTGGGGCGGCAGTAGATACCGGTGGTTTTCACCGCATACACAAACTGCCCGTCGGCGCGGGGATCGCGCGCGACCACGGCGGCCCAGCGAGGATCGTTTTCGGTGGCGATATTTTTCGAATGAGTTGTCATGGCTTCATGTCCGTTGACCCGTTTCATGCAGATTAACCAGCCGCCATAGACACCACACTCCGGGTCTTGCGGTCGAATTCAACGGTTTCATTCCGCGGTACGAAAGGTGAAGTTGATCCGCTGTTCGCCCAACTGAGGGTGATAACCCTCCTTGATCGGCAATACGCCGTGATAACGCAAACGATCGACGCCGCCCCAGACCACGATGTCGCCGTGCAACAGCGGCACGCGTTGGCTTTTGGCGCTGCGTTCGAAGCCACCGAACAGGAACGTCGCGGGCAATCCCAAGGACACCGACACGATAGGGGCTGCGTAGGAACCTTCATTCTTGTCCTGATGCAATGACATCCTGGCACCGGGAATATAGCGGTTGATCAGGCAGGAATCGGGTACGAAATCCGTAAACCCTGCCTCTCGCGCCGCCGCCTGCGCCAGCTCGAAAAACACCTCGGGCATTTCAGGCCAGGGCAGGCCGGTCTGCGGATCGTTGCGAGTGTACTTGTAGCCGCTGCGGTCGGTGGTCCAGCCCCAGGTGCCGCAACTGCTCAAGGCCACCGACATGGTAAAGCCGCCGGGTGTGACCATTTGCCGAAAGGGCGCCGCTGCCAGAACCGCCTCCAATGCCGGCAGTAACCGGTCAAGCCAGGGCAGGGCGAAGCCTCTAAGCACGCAGGATTGTTCGCCGATTTGCTCGCGCCGGGGTTGCTGCTCGGGTTCGACATCGGCAAACAAATCGAGGGTAATCGGGCTCATGGGGTCATAGCGCATCGTGAAAGATGATTCCAAGGGTATGCCGTTTTCCACTGTGCAGGCGACTCACCCCGTGACGCAGGGTCACTCGGTAATAGCCGCGAACGCCTTTTACCGGGCGCTGATTCACGGCAAAAATCAACGCATCGCCTTTCTTCAGACCGATGACTTGCGGGCGCGACTGCATCCGTGGGCGTTGTTCGGTCAGCACAAATTCACCGCCGGTGAAATCTTCCCCCGGTGCTGACAGAAGAATCGCCACTTGCAGCGGGAAAACGTGTTCGCCGTACAGATCCTGATGCAAACAGTTGTAGTCCTGCGGGCCATATTGCAGCAACAAAGGCGTGGGGCGCTCCTGACCGGCGGCATGACAGCGTTGCAAAAATGCTTCGTGCGATTCGGGGAAACGGGTCGGCAGGTCCATGCATTCGTACCAGCGATTGGCGATTGGAACCAGTCGAGGGTAGAGCGCGCTACGCAACCGGGCCACCGGATCCGGCAGCGGGTACTTGAAGTACTTGTACTCACCACGGCCAAAACCGTGGCGAGCCATCACCACTTTCGAGCGAAAGGGTTCGGGCCGGTCGTACAGGGCGCTTATTTCATCGCAGGTCTCAGGGCTTAAAAACGACCGGATTAGCGCGCAGCCATCCTGATCGAGTTGCTGCTCCAGTACGGTCCAGTCGAGGGCATCGTTTTGAATCGGGTCGGTAAACAAGGGTTCTGACTCCTTGACCAAAAGGTCGAGGCGGCCAGTTTAGTGAGCGTTGCGGGAGCAAGCACTCCGGCGCTTGCGGTCGAATTCGACAGGGGAGCAGACGTCCATGTTGTCGCTCCAGGTCGAATTACAGCGCTTTACTCACGCTGATCTCGCTGATGACATCCTCAGTCTGGCCATGAATAACGTCCAGAGCAGCCTTGGCTTCTTCTTCGGTGCCGTTTTCAAGCTGGGCGAATTCGAAGCGGCGCTCGCCGTTGAGTTTGTATTTGATGACGTACTTGGTCGTCTGGGCCACGGTCATACCTGCCTGTTTTGGTGTGGGCTCAGCTCAGTTTCGAGCTGGAGCGGCGGATGATCTTGATCGAGTGTGTCAGGGTCGGTTTGCGGGTCACGCTGATCGGCCGGCGATTGACCGTGTCGATGGTGATGTTCCAGAAACCGGTGCTCGGCGCGGTGATCCGGGCCGGGAAAGTGTCGAATGCGCCGCCGTGGTAGGTATGACGGCCGCCATTCTTGAAGCTGCGGAAGTTGGCGTCGTTCATCAAGCGGATGTTGCACATTTGGGAGCACTGGATGACGACGATGTCGTCTTCGTTGAGGTGCTCGCGCTGGTGGATAAATTTCATGGGGCGCCTCCAGAAGGGCTTTTTCTACAAAATCAAAACGATAGCATGGGCGATTGGCGCAGTTTATCAGCCCGAACAGGTTATTATCCGGCTGTCGAGGTCCGCTTTGACAATTAAAAACAGTTATTCGGAATTCTATGAGCGATAAAAGCAATGAGCCTCGGAGAAAAACAGTATTTGTGCTGTCGGAGGGTCTTTATCGGAGGTTATGTATGAAGTGGGGTGTTCTGGTCGTGCCGTTGGCGTTGGCAGTGGGTGGATGTGCGAGTGTCTCGGACATCAATGAGACACTGCCCACCATGAGTGTGATTTCAGGCAAGAAGCCCCATGAGTACGCGCAGTGCCTGGTCCAAAAGCTGGCCGATAGCCGTGGAGCCCTGCAAGTCGAGCCGCAGAAGGAGGGCGTGCGGGTTATCGTGCCGCAGAAGTTCTCGTCGGGGCCGGCAGCGGTGTTTGACATCGAAGACCGTTCCGGCGGCAGCAGCATCAAGCTGCATGAACGCATCTCCAATGTGCCTTTGCGCCCATGGGATGTGCGCAATGCCGCCACCGCGTGCATATCAGGCTGATAAACTACCCCCAGTCAGCATCGATGCCGTCAAAGTCGCGCTTTGACGGCATTGTCATTTCTGGAGTTGAGCATGAAGCGAGAGCAGGTGCGGGAGCGCCATGCAGAGGGTCATATCTCTGCCACCCACGTGATTCAGAACCCGGCGAATTCGGGGGAGTGGATCGTGTTTTTCAAGAAAAGCGCCGGGCGCAGTTTTTTTCTGGTGGATGACAACGATGAAGTCGAGTCCTTCAGTCGCCTCGACGATTTAATCGAGACCGTGCGCGGGCTCGGGATCAAATTCGCCGAAATTCATATGTAGGGCAAACGCAGAGCCTGTGGGAGCGTGGCTTGCCCGCGAAGAATGCACCGCGTTTTTTCAGGTATTTCGCGTCATCGTTCATCGCGGGCAAGCCACGCTCCCACAGGATTTGTGTGGCCCAGGTTGGAAGCACTACTTGCAGACCACCACCACGCTGCGGTTTTTGTAGTTGCCGACGTCGACGCCCAGGGTCTTGTCGCTTTCCTGGGGCGAAGGTGTGCCGTCGGTACCGACAATCCGATAACCGGTGCCGGCACAAGAGGCATCGGCTTTTTCGTAGCAGGTGGCCCAAGCGTTGGCTTCCCCGGAGCAGTCGATGCTCAGGCCTTGCTCGCCATTTTTCAGGTAAGTCGTTTCGGACGTGGCGCAGCCGCTCAAGGCCAGGACTGCAATCAGTGGCAATAATTTATTCATGTCGTGAGGGTCGTCTGTGATGGTGGCTAAATGCTGTGACCGCGGCCGCATCGAAAGGTTGTAGCGAATGGCCACTTCGTTGCAGATAATCACAAAAAAGCCCTGCACAAAGGCAGGGCTGTGTCATTTCAGGTTCAGCTCAAGGCTTGTCCTTGCCACGCCGCTTGGGGGCTGCGGGTTGATCTTGCAACACAGATGCCACTTCAATCGCCAGCGCTTCTGTCGGGAACGGCCCGGCAATATTCTCGCCGCCGGCGCTGTCTACCCACCACTGGCCGTCTTTTGCCTGATTGATCAGGTACCCGTTAACGCTTTTTGCTGCCGACATCTATCTGCCTCGTTGGCTGGTTCAATCGCGCAATGATAGCGCCAAATGCCCTCAACAGGTGCCGATGGTGTAGGGTGGGGCGGATTGTCTTTCGGATGATGGCCGCGCAGATCTGCCGATCTCTGCTATCTATAAGGGGTTGTGCAATGTATCTGCGGAACTATCCATCAGAATATTTCTCTATGATGGCATCGGTTAGCCAGCGCTGGGCATTGTAAGGTGCCTGCCGCCTGATTAGACTGCGCCGAAACTCGAACACACAGCCCTTTCAAGGACTTATATGATCAAGAAATGCTTGTTCCCAGCAGCCGGTTACGGTACTCGCTTCCTGCCAGCGACTAAAGCCATGCCCAAAGAAATGCTGCCGGTGGTAAACAAGCCACTGATCCAGTACGGCGTCGAAGAAGCACTGGACGCCGGGTTGACCGAAATCTCCATCGTCACCGGTCGCGGCAAGCGTGCTCTGGAAGACCACTTCGATATCAGCTACGAGCTGGAAAACCAGATCAAGGGCACCGACAAGGAAAAATACCTGGTCGGTATCCGTAAACTGCTCGACGAGTGCTCGTTCTCCTACACTCGTCAGACCGAAATGAAAGGCTTGGGCCACGCGATTCTGACGGGCCGTCCGCTGATCGGCGACGAACCTTTCGCCGTGGTACTGGCGGATGACTTGTGCGTCAACCTCGAAGGCGATGGCGTACTGACCCAGATGGTCAAGCTGTACAAGCAGTTCCGCTGCTCGATCGTGGCCATTCAGGAAGTCGATCCACAAGAAACCAACAAGTACGGCGTGATTGCCGGTGAGATGATCCGCGACGACATCTACCGCGTTCACAGCATGGTCGAGAAGCCAAAGCCTGAAGACGCACCGTCGAACCTGGCGATCATCGGCCGTTACATCCTGACTCCGGACATCTTCGACCTGATCGAACAAACCGAGCCAGGCAAGGGCGGCGAAATCCAGATCACCGACGCCCTGATGAAGCAGGCACAAAACGGCTGCGTCATGGCCTACAAGTTCAAAGGCAAGCGTTTCGACTGCGGTGGCGCCGAAGGCTACATCGACGCGACCAACTTCTGCTTCGAGAACTTCTATAAGACTGGTAAGGCTTACTGATAGCGGTCTGAGCTGCTTGACACAAACAAAAACCCCGACTCGTTCGGGGTTTTTTTTGTCTATTCAAAGGCAATTTGTTTCCGCCAAGAAATATATTTCCTGTTGCCCAATTGATTAGGCGTTGTCATTAATGAAATCGACTGGACCCCGGCAAGGGAGTGCCCAAGGTTTGGTCCGCGGCAGCATTGCTGAATGCCCCGTGAATTTTTTGGCGGTGACAGGGAGTTTGGCTATTGACGTTAATAAATGAGGCGATTCATAGCGGAGCAAGATCAAAACGTTGGTTAGGCCTAAGCGTGCTGATGCTGCCTGTATTGCTGGTGACAGTTGACAATACAGTGCTTGGATTCGCGCTACCAAAAATTGCGGAGGCCCTGCGTCCGAGCGCTAGCCAGCAGTTGTGGATGATCGATGCTTATTCGCTGGTATTGGCGGGATTGCTGGTGTCGATGGGTAGTCTGGGAGATCGAATCGGTCATCGTAAGTTGTTGTTGGTCGGGTCTTTGGGTTTTGCCATTGTGTCGGTGCTAACCGCGTATTCCGATACCGCCACGCAACTGATTGCCGGGCGAGCTTGTATGGGCGTTTTCGGGGCGATGCTAATGCCCTCAACGTTGGCGTTGATACGTTCGGTGTTCGAGGATCGAGAAGAACGCAGGCTAGCAGTCGCGATCTGGGCAACGACGTTGACGGTCGGCTCGGCACTCGGTCCTTTGGTGGGCGGGGTGTTGCTGGAATTCTTCAGTTGGGGGTCGATTTTTCTGTTGGCGGTGCCCGTGTTGGTGCCCCTGCTGGTATTGGGGCCATTGTTGTTGCCCGAATCCGAGCGAGATGCTTCAGGACCCTTGGATCCGATAAGCATCCTGCAATCGATGGCAGCCCTTGGTGCCATTGTCTATGGCATTAAACACAGCGCCAGTAATGGTATCGACTGGATGGCGCTTACAACATTTACAGTAGGCGCAGTTGCGGGCTGGATGTTCGTGCGTCGACAGTTACGTCTGCCAGTGCCGCTGATGGACCTGAGTCTGTTCCGCAGTGGCACCTTTAGCGGCTCTGTCGCGATCAATTTGATGAGTCTCGCGTTTCTCGTCGGCTTCGTATTCTTTACCACTCAGTTCCTGCAGATCGTTCTTCAGATGTCGCCCTTGAGTGCTAGCCTCGCGTTGGTCCCTGGTCAGATCATGGCGATCGTAGTGGGGATGGCGGTCGTGCCTGTCGCACAGCGATTACCGGTGCATGTGCTGATACCGATTTTGATGGCGTTTGCTGGAGCGGCGTTTTTGCTGGTCGCCAGCATGGGCAGTAGCCTGATCGTTCTAGTGGTGGCTTTTGCCTTGCTGAACATTGGCGTGGGTGCGATCGCAACGGTGTCCAATGATGTGATTTTGTCAGCCGCACCACCGGCAAAGGCGGGCGCTGCGTCAGCCATTAGCGAAACGGCCTATGAGGTGGGTGTGGTTTTGGGGACGACTGTGTTCGGCGGTGTCGTCACCGCCTACTATCGCGGTGCATTGCAGCTTCCGGGGTTTCTGAGCGAAGTGCAGATGATGCTGGCGAGTGAGACGCTGTCTGGCGCCCATCATGTGGCGGCAGACTTGTCGGGTGACCAGGCAAGGGAATTGATGACGCAGGCGGGAAGGGCATTCGAAGGTGGGATCGGTTTGGTTTCGTGGGTGACGTTCGGCCTGGCACTCATGGCGATTTTGATTGCTTGGCGCACTCTGCGGACACCGAAAGCGCAATCTGCAGAGGGGCATTGATCGAAAGCGAAGGTTGGGCCGCGCATCGCACGGCCCGAGGATTTCAGCGCAATGCTTGCTCAACGGCCGCCCGCAGGTATGCTGGTGGCCTGCCGAGGAGACAGAAATGGCCTACGATTTTGACCTATATGTGATTGGTGCCGGTTCCGGCGGTGTTCGGGCTGCGCGGTTTGCGGCCGGTTTTGGCGCGAAAGTCGCGGTGGCCGAGAGCCGCTATCTGGGTGGTACGTGTGTGAACGTCGGCTGCGTGCCGAAAAAATTGCTGGTCTACGGCGCGCACTTCGCCGAAGACTTCGAGCAGTCGCAAGGTTTCGGCTGGACTCCGGGTGAGGCGAAGTTCGACTGGGCGACGCTGATCGCCAACAAGGATCGCGAGATCAATCGCCTGAACGGCATCTATCGCAACCTGCTGGTCAACAGCGGCGTGACCTTGCATGAAGGTCACGCGAAAATCGTCGATCCGCATACCGTCGAGTTCGATGGCAAACGCTACACCGCCAAAAACATCCTGATCGCTACCGGTGGCTGGCCGCAGATCCCGGAGATTCCGGGGCAGGAGCACGCGATCAGTTCCAACCAGGCGTTCTTCCTTAAAGAGCTGCCCAAGCGTGTTCTGGTGGTCGGTGGTGGTTACATTGCGGTGGAGTTTGCCGGGATTTTCCACGGGCTCGGGGCCGAGACCACGTTGCTGTATCGCGGTGATCTGTTCCTGCGTGGTTTCGACGGTGCGGTGCGCAAACATCTGCAGGAAGAGCTGACCAAGCGCGGCATGAACCTGCAATTCAATGCCGACATCGAGCGTATCGACAAGCAAGCCGATGGCAGCCTGAAAGCAACCCTCAAGGATGGGCGCGAGCTGGAGGCGGACTGCGTGTTCTACGCCACCGGTCGGCGTCCGATGCTCGACAATCTGGGGCTGGAAAACACCGGCGTCAAACTCGACAAGAAAGGCTTTGTCGAGGTCGATGAGCAGTATCAAACCGCAGAGCCATCGATCCTGGCCCTTGGCGACGTGATCGGTCGGGTACAGCTCACGCCGGTCGCGCTGGCCGAAGGCATGGCCGTGGCGCGGCGTTTGTTCAAGCCCGAGCAGTATCGCCCGGTGGATTACAAGATGATCCCGACCGCCGTGTTCAGTTTGCCGAACATTGGCACTGTCGGCCTGACCGAAGAAGAGGCGCGAGAGGCCGGGCACGATGTGGTGATCTTCGAAAGCCGTTTCCGGCCGATGAAGCTGACCCTGACCGAGTGCCAGGAACGCACCTTGATGAAGCTGGTGGTGGACGCCAAGACCGACAAGGTCTTGGGCTGCCACATGGTCGGCCCGGATGCCGGTGAGATTGTTCAGGGGTTGGCGATTGCGCTGAAGGCGGGCGCGACCAAGCGTGATTTCGACGAAACCATCGGCGTGCATCCTACGGCCGCCGAAGAGTTCGTCACCATGCGTACACCGGTCGCGGGTTAATCGTCCTTACGCGAGGCTGATGGGGCTGGCGCTGTCGCAACGACAGCGCCCAGGCGCGCGCTTTCATCCAGGCTTGCCTGCAACTTGATCAGTTCAACTTCCAACGCTTTGTTGATGTGCGACTGTTCGTCGATGTTCTGCTTGAGTGACTGGCTTTCCAGCATGGCAATGCGCAAGCGTTCCTGGAGGAGGGTGCGCTCGCTGTCGATGCGGTTGACCTGTTCCAGCAGTTGATCCTGTCGGCTGTTGGTGTGCTTGAGTTGCTCTTGCGACAGGCTCAGTTCCCGCAGCGTTCCGCGGTTTTCCGTCAGTAAACGCTCGTTGTCGCGATGCAGTTGGGTGATTTCATCTTGGCGAACCAGTGCGCTTTGCTGCGCCTGACGCAACTCCATCTGAATCTGCTGCACCTGGCCTTCGTGGCGGCGCTGCTCCTGCTCGCGTTGGTCTTTGACGGCGTTGCGGTAGTGTTCCAGTGCCTCGCGAGCGTGCAGGTGCTTTTCTTCCAGCGAGCGGATCTGCTCGTCCTTGTCCTGCAAGCGTAATTCGAAATCTGCCAACGCCTGATTCAGTCCGGCGTTGCGGGTTTGCTCTGTTTGCAGCATGGAGCGAGTGTCATGCAACTCTGCAGATTCCTGGGTCAGCGCCAGGCTTTGAATTTCGTATTGCTGGTGCAATTCGGTATTGGCCTCGCGGGCCTCGTGCAGTTGGGTTTCCAGCTCTTTTCGTTGTTGCTCGAACTGTGCGCGTGCCTGGTCGATAGGCTCTTGCGCCTGTTCTTTCAGGCGTTGCGCCAGCCGCGCCACTAGGGCTGAAAGCTCATCATCGATCGGTTCGCAAGGTGCTTGCGCAGGTTCGGCGCCGTCATCGAGTTCCTTCAGATAGCGATGGATTGTGGTTTTTGAGCCGGTATTGCCCATCTCGATCCGCACCGCGTCGATACTCGGGTGTTCGCCCCGGGCGAGGATTGCTGAGCGTGCCGCCTGCACCAGTGCCTTGTTTACGCCGCCACGTGCCATGTGTTCTCCTACGATTTGATACTGTGGTACGTACCACTAATATACGCAATGTACCATGATACGGATAAAGTTAGAATCATGTGATTTATCATACGGGATATACTGGTATTACCCCGTGTGATGCGCTGTAATCCGGGTTTCACCCGCCACAGCGGTACGTTTTCGAGAACCGAGCCCATGACCGAGCTGGATCGCTACCTGCAAGCCGCCACACGCGACAACACCCGTCGCAGCTATCGCGCGGCCATCGAGCATTTCGAAGTCAGTTGGGGCGGGTTCCTGCCGGCGACCGGCGATAGCGTGGCGCGCTATCTCGTGGCCCACGCAGGCGTACTGTCGATTAACACCTTGAAGTTGCGTTTGTCCGCGTTGGCGCAGTGGCACAACAGTCAGGGGTTCGCTGATCCCACCAAGGCGCCCGTAGTGCGCAAAGTGTTCAAGGGCATTCGCGCGCTGCACCCGGCGCAGGAGAAACAGGCCGAGCCGTTGCAGCTTCAGCATCTGGAGCAAGTGGTGGCCTGGCTGGAGCAGGAGGCGCAAACCGCCAAGGCGCAGGGCGATCAGCCGGGATTGCTGCGGGCCAGGCGCGACACGGCGTTGATCCTGCTGGGCTTCTGGCGTGGTTTCCGCAGCGATGAGTTGTGCCGGGTACAGATTGAACATGTGCGGGCCAGCGCCGGCTCAGGCATCACCCTCTACTTGCCTCGCAGCAAGAGCGATCGCGAAAACCTCGGCCAGACGTACCAGACGCCAGCCTTGCAGCGCCTGTGTCCGGTGCAGGCCTATATCGAATGGATCACTGAAGCGGCGTTGGTCCGCGGGCCGGTGTTCCGGGGTATCGATCGCTGGGGCCATTTGAGCGAGGAGGGCTTGCACGCCAATAGTGTGATCCCGTTGTTGCGCCAGGCCTTGGAGCGCGCCGGCATTCCGGCCGAGCACTACACCAGTCACTCCTTGCGGCGTGGCTTTGCGACCTGGGCTCATCAGAGCGGTTGGGATTTGAAGTCGTTGATGAATTACGTGGGCTGGAAGGATATGAAGTCCGCCATGCGCTATGTTGAAGCCAGCCCGTTTCTCGGTATGACCCGAATCGCTGAAAAGCCGTTGGCGCCGTAGATCACGTTTTCTTCTATTAATACTGTCGGTTAATAGCGAAAACCAATCAGCAGCATCAGGTTTGCCAATGAGCCAGCCGGCGATCGACTGGGTAGGATTCACCCCATCAACTTCTTAACCCCTGACGGAGAGTCATCGATGCCTATCATCAACAGCCAAGTTAAACCGTTCAAAGCTGACGCCTTCAAAAATGGCGACTTCGTAAAAGTGTCGGACGCTGACCTGAAAGGCAAGTGGTCTGTCGTGTTCTTCTACCCAGCTGACTTCACCTTCGTTTGCCCGACCGAACTGGAAGACCTGGCTGACAACTACGCCGAGTTCCAGAAGCTGGGCGTCGAAATCTACAGCGTTTCCACCGATACCCACTTTGCCCACGCTGCCTGGCACAACACTTCGCCAGCCATCGGCAAAATCCAGTACACCATGATCGGCGACCCGACTCACGCTATCTCCCGCAACTTCGATGTGCTGATCGAAGAAGCGGGTCTGGCTGACCGTGGCACCTTCGTGATCAACCCGGAAGGCCAGATCAAAATCGTTGAACTCAACGACGGCGGTGTAGGTCGTGACGCTTCCGAGCTGCTGCGCAAAATCAAGGCTGCTCAGTACGTTGCTGCTCACCCAGGCCAGGTTTGCCCAGCCAAGTGGAAAGAAGGCGAGGCCACTCTGGCTCCGTCCCTGGACCTGGTCGGCAAGATCTAAGTCTGTGACGCGCTTCATCAGGGCGGCACTCCGCACCTCCTAAGTAAGCTGCACCGCCCTCAAAAAACGCCCGGGCGAGATTCGCTCGGGCGTTTTTTTTCGACTTCTTTTTATCAAATACATGGAAATCGCCCGTATGTTGGACGCCAATCTTAAAGCCCAGTTGAAATCGTACCTGGAACGGGTCACCCAGCCGATCGAGATCGTTGCCTCCCTCGACGACGGTGCGAAATCCCAGGAAATGCTCGCATTACTCAAAGACGTTGCCAGTCTTTCCACCCAGATTACGTTGCTCGACAACGGTAACGATGCGCGTAAACCATCGTTCTCGATCAACCGCCCAGGCGCCGATATCAGCCTGCGTTTTGCCGGCATCCCGATGGGCCACGAATTCACTTCGCTGGTGCTGGCCCTGCTGCAAGTCGGTGGCCACCCTTCGAAGGCCAGTATCGAAGTGATCGAACAGATCCGCTCGCTCAAAGGCGAGTTCAACTTCGAGACTTACTTCTCGCTGTCGTGCCAGAACTGCCCGGACGTGGTCCAGGCCTTGAACCTGATGGCTGTGCTGAACCCGAACATTCGCCACGTCGCCATAGACGGCGCGCTGTTTCAGGCTGAAGTCGACGAGCGCCAGATCATGGCCGTCCCAAGCATTTACCTGAACGGCGTTAACTTCGGCCAGGGCCGCATGGGTCTGGAAGAAATGCTCGCCAAGATCGACACCAGTGGCATCGAGCGTCAGGCCGAGAAAATCAGCGCCAAAGAAGCCTTTGACGTGCTGGTCGTCGGCGGTGGCCCGGCCGGTGCTTCGGCGGCGATCTACGCTGCTCGTAAAGGCATTCGCACCGGTGTGGCGGCGGAACGTTTTGGTGGTCAGGTGCTCGACACCATGGCCATCGAGAACTTCATCTCGGTGCAGGAAACCGAAGGGCCGAAACTGGCCGTGGCGCTTGAAGAACACGTCAAGCAGTACGACGTGGACATCATGAACCTGCAACGCGCCGACAAACTGGTACCGGGTAAAAATGGCGAACTGCACGAAATCCATTTCGCCAGCGGCGCCTCCTTGAAAGCCAGGACCGTAATTTTGGCGACCGGTGCCCGGTGGCGTGAAATGAACGTTCCCGGTGAGCAGCAATACCGCAACAAAGGCGTGGCGTACTGCCCGCACTGTGACGGTCCTCTGTTCAAAGGCAAGCGTGTGGCGGTGATCGGCGGCGGTAACTCCGGCGTCGAAGCGGCTATCGACCTGGCCGGTATCGTGTCTCACGTGACCCTGTTGGAGTTCGACGTACAACTGCGCGCCGATGCGGTGTTGCAGCGCAAGTTGCACAGCCTGCCGAACGTTACGGTGATCACCAGTGCGCAAACCACTGAAGTGACCGGCGATGGCCAAAAGGTCAACGGCCTGCGCTACAAGGATCGCCAGTCGGACGAATTGCGCACGGTCGAGCTGGAAGGGATCTTCGTGCAGATCGGTCTGTTGCCTAACACCGATTGGCTCAAAGGCACCATCGAGCTGTCGCCGCGCGGCGAGATCATCGTCGATGCCCGCGGTGAAACGTCGATGCCTGGCGTGTTCGCGGCCGGTGACGTGACCACCGTGCCGTACAAGCAGATCGTGATTGCGGTAGGCGAGGGCGCCAAGGCTTCCCTGAGCGCATTCGATCATTTGATCCGTACCTCGGCACCGGCATAAACGCTGACGCTGAAAACACAAAACCCCGTGAGTGATCATGGGGTTTTTTGTGTCTTGCACTGATCGTTCCCTCGCTCTGCGTGGGAATGCAGCCCGGGACGCTCCGCGTCCCAAAAGCGTGACGCAGAGCGTCACAGGAGGCGTTACCACGCAGAGCGTGGGAACGATCAAGGCTGCGATTTTTTTACATCGGTGCAGGCTGAATAATTTCGACCCAGTAACCATCCGGATCCTTGATGAAGGCCAGGCTCTTCATGCGACCGTCGTTCAGGCGTTTCTGGAAATCGCAGCCCAGCGCTTCGAAGCGTTCGCACGCCGCGCGAATATCTGGCACCGAAATGCAGATATGGCCGAAGCCGCGTGGGTCGGTGTTGCCATTGTGGTAGGCGAATTCGGTGTCGTTCTCGGTACCGTGGTTGTGAGTCAGTTCGAGAATGCCGGGGATCGATTTCATCCACTCGGTGCGAGCCGCGGCATCGGCCGGGATCTGGTTTTTATCGACCAGCGCCAGGAAATACAAGCTGAACTCGGCTTCCGGAAAATCGCGTTTTTCCACCAGCGAGAACCCCAGGACGCGGGTGTAGAAATCCAGCGACTGGGTGATGTCCTTGACCCGCAACATGGTGTGGTTGAAAACGAACTTCTGGGTGGCGGTGTCGGGTTGGGCGGTCACACCTGGAAATGTATTGAGTTCGTGCAGGCTCATGGGCCCTCCGGAAATAAGTGGGGCTAAGTATGTTCTCAATGATACGCAAGGGCTCCGGCATCGCCAAACCAAAACCGCAGGCTTGCCTGACAGCCGGGTGAGGCTCAGACTTTACGGCTCAATTTGTGAGTGTTCATTGCAATGACCCGATTCTGTCAATTGATGTTCGTCCTGATGTGTCTGCTTTCAGGTGTTACCCCCGCTCATGCAGAGGCTCCGGTAGTGACCTGGCCAAGTGGATGGACCGTCGAGGTCATTCCGCAAGACGAAGTCAAACCGCAGGTTTCCCGGCAACGCGCGGTAAAAAACGATCAGGAAGGTACACCGGTGATGGTGATGGAGTTTGACCATGACTCAAGTGGAAAGTGGTCACCAGGTGAATCTGGAAGGCGTGCTGCTGGAAATGCGCAAGTCGGTGCAAAAGGATTTTTTCGAGGGTGGGTATCAGAGCGTTTGCACTAAAATTCACCCGACTACCTTGAGCCGATTATCGGCGCTGGAAACTACCTGCACGATTACGCAGAACGGTCGACATGTGCTGTCTCAAACATTGGTCGCTGCGGTAGACGCCGATAACGCCTATGTTCTTTCCTATGCGGGACAGGCCGAGGTTTATAAGGCAAGTCAGGACGACATAGCGGCGGCTCGAAACAGCTTGAAACTTTAGTTTAAGGTTTGCGTATCAGTAGATTTCAGCGTGTTCGGCATTTTTTAGATAGCCAAAGGGATTAAGCATAAAGTGGGTCGGTATATAACGAGTTGATCGGCGACTATCGTTGCATTTAGACACCATCCATGAAAAAGCCCTGCATAGGCAGGGCTTTTTTTATGATCGCGAGTGCTTAGCCACGCAGCCAGGAATCAACGGTGGCAGCACCGTATTGTTCCTTCCAGGCTTTCAGGCCGCGGTGGTTGCCACCCTTGGTTTCAATCAGTTCACCGGTGTGCGGGTTCTGATAGACCTTGACCACGCGAGCGCGGCGGGTTTTAGGCGCTGTTGCCTGCTGCAGGCCGGATTTCGCCGGGTTCGGATCGAGGATGGCGATGATGTCGCGCAAGCTCTTGCCGTAGGTTTTCATCAGCCCCTGGAGCTTTTCTTCGAATTCGATTTCTTTCTTGAGCCCGGCATCGTTCTTCAGCGATTCCAACTGCTTGAGCTGTTCTTGAAGGGCCTTTTCAGCTGCACGGAATTCAGCGAGTCTGGACAATATCTTTACTCCAATAGTGTGTTTGGCTGATACCAACCGCAAACAAAGCTATAAGCCAAGAGCCTTGAAGCGACTCGGTGATAATGGCTCACCTGCGAGTTCTGCACAGGTATGAAAAATTGTAGTAGTTAATTGGCCAAGAGTAAATCCTGACTTTTTCTTCATGTAACGAGAGTAGTCTTTTGATTCAATCTGGTGCGTATCGATCATGATCTCGGTGCTTAAAGTGGTTAGTTAATGATCACTTAATGCTCTAATGAAATCGGCACCGGGCATCGGCCGGCCAAACAGATAACCTTACAGGAAGTTCACGCCGTGGGCCGTCAGATAGTCACTTTGTTCCGTAGTTTCCACACCTTCGGCGACGATACCCAGGTCGAGTTTGGCCGAGAGCTCGATGATGCTGTCCAGAATGTGCCGGGAGAGGCGTCGACACCGATCATGGCGACAAAGCTCTGGTCGATTTTCAGGAAGTTCAGCTCCAGTACCAGGTTGATGCTACCCGGGGCGAAAACGCTGAGGAACTCACGACAGTCCTCGACCAGCTCCAGATCCCGGCAGTGACTGGCGGTGATGTTGATGCCAATGTGAAACGGCCGCTCTCAAAGGCTGGCAGGACGATGTGCCTCCTTAAAGAGTTCAGCCATGATAGTTGGCTGACAGCACTTACGCTGTTCAATGACCATTCAGGCTCGAAGCCAGTTTGATAAAGGCCAGTGTCGCAGGTGATGACTGACGCTGATCAAGCACCGCCAGACCGACCTGGCGGCTGACCGGTGGCGACAGCGGTTTTTTCACGTAGCGGTAGTCGTTGTCGTCAGGCAATGAGCCTTCGGCAACAACGGTCAGGGCATCGCCACGGCCGACGGTGTCCAGCGTGCTGAGCAACTGCGAGCAGCGATAGCGAATGTTCGGCGTCAACCGCGCCGCATTGAACAAGCGCGACACCAGTTCCGAAGAGCCTGCTTCGGTCAGCACAAAAGGGTCGTGGCATAAATCGCTCAGGCTCAAGCTGTCGCGGCCGGCCAACACATGATTGGCAGGCAGCAGCGCGACCATTTGGTCTTCGATCAGCATAAAAGTGTCGAAACGTTCCTGGGGCAACACCACGAAGCCGATATCGATACGCCGTTCTTCCAGCCACTGGATCACCTGGCGATCCGGCCCTTCGTCGATATGAACCTCGATACCCGGGTGTGCTGCGCGGTAATGCTGCAGGATCCTCGGCAGCAATTTGATCGATGAGGTCGGGCCGAACGAGCCGATGCGCAGGGTGCCACGTTTCATTCCACGAGCATCGGCCGCTTCCTGGCGCAACGTGTTGGCCAGCCCGAGCATCGCCCGAGCGCGCAGCAATAGCTGTTGGCCGATGTCACTCAGCTCGACCTGGGACTGATGCCGACGCAGCAGTTCTACGCCCAATTCCTGTTCCAGCGATTTAAGCGCGTGAGAGACCGCGGATTGGGAAATCTCCAAACGATTGGCCGCCGCCGTGAAGCCGCGCAGTTCGGCCACCAGCGAGAAAATCTCGAGTTGAGTCAGGGTCATGAGTATTTACTCATTTTACGATGATCGGGGATTAGTCGAATGATACGTCATGTGCCCGATTTCTGATGGTGGAGACTTATGACTACGTGTGAACAGACCCTGGCGAATTCCTCGGATGTACCGGTTTATCTAAAACTGGCAGCGGTCACCATGATCTGGGGCGGGACGTTTGTCGCCGGGCGGTTCCTGGCCGACAGCCTCAGTCCGTTATTGGCCGCGAGCCTGCGGTTCTTGCTGGCGAGCGTGGCGTTGCTGCTATTTCTGTTGTTGGCGCGCGTGCCTTTAGTGCGACCCAGCCCTCGGCAATGGCTGCAACTGACGCTGCTGGGTTTTTTCGGGATCTTCTTCTACAACCTGTGCTTCTTTTATGGGCTGCATTACATCAACGCATCACGGGCGTCGTTGATCGTAGCGTTGAATCCGGCGGTGATCGGCCTGGCGTCGTGGCTGTTGTTCAAGGAGCGACTGAGCGGGGCGAAAGTGGCGGGTATCGCGATCTGCATTGCCGGCGCCAGTCTGGTGATCGTCAGCCGCAATCCGCAATTGTTGGCCGGTGGTACTGACGCCTGGATCGGCGATCTGTTGATCTTCGGCTGTGTGCTCGGCTGGGGCATTTATTCGCTGTTCTCCAAAGGCTTGAATCAGACGCTGGGGCCGGTGCAGACGGTGACGTACTCAATTCTGCTGGGCACGCTGATGCTCTGGGTGACCAGTGCCGTGCGTGGCGAGCTGAGTGTCGCGGCGCTGGCCGAACTCGGCACGCAACAATGGTTGAGCCTGATGTACTTGGGCGTGCTGGGTTCGGCATTGGCTTATATTGGTTATTACGACGGTATCCGCAAAATCGGTGCGACACGTTCGGGGGTGTTTATCGCCTTGAACCCGCTGACCGCCGTTCTTTTTGGCGCGTTGTTGCTGGGTGAGCAATTGACCCTGGTGATGTGCCTGGGCGGTGGGCTGATCCTGGCGGGGATTTTTCTGTGCAACAAACCGCTTGCACAGGCTGCGAAAAGGGGGATTTTATAAGAAGGATGGACAACTTATTTACGCTGTGTAGAATCGGGTTACGCATATAAGAATAATCGTCTTCTGGCAGCAGAAGCCTCGCCCGTAAGAGCCTTGGGTCGACAATGAAGATATTTGGGTTTCAATTGATCTACGGTGATTTCCTCGCCCGCAGCGTGCGGGGCATCTCCTGCGCGCCACCCGCCGGTCTCAGCATTGCTAGCAACTAACGATCCGTTAATTGATAAGAAATGATGAGGCGCCAAAATGGCAGATTTATACGAAAACCCAATGGGCCTGATGGGCTTTGAGTTCATCGAATTCGCATCGCCGACCCCTAACACCCTGGAGCCGATCTTCGAGATCATGGGCTTCAGCAAGGTCGCGACCCACCGTTCCAAAGACGTGCACCTGTATCGCCAGGGCGCGATCAACCTGATCCTCAACAACGAACCCAACAGCGTGGCGTCGTATTTCGCGGCCGAGCACGGTCCGTCGGTGTGCGGCATGGCGTTCCGCGTCAAGGATTCGCAAAAGGCTTACAAACGTGCCCTGGAACTCGGCGCCCAACCGATCCACATCGAAACCGGCCCGATGGAACTGCACCTGCCAGCGATCAAAGGCATCGGCGGCGCGCCGCTGTACCTGATCGACCGTTTTGGCGAAGGCAGCTCGATCTATGACATCGACTTCGTGTTCATCGAAGGCGTTGACCGCAACCCGGTCGGGGCCGGCCTGAAGATCATCGATCACCTGACCCACAACGTGTATCGCGGTCGCATGGCCTACTGGGCCAACTTCTACGAGAAGCTGTTCAACTTCCGTGAAATCCGCTACTTCGACATCAAAGGCGAATACACCGGCCTGACCTCCAAGGCCATGACTGCCCCGGACGGCATGATCCGTATCCCGCTGAACGAAGAGTCGTCCAAGGGGGCCGGGCAGATCGAAGAATTCCTGATGCAGTTCAACGGCGAGGGCATCCAGCATGTGGCATTCCTCAGCGATGACCTGATCAAGACCTGGGATCACTTGAAAAGCATCGGCATGCGTTTCATGACGCCGCCGCCGGACACCTACTATGAAATGCTCGAAGGCCGTCTGCCGAACCACGGCGAGCCGGTCAACGAATTGCAAGCGCGGGGCATTTTGCTGGATGGTTCGTCCGAGTCGGGCGACAAGCGTCTGCTGCTGCAGATCTTCTCGGAAACCCTGATGGGCCCGGTGTTCTTCGAATTCATCCAGCGTAAAGGCGACGATGGTTTCGGTGAAGGCAACTTCAAGGCGCTGTTCGAATCCATCGAGCGTGATCAGGTTCGTCGGGGTGTGCTCTCCACCGATTAACCTGTTTCAGGCGTGAGAAAGCCCGGTCAGCAGCAATGTTGGCCGGGCTTTTTTTGGATCATGCAATTACATCGGCCGGCGTCGTTGCCGGACCAAATGCTTGAACCCTTCAAACACCAACACCAACACCGCCAACCAGATCGGAATATAAGTCAGCCATTCGCCGGCCTTGATACTTTCCCCCAGCAGCAACGCCACGCCGAGCAACAGCACCGGCTCGACGTAACTCAGCAACCCGAACAGGCTGAACGGCAGCAGCCGGCTGGCAATGATGTAGACCACCAGCGCCGAAGCGCTGATCACGCCGAGCAGCGGAATCAGCAGCGACAGCCACGGATACTGGTCGAAAACGCCAAAACCTTGCTCACCGCCCTGCACGAACCAGAACGCCACCGGCAGCATCAACGCCATGTCCAGCCAGAGCCCGCCAAGGTTGTCCGTCGCCAGGCGTTTGCGCAGGATGAAATAAATCGGATAACCGACCACCACCAGCAAGGTCGCCCAGGAAAAACCGCCGACCTGATACAGCTCGTTGAGCACACCGAGGCTGGCGAAGAACACGGCTATTTTCTGCAGATAGGAAAGGCGCTCGCCATAGACGATTCGCCCGGTCAGGACCATGGACAGCGGCAACAGGAAATACCCCAGCGACACGTCAAGGCTATAACCATTGAGCGGTGCCCACATGAACAACCAGAGTTGCAGGCCCAGCAGCACTGCCGAGCCAATCAGCCCGACAATCAGCTTCGGCTTGCCGGCCAGCCGCCGAACAATCTCGACCACGCGCGTCCATTCACCGGACACCACCATGAACACAGTCATGCACGGCGCGGTCAGCAGCATCCGCCAACCGAAAATCTCCACGCCGCTCAAGGGTGAGAGCAACGAGGTGTAGTAATACATGACGGCAAACAACACCGAGGCCGAAACCGATAAAGCGATACCTTTAGACAAACTGCCCTCGCGAGGTTGAACGTGAAACGGGTGCGGAGGATACGTGGTTTTCGAAGCGAATATTGTCCGAACGATCAACACTCATCGAGTGTGGCAGAAGCACAGGCAAAGGGTGGATGCAAAACCGCCATCGCGGGCAATCAACTGTAGATCTGGCGGTCCACACAAAACCCCTGTGGGAGCGGGCTTGCTCGCGAAAGCGGTCTGCCAGCCAATATCAATGTTGAATGTGAAACCGTCTTCGCGAGCAAGCCCGCTCCCACATTTGGCCGGTGTCGTACACAATATTTGCGGTCGACCTAGATCCCCGTGGGAGCGGGCTTGCCCGCGATAAATCTCAAGCCGTACGCGGTTTACGCCCCGACACAAAATGGCTCACGTCATTGAACCCCGGCGTCGACGCATGCCCCGGTGTCACCAGCGAATCAATGAACGCCTCGTCTTCAGCCGTGATCCTCACCGCCAGCGCCTTGGTGTAGGCATCCCACTGTTGCTCAGTCCGAGGCCCGACGATGGCCGAAGTCACCGCGCCATTGTTCAGCACCCAGGCAATCGCGAACTCGACGATGCCCACGCCACGGTCCCGGGTGTATTGCTGGATCTGCTGGGCAATGCGCAGCGACTCAACCCGCCATTCGGTTTCCAGGATGCGTTTGTCCTGGCGACCGGCGCGGCTGTTGGCGTCCGGTGTCACATCCGGCGCGTACTTGCCGCTGAGCACACCGCGCGCCAGCGGACTGTAGGGCACCACGCCAAGGCCATAGTTTTGCGCGGCAGTGATCTGCTCGGTTTCCGCCTGACGATTGACGATGTTGTACAGCGGCTGGCTGATGACCGGTCTATCGACACCGAGTTTGTCGGCCACACGAATCACTTCAGCGATGCGCCAGCCACGGTAGTTCGACAGGCCCCAATAGCGAATCTTGCCCTGACGGATCAAATCGCCAATGGCCGACACCGTGACTTCCAGCGGCGTGTCGTGGTCTTCGCGGTGCAGGTAATAGATGTCCAGATAATCGGTGCCCAAGCGCGTCAGGCTGGCGTCGATGCCGTTGAACAGGTGCTTGCGGTTCAGGCCGCTACGGTTCGGCACGCCGTCCACCGGGCCGAAACCGACCTTGGTCGCCAGCACCCATTCGTGGCGGTTGCCGGCAATCGCTTCGCCGACGATCTCTTCGGAGCGGCCGTTGGTGTACACGTCCGCGGTGTCGATGAAATTGATGCCCTGGTCCCAGGCCTTGTCGATGATTCGCAGGGAATCTTCGGTGCTGGTCTGTTCGCCGAACATCATGGTGCCCAATGTGAGGGTCGACACCTGCAAACCCGAATGACCCAGCGTGCGATAGCTCATGACGAAATCCTTTTACCGGTGAGAAAGCTTCAATCAAATACCAAGAACCGCCGCGCGGAGCAATCTGAATTATCGACGCAGTGCCTCACAACGCTCCTGCAAAAACGCTTGCAGCACCTTGACCCGTTCCGACACCTGCAACCGATGCGGGCACAGCAAATTGAACGGCACGCTTTCGCCTTGCCAGTCATCGAACAGCGTCACCAGGCGCCCGGCCTGCACATCGGCGACGACGTCGAGCCAAGCCTTGTAGGCGATGCCATGCCCGGCCAGGGCCCAGCGGCGGGCAACTTCGCCGTCGTCGCTGAGGTAGTCGCCGTGCACCTGAACCTCCATCACTTCATCGCCACGGCTGAAACGCCATTGGTTGTAGGGCCTGCCATCGCGCAGGTAGAGCAGGGCGCTGTATTCGCTCAGTTCCGCCGGGGTTAACGGCACGCCGCACCGGGCCAGGTACTCGGGGCTGGCGCAGGCCACGCGGCGATGCTGCGGCAGAATCGGCAGCGCCACCAACGTCGAGTCACTCGGCACACCGAAGCGCAGAGCCACATCGACCGTCTCGCGGAACAGATCGGCATGGCGATCGTTGAGCAGTAGCTGAAATTGAATGTGCGGATGTTCTCGTTTGAAGTCGTCGAGCCACGGCAACAGCACGTTGCGCCCGAAGTCCGATGGCGCGGCCAGTTGCAGCACACCACTCAAGCCTTGGGTTTGTTGCTTGAGCGCCTGCTCACCTTCGGCCAGCGCGGCGAGCGCCAGTCGCACACTTTCCAGATAACGCCGGCCTTCTTCGGTCAGGCGCATGCTTCGCGTGGAACGGGCCAGCAAGCGGATGCCGAGGCGGGTTTCCAGGCGTTTGAGGGCGATGCTGGCCGCCGCCGGGGTCAGCTCCAGGGCGCGAGCAGCAGCGGAAATGCTGCCGTAGTCGGCGGTGCGAACGAAGATCTCCAGGTCGAGAATCGAGCTCATTGGTAAAAATCCTTTAAAGATCCTTCTGATTTACCGGGATTTTTCTTCGATTGACAACCGGAGAAGATTGAATCTCCCTAACCCGACCGGAGATCGGCTCATGACACAACTCAACGCTTCCTTGCACAATCAGACTGTAGTGGTGATCGGTGGCCGCAGCGGAATAGGCGCAGCCGTCGCCCGGGCCGCAGCCGAGCGTGAGGCCCGTGTGGTAGCGGTGAGTCGCCGCCAGCCAGCGGTTGACCATGATGCAAAGATTCGACACGAAGCGGCGGACGTCACCGATGAAGCGTCGTTGCAACAGCTGTTCGAGCGCATCGGCCCTTTCGATCATCTGGTGATCACGGCCGGTCCGAGTGTGAGTGCCAAACTGCTGGCTGACAGCGATTTGCAGCACGCCCAACAGGCCTTCGATGTCAAATTCTGGGGCACGCTGCGGGCGATCCAGGTCGCGCTGCCATACTTGAGCGCACGTGGCAGCATCACCCTGACCTCGGGTCTGTTGTCGCGCAAATTCGTCGCCGGGCAGTTCATCAAAACCACCTTGAATGCGGCGCTGGAGGCCTTGGGCAAACAACTGGCCAAGGAACTGGCACCGCGCCGGGTCAACGTTGTAAGCCCTGGCGTGACCGACACTGAGGCTTACGCCGGCATGGACGAAGCGCAACGCGCTGCGATGTTTGCCCGTACCGCCGCCGCATTGCCGGTGGGCCGGGTCGGCACCCCGCAAGATCTGGCGGCCGCGTTTATTCTGGCCATGGAAAACGGCTTTATCAGCGGCACCGTCATCGATGTCGACGGAGGAGGGTTGTTATGAGTTGGCACTTTGATCATCTGGCCTTCAACACCCCCGACGGGCAACCGTTGCAGGAGGCCTTCGGTTCGTTGCTGGGATTGGTGCCGGGACGCCGTCCGCCATTCCCGTTCCCCGGCCGCTGGTTGTATCAGGATGCGCAGGCGCTGGTGCATGTGATCGAACAGCCGACGTTCGATGAGACGGTGTTGAGCCACATTGCCTTTCGCACCGATGAGGACGCTGCCACGGTGTTGCGGCGGGTGCAGGCCAGCGGTTTGCCGTATCAGGTGGCGCAGGTGCCGGAGGATGGGATCTGGCAGATTTTCGTGCGGATGCCGGGTGGGCTGGTGATTGAGCTGGATGCCAAGGCGGGGAGTCTGGAGTGTGTTTAACGGCGATGTTTAAAAGACATTTCCAGATACTCACTGAGGCTACATATTCTTGCGCCGTTAACTACGACTGCGCCAGAATCCGCCGGCTAGTGCGCCTTGAGCCCGGGCTGTATCGTTTTCCCCGTCGCTGAAAAACAGCGATGGGGTTTGGTAGCCCCGGGTTATGCAAGGTGAAAGCATCACTATTTGCGGCGATTTCTCGTCTCTGCTTTATGGTGGTCATGCACAGGGCGCTTTCGAGCGCGCCGGTCTCCTTGCATCCCGGTCTACCAACCTGCGCATGGCCGCCACCCACCGTTTGGTAGCGAGGGTGATGGCTCCTTTTTACGATGCAAGGAGTTCCATCTATGTTCAAACCAACACCCAATCCACCGGCACCCGACGACGTTTCCCCCTACGAATCCCTCGATTCAAAAAAACTCCACGAAGCCGCCGACCGCGCCCTCGACCACTACCTCAAACCGCCCACCCTCAAAGACACCAAGCGCAAACCCAGCACCATTTACCATGTCGGTGAAAAGGTCGATAACGAAACCCTGCTGGTCAACGCCTGCGAAACCCTGGCGTCAGCGAGCATGATGCTCACTGAATTCGCCGGGCTGATGGAGATGCCGCATCGCAACATGATGCTGGGGATTCAATCGGTGGTCATGCTTGGGGAACTGGCCGTCAACCGGGTGCTGGATAACCTCGACCCGCAAGGCTAGCGAGAATTGATCGTTCCCACGCTCTGCGTGGGAATGCCTCAACGGACGCTCCGCGTTCGGCTCTGGAAGGGACGCGGAGCGTCCCGGGCTGCATTCCCACGCGGAGCGTGGGAACGATCACCCGAGAGGGCCGTTTTTGTTTTCGCTGAACCTTAAACCCGCAATGTCCGCGTCATGCGCAACGCCAGCAAACTCCCACAAACAATCACACCCGCCAGCAGATAAAGCGCCGCATCAGTCGACCCGGTGCTGTCCTTGACCCAACCCACCAGATACGGACTAAGAAAACCCGCCATCTGCCCCATCGAGTTGATCAACGCCAACCCACCGGCCGCCGCACCCGCACTCAGCATGGCCGTCGGCACCGGCCAGAACATCGGCAGGCCGGTGAGGGCGCCCATGGTGGCGAGGGTCAGGCCGAGGATGGCGAGGGCCGGGTTGGCGGCGAAGTTCACCGCAATCAACAGGCCCACCGCGCCCATCAGCATCGGCACCACCAAGTGCCAGCGGCGTTCTTTGCGCAGGTCCGCCGAGCGACCGACCATCAACATGAACACCGCCGCCAGCAGATACGGAATCGCACTGAGCCAACCAATCACCAGGTTATCGCTGAAACCCAGGTTCTTGATGATCGACGGCAACCAGAAGTTGATCGCGTAGACACCGCTCTGGATGCAGAAATAGATCAGGCCGAAGGCCCAGATCGCCGGGTTCTTGAACACCGCCAACAGGGAATCAGTGGCGGTTTTCGGTTTGCTGGCCAGGTCTTCAGCGTGATCGGCCTCAAGCACCGAACGCTCGTAAGGGGTCAGCCACTTGGCGTTGGCGTAACTGTCGCTGAGCAGGAAGTAGGCGAGGGCACCGAGGATCACCGTCGGAATGCCTTGCAGCAAAAACATCCACTGCCAGCCCGCTAAACCGCCTTGGCCAGCGGCGAAGTGGTTGAGGATCCAGCCGGAAAACGGGCTGCCGAGCAGGCCGGACACCGGGATCGCCGACATGAACAGCGCCATGATGCGACCACGACGGAACGTCGGGAACCACTGCGAGAGGTACAGCACCACACCGGGGAAGAACCCGGCTTCGGCCGCACCGGTAAACAGGCGCAGGGTGTAGAACTCGGTCGGTGTGGTGACGAACAGCAGGCAGGTCGACAGCGTGCCCCAGGTAATCATCATCAGCGCGATCCAGCGTCGCGGGCCGAATTTGGTCAGGGCCAGGTTGCTCGGTACGCCGCACAGTACGTAGCCGATGAAGAAGATCCCGGCGCCGAGGCCGTACACGGTTTCGCTGAATTTCAGTGCGTCGAGCATCTGCAGTTTGGCAAACCCGACGTTCACCCGGTCGAGGTAGTTGAACAGGTAGCAGATGAAGATGAAGGGGATCAAACGCAGGGTAATGCGCTTGTAGACGGCATTCTTGTCGTCAGCGTTGGCCAGGGTAGCTGTGGCGCTCTGTGACATGGCGGGCTCTCTCTTTATTATGATTTTTTGCGACGCAAGGGTAACGTTGATCGCCCAGTGAGTCTCGGCCACCCCTTGGGTGGTTGTCTTTGTGCCTGAGCACAGGGTTTACGACCAAGGCCTGTGCGGGTGAACAACCCGTTCCATCACGTTTTCAAGGAACCGCGCTATGTTCGAACTCGATCACGACCTGGCCCAGGACATCGTCGACCGGGCGATGGCCATCCTGCCGTACAACGTCAATGTCATGGACAGCCAGGGGCTGATTCTTGGCAGCGGCGAGCCGGAACGCATCAATACCCGTCACGAAGGCGCGCAATTGGTGCTGGCCAACGGGCGCGTGGTGGAGATCGACGCGCAAACCGCGATTCACCTCAAAGGCGTGCAGCCGGGTATCAACCTGCCGCTGTTGCTCGATCAGCGTTTGATTGGTGTGCTGGGCATCACCGGCGAACCCGAGCAATTGCGCACTTACGCCGAACTGGTGCGCATGACCGCCGAGATGCTGGTGGGCCAGCGCAATCAGCAAGCCGAACAGCAATGGCGGCGCCAGCGTTGCGATGATCTGCTGGCGCTGCTGCTCAGCGAGGCGGGGGATTCGCCGCGGTTGCTGGACGAAGCGCAGCAACTGGGGCTCAAACCGCAATTGACGCGGGTGCCGTACCTGTTCGAGTTGGGCATGGAACACGGCCCGGGGCAGACCGTCGAAGCGCTCAGCGCCTGGTTGATGTCGCGTTATCCGGACAGTTGGTGCGTGAGCTCGGCCAAGTCCTCGTTGCTGTGGTGCCGACCGGCGACGCCTGCGATCGAAAATGATCGGCTGCTGGAGAAGCTCGATGGCCTCGGCTGGAATATTTTGCGCATCGCCGTGGGCGGGCAGGCCGATGGATTGTCGGGGTTGCGCCGCTGCTATCGGCGCGTCGGTGATTTGCTGGCCTATGGACGCGATGTGTTACCGCATTCGCGCTTGCTGACCCTGAACCGTTATCGGCTGCCGGTGATGCTCTGGCGGCACCGCAACGACGATGCGCTGGATGAACTGCTGCGGCCGTTGCGCAAAGTCATCGCCAAGGACGGCAACGGCCAACTGCTGGCGACCCTGCGCAGTTGGTGCGAACACGACGGCCAGAGCCAGGCCTGTGCCGATGCCTTGGGCATCCATCGCAACAGTTTGCGTTACCGCATGGAGCGGATTGCCGAACTCAGCGGCGTCGACCCGCTAAAGCTGGACGGAATGCTCGCGCTCTACCTTGGCGTCCAGCTGCTCCCCCAGGCAGACGCCAACCCATGAATCACATAATTCCCTGTGGGAGCGGGCTTGCCCGCGATGGCGGTGTGTCAGTCACCATTCATGTTGGACGTGATGGCCTCTTCGCGGGCAAGCCCGCTCCCACAGGGAATTGTGGTGGTGCACAGATTTGTGAACGACGCTGCTCCCGCCGGGTTTTGTGGAAATGAACAATAATCCTCATGCCCGCTTGTGCAGCGGACCGGCGTTATTGTTCATGGCGGCTGGCAGCATGGACGCATTGGAACTGGAGAATTCGCATGAAAATCGTCATCGCCCCCGATTCGTTCAAGGACAGCCTGAGTGCCCAGGGTGTGGCCGAGGCCATTGCGCTGGGGTTGGCCGAAGTCTGGCCGGATGCACACTTGCTCAAGTGCCCGATGGCTGACGGCGGGGAAGGCACGGTCGAATCGATTTTGGCCGCGTGCGACGGCGAACTGCGCCGCACCCATGTTCGCGGGCCGCTGGGTGCCACGGTCGATGCCGCGTGGGGGTGGTTGCCACAGAGTCACACCGCGATCATCGAAATGGCCGAGGCCAGTGGCCTGCAACTGGTTCCGCCGAACCTGCGCGATGCCTGCACCAGCAGCACCTACGGCACCGGTGAGTTGATCCGCGCCGCGCTGGATGCCGGCGCGCAACGGGTGATCCTGGCGATTGGCGGCAGCGCCACCAACGACGGCGGCGCCGGGGCGATGCAGGCCTTGGGTGTGAAACTGCTGGATGCTCAGGACCAAACCCTGGTGCCGGGCGGTCTGGCCTTGGCGCAATTGGCCCGCATCGATCTGAGTGAGATCGATCCGCGCCTGGCCAAGGTGCGCTTCGACATCGCCGCCGACGTCAATAACCCGCTGTGCGGCCCTCACGGCGCTTCAGCGATTTTCGGCCCGCAGAAAGGTGCGTCACGTGAGCAAGTCGAGCAACTGGACCACGCTCTCGGGCATTTTGCCGAACGCTGCGCGCAAGCCTTGGACAAAGACGTGCGCGATGAGCCGGGCAGCGGCGCGGCGGGCGGCTTGGGTTTTGCCGCCAAGGCGTTTCTCGGTGCGCAATTTCAGGCCGGAGTGGAAGTGGTCGCCGAACTGGTGGGGCTGGCCGAAGCGGTCAAAGGCGCCGATCTGGTGATCACGGGCGAAGGTCGTTTCGATGCCCAGACGTTGCGCGGCAAAACCCCGTTTGGCGTGGCGCGCATTGCACGGCAGCACGGCGTGCCGGTCATCGTCATCGCCGGCACGTTGGGCGAGGGGTATCAGGCGCTGTACGAGCATGGCATCGATGCGGCCTTTGCCTTGGCCAGCGGGCCGATGACACTGGAGCAGGCCTGCGCCGAAGCGCCGCGATTGTTGCGTGAGCGGGCCCTTGATATCGCGCGGGTGTGGCGAGTGGCCGCCTGCAAGGCCTGACTCAATCCTCAGCAGAAAGAAATCCCTGTGGGAGCGGGCTTGCCCGCGAAAGCGGTGTGTCAGGCACCGCCAATGTTGACTGTGCCGCCGCCTTCGCGGGCAAGCCCGCTCCCACAGGTTCTGCGCTTTAGCTAACCAGTGTTTCACCGCTGAAACACTCCAGCCTCCCTCGAAAAATATTTCTCCAACCCCTGCAAAAAACCTCAACCCCGGCCGATACAGCTAACAGGCGCACACAAACCAACTACAACAGTGGCGCCAAGCTGAAAGGGTGCGCGCCATCGCCCGCCCGACAGTGATCACCGCAAGGATGCTCGCCGCCTCAATTACCGAGATCATCCTATGTCATTGCGTAATCTGAAAATCGCGCCTCGAGCTTTCCTCGGTTTCGCCTTCATTGCCATGCTGGTCATCGTGCTCGGCGTGTTTGCCGTGAACCGCATGTCGATCATCCGCCAGGCCTCTGTCGATATGGAAATGACGCAGTTACCCAGCATCGGGTTTCTGGGCAACGTGACGGAAAACGTTCTGCGTCTGCGGATTCTCTCGTTCCGCGTGCTGGTTAACCGTGACCCGGCGGCGTTGCAGGAAGCCCAGACCCGCATCGGCGTGCTCGTCGACAAGGTGCGCAGCGCCCAAGCCAGTTATGCCGCCTTGCCGGCCAGCCCTGAAGAAGCCGCGCTGTACAAAACCTTCGCGACTACCCTCGACAACTACATGCAGGCCCAGAGCCAAATGCTGGAACTGTCGCGGCAGAACAAACTGGAGGAGATGCGCGCCCTGATCAATACGCGGATCAAGGAAGGCACCGATCAGATGGGCGAGCAACTGAACAAACTGGTAGCGCTCAACGCCGCCGATGCCAAAGCTGCGTCGGCCAAGGCGGGCGAGCATTACAGCGAAGCCTTTACCGGCATCGTGACGGTGGCGGTGATGGCTTCGTTGCTGACCGTGCTGCTGGCCTGGCTGTTGACCCGCAGCATCCTCACACCGCTAAACCGTGCGGTGCTCGCCGCCGAAACCATTGCCGGCGGCAACCTGAGCAAGGTCATCGAAGTCGACGGCAACGACGAACCGGCGCGTTTGCTGGGTGCCTTGTCCGCCATGCAGCTCAACCTGCGTAAAACCATCGAACAGATCGCCGGCTCCGCGACGCAACTGGGCGCCGCCGCTGAAGAGCTCAGCACCGTGACGCAAGAAGCGTCCCGTGGCCTGCAACAGCAAAACAACGAAATCGAACAGGCGGCCACCGCCGTCAACGAAATGACCGCCGCCGTGGAAGAAGTGGCGCGCAATGCGGTATCGACCTCCGAAGCCTCGAACCAGTCGACCCAAGCGGCCCGCGAAGGTCGTGACCGGGTGGTGGAAACCGTCGACGCGATCCAGACTATGACCCATGACGTGCAGAACACGGCGTTGATGATCGAAGGCCTGGCGACTCAGGGCCGCGACATCGGCAAAGTGCTGGACGTGATCCGCGCCATCGCCGAGCAGACCAACCTGCTGGCCCTCAACGCCGCGATCGAAGCCGCCCGTGCAGGAGAGGCCGGACGTGGCTTTGCGGTGGTGGCGGATGAGGTTCGGGCGTTGGCCCATCGCACCGCGCAATCGACCCAGGAAATCGAGAAAATGGTCGCCGGCATTCAGAACGGCACCGGCGAAGCGGTCTCGTCGATGCAACAAAGCAATCAACGTACCCAAAGTACCCTGGAAATGGCCCGTGCGGCGGGTGTCGCCCTGGAGCAGATCACTCAATCGATTCAACTGATCAACGAGCGTAACCTGGTGATCGCCAGCGCCTCGGAAGAACAGGCTCAAGTGTCCCGTGAAGTCGACCGCAATCTGGTGAATATTCGCGACTTGGCTACTCAGTCCGCCGCCGGTGCCAACCAGACCAGCGCCGCCACCCACGAACTGTCACGATTGGCGGTTGATTTGAATGCGATGGTGGCGCGTTTCGTGATTTGAGATAGGGTTGAAACTGGAACCCGCGCGTTAGGAGAAGTACATGCGCTATTCAGCCTTGACCCAACGAATCGACGGTGACGGAGCGGCAGCCTGGAAGATTCACGATCGAGCGCTGGAATTGCGCGAGCAGGGCGTCGACGTGCTGCTGCTATCGGTCGGCGATCCGGATTTCGACACGCCGCTGCCCATCGTCCACGCCGCCATCGACAGCCTGTTGGCCGGTGACACTCATTACTCGGATGTACGCGGCACCCGCACACTACGCACCAGCATCGCCAGCCGTCATCAGCGGCGCTGCGGTCAGGAGGTGGATGCCGACCATGTGATCGTGCTGCCCGGTGCGCAGTGCGCGGTGTATTCGGTCGCCCAATGCTTGCTCGATCCGGGTGATGAAGTGATCGTCGCCGAACCGATGTACGTGACCTATGAAGGTGTGTTCGGCGCCTGCGGAGCCAGCGTGGTGCCGGTGGCGGTGCGTCCGGAGAATGGCTTTCAGGTCGAACCGGCGGATGTAGCGGCGCTGATTACCCCAAAAACCCGCGTCATCCTGCTCAACAGCCCGAATAATCCCTCTGGCGCCAGCCTGTCGTTGAAGAGCTGGCAAGCGCTGGCGGCGCTGTGTGTGCGGCATGACCTCTGGCTGATCAGCGACGAGGTCTACAGCGACCTGTTGTATGAGGGCGAGCACATTAGCCCGGCCAGTCTGCCGGGCATGGCCGAGCGCACCGCGACCCTCAACAGTTTGTCCAAATCCCATGCCATGAGCGGCTGGCGGGTGGGCTGGATGATCGGCCCGAAACCGCTGGCTGAACACTTGATGCACCTGTCGCTGTGCATGCTGTTCGGCCTTCCGGATTTCGTCCAGAAAGCCGCGCAAGTGGCGCTCGATAAAGACTTGCCGGAAGTGGCGCTGATGCGTGAGGAATATCGCCAGCGTCGCGATCTGGTGTGCGCGAGGCTAAGTGGTTGCCCGGGCATCCGGCCGATCAAACCCGATGGCGGAATGTTCGTGATGGTCGATGTGCGCCAGACCGGGCTTGGGGCCCAGGATTTTGCCGAGCGGTTGCTTGAAGTGTATGGCGTGTCGGTGTTGGCCGGCGAAGCTTTCGGGCCGAGCGCGGCGGGGCATATTCGCATTGGGTTGGTGGTGGATCAGGTGAGGCTGGCGGATGCGTGCCAGCGGATTGCGTCGTGTGCAGCGCAGTTGCTGCAGGTGCGGCGGGCTTGATGGATTTGTGTTGTATCGGCCGGCCCCATCGCGGGCAAGCCCGCTCCCACAGGTTTTTGTGAACGCCATAGATCCCTGTGGGAGCGGGCTTGCCCGCGATGGCTGCCTGACAAACGCAAAATTTCTTAAACCCGCCACGCTCCGACATTCACCAAATTAGCCGGTCGCTCCCCAGCCAAAGCCGCCAACAGATTATCCACCGCACACGTCGCCATCGCCTCCCGCGTCTCGTGCGTCGCCGACCCAATATGCGGCGTCGCCACCACATTATTCAACTGCAGCAACGGCGAGTCATACCCCAGTGGCTCACGCTCGAACACATCCAGCCCCGCCGCGCGAATCCGCTTTTGTTGCAACGCTTCGATCAGCGCTGGCTCATCCACCACCTTGCCCCGGGAAATGTTGATGAAGATCGTCTCGGGACGCATCAGGGCGAACTGTTCAGCGCCAATCAACCCCTCGGTTTCAGCAGTCAGGGGCAACGTCAGGCAAACGAAATCGGCCTGCTGCAGCAGTTCGGTCAGGCTGCGGTATTGCGCATTGAATCGCTGCTCCACCGCCGGTTTCGGTGAATGGCTGTGATACAGAACCGGCATGCCAAAACCGAAATGCCCGCGCTGCGCCAATGCCTCGCCAATCCGCCCCATGCCGATGATTCCCAGCGTCTTGCCATGCACATCGCTGCCGAAATGCGTCGGCCCGATGTTGCGGTTCCACTGGCCGGCGCGAACCATGTTGGCCAGTTCCACCACACGCCGGGCGGTGGCCAGGATCAGCGCGAAACCGGTGTCGGCGGTGGTTTCGGTCAACACGTCGGGGGTGTTGCTGAGCAGGATCCGCCGCTCGGTCAGGTAGTCGATGTCGTAGTTGTCGACGCCGACGGACACGCTGGCAATGGCTTCCAGGTTTGGCGCCAGATCCAATAACCCGGCGTCCAGTTTCAGGCTGGCGCCGAGCAACCCTTGGGCGCGGGGCAGGGCCTGGCGCAGCTTTGCCAGACCCTCGGCGTCGAGGCTTTCGATCAGCGTCACCTCAGTCTGCTCATGCAAGCGAGCCATCAGTAGTGGCGAGAGTTTCTTGTACAGCACAACCTGCTTTTTCATCGTCGTCATATCAACATCCATTCAGGAATGAGCCCCAGCCGGCCGAGGCGTCGCAGCCTTGGCCACCACCCGGTCACTGGCGCCGGGCTTGAGGAAAATCGTCAGCACCACCGACAGCAGCAAGGCGCCGCTCATCAGCAGGTAAGACGCACCGGGCGATCCGGTGGAGCTGTTCAGGTAACCCACCAGATAAGAACCGCCAAACGAACCGAGTGCGCCCATGCTGTTGATCAACGCCATGGCGCCACCCGCGACGTTGGCCGGGAGGATCTCCGGGACGATGGCGAAAAACGGCCCGTACGGGGCGTACATGCAGGCGCCGGCGATCACTAGCAGCGTGTAGGACCACCAGAAATGTTCCGCGCCCAAGGCGTAGGAGCCATAAAACGCAATCGAGGCGATCAACAGCGGTGGCCAGACGAAGCGTTTGCGCTTTTGCAGTTTGTCCGAACCCCAGGACACCAGCAGCATGGCGATCACTGCGGCCAGGTACGGCAATGACGACAGCCAACCGGCTTCGATCATGTCCATCTGCGCGCCGGCCTTGAGGATCGATGGCAGCCACAACACGAAACCGTAGACACCGATGCTCCAGCAGAAGAACTGCAAGGCGAGGATGATCACCTTTGGCGAACGGAAGGCTTCGGCGTAGTTTTTCACCGCTTTGATGCCCACCTGTTCGGCGGCCAGGGCGCTCTCCAGGTCCTGTTTCTCCTGGTCGTTGAGCCACTTGGCCTGAGCCGGACGATCATCGGCCAGGCGCCACCAGATAAACGCCCACAGCACCGCCGGCAATCCTTCGATGATGAACATCCAGCGCCAGCTGAAATGCTGGATCAGGTAGCCCGACACCACCGACATCCAAAGCATGGTCACCGGGTTGCCGAGGATCAGGAAGGTGTTGGCGCGTGAGCGTTCGGCCCGGGTGAACCAGTGGCACAGGTACACCAGCATCGCCGGCATCACCGCGGCTTCGACCACGCCGAGCATGAAGCGAATCACGATCAGCCAGTAGGCGTTGGAGACGATCCCGGTCAAGGTCGCCAGGCCGCCCCAGAGGATCAGGCTGACGAAAATCAGCTTCTTCACGCTGTGCTTCTGGGCGTAAATCGCTCCGGGGATCTGGAAGAAGAAATAACCGAGGAAGAACAGCGCGCCGAGCAGGGAGGACAGGCCTGGGGTGATCATCAGGTCCGCCGCCATCCCGGAGGCGGCGGCAAATCCATAGTTGGCGCGGTCCAGATACGCCAGGCTGTAGGTGATGAACACGATCGGCATGATGTACCACCAGCGGCGGGTGGCCAGTGTTGCGGTTTTCATAGTGATGCTCCTGAGCTTGTTGTTTTTGTCGCAGCAGGTAACGATTTTAAATCTTCAGTGACTATTCGGGCCTCATCGCGGGCAAGCCCGCTCCCACAGGATTTGCGCCGATCCCTGTGGGAGCGGGCTTGCCCGCGATGGTGGCTTCAAACTCGACGGACATTTCCAGCCTGTTGGGCAACCCCTCCATATCCCCACGGCTCTGCACCGCGCGGCTGCCGATCCAGTTGGCACGCTGCACGGCGTGGGCAACGCTGTGGTTTTCCAGCAGGGCGCTGATCAGGCCGACGGCAAACCCGTCACCGGCACCGACCGTATCGACCACTGTCTCCACCGGCACGCCTGCAACGAAACCTTCATCCAGAGGGGTTCGGTAATACGCGCCGTGCGGCCCGAGCTTGATCGCCACGGCTTCAACGCCCTGGTCGAGGTAAAACGCGGCGATGTCGGCGGGGTCTTCGAAACCGGTGAGCAAACGCCCTTCGCTCAAACCCGGCAGCACCCAATGGGCGAGGGCGGCGAGACGGTTGATTTCGGTGATCATCTGTTGCTCGCTGGCCCACAGACTCGGGCGCAGGTTAGGGTCGAACGACACGCTGCGCCCGGCATTGCGCATGCGGGTCATCAGCTCGAAGGACATTTCCCGGGCCGATGCCGACAACGCCGGAGGAATGCCCGTGGCGTGCAAGTGCCCAGCCTTGAGCAATTGCGGCTTGATGGACTGCACCGACAAATGACTGGCCGCCGAGCCACGACGGAAATACTCAACAACCGGATCGCTGCCATCATCGGCGCGGGACTTGAGTTGAAACCCGGTGGGGTGCGCCGGGTCGATGTCGACATGAGTGCAATCCAGGCCTTCTTTCTCAAGCGTATCGATGACGAACCTGCCGAGCGAGTCCGCGCCAACCCGGCTCAGCCAGGCGACGTTAAACCCCAACCGCGACAAGCCAATGGCGACATTGCTGTCGGCCCCGGCAATGCGTTTGTGGAACTGGCCGACGTCGGCCAACTCACCGTTCTGCTCGGCAACGAACATCGCCATGGTTTCACCGAACGACAGAATATCGATCTCAGACATGAGCAGACTCCAGGCGGGATTGACCGAGGTGGGCGAGGGCGGCGACATGCTCGGAGGTCAACTGCACCAAGTCATCGCCTTGCAGCGGATACTCCGCTGCACGCATCACGTCGTGATCCATGTGCCGCAGCAATTGGCCCCACAGATGCAGGTCGCTGGCGGCCGGTGGCACCGCCACCAGTTTGCCGTCGGCCCGGCGCGCCACTGCTTTACAGTGCACGTAACCGACATGTCGACCGAGCAACCGCGCGGCGCTGGCGGCGGATTGGTCCTGCCATTGCCAGTTGCCGATATCGAAGGTCATTTTGATCGGCAGCTGATGTTGTTCGATGTCGGCGAAGAAACGCTGAAACGGTTCGATTCGGCCGCCGTGCAGCGTCTGGTCGTTTTCCACCAGCAGATGCACCGGGCTCTGTTGCAACTGCAGCGCCAGGGTTTGCAGATCGTTGTTGTCGGTGAAATAACCCAGGGAGACTTTCAGCCATCTGGCGCCGAATGCCTCGGCGCGCTTCAGGGTCGAGAGCAGTTCAGGATTGGGTGCCGATTGCCCGGCCAACCACAATTCCATCGGTGAGGAATAAATGCTTTCCAGGCCTTGGGATTGCGTGGCATCAGCCAGTTGCGCGGGGTCTTCGAGGGTCAATAGTTCTTCGCGCCATTCGATGTGCGTGGCACCGGCAGCGGCCAGCACCTCGACAAAACTGCCTTGGCCGCGTTGGCGGACAAGCTCCGCGCCGTAGCTGGAAAGGCTGATGGAAACGGGTGGTTTGTTCATTGTTATTCACCTCTGAAACCGGTTTCATTTTTGTTCAAAAAAAATGGCTGCTTTAAGGATGTGTTGTTCTTTCGGGCCCCATCGCGGGCAAGCCCGCTCCCACAGGTTTTGTGAACGCCACAGATCGCTGTGATTTGGCAAAAAAATATTGATGTTGAGTTGTGGGGTTTTTAGGGCCCCATAGCGGGCAAGCCCACACAGATTTTGTGAACGCCACAGATCCCTGTGGGAGCGGGCTTGCCCGCGATGGGGCCCGAACATTCACCGAAGATTCCCCAGGGTGGACCCCCGCACAATCAACCGAGCCGAAAAATCCAACGTCCGCACCGGCCCATCATCCCCACGCAGTCGCTTGAGCAAACATTCAAACGCACTCGCGCCAATTTCCTCAGTCGGCTGGGCGAGGGCGGTAATCCCACTGCCCACCAACGGATACCAATCCAGATCATCCAGGGCGATCAGCCCGACATCCTCGAACAGATTGCACTTCAACTCACGCAACGAATGGGTGCTGGCCAGCGCGGCAATACCGTTGGCACAAAACAGCGCTTTCGGGCCAGGACCGGGAGTTTGCAAAAAGGTGTTCAAGCGAGCAGTCAAATCGCCGCCAGTTTCAACCACCGCGCCCGAGAACGCCGGACGCTGCGCGACCTGCGCCTTGAAACTGCTGACCCGTTCGATCCGCGAACTGGTGCCGTCATACGGCTCGGTGACCATCAGCACATCGCGATAACCGCGTTCTTCAAGGTGGGCAATGGCCATCTCGACAGCGGCCGGATTATCCAGCCCCACCAGATCGCTATCGAGCTGCTCGACCTTGCGATCCACCAGCACCATGGGCATTTCCTGACGCAACTCGCGCAGTTCATCGCGGTGATGACCGAGGGTGTTCACGATCAAGCCTTCGATGTTGTAGGAACGCAGCAACGCCAGGTGCTGACGTTCCTGCTCATCATCGCGGTCGGTATTGCACACCACCAGGCTGTAGCCGTGCTGACGGCAAGCGGTTTCCACCCCGTGCATCACGGCAATCGAATAAGGGTTACGGATATCGGCCACCAACATGCCGATCAGGCGGGTGCGCCCACGTTTCAGGCCGCGGGCCATTTGATTCGGGCGATAGCCCAACTCGCTGATCGCCTGCTCGATGCGCGAGGCAATGGCATCGGAGAGCAGGGCGCGATCTTCGCCGATGAAGCGCGAGACACTGGCCTTGGAGACCCCGGCGTGTTCGGCGACGTCGAGCATGGTGACGCGGCTGCGTTGGGCGGCGGAGAAGTCGTTCATGGTGGGCGACCTTGTTATTGGGATAGTTCACACAAAGGGTCCTGAAACCGATTTCAGGAAACATCATTACGCAAATGCCGTCAAGGTTGCTGTCATTCAAAAATGTAGGAATAAGCGACGAACGGTAGTAAGACCTGTCAGATATGACAGTAGCCAGTCGATTGACTTTGGCGCCTAATTTAACTCAGCAACCACATCAATCCGGGAATATACACGCCAGCATGATGAGGGCTCATTACATGTCCCCTATACCGATTTATGAACCTCCAAAGGTGATCGGAGTGGCCGATCCCGATGTTGATCCCGCAGGCAATATTCCTTATGAATTGCTGCTAAAAGGTATTGATGTTGTTGTTCCTCTTTGGAAAAACTACGCATCAAAACCAGATGAGCGGGATATCCTTGTCGTGTTCTTTGAGCAGCCAGAATTGGAACTGCCTCCGGTGCGGATAGAAAGTATATACTTGCCAGCAGATATCAAGCCGGAATTTATAATTCATATTTCTCCAAAGTATTTGCAGCATAATGGGCCTGGCAATTTGTGGTATGAAGTTTTCGATACTGCTAATAATCCGGCTTACTCGTTTCGACGAACGCTTACTATCGATCATACTCCTGTTCAGACAGACCTTCCCGCTGCTGAGTTTCCCCACGCCGATAAGTACGGGTATCTCAACTGCACAACCGAACCGCCGCTGTGGAACGGTGTAACTGTGAAGTTTCCGCCTCTCCCAAGCTTTGAAGTAGGGGATGTATTTAATATTTTTTGGAGTGCTTATACCTCTCTTAATGGGAGTGGCCTGCAATTGACAAGGGCGCGCAAAGTAATTAAGCATGACATTTTGACTGAAGAAGATCTCCGCAATGGATTTGTCGAGGTGGTCACGCCATACGACATTCATATAAAGCCGATGGTCAGTAATGCATCTGCGCTGGTTAGTTATAAAGTGTATCGCGGATCCAGACTCATAGGGAAATCAAAGGTCGGGCTGGTAAGGATAGATAGGGTCATACCAGGAGAGGAACTTCCGTGCGGACCTTGAAAGAGCAGTGAGTTATATGTGTAGTCATATAAGTGAGAGCGTGCATCAGGTGGTCGTTCGTTGAAACCGGTGCGCTATCGATTGCTAAGACATGGAGAAAACCAGAATGAACGCAATAGTTGAAAAGGCCGTATTGTCCAGAATGGCAGTGCTTCAAGAAAGAACCTTCAGGTCAGGCGATACACTCGCTGATCCTCCCAAGGCAGTTACTATTCTGGCGCAAACATTGTTGCCCGACTTGCGAATACCCATCGCAGACTTGCTGTCGCCCTTGAAGTACCTCGTTCCCAAGCCATTGCTTGAAGACGATGATGATTTTCTACAGCCTCAGATTCGCAAAATAGGAGATCCAGCCTGGACAGATATTGCCCCCGGCCAATTTATTGAGCTGGGTCCAGTGGCTGACAGGGATTGGACTGTGCCGTTTGAGATTGCGGTCAGCTTCTTGAAAGAAGAACTCACCCCTGAGCCCCCTACTGAATATGAGATGCGATACATTTATTGGGCTGGAGGAACGAACGACGGTATATCGGAGAGCACCCTGTACACGATTGACCTGACAGCGCCCTACAAAGTGAAAAATCCGCCATCGGACCGTACGCCGGGCGCACCCACGTGGCCTGCCGATCTGGCGCCGACCTCACCGATCGATGAAGCTTATCTCGATGGCAAGCCTGGGATTCCCGTCAAGCCAGCAGTCTCCCCAACCTATCACCTGAGTGACATTTACAGTTTTTACTGGGGGCCCGCACCTGATCCGGCTCGCGATACGCCAGTGTTTGAAGATGTATTGAATGCTGCAGGGGAGGCGTTAATTCCTGCCGACGCATTTAAGAATGGGGAGGAGGGGCCTAATCAGCTTATTTATGTAGCGAGAGACTTGCCAGGAAATAAAGGGCGCAGATCAAATCCCAGCCAGCGCACTGTGGTCTTTTTGCCTGACCCTGATCCTGCCACGGTCTTGCCGCCAGTGCTTCCTTTGGCGAATGGTGAAAGTGGCGATAATCTGATTGATCTGCCTGATACTCAATTTGATACAAGAGGTGTGCAAATTAATGTTTGGGTGCCGACGCCCAACGCACCCGGTGACACAATCATTTGTTTTTGTGGAGGAAAGCCTGTTGGTCCAGAGCAAAGAGTACGAACCGAAGTCGAATTAATATTTTTTGCTATGTATGATCTTATAAAAGAAGTTTATGGCGATACCGATGGAATAGTACCCATAAAATTTAGCTATAAAATGTTTCGTGGTGTCCGTGAGATTGCTGCAAGTGATGTCGACATAGATGTGGATATTTCATTCATTGGTCCGGATCCGATTCTTATTGGGTTGGATGCGCCCCGGCTGACAACAACGGCGGGTAACAACGATGAGGTATTGGAAGGGGACTTCAACGACAATGGTATAAAAATCTTCATTGACCTATTTACTACTCCTCCTACTGAAGAAGGTTGGTTGATTGATGTTTCTTATGGCGGTGTAAAAATCGGTCCGACCATTGCTTTGACAACAGGACAAGAAGGCACCACGATTCCTGTGTCGCTGCCTTGGGCAACTGTACTTTCCCAAGGCAGCGGAACCAAGGTTTTGAGTTGCAAATTGTATACGCTGACCGGGGTCAATCCGACTGAATCCAGGCCAAAGGATATTCTCGTAGAAGCATTTCCAATCGAAATGGCCGCGCCGGAAGTATTAAAGCTTGCAGGTCCACTTAAACGAATTGGCTGCTCTACATTGAACTTCCCTTCAGCGTTGGATCCAGGGGATGGTACGTCTAGACGAAATCTGCTGGTGCGCGTACTGAAAAATGCATACACAGTTGACGGTGAAACAATCACTCTGAACTACTATGCATACGTCACTGACCCTGCAGTTCCAATTGCTGGTACAGAGGCCGAAGCTACTTACGACATTGTTGGCGATTATCCTGAAGCCGGCGTCCTCATTAGTATTGGCGATTACATGGAGGACTTCAGGCCGGCACACAATGCAAATGGCAGGGTTACCTATACTATTTCGCGCGGAGGTACAGGTACTCCAACGCCTGAATCACTACCTGCTGTTCATCGGTTGGATCTGGACAACAGTGAGGGCCAATTCTGTGAAGAGGTGCATCCTCTTCCATAGATAAAGGCTGGCTTGCAACAGTGCGACGGGAGAAAGCCCCGTCGCACTGTTGTAATGCATTGATATACGTTTTTAAGAGAAATTCTGAAGGAGTTTTCGCTTATTAAATAAGGATAAATCCTACAGAACTTTGTGAAACTCCCAGATAGCCTAGCGACCCTCAAATGGCTGGCCTCGCTCATCTCCGAGAGTGCCGGCGCTCGAGTTTTTTTCAGGTAGGTGTCTACTATGCGAGGCAAATTTTCATTTTTTCCCAGGAGTGCGTCCAGGTGTACGTTGCTGTGCCCCTCGCTACTGGCGTGCTTCACTTCATTTGCAACCGCTGCGCCCGTCATTGGGGGGAATGTAACTATTAATGGCGGCACACCGGAAAGCTGGGACCTTAGCCAGAATGCGACGCTGACGGTTAATGGCGCGCAGACGCTCAGTATCACCTCCGACAGTTCGACACTCAATGTAAACACCGGTGGCACGACTCAGCAGATTTCGGCCAGCAATGGCTCGAGCGTCAATCTGAGCGGGGCGACCGTTTCAGGCATCGGCGGCCTTGCAGCTGTCTTGCTGAGCAACAGTGACGCCACTATCGATAACAGCACCATTACCGGTAATCGTGTAGGACTGCAGGCGGTTCGCAATGCTGCTACTCAGACCGGCTCCAAGGTTACTGTGACAGGTAACAGCACCATTACCGGTGTATTGGGTGGTGCCTTGGTCAGTGCCTACAGCACCCTGGATGTTACCGATTCAACCATTCAAGGCACTGGTGCCACGAGTTACGGGATTCGGTTGCGCAGTGGCCAGGCTACGGCCAGGAGCAGCACAATCGTTGGCGGGCAAAACGGTGTACTCATTGACCTTGACCCGAATGACGTTCAACCCGCCGTATTGGCCATTGAAAACACCACAGTTCAGGGGCATTCCGGTTCGGCGATCCTGGTGGACTTCGCCAATGGAGCGACTTCGACAGCGACCATCTCCTTGAGCAATTCCCGATTGCTGGCAGGCAACGATACGCTGCTGGATGTGAGAGGCGGTGCCAACACCTCCATGACCGTTAATGGCAGTACGTTGACCGGTAACATCGTTACCGAGCAAGGCAGTACCACCCAACTGATCCTGCAGAACGATTCAGTCTTGACCGGCCGCCTGGAAAATGTGGCCAGCACCACCATTAATGACAGTTCCAAATGGGTACTGGTGGATAACAGTAACGTTGACAAACTCACGCTCAACAATGGTGGGGCGGTGATATTCGGTGCTGATAACGCCTTCTACCAATTGAACGTGACCACGCTGTCGGGCAATGGCCGGTTCGTGATGGGCACAGATTTCGCCACGGGCCAGACCGATTTGCTAAATGTCACAGGGACCGCCAGTGGCAATCATGAATTGTTGATTGCCAGCAGTGGTGTTGACCCTGCCGCCGGCCAACCGATTCGCGTGGTTCAAACCGCCGCTGGCGATGCGCAGTTTTCTCTGGTCAACGGCGCGGTCGATCTTGGGACCTATTCCTACGGGCTGGCAAAAAGTGGCAATGACTGGGTACTCGATCCGAGTACTCGCACGGTCAGTCCGGGCACACGCTCGGTACTTGCTCTATTCAATACCGCATCGACCGTATGGTTAGGCGAGTTGACCTCATTGCGCACTCGCATGGGGGAACTGCGTTTCAATGGCGGCAAGGCGGGCGCCTGGGGCCGCACATACGCCAACAAGTACAACATCGCCGATGGCTCGGGTGTCGGTTACCAACAAACCCAGCAAGGTTTCACGTTGGGCGCAGATGCGCCGCTGCCTGTCGGAGATGGCCAATGGCTGGTGGGTGTGATGGCCGGTCAGAGTAAATCCGACCTTGACCTGAAGGCTGGCACCTCAGGGCGTGTAGCTAGCTACTATCTGGGCACATACGTCACCTGGCTTGACTCACGGACCGGTTATTATTTCGACGGCGTGTTAAAGGCGAACCGTTTTCGCAATGAAGCGAAAGTCGGTTTGAGCGATGGCGCCCGGGCCAAGGGCGACTATGACAATTCGGGCCTGGGAGGCTCCATCGAGTTTGGACGCCATATCAGCTTCGCCAATGGAAACTTCCTTGAACCCTTCACTCAATGGTCCGCGGTGGTCATTCAGGGCAAGGACTTTTCCCTGGACAACGATTTGCAAGCTGAAGGGGATCGCACGCGTTCCTTTATCGGTAAGGTGGGGGCTACCGCAGGGCGAAATATCCCGCTCGAACAGGGGCGTGTGATACAGCCATACCTGCGGGCCGCCTGGGCTCACGAGTTCGCGAAGAGCAATGAGGTTCAGGTCAACAACAATGTCTTTAATAATGATCTGTCCGGTTCTCGAGTTGAGTTGGGTACTGGGGTTGCCGTCGCCATGACGAAAAAACTCCATATGCACGCTGACTTCGACTACGGCAGTGGTCGAAATTTTGAACAGCCTTTTGGGTTCAACTTTGGCGTTCGTTACGAGTGGTAAATACCCCTGCCAAGTCATGTAAAAAGGAAGCTAGCGCTTCCTTTTTTTACTATCACTGTTTTATCAATCGGTTACGCAGCTACCGCGCGGGCGCGCAAACTGCTGGAGAGTGCGCTATTTTTCCTCACCGAAAATTTCACATCAATCGTTAATGCCTTAGGTTCGTCATCGTCGTGGTTTTCAACAACAGCGCCCTTCAATGTTCCGTAAAAAACCCCGGTGACGGCATTATATTCCCACACGGCCGTTCCCCCGCTTTGGGTGTAAATAACAGGTTTGGCGGGATTACTATTGTCAGCGTAGGTAAGCCGGACATTATGCGCTAGCGGCGTCAACTCGTAGGTGCCATTGATTAACCCCTCTTTTGAAAAGGAGAGTGTGATTTCTTTCGTCGTATAATTCGGTTCTCCGGAGCGTTGCCGCGCAAACATTACGTAAGCGGCGTTATGTTCTGGTGGAAAAGCTTCCTCCTTGAGCTCCACCAGACCTGCGTTAAACTCTTCCGTGGTGTTGATCGTCCCGATACAGGTATTGGCGTTCACTGATTGTCTGAATTTTTGCGTGATCATATTCATCAATAAGGTCTCCATAGTCATGACAAGATATCCCGCTATTAAAGACAACTTCCGGGATGACGTATCAAAGCGCTAATGGGTCTGCCCTGTAAACTCACAGACTTGCTAGTTTACAAAGCCCGATTAATGTGAATTTTATCTGGGGCTTGGGTTGACGCTGATCAGGTAGCTGAAATGTGCGCGTAGGGTTTCGATGCCTGGGTCGGCGTCCTGGGGTCAGGTCGATCCGGTTGTGATTGGGCATGGGAATCCTGAGTTTATGCGGGGAAGGGCAAAACCGTCAGCCTGGGGCTGACGGTTTATTGAGCGATGGGCATCAAAATTCGTTGTCTTCAATATTGAACTCGCCGTTTACCAGAATCTTCTTCTCATTCTCGATGAAATTCGCAATCAACGTACCCTCGGCATGACCTGTTCCGGGCAGCGATGTGAACGAGAGCCTACCCTCGATCGCATGAAAGATACCACCGTGGTCTGGCCTGAAGTAAGTGACCCAAACGTCTTTGTTGTCCTTTAACTGGTGTTCTTTCCCCTCCACGTTTTCGTTGATAAATAGCGCGATATGGGATCGGGTCGGTGGAAGCTCGTTATCCATGCGGCCGACAATCTCCCAATAACCGACCGGATCAACGGGAATTTTTTTACATTCAATGCTCACATCGTTGGCATTGAAGGAACCCCATTCCTTGCTGGTGGCCTTGAACGTTCCGCTATCGGTGAACGTGCCATTGTGCTTGACGCCGTCGGTGATGCCCGTCAAATCGAACTCACCGGCACTGATGTTGATCTCAGTGGAGCCAACCCTGGATTTGAACTGAAAAGTACCTTTCATTTGGGCTGTTTTCCAGTTGTAACTCATTCTGAGTTGGCCGGACGCTGACCCCCATTGACTTCCGCCAGGCGAAAACTGTTCGTAGTTTGCCCGGGCTTGAGTGTTCGAATCCGGGTTCATCACTAATGACAAGTCAAACTCCGATCCATCATCGGGAATGCTGGCGGGTAAATACATTGAAATGTAACGCCACTGCCCATTGGGCAAATCCATACGTGCCTTGACATAAAACCGCTCAGGGGATTTCTGGATGGCGAAGCCACTCGATCCCTTGAAACTTTCGTTGAAGTAGTCAATTTCGGCTGACATTGTGCCAGTGGTCTGGCGGGGAATTTTTTGGTCCATAACTCTGTGCTCCCTGGCCCTCGGGCCGTCTGGTAATCCACTGAAACCAGTGGAAGCCACAGCGTATGAGCAATGAGCAACCGGCGTAACTGTCAGAGTTGATAGGGGTAGCCGCCGCTTTGAAGCTTGCGCACAATCAGTTTCAGCCAAACAACCCTGCCGCAATATTGATCGAAAACCCCAAAATCGCGGTATTAAACACAAACCCGATCAACGACTGCGCCAGCACGATCTTGCGCAAGTCCCGCGTGGCGACGCCTACATCTGCGGTCTGCACCGCCACGCCGATGGTGAACGAGAAGTACAGAAAGTCCCAGTAGTTGGGGGTTGCCAGCCCCTCGGCAAAACGCAGCGCCGGTTCCTTGCCGTTCCAGGTGTAATACAGCCGGGCATAGTGCACGCTGAAAATCACCCCGATCAGTAGCCATGAGCCGATCACCGTCAGTGCGGTGAAACCGTAGCGCAGCAGTTTGCGGGCGGTTTCCAGGTCCCTGCTGCCGGCGAGTTCGAAGGTGATGGTGCCGAGGCTGGCCAGTGCCGCGATGCACACCAGCAGCAACACCAGACCGGCGTTTTCATCTTCGACTTCGGCAATGCGTTTGACGTCTGGGGCCTTGGCGCGCACGGTGAGCCAGAGCATCAGTACCAGATAGGTCCAGACCCCGGCGTTCCAGCCGATGAGGATTTTGCTGATGATTGAGTCGGCTGGAGCCAGAATGCCTGCCGCGACGCCGAGCGTGGCAGCGGCGGACAGGCGAGGGTGGGTGCGGGCGAGTAGGGGCATGGAGGCTCGATGCGTCTGGGCTTTGCAACACCATAGCCCAGCGTTGTCCGTTGTCACCACAAAGCTGAATCCAATGGGATCGAATGTGGGAGCGGGCTTGCTCGCGAAGGCGGCGTGTCAGTCAACATCAATGTTGAATGTGACGGCCCTTTCGCGAGCAAGCCCGCTCCCACAGTTGATTGATGTTTGGTCAGATGTTTTTATGGTGTTTGCGCACCAGTTTCATCACCACCACAAAGAACACCGGTACAAACACCACTGCCAGGGTCGCGGTGATCATCCCTCCAATCACCCCGGTGCCGATGGCTTGCTGGCTCGCCCGAACTCGCGCCGGTGGCAATTGCCAGCGGCACCACGCCGAGGATGAACGCCAGCGATGTCATCACGATCGGCCGCAACCGCAGGCGCGCGGCCTGCAGAGTGGCGTCGATCAGGTCGTGGCCTTCGTCGTACAGGCTTTTGGCAAACTCGATGATCAGGATCGCGTTTTTCGCCGACAGGCCGATGATGGTAATCAGCCCGACTTTGAAGAACACGTCATTGGGCATTTCCGCGCAGGGTCACGGCCAGAACTGCACCAAGTACCCCCAGCGGCACCACCAGCAACACCGACGTCGGAATCGACCAACTCTCGTATAGCGCCGCCAGGCACAGGAACACGATCAGCAGCGACAGCCCCGAGCAGAATCGGTGCCTGGCTGCCGGACAGGCGTTCCTGCAATGACAACCCGGTCCATTCCTGACCCAACCCGGCCGGGCCTTGCGCCACCAGCCGTTCGATTTCCGCCATGGCTTCGCCAGTGCTGTAGCCCGGTGCCGGTTCGCCGGAAATGCTGATGGCAGGGTAGCCGTTGTAACGCGTCAACTGCGCCGGACCCTGGGTCCAGTTGGCCCGGACGAAGGACGACAACGGCACCATTTTCTCGGCGTTGTTGCGCACGTTAATCTTCAACAGATCGGCGACTTGACTGCGTTGATCACCTTCAGCCTGGACCACCACCCGTTGCATCCGCCCCTGGTTGGGGAAGTCATTGATGTAGGCCGATCCGACGGCGGTGGACAGCACGTTGCCGATGTCGGTAAAGGAAATGCCCAAGGCATTGGCTTGCTTTCGGTCGACTTCCAGTTGCACCTGCGGCGCTTCGGCCAGGGCGCTTTCGCGCACGTTCATCAGGACCGGGCTCTTCTCGGCGGCGGCCAGCAACTGGCTGCGCGCCTGCATCAGCGTGGCATGACCGAGGCCGCCGCGATCCTGAAGGCGGAACTCGAAGCCGCTGGACGTGCCGAGGCCATCGACCGGCGGCGGTAACACCGCGAAGGCCATGGCGTCCTTGATCTGACTGAGCGCGATGTTGGCGCGGTCGGCAATCGAACTCGCCGAATCGTCACTCCCCCGGTCCGACCAATCCTTGAGCGTGGTAAACGCCAGCGCGGCGTTCTGCCCGCTGCCGGAGAAGCTGAAACCGAGAATCACCGTGCTGTCGCCAACGCCCGGTTCAGTGGCGTTGTGCGCTTCAATCTGCTCGACCACCTGCACCGTGCGATTCTTGCTCGCGCCCGGTGGCAGTTGAATGTCGGTGATGGTGTAACCCTGGTCTTCCACCGGCAGGAACGAGGAGGGCAGGCGACTGAAACACAGCCCCAGACCGATCAGCAGTACGCCGTAGATCAACAGGTAACGACCGGTGCGTTTCAGCGCGTAGGCGACCCAGCCCTGATAGCGCTCGGTCAGTTGTTCGAAGCGTCGGTTGAACCAGCCGAAGAAGCCGCCCTTGGCATGATGTTGGCCTTGGGCAATCGGCTTGAGCAGTGTCGCGCACAGCGCCGGGGTCAAGGTCAGGGCGAGGAATGCCGAGAACAGGATCGACGTGGCCATCGACAGCGAGAACTGTCGGTAAATCACCCCGACCGAGCCCTGCATGAACGCCATCGGAATGAACACCGCCACCAGCACCAGGGTGATGCCGATGATCGCCCCGGTGATCTGCTTCATCGCCTTGCGCGTCGCGTCCTTGGGCGACAGGCCCTCGGTGGCCATGATCCGCTCGACGTTCTCCACCACCACAATCGCGTCGTCCACCAGAATACCGATGGCCAGCACCATGCCGAACATGGTCAGCACGTTGATCGAGAAGCCCAGCGCGAGCATGGTCGCAAAAGTCCCCATCAACGCCACCGGCACCACCAGCGTCGGAATCAGCGTGTAGCGGATGTTCTGCAGGAACAGGAACATCACCGCAAACACCAGCACCATCGCCTCGACGAGGGTGTAGACCACTTTGGTGATCGAGACTTTGACGAAGGGCGAGGTGTCGTACGGAATCTTGTATTCGACGCCGGCCGGGAAGTAGCGCGCCAGTTCATCCATCTTCGCCCGCACCAGCGTTGCGGTGCTCAGGGCATTGGCGCCCGGCGACAGTTGTACGCTGACGGCGGTCGACGGTTTGCCGTTCAGCCGTGTAGAGAACTGATATTCCTGGCTGCCGATCTCGACCCGCGCCACATCGTGGATGCGTACGGTGGAGCCGTCTGGATTGGCCTTGAGCACGATGTCGGCGAATTCTTCAGGCGTCGACAGCTGCCCTTTGACCAGAACAGTCGCGGTGATTTCCTGGGTCGTGCGGGTCGGCAAATCGCCGATGCTGCCGGCGGAAACCTGAGCATTCTGCGCGACGATGGCGGCATTGACGTCGGCCGGGGTCAGGTTGAAACCGATCAGCTTCTGCGGGTCGATCCAGATGCGCATCGCCCGTTCGGCACCGTACAACTGGGCCTTGCCGACGCCGTCCAGACGCTTGATCTCGTTCATCACGTTGCGCGCCAGGTAATCGCTGAGCGCTACGTCGTTGAGCTTGCCGTCGGTGGAGGTGAGGGTAATCAGCAACAGGAAACCGGCGGAGACCTTCTCCACCTGCAAGCCTTGCTGGGTGACGGCTTGCGGCAAGCGCGACTCGACCGCTTTGAGGCGGTTTTGTACGTCGACCTGGGCCATCTCCGGGTTGGTGCCTGGCTGGAACGTCGCGGTGATGGTGGCGCTGCCGAGGCTGCTCTGGGATTCGAAATACAGCAGATGATCAGCGCCGTTGAGTTCTTCCTCGATCAGGCTGACCACGCTTTGGTCCACGGTTTGCGCCGAAGCGCCGGGGTAGGTGGCGTAGATTTCGACTTTCGGCGGCGCAACGTCCGGGTACTGCGCCACGGGTAACTGCCCAATGGCCAACGCACCGGCCAGCAGGATGAACAAGGCCACCACCCAGGCGAACACCGGGCGGTCGATAAAGAACTGCGGCATAAAAAAGCGTCCTGCTTACTGACCAGAAACCTGGGCAAGTGGAAGAGGGGTGTTATCTATCTGGACTTTTTCACCGGGGCGCGCATGTTGCAGGCCTTCAGTGACGATGCGGTCGCCGGGCTTGAGACCGTGGGTGACGATCCAGCGATCGTTCTGCACCGGGCCCAGTTCGACCGGTTGCTGGCCGACCCGCTGCTCGGCGTCGAGCAACAGCACCTGGGCGACGCCGGCGCTGTCACGCTGGATGGCCCGTTGCGGCACGCTGATGCCTTGCTGATTGAACGCTTGCTCCAGACGCACGCGCACGAAGCTGCCCGGCAGCAAGTCGAGGTCCGGGTTGGGAAATTCGCTGCGCAGAATGATCTGACCGGTGCCTGGGTCGACGGTGATGTCGGTGAACAGCAACTTGCCCGGCAATGGATAGAGGCTGCCGTCGTCCTGAATCAACGTGGCTTTGGCCTGACCTTGGCCCACTTCCTTTAACTGGCCTGAACGGAACGCGCGGCGCAGGTCGTTGAGTTCACGGGTCGATTGCGTCAGGTCGGCATGGATCGGGTTCAACTGCTGAATCAATGCCAGCGGTGTAGTTTCGTTCTGCCCAACCAGCGCGCCTTCAGTCACCAGCGCCCGGCCGATGCGCCCGGAAATCGGCGCGGTGACGGTGGCGTAACCCAGGTTCAGTTTCGCCCGTTCCACGGCGGCTTTGTTGGCGGCGACATCGGCGGCGGTCTGCCGGACATTGGCGCGGGCGTTGTCGTAATCCTGGCCGCTGATAGCGTTGCCTTCGATCAATTGGGCGTAACGCTGCTCTTGCAGTCTGGCCTGGAACGCGTTGGCCTCGGCCTTGCGCAATGCGGCTTCGGCGCTGTCCAGGTCGGCCTTGAACGGTGCCTGGTCGATACGGAACAGAACGTCGCCTTTTTTCACGTCGCTGCCTTCGTGGAAGGCGCGTTGCAGCACCACGCCGGCAACACGGGCGCGCACTTCGGCAATCCGTGGCGCGGCAATCCGCCCGCTCAGTTCGCTGCTGATCGACAGGGGCCGGGCTTCGACGGTTTCGATCCGCACGGTGGCCAGTGGCGCCTGTTCTTCGGCGGTCGAGGACTGGTCACACGCGCTCAGCGTCAACGCCAGTGCGATCAGGCTGAGCGTGGCAAGCAGATTCTTTGACATGTAGATACCCCAATAATGACCTCCCGTATCCTACGGGGGGCCGAGGAGGGTAGCGGTGAAGCTTTGTAAGTGCTGTGTGAAATTGTGTAAGGGTTTTGCTCAGGCGAGCGTGAGGGCGTATATCCTTGGCGGCTTGAAATTTATTGCGACAGATGTACCGCTATCGCGGGCAAGCCCGCTCCCACAGTGGTCTGTGATGTTCACAAAATCTGTGTCCACATCAAATCCCTGTGGGAGCGGGCTTGCCCGCGATGACGATCTATTCGGCGCCACTGCACTTTCTGGAAACACCCATGCCCAACATCCTCCTGGTCGAAGACGACTCCGCGCTCTCCGAACTGATTGCCAGCTACCTGGAACGCAACGGCTATTGCGTCAGCGTGATCAGCCGTGGCGACCATGTGCGCGAACGGGCGCGGGTCAATCCTCCGGACCTGGTGATTCTCGATCTGATGCTGCCGGGGCTCGACGGTTTGCAGGTCTGCCGCTTGCTGCGAGCTGATTCGGCGACTTTGCCGATCCTGATGCTCACCGCCCGCGACGACAGCCACGATCAGGTGCTGGGGCTGGAGATGGGGGCCGACGACTACGTCACCAAACCCTGCGAACCACGGGTGTTGCTGGCCCGGGTGCGGACCTTGCTGCGCCGTAGCAGCCTCAGCGAACCGCTGACCGCCAACGACCGCATTCTCATGGGCAACCTGTGCATCGACCTGTCCGAGCGCACCGTGACCTGGCGCGAGCAACTGGTCGAGCTGTCCAGCGGTGAATACAACCTGCTGGTGGTGCTGGCCCGGCATGCCGGCGAAGTGCTGAGCCGCGACCAGATTCTGCAACGCTTGCGCGGTATCGAATTCAACGGCACCGACCGTTCGGTGGACGTGGCCATTTCCAAACTGCGGCGCAAATTCGACGACCACGCGGGCGAGGCGCGCAAGATCAAGACAGTGTGGGGCAAGGGCTACCTGTTCAGCCGCTCCGAGTGGGAATGCTGAGTCGATGTTCAGAATCCTGTTTCGCCTCTATCTGGTCACCATCGTCTCGTTCAGCGCGGCGATCTACCTGGTGCCGGACCTGGTGATCCAGGTTTTCCACGAGCGCTTCGTGACCTACAACCTCGATTACTCCCGAGGCTTGCAAACGCTGATTGCCAAGCAGTTTCGCGCCGTGCCCTCGGAGCAGTGGCCGGCATTGGCGGCCGAGATGGACAAGGAATTCCAGCCGCTGCACATCGTGCTGACCCGCAATGACGACCCTGAATTTACTCGGGATGAACGTGAACGCTTGCAGCGCGGTGAGAACGTTGTGCGTATCGGTGACTGGGGCTGGCGCACCTTGGCGGTAGCACCGTTGAACGAGCAGATGGTGGTGAAAATGGTCGTGCCGCCGGACCCGACGGACGTCAGTTGGTTGTACTGGAGCATCAACGTACTGATCGGCGCGACCATGCTCGCCTGCCTGTTGCTGTGGTTGCGCCCGCACTGGCGCGACCTGGAGCGCCTCAAAAGCACCGCTGAACGCTTCGGCAAGGGCCACCTGAGCGAGCGCACGCAGATTTCCCCCAGCTCCAACATCGGCAGCCTGGCCCACGTGTTCGACACCATGGCCGGCGACATCGAAAACCTGCTCAACCAGCAGCGCGATCTGCTCAACGCCGTATCCCACGAACTGCGCACGCCACTGACAAGGCTGGATTTCGGCCTGGCCCTGGCGCTGTCCGACGACTTGCCGGCCACCAGCCGCGAACGTCTGCAAGGCTTGGTCGCGCACATTCGCGAACTGGATGAACTGGTGCTGGAACTGCTGTCTTACAGTCGACTGCAAAACCCTGCGCGGTTGCCGGAACAGGTCGATGTGTCGTTGGATGAATTCATCGACAGCATTCTGGGCAGTGTCGACGAAGAACTGGAATCCCCGGAAATCGTCATCGATGTACTGCTTCATGGCCAGCTCGAACGCTTCTCGCTGGACCCGCGATTGACCGCCCGGGCGATCCAGAACCTGCTGCGTAATGCCATGCGCTATTGCGAAAAACGGATTCAGATCGGTTTACAGGTATGCCCCAAGGGCTGTGAGATTTGGGTGGATGACGATGGCATCGGCATCCCGGAGGAAGAGCGAGAGCGGATTTTCGAGCCGTTTTATCGGCTGGATCGTAGCCGGGATCGCGCCACTGGCGGGTTTGGTCTGGGGCTGGCGATCAGTCGCCGGGCGCTGGAAGCCCAGGGCGGCACACTGACCGCGCAGGTTTCGCCGTTGGGTGGAGCGCGGTTCCGGCTTTGGTTGCCAACCCCCATCTGAATCCAGTGGCATCCCCTCGCCACAGGTCATCACCAGCCACAGGTTTTTGATGGAATCAACCCAACCCCCGCCACCTGCATCCGCTCGATCGCCGCCGCCAACGAGCCGTCCAGATCAATCGCGCGGCAAGCATCCGTCACCACAAACGCATTGAACCCCGCCGCCCGCGCATCCAGCGCAGAAAACATCACGCAGAAATCCAGTGCCAGCCCGACCTCCGGGTTGCAGCCCTTGCGGATGATCAGTTGAGCGGGGGGCAGGTCCAGTTCCGGGTGGAACTCGGCGCCGGGCGTGGCGCGTACACAATGCTCCGGCCAGAGCGTTTGCTCGCGAAAAGGCCAGTCCAGACACTAAAGAACCTGAAGCCAGTCCCGCATTTGGCCGAACCGCTGCCTTACTGCGGGCACTGATGCCTTGTTATAGTTCGGGCCTCATATTCTGCCCGGTAAAGGATCACTGCCATGCCTCAATACACCGCCTTCAGCGTCGAACTGGCCGATAACATCGCCCATGTGCAGATCAATCGCCCGGAAAAGATCAATTCGATGAACGCCGCGTTCTGGAGCGAGATCATCGAGATTTTCCAGTGGATCGACGATACCGATGAAGTGAGGGTGGTGGTACTCAGTGGCGCCGGCAAGCATTTTTCTTCAGGCATCGACCTGATGATGATGGCCGGTATGCTCAATGAGTTGGGCAAGGACGTCAGCCGCAATGCACGGCTGCTACGAAGAACGATTCTCACGCTGCAAGCCTCGTTCAATGCCGTCGACAACTGCCGCAAACCGGTGCTGGCGGCGATTCAGGGTTATTGCCTGGGTGGCGCCATCGACCTGATTTCGGCCTGCGACATGCGTTACGCCGCCGAGGACGCGCAATTTTCCATCAAGGAAATCGACATCGGCATGGCCGCCGATGTCGGCACTTTGCAACGCTTGCCACGGATAATCGGTGACGGCATGCTGCGTGAACTGGCTTACACTGGTCGCACCTTTGATGCTGACGAAGCGCGCAACATCGGCCTGGTCAATCGCGTCTACAGCGATGCCGCCTGCCTGCTTGAAGGCGTGATGGGCATTGCCCGCGAGATCGCCGGCAAGTCGCCGATTGCTGTCACCGGCACCAAAGAGATGATCAGCTACATGCGCGACCATCGCATCGACGACGGCCTCGAATACGTCGCCACCTGGAACGCCGCCATGCTGCAATCCACCGATCTGCGCGTGGCCATGGCCGCCCATATGAGCAAACAGAAACCCGAATTTCTGGATTGATTAACCATGATTTCACGCTGGACCACCGCAGTACTGGACACCGATCAACCCGGCGGCTGGGCCGTGGCGCGCAGCCCCGAAGGTTTTTTGTTCGATGACAATGGCGCGCTGTTTCCACGGGAATGGCTCAAGCGTCAGGACTTGTCGATTCTTGCCGAGCACGGCATCGGTCACCTGGATGGCGAACCGGTCTACCTGCTGGAGTTGCGCAGTCACAGCGAAGTACCGGGCTGCAACTGGAAAGGCCTGCGGGCGTTCATGCTCGAGGGCGATCACACCGTCTACAAGGTTCTGGGCTATGCGGCGCAAATCGGGACCTGGGCCCGTGAACACCGTTTTTGCGGCAATTGCGGGCAGGTGATGAGCCAGGTGCCGCGTGAGCGGGCGATGTACTGTGAACCGTGTGATATACGCCACTATCCGCGCATTTCACCGAGCATGATCGTGCTGGTGACCCGTGGCGACGAGGTTCTGCTGGCCCGTTCGCCGCGTTTTGTCACCGGGGTCTACAGCACCTTGGCAGGGTTTGCCGAGCCGGGTGAGTCAGCCGAAGACTGCCTGATTCGCGAGGTCCGCGAAGAGGTGCAGATCGAGGTCAAGAACATCCAGTACATGGGCAGTCAATGCTGGCCATTCCCGCATTCGATGATGCTCGGTTTCCACGCCGAGTACGCCGGCGGCGAGATTGTCTGTCAGGAAGACGAGATCGAAGACGCCCAGTGGTTCAACGTGCACAAGCTGCCGCCGTTGCCGGCGTCACGCTCGATTGCCCGTTACCTGATCGACGTCTACGTGGCGCGGCGTTTAGGCCACGCTGAACCAGTGCTGCCAGGCTAGGCGCACGGTCAGGCCGAGCACCACGGTGATGAACACCGGGCGAATGAATTTCGCACCGCCGCTGATGGCGGTGCGCGCGCCGAAGAAGGCGCCGACCATCACCGACAGGCCCATGCTCAGGCCGATGATCCAGTCCACTTGCCCGGAAAAGATGAACACCGACAGCGCCGCAATGTTGCTGACGAAGTTCATGCTGCGCGCCACGCCGCTGGCCTTGACCAGGTCGATGGGGTAGAGCAGCAGGCTGCTGACGGTCCAGAACGCTCCTGTGCCCGGACCGGCCACGCCGTCATAGAAACCGAGGCTGAAGCCTTGGGTCGATTGCCACTTTTTCTTGATCGGTGCGTCGCTGTCCAGCGGCGCCTTCGGTGTGCCGCCGAACAACAGGTACAGGCCGCAGGCGAAAACGATCACCGGCAGCATCTTGTTCAGCCATTCCGCCGGCAAGTAATGAGCGACCACGGCGCCGGTGAGTGCGCCCACCAGCGTGCCGACGATGGCATGCGTCCATTGCCGAGGATGGAACAGCTTGCGCCGGTAGAAAGTGAAACTGGCAGTGGCCGAGCCGAAGGTCGAACTGAGCTTGTTGGTGCCCAGCACCAGGTGCGGCGGCAGGCCGGCAGTCAGCAGCGCCGGAGTGGTCAACAGACCACCACCGCCGGCGATGGCGTCGATGAAACCGGCAATGAAAGCGACGAGGGCCAGAACGGCCAGGGTAGTGAGGTCAACGCTGAGTTCGAAAGGCATGGAATGGGCTTATTCGGCAGGGCGCAGAAGAGGGGCTGCGGGGGAAGGCCGGTATCTTACCCATAAAGTTATCCTGTTACAGCCGATCGTTCCCACGCTTTGCGTGGGAATGCCGCCATGGACGCTCCGCGTCCGCTTGGGATGTGACGCGGAGCGTCACGGGATGCATTCCCACGCGGAACGTGGGAACGATCATTACCGTGTGGATGGCCCATTACCGATCTGCCACACAAACGGCGGTTCGGTCCCGTTAATCGCCCAGTCCCCAACAATCCGCGCCTTGTAGATCACCGGATTGTGCGATGACACGGTCCGGGCATTGCGCCAATGCCGATCCAGCGATTTGCCTTCGCGCACATCCGAAGCGCCCAGGGCATTGAACAGCGCCGTGGTCGCCCGCTGGGTCAATTCCGAAACCACCACCTGAGCCTTGGCCGACTCAATCTCCGCCGCCACATTCACCGCGCGCTCCAGCGCTTCATCTCCCGAGAACCGCGCCAGATAAGCCCGTTGCGCCGGTTTCGCCGCTTTCAAGGCACTGGCTTCGGCGGCATACACCCACGCCGCCACTTCACCGACAACCTGCTGCACTTGCGAATCCTCGCTGACCCGCTGCGCATTGCCATGGCTATAGATGCGTTTACGCTCGCGTACCTGATGCGCCACATCACGCAACGCGGCGCGGCCAATCCCGGCCAGGGTTGCCAACAGCACCAATTGATAGAACGCCGTCTGGTATTTGAAGCGGGTGGCGAAGTCGATGATGTTCTCGGCGTCCACTTCAGCCTCGTTAAACCGCGAAGTGCCGCTGCCCGTGGTGCGCTGGCCGAAACCGTCCCAGTCATCGCTCTGCACAATTCCCGGTTGGCGTGTGCGGACGGCAGCGATCACATCGCCGCCGGTATCGCTGCGCTGGGCATAGACGTCGATCCAGTCCGAGAAAATGCTGCCGGTGCTGTAGAACTTCTCACCGTTGAGCCGCCACCGATCGCCGTCGGGCGAGACCTTGGTGATCACATCACCGATCGCCACGCTGCCGATCTCGGTCCAGGCGCAACCGACGATATCGCCCTCCACGAAGCGCTTGAACCAGACATCCCGAGCCGGCCCCGGTGCCGCGTTCAAACGATCCTCGGCAAAGGCGAAATGCCCGCGCAAGGCCTGGGGCACGTTGGAATCGGCTTCGGCCAGTTCGATCAGCAATTCGAGCAGCTGTGGCAGAGACGCGCCGCCACCGCCGTATTCAACCGGCACCCGCACCGCGCCGAAGCCAGCGTCCTTGAGCCATTGAATCGGTTCGTACGGCAGACTGCGGCTTTGTTCGCGCTCAACGGCACCGGCGGCGATGCGCTGGAAGATCGGCCGAAAACGTGCGGCCAACGCTTCATAGTCAGTACCGGTGGACAGCGGGTTGATTACTTGATGTTCGGTCATGGGACAGCTCCTTGGAACGGCAGTGAGTGCCATAGGGGATTGCACGGTCCATGCCGAAGCTCGCCGACCATGGTTTATTGGATGTTGTGGATTTGGGCGTGCCTGAATTGTTGCTGTGCCAACAGTGCATCAGCAAATTGCTTGAGCACATCGCATACCTGTGGCGAGGGAGCTTGCTCCCGCAGGGCTGCGCAGCGGCCCCAAAATATTTGTGAGCGCTGCGCACTCAAGCGGGAGCAAGCTCCCTCGCCACAGTTCTCTCTCGTCTCAAGAAATCAGCTGGCACGTTTGCTGCTCTGACCTCAGGACTTCCCTGAAAACCCGAGGACATGCCAATGAGTCAGCAAGCCGTCAAATTTGCCTACTGGGTACCGAACGTCAGCGGTGGGCTGGTGGTCAGCAAGATCGAGCAACGCACCCACTGGGGCATCGATTACAACCGCACACTGGCGCAACTGGCCGAAGAGGCGGGGTTTGAATATGCCCTGACCCAGATTCGCTTCACCGCCGGTTATGGCGCCGAGTTCCAGCATGAATCCGTTGCCTTCAGCCATGCGCTGTTGGCCGCTACCAGTAAATTGAAAGTCATCGCCGCGATTCTGCCGGGGCCATGGCAGCCGGCGCTGGCGGCCAAACAACTGGCAACCATCGATCAACTCACCAACGGCCGGGTGGCGGTGAACATTGTCAGTGGTTGGTTCAAGGGCGAGTTTCAGGCCATCGGTGAACACTGGCTGGAGCACGATGAGCGTTATCGCCGCTCCGAAGAATTCATTCGCGCATTGAAGGGCATCTGGACCCAGGACACCTTCACCTTTCGCGGCGACTTCTACCGCTTCGACAATTACAGCCTCAAACCCAAGCCGCTGGGCCAGCCAGAAGTCTTCCAGGGCGGGAGTTCCCGGGCAGCGCGGGACATGGCGGCGCGGGTCTCGGACTGGTACTTCACCAACGGCAACACCCCCGAAGGCATCAAGGCCCAGGTCGACGACATCCGCACGAAAGCGGCCGCGAATAATCATTCGGTGAAAATCGGGGTGAATGCGTTTGTCATCGCGCGTGACACCGAAGAAGAGGCGCGGGCGGTGTTGGCGCAGATCATCGATCAGGCCGACCCGGACGCTGTGAACGCTTTTGGCGATGCAGCGAAGCAAGCGGGCAGGGCGTCACCCGAGGGCGAGGGCAACTGGGCCAAATCGACCTTTGAAGATCTGGTGCAGTACAACGACGGCTTCAAGACCAATTTGATCGGCACACCGCAGCAGATCGCCGAGCGGATCGTCGCGTTGAAAGCGGTGGGCGTGGATTTGGTGCTGGCGGGTTTTCTGCACTTTCAGGAAGAGGTGGAGTATTTCGGCAAGCGGGTGTTGCCGTTGGTGCGGGAGCTGGAGGCCAAAGCGCCTGCAACGCCGCAAGCCGCGGTCGCCTGAACACCAAAAAAACCTGCGGGAGCCGGGCTTGCCCGCGATAACGGTTTCACATTCAACAAATAAGTTGTCTGTGACATCGCCATCGCGGGCAAGCCCGCTCCCACATGGATCTTGGTGAAGTTACAGGCCCAGATCAGACAAGCCCGGGTGATCATCCGGCCGGCGGCCCAACGGCCAGTGGAACTTGCGGTCGCTTTCCTTGATCGGCATGTCGTTGATGCAGGCGTAACGATTGAACATCAGGCCGTTCTCGTCAAACTCCCAGTTCTCGTTACCGTAGGAACGGAACCAGTTACCCGAGTCGTCATGCCATTCGTAGGCGTAACGCACGGCGATGCGGTTATCGCCATGGGCCCAGAGTTCCTTGATCAGCCGGTAGTCCAGTTCCTTGGCCCATTTGCGGGTCAGAAAGCTTTTGGCTTCTTCGCGGTTATGGGCGAACTCGGCACGGTTACGCCACTGGGTGTCCAGGGTGTAGGCCAAGGACACCCGTTCCGGGTCGCGTGAGTTCCAGCCGTCTTCGGCCAGGCGAACTTTTTCGATGGCCGATTCACGGGTAAACGGCGGCAATGGCGGACGAACTTCGGCAGTAGACATATTAAGTCTCCCTATCAAATTAACGTTCAAGCAAGTTGTCGGGCTTGTTAAAAGTGTTACAGGTCCAATAACTTTCGCGCCATGCATTGCGCATTATCGGCGGCACTGTGATCACCCATCACAAGCGCTACGGTAATGGCACCGTCGATCAGGATCAGCAGCTGTTTGGCCAGCGTCTCCGGGTCTTGTGCGCCATGTTCGGTACAGAGCTCGCGCACGTAGTCGAGCAGCTGCTGTTTGTGGTCTTTGGCCACCAGGCGAACCGGGTCTTGTGCATCGCCGGTTTCGCCGCTGGTGTTGATGAATGCGCAGCCGCGGAAGCCTTCGGAGGCGAACCAGGTCTTGAGCACGGTAAACAGGTTGAGCAGCCGGTCGGCCGGGGTTTGCGCTTTGCCGACTTCGCTTCGATACCAGTTCATCCAGCGCACATCGCGGCGTTGCAGGGCCGCGACGACAAGCTCCTCCTTGTTGGCGAAGTAGCGGTAAATACTTTTTCTGGAAACACCGGCGGTTTTCACCAGAAGATCCATGCCAGTGGCAGCGATGCCACTTTTGTAGATCAACTTTTCGGTGACATCCAGAATGATGTTGCGTGTGTCGTTGCTAGTGATTTCGTTCATGCGGCTAACAGTAGAATGATCGTTCTCCTTGGTCAAGCAGATATTTTCTTGTCTATGAAATTGCCATCGCGGGCAAGCCCGCTCCCACAGGTACAGCGCTGTTCTTGTGGGAGCGGGCTTGCCCGCGATGGGGCCAGAACGGACAGCCACAAGACCCAAACCCATCCATGGTGTAAGCTCTCGGGTTCTTCGGATTCGACCCTTTTGCGAGCCCTATGCCGTCGCTTTTCAAACGCTCTCTGCTGCCTAAACTGCGCAGTTTTCCGCTGACCGCCGATGCCGTCACCATCCTCTCTGGCGCTGCCGAGTTCCGTCGCTGCCTGCTGGAGCAAATCGCTCAGGCCACCCGGCGCATCTACATTGTCGCGCTGTACCTGCAACAGGATGAGGCCGGGCAGGAAATCCTCGATGCCCTGCACGCCGCCAAACTGGCGCGTCCGGAACTGGATGTTGTGGTGGTCGTGGACTGGCTGCGTGCCCAGCGCGGTTTGATCGGCGCCGGCAAGCAGCCGGGCAACTCGGCCTGGTATCAGGAAACGACCCGCACCCATGAAAGCGTTGTGCCAGTGTACGGCGTGCCGGTGCAGACCCGCGAGCTGTTCGGCGTGCTGCATTTGAAGGGCTTCGTGATCGACGACTGCGTGCTCTACAGCGGCGCGAGCCTGAATAACGTTTACCTGCACAAATTCGATAAATACCGCTTCGACCGTTATCACCTGCTGCAGAACCAGGCGCTGGCCGATTCGATGCATCACTTGGTTCAGCACGGCCTGATCACTTCCAAAGCAGTGCATCGCCTCGACCTGCCGAACCTGCCGACCACCCGCAGCCTGCGCCACGACATCGGCGACTTGCGCAGCCGCCTCAAGCACGCGGCATATGACACCACGGCTGGCAGCACGGCGAAGGACGGTTTATCGGTTTGTCCTTTGCTCGGTGTGGGCAAGAACAACCCGTTGAGTCGGGTGATCTGCGAGCTGATCGCCAGCGCGCGGCATCAACTGACTATCTGCACGCCGTACTTCAACCTGCCGCTGGCGGTGACCCGGGAAATCAATCGGGCACTGGCCCGTGGCGTGAAGATCGACATCATCGTCGGCGACAAGACTGCCAACGACTTCTACATTCCGCCCAGCGAGCCGTTCAAGGTAATCGCGGCGTTGCCATACCTTTACGAGATCAGCCTGCGGCGCTTCGCCAAGCGGCATCAGCGCAACATCGACAGTGGCAAGTTGAACCTGCATTTGTGGAAGGATGGCGACAACACGACTATCACCTCAAGGGCATGTGGATCGATCAGCGCTACACCTTGCTGACCGGCAACAACCTCAATCCACGGGCGTTTCGTCTTGATCTGGAGAACGCGTTGCTGATCGATGATCCGAAAGGTGAATTGCTGGAGCCCCGTGGCAATGAGCTGGTGGAAATTTTCCAGCACACCAGCCGCATCGAGCGGTATCAGGATCTGGAAACGCTGCCGGATTACCCGGCGGGAGTGGCCAAGTTTCTCAAGCGTGTGAGTCGGGTACGGATCGAGCGGTTGTTGTATCGGATATTGTAGGGATTAGTACGGCGGGGTAGGTGCGTTGCCGGTGAGATTGTCATCGCGGGCAAGCCCGCTCCCACTGGGATTTGATGCGGACACAGATTTTGTGAACATCACCAACCACTGTGGGAGCGGGCTTGTCCGCGATGACGGCATCACATTCGATACATCAGTCAGCTGACCCACCGCTTTCGCAGACAAGTCCGCTCCCACAGGATCTGCGCCGGGCTGATCGCTGCGCTAATATGCTCACGACTCAAACAAGAACAAGGCTCGCCACGGTCAATGTCGGAAAAAGACACCATCTCCATTCAACTGGTGCGTGAAGCGCTGTTGCAAAGTTGCGCCCCGGGCGCTGCCACCGAAGAGGTGTTGGACAAGGTCGGCATCGATCCGGCGTTGCTGGAAACCACCGACGCCCGAGTTCCGGCTACCGCGTATGCGCGGTTGTGGCGCTTGCTGGCCCGGCGCGGCGACGATGAGTTTTTTGGCATGGACCCGCGCAAGCTCAAGTCCGGCAGTCTCGAGTTTCTCTGTCGTTGCTCGATGGTTCAGCCGAGTCTGGCCGCCGGGCTGACTTCGGGCCTGAGTTTTTTGTCGTTGATGCTTGAGCGCATGCCCGCGCAACTGGTTCGTCAGCAAAGCCTGGCGGAAATCGTCCTGCTCGAAGACGACGAAGACCCGCGCCGCGCCTTTACCTACTTCACTTACTGGATGATCGTGCACGGCGTGGCCTGTTGGCTGGCGGGGCGGCGAATTCCGATCCTGGCCATCGAGCTGCGCTGCCCGGCGCCGGATTTTTGTGATGACTACCGGGTGATGTTCTCCGAGAACCTGCGGTTCGACCGGCCACGCACGCGGATGATTTTCTCGGCCGATTGCCTGGATTTGCCGATCAAGCGCAGCCCTGAAGAGCTCAAACGATTCCTGGCTCATGCGCCGGCGAACATTCTGGTCAAGTATCGCGATCCTGAAAGCCTGGCCAGTCGGATCAAACACGATCTGCGGCAACTGCCCGCCGAGCACTGGCCAGAAACCGAGGCGCTGGCGCAGCGACTGTGCATGTCGGCCTCGACCCTGCGTCGACGCCTGGCCGAAGAAGGCCAGACGTATCAGGGGCTCAAGGACAGCGTGCGCAAGGAACTGGCCATCGTCTGGCTGGCTGAGCCGGCCATCAGCTTCGCCGAAATCGCCGCCCGGTTGGGGTTTGCCGATGCGAGTTCGTTCTACAAGGCGTTTCGCAAGTGGTCGGGGTCAAATCCGGGGCATTATCGGAGTTTGATTCTTAACGAGGCCGACTGATCTGGATTGTGTGGTGCCTGATCTGGCGCCATCGCGGGCAAGCCCGCTCCCACAGTGATATGCGGTGACCATAAATGTCGTACACACCGCAAAACCTGTGGGAGCGGGCTTGCCCGCGATGGCGTCCGCCCAGGCGACGCATCCCTTGAACCTTGGCCAAACCAGTCACACAACTTGATAGCTTTGACCATTGTCCCGCTTCCCGCGCAGAGCGAGTATTTCCCTGTTATTTACGGTTCCCCAACCTAATAAAAATACACAGGGATTCTGGCAATGCGCGATTACTTGTCTGCCACGTCACAGTTCAATTATCAGCACACCGTCGATGCCGCGCTCACAGGGTCGTTGAGCGCCCTCAACGCCTGTGTCGAGTGTTGCGACCGGCATGCCTTGCCGGGGCGCATCGCGCTGTTCTGGGAAGGCCGCGACGGCGCCAGCGCGACCTACACCTTCAGCGACTTGCAGGACAAAGCCGCGCGATTTGCCAATTTTCTGCTGGCCCAGGGCGTGAAGAAGGGCGATAAAGTCGCCGGCCTCTTGCCACGCAACATCGAATTACTGATCACCGTGTTTGCCACCTGGCGCATCGGCGCGGTCTATCAGCCGCTGTTTACCGCCTTCGGCCCGAAAGCCATCGAACATCGCCTCAACAGCTCCGGCGCCAAAGTGGTGGTCACCGACGCGGTCAATCGCCCGAAACTCGCTGAAGTGGCCGACTGCCCGACCATCGTCACCGTCGGCGGCCCGAAAGGCCAAGGCATTGTTCGGGGTGATTTCAGTTTCTGGGCCGAACTGGCCAACTACTCCAGCGTCTGCGAACCGGTATTGCTGAGCGGCGAAGACCCGTTCCTGCTGATGTTCACCTCGGGCACCACCGGCCCGTCGAAAGCGCTGTCGGTGCCGCTCAAGGCGATCGTTGCATTCCAGAGTTACACCCGTGACGCGGTGGATTTACGCCCTGAAGACGCGTTCTGGAACGTCGCCGATCCGGGCTGGGCCTACGGCATCTATTTCGGTGTCACCGGGCCGATGGCGATGGGGCATCCGATCACCTTTTACGATGGTCCGTTCACCCTCGAAAGCACCTGCCGGGTGATCAACAAATACGGGATTACCAACCTCACCGGCTCACCGACCGCCTACCGTTTGCTGATTGCCGGTGGCGATGAATTCGCCCGTTCGATCAAGGGCAAGCTGCGCATTGTCAGCAGCGCCGGCGAGCCGCTGAACCCGGAAGTGATCCGCTGGTTCGCCGATAACCTTGGCGTGGTGATCCACGACCACTACGGCCAGACCGAACTGGGCATGGTTTTGTGCAATCACCACGGCCTCGATCATCCGGTGCACGTCGGCGCTGCCGGTTTTGCCTCGCCGGGCCACCGCATCGTGGTGCTCGACGACGAATACAAAGAACTGGGCGTCGGCCAGCCAGGCATTCTGGCTATCGACCGTACCCAGTCGCCGATGTGCTGGTTCGGCGGCTACGAAGGTGCACCGACCAAGGCCTTCGTTGGCAACTATTACCTGAGCGGCGACACCGTCGAGTGGAACCCGGACGGCAGCATCAGCTTCGTCGGCCGTAGCGACGACGTGATCACCACCTCTGGCTACCGCGTCGGCCCGTTCGACGTGGAAAGCGCGCTGATCGAACACCCGGCAGTGGTCGAAGCCGCCGTCATCGGCAAACCCGATCCGGAGCGCACCGAACTGGTGAAAGCCTTCGTTGTGCTCAGCCCGCAATACCGCGCCGAACCTGCACTCGCCGAAGAACTGCGCCAACACGTGCGCAAGCGTCTGGCGGCGCATTCGTACCCCCGTGAAATCGAATTTGTCAGCGAGTTGCCGAAAACCCCAAGCGGCAAATTGCAGCGCTTTATCTTGCGCAACCAGGAAATCGCCAAGGCTCAAGAGGCCGCCGCGAAGAACGTTTCAGCTTGAATCCAAGGAAACAATGATGCAGATCGAAAACAAGGTTTTTCTCGTCACCGGCGGTGCATCCGGCCTCGGTGCCGCCACCGCTGAAATGCTGGTGGCTGCCGGCGCCAAGGTGATGCTGGTGGACATGAACGCCGAAGCCGTCGCGGCCCAGGCTGCACGTCTCGGCGCGCAAAGCGTGGTAGCGGATATCAGTAATGAAACAGCTGCGGAAGCGGCGGTGCAGGCGACGGTCAAAGCGTTTGGCGGCCTCAATGGTCTGGTCAATTGCGCCGGCATCGTCCGTGGCGAAAAGATCCTCGGCAAGAACGGCCCTCATGCACTGGACAGTTTCAGCCAGGTGATCAACGTCAACCTGATCGGCAGCTTCAACATGTTGCGCCTGGCGGCGGCGGCGATTGCCGAAACCGAAGCCAACGAAGATGGCGAGCGTGGCGTGATCATCAACACCGCCTCGGTCGCGGCCTTCGACGGCCAGATCGGCCAGGCCGCATATTCGGCGTCGAAAGGCGCGATCGCCAGCCTGACCTTGCCCGCCGCCCGTGAACTGGCGCGCTTCGGCATCCGCGTGATGACCATCGCACCGGGCATATTCGAAACACCGATGATGGCCGGCATGACCCCGGAAGTGCGCGAGTCCTTGGCCGCTGGCGTGCCGTTTCCGCCGCGCCTGGGCAAGCCGAGCGAGTACGCCGCGCTGGTCAGGCATATCATGGAAAACAGCATGCTCAACGGCGAGGTGATCCGTCTCGACGGTGCCCTGCGCATGGCCGCGAAATAAGGAGGATTAGACATGACACTTTCCAACGATCCGATTGTTATTGTCAGCGCTGTCCGCACCCCGATGGGCGGTTTCCAGGGCGAATTGAAAAGCCTGACCGCGCCGCAGCTGGGCGCCGCGGCGATTCGGGCTGCCGTCGAACGCGCCGGCATTGCTCCTGAATCCGTAGAAGAAGTGCTGTTCGGCTGCGTACTCCCCGCCGGCCTCGGCCAGGCCCCGGCGCGGCAAGCGGCACTGGGCGCCGGGCTGGATAAATCGACCCGTTGCACAACGCTGAACAAGATGTGCGGCTCGGGCATGGAGGCCACGATCCTGGCCCACGACATGCTGATCGCCGGCAGTGCCGAGGTGGTGGTCGCCGGCGGCATGGAAAGCATGTCCAACGCGCCGTACCTGCTGGACCGCGCCCGCAGCGGTTACCGCATGGGTCATGGCCGGGTGCTCGATCACATGTTCCTCGATGGCCTGGAAGACGCCTACGACAAGGGCCGCCTGATGGGCACCTTTGCCGAGGATTGCGCCGAAACCAACGGCTTCACCCGCGAAGCTCAGGACGCCTTTGCCATTGCTTCGACCACCCGCGCTCAACAGGCGATCAAGGACGGCAGCTTCAACGCCGAGATCGTGCCCGTGCAGGTGATGGTCGGCAAAGAGCAGGTGCTGATCAGCCACGACGAACAGCCGCCGAAAGCCAAACTGGACAAGATCGCCTCGCTGAAACCGGCGTTCCGCGAGGGCGGCACCGTGACGGCGGCCAACTCCAGTTCGATCTCCGACGGCGCGGCGGCACTGGTGTTGATGCGCCGTTCCGAAGCCGAGAAACAAGGCCTGAAACCGCTGGCAGTGATTCATGGTCACGCTGCATTTGCCGACACGCCGGGGCTGTTCCCGGTGGCACCGGTGGGCGCGATCAAGAAGCTGATGAAGAAAACCGGCTGGTCCCTGGACGAAGTCGAGTTGTTCGAAGTCAACGAAGCCTTCGCGGTGGTGAGTCTGGTGACCATGACCAAACTGGAAATCCCCCACGAGAAGATCAACGTCCACGGCGGTGCCTGCGCCCTGGGCCACCCGATTGGTGCGTCTGGCGCGCGGATCCTCGTGACCCTGCTCTCGGCCCTGCGCCAGAAAGGCCTGAAACGCGGCGTTGCGGCGATCTGCATCGGTGGCGGCGAAGCCACGGCCATGGCTGTGGAATGCCTGTATTAAGGGCTGACGCCAATCCCTGTGGGAGCGGGCTTGCCCGCGATAGCGATCTGTCAGACGACATCGTTGGTGTCTGGAAAACCGCCATCGCGGGCAAGCCCGCTCCCACAGGTCCAGTGTTTCAACTGACAGGCATTTTGTACGAAGGCAAAATTTTAAGGACTTGGCATGATTCCCAATGACGAACAACTTCAGATCAGCGACGCGGCCCGGCAGTTTGCCCAGGAACGGCTGAAACCGTTCGCCGCCGAATGGGACCGTGAACATCGCTTCCCCAAGGAAGCCATCGGCGAAATGGCCGATCTGGGCTTCTTTGGCATGCTGGTGCCGGAGCAGTGGGGCGGTTGCGACACCGGTTACCTGGCCTACGCCATGGCGCTGGAAGAAATCGCTGCCGGCGATGGCGCCTGCTCGACCATCATGAGCGTGCACAACTCGGTGGGTTGCGTGCCAATCCTCAAGTTCGGCAACGACGATCAGAAAGAACGCTTCCTCAAGCCACTCGCCAGTGGCGCGATGCTCGGTGCGTTTGCCCTGACCGAACCGCAAGCCGGCTCCGACGCCAGCAGCCTGAAAACCCGTGCCCGGCTGGAAGGCGATCACTACGTGCTCAACGGCTGCAAGCAGTTCATCACTTCCGGGCAAAATGCCGGGGTGGTGATTGTGTTTGCGGTGACTGACCCGAGTGCCGGCAAACGCGGGATCACCGCGCTGATCGTGCCCACCGATTCGCCGGGCTATAAAGTCGCGCGAGTCGAAGACAAACTCGGTCAGCACGCCTCCGACACCTGCCAGATCCTCTTCGAGGATGTGAAAGTCCCGGTGGCCAATCGACTGGGCGAGGAGGGCGAAGGCTACAAGATCGCCCTGGCCAACCTCGAAGGCGGCCGTGTCGGCATCGCCTCGCAATCGGTGGGCATGGCCCGCGCCGCGTTCGAAGCGGCCCGTGACTACGCCCGTGAACGCGAGAGCTTCGGCAAGCCGATCATCGAACACCAGGCGGTAGCTTTCCGGCTGGCGGACATGGCAACCCAGATCGCCGTCGCCCGGCAGATGGTGCATTACGCGGCGGCGTTGCGCGACAGCGGCAAACCGGCGCTGGTGGAAGCGTCCATGGCCAAGTTGTTTGCTTCGGAAATGGCCGAGAAGGTCTGTTCCTCGGCGTTGCAAACCCTGGGCGGTTACGGTTACCTGAACGACTTCCCGCTGGAGCGGATCTACCGCGACGTGCGGGTGTGTCAGATCTATGAAGGCACCAGCGATATTCAGCGCATGGTCATTTCGCGCAATCTTTGAGAAGGAGTCCCGTCTGTGAGCAATAAAGAGCTGAACTACGAAACGATTTTGCTGGAAACCCACGGCCGCGTCGGCCTGATTACCCTGAACCGCCCGCAAGCGCTGAACGCGTTGAATGCACAGATTGTCAGCGAACTGAACCACGCCCTCGATGGCCTGGAAGCCGATTCGAACATCGGTTGCATCGTGCTGACCGGCTCGAAAAAAGCCTTCGCCGCCGGTGCCGACATCAAGGAAATGGCCGAGCTGACGTATCCGCAGATCTACCTCGATGACCTGTTCAGCGACAGCGATCGCGTGGCCAACCGCCGCAAGCCGATCATTGCCGCAGTCAACGGTTTCGCCTTGGGCGGTGGCTGTGAGCTGGCGCTGATGTGCGACTTCATTCTGGCCGGCGACAACGCAAAATTTGGTCAGCCGGAAATCAACCTCGGTGTGCTGCCAGGCATGGGCGGCACCCAGCGCCTGACCCGCGCCGTAGGCAAGGCCAAGGCCATGGAAATGTGCCTGAGCGGGCGTTTAATCGATGCGGTGGAAGCCGAGCGTTGCGGGATTGTCGCGCGGATCGTGCCGGCGGATGAGCTACTGGAGGAAGCGCTGAACGTCGCGGCGCTGATTGCCAAGAAATCGCTGCCGATTGCGATGATGGTCAAGGAAAGCGTCAATCGCGCCTTTGAAGTCAGCCTGTCGGAAGGCGTGCGCTTTGAGCGCCGGGTGTTCCATGCGGCGTTTGCCACGCAGGATCAGAAGGAAGGGATGGCGGCGTTTATTGCCAAGCGTGAGGCCGAGTTCCAGGATAAGTAACTGCACCGATCGTTCCCACGCTCTGCGTGGGAATGCCGCCCGGGACGCTCCGCGTCCCTTCGCAAACGTGACGCAGAGCGTCACAGGATGCATTCCCACGCAGAGCGTGGGAACGATCATTTAGACCAGGTAGTGCTTAAGTTCCCTGGCAATCACCATCCGCTGTATCTCGCTCGACCCTTCATAAATCTGCGTGATCCGCGCATCCCGGTAGTAACGCTCCACCGGGTAGTCCTCCAGATACCCATACCCGCCATGAACCTGTATCGCCGACGAGCAGACCTTCTCGGCCATTTCCGAGGCAAACAGCTTGGCCTGTGAGGCCTCGGACAGACACGGTTTGCCAGCACTGCGCAAGCGCGCGGCATGCAGGATCAGCAAGCGCGCGGCGTTCAAGCGGGTGTGCATGTCGGCCAGCATATTGGCGATGCTTTGGTGTTCGATAATCGGCTTGTCGAACTGCACCCGATCCCGCGCGTAAGCCAGCGCTGCTTCGAACGCCGCACGGGCGATGCCCAGGGCTTGCGCGGCGATGCCGATACGGCCGCCTTCGAGGTTGGAGAGGGCGATGGCCAGGCCTTTGCCGCGTTCGCCCAGCAGATTGGCCTCGGGAACGGTGCAATTGTTCAGGGTGACGGCGCAGGTATCGGAAGCGCGAATACCCATCTTGTGTTCGCTGCGGTCGACGATGAAACCCGCTGTTTCGGTTGGCACCAGGAACGCTGAGATGCCGCGTTTACCCAGCTCCGGATCGGTCACGGCGAAGACAATGGCCAGTTTCGCCCTTTTGCCGTTGCTGACGAATTGCTTGGCGCCGTTGATCACCCACTGGCCGTCACGCAGTTCGGCGCGGGTGCGCAAGTTGTGGGCTTCGGAACCGGCTTGCGGTTCAGTGAGGCAGAAGCAGCCGATGGCCTGGCCGCTGGCGAGGTCCGGCAACCATTCCTGCTTTTGTTCTTCGGTGCCGTAGTTGAGCACCGGCCCGCAGCCCACGGAATTGTGGATGCTCATCAGCGCACCGGTGGCGCCATCACCGGCAGAAATCTCTTCCACCGCCAAGGCGTAGGCAACGTAGTCGACATAAGTGCCGCCCCATTCCTCGGGCACCACCATGCCCAGCAGGCCCAGCTCGCCCATCTTCGCCACCAGACCGTCATCGATCCAGCCGGCCTTTTCCCAGGCCTGTGCATGGGGCGCGATTTCGCCGCGGGCAAAATCCCGGGCCATGTCGCGGATCATCACTTGTTCTTCGCTCAATTCGATATCGTGCATGGCTCAGCTCCCGCTCTGGTCAAACCCGGTGAAAAAACTCGCCACGTGCTCGGCGTCCAGCGCCTGCAGAGTTGGCGGATTCCAGCGCGGGTTCTTGTCTTTGTCGATCAGCAAGGCGCGCACGCCTTCGATCAGGTCGCCGCGTTCGAACCACTGGCGATCCAGGTGCAGTTCGAGGGCGAAGCACTGTTCCAGGCTCAGGTGTCGACCGCGCCGCAGCATTTCCAGGGTCACGCCCATGGCCAGGGGTGAACGGCTTTCCAGCAAGTCGGCGGTGGCCATGGCCCACTCATGGCTGTCGGCGACGGTCACTTCACGCAGTTGTTCCACCATACTCGGCACATCGGGCAGGGCGAAGAAGTGATCGATGACCGGCCGCAATGCCGCTAATGGCGCAGCCGGCAGTTGTTGCACGGCGAGTTTCGCCAGCAGACCTTGAAGGTCCTTCAACGGCGTTTCGTGCCATTGGAGCTGATCGAGTTGCTCGTCCAGAGTACCCAGCTTGTTGCTTTCCAGGTACCAGTCGGCCAGGCCGCAATAGAGCGCGTCGGCGGCACGAATCTGCACGCCAGTGACGCCGAGATAAATGCCCAGCTCACCGGGAATACGCGGCAGGAAGTGGCTGCCACCAACGTCCGGGAAATAACCGATGGCCACTTCCGGCATCGCCAGACGACTGCGCTCGGTGACCACCCGCAAATCGGCGCCTTGCACCAGCCCCATGCCGCCGCCCAGCACAAAGCCGTCCATCAAGGCCAGGACCGGTTTGCGATAGTGATGGAGGGTGAGGTCGAGGGCGTACTCCTCGACGAAGAAGTCTTCGTGCAGGGTGTCGCCGCTTTTGAAACTGTCGTACAGCGAGCGGATATCGCCGCCGGCACAGAAAGCTTTCTCGCCAGCACCGCGCAACACCACCGCATGCACCTGCGGATCCTGTGCCCAGGCATCGAGCTGCTGTTGCAGACTGCGGACCATGTCCAGGGTAATGGCGTTGAGGCCGGCGGGGCGGTTGAGGGTCAGGTGACCGATGTGATTGCGAACCTCGGCCAACACTTCGTTTTGCGTGGCGTCCATGGGCTGTGTTGTCGGGGATGAAACCTGAGCAGTCATCACTAACTCCCTGCTTTTATTGTTCTTTATAGAGAAGCTCGCGCGCGAGCGATGCTGGATCGTATCAGTGCAAATTTGTGATGTACAACCGGGATACGTGCAGGTGCTGTTTGCATATTTGCCTTAAGGGAAGGCTGCGATCTTTAGCTCTTTCCTTTGATCTTTAACCCCATCCGGCAATCAACGACAGAATCGGCTGTGAAAGCTCTTCGTTCAGCGCAGTTGAGCTGTCTGGACAGGGGCTTACGACACCCGTGGCCCCCAGGCAATTGGCATTCTGGCGGTCCATTTCAAGCACTTGCGATCAAGCGCCTGGAATGGACTGCACCCCAACGACTGATTAGACCCAGTCGAAAACAACAACAAATACGGCTGCGGTGAATGCCGCATCGACTCTCTGCCCCTGTCAAAAAGTGTGGTGCGGCGCAGGCGCCAAGCCGCGATAAATCCAAATAATCCGGGACTCTAGAAGATGAATATCAAATGGCTGACCTTACCGGCATTGGCTCTGCTGTGCTGCTCCACCGGCGCCAGCGCCAAAGAGTGGAAAGAGCTGCGCTTTGGTGTGAACCCCAGTTACCCACCTTTTGAATCCACCACCGCCGATGGCGGCGTGCAAGGGTTCGGCGTGGACCTGGGCAACGCAATCTGCGCCGAGCTGAAAGTGAAGTGCGTATGGGTCAGCAATGACTTCGACGGGCTGATCCCGGCCCTCAAGGCGGGCAAGTTCGACGCCATCGAGTCGTCGATGACCGTCACCGACGCACGTAAAAAACAGATCGACTTTACCGATCGTCTGTACGCCGGACCGACCGCTATCGTCACCCGCAAGGATTCCGGGTTGTTGCCCACCGCCGAATCGCTGCGGGGCAAGACCATCGGTTACATGCAGGGCACGATTCAGGAAACCTACGCCAAGGCCAAACTGGCACCGGGCGGGGTGAAATTGCGCGCTTATCAGAATCAGGATCAGGTCTACGCCGACCTGGTTTACGGACGTCTCGATGCATCGATCCAGGACAAGCTGCAAGCGCAGATGAGCTTCCTGCCGTCGCCGCAAGGAGCGGACTTCCAGAACAGCGAAGGCATCAGCGACCCGCTGGTGCCGTCGGAAATCGCCATTGGCGTGCGCAAGGACAACGAAGAACTCAAAGGCATGCTCAACGCCGCCATCAAGGCCCTGCATGAAAAGGGCATCTACGCACAGATCCAGCAGAAGCATTTCGGCGATCTGGACCTCTACAACAACTGATCCTCGCGCCCGAACGCTGCGTCCTGGTAACAGGCGCAGCGCTTGCAAACGGGCGCCTCAAGACAGGTGACTGGCGTGAATTCCTTCCTGAATCTGATCGGGGTCGATCTTTCGGCCCTGCAAGGCTATGGCCCCTTGTTGCTGCATGGCACCTGGGTCACCCTCAAATTGTCGGCGCTGTCACTGCTGGTGAGCATGGCGCTGGGGCTGCTCGGCGCGGCGGCCAAACTGTCGCCGTTGAAGCTGTTGAACTTGCCTGCCACTTTCTACACGACGCTGATTCGCGGCGTGCCGGACCTGGTGCTGATGCTGCTGATTTTCTACAGCCTGCAAGGCTGGCTGAGCAGCCTGACCGAGGCCATGGGTTGGCCTTACATGGAAATCGATCCGTTTGTAGCCGGTATTGTCACCCTCGGCTTTATCTACGGCGCGTATTTCACCGAGACCTTTCGCGGGGCGATCCTCAGCGTGCCAAGCGGCCAGCAGGAAGCCGCCGCGTGCTTTGGTTTGAGCCGCTGGCAGCGTTTTCGCTTCGTGGTGTTCCCGCAGATGATGCGGTTCGCCTTGCCGAGCCTGGGCAACAACTGGCTGGTGCTGCTCAAGGCCACGGCGCTGGTGTCGATCATCGGGTTGTCAGATTTGGTCAAAGTCGCTCAGGAAGCCGGAAAAAGCACTTTCAACATGCTTGATTTCCTGCTGCTGGCAGGGGCGCTGTATCTGTTGATCACCAGCGCGTCGACCTACGTATTGCGTGTGCTTGAACGACGTTATAACCAGGGCGTGCGGGGGATGGCGCGATGATCGAGTTGATTGCCGAATACTGGCAACCCTTTCTGTTCAGCGACGGCTATAGCCTCACTGGATTGGCGATGACCTTGTGGCTGTTGGTGGCAAGCATCGTGATGGGTTTCTTCCTCTCGCTGCCGCTGGCAATCCTTCGAACCTCACGCTGGGGCCTGCTGCGCTGGCCGGTTCAGCTGTTTACTTATGTGTTTCGTGGCACGCCGCTGTATATCCAGTTGCTGATTTGCTACAGCGGAATCTACGGCATCGCCGTGGTCCGCTCGCAACCACTGCTTGAAGCGTTCTTTCGCGATGCGATGAATTGCACCTTGCTCGCCTTCACGCTCAACACCTGCGCCTACACCGTGGAAATCTTCGCCGGGGCGATTCGCAGCATTCCTTACGGTGAAATCGAGGCGGCCCATGCTTACGGCTTGAGCGGCTGGCGCCTGTACCTGCGGCTGATCCTGCCTTCGGCGTTGCGCCGGGCGCTGCCGTATTACAGCAACGAAGTGATCCTGATGTTGCATGCCACGTCGGTGGCGTTCACCGCGACCATCCCCGACATTCTCAAAGTCGCCCGGGACGCCAATGCCGCGACCTTCATGACCTTTCAGGCCTTCGGCATTGCCGGCCTGCTGTACCTCGCACTGTCGTTCGGGCTGGTCGGCGCGTTCCGCCTGGCAGAAAAGCGTTGGTTGAGCTTCCTCGGGCCGGCGCACTAATTCCTCTTTTCATCCAGAGCAGCGTCGCAGCAGGCGCTGTTGCAGGAGACTTATGCATGTACAAACTCACGGTTGAAAATCTGTACAAACGTTTTGGTGACAATGAAGTGCTCAAAGGGGTCTCGTTGAACGCACGGGCCGGCGATGTAGTGAGCATGATCGGTGCCAGCGGTTCGGGTAAAAGCACCATGCTGCGCTGCATCAATTTTCTGGAGCGGGCGGACGAGGGCGCCATCGAACTGGACGGTGAGCGCGTCATCACTCGCCCGGGCGCTGGCGGCATGCGAGTCGCCAACCCGGCGCAGTTGCAGCGTTTGCGCACACGCCTGGCGATGGTGTTCCAGCATTTCAATCTGTGGAGCCATCTGACCGTACTGGAAAACATCATACTGGCACCGTGTCGGGTACTGGGTGTCAGCCGCAAGGCCGCTGAAGACAGCGCGCGGGCGTATCTGGACAAGGTCGGTTTGCCGCAACGGGTGGCCGATCAATACCCGGCGTTTCTGTCCGGCGGGCAACAACAGCGCGTGGCGATTGCCCGGGCGTTGGCCGTGGAACCGGAGATTCTGTTGTTCGACGAGCCGACCTCGGCGCTCGACCCGGAACTGGTGGGCGAGGTGCTGAAGGTGATTCAGGCGCTGGCCGAAGAAGGCCGGACCATGTTGATGGTGACCCACGAAATGGGCTTTGCCCGGCAGGTGTCCAGCCAGGTGTTGTTCTTGCATCAGGGGCGGGTCGAGGAGCAAGGTGACGCAACCATCCTCGACCAGCCAAAGAGTGAACGTTTACAGCAATTCCTATCGGGTCGTTTGAAGTGAGGCAAGACGTACATGGCGGATATCCGCGATATGTCGATTGTGCTTGATCGTATCGATCAGGCCATCATCGAAGTGCTGCGCCACGAAGGGCGCATCACTTATCAAAAGCTGTCCGAGCGCGTGCACCTGACGCCCAGGCCGTGCCTGGAACGGGTGCGCAAACTCGAACAGCTCGGGGTTATCCGTGGCTACGGCGCGATTCTCGATGAAAAAAAACTGACACCGGGGCTGTCGCTGCTGGTGTTGGTGGCGTTGTCGAACCAGAGTGGGCGGTCGGCGCAAAAGGCTTTTGAGGCCAAGGTCCGTGGTTGTCCGCAGGTGCTGGAATGTCGCTTGATCAGCGGCGCGTTCGACTACAGCCTGCGCATGCGTTGCCGGGACATGGAGCATTACCGGGTGCTGACCGAAGTCTGGTTTGATGACCCGGAATTGCACATTGATAAGCTGGTCAGCCATCCGGAACTGGCGATGGTCAAGACCACGATGGAGTAATGAGCACCGCAATCCCCTGTGGGAGCGAGCAAGCCCGCTCCCACAGTGGTTTTGTAGTGTGTTCAGATGCCGGGATTGACGATTCCCGAGCCTCGCCGAATCGGCTGAATGGAACAAAATCTTCAGCCATTTCCATCATCCCCAAAGCCCTTAACAACCGGGTTTTTCCATCGCCGAAACAGACAATGAGTGCCTCTCAACCCTCATTGAATCTGTGCCCATGCAAACCACCAATACCGTTTTGATGATTCGCCCGACACGTTTCTCGTTCAATCAGGACACGGCGGCGAACAACCGTTTCCAGCGCCCGGCCAGTGTGTCCGAGGACGTGCAGCTCAAGGCCCTGCAAGAGTTCGACGGCTACGTCGCCGCGCTGCGCAGCCACGGTGTCGAAGTGCTGGTGCATAACGACCTCGAAGCCCCGCACACCCCCGATTCGATCTTTCCCAACAACTGGTGGAGCAGCCACCCCGACGGCACGTTGGTGCTGTACCCGATGCAGGGCCACAACCGGCGTCTGGAGCGCGATAAGGGTGTGCTCGACTGGCTGCGGGACGAATACCGGGTCGAGCAGTTGCTGGATCTTTCCAGCCTGGAACAGCAGGAAGTGTTCCTCGAAGGCACTGGCAGCATGGTGCTGGATCGACAGCAGCGGATTTGTTACGCCGGCTATTCCACGCGTACCCACGTTCGGGCGCTGGATCAACTGGTCGACCATTTGGGTTACGAGCTGTGCGCCTTCAATGCGGTGGACCGCCAAGGCGTGGCGATTTATCACACCAACGTGATGATGAGTGTCGGCACGCGGCTGGCCATTGCCTGCCTGGCGTCTGTCGCTCACCCAGCTGAACGCCAAGCCCTGCGTTCACGGCTGGAAGACAGCGGTAAAAAGGTCATTGCCCTGGACTGGGCACAACTGGAGTCGTTCGCCGGCAACATGCTGGAAGTCCACACCACAGCGGGGGAACCCTTGCTGGTGATGTCTCGCACGGCCTGGCAATCGCTGGATGCCGATCAGCGTCGTTTGATCGAAACCCACACTACGCCGCTGCCGGTGAACATCGACACCATCGAACGCATCGGTGGCGGCAGCGCTCGCTGCATGTTGGCCGAAGTCTATTTATCTAAACGGCTGCCTGAACATCAGTCTGCCCAGGAGCAAGTGCGATGATCGTCCGTCCTGCAACACCGGCAGATTTGCCGGCACTGTTGGCCCTGGCCCATAGCGCCGGGACCGGTTTGACCACCTTGCCGGCCGATGCGGCGCGTTTGAGCCAGCGTCTGGAATGGGCGGCGAAAACCTTTGCAGGCGAGGCCGAGCGCGGCGATGCCGACTACCTGTTTGTGCTGGAGAACGACCATCAAGAAGCGGTCGGCATCTGTGCCTTGGCGGGCGCTGTCGGTTTGCGCGAGCCCTGGTACAACTATCGACTGGGCCTATTTGTTGCCGCGTCGAAAAACCTTGGGATCAATCAGCAACTGCCGACGTTGTTCCTCGGCAATGACATGACCGGCCACTCGGAACTGTGTTCGCTGTTTTTGCATGCCGATCACCGCAGCGGTCTGAATGGCCGCTTGTTGTCGAAGGCGCGGTTCCTGTTTCTGGCGGAATTTCGTCAGCACTTCGGTGACAAGGTGATTGCAGAGATGCGCGGCTATTCGGACGAAGAGGGTGTTTCACCGTTCTGGGAAGGTCTGGGGCGGCACTTTTTCAAGATGAATTTCGCCGACGCCGACTACCTGACGGGCCTTGGCAACAAAACCTTTATCGCCGAACTGATGCCCAAGTTTCCGTTGCCGACCTGCCTGTTGCCTGAGGCAGCGCGAGCGGTTATCGGTCGCGTGCACCCCAACACCGAACCGGCACTGGGCATGCTCAAGGCGGAAGGCTTCGAGCATCGGGACTACATCGATATCTTTGATGGCGGGCCGCTGATCGAATGCGCCACCGGCGACATTCGTGCGGTGCGCGACAGTCAGGTGCTGCAACTGAGCATTGGTACGCCAGGAGAGCAGGCGGCGACGTACCTGATTCACAACCGCCAGTTTGCCGAGTGCCGGATTACGGCGGCACCGGCGCGAGTCGCCGCCGGTACTTTGATCGTCGATGCGCAAACGGCGAAAACATTGGGGTTGAGTGCCGGGGCGTCGGTGCGCGCGGTGAGCCTGGCGGTGCCGGTGCAGCAGCAATCTGCTGCCTAGTGAATCCTGTGGCGAGGGGGCTTGCCCCCGTTCGACTGCGCAGCAGTCGCAGATAAGGTCATGAGGTATGCCTGGAAAAACTCGATAGCAGGTTCTGGGGCCGCTTCGCGACCCAACGGGGGCAAGCCCCCTCGCCACAAAAGCCTGCCGCTTCCATTAGGCTCTACTGCTCAGCACTTCACCAATGCTACGGCGCTTGGCATGCAACTCACTGGCATGGATCAGTTGTTCGAGGTCTTCGGGGGTGACGTCGTAGAAGGCCTCCATGTCGGCGAGGGCCAGTTTCAGATCCGCGGCGGTGATTGCCTGGCTGTCGGTGGCGTGCATCATTAGCGGCGCCGGTTCGCTGGCGCGTTTGGGGTAACGGATGCGCGTCAGATTGTTGTATGCCAGTGCGCTGAGCAGCATCGTCGAGGCGCTGAGCATCACCGGGCCGAGGGCTTTCCACCCCATGGCGATGGTCGCCGGGTCTGCCACCACCATAAGCAACGCCAAGGCACCGGCCGGTGGGTGCAGGCAACGCAACCAGCACATCAGAATCAGTGCCATGCCCGCCGCGAGGCACGCGCTGCCGAGGGTGCGTCCGAGCACGTGAGCGACCAGCAGCGAGACCACCCCCGCGCAGAGGTAACCGCCAAGAATCGACCACGGCTGGGCAAGCGCACCCGAGGACACGGCGAACAACAGCACCGCCGAGGCCCCCAACGGACCGATCAGATGCAGCGCCACGTCGATGCCGAACACCTTGCCGCAGAGCCAGACGCTGAACATCGTCCCCAAGGCCATGCCGATAGCGGCGCGGCTCCATTCTGAAGGACGGGTATTAATGGCGGCAGGTAACCAGCGAGCAAACATGAGGCAAACGGTCCGTATAAAAATCGAGACAAAAAAAAGGCTTAGCTGGGATACCCAGAAAGCCCTTGAAAGAGTTCCAACTATTGGGGGAGGAACGCCGCACAGTGTGCCGATCAATCCTGATGCTGACAAATTCATATTAATGCAGCTTCAGTGCATTATTTTTGCGGTATCGCCACCCGCCGACCGCTCATGAAACAGAGAAAACCGCCCATTGCCGTCAACGCACTCAGGGCATAGAACATGGTGGGCGCGGGCGTGTGCAACAGCAGATAGCCACAGATCACCGGGCTCAGCGCACCGCCGAGGGCCGCGAGGTTTTGCGCGCCGTAGTAGCTCCCGCGCAGTTCTTCCGGGGCCAGGGTGTCGACGAACAGGAATTCGGCCGGGTAAATGATCATTTCGCCGAGAGTGAAAATGAACATCGCTACGCACCAGCTCACCAGGCTATCGGCCAGACTGAAACCGATCAACCCGAGGATGAACAGGCTGGTGCCACCGGCAATCCAGTAGCGCAGGTGTTCGCGCTGGAGAAACCGGCCGATCTGGTATTGCAGCAGGATCACGCTGATGGCGTTGCAGGCGAGCAGGGCGGCCATGGTTTCCAGGGCACGTTTGGTGTCTTGGGTGACCAGCAGGTATTGCGACAGGTACAGGGTGAAACGACCGTGCACCACGGCGCTGAGCAGGCAGCCGCAGGTGAACATGATCAGCGTGCGGTCGTTCTTCAGGGTGATCAGGGTTCTGAGGAAACTCTGGGGCTGGCCGATGGCGGGTGTCTGGACCGGGTCTTTGGGAATCCCGCTCATCAGGAAAATACTGAAGAATGCGATGCCGCCGGCGATCAGGAACGGCGCAATCGGATACACGCCGGCGATCACCACGCCGAGCATGGGGCCGGTGGCGTAGCCGATATTGGTCAGCGTGTAGCGCAGCGAAAAAGCCTTGGCGCGTTGGCCCACAGGCAGGTTTTCGCTGAGGATCGCCTTGGACCCGATCAGGAACAGCGCCGAGGCGGTTTCGGTGATCACCAGGGTGGCGGTGGTCAGGTAGAGGTTTTCGGCGAAGGTCAGCAGCAAGAAACCGATGGCACTGGAGAGCATGGCGAGAATCAGCAGCCGACGCTTTTCGAGGCGGTCGATGATGTAACCGCCGTAAAGGGCGAGCAGGGTGGCGATGAACACCGCGATGCCCAGCAACAGGCCGACGTCCTGTTGGTTGAGGCCGAGTTTGTTGCTCAGAAACAGGGTGAGCAATGGGCTGGTAATGGCGCGGCTGACGACGATGGTCAGCGAAACGATCATCAAGCGGCGAATAACGAGGGAGTAAGTAGCCACGGTGGGGCAAATGTCCTTATTCAGTTTGTTGATCGTTCCCCACGCTCTGCGTGGGAATGCAGCCAGGGACGCTCCGCGTCCCAAGAGCGGACGCAGAGCGTCCGGTGAGACATTCCCACGCAGAGCGTGGGAACGATCACGGTGTGTTCAGCCATTGCTCCAGTGATTCGACAGAACTCAAACTTTCCAGACGCCACAACTGTTCCAGCAATTGACTGGCCTGCTGTCGTGGCATCACCCGCCCAGCCAGGCTGAAAAACTTCTCCTCCAGCGCTTCATCACTCAGCGGATTCCCCGGCGCACCCAACGGCACCTCAACACACAAACTCGCGTGCCGACCGTCCACGGTCTGCAGGCTGACCACAGGCTCGCCATCCTCCGACAGTAGCGGGTCGACTTCAAGGCGAATGCGCGACATCCAGTGAGCGATCCGCGGATGGTGGCGCTGTTCATCGTCGTAGGCTACCAACCGGCAATGCCCATGGACCAGCCGGGCCGCGAGGGCATAGCGCAGGCTCATTTGTGCCGCTGGCAGGCTATTGATGTCCTGACCGCCACACATGTCCTGAAGGAATCCGCACAGCGAAACCTGAACGCTTTCGACCTGATCCACGCTGACCTGCAATTGATCGAGCAACAGACCCAATGCATCGATCGCCGAATGCGTCCCCCGGCATGCCGCGTAGGGCTTGATCGAGCAGCGGGCGAGCTTCCACACATGGCCCAGTTCGGCATCCAGCGCCTCGGGCACGGCGGTATCCGCCGCGAGGGTCTTGAGAAAACCGCCCCAGACATCATCGAACAGCTTTGTCGGCCCGGTGATGCCTTGTTGAGCAAACCGCGCCGCCAGCAGTCCACCTTCGGCGGCCCGGCCGCTATGGAGTTTTTTGCTTTGCGAGCCGTCATGGATGAAGGCCCAAAGACCACCGCTGAAGCTGCCGGCGATGCCCAGCGCCGCCAGGGTTTGCTGCGCATCCAGCCCCAGAATCCGCGCACTGGCCGCTGCTGCGCCAAACACCCCGCACGTCGCGGTGGAGTGCCAACCGGCGCCGTTGTGGGCCGAGTAACTGCCGCAGGCTTCGAGTACCCGACGGCCGATTTCGTAGCCGATCACTACAGCGGTGATCAACTCGCGGCCATTTATCGGTCTTTCAGACATCGACACAGCGGCCATCACCGCCGGCAGCACCACCGCGCCGGAGTGGTCGCAGCCGCCGGTGTCGTCCAGCTCCAGGGCATGCGCGGCGATGCCGTTGAGCATGGCGGCCTGCGCTGCGCCGACTCGCTGATCGGTGCCCCAGACCAACGTGCTGCCGGCTTCACCCTCGAAAACCTGACGCGCCTGCTTCGCCACATCGCTGCCAGCCCCGGCCAGGGTTACGCCGAAAGTGTCGAGGATGTGTCGCCTGGCTTGCGCTACCAATGCGGGTGGTAAATCTTCGAAGCGAGTCTCCACACAAAACTGCGCCAACCGCTCCATCCGCATGACCCCATCGTAGGCGCTACCGAAGGCTGCGATCTCTTGATCTTTCATACCCCGTAATCCCGATAATGACGTTCGTACACCGCCGCCGGGTGATCCTCGGTCACGGGCGCTGCCGACTCGGCCCACCATTGAGCGACTTCGGCACCAGTTGCGATCCATACATCGTCGTGCTGTTGAATGCTTTGCAGCAATTCGCGCAACACACCGATCCGCCCGGGCGTGGCGATGATCTCCGGGTGCAGCCGCAGCACGTAACACAGCCCGAATCGATGAAACCCGGCGAAGTCCATTTGCAGGTTGCCTAAGGTATGGCTGTAGGAGGCGATGCGCGATTGCGCCGGTGGCACCGCCGGGCTGAGGTTGAAGGCGAAGTAGGGTTCGTCTTCCAGTTCGTAGTGCAACGGCAGCTCGATCACGTCTGGCGCCGTCGGGTGAGCAAAGGGCAAATCATCGCCGCGCCATGACGAGTCCCAGCGGATGCCATGCTCCCTTAACGCCTCGATGAAGCCCGGCGCACCGTTGCCGGCGGGGATGCGAAAGCCTGTCGGACGCTGACCGGTCAGCGCGCTCAAGGCCGCGCAACCTTTTGCGACCTCGGCACTTTGCTCGGCCAGCGTCAGGTTGTCGTAGTTTTGATGGCGATACCCGGCGCAGGCGATTTCATGCCCGCCGGCCTGGATCGCCCGGACGTGCTGCGGGTTTTCCTCGGCGACGATGCCGGGGATGCACCAACTGCTGGAAACCCCCAGTTCTTCGAACAAACCGAGCAAACGCTCGACACCGCGTTGGGTACCGTAGCGCCACACCGATAAGGTCTTGTCGCGTCCGGCGACTTCCGGCGCCTGGGTGAGGATGCCGTGAATGTCGTTGTAATCGACGGTCAGCACCACGGCACAGCGGTAGCCGTTGGGCCAGACAGTGGAATCAGCCATGGTGATGCTCCTTCAGCCACCAGTGGGCGACGTCGCGGCAGGTGGCGAACCAGACGTCATCGCGCTGGCGCATGTGTTCGAAGAGTTTTTCCAGGAGCAGGATGCGCCCCGGTTTGCCGGTGATTTTGGGGTGGAACAGGGTGGTCAGGCACAACCCTTCATCCATGGCGCCGTCGAACTCGCGGCACCAGTTGTCGAGGGTCAGCGCGTAGCTGGCGGTGCGGTCGAGTCCCGAGGGAAAGTCTGGCGCGCGGGTGTAGGCGAGGGAGGCGTAGTCGTCCATTTCCCAACGACCGGGGATTTCCACCAGCGGCGTATCGAAGCCCGGCACGCTGACCAGATACGGCCGATCATCGCCGCGCATGCTGCTGGAATAGGTCACGCCTGCTTCCACCAGCATGGCCGGCGTTTCGGCCCGCCAGTCACCGGACGGGGTGCGAAAACCTTCGGCGCGGATGTGCAGGTGTTTCCAGAACACCTCGCGGGATTTGTGCATCACGTCCTTCTGCTGATCCAGCGTCAGGGCGTAAAAGGATTCGTGTTTGTAGCCGTGGTACGCCACTTCATGTCCGCGCTCGACAATCGCCTGGCACTGTTTCGGCCAGTTTTCCACGACCCAGGCCGGGACGAAAAATGTCGTCGGGATCCGGAACTCATCCAGCACATCGAGAATCCGCGGCAGCGCCCGATAGGGGCCGTAACCACCGAAACCAAAGTACTCGGGCTTGCGCCAGATCGAGCCGTTGAGCATGGCATCGCCGGTGGGACCATCGAGGTCGAAGGCCAGGGCGAGGCAGGCTGCGTGCTGATTGGGCCAGGTGGGTTGTAGCGAGGAGGACATGTGGTGCTCCAACTATTTATAAGTAAACGCCAGACCCTGTGGGAGCGGGCTTGCCCGCGAAGGGGCCGGCACATTCAACAGTTATGTCGCCTGACAGACCGCCATCGCGGGCAAGCCCGCTCCCACAGGTTTTTCGGTGGGCCACAAAATTGTGATCGACCCAGAGTTAGTGTGGGAGCGGGCTTGCTCGCGAGGAGGCCGGCACATTCAACATCTATGTCGCCTGTCAAATCGCTTTCGCGGGCAAGCCTCGCTCCTACGGGGCTAGCATTATTTCCCGGCGTTAATGGTCACCGTCTTGATCGCGCCCAGTTCCAGGTCCCACTTCTTCAAGATCGCCTGGTAGCTGCCGTCATCGACCATGCTCTGCATCGCCACTTTCACCGCTTCGCTCAGCTCAGGCTTTTTCTTGCTCACGCCCAACCCGGTGAACTGCTTGGAAATCGGCAGGCCCACGGTTTTGTACATGTCCTTTTCCTGGGTCTTGAGGTACGGCAGGGTTTCGCTGCCTTGCATGGCCGCGTCGATACGGCTTTGACGCAGTTGCGCGCGGGCGTCGGCCGAGCCTTCGGTGCCGATCACGTTGATCGCAGGCTTGCCGGCGGCTTCGCAGTTGGCCTTGCTCCACTCGGCGATTTCCGCCGGAAAGGTCGTACGTCGGCTGGTACCGACTTTCTTGCCACACAGGTCGATGATCTCGTTGGTGTCCTTGTTTTTCTGCAAGGTGTAGAACTGCGGACCGCTGGTGAAGTAGTCGACGAAGGTCACACTGGCCTGGCGCTCGGCGGTGTCGGTCATGCCCGACATCACCATGTCCACGCGGTCGGTGGTCAGCGCATTGATCATTTGCTCGAAGCCGGTTTCCTGCCATTTGATCTTCACGCCCAGCCGCTCGGCCAGGGCGTTGCCCAGGTCAACGTCGAGCCCGGTGAGGGTGTTGGTGGCCGGGTCCTTGAAATCCATCGGCGGGTAGTTCGGCATGATCGCTACCACGACCTCGCCCTTGTCCTTGATGCTGGCCGGTAGCTCGGCGGCCCAGGTGAAACTGGAAGCCATAACACCTGCGATTACTGCTGGAATAACGAAGTTCTTCATGGTCGTTCTCTTATGAGTGTTGTTACGCAGCTCTTGATTTCTGAGACTGGCGCTTAGGTTCGAACGGCAGAAATGAAGCTTTGGGTGCGTGGGTTTTGCGGACTTATTAGTATTTCTTCGGGGCTTCCAGCCTCCACGATCTGTCCTTCGTCCATGAACACCATGCGGTTGGAAACCTCGCGAGCGAAGCCCAGTTCATGAGTGACGACGATCATGGTCATGCCGGTTTGCGCCAGATCGCGCATCACCGACAGCACCTCACCGACCAGTTCCGGGTCGAGTGCCGAAGTGGGTTCATCGAACAGCATCAGCTTGGGTCGCATGGCCAACGCGCGGGCAATCGCCACCCGTTGTTGCTGACCGCCCGACAGTTCGATCGGGTAGCTGTTGCGCTTGTCGGCCAGGCCGACGCGAGCGAGCAATTCCAAGGCTTCTTCGTGCGCTTCTTTGGGCGAACGCTTGAGCACCTGGCACGGCCCTTCGATGATGTTTTGCAGCACAGTCATGTGCGGGAACAGGTTGAAGCGCTGGAACACCATGCCGGTGGCCAGGCGCTGACGGGCGATCTGCGACTCGTTGAGTTCGTGCAGTTTGTTGCCGGCGATGCGGTAACCCACCAGTTCGCCGTCGACCCACAGGCCGCCCTTGTCGATTTTTTCCAGCTGATTGACGCAGCGCAGCAGGGTGCTTTTGCCGGAGCCGGACGGGCCGATGATGCACAACACCTCGCCTTGCTCGACCTCGATATTGATGTCCTTGAGCGCGTGGAAATGGTCGTAGTACTTGTTCAGGCTCACGGCCTTGACGATGCTTCTCATGTGGGGCTCCTCAAGAACGCTTGCCGGCGCCGCGAGCGAAACGACGCTCCAGACGGCTTTGACCAAAGGACAGAACAGTGACGGTGGCCAGGTACCAGATACCGGCGACGATCAGCAGCTCCATCACGCGGGCGTTGGCGTAGTAAATGTTCTGGGCGTTGTAGAGCAGTTCCGAGTACTGGATGACGCTCGCCAGGGAGGTCATTTTCACCATGCCGATGAACTCGTTACCCACCGGTGGAATGATGATCCGCATGGCCTGGGGCAGGATGATCCGGCGCAGGGCTTGCAGGCGCGGCATGCCGATCGACTTGGCGGCTTCGTACTGTCCGGTGTCGACCGAGAGCAGGCCGGCACGCACCACTTCGGCGGTGTAGGCGCCCTGGTTGATGCTCAAGCCGAGGAGGGCGGCCACGAAGGGCGTCATCAGGCTCACGGTGTCCATTTCGAACACACCGGGGATGCCGATGGTGGGGAAAATCAGCGCCAGGTTGAACCACAGCAGCAGCTGCAGAATCAGCGGCGTGCCGCGAAACAGCCAGGTGTAGGTCAGCGCCACATAGCGCAGGATCGGGTTGGCCGACATGCGCATGATCGCGGTGATCACCCCGAACACGATGCCCAGCGCCATCGCCAGCACCGCCATGACGATGGTGTTGAGCAGGCCCCACATGATTGCCTGAGAAGTGAGGAACTGGCCGATGTACGACCATTCGATCTTGCCTTCGGCGAAGGCCCGCACCAGGCCGACAATCGCAATCACGATTACCGTGGCGAAGAAAATCCGCCCGTAATAGCGCCGTGGCACATGCTGGTACTGGGTGATATCGAACTGGTTTTCCGCCAGTTTGCGCTCCGCCTGGAGTCGTTCTGCCTGAGTCTGGCTCATGTTGTTTCTCCGTACGCCGCGCTCAATCAAGACGGCGCGTGTTGTCTTTCATTTCCAACACAATCCCTGTGGGAGCGGGCTTGCCCGCGATGGCGGCATTACATTCAACATCAATGTTGGCTGACACTCCGCTATCGCGGGCAAGCCCGCTCCCACAGGTTTGGTGGCGTTGATTCAGAGACGGAAACCCTGATAGTTCTCGGTCCATTGTTGCTGGGCGGCGAGGGCGGTTTTCAGTCGACCGATCTGCTCGCGCACTTGTTGCGGCGCGGTACCGCCCCAGCCACTGCGGGCGGCGATGGCGGCTTCGAGGGTCAGGCTGTCGCGCACTTCAGGCTTGAGACGTGGATCGATCTCAGCCAGCAGCGCCGGGGACGCTTCCCACAACTCGATGTCATGTTTCTCGCAGGCCTGGACCAATGCGCCGGTGATTTCATGAGCTTCCTTGAACGGCACACCGCGCACCGCCAGCCAGTCGGCCACTTCGGTGGCGAGGGTGAAGCCCAGCGGTGCCTGACGACGCAATTCTTCAACGTTGACCTTCATGGTCGCGACCATCCCGGCCATGGCCGGCAACACCAGCAGCAGGGTGTCGACACTGTCGAGCACGCCATTTTTGTCTTCGCTGAGGTCGCGGTTGTACGACAGCGGCAGGGATTTGAGCGTCGACAACAAACCAGTCAGGTTACCGATCAAGCGGCCAGCCTTGCCCCGGGCCAGTTCGGCGATGTCCGGGTTTTTCTTCTGCGGCATGATCGAACTGCCGGTGGCATAGGCATCGTCCAGTGCGACCCAGCGAAATTGCCGCGACGACCACAGACAGAATTCTTCGGCAAGGCGGGAAATGTTGATCCCGAGCATGCTGGCGATAAACAGGAACTCGGCGACGTGATCGCGGCTGGCCACGGCGTCGATGGAGTTTTCGCAAACACCGCTGTAGCCCATTTCCTTGGCCGACTGCTGCGGCAAGCGAGCAATCGCAGAACCAGCCATGGCTGCGGCACCGAGTGGCGACAGCGAAGTGCGCACGTCCCAGTCCACCAAGCGTTGCACGTCACGCAGCATCGATTGGGCGTGGGCCAACAAGTGGTGCGCGAAAACGATCGGCTGCGCCTGTTGCAAGTGAGTGAAGCCCGGGCAGATGCTCTCGATGTGTTGCTCGGCTTGATCCACCAGCGCTTGTTGCAAGGCCAGCACTTCGACGGCCAGGGTGCGCACGTGATCACGCAGGAACAGCCGCAGGTCATTGGCGGTCTGGTCGTTGCGCGAACGGCCGGCGCGCAGCTTGCCGCCCAGTGCGCCGAGGCGTTCGGTCAGCAGGCGCTCGATGAAGGTGTGGACGTCTTCGTCGTCCAGCGTCGGCGCGATGCTGCCGGCACGGAAGTCATCACCGATACGCTCCAGGGCGTCGAGCATGGTCTGGGTTTCCTGCTCGCTCAACAGCCCTGCGCGCTGCAATTCCCGGGCATGCGCCTTCGAGCCGGCGAGGTCGTACGGGGTGAGGCGAAAGTAACGCTCGGGGCAACGGGACAAGGCCGCCAGGGCTTCGGACGGGCCGCTCTTGAAGCGGGCACCCCAGAGACGGTCGGTGGTTTGAGACATTGTTGTTTTCCTCGTCGTAAAGCGAATTGAAATCGGTATGCCGAGCCCGGAACACCCGCCGAAAATCATTCGGGCGTGGTTCGGCTCAATCAATATTCAAGGGCAGGGGAAAAGCGCAGTTGCTAAATGGCGAGAACTGATCGAAGTGTCAGTTTTTAATGGTTCGAAATCAGTGTGTTGGCACTGATCTGCGGGATTTATTAACGGTTGCCAAGCCTTGTTTTCTGTGTTCATTATTATTAGCCAGCACTGTTTTTGTTGTTGGACACAGATTGTTGAATAGGGCGCCAGAGGTAAATAAGCATTATGGAAACCCCACTTTCCAATTCCGGAAACCCGCCGCCAAAAACGGTACATCGGGCACCGCTGGCCCTCAGCGGTCTGGACTTCAAACTGCTCAAAGTATTCAAGGCTGTGGTCGAGGCTGGCGGCTTCAGTGCAGCGCAGAATGAGCTGAATGTGGGCCTGGCGGCCATCAGCAAACAGATCTCCGACCTCGAGATTCGCATCGGCATGCGCCTGTGTACCCGAGGGCGGGAAGGTTTTCACCTGACCGAAGAAGGCCGTCTGGTGTACCAGGCGTCAATCGATTTGTTTGCCTCCGTCGATAACTTTCGTGACCGGCTTAGTTCAGCTCAGAACGAACTTATTGGCGACCTTGGAGTGGGTGTTATTGATAATACGATCACGGACGCTAATTCGCCGTTAGTTGCGGCGCTGAGAAAAATAAACGAAGAGTCACCAAAAGTAAGGTTTCAACTTCAGGCGTCTCAGTTAGATGAGGTAGAAAGAGGCGTAGTCGAAGGGCGGTTAGTGGCCGGGATCGTGCCGGTTTATCAGAAAAGAGAAGAGTTCGATTACTTCCCGCTTTATGAAGAACGCTCGTACGTGTATTGCGCCGTTGGCCATCCACTGTTCGCGATGCCGGAGGCGGACATGGGCAGCAACGTGCTGCTGGATTTCGAGTGCATCAACCACCGTTACGCGATCCATCGGGACAAACTGAATTTTGCCCGCTACGACAGCTTTTCCGCGTCGGCGACTCAAGTGGAAGCCGTGGCGCTGCTGGTCAAGACCGGCCGTTTTGTGGGTTTTCTACCCGAGCATTACGCGGCAACCCTGGTGGCTCAGGGGCAGTTTCGAGCGGTGCGTCCGGACCTGATCAACATCGTCACGCCGTTCAATCTGATCCTGCGCCACAACACCGTGCGCAGTCCGCTGGTGAAGGCATTTGCCCAGGCGCTGGGTGTGGATCTGAAGGCGTCGGTTTGAGGCTAACGCAGCTTCAAGCGCATCGCGCACCGTCGTTCCCCAGGCAGACCGTGGTTGATTTCGTTGTTCAACACCGTCCTTAAACGCGAGCCTATTTCGGCCGGGCTCAATGTTTCAAAGTCGAGTTTGCGATAAAACGGTTCATTCCAGGGCAAGTCGCGGAACGTGGTCAAAGTCAGACCGTCGAGTTTCCGTTTGCGTGCGTGTTCGAGTGCCGTTAACAGCAACTTACGGCCAGCGCCCTGGCCCTGAAACTGTTGGCTGACGGACAGTTCCTCAATATGCAGTTCCCTGTCGACTTCAACGGCCCTGAGAAACCCCATAAGTTCACCGTCGGCCGATTGCGCCACCCAAACCTGCTCGTTCTCAATTGCCATTTGATGGTGTTCGGCATCGGCTACCGCAGCGTCGGCGAGCCAGGCCAATGAAGGGTCGCAGCGAAACAGCGCAGCCGCCGAACGCTCGATGGCGGGGAGGGCGGTGGCGTCGGCAGATTGGGCACGGCGTACAGTGAAATTCATACGGGCACTGTAGCTGCTGCTACTAGGGATTGACGTGCAGGAGAACGTAATCGTTTTTATCGAAACGCCCGCTCAATATCGGCGCCTGGGCTCCCAGCGCAGTGCCTTGCAGGGCGTGGTAGTCGTTCCGATCCATCATCAACCAGGCCGGCCCCTGCAGCGCTTCCAGTTCCTGAATCGATTCGGTGAACACCGGTTGCAGGTCCTGCTCGATATTGACCATGAACTTGATCGCCTTGGCATCCTTGCCCATGCCGTGCAGCACCAGCGGCGCCGGATCTTTCTGAACCTGTGCGAATGCCGCCCGGCTGAAGGTTTGCGTGTCGTAAAGCTGACGTTCGACCGGCTCGAACACCAGGATGTAAACCGACCACAGCGCCAGGACTGCGCAACCGGCCAGCATTTCGGCCCGCCAACGAGATCGGAACCACACCACTAGCGCGATGATTTGCAACGCGACAAGCACGATCAGGACCGGCACAAGGGCAGCCGGTTGCGTTGGCAGACGCCGCTGCGCGATCAGCAATCCGATGATCAACAGCCCCGGAATCAGCAACCACAGCCCTTGCATCAAGGTCCGCAACCAACCGAACACCCGACCCTGCGCCACTTGAAACGGATAGGCTGCGATGATCGCCGCCATGGGCAACATCGGCAGCAGGTAACGGGCCTTTTTCGCCTGGGGAATCGACAAGCCAATCATCACGATCAACCCGGCTGCCGTGCAGTACTGCAACAGACGCAATGCCGGACCGGCCTGCCGTGGATTCGTCAGCCAGACCGCCGCCAACACCAGCAACGCTAGCGGATAGGCGAGCGCATAGTTACCCAGCGAACGGGTGAAGTAATACAGCGAACCGCTGGCTCCCTCGCTGCCATCCATGCGCCCCAAGAACTGCATGTGCACCACGTCCTGCATGAAGGCCGGCCCGCCGCTGGTTTCGGCCAGCCACAGCAGCATGCCGACACACATCGCCAGCAACACGGTCGCCAGCAAACCGAAACCGAACAACCGTGACCATTGGCGATTGAGCAGGTAATAGCTGCACAGCATGCCGGTGGGGATTACCAGCCCGATCGGCCCGCGAATGCCGAAGCCCAGCAGCAACAAGGCAAGAAGTAACGGCAACCGACGGGGCATCGCGAAATGATCGGTGGCATAGCCCAGGTAGAACACCGAAAACGCGACGGCCGCCAGCATCAAGTCCTGGGACACGGCACGGGTTTCAGTGACAAACGTGCTGGTCAGCAACATCAAGGCGATGCTCAGCAGCGCCCAGCGTTTGGAGTACGGCGCGAGCAACCGGTACATCAATGTGACGATCACGGCGGCGGCGATGGCGCTCGGTAACCAGGCGCTGAGGCTGTTGACCTGCCCGAACGGCAGGGACAACAACCAGATGAACAGCGTCGAAAGCGCTGAGTAATCGGCATAGGGCTGGCCATAAGTGGTCGGGAAAAACGACGGCCCGTGGCGCAGCATCTCTTGGGCGAACAGCACAAACCGCGAGTCGAAACCGATCGCCGCTTGCTGATAAACCCCGGCGATGAACAGCATCAGCGCCAGCAGCCCAATCCCCAGGGACTGCCGACGAATGCCGGGCGATACCGTGTTCACGCGACGACCGAGGCCGCTGGCCATTGCTGATGGGGAATCGGCAGGTTGCGCGATTCACCGCGGCCCATCGGGAAGTACAGGAAACCGCTGCGGGCCAGGCGCTCGGCGTCGTACAGGTTGCGCCCGTCGAAGATCACCGGCGCGTGAAGCCGTTGCTGGATCAGGTTGAAGTCCGGCGCCTTGAATTGCTGCCATTCGGTGCAGATGATCAACGCGTCGGCCCCGGTAAGAACCGATTCTGGTGTGCCCATGAGCATCAGTTTAGATTCGTCCGGGTAAAGGTGTTGGGTTTCCTGCATGGCTTCCGGGTCGAATGCCCGCACATGGGCGCCAGCGGCCCACAGCGATTCCAGCAGCACCCGGCTCGGCGCATCGCGCATGTCGTCGGTGTTGGGCTTGAACGCCAGGCCCCACACGGCGAAAGTCCTGCCGCGCAAATCGCCCTTGTAGAAGGCGTTGATACGCTCGAACAGTTTGTGTTTCTGTCGCTGGTTGATGGCTTCCACCGCTTGCAGCAGGTCGCTGGAGCAGTGAGCCTCTTCGGCACTGTGAATCAGCGCGCGCATGTCCTTGGGGAAACACGAGCCCCCGTAACCGCAGCCGGGATAGATGAAGTGATAACCGATGCGCGAATCGGCACCGATGCCCAGCCGCACCGATTCGATGTCGGCGCCCAGGTGTTCAGCCAGCTCGGCGATCTGGTTGATGAAACTGATCTTGGTCGCCAGCATGCAATTAGCGGCGTATTTGGTCAGCTCGGCGCTGCGCAGGTCCATGAACATGATGCGATCATGGTTGCGGTTGAACGGGGCGTAGAGGTCGCGCATCACGTCGCGCACGTCATCGCGTTCACAGCCGATGACAATGCGGTCCGGGCGCCGGCAATCGGCCACGGCCGAACCTTCCTTGAGAAACTCCGGATTGGAGACGATATCGAACTGCAGCAGCCGACCGACCTTGAGCAGGCACTTTTCGATATGCGCGCGCAGGGTATCGCCCGTGCCCACCGGCACCGTGGATTTCTCCACCAGAATCACCGGCTGTTCACGGTGACGCGCCACCGCTTCGCCCACCGACAACACGTAGCGCAGGTCCGCCGAACCATCGTCCCGGGACGGCGTGCCGACGGCAATGAACAGCACCTGGCCGTGCTGCACCGCGAATTTTTCGTCGGTGGTGAACTGCAGCCGTTTGGCTTCCAGGCTTTCACGCACCAGGCTGGCCAGCCCCGGTTCGAAGATGCTGACGTGGCCTTGTTGCAGCAACTCGACTTTCTTCTCGTCAATGTCCATGCACACCACGTCGTGGCCGACTTCAGCCAGGACGGCGGCTTGCACCAGGCCAACATAACCGCTACCAAATACACTGATTTTCATGGAGCTCTCCTGATAGTGGGCGCGTGAGCAGGTCGAGAGTTGATGGTGATGACACCGAGGATGACCAGCGCCACCCCCAGGGTTTTCGAGAGGCTGAAGGTTTCGTTGAACAGCGGCAGGCTGGCGGCCAGCACGTACACCAGCGCGTAGCTGATGCTCAGCAGCGAATAGGCCCGAGCGAGGGGCAAATCCCGCAGGGCGGCGAGCCAGGTGAGCATCGATACGGCATAGGCGAGGATGGCGGCCAGCACGACAGCCACGGCGAACCTATCGATGCTGCCGCTGCTCAAGGCGGGTAACCATTGTTCGGGATGGGGCAAGCGGGTCATGCTCCAACGCATGCCCAACTGCGCGGCGCTGCCCAGCAGCACGCTGCCCAGGGCGAAGGCGACTCCGCGACGCAGGCTCATGCGTGTTGCCCCAGCAACGCCACGCCAGCGATCACCAGCGCCACGCCCAGCCAGTGACGGCGGTCGATGGTTTCGTGAAAGACGAAGCGGGCGACCAGTGTGATCAACACGAAATTCAGGCTGAGCATGGGATAGGCGACGCCGACTTCAAGGCGCTGCAACACCAGCAGCCAGACCAGCAAGCCCAATCCCAGAGAGGCGAACGCCAGCCACAGCCACGGCGAGCGCAGTTTTTCGCCCCAGTTCGACGTTTTGCCGCGCCAACTTTCCACGGCGTACTTCTGGGCGATCTGGCCCAGGCAGGTCAGCAGGCAGGCAGCCAATACGAGCAGCAGGCTCATGACGCCCCCTGAGGAAAGATCAGCATCACCAGGTTGCCTTGTTCATAACGTTTGCCATCCTTGGGCAGTCGTTCGATTTCTTGCAGCTCGCCATCGCCCTTGACCCGCATCACCACGCCGACCGAACCACTCTGGCGGGCTTCGCGCATCCACTGTTGCACCGTGTCCGGGTCGACTCGCTGCTTCATTGAGTCAGGATAGGCGAGGCCATATTTCAATTCGCCTATCGTGTTGTACAACGCCACGTCGGGGCGTTTCAGGCGCCAGGCCAAGGCTGACGCGGCGCCCAGGTCGTTGCTCAATAGCGTGCCGGTTTGCGCGAGTTCCTCGGCGTGTTCGAGGATGAACTGGTCGGGCATCTTGTTCGCCACCACCGAGTCGGGCAGCCCGGCGGGCAACACGCCGATCAGCAGCAAACTGCCGAAGGCCGGTGCCGCCCAGCATTGCAACGGACGGAACGCTTGCAGCAGGTTGGCCATGATCCAGCCGATCAACCCGATGAACACCAGCACCAGGTTGTGCAGTTCATGGGCATACAGCGGATTTTTCAGTTGCAGCCAGACCAGCGCAATCAGGGTGACCAGGCCCAGCATCAGGTTCAGCAGGCCATTGAGCCCCAGTGCCCGGCCCTGTTGCAGCTTCAGACGGTCCGCCAGGGCATGGCCCAGCAACAACGCCAGGGGCAGCAGGCAGGGCAAGATGTAGGTCGGCAATTTGCCGTTGCTCAGGCTGAAAAATGCCAACGGCATCAGCAGCCACAGCAACAGGAATGCGATGCCTGCCTGATGCCGGGCCTGCCACGCCTGTTTCAGCGCCGACGGCAGCAGCGCCGCCCACGGCAGACTGAACCCCACCAGCAGCGGCAGATAGAACCACCAAGGTGCGTCATGCTGGGCGTCATCCCCGGCGAAGCGGCGAATGTGTTCGTGCCAGAAGAAGAACCGCCAGTAATCGGGTTCCTGCGCGTGCACCGCCAAAGCCCACGGCAGGCTGACGGCGATGGCCACGACAATCGCCACCGGGCCGTATGTCAGCAGCTCCCGCCAGCGCTTTTTCCAGAGCATCCAGGGCAGGGCGATCAGCACCGGTAGCAGCCAGGCGAGGAAACCCTTGGTCATGAAGCCCATGCCGCAGGCCAGCCCCAGCACCGTCCAGCCGAGCAGACGCTGGCCACGGCTGATGCTGTCCAGCGCAAACCACAAAGCTACCAGGCTCAGGTTGACCCAGAAGGTGAATTGCGGATCGAGATTGGCATAGCCGGCTTGCCCGGCAACGATGGTAAAACTCATATACAGCAGCGCGCAGGCAAAGCTCTTGCGCGGTTCGTTCCACAGCCGTCGGGCGATCAGGTAACACAACAACACGCTCAGCCCGGTGCTCAGCGCCGAGACGAAACGCACGCCAAACAGGTTGTCGCCAAACAGCGCCTGGCCAATGGCGATCATCCAGTAGCCGGCCACTGGCTTTTCGAAGTAACGCAGGCTCATGAAGTGCGGCGACACCCAGTTACCGCTCAGGAGCATGTCCTGGCTGATCTGGGCGTAACGGGTTTCATCGGGAATCCATAAACCGTGGGTGCCCAGCGGCAACAAGTACGCCAGCGCCATAACGACCAGCAAAAACGGCAGTGCCCAGCGCTTGCTCATGCGCCTTGTACCCCCAGCCAGCCTTCACGGCCCTCGAGGGTGCCGCGCAAGACCCGGCCTGCCGGCAAGGTGGCGGCTGCTTCGGGCAGCAGATTGCCCAGGGGTTGGAAATGAATGTCCTGCCGGCGCGCATCGGCCAGCAGTTGACGGAAATCATTGGCCATCAGAATCCCTTCTACTTCGGCGTGGATCGTGTAGACGTTGAGTGCTTGCGGGGTGAACCGCTCAAGAATGAACGCGTTGAAGTCCTTGGCCGCGACGGTCGGGCCGACCACCTCATCGAAGGTCGGCAGGTCCACCGGAATCTGCGGTGTCCCCGAACTGCCATCAGTCAACGTCGGCCGGAACAGATGCTGGCCCCGACAATCGCTGTTGTAGCGAAAGCCAAATCCCTGTTTGGCCTCGATCACACGCTCGTCCGCCCGCCAACCGGCAGACGCCGAGCACTCGACTCTTCGCCCGAGGATGTCACTGAGGCTGTCAACGCCACGGCGAATCTGCTCGATCAACTGCGTCTCGCTCCAGCGCCCGGCATTGGCCTGCCAGCCATGGTGATCCCAGGCGTGCAGGCCGACTTCATGCCCCCCCGCCTGGGTCTGACGCATCAGGTGCCCGAGCTCGCGGCCGATCGGTTTGCCCGGCCACGCGGTGCCGGCCAGCAAAATGTCCCAGCCATACAGGCCGGCGGCGTTGGAACGCAGCATCTTCCAGAGGAACTGCGGGCGGATCAGGCGCCACAGATGGCGGCCCATGTTGTCCGGCCCGACACTGAAGAAAAACGTCGCCTTGACCTGAGCCTCATCGAGCATGTCCAGCAACCGCGGCACCCCTTCACGGGTGCCTCGGTAAGTGTCGACATCGATTCGTAGGCCTGCCTGCATCAGCATGATTCTTCTATAAATTCTCGCTGCGCGACTTCGAGCATGGCCTCGCGCAAGAAGAAGTCCAGCGTGTTGCCGATGGTCTCGCTCATCTGCACTGTTGGTATCCAGTCAAGCAGACGTTTGGCATTGGCGATGCTTGGTTTGCGGTGAGACACGTCCTGATAGCCGGTGCCGTAGAAGGCCTTGCTTTCGACATCGCGGAAACCGGCGAACGGCGGGAAGTTGGCGCGCAGCGGGTGAGCCTCGAACTGGCGCAGCAGTTCTTCGCCCAACTGACGAATGCTGGCTTCGTTGTCGGGGTTGCCGATGTTGATGATCTGGCCGTTGCAGGCGTCGTTCTCGTTATCGATGATCCGCGCCAGGGCTTCGACGCCATCGGCGATGTCGGTGAAGCAGCGTTTTTGCTCGCCGCCGTCGAACAGACGAATCGGCGTGCCTTCCACCAGGTTGAGGATCAGTTGGGTGATGGCCCGGGAACTGCCGATGCGCGCGGAATCCAGTCGGTCCAGGCGTGGGCCCATCCAGTTGAAAGGGCGGAACAGGGTGAAGTTCAAGCCTTTCTGGCCGTAGGCCCAGATCACCCGGTCGAGCAACTGCTTGGAAGTCGAGTAGATCCAGCGTTGCTTGTTGATCGGTCCGACCACAAGGTTGGAGCTGTCTTCGTCGAAGTTGCCGTCCTGGCACATGCCATAGACTTCGGAGGTCGACGGGAAGATCACGCGCTTGTTGTACTTGACGCAATAGCGAACCAGTTTCAGGTTCTCTTCGAAGTCCAGTTCGAACACGCGCAGCGGATTGCGCGTGTATTCGATCGGCGTGGCAATCGCCACCAGCGGCAGGATCACGTCGCACTTCTTGATGTGGTACTCGATCCATTCCGAGTGGATGCTGATGTCGCCTTCGACGAAGTGGAAGTTCGGATGGCTGCGCAGCCGCTCGATGGCGTCCGAGCCGATGTCCAGGCCGTACACTTCATATTGGTCGTTACGTAGGAGGCGTTCGGACAGGTGATTGCCAATGAAGCCGTTGACGCCAAGGATCAGCACCCGGGTGCGACGCGGCCCACAGCCCGATTCGGCACCACGCAAAACCGAACCATCGACCAGCCCCAGTTCGCTGGCCAGTTGCGGGCCGCTAAGGTACAGACCGTTGTCGTTACGCTGGCCGGCGTTGATCAGCAGCGAGCCTTCGCCGCAGGCGATTCGCAGTGGATCAACGCTGATGACCCGGCCGGGAGCCTGGCCTTCGTTGCCCTTGACAACGTCCGCGTCCCAGACAATCAACTTGTGCTCGCCAACCGCGCAGAAAGCGCCGGGGTAAGGCTGGGTCACGGCACGCACCAGATTGAACAGCTCTTCAGCCGGTTTGTTCCAGAGCAGTTTGCCGTCCGCCGGGGTGCGACGGCCAAACACCGTGGTTTGGGATTCATCCTGTGGGGTTTCGCTGAATGTGCCCTGAAGCAGCGCAGGCAAGGTGTCGCGCAACAGATCGATGGCGGCCAGGCGCAATTTGCCGTGCAGGGTCAGCGCGGTGTCGATGCGCTCAATCGCCACTCTTTGCTGGGCGATGATCGTACCGGCGTCGGCACGCTTGACCATGCGGTGCAGGGTCACGCCGGTTTCCGTTTCACCGTTCACCAGCACCCAGTTGGCCGGTGCCCGGCCACGGTAGCGAGGCAGTAATGAGCCGTGCAGGTTGAACGCACCTTTACTGGCCGTGGCCAGCAGTGGCTCGCTCAACAGATTGCGGTAGTAAAACGAGAACAGGTAATCCGCCTTGAGCTGGCTGATGCGCTCGATCCACAGTGGATGGTTGACGTCTTCCGGAGCGTGCACCGGGATGCCTTTGCGCGCGCACAGTTGCGCAACCGAGCCATAGAACGCGTTTTCCTTCGGGTCATCGGGATGGGTGAACACGGCGGCAATCTCGTAACCCGAGTTGAGCAGGGTTTCGATGCCGGCACAGCCAATATCGTGATAGGCGAAGACAACAGCTTTTGCGCTCATGAGAGAACCTGATCTGAAGAAGTGGAAGTGAGGCCGTCGACGGTGACAACGGGAGCCGGGGTAGAGGGGTGGCTACGCAGAACCTTCTCGATAAAGAACCGTGGACGCGCCCGGACGTCGCTGTACATGCGCCCCAGGTACTCGCCCAACAGGCCCATGCCGATGAATTGCCCACCGGTAAAAATGAACAGCACCGCAAACAGCACAAACAAACCGTCGCCGGCCCATTCGGCGCCGAAGACCAAACGCAGGACGATCAGCATGACGGCGAACAGCAAGCCGAGGCCGGCCATGCCGAAGCCAACGATGCTCAGCAATCGCAGCGGTGTGGTGGTCATGCAGGTGATCAGGTCGAACATCAGGCTGATCAGGCGCATCGGGCTGTATTTGGATTCGCCGTGTTCGCGCTCGGCGTGGGTCACCAGGATTTCCGTGGTGTGCCGGGCGAAGCTGTTGGCCAGGATCGGGATGAAGGTGCTGCGTTCGCGGCAGGCGAGCATGGCGTCGACGATGGTCCGGCGATAGGCGCGCAGCATGCAGCCGTAGTCGGTCATGGAAACGCCGGTGGAACGCTGCACGGCGAGGTTGATCAGCTTCGACGGCCAGCGGCGCAAGGCCGAGTCCTGACGGTTGTTGCGCACCGTGGCAACCACGTCGTAGCCCAGTTCGGCCTGAGCCACCAGCCGGGGGATTTCTTCCGGCGGGTTTTGCAGGTCGGCGTCAAGGGTGATAACCACATCGCCCTTGCACTGTTGGAAACCGGCCATGATCGCCGCGTGCTGGCCGTAGTTACGGTTGAGAATGACCGCCACCACCGGGCTGCACTCGCGACCGGCAGCGTCCTCGAGAATGTGCGCCGAGTTGTCGCGACTGCCGTCATCGACCAACACGATTTCGTAATCCTGGTGCAGTTGCTGGCACGCCGCTTCGGTACGCCGGAGCAACTCGGGCAGGCTGTCTTGCTCGTTGTAGACCGGAATGACGATCGACACGCAACGGATCGGATAAGGTTTCACAGGCTTTTGTCCACTATGTTTTCAATGGCGTCGACGACACGACCGACGTCATCGGTGGTCATGTCGGGGAACAACGGAATCGAACACAGCCGCGCCGAATTCCATTCGGTGTGGGGCAGGTAGATGTTGGGGAAGCGGCGGCGGTACCAGGTGTGCAGGTGGGTGGCGATGAAGTGAATGCCGGTGCCGATGTTCTGTTCCTGCAAAGCCTTCATGAACGCCTCGCGGTCCAGCCCGCAGTGCCGGGCGTCGATGCGCAGAATGAACAGGTGCCAGGCGTGCCGCTGCGCATACGCCGGAATGGCCAGCGGTTGCACCGGTAAGCCTTCCAGGCGCTGCAGATAGGTCTGGGCCAACTCCGTGCGTTTGGCGTTGATCGCGTCCAGACGCTCCAGTTGCACCAGGGCGATGGCCGCGTTGATGTCGGCCAGGTTGTACTTGAAGCCAGGCTCCATCACCTGGGCCTGGGGTTTACGACCATGGCTCAGGCGGTCGTAGGCATCCACGCCAAGGCCATGAAACTTGAGCATGCGCACTCGAGTGGCCAGGGCTTCATCGTCGCTGACGAACATCGCGCCTTCGGCGCAGGTCATGTTCTTGATTGCGTGGAACGAGAAGATCGCCGTGCCTTGGGCGCCGACGTGCCGACCTTTGTAGAACGTGCCCGCCGCATGCGCTGCGTCTTCGATGACGGCGATGCCGTGTTTGTCAGCCAACGCGTAGAGCGGATCGAGGTCGAACGCGGCACCGGCGTAATGCACCGGAATGATTGCCCTGGTGCGCGGCGTGATTGCCGCTTCGATGCTCGCCAGGTCACTCATCAACGTGTCGCGATCAACGTCGACGAAAACCGGCGTCGCGCCGAGCAGGCAGATCATGTTAGCGGTCGACACCCAAGTCTGGGACGGTGTGATGACTTCGTCGCCGGGACCAATTCCCAATGCCAGTAATGTGATGTGCATGCCGCCGGTGGCTGAGGACAATGCGACGGCATGGCGACAGCCGACATAGTTGGAAAAGTGCTCTTCCAGTTGCTGGTTTTTTGGCCCGGTAGTGATCCAGCCGCGAGCGCAGTACTTGTTCTACCGCGGCTATTTCTTCATCGCCGATACTGGGGCGGGAGAAGGGGAGAAACGCCTGATTCATAGTAATCTCCGGGCGAACGAAGCCCTTCAGCGAAATCGCCGAAAGAAGCGTGTTTTCAAAGACTTAGCCGATAAGCCAAGAAGCCATCAATTGACTTTCCCGGCCATGACCGGCAGCGTGACGGCCCAGCGGGCTCGTCGAATGAAGGGAAGGTTATGCCCGTTTTTGTCAAAGGAACATGAAAAACCGGTAGGCGAATCGTTTATCTGAAGCTCATACAGCCACTGTTCAGACTTCTGCCGTTTATCCCGTTTTTTAGCGTAAAAGCCCGACAGAAGTGCCTCGCTTTATATTAAGTACATTTCATCGTTTAGTTGTTTTGTTGAACTTTATTCATTTTCAAGGCCGTTTCATTGATTGACTTACCTGCTACTGAATCCATCGTTTCAAAAGCCAACCCATTGACCCTGTACCTGACGCGTCTGGCGCCGTCCAGCCAGTTGACCATGCGTTATGTATTGCAGGACGCCGCCGACCGTCTGGACTTCGAAGACGTGAACATCGAAGAGATTCCCTGGCATCAACTGCAGCCCGAGGATGTCGTCGCACTGGTGGCGACCTTGAGCGAAGACGGCTACGCACCCAATACCTCGTCGCTCTACGTCAATGCGGTGCGCGGGGTGATGAACGAAGCGTGGCGCATGAGCCTGATCAGTCAGGAACACCTGCTGAAAATGCGCTCGGTCAAAGGCGTTGCCGGCACGCGACTGTCCCAGGGGCGCAACCTCAAGCGCACCTTGATTCGCGACTTGATGGAGGTGTGCGCCGCCGATCCACGGCCACAAGGGCTACGGGACGCGGCCATCATCGGGATTCTGTACGGTTCGGGGATGCGCAAATCGGAATCGGTGAATCTGGATCTGGACCAGGTGGATTTCACCGAGCGCAGCCTGTGCGTCACCGCCAAGGGCAACAAACAGCTGATCAAATACGCACCCGCCTGGGCCTTCGCCAAACTGGATGCGTGGCTGGAATTGCGGCGTTCGCAGTTAAAAGAGGGCGAAACGGACGACCCGTTCCTGTTCAACCGCATCCGCCGTGGCAGCCACATTACCCGCGAGCGCATCACCAAGCATGCGATCTACTACATTGTCCGGCAACGCGGCGCACAGGTCGGGGTGAAAATCATGCCGCATGATTTCCGGCGGTCGTTCATTACCCGAGTGATTGAAGAGCACGACCTGTCGATTGCGCAGAAACTGGCCCATCACAGCAACATCCAGACCACCGCCAATTACGATGTGCGCGACGACAACGAACGCCGTCGGGCGGTTGATCGCTTCGATGTGTGAACCACTATCAGGACGCTGAAGGACACCCTTTTTGGGAGCCGATCGCCTGACTGATAGCAGCAGCTAACCGTTTCACATTGTTTTGATGGGCCACCACCAAGTCATCGATGCTCGCACCGGAAGGGGTCTGCAACGTGCTGCGACAGGTGATCAGTGCGGTATCGCCGGCACCGAAGCTGCGCAGGCGCCATTTGACGTCAATCAACGCGTATTGCCCGGGAATCGAATCGAAGCGTTGCACATCCAGGCGCAACGACACTCTGCGTTGCGGGTTACTGTTGACCAGTTGATCGACCAGGGCACTGCGCAATTCATCCACCAGGCTCGCCGCCCACCATTCGGTTTCGAGGATCGCCACACCGCTGTTGCCTTGGCGGATGACAATCTGCGGCCGGTCGACCTGGGGCGGCACCGTGATGCTTTCGATCTGGATCTCCGCGCTGCTGTTTGCACCGCTCAGTTGGGCCGGGGTCAGGGTGTGGAACTGAATCGGGTCGCTGCGGCAAGCGCTGAGCAGTAACAGTGCAGTGACCAGAGAGATCTTCAGTGGAATAGCCATGGGGGTTGCTCCTGTGGTCAGTTGCGCGGGGGCGCCTTCATATCCATCGGTGCGGCATTGTCGGGACGGCCGCGAATCAGTGATTCCGGATGCCGGCCCAGGTAGTCCGAGAGCTCACGCAATGAGCGAGACATGCGCCCGAGTTCGTCCAGGGTCTGAGTCAACTGTTCTCGTTGCGGCGAATCCTCGGCCAGGGTCGAACTGGCCGATTGCAAGGTCTTGCTGACGTCCGCCAGGGTGGTCTGCACGCCGGGCAAGGTCCTGGCATTGAACTGCACGAGCCCTTTGCGCAGTTCGACGAGGTTGCTGTCGAGATTGCCGGCGATGCGTTCGATTGGCAGTTGGTTGATCTTGTTGACCATGCTCTCCAGTTTCTCCTGCAACTGTTCGAGGCTGCCAGGAATGGTGGGAATGACGACAGGCCGGGCGGCTGGATCGAACACGACTTTCTCCGCGTTGGGGTAGAAGTCGAGCGCGATGTAAAGCTGACCGGTCAACAGATTGCCGCTACGGGCCTGAGCGCGCAGGCCGTTGTCGATGAAACTGCCCATCAACTTGATACTGGCGGCTTCATCATTGGGATCATGATTCAAGGCCTTAAGCATCTTGGCATGGGCCTGGCCGAGTCGTTGTGGGTAGATCACAATGCCGACATTGACTGGAAAGCTGCGTTTTTTCGCGTCGAAATCGAGATTGACCGAGACGACCTTGCCAAATTCGATGCCGAGGAATTCCACCGGCGCGTCGATCTTCAGCCCGCGCAAGGCCTGATCGAAGCGCAAACTCAGGTACTGGCCCTTGCCATAAGGAGGCGCGAGGGCGGTATGCTGGTCTTCGAACAGGTCGAAGGCTTTATTCTCGCTGGCCGGCTGATCATTGGGGCTGTATTCCGGCGCGCGAAACGCGATGCCTCCCACCAATAGGGACGAGAGGGATTCAGTCTTCACTGCAAACCCATTGGCACCCACGCTCACATCGATGCCGCTGGCGTTCCAGAACCGGGTGTTTTCAGTGACGTAGGCGTCATTGGGCGAATGCACGAAAATTTCGATGTTCACCCCTTTGCCGTCGGCATCCAGCGCATACGCCACTACTTGCCCGACCGGGATCTTGCGGTAGTAGACGGAGGAGCCGATATCCAGCGAGCCGAGGTCTTGAGTGTGCAGCATGAAGCGTTTGCCCGGTTCGCCATAGGTAATGGGCGGCGGGTTTTCCAGACCGATGAAGTGTTTGGAGCGGATACTGGCCTGGCCGATGTCGGCGCCAATGTAGTCGCCCGACAGCAGGGTATCGATGCCCGAGACACCGCCGGCACCAATACGCGGGCGCACGACCCAGAATTGCGAGTCTTCGCGGGTGAAGCTTTCAGCCTGTTTTTCGAGTTTGATCGTGGCGTTAACGCTTTTTTGATCGTCGCTCAGCTCTACTTCCGATACATGGCCGATGACTACGTTGCGATACTTGACCTCGGTTTTGTTGGCCGTAAGGCCGCTACCGGTCTTGAACGTGACGGTGATGGTGGGGCCTTCCTGCATCACGTTGTGTATCACCAGGGAAATCCCCACCAGTACCGCAACGATCGGCACGATCCACACCAGCGAAACGCTGAAGCGACGGGTCTTGATATTGGCCTGGCCGGGGGCTTGCGGCCCATCAGTGGCTTGCGACTTCATCTAAGACCTCCTAGTTGTGGTTTTTCCCGCGCCTTATCCCGCTCTTTATCCCAAATAAGCCGCGGGTCGAAGCTCATAGCCGATAGCATGGTGAACACCACCACCAGACCAAAAAACAGAATGCCCGGGCGCGGTTCGATATCGCCCAGGGCCTGGAATTTCACCAGCGCTGCCACCAGCGCGACAACAATCACGTCGAGCATTGACCAGTAGCCGATCAGCTCGACGAAACGGTAAAGCTTCGAACGTTCCTTGCGCGCCCAAAGGCTGCCGCGTTGCACCGTGATCAGCAGCAGGGAGAGCGCAACGAACTTGATGCCCGGCACTGCAATGCTAGCGATGAAAATGATCAGGGCAATATCCCACGCACCATGTGCCCAGAACTCCAGCACACCGCTCATGATGGTGCTGTCGGAGCCGCTGCCGAACAGACTGGTGTTCATGACCGGAAGCAGATTGGCCGGGATATAAAACACCAGTGAGGTCAGGAGGTAGGCCCATGTGCGAGCCAATGAATTGGCTTTACGGGCATGCAGTGGCGCGCCACAGCGTTGGCATTCGTGAGGGTTGTCGGTTATGTCGCAGGCCAGGCCGCAGCTGTGGCACAGGCACAGGTTGAGTTCGCTGGCGAGCGGTGGCCTGTTCATAGGATGTCCCACAAATCACGGACATCGCGCCCGGCGATGCGAATCAACAGCAGGCTGAGAACGGCCAGGGCAAACAGGCCGATGCCGGGTATGACATCCAGCAACCCTGCGAGTTTGAACACCGCGACCATTGCGCCCAACAGACAGACCTCAAGCATGCTCCACGGCCTGAGGGTTTCCAGCCAGCGCATGCACACTTTGAAACCGGGCGAGCGCCGATGTACGAGGGCGAAGCTCAGGACCCAGATCAGCAACACCAGTTGAAAAAACGGCGCGATGATGATGGATATCGCCGCCACCAGTGCAATAAAGGTGATCGGCCCCTGGCTCAACGCCAATACCGAATCCCACAGCGTCGCACTGTTTTTCAGGCCTTTCAGGCTGATGCTCATGACCGGATAGAAATTGGCGAAAATCCACAGCACGGTCGCCGTGAAGGCCAAGGCCAGGCGCTGCTCCACCGACAGACCGTTATAACGCTGGAGCACGCCGCCGCAGCAGGTGCACAGGGCTTTTTGATGTTTGGCGAGCGTGACTTTTTCATACACGCAGTCGCAGTGCTCGCAAATGATCAGTTGGTCAGTCGTAGCCATAGGCCGCACTCGCCAGGAGGCAGGAAAGTCAGAGCACTCCCTCAATATAGAAGTGACTTGCGATTGAGCAAATTAAAAGACAGATCAAGGGGAGGTAATGATCAGATGGGTATCAGTGGCGAGGTGATTGTCCCGAACTTCAGCCGAGCAATTCGCGCAGGCGATACCAGAACATGCCGAGGGCCAGCAGCGGTGAACGCAGGACTTTTCCACCGGGGAAGGTCATGTGTGGCACGGCGCTGAAAACATCCAGCCCCTGGCTATGCCCGGCGTGAATCGCTTCAGCCAGCAACCGTGCGCACCAATGAGTCACGTTCAGGCCATGACCGGAGTAACCCTGGGCGTAGAACACGTTCGGGTACTGGCTCAAACGTCCGGCCTGGGGAAAGCGGTTGGCGGTGATGCCGATCATGCCGCCCCATTGATAATCGATGCGCACGTGCGCCAACTGCGGGAAGACCTTGAGCATTTTTGGCCGCATATAAGCACCGATGTCAGCCGGATCGCGCCCGGAATAATGGCAGGCACCGCCGAACAACAAGCGTCGATCCGCCGAGAGCCGGTAGTAATCGAGGCCGACTTTCTGGTCGCACAGCGCCAGGTTCTGCGGGATCAATTGCGCAGTAACCTCAGGTTCCAAAGGCTCGGTCGCGATGATGTAACTGCCTGCCGGTAAAACCTTGCCGCTCAGGCGTGGTTCGAGTTCCTCCAGGTGCGCGTTGCAGGCCAGCACCAGACTGCCGGCGCGTACCGTGCCACCTGCGCAGCGAACCTGCACGGTGCTGCCGTGAATCAACTCCAGCACCGGGCTCTGTTCAAAGATCCGCACCCCGAGGGATTCGGCAACGCGCGCTTCGCCGAGCACCAGATTCAGCGGATGCAAATGACCCGAACCCATGTCGATCAGGCCGCCGGCATAAACATCTGAGCCCACCACTTGCTGGCGTATCTGTTCGGGGCCGACAAGTCGGGTTTCATGGGCGTAACCCAGTGTGGCGAGGCTTTGCTGTTCAGCCTTGAACGCCTCAAACTGCGCCGGGGAGTTGGCCAGCTCGCAGAAACCCCAGCGCAGGTCGCAATCGATCCCATGCTCGCGGATGCGGTTGCCCACCAGTTCCACCGACTCGATTCCCGCACGCTCCAAATAGCGCACGCCGTCCTGACCGACATATCGGGCGAAACCTTCGACGTCATGGCCAATGCCGCGGATCAGTTGCCCGCCATTACGCCCGCTGGCGCCCCAGCCGATTCGCCGGCCTTCCAGCAGAATCACCGAGAGCCCACGCTGCGCCAGTTCAATCGCGGTGTTGACGCCGGTAAAACCGCCGCCTACCACGCAGACATCGGCCGTGAGGTCGGAGGCCAGCACGGGGTAGGGCGCCAGGCTGTTGGCCGACGCGGCGTAATAGGAATGAGCGTGTTCGTTGTCGTACTGATTCATTGGTTGGACTTCACTTTGCTCCAGGAACGGGTCATCAGACGCATGATCGGCTGGGGCGGGGTGGTGGAGATGTAGAGTTTGTCGAGGACTTCCTGAGGAGGATAGACCTCTGGATTATTGACCAGCTCCGGGTCCATGTATTGCTTGGCCGCCGGGTTCGGATTGGCGTAACCCACCGAGGCGCTGACCTTGGCGATTACCTGCGGATCCAGCAGGTTGTTGACGAACGAGTGGGCCTCTTTCGGGTTGCTGGCGTCGGCAGGAATCGCCAACAGGTCAAACCACAAGTTACTGCCTTCCTTCGGGATTGAGTAGGCGATGTTCACACCGTTTTTCGCTTCCTTAGCCCGGTTCGCCGCCTGGAACACATCGCCCGAATAGCCGAACGCGACGCAAATGTCGCCATTGGCCAGGTCCGACACGTACTTGGACGAATGGAAATAGGTGATGTAAGGCCGGATGGTCATCAGTTTGGCTTCGGCCTTTTTAAAGTCCGCGGGATTTTCGCTGCGTGGGTCCATGCCCATGTAGTTCAGGACCGCCGGGAACACTTCATCCGCCGAATCCATCATCGACACGCCGCACTGACTGAGCTTCTTCAGGTTCTCCGGTTCGAAAAACACCGCCCAGGAATCGATGCGATCGATGCCCAGCACCTGCTTGACCTTGTCGACGTTGTAGCCAATGCCGTTGGTGCCCCACAGGTACGGCACCGAATGCTCGTTACCCGGATCGTTTTTTTCCAGCAAGGCCAGCAGTTTCGGGTCGAGGTTTTTCCAGTTGGGCAGCTGCGAGCGATCCAGTTTGAGGAACGCGCCGGCCTTCACCTGGCGTGCAAGGAAATGGTTGGAGGGCACCACCACGTCATAACCCGTGCGGCCGGCGAGCAGTTTGCCCTCCAGGGTTTCGTTGGAATCGAATACGTCGTAGATCACTTTGGTCCCGGTTTTGGCCTGGAAGTCGGCGAGGGTGGTCTCGCCGATGTAATCGGTCCAGTTGTAGACGCTCACACTTGGCTGAGCCTGCGCAGTGGCACTGAACAGCAACACCAACGCGACCGGAACCACGGACTTCAATAAACGCATATCGACACCTCTTTTAGTTATTGGGTTTTCAGGCGTTTCTTGATCGTTCCCACGCTCTGCGTGGGAATGCAGCCCGGGACGCTCTGCGTCCCATTGGAACGCGGAGCGTCCCTTGAGGCATTCCCACGCGGAGCGTGGGAACGATCGTCAGGGGGGTTAGACGCTGAGCAGCAGGAACTCCCGCTCCCAGGAGCTGATCACGCGCTTGAAGTTTTCGTGTTCGGCACGCTTGACCGCGACATAACCCCGGACGAATTTGCTGCCCAGATAACGCTCGATGGTTTCGCACTCTTCCATGCGCGTCAGTGCGTCCTCGATGGTGATCGGCAGGCGCAGATTGCGTCGCTCGTAGGCGCGGCCCTGCACCGCGGCGCTCGGTTCGACCTTTTCGACCATCCCCAGGTAGCCGCACAACAGGCTCGCGGCAATCGCCAGATAGGGGTTGGCGTCAGCGCCCGGCAAGCGGTTTTCCACGCGCATGGCGTCTGGGCTTGAGGTCGGCACGCGCAGGCCGACGGTGCGGTTTTCTTCGCCCCATTCAACGTTGACCGGTGCCGAGGTGTCCGGCAGGAAGCGGCGGAACGAATTGACGTTGGGCGCGAACATCGGCAGCACTTTGGGAATGTACTTTTGCAAGCCGCCGATGTGGTGCAGGAACAGCTCGCTCATCTGTCCGTCGGCATCGGCGAAAATCGGCTGGCCAGTGGCGATGTCCACCACGCTTTGATGGAGATGCATGGCACTGCCAGGTTCATCACCGATGGGTTTGGCCATGAAGGTCGCGGTGACGTTGTGCTTGAGCGCCGCTTCGCGCAGGGTGCGTTTGAACACAGTGATCTGGTCCGCCAGGTCCAGCGCATCGCCGTGACGGAAGTTGATCTCCATCTGTGCCGGGCCGTCTTCGTGGATCAGCGTGTCGAGGTCCAGGCCCTGGAGTTCGCACCAGTCGTAGACGTCTTCAAACAGTGGATCGAACTCGTTGGCGGCGTCGATGGAAAACGACTGACGACCGCTTTCTGCACGGCCCGAGCGTCCCAGTGGCGCCTTGAGCGGCAAGTCCGGGTCTTCGCAGCGCTGGGTCAGGTAGAACTCCATTTCCGGCGCGACAATCGGCTTCCAGCCTTTGTCGGTGTAGAGCTGCAGGACCTTCTTCAACACGTTGCGTGGCGACAACTCGATGGGATTGCCGAACTTGTCGAACGTGTCATGGATCACGATGGCGGTCGGCTCGATGGCCCATGGAATGACGTAAACCGCGTCGGCGACGGGCTTGCAGACCATGTCGATGTCGGCCGGGTCGAGCAGGTCGTAGTAGATGTCATCGTCGACAAAGTCCCCGGTTACCGTTTGCAACAGCACACTTTCCGGCAGGCGCATGCCTCGCTCATGCAGGAACTTGTTGGTGGGTGCAATCTTGCCGCGAGCAATGCCGGTCAAGTCGCTGACCACACACTCGACCTCGGTAATCTTGTGATCTTTCAGCCACGTGAGCAGCTGATCGAAAGGGACATTCATAAAGACCTCGTTGTTGGTTTTATTGACGCCGGGGAAAACGGCTTCATCCACCGAACACTTCCCCTGTGGCGCGTTGACGACTATCTTGGGCGAGCCTTGCCGTTCCATCTATCCACTTTAAACAGCACAAAGCGCACCAAAAGAGTGCGTAAGGCGCCCCATGACAGCGTGCAATCCGTTACAGGTTCAAGCGTTCAACACCGCCGACGTGGCCGAGCAAATCCGCGCCACACCGGGTTGGGTGCAGCACTATCAGCAGATGTCTCCGGGGCATTTCGCCGGGCGGGTGCGCTATCTGGACTTGCAAGGCGTAGAGATTTACGAGGAACAGATGAACACCCGCGTCGAGCAGAATTTCAGCGCCCCCGATGGCACGCTGGCGTTCTGTTTCGATCGCAGCGACAACTCGCTGTACGTGTTGAACGGTGAAAGCCGCAACATCTGGATCACCCCGGAGAACTACCAGGAAATTGCTGTGGTGTTCGGTCCGCAATTCGTTCAGCGGCATGGCCTGGACGTGGCGCGACTCGAAGGCTTGTTCATGTCGCCGCTCAACTCAGGCCAGAACGCGCTGTTCAGCCGCTGGTTGAGCGGGACGTTGACGCGGTTGACGCAGACGCTGGATCCGCCGAGCAAGGACGCGTTGACCCAGCAACTATTAGAGGACTGTTTGTACATCCTCGATAACGCCTGTGTGTGCCTTGATCGCGCAGGTTTGCAGCGTCGGGCAGACGAGCGAACGATCATGAAACGCGTCGCCGAATGGGCCGCCGATACACCGGAAGAAACCCTCAATTTGCTGGAGCTGTCCCAGGTGGCGGGGGTTTCGCTGCGTCAGTTGCAGCATGCGTTCAAGGCGTATACCGGAATGACACCCACGCATTGGTTGCGCTTGCGTCGACTCAACAGCGCGCGGCGCGAATTGCTCAGGCGAACGCCTGGGGAAACGACGGTCGCGCAAGTGGCGATGGATTGGTCGTTCTGGCATTTGGGGCGGTTTTCCAGCAGTTATCGAGCGTTGTTCCAGGAACTTCCCAGCCAAACGCTCGCCCGCAAACACAGTGAGCCTTGTCGGAGGTCATCATGAGTCGGTTATCGTCTTTCAGCCTGTGTGTCCTAATGTCGATGGTCTATACGCAGGTGCAAGCCGAAACGGTCGTGCCCTTGAACGGGCAGAACTCGCAACAAGTCCAGCTGGACATCAACGATTGCAGCAACGTCACGGCCAGCCAGAGCACCTCAAACCCGCCACCCTCGGAGGGTGCTGCGGTGGATGCTACTGCCGGGGCGATGGGTGCGGAAGTACGAGGACGTCAACATGACGAGTTTTATGAGCCGGTCGAGGACGTGAAACAGGACTATCACGGTTGCCTGCAACGGCGGGGTTATCAGGTAACCCCGTGAGTGTCAGTGATCGTACGCTGCCGCTGATCGAGTAGATAAACCATCAGGCAAGCATAGAGCGTGAGGGCGATAAACAATCCCATGCGCACGGCGAAGGCGGTATAGACGTCTTTCCCGGCTAGGCTGTCCTGAACTGACTGACCCAGCAGGATGATCAACGTGACCAGGGTGTTGAGCCAGAACCCCGGGGTTTGTCGGGTCGGGCTCAGGGCATAAAGCTTGCGCGCCAATAGCAAGCCGAACAGGAGCATCCACAAAAAGAACATCCACAGGTGCACAAACAGGCTGAGCGCGCACCAGAACATAATAGCCAACAGCCCCCCCATGAAGGTTGAGCCGAGCAGTTCATGAGCCGCATTGCGCGCCGTTGTCGTCGAACTCTGCTGGCCAAGACTGACCGCTTTCAAAATGATCGGCAGATAGCTCGCCGGATCGATCAGCGCCAACAGGAACGCCGGTACAACAATCAGGGTTGCACGCAGTGCAACCCGATCCACCTCTTGCGCCGGCAGAGCGCTGGCGGCGGGTGGAGAGGGTGCATCGGCGGGTTCAGGAAACAACCAGTGACTGAACGCCACAACGATGACGGCAAGGATCAGGCCCTTGACCAAGGCGCCAATGACCATCATTGCCAGATCGAACTCGGCGACGCCGGCTGAGGAGATCATGGTCAGGCCAATGATCAGGAAGGTCATGATCAAGGTGTTGCCGCCGCGCAGACCAAAGCCAAACGCCAGGAACAGACTGACTCCAATCAGCAGCACACCGCAGAAGGGGTAATAGCGCAGGACAGGGATCAGCAACAGGCCGATGCCGGTGGTCAGCATCGCGGCCACCGCAAGCACCAGTGCGGCCTTGAACGGCAAAGGCCGATTGAGCGAGGCCAACAGCAATACGGCGAGCACTGGCGAAATAAAAGGGATCGGCAGCGCCAGACCGAAGCTGATGGCCAGGCATAACGCCGTGCCTGTGGCCAGACGCAACGCCCGTTGAACGCGAGGCGTGCGCTGAGTAGGCGCGCCCTTAATAGGCATAGCTCAGCCAGCTCATCAACCCCACAAACAAACGGCCGAGCAGATTCAGCGGATTGTCTTCGGTAGGGAACGCCATGACTTCAGCCTGCCCACCGGCACGGATGGCGCGACTGTCGAACAGTGTTTTCATTGAGTCCTCGGAAAACTCGATAATCACCGGAAAACGCTGGGCCGGACGCAGCCAGTCACGGCTGTTCTGCACACTGGGGAGGCTGCCGGGCGCAGGTGGCTGGCCGACGCTGACACCGTAACCGACACTGCGCACACGGCCTTCGAAAATCTTCCCCGGCAGGGCATCCAGAACGATCGAAACAGGTGTGCCGACCTCGACCAGGCCGAGGTTGTTTTCGGTCATGTCCGCGCTGATCCACACATCGTGGATGGCAATCAGGGTCATGACCGGGCTGCCGGCAGTGGCGAACTGTCCGACATCGGTGCGCAGATCGGTGATCAGTCCCGCCGACCGTGCGCGTATCTGCGTGTTGGACACGTCCAGTTCGGCTTTTGACAACGCCGTGGCGGCGCTACGCAACAGCGCGTTGTCTTCCTCGCTGCCGCCTTCCTGTTCCCGTGCCCGCTGGACTTCGGCATGGGCTGCGGCGACCTGACTGACGGCCTGTTCACGGTTGGCCCGAGAGACTTCCAGCAGGCGCACGGAAATGGTGCCGGGATCTTCGCGGTACAAACCTTCAAGCCGCTGATTGTCCTGCCGCGCCTTGAGTTCATTGGCCTGGGCGGCGCGCAAATTGGCTTGCGCCGAAGCAATGCCGGCGGTGCTGGCACCGATCTGTCGGCGTGTCGATTCAAGGTCTGCGCGTGCACGGTCGACGGCTATCTGATAGGGCTGCTGATCCACCTCAAACAGCACATCGCCCGCCTTGACATCCTGATTGTTGCGCACATTCACACGGGTCACCCGACCTGCCACTTCGGATGCCACCGGAATGACAAAGGCGCCCACCCGAGCCTGTTGCGTATACGGCGTGAAACGGTCAGCCAACAAGTACCAGGCCAGGCTCAATACGATCAGCAGCATCACCCATTTGATGCCTTTTTTTGCAGGATCGGCGGCAGGCTCGGGAGCCTTGGGGGAGGGCGCCTCAGTGACGGGCGGCGACGGTTCAGTCATCGGCTTTGACCTTCTGGCACGGGATAAGAGGCTTGCGAGGGGACCGGCTCATTCAGCAGGTTGCCCCAATCGGTGCGTTGTTCCATTTGCCGGCGAGTGTCTTGATCGACTGTCGGCTGGGCGCTGTACCATCCACCGCCAACGGCTTTGTACAGGGCGATCAGGTTGCTCACCGCGTTACTGCGGCTGAGCAGGTAATTGTCTTGCTGTTCGAGCAATGCGCGTTGAGCGTCCAGCACGCGCTGGAAGTCCGAGTAACCCTCCCGGTATTGGGTGCTGGCCAGGTTCAACGAGCGCGCGGCGGCGACCTGCGCTTCACCCAGGATGCGCTCGCGTTCCAGTGATTTGATCAGACTGCTGGCGGCATCATCGGCCTCCCGTGCGGCCTGGCGGACTTTGTCGCGATAAACCTCAATCAACTGCTGCAACCGCGCATCCTGTACACGCACGTTGTTGCTGATCTGGCCATGGTCGAACAGGTTCCAGCGCAAACTGGGGCCGCCGATCAGGTCCAGGCTGTTGGAGGTGCCGCTCAACGTGTCGGTGGTCCAGACGATGCTGCCCAGCAAGGTCAGCGACGGATAGAAGTCGGTTTCCGCCACACCGATCAATGCCGACTGGGCCGCGACATTGAGCTCGGCGGCGCGCACGTCCGGTCGACGCAACAACAGGCTGGCCGGCACGTCTTGCAGCACGGCTTGGTCCACCAGCGGAATCAGTCCCTCGTTTGTGAGCAATTGGGGCAGGGCGCTGGGTGGCTGTCCGATCAGCACAGCCAACGCGTTACGGGTGCGCAGTACTTGCGCCTCAAAATCCGGAATGCTGCTCAAGGTGCCCAGATATTGGGTCTTGGCTTGTTGCAAGTCGAGTTCGGCACTCTGGCCACTGTTGAACAGTTTTTCGGTGATTTCAAAGTTGCGCTTTTGCTGCTCGGCGTTTTCACGGGCGACGCGTAAACGCGCTTCGGTAGTGCGCAACGAAAAGTAAGTGTCGGCCACCTGGGCATGTAGCAATACAAGTGCGTCTTCATAGTTGGCTTGAGCCGCGAAGTAACTGGCATCGGATGATTCGATGGCCCGACTGAAACGCCCCCAGAAGTCCAGTTCCCAACCGACGTCAAAGCCTGCGCTGTGTTGCCAGAAATGGCTGTCTTGCGGGTTGTTGCCGCCGGACTGCTTGCGGTTGAAGTACAGGCTGTCAGCGCTGGCCTGTTGCAGTTGCGGATAGCGCCCGCTTTGCGCAATACCCAACCGGGCACGGGCTTCCATGACGCGAAGGCCGGCAATTTTCAGGTCTGAATTGTGCGCATCCGATTCGGCGATCAGGCCGTCGAGGACCGGGTCGGCGAACACTTGCCACCACTGGCGAACGTCGGGATTCAGGCTTCGTTGGCTAGCCTGCTCTAGCGCAGGGCTGCTCCAGAGTTTTGTCCAGGCTTCGCCGGGGGCCTGAAAATCCGGCCCCAGACGGACACAACCGCCAAGGCCAAGGACGACCAGCAGAAGCAGCCGACCCGAGCGCGTCAGCATCGGTGCACTGATAGTAGATCTTGGGAAAACGTCATCCGAACATACCTGATATTGAAATGGCGTTGGTTACCGGTTCGCTTAGGTTAGTACAGCTTGGACAAATACAAGGTCATGTTGAATGATCATGGGATCGACCAACTGCTACGCTTCTGAAGATCTATTAATCCAGGCCAAAAAAAGGTTAAGAAGACCATGAGCAACCCTCAGGATGACAATGCACCTAGTTCCGCTGGTTGGCGCTTCAAACTGGGCATCGCGATTATCTGTTTGATGCTGGGATCGTGGCTGATGGTGCCTCTCGCTGCCACAGCGGGTGTGTCAGGTTCAAAGGTCGCGGCACTGACAGGCGTTTTGTTTATCAGTAACAAGATTCTGTTGATTCTCGCCATTGCCATCATGGGCAAATCCGGCTTTCAGCAACTCAAGCGCAGTATGTTTGGTTACGTCTCCTCGCTTGCACCGGCAGACGTGGAAGTGGGCCCGGCTCGCCATCGCATTGGTCTCGTGATGTTTTGCCTGCCGCTGATCTCGGGATTTCTCGAACCTTACATAGACACTCTTTGGCCGGGGCTGAGACCGAATATCTGGCAGCTCCAGGCGCTGGGCGATGCCATGTTGATCGGCAGCTTTTTCGTGCTTGGCGGGAATTTCTGGGACAAGGTGCGCGCGTTGTTTATTCGCACGGCACGCGTCGTTAATACGAGTGCGGTGTGAATCGCCTCTAACGGGAAATGATTCCGTGATCGATCGCGTACTTTACGAGGGCGGCGGGTTTGTCGATGTTGAGCTTGCGACGGATGCTCAGGCGATGGGTTTCTACCGTCCGGACACTGATGTCCAGTTCGCGAGCCATTTCCTTGTTGTTCAGCCCCTGAGCCATCTTGTACAGCACCTGGCTTTCGCGCGGAGTCAGCTCATTGTCGGTACTTTTATCGGCAATGAGCCGCTGCGCGATTTCGGCACTGTAGAACGTCCCGCCACTGACAATGGCTTCGATCGCCGCAATGATTTCCCGTGAAGGCGCGTTCTTCAGCACATAGCCGCTGGCACCCGAACGAACGGATTCACTCACGTATTCATAGTTGTCGTACATGCTCAGCACCAGCACTTTGAGCGATGGGTACTGGCTGCGTAACAACCGGGTCAGTTCGAGGCCGTTGATGTCCTTCAGGCTGATATCGACCAACAACAGATCCGGCTGGCAACGCCCGACCATCTCAATGGCATCGGCGCCATTCTCGGCTTCTCCCACCACTTCCAGCTGCGCCATGACCGCCAGCAGCGATTTGATTCCGTCGCGGACCAGGGAGTGATCGTCGACCAGGGCGACGCGGATCGGGTAGGGCAGGTTCATCGCAGGCATTCACTCTAATTGTTATGGGGGTGAGTCAGCGTTCCGTACCGGGCAGTTTCATCGGCAGCAGCACGTCCAGCTCACTTCTTCCCGGCATCGATGTCAGGTCGAATCGACCGCCAAAATGTTCGACACGCTCACGGATATTACGCAGGCCAATGCCGGCGTGACGACGTTCGACCTGGGCGACGTTGAAACCGATACCGTCATCGACCACCGTCAAGCGTACGGATTTTTCAGAACCGTGCAGGGTAATGATGACGTTTTTCGCTTGTGCGTGGCGTTCGATATTGGTCAGGCCTTCTTGCACAATGCGAAACAGCGAGGCGGCGGCGCCATCGGCCAGGTGACAATCGAATTCGTTATCGTTGAAGGTCACGACAAGACCGCTGCGTTGCTCGAACTCGGCGGCGAGTTGACCGATCGCCGCCGGCAGGCCGAGGGTGTCGAGCAGCGACGAGCGCAGGTCGTGGGAGAGGCTGCGAACCTCGCCGATCGCATCCCCCAGTCGTTCCGTGGCGTCTCTTAAAATGCTCAAACCCTTGTCTTGCCCGTTCTCCAACACATGGCTGGCCAGTTCGAACTGAAACTTGATAGAGACCAGTAGCTGGCTGATGCCGTCGTGCAGCTCTCGGGAAACCCGGGATCGCTCTTCCTCCTGCAGGCTGACGATGCGTTGGGTCAGGCGCTGGAGTTTTTTGTCGGCCAGGCGATGTTCACTGACATTCAGCGTCATGCCGCTGGCGAAGACAAACAGCACTGCCACAAGGGCCACCGCGGCGATCGCCAGCATGGTTTTGCGGATACCCTGAGCCACCTCAGCACGCGCTTGTTGGGTGGCGCGTTCGACGTCTTCAAGGTAGATGCCAGTGCCGAGCATCCAGCCCCAACGGTCCAGCATCACCACGTAGGCAAGCTTGTCGGTCACTTGGCCGGAAGAGGGTTTGTTCCAGGCGTAACGTTGAAAGCCTTCGCCGGATTGCGCACTTTTGAGCAGCGCCTGGATCACTGGTAAACCGTGAGGATCCGTCATGTCCCACAGGTATTTGCCCACCAGTTCTGACTGGCGCGCGTGCATCAGGCTGCGACCCTCGCGGTCGTAGACGAAGAAGTAGCCGTTGATGCCAAAGCTGAGCTTGCGCAGTTCTTCGAGCACTTGTTGCTGAGCACGCGCGTCCCCCCGGCCGTTGTCGTATAGCGGCGCGATCAGGCTCTGCGCCATTTCGACGTAGTTTTTCAGTTCTGCGCGCTTACTGGCCAGAATGCTGTCTTCGATCAGTTGCGCCTGTTGATCACCCAGTTGACGGTTCAGGGAAATCACCAGCGCGCAGATGACCGCGATCGCCAACACCAGCGGAAGAATCCCGAGCGCGACGATTTTGTGTTTGAGCTGCATCTCTACTCCTGGCCAGACCGAGGGAAGGCGATGGCCCGGCATCATATGCCAAAGATGCGCGCCTCCAGTAGCAGTGCTGGACAGAATGACCTGCGGCGGTGATGTCAGTCAGGAGTATGCAAACCCCGTGGGAGCGGGCTTGCCCGCGAAGAGGCCGGTACATTCAACATCATCGTTGACTGACAGACCGCTATCGCGGGCAAGCCCGCTCCCACGGGTTTTGCATCGGCGGCATCTACGTAGAACTACGTAGATGCCACGTACGTAGTAACGCGGATTTATTTGTCGACAGCATGGGCGGATATTGGGCCCGCTCCGCAATGCGGACACAATTATAATAATTACCGCCGCAGCCACTGGCTGTCGGCAGGAGACACGCTATGCCCCGTCTGGCTAAACACCTCGCCTGGTTTGCCGTGGCTGTCCTGGGAGCGTTTGCGCTAAGTGTCGTGGCCCTGCGCCGCGGCGAAGCCATTAACGCCCTCTGGATCGTAGTCGCAGCAGTCGCAATTTATCTGGTCGCATACCGCTATTACAGCCTGTTCATCGCCACCAAGGTGATGCAACTCGATCCCAATCGAGCCACTCCCGCCGTACTCAATAATGATGGTCTGGACTACGTGCCGACCAACAAACACGTGCTTTTCGGTCACCACTTTGCGGCCATCGCTGGCGCGGGGCCGCTGGTCGGTCCGGTGTTGGCGGCGCAGATGGGCTACCTGCCCGGTACGCTGTGGCTGATTGCCGGCGTGGTGCTGGCCGGTGCGGTTCAGGACTTCATGGTCCTGTTCCTGTCCACCCGCCGCAACGGCCGCTCCCTGGGCGACATGGTTCGTGAAGAAATGGGCCGGATTCCCGGGACCATCGCGCTGTTCGGCTGCTTCCTGATCATGATCATCATCCTCGCGGTGCTGGCGCTGATCGTGGTCAAGGCCCTGGCCGAAAGCCCGTGGGGCATCTTTACCGTGATGGCGACCATCCCGATCGCGATGTTCATGGGCATCTACATGCGCTACATCCGCCCGGGCCGCATCGGTGAAATCTCGGTGATCGGCGTGGCGTTGCTGCTGGGTTCTATCTGGCTGGGCGGGCAGATTGCCGCTGACCCAGTGTGGGCCAAAGCCTTTACCTTCACCGGAATCCAGATCACCTGGATGCTGATCGGTTACGGTTTCGTCGCCGCAGTGTTGCCGGTATGGCTGATTCTGGCGCCGCGTGATTACCTGTCCACCTTCCTCAAAATCGGCACCATCGTTGCGCTGGCGATCGGCATCCTGATCACCATGCCCGACCTGAAGATGCCGGCATTGACCCAGTTCATCGACGGCACCGGGCCGGTATGGAAAGGTGGGTTGTTCCCGTTCCTGTTCATCACCATTGCCTGTGGCGCGGTGTCCGGTTTCCACGCATTGATTGCTTCCGGCACCACGCCGAAGTTGCTTGCCAATGAAGGCCATGCCCGTTACATCGGTTACGGCGGCATGCTGATGGAGTCCTTCGTCGCCATCATGGCGATGGTGGCTGCGTCGGTGATCGAGCCAGGCGTGTACTTCGCCATGAACAGCCCCGCAGCCCTTGTAGGCTCCGATACTGTTTCGGTGGCTCAAACGGTCAGCAGTTGGGGGTTTGCAATTACCCCGGAAGCCCTGCAAACGGTGGCCAAGGACATCGGTGAAACCACCATCCTGGCCCGTGCCGGCGGTGCACCGACCCTGGCGGTCGGTATCGCGCAGATCCTGCATCAACTTCTGCCGGGTGAAAACACCATGGCGTTCTGGTACCACTTCGCGATCCTGTTCGAAGCGCTGTTCATCCTGACTGCGGTGGATGCCGGTACCCGTGCCGGGCGTTTCATGCTGCAGGACTTGCTCGGCTCCTTCGTGCCGGCGCTCAAACGCACCGAATCCTGGACCGCCAACCTGATCGCGACCGCCGGTTGCGTGGCGATGTGGGGTTACCTGCTGTACCAAGGCGTGATCGACCCGCTAGGTGGCATCAACACCTTGTGGCCGCTGTTCGGTATCTCCAACCAGATGCTGGCCGGCATCGCGCTGATGCTGGCGACCGTTGTGCTGATCAAAATGAAACGCCAACGCTACGTCTGGGTGACCATGCTGCCAGCGGTCTGGCTGCTGATCTGCACCACCACCGCAGGCTTCATCAAACTGTTCGACGCCAACCCGGCGATCGGTTTCCTGGCGCTGGCGAAGAAATACAGCGATGCGTTGGCCAACGGTCAGGTCCTGGCGCCGGCCAAGAGCATCGAGCAGATGCAGCATGTGATCTACAACGCCTACACCAACGCAACGCTGACGGCGCTGTTTTTGCTCGTGGTGTTCAGCATCCTGTTTTTTGCACTCAAGGTCGGTATCGCCGCCTGGGGCACGAAAGAACGTACGGATAAAGAAGCGCCATTCCAGGCTCTGCCGGATGCTTGATGGAGGAGGGTGCCCATGTTCAATGACCTGAGTCGCCTTGGTAAATACCTCGGTCAGGCTGCACGCTTGATGGTTGGCATGCCTGACTACGACACTTACGTTGAGCATATGCAAACCAAACACCCGGACAAACCGGTGATGAGCTATGAGGTGTTCTTTCGCGAACGTCAGGAGGCTCGTTACGGCAGCAAGGCGGGACCGAAGTGCTGTTGATACGAAACATTTAAGCGGCATTTTGCTTTAGGAGCCCGGACTGCCGGTGATAGCGATCTTCGAGACGCTACTGTCGGCAAGCCGGGTTTTTTATTGCGATCGTCTGCGCGATTGCCTGTAGTTTGGAATGGCGTTGCAGGTGGTTTGCCAACGATTGGCTGGGGACTCAACCTCCTTACAGCCGTGGAAATGACCAGGGGGAACACGGTACTGGTGTCCGACGTGTGGTCACGTCAATGGGCGCCAAAAGCCCGGATTCTTGACCATGATCAACCTTTCGACTGTTATCCGGCGCAGTCTGTATTGATTCATGAAACGTAATGCGCCGCTTTTATTTGGGGGGCAGAAGAAATCGCCATACACAGTAAGACATCTGCAATCTGTTAGCAGGGAGGCCGTTTTCCCATACCCCGAATGGGGGCGAACAGAGGACTTGTGATGATCATTGAAATACATAAACAGCATTCAAGGAATCGTTGGTCGGTGCATATGGACGCTTGGGAGGCGGGTTTCAATAGCCTTGGTGAAGCCGAGTCATTCGTCAGGCTGCTCAAGGCTCGGATTGATGCGCCTCATGACTTGCCGGCCATACGCGAAGCTGCATTGTCTGGGCATCTACCGGTTGGCATATCACCCAGACCTCCAGTATCGCGAGGCTTGCACGCAGACGGTGCTTGATTCCCCAGGGCAAAACCATCAGCTCTACCATCAGCCGCAAGCGATAGGCTAAAAGGCAAGGCTTAGGAGTACGTCCTGAGTTAACGTAGAACGCACTCCTCGATCAAAAAAAGCCAGCAAGCATCTACTTTGCTGGCTTAGCCGGTGGCAGTTTCTTCCATCCATTGGTTTGACTTTGATCAACATCTTCATTGCTTTGCTAGCTACACTGAAAATTAATCCGACGTAATAAGTCGAGGTTGTGCTTCATGTACTGGTTCCGCCGTCACCGCCGAAGCCTATTGCACCTCACCCTCGTGGTATGGGTGTTAGCTGTGGCCGTGATGGCAATCCAGGGTTGTTTGGTGCAGCCGAATCACAATTTAGCCGCGCCACACCATGCCGAGCAGTACGTGGTGGATGGGCATGCTCTCCATACCAGTGGTTGCCTTCAAAACTGTGAGGACACTGCCACGGCGATAAAACCTGCATTGCAGACACCCGCATTGAACCCCATCCAGTGGGCCGCCCTTTTGCTGTTAACTGCGGCAGTATTAATGGTGCTTAATCCCAAGGAAAAATCCTCCTTTGCCGCTCTTGCGCTGACGCGCCCCGCACCGCCAGAAGGCCCAGCCCGCCTGATTTTCGTCCGTCTCAACGATTAACCCCTACCTCAGCGTGGCAGAGCACTGGTTGCTCCTTCCTGCTGCGCCGCTTTTTCGTGTTTCAGTTATTCCTGCTTATCCACTCACAACCTCAGGAGTACATCATGCATAAGCATTCTAAATTCGTTCTGGCTGCCGTCTTGGCCAGCGTTGCACTCATGGCCTCTGCCGAGGATGCGCATCATCCAGCTGACGCACCAGGCGACGCAACTGAGAGCACTGCTCCAATGTCGACGGCCGTGACTAAAGCCATGACCGAGCAAATGGAGAAAATGCAGGCTGCACATGACAAAGCGGCAGCGGCTAAAACTCCCGCCGAGCGCCACGCCGCCTTGCAAGAAGGCATGAAAGCGATGAAGGACAGCATGGCCATGATGAGCAACGAGCAGAGTGCAATGGGTTGTATGGGTATGCCTGGTGCCAAGGACGGCGCAGGCAAAGGGATGATGGGCATGATGATGCAAATGATGGAGCAGCAGTCGTCCATGATGGAAATGCCAATGAAACAATAAATGTGCGGTAGCGCTGCTGCAAATTACCTGGTTCTGGTGACTGCAGACCGCACCCGTCCGATGTGTGTGTTGTTAAGGAGCACTCACCATGAACCATACTGAATCGGCCTACGGCCTCTGGTCACTGGTTATCATTAATTCATTGGTGTTTATCTTGTTTGCCTTCAGTTTCACCCGGCCCAGGACGAGCCGCGACTGGCGCTCATTCGGTATGTTCTCGGCATTCCTGGTGGCGCTGTTTACCGAGATGTACGGTTTCCCGCTGACGATCTACCTGTTGATGCCTTGGCTCACTCGTTACTTCCCTGGCATCGACTTCCTCTCGCACGACGCTGGGCATTTGCTCGAAACAGTGATGGGGTGGGAGGTCAATCCACACTGGGGTCCATTCCACATTGTCAGCAACCTGCTGATCGCCGGCGGCTTCTGGTTATTAGCGGCCGCCTGGCGTGTGCTCTACAAGGCCCAAAGCACTGGCCAACTGGCACTCGACGGACCCTATGCCCGGATCCGTCACCCGCAGTACGTCGGCTTCGTGCTGATCATGTTTGGCTTTTTGCTGCAATGGCCGACATTGATCACCCTGACAATGTTTCCAATTCTGCTGTTGGTCTACGCCAGGCTGGCGAAGCGCGAAGAGCGGGAGATGCTTGTGCACTTCGGTGATGCCTACCGAACTTACTGTGAACAAACTCCGGCTTTCCTGCCCTGGTCAACCCCTCATAGCCCCAACACGCCTACTGGTGTCCCTCCAAGCTCAGGAAAACAACCATGAACGCTCCCTGGAAAACCGGCATTTCTCTGGCCTTGACCATGGCCATTTCCTACACTATCTGTGCGTTGCTCTATGCGCTATGGCCGGCGCAGGGTATTGCCTTTCTCAACGCCTTGTTTCATGGACTCGACTTCGGTCGTCTTCAAGCTCCGCAAGACTACAGTGTGACGACTTTCGTCGGACCACTGCTGGTCTTGAGTGTATGGGGCGCGGTGGTCGGTACCTTGTTTGCGTGGCTGTCCGCCAAGCTCCATGGCAGGCCTTGATAGCCGCTTCGAGTAGGAGGCCGCGATGAGCGAATCACACATGCAGCACAGCCAGCACCAGCAGGCGCTTGCATCAGGGAAAATGGCGAAGGATCCGATCTGCGGGATGATGGTTGATACGACCATGGCGTTGTCACGAGAACGTGGCGGGCGCACCTATTACTTTTGCAGCGATAGCTGCCTGCGCATCTTCGAGTCGCCAGAAAATGAACTGAAGGCGATGAAAACCCGCGTGACTATTGCCCTGACCGGAGTACTGGCCTTGGCGCTGCTGCGTGCGGGCGCCTTCATCGCGCTGGCCGCGGGTGCCACATTGCTGACGTGGGTGCCGATCCCGGCACTCCCTTGGTTCACGTGGGGTATCTGGCTATTCCTGCTGGTAACACCGGTGCAGTTCATCGGTGGCTGGAGTTTCTATAAGGGGGCGTGGAACGCCATTCGCACCCGTAGCATCAACATGGATTTTCTGATCGCCCTCGGCACGTCGGTCGCCTATTTCTATAGTGTCGCGGTGTTGTTCTTCCCGGACGTCCTGCCCGTCAAGGTCGCCGAGCGCGACGTCTATTTCGAGGTGTCGGCGGTGATCATCGCCTTCGTACTGCTTGGCAGGTACATGGAGGAGATCATCAAGAGAAAATCCTCTGCGGCGGTACGGCGCTTACTCGATCTCAAGCCTGCGATCGCGCATGTGATTCGTGACGGGCAAGAGGTCGACTTGCCCGCTGAAAACGTCATGGCCGGCGAGTTTCTGGTGGTCAAGCCTGGCGAGAAAATCCCCACCGATGGTGATGTCAGTGAAGGTCAGTCAACGGTGGATGAGTCCATGCTGACCGGCGAGTCGATGCCGGTCGACAAACACCCGGGCAGTCCGGTGATCGGAGGGACGCTCAATGGCAGTGGGGTGCTCACTTTCAAGGCGAGCAGGATCGGTGCCGATACCGCACTGGCGCAGATCATCAGGATGGTTGAGGAGGCACAGACCAGCACGGCACAGATCCAGCGGTTGGCCGATCAAGTCACGGGCTACTTTGTGCCTGCGGTGGTGACGGTCGCGATACTGGCCCTGATCGGCTGGTCTGTTGCGGGGAGTTTTCCGCAAGGGCTGTTGGCCTTTATCGCGGTGCTGATCATTTCCTGCCCGTGCGCCCTGGGCGTGGCGACGCCCGCCGCGTTAATGGTTGGTGTTGGCAAGGGGGCCGATAACGGCATCCTGATTCGCGGCGGCGAAGTGCTGGAGCGAGCAGAAAAACTCAGTACGGTGGTGTTCGACAAAACCGGCACGATTACCCGGGGAGAACCCAACGTCACCGATGTGATTTCGCTAGGCACAGCGTCGGAACACGAGGTTTTGATGCTCGCCGCCGCCGTGGAGTCCGGTTCAGAACACCCGCTTGGTGCAGCGATAGTGCGCGCCGCTCGGCATCGCGATATCAGCCTGCCGAAAGCGAGCGACATCAATGGGATCGCCGGTCACGGCATCGAAGGCAGAATCGACAATCGCACCCTCTGGCTGGGCAACCGGCGTTTATTCGCCCGCCAAGGCATTTCGACCGAGGCTGCCGAGGAGCACCTCATCCGTCTGGAAGCCGATGGCAAGACCGCCATGCTGGTCGGAGTCGACGACCGTTTGGTCGGTGTGATTGCTGTGGCCGATACCATTAAACCTGAGGCGGCTGAAGCCGTTGCGGCGTTGCAGGCAAGCGGCATCAAGATTGTGCTGCTGAGCGGTGACAACCACCGTACTGCCGAAGCGGTTGCACGCCAGGTGGGTATCGAGCGCGTGATTGCCGAGGTCTTGCCGAACGACAAGGTCGCAGTGATCCGTCAATTGCAAAACGAAGGGCAGGTCGTGGCAATGGTGGGTGATGGTGTCAACGATGCGCCTGCCCTGGCCACCGCGGACATCGGCATCGCCATCGGCTCGGGTTCCGATGTCGCCAAGGAAACCGGCGGCATCATCCTGCTCAAGAACGATGTACGCGACGTAGTCACCGCGATCAAGCTGTCACGCGCAACCATGGTCAAGATTAAACAGAACCTGTTCTGGGCATTCATCTACAACAGTATCGGCATTCCAATTGCGGCGTTCGGTCTGCTGAATCCCATCATTGCCGCCGCCGCTATGGCACTCAGCTCCTTGTCGGTAATCGCCAACTCCGCGCTGCTCAAACGTGCCCGTATTGGCTTAAGTCAGGAGGCCAAATCATGAAGCGCGAAGTTCTGATTATCTGCCTCCTGGTGAGTGTTGTGGGTATCGCAACGGTGGTTTACCTGTTGGGGCTGACTGGCAAATCGTTGGCCATCGCCGCGATTTTTCTAGTGTGCCCGGTCTTGGTCGGGGTGCAACTTTTTCGCGGAGTCCGCCAATTCGATAAGGACATGGCCGAGGCTCGTCGCCAACTGGAAAGGAAGAAACTGCCTTGACACTTAATCCGACCTCCAAGGAGTGCCGTCATGAATCAACATAATTTGCCCCAGCACCGCGCAAGGGGCACCAACTGGTACTTTTTAGGCTTCCTTGCCATCGTTGGTTATTTCCTGTTCACCGAGCACAGGGCCCACGTCATTCCGTATTTGCCATTCCTGCTATTACTGGCCTGTCCATTGATGCATTTTTTCATGCATCGTGGGCATGGGCATGGCGGACATGAACACGGTGAACGTGGTGAACATAGCAGCTGCTGTGACCATCAGCACACCCGTCAGGAGCATGAGGGTTTACCCGATAACAAGGCGAAATATCCCGATCGCCCTGTATAAGCGATTCGTCGTATTTGAGTCATGCCATTTCTGTATCAGGTGCCCTGCAGCGTTCTGGCGGTCTAGGTTCGGGTCATCATTGAGCCCGATCTTTTGCAACGGGCTGGCGCAGAGCATCCGGTACGCGTGTTTCCGGTCAGGAGAACTCCAATGTTTGAGCTTCGCTATCGAAAGCTGGACCTGGGAAGCGTGGAACTGTCCGCTGACCTGCGTCTGCCAATGAACGCTGGCGGCCTGGTGGTGTTCGTTCATGGCAGCGGGAGCGGTCGTTCAAGCCCGCGTAATCAACAAGTTGCACGGTCTCTGGCTGAGCGGGGGCTGGGGACATTGCTGTTCGATCTGCTCACGGAGCCGGAGCAGTACCTGGACAACCAGACCCGGGAATTGCGTTTCAATATTGCGCTGCTGTCCAACCGACTGGTGAAGGTGATCGACTGGATTGCTCGGGACGCCGAACTGCAACCGCTACCGATCGGATTGTTCGGCGCAAGCACCGGTGCTGCGGCGGCGTTATTGGCCGCGGCCGAGCGGTCGGACGTGGTGCATGCGGTGGTGAGCCGAGGAGGGCGGACCGATCTTGCGGGTGCGGCGCTGCCTCGCGTGAAGGCGCCGACCTTGCAGATTGTCGGTGAGCTGGATCCGGTGGTGCTCAAACTCAATGTGCAAAGCAGTCGCGCCCTGCAGTGCGAGCAGCGTCTGGAAGTGGTGGCGGGCGCGACGCATCTTTTTGAAGAAGCAGGAACCCTCGAAGAAGTCGCCAGACTGGCGGGCGACTGGTTCGAGCAGTATTTGCGACGGTAGTCATCCCACTCAGACAACCACCGTCTGGCCTGTCATATGCCAAATGGAAAGGTTTCGTCTTCCGGTTCCAGCGCCTGGCTTTTCGGCAGGGGCAACGCGGTTACCGGTTGCGTCTGTTCAATCCAGACCATGGCGTCGAATTGTTCGCTCAGCACTGATTCGAAGTAATGGCTGCTACGCTCGCTGGCGGGTCGATAGATCACACCGATGGCCCGCTCCAGCAGCGGTTTGGACAGGGCCCGGCGCAGCTCTTTTCGCTGTGGATCCCGCCAGTCGGTCAATGAAGCCGGGACGCCGGCGTCGAGGAACTGGCGCTCCCAACTGTCTGGCCGGGACGGCCGGATGTCCTTGATAAGCATCTCGCCATCCCAGTCATCGGCTGCGGCCACCTGGCCACGGTCGGTGCTCATGCCGATCAGCACCACATCGCGCCCATAGGCACTGCGGCACAGCTGACCGATATTGAACTGACCTTTCCAGCCCATCTCTGTCGCGGCCGCATTGCCGATATGCGAGTTGTGCGCCCATACCACGGCCTTGGCTTGCGGGCCTCGGTGTTCGAGCAGCGCACGTAATGTGTCGAACATGTGCCTGTCACGCAGGTTCCAGGAGGCGGTCGAACCTCGATAAATCGCTCGGTAATATTGTTCCGCCGCCTGGATGACCCGGGCGTTCTGGGTTGCATCGAAAAACGCCTCATCGTCCTTGATAGCCCCGGTCAGTTGCTCGGCCAACATGGCATTGAGCTGTTCGACCACCGCATGTTCGCAGGGCATGATGCCGTCGCGTTCGACAAAGTGGCCGTACAGTGCAGGATCATCCTGCCACGGGGTTAAGCAGCCATAGCGACGCCGTGCTTCATGTGCCAGCTGCGGATCGACACGGTCCAGATAGCTCAGAACCTCGTGGATGGAGTTGCGCAAGCTGTAAACGTCCAGACCGCGAAACTCGACGCGCTGTTCAGGCGCGTGTTGGTGGTTGTACTGATGCAGCCAATGGGTGAACGCTTTCACATCGGTGTTGCGCCACATCCAGGTCGGGAACCGGCTGAAAATGTGTCGTGCCCAGGCCGAGCGCGCCAGCCCCCGGGCATAACGGTCCACATGACCGGCGTCTGGCCAGTCTGCTTCAACGGCCACGATATTGAACCCGTGCTGCTCGATCAGCCGTTGGGTAATCGCGGCCCGGGTCCGATAGAAATCACTGGTGCCATGGCTGGCTTCACCGATCATCACCACGCGTGCATCCGCGTAGCGGTCGAACATCTCACCAAAGGCTGGTGAATTCAGTTCCGGCAGGGGGTCGGCGTATTGACGCAAGAGCGGAACGATCGAGGCCTCGTCTATGTGGGTATGCGTGCCGTACAGGTGGTCCAGCATGTTTTGGGAAGGTGTGTTCATGAACGTCATCCCCATAAGGGTGGATTGCCCGACGTGCGATGCGGCGCGGCATCACGTCGACTGTCAGGGCAGGGCTCGCACGGGGTTGTTTCGATCCATTCGACGTCGCGGGCCTGTATCGCCTCTTCAATCATTCCTACGCCTGAATGCAGTCGACCATTTGAGTTTTATCAATAGTCGGTGCACGAAGTGGCCGATGAGTGTCCGGTTGCTGTCTGACTTATATCAATGCCGGGAAGGCTGGATCGGTAATGCTGATTTCATAAAGCCTGTGCGATGGGAATCACGCCATGAAGCACACCGTCGTGCCTTTGCAGGCACCTTCGGCAGTCTTGCCGCCCCTGCCCAGTGGCAGTCAGGTGATCGACAATGATCATATCGCTGCGGTTTTTGATGAAGTCGCTGACCTGCTGGACATCGAAGACGCCAATCCCTTCCGGATCCGGGCTTACCGCAATGCAGCACGGACCTTGAGGGCGTTGACCTTTGACGTGGCGAAAACCCTTTCTCGTGGCGAGGCATTACCCAAACTGACCGGGATCGGGGTTGATCTTGCCGGAAAGATCAATGAAATCGTGACCACCGGTGATTGCTCGCTACGCCAACGGTTGCGTTCGACATTGCCACCCGGGCTGGTCGGGCTGCTTTCCATTGCCGGGTTGGGACCCAGGCGCGTCAAAAACCTTTATCATGACCTGGGTATCGAAACTGCGCAGCAACTCTGTCTGGCCGCTCAACAGGGCCGCATTCGCCATTTGCCCGGCTTCGGTGAGCGGATGGAGGCGCGGCTGTTGAGCGCCGCGCAGAAGGGGATCGGAAAGGATCGCCGTTTGCCATTGGCTTTGGTTGAGCCGATGGCGCGCAGACTGACCGAATACCTGCAGCAGATTCCAGGTGTCGAGCAAGCAACCACTGCCGGAAGCCTGCGGCGTATGCGCGACACCGTCGGCGACATCGATATTCTGGTGGTGGCAGCGCCTTCGGTGGATGTCACCACGCAGTTCATCAGCCATCCGGACATTTCCACCGTGCTGGTCAAGGGGCATGCGCGTGCAAGCGTCATGCTGAACTCAGGCATGCAAGTGGATGTGCGTATCGTCGAGCCGGCGGTGTATGGCGCTGCACTGGTGTATTTCACCGGCAGCAAGGCACATAACATCGCGATTCGTCAGAGGGCTCAGAAGCTGGGGCTCAAGCTCAATGAATATGGCGTGTTCCGAGCCAAAAATCGCCTGGCCAGCACCACCGAGGTATCGGTCTATCAGGCATTGGGCTTGCCGTGGATCACGCCGGAACTGCGCGAAGACCGTGGCGAAGTCGCTGCGGCATTGGCCGGCCATTTGCCTGGGCTGATTGAGCTGACCGACCTCAAAGGCGACCTTCATGCGCATACCCACGCTTCGGATGGAGGCAACAGCCTGGAAGAGATGGCGTTGGCGGCCCAGGGGGCCGGGCTGGAATACCTGGCGATCACCGACCATTCACAGTCCCTCAGGGTGGCCCATGGGCTGGGTGTCGAGCAATTGTTGAAGCAGATCGACCAAATCGATGCGCTTAACAGCCGCTTGCAGGGCATGACGTTGCTCAAGGGTATCGAGGTGGACATTCTCGAAGACGGCAACCTGGATTTACCCGACGATATTCTGGGACGTCTGGATCTGGTGGTGGGCGCCGTCCACAGTCATTTCGGCCTGACGCTGCGTCAACAGACCCAACGCCTTCTGAGGGCCATGGATCATCGCTACTTCACCATCCTGGCCCACCCCCTGTGTCGCCTGATCAATGAACGCGACCCGCTGAACCTGGACCTGCCGGCAATCATCAAGGCTGCCGCTCAGCGCGGTTGCTGCCTGGAACTCAACGCGCAACCGCCACGCATGGATCTGTTCGACCTGCAGTGCCAATACGCCAAGGATGAAGGTGTGCTGATCAGCGTCAATTCAGATGCACACCGCACCGCTGATTTCGCCAACTTGCGTTATGGCGTCGCTCAGGCACGCCGTGGCTGGCTGGAAAAACACAACGTGATCAATACCCGCTCGCTGACCGAGCTCAAGGCTTGGTTGGTCATTAAGAGCCCCACAACGTTCAGGGGATGAAGGGCGAGGTTGTCCGGCACCCATAAAAAACCCCTTGTCGGTTTCCCGACAAGGGGCAGGCCCGGGACTTAGCTGCCTTTGATCGGCACGACCTTGTCAGCCTTCAGTGCTTCAGGTTTTTTTGGCAACGAGATGCTCAGTACGCCTTTGCTGTAACTGGCTTCGATCTTATCGGCATCCACCTCTTTGGGCAGGTTGAACATCCGTTCGAAGGAGCCATAGCTACGTTCGCTAAGATAGTAGCCTTTCTTTTTTTCCTCTTTCTCTTCTTGTTTTTCCCCTTTGATTATCAGGCTGCCATTGGACAGCTTGATCTCAATGTTCTTCTGATCCATGCCGGGTAGTTCGGCAGTGATTTCGAAGCTTTTATCTTTCTCGACGATGTCTACTGCAGGCATGCTCTGACCGATCAATTCCCGACCCCACAAGGGTTCGACATCGAACAGTCCACGGTTGAACAGCGACAATCCTGAGCCAAGACTGAAGTCTTCGAACAGATGGTCGACCTGTTGCCGAAGCTTTTCGAAGGGGCGCATCAGATCATTTGTCTTTGGGCGCAGAGCGGTTTTCGCTTCGGTATGAACGGGTACTTTCTTCACGGAGTTGCTCATTTTCTTTTCTCCTCTTGGCGAATAAGGTGAGCCGAAACATTGGTTTTGCGGCCCACCACGACAAAACAAGAACATCCTCACAAGGCCAATGTTCCGGACCACAACATCCAGCCGGCGATGGCTGCCGCCACCCAGATAATGATCAACAGTCCCGTCTCGGGGCCGTTGAGCGCTTGCCCCTGGCGAGCCTTCAGGGTGCCCAGGTAAATCAACGAGCCGGGGGCGTAGAGCAACGCGCTGAGCAACATGTATTTAGGCCCGGCGGCATACAGCAACCACAGGCAATACAGCGTGGCGACCGAGGCAATGACCATGTCGCGCAGTTGCAGGCCTCGGTGGCCGGCGTAGGTCTGGCCCTGCCAGGTCAGTTTCAATGCGTACAAACCGCTGAACAGGTACGGCAGCAGAATCATCGAAGTGGCCAGGGAAATCAGGGTCAGGTAAGTGGCGCTCGAGTACAGCGTCAGCAGCAGGAACAGCTGTATGCAGCCGTTGGTGATCCACAGCGCATTGGCGGGCACGCCACGGGTGCTCTCCACCGCGAGCGTACCCGGCATGACCTTTTCCTTGGCGGGGGTGAATATCGATTCGGCTGCCAACAGCGTCCAGGCGAGCAGGGCGCCACCGACTGAAATGATCAAGCCGATGCTGATCAACATCGCACCCCACGGCCCGACAACTGCCTCAAGTACCCCCGCCATCGAAGGGTTTTTCAGGGTCGCCAGCTCCGGTTGTCCGAGAATGCCCAGCGATAACAGGGACACCGCAATCAGCAGCAACAGGGTAATGACGAAACCGATAACGGTGGCGCGGCCGACGTTGACGCGTTCGGCCGCACGGGCGGAAAACACGTTGGCACCCTCGATCCCGATGAACACCCAGACGGTCACCAGCATGGTGCTTTTGACCTGATCCAGCGTGCTGCCCAGTGCAGGAGAACCCCAGAAGTCGGCCATGAAGGTTTTACGCTGGAAGGCCGCGATCACCAGCCCGATAAACAGCAGCAAGGGCACGACTTTGGCCAGTGTGGTCAGGGCGTTGGCTTTGGCCGCGGTGCGCATGCCCCGCAGGATCATCCAGTGCAATGACCAGAGCACCACGGACGCCCCGACAATCGCCGCTTTGTTGTTGCCTTCGCCAAACAGCGGGAAGAAAAAACTCAGCGCGGAAAACAGAATCACCATGTAACTGACGTTGCCGACCCAGGCGCTGATCCAATAACCCCAAGCGGAGTTGAAGCCGAGGAACTCACCGCCCAACGCCCGGGCATAGGCAAACACGCCGTTGTCCAGGGTCGGTTGACGGCTGGACAAGGTTTGATAAACCAGTGCCAGCGACAGCATGCCGACGCCGGTGATCAGCCAGCCAATCAGGATGGCGCCGGCACCCGCACTGGCGGCCATGTTTTGCGGCAGGCTGAAAATGCCGCTGCCGATCATCGAGCCGATCACCAGAGCCGTCAGCAGGCTCAGGGACAGGCGTTTAGGCTCCAGTTGTCGCCAGCTACCGGCCAAGGGTTGGGGGGCAGTCGGCGGGAGAATCGGTTGCGTGCCGTGCAGATGAGTCGCCATGTCAGGCCTCCACGAAACGAAAGAATGAGCGCTGACCGCAGATACGGCGGTATGAACGCTGACTCTAAATGTCTACGTGAACGGCCCCTGGCTGTTTGATTTAAATCAGAAAGAAAGCAGACAGCGATTTTGTCCCGCTGCCGCTATTGCGCTAACGCCAGGCGAAGCTTCAATTGATAACGCGCAGCGGACATGCCAGGCATTCGAGACCTAAGCTCTACCCATAACGGCGATGAGTCGCAGGCATTTGTACAACGAGGGCTGCGCAGCGTTTGTTGAGGAACCCACAGCGATGTTCAGTAAGTGGCTGGACCCGGTTTTATTGCTGCTCACCACCCTGACCCTCCTGGCCGGGGGCATTGCGCAGGTGGCTCAAAAGTCTGACTGGGCATCGATTTGCTGGGCCGCTGGCAGTCTGGTGATGGCCCTGGTGCTGCTCGTCGAGATTGTCAGGCGCCTGGCCCGGCGCGAGGCGGGTGTGGACCTGATCGCTCTGCTGTCGATTGCCGCCGCATTATTTTTTCAGCAGACGCTGGTGGCGGCGGTGATTGCCTTGATGCTGGCGTCGGGGCGTATCCTGGAGTTCTTCACCCAACAACGCGCCGAACGCGAACTACGTGCACTGGTCGACCGTGCGCCACGCGTTGCCTGGCTACAGGAGAACGGCAATTTACGGCAGATTCCGGTCGAGCAGATCCAGCCACATCAGACACTGCTTGTGCGCCTGGGGGAGGTGGTGCCGGTCGACGGTCGTTTACTCAGCCCCACGGCGATTCTCGACGAGTCGGCGCTCACCGGCGAGTCATTGCCGGTCACCCGCCGGGAAGGAGAGCTAGTGCCCAGCGGGGTGACCAATGTCGGCGCGCCAGTGCTGCTGACTGCCACTCGAACCGCAGCGCAGAGCACCTACGCCGGGGTAGTGCGCCTGGCTGAAGCCGCACGGCAATCGCGCGCGCCTTTCGTGCGTTTGGCCGACCGTTACGCGTTGTTCTTCATACCGCTGACATTGCTGATTGCCGGCATCGCCTGGTACATGAGTGGCGACTCTTTGCGCGCGCTGGCGGTTCTGGTGGTGGCCACGCCTTGCCCGTTGATCCTGGCCGTGCCGATTTCGATCATGTCAGGTATTTCCAGGGCGGCGCGGCGCGGGATTTTGATCAAGGACGGCGTCACCCTGGAAGCGCTGGCCGAGGTCAAGCAAGTGTTTCTCGACAAGACCGGCACGTTGACCAGCGGTCACGCCCGTCTGCAGTCAATCGAGACCAACGGAGCGCTCGATCCGCGGCGTCTGCTGGGCCTGGCCGCTTCGCTGGCACAGGCCTCGACGCACCCCATCTCCCAGGCCATTGTCGAGGCCGCCTGTCAGCGTGGATTGCCGCTCAGCGTGCCGCAGGCGGTCGAGGAAAGCCCGGGCGCTGGTCTTTGCGGATTGATCGATGGCCTGCGGGTGCGTTTCGGCACGTTGTCCTTTGTTCAAAATGAGTCACCGGTTGGCGACTGGGCCGCCACCATGCTGCGCCGCATGGATTACCTGGCGTGCAGCGGCAGCTTCGTTGAAGTGGAGGGGGCGCTCGCGGGCCTGCTGATTTTCTCGGACAAACTGCGTCGGGAAACCCCGCTGACCCTGCGCCGACTGCGCAACAGAGGCATCGAGCGGATCGTCATGCTCACGGGTGACCGTGTGGAAACCGCCGAGATGATTGCCTTGTCGGCCGGGATCGACGAGTTGCGTGCCGGGTTGAGTCCTGGGGACAAGGTGCGTGCGGTACAGGATGCCTGCCTGCACGCCAGCACGCTGATGGTCGGTGATGGCATCAACGATGCTCCCGCACTGGCGGCAGCGAATGTCGGGGTGGCCATGGGGGCGAGCGGTGCCACGGCGTCCGCGCAAGCAGCGGGTGTGGTGCTGCTGGTGGATCGTCTGGATCGTCTGGTCGAGGCGTTGGACATCGCCCGTCAGACTCGCCACATCGCCCGTCAAGGTGTATTGGCCGGCATGGGCATGTCGGTGCTGGCCATGGGGGTAGCCGCCTTCGGCTACCTGCCGCCGCTGGTTGGTGCCGTGGTGCAGGAGGGCATCGACGTGGTGATCATCTTCAATGCCTTGCGTGCATTGGGGCCTTTGCCAGGTCTGCGCCAACGCAAGCTGGCCGCCGAGCATATCGATCACCTGCAAGACGAACACGACCAGCTCGCTTCGGTACTGAGCGATCTGCACCAACTGGCAAGCGACTTCGCCCAGCGCCCCCTCGAGCAAGCGCAGAGCGACTTGCTGGCGCTGGTAAAAAATCTGCAAGAATCGCTGGTCCGCCATGAACGGGACGACGAAAACACCCTGTACCCACTGTTGACGCAAAGCCTGCCCGGCGAGGACCCCATGTCGGCGATGAGCCACGTCCACCGCGAGATCTTTCGCCTGATCCATTTACTGGCGCGCATGAGCACGGATTTCAGTGCCGACCCGGCGACAGCTTCTGTCGATGAGATACAGCATCAGTTGATCCGCCTGGATACCCTCGTGCGGCTGCACTTCGATCAGGAGGAGGAGCTTTTTCGTTACCTTGATAAGCGCTGAAAAGCCCTGCAGCGTCAGTGGAGGACCGCCGAATGGCAACCTACGACCAGCTGCTTGAGCCCGTGCATGTTCAGCACCTTGACTTCACGGCCGGCTATTTCCACCAATTCCTGTTCCCGCAGATGAGCGATACCCCGGCAGATGGTTTCCAGGCGCAACCCCAGGTAGGAGCCTATTTCGTCGCGCCGCATCTTGAGTATGAATTCGCTGGATGAGTAGCCACGCATGCTCAAGCGCTGCGACAGGTTCAGCAGAAAGGCGGCCAGGCGCTCATCCGAGTTCATGTTGCCCAACATCATCAGCAGATCGTGATCGCGGACGATTTCACGGCTCAGAAACCTGTTCAGGTTGTGTTGCAGTGCCGGCAGCTCCCGGGCGAGTTTTTCCAGCTGAGAAAAATGGATGGGGCAGACTTCACTGTCCTCCAGGGCAAACGCATTACAGGTGTGCTCATCGGCGCTGATGGCGTCCAGGCCGAGCATCTCGCCGGGCAGCTGGAACCCGGTGACCTGCTCGCGGCCATCGAGCGACAGCACACTGGTCTTGAATGAGCCGATACGGATCGCATACAGCAAGCGCAAGGGATCGCCCGCGCGGTAGAGGGGGGCGCCTTTCCTGACCTTGAACCGTTGCAAAATCAGCTTGTCCAGGCGCTCGAGTTCCTGTGTGTTGAGACCAAAAGGCAGGCAAAACTCTAATGCACTGCAATTGGAACAGGCAGCCTTGAGGTGTTGACCCTGAAGCAGGCGGACTTCAGTCATGTCAATGGCGCCCATGGGGGTTATATATAAAGCATAGGTGTTGTGCACTTGGGCACGGATTCCGTTCAGAAGATCGCCGGGAGCAATCGACGAACGGGAAGCCGTTTGGCCCGCCGCAAGTGCTTGGTATCCCGGGGAGTTATAGGTTCCCCGGGCTCATTGATTCAGGCAATGCGTAGATGATCATCGACTTGCCTCACACCCGGTACTGACCAGGCGGCACGTTCGACGATCTGACGTTCACGCCACAAATGAACCTTGCCTTCAAGCTTCACCACATCGCCTTCGACCTTGATGTGAATTGCCTTGGCATCGACTTCGGCGTTGCGTTTGAGGGCTTCTTCGATGCGACGCTGGATATCGTCCACGTTCACCTGCGGACGAAGGACGAGCCGATTGTCCACGCCTACCACTCCCGACAGCTTGCGCACAGCCATCTCGGCGGTTTCTTTCTGGTACTGCCAGTCCACTTCGCCCTCAAGGGTGATCCACCCCTTCTGCACAATGACTTTGATGTCCTGCTCGGGAATGTCGGAGCTCCAGGTGAGGATGTTCAAGGCGCGGGAGGCAATGGCGTCGTCTGCCGTGCCGGCGCTTTTCATCGGCCTGACCTGAATTTCTTCGGCCACGGCGCGTACCCCTTTTATGCTTTTTACCGCGCGTTCCGCGCTGATTTTTTGCGCGTAGCTTTTAACGTGCCCAGTGAGCGTGACGACGCCATTGTCCACGGTTACTCCAATGTTGACGGCATCGATCTCGGGCTGGAACTCAAGCTCGTCCATAATGCTCTGGCGCAGACTCAAGTCGTTCATGGTGATGTCCTCTGTCTGATGCGTTGATGGCAATGGACCGCAAGCCCGGCCCGCTCAGTTTTTTCTACACTTGAACAGCGCAAGGACATTGAGCTAAATCAACAAGGCTTCCAAGAGATGAGCAGAACAGTTGAGTCTGGCAGCCCCCGTATCGCGCCCCCGTACCTTGAAGACGTGGAGACGATTGCCCGTGAGCTGGACACAGACATCGGCGTGGGCTTATCCAGCGCGCAAGCCCAGGCCCGGTTGAACCGTGACGGGCCCAATGAGTTACGGACCCAACCGGTCAAACCCGCCTGGCATTATCTTCTGGCGCAGTTTCGCGATCCGCTGGTGTATCTGCTGTTCGCCGCGGTAGCCATCACTTTGGCCACCTGGTTCCTGATGGATGGCCGCGATTGGCCTGTCGATGCGTTGGTCATCGTGCTGATTGTGCTGGTTAATGCGTTTCTGGGGTTTTTCCAGGAAACCCGTTCACAACGAGCTGTTGCGGCGCTGGCCAAACTGACTCAAACCTCTTCTTCAATCATCCGCGACGGCACCGTGGCGCGTATCCCCAGTCATCACCTGGTGATCGGGGATCTGCTGGTGTTGTCCGAAGGCGACTCGGTAGGCGCCGATGCTCGCCTCATTCAGGCCAATGCCTTGCAGGTAATGGAAGCTTCGTTGACCGGCGAAAGTGAATCAGTTTGCAAAAACACGCTCCGTCTGGACAGCGAAGTGCCCTTGCCAGAGCGCGCCAACATGGTTTTCAAAGGCACGGCTATCGTTCAGGGTTCGGGGCTCGGCATTGTCACGGCGGTCGGCATGGCGACGGAAGTAGGGGCGATAGCGCACCTGATGGATGTCACACCCGAAGAGGTGACACCTTTGCAAAAGGAGGTGCGTGAGATAGGCAAGATGATTGGCCTCGCGGTGCTGGTTATCGCCTCGGTCGTCGTCGCGACCGTGCTGATGCTCACTGATATTCAGGGTGTCGACGATGTATTGCGGGTTCTCCTGCTGGGTGTGTCCCTGGCGGTGGCTGCGGTGCCAGAGGGACTGCCCGCCGTTCTGTCACTGGTGCTCGCGTTCGGCATGCTGCGGATGGCCCGCAACAAAGCCATCATCAAGCGACTGTCTTCAGTGGAGACCTTGGGCTCTGCATCGGTCATCTGCACCGACAAGACCGGCACGTTGACCCGTTCTGAAATGACCATCCAGCAAACCATGACCGCCTCAGGCAAAGGGGTGGTCAGCGGTGTCGGTTACGCCCCGCAGGGGCAGATTCATCATCAGGACGTGCCCCTGAGCGGTGGTCCGGTGTACAGCGAAAACGTGCTGTTATTGCGCGGCGGAAGCTTGGCCGGCAATGCCACGCTTGCACAGCAGGAAGATGGCACCTGGGTGATTCAAGGCGATCCGACGGAAGGCGCCTTTCTGGTGGCGGAGCGCAAGCTGGATGCACCCGCACGCAGCCTGGAGCGCTTCGAGCGCGTGGCTGAAATACCATTTACCTCCGCTCGAAAAATGATGTCGGCCGTGGTCATCGATCATGAACATAACGATGAGCGCTTGCTGATCAGCAAGGGTGCGCCCGATGTGCTGCTTCAACATTGCACACATATTCAAGTCGGCATGGACGTGGTACCTCTCACCGACGATTTGCGTGCAAAAGCCGTGGCTGATGTAAATGAGTTGTCGGGTGAGGCATTACGTACGCTTTCCGTGGCGTACCGTTCTTTGGCGCCTGGCGAGGATGTCACGGCCGGTGAAGCCCTTGAGGCAGCGCTCGTTTTCATCGGTACGGTGGGCATCAGTGATCCACCGCGTGAAGAAGTCGCGCCGGCCATCGCCCAGGCCCATCGTGCTGGTATCCGCATCATTATGATCACTGGCGACCATCCGCGAACGGCCGCCCGCATCGCCGAGGATCTGGGCATCATTCAGGCCGGTGCCGGGGCGTTGACCGGTGCCGATCTGGATAAGCTGGACGATGCGGCACTGGCCGAGGCCGTCAAATCGACATCGGTTTATGCACGCGTGGCGCCCTCGCATAAGCTGCGGATCGTCGATGCGCTTCAGGCCCAGGGGCATGTGGTGGCAATGACCGGGGGGGATGGCGTGAACGATGCTCCGGCACTGAAGTCGGCCGATATCGGCATTGCCATGGGCATCACCGGCACGGAAGTGAGCAAGCAAGCTGGAAAAATGATTCTGGCTGACGATAACTTCGCAACCATCGTGTCGGCTGTTCGTGAAGGGCGCGGGATTCTGGACAATATCCGCAAGTTTCTCCGTTACTTGCTGTCTTCCAACATGGGGGAAGTACTGACGGTCTTTTTTGCTGTCATCGGTGCGGGCGTCATCGGCCTGGTTGATGAACGGGGCGGGATCGTCTTGCCGCTGCTGGCCACCCAGATTCTGTGGATCAATCTGATCACGGATGCGGCGCCTGCCATCGCCATGGGGCTTGATCCGCATGATGAGGGTGTGATGAGGCGTAGCCCGCGCAAGCCCACGGATCGAATCATCGATGCAAACATGTGGCGTGGTGTGCTCCAGGTCGGTCTGGTGATGGCGTTGGCGAGTTTGCTGACGGTCGACTGGATGCTGCCCGATGGTTTGATACCGGGGCATGAATCGCTGGTTCAGGCACGCACTGCCGGTTTTACCGTCCTAGTATTGGCGCAGCTGTTCAATGCGCTGAGTGCTCGCTCAGAGTCGGCCAGTGCATTTATCGGGTTGTTCTCCAATCGGTGGCTCTGGGCGGCAATTGCGCTGGCGCTGACGTTGCAGGTTGCCGTGGTGCACTGGTCGCCACTCAATAAGGCGTTCAGCACGAGCGCATTGACACTGAGCCAGTGGGGGGGCTGTTTTGCCATGGCCAGTGCTGTTTTCTGGTTCAGTGAGCTGCGCAAACTGGTTATGCGTTCGAGGAACCCTGAGCATCATGTTGCTGTTCAGCGCCCGGCAGTACATCCGTAGTGACCGAGCGCTGGCGCAAGTTATGTGGTGGCGGCTGTGCGAAACAGCGCTCTACAGTACTTCAGGTGAAACCACCCAGACACTGCACGGCATCTTGTACAGCAAATGCTCCACCGTGCTGCCCACCAGTCGACCCACGCCTCGGTGGCCGACCCGGCCCATGACAATCACGTCGATGTCGTAGGCATCGGCGTATTGGCTAAGAACCTTGGTCGGGTTGCCCATGATCATGTGCTGTTGCTCTGGCGCAATACCATTGCGCTCGGCCAGTTCGCGGAAGGCATCGGCCTGAGCATCGAATAATGTCTTGGCTTTGCCTGGGGAAAACAGCGCCGAGCTACTGTCGAAATCGAACTCGCCCGCACTGAGGGATGAAAGATCGTGGGCATAGATCACGTCGAGCTGGGCGCTACAGGTGCTCGCCAGTTTTGCGGCCTCGCGCAAAATCCTGTCGTTGAAATCCTTGTACTGAGTGTTGCTATGGAAGGGATCGACCGCGGCGACGATCTTGCGCGGCAGCACCTGCTTCACGTGGCTGACAAAATGCAGCGGCACCGGGCATTCGCGCAGTAAATGGATGTCCAGGGGCGTGAACATTATCCGTGATAGCAGCGACTCGTATTCCAGTGCCTTGATCAGTACCGCCATGGGCTGTTCTTTGAGATGAATGAGGATTTCCTGCAAAGGTCGTTCAACCCAGATCACCTCCGTGGTGACGGGCACCCCGATTTTACGCAAGGGGCGGGCCTGTTCTTCGAGCCATTGCCGATGGCGCTCGACATACCCGAGCCGCATCTGCTCCAGCGCTTGTTCGTTGACCATGCTCGCCGTTGCCAGGCCTTCCAGGTAATCGAAGGCGACGATATGCAGGGCTGCGCCCGCAGCCTTGGCCAGTGCGGCGGCGCGGTCGAACGCGGGGCTGTTTTCCATAAGAGGCGAGACGACCAGCATGAAGCGTGATTGCTCAGACATGACCAAACTCCCGTCAGAACCGTAGAAATTCCAGTGTCCACTGGCCCCCAGTGCTTGCGCAGGAGGCCAGGTTTTATCCTGCCGCCGACCGGGGGAGAGGGATTGATCTTTATCAACTTGGCGAGTGATGCAGCAGGCAGTCCGACGTGTGGTGAGTCGCGCGTCCATCTACAAAATATTGACCATTATCAACCTCCCGTGCGTCATACCGGCGCAGTCTGGGGCTTGTGGCTTACCTGGACGCAATCGCATGAACGACACCTTGGGCCTGGCAGGCGCGGCGGCTGCGCTGGGGATCGGCATGCTCATCGGCCTTGAACGTGAACGGCACAAGGGCCGTGGGGACAGTCGCGCCTGTGCCGGATTGCGCACGTTCGCGATCACCGCGTTGCTGGGTTATGTGGCGATGCAGGTCGGTGGTGGTTTGCTGGTGGGCATCATGGCGATTTCGGTGGCCTTGCTGGCCACCGTGGCTTACTGGCGAAGCCTGGGCACTGACCCTGGGGTCACCAGTGAAGTGGCGTTGTTCACGGTATTGGCCCTGGGGGCTTTGTGTGGCACCGCGCCCGAGTTGGCCATCGCCATTGGCGTGGTGGTGGCGGGGCTGCTGACGTATCGGCAAAAACTGCACCATTTTGCGCGCAGCCAATTGACCGAAGCGGAAATGCGCGACGGTCTGGTGTTGTTGATCGCCGCCCTGGTGGTGTTGCCCTTGGCGCCGGACCGCTTTATCGGCCCGTATGCCGCCATCAATCTGCGCACCATTTGCACCCTGACGGTGTTGCTGATGGCCGTCGGGGCGATAGGGCACATTGCCGTCCGTACCTTGGGTGCCCGTTACGGTTATGTGGTCAGCGCCGTCGCCTCCGGGTTTGCTTCCAGTATCGCGACCATCGCCGCGATGGGGCATCTGGTCGCCAAGGAGCCAGGCAACATCAAAGTCCTGAGCGCGGCAGCGATGCTGTCCAACCTGGCGACCATCATTCAGGTCGGCCTGATCCTGGGAGCGGTCGATCTCGGTCTATTGCGGCACATGTGGGGGCCGTTGTTGTTGGGTGCCGCCGCCACGGCGCTGTATGGCTTGAGCCTGATGTTGCCCAAACCTGCGAGTGGCGCCAATCAGCCGGTCAAGGTCGGCGGTGCGTTCAACCTCAAGCTGGCGTTGGTCATCGCACTGACCATGACCGGCATCACGTTTGTGTCTTCGATGGTACTCAGCCACTTTGGTGAAGTGGGCGTGATGGTCACGACGACGCTCACCGGATTCGCCGATGCACATTCTTCGACGGCGTCCATTGGCGCCCTGGCCAAGGCCGGGCTATTGCCGTTCGACGCCATTGCCGGGCCCACGCTGGTTGCCGTCAGCAGTAACTCCCTGAGCAAATGTCTGGTGGCCTGGGTCAGCGGCGGGCGACGGTTCGCCGCGTATGTCATTCCCGGTCAGGTCTTGCTGACGTTGGCGATGTGGGCGGGCATGTTGCTGCATTAACGTGCATCCGCGCACTGTAGCTGACAAAGATCAAGTCGCCCGATTCTGCTGCGATCACTCTAGGGTTCTACTCACTTCATCGAGATGGCCGCGTGCCGAGGTGTCCCATGTCGCAGACTCAGCGTTTACTGTTGATCGCCCCCCAATCCATGACCCGTACTCCGGCGTTCGACCGGGCCGCCGCATTGGCCCGCGCGATGCAATCACCGCTGCACATCGTGGCATTCGATTACTTGCAGGCCCTGGCCGTCGCCGGCCTGTTTGCCCCCGAGCAGATCGCCCAGGCCCGGGACGGTTATTTGCAAACCCATCGGCAATGGCTTGCCGAGCAGGCCGAATTGATGAAAAACCACGGTGTCGCGGTCACCAGTGAGGTGGTGTGGGTGCAGCACCCTTACGAGGAAATCCTGCACTTCGTCAATGAGATGCCGCTGAGCCTGATCATCAAGGATGCCCAGGAAGAATCGGCGTTGAAGCGGGTGTTTTTCACACCGCTGGATTGGCAGTTGTTGCGCAATTGTCCGGTGCCGGTGCATCTGGTGACCAACGCGCTGAATGCGCGGCCACGCAACGTGCTGGCCATCGTCGATGTGTTGCGCAGCGAAGAGCAGGACCTGGTATTCAATGACCAGATTATCGACGCCGCCACCAAGCTGGCTGAACAGTGTGAGGCGCAGATCGAGTTGGTGCATGTGTATGACTGGACAGCCGTGTATGCCCTGGACATGGGCGTTGGCGCACTCCCGTTGGCCTCCGGTCTTTATGAAGCCATGGGCACGGCGCAACACCAAGCGTTTACGGCGCTGGCCGAACGTCACGGCGTGCCGTCGGAGCGTCGGCATTTTATCGAAGGTGCGCCGTTGCCGAGTATTTGCAAGTTCGCCGAAGACCATCGCATCGATGTCATCGTGATGGGGACCGTGCAGCACTCGGGGTTGAACAAGCTATTGGGGACGACTGCCGAACAGCTCTTGCACCGAGCCCCTTGCAGTGTGCTGGCGATCAAACCCGACAAGCTGTCGCCATCCTGAGCGTTGACTTGCCCCACGGCGGACCGTTGGCCGGTACGTCGCGGGGCAATCGGCTTTTACGACATATACAGACGATGAATGACCTGGCGGCTGTCGTCAGGATCATTGTGTCTATCAAAACCCAAGGCTTTGGCCAGGTCACGCATGGGGGCATTGCTTGCGGCGTCGATCGAATACATCTGAATAAAGCCGTTTCTGCGGGCGGCCTTGATCAGATGTTCCATCAAAATGGTGCCCAGGCCCAGGTGCTGCCATTCATCAGCGACCGTCACCGCGCACTCACACTCATGTTCCGCTGTGGCGGCGTAGCGGCTGACGCCGATTTCGATCAGTTTGCCGTTTTCGTGAACCAGCGCGATGTAGGCCATGCGCTGTTTGTTGTCGGTGTCCATCAACTGATCGAGCATGGCGCCGCCGGGTTCGTTGATCTGCGCGAGAAAGCGCATGTGCCGGGACTCGGGCGACAGGCGTTTGATAAAGGCATATTCAAGATCGCGGTCCTTTTCCAACAGTGGCCTGATCAGCACATGGCGGCCGTCCCTGAGCGCTTCGATCCAGTATTTTCCGGTGACCGAGGCATAGGCGGCCGCGGCCCGATCATTGTGTTCTTTGACTGAGAGCATGGACGGTCCTCCATCCTGTTTGAAAAGCGCAAGCGTGGAAATCAGCCACGCGGTCGATTCCTTTTTACGCTGCTGGCAGCCGTTGAATCTGATCTGGATCAGACACCCGTCACGACGGCGCTCATTGGCGGGTATTTGATGTAAATCAACCTGGGGGAGGGGGCAACGGGCGCAGTCTTGGCCCATGCCGGCGCGTAAGGCCCGGTTTCGAGCGGAGGTGTGAGATGGGTCAATATCAACGTTTGTTGCTGATTGCCGACCGAACCCTGCATCAGTCCCCGGCCTTGCTCCGTGCCGTCGCGCTGGCCAAGGCGAGCGGGGCCGCGCTGGATGTGCGGGCCTTTGTCGATCCGGCACCGATTGTTCACCTGTGGGATGAAAAAATCGATGAGGCAGGGTATCAGCGCTATCTGCGCCATTGTCATCGATGGGTGGCCGACGAGGTCGAGCGGCTCAGCGGGCAGGGTGTGGCAGTGACGGTTGAAGCCATCTTCACCACCCATCCGCTGCTGGATATTTTGAAGACCGTCGAAGACCTCAAGCCCGACCTGCTGATCAAGGACGTCACCCTGGAACCGGCGCTCAAACGGGTGTTCATCACCCCGCTCGATTGTCACCTGCTGCGCGAATGCCCGATCCCCGTGCACTTGGTCAACCAGGTCCGTTACGGGCTGCCGCACCGGGTCGTGGCCGCCGTGGACCCGTTCGATCCGGCAACGCAAATCAGTGGCCTGAACGACACCATCATCCAGACGGCCAACGCACTGGCGCTGCAATGCGACGCACCGCTGCACCTGCTGTACGCCTACGACTTGTCGCCTGCATTCAACGGCGATGCGCCGCTGATCGCCGGGGGCTGGAGTGTGGACTTCGTCGAGGAACTGCGCGAATCCCTGCACCGGGCGTTTATCACCCTGGCGGACCGCTACGGTGTTCCTCCCGAGCGTCGGCACTTTGTCATGGGCCTGCCGGTGCCGGTCATCAGTGAGTTTGTCGAGCAGTACCTGGCGGATGTGGTGGTGATGGGCACGGTGCATCGCGTGGGGATCGACCGCCTGATCGGCAGCAATACCGAGCGGGCGCTGTACTCGGTGCCGGGCAGCATTCTGGCGGTCAGGCAGCCGGGCTAAAGCGTTGGGCGCCAAGCCGATGGCTGGCCGGCCATTATTTGATAAAAATCAGAGCCTCACGGCCAGAGCCCCCCGATACTTGAGCCACAACCTGAAGCTATCCAGATGAGGTGGGTGAGGGTGAAAATTCGACGTTTGCTATTGATTGCCCCGACCGAAATGATCCGCACCCCGGCGTTCGAACGGGCTCGGGCTGTGGCCTGCGCCACCGGTTCAATGCTGCACATTGTCGCTTTCGATCATGTTCAGGCGTTGGCGGTGGCGGGGCTGTTTGACCACGACGCGATGGCCCAGGCGCGGGAAGGTTACTTGCAGGTGCATCGCCACTGGCTGGAGCAGCAAGCCCGGTTTCAACGATGCGAAGGCGTGCAGGTGAGCACTGAGGTGGTGTGGGCCAGACCGACCCTGGCGCATCTGCTGGAGTACGTGAATGATTTCCATGCGGACCTGGTGATCAAGGACACCCACCGCGTATCGGCGCTCGATCGCGCCTTCCATCGGCCCCTGGACTGGCAGTTGCTGCGCGACTGTCCGGCGCCCTTGCACCTGGTCATCGATGCCACAAATCCCAAGCCGTTGAGCATACTCGCGACCATCGATTTGTCTCATCTGGAGGAGCTGACCCAAGGGCTCAATGACCGGATTCTCGACCTGGCCTCGAGCCTGGCCGAACCTTGTGGCGCCACCTTGCACCTGCTCAATGTCAGCGGCTGGTCGGAGCTGGGGGAGGCTGAAGTGAACATACCGACGGCGACACTGGATGGCAGTTTGAGAGACGCGGTCAGCGATGCTCAGCTGGAGGCTTTCGAGGCGCTTGCCGAACGCTACGGAATCGAGAAACAACAGCGCCATCTGCTGCCCGGCACTCCCGCCGAGGTGATTACCCGTTTCGCACAACAACGTGCCTTCGACATGGTGGTGCTGGGAACGACCTACCATCGCGGGATCGATCTATTCATCGGCAGTACGGCAGAAAGTGTGTTGAACCGGTCACCCTGCAGCCTGACGATCGTCAAGCCATTGCCCCGGCTCGACTGAAAATATGACCCCGTGTGGCCTCGGTTGATAAAAATCAACTGCCCATGGGTGTATAGGCGCGATCAATAGCGCTCCATGAGTGCGCAAGGAAACGGCCATGCGAATGACATTTCTCGGTGCTGCGGGCACGGTTACGGGCAGCAAGTACCTGCTGGAACATCGCGACCAGCATGTGCTGATCGATTGCGGCCTGTTCCAGGGCTATAAACAACTGCGCTTGCACAACTGGGACCCGTTCCAGCTGCCGGTTCGCGACCTCGAAGCCATTGTGCTGACCCACGCTCATCTGGACCACAGCGGCTACCTGCCGGTGTTGGTGCGCAACGGTTATCGCGGCCCGGTGTATGCCACGCCAGCCACCTGTGAACTGGTGAAAATCCTGCTGCGCGACAGCGGCCGCTTGCAGGAAGAAGAGGCCGAATTCGCCAATCGCCATGGCTTTTCCAAACACTCTCCGGCCTTGCCGCTGTACACCGAGCAAGACGCTGAGCGGGCATTGAAATTACTGCGGCCGGTGCAGTTGCACCACCGGGTCGATATCGTTCCGGGGATGAGCATTCTGTTGCGCGGTGCCGGGCATATTCTGGGCGCAGCGACGGTGGAAGTCGTTGCCGATGGCGTCACGCTTGTGTTCTCCGGGGATCTGGGGCGGCCGAACGATCCGTTGATGTTTGCCCCGGAGACGATCGAGCAGGCCGATTATCTGCTGGTGGAGTCGACTTACGGTGACCGTCGGCATCCCGACGAATCCCCGGAGGATCAACTGGCCGAAGTCATCACCCGTACCGCGCTGCGCCATGGCATCACACTGGTACCATCGTTCGCGGTCGGTCGCGCGCAGTTGCTGATGTACCACCTGTATCGCTTGCAACAGAAACATGCGATTCCCGACCTGCCGATCTACCTCAACAGCCCCATGGCCACCGACGTCACGCGTTTGTATCAGCGCTTTCGCAGTGAGCACCGGTTATCCCTGGAAGAGTGCGAAGGCATGTGCCATGTCACGCGTTTTGTGCGCTCCACCCGAGATTCCATCGAGCTGGACCAGCAGCGCACACCGGCGGTGATCATCGCCGCCAGCGGCATGGCCACGGGCGGGCGGGTGCTGCACCACCTCAAGGCGCTGGCGCCCAACCCGATCAATACGCTGCTGGTGCCGGGTTTTCAGGCGGGCGGCACCCGCGGCGCACAGATCATCGCAGGCGTTCCATCAGTACGTATCCACGGTAAAGACGTGCCGATCCGCGCCGAAGTGGTGCCGATGCAAACCCTGTCCGCCCACGCCGATGCCGATGAAATCATGGCGTGGTTGCGCGGCTTCAAGCGGCCACCGAAACACACCTATGTGGTGCACGGCGAACCCAACGCTTCGGATGTATTGCGCCGGCGCATCAGCCTGGAGCTAGGCTGGTCGGTCTCGGTGCCGGAGTACCATGACAGCGTGGAGCTGACGGGTTCTCTTTAGTAAGGCAGGCCATTTGTTGCGTTACCTGCAAAATGGTGAATGATCGGAGGAGCTGCGCCAACCACTTCATCAGGCGGTTGTCACTCTTGCTGACCGCTATGGCGTGCCGCCGGAACGCCGGCAGTTCATCGACCTGCCAGCTCCGGTGCTGAGTGAGTTTATCGAGGAGTATCTGGTCGATGTGGTTGTGATGGGTACCGTGCACCGGGTGTGGTTCGACCGCTTGATGGGCAGCAACACGGAACGGGCACTGTACTCGGTGCCGGGAAGCATTCTGGCGATCAAGCAGCCGGGGGAGCTCGTCAGGTGATGAGTACGATCGCCCCTTTTACCTGACCGGTCCTCAGGCTTGCCAACGCCTGATTGGCATCGTCCAGGGCGAAACGGGTGACACATTAGGCGCTATGACGCCAGTTTTGAGCCCGCGCTATCGACACTGCAGTGCATTGCAGACATTGACAGAGATGATGCGAGGCGGGGAGTTGGAAAACCGACGCTTCTGTTGCACTGAATGATCAACGTTTCAGGTCGGATCAGGCGATGAGTATGTGGTTTTCCACATGCATCACCCCCGGGACCGCCCAAGCCGCATGTTCAGCAGCCTTCCTCTCTCGCCACAGATGAACGCAGCCTTCGAGTTTTACCGTCGTTCCCTCCACCGTAACGCGGATGTGGCTGGTATCCAGCTCTGCATTTCGCGCCATCGCATTTTCTATGCGGCGTTTGATATCTTCCAGACTGACCTTGGGTTTGACGATCAACAGATTGTTGATGCCGACGACCCCTGCCAGCTTACACATAGCCCTTTCAGCGTCTTCTTTCTGATATTGCCACTCCACTTCACCTTCAAGCGTGACCCATCCTTGCTGTACCTTGACCTGTATCTGGTCTTCTGGAATGTCGGCATTCCAGCGGATGATGTCCAGGCAGCGGGACGCTATGACGTCATCTGCGACATCAGCATCGCCTGGTATCCGGACTTCGATTTCTTCGGCAACAGCATGTACGCCTTTAACGCGCTTTACCGCGCGTTCGGCAGCGATTTTTTCAGCGTAGGTCCGGACATGTCCGGTGAGGCTGACAACCCCATTTTCTACAGCGACACCTATAGCCGCAGCATCAATGTGGGGTTGAAACTCAAGCTCATCGAGAATATCTCGGCGCAACTTTAAATCGTTCATGATGATCCTCACTCATAGGGCTGACGTTCAAGGCCAGAAAATCAGCCAGTTATGCCAATTCAACCGGTATCCCAAAGTAAAAAGCTGAGTTTTGTCATGGTTTGACTCGAAAGATTAGCTCAGAGCTGGCTTCATCGATTTGGTTCGGTCAGGCTGTGGGCAGCGAGCGTCATGCCTCATTCTTCGTTTGTGGGTTCGACCACCACCTTGACTCGGCTGGCCGGGGTCGAGATTACGGCGGCATTGGCCAGATTGGCGGTTTCGTCCAGTTTGATGCCCAGATACTGCAGGCCCGCACACATCCGGAAGCGAATTGCCGCGTCCGATAGTAGTGATGGACGATCTGCGCGGCGTTGGCAAAAGACGTGATGGCGCGGCTGGTCAGGACAACCGGGCCCATCCTGAAATACTTTGTTACGCGTAATGTATATTATGTTAAATCATGTGTCTGTGCGGAACTTTCTATGCTTGTGCTTGAGGTCACGCGCCACCACTTTCCGATTTTTGCAGACGTTCAGGCTCTTCTCGTTGGACGTCCTTCCTGACTTCGGTCCCTGATGTATGCATGAAAGTTTTGCTCCGTCTGTACAAGAACTCCAGACGGATATACAGATATCGCCTTTGAGGCGTTCAAGCACGCCTCATCGATAAAGACGAGCGTTTAACTAATGCCATTCGTTTGCGGCGGTAACAACCAATGTCGTTCGGTGGTCCATCCGAGAAAAACCTGAGCCCCCTCACTTTTCTGGCGGTTCAGGGTCAACGGGAGCCCGGAAGCTGCCACACGCAACCCCATAATTGCCGGTAGAAATCTCTCCCGGAATGCATTGGGTTGAGCCGCGAAATGAGCTTCGATGCTATCGATTGCGCAATGCCTCTCGGCGTCATCCTGCAAGGATAAATAAAACACCATCTGGCGCCAGGCATAAGCGGTATTTTTGAGCATCACCAAGCTTGAGTGATAGAACTTGATTTTCATCTGCTGCCGCATGCATATCCATTGGAAGCACTCCTGAGCAAGTGCACCCAAGCGATGATGTAGCAGCGCTTTCAAACCGAGATCACCAAATAGAAGCGAAAGGTTTTGCGTCGTCAAAATCTGTTGTTGCTCGATGATCCTGCCGTTGGTTGCTGAATGCCACCCACCCAAGGGTGCATTAGCCCGCTGTGCGCACAGGTTCCCCAATGCATCACTGGTATCCAAGTCACGCTGGAAATAGTTTCTGCTCTTTGATTTCGGCTTATCGGGAAGGATCGCCAGTTGGTTCGTGTCGATGTCGTAATAATGGGCGTAAAGGGTGCCATCTATCAACGAGGCTGCTCGCCTGGCTGCTTCCACGAATTTATTCGAAAAGGTTCCCATGAAAATGTCCGCCGCGACCTCCTCCACAAAAGGAAGATCCAGCTTCGCCGTGACAGCAAGCGAACCAAACTCCTGAAGTAGCTTGTTCGGAAGGATTGCCTGGGGGAAAGCAGCGAGGGTTGTTGCCGAGGATTCGATCAAGGCTTGTCTGGCTCCCTCAACGGCGACAGTGTGTGCCTCTCGTTCACCTTCAACGGCCGCCACCCAAGGCAACTCACTGATTTTGACTTGGCTCTGTAGGTTGAGCAGCAGCAATGAACGGCGTCGCCGAAAAGCACGATACGTTGCGATAGACAACGTGCGCAGTGTCGTATCGCGAAATCCAGCACTGCAGATTTCGGCCGTCATCGCTGGCAGTACTCGCGCCACGGTATCCCCAGATGTGATCAATCCCTTGTCAATCAACTGACTGATGGTTCCCTTTCGACAGCGCTCGAGGCGTCGGCTAACTGCTGGTGGAATGGCGACACCTGTTTTCAGCGAATATGCCTTCGCCTCCTCACTGGTAATCGGTTCCAACAGGGACGAAAAATCAGAGATGCCTTCCGAGCTCGTATAGCTGGTCAGACGCTCAGAAACCGCCTTGGCGATCAGATGATGCTCGGGCGCGGCCACCTGATGGCGCTGTATGGCTCGGCTCTGTAGATGATCTTCGGATTCGGGATGACCATGTTTGCACACGAAATCATTGACGATCCGCCGAATACGTCCGACTTGACGCCCTGTCAGCGAGGCTGGGTCACGGGAGCAGAGCCTTAGCAACGCGTACAACTCCCCTACCCGGCCCCTGAAAGGTTCAACGTTGAGGAGGTCATTGCTACCGGTGGCATCGAACTTACTACTTAGCGCATTCGCCTGCTCAAGCCAGCCTTCAGGATATTGCCGACAAGGCCAATCATCCTGGTACGTTAAGAGGAAGAGCGAGATAGCTGCATCGTAGAAAGGCAACCGAGTCACGACCACATGTTTTAGCACCGCCAGACGCTGCTGCGCAGGGAGTTTTGAAAGCAGCTTTTTGATATCGCCGACATCGAAGATCTGCACTTCCACCGCCGCGAGCGGTAGTCCGTCAGAAGCCATTGGAAAGAAACGCAGTTGCTCAAAAAAAGGGGCGATCGACTCAATCAATCTGCGTGCGTCCTCCGTGCGCTGCTGTCCCAACAGCCAAGCCACGTACAGTAGCGCTGCCTCTTCTGGTACATCGATCCGATAGTCGCTGTTCACCAGTTGCTTTTGCAGTGCTTCGATCCCCTCATCCGTAAGGTGCCAGGTGTTGAGATCAAGTCGTTGAAAACCAGGGCGGATGCCTGGGATTGAGGCGGCCAGCCGCCGCTCGTACTCGGTCAGTGCACCACCGGCCAGATACTGTCCAGTGGCAAAACCACCCGTGACCACCTCCAGTGTGACCCATTCAGGCACATCCACGAGTGGTATACGCGAGCCATACAGCGCGGTGCCCTGCACCATGTGTTCGACCACCTGCTGCCAGCGCTCAATCCGTTCGCGCGCTTTCTCAGTGTCTAGACCCGATGCGGTCAATGCTCGAGATAACTGAAAGACCGCATAACCGGCGTTTATGCCGGCCATAGCATCCGATTCCCTATCGTGCCTGGACATATGTCCTTCTGACCCTGCGATGTAGTGGGGCCGGGGGCTGGATTCGAACCAGCGCCCACCCGGTTAAGAGCCGAGTGTTCTACCGCTGAACTACCCCGGAACAGAGCGCACATTGTCTACTCGCAACGAACGAATGTGAAGATTGAAAACGTTGCCGCTCGTGACGCATATAGAGATTACTCCCGCTCGAAAATATTGGTGTAACTTCCTCCCCCCCCCCGCTGCAATGCCAGAGGCACTGGATTTGCGCAGATAACCACTGTTTGCACCGCTGCGGTCTGAACAGTCGGTCATGAACAAGTTTTGGAGAGCATGCGCTTTGTCTTTCTAATCCAAGCCCTTATTTCAAAAGGACTTATTGGAGCCATGGACATCTGACATAAGTTAAATAATGTGTCTGGATGGAACTTTGCCATAAGCCATCTCCTACACAGCGCTCCGAACTAAATCTGTGGTTTTTTGCGAAGTAAAGATTGGAAATCGAGACCCTGTCCTATAAATGAATAATTAGTTCGCGTATCTCAGCCACCAGAAACAATGCTCTTGTCCAGCTTGGAGGGAGACTGTCTGTGTGTCTTTTCCTGTGTTTGTGCCAATTAGAACCATACCCACCACTCAACATAACCCTCAACGCCACCTTTAAATGGCAGAATCGCCTTAACTTGATCGTTTTTGGAGACCACCATGCTTCGCGTATTCGAACGAAGACTCGACCCCTTCCCGCCCGACGAGTTACCACCGCCACCCGAAGGCCTGGCTCGGTTCCTTTGGGCGTGCACGCGGGGGGCGCGCGGCTATATTCTTGTGTTTGCGCTGCTCAGTGCCGGTGTGTCGATCTACGAAGCCTGGCTGTTTTCTTTCCTCGGTCAGGTCGTGGATCTGCTCTCGACCTGGCAGGCCGGTGGGGATGCGGCTGCGCAGGAAAGTCGCGTGTTGTGGGGCATGGGCATCGTAATGCTGACCAGCATCGGGCTGGTGGCGTTGCGTACCATGGTGCAGCACCAGATATTGGCGATCAATCTGCCGTTGCGGCTGCGTTGGGACTTCCACCGCCTGATGCTGCGGCAAAGCCTTTCGTTTTTTTCCGATGAGTTCTCCGGTCGGGTCACCACCAAGGTGATGCAGACTGCGCTGGCCGTGCGCGACGTGTTGTTCACCCTTATCGAGATCGCACCCGGAATCGGGGTGTATTTCATCGCGCTCATCGCACTGGCCGGCGGCTTCGCTCTGAAACTGATGCTGCCCTTCGTTGCCTGGATCGTGTTGTTCGGGCTGGCCATGCTCTATTTCGTCCCCCGCTTGGGGAAAGTCGGACAGGAACAGGCCCATGCGCGCTCCTCGATGACCGGACGTATCTCAGACGCCTACACCAACATCACGACAGTGAAACTGTTCTCCCATTCCAATCGTGAAGCGCACTTCGCGCGCGCGGCCATGGAAGATTTCAAGCAAACGGGCTTCCGCCAGATGCGCCTGGTCAGCCAATTCGAGATCGTCAACCAAGCGTTGGTGGTGGCGTTGATCATGGCAGCAGGCGGTTATGCGCTTTGGCTGTGGCACTTGGGCGAAGTCGGCACAGGTGCCGTGGCGGCGATTACCGCCATGGCGTTGCGTATCAACGGCATGTCGCACTGGATCATGTGGCAAATGACCTCGCTGTTCGAGAGCATCGGCACCGTGCAGGATGGCATGGCAACCCTTACCCGCGGCCCCAAGGTGCAGGATGCGCCGAACGCGGGCGTCCTGGTGACCTCCGGCGGCGCGGTAACTTTCGACAACGTGAGCTTCAACTACAATGGCGAACGCCAAGTGCTCGATGGCCTGAGCCTGAACATTCGTCCGGGCGAAAAAATCGGCCTGGTGGGCCGCTCCGGCGCGGGAAAATCCACGCTCATCAACTTGCTTCTGCGCTTCTATGACGTCGACAGCGGGCAGATTCGCATTGACGGGCAAGACATTGCGCACGTGACGCAAGACAGCCTGCGCAGTGCCATCGGCATGGTCACCCAGGATACCTCCCTGCTGCACCGCTCCATTCGCGACAACATCGCCTACGGCCGACCCGATGCAAGCGACGCCCAAATCCGCAGTGCCGCGGCCAATGCCCAGGCCGATGAGTTCATCAGCCAACTGAGCGACCGGCAAGGCCACACCGGCTACGACACCTTGGTGGGCGAACGCGGCATCAAGCTGTCGGGCGGCCAGCGCCAGCGCGTCGCGATTGCCCGAGTGATGCTCAAGAACGCCCCGATCCTGCTACTTGACGAGGCTACCAGCGCGCTGGATTCGGAAGTCGAAGTGGCCATTCAGGAAAGCCTCGATGAAATGATGCAGGGCAAAACCGTAATCGCCATCGCCCATCGGCTGTCCACGATTGCGGCGATGGATCGACTGATTGTCATGGATGATGGACGCATCATCGAACAAGGCACCCACACCGAATTGCTCGCTAAAAACGGCATCTATGCACGGCTGTGGCACCATCAGAGTGGCGGGTTCCTGGGTGAGGATCGGGGGGTGACCGAGGCTATGGATCAGGCATGAACTGAACGGCCCGGGGATGATCTGCAAGCGGCTGCTTGGAGTCGATTTCTGCCCGTCACGACAGGCAGAAATCGGCCGTGTTAGCCGCCATCACTCCAGCTTAAGCTCATCCAAACGCCGTATTACAAACAAGCTGACAATCAGGTCCAGGTGCGCACCACCAGCATTCTTGTATACGGTGATCTCCTCTTCCAGTACTGATTGAATCTTTCGCGCGCTGATCATTTGCATTGTGTGTTTCCCAAGCATGAATCAGGCAGGGCTTGCTGCTCGCAAGTCCAGCCTGATTGTTCAGGTTGCCGCTGGACGATCGGGCATTATCCGCCGATCACCAGCACCGGTTTACCAAGGATCGCCCTGTCAGGCGTCACCCCCAAAACCGCGCGAACGAGGCGACCATGTAGCCGTCCTTGAGTACCGGCGTTAGTATCCGGAAACCCTTTACTCAGAAATACCTCATGTGATTTATACATTTCCCTTAGAAGAAAAGTTGGCCACGCATAGAATGCACATTGAAAACACTCTATTCGCCTTTCAGATGCGCATAGCTATCAACGAAACGCTTAAATTTGTGTTCGCCACAAGTGTACGCTTCATACTTCGCGGGCAAAGCCTCACTTACACAGGTTGGTACAGGCGCAACAACTGCATCGAAGTCCAAATCAATAAAGAAAGGTATTGAATAGCGCTCTAGACCGCTAGTATTTATGACGCGATGCATTGTCGAGGTGTAGCGATCGTTGGTGAGGGTTTGCACCAGATCACCGATATTGACGATAAAAGTGCCTTCAACGGGTGGGGCGGTAACCCACTCCCCTGCCCGGTTCTTGACTTGTAAACCGCCAACTGTGTCTTGAGACAGGACTGTCAGGAAGCCGTCATCCGTGTGAGCACCAATACCGATCTCTTCCAGGGAGACCTTTCCTATCTGAGGCGGATAACGCAAAACTCGCTGAATGGTGATGGGTTTACGTTGGCGTTGTTCAAAATAATTTTTCGGCAAGTCCAGACTCAGCGCGATGCCGCCGATGAGCGTTCTCGCGATTGCGACCGGCTTCTGTAGTTTCGCCAACTTCCATATGCGCTTTCGTGACTTCTTTGGCGTCGCGCCGAGTAGTTATAGAGCGACGTATGAGCGCAGGCGCTAAGTTTCCGAAACCCGGGCCCGCAAAAAACAAGAAACCCGCACGATCCAAGGCTAGCGAATGATGGCCAGCATCATCGATAAGGATTACCGAGAATTATGAATGCTCCATCGTCAGTGTTGATACCCACGGCTAACCATAGCGAGCGGATGTCTACACGCATCGCCTTCCTTATCGCAGGCTTACTCATGTCCGCTTGGGCGCCTCTGGTTCCATTGGTTAAAGCCCGCACTGGTTTGGACGATGGTGGCCTGGGGTTGCTGCTGCTTGGCCTGGGCGGTGGATCTATTGTGGCCATGCCCTTTGCTGGGTATCTCACTGCACACTATGGATGCCGCCCGGTCGTGATCTGGGCGACGATTGTCTTGTGCGCCGTTCTTGCGCTGTTGGCACCGTGGTATGGCTGCCGGGCTTGGTGATCGCTGTCATTATCTTCGGCGCCAGCATGGGCATGCTTGATTGCGCCATGAACATACAGTCCGTCATCGTCGAGAAAAACAGCGGGCAGGCACTTCAGTCCGGCTTCCATGGCCTTTACAGCGTCGGAGGCATAGTGGGCGCCGGGGCTATGACCGCTTTATTGACCTTCGGGCTGGACCCACTGATTGCGGCGCTCTGTATCGTTGCCACCGTTTTGGGATCGCTTTACAAGGCTGCGCCTTCTTTGCTGACTTATGGCACTGAACGGGGTGGACCAATGTTCGCGGTGCCCAGGGGTATCGTGCTGTTTTTAGGGGCGCTCTGTTTCATCGTCTTCCTCACTGAAGGCGCAATGCTCGACTGGAGCGCGGTCTTCCTTGTCTCGAACCGAGGGTTAGAGCCCAGCATCGCCGGTTTGGGCTACGCATCCTTCGCCGCCGCAATGACGGTGGGTCGCCTGACAGGGGACGCCATCGTCAGCAAACTTGGGGGCGTGCGCGTCGTTGCGCTTGGCGGACTCTGCGCAGCCGCAGGCATGATCGTGTCGCTTGGAATCGATGGCTGGTCCGCGTCCTTGATTGGCTACGCTCTGGTCGGTGCTGGTTGCTCAAACATTGTCCCAGTGATCTTTACTGCTGTGGGCCGCCAGCAACGTATGCCACAGGCGGTAGCCATCCCCGCTGTCATCTCGATGGGCTACGCGGGAATTCTGATAGGTCCCGTATTTATCGGGGCGGTCGCCCACCTGAGCACCTTGTCATTCGCGCTTGGCTGCGTGAGTGTTTTGCTGGTTTTTGTCAGTGCGACAGCTCGATTACTTCTAAATTAACCGGATCTTTTCAGACGCGATTTCAGCATTGGTCACTACGAATCGAGCTCCTTCGGCCACTGCACCATCCATCGTTTCGAGGTGACCGTACATTGAATAATAGAGAACCAGAACCTTCGCCATGATTTGCTCCTGGATTAAGCGCCATTCGATGGATCAGGAAGATCTTGGATTACACGGCATGGGACTTAACACTAGCAGTTCCGTATATATCGCCTGCTGGCAAACAGAGACGCTTTTATTGCCCCTCCCCCGTCCCAGAGCAGGCTGCCAATCAGCTGCTAGTGTTAAAAGTGCGCACAAGGCTTCAATACCAGACTTACTTGCGCATCCTCTCTCGCGTCCACAGGCGGAACACTATGAGATACAACCTGTTTGAGAATCAGAGAAACGAGATCATCCTGCTCGCCCGCATCCTTCTAATGATTCTTTTCATCATTTCCGGCTGGGGCAAGATGACCAACTTTGGCGGTACCGTTGCTTACCTAGACTCACTCGGTGCGCCCATGCCCATGGTCGCTGCGGGGGTTGCGGTCGTCATGGAGTTCTTTGTCGCTATAGCGATAGTCGTGGGTTTCTACACCCGTCCACTCGCATTTCTCTTCGCCTTGTTTGTACTCGGTACAGCGCTGATCGGGCATCACTTTTGGACTATGGTTGACCCGGAGCGCGCAACCAACATGGTCCAGTATTTCAAGAACCTCAGTATCATGGGCGGCTTGCTGCTGCTGGGCATTACAGGTCCTGGCAAGTATTCGGTGGACGGCAGATAGCAGCGCGCAACTGTTTGCTGGCGCAACGCCCTTCACCTGAAACGGATTTAGGTGAAGGGCGTGGCAGCAAGGGTTCAGCCAAGGTGGATCGTGCCGAATAATTACATTCGGCAAGTGGGTTTAACGGGATGCAAGAACACCCTTCAACTTCGCCACTTGCGTAGCCAATGCGTCCATCAGGTCTGGCGACAAGCAATCATAAGGTTCCAAACCGAGCGCGCGCAGTTTTCCGCGGATTTCCTTCATGTCCTCCGGTGGGGTGCCGGTTTCGATGATCGACGAAACGAAAGCTGCAAAGCCCGGTGCAGCCCACCCTTTTTGCGGGGATAGCTCGGTATGCACAAAATCCAGGCCATAGAACGCGTGGTCTTTATTTTCGATGCGACCGTACATATGTGCATGGCACTCTTTGCAGGCATGTCGTTGAATGGTCGCGCTCTCGTCGACGATGACCAGCTTTTCGGCGTTCGCGGTGACGCTGACTTTATCGCGAGGAACGACAGCAACGACCGCGAATTTCGCACCTGCGGGCTTCCAGCATTTGCTGCAGCCACAGGCGTGATTGTGCAGAGTCTGGGCGTCAATCCTGATTTCAACCTTATCGGTCGGACACAGGCATTGCAGGGTGCCGCCAGAGAAGTTTGCAGCGCTTGGCTCTATTCCGTTATCCAGTGAAGGATGAAGCTTCAAGTTGCTCACGATAAACCTCCAGTATCAGAGAGTATTCGAACTGGACCTGGAGCCTGAGGGGCATTAGCCATCCTGGCCTTCCCGATATCTGGCTCCCTTCGTCACTCATACCATACTACTCCGCCCCGGAATCTGTGGGAGCAGGTTTGCTCGTGCAAAGCGCTGTGCGAGCCGCTCCCACAGGGCATCGCTCGCTACCTGAGCAAGCGTCAACAGAACGTTACTTTTCAGAAATATCTCAAAATCCCTCGCAACCGCTAATCAGTTAGTTCGGTTTTTTGACGCTTCCCCGATATGCGGTCACAACTTTTGCGCTCCGCTGGGTCATAACACGGTAGCTGTCGATGGAATATTGGCATTTACCGAGATTTCGCCTGATACGGAGATAAGCTCATGATTTTCGATGTACAAAATTTTGGCGCCAAAGGAGATGGCATCACTGACGACACGGCGGCAATACAAAGTGCAATTGATGCGGCGGCCGCTGCAGGCGGGGGGCAGGTGTATATGCCGACCGGAACTTATATCGTTTCGGGAGGCGAGGAACCGTCCGACGGCTGCCTGATGCTCAAGAGCAACGTCTACCTGTACGGCGACGGCATGGGCGCAACCACCGTCAAGGTCGCTGACGGCTCCGACACCAAAATCACGGGGGTCATCCGCTCCGCCTATGGCGAGCAAACCCACGACTTCGGCGTCAGCCACCTCACCATCGATGGCAACCGTGACAACACCACGGGCAAGATCGACGGTTGGTTCAACGGCTACATTCCCGGCGAAGAAGGCTACGACTCCAACGTCACCCTCGACAGCGTCGAGATCAAGGATTGCTCCGGGTACGGTTTCGACCCTCACGAGCAGACCGTCAACATGGTCATCAAGAACAGCGTGTCCCACGGCAACGGCCTGGACGGCTTCGTTGCTGACTTCCTCAGCAATAGCACCTTCGAAAACAACATCGCCTACGACAACGACCGCCACGGTTTCAACATCGTTACCAGCACCCACGACTTCACGCTCACCAATAACGTTGCCTACAACAATGGCGGCAACGGCATCGTGGTCCAGCGCGGCAGCGAGGACATCCCCTCCCCCAGCAACATCACCATCACCGGTGGCGAGGTGTACGGCAACGGCGCAGAAGGGGTGCTGATCAAAATGTCCAGCGAGGTGACGGTCAGCGGCGTCGATATTCACGACAACACCAGCGCCGGGATCCGCATCTACGGCAGCAACCACGTCGAGATCATCGACAACACGCTCACCAACAACTCCCTGGGCAGCCCCGTACCAGAGATCATTATTCAGTCCTACAACGACACCCTGGGCGTGTCCGGCAAGTACTTCAACGGCAGCGATAACACCATCCAGGGCAACATCATTATCGGCAGCGACCTGTCGACCTACGGCGTCGCCGAACGCAATGAAGACGGCACTGATCGCAACGCCATCATCGGCAATACCATCAGTCACACCAGCAACGGTGCCACGCTGGTCTATGGCGACGGCAGCTACGTCAGCGCCACGGTGCCGATGACCACCGTACAAGGTACGGCTGGCAATGACACCTTGCTGGGCAGCGCCGCCAGCGAGATTTTCTACGGCGTTGCCGGCAACGACACCATCAATGGCGGGGCCGGTGGCGACATTCTGGTGGGTGGTGCAGGCATCGACAAACTCACCGGCGGAACCGGCGCCGATACGTTCCGTTTCACCGCACAGTCCGACAGTTACCGCAACGCAACCACAAGCTTCGATGACATCATCACCGACTTCGACGTCACCCAGGACAAGATCGACCTCGCCGACCTCGGCTTCACTGGCCTGGGCAATGGCCGTGGCGGCACCCTGCAGGTCAGCTACAGCGCCAGCAGCGACCGCACCTACATCAAGGACTTCGATGCCGACGCCAGCGGCAATCGCTTCGAGTTGATTCTCTCGGGTAACCTGACCAGCACCCTGACGGCCAATAACTTCATCTTTAATCGGGTGATCACCGGCACCAGCGGCAGCGACTCGCTGTTGGGCAGCGATTCGGCCGACACCCTCCTCGGCCTGGCGGGCAACGACAACCTCAGTGGCGGCGCGGGCAACGACAAGCTCGACGGCGGCGCAGGCATGGACACCCTCACCGGCGGTGCCGGGGCGGACACGTTCGTGTTTTCCAATCGTCTGGACAGTTACCGCAACTACAACACCGGCGGTGCCAACCTTGGTGACCTGATCACCGATTTCGATATCACCGCCGACAAGATCGACCTCTCGGCCATAGGTTTCACCGGCCTGGGGGATGGCAAGAACAACACCGTGTACGTGGTGCTCAACAGTGCCGGCACCAAGACTTACATTAAAACCCTGACCGCCGACGCCAATGGCAACCGCTTCGAAGTAGCACTGGACGGCAACTACCTCGGCAAGCTGACCAGCGCCAACTTCGTCTTCGCCACGTCGCCGACGGTCAACCATGCGCCGGTGGTGGCAACAGCATTGCTGGATCAGAATGCGACCGAAAACACCACGTTCAGCTACGCGGTGCCGGCCACCAGCTTCACCGATCCAGATAACGACAGCCTCAGTTACACCGCGACCCTGGCCGATGGCAGCGCCCTGCCCGCGTGGCTGAGCTTCAATGCCACCAACCTGACCTTCACTGGCACGCCGACCAGCACCGCGTCCGGCAATTACAACGTGCTGGTCAAAGCCACGGACCCGGCCGGTGCGTCGGTCAGCGATAGCTTTGCCCTGGTAGTGGCCGATGCGCCCGTCAACACCATCACCGGCACCAACAATGCCGAAACCCTCAATGGCACGGCGGGTGCAGACCAGATCCTCGGCCTCGGTGGCAACGACACGATCAAGGCCGGCACCGGCGCGGACATCGTCGACGGCGGCGCCGGACGCGATTCGTTGTATGGCGGCGACGGTGCCGACACCTTCCGCTACACCAACGCGCTCGACAGCTACCGCGACTACGACACCGGTGGCATCACGGCCACCGACACGATTTATGACTTCACCGCCGGCGTCGACAAGATCGACGTTTCGGGCCTGGGCTATATCGGCCTGGGCGATGGCCACCATGGCACGTTGTACATCACCCTCAACGCGGCCGGCGACAAGACCTACATCAAGTCCGCCGAAGCGGATGCCGATGGCAATCGCTTTGAAATCGCCCTCAACGGCAACTACCTCAACACCCTGACCGCCAGTGACTTTGTGTTCGGCCAGAGCACCCCGCAGGAAATCCTCTACCTGCCCACCCTCGGCCAATCCAATACGCGCCTGCTGCGCATGACGGAGGACGACAATCAGTCCGGCACCTCAATGCTGGTCAACGACCTGGACCGCTACACCCCCTATGACGTGCGCAGCCAGTTCACCGATGCCGATGGCAACGGCATCGACATCGCGGTGGGCGGCAGCACAGTCACCGGCGTGTCGACGCTCAGCGCCGAGGAACTCAAGTTGTGCTGGTGGCTGACCGACACCAACCAACCCGGGGCTGCGCTGTTGCGCGCCGTGACGCTGCTGCGCGACCAACGCACCGAACTGCAATCGATCGATAACGTCACCATGGGCATCATTTGGGGCCAGGGCGAGGAAGCCGCCCAGGAGATCGCCCGCGCCACGGACAAAGCAGCGGCAGCAGCGGCCTACAAGGCCGCGACCCTGAAGGTGTTTGATTACCTGCATGCCCAGTTCGGCAACTTCAACGTGTATTTGATGGAAACCGGTCACTACGAACAAGACGCGGCGCGTGCCCGTGGTTATTCGGAAGAAAAGATTGCCTCCATCGTCGAGGGGGTTGGCTATGTCCGCGCCGCCCAGGAAGCCATCGCCGCCGAGCGCGCCGACGTCAAGCTGGCGGTGGACTACACCGACCTCCCCTTGCGCTACGATGTCGATCCGCTGACATATCCAGACGACGTCTGGCACCTGCACGAGGAGTCGGCGGAGATCGTCGGTCAGCGCCTGGCCGACTACATTGCCAATGACCTTGGCTTCCAGGGCAACCCCAACGACAACAACAGCGTGCAGGCCATTTTCGACAACGCCCGGAACATGATTTCCGGTACCGACCAGGCGGATACCCTGGCGGGCAGCTCGGGCAACGACACGCTGGATGGCAAACTGGACGCCGACACCATGACCGGTGGCAATGGCAACGACATCTATGTGGTCGATAACGCGCTCGACCGCGTGGTGGAAACCAACACCTCGACCTCGCAGATCGATACGGTGCAGGCCTCGATCAACTGGACCCTGGGCGCCAATCTTGAGAACCTGGTGCTCACCGGTGTGTCGGACATCAACGGCACCGGCAATGAGCGGCACAACTTTATCACCGGCAATGCCGCCAATAACGTGCTCGATGGTGCCGCAGGGGACGACAGCATGAGCGGCGGCGATGGCAACGACACCTACTATGTCGACAACGCCGACGACGCAGTGATCGAGACCGACAGCAATGCCGTTTCTGGAGGAGTCGACAGTGTGCACAGCAGCCTGGCGACCTATACCCTCGGCAACAACGTCGAGCGTCTGTCTATCGACAGCACTGGCGCTGCCAATGGCACGGGCAATGCGCTGGACAACACGCTGTTCGCCGGAGCCGGCAACAATGTGCTGGACGGGCGTGATGGCAATGACACGGTATCTTTTGAACGCGCCCTGTCCGGCGTTACCGTAAACCTCTCGACGTCAGCGCAACAAAACACCGTGAGTTCCGGGCTCGACACCTTGAAACTCTTCGAAAACCTGATGGGAAGTGCCTACGCTGACAGTCTGTCAGGCGACAGTGCCGCGAACGTTCTGAACGGTGGTGCGGGCAACGATACGCTGGTGGGCGGTTCGGGTAATGATCGGCTGATCGGCGGTGCAGGCACCGACAACCTCACCGGTGGCACTGGCACGGATACCTACGCATTTGGTGCGCTGTCGGACATGGGCCTCGGGGCTTTGCGTGATGTGATCAACGGTTTCAAGAGCACCGAAGGCGATCTTCTGGATTTCACCGGCCTGGACGCCAACCCGCAGACCACCGCTGTCGACGCCTTCACCTTCATCGGCAGCAACGCCTTCGACCCTGCCGACGCCACGGGCCAACTGCGCTTTGCCGATGGCATTCTCTACGGCAGTGTCAACGCCGGGGCCACCCCTGAGTTCGAAATCCAACTGGTGGGCGTGCAGGAGCTGCACGCCAGCGATTTCACAGTTTTGAGTTAGGCCCATATCCTGGGAGCGGACTTGTCCGCTCCCACGGGGGACTTGCAGTACCCAAGTAGATCTACTCTTGATCTACAGTAACCACCTTCCAACTGTCATCTGGATCAAAGCGCTTCATCGACTGCGCCAACTTGTCACCACCGGGTCCCAAGTCTTTCTCGAACACTTGTCCTTCATGACTGATCATGAAACTCATCACCCCGGTGTCATCGTATTTCGCCGGCCAGGCGATCAATGCAAAGCCACGGATCATCTTGTCACCGATGAGGTAGCTGTAGGCGCCGCCAGGTGCCGAAGGACCTTGGCCATCAAGGATACGGAACTGGTAACCATGCCAGTCTTCGCCAGCAATGGTTTTGCCGAACGCGGGGCCCAACGGGCTGATCTGACCGCTATCGTCGTCCGCCCAATAGAGTCCGTCGTGCTTGCCGGCGGTGCTGAAGATTTTCTGCGCATAGGCCAGTGCGCCGTCACCGTCACGATCCACTGACGCATAATCCATCTGGACATCGTGATAGGTCAGCACTGATTGCAACGCGGCGAGTTCGTTGCGGCCAATTCGACGTGCACGGACTTCCGCGCTACCGGCCTTGATGTCGAAGCGCCAACCGTTCGCGTCTTTTATCATCGGTATTGGCAGTGTCCAGTGATCACTGCCAACCGACAGTACCGCTTTGCGATCGCTGGTTTTTTCAATGGCGTGTTGCTCGCGGTATTGCTTCAAAAACGCATCCACATCACTGCGCTGCACGCCTTCGCGCGGGATGAAACTGCGCCATTCATTACCCAGCAACGCTGTCAGGCGTGCCTGATCGGCGTGTTCCGTACCCAATGCTTCGACGAACGCTTGAGCGGCCATTTCTGGCGTTGGAAATGCCTGCTGTGCCGTAACAATGCCCGACCACGCCAAGCCGGCAGCTATTGCCAGGACATGAAGGAGCAAGCCCATGAGTGCCTTCACTCGAGCATTGTTTTTCAACGACGGCCTCCCCTTTGACGCGCTGGTGGATTGGACGGCCGACTGATCTGATGGCCGGCTGATCGCGAGGCACTGGGACGCTGGGCGGATGCCTGGCTGGCCCGGCCACGACTGGCTTGTGCGTTGGTCTGTGACGGTGAGCGCGCGCCCGCGAATACATTGTTGGGGGCACTGCCCTTACTGGCGGACGGCCGTTTTTGCGCAGCCTGGCGCCCCGGCGAGTCGCCCTGCCCGCGCTGATTGACCTGAGCGGTCTGTTTCCTGGGTTGCTGACTCTCCCGAGTATTTCTGGCAGTGCCCTGGCTTCTGTCAGACGACTTCGGTCTGTCTGCACCTGCTTGCATCCGATTGCTGGCCGAGGTTCCGGACTGGGCGGCGCGCGCTCGATCACGGGCTTCGCGGTTGCTGGTGGCAGGTCGTTCGATACCGTGCTTGTCCATTGAACTGCGGGCTTTTTCACGAGCCTGGGCCCTCTGAGCATCGTCCCCACGATAGGCTACACGCTGATTGGCGCCGCCCAGTTGTCGGCCGTACTGTTCGCGGCTCTTGCTGTCTCGATAGGGAACACCATCGCGATGAACGGCGTTGTGCTGCCACTTGTTCTGATTACGGGTGATCTGGTTGTTGCGATTGATGTTGTTGTAGCGATCGACGTCGATGTCGATGTCGTTATTGCCCCAGTCACATTCACCCCACAACGCACCGACGATAGCCACACCGGTACCGAACGCCAACCCAGCCATCAATGCCGAACCGGGGTAATAGGCTGGCGGCGGTGGATAGTACACGGGAGGCGACGCAGGATAGGGCCAGGTGCCGTAGGTGGTTGTCGGGTTATAACTGGGTACGTACACCACCTGCGGATCGGAGGGCTGAATGATGATGGTGGAGGTGCTGCTGGCAGGGGCCGGAGCTGTAGCGGTAGCTGCCGGTGCCGGTGCCGCAACAGCCTGAACCGTCACGTTCTGATATTGGTTGCTCTGCAGGTTGCCTGCTGCTTGCGCCTGATGACGCAAGCGTTGCACGCCCCCCATGACATCGTCGGGCTGCGCCAGGAAAGCATCACCCAGACGTTGTACCCAGACGGGATCCTGCCCCAGCGTTGCCAGGACCTGTGGGAAGGCAACCAGCGCCTGCACGCTCGGATCCCAGGGCTGGCTCGCCACTTGTTTGACCGCATCATCGCCCTTGGCATCCGGGTGTGCTTTAGACCAGGTTACCGCCTCGGCGACTTCCCCAGGGTACGTGGTGGCCATCAGCACCTGTGCCAGCAACGGGTCCGGGTAAAGCGCAATGGGAGCCAGTATTTGATCCAGCTGCTCCTGGGTAAACACGGCATCTTTGACCGCTGCCGTGACGGGCGCTGTGGCGGCAGCGTTGGCGGCCGCGGTCGCATCCAATGACTGCGCCAGGCAGGAGGATCCGCTCAAAAACAGTACCGCTGACACCGCGTAAAATAATGGAATGCGCATTGCACCCCCTATGTGGTCAGGCACGATTGAGCGCCTTGATCGTTCCGCCCTTCCCTGTACCGTCGCGCCCTTCAAAGACGATACAGATCTTGCTGCAATTAACCCTTAGTTGTTCAGATTCAAGGGGTTATCTGGTAGCCCCGTTGCTGCATGCAACTGCTGTAGGCGGAAGCAGTGGCAGCCGGTTCTGCCCGGCGGTCCTGACGACGATCCTGACGTTGCCGAGATCCACCTACAACCGCACCTGCCACAGCAGCATCCTTGGCCTTGTTCTGTCGATATTCCTGTTTAACATCGTCGTCTACCTTGTCATAAATCTCGTCATGCTGACGACCGCGCGCTCCGGCAACCGCGGCACCGGCAACTGCGCCAGTAGCGGCACCACGGACACGTCCACCTGATTGAGGCGTTGTGCTGGTGCTTGCCGTGTTACCGGCCTGAGCCTGGCATGAGCTGATGTCCTGCTGAATGATTTCGGGAGACTGCCCTTTGAGCGGCGTTACGGTCTCGGCTGAAGCGCAAAGGCAAAATACCGAGACAATCGTAGCCAGACAGGGGGAAATGGATTTTTTCATAAAGCCTCCACTGCTATCAGTGTGCTTTGGATCTTTGAGTCTAGCTCAGCGTCTGGCGACTAACCCTGGAACAAAGTTCTAATGCTGCAACCTCTAATTCCATTTGCACTTTTACTCCCTCGAACTCAAACGGGAGCGGCAAGTTTTAAGCACTGACTTACACTGCGATACACCCAATGCGAACAAATGACTGTTCAACGGATCAATAGATCCCACAGCAATCCGGGTATCAGGTAATGAATCAGCCCAACATGAAAACGGTCACCTGCCTGTTCGCTACCAGCCTGTGCGCGGCGGCGAGCAGTTGGGTCAATGCTTCACCTGCTACGCCGACATTCCAGACCAGCTTCGACTGCGCCACGGCAAAGGTATCCGTCGAAAAGCTTATCTGTCGCGATCCACAACTGACGCAAATGGATATCGAACTGACGCGTCTTTATCGCCTGGCGCTCACGGATGATCATTCTGTACCGCGTCCAGACAAAGTCATGATCGACCAGCAGTTCTGGATCGAGGCTCGCAATCAGTGTGGCTCCGACCCTGCGCCCAAGGCGTGCGCGATCCGAAGTTATGCCGAGCGCGCGCACCAGCTACGCCAAGGCTCGGCCATTGTGAGAACCAAGGATCCAGACAGACTCACCGAAGGTCCCCTGGCTTTTCGGTGTACAGGGTTAAACGCATTGATTGCCGCCACTTTCTTTAACACGCAGCCTGGTGTCGTGTACCTGAAATGGGCGAACAGCTCGATCACCCTGAGTCAGGTGCGGAATGATTCGGGAACCCAATACACTGGCAAGGATTCCCAGGGGAGCTACAGCTTCTGGCAAGACGGCAACGTGGCTCTTTTCCAGAAACCAGGCTCAGGGGAAATGAGTTGTACGGCCGAGCCTGCTAGCTGAGACCGTCTCTCACGTACTCGGCGATTTATGCCACGGATAGCCTTTGGCACTGAGTTCAAAGGCGTACTTGAACAAGCGCTTCATGTACTCACCATCGAATTTATGCAGGCGAGAAATGTGGAAGTCGGAGCCGATGTACGCCAGATTGAAGTCCGCCCCATCTTGCTGGGCAATTCGGTAAATTCGATCCAGATCGCTGATCCCCTGAGTCTGGATCAATGCGCTGATCGCTCGACCGCCAATGCTCAAGGTTCGGCGCTTCGTTCCGGACCATTGCAGTTCCAGTTTGCCGTTGCGAATGACATAGAAATGCCGTTCACGCCGCAAACGCGCCCCGGGTACCTGGTTCAGCGCCATCACGGTGCCGGGCGGGTAAAGGAACACCTGCGTAAGGACACCTCCGTCCACGTGCATTTCCTGAAACTGTTGGCCGTCAACCTCCACATCAATCATGACGGGTGAGACGGCACCGGGAATACTCATCGACGCGACCATGATGTTGCGAAACAGCTCGAGCGCTCCCGGTGCCTGGCTGGAGGCAATAGCGCCCATGTTCCAGGTGACCGGGCGCCCTGAATCAAGGTCGGTTGTACCGATCATCAGGAGCCGTCCTTTGGCGTATTCCGCCGCGATCGCCGCAAGAATCTCGGCAGTGACGTACTGTGCAATGAGCCGCGACAGTGGCTTGCTGTGCGCCATACCATCGCTGGTAAGACGGGTCAGCATATTGCGCGCATGGAAAATGTCTTTTGGACCGACTGCATTGCAGATACGCACAATGACATCGTCGTACTGGGGCCCCAGGTAAGCGAACGGGGCGACCAGGGCGCCAGCGCTAATGCCGGTGACAACTTTGAACACAGGACGAGTCCCATGCCGGGTCCATCCGGCAATGATGCCCCCCGCGAATGTGCCGGCGTCGCCGCCGCCCGAAACGGCCAGCATATTTGCCCGCGGCAGGATGTCATTCGGTAGCCCTGCGCTGGCGAGCGCCTCAGCCTCTCGAAGGTTGGCCTGGCTCACATCCCGAATGAACGGAGTCAGGTCCTGGTCCAGCCAGTAGCGAGCATCTGGAATGCCCGGGATCAGTGCTTGTTCCGTTAACGTTGGCGGCACCGCATCACGGCGTTGCAGGCACGCTTGACGCAACATGTTCAGGGTTGAGGCGCTAGGTCTGAGCTGGAATGGTTTCAACACGCCTCCTCCGGCCCTGCAACTGACAGAGCCCGTCACGCACACTCGACACACCCATGACCTGTGAAGTCAGGGCGAGTGGCCTGAACATCTTTTATGCTAGCGCAAGCCCAGGCAGTCATGACGTTGGTGGGACGTCCGGTCTGTCAATGATCTTCCACCCATAGATGATCATTAGAAAACGCCAGCCATCACCGCAACTTCAGCGGATCAATCTATGTAGCAGATGCCGAGCTCGCGAGGCTGCTGCTACGGATAACATTACGGCTTAACTATCTGCACGCAAAAAAAGTCCCGTGACCGAATGAGTCACGGGACAAAAAATTGGTTGGTTGCGGCCAACCAAAGGAGCATTTTTAAAAAGCGGTTACAGGCACTCCTGCGCGGCACGTTCGAAACTCGAAGGCATGAAGTTCGACGCCAGCAAGTGGCGCTCATACAAAAACACCTTGCCGCCATTCGGGGTCTTGTAGGCTTCGAGAACGTTGTCTGCCGCGACTTTGCTCGGCACCACGATCCGGTAGCTGCGCTGGGTTTGCGAGACCGTCGGGTTCAGTGCGCTGCCCTGCAACTTCGGTATCACGCAATCGGCGTACTCGGCAGGCGTTTTTTTCGTCTGAAAGGTCTGCGTCGGGTCGTTCGGCGCGGAGGCGCAACCGGCCAGCAGCAAGGAGGCGAAAGCCATGACAGGAACAAATAAAGGGCGCATCGGTGAAGTCCTGAAAATAAAAAGTCTGGTTCATTGGGCAATGTCTTCGATGGAGGAGATTTTCCACCTTTGCCCAACAAACCAGAACTTGCGTTTCTTGATTGTCACTATTACTTGAACCGATAGTTGCGCCGCGCTATCGCTGGTCAGCTCAGCTCCTGATGGTTTCAGGAAGCTTGGCGATCACCTTGATCTCGAACTCAAAGCCATACAGCCACGTTACCCCGACAGCAGTTAACGTTGGGTGCGGTGCGTTACCCCAGAACTCCGGCACTACCTTCCAGATCGTTTCGAACTTCGATTCGGGATCGACGATGAAGACCGTTACGTCAATCACGTCGTCGAAGGTGCAACCAGCAGAACCCAGGATCGCGTTCAGATTGTTGAACGCGAGCCGAACCTGAGTCTCCAGCTCGGGCTCGGGTGAGCCGTCTTCGGTACTACCGACTTGCCCCGAAACGAATAAAAAGCCATTGGACCGAATCGCCGGCGAATAGCGATTGCGCTCATAAAGCGCTTGGCGTCCGGGAGGAAAAACAACATCACGCTGAGTCATAAAGTGCCTCCATCAACGGGTCAAAGACGACCCGCAATTAATGATGAAGAGACTTTAAGGACTTGTGCCTGCCCGATAAACGAGCAACTGTAGCCATCACTGTTTGTAAATCCCAAACAATCCAATAGATATCCGGGGCAGAAATGGACCGTTTCGATGCGATGCAGGCATTTGCTCGGGTGGTGGAAACGGGCAGCTTCACCAAAGCGGCCGAAACACTGCATATGAGCAAGACGAGCGTGACGCAACTGGTGCAGCAGTTGGAGGCCCGGTTACGCGTCAAATTACTCAACCGCACGACGCGCAAGGTCAACGTAACGGCCGACGGCGCCGTCTATTACGAACGCGTGATACGGCTGCTAGCCGACATGGACGATGCCGAGACTAGCCTGTCCAGCGCCTCGACCCTGCCCCGGGGCCGGCTGCGAGTGGATGTGCCCAGCCCGCTGGCCAGCATGATTCTGGTACCGGCGTTGCCTGCGTTTCATGCTCGATACCCTGACATCCAGATCGACATGGGCGTCAGCGATCGCATCGTGGATATGATTGGCGAGAATGTGGATTGCGTTGTGCGCGGCGGAGAACTAACCGATCAGTCTCTGATGGCCCGGCGGGTAGGCGACCTCCAGTTGAGCGTTTATGCGGCGCCGAGCTACCTGGAACGCGTCGGTACGCCGTCGCATCCACAAGAGCTGGAAGATTCGCATCATCGTGTCGTCGGTTTCCTGTGGGCACGCACAGGCAAAGCCGTGCCTTATGCCATGCGCAGCAACAGTGAGAGCGTGCATATCAAAGGTCGCTATGTGCTGGCGGTCGACGATGGCAATGCCTATATCGCGGCCGGGCTGGCCGGCCTCGGAGTGCTTTGGCTGCCAGACTACATGTCCAGACCATACGAAGCGCGCGGCGAGTTGGTCCGTTTGTTCGAGGATTGGCGTCTCGATCCGATGCCGATCTACGTGGCTTTTCCGCCGAACCGGCATATCAGCTTCAAGCTGCGCGTGTTCATTGATTGGGTCGCTGAGCTGATGGCACAGCACGCGCCTATCATGATGCGTGAGGCATCAGGAATCTGACCTGGAGAAAACCAAGCCCCGCCATAAGCGGGGCTTGATGTATTTCATACGGCATCAGGGTTTACGCCCGCCGCCGGGATTTTGCCCTCCTCCTTTTTTGTCTGCGTCAGATGTTTTCTCTCTGTCGACAAAGCTGCCCGAGCGGCCTCCTCCCTGTTCGCTGCCGGGACGATTGGTATCGCTGGATTGACGGCCCCCTGAGGCCTGTCCACCTTTTTTGCCGGCGTCGGAGGGGCGTTGCGGATCGTTCATCATCCCGCCGCCCGATACCCCGCCTTTTTTGCCAGCTTCAGAGGCTTTTTGAGGGTCGTTGGCAAAATTGCCAGGTTTTTTGTCACCGGTGTTAGCCATTTTCGTTCTCCTCATTATTTCTCGCGAACCTTCGTGGGTTCGTCTAATTCCGAGGTTTTCTGTGATTGAAAGTTTGAACTGATGCGGCATTCTTGCGACCAACGGATTGGAGTTATTAGTTCCAGAAAACTCCTGGTGCGGCGACTAATGGGGGTGAGTTAAACGAGTATAAAAATGGGTTCCGCTTATACAAATTCATGAAAGAAAAGAGCGTTAAGGTCTGGCATCATTCAAACAGTTACGCTGAATCATCAGCTCTCTAATTTATCCTCTATGGAGGTACGTCGATGACTGAGCACATCGTCCACTTTCATTGCCAGATTGATCAGGGCACCATGGAACGCTTCCGGGACTGCTGCCTCGACGCCATCGACCAGGGCGCCTCCTCCTTGCTGCTCAATCTCTCCACCTGCGGTGGCAGCACCAATTTTGGCTTCGCCCTCTACACCTTCCTCAAATCCCTGCCGGTGCCGCTGTGCGCGATCAATGCCGGCAACATCGAATCGATGGGCATCATCATGTACCTGGCCGCCGGCCGACGGATCACCGCGCCCCATTCGCGGTTTCTGATTCACCCCATGAATTGGTACTTCAGCCAAAACTCGGTTGACCATCAACGTCTGCGCGAATACCTGTCGAGCCTGGATAACGACCTCGCGCGTTACGTGCAAATCTTTGCCCTGGAAACTGCCCACGCAGAGACCAAACTGGATATTTTTCATTGCCTTTCAGCGGAAGAAAAAGTCATTGCGGCGCATGAATCCCTGGCCTACGGCATCGCCCACGAAATGCATCAGATGGTGTTTGCCGATAACGTCAAACACTGGAAAATCAGTGGCAGCTGACGCACGTTCTCTGAACTTTTCGTTACCGATGAGTCAGGTGCCAGCAATGGGCTGAATCTCCAGCGTCATTCCGTCATTCAAGGTGAGTTTCAAATCCTTGATCGTGCCAGCCACACGGTCCTTGAAAACCGGCTCACCCTCGGGATCAAGCTCATCGCCGGGCTCGACGGGACGTCTGTGCATCAGACCTCCCGCCTTGCCCTGATACCTGTCAAGAAGTTCCCAACCCACGCGACAGATCGGCCGAGGTTTCGGACGCGGTCTTGCGCATCTCGCCCGTTTCTCCAGCGATTGCCTCGTGGGGCTCCGTGGTTTCCATCACCTTTTCGCGCACCGCCTCATAACCCTCCCGTGCTTGCTGCTTGACCTTGCCGGTGAGGCTTGCGCTGGTCCTGCCCAGATAACGGCGTTCCGTTGCAGTGGTGGGTAACGCCGCGCCCAACAACGCGCCCACCGCGATACCCATCGCGGCCATCAGCAGGGGTTGCTCCTTGAGCAGATGACTGAACTGGTCGCCCATTTCATGAGTCCTGCGCGCCAGGCGATCGCTGGTGTCATGGACGGCGTGACTGAGCTGATCGGTCTTCGCATGCAGGCTATCGCTCAGGTGCGCTGCCTTACCCTTGACCGCCTGATAGCTGTCCTTGAGCGAATCGGTGGTGTCGTGCAGACGCTGTCGGGCGCTGTCCAAACCCTCGGAAAGCCCTTCACCCAAGTCATCGGCCCAGTCGACATCCGGCTGCGGCTCGACGCGATATTCCATGGGCGTTGGCGGGCGATTCTGGCTCATCATCAACCACATCAGCCCGACCGAGGTCAGCACCGCGGGCACGGGGTTGTTGCGCACGCTGGTGCCCAGATTGGTCAGGAAGGTCGAGCCGTTGCTTTGCATCATCAGCAGCGCCTGATCGAACATCTGGCCGGGGGTGAACTTGCTTTCCAGCGCGTCGACGATATGCCCGATGTTCTCCCGTTGCGCATCGATTTCACGCTCGATGGTTTCCGGGCTCTTGGCCGCTTCGGTTTCGAATTCTCGGTTCATGACACTTTCCTCCGCAGGGCTTCCTGGTCTTTGTTCAAGGCGTCCAGGGTGCGATCAGGCTTGAAGTGGGAAGGCTCCAATTGTTTTTTGCCTGCTTGCAGCATCACGAACCCGATGACCATCACCACGACGCCGACAATCAGCGCGGCCAGCCAGGGCGCCATCACCAGGCTCAAGGCATAGACGACCGCCATCAGCAGAATGATGAACCCGGCGAGCAGCACGATGGCGCCACCGGCGACCCCGGCAATCCCTGCCTTCAACGTCGTCAGGCTGGCCTGCAATTCCACCTTGGCCAACGCCAGTTCCTTGGTGAATAACGCCGGTACTTCCCGAGTTAACTGCCGCAATAAACCGACCACGGAGGCGTCATGATCAGCCGTCGTGACCGACGGTGTGACGGGTGGTGTGCGTTGCAGTTCTGGATCTTCTCTGTTCATCACCGTTCTCCTGAGAAGGGGCTGGACCCCGGCATTGAGGAACTGTCGCCACGATGGTCGGGTGCGCTCGGCGAGGACGGCGTGATGCCCGTGGCCAATCCGGGCGACAGATCGCCCCCGGTCGGCATCGATGTTTCATAAAGTCCTTGCGAGCCATCGCCAGTGAATGTGGGTGTGCTGCTTTGGGCAGTGAACTCACGGTCGGTTGTTGTCGGCAGGGTCGCCGTGCCCGCTTTCAGGAACCGCGACAAACCGAACCCCACCGCGATGCTGCCGACAATGAACAACCCCGGATTGTCGCGTGCCAGATCAGCGCCATCGTGCAAAAGCTCTTCGGCACTTTTGCTGCGCAGTTTTCCAGCCAGGCTGCTCATGCTGTCGGCCATGTCTGCCAGGTAATCGGACATCCCGAACGTATCGTTCGTCCTGATTTCGGAAACGACTGATTGGGCGCCTCTGGCCAATGCTTCAATCTGGTCCGCTGCGGTATCGCGGTACTGGCCGAACTGCTCATCGGCCTGATGCCGCGCACCGCCTATCGCTTCGGTAACCTCCTCCTTTAAATGCTGAAAGCTTTGTTCGGAGCCTGCGGGATCCCGAGGGGCATCCGGTTGTCCGGTTCTGCTGTCTGGAATAGTCATGTCATCCATCGCCTTCGTAATGAACACGTCAGGGAGTGGCCGCGGTGTGGCCGCGGTGGTGCTTCATTGCAGATGACGAGGGTGTCTGGCGCGGAGTTCCAAGCAGATGATGAAGTGATAAAAAGCGCATTGCAGAACCTGTGGGAGCGGGCTTGCCCGTGATGACGGCGGCACATTCAACATTGATTTCGGATGAAACATCGCTATCGCGGGCAAGCCCGCTCCCACAGGTTCGGGTGGGTATTCGCGGAATGCATCTCGCAACAAAAAACCTGCTAAGTTGTACGATGACAGACGATACACCTATCTCTCGTCTGTCATCTCCATAACAACAAGGAAAATACCCATGAAAAAAACGAAATTGCTTATCGGCTTCTTGTGCCTCTTCAGCGGCTACGTGATGGCAGCCCCCTCCTCCGGCGAGAAAGACGTCGCCGTGGCGGTAGACCATCTGACTCAAGCCATGCTGACCAAGAACATTCCCAAACTGAATGCGCTCACCGCTGAAAACCTTACCTACGGCCATTCCAGCGGGAAAATCCAGGACAAGAAAGCGTTTATCGCCGACATCGAAAGCGGCAAAAGCGCTTTCAAGACACTCGAAATGCAAGGCCAGACCATCACGCTCTCGGGTGATGTGGCGTTGGTTCGTCATCATTTTTCGGCGCAAGCCATCAAGGGTGAAGAGATCGTTCCCACGGAAATCGAGAACTTCCAGATCTGGCAGAAACAGCAAGGCAAATGGCTACTGGTAGGACGACAAGCGTTCCGCTTCTGATCAGGCGTTGGCTGCGATCTTTAGGCCCATTCGCGAGCAGGCTCGCTCCGACATTTGACCGCGTTCTCAAGGTGGATACGGTTCAGTGTGGGAGCCTGCTCGCGATAGCGTCAGATCAAACACCGCTAAACAGCAGTCTTGAACCCCTCCTCCCGCTGCAACGCCCGAGCCTGAATCACATCCAGTATTGCGCAACCTTCGCGCATCAGCAGATGCACCGCCCGGGTGACGCGGGTCAGGTCGCAGTCGGAAATGCCTGTGAGATTGAGGCTGGACAAGGTATCCGTCAGATCGCGAACCACGGTGAAGCGGTGCATGGCGCAAGCGGCCATGTCGCTGAGTTCTTTGTGGGTGTTGATGAAGAGCACCGGGTTTTCGGCGTCGTAGGTGTCGATGGGAAGGTAGCGTGGCATGACTTGGTCGAACATTGAGGTAGCTCCTGATTAATGAGTTTTCCTAGGTTATCGACCGGCCAAGATCGTCGCGAAATTTGCCGCGAGCCGGAACTATAAAGGGCTGTGCTGGAGCGCCGCAACGGGAGACTCTGTCAGAAACTTCCGAAGATTTTGTGGGTAGCTCGATGATCGTTCCCACGCTCTGCGTGGGAACGCAGCCCGGGACGCTCTGCGTCCCTTCCGCAGCCGAACGCGGAGCGTCCGTTGAGGCATTCCCACGCGGAGCATGGGAACGATCTACGTGGTGATTCATGAGCGCGTGATGCTCGGACTGGCTCGCGAAACGCTCAATCATCCTCATGCAATTTGATCCCGCGTTTATGCAGCACGTACGGAACCAGCAGCACCAGCAGCGTCAGCGCCAGGAGCGAGGCGGCGATGGGTTGCGTCACAAATATCATCCAGTCGCCCTGGCTGATCGACAAGGCGTTGCGCAGTTGTTTTTCCGCCATCGGGCCCAGCAGCATACCGACGATCACCGGGGCGACGGGGAAATCGAAACGCCGCATCAACACCCCGGCCCAGCCGATGGCCAACATCAGAAACAGGTCGAACGTCGAGTGGCGCATGCCGTACACGCCGATGGTCGCGAATACCAGAATGCCGGCGTTCAGGTATGGCCGGGGGATCTGCAGGAGCTTGACCCACAGGCCCACCAATGGAAGGTTCAGCACCAGCAGAATGGCGTTGCCGATGTACAAGGAAGCCACCAGGGTCCAGACCAGTTCGCCCGAGGTCTGGAACAGCAGCGGCCCCGGTTGCAGGTTGTAGTTCTGGAACGCGGCCAACAGAATCGCCGCGGTGGCCGAGGTCGGGATGCCCAGGGTCAGCAACGGCACCAGCGAACCGGTGGCGCTGGCATTGTTGGCCGCCTCGGGGCCGGCGACACCTTCGATGGCGCCCTCGCCTTTGCTGGCCGCGAACTCTTTCGGGTATTTGCTGAGTTTGCGTTCGGTCGAATAAGACAGGAATGTCGGAATTTCCGCGCCACCGGCCGGAATGGAGCCGAAGGGAAAACCGATCAGGGTGCCCCGTAGCCACGCGGGGATCGAGCGTTTCCAGTCGGCGCGGGTCATCCACAACGAGGTCAAGCGATGTCGGCTGGCCGTTTCTTCCTTTTGGTAGAGCACGCTGTACAACGCCTCTCCGACGGCAAACAACCCCACCGCGACGAGCACCACTTCGATGCCATCGACCAACTCGGGCACCTCCAGGGTGTAGCGAGCTATGCCTGAGGTCGAGTCCAGACCGATCAAGCCGATGGTCAGTCCGATCCCCAACGAAACGAAGCCGCGCAGCATCGACGCACCGAGCACCGCCGACACCGTGGTGAAGGCCAGCACCAGAATCGCGAAATACTCCGCCGGCCCGAACTTCAGTGCCAGTGTGGCTACGAGTGGAGCGAACAAGGTCAGCAAGATTGTCGCAATGGTGCCAGCCACGAATGAGCCGATAGCAGCCGTCGCCAAGGCGGGGCCTGCGCGCCCGTTGCGGGCCATGAGGTTGCCTTCCAGGGCCGTGACCATGGAGGACGACTCACCCGGGGTGTTGAGCAGAATCGAGGTGGTGGAGCCGCCAAACTGAGCGCCGTAATAGATGCCGGCAAACATGATCAGCGCGCCGGTAGGATCGACCTTGGCGGTAATCGGCAGCAGCAGCGCGACCGTCAGTGCCGGCCCGATCCCCGGCAAAACACCGATCGCGGTACCCAGCAGGCAGCCGATAAAGCCCCACATCAGATTGATTGGCGCCAACGCGGCACCAAAGCCGGTTGCCAGACTCGCGAGAATGTCCACCTTGTCGACCTCCTTCGGCCTGGATCAGATCCAGGCGTTGACCAGGGGCGGAAGGGAAACCCCTAGCCCGGCGGTGAAAAGCCAGTAGATCGGCAGCGTCAGGGCGATGCCGATGGCCAGGTCCCGCAGTGGGCTGCGACTGCCAAAACCTCGTGCAGAACAGGCAAACAGCAGTGCCGCAGCCAAGACGAAGCCGATGTATGTAATGAGCAAGGCAACGCCCACCAGCCCCGCCGTGACCCAGGTTGCGCCGAGCTTGCCGCCGGGCAGAGCCTGGGTGGTCTCATGGTCGTCGGGAAGGTTGCGAAAACCACCGGTGAGCGCCTGATAGCACATCAACAGACCGACGACGCCCAGAAACGCCGCGACGGCGTAGGGATAGACGTACGCCGCCATGATGACGAAGCCCATTTCGGCCGGAAACCGCGAGGCGCCGAACGCCAATACCGCGCTGATGACGACGATACTGACGCCAATCGCCAATTGGGTCGGCATGACTCTCCAGCGCCCGGCCATCTCAAAGCAGCCCGACCTTGACCAGCATTGCGCGCAGGCGCCCATGTTCTTCTTCGACGAATTTGCCGAAATCATCCCCGGTCAGAATGCTCGGTGACCATGCATTGGTTTTTACGTTTTCTTGCCATACGTTGCTTTTGGTGGCGGTCAGGACGGCTTCGGTCAGCTCTTTGCGCTGTTCGGGCGTCAGGCCCGCTGCGCCGTAAACGCCACGCCAGTTGCCAATCGTCACGTCATAGCCGCTTTCTTTAAGGGTCGGTGCATCGATGCCCTCTACGCGGTTGGGTGCGCCGATGGCGAGTAAGCGGAACTGCTTGGACTGCACGTATTTGGCAAGCTCCGCGTAGCCGCCGGTGATCACCGTGATGTGCCCCCCCAGCACCGCGGCAACGACTTCACCGCCCCCGGCGAAGGCAACGTAATTCACCTTGTTGACGGGAATGTCCATTTTGCTCGCCAGTTCGGCGATGCCGATGTGGTCGATCGAACCCTTGGAGCCGCCGCCCCATTTGATGCTGGACGGGTTGGCCTTGAAGTCTTTGAGCAAGTCGCTCAGGGTTTTGTACGGGGAGTCGTCACGCACGGCAATCACGTTGTATTCGGTAAACAGCCGGGCGATCGGTGTCACGTCCTTCAAGGTAATCTGCGGTTTATTCTGCTCGATGGCCGTGACCATGATCGCTCCGACCACGAGCAGGGCATTGGCGTCGCCCTTGGTGCCGTTGGCAAACTGCGCCAACCCCAGGGTGCCACCGGCGCCGCCCTTGTTCTCGAAGGTAGCGGACTTTGCCGTTTTCGCCTCGACCATGGCTTTGCCCAGGACGCGTGCGGTCTGGTCATAACCACCACCGACCGAACCCGGGGCCATGAACTTGACGGTGTCCAGCGCAAAAACCGGTGATGCGAGCGCGGCGGCGGTAATGAAAACGGCGAGGTTGCTGCTGAATCGACGGGCCAATGCAAACATGAGTCGTCTCCGGATAGCTGTTCTTGTTGTTTTCGATCAGGGAAGAGCCCCTGTTCGTTGAACATGCGTCTGGAAATAAGCGTAGGTCATAGTTGTGTTGTTGGCGGTATTTCAATGGCCTGCCCGCCGCCACTACTCCTACGAAAAAAACAGCACATCGACTCAATATTCCAGCCCGAATCTACGCAACCATGGCCTCGCGAATCATCCCTCACTTCATCCGTAAGGACATTCACCATGGCCATTGCAAAAGCAGTTCCCGGCAAAACCCTGCTGACCCCGACCGACCACACCCTGATCATGATCGATCACCAGTCGCAGATGTCGTTTGCAACCAAGTCCATCGATGCCGTCACCCTGCGCAATAACGCGGCCCTCGTCGCCAAGGCCGCAAGGGGCTTCAAGGTATCGACCATCCTCACCACCGTCGCCGAGAAGAGTTTTTCCGGCCCGATTTTCGACGAAATCAAATCGGTATTCCCGGAACACAAGGTGATCGACCGCACCAGCATGAACACCTGGGAGGACGAGCGTATTGCCGTCGAAGTCAACGCAGCCGGCAAGCAGAAAATCGTTCTGGCCGGCCTGTGGACTTCCGTGTGCATCGTTGGCCCGGCCCTTTCGGCGATTGACCAGGGTTTCGAGGTCTACGTGATTGCCGACGCCTGTGGCGATGTCACCACCGAGGCGCATGAAATGGCCTTGCAACGCATGATCCAGATCGGTGCCCGTCCCATGACATCGCTGCAGTACTTGCTTGAACTCCAGCGCGACTGGGCACGTACCGAGACTTACGATGAGACGGTGAAAACCTCCATCGCCAACGGCGGTGCCTATGGCCTGGGCCTGATCTACGCCAAGACCATGTTCAACGCCTCTGAAGGCCATTAAGCAAAAAGCAGCGACTCTCGGCATTCTGGAGTCGCAGCCCTTTTGGTGTTTGATCCATGATGTATGGAGCCCGGGCCTGAACTTCATGACGAGTTCAGGGGCAGAGGGATCGACGGCACTCACGCGCCCAAGTGCGGCGCCTATAACCCGTTCGATGCATGAAGTACTGCTGTTAATTTTGGCGAAGGCGCTAAGTCATACGAATACAATTATTTCAAACCAGATACCCTGCAATCAAAAACTGCAGGGTATCGCATCTCGATAAAATGCAGCAGGCGATGGATTGTTTTTTTGTAGATTTGTTAAAGCACTTAGTAGCGATATTGAAAAGTATAGCAAACAACCAAACCTTTCTCAGTAACACCTATTTCATCAAGCGTATTCTTTCCCCAGATGTAGTTACCTTTACCGTTGTCCATTATATTTGGAAGCCCCATATTCCTAAGCTCTTGAGCTATTTGGGTGAACGGTTTACCTTCAGCTTTGGTCTTAAATGGCGTGACATTCTTAAAATATTGTAGCGTAGACTCCCAACCCTTTCTCATTAAAAGACTTTGACCACATCTCTGTTCTATTTGGTGAATTAGAGCCAACCCCGTCGTTTTGGCAGTATCAACAGAGAGTTCATATTGAACTCCATGCTCCGGTTCATTAGGAGGCTTGGAACTACCTCCTCCGAACAGTCCAGAAAATTCGGCCGCCAGAGGCCCTGATACATTATCGCCATGTCCGACACGGACATAAACGCTGATTTTAGAGAGAGACATAAAAACTCCTTTTAATTCCCAGGAATATCAGAATTACTGCAACCTTGTTATAAATGACACCCATAAACGTTTCCACTGTCAAAAATGATAGTTCTGATAAGTGGTCAAGCGCCCAAGTGATCTATATCACGAAGTAATCGTGCGAAAGGGAAAACGCAAAATGGCGGAAGGCAGCCGGAGTCGAACCTGCCCGGGAACGGATGCCGTCCCCAACCGGGTTTGAAGCCCGGCCGCGCCACCGGGCGCGATTGCCTTCCTTGAACTCAGTCTGCTGTGCGTTGAGCCAGTGCATTGTCGAGCCGAATGTGGCGCCGGTCGCCAAAGCGTCGGGTCAGGCCGATTCGGTCGAAGTACTCAAGAATCTGAATGCTGCGCTTGCGCCCCAGGCCCACGGCATCGCGAAATGCGGTGACCTGAATCACCGGGTCATCGCTGGCCAATTGCACCAGCATAGCCGCCAATCGGCGCAGCAGCGTGTCGGTGTAGAACAGGTCACGAACCACTTGATGCACCAACCCCAGTCGCGCCATCTTGCGCAGCAGCAGGCGTACGGCGGCCTCTTCATGGCCCGTCGATTTCGCCAGATCACGCACCCACGGCGGATCGAAACCCGCCTGTTCGAACAGCGGCTGTAATTGTTGCCACAGGGTTTCGTCATCCTCGCTCAACCGCACTTGGTGATCGGGCAAATGCAGCCAGGGGCCGCTGGCGACAATCGTGCCGCTGGCCAGTAATTCGTCGAGCAGACTGATAAAGGTCGGCCGATCCAGCGCGGTGCCGGCGAAGCGACGCAGGCGATCCCTGTCCGGTCCCATTTGGTCCGGTTCGAGTTGATGAAAGCGTGCGAGGTGTTCCAGCAGCGGCGCTTTCAGGGCTTCCCAGCGGGCAGCGCTGAACAGCAACGGCCCCTGCCGCGTATCGATCAAGCGCACGTCATCGGGCAACTCCCAGCTATCGCGCGGGCGATTGAACTGGCGCTCCAGACGCTGCGGATCCAGCCCGGTGTCGCTGTTGGCCAGCAGCGTCGGCAGTGCTTGCTCCAGGCTGTTCGTGGTGGCCAGCGTCTGTAGCTGCGCCAATCGTTCGGGGCTGCGGCGGTGTCGGGCCGGGGCGAACGGATCAAGTACCCGGCCACCGCCAAGGGTGCGTTGGGCGCTTTGATCCCGCAGGATCAAACGGTCGCCCTTCACCGCCAGCACCGGCGCGTTCACCAGCAGTTGCGCGAACATCTGCGCTCCCGGTGCCAGGCTAGCGCCCTCCAGCAACGCCACTCGCCCGGTGACGTCCTGAGTGCCGAGGTGCACGTGCACCGGTTGAAAGTGCTCGAAGCTTCGCGCCTCGCTGGCCAACAAGGTCATTTGGATATCCAGACGCTGCGTCGGCGCATGCAGCCATTCGGCCAACAGCCAGTGGCCCCGGTGAATCTGCTCCAGGGCCAAACGCTCGGCATTCAGGTTCAGCGCGACTCGCTGCCCGGCCGTTGCGCTGTCAGCCGCCTGGTTCTGCGCATGCAGGCCTCGTACCCTCACCAGTTTGCCCAGCGGACTCAACATCAGCGTATCGCCCACGGTCACCTGGCCGGACAACGCGGTGCCCGTCACCACGATACCGGCGCCAGCCACGCTGAAGGCACGATCAATCGCCAGGCGAAAACCGCCGCTGGCGCTGCGTTGAAGCACCTCATGTTGCGCATCCAGCAAGGCTTGACGCAGTGTCTCGACACCCTCGCCGGTCACACTCGACAACGCGATTTGCGGCGCGTCGGCATACGGTCCGGGTGCCAGTAATGCTTTGATCTGTTCCCGGACGGCTTGCACCCGAGCAGGGTCGACGCGGTCGCATTTGGTGATTGCAATCAGTGCCCGGGGGATGCCCAGCAACTCGACAATCGCCACATGTTCGCGGGTCTGCGGCATGACCCCGTCATCGGCCGCCACCACCAACAACACCAGATCAATGCCCTGAGCGCCGGCCAGCATGTTGTGGGTGAAGCGCTCATGGCCGGGTACGTCGATAAAACCGGTCAGCGCGGCGCCCGGTTCCAGCGTCGCGTAGATGTAGCCGAGGTCGATGGTCATGCCACGTTCACGTTCTTCCCGGCGACGGTCGCCGGCCTGGCCGGTCAATGCCTGGAGCAAGGAGGTCTTGCCGTGATCAATATGCCCCGCGGTGCCGACAATCACCCGTCCCGGCCCTCCTCCTGCAATTGATCGAATGGCGCCAGCTGATTGAGCTGCGCCAGCCACGCGGCTTCGTCGTCCAGTTGGCGCAGGTCCAGCCAAAGCGCATCACCGTCGATGCGCCCGAGCACGGGAATCGGCAGCCGACGAAACCCGGCCTCCAGTCCCAGCAGTCGCCGCCCACGCAGACGTTTGGAAACGTTGGGCCGCAGGCATAACGCAGCGCTGGGCAGTCGCGCCACCGGCTGGCTGCCGCTGCCGATCATGCCCAGCGCCAGCACCGCGCTGACGGTCCAGCCGTCACCCAACACCTGCGCCAGTGACGGTTGCAGGCGTTCGGCCTGGGCGAAGATGTCGGCTTGGGGTCGGGTCAGCAGGCGCAGACTCGGCAGACGTTCGGCCAGCCGATCAGGATCGCGGTACAGCGCCAATACGGCTTCGAGGGCGGCCAGAGTCAGTTTGTCGACCCGCAGCGCGCGCTTGAGCGGGTTCTTCTTGATCTTCGCGATCAGGTCTTTGCGACCGACAATCAACCCGGCCTGGGGACCGCCGAGCAATTTGTCGCCGCTGAAGGTGACGATGTCTGCACCATCAAGCAGCGCCTGGCGCACCGTCGGTTCGGCGGGCAGGCCCCAGCGAGTCAGGTCCAGAAGGCTGCCGCTGCCCAGATCTTCCAGCAGCGGCAACCCGTGCCGGTGAGCCAGCTCGGCCAATTCAGCCGTCGGCACCCGGGCGGTAAAGCCTTCAATGGAATAATTGCTCGCATGTACGCGCATCACCAAACCACTGCGCGGACCGATGGCGGCCTCATAATCCCGCGCATGGGTGCGGTTGGTGGTTCCCACTTCGTGCAGCCGCACTCCGGCGCGAGCCATGATGTCGGGGATGCGGAAGGCGCCGCCGATCTCGATCAGTTCACCACGGGAAATGATGCCTTCCTTGCGTGCGCCCAAACTGTTGAGTGTCAGCAACACGGCGGCGGCATTGTTGTTGACCACGGTCACCGCTTCGGCGCCGGTCAGCTCGCGAATCAACCCTTCGATCAAATCATCCCGGTCGCCGCGCTTGCCACTGTGCAGGTCGAATTCCAGATTGAGCGGATAGCGGGCAGCAAGCTGAACGGCTTCGATAGCCGCCTGCGGCAACAACGCGCGCCCAAGGTTGGTGTGCAGCACCGTGCCGGTGAGGTTGAACACCCGGCGGACCTGGCTGCGATGCTGGATCGCCAGACGCTCGCCCGCCCTGCCCGCCAGTACCTCGGGGGCGATTTCAACGGCAGCGAGTTCACCCTTGAGCACTGGCTCGCGCAAGTCATCGAGCAGTTGCCGCAGGCCGGCCAGCAGCGCGTCACGCCCATAACGCTCGGCCAACGCCTGGCAGGCGGGATGGCGCAGCAAGCTGTCGATGGAGGGCAGCCGCAAGGTTTGGCTGGCGGAGGGTGCGGACATCAGAGGCTCCCGGAAGCGAATGACCGTCGCGTCTGAGTGTAGCCGCTGGGTTCACTGCTCAAGGGGACAGGCTCAGTCGCCTCCGGGTGCCAGCATCAGATTGGGCGATGGGCGCTGATAGCTTTCCTGCTCCAGGCGCATGTCGAGCATCAGGCTGGACAGGTCCGCCGAGAGCGCTTCGGCTTCGGCGTCGTTTTCCAGGTAGATCAGTTTCAGGTAGCTGTTGCAGCCGGGGCAGACTTCCGCCCGCAACGGTGCCTGATTGGCAGCGTGACGGTCATCCTCGAAGCTGACGTATTGAAGCCCCTTGCTCTGTTCGCAATACACGCATTTGACCCGCACCACGTGCCATTCGCAGGCACACAACGAGCACACCAGATAACGCAAACCGTTGTATTTGCCACGATGACGAATCACCCCGGCCATCGCCGGCGAACCGCAGGCCGGGCATTGGCTGAGGCTGTCGCCGCGCTTGAGTTCAAGGTTGGGTGAACTCAGCAGCCAATGGCTCCAGGCGGCTTGCAGCGCTGCACCGAGAAACGGCACCAGTTCTGCCGGCAGCATTGAATACTGGCCGCTGACCAAGGCAATCGCCCACGCTTTGAGCAGCCCCGGGTTGGCACTGCGCAAAGTCGCCACGGCGTTTTCTACCGCCGATTGTGGCGGCGGCTGATAGCGTAGCAACAAGGCTTCGAGAACGGGCAGCCAAACATTTTCGCGCACCAGACTGTCGGCAGCGAATGGTGGCAAGCCATGTTCCACGCACACCCGAAGACGTTCGGGATCGGGCATGGCCGCCGCGGGCGGATCGTCCATCAGGTTCTGTTGAACGTGGCACAGCCCCGCGATCAAGCGCAGATAGTCCGCCATGGGATGTCCGTCGGCCAGGCGTTCCAGGCGCAACGCACGCAAGGTGAATAGATTGTTCGGTGGCAGGTACAGAAACGGCGGTGAACTCGCCGCCGCTTCTATCTGCCCAGGCTCGAGGATCGTGGCCAAGAGGTCATCCTTTTTTGCTGATCGGTGGCTCAGGCGTCTCGTCACCGGTCACTTCGCGGTACCAGAGCCTATGGTGCTTTCTCGCCCAGGCGCGGCTGACCCGGCCATGCACCATGGCGTCGACCGAACCGCGAATCCAGATACCAGCATAGACGTGGACGATGATGCTCAACACCAGGATGAACCCCGCCAACGCATGCAGCAGCATCGCCCAGCGAATACTGGTGATGCCGAAGTACGCACTGAACCAGGCGCGCCAGATCACCAGCCCGCTGAACAGCAGCACCAGCATGCAGATCAGCAACACCCAGAACAGCAGCTTCTGACCCGGGTTGTATTTACCGATGGGCGGCACGCCCTCCTCCTCGTTGCGGATCACATGCCCGACACGCCTGAGCCATAGCCGGTCGTTGGTGCTGAAGTAATTCACCCGCCAGAAGCTGAACACCAGGCCGAGAAACAATACAAACATCACCACGCCCAGGTACGGATGCAAAATGCGCGTCCACGAGCCGCCGCCAAACAGGTTGCTGAGCCAGAACAATCCCGGATGGAACAAGGCCAGCCCCGACAGCGCAGCCATCAGAAACACAATCGCCACCAGCCAATGGTTGGTGCGCTGGTTGGCGGTGTAGCGCAGGATCGGTTTGTCGTTCATGGCCTGTCCTCCCCGCCGGGTTTCGTCGGATCAAAGGTGTGCACCGAGGGATCGAATTCATGCACCGCCGGGTCGATGGTGACTGGATGTTCGTCCTCCTCGACCAGTTGTGGCCCGACGCGCACGTAATGGAAGAACCCGGCCAGCACCGCCGCGCCCATGGCCAGCAACGCCAGGGGTTTGCTCAGGCCTTTCCACAGGTCCACCAACGGACTGATCGCCGGGTGATCCGGCAACCCGGCATACAACCTGGGCGTGTCGGCATGGTGCAGCACATACATGACGTGGGTGCCGCCGACGCCTGCGGGATCATACAAACCGGCGTTTTCGAAACCGCGGCTCTTGAGGTCGACGATACGTTCGGCGGCGTGCTCCTTCATGTCTTCCTTGCTGCCGAACACGATAGCGCCGGTCGGGCAGGTTTTCACGCAGGCCGGCTCCAGCCCCACCGCCACCCGGTCCGAACACAACGTGCACTTATAAGCCTTGTGGTCCTTTTGCGAGATGCGCGGAATGTTGAACGGACAACCGGTGATGCAATACCCGCAGCCGATGCAATGGTCCTGATCGAAATCGACGATGCCGTTGGCGTGCTTGATGATCGCTCCCGGGCTCGGGCACGCCGCCAGGCAGCCGGGTTCGGCGCAGTGCATGCAACCGTCCTTGCGAATCAGCCATTCGAGGTTGCCGGCGTCGGTTTCATGCTCGGTAAAGCGCATCAAGGTCCAGGTGTCTGCGCTGAGGTCTTGAGGGTTGTCGTAGGTGCCGAGGTTGTGACCGACATCGTCGCGCAGCTCGTTCCATTCCGAGCAGGCGACCTGGCAGGCCTTGCAGCCAATGCACTTGGTGGTATCGATCAGCTTGGCCACTTCCTCTTGCGTGCGCACCGAGGGTGGCATGGTGGTGGTGGCCGAACGGGCGATGATGTCTTGGCTGGCCATTTAGACTTTCTCCACGTTGACCAGGAATGACTTGGATTCCGGGGTCTGTGTGTTGCCATCGCCGAGGAACGGCACCAGGGTGTTGGTCAGGTAACCGTGACGGGTGGCGCCGGTGAACCCCCAGTGCAACGGGATACCGATCTGATGCACCACCTGATTGTTGACCTGCAGCGGACGAATCCGCTTGGTCACCACCGCCACCGCTTCGATATGCCCGCGCTTGGAACTGACCCGAACCCGGTCGCCGGCGGCAATCCCCTTCTCCTTGGCCAGCGCCTCGCCGATCTCGACGAACTGCTCGGGCTGGGTTATGGCGTTGATCGGGCAATGCTTGGTCCAGAAGTGGAAGTGTTCGGTCAGCCGGTAGCTGGTCGCCGCATAAGGGAAGTCCTTGGCCTGCCCGAGAGTGTCCCAGACCGAATCGAAAATCCGCCCGGCCGGGTTGCTGGTCGCCTGCTTGTTGTTGGGGTGCATCGGGTTGATGCCGATGGGCGTCTCGAACGGCTCGTAGTGTTCCGGGAACGGCCCTTCGTTCATCTTGTCGAGGGCAAAGAAACGCGCCACGCCTTCGGGGTTCATGATGAACGGGTTCATCCCGGCTTCCGGCGGCACATCGGCCTTGTAGTCGGGCACGTCGGTGCCGGTCCAGACCTTGCCGTTCCACCACACCAGCCGTTTTTTCGCATCCCACGGTTTTCCTTGAGGGTCGCAAGAGGCGCGGTTATAGAGAATCCGCCGGTTTGCCGGCCAGGCCCAGGCCCAGCCCAGGTTCTGCTTCATGCCAAACGGATCGCTGTTGTCACGCCGGGCCATGTTGTTGCCCTGCTCGGTCCAGCTGCCGCAGAAGATCCAGCAACCGGACGCCGTGCTGCCATCGTCCTTGAGTTGGCCGAAGCCGGACAGCTGCTGACCGGCCTTGACCACCGCGCCCGAGGCGTCAGTGACATCGGCGACGGCGTAGCCGTTGAATTCCCGGGCCAGCTCTTCCGGCGTCGGGTCGTCGGGTATTTTGTAGGGCCAGTCGAGCTTGAGAATCGGCTCGGCCCAGGCGCCGCCGTCGGCCTGGTAACGCTTGCGCAGGCGCAAGAACAGCTCGGCCATGATCTTCACGTCCGTGCGCGCCTGCCCTGGGCCGTCGGCCCCCTTCCAGTGCCATTGCAGCCAGCGACCGCTGTTGACCAGCGAACCGTTTTCTTCGGCGAAACAGGTGGTGGGCAGACGGATGACTTCGGTCTGGATGCTGGCCGTTTCCACATCGTTGTAAGGCCCGGCGTTGCGCCAGAACTCCGAGGTTTCGGTGGCCAATGGGTCCATCACCACCAGCCACTTGAGCTTGGCCAGCGCCTTCATCACCCGGTTCTTGTCCGGCAAGGCAGCGATCGGGTTGAAGCCCTGGCACATGTAGCCATTGACCTCGCCCTTGCCCATCATGTCGAACATTTTCAGGATGTCGTAGCCGGGAATGTCCAGCTTGGGCAGCCAGTCGTAGCCCCAGTGATTCTCGGCGGTGGCATTGGCGCCGTACCAGGCTTTCATCAGGCTGACGTGGAACTTGCCGTAGTTCTGCCAGTAGGACATCTGCCCCGGACGCAGCGGCTTGAGGGCACGTTTGGCGATGTAGGCGTTGTAGTCCTGTTCGGCCTCGGCCGGCAGGGTCAGGTAACCGGGCAGCAGGTTGGACAGCAAGCCCAGGTCGGTCAGGCCCTGGATGTTGGAGTGCCCGCGCAGGGCGTTGACGCCCCCGCCCGGCATGCCGACGTTGCCCAGCAGCAGTTGCACCATGGCCGCGCTGCGGATCATCTGCGAGCCGATCGAGTGCTGGGTCCAGCCCAGCGCATAGAGAATCGTCATGGTCTTGCCCGGTTGCGAGCAGGTGGCGATCTCTTCCCAGATTTTCTTCATCGCGTCGGTGGGCATGCCGCAGACCTGACTGGCCAGCTCCAGAGTGTAGCGGCTGTAATGCTGCTTCATTAATTGGTAGACGCAGCGTGGGTCTTGCAGGGTCGGGTCGACTTTGGCGAAACCGTCCTCGCCGATCTCGTAGCCCCAGCCGGACTTGTCGGTATAGATGCGCTTGTTCGCGTCGTAACCGCTGAACAACCCGTCCTCGAAACCGTAGTTGGCCTTGACGATGAACGACACGTCCGTATAGGCGCGCACGTATTCGTGCTGGATCTTGTCTTCGGTCAGCAGGTAATTGATCAGCCCGCCCATAAAGGCAATGTCGGTACCGGTGCGGATCGGCGCGTAATAGTCGGCCACCGAGGCCGTACGGGTGAAACGCGGGTCGACCACAATCAGCCGCGCCTTGTTGTGGGCTTTGGCTTCGGTCACCCATTTGAAACCGCAAGGGTGCGCTTCGGCGGCATTGCCACCCATCACCAGAACCAGATTCGCGTTGGCGATATCGGTCCAGTGGTTGGTCATGGCACCACGGCCATACGTCGGGGCAAGACTTGCCACCGTCGGGCCATGTCAGACACGTGCCTGGTTATCGAACCCCAGCATGCCGAGACTGCGAATCACCTTGTGGGTGATGTAACCCGCTTCGTTGGACGATGCCGACGCCGCGAGGAAACCGGTGGTCAGCCAGCGGTTCACCGTTTGCCCCTGGGCGTTCTTCTCGATGAAGTTGGCGTCGCGGTCGGCCTTCATCAGGTCGGCGATGCGGTCCAGCGCTTCATCCCAGGAGATCCGCGTCCACTCCGTAGTGCCGGGCTTGCGCACCTGCGGGTATTGCAGACGGCTGGGGCTGTGAATGAAATCGAGCAGGCCTGCGCCTTTGGGGCAGAGGGTGCCGCGATTGACGGGGTGGTCGGCATCGCCTTCGATGTGGATGATGCTCTGGGCGACATTCTTCGCGTTATCGCCCTGGCTATACATGATCAAGCCGCAACCGACCGAGCAGTACGGGCAGGTGTTGCGGGTTTCATGGGTATGGGCGAGCTTGAAATGACGCACTTGTTCGGCGAAAGCGGGCGTCGGGGCCATGCCCAGCGCGCCGAGGCTGGAGCCCGCAAGGCCGAGACCAGCGACCTTGAAGAACTGACGACGGTTGAGGTCCATCGTGCACTCCTGATCAGGTGGAAACCCGGTGCGTTGACCGGGTTTTTCTGGACGATCACGGTGACGGCAACGGAACTACCGCCAATTAGAACTTTAGACAATGTTGCCGTGTGCGGTCTGAAAACCGACCGTCGGCGGCTTGTCGGTCATGGTCTATCGAGCACCTCGCCAGCGGTGAAGGTTGGCGCTTATCATGAGCGCCGGATTAACCCCTCTGCTTTTTATGAGACTGAGCATGACTTTCGATTTTGATCAGGTGTTCGACCGCCACGGCACCGGCAGTACCAAATGGAGCCGCTATCCGGCTGACGTGTTGCCGATGTGGGTCGCCGACATGGATTTTGCAGCGCCGCCCGCGATCATCCAGGCGCTGCAAAAACGCCTGGAACACCCGATGCTCGGTTACAGCGTGGCGCAGGATGACTTGCGTGACGCCATCGTCGCCGACCTGTGGAGCAAGTACGCCTGGCGCGTACAACCCCAGGAGCTGGTATTCCTGCCGGGTATCGAGTCGGGGTTCAACATGGCCCTGCATGCGCTGGTTCAGCCGCAGCAGAACGTGGTGGTGCAGACGCCGAACTACCCGCCGCTACGCCATGCGCCGGGCCACTGGCAGTTGAACAAGGTCGAGCTCGACTTCGACGCCTTGGCCGATGGCACTTATGCGACGCCACTCGACACCTTGCGCCAGGCGCTGCAAGGGGGCGGCGCGCTGCTGCTGAGCAACCCGCACAACCCGCTGGGCAAGGTCTTCCCGCGCGAGGAGCTGCAAGCGGTCGCCGACATTTGCCTGGAGCAGGATGCCTGGATCATCTCCGACGAGATCCACTCCGAGCTGTGCTTCGACGGGCGCGTGCACATTCCGACCGCCTCGCTCAGCCCGCAAATCGCCAAGCGCACCATTACCCTGATGTCGGCGAGCAAGGCCTACAACATCGCCGGTTTGAAGACGGCGTTCATGATCATTCAGGATGCGGCGCTGCTCCATCGGGTCAACCATGCTCGCTGCGGCATGGTCGACAGCGTCAACCCGCTGGGCCTGGAAGCCACCCGCGTCGCCTACAGCGAAGGCGGTCCGTGGCTGACCGAGCTCATGGCCTATCTGCAAAGCAATCGGGATTATCTGGTGGAGGCGGTTCGCACGCGGTTGCCGGGTGTGACCATGAACATCCCTCAGGGCACTTACCTGGCGTGGCTCGATTGCACGGCGCTGGGGCTGGACAACCCGCAGCAATTCTTCCTCGAACAAGCCAAAGTCGGCTTGAGTGCCGGGCTGGATTTCGGCGATAACGCCCGGCAATTCGTGCGCCTGAACTTCGGCTGCCCACGGGCGCTGCTGGAAGAAGGAATCGCGCGGATGGAGCGTAGTTTGCGTAACCGCCAGGTCTGATTCCACACAGACTCAATGACACAACACATACCCTGTGGGAGCGGGCTTGCCCGCGATGGCGATCCGTCAGGAAAATTGATGTCGCCTGACACTCCGCCATCGCGGGCAAGCCCGCTCCCACAGGGGATTTGTGTGCCTTTACAGATTGCGGAAATCCAACCGAACTCAAGATAAAAGACCGGGGTCAACCCTCAACGAGCGCTTGTGGTAGTCGGTGCGGCGGAATTCGTCGTTCATTGATTGACCTGATCTTGTTCACTGGCTAGCGCACGTTTATGAAAAAACGAGATCCGCTTCAAGGCATGTTCTGCGGCCAGTAGCTGGACCTTGCTGCGGGACCAGAAAAACCGGTGCTGGTGAGTGAATACTCGCTTCCCTTGCTCAGTCTGGTACGCCCAGGCGAAACAGACGGTGCCGGCCGGAATCCCGTCGACATCCTCCGGCCCCAGGATCCCGGTGGTGGCCACGGCGACGTTAGCTGTGCTGTCGAGCAAAGCGCCCAAGGCCATTTCGCGAGCGACTTCGCAACTGGTCAGGTTGAAGGTTTCGATCGTATGGGGGTTGACGTTAAGTAACCGTTGTTTTGCTTCGGAAGAATAGACCACGTAACCGCTCTCGATCAGGTCTCCGCTGCCCGGCACCTCGGCCAGCAGGGTTACGGTCTTTCCGGCGGTACAGGACTCGGCAGTCGTCAGTCGCAGGTCGTGTTGGCGCAAATATTCGACGATGGTTTGGCTGACGTTCATGACCAGGCATCCAGGCAAGAGGACCTGCCCGGTTGACCTCCGACGCTTGCAAACATTCCCTCGGGCTGACCGCCCCTGCCCCCGATAAAAAATGAACCCCCGGCGATGGATGCACCTCAATACTTCTAGGGGCTCCTATGCCGGGCCGCTCGTTATCTGGAGGTCGTCATGTCCGCACCTTTCGTCAGGCTGTTCACTCAGCCCAATTTCGTCTGGACAGATATTCGTAAGGAAGAGGAAGCGCATCCGCGCCATTACCTCGCTCATTTGCTGTTGCTCGCCCTGATCCCCGCCGTGTGCCTGTTTATCGGGACCACCTACGTCGGCTGGAGCCTGGCTGGAAACGAAACGGTCAAACTCAGTGCCGCCAGCGCCCTGCAACTCTGTGGGCTGCTGTACCTGAGCATCATTGTCGGCGTGGTGTTGATGGGGCTGTTCATCCGCTGGATGTCACGCACCTTCGACTCGCGCCCCAACGTCAATCAGTGCATCGGTTTTGCCGCCTACACCGTCACCCCGTTCTTCCTTGCGGGTATTGCCGGGCTCTATCCGAGTCGCTGGCTGGCGATCACGGTGCTGGGGGCCGCCTCCCTTTATTCGACGTTTCTGCTGTTCGTCGGTTTGCCGATTTTCATGCACGAGCGCAAGGAGCAAGGCTTGCTGAATGCGGCGAGCGTATGGGGCGTCGGGCTATTGGTGTTGGTAACTATCCTGGTGGAGATGATTCTCCTCTGGTTCAACTATCTGGGACCTGAGTACGTGCGCGCGACCGGCGTGTGACTCTCCTGAATTCACCCTCCACCTCCGAGAACCAGGCATGAGTTTCATTGTATGGGTGGCGGTGTTGGGTGCGGTGCTGCTGACCCTGGCACTGACCTCGTCCTATCTGCGCTGGATGCCGGTGACCACGTCGGCGGTGTGCCTGGCGCTGGGCGTGGCGATAGGTCCGGCGGGCCTGGGCCTGCTGAAGCTGGACATCAAGGACGCGGCAGTCTGGATGGAGCACCTGACGGAAGTCGCGGTGCTCTTTTCGCTGTTTGTCTGCGGACTCAAATTGCGCCTGCCGCTGAAGGACCTCCGATGGCGGGTAGCGTTCGGCCTGGCGGGACCGGTGATGATCCTGACCATCATTGGCGTCTGCCTGCTACTGCATTACGGTTTTGCCCTGGCGTGGGGGCCGTCGCTGTTGATCGCGGCGATTCTGGCCCCCACCGATCCGGTACTGGCCTCGCTGGTGCAGGTCAACGACGCCAGGGATTACGATTCGGTACGTTTCGGGCTCTCCGGTGAGGCGGGCCTCAACGACGGCATCGCCTTCCCCTTCGTGATCCTCGGTTTGTTGTTTGTGCAACAGAGCGGCGATAACAGTGCCTGGCTCGGTGAGTGGGTATTGAAGAGCCTGCTGTGGGCCGTGCCTGCCGGTTTGTTCATCGGTTACTGGATGGGTCACGGCATCGGTCGCTTGACCTTGTCGATGCGCATCCGCAATGCCGACAGCACCATTTCTCCCAACGATTACCTGACCCTGGCCCTGATCGCCCTCGCTTATGTCGCGGCCGAGGAGATACAAGCCTATGGCTTTTTGTCGGTATTCGCCGCCGGTCTCGGGTTGCGGCAGGCCGAAGTCAAATCCACCGGCGACGCGCGAATTCCCGCCGAGCATCTGGTGCAACCAGTGGTTGGCCACCAGAACGTCGAACCTGCGGCTGCCGTCCACGGCGACGTGACGAACTTGCCAGAAACCCAGGTCGCGGCGGGCATCATGATGGGCGACATGCTGGCATTCGGCAGTTTGGTGGAACGCGCCATGGAAGTGTTTCTGGTCACCCTGCTGGGCGTGGTGCTGGTGGGGCACTGGGATTGGCGAGCATTGGTGGTTGCGCTGGTGTTGTTCTGTGCCATTCGCCCCTTGTGCGTATGGCTCATGCCGTGGGGGCGCTTGCTGGACGACCGCCAACGGCTGTTGATCGGCTGGTTCGGGATTCGCGGCATCGGGAGCTTCTATTACCTGTTCTACGCCCCGAACCATGACCTCGCTCCGGCGGCGGCGACGCTGTGCACCGACCTGACATTGTCGGTGGTGGCGCTCAGCATTCTGGCGCATGGCATCAGTACTCAACCGATGCTGGCCCGTTATGAGCGGCGCAATCAGCCGGACGCCTGACACCTACTGGACGAGTCAATCCTTCGGTCAACCTGCACTGAACAGCCTCGGATATTCATGCAGGTTGCACGACAAACGCCGAGTAAAGTCGATTGCAACCAACTGTTTTTACTGGATTTTTATTGAATATTGAAACAGGCACGGGAAATGCTCCAGCAGTGTGAGCGACGACGGCAGGAAGACCGTTTGAGCTTGACCCGTGACTAAACAAGAGGTTTGACCATGAACGCCATTGACCTGTTGAAAGCCGACCATGAACGCGTAAAAGGCATCCTGGCCCAGTTGAGCGAGTCCACCGAACGTGGGGTGAAAAAACGCACCGAGTTACTGGCCAAACTGGAAATGGAAATCAAGATCCATACCCGTCTGGAAGAGGAAGTCTTGTATCCGGCGTATAAAAAAGCCGGGGGCAAGGAACAGGATGTGATGTATTACGAAGCCAAGGAAGAACATCGCACCGTCGATACGCTGGTGCTTCCCGACCTGAAAACCACCGATCCCTCTACCGTTGAATTTTCCGGTCGAGTGAAAGTGGTCAAGGAGTTGTTGGAGCATCACATCGAAGAGGAGGAAAAGGAAATGTTTCCTCAGGCCAAAAAACTGTTGGGCAAAACGACGCTCGACGAATTGGGTGTAGAGATGGAAAGCCTGAAAGCCCGATACAAAAAAGAGCTGGGCGCACCCAATCTCGCTGCTTGATGGGGGTGGGCGAATAGCAAGTCAAGCGAGCAAACCGCTTTTCGTAGGAGCCAGCGGTGCGGCAAGCCTGGCGCCTACATATCTGATTTGCCCGCGACTATCACTTCATCGCCAAGGCAATGACTTCCACCAGATTGAGTTGGGTAAAGGGCTTGGACAGGCGCGGAAGTCTGGACGCGAAGCCTTCCAGGCGCTCGGCGTAACCGGTGGCGAGGATGATCGGCAGGTGTGGCCTTATCACCCGAATAGCCTGAGCCAGTTGCGCGCCACTCATCTTGGGCATGACCATGTCCGTAATGACCAGATCAATGTTGTGCTCGCTGTCGAACCGCTCCAGTGCCTGTGCACCAGACGCTGCGCTGATCACCCGATGGCCCAGGTCCTCAAGCAGCAGGCAGGTACTGGTCAATACCAGACTATCGTCGTCCACGACCAACACACACAGACGAGGCACCCGCGACATGGCTGTCTCCTCGATAGCGGGTTCGGTGGTCGAGCTGGCTAGCGCAACGGGTAACCAGAGTTCGGCAGTGGTGCCGACGTCCTTCTGGCTTTTCAGAATGAAGCGTCCACCCAGTTGTTCAGTAAACCCATGAACCATCGACAACCCCAGGCCAGTGCCTTTGCCGACGCCTTTTGTGGTGAAGAAAGGATCCATTGCCGACGCCAGGGTTGCGTTATCCATGCCCTCCCCCGTATCCGTGACACTCAGGCAGACAAAACGGCCTGACGGCAGGGACAGGATTGCCTGATCGTCGACTTCTTGCACCTTGGCATCGATCACGAGTTTCCCACCGTCGGGCATGGCATCGCGGGCGTTGGTCACCAGATTCAGCACCGCCAGTTCGAGCTGATTGACGTCGGCCATCACCGGTTCGAGTTCGGGCGCAAAGCGGGTTTCTATGCTCACCGCAGGCCCCAGAGAGCTGCGCAACAGCCCGGTAATCCCCTGTATCAGTGCTGGTATCTCAACGGATTCGGTCTTGAGTTCCTGACGCCTGGCAAACGCCAGCATGCGCTGGGTCAGGGAAACGCCACGCAAGGCGCCTTGAGTGGCGTTGTCGAGCAAACGGGTGATTCTCGGGTCGTCTGCCGCACGTTTACGAACGATTTCCAGGTTGCCGAGAATAACGGTCAGCAGATTATTGAAGTCGTGTGCAATCCCCCCGCTGAGTTGACCGATGGACTGCATTTTTTGCGCCTGAAACAACGCTTCGCGGGCTTTTTCAAGGGCTTGCTGGGCTTGGGTCACCTCGGTGATGTCCCGAGTGATTTTGGCAAACCCCAGCAACGTGCCGGTTTCGCCCCAAATCGGGTCAACCACGACATGCGCGAAAAACTGCGTGCCGTCCTTGCGCACGCGCCAGGCCTTGTTTTCGAATCGCCCCTCGCGCGTAGCAATCTCCAGCGCCCGTTGCGGTTCACCGGCTTCACGGTCTTCAGGGGTGTAAAACATCGAGAAATGCTGGCCGATAACTTCTTCAGGCCGATATCCCTTGATTCGCTGAGCCCCCAGATTCCAGTTGGTCAAACGTCCATCCGGGGCGAGCATGTAGATGGCGTAGTCGGTGACGCTTTGCACCAGCAGCCGAAACTGCTGCTCACTTTGCTTGAGGGTTTCTTCGGCCATTTTACGGTCGGTCAGATCTCGAGTGATCTTGGCAAAACCCAGCAATTTGCCCGACGGATCGAGAATGGGATCGATGATGACGTGGGACCAGAAATGCGTGCCGTCCTTGCGAACCCGCCAGCCTTCGCCCTCGAACCGCCCTTCGCGAATGGCGGTATCGAGCGCGCGCTGGGGCAGACCGGCTTTGCGATCCTCCTCGGTATAGAAACGCGAAAAGTGCTGACCTAGAATCTCCGCCTCTTCATATCCCTTGAAGCGTTTGGCACCGGAATTCCAACTGTTGATAATGCCGTCGGGGTCGATCATGTAAATCGCGTAGTCGACCACTGCATCGATCAGCAGACGAAATCGCATCTCCTCGATGGCATTGGTCTTGGTCCGGTCATCGCTCATGGATCCCTGTCCTAATTGTTGTTCTTCTGTATGCGACAAACCGCTTGTTTGGAAATTCAAAAAAACCAATACGTGGGTTTGTCGCATTGGCGCGACGGATTATCGGTACACGTACTTGACGATATAGGCGTACAGATCGTTGTACACAAAATCCGGCACCCGTTCAGCATGGGCTTGGGTTTTGAGCAGTGCCAGATGGCATTCTTTTATCATTTCATCGCGATCACTCATCGTGTAGATGTGATTGTCGATGATCGCCCCATAAGCGCTGTACGTATAAGGTGTCGATGTTTCTGCGATGGTCGAAGTCCCGTCGGCGGCTTTTGTATACGTACTTTGAGCGCGTAAGGTCCGTTCCTTCAATGCCCCCAACCCGCGTTCATACAAGGTGATTTGCGAGCCGCTGATCGCTTTGGCGGCCGTCTCGAAGGCCAGAATGATCGCTTGCGCGTTACTCATGCTGGCATCCAGATCCGACACAGTGACGAACCTTTCCATTTCCTGCTTTTCCAGACTCCTGAGTGCTCTTTTGATGCTCGATGCATGAGCGAACTCTTGATTACAGGCGACGATATGGGCCTCGACCTGGTAGCCGGCCTCCGTCGCCTTCGGTGGAAAAGCGGCGAAATCGATGCTGTCGAATGCACACTCCATGATGATGTTGTATTTGCGGTTAAAAGCCTCCGCGAAGATCTGCTCGCCGAGCTTCCGGACAAAGGCTTCCGTATGCTCATAAGCGTGCAGGACACCCAGCTTGATCATCTCTGCGTATTGAGGGTGTTTTTCGCGGTATTTGGGCAGGTACAGACGAACATAATTGTCGTAGCGTTTCGAGGGCAGCAGTTTTTTTTCCAGCAGATACGTTTTACCTGACCCTTGCAGCCCGGCAACGATCAGCATTTTTGGGGTTTCCTCGGCAGTAATGCCGGTGAACAGCGTTGCGGTGATTTCAGTGAATGCTGCAGTGACCTGCTCTGGGGTGTAAGTGTAATTCGGGGCTAGATTCGGGGCTGCTGACATACCTTGATTTCCTTATCAAAGATTCGCTTGAAAGTGATTGCTGCCTTTTGAATAAAGCGCTGTTTCGCTGTTTGTTCAAATGAGCGTGTCTTTCAAGATATGTCACTGTTTTATAAAGTAAATATTCCTACAGCACAGAAGGAAATTGCGTCGACTCAACTGACCACCAGCGCGGTAACAATTGCTTGACCTTGCTCTCGCCAAACCGGTCATCGATCAGCATCACCACCCCTTTATCCTGCTGAGTGCGGATCACCCGCCCCGCTGCTTGCACGACTTTCTGCACGCCCGGAAACAGGTAGGTGTAGTCATAACCGGCACCGAAAATCACCGCCATGCGCTGTTTCATCTGTTCGTTGACCGGATTCAGTTGCGCCAGCCCCAGGGTGGCAATAAAGGCACCAATCAACCGCGCGCCAGGTAAATCGATGCCTTCGCCGAATGCTCCACCCAGCACCGCAAACCCTACGCCCTGACTGTGAACGGTGAATTGATCGAGAAACGCCTGACGCGACCCTTCTCCCATTCCCCGGGACTGCGACCACAGCGTGATGTGCGGATGCCGTTCGGCCAGCAACTGGGCCACTTGCTGCAAATAATCGAAGCTGCTGAAAAACGCCAGGTAGTTGCCAGGGCGTTGGGTGAACTGTTTGGCAATCAGCTCGACGATGGGCTCAAGGGATGCCTGACGATGGACATAGCGGGTCGAAATCTGGCTGACGATATGCACTTGCAGCTGATCGGCTTGAAATGGCGATTCCACATCGATCCATACCGTACTCGCCGGTGTTCCCAGCAAATCGGCGTAGTAATGCCGAGGGCTCAGGGTGGCGGAAAACAGCACAGAGCTACGCGCAGCTGTCAGGCGCGGGCGAATGAAAGCGGCGGGCACAACATTGCGCAGGCACAGTTGCGACAGGTTGCGCTTGCGCTCGAGGTCGCGCTTGCTGATGTCGAACAGGAAATGTTCATCGAACAGTTCAGCCACGCGGCCGAATTGCAGCATGTCGAAGTAAAAGTTTTGTAATCCGCTGTCCAGGCCCTGGGGATGATCATTCAAGTAGTCGCCGATGCTCGCGCAGCATAAGGACAGCACCTGAAGCAGTTTTTCCGGGGCTTTGTCGTAGGCCTGATAGGGGCTGAGTTGCTGATCATGCAGGGCATTCCATTCGCGATTAACCCGTTGCAAGGACCGCTTCAGTGCCTCAGGCGCGGTTTTTCGCACGCTGTTCAACGTCGCCTGGTCGAGGCTGGCGCTGTACATCTGCCGGCCACGTTCCACCAGGTTATGGGCTTCATCCACCAGCACCGCGACTTTCCAGTTATTGGCTTGGGCCAGCCCGAACAGCAATGCGCTGAAGTCGAAATAGTAGTTGTAGTCGGCGACCACCACGTCCGCCCAGCGGGCCATTTCCTGGCTCAGGTAGTAGGGGCAAACGTCATGCTGCAGGGCAACCTCGCGCAAGGCGCTCTGGTTCAGCAGGCTCAATTGACTGGCAGCCTGACGCGCGGCCGGCAGACGATCATAAAAACCCTGGGCCAACGGGCAGGACTCGCCATGGCAGGCCTTGTCCGGGTGCTCGCAAGCCTTGTCCCGGGCGATCATCTCGAGGACTCGCAAGGGTGGCGCGTCGGCGCTGTCGAGGATGACACGGGCGGCGTCCAGCGCCAATTTGCGCCCCGGGGTTTTCGCCGTAAGGAAAAACACCTTGTCCAGTTGCTGCGGCGCCAGGGCCTTGAGCATCGGGAACAACGTGCCGACCGTCTTGCCGATACCGGTCGGTGCCTGGGCCATCAGGCAGCGACCGGTGCTGACAGCCTTGAACACTGACTCAGCCAGATGCCGTTGCCCGGAGCGAAAATCGGCATGGGGAAATGCCAACTGTTGCGCCGCCAGATTGCGCCCTTCGCGATGGGCCATTTCCTGCTCGGCCCAGTGCAGGAACAATCCGCAGTGGTGTTCGAAGAACAGCTGCAAGTCGGCGGCGCTGAAAGCCTCGACCAGGCAGGTTTCCTTTTCGCTGACGATATCGAAATACACCAGCGCCAGATTAATCTGCTCCAACTGCAGTTTCTGGCACATCAACCCACCGTAGATCTTCGCCTGCGCCCAATGCAGCTGCCGGAGGTTGGCCGGTTGCTTGCTCAGGTCGCCACGGTAGGTTTTGACTTCTTCGAGGCAGTTTTGCGCCGGATCGTAGCCATCCGCCCGGCCCTTCACCGTCAAGGTTCGATACTGGCCCTCAAGCGCGACCTCATTCTGGTAACCCTCGCTGCGCCGTGACGCCACGGTGCGATGCCCGACGATGCCTTCCAGCGCAGTCGGCGACGGGGTGAAGCGCAGGTCGAGGTCGCCGACCTTGGCGGTGAATTCACACAGCGCCCGCACCGCAATGCTGTAGCTCACGCGCCCTGCTCCGCCCATTGCACGTAGCAAACGGCGATCGGCATCTGGTGCTCGTGACAGAATTCCAGCCAGCGCAATTGATTGTCTTGCAGCCGATCGCCGGGGCCTTTGACTTCGATCATCCGGTAGGTTTTGTCTTGCGGCCAGAACTGGATCAGGTCCGGCATGCCAGCGCGATTGGCCTTGATGTCGAGCAGCAGTCGATTGAACCAGTGTTTCAGGTGTTCGGCGGGCAGACAGTCGAGCGCCTGCTCCAGCAGTTCTTCGCTCAGCACGCCCCAGAATACGAACGGTGACTGCACGCCCCACTTGGCGCTGTAACGCTCGCGGACAGTTTGCACATAACGCCCGTCATCGAGCTCGGCGAGGCAGGCCTGGAACAGGTCCGCGCGCCGCGCATGAAAGTCTTCGTTGTGCAGGTCCACCGGCCCGCGCTGGAACGGGTGAAAAAACGCCCCCGGCAACGGGGCGAAGATCGCCGGCCAGCACAGCAACCCGAACAGCGAGTTGATCAAGCTGTTCTCGACGTAATGCACCGGCGCCGACTCGTCCGCCAGGTGCGCCTGAACGTAAGACTCCACCGATAACGCCGGATCGGGCCTGGGCAGTTGCAGGTCCAGGCGCTGCATGGGCCGAGGGGCTGGCCGCTTGATCGGCGGCCCGCCCAATTTGCGCCGCAGTCTGGGCAGCACACGCGATAGATGCTGATGCTCGGCGGCGCTTTCAGGGGCTTGCTCGGCGTGGGCGGCCAGGTCCATCGCCAGTTGGTATTCAGCACAGCGCTCCAGCACGCGAATCAGCCGCAGACGCGCGCCGGGGTAAGCGCATTCGCGGTAGAGGCTCAGGGCGGTGGAAAAATCCGCGACGCGCTCGCAATGCTGACCGATCTGGAACAGCAGTTTGCCCCGACGTCTTTGCAGCCAGGGGTTGTCGAGCTGCAGCCCGTTGATCTGCCCGACAATCGTCGCCACGTCGTCACCGGCCTCGAAACGCTGCTGACAGTTATGCAGGAACAGGCAGGCATCGACGTCCTCGCGACTGCGCAACCCTCGGGACTCGGCGCAGAACTCGACTTTTTCATAGGTAAAGATGCCCAGGTCGGCCAGCACGAATTCCGACCAGTCCTGGTAAAGATTGCCAAAAAACATCAGCCGCAGCCGGTCGCACAGGCCCATGACGGTCAGGCTGAACAACCGGTCATTCAATGCCGGGCACCACCGGGCAAAACTTTGCGACTCGGGAAACTGCTCGCTCAGAACCGGCAGCCAATCGGTCTTTTTGCCTTTTGGCTGTTCAATAGCGTTGCCAAAGCACTGGAGAATCTCGGCCTTGAGCAATACCTCGAACAAGTCCTCGATGTGCAATGGCGATTGCTCGTCGATCCAGCCCGATGCCAGCAGCGGCGCCGCAGCGCTGTCGATGTCGCCGATCTCGACGTAACTCAGTTTGCCAGCTCTGAAATGCAAACCTTTACGCATCACCAGTCTGACCAGCAAGGCCTGGGACTCGCGGGGCATTCGATTGAAATCGCGGATGAAATCGTGTTCCTCGATGCTCAATACATCGGCATAACGATGTTCAAGCCAATCAAGCACTTGCATGAAGTTGTTCAAGTAATAGAACGGATCGTCGAGAGGATTTACAATCACGGGCAAAAGGGCCATGGCAAACGAGTACTGGTTATGCGTACAGATACCAGCTATGCCCCACCCGGTGCAAACGGAAAAGGATCAGTGGCGAGGCTATTCGGCAATTTTCGGGTGGCCATCGAACTTTCTGCCATTCCATCGCACCAACCGCGTTAGAAGGCACAGTGACGATTACCTCAAGCGAGGCGTTCGCGCTGTTTTTATTCAGTGATGAGAGGTGTGTATGAATATCAAGATTCTGGGTTTGCCCCTGGCCGCAGCGGCCTTTCTGGCCCTGGCCGGTTGCTCGACGCCAACGGTCGTGACCTTGCAGAACGGCACCCAGTATTTGACCAAGGACATGCCAAACACCAAGACCGAGGATGGCTTCTACGAATTTGAAGATATTTCCGGGGCGAAAGTGAAAGTCCGGGCCGATGAAGTGGCCACGGTTCGCAAGGAAGACTGATCCTCTAGTTGCCCGCGTTGTTGTCAACGCGGGCAGCCAATCAGAGATATTTGAGAATCGCAATGTCACGACGGCGCTGTTTGAGGTTGGCGAACCAGCGTGTCGGGAATAACAGCAACACCCCGAGAATCACGCTCCACAGCCAGACCATGGGCAGATTATCGAAGCCGTAATAGGTGCCTTGATTAACGCCCCAGATGGCGACAGCGACCAGGTACATGGCCTTGAGCACGTACAGGTGCAGCAAGTAGAAGAACATCGGCGCACCGCCGTAAATCGCCAGGGTCGCGGTAGACCAGCGATCCTGAGCCTTCTCGAACAACGCCAGAAGGATCAGCCCCAGACCGAGGGTCGGCATCAGGAACATCAGCGATGGCGGGTATTTCTTTGCACTCATGAAGCTCATGAAGGTGCGCAGCGAATCACCGGTCTGCACCCAAGGCTTCTCGCCGTAGACGTTCAGGTAACGGATGAACACGAACGCCACCAGCAGGCCGACGCCGACTTTCAGTAACCGGGAAATCCGCTGGGCCGGCTCCATGTCCTTGCCGAACCACGGCCCGATGGCCCAACCCAGCAGGATCACGCCGATCCACGGCAACACCGGATACGTGGTGCGGGCCCTGGTGAATTCGGTGATGTCGATGAATACCCGCTGATGCAGGATCGACCACGGTACGAAGAACGGCGATTCCGGCCCCACGGTCACGCCATCGAGCAGGTTGTGCCCGGCGACAATCGCCACCCCGAGCACGATCAGCCAACCGCGCTTGAAGTGCAGCAACCCGGCGAGCACGATCATGCAGATACCGATGCACCAGATCACTTGCAGCCACAACGTCTTGGGCGGGAACTCGGCGTTCCAGGCAAAGCACACGAACGTGAGTTCCAGAAACACCAGGAACAACCCGCGCTTGAGCAGGAACACCGAGGTTTCATTGGCCGTGTGTTTCTGGCTGTAGAGCCAAGCCGACAAACCGGTGAGGAAGATGAACACCGGGGCGCAGAGGGTGCTCAGCAGGCGGGTGAAGAACAGGTCCGGGGTCACGCTCAAGGCGTCGATCGGGTCGGTCACCTGGCGGTGTAGCAAAAAGGTTTCCCGCACATGGTCGATAAGCATCAACAGCATGACGAAGCCGCGCAGGGCATCGATGGCCAGCATCCGGGTGTTGGTTTTTGCAACGCTGGTGGCCAGCGCAGGGGAAATACTTCCCGCCTGCCCTGCCACGCTGGTGGATAGGGTCATATCAGTCACTCATGTCGTGGTCAGTGGACTATTGCTGGCGGCTCAGTGAATCCCGGAATGCTGCTGTCGCAGGAAATGTATTGCCCTCCGCGCCGAAGCAGTGGCTCCTGCATCCGCTGACAACGCTCCAGTTCCTGCTGCATCGAACGATCGATGCTGATGTTGCCGGTCTTCTCCGGTTGTTTGCCGTCGCCCAGGCGCACGGTCACCCAGGGCTGTTCCGGCTGGATCTGGAAGCGGCTTTTTTCTTCGATGGGGTTGGCGGGTTCGGTCACTGCCGGTTTCGGCAGTTGATCGGAGGTGACCCCGTAACGGGTCAGAATCGAGCTCTGAGGCAGGTCGGCGGCGGCGGTTGCCGATATAAAGGCCAGCGCCAAACCGAAGGTGTACCTCTTGCTGTTACTCACGTTGCAGAATCTCCTGTACTCAATGGCGGCATGCAGCTATAGCGTTATAGTGTAACGCATGAAAGGGCTGATGCTTTAGTGCCAGTTCCTGTTGATGCAGGTATTGGAGTCCAGGAGTGAATGGTGAGTCACGGAGGCAGGCAGGTTTACCGCGTTATCGTTCTTCGCGAGCAAGCCCGCTCCCACAGGGATTTGATGCGGACACAGATTTTGTGAACATCACCAACCACTGTGGGAGCGGGCTTGCCCGCGATAGGGCCCTAGCAGGCGCCCATTACCCTCAGGCGATCACAATCCCCCCACTGGACAAACTGTCCAGCCCGACCCCCACCAAGGTCACCGAATCACTGCCAAACGTAAGCAGCGTATCCTGCCCCACCGCCGTGGCATGGGCCCGATAATCGTCGTTCGGTGCAACGCCCTGGACCCCGAGGAACACCAGTTTGTCGTTGGCTTGATAACCCACCACCCGGTCCTGACCAAACGCGCAGCTGAACAGGAACGTATCGACCCCGCCACCCGACTCCATCAGGTCATTCCCCGCCCCGCCGACAAACACGTCGTTACCAATGCTGCCAATCAAATGATCGTTGCCATCAAGGCCAAACAACCAGTCGCCCGTTGCGTGCGCGTTGAGAGTATCGGCGCCGCTCGTGCCCTTCACGCTTGAGGCGTACTGGGTCAGGTTGCTGCCGGCCGCAAGGCCATTGGTGGTGACGCTGTGGGTCACGTCATCCTTGAACACACCCCAGAGAAAACCTGGCTCCTTGGTAACGATGCTGCCGATGTCGCGGGTGATGCTGATGCCGCCATTGGCGTCGCGCACGTACAGGTTGCCGGCACCGTCATTGGCAAAGGTGAAGTTCTTCACCGACTGCTGCAGGTCCAGCACGTTGCTGCCCTTGCCGCCCAACAGGATGTTGTAGCCGCCGCCATCGCGGAAGGTGTCGTTGCCGTCGCGGCCTTCCAGGTAGTCACTGCCCTTGCCGCCCTGGATCAAGTCATTGGCGTCGCTGCCGATGATGAAGGTGCTGCCTTTGTGGGTTTCGGCGTTGCGGTTCAAGTCCTGGACCCAAGTGTTGGCACGCGCCGGGTCCGAGAGGTTGGCGACGATGATGGTCGAGTCTTTGCTGGTCAGTTCGTAGAACTGCGACTCCAGCACCCGGGTCATGCCGTCGCCGTAACCGGTGGGCAAGTGCGAAATCCAGGTGGGAATGTTGAGGATGGAATACGGCAGCACGTTCCACGCCGTCGAGGCGTAGTGGTCGTTGAAGCTGACGATGTTATCGGTCGTCGAATCCTTGGCGGCATCGTGCACGCCCACCGAGGACAGGTTAAACGTGGAGCCATCAAGGGCCCGGAACACCGGGTCGTTTTCATAACCGATGTTCAGCACTTTGTCGCTGCTGCTCTGGGTCGGCGAGGCGTAGGCGATGTAGTTGGAATCCTGGTAGAATCCGGACCACTTTTCGCTGCTCAAGTCCGCCAAGCTGTTGACCGCCAACCCGCCGAGGCTGTGGCCGCTGACCAATACATCGTTGCCCGACAGCCCATTGGCCTGGGCAAACGCCGCCACTTTGCCGAGCAAATTGCCGAAGGCTTCGCCCGCGTAATTTTTCGCGTAATCCTTGGGACCCAACGCCGCCAGCAGATCGTTGATCACATCGCCGATGGAGTCGCCGATCTGGATCTCTCGCGGACCGCTGGTGCCACGAAAAGCGATGCCGATTTCGGTGAGATGACCCTGGGCGTCGTACTTGCCGAGGATCTCCACCTGCGCGCTGGTGTAACCGGCCTTCTCGCCGAAGAAGGTTCCGCGAGCGTCGGTCTTGCCGTCATAGCCCAGTTGCGCGGCGGTGATTGGCGTCCAACCGGCTTTTTGCACGGCGTCGAGCGCGGCTTTTTCCGAGTCGGGGTTCCAGGGAATTCCGGGGATGACGCCCTGGGAATCGGTGCCGCCAATCAGTGCGGTCACCAGGGTTGCCGGCAAGCCCAGACCGAAGCCGTTTTGCTGGTAACCAGTGGCGAAACCGTTGTCGAGGTTGTGATAGGAATACAGCGTGATCGCCATGGCGTCGCTGAACAACGCCTTGGAGTCTGCTGTGCCGAAGTTTTTGTAGTCATACACACCCATTGGTATTGCCTCTCTCTTTGTTGGAATTGTCAGAGATAGCTCACAGCCAGGACGCCTCAATCACAAGGCGCCCCGGAGCCTCCAGTGCATGCAGCCTTTACGCAAACGTAATTCCCGAAGCCGAGAGATTATCCAGACCCACGCCCACCAGTGTTACGGCGTAATCGCCAATCTTGAGCACAGTGTCGTTGCCGGCCTGGGTCGCGTGCTGAGCGTAGTCATAGCCCTGCCCCGCGCCCTGGACGCCCACGAACACCAGTTTGTCGCTGCCCTGGTAGCCATTGATCGCGTCGAAACCGAAGGCGCCGCTGAACAGAAAGGTGTTGCCGCCGCCCGAGGCGTGCATCACGTCATTGCCCGCGCCGCCGACGAAGGTCACGTGGCTTTTGTCGCTGCGCAGCAGATCGTCGCCGGCGTTGCCGAACAGCCAGTCACCGTCGACGCTGGCCACCAGCGTGTTGCCGTAGGCGTCGCCATTGAGCGAGTGGTTGTAGTGGGTCAGTTCCGTGCCATTGAGCAAGCCATTGGCGGTGACGTTGTAGGTCACCTCCTTGCTGCCCCACCACGAACCCGATTCCTTGCTCACCAGCGCGCCGATGTCGCGGGTCATGCTGATGCCGCCGTAGGCGTCACGCACATACAGCGTGCCGTCGCCGTCATTGGCAACGCTGAAGTTCTGCAACGGCTTCTGCAGCTCGAAGGTGTTGCTGCCCTTGCCGCCCAGCAGCAGGTTGTAGCCACCGTCATCGCGGAACCGGTCGTTACCGTCACGGCCTTCGATGAAATCATTGCCCGCGCCACCCTTGAGCCAGTCATGGCTGTCGGTGCCGATGATGAACGTGCTGCCGGTGTGCGGCTCGCCGCTGCGGCCCAGGTCTTCAACCCAGATCGAGCCTCGGGACGACTCCGACAGGTTGGACACGATCAGCGTCGAGTCCTTGTCGGTAAGGTCGTAGAAGCGCGAGTCGATCACCCGGTTCAAGCCGTCGGCATAGCCCAACGAGCCATGAGCCGACCAGTTCAGCGGGTTGAGGATGCTGAACGGCACCAGGTTCTGCGCGGTGGACGCGTACTGGTCATTGAAGTTGACGATGTTGTTGGTCGCCGACTCCTGATGACCGTCGTGCTTGCCCAGCGAGCCACTGCTGAAGGTGGTGCCGTCGAGCACGCGAAACACCGGGTCGTTTTCGTAGCCGATGTTCAGCACGTTGTTGCCGGTGGCGCTTTGGGTCGGCGAGGCGAAGGCGATGTAGTTGGCGTCCTTGAAGAAACCGCCCCAGTTATTGCCGCTCAGCTCTGCCAGACTGTTGACCCCCAAGCCACCGAGGCTATGCCCGCTGACCAATACGTCCTTGGCACTCAGGCCGTGAGCGATGGCGAACGCGGCGACGCTTTTCAGCAAGATATCGAAGGCGTTTTTTGCGTAGTTCGTCGCGTAATCCACTGGACCGACCGCGGCCAGCAGGTTGTTTTTCATGTCGCCGAAGGTGTCGCTGTACCCCAGGCCACCGGTGCCACGGAAGGCGATACCGATGCCGATCAGCTTCCCTGCCCCATCGTATTTACCGAGGATTTCGGCTTCGGCGCTGGTGAAGCCGTCCTTTTCGCCATAGAAGGTGCCTTGAGCGCCGACGTTGCCTTGGTAGCCCAACGCTGCAGCGCCAATCGGCGCCCAAGCGGTCGCCGGCAGTGGCTGGCCGGTGGGCGTGTACGCGTAGAGCGTCAGCGCGATGGCGTCGCTGTACAACGCCTTGCCGTCAGCATTTTTGTAATCAAACAGTCCCATGTTGTTGCTTCCTTAGCGTCAAATCAGAACTGCCAGTCCAGGGTCAGGCCCATACCGTGGTCTTTTTCCCGGGAGCCGAGCAGCCCGTTGTAATCCAGGCTCAAGCGGGTATCGCGGCCCAGCGCCAACCCGGCACGGGCACCGACCACCGCGGCATCGCGGTCCATGGACACGCTTTGCACGCTGAACGCGGTGTTGCCGTTGACGAAGGCCAAGTGGTCTTCGGAACGGGTGTTGCTCAGGTTGTGCTGCCAGCCGAGCGTGCCGGACAGTTCCAGCTGTTGCTGGTCGGACAGCGCAATGGCTTTGCTCGCCCGCAGGCCAAGGGTCGAGAGCACCACGTCGCGGTTGTTTTCACCGCCCTTGAGCGCGGCGGTGTCACCTTTTTCGCTGAAGCTTTCAGTGTTCAAGTGCACGTAAGCCAAGTTAACGAATGGCTCCAGAGCGATCGGTTGCAGGTCAAGGCGATACGCCGCCTCGGTGAACAGTTGCGCGGAGGTCGCATCGCGTTTGGATTTCTGCTTGCCGCTGACGCCGTTAAATTGCAGGTCACGTTTGACGTCAATGCGATGCCAGCTGTAAGCGCCGCCAACGCTCAGGCGTAGCGCGTCGATTTCATGGCCCAGGTACGCACCCAAGTGGTAGCTGTCGACCGAGGCCGACGAATGCGTGCCATCGCCCATGCTCAACGAACTGTCGCTGTAACCGGTGACGAAACCCAGTCGCGTATCTTCAGTGATCAAGCCATCGACACCGGCCAGCAACCCGCCAATGGAGCTGTTGGAACTGGCGTTGTCATGCCCGCCATCGCTCTTGCCCCAGGCGCCGAGTACTTTGAGCCAGGCGTTGCTGCGGTCATCGGTGGGTGCCGCGGCGTCGAACAGATCGTGCTCGCGCAGACGCTCGCCAACCGCATCGCGCAGGTAACGGCTGTCATTGATCAGCAGCGTGCCGATTGCCGGATGAATCTCGCCGGAGAGTTGCTGGAACGCTTGTTGCGCGACAGCGGCGGTCGGCGACAGCAGCAGGGTTTCGTAGAGCGGATTGCCTGCGCCCAGTTGCTCGGCGGCAGCGGCCACGGCGCGTTGGTTCGGGGTTTGGCCAGCGCTGGTGAAGGACGTCGCGTTACGCACCACTGCCAATTGAATGCCGCTAGCCGAGTAGTCGAGAGTGCCGCCGAGGAACAGGTAATCCGGCACCACCGCACCGAAGCGCCCTTCGATTCCACCAGCCGCTTGCAGGATGTTGTACTGATTGTCCAGCAGGGATTTCGCTTCGCTGGTGGTCAGCAATGTCGGGCTGTTTTCCAGAGACAGGCTGACGGTTGCGCCTTCGATGATCGCCTTGCCGCTGGCGATGATCTGGTCGCTGCTGGTGGGCGACAGCTCTACGGCGTAGGTCGAGCCAGGCTCGAAAGCCACGTCACCCGCCACCTGTAAGGTGCCGATGGAGTTGCCAGGCGCCACGGTACCGCCGCTTTTCGCGGTCAGCGCCGCGATGCTGCCGTTACCGCCGAGGATCCCGCTGTCATTGACGGTGACGGCCGACAGCAGCGAACCGTTGATTGCCAATCGGCCCTGATTGACCAGGGTCGGGCCGGCGTACGTATTGGCGCCGGTCAGCACCAGCGTGCCGATGCCCTGCTTGGTCAGGCCGCCATGGCCGGAAATGTCGTTGCGCCAGACGTCGAGCCCACAGTGCACGTCATTGCACACACGCTCGGTGGGTTTGCCGGCATCGATGATCGCGCCGATACCCGGCAAGTCCGCGACAAATTGACTGGAGCCGTAGGCGCCTTCGATGCGGAATTCCTCGGGAATGTCCTGCTCGGTCACGAACATGGCCGGGCCATCGATGCCTTTGCGCAGGTTGATCATGCCCCAGCCATACAGCGAATCGACGCCGGGTGCGCCAAGGTCGGTGGCGGTGGTACGCAGCACGCTGGCGACTTGCGCGCCGGTCATGTACGGGAAGCGTTCCATCAACACCGCCACCGAGCCGGCGACGTGCGGCGCCGCCATGGAGGTGCCGTTGTAGTTGGCGTAGCCGGTGGTCAGGTCAGCGGCATTGGTGCCGCTGATGATCGAGCTGTAGATCCGGCTGCCGGGTGCCGACACGCAGAAACTCGCGGTATAGCCGCAGCGCGACGAGAAGGTACTGATGTTGTAAAGCTCGGGACTGTTGATGTCCGGGTTCTTCTGCAACGCAGCGACGGTCATCCAGTTCGGCGCGATCTCCGGAACGAAGTAACCGAGACCGGCGATGGCGTCCGGGTTGTTGAGGTTGTAGTCGTTGCCGGCGGCGAAAATCGTCACGATGCCGCTGCGGGCCGCCGCGATGGCGCCGTCGTAGGCACCGCCGGGTTTGGTCCCGAGCAACGTCTGGATCTCGTTGAACTGCACCTGTGCGTCCTGCACGGTGAAGTGCGGGTACGCCGGGTCACGACCACCGAGGTCGAAGCGGTCGGTGATGCCGATGCCCCAGCTGTTGTTGATGATCCGTGCGCCGCTGGCGATCAGGGCGTCCCAACCGGCCTTGTACACCGCTCCGTCGTTGCCACGAATGATGCCGTCTTCCGGGCCTGGGTCGCCGTTGTCAGCGCTGATGATTTGCGCGCCAAAAGCGACACCGTGCATCGGGCCGCCATCACGACTGCCGGCGGCGATCCCGCCAACGTGGGTGCCGTGGGCACCGAGTTTGCCGTTGGAGCCTACCGAGGGCGAACCGTCATAGAGAAAGGCGTCCCCGGCTTTGACCGGAATGTAGGGGTCGGTGTATTCGCGAATGCCACTGGTGACCAGCGTGATCACCTTGTTGGCCCCGGAAAACTCCGGGTGCAAGGCGTAAACCGGTTGATCGAAGATCCCCAGTTTCACCCCTTTGCCGGTGTAACCGGCCGCGTAGGCCTCCTGAGCGTTGATCGCCCCTAGCCCCCAGTCGGCGTTGAACTCCGTGCTGCGCCAGCTATCGGGATCGCCTGTCCTGCCGTTTTCCACGTAGGGCGCCGCGTGTGCGGTGCCCAGGGTGGCCAGTGCGCAGAGCAAGGCAAGTTTGTTGTACTTGTTATCCATCGAGCTACCGTCCTTAGTTGTGTTGCCAAAATCCTTGTGGCCAGGGGCCTGCCCAATCCTGTCAGTCAAGGTGCGGAACCTGTGGGAGCGGGCTTGCCCGCGATAGCGGTGTATCAGGCAACATTAATGTCGACTGACACTCCCTCTTCGCGGGCAAGCCCACTCCCACAGGGATTGCGCCAGGCCCCCCTCGCCACAATCAGTGTTCACAGACTTAAAACTGCCAATTGAGACTCAGCCCGACGCCGTGGCTCTTCTCGCGGCTGGCCAGTTGGCCGGTGTAATCGAGGTTCAACCGAACATCCCGGCTCAAGGCCAGGCTCGCATGGGCGCCCACCAGCGCCGCATCGCGAACCAGCGGCGAGCTTTCCACCACGAACGGAGTGCCACCGCTGGCAAACGCCAGGTGTTCCTCGGAATCGGTGTTGCTCAGGTTGTGCTGCCAGCCGAGGCTGCCGCTCAGGTCCAGCTGTTGTTGACCGGACAACGTCACCGTTTTCAGTGCGCGTACGCCCAGGGTGCTGAGTACCGCGTCACGCCGATCGCTACTGCTTTTGAGCGCGGCGGCGCTACCTTTTTCGGTGAAGCCCTCGGTGTCGAGGTGCACGTACGCCAGATTGGCGAACGGTTCCAAGGCCAGTGCTTGCAGGTTCAGGCGATACGCTGCCTCGCCGAATACTTGGGTGGTCCCGGCATCGACTTTGGCTTTCTGTTTGGCGCTGACGTCACCGTATTGCAGGTCACGTTTGACGTCGGCCCGATGCCAGCTGTAGGCGCCGCCGGCACTCAAACGCCACGCGCCCATTTCGTGGCCGGCATAGGCGCCCAGGTGATAACTGTCGATCTGTGCTGATGAGTGAGTTCCGGAGCCCATGCTGACCGAGCTGTCGCTATAACCGGCGACCAGGCCCACACGAGTTTGGTCATCGACAGCGCCATCGACACCGGCCAGCAAACCGCCAATCGACGTGGTGTAGCCGGCGGTGTCGTGACTGTCATCGGTCTTGCCCCAGGCGCCCAACGCTTTGATCCAGCCGTTGTTTCGGGAGCCGTTGGCTTCATTGAGACGCTCACCGACCGCATCGCGCAGATAACGGCTGTCATTGATCAACACCGCGCCCAGCGCCGGGTAAATTTCCCCCGACAACTGCTGGAAGGCCTGTTGCGCTGAACTGGCGGTCGGTGACAGCAGCAGGCTTTCGTAGACTGCGTTACCCGCGCCAAGCCCTTCCACTGCGGCGGCGACGGAACGCTGATTCGGCGTTTGCCCGACGCTGGCAAAGGTTGTGGCGTTACGCTCAATGCTCAGCTGAATGCCGGTGGCGGCGTAATCGAGGCTGCCGCCGATGAACAGGTAGTTGGGCAGCACCGCGCCGAACTGGCCTTGAATCCCGCCCGCCGCTTGCAAGATGTTGTACTGATTGCCCAGCAGGCTTTGCACTTGTTGGGTGCTGAGCAAGGTCGGGCTGTTTTCCAGGGACAGGCTCACGGTGGCGCCGCTGATGGTCGCCGTACCGCCGGCAATAATCTGGTCGCTGCTGGTGGGTGACAGTTCGACGGCATAAGTCGAACCCGGCGCGAACGTCACATCGCCGCTGACTTGCAGCGTACCGATGGAGTTACCGGGCGCCACGGTGCCGCCGGCATTGGCATTCAAGGCGGCGATTCGTCCGTTACCGCCGAGGGTGCCGCTGTCATTGACGGTCACCGCCGACGTCAGCGAGCCGTTCACCGCCAGCAACCCGCCGTTGACCGTGGCCGCGCCGCGATAAGTGTTGTCGCCAGTGAGCATCAACCGTCCGGCCCCGGACTTGATCAGGCTGCCTTCGTAGACTCGGTTGGCGGCGGCGGAATCACGAGCTGTGCCCACCGCATAATCGGTCTGATCCTGCTGACTGGCGCCGGCCGGGACACCGTTCTCCCAGCCCTTGTCCTTCAACATCTGTTGCCAGGCGCTGCGTTCGGCGGCGTCTTCTGCCTGACGCTGAATCAGCGCCTTGTCGGTAATGCCGTTGCTCCAGACATCGCTCTGCCCTGCCCCCAGATTGGCGTCGAACGTCCCGAGCAATTGCCCCGGCCCGCGCATTGCCCGCTCAAGGTTGGCCACGCCCCAACCGATGCGCGTACTCGGTGCGTCAGTGATCGAGCCGTCGAGCTGGGTCGCAGTGGTCAGCAGCACCTCCAGCGCCTGCTGATTATTCATGTATGGATAGCGTTCCATCACCAGCGCCAGTGCCCCGGTGGCATGCGGCGCGGCCATGGAGGTGCCGGACTTGATCGCGTAACCGCCGCCGGGAATGGTGCTGTCGATCTTCGCGCCCGGGGTGGTGATGCACCAATACTTGGCGATCCCGCACTGGTTGTATTTCTGCTGGTTGCTTTGATCCAGCCCCGACACTGCGAGCCAGTGGCCTTCCAGGTCCGGCTGAAAATACGGCAAGGCCGAACGCACGCTGGCGTTCGGGTAGCCGCTGTTGCCGGCGCTGAACACGTTGATCACACCACGGCGCGAAACGTCGGCGGCGGCATCGAGCCAGGTGCCTTTGTTCCAGTGCTGGGCGTAGGCGGCATGCAGGTCGTCGAGGGTTCGGTAGCTGACGTCCGGAGGCTGGCTGCCCCAGCTGTTGTTGATCGCACGGACACCGGCATCCGCCAAGGCGTTGTAGACCGCAGTGAAGTAGCGCGGGTCGGGGTTGGGGCCGAATAGAAAACTGTCGTTCTTGTTGGTGTTGCCGACGTAGATTTGCGCGTTGTACGCCACGCCGTGCATGCCAGTGCCATCCCGGGAAGCGCCCATGGTGCCGGTGACGTGGGTGCCGTGGGAGTCGTTGTTGGTGTTGAGCGTGCCGTCGACGTTGAACGCCGAGCCGTCGACATAGCTGCCGCTGGCCGTCACCGCGTGATAACGGTCTGCGGCAAATTCGGGATGGCTGGAATCGAAACCGGAATCCAGCGCGCCGATTTTCACGCCCTTGCCAGTGATGCCGGCGGCATAGGCTTGATCAGCCTGCATGCGCGCCAGGCCCCAATCGCGCTGGAACTCCGTCGAGCGCCAACTGGCGGGGTCGCCGGGTTTGCCGGTTTCCAGATACAGCGCCTGGGCTGGGCCTGGTACTGATGAAATCAGGAGCAATAGCGCGCCGACCGACATCGGCTTGATCTGTACGTCCATGTTCATGACTCTCGCTTTTTTGGCGTTTTTAGAGTTGTAGTCCCCCGGTTCAGGGGCGGCGTTGCTCTGTTTCTGTGGCGAGGGAGCTTGCTCCCGCTGGACTGCGAAGCAGGCCCAATGGCGGTTGCTGCGCAACCGAACGGGAGCAAGCGCCCTCGCCACAATGTTCTAACCGCTACTGAGCTTTCGGGCCCTGGCCGAACGCCTCATCCACCTTGGCCAAATCCTGTTCGTTCAAGGTGCCGGCGTAGTAGTGCAATTTGGTCCAGGCCATCAAATAGTCATAACGCGCCTGGGCCAGATCCCGGCGGGTGGTAAACAGTTGTTGTTCGGCATTCAACGCATCGAGGTTGACCCGTTCGCCGCCCAAAATGCTCTGCTTGGTCGAGACCACTAGCGCTTCGGCCGACGTCAACGCCTTCTGATATGCCCGCAATTTATTGACCCCCGACAGACAGGCGCTGAACTGACGGCGCAACTGGATCAAGGTTTCCCGGGTCTTGCCATCCAGCTCGTACTCGGCCTGTTCCATGGTGCGGCTGGCCTGACGGGTCGAGGCCGAGACCCCGCCACCGGCATACAGCGGCACGTTGACTTCAATGCCGATGGTGTTGGTGTCATAGCGCTGGTTATAGGTATTGCCGCTTTCCGATTCGTTCTGGCGTACCGAGGCGTAGGCGCTGACTCTTGGCAGGTGGCCGGCGCGGTTGCGTTCAACCTCGTAGCGCGCCACTTCCACCGCCTGGCGTTGGGAGGCCAGGTTCGGGTTATTGGCCACCGCCATCTCGTGCCAGGTGTCGTAATTGGCCGGTTGCAGGGTGAAGGTCTGGAAGTTCTGATCCAGTGGTGTCAGGTCACCAATGTCGATAGCCGGCACGCCAATCAGTGCACCGAGCTCGCGCAGGGCCGCATCCTGTTCGTCCCGAGCCTCGATTTCCTCGGCGGTGGCCAGCTCGTAACGTGACTCGGCTTCGAGGATATCGGTGCGCGTGCCCTCCCCTTGGCGGAACATCTGCTCGTTCTGCTGAAACTGCTGCTCGAAGGCTTTTTTCTTGGCTCGCGCGATGTCGATCTGGTCCTGAGCGAACAGCGCCTTGGTGTAATTCTCCAGCACGCGAACCAGCAGTTCCTGGCTCTTGCCACGAAAGTTTTCGTCGGCGAACAGCGATTGCGCCACGCCCTTGCGGTACGCCGCATAAGCCTCGTAGTCGAGCAACGGCTGTTGCAAGGTCAAGGTCGAGCCGTAACTGCTGTAGTTGCGATCATCCGTTTGTCTGTTACCGCGATCGTTGAGGTATTTGACCTCGGAGGAGTTACGCCCCTTGTTGTAGTTGTAACCAATCCTGGGCAGCAGCCCGGCGCGGCCGATGGCACGGTTTTCAAGGCCTGCATCGCGCTCCTTGATAGCGCCGAGGAACACCGGATCATTGCGTAACGCTTGCTCATAGATGTCGAAGGGCCCCATGGCCATCGCGCTGTTGCACGTCAGCAACGCCAGGGTCGCTGCGAGCAGGGAAAACTTATTCATACAGCCGAACATCCTTATTCCTCGGTCAACGCGGAGCCTGCCCGGTCGAGCAGCGGCTTGAACAAATAGTTGAGGAGTGAACGTTCACCGGTGCGCACGAACATTTCTGCCGGCATACCGGGTTTGATCACCAAACCGTTGAGTTTTTCCATGGCCTGGTCACTGACGCTGCTGCGCAGCACGTAATACGGCACACCGGTTTTCTCATCGACCATCTGGTCGGCGGAGATCAGGCTGACTTCGCCGGGGACTCGCGGGGTACGGCTCTGGTTGAACGCGGTGAACAGGATGTCCACCGGCAAGTGCGTGTCGACCTTGTCGATCAGGTTGATCGGCAAGTGCCCTTCCACTTCCAGACGGGTGCCTTGCGGGACGATCTCCAGCAGCGTGTCGCCCTGACGCACCACGGCGCCTTCGGTATGAACCCCGAGGTTGACGGCGATGCCGTCGGCGGTGGCGATGATTTCGCTGTGTTGCAAGTCGAAGCCGGCGGAAGTCAGTTGCTCTTCCAGGGTCACGCTTTTGAGCTGCGCGTCGGCCAGTTGGCTGCGGACTTCCTTCTGGTATTCCTCGCTGTGCTGTTGCAGTTTCAGACGGGATTCAAGGATGCCCTGCTCCACGCGGCCGCTTTCGCCGGTGTTCTCTGCCAGCTGTTGCTGCACTTGCGACAACTGACGCTGGTAATCCATCAAGCGGTTGCGCGGGATGTAGCCGTTGTCCGCCAGGGGCTGAAGATTGCTCAGCTGTTGTTGCAGGGAACTGGCCTGGGCCGTCAGGTCGGTGCGCGCGCGGCGCATGCCGGCCAGTTGCGCGCTGGCGCCTTCGATGTTCGCGCGCAGGGCGGCTTGTTCCCGGGAAAAGGCTTCGCGACGGCTGCTGAACAATTGCCGTTGGCCTTCGAGCACCAAGGCCAGACGCGGGTCAGGATCGTTGCTCAGTTCGGCGGGGAAATTCACCTGCTTGAGGTTATCCCGTTCACTCTGCCAGCGCGCCAGGCTGGCCCACGCCATGCGGTATTGCGCTTGCAGCGATTGCACGTCGGCCGCGACCTGGGTCTGGTCGAGGCGGAACAGCGGCTGGCCTTGCTTCACCACTTGGCCTTCGCGCACCAGAATCTGGCTGACTACGCCGCTGCTCATCGATTGCACGGCTTTGCGCTTGCCCGAGACCACCACGGTCCCCTGCACCGGAATACCTTGATCGAGCGGCGCGAGACTCGCCCACGTGAAAAAACTGCCAGCACCGACAATCGCCAGAATCCAGCCCATGCGAGCGAAGAAACGCGCGTCGCGCTCAGGGCGTTCAACGATGTAGTCGTGTTCCATGGTCGCTTCGCTGTCGTCGTTCATGCGTGTGCTGCTCATACACACGGATTCCTTGTCGTGGGCTGATACTGCCGGCTCATGCTGAGCCCGCCCGGTGCTTGCGCAGGTTTTTCACGTTGTTGTTCCTGGGCGCCGGACGGGTTACCGGCCAGCGCCTTGAGCACTTCCTGGCTTGGGCCGAAGGCCTGCAAACGACCTTCGTTGAGCACCAGCAACTTGTCGGCCTGGGCCAGGGCTGAAGAGCGATGGGTGACCAGAATCACGCTGGTGCCCCGGGCCTTCATGTGCGCGATGGCGCCGGCCAATGCCGCTTCGCCAACGGTGTCGAGGTTGGAGTTCGGTTCATCCAGCACCACCAGACTCGGATTGCCGTACAGCGCGCGAGCCAGGGCCACACGTTGCTTCTGGCCACCGGACAAGCCGCTGCCGTCCTCGCCAAGCACAGTGTCGTACCCTTGCGGCATGCGCAGGATCAGTTCATGAACGCCAGCCTGTTGCGCGGCTTCGACGACTTTTTGCGGATCCGCCTCACGGAATCGGGCGATGTTTTCGGCGATGCTGCCGCTGAACAATTCGATGTCCTGGGGCAGATAACCGATGTAGGGGCCGAGGTCGTCGCGGTTCCAGCGATGAATGTCCGCGCCGTCGAGGCGCACCGTGCCGCCGAGCGTCGGCCAGACACCAACCAGCACTCGGGCCAGAGTCGACTTGCCAGAGCCAGACGCCCCGAGCACACCGAGCACTTCCCCGGCGCCCAGGTTGAAATTGACCATGTGCAAGGTCGCAGCCCGTTGCCCTGGCGGGCCGGCGCTGACTTGTTCGAACGTGATCTGACCTTTCGGCGCCGGCAACACCATCGCCTCTTCAGTCGGTGGATAGGCTTGCAGCAAGGCGTCGAGACGGCGGTAAGCGAGCTTGGCGCCGCTCCACTGTTTCCACACGGCGATCAACTGATCGATGGGGCTCAGTACCCGGCCCATCAGGATGGAACCTGCGATCATCATCCCGGCGGTCATGTCACCCTGGATCACCAGCAAGGCGCCCAGCCCCAGCACCAGGGATTGCAGGCACAGGCGCAGGGTTTTGCTCAGGGAACTGATGACCGCGCCGGTGTCGCTGGCCTGATTCTGCAAGCCGAGAAAACGCGAGTGCACCGCAAACCAGCGCTTGCGCAACGCGCCGAGCATGCCCATGGCCTGAATGGTTTCGGCGTTATGCAGATGACTGGTGGCCAGTTGGCTGGATTTCTGGGAGAACCCTGCTGCTTCGCCCAAGGGCTTTTTGGTCATCGCCTCGTTGAGGCAGGCCAGCCCGATCAGCAGCACCGCGCCTGCGGTGGCCAATACACCGAGCCAGACGTTGAATAGAAAGATCACAAACAAATAGACCGGAAACCACGGTGCGTCGAAGAAGGCAAACAGCGCCGGGCCGGTGACGAATTGGCGAATATGGGTCAGGTCGCCCAAGGATTGCCCCGCATTGCCCTCGCCCTTGAACAGGTTGCGCTCGAAAGCGGCTTGATACACCCGCAGGTTGAAACGACGTTCCAACTGGCTGCCGATACGGATGACAATGAAGCTGCGCACGATTTCCAGCAGACCGATGAAAGCGAAAAACCCGACCACCATCAACGACAACATCGCCAGTGTGGTTTCGTTTTGCGAAGACAGTACCCGGTCATAGACCTGAAGCATGTAAATCGACGGGACCAACATCAGCACATTAATCAGTGCGGTGAAACATCCGACGCTGATCAGGATGCTTTTATAGTCGCCCAGTGCCTTGAATAACGGTGCGGTGGCCGGGCTCTTCGCCATCTTCATTGGTTTTTCCTGAGGTATTAATCCTCGCCTTACTTGGCGAGGTTCCAATTAACTGTCCGCACATGGCCGAGACGTTCTTTTGCCGGTTATCGCTTGCACATTAATAACAACTCTTTGTGTTCTTCAAAGAGCTCCGGTTATTGAACGGCTGCTTATAACGGCAATAACGAGCTTTATATTCAGCGCCTGGTGTCGGTCCGGCATTGTTCACTTACTGCGCTGCGCGCTCGAGCGTAATGATCAGACCTGACTTCAAGGTGCTTTTATAAAGCCCCTCATGCTGTCGGCTGAAAAACACAATTCTTGAGCCTTCTTTACCGGTCACGGCAATGCCATCCGGTTCCGGGAACCAGCCAATCGCCGACTCGTTCAGCCAGGCGCCTAGGCAGTCGGCCCCCTCACCCAGGGTCTGGTTCAATTTGAGCTCGATCGAGCAGACATTCGACGGCTTGTCCTGCAGCGCTTGGGACTCGGGCGAGTCTTGCGCGGTATTCAAGATGGCCTGCCATTTCCCGGCGAGTTCCGACGGATCGGCTAGTTTCAGACTGCGTGCCATGGCTACATCTCCAAGAAACATCATCAGCGTCGCCAACAGCCACGCGGTTGCTTTGCAGGTAAAAGCGTTCTGGATCATAGGGCGTTTTACTCTGGATCGGGGCAGAGAGTGGCGCATCAAGCGCCACCCGCCTTTTTGCCTTGAATCAGGCCACGATGTCCGAGAACGCTGCCTGGCCAACGGTGCTGACCAGGAAGTCAGCCATGCCGTGCCCGGAGAAGTCCACCGACAACAGGCTGTTGCCGCCCGAAGTGGTCAATACCGCATCGCCTGCCGCACCGGTGAACGAGTTCACAAAGTGCAGGCCCGCGCCCTTGGTGATGCCGGTCAGGTCGATCTTGTCCAGGCCACTGACAAAATCGAGGATCTGGTCGACAGTACCTGGCTTGGAGTCGCTGCTGGCCGCGAACACAAAGGTGTCCGAGCCCGAGCCGCCCCACAGTTTGTCCGCACCGCCCGCGCCGAACAGGATGTCGTTGCCGGCACCACCCTTCAACTCGTTGGCCACGCTGTTACCGATCAGCAGGTCGCTACCCGAACCGCCAATCGCGTTCTCGACGGTGACACCCTTGGCGATGGACACATTGCCCACCATGCCGCCAACGTCGGAGAACGAGGCTTCATTGAGGTTGATCTTCTGGTTTTGGGTAAATCCGGAGAAGTCCAGGGTGTCCTTGCCGCCCGCATCCCAGACCGAGAACACGACTTTGTCCGACGACGAAGACGCGCTCAGGAAGTCGCGACCGGCGTTGGAGTTGAAGCCGTAGGTGGTGTCACCGGTACGGGTGGTGGTGTTGGCACCGTAGAGTTTCTGAATGGCGGCGATATCGTCCATCAGCGGGCCGGACGCATAGGCTTCCACACCGCCCTTGCTGAAGTTCTGGTCGGTATTGCTTTCGCTCCAGTAACTCATGAGGCTGTAACCGCGGGTGTCTTCGCCGTAGGTCGCGTCATTGTAGGTCGGTGCACCTTCACCGGCGTTGTAGTCGCCAGGGTGAGCCAGGCCCAGGGAATGACCGATTTCATGGGTCAGGGTCTGACGACCGTAGTTGTTCAGGTCTGGCGTCTTGTTGACGTTATAGCCACTGCCCGTCAGATACCATGAAGTACCGTCATAACCTGGACCCGTGCCAGGCAGATAGGCAAATGCTGCCGCGCCATCCTGACCACCACTGTAGTTACCGAAGGTCATGTGACCGTCGCCGCCAAACGACTTTTCGGTGAAGGTGACATTGGCCACGTCGGCCCAGGATTGCATGGCGAGCACGGCCTGGGCTTTCTGCTGCGTATTGAACTGGCTGAACCCGGTAATGCCGTGCTTGTTCATGGTGCTCGACGAAGCCGAGGTCAGGAACGTATAGGTGAGTTCGATTTTGCCGCTGCCGTCCTTGTCCTGGTAGGCAGCGCCGTCACGCAGCAGTTGGGTAGCTGCCTCGTCGACGGAGAAGGAGGGTTTGCCATTGACCGTGAGATTGCCACCCCGATCATATTGATGGCTGAAACTATCGATCTGGTTGTAGGCGGAACTGGGTGCAGCCAGCGCTTGGAATGGCGCAAAGCCCTGTTCGGCAAGATCAATAGCGTTGTCTTTAACTTTCGACATAAACACACTTCCTTGTTTAGCAATGGAACAGTTTTTGTCCGATACGACAATCTCTGGCGAGATCGTCCTATCACTCGCCCAATGAAGGCGTATAAAAACTGACACAATTCGAAATCAAACGTCTACATTTTTTTTGACGTCAAATTGAGCGGTTCCGGCGAACTCCAGTAAACAGTGCGTGCGCTGTCGAAATATAGTTTTTAGTTGAAGGTTTTAGCCGGATTGTCTGACAATATGCTATCTAAATATTAAATATGGCCAAGTTGCTTTTTGTAGATGAGCTCTCATTTTCCAGGCCCTATTAATATAAGTGCCAGTGTATTGCTATCAACTCTAACTTCTATTGGATGGATCATTTTCACGACTGCTGCGCAGCCGAACGCAGCCTTCGGCAGCTGCTACCAGTCCCGCCCGAATGGGATTGGCAACGACATATCGAGCAAGATTTTTCGCGTCCTCCTCCCGCCGAACTGCTCGATCGTGATAGCCCTTCTGCCACAAACGCCCGCTTCGCCCTAGCGCCTGATTAACGGCCAGACTGCTACGGGATTTGATTCGGCACATCAACTCGGCCAGCGTTTTATCCCGAATTTGTACCAAACAGTGCATATGGTCTGGCATCACCACCCAAGTCAGAAAATCCGCCCAGCGTTCCTCCTGTGCCAGATGCAATTGCTGAGCAACCAGTCTTCCCATTTGCCAATCGGTAAAAATCGACCCGTTCGTGAACAACGGCTGGAGTCGATTCCTGTATGGGCTTTTTTTGTTGGCAGGCAATCAATGGATCAAAAAATCAAAACGTAAGTCTTGCGCACGGCTTCCCGGATGTTGGGACGGGCTACATCAGAGCGTCGCCGTTCAGTGCATGAACCCTTCCATGAACCCCGCGACCCGACTGGCCAGTTTGTGACGCCAGGGCGCGGTGGCCGGGTTGGCCAGGGTCTGGTCTTCGTGGACGAAGCTGCGGATGATCGCGTTGTAGCCCAACCAGCGGCAGGGTTCGGGCTCCCAAGCCTTGAGCGCGTCAAGACCGCCCTGAGCAATCACCCACGGCTGGCGCACCAGCTCGGTATCGCGCTGAAGAATCATATCGGCCAGCGTCCGCCCGCCGAGGTTGCTGGCTCCGACGCCCTCCCCGCCATAACCGCCCGACAAGGCGATGCCGCTGGCTCGATCGCAGAGCATGTGCGGCTTGAAGCGCCGGGACATGCCCAGGTTGCCGCCCCAGGCGTGGGTGATTCGTACGTTCTTGAGTTGCGGGAAGAGTTCGCCGAACAGGTAGCGCCGCAACTCTATTTCGCGAGTGGTCAGGCCGAAGTCATGGCGCAACTTGCCAGCAAATTGATAGCCGCCACGGGCACCGAACACCAAGCGGTTATCCGCCGTACGCTGGCCATAGGTAACTTGGCGGCTGCTTTCGCTAAAGGCTTGCCCGCGACTGAGGCCGATTTCGTCCCAGGTCGCGGCGGACAGCGGTTCGGTCGCCACCAGCAAACTCTGGACCGGCAACTGATAACGGTCCAGCGGTGGCAATGTGGCTGCGTAACCTTCTACCGCTGGCACGATCCAGCGGCCGCGAACCTGAGCCTTGGCTGTACGCAAACTGCCCGACTGCCATTGAGTGACGGGGCTGTTCTCATAGATGTTGACCCCCATGCGCTCCACCGTCCGAGCCAGACCTCGGACCAACTTTGCCGGGTGAATGGTCGCGACGTGCGGTGCATAGATACCGCCATAAGGTTTGGCAATTCTGATCTGCTGCGCCAATTGCTCGGGACTGAGCCAGCGGTAGTCGTGTTCGGTCAGCCCTTGGCAGTGGAGCCCATCCAGATAACCACGCAGACTGGCTTCCTGCTCCGGGTAACGCGCCGCGCAGTAAAGCGCCCCGCCCTTGCGATAATCACAGTCAATGCCTTCTCGTTCGAGGACGTTCTCTACTTCATCAGGGATGCTGTGGAGCAGTTCGAAAGAGGCGCGGCGTTGTTCGGCCGGTAAATCGGCGAGCAAGCGATCTTCGCCCAGCAGATTGCCCATCAACCAACCGCCGTTGCGGCCCGACGCACCAAAACCCGCGATGTTTGCCTCGACGATGGCAATGTTCAGCCCCGGCGCCAGGCGCTTGAGGTAATACGCGGTCCAGAGCCCGGTGTACCCGGCGCCAATGATGGCCACGTCGACGCCCAGATCCTGCTCCAGCGGCGGGCGCGCCAGCAATGGCTCGTCGAGTTGGTCCATCCACAAACTGATCGTGCGCCACGCTGACATGCAAGACTCCGCCACTCAAACCTTCGATGGCGTCGATCCTAGTGCGTGGGCACAGGGATTGGCGAGTATGTGCGCGACAGCATGCCTCGCGATCCGGATGAAGCCCTGGAGCATTCGGACCGTATTCGCCTGGACGGCGACACGGCGCTCATTCAGTACCGCATCACCCTTCGCGGCGGTGAAGGGCTGGACCGTCTCGCCCGTGGCCTGGGTTTGCAACCGACCATCATCATCGGCGGGCATAAAGGACTCGACGAGAAAAAACCGAGCTTGCCGAAGTTCTCGCAGGGCTTCAATGGCCCCGTGGAATGCCCCGGCAATATTGGCCCTTCGCCACAAAATCGGTGTCTCGTGATCTGCGTCAAAAAAAAATGAACCAATCGCTAAACGGCCTGAAAAAATCACATGACTTTCACATCTGGATGCTACTTTTAAAGACAGTCACCGGTTGAGCCATTGAAGGTTCTTCCCTCCTAACATGAGCTAAAGGAAGCGCTCGATGAATAAGGTGGGCAACACATGAATAAAGGCTCCTTCAGCAAAGTCACTTTTCCAAATGCCTGCCAGCTGATGCGCTGGCATTTTCATCCCATGGGTTTCGAAGCGACCATGGATGCACCGGGCAGTATGGTTGCCCGGCTGTTCGACCGCGCCAGTGGCGAAACCATGATCGCCATTGCCGGCATTCCTTGCGCAACGGTCATGAATGCGGCGGATGTAGAACGAATCATTGAAGCCGTGGAAGATGAGCTGGAGGCGTTCATTCCTCCGGAGGCCCTCAGGAGTTATGCCTGATGGTTGGCGTTCCACAAAACCTGTGGGAGCGGGCTTGCTCGCGAATGCAGTGTGTCAGGCAACATTAATGTTTACTGACACTCCCTCTTCGCGAGCAAGCCCGCTCCCACATTGATTGCGTTTAACCAATCTGCATCAGCGCCTGCGCCAGATCGGCGCGCAGGTCTTCGACATCCTCGACACCCACTGACAAGCGCACCAGCGCATCGCCAATGCCGAGTTGTGCCCGGGTTTCTGCGGGGATGCTGGCATGGGTCATGATCGCCGGGTGCTCGATCAGGCTTTCCACCCCGCCCAAGCTCTCGGCCAGAGCGAAGATCCGCACACTTTCGAGGAAACGCTTGGCGCCAGCCAGGTCGCAGTTCAGGTCGAGGGAAATCATCCCGCCGAACCCACGCATTTGCCGCCGCGCCAGTTCGTGCTGCGGGTGCGATGGCAGGCCCGGATAGTAGACGCGCGCCACCTGCGGCTGACGCTCCAGCCATTGCGCCAGCTCCAGCGCGTTACTGCAGTGGCGCTCCATGCGCAGCGCCAGGGTCTTAACCCCGCGCAACGTGAGGAACGCGTCGAACGGCCCGGCGATAGCCCCCACTGCGTTCTGCAGAAAACCCAGGCGCTCGGCCAGTCCAGCGTTCTGCCCGACCACCGCGATACCGCCGATCACGTCGGAATGACCGTTCAGGTACTTGGTCGTCGAGTGCAGCACGATATCGAAGCCCAACTCCAGAGGGCGCTGTATCCACGGGCTGGCGAACGTGTTGTCGGCCACACAAATGATGCCTCGCTCGCGACAGGTGCGCGCGACGGCGGCGAGGTCAGTGAGGCTCAGCAAAGGATTGCTCGGCGTCTCGACCCAGACCATCCGCGTGTCATCCTCAAGCGCTGCTTCGAAGGTCGCCAGATCAGTCAGATCGACGAAGCTGAAGCGATGCCCGGCACTGCGCTGACGCACCTTGTCGAACAGCCGGAATGTACCGCCGTACAAGTCATTACCAGAGACGATGTGGGCGCCGGCGTCGAGCAGTTCGAGCACGTTGGCGATCGCCGCCAGCCCGGAAGCGAAGGCGAAAGCCTGGGTACCACCCTCGAGGTCCGCCACGCAACGCTCCAACGCAAAGCGCGTCGGGTTGTGCGAACGCCCGTAGTCGAAGCCCTTGTGCACACCGGGGCTCTGCTGCGCATAGGTGGAGTTGGCGTAAATCGGTGGCATCAACGCCCCGGTGGTCGGGTCCGGTGTTTGTCCGGCATGGATCACACGGGTGGCAAAGCCCCGTGGCGCGGTGCTTTCATCGTGCTGACTCATGCCAGGGACCTCCGCAAGTGATTGAGCATGTCGACGCGGGTAATCAGGCCATGGAAGCCCGAGGTGTCGGCGATGATCGCCACCAGCCCACGGTCGAGCACCGCCTCCAGCTCAGCAAGACTGGCGCCGGGAGGCAGGGTTTCGAGCTTGTCGGTCATCGCGCTGGTCACGGTCATGCGAAAATGCGTAGCGTCTTCATGCACGCCAAACAGAATATCGGACTCGTCGATGACCCCGACCAGCCGCTGCCCATCCACCAGCACCGGCAGTTGCGACACATCCGCCAGACGCATGCGCTGGAAAGCGGTGAGCAGCGTGTCGTCCGGGCCCACGCTGACCACCCGGCCATCTTCGAAACGCCGCGCGATCAGGTCACGCAAATCACCGTAACGCTTGCGCGCAAGCAGCCCCTGATCGTTCATCCACTGGTCGTTGTAGACCTTCGACAGGTAGCGGGTGCCGGTGTCGCAGACAAAACTGACCACCCGCTTCGGCTCGGTTTGTTCGCGGCAGTAACGCAGTGCCGCAGCGAGCAATGTGCCGGTCGAGGAGCCGCCGAGAATGCCTTCGGCGCGCAGCAGTTGGCGGGCATGATCGAAGCTTTCTTCGTCGCTGATCGAATAGGCCTTACGCACGCTGGACAGGTCGGCAATTGATGGAATGAAGTCTTCGCCAATGCCCTCCACCGCCCAGGAACCGGGCGTACCAAGGGTGCCGCTGCGGCTGTATTCGGCCATCACCGAACCGACCGGATCGGCCAGCACCATTTCCAGGTTCGGTTGTACGCGCTGGAAGAAACGGGTCAGCCCGGTCAGCGTGCCAGCCGAACCGACGCCGACCACGATGGCATCCACATCATGCTGAGTCTGCGCCCAGATTTCCGGAGCGGTACTGCACTCGTGGGCCAGCGGGTTGGCCGGGTTGTTGAATTGATCAGCGAAGAAGGCGTCGGGAATATCCTGCGCCAACCGCGCAGCGACGTCCTGGTAATAATCGGGATGGCCCTTGCCGACGTCGGAGCGGGTGATGTGCACTTCCGCGCCCATCGCCTTGAGGTGCAGGACCTTCTCGGTGGACATCTTGTCCGGCACCACCAACACCACCCGATAACCCTTGGCTCGGCCGACCAGGGCCAGGCCCAGACCGGTGTTGCCAGCGGTGGCCTCGACGATGGTGCCACCGGGGCGCAGGCGGCCATCGCGCTCGGCGGCATCGATCATTGCCAGACCGATACGATCCTTGATCGAGCCACCGGGGTTCTGCGATTCGAGTTTGAGAAACAGCGTGCACGGACCGGTATCGAAGCGGCTGACGCGCACCAGCGGCGTGTTGCCGATCAGTTCGAGCACGGCGGGACGGGAGTCGTTCGGCATGTCGTCACCTCGCTGCATGTATCCGCACTGGATGGACAGCGACCTGCGGCGAATCATTGCGCGCCAGTCGCAAGCAAAGCCTCGCCTTGGACCATAGGCCGGGATTGCGCGCCCCGCAACTTTTCGTAGCCAGTCGGTAACGTCGTCGCCTGAACGCCGCTACCTGAGAGTTCCCGGTTTCATGCAGGCACTTTTCCCTGGCGGTGATCTGCGAAGAACGCCTTGCCCTTGCCGATCCGGTCGGAGGCCTTGGGCATATTCGCAGCCGAGGCATCCTGGCCATCGACATACCAGTAGCAATGGCTCACTGCCCGGGTGATGCCCACGTAGGCCAGCCGCAAGATCTCGTCTTTCTGTGCGCTGTCGTAAGCTTCACTGTCGCCAGCCTTACCGAGTCCGGCCATGCGATAGACCTGGTTCTTGTAAGGTGAACTGGTCAGGTGCTGGCAATCGCCCAGCAGAAACACCGCATCAGCCTGCAGGCCCTTGGCGCTGTGATAGGTCAGTTGTTTGAGCCGTCGCGCCTCATACGGCAAGCTAGAATCCACATTAACTACAGACTGAATATGCTCTTCTATCAATGACTTATCGCTGCTTTTTCGATAAAGCATCAAGATTGAATCGCCCATTCTGTAGTGCTCGGTCAGGCGCTGGGCCATGCCCTGGTCATCCCGGTCGAGCACATTCACCGGCAGCAGTGCCTTGGGTTCACCACTGGCCTTGGCTTTCTTGCCAGCGATCGCCGGTGCCGCGCGGACAATATGCTCCGCCGCGTCGATGATGTGCTGATGGCTGCGGTAATTGTCGCTGAGCATCACTTTGGTCGTGCTTGGCGACGGGAATTCCTTGTTGAACTCCATGAAGTAAGTCGGCGAACTGCCGCGCCAGCCATAAATGGACTGCCAGTCATCACCGACACAAAGCAATGACGATCGTTGCGCGCCGCGCCCCACATGCATGGCCGGTCCGCGACTGCGGATCTCCGTCAGGCTGGCGCGAATCCACGAAACGATCTGCGGCGACACGTCCTGAAACTCGTCGATCATCAAGTGCGACATGGGCCTGAGCAGCTCATCGCTCAGCAGCTTGAGATTCTCCGGCGAATGTTCGCTGAACAAGGCGAACATCCGGTTGTAGGTCATCACCGGGGGCGATTGATCCAGCAGATGATCTTCCAGCGCTCGCCAGAACAGGCTCAACGCCTCGAAGAAAAACCGGTCCGGGTCATCCTTGGCGAAACTCATCTGGCCCACGGCATTGGGCACATCCAGGCCGAGGTTTTCAATGAACCCGGCCGCCGCGACAAAACAGTCCAGCAACGGCGCGGAGCCGAGCTCGCCCTTGACCTTGTAATCGAAGCCCGGTCCGGCGCTGGCGTCTCCGGCAAGCGATGCCAAAACACGCTTTGAAGACTCATAACTATCTAGCCATATCAAAGGCTTACGACAGAAAGCTTGAAACAAGGTACGCTTCACCGCCCATTCTGCGCGCACTGAAAGCTTGGCATTCGGACGGCTGACCTGGGGATTTTCCCGGGGATCGAAACCCAGCACCACCCAGGCGTCCAGCGTCGGAATGTAGCCGTGGCAATGGAAGGTCGCGCCATTAATGTCGAAGGTCTGACGATTCGGTTCGATGCCCTTGATCGGCCAGGCACCGGCGCGAAACCACAAGTCTTCGATTGTGTCGCACAGTTCTTCATCGCGCTTGGCGGCGAGCTCAGTCACCGCCATGCGTTTCTGCACGTCCGGGTGATCACGCTCCAGCTCCTTGAGCTGCAAGGCATGACGAGACAGAGGTTTGATCAATTCGCGAAAGCGCTCATCGCGATTGTGCAGGCTGTGATAACAGGCATTGAGTTGCTGACGCTGAGCGTCGTTGATGCGCAGGTCGAAGGGGTTGCTGTCGACCTCCTCATCGCCGCCTTGCACGCGGTGACTGAGGTTTTCGAAGGCTTGCAGCCGCTCGAAACCTGGCAGGCTACGGACCATCGGCAGAATGCGCGAGTGAAAAGTGCGCACCAGGTCGCGCGCTTCTTTAAGGCTGATTCCCCGGCCCCAGACTGCAAACAGTTCGATCAGCTTGTTGATGAAGTCCTTGCGCGATTCGCGGGTGAAAGTCACCACGGTCATCGAGCTCAGCTCAAACCCCAGGTAATGACTGAGCAGCAGAATTCGCAACACCAGGGTAGTCGACTTGCCCGCGCCCGCCCCGGCGATCACCGAGGTCGACGGTGTGTCGCTGAAAATCATCTTCCATTGGGCAGTACTTGGCTGGGCATGCGCTGGCAGCAGCCGCGCCACGTCGGCCTTCATGCGCTTCTTCAGCTCAGCACTCAATGGCAGGCGCCAATCGTCGAACAGATTGTTATCGACATTGGGCGGTCGATGCTCGGTTGAGCGCGAGTCGCGAATCAATAGAACCTGCCGACCTTCCTCCAACCCCTCGAGTTTGCCTTCCTTATAGCCGTACTCCACACCGGCGCTGTGGCCGCTGCGAAAACCGTCGGCTTGCCCGTGCAACCAGGAAGCACGATGTTGCGCGCGCAGGCGGGTAAGGCCATGGCCAAAGAACCGGGCGGCCAGGCGCTTGAACAAAGGCATCTCGGCCAAGGGACGAAGTTCGGGGGGAAGATCGGGGGTGTGTTGCGGCACGCTGACGGACTCCAGAGTGTGAGGCTGTTGAGGGCTATGGTGTCTGCATTTGCCGTTGAGTTCTAGTGAAATGCTTACAGGTCATTGGCTTATACGATGAAGTGAAGGCTGGGTGAGAATGTTTCGAGGTTATTTGATATCAACTAATTCGATTGTATTGAGGCATTTTTTACGCTTTTTATCGATGAGTGCCTGATAGATGATGCTCGCCATCAACCACCGGTTCTCGTTTGTGGCTCAGACGCTCTGCCCCATGACGAACCTTTTCAGGAGACGATCATGCTTGAACTCAGACCCTTCAACTCGCTCGGCGGCGCGCACCATGGCTGGTTGGATGCCCATCACCACTTTTCGTTCGCCGAGTACTACGACCCCAAACGCATGAACTGGGGCAACCTGCGGGTGTGGAACGATGACGTGATTGCCCCCGGCACCGGGTTCCCGCAACACCCGCACCGCGACATGGAAATCATCACCTACGTTCGTGAAGGCGCGATCACCCACCAGGACAACCTCGGCAACAAGGGCCGCACCGAAGCGGGCGACGTTCAGGTCATGAGCGCCGGCACCGGGATCGCTCACAGTGAGTACAACCTGGAAGCCACCGAGACCCGGATCTTTCAGATCTGGATCATTCCCAACGAAGCCGGTTCGGCACCGTCGTGGGGTGCCAAGCCGTTCCCCAAAGGCGAGCGCGAAGGTTTCGTGACCCTCGCCAGCGGCAAGGCCGGCGACGATCAAAGCCTGCACATTCGCGCCGATGCGCGTCTGGTGGCGGCGAACCTGAAGGCTGGTGAGTGCGCGGAGTATCACCTGGACAGCGGCCGTCGTGCTTACCTGGTTCCAGCCACCGGCGTCATTGAAGTCAATGGCTTGCGTGCACAAGCTCGAGACGGTGTTGCGATCGCCGATGAGCAGGTGTTGCGCGTGACCGCGATTGAGGACAGTGAAATCGTGTTGGTGGATGTGGCTTGATGGGGTAAACGCAGGACAAAAAAAGGGGCGACCGTTGATGGTTGCCCCTTTTTTCTTAAATGTTAGTGACTGTACTGACGCCATCGCGGGCAAGCCCGCTCCCACAGGTTTAGCGCAATCCTTGTGGGAGCGGGCTTGCCCGCGATGGGGCCCTCAATCACTTCGCAGAAATCGCGCCGTCCACCAAGGTCTGAGCTTCCGCTACCAACTGCTTCAGGTGGTCGTCACTGACAAAGCTTTCCGCGTAGATCTTGTAGATATCCTCAGTACCCGACGGACGCGCCGCGAACCAACCGTTCTCTGTCATGACTTTCAGACCGCCAATAGCCTGGTCGTTACCCGGTGCATGGCTGAGGATGCTCTGGATCGCTTCGCCCGGCAGTTGAGTCGAGGTGACCTGGTCCGGCGACAATTTGCTCAGCAGCGCTTTCTGTTCAGGGTTTGCCTTGGCATCGACCCGTACCGAGAAAGGTTCGCCCAGTTCATCGGTCAATGCGCGATAGGCCTGGCTAGGGTCACGGCCCGTGCGAGCGGTCATTTCGGCGGCCAGCAAAGCTGGAATCAAGCCGTCCTTGTCGGTGCACCAGACACTGCCGTCCTTGCGCAGGAACGATGCGCCAGCACTTTCTTCACCGCCAAAACCGAGGGAACCGTCGAACAGACCGTCGGCAAACCATTTGAAGCCGACCGGCACTTCGTACAGACGGCGACCCAGACGTTTGGCAACGCGATCGATCAAGCCACTGCTAACCACGGTTTTGCCCACGGCCGCATCGGCGCGCCACTGTGGGCGGTTCTGGAACAGGTAATCGATCGACACCGCGAGGTAGCTGTTGGGGGCCAGCAAACCACCGGACGGAGTCACGATGCCATGGCGGTCGTGATCCGGGTCACAGGCAAAAGCCACGTCGAAACGCTCTTTCAGACCGATCAGGCCTTGCATGGCGTGGCTGGACGATGGGTCCATGCGGATCTGCCCGTCCCAGTCGACGGTCATGAAACGGAATGTCGCATCAACCTGTTTATTCACCACCTCCAGGTCCAGGCGATAGTGCTCGGCAATCGCCGACCAGTAGCGCACGCCTGCTCCGCCCAGCGGATCGACACCCAGACGCAGCTTCGCATCGCGGATGGCGTCGAAATCGATCACGTTGATCAGGTCGGCGACATAGGTGTTGAGGTAATCGTGGCGATGGGTGGTGCTGGCCTTCAGGGCCTGCTCGTAGCTGATGCGTTTGACGCCAGCGAGTTTGGCCGCCAGCAACTCGTTGGCCTTGGCTTCGATCCACTTGGTGATGTGGGTATCGGCCGGGCCGCCGTTGGTAGGGTTGTACTTGTAGCCACCGCTTTGTGGCGGGTTGTGGGACGGCGTGATGACAATGCCGTCCGCCAGGCCCGAGGTGCGCCCACGGTTGTAGCAAAGAATCGCGTGGGAAATGGCCGGCGTCGGCGTGTACTCGTCTCCTTCGGCGATCATCACTGTCACGCCGTTCGCCGCCAGGACTTCCAGGGCGCTGGCACCGGCTGGCGTGGACAGCGCGTGGGTGTCAATCCCGACGGACAGCGGACCGTTGATGCCCTGGGCTTCGCGGTACAGGCAGATCGCTTGGCTGATGGCCAGAACGTGCCATTCGTTGAAACTCAGGTCGAACGAGCTACCTCGGTGTCCGGACGTGCCGAAGGCGACGCGCTGGGTAGAAATGGCTGCATCGGGCTGGCCGGTGTAATAGGCCGTTACCAGTCGCGGGATGTCGACCAACAGTTCTGCCGGTGCCGGTTTGCCCGCAAAAGGACTGAGTGTCATGCAAAACCTCTGAGGAAGAGTGGTTCGGGAATAGCACGCAGTTTACTGACAGTTTGCTCCTGGCGCGATGTTATCGATTGTCAGGTTCCGAGGATGATTGGCGTCGTCGCTCAGTCGATCGATTCCAGGCGCAAGGCATCCCCCAACAGTCCCAGCGCGTCGGCGAGGTCGTGGTGACCACCGACGGTATGACTCAGGCGCAAATGCTGCCCGTGCAGGCCCTGCAAGCTGAACAATTCTCCCGGAGCAATCACCACATGCTGCTTGAGCAAACGCTCGAACACTCGATGCACATCGACCTGGCGCAACGAGCGAATCCAGATCGTCGCCCCGCCTCGGGGTTCAACGAAGTGCAGCGCGTCGGGCAGTCGCTCTTCAAGCAACTGTGTCATCTGCACCATGCGTTCCTTGAGCAGTCGACGCAATACCACCAGGTGTTGATCGATGCGTCCGTTGCTGTACAGCCGCGCTATGGCTTTCTGACGGATCAACGACAAACGGAAAGCGCGCAGCAAAAAGTGCCGCTGCAATCTGGCACGCAATTGTCGCGACAGCAGATAGCCGAAGGGCGCCTCCGACCCGATGAATTTCTCGAATGTGGAAAACACGATCAGCCGATCCGGGTCCAGCAGATCGCGAAATCGCAGGCCGTTCGGCTCGAACTCAAGCTCGCCATAGCAATCGTTTTCCAGTACCCAACTGCCATGTCGTTTCAGCAGCTGTGCGGCGGAATGCCTGTTGCTGTCGGGCGCCACACTGCCTCGTGGCATGTTCAGCCCCGATGAAAGCATCACCAGTCGCACCGGCTCGGTCTCAAGCAGTTCCTGCAACTTCTCCAGATCCAGACCATCATCGGCTTGCAACGGCAGCTCGATCACCCGCACGTCCGCATCCTGGAGCAGACGCAGAATGCCCCAGTCGCACGGTGATTCGACCACCACCACAGCGTCTTTGAGGCCAAGAGCGGCGATCAATATTTCCAGGACTCCCCGCAGGTCGGCGCCGATATAGACATCATCGGCATGCCAGCAACGTGTCGGCGAAGTGGTGTAACGCGCCGCCAGGGCTGTGCGCAGCTCCAGTTCGCCGCAGGGTTGCGAAGACGGTTGTGGCTGGCGTGGGTACTGGCGCAGCAGTTCTCTCTCCAGCAACAGCAACGGGCTATCCAGCGGTTGTAATAACGCCGGCTCATCGGCGCTCAGCACCAGCATACCGGGACGTCTGGCGTTGACATAAACCGTTTCGAGCAAGTCCTTGCCGCGGCCGGGCATGCCTATTGAGGATACGGGTACGGCGTAGTAGCCGGACTTGGCCACCGAATAGACGCGCCCTTCCTTCTCCAACAGCGAATAGGCGTACTGAATGGTCGAGATCGACACACTCAGGCGGTGCGCCAACTGTCGCAATGAGGGCAGGCGCACTTGCACGTCACTGCCCGGCTCATTGATCAGATTAGTCAGGTAACGGTACACCGCCTGGTACGCAAAATCGGTATCTCGTGGTCCTTTCATGGGTAACGGCCGAACAGGCTACGAACGTCGTGACGCATCCTTGCTGAATCCGTCAGACCTGGCACTTTCACCGGCCCGTCGACCATTCGCCAGCCACAGTCGTTTCACTGTCAGGTTCCACGACTTCAGCGTGCGCACTCACTTCGCCGCTTTCCATGCCGAGCCCCCTGCCCTCATCCCGAACCACAGGCCCCATGCGGTAAAGCGTACCGATCAGACTTACAGGCAACCCGCTGACATCGACCATCCACTGCAGAACCTGCTCGGGTGCCGGACCGCCCTGCATTGCCCGGTGCAAGTCCGGCAACGCCACGAGCATGCCGGGATGGCACTGACGAAGAAAATGCTCAAGCGCCGCGCCGTTATCGACAAAAGGGGCGAACAGCAGACACACCAGTTGAGCCTCGCTCAAACCGAGGTTCTTTTGTGCTTCGACCGCCGCCAGTGCGCGCTGGTCGATCATTGTCACAGGGTTGCCGAACGTCTCCATTGCCTGTTCGCAAAAGCGCTCTGGCACTTGTTTACGCCGCATCATCACCAGCGCCCGCTGCAAGAACTCGCTGACGCCCGCCTCGTAGGTACGACCCTGTGCATAGCACGCTTGCAAGCCACGAAGATGCGCGGATATCGACAGGCTGACGTAGTCGTTATCACTGAGCTGAGCCGACAACTCATCAGGTTGAAACCCGAGGAAATCGGTGAGCAGTGGCCAGCGCTCTTCCAGGTTGCTGACCAGCATGTCGTGAATATCGATGAAGGTTGTGCGGCGACATTCTTCAAAATGCTCGGCGGGACGCCACGCCGCCTGGGCAGACTCAGGATAAAACTCGCGGTAGCAATCGCTGCCCAATTCATCGAGTCGCGCGAACAAGCCCTCATAGCCCGCTTCATGATGGTCCGATGCCTTGAGCCCGGCCTTGGCCGCTGCACGGATCAATCCCTCGAGAAACTGCTTCTGCCGACGGGGCGTATCGCTACTGATCAATGCATCGACACCCTTGTCCCAGCGGGCGATTTGTCCGTAAAACTCGCCGGTCGCCAGATACCCGTCATCCCACAGATCAAGCGGTCCGTCCCAGGCACGGCGGTGCCCGACCATCAGCAGATTGAGCCGATTCGACTCGCGACCGGCTTCGGAGATCGGCGCCAGATGGTTGAACGGCAGGACTTCACGATTATCGACCATCAACACTTCGACCCTGGGATCGTCGTAGAGAAACAACGCACTGCAGCTGCGATGGATGTTTTCCAGGGCCGTCGAGGCCGCACCGTTCAAGCGCAAGGTCGCCACTCGCAGTTGAAACGTCGCCGGTGCCCGGCCGGCAATACTCAGCTGCGCGGCGCGCAGTAGCGCCAGGGTGTAGCAACTGTCGCGGGACCCGGACTGGATCGCCAGCACCTTGTAATCGCTGATACGCTCCAAACCTCCTGCGGACATCACCAGGCGCTGAATCAGCAATTGCAATGCCGTGCGTTCGGCGCGAGAGAAAAAACCCAGCAAGCGCTGCAGCATTTGCTGATAAACATAGTTCATTGCCTGATCATGGGTAGCGGTCATCATTTATTTACCTGTGACTCATAAATTCAATGCCGCGCCAATAACGGGGTGTATTGCGCAACAAGTTGTTTGTCATGAATGGAGTGCCAGTGCCGTTATTCAAATGCTAGCACTTAAGCATTGTGTAATTATTTGAAATGATTGAACGTTGCAGGTACCCCAAGGAGATCAAGATCGGCGCAACACCCCGGAGAGCGGGCGTCTTGCGCCCCCAAGCGTTTTCCTAGGAAATTTCCGACAGCGTCCCACAGACACTTAGCACAAGAAATAAAGAAAGAAGTTGTCCATGAATGTAAGACAACTGAGCGGCGCTGCATTATTTGTTGAGCATATATTGCCGGCGCGCATTGAGGAGTTTCAGGCTGATACTCGGCCATGACTCTTTCCTTGAGATGAAATTAATCATTCAATTATCAGGGCTTATATAATGATTAGAAGACACAGATTGAGAGCAAAAACCAGTTCAGTTGCTGAACCGGCCCACCGACAGATCGATGGACGTCTCATTTGGGAGTGACTGCCAGCAGAAGAGTCCGTGCTTTCACGGACTCTGCAGAGAAAGGGCTCAGGCAGGTTCGACCTGTAGGGCGACCCGTTCGCGACATGGGCATTCGTCCATATAGCGGTGGGCTTCGACAAATTCGGAAAACGGGAACACCCGGGTTTTGAGCGGCAGCAGCACATGGTCCGCGGTCAACTGGTTGATGTCGCGCAGGGCACGTTGCAGTGCGGCCTGATCCTGGATGATGCCCAGCTCCGGCTTGCCGGTGAAGTTGCCGATGCAGTGTACGAAGAACTGAATGTTCTTCTGGAACGCCGCACAGGCCGGGAATGGCGTCTGGTTCCCCCCTTGCAGACCATAGAGCACCAGGCTGCCGCGAGGCGCCAGCACATCACCGAGCAGTGACATCTGCGGTCCGCCAAGGCCATCGAACACCACATCGACGCCGCGGTTATCGGTGATCTTGTTGATCTGCATCAGCAGATCCTGTTCTTCGGTGACGATGACTTTTTCGGCGCCCAGGGACAGCAGATACTCACGCTCATCCGAAGTTTTGGTCGCAGCAATCACTCGCACACCGAGGGCTTTGCCCAATTGCACGAACGACGGACCGGCGCAGTGGCTGGCGTCGGTCACCAGCGCAAATTGCCCAGGTTTGACTCGCGCCAGGTCGGTGTAGGCAAAATAAGCGATCAATAGCGGCGTGTAGTGCACGCTGGCTTCGATCGGGCTGAGTACGTCCGGGTAGCGGGTCAGCGCCGAGCGCGGCAGAACGATCTGTTCGCCATAAACCGGGTAGTCGTTGGGACTCTCGGCCGGGAAGCTGGCGACCTTGTCACCGACGGCCAGGTCATCAACGCCCTCGCCGACCATCGTGACCACACCGGCCATTTCATGACCCAGGCCTGAAGGCAGACGAGCATGGGACGAGGCCAGGTTCTGGCGCCACAGAATGTCGTACCAACTGATGCCTATCGCTTCGACGCGCACCTGCACTTCGCCCGGCGCAGGCAGAGCGGCCGCATGCTCTTCGCATTTGAGCACCTCGGCTGGACCAAACTTGTGAAAACGGATCGTGCGGGACATCGCAAACCTCGTCAAATTAACCTCTAATGCCCCGAACTCTATCTGGGCTTTCTACCCAAGACCATCAGTGGCTATTAATAGTCGACATGCCTGTCATTGATTCCGCAGCGACGGCGACATCATCCAATGCCGTAAAAAACCGAAGCAGCCTTTCAGAAAAAACTGAATTACCCTGTGCAGAGTACCAGTCTTTGCCCGTAAGATTCATGCCGGCCATTCTTCTCATATAGCCGCTCACGTCAAGTTTGCTGAATCTGCCAGGACTCCAGATGAATCGTAATGACCTGCGTCGTGTCGACCTGAACCTGTTGATCGTTTTCGAAACACTGATGCACACGAACGCAGCGTGACCCGCGCTGCGGAGAAATTGTTCCTCGGCCAGCCGGCCATCAGTGCGGCGCTCTCGCGCCTGCGCGGGCTGTTCGATGACCCGTTGTTCGTGCGTACCGGCCGCAGCATGGAGCCTTCCGCCCGGGCGGTGGAAATCTTCGCCCTGCTCTCGCCGGCCCTGGATTCGATTTCCACCGCGGTCAGCCGTGCGGCGGAATTCGACCCGGCGACCAGCACCACGGTATTCCGCATCGGTCTGTCGGATGATGTTGAATTCGCGCTGCTGCCGATGCTGCTCAAGCGTTTGCGCGCGGAATCGCCGGGGATCGTGCTGGTGGTGCGTCGGGCCAACTACATCCTGATGCCGAGCCTGCTGGCGTCGGGCGAAATTTCCATCGGCGTCAGCTACACCGCCGACCTGCCGGCCAACGCCAAGCGCAAAGTACTGCGTCGCAGCATGCCGAAATTGTTGCGGGCCGACACGGTGCCGGGCCCATTGAGCCTGGATGATTTCTGCGCCCGCCCCCACGCTTTGGTTTCGTTCGCGGGCGACCTGAGCGGCTTTATAGATGAAGAGCTCGAGAAGCTGGGGCGAAAACGGCATGTGGTGCTGGCAGTGCCGCAGTTCAATGGGTTGAGCACGCTGATCAGCGGAACCGATATCGTGGCTACCGTCCCGGACTACACCGCTGAAGCGTTGACCGCCGCCGGTGGTGTTCGGGCAGAGGATCCGCCGTTGCCGGTGCGCAGTTTTGAGCTGCACATGGCTTGGCGTGGGTCGCAGGATAATGATCCGGGTGAGCGTTGGTTAAGGTCGCGGATTCAGATGTTCTTCGGGGACCCCGATAGCTTGTAATGGAATTCCACCAAGCTCCATATAATTGTTATATAACAATAACTTATTGGTAATTTCAGTCTACTGCCGCCTGTCTAAATCCAATGGATTCCACAGCTTATGGGGGCATAATTGGGGGCAAATTTCGGATCCTTAAAAAGGATGCCCCCACCGATGCCCCCAGATAATGCGGCTGTTTTCAAACGAAAACTCAGCGATGCCTTGATCCGCTCGCTGACCGAACCCGGCAAACACGCTGACGGCGAAGTCCCTGGTCTCTACTTGGAGGTGAGGGCGTCGAGCAAGGCCGGCAAAGCCCCCTCCAAGTTCTGGCGCTTGAAGTATCGACTGCACGGCAAGGAAAACCGCTTCTCCATCGGCGCTTACCCCGATATCGGCCTGAAGGAGGCTCGCGACATTGCTCGCGGCGCGCGGCGCGACGTGGCTAATCACACCGCCCCGCTCAAGGCCAAGACCGCCAAAATCGAGGCACAGTTGCTTAATGAAGAGCGCACCTTCGCGTACGTGGCCGAGCAATGGTTGTCATTCAAGTCGGCCGAACTGGTGACCAAATCCATCTCGGGGTTTAACGGAGCGCTGAACAACCACATCTTGCCCGCGATTGGTAAAAAACCGGTTAGCGAGATCAAGCTGGAGCACATCACCACAATCATTACGGAGTTGCGCCGCCAGCGCACCATGGCCATGGCCCGGCGCGTGCGTACCATCATCCGTGCCGTCCTGGGCTTTGCCGAGGGGCGCGGATGGGTGGAACGCAATGTGGCGCTTAGTAACATTGAGGAGTTGAAAATCCGCCATGTCGTGACCAGCAATCCAGCGATCGAAAGGCCAGCGGATTTGGGAAGGTTGCTTCTACGCCTGGATGATTGCAACGACGGCAGCGTTGCCACCGCGATGCGCCTGCTGGTGATGTTGCCGGTCCGCCCTGGCGAACTGGTGCAGATGCGTTGGGAAGACGTTGACTTGGTGGGTGCCGATTGGCGTTACGTGGTCAGCAAGACCCAGCACTTAGACAAGAGCAAGCACATCGTGCCTTTACCCGAGCAAGCTCTCGTCCTGTTGCGCGAGCCACATAAAACCCGCGTGGTGGATGCAGAGGGCAAAGGCTGGGTGTTCGTCTCGCCGGTCTATCCGGGTCGACCAATCAATCCGACCTCCATGCTCAAGTCATTTCAGCGTATCTGGCCGGAGTACGACATCACTGCACACGGCTTTCGTGCCACCTACCGGACCATTGCCCACGAGCACTTGGGTATCGATCCCATCGTGCTCGAACTGTCATTATCCCACCGAATGCCAGGGGCGCTGGGCGCTGTGTATGCGCGTGCTCAACTGCTGGTGCAGCGCCGGGAGGCTGCTCAACAATGGGCAAACTACCTAGACCAGTTGCGGCAAAACGCGGCGCGAGTGAAGACAGATTGACGATACAGTGAAAACAATCAAGAGATTGGAGTGGGAAACGAAACTCTCATCCAGCGTCCGACCCATTGAAATCTAAGGGGTTTCTTTTCTCTCCAAAGCAGGAAAAGACTCGATTCAGGACTTGTTTTTGGGGCGTTTCAAGAGCAAAAAAGGAGAAATCCCAAGGCAAGCTACTGGGTTCTGCTTCAAGCCATTTGAACATTGTTATCAAACTGAAGACGTCAGTTACGCAGGTTCAGCATCGAGAAGCGTCCGCTGAACGATTTAGCAAATCTGTTGCATGGACCGATTGAATCCACAGCCAAAAGCAGTCACTCACCGTCATTGATAGCCGCACTGACGCTCCGAATAGCGAGAAGGCTCAACGCTTTTTCTGGCTACCGAAATCTGCTTGAACACAAGGTAGTAGCCATTGCAATCGCAGATACCAAACTCCTTTGATCCGTAAGGCGCGTCCTGGAGTGGCCAGGCGATCGCGGCCTTGTCTTTCACTGACTCCTCGGGTGAGGAGATGATATATCGCCACTGCTATTCGCCCCCGGACATTGAGAAGGCCTATGACGAACTGATAGTCGCCGGTGTTCAGCTAGAAGACGAAAACGGAGAGCCATTGGCCCGTGCGAGCCTGCGCACAGCTGTCGATCACGTGTTGGACGGTGACTGCGGAGTATCGGGATTAAGTTGCTGACGTCTGAATTGCCCAGGTGGCTGGCCATGTATCTGGCGAAAGCGTCGGGAGAAATAAGCCTCGTCAGCGAAACCGCACAACCTCGCCACCTCCCCCACCGGTCGTGTCCCATTGAGCAGATAATTGCGTGCCGCGTGCATCCTGCGCTCGAGCACCAGCTCAGTGAAGGTCTTGCCGATTTCCTTGCGCAACCAGTGCGTCAGATACGTCGGTGACAGGTAAGTCGCAGCAGCCACCTTGATCAGGTTGAGATCGGGGTCGGCAATATTCTTGCGCAAGTACTCGGACATCCTGCTCAGCGCATCGCGTCGGCTGACTTCGGCGGCATTCTCTTCGGCCAACCGTTTGAGCGGCTCGGCATACAAGGCACAAACACTCCCCACCAGTTGCAACAACAACCCCTTGAGCATTTCGCGGGTGCCAAACTGACGGTTCTCATCCAGGACTCGCATCTGTTCGATCAAGCCGCATACTTTACGGAAGTCCTCATCGCCCAGAATGAAATCCAGATGTTCCTGGAAGCGGAACGGCGACAACTCGGGTGCCAGGAGAATCGAGACTTCCTCCAGATCCATCGGGTCGCACTGCAAATGCGGCAGCAGGAAGGTCTGGGAAAAATTGATCACCATGAAGTTGCTGTCTGCCGGATGCGGAATCACGTGCACGCGATGCGGCAGGATGAAGGCCAGCGTATTGCGCGGAAACGGACGTTCGACGTTGCCGATGTGCTGCACGGTATCGCCACCGAGGTTGACCTGGATCTGGAAATACTCATGGCGATGCGGGCTGGTTTCGGCGCGCCGGCCCTTTTTGTCGCGGATGTAAAAGTCCGTCAATTCGCTGCGTTGTTGCATGCCGTAAGTGGGTACTCGACTCGGTGACGACATCGCCTGAGGATCCTCGACAGGTACATGGACAGGTTGTCATCGCGCCGCGACGCAGGCGGCGACCTCGGTGATTGTGAAGGCAGACACCGCTGGCTTCAACACGTCATAGGATGACAGCGAAATACAGAGAATTAATTGTATCCGTGTGTGATGTGTCGTCTGTCCAAAAAACTACGAGCACGCAAAAATATTTAATCTCTTAAAAACATCAACTTATGAATCGAATAAAGCATAACGAAGGAAATGAGCTGATTTGATTTTTCTTGGACACCTGCATTGATCGCCTTTTACAGGAGAAAAAACGATCTAACGCCTCCGTTGATTTTGAGAGGTTGTACGACCACTGTAACAACCAATGCAGCCCGACCCTTCCAAAAACAATCAAAAGGTGCGCTCGTGATGAACCTGCTTTTTTCCCTCGCCAACCCTCCCCCGATCGAGCCGATCCGAAGGCGTATCTGAGCGCCTGACAGCGGCTGTCCGCGCCTCTCATTCAAGTAGCGATTGCTCTGCCCCGACACTCGGGGCATCGGCTTCGGCTGCGCGCGAACATCTCGATTCTTCTAACAATAAAAAGGTCTACTCATGTCGAACTCGCAAACCTCTCCGTCCACCGCGCCGTCGGTGAGCGCCGGCGCCCGGGACGCCCTGTTGCCTCAGCGACTACCGACGCGGCGGCGCTGGTTCATGCTGTCATTGCTGCTGATTGCGACCATCATCAACTACATCGACCGCGTAAATATCTCGATTGCCGCACCGTTCATGGCCAAGGATCTGGGCCTGGACAAGATCGAAATGGGCCTGATTTTTTCCGCGTTTGCCTGGACCTACGCACTCGCCCTGGTCCCCGCCGGGTTCATCGCCGATCGCTTCGGTTCCCGGTTCACCTACGGTGTATCACTGATCAGCTGGTCGACGGTTACCGTGTGCCAAGGCTTTGCCACAGGATTCGCTTCGCTGTTCGGGCTGCGCCTGGCCGTCGGCGCCATGGAAGCTCCAGCATTTCCGGCCAACAGCCGAGCGGTCACGGTGTGGTTCCCGGCCCGCGAACGAGGCCTTGCCAGCAGCATTTACGTGTGCGGCCAGTATCTGGGCACGGCACTGTTTACCGGTGTGCTGTTATGGCTGGCCACGACCTATGACTGGCGTCATGTGTTCTACAGTACCGGGCTGCTCGGCATTGTGTTCGGTGTGATCTGGCTCTACTTGTACCGTGATCCGCTGAGCTGCAAGAACGTCAGCCAGGAAGAATTGAAGTACATCGAAGCCGGGGGTGGACTGGTCAAGAGCAGTCAGGAGCGCACCAAGTTCAACTGGCGGCAGATCGCCGAGTTGTTCAGCTATCGGCAGATCTGGGCGATTTGCATCGGCAAGTTCGCCAGCACCTCGGCGTTGTACTTCTTCCTGACTTGGTTCCCGACGTACCTGATCGAAGAACGCAAGCTGACCATGATCAAGGCCGGGGTCTTCGCCGTGTTGCCGTTCGTGGGTGCAACGGTCGGCATCTTGCTCGCCGGCATCATCTCCGATCTGCTGATTCGCCGTGGTTACTCAATGTCCTTTGCCCGCAAGTTGCCATTGGTGGTCGGCTCGATGCTGGGCATGTCGATCGTGCTGGTGAATTTCACCGACTCGAACGTGATCTGCATTGCGGTGCTGACCATTGCCTTCTTCGCCCAGGGAATCGCTTCGTCGTCGTGGGCGGCGGTGTCGGAAGTCGCGCCCAAGGAATTGATCGGACTGACCGGCGGGGTCACCAGCCTGGCAGCCAACATCGGCGGGATCGTTACCCCGATTGTGATTGGCGGCATCGTCCACGCGACAGGCTCGTTTGCCTACGCCTTCTGGTTCATTGGGGGTGTGGCGCTGATGGGGACCTTGTCCTATTCGTTGCTGCTCGGTCGCTTGTATCGCATCGAACTCAAGGCGCGCTGAGCCAAGAAACCGTTTTTCTCCAACACGAGGCGGCATTCGTCCAACTTCGCAAAAGATTGCCGCCGTACGCTGACGCTTCTAACAGGACGACTACAAAAATGACGATGACTGAGTATGTGTTTACCCCGGATCTACCCGTGACCTTGCCGGTTGCCGGCAGCCAGCAGCGCTTTCCCGTTGGCCGGGTATTTTGCGTCGGCCGCAACTACCCTTGGCCAGACACCCAAGGCCAGTCCCGCCAGCCGCCAGTGTTCTTCATGAAACCGGCGAGCAACGTGGTGGATGCGGCGGGTGAAGTGACTTTCCCGCCGTTGACCGAAGAGTTTGTCCACGAAATCGAATTGGTCGTGGCCATCGGTGAAGGCGGCGCCAATATTCCGGAGAGTCAGGCGCGGGCCTATGTCTGGGGCTATGCCGTCGGTCTTGACCTGACCCGTCGTGATGTCCAGCGCACGGCCAAAAGCAATGGTTTGCCGTGGGAAGGTGCCAAAGTGTTCGACGGCGCCGCGCCGATGACCGCCATCGTGCCAGTGACTCGCGCCGGACACCCGGACGGCGAGTTGTGGCTGAACGTCAACGGCGAAGAACGCCAACGCGACAGCCTCGACAGCCAGATCTGGTCAGTCAGTGAAATCATCAGCCGGATCTCTCAGTCGGTGGCGCTCCGGGCCGGCGATCTGATCATGACCGGCAGCCCGGCAGGCGTCGATGCGCTGCAACCAGGCGACATCATCAACGCCGGGATCGACGGCATCGGCCAACTGGAAATGCGCGTCGGCCAGCGACCTTGAACCCGACACACGCCCTCTCGAATAACAAGGAGAAACACATGAACAGTCCTTTGAAAGTAGCCCTGGTCACCGGCGCCGGTAGTGGAATCGGCCGCGCCGTGGCCCTGGCGCTAATGGCCGACGGGTTCACCCTGGTATTGGCCGGACGCCGACCGGAGCCATTGCAGGCATTGATCGAATGGGCGCTCAGCGAAGGACACGAAGCGTTGGCGGTGCCCACTGATGTGCGCGACCCGGCCAGTGTCGATGCGCTGTTTGCCACCATCACCGAGGTCTACGGACGCCTCGATGTGGTGTTCAACAACGCCGGGGTCAACGCCCCTGCCGTGCCGCTCGATGAGCTGACGTTCGAGCAGTGGCGCAACGTGATCGACACCAACCTCAACGGCGTTTTCCTCTGCGCCCGTGGAGCCTTCGCACTGATGCGCCGGCAACAGCCACAGGGCGGGCGAATCATCAATAACGGCTCGATCTCCGCCCACACCCCACGACCGTTCAGCAGCGCCTACACCGCCAGTAAACACGCGGTGCTGGGGCTGACCAAATCCCTGGCCCTGGACGGGCGCGAATTCAACATCGCCTGCAGCCAGATAGACATCGGCAACGCCCTGACCGAAATGTCGGTGCGCATGACCAAAGGCGTGCGCCAGGCGAACGGCACCATCGCCGTGGAGCCGATGGTGGACGTCAAGCACGTGGCCGATGCCGTGCGCTACATCGCCGGCCTGCCGCTGGAGGCGAACGTCCTGAACATGACCGTCATGGCCAGCGCCATGCCGTTTGCCGGTCGCGGTTGAACCGGCCTTTTTATTCCGTTACACGAGGTTTACATGAAGCCAGAAGTCTTGCAGCTCAGCCCGATCCTGATCCCCGACATCAACGCGCGGCTCGATGAGCTGTTTACCGTCAGACGCTACTTCCAGCAGGCCGACAAGCAGGCTTATTTGCAGGAACACGGCGCGAACATTCGCGGGGTGATCACCGGCGGGCATACCGGCATCAGTCAGACACTCATGGCGCAACTGCCCAAGCTGGAAGTGGTGGCGGTCAACGGCGTGGGCACCGATGCGGTGGATCTGGCATACGCCAGGGACCGCGGGATCCGCGTGACCGCGACCATCGGCGCGCTGACCGAAGATGTCGCCGACCTGGCCATCGGCTTGTTGATTGCCGTGTGCCGGGGTCTGTGCACCAGTGATCGGTACGTGCGTTCGGGCCAATGGCCCCATAGCCCGACACCGTTGGCCCCGTTGCCGTTGGCGCGCCAAGTGTCCGGCATGCGCATCGGCATCGTCGGCATGGGACGGGTCGGCCGTGCAGTGGCGACCCGCGCCGCGGCGTTCGGTTGCCCGATCAGCTACACCGATTTGCAACCAATGAGCGACGTGAACCACACCTTCATCGCCGACTTGAGCCAACTGGCCCGCGACAGTGATGCACTGATTCTCGCGGCCGCTGCCGACAAGGCTGAAGCCATCATCAATGCCGAGGTACTGCAGGCGCTGGGCAAGGACGGGTATCTGATCAACGTGGCGCGGGGCAAGCTGGTCAACGAGGTCGATCTGGTGGCAGCGCTTGCCGCCGGTGAGATCGCGGGTGCGGCGCTGGATGTGTTTGTCGATGAACCGAACGTCCCCGAGACACTGTTTGCCAACGAGAAAGTGGTACTGCAGCCCCATCGCGCGAGTGCGACGCTGCAGACCCGCACGCGGATGGGCGTGATGGTGGTGGCGAGCCTGGTGGACAGTTTCGCCGGGAGAATACCGCAGGGGTCTGTGACTGACTGAACGTTGGCCGCCGAGGAGACGTTGCGTCCCCTCGGCGGCTCGGTGTCAGGTAAACAGATCGACGCCCAACTGGAAGGCGACCCACAGCGCGAGGCCTGTCGCAAAGAGCAGCGCGATGTTTTCAAACAGGTTGTTGCGATACTTCTTGTCCAGCAGCGACTTCTGGTTGGACATGATCAGCAGGCCCAGGGAAATGACCGGTAAGCCAATGATGTTCAACGCGCTGACACCAATGGTCAGGGTCACGAAATCCGGCATGCCTGGCAGCGACCAGATCAATGGCGTCACGAGGATGAACAGCATGAACCATTTATGCATCGGATCATGGTGAAACTCTTTTCCGTACTTCTCGCGACGCTTGGGGAGAACGTGTTGGAAAGCATCGGTAATCAGCATCGGGAACGCCGTGGTCTTACCGGAAATACTGGCAAACAGTGTCGCGAACACGCCGATGAAGAACACATACCAACCAATCGGACCGAAGAAGATTTCCAAGGCCTTGCCCAGGTCGCCCAGGGTTTTTACCTCGATACCATTGGGACGCAGGATTTCCGCGCCGACGATCCAGATGGCGAGGTTGATGACGATCCCGACGAACACCGCAAACAGCAAATCGTTACGTTGAACACGCTTGTGTTGCGGCCCTACCCAGCCCTTTTGGCGCATGACATACGGATGCACGAAGTTGGCAATGGAGCCTGCAACCGCGCCGATAACCGATACCGCCACCAGCAGCGCGCCATGCACGCCTTCATCCGGCGGGATGCTGAAGCCGATGGTGCCTTTGACGATGCCGACGACATCGGGGCCGGACATCACGGCCAAGGCGATAAAGGCCAGGGTCATGATCGCCAGCAGCACCTTCATCACGCCTTCGATCATCGAATAAATATTACGACCCACCAGCATCCACACAGCGAGTACCACCGCCAGTGAACACAGCAGGGGCTGGTCGATTTTCAACAGCATCGCCAGCGACTCACCCGCCCCCTTGATCATGTAGGCGTTCATCAAGTGCCCCATCAACAGGGCGTAGACAAGCATGAACCAGGCGAAAAAGGGATTCAGCTGCGCATAGCCTTGCAGGATGGTCATGCCCTGGTTATTGCACAACTGGAAGCGAGCGATGATGTTGACGATCAGGTATCTCAAGAGCAGAGAGACCGCCAGCACCCACATCATTGCGTAACCGTAATTGGCACCGGCCACGGACGACGTGATCAGGTCACCTGCGCCCAGCCAGGACAGTACGGCGATGATTCCGGGGCCCAGCAGTTTGAGTATTCGGGAAAATCGATTTTGTGCGGGCACCGCAGCCTGGCCTTCGACGGAAGGAATGCTCGTCATAGAGGGTATCTCCATTTATTTTTTTTGTGAGAACGAGCGCAGTCGAACATAGTAGATACGACGTCGTACAACAATTCTTGAGCGAGTGTGTTTAGAAATGTTTCAAACTCGGGTGAGCGTCGGGCTGCGTGAATAGCACCGAACCGGACCAAGGTCAAGCAAACACTGCGCCTTGGCCACGACGCATCTTTCCAATTTGAGAAAAACAGCGATTGATGTGGCGTAAGCACAGTCATAGGATGACCGACCACGCCATAAAAATAAAGGATCACCCGTGAATAAACCCCTTCTCTTGGCCGCTGCCGCTGCCGTTGTCTACGGCCTCAGCCTGCAAGCCAATGCCGCCACTTTTGCCTATATATCGAGCCCGGGAGACGGTCTGATTTCCCAGTATCGCCTTGACCAGAACAACGGCGCGTTGAGCCTGATTGAACAGGTCAACGCCGGTGATCAGGTCAACCCCATGGCCATCACCCCTGACAGCAAAGTGTTGTTTGCCGCCTTGCGGGTCAAGCCGTTTCAGGTGCTGGGCTACAGCATAGATCCCAAGAGCGGACATCTGACTCCTCTGTCCAAAGCGCCCCTGGCAGAAAGCATGGCTTACCTGTCTACCGATAGAAAAGGACGCTATCTGCTCGGCGCATCCTATGGTGCCGACACCGTCAGCGTTCAGGCCATCGACAAGGCCTATCAGCCTTCTGCCAGCATCCTGAGCTACAAGACAGGCCCGCATGCGCATTCGGTTCGTACTGACCCGAGCAACCGTTTTGCCTACGTGGGCAATCTTGGCGCGGACCAGGTGCTGCAATATCGCCTTGATGCCAAAACCGGCGCGCTCTCCCCTATTGGCAACGGCCACGTCAGTGTCCCGGAAAATACCGGGCCTCGGCACCTGGCCTTTTCCCCGAATGGAAAATACCTGTATGTGGTCGGTGAAATGAGCGGCACGGTCACAGCGTTTTCAATCAATGACAGCACCGGCGCATTGACTCAGATTGCCGTTGCCAGTGGCATTCCCGAGCGTTTGAAACTGGCTCACGGCGAAGTGCGTGATTCCCGTAACAACGACTTGAAGGATGACCCCACACCACGTATCTGGGCGGCGGACCTGCGGATCTCGCCCGATGGCACGCTACTGTTGATGACCGAGCGCACCAGCAGTTCGGTATCAGCATTCGCGGTGAACCCTTCGACAGGCGGCTTGAGCTTTCTCGAGAACTATCCGGTGGAAGAGAAGCAGCCACGCAATATCGCTTTTTCACCCAACGGGCGCTGGTTGCTGGTAACTGGCGAGAAAAGCCAAAAAGTCGGCACTTACGCGGTCAGCAACAACGGCGCCTTGAAACGTGTCGGTGAAGCGGCATCGGGCAAAGGTGCGTTATGGGTTGAGGTACTGCAAACGTCGGCGGAGTAATCTTCGGGCGAAAAAAGGCGCGACGCATGGAGGTCGGGAGGTGGCTCATTCCGACCTCCATGGTTTGGCGGTCATCCATAAAACGTACCGCAAGGTGTTTGCCTTGAATCGCCGTGGGTTTCTCCGGGCACATTCGACTGCTGGTTTTTATCCGTTAATTACCGGATGCGACGGGCAGTAATCGGCTGTGGATTCAACCGGCCATTCAAAACTTGCAGATAGCTGTGGAAGACGCGCCACACTCAAGACTTAGGTTCCCAGCGGCGGAACAGTACGCTGGCGTTAACTCCACCAAATCCGAACCCATATGAGAGCGCGTGCGTTATCAACATCGTGCGGGACTTCAAGCCGACCAGATCGAGCCCGCCGGCCGCCTCATCGGGATTAACCAGGTTCAGCGTGGGAGGCACGACCTGGTCACGAAGCGCCAATACCGTGAAGATGGCTTCAATGCCTCCGGCCGCTCCAAGAAGATGCCCTGTGGCGGACTTAGTCGAGCTGATAGCCACGCCAGAGTCACTCCCGAACACCGAACGAATTGCCGCCAGCTCTCCTTTGTTGCCAACCGGAGTGGAGGTCGCATGCGCATTAATGTGTTGCACGTCCGCAGGACTGACAGCGGCCTGCCGCAGTGCTTGCTCCATGGCGCGCCGTGCGCCGCTGCCATCTTCCGGACCTGCCGTCAGGTGATAGGCATCGGCGCTGGTGCCATAGCCGACCAGTTCCGCCAAGGGTTTGGCTCCACGTGAGAGGGCATGCTCCAGCGACTCGATTACAAGCAACCCGGCCCCCTCAGACATAACGAAGCCGTCACGATCGCGATCAAAGGGACGTGATGCCTCCTGCGGACGCTCGGCAAAACCAGTGGATAGCGCGCGGGCCGCAGCAAAACAACCCAGGGTCACACGGTCTATCGCAGCTTCGGTACCGCCGCATATGGCGATGTCCGCCTCACCACTTCTGATGAGCCTGGCCGCATCGCCGATGGCCTGAACCCCTGCAGCACAAGCGGTTATCGGTGCGCCGAGAGGCCCTTTGAAACCGTGCCGAATGGATACGTGCCCGGCCGCCATGTTGGCGAGAAAAGACGGCGCAGTGAAAGGCGACAATCTGCGAGGACCACGCGCATCGGTGGTGCGCACAGCGTCGGCAATCGCGCCAAACCCACCTACGCCCGATGCAATGATCGTGGCTGTCCGCTCCTGGTCTGCGACATCAGTCGGATGCCAACCCGCCTGCTCCAGAGCTTCGTGCGCAGCCACAAGTGCAAACTCGATAAAGCGATCCATCTTCTTGCGATCCTTGGCCGAAATGATGCGCTCAGGGTCGTAACCCGCGATAGCATCATCTTCTAGGGACGGCACCTGGCCGCCTACTGCAACGCCTGTACCCTCAGCAAGATCGTCGGGCAGATTACGGATGCCAGAACGCCCCGCCAGCAATCTCTGCCAGACCTCTTCCACTCCAGAGGTCCGACAATTCCTGCTCCCGTGACTACGATTCGCTTTTGACCTTCGAGATTAATCATTGAACCCTCTTCATTTTTCAGTCGACGCCCACTAAAAGCAGCACGCTATGGCCTACGGCTAAAGCTCTGTGGTTTGGTGAACGTCGAGAGGACGAGGTGGCGTCCTATCCACCAGGCTTGCTTGCTTATTAGCTGGTTCAGTTTTCCCCGTATGGTCAGGACGGATCTTGAACCAGATGGAGTACATCGCTGGCAGGAATACCAGCGTCATGATGGTTCCGACGAACGTGCCTCCGATCAGCGTGTAGGCCAACGTCCCCCAGAAGACGGAGTGTGTCAGGGGAATGAACGCCAGGATTGCCGCCAGCGCTGTCAGCAGTACCGGGCGGGCACGTTGGACCGTGGCTTCGACCACCGCGTGAAACGGATCCAGCCCTTCTTGCGCGTTGTGATGGATTTGCCCAATCAGAATCAGCGTATTGCGCATCAAAATGCCTGAAAGGGCGATTAGACCGACCAGAGCGTTGATACCAAACGGCTGCTGGAAGATAAGCAGTGTCGGCACCACACCAATCAACCCCAGTGGCGAGGTGAGGAACACCATGACCATCGCCGAGATCGAACGTACCTGCAGAATAATGATCAGCAGCGTCATGGCAATCATGATCGGGAACAGCGGCAACATCGCTTTACCGGCTTTGCCCGACTCCTCGATTGCACCCGCCTGCTCGATCCGGTACCCGTCAGGCAACTGGTCGATGACCGGTTGCAGCTCCTTCATGATCACGCTCGAGACGTCCGGTGGCTGCAAGCCTTCGGCAATGTCGCCGCGCACGGTAATGGTCGGCGTGCGGTCACGACGTCGGAGGATCGGATCCTCCATACGCACATCGACCTCTCCCACCTGGGACAGCGGAATCCGCTGACCCGCCGAGCCCACCAGCGTAAAGCCTTCTATCTTGGCGGGATCGAGCCGGATATCACCCGCTGCGCGACCAACCACCTGCACCGAGCGAATGTCCTCACGAACTGCGGTGATCGGTACTCCGGCCAACAGGAACTGCAGTTGCTGCGCGACTGAGTTTGACGTCAACCCCACCGCCTCCAAGCGATCCTGATCCAGAGCGAAATGCAGCGTCGGCGTCAGTGGCCCCCAGTCAGTGTTGACGGTTCTCATCATCGGGCTCGACTGCATCACGTCCTGTACCTGGCCCGCGATCTCGCGCAACTTTGACGGATCAGGCCCCATCACCCGATAGGCAACAGGGAACGGAGAATACGGACCAAATACAAGCTGAGTCACCCTGACACGCGCTTCTGGGGCAAGTCCCTCAGCAGCGGCCTCGCGGAGACGGAACTTGAGGGCCTCGCGCTCCTCCTGGCTGTCCGTCAGCACCACAATTTTCGCGAACGATGGATCAGGGAGTTCCGGCGCCATCGCCAGATAGAAACGCGGCGCGCCTTGCCCGATATAGGCCGTGACGATTTTTGCCTCACCCTGCTTTTGCAGCCAGGTCTCTATCTTGGCGGTGGTCGCACTGGTCTGCTCAATGGAGGTTCCATAGGGCATTTGCACTTCAATCAATACCTCTGGACGGTCCGAGGTAGGGAAGAACTGTTTTTTGACCAGGCTCATGCCGAGAATCGCCACGCCAAACATTGCGATAACACTACCGGCCACCAGCCATTTGCGAGCAATGACTCGCGTCAAAACCTGGCGGAAGCGGTTGTAGTTAGGGGTGTTGTAGATGGCCGCGTGACCACCCTCGACCTTCTTGATGTTCGGCAACATCTTCACACCCAGGTACGGGGTAAAAGCTACCGCAACCACCCAGGAGGCAATCAGGGCAATGCCCACGATCCAGAACATGTTGCTGGTGTACTCGCCGGCTGTCGACTGCGCGAAGCCGTTGGGCATGAAGCCGATAGCCGTCACCAGCGTACCGGAAAGCATCGGTGCGGCCGTATGACTCCAGGCGTACGCGGAAGCTTTGATGCGGTCGTAGCCCTCCTCCATTTTCACCACCATCATTTCGATAGCAATGATGGCGTCGTCCACCAACAGTCCGAGCGCCAGAATCAACGAGCCAAGGGTGATACGGTCAAAGTTCTTTCCAGTGGCCGCCATCACCACAAACACCACAGCCAACGTCAACGGTACAGCCGCAGCGACCACAACGCCTACCCGCCAGCCCATGCTGAGAAAGCAGACAAGCATCACCACAAGCAGCGCGACGAAAAATTTGACCATGAACTCGCCGACGGCCGAACTGATATTTACAGATTGATCGGTGACCTTGGAGAGCGTCATGCCCAACGGCATACCTTCATTGATCTTGACCGTCTCCGCGTCCAACGCCTTGCCGAGGTCAAGACCGTTCCAACCCTCACGCATCACGATCCCCAGCAACAAGGCCTCTTCACCGTTATTACGCACGAGAAAGGTTGCCGGATCTTCATAACCACGTTCGATCGTCGCCACGTCCGAGAGCTTCAGCGTCCGCCCCTGAACCGCAATGGGTGTGTCACGAATCTTCTGCACCTTATCGAAGGCGCCATCCAGCCGAAGAAAGACCTGCGGCCCGTCGCTTTCGATCGAACCGGCAGGCGTGAGCACGTTCTGATTATTCAGCGCGGCAAAGATGTCCTGGGGCGATACGCCCAAGGTGGCCAGCCGATCATGGGAAAAGGAAACAAAGATGCGCTCGGGTTGCTCCCCAATAATGTTGACCTTCTTCACGCCCGGCACATGCAACAGCTGTTGGCGCAACGACTCTGCATCACGTACCAACAGTCGCTGCGGTTCGCCTTTGGCTTTCAGGGCGAACAGTGCAAATGTCACGTCCGAAAACTCGTCGTTGACCATTGGCCCGATGACACCCGCCGGCAGCTTCCTGGCCTCATCGTCGAGCTTTTTACGCGCCTGATAGAACTCCTCCTGCACTTGCGCGGGCGGCGTGCTATCGCGCAGTGACACCATCGTGAAGGCGAGGCCAGGACGGGTGTAGGTTTCCGTGCGGTCGTACCATTTCAGTTCTTGCAGGCGTTTTTCAAGTGGCTCTGCTACCTGATCCTGCATCTCCTGCGCAGTAGCACCCGGCCACGCGGTGATGACAGTCAACTGCTTGACCGTAAATGGAGGATCCTCCGCGCGTCCCAACTGGAAGAACGACAGGATGCCCGCAACAGCAATCAGGAAGATCAAAAACACCGTGATGGAGCGCTCGCGAACGGCGATCGCCGACAGGTTGAAACGACCCTCGCTCATGGATGACTCCCGGCAACCTTGACGTCACCCGGTTGAGCCAGTCTTACCTCCTCACCATCGCGCAGCAGATGCGCGCCTAACGCTACGATCTGCTCGCCGACCTTGAGATCGCCTGCGACTCGCGCTGCGTCGTCGCTCAAGCCCAGGACCTGAACAGATCGCCAAGTCACTTTCGCCGGTGTACCGGCGATGACCCACACGCCAGTGCCTTGGCCTGGGTCATAAACGGCAGCGATCGGTACTTGCAGCCCCTGCCCTTGCGTGGTGCTTTCAGCGATCCGAAGCGTGACGGTCGAACCTATCGGTGCATTGGCCAGCGCGCCCTCAAGCACATAACGCGCCTCGAAGGTACGCGTCATACGGTCGGCCGAGTCAGAAAGCAGCCTCAGCTTCGCCGTAACAGCACCCGTGGTATTGCCATAAAGCGTCGCCTGCGCGGTGGATCCTGCTGCGGGGCGCAACGTCTCGGGCAGGTGCACGATGGCTTCGCGCTGCCCTGCCCGCGCCAGTCGAACTACGGGCTGTCCCGGGCTGACAACTTGTCCGGGCTCGGCGAGCGTCTCTACCACTACGCCGTCGGAATCCGCAAACAGCACCGCATAACCAGAAGCATTGCGGGCTACATCAGCCTGCGCTTCAGCAGCGCTGAGCTGCGCCTTTGCGGTATCCGCTGCGGCTTTGATCTGGTCATAGGTCGATGCAGAAATAGCACCTGCGGCGACCAGGTCGCGATATCGCGCCTCGTCATCTGCAGTCTGCTTAGCACGGGCCCGAGCGGCGATGACCGACTCTTGCTGTGCTCGCGCCTGCAACCCCAGGTCGATTGGGTCAAGGCGCATGAGTGGCTGCCCACGTTTAACGGTCTGGCCGGTGTCAACCAGACGCTCAAGTATCTTGCCTGACACCCGGAAGCCCAGGTCGCCCTGGACGCGGGCAGCCACGACGCCCGTGAAAGAACGCGAGACGTCGGACGAACCCTGAACCGCAGAGGACCTCACCAGAGGGGCCTGCGTGCGTGGATCTTCAACGGTGGATGAGTCGCCACACGCCGTCAGGACGAGAGGCAACAAGCAAGCGGCAATGGGGACAGATCGAAGCCGGCGCATAGGTTCCCTTACTTAAAAAATAGGACAGGCGCCACATTCTCAGCCTAGTGACCATTACTGTCAATGGTCACACATTGTGAAATGCCAAGCCCCTCGGCCTAAGCAACAGAACCGCCGCACGTATTGAGCCAATTTCGAACATAGCCCAAAGAGCGTCGATTGACAGAAAGTGACCATAACGTAATATGGTCACAAACATCCTCGATTGAAGGTACCTCAATGCCTCCCCTCCGCCCCATTGCTCTCTTGGTGAGTGCCAGCTTGATGACAGGTTGCGCGGTCGGTCCGGACTATCACCGTCCGGACGCCCCACTGTCGGACCATTACTTGGGGCAGTCTTCTGTCGAACAGAGGCCTGGGGCGACGCCGGCCAGTCTTGTCGCCTGGTGGGAAGGTTTTGGTGATCCACTGTTAGCCGACTTCGTCTCCAAGGCACTTGAGCAGAACCTGGATCTGGCGCAGGCGTCGGCGCGAGTCACGCAGGCACGGGCAGGACTGGGCGCCGCAAATGCCGCTTTACTGCCCTCAGGGAACATCACCGGACAGGCCGCGCGCTCCTACCAGTCAATCGAGACGCCGCTCGGCCAGGTGTTGAACTCAACGCCTGGCTATGATCGGTACGGAAGCTCCTACGAGGCCAACCTCGATGCCAGCTGGGAGGTAGATGTCTTTGGCGGATTGCGCCACGGACGCGAGGCTGCTCTGGCCGAGTACCAGGCTTCCCAGGCCGGCGTCGCTGCCACACGATTGGCCATCGCTGCACAGACCGCCGATATCTACATCACTATCCGCGGACTACAGGCCCGGCTGGACATTGCGAACCGACAAGTCAAAACACAGCAGGAGCTACTAGAGAAAGTCCAGTTGCTCTACAGCAAGGGGCTCGCCGCCAATTATCAGGTTCGCCAGACCGAGGGGGCGCTATCGCAGGTCCAGGCGACAGTGCCGGTCCTGCAGACCGGTCTGGATGCTGCCATGAATGCGCTGGATGTAATGCTCGGCACGCCGCCAGGCACTCACCGCACACAACTGGCAAGTGCGGGGAGCATTCCTGTAGCGCCGCAGTTAAAGACGATGGGGACGCCGGCCGATTTGCTGCGCCGCAGGCCAGACCTCATTGTGGCTGAGCGCCGTCTTGCGGCTTCAAACGCACGCATCGGGGAGGCGATTGCTGAGTACTACCCGAAATTCTCCCTCAGCGCATTGCTGGGTAGTGCTACGGCTGTATCCGCAGGCAATCTTTTCACCAGCGGCGCCAGCCAGTCAGCGGGCGTACTGGGCCTGCACTGGAGGCTCTTCGATTTTGGTCGCATAAACGCTCAAATCGACCAAGCCAAGGGACAGGAAGCCGAAACCCTGGCCGCTTACCGTCAGTCCGTGCTGCGCGCCACCGAGGATGTAGAAAACGCGTTCTCCGCACTGGTGAATCGGGAGGCTCAAGCAACCACCCTCACCGGGGGTGAGGCGTCTCTGACACAGGCTCGCCAATCGTCGTTCATTGCCTATGAGAAAGGCACGGCCAGCCTGATCGACGTCCTGCACGCCGACGAGACGATGCTGCAGGCTTCCGATGCTCGGGCACAAGCGCGAACGGAATCGGCACGGGCGGCGGTTGCGGCATTCAAGGCGCTAGGTGGTGGCTGGCAACCTCCTGAAGCCCAGCCTGTTGCGACACGATGATTTAACCAGGTGACGTAGAACTTGATGCACGCACCTCCCCTTCTCTTTCAGCTACTACCCAATCCGAGAGCGGGTTTCGCTCACCGACTGACGCGATCAGCAACCAATTGCTCAATAGAAACCAACCGGAGTACAGCGAAATGAAATCGAACGAGAATTCCTGGGTGCTCATCACCGGAGCATCAAGCGGATTTGGCGAGGAGTTTGCCCGGCAATATGCAGCGCAGGGAAAATCGCTCGTTCTGGTAGCAAGAAGGCTGAGTAAGCTCGAAGCGCTATCGGCGCAGCTGCGCGAACGCTTCGGCGTTGATGTGATCGTCGAACAAGTAGACCTGTCCTCGATCCCGGCGATCATCGAACTGCATGAGCGACTCAGCGAACGCAATATAGTGATCGATGTGCTCATCAACAATGCGGGTCATGGATTGCAGGGGCCTTTCCTGGATCAACCTCTGGATCAGTCCCTGACCATGATTGATTTGGATATCGCCGGCCTGACAGCCCTGACACGCCTTTTCGCGGCCGACATGCGAGCCCGCAAACGTGGCCACATCCTGATGGTCGCCAGCTTGCTGTCCTTCCAGGGCGTGAAGAATTTCGCTGTTTACTCTGCCGCGAAAGCCTATGTTCTTCGCTTCTCTGATGCGCTTCATCGCGAACTGAAAAATGATGGTGTCGTCGTTACCGCACTTTGCCCAGGGATGTCGGACACCGGATTTGCAGAAAGCGCCAAGCAACGGATCACACCGGCCTTAAAAATGGTGATGATGCAGCCTCAACCCGTCGTGCGTGCAGGAATCCGTGCGCTGCAAGCCGGACGCATGAGTGTGGTGCCGGGTTTTGGCAACAAGGCCATTACTGTCTTGACTTGGGCCACGCCTCGTCGGTTTCATCAGGGCCTTATGGCGCAGGTGATGGGAGTCTGAGGGGGGCGACAAAGAGGTCTTTTACCTCAGGGGAAAGGCCCGATATATGTTCTTAAAGGTCGGGAGGCAACGCGCGCTCCCGACAGGACATTTATCGTGTAACAGCACTCAATTAGAAGCGGTAACTGACAGACGTACCGAGTCCGCTCGCACTGTTCTTATATTTGGCACTGTATGCGCCTCTTGTAGCCGAAGCATCGTTGATCTGCACGCTCTCCTCCCATAGGTAGGAATAAGCAACATCGATCGTGACATTGTCCGCCGGAGTCCAGCCAGCACCGAAGCTGATAACCTTCCGGTCGCCCGTGGGAATACGTGGTCCTCGGTTGGTGTTGTTGGTGGGAGACTGGTCGACCGAGAAGCCTGCGCGAAGTACCCATTGGCTGTTCAATTTGTACGCCGTGCCGATAGCGTGAGCCCACGTATCATGCCAGTTTTGTTCTTCGGTAATAGTGCCCAGCGAGCCGCTCAACAAAGGGGGTAAACCAGTGTTCTCGATGGTTAACTCTTTGAAGCGACTCCAGCGTGTCCAGGTACTCCCCAAGTAGAGTGTCCAGTCGTTATTAAGCTGATGAGTCATCGAGAAATCCACTGACTCTGGGGTATCCACATCCAGCGAAGCGTCATAACTGCGGCCGCTAACCCCCAACACACTAAAGATGCCGTCGGTGACCTTGGTCTTGGCGTCCAAGTGGTAACTGACCTTGGAATGGTAGGTCATTCCCAGGCGGGTTCGGTCTGTAGCCTGCACCAGGATGCCGGCATTGAAACCGAGGGCCGTGTCGTCGCCCGTGCTTTTGAGCTTTCCGTCATTGCGACCTGGGCTAAGTGGATTGGGCACCATCCCGGACAGCTCACCGGTGATGCGGTTGATGGTCGGACCCAAGCCGATCGAAACTTTGTCGTTAAAGGCATAGCTGATGGTGGGCTGGAACGTAAGGGTCGTGACCTCACTTTTGTTGGCGTAGTAACGCCCGGCAAAACCGCTGCCATAGTCAGTCATCAGACCGAAAGGTACATAAAAACCTACACCGAATGCCCAATGCTCATCGATGGGTTTGACGTAGTAACCCATAGGCACTGTGGTGGTTGGCACCATGTCACCGTCTTCCTGCCCCCCGAATGTACTGCGGGTTTGGCTTATGTCGGACTTAGCGAAAAGAGTCGCAGCCCCCACGCTGACCTGCTCCCTTTTCAAGCGAGACATGCCCGCCGGATTACCAAAGACCGTGCTCGCATCTTCAGCGGAGGAAGAGCGACCGGCAAACCCGGATCCCATGCCACTGACGCTTTGTTCATTGAGAGCGAAACCGCTTGCAAACACATTTGAAGATGCGAGCACGACAGCGAGGCCAAATGGGCTCTTGAGCATTATTTTTTTCATTGTTTGAACTCTATGGGATCACTGAGATGAAGCAGTAGAAGCGCCAGCTCACCATATTTATTCATGTGACCAATTCAGTCAATGGTCACAATGCGAATAAATGAAATGCCCTTCGACGACTGGAAGAAGGGCAAAATGAAAAGCCGTTTTGGTGATCTGTCGCTTACACAGGCATGACGTAAAACCGTTAGCCGAAGGTCAAGGCATGAGGCTACGCAAAATGAGGTTGGAGGTGAGCGTGGGCGCCTCCTCGACATAATCGAGGTTGTACTGCAGGAGTAAAGGATTGACGAAAGGCCGCAAAGCCAGATGTATCGCTTCTACTGTTTCGTCCAGGGGAGTCTTGCGTTCAAATTCGCCGATCTCTCGCCCCTCCCGCACGATTTGCAACACGAAGCGTTTGATCTGTGCGTCATAAGCCTGCGTACTGGGCCAGCTTTCCGACGCCGCAAATGCTGCAATGTCATAGAGTTTTCGGTCGTTAAAGAACAGATTCACGCCTGTGGCGACCACAGTTTTGACCAATCGTCGAAAGCGCTCCGTCGGCGACAGGTCTTCTACATTGATCGCCTGCTCCACAGCCGCGACGATTTCTGCCAGGCAATTTGCGCAGATGGCTTCACCGATCGCCTGCTTGGAATCAAAAAATTTGTAGATGTACGCCTTGGAAAACCCGATGGCCCTCGCCAGATCGGAAACCGTGGTTTTGCCGTAGCCGTATTGACTGAAGTGTTCGTTGGCCGCCGCGACAATCTGGTCTCGAATGTCGTGATCGGCTGGGCCACGGGGGCTGGGCGAAGATGAAGATATTGATGGCTGATTCATGAGAACAGCTTACTCATCCTATCGAGGACTGACAACTTGTGACCAAAAAGATATACAGTCACAAAACAGCAGCTGTGGCCGAGTGGCGTCCGAGGTACTAAACTGGCAACTCAGCCCTGATCGACATGAGTTCCGTCATACGACAGAGCCTCCCCGCGCCATGAAGAATCTAACGCTACATTACCTAGCGACACTGTGTAGCCTGCGCGTAATTGTCCGGGCCACACTGCAACGCAATCCTGTTTGCGCGGATGTTGAGTGGCCTTAACATGTTCGCTCAATTGAAACAGTCATGGCGCACTCAACAGCAGATTACGATCTCCACCTCGCAGCATCCGAGGCTAAACCTCTGATTCCTTCAGACTAAAACCTTTCTGGCATCACACTCTCCACTCCGCAATAAGGCTCAAACCAATTCGGCTAAAGATGCCGGATTGAAGCCCTTCAGATCCGCGTAATCGCCTTTTTCCACTTTGGCGACCCAATCCTTGTCACTCAGCAGAACACGCCCTACTGCGATCAGATCAAACTCTTCGCGTTCCATACGCTCGACGAGCCGATCCAGACTCGCAGGGGTTGATCCCTGGCCGGCGAATGCATGAGTAACATCATTATCCAGCCCGACCGAACCGACGCTAATGGTTGTGGCCCCTGTGACTTTCTTCGCCCAGCCCGCGCAGTTCAGCCCGTTCTCACCATCAATTTCGGGAAACTCAGGGTCCCAGAAGCGTCGCTGCGAGCAATGCAGAACATCAACACCAGCCTCAACCAACGGTAGCAGCCAGTCTTCCATTAATGCTGGGGTCTCGGCGAGGCGCACTCCAAAGTCCTGCTGCTTCCATTGGCTAACGCGCATGATGATAGGGAATTCGGGCCCGACCGCATGACGAACGGCAGACACGATCTCAGCGGCAAAGCGCGAGCGCTCTTTGATCGTCGGTCCGCCGTAACGATCGGTGCGCTGGTTGGTACCCGCCCAGAAGAACTGATCGATCAAATAACCATGAGCCCCGTGGATCTCAACGGTGTCGAAGCCCAGGCGTTGGGCATCCGCCGCCGCCTTGGCGAACGCAGCAACTGCGTCTGCAATATCCTCTTCGCTCATCGCCACACCGCGCGGGTCATTTGGCGAATCGAGGCCAGATGGGCTTTCAACCGGCGCATCAGGCTCCCAGCCGCTGACGTCACGCACTGCACCGGTGTGCCAGAGTTGCGGCCCCATGCGGCCACCAGCATTGTGAACAGAATCGATCACGTTCTTCCATCCAGCTAGCGCTGCTTCGCCGTGGAAAAAAGGGATGCTGGAACCGTTACGTGAAGCGGGACGATCGATGACGGTCCCTTCTGACAAAATCAATCCGACCCGACCCTCAGCCCGCCGCCGGTAGTATGCTGCGCTCCCTTCCCCGGGGATGCCCTCCGGCGAAAATTGCCTCGTCATCGGCGACATGACAATCCGGTTTTTCAGTTCAAGCGATCGGATGGAAAAAGGACGAAATAAGATGCTGGTATCAAGGTTTGACATTGGATGGACTCCATTTGCTTTTGGAAGCCATATAAGTATATTTTGTAAACCAGATGTCAATTAGGCACCTAAAGTCGCCTAGGTATACATGAGGAAACTTCGATGCTGGAATTAAAGCCGCAATGTTTTTCGTCGGAGTGCCCAAGCCGGGCGCTGTTCGACCAAATCGCAGATAAGTGGTCGATGATGGTTCTGGCGGTGCTTGATGATGGCCCGCACCGCTTTAATGCCATCAAGCGCCGCCTGGAGGGCGTCACTCAGAAGGCACTGACACAGTGCCTGCGACGGCTGGAACGAAATGGCCTCGTCTCGCGCAAGGTCATTTCGTTCTCGCCCGTGGCAGTGCAGTATGAGATTACCCAACTTGGTCGAACACTGCAGCAGCCATTTCGCGAATTGCATAAATGGACACTCGACAAATTGCCTGAGGTTGAAGCGGCCCGGTTGAAGTTTGACGAGGCCGCGGAGGTAAACCTACCAACGCCACATTAAGTGCCTAATTGACGCTGGGTTTATCTGCAACCGCCTGATGAAGTTATTACTGTTCAAGCGATCGCAGAAGTCACGCTGCCAGCGTATTGGGCGTGCGAAATAATCGTCACAATAACGATATGGGAAAATTAATAAAAATCCGGTTTTCATCAAACTCATTGTTGCTGAAATCCCTGCGAACACTCGCATTACGCCATCTAACGCTGAGATTTTTCAGCGCACCGGACTGTACGACGTAGGCCAATTCCGATTCTCGGCCCCATTCTTTGCCATCTGTTATCGAACCTGTGTGGACATTATCACCGCTGATATATCGGTTCATTAATGTCAGGCCCGGGACACCGAGCACCGCGAAGTTAAAGTCATGGCGTAGCTGCCATGAACGCTCCTGAGCGTTATCAAAACTGGCGTTATAGCTATCGTTGGCCAAGGTTCCGCCGCTGGTGCCGTTGACCCGCATCCACGCGCTTTCGCCGGTGAGTTTTTGCAGGCCCACGTAGAAGGTATTGCCACCGTATTTGGCCGGGAGCAGGGCGAACGCGGTTTTGTTGTCCAGGTCGCCGGCTAGAGCGCTGCCGTCTTCCTTGCCGATGAAGTAGCCGAGGTTGGCGCCCAGGGTCCAGTCGCCGATGGGCTGGCTGTGGGTCAGGTTGAAGTATTTTTGCTGGTAAATGTCGGACAGTTCCGCGTACCAGACGCCGACCTGAGTACGTTTTTCGTTGAAGGCATATTCACCGCCGCCAAAGTTGAAACGGTCGGAGGTGAAGGCGCCGCGGCCGTTCATCGACATGTCTTCCATGCTCGCGTCGTTGCGCGGGCTGTTGCCACGGAACTGACCACCGTAGAGGCTCAGGCCGTTGATTTCGGTGGAAGTCACCTGGCCGCCACGGAAGGTTTGTGGCAGGGAACGGCCGTCGTCGGAACGCAGAATCGGCAGCACCGGCATCCACTCACCGACCTTCAGTTCGGTCTTCGACACCTTGCCCTTGAGGGCGACGCCCAGGCGACCGAAGTCATCAGCCGGGCGGCCGTCATCGTGTACCGGCAGCAGTTGTGTACCTGCCGTGCCACGACCGCCATCGAGCTTGACCGAGTACAGGCCCAGCACGTCCACGCCGAAACCGACCACGCCTTGGGTGAAACCGGACTTGGCGTCGAGGATGAAACTCTGGGTCCATTCCTCGGCTTTACCTTGGGCGGCGTTCGGGTTGATAAAGTTGCGATTGATGTAAGCGTTGCGCAAATTGAGGGTGGCCTTAGCGCCATCAACAAAGCCGCTATTCTGATCGGCTTGAACAGCCGCTGACGAACCCGCGCAGACCGCAAGAGTCAGACTGATCAGAGATTGATGTGCAGGCACGCTGCGGGAAATAACAGGGTAGCGCATGATGTTTTCTCACAATGAATTATTATTGTTTTGTGGCGATTTTTAGCACGTTAATAAACCTACGCACAGGCAGTTTGAAGAGCTAACTACCGAGCGACTGCAGGGATCACTTATGTGTTTTGTTACAGCCCTTTATTGAGAAATTTATAATTGCTTAATATCGACTTATGCAAAACCCGAGCGTGCGCAGATGCGAGCCTGACTCAATGCCGGTAATGGCACGCTCGTGGGGAATTGCGTAAGAACAACGACTGAAAGTTAAAACGTACTCGAACGCTCGGCGATCAACCCGCACTCCCCGGCGTTTTACAACGTGTGTATTCCAATTGATAAAGCGTGGTTTCTGGTCCCGTCGATTGCCCCTCCAGCAGCCGTTGCAGCTCCGCTACAAAAGACTCGCCAGCGTCACGAACATAGTCGGGCGCACACCCTTCGATCATGACGATCCAGGCTGGTATTTGGGTCCCTTCGGCGCGGGCCTTTTTCTCTGCGGTTTCAACCCTGCTCACGGCCTCATCAGCCACACACAAATGCACGCCCGTAATACCCTGTTTATCAGCGAGGGGAGGAAGCACGCGTTGGCGCAATGCGTCCGACACTGATTTATGCTGCCCTTCGACGACATCGAAACGGACCGTTAACAAATACGCGCCCTGCCCCACACCGCTGGTGTAAGTGACCTCGCAAATGGATCGCGCGACGTTGCGATAGGACTGCACCGACTGCTGGGTCCACGCCGTCGGACTGTTGAGACGCGATAAATAATCCTGCCCGCCCAACACCTGCACAGTGTCAGCCTCATAGAGGTTGAAATAGGTCGGCCCTGCATCCAGAGCGATGTATCGGCGCCCCCGTAAAAAGCCCGGAATTCCGGCCCGCTCAGGCATGTGTTCTCGGTTATGCCACTCATAGAACTCGTTCCGCGCTTCGGGCAAAAGATCATGCCAGATCGCGACTACACCTGTTCCTGCAAAGCTCATAGCGTTTTCCTCTAGCGATAGTCAGTCAACATTGGGATGGCGACCGGCGACCCATGCAGCGCCCATTTCAGCAACGTAAGGAACCACGGTCTGAAATTGCTCACCCAGCCCTTGGCCACCGACACGCATGGTGTCACCCGCCTTGAGAAATACCGGTGGTTTCTGCCCGAGCCCTACACCTGGTGGCGTACCGGTAATGATGACGTCACCCGGCATTAGCGGCATGAAGCGACTGAGGTACGCGACAATATGTGCAACGCTGAAAATCATCGTACGGGTATTGCCGGTCTGGAGACGTTTGCCGTTCACGTCGAGCCAGAGGTCAAGTGCCTGCGGATCGGCAATTTCGTCGCGAGTGACCAGCCAAGGTCCCAGAGGTGCGAAAGAAAAACCGCTTTTCCCCTTGGTCCACTGACCTTCGTACTCAAGCTGATAAGCCCGCTCGGAAACATCATTGGCCAGGCAATAACCGGCAATGTGATTCAATGCCTGCGACTCATCAATCTGCCAGGCGGGCGTACCGATAACGATGGCCAGTTCAACTTCCCAATCAAGCTTCTGAGCCCCCGTTGGTAAAATGACCGGGTCATTGGGGCCGCTGATGGACGCGGTGTGTTTGTTGAAGACCACCGGCTGGCTCGGGATAGGTGTATCCGTTTCAGCCGCGTGATCGGAGTAGTTCAGGCCGATGCAAATCAGGTTCGGTACGTTGCCTACGCATGGACCAAGACGTGTGCCAGGCGCCACCACTGGCAGCTTTTCAACGTCAACAGCACGCAGTTTTTCAAGCACTGTGGGGCTCAGGGCCGACGCATCGATGTCATCGACAATGCCCGAGAGGTCTCGAACGATTCCTTGCGAATCCAAAATTCCCGGCTGTTCCTGCCCCGGCAAACCAAAACGAACTAAGCGCATTTGTTACTCCTCCAGCGTTGAGAAATGGACAGACAATGAGCCGGCTTCGCCGAACTGAACATGCAGTGGCTGGTTGACGGGCACATCGAGAACACCTGCATAGGACCCGGTGATAATCACCTGCCCTGCTTGCAGCCCTATCCCTTGTGTAGACAGAAAATTGGCCAGCCATACGATCGGCAACGACGGATTCCCGTCCGGATGGCGGCCCTTGATATTCACAAGCTCTGCCGTTGCATCGCTCAGGGTGATATCCAGTTCAGAGGGAATGCTGGCAGGGTTCGACAGCGTGATTGGCGCCCCGAGTACCAGGCCGTGATTGAATAAACCGTCCGCGAGCAATTGCTCGAACGGCAATGTGTGTGGATCGGTGTAACGGCAATCGATCACTTCCAATGCCAAGTGCACGACGCTGATCGCAGCAATGATCTCTTCAGTTGCATAAGGCTCGACACGAGCCGGCAAATCATGGGCCAGGACGCACGCCAGTTCAGGCTCGATGCGCGCCTTATCGGCGTCGGCGGCCAGTCGGTAACGTTCGCCTTTTACGATGCTGTCGCTGTAGATCGGGGCAACGATCCACTTGCCAGCCGGGGGTAATGCACACTTCCACCCCCCCACGGTTTTTCCAGCCAATGGCCCCACATGCTGCTGAATGGCAAAACCTTGTGCGAGGCTGCTTGGCAGGCTCGGGCCTGGCAAGGATGCCAGCCGAACCCCCTCCAGCCGTGCACGGACCAGAGCGGCAGCAGCGACTTCCAACCCTGACCCCGCCTCGGTCCATGCAGGTGCGAGCTGGCTCATACGTTCTCCGAATGCACGCTGTTCTGGCGCGGCCAAACCGTCCCCAGCTTGTTGGCGGCATCTTCCAGCAGAGCATGCAATTCGTCATAACGTTCAGGCTGCATGCGCAAGACCGGGCCGGCGATACTCATCGTGCCAACCACAGTGCCAGATGGAACCAGCTTGACCGGTACGGCGATCGCCCAGACACCCGCCTCGGCTTCTTCAATGACCAAGCCATACCCGCGCTTGCGGGTCAGCGCCAGCTCGGCCAACAAGCCTTCAATGCTGTTGATCGCTTTCGGCCCCTGCCCCATCCCGGCATCAGCTTTCCCCAGTCCGCTACGCAGCGCATACTCAATGGCCAGTTCATCCGGCATTGAGGCCAGCCAGGCTTTGCCATTGGCGGTGGCGTAGAGATTGATCGGCTTATCCATGGCTGGCGAATACATAAGCCCTGGCGCGGCGCCTTGGGCCGAAGACAGCCAGGACAAGGTACCCTCGTTGACCACCGTCAGGCGCACCAACTCTTGGCACTGAACAGCCACTTGCTCAAGGATCGGCTGGACCAACTCAGGCAAGCCAATCCCATGTAAATAGCGCTGCCCCAGCAGTGCCAGCTTGAGAGTCAATCGGTATTGCGAGGTGGCTTCATCCTGTTCTGCCCACCCTTGCTCGACTAACTGAGCAAGCACTCGATGAGCAGGCCCCTTTTCCAAGCTCAGCTCGGCTGCGATATCGGACATCCGCATCCAGCGAGCTTCACGCGCCAGCAGCTCAATAGCCTCCAGGCAACGGTCAACAGCACCTTTGACGACTCTCATATTTTTCTCGACTTATCTTTGACAATGAGGTGAATGTGAGCAACATTGTTCGTACTGGAACGACGTTCCAATAGTATGCAGGCGTCACCCGATAAGTCAAACCTGCTTGTACCTGGTTGGCCTTATCGAGACAGGGCTAGCCATGCAACCGGGTCTCCAGAAGGTGGGAGACGCCTGGCGGATATAAAAAACCGGACCCTTCGGATTCGGCTCTTTATCAATAGACGTGCACCCGTGTTTGTTCAATCGTTGCGGGAGAACACCCAATGCAGCTCACCCACCTGCCTTACCTACAGCAGCCCGCGGGCAGCAAGATTGTGCATCATCGCTCGCAAGCCGAAAGTCCAGGGCGCAGCCTCATGGCTGTAGGTGACTGTGTTGCGCAACGTGCCCAGCAACGGGCTCCCAATGCTGACTTCATCACCCTGCTTATGCGTAAAGCCGCTTCCCGGTGCCTCACGATCCTGGGTAGGCGCAAACAAGGTTCCGAGAAAAAGCATGAAGCCATCAGGGTATTGGTGATCGCCGCCGACCGTCTGGGTCACGAGATCCAATGGATCACGGCTGATCAACGCCATGGAACTGCTGCCTTCAAGGACGAAGCCGTCGCCGCCCTGAACCTGCAAATCCACGACGCAGTTGCGCACGTCGTCGAGGGTAAACGTTTCATCGAACAGACGAATAAATGGGCCGATCGCACAGGACGCATTGTTGTCCTTGGCCTTGCTCAGCAGCAGTGCGCTGCGGCCTTCGAAATCACGCAAATTGACGTCATTGCCCAAGGTGACGCCATGCACTTGGCCTCGACTGTTCACCGCCAGCACAATTTCCGGCTCTGGGTTGTTCCATTCAGACTTATGATGAATGCCGATTTCGCTGCCACTGCCCACGGCGGCCAGAACCGGTGCCTTCGTGAAAATCTCCGCGTCCGGGCCGATACCGACCTCCAGGTATTGCGACCACATGCCTTGCTTAATCAGCACAGCTTTAAGGCGCATCGCTGCTGGCGAGCCCGGCTTGATTGCCCGCAAGTTATCGCCGATGGCTTCTTGCACCAAGCGGCGAACACTTTCCGCTTTTGCAGCATCACCTCGGGCCTGCTCCTCGATTACCCGCTCAATCATGCTGGACGCGAACGTCACCCCTGCCGGCTTGATGACTTGCAGGTCTGCTGGGGGCAGCAGAGATGCCTTGTCGGGATTGGCATGACTGCCAGTGTTCCCAAGCAACTCCTCGACAGTCCCGATGTACCTGCCAGGCGCTTGACGAACCGCCACCAATGGCGAGGTGTGCTCCAGCAGTTCGCTTATGGTCGAAAAGACTTCAGAAAGGTCAAACACACCGTCCTCACGCAGCAGCACCGGCGAGGGGCCTGCAATCGCACCCGGGATCCAGGCGCGGCCGATCAGCGTTCCGGCCAGGCCATCCACTGGCAGGGTGTTTTCGCGCGTCAGTTTCAGATTCGACATAGAGCTTCCAGATCAGTCAGCCATCAGAGCCGTAAAAGTAATGGACCTCCCCCGTAAATCCCAATGAAAGAATCTCACCGATCAATGCTGTTTTGTTATCGACAGACAAGGCCTTATCCGATGGAAAACGATCAAATTACTTTTGGCAGTGTTACTCGATGGCTGAAGATCAAACATTTGGTACTGGTCAATAGCTTGGCCAAGACCCGCAATATGCACACGACCGCAGAACAGATGAATGTTACCCAACCGGCCATAAGTAAATTGCTTCGCGATCTGGAAGTACTCCTGGGTTTCCCACTGTTTGAGCGTCAAACGCGCAACCTGGTCCTTACTGAACTAGGAGAGTTCGTGGCCCGTTATGCGCGTATTACCTTGGAAGACACGGAATCGTTCGTCGACCAAGTCAACAAGCTGCGCAAAGGCGGGCATGGCCATTTAAAGATCGGCACCATTTTCGCCGCAACATCAGTGGTGCTGCCGGAAGCGATCGCCAGCATAAAGCGTGAGCGCCCCCTCCTTTCTATTGAGGTAATCGAACAAACCAGCAACCACTTGCTGGAAATGCTCGAACAGAAAAAACTCGATTTAATCATCGCGCGCTTCACGGACGAGGATTGTCAGCCTTTCGAATTTACGTCGCTGGGACCTGAACCCTTCTGCCTTGTCGTGAACAGCACACATCCGCTGTGCCAACTTGAAGAGGTCCCCACCGAAGCACTCAGCGAATGGCCATGGGTCATGTATCCCTTTAATACGCCGATCCGACAACGCATGGAGCGCGCTTTCGCGATGTTCAAGATCGCCCCGCCAACCAACACAGTGGAGACAATTTCGATGCAAACCTTCCTGCAATTGCTGCAGTCCGGGCCAATGCTCGCCATGCTCCCCGAGTCCATGGTCCAGTCGCAACTGCAAAATGGGCAGCTTCAAATCCTCAATACGCCCTTCAAAGTTGAATCTCAGGATTACGGAGTTATCACTCGCAAGGATGAGCCCCTGTCAGAGCCAACGCGGATGTTTGTTGCGACCTTATTAGAGTTCGCCAGACTGCGGCAAACGGCTACAGAGAAGAAGCACTGCAGCGATCCAAGTAAAGGTCGATGAGGCAAAGTTATCGAGCAATCGAAAGCTCTCATTAGGCAGCCATTTCTATGAATCCTATAGTGCCGGCACAAAAGTGCGGCGCTATGAGTGACCGCGCACCACCCAGCAGCCCGTGAGGATGCGATGGAACTGATCATGAAAACCGGCGCAGCAGCTGTGCTGCGTTTGAACCCGCTGGACGATGTGCTCATCGCACGCCGACCGCTACTCGCTGGCGAAATCCTAGAGCAGGAAGGCGTGACCATCCGGCAAGCGATTGTGGCGGGCCATAAAGTGGCCTCCCGGCGTATCGAAGCCGGTCAACCGGTAAGGCGCTATGGGCAGATCATTGGCTTTGCGGTTGTCGACATAGAAGCAGGCGAGCATATCCATGTGCATAACCTGGCCATGGGGGAATTCACACGAGATTATGCTTTCAGCGTCGATGCGAAACCCAACGTCAAGCCGAGTGAAGCCCCGTCATTCATGGGCATCATACGCCCGGATGGACGCGTCGCGACGCGCAACTACATCGGCATTCTTACGTCAGTGAATTGCTCTGCCACAGTCGCGCGGGCTATCGCTGACCATTTTCGTCGAGACATCAATCCCGCCGCACTGCAAGCGTTTCCAAACGTCGACGGTGTTGTGGCTCTGACGCATTCCGCCGGCTGCGCCGTTGACCCTGCGGGCGACGGCTTGAGCATGTTGCGCCGGACATTGGCCGGATATGCGACCCACGCCAACTTTGCGGCCGTGTTGGTGATCGGTTTGGGGTGCGAGACGAACCAAATCGATTCATTACTCACGACGCAAGGACTAACCCGTAGTAATACTCTGCGCACATTCAATATCCAGGACAGTGGCGGTACATCCAAGGCCATCGCCAGTGGCATTGGTCATGTGACGGAATTGCTTGGCGAGGCCAATCGGATTCAGCGTGAACCGGTTAGCGCCCGCCATCTGACCGTAGGGCTTCAGTGCGGTGGCTCGGATGGCTACTCCGGTATTACTGCCAACCCAGCATTGGGCAACGCGGTGGATCGTCTGGTCGCTTGCGGCGGTACCGCGATTCTTTCTGAAACCCCTGAAATCTATGGTGCCGAACACTTACTGACACGGCGGGCTGTAAACCGTGAAGTCGGCGAAAAACTCATCGCTCGAATTCATTGGTGGGAACGCTACTGCGAGCGTATGGGAGCCGAGTTAAACAATAACCCCTCTGCCGGCAACAAGGCAGGTGGCTTGACCACCATTCTGGAAAAGTCGCTGGGCGCTGTGGCAAAGGCTGGCTCGAGCAACCTGATGGATGTCTACGAATATGCCCAGGCCGTCACTGCCAACGGGCTGGTTTTCATGGACACCCCTGGCTATGACCCCGTCTCCGCAACCGGCCAAGTCGCCGGTGGTGCCAACCTGATTGCGTTTACCACCGGGCGCGGATCGGCCTATGGCTGTGCCCCTGCCCCATCAATCAAGCTGGCGACTAATAGCGCCTTGTGGGCTCGTCAGCGAGAAGACATGGACATCAACTGCGGCGAAATAGCCGAAGACACTTTGACCATCGAAGAGTGCGGTGCAGCGATCTTTGAAACCATGCTGCGCATTGCCTCGGGCGAGCGCAGCATGAGCGAACAACACGGATACGGACAAAATGAGTTCGTGCCTTGGCAGATCGGCGCCGTCACCTGATTTTCAGTCCTGGGAATGCCTTGCCCAGCTATCTCTTGCACATTCAACCTGGAGACAACGATGTCCCTCATCACCGGCCAGAATTTTATCGGCGGTCAGCGCAGCGCCGCCGGCACTATCATCGTCAAGAGTGTGGATGCCAGCACGGGGGAAACCCTACCCTATGCCTTCCACCAGGCGACCTCGCAAGAAATCGAGGATGCTGCCCATGCAGCCTACAACGCTTTTTCCAGCTACCGCATCCTGAGCGCGAGCAAACGGGCTGAGTTTCTCGATGCTATTGCTGAAGAGCTAGAGGCTTTGGACGATGAGTTTATTGCCCTGGTTTGCCGTGAAACAGCATTGCCTGTAGCTCGCATCCAGGGCGAACGCGCACGTACCAGCGGTCAAATGCGCCTGTTTGCAAACGTACTGCGGCGCGGTGATTTCTATGGCGCTCGCATCGACCAAGCGTTACCACTTCGCAAACCGTTACCGCGCCCTGACCTTCGCCAGTACCGCACCGCCATCGGTCCGGTTGCTGTATTTGGTGCCAGTAATTTTCCGTTGGCCTTCTCCACGGCCGGCGGCGATACCGCCTCCGCGCTCGCGGCGGGTTGTCCGGTGATATTCAAAGCCCACAGCGGCCACATGGCTACTGCAGAACAGGTCGCCAACGCAATTATCCGGGCGGCCGAGCGCAGCGGCATGCCCGCCGGTGTCTTCAACATGATCTATGGCAGTGGCGTAGGCGAAGCCTTGGTAAAACACCCGCTCATCAAGGGCGTTGGTTTTACCGGATCGCTAAAAGGCGGTCGAGCATTGTGCGACATGGCCGCCGCTCGCCCCGAACCCATTCCAGTCTTCGCTGAGATGTCGAGCATCAACCCGGTGGTGATCCTGCCCCAGGCCCTCTCGCGTCGGGCCGACAGTATCGCTCACGATCTTGCCGCCTCGGTGGTTCAAGGTTGTGGGCAGTTCTGCACTAATCCAGGACTGGTGGTTGGCATTCGCTCGGATGCATTCAGTGCCTTTCAGGATAGAGTGGCAGCGTTGATAAACGACCAACCGGCACAGACAATGCTCAACGCAGGCACCCTGCGTAGCTATGCTTCTGGGTTGCAGAACCTGCACGCGCACCCAGGCATCGTGCATCTGGCTGGCAGCAACCAACAGGGGCACCAGGCCCAGCCACAGTTGTTTAAGGCCGACGTAGAGTTGCTGCTTAACGGCGACAAGGTTCTTCAAGAAGAAATCTTCGGCCCCACGTCGATCTTCATCGAGGTCACTAACCAGGCGCAACTCAACGCTGCCATCAATGCCCTTCACGGACAATTGACCGCAACCTTGATTGGTGAGCCAGAAGACCTTACGCAATTCGCAGAGTTGACTGCTTTGTTGGAGGTGAAGGTTGGTCGCATCCTTATCAATGGCTACCCAACGGGTGTCGAGGTCTGCGATTCAATGGTCCACGGTGGCCCTTATCCTGCAACTTCCGACAGTCGCGGCACCTCGGTTGGCACCTTGGCCATTGACCGCTTCCTGAGACCCGTCTGCTTCCAAAATTACCCCGATGCATTGCTTCCCGATGTGCTCAAGAACGCGAATCCGTTGAACATTTCGAGGCTCGTCGACGGTTCTCTCTCGAGAGATAGTTTGTAGGTTGGCGAGCGTGCAAGGCGGCATGTAGACGGATTGATTAAGGCGCGCGGGCTAGCGCGCCTTAAGGTCACCCTGCTCCTCTTACACCCTATTCGCTCAATTGCACGAGCGGGCTTTAGAGTGCTCGCTCGGCTTGGCGAGGACGTCCTCAACACCTCACAAATAACCTGCGTCCCCCTTGATCGACCAAGGAACGACTTCCCTTGACAGGGCGGTAATCTCAGTAACAGAATTACTGATGGAACGTAGTTACAATAACAACAATTGAGAAACCGGAGACACGTTATGAAGCAGAGCATACCGATCGACGCTCATTCCAAAAGCCAGTCAAAGAAAGCCGCAGCCAGCGGTTGGATCGGCTCGGCACTGGAGTATTACGACTTCTTTATCTATGCGACCGCGGCGGCCTTGCTGTTTCCACAGCTCTTTTTTCCGTCTGATAACCCAGCGGTCGGCATCATTGCCTCTCTGGCCAGCTTTGGTGTGGGCTATATTGCTCGACCGATAGGCGCTGTCGTCCTGGGGCATTTGGGTGATCGCCACGGCCGTAAAACGGTTCTGGTTTACTGCATGTTCCTGATGGGCTTCTCGACGATGTGTATCGGACTTCTGCCAACGTACCAGCAGATCGGGATCTGGGCGCCGGCGCTGCTTGTGATGTTGCGCCTGATTCAGGGTTTTGCGGTGGCCGGGGAGATCTCCTGCGCCAGCTCCATGATTCTCGAACACGCCCCGTCCGGTCGCCGTGGTTACTTCGCGAGCTTTACTCTCCAAGGGGTTCAGGCCGGGCAGCTGCTCGCGGCAGCAGTTTTCTTGCCTCTCGCTCACTTTATGCCTGCGGATCAGTTCGCATCCTGGGGCTGGCGGATTCCGTTCCTGCTCAGCGTTGTAGTCGTCATCATGGGATATATCATTCGCCGCCAGGTCGACGAGACACCTGTATTTGCCAAACAAAAAAAGCAAGGCGAAGAAGCTACTGTTCTGCCAGTTGTCGAAGTCATCCGGCAGAGCTGGGGTGATCTCTTGCGTGTGATCTGCATGGCACTAGCTGCGGTGATCGCCATTGTCGCCTCGGTATTCGGCGCTACCTATGCGGTTCAACCGGCCTATGGAATCGGTTTCCCTGCAGGTGTCTATTTGTGGATTCCTCTGCTGGGTAACATGTGTGCGGTGATCCTGATCCCCTTGGTCGGTAACCTCTCAGACAAAATCGGCCGCAGGCCCCCAGTCATTATTGGCGTTCTCTGCGCTGGACTGCTCTCGTACGCGTATCTGTACGCTATTAGCATCCACAACCTGTGGCTTTCGCTGGTCCTCTCTGTACTCATGTGGGGCGTCGCCTACCAGGGCTTCAACGGCGTATTCCCAAGTCTCTTTCCCGAATTGTTCCGTACGCGGGTGCGTGTGACCGGCATGGCCATCGGACAGAACATAGGGACCGCGATGACTGCGTTTCTCCCGGCAATCTTCGTCACTGTTGCGCCCCCCGGCTCCGAGAATATCCCACTAAAAATCGGTTCTCTTACATTAGGTATCTGTGTTATCGCTGCGATCGCGGCGTTCACTACACGTGAAACATACCGGATTCGCCTTGAAGATCTCGGCAAGCGCAACGCAGTGCCTATTGCCAAAGAAGAATACGATCGTATGCGGGCCGACGCGATGCAGGGCACAGCTCAGACAGATGCACCGAAGGATCTGGCTAGCCAACTGCACTCATAACGACTTTCGACGATCACACTGGTGCGACCATTAGGTTTTCGCGACCCACACAGGCCCGACGGGCAAAGCAGAGCAGCATTATGCGGTCGGCACTTGCCAATGCATAGCCATCGACGTTGTGCATGACCCAAGAAGCCGCCAGGACGCCTCTTCCCGTCAACATCAAATATCAGGCAACCATGGCCCCACATATCACAGGAACAACTCGGCTTTATGGATTGGTCGGCCATCCGCTGGTGGCTGCCAAGTCTCCGCAATTATTCAACCGACTCTTTATAGAACAGCAGGCAGACGCGGTTTGTGTTCCATTGGAGGTCAAGGCCGATGACCTGCCCTCGTTCGTGACGGGTGCCAGGGCACTGAACAATCTCGCTGGCATCCTGGTCACCATGCCTCACAAGCAAAGGATGCTGGATGTTGTCGACGAACTTCATCCGACTGCGCGTCAAGTCGGCGCAATCAACGTCATTCGTTGCGAGACAGACGGACGCTGGGTCGGCGCTGTATTCGATGGCCTCGGCTGTGTGCTTGGCATGCAATGGGAAGGCTACTATCCAGCGAACAAAAACGTTCTTTTGGTCGGCGCTGGAGGCGCAGGCAGAGCGATCGCATTTGCCGTCGCGTCGGCGGGCGCCCGATCCCTCACTATCTCCGATGTCGACGAACACCGAGCCGAGGAACTGGCGAAATCAGTTGCTGCCGAAACAGGTTGCATCACGCAGTCCGGCCCACCGGATCCACATGACTATGAAATCGTGATCAATGCCACGCCGCTTGGCATGAGCAAAAATGATCCTATGCCTGTGGACCCCGACCGGCTCCAGCCCGGCACCCTCGTCGTGGATATCATCAACTCGCCGGACTCGACACCGCTTTGCGATGCTGCGCGTAAACGAGGTTGTCGTACCCAGGACGGGGGTCCCATGCACAAAGGTCAGGCGCTGCTTGCACTGCGCTTCCTTGGGTTCGATTACCACCCCGACAACGTAACAGCACCGCGCTAGGAGTGAGTACATATGAAAGTTGCGTTACTGGAAGTCAGCCATTGGCATGTCCCACTGTATCTGAATGCGCTTGAGACCCATGGGGTCCAAGTGGTGGCCGTGTCGGATTCAGAGCACGTGAAGGGCACGGCCATTGCCGAGCGATTCAAATGCCCTTTGTATAGCTCCTCCTATGAATTGCTTGAGCGCGAGGCGGTCGATTTTGCTTTCGTGTTCGGCAGGCATTCGCAAATGCCGTCGCTGGCAGAGGCCGTGATCGCACGAAACATCCCTTTTGCCCTGGAAAAGCCCTGCGGCATCAACATGGCGCAGGTCACACGACTGCGTGAGCTGGCCGAGCAAGCCAATCTCTACTGTGCTGTGCCGTTGATCTTCCGCATGAGTGAACTGCTTAGCGCGCTGCAAGACACTGAGGGACACTTGGCCACTGACTTCAACTACATGTCTTTCCGTTTCATCGTAGGTCCGCCCGCTCGTTATGAAACGGCAGGCTCAGGCTGGGCCATCGATCCCGTTTTTTCAGGAGGCGGATCGACGATCAACGTGGCGACGCATTTTATCGATCTCTTCAGACTGCTGACCGGTAAGGAGGTCTCGCGAGTCTCAGCCGTCATGAATTCGCTCACGCATCGGGGTGCCGTCGAAGACTATTCGTTATTGACCCTGCAGACTGAGGATGGCGTGATCGGTGTTGTGGAAACGGGATACAGTTTCCCCAGTACCGCCGACGAGCAGCGCGAGTTCTCCTTCACCCTCTCATCTGATCGCATATATGCCAAATCCGGTCCCGACCGAATCGAAATAAGGGATCGACAGAACCTTGCCGCCGGCACTCGAAGCCGCCGACTGCAACTGGATACAGACGTCTATTACCCACTGTTCGTCAAGCAAGTGCTTACTGAATGTCGTAACGGCGCCAAGCCAATTGCCTCATTGCGCGACGCCGAGGCCATCATGCAGGTCATGGACGCCGCCTACGCTTCAGCTCGGCAAGGAGGTACGCTTTTGACGCTTACGCCGACGTCTGAATGATTCGAGCCGCCGAGCTGAATCGACACCTAGACAGCTAACAATTGCGACTTGCGCCGGTCTCTGTCTGGATTGAGGTGATTGGGTCGCTTAATTAGTCGAGCCGTCCACCATTCTCCCGTGCGTGCTTGATGTCTCTCGAGGGTGGGGCTCCGAAACGCCGGGCATATTCGCGACTGAATTGAGCGACACTTTCATAGCCTACCCGCAAGGCGGCCGTGTTCACATCGACCCTATCGGTCAACATCAGGCTGCGCGCGGCTTGCAGCCGTAACGACTTTTGATATTGAACGGGGCTGGTGCCTGTCAGCTTGCGAAAATTGTGATGCAGAGTAGAGCTGGCCATGCCCGATCGTTCGGCGAGATCGGCCACGTGCAGCGGTTTGTCGTAATGATGTTTCAACCATTCAATGGCTCTCACGATGCCCTTGTCTCGGTAACCATCGCGAGTGACGCTGCGCAGCCACTGGCCTGCGCCACTGAGCAGCAGCCGAACGCATATCTCCCGCTTGATAAGGTTCGACATCAAACCTGCCTCAAGCGGCCGTTCGATCAGCGTGGAGAGTCGGGTGAACGCGTCGAGCATCTCACTCGACGCCGCACCAGATGCGAAGCCTCGTGCTTCAGAAGCCATTTCCTGCCTTGGTGGTTCCAAGGTCTGGATCACCTCATTGAGCATGGCAAGATCGAGCTTCAACACAACTGATAGATAAGGGGTTTGCTCGTTAGCCGCGGTAACGCGAGCCAATGTGGGTATAAACGCCCCCTGCCCGAACTCACAGGCTTGCTCACCGAACGTGATCTCCTTCGCACCCTGAAGAATGATGGCTACACAAGGCTCATAAATGCAGTACGTGGGTGTACCTAGCTCGGCCATTCGATAAAAGGTCAGGCCTGGAATCGATGTTATGCAGACCTCGTTCAAACCAATCTGCTGGGTGACTTTTTCGATAAGCCGTCTGAGTACCTGGAGGCGTTCGTTGGGCTGAGCGGGTTCGCTCAAGGTCAGGGAATGCACATGGCCGAAACCGAACTGCGAGAAGGAACCGCTCGTCATCACATGCCCCCCTATTTACGGAATGTTCGAGTCTGCTGAGAGTGCGTGACCAGCACAAGTGCATCGGCAGGATTGTGCAAAAGATATGGCGCATTAGGGTCACCCGGCCAACCCTCGTTGTTCTAGTTTCTAGTATGAAGACCGGCTTCGATGAGCCTGTGAACCCTCAGTCGCGAAAGGAAAGTTGGATGGACAGACGAGATTTTCTTACCTATTCGGCGGCGGGTGCTGTTGCAGCCGCTTTGCGAGTGGGGGCAAAACTGGGGGCATCATTAGTTTTTTATGACCCTAAAACACCGTCCTAGAGCCCGGTCAAAATGTTCTTCGGCGATCCGGACAGTCTCTGAAGAGGGACGCCAAATCGCCCTCTCAGGCCCTGACTTACAAGGTTAAGTGTCTTGTTAAAGTTCACTGTCATCCGTCAAAAGCCTGCTTTATTCCATCACCTCTGGGGACATCCTGAAAAAGGATGTCCCCAGCCATGGCCCAGAAAACTCCTCCCTACAAGGTGTATGAAACTCCCACCTGCACGGTTCTCGGCGCGCCCGGATAGGCGTAAACGTTGCCAAAGGCGCCTTCATCATAGTGGCTGTCGAACACATTCTTCAGGTCAAGGTTAAGCCGCAGGTGTTCGTCGACTTTGTAAAAGCCGAGCAGGTCGAACACCTCGTAGCTATCCATGGAAAAGGCATTGGCCGCGGTCTGGCCGGCGCGCTCGTCGACATACTTGGCTCCCAGCCCCAGGCCCAGTCCTTTGAGGCCACCGTCCTGAAACTCGTAGACGTTCAGCAGGCTGAAACTGTTGCGCGGAATGTTCACCAGGCGGGTGCCTGACTTCAGCACGTTGTCCTGGGTGACTTCGGCATCTACATAGGCGTAGCCACCGATCATGCGCCACTCTGGCGTGAGGTTGCCGGCCACATTCAGATCAAAGCCACGGCTACGAACTTCACCCGCCGCAACGCTGAAGGTCGAGTCCACCGGGTCTGTCGTCAGGACGTTGCGTTTTTCGATCTGATACACCGCGGCATCCACGCTCAACTGACGATCGAAGGCCTGCCACTTGACACCCACCTCATAGGATTTGCCTTCTTCAGGTTTGAAGCCACCGCCCGTTCGACTGGCACCGCTGTTGGGCTTGAAGGACCGTGCCGTATCGGCATAGATCGCCACGGTCGAGGTCAAGTCGTAGATCAGCCCCAGGCGCGGGGTGACAGCATTGTCGCTGTTGGTCCAGCTCACACCGTTGACGAGGTTGTTGTCGTAATCATGTTCGAAGCGTTCAAAACGTACGCCTGCCAAGACTTTCAAGCGCTCGGTCAGCGCCACCTGATCTTGCACGAAAGCAGCATAGGTCTTGAGGTTTTCCTGATCATGGGTGGTGGTGCGAGTCAACGCCGGACGCGGCTGGCCGTAGACCGGACTGAAAATGTCGATGGGGTAGGCACTCACCGCCCCACTGGAGCGACGGATGATCGATTTGTAATCGTAATCCTCATACTCGATGCCCGTGAGCAACGTGTGGTCGAAGCCACCGATGGAAAAATGTCCGGTCAGGTTCAACTGCACATCAAGGTCACGCCATTCCAGTTTGCGATAGTTGAAGTTGCGCCCCAGCGTTCGGCCGTCGGCAGCGACACCGTTGGCTTCGATGGCATTGCCTTGCAGACTGCCGTCGAGAAATTGCGTGCCGCCACCCAAGGTCCAGTTGTCGTTGAGGAAATGTTCGAAACGCAGTTGCGCCATGTTGTTGTCGTTGTGCAGCTTGCCGATATCCTTTTCACCGAAAAAAGTATCCCGCGATGCGACGCCAATCTGATTGCGATAGCGAGTCACGCCCCGATCGAGCGGCGCGTTGTTGCGCATGAAATCGCCTTCAAAGGTGATACGGGTAGTGTCGTTGACCTGCCAACCGAGGACCGGCGCCACACCGTAACGCTCGTTTTCGACGTGATCACGGAAGGTGTCGCCACCCTCGCCTATCACGTTCAGCCGATAGGCCAGTCGCCCTTCATCATCCAGCGGGCCTGAGGCATCCAGCGTTCCGCGACGCATGCCCTGATCGTTGAGCTGACTGCCTAACGTGACCGTGCGCTCGGGCAGAGGTTGTTTGGACACCACGTTGAAGGTGCCACCCGGGTCGCCACGGCCATAGAGCATGGTGGCTGGCCCGCGCAGGACCTCCAGGCGCTCGATGGTGTTGGCATCGGGCATGTTCGGATAACCGCGGTTGATCGGGAAACCGTTGCGGTAGAACTCACCGGTGGTAAAGCCTCGCACGGTGAAAGTGGTCAGGCCCTGGCCGCCGAAGTTGTTCGCGCGACCCACGCCACCCGCGTAATCGAGAGCGTCCTGCAGGCGAGTGGCGCCGAGGTCTTCCACGACATCCCGGGTGACCACGCTGATGGATTGTGGGGTTTCATGAATCGGAGTGTCGGTGCGCGTCGCACTGGCCGAACGGGTCGCTCGATACCCCTGTACCGGGCCCTGGGCCGGCTCTTCGAATGTGCCGTTGATATCGATCGCTTGTAACTCTATTGACGCAGGATCAGTCGGTGCCTGGTCAGCCCAGGTGGTCTGGGAAATGGCTTGGATCACACACAGAGAAACGAGAGTTCGACGCATCGACAGACAGCCTTGAGAAGATGCCGGGCACATCACGGGCTCGGCGAGAATTGATGACGAATAATATCAATTCCCATTCGCTGCTGATACGTTTTATCTCTGTAAAACAGGGGCAAGTGCAAAATTAATTGCGGCTCATGGCCGGGCATTAGTGACGCAATAGCCGACGCAGCGGAACCCCATCTTTGAGGACCGGCGACTTGATGACGATGTAACTGAAGTACTTGGATATACCGATGTTCTTGTCCAGCAGGCCTTCAATCACTTCCTGATAATGCTGGATGCTGCAGGTCATGAAACGCACCAGGTAATCGTAACCACCGCTGATCAAGTGGCACTCGAGTACCTCATCGACCAAACGGATATTGGACTCGAACTTGGCGAAGTCCTCCCGCTTGTGGTCGCTGAGCGTGATCTCGGTGAATACCGTGACCGAGTCGGTGATCTTGGCAAGATTGAGATGGGCTCTATATCCGGAAATATACCCGGCCGACTCGAGCCGCTTGACCCGTTGCAAACATGGGCTGGACGACAGACCCACCGCATCGGCCAAGCTGACGTTAGTCATTCGGCCGTCTTTTTGAAGTTCAACCAGGATACTGATATCAATTCGGTCTAGTTTGATTAAACCTTCCATCGTGTACCTCTTGATTGCCATTCAGTTATACAGTGGTTTTAGCAAAGTCAGCGTCGCAAAGATAGCTGATGCTGAGCGACCAAGTCGGCCATGCTATTGATGCAAAAATCCGCGGGACATTGCTGGGTATCGTTGCCATGGCCACGACAAATCAGGCACAAACCAGCCGATTTTGGCGGCTCGGCAGGAGGCCTGGAGACCTGCAGGATATCTTTGGCTTGCAGGTTATTGTCCTGCAGCCAGACGCTGTCCTCCAGTGGCTTGCTGACTCGGGAAAGCAAGTCTTCGGGCGTAATCCCCAATCGCTCACAGAGCTGTTCGCGATCCTCGGCATCACGATCGCAGCACACCAGCAGCCGATAGAATTTGCGCAGATACAACATGGCTCCGGGCGCATCCTCGAACAGCGTCCAATTGCCCACCGATCGGGCGAAACTCATCCCCTCCTCCCAACTGGCCTTGAGCCCATAACGCTCTGCCAACTGACGATGGGCGAAGCACAATAAGCCACTGAAACCCAGCTCGGAAAAACGTGGATAGAGCGTGCGCACCGCCTCGTCAAACGCAGCCAATACCTCTTCCCTGCCCAGCACGCCCGGATGGTTTTCGAGCAACGGTTGCAGGGCCGTCCAGATACCGGAGTCCCGATCGACAAGGACTTCGTCGCAATCGATCAGCAGTGCACGATAATCAGTCAGGAACATGGTGTGTTGCCTCCCATGATGCATTTCATCAATCCATGCGTTCCAAATGCCCCGGTTGGCGCAGTGCTACGTTGCGCCAACCGAAGCCTGAGATTAATTCAACACGCGTAATAAAGCTGCCTCAAGAATCGTCAGCGCTTCGTCGATCTGATCCTCTTCGGTGACCAGAGGCGCAAGGAAGCGCAGCACATTGCGGTACACGCCGCATTTGATCACCAACAGCCCGCCAACCCTGGCCTGATCGATCAGTTGCTGGGTGAGCTCGGCATCGGGGGTGCGGGCCTCATCGTCTTTGATCAGTTCGATCGCCAACATGAAGCCGGTGCCCCGTACGTCACCAATCCGAGGGTGACGTGCCTGCAAGCGCAGCAGGCCCTGACGCAACCGCTCGCCCAATACTTCACCGCGCGCGAGTAACTGCTCTTGTTCGTAGGTTTCGATCACCGCCAACGCCGCGGCGCAAGCCAGGGCATTACCACCATAAGTACCGCCAAGACCGCCGGGTAATGGCGCATCCATGATGTGTGCACGCCCCACCACGCCCGATATCGGCAAACCACCGGCCAGGCTCTTGGCGACGGTGACCAGGTCCGGCTGAATGCCTGCGTGCTGGAAACCGAACCATTTGCCGGTGCGGCCGAAGCCGGTCTGAATTTCATCGAGAATGAGCACGATGCCATGTTGTTCGGTCAGAGCCCGCAGTGCCTGGAGAAACTCCGGCGGCGCGGAAAGGAAGCCGCCATCGCCCTGCACCGGCTCGATGATGATCGCTGCGACTCGGTCCGCAGGGACTTGGGTCGCCAGCAATTCGTTCAAGGCTTGCAGGGCCATCTCGCTGGTGAAACCGCGATAGGCGTTAGGGTACGGGGTATGAAAGACCTCAGGAGCAAAGGGCCCGAAGTTCTGTTTGTAGGGTTGGCTCATGCCGGTCAAGGTCGTGCCGAGCAACGTGCGTCCATGGAAACCGCCGCGAAAGGAGATGACCGCTGGGCGATTGGTATGCGCGCGGGCGATCTTCACCGCGTTCTCCACAGCCTCTGCGCCGGAGGTAAACAGCGCCGCCTTATAGGCTTCGCGACCACCGACCAACTCGCACAAACGCTGGACCAGGTCGAGATAGGGTTTGTAGGCCACTACCTGGAAGCACGCATGGCTGACCTTTTGCAGTTGGGCTTGCACCGCCGCGACCACTTTCGGGTGATTGTGACCGATGTTCAACACGCCGATGCCGCCGACGAAATCCAAGTAACGCGCCCCATCCACGTCCCACACCTCGGAACCCTGGGCACGATCGATAACCAGCGGGTGTGCGGTGACCAAACCCCGTGGCACGAATTGATCGCGTTGACGGAGCAAACTCGGGGTTTCTTCGACTTTACTGTTCATTGGCATCTCTCATAGTGGGCCTGGCAACCGGAAAGCGGCTGCGATGTGCTTCACAGGTTAAGCTTTCGACACAATTGTCTAAGCCGAACTTGGCCTCTGAGAAATTCGGATCGACTGTTTTCACCCCGGTAAACAGCAGAATCCTTCAGCGGTGGCCAGCCCCATGGAATCTGCCGATATGCGCCCCCTACAACGCAGCGTCATGTGTTTACGCAGAGTCTTTCGACATATCCTGCTTTGTCACTCGGGCATGCTGGATGCTCCCTATTTAATGCGAGAAATGACCCATGGCCCTGCTCTATAAAGCTGACCCGGTGCGCGGCGAACACTGGAAGCGCCTATTCGCCGAGCATGCTCCAGATATCGAATGGCGTGCCTGGCCAGACATCGGCGATCCGCAGGATATTCGCTACCTGGCGGCCTGGCAGGCACCGGACGATCTCGACACCTTGTTGCCAAACCTGCAGGTATTGTTCACCTTGTCGGCCGGGGTCGATCAGCTTGACCTTGACCGTTTGCCCACGACCCTGCCAGTGGTTCGTTTACTCGACCCGAGCATCACCCGGGGCATGTGCGAATACGCCAGTTTTGCGGTACTGACCCTGCACCGGGACATGCTCCGTTATCGCCAGCAACAAATGGCCCGGTGCTGGCAGGCTCACCTGCTGCAACCGGCAGCCAAACGTCGGGTGGGCGTGATGGGGCTCGGCACGCAGGCTCAACAGATTCTGGCCACGTTGCAGCCCTTTGGCTTTGCCTTGTCGGGCTGGGCGCGCAGCGAACATCACATTGCCGGAGTCGACTGCTTTGCGGGTGCCGAGCAACTGCCGGCCTTCCTCGGCCAGTGCGACATCGTGCTTTGTGTCCTGCCATTGACCGAACAGACTAAAGGGATTCTCAGCCGTCAGTTGTTCCAGCACCTGCCCAAAGGCGCTGCCTTGGTCAACATGGGCCGGGGTGGGCATCTGGTAGAAGAGGATCTGCTTGAAGCCCTGGCCAGCGGCCAGCTCAGCGCGGCGGTGCTCGACGTACTGGAACAGGAGCCGGCAGCGCCGGATCATCCCTTCTGGCAACATCCGCAGATATTGCTGACACCGCATATCGCTGCGATGACCCAGCCAGAAAGCGCGTTTGGCGTATTGCTGGAGAATATCCGCCGGCATCAACGCGGTGAGTCAATGCTTGGCCAAGTTGACCGCAAGCGAAATTACTAACCAGCGGCTGTCAACTCGACAGAAACAAGCGCCCGGCCAGATTTGTTACTTCGCAAACAGGCAAATCTGGCGTTTTGCAAAACAGACCTGTTTTTCATCCCGTTTCGGGCTTCTGCGGGTCCCTCTTTCCCGGAAAAAGCAGTCGATAGTTGCTGCTGACCTTACCCCCCGTTTGAGCAATAACTGCGGCCTATGAAGTCGCAACTTATGCAATCTACCGAATTGATTGCAGCCCATTGTCAGGCCTCGCCATAGCTGCGATACAGCCACCGCTGTGTGCAGCCCGGCGGTGTTTTCTTCCGGTTTGCTTCGCAGAGTTTCACTTGAGCTGCCGTAAGCGCGTTGCCTGCCGTGCAGGCAACGAATACTAATAAGATCAAATGGGGTAAGCGATGAACTTCGCAAAACAAAGCTCTCTCTCCCTGGCTGTCATTGCCGCCACCGCGCAACTGGCAATAGCGGGTCAGCAACAGCAAGCCAACGGCTTCATCGAAGACAGCAGCCTCGGGCTGCTCAACCGTAATTTCTATATGAACCGCGACTTCCGCAATGGCGGCAGCAATAGCCAGGGGATCAACGGCTCCAAGCCGTCCAGCGAGCGCAACGGCTATCGCGAGGAGTGGGCACAGGGTGCCATGCTCAACTTCGCCTCCGGTTTCACCCAGGGCACCATTGGCTTTGGCACCGATGCCTTCGCCTACGGCGGGGTCAAGCTGGACACCGGCCGTGGCCGGGCTGGCAACGGCCTGTTGCCGATCAGCAACAACCGCACGGCAGATGCCGACGTGCCAGACGCCTATGGCGAGATCGGCGGCGCAGTGAAGATGCGCATTTCCTCCACCGTGCTGAAGTACGGCGAACAACGCCCGACCGCGCCGGTATTCGCCACCGGCGACAACCGTTTGCTGCCGGAAACCGCTACCGGCTTTCAGCTGACGAGCAACGAGTTCGATGCCTTATCCTTCGAGGGAGGCCACTTCACCGCATTCAACAATCGCAATTCGACCAACTCTGATGATGGGCTGTTCACCACATACGGTGGGACCGAAGCCGACAGCGTCGACTTCATCGGCGGCACCTATAAAATCAACGACAACCTCAGTCTGAAGGCGTACACCAGTGAGGCCGTCAATGTCTGGCGTCAGCACTTCGCCAGCGCCTCCTATACGATTCCCCTGGCTGACAAGCAGTCGCTGAATTTTGGTTTGACGGCCTATAAGACCAAGGACCAAGGGGAAGCGCGAGCCGGCAAACTGGACACCACGAGCTGGTCGGCCAAGGCGGCCTGGTCCATCGGCGCTCACAAGCTCACCCTGGCCTACCAGAAGATCGATGGCGACGAGTATTTCGACTACATCGGTGTGGACTCGATCTGGCTGGCCAACTCGGTTCAGTACTCCGACTTCAACGCCCCCAACGAGCGCTCCATCCAGGCTCGTTATGACCTGAACATGGCTACGTTCGGCATACCGGGGCTGAGCTTCATGGCCCGCTATGTCAAAGGTGATCAAATCGATGGCACCAAAGCCGATCCGAACGGTGCCTATGCCAACAAGGTGGGTGACGACCAGAAGGAGTGGGAGCGTGACCTGGAAGCCAAATACGTGATCCAGGAAGGGACCGCCAAGGACTTGTCCTTCCGCCTGCGCCAAGCCACCCATCGCTCCACCTCCTTCGACAGCGATATCGACGAAGTCCGTCTGATCATCGAGTACCCGCTGAGCATTCTGTAACGGTTGTTCCCGGCCGGTTTTGCTCGTGGACCCGGCCGGCTTTCTTGAAGGCCTGCTCCTCGCTCCCTTTGCCTCGAGGCGCCCATCCGGGCGCCTTTTTTTTCAGCAATATCACCATCAGGAGTGCCTTTCGCCTTGTCCTGCACCCTGAAACCCAACCCAGTATTTGCTGCCGATCCTGCTTCTCATTTGAGCAGTAACTGTGGTCTGCAGAGCCGTCGCTGACGGAATCTGCCGAATCAATTGGAGCCTCTTGTCAGGCCTCGCCGCAGGTGAGATACCAATACTTTCCGCGGAGAAATCCGACCGATTACGCTCCCTGTCAATGGAGACCTGCCATGTCCATTTCGCAACGCCCTGCCTATATCTATCGCCCCATGACCTCGGCCGATATGGCGTCGGCCCATGCCTTGTCCGTGCAGTTGAAGTGGCCCCACCGCCTGGAAGACTGGGCCATGCTGCAGCGCATCGCGCAGGGTTTTGTCGTAGAAGACGCAGGCCGCCTGATCGGTACCGCGTTCACCTGTGCGCAGGGACATTACGCCACGATCGGCCTGGTGATCGTCAGTGACGAGTACCAGGGCCAGGGTATAGGTCGCAAGCTGATGGAGCTGGCACTTGAGGCGTGCGGATCGCGTACCGCCATGCTCAATGCGACGCTGGCCGGCGCCCCGCTTTATGCCAGCCAGGGGTTCATTGACTTTGGACATATTCAACAACATCAGGGGCACGCGCGGGTTCCTGCACCGAATGACCTGGCAACCGGTGAACGCTGCCGCCCGCTGACCGAAGCCGATCGGAGCATGCAGATTGAACTGGCCAACGCCGGCAGCGGCCTGGACAGACACGCCGTGCTCAATGATCTGTTCGATGTTGTCGAACACTCGGTCGGTATCGAGCGCGATGGTCAGCTGCGCGCTTTCGCCCTGCTGCGCCCATTCGGCCGTGGTCGCTGTATCGGCCCGGTCATCGCAGAAAACCCAGAGCAGGCCAAACACTTGATCGCGGTGTTGCTGGCCCAAGTGCCAGGCGCCTTCGTGCGCATGGATATACCGTCCGACAGCGGTCTCGCCCCTTGGCTGGAAGAGGCCGGGCTGAAGCACGTCGACACCGTCGCACAAATGGCTCGCGGTACCCCACCGCAGGCTATCGGCGCAGTGCACCAGTTTGCTCTGGTGACTCAGGCCATCGGCTGACAAATCCCACCGTTACATCCAACGCTACACGATGCATTTTCCTGGAGAAACACCTTCATGCTAGAGCCCACTGCAGTGCTGTTGGCACACGCCGATGGCAGTCCCGTCCCAACAAAATTCACCCCCGGTTCGTTGGGGGCCAACGATCCTTTCGACAGACACATTGCTTATAACGGGCCGCAGGACATTGCTGCCGGCGTGGTCCAGGCGAGCGGACAATTCAACGTCGATGACTATCCCTACAGCGAAACGATCGTGGTTCACGCAGGACAAGTCACCCTGCAGAGCCAGGATTGCACGCTCCAGTTAAATCCCGGTGACAGCGCCGTGATCGCCCGCGGTACGTCGCTGCAGATCGAAGCGCAACCCGACTCTCTCTGGGCATTCTGTGCGGATACCCAGCCCGTTGAAGAGCGCAATCCCGGGCTCACGGCACTTCCCCCGCTAACCCTGCTCTCTCCCTCGGCAGCGCCGGATGCACAAATCCTGCTAAGCCCGGCACCGCAATGTCGCTCGCACAATGTGTTCGTCGAAGAAGCGACCAACTTGCGCATCGGCATCTGGGACTCGACGCCTTATACCCGCAGAGCGAGGCCGCACATGCTGCATGAACTGATGCACCTGCTTGAAGGCAGCGTCACCCTCCAGGTGGCGGACGGCGCCCATCTGACGGTCAACACTGGCGATACGGTGTTCGTACCCCGAGGCGCCCCATGCGCCTGGAAGAGCAGCGCCTATGTGCGCAAGTTTTACGTCGTCAAATAACTCGAACTGCGTGAGCGCCGGCAGATGGATTTCTCCTTCGCCGGCCCCACCACCGAACTGATCAATCAGTTACTACGGAGCACAGATAATGGGAATAGGTGGCTTCAGTACCGGCAAGCTCCTGATCATCCTGTTGATCGTGATCATGCTGTTCGGAACCAGGCGCCTGAAAGGTCTGGGGGCGGATCTCGGCGAAACGATCAGAGGATTTCGCAAATCCATAGGCGACGATAAGTCCGTCACTGATGAGCCCAAGGACACGTGAAGTCCGGCAGACCTAGATGCCATCACCCGGAGAGTACAAGGGATTAACCAAATCATAACTTAAAGCCCCTTGGCCTCATCCCCCTCGGCGTAGCTGTAGGGCGGGTAGCCCGCGTCACAAAGAATGACCACGTCTATAGGGTCGCTCGCCCAACTCCTCGCGTGCAACGCACACCCCAGTAAAACCATCAGCAACATCCGCATGAAAGGCTTCCTTCACATTCCGTTGATCCCCTCCGCTACCCCCTTCGCTACAAGGGAAGGGATGTTAAAAACGGGCGCGATAAACAAAAAAAAGCCCGCAGTGTGAACGGGCTAAAAGGGTGAGTCACAAGAATGAATAAAGCTTCCTGCTGACCAGTTGTTACCTCGGCTCAAAGCAACGCGGCGATTGCCCTGCCGACATCCTGGGTCGATCCCTGCCCTCCCAGATCGGGAGTGATTGGCCCCTCGGCGATGACCTGTTCGATCGCCTGTAGAATTCCGTCATGCGCCGCGCGATAACGTTCATCACCGTTGCCGAGGAAATCCAGCATCAAGGCCCCGGACCAGATCATCGCAATCGGGTTGGCGATGTTCTGCCCATAGATGTCCGGCGCCGAGCCATGCACCGGCTCGAACAGGGAGGGGAAGCGTCGCTCCGGATCGAGGTTGGCCGACGGCGCGATGCCGATGGTTCCAGCGCAGGCCGGTCCCAGGTCGGACAGAATGTCGCCGAACAAATTCGACGCCACCACCACATCGAAACGGTCCGGTTGCAGCACGAAACGCGCGCACAGAATGTCGATGTGTTGCTTGTCCCAGGTGACGTCCGGGTACTTCGCAGCCATCAATGCAGTGCGCTCGTCCCAGTACGGCATGCTGATGGAAATGCCGTTGGACTTGGTCGCCGCCGTCAGGCGTTTGCGCGGCCGGGTCTGGGCCAGGTCGAAGGCGAACTTGAGAATCCGGTCCACGCCGCGTCGGGTAAACACCGACTCTTGCAGCACGAACTCATGTTCGGTGCCTTCGAACATCTTGCCGCCGACCGACGAATACTCGCCTTCGGTATTTTCCCGGATCACCACAAAATCGATGTCCCCGGCTTCGCGCCCGGCCAGCGGACAGGGCACACCGGGAAACAGCCGCACCGGGCGGATGTTCACGTATTGGTCGAAGTCACGGCGAAACTTCAGCAGCGAACCCCACAGGGAAATGTGATCCGGCACTTTGTCCGGCCAGCCCACGGCGCCAAAGTAAATCGCGTCGAAGCCCTTGAGTTGCTCGAACCAGTCGGCGGGCATCATCTGCCCGTGTTCCAGGTAGTAGTCGCAATGCGCCCAGTCGAGAACCTCAATGCTCAAATCCAGTTGCCACTTCTTCGCGGCTTGTTCCAGTACCCGCAGCCCTTCCGGCAAGACTTCCTTGCCGATGCCATCGCCGGCAATCGCGGCGATTCTGAATGGTTTGCTCATCAATCGTGGCTCCTCAATATCTGTTCCAACGGTGACCGGATCACAGCCCACCGATGTGGAAGGCTTTGACTTCAAGGTATTCATCCAGGCCGTACTTGCTGCCTTCGCGACCCAGGCCCGATTGCTTGATACCGCCGAAGGGGGCGACTTCCATGGAAATGAGCCCGGTGTTGAGACCAATCATGCCGAACTCCAGCGCCTCGCCAAACCGCCATGAACGGCGCAAGTCCTGGGTGAAGAAATAGGCGCCCAAGCCATACGGCGTGGCATTTGCCAAGGCCAGCGCCTCTTCCTCAGTGGTAAAACGCATCAGCGGTGCAACTGGGCCGAAGGTTTCTTCGCTGGCCAGCAACATCCCGGCATGGGCTTCAGCGAGCACTGTCGGTTGGACGAACTGGCTGTCACCCTCGGGGATACCACCACAGAGCAGACGGGCTCCCTGGCTCAAGGCATCGTCGATATGTCGGGCGACCTTGCTCACCGCTGCGGCATTGATCAGTGGGCCGATGGTGACATCGGCGTCCAGGCCATTGCCGACCTTGAGCTTGCCCACCTCCTCCACCAAACGCTGGGCGAAGCGCTCGTAGATTCCGTCCTGCACCAGAATCCGGTTGGCGCAGACGCAGGTTTGCCCGGCGTTGCGAAACTTGCTGAGCATGATGCCGGCCACTGTCTGCTCAAGGTCAGCGTCGTCGAACACAATGAACGGCGCGTTACCGCCCAGTTCCAGGCTCAAGCGCTTGATGTGTTCGGCGCTCTGGCGCATCAGCAGTCGACCGACAGCGGTGGAACCGGTGAAGGAGATTTTGCGCACTGTCGGGTTGCCGGTCAGTTCTTCGCCGATGCCGGCGGGCATGCCGGTCACTACGTTGAACACCCCGACCGGAATGCCGACCCGTTCGGCGAGTACTGCCAGAGCCAGCGCCGACAGCGGGGTCAGGTCCGAGGGTTTGACAATGACCGGGCAGCCCGCCGCCAGGGCTGGTGCGCATTTACGGGTGATCATCGCGTTGGGGAAGTTCCACGGGGTGATCGCGGCGCAGACCCCGACCGGCTGCTTGAGCGTGAGCAAGCGGCGGTCGCCGCTGGGTGCCGGTATGGTTTCGCCGTAGACCCGTCGGGCTTCTTCGGCGAACCATTTGACGAAGCCGGCGCCGTAGCGAATTTCGCCCTTGGCTTCATTCAGCGGTTTGCCCTGTTCGCAGGTCATGATCAGCGCCAGGTCGTCGAGGTTGTCGATCATGGCCTGATACCAGCGCTCCAGCAGCGCCGCGCGCTCTGCCGCCGGGCGTGCGCGCCATGCCGGCCAGGCGCGGTCGGCGGCTTCAATGGCGCGTCGGGTTTCGCTGCCTTGCATCGCAGGTACGCGAGCGAGCAACTGGCCGCTGGCCGGGTCGATGACGTCAAGGGTGGCGGCGTTGTCGGCGCCGATCCACTGACCGTCGATGTAAGCGAGTTCTACCAGCAGGCTGGGGTCTTTCAGGCGATTTTTGAGCATGGTGTCGAGTCCTGTTCCGAGACAGCCTTCAGTCTATTGGGTCGTCCCGGACGAGGATGCTGAAAGCGCCGCCCCAGCAGCCTTCGAATGCTGAAAATCAGCATTCGACAGCAGGCTCTACCGTTGGTTTGTGATGATCGGACACGACTAACTCGGTCAGACGATGAAATGCTTGACCATGCTATTCAACTCGCTGGCCAAGCCCGCGAGTTCGCGGCTAGAGGCCTGGCTCTGATGGGTCCCGGCCGAAGCCTGTCGGGAAACATCACGGATATTGAGCAGGTTGCGGTCCACCTCACGGGCAACATGGGATTGCTCTTCGGTGGCACTTGCAATACACAGATTGCGTTCGTTGATCTGAGCGATGTCATCGACGATGGCATTCAGTGCCGCGCCTGCCGCACGAGCGACCTCCAGGGTTTCCCGGGTTTTACCATTGCTGCTTTGCATGGCTCGCAAGGTGCCGTGGCTGCTTTTTTGCACAGAGCCGATGATCGTCTCGATCTGTTTGGTCGATTCCTGGGTTCGTTGCGCCAACGCCCGGACCTCGTCCGCCACTACGGCGAAACCCCGTCCACTTTCGCCCGCGCGAGCCGCCTCGATCGCCGCATTCAAGGCAAGCAGGTTCGTTTGCTCGGCAACGCCGCGAATTACATCCATCACCGAGCCGATATCACCTATCTGGCCTGCCAGGGCCTGCAGGGCTCCGGCGGTATCCTCGATATCCTCGGTCAATGATTCGATGGCACCGACGGTACGGCTGACACTCTCCTGCCCCTGTCGCGAGCGCTGGTCTGCTGCCTGGGACACCTCCGAGGCCCAGGCGGCATTGCGCGCCACGTCTTCAATCGCGCCAGTCATTTGGGTCACCGCACTGGCTGCCTGATCGAGTTCAGCGCTCTGGCGTTGCACACCACGGGTGGCCTCATCGGTCACGGCGCTCAACTGAGCGGAGGTCGTGGCCAGTCGCTCGGAAGAACTCAACACCTGCCTGACGGTACTGCGCAAGTTCATCTGCATGCGTTCAAGCGCCTGCAGCAGGCGCGCCGCCTCATCCATGCCAACGATATCCAGTGATTGGGTCAGGTCACCCTTGGCGATACGCTCGGCTGCCGCCATGGCAATCGCCAACTGTTTCAACAGACGCAGCACGATCAAGGTCGCCAAGGTCCCGCCAGCTAACAGCAGTGCCAGCAAACCTGTAGACATCAGGATGAGTCTCTGCCGGTCACTGTCGCGGCGTTTCATCAGCGCCTCATCGAGCGCCGTCAGCGCTGATTGGCCGAGGGCATACAAGGCATCAACCGGTTTGTTGTAAGCAGTCAGGTAATCGCCAACCGGGTAATTGAGCTTAAGCGCGTACAAGGCATCGGTAGGCTCGTTAATCCCTGCGGAGTTTGCGCTGGGCACGAAATCCAGGTCCATTTCGACGACCGATACCAATCGCGCATTGCTGAGTTCAAGCGCCTGCTGGATCTGCGGACCTAGCGCCGTTAGCGGTGCTTCCAGCAGAGCCTTGAGTTCCGGCTCGGCAGCACTCGCCTTGGTCAAGGCACGTGCCGTCTTGTCAACGCTGCTCAGCGCCTGAGTGGCCAGGCCACGCAACGCACCTTGTTGCTCGGGCAAGATCCGGCCCTGTGCCAGATACAGGCCACCGGCACCACGCAACTGACCCAACAACTCGCTGGCTTTCGGCAATTCGATCAGGGCACCCGCAATCAGCGCGTCAGTCCCTAAAACCGGGTCCAGTGACAGTTCGAAGTGATCGAGCAACGCATCCTCAATCAGCAGGCAGGCTGCGATCAACTGGCTATGCCAGGCCAGACTCTGCGGACCTTTGACTGTGGCCTGGCTAACCTGGTCGGCCAGCTCGCGCCATTGTTGTTGCGTCTGCCGCCAGGTAGCCAGGATCTCGGGGCCGACCTCGGCCTCCTGTAACACACGCTCGGTTGCGTCGAAGGCGCGATCCACCTCGGCCTGCTTGTTCAGACGAGCCTCGTGGAAGGTCTGGTTGCCGCCCAGCACGACGGATGACAAATCGCGATGTTGCTGCGTCAAGTGAATGAGCTGGAGCAACCCCTGCACCGGTCGTATGCCGCGCAGCTCAAGATTTGTCTGGCGGCTATGCTGGTACGCACCCAGTACGTAAAGGCTGGTTGGAATGGCAATCAGGGTCACGGCTAGCAAGCCGAGCAAGACAAACTTGCCAGAGAATGACAGGCGCTCAAGCACTTTCATGAGGGAACTCCGGAAGGGTTGCGAGTGGCTAGCGGCTTTCTGAATAGACGCAGTCAAGCCTGGGAAGGCTTTCTCAGCACTTCCCACACTGTCGGTACGTTGAAGGGGTGAACCGGGCGTCATGCCATAACCAGGACACAAGCGTGGTGCGCAAAGTGTTCGGCGTAGGCAAACGGAACTCTAAAGCCGCATCGAGCCCAACAACCCTTGCAGAAAGTGCTCGCCGGCTTCCATCTGGTTGATCTCGATGAACTCGTCAGGCTTATGCGCCTGTTCTATCGAGCCCGGGCCACAGACCACCACGGGTACATCCAGCCGCTGTTTGAACAACCCGCCCTCGGTGCCGAAGGAGACCTTGGCGGTACCGGTATCCGGTGCGGCAAAGTTCTTCAGAAAACGCACCGCTTCGACACTCGGGTGAGTATCGAGGCCGGGATAGACGTTCAGGGTTTCGATTTCGATGTCCGCCACACTGGACAGCTTTTTGGCTTCACGCACGATCACTTCGGCGCGCTCGCGCATCTGCTCCAGAAACTGATCCGGATCGTCCGCCGGCAAGTTACGCACTTCGAAATCGAGGGTGCACAGATTCGGCACGATGTTCAGCGCCTTGCCGCCGACAATCTGCCCGACATGCACGGTGCTGTAAGGCACGTCGTAATCCGCATCCTGCGCGCCCTGCTCTTGCAGTTGCAGCTGGCTCTGACGCAGCGCAGCGATGAAATCACAAGCCACGTGAATCGCGTTGACCGAACGCGGTGCCAGCGAGGAATGCGCTTCCAGGCCGCGACAGTAAGTGCGGTAAGAACCCTTGCCCTTGTGCCCAAGCACGAATTGCATATGGGTAGGTTCGCCAATCACACATAAAAACGGCCGCACCGGCGCCAGGTGCAACACGTCGAGCAAACGGCGCACACCCACGCAACCGATCTCTTCGTCATGGGACAGCGCCAATTGCAATGGCCGATTCAAGGAATGGTCAGCGGCGTCGAGCATGGCGTCGATGGCCAGCGCGATAAAGCCCTTCATATCGCAACTGCCACGCCCGTAAATCCGCCCGTCCTGCACCGTCGCCTGAAACGCCGGAAAGGTCCAGGCCTGCCCCGCTGCCGGCACCACATCGGTGTGCCCGGACAGCAAAATCCCCGGCACCTCCCGTGGACCGGTACTGGCGAACAGGTTGGCCTTTTTGCCGCTTTCGTCCTTGACGATCAATGACTCGATGCCCTTGGTCAGCAGCAGATCGCGCACGTACTCGATCAAGGCCATGTTCGACTCCGACGACACGGTGTCAAAGGCCATCAGACGTTTGAGAATGTCCAGTACGCGGGGTTTCATAAAGCCCTGCTCCTTTGCTCAGTTGTCCGTTGCTCGGCTGAAGACGCGAACCGGTTGATGGAGAACGGTAAAATCGAAGTGCTGGTGCTGCCGGTGCTGATCAGTTCGGCCATCACGTCGCCCACGCCCGGACCGAGCTGGAAGCCATGGCCGGAGAAACCGAAGGCATAGAACAAGCCATCAACGGTGCCGCTTGGCCCCATCACCGGCAGAGAATCAGACAGATAGCCTTCGATGCCGCTCCACACGCGGATGATGTTCAGGTTGCCGACACCCGGCAGCAGGCGCCGCATCTGATCCATCTGATTGAGAATGCTGCGCGGCTCGACATAGGCCCGACGGTTGAGCATGTCTGGTTCGCTGCGATAGCCGCCACCGATGATGATGTTGCCGCGGGGTATCTGGCGGAAATAGATCACTTCCTCGGGAATTTTGGTGTACACGCCGATCACCGTCGGCAAGGCGTACGGCACCGGTTCGGTCACGGCCATTTGCGGACCTTTGGTCTCAAGCGGCACCGGCTCGCCGAACTGCGCCGAGAGTTTCTGGCCCCAGGCGCCGGCAGTAATCAGCAGGCGTTCTGCGCTGAACTGGCGGCCGTCGGTGGTACGGATGTTGAACTCGCCGCCGACCTTCTGCACCTCGGCCACTTCAGTCCGTTCTTCGATCCGTGCGCCGAGACGTCGTGCCGCCCGGGCAAACGCCGGGGCTGCCAGACGCGGGTTGGCGTGACCATCGTGGGGAGCGTAGGAGCCGCCCTTCACATCCGGGCCGAGGAACGGAAAGCGCTTGTGCAACTCGTCGCCACGAAAGATCTTCAAGTCCAGCTGCTCCGCCTCAGGGGCGTCTGCGTAGGCTTGCAACTCGGCGATTTCGTCTTCGCGGTAACACACGCGCAAATGCCCGCTGGCGATGAATTCCAGGTCATCGTCGATCAGCTCCGGCAGACGCTTCCACAGCGCCCAGGAGCGATTGGCCAGTTCCAGCTGCCCAAGATAACGCCCTTGACGTCGCACGTTGCCGAAGTTCACGCCGCTGGCGTACTGACCGATCTGGTCGCGTTCCAGCAAAATCACTGACTTGCCGCGCTGGCGCAGAAAAAACGCCGCCGCCGAGCCCATCAGGCCGCCGCCGACAATCACGACATCGGCTTTGTGTAGCGTCATGACGACACCTCCTCGGTGAGCATCGAAAGGGGTTTGACCGGTGCCTGACCGCGCTGACGACCGACCTGTTCCACGCAAACGCCGGCGGCCGCGGCAATCACTTCAGCCCCGGCCTGGGAGCAATAACGCCCCTGGCAGCGGCCCATGCCGACCCGGCTGAAAGCCTTGGCCCGGTTGACTTCACAGGCGCCTTTTTCCCGGACCACTGCACGCAATTCACCTGCGCTGATCATTTCGCAGCGGCAGACGATGGCCGTGTCCGGCAACGCTTTGGCTTGCGCCGTCGGCCAGGGAAACGCCTGGGCCAGACCGAGACGAAATTCATCCATCACCGCCAGCGCGTGCCGTTGTTCGTCGCGCAACCCGATGTTCACCGGTTGCTGCAGATCCTCCAGCAACGCCATGGCCACCAGTCTCCCGGCGTGCTCGGCAGCATCGGCACCGCGAACTTTCGAACCGTCGCCGGCGGCATATACACCGCTGACCGAGGTCCGACCGTCTTCATCGACGGCCAGCCACCATTGGCTGGAGGCCTCATCAAAGCGCATACGGCAGCCGGCCAGGTCGGCCAATTGGGTTTCCGGGCGCAAGTGATAACCCAGCGCCACGGCATCGCACGCCACCGTCAAGGTGTCGCCGCGCGCCGTGCGCACGCGTACGCCACTGACACCGTTGGCCGGATCGCCCAGCACTTGAAGCGGCGAAATGCCCAGATGCACCGGGATTTTCGCTCGATAGAGCTGCGCCAGCAGTTTCATCCCGGTGAACAGCAATCCGGGGCGCGCCAACAGCTTGGGCAACGCACCGATCCGCTTGCTCAACGGCGAAGTGTCGAGCACCGCCGCGACCTTGGCCCCGGCTTTCACATACTGACTGGCGACCAGATACAGCAACGGTCCGCTGCCCATGAACACCACGCGGTGGCCGATGGATACTGCCTGGGACTTGAGCGCGATCTGCGCCCCGCCGAGGCTGTAAGTGCCCGCCAACTGCCAGCCTTCAATCGGCATCAAGCGGTCGGTGGCACCGGTGCACAGGATCAGCGTGTCGAAATCCACCGTCGAGTGCTTGCCCTGGCTGACGCAGCACAGTTGCCCCGGCGTCAGGTTCCACACCAGTGTGTCCGCACGATAGTCGATCTGCCCGCGCAAGCGGTCGAAGCTCTGGTGCAGGTCGTTGGCCTTGGCGGCTTCGGTGCCATACAGCGTGGCGTAATCGCGGGTAAAGCCTTCGGGTTGGCGACGGTAGATCTGCCCGCCATCCCGGCGATTCTCGTCAATCAGGATGGGCTTGAAACCAGCGGCGACCAGGGTTTCGGCACAACGTATGCCGGCCGGCCCGGCGCCGACGATAACGACTCGGTGAGTGCTCAGCCGCGCAGTGGCCATATCGCCTCCGGTTGTGTGGTGACAATATCCAGCCCTTCACGGACTTCATTGGAACAGGCGCGCAGACGCTCGCCGCTGCGGGTCCAGACCCAGCAGTCCTGGCAGGCGCCCATCAGGCAGAAACCGGCGCGGCGGCCCGGATCGAACTCCGATTGGCGCAACGCCGAACCCTGGGTCAGCAACGCGACCATCAGCGTATCGCCCTGCAGCGCCTCGATAGGCTTGCCGTCTACCTGCAGTTTGATGGTGGGGCGGCCCTGTTCGGCCAGCCTTACGAAACGCCCGTTCATGCATAGGCTCCCGCGATCATGCTGTTTGAATCCTTCTGGGTTTTCAGCAACTCGGCACTGTCGTGATGACAAAGGACTTCACTGCCGCCAACAATCATCCGACGGGGCGCAGGGACGCAATTGCACAGACCGTCGACCCGCACCGGGCAACGATTGAGGAAGGTGCACAGCCCAGGCACATCGGCCTTGGCCCCGATCGGCGGCAGCGTTCCGCAGGTGGTTGTTCCGCAAGCTTCCAGCCAGCCCTGGCGCAACTCCGGCACCGAATGGATCAACAAATCGGTGTAGGGATGAAACGGCGCCTCAGCGTACGACTGGCGACTGCCGGCCTGAATCTTGTGGCCGCTGTACATCACCACAATGTCGTCGCACAGCGCCCGCACGGTGGAGATGTCATGGCTGATGAACAGATAGGACACCCCCAGTTGCTGGCGCAGGTCACGCAGCAGTTCGAGAATCGCTGCACCCACCACGGTATCCAGCGCGGAGGTCACCTCGTCGCACAGAATCAGATCCGGTTTGGCTGCCAGGGCCCGGGCCAGATTGACCCGTTGTTTTTGCCCACCGGACAGTTCGTTCGGACGACGTTCAGCCAGGCTCCGTGGCAGGCGCACCAGGTCCAGCAGCTCATCGATACGCTGGCGCAGTGCGGCGCCCTTGAGGCCGAAATACATCTTCAGCGGCCGGCTCAGGATGGTGCTGACGCTGTGCATCGGGTTGAGCGCGGTGTCGGCATTCTGGAAGACCATTTGAATACGTCGGAACTGCTCGTCGGTGCGCGACGACAGGCTGCCACCCAAGGGCTGGCCATCGAAGGTCAGCCCGCCGAGGGCCGGCGCCAACAATCCGGCCACCACCCGCGCCAGGGTCGACTTGCCGGAACCCGACTCACCGATCACGCCGATGGCCTGGCCTCTGCGAACCGTCAGGTCGATGTCTTCCAGCACGCGAATGGCCGGCATGCCTTGCGCGTTCTTGTTGCCGTAACCGGCGGTCAGGCCGTGGATAGTCAGTAGCGGCGTCTCTTCGGCGATGCCGCAAGGCGGGCGGATCGTCGTATCCGGCCGCGCCGCCGCCAACAGGCTGCGGGTGTATTCATGGGCCGGACCATCGAGCAATGGGCCGGTGGCGCTCTGTTCGAAGATCTGGCCGCCATTGAGCACCACGATCTGGTCAGCCATCTGCGCGACCACGGCCAAGTCATGGGACACATAGACCGCTGTCGCCCCACGTTCACGGACCACCCGTTTGAAGGCACGCAGCACATCGATCTGGGTGGTCACATCAAGCGCCGTCGTCGGCTCGTCGAGCACTACCAGCAATGGATCGCTGATCAGCGCCATGGCCGCCATCACCCGTTGCAGTTGCCCGCCGGAGACTTGATGGGGGTAGCGTTGGCCAATGCGATCGGGGTCTGGCAGGGCCAGATCGCGGAACAACTCGATGGCCTTGGCCTCAAGCACAGCCCGGCTGCCCAGACCATGAATCAACGCGCCCTCCACCACTTGGTCGATGAGTTTTTTCGCCGGGTTGAACGCCGCCGCAGCGCTTTGCGCGATGTACGACACCCGATTGCCGCGCAGGCCTTGCAGCTCGCTTTCGCTCAACGCCAGCATGTCGTGTTCGCCGATTTGCACCACGCCGCCCGCCAGCCGACAACCGCGCCGGGCATAACCGAGCAACGCCAAGGCAATAGTGGTTTTGCCGGAGCCGGACTCACCGATCAACGCCAGCACTTCACCTTTTTGCAGGGAGAAGCTCACGCCCTTGACGATTTCCACCTCACCGAGCTCGCCACAGGCGACCACTCGCAGGTCCTGAACTCGAATTAATTCGCTCATTTCAATGGCCTCCCGAACGTCGACTACGTCGCGACGAAAACCGGTCGATAAACAGATTCACACCGATGGTCAGGGTGCCGATGGCCAACGCCGGAATCACGATGGCAGGCGCGCCCTGGTTGAGGCCGCCGATGTTCTCGCGCACCAGCGACCCGAGGTCGGCATCCGGCGGTTGCACGCCCAGGCCCAGGAAGCTCATGCCGCTGAGCAGCAACACGATGAAACCAAAGCGCAGCCCCAGGTCTGCCAGTACCGGGTTGAGCATATTCGGCAGAATTTCCACGCAAGCCACATACAGCCGACGCTCGCCACGAGTACGGGCCACTTGCACGTACTCCAGCGCTTCGATGTTCACCGCCATGCTGCGGGCGATACGGAACGCACCCGGGGTGAAGCTCAGTACCGCCGTGCAAATCAGCAAGGTGACCGAGGAGCCGAAGGCTGAGACCATGATCAGCGCCAGCATCTTGCTCGGGATCGAAATGAAGGCGTCCATCAGGCGACTGATCAACTCATCCAGCCACTTTGGTGAAACCACCGACAGCAACGCAAAGCTGGTTCCCAGACCGCTGGCCAACACCGCGGCTATCAACGCCAGGCCGACGGTGAATCGTGCGCCGACGAGGATCCGGCTGAGCATGTCGCGGCCCAGGTAATCGGTGCCGAACGGGTACGCCGCGCTCAGGTTGTCGAAGACATTATCAGAGACCACTTCCCCCACCGGATGTGGCGCCAGCCATGGGCCGAAGATGGCCACCAGCAACCAGATCACACACATCGCAGCGCCAATCAGGCCGAGCCAGGACGATCCGTGGGAAACCTTGCCCAGCGCTAATTTGGTAGGAGCCGGCGATTTCACAATGAGATTGTTCATTGATTTCTCAGCCTCGGATTGGAAAGAATCGCGCACAGGTCGGCAATCAGCACCAACGTCAGGTACGCCGTACAAAACAACATGGTGCAGGCTTGAACGAGGGCCATGTCGCGGTTGGTCACGGCATCGACCATCAGGCTGGCGATGCCGGGGTAGTTGAAGATCGTCTCGACGATCACCACCCCGCCCAACAGATAGGACAGGCTCAGGGCGATGGCATTGGCAATCGGCCCGATGGCATTGGGCAAGGCATGGCGCAGGACGATCCGCATCTTGCTCACGCCTTTGAGCCGGGCCATTTCCACGTAAGGACTGTCGAGCTGGTCGATCACCGCCGCTCGAGTCATGCGCGCCATTTGCGCGACAATCACGCAGCACAGCGTCATCACCGGCAATGCGTAAGTGCGCATGAATTGCCAGGGTGACGTGATGTCACTGGCATAGGACAGCGCCGACAACCAGCCCAGGTTCACCGCAAAAATCAGCACCGCCAGGGTCGCTACCAGAAACTCCGGCACCGCCACCATGGTCAAGGTCAGAAAGCTGAGGACACTGTCGATGCGCCCGCCCCGGCCCATGGCTGAACCGATGCCAAGGATCAGCGCCACCGGCACTGATACCAGCGCCGTGGCGGCCGCCAGCATCAGAGTGTTGGGCAGCCGCCCGGCCATCAAGTCACTGACCGGCATGGCGTTGGATACCGACAGCCCCATGTCACCGCTAAGCAGGTTCATCAACCAGTGCAGGTAACGCAACACACCGGGCTGATCCAGCCCCATCTTCAGGCGCAAGGCTGCCACTTGTTCCGGCGTGGCGAACTGCCCCAGAGACTGTTGAGCCGCGTCCCCCGGCAGCACCGCCGTGATGGCGAAAACCACCATGGACACAATCAACAAGGTCACGATCGCCGCGCCCAGGCGCCGGCCGATCAACCAAAGTGTGTTGCTATTCATCACCCTTTCCTCATGCAATATCGCTGCAGCAAAAACCCGACTTTCATCAAGCGTCCAGCCAGATCTGCTCGGCAAACATGTAGCCCATGAAACCGCCCAGAGGGTTGGTGCCATAGCCTTTGACGCGCTGGTCGGCGCCATCGATGTTGCTGATGAACACCGGCACGCCGATACCGCTGTGCTGATGCACCAGGGTTTGCATGTCTGCGTACATCTTGCCTCGCTTGACCTCGTCGGTTTCACCGCGGGCCTGTATCAGCAACTGGTCGAACTGATCGTTCTTCCAGCCCGATTCGTTCCATGGCGCGCTGGACTGGAAGAACTGCGAGAAAAGCATGTCGGCATTGGGCCGCGGGTTGATGTTGCCGAAGCTGATCGGATGCTTCGCCCAGTGGTTGGACCAGTAGCCATCGCTCGGCAGGCGGTTGACGTCGAGCTTGAGCCCGGCCTGTTTGGCCGACTGCTGCAGCAGCACGGCGATATCCACCGAACCGGTTGCGGCGGGCGAGCACATCAACGGCATGGTGATGTTTTCCATGCCGGCCTTTTTGAGCAGGAACTTGGCTTTTTCCGGATCGTAGGCACGTTGTGGCAGGTCGGCGTTGTAGAAGCGCGCACCGGGTGCGATCGGGTGATCGTTGCCGACCCTGGCGAAACCACGGAATATCGCCGACTTGATCTGTTCCCGGTCCAGCAGCAATTTCATGGCTTCGGTGAATTCCGGGCTTTTGCCCGGCAACTGGTCCTGGCGGATGATCAGGTCGGTGTAGTTACCCGATGGCGAGTCCACGACCCGATGCTTGGTGCTGGCCTTGATGCGGACCGTTGAGCGAGGGTTTACCTCGTTGACGATGTGTACGTCGCCCGATAACAGGGCGTTGATCCGTGACGACTCGTCGGCAATGCCGATAAATTCGATCTCGTCCAGATACGGCAAGCCGGGTTTCCAGTAATTGGTATTGCGCACACCAATCGAACGCACCCCAGGCTTGAACTCCTTAGCCTTGAACGGACCGGTACCGATGCCCAGGCTGAAATCGCTCGTACCTTCAGGAACGATCAGCATGTGAGAGATGGCAAGAACCGACGGCAGTTCAGCATTGGGGCCGCTCAGTTGTATCTGCACTTCGTGGGTGCCGTTGGCCTTGACTTCGGCGAACTGCGACGCCAGCGGCAGGACCTTGGAACCGGTGATCGGATCCTTGTGCCGCAACAGAGAAAACACCACGTCGGCCGCTGTCAGAGGCTTGCCGTTGTGGAAGACCACTTCCTTGCGCAGAGTAATCACCCAGAGCGTGGCGTCAGTGGTGTCGATACGCTCGGCCAACTCCAGTTGCGGCACCATATGGCTGTCGAAACGCGTCAGACCGTTGTAGAACATGTAATGGCGCACATAGTCGGTGGACGATGAGCCTTTGGCCGGGTCCAGCGTATCGGCGGTGGAACTGGATGAGCCTGCGACGCGGATACGACCGCCGGGTTTGCCTTTGCCAGGGCTTGCGGCTTCATCATCGGCAAACAGCTTGCCGGCGGCGCCGAACAGGCTGCCCGCGCCCGCGACGGCCACCCCTGCCAACCCCAGCATTTGCAATGCATTGCGGCGTGACATGCCGCGATTGAGCCCTTCGAAAATGCGCAGACTTTCTTTCCCTGTGATCAACTGGGAGTCGATACTGTTTTTGTTGTCAGTCATGTCAGTTCTACCTTTCGAAAAATGATAAGGCTCGAGTGCTCGCGATTAATCGTGTGTGGTTGAAACGTAAAGCAAATACCTTGAACTCAGTGTAGGTAGTCCTGCAGGCGGTAATACGCACCTACCAAGGGCAGGAACCAGGGCTTGCCGAAATGCCCGGGAATGGCTGGCCAGTCGAGTTCGCGCCACGGGTTAGCCTCGACCTTGCCGGCCATGACCTCGGCCATGACCTGCCCCATGTGCACCGACATCTGCACCCCATGACCGCTGTAACCCATGGAGTAATAAACCCCTCCATGCTGGCCGGCCCGGGGCAACCGATCGGAGGTCATGTCCACCAACCCACCCCAGCAATAGTCGATTTTCACGCCAGCCAACTGCGGGAACATCTGCACCATCGCCGCTTGCAATACCTTGCCGCTCTTGGCGTCGGAAACGCTGTCAGACATGGCAAACCGCGCACGGCCGCCAAACAGCAAACGGTTGTCCGGCGTCAGGCGGAAGTAGTTACCGATCATGCGGCTGGTGACATAGGAACGCCGTGCTGGCAGCAAGCTGTCGATCAGGGCCTGCGGTAGCACCTCGGTGGCGATTACGAAACTGCCCACCGGCACGATCCGCCGCCGATACCAACCCAATCCGCCCTGCTGGCACGTGCCTGTAGCGAGCAGAACCTGTTTGGCGTGCAGCGAGCCCTTGGCGGTATTGACCTGATAGCCGCCGGCACGGGCTTTCCAGTCCGTCACCGGTGTACCTTGATAGATCAACGCACCGTGACGTGCTGCCGCCTCGGCCAGACCGACACCGAAGCGCCCGACATGCATTTGCACGCCGTTACGCTGCAGCAAGCCTCCATGGAACTGGGCCGAGTTGACTTCAGCACGGACCTCTTGCGCAGAGAGCAACTCGACCTCGGCATCGACCTCCCGCCGAATCAGTTCGCAAGTGCGCGCCAGGCCTTCGTAATGCATCGGTTTGGCGGCCAGCTTGAGCTTGCCATTGCGCTTGAGGTCGCAGGCAATCTGCTCCCCCTCCACCAGCGAGACGACACTCTGCACGGCGCTTTCATAGGCCAGGTAATAGGCTCGCGCTTTATCAGCGCCGAGGCTGGCGCTGAGTGCCGCGTAGTCCTGGGCAACGCCGGTGTTGCACTGACCGCCGTTGCGCCCGGAGGCTTCGCCAATCACCCTTCCGCCTTCCAGCACCACCACACTGGCCCCCTTCAAGGCCAGGGCCCGGGCCGCCGCCAGACCGGTGAGACCACCACCAACGATGGCCACATCGACCTGCCCGGGCAACGCACCGAGCTGGGCACCGGTGAATGCCGGTGCGGTATCGAGCCAATAGGACTCACTGCCCATGTCTAACCCCTTTTACCTTGAAGAGTGCCCTGAGACTCAGAGACCGACCAACCCAGCCAAACCACCGATATCGGGGATCTGGTGGTAGCTGTAGCAGGCGTTTCCAGGCTGTTCGTGACCACGGGCAACGAAGGCTTTGTTCTTGATCTTCATATCGTCGGCCGGCATCAGGTCGTAACGGAAGCTCGAAGACACATGCAGAACGTCCTCCGGCCCGCAGCCGAGGTTATCGAGCATGAACTCGAAGGCGGCCAGGCGCGGCTTGTAGGCCTGGGCTTGCTGGGCAGTGAAGACTTTATGGAAAGGCGCGCCGAGCTTGTCGACGTTGGACATGATCTGCTCGTCCATCGCGTTGGAGAAAATTACCAGCGGGATCTTGTCGGCGATTTTCGCCAGGCCGGCCGGTACGTCGGCATGCGGACCCCACGTTGGTACGGCATCGTAATAGAGCTGGCCTTCGCCTTTGTACTCGATGCCCCAACGCTTGCAGACCCGCGCCAGAGAGGTCTTGATAATCTCATCATACGGCCGCCAGTCACCCATCACCTGATCCAGACGATAGGCGGAGAAGTCCTTGACGAACTGATCCATTTGCCCGGCTGGAACACGATCGGCGAACAGTTCGCGCGTCATGTTTCCCATCTGGAAATTGGTCAACGTGCCATAGCAGTCGAAGGTAATAAACTTGGGTCGAAGAAAGCTCATGAGTGCAGTCCTGGATAATTGTTGATGTCATGGTGGGGCAAGCAATTACTCCGTTCGGGAAGCATCGGGGTAACGCTGCATCACGAATTCATTACAACATCATGAGACCATGCATAAATCGTTAAATGTGCAGGCAGCTTGGTACAAACCACCGTTTTGCAGGGCTCGCTCAGCAGACTTTGCGGAACGCTCCAGACTCGGGCGTTTCACCTCGGTTTTTACGCCTTTTCGGGCAGTTATGGTGCGCTGACGAGCCCTGCACAACCGAAATCAAGCGGCGCAATCAAGCAGTTTGCTCTGGTTACCAAAAGCTATCGACTAACCGTCAGCAAGAGGCTTTATCAGACGGGTTACTGACGTAAAACGAGTCAAGTTACGTTGGTGCAAAGTTAGCCCGGCAGATACAGCAGATTGTCCTTTGCAACCTTAAAGAACGGCATATTTCGTCTGGCCTGCTTTGTTAGCTTATTGAGAAGACTCGGCAGCCTTGCAAGGTCGCAAGACAGCCCGCCCTCTGCTGCTCGCAGTGCCTATTACCGTTCTAAGGGAGCTAATTGGATGACAACACAATCTTTGAATAGCCACAGCGTCGATCCGCAAACGTCTCACACGTTTTATATCAACGGCTGTTGGTCTTCCCCGGCAATCCCGGCCAGTTTGCCGGTGGTCAATCCGGCAACTGAAGAGGTTGTTGCGCACGTCGCGCAAGGGTCCGCCGCGGATGTTGATCGGGCAGTCGCTGCGGCTCGTGCAGCATTTGCTGGTTGGTCTGCCACCTCGGCAGAATCGCGCGCGCTTTTCCTTGGAAAGATCTATGACCTCATCCTTGAACGAAAAGAAGTGCTTGCCCAGGCGATCTCTCTCGAAATGGGCGCTGCCATCGGTTCCGCACGGGCCATGCAAGTGCCTCTTGCAGCCGAACATGTGCGGGTCGCACGTGATCTGCTGTCCACCTATCGTTTCCAAACGGTTGAAGGCGGCACCGCGATTGAACGCGAACCCATAGGCGTCTGCGCTCTCATTACTCCGTGGAACTGGCCGCTTTATCAAATCACTGCGAAAGTCGCCCCGGCTATTGCTGCCGGCTGCACAGTGGTTTTGAAACCCAGCGAGCTGTCGCCACTGAGCGCCCTTCTTTTCGCACAACTGGTGCATGACGCCGGCCTTCCACCGGGCGTGTTCAACCTTGTGAATGGAAGCGGTTCCGAGGTCGGCGCAGCCATGGCGGCACACCCTGATATCGATATGATTTCGATTACCGGCTCAAACCGCGCGGGCGCGCTGGTCGCCCAGGCAGCCGCCCATACAGTGAAGCGCGTTACGCAAGAACTGGGAGGCAAGTCCCCGAACGTTCTGCTTCCCGACGCTGACTTCGCCAAAGCCGTCCCGCTGGGAGTGATGTCTGCGTTTCGCAACGTCGGACAATCGTGCAGCGCCCCGACAAGAATGATCGTTCCCAAGGACAGGCTGGCAGAGGTCGAATCGCTGGCTGCTGCAACCGCCAATGCGATTATCGTGGGAGATCCACAATCGGAAGAGACGGTACTCGGTCCGATTGCCAATGAGGCCCAGTTCAATCGCGTGCAAGCAATGATCGAGGCTGGCCTGAATGAGGGCGCAAAACTCGTTTGCGGTGGACCAGGACGTGTGCCGGGCCATGAAAAGGGTTTCTACACCCGACCGACTGTTTTCTCCGAGGTCGATTCCGCCATGCGAATCGCTCAAGAAGAAATTTTTGGCCCAGTGTTGTGCATCATTCCGTATGAGACGGTCGATGAGGCGGTCGCTATCGCAAACGACACGGTTTATGGGCTGGGCGCCCATGTTCAGGCTCAGAACCTTGATCTTGCACGTGCCGTTGCCTCTCGCATCCGCGCCGGACAAGTGCACCTGAATTACCCCGCCTGGAATCCAATGGCTCCGTTCGGTGGCTACAAGCGATCTGGTAATGGTCGTGAGTATGGTGTCTACGGCTTTGAAGAGTATCTGGAAACCAAAGCGATCATTGGATTTGGCGGATCGCTGGAGAGCCCTTCGCGCACATAGAACTCATGGCTTTGACCGTTGAGCGTTTTAACGTACGCGGAGTCATTAATGCCCGGGCATTGGACTGCCTGGGCGTTATACAACGCTTTTTCGCCTGACCGAGTCTGGGCTCGCAATGCGGCTCGGTTGAGGCAACCGGGGCGTACGCAATAACAGACTGATTTCCTCTGCGCTGATCGCACTGCTGAAAAAATGGCCCTGGATTTCGTCGCCGCCGTTTTCACGCAGGAAGGTTTGCTGCTCTTCGGTTTCGACACCTTCGGCCACTTGGCGAGACTCCTTCAACCACGCTTAGATTCCGAAGCTGAACTCAGAATTCACAGTGCCCGGTCCAGCGCAACCTCAATGATGGTGCCGCGGGCCTGGCCTCAGCAACACTCCAACATCAGCCCCTCCCCAACTGATTATGGCCAAACCTCAAAAAACTCATGTCGAGCTTCCTTCCCTGAAGAGCCATAGGTTGGCCCGCCTGGATCGCCGCATTGCCAACAGCTTTGCCAATCACATTAAGCACTACGACCAATAAGCTCAGTGTTATTAACTGACTATTGCGCTTAGTCCCTGAGACCACCCCTCTATTCGTGGTTCACTTGCAGTTTTACGCTGCCTGAACCCCATGATTTCGACTTCTTACCAAAGAGGTGCTTTTGAATGCCTCCAGGACCGCCATAAAAACGTCGTCAACTTTTTGAAATCATTAACAACATCCAAACATGAGAACTAATAACGTCCAGGCGAACACCCGAAAACACGTTGCTGACGTTTAATAACATTGTTTGACACCCGAACACAGACGTCTGAATATAGGCAAACCCCTTCCATACCAAGACGATACGTCGGTTTTTTTAGTTAACGGAATATTGAGTTTCTGAGTCACTTCATTCTTGGTGCAATGCATGAAATATGTGGACGACATTACGAAACTTTTTACAAGTTTTGGTGCTAGTGCGGGAAGTTACCAGGAAATACAACCCAACTATAAAAACTTTAAAGATGATCTGAGTACAACTACGACACCCATGACTGAGCAAGGGTTAATAGATGTATTATCTCCCCTGAAACCCACTGCCACAGTGTCACTACTTGGCGAGCAAAAGCCTCCTTTATTGTTGATTGACACGCCGGTTGAACCTGCGAAGAACATCACCCTCTCACTGGCTGCCTCCCTGCTGAAGGAGCGCCCTGAAGCCTCTGCAACGAGTGATCGCCAGCGATTGAGCGATCTGTTGCGCGACCTCAACCAGATGCGTAGAGGCGGCCTGCCGGAAACACCTCGCAAGCGCACCAAGGCGAAGGTCATCGCGATCATTTCGGCAAACGGAGGGGTGGGCAAAAGCACCATCGCTGCTGGTCTTGCGAAAACACTTAGGCGTCCTGGCGGGCGAACCATTGCCATTGATCTGGACCCTCAGAACGCCCTGTCCAGCCATTTGGGCATCACCAGACAAGTTCCTGGTCTGATCCAGCTGAAACAACAAGACGCAGATTGGGGGGCTCATTGTCTACCGGGCTATGGTGACAGTGAGTGCCTGCCCTTCGGCATTGACGAGGTGAACGATCGCCGATTGCTCAAGCAACTGATGCTTGAAGATCCTGGCTGGTTGAATCAGCGCCTTGCGTCGATGAACCTGGGCGAAAACGATACCGTGATCCTGGACACCCTTTCAGGCGCAACCGTCTATTCGCAACAGGCACTCGACGCCGCCGATCTGGTGCTGGTGATGACGATGGCCGACGCGGCCTCCTACCTGGCACTGGACACCCTGACACAGTGGCTGGAAACCAGCCGACGACCTGCGCAACGGCACAGCTATGTGCTCAACCAACAGGATGACTCGCATTCGTTCAGCAAGGATATGGCTGTGCTGTTTCGGCGGCGGCTCGGCACTGACCTGATCGGGACGATTCGCCTCGATCACCAGTTCAACGAATCGCTGGCCTATGCTCGGGACCCGCTGCAGTACTCCCCCTACAGCATTGGCAGCCAGGACATGCTTTCGCTGTCGCGCGAGGTCCATGCCCTGCTTTTCCCTGAGCCATCCGGCCAGCAGGTGATGCCGTGACCGCACACCTGAATCAGGCACCTGCGAAGACGTGGTGGTTGCAGGAGCTACTGGATACTTGCCAGGCTCGCGTCAGTCGATGGCCCCTGCGTTGGCGCCAAGGCCTGAAGATCTCGGTCGGGCTGATCGCGGCATTGTTGGTGCTGGGTATCCTCACTGCGCCGCTGAATCTGTATTCCCAGGCCGCATTTGCCGCCGTCTGTTTTGCAGCCAGCCTGATCATCCGCAAGCAAGCCGGACGTCTGGCGATCCTGACCCTGATCACCCTCTCGCTGATCGCTTCGTTGCGTTACATGTATTGGCGCCTGTCCGACACCCTGAACTTCGACAGCTGGCAGGATGCCGTATTTGGCTACGGGCTGGTGCTGGCCGAACTGTATGCCTTGCTCGTGCTGGTTTTCGGTTATGTACAGACCGCCTGGCCGCTGCAGCGCAAACCGCAGCTTCTGCAACAGCCGCCCGCTGAATGGCCAACGGTAGACGTCTTCATTCCCACCTATAACGAAGCATTGGGTATCGTCAAACTGGTGGTGCTCGCTGCTCAGGCCATTGACTGGCCCGAGGGGAAACTGCGGGTACACATGCTCGATGACGGACGCCGGGAGGAATTCAAGGTTTTCTGTCAGCAGATTGGTGTCAACTACATCACCCGCGACAACAATCAACATGCCAAGGCCGGCAACCTCAACGAGGCACTCAAAGTCACCGATGGCGAGTTCATTGCCATATTCGACGCCGACCACGTGCCCACCCGCTCCTTCCTGCAGATCACCATGGGCTGGTTTTTAAAGGACCCGAACCTGGCGTTGCTGCAAACGCCGCACTTTTTCTATTCACCCGATCCGTTCGAAAAAAACCTCGATACCTTTCGTTCGGTACCCAATGAAGGTGAGCTGTTCTACGGCTTGGTGCAGGACGGCAACGACCAGTGGAATGCGGCTTTCTTCTGTGGCTCCTGCGCGGTCATCCGGCGGACTCATTTGCTGGAAGTCGGCGGCATCGCCACCGAAACCGTGACGGAGGATGCGCACACGGCACTCAAGCTCAATCGCCGTGGTTTCAATACCGCTTACCTCGCCATTCCACAAGCGGCGGGACTGGCCACCGAAAGCCTCTCCCGACACATCAGTCAACGCATACGCTGGGCGCGGGGCATGGCGCAGATTTTTCGGACCGACAATCCGTTGTTTGGCAAAGGACTGAACCTGGGGCAGCGTATCTGCTACCTCAACGCCATGATGCACTTTTTCTACAGCTTGCCCCGTCTGGTGTTCTTGACCGCACCCTTGGCCTACCTGTTCTTCGACGCGCAGATTTTCCATGCCTCGGCGTTGATGGTCACGGTCTATGTACTGCCACATATTTTCCATTCCAGCCTGACCACCTCCAGCATCCAGGGGCGCTTCCGCCATTCCTTCTGGAACGAAGTGTATGAGTCGGTATTGGCCTGGTACATCATGCGACCGGTGCTGCTGGCCCTGATCAGCCCTTCGCTGGGCAAATTCAACGTGACCGACAAGGGCGGCACCATTGAAAAGGACTATTTCAACTGGAAGCTCGCGCGGCCTTACATCGTCCTGCTGACCTTGAACATGATCGGCCTGGCGATCGGCGTGGTGAAACTGATCGGGAGTGATTCGGCCGAGGCCACTACCCTGCTGATCAATCTGGCCTGGACCGTGTACAACATCGTCATCGTCAGCACCGCCGTGGCGGTGGCCACTGAATCCTCTCAGGTGCGCAACGAACCCAGGGTGCCCGCGGACCTGCCCGTGCGCGTCTATCGCGAAGACGGCACCTGGTTCGATTGCATAACCCGGGACTTCTCACAAAACGGCGTGGGTCTGGCACTGCCACCGCAAGTTCAGCTCAGCGTCAAAGAGAAGCTGCGGCTGTGCATTCTGCGCACACCTCCCTCAAGCCTCTTCCCCGCAAAAACGGCCTTCAGCAACGACAACGTGGCGGGCGTGCAATTCGAGGCTTTGACCCTGCGCCAGCAAAGTGAGCTGGTGCGATTGACCTTTTCACGGGCCGACACCTGGGCCAACACGTGGGGTAACGGCCGCCTCGACGCACCCATGTCGGCGTTGCGCGAGGTCAGCCGCATTGGCTTGCGCGCCATCCTGCGCTTGTTCGTTGCAACCCTAAAGGACAGCCAGGCGCTGCTGCGCAAACGCCCGGACACTCCATCACCTATCGACTCCAACGCGGACACGCAACGATCTTGAAGCCTTCCATTCGCCGGACCTTTCTTCCTCGTCGCTCACTCATGCTGATCACCTGCTCGCTAATGGGCTGGAGCGGCTGGGCATTGAGTGCTACCGCCCAAATCAGCGCCACAGAACCGGCGGTAATGCCGGTCGCAGCGTTGCCCGGGGCCGATGCCCCGGGTAACAGCTATACCCGCACCCTCAAGGAGCTGGGCAAAAGCTATTCGATGACCCTTAAAGGCGTGGAGGCTACCGACAGTGTGAACTTCGATGTGCGCGCCGATGAAGTCGTCACGGCTGCGCAGGTCACGCTGCAGTACAGCTACTCACCGGCGCTGCTGGCCGACCTTTCGCAGATCAATGTGCTGGTCAACGATCAGGTGGCCGCCAGCCTGCCCTTGCCGAAGGAAGGGGCCGGTAAATTGCAGACCCGGACCGTACAGATTCCGCCGCAGACCATCACCGAATTCAACCGGCTCAGCCTGCAATTCATCGGTCACTACACGATGCAATGTGAGGACCCTTTGCACTCCAGCCTGTGGGCCAGGATCGGCAACGAGAGCCAGCTGAGCCTCCAGGTGTCTTCGATTAAACAGCCCAATGACCTGTCCGCTCTGCCGCTGCCCTTGTTCGATCGTCGAGACGCCTCGCCCCTGAAGCTACCCTTCGTGTTCGCCGGACGCCCGGGCGGTCCTGAGCTTGAAGCCGCCGGTATCCTGTCGTCCTGGTTTGGCGCCCTGGCCAGCTACCGCGGCGCCACCTTCCCCGCCAGCCTCACCAGCCTGCCGGCCAAAGGCAACGCCGTGGTGTTTGTCAGCGGTAGCGAATCAACGACCTTGAGTGGTTTACCGATCAAAGAGGCCACGGGGCCGACATTGACACTCGTGAGCAACCCGAATGATGCCCAGGGCAAACTGTTGATCGTCTCCGGGCGCGATGGCGCCGATCTCAAGGTCGCCGCGACAGCGCTGGCCCTCGGCGGCTCGGCCTTTTCCGGGCAAAGCGTGGTGATCGAGCGGATCGACTCGCTCAAGCCACGCCGACCGTACGACGCGCCTAACTGGCTGCCCTCCGACCGCCCGGTTCGCCTGGGTGAACTGGCGAAGCCCGCAGAACTCAATGTGTCGGGTTATAACCCGGGACAAATGACGGTTGCGCTACGCCTGCCACCCGACCTGTTCAACTGGCGCGAGCCCGGTGCGCAACTTGACCTGAAATACCGCTATACGCCGCAACCGGTCTCCACCAATTCCTCGTTGCTGGTCAACTTCAACGACACCTTCATCAAGTCGATCGATCTGCCTTCGATCGAGAAACTCGGCAACAGCGACAGCCTGCTGGCGATGCTCAAAACCGACGACAGCCTGGCCCGCACGTCGCGCATGCTGTTGCCGCTCAATTCCGTAGCGCTGCAATCGCGCCTGCAATTTCGCTTCATGTATGACTACATCAAACAGGGCGACTGCCGCGACATCATCATCGACAACATGCGCGGTGTGATCGACCCGGACTCGACCCTGGACCTCAGCCAATACGAACACTTCATGGCCATGCCCAACCTCGGGGTGTTCAAGGACAGTGGCTTCCCGTTCACCCGCATGGCTGACCTTTCTGAAACATCGGTGATCCTGCCCAACGAGCCAGGCCCGGCCGAACTGAGCGCCTACCTGACCCTGCTGGGCCGCTTCGGCGACTCCACCGGTTATCCGGCCACCGGCGTGAAGGTGGTCCACGCCGACCAGCTGGCCGAGCAACGCGACCGGGATTTGCTGGTGCTCGCCTCGGGCAACAATCAGCCGCTGCTGGAGCAATGGCAAAGCCTTTTGCCAGCCAAGGACGAAGACGCTGCGCAGTACTTTGAACTGTCTGACCTGCCCTTGCGTCTGCGCAACTGGATCAGCCCGGATACGAAAACCAATCTGCGTGAAGCACGCAGCAGCTTCAGGTTTACCGCTGAGGACGGCAGTGCGTATCTGACTGGATTCGAATCGCCGCTCAAGAGTGGGCGCAGCGTGGTGTTTATCGCCAGCGCAAGGCCCAACGGCTTGGCCGACGTGACCAACGCCCTGCTCAGCGGCGAAGAAAACGCCCACGAGTTGCAAGGCAGTCTGGTGGTGGTCAGGGGCAAGCATATCCAATCGCTGGTTGCCCAGCAGGATTACTACGTCGGGAGCCTGGGCCCATTGCGCTATCTGCAGTGGTACCTCTCGCAAAACGTAATAGCGCTCATGCTATTCACGCTTCTCGGGGTCTTGCTGCTTGCTTCGATGGCCTACCTGGCTCTGCGTTTACGGGCCAAACGTCGTCTTGGTCAATGAGCCGCGCATGCCTGTGTCGTCCATGAGCAGCCGGGATGTTTCACTTCGCCAGAGCCTGCGCGGTAACGCGCGCAGGTTGAGCGCTGTGCTTGCGCTTGCCCTGCTGGCGCCCGCGATAGCGGCCGCGAAACCCTGTGACCCTTCGACCTGGCCACTGTGGCAAACCTATGCGACGCGCTTCGTCCAGGCTGACGGCCGGGTTCTGGAATCCAGCCTGGAGAACAATCACAGCACCTCTGAAGGGCAGTCCTATGCCATGTTCTTCGCGCTGATCGGCAACGATCAGCCACGCTTTGACAAACTCTGGCGCTGGACCTCAGCCAACCTCGCAGGCTCCGCCACCGTCACACGCCTGCCGGGCTGGTTATGGGGGCAAGGCACGGACGGTCAGTGGCGCCTGCAAGACGCCAATTCGGCCGCCGACGCGGACCTGTGGATCGCCTACGCCCTGCTCGAAGCCGCACGCCTGTGGCATCGGCCGGACTATCACCAGGACGCCCTGCACCTGATGGCGACGATTGAAGCACAATTGGTCGTCAAGCTGCCTGGGCTGGGCCCAATGGTATTGCCTGGACCACAGGGTTTCGTCCTGCCGGACGCTCTCTGGCGTCTGAACCCCAGCTACCTGCCACTGCCACTGTTACGACGGCTGGCCAAGGAAGCACCCTCCGGGCCCTGGCAAGCGATTGCCAACAACACCGCGACGATGATTGCCCAATCGAGCCACCACGGTTTCGTCGCGGACTGGGTTGGTTATCAAGGTACTTCAGCGCAATCGGGTACTTTCGTAAACGACCCGATCAACGGCGACACGGGCAGCTACGATGCCATTCGCGTGTACCTCTGGCTGGGCATGAGCGACGCCTCCGAACCGCTGGCAGCGCTCCTGCTCAAACGGCTGGACGGCATGGCTCGCAGCACTGTCGCGACGGGTTCCCCCCCGGAAACAGTCCGGATTCTCCACGGCAGTGTCCAGGGTCAGAGCCCGTTTGGATTCTGGGCTGCACTGATTCCCTACCTTGAGGCCAAGGGGCATCCCCGGTTGGCCGATCAACAACGCCAGCGCGTGGAGCTCGCCTTGCAAGAGGCGCTGGCCAGGCCTGATGCCGACGCCAGTCCGCCGCGTTACTACAACTTCATGCTTAGCCTGTTCGCGCTCGGCTGGGCAGATAAACATTACCGATTCCGGGAAGACGGAACGCTGAAACTCTCCTGGGAGACCGCATGCACGCGCACCACCGCACGCTAGCCATCGCCGTCATGAGCGCATGGACGGCTGCTGCCCACGCTCAAACTCCGACGCCACAGACCTTACTCGTCGAACAAGGGCAGTACTGGCAGTCGCACAACAACCCTCAACGCGCTGCGGAAGTCTGGCTGAAAGTCCTGCTGCTGGACCCGGTCCAGGTTGACGCACTGTATGGCCTGGGCTTGATCGGCGTGCAACAGGGCAAGCCACAACAGGCGCAGCAATACCTCGCCCGCTTGCAGGCCATCCAGCCACCGCCTCGGCAGGCACTGCAATTGGCGCAGGATATCGGCGTGACCCAACCGCAGAACCAGCAGCGCCTGGAAGAGGCTCGGCGCCTCGTCGATGCCGGTGAGCGTGACAAGGCGACCGCCGTGTTTCGCTCGCTGTTCGATGGCCGTCCACCTCAAGGTACGATCGGCCGCGAGTATTACAACAACCTCGCCTTCAATCAGGCTGACTGGGCTGAAGCACGCAGCGGATTTCAGCGCCTGCAACGTGAGATGCCCAACGACTCGATCGTTGCGCTGTTTTACGCCAAGCATCTGGTGCGCCGTGAAGACAGCCGTGTCGAGGGCATCCGCGCCTTGGCCGCGCTGACCCAGCGTGCCGACATTGCCGGTGATGCCGACGAAAGCTGGCGCCTGGCGCTGACCTGGATCGGTCCGCCCAATCCGGCACAAGTGCCGTTGTTCAAGGCGTACCTCAAGACGCATCCGGATGACGCGGAAATCCGGGCGCAGATGAACAAGGGCAAGCAACAGGTGGCAACGACGGCCAGCAAGGCATGGCAACCGCCCGCCGAAGTCGCGCGCGGCCTGAAGGCGCTCAAGGAAGGCGATCAGGTCACCGCCGAACAGGCTTTTCAGGCACGCCTGAAAAGTCGGCCCGATGATGCTGACGCGCTGGGCGGCCTTGGGGTTATTCGCCAGCAGCAACACCGACTGGCCGAAGCGGAAAAGCTCTTGGGTCAGGCCACGCGACAACACGACGGCAGCCACTGGCAAGTTGCGCTGAACGAAGTGCGCTACTGGTCAGCGTTGCAGCAGGCCCGCGACGCCCAGGCCAAAGGCCAGACAGCCCAGGCACAGGTCTTGGTCAACCAGGCGCTGCGGCTGAATCCAAACGGGGTCGATGCTCGCCTCGCTCTGGCGGATATTCAGGCCCGCGCGGGCCAGTTCGATGACGCTCAGCGCAACTATCGGCAGATTTTGAACCAGCGCCGCGACGACCCTAAAGCACTGGAAGGGCTGGTCAACGTGCTGCTCAAGAGCGGCAAGAACGATGAAGCCCTGCAACTGATTAACAGCCTGCCCGCCACCGGACAGGCAAAGATCGGCCAGTCCGCACGCCTGCAAGCCTTGCGCGCGACGCAACTGGCCGCCCTCGCCGAACAACGCAACGACCTGCCCGCTGCGCGCAACGCCTTGCAAGACGCGCTGCGCTACGAACCGGACAATATCTGGACACGCTTCGCCCTGGCGCGCCTGAACCTGGCGATGGGCGAACCGCAAAAGGCTCGGGACCTGATTAACGCCATGCTCCAGGCCCACCCCGACAATGCCGATGCGCTTTACGTCAGCGCCTTGCTGTCGGTGCAGTTGGGTGAGTGGAAAGCCGCCCAGGCAACCTTGGGACGCTTGCGTCCCGACCAGCGCACCCCGGACATGGAAGCGCTGGCCGCCGATGTCAGCCTCAACCTGCAACTCAGTCAGGCGATCGAATTGGGCAAGCGCGGACAGCGCCAGGAAGCCCTGACCTTGCTCGATCGTCTTCAGCCGCTGGCCAACAACAGTCCGGATCGCACGGCGAGCCTGGCCTCGGCCTATGTCGACATCGGCGAGCCGACCCGTGCGCTGGCACTCATGCGTGGCCAGTTGCAACACACCGCTGCGCCCTCGGCGGACTTCATCCTGCAATACGCCGCTGTCCTGCTTGAGTCCGGAGAAGACGCACAGGTCAACGAGATCCTGCGCGACCTTCAGAACAAGCCCTTGAACGCGCCGACTCGCAAGCGGTTCGATGACCTGCTCCATCGCTATCGCATCCGCCAGGCTGACCAGCTGCGTGAACGAGGCAATCTGGCCAGCGCCTATGACACACTGGCGCCCGCGCTGGCGCAACGTCCCGGTGACAGCGCTGCCGTCTCGGCCCTGGCGCGGATGTACTCGGCCAACGGCGACACGGCAAAAGCCCTCGAACTCTACAAACCGCTGTTACAACGTCAGCCAAACGACCCGCAACTGCTGCTGGGTGCCGCCGACGCGGCGGTTCTGGCACATGACACGGTATTTGCCGAACAGGCGCTGCAACAGTTGCTCAAGACCGAATCCGGTAACCCTCAAACGCTGACGCAGGCTGCACGCCTTTACCAGAACATGGGCAAGACCGGCATGGCGACCGATCTGCTGCGCAAGGCAGTGGCCATCGAACAGAGCGAGAAACGCAGAAGCCAGGGCGGTCAAATGGCAGGTTCGACGGTGGCCCCCAACCCTTTTGCCGGGGTGTCGGGGCAGCGTAGCGAGGTCAGTCGCGATACCTTGCTGGCAGCGATCCCGCCACCGGCTCAGGAGATGCCGGGCACCGCGAAGTCTTACGGCCCCTTCGACATCAACGCTACTCCAAGGCCGCAGCAGGCGAGCACTGCATTCGAGTCGCAGGTGCCGCGCGCCGCACTGGTGAACGAGGACATCAGCCCCGCGCAACTGGCGCTGAATAGAATCCTCCAGGAGCGCAGTGCCTACGTCACCCAGGGCCTGAGCATTCGCAGCAACAACAGCGAGTCGGGACTGAGCAAACTGACCGATATTGAAGCACCGCTGGAAATCAATATCCCGCTGGATGAAAGCCGCGTCGCCCTGCGCGTGACGCCAGTCTCACTGAACGCCGGCAGTGTCAGCGACGAGGCTCGGCAGCGCTTCGGTAGCGGCGCGCAAAGCGACGGCGTCGGCTCGCAAAAAGCCGAGGGTGTCGGCCTTTCCGTCGCTATTCAACGGCCCGCGGATGGGCTCAAAGCCGATCTCGGCACCACCCCGCTCGGCTTCAAATACACCACCGCCACCGGCGGCATCAGCGTTGATCGTCCCGTGAGCGACAGCTCCAATGTCCGTTACGGCGTGAGCGTTTCCCGGCGCCCGGTGACCGACAGCGTAACCTCGTTTGCCGGCACCACGGACAAACGCAGCGGCCAGTCTTGGGGTGGTGTGACCGCCAACGGCGGACGTGGTCAGTTGAGCTATGACGACAACGAAGTCGGCGCCTATGGCTACGCTTCCTGGCACCAGCTCTTGGGCAACCATGTCGAGTCCAACAGCCGCAGTGAACTGGGCAGCGGTGTCTACTGGTACCTGCAAAATGCGCCGGACAGCAAACTGACTGTCGGCCTGAGCATGACCGGCATGAGTTACGCCAACAACCAGGACTATTTCACCTACGGTCACGGCGGCTATTTCAGCCCACAGACGTTCTTCGCCCTGGGCGTGCCAGTGACCTGGGCACAACGCTCCGGGCGCTTGACGTATCAAGTCAAGGGCTCGGTCGGCGTGCAGCATTTCGAGCAGGACAGCGCCGACTATTTCCCCAACGACAAAGCCCTGCAGGCGGCCTCGGGCCTGCGCTACGAAGCGCAAAACAAAACCGGGATCGGCTACAGCCTCGCCGCGGCGGCTGAATACAAGGTCGCGTCGAACTTCCTGCTGGGCGCCAATCTTGGCCTGGACAACGCCCACGACTACCAACAACTCAGCGGCGCCCTGTCTTTGCGCTATCAGTTCGAGGACATCAGCGGCCCCATGAGCCTGCCGGTCAGCCCTTATACATCGCCCTATTCCAACTGATCATTCTGGAGCTTTCGATGCCCACTTCTGCCCTTGCCGGTCTGACTCTCCTTGTCCTTGGGGAGAGCCATATGAGCCTCGCGGACCATTTGCTGGAACCGCTGCATGACAACCTGACTCGCCAAGGCGCCCAGGTTCACTCTATCGGTGCCTGCGGCGCCAGCGCCGGCGACTGGCTGATCACTAAAAAAGTCGACTGCGGTGCCGAACGAAAAGGCAACGGCAAGATCGTGATCAAGGGACGCGATGCAACCACTACGCCGATCCAGGACCTGATAGCCGCCGACAAACCCGACCTGGTGGTACTGGTCATCGGCGACACGATGGCGTCCTATGACAAGCCGGTGTTTCCGAAGGCTTGGGCATGGCAAAGCGTCACCAGCCTGGCCAAGGCCATCGCTGCCACCGGAACCCGTTGCGCCTGGGTTGGCCCGGCCTGGGGCAAAGCGGGTGGCATGTACCAGAAAAATGATGCCCGCACCCAGTTGATATCGCAGTTTCTGGCCGCGAACGTGGCGCCTTGCACGTACATCGACTCGCTGACGCTGTCCAAACCCGGGCAATGGATTACCACCGATGGGCAGCACTTCACCGTCGCCGGTTATCAAGCATGGGGCACTGCGATCGGCGGTGCATTGGCCAAACTGCCCGCCGACCGCGTCAGCAGCACAGGAACCGCCAAATGAGCCGATCAGCACGTGGCTGGGCGCTGTTCGCGCCCTTGATGCTGAGCCTGCACGCCCAGGCCGCCGACATCGCTCTCTACCCGACGGGCCCGGATCAGGACTCGGCCTTCCTGCGTTTTATCAATGCCGCCGAGCAACCGTTGCAACTGCTGGCCGAAGGCTCTCGGGCAAGCCTCAGACTCGAAGGCTCGAATGCCGTGTCTGACTACCTGCCCGTGCCCGCCAACCAGCCGATCAAGGGCACCCTGGAACGCAACGGCAATATCCAGCCGCTGGATATCCAGGTGGCGGCGGGTGAATTCGCCAGCGTGATCGCATTGCCGGACAGTACTCAAGGCATCCGCCAGGTCGTCATCCGTGAGCAACCCGACGACTTCAATAGCCTGAGAGCTTCACTGGCGTTTGTCAGCGCCGATCCGGATTGCCCCCAGGCCGGTTTGCGCGCTGCGGGGGTGAACGCCGAACTGTTCAAGGATGTGGCCAATGCCAGCGTGCAACGCCGCGCCATCAACCCCGTCCGCCTTTCGGTTCAATTGGTCTGCGCCCGCACCGATGTCGGTGCCCCGCTGGACCTGGGCCAGCTCAAGGCCGGCGAGCGCTACAGCGTTGTGCTGCTGCCTGGTGCACATGGCCCGCAGCTGCTGCTCGCAACTGATGTCCTGGCCCACTGATCGGATTGCACCACCACTATGGTTTTTGCCTCTCTCGAGTTTCTGACGTTGTTCCTGCCGCTGTTCCTGTGCGCCTATGCACTGTGTCCAGGAGCCTGGCGCAACGTCACGCTACTGATCGGCAGCTGGCTGTTCTATGGCTGGTTGAGCCCACGGTTCCTCGCCGTGCATGTGATATTGACGATCACGGCGTGGGTCGGTGGCTTGCTGATTGACGCCTTACGGGAAGATGGCAAGGGCCGCATGCGGATACTCGTGGCCCTGATCGTGTTCAACACGGCGGTGCTTTGCTGGTACAAGTACGCCAACATCGTGGCCGGCACATTGATCGACGCCATCACCTGGTCCGGCGCCATGCCTCTGGACTGGCAGCGGGTCATCATGCCGGCCGGGCTTTCGTTCATCGTATTGCAGGCGATTTCCTATCTGGTGGATGTACATCGCCGCACCGTGCCGGTCGAACGCAGCTTCATTGATTACGCCACCTATATTTCGATGTTCGGCCATTCGGTCGCCGGCCCTATCATTCGCTATGACTGGGTTCGGCGCGAGCTGCAGCGGCGTGACTTCAACCTGCAGAATTTCTCGCTGGGCGCGCGCCGGTTCATGGTCGGGATGTGTATGAAGGTCCTGGTGGCCGACACCCTGTCACCCGTGGTCGACGTGGCGTTCAACGTGCAGAACCCAAGCTTCTTTGACGCCTGGCTTGGCTGCCTTGCCTACTCCCTGCAACTGTTCTTCGACTTCGCCGGCTACAGCGCCATGGCCATTGGTCTGGGACTGATGCTGGGTTTCCATTTTCCCGAGAACTTCAACCGTCCCTATCTGGCCAATAGCATCCAGGACTTCTGGCGCCGCTGGCATCTGTCGCTGTCCAACTGGTTACGGGACTATCTTTATATTCCGCTGGGCGGCAATCGCAACGGTGCCTGGAAAACCTATCACAACCTGCTCCTGATCATGGCCATCGCCGGCCTCTGGCACGGTGGTGATAGCTGGAATTATCTGCTTTGGGGCTGCGCCCATGGCCTGGCGTTATGCGCTGACCGTGCCTGGAGCCGTTCTACCCTGCCCACTTTACCGCCGGGGCTTTCCCATGGCCTGACACTGCTGTTCGTAAGCCTGGCCTGGACACTGTTCCGCGCGCCCGACCTTGATGGCGCACTGCGCCTGTATGCCGGGCAGTTCGGCCTGCAGGGTATCGCCCTCGGTGACGAACTGAGCACGACGCTGCGCCCGATACATGGCCTTGCGGCCTTGCTGGGTGTGCTCGGTATCGTCGCACCGCTGCTACGCCCTTACTGTGAGAAACAACTGGGCGGCATAGCGCTCTACGCCTCGACCCTTTGGCCCATCGCCGGTTTCATGCTGTCGTTCGCACTGATCGCCAGTCGTGAAACCGTGCCCTTCCTGTACTTTCAATTCTGATGACGTCCCCAGAGCACACTACCCTCCTCAATCAGCCAGATGCCCTGGTTGCACCCCGCCGTCCGTTGGCAGGCGTGGCGTTGCTGCTATTCCTGTTCGTCGGGCTGCTGTCCTCTGGCCGCCTGATCGGTTCAGGACAGATTGAACGGTTACCCGATAAGTGGCGGGCCGAGCAGATTCTCGACGGCAATGTCACCCATTGGATCGCCAGGGAACTGTCGAAAGCGTCCTTCCCCACAACCCTCGCCGACCTGGAGCGCGGCGCCAGTTGGCTGCTCCTGCGCGATACGGGGCCGAGGGTTCGCCAGGGCTGTCCTGACTGGCTGTTTCTGGCCGATGAACTCAAGGTCGATCATCAAGCCCAGCGCAATGCCGATGCCAAAGCCCAGGCGGTGATTGAGCTCAAACAGCAGCTTTCCCGACGAGGAATCGACCTGCTGGTGGTCATCGTTCCAGACAAGAGCCGCATTGCTTCCGAGCAACGTTGCTCGCTACACCGCCCCGCCGTTCTCGAAGGGCGCATCCAGGCCTGGACCTCGAAACTGGATGTGGGTGGCGTGTCGAACCTGGACCTCACCGGTGCACTGACGCCACTGGGGGCCACTGCCTGGTTACGCACCGATACGCACTGGAACGAATCCGGCGCGAGGGCGGCGGCCGATGCCATCGCGCAGCGCCTGCAGGCCCTGGGCATTACCGCAACACCACGCAGGTCATTCAACGAAAGTCATGCCCCGCTCGCGCTGCGGCCTGGCGACCTGGTCCATCTGGCGGGCATCGACTGGCTGCCGCTCAAATGGCAACCCGCACCCGAAATGGTCGCCCAGACCAACACCCACGAACTTCCCGTGGTATCAGCCGCCAGCCCTGACACTGAGGTAGACCTCTTTGGCGATGCCGACCTCCCCAACACCGCGCTCATCGGCACTTCATTCTCACGCAACTCCAACTTCGGGGGTTTCCTGCAGCAGGCACTGGGCGCCCCCGTGGGCAATTTCGCCAAAGATGGCGGAGCGTTCTCTGGTGCTGCAAACAGCTACCTCAACAATTCCGCCTTCAAAGAAACACCGCCCAAACACATCATCTGGGAGATCCCGGAGCGGGACCTGCAAACGGCCGACACCGCCCTCCTTGCGTATCGATCACTGCAATAGATGCCCCGAATGCCAGTAAGTTACGCTGTAATGCGATCTGTAGCAGCTGGTGAAGCCTGCGTTCGGCAGCTGCTACAAAAAGTACGTCGCGGCTTAACTTGCCGGCATTAGGGCTTGCCCGCGAGCCGCCCTTTGCACTCCCCGCAACACTGAATTGTGATCATTTCATTTGATAGCCCACTAATGGAAGGTGCATGCTAGAGGGCTCGCTTTGAGCTTATATCATTCCGAATGATAGTTACCTTCGCTTCATTCGATTCGTGCCATACCACCCCGCCAAGCATCATCCGTCCATCTCAATACATTGGCGGATGCATCCATGGAACAGTCACTCAAACATTTGCGCTTCCCCTTGGCCCTGTTGGCCGTGCTGGTGATGAGCGCTTGCGGCAAGACCCCGGACGCTGCCGCCACCATGCCCGCGGCCAAAGTCAGCGTGGCCAAGGTGCTGGAACAACCGGTCAACGAGTGGGACGAATTCACCGGGCGCCTTGAAGCGCCGGAAACGGTAGAGATTCGTCCACGGGTTTCCGGCCAGATCGATGACGTCGCCTTCACCGAAGGCGCGCTGGTCAAGAAAGGCGATCTGTTGTTCCAGATCGACCCGCGCCCGTTCCAGGCTGAGGTCCGCCGCCTCGAAGCCCTGGTTGCGCAAGCTCGCGCCACCGCCACCCGCAGCGAAAACGAATCCCAGCGCGGCGAACGTCTGCGCACCAGCAACGCGATTTCCGCCGAACTCGCCGACTCGCGCACCAGCGCGGCTCAAGAAGCCCGCGCCGCCGTTGGCGCCCTCCAGGCGCAACTGGACCTGGCCAAACTGAACCTGAGCTTCACCCGCGTCACTGCGCCTATCAGCGGCCGTGTCAGCCGTGCGGAAATCACCGCCGGCAACCTGGTGACCGCCGATACCACCGCGCTGACCAGCGTGGTGTCCACCGACAAGGTCTACGCCTACTTCGACGCCGACGAGCGTGTCTTCCTTAAATACACCCAGCTCGCCCGCCAGGGACAACGCGGTGCAACCACGCCGGTTTACCTCGGCCTGTCCAATGAAGACGGCAACCCGCACCAGGGCCAGATGAACTTCGTCGACAACCAGGTCAACCCGAAGACCGGCACCATCCGCGGTCGCGCGGTGTTCGACAACAGCGACGGCACCTACACCCCGGGTCTTTACGCACGCCTGAAACTGGTGGGCAGCGGCACTTACTCCGCGGTGTTGATTAACGACGAAGCAGTCGGTACCGACCTGGGTAAAAAGTTCGTGCTGGTGATGGATGCCGACAACAAAACGGCTTACCGCCCTGTCGAGCTGGGTCCGAAGATCGAAGGTCTGCGCATCGTGCGCAGCGGCCTGAACAAAGACGACACCATCATCGTCAAGGGTTTGCAGCGGGTTCGTCCTGGTTCGCCGGTCACGCCTGAAGTGATCCCGATGGCCAGCCAGGAAACCCTCGCGGCTCTCGCACAACAACGACAAGCGCTGGAAGCCAGCAACCTGCCCCAAGTCGCACCTGCCAAGGTCGCGCCGGGTACGGTTGTGAAAGTGGCTGCTGCGACTCCACGCGGTTAAGGGACAATTACTCCGATGAATTTTTCCCAATTCTTCATTTCACGGCCGATCTTTGCAGCGGTACTCTCGCTGCTGATCCTGATCGCTGGCGCCATCTCGCTGTTCCAGTTGCCGATCAGCGAATACCCGGAAGTCGTGCCACCGACCGTTGTGGTCCGTGCCAACTTCCCGGGCGCCAACCCTAAAGTCATCGGTGAAACCGTGGCCGCTCCTTTGGAGCAAGCCATCACCGGCGTCGAGAACATGCTGTACATGTCCTCGCAGTCCACCGCTGACGGCAAGATCACCCTGACCATCACCTTCGCCCTGGGCACTGACCTGGACAACGCGCAGGTGCAGGTTCAGAACCGCGTGACCCGGACCGAGCCCAAACTTCCCGAGGAAGTGACGCGCATCGGTATCACTGTCGACAAGGCTTCGCCCGACCTGACCATGGTTGTGCACTTGACCTCGCCGGACAAACGCTACGACATGCTTTACCTGTCCAACTACGCCTTGCTCAACATCAAGGATGAGCTGGCGCGTCTGGGCGGTGTCGGGGATGTGCAGCTGTTCGGTATGGGCGATTACTCGCTGCGGGTGTGGCTCGATCCGAACAAGACTGCTTCGCGCAACCTGACCGCGACCGATGTGGTCACTGCGATTCGTGAACAGAACCGTCAAGTGGCGGCCGGTGCCCTGGGCGCTCCGCCTGCGCCGAATGCCACCGCGTTCCAGCTGTCGGTCAACACGCAAGGCCGTCTGGTTTCCGAGGAAGAGTTTGAGAACATCATCATTCGCTCCGGCGAAAATGGTGAAATCACTCGCCTGAAAGACATTGCTCGCGTCGAACTCGGCTCCAGCCAATACGCCCTGCGCTCCTTGCTGAACAACCAGCCGGCGGTAGCGATCCCGATCTTCCAACGCCCTGGTTCCAACGCGATCCAGATCTCCAACGACGTTCGGGAGAAAATGGCCGAGCTGAAGAAGAACTTCCCGCAAGGCATGGACTTCAGCATCGTTTATGACCCGACGATCTTCGTGCGCGGCTCCATCGAGGCGGTGGTTCATACCCTCTTCGAAGCGCTGATCCTCGTTGTGCTCGTGGTGATCCTGTTCCTGCAAACCTGGCGCGCCTCGATCATTCCGTTGGTGGCGGTGCCAGTTTCGCTGATCGGTACATTTGCCGTGATGCACCTGTTCGGCTTCTCGTTGAACGCCCTGTCGCTGTTCGGACTGGTACTGGCCATCGGTATCGTGGTCGACGATGCGATTGTGGTGGTGGAGAACGTCGAGCGAAACATCGGGCTCGGACTCACCCCTATAGAAGCCACCAAGCGTGCGATGCGTGAAGTGACCGGTCCGATCATCGCGACGGCGCTGGTGCTGTGTGCGGTGTTTATCCCGGCGGCGTTCATCTCCGGGTTGACCGGGCAGTTCTATAAACAGTTCGCCCTGACGATTGCGATTTCGACCGTCATCTCGGCCTTCAACTCGCTGACCTTGTCGCCAGCGCTGGCCGCCGTGTTGCTCAAGAGCCATGACGCGCCGAAAGACCGTTTCTCCAAGGTTCTGGACAAGATCTTTGGTGGCTGGTTGTTCCGTCCGTTCAACCGCTTCTTTGACAAGGCCAGCCATGGTTATGTCGGCACCGTGGGCCGGGTTATCCGCAGCAGCGGTATCGCCCTGCTGGTGTACGCCGGCCTGATGGTGCTGACGTTCTTCGGTTTCTCCAACACCCCGACCGGTTTCGTACCCGGCCAGGACAAGCAATACCTGGTGGCCTTCGCGCAACTGCCGGATGCCGCGAGCCTGGACCGTACCGAAGACGTGATCAAGCGCATGTCCGACCTGGCCCTGAAACAGCCTGGGGTGGAAAGCGCCGTGGCCTTCCCGGGTCTGTCGATCAACGGTTTCACCAATAGCCCTAACGCCGGCATCGTGTTCGTCACCCTGAAGCCTTTCGACGAGCGTAAGGACCCGAGCATGTCCGCCGGGGCGATTGCCGGTGCATTGAACGGCCAGTACGCCGGGATTCAGGAAGCCTATATGGCGATCTTCCCGCCGCCGCCGGTACAAGGCCTGGGGACCATTGGCGGTTTCCGCCTGCAGATCGAAGACCGGGGCAACCTGGGCTATGACGAGCTGTACAAAGAAACCATGAACATCATCACCAAAAGCCACAGCGTGCCGGAACTGGCTGGCCTGTTCACCAGCTACACCGTGAACGTGCCGCAGGTCGATGCCGCCATCGACCGGGAAAAAGCCAAGACCCACGGCGTGGCCGTCAGCGACATCTTCGATACCCTGCAGATCTATCTGGGTTCGCTGTATGCCAACGACTTCAACCGCTTCGGTCGCACCTATCAGGTCAACGTTCAGGCTGAGCAGCAGTTCCGTCTCGAATCGGACCAGATCGGTCAGCTGAAAGTGCGTAACAACCGCGGCGAGATGATCCCGCTGGCGACCTTCATCAAGGTCAGCGACACCTCGGGGCCGGATCGTGTAATGCACTACAACGGCTTCATCACCGCGGAAATCAACGGTGCGGCAGCCCCCGGCTACAGCTCCGGCCAGGCCGAAAAAGCCATCGAGAAACTGCTCAAGGATGAACTTCCGAACGGCATGACCTACGAGTGGACCGACCTGACCTACCAGCAGATTCTGTCCGGCAACACCGCGCTGTTCGTGTTCCCGCTCTGCGTACTGCTGGCATTCCTGGTGCTCGCGGCGCAGTACGAAAGTTGGAGCTTGCCACTGGCGGTGATCCTGATCGTACCGATGACCCTGCTGTCGGCGATTACCGGGGTGATTGCCTCGGGCGGCGACAACAACATCTTTACCCAGATCGGCTTGATCGTACTGGTGGGACTTGCGTGTAAGAACGCGATTCTGATCGTCGAGTTTGCCAAGGATAAACAGGAAGAAGGCCTCGGCCCGCTGGCAGCGGTGCTGGAAGCCTGCCGCCTGCGTCTGCGGCCGATCCTGATGACCTCCTTCGCGTTCATCATGGGTGTTGTGCCACTGGTCTTCTCCAGCGGTGCGGGTGCCGAAATGCGTCATGCCATGGGTGTGGCGGTGTTCTCCGGGATGCTCGGGGTGACCTTCTTCGGGCTGTTGCTGACGCCGGTGTTCTACGTACTGATTCGCAACTTTGTGGAACGCGGTGAAGCGCGCAAAGCGGCCAAGGCGCTGAAATTGGAAAAGCAACTGGAGGCGCAACAATGAGCCTGAAAGCCTTCCTGCCGAGCCTGCTGGTACTGGCCCTGAGTGCCTGTGCCGTCGGCCCGGACTACAAAACCCCAACCACCGAGGCGGCCAACATCACGGCCGCCACCGATGGCAGCGCCGGTCAGAAGAACTTCGACCGCGCCCGTTTCGAAGGCATCTGGTGGCAGCAGTTCGACGATCCGACCCTCAACCAGTTGGTGACGCAATCCTTGCAAGGCAACCGCGATTTGCGCGTGGCCTTCGCCCGCTGGAAAGCGGCCCGGGCGATTCGCGATGACGCCAGCAATGACGCCATGCCGACCATCACCAGCCGTGCGAGCAGTGATCTGGCCAAGGGGCAAATTCCCGGCCAGACCACTAAACGCGTCAGCAGTGAACGCTATGACCTGGGGCTGGACATGGCCTGGGAACTGGACTTGTTCGGTCGCATCCAGCGCAACCTGGAATCCAGCGACGCTGAACAGCAGGCGGCCGAAGCCGATCTTTACCAACTGCAAGTCACCATGATTGCCGAACTGGTGGACGCCTATGGCCAACTGCGCGGCGCACAACTGCGGGAAAAGATCGCCCTGGCCAACCTGAACAACCAGCAGGAATCGCGCAAGATCACCGAAAACCTGCGTGATGCCGGTGTCGGCGATCAGCTGGACGTGGTTCGCGCCGATGCGCGCCTGGCCTCTGTCGAAGCCAGCGTGCCACAACTGCAAGCCGAACAGGTGCGTCAGCGCAACCGCATCGCCACCCTGCTGGGTGAGCGTCCGGACAAGCTGACCGTCGACCTGAGTCCTAAAGACTTGCCGGCGATCGCCAAGGCCCTGCCGATCGGTGATCCGGGCGAACTGCTGCAACGGCGTCCGGACATCCTCAGCGCCGAACGCAAATTGGCGGCTGCCACCGCGCGTATCGGCGTGGCCAAGGCTGATTTGTTCCCTCGAGTGAGCCTCAGCGGTTTTCTTGGCTGGACTGCCGGGCGCGGTTCGCAGATCGGCTCGTCGGCGGCCAATGCCTGGGCACTGGGCCCGAGCATCACCTGGGCGGCGTTCGACCTGGGCAGCGTGCGCGCCCGTTTGCGCGGCGCCGATGCTGAAGCCGAAGGCGCCCTGGCGACCTACGAGCAGCAAGTACTGCTGGCGTTGGAAGAGTCGGAAAACGCCTTCAGCGATTACGGTAAACGTCAGCAGCGCCTGATCTCGCTGATTCGTCAAAGCGAATCAAGCCGCGCCGCCGCAGACCTCGCCGACATTCGCTACCGCGAAGGTACCGTGGACTTCCTCGTGCTGCTCGATGCTCAGCGTGAGCGTCTGGCAGCCGAAGACACCCAGGCCCAGGCCGAAGTCGATTTGTATCGCGGCATTGTCGCAATCTACAAAGCCCTTGGCGGCGGCTGGCAACCAGAGACGGTCGCCAGCAAGTAATGTGTTAAAGCGCTCCTTTGGTTGGCCGCAACCAACCAATTTTTTTGCCCCGCGCCTCATTCGGTCGCGGGGCTTTTTTTTGTCTGCGCACGGTGCTGGAAGCATTCACAGAACCTGTGGGAGCGGGCTTGCCCGCGATAGCGGTCTGTCTGGTACATGGATGTTGGATGTACCGACGCAATCGCGGGCAAGCCCGCTCCCACAGGGTTAGTGGGTTACCTTGTTTTCCCGGTTTTCCTCAACGGTCACCGTGGCCGTGGTCCCGGCACGCAAACGGTTTTTAGCGACATAGTCAGCATCGATCTGAATCCGCACGGGCACCCGTTGCGCCAGCTTCACCCAGGTGTAACTTGGGTTGATGCTGGCCAGCAGGCGACTGCCGGGGGAGTTCTCGCGGTCGGCGATAGCAAAAGCGATGCTTTGCACGGTGCCGCCGAAGGTCTCGCCGCTCATCAACTCGACCCTGACCCGGTCGCCCTCCTCGATTCGCGGCAGCTTTGTTTCTTCAAAGTAGCCGCTGACATAAAACGAGTCGCTATCCACCAGCGCCAACAACGCCCCCCCGGCAGTGGCGTAATCGCCCTGGCGAGTCAGCAGGTTGGTCACGTAACCGCTGACAGGCGCAACGACCCGAGTGCGCTGCAAGTCCAGTTCGGCTTGGGTCAATGCGGCGATCGCCAGTTGCACATTGGCTTGTGCCAGGCCCAGATTGGCCTGATTGCGCAACAGCTCCGCCTGCGCCACCGCCACTTCGGTACTGGATTTTTCCCATTCTTCGCCGGAGATCGCGAAACCCTGTTTGAGGGTTCGACGGCGACGCTCTTCGCTTTGGCGCTGCCTGAGCAGCGCTTCGCTGGAGACAATCGTCGCTTCAGACTGGCCCAGTGTGGCTTTTGAGACTTCCACCGCTCGCTTGGCATGCTCCACTGCCAGCGCATAACGAGCCGGGTCGATCTCCAGCAGCAACTGGCCTTTCTCGACATGCTGGTTGTCTTGAACACTCAGGCTGACGATGCGCCCCGAGACATCGGCGGACAATGTCACCACATCGGCACGAACCCGCGCATCCCGAGTCCAGGGCGCGCGAGTGTAATGTTCCCAGGCGAACCAGCCGAGCACGAAGGCCAGCAATACCACCGCCACGGTCACCAGTCGAGCAAGGATCTTCCTCAAAGCATCAAGCTCCCATCACCAGAATCAGCGTCGCGCAAACGCAGGCGTACAACGCGCCTTCGAACAAGGCCTCATGCCAGACAAAACGCAGCACGCCAACGCGGCGCAAGATCCAGTCCAGCAGCAGGAAAATCGGCAGGGCCAGTAGCAAAGCCTGGGCGATCGGCGGCAAGTAGACACCACCCAATTCAAAATCAATGGGCAAGGGCTGGCTCTCCTTCCGTTTGGGCGGGTTGAAAGTATTTGCGATGTCGCTCCAGAAACGACACCACGATCAACAACGCCACTCGCATCCTGAATACCGACCACAGGTGTTCATGAACGTCTAAATGCAAGTCGTCCATTTCATCGCCCAAGACACGCAAGTTTCCGAGCAGCTGCTCAAGGTCAATCCCGGGCCGCCCAGAGATCAATCGGCCTGTCTCACGGACGGCAGCCAGCAAACGGTTTTGCTGTTCTGTACTCAGCAATGTGTTGCTTTGCCCCTGTTGCCTGAGCTGGTTCAAGGCCACACCCAGTGCCATGCAGCCAAGGCTGACTTCGAACAGCTCGCTGGAGTGCTTGTCGTTGGTAGCCGGCAATAGTCCCAGCATCATGGTCAGGCGATCGACCATACGGCTTTCAAACGTAAATTGCTGTTCATCGGTGGCCGGCGTCTTCAGCAAAGCGTAGACCTGCTCGCAGTTTTCATTGAACAGCCGGCGCATCCGTAAAACGGGCCTGAACGGGAAAATCAAGGCGTAGACACTGAGCGCCAGCGCGGAAGCGCTGATGTACGCACCGGCAAACTCGAACCACTGAATGGCACTGTTTTGGCCGATTTCTGTGTTTTGCGGACCCAGCAACAGAATGGTCGTCAGTCCAAGACCGATGCCTGTGCCAGTCGTTGCCGGACTGGCCAGCCCCACCGCAACGGCATACAGCAATGGGGCAAGCAACAAGGCGAGTAACTCGAAGTCACTGATCATCGGTATCAGCAAGAACAGATAGAGCGCCGACACCACCAAGGCCAGAGCCTGCCCCCTGGCAAAGCTTTGCGCGGCCAGCAACGGCCGCGGAAAAGTCGCCATCAGCGAACAGAGAATCCCCACCACAATCATCCCGCCACGGGCCCCGTCCCAAGCGGTCTCGATCCAGATCAGACCGGCCACCAGCAACGCGGTAAATGCCCGGATTGCATTCATTGCCGCCAAAGTGAAGTCCAGATGCAGCGGATTTTCCTGGCCACGGAACACGCAACTGGCTTCACGCCCTTCCTGAATCGCGTCGCTCAGTTCCAGAATCTGCGCCAGTTGCTCTAGCATCCGTGCCTGCTCCCAACGCAATGCCCAGGCCAATGAACGCAGCGTGGCAGGCATCGTCTCGGTGAGTTGTTCGGCCTTGTAGGCCTGGTCATCGAAACGCTGTTGCAGCGCGGCGAAATGGTGCCGCTCCTCGCTCGACAGTGAACGCCCTTGCAGGGCTAGTTCATCGAGAAACGCCAATTCTTCGGCGCGCAAACGCTGTATCTCTTCCGGCAACGCGCCTTCCCAGCGCTCGGTCAGCAGTTGTCGCTGATGGCGCAAAGCCGTCAACCGCGAAGTCAGCAGCCCCAGTTGATTGCCGAGCAGCTGCACCAGACTATTGGCGCTTCGCAACCGTGGCGCATCGTAATATAAATGCCGACGTACCCCCTCCAGAGCACTGATTGCGCCGAGCAGCTGCATCTGCCGCCGATGGAAGTCAACCTCGCTTTCTTCGGTTCGAATGACGGCAGCAGCGTGGGTCGCGAGCAGCTTGATGACCTGATCGATCTTGGCGAAGTAATCCCGCGCCACAGCTTCCGGCCGCGCCGTGAGAAGGCTGACCACGCACACACAAACCACCGCCAAAAGCGTCTCGGTCACACGAGTGACGGCCAGCAGGAACGTACCTTCCTGATCGGGCACCGCCAGCAGCGCCACCACCACCGCCGTGTACCCGCTCAGAACAAAGGCCTGGGAACTGGTGTAGCGCAACAACGTGCCGCCGGCGGTACAGAATGCCAACCACAAGGCCAGAGTGAGGATGAAAGGCTGGGGCGCCTGGGGAAAGATCGCCATGATCAATACCGCCACGACTGCTCCGAACGTGGTGCCGATGACTTGGCCGAAACTTCGGGCCAGGGCCATGCCACCCAGTGGCTGGCTGACGATGATCACCGCCATGATCGACCACTTGGGCTGTTCGAGGTCGAACAGGAAGGCCAGATACAATGTCAGCAGCCCCGCCACAATGGTCCTCAGGGCGAACAGCAGCACCTCTCTTCCGGGGTTGAGTATCGCCTTGAAATATAGAAGCAGTGATTGCATGGGAGCGCTCATTGAGTCATCTCCAGCAAGCGTAGTCATTGCTTCAATGCCTCGACAGGTTTCAATGTCGACAAAACCTGTAGGCAACATCTGTGCGCATGCTGGAGCGCGAAGTGCCGGCAGCGCTGGGGCAAACCGAGTTGCCACCCGCCCTTGAGCCCGTCGACTACGTGCTGAACCAAGCTTGGGTTTGACTCACAGCCCGGCCTGACCGAAGCTGGTGGCTTTGCAAAAGCCTGCCAGCCCCGGATTCCTGCATGCCTCAGTCCCGCCGCTACTTGCTCATCAGCCTCTGCGTATTGCTCGCCCTCGCTCTCGCCTGGTTTTTTCTGCGCAGCACGACGCCTGTGGTGCCGGCGGCGATCAAGCATGGCTACAGCGAAGCGCTGGCCCAGGCACGCGCGGGTCAACCGGGGGCGGCGCGGGTGCTTTACCAGCAATTGGGCCGCCCTGATCTGTCGGCCAAGCGCCGCGTCTGGCTGCATGCCGAACTGCCCAATTATCCGAGCCCCCAAGCCCTGAAGCTCGCGGATGCGGACCTGCAACATCCCTCGGCGGATGTGCGCATTGCAGCGATCAAAAGCATCAGCGGGCTGGTACCCAGTGGGCAGCGCAGTCTGTTGCTGGGGCCCTTGCTCGATGACAGCGACCCCAGTGTCCGGTTTGCGGCGGTCAATGCCTTATTGGGTCTGACGCCGGATGAACTGGGGTTGTACTTCGGCCCCTTGGAACAAGCTATCGATGCCTGGGAACAGCTCCTCAAGCGTCAGCCGGAAAGCGCCGAAACCCAGTATCAATTGGCGCGCCTGCACTTGCACAATGCCGAGCTGAAGAACGCGCAGCAGGCCTTGGAGCGCACGTTGCAACTGGCGCCCGGCAACCTGCCGGCACTGGTGATGCAAATCGAAGTGCTGGATAAACAGGGCCAAAGCGATGCCGCCAGGCAATTGTTGGCGAAACAGTTAAAAGCCCAGCCTGACTCGGCCTACCTGCAACATGCGTTGGGGCTCTGGTTGCTGCATCACGGGCAAAGTGAGTTCGCCCTGCTCGGGCTGTCCAAAGCCGTGGAGCTTGAGCCGGACAACAAGGATTACCGCTACGACCTGGCGACTACGCTGCATAGCGAGAAGGAGCTGGAAGCGGCGCAGAACCAACTGCAGGAAATCGTTCAGCGCCACCCGGCCGATCGCAAGGCGCGCGTGCTGCTGATCAACTACTGGAAGGAAAGCGGACAGTTGCAGAACGTGCAGATATTGCTGGCACAGCTGGAACAGCTCAATCCGGATGATCCGGCGTTGCAGCAAGGTCTGTAAACGATCGCTCTGCTACAAATCAGAGCAAGAAAAGGTTGAACCGCCGTCTCGACAAAAGGTCAAGTGATCAGGCAGTCCACTCAGGCTCCAAGCCTGCCGCCTCGCCTCCCTTAGTCACGAGAGGGCATTTCTTGTCTACGTCTAACGAGTTGATCAGTGCAAAAGCCGCCACCGGCATTGAAGGTCTGGATGACATCCTGGCCGGTGGATTGTCCCGCGGCCACGTGTTCTTGCTGGAGGGTGAACCCGGAACCGGCAAAACCACCGTCGCTTTGCATTTTCTGTTGGCTGGCGCCCGTGCTGGCGAGCGCTCGTTGTACATCACCTTGTCGGAAACCGAGCGCGAGCTGCGCCAAGGGGCGTTGTCCCACGGGTGGGAGCTGGATGAGAACATCCACATCTTCGAGCTGACGCCGCCGGAAAGCCTGCTCAATGCCGAGCATCAACAGAGTCTGCTGTACTCCTCGGACCTGGAGCTGGGCGAAGCCACCAAACAGATTTTCGAAGCGGTCGAACGGGTCAAACCGACTCGCGTAGTGGTCGACAGCCTGTCCGAAATCCGCCTGTTGGCCCAAAGCTCTTTGCGCTACCGCCGGCAGATTCTGGCCATCAAGCATTACTTCGTGCGCTACCAGGCCACGGTACTGCTGCTGGATGACCTGACCACCGAAGCCCTCGACAAAACCGTGCACAGCGTGGCCCACGGGGTGATTCGTCTCGAAGAATTGACGCCTAACTACGGTGCCGAACGCCGGCGCATCCGCGTGGTGAAGTATCGCGGTCAGAAGTACCGGGGCGGTTTCCATGATTTCACCATCATGGGTGACGGCGTACATGTATTCCCACGCCTGGTGGCGGCCGAACATCGCGGGCGTTATACACGCCAGCAGTTAACCAGTGGCATCCCGGAAATGGATGCCCTGCTCGGTGGCGGTATCGAGACAGGCTCCAGCACCCTGATCCTCGGCCCGGCCGGTACCGGCAAATCACTGATCTCGATGGTCTTCGCCGCTGCGGCGGTGGCCCGTGGCGAAAAGGCCGCGCTGTTCATTTTCGATGAAGAGCTGGGGTTGCTGTTCGAGCGCATGAAAAACATCGGCATCGACCTGAAGGCCCTGGAAGACACCGGCAACCTGCTGATCGAGCAAGTGGATGCCGCCGAGTTGTCCCCGGGCGAGTTCTCCCACCGAGTTCGCCGTTGTGTCGATGAGGGCCCTATCAAAACCGTGGTGATCGACAGTATCAACGGCTATCAGGCGGCGATGCCCGAGGAAAATGCCCTGGTGCTGCACATGCATGAGTTGCTGCTGTACCTCAATCGCCAAGGTGCCGCGACATTCATGACCGTCGCCCAACATGGGCTGGTCGGTGACATGCAGGCCCCCGTCGACATTACCTATCTGGCCGACACCGTCATTCTGTTGCGCTACTTCGAAGCCCTGGGCAAGGTTCGCCGGGCGATCTCGATCATCAAGAAACGTACCGGCAGCCACGAATCGACCATTCGCGAGTACCGCATCAGCAGCCAGGGCATGACCATCGGTGAACCACTGGATGCTTTTCAGGGTGTATTGCGTGGCGTGCCAACTTACTTGGGCGCGAGCAATCCGCTGCTTAAGGAAGATGTCCAGTGACGGCCATGGAGGCAATGTCCGAGCGTGCGATTATTCTTGCGCCGCTGGGCCGCGACAGCCAGATCGCTCTGATGATGCTCAACGAGGCAGGGTTCGAGGGGGTCATCACCCGCGATCTGGGTGCGTTGTGCAACGAACTGTCGCTGGGTGCCGGCCTGCTGGTGATTGCTTCCGAGGCCTTGTTGGGCGCAAACCTTGAACCGCTGCTGGGTCTGATCGAGCAGCAACCGGCGTGGTCGGATCTGCCGATCGTACTGCTGACCCACCACGGTGGCCCGGAGCAGAACCCTGCGTCGCGGCTCGGTTTGCAGTTGGGCAACGTGACCTTTCTCGAGCGGCCGTTTCATCCGGTCACGCTGATCAGTCTGGTCACCACAGCGTTACGTGGGCGACGACGCCAGTATGAGGCCAGGGACCGGTTGATTGATCTGAGCCAAAGCGAACTGCGTCTGCAAAATACCCTGGAAACCCTCGAACAACAGGTCGAGGAACGCACCGCGCAATTGCGTCACAACGAAGAGGTCCTCAGGCAGTCGCAGAAAATGGAAGCGGTCGGTCAACTCACCGGCGGTATTGCCCACGACTTCAACAACATGCTGACCGGTATTATCGGCAGTCTCGAGCTTCTGCGCCGGCGTCTGGCCCGGGGACGCACCGAGGACCTGGACAGCCTGATCGATCTTGGGGTGACCTCAGCCAACCGTGCAGCGGGCCTGACGCATCGTCTGCTGGCGTTCTCCCGACGCCAGTCGCTGGATTCAAAACCCGTGCAAATGAATACCCTGGTGGTATCCATGGGTGAACTGTTGCAGCGCAGCATCAACGAAAGCATTCACCTGGAAATGCAACTGGACGAGCAACTGTGGGTGGCCGAGGCCGACCCCAACCAACTCGAAAGCGCCCTGCTCAACCTGGTGCTCAACGCCCGGGATGCCATGCCCGACGGCGGAAAGCTGCTGGTCAAAACCTCCAATCAGCATCTGGATACGGGGTTCACCGAGGCCCACAGCAATCTGCAACCGGGCGATTACATTGCCCTGAGCGTCACCGATACCGGTTACGGTATGCCGCAAAGCACCATCAACCGGGCCTTTGATCCTTTCTTCACGACCAAACCCATCGGCCAGGGCACAGGCCTGGGTTTGTCGATGATTTATGGTTTCAGCAAACAGTCCGGCGGACACGTCAGCATTGACAGTGAAGTCGGGAACGGCACCACGGTCAGCCTGTTTTTGCCGCGTTTCAGCGGGGAACTGCTCCAGGACACCCCAGTCGATACCCAACACACCCCTTTCGCCCGGGACGGCGAAACCGTGCTGATCGTCGAGGACGACCCCGCCGTGCGAGTCCTGGTCAGCACCGTATTGAGTGAATTGGGCTACGCCTTCGTTGAAGCGAGCGATGCCGACAGCGCCGTGCCGATTCTCGACTCCGACCAGCGAATCGACCTGTTGATCAGCGACGTGGGCCTGCCGGGCATGAACGGCCGGCAACTGGCGGAAATCGGTCGGCAGTATCGGCCTGATCTCAAGGTATTGTTCATCACCGGGTATGCGGAACACGCAGCGGTGCGCGGGGGTTTTCTTGATCCCGGCATGCAGATGATCACCAAGCCGTTCACCTTCGATTTGTTGACGGCGAAGGTGCGGGAAATGATCAGAACCTGAGGGATGCTTGCGTAGGAGCTGCCGTGCGGTCAACAACCGCCGACGCAGCTTCAGGAGAGCAGGTCCTGCATGATCTTTTGCAACACATCCAGATCGAACGGCTTGGCCAGGATCGGGGCTTTGCGGGTGATCGGGCTGTCTGTCTCGCGAATTTCCTGCGGATAACCGCTGATGAAGATCACCTTGAGCTCCGGTCGCAGCTTCACGGCGGGTTCGGCGATCTGTACGCCAGAGATTCCCCCCGGCAAGCGGAAGTCGGTGATCATCATGTCCAGATGCGGTTTGCTCGCCAGAATTTCAAAGGCCTGCTCGCCGTTTTCGGCTTGCAGCACCCGGTAACCCTCACCCGACAAATAAGCAGACAGCACCATCAAGATCGAAGGGTCATCCTCGACGATCAGTACCACATCTTGTGCATCTTCACTCATGGAAAACCTTTGTTCGATCAATAGCTGCTGATACGACCGTGCGGTCACTCAGAGGTTGCGTTTATCGGGCTGTTTTCCTGCAGCGGCAGACAAACGCGAAACAAGGCGCCTTCGCCAATCCGGCTCTCGACGGTGATGGAGCCACCATGGGCGGCGACAATCTGCTCCGAAATAAACAGCCCCAGGCCCAGCCCCGCTACAACGGCCTTGGCGGAAACCCGTTCGAACTGCTGAAAAATGCGCTGCTGATTATCTTCACTGATCCCGATACCGCGATCCTGAACCTCAACTCGCGCTTGCCCGTCGTGATTGTACACGCGTACGTCGATCGGGCTCTTGGCGCCATAACGCAGCGCATTGGTCAACAAGTTGGAAATCACTTGTTCGATACGGAACTCGTCCCAGTTGCCCACCACGGGCTGGTCGGCCGTCAAGGTCACCGACGACTCTGCGGCCTCGGTCTGCGGTGCAAAGTTTTGCAGAAGATTCTTTACCAGCTGCACCAGATCCAGCCGACTGGAGCGGATCGACAGCTTGCCCGTGCGGATCCGCGACACATCGAGCATGTCTTCGATCAGGCGGATCAGGCTTTTGATCTGCCGCTCATCACGGTCGACCATGGCGTGCATCTTGTCCAGGGTGAATGCCGCGGCGTTATCCCGGGCCAGATGCATTTTGCGCAATTGGGTTTCGAGAATCAGGCCATTGAGCGGCGTACGGACTTCGTGGGCCACGATGGACATGAAGTCATCACGCATGCGCACCGCTTGCTCCAGCTCGTTTTGGGTGTTCTGCAATTGTTTGAGCAACGTCTCCTGTTCACGGCGACTTTGCTCCAGCGCTTCGACCTGGTGCTTCATCGCTTTGCTCTGGCGATACAGGTCGACGAAGACATTGACCTTGCTCTTGACCGCGTGAACATCCAGCGGCTTGTGCAAGAAATCCACCGCACCGCTTTCGTAGCCCTTGAACGCGTAATTAAGCTCGCGGCCGGCGGCACTGACGAACACAATCGGGATGTTTCTGGTTTTTTCCGTACCGCGCATCAACTCGGCCAGTTCGAAGCCGTTCATGCCGGGCATCTGCACATCGAGAATGGCCATGGCAAATTCGTGTTGCAGCAACAGCGATAAAGCTTCGTCGGCGGACAGGGCTTTGTAGACGATACGGTCCTCACGCCTGATCAATGCTTCGAGCGCCAGAAGGTTCTCCGGCAGGTCGTCGACGATCAGTAATTTGGCCTGGATATTACTTAGCATGCGATTCCTTCCAGCTCGACAAGCAAACGGTCGATGCCGCGAAGATCCAGCCGATGAGTATCCAGCACTGCACTGTTCATGATTTGCGATAGATCCGTTCTGGTTTGACCAATGCTTCAAACTGGTTGCCATAGGCCGAGAAGTCCAGGGTTTCTTTACTGCCCAGCGCCAGAAAACCCCGATGACACAAGGATTCGTGAAATAGGCCGAAGGCACGGTCCTGAAGCTTTTTATTAAAGTAAATCAATACATTACGACATGAAATCAATTGAGTTTCCGAGAACACACTGTCGGTAGCCAGGCTGTGATCGGCGAAGGTCACGTTGTCGCACAGGCTCTTGTCAAAAATGGCGTAGCCATAAGCCGCAGTGTAGTAATCGGCGAACGAACGCTGACCACCGGCCTGCTGGTAGTTGTGAGTGTAGGCCCGAACATTCTCCAGGGAGAAAATCCCTTGCCTGGCTTTATCCAGCGAGCGCGGGTTGATGTCGGTGGCATAGAGGATGGTGCGATCCAGCAAGCCTTCTTCGCGCAGCAGAATCGCCATCGAATAGACCTCTTCGCCGGTGCTGCAACCAGCGATCCAGACCTTGATCGACGGCCAGGTCTTGAGCAGTGGCACCACTTCCTGACGCAGTGCCAGGAAATGCGAAGGGTCGCGGAACATTTCACTGACCGGAATCGTCAGCAATTGCAGCAGTTGCATGAACGCGGTCGGATCGTGCAGAACCTTCTCTTGCAGCGCCGAGATGGTTTTGCACTCGAACTGGCTCAAGGCGTGATTGACCCGGCGTTTGATCGACGCGCTGGAGTAATCGCGAAAATCGTAGCTGTACTTGAGGTAGATCGCCTCGATCAACAAGCGCAATTCGATTTCGGTATTGCGTTCCACTAAATTCGTTCCATCTTCGGTAACCACACACGAATCAGCGAGAACAGGCGATCCAGGTCGATGGGCTTGGCCAGGTAATCGTTGGAACCGGCCTGCAAGCAGCGCTCCTGATCGTCCTTCATGGCCTTGGCCGTCACCGCAATGATCGGCAGCTTGCGCCAGCGCGGGTCCTTGCGGATTTGGAGGGTGGCTTCGAAACCATCCATCTCCGGCATCATCACGTCCATCAGCACCAGATCAATGTCCTCGATTTGATTCAATTTCTCGATCGCTTCACGACCGTTACGACCAATGACCACGATTGCGCCCTTTTGCTCCAGCGCGCTGGTGAGGGCAAAAATGTTGCGTACATCGTCGTCCACCAGCAGCACTTTACGTCCCTCGAAGACCTTGTCGCGACTGCGGGCGGTCTTGAGCATCGTCTGGCGTTCCTGGGACAACCGGGATTCGACTTTGTGCAGAAAAAGAGTCACTTCGTCCAGCAACCGCTCCGGCGAACGCGCGCCCTTGATGATGATCGAGCGCGAATATTTGCGCAGCTCGGCCTCTTCGTCCCGGGTCAGGTTACGTCCGGTATAGACGATTACCGGCGGGAACGAGCAGATATCTTCGGTGGACATGCGTTTAAGCAAGTCGTTGCCGAGCATGTCCGGCAGCTTCAGGTCGATGATCATGCAGTCGAAAATCGTCGTGCGCAGCAGGTCGAGCGCATCCTGCGCCAGGCCGACGGCGGTGATTTCGATGTCCTCGTCGCCGATCAGTCGGGCGATGCTGTCGCGTTGCACATCGTCGTCTTCAACCAGCAAGACCCGTTTGACCTTCTGCGTCAGTTTGGCTTCGAGACGGGCAAACACATCCTTGAGTTCCTCGCGGGTGGTGGGCTTGACCGCATAACCGATCGCGCCCATGTGCATGGCGGCCTCGACGCGGTCTTCGACCGAAATCACATGCACCGGGATGTGCCGGGTTTCGGCATGTTCTTTCAAACGCTGTAATACCGTCAGCCCGGAATGATCCGGCAGGCGCATGTCCAACAGAATCGCATCGGGGATGAACTGCCTGGCCAGGTCGTAGCCTTCGTCGGCGCCGTGGGCCACCAGGCACTGATAACCCAGTTCATGGGCCAGGTCGTAGAGAATGTGCGCAAAGTTCGGCTCATCCTCCACCACCAGAATGCAGCGAGTGGCGAATGGCGCCTTGTTGCGATCATCGTCGAAACGCGGAATGTCGACTTCGGCAATCAGCGGCACAAGCGCAGCAGCCACGGCGCTTTTCTGCACGGCAACCGGCGTGGCTTTCATCGTCGTGACAGGCGCGTCACCTGGCTCGACGTACTGCTGCGGCAGCACCAGTGTGAACACACTGCCCTGCCCAGGCGTACTGGTCACACTGATCGAGCCGCCCAACAAGGTGGCCAGATCACGAGAAATCGACAAGCCCAGGCCGGTGCCGCCGTAACGACGATTGATGGTGCCGTCGGCCTGACGGAAGGCTTCGAAAATGCTTTGCTGGTGATCCGGTGCAATGCCAATCCCGGAGTCGCGGACGATAAAGGCAATGCCCTCGCCCGGCTGAACAGCGACGCTCAGGTTGACGGAGCCCTTTTCGGTGAATTTCACCGCGTTCGACAGCAGGTTCTTGATCACTTGCTCCAGACGCTGGCGGTCGGTGAACAGCATCAGCGGTGCATCGGCCTGCAATTTGATCTGGAAATCCAGGTTCTTTTCCGCAGCCAGCGGCTGGAACATGCCCCGCAGGCCTTCCACCAGACGCGCTACACTGGTGTTCTCTGGACGCACCTCAAGCTTGCCGGCCTCAACCTTGGAAATGTCGAGAATGTCGTTGATCAGGTTAAGCAAGTCATTGCCAGCGGAGTAGATCGACTCGGCGAACTTGACCTGCTCGGCGCTGAGGTTTTCCTGCGGGTTTTCCGCCAGCAGTTTGGCCAGAATCAATGAACTGTTCAGCGGCGTGCGCAGCTCGTGGGACATGTTTGCAAGGAATTCGGACTTGTACTTGCTTGAGCGCAGCAATTCTTCTGCCCGCGCTTCGAGTTCAATCTGAGCCAGGTTCAGTTCAGTGTTCTTCAGGTCCATGGCGTCGCGTTGTAACGCCAGGATCTGCGCCTGTTCGGCGAGTTGTTCGTTGGTTTGCTCCAGCGCGGTCCGCTGGGTTTCCATATGGACTTGGGACTCCTTGAGAATCCGCGATTGCTCTTCCAGCTCTTCGTTGGCGGTCTTGAGTTCTTCTTGCTGAACTTGCAGTTCTTCGTTGAGTTGCTGGGCTTCGGCCAGTACTTCCTGCAAGCGCTGGCGATAGCGAGCGGCCTCGATCGACGTGCCGATGTTGCCGGCAATCAGTTCGAGCAGTTCGACGTCGCGGTCGCTCAAGGGGCGCAAGAAGCCCAGCTCGATCACGCCGTTGACCCGATCGTCGTCACTGGTCGGCACCACCAGCACGCTATGCGGCAGGCCTTCGCCAAGACCGGAGCTGATTTTGAAGTAATCACTCGGGACGTCGTCGAGACGGATCAAGCGCGCCTGTTGCACCACCTGGCCGACAATTCCTTCGCCACTGTAAATCTGCTGTTCCAGCGCTTCCTGTTCCCGGGAGAAACCGTAAGACGCTATGCGCTTCAGGCCACCATGATCCTCACGGACATAGATCGCCGCGACAGCCGTCCCTAAATATTGGGCGCAGAACTGCAGAATGTTGCGCCCCAACAAATTGAGGGATAGCTGCCCCAGGACTTGCTCGGCCAGTTCTGTCTGGCCGTTGCGTAACCAGGCTTGCTGTTCAAGGCGGCGGGCACTGGCTTGTTGTCCGGCGAGGTTGGCACTGTAGCTTTGGGACAGGTTGAGCAAGTCCCGACGGCCAATGTAGGCCAGCATCCCGCTGATACCGGCCACGAACAGCAGATAAAGAGCGATGCTCCAGATCGTGGTGCGGCGCACTTCCTCGTTACGAGTGGTGCGCAACTGCTGCTCCATGTCGATAAGGTCTTCGAATTGCTTGCGGATCTCATCGGTCAGCCGCTTGCCGCGTCCGGCCTTGACGGCGCCGCGGTAGTCACCACTGGCACGCTGCAAATCAATCATCGACTGCGCGTAACTGGCCCATTCTGCCTGCAAGGCTTGAAGCCGGCGCAGCCGATCCGTCTGGACCGGATTGTCGCCTGTCAATTCGAGCAAGGTAGTGAGAGCGACGGCGATTCTCGGCTTGGCCGTCTCGTAGGGATCAAGGAAATGTTCGTCGCCGCTGAGCAGGAACCCGCGCATGCCGGTTTCCAGATCGACGGTCAGCTTTATCGCCTCATTGGCATTATTGATCACCCGGTCGGTGTGCTGGACCCACTGGAACACCGACAACAGGTAGGTGATCAGCGAAACGAAGAAAACCGCGCTGATGACGCCGACACCCAATGGCAGGCTGACGTTGCGGCTCAGAAGTTTACGGAATCGTTGCTCATCAACCGAGGACGCAGAGGTCATGGGGAAGCCTTGTCGTACTGTTGAAAACCATCGAGTCTGCCCCAAAACGGCCGAGCCGATCCATTTTTCTGACATGTTTTACGGCAAAATCCCGCATTTATCTGCTCTGGGACAAAGGAGCGGTTATTCTCTGCGGCTCTTGTGCGGCTATTGTTTTTGTAGCGCGTCGGGAACTTGTCGTGATTCGTCACTTACTGATGCAAGAGCCCGACGATTTCGATCGTCCGGCAACCGCGAATTCAATCTTTGAGAGCCCACTATGTCCGCTAAAACCTCCACCATTCTAGTCGTCGAAGACGATGCCATCGTGCGCACGCTGATCGTCGATGTGCTGGAGGAACTGGAGTTCCGGGTGCTTGAGGCCGATGGCTGTGAAGAGGCGCTGGATTTCATCAACGATGAGGACCAGGACATCGACTTGCTGATGACGGATGTGGGGTTACCGGTCATGGACGGTCGTGAACTGGCCAAGCAGGCGCGCATGCTGCGTCCCAAATTGCCAATTCTGTTCGCCAGCGGTTATGCCGAAAACATTGAGGTGCCTGATGACATGCAGGTGATCGGCAAGCCGTTTTCCATTGATCAACTGCGGGACAAGGTCAAGAATATTTTGTCCTCTCTCCCTTTATCCACGCCTGGGCAATGACGCAACTCAAGCACTCAGGCGTTTGCGCTTAGCCTCCTGCCGCTCTCGGAAAGCGATGATGTCATTGATGCCCACTTCAGCCAGTGGTCGTGCAGGCGTCGGAGTAGTTTCTGGTACAGACAGCACTGCTTCCTGCTCGGCAACCGCCTCGTTACCAAAATCGACGCCAGCAAGTCCGTTGATATCAGTCAGCGGCTGGCGGAATTTATTCCCCACTTCTCGACCACTGCCTTTCAATGGATTGACCTCACTCGCCCTGATTGCTCGTTCGATCGCTTTGGGATTGGGAATGAACCTCCCGGTCTTGTCGTAGGCGCCGAGAATCAAGGCAGGCGGTAGATCGACGGCATAGTTGATTTCCAAAGGAGGCAGTTGTTTCAACCCGGAGTTGGGGCGAAATGCTAGTTCGGTATTGGCATACAAATGGAATCCCTCCAACTGACGAGCATCGACGAAATAGGTGTAGCCGCCTTTTTCGCCACCATAGACAAAGGCCCCTGCGCCGTCTTTCTTGTAAAAAGACGAGGTCGAAATACCTGCGCCATCAAGATCGAGTGCATCGTGAGCACCACCATAGCCACCTTTGAAGCCGTTGACCTGGTTGAGATCCCTGATTGGCGTGCGTTGGGTAAACCCTTTTTCAAAGATTACTATCGGATCGCGCATGTCCCCGCGAAACACGAAACCTTGATAGACAAAACCTTTTTCCGGCCCGGAAAGCCTCACCACCTGTGAGCTCGTCGCGACGGACTGCGCCACATTAGGCCCGCCCGCCAACTCTGACAGGTAGCCTGCGACAAGCACCCCCTTGCCGGCCTCAGGTATTTCTTTGCCAGCAGTACTCGCCAACTGATGGCTGATGCTGCCTGCGGGTCTGCGCACCAACGAGGGTCTGTTGCTGCGCATAAGCGTTTCTAGCACTCGGCGGCTGATGTTCTTCTTGGCCACAATGGAAAGGGCTTTACCCAAAAGTTTTTCCGCAATGGGGCCGGCGAGTTCAGATAGAACTCCGATCGCTGCGTTGATCCTCAAACGCTCCGCCTCGGAAGGGTCATCAGAGATTTCGGCACGGATCAAATCAGTCGCCGATGCCCCAATTCCCAACAGGAAGGGAATCAGCATACGAATCGGTGCAGACACCCAGGCCGCCGTTCCTCCGGTAGGGATCGAAACCGCGAACGCAATGCACTGAAGCAAATACCCGGCGACTTCCAACGCAATATCGGTCATACGCTCGGTGTGGGTTGATACCAATGTATCGATATCCGCCAACGCTCGCTTGATCTGCCGGTCGAAAAGGGCTTTACCAAGGTCAGTGCTGGATCGAAATACAATCTCTCGATAGTTTGGGCGCGTCGCGAACAGGGGGAATTCCAATCCCCTATATTTGAAATCACGGACGTAAGGTTTTTGTTGGGCGCTCAATGGAACACGCTTCAGCAGACGCTTTTGCAGTTGCGGATGGTTTTCCAGAAACCTTCCACGCTCGTCATGCCCGGCGGGAAATTCGATGGCAGCACTGTCTTCGCCCAGAAAAAACAATACGCCTCGATCCAAATTGTTGCGCCCGATAAATACGGCGTTATCGACCTCAAGATCCGGGTCGCTGTGCAAGTTAAGAACGCGCGCAGGGATCAAGCCTTTGAGATACTCAAAGGCAATCATCTTGTCTTCCATTGAGCGAGCGTCACTCTTGATGAACTCTACGACCAGCTTGTTGAGTTCGGCTTTTTTTAGCAGTTGCCCAAAAGCGTACGCTGCAGAATGTTGTAAGCTATCGGCAACATACTTCTTGAAATCAGCTTGATAGTCGGCCCCCTCCAAAGTCTTTACAAGCTTGGCAGGATAGTAGGAAGGCCATTGTATTTCAGAGTACCCCCTGTCTTTCAGTACACGATAATGATAGCCGGTGCATATTTCTGCCAATGTAAATTCTCTCTCCTTCCAGTTGGCGGGATCTTTTTCAGCTTCAAGCATGTCGCTGCGATTGGGTTGTTTAACCTCTATATATTTAATCAGCACTTTTGAATCATACTTTATCCGCGACCTGTTTTTTTCGTCAGGCACTAGCGCCTGGACAGTTTCATCAATGCGATGACGAATAAAATATGCAGGATCAAAGCTGGCTGGGTCAGCGACGACCGAACAGCCATGCAATATCTCATCACTCAGATTTTTTATATTAACACCCTCAACATCTTCTTCATCGACCGAACTGATTAATGTTCTGGCTTTCACCATTGGCACAGGCTCTTCCTCCTCCAGATCACTTAGGGGGTCCAGCAGCCATAAAAGCGAATATTGATCTTCGGCATCGTCGTAAATACCAGGCAATTCCATTTTCATAACTTATTCCTGCGAGCAGCAACAAAGCACGAACTGCACTTTTCCATTACTGCACGCTAGGCACAAGCGTAATCACCCCCAAGCAAACAATACACCGTGGAAATGTTATTAATATTTACAACACAACCAAAAACCTTAGGTATATTTTCCGACATGCATGCAATGCCGAGTTACTGCAACAGGACGCATGCGACCACTACTGTACTGTGGTTTAATTGCGCCCTTTTCTGCCCCTCGCTTGCTGCAAAGGATCACTGTTCATGACTCAGCCGCCCGCCACTAAAGTCCTGGTCATTGGCTACGTCTGGCCCGAGCCCCGCTCTTCTGCGGCCAGTGGGCATGTGATGCAAATTCTCGATACGTTCCTGCAGCAAGGCTGGGACATCACCTTCAGCAGCCCGGCCGGCACCGGTGAGCACCGTGCGGACCTGACCTCGCTGGGCATTCGCGAAGTGCCGATCGAGTTGAATAACAGCAGTTTCGACACCTTTGTCAGCGAACTGGCCCCGGATATTGTGTTATTCGACCAGTTCATGATGGAGGAACAGTTCGGCTGGCGAGTAGAAAAACACTGCCCCGACGCCTTGCGCGTGCTGGAGACCTCCGATCTGCAAAGCTTGCGACATGCCCGGTATCAGCGCCTCAAGGAGCGCTTGAAAGCCAGTGACGACGCCAACGATTTCAGTGAGTTATTCGCCCCGGCATTGCGTGAAGAGTTCGAGTTCATGGCCGATACCGACTTGGCGAAACGGGAGATCGCCGCGCTGTATCGCTGCGACTTGAACCTGATGATCTCCGAAGTGGAGATCGAATTGCTGGTCGAGCAGTTCAAACTGCCGCGCAACTTGCTGCACTGGTGTCCGCTGATGGTCGATGCGCCGAGTGCGCCGTCACCAGCCTTTGAAGATCGTGCGCATTTCCTGAGCATCGGTAACTTCCGTCACGCGCCGAACTGGGATGCCGTGCTCTGGATGAAAACCATGATCTGGCCGCTGATCCGTGCGCAATTGCCAGAGGCGCAACTGCATATCTATGGCGCCTATACGCCGCCCAAAGCCACCGCCCTGCACAATGCGGCCCAAGGGTTTCATGTGATGAACTGGGCAGAAGATGCCTTGCAAGTCATGTCCGCGGCCCGGGTCTGTCTGGCGCCGTTACGCTTCGGTGCGGGTATCAAAGGCAAAATCGTCGACGCCATGCTGTGCGGCACACCCAATGTCACCACCCCGATCGGTGCAGAAGCGATGCACCGCGAACAGCCGTGGCCGGGCGCCGTGACCCAAACCGCGCGTGAGTTCGCCGATTGTGCGGTTCGTCTTTATAAAGACAAAGACCTGTGGATGAGTGCCCAATCCCATGGACAGATATTATTAGCCGAGCGCTATCAGCCGTCGATACATGGCCCGGCTCTGATCGAGAAATTATTATATTGCCAGCAACACCTGGCTCAACTTAGAAGGGATAACTTTACCGGCAGCATGTTGCGCCATCATCATCACAAAAGCACTCAGTACATGGCGCAGTGGATCGAGGCAAAGAACCGTCATTAATGACCAAGCTTTCAATTATTTCTAACTAGCGGATATAAAAACCACATACTTTGCATCAATCCAATGATTGGCCATTTATACGTTCATCGTTATAAGTACGGAAAAGCCGCCCTCAATTACTTCGATACTCGAAGGTGTGACTTTTTCTATTTAATCAATGCAAGGATGCATTAATGAACAACGACACTTTAAACAATTACGCACTCAACAACTGGATGGCCGCGACACCGGCCATCGACACTTTATCGCTCTGCGAGTTGACGCTGCCAGGCACTCACAACGCGGGGTGCGACTGGAAAGCGTCCTACCCACTAATTCCAGGCGCTCACTGGCTGGCGTGCCAGCACGACTCGTTTTATGCCCAACTGAACAACGGTGCGCGGGCACTGGATGTTCGACTGGATTTTGTCTTCGACGAACCGGGGCTTGGCAAATTTCGTTTTCAGCACAACGGTTACCGCTCTTCCCGCACCTTGGGGGACCTTGTTACAGACGTGGAGCGTTTTCTTCAGGAAAACCCGGACGAGTTTATCGTCTTGGACTTCCACGAACTGAAGGGCGGCCAACAACCCTTTGACTATCATTTTTTCAACGCGATGATGCTCAGGTTTCTCGGCCAAAGAATGATTCCCTCCAACAACTTGTACCTTAGCCTCGGGCAACTCAAGAAGCTCAGCAAAGTTCAAAGAGTCCTAGTCGCTGCCGAAGGGTATTGGGAGCTTGATCGAACCTGGTTTTGCGAAAAAATCGAGCACAAATGGAGTGGCATCGCCGACACGAATGCCGCTGAACTGGAAAAACACATCATCGAAGTACTGAAAAACCCTCCTGGCACATGGGCGCCTTGGTCTCTTTCCGCAACGAGCTACAGTCTTCTCGGCGGCCCTGTCGACATCAAAGGACATCTTACTGGGTGGTTCGACCTCGCCAAGCGCGACTGGGCAACCAAGTGCAACATTATCAATGTCGACTTCATTGAAGAGTCAAAAATAGTTTCTTATTGCCGAACCGCGAGTTTGATAAAAGCGAACAATCAAATCAAATAGCCCCACACCAACGCGCCATCAGTTAGCTATATTTGTGGAGATATTTCTATCGCTGGCAATACTGCCGAGCACTCCTATGCTGGTTTCTGAACTTGTCTTTATGACAGCCTGACAATCCGGACGCGGCCCTTCGCCGCCTCTGGTTCACGAACCGATTCGCCCCACGGATGGGGCGAAGTTAACGCACAAGGAATAATCATGACTCACAGTGCAACAGGGACGCTCGACAAACAGAAATGGATGAGCAACGTACTGGATATCGATCAGTTGAAGCTGACCGACATTGTCTGGCCCGGCACGCACAATGCTGGCATGGACAAAAAAGCGCCAAACTATGAAGTGGTGTTCGGCAACTGGACAACCTGCCAGAACGATTCATTTGCCTGGCAACTGGCCAATGGCGCGCGAGCTTTCGATCTGCGGCTCGGCTACACATTCGGCCCCGTAGAGCCGGTGTTTTACTTTCATCACAATGGGTTTCAGTCCCACCGAATCCTCGATGAACTGATCGATGCGGTATCGGCCTTTCTGGATCGAAATCCGGATGAATTCATCGTGCTGGACTTTCATCAGCTGGGAATCGCGGGCAAACCCTTCGATTATCGGAAACTCAACGATGTGCTGGTGCGTCGCCTTGGGCTGCGAATCATCCCGCACAGCGACGCATTGAAAACCGTGGGCGAACTCAAGCGCACCAGTTCACTGCGCCGCATCGTCATGGCGGCCCAAGGCGCGTCGGGGCTGGACAGCAATTACTTCTGGCCGCGCATACCGCACAAGTGGCGCGACCAGGCATTCACTGATGCCAGCGAGCTGCGTAGCCATATCGCTACGACCCTTGAAGACGCGCCCTACGAAACATTTCTCTGGTCGCTGTCGGCGACCACCTATTCGCTATTGGGTGGCCCACAGCACATAAAAAGCCAAATCAATGACTGGTTCAGTACAACGCGCGACTGGGTAACCCGTTGCAGCATCATTAACATCGACTTTTTCGACGAGTGCGAGATTGTCCGCTACTGCTGGATCGCCTCCAGCATGAAAGCCGTGTATGGCCGCTCGTTGCATGAACGGACCTGAACGGTCAACGTCGCGGGGCTGGCACAGAGAGCCTGGAAAGAGGCATGATCAACGGGCGATAACAATAAAAGTGTCCTGACATGAGCCGACCAGCCAGAGTTACCGATCCTTCCTACGAATTGATGGACGACCATAACGGGTTGTCCATCATCTATCGTCAGCACGGCTTCCCCTGCCCTTTGGTGCGCTGGCATTTCCACAAGGAATACGAACTGCACCTGATCGTCGCCAGCTCCGGCAAGGTGTTCATCGGTGACTACATCGGCAACTTCTACCCGGAAACGCTGTTCCTGACCGGCCCCAACCTGCCCCACAACTGGATCAGCCAGGTCGCCGAAGACGAAGTAGTGTCCAAAGCGCGACATGCTGGTCAATTTCACTGACGAACTGTTTGAAAGCGGCCATCAGGTGTTCGCCGAACTCAAGACGCTCGCCCCGTTGCTGGAGCGCGCGCAATACGGCATCGAGTTCCGCTGCAAGCGCACGATCCACCAGGCCATGACCTTGATGCAGCGCATCGCCGACACCAAGGGCATGACCCGGCTCGGGTACTTTTTCATTCTGCTGGAGTTGCTGGCGGCGTCCGATGACTATCAGTTGCTGTCCGGTGCCACGACGCCACAATTGGCTGATGAACACAATATCGACCGCACCAACCGGGCGGTGGATTACATCTTTGCCCATTACGCCCGGGAACTGCCGCTGGAAGAAGTCGCCGAGCATCTGGGTCTGAAGCCGACCTACTTCAGCCGAGTGTTCAAACAGGCCACCGGGCGCTGCTTCATCGAATTCGTCAATCGCCTGCGCATCAGTAAATCCTGTGAGCTGCTGGCAGATGGCGACAAAACGGTGACCGATGTGTGTTTCGAGTCGGGCTTCAATAATATTTCCAACTTCAACCGGCGTTTCCAACAACTCAAAGGCATGACGCCGTCGCACTACCGGCGGTTGGCGGTGCAGCGTTTGACTGAGCAAAACCTGGGCTGAATGCCTTGGTCATAGGGTGATTTTCAGATCGCCTTCGCGAGCAAACCTCACGCCTACAAGAGCGAGGCTTACCCGCGAAGGGGCGGGTAAAACCTGTACAAATTCGATGCCCCCTCGTCCCTGCAAAGCCTGCCCTTGCATCTCCCGCTCCAAACCCCAGTGCAAAAAAGTATCGATGACAGTGCGATGGATGATTTGTCAGCCCATCGATTGAACGCTGTAATCAGTGCACATTCTTCCTGCCTCGGAAGACACAAAAACAATAACTGTCCTTCTGTAACCCGCCGGGTGCAGAAAAGGAGTGCACGATGCAACCCTCTGTAAAAGCTCTGCTTGCTCTCACCTGCATGACCCTCAGTAGCGTCAGCCTCGGTGCACAGACCCTGACCATTGCCACCGTCAACAACAGCGACATGATTCGCATGCAAAAACACTCGAAAACCTTCGAGGCCGAGCATCCGGACATCAAGCTCAATTGGGTGGTGCTTGAAGAAAACGTTCTGCGTCAACGCCTGACCACCGACATCGCCACCCAGGGCGGACAGTTCGATGTGTTGACCATTGGCATGTACGAAGCCGCACTCTGGGGCGCCAAGGGTTGGCTGGAACCGATGAAGGACTTGCCGGCCAGCTACGCCCTCGACGACGTCTTCCCTTCGGTCCGTGAAGGCCTTTCAGTCAAGGGTACGCTCTATGCCCTGCCGTTCTACGCTGAAAGCTCCATCACCTATTACCGCACCGACCTGTTCAAGGACGCCGGTCTGACCATGCCCGAACGCCCGACCTGGACTCAGATCAGCGAATTTGCCGGCAAACTCACCAATAAAGATAAAGAACAGTACGGTATCTGCCTACGCGGCAAGGCTGGCTGGGGCGAGAACATGGCGCTGATCACCACCCTCGCCAATGCTTACGGCGCACGCTGGTTTGATGAGAAATGGCAGCCGGAATTCACCGGCCCCGAGTGGAAGAATGCGCTGAACTTCTATGTCGACACCATGAAGAAGTCCGGCCCTCCTGGCGCGTCGAGCAACGGCTTCAACGAAAACCTGGCGCTGTTCAACAGCGGCAAGTGTGCGATCTGGGTCGATGCCAGCGTGGCCGGCTCGTTCGTCACCGACAAGACCCAAAGCAAGGTCAGCGATCACGTCGGCTTCACCTACGCACCGCATGAAACCACCGACAAAGGTTCGGCCTGGTTGTATTCCTGGGCGCTGGCCATTCCGACCAGTTCCAAGGCCAAGGATGCGGCGAAAACGTTCAGCGCCTGGGCCACTTCCAAGGAATATGGTGCGCTGGTCGCGGAAAAAGACGGCATCGCCAACGTGCCGCCAGGCACTCGCGCCTCGACCTACACCGAGGCCTACCTGAATGCCGCACCGTTCGCCAAGGTGACGCTGGAATCGCTGAAGGCTGCGGACCCGAGCAAACCGTCCCTCAAACCCGTGCCCTATATCGGCATCCAGTTGGTGACCATCCCTGAGTTCCAGGCCGTGGGCACCCAGGTCGGCAAGCTGTTTTCGGCAGCGCTGATCGGCCAGACCACGGTCGACCAGGCCCTGACCGCCGCCCAGTCAACCACCGAACGTGAAATGAAGCGCGCCGGTTATCCCAAGTAACCAGCACCTTTCCCTGTGGGAGCGGGCTTGCCCGCGATAGCAATGGATCAGTCACGAAGATGTGCCGGATGTACCGGCCTCTTCGCGGGCAAGCCCGCTCCCACAGGTTCCGCGTCGTCTGTTCTCAATCGGTTCTATCGCCATGAATATTTCAACTGTCAAAACTCACATGGACATCTCCCAACCGGTGCGCAAAAGCCGGTTGACCAACCCCGGCTGGTTTCTGGTCAGCCCCTCGGTTGCGTTGTTGCTGCTGTGGATGATCGTGCCGCTGGGCATGACCGTTTACTTTTCAATGATTCGCTACAACCTGCTCTACCCCGGCGAAAACCAGTTCGTGGGGCTAGAGAACTTCAGCTACTTTCTGAGCGACTCGGGCTTCCTGCCCGGTGCCACCAACACCCTGTTGCTAGTGGGCAGCGTGTTGCTGATCAGCGTGGTATTCGGGGTGTTGATCAGCGCGTTGCTGGAGGCCAGTGAGTTTCTCGGTCGCGGCATCGTGCGGGTGATGTTGATCTCGCCGTTCTTCATCATGCCCACCGTCGGTGCGCTGATCTGGAAAAACCTGATCTTTCACCCGGTCTCGGGGATTCTCGCCTACATCTGGAAACTGTTCGGCGCGCAGCCGGTGGACTGGCTGGCGCATTACCCGCTGCTGTCGATCATCATCATTGTCTCGTGGCAATGGCTGCCCTTCGCGATCCTGATCCTGATGACCGCCATGCAGTCCCTCGATCAGGAACAGAAAGAAGCCGCACGCCTGGACGGTGCCGGTCCTATCGCGATTTTCTGGCACCTGACCCTGCCGCACCTGGCCCGGCCGATTGCGGTGGTAGTGATGATTGAAACCATCTTCCTGCTGTCGGTGTTCGCCGAAATCTTCACCACCACCAACGGTGGCCCCGGCTACGCCTCGACCAACCTCGCCTACCTGATCTACAACCAGGCGCTGGTGCAGTTCGACGTCGGCATGGCCTCCGCCGGTGGGTTGATCGCGGTGTTGATTGCCAACGTCGCGGCCATCGTGCTGGTGCGAATGATCGGCAAAAACCTGACAGACAAAGCCTGAGGCCTGCGCCATGACTCTTCAACAATCTCGCCACCTGCAAAGCCTGCTGCTCGGCACCCTGGCCTGGGCCATCGCGATCCTGATCTTCTTCCCGATCTTCTGGATGGTGATGACCAGTTTCAAAACCGAAATCGACGCGTTCGCCACGCCGCCGCAGTTCATCTTCACGCCGACGCTGGAGAACTACCTGCACATCAACGAGCGTAGCGATTACTTCAGCTTCGCCTGGAACTCGGTGGTGATTTCCTTCAGCGCCACGGCATTGTGCCTGCTGATTGCGGTGCCGGCAGCCTACTCCATGGCGTTCTACGAAACCCAGCGCACCAAAGGCACGCTGCTGTGGATGCTCTCGACCAAGATGCTGCCGCCGGTGGGCGTGTTGATGCCGATCTACCTGCTGGCCAAGAGTTTCGGCCTGCTGGACACACGGATTGCGCTGATCGTGATCTACACGCTGATCAACCTGCCGATCGTGGTCTGGATGATTTACACCTACTTCAAAGACATCCCCAAAGACATCCTCGAAGCCGCACGCCTGGACGGCGCGACGCTGTGGCAGGAAATGGTCCGGGTGTTGCTGCCGATTGCCAAGGGCGGCCTCGCTTCCACGGTTTTGCTGTCGCTGATCCTGTGCTGGAACGAGGCGTTCTGGTCGCTGAACCTGACCTCATCGCAGGCCGCGCCACTGACCGCGTTGATCGCCTCGTACTCAAGCCCTGAAGGTCTGTTCTGGGCCAAGTTGTCGGCAGTGTCGACCCTGGCCTGTGCACCGATCCTGATCTTCGGCTGGATCAGCCAGAAACAATTGGTCCGCGGCCTATCGTTCGGTGCCGTGAAATAGCCCTCAAAGAATAAGCACAAAGGAGCGCCATCATGGCCAACCTGAAAATCAAGAATCTGCAAAAAGGCTTCGAAGGTTTTTCCATCATCAAAGGCATCGACCTTGAAGTGAATGACAAGGAATTCGTGGTGTTCGTCGGCCCGTCGGGCTGCGGTAAATCTACCCTGCTGCGACTGATCGCCGGACTGGAAGAAGTCAGCGGCGGCACCATCGAACTGGATGGCCGCGACATCACCGAAGTCAGCCCGGCCAAGCGCGACCTGGCGATGGTGTTCCAGACCTACGCCCTCTACCCGCACATGAGCGTACGCAAAAACATGTCGTTCGCTCTGGACCTGGCCGGTGTAGCGAAAGCCGAAGTCGAGAAAAAAGTCGGCGAAGCGGCGCGTATCCTTGAACTCGGGCCGATGCTGGAGCGCAAGCCGAAGCAACTGTCCGGTGGTCAGCGTCAACGCGTGGCCATCGGCCGGGCGATCGTGCGCAACCCGAAAATCTTCCTGTTCGACGAACCGCTGTCCAACCTCGACGCCGCCCTGCGGGTGCAGATGCGCCTGGAATTGTTGCGCCTGCACAAAGAACTTCAAGCCACGATGATCTACGTGACCCACGACCAGGTCGAAGCCATGACCATGGCCGACAAAGTCGTCGTCCTCAATGGCGGCAAGATCGAGCAAGTCGGTTCACCATTGGACCTGTATCACCAGCCGGCCAACCTGTTTGTCGCAGGCTTCCTCGGCACGCCGAAAATGGGCTTCCTCAAGGGCAAAGTCACCCGCGTTAACGGCCAAAGCTGCGAAGTGCTGCTGGACGCCGGCACTCGCATCAGCCTGCCGTTGAGCAGTGCCAGCCTGAGTGTCGGCGGCGCCGTGACCTTAGGGATTCGTCCAGAACATCTGCAGCTGGCGCAACCCGGTGACTGCACCCTGCAAGTCACTGCCGACGTCAGCGAACGCTTGGGCAGCGACACCTTCTGCCACGTCCTGACGTCTTCCGGCGAAGCGCTGACCATGCGGGTTCGCGGCGATCTGGCCAGCCGTTATGGTGAAACCCTGAGCCTGCACCTGGATGCTGAACACTGCCATTTATTCGATGCTGACGGCGTGGCGCTGACCCGCCCACTGCGCGCCGCAGCCTGATTCGAGAGCATGCGATGAAACTGAATAAACAGAACCTCAACCGCCTCGCCCCCGAGGTAGCCCTGCCCGCCTACACCCTGAGCGATACCCGCCAAGGCATCGCGCACATTGGCGTCGGCGGTTTCCACCGCGCGCATCAGGCGTACTACACCGATGCCTTGATGAATACCGGCGAAGCACTGGACTGGGCCATTTGCGGGGTCGGCCTGCGCGCCGAAGACCGCCGCGCCCGGGACGATCTCAAAGAGCAGGATTATCTGTTTACCCTGTTCGAACTGGGCGACGCCGACGACGCCGAAGTCCGGGTTATCGGTGCCATCCGCGACATGCTGCTGGCCGAAGACAGCGCCGAGGTGCTGATCGACAAACTCGCCGATCCAGACATTCGCATCGTCTCGCTGACCATCACCGAAGGCGGCTATTGCATCGACGACAGCAACGGCGAGTTCATGGCGCACCTGCCCCAGATCCAGCACGACCTGACTCACCCGAACGCGCCAAAGACTGTATTCGGTTTCCTCTGCGCCGCGCTGGCCAAACGTCGTGCAGCCGGTACGCCCGCGTTCACGCTGATGTCTTGCGATAACCTGCCGCACAACGGCGCCGTGACCCGTAAAGCCCTGCTGGCATTCGCCGCCCTGCGCGATGCCGATCTGCGCGACTGGATCGAGCGCCATGTCAGCTTCCCTAATGCGATGGTCGACCGCATTACGCCAATGACCAGCACCGAGCATCGTCTGCAACTGGCCGACAAACATGCGGTCGATGACGCTTGGCCGGTGGTCTGCGAACCGTTTGTGCAGTGGGTGCTGGAGGACAAATTCGTCAACGGTCGCCCGGCGTGGGAAAAGGTTGGTGTGCAGTTCACCGACGATGTCACGCCTTACGAAGAGATGAAGCTCAAGCTGCTCAACGGCAGCCATCTGGCACTGACCTATCTGGGCTTTTTGAAGGGTTACCGCTTCGTTCACGAAACCATGAACGACCCGCTGTTCGTGCGCTACATGCGCGCCTACATGGACCTGGACGTGACGCCGCAACTGGCGCCGGTGCCGGGGATCGACCTGACCGAGTACAAAAACACCCTGGTGGCGCGCTTCTCCAACCAGGCGATTGCCGATCAGCTGGAGCGGGTGTGTTCGGATGGTTCGTCGAAGTTTCCGAAGTTCACCGTGCCGACGATCAACCGCTTGATTGCCGATGGACAGGAGACCAAGCGCGCGGCGCTGGTGGTCGCAGCCTGGGCGCTGTACCTCAAAGGCGTGGATGAGAATGGCCAGACCTTTGCAATTGCGGATCCGCGGGCGGCGTTCTGCCAGGCGCTGGTGGCCGATGATGTGTTGATCACCCAACGATTGTTGGAGGTTGAGGAGATTTTCGGGACAGCGATTCCGCGTTCTCGGGAGTTTGTCGCGGCGTTTGAGTGGTGCTGTAACAGCTTGCGGGAGGTTGGGGTGACGCGGACGCTGGAGCGGGTTTTGGCTTAAGTGCGGTGGTGAATCTTCTGTCGCCATCGCGGGCAAGCCCGCTCCCACAGGAATCGAGGTTGGTCCCAAATCTGCGTTTCACCCCAGACCACTGTGGGAGCGGGCTTGCCCGCGATGGCTGACTGACAAACAACATAAATGTTGAATAGGCATTGATATCGACCTGACGATCCAAGGACCTTCCATGGCAAACCAACAATTATTCCTCGGCATCGACTGCGGCACCCAAGGCACGAAAGCCGTCATCCTCGACGCGCACAGCGGACAGGTCCTCGGTCAGGGCGCCGCTGCCCACAGCCTCATCAGCGGCGCCAATGGTCGTCGCGAGCAAGACACTGCCCAATGGCTGGAAGCCTTTACCCTGGCCACCCAGCGCGCGCTGCTCGCAGCGGATGTGGAGGGTCAGGCGATCCTCGGCATCGGTGTTTCCGGCCAGCAGCATGGCCTGGTGCTGCTCGACGATCGCGGCCAGGTGCTGCGCCCGGCCAAGCTCTGGTGCGACACCGAGTCCACAGCGGAGAACGACCGCTTGCTCACCCATCTGGGCGGCGATGAAGGCTCACTGGAACGCCTCGGCGTGGTCATTGCACCGGGCTACACCGTGTCAAAACTGCTTTGGACCAAAGAACAGCACCCGGAAGTATTCGCCCGAATCGCCCGCATTTTGCTGCCCCATGACTACCTCAACTACTGGCTCACCGGCCGCAGTTGCAGCGAGTATGGCGATGCCTCGGGCACCGGCTATTTCAATGTGCGCACCCGCCAGTGGGACTTGCAACTGCTGCGCGACATCGACCCCACCGGACGTCTGCAAGCCGCGCTCCCGGAGTTGATCGATGCCCACCAACCGGTCGGTACGATCCTGCCGAGTATCGCCGAACATCTGGGCATCAACCCGCAGGCCCTGGTCTCCAGCGGCGGCGGTGACAACATGATGGGCGCGATCGGCACCGCCAATATACAGCCCGGCGCGATCACCATGAGCCTCGGCTCCTCGGGAACGGTCTACGCCTATGCCGAGCAAGCGAACGTCAGCCCGGATGCCTCGGTCGCGACGTTCTGCTCCTCCAGCGGCGGCTGGCTGCCGCTGATCTGCACGATGAACCTGACCAACGCGACCGGCGCGATTCGCGAGTTGTTCGAACTGGATATCGAGGCGTTCAACGCCTTGGTCGAGCAAGCGCCGATTGGTGCCGACGGCGTGTGCATGCTGCCGTTCTTCAATGGCGAACGCGTCCCCGCCCTGCCCCATGCCAGCGGCAGCCTGCTGGGGCTGACCATGACCAACCTGACCCGGGCCAACCTGTGCCGCGCCGTGGTGGAAGGCACCACCTTCGGTTTGCGTTACGGGCTGGACCTGCTGCGCCAGAATGGCTTACAAAGCCGCAGCATCTGCCTGATCGGCGGCGGCTCGAAGAGCCCGGTGTGGCGACAGATCGTCGCAGACATCATGAATACGCCAGTGATTTGTACCGAACAAAGCGAGGCCGCAGCCCTCGGCGCAGCGATTCAGGCGGCGTGGTGTACGTCCTGGGCAAACGGTCACGAAGACAGCTTGGCGGACTTGTGTGAGCGTTGCGTAAAGCTCGATCTGGCCAGTGAAACCTTACCGAATGCAGAAAATGTGGTGGCCTGTCAGCAGGCCTACGAACGCTATCAACAGCATGTCGCAACCCTTTAAAGAGCGAGCAATTATGTATCTGGTGTGTGGCGAAGCGCTGTTCGATTTCTTCAGCGAAGACGATGCCAGCGGTGTGGCATCCAAAGTGAATTTCAAGGCAATTGCCGGCGGCTCACCGTTCAACGTGGCCGTAGGTTTACGCCGCTTGGGCGTGGATGCCGCGCTGTTTGGCGGGCTGTCGACCGACTACCTGGGCCGACGTTTGCAGCAAGTGCTGCAGGACGAAGGTGTGCGCTCGGACTACCTCGTGGACTTTGCCGCGCCGACCACCCTGGCGATGGTCGCGGTCGGTGCCAATGGTTCACCCCATTACAGCTTTCGTGGCGAAGGCTGCGCTGATCGGCAATTGAGCCTGGCGCATCTGCCGCAACTGGGGCCAGAAGTGCGCGGTTTGCACGTCGGCTCGTTTTCGCTGGTGGTGCAACCGATTGCCGATACCTTGCTGGCGCTGGTGCAACGGGAAAGCGGCAAGCGCCTGATCAGCCTCGACCCGAACGTACGCCTGAATCCCGAACCGAACATCGAGTTGTGGCGCTCGCGGATTGCCACGCTGGTGGAGCTGGCCGACCTGATCAAGGTCAGCGACGAAGACTTGAGCTTGCTGTACCCCGAGCAGGATCCTCAGCGCGTGATCGAAGGCTGGCTGGAGCATCGCTGTCAGTTGGTGTTCCTGACCCGTGGCGGCGAAGGCGCAACGGTGTTCAGCCGTGCCCACGGCTCGTGGTCGGTGCCGGCCTGTTCGGTGAAGATTGCCGACACGGTGGGGGCTGGCGATACCTTCCAGGCGGCGTTGATTACCTGGTTGACCGAGCAGCAGCTGGATTCGGTCGACGGTTTGCAACAGCTGAGCAAGGAGCAGATCGATACCATGCTCAGGTTCGCCGTTAGCGCCGCCGCCCTGACCTGCAGCAAGACCGGGCCGGATTTGCCGTATCGGCGGCAGTTGGGCTGACATCGGCGCCCCCCCATGCCGCCTCTACTATGGCAGGTCCTGATTTCAGGGCCTGCCGGTGGACCTGAACAATAGACAGTCTTCTGAACCGCTCAACGTATTTTTGACAAGGGGCGATCGCAATAGCTTTGCCTTCTTGATGCTTACAAGAACGCACTGACGCATAACTTTCTTCATCGGCGCTACATCTCTTCGCCTCTTATATTTTTTAGATATATTTTTATTTCGATTTAAAGTTGCAATAGTCCGACCAAAAGACAAGCGGCTATTGACAGCTTAATACTCTCACCCCAACAAGAATAGTTATAGCAATTCACGCTTTCAACTAGTTCAAAACAAAATAACCACACAACACCAGTGACATATTAATTCTGTAAGCTTTTAACCTCCCCACCTGTAAGACAGCACTGGATCAGTCCTCATACAACAACCCCATCCTATTGAATTAAATCAATAAACCAGACTACCGCTGAAAATGATGTTGGTTTAATTAAAAATAACCAGCCAGTTACTTGACCACTACATGCCTTCAACTAATATCTTTTCCACGCACAGCGCAGGTAAGGATTATTGCTGTGCGTTCATCCTTATACCCCCACAACAGGAAAAGGAACTCCAACATGGAAAGTGTCGCTATCTCAGCTGCCCAAATTAACTGGAACGGCGGACAACGCATTACGCTCACCGCAGGAGATACAGCCACCTGTACCGCGCTTAGCCCCGGCCAGCTTTATGGCATCTTTATCTACAACTCCGCTCAGAATGACAACAACTCGACTGTCTCCGTGAACTGGAGCAACAGCCAGCCGCCCGTACCGATCACGGTGCCTGGCACCACGGCGAATGCAGGCCTGGCATCGTTGGGTTTTGTCTCGGGCACCGATACTCAAACCGTTTCGGTTTCACTGCCCAGCAATGCCGGTAAGTCACAGGTGGAAATCTGGTTGGGAAGTGTCAGCATGCCGACCAATACATCGGGGCTGACCAATTATCCGCTGCCGGCCGATGGTGAGCAGCACCCGTTCAACAAGTACACCCGTTACTATGCGGTCCCCCCCTCGAAATGGATGAACCTGACGATCACCAGCACCATTACACAGTTCCTCTCCTGCCAGTTCCGTGAGGCACAAGCGACCGTGTTCGTCGTTAATGAGACTTCGAACGGCCTCCTTGCCAATCAGGTTACCAACATTGGGCCTACTGCCAGTGCGTCTGGGAACGTCAAGATCGTTTACTCGCAGATCCAGAGCATCACCAATAATCTGCAAGGCGACGGTACGCAATGGGTGTGGATGGATGCTGACAGTCAGCAAGACTCTCAGAGCGCGACCATTTCCTTGCAATCGCTTTGAATTTCTTGGCTGAGTAATACGGAAGGCCCCACCCAGTGGGGCCTTCCTTTATTTGGCGTGACGGCCAATCGCTTCAAAAAATGCCAGTATTCATTGCGCAAAAGCTCGGCTATAGGGGAAAGCCCGATAGCCGTCAGGCCCCGGACCTACGGCATTTCAACCTTGAACATGGCACTTTAATGCTGCACCATCCGCCCCTGCTTTTTCAAAGGACGGAACTCAAGGCATGCTGGACGCAAACGCAATCCATATTTCCCTCACGCTCGAAGGCATTTCCGTCGACCTGCAGGTCCTCAGCTTCGTCGGTCGCGAAGCCCTCAACCAGCCGTTCTGTTTCGACATCGAACTGGTCAGCGCCCGCCCCGACCTGAAACTCGAAGAGCTGCTGCACAAGCCCGGTTGCCTGACCTTCGGCGCCACTGGCCAAGGCAAAATCCATGGCCTGGTCTACCGCATCGAGCAAGGCGATTCCGGCAAGAGCCTGACCCGTTACAGCATCAGCCTGGTGCCGCAACTCGCCTACCTGCGGCACAACCACGACCAGCAGATTTTCCAGCATTTAACTGTGCCAAAGATCATCGCCCAGGTGCTCGAAGCCCGGGGCATTCTGGCCGACGCCTACAGCTTCCAGCTCGGCGCGATCTACCCCGAGCGCGTGTACTGCGTGCAGTACGACGAATCCGACCTGCACTTCATCCAGCGCCTGTGCGAAGAGGAAGGCATTCACTTCCACTTCCAGCACAGTGCCAGCGGCCACAAACTGGTGTTCGGCGATGACCAGACGGTGTTCCGCAAACTCGCGCCAGTGAGCTACCAGCAAGACTCCGGCATGGCCGCCAAAAAACCGGTGATCAAGCGCTTCAACCTGCGCCCTGGAAACCCGCACCACCCGCGTCAGCCGCCGCGACTACGACTTCGAAAAACCACGATTGCTGCCCGAAGGCGCGGCTAAAAGCGAATTCGCCCCGGACCTCGAAGACTACGACTACCCCGGCCGCTTCACCGACCGCGCGCGCGGCAAGCAACTGGCGACCCGTGCCCTGGAACGCCATCGCAGCGACTACCAACTCGCCGAAGGCAAAGGCGACGAACCGACCCTGGTCACTGGCCACTTCATGGCCCTCAGCGAACACCCGCGCGCCGAGTGGAACGACCTCTGGCTGCTGCTGGAAATCGTCCACGAAGGCAAACAGCCGCAAGTGCTCGGCGAGAACATCACCAGCGACGTCACCCATAACAAGGACGACTTCCACCAGGGCTACCGCAACCGCTTCCTCGCCACGCCGTGGGACGCGCACTTCCGCCCTGCCCTGGAGCACCCGAAACCCAAAGTGCTGGGCAGCCAGACCGCCATCGTCACTGGCCCGCCGGGCGAAGAAATCCACTGCGACGAATACGGCCGCGTCAAAGTGCAATTCCATTGGGACCGCGACGGCCAGGGCAACGACACCAGCAGCTGCTGGCTGCGCGTCGCCACCGGCTGGGCCGGCAACGCCTACGGCGGCATCGCCATTCCGCGAGTCGGCATGGAAGTGCTCGTCACCTTCCTCGAAGGCGACCCCGACCAACCACTGATTACCGGCTGCCTGTACCACAAGGAAAACGTCGTCCCCTACGACCTGCCAGCGAACAAAACCCGCAGCACCTTCAAGACCCTCAGCTCACCGGGCGGCAAGGGCTACAACGAGTTTCGCATCGAAGATAAGAAAGGCGCGGAACAGATCTACCTGCACGCCCAGCGCGACTGGGATGAAAACATCGAGCACGACCAGAAAATTCGCGTCGGCAATGAAAGGCATGACACCGTTGAAGCGAATGCTTTTAGTGAGTTCAAGGTGGAAGAGCACCGGGTTACCCACCTGGACCGCAAGACCGAGGCGCGGGCGGATGATCACCTCACCGTCGGTGTGACCCAGCATGTGAAGGTCGGGACGGCGCAGTTTGTCGAGGCGGGTCAGGAGATTCACTACCACGCTGGGGAGAAGGTGGTGGTTGAGGGTGGCATGGAGCTGACGGCCAAGGCTGGTGGGAGCTTTGTGAAGATTGATGCGGGTGGGGTGACGATTAGCGGGGCTGAGGTGAAGGTTAATTCCGGAGGTGCTCCCGGCGCAGGTACAGGAATTCAGATTCTCGACCCGGTAATCCCGTGGGCCGCCGCCAAAGACAAGGCCGGCGCCCTGCTCGTCCCGGCCGCCGTGCAAATGGCCATGGCCAAGGCTGCCCGTGCGGCCGGCGACATCCGCTGCCCGATTTGCGAAGCCTGCCGTGAAGGCAAATGTGATTTGGGGGCAACAGCATGAGCGACGCACTGAACAACTGGCTCGGCGAACAAGCCCGGCTCAATCGCGTCCTGATCCTGGCCCTCGACAGCCTCGCCGAACCGAACCCCGTCACCTCGCTCTACAGCGCAGGCCTGATGCAGCGCTCGGTGCAACTCTATCGACGCACCCAATACGTTGAGTTCGCCGCCATCAGCCCTTGGCTGACCGAACTGCACAACCCCGGCGCCGATGCCTTCCGCAAACTGCTCGACGACCCACAACGCAACTGGGGCTGGATCGGCAGCATGGACAAGGCCGACCTCGATGGCCTGACCCAACACTGGCAGGCCCGAATGGTGATTGAGGAAGATGGTGAGCGTTCATTGTTCCGTTTTCAGGACAACCGCGTGATTGCTCGCTGCCTTGCCAACCTGAGCGAGACCGAACGCCCCTTGCTGCTAGGCCCGATCAGCAGCGTGCTGTATTGGGATGAAGAGCAGTGGAAAAGCGCGGACAACGCCAGACCCGGTCTGTACCCGGTGCCAAACCCCGCGCCGTGGTTGCGAATTCCAAACTCGCCGGAGCGTACGCGCAGCATCTTGCGCGAAAACCTGAAACGCTGGTTGCTGGTGTACCACGTCGAAGCCGCCGCCAAACTCTCCGAAACCCGCAACGTGCGCGAATGGCTGGAAGAACAGATGGACCTGCTTGAGGCCTGGCAATGGAACACGCCGGAACAACGCGAGTTCATGCTCAGCCTCAGACTTGATCCTCAATGCGCGGACGATGTGGCTTGGCAACCGTTGCCGGGTGAAACGCCGGAGCAACACTTTGCGCGGTGTCAGCGGGTGTTTGATGCGCAGTTAGGTGAGTCAGAGCGTGGGTGAGATTGAGGCGTCTGGCGCAACCTTTTTGGGGCGTTTTTTTTGGTTGTTCGCTGTTGCGGGTGTTATGGCAGCTTCTGGTTGTTCGGTTAGATCTGCTGACAGCTTTACGCTGGTGACCGAATTGCCGCCGGGGTTCAGCATTAAAGGTGAGGCGTCTTATGTGCCTAGGACGGGAGAGATTTGTACGGTCCCTCCTGGCAAAGGCAGGAACTATCCGAGCAAAAAGTTTTTTGAGCAAGACCTGAGTAACGAAGCGCAGACGGCACATTTCGAAGTCCCACTGATAAGCAATGAAGGAGGCTGCCCTTTAGTACTTAAAAGTTTCGGATATGAGGTCGACGCGAAGTACGGAGCTGCACGGCTCGATTTAGGTAGGGATTACACGGGTATTGCCTTTCAGGATGGAACGGCAGACAGTCAAAATTATCCTTCACCCACAGCATTACGCAAACAGTGTGAATGGTTGTTTCGCACGGCTGGGCCTGATCGTTACATCGTTAAAATTCTGAAATGCAAATCGGTGGCTACTCCCGAACAAGCAAGCGGTTCAGTTGCAAAAGGTCCACTGCAACGTACTCAATTCGCCGGAAAGACGTTAAAAATAGTATTTTCAATTGCAAAGGAAGAAACCCCATATATGGGGGATACGTGGGTTAAGTTCCCTGAAGGCTGGAAGCGGTGTATGGGAAAGAGCCTCGAAGACCCTTATGCGTTTTGTCGCGGTAACACTACCGACTTCAAGCCCTTTAAAATGCCGGATGGACGTGATTGCACCGTCTACCCAAACTGCACCGAATAAGGACAATAAAATGTTTTCTCGAGACTTTTTCACTGGACTTGTTCGAGCTGCTGCCATCGGGTTAGGGGTACTCGGGGCTACAGGATGCTCAGTCGCGCAACAGGATAGCTTCACGCTGGTAACTGAACTGCCACCCGGATTCAGCATTAAAGGCGAAGCGTCTTATGTGCCTAGAATGGGAGAGACTTGTACGATCCCGCCTCGCAATGGGAGAAACTACCCTGGCAAAAAATTTTTTGAGCAAGAACTTAATAACGAAGCGCAGACGGCACATTTCGAAGTCCCACTGACAAGTAACGAAGGAGGCTGCCCTTTGGTACTTAAAAGTTTCGGATATGAGGTCGACGCAAAGTACGGAGCTGCCCGCCTCAATTTAGGTAGGGATTACGCGGGGATTTCGTTTCAGGATGGAGTTGCAGACAGTCTCAATCCTCCTTCACCCACGACACTACAGAAACAGTGCGAATGGTTGTTTCGTACAGTAGGACCCAATCGTTACATAGCTAAAATTTTGAAATGTAAATCTGTGGCAACACCTGAACAGGAAAGTGGCGCAGTTGCAAAAGGTCCGCTGCAACGTGCTCAATTGGTAGGGAAGACGGTTAAAGTAGTCTTCGCTATTTCAAGCGAAGAAAGGCCGGCCGTAGGTGATAATTGGGTGAAGTTCCCGTCTGGCTGGAAGCGTTGCATGGGTGACAGCCTTGAGGACCCTTATGCGTTCTGCGGAGACAATAAAACTGACTTTAAACCCTTCAAAATGCCAGATGGACGTGACTGCACCGTCTATCCGGCTTGCAACGAATAAGGAAATTCACACATGCCAGCAAAGAAACCAGTACAACCGCTACTGACTGATACTAAACAAGCCTGCCCGCTCAGAGGCACTTGGGTTAGTTTTCAACTAGTGGATGAGTCAGGGGATGGTAAACCCTATGCCGGCTTAGCCTACAAACTTGTTGATAGTACCGAGCAGTCTCATGAAGGGATTTTAGATTCTGAAGGTTTCGCCAAGGTTTGCGACAATTACGAAGGCCCCGTCATTCTCACAGTGGATAGCACCTACAAAGGAGACGACAAGTTCTATAAATCTCTAATGACACGGCCGAGCTACCCTCTAAAAATCACCGAATTACAGGTGCGAGCCGAAACAACCCGTTTCATCCGCAAGGATGGTCTACGGGTTGAAAATAATCCTGCAAAAGCGAAAGCCGACCATTTTTTTCACATCGAAGTTAAACACTTAGTTCAAAAACACACCCATCTTCCTCCTGAATCAAAAAGCAAATACCCACCGAATCATAATCTTCTAAATTTAATGGGCGACCTTGGATTCGGCCAAGAAAAAATGGACCTATGGGGAGTTGTCTTACTTCCGAACAAGCACACTGCTCTTGAAATTCGCCCGTTACGCTCTTATCGCCCTATGCTTTCAAAAGACAATAAATTCAGCGCCTTGAATTTGTATCAGCTTTCTTTGTTTGCCAGTCTTAGCTACTGCGACTTTGGTCAAGAACCGGCCGAACAGCCAACCGACACTGTCAAATTACCTCTCGATCCGAGCGTCGGATACTTGTTTGGAAATGGACTGGCTAGTTTCAAAGAAATCTGGAAAATCAATTCAGCCCAGACGATCCCTTACTACCCGCTTTATGAAGATGTGCCCTACTCGAAGCGTTTCGAAGTCCTGCCGTTTGATCCGACGCTCTACGAAAAAAACAAACCTGAATTAGGCGAAGAGCAGGAATGGCCTGCAAAATGGCATTTCTTTGATGATGGCCAAGTAAAAGGTGGTAGTAATACTCAGGCTTTCATAACCCACCATGACGAAGTCATTCTGATTTCCGTCCGTGGAACGAAAGAACTCGTGGACTTTGTGCGAGACACCGATGCAGAGCAAGTTCCATTTGAAGAGGGTGTAGGTAAAACGCACCAAGGCTTCTACAAGGCCTATAAGGCGATGAGTAAATTTGTTCAGGTTTACCTCGACCAGTTCCACACGGGGCAAAAAATCATTATTTGCGGGCATAGCCTGGGCGGGGCAATCGCGACATTGCTCGCAGAAGCGTTACGACGTAGTCCAAATGCGTACGACATATTGCTTTACACCTACGGCTCCCCAAGAGCCGGCGACGCCGACTTCGTCAACGGCGCCGCAGAACTGGCCCATCACCGAATGGTCAACAATAACGACCCGATCCCAAGTGTTCCCGCGCCATGGATGAACACTCGTAAACGTATCTGGGTGCCCGGTGTAATCATCAGTTTTGTCACCGCCCCGTTAGGCGCTCTGATTTTCGCTGTAGGCCTGTCGCGAACCGGCGGCGCGCCATACGAGCACCACGGCAATTTGCACCACTTCATGCCCGTCCACTTTAAAGGACGTGAGCAATCCGCCGTTCTCTGGGATCCAGGTTGCGATTCCATCGAAGAGGCCGCCTGTACCAAAGCATTGAAGAAGTTTGGAGACTTACCCGACCGTGCCGCTTTTGTGCAGCAACTGTTCCACATGAGTGATCACTACATGGTGCCCTCGTACATTCCGTACGCCTGGGCAACATTGCGCCGCTGGCAGCAAACCCAGGAAAGCGGAACCACGGTGGTGACCAAGACTGAGTACGATCAGGTCTACTACCAATTGCAAGAGATGCAGGACCGTTTGAAGGCAAAGGAAGTTGAACTGAACAACGCCTTCCAATACGACCGTCAGGCAAACCAGCGAGAAGCGAGTTTACTGAGAGCGGAAATAGGTCGGTTGAATACAGCCCGGCAACGGCTGCACGCCTTGAGCTTCCTTAAACTGACGCCCGAAGACATTTACGGCTCTGCCGCCCAGGCGCCGGAACATAAAATCAACGTCGATCGCTGGATGGCGAAAAAAGAAAACACTGTCGAGGTTCAGCTCGCAATGATTCCTCAAGCGAGTGGCAGTGAACTGAGGACGGCTTAGTTTTCAGTGCGTCCCGCAAACAAGCCAGCCTTCATAAGAGACTGGCTTGTTTGTCATGCTGTGGCGTCAGACCGGCGCTTTCCAGCCCATCATCCGCTGCTGCGCGACCTGCAGCAGGTCGTAACCATCCTGCGTCAGCAGATAAAGCGCATGGGTAATGTGCGGAATGTCCTGAACATCGCCGTGCTTGAAGCATTGGCAGTGGAGTGTTTCAAGTAACTGGCTGGAGGCTCGGATGCGCTGCAACGCGGCTTCGAGAATATCTTGGGGATTGGCTTCTGTGTCGATCACCAAAGGATTTGAGTCGGTGACACTGCTTTTGATTGAACGGTAGCGTTCGGGGAACGGATTTATCGTTGGCATAGTAATTACTCAAGTATTAATTAGTAATCGCCAGCACCGTGACCAAACGATGGGAGGCGGCTGCGTACAGGCTTGGTCAACCGCTAACACTCAAAACGGCTCGCCCGAAAGCGTCCTGCACACAGCCACCATTACAACGCACTACGAGACGTAGAAGTCCGCAGAGCGAATGATGGCACATATATGTGCAGTGTTAGTCAGGTGACCAAACCTGTTCGCTGATTTTGCAGCGAAGCCAAACAATAACCGCTGGCAGCCGGCCGGCGAAAGGCGACAAAGCGCCCTAACTTGTAGGAACGGGCCGAAGCTCCCGCAGCTTTTTTACCTAAATGAAACCTCTGACAGAAAACGCCTCACGACAAACGGCATTCACGCAGTTAACCATCGCTTAACTCCACGGTCCAAACTTTAATGGACCGCACGCCCTCAGCTACCTCTGACGCCCAGTGCGGCAGGTTCGACGTTCTTCAGTCGAACTGACTTCCTCTGCACTGGAGACCCATCATGAACATGCGAACACTACTGATGACCACCGCCCTCGCCTGCACCGCGCTCGCAGGTTTCGCTCAGGCCAACGATACGTCGTCCTCCCAGGCCGTGCCCTACCACTACGGCATGCCGCTGCATGTGGGCAAGGTCATTTCCATGATCGAACCGTCGACATTGGACTGCAAGGTGGTCACCGCTGAGATGAAGTACATCGATAGCGCCTCGGGCAAGCCTGCGGCAATCACCTACCTAAAACTTTCTGACGCGTGCAGTTATCAGAACTGACAGAAGATTCTGATTCGGTGCTTGGCAGTAGGCCAGTGAGGGTTCTGACGCTATGCTTTGGCGTCTCCCTCACTGCCGAACGGATTTGCCATGCAGTTCTCATTTCGCACTCTGTCGACGTTCACCGCCGCGCTTTGTTTTCTGCTGGCACTGGTCTGGGGTTTGATGCCGCAAGGGTTGTTGGCAATCTGGAGTATCGAGTATTCGTCAGCGGCGGGCTTTATCGCCAGGCGCAGTGCGGTGCTGTTCGGCGCATTGGGGGTGATGTTTTATTTCGTGCGGCAGGCACCGCCCTCGGCGGCGCGAAGCGCGATGTGCAGCGGCTTTATGGTGGGGTGTTTCGGTTTGGCAGCACTGGGCTTCGGCGAATGGCTCAATGGTCATGCCGGGCCGGGTATTTTGCTGGCGATCCTGGTGGAATTGGCGCTGGGCCTGGGGTTTATCCAGACCCGGCGCGTGTCGGTCGAACTGGGTGAAACGGCCGGTTAATGGGCTTTCGACTTAGCGCTGAACAACTGGCCATGGCTGTTGTGCTCAAGGTCGGTGCGTAACTCGGCGATCAGATTATTGATCTCCCGACACCCGTTGAGGCGATGGGCGTCTATACCGGTGACGCACAGGTCGAGATGGTCAGTCTCGTTGTCCGAATACACTTTGACGGTCATCGACAGGTCCGGCGACAGCGTGCATTGGCAGCGCTTCGGCGAGAGAAAACTGCTTTCAACGATATTGCGTAGTTCCAAGGCAGAAAGAAACATGGCCACCCTCTCGGTATTGTGAGATTGCCAATCAAGAATCAATGTCGGTCGGAGCTCAGATCACCCGTTCTTTTCTTCCTGGCGGGCTTCATCGTTCCAACGTCCGACCGTTTTTTTGTTTCAGCGCCGACTCAACGAGACCGTGGTCAACTCAAGACAGCTTCAGCATAAAACATGCCCAGAATTTCGCCCTGCGACTCGTCGGCAAATCAAGGGTTGGGCGGGGGTGGCAATAAAGCGAGTCGTGCAATATGCAAGAAAGGACTGTTTCAAGCCCTGCATTTTGCAAACACCCCGATGGCGGGTTTGCATTGGGCGAGGACGGCAGTAAGAATGCGGCCCATCCAATTAGTATCCGCTGACCCCACACACACGCAAGGAGGCATCATGGGTGCTTTGCCGCTTAACACGACCGCCGGGCTGATAGTTGCCATTCTGTCGTCCGTAACCCACGCCGCAACCCTCGAAGATGTCGCTCCATACCCCAAGCCGGAGAACGGTTTTACCCGCCAGGTCATTCATCTCACCCCGCAAAAACAAGAAGACGGCTATCAGGTCGAAATCCTGGCCGGCAAGACCCTGACCGTCGACTGCAACCGTCAGCGCCTGGGCGGCATGCTTGAGGAAAAGAACCTTGAGGGCTGGGGCTACCCGTTTTACCGACTGGAAAAAGTCACCGGCCCGATGAGCACGATGATGGCCTGCCCGGATGGCAAGAGCAAAAAGGACTTCGTGCCGGTGGTCGGTGACGGTTTCAGGCTGCGTTACAACAGCAAGTTGCCGATCGTGCTCTACGTGCCCAAGGACGTCGAAGTGCGCTACCGGATCTGGTCGGCGTCGAGCCATGTCGAGAAAGCCGTTCAGGAGTAAACGGCCTGTCCCTCACGCCGACACGCCGCTCAACGCGGCGCGCTCGGCCACATGTCGCAAACTGTCGAAATTGATGTTCGCTCCCGAATCGATGGCCACCAGGGTCTGACCCTTGGCGCCGGTTCGTGCCACGTACTGTTTGATCCCGGCCACGGCCAAGGCGCCGGAAGGCTCGGTGATCGAGCGGGTATCGTCGTAGATATTCTTGATGGCGGCGCAGAGTTCGTCGTTGCTGACGGTCATCACCTCATCGACACAAAACCGGCAGACCTCAAAACCATAGGCACCAATCTCTGCAACGGCCACGCCATCGGCGAAGGTGCCGACGGTTGGCAGCACAACCCGTTCGCCAGCCTGTAATGCAGCCTGCAAGCAGGCGGAATGTTCCGACTCGACGCCGATGATGCGGACTTCAGGGCGCAGGTATTTGACGTACGCGGCAATGCCGGCGATCAAGCCACCACCGCCCACCGGAATGAAAATCGCGTCTAGCGCCCCTTGGTGCTGGCGAAGGATTTCCATGGCGACGGTGCCCTGCCCCGCGATCACGTCCGGGTCATCGAAGGGCGAGACAAAGGTGCGACCGGTTTGCCTTGCCAGGCTCAGTGCGTACTCCAGGGCAAACGGAAAACTCTCGCCGTGCAACACCGCATTGGCGCCTCGGCTGCGGACACCCGTCACCTTCAATTCCGGCGTCGTGCAGGGCATGACGATGGTTGCGGCGATACCCAACTCGCGGGCCGCCAATGCTACGCCTTGGGCATGGTTGCCCGCCGAGGCCGTGATCACGCCACGGGCTTTCTGTTCGTCGCTCAGGTTCACCAGTTTGTTGTAGGCACCGCGGATCTTGAAGGAAAACGTCGGTTGCAAGTCTTCGCGCTTGAGCAGGATCTGATTGCCCAACGCCTCGGACAAGGCCGGTGCGGTTTGCAACGGCGTGCGCACGGCGAGTTCGTAAACCGGCGCGGCGAGGATCTTTTTCACGTAGTGCTCTAGCAAGCTCTGCTGGGCGGGGGTGCTGTTCATGGTCGTCTCCTGACTTTGATCGGAGCCCAGAGACAGAAAGTAAAAACCCGCCTCTAGGGCGGGTTGGGTGCTGCAGTCGTGAGCTAGCCCGCCAAATAAGGAATGGCGGTAATAATGCTTGGCTGGCAGCGCAATACGGTGGAAGTCATGGCTGGAAATTAGCCGGACGCTAATGGCAAGTCAATGGCCAATTTTCGAGGGTCGCTGTAGGCTGGCGATTCTGCTCATTGTCCCAAGGAAGGAAACCATGAAGTCTGTCGCCCTGCCCCTCATCGCCCTGATCGTTTTCGCCGGCTACACCATTTCAGTAATGCTACAAGCCGAGCAGTCGTTGCTCGACTTCGGCATCAGCCTGATGTCGCGGCCGGATACCGCGCAGGTGGTGATCGATCTATACCTATTGGCGACCCTTGCCGGTATCTGGATGTACCAGGATGCGCGCAAGCGTGGGCAGTCGGGATTGTCAGTGGTTCCCTATCTGTTGGTGACGGCGATTTTTGTGTCTGTCGGGCCGTTGTTGTATCTGGTGGTGCGGGGGCTTCAAAGTGGGAAAACTCCATCGATACCACTCAACAAGCATGATTCAGGATTGTTGTGATTTTTCGATGGCTTTCGCGAGCAAGCCCGCTCGCGAAGGCGATCTGACAGCCGCCGGAATCACTTCGCCAGGCGCTTGAGGCCAATCACCATCCCCCCCGCCCCGAGCATCATCGCCGTCAGAAACAACGGATAGGAAAGCCACCACGGCGTGCCGGCGGTCATCATGCTGAACTCGGACATACCGCCAATGCTCGCAATCAGGTTCAACGGCAGAAACACCACGTTGATCAACGTCAGTTTGCGCAGCAGGTTGTTCATACTGTTGTTCATCAGGTTGCCCCGCGCATCGATCAGCCCGGAAAACACCGTGGAGTAGATTTCCGCCTGTTTGTAGCACTGGTTGTTTTCGATAATCAGGTCGTCGATCAAACCAATGGCTTCAGCGCTGAAGTGTTCCTTCGCCGCATGATTACGCAGCCGGGTCAGGACCGCGCCGTTGCTGTGAATAGCGTTGATGTAATAGATCAGGCTTTCGCTGAGGTTGAACATCTGAATCAGGTGCTGGTTCTGCATCGAGGCATTGAATTTTTGTTGCAACTCCCGGGCAACCATCTTGATCACCTTGAGGTGCCCCAGATAGTGGTGAATGTTGTTGAACAACAGGTCGAGCAACACATCCAGTGGCGTGTTCAGTGACTGCCGCGTGCCGAGGCCGCTGAGCGGCGAGTCGTCGGTGGCGATCACCAGCAGACGCCCCGGGGAAAACAGCAAGCCGCAGGACGACACTTCGAAGGCCAGGCTGCCGCCACCGGAGTAGTTTTCCGGGCGCTTCCAGATCAGGAACAGGTTGTCGGGGTGGAACTCGATGCGCGACACCTCGTCGGGGTCCAGGGCTGAGGCCAGAGCGTGTTCGTCGAGTTTGAAATGGCTGTGCAACAGATCCCGTTCGGCCGCGTCGGGGTTACTGAATAGCATCACGTCGGCGTCTAGCCGCTCAATCGCGTGCAGGGCGCCGTGGCTCAGCTCAAAACTCTTGATCATCGGCCGCTCACCAGGCTTGGCCGCGGCGTTTGAGCTCCAGCCGACGGACAAACTCTTCCAGCACCAAGGAATACAAATCGTCCTGCAAGTAGGCGTCTTCGATGCCTGCGTCCATGTTCGGGTTGTCGTTGACTTCGATCACCACCACTTTGTCGCCGGACTGTTTCAGGTCAACGCCGTAGAGGCCGTCGCCAATGAGATTCGCGGTTTTTACCGCCAGTTCAACCACCGCTCGCGGCGCTTCGTGAACCGCCAGGGTGCGGCATTCGCCGTTGATGTCCTGGCCTTTGGCTTTGTGGTTGTAGATCTGCCAATGGCCCTTGGACATAAAGTACTGGCAGGCAAAGATTGGTTTGCGGTTGAGCACGCCAATGCGCCAGTCGTATTCGGTGTAGAAGAATTCCTGGGCCAGCAGCAATACCGAGTGTTCGAACAGTTCGGCGGTGGCTTCAAGCAAGGCTTGCTGGCTTTCAACCTTGATAACGCCCTTTGAGAAACAACCGTCGGGTATCTTCAGCACCAGTGGAAACCCCAGACGCTCGCCTACCCGCTCGAAATCTTCCGGTCGTTCCTTGTAGAGGATTTCAGTGGCGGGCATACCCAGCTGATGGCTTTTGAGCAAATCAGTCAGGTACACCTTGTTGGTGCAGCGCAGGATCGACGCCGGGTCATCCATCACCACCAAACCTTCGCTCTCGGCTTTTTTGGCGAAGCGGTAGGTGTGGTTGTCGACGCTCGTTGTCTCGCGGATCAGGAGCCCGTCGTATTCGGCGATTCGGGCGTAGTCCTTGCGTTCAATCAGCTCGACGTCGATGCCTAGTGTCTTGCCGACCCTGACAAAGTTGTCCAAAGCCTTGGGATTAGAGGGCGGTAATGCTTCTAGCGGATCGTGCAGAATGGCCAGGTCATAACGGGCCAATCGCCTGGAGCGCGGCATGCGCCAGATCTTGCGACTGAAACTGTCGAGCGCATGAGCGAACTGATCTTCCTGATCTCCACGCAACTTATGCAAGGCACCAAACTTTACACCTTCGATATGCCAACCGTTAGTTCGACGAAACTCAACCAGCAATATCGGACAAGGAAAAACCTCGAACAACTGTCGAGCCAGATCCTGTAATGGTTCGATAGAAGTTTTGCCGAAGTACAGTGTCAGGGTAAACCCTTCGGTATCGCTGTAAAGGTGATTGCTGAGGGCTTTTTCCAGGGTTTTATCCAGATCATCCAGGGCCAGGCCATACAGGGATTTACGGGTCAGTTCGCTGATGGTTCGCACCGATGGAATAACCTTGTGCCCCCGCGCTTCGGCCAGCAGCGAGCAGTAATAACCGTGCCCGAGGTACTTGTAGCTGCGGCACAGGTTGATCACCTGAACCCGCTTGCCCTGCTCGTTGTCGCGGGTCTGTTCGAGGTATTCCTGGGCAGTGACGATGTCTTCACTGGGAAAGTAGGAGGCCCAGTCTTCCTTGCGTTCGACGATGATCATCAACTGGCTGGAAGTTCTGATCGAGCCATTTAAATAATTTGCAGAAGTTATTGCTGTCGGCAACTTTTGCTCAGATACTTCGCGCCAATGACCTTGTACCGCTGACATAGTGATTGATCCATTGAAGAACAAGACCTTTCCTATTAAGCACGAACTTTTTCGAAAGTCCCGTTTCGTTACGCAACTTTTACGGCGGTCATATGAATCCTGTTTTTCGCTTGGCGGTAGTTGAAGACATACCGGCACTGCTGGCACTCGAACAGCAATGTTTCACCACGGACCGGCTCAACAGTCGCAGTTTTCAATGGATGATTAGTCGGGCTCACGGGCAACTGCTGGTGGCCCAACGTGGCGAGCAATTAGTGGGCTATGCGGTGGTGCTGTTTCACCGGGGCACTTCATTGGCGCGCCTGTACTCGATTGCGATAGCCCTTGATGCTCGCGGCAGTGGACTGGGCAAGCAATTGCTCGAACGTGTCGAGGCCTGCGCCGTTGAGCATGACTGCGCCTACCTGAGGCTGGAAGTGCGTATCGACAATCCGACGGCGATTGCTCTGTATGAGCGCAACGGCTACCGGCGTTTCGCGCTGATTCACGACTATTACCAAGACCATGCCGACGCGCTGCGATTGGAAAAACGTATCCTCCACCACCACGATTCACGCAACATCAAGGTGCCTTACTACCCGCAGACCACCGAGTTCACCTGTGGCCCGGCCTGCCTGCTGATGGCCATGGGCGCGCTGCAAGACGATCGAGCGTTGGAGCGCGGCGAAGAACTGCAAATCTGGCGTGAGGCGACCACGGTGTTCATGACGTCTGGTCACGGTGGCTGCAGCCCTCAAGGTCTGGCGCTGGCAGCATGGCGGCGTGGCTTTCGGGTGCGGCTGCAACTGAGCATGGCCGGGCCGCTGTTTCTCGACGGTGTGCGCGATGCTCATAAAAAGGATGTAATGCGCCTGGTACACGAGGAGTTCACGGCGCAGCTGCAAGCCACCGACGTGGAACGAATGATCGGCGGACCACTGGATCTGCCACGGTTACTGCACGATGGTGGACAGCCGCTGGTATTGATCAGCAGCTATCGCCTGACCCGTTCCAAGGCGCCGCACTGGGTGATCGTCACCGATTGCGATGAAGAGTTCGTCTACCTGCATGATCCGGATGTGGATCACAGCCAGCATCGTCAGCCGATGGACTGCCAGCACTTGCCGGTCAGCCATGGGGAATTCGACAAAATGTGCAGTTTCGGACGAGGCAAGCTGCGGGCTGCGGTGATTCTCTACCGGCGTGAGTAAACCTGTGGCGAGGGAGCTTGCTCCCGTTCGAGTGCGAAGCAGTCGATTGCATGGGGGGCGCTTGGCACCCCAGCGGGAGCAAGCTCCCTCGCCACAGGTTATGCGTTTTACTTCAACCCAACCTTGTACAACACACCATCGTCCTCATCGGTCAGCAAATACAAATACCCATCCGGCCCCTGCCGTACATCGCGAATCCGTTTATTGAGTTCACCGAGCAACCGCTCTTCGTGAACGACTTTGTCGCCTTCGAACTGCAGGCGAATCAGTTCCTGACTCACCAGCGCCCCGATAAATACGTTGTGCTGCCAGGCCTTGAAGCGATCGCCGTCGTAGAAGGCCATGCCGCTCAGGCCCGGGGACTTTTCCCAGACATGGTGCGGGGCCACGGTGCCTTCGGCGGTTTCGCCCTTGGCTTCCGGGATCGGCAGGCCGGAATAGTTGATGCCGTGGGTTGCCAGCGGCCAGCCGTAGTTCTTGCCTCGTTCGATGATGTTGATCTCGTCACCGCCTCGGGGGCCGTGCTCATTTTCCCAGAGTGTGCCGCTCCAGGGGTTGAGTGCCGCGCCTTGCGGGTTGCGTTGGCCGTAGGACCAGATTTCCGGGCGAACGCCTTTTTGCCCGACAAAGGGGTTGTCCTTCGGCACCTTGCCATCCGGGTAGAGCCGCACGACCTTGCCTTGGAGCTTGTCGAGGTCCTGCGCCGTGGGCCGGTCGTTATTCTCGCCCAGGGTGATGAACAGATAACCGTCGCGGTCGAACACCAGCCGCGAGCCGAAATGATTGCCGACCGAGAGTTTGGGCTCCTGACGGAAGATCACATTGAAATCCTTGATCGCCGTCAGGTCTTCCGACAACCGTCCGCGACCGACCGCCGTGCCGGCCTTGCCGCCTTCACCGCCCCCTTCGGCGTAAGACAGATAGACCATGCGGTCTTGCTTGAAATCGGGCGACAACACCACATCGAGCAACCCGCCTTGCCCCTTGGCCCAGACCTGAGGCACGCCACTGAGCGGGCCCGAAAGTTTGCCGTCGGCGCTGACCACCCGCAGGTTGCCGGGCCGCTCGGTCACCAGCATCCCTTGGCGGTCGGGCAGAAACGCCAGCGCCCAAGGGTGCTCCAGGCCTTTAACGATTGGCGTGAGCTCAACGGTGCCCTGCTCGCTTTTAAAATCCTGTGTTGGCGCCGCGAAGACGGGCGCCGTGACTGTCAATAACGCGCTGGCACAGAAAGTGGCCAAGAGGGTTTTACCCAACATGCACGATTCCTTTTGTCGTCAAAATGGCTGGCAAGACTTCTGTCCTGCCGTTCAACGGTAGTTGCGGCCCGAGTCCCGGGGCGGTGGATTGGGAATGAATTTCGGTGGGCTGCTGGGAGCCGATCGATCTTGCGGATAGCGGTTGCCGATACCGCCGTTATCGAGCGTTGGGGGTCGTGGCACAGGCACCGTGTTTGGACCGCGGATCACCGGGATGCTTGGCTGGGTGCCTTGCATGCTGTTGGGATTGGCCCGACGGATCGGGCTGTTGTAGGGATTGTTATTGGTGCTGCCCGGCAGGTTCTGCGCCATCAGCAAGGACGAGGACGGCGATGCGGCGTCTGCCAGAGCCAAAGGGCTTAGCAGGCCACTCAATGCCAGCGCGATGACGCCGAGCACACATCGGTTCATGGGGACCTCTCTAAATGAGCGTGCCACATTTCATGGATGAATGAAGCCACGCTACGCCCAGGGTTCGAATTTGTTAACTGAAACCTCCCCCACAAGATGTAACACGAGTTAACGGCACCGCCGATCCGCCCGCAGGACCGGGCCGCTGCCGACTGAAACTTTTGCCCTTGACCACAGGTCACCAGAACATCAACGACGAGATCACGACGATGGCACGGGCAATCTGGAAAGGCGCAATCAGTTTCGGTCTGGTGCACATCCCCGTGGCGCTGGTTTCGGCGACGTCTTCGCGCGGGATTGATTTCAACTGGCTCGACAGCCGCAGCATGGACCCGGTCGGCTACAAGCGCATCAACAAGGTCACCGGCAAGGAAGTCAGCCAAGAGCACATCGTCAAAGGGGTCGAGTACGAAAAGGGACGTTACGTGGTGCTCAGTGAAGAGGAGATTCGTTCGGCCCATCCAGTGTCGACCCAAACCATCGATATTTTTGCCTTTGTCGCCAGCAAGCAGATCCCTCTGCAAAACATCGACACGCCCTACTACCTGGCGCCGGACAAGCGCGGCGGCAAGGTCTATGCGCTGTTGCGCGAAACCCTCAGCAAAACCGACAAGGTCGCGCTGGCCCGCGTTGTGTTGCATTCGCGCCAGCACTTGGCGGCGCTCATGCCGCTGGAATCAGCCATGGTGCTGGTGATGCTGCGATGGCCCGCCGAAGTGCGCAGCCTTGATCAACTGGAACTGGGCAGTGAAGTGACCAAGCCGGATCTGGCCAAAGGTGAGCTGGAGATGGCCAAACGACTGGTGGAGGACATGAGTGCCGACTGGACGCCCGAGGAGTACCGCGACAGCTTCGAAGACAAGATAATGGCGCTGGTCGAGAAGAAAGCGAATGAAGGCAAGATCGAAGATGTCGAAACGGCGACAGGGGAAGAGGTGCGTAAAACCGCCGATGTTATCGATCTGACCGAGCTGCTCAAGCGGAGCCTAGGTGGCAAGGGTGGCGGTAAAACGACAGCAAAAGCCAAAACGACTACAGACAAAAAAGCCACGAAGCATTCTCGTGGCTGACCGCTCCCACAGGTTCGGCGGGCGCGTGGATACTGCGGGAGCGGGCTTGCCCGCGATGGCGTCATGCGCCACAACGCAAAATTCAGATCAAAACAAAAATCACCAGCAACCCACCAAAAACCGCCCACTTCTCCAGGTAGTAGCGAGTGCGGTTACGTTTCTTGAGCGCTTTGCCGCGCAGGCGAATCTTGTAGATTTTGGCGAACAAGCGGTTGATACCACCGACCTTGTCGCCGGCATCGTTCGGCGCCCCCGCCGCCGCCATCACCGTACGGCTGAACCAGCGGTTGAACGCCGCCGCCCAGCGATACTTCATCGGCCGCTCAATGTCACAGAACAGGATGATGCGGTTCTGCGCGGTGGTGTTTTCGGCGTAATGAATGAAAGTCTCATCGAACATCACCGCTTCGCCGTCGCGCCAATGGTAGTTCTCACCGTCGACGTTGATGTAGCAACCGGCATTGTTCGGCGTTTCCAGTCCCAAGTGATAACGGTAGGAGCCGGCATACGGATCGCGGTGACGCACCAGTTTCGAACCCGGCGGCAATTCAGCAAACATCGCGGCCTTGATCGAGCCGATGCTTTGCACCAGCTCAGTCGTGCGCGGGCAGAGCTTTGCGGCCGATGGGTGACTGTCGCCGTACCATTTCAGATAGAAACGTTTCCAGCCACTTTTGAAAAACGAGTTGAAACCAACGTCGTCGTACTGATTCGAACGCTTGATCTCCCCGGCCTTGAGCAGATTCTGGCCTTCGGCGCGAATCTCTTCCCAATGAGCCTGCAAAGGGCTCAAGTCGGGAAAGTCTGCCGGATTGAGATAAGGCTTATTGGGTGTTTTCGAGAACAGATAAAGGAAGCAATTGATCGGCGCCAGAAACGTCGAGTGGTCGCTCAGTTGGCGGCCTAATTTGTGGCGCACTTTTCCACGCAAGTGAACATATGCGATGGAGATGACATAAATAGCGGCAATAATAAGTTTCACGAAAATCGTCACACGTCAGAAGTGAACAAACTGCGTCCCAATGGCGCGTTCTTGAGCCATGCCGACGGTCGGCACAGGGTCGAAAGATGGCATTTTAGCCATACTTTGTAATTAATAGTTAACCTTCAACTGTGAAAATGTGTCCACGTTATTGTTAGCGCGGGTCGGCCGTAATGCGAACCGCTCTCCCGATAGTAGCCTCCTGCCATACCACCATCCGTCGCATATGTAAACACGACACTCAATACGAGGCCCTGTCTGGCTTAGGCTTTGCAAAGCCCGGACCTAGCAGCCCCAGAGCGACGTAATTCTGACGCGGCGGCAATTAAATTAACGTTTAGGACTCCAGCGATACGCTTGGTCAGTCACCGGGAGATGTAACGTGTCAACTCTCAATGAAATCGCAGCGAACCACGCGAGAATGGCTAAGGCAAAAGAAGAAGAGTCGACCGGGCTGAGTGAGCGACACCTTCAAATAGTGGGAAGTTTTGAAATCCCATCCATTGATGAACAACAACACATTCCACTGCACCTCATCACCGGAGGGCAGGACAACCACCTCGGACAAGCCACTGGCTACTTGCTCTGAGTCTCGATCTGGTCAGTCACCGGTTTGTCGCGCGCGGTTCAGCGTGCGGCAAAGCCAGAGTTTCAACTGCTGTTGCTCAGCGGCAAATAGTCATTGGCACCACTGCGACTCACAGGGTATTGCGTCGTTGTCGCCGTCCATTTTCATTCCTGGGCAATTTTGCAGAAAGTTCTTGGCCTCTGCACACGAGGTCATCTGCGAACAATACTTGCGTCCATCACATTTGAAAGGAGCTGAAACAGGCTTTGGCGCAGTCACGACTGTAGCGATTTGTTTGGGATTCGATAGTTGAGCCGCAGCCCAGGACTGTAGTTCAGGGGAAAGCTTCCAAGCCAACAGACCAACAACAAGCATCACCAAAATCAGTTTCATTTTGATCCCATCCATGATGAGAGACCATTTGCGCTCCCGCTATCGATCAGGTGATGGTCAGCGGTGATGACAACGAAGCGCCAGCGCGCCCGGAAACCCGGCCCCTGACGAAGAAGAATAGACCCCTCTGCACCGCCCTGCGCGACATAAGGGAGACGAATCTGAATAGGTGCCCACCCTGACCAAGTGCTGGCCATTCAGTAATCCATCTGAAACACACCAGGCCGGGCAAGCGGTGCTGACTTTACCCAGAGCCACGCCCGGTGTCCCGAACACAACGCTGAACAAAAATAACATCGACGTGTGATCAAGGAGTTCCCCTACGTGTGCCCGCCCCCTGAATGAGCCAAACCATCAGACAGATCCCGGTTCTGCATAAACCAGCGCCGAACCTTGAAGAAGCGTGCGACACGTTATCGCCCACCGTACAACTGCCGTCACACTTATGCGACAATATGCACAATGTCTGGCATGAATCCCGCCTTTATTGCCCAACAGCTTGGACACAGCGTCCAGATGCTGCTCTCGACTTATGCGCGCTGGTTGAACTCTAGCGGTGACTGGGGAGAGATGGAAAGAAACTCCAGAACGCCCCAGGAATGGCCTAAGCGCCAATTGCGCAGCTCGCAACCCATTGATAGGTAAAGTAATTGATCTCCACAGCTAACATCACGATGCAGTTCGGCGCCAAGCCGCTATTCGAAAACGTCTCGGTCAAATTCGGCGCCGGTAACCGCTACGGCCTGATCGGCGCCAACGGTTGCGGCAAGTCGACCTTCATGAAAATCCTCGGTGGCGACCTCGAGCCGTCCGGCGGCCAGGTCATGCTTGAGCCGAACGTGCGTCTGGGTAAATTGCGTCAGGACCAGTTCGCCTACGAAGAATTCACCGTGATCGACACCGTGATCATGGGTCACGAAGAGCTGTGGAAGGTCAAGGCCGAGCGCGATCGCATCTACTCGCTGCCGGAAATGACCGAAGAAGACGGCATGGCCGTGGCCGAGCTGGAAACCGAATTCGCCGAAATGGATGGCTACACCGCTGAATCCCGTGCCGGCGAGCTGTTGCTGGGCCTGGGTATCGGCATTGAGCAGCACTTTGGCCCGATGAGCGAAGTGTCCCCGGGCTGGAAACTGCGCGTATTGTTGGCGCAGGCACTGTTCTCCGATCCTGAAGTGCTGTTGCTCGACGAACCGACCAACCACCTGGACATCAACACCATCCGCTGGCTGGAAAACATTCTGACCCAGCGCTCCAGCCTGATGATCATCATCTCCCACGACCGTCACTTCCTGAACAGCGTGTGCACCCACATGGCTGACCTGGACTACGGCGAGCTGCGCCTGTTCCCGGGCAACTACGACGAGTACATGACCGTAGCGACCCAGTCCCGCGAGCAACTGCTGTCGGACAACGCCAAGAAGAAAGCGCAGATCTCGGAACTGCAATCGTTCGTCAGCCGCTTCTCGGCCAACGCCTCGAAAGCCAAGCAGGCCACTTCCCGCGCCAAGGCGATCGACAAGATCCAGCTGGCCGAGGTCAAGCCTTCGAGCCGTGTGAGCCCGTTCATCCGTTTCGAACAGACCAAGAAGCTGCACCGTCAGGCGGTCATCGTCGAGCGCATGGCTAAAGGCTTCGACGGCAAGCCGCTGTTCAAGGACTTCAGCTTCCAGGTTGAAGCCGGCGAGCGCGTGGCGATCATCGGCCCGAACGGTATCGGTAAAACCACCCTGCTGCGCACCCTGGTCAACGAATTGACTCCGGATGCCGGTACTGTGAAGTGGACCGACGCCGCGGAATTGGGCTATTACGCCCAGGACCACGCTCACGACTTCGAAGATGACTGCAACCTGTTCGACTGGATGGGCCAGTGGACCCAGGGCGGCGAGCAACTGGTTCGCGGCACCCTCGGCCGTATGCTGTTCTCCAACGACGAGATCCTCAAGTCGGTCAAGGTCATCTCCGGTGGTGAGCAAGGCCGCATGCTGTTCGGCAAGCTGATCCTGCAAAAGCCGAACGTGCTGATCATGGACGAACCGACCAACCACTTGGACATGGAATCCATCGAGTCGCTGAACCTGGCGCTGGAGAACTATCCGGGCACGTTGATCTTCGTCAGCCACGACCGTGAGTTCGTATCGTCCCTGGCCACCCGCATCATCGAGTTGAGCGCCGACGGCGTGATCGACTTCAGCGGCACCTATGACGACTACCTGCGCAGTCAGGGTGTTTTGATGTAAGACGGCTTCTAGCCTCAATTGAAAAGCCCTGTCCTGGTGACGGGGCTTTTTGCATTTCAAGGCCAAGGGATGCTTTGGTGCTGACACCTTCGCGGGCAAGCCTGGCTCCTACGGTTTTGTGTCGTTCGCGCGTAATGCGAACAACTCGGGACCTCTAGGAGCGAGGCTTGCCCGCGAAGAGGCCCTCGATAACGCTGCAAAATTCAAAGGCCAATATAGTTAGCCTGCTTCCTTTTATTCCCCACCCACGCCATGATGCAGTTCTCCTGCCGCCGCCCGCGAACGAGCTCTCATGTCTGTGCAGCAACTGCCCCCGCAAAGCTCAATAGCGATCACCCTGCAGATCGTCTCCATCGTTTTCTATACCTTTATTGCCTTCCTCTGTATCGGCCTGCCGATTGCCGTGTTGCCGGGGTATGTCCATGAGCAGTTGGGGTTCAGCGCCATCGTGGCGGGGCTGACCATTGGTTCTCAGTACCTGGCCACCCTGCTCAGTCGGCCCATGGCCGGGCGTCTGTCGGACAGCATCGGTACCAAACGGGCGATTGTTTACGGCTTGTCGGGGATTGCGTTGAGCGGCGGGCTGACATTGCTGTCGACCCTGCTGCAAAGTGTGCCGTGGTTGAGCCTGATCATCCTGATCGCTGGCCGGTTATTGCTGGGCATCGCTCAAGGGTTGATCGGGGTCGGCACGATCAGCTGGTGCATGGGCCAGGTCGGTGTCGAGCACACGGCGCGTTCGATTTCCTGGAACGGCATCGCTTCGTACGGCGCCATCGCCATCGGCGCGCCATTGGGCGTGGTGATGGTCGCTGAACTGGGGTTCACAAGCCTCGGGATCGCGCTGTCGTTACTGGCCCTGCTAGCGCTGCTGTTGATCCGCAACAAACCTTCGGTGCCGGTGATCCGCGGCGAGCGTTTGCCGTTCTGGGCGGTGTTCGGGCGCATTGCCCCCTTCGGCGCGAGCCTGAGCCTGGCGTCCATCGGTTACGGCACGCTCACCACTTTTATTACCCTGTATTACGTCAGCCGTGGCTGGAGCGGCGCGGCTTACTGCCTGACGGTATTCGGGGTCTGCTTCATTCTGGCGCGGTTGTTGTTCATATCCAGCATCAGCCGTTTCGGCGGCTTCACCTCCGCCATCGCGTGCATGACCATTGAAACCGTCGGGTTGGTCCTGCTGTGGCTGGCGCCCTCGACGGGTTATGCCTTGATCGGCGCCGGCCTGACCGGGTTCGGCCTGTCGCTGGTGTATCCGGCGCTGGGGGTGGAAGCAATCAAGCAAGTGCCCAATGCCAGTCGCGGAGCGGGTTTGAGTGCTTATGCGGTGTTTTTTGATCTGGCACTGGCGATTGCCGGACCGCTGATGGGCACGGTGGCGTTGAACCTGGGGTATTCGTGGATTTTCTTTAGTGCGGCGTTGTTGTCGGTGACCGGGCTCGGTTTGACCTTATTACTGAAACACCGCGCAATGGCCTAAGCCTGCCGTAAATCTCCTGTGGGAGCGGGCTTGCTCGCGAATGCGGTGGATCAGACACATTAATGTCGACTGACACGCCCCTTCGCGAGCAAGCCCGCTCCCACATTGGTTTGTGTGTTACCGATCAACCTTATGCCTGGCCGCATACAAACACAGCATCTCCATGGCCAACGTCGCCGCCGCCAGTGAGGTAATGTCCGCGCAGTCGTAGGCCGGTGCCACTTCCACCACGTCCATCCCCACCAGGTTGATCCCGCGCAACCCGCCGAGAATCTCCAGCGCCTGCACCGTGCTCAAACCGCCGCACACCGGCGTTCCGGTGCCCGGCGCAAAGGCCGGGTCGAGGCAATCGATGTCGAAGGTCAGATACACCGGGTGGTCACCGACCCGCGCACGAATCGCCTCGACAATCGCCTCGCACCCTTGCCGATGCACCTGCCGCGCATCCAGTACCTGAAAGCCCTGATGATCGTCATTGGTGGTGCGCAATCCAATCTGCACCGAGCGCGATGGATCCACCAACCCTTCTTTGGCCGCATGCCAGAACATCGTGCCGTGATCGACGCGTTTGCCCTCCTCATCCGGCCAGGTGTCGCTGTGGGCATCGAAGTGAATCAATGACAACGGGCCATGCTGGCGGGCATGCGCCTTGAGCAGCGGATAACTGATGAAGTGATCGCCGCCAAACGTCAGCATCGCGCAACCGCCGCTCAGGATGTGCCCGGCGTGAGCTTCGATGCTTTCCGGCACCGATTGCGGCGTGCCGTAATCGAAGGCGCAATCGCCGTAGTCGATCACCGCCAAGTGATCGAACGGGTCGAACGTCCACGGCCAGTGGCGTTCCCAGGCGATCCCGGTGGATGCCGCCCGAATGCCGCGCGGTCCGAAACGCGCGCCGGGGCGGTTGCTGGTGGCGGTGTCGAACGGCACGCCACTGACCACGACGTCGACACCACGCAAGTCGCGGCTGTAGCGACGGCGCATGAAACTGGTGATACCGGCGTAGGTGCTTTCGGCGGCAGTCCCGTAAAGACTGTCGCGGGTCATGGCCTGATCGTTCTGTGCAGGGACGTCCATGAGTGTGTTCCTTATTGTGGGCTTATTGGCGGCTACGGAAAGTGGCCCACAGACGGGTGCGCTGACGCATGTCCTTGAGGCTCATGCTGCGGTCGGCATACAGCCGCTCACGCACCTCGCTCTGCGGGTAGATGTCGGGATCGCTGCGCACCGCCTCATCCACCAATGGCGTCGCCGCCCGATTGGCCGTGGCGAAGAACAGCGTATTGGTCAGCGCGGCGACGGATTCGGGACGCAACATGAACTCGATGAAGGCCCGGGCGGCTTCGGGGTGCGGCGCATCCTTGGGAATCGCCAAATTGTCCTGCCACACCAGCGTGCCCTCCCGCGGAATGCGGTACGCCACCTCGAATGGCTTGTTGGCCTTGCGCGCCTGATCGGCAGCCATGCTCGCGTCACCGTTGTAGGTCAATACCAGGCAGACGCTGCCATTGGCCAGATCGTTGATCTGGCGTCCGGTGGCGACGTACAGCACCGATGGCTGCAACTGACGCAACAGCGCGTCGGCGGCTGTCAGATCAGCCTTGTCGGTGCTGTAGGGATCTTTACCCAGATAATGCAGTGCCAGGCCGATCACCTCTTGCGGCGAGTCGAGAACCGCAATGCCGCAGTCTTTCAACTTGCTGGCGTATTCGGGTTTGAACAGCAGGTCCAGGCTGTTGAGCGGTACGTTGGGCAAGCGCTGCTGCACTGCTTCGACATTCATTCCCAACCCGAGGGTGCCCCAGGTATAAGGCACGCCATACCGATTGCCGGGGTCGACCGCCGCCAGTTTTTCCAGCATGTCCGGGTCGAGGTTGGCGTAACCCTTGAGGCCATCGTGAGGAATTTCCTTCAGCGCGCCCGCCGCCAGCCCACGGGCCAGCACACTGGACGACGGCACCACCACGTCATAGCCGCTGCCGCCGGTGAGCAGCTTGGTTTCCAGGACTTCCGGCGCATCGAACGTGTCGTAGCGCACATGGATGCCGGTTTCCTTTTCGAACCGTTGCAAGGTCTCGGGCGCCACGTAATCGGCCCAACTGTAGAGATTGAGGACTTTTTCCTCTGCCTGGGCCGGCACGGCCATGGCGAGGAACAGCGCGGGTAAACACAGCTTGAAGAGCGGAGCCATGACAAACACCTGACCGGAGGAAGTGGTTGCAGAATGCGTCGTCAGTTACATTGGAAAAATACCAAGTTAGTTATCCTGACTTTAGTGCGGAGTAATGTTTGATGCTCGGTCAACTTCACGACCTGGACCTGCACCTTCTGCGCCTGTTTGTCAGCGTGGTGGAATGCGGTGGCTTCAGCGCGGCCCAGGGTGACCTGGGGCTGAGCCAGTCGAGCATCAGCCAGCAGATGGCCAGGCTCGAAACCCGGCTCGGTTATCGCCTGTGCAGTCGCGGCAAGGGCGGGTTCAAAGTCACCCCCAAGGGCGAACAACTGCTCCTTGCCATTCGCGCCTTGTTCGAGTCGATCGAAGCGTTCCGACATCAATCCAACGGCGTGGCCGGACGCTTGATCGGTGAAGTGCGCCTGGGCTTGTCCGAAGCGCTTGATCAGTCGGTGCTGCAACGGGTTGCCGAGGCGATCCGGCGCTTTCGCGAACGGGATGAATCAGTGCGTATCGAGCTGATCAGCGCCATGCCCGGCGAGATGGAGCGGTTGTTGCTGCAACAACGGCTGGACCTGGCGATCGGTTATTTCTCACAGGCGCAGAGCGCTTTTGACTACCGCGAGTTGTTCACGGAAACCCAGCATTTGTATTGCGCCCCCGGGCATCCGTTGTTCACCGATGAGGCGCCTGACGATCAAGCACTTCAGGCCTGCGACCGGGTCGATCACCCCTACCGCTTCCTGCGCAGCGACGAGCCGTTTCAGGGGAAGAGGTGTTCGGCGCGTTCCGAGCAGGTCGAAGGCACCCTCGCCTTCATTCTTTCCGGCAAGCACGTTGGCTACCTGCCCGATCACTTCGCCCGCAGCTGGGAAGACAAAGGATTGCTGCGCGCCGTGCGCCAGGGCGATATGAGTTTTGAGGTGGCATTTCACCTGGCGCGCCATCGTGCTCAGGTGCCGGGGGATGCGCAGAAGGCGTTTGAAGAGGATTTGCTCGCGGCGTTTGCGGCGCCCGTTTAATCCCCGGCGCACACTGTGGCGAGGGAGCTTGCTCCCGCTGGGCTGCGAAGCGGCCCCAAAAATCGGCTATCGCGATATTCCAGTTAAACCGCGTGTGCCGGGTTTGCGACTGCTGCGCAGCCGAGCGGGAGCAAGCTCCCTCGCCACAGGTTTTGTGTATGCCCCTCTGTACCGTTTAGCGTTGCCCTCGCTGCTCGCGGCTGGCATCCTGCGCCTCCATTTTCTGACCCGGCCCCGCCTTTCGGCACGCAAACCACCATGACCGCCTCTGAAAAAGCCCCTGCCCCACGCCACAACGACCTGATTTACGGCCTCGACGATCGCCCCCATCTGACCGCCACGGTCTTCGCCGCCCTGCAACACGTGCTGGCAAGTTTCGTCGGCATCATTACCCCGACGCTGATCATGGGCAGCGCCCTGGGCCTGCAAAGTGAAGTGCCTTACCTCATCAGCATGGCACTGTTCGTTTCGGGGCTGGGCACGTTTGTGCAGGCGCGACGGTTCGGCCCGGTCGGCTCCGGCCTGTTGTGCCTGCAAGGCACCAGCTTCTCGTTTATCAGCGTGATTCTCAGCGCCGGGTTCATGGTCAAAGCACGTGGCGGCGGCACCGATGAAATCCTCTCGACGATTTTCGGCGTGTGCTTTTTCGCCGCGTTCATCGAGGTGGTGCTGAGCCAGTTCATCGGCAAGCTGCGGATGCTGATCACCCCGGTGGTAACCGGCACCATCATCACCCTCATGGGCCTGTCGCTGATCAAGGTCGCCATGACCGACATCGCCGGCGGTTTCGGTGCGACGGATCTCGGCGCCGCCAGCCATCTGGCGCTGGCGGCACTGGTGCTGGGAACCATCGTGGTGTTGAACCGGGTGGATGTGCCGTTCCTGCGCCTGGGCGCGATCGTCATCGGCCTGGCCCTCGGTTACGCGGTCGCCTGGTTCATGGGCCAGGTCGATTTCGCCAGCCTGCCCGCCGTGCCGCTGATGAGTGTGCCCGTACCGTTCAAGTACGGTTTCTCCTTCGATTGGGTCGCGTTCGTGCCGGTGGCGGTGATTTTCCTGGTGTCGCCCCTGGAAGCCGCCGGTGACCTGACCGCCAATTCGATGATTTCCCGGCAGCCAGTCAAAGGCCCCCTTTATATCCGCCGGATTAAATCCGGCCTGCTGGCCGACGGTCTCAATTCGGCGATGGCGGCGGTGTTCAACAGCATGCCGATGGTGACCTTCGCCCAGAACAATGGGGTGATTCAGCTCACTGGTGTGGCCAGCCGTTATGTGGCGTTTTTCATCGCCGGCCTGTTGGTGGTGCTGGGGTTGTTCCCGATGATCGGCGCGGTGCTGCAACTGATGCCGAAACCGGTGCTCGGCGGCGCTGAACTGGTGATGTTCGGCACCGTGGCAGTGGCCGGGATCAAGATTCTCGCCGAGGCCGGCCTGCATCGACGCAACATGCTGATCGTGGCGATTTCCCTCGGCATGGGCCTGGGCGTCGCGGCAGTGCCTGACGTATTGCGCGAGTTGCCGAAGGCGCTGCACAACATCTTCGAATCACCGATCACTGTCGGTGCGTTGTGCGCTATCGTGCTGAATATCTTCTTGCCCGAAGAGTTCATCGAGCTGGAAGAAGACGAGTTCGATCCGGAAGCCTCGGTGCTTCAGGTGATGCAGAACCCGGATGTTGCGGCCAAGGGTGAACCCGTGCCTCCCGTGGTTGTCGCACAGTTGAACCGTCCGTAATGCTCGAAGGCCGAGCCATGCACGGTTCGGCCTTTTACTTTACGAGAGCCTGTCCATGCGCAGATTAATTGCCCTGTCCCTCCTGCTGCTCTCTCTCAGTGCATGTGCCCTGTTTCCCAGTCGCGACCCGCTGAACATCAACGTGGTCGGTATCGAGCCGCTGCCAAGCCAGGAACTGGAAGTGCGTTTTGCGGTAAAACTGCGCGTGCAAAACCCCAATGAAACGGCAATCGACTACAACGGCGTGGCGCTGAATCTGGAAGTGAATGGCCGACAACTTGCCTCCGGCGTCAGCGACCAATCGGGCTCGATCCCCCGTTTCTCCGAAGCGGTGGTAGTGGTGCCGGTGAGCATTTCGGCGTTCACCGTGCTGCGTCAGACCCTCGGCCTGAGTCAGACACAAACACTGGATAATCTGCCGTACGTGCTTCGGGGCAAATTGGCTGGCGGCGCGTTCGGCACTATGCGTTTTGTCGATCGCGGCAAACTCAGCCTGCCGGGTTCTACCTCCGGGACCTGGTAACGTTCATCGGCCGCTACATAACGGGGTCGATCACCTGCGTCACACAATGCTTGAGCCCTTCTATGTGCCAGTTGGCCCATAGCCGGGTTTTGCCGTTGCTGCCTTCATCAGGCTCTATCGCCAGCCAGTTTCGAGCAGCAATCAGGTAACGCCCCCTTGCGCCGATGGGCAACATGGTTCCGGTGATGGCGTAGTCGATCTGCTCCTGGTTCCCGCCGATGGACTCCAGAAAGTGCACCGCCAGGGCCGGTGGCGAAGGATGGACGACGCCGGTGGAAATCAATTGATAGATCTTCCCTGATCCGTCGCTGCCATGCCGGGCCAACTTCGATTCGATTACGCAGACCCCAGCCACATGAACATCGCCGGACACCAGCGTGACCTTGCATGATTCGGCATTGGCAAAATCCAGCAGGCGCATGATCAGCCGCTTGCGTTCGTCCCGGTGGGGCAGGCTTCGCCAGTGGTCGCGCAAATCGTCCTCGAGCTCCTGCTGCCCCGAAAGCAGATCCAACGCCTTTTCGGCAGATTGCAAGTCAAGGTAACCCACGGGAATACTCGACATCAGCAGCAGGTGCTTATGCGCCTTGACCTTGCCTAGCCAAGCGTAGATCGCATCCCAACTGACTGGCGAAATGACCCGAGTTTGTTGAACCCGTGGGGCCGTCAAATCCGGCGCACGTTCGCTGCGCAGGTCGGGAACCAGCAATGCCAACTCGCCCAGACCGGTGAACCCCAGGTGAAAGCCGTCAGCGGTGTCGGGAATCGCGCAGGGATGAGTATCAGCGGAAGGCTTGAGGTGAGGATGAGTCTGGATCAGTTGCTGCTGGAAAATCCTGAAATAGCGTTTGGCCATGGCAAACAGCCCCTGAAACACCGGACTCGAATGCAGTATCTCGTCGTAGGAGCCCCAGCCATCGATGATGTCATGGTCATCCCACATCATCACCGTCGGGATGACGCTGAACACTTTCGCCACCTCAGGCTGTTTCCAGCGTTCCAGGTAGAGCCGGGTGAAAAACCTATCCAGATCGGCTTCGATCACCTTACTGTAGACCGCCTTTTTACGGTCGGCGAAGGGTTTGGCGAACCATGTTTTCATGGACGACACATTGCTGCGCATGTCGTCGCTGTAAACCTGATCGCCCCCCATCAACAGCAGGTGATAAGGCTCGCCTTGATGAACGCCCCACATGTGCTCCCAGCGCTCGTTATTCCTGTCCACCTTCTCCATATCCTTGGGGTCCGAGAAGCCGTTGCACGACACATACGCGATGCGCGGCGTCTGGCCCTCGGCAGGAACGACGAAATTGGTCTCCGTACCCTCTATCTTGATCGTGTAGGTAATGGCAACGCTCTGGTCTTGCACCGCTTTGAAATCGATGCGCCAGACGCGGTACTGAGGGTTGAGCAACGGGATATCGGCGGTGGCCAACGGTTTGCCGGCGGTGACACCGCTGGGTACTTTTACGCTGGGCGATAACCCGCCCAAAGGTAAAACCACTAGAGCAGACACGTTATAGACATTACTGTTGATACCACGAAATTGCAGAATCGGGCCTAGTAACAAACTCATGGGTAGTCCATCCATTGACAGGGGTGTGAACGCCTAAAGATTAGACGACAATCGATGCTGCGCATGAAGCGCATCGCCCGCCCGTACAAGGAAGTCACCCACGATGCACCCTGCTCCAACGCTCTACACCGAACGACTGATTTTGCACCCGCTGGAACTGGCCGATGCCGAGGCCATCCAGCAACAATTCCCTCACTGGGACGTGGTGCGTTATCTGAATGTCCTGGTGCCGTGGCCTTATCCCGCCGATGGCGCGATGACTTACCTGCGTGATATTGCCCTGCCGGCGATGGCCCGTGACGAAGAATGGCACTGGTCGATCCGCCTGAAGTCAGCGCCCGATCAACTGATTGGTAATGTCAGCCTGATGAATGAACAGGACAATAACCGCGGCTTCTGGCTGGCCCCGCAATGGCAAGGACAGGGGTTGATGGGTGAAGCCAGTGCAGCGGTGACCGAGTACTGGTTCGAAACACTCGGCCGGCCGTTGCTGCGCGTGCCGAAAGCGGCGCCGAATATCGGCTCGCGCAAACTCTCGGAACGTACTGGCATGCGCTTGATACACATCGAAGAGGGCGACTTCGTCAGCGGGCGATTCCCGAAGGAACTGTGGGAGATCACCCGTGAAGAGTGGCTTCAACTGCGCTGAAGATCCAATGTGTGTGGGGCTTGCTCGCGAAGAGGGCGTGTCAGTCGACATTAATATCAGCTGACACACCGCCTTCGCGAGCAAGCCCACACATTTGTTATGCGTTGAACCGCACACCCGGCTTGGCCCGCTCATCCACCGTCAACTCAAACACGTCCGGGCGCGCGTAGTGCCCGACCACGTCGTAGTCGTAACGGGCGCGGATCAGGTCGGCGGTGTCGATTTCGGCGGTGAGCAAACCCGCCTCGTCGCGCAGCGGTCCGGCGAGAATGTCGCCCATGGGCCCAACAATCACGCTGCCGCCAGCAATCAACGGACGCTGCGCCGGCCAGTTGGCGATTTCCACGCCCAAGGCTTGCGGTGAGGCCTGGACCTGACAGGCACTGACCACAAAGCAGCGTCCTTCATGGGCGATGTGGCGCATGCTGACTTGCCACATTTCCCGCTCGTCCACCGTCGGCGCGCACCAGACCTCCACGCCTTTGGCGTACATCGCGGTGCGCAGCAGCGGCATCATGTTTTCCCAGCACACCACCGCGCCAATCCGCCCGACCTGGCTGTCGATCACCGGCAAGGTCGAGCCATCGCCCTTGCCCCAGATCAGTCGTTCGGTGCCGGTGGGCATCAGTTTGCGGTGCTTGGCGACCAGCCCGGCCTGCGGATCGAAATACAGCGCGGTGCAATATAAGGTGCTGCCCGTGCGCTCGATCACGCCGATCACCAGGTTGGCGCCAGTGCGCGAGGACAATCCGGCCAGGGCTTCTGTCTCGGCACCGGGCACGTCGATGGCGTTGTCGAAATACCGCGCAAACGCTTCCCGCCCCTCTGGCAGTCGATAGCCCAATTGCGTGCCGAAGCCCTCGCCTTTGGGGTAGCCGCCGAGCAATGCCTCCGGCATGACCACCAGTGCCGCACCGGATTCGATAATGGCGGTTTCCCAGGAGAGGATTTGATCGAGGGTGTCGGCCTTGCCGCCGGGCAACGCGCCGATTTGCAGCGCAGCAACGATGGACTTGGGCATCGTGGTAACTCCGTCAGTAATGAGGTGTTGCTCATTCTGCGGCGCCACAGGATCATGAATAAAGCCCGACTCACTGCTGAATGATATGAACCAAATGAATATCGCGACCGTCGATCTCAACTTGCTCAAAGTCTTCGAAGCCCTGCATGAAGAGTCCAGCGCCAGCCGTGCCGCGCTGCGTCTGGGCGTGACGCAATCGGCGGTCAGCGCGGCGTTGCGTCGATTGCGTGAGGTGTATGGCGATCAGTTGTTCGTGCGCACGGGTCGAGGCCTTGCGCCGACGCTCAAGGCCAACCAGTTGAAACCGGTGGTCAGTGATGCGCTGAATAAATGCCGCCAGAGCCTGGCGATGGTCGATCCGGCTGCGCATCAATACGACGGGCGCTCGGTGACGGTGGGTTTGTCGGATGATTTCGAAATTGCCTACGGGCGACGATTGATTGAAGAAATCGCTGATCGCGCGCCGAAACTGCGATTGATCTTTCGCCAGACCCATAGCCAGATCGTCGCCCGGGCCTTGATGGAACGCAGCATCGATCTGGCGATCACGGCAGGCGGGTTTGCCGAGCGTTTGCTCAGTCGTCAGGTGCTGGGTGAAGGCGATTATCGGTGTCTGGTGGATCCCCTCAGTCTGGCCGAAGGACAAGAGACTCTCAGCCTTGAGGCGTTCGTCGCCCGCGAGCACATTCTGGTGTCATCGGGCGGTTTTATCGGGATTACCGATGAAGGCCTGGCAGCGTTGGGGCTGAGTCGGCGGGTCTGCGCGTCGACCACGCATTTTGCGGCGTTGCCGTATCTGCTCAAGGGCAGCCAGGCGGTGGCGACTATTCCAGCCCATGCGGCTCGAAGTATCGCCGCGCTCAGCGGACTGGCGTTGCTGCCCTGCCCTTTGGCGCTGCCACGCTACCCGATCGAACTGGGCTGGCGCACCAGCACGCAGCTCGATCCGGTGGTGCTGAAAGTGCGCGAGGCGATTATCGCGACCTTTTCCCATCTGTAGGCGCTGGCGCAGGCAATTTCGAAACTGTCCGTGCTGGAAGCCTATTTAGCGGCCATCAGGCGATTGACTTCACTGCGCACCATGTTCGCGAATTCCGGCGGCGACATGCCGTCGAGTTCGGCGCGGACCCACTCGGCCCATTTGCCTTTGCGCTTGGCACGCTCACCGAACAACCGTGCGGCTTCGCCCTTGGATTTACCCAGGTTGTTTTGCCAGAGTTCGAACAGACGGGATTTTTCATCTTCCAGCGCCGCGCGCTCGGCAAGGGGTTTGTCGGCCAGATTGAAGCTCATGGGAATTACCTGCTGCGTAAAATAGGCGACATCTTACACTGTAGAAAGAAATGTCCTGCCCTGGATTTTTTTTCAGGGTGGAGTCGCCACGCAAAATTGTGCAACTTTTGCCATGGCGCCAGACTCCATTGTTCACTGCCTTTTCACCTGCAAGGAGTACTCCAATGGCCCGCAAAATCATCGATCAAGTCGCCGAGGATCAAATCAAGGATCAGGTCTTCAGCGAACTTCAGGCCCTGATCGAAGAGTCGGAAAAACTGCTGAAGAGTAGTGCTTCACTGGTCGGTGAAGAAGCGGACACCCTTCGTGGTCAAATCGCCCAGAAACTCCAGCAGGCCCGGGGTTCAGTCTCCAGTATGCGTGACCGGACCAAGCCCGCAGTCGAGGCCAGCGAAATCTACATCGGGGGTCATCCCTGGCAAACCGTAGCCATCTCCGCCGGATTCGGTTTGGTGGTGGGGCTGTTGTTGGGCCGGCGTTAAGCCATTGAGCAACAGTACGGAACCTGTGGGAGCGGGCTTGCTCGCGAAGGCGGCGGTACAGTCAACATTGATGTTGCCTGACACACCGCTTTCGCGAGCAAGCCCGCTCCCACATTAGGGATTGCGGTGGACCTCAGAGCCCTGCCAGCTCTCGCAGATTCGCCAGCGTCTGAGCGTCGAGCGCAATGCCTTCGGCCTTGGCTTTGGCACGCTGCCGGTGACGTCGATCACCCGGTAACCGCTTGAGCCCCACGCCGTGCATCTGCCGGACCAGCTCCTGACTGCGCTCGGCAAAGTTCTGTCCCGCCGATTTGCTCGGGTCGATCACGATCAGCAGTTGACCGGTCCAGGGTGTTTTCGCCCCCGGATGGTTCGACCAGTCGAACTCGAAAGAGAAATGGCCTCCGGTCAACGCCGCCGCCAGCAACTCGACCATCATCGACAACGCCGAGCCCTTATGCCCGCCAAACGGCAGCAACGCGCCGCCTTCAAGGATCGCTTTCGGGTCCTGGGTCGGCTGGCCGAGGCTGTCCACCCCAATGCCCGCCGGCAAACGCTCGCCTTTACGGGCAGCGATCTGTACGTCGCCATGAGCGATAGCGCTGGTCGCCAGGTCGAAGACAATCGGATCACCGTTGGCCCTGGGCGCGGCGAAGGCAATCGGGTTGGTCCCGAACAGAGGACGATCGGCACCGTGCGGCACGACGCAGGTCATGCTGTTGACCACGCTCAGTGCCACCAGCCCTTCATCGGCAAACGGCTCGACGTCTGGCCACAAGGCGGCGAAATGGTGGGAATTACGAATGGCCAGCACCGCAATGCCGGCACTGCGGGCTTTTTCCACCAACAATGACCGCGCGGCCGCGAGGGCCGGTTGGGCAAAACCATTAGCGGCGTCGACCCGGACGAAACCGGAGGCCACGTCCTCGACCACCGGCACCGCCTGACCATTGACCCAACCGCTTTGTAATGTCGACACATAACCGGGAATGCGGAACACACCGTGGCTGTGTGCACCGTCGCGCTCGGCGCCGGCACAATTGAGGGCCAGGGTTTTGGCGACATCGGCTGAGGTGCCGTGGCGCAGGAAGATCTGCTCGAGCAACGCCGTCAGCGCTTCGAAGGACAGGTTTTGCGAAACCGCAGTAGAGACATGATCGTGTGGCGCAGACATCTGAAGCTCCAGAGTAATTATTGGAGGGGGCAACAGCGTACGAAAACCAACCGATTAACAACGGGCGACCAGCAGCCTGTCAACCTTTCGCTTGAACCGGTGCACCTGATCAGAACCGATTGAGCCGAAAAGCTGCTTTGGCGCCTGTTTGCACGAACATCGGGTGGCCGTGCGGTAACTATCTACCACCTTCGACTCACCCGCGACTTTTAGTCTTGAGCCTCAATCCACAGGCGCACCCCGCAGCGCCCTGAACGAGACTCGACAATGCCCACACCTCCCGCCCCACTGTTTTTCCCCGAGGCCCTGCGCGCTCCCAGCCACTGGAATGATCTGGGTAAAACCCATGGGCTGACGCGCAAGGATTTCGAATGGCTCAGTCATCTGGAACTGGCCAGCCAAAGATTACGCAGTCAACAGACCCCATCGATGTTCGCCGAAAAAATTCTGCTCAAGTCGGACGCTCTGGGCCCCATTCCCTTGGCCGGCAGCTTCGTGCTCAGCCTCACTCCGGATGACAAAGGGGAGATTCTCTACACCCCGTACGCCGGCATAAAGAAGTTCGACAGCCGCGCAGCCTTGACCGAACAGCTTAAACGTCAGCTGGACAACGCGACCGAGGACCACGACCTGCTGGCCTTCATGTCGTTGTCTGCGCGTAAAACGCTGGCGGCCGCACCCCGTATTCAAGTGAGCTTTCAGGCCATCGAGGGCGACGTATTCGAAGACCAGCGCACCGTCATCGCCAATAACCAGCGAATGAACGAGCAGGCCATGCTGGACGAGTTGATCAAGCTGCCGACGCTCACCTCGCTCCTCACTACGCTGCTTGATGAGTTGCTGCAGTCGCCATTCCCGGGCGTTGATCAACGCCAGACCCGACTCAACTTTTACTCCGTTGCACCGCCCCATGACGGTAACCAGGAAAGTGCCCCGAGCCGCCGCTGGATCAACTCCATGTCCTTGAGTGACGCCGTGCTGTCGTACTACCGCCATCAGCGATGGCCGAGCGGGCAGCTTCACGAGTTTTCTCATCCGGAAAAAGCGCCGGCGAGCACCGACCAGCGCCACTGGGAAACCGCTGTAAAGACCGCCTCCAGCAAACTGATAAGCCTGCTGTCCGGGAAACTGCAGCACTACTGGGACACGGCAGCGGCCGACGGCGCACTCCGTCGCGACTTTTTCAGCCGGGCCATCCGGGAGAAGGCGCGCGCAGAGTTCCTGATCAAACGCGAAGCCGACATCATCAACCCTGAACAGAGCCAGGCCTTGCACCAGCTGATTCAGCCGACAGCCGGCACGTCCTCGACACTCAGCCTTGAAACCGTGCGTCTTTGGGAACACGAGGCCAACTATGTAGAGCTGGCGGGGTCGCTGATGATCAGTCATTCCTCGTCCAATGCCTTCCTCTACACCCCCACTCAGGGCCTTCAAGTTCTGAAAGACGATCAAGATCTCAAAGACACCTTGCTGAGAAAATTCAGCGCGGTCGGTCACGAAGACGAGCTCTACGGTCTCCTGAATCTGGACGAACGGAATCGGTTCATCGGTTTCAACCACCCACAGGTCTGCGGCGAGGTGATTTCGGGGTCGGTATTCAAAAAGCTGTTTGAGGCGATCATTACCAAGCAACTGCAAAACATGGAATACGTTCTGCAGGTTTACCGCCACAGCGACGGCACCGTGGACCTCCATGCCCTGTTCGACAAGGCACTGGATATACGCTCAATGATCAGCGATCAATTGCTGACGCTCAATGTTCAGGAACGCTGGACTACCCGGCCAGTGTTGTCTGGCAACCAACTGCCGTCCATGGTGCTGGCAGACAAGACAGCGGCTTTGGTAAAAACCTTCAGCGCTGTCGAATCGCTGATCAGCACGGAGTTCGCCTCCCAGCCAATCGCCTCTCTGGCGCTACAGAGCGTTTATCTGGACAAACTGAAACCCCGGCTGGCCCACGCATTTTCCGTGGGTTTGCGCGGCGAAGCCAGCCTGCGGGTACTCAACGCAACGCTGCGGGGTAGCGACCGCGCCATTGTCGATACGGTGCTCAATCCAGATCAACCGGATCGAAAAACGCGCATTGCCCTCAATGGTTTCAAGCCTGATGCCTATTCACTGATTCTTGAGCGTACCGGGCAGAGAAATGTTCTCCCCCTGGCCCATTGCGTACTGTTGACCGAACGTGGCGGGCTCGATGTCCGGCATTCGGGCCGGGCGATTCTGTGGACGCCTGCGGCCGGGCTGGAAGTTTTTGCGACGATCAACAGCGCAACGACGGAACTGAACCGGCGTCTGCTCGACGCCAACAAACGTCTGGAACTGCTGGAAAACCTCAGCCCGGCCCAACGCACATTCAACCAGCGCTACAAGCTCAACTCCTTGCGACTGATTGAAGGCCATGTGTTGCAGCACCTTGCGCAATCCTCCATTGACCACTTCCTGGCCCGTTGCGAACACCTGCGCAGCCTGAAGCTGGACGGTGCGCAGCAGATCAAAGCGTTGAAAAAAATGACGCAAAGGGTTATCGACACCAACTTGCAAAGAGCCACGTTGATCTCGCAGGCAATCACCCGACAACAATCCTTGCCTGCGTGGCTCGGCATGGCCCCTGTCGAAGAACAGCAGTTGCACATCGAACTGCTGGAGCAATACTGCAACAGCGTCACCGACGACAAAGACTACTTGCACGGGATCCAGCCCCTGACGTCCTATGTGCATGACCGATTGGTATCGTTGATTGGCAGCCGATTCCCTGGAACGCAACTGAACCCCGATCACATCAGAATCACGCCAAACCTGGCCCTGGCCGGGCCGTCGCGTAGCTTGACCGAATTTGCCCTGAACCCTATCAACGCGGCTCAAGGCACCGGGTTCAAGATTGCCTCGACAACTTCTCAAGCCCTTCCCGTGCACCTGAATCAGGACACCGTGCGCCAGCTTGTGCAATCACTGAATATCCAGAGCGATTATGCAAAGCGCGTGACAGATGCATTGACTAAGGCCGGCACCGATGCCGACAGTCGAATGCAACGTTTTATTCAGCAACTACCCTGGCAACTGCTGCAACACGCTCATGCGCTGAAACTGCAGCAACGTCTTTCCGGCAGCGCCTTTGATTTGATCTGGCAGGTTCTCGACATGCCGGACGCGATCGCCCGCGCGGCGGTAGCAGGTGCCCACGCCATCGTCAGGCCGCTGGAAATGATCAAGACCGCAGGTGCCGCAGCGGTCAAAACCCTGGGCCTGTACCTGATCGGTCCTGGTGCCGGACATGCCGGGCCGCAAATCCTCTATGCGCCTTACCACGCAGGCCCCATATTCTCCGAATTCGAGAACGAGGCCAGCGTTATCTCAGCGATTAATACACCAGGGCTACTTCAGGAATTGATGATTCGCAGGCTTCCCGAGGCTGAACAGTCTTCATTCAGCAACTTGCTCAAGTCCACCGTCGGGCAACAGAGCGAGATCACCCTCGCCTCCGCCCCCATCAGCGGCAACCTGCTTGCACAGTTGTTCCGCGATAACGTCAGCCTTCTTTCGAACATCCTCGGCTGCCACTCCGAAATCACCGGCCAGGCAGAATGGGAAGCCGCCAAAAACTTGTTCAGCTCTGGTATCAGACTGATTTCGGGCCTGTTGCCGGGCAAACTCTCCCATGTGCTGTTTCTGTGGCAAAGCTACAAAGACTTCAAAGACTCCGCCGAAGCGCTGCAGGATCATCACTGGAAACAGGCATTGCAGACGTTTATTGCCGGTGCCGCGCAATTGGTGTCGTTGGGACGGTTGTCACTGGAGGAGTCTCTCGAGTCGGCGCCGGCAATGGCCACCACGCCACCTGTTGCTCAGCCGTTGGTTGTCCCGCAATGGTCGCAAGTAAAACCGACAGCACCAACGCGCACGGTTTTACAGCCTTTTGAGACCACTGCTGTGGCGTTGAAAGATCTGACCAGGCGCACGACTGATGGCACTTATCTGGAGGCGACCAGCCAACGAACCTACGCACCGGTCGACGGAAAGGTATACCGCGTCGCCAAAACCGGGGCGATCTGGCGAATGATCAACGACCAACAACAGGGGCCCGCGTTACTGACAGCGCCTGGCAAGCAATGGGTGATCGATCCGGACTCACATACGATTCACTACGGCAAAGCCCTGTCGAAAATGCACAACCAATATGTTTCCAATGGCGTAATCAACAGCGTGCTGAATATCGAAGCACGGGGAATGGAAGACATTCGGAGAAAACACCCGGAAAAAGCACGCATGATCGTGCAAGCCATAGACCTGGCTCGCTACTACGCGTTCAACAGTCTGCATAACCTGGTGCAACTCAGACACCTGAAGCCGGGGACGCGGCTGGATACCTTTCTTAAAGCCTTTTTTGATGCTGACAATCTCGATTCCAATATTCTCGACAAAATCAAAAAAGTCATCGTTCCTATCTGCAAGGCCCTGGTGGACCCAAACGAGGATTTGTTGAATACCGATCGTTTTGTGGTCGGTTCAAACACAGACTGGCTCGACAGTACGATCGCTTTTGTTGTGAATGACGATGCTCAGAGACGTGTGCATTTCACTGAGAGGTTTTTTGACCCGAAACTCGACTGGTACGAGTATTGTCTGACTGAGCCTTTCGACGTTGACGACCATTCCCGGGCCGCGACCCTGATTCATGAGTTTTCCCATCTTTTTTCAAAAACCGTGGATATTGCGACGGTTGAGGCAAGGCGTCCGTTCACCGACCTCATCGCCACCGTCACCGGTTTCGGTGTGGTAATCAAACAGACGCAGCAGGACTTCCAGCGAAAAGCATTGTCCCTGGCCACCCCGAGAGAAGAACTGTTTACGCGCTGGAACGAACAAATCCAGGCATGGATCAGTCTGGACTCGATTGAGGGGTTGGAGCATGTGGGTAAGGACATCCTCACAACGACGGGCTGCACGACGATGGATGAAGCTCGCAACGCCTTCCTCAATCCACGAAATGCGAATCTGCGCATCGACACCATTTTGCGCAACGCCGACTCGGTCGCTCGCTTGATATGTGAAATGGGCCGACAACTGGATCCGGTGCCAGTCCCATAACGGTTTGACTTGAAGCACATAAAATCAGGCGCAGGTCACCCGATCTGCACCTGCTTTTCTCGTCCGGGTCAGAGTTCAGTCCTGCTGACCTTGACCATTTTTTCACTCCATCTGTGGATACTGCCTGACGACGCCCTGTTTTTCAGGGGATGCGGGTGAAAAATAAGTTGCACTTTGATGGGCAATTGCCATGACGGTTGTTCTCGCAGACTTCCCCTCAAGGTTAGAATGCGGGAAATCAGGATGAGTCAATGACCGACCACACTCTCTCTCAAGCTCAATACGACGCCATCACCGATGCCGCTGCGCACTGGTGCATGCGTTTGCATGCAATCGACTGCACGGCCGAAGAGCGTCAGGCATTCGAGCAATGGCGTGATGCCCATCCTCTGCACGCCTTCGAGTACGAAGCCATGTTGGAGATCTGGGAGGTTGCGGGCGATTTGCCTCGTCCCGAGTCTCCCGCGCCGACTGTTCGCGGCAAACCGACAATGCCTTGGCGCACTTTCGGCATTGCAGCCACCGTCTGCGCCTTGGCGTTGCCGCTAGCGGCCTATACCGGATGGAACCTGGGTTGGCTGCCCAATGCCTACCAGCATTTCGAGGCGACCGATAATGTTCGTCAGGTCACGCTGGGCGACGGCAGTCAGGTGGAGCTGAACCTGGGCAGTGAACTGACGTTCAGCAATTACAAGGACCAGCGTCGTGTCACGCTGAAAAAAGGCGAAGCCTTCTTCAGCGTCAGTCATGACCTGCAGCATCCATTCATCGTCAGGGCAGCCGATGGCAGGATTCGCGTCACCGGCACCCAATTCAACGTCTGGATGTATGAAGACCAGGTACGCGTGAACCTGATCGAAGGTTCTGTGCTGGTGACCAGCAACGGTACCCTGCCCGGTGAGGGTCTGCGTCTCGAGCCTGCCATGCAGGCGCGTTACCGGCACGGCGACTTTTCGCCGCAAATCAGCCAGACCTCCACCAATGACCATTCGCTGGCGTGGCGCAGCGGCAAACTGGTGCTCGATGATCTGACGCTGACCGACGCCCTGCCCTTGATCAATCGTTATTTGAACAAGCCAGTCATGATCGCGGACCACAGTACCGGCTCGATACGCCTCGGCGGTATCTACAACATCAAAGAGCTCAATAACCTGGTGGCTTCGTTGCCCAAGGTGCTGCCGGTCTATCTGACCCGCAACAAGGACGGCAATCCGGTCCTCAATTCGATCCCGCAACAAGCCCCAAAAAGCTGAAGGCCGCCACCCTTGCGGGGTGCGGCCTTCACTTTTGATTCAAACGCTCTTGCGACTACTGCGCGGCGATTTTCCCTGCTTTTTCATCCTGTTCGCGAATCGTCTGAGCCTGGTACTGCGGATCAGAGGTGATCTGCTGTTCGGTAAATGGCAACACACTCAACTGTTTCTTCGAAAAGGCCAGTGTCTGGTCCCGGGAATACTTCGACGCCGGGTCACTGGACAATGAGAATGCCAGTAAGCCCTGAGCCTGAGGCCCCTTGTCATCGAACGTCACCACCTGCAAATAGCTGGTGCCACTGACGACTTCGCGCTTGCCGTCGGTTCTCGGCACACTTTGGATCGCGTTATACACACCCAGCGTACCCGGCCCGCCGTGGATCGGCGTTTGCTGCCCGCCACTGCTGACCACCTGGATATCGCCCCAGCGGCTATCGGCTTTCAGGCCAAGGGATTTTACCTGTTCGACCGAAGCCAGCATCGCCGCCCGAATCGCTTTGGCGACGTCTGGCCGTTCAATTGCCAGGCCACGCGGTGTGTGTTGCGGATCTTTCGGGTCGAACGCCACACGCCAGATATCAGGGATTTGCTGTAACGGCACCATGACATTCTGAAAATGGACAAAGCCCAGTCCACTGTCCAGATTCACACGGCGATCCCAGGCCTTGAGGCTGGCACATAGCGGCATAAGCGTCGGCGCATCGGTACCGAGATCTGCGGCACAGAATTGCAGCAGATCCGGCATCACTTGGGCCGCCTGATACACCTGATCGTCCATCACCATGTGTTGCAGATCGGCCGCAGCGACAGGGCCGGCCTTGCTCAAGGTGCCCAGACGCGCCAGTGCGAAGCGCGAACGCAGCCCCAATGGCTGATTGTCCTGACTGATCAACGGCGAGAAACCGGTGAGCGGTTGCGCCGGGTTGGCCATCCAGGCCGAATCATTGGAATGCTGCACAAAGTCTTTGCGCAACAGTTGCGGCAACTTGTCTGCCGCATAGATACCTTTTTGCGCAGCCAACGGGTCGATATCCCAGGCGCAAGCGCTGTTGGAGCCGTCGAGCAGGATCATCTGTAACCCGGCCCGCGGATCGCTGCACTTGGCCAGTTTGTCGGCACTGACGTTCGGCACCACCGACAGGTTCATGTAAAGCGTCTGCCCCTGATCGTCCACCGCCAGGGTATTGACCCACGGAATCCCCTGAATCCTGTGCACCGATGCCTGCAAATCCTTAAGGTTGGCGGCACGGTTCATCGCATACCACTGTTGCAAAACCCGGTCGTTATCCAGATTGGCATCGCGCAGGCTGTAGGCGAACTGGTTGTCCCAGTCCAGTTTTCCGGGCCATTGCACAATCGGACCGAATTGCGAGCTATAGACCACATGGGAAATCTGCCGGGTCTGGCCATCGGGTTGCTTCACGTTCACCGTCAGCGTCTGCTTTTTCATCGGCAAGGACTTGCCATCCAGCAGGTAACGGGTCGGGTCCTTGGGATCGAGTTGCAGGCGATACAGGGTAAAGTGCTTGGACGAATCCACGGTGTGGGTCCATGCCAGGTGTTGGTTGAAACCAATATTGATCATGGGCAGGCCGGGCAACGCGGCGCCCATGACATCCAGCTTGCCCGGAATGGTCAGGTGCATCTGATAGAAACGCATCCCGCCCACCCACGGAAAGTGCGGATTGGCCAGCAACATCCCGCGACCGTTGAACGAACGCTCGCTGCCGACCGCCACGGCGTTACTGCCTCGATCCAGGGCGAAGCGTTGCATGCGTGAGGCCGCCAGTTGAAAAGACGCGGGCTCGCCCGCCACATGGGCAACGGTTTTCGGCGGGGTAGCGCCGGCCAACGCTTCGGCAAACTGCCCCACACCGCCTTCGACCAGCAGACGTCGGGTCAACTTGACCAGGTCCTGCGCAGTCAACGCGCGCACCCATTCACCCTGGCACTGCTGCGGCAAACCGTGCGCCCGACGTTCTGTCAGCGAACGGTTGTAACCCGCCACATAACCTTCGATGAGTTCGCGGACTTCAGGTGTTTGCGCCTGCCAGAAAGCGGCGACAGCCTGGGGGGTGTTCAGCCAGTTGAAAAACAGATCGCTGGCCAGGTTCCCGCGCTCTTCGACGGTAAACTGGTCCGGGCCGAAATACCGGGAGCGCTCGCCATTGACAGTGACAATCTCATTGGCCAGCAAGCACAGATTGTCCTGAGCGTAGGCATAGCCAATGCCATAGCCCAGGCCTCGCTCGTTGTCGGCCCGAATATGCGGCACACCGAAACTGGTTCGACGAATCTCGGCAGTCGCCTGCTCTGGCTGGTTGCGCGCATTTGCCGCAAGACTCAGCCCTAGAAACACACCCGCAAGGCTCAACCTGGTTAACTGCCTGGAAATAATCACGCTCGCTCCTGATCGAAAAGACGTATGACACGCAATGCGCCTCCCCTTTAAACGAAGCAAACCGCAAAAATTTAGGCCCTTGAGGGCGTCCCCACGCCCGGCTCACGGGCCGCTGACGTAACGTCGACAAATTTTCTACATGCGGGTCTTCATTATTTGCCTGGCTCGTTCGTCTTATTGATTGAGAGCACCCATCACTTTTTCCTGATCAGGCTCTGAAAAGGAGTTTTTGCATGTACAACCCGCAACTGCCAACGGACGGTAGCCATGCGCCAAAAGCCAGCACCCTGGGCTCCGGCGTTTTCAATCAACAAGCCGAACGCCACGGCAACGAACGGATCAGGTTTTTGCTCAAGAGTTTTGGCCTGCGTACCAGCCTGATTCGCCTGAAAGTCATCGACGCCTTGCTGACCGCCGCCGAAAACGACCGCAGCCTGGGCGTGCGGGGCGTGCACAGCCACTTGCTGGACCTGGACATTCCCCTGTCCTTTCTCAGCGTCCGGGAAGTGTTGAAACGCTTGTGCGGTGAAGGCGTGATCACCCTCAATCCGGACAAAAGCTACAGCCTGCATCCACAGGCTGCTGCTGTCCTTTTTAGCGAGCAATCCAGCCAAGAGGCGTCGCTCAAGGCTTGACCTTGCGACGCATTACGCCATTGATCACCACCACGAGCACTGCCACGCCAATGGCGATGTACTGGAATAACTGCTCTGTGATCATCCCTGCATTTTGCAGCCAGGAAAGGCCGAACATGATCCCCAGTACCACCAGGGAAATCAGAATCGAATATTTCAAACGTTGCGACTGGGTCATTGCGGGTTCCTGAACCAAAAAATGTATCCGGTTTGTATCCGATCGCATGCAAAGCCCCGGCGCTTGCGCGGGAATGAGGGCTGCAATCGGGAACTCATGTTACAGCCGATGAAGCATTTTGACTTCATTGCGGCGATCACCATGGGGATTTTGAAATGCTCCGTCAAATCACGCCGCTGATTCCCCTGCTCGCTCTACGGTGACTATCAGCATCGATAGCGTGAAATCGTTTCCTCGACGACTGAATGGCCGACTATTCACTCATAGTGATGAAGTATTTATCCTACAAACCCCGTACAAATGCCTGCTCCATAGCGGGTACTTTTCCTATAGGGTTATTTCTTATCCAGCTGTAATTTTTTTACAAAACCCCACTCTTTTCCCCCTTGAACTTCCAATCAGACACACAGCGAAAGGTTTTGAAATTTCTAGCTTCAAATAAGCCAATGAAACGCCACATGGCTCATAGCTATTCTTGTCCTGCTGTCCGATCAAACTTCCAGCACCAACAGGAACGTCATGCGCAAACCTTTAATAGATATAAGTCCACCTCGATTACTTGGGTTTTGCCTTGCAATAACTTTTTTCGAACTTCTGACTTATATGGCCAGCGATATGATCATGCCGGCCATGTTGACCGTAACCCATCAATTGAATGCCAGCCCGAGCCATGTTCCTTACGCCTTCAATCTTTATTTGGCGGGGGGCATTTTTTTGCAATGGTTAATCGGTCCGTTGTCAGATCACTTCGGTCGTCGCAGGACGCTGCTGATCGGTTGTGCTGTATTCGCCTTCGCCTGCACCGCAGCGTTCAACGTACAGAGCATCCTTGCCTTCAACGGCTTGCGGCTGATTCAAGGCATGGGATTGGGGTTCATCATCGCGGTGAGCTATCCAGCCTTGCAAGAAATCTTCTGCGAAGCCGACGCAGTAAAAATCATGGCGTTGCTGGGAAACGTTGCGCTGCTCTCCCCGCTGCTGGGGCCCTTGCTCGGCAGCCTGATGCTGGAATGGCTCTCCTGGCGGGAGCTATTTTTACTCTTGGGGGTCAGTGGCGCGATAGCCTGGCTCGGGCTTTACCTGTTCATGCCGGAAACCGTGGGCACCTTGCGCCATGACGGACAGCGACTGACGGCAGTGCCTTTTGAATGGGGCGGTACGCTGCGCCGCTATACAGCCTTGCTCACCAACCCGCCATTTCTGAGCGCAACCGTCGCCCTGGGCCTGATGAGCTTGCCGCTGATTGCATGGATCGGGCTGGCGCCACTCTTGCTGATCCAGCACCAGGGGCTTTCCCCGCTGCGCTATGGCCTATGGCAGATCCCGGTATTTGCGGCCGTCATTTTCGGCAATCTGATACTCAACCGATTGATTGCCAATACTGAGCTACCCCAACTGATTCGCTACGCGTTCTGGCCACTTTGCGGCGGCCTCATCGCCTTGGCCGTCATTTCTTTTACCGGCACTTCAACAGTCCTGTTGGTCAGTTGCCTGTCCCTTTACGCCATCGGTCTTGGCATGAGCAATGCCGCACTCTACCGGCTCGCACTGTTTTCCAGCGACGACAGCAAAGGCCTGGTGTCGGCCATGGTTGGTATGATTTCCATCGCCGTCATGGGTGGCGGCGGCTCGATTATCACTGAGCTGGGTGCCGGTGACAGCCTTGAAGCCTTTGCCTTGATGGCCGGTCTCGCGGGGCTCTTGTGCCTGCTGCCCTTGCGATTGTTTTTGCGACGCTCCCCCATCGCGCATGCCGTCTGACACTACACCATAGGTCTTTAGATGATCCATCTACCCCACACCGATGCGCTTTGCGCGTTGACGCAACCCTATTGCCTGGATTCCGTGCCGGAAGGCCTGTTCGACCAGGCCATGGGTGAAGTCAGCCTGTTTCATTGTCACCACACACCTGGCTACGAACGCTGGCTGAACGCCAACGGCCTTGATGCCAACGCCCTGGAAACGCTGGACGATTGGTCAAGGCTACCGCCGATTTTCGCCAATTACTTCAAACGTCATTCGGTGTTCAGTCCCACTGGCGAAGGTGCGCTGGAGCTGACATCGTCCGGCACCAGCGGCCAGAAAAGCTGCATGCGCTACGATCCTCGCAGCATGGCCGCCGCCCAAGGCATGGTGAGCCATATTTTCCGGCACTACGGCTGGGATACTCCACACAGCCCCTGCAATTACCTGCTCCTGAGCTATGAACCCGAGGCAGCCATCACCCTTGGCACGGCCTATACCGATCAATTTCTGTGCAGCTATGCCCCCGTCAACCGAGTCGTTTACGGCTTGCGTCTGATCGGCAAAGGCCACGAGTTCGACCTCTTCGGTGTCATTCGCACCCTGCAGGAGTTTGCCGAGGAAGGATTGCCCGTTCGTATTCTCGGTTTTCCGGCGTTCCTTTCGCATGCCCTTCAGCGCATGGAGGACACGGGCGTGGCCGATTTGCAGTTGCCTGCCCAGTCACTGGTATTTCTGGGTGGAGGCTGGAAAACCCAGGCGGCACACAGGAAATTCCCCTCCATCAGCTGTATGCCCGAATCAACCGGCAATTGGGTATCGACCTGTCCCGCTGCCGGGACGGTTATGGCGCCGTAGAGCATGCCGTGCCCTATATCCAGTGTGCCCACCATCATTTTCATGTACCGATCTACTCGAAGGTTTTCGTGCGCGCCCCATCCGATTTCACTGTCCAGCCATACGGCCAGCGCGGCTTGCTGGAGTTCGTTTCTCCCTACATTTCGTCGAGCCCTGCCCATGCCGTGGTCATGGGCGATCTGGCGACATTGCACCCCGGCGCCAGTTGCGGATGCGGCCTGGCGACGGATTGGTTCGAGCTGCATGGCCGTGCCGGCACCAGCGCCAGTCGCAGCTGCGCCATGGCCGCTTCTGAATTGATCGGGAGGGCTTGATATGTACCTGATCAATGGCCAACTGCGTGACGACGTTACCCCGGAAAGGGTACTCGAGCTCCTTGAACAACAACTGCCCCGGCTGCTGGCTGCACCAATCGATAGCGAAACCGTCATCGAGTCCGCCGCTCGCTTTGCCACGCAGTTGCAGGCTCGCCACCTGGATCTACCCCTCGATGACGATCAATATCAGGGACTGATCGATTTCTGCCAGCGCAGCAACCTGAGCACCAAGCTTGATCGGGAACTGGGCCTGCAACCGCGTTCGCTGCGACTTATTGACTACCGGCAACCGTGCTTCGAAAGCTGGCACCCGTTGGGGCTGGTGGTGCATATCACCCCGGGCAACGCACCGTTGCTGGCGTTCTGCGCGGTGCTCGAAAGTCTGTTGGCCGGCAACATCAACTGGCTGCGCCCCAGCGCCAGCGATCAGGGTTTGACCGCGCAGTTGCTCGCCACCCTTGTGCGGTGCGACACCAGCGGCAGACTGGCCGAATTCGTAGCGGTTCTACCGGTGGACACCTCTCATATCACTCAACTCTGCGCCAAGGCCGATGGGGTATCCGCCTGGGGCGGAGAAGCGGCGCTTAAATCGATCCGCCAACAGATCCCGTCCGGCTGTCGCTGGATCGATTGGGGACACAAGATCAGCTTCGCCTACCTGTCACTTGATGCGGCGACGCCTTCGGCGCTCGATGCATTGGCGGATGAAGTCTGTCGACTGGATCAACAAGCGTGTTCCAGCCCTCAATGGGTGCTGGTGGACAGCAACGATCCGGCCGTCTTGCAGAACCTCGGAGATCGACTGGCCGAAGCCCTCAACCGTCGCGCCCCGCAATGGCCGGCGTTGGTGCCGACAGATCAGGAAGCGTCGGAAATCACTACCCGCACCGCCATGGCGCGGCTGGATCAGAGCTTCAAGAACCAGATCGGCCAAGTGTGGACCGGCCCCGGATGGCGGGTCATCTGGGAGCACCATCAGAAGCTGGCACCGTCGCCGCTGTTTCGTACGGTGCTGCTCAAACCGGTTCCGCGGCACCTGCTCAGCGAGACGCTGTTGCCCTGGCGCACCGTCCTGCAAAGCTGCGCGCTGATGTGTCCCTCGGCAGACACCCCCGCGCTCGTTCGAACATTGGTCAATGCCGGCGTCAGCCGCATTGCGCCTTGCGAGTCGATTCATGACGGCTACGCCGGCGAGCCTCACGATGGCGTCTACGCGCTGTCGCGTCTGAGTCGCCGCCTCTCGGTGACTCTGCCCCCGGATGCCTCGACTGGCCGTGCAACGCTCGATCCGCTTCCGCCCGACCCTGACACAGCCCATGCCCCCATCATGGACAAAGACACGTTCATGACCCAGCCAATCGTCTCCGCAACACAGTTGTACTTCCGCTCCGGCGGTAGCAGCGGGACTCCGGCCCTGGCCGGCTTCAGCTACCGAGACTTTCAACGACAAATGCGCGCCGCGGCTGATGGCCTGTTCTGTGTCGGGCTCGATCCGTCACAGGACCGGGTGATGAACCTGTTCTACGGCGGCAACCTTTATGGTGGTTTTTTCAGTTTCTCGAACATTCTTGAACAGATGGGCGTTGTGCATTTACCCATGGGGGCCCCCCAGGACGATGACTTCAGCGAAATCACCCGACTGATCGTGGAGCAGCATGTCAACGTGCTGATCGGCATGCCCAGTACGCTGCATTGCTTGTTCCTTAAAGAGCAGGCACGACTTCGCGCCTATGCCGGTATCAGCAAAGTATTCCTTGGCGGCGAACATCCGGGCGAGGCCAGTCGGCGCCTGATGGAAAGCTGTGGGGTGTCGACGATTCGCTCTGCCATCTATGGCTCCGTCGATGCAGGCCCCTTGGGGCATGCCTGCCCGGCAACCGCGAACGGCATATTTCACTTGATGAGCGAAACCCAGCATCTGGAAATAGTTCAGCTCGAACAGGATGTGCCGGTGCAGGCCAATGAAATCGGTCGTCTGCTGTTTACGTCCCGCGCCCGGCAAGGTCAGCGCGTGTACCGATATGACATCGGCGACACCGGCCGCTGGATACCCGGGGCCTGCCCTTGCGGACTGGAAACGCCGCGATTCGAGCTGCTACAGCGGCATGGAAAGCTGGTGCGAATTGGCACGGAACTCATTTCACCTTCGGCGCTGGAACACAGCGTAGGAGTGCCCATTCAAGTTGTCCTGGACCACACCGCCAGCGGAGTCGAACGCATGCAAGTTCGAGCAGATGCGGATGCCGACTGGGTACGCCAAAAACTGCTGACCCATGAAGCATTGGCAAATGCGGTGAGTGCTGCACTTTTAATTGTGGAGGTGACCCTGTGCGCCGAACAAACCTTCACCCGAAACAAACATAGCGGTAAAACACCATTAATTATCGATCAAAGAAAATAAAAGCAGACACTTCGATGATGCTGCTTTCTGACAAAAACACCTGACAAAAAAGAGAACCCAGTGAACCCAACTTATTCGCTTGAACAATTAGTACCTTATATAAGGCAACACTCAAATTTTTACAGCAAACACCTGGAGCATTTGCCCTCGAAGGGTATTACTTTAAAAGATCTGCCACTAACCGACGTATCCGACTATTGGGCCGGCAGCAACGATTTGAGTCATTGGCCGGTCCTGACCGGAAACGTCGATGATGCGCTGGTGTTTAAAACCGGAGGTTCGACCAGTCAGGGCAAACTGGCGGTTTACTCCTGCGAGGAATGGCAAACAAACCCTGGTCAGTACATTCGGAAACAGTCTCTCCTCTCAACTGAACAATGGCGACCGCGTCGCCAATCTGTTCTTTTCAGGGGATCTCTATGCCAGTTTTCTGTTTATCCACGATTCCCTGGCCCATGTCGGACGATCCATCTGTGAATTTCCGTTTACCGGAGACGTCGAGCTGGACGTATTGGCGGATGCCATAGAGCGGTATCGGATCAGCGTTCTGGCCGGAGTGCCGGCACAACTGCTGCGATTCTGCGCCTACCTGGCGCAGCATCGGCGTGTGTTGTGCGGAGTCGAGACGCTGTTATATGGAGGTGAAAGCCTGTTTGCCCCGCAGTTGGCAATCCTCGGGGAAGTGTTCCCCAATGCCCGTATCGCCTCAATCGGCTATGCCAGCGTAGACGCCGGGCTGATAGGCGCCAGTGACCGCGACTGTGCATTGGGCGAGCATCGAGTGTTCGATCAACAAACCCTGTTGGAAATCGTCGATGAACACACCGGTGAAGTGATTGAAGAATGCGATCGCACCGGCTTGTTGGTACTGACCAACCTGACACGCCGGCTTATGCCGCTGCTGCGTTACCCGGTGGGCGACCGTGCCTGTTGGCGTGAGCCGGCCGCAACCCCGAGGCGTAAATTCGCGCTCAAAGGGCGCGGTGCCCACAGTCAACGAATACGAGTCGGCGTTCTATCGCTGTTCACCGAAGAAATACACGAGATCGTTCAGCGTGTAGCGCACAGCGAACAATGGCAATTGCTGATCGAACAGACCGGCACCAAGGATCTGTTGAGCGTGAAGTGGGTGCCCGATCCTCAGTTGCAAGCCGTCGACTCGATGCTCCGCGCATTGCATGAAGCGCTGCTTGCCCACTACCCCGCCATCGACAACCTGATCCGTCAGGGTCTGCTGGAGTTGCGAGTGCTGGCCTGCGCAACCACCGACCTGAAGCTTCACCCTCGTTCAGGCAAACAACTGCGGGTGCTGGATTCGCGCGTGTATGACGTTCTCCCACTGGAGCCCGTGTGATGAACCGGTTGATTGTTCGGCCCTTCCGTCCCTCCGACTCCATTGCCGTGAGCCAGTTATTCCGAGAGGTCTACGGCGATCATTATGTTCAGCCAGATATCTACCTGCCGAACATGATCAGTCAGCACCACGCCGAAGGCAGCTGGCAATCGATGGTAGCCGTGGACGACGGCCGCGTTCTCGGGCATGCCGCGTTGTGTCGTGACACGCCTTCAAGTACCGCGGAACTGGCCCTCAGCGTGGTGCACCCCGCCGCCCAGGGGCAGAATCTCGCGACCCGCCTGGGCCTTGAGCTACTGAAGCAGTCAGACTCTGTGGGGCTCAAGAGTGTCTCGATCAAGCAAGTGACCCACCATCCCTACACTCAACGCATGGCGGAAAAAATCGGCTTCCACAGCACTGGCTTGCTTCCTGACTTTGTCCCTTCGCCCTTCGCTGAACCCTTTCCGGAAACCATCGTGATGGGCTGCCACCTGATCGCCGGACACATGCGCCCGCTCCCCGACATCCCTTGGCCCGAAAGCTGCCGGGCGTTTATGCAGCACTTGTGTTCGGTGTTTGGAACCCACCAGGACAAGACATCACGGCCCGCGATGCCCTTGCAAATAAAGCAACAGCAGCATCGGTTCGACATTGTCATTCAGCGTTTGAACACGCGTTTGCTTGAGCAGATCAGCCAACTACCCAGGCACTGGCTGATCTCGGCACGACTCGAACTGTCCCGGCACTTCGCCCGGGACGTGCACAGTTTTTCGGCTCTGGGCTTCGCCTTCACCGGCCTGATTCCCACGCCAGGTGACGATGGCTGGTTTGCATTGTTTCATCGAGGCGCACAGGTTCGATCCCTCAATCTGCATTGCGTGCACATGCAACAGTTGCATGACGACATGCAGCAGAACGCCAACGCCTCTATTGGTAACCGCTCAGCCGCGTGAGTCATCTCTATAAAACCCATTGGCCGACTGCGCACAGAGTTCCACCATCCAGTCGACGAACACCCGCACCCGCCGGGACAACTGGCGATGAGGAGGATAGAGCGCCGTCAGCGGCATACCCGGTGGCGGCACGTCCCTCAGGACCTCGATCAAACGCCCCTCCTTCAGTTGGCGGGCAACGTGATAATACGGAGTCTGAACCAAGCCATATCCCGCCTCACAGGCTGCCAGATAGCCATCAGCGCTATTGACCGAGACGTGCTTGGGCAGGTCGATCAACCGCAACTGATCATCGAGTACAAATTCCAGTCCGTAGCGTTTGCCGGTGTCATTGGAAAAGTATTCCACCATCTGGTGCCCCTTCAGATCCTCCAGACACAGCGGAGTCCCGCAACGCTGCAAGTAATCCGGGCTGGCACAGGTGACTTGATCCATCACGCCCAGCGGTCGTGCCACCAGTGAGTCGTCCAGGGTCGAGCCACCCCGCAACACGCAATCGATACCTTCGCGGATCAGATCCACAGGCCGGTCATTCAAACCGATTTCCAGTTCGATCAATGGATACCGGGCAGTGAATTGCGGCAAGGCCGGAATCACGATCAAACGCCCCACTCCCGCCGGCATATCCACTCGCAACAGACCCTTGGGGTTGTGGCGAGCAGCGGAAAATACCGCTTCGGTCTCCTCCAGATCCGCCAGCAGCCGCACACAACGCGGGTAATAGGCTGCGCCATCGAGCGTCAGGCTGATCTGCCGGGTGGTGCGTTGCAGCAGTTGCACGCCCAGATGTGCCTCAAGTTGCTTGATCAGAATGGTCACCGAAGCCCGGGGCAACTGCAGGCTGTCCGCCGCTTTGGCAAAGCCGCCCAGTTCGACGATTCGGGTGAATACGCGCATGGCATTGAAACGATCCATTGCTTTGGCTTACCGGCTGATTATTTAGAAATTACAAATAGTGATAGCAGTTTTAGCCGGTTTATCTTGTTTCTGTCGAGGTCAACAATAGGATTTCAATTCACAGGGAGCTGATTTCATGCAAACACGTCAACTGGGCAAAAACGGTCCGCAGGTTAGCGCGATCGGTCTGGGCTGCATGGGCATGACCGATTTCTACACCACGGGCGTGGACACCCGCGAAGCCACGGCCACTTTGCACCGCGCGCTGGAATTGGGGATCAACCTGCTCGATACCGCAGACATGTATGGCCCACATACCAATGAAGCGCTGATCGGCAAAGCCATTGCAGGCAAGCGTGACCAGGTGTTTCTGGCCAGCAAGTTCGGCATTGTCCGCGACCCATCCAATCCCGGTGCACGGGGCGTCAACGGTCGACCGGAATACATTCGCGACGCTATCGACGGCACCCTAAAGCGCCTTGGCGTGGAAACCCTGGATTTGTATTACCAACACCGCATCGATCCGCAGGTGGCCATCGAGGAAACCGTCGGCGCCATGGCAGAACTGGTGAAAGCCGGCAAGGTGCGTTACCTGGGCTTGAGTGAAGCATCGGTCGCCACGCTGGAGCGAGCGAACAAGGTTCATCCGATCAGCGCACTGCAAAGTGAGTATTCGTTGTGGAGTCGCGATCAGGAGGAAAACGGTTGCCTGGCCGCGTGCCAACGCCTGGGCGTTGCCTTTGTGCCTTACAGTCCGTTGGGCCGGGGCTTTTTGACCGGTGCCCTGAGAAGCCCGGATGATTTCGCCGCCGACGACTACCGCCGCTTCAGCCCACGTTTTCAAGGGAAAAACTTCGCAAAGAACCTGTTGTTGGTGCAGCAGGTGCAGGCTTTGGCCGCCGACAAGGGCGTGACCGCGGGCCAACTGGCATTGGCGTGGGTCTTGGCCCAAGGGGATTATCTGATTCCGATTCCAGGCACCAAACAGCGTAAATACCTGGAAGAAAATGTGGCCGCGCTGGATGTGAAGCTGAGCCGCGAAGAGTTGCTGGCCCTGGAAGCGATATTCCCGGCCAATGCCACGGCAGGCCTGCGTTATCCAGAAGAAGTCATGAGGTTGCTTGACCGATAGCAGGTGCCTGGCCCGTTCGATAGTTGAGCGGGCCAGTTGCCGAACATCACGCTCTGGAGTTGACCCCCTTGTCGGTCGGGGTCGTACCGTTGCCCTTGCCGTAAGTTTGCAAGTTCTGCAGTACGTAGATCGCCGTCTTGTATTCAGGGATCAGGCCAGCGGCGTACTTGTCACCCTTGATACTGTTGTTCTGAATGGTGTCCAGTTGCGTGGCGAAATACTCCAGCGCATTGAACTTCGCATCCGGGTCTTTCTGAACGCCAAACCGGTCAAACTTGTCACCGGCATTAAGCAAGGTCATCGAAGTAATATCGGAAATCAGGCCTTTGGCTCTCAAGAAGGCACTGAGATTGCCCAATTGCTTGGCGGAGACATTTTCCGGATCGAAGCCCTTGATGTTCCTGTGCAGTTTCTGTTCATCCATTTTCGCCGTATTCAGCGCATTGGGATTACTTCCCACCAGTGCCAGCATCTGCTTGACCCTGGCGCTGTGGGTGACAGGCTTGCCGCTGCCGGTATCCTTGACCAATAAACCTGCCTTGCTCGTCCAGGCACCTGTATAGCCGATTGTCATGACCGGGCTCCCGACTGTGTGGCGGGATGCCGATCATCCAAAACACACAGACGTCCTTGTGAGGCGACCATAAAAGTTCCTTGTTTAACCGAGTTAAGTGCGCGCGAGTATCGGTGCGCGCTCTAACGTCACCAACAAATATTTCCGTTTTTTACAAATTTTATACATTTACGATACATACCAGAAAGCGCCTTGTTTCATTGCTCTACATGAACTTTTCGATAGGGGCGCAAATAACTAATCAAGTCTTTATGTACGCCTTGGTTAGTTTGTTTGTATCGAGGGTGCCGGGCAAACCAGTCACAGGCTGGCATCCCCCCTGTGGCGAGGGAGCTTGCTCCCGCTAGGGCGCGCAGCGGCCCCAAATCTGCCACCGCGCCGATCCAGATAGAACGCAGGTGTCTGTTTTACGACTGCTTCGCAGCCGAGCGGGAGCAAGCTCCCTCGCCACAAATGCTTTACTCATGCTGTATTACTTCGAAACAATCCGCCTCCTCTTCACCAGAGAAAAAGATCAAAATACATCTTTTTGGCTACAACCCGAGACGAGATCCCCATGCGAACCCACCTGCGTCTGGCCGCCCTGAGCGCCCTCTTCATCTCTTCCCTGGCCCAGGCCGCCGAGCTGATCCCCATCGAAGTTCACCGCGACGCCAATTGCGGCTGCTGCAAAAAATGGGTCAGCCATCTGGAAGCCAACGGTTTCAAAGTTGAAGACCATGTCGAAGCCGACATGAGCCAATTCAAGCAACAACACGGCGTGCCACCTCGCCTCGCGTCGTGTCACACCGGCCTTATCAATGGCAAATTCGTCGAAGGCCATGTACCTGCCGATCAAGTACTGGCCTTGAGCAAGCGTGACGATCTGTTGGGGGTTGCCGCCCCCGGCATGCCCATGGGCTCGCCCGGCATGGAAATGGACGGCATGAGCGATGCCTATCAGGTGATCGGCCTGAAAAAGGACGGCACTGACGTGGTGGTGGCGGACTACCCCGCCCATTGATGCTCGGCGCATACATCGGGCTGTTTCTCGCGGCGTTCGGTGCTGCAACCCTGCTGCCTTTGCAATCCGAAGCAGTGCTGGTGGGGTTGTTGCTCAGCGACCAGTATTGGCTCTGGTCGCTGCTGGCAGTGGCAACGCTGGGCAACGTGCTGGGTTCGCTGCTGAACTGGTGGCTGGGGCGCGGCATTGAGCGGTTTCACGATCGGCGCTGGTTTCCGGTCAGCCCCCGCCATCTCAAGCAAGCCCAAAAGCACTATCAGCGTTACGGCCATTGGTCGTTGCTACTAAGCTGGGTGCCTATCATCGGCGACCCTCTGACGCTTGTGGCTGGCATCATGCGCGAGCCGCTGGGGCGTTTCCTGGTGATCGTGACGCTCGCCAAGGGCGCCCGCTATGGTGTGTTGGCCCTTGCTACGCTGGGGTGGATGAGTTGAACGACCATGCAGGCTCGACAGCTGCTACAAAGAATGCGTCGCTGCTGAAATCGCTTAACTGACCGGCATTACGGCCGTGACCTCTGTTTAATGTCACCCTAATCATGCCGATCCAGCATCGGCAGATTTCCTGTGGAGCTCACCCATGTCGCGCATTTTCTCCCGCTGGTTACCGGGCCTGCTGCTGACGGCGGCCCTGCCCGCTCTTTCGCACGCCCAATCCCAAACCGAAACGCCGGAATACGGCCCGCAACTTGAGGGCTTCGAGTACCCCTACACGGTCAAGCACTTCGCCTTTGAGTCCCAGGGCAAATCCCTGCAGATGGGTTACATGGACATTGCCGCCCAAGGCAAGGTCAATGGACGCAGCGTGGTGCTGATGCACGGCAAGAACTTCTGCGGCGCGACCTGGGACAGCTCGATCAAGGCGCTGAGCGAGGCCGGTTACCGGGTCATCGCGCCGGACCAGATTGGCTTTTGCACCTCCAGCAAACCGGACCACTATCAATACAGTTTCCAGCAACTGGCGTCCAACACCCAGCAACTGCTCAAGGCCCTCGGCATCCAGAAGGCCACCCTGCTCGGCCACTCTACCGGCGGCATGCTCGCTACCCGCTATGCGCTGCAATACCCCGATCAAGTCGAACAACTGGCGCTGGTCAATCCCATCGGCCTGGAAGACTGGAAAGCCCTCGGCGTGCCGTATCGCACGGTTGATCAATGGTATGAACGCGAGCTGAACGTTACGGCGCAAGGTATCCACGACTACCAACGCAGCACCTATTACGATGGCCGCTGGAAGCCGGAGTTCGATCGTTGGGTGAACATGTACGCAGGCCTGGCCAAAGGGCCGGGCAAAACAGCGGTGGCGTGGAACTCGGCGCTGATCTACGACATGATCTTCACCCAACCGGTGTACTACGAGTTCAAGGACCTGAAGGTACCGACCCTGCTGCTGATCGGCACCTCCGACACCACGGCCATCAACAAAGACATCGCACCGCCCGAGGTGAAGGCGAAAATCGGTCATTACGACGTACTCGGCAAGCAAGTGGCGAAATTGATTCCACAGTCGACGCTGATTGAATTCCCGGGCCTTGGCCACGCGCCGCAAATGGAAGAGCCGGCGAAGTTCCATCAGGCATTACTCGACTGGCTGAACAAAACCAATCCCGTTCGTTGATGAGGTAAGGCTGATGGCAGTGCAGATTGCGGTGATCGATGACTGGCAGGACGTCGCTCGCGACGTGGTGGACTGGTCGGTGCTGGACAGCATCGGCCAGGTGAGTTTTATCCATGACTACCCTGCCGACAACGAAACCCTGGCCGAACGCCTGGGCGCATTCGAGGTGATCTGCGTGATGCGCGAGCGCACCCGGTTCGACGAAGACCTGCTGCGCCGCTTGCCCGCACTAAAACTGCTGGTCACTGGCGGCATGCGCAACGCCGCCCTGGACCTGAAAGCCGCCGCCGCGCTGGGTATTCAGGTCTGCGGCACCGACAGCTACAAACATGCCGCCCCCGAGCTGACCTGGGCGCTGATCATGGCCGCGACCCGCAACCTGGTGGCCGAAGCCAACGCCTTGCGCGCAGGCCAATGGCAGCAAGGGCTGGGCGGCGACCTGCAGGGCAAGACCTTGGCGATCCTCGGTCTGGGCAGCATCGGTCAACGGGTAGCCCGGTTCGGTCAGGTGTTCGGCATGCGGGTGATTGCCTGGAGCGAAAACCTGACCGCCGAACGGGCCGCCGAAGTCGACGTCACCTATGTCAGCAAGCAGGAACTGTTCGAGCAGGCCGATGTGTTGTCGGTCCATCTGGTGCTCAGCGAGCGCAGCCGAGGGCTGGTGGACACTCAGGCACTGGACTGGATGAAACCCACGGCATGGCTGATCAATACGGCTCGCGGGCCGATCGTCGATGAGTCGGCGTTGATCAAGGCGCTTCAGAAACAACGCCTGGCGGGCGCTGCGCTGGACGTGTTCGAGCACGAACCGTTGCCCCGTCATCATCCCTTCCGGACACTGGACAATGTGCTGGCCACGCCTCATGTCGGGTATGTCAGCCGGCAGAATTACCAACTGTTCTTTTCGCAAATGATCGAGGACATACAGGCCTGGGCGGCTGGGAAGCCGGTTCGGATTCTTAGCTGAGACCGCGTTATCGTTCATCGCGGGCAAGCCACGCTCCCACAGGTTTGGCGTCATGCCCATTGCCGGCGTCCGACACAAATCCTGTGGGAGCGTGGCTTGCACGCGAAGAGGCCCTAAAACTCACCACGCCTCCCCAAATAATCCGCACCACAATGGCGCACATAACCTCCCATCACGCCCGATTAGCGTGACCTCCCGGTCCCGATCTGACCCACACCAGAAAATAAACCTGCCCTTCGTCGGTGCGGCTCCCCGCAAAGCCTCGTGTTTATACCCTCACCCAACCGATTGTCGAACAATTTCACCCGTTGACCGACCCCGCTCTAAGTTCTGGCCTAGACTGATTTTCGCGGAGTAAAACCGGCTGGTCATTCGGTGAAAATAATCGAAACTTTTGGTGCTGGCCTCGTGTCAGGTGAAAGGTAGGGCCACAGCGACTGGTGCATTCCTTGCAACAGCCACTTCACCCATTCTGCTTCAGCGCATGGGCAGCACTTGCTCACCGATGCGTAGCGCGTTTGCGCCCGGCCACAGGATTTGGCCACGAATACCGTTTGTGCCAGGCCTAGAATTAGATCAACAACACGGGAGATTCATATGATCAGTGCGGCTTTAGATATTCAGGGAGAACGTGCTCATCAGCAGGTCGGGGAAACGAGCACCGTTGGTGTCCTCAGTGCCAAATCGATCAACATGCCGATCCCCAAGACACTGGCACCGGTAGCCAGTCAGAATCCCAATAAAAAGAAAGTCCTGTTCGTCACCTCGGAGATTGCCGACCTGGTAAAGACCGGAGGTCTTGGCGACGTTTCCGCCGCACTGCCGCGGGCCATGGCGCATCTGCACGATGTCCGGGTGTTGATCCCCGGTTACCCGCAAGTGCTGAACAGCGAAAACCCGATTCATATCATTGGTGAACTGGGCGGGCACGCCGCGTTGCCACCCTGCAAGATCGGGCGCATGGACATGCCCGACGGCCTGGTCATTTACGTGTTGATCTGCCCTGAATTGTACGAGCGCGAAGGTTCACCTTATGGCGCCAACAACGGCCGCGACTGGCCGGACAACCATATTCGTTTCGCCCGGCTGGGCCTCGCAGCAGCCGATATCGCCGCCAATCTCGCCCAAATTCACTGGTGCCCCGACCTGGTGCATGCCCACGACTGGCCCGCTGGCCTGGCCCCCGCCTATATGCACTGGCGCGGCCAACGCACCCCGACCCTGTTCACCATCCACAATCTGGCATACCAGGGCGTCACCAGCCTCGGCTCGTGCCCGGAACTCGGTATCCCCATGCACGCCTTGCAACAGGAAGGCATGGAGTTTTACGGCAAGATGTCATTCCTCAAGGCCGGCATGGCCTACTCGAGCCACATCACCACCGTCAGCGCCACTTATGCCCAGGAAATCACCACGCCGGCCTTCGGCTGCGGTCTCGACGGTTTTCTCGCCGCCAAGACCCAGCAGGGTCTGCTCAGCGGGATTCCCAATGGCATCGATGAAAGCTGGGATGCAGCGACTGATCCGCATCTGTTCCACCCGTTCGGCATCGGCGATTGGGAGGGTAAAGCCGTCAACGCCGCGCACGTTCGCAGGCTGTTCGATCTCGAAGACTCCAAAGGTCCACTGTTCGCCGTGGTTTCGCGGCTGGTCTACCAGAAAGGCCTGGACCTGACCGAAGCGGTGGCTGAATACATCGTCGCCAACGGCGGGCAGATCGCGATCATCGGCCGTGGCGAACCGGAAGAAGAACAAGCCATGCGTGAACTGGCGTTGCGCTTCCCCGGGCAAATCGGCGTGCACATCGGCTTCAATGAAACCGACGCTCGCCGGATGTTCGCCGGCAGTGATTTCCTGCTGATGCCTTCGCGTTACGAACCCTGCGGCCTGAGCCAGATGTATGCCCAGCGTTTCGGTTCATTGCCGGTGGCCCGCAATACCGGCGGCCTGGCCGACACCATTGAAAACGGCGTGACCGGTTTCCTCTTCGACGAATCCACGGTAGAGAGTTATCGCGAAGCCCTGGGCCGCGCGTTCAAGGTGTTCGCCTTCCCCGGCCTGCTCAACGCCATGCGTTGCCGGGCCATGGCGGCGCCCTTCAACTGGTGCAAGGCTGTCGAGCCCTACGCCGAACTCTACGAACAACTGGTGACTAAAGCGCTGGGAAAATCGGGCAAACAGTAAGAGGCTTTCAACGATGCCGTTACGGACCCTTGAGACCTGGCCCCACGGCGCAATCATGCTGGACGCAGAACACACGCGTTTTGCCTTGTGGGCGCCAGATGCGTTTTTCGTCAGTCTCGAACTGGACGATGGACAATCCCTGCCACTGCTGCCTCAGGCCGATGGCTGGTTTGTGATCAAGACCCGCTGCCCTGCGGGTACCCGCTACCGCTACAACATCGATGGCGAACTGGAGGTGCCGGACCCGGCCTCCCGCGCCCAGGCGGGCGATATCGACAGCCACAGCGTGGTGGTCGATCCCCTCGCCTATCGGTGGCAACACAGCGCCTGGCAGGGGCGGCCATGGAATGAGGCGGTGATCTATGAACTGCACGTCGGTGCACTCGGCGGGTTCAGCCAGGTTGAGCAGCATTTGGAACACCTGGTCGAGCTGGGTATTACCGCCATCGAACTGATGCCGCTGGCGCAGTTTCCCGGTGAGCGCAACTGGGGCTATGACGGGGTTTTGCTTTACGCGCCTCAAGCCTCTTACGGCTCGCCCGAACAACTCAAACACCTGATCGACACGGCCCACGGCCATGGCCTGGCGGTGATTCTCGACGTGGTCTACAACCACTTCGGCCCCGACGGCAATTACCTGCATCGCTACGCCAAAGGCTTTTTCCGCGAAGACAAACACACCCCGTGGGGCGCGGCGATCGACTTCCGGCGGCGCGAGGTGCGCGACTTCTTTATCGACAACGCGCTGATGTGGTTGCTGGAGTACCGCTTCGACGGCCTGCGCCTGGACGCGGTGCACGCCATCGAAGACCCGGACTTCCTTCAAGAGCTGGCGCAACGGGTTCGCCGGCAAACCGATCCGGCACGGCACGTGTGGCTCATGGCGGAAAACGAGCACAACCAGGCCAGCCTGCTGGAGCAAGGTTTCGACGCGCAGTGGAACGACGACGGCCATAACGCCCTGCACGTTCTGCTCACGGGTGAAACCGATGCTTATTACGCCGACTATGCCGAGCAGCCCACCGAACAACTCGCCCGTTGCCTGAGCCAGGGCTTCGTGTTCCAGGGCCATATCACCCGCCACGGTACACCGCGAGGTGAGCCGAGCGGTCACTTGCCACCCACGGCCTTCGTGCTGTTTCTGCAGAACCACGACCAGATTGGCAACCGCGCCTTTGGCGAGCGCCTGCATCAACTGGCCCATCCTGATGCCCTTTACGCCGCCACCGCGCTGCTGCTGTTGTCGCCGATGATCCCACTAATGTTCATGGGCGATGAGTTCGCCGCCGAGCAACCGTTCCTGTTCTTCACCAGCCACCACGGTGAATTGGCGGAACGGGTGCGCGAAGGGCGACGCAATGAGTTCGCGGCCTTCAGTGCCTTTGCCGACCCGCACAAACGTGAGCAGATTCCCGACCCGAACGCGACGCAGACCTTCGAAGCTTCACGGCCGAAGCTGACCACCAGCCACCAATCGCCGATTTATGACCTATATCGCCAACTGCTGCAGATCCGCCACCGACACATCATCCCGCACCTGCCCGGCGCCCAGGCGCTGGGTGCGCAGGTACTGGCCGAGGGCGCGGTGACGGCGCGCTGGCGGCTGGGCGATGGCAGTCAGTTGCGCATTGACCTGAACCTCAGCGATGCGTCCGTGGTCCACACCCCACAGGCCGACGCGACATTGCTGTTCGAACACCCGCCACAATCGGCCGGTCTGAATCAGGGCATGCTTGCCCCGTATTGCGCGCTAGTCAGCCTCACGGCCGCAGCCCCTTTGCTACCCCCGGATGGAGAGCGCCCATGAGCAATACGCAACTGGAAATACTGGCCAGCCGAGCAGGCCTGGCCGTCGACTGGATCGACGCCAATGGCCGTCCACAGAAAGTGACCCCGGCGGTGTTGCGCTCGGTGCTCAGCGGCCTTGGCCATCCCGCCAATACCGCCCAGGAGATCGACGCCAGCCTGCTGCAACTGCAGGAGGTGCAACAAACCCGACACCTGCCACCGCTATTGACCTGCGACGAAGGCGTTGGCCTTGACCTGTCCCACTACTTCGAACCGCAGACTCCGTGTGAAATCCATCTCGAAGACGGCTCACGGATTAACTTGAAGCTCGATGACAACGCTGTGTTGCCCGGCCTGGTGCCGGTGGGTTATCAGCACGTCAGCATCGACGATCAATCCTTCACCCTGGCGGTGGCACCCCAGCGCTGCTACAGCGTCGGGGATGCCGTTGACAGTAAAAACCCGCGTGCCTGGGGCCTCAGCGTGCAGTTGTACTCGCTGCGCCGTCCCGGCGATGGCGGTTTTGGCGATACCCAGGCCCTCGAAGATCTGGCCCGGGTGGCCGGCGAACGGGGCGCCGAGGCGTTGGCGATCAGCCCGCTGCATGCGATGTTCAGCGGCGACACCCAGCGTTACAGCCCCTACTCGCCGTCCAGCCGCTTGTTCCTCAATAGCCTGTACGCGGCGCCCGGAGCGATTCTCGGTGAGCGAGCCCTGCGCACCGCGATCGACGCCACCGGCCTTGCCGCTGAGCTCAAGCACCTGGAAAAACTGCCGCTGATCGACTGGCCCACCGCCGCCGAGGCCAAGCACCGCTTGCTCGAAGCCTTATATGAAGGATTCACCCACGGCGAACACCCCTTGCACCCAGACTTCAGCAGTTTCCGCCATGCCGGTGGCGAAGCGCTGGAAAATCATTGCCGCTTCGAAGCGATTCAGGAAGCCCGGGCGCGGCGCGGTGAAAGCCTCGACTGGCGCGAGTGGCCCGAACAATGGCGTGACCCGCGCAGCACCGCCCTGGCGCATTTTGCCGAAGAAAACTCGACCCGCATCGGCTACTACGCGTTCTGCCAATGGCTGATTGCGCGCAGCCTGGAACGCGCCCAGACCGCCGCCCGCAGCGCTGGCATGGGCATCGGCCTGATCGCCGATCTGGCGGTGGGCGCCGACGGCGGCGGCAGCCAGGCCTGGAGTCGCCAGGACGAATTGCTCGCCTCACTGACCGTGGGTGCGCCACCGGACATTCTCAACCGTTCCGGCCAGGGCTGGGGCATTTCCGCGTTCTCCCCCGAAGGTCTGGTGCGCAACGGCTTTCGCGCGTTCATCGAAATGCTGCGGGCCAACTTCGCCCATGCCGGCGGCCTGCGTATCGATCACGTCATGGGCCTGCAACGACTGTGGGTGATCCCCAACGACGCGCCGCCCAGCGACGGTGCCTACCTCTATTACCCGGTGGATGACCTGCTGCGCTTGCTGACCCTCGAATCCCATCGGCATCAGGCCATCGTCCTCGGCGAAGACCTCGGCACCGTGCCCGAGGGTTTACGAGAGAAACTCATCGCGCGCTCGATCCTCGGTATGCGTGTGCTGCTGTTCGAACAGGACAATACTCACTTCAAGCCGATTCTCGACTGGCCGGACAACGCACTGGCAACCACCAGCACCCATGACCTGCCGACGCTCAATGGCTGGTGGCATGGCCGCGATATCGACTGGAGCGCGCACTTGAATCTGGTCGACGCGCCGGGTGAAATCGAATGGCGCCAGCACCGTGAGCGCGAGCGCGAAGGTTTGCGCCGGGTATTGAGCGAGGACCCGCAAAATTTCCGCGAAGAGTCCCACGAAACCGATCAGGTGCTCGACGCCGCGATCCGCTTCCTTGGCCATACCCGCGCCCCGCTGGTATTGCTGCCCCTGGAAGATGCCTTGGGTATCGAACAGCAGGCCAACCTGCCCGGCACCACCGATACCCATCCCAACTGGTCCCGCAGGCTACCCGGCGACAGCGAAGCCCTGCTCGATGATCCAGACGCCGCCCGGCGCCTGGAACTGCTCGCCTGTGCGCGACTTCAGGCGGCCGAGCGTGACCAATGACTCAACCGTTCATCCAACCGTTGCGGGCGACCCTGCGGCTGCAATTTCATAAAGGTTTCACCCTGGATCAGGCGGTGGCGCTGGTGCCGTATTTCGCCAGCCTGGGCATCAGCCATGTCTATGCCTCGCCGCTGCTCGCCGCCCGCGCGGGGTCCATGCATGGCTACGACGTGGTGGACCCGACCACCGTCAACCCTGAACTGGGCGGCGAAGCGGCATTGCGCCGTTTGGTCGGTACGTTGCGCGAACAGAACATGGGGCTGATCCTGGACATCGTCTCCAACCACATGGCCGTCGGCGGTGGCGATAATCCCTGGTGGCTCGACTTGCTGGAATGGGGGCGACTGAGCCCCTACGGCGAGTTCTTCGACATTCAATGGCATTCGCCCGACCCCTTGATGGAAGGCCAATTGCTGCTGCCTTTTTTGGGCAGCGATTACGGCATCGCCTTGCAGGACGGCACCCTGCCCTTGCGTTTCGATGCCCGGCACGGCGTCTTTTATGTCGAGCACTACGAGCATCACTTCCCGATTTGCCCGACGAACTACGGCGAACTGCTCAAGGCCGATGATCAATTGAATGCCGAGCAGGCCGACCGGCTCAAATCCCTGGCAGACCGCTTCAGTACCTTGAGTTACCAGACTGACGCGCACAGCCTGGCGATTCCGTTGAAAGCCGAGCTGCGGGAACTCTCCAGCGATCCGGCCATTCTTCACGCGATCCAGCATACGCTAGGCACCTACGACTCACTCACCCCCGAGGGTTTCCAGCGCCTGCATAACCTGCTGGAGCGCCAGAGTTATCGCCTGGCCAGCTGGCGCACCGCGGCGGACGATATCAACTGGAGGCGCTTTTTCGATATCAATGAACTGGGTGGCCTACGGGTCGAACACCCGGCGGTATTTGAGGCGACCCACGCAAAAATCTTCGAGCTGGTGGCCGAAGGTCTGATCGACGGGCTGCGCATCGATCATATCGACGGCCTCGCCGATCCGCGTGGCTACTGCCGCAAATTGCGCCGCCGAGTCGATAGCCTGGCACCGGAGCGGCACCTGCCGATCTACGTCGAAAAGATCCTCGGCGAAGGCGAAACCCTGCACCGCGACTGGTCCGTCGATGGCAGCACCGGTTACGAATTCATGAACCAGTTGTCGTTGCTGCAACACGACCCCGAAGGCGCCCAGACCTTGGGTGAGCTCTGGAGCCGACACAGCGAACGCCCCGCCGATTTCCGTCAGGAAGCGCAACTGGCGCGCCAGCAGATTCTCAACGGCTCCCTCGCCGGGGATTTCGAAAGCGTCGCCCACGCCTTGTTGCAAGTGGCCCGGGACGACCTGATGACCCGGGACCTGACGCTCGGCGCGATCCGTCGGGCCTTGCAGGAACTGATCGTGCACTTCCCGGTGTATCGCACTTACATCAGCCCGCTGGGCCGACACTGCGCTCAGGACGAGGAGTTTTTCCAGCAGGCCATGGACGGTGCAAGGCAAACCCTCGGCGAGGCCGACTGGCCGGTACTCGATTGCCTGGCCGGCTGGCTCGGTGGCCAACCCTGGCGCAAGTACCCGGTGGGTCGCCCACGCAAACTGCTCAAGCATGCGTGCGTGCGCTTCCAGCAACTGACCTCACCGACGGCGGCCAAAGCGGTGGAAGACACCGCGCTTTATCGCTCGGCGGTGCTGCTGTCGCGCAACGATGTCGGCTACAACACCGAGCAGTTCAGTGCCCCGGTGGCTGACTTCCATGCTGCTTGCGCCAATCGCCTCGCCGAATTCCCCGACAACCTGCTGGCCACCGCGACCCACGACCACAAACGCGGCGAAGACACCCGCGCGCGGCTGGCGGTGTTGAGCGAGCGCAGCGCCTGGTATGCCGAGCAGGTCGAACATTGGCGAACATTGGCCAACGAATTGCGCATTGAACCCGGCGCGCCCTCGGCGGGCGACGAGCTGATTCTCTATCAAGCGATCCTCGGCAGTTGGCCGCTGGAGTTGCGCAGCGATGATCGGGTGGCGCTCGAGGACTACGCCAAACGCCTCTGGCAGTGGCAACAGAAAGCCCTGCGCGAAGCCAAGTTGCAAAGCAGTTGGAGCGCACCGAACGAGGGGTATGAGCAGGCGACCCATGGGTTTCTCGAACGCCTGCTGCTCAGCCCCGAAGGCCAGCCACTACGCGCGGCCCTCGGTGCGGCGGCGCAGAGTATCGCCGCTGCGGGTGCGTTGAATGGCTTGGCGCAAACCTTGCTGCGAATGACCGTGCCGGGGGTACCGGACCTCTATCAGGGCAACGAGTTCTGGGACTTCACGCTGGTCGATCCGGACAACCGCCGGCCGGTGGATTACATCAGCCGTCAGCAGGCCATGCACGTGCGATTGGACCTGCCCGATCTATTGGTGAACTGGCGTGACGGGCGCATCAAGCAAGCCCTGATCGCCCAAGCGTTAAACCGGCGTGCCGAGCATGCCGAGCTGTTTCAAAAAGGGACGTATCAAGCCCTTGAAGTCGTCGGCAGCCAGGCTCACCGGGTACTGGCGTTTGCCCGTGAATGGCAGGGAAAACGGGCTATCGTGATTGTACCGATACGTTGTGCCGAACTGCTGGAAGACAGTGCCGAACCACAGGTTGAAGCGCCGCTTTGGGGCGATACACGAGTCAAATTGCCGTTTGCCGCCGCTGAAGAAAATCTGAAGGGACTTTTTGCGAGCGTCGCAGTCACAAAACACAGGGAGCTGATGGTCAGCGCCGCGCTGGGGGATTTCCCGGTCAATCTCTTTATCCAAACTACCCAAGCTTGAGTTCAGTTCAGGAGCATTGCGATGAGTACCGACGATAAACGCATCCGCGAATTTGCCTATCAAATCTGGGAATCCGAAGGAAAACCCGCAGGCCAGGAAAAACGCCATTGGGAGATGGCCTGCAAACTGGCCGACGCTGAAACCCAAGCCAAAGCGCTGGCACCTGGCAAGTCATCGAAAGCTGGCAGCAAAAGCCTCGGTGCCAAGTCCGCGGTCGGCAAGCCCGACGGCAAGCTCAATTCCAAAGGCGTCGAACCCAAAACCAAGGCCAAAGCCAAACCCAAACCCTCTGCTTCGACAGTGACCCCGCCTGGCGAAAAAAACGTCGAGAAAAAGCCTCGCGCTGCGCGCAAACCGCCAACGACCTGACGCGTTTATCGCCTTGCCTCGCTTGATTTGTGGCGTGTTTCTCGCCACCGAGGGCGCGCTCGCCCTCGAAAAAAACCAGAGCCACGGTTCATCGCAGTCGAGTACCGTCACCCCATGCAGGAGCAACTATGAGCAGTCCAAAGAAAACCGCGCCCGAACCTCGTACCGAGGCCTCGCGAATCCGTGAAGGCTTGCCCTTCCCGCTAGGCGCGACCTGGGATGGCCTGGGGGTTAATTTCGCGCTGTTTTCGGCTAACGCGACCAAGGTCGAACTGTGCATCTTCGACGATTCCGGCGAGTTGGAACTCGAGCGTATCGAGTTACCGGAATACACCGACGAGATCTACCACGGCTACTTGCCCGACGCCCACCCTGGATTGATCTACGGCTATCGCGTGTACGGTCCTTACGACCCGGCCAACGGTCATCGTTTCAACCCCAACAAGCTGCTGATCGATCCTTACGCCAAGCAATTGGTCGGCCGATTGAAATGGTCCGAAGCGTTGTTCGGCTACACCATTGGCCACCCTGACGCCGACCTCAGTTTCGATGAACGGGACAGCGCGCCCTTTGTGCCCAAATGCAAAGTGATCGACCCCGCTCACACCTGGGGTCATGACCATCGGGTCAGCGTGCCGTGGGACAAGACGATCATTTATGAAACACACGTACGCGGCTTCAGCATGCGTCACCCCTCCGTCCCCGAGAACTTGCGCGGCACCTTCGCCGGGTTGATGGTCGATGACGTGCTCGAGCACATCCGCAAGCTCGGCGTGTCGACCGTGGAATTGCTGCCTATTCATGCCTTCGTCAATGACCAGCATCTGCTGCACAAAGGCATGACCAATTACTGGGGTTACAACAGCATCGCGTTCTTTGCCCCGGACCCGCGCTACCTGGCCAGCGGCAAGATCGCCGAGTTCAAGGAGATGGTCGCGCACCTGCACGAGGCCAATCTGGAAGTGATCCTCGACGTGGTCTACAACCACACCGCCGAGGGCAACGAACAAGGCCCTACCCTGTCGATGCGCGGCATCGACAACGCCTCTTACTACCGCTTGATGCCCGACGACAAGCGTTACTACATCAACGATTCCGGGACCGGCAACACCCTGGACCTGAGTCACCCGTGCGTACTGCAAATGGTCACCGACTCCCTGCGTTACTGGGCCACGGAAATGCACGTGGACGGTTTCCGTTTTGACCTGGCGACCATTCTCGGGCGCTACCACGATGGCTTCGACGAACGTCATAGCTTTCTCGTCGCTTGCCGTCAGGACCCGGTGCTGCGCCAGGTGAAGATGATTGCAGAAGCCTGGGATTGCGGCCCCGGTGGTTATCAGGTCGGTAACTTTCCGCCGGGCTGGGTCGAGTGGAATGACAAATTTCGCGACACCGTACGCGCATTCTGGAAAGGCGACGACGGCCAACTCGCCGACTTCGCCAGTCGCATGACCGCCTCCGGCGAGATGTTCAATCAGCGTGGCCGGCGACCGTACGCCTCGGTAAACTTCATCACCGCCCATGACGGTTTCACCCTTAACGATCTAGTGTCGTACAACGACAAACACAACGAAGCCAACGACGAGAACAATCAGGACGGCAGCAACAACAACCTGTCCTGGAACCACGGTGTCGAAGGCCCCACCGACGATCCCGAGATCAATGAGCTGCGCCAGCGGCAGATGCGCAACTTCTTCGCCACCTTACTGCTGTCCCAAGGCACGCCGATGCTGGTGGCCGGCGATGAGTTCGCCCGTACCCAGGAAGGCAATAACAACGCCTATTGCCAGGACAGCGAGATCGGCTGGGTCAACTGGGACCTGAGCGAAGACGGCAAGGCCCTGCTCAAGTTCGTCAAACGCCTGATCAAATTGCGCCTGGCCTATCCGATTCTGCGTCGCGGGCGCTTCCTGGTGGGCAATTACAACGAAGACATCGGCGTCAAGGACGTGACCTGGCTGGCCCCGGACGGCAGCGAAATGTCCACCGAACAATGGGAGGAAGGCCACGGTCGTTGCCTGGGCATGCTGCTCGATGGCCGCGCCCAGGAAACCGGCATTCGCCGCAAAGGCGCCGACGCGACCCTGCTGCTGGTGGTCAACGCCCACCATGACATCGTCAACTTCCTGCTGCCGGAAGTGCCTGACGGCGGTTTCTGGACCTGCATGATCGACACCAATCAACCGTCGATTCGTGGTCAGGAACGCTTCGAGTTCGGTCACGAATATTCGGTCACCGGCCGCTCGCTACTGCTGTTCGAATTGCAGCGCGAGGAAGACGAGTAAAGCGCATCCTGTAGGAGCGAGGCTTGCCCGCGAAAGCGGTGTACCAAGCACCAATGATGTCGACTGACACACCGCTTTCGCGAGCAAGCTTCGCTCCTTGTATGTTGGCCGAACACCCGGCTGGATAGCCGGTACAGTTTTGCTGACTATTTGCGACACCTGACACAGCCCGGATTAAAAAAACCGCATCAGACCAAAGACTGAGGCGACGAATAGCGTTCCATGAGCAATACTCTGCTCGCGGCAATCCAGGGTTCGGAGCGCTGCAATTTGCTATTTACCCCGCCTTCACGGGTCTGCCAGCTTGCTTCCCTGCAAGTCATGCGCATGGCTGAGGGCAAGACAGAACAAGGAAGTAGCGCCTATGAAATCCGTTTCCATCAGTGAAAACAGTTTGCCCGCGCAGATCTGGAACAGCGCCCCGCAACTGGACAACATCCCTGTCATCAACACCGAAACGCTGGTCCCGACCGGCGCTCGCGCGGTAGTCATCGCACCGCATCCCGGTGATGAAGTGGTGACCTGCGGTGGCCTGCTGCAGTTACTGTGCTCCCTCGGTCATCCTCTGCAATTGATCTCGATCACCGACGGCAGCGCCAGTCATCCGGGGTCGCGACAATGGTCGGAAAAACGCCTGAGCGTAATCCGCCCCCAGGAAAGCGTCGAAGCGTTGCGCCGGCTCGGGCTGCCGATGCACAGCCTGAAGTGGATTCGCGGCGGCTTCACCGACAGCGGACTGGGCGAGCGGGAGTCTGAGTTGACCCAGTTCATCGTCCGCTACCTGCGCCCTGGCGATGTGGTGTTCAGCACCTGGCGCGAAGACGGTAACGTCGATCACGACGCCGTCGGCCGGGCCTGCGCCAGAGCAGTGGCTTTGGTTGGCGCGACGTTCAACGAAATACCGATCCAGGCCTGGCATTGGCCGACACGCGATCAAGGGCTGATCCCCTGGCATCGCGCACGCAAGGTACGTCTCGACACCTGGACCGTCGCGCGCAAAAGCCACGCCACCTACGCCTACGCCAGCCAACTCGACGGCGAGCCGGCGATCGGCATCGCCCCAATGCTGCCCCCGATGATTCTGGAGCGCATGCGATTGCCGTATGAAATTGTGTTTGTCTGAGTCATTCGAGGAATGTCTTTTGTGGCTGGGGGGGCTTGCCTGTGGCGAGGGAGCTTGCTCCCGCTGGGGCGCGAAGCGGCCCCAAAAGCTTTGCGACTGCTTCGCAGCCGAACGGGAGCAAGCTCCCTCGCCACAAAAGCTCCTTTGCTATAAATCACGCTGAACTGCTCGCCCATGCATCAGTCGCATGCATACATCAGCCCTGATTCAGAGGAGTGAACGTGACCAGCGATGCCGAACGACAGGCCGTCGAATCAATGCCATCGAACGCGCCTCCGGCGATTCATCGTCTGAGAGTGCTGACAGTCAACACCCACAAAGGCTTCACCGCCCTCAACCGGCGTTTCATCCTCCCGGAACTGCGTGAGGCGGTACGCAGCACGTCGGCAGACCTGGTGTTTCTGCAGGAAGTGGTCGGTGAACACGACCGGCATTCTTCCCGTTACAACGATTGGCCACAGACCTCGCAATACGAGTTCCTGGCCGACAGCATGTGGAGCGATTTCGCTTACGGTCGCAACGCGGTCTACCCCGACGGCCACCACGGCAATGCCTTGCTGTCGAAATACCCGATCCGCGAATTTCGCAACCTCGATGTCTCGATCACTGGCCCCGAGCGGCGCGGGTTGTTGCACTGTGTGCTGGATGTGCCGGGCCATGCCGAAGTGCATGCCATTTGCGTACACCTGAGCCTGTTGGAAAGCCATCGACAACTCCAGTTGCAATTGCTCTGCCTGTTGCTCGAGTCGCTGCCCGATGACGCCCCGGTGATCATTGCTGGCGACTTCAACGACTGGCAGTTGCAAGGCAATGCCGCCCTCGCCCGGCGCGACTACCTGCATGAAGCCTTCGAACGCCATCATGGCCGACCGGCGAAAACTTACCCGGCGCGTTTCCCCCTGCTGCGCCTGGACCGGATCTACCTGCGTAATGCCAGCAGTCATGAACCGCAAATCCTCGGCCATAAACCCTGGACGCATCTGTCGGACCATTTACCGCTGGCGGTGGAAGTGCGCCTGTAACACCGTCAAATGACAGTCGCCAAAGACTGCCAGCGCTGACAGAAAAAATGACAGCAATGGCGCGCCGACGCCGTTTGTTTATCCTGCACTGGATCATCCGTCACGCAACCGATAGTCCCCTATCCAACACGTCTGGCGTGCGCCTTTCGGGATGATTTTTTGCACAAACAACAACTTATATACGCGCCAAATATCAGTCACTTACAACGCCTAAAATAGCTATACCGCTTATCGGCCACTTTCTTGACGCAACGCCAGCCGTCTTCTTAGCTAGTGCTTACTACCCCCGGAAATCCATCAGGGGCAAGCCTCCAGACTCCTGTAAAAACGGGCGGGTCTGACCTTGCCTCAATCCATTCGGTCGCCCCTCATTCGGGGTAGGAGAGACGCCAAAGCGAGATACGCATGCGATTGCAAGGTAGACCCCCATGAGAACTTCATTCACCTCACAAGAGATCAAAATCACGTTTTGCACGGTTACGGGTTCATTCCTGCTGTGCTCATCCATGGAGGTGCAGGCCTCGCCTGCCGAGGACGAAACAACCCTCTGGTACAACCAGGAACTGCCGACCCTCACCTTGCCAACCGACTCCGCCACGTATCCCGGCCGCTTACGCTTCAATCCAGACTTACAAAGCTCACGCCTGACGGTTGAAGACGCCGCGCCTTCGGCCTGGGACCACGTCTATGGCAAGACGTCACGACAGGCCCAAACCGATTATCTTGCCCTGGGTTCTTCTATCCCCGGCGCCAGTGAATTCAAAGGCCCGGCGCTGCTGACCGTACAAAGCAACAGCGGCCATACCCAACGGGTTGGACTGATCGGCGGCACCACCCATTTCCAGGGCAATGACAACGGTCTGCTGACCAGTCGCGCCCTTGCCGACCCCGGCCATGACACGCTCAACCTTCAAGGCCAAAGTCTCGGCGCCTACTGGAGCCTGACCGGCCCGCAAGGCTGGCACGTAGACTTGTCGGCCAGCGGTGGCCGGGTCAACGGTTACAGCCGTAACGATCAAGGCGCGCGACAAGCCACCGAAGGCAGCGCGGTGACGTTGTCGGTGGAAGGTGGTTTCCCGATTGGTCTGGGTAATAACTGGGTGATCGAACCCCAGGCACAGTTGATCAATCAACGCATCACGCTGGATACGCCGTATGCCGGCTCCGGGAATTCCTCATCCAGCGACATGACGTCCTGGAGCGGTCGGGTCGGTGCACGCTTGAAAGGCAGTTACGATATCAACGGCCTGCCAGTCGAACCGTATGTGCGCACCAACGTGTGGCACACGGTGTACACCGGCAATACCGTGAGCCTGGATCAGGTCGACAAAATCAGCAGCAGCCGCAATTCATCGACGGTGGACGTGGGTCTGGGTTTGGTGGCTAGAGTGACGCCCTTGGTCAGCTTTTATGTCAGCGCCGATTACAGCAGTGATGTGGATGACAATGATTTGAACGGGTTGATTGGCAGCCTTGGGGTGCGGATGCGGTGGTAACGAGGACTCAAGGGATGTGTTGTGAATTCTGACGCCATCGCGAGCAGGCTCGCTCCCACATTGGTTTTGTATATGACGACAATCCAATGTGGGAGCGAGCCTGCTCGCGATAGGAGCGACGCGGTTCTAGATCAACCCTCAGGACGCAAAATCAACACCGCCAACGGCGGCAGGTTCAACTCCACAGAGAGGGCCTGGCCATGGCTCGGCTCTTCGTCGGTGAACACGCCGCCGCCGTTTCCATAATTGGACCCGGCATAGGTGTCGGCATCGCTGTTGATCAACTCGACCCAGCGCCCGGCAAACGGTACACCGACACGGTAAGACTGACGCGGCACTGGGGTGAAGTTGGCCACCACCAACACCGGCCGCCCGTCCTTGCTCCAGCGCAGCCAGGCGTAGACACTATTGACCGCATCGTCGCCAATCAACCACTGGAAGCCTTGCGGGGCATCGTCCTGATCGTGCAACGCCGGTTCTTCGCGATACAACCGGTTCAGGTCACCGACCAGTTTGCGCACCCCTTGGTGTTCCGGGTATTGCAGCAAATACCAGTCCAGTTGCTGATCGTGATTCCACTCGCGCCATTGGCCGAATTCGCAGCCCATGAACAGCAGTTTCTTGCCGGGATGCGTCCACATGAAACTCAGATACGCCCGCAGGTTGGCAAACTTCTGCCAGCGATCCCCCGGCATCTTGTCGATCAGCGAATGCTTGCCATGCACCACTTCATCGTGAGAAATCGGCAGGATGAAGCGCTCGGACCAGGCATACACCAGGCCGAAACTCAGCTCGTTGTGATGATGGGCGCGGTATACCGGATCCTGCTGAATGTAATGCAGTGAATCGTGCATCCAGCCCATGTTCCACTTATAGGCAAAACCCAGCCCACCCTGTTGCGTGCTCTGGCTGACACCCGGCCACGCTGTGGATTCTTCGGCAATCACCAGCGCGCCCGGCGCTTCCAGGGCCACCACATCGTTGAGATGGCGGACGAAATCAATGGCCTCCAGATTCTCCCGACCGCCATGACGGTTGGGCACCCACTCGCCGGCCTTGCGCGAGTAATCGCGGTACAGCATCGACGCCACTGCGTCCACGCGCAGGCCATCGACGTGGAAATGCTTGAGCCAGTGCAACGCCGACGCCAGCATGTAGCCGTGCACCTCGGTGCGGCCCAGGTTGTAGATCAGTGTGTCCCAGTCCTGGTGAAAACCTTCCTGCGGGTTGCCGTACTCATACAACGCGGTGCCGTCGAACTGCGCCAGGCCGTGGGTATCGGTGGGGAAATGCGCCGGCACCCAATCGAGGATCACGCCGATCTCGGCCTGGTGACAGGCATTGACGAACGCGGCGAAGTCATCCGGCGTGCCGTAACGGGCACTCGGGGCGAATTGCGACAGCAGTTGATAACCCCAGGACCCACCGAACGGATGCTCCATGATCGGCATCAGTTCGATGTGGGTAAAACCCAGCTCCTTCACATAAGGAATCAGCCGCTCGGCCAACTCGGGCCAGGTGTACTGACGGGCGACCTCGCCCAGGTCATCCAGCTCGCATTGCCAGGAACCGGCATGCAATTCGTAAATCGACAGCGGAGCGCTGGTTCGCTGACGTTCACCCCGCGACTGCATCCAGGCGTGGTCCTGCCAGTCGATTTTCAGCGGTGAGGCGACTTTCGACGCAGTGTCCGGGGGCAAAGCGGTGGCAAGGGCCATCGGGTCGGCCTTGAGCGGCAGAATGCCGTGGGCGCCAAGTATTTCGTATTTGTAGAGCTCCCCCGCTTGCAGGCGCGGAATGAACAACTCCCACACACCGCTAGGATGACGCAGGCGCATCGGATGCCGACGGCCGTCCCAGACGTTGAAATCGCCGACCACCGAAACCCTTCTGGCATTCGGCGCCCACACGGCGAAGCGCACGCCGTCGACGCCATCAATCGTCTTCAGTTGCGCGCCGAGGCAACTGCTCAAATCACGGTGGTTGCCTTCGGCAAACAGGTACAAGTCCATCTCGCCGAGTAACGGGCCAAAACTGTAAGGGTCCTCGGCGAGTTGCTCGCCACCGGCCCAACGGGTTCGCAACAGATAGGGCCGGGCCCGCTCGAAGTGCCCGACGAACAGCCCCGGGGTTTGGGTGGTCTCAAGGCTGCCGAGCTCTTCCCCGGATTCCTTGTCCACCACCTGGACGCTTAAGGCGTCCGGTAGATAGGCTCGAATGAATTGCCCGCCAGCGCCATCGCCGTGCGGGCCGAGAATGGCAAAGGGATCCCGATGCTCGGCGCGTACCAACGCATCGATATCCCGCGCCCCGGGTAGCAGCGCCTCTTTAACGTGCCCCTGTTCCTTGTTCGAGAAACTCATGACTACTCTCCACCAAGATCGGAAAAGGGTTTAAGCCCGCTCAATAATCCATACAAACCGTGCAACGGCACGGGCAGCCAGGTGGGGCGATTTTCAGCCTCATAGGCCACTTCATACGCCGCCTTCTCCAGACCGAACAACGCCAGCGCGGCGTCCTCGCCTTCAGGATCTTGCCATGCATGAGCAAGACTAGCTGCCGCCAGCCGATAAGCGTCGACAAATGCTTGCCGCGCTTCCCTCAGATAACGATCGGCGACCCGTTGACGCGCCGCCTGAGCGTCGGCGGTGTTATCGACGTTATGCACGTTGATCGTCATCGCCGCGGCGTAATCGAAGGAGCGCAACACGCCGCTGACATCTTTATAAGGGCTGTGTTTGCCTCGGCGCTCATGCAGCGGCCGCGCCGGTTCGCCCTCGAAATCGATCAGGTAGGCATCGCCCTTGATCACCAGCACCTGCCCCAGGTGCAAGTCACCATGGACGCGAATACGCAGGCCACCAGCCGCTTTCTTACCCAACTCCTGAACATGGCTGAGGATGGTTTTTTTGTTGTCCAGCAATCGACTGACCAATGCCTGATCCGCGGCGTTCAGTTCAGTTTGATGCTGCTTGAGTAACTTCAGGGCATGTTCCAGTTGCGCCGCCACGTCCTTGGCCGAGGCCAGGGCATCTTTCTGGGTGGTGATCTGTGGAGCGAAGTCCGGGTTGGCGCTCGGGGCCGCCAACACCTGGTGCATTTCCCCCAGACGCTGGCCGAGCATGCCGGCAAAATCCTTCAGCTCGCCAAGGGCGTTGTAGTGCTGCTCCTGTTCCGACACGGCATCAGCGAGTTCGTCGCGAAGCGCCCGCTCGAGGTTGTTCTGGGTCCACTCCCACGCGTCGCCCTGATTGCTCAAGTAGCCTTGGGCGATCATCAACAGCGTGTCCTCGCCCGCCGCATCGCGACGAATCACGGCCCCCAGCAGCGGCGAAATATTTTTGAAACCAGCGTGGGTCAGGTACGCACTCATTTCCAGTTCCGGGTGCATGCCTGACGCGACCTTGCGGATCAGTTTCAGCACCAGACTGCTGCCGATCACCACCGAACTGTTGGATTGCTCGGCCGACAGGTAACGCACCTCCGACTCGGCGCTCAGCCCCAGTTTTGCCAATTCGTCGGTTGGCTCGAAACGGATCTCGCCACCGCCCGATGGCAACACGGTGCTGGCCTGCAGCCCCTGCAACACCGCATGAACAAAGCTGTCGAGGCTGAAGGCGTCGGTGATCAAACCGACCTGCCGACCGCGCCGAACCCTGGCCAGCGCCAATTGCTGGGGTAAGGCCGCGCCGACGTGCTCTTCGGAAATAAAGCCGAACGGCAACTGATAGCGGCTGGTCTGGCCAGCGCTGGTGACGTCGATTTCACTCAGCAGCACCGGATGCTGCGGGTCGCCGAAGCGCACGCCGTAAGCGAGGTTGACGCTGTCGATGGTGCCATCCTTGCCGGCATACCAGCGACGATTCTGCAACCAGCTCGGCAGGATGCCCTGTTCCAGGGTGTGGCGGGACGGCGCTTCGAGCAGCTCTTCCATGCGTTTTTTCAGCACCAGAGTAGTGAAGTCCGGCAGGCTTTGCGCCGGCTCCACGTGCCAGCTCGGCATCTGGTTTTCCGCCGCCAGCCCGAACCAATAGAAACCGTAAGGCGCCAGCGTCAGCAGGAAATTCAACTGGCCGATGGGCGGGAACGCGTTGCCGCCGAGCATCTCAACCGGGACCATGCCGACATACGCCGACAAGTCCAGCTCCGCCGCTTGCGCACTGCGGGACACGTTGGCCACGCACAAAATCACCTCGTGTTTGCCGTCCGGCCCGGTGAATTCGCGGGTATACGCCAGAATCCGTCGATTGCTCGGCGAGAGCATCTTCAGCGTTCCACGACCAAAGGCCTTGGACTGCTTGCGCACCGCGAGCAAGCGCCGGTTCCAGTTCAACAATGAATGAGGGTCACCGGCCTGGGTTTCGACGTTGACCGAAAGATAGCCGTAGAGCGGGTCCATGATCGGCGGCAACACTAGGCTGGCCGGGTCGGCGCGGGAGAACCCGCCATTACGGTCGATCGACCACTGCATCGGCGTGCGCACACCGTCGCGGTCGCCGAGGTAGATGTTGTCGCCCATGCCGATTTCATCGCCGTAATACAGGGTCGGTGTGCCGGGCATCGACAGCAGCAGACTGTTAAGCAGTTCCACGCGACGACGATCACGTTCCATCAATGGCGCCAGGCGTCGACGAATCCCCAGGTTGATCCGCGCCCGACGATCGGCCGCGTAGTAATTCCACAGGTAATCACGCTCCCGGTCGGTGACCATTTCCAGGGTCAGCTCATCGTGGTTGCGCAGGAAAATGGCCCATTGGCAATTGGCGGGAATTTCCGGGGTCTGCCGCAGAATATCGGTGATCGGGAAGCGATCCTCTTGGGCCAGCGCCATGTACATGCGTGGCATCAACGGAAAGTGAAAGGCCATGTGGCATTCGTCGCCGTTCTGGCCGCTGGCGTCGGTGTTGCCAAAGTACAGCTGAGTGTCTTCCGGCCACTGATTGGCCTCGGCCAGCAACATGCGGTCGGGATAGTTTGCGTCGATCTCGGCACGGATCTGCTTGAGGACATCGTGGGTCTCGGGCAGGTTTTCGTTGTTGGTACCATCGCGCTCGATCAGGTACGGGATCGCGTCCAGCCGCAGACCGTCGATGCCCATGTCGAGCCAGTAACGCATCACCGACAGCACAGCTTTCATCACTTGCGGGTTGTCGAAGTTCAGGTCTGGCTGGTGAGAATAGAAACGGTGCCAGAAGTACTGACCGGCCACCGGATCCCAGGTCCAGTTGGACTTTTCGGTGTCGAGAAAAATGATGCGGGTGCCGTCGTATTTCTGATCGTTATCGGACCAGACATAGAAGTCGCGGGCCGCCGAACCGGGCTTGGCCTTGCGCGCACGCTGGAACCACGCGTGCTGGTCCGAGGTGTGGTTGATGACCAGTTCGGTAATCACCCGCAGACCGCGTTCATGGGCCTCAGCAATGAAGCGCTTGGCATCGGCCATGGTGCCGTAGTCAGGATGCACACCACGGTATTCGGCGATGTCGTAACCGTCGTCGCGTCGTGGCGAGGGGTAGAACGGCAACAGCCAGATGGTGTTGACGCCCAGATCGGCAATGTAATCGAGTTTGGCGATGAGGCCGGGAAAGTCGCCGATCCCGTCGTTGTTGGAGTCGAAAAAAGACTTAACGTGAACCTGGTAGATCACCGCATCCTTGTACCAGAGCGGGTCCTTGATAAAGGTGGCTGACCTGGGTTTCTTCGCCATTTGTAACTCCTGAAAAATTCTGGGAAAACATCAACTGCTTGAAGAAATGCGGTCAGTGTGGGAGCTGGCTTGCCTGCGATAGCAATCTGTCAGTGAGCATGTTCGGCGCTGGCCCACCGCTATCGCAGGCAAGCCAGCTCCCACATTGATCTTCGCCAGGTTCAGGAACTGGTAATCCTCCAAATCCCGAACGGCTGATGCCACGGTTCGATCCGCATGAACTGGTACTTGCCGTGCCAGGTCCAGCGGTGGCCGTTCATCAAGTCTTCGCCCTGGGTGCTGGCATCGTCGGGGAGGCCCATTTCCCACAGCGGCAGTTCAAAATTCGCCTCCTGGGCGTGATGCGGATCAAGGCTGACGGCTACCAGAATGAAATTGCTGCCGTCGACGCTGCGTTTGCCGAAATACAGAATGTTGTCGTTCCAGGCGTTGTAGACCTTCAGGCCCAGGTGCGTTTGCAACGCCGGGTTCTGCCGGCGGATGCGGTTGAGCTGGGCGATTTCGGCAATGATGTTGCCCGGTGCATTGAAGTCCCGAGGGCGGATTTCGTACTTCTCGGAATTGAGGTATTCCTCCCGGCCCGGCACCGGTGCCGCCTCACACAGTTCAAAACCCGAATACATGCCCCACAGCCCGGAGCCCATGGTCGCCAGCGCGGCACGAATCAGAAAACCGGCGCGCCCGGACTCATGCAGGAACGCCGGGTTGATGTCCGGCGTGTTGACGAAAAAATTCGGCCGGTAGCATTCACGCCACGGCGATTCATTGAGTTCGGTGAAATAGGTCGCCAGCTCGGTCTTGGTGTTGCGCCAGGTGAAATAGGTGTAGCTCTGGGAGTAGCCGACCTTGCCCAGGCGCGCCATCATCGCCGGCGTGGTAAAGGCTTCGGCCAGGAAGATCACCTCGGGGTACAGCGCCCGCACATCGGCGATCATCCACTGCCAGAACGGCAACGGTTTGGTGTGAGGATTGTCGACGCGAAACAGCTTCACACCCTCCTTGACCCAGCCCACGACGATGTCACGCAACTCGATCCACAGGCTTGGAATCGCATCCACGGCATAGAAATCGACGTTGACGATGTCTTGGTATTTCTTCGGCGGGTTCTCGGCGTATTTGATCGTGCCGTCCGGTCGCCAGTTGAACCAGCCCGGGTGCTGTTTTAGCCACGGGTGGTCCTGGGAACACTGAATCGCGAAGTCTAGAGCGATTTCCAGCCCATGCTCGGCAGCGGCCGCGACGAGCCGGCGAAAATCTTCGCGGCTGCCCAGTTCCGAGTGAATCGCCTCATGCCCGCCCTCTTCGCTGCCGATGGCGTAAGGGCTGCCCGGATCGTCGGGGCCGGCGGTCAATGAGTTGTTCGGACCTTTGCGGTAGCTGCGGCCGATCGGGTGGATCGGCGTGAAGTACAGCACGTCGAAGCCCATGTCCTGGATCATCGGCAGCCGCGAATGCACGTCGTTGAAGGTGCCATGACGGGCCGGGTCATCGGTGATCGAGCGAGGGAACAATTCATACCAGCTAGCGAATTGCGCCAGCGTGCGCTCCACCTCCACCGGGTATTCCGGGCTCAGGCTCAGGAAGGGACGATGGTCATCAGCCTGGGCCATCAAGTCCGCGCTGCGTTGGTGCAGAAACAAGGCGACTTGCTCGGTTTCGAGCAGACCGGACAATTCATGATGCAACGCCGCCAGTTGTTCACTGAGCGGGCCTTCGGAGCGTTCGGCGGCCTGCTGGACGTGAGTGCGCCCTTCCTGCAGCTCCAGGCTGACCGAAACGCCGACGGCGTGTTTTTTCTCCAGCTCATAACAAAAACTGGCGTACTGATCGATCCAGGCTTCGAGGCAGAACACATAGCGCCCCTGCTTCTTGACACGAAACTGGCCCTGCCAGCCGTTATTGCCCAGCTCGGCCATCACCTCGCTCTGCCAGGTTTCGTCGCCGTCGGCACGCCAGCGGATGCGCACGGCCAATTTGTCGTGACCGTCGGCAAACACTTTGCTGGTCACCACCACGTCCTGATCAATCACGGCTTTAACGGCGAATTGCCCGCCATCGAGGGTCGGCATGGTGTTTTCGATCACGATCCGCGGCAGCAGTAACGCCTGCGACAGCGGTATATGCGGGTTGTAGCTCAACTCTGTGGGTTTTTTCTCAGCGGTCATCGAGCATCTCTCCTTAACGCCCCAAGGACGCTCTTGTGCCTGGTCGTCGTTCACACGAAGCGATCTGCCCCGGCATGAACTCACTTAAGTTCCGAACAGCAGGCGCCGGTAAAAGTTCAGAGGGATTTGCCAAGTCTTTCGGGGAATCAAATTCCCTGAGTACGGGTCAATCAACTTAAGCACGACTCACGCCATCTGCCACTGGAGACTGTAGCGATGAGTATTCCAATCCCGGCCGAGACACCCGATCCGAACATCGATCAGCCGACGATACCGCCAACGCCGCCGACCGAACCCGACCCCGTCCCCGCGCAGGAACCGCCAGGCACCAGACCGCCACCCCGGGAAGTGCCGCCGAGCAGCCAGCCGCCGGAGATCGTGCATCCGTAAACTGCATGAAACTCACTTACGGGTTTCGATCCTTTTCAAACTGGCGCACGACGACAGGCATCACAGCGAGAATCACCAACGCCAGCAACGTACTGAGCACCGCTGTCGCCTCGCGCCCCATCCCGGCCGAAACGCCAATGGCCGCCGTCATCCACAAACCGGCGGCGGTGGTCAGGCCTTTGACATGGCCCTCGTCGCCATCGGTGTTTTTCAGGATAGTCCCGGCGCCGAGAAAGCCGATGCCGGCGATCACACCCTGCACCACGCGGCTCATGGCATCGGCCTGGGATCCTGACATCTGCGGCACCAGCACAAACAGCGCCGCGCCCAGCGCCACCAGCATATGGGTGCGAATCCCGGCGGCCTTGCCCTTCTGTTCACGTTCGAAACCGAGAATGCCGCCCAGCACAGCGGCCATCAGCAAGCGCACCGTAATGCGCGTCAGTTGTGAAGCATCGCCAATGTCCGCGAACTCCGCTTGCAGCGTCACCCAAACCTCGTGCCACCAGGCGTCCATGGCGCAGTCCTTGTGATGAATTAATGACTCGATAAAGGATGGACCGCACCCACCATTAATCGGTTGCACAGAACGATGACTGGTGGATGAGCCCTAACGCTCAAGAACCCGCAGAAAAAGGACGCCCCCATGACCGTGCGCATCGAAAACCAGACCTGCTTTTTCACCACCGAAAGTGGCGAAGAAATTCGTCTTTGCCCCGACGTGACCATCATCACCGACGGGGAAAAATCCATGTCGGCGGTGGACCTCGACGGCCAGCGCATCTACATCACCGAAGCAGAAGCCGATGCATTGACCGTAGCAGGCGCAACGGATGGGCGTCGGCATCTGAAGGCCACGGACAGTGATTCGGTGATTTGACTGACCCGCATCAACACCCGTCGCAAACACTTGGCATAGGTGTTTGCGGCCAGCCGTTGCGGGTGCATCAAGTTGTCGCAGGCGGGTGCCAGGAACTCATCTGATCCGCTTTTTATTGCTTTAGCTGAGTCTGTTATGCAAACAGATCGCTGGTCATAGTGCTCAGGCCTGATGGAGGCTGATGAGCGAAAGACCATGAGCGATAGAATCCCCGTCCGAACCGTTGAACCTGCCTCATTTATAAAAAGCAATGAGCCTTTGCGTCCAAAGACAAAGGCCAAATCCAGCGACAACCTGATCCACACCCGCAGCTTCACGGGTTTGTTCCGCACCCTGCGCATGAGCGGCGCGGGGTTTCTGTTTCTGCTGTTCTTCGGCACGGTGTGGCTGAACTGGGGTGGCCGCCAGGCGGTGCTCTGGGACCTTTCCGAAAGCAAATTCCATATCTTCGGCGCTACCTTCTGGCCACAGGATTTCATCCTGCTCTCGGCGCTGCTGATCATCGCCGCGTTCGGCCTGTTTGCGATCACCGTGTTCGCAGGCCGGGTCTGGTGCGGTTACACCTGTCCGCAGAGTTCCTGGACCTGGATCTTCATGTGGTGCGAAAAGCTCACCGAAGGCGAGCGCAACCAGCGGATCAAACTGCAAGCCGCGCCCTGGGGCCTGAACAAACTGATCCGCCGCTCGGCCAAACACACCTTGTGGCTGGCCATCAGCCTGCTCACCGGCCTGACCTTTGTCGGCTACTTCACGCCGATCCGCCCATTGGCCGAAGAACTGCTGACCTTGCAAATCGGCGGGGTCAGCCTGTTCTGGGTGCTGTTCTTCACCGGCGCCACTTACATCAATGCCGGTTGGCTGCGCGAAGCGGTGTGCATGCACATGTGCCCCTATGCGCGCTTCCAGAGCGTGATGTTCGACAAGGACACCCTGACCATTTCCTACGATGTGGCCCGCGGCGAAAACCGTGGCCCGCGCAAGCGTGAGGTGAAACCTGCCGAGGTCGGACTGGGTGATTGCATCGATTGCCAATTGTGCGTGCAGGTCTGCCCGACCGGCATCGACATCCGCGACGGCTTGCAGATGGAGTGCATCGGTTGCGCCGCGTGCATCGACGCCTGTGATTCGATCATGGACAAAATGGGCTACGCCCGGGGGCTGATCAGCTACACCTCGGAACATGAATTACAGGGTGGCAAGACTCACCTGCTGCGCCCGCGCTTGATCGGTTACACCGCCGTGCTGCTGGTGATGATCGGCGCCCTCGCCCTGGCGTTGGTGGAGCGGCCGATGGTGTCGCTGGACGTGAGCAAGGACCGTGGCCTGTTCCGCGAGAACAGTGCAGGCCAGATCGAAAACATCTACAGCCTGAAGGTCATCAACAAGACCCAGCAACGTCAGGATTATCGATTGACGCTGGTCGATGGCGATGGCTTCCAGCTGCAAGGCAAGACCGAACTGAGCCTGGCCCCCGGTGAGATCGTCGATGTGCCGGTGTCGGTGGCCATGACCACGGAACGGCCGAACAGCAGCTCGCAGACCATCAGTTTCAAGATTGTCGACAGCGATGAACCGGACATCTACAGCGTGGCCAAGAGCCGGTTTGTTGCGCCGATGAACCGTTGAGCCTTTAAGATGCAGTCCTTTGTCAGATGCGGTCCTCTGTGGCGAGGGAGCTTGCTCCCGCTGGGGTGCGAAGCGCCCCCAAAATTTTACGACTGCTACGCAGCCGAGCGGGAGCAAGCTCCCTCGCCACAACAGCGCAACCACTGAATAACTTCAAACCGGGCCTTTGATGAAACGCTACGAAAAATTCGCCGACGACATCGCTGAACTGATCCGCTCCGGCGTCCTCGGTCCCGGCCAGCGGGTGCCATCGGTGCGCTACGCCAGCCAGACCTACGGCGTCAGCCCGTCCACGGTGTTCCAGGCCTATTACCTGCTCGAACGCCGTGGCCTGATCCGCGCCCGGCCGCGTTCCGGCTACTTCGTCAATGCGCATGCACCGAGCCCGTTCTCCGAGCCGGTGATCAGCAGCCAGGTCAATGAGTCCACCGAAGTCGACGTCAGCGAACTGGTGTTCTCGGTGCTGGATTCGATCAAGGACCCGAACACCGTGCCCTTCGGTTCGGCGTTCCCCAGCCCCACGCTGTTCCCGCTGCAACGCCTGTCTCGCTCGCTGGCCAGTGCCGCCCGGGAAATGGACCCACGCATGGTCGTCACCGACATGTCGCCGGGTAACCCGCAACTGCGTCGGCAAATCGCCCTGCGCTACATGGTCGGCGGGCTGATGCTGCCCATGGAGGAACTGCTGATCACCAACGGCGCCCTCGAAGCCCTGAACCTGTGCCTGCAAGCTGTGACCGAACCCGGCGATCTGGTGGCCATCGAAGCTCCGGCGTTCTACGCCAGCCTGCAAGTGCTGGAACGGTTGAAGCTCAAAGCCGTGGAAATCCCCGTCCACCCACGAGACGGCATCGACCTCGGCGTGCTTGCCCAAACCCTGGAACGGCATCCGATCAAGGCCTGCTGGTGCATGACCAGTTTCCAGAACCCCATGGGCGCGACCATGCCCGAAGCGAAGAAGCAGGAGCTGGTGGAGCTGTTGCGCGGCCATCAAGTGCCGCTGATCGAAGACGACGTCTACGCCGAGCTCTATTACGGGCAACAGGCGCCGAAACCGGCCAAGGCTTTCGATACTGAGGGGTTGGTGATGCATTGCGGATCGTTCGCCAAGAGCCTGGCCCCCGGTTATCGCATCGGCTGGGTCGCTGCCGGGCGTTATGCGCAGAAAATCGAACGCCTTAAGCTCATGACATCGCTCTGCGCCTCGATGCCCGCTCAGGCCGCCATCGCCGATTACCTGCAACACGGCGGCTACGACCGGCACCTGCGCAAACTGCGTTACGCCCTGGAAGAACAGCAAAGTGCCATGCTCGCCGCCATCGCCCGCTACTTCCCGGCCCAGACCCGCGTCAGCCAACCGGCCGGCGGTTACTTTTTGTGGCTGGAACTGCCGCCGCAGATGGATTCATTGAAGTTGTTTCAGATGGCATTGGCACAAGGGATCAGCATTGCGCCGGGGCCGATCTTTTCACCGACCCAGCGGTTCAGGAATTGTATTCGGTTGAACTACGGCAGCCCGTGGGATGAGGCGGCCGAGAAGGCGATGGAGACGTTGGGTAGGATCGTACGCTCGTTTTGACAAAATACCCTTAGTCGCAAAAAAGTCCTGCCAACAAAAGCTGGCAGGACTTTTCCTGATAAATAAATCGATGCCTGACAAGTAATACCCGGCCAATACCGGCCAACCTCAGCAGCGACTACAACATGCAATGGCTCTTCTCCAAGCGCCCCTTAATGATTGGCTCTCTCAGCCAACATCGCTCAATTCCAAAACGCCCGCCCCCCTGACCTGCAAGCCAAGATGCACTCCATTAGGCCAAAACATCACATGTTCAGCATGCAAAAATGTATCCGAGAAATATTGCTGCGGGTCATTTCGAAGGCGCCCTTCTTGTTTATAGAAATAAGTAGGCTCGCCAAGCTGATCCTCTACCAGTTTAAGAACGCTGTAAGCGGACGATGCTCCGCCCAAGAGCCCTTCTGACGCACTCGACCTCTTAGCCACATTCCTCAATCGAAAGAGATCGGGTGCTACGGTCTCAAGATAGAATCGTGTCGGCTCACCTTTCTCCAACACCATCAAGTTTTGAGTTGACGTTTTTTCACCCCTGGCGTCCAGGATACTTTCCATACTCAGAAAATAACCGTAAAACTTCCCGGGTGTCGCAACACGGAGCGTATAACGATCATTATCCCAACGAAAGTGAATCAACAATGGCGCATCGCGTTCGTTATCAGCCACTGTCAGGAAACCACCTTCACTCCGAAGCTGACGATCATATTCCACGCGTTGAGCCGGCGTCAGACGCGGTCGCTTCAGCCTGTTCTCCATAAGCTGATAGTTCAATACCAACGGCTTCCCCTCAAGAAAAAGATAGGCCACCATAGACTTATTTTCATCTTCCACACTCATTCAAACACCTTAACCTTAAATAGAACAATATTACTTTAAATATTCCCGCCAGCAAAATAAAAACAATACAACGACTGACAGCTTGGTGACCACATCGAAAAACAGCCCCAGTGTAAATGGGTAGCGCCTGCAACTTATTTACAGCAGGCGCTCGCTGCCAACCTCACAAAGAAACAGCTTATTCTTTTAGAAAATTACGTTTGCGTCGTTCCAGAATCAAATCATCTGCAAACTTGGCCGCATCCGACAAAAAATTTGCGGGGGAAGTCACCGAAAAATTGCTGTACACATGGTTCAGTATAAAACCTTCCCAAAGCGCCACTTCATCCTGATTAAATATCCATTTAAGTTTTCCATTAATTAGTTTAAGCCCCACCTCTTGCAGAGCGCCAACAAAGAATAGTCACCCAAACTTCAAAACTCAACGTCCTCCCCACAACAAACCCAATACAAAGAATGTCGGAAGTACGTTTTCTTACCAAACTCGCAAGAAGTCATTAGCCAGAAAAAAGACAAAACAATCACAGACAACACAACAATATAAAACCAGTAACTACCAACAAAAGCATGACGCTAATTGATGGGTCCCCCCGCAGAGTGGACGATCCAAAAAAGAAGGGGCATAACTGATGGAGTGTTGTTTTCAAGGCCAATCTTTCACCGACCCAGCGGTTCAGGATTGTATTCGGCTAATGACGACAGCCCGTGGGATGAGGCGGCCGAGAAGGTGATGGAGACGTTGGGCACAATCGTGCGGTCGTTCTGAAAGTTCGATATTGCCGGCGCTGGCCTCATCGCGGGCAAGCCTCGCTCCCACAATGAACTGTGTTGGTCAAAAAGCTTGTGAACGACACAAATCCTGTGGGAGCGAGGCTTGCCCGCGATGAGGCCAGCACTGACAAAGCAACGCATCAGGTTTAACGCCCACCGCCAAGATCGACGAAAGTCCCCGTCGCATAAGAAGCCTTATCCGACAACAACCACACAATCGCCTCCGCCACTTCATCCGGCCGCCCACCCCGAGCCATCGGGATCGCCGATTCCAGCTTGCTGACCCGATCCGGATCACCGCTCAGCGCATGGAAATCGGTGTAGATGTAACCCGGCCGCACGGCGTTGACGCGAATCCCCTCGCCCGCTACTTCCTTGGACAGGCCAATGGTGAAGGTGTCCAGCGCGCCTTTGGACGCTGCGTAGTCGACATATTCGCTGGGGGCGCCCAAGCGGGCAGCGACCGACGACACGTTAACGATGCTGCCGCCCTGCCCACCGTGTTTGGGTGACATGCGCAGGATCGCGTGTTTGGCGCAGAGGATCGGTGCCAGGACGTTGGTCTTGAGGATTTTCAGGATGCGGAATTCGGACATTTCGTCTATCCGTGACTTGTGCCCGACGGGCACCGGCGTGCTTGGGCGCCGAGTGCGCGGCTGCCGCCGGTGATGACGATGACTTTGTCCATGTTGGCATTTCTCCCGTTTCAAGCGTAAGCAGTCGGGGCCAAAAATAACCGCCATTGCGGTTTTACATGAACCTGCGTCAATTCCAATGACACAGACCTGTGGCGAGGGAGCTTGCTCCCGCTGGAGTGCACAGCGCTCTCCCAACCCAGGTCGTTGCGATACATCAGATAAATCGAGATGTCTAGTTTACGACTGCTACGCAGCCGAGCGGGAGCAAGCTCCCTCGCCACAACAGCACACCCGCTGAATAACTTCAAACCGGGCCTTTGATGAAACGCTACGAAAAATTCACCGACGACATCGCTCCCGCATAAGAAGCCTTGTCCACTAAACCAAGCTCCGACGAACGGCCGTGAATTTGGTGAATACCTATTACTTCTGACAGTAGACGGGAGTGTTGCCGTATTGTTTAACTAAGCAGGAGTTCACTTGACTAGCCCAACACTAGTTAAAGTTAACTTCTTCTTAAACTCGCTCGCAAGCACTCAAAACCTCAGGGATTGCAAATGAACAATTCAAATCCTATTCACTACTTCACAAACTTTGACCATGGATGGATTACCGCCCCAGGCAATGAAACAGTCATGAAGGACGACCTTCATCATTATTTATCCCTACCCCTAACACCTGGCGGTGACATTTCGTCGATAGAAGTGAGAAAAAAGCTCGAAACCGTGTTTGAGCAGCGCCCAATCCAAATTGATTTGTGCGTCCGTCTACCAGAGGGCCTCGAGGTGACGCAATTTGCTGTCACTGCTATAGGAGAGGCAAACGGTGGGTATGGAGATTTCACTATTCCTCCATCGGATGGGCAATGGCACGACACATCCGCTTCGTATACACCTAAAACCAGTGGACTAAATACAATCTGGATTCTCCTAAAAGCAAAGGCGGCCAGTGGAAGTATAGACATTGATAACATTTACATTGGTCAGCGATAACATTGATGTTGGTGTGAAACACGGCCCCCGCTATATTGACTGAATAGCCGTGTTTCACTCTCGTTGCTTCATGAACTGATGTTTCTGATCCAGTTCCAGCCTACATTCCCGCTTTTTTACCGTCCGCCACCAAGATCGACGAAAGTCCCCGTCGCATACGACGCCTTATCCGACAATAACCACACAATCGCCTCCGCCACTTCATCCGGCCGCCCACCCCGAGCCATCGGGATCGCCGATTCCAGCTTGCTGACCCGGTCCGGATCACCGCTCAGCGCATGGAAATCGGTGTAGATGTAACCCGGCCGCACGGCGTTGACACGAATCCCCTCGCCCGCCACTTCCTTGGACAGACCGATGGTGAAGGTGTCCAGCGCACCTTTGGACGCTGCGTAGTCGACATATTCGCCGGGGGCGCCCAAGCGGGCAGCGACCGACGACACGTTGACGATGCTGCCGCCCTGCCCACCGTGTTTGGGTGACATGCGCAGGATCGCGTGTTTGGCGCAGAGGATCGGTGCCAGGACGTTGGTCTTGAGGATTTTCAGGATACGGAATTCGGACATTTCGTCGATCCGCGACTTTTGCCCGACGGTACCGGCGTTGTTCACCAGCGCCGTGACCCGACCGAGTTCGGTGTCTACGCGGTGGAACAGACCGATCACTTCGTCTTCGATACTCACATCGGCGCGTACCGCAATGGCTTGGGCGCCGAGTGCGCGGACTTGTTCCAGCACACTGTGCGCCGCCTGCTCGTCGGACTGATAGTTGATACAGATCCGATAGCCTTGTTCTGCGGCCAACAGAGCCGTGGCGGCGCCAATTCCGCGGCTGCCGCCGGTGATGACAATGACTTTGTCCATGCTGGCATTTCCCCCGTTCAAGCGTAAGCAGTCGGGGCCAAGAATAACCGCCATTGCGCGGTTTTGCATGAACCTGCGTCAATTCCAATAACGACAACCTGTGGCGAGGGGGTCCATCAGCCCGCAGCCAGCTGCTCCCCACGATGAACATCGGCCATGAAGCGATCGGCAGGCAGGGGATGCCCCAGCAGATAACCCTGCAACGAGTCGCATCCGAGTTGGGTCAGGAAGTCTTGCTGGACACCGGTTTCCACCCCTTCGGCGACGATCCGCAAACCCAGTGCCTGGCCGAGGGCGACGATGGCCGAGACGATGGCCGCGTCGTCGCTGTCGTGTTCCAGATCGCGGACGAAACCCCGGTCGATCTTCAATTCATTGGCTGGCAGGCGCTTGAGGTACATCAAGCTCGAATAGCCGGTGCCAAAGTCATCGATGGACAGGTCGACGCCCATTTCCGAGAGTTCCTGCAGCACTGTCATGCTCGCATCGGCGTCGCTCATGGCGGTGGTTTCGGTAATTTCCAGGGTCAGGCTGTTGGCTGGCAGATGATGAGTGGCCAGGGCCTTGGCGACGCTCTGTACCAATCCGGCATGGCAGAACTGCAAGGCCGAGAGGTTCACCGCGATGCGCCAGTCGGTGTAACCGAGCACATACCACTCACGCATCTGACGGCAGGCTTCGTTGAGCACCCACTCGCCGATCGGAATGATCAGCCCGGTCTTCTCCGCAAGATCAATGAAACTGTCCGGCTGCAGCATGCCTTGAGTCGGGTGCGCCCAGCGCAGCAACGCCTCGGCGCCCACCGGTCGGCCATTGCCGGCGTCGAACTTGGGTTGGTAATAGAGACTGAACTGATGCTGATCGAGAGCATTACGCAGGTCTTGCAGCAATTGCAGCTGTTTGCGCGCGTTGCTGTTCATCGAGGCGTCGAAGAAACGATGGCCGTTTTTCCCGGCGCCCTTGGCGTGGTACATCGCGGCGTCGGCGTTCATCAGCAATTCCTCGGCGGTCTGACCATTGCCCGGATAGAGCGCGATGCCGACGCTGGCGGAAATCTGCAAGTCATGCTCCGCGACCCGGAACGGTCGCGCAATCAGCCCCACCTGTCGCGCCGCCAGGTTCAACGCGTCATTCGGCTCGGTGAGTTGCACCAGCAGCACAAATTCATCGCCGCCGATCCGCGCCAAGGTGTCCTGGCTGCGCAAATCCTCGCGCAGGCGCAGGCTGACCTCACGCAGCAACTGGTCGCCCATGTGGTGCCCGAAAGCATCGTTGACCGGTTTGAAGCCGTCCAGATCAATGAACATCAACGCAAAACAGCCGCCCTGCTCCTGCACCCTCGACATCGCCTGATCGATACGGTCGGCCAGCAATACTCGGTTCGGCAGCCCGGTCAGTGTGTCGTGCAGCGCCAGTTGAGTGAGTTCTCGATTGGCTTCGGTCAGCGATTGAGCGAGGTCCGCGGTGCGAGCCTCCAGGCGTGCATCGAGGATCGACGTCAGCAAGGCAATGCTCAACACCGCCAGGGTGGTGATCAGAACAAGACTGTCCAGTCCCCTCGCCGTTCAGGCCATCAGCCGCCGCACCACAGAAACTGCCATCGGCAAAACGAGCCGCAGCCATGCCGGTGTAGTGCATACCGACGATGGCGATGCCCATGATCACCGCTGCTCCGCCGCGGATCAGACGAACATACGGTGCGTGCCGACGCAGGCGGAAAGCGATCCACAACGCCGCGCCCGACGCACCGACGGCAATCAGCAGCGACGCGCTAAACAGTGCCGGGTCGTAATCGATGCCCGGCTGCATGCGCATCGCGGCCATGCCGGTGTAATGCATGGCGCTGATGCCTGCGCCCATGACCAGCGCGCCGAACAACAGTTGCCAGGCCGGCAGTTGTGGCTGGCTGACCAGCCACAGGGCAAAACCGCAGGACAAGACCGCAATCAATAGGGACAGCGCCGTAAGGGTCGCGTCATAGCCCAGATCAATCGGCAAGGTGAACGCGAGCATGCCGATGAAATGCATCGACCACACGCCAATGCCCATCGCAAAAGCGCCGCCAGCCGTCCACAGATGCACCGCCCGCCCCTTGGACGTGGCGATGCGACCGGTGAGGTCGAGCGCGGTGTAAGAGGCCAGTATCGCCACACAGAGCGATATGAAAACCAACGTAAGAGAGTAACTACCGATGAGCATGGGACTTCTCGCGACCGCTCCCGCATCCGTTCTCGGGGGAGCAAAGTCGGGGATTGTACTGACTCCGCTGACGAACGCACTCACAAAGTCATCAAAAGGCCATCAAGGCGATTGTGGCGAGGGAGCTTGCTCCCGCTCGGCTGCGCAGCAGTCGCAAACCGGTTGATGCGTTTTGTCTGAATATACGCGTCAGCCTCTTTGGGACGGCTTCGCCGTCCAGCGGGAGCAAGCTCCCTCGCCACAGGGATGGGGTTATTGCTGGTCACTGACCTGAAGCTGTCCATCCCACCCGCCACCCAGTGCAGCAATCAACTGCACGCTGGCGATCAAGCGGCTCTGCAGCAAGCTCAGCACGTTGCGTTCGTTGCTCAACGCCGTGGCCTGAACCACCACCACATCCAGATAAGCGATCAACCCGGCCTTGTACTGGTTCCGGGTCAAGCGAAGGGACTCGCGTGCCGCATCCAGTGCTTCCTGGCGCACCTTGGCTTCGTCTTCCAGCACCTTGAGCTGCACCAGATAGTTTTCCACTTCACGGAAGCCATCGAGCACAGTCTGGCGGTACTTGGCGACGGTCTCGTCATAGGCCGCTTCGCTGCGATCGACTTCCGCCGAGCGCTGCCCACCGTCGAACAGGGTCATGGCCAGTTGCGGGCCGACCGACCAGAAGCGGTTCGGCACGCTGATCCAGTTGTTAGAGGTGCTGCTGCTATAACCGCCGTTCAGGCTCAGGGTCAGGTCTGGGTAGTAAGCGGCTTTGGCCACGCCGATGTTGGCGTTGGCGGCCATCACCGAGCGCTCGGCGGAAGCGATGTCCGGGCGGCGTTCCAGCAACTGCGAAGGCAGGCTCAGCGGCACCTGCGGCAATGCCGGGATGTCCTGTGTTTCAGCCAGGCCGAACTCGGCCGGCGGCAGACCAATCAGTACGGCGATGGCGTTCTCGAACTGCGCGCGCTGCCAAATCAGGTCGACCATTTCTGCCTGGGTGCTTTTGAGCTGCGTGGTGGCCTGGGCCACTGCGTCCTTGCCGGAGACACCAGCGCGGTACTGGTTTTCGGTCATTGTCAGCGAACGTTGATAGGCCTCGACCGTCGCTTCCAGCAGGCGTTTCTGTTCGTCGATCACCCGCAGTTGCAGGTAGTTCTGCACCAGCTCCGATTGCTGGCTCAGGCGCATCGCCGCCAAGTCAGCAAAACTCGCCTCGGCGTTGGCCGTGTCGGCTTCCAGGCCTCGGCGCAATTTGCCCCAGACGTCTGCTTCCCAGCTAACCCCGGCCTGCGCCGTATAGGTGTCGCGAATACCACTGGAGGAACTGCTCAGGCTCGAACTGCTGCTACCGGTGCCTTGGCTGGAACGGGTTTTCCCGACCGTCAGGTCCACCGTCGGGAAAAACGCCCCCCGGGCACTGCGCACCAAGGCCTGGGCCTGTCGGTACTGGGCTTCGGACTGGGCGACGGTCTGGTTTGCACTGTTGAGTTTTTCGATCAAACCATTGAGCTGCTGATCGCCATACAGCTCCCACCAGGCTCCCCGCGCCAGAGAATCGCTGGGATTGGCCTGACGCCAGCCAGCCGCTTCCTTGTACTGTGCCGGCGCGGCGGCTGGCGGGCGCTGGTAATCCGGGCCGATGGCGCAGGCACTGAGCATCGCTACGCACAGCGACAGGCTCAGCAAGCGCGAGCCTCGGGCTGTGATCAGCGGTGCAACCAGGTTGATAAGCGAACGGTCAGTCATAGCGGAGTTTCCAGAGCAGCATCGGTACGCACCCCACGCCAGTGGTTGAAGCGATGGCGCAGTTTGTCGAGATAGAGGTAAACCACCGGGGTGGTGTAAAGGGTCAGCACCTGGCTGAAGACCAGCCCGCCGATGATGGTCAGGCCCAGCGGCTGCCGCATTTCCGCCCCTTCGGCCCGGCTCAGCAGCAACGGCAAGGCACCGAGGATCGCCGCCAGAGTGGTCATCAGAATCGGTCGCAGCCGTTGCAGACAGGCGCTGCGGATCGACTCCAGCGGCTCAAGGCCTTGGTGCCGTTCCAGTTGCAGCGCCAGGTCGATCATCAGAATCGCGTTTTTCTTCACCACGCCGATCAGCAAGAACAACCCAAGCAAGGAAATCAGGCTGAACTCGCCGCCCAGCACATAGATCGACAACAACGCCCCGACCCCGGCCGACGGCAAGGTCGAGAGAATGGTCAGCGGATGAATGTAGCTTTCATACAGCACGCCCAGCACCAGATACACCGCCACCAGCGCGCCAAGGATCATCCACGGCTGGCTCTTCTGAGCGGCGGCGAAGGCGTCGGCGGTGCCGGCCATTTTCGCGATGACGTCTTCCGGCAGACCGACCTTGGCAATCGCCCGCTCGATGGCCGCCGAGCCCTGCTCCACCGTCACGCCTTCGGCCATGTCGAAGGCGATGCTTTCTGAAGCGAACTGGCCTTCGTGGCTGACCCGGTCGTCTTCCAGGCTGTTTTCGTAGTGAGCGATGGTCGACAGCGGAATCCGCGCACCGTCGGCGGTGATCACCTGCACTTGCTTGAGCGTGATCGGGTCCTGGGCGTATTTCGGGTTGACCTCCATCACTACCTGATACTGGTTGAGGCTGTCGTAGATCGTCGAAATCTGCCGCTGGCTGTAGGCGTTGTTCAGCACCGCCGTGACCATGTCCATGTCCACGCCCAGTCGCTTGGCCTGATCCCGATCGACAATCAGGGTCACTTGCGGGGCGCCACGGCCTTCGCGTGCGTCAATCGCCGTCAATTCCGGCAGCGCCTTGAGGGCGGTGACGACTTTCGGATACCACTCGCGCAACGCGCCAAGATCGCCGCTTTGCAGGATGTAGGAATACTGCGAGGAGGTCTGCTCGCGGCCGCCGCCAAATTGCAGGTCCTGATCGGCCATCAGCATCAATTGCGCACCGGGCACCTTGGGCATTTCCTTGCGCAGGCGTTCGATGACTTTCTGCGCGGACAGGTTGCGTTCCTTGATCGGCTTGAGCCGCACCAGCATGAAGGCGTTGTTGGTGCCGTTGTTGCCACCGATAAACCCAGCGACGCTCTCCACCGCCTCGTCCTTGAGCACGGCGCGGCGGAAGACTTCCATCTTCGGCTGCATCACGCTGAACGACAGGCTGTCGTCGCCACGCACGAAACCGATCAATTGGCCGGTGTCTTGCTGAGGCAAGAAGGTTTTAGGAACAACGACATACAGCGCGATATTCACGCCAATCGTCACGATCAGGCTAAGCAAGGTCAGCCGACGGTGACGCAGCACCCAGTCGAGGCTGGTGGCGTATTTGCCGACCATCCACTCGTTGGTCCGTTGGCTCCAGCGTTGCAGGCGGTTTTCCTGCCCCGGCGTATGCGGCTTGAGCCAGCGTGCGCAGAGCATCGGCGTCAGCGTCAGCGACACCAGCAACGACACCACGATGGCGGCCGCCAGGGTGATGGAAAACTCGCGAAACAGGCTTTCGATGATCCCGCCCATGAACAGGATCGACAGAAACACCGCCACCAGCGAGACGTTCATCGACAGCAGCGTAAAACCGACTTCCTGGGCCCCGAGGTACGCGGCCTTCATCGGCGGCACGCCCTTGTCGATGTGCCGGGAAATGTTCTCCAGCACCACGATGGCGTCGTCCACCACCAGCCCGGTGGCCAGGATCAGCGCCATCAGCGACAGGTTGTTCAGGGAGAACCCGTAGAGGTACATCACCGCAAACGTGCCCACCAGCGACACCGGCACCGCCAGGGTCGGAATCAGCGAGGCACGGAAGTTACCGAGAAACAGGAACACCACCAAAATCACCAGCGCCACGGCAATCAGCAAAGTCATTTCCGCTTCATGCAGGGTGGCCTTGATCACCGGCGAACGGTCCATCGCCAGGTTCAGTTTGACGCTGGCCGGCAGCACGGCCTGCAACGCCGGCAGCTGCGCCTTGATCTCGTTGACCGTCTCGATGATGTTGGCGCCGGCCTGGCGGTTGATCACCAGCAACACCGCCGCGTCGTCGTTGAAGAACCCGCTGTTGTAGCGGTCCTCGACGCCGTCGCTGACCTTGGCCACATCCTTCAGGCGCAGGGCCGCGCCGTCGGCGTAGTGAATGATCAGCGACTCGTAATCCTTGGCTTTCTCCAGTTGATCGTTGGCCTGCACCTGCCACAGCCGCTGACCGTCTTCGACCGAGCCTTTGGGCCGGCGTACGTTGGCGTTGGCGATGGTGGTGCGCACATCGTCCAGGGCCACGCCGTACTGGTTGAGCGCCTGGGGTTCGAGTTCGATGCGCACCGCCGGCAACGAACTGCCACCGATCTGCACTTCACCCACGCCCTGCACCTGCGACAGGCTTTGCGACAAAATGGTCGAGGCCAAGTCATAGAGCTGGCCTTTTTCCAGCACATCCGAAGTCAACGACAGTACCATGATCGGCGCCTGGGACGGATTGACCTTCTTGTAGGTGGGCATGCTGCGCATCCCGCTTGGCAGCAAATTGCGCGAGGCGTTGATCGCCGCCTGCACCTCCCGCGCCGCGCCGTTGATGTCGCGGTCCAGATCGAACTGCAAAATCACTCGGGTCGAACCCTGGCTGGAACGGCTGCTCATGGTGTTGACCCCGGCGATGGCGCCGAAGGAACGCTCAAGCGGCGTGGCCACGGTCGAGGCCATGACCTCGGGGCTTGCACCGGGCAAACTCGCCTGAACCACGATCACCGGGAAGTCCATCTGCGGCAGCGGCGATACCGGTAACAGGCCGAAGCTCACACCGCCCAGCAACATGATCGCCAGGCTCAACAACATCGTTGCGACCGGGCGTTTGATGAAAGGTCCGGACAGGTTCATGGCTGTTCTACCGGTTCCACAGACTCGGACTTACGGCCCCAGCGCCGCCCGAGGCGGTCGAAGTACAAGTAGATGACAGGCGTGGTGAACAGCGTCAGCACCTGACTCACCAGCAAGCCGCCGACCATCACCAGCCCCAGAGGTTGGCGCAGTTCCGCGCCGGAACCCGTGGCCAGCATCAGCGGCACCGCGCCGAACAACGCGGCCAGGGTGGTCATCAGAATCGGCCGGAAGCGCAACAGCGCTGCCTGATAGATCGCGGTTTGCGGGTCCATGCCCTGGTTGCGTTCAGCTTCTAGGGCGAAGTCGATCATCATGATCGCGTTCTTTTTCACGATACCAATCAGCAGGATGATGCCGATGATCGCGATCATCCCCAGGTCATTGCCGCTCAACAGCAACGCCAGCAAGGCGCCGACCGCCGCCGAGGGCAAGGTCGAGAGAATGGTAATCGGGTGAATGTAACTCTCGTAGAGCACGCCGAGCACGATGTACATGGTCACCACCGCCGCCAGAATCAGCAGCAAGGTGCTCGACAGCGACGCCTGGAACGCTTCGGCCGCGCCCTGGAACTGGGTCTGCACGCCAATCGGCATGCCGATGTCTTTCTGCACCTGATCGATGATCTCGACCGCATGCCCCAGTGCCACGCCGGGCGCCAGGTTGAAGGACATCATCACCGCCGGGAACTGGCCGATGTGGGTGATCGCCAGTTGCGCCTGACGCTCCTCGACATGCGCCAGGCTGGACAGGCGCACCTGACCGCCATCGGTGGTCTTGACGTGAATCTGGTTCAGCGCATCCGGGCCGATCTTCTCGCCGGACTGCGACTGCAGCACCACGCGGTACTGGCTGGCCTGGGTGTAAATGGTGGAAATCTGCCGCTGACCGAAGGCGTCGTACAGCGCGTCGGTGATGTTCGATACGGATACACCGACCCGCGACGCCGCATCGCGGTCGATCACCAGATAAACCTGCAAGCCCTTGTCCTGCAAATCGCTGGCGACGTCGGTCAACTCCGGCCGTTGCGCCAGAGCCTCCACCAGACGCCCGCTCCACAGGCTGAGCAACTCGGCATCCGGCGACGACATGCTGAACTGGTACTGCGTGCGGCTGACCCGGTCTTCGATGGTCAGGTCCTGCACCGGCTGCATGAACAGACGAATGCCGACCAGCTTGTCCAGCTCCGGTTGCAGGCGCGCAATCACTTCGGTGGCACTCAGGTCGCGATTGCTGTGGGATTTGAGGTTGATCAGCAACCGACCGCTGTTCAACGTCGAGTTGTCACCGTCGACCCCGATATAGGACGACAGGCTCTCGACCGCCGGATCGGCCAGGATCACCTTGGCCAGTTGCTGCTGGCGCTCGCTCATCGCCGCAAAGGAAATCGACTGCGGCGCCTCGGAAATACCCTGGATCACGCCGGTGTCCTGCACCGGGAAGAAGCCCTTGGGCACCACCATGTACAGGAATACGGTCAACGCCAGCGTGCCAATGGCCACCATCAGTGTCAGCGGTTGGTGCTTGAGAACCCACTTTAACTTGCGCCCGTAAGCCGCGATCATCCAATCAATTGCGGCACCACTGGAGCGGTAGAACCGGCCCTGTTCTGCTTCCTTGGGCTCACGCTTGAGCAGCCGCGCGCACATCATTGGCGTCAGGGTCAGGGACACCACCAGAGAAATCAGGATCGCCACCGCCAGGGTGATCGCGAACTCGCGAAATAAGCGCCCCACCACGTCGGCCATGAACAGCAGCGGAATCAACACCGCGATCAGCGACAGGGTCAGGGAAATCAGGGTGAAGCCAATCTGCTTGGCGCCCTTGAGCGCCGCTTGCAGCGGGCTGTCACCCTCTTCGATATATCGGGAGATGTTCTCCAGCATGACGATCGCATCGTCCACCACGAAACCGGTGGCGATGGTCAGCGCCATCAGGGTCAGGTTGTTGACCGAAAAGCCTGCGAGGTACATCACGCCGAAGGTGCCGATCAACGACAGCGGCACGGCCACCGACGGAATGATCGTGGCGCTGGCCCGCCGCAGGAACAGGAACGTGACCATCACCACCAGCGCGATGGCGATCAGCAGTTCGTGTTGCACGTCGGTGACCGAGGCGCGGATGGTCTGGGTGCGGTCGGTGAGTACCGTGACCTCGAGACCGGCCGGCAGGTTGTCGGTGATGCTTGGCAGCAAAGCCTTGATCCGGTCGACCACCTCGATGACGTTGGCCCCGGGCTGGCGCTGAATGTTCAGCAATACCGCCTGGTTTTCGTTGGCCCAGGCGGCAAGACGTTCGTTCTCGGCGCCGTCGACAATTTCTGCCACGTCCTTGAGCCGCAACGGTGCGCCATTGCTGTAGGCCAGAATCAGGTTGGCGTAGTCCTTGGGCGAAGTCAGCTGGTCGTTGGCGTCGAGCATCGACACCCGGGTCGGGCCGTCGAAGTTGCCCTTGGGCTGATTGACGTTGGAGGCGCCGATCAACGTGCGCACGTCCGACAGGTTCAGGCCATTGGCCGCCAAGGCCTCGGGGTTGACCTTGATCCGCACTGCCTGACGCTGGCCGCCGGCAATGCTGACCATGCCGACGCCGCTGATCTGCGCGATTTTCTGCGCCATGCGGGTGTCGACCAAATCATTGAGCTTGGGCAACAGCATGGTTTTTGAGGTGATGGCGAGGGTCAGCACCGGGGTGTCCGCCGGGTTGACCTTGTTGTACACCGGCGGTGCTGGCAGGTCTTTGGGCAGCAAGTTGGTCGCGGCGTTGATCGCCGCCTGCACCTGCTGCTCGGCGACGTCCATGTTGATGTCAAGGCTGAAACGCAGGGTCAGCACCGAGGCGCCGCCGGAACTGGTGGACGCCATCTGGGTCAGGCCGGGCATCTGCCCGAATTGGCGCTCCAGCGGCGCGGTCACGGCGCTGGTCATAACATCCGGGCTGGCACCGGGATAGAGCGTCATGACGCGAATGGTCGGGTAGTCGACCTGGGGCAATGCCGACACCGGCAGCAGCCGATAAGCAATCACGCCGGCCAGAATAATCGCCAGCATGCTCAGGGTCGTGGCGACCGGGCGAAGGATGAACAGCCGCGAGATGTTCATGCGCCGCCCTTTTTCGCCTTGTCGGTGGTCGTCGCGTCAGGCGCAGTGGCGGCCGACTTGCCTTGCAAGTGTTCGGTCGGGGTGGTCGGCACATCCTTGCTGTCGTTGACGACCTCCACTTCGCTGCCTTCCTTCAGGCGGTCGGTGCCTTCCAGCACCACCCGATCGCCAGCGGCCAGGCCTTCGGTGATCACCGTGTTATCACCGTCACTGGCGCCGACTTTCAACTGGCGGATGGTGACCTTCTTGTCACCGTCCATGGCATAGACGAACGTGCCGTTGGTGCCGAACTGGATCGCCGCCGAAGGCGCAAGCACCACGCCTTTGAGGGTGTCGGCCAGCAGGTGGACGTTGACGAACTGATTCGGGAACAACGCTTGATCACGGTTCTCGTAGCGGGCCTTGAATTTCAGGGTACCGGTGGTGACGTCGATCTGGTTATCGAGGCTTTGCAATACGCCAGTCGCCTGCAATTTTGTGTCGCCGCGGTCCCAGGCTTCGGCGGGCAGCTTGGCGCCGGTGCGATAGCGGGCCAGCACGGTTTCCAGGCTGTTTTCCGGCAAGGTGAAGGCCACGCTGATCGGTTGAGTCTGGGTGATGATCACCAGCGCCGTGGTGTCGTTGGCCGCCACAAGGTTGCCGACGTCCAGCTGACGCAGGCCCACACGCCCGGCGATCGGGGCGCGAATTTTGGTGAATTCCAGATTGAGCTTGGCGTCGTTGACCGCCGCCTGATTGGTCTTGACCGTGCCCAGGTACTGCCCGACCAATGCTTCGGCGGTGTCCAGGGTTTGCTTGGCGATACTGTCTTCGCGGTACAGGCCGCGATAGCGCTCGACATCGACCTGGGCGTTTTTCAGTTGCGCCTGATTCTGTAGCAACGTGCCTTCAGCCTGGAGCAAGGCGTTCTGGTAAGGACGCGGGTCAATCTCGGCCAGCAGGTCGCCTGCCTTGACCATTTGCCCTTCTTCGAACGAAATCTTGATCAGCTCGCCGCCCACCCGGCTGCGCACATTGATGGTGTTCAGCGCCGTGACCGTACCCAGCGCCTTGTAATACAGCGGGAAATCGCCCTTAACCGCTGGCGCCACGCGCACCGGAACCGGACCGGTCGCCCCGCCGAACCCCGGACGCATCCCCCCCGACCGGCCGGTGTGCCCGGCAACGGCTTTCTGCCCTGCGCCCTCCTTCGGGCTGCTGCTTGCGGGCCAGAATTTCCAGCACAGGCCAGCGATGACCAACAGGACAAGCAGGCCGAACAGCCAGCGACGAGGATTGCGGGAAGCGGAGGATTGCATGGAATGATCAACCATTGGGCGCGTGAAGCTTCTTTCTACAGGAGGCTGAACGATAAGCACTGGCGGGTATTAAGCAAAGCGCCTTTACCGGCAATTTACCTTTGGCTTACGTAACAGGAGGTTTGGCTAAGACACTGAAGCACAAATGAAAACGGCCTGGACAGAGCCAGGCCGTTAACAATTGTAAAAGTAAACTTATTTCAGAACGGCAAGTGCTGCTTCGTAGTTCGGTTCTTCAGCGATTTCCTTGACCAGTTCGCTGTGCAGGACCTTGTCGTTTTCGTCCAGCACCACGACGGCACGGGCGGTCAGGCCTTTGAGCGGGCCATCGGCAATCGCCACACCGTAGTTCTCGATGAACTCGGCACCGCGCAGGGTCGACAGGTTCTGGACGTTTTCCAGGCCTTCGGCGCCGCAGAAGCGGGCTTGGGCGAACGGCAGGTCAGCGGAGATGCACAGCACCACGGTGTTGGCGATGTCATTGGCCTGGGCGTTGAACTTGCGCACGGAGGTAGCGCAGGTCGGGGTGTCGATACTTGGGAAGATGTTCAGCACTTTGCGCTTGCCGGCGAAGCTCGCCAGGGTCACATCGGACAGATTGCCCGCAACCAGGGAAAAGGCTGGCGCCTGGGAACCGGCTTGTGGCAATTGGCCGTTGACTTGAACCGGGTTGCCTTTAAGAGTGACTTGAGCCATGAACGGAGTCCTTCTGAACGTTGGTGTAGAGAATTTTGACGAGGCCGAAGTTAACCACGAAATGGTCTGGCGACCTATGCCCAGATACAAATTGTGATATGTCGTCGCACAAAACTGGATACACGCGTTTCAACAAAACTTACTGACACTGCATAACCCTGTGGGAGCGGGCTTGTGTGGCGAGGGAGCTTGCTCCCGTTCGACTGCGTAGCCGCCGCAAAGCTTTTGGGGCCGCTTCGCGACCCAGCGGGAGCAAGCTCCCTCGCCACATAAGCCTCACTCCTACAGACAGATCGGTGTCAGCCCAGCAATCGAAGCATATTGCGGTGCCGCGCTTCGAAAACCCGCCGCATGTAGGCATTGACCACCAGCCACTCCAACGGCGCGCCCCCCATGGCCGCATAGGTCACACGGTCGGTGTACAGCGTACCGCCCTCACCCGCTGCAACCCGATGTTCATGACGAAAGGCAGCCATTGGCCCCTTGAGCATTTCATCGATGAAATGGTGCTCGCCCACCTCGCGGATCACCACCGTCCAGCTCACAGGAATGATATTGAACATCCAATGGCAAAAGCGGAACTGGCGACCGGCTTCGATACGCAGGTTACTTAAATCGATATCGCTCAACAGTGTGACGCGCTCTGGAAAGATCTTCGGGAAGTTGACGCCTTCCAGGCAGAAGTCGAGGACTAGCTCAGGTGTGCGGTTGGGGATCAGGGTAGTGAGTTCCAGTACAGGCATAGACGGTAACATTCCTTTGTTTGGCGGGATGGTTGATGAGTAGCTGCGTTGGAGCAAAGTGGTACTAGGACTTCGCTTCAGCAACGGTCATTTCGGGATATTCGCGCCGATCTCGGAACATGATGTAAAGCGGGTCCAGGCCAGACGCTGGCGGGAAGACGACAACATAGTCATCGCAACGAATCGCAGCCATGTCGCTGAAGGACTCCAACACAGGCACAGGCGAAGAGCGAAGGAATCCCAGCCGATACTCGGGGGATGGCGTCAGGGTCGAGATGGTTTCAAGGTTAGCTGGCGCGCTCCAGCTCACAATTGCCGGGACCGGCCCGTCAGCGGTAAAACAATAGGTCTTCAGCTGCTCATTCCAGACGGCGGCTCGCACCCTCACTCTGGACGACAATGCATTGCCATTAGTCGGCGTAATGGCCACCTGTAACAACGTCTTTATTTCTCTCAGGCCTCGGGACATCGTCCCTGGTGGAACGGCGTACGTGCCGCTGCTCATCCTGAACGGAAGATCGACTTCGGCCCCCGTCGCGGCCAGGCCTTGCCAATCCTGGCCCTCGATCGGCAGCAACTCGAGCAGAGGAACGCTGAGCCCATACCTCCCCACTTCGGCCCGACTGGAAAAATCGAATTGCAGCACCGCTGCGTATCGACCTTGATGGTCTTGCGCTCCCGAGGTTATCTGCCAGGTAAACTCCGCCACTGCCGAGCGTATGGCTTTTTGCAGTGCAACCCGATGGGTCTCCAAGGGTTGCGAAAGACCACCATCGAGGAAAATACCCGGTCGCGCATTGGCAAAGGCAAGCGGTGCAAACAGCAGCCCGGACGCTTGAGTCGGCCCTGCTCCCTGCTGGTAACGCTGATCAACGAGCTGTGTTTGCGCGACCACCAGCAGTGCTTCAGCGTCCGCTTGAAAGCGATGGAGGCGTTGATTGATCTCGTTCAGCTTCGCCAGATAACGGTCGTAAATAACGCTGACCTGCTGGGCGATGTTTTGCCACTGCGCGTGTTCGGACCGGGCGTAGGACAGGTCGCGCCGCGCGCTGTCCTTTTTGAACTCGATACGCATTTTCCAGAATTCGTACTGGCGGGTTGCCAGGCGCGCTTCAAATTCAGAAGCCTCCAGAGCACGGATGTCCGCCTCGCGCCCTCGGATGTCTACGTGTTCGCTCTGTCGTTGACGCAAGTATTTGATGCGTTGCTCGAAAAGACTGAGTGCAACTTCTGCAGCGCGCTCTGAAGCCGCCAGATCAACGGCGATTTTTTGTACGTCAGCCAGATTTTGCGCAATACGCTGCTGCGTCATCTGCTCCAGGGTCAGCGGTGCTCCCGGTCTTGCAGCAACCGGACGCGGAACAGGAGCGCCCTCCCCCTTGAACGCAGCACGGCCCTGTTTGTGGTGCCAGTCTTTGACGTAGTACACGACCGAGCCGGAGGAGTGGGCGTTATAGTCATCCTCTGGCGGATAAAACAGCAGGTCCCCCCCTTTGGGGTGACCCACGATGCGGTCGAAATGATTGATCAGTCGGTCGTGATCCTGTTTCGGCAGATCAACGGCCCAGATTCTGTTCACCAGGGCCTGAAATTCCGATTCGGTGTAATCCTTGAGTGTTGCTTTAAGTTCCATCTTTATTGCTTCCTTGTTTCTGGCACACAACGGCTGCCAGATAACAGCATCTGCTCATGCTGTGATGAGCAGATGCCTTTGAATTGTAGGCGTGCAGTTACTCTGGCTTGAAGCCGGGTTTGTTATTGAGTGCGCGCCATTCTTTGACTTCTTTCAGGATGCCCTCAGGGCTGTCCTCTTGGCCTTCCTTGGGATAGAAGATGACGTCAGAGCGGTCGGGGTGTTCGGTAATCATTTCAAAATGCTGAACGCGCTCAATCATATAGTTATCAAACTCGTCCGCTGTTAAGTCCTCTCCTCCATCAAAAAGCTCTCTAAGGAAATCAAGAAATTCAGACTCTGTGTAATCTTCGAGGCGCGAGGTGTGTTTCATAATTAATTGCCTCCTTTGTGTACAAGAACATGTCGTCTCGGCGTCATTACCACAATATTCTCCATGTCATACACCCCGCCACCTTGTGCAATTTCTAATCGGTGATGGAGTTCAAACTTTACTCGACCTCCGTACTGATCATTTGTGATTGGGAAAGGTGCGCTGCCCTTGCGCATAAACCTTAAGTTTGTGGCATTGAACTGAGTGTTTAAGCTTATGTCAGCCGCAACAGTTCTCCAAAACGCCTCTCTGAACCTATGAAAGTTAGCAAACTCCTTCCCTCTTAACTGGTCTGCGATCTGCGAAGGAATCGGCGCACCGTCCGTTCGTGCGACTTCGCCGAGCCATACCCCTGAAACCGACTCCCCAAACCCCATCGCCACACCTGGATCATCTCGCCGGTCCAGAAACAGAACATCCGGCGAAGGCAACTCCATATCCGCCGGATACCCCGGAATACTGGCACCGATCTGCCCTTCGTCAACAGCCGGAAACGTCTCGTTTTGCGGTAGGACCGGGATGGCCGGTGTGCCGGGATAAACCGCTGGAATCGGCGGTATGACAGGTAAGGTTGTAGGACCGAGCTGTTCGATACCTGGCGGAACCAGGGGTGTCCAGGTTCCGACGCCGACCGGACGAATCGGCCAGGGCAGGACCGCAGGAGTGATCCCCAGTTGTCCCTGGCTGCTTTGCGGCGTGGTGATGCTGATTTTGTCGAGGTTGAAAGGATTGGCGCCGAACTCCGCCCGCTCCTGGTAGCGCAGTTCGAACTCGCGTCGCTCACCGACCCAGGTACTTTTCGGTGCATAGGGCGCGAAGCCTTGTTCGATGCGTTTTTTGTTGACCTTATCGAATTGGGCGATGAGCGCCGGATGCTCGCCTAGGGTTCGCCACAGCGCTTCATCGAAAGTGGCGAGCGACTTGAATTCACGGCCACGGAACTGGTCGCCGATCTGCACGGGAATGGCGGCACCTTGTGCCTGGCTCGCGGTTTTCCACCAGTCATTCGCCGCCGGTTTACCGACCCCTGTGACGACGCCCGAGCCTATGGGTGGCAGATTGAAGGTGAAGTAAATCGGCGGCTGATCAGGCACGCACACAATGCAATCGCTGATACGCAGATCGACGCCCGTCGCAATGGCCTCGACCTGTGGTGTCAACATGCTCAGGCCGGGCTGACTGGCAGTGGCAACCTGAGTGGTGTCCTGGGTGAATTGCAGGTGCCTGGCTGGCGATCCGGGAATCTCGGCGCTATAGCGGCCGGTCAGCGGGTCAAGCACCGCGTTGATGACCGGCACATCAGCACCAATATCATCGCCCGTAGTGACAGCGATGATCGCGGTGCCTTCCGGCACGGTTTCAGGTTTTAGTCGGTACGCGACCTCCACTGAACCGCCCGCATCGGCGACCGATTGCATCGCTTGGCGGTCAGTAAGGCCCAACGCTTGCGCCGGCACCCCGAAAGCCTGAAACAAACGCTGACGTTGCTCAGCGCTCAACTCACCATTGCCAAGGGTTGGCGAGTACACCATCGCAGTGACGAACACCGGCCCCGTTTTTGCGGCAATCCCCCCGAAATCAATGAAGGCATTGACGGCAGACTGGACAGCCATCTCAAGCACTGCAGCGCCTTGCTGCGCAACGAATATACCCTCGCGCGTCAAAGCCATCCCGCCAGCCGTCAGCGAAGACATGGGGATCGTAAGCGAGTTAGCCTGCCTGACCCGCTCGACCCGTACATCTTCATCGGTCTGCTGCTTGAAGCGAACTCGAGCTTCACGCTGCTCCGCGTACTGGCGCTGGGCCTCCCAGACCGCTTCCCTTTCGCGCCAGACAATCGTCTGCTCGACATGACGCCTGGCCAGCGCGTTGGACTTGTCAGTGAGTGCGCTTATCTGTGCGGATAGCAGCCGCGCTTCGTGGGCAGCGTTGTAGGCGTTTTCCCAGATCTGGTGGCCGTCGTTGAGTGCCTGGCCGAACTGCCCCAGTCGCGTCAGGTAATCGTTCGAAGTGCGGATAAGTGGATCGTGCCCATCGAATGAGCGAGCGACCGCGTTCCTGCCATTGATCTCGGCGGTTTTTCGGGCGATGAGCCCGTCGATTTCGTTTTTTTCTTTGGTAATCAGGTAAAGCTGCCAGCGTTCACTCGAATCGCTGTTGGGCGGCCGTCGAGTAGCCGATATTTCGTGTTCAAGGGATGGCGCGAGTTGCCCTGCCTTGTCGACAAAACGACGGTCCACCTCAGCCCTGATGACGTCGTGACGCTGCGCCAGCCCCGCCAGAAACTGGTGAAGAGCCTGGACGCGGGCCTGTTCCTGCGTTTGTGCAGCGGCGGCCTGTGCTTGAGCCGCCTCGGCCTGCGCTTTGGCCTCGGCTTGCGCGCGCTCTTTTTCCTTTTTCTGACGATCCGCTTCTATGGCTCGCCTTCGGGCCTTTTGCTTTTTCTTGCTGGTTTTACCGAACCCGCCTGAAACCCCTCCGCCGCCACCAAAACCGCCGCCAGAGCCACCACTGGAAGCGGGTGGTCCGGACCTGATGACAACACTGCCTGACGTTCCATCGTAATGTGTTTGTTGTGCCATACAGTCACTCCTTGTCTGTAGGGCACAGCATGTCGATGGAGCCGCAGTCGGGTGCGGTACATAGTTATCGGTGTGGATTTAAATCGAAGTGCTATTGGGGGGGATGAGCCACCCACGTCGGTAACAAATCCGCTCCTTTTGCGGTTTTTCGTTAGAGGTAGTGTCGATTCAGGCGAACGCCATTCGACTAGACAGCAAATCTCTCAAATCCAGCGGAGACAAGACCATGCGATTCATGATCATTGTGAAAGCCAGCCCGGATTCCGAAGCCGGTGTGATGCCCAGCGAAGAACTGATGACCGCGATGGGCAATTTCAACGAGGAGCTGGCCAAGGCCGGCATCCTTATCGATTGCGATGGCCTGCAGCCCAGCAGCAAAGGCGCCCGCGTGCGTTTCTCGGGTGACCAGCGCACAGTGATCGACGGCCCGTTCGCCGCGACCAAAGAGCTGATCGCCGGCTATTGGCTGTGGCAGGTGAAGTCGAAAGATGAAGCGATCGAGTGGGTCAAGCGCTGCCCTAACCCGATGCCGGGGACAGAGGCCGAGATCGAGATTCGTCAGGTGTACGAGGCCGAAGACTTCGGTGCCGAATTCACACCACAATTGCGCGAGCAGGAAGAACGAGTGCGTGCGCAGGCGAAGAAGCACTGAAGCACACCTGACATACCGCTTTCGCGAGCAAGCCCGCTCCTACATTTGATCTCTGGCGTACACAGAATGTGTGACCAAAACAGATCCAGTGTGGGAGCGGGCTTGCTCGCGAAGAGGCCCTCAGCCTCGCCGCATTACTTGGACTTGGACTTGAGTTTCAGATACGACTGATGCATATCCGATGCCCAGCCATCGATCACGTTTTTCACGTCACTGGCCTTCATCACCTGATCTGCGCTTTCCAGCGGTTTGCCAATGCCCTTGCGCACCACTTGGGCCACGACTTTGTTGTTGGCGCCGTCGAGAAACACCGCTTCGGTGGCCAGATTGGTTTCCTGGTCGCGAATGCCGCTGGCTGTACTGACTGCCGCCGCCACCAAGGCAATCGGGATCACTTCATAAGGCTGGAGGCCTTCGGTCTTGCTGGTAACAGAGGTGATCGCCGCACGCACCACCATAACGCCAGGGCCGGGGCCGCTGGCCAATGGCAGGGATTTACCCACCTCGCGTTTGAGCGCCTGATCGTAGTAGCTGGTGATGCCGTTCAGCGTGGCCTGAGGGATTTTCACCGTCGGTTGCGGTTTGGGATAGAGCTGAGTCGGCTCGATGTAGACACTGGTGAACTTGTTGACGTCGAGCTTGGGGTCCATCCAGCGCATGACCACGGCGCCCGATGGCGACTTGGCTTCCTTAAGCTGACTGTAGTCCTTGAGAAAGCCGGAATACTGGTCCGGCTCGACGACTTTGCTCGAGCAGCCCACCACCCCGAGCGAGGCGATGCACAGTGTGCTCATCAGTAACGCAAGCTTCATGCTGTAACTCCTGTCAGAAGGCCGGGCAACAATATTGCATAGGGGAATTACAGGTATAGCCAATGCCCGGCACTTTGTTATCAAAAAGGCACAATATTCATCCATTGCTGAAGTGATCGCGGCAATATTCAAAGGCCCCTTCGCGGGCAAGCCTCGCTCCTGCAGGTCCGGGTTGCCCGAAGACATCAGCTCAAACAACACAAACCTCATCGGGAAAAACCTGGTCAATCACCACGAAGACCCGCTTTTCGCCGCCAGCTCCCGCCGACTATTGGCCCGCATCGCCTTGATCAACGACACCGTGCCCACCAGGATGATCACCGCGGCGAACAGGAAGTCGATGGTGTACAGCTGGAAGTCATTCAACGGCCCCACCAGAAACACCCGGATCGCACCAATACTCACCAGCGTCGCGAGAAAATCGATGCCCGGTTCATCGCGATAAAACACGTGCAGCAGCGGCAGGCACATCACCAGCAACAACAGCAGCACAATCACCTTGAACGAGCCCTTGCGCTCGACGCTGAACGCGCACTCGTAGGCGCTGTAGGGCTTGTAGTCTTCCTCGCGAATCAACGAATTTTTCTCGTTGATGTACTCCACACGGTTGTACTTCTGGATCGGCGTAAAGGTGTTCGACATTTCCATGCCAGTGGTGATGTGCCTGAACTTCAAATCGATGCGCTCATTGCCCTTGAGGATGTACAGCACCGGTTTGTAGCCGTAGCGATAGGTGTCGAACGGAAAGTCCGTCGACCGCCCCTGGACCCCGATGGGTCTGGACTCGAGTTCTGCGTAGGCACTTTTGTTGGTCGAAGACAGGTTGCGGCTCAGGGGCTTGATTTTGACCTGTTCCATGAGAATCGGCGCAATGCCGTAGGACCACTGCATGGGTTCCATGCGCAGCCGCAGTTCATTGCGGCCCAGATCATAACGATCAAAGGTTCGCTCGGAGACGATCACCGCGCCCGAGAGCATGAACTCGCCATGAACGTTGTTGGTGATGTGCAGCGACAGTCGGTCCTTGCCCGAATCGCTGGCATCGCTGGCCGGCGGCGTGCCGCACCAGGCGTAGCTGCTGAACGTCTCCCCAAGCTGGCCGTTACGGTTCTCTTTGAACACATAAAAATAACTGCCCCACAGCGCCGCCATCAGCAGCAACGCGAAAAGCCCTAAAATCTTCTTGCCCACGCTCAAACCAGACTCCTTTCTTTGCTGACTCCTTATGAGGCGCGGACTCTATCAAAATGCCATCACTGGCCCAAGCAAAAATACCCAGACAAGGAAGACCCCCTCGCCACAGGGCTTCAGCGCCGCCGAAATAACGGCCGAGGTTCAATCACCGAACGCCCATAAAGCACACTCATCCCCGCCAATCCCTTCAGCGCATCTTCGGCGGATTTGTCTTCGCGCACGGCGAAGCTGTCGAAACCGCATTGGCGCATGTGGCTGAGTTGATCGCGCAGTACATCACCAATCGCGCGCAATTCGCCTTGCCAACCGAAGCGCGTACGCAACAGATAGGCCTGGCTGTAGGCGCGTCCGTCACGAAAACTCGGGAAGTCCAGGGCAATCAGCGGCAAGTCGGGAAACCACGGCGTCAGGTTTGTCACTTCGTCGTTGGGACCGAGCCAAACGCCTTCGAGCGCTGATGTTCTGTCGGCATTCAGGGCCAGCCACTGGGGTAACGGCAGTATCAGCGGTCCGGCCGGCAACTCCTCCGTTGCTTCACGAATCAACTGCCACGGATCGTCGCGCACCCACTCAGCGCCCCCGTCTTGCAAACGAATCAGATTGTTCATGCCGACACCTCCAGCATTTTCGGGTACACCCGCTCCTTGAACGGCTCCAGACCGATGCGTGCAAAAGTATCGACGAACAATTCCTCGCTCTCCCGATAGCGAACGAACGTGGCGATGATCCGTTCAATGACATCGGGCACTTCGGCGGCACTGAAGGACGGGCCGATGACTTTGCCCAACGCGCTGTTCTTGCCCTGGGCGCCGCCGAGGGTGATCTGGTACCACTCGCTGCCATTTTTATCGACGCCAAGAATGCCGATGTTGCCGATGTGGTGGTGGCCGCAGGCGTTCATGCAACCTGAGATGTTCAGGCTGATATCGCCCAGGTCGTGCAGGTAATCCAGATCCTCGAATCGCGCCTGAATCGCTTGCGCGATGGGGATCGACTTGGCGTTGGCCAAGGCGCAGAAGTCGCCACCGGGGCAAGCGATGATGTCAGTCAGCAAGCCGATGTTGGCACTCCCCAGGCCTTGCTCGCAGGCCAGGCACCACAGCGCATAAAGGTCTGCCTTGGGCACGTCCGGCAGGACGATGTTCTGTTCATGGGCGATGCGGATTTCGCCGAAACCGAACTGCTCGGACCACTGCGCCATCGCTTCCATTTGCTCGGCGGTGACATCCCCCGGTGGCGCAGCGATGCCCGGCTTGGTCGACAGCACCACGCTGGCATAACCCGTCACCTTGTGCGGCTGAACGTTGCGCGCCACCCAACGGGCGAATGTCGGGTTCTGGGCCAGGCGTGTGCCGAAGTCCAGGTCGGTGCCGGCCAGTGAACGGTAATCGGGGGGCACGAAGGCACTGGCGACACGCTCATATTCGACGTCGGTCAACTGCGCCGGACCGTCCTTGAGGTGCTGCCATTCCTCCTCCACTTCCTTGGCGAACGCTTCGATACCCAGTGCCTTGACCAGAATTTTGATCCGCGCCTTGTACTTGTTATCGCGCCGCCCGTGGCGGTTGTAGACCCGCAACACCGCCTCGACATAGGACAGCAGGTGCTGCCACGGCAAGCCTTCGCGAATCTGCAAACCGAGGATCGGCGTGCGCCCCAAGCCGCCGCCAACGATCACCCGCAAGAGCATTTGCCCGCTGTCATCGCGATAAAGATAGAGGCCGATGTCATGCATCATGATCGCCGCGCGGTCCTGCTTCGCCGAGCAAATGGCGATCTTGAACTTGCGCGGCAGGAACAGGAATTCCGGGTTGATGGTCGACCATTGCCGCAGGATCTCTGCCAGCGGGCGCGGGTCCATCAACTCGTCCGCCGCGACGCCGGCGAAGGCTTCGGTGGTGATGTTGCGCACGCAGTTGCCGGAGGTCTGGATCGCGTGCATTTCCACCTGGGCCAGGCGTTCGAGGATGTCCGGCACCCGAGCCAGCTCGATCCAGTTGAACTGCATGTTCTGCCGGGTGGTGAAGTGGCCATAGCCACGATCGTAGTCCCGGGCGATGCTCGCCAAAATGCGCATTTGCTTCGCGCTCAGCGTGCCGTAGGGAATCGCCACGCGCAGCATGTAGGCATGCTTTTGCATGTACAGGCCGTTCTGCAAACGCAGGGGCAGGAACTCTTCTTCACTCAACTCCCCGGCCATGAAACGTTCGACCTGATCGCGAAACTGCGCAACACGCTCGAACACCAAGGCCCGGTCATAGTCGTCGTACTGATACATGTGGCTGCCACCTCATCAGGAATTTTGCACAGAACCTGTGGGAGCGGGCTTGTGTGGCGAGGGCACTTGCTCCCGCTGGGCTGCGCAGCGGCCCCAATGATGTGAGTGCTGCGCACTCAAGCGGGAGCAAGCTCCCTCGCCACACAAGCCCCCACAGGAATTGCGGTACGTCGAACGCTGCGGCTCGATCTGGGGGGCCAACTATGCGACAGCAGCGCAGCACGTTACAGATTCAGCTAAACACTAAAAAACCGTATCAGAGCGCGGCAGATAGCCGCAGAAAGCCATCCAATCTGATCCGCACAAATGAAATATTCCTGAGTCTGTTTTGTTTGCGGCAGGGTTTCTACAGTTCATGGCATGCCAGACCGGGTGGCCTGGCAAGACTTTGCAACCGTGGAAGAACTGACCATGAGCACAGCAACAATCGGACAGGCCTATAACTACAAGGTCGTTCGCCAATTCGTCGTGGCAACCATCGTCTGGGGCGTCGTCGGGATGGCGATGGGGGTGTGGATCGCCTCGCAACTGGTGTGGCCCGAGATGAACCTCGACCTGCCGTGGACCACCTTCGGCCGCTTGCGCCCGCTGCACACCAGCCTGGTGATTTTCGGCTTTGCCGGCAGCGCGCAATTCGCCGCCAGTTACTACGCGGTACAGCGCACCTGCCAGGTGCGACTGTACTCCGACAAGCTCGCCGCGTTCACCTTTTGGGGCTGGCAATCGGTGATCGTGGTGATGCTGATCACCCTGCCGCTGGGCTACACCACCACCAAGGAATACGCCGAAATCGAATTCTCCGGCGCGGTGTGGATGACGGTGGTCTGGGTCGCTTACGCCATCGTGTTCTTCACCACCGTGGTGCGACGCAAGACCCACCACATCTACGTCGGCAACTGGTTTTTCGGCGCATTCATCGTGGTGATTGCCATGCTGCACGTGGTCAATCACCTGTCGATCCCGGTGGACTGGTTCAAGTCATATCCGGTGTATTCAGGGGCCACCGACGCCATGGTGCAGTGGTGGTACGGGCACAACGCGGTGGGGTTCTTCCTGACCACCGGCTTCCTCGGGATGATGTATTACTTCGTGCCGAAACAGGTCGGGCGACCGGTGTATTCCTATCGTTTGTCCATCGTGCATTTCTGGGCGCTGATCACCCTGTACATCTGGGCCGGCCCGCATCACTTGCACTACACCGCACTGCCGGACTGGGCACAGTCGCTGGGCATGGCGATGTCGCTGATTCTGCTGGCGCCGAGCTGGGGCGGGATGATCAACGGCATGATGACGTTGTCGGGCGCCTGGCATAAGTTGCGCACCGACCCGATCCTGCGCTTCCTCGTGCTGTCCCTGGCCTTCTACGGCATGTCGACCTTCGAAGGGCCGATGATGGCGATCAAGACGGTCAACGCCCTCTCCCACTACACCGACTGGACCATCGGCCACGTTCATGCCGGGGCCTTGGGCTGGGTGGCGATGATCACCTTCGGCGCGATCTACCACATGGTCCCGAAAGTCTTCGGCCGCCCGCAGATGCACAGCATCGGCCTGATCAACGCGCACTTCTGGCTGGCGACCATCGGTACCGTGTTGTACATCGCCTCGATGTGGGTCAACGGCATCACCCAGGGTTTGATGTGGCGCGCGATCAACGACGACGGCACGTTGACCTACTCCTTCGTCGAAGCCTTGCAGGCCAGTCATCCTGGGTTCGTGGTGCGCTTTGTCGGCGGGGTGTTCTTCCTCAGCGGCATGTTGCTGATGGCCTACAACACCTGGCGCACGGTGCGGGTGTCGGACGTGAAGATGGCCGAACTTGAAGCGCAGATTGCCTGAGGCAAGGAGCCTGACAATGATTGAGATGGCGTTGAATCTATTGGGCGTTTTGGGGCTTTGGCTGGCGGTCGAATATTGCCTGAAACACCAAACCGCCCAGAGCCTGGACGATGCCAGCCTGATTCCGTTCGCCGATGACCCCGAGGTGGCGCGGCGGGTGGAGTTGGCCACAGGCAAGAAAGTGAACGCCGTCGCGCCGGAAGAGGCGAAGCCGGGTTGGGGCAACCTCGAAATCTGAGGTACACCCCATCCACTGTGGGAGCGGGCTTGCCCGCGATGGCGGCTTAACTTTCAACATTTGTATCGACTGACACTCCGCAATCGCGGGCAAGCCCGCTCCCACAGGGTTGAGTGTCGATTAGCCGCGCTCGCGGGGAATCAGGCTCTGCAGCTGCTGCGCCAGGAAGTTCGCATCGAAAGCAAAGGTGTCCGGGTCTTTCAAGCCATTGGTCTTGCGCCACTGCCAGGCGCTGGACGGCGGCAGGCACACCAGCGAAATGCTGCCATAGCGCGCTGCAGTCAACCCCATCACGGCCAGGGAAATCTGCCCACCCGCGCCCATCACGTCCGGCACAAACTCCACCGGTTTCCCGGCGATGACGATACTCAGCTTCTCGGTCTTGAACGTCGACGTCTCGACGGGCACGCTCGGCCCGGACGCGACATACGCCTCGCGGCTCACTTCCAACAGATTCGGCGTCAGGACCGGCGCCAGCCACTGCTGGATCTGATCGAACAACTCACCAATGCGCGTCGCCCACACGGCCGATTGCGACTCAAACAGTTGCTTCTTGTGCGCTTCGCTATCTGCGTAGTGGCGAAGCATCTCACCCAATTGCTGTACGTCGTCCATTGCGGTGTTCCTTTGGTTGAAGCGGTGCTGCGGACTTTGAGCATGGCAGATGCTGACAACTCGCGTACGGAAAAGGTGCGAACGGCTGCAGAGGCTCGGTAGATGAACAGCACCATGACACTTCACCAAAGGATGAGCGGTACAGTTGATTTTCGCTGGTATCCGTCATTGGACAAATGGACACTCCCTTCAGGCCTGGCCCATTGACACAGGCCACAGCCTGAGGAAATCCAATGCGCACCATCGGCCTTATCGGCGGCATGAGCTGGGAGTCCAGCGCCGAGTATTACCGTCTCATCAACCAACAGGTACGCGACCGACTGGGGCCGCTGCGTTCGGCGAAGTTGCTGATGTACAGCGTCGACTTCGGCCCTGTTGAACAGGCCCAGCATGCCGGACGCTGGGATGACGCGGCGGCGATTCTGGTGGATGCGGCCTGGCGTCTGCAGGCGGGTGGCGCCGAGTGCGTGGTGCTGTGTACCAACACCATGCACAAGGTGGCCGGGCAGATTCAGGCAGCGATCGATATTCCGTTCCTGCACATTGCCGATCCGGCTGGCCAAGCGGCACTGGACGCTGGTGCTCTGCGGGTGGGTTTGCTGGGCACTGCGTTCACCATGGAGCAAGACTTTCTCAAGGCACGCCTGACGGCCAAGGGTCTGACGGTGCTGGTGCCGGAGGCTGATGAGCGCCAGGCTGTGCACCGGATCATCTATGACGAGTTGTGCGTCGGGGTGATCAGCGAGGCGTCACGCCAGGTTTATCAACGGGTGATCGAGTCGCTGACCGAACGCGGCGCCCAGGCGATCATCCTCGGCTGTACGGAAATAGGCCTGCTGATCAAACCCGAGCACAGCGCCCTGCCCTTGCTCGACACCACCGAACTGCATGCGCAGGCGGCGGTGGCGTTTGCGTTGGGCGACTGAGTCAATAAGGCGCAGAACCTGTGGGAGCGTGGCTTGCCCGCGATGAACGATGACGCGTAATACCTGAAAAAACGCGGTGCATTCTTCGCGGGCAAGCCTCGCTCCCACAGGATTCTCGTCGCTCAAACTTTTTCACTTACTGGCGCGACGCAACCGCGCCATGCTCAGGGTATCGACCAGCCGACCGTCACGCACGGCGTAATCGCGAAACAGGCCTTCGGTCTCGAAGCCGAATTTCTGGTACAGGCCGATGGCTGCTTCGTTGTCGGCGTACACCGAAAGTTCGACCCGTTGCAGGTTCATCCAGTTGTCGGCGACGTCCAGCGCTGCTGCCAGCAGTTTCGAACCGACGCCCTTGCCCTGCCACGCCACGGCGACCCCCATGCCGAAGCTGCCGGCGTGGCTGCGGCGGATTCGCGAAAACTGCTCAAGGCCAATGTTGCCGATGACCGTTCCCTGATGCAGCGCCACCAGTTTCACCGCCCGCTCGTTGTCCGCCATCAGGCGTTGGCGCCAGACTTCGCTGGACTGAAACGGCATTTGCAGCACCTGACGGGCCACGGCCGGGTCGTTGTAGAGCGCGGTGATGCCCTCGATGTGGGATTCGCTGAAGCGTTCGAGGTGAATGGCGGCGTCGTGGTCGGGCATGGTGGTGTTCGTCCTTGATCGGTGTGTGGGCCGATCACTCTAGCCGCCCTTCACCTGTCTGGCGACATCAATACCGGGGAAATACTCTTTTGTGGGGAGAAGACGCTCTGTGGCGAGGGAGCTTGCTCCCGCTCGGCTGCGAAGCAGTCGTAAACCCGGCAAATGCGGTTTATCGGATACAACCGGGTTGAATGATTTTGGGGCTGCTGCGCAGCCCAACTGGGGCAAGCCCCCTCACCACAAATGAGCGGGGGTCAGTCAAGGAACGAGCCTACACGCAAACCATCTGTTTCAGGCGTTCAGCCGGTTGACTGCCCTGTCCTCACTCCCTATCCTCGCGCCTGTCACGACTCATTCGTGATCGGGTTTGACGGCTCGGAAAGTCCAAGACGCACATTGCTCTCTAATGTGCTCGTGCACTCGTGTGCCCGACGCACTGCTCAATGGTGACTGTGTGCGGGGCATCTTCGGGTGCGCCGGGTGTCTTGGACCGGTCCGTCAACCTGCACACAGTTGCCACCTATTCGTTTGACGGCGATGAAGTGGCAGTTCTCTGACTTCCAAGAGGCTACACCCATGACCAACGCAACCACAAAATCCACCCCCTTCGCCCCCTGCGACCACGTCGACCATCACCTCTTCGCCGTCCAACCCGGCATCCCGCTACTCGACGCCCTGGAACACGCCTCGGTCTACCTCAGCTGCGCCGAAGCCCTCGCCCATCAAGCCCCCACCGCCACCCGCCCGGAACACAGCGCTTCATTGCGGTGGGCCAGCCAGCAGATGCTCGGCACCGCGCGCTCACTGGTGCAAGCCTCCATCGACGGTTTGCACCGCGCGCAAGCAGGCGGTGACGCATGAATCCGCACATGCCGATGACTCACAATGACGGTGACATTCCGGTGCTGCTGGTCGCCACCCAAACGCCGCTGGATCTGCTGCACCGCAGCGCCGCCAGTCGTTTTCTGGCGGTGACGCAGATGATGGAAAGCCTGGCCAACCTCGACATCACCCGCGCCAGTGGCGCCGACGTGCAGCAACTGGCGCATGCGGCGGCGATGTTGTTGCGCGATGGCTGTGATGTGATGGATGTACTGGGACGGCGGATTCGAGCGCGAGTCTGACCGTCGAGCCCTAGCCCTGTGGCGAGGGAGCTTGCTCCCGTTGGGGCGCGTAGCCCCCCCAAAACCATTCAATCCGGTACATCAGACAAACCGGGTTATCAGAATTGGGGCTGCTGCGCAGCCCAACGGGAGCAAGCTCCCTCGCCACAAAAGTGTTCTTGCCAGCGGGTTATTCGATCAACTCAAACCACTCCCGTCGCTCACTGAACGTGTTGTGGATCAGCTCGACGATTCCCTGCACCTCGGTCTCATTCCTGGAGTCGGCATTGACCGCCATCCACACCTGGCGCTGCATCGGTTGCTTGAAGAGCCCCGGCAACGCCACCAGCCCCCGGTCGAATTGGCTCATGTAGTGCGGCAGCAGACCGATGCAGGCGCTGCAACGGATCATCTCTAGCATCAGCTCATAGGAATGCAGCTGAACCACCCCCGCCAGGCGCTGCTCCACCAGACTGTTCCACGGCCCAAAAGCGCCGACATGGCGATCGTGCTGCCATTGCACCAGCATGAAATCGGCCAGGTCACCCAGGCTGTCCGGCCGCGCCGCGACCCGTGAATACCGTTTGGCGATGTGCGGCAGATAGTCCAGCCGTGCCAGACGCTGGGGTTCGCTGATGGCAAAACTGGGACCTGGCAACGGCGAATCAGTGCCCGCCAGCCACACCACCACATCGGCACTGATCGCGCGCAGGGACAGTTCGCTGTCCAGGGAAATGATGTCCAGGCCACGGCGCCGCACAGCGCACGAACCAGGTCGCGCCGAGGGCATGTCAACACACCGGTCTCGGCCAGGCGAATCAAGGGCTGTTCGATCACCGGCAACTTGCGCTCATGCACCAGCGCGATCAACCGCGCCTGCAACTGCTGGCCGTCACGACTCAAGGTCAGCGAACTGCCCTGGAACTTGAACAACGAACGTTGCAGCTGATCTTCCAGCTGCGCCAGGTGCTTGCGCAGCAGGGTCGCCCGCACATTGAGACTGCGCGCGGCCTGCATGAAACAGCCGCAACGGGCGCTGACCAGAAAGTACTGCGCCACCTCGGCCTCAATCCCGGCGGCCCGTGCCAGCCAAGACTCGGATGGCCCCTGCGGGGATCGGTATTCGACAACACCCTGACGTCCTGTGGGTTCTATGAATGACATCGATGACTCCCTGTCGATCTTTGGTTTTGATTGCTTCCAGCGCGATGAAAACTCTTAAAACCAGTGAAAAACCTGTGGGAGCGGGCTTGCTCGCGAAGAGGCCGGCACATTCAACATCCCCGGCGTCTGACATTCCGCCATCGCGGGCAAGCCCGCTCCCACAGGATTTATGGTGAATATGGTTTAGCGTTTTTCCTCCAGCACTTTATTGAGCTCGGCGCCGTCGATACTCAACGTCGCGGTATTGAGCATCCCTTCCAGATAAGCCTTGGCAATCTGTTCCTGACGCTGGGCACGCAAGGCCTGGGTCAGGCGTTCGCGCAGTTCGTCCAGGGTCGCGGTGCGGGCCGGTTGCTGTTCGGTGAGTTTGATGACGTGAAAGCCCGCCGCGCTCTGCACCGGCTCCGACACCCCACCGACCTTGAGTCGCGACACGGCGCCGCGCACTTCCGGTACCAGTTGTTGCAAGGGCTGCAGACCCGTGTCGCCACCCCGTTCGGCGCTGGCTCGGTCTTGGGAATACTGAGTCGCCAACGCTGCAAACTCCGTCGGCGCGACCTGGGCTTTTTTGCTCAGTTCCACAGCCTGTTTGCGCACGGCATCGATGTTTTGCGGGTCGCTCACCCCGAGGAAAATCTGGCTGACCCGGTACATCGGCGGCGTCACCCAACCGGCCTTGCCGGCCTCATACGCCTGCTGCAATTCGGTGGCACTGGGGTAATCGGTCGGCACCTGACTAACTGACTGCAAGTAATCGCGAAAGACAATCTGCTCGGTGGCGGCGCGGGTTTGTCGCTCCACCTCCGGGCGCTGACGCCAGCCTTGGGCGTCGGCCTGTTCGAGCACGGCTTTCTCGGCCAGGCGCGAGCGAATCCAGCTTTCCAGCGCCCCGCGATTGGCCCGCAGTTGTTCGCGAGCTTCCGTCGGCAACGTGGCGAGCAACGCTTTGAGTTCTTCAGGGGCGACTTGCTGATTGCCCAGTCGCGCGACCGCAGGCTCACTCGTTGCTAATACCGCCGATGGCGCCGGCTGCTGAGCCGCGACCGGGTCATTGCCCGGTCGCAACCCCAGTGCAACCGCAACCACCAACACGGCCAACGCACCTGCGCCGGCCACTACCGTACGCTTTTTCACAGGGCTGGAACCTCTTGCGCAGGCACCTCGACGGTTTCAGCCTGGGCCTGCAACTGCGCAGCGTTCTGGCTGTATTCACGCAGGTAAACGATGAACTCCTGAAGCAAACGATCCCACAGTTCAAGGTTGCCACGCAGATGATCGTCGCTCACCCCGGCGGCGACCACCACGTCCATCTCCATCACCAGAAACTCGCCCTGTACCGACAACCGGGCAAAGCGTCGCGACGCATTCCACAGCTCCGCCAGCCCGGCCGGCAACTCGCCCTGCACCCGCAAGGCGCAGCTGAAAGTGAAGTCGACGTAGCTGCCCTGCTCCGCTGCCGGATTGCCGAAACGCACCGCGTAGCCGATGCCCTGGCTGGCGCTGAGCAACTGCACGATGCCGCTCTGTTCGGTTTGATTGACCCGGTAACCGGCGGCTTGCAGCACCTCGGTGAGGGATTGTGGCGATACGTGGCTGATCAATTGGGTCATGTGAAGTTCTTCCCTGTCATTCAATGAGCGATCGCGGCCTGGGGCGCGTCAAATTGCGTCTTGTAGAGTTCGTCGCCAAAGCCTTGGGCCAGTTCTTCGAACTTGACCCTGGCTGCGCCTGCGAACGGTTGGCGGATCTTCATCACCTCGGCGACGTCGATCTTTTCGTAGGCCGCGAGGATCTCCTTGGCCACGCCGTACATCTGTTGATTCTTGACCGAACATTGCTGCATTTGTGTGTCACGCTCAGCCAATTGCGTCGCTAGCCGGGCGCGTTCGGCTTCTTTGCCCCGGGCCATCACCAACAATTCTTCATACGCTTTCTTGAATTTGCCGATCTGCTCGCTGCTGGCCGCCGCTTGCGCCTGGGCCTGGCTTTGCAGGCTGTCGTGCTGGCCGGCCAGTTGTTCAGCCACGCCTTTGACCTTGGCCAGTTCCGCCGTCAGTTGCTTGATTTGCGCCTGCGCAGCCTTGGCCTGACTCTCGGCCGCCACTTGCGCGGCGCTGGCCTGAGCCTGCTGGCTTTGCAGGGCCTGCAACTGCTGGGTGGTGCTGCGCAGTTGAGTGCGCAAGCGTTCCTCCATGCCTTCGGCGCTGGCCCCTTGAGTCAGCAGCAACCCCAGGGCAAACAGCAGGATTTTTGTGTGCATGACGCTCTCCCTGCGCCTTAGAAGCGCGTGTTGATTTCAAGCTGCAAGACGTCGATGTCGAATGGCGCGCCGTACACCGCTTCGGAACTCAACCAGCGACCGGTGGCGAAGACGTTCTTGGCCAGACCGTAGTTGCCGCCGAGGAAATAGCCCTTGGCATTGGTGCCGCCGAGGTGGAACGACGAGTCGTTGAAACCGTCCGGCAAGGCGTCCGGCTGGATGTACTTGTAGCCGGCGAAGAAATTCCAGTCGCCCTGCTTCTTCAAGTCCAGCGAGTTGCCGAGGGTGAACTGCACCATCCAGGCATTGGCGCCGCTTTCCACTTCGCCATTGCTGTCGAGGTTGTTGACAATCTGCCCCGCCGAGCGTTTGCGCATCTCCCCTTCGTCGTAACCGAGGTTATGAACATAGTTGGCCTGGCTGCGCAGCTTGAAGTCTTCCGGCAGGTCGGTGTCCCACACCACGTTGAGGTCCAGCAGGTTGAATTCCGAGGCCAGGCCGACGAATTGCGGTTGCGGCGTGGTGGACGGGTTGAGCGGGTTCGGCGTGATGTCGCGCAGCAGGAACACGCTGTTGCCCTTCTGCATGAACGCCGAGCGGCTGCCGTCGGTGTCGCAGCCCGGTGCGCCGGCCCAGGGTTCGCAAGGGCTGGAGCGCTGGCCTTCGATGTCGTCGAAACGGTAGTAGGCCAACGCGCCTTTCAAGCGGTTACTGGAATTGATCGCCCAGTTGGCGCCAATTTGCGCGCCGTACAGCCACTTGTTGTCGCTCTCTTCCTTGTCGAAACCGTTGCTGCTGCTGGTGTCGTTGGTGTACTCCACCGGGAACGCCCCGACGGTGCCGAACAGGCCCCAATCACGGTTGAGCTTGTGGTCGAAAATCGCAGCCACGCCGTCGAAGTTCAGGTCGGTGGAATAGAGCATGTCAGTGGAGAAGAACGGATTGGCGATCCGCCCGCCGGTCAACGTCAACTGATCGGACGGCTTCCAGGTCAGGTAACCCTGATCGAGCCAGATGTCTTTTTTGCCGAAGCCGCCGCCGAGGGTCTGGGTGGTGGACACCGGGTTGTTGTCCGAACCGGTGCCGATGCGGATACCAGCGGTCCATTCCGGCGAGATCACTGCTTTCATGCCCAGTCGCGCCCGCAGGCGAAACAGGTTTTCGCGGTCTTCGCGGGTGTTGAGCAACGGCGGCAGGCTGGTGCTGCTGTTGGGGTTTACGTCGTACGGACCGTTGTTATTGAGCTTGGCGAAGTCGACGATTTCGTTGCTGTTGGTGCCCGAGTAGTAGCGCGACTCGTCGCGCAGGCGAATGTCGCCGTCGAAGCTGATGCGCGAAACCCAGTCCGGGAAGGTATTGGGCTGGGCCCAGTTTTCCTGTTTGGCGGTGGCCATGACTTCAGCCTTGACCTGATCGCGGATCTGATCGCGCACCGCGGCCGGTACATATTGCACCCGTACATCGCCGGGGGCGGCGGCTGGGCCAGCAGCGACGGCAGTGCTGGCCTGACGCGCCTGCACCGCTTCTTTTTCCGCCTGAGCGATCAGGCCGTCGGCTTGTTCCTGCTTCAACACACCTTGCTGCACCAGCAAGCGGATCAGATTGATCGTGGCGTTTTCCGAGGGCGCAGGGGCTGCCGCTGCGTGCCCGACCAGGGTCGCAATGACCATCCCGACCGCCAGGGACAATCGATTCACGTTGGAAATCATCTGCACACAACTCCTTTTGGCAAAACCTGAAAATGTTCGGTTAACCCGGACGCCGCCCTTGCAGGGACAGGCGCACGGGCAAGGTCATGGAGGCCGGTGGCCGTTCGGTTAAATGCGGCGCGCCGCGCAACGCGGCGAGCACCTGGGCGTCGACTTCCGGGTTGCCGCTGGACTTCACCAGCTCGACCCGGGTGATCTCGCCCACGCTGCTCAGCCAGACGTCGGTCTGCAGCGAAAAAGCCAGGTTGCGCAGGTCCGGGTTTTCCCGCAGCAAGCGCTGAAAGGTGAACGCCAAAAACTGGCTGTACGTGCCATTGCCCACACGCCCGCCCCCGGCACCGGCCATGCCGCCGCCCTTGCCGGCGCCGATATTGAAGGCGTCATTGCCGGACTGGGCGTCGCCGTCCATTTGCATCGGGTTGGCCAGGTCATCGGCGGGCGATGGTGGCGCCTCTTCTTCGGGCTTGACCGCCTCCGGTTCCGGGGTCGGTTCAGGCTCGACCATTTTTTCTTCCACGGGGGTTTGCGGCTCCGGTGGCTTTTCCGGGGGCGGAGGCGGCGGTGGTGGCAACGGGATAATCGTCGGCACCTTCGGGGCTTCCCGGCGCACGCCACTCATGTCGTTGGCCCATTGCCAGAGAAACCACGCAGCCACGCCGGCGAGCAGTAACCCGGCGCCCCACTTCACAAAGCGCAGGGGCGACGGCTTGACGGGCGACGGGCGGATGGGGAGTTGTGCGGTCATGGTCAGCCCTGGGTCGGTTTGCCGGTGACGAGACCGACCTGGGACAGTTCGAGCCGGCGCAGCAGGTCCAGCACCTCAATGACTTTCTGGTACTGCACCGTGGCGTCGCCGCGCACGATCACCGGGAAGTCGGGGTTCTGCGCCTTTTCGATGCGCAAGCGGTCTTCGAGCTCACCCAGGGTCACCGGGTAGGCATCGAGAAACACCTGGCCGCCGTCATTGACCGAAATCGCCTTGGTCTTGGCTTCGGACAGCGACACCGAAGCGCTGGCCTTGGGCAGGTTGATCTGGATGCCGGACACCTGGGCGGTGGCGGTGAGGATGAACATCACCAGCACCACCATCAGCACGTCCACCAAGGGCGTGATGTTGATGCTGTCCACCGCCGCATCATCGTCATCGTCGTGGGAGGTATTGACGCTAGCCATGTCAGTACTCCTCAGGCCGGGACGGATGCGTGGGTGTGATGACCACGGCGATGGGCCGCTTCACTGGACTGACTTTCGCCGTGCATCTCCGCCAGGCGGGTGATGAACTCATCGACGAATACCCGCATGTCGGCGCTGACTTCCTTGTTGCGGGTGATCAGCCGGTTGTAGCCAAACAGCGCCGGGATCGCGACGAACAGGCCCATGGCGGTGGCCAGCAACGCAGCGGCCATGCCTGGGGCGATGGCATTGATGTTGACGTCACCGGCCATGGCCGTGCCGAGGAACACCACCATGATCCCCAGCACCGTGCCGAGCAGGCCGATGTACGGGCCGCCGGCGATGGCGTTGGACAGCGTTGAGAGTTTTGAACTGAGCGCCTGGTTTTCGCGGGTGCGCACGCCGTCCATCGAGCAACGAATCGCTTCGATGGTCGCGGCCGAGACTGACGAGGTGTCGGCGCCCTGCTCGCGGCGGGTGCGGATTTCTTTCACCGCGACTTGATACAAGCGCCACAGGGACGAGTGCTGCAAACGCTGGGCGAGGTCCTGATCGTCGGCGAACATCTCCAGGCGCGTACCGACCGTGGCGAACTGCTCGCGGAACGCTTCGTTGGCGGCGCTGAGGCGGCTGACCATGCGGTTCTTGCGGATCATGATGACCCACGACTGGAACATCATCAGCACCAGCACCGCGATGATCACCCAGGCGTCCATCGGCACGGCATTGAGCAGGAAACCGAGGCTGCCGAAGCCGTAACCCGACTGTTCTTCATCGACGCCGTAAGCCAGCAGTTTCGACTCGGCACCCTGGGAATTGGCGTCTGCCAGCAACTGCGCGGCAGGCCGGACGACCTTGGACAGGCGCAGCTCATCGATGGCACCGGTGAATGGCTGATACGTGCCGGCGGTTTCGCTCGGCAGATCGGCGCCGATGGCCATGATTGAATTGAACGCCGGCATCGCTACTGCAAGGCTCGCGGTTTCACGCCCGTTGACGTACAGCGAAACCTTGCTGCCCTCGGCGGTCAGCGCCAGGTGCTGCCATTGACCGGGGTTCAACGGTTGAGTGGACACGGCGCGCTGGCCGTCGATCTCCACGAACGGCGTGCCTTGGCTCAGACCCAGCAACAGGCTGTTCGCCCCTTCCCGCCGCACGAGTACAAGCTGTTCACCATTGGCCTGATCCAGACGCAACCAGGCACTGAAGGTGAACGCGCTACCGGCGTTGTGCTGCAACGATGGACTGCCTGGCAGCAGCAACGGCTGGCCACTGAACTGCAACGCCCGCCCCATCACGCCGTCGATGCTCGCGCCGGTAGCGCTTTGCGCAGTGTTGCCGTAGGCCGTGGTGTCCTTGGGCGGTGTGCCGTTGGCGCCGTCGAAGTGATAGAGCGCGGTGAAATTCGGGTCGAAGGTCAGCTGACCGTTGCTTGTGGCCGGGGCTTTCTGGTTGCCGTAATACATCCAGAGGTCCTGGCGCTGACCGCCGGTAATGACAGGCACATCGACCCAGATCAGCGCCATGCCCATCAACGGGTCGAAGCTTTCGATCTGGTGGTTGAACACAGTCTTGTCATCGGCGGCGACGAAGCGCAGGTCCGAACCGTCCTCCTTGACGCCATCAAAGGTGAAGTTGCCGGTGTGCAAGCGCACCAGCAGCGCGGTGCGACCCAGCGTCTCGTTGATCGCCGCGCCCTGGGGCGTGGTGTCCACCGAAATCTGTTTGCGGTAATGCCAGTCGTCTTGCCACCAGGCCTGGGCGGTGGCCGGGAGCACGAAGCCCAGGCAGATCAGGAAAGCGATGAATAAGCGCTGCATGAAAAATTACTCCGTAGGTTCAGAATGTCGCTTGCAGGTTGAAGTGCAGGCGCGATTCCTGTTTCGAGGTGTTCGGCCCTTCGAGCAGCGGGTAGCCCCAATCCACGCTGCCGGACAGCCATTTGCTCAAGCTCGCGCGGGTGCCCAGGCCAACACTGGCCAGGGCGTAATCGGCGTCCTGATCGGGGAGCTCGTCACGCAGGTACAACTGGGCGCCTTCGGCGAAGGCGTAGAAACGCCATTCCTGGACGTAAGCGCCCAGGTACTTGGCGAGGGACGGCGTACGCAGCTCCTGGGACAACAGGTAGCCGTCGTCACCGGTGCGCTCGGCAGCCAGATAACCGCGCACCGAAGTCGCGCCGCCGGCCGAGAATTGCTCGTTGGATACCAATGGCCCGGACGCCAACTGGAACGCGGCTTTGCTCGCGGTCTGCCAGTCGTTGCCGAAGGTGAAGGTGTAACTGGTGTCGCCCTTGAGCACGGCGAAGCTGGGGCTGGCGCGGTAGCGTTTGTAGTCGAAGTCTTCGTCGGAGCTGCCATAACCGAACAGGCTGCGAGTGCCGGCGACCAGACTCAGGCCCAGGCCCAATTGGGAGTTTTCGGTGTAGCGAAAACCGTTGTAGGCGAAGGTGAACGGTGCGTATTGCAGCGGCACGTTATCGCTCTCGCCAGCCAGGGTCAGGCGCTCGTCGAAGTCCTTGAAGTCGATGCCGGCCGAGAACGAGTTGGACCAGTTGCCGCTGGACGGCAGCGTGTAAATCGCCGAGATCCCGTAGGAATGGCCCTTGCCCAACACGTTGCTGCCGCCGATGGTCGCGACGTTGCTGTCGGATTGATAACCGGACAGTTGCACGCTCCAGCGCTCGTTCAACGGCGCGGTGTAGGAACCGGACCAGACCTTGGCGTTGTCGGTGTCCTGGGGCGCGGTGAAGTAAGTCAGCGAGATGCTGTGGCCCAATTGCCAGAGGTTGTTGTAACCCAGGCTGGTGACCGCGCGCAGTTTCTCGGTGTCGGCGCTGTAATCGTTGTTCAGCCCGACGCTGGCCTGCCACGGATTCTGGTCCTCGACCTGCAAGTCCACGTCCATGGTGCCGGGGCGCTGACCTTCACGCACCAGCGGCATCACCTGCCGGCCCGGGGTCTTGTTGAGTTGCGCCAGCTCACCCTGGACCTTGCTGAAGTCCGGCACTTCGCCTTCCTTCAGGGCCGGCACGTCTTCGCGGATGTCCACGGGCGAATAGTGTTTGGCACCGACCACCCGCACCCGGCCGACCTTGGTTTCGCTGACCTGCAGATAAACGATGCCGTCCTCGACCTTCTGCTCCGGCAACTCGACGAACACCGACTGATAACCACGGGCCTGATAAACCTTCTGCAAGGCTTCGCGGGCGCCTTCGATATCGTTCAGGGTCTTTTGCGGACCGAGAAACGGGTACACCGCCTCTTCAATCGCCCGAGCGTCGAGCACGGTGTTACCACGCACGAAGTATTCGTTCACATCGACCAGTTTTGTCGACGCCGCGGTTTCGGAATCTTCGGCGAACACCGGCTGCACACCGGCCGCCACCAGCAGCCAGCCCCACAGCGCCAGCCGTGACTTGAAAAGATGCTCCACACCACCCCCTGAATTCGAAATGACCGTCGCTGTTTGCCCAGCGTTCGGCCCACTCAATTGCTTGTTGTCGACGTCGCGGCGTGTTTGCCCAGCCAGGTGTGCAGCAGCGCGAAGTTCAAGGAGAACTCGGGCATTTGCAGCAAGGCACCGCAGAACACTTCGCCAATGATTTTCTGGATCAGCTGCACCGCCCGCGGGTTGTTCAGCAGCGTGGCGATGTCGCGGTTCAAGACGTTGAAGCTCCAGACCTTCTGGTTCAGGTCCAGGCCGACGAACCAGCGGAACAGCAGGTTGTAATTGAGCTGCTCGTAGAGTTGCTGCTCGCTGGGCACCGAATAGAGCAGCTGCAGCAGCAGGATGTGCATGACCGTTTGCGGGGCGATGAGCATGCCGGGCTCGGCGTTGAGGCCGTGCAAGATGTCGCGGTGCTCTTCGAGCAGGTCATCGATTTGTGGGCGCAGCAACACCAGTGAATGACCCGGCGGGATGTAGCTGGACACTTCTTTCAAGGCGCCCTGCCAGTCATCCTGGGACACGATCCAGACCCACGGCGCGCCGTAGCGATAGACCGAAACCGGCTTCTTGCGCGCGGCTTCGACGATCTTCGACAGGCGTTGATCGAGTTCTTGCATGCCCACTTTCGAGTAGCGTTCCATAGTCCCCATTGCCTCACTCCCGGCTTCCCGCCCTCGGCTGGAAAAGTGGCCTCGCGGCCCCCTCAAGCGCGTCACATAGGCATGACCGGAATGGCGATGTGCTACCGAACTTTTGTCACAAAAGCTTCATTTCAAAAGAGGGTCAGATCAACCCGTAGGAGCGGGCTTGCCCGCGAAGACGTCGATACAGTCAACATTGATGTCGCCTGATACACCGCTTTCGCGGGAAAGCCCGCTCCTACTACACTCGCCGGATTCGCAAAAAAAAGGGCGACCCGAAGGTCGCCCAAAATTTACAACGAGAGTTCTATAGGGTGAGGCTGCCCCGCTCCTCCTCGGTCAAGCGCTGGCGCGCCGACTCATCCAGCGCCCCGGCCCCCAACACCTGCACCGGGCTGTTCGGGTTGTACCCGGCCTCCGGCGTGCGGCTGGCGCCGTCGCGGGTCGGCGCCAGTTGCTCGGAGCCGAAGCTCAACACCTGCACGGTGAATACCGATGCCTGATTCTGCCGCGCCGCAGCCTGTTGCTGACGCGCCACGTCCTCCGCCGCCTGGGTGGCCGACGACGCCGCGGAACTGGCCGAGGTAATCGCCCCGGTGTTCACCGAAGCGGTCATCGGCACACCGGTCGACTTGCCTTGGGTCTGAATGTTCGCCGCGTTCACCACGGTCAACGCCGCGATGTTGACGTTGCCCGACACCCGAATCCCCGCCTCGCCGGCATCGATGGTGCCCAGCGGAGCGATCAGGTCGATGTCACCCGGCGCTACTTCCGGAATCGGATTGAGCGTGGCGATCCCCGCGCCGGTACTCGGCACCGATGGCGACAGGGTCACATTGCCCCAGGTGTCGTACAGACGTTTGGGTGGCGTATAGACCACGGTGGTTTTCGAACCGCGACCGGCGTTGATATCGCCCTGGGCCGACCAGCCGAGGATCGAGCCGCCAAAGGTGGTCATGATCCGACTCTGCCCCAGTAGAATGTTGTTCTGTGCATACAACTGGATATCGCCCTCGCCCTGGGTAATGACCCCGGCGGTGGACGGCGGCGCGTTACCCTCGATGCCGAAGGTCTGCCCGCCGCCCGGCGTGAGCATCTGGATGCCGCCGCCGAAATCGGTGTGCACACCCGCCCCGCCGAACATGGTGATATCTCCTTTGTAGGTGATCGCATTGCCCGCCACATCCTTGGTCGGGAACAACAGCGCGATGGCCTCCCGGCCCCGCAGGTAGCTGCCCTGGCGCACGCCGCCCACTTCGTTGTACTCACGGCCACCGGCCTTGAGCTCGGCGAAGTACACATCGCGGGCAAACACCCGTTGCTGCTCGGCCGGCAGCGTCGCGAAGTAGCTGCGGGCCTGTTCGGTGTCGCCGCTGAAGCCGAAGCGTTTCTCCAGCCAGTCCACCAGTTCCGCCTCGTAGGTCTTGGCGACCTTGCCGTCCTGGTTCGCCAGGGGCACACCGGCCAGGGCCTGGTTGGCCGGGTCCAGGTACGCCTTGACGAAGCGCTCGTAATCCGCGCCGTTGAGGCCCGCGCCGGCTTGTAGCACCAGGCTCGCGCCGGGGCGCGAATCCCCTGGCACCACGGCGCCGAGGCTGGTGATGCTGACCTTGTCGTCCATCAGGATATTGCGCCCGGCGGTGATTTCCAGCAGGCCGGGGCCGGCGACATTGAAGCTGCTGTAGAGGATGTCGCGCCCGGCTGACACGATGGAAATGTCGGTTGGATTGTTGTGGATGAAGAGGTTGCCGGCGCTGGTGTAATTACCCACGTCGGGGTTCTCATTCAGAGACCCGCCCAGCGGTATGCTGCTGCTGACAATGTCTCGCCCAGCCATCATCCGTACAGGTCCGGCGCCTTCGTACGCGATTCGCCCCGGCCATCTGCCCGTAGAGACTGATGTCATCGACCGTCCAGTGGCGACTGCCAGCAAGTCACCTTCAAGCGCATAGAAGCGAGCAGGATCGACATTAAGGGCCCATTCGCTGGAAGCGCTGCTGGTGTCGAAGGCAAGCAGCGGCAATATGTTCGCATCAGGGCGCGCGAAGTTACCATCGGCTGAAAGATTGCTGGCCTTTATGACGAAACCATCGACGATACCGACAAAGGCCGGCCTGAACGGTGTGGCCAGGGCTGCAGACGATGCTCCGGAGCGACTGACCGACATATCGCCGCCGTAGATGGAATCGCCGGCCATGAATTGCAGTTCACTATTGACGCCGGGAGCAAGCAACAGGGCTGGACGATTGACGCCGTTATAGCCTCTGTCATACAGTTCCGAGGACTTCCCGTAGTAAAGGCTGCCACTGGCTGCCACAGCTCTCAGGATGGACGGATAGACCACCGCCAGATCCGTTGCGGTGCTGAAGGTGAGAGGCGTCAGGTTACCTCCCGACGACCACAAGTCGACCGCAGTATTGGCCGTCCACAGCGTGAACCAACTGACGCCCGATCCGTTGGTGTTACCGTCCTCGAAGCGTGAGGCACTCATCATCGGCGCCCGCCCCGGATCGGCGACGTCCATCACCACAAGGTCGCCTGAAGTCGTCAGATCGAAGGCAGCATCGCCCGGCATGAGGGTCAGTCCACCGGTCGCAAACCCTCGTGTGGATTTGAAGGAATCGTAGGCCCGCGTTTCTCCAGGTGACTGTACTGCGACAGCATTGCCGTATTGAAGGTCGATTCGACCAATGGCGCCGCTGTCGATCTGCGCGTGGCCCCGCAGGTTGATGACCGCGCCGTTCAGATGCCCGTTCACGAACAGGCCCTCGGGATTCAAAGCACCACCCACACGCAGATTGAGATCACCACCGCCGGTCAGTTGCAAACTCCCATCGGCACCTACCCGCCCGGTGCTGCCCACGGCAAGAACCAGTCCTTGACTGCGGCGGTTGCTGCGCGGCTCAAGAAGACTCCCCGCCATTTGATCGAGCACACCAGCATCACCCGCCACTTGAACATTCAGATCGCCCCCACCCAGCGTACCGAAGCCGGTAAAACCAACCATCAGGTCAGCATTGACGGGATCCTGCGCAGCGGTGTAGCTACCAAAGTTGATCCACCACGCGGATGGTTGTGCCCCGGTACCCGTGGCGACTGAACCGTTGCCTTGACGCCACAGCCAGTTACCGACGTTGACCGTGTCGTAGCCGCTGTCGAGCAGGTTGGGCCGCCCATAATTGCTGCTGGAAACATCCATGGCGTTGCCGATCAAGTCACCGCCGACCTTCAGGGTCAGGTTGCCGCCTGAGTCAGGGTACCAAGCGCGATAGACACTGTTGACGCCGCCGTCCACGAATTGCTCGTTTTCGCCTGTATCGTCATTGAGCACTTTACCTTCTGCACCCAGTGCCTTGGGCTGGTTGTATGGATCGCCGGCGTAGGTTGCGTTGGCCGAACTGCCGGCGGTGTAGACCCCATAAAGGGAATCCATTTTCAGATCACCTGCCGATAGCAACTCAAGGTCTGCCGTGCCAGTGCGAATGACACTCCAGCGTTGGCTGCCCGGCTTATATCCGGGGGGACCATCCTCTTCACAGCGAGACGGGTCGTCGATGCACAGATTAGGATCGCCGAACCCAACGAAGTCCACGGGTTGCCCCACCATACTGGTGTCACCAAAAAACTCCAGCGATCCTGCTTCGCTCCACACCATATTTGGCACGCCAAATACACCGTAATGACTGTCAGCCAGATGAAGATCGCCACGGGCCGATGCAGGCTGCACGACCCGGCTGTCCGCCGCCTGTGTATCGGCGCCCGCCACGAGGCGCAACGACCACGACTGCGAGCCCTCTGCCAGCATCGGTGCGATGGCCCAGTTGCTCCCCGCCACTTCCGGACGCAACTGCACCGACTCGACACCGGCCGGCAGTTTGATGTCTGTACCTGAAGGAATTTTCGAACCCACACTCAGTCCCAGGGGGCCGTTGAGACGCAGGACGTTGGTCAAGCCATGGGGCGCGTCCGCAATGCCTGGCAATGCAACGCCTTTAGGCCAGATCAGGCTGCCGATGGTTGCGCTGCTGCCCAGCAGGCTACCCGCCCCCAGCACTGTTCCTGCCTCGAGGGTCTGAGTCGAAGCCAACAAGGTGCCGGCCGCGAACAACAGGTTACCCAAGGCGTCATGCACCGCCGCGGCCAGCACCGTACCGGCCGGCAGCACCAGTGGCTGATCAAGCGTCGCGGCGACCGGCAGACGTGTTCCCGCCGCCAAGGTCGCGCCCTTGAGCGGCACGTCGAAGTTGAGCACCGAGCCCGCCGGAAACGCCGTATCGTCCGCCAGGGTCACGCCGGTACCGGGCACAACGATATCGCCCGCCGCGAAATCAATGCCCGGCAACAGCACCCAGCCTTTGTCATCGTTGCTGGCCCGCGGCTGGGCGAACCCGTCGGTGATGCTGCCGTAGATGTTCAGGTCACCCCCGGCCCGCAGTGTCAGGCTGCCGGATTCGCCGGAGCCGTAGACTCCGCTCAGAACGTTATGCGGATTGAGACTCTCATAGCGATAGCGCGAGAGGTCCAGGTCACCCTGGACCACCAGGTCACCATCGGCCGTCGCACTCACCACCTCCACGCCGGGGCGCAGATGCAACACGTCGCGGTAGCGGCTGTTGTTCAACCCGGCGAGTTTGCGCTGCAACAGATCGTTGTTGCCGAGGGCGTTAGTGATAAAGGCGGTGTTGTCCTTATGGGCGAATTCGTCCAACCAGGCCTGATCGATGACCTGATAAGGCCTACCGCTGGCCGCCGGCACGTCGATCAGCGGCGCGTCGCTGTATTGCCACATAGCAACCAGCGAGATCGAGCGGGCGCCTTGAATATCCAGGGCGCCACTGGCATCGACAGCCACGTCGCCACCCGACACGCCACCCAATCGAGGTACATTGAGCTGCAACGTCCCGCGAGCACGACCGTCATTCATGCCGGGCGCGCCGCCCAGCGCGATCTCGGTGCCGTGGCGCAGGTCGATACGGGCACCGTTGCCCAGGGTCAGGCGCCCTTCCCTGGCGGTCAGGTCGACAATGGCCCGGTTCGGCGAATCGATGATCTTGCCGTAGCTGTCTACACGCAGGCGTCGACCATGGGCGTCGAGCACAGCACCGCTGCTCAAGGTCAGGACATTTTGGGCGGCCAGATAAATGCTGCCGACCCGCTCGCCGCTGGCGTCCACCGTGCCGTTGACCAACAGGCTGCCGTTGTCCAGGGATACATCGATGGTTGAGGCCTTGAGTTCGTTGCCGATCACCAGGTCGCCCTGCTTGAGCTGGAAACTGCGGGAGCCAAACACCTGCCCGTCGTTCAACCGTTGGTTCAACGCGGCGAACTGCTCACTGAGACTGCCGCTACCGCCCAGGCGTTGGGCCTGGATTTCCACGCTACCGGCCAGGTACGGCATGGCGGTACCACCGGCGTCATATTCGCCCGTGCTGCTGCCGAGGATACGCCCTTGTAAATCGACCACTCCGGCCGCGCCGCCCAGGGCCACCGCACTGAGCCGACCGGCCTGGTTGTGGAGGGCCGAGAGGTCGATGCTCGAGCTATCGGCCTGGCGGATGTTGCCGTTCTGGCTTTGCAGGATCACCTCGCCACCGGCGCTGTAACGCGTGACATCGTTGAAGGTTACCGTGCGCCCCGCCACATCGATTATCGCCTCATCAGCCAGGGTCAGGTCATCCGTCGCGCTGAGGGTCAGCTTGCCGCTGGGCAGCACCACCGCACTGGCCAGGTTGAGGCTCTGGCCCTTGAGGGACAACTCGCCGCCAAGCCCGGGGACGGTGCCCGGCTTAGCGGTTGTGCCCGTTACATTGACTGTGCCGCCTGCAGTGATGCGGTTGACCGATCCGGCTTCACCGGTGAGCAACGGAGTGAGGATATTCAGGTTGCCGCCGCTGTAGGCGTAGCCCGTTTTCGCGTCATAGGCCCCTTGGCTTTGATACACCGCCAGGCTGCCTTTGTGGTTGGCCGTCAGGTGTTCGCTGGCGCTGAGGTTGATGTTGGCGAATCCCAGTGCAAGACGGTCCAGGGTGGTGACCGAGCCAGGCTGGGTGAAATCACCGTAGCCAAATTCGATGCGCTGGGCCTGGATATCCAGGCGACCGGCACCGGTGCCGGCACCGCCGGCAATCACCGAACCCGGCGCGCCAACGGCACCGTTCCAGATCAGGTTGGCGGTGCGAATGGTCGCCACGTCATTGGCGCTGCCGGCGCCATAGATGGCCGGGGTGCTGAGCATCAGGTTATTCAGGCGCGACTTGCCTGTTGTCGGGTCAAAGGTGTCGAGACTGGCGGTGCCGTAGAAATTCAGCGCCTGACTGGCCGACAATTCGAGGGTTTCCAGGGCCGGAGCACCGTATTCGGTGTCCCCGCGCAACAGGCGATCGAGCACGGTCTGGCTCAGGGTCAGCCCCGCCGGCAAGACCTGGCGCGTCGCCGCGTTGCTCAGGGCCTGGGCGGTGCCGACGTTGATGTTGCTCAGGGCCAGGGTCAGGTGACGGGTGCCGTAACGCACCTGATCGTCCAACTCCAGGCTGCTGCCGGACGCAGCAACGATGCTGCCTTCGGAGTGAATCCGGGTCACGCCGTTGCACGGTGTCAGGCTGCACCCGCCGATGTTGACCGTGCCACTGGTACCTGACAAAGGGGCCAATACATTGAGCAAGCCATTGGAGGCGGCCAGCAAGCTATAGTTTTGGAACTTCACATTGAGGTTATAGATAAAACCATCACGGACATCGTAAGCGGCCTTGCCCCGTCCGATGGTGTTGATGGCGGCGCCTTGTTCCACCAACAGTTCGCCGCCGTCGGCCAGGAGGAATACCTCAGGCGCCGACAGGGTCGCACCTTCACGCAGCGCGACACTGCGGGACACCCTTTGCGGCGTGATGTAGTTGCCACCCTGGCCATAGAGCACCGAAAACTGGCCGCCAATCACCTGACGCGAAGCATTCAACGCATTGAGGCTTTCGGCATTGAGGGTCACGCCCTCGAAGCCGGCCGTGGCCCCCCACCCTTCGGCGACCACCTCCAGCGCGGTACCATTGCTGGCGACCACCGCGACGGTTCCGCCGTACCCCCCGGTCTGAGGCGCGAACTTGCCGATGCCCTTAAAGGAGAAGGCCTGATCTGCGGCGCCTTTTGCAAAGTTTAACTTCAACGTCTTGGCATCTACCGGCAACAAAGCCCTGGGAACGCCCAAACGCGCGGCGTCGGCCACAGCGAACTGGGCGTAGCTGGTTTCGTTGTATTGCGAGTAGCGACGCAGCACATCTCCCGAGGTCAAGATGACTTGGCTGGACAAACTGTTGCGCTGCCCGGTATTGACCACCGACAGCACGCCGGCGGTGGTCCATGAACCGTTGCGCATCTGTTGCGCGCTTGAAGTGGAGCCTTGCCCCGCCAAACCGTTGACCTCCACCCGGAATGCTCCCGGCAGCAAAGCATAGGTGGACGGCATCAGGGTGTAGGTACCGGCAGCCAGCCCGGGCACACCGGCACCTATGGTGATTTGCTGACCTACCCTCAGATCCACCGCGCCCCCCTCAGGGGCGACCGGCGCATACTGGCTCTGGTTACCCGGCACGATGGCATAGACCGGATTGCTGGACAGCCCCGGTAAGGTGAAACCGCCATTAGCACCGATTTGTACCAGCGGGTTGAAGCGAACATCGGTGGAACCGCCTCTGCCAGAGATAAAACCGGCGCCGAGCAATTCACCGCCACCAGAGAGGTCGAGCACTGAGCCTTCCTGGGCCGCCACCGACTTGCCGCCGAGAATCACGCCGATATTCAGGTCACCATAGTCGGAGAGCACCGCGCCTTGCCCTAGCAACACAACCTTCTTGCCAGCGTATTGATAACTCTGGCCATCGACAGTGCCGCCATAAGGCAGCACCAGCCCCAGGCCGCTGACCGAAGTCAGGCTTCCCGGTAACAGCTCCACTCGATCAGTGGTACCCAAGCCATCGTTTATGCCGACTTCAATCAACCCCAACGGTGCCCGTACCACCCCGCCCTGCTCAATCTTCGCACTGCCCAGTTGCAAGCGGCCAAATGCCGAATAAGGCACTGCAGGTGTGACCTGGGTAGTACGCTCAATGACCAGACTGCGTTCCGGGTCATAGACAGGGGCACTGGCACCTGTATACCCCGCCAACACCCGTGCTCCAACCCCGGTCGCCGGATACAGCTGCGCCGCTTGCAACACCATGTCCGAAGGGGTCAGCAATTGGGTGGTAAAGCCCGTAGGCAATCCCTCACTGGAGAGCCCTGCCAGGAATCGCAAATCACCCCGACTGCGTAGCTGAACCCGGTCGAAACCGGCGCGTTCCAGCTCGACGGTATTGCCGTCGGCCTGCCTCACCGTGCCTTTGCTACTGAACATCACACTGCCCTGCACATCCAGCAGGTCCGCGTTGACGGAAAACACCGCCTTGTTCGCCAATCGCGACACCCCGCCGCCATCGACCACTGGCCGGGTATAGGGGTCAAAACTCGGTCGAGTCGTCGCCAGCCCTGTCGCAAGTGCCATCAACACATGGGGTGCATTGAGCTCGACCCGGGTATTGGCTGGCGCGGTTGCACTCAATCCAAAGCTGCGGGCGTACAGACTCAGGCTCTGGCCAAGGGACATCGACAGGTCGCCATCGACGCTCATCAGGCCGTTGCTTAACAGGGACAGGCTATCGAAACCACCGGCCTGGACCTGATTGACACCTAACCGCCCGTGACCATAGACCAGCGAGTCTGCCGAGGTTTCAGCCGTATCGCTCAGTGGGCTCGCCTGGGCAGCGCGCGCCAGCACCAGTTCACGCACCTTCAACACCCGGTCACTGACCGCACTCTTGAGGTAATAGGGCGTTTCCAGCGCTACCGACAAACTACCGCCGGCGGCCCCTGTTCCACCCGAACGGGCGCTGAATGAACCGTCCAGGTACAGACCATTGGCCGACGCCAGGGAAATACTGCCGCCACTGCTTGCCACAGACGTACGCCCCTGGCCTGGAATATCCAGCACAGCCTGGCTGCCATCCGCTTGCAAACGCGCACCGTCGCGCACCACCACAAACAATTCGGACGCCGAAGTCGATCCTTTCGCGGCATCGATCTGGCCGCCGATGACAATCTGCCCGCCGTCGCGCACCAGGCCGTAGGTCTGACCGCGCATGTCCCGAGCTGTTACGGCCCGGCTCGATACATCGATCAGTGCTTGTTCACCAAGCCAGATGGAACGACCGTGGCCCTGGGCATTGACTTGATCGCGGACCGTATCGCTGACGCTCAACTCGGTAAGACTGACCCGACCGCCCCAGGCGTTGAGGGTACCATTGGCGGTCAGTTGACCGATGCTACGCACATCGATGTTCTGGCCCGGATCGACGCTGATCACGCTGCCCTTACCCAGATTCAATACCGTGCTCGCCATGCCGGCGGCGCTGGAGTTCGCGCTACCGCCAGTGAGGCTAAGGTTCGCACCACGACGCTGGGTAAGGACGCCTTTGATCGCGTCTTCCTGATACAGCTCCGGCGTCCAGCGCCGCAAAGCATCAGCCGGTTCTGCATCGCTGCCGGTGCTCAACGCCTGCTCGCCAAAACGGTACACCGGCATCGTCACATCGAGCCGGGTCCCGTCGGCCACCGTCAGGCCTTCGTTACCGGTGATGTCATAGGCCGAGAAGCCTTTGTCGAAGAAGTCACCGCCCAGTTGCAAGGTGCCCGGTTCAAGCGGCGAGCCGCTGTTGCCGATCAGCACTTTATTGGCCGCTAGCTTCAAGGTCCCGCCACCGCTCACTCCGGTGCCGCGCAGTTCACCGTCAAGGTTCAAGGCGCCGTTACCGGACGATGCGCCGGTACTGGCGGTCAGGGTCAAATCACCGCCCTTGCCGCCACGGGCCTTGCCATTGGCCATGACCGCGGCACTAGAGCTGACATCGATCACGCTGCCCTGGTGCACATCGATGTCGCCGCTGCTGCGTACGGACACGGTACCGCCATTGATGAACGGCAGACCCTGGCGGTCGTTGCCATCGAGCAGCAGGTTGCTCCACCGGCCAGCGGTGTTCAACGTCACGCCCTCACCCAACTTGACCGCGGCACGCTGATCTGTGGCGGGCGAAAGCACGACGTCTTCCATCTGGAAATTATCGGTTCTGATCTGTTTAAGCACATTACCCAAGGCAATGCGACCGCTTCGGGTCGTCAGGTCGGCGTTCATTTCGATCTGCGGTGCATAAAGCGTGATGTCGCCGCCATCGGCTACCTTGAGTGCACCATCGACCTTAATGCCCTCAAGCGCCGCCACCTTGACTGCCCCGAGTTGGAAGCCATTGAGCAGCGCGTTATCCAGCACCAACTTGCCTTGCCGGTCGCTGCCGACCACTGAGGTCAGGTCCAGGCCCGCGGCAATCTTGTCGGTTACCTTGCCGACGGTGACCTGATCAAAGGTGGGGTTCAGGCCGCTGTTGATCACACCGCTGGTCTTGTCATAGATCGGCGTGTAGCTGCCCACCCACAACTGGGCCCGTCGGGCCACGGCGTTTTGCGATTGCTGGTAGCCATCGAGGTTGAGGTTCGGCGCCTGGGTCTGGCGTTCACCCTGGTAGACCTCGCCGACGATCTGGCCTTCCAGCAAGGCGTTGCGGGTCGACACCACCAGCTTGCCGGCATCGCGGCCGACGGTGTAGCCGGCTTCGAAGCGCTCTCGAGGAGCGATCAGCGGGTTGTAGTAGTAATGGGTCTGGCCCCAGCGCTGGCTGTGGTCTTCGTAGCCCTTGTAGATACCGGTGTAGAGGATGTCCCCTGGCGCCCGGGACAATTCATACAAGCGCCCGTTGGGGCCCTTGAGCCAGGACTGGCGTAGGTAGCCGCTCTGCACATCCAAAGTGCCGCCGGACAAGTTCAGTTGCGCCGCTTGCTGGGTCACCACGTCGTTACCGGTGAACGTCAGGGTGCCGCCCTGGGCCGCCCATTCGCCAACGCTGTGGCCTCGGGTGCCCAGGTAACCACCAACCTCCAGCAAGCCACCTGCTGTGTACCAACGATCCGTGGCGTAGCCATTGGTGCCCGCCGGCACGTAGATCAAGTCACGCACGTCCACCCAGACATCGTTGTTGGTCAGCTTGCCGCCTTCGCGGTTCACCGGCGCATCACGCTGTTCGTTGCCCTGCACATTGACCTTGATGGAATTGGATTCCATCGCCACCTTGACGCCGATGGCGCCGGACACATCGATCACCGCGCCATCGCGCACCAGGCTGCGACCGGTGGCGCTGACCGCGACCTGGCCGCCGGTGGCCAGGGTAATGGAGCCGTTCTGAAAGTCGACGCTGCCGCCACTGACGATCTCGACCCGCGACTGATCGCTGCGGTCAACCACGCTGCTGAGGTTGTTGAACTGGCCGCTGATCAGGTTGTTCGGCGTGCCATCCAGACCGGCGGGCCCGGCGTTGCGCTGGCTGTCCAGGGCGCTGCCGCCCGCGGCATCGAGCAGCACCGCCGTGGCGCTGCCCTGCCCCAAGGTCACGCTGCCGCTGCTGTCGCTCGCCGCGCGTTGAGCAGGTGCACGGTGCCACGGGTGTCCACCGAACTGCTGGCGACGGCCACGCCGTTCTGCTGCACGCGATGTCCAGTGAGGGTGATATCGCCTGTGCTGGCCTGGATCAGGCCACTGTTGATCACCGTGCCGGCGCTGCTCCCCGGCTTGAGCGAGGTCGCGACCTCGTTGCCACGGGTGGTGGAGCGCAGGTTGCCGCTGGTGCCCTGTCCACGTCGGATGTAGAAGCTGTCGCCCGCGGCCAGGGTGGTCTGGCCCTTGGCGGTGATAATTGACCCGGCGTTCTCTACTTCGGAACCCAACAACAAGGCATAGCCGCCCCCCGCGGTGGAAGTGGCGGCGCGGTGGGTTTCGATCAGCGCGCCCTGCTGCACTTGGACTTTGCCGGCGGCGTCAGTGAAGGTCGGCTGGCTGCCGGTGGCATCGACGTACAAGCCGCGCTGGCTGAATTGCTCATCGCTGATGTTCGCCGCCACCGCCGCCAGGTTGCGCACGTTGACCTGGCTGCTGCCGCTGAACACGATGCCGTTGCGGTTGACCAGCATCACCGTGCCGTTGCCCTTGATCTGGCCCTGGATCTGGCTCGGTCGTGCCAGGGGATCGTTGACCCGGTTGAGCACGGCCCAGTCCGACTGCTGCTGGAAATCCACCGTGGTGTTGCGCCCGACGTTGAAGGTTTCCCAGTTGAGAATCGCCTTGTCGGCGGTTTGCTCGATCTTCACCGTGGTCTTGCCATCGGCCTGGGTCTGCTGCGGTCCCTTGGCGTTGAGCCAACCCTGGGTCAGGCTGTTATCGACCTTGAGCCCGCCATCGCCCAAACCATCGGACACCACTTGAATCTGGCCGAGCGCAGCTTGCCTACCCGCAGCCTGGGCCGCCTGCTGAGCCGCGATGGCGGCCACGGTGTTGTTGAGGTTGGTCAGCGAACGTTGCAACTGCGCATTGGCCCGTTGCTGCTGCGCCAAGGGTGGCGGCATGCCGGGCTGCGCCGTCGTGGGCCGCCCCGCGCCACCGGCCTGGGACGCGCCCTTGTCGGCAAACCAGGCTGAACTGAACGCCGTCGCCGCATGGGCATTGCCGGCCACCATCAACAACGCAATGACCTGGGCCAGCGGCTTGAGCCGCAACATCGACAACTCGCCATCGCGACGTGGAGCATTCAGGTTCGTCTGGGGTTTGCAGCGCAGCATCCTACTCATCCTTTCGGTTTGCTCTAAGGGGGCGCAACGCAGTGCTGTCAGGCTGCCAGCGTTGGTTATAGGGGATAGGCAGTTACAACCGCTCGGGACCGAACGGATGTCATGAAAATTTCATATGGCTGTGTTGGTGCGGGTGCCACGCGAAGATCAACAACGACCCCGGTCATTGCTGATTGATGTTGTGGATCGCTCCAAAGTGGTTTACATCGGACGACCGATGCCGTTGCAGACGTTGGGGTTGCCAACGCTTAACGGGTTGGTAGCCGACCAGAAGGTGGTCTGAACCGCCAGTTTCCAAGCGGGTGGCAATGGAACCAAGCGGTTAGCGGTGATAGCGGGGTCATTGCTGACGGGAGGGTGCGGGATGTAATGGCGACGGAGGAAGTCTCTTACTTGCGCGCTCTGGGTGGGGTCGGCATAGCACTGGCTGAAGATCAAGTTAGTGAAACCCAGGATCGGGTAGCCTGTGGTCGGGTACGCCACGACGCTTGGATCGTTGGGGTTGGTGGTTGCCGCAAATATCGGCACCCAGGCGTTTGGGTTGGCACGGTTGGCAACAGCGGGATAGGGAATCGAGGTGATGGCTGCCTTGACGTTCGCTGGTGCTGGAGAAACACCTGCAACTTGAGCCACTTTTGTCGCGTCATCCAAACCGGCCAACGTCGACGCCGCATAGGCGGGACTCATATAGGTGATACGACCTTGACCCGCGTTAACCGCATTCATGACACCTTGGCTACCGTTTGCTGATACCGCACCGGCTGGCAAGCTGCCGCTATAGCTGGAAGCGAAGTTGGTGGTGACGGCGAACGTCCCGGTTTCGGCGCACTTGGCATTCAGGAAACGGGTAAACAGCTCCGTAGTGCCACTGGAACCTTGAGGATAAACAACGGTAATCGCGCCGGTACGGCCTGCACCGGTGATCTGGCTCCAGTCAGTAAGCCGTCCGGAGAAGATGCCGCACAGTTGATTAACGCTCAAATCGACATTAGCAGTCCCTGCTTTATTAAAAGGAATAGCAATCGACGTGGCTGCCGACGGTATCTGGATCAATGGCCCCCAGGTCGCACCGTGAGCGCTGACGTAGGTATTCAGTTCGGTAGCGGTGAGCTTCGAGTCGCTAGCAGCCCAGTGCACATTTTTGCTGGTGTCGCCTGGCACGAACCGGGAGTAGTCGTTGCTCAGGAACGCTGCCTTGCCAGCTCCACTGCCCACACCGATGTAAGGTGCAAAACCGGCGGTCAACACGCCGGGCGTTTGGTAAAGCAGCTGAGGCAAAGTAGCGCCGCCACCATTGACATCTGCCATAGCCAACGGCGCGCATATACCACTGCACAACAATGCTACAGCCTTGGAGAAATGATTGAGCATGACAAGACTCCTGTCTTGGAATGCTGCGCCTGGCCCGAGCAACCCGAGCTGTAAGCGCAGCTGAAGGGTATGAAACGACCACCGTTAACTACAAAGAGATCAGCAACGGCTTGCGCCGTTGCTGATCGGTGTTGCGTGTCGCTCAGATGTGGTGTTACAGCGGACGACCGATGCCGTTGCAGACGTTGGTGTTGCCGATGCTAAGAGCGTTGGTTGCGGTCACGAAGCTGCCACGGATGGCGGACTTCCAGGCCGTTGGGAGCGGTACGAAGCGGTTGGCAGTAATTGCTGCGTCGTTGCTGTTCGCTGCCGTGCCGTTGTAGTGACGGGTGAAGAAGTCGCGCACCTGCGTGGTTTGCGCAGCGTCGGCGTAGCACTGGCTGAAGATCACGTTGGTGAAGCCCAGGATCGGATAGCCGGTGGCTGGGTAAGCCACGACGCTTGGATCGGTCGGGCTGGTGGTGGCGGCGAACACTGGAACCCAGGCGTTGGGGTTGGCGCGGTTGGCAGCGGCAGGCACAGCGACGGCGGCGATGGCTGCCGACACGTTGGCAGGCGCTGGCGAAACACCGGCAACCTTGGCGACTTTGGTGGCGTCGCTCAGGCCAGCCAGAGTAGTGGCCGCGTAGTCCGGGCTCATGTAGGTGATGCGACCTTGAGCAGCGTTCAAGGCCGTCATCACTGCCTGGCTGCCGACCGCGGACACAGCATTGGCCGGCAGGCCACCGCTGTAGCTGGAAGCGAAGTTGGTGGTGACGGCGAAGGTGCCGGTCTCGGCGCATTTGGCGTTCAGGAAACGGGTGAACAACTCGGTAGTACCGCTGCTTTCACCACGATAAACCACGTTGATCGCACCAGTACGGCCCGAACCGGTGATCTGGCTCCAGTCAGTCAGACGACCCGAGAACACGCCGCACAGTTGATTGACGCTCAGATCAACGTTGGCAGTGCCGGTTTTGTTGAACGGAATGGCGACCGAAGTGGCCACCGAAGGCACCTGGATCAATGGACCCCAGGCAGCGCCATGGGCCGATACGTAGTTGCTCAGTTCGGTGGCGCTGAGTTTGGAATCGCTACCGGCCCAATGCACATTCTTGCCGGTGGTGCCGGCCACGAACTTGGTGTAGTCGTTGTTCAGGAAGGCCGCTTTGCCGTTGCCGCTGCCGACACCGATGTAGGCGGCGAAGCCAGTGGTCAGTACGCCAGTGGTCTGGTACAGCGGTTGTGGCAGGGTCGCGCCACCACCGTTGATGTCAGCCATTGCAGCCTGTGCCGAGCACAGGGCAGCGAGGGTCAGGGATACCGCGAGAACGTTGCGCTTAAACATGAAGAATCTCCTTTCGTCGTGTTCGTACGTTGGGTGAGTTGCTCGTGCATGACGCCATGGCGCTCAAGTGCTGTGCCCGGAACCGCGAGGGTTGGACGGCGTATGGGGTGAGGCCATGGGTCAGAAGTTCGCAGCTTCCAGTGACAGATAAAGGAAAAAACCTCGGGAGCCGGAGGTTGATTTTTCGGCAAATTCTCGGGTGTTCGCGGGGGCTTTCAACGGTGTTTGCCGCGAGATTTTCAGCGGTTTGGCCGAAGCTCGGCTGGAGGGCTTGATGGGGCGTTGTACATGACAGAACGGCGAACCCGAGGATGGCTCGGGTGATGGTGCGAGGCTTGAAAATAATTTTGTGTGGGTGAACAAAATCTTGTCGTGTTGTGCCATGACCCATTTACAGAAACCACCATCAGTGCGTTTTCACACAGACTGTTTCGGGCCATGTTTCATTTTGCTCATGCACAGATGCTTTTGTGGCGAGGGAGCTTGCTCCCGCTGGGTTGCGCAGCGACCCCAATCCCGGCGATCGCGGTGTTTCAGACATACCGCATGCCCAGGCTTTGCGACTGCTGCGCAGCCGAGCGGGAGCAAGCTCCCTCGCCACAATAAGTGCTCTCACCCCAGACTTTCGTCAGCCTTGCGGATCGAGGTTATCCAGCACCCGGTTCACCGCCAACTCCCCGAGCATGACCACCGATTGAATCCCCAACATTATGTTGCGATGGGGCATGTCCATTAACCCGGCGAACTCACTGAGCATCATGCTGGCCGATGCCAGGGATTCGCAGGCGTTGACCAGCAGGGTTTCGTTATCGACCTTCGCACCCACGTGGTAAATGGTGCTGGGTTTGCGCGCAGTGTCTTTGGGGGTGGGCGGTTTGAGGTAGTGGTCGAGGGCGCGGTCGGCGGCTTCGTGGAGTCTTTTCGAATCGAGGGATTCGTAGGGGGAAACGTCGTCGGGTGCCGGAGGATTTGGCGTTGGTTTGAACATAGATGAAACTCCTAATTGAAATTAAGGAGCCGTCACCCTCGCTACCAAACGAAAGGTGGTGGCCATACGCGGGTTGGTAGACCGGCAATTAGGACCCGGCGCTCCCGAAGGAGCCCTGCGCATGGCCACCATAAAACTGAGACCTGAAAAGGCCTGCAATGGTGGCGCTATGCGCCTAATTGTCGGGCTACCAAACCCGATCGCTGTTTTTCAGCGACAGGGAAACGATATAGCCCGGGCCACAGGCGCACTAGCCGGCGGATTCTGGCGTAGTCGTAGGCAACGACGCAAGAATGTGTAGCCTGAGAGAGTGTCTGGAGATGTGTGTTAAACGCCTTCGTTTAATTCCCGACCAGAACTCAGCCATGCCTTTCACTGCACCAACTGATTGATCTCGATGATCGGCAACAGCACCGCCATGACGATCACCAGCACCACGCCGCCCATGACCACGATCATCAACGGTTCCAGCAACGCGGTCATGCCCATGGCCCGGCGTTCGATGTCCCGGGACAGGGTTTGCGCGGCGCGCTCGAGCATCGGTGGCAGCGAGCCGGTTTTCTCGCCGCTGGCGATCAGGTGGATCAGCACCGGCGGGAAGACTTTCTCGACCCGCAGCGCAGCGGCCAGGTTAACGCCCTCGCGAACCTTGGCCGTGGCGTCGCTGACGCTCAAGCTCAGGCGGTCGTTGGACAAGGTCTGGCGCGCCGCTTCCAGTGCCCGCAACAACGGCACTCCGGCGCCACCGAGGATCGCCAGGGTCGAGGCAAAACGTGCGGTGTTCAGCCCCAGCACGAAGCGCCCGATCAACGGCAAACGCAGGATTCGACTGTGCCAGCTCAAACGCGCCGCCGGGTTGCGCAAGTACAGGCGCCAGCCCCAGAACCCGCCCGCCATCACGCTGAAACACAACCAGCCCCAGCCGCGAATGAAGTCACTGGCATTGAGCATCGCCAAGGTCAGCCCCGGCAGGTCCTGCCGCGCCTGGGAAAACGCGCTGACCACCTGCGGCACCACGTAACTCAGCAGGAAAATCACGATGGCAATCGACACCAGCCCCACCACACCAGGATAGATAAACGCGGTGAGAATCTTGCCCCGCAGGTTGTTGCGCTCTTCGATGTAATCGGCCAGCCGCTCCATCACCTGGGCCAGGTCACCGGACTCCTCGCCCGCCGCAATCAACGCCCGATAGATCTCTGGGAAATCCCGTGGTCGCGCCGCCAACGCTTCGGCCAGGCGCATGCCGCCGCGAACATCGGCGCGCACCGCGCTCAAGGTCTGGGCGATGTGTTTGCGTTCGGCTTGTTCCACCGTCGCGCTCAACGCGGCTTCCAGCGGTAGGCTCGCACCCAGCAGACTCGCCAGTTGCCGAGTGGCCCAGGCCAGGTCGTTGTCCGAGAGTTTGGCGCTGAACAGTCCGCTGCCACCGCCCGCCGGCGTGTTGCTCTCGACCTGCACCAACAACGCCGTCAAGCCACGGCTGCGCAATACACTGAACGCCGCGCTCTGGCTGTCGGCTTCCAGATGGCCGGCCTCGATCTTGCCGTTGGCATCGGCGGCTTCAAAACGGTAGCGGTTCATCAGGCGTCCCGTGTCACGCGAAGGATTTCTTCCGGCGCGGTGGCACCGCTGCGCACCCAGCGCTCGCCGTCTTCACGCATGCTGAACATCCCGGCCTCGCGGGCGGCGGCTCTCAAGGCCTGCTCGCCGGCACCCTGATGGATCAGCGTGCGGATGTCATCGTCGATGCAGAACAGTTCGTGAATGCCGGTGCGACCGCTGTAGCCGGTGTGGTTGCACGCGGCACAACCGACCGGGCGCCAGGTGCCGGGGGCGGCCGGGTCTTGCTGTTTGCAGTGCTGACACAGCCGTCGCACCAGGCGTTGCGCGAGTACCCCAAGCATCGATGACGCCAGCAGAAACGGTTCGACGCCCATGTCGATCAGCCGGTTGACCGCCGACACCGCGTCGTTGGTGTGCAGGGTTGCCAACACCAAGTGACCGGTGAGCGAGGCCTGCACGGCGATTTGTGCGGTTTCCAGATCGCGGATCTCGCCGATCATGATGATGTCCGGGTCTTGCCGCAGAATCGCCCGCAGCGCCAGGGCGAACGTCATGTCGATCTTGGCGTTGACCTGAATCTGGCTGATGCCCGGCAAGTCGTATTCCACCGGGTCTTCAACGGTGAGGATGTTGCTGGTGCTGGCGTCCAGCCGTGCCAGCGCGGCATACAGGCTGGTGGTTTTGCCGCTGCCGGTGGGGCCGGTGACCAGCACGATGCCGTGGGGTTGGCGAATCAGGTGGTCGAGTTTGGCCAGCACTTGCGGGTCCATGCCCAGGGTTTCCAGTTGCAGGCGCCCGGCCTGTTTGTCCAGCAGGCGCATCACCACCCGTTCGCCATGGCCGGTGGGCACCGTGGACACGCGAATGTCGATCGGCCGCCCGGCCACGCGCAAGGCAATGCGGCCGTCCTGGGGCAGGCGTTTTTCGGCGATGTCGAGTTGCGCCATGATCTTGATCCGCGACACCAATGCACCGTGCAGCGCCTTGCGCGGCGAAACCACATCCCGCAGCGTGCCGTCGACCCGATAGCGCACCACCGAATGGCTTTCATAGGGTTCGATGTGAATATCGCTGGCCTCGTCCCGCGCCGCTTGCGTGAGCAAGGCGTTGATCATGCGGATCACCGGCGCGCCGTCCTGAGTGTCCAGCAGGTCGGTGATTTCCGGGATGTCCTGCATCAGCCGGTCGAGATCGACTTCGTTTTCTGCCGCGCCGACCACCGCCGCCGCGCTGCCGGTGTCGGCATAGGCACTGGCGAGCAAGCCGTCCAGTTCTTCGTCGCGCACCCGCTCCAGCCGTGCCGGGCCGAACTGACGCCGCACTTCGCTGATCGACCAGCCCGGCGTCGACGGACACACCGTCAACACCGCGCCCTCTTCCCCAGTGCGCAGCAGGATCCGTTGGGCCTTGGCCCAGGCGTAGGGCAACGCGCTCATGAACGACCACCCTCTCTCGAAAACACCACAACCTCTGTGACCAGTGAGCGCTTTGTGGCGAGGGAGCTTGCTCCCGCTCGACTGCGCAGCAGCCGCAATCTGGGTGCATGCGGTTTACCAGAAGGTTTGAGGTTGCAGGTTTTGGGGGTGCTTCGCCCCCCAACGGGAGCAAGCTCCCTCGCCACAAAAAACAGTCCATTCATTGCATAGGTGTTCATTGGATGGGCACCGCACGAATCGTCGCCCGTGGCTGCGAACTCGAAACCGGCGCCGACCCCGGCACACCCTGCGCCGCCGTCGGCAATTGCGGTGCCTGCATGTCCGGCATGGCCCAGCTGCGCTCCGGTTGCATCCCGCCCTGGGCGCGGCGCATGAAGTCGTAGCGGTTGAGGGTAATCGCGCGCCCGGCGCCGCTGTCGCGAATGATGTACGGACGCAGGAACACCATCAGGTTGGTCTTGGTGATCGCCCGGCGCTCATTGCGAAACAGCGCCCCGATCCCTGGAATCGTCGACAGCCATGGCACCGCGTCATTGCTTTGGCTGTAGCCGTCCTGCAGCAAGCCACCGAGCACCATGATCTGTCCGTCGTCGAGCAAGATGCTGGTGTCGATCGCGCGCTTGTTGGTGACGATCCCGGCGGCGGAAGCGCTGTTGGACGCGCGCTCGTCGATGCTGCTGACCTCCTGATAGATGTCGAGCTTGACCGTGCCGCCTTCGGAAATCTGTGGCCGCACATTGAGCTTCAACCCGACCTCTTCACGGGTCACGGTCTGGAACGGGTTGTTGCTGGTGCCGCCACCGCCGGTGACGTAGCTGCCGCTGACAAAAGGAATGGTCTGGCCGACAAAAATACTCGCCGCTTCGTTGTCCAGAGTCAGCAGGTTGGGTGTCGACAGCACGTTGGTTCCGCCCTTGCTCTTCAAGGCGCGGGCGAGCACTTTCAGGTCGAGGATCTTGCCGATGCCGGGTATGTCCACCGTGCCGTTGACGTAGCCAAGGTTGAGGCCCGCGGGCAACACGTCGATGCTGGTCTTGGCGTTGGTATTGATCCCCGAACCACCAAGGTTGGCACCACCGATGACGCCGTTGCCGCCCAGATTACCGGTCTGCCATTGCACGCCGAATTCACTGGCATCGTCCTCACCGACTTCGACGATCAGGCTTTCAATCACCACTTGCGCACGACGCTGGTCGAGCATGTCGATGACTTCGCGCAGGTTGCGGTATACCGGTTCCGGTGCGGAAATCAGCAAGGTGTTGGTGGTGCCGTCAGCCTGGATGGTCACGCCGCCCGCACTGAAGGCGACGTTCTGTTCACTCTGCTGACCGCTGCCGGTCTGGCCGCTCGAGCCGCTCGAGCCCTGCCCGTAACCGGTGCCGCCCGTGGTGCTGCTGCCCGACGTAGAGGTTTGCGTGCCGCTGCTGCTCTGGCTGCCGCTCGTCCCGTTCTGGCCGCCGCTGGTGTTGCCGCCCATCGCGCTGAGTACCGAACGCGCGCCATCGCTGCTGCCGCTGTCGCTTTCCCCGGTGAGCAAACCGCGCAGGGCCTGGGCCAGTTTGGCGGCCTGGGCGTTGCGCAGGTACACCACGTGCAGGTTGCTCGGGTTGCTTTGGGCGTTGTCGAGTTTGTAGATCAGGTTGCGAGCCAGCTCGGTGCGTTCCGGGCTGCCGGCACGGATGATGATCGAGTTGGAACGCGGATCGCCAATCACCGAAATCTTCTGCGTCGGGTCGTTGCCCGGCGCCTCCAGCAAGTCCGAGACCATGCCGGCGATGTCCGCTGCAATACCGTTCTGCACCTGCACCACGTCGGTGTCGATGGCGCTTGGGCTGTCGATGCCCTGAATGATCTGCGCCACCCGCGACAGGTTCTCGGCGTAGTCGGTGACGACGATGGTGTTGTTGCCGGGGTAGGCGTTGATCGGGTTGTTCGGCGATACGATCGGGCGCAGCACCGGGATCAGGTTCACCGCGTTTTCGTATTGCAGGCGAAAGGTGCGGGTCAGCATGCCGTTGCCGGCGGGTTTGTCGGCGCTGTAAATCGGCCCGCCGAGCAACTTGGCATCGGCCTCCGGCACCACTTGGGAAACCCCACCGACATCGACCACGCTGAAGCCCTGCATGCGCAAGGTAGCGAGCAGCATGTCGTAGGCCTGATGCGCTGGCACCTGCCCTTCGGAGACCAGCGTCAGGTTGCCTTTGACCCGTGGATCGACCAGAAACTGGCGACCGGTGGACCGCGACAATGCGCGCACCACCGCCGGGATATCGACGTCGACAAAGTTCAGCGTCACCGGTTGATTACCCAATGGATTGCTCGCTGGCGCGCTACCGGCAGGCACTGAATTGCTGCGACCGGGGCTGCTGATTGTGTGTTGCACGCCTGGCGGCTGCTTCAATTGCGCCTGGTTTTTTTGCCGATCCGCCAATGCATCGCCGGTGCGGTTGGTGTCGGCCAACGGGCGTCCCAATTCGCTGTCCACCAGCAACGGCGGCTGTTGCGTCGTCGCGGTGTTGCTGCACGCGCTCAGTGCCAGCAATAAAAACGGCGCGGCGATGCGGCAGTGACGCGCATACAGAGAACCTGACCACTTCATGAAGCTTCCTTAGCGCCAAGCGCCTGATCCATGCGAACGGTTCCGGACAGAGTGCCTGCCGTGTCATTGGGCAAAGGTTCGCCTGCGCGCTGCAAACGAACCTCGACCACCTCAAGGGAAAATTGCCGGGGATTGACCAGCAGCCAGCCGACCACGGCATCGGCCGGGGCCTCGTCGAACGTCAAGCGCCAGGCTTGGGGGGTTGCGGTGTCTGGCACCCGCAATTGGTATTGCCCGGCCAGGCCGCTGGCTTCCAGGCTCTGGCGCAGTGATTGTTCGAGGCCTTGCGCGGTGGGCGCCCGCGCCACCTCACGCAGCAAGACCTCCAGCGCTTCGGCCTGAGAACGCAGCTTCGGCGTTTCGGCCTGCCAGTATTCGATCTTTTTCAGCGGCGGTTGAATCAGCAACAGCCAGGTCAACAAGCCAGCCAGCACCAACGCCATGCCCGCGACCATGCGTTTCTCGCGCAGGGCCAGGCCTTGCCAGAGCACTTGGGTGCGGGCGTTGAAGTGCTGCCAGCGCGCACGGTAAATCCCCAGGGAATATTTACTCATCGTCGGCTCCGCTGGCGGTGTCTGCGTCGCTGGCCGCAGCCTCGGTGGCCGGGCGCAAGGTCCAGCCATCTTCGGTGGCGTTGATCGCAACGCCGGCCTGGGTCAGCGCGGTTTGCCATTGCTTGTCGCTGCCGGTTTTGCGCGCATCGCTCAGCAAACTCAGCTGCAATTCGCCCTGCTCAAACACCAGCTGTTGCACGCTGCCGGCGATGAAAGGCATGCCGCTGCCGGCCTGTAGCACCAGGCTGGCGAAGCGCTGGGTCGGGTCGGTCGCGGCGCCGCTCTGGCGGGCGGCCAATTGCTGACGCGCCTGTTGCAGCGGATTGAGGATCACCGGCAGCTCAGGAAAGGCCTGCTTCACCCGCTGGTTCATGTGCGTCTTGAGTCGTTGGCCTTGCGTCGCTTCGCGAGCCGCGTACAGATTCAGTCCCACGGTCCAGACCGCCACGGCCATCGCACAAAAGGCCGCCGCCCGCCCCCAGCCTGGTTGGCCGGCACGGCGTTGTTGAATCCCGCCGTGCAAGCCCCATCCGGGCAAGGCACCGGTCCAGCGTTGTTCGGCGGGTAAGTGTGTGATCGTCTCCTCCGACAATGCTTCGCCGATCCATTGCACGCGGGCGCCGTTCTCCAGCAACAGATCACTCAATGCCTCCTCCACCGCCGGGTGTACGACCGCGTGCTGAAGGCTGTGACGCACCAACAGATGCCCGTCCCGAACACAGGCCACCGGGCCATCCGCGACAGGCAAACAATACGCACCCGAGTACAAACCGCGCAGGGTCAATCGCGCCATCCGCAGTAGCTGACCGAACTGGCTCAGCCATTCCCGGGACAACCACGCGATGTGCACACGCCCCTGCTCGTCCCGTGGGCTGTGAGCGATGTGCATCTGCTCGCAGGCCCCGAGGATCAACGCCTGCGCCGCGCACTGCACCGCTGCCGTGGTTTTGCTGGCCGGTAAAATCGGCAGGTCGATGCTTGCGAGCAAGCTGTCCTGAGGGTGCAGAAAAAATGCAATCGCCGGGGTTTTCCCGCTCTGGCCCAATTGCAGCAAGGTACTTTGACCCTCGCGGGTCACCTGCCCCTGACGGTCCAGCCAGGCGAATTCCAGCGGGCTGTCGAGGGTCAGATCAGCCAATGGCGGCAAGGCGATGCGCAACTGATTCATACGCCCACCCGTGACCAGATCACCTCGGGCAAGCGGTCTTCGCTGCGGTGTAGCAAGGCATCGAGGCGGACCCGACGCTGATCGCTGCGAGCCTTGCCGCGCAAGCGAAACCAGTCACTGGTGATCCCGACTTTGACGGTCGCCAGCTCCAGATTCGGCATGCGCAGACGGTTGACGAAATCCCCACGATTGATGAACCACTGGCCGCCGTCACGCTCGTTGATCAAGGCCTGGGCGCGCTCGATCGACAGCCCCGGCACATAAGCGGCCAGCACCGGTGCGCTGGCGGTGTTGCCGTTGAGCCAGGTATTGGCCGGGAGAACGGTCAGGTAAGGCGTGATCTTCGCCAGCAGCGCGTCATTGATTCCTTCGACACTGCGCAGATCGTCGAGGCTGCGCAGCATCGGGTGCGTGGGCAATTGAGGTTTGCGCACGGCATTCGGCGAGGTATCGCGGCCGCTGTCAAAACCGCTCTTGGGCGGGGCTTTGTCTGCCAACTCAGGGTTCAACAGGCGTGGATAAGAAGCAATCACCCGCTGGCTGATGCGCTGGCTCAGGGTTCCGTTGACCCCGATCAACTGGCACAGGCGCTGGAAATTCACCAGTTGTTGCTCGTCGATTCGTTCATTGGCGACCAGGTTGCGCAGGTTGAACTTGCCCTGCTCGTCTTCCAGCCGGCCTTCGAACGGCAAGTCACGACCGTCATAACGCGCCATCACCAAGGGCTGCGCCCACGGCTGATCGAGTCGGGTCAACGGGTCACGTCGGCGCGCCTCCCACAACAGCTGTCGGCTGATCTCGATGCCGCCGTGCAGCACCCAGGCGCCCTGCACTCGCAACTGCTCAGCCTCAAGGCTTCGGGTAAACACCGTTTGCCGGGTGAGCATGCCGCCGGCAATCACCGCCACCACCGCCGCGATCAGCAAGGCACTGATGATCGCCATGCCGCGTTGCTTCGCCACTGCCAACGAATAGGCTTTCATGACCGCGCTTACAACTGCCAGGAGCCAATATCGGCATTCACGCCCTCGCCGTCCGGCTGGCCGTCGGCACCGAGGGAGAAGATATCGACTTCACCATTCGCGCCCGGATTCAGATAGTTGTAGGGACGGCCCCACGGGTCATTGGGCAGGCGCTCCAGATACGAACGCCAGTTGCTGTTTTTGGCGTCCGCCGGGCGTTCGACCAGCACTTTCAAGCCCTGGGTCATATTCGGATAGGTGCCATGGTCCAGGCGATACAGCTTTAAGGCTTGCATCAAGCCGCCAATGTCCTGTTTGGCGGCCGTGGCCCGCGCCTGGTCTGGACGGTCCAGCACCTTGGGCACCACCATCGCCGCCAGAATCCCGAGAATCACTACCACCACCATGATCTCGATCAGGGTGAAACCTTGCTGCCCCCGAGGCAGGCGAGGCTGCTGATTCAGCAACTTGAAGCGCGCGATATCCATCCCGACATTCCCTGGCTTGATTCGATTCGACGCGCAGTGTTGCAAGAAGATATGTCAGTGATGTTGAAAATCCTCGGGAGCTTTGGTCGTCAAGCCGTCAAGCCCGGGCGCTACCGTCAAGGGCTGTTCCAACTGCCCGAGCGCCTGATGCGACGCCCTTCCCGAGAAGCCGGTTTTACCTTGATTGAAGTGCTGGTGGCGCTGGCGATCATTGCCGTCGCGATGTCCGCCGCGGTGCGGGTAGCCGGGTTGATGACCCAAAGCAATGGCCTGTTGCGTGACAAATCCATCGCACTGCTGGCGGCCCAGAGTCGTCTGGCCGAGCTGCGCCTGGAGGGCCGTTTACCGCTGGGAGCGAAAGCGATCGAATGTGATCAGGGGCGGTTGTTGTTGCGCTGCGAGCAGGCCATCGGCAATGCACAGAACGAACGCTTGTTGAGGGTCGATCTGCAAGTGTTCGACCGCAGTCGCGAGGCGCCGCCATTGGCCCGACTCGACACCTTGCTCAGTCGGCCAATAACGAAGTAAGCCACAACACGGTCCGTGTAGGAGCTGCCGAAGGCTGCGATCTGCTCCTACAGGGATTGTGGTGGATTTAGGGTTGGGTCAGTACGGGCAGCGAAGGTGAATCGGGCAGTTTGTCGAGCACCAGCCGGGTTTGTTCGGTGCCGCGTTCGATCACCACGGCGTCGCCGTCGATGGCCACGACTTTTACCCCTTGGCTCACGCGCTCACCCACCAGAAAGCTGCGCGGCGGGCCGTCGTTGAGGCTGAGGATGGCCACGGCACCACGGCTGCCCGCCAGCACGCCGCCAACCTTGATATCAACCGGCGCCGGTTGGTTGGAAAACCATTGCAGGGCCGGGTTACTGGAGCGCTCGGCAATCAATTGCGGCGCCGCCTCCGGGGTTCGGGATTCGGCCCGGGTGAGCAGCAGTGACGACCAGGTGACGACGCCGGCCAGGGTCGCCAGCAAGGCAACGGCCTGCACGCACTGCGCCGGGGAAAACCGATCGGTGAACGACATGGGCTGAATCTCCTTTTAGTCCCTGCCCTGAGCCTACCGCTTAATTCTCACGTTTTTATTTCACACACCCATCATCTTTGCCGTGCAGGATAAAAACCGACGCAAAGGAGCGCGCAGTCGATGAATGGCTTCAAACAACAGGGCTTTACCCTGATCGAGTTGATGGTGGTCTTGGTGATCATCGGCATCGCCAGCGCGGCGATCAGCCTGAGCATCAAACCGGACCCGTTGCACTTGCTGCGCAAGGACGCGGAGCGTGTGGCGCAACTGCTCCAGGTGGCGCAAGCCGAAGCCCGGGCCGATGGGCGGCCGATCACTTGGCTGGCCGACGCCAAGGGTTTTCGTTTCAGTCGCCACAATGACCAGGACAAAGGCTTCGATCACTTCAACAACGACCCACAACTGCGCCCTCGCCCTTGGCAGACGCCGGGGATGGAGGTGCGCGTGGAGCCCAGGCAAAAAGTCGTGCTGAACGCAGAATGGATCAACCCGCCCTTGCAGCTGAAGCTGTCGGACGGGCTCAACAGCATCAACGTACAACGCAATGCCGCCGGCCAGGTGAGCGTCCAATGAAAGCCCAACAAGGTTTTACCCTGATCGAAGTGATGGTGGCGATCATGCTGATGGCCGTGGTCAGCCTGATTGCCTGGCGCGGCCTGGACAGCGTCACCCGCGCCGACGCTCATTTGCAGGCCAGCACCGAACAGACCGAAGCCCTGCTGCGGGCGCTGAACCAGCTGGAGCGCGACGTCGCGATGCGCGCCAGCATCGAGCTCTCCGAACCGGCCAAACCCGGGGTAGACGACGAACCGCCCAGCGCCCCGCCCGCGCTGACCGTGCGCAGCACCGATGGCAAAGGCTTTCGTCTGGACGTGATCCGCGTCGCGCCCAACCAGAATGGCGAATTGCAGCGCGTGCGCTGGTGGCTCAAGGGTGACACGCTCTACCGGGCTCAGGCGCCGTCGCGCAGTCAGTATCCGCTGCCGGCTCCCACCGGTGGAGTGGCCATACTCAATGACGTCAGCGAAGCCACGTTGCGGGTGTGGGAGGTGGATAAGGGCTGGAGGAAACTGAGCGGTAACCGGCGGGAGAATCCGCTGGGGATCGAGGTCAGTTTGACGCGGCAGACGCCCCAAGGGGTTGAGCAGTATCGGCAGGTGCTGGGGCCGTTGGAGTGACTCAGGAAGACCGCGTTATCGTTCTTCGCGAGCAAGCCCGCTCCCACAGGGTTATCGGTTAGCCGCAATATTTGCGGACAATACACATCCCCTGTGGGAGCGGGCTTGCTCGCGAAGGCGTCAGTCGCAACACCCATAACCTCAGGCCAACCCCTAGCTGAGCACCACCACCCCACCTGGCAACTCAGTGCATTTGGCCCCATACGCATCGCGGATCAACAGCGCCACTCCCGCCAGTTGATCCAGGTTGAAGCGTGCCTGAACCTTGCGCTTGCCCAATTCGCTGTTGAGCAACAGCAACATCCCGGGGCGGTAACGGTTGATCTCGTCGATCACCGTCGACAGCGTGGCGTCGTTGAACACCAGTACTTGCTGACGCCAGGCAATCACCGCCGAGGTGTCTACCGCTTGCGGCATGCCGACTCGCTGGGCGTCATAGGTCAGTTGCTGGCCTGATTCCAGGCGAATGCTGCGCCCCTGCACATCCACCTGCAACGCGCCGTCCAGACAGGTAACGCATACGCTCTGATCAGTGTTGCGCAGGTTGAACCGCGCCTGGCTCGCACTCAACCACCCTGCTCCCGCCTGAACCTTGAGCGGCGCCTGAGCACGGGTCAGGACTTCGACTTCGCCGCTGACCAGTACGAAATTGGCATTGTCACGACGGTTGATCCGCGTCTGGGTATTGAGTTCCAGGCTCACGCCGTCCGCCAGATCGACCCGCCGCTGTTCGCCGACTTCCGTGATGTAGTCAGCGCCGAGCCCGGAGAAACCGCCCGGCACGGTGCCACGAATCAGCAAAAACGCCGCGGACGCCGCGATGGCGCCGCCAAGAAACGCCCGACGACCCAGGTGTCGCGGTGCCTGCAAACCTTCGGCGGCGGGTTGCAATTGCTGCCACAACAGCTTGCTTTGCTCGAATGCACGGGCGTGTTCGGGGCTTTGTGCGCACCACTGGCGCAAAGCACGAGCATCGGCGACGGTCGCACGGCCCGAGGTCAAAAGGATCAACCAGTCCTGGGCTTCGCTTTGCAGCCGGTCCTGGGGTGTCGCCTCAGGGAATGACATACGGAAGATGTTCAAGCGCGGGGGTACTCACGGATTAATCTGGACTCTTCTATCAAGACGGTTTTCCCGCGCCGGGACCGAACCGCTGAATAACTTTTCTTTCCAGGCGCGCGGCGCAATGGCCCAGGGCGGCTTTGATTTCTTTCTCGACCATCCGTGTCGAAATGCCGAAACGCTGGGAGATTTCCAGGTGCGGCGCCTCTTCCAGACGCGCGGCGATAAAGATCTTGCGCCGCCGCGCCGGCAGCTCGTACAGCGCTTTGAGCAGCGACTGAATTTCCTTCTGTCCGCCCACCACCCGTGCCGGGTCGAGCGCTTCGTCAGACACCTGCAACAGCTCCTCCACCTCACTGCCGGTCAGCAACCGGGCATCCGACTGGCGCCGGTCGGCCGCGATGTTCAGGGCCATGCGATAGAGGTAGGCATTGGGTTGCGCGATGTTCGGCGGGGCTTCCATGCGGTCAACCCGCAGGTAGGTTTCGTGCAGGACGTCGTTGGCCAGGTCCTCCGAACCGAGGCGTCTGCGCAAGCGCACCTTGAAATCGTCATAGGACGTCAGGAACAGCCTGACCATCGAACTTTGCCCGGTGTCTTTCATCCCCCGGAAACTCCTTCCCATTGTGTGCATTCCATGCGTTTTCCTGACGATTCCGGTAGCAAAAGCAGCGTGACCGGCTGGCCAAGAGAGCTAGGCGCCGGGCGTTCTATTCTGAGGTTGCGTAAACTTTCCACCAGCGCCGAGTCGCGCTGAACATCACCTGTGGAGCTGACCAGACGACTGTACTGCACCACACCGTCACGGCCGATCCACAGTTGCAACAACGCCCGAAAACTGCCCGGCCGGGTCAACGGCGAGCGGCACAAACGACGTTCGAGCGCCGTTTGAATCGCCGTCGCATAACTGCCGCCCGCAAGCGGCGCATTGTTTGCGACTGTGCCTGACACCGAGGGCACCTCGGCGACCTGCGCCACCTGCAAGGTGAAGGCATCCGCTCGGGCATACCGCGCCATCAGTCCGCTGCCACTGAGCATCAGGCTCAGCGCATCGGTAGCATTCAAGTGCCCTTTCACGGCGACCGAACGACGACCGCGAGTCAGTTGGCGATCCACGAGCACAGCCATGCCGGTGGAGCGACTGAACCGTTCAAGTGCGCTGGCCAATGCCTGGGCCGGGATGTCCAGTTCCAGCGGTGTGCGCGGATCGACCGGACCTGCGGACACTGCCGATGACATCAACCAAAACAGCAACGCCAGGCAAGCCTGGCGAACATGAGTCATGAAAACCTGGCGCCCGTCCCTGGCTCTGCCTCGCTGCACGGCTGACGTACCCCTGAAAACCGTCATCCTGAGGGCTGTATATGAACCTGATGTGACGGCCGGTGCAAAAAAACCATCACGCGCCGTTAAAGCGCTTTGCTCTAGACTCACGCTCCAGAGCGGCCCCTTTGTGGCCGGCCAGGAGGCCTTCAATGAAACATCTGTCGAACCTAGCAGCGGGCGTGTTGCTGATGACCGGGCTGTCGCTGGCCCAGGCCGAACAACCGCCGAGTTGCGTCGAAGTGACGGTTGGTAGCTACAAGGCGCCAGACTACAACTGCCTCAGCCAGCAGATGGGCAACAACCCCGAGGGGGCTGTCGCTGCGCAGAAAAATCAGCAGTCGATGAACGTGCCTATCAACAAGCGGCCACCCCATCAGTTGGGCCTGGCCACACCGGCCGCCACCAGCACGCGCATGGGCAATACCTTTGGCACATCGGTGAAACCGCAGCGGCCGGCACCGGCGACCGGGACTTCGCCGCTGCTCAATGGCAGGTGATCAGTTATTGCATGGCAATTTCGGTAAGTTAAAAAATTTGAGCGACGAAAATCCTGTGGGAGCGTGGCTTGCCCGCGAAGAATGCACCACGGTTTTTCAGGTATTACGCGTCATCGTTCTTCGCGGGCAGCCACGCTCCCACAGGTACTGCGTCTTAACTTATCAATCACTGGGCGTTTGCCGAAAGCTCACCGCCAGGCGATTCCAGCTGTTGATGGTGCTGACGGCCACCGTCAGGTCGACCAGTTCACCTTCGCTGAACTGCTCCCTGGCCAGTGCGTAAACGTCATCTGGCACGTGGCTTTCCGAAAGCAGCGTTACCGCTTCGGTCCAGGCCAGGGCCGCCCGCTCCCGAGGGTTGAAGAAGTTGCTGTCGCGCCAGACCACGATCGCATACAGCCGGCGGTCGCTCTCGCCGAAGCGGCGCGCGTCCACCGAGTGCATGTCGGTACAGAAGGCGCAGCCATTGAGCTGCGAGGCGCGGATTCTGATCAGGTTCAGCAACGCCGGTTCGATGCTCAGGTCGCGGGTCAAGGCCTCCATGGCGATCATGGCTTTCATCGCTTTGGGGGATGCGCTGTAGTAATCCAGACGGGAGTTCATGGGGCGACCTCGTGGATCGGATAGGTGACTCCAAGGTAGAGCCTGTCCCCTGAACGTCACAGGTCCAATTTGTCGAAAAAACCATGGACCGCCCGGTAGCAGGCCAATCGCAGGTTTTTCGCCCACGCAACTTCTGCGCAGGCGTTCATGCGGGTAATCTGGCGCGACGCACAGTCGCCTCAACCGCCCCAGGAGCCCCGCCGGTATGGAACTTCATGTTGTCATCAACGGCCGCAAGGACCTGGCAGGCCAGTTGTACCGGCAACTGCGCGACGCCATTGAATCCGGCCGCCTGACAGCCGGGACGCAGCTGCCGCCCAGCCGCTTGCTGGCCGAACAACTGGGGATCTCGCGCAAGACCATTTCCGACACGTATGCGCAATTGACCTATGAGAACTTCCTTACCGGGGTGATCGGCAAAGGCACTTACGTCAATGCCCGGGCGGCGAAAACCGTCCGCAAGCAGAGCCATTCGGAGCTGGCGAGCTTTGATGTCATCGAACGCTGGCGCAGCCTGCCGACATTCTTGCGCCACCCGACGCTGGAAGGCTCATTGCGTTACGAGTTCATTGGTGGCGCCACCAGCAAGGGTCAGTTTCCGCAGGACGATTGGCGCCGCTGCACCTCCCATGCCTTGCGCCAGATAGCCGGTTCCAAAGGTTTCTATAGCCAGCCCGAAGGCCTGCCGGCGCTGCGCAATGCGATTGCACGGCACATCGCGTTTTCACGTGGGGTCAATTGTCAGGACGAAGACGTGGTGGTGTGCAACGGCGCGCAACAGGCGCTGGACCTGATTTCCCGGGTGTTGACCCAACCGGGCAGCCTCGTGGCCATGGAAGACCCCGGCTACCCGCCAGCGCGCCTGTTGTTCGCAAGCCATGGCGCGACGGTGGTTGGCGTGCCGGTGGATGCGCAAGGCATTCAGGTCGAGCACATTCCCGATGGCACCCGGCTGATTTACGTCACCCCGTCCCACCAGTTCCCTTTGGGCATGCCCATGAGCCAGCCCCGCCGGGAGGCCCTGCTTGCAAGGGCCTATGAGCTGGGGGCGATCATTATCGAAGACGATTACGACAGCGAATTCCGCTACGAAGGCCGGCCCACCGACTCGCTGCAAAACCTGGATCAGCGCGGCATCGTCGCCTACGTCGGCACGTTCTCGAAGACCCTGTTGCCGGAGCTGCGGCTCGGTTACGCGATTTTGCCACCGGCGATTCTCGAAGCGGTGATCCGCGCCAAGCAGCTCACCGACCTGCACACCTCCACCCTGCCCCAATGGGCGCTCGCCAAGTTCATCGCCGAAGGCTGTCTGCTCAAGCACATCCGGCGCTGCCATACGATTTACGCCGGGCGCCGCGAACGGATTCTGGCGCGCATGGCGGGCGACCTTTCGCCGTGGTTTGAAGTGGTGCCGACCACAGCCGGGTTCCACATGGCGGTGCTGTGCAAGGTGCCGGTCGATATTCCATTGGTGATCGAATTGGCAAAAAAAGTCGAAGTGGGGCTCTATGCCCTGGACAGCTTTTTTTACCAGCAAACGCCGCGGGCCGGGCTTTTCCTGGGGTTCGGCGCGATCGAAACCCTGGACATCGACATCGCCCTGGACCGGTTAAGGGACATTTTGCAGCAGCTCGGCTGAGGGATTGGTCTGCGGCTTTATCCGGCGATTGGCTATTGGCGGTCTGGGGGGGCAGGCCTATCCTGATTGGGCGTTATCCCTCAATGAGCAGGATTCGTCCGGCCTGATTCAGGAGTGTGAGCAATGTCCAATGAAGTGATCACCACCGTAAAGGTGCAGGCCGCCGCCGGCCGCTCGGACGAACTGGGTAAGCAACTGCAAAAGATTGTCGACACCCTGCGCGAACTACCGGGCTGCGATTCCTATATGGTCGACCGCTGCCCCGAGGACGGCACCCGCTGGACGGTCAGCGCCCGCTGGCAATCGGAAGCGGCCATGCAATCGCATTTCAACTGCCCCCAAGTGCAAGGCTTTATCGGCCTGATCGACAGCCGACTGGCCAATGCCGTCGACTTCAACAGCTTTCCAATCGTCTGACAAACACCTGTGGCGAGGGAGCTTGCTCCCGCTCGTCTGCGCAGCAGACGTAAATCCGGCGAACGCAGTCTGTCTGGTCCTGCGCGTCCACCGGTTTTGGGGTCGCTTCGCAACCCAGCGGGAGCAAGCTCCCTCGCCACAGTTCATCACCCCTTAGCCCTGCGCACTCTGTGATTGGTCCCCTCACCTTCCCGAAAATTGGCCGTTTGATTGCCCGATAGCGCGGCTTACTGTGGTCCCTGACGACTCACCACCTCAGGTAATCAACCATGAATGCGCTTCGTTTTTTTGCTGCTCCTCTCGCCGCCCTGACGCTGAGTGTTTCAGCCCTGGCCTTCGCCCACGACACCGCACCCCCTTCAGAAAAAATCACCGTCCTGCAGGACCAGATGCTGAAAAACGCACCCGGCAAAAAAGCCTTGATGATCGAAGTCGATTACGAGCCCGGCCAATCGTCCATCGCCCATAAACATCAGGGCACGGCCATGGCTTACGTGCTTTCGGGGGAGATCATTTCTCAGGTCAAAGGTGAAAAAGCGATCACCTACAAGGCCGGCGAGTTCTGGTACGAACCGGCGGGGTCGGAACATCTGGTCTCGAAAAACGCCAGCGCCACCCAACCCGCCAAGCTGCTGGTGTTCATGGTGTTGGCGCCGGATGAGAAAGTGTTGATTCCTTTGGAGAACTGATCGCCGAGGTGATGCTGACGGCCTCATCGCGGGCAAGCCCGCTCCCACAGTGTCCGTGTCGTGCTCAACTCCTGAGTCACCCACAATACCTGTGGGAGCGGGCTTGCCCGCGAAGAGGCCCGCCCAGCCGCTGCAAATCTCAGACAAAAAAAAAGCCCCATCTCTTTCGAGACGGGGCTTTTTCATTCAACGCCTATCAGGCAGCCGGCTCCAGCTCGGCGCTGACAGTCGTATTGGCAGTGGCAGGCACCACCGCTTGACCGCTCAACGCCACATCCAGCAATTCACGGTTGGCCACCGCGTACATGGCGTAGTCAGTGCCGCTGGCGGCACGGATTTCCACCAGCATGGCGCGCCAGCGTTCGATCATGCCTTCGTGCTCTTCCATCCACAGCGCCAGGCGTGTTTCCACGTCCAGGGTGCCGTCGCCCTGTTGCAGGACCGAGATGGTGATCGCACGTTGTTGCCAGTCGACGTCATCGCGGAACGCTTCACGGGCCAGGGCCTGCCAGTTGTTTTCAACCGGCAGGGCGCTGATCTGTTGCAGGTACCAGGTGATGTCCAGCGCGCTGCCCACGGCGAAGTAAGCCTTGGCCACGTCCGCCGGATCCTGGCCGGTCACGTCAGAGGCTTCGATGATCGGCAGCAAGGTGTACAGGTGCGTAGTGCCAGCCACCATGCGCGCCAGCAACTCCGGCACACCGGCTGCGACGTACGCCTGATAGCGGGCCTGCCAGGTTTCGCGAATTTCGCCACTGAGCAGTTCGTCGAGCTTGAGGCCCAACTCCTTCAGGTGCGGACCGAAATGCGCGACGTCACGGGCAGCATTCTGCTCGTTGCGGCGGGCACGCAGGAACCAGCGCGTAGCGCGGCGGCCCAGACGCATCAGCTCGTCCATCAGCTCCAGTTGCACGTCAGCGGAAACCTGATAGTCCAGCGCTTCGATCTGACGGAACCAGTGCGGGAGATGGAAAATGTCACGCACAATCACGTAGGCACCGGCCACGTTCGCCGGGCTCATGCCGGTCGACTCTTTGAGTCGTTGAACGAAGGTGATGCCCATGTGGTTCACCAGATCGTTGGCGATCTGGGTGCTGACGATTTCGCGCTTCAGACGGTGACGGCGCATGGCGTCGGAGAACTTGCTCACCAGCGTCGGCGGGAAAGCGGTTTCCATGTCGCGGGTCAGGTAGTCGTCGTCCGGCACCAGGGAGTTGAGCAGCGCTTCCTTGAGGTCGATCTTGCTGTAGGAGATCAGCACCGACAGCTCGGCACGGGTCAGCCCATGGCCTTCCGCGAGGCGCTCGTTGATCGCTTCTTCCGACGGCAGGAACTCGATGGCGCGATCCAGCTTGCCGCGGCCTTCCAGATCGTTCATCAGGCGCTTGTATTCGGCGATGCGCACGAAAGCACGGCGTGCCGCCAGGGACAGGGCCTGAGTCTGCTTGTAGTTGTTGCCCAGCACCAGGTTGCCGACTTCGTCGGTCATGCTCGCCAGCAACTGGTTACGTTGCTTGTCGGTCATGTCACCGGCATGCACGACTTCGTTGAGCAGGATCTTGATGTTCACTTCGTGGTCGGAGCAATCCACGCCGCCGGCGTTGTCGATGAAGTCGGTGTTGGAACCGCCGCCATTGAGGCCGAATTCGACACGACCCAGCTGAGTCATACCGAGGTTACCGCCCTCGCCCACGACTTTGCAGCGCAGTTCGTTGCCGTTCACGCGCAGCGCATCGTTGGCCTTGTCGCCGACATCGGCGTGGCTTTCGGTGCTGGCTTTCACGTACGTACCGATACCGCCGTTCCACAGCAGGTCTACCGGTGCCTTGAGCAAGGCATTGAGCAGTTCGGTCGGGGTCAGCTTGTCAGCCTGAATGTCGAAGCGCTCTTTCATCTGCGGGGAAATCGCGATGCTTTTTGCGCTGCGCGAGAAGATCCCGCCGCCTTCGGACATGATGCTGGTGTCGTAGTCCGACCAGGCCGAACGCGGCAAATCGAACAGACGCTGACGCTCGGCGAAGCTGTTGGCTGGCTCCGGGTTCGGGTCGATGAAGATGTGCAGGTGGTTGAATGCAGCGACCAGTTGCAGCTTGTCGGACATCAGCAAGCCGTTACCGAACACGTCACCGGCCATGTCGCCGACGCCCACCACAGTGATGCTGTCTTCCTGAACATTGATGCCGCGCTCGCGGAAGTGGCGCTGTACGCCAACCCACGCGCCCTTGGCAGTGATGCCCATTTTCTTGTGGTCGTAACCGGCCGAGCCACCGGACGCAAAGGCGTCGCCGAGCCAGAAGCCGTAGTCGATAGCGATGCCGTTGGCGATGTCGGAGAAGGTCGCAGTGCCCTTGTCCGCCGCCACCACCAGGTACGGGTCATCGTCGTCATGACGCACGACGTTGGCCGGCGGAACCAGCACGCCGTCTTTAAGGTTGTCGGTGATGTCCAACAGGCCCGAGATGAAGATGCGGTAGCAGGCGATGCCCTCGGCCGCGATCTCGTCACGGCTGCCGCCCAGTGGCAGGCGACGCGGCAGGAAGCCGCCCTTCGCACCCACCGGTACGATGACCGAGTTCTTCACTTGTTGGGCTTTTACCAGGCCCAGGACTTCGGTGCGGAAGTCTTCTTCACGGTCGGACCAGCGCAGGCCGCCACGAGCGACGTTGCCGAAGCGCAGGTGCACGCCTTCAACGCGAGGCGAGTACACGAAGATTTCGAACTTCGGAACCGGCTTCGGCAGCTCTGGAATCTGGTGCGGGTTGAACTTGAAGCTGAAGTAGGACTTGTTCTGACCGTGCGCATCGGTCTGGTAGAAGTTGGTGCGCAGGGTCGCTTTGATCAGGTCCAGGTAGCGACGCAGGATGCGGTCTTCGTTCAACACCTGGACATCGTCCAGTGCGCTCAGAATCGCGTGTTCCAGACGCTGCTGCTTGTCTTCCAGATCGTCAGTACCGAGCTTGCGCGCCAGGTAGAAACGGGTCTTGAACAACCGGGTCAACTCGCGAGCGATGTCGGTGTGGTTGTTCAGGGTGCTGGCGATGTAACCCAGGTCGAAGCCCAGACGGATCTGCTTCATGTAACGCGCGTAGGCACGCAGCAGCGCCACATCGCGCCATGGCAGGCCGGCGGTCAGCACCAGACGGTTGAACGCATCGTTCTCGGCATCGCCACGCACGATGTGGACGAAAGCGTCCTGCAAGGTGTCGTTGAGTTGCTGGATGTCGAGTTCCAGTCCTTCGGCGGCGGTGAACGCGAAGTCGTGAATCCAGAACTCGCGGCCGCTGTTGTGGCGCAGGCGATACGGGAATTCACCCAGTACGCGCAGGCCGAGGTTTTCCAGGATCGGCAGTACATCGGACAACGCCAGCGGCGTGTCGGCGTGATACAGCTTGCAGTGCAGCTCACGTTGGCCCGATACCTGACCCAGTGGCTGATAGAAGCTCATCACCAGCGGATTCTTTTCGCTCAGGCTCAGCAGATGCTGCATGTCGACCACAGCCGAGTGGGCGGCGAAACGCTCGCGGTAACCGGCCGGGAAGCCTTTCGGGAAGTCGGCCAGCACGTTGGTGCCCTGGGCTTCGCCGAAGCTCTCGACCACCAGGCTCGCGTAGTCGTCCTGCCAGCTGCGGCAGGCCTGCACCACTTCTTTTTCCAGCAGCAGTGGATCGATATCCAGACGGTTCTTCGGATCGACGCGCAGAATCAGTTGCACACGGGCCAGCACGGACTCGGAGAAGAAGGTCCAGAACTCGCAGTCCGAGGCTTTCAGGCGATCCATCAGCACTTGCTGGATCTTCTGGCGCACTTCGGTGGAGTAGATGTCACGCGGCACGTAGGCCAGGCAGTAGCAGAAGCGGCCGTACGGGTCTTTGCGCAGGAACACGCGGATCTTGTTGCGTTCCTGGATCTGCACGATCGACATCACGGTGGTGAACAGCTCGTCCACCGGGGTCTGGAACAAGTCGTCGCGCGGCAACACTTCAAGCACCTGGGCCAGTTCCTTGCCCAGGTGAGCCTTGGCCTGGAAGCCCGAACGCTTTTCGATGACCTCGACCTTGCGACGGATGTAAGGAATGACCCGCACGCTTTCGCCATACACCGACGAGGTGTACAGGCCCATGAAGCGGCATTCCTTGATGACCTTGCCATCGGCATCGATCTGGCGGATCGACACGTAATCCGGATACGCCGGACGGTGCACGCGGCTTGGGTGTGCCGCCTTGGCGAACGACAGCGGTGTCGGTTCGCGCAGGTAATTGACGGCGTAGTCTTCGATGCGCAGGTCATCGACGCTCAGGCCGGCGCGCAGCAGTCGGGTCAGCCCGAGGAACGAGTCCTGGTCATATTCGATGTAACCGCCCTTCTGATCCTCGCCCACCTGGAATTCTTCGTAGCCCAGGAAGGTGAAGTGGTTGTCCACCAGCCATTCCAGGAAGCTCTTGATTTCCGATTTTTCGTCGGCATCGACGATGAACTGGCTGTTGTCGATGCCTTGGATCATTTCCTGGACCTTGGCTTTCATCGGTTCGAAATCGGCGACCGCGACGCGGACTTCACCGAGAACCTGTTCCAGTTCTTTGGTCAGGACATTGAGTTCGGCCGTGTTGGCGCAACGGTCGATTTCCAGGTACATCAGCGATTCTTGCAGAATGCCTTCGCCCTGGGTGCCTTTGGGCAGGATTTCCAGCAGCTCGCCCTTGCTGCCGCGACGCACGCTCAGCACAGTGGTTTGCAGGGTATGAATGCTGTAGCCGCGACGGTTCAGCTCGGTGCGCACCGAATCCACCAGAAACGGCAGATCGTGGTGCAGCACTTCGACGGCGGTGTGGGTCGACTGCCAGCCGTGACGTTCGTAATCGGGGTTATAGACACGCACTTGTGGATGCGCGTGATCGAAGCGCTCAAGCAGGCGCCACGCAGAAAGGGTGCAGCCGGCGAGGTCGGACAGCCGACGCTGGGTCAGCTCGTCGAGGGAAATAATGCCGAAGAATTGCTCGGCGAACAGCGCCACTTGTGGCAGTGCCTGTTCACTGATGTGCTGCGCCAGTGCCGCTTGCAGTTGGTGCTGGAAGTCGGCTTTGCTGGCTGCGGTGAAGAACGCCATCTGTGGTACTCCGCTTGGGCTTGTTATTGATGGAAGCGTCGCGTGCAAACCCCTTTCGGGGCAATCCGTCACCCTGTTCCTGATTCTCGGGCAGAGGAAACAGGATGACAGGTGGATGAAGCTGGACGAGACACTCAGGTCACATTCACCTTCCATAAATGGGCATCTGCAAAAACGACTGCCAAGGCAACAGGCAATGCCTTTACGGGTGCTCATCCGTTGCGCAGCTTAACGAGTGCGGCAAGGGCCATGCTTGCAGCGCTGCGACATATTCGGTCATCGGTACGCAGCGCGCGGCTTGCGCCTTGAACAACACTAGCAGCCGCACAGCAAAACGGGCGGTTTATACCCTGATTTACGGTGTCTGCGTACTAGAAATGACCAGCAACACACTGAGTGTTCACGACACATTCTCTGACACTCGGGCGAGCATTAATTCCCCTGCGCTGGCAGAATCACCTTTTGTAGTGCTCACCACCTTCGTCGGCCCAGGAAATCCCCATGCAAATGACCACCCCCCTCTTGATCGTCAATCCGTGCGATGACGAAGAAGACAACATGGCGATGCTGTGCTGCCACAGCGAACAGGGCGAAATGTTCCTGATGACTCGCTACCCGGACGAAGACGAACTGGAAATCACCCTCGACGGCGAACCCTCCACCCTTGATGGGGTGAAAGTGACGCTCAGTTCTAGCCGTTTGCTGATCGAAATTGCCGCGGCGGATGCCGATGCACTCAATGGTGACGATTCGCTGGAAATCCTGCACAGCACCGATGCGCAGGATCTGGCGGAAGTGGAAGAAACCTTGCAGAACATTCTCAAGGGCACTGGCACCTATATAAGCCAGCTCTGATGGTGTTCGGGCAGGCCTCATCGCGGGCAAGCCCCGCTCCCACAGGATCTGATGTGTTGCAAAGATTGCAAGCGCACCGCTGAAACTTGTGGGAGCGGGCTTGCCCGCGATGAGGTCAGAACAGCCACCGCCCAGCCCCCCTACAAAATTCCAACAATTTCACCCATCAATTCCCGCACTTTGCACAAAATGCCGTTAGTCGCCGCACCCTGCGATGGATTAAAGTAACGCCCCCAGCCCTGGCGTTATTCGAACGTCTTCGCTCACCCTTTCCAGGAACAGTCATCGATGGAACATCGTGAAGCGCTGCTCGCGCTGCGAACCTTTCTTTCAACGCAGATTCTCGGCCAGGAAAAACTCATCGAGCGCTTGCTCATCGCCTTGCTCGCCGACGGCCACATGCTGGTCGAGGGCGCCCCTGGGCTGGCCAAGACCAAGGCCATCAAAGAGCTCGCCGAGGGCATCGAAGCACAGTTCCATCGCATCCAGTTCACCCCCGACCTGCTGCCGGCCGACATCACCGGCACGGAAATCTATCGCCCGGAAACCGGCAGCTTCGTGTTCCAGCAAGGCCCGATCTTCCACAATCTGGTGCTGGCGGACGAAATCAACCGTGCCCCGGCCAAGGTGCAGTCGGCCCTGCTTGAAGCCATGGGCGAACGCCAGGTCAGCGTCGGGCGCAGCACCTACGACTTGTCGCCGCTGTTTCTGGTCATGGCCACGCAAAACCCCATCGAGCAGGAAGGCACCTACCCGCTGCCCGAAGCCCAGCTCGACCGTTTCCTGATGCACGTGAAAATCGGTTTCCCTGACGCCGCCGTCGAACGGCGGATTCTGCAACAGGCCCGCGGCGAAGCACTGCATGGCGAAACCAAGCCTGAACGCCGGGTCAGCCAGCAGGCGATCTTCGCCGCGCGCAAGGAAATCCTCGGGTTGTACATGGCCGACGCCGTGGAGGAATACCTGGTGCAACTGGTCATGGCCACACGCACCCCGGCCAAGTTCGACCCGGAAATGGCCGAATGGATCGCCTACGGCGCCAGCCCGCGTGGCTCCATTGCCCTGGACCGTTGCGCCCGGGCCCACGCCTGGCTGGCCGGTCGCGACTTCGTCAGCCCGGAAGACATTCAGGCGGTGCTGTTCGATGTGTTGCGCCACCGCATCATTCTTTCCTTTGAAGCCGAAGCCGCTGGCATCGACCAGGACCGGGTGGTCCAGCGGATTCTCGACGTCGTAGCCGTCGCTTGACCCCGATGAGCGCCCTCCTGCCGCCCGAGCCGGGCATCCGCGTCAGCCTCGCCGAGCTGATCGAGATGCGTCATCGCGTGCGTGAAGTGCAGCTGTTTTCCACGCCGAGCCAGCGCAGCCCGCTGATCGGCCTGCACCACTCCAAACTGCGCGGGCGCGGGGTGGACTTCGATCAGGTGCGGGTCTATCAGGCCGGCGATGATGTGCGAAGCATCGACTGGCGTGTCACCGCCCGCACCCAGGAGCCCCATACCAAGCTGTTCCACGAAGAACGCGAGCGACCGATTTTCATCATGGTCGAACAGAGCCGCCGGCTGTTTTTCGGCTCGGGGCTGATGTTCAAATCGGTGCTGGCCGCCCAGGCGGCGAGCCTGATTGGCTGGGCCGCTTTGGGTCATAATGACCGGGTCGGCGGGCTGGTGTTCGGCGACGACGAGCACTACGAGATCAAACCGCGACGCAGTAAACAGAGCCTGCTGCAATTGCTCAATCGACTGGTGCGGGTCAATCAGTCGCTGCACACCGAACGCGAGCCGGACCGCGACGCCTTCGGCATTGCCCTGCGCCGCGCCCGGGAAGTATTGCGCCCTGGCAGCCTGGTGATTGTGATTTGCGACGAACGCGCCTTGTCCGACGGTGCCGAGCAGCAGTTGAGCCTGTTGTCACGCCATTGCGACCTGTTGCTGCTGCCCGTGTCCGATCCGCTGGATCACGCCCTGCCCGCTGCCGGGCTTTTACGTTTCGCGGAACGGGGGGCGCAGCTGGAACTCGACACGTTGAATTTCGACTTGCGCCAGGCCTATCGCGCACAAGCGGAGGCGCGTATCGCCCGCTGGGAGTTGCTGGCGCAGAAACTACGGGTATTGTTGATGCCGTTGAGCACCCAAAGCGAAATGGTCGAGCAACTGCGCGAATACCTGAACCCGCAGCGTCCGGGGAAAGGCCGATGAGCAGCCTCGATCAACTGCAACCGCTGATTTCCCCGCCACCCATCGGCTTCTGGCCGCCGGCGCCGGGCTGGTGGCTGCTGCTGTTATTGCTGCCGCTGATCGGTTACGGCCTGTGGCAGTTGCGCCGCTTCATCCCGAACAAGCGCCCTATCGTCCGCGCCGAACAACCGCTGGACCCGGTACGTCTCGCTGCGCTGGCCGAACTCGCCCAGATGCCCAAGCCCTACGACGGCGCCCCGGCCGGTGCCTGGTTGCAGCAACTCAATGGCTTGCTCAAACGTCTGTGCCGCAACCACTACCCCTACAGCCAAAGCCACACCCTTAATGGGCGCAAATGGCTGGCGTTCCTCGATAACCGCTGCCCGGCCGCCGGCCTCACGCGCTGGATGGTGCTGGTGGAAGGCGCCTACAAACCCGAATGCAAACTCGACGACAAGGCCATTGCCGGCCTGACGCAAGCCGTCGACACCTGGATTCGCAAACATGTTTGAGTTCGCCTGGCCGTGGATCTTCGCCCTGCTGCCACTGCCGTGGCTGATGCGGGTGCTGCTGCCGGTGGCCGACAGTGGCGAACCGGCGCTTAAAGTCAGCTTCCTCAGCGACCTCGAAGGCCTCGCTCGCCGCCGCGCCCGGGCGAATCTGCCGGCCTGGCGTCAGCAAGCACCGTTCATTTTGCTGTGGCTGTTGCTGCTGATCGCCGCGGCGCGCCCGCAATGGCTCGGCGACCCCCTGCCGGTTGCCGCCAGCGGCCGCGATCTGCTGGTGGCGGTGGACGTGTCCGGCTCCATGGATTTCCCCGACATGCAGTGGCAGGACGAAGACGTCAGCCGACTGTCGCTGGTGCAACATTTGCTCGGTGATTTTCTCGAAAGTCGCGACGGCGACCGGGTCGGGTTGATCCTGTTCGGCAGCCAGGCCTATCTGCAAGCGCCTCTGACCTTCGACCGGCACACCGTTCGCGTGTGGCTCGACGAAGCGCGGATCGGCATCGCCGGCAAAAACACCGCCATCGGCGATGCCATCGGCCTGGCCCTCAAACGCCTGCGCCAACGCCCGGCACAAAGCCGCGTGCTGATTCTGGTCACCGATGGCGCCAACAACGGCGGCGAAATTGACCCGCTGACCGCTGCACGACTGGCGGCCAACGAAGGCGTGAAAATCTACCCGATCGGTATCGGCGCCGATCCGGAACAAAGCGGCACCCTGGGATTCCTGGGCATCAACCCGAGCCTGGACCTCGACGAACCGGCCTTGAAGGCCATCGCCCAAGCCACCGGCGGCCAGTACTTCCGCGCCCGCGACGGCGAGGAGTTGCAGGCGATCAAGCGTACCCTCGACAAACTGGAGCCGGTGACCCAGCAACCCACTCAGGCCCGCCCGGCCCAAGCGTTGTATCACTGGCCTTTGGCGATGGCACTGCTGTTGAGCATGCTGCTGGTCATTCGCGAGCGCTGGCCGGATAACCCGTTGCAACGGCTGTTTACCAAGAAGCTGTTTACCAAAGAGCGGTTTCTGCAATCGCAACTGCCCGACTGGCGTCAGCGACTCAAACGCCTGCGCCTGCGGAGGCGCCGATGATTGCCCTCTGGCCGCACTGGTTCCGCCCTTGGTGGCTGCTGTTGTTGCCGTTGCTGGGCTGGTTGCTCTGGCAACTCTGGCATCGGCAGAAGCGCGCTGGCCGCTGGCAAATGATTCTGCCGCCGGCCTTCCATGCCGCGTTGCTCAGTGGTGGCAGCGGTCGCGAGAGCAAACTGCCGTGGGTCGCCCTGGGTCTGGCCTGGGTGTTGACGGTGCTGGCCCTGCTGGGGCCGAGCTGGCAGCGCGTCGAGCAAACCAGCCAGAAACCCGCCGACCCGCTGGTGGTGTTGCTTGAGCTGACCCCGGAAATGCTCGCCACCGACAGTGCGCCGAACAGGCTGGAACAAGCCCGGCGCAAACTGTTCGACCTGCTGCAAAACCGCAGCGACGCCCAGACTGCAATCATCGTCTATGCCGGCAGCGCCCACACCTTGGTGCCGCTGTCGGATGACCTGTCGACCAGCCGCAACCTCGTGGATGCACTCAAGCCGTCGCTGATGCCCCTGGCCGGTCATCGTGCCGATCTGGCGGTGGCCAAGGCCCTTGCGCTGCTGGATCAGGGCGCCCTCGGCCAGGGTCGGATCCTGCTGATCGGTTCGTCGCTGACCGAACAAGAACGCCAAGGGATTCGTCAGGCGCTGGACGACAAGTCCACGCCATTTCTGATGCTCGGTATCGGCACCGCCGAAGGTGCGCCGGTCGCTCAGGACGACGGCAGTTTCCTCAAGGATGACTTGGGCGCAATTCTGGTGCCCCGTCTGGACGGCCCCAGCCTGAAAGCCTTTGCCAACGGCCTGGGCGGACGTTATCGCCAGGCGCGTCTGGACGATGCCGACCTGCGCGGCCTTGGCCTGCTCGATGGCCCACGGGACCTGCGCAACGACGGCCAGACATTACGCCTCGACACTTGGGCCGATCAGGGATACTGGCTGCTGCTGCCACTATTATTGCTGGCCGCCTGTGCCGGGCGCCGGGGTTGGCTGTTCTGCCTGCCGCTGCTGTTCATGCTGCCACAACCGAGTTACGCCTTCGACTTCGAAGACCTGTGGCTGCGTCCCGATCAGCAGGGCCTGCATTTGCTCAAACAAAAGCGCCCGGCCGAGGCCGCGCAGCATTTCGAAGATCCGCAGTGGCAAGGTGTGGCGCTCTATGAAGCCGGCGACTACAGTGGCGCCGCCCAGCGGTTTGCCCAAGGCACCGATGCCCACGCCCACTACAATCGGGGTAACGCCCTGGCCAAAAGCGGTGAGCTGGAAGCGGCGCTGGATGCTTACGATCAAGCACTGGAACGTCAGCCGGATCTGCGCCCGGCCCTGACCAACAAGGCACTGGTGGAAAGCCTGCTCAAGCAGAAAACCTCAGCGCCGCCCGTCGAGCCGGACAAAACCGCCGAGGGCAAAACCGAAACCATCACCCAGGAACCGCCGCCAGGCAGCGCCACCCAACCCAGCAATAGCGAGCCGCAAACCGACGCCGAGCAAACCACGCCGGACGCCGAGCAGCCGCCCACGACGCCACCGCAACCGGGCGCCAATGAAGTCCCGGGCAGCGAGTTGGGGGATGAGCAAAGCACCACGCCACCTCGGCGCCCGGCCAGCGACATGATTGAAGGCGAACAGCGCCAGGCGCTGGAGCAATGGCTGCGCAAGATTCCGGATGACCCCGGCGAATTGCTCAGACGCAAATTCTGGTACGAACAGCAACAACATCAGGATCAGGAAAAAACTCGATGACCCGCTTCACCGCCCTCTTGCTCGCATTGTTGCCCGCCCTGTTGCTCTGCACCGCTCAGGTCCAGGCTGCAGAGCTGGTCGCCAGCGTCGATCGCAGCCGCCTGAATTCTGGCGAGACGGTCGAACTGACCCTGGAAACCAGCGACGTGACCCAGTTCGGCAAACCCGACCTGACCCCACTGGAGCCGCTGTTCGAAGTGCGCGGCACCCGTCAGGTCAACCAACTGAACACGCTCAACGGCAACACTCAAGCAACCACCCGCTGGATCATCACCCTGTTGCCCCGGCAAAACGGCAGCGTGGTGATTCCGTCGCTGCAACTGGGCGACGCCCAGAGCCAGCCGATTACCCTCCAGGTGATCGAAAGCGAAACCCAGGACAGCAGCAACGCACTGGCGCCGGTGTTCATCGAGGCCAGCCTCGACCAGAACAGCGTCTATGTGCAGGCTCAGGCGATCCTGACCTTGCGCATCTACCATTCTGTGTCGCTGTACGACGACAGCAGCCTGACCCCGTTACAAATTCCCGATGCGCGCATCGAACAGTTGGGCGAGTCGCGCACCTACGAAAAAGTCATCAATGGATTGCGCCATGGCGTGATCGAAATGCGCTACGCGATCTACCCGCAACACAGCGGTGAATTGATTATTCCGGCGCAAATGTTCAGTGCCACGCCGGTCGATACCCGGCCGTCCCAGGACGCAACACCCCAAGGGCCTAAACCGGGCAAGCAGATGCGCGTCAAATCCGCCGAGATCCCGCTGACGGTCAAGGCCAAACCCGCCACCTATCCCGCCGATGTGCCCTGGCTGCCGGCCCGCAGCCTGAGCCTGAGCGAAAGCTGGAGCCCGGAACCGGATAATGCGCAGGTCGGCTACTCGCTGACCCGCAGCCTGACCCTGAACGCCGAGGGCCTCGCCAGCTCCCAACTGCCACCCTTGCCCGCCACAGAGATCAACGGTCTGCGGCGCTACCCGGATCAACCGGTGCTGGGCAACCAGAGCAGCGATCGCGGCTTGATCGGCAGTCGCGAGGACCGTGAAGCCCTGGTGCCGACCCGCACCGGCAACATTGATTTGCCGAGCGTGGAAGTGGTCTGGTGGAACACCTTCGAAGATCACCTGGAACACAGCAGCCTGCCCGCCCGCACGCTGCAAGTGGCGAGCAATCCTAGCCTGATCGTCGATACTCCGGCGGGCAGCCCGCAGGCAGTCTCCAGCGCCAGCAACGAAGCCCTCTGGTGGTGGAAACTCAGCACGGCGATCCTGGCCTGCACCACGCTGCTGGGCTTCGGCCTGTGGTGGCGCGCCCGCTGGCAACCGGCGATCCTGCGCGCGACGCAGACCGGCCCGAGCCCACGCACCCTGCTCGATGACCTCAAACGCGCCTGCCAGGCCAACGACTCCCACGCCACCCGCCAGGCCCTCGACGCCTGGGCCCGGCAACAACCGGAAACCCTGGCCGACATGGCGGCGCGTTTTGTGCCGCTGTCCGACGCCCTCGATGGCCTGAATGGCGCGCTGTACAGCGAAACCGGCCAGTATTGGCAGGGCGAAGATCTCTGGCGCGCGATTCGTGCGATCCCGACGGCCGAAGGGGTTCAAGACCTGGTTGGCGATACTGGGTTGCCGCCGCTTTATCCGAAATAATCACCGCACCCTGTGGCGAGGGAGCTTGCTCCCGCCGGGCTGCGAAGCGGCCCCAAGACCACATCACTCGTTTCTTCTGGCATAACGCTTCAGCCATTTTGCGCCTGCTGCGCAGCCGAACGGGAGCAAGCTCCCTCGCCACAGGTCTTCGGTTCGATCAGATCCATCGCGCCATCCCATGTGTTTGCCAGTAAACTCTCCCCTCTTTAGCCGCCACCATTTTCCCCGCGGCCATTACCTTATTTCCTACGGAGTACGCCTTGCGTCTGTTTCACACCTCCGACTGGCACCTTGGGCAGAACCTGCACGGCCAGGAGCGCGATTTCGAGCACGCCTGCTTTCTCGATTGGCTGCTGCGTCAGCTGAAGCTGGATCAGCCCGATGTACTGCTGATAGCCGGCGATATCTTTGACACGGTCAACCCGCCGGTCAAAGCCCAGGAACGCCTCTACGATTTCATCGTCAGCGCCCATGAACAGCAGCCATTGCTGACCATCGTGATGATCGCCGGCAACCACGATTCCGGTTCGCGGATTGAACTGCCGGCGCCGTTGATGCGACGGTTGCGCACTCACGCCCTCGGTCGCGTGCTGTGGCTCGATGACGGTCAACTGGATGCCGAACGCCTGTTGCTGCCGTTGCCAGATGCCAGCGGCGAAATTGCTGCCTGGTGCCTGGCGCTGCCGTTCCTGCGCCCCGCCGAAGTGACCGGCGCGCATTTGGGCGATAACTATTTGCGCGGCATCGGCCAGGTTCATGAATGGCTGATCGAAGCAGCAAACATCAAGCGCAAGCCGGGGCAGGCGCTGATTGCCATTAGCCACGCGCACATGGCTGGCGGTTCGGTCTCGGAAGATTCCGAGCGCAGCCTGATCATTGGTAACGCCGAAGCCCTGCCCGCCAGCCTGTTCGGGCCGAGCATCAGCTATGTCGCCCTCGGGCATTTGCACAAGCCGCAGAAGGTCAACGGTGAAGAGCGCATTCGCTACTGCGGCTCGCCGATTCCGTTGTCGTTCTCCGAGATCAATTACCAACATCAGATCCTCGACATTCAACTCGATGGCGAAACATTGGTCAGCGTCGAACCGCGCCTGATTCCGCGCTCCGTCCACTTGCAACGCCTCGGCTCCGCACTGTTGGCGGAGATTCTGCTGCAACTGGCCGACCTGCCCAACATTGACCTGCTCGCCGATATCCAGCGTCAGCCGTGGCTGGAAGTGCGGGTCCGTCTCGACGAACCGCAACCGGACCTGCGCCATCAAGTGGAAACAGCGCTGCAAGGCAAAGCCGTGCGGCTGGTGCGGATCGCTGCCGAGTACGCTGGCAATGGCAGCCACGAGGGCGTCGATGACGGCACAACTTTGATCGAACTGGATCAACTGACGCCGCAGGAGCTGTTCAGCCGCGCGTGGCAGGACAACTACGGCAGCGAGGTCGACGAGCAAACGCTCAAGGACTTCGCCGAGCTGCTGCAGGACGTGCAGATGGAGAGCGAACAACCATGAAAATTCTCGCGATCCGCCTGAAAAACCTCGCCTCCCTGGCCGGGCCTTTTGAGATCGACTTCACCGCTGAACCCTTGGCCAGTGCCGGTCTGTTCGCGATTACCGGGCCGACCGGTGCCGGCAAAAGCACGCTTCTCGACGCCCTGTGCCTGGCGCTGTTCGGCGCCGTGCCGCGGCTGAACAACACCGGCCGCGACGCCAAGGTCCCGGACGCCGATGGCGAAATCGGCACTGGCGACCCGCGCACACTGCTGCGGCGTGGCACCGGCGAAGGGTATGCAGAAGTGGATTTCGTCGGCATCGACGGTCGCCGTTATCGCGCTCGCTGGGAGGCCAATCGCGCTCGGGAAAAGGCTGGTGGCAAGCTGCAAGCCAGCCGTCAGAGCCTGCGCGACATCGATCAGGATCAGCTGCTGGCCAGCCAGAAAGGCGAATACAAAGCACAGCTCGAAGCCGCGCTGGGCCTGAACTTCGAACAATTCACCCGCGCCGTAATGCTCGCCCAGAGCGAGTTCAGCGCCTTCCTCAAGGCTGACGACAATGACCGCAGCGAACTGCTGGAAAAGCTCACCGACACGGCGCTCTATACCCGTCTCGGTCGCCGCGCCTTCGACAAGACCAAAGAAGCTCGCGAAGCCCATAAGTTACTGCAGGATCAGGCCACCGGGGTCACGCCGCTGTCGCCGGAAGCCCGGGCCGAGCTGGATGAGCGCTTCAACGACGCTCAGCAGCAACTCAAGACCCAGCAGGCGCAGCTCAAACAGTTGGAGTTGCAACACACCTGGCTCAAGGACCTGCGCCAGTTGCAGGACGCACAACAGAGCGCCACCGAGCAACTGCACTGCGCCCAACAACACTGGAACAGCCTCGCCGGCGAGCGCTTGAAGCTGACCCGCCTGGAGCAACTGGCGCCGCAACGGCATCAGTTCGCGCGCAAGACCGAACTCACCGCCCAGCTCACGCCGCTGGCGGCGCAGATTCAGCAACACACGCAACAGCAAAGCGAGCTGACCGAGCGACAGACTCAACTCGAACAGAGCCTAAGCGCTGCGCAAACGGCGCTGACCCACGCGCAAAGCCAACACAGTTCCAGCGCGCCCCTGCTGCGTCAGGCCTTCGAAGAGCAAAGCACCCTCGCCCGCCTGGTCAAGGACGCCAGCCTCAGTGCCGATCTCAAGCTGCAGGCGGAACAGGCCTGCACTCAGGGCCAGGGGACGATTCAGGGTTTGCTCGACCAACAGAAACAGGTCGCCGAACGGTTGCAGCAGATTGCCGGTGAGCTTGAGCAAAGCACCCATCTGGCGCCGTTGAGCGATGCCTGGAACGCCTACCGCGATCGTCTGCAACAATTGATGCTGATCGGTAATCGCCTGAACAAGGGCCAGGCTGAACTGGCCGCTTTGGAGCAAAGCGCCGCCCGCGCTGCTGAGGAACTGGCCACCCAGCGCCAGAGCCTTGAAGTGCTGTACAAAGAGGCCGGCGCCGAGCCTGAAGCGGTGGCCGAGCAGATTCAGATTCTCGGCAGTCTGCTGCAGGACAACCGCAAGCAACTGCGGGCCTTTGAAGAGTTGACGCGACTGTGGGCCAGCCAGCAGGAACTGGACAAACGCGGCGCCGAGCTTCAGCAGCGGCAACTCGCCGCTCAGCAAGACCGCGATCGTCTGACCCAGGCCGGTGTGCAGACCAAGGCCGAGCTGGCCGTCGCCGAACAGACCCTAACCGTCACCCGCGAACTGCTGGAACGCCAGCGTTTGGCGCGCAGTGCCAGCGTCGAAGAACTGCGCGCGCAGTTGCAGGACGATCAGCCGTGCCCGGTTTGTGGCAGCCCGGACCATCCTTATCATCAGCCCGAAGCCCTGCTGCAAAGCCTCGGCCGGCATGATGAAAGCGAACAGGCCAACGCTCAGAAAGCCGTCGACCTGCTCAAGGAAAAACTCACCGATCTGCGCGCCGAAGTCGGCGGCTTGATTGCTCAGCAGAAGGAATTGCTGCAACAGCAAGAACAGCTCGCGACTCAGCAACAAGGCCTGACACCAAGCCTGGAAGCGCACCCACTGTCCGCTCAGCTATTGGCCCAGGACGCAAGCAAACGCGACGCCTGGCTAACGCAACAAAGCAGCCAGTTGAACCAGAGCATCACCCAGGATGAACAACGGCAAACCGCCCTGCTCACCCTGCAACAGGATGCCGCACGCCTGGCGCAACAACTGCGCAGCGCCGAAGCCGCGAATCAGCAAGCGACACAACACCTGATCAACCAGCAACGCGAGTTAAGCAGCGATCGTCAACGTCTGGACGAAGAACTGACGGCGTTCAGCACCCTGCTCCCGGCCGACACGCTGGAGGCCTTGCGCAACGAACCCGCCGCGACCTTCATGCAACTCGACCGGCAGATCGCCCAGCGCCTGCAACAACTCGACCAGCAGCGCGAAGAACTCGGCGAACAGCAACAACGTCAGCAGACGCTGGAGAAAGAACAGTACCAACAGCAGATCCGCACCCAGCAGTTGGACGCCGCGCAACAGCAGTTCACCGCGCTGGCCGGGCAGCAACAGGCTTGCCAGGAAAAACTGACTCAACTGCTGGGCGAACATGCCAGCGCCGAACAGTGGCAGCAGCAACTGGATCAGGCCGTCGAGCAGGCGCGCGCTGCCGAAGCGACGGCCAATCAGCAATTGCAAACCGTGCACACGCGGTTGGTGCAACTGGCCGCGGAACTCAAGGCGCAGCAGGAACGTTCGCAGGCCCTGGAAACTGAAGACCGTGAGTTGAGCGGCAAGATCGCCGACTGGCGCGCGCAGCATCCAGAGCTCGACGACGGCGGACTGGAAGATTTGCTGAGCGTCGACGACCAGCAGGTCAGCGAACTGCGTCAACGATTGCAGCAGAGCGAAAAAGCCATCGAGCAAGCCAAGGTGCTGCTGCAAGAGCGAGATCAACGCTTGCTCGATCATCAGGCGCAGCACAACGGCAATCTCGACGCCGAACAACTGGCCACGGCGCTCGCCGAGCTGCAAAACCTGTTCGTCGCCAGCGAACATCGTTGCGCCGAATTGCGCGCAGAGCAGGCCGAGGATCAGCGTCGACAGAATGCCAATCAGGCGCTGGCGCAGCAGATCGCCGACGCCTACACCGAGTACCAGCGCTGGGCACGCCTGAATGCGCTGATCGGTTCGGCCACCGGCGACACCTTCCGCAAAATCGCCCAGGCCTACAACCTCGACCTGTTGGTGCATCACGCCAACGTCCAGTTGCGGCAACTGGTGCGGCGCTATCGGTTGAAACGTGGCGGTAGCATGCTCGGGTTATTGGTGATGGACACCGAGATGGGCGATGAACTGCGCTCGGTGCATTCGCTGTCCGGTGGCGAGACGTTCCTGGTGTCGCTGGCCCTGGCGCTCGGTTTGGCGTCGATGGCGTCGAGCACGTTGAAAATTGAATCGCTGTTCATCGACGAAGGCTTTGGCAGCCTTGATCCGGAATCCCTGCAACTGGCCATGGACGCCCTCGATGGTTTGCAAGCGCAGGGCCGCAAGGTCGCGGTGATTTCCCACGTGCAGGAAATGCATGAGCGGATTCCGGTACAGATTCAGGTCCACCGCCAAGGCAACGGTCTGAGTACGCTGGAGGTGAAATGAATACGCTGTATTCGTTCCGCCGCTGCCCCTACGCCATGCGCGCCCGCATGGCGCTGCGCTATTCGGGGGTTGCGGTGCAGATCGTCGAGGTCAGCCTCAAGGCTAAACCGGCCGAAATGCTCGCACTGTCGAGCAAAGGCACGGTGCCGGTGCTGAGTGTGGATGGGCGGGTGATCGATGAGAGCCTGGAAATCATGCGCTGGGCGCTGGCGCAGAACGATCCGCAGGATTGGTTGCTCAAGGATGATCCTCAGGGACAGCAATGCAGCGCCGCGCTGATCGATGAGAACGATCAAGTGTTCAAGGTGCACCTGAATCGCTACAAGTATGCCGAGCGTTATCCCGAGCAGCCGATGGCGTTTTACCGGTCAGAGGGCGAGATATTCTTGCGCAAACTGGATGAATTGCTGGAGGGGCGTGACTACTTTCTGGCCGGGCACCCGAGCCTGGCGGATGTCGCCGTGATGCCGTTCGTGCGGCAATTCGCCCACGTGGATCGCGAGTGGTTCGGGCAGACGCCTTATGTGCGATTGCAGGCGTGGTTGCAGCGCTTCATCGAGTCAGACCTGTTCACATCAATAATGAAGAAATAACCGCGCCCCCTACGGCGATTCATGCCAATACCGAGCACATCCCCAACGCCGAGCAATCCACCTGGAACGGCCCAAAGAATTCGCCATTGGATTTGATCGGCGGATTGCCCACCAGCAACCCCAAGGCCTTGGCCGTCTGAATGTTGTGAGCGATGTTGTGGTTGCATTCGATGGCTCGTGCCACCGACCCCGCCGAGCCCTGCCCGATCCCCAACAACGAAGCGCCATTGGTCATGAATGCCAGGAAGGCGATGACCCAGAGTTTGTGCCCTTTCATGCCCCCACCACTCCCGCCACATCAGCGTGATCGACCATTCCGTTTTGCGCGCGGTGTTCGAATTGAATGGCGGGATAAGCGACCTGAATCGGTGCTTGAAGGCTTTGTTGCGATTGAGCCGAAAGGCTGACGACCAACACCATGGCCACGTAAAGACCGATGGCCAGGTAGGCGCCGTATTTGGCAGAAGTGATGATTGCGCTGGCCATGGTGTTCTCCGTGGGCATGTTTCAGTGCTCACAGAATCGATCAAAAAACAGAAGATAACTAGCGAGCTTTATGCATAGTAACTATCAGTTTTATTGATCTAGAACCCAGCGTGTTTCAGTCCTCGATAAAGCTCATCAAGCGCTCACGGGCCGCTTCCAGCTCGTTGGGAACGGGCTCGGCGGCCGACAGAATCGGGGTGGAATAGAGAAACAGGAGAACCACTGCCAGACGCATCGCCATGCTGTCGATCCTTATTGGGGAAGGAGTCAAAAAATCAGCGTCAAATTTAAACTCATGGCCATGTGATATCAAGCAATACATTGATAGCAATATGATGCTGTCGTAAACGCGTTATGCAGGAGCGACATCACTTTGGGGCTTTTCGATGCCTTACAGCTCGATCGGCAAGTGACTTCGCTCCTGCATAAAGGGTGCAGGCTTACATTTCAGTGTTGGATTTTGTGATCCAGCGCGGCGTAGAAGTTGGCGCTCTGTTGCAGGTATTTCTGGGTGTAGCTTTGGGTGTGGGATTTTTTGTCACTGATTTCAACGTTGGCGTTGGCGGGCAGTGCAACAGTGGCAGAGATAGCGGAAGCGGCGATAACAGAGAAGAGATTGAAGTTCATGGCGGTATTCCTCGATTCAGTTGGCTTGCTTGCCCGGTAGGGCCGTGAAGCAAACTTAACTCCCGAGGCTCGGCGCCTTGAAATGCTTTGTAGCATTAGCCGATATCAGTCTCATTAATAGAAGGTTGCAGGCCCCATCAACCGGGGCCTGCGGTCTATTGACGCACCAGGAACTTGAGATCGCTGGGGGCATCCATCGGCAGTTTCTGCACGGTTTTACCCAACAGACCGGTCTTGGCATCGCGCTCGACGACGACAATCTGGTTGCTCTTCTGGTTGGCAATCAGCACGAACTTGCCACTCGGGTCGAGACTGAACTCGCGCGGGTGATCACCGTCCACCGAGCGACGCTGAAGCTCCTTGAGGTGGCCCGTCGCCGGGTCGATGGCGAACACCAGCAACTGATTGGTGGTGCCACGGTTGCTGACGTAAAGGAACTTGCCGTCGGCTGAGGCGTGAAGCGCAGCCGCAGCCTTGCCCGATGTGGGCAGACCCGCCGCCAGATCGACCAACTGCGTTTGCTCAAGCTTGCCGTCCCGGTAATCGAACACCGCGACCTGCGCGCTCATTTCCATGGTCAGCCAGGCGTGTTTACCATCGGCGCTGAACAGCAAGTGTCGCGGGCCGCTGCCGGGTGGTAACTGAACGGACGCGGGCTTGGCGGCGGTCAATGGCAGTTCCGGATTGGCCTTGGGATCGAAGCGATAGACGAAAATCTTGTCCGCTCCCAAGTCGTTGGAAAACACATATTGGCCATCCGGCGATGAAACCACCGAATGCACGTGCGCCGACTTCTGCCGCTCAGGATTGACCCGGCTGGACGGATGACTGCTCATCTGCACGACGGGTTTGAGCTTGCCATCGGTGCCCACCGGTAACACCGCCAAGGTGCCGCCCGGGTCTTCGGCCACCGAGTAGTTGCTGACAAACACATGACTGGCGTCGCCGCTGACGCTCGAATGCGTCGGCTCGTTGCCCAGGGTTTGCACCTGACTGATCAGGCTCAACTCATGGGTCTTGGGGTCGATCGCATAGCTGCTGACACGCCCTACCGGATCGGCCTGGCCCGGACCGTTTTCGTTGACCGCGAACAGGCGCTGTTGATCCCTGGACACGGTCAGCCAGGACGGGTTGGCGCTCTTCACCACTTGCAGGGGTTTGGCGTCGATCTGCCCAGTGCGGCTGTCGAAACTCAGGCGATAAATACCCTGGCTCTGGCCGGCGGTGTACGAGCCCACCAGCAATTCGTAACTGTCGACCGGGGCCGCTTGCACGCCCATCGCGCCGACACTGCCGGCCATCAACAGTGGCCAGAGGTTACGCATCCTCATTCGTTTCGTCCTCGTCGTCCTGACCGCCGAATGCTTCCATGGGCACCAGCCGGTGCTCGCCGGAATCGCCGGTGATGATCCAGCTCTTCAAGTCGGGATCAAACGTCGCCGCCGCGATCTGCGCCATGCTGAACTCCCAGCGCTTGAGCGCCCGACCGTCCATGCATTCGATGTGCAGGTTATCGTCTTCATCGAGGGAGAAATCGAATGCGTGCAGCCCGTCGATCTCCAGCATGTCGCAGTGTTCGAGGGCGTTGATCAAGGTGTCGTTTACGGCAGTCATGGCAGTCAATCTTTGAATGGGAAAGTGGCAATGATAGCTCATTGTTGCAGCAGAACCCTGTGGGAGCGGGCTTGCCCGCGATAGCGACCTGTCTGGCACATCAATGGTGAATGTGCCGCCGTCATCGCGGGCAAGCCCGCTCCCACAGGGATTGTGATCAGCCGTCAGAGAGCATCACGCGATGGCTTGCCATCGACCAGGCGCTGGATGCGCAGCGGATTGCCATTCTTCAGCGCTTCCGGCAGCAGGCTGTCGGGGTAGTTCTGGAAGCAGACCGGGCGCAGGAAACGGTCGATGGCCAAGGTGCCCACCGACGTGCCTCGCGCATCGGAAGTCGCCGGATACGGCCCGCCATGAACCATCGACTCGCACACTTCCACGCCAGTCGGATAGCCGTTGAGCAGGATCCGCCCAACCTTCTGCTCCAGCAATGCCGTCAGCTCACCGAACTGTTCGAAGTCCGCCGGCTCACCAATGATCGTGGCCGTCAGTTGCCCATGCAGGCCGTTCAACGCGGCATTGAGTTGCGCCTGATCCGCCACTTCGACGAACACCGTGGTCGGGCCGAACACTTCCTCTTGCAGCACTTCATCGCCATCGAGCAACAGGCTCACATCGGCCTTGAACAGTTGCGGCTGCGCCTGATTGCCTTGTTGCGGGCTGCCGGCCAAATGCTCGATTTTCGGATGCGCGAGCAGCTTTTGCAGGCCCTTGCCATAGCTACTCAACGTACCGGCATTGAGCATGGTTTGCGCCGGCTGATCGCCAATCAGCCCCGCCACCTGCTGCACGAAGGCGCTGAACTGCGGCGAACGAATGCCGATCACCAACCCCGGATTGGTACAGAACTGCCCACAACCCTGCACAACCGAAGCTGTGAGGTCACGGGCGACACTTTCAGCCCGAGCTTCCAACGCTCGAGGCAGCATGATCACCGGGTTGATGCTCGACATCTCGGCAAACACCGGAATCGGCTGCGCACGTGCCGCGGCCATGTCGCACAGCGCCCGACCACCTTTCAGTGAGCCGGTAAAACCGACCGCCTGAATCGCCGGGTGCTTGACCAGCGCTTCACCGACCCCGCCGCCGTAGATCATGTTGAACACACCGGCGGGCATGGCGGTTTTCTCAGCAGCGCGGATCACGGCGTCGGCCACCCATTCAGCGGTTGCCATGTGGCCACTGTGCGCCTTGAACACCACCGGGCAACCGGCGGCCAATGCCGAAGCGGTGTCACCGCCTGCGGTAGAGAATGCCAGCGGAAAGTTACTCGCACCAAACACCGCGACCGGCCCGAGACCGATGCGGTACTGACGCAGGTCCGGACGTGGCAATGGCGTACGTTCAGGCAGCGCGCGATCAATCCGCGCCCCATAGAAATCACCGCGCCGCAGCACCTTGGCGAACAGACGCATCTGGCCGCTGGTGCGACCACGCTCACCCTGAATACGGCCGGCCGGCAACGCGGTTTCGCGGCAGACCACGGCGACAAAGTCATCGCCCAACGCGTCCAGTTCATCGGCAATCGCATCGAGGAATTGTGCACGTCGTTCGGCGCTCAGGCTGCGATAGGCCGGGTAAGCAGCGGCGGCGGCCTTCGCGGCGGCATCGACTTCTTCAAGGGTGGCCTGGTAGAAATCGTGAGGCAAAGCCTCGCCAGTGCTGGCGTCGACGCTCTGGAGTTTGACGATACCGGTAGCGCTGCGCTGTCCGCCAATGTAGTTGTGACCAAGAATCCGGGTCATGGGTGTCTCCTTAAAGTGTGCCGACGGTGCCGGGTTCGAACGCCGCTTCAACGGGCTCAATGCCGTTGATCAAAGGCGCACCGAACTCGGCCTGGCTGATCTCGAACACATCACCCGGTTGGGTGCGGATGCCGTCAGCGAAAGACAGGGTCGCGGTGCCGAAGAAGTGAATGTGCACATCGCCGGGGCGCAGAAACTGGCTGTATTTGAAATGGTGATACTCGAGGTTTTCCAGGCTGTGGCACATGTTCGCTTCGCCACTGAGGAACTCGTTCTGCCAGAGCACCTCACCGTCACGCAGGATGCGGCTGGTACCGGCCAGATGCTGAGGCAATTCGCCGACCCGAAGCTCCGGGCCATAGCTGCAACTGCGCAATTTCGAATGGGCCAGGTAGAGGTAATTCTTGCGCTCCATCACATGATCGGAGAACTCGTTGCCCACCGCGAAACCGAGGCGATACGGTTTGCCGTCGTGGCCGATCACATAGAGGCCGCTGAGCTCAGGCTCCTCCCCGGCATCTTCGGCAAACGGCGGCAGCGGGAACGGCTTGCCCGGTCGCACGACGATGCTGCCGTCGCCCTTGTAGAACCATTCTGGTTGCACGCCGGCCCGGCCGGTCGCGGGTTTACCGCCCTCCACGCCCCACTTGAAGATGCGCATGGTGTCGGTCATGGCGGTTTCGTCGCCGAACTGCTGATGCATTTTGTCCCGGGCCGACGCGCTGCCCAGATGGGTCAGGCCGGTGCCGCTGACCAGCATGTGCGCCGGGTCCGGGTGATCCAGCGGCGGCAGGATTTGCAGATTGGCCAGCAGCGCTGAATAGTCATGGCTGATGCCCAGACCCAAGGTTTGAACCTGCCGCTCAAGATTGACGCCCGCTTCGATTGCCGCCAGCGCCAGATCCCGCACCGAGCGCGCATCCTGCACTTCGCGCACCAGGCCCTGCTCGACCACGCCGACACGGCGTTCGCCGTTACTCAATTCGAACTGAACTAAACGCATGATTTTCTCCTGTAAAACAATTCTTCAAAACACCGAAAAACCCTGTGGGAGCGGGCTTGCCCGCGATGACGGCGGCACATTCACCATTGATGTGCCAGGCAGATTGCTATCGCGGGCAAGCCCGCTCCCACAGGGTCGGTGGTGCTGGCCTATTTCGTATCAGGTACGGGTAGCGCCCCGGGCGCTGGCGGCGAACTGCTCGGCCGGCAACACATGCTTGCGCTCCAGCAGGCGATAAACCACACCCGTCAGGATCAGGCCGAACACCATCACGCAGGACAGGAAGTACAGCCCCGACGCCAGATTGCCGGTGTATTCCTTCAGCGCGCCGATCACGAACGGACCGATGTAGCCGCCGAGGTTGCCCACCGAGTTGATCAAGGCAATGCCCGCCGCCGCACTGGCGCCGGCGAAGAAGCGACCCGGCAAGGTCCAGAACACCGCGGTGCAGGAAAACAGCGCAAACGCCACCAGGCACAGCGCCGCTAATTGCAACACCGGCACTGTCAGCCAGGCGCTGAGGAACAGACCGATGGCGCCCAACACATACAGCACCGCCAAATGACCGTAGCGATCATTCAAGCGATCTGAGCTGCGCGGAATAATCAGCAAACCGATGATCCCGAAGATGTACGGCACCGACGACACGAAACCGGTCACCACGTCAGTGCCACCGAACTGCTTGATCAACGTCGGCAACCACAAACCGAGACCGTAGATGCTCAGGGTCACCGGCAGATAGAACAGCGCCAGCAACAACACGCGTTTGTCCTTCAGCGCATGCAGCGGATTGCCATGGCGAGTCTGGCCGTACACCTCCAGGTCCTTTTTCAGCTCGCCGGTCAGCCAGTCTTTCTCGGCCTGGTCCATCCATTTCACCTGTTGCGGGCCGTCCGGCAAGTAACGCAGCACCGGCCAGGTCAGCAGGATTGCCGGCATGCCGATGACGATGAACAGCCACTGCCAGCCGTGCAGCCCAAGAATCCCGTCCATGCCCAGCAAGCCGCCGGACACCGGGCCGGTGATCATCATTGCGATGGGTTGGGAAAGGATGAACAACCCGAGGATCTTGCCGCGATGGCGGATCGGGAACCATTGGGTGATGTAGTACAAAACGCCCGGGAAGAACCCGGCTTCGGCCGCGCCGAGCAGAAAGCGCATCACATAGAAGCTGTTCGGTCCCTGGACGAACGCCATGCCGATGGTGATGGCACCCCAGGTGACCATGATCCGCGCGAACCAGCGCCGGGCGCCGAAGCGGTCGAGCATCAGGTTGCTGGGGATTTCCAGCAGGAAATAGCCAATGAAGAACAACCCGGCGCCAAGGCCGTAAGCCGCGTCACCCAGGCCAATGTCGGCGCCCATGTGCAGCTTGGCGAAACCTACCGCGGAGCGATCCACATAGGCGATCAGGTACAGCAGGATCAGGAAGGGAATCAGTTTCAGCGTGATGCGACGAATAAGCCGCAGTTCCTGGCTCATGAGTTCGGTCTCCGATTGTTGTTGTTATAGAACCTCGGGGGCCGCCTCTCGCCGAAAACTGCCAGGGCCATCCCTCCGTTGAAAACGACTATATAGTAATACTATTTAACCAACAACACTTCCAAACAGACGAAATTGCGCTTATGTTACGCCGTAGCTCGAACAATATAGTCATACAATAAGAGAACCGATCATGTCTGATAAGAAACCCACCCTGCGCTCCGCCCAATGGTTTGGCACCGCCGACAAGAACGGCTTCATGTACCGCAGCTGGATGAAGAATCAGGGCATCGCCGACCATCAGTTCCACGGCAAGCCGATCATCGGCATCTGCAACACCTGGTCGGAACTGACCCCGTGCAACGCGCATTTCCGCCAGATCGCGGAACACGTCAAACGCGGGGTGATCGAAGCCGGGGGCTTTCCAGTGGAATTCCCGGTGTTCTCCAACGGCGAATCAAACCTGCGCCCCACCGCGATGCTCACCCGCAACCTGGCGAGCATGGACGTCGAGGAAGCGATTCGCGGTAACCCGATCGATGGCGTGGTGCTGCTCACTGGCTGCGACAAAACCACTCCGGCGCTGCTGATGGGCGCGGCCAGTTGCGACGTGCCGGCGATCGTCGTCACCGGTGGGCCGATGCTCAACGGCAAGCACAAAGGCCAGGACATCGGCTCGGGCACGGTGGTTTGGCAGCTCAGCGAACAGGTCAAGGCTGGCACTATCACCATCGATGATTTCCTCGCGGCCGAGGGCGGCATGTCGCGCTCGGCCGGCACCTGCAACACCATGGGCACGGCCTCGACCATGGCCTGCATGGCCGAAGCGCTCGGCACTTCCCTGCCCCATAACGCAGCGATACCGGCGGTCGATGCGCGCCGTTATGTGTTGGCGCACATGTCCGGCATGCGTGCGGTGGAGATGGTGCGCGAAGACTTGAAGCTGTCGAAGATCCTCACCAAGGAAGCCTTCGAAAACGCCATCCGGGTAAACGCCGCCATTGGCGGTTCGACCAACGCGGTGATCCATTTGAAAGCCATCGCCGGGCGCATTGGTGTCGAACTGGACCTGGATGACTGGACCCGCATCGGTCGCGGCATGCCGACCATCGTCGATCTGCAACCCTCCGGGCGCTTCCTGATGGAAGAGTTCTACTACGCCGGTGGCTTGCCCGCGGTGCTGCGTCGCCTCGGCGAAGCCAACCTGATTCCCAATCCGAACGCCCTCACCGTCAACGGCAAAACCATCGGCGAAAACACCAAGGACGCACCGATTTACGGCCAGGACGAAGTGATCCGCACCCTCGACAACCCGATCCGCGCCGACGGCGGCATCTGTGTATTGCGCGGCAATCTGGCGCCATTGGGTGCGGTGCTCAAGCCCTCCGCCGCGAGTGCCGAATTGATGCAGCACCGTGGCCGTGCGGTGGTGTTCGAGAACTTCGACATGTACAAGGCGCGGATCAACGATCCAGAACTGGACGTGGATGCCAATTCGATTCTGGTGATGAAAAACTGCGGACCGAAGGGTTATCCGGGCATGGCCGAAGTCGGCAACATGGGTTTGCCGGCCAAGCTGCTGGCCCAGGGCGTGACCGACATGGTGCGGATTTCCGACGCACGCATGAGTGGCACTGCTTACGGCACTGTTGTTCTGCACGTTGCTCCGGAAGCTGCGGCCGGCGGGCCTTTGGCGACAGTGAAGGAAGGCGACTGGATCGAGCTTGATTGTGCCAACGGGCGTTTGCACCTGGACATTCCGGATACAGAGCTGGCGGCGCGCATGGCGGATCTGCAACCGCCGCAGCAGTTATTGGTGGGAGGCTATCGTCAGCTGTACATCGACCATGTGCTGCAGGCGGATCAGGGTTGCGACTTTGACTTCCTGGTTGGTTGCCGAGGGGCCGAGGTGCCGCGCCATTCTCACTAATCACCACAATCCCTGTGGGAGCGGGCTTGCCCGCGATAGCGGTGGATCAGTCGCCATCAATGTTGAATGTGATGGCCCCATCGCGGGCCCGCTCCCACAGGGATCTGCGTCTGTATCAGAATCTCGCGCTAGCGACCATCAATCGCCGCGCCTGCTATCATGCGCGGCACCCCATCGCACAGGATCGCGCCGTTCCCCATGGATTACCGCAAACCCTCCGACCGCAAAAGCATGCACTCGCGCATCGTCCAGGAACTGGGCATGCAGATCGTTTCGGGACGGTTCAAACCGGACGACAAACTGCCCGCCGAAGCCCTGCTGTGCGAGGAATACGCGGTCAGCCGGCCGGTCCTGCGCGAAGCCACTCGCGTATTGGTCGCCAAGGGCCTGGTGTATTCCCGCCCGCGGGTCGGCACGGTGGTCAAGCAGCGCAAGGAATGGCACATGCTCGACCCGGATGTGCTGCACTGGCTGATGCAAAGCAGCCCGCAAAATGAATTCTTTGATCTGCTGACCAGCGTGCGCAGCATCATCGAACCGGCCGCTGCCGCGTTGGCCGCGCAGTTCGCCACTGATGAAGACATTGCCTCCATCAGTGAAGCCTACCAACGCATGGAAGCGGCACCGACCCCGGAAGCGTTGTTGCAACCGGACCTGGATTTCCACAGCCGCATTGCCGACGCGACGCATAACGACTTGCTGGCGAACCTGTGCAACATGCTGTCGGTGGCGATTGCCGAAGCGTTGAAGCATTCCAACCAACGACCGAATCTGCATGAACTGGCGATGCCACGGCACAAGGCGATCCTGACCGCTATCGAGAATCGTGATGCGCTGGGCGCGCGGCATGCGACGCTGGTGCAGCTGGATGATGCGCGCAGTGCGTTGAATGTGGTGCTGGGAACCGATCCCTCATAACCACCACTAAATCCTGTGGGAGCGGGCTTGCCCGCGATTACGGAGTGTCAGTCGATATAGATGTTGAATGATCCGCCGCCATCGCGGGCAAGCCCGCTCCCACAGGGACTGATGTGAAGTTTGAGATGAAAAAAAGCCGCAACCTTGGTTGCGGCTTTTTCGTTTCAGCGACCGGTCAGTGAGCAAACAGCGAGTTGCCCTTCTGCCCTGCCAGTTTCTCCGGTTTGATCAGGAACCGCGCCAGCGCTGGCAGCAGCCACAGCGCGCCGAACATGTTCCAGAGCAGCATGAAGGTCAGCATCAGGCCCATGTCGGCCTGGAACTTGATCGCCGAGAAGATCCAGGTGCACACGCCGATCGCCAGGCACAGGCCGGTGAACAGCACAGCTTTACCGGTGGACTTCAGCGTCTGGTAGTACGCCTCTTGCAGCGGCAGACCGGCACGCAGGAAGCTTTCCAGACGGCTGTAGATATAGATCCCATAGTCCACGCCAATCCCCACCCCGAGCGCCACCACCGGCAAGGTTGCCACTTTCACGCCGATGCCCATGAACGCCATCAATGCGTTGCCGAGTACCGAGGTCAGCACCAGCGGCAACACGATGCACAAGGTCGCCGCCCAGGAGCGGAAGGTGATCATGCACATGGTCGCGACGCAGATGTACACCAAAATCAGAATGGTCAGTTCGGAGCGTTTGATCACCTCGTTGGTGGCCGCCTCGATCCCGGCGTTACCGGCGGCGAGGATGAATTCCAGGCCTTCCTTGTTGTTCTCTTTGGCGAAGTCCTGCACCGCATGCACGGCGCGGTCCAGGGTTTCGGCCTTGTGGTCGTTGAGGAACACCAGCACCGGCGCCAGGGAGCAATTGTTGTTGTACAGGCCATCAGCCCGGGCGATGGAGTTGTTCAGCACGTCCGGGTTGCGCGACAGGGTTTCCCATTTCAGGTTGCCCTCGTTCATGCCCTTGATCATCTGCTTGGACACGGTCACCAGCGAGATCGCCGACTGCACGCCCTCGGTGTTCTGCATTTTCCACATCAGCTCGTCGATCGGCGCCATGGCCTCATAACGCGAGCAACCTTCGGACTTGGTCTTGACCATCACCACCAATACGTCCGAACTGGTGGAGTAGTTGTTGATAATGAAACTGTTGTCCTTGTTGTAACGCGAGTCCGGACGCAGTTCCGGCGCGCCCTGGTCGAGGTCGCCGATCTTCAGGTTCTGGCTGTACCAGAGGCCACCACCGAAAGCGATCAGCGCCAGGGCAATGGAAATCGGGGCAACTTTAGGGCTGGCAAAGTTCGACAGCAGGCGCCAGAACGGATGTTCGCGGTGTGCGTCTTTCTTACTGCGTTCGACCGCGCGTTTGCTGATACCGACGTAGGAAATCGCCACCGGCAGCAGGATCAGGTTGGTGAACACGATCACCGCCACGCCGATGGAGGCGCCGATGGCCAGTTCACGGATTACGCCAATGTCGATGATCAACAGCGTGATGAAGCCCACCGCATCCGCGAGGATCGCGATCATTCCCGGCAGGAACAGCTGGCGGAATGTACGGCGTGCTGCTGTCAGCGCGTTCTCCGCCTCGCTGGACTGCAAGGCGATACCGTTGATTTTCTGCACGCCGTGGGAAATCCCGATGGCGAAGATCAGGAACGGCACCAGCATCGAGTACGGGTCAAGCCCGAAGCCGAAGAAGTGCATCAAACCCAACTGCCAGACCACCGCCACTAGCGTCGTGCTCAATACCGCCACAGTGCTGCGCATGCAGTGGGTGAACCAGTACAGCAGGATCAGGGTAATGACGAAGGCGACGCCGAAGAACATCACCACCATGACCAACCCATCGATCAGGTCGCCGACTTTCTTGGCGAACCCGACAATGTGGATCTTCACGTTGGGGTTCTGGGCTTCGAACTTGTTGCGGATCTTGTCTTCGAGTTCATGGGAGAACTTGCGGTAGTCCAGCGCCAGCAACTTGCCTTGATCCTGCGGGTCCGGGTAGGACTCCAGCAGCGGGATGTCGACGATGCTCGACTTGAAGTCGTTGGCCACCAGGCGCCCGACTTGCCCGGACTTGAGCACGTTGTTGCGCAGCAGGTCGAGGCTTTGCTGGGAGCCGTTATAGCTCTGGGGAATCACCTCACCACCGGCGAAGCCCTCCTCCGTCACCTCAGTCCAGCGCACGCTCGGGCTCCACAGCGACTTGAGGCCGGAACGGTCGACGCCGGAAATGTAGAACACCTCGTCGTTGATCTGACGCAGGGTCTCCATGTATTCCTTGGAGAAGATGTCGCCATCGGTGGCTTCCACGGAAATTCGCACCGTGTTGCCCAGGTTCGCCAGATCGTTGCGGTGCTCCATCATTTTTTCAATGAACGGATGCTCGAGCGGGATCATTTTTTCGAAACTGGTGGACGGCCGGATCAACGTTGCCTGCCAGAACAGGAAAATACTGACCAGCAGGCAGATGACGATCACCGCCGGGCGGTTGTTGAAGATCAGGCGTTCAAGAAACGTCGCCTTGTCCTGATGAGGAGTGCTTAAGGATGTCATAGACCCGCCTTCTTATTATTTGCCCGGCTCATTTGGACGACCCGTTTTTTCCATTCTCTGCACCGGTGGGCGAAGTGACGCGAACGCCACCCTGCCCGGCCAGGATCAGATTGCCGTTACCTGCCGCAGTCACCGCCGAAACGGAAATACGGTCCGGGCGGTTGAACACGCTGAAGGTTTCACCATCGTCGCTGCTGCGAATGATGCTGCCGCCGTTGCCGACGATCACGATGGAGCCGTCATCGAGCAATGTAGCGCCGGACAGGCCGAACTCCAGTGCGCCGCGTGCAGCCTTGAGTTCGACTTGTTCCCAGTTGCTGCCGAAATCCGTGGAGCGGTAAAGATTGCCCCGCAACCCGTAGGCCAGCAGCGTGGCCGGTTGCGCAGTGCCGATCACGCCGAACAGCGAGCCTTCGTAGGGGCCTTCAAGCCTTTCCCACGTCTGACCTTCATCGGAGGAGCGGAACATGCTGCCCTGCTCGCCGACGATGAAAATGCCGGAATCCTTGACCGCGGCAATGGCGTTGAGGTGGTACTGGTCTTCGTTGTCGAGGCGATCGCTGACGTTTTCCCAGTTTTTACCGCCGTCGGTGGTTTCCAGCAAGGCACCGTAAGCGCCCACGGCAAAGCCGCTGTTAACGTCCTTGAACCAGACGTCGAGCAGCGGCGATTCGCGTGTCAGGTCTTCGAATTGTTTGGTCCAGGTGATGCCGCCGTCTTCGCTGGCGAGGATCTGCGCGTCATGGCCAACGGCCCAGCCGTGCTTGTCATCGACAAAGAACACCGCCGTCAGCAGTTGCCGGGTCGGCACCTTGGCCTGGGTCCAGGTCACGCCCTGGTCATCGGAATACAGAATGTGCCCGCGATCACCGACCGCCACCAGGCGTTTGCCCGCGTGTACGACATCGAGCATCAGGCCTTTGCTGGCCTTGGCGGATTCAACGGAATAAACCACATCGGTGGCCGACGCGGCAGCGGCCAGCGCAGGCGCCGACAGCACGGTACAGCCCAACAGCGAGAGCGCTGTAGCCAGCAACGCGAACCTGCGTAACGCCGGCGGGCGGCAAATACTCACACCCATGACAGGCTCACTCATAGACCTTCCCCCATTATTATTGTTGGGTCGTTCAACCCTTCAGGGCGCCGTAAGGGGTGCTCACCGGGATTGCCCTATTCAGAAGCATAGTCCTGAAACCCGCAATCCAGAGCCCCTTCGGAAGCTGGCTTATCCTATCGGGGTTTGGAAAGGTCTGACAATCGACGCCACGTTATGTTTTGTTAACTGGAGGGGATAGGGGTTGTGGGTGAATGAGGAGGTATTCGGTGGGGTGATTGGGGTTTGGGGTTTTGTGTACATATCCGTTTTTGCGGTAACGGCGGCTATTGGTTCCGCTCTTACAGCGGGTCACTTTGGAAAAGCGCCAAAGTAACCAAAGCGCTTTTTGCCCCTTTCGTTCGGTGCCTCGCTTAGGCTCGGCATGCCCTCGCTCCGGTCCTGCTCCGTGGGCCCGCCGCCATCGGCCATCCATGGCCGGGGGCGGCTAACCCGGCATCCATGCCGGGTTGCCCACTGCGCAGAACCTCCACTCGGCCTCTCGAGGGGGCGGTGGATCAAGATCAAAAGCTGCAGGCGAGCTAACGCTCGGCCTGTTGAGTGGTGAAAATCAGAGTGGATGTGCTCTGATTTTGGATGTGCTCTGATTTTTTGTGGGAGCTGGCTTGCCTGCGATAGCGGTCTGTCAGCCGACCAATCTTCCCCGGATATACCCAGTCCAACTGTGGGAGCGAGCCTGCTCGCGAAGCTGTTGATCTTGCCGTTGCCGTTGCCGTTGCCGTTGCTTTTGGCTTTGGCTTTGGCTTTGGCTCTTGATCTTGATCTGTTGCCCCTTTCCCAGAGGCCGAACGCAGGTATTGCGCAGGGGGCACCGCGGCAAGGATGCCGCGGTAGCCGCCCCCGGCCATGGATGGCCGATGGCGGCGGGCCCCCGGAGCAATGCCGGAGTGAGGGCATGGCGAGCCTAGGCGAGGCACCGAATGGAGGGGCAAAGCCTTTTGGTTCCTTTTCGGCGTTTGGAAAAGGGACTCGCTGTAAAAGCGAAACCGCCAGCGGCCGTGACCGCAGAAACGGATATGTACACCATCAAAAATCCCGGTCGGCTATCAGGCCGCCATCGCAGGCAAGCCAGCTCCCACAATTTGATCGGTGTACATCTGCAAGAGACAGGTCGGCTATCAGGCCGCCTTCGCGAGCAAGCCCGCTCCCACAGGGGTCCGAGTGAACCCTGCGGGAGCAAGGCCAAACTCAGGCCAGGCTTTTGCTGACCACTTCAAACACATCGCTGGACAGCTGCCCCGAAGCGCGAATCCGCTCCAGCTCACCTTTCATCAACGCCTGACGAGCGTCGTCGTATTTGCGCCACCGGGTCAGCGGAGCCAACTGCCGAGAGGCGATCTGCGGGTTAAACCCGTTCAACTCGATCACCAGATCCGCCAGGAACCGATACCCGGAACCGTCGGCCGCGTGGAAGTTGATCAGGTTCTGCCCGGCAAACGCGCCGATCAGCGCCCGCACCTTGTTCGGGTTCTTGATGGTGAACGCCGGGTGTTGCATCAAGGCTTTGACTCGCTCCAGACCACCGGGCAACGTGCTGCCCGCCTGGACACTGAACCACTGATCCATAACCAGCGGATTGTCCTTGAAGTGCTCGGCGAAGGTCGCCAATGCCGTGGCTTTCTGCTCTTCGAACGGCGAATTCACCAGCACCGCCAACGCCGTCAGACGCTCGGTCATGTTGTCGCTGGTGTCGAACTGCTCAAGGGTCGCCGACAGAACTTCCGGCTTGCCGCTGAGCATCAGGTAAGACAGTGCAATGTTTTGCAGCGCGCGGCGGGCGAAATGCTCGGCCTCGGCCACATACGGGGTTTTCTTCGACAGATCGCGGTTGGCCTGATAACGCAGCCACAAGGCCTCGAACAAACCTTCAGCCAATTGCTTACGGGCAAACTCGCGAGCCGTGTGAATGGCGTCGACGTCAGCCACTTCACTGATCTCGGTCAGATACGCCTCGCCCGGCAACGAGAGCATTTCGGCGACCATCGCCTGATCCAGTGTCTCATCGGACAGCACGGTACGCAGTGCTGAAACCAAACGCTGATCCAGCACCAGCGTCTCACCCTTCTGTTGCTGTTCGATCAACTCTTGCAGCACCTGCACCGACAATTGCTGACCGGCATCCCAGCGGTTGAATCCGTCGCTGTCGTGCTGCATCAGGAACATCAGCTGATCGCGGTCGTACGGGAAGCTCAGTTTCACCGGCGCCGAGAAGCCACGCAGCAACGAAGGCAGCGGCTTTTCAGCAATGTCGATGAAGGTGAAGGTCTGCTCGGCTTCAGTCACCGAAATAACCCGCGATGTGCCTTGAGCACTGGCTTCACCGGCAAGACGCAGGGCAATTTCGACGCCCTTGCTGTCCAGCAGACCCAATTCAACCGGAATCACGAACGGCAGCTTCTCAACCTTGTCCGGGGTTTCCGGGCAGCTCTGGCGGAAGGTCAGGCTGTAGGTTTTCGCAGCGGCGTCGTAGGACTCGCTTACCACCAAACGTGGGGTGCCGGCCTGGCTGTACCAGCGTTTGAACTGGGTCAGGTCAACGCCGTTGGCATCTTCCATGGCCTTGATGAAGTCATCGCAGGTCACGGCCTGGCCGTCATGGCGCTCGAAGTACAGGTCGCTGCCTTTGCGGAAACCGTCAGCGCCAAGCAAGGTGTGGATCATGCCGACCACTTCCGAACCCTTTTCGTACACGGTCAGGGTATAGAAGTTGGAAATCTCGATGAAGCTGTCCGGGCGCACGGCGTGGGCCATCGGGCCGGCGTCTTCGGCGAACTGGTGGGTGCGCAGGTACGCCACGTCCTGGATGCGCTTGACCGTGGCCGAGTTCATGTCGGCCGAGAACTCCGAATCCCGGAACACGGTGAAGCCTTCTTTCAGCGACAGCTGGAACCAGTCGCGGCAGGTCACGCGGTTGCCCGACCAGTTGTGGAAGTATTCGTGAGCGACAATCGCCTCGACCCGCTGGTGCGCGGCGTCGGTCGCGGTTTCGGCGCGGGCCAGCACGGCGCTGGAGTTGAAGATGTTGAGGCCCTTGTTCTCCATGGCGCCCATGTTGAAGTCGTTGACCGCGACGATCATGAAGATGTCCAGGTCGTACTCGCGACCGTAAACCTCTTCGTCCCAGCGCATGGATTTCTTCAGGCTGTTCATGGCGTGTTGGCACTTGTCGATGTTTTCCGGCTCGACGTAGATGCGCAGCGCCACGGAGCGCTCGGTCATGGTGGTGAAGGTGTCTTCGACGCACCACAGGTCACCGGCCACCAGCGCGAACAGGTACGCCGGTTTCTTGAATGGGTCTTCCCAGGTCGCCCAGTGCCGGCCGTCTTCGCCGGGCCCTGAGGCAATCGGATTGCCGTTGGACAGCAGCACCGGATAGCTGTGCTGTTCGGCGACCACCGTGGTGGTGAACGTGCTCATCACGTCCGGGCGGTCGAGGTAATAGGTGATCTTGCGGAAACCTTCGGCTTCACACTGGGTGCAGAACATGGTGCCGGATTTGTACAGGCCTTCCAGGGCGGTGTTGGTTTCCGGGTGGATCCGGACGCTGGTGTCGACCGTGAAGCTTGTGTCGGTCGGTTGCAGGGTCAGGTGGTTCTCGGTCAACTGGTAGTCGGCGGCGCTCAGCTCACGGTCGGCCAATGTCACCGACAGCAGCTCGAGTTGCTGGCCGTCCAGCACCAGCGGCGGCAAGCCCGGGCCACGTTCAGGATTGCGGCGCATCACCAGTTGCGCATGGACCAGGCTGTGGTCCTCGAACAACTCGAAGGTCAGGTGCGTCTCGTCGATCAGGTACTCGGGGGCCTGATAGTCCTTCAGGTAGATCATCTTCGGTTGTTCGGTGCGCATGCTGGAGTCCTTACTGATGCACGGCGAGCTGGTAGGCCGTGTATTTACGAATATTGATCACGCCGGTGTCGAAAATCAGGTACTGGCCCTTGATCCCCAGCAGCGTGCCTTCGGCAATCGGGTTCTTGTCCAGGTTGAAGCTGACGATTTTGGCCGGATACTGCTCGACCGGATAGCGGATTTCCAGAGGTTCGACATCGGTAATCGTCTGGATTGCTTGTAGGCCGAATCGTTCCTGCAAACTGTGCAAACCTTCGGCGCAGCTTTCAAACAACTGATCGCGAACCTGTGCCAGGTCCACCGACACCGCATCGCCCTTGAGCAAAGCACGCCAGTTGGTCTTGTCGGCCACCTGGCTGCGGAACAGGTCTTCGACGAAGCCCGACTGCTGGCGGGTCGAGACGCGCACGATCGGCAAGGCCTGGCTGGCACCCTGATCGAGCCAGCGGGTCGGCAACTGGGTGGCGCGGGTAATGCCGACCTTGATTCCCGACGAATTGGCCAGGTACACCACATGATCGGTCATGCAGAATTTTTCGCCCCACTCCGGCTCCCGGCAAGTGCCGGCTTCATAGTGGCAACGTTCCGGACTCATGATGCAGATATCGCACTGGGCCAGTTTGGTCATGCACGGGTAGCAGTAACCCTGGCTGAAACTGGTTTTGGTCTTGCGTCCGCAATGGGTGCAGTGGATCGCCCCCAGGTATTCCAGGCGCACCGTGGTGCCGATCAACGGATTGACCGGTACCTCGGCGTCACCCAGACGAAAAGCGTACTGAACGTTCGACCCGTCAAGGCGTGCCGACATTTTGCTGATTGCACCGCGGCCAATCTCGATCAATGGATGGCATCCGATTTGAACAGAATGTTTGGCACTTCAATCGACTTCGACTCGCATTCCTGCGGGCCCATGTAGCCGGTGCGCTCTTCCTCGGGCAGGTTCTGGATTTCCCAGGCGATCATCGCTTGCAGGGACAGCTCGCGCTGCTCGGCGGTGAGTTTGCCACCGTCGGACCATTTGCCGATTTCCACCGCCAGTTTCAGGCTCTGGTAGATATCCGGGGTGATGTTTTTGATCATTTCGTTAAAAGAGGACATCAAGGGCTCCGCGCTCTTCATTCATAACTGTTTTAGACGGCCAGTTTACGGCGGTTGTACAAACCGCCCAACAAACCGGTGAAGCATCCGATGAGTAACCCGCTGACGTGGGCCGCGTTGGCAATCTGGCCAAAGCCGATCATAGAGACCAGCCCCGACAGGCACACCAGCAACCACACCAGCATCATCACCAACACCCCTCGGGGCAGGCGATACGCCGGGTTCGGCGACAGAACCTGGAAAATCCAGCAATGCCCGAGCAGGCCGTACAGCACCCCGGACAACCCGCCAAACAGGCTCGGGCCGCTGAAAAGGTATTGGGTATAGTTGGACACCAGGCTGAACAGCAGCGTCAGGCCGATCAGGTTGATGCTGCCCTGACGCGACTCGATACGCCGCCCCAGCTCCCAGTACCACATGCCGTTCATGGCCAGGTGCAGAATGCCGAAGTGGATCAGCATCGGCGTCACCAGACGCCACCACTGCCCCGCCGCCAGGCTGTCGGCCAATGGCGTGAAATGGATGTATTCGCCGACCACACGGAAATCGAGGAAGGTCAGCCAGCGTATCGTCTCGAGGTTATCGCCGAGCAGCGTCACCATGGCGACGATCAGGGTCAATAGCAGCACCAACGCCGTAGCCTTGCTGTGGCGCAATTGCTCGACGAAGCCCGGACGCTGCAGGGTCTGCGTCATCGGAATATCCAGTTGCTGATCGGGGTCGCCCGCCGGAAAGCGTTCGTACAATGAACGTACGTCTTCGCTGATGTTGGCCGGTACCCACAGCACTTGCTCGCCCGCCTCTTCGCTGACCCGATGAGGCACTTGCATGCGCTGCAGCAGTTTGACGAACCCGCTCAAATCCACCGCCAGAGGCAGACGCAATACCGCCACCGCCGTCATCGCAACACCTCCGGCCGCTCGACATCGACCCAGACAAATTTATGCGGGTCGAGACGGGTTTCCTGATCCAGACGATAAGCGACCAGTTTGCCGTAGAGCACCGCGCTGTAATCCAGGCACGCCAGGTTCGGGCGGATCGGCGCCGGTTTGCCGCTGCGCCAGTAGTGGCCGACGAACAACAGCGGCTCATCGACGCCATAGCGCAGCAAGTTGTCTTTTTCGGTGGAGGACAGTGGCGTGCGGGCCACCGGCTCAGGCAAGGCGTCGGGTTGAAACACGATGTCTCCGTAGGTTTGCGGGTCGTCTTCCCAGAACTTGGTGCGGAAAAACGAACGCGTCAGGCCGTCGCCGCTGGTCATGGTCAACCCGTGGGGCAAGCGCATGTCGGTGCCGCGCAACAGGCGATCGAACACGGTGCAGGCAAAACTGCCCGGCACCGCGGAGGCCTGGAGGAAATGCTCATCGATGCAACCGTCGGGGAACAAGCCGCGCAACGGTTCGATCAGGCCGGCATCCCAGCAGGCATGCACCACGCGGAAACGCTCGGCATCGACAAACAATGGCAGTTCATAGAACCATTGCAGAAAGTCGTGCCAATCCTGGGGGTGATCTTCGAACTGGGTCAGGGTTTCATGGAGCAGGCGGGCGTGGCGTGGCGTGTGTTCGCGCACGAACTGCTGGCCGCTGCCCGGCAACGCCGGAGTGCTCCAGCCGAGGGCGTTGAATTCATGGTTGCCCATGATGCACAGCGCCTGACCGGCCTCGACCATGTCGTGGACGATGTGCAGCGCCTCGCGAATCCGCGGGCCGCGGTCGATGATGTCGCCGAGGAACACCGCCATGCGCGACGGATGCCGCCAGACACCACCGTGTTTTTGATAACCGAGCCGGTCGAGCAAGTGCTCAAGGGTCAGAGCGCAACCGTGCACGTCACCGATCAGGTCGTAGCTACGCGCGGGATCGAGCATCAGTCGCCTCCACCACCCAACTTGCTGCCCCAGCCGAGTTTGGTCCGGCAGACTTCATAGTAGTTGTGGTCGAGCGGGTGAATCAGCCGCAGTTTCTGCGCTTTCTTGCTGATGGTGATGGTGTCACCGGGCGCGCAGGTGAAGTGATTCTGCCCGTCACAGGAAACTTGCGGGTAAATCTGCATATCTTTGGACACGACGATTTTCAGCTCACTGTTGCCATCGACCACAATCGGCCTGCCTGACAAGGTATGGGGGTACATCGGCACAATCACAATAGCGTCGAGCTTGGGATGCATGATCGGGCCGCCCGCCGACAACGCGTAAGCGGTCGAACCGGTCGGCGTGGCGACGATCAGACCGTCGGCCTTCTGGCTGCAGACGAACTGGCCGTCGATGTACAACTCGAACTCGATCATCCGCGTCGATTTGCCGGGGTGCAGCACCACGTCGTTCAGCGCATCGCCCTGGCCGATGGCCTCGGCGTGACGCCGGACTTCGGCTTGCAGCAGGAAGCGGTTTTCCACCAGGTAGTGGCCGTCGAGCACTTCGGCGACTTTGACTTCCAGCTCATCGGGGCGAATATCGGTGAGGAACCCCAGGCTGCCCCGGTTGATGCCGAGCACCGGAATATTGTGTCGGGCCAGCGCCCGGGCGGCGCCCAGCAGGCTGCCGTCACCACCGACCACAATCACCATGTCACACACTTCACCGAGCATCTTGCGCGACGAAGTTTGCAGGCCATGACCCGGCAGGACTTCGGCGATGGTGTCTTCGAGGATCACATGCAGGTGACGATCGAGCAGAAACCGTTTCAGTCGGCGGACGGTATCCAGCACCTGAGAACTGCCCAGGCGACCGATGATGCCGATATTACGAAATTGCTCCATGGGGCTCCTATTGGGACGCGGAGGGCCTGCGACGGCGAAAAACACGATTATGGGCGAAAGCGCGGCGTAGACAAAACCCTTTCAGCCACGACGGTGCGCTCGCGTTTCGGGCTATGCTCGCAAGATGATCCTATTTCCAGATTTGCTCCAGTTACCTCACCAGTTGCGCCACCCTGAAGTGCGCGACCTGGCCTGGGTCATCCTCGCGCCGCCAATGCTCAGCGTCACCCCGTGGCCGCAGCGTCATCCGCTGGCCGGCAGCGACTGGGTGCAGGCACCGGAGCGCCTGGAACACTGGCTCAGGCAACTGGATCGCGACAGCTACGATTTGCTGCACTGGCTGGCTCAGGCCAGGACCCGGCGGCTGGGTTTGTACTACGAGCGCCTGTGGCAATACGCCGTGCGGCACGCGCCGGGCATCGAACTGATTGCCGCCAACATGCCGATCCGCCGTGAAGGCCACACCTTGGGTGAACTGGACATGCTGCTGCGTGATCGCGACGGCGTGCATCACCTGGAACTGGCGATCAAGCTCTATCTTGGGCCACAAAATGGTGACGGCCATGACACCGCGCAGTGGCTCGGACCGGGTTGTCATGATCGGCTGGACCGTAAACTGAAGCACCTGAGCCAGCATCAATTACCGATTTCCGCGCGGGCGGAAAGCCGTGCAGTGCTGGCGTCGCTGGATATCCAGGAGTTCAGTGCGCATCTGTGGCTGGGCGGTTATCTGCTCTATCCGTGGCCAGGGCTGACCGAACCACCGAGCGGCGCACACCCTCAGCATCTGCGCGGTAGCTGGCTACATCAGAAGGACTGGGCGGACTTTGTCGTGCAGCGTCCATCCGGCCGCTGGCAACCCCTGCCCCGCCACGCCTGGCTGGCGCCGGCGCACTATCCCGAGGAGCAAACCTGGAACGCTGGACAGCTGAGTGCATGGCTGAGCGATCTGGACCCGCTGGCACCGGCGCAATTGATGGTGCGGCTGACAGAACGTACGAACGGGAATTGGGAAGAGGCGGAGCGGCTGTTTCTGGTGTCCGATCTTTGGCCGAATGTGCCGGGTAATGGTTGAGTTTTTGTGGTGAATGGACGGCCCCTATCGCGGGCAAGCCCGCTCCCACAGGGTTTAGTGTGATCCTGTGGGGGGCGGGCTTGCCCGCGATAGCGGTATTTCAGGCGACATCAATGCTGACTGTGCCGCCGTCTTCGCGAGCAAGTCGAATCGTCGCACCGCCGCTCCCGCAGGGATTGTGGCTGGCCTCAGGAACTAATTAATGCCACGTAAACGGGTCATTGCTTTTTATGCTGCTCAACCCACTGCGCATACGCGTCGATGAATTTCTGCAAGAACGGCCTGACCGACTCCGACAACTTGCCCGTCTCGTCGAACGCTGAACCGGCGCCGCCCAGGTAGGCTTCCGGCTGCTGCATGCACGGCACATTGAGAAACACCATCGACTGCCGAATATTGTGGTTGGCGCCAAATCCGCCGACGGCACCTGGTGAAACGCTGATCACCGCACCCGGCTTGCCGTTCCAGGCGCTCTTGCCGTAGGGGCGCGACCCCACGTCGATCGCATTCTTCAACGGCGCCGGTACCGAACGGTTATATTCCGGGGTCACGAACAGCACCGCGTCGGATGAACTCACTTGTTGTCGGAAAGTGCTGTAGGCTGCCGGCGGTGATTCGCCATCGATGTCTTCGTTGTAGAGCGGTAAATCGCCGATTTCGACGATATTCAGCTTCAGATTGGCAGGCGCCAGCTCGGCCAGCGCCAGCGCGACCTTGCGGTTGATCGACGCTTTTCTCAGGCTGCCGACCAGAACGGCGATCTCGTAGACGTTGCTCATGGAAGATTCTCGACTGTCCGATGGGAAGAGCTTCTAGTTATAGATGATCAAATGACGATTCAACCAGCGGGCGATGGAAAATCGCCGCCCCTGACTATTTTTTTCCTGTAGGAAAACTTACCTCGCCCAACCACGGTCTACAGAACCGCAAATTGAGTGATTTATCTCCAGAGGTTCTAAGCAGATGGCAGCAGTACTCGTCGGTCAGTTCCATGCAAGAGACGCGGAAGGCCGTGTTTATTCCGTGCATGAGTTCCAGGAATCCACCCTGTCGCACGACGGCCTCGCCGGCTCGGTGCCTGTCACCACCTATAAACTGGCCATTGGCGACCGAGTCAACAAACTCGACGATAACGAGTTTGTGCTGGTGCAAACCGGCGTCACCCTCATTCGCGAACCTGAAACGAACGTCGCTTCATAACCCGCTGTTATGAGCAGAAGTCATATGCGCGCACTTGAGTTAGGATTCAGTGACTGACTCCCTCACCTGCTGAACATGGACTTCACGCATGCGTTTACGTCATATCGAAGTGATCCAGGCGCTCCTGCAGACCGGTCACCTGGGCACCGCCGCCGAATGGCTGCAGCTGCCGGTGGCCGAGGTTGAACGCACGCTGCGTGATGCCGAGGATCAGTTGGGTTTCATGCTGTTTGCCAGCGTGCGTGGTCGTCTGCAAGCCACGCGCGAGGCGCGGGAGCTGCAAGTCGAGTTCGCCCACGTCTACGAAGCCCTCGAACCGGTCCAGCGACTGGCCAGCAGCCTCAAGCAATATTTGGCCCCGCCCCTGCGAATCATCTGCACCCCGCCCTTGGCACAACAACTGTTGCCACACAGCATCGCGGCCCTGCGCCGACGCCTCCCCGATGCACCTTGCACCCTCCTGAGCCAGCCGACCCGCGAGATTGTCAGAAGCCTGCTGCTGCGTGAAAGCGATCTGGGCCTGAGCCTGCATGACCCGGACCACGCCGACATCCATTGCCAGGTCATCGCCCAGGGCAAGCTCCAGCTGCTGGCGCCCCATGGCTGGCTGCAACCGAAACAGAAGTACATCTCGCTGCAGGACCTTGCCGGCCAGTCGATGGTTGGCCTGGAAGGTCACGATCCGTTAAGCCCGGCGCTGGACAACAAGCTGCATGCGCTGCGCCCTGCCCCGGTCATCCAGACCCGGGTCCAGACTCATCAGATGATGCGCAGCATGGTCGAGGCCGGTGAAGGCCTGGCGATCGTCGACCCGTTTACCGCCCTCGGCGCCAAGTCGGCCGGGCTCGATGCCTGTCCGCTGGCACCTGCCGTGCCGATCAGCGTGTATGCCTTGAGCCTCAAGACCGCCGAGCCCTCTTCGGCCGTTCAGGCGCTGCTGGACATCATCACGGAACAAGCCGTGGCGATGCTGGCGAGCTGAGCGGGCTTTCCAGCGGATTATCGAACAGCCGATACCAGAACAGCGCCACCTCAGCGGTATTCGGATCGATTCCGCGGTAGCGCAGATGATCGATCCCGCCCACCACATAGCCACAGCGCTCATAGAGCCGGCAGGCCCCCAAGTTGTTGTTCTGGGTTTCGAGCATGATGCCCGGCAGTTTTTTCTTGCGACTCCAGAACTGCGCCACATCCAGCAGCGCCTTGGCCACGCCATGACGGCGCGCCGGAGCATGCACCGCCAATTCATCGATATGGGCGAAGCCGTTCCAGTTGGTGCTGACCACCAGGTGACCTACCGGCTCGTCGTCCAGATAAGCCATGAAAATCTCACTGTCGGCGGCGTCGCGAAAACTGCTGAATTCCTCGGGATCGATGCCGTAACACTTGCGATACGGGATGATTGGCGTCACCGGCCACTGCGCCACCGGCTTACCGACTTGTGCGGCACCATAGGCGGCGACTTCAAAACTGAAATCACTGCCCCAGATATAAGCCGCAAACCCCTCATCGGCGACACGCACCGACAGGCCTGGGTATTTGGGATTCATGACGGGTTGCATACTCGCAAAGGTCCTCATTCCTTGATGCAATCGACGGTGTAGTGCCGTCCATTGCCCTCGTCTTCATGTTGCAAGCCATGCACATCGGCGACAAATCCGGGGAAGCTACTGTCGAACGTACGCGCAAACTTCAGGTAATCGATGATCGAACGGGTCGACTCGGTAAACCGCTCGCCGGGCATGATCAACGGGATCCCCGGCGGGTATGGCACCAGCATCACCGCCGCGATCCGCCCGTCCAGAGCATCGATCGAAACAGCCTCAACCTCCCCGCGTACCAATTGATCATAGGCGTGCGCCGGCTTCATCGCGACTTCCGGCAGTACGGTGTACATGCGCTTGAGGTGTTTGGCCGTGGCGTTGCTGCGATAACAGGCGTGCAATTGATCACACAGGTCACGCAAGCCCATGCCTTGATAACGGGCAATATTGTGTTGCGCCACGCACGGCAGGCAGGTGGCCAGGCTGACGTTGGCGTCGTAACTGCGCTTGAACTCCAGTAACTCGGTGAGCAACGTGCTCCACTTGCCCTTGGTGATGCCCATGGAGAACAGCACCAGGAACGAATACAGCCCGGTCTTTTCCACGACCAGCCCACGTTCCCAGAGGAATTTGCTGACCACCGCCGCCGGAATCCCCCGCGCGCTCAGGGCACCGCCCGCCGTCAGACCCGGCATCACCAGCGTGACCTTGATCGGATCGAGCAGCACGTAGTCGTCGGTCACGCCGCCAAAGCCGTGCCAATCGGCGTCGGGTTGCAGCAACCAGTCTTCGGTGACCACCTGCTCAATACCTTCGGCCGAGGGTGGTTGCCAGATGGAAAACCACCAGTCATCGGCGGCGATATGCTGACGCAGATTGGCCAGGGCCCGGCGAAAACTCAGGGCCTCGTCGAACATTTCCTGCAACAACGAACGCCCGGCCGGCCCTTCCATCATCGCCGACGCCACGTCCAGCGAGGCGATGATGCTGTACTGCGGCGAGGTCGAGATATGCATCATGAATGCTTCGTTGAAACGGTCACGATCCAGTTGCCGCGCCCCGCCGTCCTGAACATGAATCATCGACGCCTGACTGAAGGCTGCCAGCAGTTTGTGCGTGGAGTGCGTAGTGAACACCAGCGGGCTGTCTTCGCTGCGGGAGGTGCCCATACCGTAACGGCCGGCGAAGAACTCGTGAAACGCCGCGTAGGCGTACCAGGCCTCGTCGAAATGCAGCACTTCGACGCTGTTACCCAGGCTCTGCTTGATCAACTCGGCGTTGTAACACAGGCCGTCGTAAGTCGAGTTGGTCACCACCGCCAACTTGACCTTGGGCTCGCGGCCCTGGGTCAGCGGGCTGGCGTCGATCTTGGCCCGGATCGATTCGCGACTGAACTCACTCAACGGAATCGGGCCAATGATCCCCAACTCATTGCGCTCCGGGCACAGGTACAGCGGGATCGCGCCGGTCATGATAATCGCGTGCAGCACCGACTTGTGGCAGTTGCGATCCACCAGCACCAGGTCATCCCGGGCGACCATGGAATGCCAGACGATCTTGTTAGCGGTCGAGGTGCCATTGATCACGAAAAAGGTGTGATCGGCGCCGAAGTTGCGGGCCGCTCGCGCTTCTGCCTCCGCCAGCGGGCCGGTGTGATCGAGCAGCGAACCGAGTTCCGGCACCGACACCGACAAATCCGAGCGCAGGGTGTTTTCCCCGAAAAACTGATGAAACGCCTGCCCCACCGGGCTCTTGTGATATGCCACGCCGCCGCCATGGCCGGGTGTGTGCCAGGAATAGTTGGAGTCGGCGGTGTGCTGCACCAGCGCCTTAAAGAACGGCGGCAACAGACCGTCCAGATATTTGCGTGCCGCGCGGGCGACCTGACGGGCGAGGAAGGGCACGGTGTCTTCGAACAAATAAAGAATGCCGCGCAGCTGATTGAGCTCGGCCATGGCGTCGGCCGGGGCAGTTTCCAGGGTGACCTGCTCGCCCAGGGCAAAGATCGGCAGGTCCGGCGCCCGAACCCGTGCCAGGCGGATCAGCTCGGCCATGTTGTGCAGAAGATGAGCATGGGTGCTGGCGTCTTCGGCGGCAATCAACATGCAAGAGAGGCCGTGATGAGTCGAGGCGACCAGACGCCCTTCGTTGTAATCGACCGCCGAGACGATGCTGAAGCCTTCCTGCTCCAGTTCCCGGGCGATGCCACGCACACGATCACCGGCAACGGTGTCGGCCTTAATGTCGCGGTGGACGATCAGGACCGGGAATTTCAAATCTTTATACATGGGGCTCGGTGTCCTGAAGCGGCAGACCGTGGCCTGCCAATAACCTCAGGGTAGAGGGTTGGAGCGCATGTGGCGAGCGGGATGCCCTGAAGTGGGTCGGCGGGCGCACCAGCATGTGGCCGGCAAGCTCATTGTTCAGACGGTTTACCTGTGGCGAGGGAGCTTGCTCCCGTTGGGCTGCGAAGCGGCCCCCTGCATTCGCTCAGATATACCGCGTTGGCAGGATTTGCGACTGCTGCGCAGCCGAGCGGGAGCAAGCTCCCTCGCCACAAGGGACTCAGGCCTGAGCCTTGGCCTCCGCCAATTGCTGCCACAGCGACGGAGCGCCAGCGGATTTGGCGATGGCTTCCAGACGCGCAATGTGCTGGGCCAGATCTTCTTCACTTGCACGGATGATCCGGATCGGCTGACGATCGGCCGGCAAACGACGGATTTCCGTGGCGGAGTTGTCCGCGCCCTCACCTGAACCATTGCCATCGGACGCATTACCGGCCAGCGACAGGCTGGTCTGGCCGCCGGTCATGGTCAGGTAAACGTCGGCGAGAATCTCGGAGTCGAGCAAGGCGCCGTGAAGTTCACGGCCGGAGTTGTCGACGCCATAGCGCTTGCACAAGGCGTCGAGGCTGTTGCGCTGCCCCGGGTGACGTTCCCGGGCCATCATCAAGGTGTCGAGGATCGAGCAGTGTTGCGTGATGTCCGCACGATCGTGCTGGCCCATCAGGGCGAATTCGTTGTTGATGAAGCCAACGTCGAACGCCGCGTTATGGATGATCAGCTGCGCGCCCTTGATGAACTCGAAGAACTCATCGGCCACTTCAGTGAAACGCGGCTTGCCCACCAGGAATTCGTTAGTGATGCCGTGGACGCCGATAGCGCCTTCGTCACTCTCGCGATCCGGTTGCAGGTAAACGTGGAAATGCCGGCCGGTCAGGCGCCGACCGATCAACTCGACACAACCGATTTCGATAATCCGGTGGCCGTCGGTCACCGGCATGCCGGTGGTTTCGGTATCGAGTACAACGGATCTGGTGGCCATCAGTGCTCAGCTCTCAACGGGTCAATCGTGCAAAAGCGGCGATGTTAACACGCCCGTTGTGTCTTTCAGATACACCGTGTTGCGGCCAATCGCGAGCAGGCTCGCTCCCACTGATCATTCCCACGCAGAGCATGGGAACGATCGGTTTAGGCTTGTTTGTACCCACGCACTTCATCCACGCCACGGTTGGCCAGCTGGTCGGCCCGTTCGTTGCCGTGATGGCCGATGTGCCCGCGCACCCATTTCCAGGTGACGTTGTGGCGGTTGACCTGCTCATCGAGCAGTTTCCACAGATCGGCGTTTTTCACCGGCTCCTTGGCCGCGGTTTTCCAGCCGCGCTTCTTCCAGTTGGCCATCCACTCGTTGATGCCTTTCATCACGTATTGGGAGTCAGTCACCAGCAGCACGTCGCAGGAGCGCTTGAGCTCTTCCAGGCCACGGATCGCGCCCATCAACTCCATGCGGTTGTTGGTGGTGTTGGCTTCGCCGCCCCAGAGTTCTTTTTCAACGCCCTTGCACACCAGCAACGCGCCCCAGCCGCCCGGGCCGGGGTTGCCCTTGCAGGCGCCATCGGTGAAGAGTTCTACGCTATCGCTCATGCCAATCTTTCCAGAAAATGCGGTGGCTCGCCGATCGGTGACCGACGATGCCCGAGGCCGGGGCGGACCCGGCCGGGAAAATAAAATGTGTCTTACGGTTCGAGGTGGCGACGGTTGACCTTGGCCATCGGCAACGGAATCAGCTTGCCCATCGGTTCGCGCCGTTCCTGGCGCACCGGCCGCAGGCCCACCACGATCTTGCGCGCGACCAATAAATAGAAGCCACCACCCGACAACTGCCAGTCACCGGCCTTGCGCTCCCAACCGGCCAGACGGGCCTGCCAGGCGGGCGACGCAAGCGGCGGACGATAGCACCCGAAGCGGCGTTTCTCCAGCGCGAAGCCCAGCAGATTCAGCCAGTCACCCACCCGCGACGGTGAAATGCAACGGGCCTTGCGCAAGGCGTCATGGGCGAACACATGACGCAGGCCCCAACTGCTCCAGGGGTTGATCCCGACAATCAGCAGATGCCCGCCAGGCCGGACACTGCTCGCCGCTTCGCGCAGCAAACCGTGGGGCGACAGGCAGAAATCCAGCCCGTGCTGCAACACCACCACATCGGCGGCGTGCTCGCTCAAAGGCCAGGCCTGCTCTTCGCAGACGATCTCGACCCCCGGCAACGGCGCACCGAGCCGCACATTGCGCTGGACCTGCGGCGCCGACGGTGGCGTCTGCGCCGAGGGGCCGTAATGCACCAGATAGCCGCCGAAGAAGCGCCCCAACTCGTCTTCGAGCATGCGTCGTTCTTCGTCCAGCAGAAATTGCCCGATGGGCCCGGACAGCCATTCACGGGCCGCGCTGATCAATGTCAGCCACTCAGGATCGGCCTGAGCGAACGCTTTATCGGTCATTGCATTCTCCAACGCGCCAGGAAGTTCTAAGATGCGCCAATGTTTTCCGCTTGGCGAATCCGACGATGATACAGATCAGTGCCCTGCCCGCCTTTACCGACAACTACATCTGGTTGTTACAAGACCACAGCACCCAGCGCTGTGCCGTGGTCGATCCGGGCGATGCCGCGCCAGTACAAGCCTGGCTCGCAGCGCACCCGGGTTGGGTGCTAAGCGATATTTTGATCACTCATCACCATCATGACCATGTCGGCGGCGTCGAGCGGCTGAAAAAAGCGACAGACGCGACAGTCTATGGCCCGGCCAGCGAAAGCATCCCGGCGCGGGACGTGGCACTCAAGGACAATGACCGCATCAGCGTGCTGGGCTGGGACTTTGACGTCATCCAGGTGCCGGGCCATACCCTCGGGCACATCGCCTATTATCATCAGGGCCATCTGTTTTGCGGTGACACCCTGTTCGCTGCCGGTTGCGGACGGTTGTTCGAAGGCACGCCCGAGCAAATGCATCACTCGCTGAGCCGCCTCGCGGCGCTGCCCGAAGACACACTGGTCTACTGCACCCACGAGTACACCCTGAGCAATTTGAAGTTCGCCGCAGCAGTCGAACCGAACAACCCCGACACCCTTGAACGACTGGCCAAAGTCACCCGGCAACGCGAAGCCGGAATCATGACGCTGCCTTCAACACTGGCACTGGAAAAGCTCACCAATCCGTTTTTGCGTACCGGCGAAACATCCGTTAAAGAAAAAGTGGACGAACGGAACGGACCCAATAACCGGGCTCCGAGTGCGGTTTTTGCTGCTCTTCGAGCTTGGAAAGATACGTTCTAGGCAGCCTGCTTGGTGATACAAAAATTCTGAATGGTTGACCGCAGGGGGTGCGCTTTCTAGAATCGCCCGACATTTTTGCCCGGAACTTACTTCCAGCCAATGTCGTCACCTATTCGTAAAGCCATCAATTCAGACGCATTGACCCGCTTGGCTCAAGCCATCGCGGTGGCTGTGTCCGCCACTTTGGCGGGCTGTTCCAGCCATGTGCCGCAGACCGAAGCGACACACACTCCGAACATCGCCGCCCGAGCCAAGCAGAAGCCCATCTGGCTCAGCGAAAAACCAACACCGCAAATTCCACAGGACGTCTGGGAGCGCATGCGCCAAGGCTTCCAGTTGCAGGACAACCTGGGCGTCAACCCGCGCATCGAGCAACAGCGCCTGTGGTTCGCCAGTAACCCGTCCTTTCTCGAAAATGCCGGCGAACGCGGCAGCCTCTACATTCACTACATCGTCGAACGCCTTGAAGAACGCAACATGCCGCTGGAACTGGCGCTGTTGCCGGTGATTGAAAGCGCCTACAACCCGATGGCCTATTCCCGGGCCAACGCGGTGGGTCTTTGGCAATTCATCCCTTCCACCGGACGTTACTTCAACCTGCGTCAGACCCGCTTCTACGATGGTCGTCGCGACATCACCGCCTCGACCACCGCGGCCATGGATTACCTGACCCGCCTGCACGACATGTTCAACGGCGACTGGCTGCTGGCCCTGGCGGCCTACAACGCTGGCGAAGGTACGGTCAGCCGGGCCATCGAGCGCAACGAACGACTCGGCCTGCCGACCGACTATTGGAACCTGCCGCTGCCAGCGGAAACCCAGGCCTATGTGCCGAAGCTGCTGGCCCTGTCGCAAGTGGTCCTGGCGCCCGACGCCTATGGCGTGAACCTCAACCCGATCGCCAACGAACCGTACTTCCAGGTCGTCGAAATCAACCAGCGCATGGACCTGTCCAAGGTTGCCGCGGTGGCCAACATCGACGAAGACGAACTGTTCCAGCTCAACCCTGCCTTCAAGCAGCGCACCACCGTCGATGGCCCCCAGCATCTGTTGGTGCCGACGTCCAAGGCACAGCTACTGACCGCCAGCCTGTCGACCATGCGCCCTGACGAGCTGATCAGTCAGCGATCGCTCAAGCCAGTGTTCGAAGGCGCAGACGACAGCGAAATCGCCAGCCTCAAGCGCGCCTATCGAGTCAAACGTGGCGACAATCTGGGCACCATCGCCAAGGCCAACAAGGTCGACGTCAAGGACCTGCAACGCTGGAACAAACTGACCGGAAAGAACCTCAAGGTCGGCCAGACCCTGGTGATGCAGGACACCACCAAGGGCAAATCCGGGCGCGTCAACACCGTGGTCGCGGCGAACAGCAAGACCAACGGCAAGGCAACCAACAAAGCGCAACAGACCCAATACAAGGTCAAGCAAGGCGACTCGCTGTACATGGTCGCCAAACGCTTCAACGTTGAAATGCAGCACCTCAAGCGCTGGAACCCTCGGGTTGGCCAGGCGCTGAAGCCGGGGCAGATGCTGACGGTTGCTTCGCCGAATTAAGCAACACGCCCAGTCGAGGGGCTTTTGTGGCGAGGGAGCTTGCTCTCTCGCCACAGGTTCTGCAATCCGCCGGACCATCACCTGCACAATTAACCACGCATTAACCCCCCGTCTTTTTCCTGTCGATACAAGCTGTTACTGTACGGCCCACAAAGCCCAAGCCGCCTGGATCGGATCTCTGACTTGAAGCGTCCCCTCCTCCTGCTCCTGATCAGCCTGGCCTTGAGCTCCCCCGCAAGCGCGACGATCAGCGAAAGCCATGGTTATGCGCAGTTCGGCACGCTCAAGTACCCGGCCAGATTTACCCACTTCGACTGGGTCAACCCGCAAGCGCCCAAGGGCGGTACGTTGCGGGTGATGGCGTTTGGCACCTTCGATACGCTCAACCCTTACACATTCAAAGGCTCGAGCCCGGTTTCCACCGGCAATTTCCTGCAATACGGCATCAACGAACTCAACGAACCGTTGATGGTCGGCACCGGCCAATACGCACCGTCCGGCGATGAGCCAACCTCCAGTTATGGCCTGATTGCTCAATCGGTGGAATACAGCGAGGATCGCAGCTGGGTGGTGTTCAACCTGCGCCCCGAAGCGCGCTTCCACGATGGCACGCCGATCACCGCTTACGACGTGGCGTTCTCTTACCGTTTGCTGCTCAAGGAAGGTCACCCGCAATACCGCACCAACCTTCAGGAAGTGTCGCGGGTGGATATCCTCAACCCACGGCGCATCCGTTTCGTCTTCAAACGCTCCGGCAACCCCCTGCTGATCCTGCGCCTGGGCGAGTTGCCAGTATTGCCCCAGCATTACTGGGAAGGTCGCGATTTCAAGGCCACTACCTTCGAGCCACCATTGGGCAGCGGGCCGTATCGCATCACCTCGGTAACGCCCGGGCGGCAGATTATCTTCGAACGGGTCAAGGATTACTGGGGCAAGGACCTGCCGGTCAATCGCGGCAAGTACAACGTCGATCGCATGGAAGTCGAGTTCTACCGTGACAGCGACGTGGCCTTTGAAGCGTTCAAGGCCGGTGAGTTCGACATTTACATCGAACACCAGGCGAAGAACTGGGCCAATGGTTACAACTTCCCGGCCGTGCGCCGTGGTGATGTGATCAAGGCGCAAATCCCGCACCAGATCCCGACCCAGAGCCAGGGCCTGTTCATGAACACCCGGCGGTCAACGTTCGCCGAGGCCAAGGTCCGCGAAGCGCTGGGGCTGATGTTCGACTTCGAGTGGACCAACCGCACGCTGTTCAGCGGCGCTTACAAGCGCGCCATGAGCTATTACCCCAACAGCGAGTTCTCCGCCACCGGGCTACCGGTCGGTCATGAGTGGCTGCTGCTCAAGCCCTATCGCGATCAGTTGCCCGCCAAGCTGCTCACCGAGCCGTTCAGCCTCCCGCAGACCGAAGGCCGCGGCATTCCGCGGGAAACCATGCGCAAGGCCCTGGAACTGCTCGCCGAGGCCGGCTGGAAGCTCAGCGGTCAGCGGCTACAGAACACCATCGGCCAACCGTTGCGCTTCGAGATCTTGTTGGTCAATCCGAACCTGGAACGCATTCTTCAGCCTTACGTCGAGAACCTCGCCAGCATCGGCATCGACGCACGGCTGCGCACGGTCGATCGCGCCCAGTACAAACAACGCCTCGATCAGTTCGATTTCGACATGATCCTGATGACCCTCAACCAGACCCTCAGCCCAGGCCTGGAACAATGGCAGTACTTCCACTCCAGCCAGGTCGGGGTCAAGGGCAGCAAGAACTACGCCGGTATCGCCAACCCGGTGGTCGACCATTTGCTCGAACAACTGCTCGCCGCCCAGACCCGCGACGCACAAGTCGCCGCCGGCAAGGCGCTCGACCGGGTGCTGCTGTGGCAGCACTACATCATTCCCAACTGGTACCTCAATTATCACCGCCTGGCCTACCGCAACCGGTTCGCCTTCGTCACCACGCCGCCCTACACCCTGGGCCTGAGCGCGTGGTGGCTGAAATCTTCGGAGAAAGATCGATGAAACCCGTACGCGCCCTGCTCTTGCAGGCCAGCGGTCTGTTGTTCGCCGGGCTGGCCTGCGCCGCCCCGCAACATGCCCTGACCCTGTACAACGAGCCGCCGAAGTACCCGGCCGATTTCAAACATTTCGATTACGTAAACCCCGACGCGCCCAAGGGCGGAATCTTCCGCCAGGCGGGGTTCGGTGGCTTCGACAGCCTCAACCCGTTCATCAACAAAGGCGTGCCGGCCGACGACATCAGCATGATCTACGACACCCTGGCCAAACAGGGTCTGGATGAGCCGTTTACCGAATATGGCCTGATCGCCGGCAAAATCGAAAAAGCCCCGGACAACAGCTGGGTACGCTTCTACCTGCGGCCCGAAGCCCGCTTCCACGACGGCCACCCGGTGCGTGCCGAAGACGTGGTGTTCAGCTTCCAGACCCTGGTCAAGGACGGCGCTCCGCTCTACCGCGTCTATTACAGCGATGTGGAAGAAGTGGTCGCCGAAGACCCGCTCAAAGTGCTGTTCAAGTTCAAGCACAACAACAACCGCGAACTGCCGCTGATCCTCGGACAACTGCCGGTACTGCCCAAACATTGGTGGGCCACCCGCGATTTCAACAAAGGCAATCTGGAACTGCCGCTGGGTAGCGGCCCGTACAAAGTCAGCGAAGTGAAGGCCGGACGTTCGGTGCGCTATGAGCGGGTCAAGGATTACTGGGGCAAGGACCTGCCGGTCAATCGCGGCTTCTACAACTTCGATGTGCTGACCACCGACTACTACCGCGACAACACCGTCGCGCTGGAAGCGCTCAAAGCAGGCCAGTTCGACTACTGGCTGGAATCGGCCGCGAAAAACTGGGCCAAGGCCTACAACATTCCGGCGGTGGCCGAAGGTCGGCTGATCAAGGAAGAAATCCCGAACGGCAACCCCACTGGCATGCAAGGCTTCGTGTTCAACCTGCGCCGCCCGGTGTTTCAGGATGTGCGTGTGCGCCAGGCGCTGACCCTGTTGCTGGACTTCGAATGGACCAACAAGCAACTGTTCAACGGCGCCTACGCGCGCACCCGCAGCTACTTCGAAAACTCGGAAATGGCCGCCACTGGCCTGCCGGACGCCGATCAACTGGCGATCCTCGATCCGTTCCGCGGCAAAATTCCCGAGCAAGTGTTCAGCGAGGCGTTCCAGAACCCGGTGACCGACGCCAGCGGCATGATCCGCACCCAGCAGCGCAAGGCCTATCAACTGCTGCAAGAGGCCGGCTGGCGGATCGTCGACGACAAGATGGTCGACGCCACCGGCAAACCGGTAAGCCTCGAATTCCTGCTGGCCCAGACCGAGTTCGAGCGGATCCTGCTGCCATTCAAGCGCAACCTCAGCGACCTGGGCATCGATCTGGTGATCCGCCGGGTCGACGTCTCGCAATACATCAACCGTGTACGCTCCCGGGACTTCGACATGATCGTCGGCAGCTTCCCGCAGTCCAACTCGCCGGGTAACGAACAGCGTGAGTTCTGGATGACCGACGCCGCCGATAAACCTGGTAGCCGCAACTCCATGGGCCTGAAAGACCCGGTGGTGGACCAACTGGTCGAGCAACTGATCAACGCCGATTCGCGCCAAAGCCTGGTGGCCCATGCCCGGGCGCTGGACCGGGTGCTGCAATGGGGGTATTACGTGATCCCCAACTGGCACATCAAGACCTGGCGCGTGGCGTACTGGAACCACATTGGCCATCCGAAGGTTTCGCCCAAATATGACATCGGCATCAATACCTGGTGGGTCAAGCCCGACGCGACATTGCCGATAGAAGTCGAAACCAAACTGCAAGCCGACCCTGCGGGCACGGAGTAATCAGATGCTGGCGTATATTTTTCGGCGACTGCTGCTGATCATCCCGACCCTGCTCGGCATTTTGCTGATCAACTTCGTGATCATCCAGGCTGCCCCCGGCGGGCCGGTGGAACAGATGATCGCCAAGCTCGAAGGCTTCGAAGGCGCCACCAGCCGCATCGCCGGCGGCGGTGCCGAAGTGTCGGTGGCAGGCTCGGCCTATCGTGGGGCGCAAGGCCTGGACCCGGCGCTGGTCAAGGAAATCGAGCACATGTACGGCTTCGACAAATCGGCGCCGGAACGTTTGTGGATCATGATCAAGAACTACGCCACCCTGGATTTCGGCGACAGCTTCTTCCGCGATGCCAAGGTCATCGACCTGATCAAGGAAAAAATGCCGGTGTCGATTTCCCTGGGGCTGTGGAGCACGCTGATCATGTACCTGGTGTCGATCCCGCTGGGGATCGCCAAGGCGACGCGACACGGCAGCCACTTCGATGTCTGGACCAGTTCGGCAATCATCGTCGGCTACGCGATCCCGGCATTCCTGTTCGCCATCCTGCTGATTGTGGTGTTCGCCGGCGGCAGCTATTTCGACTGGTTCCCGCTACGGGGCCTGACCTCGAACAACTTCGACGAGCTGAGCACCAGCGGCAAGATCCTCGATTATTTCTGGCACCTGGCACTGCCGGTGACCGCATTGGTGATCGGCAACTTCGCGACCATGACGCTGCTGACCAAGAACAGCTTCCTCGATGAAATCAACAAGCAATACGTGGTCACCGCCAAGGCCAAGGGCCTGACCCGCCATCGCGTGCTGTACGGCCATGTGTTTCGCAACGCCATGCTGCTGGTGATCGCCGGTTTCCCTTCGGCGTTCATCGGGATTTTTTTCACCGGCTCGTTGCTGGTGGAAGTGATTTTCTCCCTCGACGGCCTCGGTTTGATGAGTTTTGAAGCAGCGATCAACCGCGACTACCCGGTGGTTTTCGGCACACTGTTCATCTTCACCCTGCTGGGGCTAGTGGTGAAATTGATCGGTGACCTCACGTACACTTTTGTCGATCCGCGCATCGACTTCGAAAGCCGGGAGCATTGAGATGAACCTGTCCCCTCTCAATCGCCGACGTTTCGAACTGTTCAAGGCCAACAAGCGTGGCTGGTGGTCGCTGTGGCTGTTCCTGATTCTGTTCGGCGCAAGCCTGGGCGCCGAACTGATCGCCAACGACAAACCGCTGGTGGTGCACTACGACAACGGCTGGTATTTCCCGGCACTCAAGCGCTACCCGGAAACCGCGTTCGGCGGCGAATTCCCGCTGGAGGCCAACTACAAGAGCCCTTACATCCGCGAACTGCTCAAGGCCAAGGACGCCTGGGTTTTATGGGCGCCGATCCCCTACAGCTACCAGAGCATCAACTACGACCTGAAAGTCCCGGCTCCCGCGCCGCCCTCGGCCGATAACCTGCTGGGCACCGACGATCAGGGCCGCGATGTGCTGGCCCGGGTGATTTACGGCTTCCGGATTTCGGTGCTGTTCGCTTTGACGCTGACCATTCTCAGCTCGATCATCGGCGTGATCGCCGGGGCGTTGCAGGGTTTTTATGGTGGCTGGGTCGATCTGGCCGGGCAGCGTTTTCTGGAGATCTGGTCCGGGTTGCCGGTGCTGTACCTGTTGATCATTCTGGCCAGTTTCGTGCAGCCGAATTTCTGGTGGCTGCTGGGGATCATGCTGCTGTTTTCGTGGATGAGCCTGGTGGATGTGGTGCGTGCCGAGTTCCTGCGCGGTCGGAATCTGGAATACGTGCGCGCGGCCCGGGCGCTGGGCATGCAGAATGGTGCGATCATGTTCCGCCACATCCTGCCCAACGCCATGGTCTCGACCATGACCTTCATGCCGTTCATCCTGACCGGCGCCATCGGCACCTTGACCGCCCTGGATTTCCTCGGCTTCGGCCTGCCGCCGGGCGCACCGTCCCTGGGTGAGCTGGTGGCTCAGGGCAAATCCAACTTGCAAGCGCCGTGGCTGGGTATGAGTGCGTTTGCGGTGCTGGCGCTGATGTTGAGTTTGCTGGTGTTCATCGGCGAGTCCGCTCGCGATGCCTTCGACCCGAGGAAGTGAAATGAATCAGGACAATCTGATCGAAGTGCGCGACCTGGCCGTCGAATTTGTCGTCGGTGAACGCGTGCAGCGGGTGGTCGAGGGCGTCAGCTTCGACATCAAGCGCGGCGAAACCCTGGCGCTGGTGGGGGAAAGCGGCTCCGGCAAATCGGTGACCGCCCACTCCATCCTGCGGCTGCTACCCTACCCACTGGCCCGGCACCCGTCCGGAACCATCACTTATTCCGACCGGAATCTGCTGGACCTGAAAGAGAAAACCATCCGCCACATCCGCGGCAACCGGATCGCGATGATCTTCCAGGAGCCGATGACCTCGCTCAATCCGTTGCATTCGATCGAAAAGCAGATCAACGAAATCCTGGGCATCCACAAAGGCCTGACCGGCAAAGTCGCGACCAAACGCACGTTGGAATTGTTGGAAATGGTCGGCATCCCCGAACCGCAGAAGCGTCTCAAGGCCCTGCCCCACGAGTTGTCCGGCGGCCAGCGCCAGCGGGTGATGATCGCGATGGCCCTGGCCAATGAGCCGGAATTGTTGATCGCCGATGAACCGACTACGGCGCTGGACGTGACCGTTCAACTGAAAATCCTCGAACTGCTCAAGGAATTGCAGGCCCGTCTGGGCATGGCGTTGTTACTGATCAGTCACGATTTGAACCTTGTGCGAAGAATTGCGCATCGGGTATGTGTCATGCAGCGCGGTTGTATCGTCGAACAGGCATCGTGCGAAGAATTGTTCCGCGCGCCGCAGCATCCGTACACGCGGGAACTGCTGGCAGCGGAGCCCAGCGGCAAGCCGGCGACCAATGAGATTGGCCCGCCGCTGCTGCAGGTCGAGGACCTGAAAGTCTGGTTCCCGATCAAGAAAGGCTTTCTGAAAAAGACCGTGGACCATATCAAAGCGGTCGACGGGATCAATTTCAGCCTGCCCCAGGGCCAGACCCTGGGGATTGTGGGAGAAAGCGGTTCCGGCAAGTCGACGCTCGGCCTGGCGATTTTGCGGCTGATCGGTAGCAAAGGCGCCATCCGTTTTGAAGGCAAGCAGCTAGACTGCCTGACGCAGCAACAGATTCGGCCGCTGCGGCGGGAGATGCAGGTGGTGTTCCAGGACCCCTTCGGCAGCCTGAGCCCACGGATGTGCGTGAGCCAGATCGTCGGTGAAGGCCTGCGAATCCACAAGATGGGCACCGAGGCAGAACAGGAACAAGCGATTATTGCGGCACTCAAGGAGGTAGGTCTGGACCCGGAAACCCGGCACCGCTACCCCCACGAATTTTCCGGTGGGCAACGGCAGAGAATCGCCATTGCCCGGGCATTAGTGCTAAAACCGGCGTTGATTTTGCTGGACGAGCCGACTTCGGCCCTCGACCGCACCGTGCAACGCCAAGTGGTGGAGCTGCTACGTTCACTGCAAACCAAGTACAACCTGACGTATTTGTTTATCAGCCATGACCTGGCTGTCGTCAAAGCGCTGAGCCACCAGCTGATGGTGGTCAAGCATGGCCAAGTGGTCGAACAGGGAGACGCGCAAAGTATCTTTGCCGCCCCCCAACATCCGTATACACAGCAGTTGCTGGAAGCCGCTTTTCTGGCACCAGCCACTGCGCAATAAACCTGAAAAGAGGAGCAACACATGGGTTTTCTCGCCGGTAAGCGCGTACTGATCGTCGGTGTCGCCAGCAAGCTGTCCATCGCATCCGGCATCGCTGCCGCCATGCATCGCGAGGGCGCTGAGCTTGCCTTCACTTATCAGAACGACAAACTCAAGGGTCGTGTCGAAGAATTCGCACAAGGCTGGGGCTCGAGCCCTGAGCTGTGCTTTCCGTGCGACGTGGCCAGCGATGAAGAAATCGCCAAGGTCTTCGAAGCACTGAGCAAGAAGTGGGACGGCCTGGACTGCATCGTGCACTCCGTCGGCTTCGCCCCGGGCGACCAACTGGACGGCGACTTCACCGAAGCCACCACCCGTGAAGGTTTCCGCATTGCTCACGACATCAGCGCCTACAGCTTCGTGGCCCTGGCCAAGGCTGGCCGCGAAATGATGAAGGGCCGCAATGGCAGCCTGCTGACCCTGTCGTACCTGGGCGCCGAGCGCACCATGCCGAACTACAACGTGATGGGCATGGCCAAGGCTTCCCTGGAAGCTGGCGTGCGTTATCTGGCCGGCTCCCTGGGCCCGGACGGCACCCGCGTGAACTGCGTATCGGCTGGCCCGATCCGCACCCTCGCTGCTTCCGGCATCAAGAACTTCCGCAAAATGCTGGCCGCCAACGAAGCGCAAACCCCGCTGCGTCGTAACGTCACCATCGACGAAGTCGGCAACGCCGGCGCCTTCCTGTGCTCGGACCTGGCGTCTGGCATCAGCGGCGAAATCATGTACGTAGACGGCGGCTTCAACACCACCGCCATGGGCAACATCGAAGAGTGATCTTCGGTTAGCCATTAAAAACCCGCCTCTTCACAGGCGGGTTTTTTATGCCTGCAATCTTGCAGCGCACTCGATCAACTGTGGGGCTTGCCCGCGATGGCGGAGTATCAGGCACATCAATGTTGGATGTGATGACCTCATCGCGGGCAAGCCCGCTCCCACAGTAATCCGCGCCGGACACTGACTTTGTGTTCACTACTCCCACAGGGGTTAGCGTTTAGTCGTCGATTTGTGTCAAACACCGCGCAAACAACTGCTGGATCGGTAGTGTGCGCTGGCTATAACGCTGCAACAGCACGATCTCCCGGTAGAACGTCAGCTCACCCAACGGGATGATCCGCACCTTCGCCCCATGCTCAAGCCACAGCCCCGCCTCGGGCAATAGTGAAACACCCAGTCCGCATTCGACCATTTTGACGATAGCCTCCAGCTCATCCAGCTCCAGAGCCACCTGCACATCGATCTGCTGCTCGCGTAAAAAGCGAGTCACCAGGCGCCCACCGAAAGAATTGCGGTCGTAGCGTACGTGGGGATGCTCGGCGAGCAACTGCAGCGGGTCGTCGCCCTCAAGATCTGCCGGCACGATCAGCACAAACGGCTCCCGGCGGATGACTTGCACCGACAATTCCTTGGGTAGTTCAAACGGCGGCCTGATCAGAATCGCCAGGTCCACTTCGCCGGTGTCCACCTGACTCAACAGATTCAGGGATACCCCCGGCACCAGCTTCGCCTCCAGCAATGGCGCCTGTTGCCTGAGGCGCAACAGCGCGCGCGGCAACAAGCCGGTCTGCACGGTAGCCACCGCGCCGATTTTCAGTTCGCCACGAAACTCGGCGACGCTATCACTGACGGCCATGCGGCTGAAGGTCTCAAGAATTTCCCGAGCCATCGGCAACGCCCGCTGCCCCGCTGCGTTGAGAATCGCCTGACGTCCGGTGCGATCGAACAGGCGTATGCCCAACGCCTGTTCGAGGTTGCGGATCTGCGCGCTGACCGCCGACTGGGTCAGGCCGATGTGCATACCTGCCGCAGCAAACGTGCCATAACGCGTCACGGCAATGAAGGTTTTCAGTTCCCGCAGCATGCGGCGGCTCTCCAATTGATCGAAATAATTTGAGCTCGCTGCAAAAACTATCGTCTTTCAATCAAAAAGCACAGGACTAAACTCGATCTCAACTCTCAACTCTCAACTCTCAACTCTCGACTCTCACTCCCAACCTATCGAGGCACGTCCGATGCAACTGTCCCCTTTTCACTTGGCTATCCCGGTTTACGACTTGGCCGCTGCCCGGCGCTTCTACGGCGAAGTGTTCGGCCTGGAAGAAGGTCGCTCCAGCGATCACTGGGTCGATTTCAACTTTTTCGGTCATCAACTGGTGATTCATCTGGCACCGAAAAACGCTTCTCAGGAAGCCGCCCATACCAACGCCGTGGATGGCCACGACGTACCGGTGCCGCATTTCGGTGTGGTATTGGGGATGGAGGAATGGGAAAACCTGGCGGCGCGCTTGAAAGCCCTTGGTACGCACTTCGTGATCGAGCCGGGCATCCGCTTTCAGGGACTGGTGGGCGAACAAGCCACGATGTTTCTCTTCGACCCCTGCGGCAACGCCCTGGAATTCAAGGCGTTCAAGAACATCGACCAGTTGTTCGCCAAATGATCGGCCCAACCCTTGACGCCACCGCCCTCAGTGAAGCGGTGGTCCATGGCGGTACAACCGCTGCCGCCATCGCCGAAGCCTTTCTTGAACGCATTCAGGCGCAGGAGCCGGATATCCAGGCCTTCGTTTCGTTCGACGCCCGGCAGGTTCTCGCCGATGCGGAGAAAAACAATGGCCGAGGCCTGTTGGCCGGCGTACCCGTGGGCATCAAGGACATCTTCGACACCGCTGCCTATCCGACGCAATTCTATTCACCGATTTATACCGGCCATCAACCGTCCCGGGACGCCCACGTAGTGACGCTGCTGCGCCAGGCCGGCGCGCTGATCATGGGCAAGACCCACACCACCGAGTTTGCGTACATGCACACCGGCCCGACTCGCAACCCCCACGACTTCGCCCGCACACCGGGCAGCTCCAGCGCGGGTTCGGCAGCCGGGATGGCGGCAGGTTTCTTTGCCTTGGCGCTGGGCACCCAGACCGCTGGCTCGTTGCTCAAGCCGGCGTCCTACTGCGGCCTCTTCGCCTTCAAGCCGTCGCTGGGGCTGGTGTCGCTGGAAGGCGTAAAGCCACTGGCGCCCAGCTTCGACACCGTGGGTTGGTATGGACGATCAGTGCGCGATCTGCACCTCGTGGCGCGAGTATTGATTCCTGGCTTCGTAACACCTGACGTCGAGCGGCGTCCGCTGCAATTGGGTTTCTGCCGCACCTCGCGCTGGGATCAGGTGGAGCCCGAGGTGGCCCGCGCTCTGGAGCAGGCAGTGGATCAGTTGCGCAGCGCCGGCCATCACGTCAGCGAAGTGCGGCTTCCGAATGAGTTCGCCGGTGTGTTCGACGATCATCAGTTGATCAACGATTGCGAAGGTGCGCGCTCGCTGGCGAAGGAGTTTCAACAACACCGGGCACAATTGAGCCCTTCGACACTGGCCATGTTCGAGCGAGCGGCGGCCACAACATGGGAACAGGAGTCCGCTGCCAAGGCACGCCTGGCTAATCTTGCCCCACGCTTGAATGAGCTGTGCCAACCCTTCGACGCCATGCTCGGCGCCACTTGCGGGATGGTCGCGCCGATGGGCCTGGAAAGCACCGGACCGTCAGACTTCATCAAATTCTGGGGGGCGTTCGGCTGGCCGCAGGTGAATATCCCGTTGCCCCGCGCCGAAGCGCAACTACCGATCGGACTGCAGATAATCGGGCGGTTCAGGCACGACGGCTCGTTATTGCGAGCAGCGTCCCGGATTGCAGCGGGCTTGCAGGGCAGCCCTCAAACCCCGACCTGGCCTTGATGGCGAAGCTCATCGAGCGCCAGCATCAGGCTTTCGACTGTTTTGTGAAGATCGGGATTGAATTCGATTTGAGCGACACTGAAACGAATGTCATAGCCACGATGCACCGTGGCATTGCGTTCATCGAGTATTTCCTCGAGCCGCGCCCTGATCTCAGCAATGTCCACCGCGTTGGCGCCGGTCAATAAGGCGGCAAACTCATCGCTGCCCAGCCGGCCGATCACGTCGCTTTCACGAAAAGCGATGCGCAGCACATCGGCGAAGGTTTTCAGGGCATCGTCGCCCTCGGCTCGACCGTACAGCTGGTTGATGCGCTTGAAGTGATCAAGGTCGAAAAACAGCAGGGTCGCGGGTTTGCCCAACTGCTGACAGGCCTCCAGCCCCAACCGGGCCAAGGCCTCGAAGCCATGACGATTGGAGAGTAGCGTCAGCTCATCCATGCTCGCCATCTGCACGCCCATCAGTTCTTGCTCGGCCTTGCGCGCCCTGTCGCGCAGTACATCGCGATCTGCGCTGTCGAGGACGTTCGGCGTGCGCATGTCTGCGCCAGCGCCGGGTTTGAGCGGTTTGCCTGGGGTTAACATCACTCACTCCTTGATGGATATGAACGTTAGAGTCGCTCACACCCGGTATGACTCCCTATAAATGCGCCGCTGGTCAGCTACCTGCCACCGGACACGGTCCTCCAGCATCGGCCCAGCGTTTGAACTGGGTGACGAAGATATCGTGGGGCACCGGCACCGGCGCCCGCCCCTCACCTGGATTCCAGCCCCAAAGCACCAGCTTATCGTCGCTGACGTGCTTGATCAGCGCCGCAAAATCACGATCGCCATTGCTGGAACGGTCCTTGATCATCGCGCACAACTTGTCGGCTGGCAGACCGATCCAGGCCATTTTGTGCGCGGCCGGCGGCAGGCTCCAATGCGGTGCTCCGGGCGGCGCGTTGGGGCCATAACTGGCCGGCGGATTGCGTTCGGCATGGCAACTGGCACACGGCAAACCGGCAGCGCCCTTGCCGTCCAGGCCACGAACCACATTCATTGCGTGAGCAATACCGGCGTCGAACTGCAACGGCGAATCGCCGGGGATATGACAGTTCTGACAACGCGGGCTCTGGAACACCTTCTGCACCGTGTCGAACGCCTTCACCGCCTCTTTATCATCAGCGAACAGGTCCGAGGCATAGCCACCCAGGCCAATCAGCATCACCGCGCCAAGAAACGCATGTCGTCTCATCTCACACCCCCGACAGTTGCAACGGCAATTCCCGCAGACGCTGCCCGGTCAGGGCAAACACCGCGTTCGCCACTGCCGGCGCCACCGGAGGCACACCGACCTCGCCAATGCCACCAGGCTTGTCGCTGCTGGGGACGATATGCACCTCGACCACGGGCATTTCGTTCAGGCGCAGGACCTGATAGTCGTGATAATTGGACTGCTCAACCTGGCCGTTTTTGAATGTCAGTTTGCTGTGCAAGGTAAATCCAAGACCGAAGGTGATGCCCGATTCCATCTGCGCGGCGATGCCCTGCGGGTTCACCGCAATGCCGCAATCCACCGCACACACCACCCGGTGCACGCGAATCCCCAGGTTCTCCTGCGACACCTCGGCCACCTGGGCGACATAACTGCCGAAGGACTCGTGCACCGCCACGCCCAATGCATGACCGTCCGGCAATGGTGCTTTCCAGTTGGCTTTCTCTACTGCCAGATTCAGCACGCCCAGATGCCGTGGATGTGCCTTGAGCAAGGCGCGTCGGTACTCCACCGGGTCCTTGCCGGCCGCGTCTGCCAGTTCATCGACCAACGACTCCATGACGAATGCCGTATGCGTGTGCCCCACCGAGCGCAACCACAGCACGCTAATGCCGGTTTGCGGTGAATGCAGTTCGACCTGATGATTGGCCAGCCCCTCAAGATAAGGGCTGTCGGCCACGCCTTCGACGGAGGTTTTGTCGATGCCATCCTTGACCATGGTTGCCGCGAACGACGTGCCGGTCAGGATCGACTGCCCGACCAGCACATGCTTCCAGGCCATTGGCATGCCGTCGGCACCCAGCCCGATGCGCGCCTGATGCAAGAATGCCGAGCGGTAGTAACCACCGCGAATGTCATCTTCTCGGGCCCAGACGGTTTTCACCGGCCCGCCCGCTGCCTTGGCGACGTACACGGCTTCGCTGACAAAATCCGAGGTCGGATTGGCTCGACGCCCGAAGCCGCCGCCGAGGAATTGGGTGTGGATCTCGACCTGTTCGGGTTTGAGCCCGGTGATCTTCCCCGCGATCATCTGATCCAGCGTCTGAAACTGTGTGCCGGTCCAGATTTCGCATTTGTCCTTGGAGATTTTCACCGTGCAATTGAGCGGTTCCATCGGCGCGTGAGCCAGGTAAGGCACGTTGTATTCGGCCTCAATCGTCTTCGCCGCTTTGCCCAGCGTCGCTGCCGTATCTCCGGCCTGACTGGCGGAAGTGCCGGGGGTGGCGGCGAGCTTACGGAAGCTCTCCAGCAGCTGTTGACTGTCGAGCCCGGCGTTCGGCCCCAGGTCCCATTCGACCTTCAGTACATCGCGCCCCAGCTTCGCCGCCCAATAATGATCGGCAATCACCGCGACCCCCGTGGGCACCTGCACCACTTTGTGCACGCCCGGCACCGCCAGCGCCTCGGCGCCTTCGAAGGATTTGACGCTGCCGCCGAACACCGGTGGGCGAGCGACCATCGCCGTCATCAGCCCATCGAACTGCACGTCCATGCCGAACTTGGCCTGCCCGGTGATTTTCTCCGGGGTGTCGAGACGCTTGGTGGGTTTGCCGATGACCTTCCAGTCCTGGGCTTCCTTGAACTTGATCGAGGCCGGATCCGGCACCGGCAGCTTGGCGGCGTCATCCGCCAGTTCGCCATAAGTGGCGCGTTTGTCGCCGGCAATGACCACGCCCGATTCGGTGCGAATCTGCGAAGGCGCCATGTCGAATCGCTTGGCCGCCGCCTCAATCAGCATCAAGCGCGCCGCCGCTCCGGCCTGGCGATAGCGGTCAAACTCCATCCAGGTCGACGTCGAACCGCCGGTGATCTGCATCCCGCCAAACCCCGGCAGGCCATAATCGGCCGCCGAAGCCGGCCCATGTTCGACGCGGATTTTCGACCAGTCGGCGTCCAGCTCTTCGGCGATCAACATGGTCAGGCCGGTCCAGATGCCTTGGCCCATTTCCGAATGGCCGAGCAGCACGGTGATGCTGTTGTCGTTGCCAATGCGTAAAAAGGCATTGGGGGCGAAGACGTTTCCTTGATTCTCGGCGCCGACGGAAAAACGATTGGCACCCGGGATGACAAACGCCACCACCAGACCGCCACCCAACACCGCACTGCCCTTGAGAAAACCGCGACGCGAGACAGGGTTGATTCTGTTCATGGGTCAACTCCCTTCGACGTGGTATCAACCGATCTCGGCGGCGCGTTTGACCGCGGCGCGGATTCTTGGGTAGGTGCCGCAGCGGCAGATGTTGCCGGACAGCGCCTGGTCGATATCGCTGTCGGTGGGCTTGGGGATCTTCGCCAGCAACGCTGCCGCCGACATGATCTGCCCCGACTGGCAATAACCGCACTGGACCACGTCGAGTTCGGCCCAGGCTTGCTGGAGCGGGTGCGAGCCATCGGCGGACAAGCCTTCGATGGTGAGAATTTTCTGCCCGTGGGCCACCGCCGTGGCGGGCGTGATACAGGAGCGCAGCGGCGCGCCGTCGACGTGTACGGTGCAGGCACCACACTGGGCCATGCCGCAACCGAATTTGCTGCCCGTCAGGTGCGCGACATCGCGCAGCACCCAGAGCAACGGCATGTCCGCGGGGACATCCAGTTCCTGGTCCTTGCCATTGATGTTAAGGGTCAGCATTGCGGGTTTCCTCAGACTCACGGTGTTCTGAAGGGGCGCCTGTGCCGCGAAGCCATCATTTTTGTGCAGGTCGGCGATTACGCGCGCCTTGGGTTATCCCTACAGCTAAGCGCAATTTGACCCACAAGCCATGTTCATCGACCACCGGTCGCTTCCCATTCTCACGACTTGTCGATCTATGGCACACCCGGACCACTACAGGCTGACTACGCTGATAATCCAGAGTGATTAACCCGCAGAGGAGCACCGCCATGCACCGCGTTCAAAAACTCACGCCCTGCCTATGGTTCGACGATCAGGCCGAGGAAGCCGCGAAGTTTTACTGCGCAATCTTCGATCATTCAAAAATCGCCGGCATCACCCATTACGGCAAGGCCGGTCAGAAAATCCATTGCCGGCCGGAAGGTTCGGTGATGACCGTCAGTTTCGAGCTCGATGGGCAAAGCTTCACAGGCCTTAACGGTGGCCCGGTTTTCAAGTTCAATGAGGCGATCTCATTCCAGGTCAATTGCCACACTCAGGAAGAAGTCGACCACTTCTGGGGGCGCCTGTCTGCGGGTGGTCCCGTTGAAGCCCAGCAATGCGGCTGGCTCAAGGATAAATTCGGTGTGTCGTGGCAGGTCGTGCCGGTCGTTCTGATGGACATGATGAAAGACCCCGACACAGCCAAGTCCCAGCGCGCCATGACAGCGATGCTGCAAATGAAAAAACTCGACATCGCCACGCTGCAACGAGCCTTTGACGGCGAGAGCTAATACACTCCAAGGCTGACCCGCCGAGGACACCGAGATGAAGCACACCGTCGCCAAAGATGCAGACAAAGCCCCGCGCTTCTGGCGCGACGACGCCCTGCCCTTCATCGAAGCCCGCTCCATCGCCGACGGTCGCGAGGTCTGCTACAGCCGGCATTCCCACGCGCATTTTTCCATCGGCGCAATCACCGCCGGGCGCAGCACCTATATTCACGAACAATCGGAGTTTCAGGTCAGTGCCGGCACCGTGGTGCTGATGAATCCGGGCGATGTGCATGCCTGCAATCCGATCGACGACCAGCCGTGGTCGTACTTGATGCTGTACGTCGAGACGCCGTGGCTGACCGACTTGCAGCATCAGCTCGGCTTCAGCCAGGACTCGGCGTTTCGCCGGTTTTCCATCACCCACAATCGTGACGTCCAGCTGTTTACCGGCCTGAAGAGTTTGTACGAGGTGTTGATCGACCCGCAGCAAGACGTGCTGTGCAAGCACAGCGCTGCGGTGGAGTTTTTCACCGAGGTGCAACAGCGGCTCAACCCCGTCGATCAACCGTTGCGCGAACCCAATTTCAAGCTGGAGCGGGCCGCCGACTATATCCGCGACAATTGCACACAGATGCTCAAGCTGGAAGACATTTGCGAGGCGGCGCAACTGTCGTCGTCCTACCTGATCCGCGCGTTCAAGCAGCATTACGGCATGACGCCCCATGCGTTTCTGATCAACCGGCGCATCCAGTTCGCCCGGGATCGGTTGCGCAGCGGCAAGTTGATTGCCGATGTGGCGCTGGAGGCCGGGTTTGCTGATCAGGCGCATTTTCAGCGTGTATTCAAACAGCATCTGGCGGCGACACCGGGGCAGTATCGCGGCTAACTCATCCTCCCTCGCCACAAGCCTTGATGGGCGGAACTGCCACACAAACCCCTGTGGGAGCAACTGTCTTGATGTCTTTTATTTTGAAGTTTGATCAAAGGGCAGCCGAACTTCCACAGTCTCAAACCATGTGATTTCCCAAATGAGCAAGCAGTCTGTTTAGGCTGCCTGCTCTCTCCACTCAGTTTGGTCACGGATCATCGCGTTCAGCCTTATCAACAACACCCGCATGCAGGCGATCAGCGCCACTTTCGCGCATTTACCTCTCAGGCGAAGCGCGTCATATCGGGCTTTGAACTCGGGTTGTCGCAAAATCACAGCCCAACTGGCCATGTACATCGCACGTCGCACGGCAAATCGGCCACCGCTTATATGACGAGGCCCTTCGTGGTTGCCGCTGTCGTCGTTGTAAGGGGCGATCCCTGCCAGTGCTGCGATCTCGTGCCGTCCAACCTCTCCCAGCTCAGGCAGGTAGGCCATGATGCTGGCTGCGGTCACGAGCCCTAGTCCCTTAACCGAGCGCAAGCGGGCAATTTTTTCACTGTCCAGGTCTTTGGCGCTTTGGCAGATCAGCTGTTCTATCGACTTTATTGCCTGATCTAAATAGTCGATATGGCTTTGCAACAAGGGTTTTATCGAGTCGACAGAAGCCGTTTTGATACGCCGCCTGTCGTCACTTTGCTGCTGAACAAAGTTTTCGCGTTGCTGTACCAGCGCACGCAAATTGTCCTGTTCGGCGCTGGTGATACGGCTATCGGCGTCCTTTATAATCGTTGCAAATTCGGCGAGAAGCCGCGCATCTATCGCGTCTGTTTTAGCGCGATAACCCATTGCCTTGGCAAAATCTTTCGCCCGACGAGGATTGATTTCGTAAGACGTCAAAGCCGCCCCTTTGAAGCACCTTCATGGGCCCCCGCTCGTAGCCACCGGTGGCTTCCAGTAACACGCGGGTGACTTCGAAGCCTTTTAACCAATCAATCAGCACCGGGAAACCACTGGCGCTGTTCGGAAAACTCGCACCAATGCCTTGCGAATTAATCCAGACTTCCAGACTGTCTTTGGAAACATCAATGCCTGCGCAGGAAAACATGGCTAAACCCTCTTACACTCATAAATGAGAGCGCTCTGGTTGGGCTCCACGCTTGTAATGTTCGAGGTCGGCTCGTTCAACTGTTCGGGCTCAATAACCAGAGTGGAGAGGTGAATGGCAGCATGGGCTCCCACACGTGCTGCTAGCACTCCGGGCGTTCAGCTTGCCACTCACCGCTCTCATCTTCAGTCTAAGTCCTGCGCAAGACACAAGCGGGCTTGCCCGCGATAGCGGTAGTCCCTTCGATATCATTGTTGGCCGACCAGACGCCATCGCGGGCAAGCCCGCTCCCACAGGGAAAAGATTGGCAATAAGAGTGGTGCCAGAAACCACTATCGCAAACCTACGGCAACAACAAATACCCCGCACTCACCGCCAGCAACAACGCCATGCCCCGATTGAACAGGCGCATCCCCGCCGGGTTGCTCAGATAGCCGCGTAAAAACGTCCCGGCATATGCCCAGCAACCCACCGACAGATAGCAGATCACCAGATACACTGCCGCAAACTGCCAGACCAGACGCGCTTCGCCATCGGCGACAAACGCGCCCATCCCCGCCACGCAGGCCAGCCAGGCTTTCGGGTTGAGCCATTGCATGACCGCGCCATACAGCATCGACGGCGCCCGCCCTGACTCCTTGGCATCGAGCTGACCGTTATCAGTGGCCAATTTGAAAGCCATGAACAACAGAAATGCCACGCCGGCCAGTTGCACCACCCGCGTCAGCGCCGGCCAACGCTGCAACACCTCATGCAACCCCAACCCCATCAGCACCAATAACAGCACGAATCCCAGGGTCGCCCCGGCCACATGCCGCTGACTGGCGCGAAAGCCGAACTGCGCGCCAGAGCTCAACGCCACAATATTCACCGGCCCCGGCGTTATAGAGGCGACCAGCGCAAACGCGGCCATGGAAAGAATCAGACTCATTGCACACCTGCTTCAAATCAAGGAAACCAGCGTCCACGATAATGAGCGCGTTGCTCAGGGTATTGAAGAAAATTGCTCTCGATGAGGTAAAACCTACCCCGGCACCGATGAGACTGTTCTTATTACACCCGCGATCGGACTCAATTAGTTATTGCCAGAAATTAACTTACTTTAAAAAACCAACGTCCTGCCACATTCCGAAAAATACTCACACAGTTTGAAACCAAGCAACTCAAAACAAGAAAAAGCAACCAGATATAGTTTCACCCGTTCAAAAAAACCAATCTTCAACAAGTTACATAGTGACCATCAACCTCAAGGACGAACGACCAACTCATGACCACACCACCAAACCTCTTTGCTCAATCGCTCTCCACCGACCAAACTGAACGCCGCGCAATCGCTGACATATTAAAGTCAGCCATTGATAAAGCAGTGTCTCAGAATGAAGAATCGACCTATGCCTACACCACCCAACTGATCGATATCAATCAACTGGTCGTCACCACGATCAAAGGCAGCCATTTCGACAGCACCCATCAATCGGCGAAAACTTTTCTACGCCGACTGATCGCCGACCCACAATTCATAGAAGCGATTGAAATACTGCCTCTTGAGGACGATTACTGGACGTTGGTAAACCAAGACGGTGATATCTGTAAAGTTTATTCCTCCCCAAAGGACATCGGCACCTATATTGAAAGCATAAACATCACCACACTTATAAACACCCTCACCGACCTGACAGGTGACATTGAACTACTGATCAAAGCCGCGACCCTCACAGGGGGCATTGTTTCGTCAAGCGAGCGCATCCCTTTGATCAACTGGCTTCAGTTTCATAATCTGGATGTGCCAAATACTTTCGAGCAAGTAAAAAATCTGATTGAGTATTTGAGTTTTTCGCCACCACCGGCACCAGAATTCGGTAATTATTGGGGTATCTCAGACGAAACAAATGAAACAATCTTGATTGTGCCTGAGCAGCAGCAGCCGCTTATCAAACAAGAAGTCAACACGCTGATGTCAAGGGACGGATCCGCTCCTGAACGCCTCATCAACTATTTGGCCGATTCGCTGCCCAGTCGGTACTCCCGGGTTCTTTTGGAGGAAAATACCGACTTTGCCTGGGAGGTTCTAATCGACACCGAAGAATCCAGAAATTTTGCCCAATCATGCTTCAATGCGCTAGGTTCGGAGCTTTCAACTCCGGACAAACCCATGACCACCGGACAACGCAGCAGGCTTCTTGTTGCTGCAATCATGGTGGATCTGGATTTAGGCACAGACGAGCAGAGGAAGCGGTACTCCGATCTCCTCTACCACTACCCGAACAAAAATGCTTTCGAGGCAAGGGAAGAGCTGAAAGACCGATTAGTGGCCATCGGCGTTAATCCGGATACGGTGATACTAACTCTCCAATTGGTACTTGCTGGCCTAGGGCCAGAGTTCCTTGTCTACGCGCCTTCCTCACTGCAGGTCGGCTCTTCGGGCTGGGTGATACTTCATAAATCGGTTTTGCTGGCTGAACACATCGCCCCTGGCTTATCGCGACACATGCGCTATGAGCAATTATTGGAATTGGGTGCAATATCACCTGTCAGCACCGAACAGCAAAAGTTACATGACGTTATCACCTTGCGGTGCATCATGGACTGGGCATCGATCAATGAGCTTCGGTCAAAAGATGAAGAAAATCTTCCACTGGAAGATATAGCCAAAAATGACATATCACACTACAACGCCTACATCAGTGAGATCTCCGATGCGCTCAAGGCCATTTCTGCGCCCCCTGTCAGTCGCAAGAAACTGGCAAAAGAGACCATTCTGGATGAAACATCCCTTCGCCCCCAACAAGAACTTTTCCCAGTAAAAACCGGCAAATGGAACCCTGGATTTCCTCGAACCGTCCTTGAACTGTACATGAACAATCTTTTAACGAGTAAGGAGTGGGACAGCAAAACAGGGCCGAGCATTTTCAAGCAAGATCCAGACCTCGCAAAACTTACCCCAATCAATAGGCTGTACAAGAATGAAGTAGAAAAATACTACAAGGCATTCACGCCCGGTGTCATCACAATGATTCGACTCGCCCTGTCACGACTGCACCGCAGAGACAGAGTGGTCATTGAATATGGCAAGCTTGCGCTATACCAAGTATTAGGCAGCCGATTCATTCCAGGTCACAGCGCAGACGAAACAGCTTTTTTCGGAATCGTCATTACCTCCTGGTTCGACAACGAGCTTCATTGCTACGAACTTTTTCCCCTCCAGGGGCTTTGCTTAAAAAACGAAGATCTGGCCCGAGGATTCATTCGCGGCGTTTCATTCAATGAGGCCGATGGTCGTGAGTCCCCCAATGGTGATAACGGTAATTTCCAGCGCCTGACCTATTTGCAGCATATCTATGCCGACAATGAAGCTTATTTCGCCGGTAGCAAACCAGTGCTCCATGGAGGAAAAAGAACCAGCCAATTATTGCCAGACAACTTCAGATCGCTTGACGAGTACCTCAACCTTAGTGGTACCGGAATGCTATTGATGCGATTCGGTGAATTCGACGATCAATCACAATCTGCTCATTACTATCGAAGTTCGATGGAGAGCTTTAACTCAGAACGCTTCAAGGGCATAGGCAATCTTGTAGCCGAACACAACCCGCCCATTACCTACGACCAGTTCCATAGTATGGGCTATGACAAAACCGCGATTGAAGATAGAGACGAAGCTTTTAAAAAGCTGATCGACGGCATTCTCGATGTCATCATTCCGTTCAAAGGATGCATTGAAGGGCTCTCCTCGGACGATCCAAAGCGTCGAAGTGGCGCCGTATTCAGCTGCACCATGGATGCAGTTGCTGTTTTGCTGGTATTCGCTGGAGGCGTCGGGCCTTTCTTGAAAGCCGCAGCGAGCAGCACGAAACTGATTAACTTGAGCAGGGTCACCCTAGGTGTCGTCGTGTCCATTTTTAATCCGTTGGATGGCGTACCACAACTGGTGCACGGCGGTGCCAGACTGGTAGGTAAAGGGGCGCTGAAACTGACTCACTTTGGTCAGTCCGTCACCAAAACCGCTGTGAGCCAGTTACGTCATTTGACCAACGCCAGCGCTTCTTATGACCTTGTCAAAGCGTTGAGTAAGACCGGCTCTGCCGCCGAGATTCGCATGACGTTGCCTACGGTGGCCCATGGGCGTGCGCTGTTCAAGGACGATACTATTGAAACCGCCGAGCAGATCGTGGCCCTTTTGGCTAACAAAAATAGTCGTTTGCCGAATGATGGCGCTCATGTCGAGCTGGAGCAGCTGTTCAATAATGCCGTCATAGAGGCAACACTCAAACTAAAGAGCGCCCAGGATCTGGAGTCATTGATCGGCCGGGCAGCATTAGACGACCTGTTCAAGACGTTCATGGCTAACCCCGAAATCAGCTATAGCGCAGCCCGCTCGGCAAATAGGAACTATTCGCACATACTGGAGGATCTGAGCAAGATCGAAACGACCAACCTCACTTACATGAAAAATTATCAGCAAGCGGTGCTCAAACAGGATTTAGGCAAAGCGCCCTATGACGCCATTCTGCCGGATTCCGTCTTCAACCCGCAGGGGTTCACCGATCATGCGCAGCGGGCTGGAGCCTGGATTGTTCATGCCTCAACAACCAAAAGCAACAACCTCGACAGCATCGTGGCAGTACTGCGCGAATACGCGGGTAATGGTAAATCACTGACCGATCCTGCCGTGATCAAAGCGTTGCATGCACGCGTTGCACCTGAAGCCGCAGATATCGTGCGCGTCAGATTTGATGGTCAGCCTTATGCAAGCAGTATCAGCGGTTTCGCTGCAATGAAAGAACATTTGAAAGTGCTCGATGTCAGCCATGAACACTTTGGCAAACAGTTGCTGGGGGCCGTCGCGGGCTTCCATGGTTTAGGTGACGGGAATGGCCGCACTGCTCGGGCGCTATATGCCATCAGCGAATTGCGCGCCAATCGCTTTACCGCAACAACTCCACAGGTCGATAGGCTGCTCCACGGTTTGCCATAACCCCCTCGCATAAAAAGGGACACATAAAAAGGGACAGACCACGATTGAGGTAAATACCGAACAATCGTGGTCTGCCCTCTGTTTTCCCTAACCCTACATTTCGGCAGATCTGAGATTTAGTCGTCGCAAGCCTGCCACGATGCGCCTTGTGGCGGGCCTATACTTCAAGAGTCGGCACACTCGAAGCGACATGCAATCGTGTTTGATGTACGGGGTATCGCGTCGAGTGATCGTTCACGCAGGCCACGGCCTGCCTTCATTGTAGGGAGGAGAAGATCATGGCGCGTAAATACATCGATTGCCGCGAGTTTCCAAGCGATTCCAAATGCTCGGTCGCGCTGTCTGCAGACTCTGAAAACGAACTGCTCGAGGCCGCTGCACAGCATGCGGTCAGTGTTCACAAGCACACCGACTCACCAGAACTGCGTGCTCAACTGAAGACCATGTTTCACGACGGCACCCCGCCTGTTGAAGCACCACGTCCCGCTTGATAAGGAGATCCCTCCGAGCTGCCGCAGGCTGCTCGGGGGATTTGGGGGTATGACTTGAGCGCTTCACAAAGCTCGTTGGCTTGATGGATCCTTTTCTGCCAACTCTATGCACTTCAAAGCCAGGATCGTCGTCGGGTCGACAAGCGCCACGGTGTGCCCATTGATTTCAAACGCCTCGCAATGGTCGAGCACCAGAGGCAATTCCGTACACCCCAGGATCAGAACCCCCGCCCCCAACTCACACAGGTGTTCGGCTGCCAGCAGCAATTGTTCTTTGCAGAGCCCTTGGGTGAATCCGGCCTTGATACCTCGTTGCCCGTAAATGGCTTCCATGACCATCGCTTGGTAATCGACGCCAGGCGTGAGGATTTGAAGCCCGGCGCGACGTGCGGCCTGGTGATAAACCTGACTTTGTACGGTACCGGATGTCGCCAAAAGGCCGATCGCCTTACCCGAACCAAATTTCTGCACTATCCATTCCACCGTTTCGGTCAGCATGTTCACGATGGGCACCCTCAGGTGCGTCTGAATACGTTCGACGAACGCATGGGCGGTATTGCAAGGTATCGCGATGGCGTTTGCTCCCGCGCTTTCGAGACGCTTGCAGGTTGCATACATCGCCATCGTGGGATCCGTTTCATCTCGGAGCAGATTGGCCGTTCGGTCCGGTATTTGCGGGTTTTGCTCGACCACCATTTTGATGTGCTCCTGATCCTTCCCCGCAGGCGTATGGGCGACCACCTTGCCCATGAAATCCACGGTGGCGGCAGGCCCGACGCCGCCCAGGATGCCCAATTTGAAGGGGGGACGTCTTGGCTGTCCGCTCTCCAGCGTGGCGAAGTTCGCGTAGATCTCATTGATGTCCAGGACGGCAACCCCTCGACGCTGCAGGTCAGTGCAGACCAGCGAAAGCTCTGTCATGCCGGGCAAGATCACCGTGGCTCCCTGCGCCTGCAATGAGAGGCAAGCCTGGTAAACCGCTTCAAGAGGTACGCCTTCCAGGTGGCCGTCCTTGATGCCGTTCAGGCCGTACATGGCCTCCATCAACGCCGATTGCGCTTGCGGATCCGGGTAGACAATCTTGAAATCCTTTTCGAAATGTCGTTCGAACAATCCGCAATGGCGGACAAAGTCGGAGGCGATGACTCCCAAGGTCGTTTGCGGCTCGACGACGTGACTAACGTGCCGGGTCAAAGCAGCCATCATGTCCAATACCGCAATGCCAAGCTCCTCCTGGATTTCAGCGCGGAAGGTATGGCTCGCGAAGCAGGGAAGCATCACGGCATCGAAGCCACTTTCCTCGAACGACTTGCACACCTGGAACACATAGAACTTGCGCGAAGTCATGCTCGCCCCGCTGTCCAGGGGCAGCAGCACGTCCTTGAAAGGGTGCTGCTCAAACAGAAAATGGTATCGACCCTGGTCCTCCAGCACGGCTCTGGACTTGACCAACTTATAGAACAGATCTCCCCCGGCCAGTGACCCGAGTCCACCGACAATGCCCAGCTTGCGGACAATAGAAGTTTTGTTGGTCGACCTCGCTTTAACTTTCATGACCCGACTCCTCAAGCCACCGAAACCGGTTCGGATCGAGACCGCACTGGAACCTGTGCCTGGCCCTCCTCCGCGGGTTCTTCGTGAGGCTCGGATTTGGCGACGACGGCCGTTGCGATACTGTTCCCCACTACGTTGGTGGCGGTTCGAGCCATGTCCAGGAACTGGTCAATGCCAATGATCAACAGCAGGCCTGCCTCAGGAAGATTGAACATTGGCAGTGTCGCAGCGACGACAACGACTGAGGCACGTGCAACACCCGCCATTCCCTTGCTGGTGACCATCAACGTCAAAAGAATCAGCAGTTGCTGGGTAAAGCTGAGGTCGATGTTGTACGCCTGGGCTATGAACATGATGGCGAACGCCTGGTACATCATCGAACCGTCAAGGTTGAACGAGTAACCCAGGGGCAACACGAAGCTGGACACCCGTTTTGGAGCGCCGAACTTCTCCAGCGCCTCAATGGTTTTTGGGTAAGCGGACTCGCTGCTGGCGGTTGAAAACGCCAAGAGGATCGGCTCGCGAATAAGCTTGCCGAGGTCAAAAACCGATCGTCCGAGGAACGCATAGCCTGCGCCGAACAACACGGCCCAAAGGATGACAATCCCCAAGTAGAACTCGGCGATCAGCTTGCCGTAATCGACGAGCAAACCAAGTCCCTGGGTAGTAATGGCAGATGCGATGGCGGCGAAAACACCAATCGGCGCGAAAGCCATTACGTAGTCGGTGATCTTGAACATCACCTTTGCCAACTCCTCAATGGAGTCCGTTATCTTCGTGTAGCCAGCACGTTTGGCACCGGCCAGGGCGAATCCGAAGAACAGCGAAAAGACCACAATTTGCAGGATCTCGTTATTAGCCATGGCCTCGGCAATACTGCGAGGGAACACATGGCTGATAAAGGTCTTGAGGCTGAAATCCCCCGTATTGACTGGCACGGCGGCGGTTGCATGTTGAACAACCTCCATATTCAATCCGGCACCGGGTTGAAACAGGTTAACCAGCCCCATCCCGATCATGAGTGAGATGACTGAGGCCGTCACGAACCACGCCATCGCCCGCATGCCGATCCGTCCAACGGAACGAGAGTTACCCATGCTGGCGATGCCACCGACCAGCGTCGCAAATACCAGGGGGGCAATGATCATCTTGATCAATCGCAGGAAAATGTCGGTGACCATCGAAAAGTAAGCTGCAATCTCCTTGGCACTTTGCTCGCTTCCTGCGAAATGGTGACACGCCCAACCCACAAGCACGCCCAGCACAATGCCAATCGCAATTCGACGTGGAAGCTTATTTTTCTTCACGGAGCTGTCCTCAAGTAGTTTTTAGATTTTTTTACTTGGCAGGGTCAATTTGATTCGCCCAATGCTCTGAGGGGCATCGGTGCTGTGCTGATTCTAAGGACCGGATCGACCCGGCATGATGAGTAATCCTGCTAGGCCCATGCGCTTTTGGAATAGTTTTTGAACAGCCGCGATGACCAGGCAATTGCGACGTAAAATGGCGCTCTCACAGCGGGAGATCCTGATATGCAAATCAAATGGCTGGATGACCTTCTAGCGATTGCCGAGTTGAAAAATTTCTCGCGCGCGGCTGAGGTCCGGTGTGTGACGCAGTCGGCGTTGTCACGCCGTATTCGGTCACTTGAGGAATGGGTGGGGGTCGAACTGGTGGACCGTGGCACCTATCCCGTTCAGCTCACAGCTGCCGGAGTGACTTTCTGTGAAGAAGGCAGAGAGGCGCTGGCAGGATTACTGAGATTGCGCTCAACGTTGCGCGAAGTGGAGCGGATGCCGGGACGATCCATCCAGGTCACGGCTGGCCACAGCCTCTCGATGACCTTTCTTCCTAAATGGCTCTCGCAGTTCCAGCAACACAATGAGCAGTTCAATGCGCGAGTGGTCGCCGCCAATATTCATGATGCCGTCATCGCGTTAGAGGAAGGCAGTTGCGATTTGATGATGGTCTATCACCACCCTCTTGCGCCCATCCTGCTGAACCCTGAGCGCTTCGGCAGCCTGACGCTCGGGCACGATGCCTTTATCCCCTTGTGCGCGGCAAACGATAGAGGCGAACCGCTGTTCCGCTTGCCCGGCAGCTCCGGCAAACCGGTGCCCTATCTCGCCTACACCGCAACGACTTTTCTGGGTCGCGTTGCCGACATCGTGATCAAGAACGGTCCTGCACCGGTCGTGCTGGAGCGCTGTTATGAAGCGGATATGGCGATGCTCCTGATGCGCATGGCTATCGAGGGCTACGGCGTGGCCTGGTTGCCACAAAGCGCAGTCGTCGACGAGATGGAGCGAGGGCTATTGGTCAGAGCGGGTGGCGAGGAATGGAGTACGCGCCTGGAAATCCGCTCGTACTGTGCAATTGCCAATCAAAATCCGACGATGCGCAATCTCTGGAAAACCCTGGAAAGTGCCTCATTACGCTTGCTCACCGCAGCTATTCAGAATCAAGAGATGACACCGAAAGCATCATGATATGTGGAAGCGCCAGTACCTGTTACAGGAGCGCTACGGATATCTAACGGCCCACTACACTCTCCCTGACGGAACACGGTCAATGCGGGAGCTGGCTTGTCTGCGATGGCATCACCTTGGTCTGTCAGATACGCCTGGCCAGTATTGTCTCGCCGTCATGATCCTGGACTGCCCGCTAAACGCCAATCAAAAGCGCGGGTGGTGGCCGCGACCGGCGTCAGAGTGGTGGCGGTTCTCTCAGGCTTTGGGCACGGGTTAATGCGTAGTGCAGATCAAGGAGTTTCCGATGGCCGATGAAAACAAGAAAATGAGCCTTATGGGCCTCACCACATTGGTGACGGTGAACATGATGGGGTCGGGCATTATCATGTTGCCGACGAGCATGGCCCAGCTTGGGGCCGTTTCATTGCTGTCATGGATCGTCACCGCCATAGGCTCCATGGCCATCGCCTATTGCTTTTCCCAGTGCGGCATCTTCTGTCTGCGCTCAGGCGGGTTGTCCGCCTATACCGAAGAGGCGCATGGCAAATCAGGATTCTTCCTCTGCTCGTACCTGTACTTCCTTTCGCTGGCCATCGCCAACGTGGCAGTTGCTATCTCCGCGGTGGGCTACATGACATCGTTCGTGCCCTGGTTGGGTAGTGGCGCCATTGCGCTGTTTACAGGAACGGTCGGCTTGCTCTGGTTGACCACCGTGGCCAACTTTGGTGGCCCCGGCATCACGGGCAAGATCGGTGCGATTACCGTGTGGGGTGTGATCATCCCGGTGGCCGGCTTGAGCATCATCGGTTGGTTCTGGTTCAAGCCCGATGTACTGGCTGCTGCCTGGAACCCGAACAACCTGCCAATGTCCGAAGCCATCAGCAAGGCTATTCCCCTGACCCTGTGGGCCTTCCTCGGCATGGAGTCAGCCGCGCAAGCCTCCGATGCAGTGGAAGATCCCAAGCGCACCGTGCCGCTGGCCTGTCTGTTAGGCACACTGGGAGCGGCAGGGGTCTATGTGCTGTCGACCACGGTCATCCAAGGCATCATACCCAACGCCGAACTGGCCAATTCTTCGGCCCCTTTCGCGCTCGTCTATGCACATATGTTCAACCCCACCGTCGGCAACATCATCATGGCGCTCGCAGTCATGGCCTGTGTCGGCTCGCTGCTGGGCTGGCAGTTCACCCTGGCACAAACAGCCAAAATGACGGCTGACCAGGGAATGTTCCCAAAACTGTTCAGCAAGATCAGCGCACGGAATGCCCCCATCGTCGGCATGCTCGTCTGCGGTGTTTTGCAAACCTTGATGGCGCTGTCGACCATTTCGCCCAATGCCAGCGCCCAGTTCGGGAAGCTCGTGAGCCTGGCGGCAGTGACCAACCTGATCCCCTACGTGACGGCGGCCACCGGCCTGCTGGTCATGATGTACAAAGCCAAAGTCAGTGCAGGCGTATACACACGCAACACGGCACTGCTACTGATTGCGGTGGCCTATTCGTTGTACGCCCTCTATTCCTGCGGCAAGGATGCGGTATTCGGTGGCACCCTTGTCCTTGCGTTCGGCTACTTGCTCTATGGCTTCCTCTCCAAGCGTTTTGTCGATGAGTCTCCAATCGCTCAGGCCAAGGCCAGCAACATCTGAATTCGGGGAACCAGGATATGAACATAAAACAGACCAACACCACCCACCTGCTGCTCGTCTGCCTGCTCACGCTGGTGCCGGTATTGGCTAATGCCAATACCCTTGAACGTGTGCGGGCGAGTAACACCTTCACCCTCGGCTATCTGCCAGACTTCGCACCTTTTAGCGTCCATGCAGGCGGCGAAGCCAGCGGCTATGCCATCGAGCTTTGTCTGAAAATCGCTGACAAGGTCAAGACCGAGTTGGGTTTGCCCGGTTTGCAAATACGTTACCAGCCCGTCGCAGCCAACGACGAGATGAGTGCCGTCAGTTCGGGCAAAGTCGACATACTCTGTACACCGACACTGCCCACACTGGAGCGGCGCAAGACCGTGAGCTATTCGGTGCCGATCTACACGGCCGGCCTGTCGGCAGTGGTGCGCCAGGAAGCACCAGAAGCGTTGCTCAATGTACTTAACGGACAAGTAGCCCATACCGGGCCGACTTGGCGAGCGACCATCAACCATGGGCTGTCCAGCCAAACTTATGCCACCACTGCTGGCGGAGTCACCGAAACCTGGATCCGTCAGAAGATGCAATTGCTCGGTGTGGTGGCGACCCTGGTCACGGTCGAGAATATTGACGCTGGCCTCAAACTGGTCGCTGAAGGCAAAGCCGATACCTTCTTCGCCGAACGCATGATGCTCAAGAACCTCCTCGCCAAAGACTACTCCGCAGGAAACCTGGTCCTGCTCGATCGTATTTTTGACTACGCTCCGACTGCAATGGCAGTGGATCGAGACGATGAAAACTTCCGTTTGCTGGTCGACACCACGCTGAGTGAAATGTACCGATCGGGCGAGATCGGACAGGCATACGACAACTATCTGGGAGGCGTCAGCGAAACGGACAAAAAGCTGTTCAAGGTCTATGCGGCACCTTAGAGCCGTAGCCAACAATCGGGGTCGGATAAGTAAGTCGCTTCGTCTGTTAAAAAGCGGCCAGGCAATGCCAGTCAGTTAAGGTGTGGAACCTGGCCGTTTGGACGCGGCGTTCCTCATTCGTCAAACGCGCGAACGCAAGTTCGCTTTCGGCCAAAAGTGGCCGATGGTCGTTGCATTTGGCTCGCCTCCGAGCGTTTGGCTAAGCTGAATAAAGCGGGATGAACTGAAACCTGAGTGATAGCGACCATCAACGGATCTGGATTGGCATCAAGACGGTAACTCCCAAAGGAGACGACCATGTATGCGGTTATAAGAACCTACTTGGGTGCTGGAGCAAAGCAGCTGTTCGATCTTTTGGAACAGCGCAAGGCCGACGTCGAAGCTACCCTGCGGACAGTACCTGGCCTGGTAAGCTACACACTGCTGAATACCGGTGATGGCGGTACGGCGGTGACTGTTTGCGCGGACAAGGCCGGCAGCGATGCGAGCTTGAAAGTCGCGCGCGACTGGATTCAGAAAAATGCCTCGAATATCCACGCGAATCCGCCGATCGTGACGGAAGGTCCGGTGATTGTGCAGATCAAATAGCGCGCCTTTCCAGTTGATCTTACGTAGAAGGGACAGACCGTGATTTAAGGCGAATGCCGGCCAATCGTGGTCTGTCCCCTGTTGTCCCCTGTTTTTTTCTCTGCTGAGTGAGCCCGCTCCCACATGGATTGCGCTAACCCACTGGCATTTGCCTTAACCAAGCAGGCATAAGTGTACGGCGATTTGCGCTCACCGCTGTATGGGCCGGCCCACTCGTCACTCATGATAAAAATACGGCTCTCGTTACTGGAGCCGTCGACATGGACCTCGCCACCCTCACCCTGTTTCTCCCGGCCTGCTTCGCCCTGAACATGGCCCCCGGTCCGAACAATCTACTGTCGGTCAGCAACGCCACCCGTTATGGCTATCGTCGCACCTGTGTGGCGGGTGTCGGTCGCTTGCTGGCGTTTGCCGGGATGATCGCCCTGGCCGCCGCCGGGTTGTCGGTGGTGCTGCAAACCTCGAAATGGCTGTTCTATGCGATCAAGATCATTGGCGCCGCTTACCTGTTGTATCTGGCCTGGCAACTGTGGCGCGCCAATCCCGAGGCCGAACAGCACATCACCGGCAAGTCGATGGGGATCCTGGCTCTGGCGCGGCAGGAATTCCTGGTGGCGGCGGGTAATCCCAAGGCAATCTTGCTGTTCACCGCATTCCTGCCGCAGTTCGTCGACCCGACCCAGCCGGTAGCCGCGCAATTCGTCGTGCTCGGCACGTTGTTCCTGCTGCTGGAGTGGATCGCCATCAGCGCCTACGCCTACATGGGCCTGCACATGCGCCGCTGGTTCGCCGAACCACGGGGCAAGCGGATATTCAACCGTTGCTGCGCGGGATTGTTGTCGGCAGCGGCTTCGGTGCTGTTGATGGCGAAACGAACCTGATCCTTACCCTTGAGACGGCCCTTTCAGTTCGACCTGGTTGCCGTCCGGATCGAAGCAATAGATCGACAATCCGTGGCCTTCGGCGCCGAAACGCACGGCGGCTTTCTCGGGTTTCAGGTCGAAGGACTGCAAGTGACGGACCAGCGCTTGCTCGTCGAACGGTTCAATGCGCAGGCAGAAGTGATCGACGTTGCGCCGCTCGTGGCCAGCGCCAGCGCCGCCCTTGCGACCGAGTTCGCCCTGGATGTCGACGAGGTCAATCATCGAGGTGCCCGCACGCAAATGCACCATGCCCAGATCGTCGCGGCGCTTGATCAGTTCGGCGCCGAATACCTCGCCGTAAAAAAGGGTGCTTCGTTCGAGATCCTTGACGCGCAGAACGATGTGATCGATGTGTTTGATCGTAAACGGTCGCATTAGGATGATTCCTGAAAATATCGTTTACAGAATTATCGGTGACCCGATGACTGTAGCTCAGGGCCGCAAAAATTCACTGTCGATTTTCCGGTGGAGGCACCGAGCGACGCGGCATATGCTCAGCCCATGAACCTACAAAACGCTGTGCTCCCGCCCCACGCCGAGATGGTTCGCGCCATGCTCGAACGCGACACCGCCTACGAGGGGGTGTTCTTTACCGCGGTCAAAACCACTGGCATTTTCTGCCGCCCCGGCTGCACGGCGCGCAAACCGAAGCCGGAAAACGTCGAGTTCTTCGCCCATGCCGACGAGGCGATGTCGGCGGGCTATCGGGCCTGCCTGCGTTGCAAGCCGCTGGACGCCGCGGCCATCGCGCCGGACGGGGTGCAGCGGCTGCTCAAATCCGTGGACGCCGATCCCGACCTGCGCTGGACCGATGCCCAGTTGCTCGCCGAGGGCATCGAGCCGCTGAAACTGCGCCGCTGGTTCAAGCAGCATTTCGGCATGACCTTCCACGCCTGGCTGCGCAGCCGGCGCCTGGGCATCGCCCTCGGCGGCATCAAACAGGGTGAATCCATCGACAACGCTGCGTTCGACTCCGGCTACGAATCCCTGAGCGGCTTTCGCGATACGTTTCAAAAGTCGTTCCATATCACGCCCGGCCGCGCCGTCCACAGCGAGCCACTGCTGTTCACTCGACTGACCACACCGCTGGGGCCGATGATCGCCATGGCCGAACAACGTGGGCTGGTGCTGCTGGAGTTTCTCGATCGACCGGCACTGACCAAGGAAATCGAAGAACTGCAAAACCGTTATGGCTACGCCGTGGCCCCAGGTCACAACGGGCATTTGCAGCAGATCGAAGAAGAACTGGCGCAATACTTCGCTGGTAAACGAACCGAATTCAACGTACCGCTGCACCTGCCCGGCAGCGCTTTCGCCCGGCAGGTATGGGCCGAACTGATGAAAATCCCCTACGGCCAGACCACTACTTATGGCGCGATCGCCGCGCAACTGGGCAAGCCCGGCGCCAGTCGCGCCGTGGGCCTGGCCAACGGACAAAACCGCCTGGCGATTATCCTGCCCTGTCACCGGGTGATCGGTGCAGACGGCTCGTTGACCGGCTATGGTGGAGGACAACCGCGCAAGGCGTTTCTGCTCAGGCTGGAAAGGGCCGCGGTGCAAATCACCGAACAACTCGCATTCTGATCACTGCGCCTTTTATTCAAAAAAAGTCATAAGGAAGGACATTCGATGGACACACTCGACAACCAATTCCACCAACTGCACCAGAGCGGCCTGCTGATTCTGACCAACGTTGCCGATGCCACCGGGGCGCGACTGGTGGAACAGCTGGGCAGCAAGGCTATCGCCACCAGCAGCGCGGCAGTGGCTTGGGTTCACGGTTACCCGGATGGCAATACCTTGCCGCTTGAACGTCTGGTTTCCACCGTCGAGTCCATCGCCCGGGTCATTACGGTGCCGTTGACCGTGGACATCGAGGCCGGTTATTCCGATGACCTGGGGCGGGTTGCGGACGTGATCGACGCCGTCATCGCCGCCGGTGCTGTGGGGATCAATATCGAGGACGGTGCGTCGCCGCCCGAGCTGCTGGCCCGCAAGATCGAAATCGCTCGCCAGGTCGCCGATCGTCGGGACGTAAAGCTATTTATCAACGCTCGCACCGACGTGTATCTCAGGGGTTTGGTGCCGGCCGAAGATCGCGTGGCAGAGACCCTCAAGCGCGCCGCGTTGTATCAGGCCGCCGGTGCCGACGGGCTGTTCGCGGCGGGCGTCACGGCGGCGTATGAGATCGAAGCGCTGTGCCGTGGCACGACACTGCCGGTGAACGTGCTGGGTTTCGCGGGCCTGCCTTCGCCTGAAGAACTGCAAGCCCTCGGCGTGCGCCGTTTGAGCGCCGGGTCGAGCATCGCCGAATTCCTCTACGGTGCCATGGCATCGGTGGCGAAAAGCTTTCTGCAAACCGGAAAACTCGATAGCAGCGACCTCAAGGCCTTCACTTATGGCCAAGTGAACGCCCTGCTGGCCCCCACCGGCAAAGTTTGACCGCAAGCAATGGAGTGCGGCGCTGCGGGGTGACGACTAATCTTCCCGCAGTCACCCGCGCTTCAGGATGCTCCATGCCCGACACCTATCAACTGGCCAGTGAATTTCTCTCGGCCCTCGATGCCGACTGGCAACGCCACATCAGCCTCATCGGCCCCTGCCTGCATCAGCCCCATGCGGCTCGCGATCCTTACGAATCGCTGGTGCGAGCGATTGCCTATCAACAATTGCATGCAAAAGCCGGCGATGCGATTGTCGGCCGGATGCTGGCGTTGTTTCCGGCGAGCACCTTCCCCAGGCCGGAGCAGATTCTGGCGACAGACTTCGAACAGATGCGCGGTTGCGGGTTTTCCGCCAGCAAGATCGCGACCATTCAGGGCATCGCTCAGGCAGCTCTGGACGGCGTGGTGCCGGATTACGCCACAGCGCTGGCCATGGACGATGAAGCGTTGATCGAGCGGTTGATTACCTTGCGTGGCGTTGGCCGCTGGACGGTTGAAATGCTGTTGATTTACAGCCTGGAGCGGCCAGACATTTTGCCGGCTGATGACTTTGGGGTGCGCGAGGGATATCGGCGGCTGAAGGGGTTGGAGGTACAGCCGACTCGTAAGCAGATGATTGAAATCGGGCTGGCGTGGCGCCCTTATCGGACGGTGGCAGCGTGGTATTTGTGGCGGGTGCCCAGCCGGTAGACCGCGTTATCGTTCATCGCGGGCAAGCCCGCTCCCACAGGGATATTCTGTGAACACATTATTTGTGAACACTGAAGACCATGTGGGAGCGGGCTTGCCCGCGAAGGCGCCCGAACAGCCACCCTAAATTCCACTGCCCAGGAACACTGACAGTCTAGGCTGTCTTGAGCCATCCCAAGACCCAACGGAGGTTCCCATGCAGCTCGAAGGCTCCTGCCATTGCGGCGCAGTGTCGTTCAGCCTGACCAGCGCCCACCCCTACCCTTATCAACGCTGCTATTGCTCGATCTGTCGTAAAACCCAGGGTGGTGGCGGTTATGCGATCAACATCGCTGGCGATGCCGCCAGCCTCAAGGTGCACGGTCGCAAGCACATCTCGATTTACCATGCGCGGCTCAAGGAAGAAGGCGACAAACGCGCCCGTCGCAGCACCGCCGAGCGGCATTTCTGTTCCGTTTGCGGCTCGGGATTATGGGTGTTCAGTCCTGAATGGCCGGACCTTGTTCACCCATTCGCCTCGGTCATCGACACGGCGCTGCCGGTGCCACCCGAGTACACGCACGTGATGCTCGGTTCGAAAGCATCATGGGTGGAAGTCCAGACGCAGCCCGCTGATCGACAGTGCGATGTCTGGCCCGAAGAGTCCATCGCCCAATGGCATGAGCGCCTGGGTTTGAGCCGCTAAGGCCGTTCACAGTCTTTGACAGTTTCCCGACAAAGCTGTCAAAGATTGCCGGCCCGCACCTGCCTAGCATGGGCGCATCCAACCTCCCTTCGGGTGCTCCCATGTTTCGTTCGTTGTGTCTGCCGTTGACTTCATGCTGCCTGCTCATCTCTTCCGACTCATTGCACGCCGAAGACTGGCGCTACAGCCTGCGAGCCGGTGCCGCCAGCGTGCCGCGTTATAGCGGCAGTGATGAACGCGTAGTCGCGCCGTTGTTGGGGGCAAAGATCATTTGGCTGGGCAGGTGGTTTATACCTTTTGAGATCCAGGATCGTTCTCACCGTAGGAACGATCAACAATCCTGTAGATACTCTGTTCACGGTCAAGCTTTTAGCAGATGTTTTTCGCTGAAAAGCTTGGCCGTATCGAAATCCTCTCCAGCACGTATGCAGGCCCACAAGCCTGTCAGGTATTTGCGCATAACCGCGCAGATGGCCTGCATTTTTCGTTTTCCACGACCGACTAGCACGTCGTAAAAAGCCTTCACATAAGGATCGCAACGGATCGCTGACATGGCAGGCATGAACATCGCCGAGCGCAGGTAGGCGTTGCCACCCTTGCTCAGGCGCCCGGGTTTGTCGATGCTCGTTCCAGACTGGGTCAGTCGCACGTCCAGCCCTGCATAACGACTGATCTGCGGGGATTTGAGTGTCACTGGCAGGGTCGTCAGTTCAGCCAGCACTGCAAATGTCGAGACCTCACCCATTCCGGGTGCAGCCACCATGTGATCAAACTGCTCCTGCAAAATTGGACAGCTAGCGATGATGTCTCGCCCGGCTCGCCTAAACCGTTCGATGCGCCTGCCGAACATCGCAATAGCTTCTTCCTCATCCTCAATCAGCATCGCTGAAGTTGTTTCGGTCGCTTGAAGGGCATGCATTCTTCGCTCGGGTGCAGTGGCAGGTCAGACGGTTGATATGCCGGCCAATGGCACGCAACTCAAGCTGGGCGGGGCTTGGAGGAGTCCACAAGCGAGGCGTCATGCGTTCGCCGTACTCCGCTAGCAACTGGGCGTCGATGGCGTCCGTTTTACTGTGTTGAAGCATCAGTCTTGCAAAATTGCGGGAGCTTTTCGGGTTGATCACAGAAACCGGCAAGCCTGCAGTGCTTAACTCCAGGGCCAGATCCAGGTAATAAATCCCGGTGGCTTCCATGACCACAGAAAGCGGTTTGAGTGCTATCAGCTTTTTCACGGCAGCCTTGCGCCCCTTGGGCGTTTGAGCGATATCCCACGAGCCAGCTGCACGGCCTTTGTCACGCCATCCCATTGCTGTGGTGCGAGAACCAACATCCAATCCGACGTGTACACTCATGCTTTCCACTCCAAGGAAACTGGGTGAAGATGGCTCCTGGTTCCCCCGACCTCGAACTTCATGCCACTGCAACCTTGTAATGCGAAGTCCGACTTGTCGGCTTCTCGATACTCTTCGTGGTGGGCAATGAGGCGGGGGGGCCTCTCTACAGACAAGGTCAGGAGCAAATCCTGCCTTCAGGAGCGATCGGCCTCCCCCAGAAACACATCTTTGAGACAACACCGAGGAGCTTAGCTGCTCTCGCCGGGTGTTCGGCCAACATACAAGGAGCGAGGCTTGCCCGCGAAGGCGTCCGTAAGAACACCACAGCTAATCGACATGCGCCCAAGTCATGCGAAACGACGCCCCGCCCCACGGAGAGTCCGCCACTTCCACTTGCCCGCCATGGGATTGCGACACCCGTCGCACCAACGCCAGGCCCAAGCCGAAACCACCGGTGCGGCGGTCGCGACTGGCGTCCAGGCGCGAGAACGGTTCGAAGATTTTCTCCCGCCCGTCCAGCGGCACGCCCGGCCCGTCGTCGTTGACCCGCACTTCGTAATGATCGCCGGTGCGCACTAACGATACTTCCACCCGTTCGTCGGCATAGCGAATGGCATTGCGCAGCAAATTGATCACAGCCCGTGCCATGAAGCGCGGTTCGATGCGAACCTCATCGACCTGACACTCGACAATCAGCAATTGCACCCCGGCGGCTTCGGCCTCCAGCGCCACGCTACCCACCACACTGTCGAGCCAATGGCTGGCCTGAATGTTCTCCCGCGAAATTACCGTAGCGCCACGCTCAAGGCTGGCGTACGTCAGCAGCTCGGAAACCATTTCTTCCAGCTCGCCGAGGTCGGCGTACATGTCGGCAATCAACTTGCGGTTCTGGGTCGGATCGGGTTGTTGCTTGAGTTGATCGAGTTCGAACGACAACCGTGCAATCGGCGTGCGCAATTCGTGGGACACCGCGTTGGTCAGCTCGCGCTGATTGGCGATAAGCCCCTCGATGCGCGCGGCCATCAGGTTGAAGTGTTCAGCCAGGTCACGAATGTTCGAGCGTTTGGACAGCTGGATGCGCGCCGACAGGTCGTTGTCGCCAAAGCGTTCGGCGGCCAGGCGCAGTGTCTCCAGATCGCGCCAGTGCGGGCGCACCCAGAAAAACAACACGAAACCGATCATCACCGCGATCATCAAATAGGCCGCGGCAATGTAGAACGGCATCAGGCTCGGCTCGGCCGGCAGACTGATGCTGAGCAGTTGCGGGCCGTCGTCAATGCGCGAGATGAACTGCGTGTACTGGTCGCGAATGACCAGCAGCCCCTGGGCCAACTCGGCTTTTTCCTGATCGGTCAGGGCCAGTTGATCGCTCTCGACCAGCGTCAGGCCCAAGCCGTAGTGGGGGCGCACGGCTTCCAGTTGGCGCTCCCGGGCCGAACCGTCCAGGCCGCGCAACTGCTCAGTCAGCGACCACGCCTGACCACGCACCGCCTCTTGGTTGTAGCTCTGCATCTGACCGTCGAGCAGCGCATCGAACGTACGCTCGACGGTTTGCAGCGCCAGTATCAAGCCAACCGTCATTACCAGAAACAGCCCGAGAAATAACCGCAGCATTTACAGCTCCCACCCAAATGGATTGAACAGATAACCCTTGCCCCACACGGTCTTGATGCACACCGGCTCGCGTGGGTTGTCCTTGAGCTTGCCGCGCAATTTGCTGATGTAGACGTCGACGCTGCGATTGAGGCCGTCGAAGGCAATACCGCGCATGCGGTTGAGGATATCGTCGCGGGACAGAGTCTTGCCGGCGGCGCTGGCCAGCAACCACAGCAGTTCGAATTCCATGGTGGTGAGCTCGATGCCCTCGCCCGCCAGGCGCACTTCGCGGCAGCTGCGATCGATGCTCAGATGGCCGAATTCCAGCGAACTGCACACGCTGCTGTCTGGCATCTGACGGCGTTGCAAAGCGCGCAAACGGGCCAGCAGTACCGGTGGTTTTATCGGTTTGATCACGTAGTCGTCGGCGCCGGATTCCAGGCCGAGGATGTGATCGAGATCGTCTTCCTTGGCGGTGAGGATGACGATCGGCGTGTCAGAGACGCTGCGAATTTCGCGGCACACGTGCAGGCCGCTCTGGCCCGGCAGCATCAGGTCGAGCACCACGATTTTCGGTTTGAAGTCGAGGAAAGCGGCCAACGCCAGATCACCGCGATGCACCTGCCGGACCTCGAAGCCGTGTTGGGACAGGAAATGCGCGATCAGCCCGGCAAGCTTTTCGTCATCTTCCACCAGCAGCACTTTGCCAAAACCCAGGTTATCCATAACGACCGTTTGCCAACCCTTGAGTGAAGTGGCCGGCATTATGGCGCCAATCGGTGACGGGACGGTGATGACGGGCAGCAAAAACCGGCCACGGGGGCCGGTTTTAGGCGATGTTTCATACTCTTAAGAGTTTTTAACAATTCAGACGCAGAAGATTGCAACGTGCGGATGGCATTTTCAGGAGCACGACTTGCCGGCGAAAGCCTTCTTGAGATCGCCTTCGCGGGCAAGCCTCGCCCCTACAAGGTTATGCGGCGGCTGGGACACCACTGTGAAAGCGGAACTCCACATCCGGCGACTCGATCAACGCCTGCTCGGCGTCACGCACCTTGTCGATCACCTGGGCAATGTCCTTGGCGTCGCCGTACTGATAGGCCAGTTTCAGGTAACCCTGGAAATGCCGGGCCTCGCTCTTCAGCAGGCCGAAGTAGAACTTGCCCAGCTCTTCATCCAGATGCGGCACCAACGCCTCGAAACGCTCGCAGCTGCGGGCTTCGATGAAGGCGCCGACCACCAGGGTGTCCACCAGCTTCACCGGTTCGTGGCTGCGCACCACTTTGCGCAGCCCCGAGGCATAGCGCCCGGCGGACAGCTGACGCAGCTCGATCTTGCGCTTTTTCATCAGGCGCATGACCTGTTCGTGGTGCACCAGTTCTTCCCGGGCCAGACGCGACATCAGGTTGATCAGATCGACGTGGGAGTGATATTTGGCAATCAGGCTCAACGCCGTGCTGGCCGCCTTGAATTCGCAGTTTTTGTGGTCGATCAGCAGCGTTTCCTGATCGGCCAACGCGGCCTGGACCCAGCCATCGGGCGTGCGGCAGCCAAGGAACTCGTGAATTTCGGGAAGGATCATGGGGCTCACGGATAAAAGGTACAGAACGAAGGGCGCCGATTATACCGGCCTGCCGACAGACCACCAGCCGCGACCGTTGATATGCATCAAGTCGCGAATGCCCGACCAGCAACTATAGTTGTGCAACGCAGTGTTTTTACCTTCCTGGAGATCCCGATCATGCAAGCCATCCGCAGCATTCTGGTGGTCATCGAACCCGAACACTCGGAGAGCCTGGCGCTCAAACGGGCCAAACTGATCGCTGGCGTGACCCAGGCTCATCTGCACCTGCTGGTCTGCGATAAAAAGCACGACCACAGCGCGATGCTCAGCGTGCTCAAGGCGGCCCTGCTGGCGGACGGTTACAACGTCACCACCGAGCAAGCCTGGAACGAAAGCCTGCACGACACCATTATCGACGTGCAGCAGGCCGAAGGTTGCGGGCTGGTGGTCAAGCAGCATTTCCCTGACAGCCCACTGAAAAAGGCCCTGCTGACCCCGGCGGACTGGAAACTGCTGCGCTACTGCCCGACCCCGGTGCTGCTGGTGAAAACCGCCAAACCCTGGGCCGGCGGGGTGATCCTGGCGGCCATCGATGTCGGCAATATGGACGGCGAACACCGCACCTTGCATGCCAGCATCATCGATCATGGCTACGACATTGCCAGCTTGGCCAAGGCCCATCTGCACGTGATCAGCGCCCATCCGTCGCCGATGCTGTCGGCGGCCGATCCGACGTTTCAGCTCAAGGAAACCATCGAGGCCCGTTACCGCGAGCAGTGCAAGGCGTTCCAGGCCGAGTTCGACATCGACGACGACCACCTGCACATCGAGGAAGGTCCGGCGGATGTGTTGATTCCGTTCATGGCCCATAAGCTGGGGGCCTCCGTGACGGTGATCGGCACGGTGGCGCGGACTGGGTTGTCCGGGGCGTTGATCGGTAATACGGCGGAAGTGGTGCTCGATGCGCTGGAGAGCGATGTGCTGGTGCTCAAGCCGGATACGGTCATGGATCATCTGGAAGAGATCGTGACCCGGCATTGAGATTTTCGGCGTCAAGTAGATCGCCATCGCGGGCAAGCCCGCTCCCACAGGTCGATGAAGTACCTGTGGGAGCAACTGTCTTGATGTCTTTTATTTTGAAGTTTGATCAAAGGGCAGCCGAACTTCCACAGTCTCAAACCATGTGATTTCCCAAATGAGCAAGCAGTCTGTTTAGGCTGCCTGCTCTCTCCACTCAGTTTGGTCACGGATCATCGCGTTCAGCCTTATCAACAACACCCGCATGCAGGCGATCAGCGCCACTTTCGCGCATTTACCTCTCAGGCGAAGCGCGTCATATCGGGCTTTGAACTCGGGTTGTCGCAAAATCACAGCCCAACTGGCCATGTACATCGCACGTCGCACGGCAAATCGGCCACCGCTTATATGACGAGGCCCTTCGTGGTTGCCGCTGTCGTCGTTGTAAGGGGCGATCCCTGCCAGTGCTGCGATCTCGTGCCGTCCAACCTCTCCCAGCTCAGGCAGGTAGGCCATGATGCTGGCTGCGGTCACGAGCCCTAGTCCCTTAACCGAGCGCAAGCGGGCAATTTTTTCACTGTCCAGGTCTTTGGCGCTTTGGCAGATCAGCTGTTCTATCGACTTTATTGCCTGATCTAAATAGTCGATATGGCTTTGCAACAAGGGTTTTATCGAGTCGACAGAAGCCGTTTTGATACGCCGCCTGTCGTCACTTTGCTGCTGAACAAAGTTTTCGCGTTGCTGTACCAGCGCACGCAAATTGTCCTGTTCGGCGCTGGTGATACGGCTATCGGCGTCCTTTATAATCGTTGCAAATTCGGCGAGAAGCCGCGCATCTATCGCGTCTGTTTTAGCGCGATAACCCATTGCCTTGGCAAAATCTTTCGCCCGACGAGGATTGATTCGTAAGACGTCAAAGCCGCCCCTTTGAAGCACCTTCATGGGCCCCCGCTCGTAGCCACCGGTGGCTTCCAGTAACACGCGGGTGACTTCGAAGCCTTTTAACCAATCAATCAGCACCGGGAAACCACTGGCGCTGTTCGGAAAACTCGCACCAATGCCTTGCGAATTAATCCAGACTTCCAGACTGTCTTTGGAAACATCAATGCCTGCGCAGGAAAACATGGCTAAACCCTCTTACACTCATAAATGAGAGCGCTCTGGTTGGGCTCCACGCTTGTAATGTTCGAGGTCGGCTCGTTCAACTGTTCGGGCTCAATAACCAGAGTGGAGAGGTGAATGGCAGCATGGGCTCCCACACGTGCTGCTAGCACTCCGGGCGTTCAGCTTGCCACTCACCGCTCTCATCTTCAGTCTAAGTCCTGCGCAAGACACAAGCGGGCTTGCCCGCGATGCTTTTAAGGGTTACCCGCCGAACGCATCCTTGAGAAACCCCGGCGCAATGTAGCGCTGGTAATGCGCCTCAGAGAGCAGAAAAAATTCCCGATCAATGGCATCGCGCAACTCCGGCAGGTTCCAGTCGCGGAACTCCGGCAGCAACACCATCCCGTAGGCTTCCAGATTATTGATGACCCGCGCGCCCCGGGCGATCAACTGGTACGCCCAGCAATATTCCGACTGATGCGGCACAAAACGGATCTTGCGCTGCTCCAGCTGCATTCTCAGCAGTGCAGGATCGAAAATTTCTACCTTGGCGGCCATCACCTGCGACAACAGCTGCTCAAGCCGCAGCCACACCGCGCGTTTTTCTTCCTCGTTGTAACCATTCCAGTTGATCACTTCGTGGTGGAAACGCTTGCAGCCACGGCACACCAGATCACCGTAAACAGTGGAGCAGAGGCCGACGCAGGGGGTCTTGATGGTCTGATTGGGCATAGGTAGGCAAAACACGGGAAAGCAGAACAGGTCAGCATGTTAGCCCTTTGTCTAGCATTCATCACCCCTCAAAATTCAGGGCCTAACTTACCTTTAATTTTTTTTTGCCGTAGAATCAGCCAGCCTTTTAAGGCGCCAATGTCCGTTAAGAAGCTGTTTTCAAAGCGTCACGAGCACAGTCGTTCCTTCAGAGCGGTGTTGGCGAAGGGTTTTTCCAGCGGGGAAAAGCCCAACGCCAACCCTCATCAGCTCCCCGTTCTGCAGGCGTAAAACTTTGAAAGCAGCTTCTGTAAGGAATTGCCGGTAATTCTGGCTAAGCGGCCCACAACGCCACGCAGCGCATTAGTACGGCAATTTCGGGATGAGCGTCCCGGACACCCATTTGGGACCACTGATGAGGGTAATAACTGTGCTTGAAGCCTACCGCAAACATATCGAAGAGCGCGCAGCACTGGGTATCGTTCCCCAGCCGCTTAACGCCGAACAAACTGCAGGCCTGGTCGAGCTGCTGAAGAATCCCCCGGCTGGCGAAGAAGCTTTCCTCGTTGACCTGATCACCAATCGCGTTCCGCCAGGCGTGGACGAAGCTGCCTATGTAAAGGCCGGTTTCCTCTCTGCCCTCGCCAAAGGCGAAGCCAAATCCCCTCTGATCGACAAGAAACGCGCTGTTGAACTGCTCGGCACCATGCAGGGTGGCTACAACATCGTGACGCTGGTCAATCTGCTGGACGACGCCGAACTGGCACCAGTAGCCGCCGAAGAACTCAAGCACACCCTGCTGATGTTCGATGCCTTCCACGACGTGGCTGAAAGAGCCAAGAACGGCAACGTTCACGCCAAAGGCGTTCTGCAATCCTGGGCTGACGGCGAGTGGTTCAAGAAGCGCCCGGTGCTGGCCGACAAGATCAGCCTGCGCGTCTTCAAGGTGACCGGCGAAACCAACACCGACGACCTGTCCCCTGCTCCTGATGCCTGGTCCCGCCCGGACATCCCGCTGCACGCCCTGGCCATGTTGAAAATGGCTCGCGACGGCATCGTGCCGGACGTGCAAGGCTCCATCGGCCCGATGAAGCAGATCGAAGAAATGCGCAACAGCGGCTTCCCGATCGCCTACGTCGGTGACGTGGTCGGTACCGGTTCGTCGCGTAAATCGGCCACCAACTCGGTGCTGTGGTTCTTCGGTGACGACGTTCCTTACGTGCCGAACAAGCGTGCTGGCGGCTTCTGCTTCGGCAGCAAGATCGCTCCAATCTTCTACAACACCATGGAAGATGCCGGCGCACTGCCAATCGAATTCGATGTTACCAACATCAACATGGGCGACGTGATCGACCTGTACCCGCACGCTGGCAAAGTCTGCAAGCACGGTACCGACGAAGTCATCACCACCTTCGAAATGAAGACCCCTGTGCTGCTGGACGAAGTCCGTGCCGGCGGTCGTATTCCGCTGATCATCGGCCGTGGCCTGACCGACAAGGCTCGCGCCGAACTGGGTCTGCCAGCGTTCGACCTGTTCAAGAAGCCGGATGCCCCGATCGAAAGCACCAAGGGTTTCACCCTGGCGCAGAAAATGGTCGGCAAGGCATGCGGCGTAGCCGGTGTGCGTCCAGGCACCTACTGCGAACCGAAGATGACCACCGTCGGTTCCCAGGACACCACTGGTCCGATGACCCGTGACGAACTGAAAGACCTGGCGTGCCTGGGCTTCTCCGCTGATCTGGTGATGCAGTCGTTCTGCCACACCGCGGCTTATCCAAAGCCGATCGACGTGACCACCCACCACACCCTGCCTGACTTCATCATGACCCGCGGCGGTGTTTCCCTGCGTCCGGGCGACGGCATCATCCACAGCTGGCTGAACCGCATGCTGCTGCCGGACACCGTCGGTACCGGTGGCGACTCCCACACCCGTTTCCCGATGGGCATTTCGTTCCCGGCCGGTTCCGGTCTGGTCGCATTCGCCGCTGCCACTGGCGTGATGCCACTGGACATGCCGGAATCGATCCTGGTGCGTTTCAAAGGCGAGATGCAACCGGGCGTCACCCTGCGTGACCTGGTTCACGCCATTCCTTACTTCGCGATTCAGGCTGGCTTGCTGACCGTCGAGAAGAAAGGCAAGAAGAACGCCTTCTCCGGCCGCATCCTGGAAATCGAAGGCCTGGACAACCTGAGCATCGAACAGGCTTTCGAGCTGTCCGACGCCTCGGCCGAACGTTCGGCTGCCGGTTGCACCATCAAGCTGTCGAAAGAGTCGATCACCGAATACCTGCAATCGAACATCACCCTGCTGCGCTGGATGATCGGTGAAGGCTACGGTGATGTGCGTACCCTGGAACGTCGTGCTCAAGCGATGGAAGCCTGGATCGCCAACCCTGAGTTGATGGTTGCCGATGCTGACGCCGAATACGCTGAAGTCATCGAAATCGACCTGGCCGACATCAAAGAGCCTGTGCTCTGCGCGCCAAACGATCCGGACGACGCCCGTCTGCTGTCCAGCGTTGCTGGCGAGAAGATCGACGAAGTGTTCATCGGTTCGTGCATGACCAACATCGGTCACTTCCGCGCTGCCGGCAAGTTGCTGGAACAGGTCAAAGGTCAGCTGCCAACTCGTCTGTGGCTGTCGCCGCCGACCAAAATGGACGCTCACCAGTTGACCGAAGAAGGCTACTACGGCATCTACGGCAAGGCCGGCGCACGCATGGAAATGCCAGGCTGCTCGCTGTGCATGGGGAACCAGGCACGTGTAGAGCCGAACTCCACCGTGGTGTCGACGTCGACCCGTAACTTCCCGAACCGTCTGGGTGACGGCGCGAACGTCTACCTGGCTTCGGCCGAGCTGGCGTCCGTTGCGTCCATCCTGGGTCGCCTGCCGACCGTCGAGGAGTACATGGAATACGCTGGCAAGATCGACAGCATGGCGGCCGATGTTTACCGCTACCTGTCCTTCGACCAGATCGCCGAGTTCCGTGAAGCTGCTGCGAACGCCAACATCCCGGTCGTTCAAGCCTAACGCTGCAACGCCATAAAAAACGCCGCCCATCGTGAGATGAGCGGCGTTTTTTTATGCCTTCAGGAAGACCGAGTTATCGTTCATCGCGGGCAAGCCACGCTCCCACAGGGATTTGCGCGAGCCATGAATCACAAAAAAAATGTGGGAGCGGGCTTGCCCGCGATGACGGCCTTACAGACAACATAGATGTTGAATGTGCCGGCCTCATCGCGAGCAAGCCCGCTCCCACAGGGTATTCAGCGTGCCTGGAAGATCTATCCTCAGGCCATCAGGGAATAGATCAACGCCGAAATCGCCACCAGGCCCACCGCCGTCACGAAGACGTTAGAGGCTTGACCACGAAAACGCGCCATGGCCGGAACCTTGCGGATTGCGTACATCGGCATCAGGAACAGGATCGCCGCGATGATCGGGCCACCGAGGGTTTCGATCATGCCGAGAATGCTCGGGTTCAGCGTGGCAACGATCCAGCACACCACCAGCATGAACGCCGCAGTCATGCGGTCCAGCGTCTTCGGTGCCGGGCGCTTGCCGCTCTTGACGATCAGGCCCTTCAAGCCTTCGCTGGCGCCGATGTAGTGGCCCAGGAACGACTTGGAAATGGCCACGAAGGCAATCAACGGCGCCGCGAAGGCGATGGTCGGGTTGCTGAAGTGGTTGGCCAGGTACGACAGGATCGACAGGTTCTGCGCCTTGGCTTCCGCCAGTTGCGCCGGCGATAGGGTCAGCACGCAGCTGAAGACGAAGAACAGCACCATCACCACCATCAAGATGTGGGCACGGGACAGGATCTGCGAGCTGCGCTCTTCGGCATGCGCGCCGTAGCGACGCTTCTGGTCCACTGCGAACGCCGAGATGATCGGCGAGTGGTTGAACGAGAACACCATCACCGGAATCGCCAGCCACAGGGTGTGCAGCAGCGCCGACGACTCAGGCAGCGTGGTTGCAGTGCTGAGGATGCCGCCATTCCAGTGCGGAATCAGGAACACCGCCAGGAACAACAGCGCGACGATGAACGGATACACCATCAGGCTCATGGCCTTGACGATCACCTGCTCACCGCAACGCACCACTGCCAGCAGGCCGAGAATCAATACGAACGACAACACGGCGCGCGGTGGCGGCATGATGTGCAGTTGATGTTCGAGGAAACTGCCCACGGTGTTGGTCAAGGCCACGCTGTAGATCAGCAGGATCGGGAAGATCGCGAAGAAATACAGCAATGTGATCAACGCGCCGGCCTTGATGCCGAAATGTTCTTCCACAACTTCGGTGATGTCGGCGCCTTCGCGGCCGGACAACACAAAGCGGGTCAGGCCGCGGTGTGCGTAAAACGTCATGGGGAACGCCAGCACTGCCAGGATCAGCAGCGGCCAGAAGCCGCCCAGCCCCGCGTTGATCGGCAAAAACAGGGTACCAGCCCCGATTGCCGTGCCAAACAGGCCCAGCATCCAGGTGGTGTCATGGCGATTCCAGCTTGCGAGGCTCGCTGGTGTCGCCGCTACATAGCGTTCGTCGACGCTATTGGCCTGATCATTCATCCGGTCGGATCTCCGCTTTCCGGTCACTTGCCACCCGACCAGGACGAGTCGGAAAAATCCGACAGGCAGCGTCCTGGCCGAAACAGGGGCGCGATTGTCCGGGATTAATCAGCAGAAGCAAAGACTTAGCTGAGGAATGGTTATGCGGATCAGATGCAACTGGCGCCTGCGTTCTCTGTAGGAGCAAGGCTTGCCCGCGAACCAGTCGCCTCGGTCCAACAGGAATACCGCGTTATCGTTCTTCGCGGGCAAGTCGGATCGCCGCACCGCTCGCTCCTACGAATCGTGGACAAACTCCCACCATCTGCCTCGCTCTGATCTAGTGTTGTCATTAGAAGGATCGCAAGCTTCGCCAGCTCCGACACGGGGAGCCAAAAACCCTGGCCATTGCCAAACCGCTCTGGAGTCAGCAATCTGAAATGACGTTCGAGCCCCGACATTCCGCTGCCCGCAGGAGCCCAGCATGACCGCAACTGTTCTGGTACTGGTTGAAACCATCAATGAATACCTGCCGATTCTCGAACATCAGGGGTTTCATCTGATCCTGGCCCCGACCCCGGCCGAACGCGCCACTGCCATTGCCCGACAGGGCCGTCAGATCGATGCGGTGCTGACGCGCGGTCCATTGGGCCTGCACGCCAATGAAATTGCCGCCCTGCCCAACCTCAAGATCATCTGCGTGATCGGCGCCGGCTACGAGCACGTCGACCTGCAAGCCGCCGCCGACCGCGGCATCACCGTCACCAACGGGGCCGGCGTCAATGCCTCTTCCGTCGCCGACCACGCCATGGCGTTGCTGCTGGCACTGGTGCGCGATATTCCCCGGGCCGATGCGGCCGTGCGTCGGGGTGAATGGCCGAAAATCATGCGCCCTTCCCTGGCCGGCAAACGCCTGGGCATCCTCGGCCTTGGGGCTGTCGGCATCGCTATCGCCAAACGTGCGGCCAACGGCTTCGACATGAGCGTGAGCTACCACAACCGCCAGCATCGCAGCGACGTGCCCTATAGCTTCTGCTCGACGCCGACCGAACTGGCGCGCCACTCGGATTTCCTGATAGTCGCCGCACCCGGCGGGCTCGGCACTCAACACTTGATCAACAGACAGGTGCTCGACGCCTTGGGCCCCCAGGGGTTCATCGTTAACATCGCGCGGGCCAGCGTGATCGTCACGGCAGACCTGATCAGCGCGCTGGAACAGCGACGGATCGCCGGTGCCGCGCTGGATGTCTTCGATAACGAACCTCAGGTGCCGGACGCCCTCAAGGGGTTGGCCAACGTGATTCTGACCCCGCATGTCGCCGGATTGTCACCGGAAGCCACCCAAGGCACCGTGGAGCTGGTCGGCAAAAACCTGACGGCGTTTTTTTCCGGTCAACCGGTACTGACCCCGATTGCTTTACCGCCGCCGACGGCAGCCACCCGACACAATCACTAAAGGACGCCCAACAGTGTCCAGAGTCGCCGGGATTCGGCATCGGCGCTGATCAGTTCTCCAAGCAGCTCGCTCAGGGGCTTATTGCCCCACTCCACGCCCCGCTTGATCAAATAGGGCACCGGGCTGTGGGGTTCGGTGCGCGCCAGGTACTCGGCGATCAACAGCAATTGCCGGTACGCCTCTTCACGATTCGCCGGCTCGCTGAACACCTGGGGGGCCGGGACGATGTCCGGCACGGCGGCCGGGCTCGATGTCGCCACCGCAGGCGTTTCGACAGGCGCCGGGGTCGGTTTTCGTGGATGCATGGCGATGAACTCCTGAACCAGCGTCAACAACGCTTCGATCACATCCTGCAGCGCTTTGAAGCCTGGGGCCTGATTGCCGAGATACGCGTCGCTCCACACCTCCAGGCGTTGCAGGTGCTGCTGGCTGAGCAGCAGCGTGCCCTGGCTGCGCAACCAGAATGACAACGGGGTGGCGCGAATCTGTTCGGTGATTTTTTTCTGTTCGTTGCGCGCGTTCTCGGCTGAGGTCTTGGCCGTTTTACTGTCGCTGGCCTGTACCTGTTGCAGTTGCAACCGGCGCCAGGCATCCAGACAGAAGCCATCGAACTCGTTGTTGCGCGACTCGAACAGCGGCACTCGGGTCAGCAACACTTCAGCGTAGCGTCGAGCCAGCCATTCAAGCGGTATCACCCGCCATGACTGATCGCCGTCCTCCGCCTGTGGGTGCAGGTGCTCGGGATAACGCTCGCATAACCCGGCAATCAGCGCCAGGCTGCCCGGCAACCCTTCGAGCCCGTCCTGATGCAACCAGGCCTCACCCAGCCAGGCGCTGAGCATCAAATCCTTGCTGCGTTCGAGCAGCAGGCTGGTGGTCAGTTTTTCCAGTTCCGGCCATTGGGCGCGCTTGATCGACGACTGCCACACCCCCGTGGGCAAACTGGTGTCGTCCTCACGGCGCATTTCGCGCAACCGGTCGAACTCAGGCTCATAACGCAGGTCCTGGCCACAGGGGGCCTCCACGCTGATCGGTTCGAGCAGTTGGGTAATCAGTTCCGGCAACGGCGTTGAAGGTTGATTCACAGGCCCTCCTTATTAGATTCGATAGCCGCGGTCGATCTCGTCACCATGAACGGTGAGCGCGGGGCCCGGGTTGGCAAGGGCTGAATGGACAGCGGCAATTTCGAGCCCTGGGTCATCAACGACAGACGCACAAACATCAGGGTTTGCTCGGCGGTGGTGGTGCTGGACTGGGTCGTCACGGGCAGGCGCAAGGTCAACGGAAAGTCCGTGTAGTCCATGTTCGGCTGGCGTTGCACCGACACGTGCGAACGCATCAAGCGCAATAACGACCACGGACCGCTGTACTCCCAGCCCGCTTCCAGATCCCGCACCACCAGGCTCGGCTGTAACGGATCGTTGGCCGGGCGCTGGTAGCCATTTCGGGCCCAACGCAAGCTCAGTCGAATCGGTTGACCGACCATCCAGCGCAGGTTCTGCTGGGCCTCGCCGGGGTAACTGAGCTGTTGATTGCCGGCATTCAAGCCCCAGGCAATCACCTGATCGGCACCGCGTTCTTCCTCTCGATCGGTGCGCCAGCGCACGTCCATCTCCAGCCCCAACACTCCGCTCTTGTCGCGTACAAACATCGGGCCCAGCCAGGTGCTGGCTTGCTTCAGACGATTGAGAAAATCCTCGGCGGCCAGGCGCTCCGGGGTCTGGCTCAGCAACAAGCCGGCCTGTGCCACCGGCAAGCGCTTGTCGATCAGTTCCAGCAAATGCTGGACTCGAGCCGGGTCGGCATCGGCGGCTTGAAGGCCATTGGCAAACGGAAAGCGCTCCGCCAGGTACTGATTGAAATAATTGGCCAGGTCGTTCCACGCGGCCGCCGCCTGTTGCTGTTGCAGGAACTGGCAGCGTTGCATGGCGGTTTGTTGCAGGTCCACTGCCCGCAACGCCAGTGTTCCGCGCCCACCAGACAAATTGGCGGTTTGCAGGATCTGGCCACAGGACGTGGCGTCCATTTCGATGAAATCGCGGCTCACCAACTGCTCGATCTGCGCCGGCGAACTGGCGGGATTCTGTTCCTTGTACTTGAGCAGTTCTTCGTTGAGCGCACTGAACTGCGTCACGCGTTCATAATCCAGCGCCGAGAGGTTTTGTTGCTGGACTTTCAGCCATTCCAGCGCCGAGGTGCGTCGCTCGGTGATGCCAAGCATGGTGTTGAATTGCTGCTTGAGGCTCAGTTTCAAATCCTGCACGTCGTTGGCGCCATACAGTTGCAGGCCGAGGTTTTTCGAGCCGTCCCACTGGCTGATTTCGGTGCGCCCGCTGAACAGCGGCTGGGCGACGATTTCGTCGAGGCCGCTGACGATTTCGGCCAGGGCGCGGCGGTTCAAGGCAGTTTGCAAACGTGTGGCCAGATCGCTGCGACGCACCTCGATAAAGGCTTTCTGCAAGGCAATCGCCTGGGAGGCCTGCACATTGAAAACGCCGCTATGGACCTGAGCGTTGTGTTCGCGCAGGCTCGACAACATGGCCTTGACCACCGCGCCTTCGGCTGCTTGCAACAAGGCCCCGCGATACGCCGGGGGAATGCGTGGCAACTCTTCGGCGGCATAACTTTTGTAGCTGGCGAAATAGTTCAGCGCACTGTCGAGGTCGTCGCCATCAACGCCCTGCCCTTGCCCATTCGGGGCCTCCGAGCGATCCGCCTGTAAGGCGATGGCCACAAAGTCACGCTTGAACAACGCCTGCACCGCGTTGTTGAGCTGCACCACATGTTCCTGCAAGACCAGTTGCCCGCTGCCTTGCTGAATCAATAAATTATCCCGGGAGCCGGCCTGGACGATCCATTGATCGCGAAAGCTCTGTTGCAGCTTGGCCGCCTGCATTTCCAACTGTTGCTCCAGTTGCGGTCCGAGCAAGACGCTTTTGCGCACGTTGTCCAGCAACTCGCGATAGCCAGGCACCAGGTCCTGGCCCTTGCCGCGGCCCCATGCCGAATTCGTCAAGCCGATCACGGCTTGCAGGTCATCGACCAGTGCGCGCAAATCTTCGAGTTCGGTGAGGGAGTTACCACTGCCGGCTTCCAGCCGTTCCAGATGCAGCTTGAGATAACCGGCCTGGCGCACGAAATTGTCGGCCAGGAAATACTGGTCCAGCCAGCGTTCCATGAGCCCGAGGAAATTTTCCTCGATCACCGGACGCTCGACGGTCAGGTCGAGAGGTCGCAAGTCGCTGCCATCGGCATCGAACAACGCACGGTTGTAAAAACCGGCGCGGTGCAACGTGCCGACGTTGAGGTTCAGCGACAACGCGTTGTTGCTCAGCAACACCAGATCTTCGAGGGGCGCCTTGGGGTTGTTCAGCGCCTGACTGAACCACTGGTTCTGCTGCTCCAGACGCACCGCGCGCTCCACCAGATCCTTGGCCTTGACGTAGTTTTGCCATTGAGCCGGATCTTCGCTTTCGACGTTGCCCCGTCGTTCGGTGTTGCGGATGGTCTTGAGTTGCGCCAGCTCTGCGCTCAACAGGTCGCGCAACGGCAGCATCAAATGGCTCTGGGCGGTCAGGCGCAACTCGCTCGCCAACTGCGCATCCAGCGAAGAGAACCAGGAGGTCGGAAATACCACTGAGGTGAAGCTCCAGCCCGGCGCCTTTTCCAGCACTCGCCAGAAGCCCTGGACATTGCGCCGGGTCGACTCCAGCCGATGAGATTCATCCGTGACCGCCGTGTAGTTTTTCTGCGCCCCTTGCAGCAGGCGCGAGAGTTCATGGGCCTCCTTGACCGAATCCTGCCAGACCCACAGCATGCCCGCGCCCCAGACCAGCGCGACCACCAGCGCCACCCCACCGGTCACGCGGTGCCAGCGTTGACGCAGGCGTAACAGACGCGGCACCACCTGGGCCAGACCGCGCTCGGCGACCACCCGCCGCTGCCACAATTGCCGGGCAAAGGCGCTCTGCTGCAACCCGGTGTCGTAGGCCGAAAATCCGTCAGCGCTGTCTTCCGAGGGCTGATTGGCCGTGAAATAAATACCGCGAAAACGTGGCGCCTCACCTTGAGCATTGCCCTGGAAAACCGGCTCCAACAAGGATTGCAGATGGCGCCGCAAGGCCTCGAAACGTTCCGGCAAGCCATACAATTCACTGCTCAACTGCCCGGACAAGGCGCCGATTTCGATGATCGATTCCGCCAAGGCCCGAGTAACCTGATCCAGCGCCTGATCACTCCATTGCGCCTGCCAGACTGCATCGGGTCCGTGGGGCGAGGACCAACCCAGCGTGCGTTCGCGGGCCTCGACCGGCAGCGCGGTGATCAATTCCTGAAAGCCTGGCAACTCTTCCATGCCGGTAATGACCACGTACACCGGCAGGCTCAGCCCGAACCGTTGCAACAGATCGATGAAACGTCGACGTGCCGCCAACCCGAGGGCTGCGGCTTGCTCGACGTTGCCCAGTCGACTGACCGGCACCGTCCAGATCACCCCATCCAGCGGACGTTGACTGCGCAGGCGCAGAATCAATCCCAGCAAGCGCCACCAGCCGCCCCGTTGCAGGTGCATGCCTTCATCCGGCAAAAACAGCGCCTGGGGCACCACCAATACTGCACCTTCAGGGTCCGACCACCAGCGACCGAACCAAGCCGGTTTGTCGCTGGGCTGCAAGCGCCACTGAGTACATAACTGGGTGCCCTGGGTTTCGTTGCCGAGCATCAGCAGCCAGGGAATCTGGTAGCGGTCCTGGGCACCCTGCTCCTGCTCCATGTGCCGCACCGCCAGGTAAAAACTGCGAATCGCCGCCCCGCTTTGCGTGCGCAACCACCAGACCGCCACCCCGACAATCGCCAGCACCAACAGCACGGCGATGATGAGGCCGATAATCCCCTGCGTGCTCATGAGTCTTGCTCCGAGGCGGTCACGGAATCGGTCATCTGCAAGACCGGTTCGAGCTCCAGACGAATGTCACGCCAAAACAACTGCCCCAACCCGGTCAGCAGCAGGACCATGGCGAGAATCCCCAGACCCAGGCGAAAACCGTCGGGCAATGAAAGGCGCACCGACAATTGCATCGGTGGCACCGCCGAAGGCTGTTCGAGCCGGGCACTGACGTCGGCATAATCCGCCTCGTGCTGCCAGGCAAAGGTGAACAGCGCCAGGCGCCATTTTTCATGTTGGGCCTGATTCTGTTCACCGCGCAGACGTCCCCGAAACCCCAGCACCAGACATTGCAAATAAACATTGGCCAGATCGCGAGTGGTGGGGATCTGCTCATCCAGCAGTTCCTTGATCGCCAGCGGTATCCGCTCACCGGCCTGACGGCTGGCGTACAGCCTCGATTCCAAGGGTTTTTCCTGCCAGGCCGATTGGCCCGGCCAAGGCGTAAACAGCAAGGTTTCATCGACCAGCGCGACAAAGGCGTAGACCAGCGCTTTGACTTGCTCGGTGGCGGCGTCACCGACTTTGGCGAAGGCGGTTCGCCAAAGGCGTTGGGAGATTTGCGTGGAGAGCTCGACCACCGCGTCCACCAGCGCTTCGTCCTCGCTGTCCTTGGGCAACTGGTTCCAGTCCTGGGACCATTGCTGCCAGGCCTGGCGAAAAGCACTGCTCAGCGGCGCTTCGTGGAGGCCTCGTGTACCCGTCCCGACATTGCCCTCAGACATATGACGTTCCTTCCTTGATCAAGCACTTTCACTCGCCTGGGCCACAAACAACACCACTTGCCATGGACTGCTGGCCAGCCTGGAAGCCGGTGCGGCAATCAGCAACGGCAACTGCCCGTCGAACCATTGGCCTTCGGCCATCACCACAAACAGCCGCGTATCATCGCCGACGCTGTAGGCCACTTGTTCATTGCGACTCATGGCCTGATGGGACAAACCACTCATGCGCTGGCGACTGAGCAGCGCGATGTGCGGCTGCGACGCAATGATCGCCCCGCGCAACCATTCGCTCGCGGCCTGCTCACTGGCACCGTTGGGCATGCGCAAACCGATGACCAGCCGCTGGCTCGGCTGGTCATCGGGCAATTGAATCGAGAAGGCCTGCTCACTGCGTTCGAACGCCAGGCTGCGATATCCGGCGCGGATCAGTTCGAGGGTCTTTTCAAGCCAGTCGAGCACCGCTTCATAGCCTCGCTGCAACTCCAGAAAATCCAGCGGGGCGAACGCCGGAACACCGGCCAATGGATCGAGCGCCGACCAGGCGCCGGCCAGGCCGAGCAGCAAACCATAGAGTGCCTGAGGCGTGGCCACTCGACTGTTCAGCAGGCCTTCGACTTCCGGCAACCGCGCCCAGAGCGCCGTCAACTGGCGACGAATTTCCAGCGCGTCGTCCTGATTGCCGGCCTGCTGCGCCTGACGCAAACGACCGGCGAGGAACATGCATTTCTCCCGCGCCCGGGCACACAGCGCCGCCACGCGCCGACCCACTACCGACTCGGGCAACAGGCACGGCGTCGGCGGGGTGTACGGCAACTGAAGAAAGCCGCCGCCCTCCTTGCGAATTCTCAGCAGTGGCAGACAGACGGAATCCGCCTTGTTCAATTGCGTGCACAAACGCGGATTCGGACGCCAGACCGTGATCGATTCGGGGTACTCGCCACTGGTGAGGTCCGGCAGCGCATCGCCGACCACCGATTGCAATCGGCCCTTGAGCGGCAGCAATTGACCGGCGCGCCACAGCGGACTGATCGCCAGGTAAACGGTAACGGTGGCGTTGTCCGTGGCGTCGATCGCTTCACTGACGTCGAGCTCCAGCATCGGCCCGACACCAGCCTGCAGATTGACCGGCAAACCGTCCGGCAAGGTCGCCTGTAAATTGATCAGTCGTACCAGCCCGGCACTCAATGCCGAGGGATCGAACTCAACGCGAGTCACGCCCCAGAACCACGGATTACAGGCTTGGGCGAAATGCGCCACCAGCGCCTCGGCCCGCAGCCCTTGCAACTGAAAATGCTGGGGCAACAACTGCATGCCCTCATGCCAGCAAACCGCGTCAGGTAGCAGACTCATACGATTCCCTTCGACGTCTCGTGTCGCCGCGCCAATGGCGGCCTGGCCCTGTGTTCAGTTCGGGTGGTCGCTGACCAGCGTCATCTCGCGACTGTCGAACTTGAGCCAGGCGTTGCTCTGATCGTCCAGCCGTAACCGGTGTGCTCCGGGAGTGTTATAGCTGGCGAAGACTAAAAGTCCAGCCGCCCGCTTGCCCCCCAGCGGGAAGGGTTGTTTGTCGATGAATTGACCGGGCACCAGCTCCAGCCCCCAGACGGTCATCAGCTGTCGGTAGTCGCGCTGGAACTGCTCGCGTTCGGCGAACCACTGCCGGGCGGTGATGCCCGACAACTGCTTGAGCAGGTCCGCGTCGTTCACCGCGATGAAGTCCACCGCGATCGGCGTGTCATCGTTGGCGCGGGGCGCGACGTCCAGCGTCAGGTTATCGAGGTCGACGCGAGGCCCGAACAACGAACACCCGGCGAGTGACAGTAATAGAACCAAAGAAAATAAACGTGCGTGCAAAATGAATTTTCCTTTTCTCGACACGGTCCAAAATTGCTTTTTGTTTGCTTTTTTATAGACCTGTTCTAGCGTCTTGGGTAGTTCGGTCGGCACGACGAATGTGGAAGGTTCGTCAAAGGAATGACAGGTCCTCTGCCCTCCCTTTCTAACCTACGGTCCAGTAAGGGAATGCGATGAAACGGGCCTCCCGATGCATTGCACCCGCCTCATGCATCGGAGTCAGCCACCATGGCAGAAAGTACTCAGCACAAGCTAGACAGGGTTCGCCCACCCCGGGTGCAAATCACCTACGACGTCGAAATCGGCAACGCGATCGAGAAGAAAGAATTACCGTTGGTTGTCGGCATCCTGGCCGACCTTTCCGGCAAGCCTCTCGAGCCACTCCCGAAATTGAATGAACGGCGTTTCACCGAAATCGACCGCGACAACTTCAATGAAGTCCTCGCCTCGATCGGCCCGCGCGCCACCTTGCAGGTCAACAACACCCTCAGCGGCGACGACAGCAAACTCAACATCGAGCTCAACTTCAAACACATCGACGACTTCGATCCGGTCAAGGTGGTTGAGCAGGTCACTCCGCTGCGGCGCTTGTTCGAAGCGCGCCAGCGTCTGCGCGACCTGCTGACCAAGCTCGATGGCAACGATGATCTGGACAAGCTGTTGCGCGACGTCATCGCCAACACCGAGGGACTGCAAGAGATCAAGTCGGCCCGCCCGGACACCGCCGCTCCCGCCCCCGCTGGCGACAGCGAAGCACCGGCCGAACCGCAAGCCTGATCGTTCATCCACTTAGGGAGAATTTGCCATGCCCGCCTCATCCGCCGCCCAGAGCCAAGCCAGCGACAGTACAGCCCAGACCTTGTCCCTGCTCGATGAAATCATCGCCAAAGGCCGCATGGCCCATGACGACAGCCAGCAGGATTACGCCCGCGACATGCTCGCGGAATTCGCCACCCAGGTACTCGACGAAGGCATGGCCATCGACAAGGACACCGTGGCGATGATCAACGACCGCATCAGCCAGATCGACGAGCTGATCAGCGCTCAGCTCAATGAAGTGTTGCACCACCCGGACCTGCAAAAACTCGAAGCGTCCTGGCGCGGCCTGCACCTGTTGGTGAAGAACACCGAGACCAGCTCCCGGCTGAAACTGCGGTTGCTCAACGTGACCCAGAAAGAGCTGCAGAACGATCTGGAAAAAGCCGTCGAGTTCGACCAGAGCGCACTGTTCAAGAAGATCTACGAAGAGGAATACGGCACCTTCGGCGGCCACCCGTTCAGCTTGCTGGTGGGTGACTACACCTTCGGCCGGCACCCGCAAGACATCGGCCTGCTGGAGAAACTCTCGAACGTCGCCGCAGCCGCTCACGCGCCGTTCATCGCCGCCGCCAGCCCTCGACTGTTCGACATGAACAGCTTTACCGAACTGGCCGTGCCGCGTGACCTGTCGAAAGTCTTCGAAAGCCAGGAACTGATCAAGTGGCGTTCGTTCCGCGAAAGTGAAGATTCGCGCTACGTGTCGCTGGTGCTGCCGCACTTCCTGCTGCGTCTGCCCTACGGCCCTGACACCTCACCGGTGGAAGGCATCAACTACGTCGAAGACGTCAACGGCAGCGACCACGGCAAATACCTGTGGGGCAATGCCGCGTGGGCCTTGTCGCAACGAATCACCGAAGCTTTCGCCAAGTACGGCTGGTGCGCAGCGATTCGCGGCGCCGAAGGCGGTGGTGCGGTGGAAGGGCTGCCGGCCCATACCTTCCGCACCACCTCGGGCGATCTGTCGCTCAAATGCCCGACCGAAGTGGCGATCACCGACCGTCGCGAGAAAGAGCTCAACGACCTCGGCTTCATCGCCCTGTGTCACAAGAAGAACAGCGACGTGGCGGTGTTCTTCGGTGGCCAGACCACCAACAAGTCCAAGCTCTACAACACCAATGAGGCGAACGCCAACGCGCGGATTTCGGCGATGCTGCCATACGTGCTCGCGGCCTCGCGTTTCGCGCACTACCTGAAGGTGATCATGCGCGACAAGGTCGGCAGTTTCATGACCCGCGACAATGTGCAGACCTACCTCAATAACTGGATCGCCGACTACGTGCTGATCAACGACAACGCGCCGCAAGAGATCAAGGCGCAGTACCCGTTGCGTGAAGCCCGGGTGGACGTGACCGAGGTCGCCGGCAAACCGGGCGCCTACAAGGCCACGGTGTTCCTGCGGCCGCACTTCCAGCTTGAGGAACTGACCGCGTCGATCCGACTGGTCGCGACCCTGCCGCCACCGGTAGCTGCCTGACCTGCCTCCCGCCGGCCTAACCCGGCGGGATTCCCCTGCTTATCTAGCACGATTACTTTCAGGAGTTTCATGCGATGGATGCAATCATTCTCGACCTCGGCGGCGACATCAAAGGCGATAGCCTGCTCGAGGGTTACAAGGACAAGATCGAAGTCATGTCCTACAGCCACAACGTGGCGATGCAGGTGACCAACGACGTCAGCAACTCGGAGCGTACCTCCGGCAAGCCGCACATCGGCGAGTTCACCCTGACCAAATTCGTCGACAGCTCGACGCCATCCCTCAATGAGTATTGCTGCGCCGGCAAACCGATCCCGGAAGCTAAAATCACCATCGGCCGCAACGCCGCTGAAGGCAGCGGTCAGCTGATGCCATTCATCATCTACACCCTGACCAACGTCGTGCTGTCCAACGTCAGCGTCAGTGGCGGTACGGGCGGCAAACCGGTGGAAACCCTGTCGCTGAACTTCACCAAGATCAAGTGGGAACTCACCGCCCAGAAAGACGACGGCACCAAGGAAGGCACGGCCGCCTCGACCTGGGACATGGCCGCCAACAAGCTCGTCAAGTAAGCGGACGCGTCGGCCATGGCAGGCACCGGCATGCTCCCACCGTTGTTCGAGCGCCTCGCCGCCAGCGAGGTCGACACTGTGCAGGTGTTCGATCGCCAGGGGCTGCTCGACTCGGTGCACACGGAGTTGCTGCGCCTGTTCAACACCCGACGTGGCCAACGTCCGCTGACCTCCCCGCCGAGCATTCTCGACTACGGCATCGCTGACTGGACTGCCTTGCAACAGCAGCGCAGCGATGACCGTCGTCAGTTGGCGCGGGAAGTGCGCGAGGCCATCAGCCATTTCGAACCGCGCCTGCGGCTGGGCGAGGTCCAGGTCAATCCGGTGCCCGGCCATCCGCAGCAACTGAGCATTCGGCTGGTGGGCGAGTTACGCAGCGGCCAGCAGCACTGGCCCGTGGCATTTGTCATCGAGAAGGTCAGCGATGGCCTTGAGGTGCGTCATGAGCGACTCGATTGACCCGCAACTGCTCGATTACTATCAACGCGAACTGACTTGGCTGCGGCATGCCGGGAGCATTTTTGCCGAGCGTTATCCCAAGGTCGCCAAGCGCCTGGAATTGTCCCCCGGTGAATGCCCCGACCCGCATGTCGAACGACTGCTCGAAGGTTTCGCCTTGCTCGCGGCACGCTTGCAACGGCGGCTCGATGACGACTACGCCGAATTCAGCGATGCCTTGCTCGAACAACTTTACCCGCTGGCCATGCGGCCGTTGCCCTCCTGCGCGATCGTGCAGTTCGAGCCGGACCCGAGCAAAGGCAACCTGGCCGGTGGTTACCCGTTGCCAAGGGACACGCCGCTGTTCGTCACCACCACTAAAGGCGAAAGCATCCACTTTCGCACCAGCGCCGCGGTTCGCTTGTGGCCGGTGGAAATCAACGAAGCACTGCTGCTGGGCAGCGACGAAGCCCAGGCCCTGACCGGTGTGGTGCAAGCGCGCTCGGCCCTGCGCCTGAGCCTGCGCTGCCTCGGTGAAAGCCAGTGGTCGGAGCTGGCGATCAAACAGTTGCGCGTGCATCTGGCCGCCTCCCCGGTGATCAACGCCTGCCTGTATGACCTGCTCGGCGCCCACGCCGTGAAGGTGCTGGCCGGACCCGTCGGCAGCGTGCCAAAAGTGCTGGCGGGGCTGCCAGACATCGTCGGTTTTGCCAGCGACGAAGTGCTGTTACCGGACGAGGACGGCGTGCATCCGGGCATGCGCCTGCTTGCCGAATACTTTGCCTTCCCGGACAAATTCAGTTTCTTCGACATTCCGTTGGCCGGTGCCACCAGCGATAGCCAGACGCTGTACCTGTACATCGTCTTCGACCGCGTCCCGGCCAACCGTCTGCACCTTCAGGCCAGCGACTTCGCCTTGGGCTGTGCGCCGGTGATCAATCTGTTTCCACGAACCTCGGAGCCCCTGCGCCCGGACGGCACCCGCAGCGAGTACCGTCTGGTCGCCGACAGTCATCGGGAAAACAGCGTCGAGATCCACAGCATCCGGGCGATGCGCGCCAGTTCCAGTCAGGGTGTGCAGCGCGTTCCCGCCTATTACGGCAGCCAGCATATCGGCGGCGAAAAGCAATGCTACTGGCACGCGCGACGGGTCAGCGGCATGACCCCGAATCGTCTGGGCACCGACCTGATGGTGAGCCTGGTGGACACCCGGCTCGACCCATTGTCCGAGACCACCGAATACAGCCTCACCGCCGAACTGCTGTGTACCAACAGGCATCTGGCCCAGAGCCTGCCGGCCGGGACGTCACTGGGTTTCGAACGACCGGGGCCAGTGGCCTGGGCCCGCCTGCGCAACCCACCCAGCCCGCAAAGCCTGCCGCGACTGGATGGCGAATCCCGCTGGCGCTTGGTGTCGCAACTGACCCTCAATCATTTGTCGCTGGTCGAGGGGCCACAGGCGCTGGAGGCCCTCAAGGAAATCTTGCAGTTGCACAACCTGCGCGACGAAGCCAGCGCCTTGCGGCAGATTGAAGGCTTGCTCGGCCTTGGCTGCGAACGGGTGATCGCCCATGTCGGCGAAGATGCGTGGCGTGGCTGGCGCAATGGGCTGGAGGTTCAGCTGCAACTCGATCCGCAGCATTTCGTCGGCAGCAGCGCCGTGTTGTTTTCAGCAGTGCTGGCGCAATTCTTTTCACTCTATGCCACGGCCAACCGCTTCGTGCGCACGGTCCTGGTCCAGTCAGACAAGGAGGTCAAGACATGGCAACCCCAAGCCGGCATGCCGCTGTCCCTCTGAGCCTGAGCCAAAAGCTGCGGCGCGACCCGCAGGCGTTCGAGTTGTTGCAGGCCTTGCTGCTGCTGGAGCGCGAACACCCACAAGCCGAATCCCTGGGCAGCGGCACCGCGCCTCAAGCTGAAGCCCTGCGCCTGCGCGGGCCTTTAACGCCGCTTTTTTCCGCCAGCGAGATCGAAAGCCTGACCCAGGAAGCGGGCCAGCAACCGGCGCTGAGTACTCCGGTGTTTGGCCTCGGCGGGCCCGACGGTCCCCTGCCCTACGCCTATCAGGAATGGCTGCAGCAACGGGCCCGCGCCAAGGACCATGCACCGGCCGAGTTCCTCGACCTGTTCCAGCATCGCTTGCTCAGCCTGCTGTACAAGGTGATGCGCAAACACCGGATTGCCGTTGGCTTCACGGCCCCCGGCGCGTCCCCGGTGCAGACGCAACTGCGGGCGCTGACCGGGTTGTTGCCCAAAGCCTTGCAGGAACGTCAGGCCGTTCCCGATTCCGCCGTACTGGCGTGCAGCGCGCTGTTTGCCGACGGTCGTCGTTCCCTGGCCGGCTTCGCCGCGATCGTGCGTGAGCACTTCGAACTGCCAGTAGAACTCAGCGCCTATGAAGGTGCCTGGCGGGAAATCCCACCGGCCAGTCGCAGTCGACTGCAACCGGGCGGGCGCAACCTGCAACTGGGTCGTAGCGCGGTGGCCGGCATTCGGGTCTGGGATGAACACGCCGGCATCCGCCTGACCCTCGGCCCGCTGACCTCGGCGCAGGCGGCGCGATTTCTGCCGGACGGCGAATCCCATCCAGCACTGGCCAGCCTCTGCGCGCTGTATTTCGGCCCCGATCTGGATTGCACCCTGGTGCTGTTGGTGCGCGGTGCCAGTGCGATGAAACTCGGTCGCCAGGCCCCACCCTTGCTCAGTTGGAACGGCGGCCTGCAACGCCAGACCAGCCTCGCCGTGCAACAGATCGAAACCCGCCTTCGTCAGCTGGAGATCACCTGAACATGGAACTGGCCAGCCTGATCGGACGCCTCAACCCGGACAACCGCCGCGCCCTCGAACGGGCCGCGCAACGTTGCCTGCAACGGGGTCATCATTACGTCGAAATCGAACACCTGCTGCTTGAGCTGCTGGACATCGAGGGCGGTGACTTCGCTTACTTGCTGCCGCGCTTCGGTTTGGAACGCGATGCCCTGACGGCGGAAATCAACAAGGCCCTGGAACTGTTCAAATCCGGCAGCACCCGCACCCCGGCGCTCTCGGCGCAAACCATCGGCCTGCTCGAAGACGCAGTGGTTCAGGCCAGCGTGCTTGGCCTGGAAAGCATCCGCTCCGGCTTGCTGCTGTTGGCCTTGCTCGACCGCGACGAACGCCGCAGCCTGCTGCTCAATAGCGCCTCGTCGCTGTTGAAAATTCCGCGGGAAGCCTTGCGCAGCAACCTGCTGGAATGGACCGAAAACTCTCGCGAACACGTCGGCGGTACACGACCCGTCAATGCTGGCAAGCCGCAGCCGAAACAAGACTCGGTGCTCGATCAGTTCACCCAGGACCTGACCGCCGACGCTCATGCCGGGCGCATCGACCCCATCGTCGGCCGCGACGGCGAGATTCGCCAGTGCATCGACATCCTGCTCAGGCGGCGACAGAACAACCCGATCCTGGTCGGCGCGCCGGGCGTGGGCAAGACAGCTGTGGTCGAAGGCCTGGCCCTGCGCATTGCCGCCGGCGATGTACCGCCGTCATTGCAGGAAGTCAGCCTGCGGGTACTCGACCTCGGTTTGTTACAGGCCGGGGCCGGGGTCAAAGGCGAGTTCGAGCAACGGCTCAAAGGCGTGATTGACGCGGTGCGCAGCGCCGACAAACCAATCATTCTATTCATCGACGAAGCCCACACGCTGATTGGCGCTGGCGGCGCGGAAGGCGGCAGCGACGCGGCCAACCTGCTCAAACCGGCGCTGGCCCGTGGTGAGTTGCGCACCCTCGCCGCCACGACCTGGCTTGAGTACAAAAAATATTTCGAGAAAGACCCGGCCCTGGCCCGGCGTTTTCAGTTGGTGCAAGTCGAGGAGCCGGACGAAACCACCGCCGTGGAAATGCTCCGTGGCGTGGCCGCGAAACTGGAACAGCATCACGGCGTGCAGGTGCTGGACGCGGCGATCCACGAAGCGGTGAAACTGTCCCATCGCTACATCTCCGGGCGCCAATTGCCGGACAAGGCCATCAGCGTGCTCGACACCGCGTGTGCCCGGGTCGCCCTCGGCCAGCATGACGTGCCGCCACCGCTGGAAAGCCTGCGCCATCGCCAGCAAAGCCTCAAAGACGAAGTCGAACGCCTGCGTCGCGAACAAGCCACCGGGCTCGATCACCGGGAACGCATCACCCTGCTGGAAACCGAATCCGTGGGTAACGTGCAGGCCATTCGCGAACTGGAAACCCGCTGGAACGAAGAACGGATTGCCGTGCGCGAACTGCTGGAAACCCGCCGCGAGCTGCTCACCTTGAGCGAGCGCGCCGACAACGACAAACCGGACGAAGCCACCGACAGCCGCATCGATCATCTGGCTGCTGAATTGGTGCGACTCGAGGCCGGTCTGGACGCCATTCGCCAGGACGATCCGCTCGTGCCAGAACAGGTCGACGCCAAAACCGTGGCCGCCGTGATCGCCGGCTGGACCGGCATACCCGTAGGCAAGATGCTCGCCGACGAAGCCCACGCCGTACGCACCCTCGGCCAGCGCATGGGCCAGCGGGTCATGGGCCAAAGCACCGCGCTGAACACCATCGCCCAACGCCTGCAAGCCTACCGCGCCGGCCTCACCGACCCGCAAAAACCGGTCGGCGTATTCCTGCTGGTCGGCCCCACGGGCGTGGGCAAAACCGAAACAGCTTATGCGTTGGCCGACGCGCTCTACGGCGGCGAACGCAACCTGATCAGCATCAATCTTTCGGAATACCAGGAAGCCCACACCGTCAGCCAACTAAAAGGCGCCCCGCCCGGCTACGTCGGCTATGGCAGCGGTGGCGTGCTCACCGAAGCGGTGCGGCGCAAACCCTATTCGGTGGTGCTGCTCGACGAAATCGAAAAGGCCCACCCGGATGTGCTCGAAGCCTTTTACAACGTCTTCGACAAAGGCGTCATGGAAGACGGCACCGGGTTGGTGGTGGATTTCAAAAACACTGTGATGTTGGCCACCAGCAACGTCGGGGCTGAGTTGCTGCTCGACACACCGACCGCGCAACTGGGCACCGATGCCTTCAATGAAGCGCTGCATAAAGTGCTGCTGAAAGCGTTTCGACCAGCGTTTCTGGCACGCATGACGGTGGTGGCGTATCGGCCGCTGGATGAGGTGACGCTGGAAGGGATTGTGTTGGCGAAGCTGGAGAAATTGCGTGGGCGGTATAAGGCTGCGACCGGGAAGCAGTTTGAGTTCGATGCCGGGATTGTGCAGGCGGTGTTGGCCAAGTGCAGTGCGGCGGGTGCGAGGGATGTTGAGAACGTGTTGATGACTCAGGTGACTGGGAAACTGGCGGAGTGGGTGTTGGAGTGAATAAAAAAGCGCTGCTTAGCAGGACGTTGGGGAGCCAAACGCCATAAGTAACGTAACCACTCTTTTTAAAGATCATTGAGTAGGTAAGTAATATGTGCACAGGAAATCAATTAGGGCGTGGTGGAAATACGGGGAACGTGCCTTTTGTCGGACTGGATGGCTGGACAATTTTTCTCTCTTCTGAGAACGGGGCCAAACAATTCAACAGTGACCTTATACATATATTCGATGTCCAGTTGCCACAGATGTACGGAGATGAGTACGACATGGACAACGAGCTTAAGCTTCGCCTGGAGAAGCTTGCAATAGAAATGGAAACCTATCGAACGCGCAGCCTCCCTATAGTCATACACTGCAATCACGGACGAACAAGATCCGTCATATGTGTTGCTGTGTATTTGATGTACATTCATGAAATTAGCGCCGAAGACGCTTTAGCGTCTATACAAGCAGCATTTATAGCGGCTGACGATGCCCACTACGACGCCCCCGGAGAAAGAGTAGATAGAGCTCTAAAGATGTATGAAGCATTGAATGGCACAGCGCCCATTAGACGCAGTGCTCGTTCAGCCAGTAAAAAAATATGCACAGGAAACTGTGGCTGAAAAGCTTCTCAATACTAAAAAGAGAGGAGTCGCCTTGAACATTCCCTGGGAACGCACCAAACAGGCTTACTTTGACGATTACGAACATGCAAACAAGTTAAGCAACTCGGAACAGCCCGACTTTAATGTTCTGCGAGAATTGTGTACGGGCCATATCTACAATCACCACTATCGTGCTTCCAGTAAGCGAGCGAGCAGCGCCGTATCTTCGGAAAAAATGGATGTCTGGAATAACTTCTCTCAATGGGCCACCTTCGGTCCTGGAGCCAGGCGCAGGGATAAAAAAATGCTGCAAATCAAAACTTCCGGAGGCACTGACTTCGCTGCTAGCAAGGCCGCAATGGGGGCCTGTACAGGCATCACTGCCATTTATCCATTACCGATCTGAATCAGGGCATTCTTTTGACCGCCGGATCCGATATTTCAGGCTCACTGCTGTATCACTGCTTGAGGTTGCTCAATGCCCCGCACCACCGACAGCAACACCAGCCTCTCCCTCTGCGCCGCCTCGCTGTCGGCGCTTTACCCTGAGTCGCTGTCCGGTGAAGAGGTCCTCAACGCCCTAGGCTCGCACACCCTCGCCGGCCTCAACGACGGCGTCTCCCTCACCCTGACCAATGCCGTCGCCACCCACGTCACCACCACCCTGCACAACGACGCCCTCACCCGTCCAATGGACGCCCTGGTCGCCGAAATCCGCCAACTCCCCGCCGATGCCACCGCCGAGCGCTATCAGCTTGTACTACGGCCATGGCTGTGGTGGCTGACCCTGGCCAGCAACAACCGCGTATTCCAGAACCTCAGCACCTCTGACATCGTCACCACGATTTTCAAGGCTCATGGTTTTACCGATTTCCTGCTAAAGCTCAGCGGCAGCTACACCCCGCGCGAATACTGCGTCCAATACGGCGAAACCGATTTCGCCTTCGTTTCGCGGTTGCTGGAAGAAGAAGGCATCTTCTGGTTCTTCACCCACGAGGACGGCAAGCACACGCTGGTACTGGGTGACAGCAACGATGCCTTCGTGCCCATCCCCAATGGGCCAAAGGTGAATTATCTCGGTCAACAAATGGGCGAGCGTGAATTGCACGGCATCCGCTCCGGAGAGGTCTGCGTGCAGGCGGTGGCCGGGGTGTACCGGGCGACGGATTACGAGTTCACCACCCCGACCACCTCGCTCTACAGCCAGGCCGAAGCAGTCGCCGGGCCGCGGTCGATGTACGAGCACCCGGGCAGCTACAATGCCAAGGCGCGCGGCGATGCGCTGACCAAGCAGCGCGTCGACGGGTTGCGCAGTCAGGAGAAGCGTTTTGTCGGTGAGAGCGACTGCCGCTGGCTCGTGCCGGGGCACTGGTTCACCCTCGCCGGGCACGATGATTCGACGTTGAACATCGATTGGGTGGTGACGGCGGTCACTCATGAAGCCAGCCACGATGACTATCGAAACCGCTTCGAAGCGATCCCGAAAGCCACGCCCTTCCGCCCGGTGCGGACAACGCCCAAACCGCGAATGCACACCCAGACCGCCATGGTCGTCGGCAAGTCGGGCGAAGAAATCTGGACCGACGAATACGGCCGGATCAAGTTGCAGTTCCCCTGGGATCGCGATGGCAAGAACGACGAAGCCAGTTCCTGCTGGGTGCGGGTGGTGCTGCCCTGGAGCGGCAAGGGTTTCGGCATGCAATTCGTGCCGCGCATCGGTCAGGAAGTGATCGTGACGTTTATCGATGGCGATCCGGATCGACCGCTGGTGACCGGTTGCGTCTACAACGGTGACAACGCCCTGCCCTACGCGCTGCCGGCGAATCAGACCCAGTCCGGGATCAAGACCCAATCGTCCAAGGGTGGCGGCGGTTTCAACGAGTTGCGCTTCGAGGACAAGAAGGACGCCGAAGAGGTGTTTTTGCAGGCGCAGAAGGACCTGAAGATCAATGTGCTCAACAACACCACCGCCACTGTCGGCCATGACGAAACCCTCACCGTGCAGAACGCTCGCACGCGCACGGTCAAGGACGGCGACGAGACCGTCACCCTGGAGAAAGGCAAACGCAGCGTGACCATCCAGACCGGCAGCGACACGCTCGATGTAAAGGACAGTCGCACGGTGACCGTGGGGGCGGACCAGACCCACAGCACCGGTGGCAATTACACGCACAAGGTCACCGGCGATTACAGCCTGACGGTGGACGGCAACCTGACCATCAAAGTAACTGGCACCCTGACCCTGCAAAGTGGCGGCAGTTTCACGATCAAGAGCGGCGCCGATCTGGCGGCCGAGGCCAGTACGTCGATCAGCCAGAAGGCCGGAACGTCCCTGAGCAATCAGGCCGGCACCTCGTTGGAGAACAAGGCCGGCACGACCATGACCAACGATGCCGGGATCAGCCTGACCAACAAGGGCGCCGCTTCGCAGACCGTGGATGGCGGCGGCATGCTGACCATCAAGGGTGGTCTGGTGCAGGTCAACTGACAAGGATAACCCATGGCCATCACGCCACTGGATTTGCAGCAGAACGATAAACACCTCAAAGGTCGCTTGCTCGATGGCCAGCTCGACGGTGCACTGAACATCAAGGATGACGGGCGCGTGCAAGCTGATTTGCACTACAGCCAGGGCGAACTGCAAGGCACCACTTTGCTTTACCACCCCAATGGCAAGGTCTCGGCGCAGCTGCCGTTTGTCCATGACAAGCTGCAGGGGGTTGCCAGTTTCTATGCCCCCGAAGGCAGCCTGCAGCGCAAGGCGACTTACCGCCGAGGGCTGCTGCATGGCGAGGCGTTCAATTACTTTCCCGATGGGCAACTGGCGGAGGCCGAGTTCTATCGCAATGGCGTTCGCGACGGGCGTTATCAGCGCTTTCATCCCAACGGCAAACCCGCCGTCGAGGCCCATTATCTCAATGGCCAGTTGCTGGAGCCGGAACAGGGCTTCGCCGCCGATGGGCGACCGCTGGATGCCGAGGGTAAACCGATCTCAAGGGTTCGCTGGTGGTTCAGGCGCTGGAGTGATCCTGCCCAAGCCTGAGTCTTGCATTGATGTCATGGCCTCTTCGCGAGCAAGCCCGCTCCCACACGTTGATCGTGTAAGTCAGGGAATCAGCATCTGCATCTGCCCCGGCATGACGATTTTGATCACCCCAGCCCAGTTGCACATCAAGGTGCTGTTGGCATCGATGGCCGGCATGCCGCCCAGCAGCAGGGTCGGTGCGCCGCCGGGAATCCAGGGGGTGGCGGTGGCCGGGATGCAGGGCATCGGTGTCAGTACGCCAAGCGCTGCGGCGGTGGCGGCCGCGACCATCGGGTTGGCCATGCTCATGCACGTGCCGAACGGCATGACGTTCACCAGCGGAATGTGGTCCATGATGTTCGCCGCCGGCATGCCCCCAGTCAGCGTGCGATTCACCGGCAGCACGTTGAGTACCGCTGGCGCCGCGCCGAAACTGCATTGCAGGGTCGCGGTGGCGCAAACTTGCGGACAGCCCATGTCGAATCTCCTTCCTGGAAGCGATGCTCCCTGAACCATAGTCCGCCGCGCCTGTTCGCGCACATCAGGAACGCTGATTATCCGGCAACACGCTAACCTATAAGACCGAACCGTGCTTGTGGCGACCCCGGCGCACCATTAGATTAGCCAATGATGTCTGGCCTCCAAAATAAGCAGAAGGGATAAGCATGGCGCTTACTGACCAGTCCACCCGTATCCGCTCCGGCGAAGAACTCGATGCCAGCCTGATCGATCCGTACCTCAAGGCGCACATTCCGGGCCTGAGTGGCTTGCCTGTGATCAGCCAGTTTCCGGGCGGTGCGTCGAACCTGACTTACCTGCTCGAATACCCCGAACAGGAATTCGTCCTGCGTCGGCCGCCGTTCGGTCACAAGGCCAAGTCCGCCCATGACATGGGCCGCGAATTCCGCATCCTCAATCAGCTGCGGGACGGTTTCCCCTATTGCCCCAAAGCCTACGTGCACTGCACCGACGAATCGGTGATCGGCGCCGAGTTTTATGTGATGGAACGGGTCAAGGGCATCATCCTGCGCGCCGAACTGCCGCCGGAACTGGGGCTCGATTCGGCGAAGACCGAAGCCCTGTGCAAGAGCTTCATCGACAAATTCGTGGAACTGCACCGGGTCGACTACAAGGCCTATGGCCTGGGCGACCTCGGCAAACCCGAAGGTTATGTAGCGCGGCAAATCAAAGGCTGGAGCGAGCGCTACGAAAAAGCCCTGACCCCGGATGCGCCAAAGTGGGAAGCGGTAAAGGCCTGGCTCAACGACAAGATGCCGGCCGATCACCCGACGTCGAGCATCGTCCACAACGACTACCGCTTCGACAACGTGATCCTCGATCCCGAGAACCCGATGCAGATCATTGGCGTGCTGGATTGGGAGTTGACCACCCTCGGCGACCCGCTGATGGACCTGGGCAACACCCTCGCCTACTGGATCGAAGCCGACGACCCGGCGCCGGTGCAACTGATGCGCCGCCAGCCAAGCCACGCTCCCGGCATGCTGACCCGCCGTGAGTTCGTCGATTACTACGCCGAGCGCGCCGGCATCCAGATCGACAACTTCGACTTCTACTACACCTACGGCCTGTTCCGTCTGGCCGGCATCGTGCAGCAGATCTACTACCGCTTCTTCCATGGTCAGACCCAGGACAAACGCTTCGCGCAGTTCATTCACATGAACAAACTGCTGGAGCAGATGAGCTTGCAGGTCATTCAGAAATCCAGCCTCTGATCAGGCCCCATAACAAGGAAAAATCATGTCAAAGACTCAGTTGTTCGACCTCGACGGCAAGATCGCTTTCGTCTCAGGTGCCAGTCGCGGCATTGGTGAAGCCATCGCCAAACTGCTGGCGCAGCAAGGCGCCCACGTGATCGTTTCGAGCCGCAAGCTCGACGGCTGCCAGCACGTCGCCGACGCAATCATCGCCGCCGGCGGCAAGGCCACCGCCATTGCTTGCCACATCGGTGAGATGGAACAGATCACCCAGGTCTTCGCCGCCATCCGCGAACAATTCGGGCGCTTGGACATCCTGGTCAACAACGCCGCGACCAACCCGCAGTTCTGCAACGTACTGGACACCGACCTCAGCGCCTTCCAGAAAACCGTCGACGTGAACATTCGCGGCTACTTCTTCATGTCGGTTGAAGCCGGCAAACTGATGCGCGAACACGGTGGCGGCAGCATCATCAACGTCGCCTCGATCAACGGTATTTCGCCGGGGATCTTCCAGGGCATCTACTCGGTGACCAAGGCTGCCGTGATCAACATGACCAAAGTCTTCGCCAAGGAATGCGCGCAATTCGGCATCCGTTGCAACGCCTTGCTGCCGGGTCTGACCGACACCAAATTTGCTTCGGCTCTGGTGAAAAACGACGCCATTCTGCAAACCGCGCTGCAGCAGATTCCGCTCAAGCGTGTGGCGGATCCGAGCGAGATGGCAGGGGCGGTGTTGTATCTGGCGAGTGATGCTTCGAGCTATACGACTGGGGTTTCGTTGAATGTGGATGGTGGATTTCTGTCCTGATTTGGTTCTGCGAATAAACCGAAGGCTGCCTCAGGGCTGCCTTTTTGTTTTCAGCACTCACCACTGATCGTTCCCACGCTCTGCGTGGGAATGCCTCACCGGACGCTCTGCGTCCGCTCTTTGGGGACGCGGAGCGTCCCTGACTGCGTTCCCACGCAGAGCGTGGGAACGATCAGATTCCCGCAAGAATATTTATTCCACAATTTGCATATTGGGAATTTTTGTTCCATAAATAGCCCTCCTGAAAATAAAAATCCAAAGGACCCCGGCTATGCGCGAACTCGGTATCGGACTCATCGGCACAGGTTTCATGGGCCGCGCCCACGCCTTGGCCTTTCGCAACGTCAGCGCCGTTTTTGAATTACCGCTGAACCTCAAACTCGCCGCCCTCGCCGACGCCGACCCGCAACGCGCGCGCCACTGCGCCGACGCCTGGGGCTTCGATACCGCTCACAGCGACTGGCAACAGCTGATCAATGACCCCAAGGTCAACCTGATCGCCATCACCACCCCTAACCATCTGCACTACCCCATGGCCATGGCCGCCCTCGCCGCCGGCAAGCCGGTGTACTGCGAAAAGCCGTTGGCGGTGAACCTCGAACAGGCCAGCGCAATGCGTCTGGCTGCTAAAGCCGCAGGCGTGGTAACGCGGGTCGGTTACAACTACCAACACAACCCGATCATCGGTCTGGCTCGCGATTTGATCCAAAGCGGCGCGTTGGGGCAGATCATCAGTTTCCAGGGCGAATTCAGCGAAGACTTCATGGCCGACCCCGTATCACCCTGGTCCTGGCGCTGCGACGCCAGTTACGCCGGCGGTGCCTTGGCGGACCTGGGCAGTCACTTGCTGGCCATGGCCCGTCATCTGCTGGGCGACGTCGAGGCGGTGTGCGCGGATACCCAGACCGTACATGCACAACGCCCCGCAACGTCAGGTGGCCAGGAGCAACGTGAGGTCGCGGTCGACGATCAGGTCCACGCGTTGCTGCGATTCGCCAACGGTGCGCGAGGGACGTTCAGCAGCAGCTGGCTCAAACACGGTTACAAGAATCACCTGAGTTTCGAAATCAGCGGCACCCAGGGCACCCTGGCGTTCGATCAGGAACGTTTGAATGAACTGCGGATGTATCGCGCAGGGCAAGGCGGTTTCCAACGGCTGCTGGCCGGGCCGGATTTACCGGGTTATGCCGCCTTCAGCCCGGCGCCGGGGCATCAGTTGGGTTACAACGAACTCAAGACCCTTGAAGTGCATGAGTTGGTGATGGCGCTGGCCGGCCTGGGTCAGGACGGGACAGATTTCGAACAAGCGTGGGAAGTCGAACGCTTGGCGACGGCGATTCGTTTGGCGGCACTAGAGTCGCGGTGGGTCAGGATCGAGGAAGTCTGACCCACCACTCAGGCCACACCCGCCAGTCGCGCAGTAGGCAACTGGCGGTACACACCATCACGCCGGAGCAAACTTACTGAGTGACACAACGGGTCATGGTAGTGGTCCGGGTCACCTGCCCTTCAGCCCTCACCTCACCCTGCACTTCGGTGTTTTCGGAGGTCTGACAGGTACGAACCGGTGGCGGTGGCGGCGCAGCGGGTGGTGGAGGTGGCGGACTGGCGCAACCACCCAGAATCGCCGCGCAGAATGCGAGCGACAGTGGCGAAAAAGCACATTTTCCAAAACTGTTCATAGGCTGACCCGCGGTAAGTGATCGACATTTTCCGCGACTCGAAAACCACCCCGCGAACCCGCGGCCCTGTCACAGAAAAGAAATACCCTCGCATTCCTTATAGCTTAGCTACCCGCCAATGCCAGAAAGACAGCAACCACTCCATTACCGCAGGCCTGCGGGATATGACGCCTAAAGAGCGGAGGATCGATTCAAGCCACTGCTTTCAAGCTCATAGCGCAGCTCTTCAATCAACGCCGCCACTGCCTCCGGCGTCCGGAGCGTCGCCACGTTCAACCCGCTGACCACCAGATCCACCTGCCCTGTCGCCGGATGGTAAAGCTTCACCGTCAACGAATTATCCCCGGCAAGCGCACACTCACAGGCCAACGGCAAAAAGCTCCGCTCCAACTGCATACGCAATTGCACCAGGTCACTCATCCCGACTCACCTTGGCGACAGCGTAAAATCGACTGCCCGCTTGTTCTTTTCGCACCCATGAGGTTGTTCCTTCAGCTGCATCGAAGAGGACGCGATACCGGGCCCAAGCCACGTCTCGCACCCCGACAGCCTAGAAAAAGCCCCATATGATCAACACATGAAATTGCACCACCCGCACTAGTGCATTTGCACCTTAACGTTGCCCCTTGATCCGCTTCACGCCGGAGAACAGACCTCGCTCGCGAGCCCAGACAATCGCCTCGCTACGGCTATGCACATCGAGTTTGGAATACACCGTCGACACATGATTGCGCACCGTATTGGGTGCCAGCTTCAGACGCGCAGCAATCTCCTTGTCAGCCAGGCCTTCACAGATCAGGCCGAGCACATCGCGCTCCCGGGCGGTCAGGTCGGTGAACGACACACTGGGCAACTGCGGCGAATTGACGTTCTTCACGTTGGCGAGTTTTTCGATCAGCGTGCGGCTGAACCAGGACGCATCTTTCATCACCTCTTCGATCGCCGACACCAACTCCAGCTCGGTGCGTTTGCGCTCGGTGATGTCCATCAACACCAGCAGGTAGCAAGAGCCATCCTGAATGTTCACGGTGTCCGCCGAGACCGCACAATCAATCAGCCCGGCATCCTTCCTGCGCACCCGAACATCGACACGATCCACCCGCCCGCTTTTCTCCAGGGTCGCAAACAGTCGCGTGCGAGCGCCCGCGTCATCAATGAAGCCGAGTTGCGCCACGGTCTTGCCGAGCACTTCATCATTGGGAAATGCGAGGGACTCGAGGAAGGCTTCGTTGACGTCCATCACCACTTGGTCGGCGGCGCGGCACACCAGGATCGGCACCGGAGTGAGGCGAAACGCTTTGGCGAACCGTTCCTCGCTCTGGCGCAGGGCGATTTCGGCCTTGTGCCGAAGCTCCATGTTGACGAAGGAAAACAGCATGCAAGCTTCGTCGTTGAGCTCAAGCGGTTGCCCGGCAACGATCACCTGCTTGCTGCCGCCGTCGGGCAATTGCAGTTCGGCCTGCATCTGCGGAATGGTTGCCCCGTCACGCAAACGCTGCTTGGCCAGATCCTTGTTTTCAGCGCGCTCCAGCACATCCAACTCATAGGTCGAAGCGCCGATCACCTGATCACGGGCATAGCCAGTCATTTCCAGGAAGCCCTGGTTGACTTTGATGTAGCGCAAATCGCTGAGGCGACAGATCACCGCCGGGGCCGGGTTGGCATTGAAGATCTTTTCGAAACGCTGCTCGGCGCTGGCCCATTCGGTGACGTCGTTCATGATCAGCACCAACGACTCCGGCTCACCGGCGCGGTCGGCCAACACCATGCTGCGCACGCTGTGGACCCAGGTGCGCTCATCGTTTTCGACTGGCGTCAACTCGATCAGCACATCGCTGAACGTCTCGCCACGGGCAACGCGGCTGATCGGATAATTCTCCGGCGCTACCGGGTGATTGTTGCGATAACGCAAGGCAAACCGCTGCGCGTACTCCTTGGCATTGGCGCCCAGTTCACCGATCCGACTGACACCGTGCATGGCCAGCGCGGCGTCATTGGCCCAAAGAATGGTCTGGTCGAGCTCCAGCAAAATCACCCCATCGGACAGCCCGGCAATGATCTGCTGCAACTGGCGGCGATTGGTTTCGGTGGTCAGGATGTCCTGGCTCATTGGATCTCCACAATTGCGGCGGCACCTTTGCGCACGGCCCAGTGAAGATTACGACCGCAGACGCTTGCGATAGTGCAAAGCCGGCACCCGCTGCCCTCCCAAAGTAGCCCTATGCTCAATAAGGAAAGAGTGGTTTAGTGCCGTTCTTTGATTATCTGGAGAGTTGCCATGGTGTTTGATTCTCTTCATTTCACCCCCTGGTCCGCCCTCGTGGGAGGGGCGCTGATCGGCGTGGCCGCAAGCGTAATGGTGGTGGCCAACGGGCGGGTTGCCGGGATCAGCGGGCTGTTGGGCAGCCTGCTGGAGCGTCATGATTCAGGACGGGGCGAAAAGGCCCTGTTCCTGCTCGGACTGTTGGTGGCACCGCTGGTCTGGGCGCTGTTTCATGCATGGCCGGTCATCGAATTCAAAACCGGTGCGGTGGGCCTGATTGTCGCCGGATTATGCGTCGGTATCGGCACTCGTTACGGCTCCGGCTGCACCAGTGGCCACGGCGTGTGCGGTATCTCGCGCCTGTCACCGCGCTCCATTGCCGCCACCTTAAGCTTCATGTTCACAGGCTTCGTGACAGTGTTCGTCCTGCGTCATCTGCTGGGGTAAGTAACATGCGCAAACTGACCGCTTTCCTCGCCGGCCTGCTGTTCGGCATCGGCCTGTTGCTGGCCGGCATGGCAAATCCGGCCAAAGTTCTGGGTTTTCTGGACATTACCGGTCTATGGGATCCCTCCCTGGCGCTGGTCATGATCGGGGCCATTGCCGTGGCTTGGGCGCCGTTCCACTGGGCCATGAAACAACCGACGTCCTTGCTGGGGGCGCCGATGCAGTTGCCGGTCAGCCGTGAGCTGGACCGACGCCTGATCGGTGGCAGCCTGCTCTTCGGCGTCGGTTGGGGCATTGCCGGTATCTGTCCCGGTCCGGCGCTGGTGTTGCTACCGACGGGCCACTGGCAGGCCTGGGTTTTCGTCATCGCCATGCTGGCGGGGATGCTGATCTTCAAAGCGTTGCAAACCCGCCGTTGAGCATCCCGCCAACGCAATGAGGCTATCGAACAACCGATGCCTCAAGCCGCTCGCTTGCCACTGGCAATCGCATCCGAAGCCGCCAGCATCGCCCGCAACAACACTGCACACCCTGCGGCCAGGTCATCCGGCGCGGCGTTTTCGATTTCGTTGTGGCTGATACCGCCCTCGCAAGGCACGAAAATCATCCCGGCCGGGCCGAGCTCGGCGAGGAAAATCGCGTCGTGCCCTGCCCCGCTGACGATGTCCATGTGCGACAGCCCCAGCCCTTGCGCCGCGCCGCGTACCGCTTCGACGCAGCCCTTGTCGAAGTACAGCGGCGGGAAGTCGGCGGTGGGAGTCAGTTCAAAGGTCAGGCCGTGTTCCTCGCAGGTGGTTTCGATGACTTCGCGGACTTCGGCGATCATTGAATCGAGTCGCGCCGGCTCCAGATGACGGAAGTCCAGGGTCATGCGCACTTCACCGGGAATCACGTTGCGCGAGCCGGGGTAGGCTTGCAGGCAGCCGACGGTGCCGCACGCGTGGGGTTGGTGGCCGAGGGCGGCGCGATTGACCGCGCCGACGATCACTGAGGCGCCGACCAGAGCATCCTTGCGCAGGTGCATCGGCGTCGGGCCGGCGTGGGCTTCGACGCCGCGCAGTTTCAGGTCGAACCATTTCTGTCCGAGAGCGCCCATCACCACGCCGATGGTTTTGCGCTCGTCCTCAAGAATCGGGCCTTGCTCGATGTGGGCCTCGAAATACGCACCGACGGCGTGGCCGCTGACCTTGCGCGGCCCGGCGTAACCAATGGCGTTCAGGGCTTCGCCGACAGTCACGCCCTCGGCATCGACTTTGGCCAGGGTTTCTTCGAGGGTGAATTTTTCCGCAAACACGCCAGAGCCCATCATGCAGGGGGCAAAACGCGAGCCTTCTTCGTTGGTCCAGACCACCACTTCCAGCGGCGCTTCGGTTTCCACGCCCAGGTCATTGAGGGTGCGCAACACTTCGACCCCGGCCAGCACGCCGAAGCAGCCATCGAACTTGCCGCCGGTGGGCTGGGTGTCGATGTGGCTGCCGGTCATCACCGGTGGCAGGTTCGGGTTGCGCCCCGGACGGCGGGCGAAGATGTTGCCGACGGCGTCGATGCTGACGGTGCAGCCGGCTTCCTCGCACCAGTTCACGAAAATGTCCCGGGCCTGACGGTCGAGGTCGGTCAGGGCCAGTCGGCAGACCCCGCCCTTGACCGTGGCGCCGAGTCTGGCCAGGTCCATGAGCGACTGCCACAGACGGTCGCGGTTGATGTGCTGATGGGTGGATTGCAGAACGTCTATGGCAGCGTTCATGGTGATCTCCTCAGGCAGTTGTTATGGATTTCTTCAGGCAAATTTTTGGTAACTGTGAGGGCGCCATCGCGGGCAAGCCCGCTCCCACAGGGATTTTCAGTGTTCACAAAATCCATGTGGGAGCGGGCTTGCCCGCGATGAGGCCGGTGCTCACACCGCAGATTTCACAGCAGTAGGACTCGGCCGCATCACACTCAACCCGTAATAAATCAGCCCACCAAGGGCCGAACCGGTGAACCAGCCATAGCTGTAAAACCAGCTGAATGCATCGCTGCCCAGCGACAGCAGCGTTAACGCCACCGGCACGCCGAACGCGATAAAGCCGAACCAGTTCCACGCCGGGTAAACGTCATCGCGGTAAAGTCCGGCCAAATCCAGTTGCTGTTTCTTGATCAGGAAATAGTCCACCACCATGATCCCGGCGATCGGGCCCAGCAGGCTCGAATACCCCAGCAACCAGTTGGAATACACCGTCTCCAGGCTTAAATCCGAAACGATCAGCCCGAGCTTTTTCAACAATTCATGAGCCATCAGCGCCAACCCGACCAACCCCGTGAGCATCACCGCCGTGGTGCGGTTGATGTACTTGGGCGCAACGTTCTGGAAATCGTTGGTCGGCGACACGATGTTGGCCGCGGTGTTGGTGGACAAGGTGGCGATGATGATCAGCGCCATGGCCAGTGCGACCCAGACCGGGCTCTGGATATGGCCGATCAGGGTGACCGGATCAGAGACAGTGACACCCACCAGTTTGACCGACGCGGCCGTCATCACCACGCCGAGGGAGGCGAACAGGAACATGGTCAGGGGTAAACCGATGATCTGCCCGACGATCTGGTCCTTCTGGCTTTTCGCGTAGCGGCTGAAGTCCGGGATGTTCAGCGACAACGTGGCCCAGAAGCCGACCATGGCGGTCAGCCCGGCGGCGAAATAACTGGCCACGCCGGCCCCTTCCGGACGCTTGGCCGGGATCGCCAGCAACTCGGTCATCGATACATTCGGCATGGCCCACACCAACAGCCCCACGCCCACCAGCACCAACAACGGTGCCGAGAGGGTTTCCAACCATTTGATCGAGTCCGCGCCGCGAATCACCACCCACAGGTTCAAGGCCCAGAACAGCATGAAGCCGATCACCTCGCCGGTACCGCCAAGGGCCTTCCAGCCATCGAACACCGAGCCGAGAAACAGGTGAATCGCCAGCCCGCCGAACATGGTCTGGATGCCGAACCAGCCGCACGCCACCAGGGCGCGGATCAGGCACGGGATGTTGGAACCGAGAATGCCGAAGGACGAGCGCAGCAATACCGGAAACGGAATGCCGTACTTGGTGCCGGGGAAGGCATTCAGGGTCAGCGGGATCAGCACGATGATATTGGCGAACAGAATCGCCAGCAGCGCTTCGCCCACGGTCAGGCCGAAGTAGGCAGTGAGCACACCGCCGAGGGTGTAAGTCGGCACGCAGATCGCCATGCCGACCCACAGCGCGGTGATGTGCCATTTGTTCCAGGTTCGTTCGCGCACCTTGGTCGGTGCCATGTCGTGGTTGTATCGGGGACTGTCGAGGACATCGCTGCCGGCTTCGAGCTCAAACAAGCCGTCGCGCTCGGTCACTTGCGATCTGATCTGTTGCATGGCCGCTCCACTGTTCTTTTGATTATTTTTGCTCATCAGAGGCTGGCGCAATGCGCGCGAGCCGGACGATGGCCGGAGAAACTGACAACTTTTACGGACCGGCCACGGTGTCAGCGGCGGCATCAATAAACGTGCCGGGTGCCCCGCTTGCGCCTCGGGCAGTGCCATAAAACTTTGCTAACCAACTGATGTTAATCAGCTTTATTTATCCAACTAGCGAGTCCCCGGTCAGTTGCCCTGTCACTCAGGCCGAATGCCAGGCAAGTTGTCCGAACAGTCAGGACTCAATCTGGTGCGTCGATCTTTTTTTGAAAGGTTGCGCATCAACCATAGACCATCCTCAACCGGCTGATTTCACATAGAAAATCTTGACCATATTTCCAACCTGTCAAGTGCGTCAAAATGGTGAGCGGTCTCACCATTTTGGTGATTTTCATTTTTTATCGTTATTTATCAATCAGTTAAAACAGTAATAAGCTTATAAAAAATATTCTTGCTCAATCCACAAACTGCAGCTAGCGTCTATTCTTGACAGCGCTGACAGGAATACACCGATTGGCGTCTGCTTCATATAAAACATCTAGAACCGGCAATAGTCGGTCATGCCTGCGAGGAACTCGGAATGTCTCTGTTGATCCGTGGCGCCACCGTTATTACCCATGATGAAAGTTATCGCGCCGACGTCTATTGCGCTGACGGCGTGATCAAAGCCATCGGTGAAAACCTCGATGTTCCCGCCGATGCGCAAGTGCTCGACGGCAGCGGCCAATACCTGATGCCCGGCGGCATCGATCCGCACACCCACATGCAACTGCCCTTCATGGGCACGGTGGCCAGCGAAGATTTTTTCAGCGGTACTGCGGCGGGATTGGCCGGTGGCACCACGTCGATCATCGACTTCGTGATACCCAACCCACAGCAATCGTTGATGGAGGCCTTTCATCAATGGCGCGGCTGGGCCGAGAAGTCGGCGTCTGACTATGGCTTTCACGTCGCCATCACCTGGTGGAGCGAGCAAGTCCGCGAGGAAATGGCCGAGCTGGTCAGCCAGCACGGGGTCAACAGCTTCAAGCATTTCATGGCCTACAAGAACGCGATCATGGCCGCCGACGATACGCTGGTGGCGAGTTTCGAGCGCTGCCTGGAATTAGGCGCGGTGCCGACCGTGCACGCGGAAAACGGCGAGCTGGTCTATCACCTGCAACGCAAGTTGATGGCCCAGGGCATCACCGGGCCGGAAGCGCATCCGCTGTCGCGGCCTTCGCAGGTGGAAGGCGAAGCCGCGAGCCGGGCGATCCGCATTGCCGAAACCCTCGGCACGCCGCTGTATCTGGTCCATGTCTCGACCAAGGAAGCCCTCGACGAAATCACCTATGCCCGCGCCAAGGGCCAACCGGTTTACGGCGAAGTGCTGGCCGGGCATCTGCTGCTGGACGACAGCGTTTACCAACACCCGGACTGGCAGACTGCCGCCGGGTACGTGATGAGCCCGCCCTTCCGTCCACGCGGTCATCAAGAAGCCCTTTGGCATGGCCTGCAAGCGGGCAACCTGCACACCACCGCCACCGACCACTGCTGCTTCTGCGCCGAGCAAAAAGCCGCCGGCCGTGACGACTTCAGCAAGATCCCCAACGGCACCGCCGGGATCGAAGACCGCATGGCGGTGCTCTGGGATGAAGGGGTGAACACCGGGCGCTTGTCGATGCAGCACTTCGTTGCCCTCACCTCCACCAACACCGCGAAGATCTTCAACCTCTATCCGCGCAAAGGGGCGATTCGTGTCGGGGCCGATGCCGATCTGGTGCTGTGGGACCCGGAAGGCACGCGGACGATTTCAGCCACGACCCATCACCAGCAAGTCGACTTCAACATCTTTGAAGGCAAGACCGTGCGCGGCGTGCCGAGCCACACCGTCAGTCAGGGCCGAGTGGTGTGGGCCGATGGTGATTTGCGGGCCGAGCGTGGTGCCGGTCGGTATGTCGAACGGCCGGCGTATCCGGCGGTGTTTGATTTGCTGAGCAAGCGGGCTGAGATGTGCAGGCCGGTTGCTGTGAAACGCTGAACCTGTACTCCCGATCCGATCGTTCCCACGCTCTGCGTGGGAATGCAGCCCGGGACGCTCTGCGTCCCATTGGAACGCGGAGCGTCCCTTGAGGCATTCCCACGCAGAGCGTGGGAACGATCAGCCCACCAGAGGCAGCACCTCAAATAACCGTGAGGCCAACACCGTGATCAAGACTTTGAACCACCTCCCGCATCCCCATGAGGACGCGGCCGCCCTCGCCGGCCATTTCACCGATCTGGCGCCGCCACTCAACGACCGTCAGGCGCATCTGGAGGCCTCGCGCTGCCTGTATTGCTACGACGCGCCATGCGTGAATGCCTGTCCAAGCGACATCGATATTCCATCGTTCATCCGCAATATCCATCAGGAAAACGTTCAGGGCGCGGCGCAGAAAATCCTCTCGGCCAACATCCTCGGCGGCAGTTGCGCCCGGGTCTGCCCGACGGAAATCCTCTGCCAGCAAGCCTGCGTGCGCAACAACGCCCAGGAATGCGCGCCGGTGCTGATCGGCCTGTTGCAACGCTATGCCGTGGACAACGCGAACTTCAGCGAACACCCGTTCCAACGCGCCGCCGCCACCGGCAAGCGCATCGCCGTGGTCGGCGCGGGCCCGGCGGGTTTGTCCTGCGCTCACCGCAGTGCCATGCACGGCCATGACGTGGTCATTTTCGAGGCGCGGGAAAAGGCTGGCGGTCTCAACGAATACGGAATCGCCAAATACAAACTGGTGGATGATTACGCGCAGAAGGAGCTGGAATTTCTGCTGGGGATTGGCGGGATCGAGATTCGCCACGGGCAGAAACTCGGCGACAACCTGAGCCTCAGCGAACTGCATCAGCAATTCGACGCGGTGTTCCTCGGCATCGGCCTCAACGCCAGCAAACAATTGGGCCTGGCCCATGAAGATGCCCCCGGCCTGCTCGCCGCCACCGACTACATCCGCGAACTGCGCCAGACTGATGACCTGACGCAACTTCCACTGGCCGAACGCTGCATCGTTCTCGGTGCCGGCAACACCGCCATCGACATGGCCGTGCAAATGGCCCGCCTCGGTGCCCGCGATGTGAATCTGGTGTACCGCCGCGGCGTCGAGGACATGGGTGCCACCGCTCACGAACAGGACATCGCCAAGGCCAATCAGGTACGCCTGCTGACCTGGGCACAACCTGAAGAGGTGCTGCTCGACGATCAGGGTAACGTGCGCGGCATGCGCTTCGCCCGTACCCGATTGGTGGAAGGTCGTCTGCAAACCACTGGCGAAACCTTTGAACTGGCCGCCGACGCGATCTTCAAAGCCATCGGCCAGGCTTTCGACGCCGCTGCCCTCGCCGATCCGCTGGCCCGAGAACTCAAGCGTCAGGGCGACCGCATCCTGGTCGACGAACAGCTGCGCACCAGCATTCCCGGCGTGTATGCCGGCGGCGACTGCACCAGCCTCGATCAGGACCTCACCGTGCAAGCCGTGCAGCACGGCAAGCTGGCCGCCGAGGCCATCAACGCTCAACTCATGCTCAACGTGGAGGCTGCGTAAATGGCCGATCTCTCGATTGTTTTCGCCGGCATCAAAGCCCCCAATCCGTTCTGGCTGGCCTCCGCGCCACCGACCGACAAAGCCTACAACGTGGTTCGCGCGTTCGAGGCCGGCTGGGGCGGCGTGGTCTGGAAGACCTTGGGTGAAGACCCGGCGGCGGTCAACGTATCGTCGCGTTACTCGGCGCACTTCGGGCCCAACCGTGAAGTGATGGGTTTTAACAACATCGAACTGATCACCGACCGTTCGCTGGACATCAACCTGCGGGAAATCACCCAGGTCAAAAAGGACTGGCCGGACCGTGCGCTGATCGTGTCGCTGATGGTGCCCTGTGTCGAAGAGTCGTGGAAAAACATCCTGCCGCTGGTGGAAGCCACCGGGGCCGATGGCATCGAGCTGAATTTCGGCTGCCCCCACGGCATGCCGGAACGGGGCATGGGCGCGGCGGTCGGCCAGGTGCCGGAATACGTCGAGCAGGTCACTCGCTGGTGCAAAACTTACTGCTCGTTGCCGGTGATCGTCAAACTCACGCCGAACATCACCGACATCCGCGTCGCCGCTCGTGCCGCCCACCGTGGCGGCGCCGATGCGGTGTCGTTGATCAACACCATCAACTCGATCACCAGCGTCAACCTGGAACGCATGGTCGCCAATCCCGCCGTCGGTAGCCAAAGCACCCATGGTGGTTATTGCGGCTCGGCGGTCAAGCCGATTGCGCTGAACATGGTCGCCGAAATCGCCCGCGATCCTCAGACCCAAGGCTTGCCGATCTGCGGCATTGGCGGGATTGGCAGCTGGCGCGATGCGGCGGAATTCATTGCGCTGGGCAGCGGTTCGGTACAGGTATGCACGGCGGCGATGCTGCATGGCTTCCGGATTGTCGAGGAGATGAAGGACGGTTTGTCACGCTGGATGGACAGTCAGGGCTACGCCAGTGTCTCGGAATTTTCCGGGCGGGCGGTGGGCAATACCACGGACTGGAAGTACCTGGACATCAACTATCAGGTAATTGCGAAGATTGATCAGGAGGCCTGCATCGGTTGCGGTCGCTGCCACATTGCTTGCGAAGATACCTCGCACCAGGCGATTGCCAGCCTCAAACAGGCAGACGGAACGCATAAATATGAAGTGATTGATGATGAGTGTGTGGGGTGCAATCTGTGTCAGATCACGTGTCCGGTGCAGGATTGTATTGAGATGGTGCCGATGGATACCGGCAAGCCGTTTCTGGATTGGAACCATGATCCGAGGAATCCGTACCACGTTGCACTTTAAGCCCTGCGGCGCCTGAACGGACGCCATCGCGGGCAAGCCCGCTCCCACAATGATTTATGTCGTACACAAATTCCGTGTACACCGAGAATCCTGTGGGAGCGGGCTTGCTCGCGAAGAGGCCAGCTGCCGCGGCGCGCAACTCAAGGCTCCAACCCGATCCCACGCAATATCACACTCGTCACCGTCTGCACCGCCCGCTCGAACTGCATGTCCGACAACGGCTGGTGATCATTAAGAATATTCACCTGGTGGTCAAAGTCGGCGTAATGCTGGGTCGAAGCCCAGATCATGTACAGCAGGCTGGAAGGCTCCACCGGCAGGATGCGTTTGTCCTCCACCCACTGGCGAATTTTCGCTTCTTTCATCTTGGCCCAGTCGTACAGGCTGGCGTCCAGTTTCTCACCCAGTGTCGGCGCACCGTGGATGATTTCGTTGGCCCAGACTTTCGAGCCGTAAGGGCGACTGCGGGAATGGTTCATTTTGGCGCGGATGTAGCTGCTGAGCACCACTCGCGGGTCGTCGAACATCTCGAAGCACAGAGCATCCTGCTTCCAGACCTCCAGCAAACCCAGGAGCACCGCACTGTACAGCTCGCTCTTGGTGCTGAAGTAGTAATGCAGGTTGGAACGCGGCAGTTGCACTTCGGCGGCGATGTCAGCCATGGCGGTGCTGCCGAACCCTTTTTCGGCGAAGACTTTTTCGGCCCCCAGCAGAATCTTTTCGACGTTACTGCGACGAATCTCGATCTTGTGATTGCCCATGAGGGCTCCCTGACAACAGCGTTGGTCAAGACTAGCATCCGCTCTGGATCGGGGCGACAGGGGGAAACGAAACTTCGTACAGCGGTCTTGCGGCTCGGTGGGCCGGTATTGATGGCCTTCAACAAGTCATCGTATAACTTGTGATTGACATTCCCTCAAAGGCTTGCAAATAATCGCCGCCAATGTTGTACGACGACGTATAACAAAAATAAGAATAACAAAAACCAGGGAGCGTTACTGTGAGCAGACTCGCCCGCAATTCCTTCGCCAGCACCCCTCACCCCACCTTCGCCCGTCGCCATACCCTCAGCCTGATCGGGTGCGGCAGCCTGGCCTTCGCCCTGCCCATGACCAGCCAGGCCGAAGGTTTCGTCGATGACGCCAAGGCCACGCTGAACCTGCGCAACGCTTACATCAATCGCAACTTCACCCACCCGAACAATGCCCAGGGCAAGGCTGAAGAGTGGACGCAAAACTTCATCCTCGACGCTAAATCCGGCTTCACCCAGGGCCCCGTCGGTTTCGGCGTGGATGTGCTCGGTATGTATTCGCAGAAGCTCGACGGCGGTAAGGGCACGGGCGGCACGCAATTGCTGCCGATCCATGATGACGGCCGCCCCGCGGACAATTTCGGTCGTCTGGGTGTGGCGCTGAAAGCCAAGGTGTCGAAAACCGAATTGAAGGTCGGGGAATGGATGCCGGTGCTGCCGATCCTGCGCTCCGATGACGGCCGCTCGCTGCCGCAAACCTTTCGCGGCGGCCAGGTCACCTCTACCGAAATCAGCGGCCTGACGCTCTACGGCGGCCAGTTCCGCGGCAACAGCCCGCGCAATGACGCGAGCATGGAAGACATGTCGATGAACGGCAGAGGCGCGTTCACCTCCGACCGCTTCAACTTCGGCGGCGGCGAGTATGCGTTCAATGAAAAGCGCACTCAGGTCGGCGTCTGGTACGCGGAGCTCAGCGACATCTATCAGCAGCAGTATTTCAACCTGAGCCACAGCCAGCCCATGGGGGACTGGACCTTGGGGGCCAACCTCGGTTACTTCATCGGCAAGGAAGACGGCAGCGCGCTGGCCGGCGACCTCGACAACAAAACTGCGTTCGCCCTGCTCTCGGCCAAGTACGGCGGCAACACCTTCTATGTCGGCCTGCAAAAACTCAGCGGCGACAGCGCCTGGATGCGCGTCAACGGCACCAGCGGCGGCACGCTGGCCAACGACAGCTACAACGCCAGCTATGACAACGCCAGGGAACGTTCCTGGCAGGTGCGTCACGACTACAACTTCGTCGCCCTCGGCATCCCCGGTCTGACGCTGATGAACCGCTACATCAGCGGCGATAACGTACACACCGGGGCGATCACCGACGGCAAGGAATGGGGCCGCGAATCGGAACTGGCCTACACCGTGCAAAGCGGCGCGCTTAAGAGCCTCAACGTCAAATGGCGCAACGCGACCATCCGTCGCGATTTCAGTACCAACGAATTCGATGAAAACCGGATTTTCATCAGTTATCCGATTTCGTTGTTGTAAGGCCAGCACCTTTGCAGGTTGGCATAAATCCCATGTGGAAGCGGGCTTGCTCGCGAAGACGGCGGCACAGTCAACATTAGTGTCGCCTGACACACCGCCTTCGCGAGCAAGCCCGCTCCCACAGGTTCGGCACATTCATGAGAGATGAATGAACATGACCCTCCGTCAATTTCAACCAAAGTCGCGTTGACAAGCACCGGAAACCCTAACAATACTTCGACAAGTCATACGACAACCTACAACAAATCCAATAACGACAATTTTGTGTAAAGGGACTTTCATGACGACCACACCCATAGTCCGCGCGCCGTTCAATCGCCTGCTCCTGACCGGCGCCGCCGGTGGCCTCGGTAAAGTCCTGCGCGAACGCCTGCGACCTTACGCCAACGTACTCCGCCTGTCGGACATCGCCGACATGACGCCAGCCAATGATGATCGCGAAGAAGTCGTGCCATGCGACCTCGCCGACAAGCAGGCGGTGCATCAACTGGTCGAAGGCGTGGACGCGATCCTGCACTTTGGCGGCGTGTCGGTGGAGCGTCCGTTCGAGGAGATCCTCGGCGCCAACATCTGCGGCGTGTTCCATATCTACGAAGCCGCCCGCCGCCACGGTGTGAAGCGGGTGATTTTTGCCAGTTCCAACCACGTCATCGGCTTTTACAAGCAGGACGAAACCCTCGACGCCCACTCCCCTCGTCGCCCGGACGGCTACTACGGCTTGTCCAAGTCCTACGGCGAAGACATGGCCAGTTTCTACTTCGATCGCTATGGCATCGAGACCGTCAGCATCCGCATCGGCTCCTCGTTCCCGGAACCGCAAAACCGCCGAATGATGAGCACCTGGCTGAGCTTCGATGACCTGACCCAATTGCTCGAACGCGCGCTGTACACCCCGGAGGTCGGCCACACCGTGGTGTATGGCATGTCCGACAACAAGAGCGTCTGGTGGGACAACCGTTTCGCGGCGCACTTGGGTTATGCGCCCCAGGACACGTCCGAAGTGTTCCGCGAAAAAGTCGAAGCCCAACCGATGCCCGCCGAAAATGATCCGGCCCGGATCTATCAGGGCGGTGCCTTTGTCGCGGCCGGGCCGTTCGGCGACTGAGCCCTCGCCAATCCCCTCCATAACAACCCAAGGGAATGCGTTGCCATGCAAGCCGAATTGATTGTCGATGCCCGCAATGCGGTCGGTGAAAGCCCGGTGTGGGTCCCCGAGGAAAACGCCCTGTACTGGGTGGATATTCCGGCCGGAGGATTACAACGCTGGCACGCCGACAGCGGGCACGTTCACGCCTGGAAAGCCCCGCAGATGCTCGCCTGCATCGCCCGTCACAGCACGGGTGGCTGGGTCGCCGGCATGGAAAACGGATTCTTTCACCTGCAGCCGCACAACGATGGCAGCCTAGACAGCGAACTGCTGGCCCACATCGAACACGCCCGCCCCAACATGCGCCTGAACGATGGCCGCTGTGATCGTCAGGGCCGTTTCTGGGCCGGCAGCATGGTACTGAACATGGGCGCCAACGCCGCCGACGGCACGCTCTATCGCTACAGTGCCGGGCAACCCGGGCCGCTCGACGCCCGGCTCAGCGGTTTCATCGTGCCCAATGGCCTGGGCTTCAGCCCGGACGGCAAGACGATGTACCTCTCGGATTCGCACCCGAATGTGCAACAGATCTGGGCCTTCGATTACGACATCGACAGCGGCACGCCGTCCAACCGTCGGCTGTTCGTCGACATGCATCACTTTCTTGGCCGCCCCGATGGCGCGGCAGTGGATGCCGAAGGTTGTTATTGGATCTGCGCCAACGACGCCGGGCTGATTCACCGTTTCACCCCCGATGGCCGACTGGATCGTTCCCTCCCCGTGCCGGTGAAGAAACCGACCATGTGCGCCTTCGGAGGCAGCCAGCTCGACACCCTGTTTGTGACCTCGATCCGCCCCGCTGACGACCATGACGAACAGTCGCTGGCCGGCGGCGTGTTCGCCCTCAACCCCGGCGTCAAAGGCTTGCCGGAACCGGTGTTCAACGAATTGCTTTAACCCCTCTGCTGCATCGCTGTGCCTTGAATAAAAAAAACAACAAGACTGGAGACGCAACCCATGGACTTCAAACGCACCTTGCTCGCCGCCGCACTCCCCATCACCGCAGCACTCACCTTCACCCTCAGCAGCGCCGCCCAGGCGCTGGAAATCAAATTCGCCGACATCCACCCCGCCGGTTACCCGACCGTGGTCGCCGAGGAACAGCTGGGTAAAACCCTGGTGGCCGACAGCGACGGCAAGCTGACGTTCAAGATGTTCGCCGGCGGAGTGCTCGGCTCGGAAAAAGAGGTCATCGAACAGGCCCAGGTCGGCGCCATTCAGATGGCCCGGGTCAGCCTCGGCATCGTCGGGCCGGTGGTGCCGGACGTGAACGTGTTCAACATGCCGTTCGTGTTTCGCGACCAGGCGCACATGCGCAAAGTCATCGACGGTGAGGTGGGCGACGAGATCCTCGACAAAATCACCCACTCCGAATTCAACCTGGTCGCCTTGGCCTGGATGGACGGCGGTACGCGCAATATCTACACCAAAAAACCGGTACGCAGCCTCGCCGATCTCAAAGGCATGAAGATCCGCGTGCAAGGCAACCCGATGTTCATCGACACCATCAACGCCATGGGCGGCAACGGTATTGCCATGGACACCGGCGAGATCTTCAGTGCGTTGCAGACCGGGGTAATCGACGGCGCGGAAAACAACCCGCCGACCCTGCTCGAACACAACCACTACCAGAACGCCAAGTTCTACAGCCTGACCGGGCACCTGATTCTGCCCGAGCCGATTGTGATGTCGAAAATCACCTGGGAAAAACTCAGCCCCGACCAGCAAGTGCTGGTGAAAAAAGCCGCCAAAGCCGCACAGGCCCAGGAGCGCACGCTGTGGGATGCGAAGTCGGCCAGCAGTGAAGAAAAACTCAAGGCTGCCGGCGTCGAGTTCATCACCGTCGACAAAAAACCTTTCTATGAAGCCACGGCCTCGGTCCGGGAAAAATACGGCGCGCCTTATGCCGACCTGATCAAGCGCATCGAAGCCATTCAGTAACCCTCCCTGCATTCATGAAAGGCCCGGCACCGTTGACGAGCGAATTGTCAGCGGCGCCCGGTTACGGTGAAACCCGATGAAGAATCTGCTGCTGCGCATCAACGACAGGATTTACATGACCTGCATCTGGGTCGCCGGCCTGTCGGTCCTGACTATTTCCCTGATCATTCCCTGGGGCGTCTTCGCCCGATACGTCCTCGGTACCGGTTCCAGTTGGCCGGAACCCACCGCGATTTTGCTGATGATGGTCTTCACCTTCATCGGCGCCGCCGCCAGTTATCGCGCCGGTGCGCACATGGCCGTGGCCATGCTCACCGACCGTATGGCCCCCGAACTGCGCAAGACCATGAGCATCGTTTCGCAGCTGCTGATGGCGACCATTTGCCTGTTCATGGCCATCTGGGGCACCAAACTCTGCCTGTCCACCTGGAATCAATTCATGAGCGCCCTGCCCACCCTGCGTGTGGGCATCACCTACATGCCAATCCCTGTGGGCGGTGTGTTGACGCTGATTTTTGTGCTGGAAAAACTCTTGCTCGGTGACCAGAGCAACCGTCGGGTCGTGCGTTTCGACCTGGTTGAAGAAAGCGAAGGTGCCGCATAAATGGACGCTCTGATTCTGCTCGGCAGTTTTATCGCTTTGATCCTGATCGGCATGCCGGTCGCCTACGCCCTGGGGCTTTCTGCCCTGATCGGTGCGTGGTGGATCGACATCCCGTTCCAGGCGCTGATGATTCAGGTCGCCGGCGGTGTGAACAAATTCTCGTTGCTGGCGATTCCCTTCTTCGTACTCGCTGGCGCGATCATGGCCGAGGGTGGCATGTCCCGCAGGCTGGTGGCGTTCGCCGGGGTGTTGGTGGGGTTCGTGCGCGGCGGGTTGTCGCTGGTGAACATCATGGCCTCGACCTTCTTCGGCGCGATTTCCGGTTCTTCAGTGGCGGACACGGCGTCGGTCGGTTCGGTGCTGATTCCGGAAATGGAGCGTCGCGGCTACCCGCGGGCTTTCTCCACCGCAGTGACGGTCAGCGGTTCGGTGCAAGCCCTGCTGACGCCGCCCAGCCATAACTCAGTACTCTACTCGCTGGCCGCTGGCGGTACCGTTTCGATCGCTTCGCTGTTCATGGCCGGCGTGGTGCCGGGCCTGCTGATGAGCGCATGCCTGATGGTGCTGTGCCTGATCTTCGCCAGGAAGCGCAACTACCCCAAGGGCGAAGTCATCCCCCTCAAACAGGCGCTGAAAATCTGCGGTGAAGCGATGTGGGGGTTGATGGCGATGGTCATCATTCTCGGCGGGATTCTCTCGGGCATCTTCACCGCCACCGAATCGGCGGCGATCGCGGTGCTGTGGTCGTTCTTCGTCACCATGTTCATCTACCGTGACTACAAGTGGCGTGAGCTGCCCAAGTTGATGCACCGCACGGTGCGCACCATTTCGATCGTGATGATCCTGATCGGCTTCGCCGCCAGCTTCGGCTACATCATGACGCTGATGCAGATCCCGGCGAAGATCACCACGATGTTCCTGACCCTGTCGGACAACCGTTACGTGATCCTGATGTGCATCAACGTGATGCTGCTGTTGCTCGGCACGGTGATGGACATGGCGCCGCTGATCCTGATCCTTACGCCGATTCTGATGCCGGTGATTCTGGGCATTGGCGTGGACCCGGTGCAGTTCGGCATGATCATGCTGGTGAACCTGGGGATCGGCTTGATCACGCCGCCAGTGGGCGCGGTGCTGTTTGTCGGCTCGGCGGTGGGCAAGGTCAGCATCGAAAGCACCGTTAAAGCGCTGCTGCCGTTCTACGGCGTGTTGTTCCTGGTGCTGATGGCCGTGACTTACATTCCCGCCATTTCGCTGTGGTTGCCGCATTTGGTGTTGTAACAACGGCTGGCAAATCTCCCTGTGGCGAGGGAGCTTGCTCCCGTTGGCTCGCGTAGCGGGCCCCAGCAATTTTCCAGAGGGACCGAGTTACCTGGATTTACGACTGCTTCGCAGCCGAACGGGAGCAAGCTCCCTCGCCACAAAAAACCTCATGCAGCCAATGAAGATCGCCATGACACCCACACTCCTCGAACTCGAAGACGAACTCACCCGCCTCACCCTCGCCCCGGAACTCGGGGCGAGCATAGTCAACTGGACCGTACGCAGCACCGGCCAGCCGCTGTTGCGCCACAGCGACCAACACGCCTTGAACACCGGCCTGCCCGGCAAGCTCGCCTGCTATCCCCTGGCGCCGTGGTCGAACCGTATCGCCGAAGGCGGTTTCGACTGCCCCGGTGGCTGGCTCGCGCTGACGCCCAACAGCCTCACCGATCCGCTGCCGATTCATGGCAGCGCCTGGCAGCAGCCGTGGCAGATCGTCTCGCACACTTGCGATGAAATCGTCCTGCAACTCGACAGCACCACGCCCTTCGCTTATCGCGCAAGGCAACGTTTTCATCTGAGTGAGGGCAAGTTGAGCATCGGTTTACAGGTCACTCATCTAGCCGAACACGCCGCCTGGCATGGGCTCGGTTTACACCCCTATTTCCCGCGCACCGCAGGCACTCGGTTGCAGGCGCAGGCGCGACAGGTCTGGTTATGCGACAGCGCAAAACTGCCAACACAACTCACTTCGATACCCAAGGATTGGGACTTCAGCCAGCCCCGGGCATTACCCGAAACGCTGGTGGACAATGGCTTTTGCGCATGGGACGGCCACTGCCTGATCCAGCAACCCAAGCTGGGTTATGAACTGGAATGCCAAGCCACCGGCAGCGACTACTACCTGCTCTCCTGCCCTGAGGGCCTGGAGTTTTTCTGTATCGAACCGGTGAGCCACCCGGTCAATGCCCATCACTTGCCGGGTCGGCCAGGGTTGCGTTTGCTGGAGCAAGGCCAATCCGCCGAGCTCGGTTTCAGCCTGCGCTATCGCTACGCCAACAGCTGAGTCAACACCGCGCGCAACTTGCCGGGCTTCACTGGTTTGTTCAGCAGCGGCGCGTCGAGGCGCTGCAATGAGCGCCGACACTGGTCGGTGCGGTCTGCGGTGATGATCACCGCCGGAATCGCCTGGCTGAAATGCTCGCGCAAATGCCGAACCACCTCACAGCCCACCACCCCGTGATCCAGGTGATAGTCCGCCAGAATCAGTTCCGGCGCCTGTCCTTGCAAAGCCATCAGCGCGGTGGCCTCGTCGGTGGCGGTGACCACCTCGCACCCCCACTGCCCGAGCAGCGCGCTCATGCTTTCAAGAATGCTGACCTCGTTGTCCAGCACCAACAGCCGCCGGCCCGGCAACGGGTTGCCGGTGCTTGGTTGTGGTGCGGCCTGGCTGATGGGCAATGGAATCTCATGGGAAATCGGCACCTCGATGCTGAACATCGAACCGCGCCCCGGCCGCGAATGTACCTGAATCCGGTAGTCGAGGATCTTGGCGATGCGTTCGACAATCGCCAGTCCCAAGCCCACGCCCTTGCGATCGGCGGCGCGCCCGACGTCCAGTTGGTTAAATTCGAGGAAGATCGAGTCAAGACGATCCGCCGCAATCCCGCGCCCGGTGTCCCACACTTCGATACGCAGCACATCGCCCCGGCGTCTTGCCCCCAGCAGAATGCAGCCCTCGTCGGTGTAGCGGCAGGCATTGCTGAGGAAGTTGCGCAGGATTCGGGTCATCAGGCGCAAGTCGGTATGAAGGGCGTAATCGCCCATGTGTACCCGCAGGTTCAACCCCGCTGCCGCAGCCACCGACTGAAACTCCGAGACCAATGGCGCGAACAATTCGTCAAGGCGGTACAGGGCAATGTCCGGCTTCACCGCAGCCTGATCGAGCCGGGAAATATCCAGCAGATCGGTGAGCAAGTCTTCGGCCCCTTCCAACGCCTGATGCGTGCGCTCCACCAGCACCTGCTCGACGTCGGGCAGTTTGCGTTCGCGCAAGGTCGAGATCAGCAAACGCGCGGCGTTGAGCGGTTGCAGCAAGTCGTGACTGGCGGCGGCGAGGTATTTGTCCTTGCTGCGATTGGCCGCCTCGGCGGCATCACGGGCATCGCGCAAGGCTTCTGCGATCTGTTTGCGCTGGGTGATCTGCTGTTGCAGATTGCGGTTGGCGTCCAGCAACTCGTTGGTGCGTGCGGTAACCCGCTGCTCCAGTTGGTCATTGAGTTGTTGCAGGCGCTGCTGAGCCAGTTTTCGCTCAGTGATGTCGGCGACAAAGCCCTCCACCAGGCCCTCCTGATCCGGTTTGAGCAGCAAGTTCATCAACACGTCGAGGACGCTGCCGTCCTTGCGCCGCAGCTGAGTTTCATAGCCCAGCAGGCTGCGCTCGCGCTGGAGGATTTCGCCGATGCTTTCCAGCTCTTGTGCCCCGCCGACGAACAGCGTGCCCGCCAGGTCCGTCAGGGAAAACAGCACCTCCTGCGGGTCCTGATAGCCGAGCATCCGCGCCAGTGCCGGATTGGCGGCGCGCATGCCTTCCAGCAGGCTGGCCTGGAAGATCCCGTGCACCGCGTTTTCGAACAGCCATTTGTAGCGGTTGCGTTCGGTTTCCAGTTCATCCAGGCGCGCGGCCAGTTCCGGGTAATGACTCTTGCGCGCCGAGTGATTGCCTAAACCCAGTAACCCGGCCAGCGCCCGTTGTTGCTCGTCAGAGGGCTTCGCCATAGACGACCTCGACGTCGCGCTGACTGGATTCGCGCGGGTTGGTGAGAATGCACGGGTCGTGCATGGCGTGTTGCGACAGAAACGGAATGTCCGCCGTACTCACCCCGTGCAAGCCCAGGGTTTCATGGAAGCCGATGGCATGTTTGAGGGCGATCAGGTGTTCGACCAGACGCCCGCAAATCTGCCGGTGATTCAGGCCACGGCAATCAATACCGAACGTCTCGGCGATCACCTTGAAGCGCTCCGGCGCCGAGCTGTAGTTGAACGCCACCACGTGCTCCACCAGCACCGCGTTGCACAAACCGTGAGGCAGATCGAGGAAGCCGCCGAGGCTGTGGGACATGGCGTGCACCGCGCCAAGAATCGCGTTGGAGAACGCCAGCCCGGCCTGCATGCTGCCGAGCATGATTTTTTCCCGCAGGGCGATGTCACTGGGGTTGGCGATCATTTGCACCAGATTGCCGTTGATCAGCCGCATCGCCTCCAGCGCATGCGGGTCGGTGAGCGGCCCGTGACCGGTGGAGACGAAGGCTTCGATGGCATGGACCAACGCGTCGATGCCGGTACAGGCCGACAGGAACGGGTCCATGCTCAGGGTGGTTTCCGGATCGATCAGCGACACGTCCGGCACCGCGGCCTTGCTGACGATGGAGAATTTCATGCGTTCTTGTTGATTGGAGATGATCACGAACTGCGATACATCAGCCGAAGTGCCAGCGGTGGTCGGGATCAGGATCAGCGGCGGGCTGGGCATGCGCAACATGTCCACGCCCTCGAATTCGAGGATGTTGCGCCCGTGGGCGACGACAATGCCGATGCCCTTGCCGCAATCCATCGGGCTACCGCCGCCGACCGCGACGATCACATCGCAGTGATTCTCCCGGTACAGCTCGGCGCCGAGCATGACCTCTTCGATCCGCGGGTTGGGCGAGACGTCGCTATATAGAAAGTAATCAATACCCTGGGCTTGCAGGCTGGCCTCGACATCGGCGACCCAACCGGCGGCAATCACACCGGGGTCGCTGACCACCAGCACTTTGCGGGCGCCGAAGGTCTTGGCGTAGTTGCCGACGTTATGCCGGCAGCCGGCACCAAAGATGATTTCAGGCGAAACGAATTTACGCAGCTGGCTGAGATTCTGGCTCATTGGAAAGCCTGTTTTTATTGTTTTGAAGGTAAAGCCACACTAACGCATCCGGCTGCGAATGCAATCAGACCAATGGGTAGCCGCCTGGGATGTGCTCGAGTTTTGTATTCACCGGAGATCCCTGTGGGAGCGGGCTTGCCCGCGATGAGGCCATCACATCCAGCATTACCGTTGGCTGATACACCGCTATCGCGGGCAAGCCCGCTCCCACAGGGATCTGCGTCGGATACGCCTTTTGGATTCATCCGCGATAGATCAGCCGCGAAGCCTTTTCGTTGCGCAACGTCAGGTGTTCCATGCCCTGCCCCGGCGCGTCGGCTTCGTCCCGGGCCTTGAGAATAACGTCGTGGTGCGGCGACTTGCTGCACACCGGGTCGGCGTTGCTCGCATCACCGGTGAGCATGAACGCCTGGCAACGGCAGCCGCCGAGGTCCTTGTGCTTTTCATCGCAGGAACGGCACGGCTCTTTCATCCAGTCATCACCACGAAAACGGTTGAAACCGAAGGAGTCGTTCCAGATGTGTTCGATGCTGTGCTCGCGCACGTTGGGAAACTGCACCGGCAACTGGCGGGCACTATGACAAGGCAAGGCCGTGCCATCCGGGGTGATGTCGAGAAACAGGTTGGCCCAGCCATTCATGCAGGTCTTGGGGCGTTCTTCGTAGTAATCCGGGGTGACGAAAATCAGCTTGCACGGGTGGCCCTCGGCCTCAAGCCGCTGGCGGTATTCATGGGTGATCCGTTCGGCACGCTGCAACTGTTCGCGGGTCGGCAACAGGCCGACGCGGTTGAGTTCGGCCCAACCGTAGAACTGGCACGTCGCCAACTCAACGAAATCCGCCTCCAGCTCCAGGCACAGTTCGATGATCTGCGCGATCTGGTCGATGTTGTGCCGATGGGTGACGAAGTTCAGCACCATCGGGTAGCCCTGGGCTTTCACCGCCCGGGCCATGGCCAGTTTCTGGGCGAAGGCCTTGCGCGAGCCGGCGAGCAGATTGTTGACCTCTTCATCGGCGGCCTGAAAACTGATCTGAATGTGGTCCAGCCCCGCGATCTTGAAATCGCGCACCTTCTGTTCGGTCAGGCCGATACCCGAGGTGATCAGGTTGGTGTAGTAACCCATGTCCCGCGCGGCCTTGATCAGCTCGGCCAGGTCTTGGCGCACCAACGGTTCGCCACCGGAAAAACCCAGTTGCGCAGCACCCATCTCCCGCGCCTCGCGGAACACGCGAATCCACTCTTCTGTGCTCAACTCCTCACCCTGTTGGGCGAAGTCCAGCGGGTTGGAGCAATACGGGCATTGCAGCGGGCAGCGATAGGTCAGTTCCGCCAGCAACCACAGCGGTGGGCCGGGTTGATGTTCGATCAGGCTCACAGGCTGATCCCCCGGTGCCAGACCCGCTCGGTGGTGACGGTGTGATACGGCGGGCGGCCCAGCTCATAGGCCATGCTCATCGCGTCGAGCATGCTCCACAGCACATCAAGCTTGAACTGTAGAATCTCCAGCATGCGTTGCTGGCCTTCGACCGTGACGTAGTGCGCCAGGGTGATGCGCAAACCATGCTCGACATCACGCCTCGCCTGGCTCAGACGCGTACGGAAATAGTCGTAACCGGCCGGGTCGATCCATGGGTAATGGGTGGGCCAGGCGTCGAGCCGGGACTGGTGAATCTGTGGCGCGAACAATTCGGTCAGCGAGCTGCTGGCCGCTTCTTGCCAGCGCGCGCGACGGGCGAAATTGACGTAGGCATCCACGGCGAAACGCACGCCCGGCAGCACTAGCTCTTGCGAGAGGATTTGTTCGCGATCCAGCCCCACTGCTTCGCCCAATCGTAGCCACGCTTCGATGCCGCCTTCACTGCCGGGGACGCCGTCATGGTCGAGAATCCGTTGCAGCCATTCCCGGCGCACGTCGCGGTCCGGGCAGTTGGCGAGGATTGCGGCATCCTTGAGTGGAATGTTCACCTGGTAATAGAAGCGATTGGCGACCCAGCCCTGAATCTGCTCACGGGTGGCGCGCCCGGCGTACATGGCTTGGTGGAATGGGTGGTGGATGTGGTAACAGGCGCCTTTGGCGCGCAGGGCGGCTTCGAATTCGATGGGGGTCAGGGGGGTGTCAGTCATTGCGGTTCTCCGGATTTTGCGGTGTCTGGTCTGGCGCCTTCGCGGGCAAGCCCGCTCCCACAGTTGATCGGTGTGAACATAGGTTTTGTGTGCACCGCAGATCCTTGTGGGAGCGGGCTTGCCCGCGATGGGGCCATCCGCTACAACTCAATACTCATGCCATCGAACGCCACTTCAATCCCGCGCCGCTCCAGCAGTGCGCGCTCGGCCGAGTCTTCATCGAGGATCGGGTTGGTGTTGTTGATGTGGATCAGCACCTTGCGCTGGCGATTGAGGCCCTCCAGCACGTCGAGCATCCCGCCGGGGCCGCTTTGTGGCAGGTGGCCCATTTCGCGGCCCAGGCTCTGGCCGACTTCGCACACGCGCATTTCATCGTCGCGCCAGAGCGTGCCGTCCAGCAGCAGGCAATCGGCGCGCTGCATCCAGCTCATTACCTCGGCATCGACCTGCCCCAGCCCCGGCGCATAGAACACCGATGCACCGTTGCGCAGGTCTTCGATGAACAGGCCGATGGTGTCGCCCGGTTGCGGGTTGCCGCGATTGGGCGAGTACGGCGGCGCATTGCTGACCAAGGGAATCGCGCGAAATTGCAGGTGTGGGCAGGCCGCGATGCGGAACGGCTCGCGATCCAGTTCGATGGGTTGCCACTGCAAGCCACCGTTCCAGTGCTGGAGCATGCTGAACAAGGGAAAGCCGCTGCTCAGGTCTTCGTGAACCCGCTCGGTGCACCAGACCGAATGCGGGCAGCCTTCGCGCAGGCTCAACAGCCCGGTGCAATGGTCGATCTGACTGTCCAGCAGGACGACACCGGCAATCGCCGTGTCCCGCAAGCGTCGGGCCGGTTGCATCGCCGGAAAACTTTCCAATTGCGCGCGAATATCCGGTGAAGCATTGCAGAGCACCCACTCCACACCGTCGTCGCTCAGGGCAATGGACGACTGCGTGCGGCGTTGTGCGCGCAGGTTGCCGTGGCGCATCGCCGCGCATTGACGGCAGTTGCAGTTCCATTGCGGAAAACCGCCGCCAGCGGCGGAACCGAGAACGCGGATGTGCATGGGAGGGCTCCAGAAGGCAGGCCCGGCCAACGCGACGGCTGACCGGGCGATCAATCAACGGTTGGCGAAATACATCGTCACTTCGAAGCCAATGCGCAGATCGGTAAACGCGGGTTTATTCCACATGGGTCAATCCTCTTCTTGTGCCGGACGATTCCGGTAAGACCATTAATGCATGGGGGATGAGATGACCGAATGCTACTTTCGAAGGAGGTTGTGGGGTGCGTTGGTAGGGGGTATTGCGCGGTCTTCAAGTACACCCATAACCCTGTGGGAGCGGGCTTGCCCGCGATGGCGGTGTCACATTCAACACATGCGTTGAATGACAGTTCGCTATCGCGGGCAAGCCCGCTCCCACAGGTTTCAATGGTGCTCTTGCGGGTTAGAAGAACCCCAGCGGATTGATGTCGTAGCTCACCAACAGGTTTTTGGTCTGTTGGTAATGGTCGAGCATCATCTTGTGGTTCTCACGGCCGACACCGGACTTCTTGTAGCCACCAAACGCGGCATGGGCCGGGTACAGGTGGTAGCAGTTGGTCCAGACGCGCCCGGCCTTGATCGCCCGGCCCATGCGGTAGGCGCGGTTGATGTCGCGGGTCCACAGGCCGGCGCCGAGGCCGAATTCGCTGTCGTTGGCAATCGCCAGGGCTTCGGCTTCGTCCTTGAAGGTGGTGATGCCCACTACCGGGCCGAAGATTTCTTCCTGGAACACACGCATTTTGTTGTGACCCTTGAGCAGGGTCGGCTGGATGTAATAGCCGCTCGACAAGTCGCCTTCAAGACGCTCGGCCGCGCCGCCGGTGAGCAGCTCGGCGCCCTCCTCCTGAGCGATTTTCAGGTACGAGAGGATCTTGTCGTATTGCTGCTCGGACGCCTGGGCGCCGACCATGGTCTCGGTGTCCAGCGGGTTGCCGCGCTTGATCTTGACGATCTTCTTCATCACCTCGGCCATGAACGGCTCGTAGATCGATTCCTGCACCAGCGCCCGGGACGGACAGGTGCAGACTTCGCCCTGATTGAAGAACGCCAGCACCAGACCTTCGGCGGCTTTCTCGATGAACTGCGGCTCGGCGTTCATGATGTCTTCGAAGAAAATGTTCGGCGACTTGCCGCCCAGTTCAACGGTGCTTGGAATAATGTTCTCGGCCGCGCAATGCATGATGTGCGCGCCCACCGGGGTGGAACCGGTGAAGGCGATCTTGGCGATGCGCTTGCTGGTGGCCAGCGCTTCACCGGCTTCGCGACCGAAACCCTGGACGATGTTCAGCACACCGGCCGGCAGCAAGTCGGCGATCAGCTCGGCGAACACCATGATCGACAGCGGCGTTTGTTCGGCGGGTTTGAGCACGATGCAGTTGCCGGCGGCCAGGGCCGGAGCGAGTTTCCAGGCGGCCATCAGCAGCGGGAAGTTCCACGGGATGATCTGCCCGACCACACCCAGCGGTTCGTGGAAGTGATAGGCGGTGGTCAGTTCGTTGATCTCGGCGGCGCCGCCTTCCTGAGCGCGGATGCAACCGGCGAAGTAACGGAAGTGGTCGGCGGCCAAAGGTACGTCGGCGTTGAGGGTTTCGCGCACGGCCTTGCCGTTGTCCCAGGTTTCGGTGACGGCGAGGATTTCCAGGTTCTGCTCGATGCGGTCGGCGATTTTCAGCAGCACCAGCGAGCGATCCTGCGCCGAGGTTTTGCCCCAGGCATCGGCGGCGGCATGGGCGGCGTCCAGGGCCTTTTCGATGTCGGCGGCGCTGGAGCGCGGGAACTCGGCGATCACTTCCCCGGTAACCGGTGAGGTGTTGGTGAAGTACTCGCCGTTGATTGGGGCAACGAACTCGCCGCCGATGAAATTGCCGTAGCGCGGTTTGAAGGAAACGACGGCGCCGGGTGTTCCGGGTTGTGCGTAGATCATGGTGGGCCTCTGTCTGGGTCGATGCCTGTCAGGCCAACAGGCGATGAACCGATAGTAGAGAGCCCCGCCTACCAGACGAATGCGCCGTTGGCAGGGGGATTCTCGTTATTTGGTAGTAGGTGATCGTTCCCACGCTCTGCGTGGGAATGCAGCCCGGGACGCTCTGCGTCCCCTCCAGAGCCGAACGCGGAGCGTCCGTTGAGGCATTCCCACGCGGAGCGTGGGAACGATCAGTGCAGCGATCAGTGTTTGGCAACGAGATCCTTGGGCAACTTGAACGTCCAGAGCATGCCGCCCTGGTTGAAGTCCTTGACGCGCTTGGCCACTTCGCCGCCCCACAGCGGTACCGCGCCGCCCCAGCCGGAGAGCACCGAAACGTATTGTTCGCCGTCCATTTCCCAGGTCACGGGCGAACCGAGCACGCCGGAACCGGTCTGGAATTCCCAGACTTTCTCGCCAGTCTTGGCATTGAATGCCTGCAGGAAACCTTCCGGCGTACCGGTGAACACCAGGTTGCCCTTGGTGGTCAGCACCCCGCCCCACAGCGGCGCGAAGTTCTTGTGGCGCCAGACTTCCTTGCCGGTTTTCGGGTCGATGGCGCGCAGCACGCCGATGTAGTCTTCGTTCAACGGTTTGATAGTGAAACCAGCGCCGAGGAACGCCGCGCCTTTCTTGTAGGCGATGCCTTCGTTCCAGATGTCCATGCCCCACTCGTTGGACGGCACATAGAACAGGCCGGTGTCGCGGTTGTAGGCCATCGGCATCCAGTTTTTCGCCCCCAGGAACGCTGGCGCGACAAACACCGAACTGCCTTTGGCCTCGGAGCCCGGCGCACCCGGACGGCTGGTTTCGTTGTAGATCGGCCGACCGTTTTTATCCAGGCCGCTGGCCCAGGTGATCTTGTCCACGAACGGGAAGCCGCGAATGAATTTGCCGTTGGTGCGATCGAGCACGTAGAAGAAACCGTTACGGTCCGCGGTGGCCGCGGCTTTGATTTCCTTACCGCCTTCGTTGTAGTTGAACGACACCAGTTCGTTCACGCCGTCATAGTCCCAACCGTCGTGGGGCGTACTCTGGAAGTGCCATTTGATCGTGCCATCGTCCGGGTTCAGCGCCAGGCGCGACGATGAGTAGAGGTTGTCGCCAGGACGCAGGTGCGAGTTCCACGGCGCCGGGTTACCGGTGCCGAATAGCAGCAGATTGGTTTCCGGATCGTAGTAGCCGCCCAGCCAAGGTGCCGCGCCGCCGGTTTTCCACAGATCGCCCGGCCAGGTCTTGCCCGCTTCGCCGCCGGAGATGCCGTTTTCTACCGCTTTGCCATCCTTGTAGACATAGCCCATGTGGCCTTCGACGGTGGGACGAGTCCACAGCAGGCTGCCGTTTTTCGGGTCGTAGGCTTCGATCTTGCCCACCACCCCGAACTCGCCGCCGGCCACGCCGGTGATCAATTTGCCGTTGATCACCAACGGCGCGGCGCTGATGGAATAGCCTTCCTTGTGGTCGGCGACTTTCTTGCTCCAGACGACTTTGCCGGTGTCCTTGTTCAGGGCCACGAGCTTGGCGTCGAGGGTGCCGAAAATCACCAGGTCGCCATACAGCGCCACGCCACGGTTGATCACATCGCAGCACGGGCGGATGTCATCGGGCAGGCGTGCGTCGTATTGCCAGAGTTTGCGACCGGTGCGCGCATCCACCGCGAATACCCGCGAGTAGGAACCGGTCATGTACATCACGCCGTCCTTGATCATCGGCTGCGCCTGCTGACCGCGCTGCTTTTCCCCGCCGAACGAAAAGGCCCAGACCGGTCGCAAGTCCTTCACGTTGTCGACATTGAGGGTGTCCAGCGGGCTGTAGCGCTGACCCTGGACGCCCAGTCCGTTGGTGACGATCTGCTCCGGGTTCTTCGGGTCCTGGAGGATGTCTTGATCGGAGACTGCGGCCAATGCCTGGCAAGACAACAGCATGGCACTGAGCAGCACGCTCAAGGCGAAGGGTTGGCGACGTGCGGGTTGGGTCATGACGGCTACCTCTGCGGTTTTTGTTATACCCGGGAAATTTTCCCGGTCTGGTGCAGATTCTTGGGCGCCGCCGCCCATGCAACAATTGCCCGCAGTACGGAGATTTCTAGTTCCTTGGTACAGGGTCGGAGGAGAAGATCACCGAAAGATCGTTCCCACGCTCCGCGTGGGAATGCAGCCCGGGACGCTCCGCGTCCCTTGCAGAGCCGAACGCGGAGCGTCCGTTGAGGCATTCCCACGCAGAGCGTGGGAACGATCAACGATCATCACTTGCCCGCGGTGGAATCCACCCGCCTCATCTGCCCCCGCTCGTAACGCGGGTACAAATGGCTGACACTGCGAATCAGCTCATAGCGGCTCAGGCTGATCCCCACGAAACGCTCGGGGATGGGGCTGCGGATCATCTCGGCCATGTCGCTGCCGTTGGCGGCGCCGTCGCGCATGAGTTGATCGAGCCAGGAGAGGTAATCGCGCATTTGCTCGAATGGTTTGGTGTCCGTCGCCACGGGGCCATGACCGGGAACGATCAGCGTCCACGGCAACCCCTCAAGCGTGGCGATGTCCGCCAGCCACACCGACAGTCCCGGACTGTTGGGCGTGGTCAGGGCCCGTTGATAAAACACCAGATCCCCGGCAAACAGCACGCCGGTTTTCTGGTCGAGAATAGCCAGATCCGCACCGGTGTGCCCACCCAGACTCAGCAGCCGCAGATCGTGGTTCCCAAAACTTTGCACGCCAGGCGTCAGCGCCTGCGTGGGCAACACCACTTCGGTGCCGCGCATCCAGTCACCCACCAGTCGATACATGTTTTCAGCCATGACATCGCCCTGTTGCCGCAACAGTTCAGTGGTACCGGCCAAGGCTCCGATCGGCACGTCGGTGAAAGCCTGATTGCCCAGCACATGGTCAGGATGGTGGTGGGTCAGCAGCACCTGGATCACCGGTTTATCGGTGGTCGCCGCAATCGCTTTGCGCAGGGCTTCGCCATAGCGTTTCGACGGCCCGGTGTCGATGACCACCACGCCCTGCTCGGTGACGATGAACGCGGTGTTGACGATGTTGCCGCCGTTGCTCTTGGCGAAATTATCGGTGCTGCCTTCCAGCAACCAGGTGTCTTCGGCGATCTGCCGGGGCTTGAGTGCGTAATCGGGATCGGCCAAGACCGGCAGGCTCAGACTGATGAACAACAGCAGTATCCAGCGCATCACTCGCTCCTTGAGTCAGGGAATGGCCGCATCGAATTGATTGCCGCTGTTGTCGCGCAACACCAGGCGCGTCTGCCCTGCGCCTTCGATATCGAAGGCCAAATTGGGGTTTTCGCTGACCGCCGGGAACAACTCCAGACGCGCCAGCAATTGATCGTTTTGATCGCGCAGCTCGGCCTGGTTGATGAAAAATTCCGGGATGCCACTGACCATGCCGTTGTCCATCGGATGCGCCACCTGCACACGCACGCGACTGAATTCGCCACGGGGATAACGACCGCCGAGCACTTCGCCGATGCGTTCTTCCCAACCCGGCTGGGTGCGCACCACGCTCGGCGCCGTACAACCGCCGCCCGCCGCATCGATCAGGGTCGAGCCGACATGCCACAGCCCGTCGCGGGTCAGTACCGCCGCACGCAACGGCGTGGCCTGTTCCACGCGGATGCGGATCGACAGCCATGGCAGCACATCGGTCAAGGGTTCGAAGTCGACGATTTTTGGCAGCGGATTGAGTTCGGCCCAGGCGAGGATTCGCACCACTTCGCCCTTGAACGCCCGGGCGTCGATTTCCAGCGGTACTTGTCGAGCGTCTTCGGCAAACGGCGGCGCGAGCAACTTGACCCGCTCGTCGAACACGAACGGTGCGTCGCCGAGCATCTGCTTGTGATAGAACGTCCACATCACCGACGGCACCGGATCGACATCCACCGCGTGCGCGGCCAAGGGCAACCAGCAGGCCAACAGACAACTCGCTCGCCAGTTCACTATTGATACATCTCGGGCACGTCATACCGCAGGCCATAACGGGCATAAATGGCGTTCACCGAGCCCTCGCGAATCAACGTTTCCAGCGCCTCTTCCACTGCATAGGCCAGTTGCCGGTTGCTTTCATGCACCGCCATGCCGATCTCCCAGAGCTGTTTACCCATATTCGGGTAAGCGTTTTCCGCCAACGCCACTTGCGGGTCGGCGGCCTGATGGACTTGCCAATCGATCTCGCCGCGCATGGCCATTACCGCGTCAACTTCACCGGCCTTCATGGCGGCAAAGGCCTGGGGCACGCCTGGGTAATGGTGGGTCTTGGCGGCGAGCATGCCGTTGAACACCGAGGTCAGGTAAAACGAGGGCACGCTGTCGACTTCGACGCCGATCGGGTGTTGCTGGAACACCGCGACGCTGGCCACTGAATTCAGTCGACGACGGTCATAGGCCACTTGCCATTGTTCGGTCTGGTACGGCCCGAACATCACCACATGGCCGTTTTCCAGCTCGCCCAGTTCGTTGCGTTTCTGTGAGTAATCGCGATCGTAGGGCACGCGCATCATCAGGTCGGCCAGTTGCTGATTGTGCAACTGACTGGCCCGCCAGATGTAATCGCGCAGGTCGTCGTCAAGCTTTTCCCCGGCGGGTGCCCAGATCAGTTTCAGGCGTACCCCCATGGCCTTGGCCAGGGCCTGGGCGAGCTCGACATCGACCCCGCGAGCCTCGCCAGCGTCTTCAAAACTGTAGGGCGCGAAGTCCTTGTACACCGCGACTTTCAGCTCGGCGGCGGCGATCATTTCGTCATAGGTACGGACCTGCGCCTGCGCTGCCTGGCAACACAGCCACACAGCGCTGATCAACACCGCGAGCAAACGCATGGGTCACTCCTCGACGTGCACGCTGTCCAGGTAGCTGCGCACCGCCCACAAGGCTTCCTGACTCAGGTAGTCGGCCATCTTCGGCATGTAGACCCGGCCATCACGTACGGCGCCATTGCGTACCCGCTCGACGAACCACTCATCACCGGCCTCGCCGCCATCGAGCATGCGCAAGTCAGGGGCGATGCCGCCGGACTTGGCTTCCAGGCCATGGCAGGCCGCGCAGTTCTGGTTGTAGGCCGAAGAGCCGATTTGCACGGCTTTGTCGCGTTCCGGGGTGGAACGGTAAGGGTTCACCGCCGCCCAACCGTCGGCATCGACCTGCACACCGGCGTCCTTGATCGGGGTCAGTCCCTGGGTTTCGATGGCCTGGGGTACCACGTTGCCGTGAGCCCAGACGGAACCTGCGCTGATGAAACCGGCCAGCAGTCCGGCAACGAGCAAGGCGTTGCGTTTTGTTGTCATTGTTCTGCCCTCAAGATTGCACGCAAAACCTCTTTGAAGAGGCTATGGCAGCCATCTTAGGAACGGCTTTGCGCCAACCCCATGCTGCTTTGGTGGCCGCGGCCTACTCCCTTGGTAGTAGGGCTTGTGGCGCAGGCCCAACCAATACGGGTCGGGCGCCGTGAAGCTTGTCGACGCCGATCAGGGTCAGGATCAGCAACAACGGCAGGAGCAGTGCTTTGAGAATTCGCATGGTCAATCTCCCCCCTTGAGTGATGGCCGTTGTAGCCCATGCTAAAACCGCGCCGCCCGGGGTGAGTTACTACCTTGGTACTGGCCCATCGGTACTTTCTGCATATTTCCCCGCCCGTCCAGGGTTCCTATGCTGACGCTACCTGTGATGGAGTGCCTTTATGCGCCAGCTCGCCCCTTATGCCTTGATCTACCTGTTGGCGATTGCCTGCGCCGCCGGGGTGGCGACCCAGGCTCAGGCGGCGGACGCACCCTTGCAGGTGCAAATCGGCTACCTCGGTTATCGCCCCGATCCTGGGCCATTGCTGTCGAATGTTATTCCCGAACCGGCCGATGCCGGCCTGCGTGGCGCCGAACTGGCAATCACCGATAGCAACAGTACCGGGCGCTTTCTCAATCACAGCTACAGCCTGGTCAGTGCGAGCGCCGACAATCCGGAGGCGCTGATCGAAGCGGCCAAGGCCCAACACGAGCAAGGCCTGCGCCTGTTTGTGGTGAATGCACCGGCGCAGACCCTGCGCCGACTCAGCGCCGTGCTCCCCGACAGCCTGCTGTTCAACGCCGGCAGCCCGGATGACAGCCTGCGCAGCACCGACTGCTTGCCGAACGTGCTGCACAGCCTGCCGAGCCGGGCGATGCTGGCCGATGCACTCGCGCAATTTCTGGTACTGCGCAAATGGCAACGGGCGCTGCTGATCGTCGGCCCGACCGCCGACGATCAAGCCTACGCCACCGCCCTGCGCCGGGCGGCGAAACGCTTCGGCCTGCAACTGGTCGCGGAAAAAGCCTGGAGTTTCGATAACGACCAGCGCCGCAGCGCCCAGGCCGACATGCCGCTGTTCACCCAGACCGCCGAGTACGACGTGGTGCTGGTGGCCGATGAACGGGGCGACTTCGGCGAATACGTGCCCTATCAGACCTGGTATCCACGGCCGGTGGCCGGCACTCAGGGCCTGACGCCGGTGGGCTGGCACAAGACCGTGGAAACCTTCGGTGCCGCGCAGTTGCAGAAACGCTTCGAAGCCCTGGCCGGGCGCTGGATGAACGACCGGGATTTCGCTGCGTGGATGGCCGTACGCAGCATCGCCAGCGCGGTGGGCAAACTGCGCCAGGCCGATGCCATGGCGATCCGTACGCTTGAAATCAGCGATCAATTGCCGCTGGACGGTTTCAAGGGCCGCAAGCTCAGTTATCGGTCGTGGAACGGTCAGTTGCGCCAGCCGATCCCCATCGTGCAACCCCGGGCGCTGGTCAGCACGTCGCCGCAAGACGGTTTCCTGCACCCCTTCAACGAAATGGACAGCCTGGGTTACGACAAAGCCGAGGTCAGCTGCCGCTTTCTCTGACAGCCCTACCACCACAATAAGAAGGAATCTGCCATGCGCCGCACCCTGCTTTCCTGCGCCCTGCTGCTCGCCGCCGGGCACGCCGCTGCCAGCACCGCCTGGGTCTCCAACGAAAAGGACAACAGCCTGAGCCTGATCGATATGCAGACCCTGCAAGTCACCGACACCCTGCCCGTCGGCCAGCGCCCGCGCGGCCTGTTGCTATCCCACGACAATAAGCTGCTGTACATCTGCGCCAGCGATTCGGATCGGGTCCAGGTGATGGACGTCGCCACGCGCAAGATCATCAAGGAACTGCCCTCGGGCAAAGACCCCGAGCAATTCGCCCTGCACCCCAACAATCGCTGGTTGTACGTCTCCAACGAGGACGATGCGCTGGTGACGGTGATCGACACCGAAACCTCCAAAGTGCTTGGGCAGATCAGCGTCGGCGTCGAACCTGAAGGCATGGCCGTCAGCCCCGACGGCAAGTGGGCGGTGAACACCAGTGAAACCACCAACATGCTGCACTGGATCGACACCAGCACCCAGACCTTGGCCGACAACACCCTGGTCGATCAGCGGCCGCGTTTCGTCGAATTCAATCCCGATGGCTCGCAGCTCTGGGCCTCGGCGGAAATCGGCGGCACGGTGACGATTCTTGACGTCGCCAGCCGCAAGATTCTCAAAACCCTGACCTTCCAGATCAAAGGCGTGCACCCGGACAAAGTCCAGCCGGTGGGGATCAAACTCAGCGCCGACGGCAAGTACGGTTTCGTCGCCCTCGGCCCGGCCAACCATGTGGCGGTGATCGACGCCAAGACCTTCGAGATTGTTGATTACCTGCTGGTGGGCCGACGGGTCTGGCAGATGTCGTTCACCCCGGATCAACGCCAATTGCTGGCCACCAATGGCGTCAGCGGCGATGTGTCGGTGATCGATGTCGACAGCCTCAAGGTGACCAAATCGGTGAAGGTCGGGCGCTATCCCTGGGGCGTGGTGGTCACGCCATGAACGCCCTCGACGTCAGCGACCTGAGTTTCGCTTACGGCGCGCGCGAGGCGTTGCGTCAGGTGAGTTTCAACCTGGCACCGGGGCGTTTTGCGGCGTTGCTGGGACCGAACGGCGCGGGCAAGTCGACGCTGATCGCCCTGCTCACCCGCCTTTATGATGTGCAGCGCGGTGATATCCGGGTCGGCGGCTGTTCGTTGCGCAACGCGGCACGTCCGGCGTTAAAGCAGTTGGGTGTGGTGTTTCAGCAAAGCACCTTGGATCTGGACCTCAGCGTCGAGCAAAACCTGCGTTACCACGCCGCGCTGCATGGCTTGTCCCGGCGCCAGACCAGCCTTCGTGTTGACGCCGAACTGGCGCGCCAGGCGCTGACCGAACGTCGTCGCGAACGGGTGCGCGAACTCAATGGCGGCCATCGTCGGCGGGTGGAAATCGCCCGCGCGTTGCTGCATGAGCCAAGCCTGTTGCTGCTCGACGAGGCGAGCGTCGGCCTCGATCCGGCCAGTCGCCTGGCGCTCAACCAACACATCCGCAGCCTCTGCCGCGAGCAACACATCAGCGTGCTCTGGACCACTCATTTGCTGGATGAAGTGCAGCCCAGCGACGACTTGCTGATCCTGCATCAAGGCCGCTTGGTGGCCAGCGGACAGGCAGACGCCCTGAGCCTGGAACATGGCGGCGACCTCGGTTCGGCCTTCGCTCGCCTGACCACCTCGCCCTCTTCAGGAGCAGTCGCGAGATGAACGCTTACTGGCAATGTTTCAGCGGTATCGTGCTGCGCGAATGGCTGCGCTTTGTGTTGCAGCGCACGCGGTTTCTCAGCGCGCTGGTGCGGCCTTTGTTGTGGCTGCTGGTGTTCGCCGCCGGGTTCCGCGCGGCACTCGGCATCGCCATCATCGAGCCCTACGACACCTACATTCCCTATGAGGTTTACATCATCCCGGGGCTGGCCTGCATGATCCTGTTGTTCAACGGCATGCAAGGTTCGCTGTCGATGGTCTATGACCGGGAGATGGGCAGCATGCGCGTGCTGCTGACCAGCCCCCTGCCCCGGACCTTCCTGCTGTGCAGCAAATTGCTGGCGACGTCGCTGATTTCGCTGTTGCAGGTGTATGCCTTTCTGGCGATTGCCTGGCTGTACGGCGTGCAACCACCGGCCATGGGTTTATTGCTGGCCTTGCCGGCATTGCTGCTGGTGGCGTTGATGCTCAGTGCGCTGGGCCTGTTGCTGTCCAACGCCATCCGCCAGCTGGAGAATTTTGCCGGGGTGATGAACTTCGTGATCTTCCCGCTGTTTTTCCTGTCGTCGGCGCTGTATCCGTTGTGGAAAATGCGCGAGTCCAGCGAATGGTTGTATTGGTTGTGCGCCTTGAACCCGTTCACTCATGCAGTGGAGCTGGTGCGGTTTGCGCTGTACGAACGCTTCAGCCCGTTGGCGCTGGCGGTGTGCGTAGGGCTGACGCTGGTGTTCGCCCTGCTCGCCGTGCTCACCTTCAATCCACAGCATGCGGCCTTGCGAAAATCCGGCTAACAACACTAGTCCCTGTGGGAGCGGGCTTGCCCGCGATGGCGGTGTGTCAGCCAACATCAGTGCTGGATGTGAGGGCCTCATCGCAGGCAAGCCAGCTCCCACAGGTCTGAGGTGTTCACATATTTTGTTTTCACATGCTATTCAATGTGGGAGCAAGCGGCCTTGCGCAAAACCAACTGACAACACTAATCCCCTATGGGAGTTTTGTGTTGAACAGGTCAAAATTACTACTTTAGTACTGGTTTACCTGTCTATCGTCGCATTCACAACGCACCGCTACTGGCATGTAATGGGTTCATAACTATAAGGACTGAACCCCCATGCCGCGTGCACGACGTGTTCTGCTGTGCCCTTCTCTCGCCGCGCTGTCGCTGAGCCTGTTGCTGGGCGCCGCACAGGCCGAAACAGCGCTGTTCTCAGCCGACGGTTATCGCGTCGGCCTGTACCGCAGCCCGACCCCGACTCAGCTCCAGGGCGCGAGTATCATCGACACCCCCGCCCTGCAAAACCTGCTCAAGCAGACACCCCGGCCGGTGCTGATCGACGTCTACCGCCGGCAATGGCTGCAAGGCCGTTTCATCGAAGATCAGCCCCACGAGAACCTGCCCGGCAGCCATTGGCTGGCCAATACCGGTGATGGCGACCTGACGCCCCCATGGCAGGAATATTTCGCGCGCCACCTGCAGCAATTGACGGCGGGCGACCTGACTCGACCGTTGGTCTTCTACTGCCGCTCCGATTGCTGGTTGAGCTGGAACGCGGTAAAACGCGCCGCTTCCATAGGCTATAAAACACTGTATTGGTACCGCGACGGGCTGGATGCGTGGCAAGCGGCGAACCTGCCCGTGACGCCGGCCCGGCCTGAGCCCTTTCCCTGACTTGAGCGCTTGCGTGTTGTTGCCACACCCGAATCAAAAATAATGAGGTGAAAGGCCATGTACAAAATTCTGATTGCCGACGATCACCCGCTGTTTCGCGAAGCCATACATAACGTCATCAGCGACGGTTTCCCCGGCAGTGAGGTCATGGAGACCGCCGACCTCGACAGCGCCCTGGCCCTGACCCAGGAACACGATGACCTGGACCTGATCCTGCTCGACCTGAACATGCCCGGCATGCATGGCCTTAATGGCCTGATCAACCTGCGTAACGAGGCGCCGACCATTCCGGTGGTGATCGTTTCGGCCGAGCAGGACAAACAAATCGTGCTGCAAGCCATTACCTATGGCGCGGTGGGGTTCATCACCAAATCGTCGCCACGGGCGCAGATGACCGAGGCCATCCAGCAGATTCTCAATGGCAACGTCTACCTGCCGCCGGACATCATCCGTACACAAAAAAGCGGCACTCATCGCCGGATGAATGACACCCCGAGCTTCCCGCCGGAGCTGCTGCAGGCGCTGACTCGCAAGCAGTTATTGGTGCTTGAGCGCATGACCAAAGGCGAATCGAACAAGCAGATCGCCTACACCCTGGAAATCGCCGAAACCACGGTCAAGGCCCACGTCTCGGCGATCTTGCGCAAACTCAATGTGCACAACCGGGTGCAGGCAATATTGAGTGCTGGGGATATTGATTTCGGGTCGTATTTACGGCGGTAACTGCCCGGTTCTGTCGATCGTTCCCACGCTCCGCGTGGGAATGCAGCCAGGGACGCTCCGCGTCCCAAAGAGCGGACGCAGAGCGTCCGGTGAGGCATTCCCACGCAGAGCGTGGGAACGATCACATCAAGGCCGGCCGAGCAGATGACTCATCGCCGTCTTGAGCTTCATCGGCCGCACCGGTTTGTGCATCAGGGTATGGCCCAGTTCGCGGATTTGCTGCTTGAGTTCATTGCTGTAGTTGGCGGTGATCATCATCGCCGGGATCGCCGAGGCGCGACGGGCGTTGATGCGGGCCACGGCGTCGACACCGTTCTGCTCGTCATCCAGGTGATAGTCGGCGATCAGCAGGTCGGCTTCGTCGTGATAATTATCCACTTGCCGCGCCAGGTCCTCCTCCGACAGTGCCGTGACCACCCGGCAGCCCCAACCTTCGAGCAAGGTGCGCATCCCGGCACAAATCGCCGCGTCGTTGTCCAGCACCCACACCCGAGCACCGCGCAGGCGCTCAAGCATTGGTTCGCTCATCAGCAGATTCGGCAACGCCTTCGGCGCCGTGGCACTCAACGGCACTTCGACGGAAAACATCGAGCCTTTGCCCGGCCACGAACGCACATGAATCCGGTGGCCAAGAATGCGGGCGATTTTCTCGACGATCGCCAGACCCAGCCCCAAGCCGCGATCCTGATCCGGACGCTGCACGTCACCGCGTTTGAACTCCTGAAAAATCTCCTCCAAACGGTTTTCGGCAATGCCCATGCCGCTGTCCCAGACTTCGATGGTCAGCCGCTGATGATGACGCCGACAACCAAGCACCACCCGCCCGCTGTAGGTGTAGCGAATCGCATTGCTCAGCAGGTTGCGCAGGATCCGTGCGAGCAACTGAATGTCACTGCGCACCAGCGCCGAACACGGAATGAAATGCAGTTCAAGGCCTTCACTGCGGGCCACCTGGGTGTATTCGGCGGCGAGGTTTTCCAGCAATTCGCTGAGGGCGAACGGCGCGATGTCGGCCTTGATCACCCCCGCATCGAGTTTGGAAATATCCACCAACGTGCCCAACAGGTTCTCCACGTCTTCCAGGGAATTGCTGACATTGCGCACCAGATTCTCGTTGGCCACCGGCTCCCGGCGTTCCAGCAACGCGCTGGTAAACAGCCGCGCGGCGTTGAGCGGTTGCAGCAAGTCATGGCTGACGGCGGCGAGAAATTTGGTCTTCGACAGGTTGGCCTGCTCGGCCTCGAGCTTGGCTTCGCGCAAGCGTGATTCCACGCGGCGGCGCTCGTCGATTTCGCGCAATAGCTGGTCGTTGAGGGTGGTCAGTTCGGTGGTGCGTTCGCGTACCCGCAACTCCAGGTTCTGATAGGCCTGATGCAGCGCCTCGGCGGTGCGACGGCGCTCGGTGATGTCGCGGATCAACACGAAAATCCCCACCACTTCCCCACTGGCCAGGCGATTGGGCACGTAGGAGCGCAGCATGTAGCGCTCCTGATTGTTGATGTTGGTTTCGGCAAACTCGAACGTCACGCTCTCACCGGCCAGGGCCCGCGCCACGTAGGCTTCCAGGCGCTGATAATGCTGCTCGCTATGCACTTCGCGCAGGCTCTGCCCGAGCATCACGCCCCGGGGCCAGCAATACCATTCTTCATAGACTTTGTTGGTGAACTCATACACCAGATCGGCATTGAGGTAGGCGATCAGCGCCGGCACATGGTCGGTGATCAAGCGAATCCAGCGCTCGCTTTCGCTGAGGGCTTCGGCGTGCCGGTAGCGTTCGGTGATGTCAGTGAAGGTGTTGACGAAACCACCGGTGGGCAACGGATGGGTGCGAATTTCCAGCACCCGGCCATCGCAGAGGCGCTGCTCGCATTCCTGCACCTGCCGCCCGTTGGCATCGCGACTGGCCGGGGTCAGCAGGTTCAGCTCGCTGTCGGCGATCACTTCGGCGAACGGTCGATGGGCCGCCACCGGGGCCAGGCCGCTGAGCTCCAGGAAGCGCCGGTTCCACAGTTCCAGAATGCCCTCGGCATTGACCATCGCCACCCCTTGGGACAGGTTGTCGACCGCCCGTTGCAACAGATGCGATTTTTGCGCCACGGCCTGCTCGCGGCGCAGGGTTTCGCTGAGTTTGACGTCGGTAATGTCGGTGAACAGGATCACCCGCCCGCCTTCCTGGGTCGGCCGTTCGCTGACTTGCAGCCAGCGGCCATTGTGCAGGCGGTAGAGCAGGCTTTCGTCGACATGCCCCCGGGGTTCTTCACTGAACAGCCCGGTTGAGGTCATCAGCCGCTTGACCTCGCGCAAGCGCATGCCCGCGTTAATCCGCACCCGGCTGTTGCCCCAGAACGCCTTGAAGCGGCTGTTGAACAGCACGATCCGCTGCTCGGCATCGAACAATACAAAGGCGTCGGAAATGCTTTCGATGGCGTCGATCAAGTGTTGATGGGCGGTTTCGGCCCGTAGCCGCGCTTCGCTGAGCAAATGGTTGCCAGCCTTGAGTTCGGCCATGGCCTGGTTCAGGGCATCGGTGCGCTCGCGCACCTGTTCGGCCAGCACCACCGAATGCTGGAACGCCGCATACGGGTCGTTGCCGCGGGTGATGCCGGATTCGATGCGCTCGATCAACGCGCCATTGATGCGCTGTAGTTTCTGGTTTTCGTGCCGCAGGCTGGCGATCTGCGCCTGAAGGTCAGCGCTGTCCAGGGGCGCGGCCTCGGGCAATGGCGACCCCGGTGAAGGTTTGGTTGATGTGCATGCCATTGAACTGTTCTCCGTAGGTGTTGAAACCCATCACCCGCTGGTCTTGCAAAAACGCGCCGACCTGCTCGAGACGGCCGGCGTCTTCCAGTTCCAGGCGCCTGAGAAAGCAGTCGCAACCGATGGTCAGCAGCAGGTCGCCGAGACGCTCGCGCAAACCGTCGAACAGGTCTTGCAGATTCGGCAGCATGGGGCCGGGCTGCATGACGGTGAGGACGATGCCGTTCTCCACCGCACAGTAGAAACTCAGGCTCAGGTCCGGATGCACCTGCTGGATCGCCCGCACGTAATACTGATCGTTGATCCGCACCGCCAACGGGTGCGCGGCAAAGACTCGGTAATCAAGGTCCGCCACCGCCACGCCGATATGCCGGGCGTACTCTTCGGCGGCCGGCTCGGCGTTGAGTTCGAACACCCGGCGCGAGGCGCTATCGGCGGCGGTGACCACCAGTTTTTCGGCTCGGGGCAGGATGTGGTGGGTGGTAAAGACTTCGAAGTCCAGCCAGGTATTGACCAGCACCACCACCGCCGCGCCGCTGTGAAACTCGCCGCCGAAATACACGTGGGTGTGGGTCAAGTAATTGTCATCGCCGGCCGAACCACCGAAATGCGGAATGTCGCCCAACGCCGCGCTCAAGGCGGCGAGCACCATTTCTTCACGGCTGGACAAGCCATCGAGCAGGGTCAGGGCAAAGCTGTTGCCCTTGATCGGCGCCAGGGTATTGCTGCGACAACCGCTGACCAGGCGCTCAACCATTTGCTGGGCATCGATCAGGCTGAAATGCTCCATCTCGTCGATCAGTTCGGTTGGAGATGGAAAAGTGCCGGTGGTCGAAGCCCACCGCCGTCACGCAGCTACGGCCATAGCCTTGGGGGGTGATTTCCCCGGCGCTGGTGCAGCCCACCAGGCGAATGCCACCGAAACTCTGCTGCAACGCCTGCCCCAGCGCCTGCAAGTCGTACTCGGCGGAACAGAAGAACAGCACGAAGCCCAAATGCGGGTGCAAGAGTTGTCGCGCCAGATCCTGGGCCGCTTGCTGGGCATCGATGGCCTGGGACATGGCACTGACCACACCGTCGCTCTGAACCTGCTGCATCGTCGCCCCTCGCCGGTGCGCCTGTATGAGGCACTAGTGTACGAAGCCTGCGGGTGGCGGCGAATGCTACTTGGGTAGCGGGTGGGGGGTTCGATGGGATGAGAGTGGTGCTGGATCAGCGAGAATCTGTGCTGGAGTTGGGAAGCTTGAGCTTTTGTGGCTAGAGGACTTGGTAAGTTAAGACGCAGAACCTGTGGGAGCGTGGCTTGCCCGCGAAGAACGATGACGCGTTATACCTGAAAAACCGCGGTGCATTCTTCGCGGGCAAGCCACGCTCCCACAGGATTTTCGTCGCTCAAATTTCTTAACTTACCGGCATTGGAACTTGCCCCCGCTGGACTGCGAAGCAGTCCCCCAAATTCTGGCCGATGCGCGACTAGAATCGGGAGGGGGGTCGCTTCGCGACCCAACGGGAGCAAGCTCCCTCGCCACAGGAAGCTCCCTCGCCACAAGTAGTGGTTAGTCAGCCAGTTACCAGGTCAACACCGCCCCCACCGCAAACGTATCGGTGTCTTCATTCTGGGCGCTGGTGTCGTGGCCGTTGATTTCGAATTGGTTGTACTCGGCCACCAGCTTGAGGTTGTCGTTGACGTCATGGAACAGCGCGATGCCGCGAGTCTCGTAATCGGCGCCGCTGCCGACCACGCCGTTTCCGTCGTCCTCGGTCTTGCCGTAAGACAGGGCCAGGCGGTTCTTGCCCAGTTTGTAGGAGCCCTGCAACAGGTAACCGTCGCTGTCGACATTACGCAGGGTCGGCTCGCCCGCGTTGTTGGTGAAGAACGGGTTAATGCCTTTGGCCTGGAAACCGGAACCGGTCAGCGACAGCCCGCCCATCTTCGCCTGCACACCATAGCCGACGCCTTTGGAGGTGACGGATTCGACGCTGGAGTCGGTGTTGTCCGACGTCTGGTAGCTGCCGTTGAGCCAGCTGTAAATCTTCGCCCCGCCGACGTCGAACTGATAGGTGATCTCGCTCTCGGTGCGCGGGTTCTCCTGATAGGCCTTGCCGGTTGCGCTGCTGTCGTTGGTGTCGACCGGGTCCATGATCCCCACCGCCACCCGCAAACCGTCCATCACCGGGGTGCGATAGGTAATCTGCGACGTCGGGAACGGGTACGGATAACCGCTGCCGATGTTGCCGAACGACACCCCACCGCCGTCCACCAAGCCCAACGTATCGCTGACCTGACCGTAACCGGCCAGCAGTTCGTCGAGCAGGATGTTGGAGCGGGCAAACAGGCCGAAGTCCTTGCCGATCAGCACCTCGCCCCACTCCGGGTTGGCCACTGTGCCGTAGAACTGCCGCACGTCGATGGCGGTGTCGGTACCGTTGGTTTCGCTGTCGTTGATGGTCACCCAGAACGAAGCCCGGGCGCCGAGCTTGAGGTCATCGACCTGCTTGCCCATGTTGAAACCCAGGTAGTTGGGCAGAAACCCCATCTTCACCCGCGCCTGGCGCCGGTCGTACTGCTCGCCGGCCCGGTCCACGTCGCTGTTCACATAGAAGGCGTTGATGTAGCCATCCGTGGAGAACGTGGTCTGGTCCTTGTCGTACAGCATAATCTCGGCCTCGGCCATTGAGCTCAGGCCAAGGGACGACAGGCTGGCGATGAAGGCCGGTAAGAAACGATGCTTGAAGTTCTTATTGTTGTGCATGGCGCGCTCCGCAACGGGGGACTTGATGTCGGAGGCGATTATCGAAAGCTGACCGGCGGCGTCATACGCTGCCTTGGGGGCGGTTGTCAGGTGCTTTGGGGTGGCCGGTGTAGCGCGGCAAATTCGGTGTAAGACCGCCCGTCGGACAGGCCCGGAACTTAGGGTGTAAGCCTGTGGACCCGACTGGCGTCCACAGGACCCGGTGCCCGCTAGGCGAGCGCTCTAAACAGCATGTAAGCGGCGACCACCACGCAGATGCTGGCGAAGCCGATCTGCAGCCCTCGGGCCGGCATCCGCGCGCAGAGTTTTCGACCAAGGATCATCCCGACGATGCTGGCGACAATGAACGACACGCCCAAACCATCGATCCGCACCCCGGCATGAAACGCGCCAATCACCCCGATGATTGAGATCAGGCTGATCACCATCAACGACGTGGCGACGATCCCGCGCATCTGCACATCGGTCAGTTGCTTGAACGCAGGCACTATCAGAAAACCGCCACCGACCCCGAGCAACCCCGAGACCACGCCAGTGACCGCTCCGAGTGCCGCCAGGGTCGCGGTACATTTGGCGGTCCAGGAAAAACGCCCGGTCTGCTGATCGAGCATGCAGTTTTTCTGGCCCCAATTGGCATGGCCGTGATCGCTGGGGCCGTCGTCGAGCTTTTCCGGGCGCAGCATCCGCCAGGCCACCATGATCATCAGCAAACTGAACAGCACCTTCAGAATCTTTTCCGGCAACTGATGGGCGAAGTAGATACCCACCGGCGCAAACACCGCGCCGAGCAAAGCAATCAACAGCGCCGCGCGATAGCGCACCAGGCCATGGCGCAAACCGTCGACCGCACCGATTGCCGCCGCACTGCCCACCGCGAACAACGCGACGGGCGCCGCTTGGGTCATGCTCAGGCCCAGCCCGAGCACCAGGGCCGGCACTGCAAGAATACCGCCACCGGCGCCAGTCAAACCGAGCACCAGGCCCATGACCAGGCCAAAAAAACTTGCCAACAACATAGATTTTTCTCTTCAGTCGTTACTGTCGCCATAGTGCCGGGTTCAGCTCCAGCTTTTCAGCACCGCTCCGCAGTACAGGCCGGACAGCGTCTTCATCACCTGAATCACTTCGTGACTGGCTAAACCATAGAATATGTACTTGCCTTCACGACGGGTCGCGACCAATCCCTCGTCGCGCAGGATGCCCAGTTGTTGGGACAGTGTGGGCTGGCGCACGCCGGTCATTTTCTCCAGCTCGCCGACGTTGCGCTCGCCCTGGGTCAGCTGGCAGAGAATCAGCAAGCGGTCCTCGTTGGCCAAGGCCTTGAGCAGCGCGCACGCCTTGGAGGCTGAGGCCCTGAGCTGGGCGACTTCACATTCGTTCAGACTGGATTGCATTTGCAGGATGCCTTCGATCTCACTTAAGCTGCAAACATTATGTTTAAACATAAAGTGTTGCAACCGGTTAGTGTCTTCCTGCCCCTTTTCACAGGTTCGCGCCCATGTCTGCCTTGATAGAAGCCTTCCTCGACCCCGCATCAAAGACCTACAGCTACGTGATTTACGAGCACGATGGCGGACACTGCGCGATTGTCGACCCGGTGCTCGATTACGACGGTGCCGCCGGTCGCACCTCGACCGTCCAGGCTGACAGGATCATCGCCTTCGTTCGCCAACACCGGTTGCAGGTGCAATGGCTGCTCGAAACCCATGCCCATGCCGATCACCTGTCGGCTGCGCCGTATCTGCGTCGGGAACTGGGGGGCAAGATTGCGATTGGTCAGTCGATCAGCAAGGTTCAGGGCGTGTTCAAGACGCTGTTCAATCTTGAACCGGAATTCAGAGTCGACGGTTCGCAGTTCGATCACCTGTTCGCGCCGGACGAGTCATTCCGCATCGGCAACCTCAAGGCCACGGCCCTGCATGTGCCCGGGCATACTCCGGCAGACATGGCTTATTTGATCGATGGCGATGTGATTATGGTGGGCGATACGCTGTTCATGCCGGATGTCGGCACCGCACGTTGCGACTTCCCCGGTGGCAACGCCAACCAGATGTTCGCCTCGATCCGCAAACTGCTGGCCTTCCCCGCCAGCGTGCGCCTCTTCGTCTGCCACGATTACCCGCCCGAGGGCCGCGCCCCGCAATGCCAGAGTACGGTCGGCGAGCAGCGCAAAAGCAATATTCATATTCACGACGGCATTGATGAGGCCGCTTTCGTCGCCATGCGCACCCAGCGCGATGCCGGTTTGGACATGCCGACACTGCTGTTGCCGGCGATTCAGGTGAATGTGCGGGCGGGGAATTTGCCGCCGGCCGAAGACAATGGCGTGACCTACCTGAAAATCCCCCTGAATCAACTCTAGTCCCGTAGCAGCTGTCGAGCACCGCGAGGCAGCTGCTACAGCCGCTACAACTGCGATCTTCAATTGGCCAACGTCAACCCATTCGCCGGCAACGGCAACGCCGTCTTGTAGCGCACTTGCTTGAGCGCAAAGCTCGAACGGATGTTCGCCACCCCCGGCACCTTGGTCAGAAAATCCATCATGAAGCGCTCCAGCGACTGAATGGTCGGCACCAGCACGCGGATCAGATAGTCCGGGTCGCCGGCCATCAAATAACACTCCATCACTTCCGGGCGATCCGAGATCGCCTCTTCGAAATGCTGCAACGCCTCCTCCACCTGCTTCTCCAGGCTGACGTGAATGAACACATTCACATGCAGCCCCAACAGGTCAGCATCCAGCAGGGTCACCTGCTCGCGAATCAGCCCCAGTTCTTCCATCGCCTTGACCCGGTTGAAGCACGGCGTCGGCGACAGGTTCACCGAGCGCGCGAGGTCGGCGTTGGTGATGCGCGCGTTCTCCTGAAGGCTGTTGAGAATGCCGATATCGGTACGGTCCAGTTTGCGCATGAGATAAAACCACCTGTTTTTTATGTTTATGCAGAATTTCTATCCTTAAATAACCTCTAGCGCAACGAAACACAGAGAAATATTCTTCTTGGCCCGGCCTATGATTGTTGTAGGACAAGAATTCTTTTACCGAAGAATGACTGCCAGCTCACTACAAGAAATTCACAAGATCGAGCGTAGAAGCCATGAACCAAGCGTACGAACCGCTGCGCCTGCACGTTCCCGAACCTTCGGGCCGCCCCGGCTGCAAAACCGACTTCTCCTACCTGCATCTGACCGATGCTGGCACGGTGCGCAAACCCCCAATCGACGTAGAACCAGCCGATACCGCTGATCTGGCCAGAGGCCTGATTCGCGTGCTCGACGACCAGGGCAATGCCCTCGGCCCATGGGCTGAAGGCGTACCCGTCGAGATCCTGCGCAAAGGCATGCGCGCCATGCTCAAGACGCGGATCTATGACAACCGCATGGTGGTCGCCCAGCGCCAGAAAAAAATGTCGTTCTACATGCAGAGCCTCGGCGAAGAAGCCATTGGCAGCGCCCAGGCCCTGGCCCTGAACATCGACGACATGTGCTTCCCCACCTACCGTCAACAAAGCATCCTGATGGCGCGCGAAGTGCCGCTGGTGGACCTGATCTGCCAACTGTTGTCCAACGAGCGCGATCCGCTCAAGGGCCGTCAGTTGCCGATCATGTACTCGGTCAAGGAGGCCGGTTTCTTCACCATTTCCGGCAACCTCGCCACCCAATTCGTCCAGGCGGTGGGCTGGGGCATGGCCTCGGCGATCAAGGGCGACACCAAAATCGCCTCAGCGTGGATCGGCGACGGTGCCACCGCTGAATCGGACTTCCACACCGCCCTCACCTTCGCCCACGTGTACCGTGCGCCGGTGATCCTCAATGTGGTCAACAACCAGTGGGCGATCTCGACGTTCCAGGCGATTGCCGGCGGTGAAGCCACCACCTTTGCCGGACGCGGCGTCGGTTGCGGCATCGCCTCCCTGCGGGTCGATGGCAACGATTTTTACGCGGTGTACGCTGCATCCGCCTGGGCCGCCGAACGCGCTCGTCGCAACCTCGGTCCGACCATGATCGAATGGGTCACCTACCGCGCCGGCCCGCACTCGACCTCCGATGATCCTTCCAAATACCGTCCCGCCGACGACTGGAGTCACTTCCCGTTGGGTGACCCGATTGCGCGCCTCAAGCAGCACCTGATCAAAATCGGTCAGTGGTCCGAAGAGGAACACGTCGCGGTCAGTGCCGAACTGGAAGCCGAAGTGATCGCCGCGCAGAAAGAAGCCGAGCAGTACGGCACCCTCGCCGGCGGCCAGATTCCGAGCGCCGCGACCATGTTCGAAGACGTCTACAAAGAGATGCCGGAGCACTTGAAGCGCCAGCGTCAAGAGTTGGGGATCTGACATGAACGATCACAACAATAAAATCGAGTTGGAAACCGCCATGACCACGACCACCATGACCATGATCCAGGCCCTGCGCTCGGCCATGGATGTGATGCTTGAGCGTGACGACAACGTCGTGGTGTTCGGCCAGGACGTCGGCTATTTCGGTGGTGTGTTCCGTTGCACCGAAGGCCTGCAGACCAAGTACGGCACCTCCCGGGTGTTCGATGCGCCGATCTCCGAAAGCGGCATCGTTGGCGTCGCCGTGGGCATGGGTGCTTACGGTTTGCGGCCGGTGGCCGAGATCCAGTTCGCCGATTACGTCTACCCGGCATCGGACCAGATCATTTCCGAAGCGGCGCGCTTGCGTTATCGCTCGGCCGGCGAGTTCACCGCGCCGATGACCCTGCGCATGCCCTGCGGCGGCGGCATCTATGGCGGCCAGACTCATAGCCAAAGCATCGAGGCGATGTTCACTCAGGTCTGCGGCTTGCGCACCGTCATGCCATCCAACCCTTACGACGCCAAAGGCCTGCTGATCGCCTCCATCGAAAACGATGACCCGGTGATCTTCCTCGAGCCAAAACGCCTGTACAACGGCCCGTTCGACGGTCACCACGACCGCCCGGTAACCCCGTGGTCGAAGCACCCCGCCGCGCAAGTGCCGGACGGTTACTACACCGTGCCGCTGGACGTTGCCGCCATCACCCGTCCGGGCAAGGACGTGACCGTGCTCACTTACGGCACCACCGTCTATGTCTCGCAAGTCGCCGCTGAAGAAACCGGCGTCGATGCCGAAGTCATCGACCTGCGCAGCCTGTGGCCGCTGGACCTGGAAACCATCGTCAAGTCGGTGAAGAAAACCGGACGTTGTGTGGTGGTGCACGAAGCCACCCGCACCTGCGGTTTCGGCGCCGAACTGGTCGCGCTGGTGCAAGAGCATTGCTTCCACCACCTGGAAGCGCCGATCGAACGCGTCACCGGTTGGGACACCCCCTACCCGCACGCGCAAGAGTGGGCGTATTTCCCTGGCCCATCCCGTGTGGGCGCGGCGTTGAAACGGGTCATGGAGGTCTGAATGGGCACGCACGTTATTAAAATGCCGGACATTGGCGAAGGCATTGCAGAAGTTGAATTGTCTCAGTGGCACGTCAAGGTCGGTGACATGGTCGTCGAAGATCAGGTGCTGGCTGATGTGATGACCGACAAGGCGATGGTCGACATCCCCTCGCCGGTGCACGGCAAGGTGATTGCACTGGGCGGACAGCCGGGCGAAGTCATGGCGGTCGGCAGCATCCTGATCAGCATTGAAGTGGAAGGCGCGGGCAACGTGAAGGAATCGACTGCACCAGCGGCTGCTATTAAAGAAGCCCCTGTGGCGGCGCCGAAAGTTGAAGCCGTCGTAGAAAGCAAACCGGCTGTAGTTGCCCCGCGTCCGGCTGTCATTTGCCAGGGACCGATGGTCGCTCGCGAAGCCGATGAACGTCCGCTGGCCTCCCCGGCCGTGCGCAAGCATGCGCTGGACCTCGGCATTCAATTGCGTCTGGTGCGTGGCAGCGGCCCTGCCGGGCGGATTCTGCACGAAGACCTCGAAGCCTATCTGGCTCAGGGTCAGTCGAACGCATCGACGGCCACCGCCGCTTACGCCCAGCGCAACGACGAACAGCAAATCCCGGTGATCGGCATGCGCCGCAAGATCGCCCAGCGCATGCAAGACGCCACCCAGCGTGCCGCCCACTTCAGTTACGTCGAAGAGATCGACGTCACCGCCGTCGAAGAACTGCGCGCACACCTGAACGAAAAACACGGCGCGACCCGCGGCAAGCTGACCTTGCTGCCGTTCCTGGTACGCGCATTGGTCGTGGCTCTGCGCGACTTCCCGCAGATCAACGCCCGTTACGACGACGAAGCCCAGGTCATCACCCGCCTCGGCGCGGTGCATGTGGGCGTCGCCACGCAAGCCGACATCGGTTTGATGGTGCCAGTGGTGCGTCACGCCGAAGCCCGCAGCCTGTGGGATAACGCCGCGGAAATCTCTCGCCTGGCAACTGCCGCACGCACTGGCAAGGCCAGCCGTGACGAGCTGTCCGGCTCGACCATCACCCTGACCAGCCTCGGTGCCCTGGGTGGCATCGTCAGCACCCCGGTGCTGAACCTGCCGGAAGTGGCGATCGTCGGCGTGAACAAAATCGTCGAACGGCCGATGGTCGTCAAAGGCCAGATCGTGATTCGCAAGATGATGAACCTCTCCAGCTCCTTCGATCACCGCGTGGTCGATGGCATGGACGCGGCGCTCTTCATCCAGGCCATCCGTGGCCTGCTCGAACAACCCGCAACGCTGTTTGTGGAGTAAGGCATGCAACAGACTTTGAACACCACGCTGCTGATCATCGGCGGCGGCCCTGGCGGTTATGTGACGGCGATTCGTGCCGGTCAGTTGGGTATTTCGACCATTCTGGTGGAAGGCGAATCGTTGGGCGGCACCTGCCTGAACATCGGCTGCATTCCATCCAAGGCGTTGATTCACGTCGCCGAGCAGTTCCACCAGACGCAGCATCACAGCCAACACTCGGCGCTGGGCATCAGCGTATCGACGCCGACCCTGGACATCGGCAAGAGCGTCGAATGGAAGGACGGCATCGTTGATCGCCTGACCACTGGCGTCTCGGCGCTATTAAAGAAGCACAAGGTCCAGGTCATTCAAGGCTGGGCCAAAGTGGTCGACGGCAAAACCGTCGAAGTCGGCGATACGCGGATTCAGTGCGAGCACCTGGTGCTGGCCACCGGCTCGAAAAGCGTCAACCTGCCGATGCTGCCGATCGGCGGGCCGATCATCTCTTCCACCGAAGCCCTGGCGCCGACCAGCGTGCCGAAGCGGCTGATCGTGGTCGGTGGCGGTTACATCGGCCTGGAGCTGGGGATTGCCTATCGCAAACTCGGCGCCGAAGTCAGCGTGGTCGAGGCGCAGGATCGCATCCTGCCGGCCTACGATGCCGAACTGACTCATCCGGTACACGAAGCGCTCAAGCAACTCGGCGTGAAGCTTTACTTGAAGAACAGCGTTGAAGGCTTTGATTCACAAGGAAATACCCTACAAGTTCGTGACCCGAACGGCGACACCCTGAACCTTGAAACCGATCAGGTGCTGGTGGCCGTCGGTCGCAAACCCAACACCCAGGGCTGGAACCTCGAAGCCTTGAACCTGGAGATGAACGGTTCGGCGATCAAGATCGACAACCGTTGCCAGACCAGCATGCGCAACGTCTACGCCATCGGCGACCTGAGCGGCGAACCGATGCTCGCCCACCGGGCCATGGCCCAGGGTGAAATGGTTGCCGAACTGATCAGCGGTAAACACCGCGAGTTCAACCCGACCGCCATCGCCGCCGTGTGCTTTACCGACCCGGAACTGGTGGTGGTCGGCAAGACCCCGGACGACGCCAAGGCTGCGGGGCTGGACTGCATCGTGTCCAGCTTCCCGTTCGCCGCCAATGGCCGGGCGATGACGCTGGAATCGAAAAGCGGCTTCGTGCGGGTCGTGGCACGGCGGGACAATCATCTGATTGTCGGCTGGCAGGCGGTGGGTGTGGGTGTTTCGGAGTTGTCGACGGCGTTCGGTCAAAGCCTGGAAATGGGCGCCCGGCTGGAAGACATCGCTGGCACCATCCATGCCCATCCGACGCTGGGTGAGGCGGTGCAGGAAGCGGCGTTGCGTGCGTTGGGCCACGCGTTGCACCTATAACCGCCTCACGCTGATCGTTCCCACGCTCTGCGTGGGAATGCCTCAATGGACGCTCTGCGTCCGCTTTAGGGACGCTCTGCGTCCCGGGCTGCACTCCTTTGCTGCGCGTGGGAACGATCAGTAACCGTAATCCGGGCTGCGAAATGGACCCGGAATGAAGTATTGTTGTCCCCATCCAGAAAAATGTCAGAAGCCTTGAACCGTTTCGGCGGTTGTTAAGTGATAGAGGGTGTCATGGGTAACGAAAGCATCAATTGGGACAAGCTGGGTTTTGACTACATCAAGACAGACAAGCGCTATCTGTCGCACTGGCGTAATGGCGAGTGGGACAAAGGCACCTTAACCTCTGACAACGTGCTGCACATCAGCGAAGGCTCGACTGCCCTTCACTATGGCCAGCAGTGCTTCGAAGGCCTGAAGGCCTACCGTTGCAAGGACGGTTCGATCAACCTGTTCCGCCCGGACCAGAACGCCGCACGCATGCAACGCAGCTGCGCGCGCCTGCTGATGCCGCAGGTGTCCACCGAACAGTTCATCGAAGCGTGCAAGGACGTGGTCCGCGCCAACGAGCGTTTCATCCCGCCTTACGGCACCGGCGGCGCGCTGTACCTGCGTCCGTTCGTGATCGGCGTGGGTGACAACATCGGCGTGCGTACCGCACCCGAGTTCATCTTCTCGATCTTCTGCATCCCGGTCGGTGCCTACTTCAAGGGCGGCCTGACCCCGCACAACTTCCTGATCTCCAGCTATGACCGTGCCGCCCCACAAGGCACCGGCGCGGCCAAGGTCGGTGGCAACTACGCCGCCAGCCTGATGCCAGGCTCCCAGGCCAAGAAGGCGCACTTCGCCGATGCCATCTACCTGGACCCGATGACCCACACCAAAATCGAAGAAGTCGGCTCGGCCAACTTCTTCGGGATCACCCACGACAACAAGTTCGTCACACCGAATTCCCCTTCGGTGTTGCCGGGCATCACCCGCCTGTCGTTGATCGAACTGGCCAAGACCCGTCTGGGCCTGGAAGTGGTCGAAGGTGACGTGTTCATCGACAAGCTGTCCGACTTCAAGGAAGCCGGCGCTTGCGGTACCGCTGCAGTGATCACCCCGATCGGTGGCATCAGCTACAACGACAAGCTGCATGTATTCCATAGCGAAACCGAAGTCGGCCCGGTCACCCAGAAGCTCTACAAAGAGCTGACCGGTGTACAGACCGGCGACATCGAGGCGCCAGCAGGCTGGATCGTCAAGGTTTGATTTGACGCGACTGTCCGTTTGAACACAAAAGCCCGGCCTTCACGTTGAAGGTCGGGCTTTTTTTCGTCCGCGTTTCGCACAAAACGTCACTAGACTTGCCACGTGTAACCGCCATCAACAGGTGCCACCAAAAACCATGGGTAAATTCTGGCGAAAGTATCTGGCCTTGCTGGAAACAGACTTCACCACGCAAGTGTTCGACAACATCAAGAACCTGCTGGTGTGCGCCCTGCTGTTCGCGGCGGGCACCAACGCGTTGCGAGGCGGTCATCAACTGTTTATGGGATTGCTCGCCTCAAACCTCGCTGGCTGGGGGTTGATTGCTATATCAGCACTGCTGATGCTGCTCAATGTCAGCGACGGCTTACGCCGGTTGTCCAGGTTGCCGTATCACACGGCGTTCCAGATCATCCTGTGCCTGGTTTACCTGGTGCTGGCGGTGCGGGTGGTGGAGATCGTCTGGGATTTCAGGGCGTAGCGGTCACGGCATGAGGTGTTTGCCAACTCAACTCATCCTGAGCGATCCGGGCAAACAACCACTCCACAAAGATTCGTGTGTGCGCCGTCACGTCCGGCGCAACACCGTAGTAATAACGCGGCAACGGCATGCGCAACTCGGGTAACGGGCAGATCAGGTGTCCACTCAACAGATGGTTGCCCAGCAAAGAGGTCGGGCACAAGGCAAGGCCCTGTCCCTCCACGGCGGCCTGAAGCACCCGGTGCATGTGATCAAACTGCCGGGTGGCCTGAGTGGCTGACTGGCTTTGACCAAAGTGCATGGCCCAATTATGCCAATCTTCGCGGCGTGCCTTGGCGGTCAGTAACGTATACCGACTCAGGGACGTGAGGTCCTCAAGTGGCAGGCGCTCGATCAGCGCAGGTGCCGCGACCAGCAACAGTTCGTCTTCGAACAGCGCTCGCGCCTCAATCGCCGGTGCCCAATCGTCACGACCACGGCGAATGACGATATCGAACCCGTCGCGTGCCTGATCAGGTGCCTGGGTTTGAGTAATCACCTGCGGCTCGATGCCTGGGTGCTGCGCAATGAAATCCGCCAGCCTGGGCGTCAGCCAAAGTACGGCAAAGGACGGACGCACATTGATCTTCACCGTAGGCAGCGAGGCATGCTGCTTGAGCGCAGCGGCGGCGTTGGCGATCTGCGACAGCCCGGCACTGACCTGCTCATAAAAGCGCTGGCCGGCCGGCGTTAGCACCGACTGACGGATTCGCCGTTCAAACAGCAGCACACCCAGGTACTCCTCGAGCAATTTGACGTGCCGGCTGACGGCACTGTGGCTGACATGCAGCTCTTCGGCCGCCAGGCTGAAGCTCTGATGACGAGCAGCAACGGCGAAGGCGCGAACAGCATTAAGAGGCGGTAGTGGATTTATCATGCGTCTAATTTAGTCACCTATGCGCTGCAATTAAAGCGTTTGTCACGCCTTCGTCGCCACGCCAATCTGCCAGCACGCAGCAGCGCCACCTGACGGAGCACGACATGAACAGCTACGGCCTCTTTGTACTTTTCGCCACCCTGACCATTTTGAGCCCGGGGCCGGGCGTGGTCCTGACCCTGTCCAACGCGGTGCGCCACGGTTGGAGGGGGGCCGTGCCGGGCATTCTGGGGATCGCGTCGGGGGCGTTTGTGGTCGCCGCCATCAGCGCCACCAGTGTTGGCCTGATACTCAGCACCTCCGCGAATGCCTTTACCGCATTGAAATACGCAGGAGCCGCCTATTTGTTGTACCTGGGCTATAAAAGCTGGCGCTCGGATCGTTCCAGCACGCTGCTTGAAACGCGGCCCTCAAGCCCGGGTTATCGCTTCCTTGAAGCGGCTTCGATGCAGCTTCTGAACCCCAAGGCGGTGTTTTTCTTTCTGGCGGTGTTCCCGCAATTCATCGACACTTCGGCGCACTTCTATGCCCAGTTCTTCAAACTGGTCGCTTCCTACGCCGTATTGGTGATCCTGGTGCATGGCGGCTATGCCTTGCTGGCCAATGCCGCCAAAGGCTGGTTGTCGAGCCCGAAGGGTTCCTGGCTGACCGCGAAAGTTTCGGGCGTGACCTTCGCAGGCTTTGGCGTGCTCATGGCCTCGGCCAGTCGCTAAGCCGCAGGACTGGCAATCGCGCGGCGCCTGTTCTCGGTGGCCGCGGGTTGTGCTGTTGTCGCCTGAACCGGCAAATCAACAGCGAACCGGCTACTGAGTTCCTTGCGCCCCACCGCCGTCAATGCCAGCGCCCGACTGTCCAGGTCCTGCGTCACCCATTTGCGTTTGATCGCCATTTGCAGCAATGCCGCGCCCAAGGCGCCGCCCAGGTGCGGCCGGCGCATGCTCCAGTCCAGGCACGGGCAGGCGAAACGGCGGCGCACGGTGCCGAGGTCTTTGACGTCGATACCCAGTCCTTCGAACAACGCTTCACCGCTGTCGCTCAGTCGATAAGCCTGCTCATCGGTTTCCAGCAACCACCCCGCTTCGATCAGCCGGTCATGCAGCAATACCGCCAACGTACCGGCCATGTGGTCGTAGCAGGTGCGGGCGAATTGCAGGCGATCCGGAGTGCGCGAGTTGAACGTCGGCGCGGCGTTCTGGCCGATCACCATCAGCGCTTCCAGCGCTTGGGCCACGCGTTTGTCTGCGAGGCTGTAGTAGCGATGGCGACCCTGAACGTGCAAACGCACCAGCGCCAGTTCCTTGAGCTTGGCCAGATGCGCGCTGGCGGTCGAAGGGCTGACTTCGGCAATCGTCGCCAACTCGGTGCTGGTGCGGGCGTGGCCGTCCATCAGCGAGCAGAGGATTTTCGTCCGGGCCGGCTCTGCAATGGCTGCGGCCACTTGAGAGACGCCGACGTCGTGTTGTTCTGCGTTCATATTTCGCTCCCGGACGAATCAAGATCCTTTCTGACCGGAGATAGTAGCAACACTTTTCAACCACTGATAAGGCTGCGACCCATGGACCCGATCATCGCTGCGACTCACGCCGACCCTTACCCCTACTACGCGCAACTGCGCGCCGAGGGCGGATTGGTTTTCCATCAGGGACTGAAATTGTGGGTCGCCAGCAGCGCCCGGGCCGTTGCCGCCGTGCTGGCGCATCCGGACTGTCATGTGCGGCCGTCCCATGAGCCGGTGCCCAAGGCCATTGCTCAAGGCATGGCCGGCAAGGTGTTCAGTCAGTTGATGCGAATGAACGAGGGCGAACGGCAGCGTTGCCCGAGGGCGGCGATAGAGCCAGGGCTGGCGCTGATAGATGTGAACGAGGTCAACGCATTGATCGGCGCTCGGTTGATCCCCCCGGGCGCCGACGGGCTGTACGCGGCGATGTTTCGCGGGCCAGTCTGTGTGGTGGCGGCGTTGCTGGGGTTCTCTCCGGCTCAGGGCCGGGCCATCAGCGAGCTGACCGCCGACTTCGTCGCCTGCCTGTCGCCTCTCAGTGATCAAGCGCAATTGGAAGCCGCCCATGTCGCGGCGGAACAGCTGAAGGGTTATGTCATCGAGCTTCTGGACGACCCGAACAATCGAAGCACCTTGCTCACCGGTATCCGGCAGCGTTTCGCGACGACATCGACCGACTTTGAAATCTTGATCGCCAACCTGATCGGCCTGTTCTCCCAGACCTACGAAGCCAGCGCCGGATTGATCGGCAATGGGCTATTGGCGTTGATTCGAAACCCACAGTTGGATTCGGCTCAAGTTGATGACTTGATCGCTGAGGTCCAGCGCTTCGACCCGTCGGTGCAAAACACCCGCCGTTTCGTTGCCGCACCGTGTGAAATCGACGGCATAAGCCTGAACCCCGGCGACGTCATCCTGGTGCTGCTGGCTTCGGCCAATCGCGATCCGCAGCTTAATGACGATCCCGATACGTTCCTGCTCGACCGCCCGAACCGCCGCAGCTTCACTTTCGGCGCGGGGCGTCATCAATGTCCGGGACAGGTGCTGGCCATGAGCATTGCCAGTGCGACGCTGAGCAAAATTCTGACCATGAAACCCGCGCTGGACCGGTTGACCTGGCACTACCGCCCTTCCCTGAACGGCCGCATTCCGCTCTTTGCCTGAAAGACACCTCAAGCGTGGCGATGCTCGATCGTCAGGTGAGACAACTCATGAATCGGCGCCAGGCGTTCGCGAATGGCGTCGGCACTGACACCCGCCACGGCCACGACACTGACAATCGCCGCCCGCGCCTGAGGGCCGACTTGCCAGACGTGAAGGTCACTGATGCGAACATCGTCCGCCGATTCGAGCAACTCACGAATTTCGGTGGCGACGTGTTCGTCAGTGGTGTCGAGCAATACTGCCGCGCTGTCACGCATCAAGCCATAAGCCCATCTCGCAATCACGATGGCGCCGACGATGCCCATCACCGGATCCAGCCAGACCCAGCCCAGGTAGCGCCCGGCCAACAACGCCGCGATGGCCAGTACCGAAGTCAGCGCGTCGGCCAGTACATGGAAATACGCCGAACGCAGGTTGTTGTCGTGATGATGGTGATGGTGGCTGTGATCGTGATGATCATGGCCGTGATGCCCATGGTTGCCCGCCAGCAGAAGCGCACTGACGATATTCACCACCAGCCCCACCACCGCTATCACCGTCGCCTCGGTGAAAGCCACAGTGGTCGGTTGAAACAGCCGCAGGATGGATTCGCCGGCAATGCCCAACGACACCAGCCCCAGCACCACGGCAGAGGCAAAAGCCGCCAGATCCCCGACCTTGCCGGTACCGAAACTGAAGCGCGAATTGTTGGCATGTCGCCTGGCAAAACTGTAGGCGGCAGCGGCAATGCCCAAGGCCCCGGCGTGAGTCGCCATATGAAAGCCGTCCGCCAGCAACGCCATGGAACCGGTGATGTAACCGGCGGCAATCTCGCCAATCATCATCACGAAGGTCAGCGCCACCACCCACAACGTGCGGCGCGCGTTCTCATCGTGGGCGGCGCCCAGAAACAGGTGGTCGTGGGTATAACGCGAAGCCTGAGGTGTCAGTGTCATGGGGCTGGCCTCTATTTCGAGTAACGGCGAATGGCTTGCAACAAATCTTCAACGCCTTCGGCGCGGGCTTCATCGCTGAGTCCGGGATGCGCCACATGTTCACGGGCATGGGCGTCGATGAACTGGTCCATCAAACCATTGACCGCTCCGCGGATCGCCGCGACCAGGTGCAGGGTTTTGGCGCACTCGGCGTCGGACTCCAGCGCCCGTTCCACCGCCTGAACCTGACCGGCAATCCGCCGGACACGATTTAGCAGGTCGTCTTTGTGTTCGTGGATGTGCGACATACGTATACCCCCTACCCCTATTCAGGCAGGCATGGTTACCGATATGGCCGGGGCTGGCAAGTCAGGGTGACCGATCAAAAACAATGACCAGAGTTTCAGACCAGTCCTACATCTATCCAATGCCCGTTGATATAGCGTCCACATCGCTTTCAAAAAATGAACCAAGGACGCTCGTGGCTCGCAAAACAGACATACCTCGGGTTCAAAACCCACCGTCAGGCGACGGGCACCACATCACCAGCCGCTACATGACCGCCACCGAACTGGCAGAGCGCGACGCCAGACAAAAATCCTATGACGACATGTTGGCCCGACAGCAGGCATATGAAGACCGTGTTGTCAGGCAGCCTCATCAGCTGGGTCAAACCAGCTCCATGGGTTGCGTGTTCGCCAAAAGCTGCAACCTCCCCGACGGCGTAATCAACCACGACAGCCCAGCCGGGTTCGTCCCTGTCGAGAAACTGACCGACTACGGAAAATTCTCCCTGCTGGGTGGCCGCGAAAGGGATGCAGCGGGACGGGTGCTGCTGGTGCAGGCGTAGTGACGGCTGGTGTTGCGGCTGGCGCATTGGCCGGAATGGTCGCATTGCTGTGGCCGTCGAGCTTGGGCGACAGCTCCCTGTACACAGAAGAACAGCTCAAATCCCTCAAGGAGGGCCGCACACGAGTTCGACTGCATGTCGAGCAACAAGCTGATGGCACCTTGAAGGGTTATGGGTACAACACCCAGAGGCGCCGCGACTGGGAAATGATTCCTGTAGTCCGCTTCAAGAGTCAGGGTTCTCAACAAGTGGACAGGTGAACAGATAGGCCCCGCAAAACCCGGCAGAACCACCACGAAATAAATTAGGAGGTTATTTATGTTTTTATGGATCAGTGGTTTTTTAAAAGGTGACGGCGAGGATGACTCCTTAAAATACGACCTTACAGTTCGACCTGAGCGGGAAGTCGCGGTAATGGGTGTTCTTGGCTGGAAAAGTCTTGATGCAAGCGCGGATGGGGAATGGTTACTAACCAGCGAGCAAGTCCAACAAATCGCTAAAGTTCTCAATGAGCAGTTACCGACTGAACTGGACCTCTTCATAGGGGTGCGGGAGTAGGTACAGCTGAGCCGGGAACTAAACAGTGAGCCTTCTCTACCAAGATCCATCAATGAGCCATGAGGAAGCGACGAGACTTCTAGCTAGCGACGTAGAAACTAACGTTGTCGCCGCATTGATTTCTATTGGCCTGAATGAGCAAGACAAGACCTGGGCTCAGAACACCTGCCTGAAATACCTCGAGAGTGAGTCCGAATCAGTTGCAGCATCTGCCATCACCGCGCTCGGTCACATAGCCCGCAGACATGCTGATCTGGACATGGGTGCTGTGCGCCCGGCCCTTGAGAAGGTGAAGGGGAAATTCCCCTCCCTGGAAGGGACTGTTGCGGACACTCTTGATGATATTGAGACATTCACCTGACTCTCCCATCAGCAAAAGGGCACTGGCCGTGAACCGGGCGCTGAAGAACATCGACCCGCAGCAATAGCCGCCGTCACCGATCGTTCCCAAGCTCTGCGTGGGAATGCAGCCAGGGACGCTCTGCGTCCCAAAGAGCGGACGCAGAGCGTCCGGTGAGGCATTCCTTTGCTGCGCGTGGGAACGATCAAAAAACCCACTCTCTCCTCTCAGCGACAGCGGGGTTTATCGTTTCAACTTACACGCCCATCAATCATCCCGCGTCAGCACTTCCAGCAATTCAATCTCGAAAATCAGATTCGAATTCGGCGTAATCGCCCCCATCGAGCGCTCGCCGTAGGCTAGGTGCGCCGGCACCAGCAGCTTGCGCTTACCGCCGACCTGCATGCCCATGATTCCCTGGTCCCAGCCCTTGATCACCCGTCCCGTGCCAATCACGCACTGAAAAGGCTTGCCCCGGCTGTAGGAGGAGTCGAACTCAGTGCCGTCTTCCAGCCACCCGCGATATTGGGTGGTGATCAGCGCACCTTTGACGGCGGCTTTGCCGTCGCCCACTTCAAGGTCGATTACCTGCAACTCATCATTCATTACATTCACTCTATCTGTGCGCTTGCCCGAGCGGGCTTGATGGGCGCCGTTTTCCCAGAAATGCGGGCTATTGGCAAGCCGGGTCGATTAATCCGTTCACTCCTTGGGTTGGCCAAAAGGAATGCCGTTAAAGGTGTGGGTGCAACAAGGGCAGTAAGGGGTCATGTACTCAGCCGTCAGTTCAGGATTGACGATCTGCAGACAGCCCTGATCATCGACATACAAACCGCTGAAATAGCTCGACTCCCCCAGCCGCACCTGCTCCTGCCTGTCCTTTTCATGCAGGGCAACCATCCAGAACACCGGCTCAGGTCGATCCAGGCGAGCCACCGCTTCGCTAAAAACCTCATCCCATTGCCGACCGACGCGGGACAGCAGGAACCGGAACAATGGTGTGTAATCGAATCCATGCCGACGAGTGCCATGCATCGAACCGCGTGACGACTCATTGTGGGTTTCGGCTTTGGTATGGCGCTGATGCCGGTACTCACCCGAGTAATCATTCAGCCGAACACCCCAGGTACGAGTGTTGATCTTGCGGTAGAGGGGTTTCTTTTCCAACGAGTCGCTCCTGACATCCAGTCACTCAAACACCCTATGCGTTTTACTCGAACGGTGGACAATATCAATCAGCCCGCCGTGGCTGATTGTTTCAGACGGTTTGAAGTGGCACTGGCGTAATAGTGAGATCGCCAGCCTGCTCGCGATAACGGTGCTGAAAACCGGCGAAAACCATGACGAGGAATACCGCGTCGTCTGGCCGGATGGCAGCATCCGCTGGCTGCGGGAAACCGGCAATGTGGTCAAGAACGACCATAACGCAACGATCAAGATGATGGGCGTGGTCCGCGACATCACCGAAGAAAAAGCCTCCGCCAGTTACCTGCAACACCTGGCCCATTACGACCCACTGACGGGTCTGCCCAATCGCCTGGTGCTCGAAGAACGCCTGTCCGATGCCCTGGAACAAGCCCGCCTCAGCGCCACACGGGTGGCACTGGTGTTTGTCGACCTCAATGGTTTCAAAGAGATCAACGACCACTATGGCCATGCGGCCGGCGACCGTGTGCTGGTCACCATCGCGACACGCCTGAAGAGAATCCTGCGCTCAACCGACACCGTCGCGCGCATCGGCGGCGACGAATTCGTGGTAATCCTCCAAGGCCTTTCCAAAGGCAACAGCCTGCAAGACGAAGCCCGCGGCATCTGCCAGAAAATCTTCGTTGAACTCGCGCCACCGGTGACCATCGGCAACGACCAGCGCCACATCGGCAGCAGCCTCGGGGTGGCGGTGTTCCCGGATCATGCGCCGAGCATGGACCGCTTGATTCACATTGCGGACCTGGCGATGTATGAGGCCAAGCGCAGTGGGAATAATCAGTATCGGTTGGGCGGCCAGGCAGTGAGCCGGGTCTGACGCAGGCGCCTCAGATCTTGAACTGTTTGACCAGGACTTCGAGGCCGTGCCCGATGCCGTGGAGGTCATTGACCGTCTGCACGCCACGCTGGGTTTCATCGGCAACGCTGTCGATTGCCCGGGCGATTTGATGCACGCTGCGGTTAATCTCCTCCGCCACCGAAGTTTGCTCCTCCGCAGCACTGGCGATGTGCGCGTTCATGCTGTTGATAGTGGCGATTAATTCGACGATGTTGCCCAGCGACTCACCGGCCTGATGAGCCTGAGTGCTGGCCCCCTCCCCGGCTTCACCGGATTGATGCATTGAGGTCACGACGGTGTTGGTGGCTCGCTTGAGTCGCTCGATCATCGCCTGAATTTCCTGGGTGCTTTGTTGGGTACGACTGGCAAGAGCACGTACCTCGTCGGCAACCACCGCAAAACCTCGCCCGGCATCACCGGCACGGGCGGCCTCGATGGCCGCATTCAGGGCCAGGAGATTGGTCTGCTCGGCAATCGAACGGATGACATCGAGCACCGTGACAATCGCCGAAACGTCGCTTTGCAGGCTGTCCAGAGACGCACCGCTGCGTCCCAGGTCCAACGTCAGTCCCTGAATACGAGCAATGCTGCCGTCGACCACTTGCCGGGCGCGTCGAGTCTGCTGATCGGTTTCCATGGCCGCGTCCGATGCACTCTGAGCACTGACCGCGACTTCCTGCGCCGCCGACGACATTTGATTGATCGCCGCCGCTACTTGATCGGTCTCCTGACGCTGCTGCTCCATGGCCAGGTCCATATGCCGGGCCTGATTGGCCACTTGCCCGACAGCGTTGCTCAATTGCCCGGTCATTGCCACGATTTGACTGACCAACCCATGAATTTTGCCGATAAAAGCGTTGAATGAACCGGCCAACTGGCCGAACTCATCCTGGCTGCCGACGGGTAAGCGTCGGGTCAAATCCCCCTCACCGGCAGCAATCTCGTCAAGACTGTCGCGGATCAGCGTCAGCGGTCGCAGGCCGGCATTGACCAATAGCAGCGCCAATACGCCAATAATTGCCAGCAACACCACGGCCACCATGACGATCCCGTAAACAATACTGCTCACCCGTCGGTCGATGTCCGCACGAACCTGCGCCACCTGGGTTTCAATGCTGTCCAGATTGACGGCAGTGACCACTACCATGTCCCATTTGGGCAGGAAAAAACTGTAGGCCAGTTTCGGCACAACTTTATCGGTATTGACCAAGGCCCCGGCGTAGTTGACGTAGTGCGAGTCGTTCTTTGCTGCCGCGACCATCTCGCGATTCAGATAAACCCCGTCGCGGTCCTTGCGATCGCTCATGTTGGTACCCACACCTTCGCTGCTTTCACCGCGAAACAGGCGCACGACTTGACTATCGTAGCCGATGAAGTAGCCGTCATCGCCATACTTCATTTTCGACAGTTGGCTGATAGCCAGGGCCCGACTTTGCAGGTCGCCACTGTTTGCGTTGTTATACAACCCTGCTATGGAACTGCGGGCGATGCTTGCATAATCTTCGAGCCTGGTCCGACTCTCGGCCAGCAACCGATCGCGGGTTTGCGTGACTTCCTGCTCCGCCAACGACAGCAGGATCTTGCTGGTGGTGATACTCAGTACCACTGCGAACAACGCCACGGGCAGTAAGGTGAGCAGCAGTATTTTTCGTTTAAATGACATATCCGGTTTCCTTCGCCGCGCGACCTGGACTGCTAACTGAATAGGCGCCCGCAACCTGCTGCGAGCACCTTCCGGCGCCGTTACCAGAGAGCAATGTCGTAAGTGAAATAGATCCGGTTGCTGTCACGTCCGCGCGCGAAGTCCGAACGGTAGACATAGTTGCGCAGTTTCACGCCAAGCCCCTTGAATGTGCCGCTCTGGACCACATAGGCCAGTTCTGTGTCGCGTTCGGACTCTTTGATGTTGGTGTCGGACTTGCCATCGTTGCCTTTGAGATAACGGGTCATGAACGTCAAGCCAGGCACGCCCACCGGTGCAAAGTCGTAACCGTAACTGAGCATCCAGGTCTTCTCGTCCTCTTCGATGAACTTGCCGATGCCGACGTTGCTGAACGAGTACACCGTCGCACCGCTGATGTACGGCAGCCCGGCGTCACCGCTGAGTTGTTGATAACCGCCGCCAAAGGTGTGCCCCGCCACCGCGTAGGACAGTTGGCCGCTGAGCATGTCGTTATCAATTTTCGAGGCGTAGGAACGGCCCGCATCCTTGCTGTTGAAATAGCGCAGGTCACCGGTCAACACCCCGGGGCCCAACGGCAGATCATGCTGGATGCCGGCAAAATTCTGCCGATAGAAGTCTTCCAGCTCACCGTAGAAGTAACTCAGACGGGTGTTCTTGCCGAGTTTGTAATCACCACCGGCGTAGGTGAAATCGCCACCTTTATCGCCTGAGTAACCGTCAGGAACGATCGACACGCTGTCGGTGGAATCGCGCAGTTTGAATCGGTCCAGATGACCGCCCGTCAGGGTCAGGTTTTCGATATCGGTGCTGGTAACTTGCCCCCCCTCATAGGTCTGCGGCAGCAAACGCGCATCGTTGTAGATCAGTACCGGCGTTTTGGGCAGCAGAGTGCCGTATTTGAGGGTGGTCTTGGCCAGTTTGACCTTGGCCGTAGCCCCGGCACTGGCGAACTCGTCGGCGGCGCGACCGTCATCGTGCACCGGCAACAGACCGGTGCCACTGCGGCCACGCCCGGAATCAAGTTTGACCCCCAGCAGCCCCAATGCGTCGACCCCGAAACCGATAGTGCCGGGGGTGAAACCCGACTGAAAATCCAGCAGGAAACCCTGAGCCCACTCGGTGCGCTCACTTTTGGCGGTTCTGGCCGAACGCGCACTCAAGCCATGCTCATCGCGAAAGTTTTCGTTGATATAGACGTTACGCAGTTGCAACTTCAACTTGCTGTCGTCGATGAAATCACTCGCACCGGCAGTGGCCATCGGCAACACGCCCAGAAGAGGAAGAAAAGCCCCGCGAGTCAGAAAGTGGGTCATGTCGAACTACTCATATTGTTGTTTTAAGGATGCACGTGACCGCGCGTCCTCCATCGGACGCGTGAAGTTTTATTAAGTGGCGAGTCAGGGATGAATCAGGCGAACAGCGTCAAGGCCCCGGTCAGTAGGGCTAAAGCTGTGACCACCAGGGAAGTGAGCACCGCCCATTTGAAGGTGGCGCGCTGGAAGTCGCCCAGGTCGCGATCGACCATCCCCACCAGCAACAGGGTCGAGGCCACCAGCGGGCTCATCAAGTGCACCGGTTGGCCAAGAATCGACGCCCGGGCGATTTCCACCGGGTCGATCCCGTAGGCTGCCGCCGCGTTGGCGAGGATCGGTACCACACCGAAGTAATAGGCATCATTGGACAGCACGAAGGTCAACGGCATGCTGGTGATCGCCACCACCAGCGGAAACAGGTGCCCCCAGGACGGTGGAATCCAGTCCACCAGAGTTTGCGCCAATGCGTCGACCATTTTGGTGCCCGAGAAAATCCCGGCGAAGATGCCCGCGGCGAACACCAGCAGTACCACGGTCATGGCATTGCCGGAGTGGGCGAGAATGCGCTCCTTCTGAATATCCAGCTGCGGGTAGTTGATCATCAGCGCCAGCACGAAGCCAATCAGAAACAGGATTGCCGAGTGCATGAGCCCCATCACCAGCGCGACCATCACCGCCGTCACCAGCAACAGGTTGACGTAGGCCAGTTTCGGGCGTTTGTGCGGCGTGTCCTCAAGAATCGCCTTGATGTAGCAATCACTCCCGCCGCTTTGCAGCTGGACGTTGCCAATGCGTTTACGCTCGGCGCGGCCCAGCAGGAACGCGGTGAATACCACCCACGCAGCGCCGCCGATCATGGTGGGCAACAACGGAACAAAGTACGCCCCGGCATCCAGCCCCAGCGCGGCGATCGCCCGGGTCGCCGGGCCGCCCCAAGGGGTCATGCCGCTCATGATGCTCAGCGAGAGCATGGAAATAGTCGCCAGAATCATCGGGTTCATGCCGATGCGCTTGTACAACGGCAGCATCGCCGCGCAGGTGATCATGTATGTGGTCGTGCCGTCACCGTCCAGGGCGACAGTCAGCGACAGCAGCGCAGTGCCGACCGCAATTTTCATCGGGTCGCCGTTGACCCGCTTGAGAATCTTGCGGATCAGCGGATCGAACAGCCCCGAGTCGATCATCAAACCGAAAAACAGAATTGCGAACAGCAGCAGCGCTGCCGACGGGGCAACCATTTTCAGACCGTCGAGCATCATTTTGCCGGTGGTTCCACCAAAACCGCCGATCACCGCAAAGACGATCGGAACAACGGTCAACGCAACGATCGGTGACAGACGCTTGGTCATGATCAGAAAGGTGAACACAACCACCATGGCCAAGCCGAGTAAGGCGAGCATAGGGCAACTCTCTCTTGTTGTTATGGAGTGCGTGGCCGATGCGCAGGCGAACGACCCCGAGCCCGCCAGGCGACGCGATCAGCGACGCCCGGCAGCAGGTAGTTAAAAGGTTAGTTTTTGCAGCGCTTACGCGGTACTAAATGTGCGTGGGGGTCCCGACGGGGTCCCAGGTTTGATCGCCCTCCGGGACAGCCGGTGTTTTACCGTCCAGGGTATCGAGCAAGACCTGACGGTCGCAGGCGCTCTCGGAGATCGACATCACCACGGTCGCCACGGCGTTACTTGCCAGGCTGGTCAGGGCTCGCGCCTCGGACATGAAACGGTCGATCCCGATCAACAGCGCCAGGCCTGCCAACGGAATGTCGTGGATGACCGTGAGCGTGGAAGCCAGTGCCACGAAACCGCTGCCAGTCACCCCTGCCGCGCCCTTGGACGACAGCAGCATGATCGCCAGCATGGTCAAGGTTTGGGTCATGGTCAGATCGATGTTGCAGGCCTGGGCAATGAAAATTGCCGCCAGAGACAGGTAGATCGCCGTGCCATCGAGGTTGAACGAGTACCCCGTCGGCAGCACCAGCCCCACTACCCCCTTGCTGCAACCCAGGGCCTGAAGTTTCTCCAGCATGCGTGGCATGACCGGCTCAGTGGAGGAAGTCCCCAGCACCACCAGGAACTCTTCACGCAGGTAACGCAGCAGCTTCCACAGGCTGAAGCCGTGGGCGCGGCAAATGCTTCCCAGCACCACAAAGACGAAGAAGGCGCAGGCAACGTACAAGGTCATGATCAACTTCGCCAGCGAACCCAGCGAGGTGATGCCGTACTGTCCGACGGTGAACGCCAGTGCCCCGAAGGCACCGATCGGCGCAAAACGCATCAAGTAGGAAAAAATCTTGAAGACCATCTGCGATGCCGCTTCCAGTACGTCGAGCACTGGCTTGCCACGTTCACCCAGGGAAGACAGGGCGAAACCGCACAGCACCGCGATAAACAGCACCGGCAGCACTTCACCTTTACTGAACGCACCTATAAAGGTGTCAGGGATGATGTGCATGAAAAACTCGACCACCCCAAGCTTCGCCGCAGACTCGGTGTATTGAGACAGGCCCGCCGTACTCAAATGGCTCGGATCGATGTTCATGCCCACACCCGGCTTGAACACATAGACCGCGACCAGGCCGATGATCAGACTGATCACCGTCAGCCCGAGAAACAGCAGCATGGTCTTGCTCAGCAAGCGACCGAGGGAGCGTTTGTCGCTCATCCCGGCGATGCCGGTGACGATGGTGCAGAACACCACCGGCGCAATCATCATTTTGATCAGCTTGATGAAGGCATCACCCAACGGCTTGAGGGCAATGGCCTGCTGAGCCCAGAAGTGCCCGACCACGACGCCCAGCAGCACGGCGCAGAGGATCTGGAAGTAGAGCGATTTAACAACTTTCATGGCATCACCCATTTTTAGAATTGTTCTGATGCAAAAACGACAGTGACTGCGCGGGAAGGCTACCCGGCGAGCCGTTGGGAAACCGGGGCATACACAAAGCCGGAAAACAGCCTTCGGGCGGTACGAACAACGGAGGCGCGGATTGTCTCACCGTTCTCACCGGTGTAGGACAATACGACATCGATGCCGCCGCTCGGGTGCTCGATCCGCACCTGTTGCAGACGCGGCCCATCGGTATTGCCGAGCATCTGCGCAACCACACTGCCTTTGCTGACGCATGCCGTGGCCAGACCGATGGAACCAGTGATGGCCAGGGCTCGGTGGCAGTTGTGCGGCATGAAGTAGCGAACCTGCAACGTGCCACCGGCCTTGGCCGGTGAAACCAGCACAGGTTTGGGGATGACCTTGTCGCTGACGTCGCCCAGGCCCATGGCCGTGCCGGCCCGCAGTCGCAGAGCCTCGAGACGGCGCATAAAGTCTTTGTCGGTGTCCAGTTCGGCCGGCGTTTCATCGCCGCGTTTGCCCAGGTGACGCGCCTCGATGATCAGCATCGGCATGGCCATGTCGATGCAGGTCACCGGAATGTCGTCGAACCAGTCCTGGGTGCTGCCGGTTGGAAACAGCTTGCCGGTCTTGCTGCCCGCCGCGTCAAGGAATGTCAGTTGAACCGGTGCCGCGGTGCCAGGCACGCCATCGATGGCGGTGTCGCCTTCATAGCTGACTTTGCCGTCTGGTGTCTGCACGTCAGAGGTGACGAAGGTGCCGGTGTTGAGATTGCGAATCCGCACGCGAGTCAGCTCACCGGCCGCCTTGACCAGACCCTGCTCGATGGCAAACGGCCCGACCGCGCAGAGCATGTTGCCGCAGTTCGGGGCGGTGTCCACCCGACGCTGGGACACCATGACCTGAACGAACAGGTAATCGACATCGGCATCGGGATGCAACGAAGGGCTGACGATGGCGACCTTGCTGGTCTGCGGGCTGCCACCGCCGATGCCGTCGATCTCCAGTTCGTGACCGGAGCCCATCACCGAGAGCAGCAACTCATCGCGTTCTTCAACCGAAACCGGCAGATCCCAGGCGAGAAATACCGGTCCCTTTGAGGTACCACCGCGCATTAGCACACAAGGAATTCGTTGCATGGTCACTAACTCTTGTTGATCAATCGGGGTAATTGATGTCTTGCAAACAAGAGTGACAGGGAAGTAATTGTGTTTCCAATGCAAAGATCGGAGCAATTATTGCGTTTCACAAAAGAAAGTTTTACCGTGATTCAGCGCCCTCCTCCGACGAGATAGAACATGGAATATGAGCTTCAGGACATCCGATCTTTCGTGAAAATCGCCGAACTGGGGAGTTTTCACGAAGCTGCCGATGCACTGCATCTGTCACAACCAGCCTTGAGCCGACGGATAAAAAAACTTGAGGAGGGTTTAGGGACTACGTTGCTTGATCGCACCACACGCAAGGTCAGCCTGACCAGCGTCGGCCGCGACTTCCTGCCCAAGGCTCGTCGATTACTGGATGACTTCGACGATTCGATCCTGAACATCCGTGAATTGGCCGAACGGCAAATCGGTCAGGTGACCCTGGCCTGCATTCCAACCGCTGCGTTTTACTTTCTGCCGTCGGTGATTCGTCTTTATAACCAGCGCTATCCGAAAATCCGCATCCGCTTGCTCGACCTCAGCGCCAATGAAGGGCTCGAAGCAGTGTTGCGGGGGGAAGCTGACTTCGGCATCAACATGATGAGCGGCCAGCACCCGGACATCGAATTCGTTTCACTGGTCAACGAACCCTTCGTCCTGGCCTGCCGTCGTGACCATGAACTGGCCCAGCGGACGTCCGTGACCTGGTCAGAACTGAGCGATTACCGGTTGATCGGCGTCGGTCGCCTGAGCGGCAACCGCATGTTGCTGGACCACGCCCTGTCGGGCCTGAGCTGGCGTCCGCAGTGGTTTTATGAAGTGCAGCATTTGTCCACCTCGCTGGGCATGGTCGAAGCCGGACTAGGGGTTTCCGCCATGCCGAGCCTTGCGATGCCGGCGGCGGATCACCCGACACTGGTGAGCATCCCGCTGACTGACCCCGTGGTAAACCGGACACTTGGCCTGGTGTACCGTCGGGGCGCATCGTTATCGCCAGCGGCGGAGAAGTTCGTTTCGATTCTGCTCGAACAATGGCCCCACTGAACCATGGAGTTCGATCAACAACCTCGTTGCTGACTGAACAGACGCCAGCCTTTATCCTGACGCCCCGCTGAAAATCGGGCGAGCGCCGCTCTCGCCTGCACCACCCAGGAGTTCGTCATGCCCCACGAAGGCAACCTTTTACAAGCCGCTGTCGTCTTTTTGTTCGCGGCGGTGCTCACCGTCCCTTTGGCCAAGCGCCTGCAACTGGGGGCGGTGCTCGGCTATCTGTTTGCCGGGGTGATCATCGGGCCTTCGGTGCTGGGTTTGATCGGCAACCCGCAAAGCGTCCTCCATATTTCCGAACTCGGGGTGGTTTTGTTGCTGTTCATCATCGGCCTTGAGCTGTCGCCACGACGCTTGTGGGTGATGCGCAGATCGGTGTTCGGCGTGGGTCTGGCGCAGGTGTTGCTGACCGGTTCGGTGATTGGCGTGCTGGCGTTATTCGTGTTCGGCCAGTCCCTGAACAGTGCCATCGTGCTGGGCCTGGGCCTGGCGTTGTCATCCACTGCGTTTGGCTTGCAAAGCCTGGCCGAGCGCAAGGAATTGACCAGCCCCCATGGGCGGTTGGCGTTCGCGATTTTGCTGTTCCAGGACATCGCCGCGATCCCGTTGATCGCGATGGTGCCGCTGCTGGCCGGCGGTGATCACACCAGCAGCGCCACCGCAGATGTGAACCATGGCTTGCGGGTGCTGGGCAGTATTGCGGTGGTGGTGATCGGCGGGCGCTATCTATTGCGACCGGTGTTTCGCGTGGTGGCCAAGACCGGTCTGCCGGAGGTGTCCACTGCCACGGCCTTGCTGGTGGTCATCGGCACGGCATGGCTGATGGACCTGGCCGGCGTGTCCATGGCACTCGGCGCGTTCCTCGCCGGTTTGCTGCTGGCGGACTCCGAATACCGCCACGAACTGGAAGCGCAGATCGAGCCGTTCAAGGGCCTGCTGCTGGGGCTGTTTTTCATCAGCGTCGGCATGAGTGCGAATTTGAGCCTGCTTCTAAGCACGCCATTGGCGGTGCTGGGGTTGACCCTGCTGCTGATCGCGATCAAGTTGCCGCTGCTGTTTGTGGTCGGCCGACTGGCCGGAGGCTTGGGCAAGGTCAATGCGATTCGTTTGGGGATCGTGCTGGCGGCCGGTGGTGAATTTGCCTTCGTGGTGTTCAAGATCGGTCGGGATCAGGGCTTGTTCGAACCGCGTCTGTACGACTTGCTGGTACTGACCATCACCCTGTCCATGGCATTGACACCGCTGTTGCTGCTGGCCTGCGCACGGCTGGTCAAACCCAAGGTGCAACCGGTGGAGGTACCGCAGAAGTTTCGCGAAATCGACACCGACACACCCCGCGTGGTCATCGCCGGCATGGGCCGTATGGGGCAGATCGTGGCGCGGATTCTGCGGGCGCAGAACATCAAGTTCGTGGCGCTGGACACGTCGGTGGAAACCATCGAACTGTCCCGCAGCTTCGGCGGCGTGCCGGTGTTCTACGGCGACCCGATGCGCCCGGAAATCCTCAGTGCGGCCAAGGTCGAGCAAGCGGAGTTTTTCGTGATCGCCACCGATGATCCGGACACCAATATCAAGACGGCCGAGGTGGTGCACAGGCTCTATCCGCACATCAAAATCATCGCTCGCGCCCGTAACCGTCAGCATGTGCACCGGTTGGTGGATGTCGGGGCGCAGGCGGTGCGGGAAACCTATTACTCCAGCCTGGAAATGACCCGGCGCACCCTGGTTGGACTGGGGCTGACACAAGCCCAGGCGGATGCACGGATCAAGCGCTTTACCCATCACGACGAACAGGTGCTGGAAGCTCAGCACGCGGTGTATGACGATGCGGCCAAGGTGATGCAGACCGCGCAGGAAGCACGGGCGGAATTGGCAAAATTGTTTGAGTCGGATCAGCTGGAAGAGGAAGCGGGTAAGGTTTGAGGTGACGGTGAGGGCCTCTTCGCGGGCAAGCCTCGCTCCCACAGTGGAGCTATGTAGCACCACAAATCCCTGTGGGAGCGGGCTTGCCCGCGATGAACGATAACGCGGTGTATCGGATAAATAACAACAACCAAGGAATCCACAATGGCTACTGACTCCCCCGCCCTGAAGGAAATCTTCAACGCCGAACGCCTCGCGCACATCGCCACCGAGATGACCGCGGTCTATCCCGGCTTCGATGCCAAGGCTTTCCTGAAACTGGCCAAAACCGGTCTGGCGGAATTGTCAGTCATGCAACGCATGGCCCGCGTCAGTGAATGCCTGCACGCGGTGTTGCCACTCGATTATGAAGAATCCCTGGACGTCCTGCGTGCCCTCGCACCGCGCCTGAACAGCGCCTTCGTCAGCATGTTCTTGCCGCATTACGTCGCGACCTACGGCACTCATACGTTCGACCTGTCGATGAATGCGCTCAAATATTTCACGTCCTTCGGCTCATCGGAATTCGCGATTCGGCACTTTCTGCGCAGCGATATCGAACGCTCGTTGGCGCTGATGCACGATTGGTCGCTGGATGACAACGAACACGTCCGGCGCCTGGCGAGCGAAGGTAGCCGACCGCGCCTGCCATGGTCGTTCCGCCTGGAACAAGTCCAGGCCGACCCGACACTGGCGGCTGCGATCCTCGACAACCTCAAGGCCGACGACAGCCTCTACGTGCGCAAATCCGTGGCCAACCACCTCAACGACATCACCAAGGATCATCCCGAGTGGGTCCTGGCGCTGATCGAGGGTTGGTCGCTGGACAACAAGCATACGGCGTGGATCGCCAGACACGCGCTGCGCAGTTTGATCAAACAAGGTAACAAGCGGGCGCTGGCAATCATTGGCGCAGGCGGCAAGCCCGAGGTTGAAATCATTGACGTGAAGGTCGAACCGGCGGTGATTCGCCTGGGTGAGAAAATCACCCTGTCTTTCAGAGTGAAGTCCACGGTCCCGGACAGTCAGCGATTGGTGATCGATTACGCGATCGATTATGTCAAAGCCAACGGCAGCACCTCGGCAAAGGTGTTCAAACTTAAAGCCCTCACGCTGTCCGACAAGGCCAGCGAAGCCATCAGCCGCAGTCAGCACATCAAGGAACTGACCACCCGCAGGCACTATGCCGGCCAGCACGCGGTGCACATTCTGGTAAATGGCGAACGCTTGGCCAGCACCCAATTCCGAATTATCGCTGACGCTCATTGACGCCCACACCAGAGCCCCCGGGCAGCATGCGCGTGAGCGTGTTGTCGCGGACCCAGTAGTGATGGAACAACCCCGCCGCTGCATGCAAACCAATCAACCAGTAGCCAGTGCTGCCAAGCAATTCATGCCAATGCTTGAGTTGCTTGGCCAGATCGGGATCCACCGCCACCGGCGCCGGCATAAAAAAACCGAAATACGGCATCGGCTTGCCCCCGGCGGCCAGCATCAACCAGGCCAGTAGCGGCGTAGCGATCATCAGCCCATACAGCGCAAGGTGCATGAGGTGCGAGACGCCCGTCTGCCAGGTGGGCGGGGCCGGGGTAATCGGTGGCCGGGGCGTGAGGCGCCCGAGCAAGCGAACCCAGACCAGCGCAAAAATGCTCAACCCGAATACGCCGTGCAGCCCCAGGAAAAGGCCCCTCAAATCATTTCCACGGGGCAGTAGCCCTTTAATCTCGATGCAACCATAAACGCCGACGAACAGCGCCAGCATCAGCCAGTGCAAGGTGATCGAGAGTTTTCCATACCGGTGTACTGCTGAATCTCGGGTCATACAGGGCCTCGTGAAGATCAGTGGCGGCTGCCGATTCATTTCGTACAGCCTGGATCCGGTTTCGTCGAACCGACCGGCGCCACCCTGCCCATCCAGTCTTAAGACAGTCTGAAGGTCCACCTTCAGACTCCGTTAAGAATTGCCTTTGATACTCCTCCCAAACTTACTCAGGGAGGCGCTCTTGCCCATGCCCGATTTCGACTGGAACATCCCTCTGCCCCTGCACTTCGGCCAAGCCGAAACTCCGCAGATGAGTCTGGCCAGAGCCTTGCCGGACGATCCCCAGCGTCCGGTTTTCGAAACCTTTATCCAGCAGCGTTTTCGAAAAGCCCATGGCGCCGATATCCGCCACTTCATGCCGCAACTGTTCGGCATGAGCGATACCTCAGACACTTTGTGTGCGGTGGCGGGCATACGACTGGCCAGTACCGAACCCTTGTTTCTGGAGCGTTACCTGGACGAGACGATTGATCCGCTGATCAGCGACGCGGCCGGCCAACCCGTGGACCGGGCAGGTATCGTCGAGGTCGGTAACCTCGCCGCCAGCGATACCGGCAGCGCACGGCTGAGCATCATCGCCATCACCTACCTGTTGGCCATGGGCGGGCTGGAATGGGTGGCGTTCACCGGCAACATCGGGCTGGTAAACAGCTTTCATCGACTGGGTTTGAAGCCGGTGACGCTGTGCGCCGCCGATCCCGAGCGGCTGGGCGAGGACCGTCACCACTGGGGCAGTTATTACGAGAGTCAGCCATGGGTGCATGTCGGCAATATCCGCGCCGGTTTCATCCATTTGCGCAACATCGGTCTGTTCAATCGCCTGGGGTTGCCGACGTCCCTTGAGGAGTCCACCCATGTCGCCTGAAATGGAGCGGTTCAAGCAGACCCTGCGCAATCACGCTGAACGCAAGACCAACGCCATCGCCTTGTGGGGCGATCAGTTGAAACTGGACTACGCCACGCTGTACGCCGAGGTCATGTACCGCCAACAGCGTCTGCGCGATGAGCACGTCAAAGTGGTCGCGTTGGCCCTGGATAATGGCTCCGAGGCGATGCTCTGGGACCTGGCCGTCCTGTTCGAAGGGCTGACCTGCCTGACGTTGCCGCCCTTCTTCAGCCCGGCGCAACGCAATCATTGCCTGCAACAGAGCCAGGCCGAACTGGTGATTGCCGAACCGGAACTGGAGGCCGAACTGCAAGCGGCGGGCTACGAAAAAAACGGTGAATTCTGGCATCGCACCTTCAGCGGCCCGAACCTGATACCCGAAGGCACCGCCAAACTGACCTTCACCTCAGGCACCACCGGCACGCCCAAAGGCGTGTGCCTGAGCGCCGAAAGCCTTTTGCGGGTGGCCCGTGAACTGGATCAGGCGAGCAAGCCCACCGATCCGCGGCATCACCTGGCGCTGCTGCCCCTGGCGATTCTGCTGGAAAACCTAGGCTGCTATGCCGCGCTGTATGCCGGCGCGACCTTGAGCGTACCGAGCCAGAAAACCCTGGGCATTCAGGGCGCCAGCGGTGTCGATGTGCCGCGGCTGCTGGGGTGCCTGGCCGCCCGTGCGCCCGAGAGCTTGATCCTGGTGCCACAGTTGCTGCTGATGCTGGTCAGCGCCGCCGAGCAAAAAGCATTGAACCCCCAATCGTTGCGGTTTGCCGCGGTCGGTGGTGCACGGGTTTCCGAAGAGTTACTGCATCGCGCCCAGCGCATCGGCATTCCGGTCTATGAGGGTTACGGGTTGTCGGAATGTTCGTCGGTGGTGTGCCTCAATCGCCCGGGCGCGCGCCGCCCTGGTAGCGTCGGCCGTCCCCTGCCCCATGTCGAGATTCGCCTGGCCGACGATGGTGAAGTGCTGGTCAAGGGCTCGACCCTGCTCGGCTATCTGGGGCAAGCGCCCTTCAGCGATGATTGGTGGCCGACCGGCGATCTCGGCGAGTTCGACCCGGAAGGTTTTCTCTACCTCAACGGGCGCAAGAAGCATCAGTTCGTCACCAGTTTCGGCCGCAACGTCAATCCGGAATGGGTCGAGGCCGAACTCACTCAGCGTCGCCACATCGCTCAGGCGTTTGTCTATGGCGAAGCGATGCCAACCAATCACGCCCTGCTCTGGCCCCATCGGCCGGACTGCACCGATGAAGAGCTCGCTGCCGCCGTGGCCCAGGCCAACGAGGCCTTGCCCGATTACGCCCAGGTTCATCACTGGACCCGTCTCGATCACCCCTTCACCCCCGCCAATGGCTTGCTGACCGCCAATGGCCGACCGCGCCGCGACGCCATCGTCGAGCATTACCGGGCGCGGCTCACTGAATCCGTTTTTTCCGAGGAACCTGCACCATGAGTTTTTTCGACACCCTGCAAGAAGCCAGTCACCAGGAACGCCACGAGCTGTTCAACCTGCCAATCATCCGCGATGCCCTTGAGGGCAATGTGAGCCTGGACAGCTACCGCGCCTTCCTCACCCAGGCCTACTACCACGTGCGCCATACCGTGCCGTTGATGATGGCGTGCGGCGCACGTTTGCCGCAGCGCCTGGAATGGCTGCGCAAGGCGGTGTGCGAGTACATCGAGGACGAATACGGCCACGAACAATGGATACTCAACGACATCGCAGCCTGTGGCGGCGACAAAGACGCCGTGCGTGACGGTCGTCCATCGCTGCCGATCGAGTTGATGGTCAGTTTCCTCTACGACCTGATTGCCCGGGACAACCCGGTGGGCCTGTTCGGCATGGTCAACGTGCTGGAAGGCACCAGCATTGCCCTGGCCACCCACGCGGCCGGCAGCATCCGCGAGCGTTTGGCGCTGCCGGAAACCGCCTTCAGCTACCTGAGTTCCCATGGTTCGCTGGATATCGAACATATGCAGACCTACCGCCGGCTGATGAACACACTCGAAGACCCGGCCGATCAAGCCGCAGTGATTCATGCCTCGAAGGTCGTTTACAAGCTCTATACAGACATGTTCCGCGGCCTGCCCCGCGATGGGGAGAACCTGCATGCAGCTGCATGAAGCCCGTGTGGTTTTGACCGGGGCCAGCGGCGGTATCGGCCTGGCCATCGCCAGCGCCCTGTGTGCCAGGGGCGCGCGGGTGTTGGCCGTGTCCCGGCACCGGGAGGCGCTGGAACCCTTGCTCGAACGCTACCCGCTGCACCTGTGTTGGGTCGGCGCTGACCTGACCGTCCCCGGCGACCGACACAAAGTGCTGGCCGCGGCCAAAGCCATCGGCGGCATCAACCTGCTGGTCAACGCTGCCGGGGTCAATCACTTCGCCATGCTCGAACAGCTCGATGACAGCGAGATCAATGCGATGCTGGCGGTGAACATCAGCGCGCCGATCTGCCTGACCAAGCTTTTGCTGCCGCTGCTCAAGCAGGCTGAGAGCGCCATGGTGGTGAACGTCGGCTCGACCTACGGCTCCATCGGCTACCCCGGTTACGCCAGCTATTGCGCCACCAAGTTTGCCCTGCGCGGTTTCTCCGAAGCCCTGCGCCGGGAGCTGGCCGACACCCGGATCAACGTGCTTTACGTTGCCCCCCGGGCGACCCACACCAGCATGAACAGCCCGGCGGCCCAGGCGCTGAACGATGCGCTCAAAGCCAATGTCGACGATCCGCAAACCGTCGCCTCGGCGGTCATCCACGCGATTGCCGGTGACCGGCGCGATTTGTACCTGGGCTGGCCGGAACGCTTTTTCGTCCGCCTGAACAGTCTGTTGCCGCATCTGGTGGACCGTGGCTTGCGCAAGCAATTGCCGCTGATCCGTCGCCTGAGTCAGAAGACCGATAACGAGAGCCTCAAACCATGAAAAAAATCCTCACCAGCTTGTTGCTCGCCGTACTGAGCCAAAGCGTCTGGGCGCTGGACGCCGCCGATCAGCAGCGCCTCAATGCCATTCAGCAAAGCTGGGCGCACATTCAATACGAATTGCCCGCCGAACAGCGCACCGCAGCCTTCGAAAAACTCGCGACTCAGGCCTCGGCGTTCACCCAGGAACGCCAATCCCTGGCCGAAGCGTGGATCTGGTCCGGTATCGTCACCAGCAGTTGGGCCGGAGCCCAGGGTGGTCTCGGTGCCCTGAGCAAGGTCAAGGCGGCCAAAGTCGATCTGGAAAAAGCCCTGGCCATTGACCCCAAGGCCCTGCAAGGCTCGGCCTACACCAGCCTCGCGGCGCTGTATGATCGAGTGCCCGGCTGGCCTATCGGTTTCGGCGATGCCGACAAGGCCGAGCAACTGTTGAAGCAGGCCTTGCAACTGAACCCGACCGGCATCGACAGTCTGTACTTCTGGGGCGATCACCTTTACCGTCAAAAGCGCTATGGTGAAGCCAGGGACGCGCTGCAAAAAGCCCTGCACGCCGCGCCCCGTCCTGGCCGGGAAAGCGCCGACGCCGGGCGTCGCAAAGAGATCGAAGCGTTACTGGTGGACGTGAACAAGAAACCCGACTGACAGGAGTCCGTGTGCGCTTATTACTGATCGAGGATGACGTAGCCCTTGGCGAGGGCATTCATCAGGCTCTGGGCCGTGAGGGTTACACCGTCGATTGGCTGCAGGACGGCAGCAACGCCTTGCATTCACTGCTCAGCGAAACGTTTGATGTGGCCGTGCTCGACCTGGGCCTGCCGCGCATGGATGGTCTGGAAGTGTTGCGCCGTTTGCGTGCCAGCGGTTCGAACCTGCCGGTACTGATCCTCACCGCCCGGGATGCCACCGAAGATCGCATCGCCGGGCTGGACGCCGGCGCCGACGATTACCTGATCAAACCCTTCGACCTGGCCGAACTCAAGGCTCGCCTGCGGGCCTTGTTACGCCGCAGTGCCGGTCGCGCCCAAGTGCTGATCGAACACGCCGGCATCAGCCTGAACCCCGGTACCCAGCAAGTCAGTTATCAGGGCGAGCCAGTAGCCCTGACGCCCAAGGAATATCAACTGCTCCATGAATTGCTCTCGCCTCCAGGTCGGGTCATGACCCGCGATCATCTGATGCAACTGCTTTATGGCTGGAATGAAGAAGCCGAAAGCAACACCCTGGAAGTGCACATCCATCACCTGCGCAAGAAGTTCTCCAGCGACCTGATCCGCACCATTCGTGGGGTGGGTTATCTGGTGGAGGAGCGTCGATGACCTCGATCCGGCGTCGCACCCTGACGCTGATCATCGGCCTGATGCTGACGGGGTTGGCGATCATCAGCGTGTTCAACCTGCACGACAGCAATCACGAAATTGCCGAAGTCTATGACGCCCAGCTGGCGCAGAATGCCCGACTGCTGCAGGGTGTGATGCGCATGCCGCTGGCCAGCCATGAACACGCCGAACTGTACCAAGCGTTCAACAAGGCCTTGAGTGAAGCGGTGCCGGGAGTCGATGGTCACCCCTATGAAAGCAAAATTGCCTTTCAGGTGTGGAATCGCAAGGGCGAAGTGCTGGTGCACACCGCCAGCGCCCCCTCCTTCACCGTGCCACCGACGACACACGGTTTCAGTGATGTGGTGGATCTGCACAACCGCCATTGGCGGGCGTTCATGCTCGAAGACAAGCAGAATGACCTGCGCATCTGGGTCGGTGAACGAGACGACGTGCGTACGGACCTGGTAGACCGGATCGTGCGTCACACCCTGTGGCCCAATGTGTTGGGCAGCCTGATTCTGGCGGCCATGGTCTGGCTGGCCATTGGCTGGGGGCTCAAACCCCTGGCCGATATGGCGGCGACGTTGCGGGCACGGCACAGCGGTTCTCTGGAGCCGTTGCAACTGACCCCGTTGCCCAGCGAACTGGAACCGATGCAAGCAGCGCTCAATCGCATGCTCGCGCAAATTCAAGAGGTGCTCGGCCGTGAGCGGCGCTTCATCGCCGACGCCGCCCACGAATTACGCACGCCGCTGGCCGTGTTGCGGGTGCATGCGCAAAATCTGCAGGAGGCCGGCACGGAACAGGAACGTCGTGAGTCCCTGGCGTTTCTGATTGCCGGGGTCGACCGCACCAGCCGTCTGGTCAATCAGTTGTTGACCATGGCCCGTCTCGAACCCAAGGCCGCGGCCCCGGTGCTGCACAGCATCGACTTGAGTGAAACCGTGCGCGCCAGCCTGGCCCAGCTCACACCCTGGCTATTGAGCAGGAACCTGGAGCTGGCTTTCGACGCCGAGGACCGGCCTTTCAAAGTCCTCGCCGATGCTGGCGCCATCGACATCGCCCTGAACAACCTGGTCACCAACGCGGCGAATTTTTCGCCGGAGCATGGCGTCATCACCGTGCAATTGAGCCGGGACGACGGGTTCTACAACTTGAGCGTCCAGGACCAGGGACCGGGCATCAACGAAGCGGATCGCGCCCGATTGTTCGAACGCTTTTACAGCCGTGGAAACACCGGCGGCGCGGGCTTGGGACTGGCCATCGTCAACACCATCGCAACGCGGCTGGGCGGGCGGATTACCCTGGTCAATCCGCCGGAAGGCGGGTTGCGGGCAACGCTGTCGATTCCTGTTGACCCGCACCATTGAACACTCTGTGGCGAGGGAGCGTGCTCCCGCTGGACCGCACAGCGGCCCCAAAAAGGGACTGCTGCACAGCCCAACGTCGGTCACTCACTCACCCCAGCAGACCGCGCCTACTTGGGTAGATCAATTTTATCCAACACTCGGTTTGCGGTGATCTCCGCCACCATGATGCTGTTTGAAATGCCCAGCAGGGCGTAGCGCGACTCACCCTCCAGATGATCCACCAACTGATGGACCATCACATCGACCGAGGCCAGTGTCTCGACTAGAAAAACCGCCAGGGTTTCGGCCGTGGCCTCCGGGGCCACGGCAAACAGCTTGCTGGGTTTACGCGCGGTGGCTTTGATGTCGGCATTCGACGGAAAGTGGAAGTTCAGAGCCCGCTCGGCGGCCTCGTTGAGCTTCTTTGAATCGGGTTCGTACGGGGAGACCGGATCGGCGTCCGGCGGATTGGGTGGGACCTTGAACATATTCTGAGTTTCCTATTGGGTGCCACCCCTCTTGCGACTAAACGAGAGGGGAGGCAACTGCACGCAGGTTAGTCGACCGGGAAACTCAGAAATCCGGCGCGCCCGAAGGCGCCCTACGTACAGCTACCATCAAGTACAGGAATGAAAGACCTGCATGACAGATGCACGCACAACTGAGTTAACGCGGGCGACTAAACCCGATCACTGATGGGCAGTGACGGGAATCAAGTTACCGAGCGGGCCCAAGGCGCACAAGCCGGCGGATTCTGTCTTACGTGTAGGGGGTGGCGCAAGGCGTCGTAGCCTTTGGATGGTAACGGCAAGCTTCATTTAAACGATCGCGATTTTTCTTGTTTAAATGGGCCTTCCCAGCAACAACCCCTGCTCACGCTCACACAACTCCACCACGTAATCCCACAACACCCGCAGCCGCACCGACTTGTGCAGCTCGCGCCGCGTGCTGATCCAATAACTGCGCTGGATGCTTTCGTCCGGCAGCAACGGCACCAGCTCGGGATCGGCGCTGGCCATGTAGCACGGCAGCACGGCGATTCCCAGGCCCGAGCGCGCGGCCTGTTGTTGGGCGATGACGCTGGTGCTGTGAAAGACCACCTGAGGGTTGCGACAGAAGCTGTTGAGGAACATCAGTTCCTGACTGAACAGCAAATCATCGACGTAGCCGATCCACGCATGGCGGCCGAGGTCTTCGCGACTGCGCAGTGGCGGCGAACGGTCCAGATAGGCCTGGCTGGCGTAGAGCGCCAGTCGGTAATCGGTGAGTTTGCGGGTGACCAGCATGTCGGCGGCCGGGCGTTCGAGGTGGATGCTGATCTCGGCTTCACGGTTGAGGATGCTGACGAAGCGCGGCACCGCGACCAATTCCACCTCCAACCCCGGATAGCGTTCGAACAACCCGTTCATGCGGCTGGCGAGGAACATGATGCCCAACCCTTCCGTGACCCCAACGCGGATCTTGCCCAACGGCGCGGATGATTGGGTGATTTCTTCCTGAGCCAGCAGCGCGACGTTTTCCATGGCTTCGGCGTGCTTGAGCAGCGCTTCGCCGGCCGGGGTCAATTCATAGCCTTGGGCATGCTGGACGAACAGCGCGGTGCCGAGGCTTTTTTCGATGGCTTCGATGTGCCGGGCCACGGTGGCGTGAGTGGTGTTCAAACGGCGAGCGGCGGTCAGCAAGCGGCCGCTGCGCTGCAATTCGAGAAAAAACCGCAGGTCATTCCAGTCGAACATGAACCATCCTTGACGTTATGACGTTAACGACGCTGTCTGAAAACGCACAGCAGCTGCGCAAAAACTAACATTCTTTTAACGAAAGCTAACAACTAGGATGACCGACAACAAGAACAACAATACGAGGTCAGGGATGCAGACTTCCCTTGATGAATACGACTACATCGTGGTCGGTGCCGGCCCGGCCGGGTGTTTGCTGGCCAATCGACTGTCGGCCAACCCGCAACACCGCGTGTTGCTGCTCGAAGCCGGCGGCCGCGACAACTACCCGTGGATTCACATCCCGGTGGGTTACCTGTTCTGCATCGGCAACCCGCGCACCGACTGGTGCTTCAAGACCGAAACGCAACCGGGCCTGCAAGGCCGCGCCCTGAGCTACCCGCGGGGCAAGGTGCTTGGCGGCTGCTCCTCGATCAACGGCATGATCTACATGCGCGGCCAGGCTGGCGACTACGACGGCTGGGCGGCCGAGGGCAATCTCGGCTGGGGCTGGCAAGACGTGCTGCCGCTGTTCAAACAGAGCGAAAACCATTTTGCCGGTGATTCGGAATTTCACGGTGCTGCCGGCGAATGGCGGATCGAGCGGCAACGCCTGTCGTGGCCGATCCTTGATGCCTTTCGCACCGCAGCCGAACAAAGCGGCATCGCCAGCATCGATGACTTCAACCAGGGCGACAATGAAGGTTGCGGTTACTTCCAGGTCAATCAGAAGGCCGGGGTGCGCTGGAACGCGGCCAAGGCGTTTCTCAAACCAATCCGCCAGCGCGCCAATCTCACGGTGCTGACCGACGTTGAAGTCGACCGCGTGCTGCTGGAAAACGGCCGCGCCTCGGCGGTCAGCGCCCGTTGGCAAGATCAAGCGAAAACCTTCAAGGCGCGCAAGGAAATCATCCTGTGTGCCGGCTCCGTCGGTTCACCGGGCATCCTCCAGCGTTCCGGCATCGGCCCTCGCCCGTTGCTGCAAAAACTCGGCATCGGTGTTGCCCATGAACTGCCCGGCGTGGGCGGTAACCTGCAGGATCACCTGCAACTGCGGCTGATCTACAAACTGGAAAACGCCCGCACCCTGAACCAGATCGCCGGCACGCTGTGGGGCAAGATGGGCATGGGCCTGCGCTATCTGTATGACCGCAGCGGTCCGCTGTCCATGGCTCCGAGTCAACTCGGTGCCTTCGCGCGTTCGGGGCCGGAGCAGACCTCGGCCAACCTCGAATACCACGTGCAACCGTTGTCGCTGGAGCGTTTCGGCGAACCGCTGCACGCCTTTCCTGCCTTCACCGCATCGGTCTGTGATCTGCGCCCGCAAAGTCGTGGGCGCATAGACATTCGCTCCGCCGACCCGCGGGAAGCACCGCTGATTCAACCCAACTATCTGAGCCATCCGCAAGACTTGCGGGTGGCAGCCGACGCGATCCGCCTGACCCGCCGCATCGTTTCCGCCCCCGCCTTGCAAGCGTTCAAACCGGTGGAGTACCTGCCCGGCGACAGCTTGCAGAGCGAAGAGCAATTGCACGAAGCCGCCGCCCGGATCGGCACGACGATTTTCCACCCGGTGGGCACCTGCCGGATGGGCAACGACGCGGACGCGGTGGTCGATGCCGAGTTGCGCGTCCACGGCATCCCCGGCCTGCGCATCGCCGATGCCTCGATCATGCCGCGCATCACCTCGGGCAACACCTGCTCGCCGACGTTGATGATCGCCGAGAAAGCCGCGCAGTTGATCCTCAACTCTGTTGTAAACACCAACCCTGTGGGAGCGGGCTTGCCCGCGATAGCGGTGTGACATTCAACATCACTGTTGACTGAACCACCGCCATCGCGGGCAAGCCCGCTCCCACAGGGATTGCATAGATTCACGGACATCGAGCATCACCCCCTACAAGGAACACGCAACACCAGTGGAACAACAAAAACAATCACTGTGAGGGATACCGATATGTCAGAACATGTTCAGACCCTGGAAGCCGTCCGCAGCGCGGGCACCAGTCAGGAAACCCAGAAAGTCATCTTCGCCTCGTCCCTGGGGACGGTGTTTGAGTGGTACGACTTTTTCCTCTACGGCGCCCTCGCGGCGGTCATCAGCAAACAGTTCTTCGCCGGGGTCAACGACACCACGGCGTTCATCTTCGCGCTGATGGCGTTTGCCGCCGGCTTCATCGTGCGGCCGTTCGGGGCGCTAGTGTTCGGACGCTTGGGGGACATGATCGGGCGTAAATACACGTTCCTCGCGACCATCGTCCTCATGGGCCTGGCAACCTTCTGCGTCGGTTTGCTGCCGACCTACGCGAGCATCGGCATCGCCGCGCCGATCATCCTCGTGGTGCTGCGCATGCTTCAGGGCCTGGCGCTGGGCGGTGAGTACGGCGGCGCTGCGACTTACGTCGCCGAACACGCGCCGATCGGCAAACGCGGTTTCCACACCAGCTGGATTCAGTCCACCGCCACCCTCGGCCTGTTGCTGTCGCTGCTGGTGGTGCTCGGCTGCCGCTACTTCACCGGCGACCAGTTCGAGGTGTGGGGCTGGCGTATTCCGTTCCTGCTGTCGATTGTACTGCTGGGCATATCCACCTGGATTCGCCTGAGCCTGCACGAGTCACCTGCGTTCGTGAAAATGAAAGAGGAAGGCAAGCTCTGCAAGTCGCCGTTGCGCGATTCCTTCGGCAAATGGGAAAACCTTAAAGTGGTGCTGATTGCCCTGTTCAGCATCAACGCCGGGCAAGCGGTGACCTTCTACGCGGCGCAGTTCTATGTGCTGTTCTTCCTCACCCAGTTCCTGAAAATGGACCCGGCCCTGGCCAACAGTCTGCTGATCGTCAGCGTGATCATCGGCGCGCCGTTCTTCATCTTTTTCGGCTGGCTGTCGGACAAGGTCGGGCGCAAACCGGTGCTGATGATCGGCCTGCTGCTGGCCACTGCGCTGTACTTCCCGATCTTCAAGTCCATCGCCCACTACGCCAACCCGGCCATCGACCTGGCCAGCCGCCAGGCACCGATCACCGTGCTGGCCGACCCGGCCACCTGCACCTTCCAGTTCGACCCGGTGGGCAAGGCAAAATTTGATAGCCCGTGCGACAAGGTCAAAACCTTCCTGGTCAAACAGGGCCTGCCCTACAACAGCGCAGCGGCCCCGGCTGGCAGCGCCGTGCAGGTGAGCATTGGCGAGGTGAAAATCGATGGCTACGACGAAGCGGCCCTGCGCGGTGCAGTAACCCTGGCCGGCTATCCGTCACAAGCCGACACCCAACAGATCAACAAACCCATGATCGTTGCGCTGATCGTCGCGCTGATCATCATCTCCGCCATGTGCTACGGCCCGCTGGCGGCGCTGATGGTCGAACTGTTCCCGACCCGCATCCGTTACACCTCGATGTCCCTGCCCTACCACATCGGCAACGGCTGGTTCGGTGGTTTCCTGCCGACGGTGTCGTTTGCCCTGGTGGTGTACACCGGGGACATTTTCTACGGGCTGTGGTACCCGGTGGTGATTACCGGGGTGAGCCTGGTGGTGGGGATGATGTGTTTGCGTGAGACGAAGAATGTGGATCTGGATAAAAACTGACGACACAAACCTCTAGCGAAATCTTACCTGTGGGAGCGAGCTTACCTGTGGCGAGGGGGCTTGCCCCCGCTGGGTCGCGAAGCGGCCCTGAAACCTTACTCGGTGTGTCAGGTACGCCGCGATTGCAGGTTCTGCGACTGCTGTGCAGCCGAACGGGGCGATGCGGCGTTCCGACAAGCCCCCTCGCCACAATGTGTTCTACACATCAGGTTTTGAGCACCTCAAACGTCACTTCGTCAGGATAGAACGCCACATACCCGCCAATCTGCGCAACCGACACCTTGGGGTGCTCATAGCTCCATACCGCATTGGCACTTTCATGCCCGGGGATTTGCAGGCTGAAATAGCTGGCATCGCCCTTGTACGGGCAATAGCTGGTGTGGTCGGTGCGGGCGAAATACTGTTCGGCGATGTCCTCCCGCGGGATGTAGTACACCGGAGGATAATTGGTCTCATGCATGACCAGCGCGCGAGTGGACGACGCCACTTGAATGCCATGGAACTTCACCACCACGCAACCGGGTTGAGGCTCGATGGTGATGGGTTTACCGGGACCAGGGGCTTTCATGGATAGGTTCCTCTGCTGCTGTTGCGCTGTATCCGTGACCCATCAGGTATACCCCATGTTTTAGCATCGCGAGCACTTCACAGCCGAACGGAGCTTGCTTGCGCTACAGTGAAGCCCCCAAAACAGCATGCCCTAAACCTGGAGAGCAGCATGGACATTGCCAACATCCCCTTCGGCACCACCGACTGGTCGCAAATCGATCCCACCGAACACCCCGGGCGAGACCGGCAGCGCCCTATGGCGCACCCAACAGTTCGGCGCGATTCGCGCGCGTATCGTCGAATACACGCCGGGGTATCTGGCCGATCACTGGTGCTCAAAGGGGCATGTGCTGTTTTGTCTGGAGGGGGAATTGCACACTGAACTGGAAGACGGTCGAGTCTTCGTTCTCACGCCGGGCATGAGCTATCAAGTGGCTGACAATGCCGAAGCACATCGTTCATCCACTGCCATTGGCGCCAGGTTGTTTGTGGTGGACTGACCACTGTCATCAACCGCAACAGCTTAAGCTGTACATCCATACAGATAAAGATTGATCCATCGCTCATCAGCCGCCATTCTGTGCACCTCTCGAACACTGATCGATGGTGGTTATGCAGCTGTACCTCTGTGAAAAACCTTCCCAGGCCAAAGACATCGCGGCCGTGCTCGGCGCCAAGCGTCGGGGCGACGGCTGCTGGCTGGGAACGGGCGTCACGGTAACCTGGTGCATCGGCCATCTGCTGGAAACTGCACCACCAGATGCCTATGACGCGCGTTACAAGCGGTGGGTGCTGGCGGATCTGCCGATCATTCCCGAAAAATGGAAGATGACCGTCAAACCGCGCACGGCCAGCCAATACAAAGCGGTCAAACGCTTGCTCGGCGAGGCCAGTGAACTGGTGATTGCCACCGACGCCGACCGTGAGGGCGAAATGATCGCCCGGGAACTGGTGGAGCATTGCCGTTATCGCGGGCCGATCCGGCGATTGTGGCTGTCGGCGCTGGACGATGCGTCGATCCGCAAGGCACTGGCGGCGCTAAAGCCCGGGGCCGATACATTCAGCCTCTATCATTCGGCATTGGGCCGTTCCCGGGCCGACTGGTTGATCGGGATGAACATGAGTCGGCTGTTCACCCTGCTGGGGCGTCAATCCGGCTATCAGGGTGTACTGCCGGTCGGCCGGGTACAAACGCCGACCTTGCGCCTGGTGGTGGATCGCGACCGCAGCATTGCCGATTTCGTCCCGGTCGCTTATTGGGCGATCGATGTGCAACTGCTGCACGACGGCACCGCGTTCACCGCCCAGTGGCGTGCAGCCTCCGACGCTTGCGACGATCAAGACCGTTGCCTTAATCAGGCGCTGGCTCAGAAAGCGGCTACGGCCATTAGAGGTGCGGCGAGCGCGCGGGTGATCAAACTGCGCACCGAACGGATGCGCGAAGTCGCGCCTTTGCCGTTCGATCTGGGCACGTTGCAAGAAGTCTGTTCGAAGAAGCTCGGGCTGGGCGCTCAGGAAACCCTCGATATCGCCCAAGCGCTGTACGAAACCCACAAAGTCATCACCTACCCACGCAGCGACTGTGGTTATCTACCGCTGAGTCAGCACAGCGAAGCCCCAGGTATTCTTGCTGCGCTGAGGCAGGCCGACCCGGCCCTCAACGCCTTGCACAATTACCTGGAACCCCAGCGCCGCTCACGGGCCTGGAACGATGCCAAGGTCAGCGCTCACCACGGCATCATTCCCACGGCGGCGGCGAAAAACCTCGACCGCCTGGTAGGCAAGCAACGGGCGGTCTACACCCTGATTCGTGCGCGTTACCTGGCGCAGTTCCTGCCCAACCATGAATACGACCGGACCCAGGCCGACTTCGACTGTGCCGGTGAAGCCTTGCGCGCCGTGGGCAAGCAGATTGTCGAGCCCGGCTGGAAACGCGCCCTGCCCGAGGCCCTCGCGCCTGCCAAGGGCCGCGAAGCACCGGCACCGCAAACACTGCCGGCACTGGCCGAAGGGCGTGACTGCGCGGTGGCCGATGTGAAGCTCAAGGACCTCTGGACACAGCCACCCAAGCCGTTCACCGAAGGCGATCTGATCAAGGCGATGAAGAACGTCGCCAAACTGGTGGAAGATCCGCTGCTCAAGCAAAAGCTCAAGGACACCACCGGCATCGGTACCGAAGCCACCCGCGCCTCGATCATCCAGGGCCTGCTGGACCGCGGCTACCTGATCAAGAACGGCAAGGCCCTGGCCGCGACGCCGGCAGCGTTCAGTCTGATCGACGCCGTGCCGCGCGCGATTGCCGATCCCGGTACCACGGCAATCTGGGAACAGGCCCTGGACATGGTGCAGAGCGGTGAAATGAGCCTGGAAGAGTTCGTCACCAAACAAGCTGCGTGGATGAGCAAGCAGGTAGCACGTTGCGCCGGCCTGAACCTGACCATCAGCGGGCCGGCAAGCCCGGCCGGGCGTGGCGCCACACCGTGGAAAAACAAACGCAAACCGGCCAAACGCAAACCTTCGACCGGCACCAAACGCGCGGCTAAACCGGTGAGCAAGTCTTAAGGCACTTGCAACGAATCGAAACCTGTAGGAGCGTGGCTTGCCCGCGAAGAAGTTACCGCGGTTTTCGGGTATTACGCGTTATCGTTCTTCGCGGGCAAGCCTCGCTCCTAAAGGTTCTGCGGCGCATCAGGCAACAGCCCTGCTTTCTGAAAGGTACGACCATGGTGACAATCAGAAGCCAGCCCTCAATAGAACTTCACGCCGCTCAGCGCGACGAACTGGAAACCATCGAAAACCTGATGCAGTTCTACATCTACGACTTCAGCGAATGGCTGCCGCTGAAACTCGGGGATCATGGCTTCTTCAACATCCAGCCCAAGCTTGATTACTGGCGCAACCCGGCAACCAAGCCGTTTCTGATCAAGGTTGACGGCGAGCTTGCCGGTTTTGTGATCGTGGATAACGAAACCCACATCGTCGGCGCCGAGCACAACATCGGCTACTTTTTTGTCAGTCGACGCTTTCGTGGCCAAGGCGTCGCGAAGTTTGTCGTCTCTGCCCTCTTGAACCGGTTCCCCGGTCAATGGCAGATTTTCCACATCGATGCCAACCAGCCTGCACGGCTGTTCTGGGCCAGGGTGATACCTGATCTCACGGGCGGCGAATTCACCCTGCATCACCTGCCGATCGATGGTTATCCGTGTACCGTTTACCGCTTTAAAAGATCGCAGCCTTCGGCACCCGTACAAACTCCGTAGGAGCGAGGCCCCGCGAAGAACGATGACGCGGTCCTGCCGTTTGTCCGTGTGATGGCTTTCGCGGGCAAGCCTCGCTCCTACGGGCCGGCGTGCCAGCCACGCCTGACTTTCTAATTCCAAAACCACTTTGTCCGACAATATGTAGTGAGCAAAAATAATCACTACAAAACCGTTGACGCCTCCGATTTGCCCTTGCATGATGCAGACATCTCCCCGATCGGGAGTACAGGCAACACGTTTGAGCAAGCTCGTCTGACCGCCGAGCTGTTTTTCCCGGATACACGCTGCCCACAAGGCAGATTGAAGAAGCTGACCTGGCCTGAACGTCCAGTACAAGGGCGAGAAGCGCTGGCGATCAATCCTCATGAAGCTTGTGGCCGACCCTGAAAATGTCGGCAGTGGCCTCCAGGTTTTCGCTGCTTCTCTTCGTTGTGACGCTATTGCGTAGCAGTTATTCAACACGACTACATGCAACAGACGCGGGACCCCGTCGTATTGACGGCCGACCGCTGACGTCCTGGTTTCGGTGCCAGGGATCAACTAACCGATGGGCTACTTGTATTAGCGAATCAACTTTGAAAGATCACCAAATGGTCAAGGGGCTTACAATGAATCTGAACAATCAACCTACTATCGATGAACTGGCTCGCTTGTTCGCTGCGCAAAAAGACAGCCAGGACAGCCATATTCTGTGGATCAGCAAATCGGGCCAGGTTCATATCGACTGCCTGTCGCCCCATGCCCACGAAGAAGAATTCGACCGCAGCAACCAGAACCTGCTCGCCCGACTGAAGATGTACCGTCGCGGCCAGGGTTATGTCGGCAAGAAAGCCGCGGCCGACAAGGACTTCATCGGTAATGTGCTGCAAACGCTGAAACAGGCGTGGGCATCGATGCAGAACCAGAACGAAGTTCGGGTGATTGATCGGTTGTATTGATATCCCCTCTCAGTAAAGAAAGAAGGCCCCGCTCGGAATATCGAGCGGGGCCTTTTCGTTTGTCTCGTGCGCACCAAACAAAGCTATGGTTAACCCTATGCCCTGCTGGATCTCTGGAGGCTTGCGATGAACAACATCCTGATATTCATAGTGCTCGCGATGGCGAATGTTGCCCATGCGAACACCCTCCCTGGTATTCCCTCATTCGATGTGGACTGCCCCGGTAAAGTCGTCGTCCATGCGGATCAGGACGGCCCGGTATTGATCAACAGTAAAGAGGCGGTAACCAAAGCCATCAACGATCGCCGTTTCGAAGCCAGGGGTTCGGGCATCACGATCTCGATCATCCTCGCCGATGACGATTCGGTGACCGTGTCCTCCACCGGCAAGGCTCCCAATGGGGTGTGTCAATCAGTGGATGACTGACTGTTCGCCGACTCGACTGCAGCCGCGCCCATTACCAGCTCCATAAAGGCCACAGACGCCGCACTGTGGTAGTTGTTTTTGCGCCGAAGCAGCGCGGCCCCTCGGTTGGGCGCCTCCCCCAACAGCGGAATTTTGCGCAATGCCCGCTCCGCTGTGGCGATGGGTTCCGGCAGGATGGTGGCCATCGGCGCGTGACGAATGACCTCTAACAGCGTACTCACCGAGTTCACCTCGATCGCCACTTTGGGCGTGATGTTCTGTTGCCGAAAATACCCGTCAATGGAGGATCGGGTGATGAAGTCCGGCGTCAGCAACGCGAAATCCAGTTGCGCCACCTCCTTTGGCGAGAGCGGGTTCTGGCGCTCGTACAACGGATGACCAAGCCCGACCATCACCCCCAAGGTCTCGACAAATGCCGGCACGCACTCGATGTCGGGGCTCCTCACCGGGGTAAAGGCGATGGCGATGTCCAGCGAGTCATCGAGCAAACCGGCCTCGATGTCATCCATCGATAACTCGAAAATCTGCAGATGGATGTTCGGAAACTTCGCCACGTAGTCGCGCACTAGCGGCCCCACCAGATACGCCATGAACGTCGGCGTCATGGCCAATCGCAAGCTGCCGCGAGACAAATCCTTCACGTCATGCAGCGCGCGCTTCCCCGCTTCAAGTTCCACCAGTACCCGACGGGCACTTTCGATATAAGCCAGCCCCGCATCGGTCGGTTTGACCGTGCGCGAAGTTCGGTCGAACAGGTTGACGCCCAAGGTTTCCTCCAGTTGCCGGATCTGCTGGGACAGCGTCGGTTGAGAGACATGCAACACCTCGGCGGCGCGGGTGAAGCCGCCGTGGTCGGCGACTGCCAGCAAGTAGCGCAAATGTCGGAGCAGCATGGGCACACCATCTATAGGCAGGACTTATGCAATGCATTGTATATCGATCTTGGACGCTATGGATCAATCGACCGAAGATGGCTCCACTTTCCAGCCGCAACCGATAGGAGTCACACCATGCAACAGTCCCACACTTACCAGGATCCGAGCCTGGCCCTGACCACTTCGATCCTCGATGCCAAGGCGCGCAAGAATCTGTCCTGGCAGGATTTGACTGACGGCACCGGCCTGGGCCTGGCCTACGTCACCGCCGCCCTGCTCGGCCAGCATCCGCTGCCGGAAGCCGCCGCCAAGGTGATTGGCGAGAAACTCGAACTGGAAGCCGACGCTGTGGCCCGCCTGCAGATCATTCCATTGCGCGGCAGCCTCTCGGGTGTCCCGACCGACCCGACCATCTACCGTTTCTACGAAATGATCCAGATCTACGGCACCACGCTCAAAGCCCTGGTTCACGAGCAATTCGGCGACGGCATCATCAGCGCGATCAACTTCAAGCTGGACATGAAGAAAGTTGAAGACCCGGAAGGTGGTTCTCGCGCGGTGATTACCCTGGACGGCAAGTTCCTGCCGTTGCGTCCTTTCTAAAACGATCCATTCAATTAATACGCAATACCTGTGGGAGCGTGGCTTGCCCGCGAAGAACGATGACGCGCAATACCTGAAAAACGCGGTGCATTCTTCGCGGGCAAGCCCGCTCCCACAGGTTCTGTGTCTTAACTCACCGGCATTAGCCTCCCTCATTCATTGCAAGGAAGTCCGCCATGAAAGCGCTCATCGACGGTTTATTGAAGTTCCAGAAAGAAGCCTTCCCACAACGTACCGACCTGTTCAAACACTTGGCCACCACTCAGCATCCCGGCACCTTGTTCATCACCTGTTCCGACAGCCGCGTGGTGCCGGAACTGCTGACCCAGCAAGAGCCCGGCGAACTGTTCGTGGTGCGCAATGCCGGCAACATCGTGCCCTCTTACAGCCCGCATCCCGGCGGCGTGTCGGCCACGGTCGAATATGCAGTCGCGGTATTGGGCGTGACGGACATCGTGATCTGCGGGCATTCGGATTGTGGCGCCATGACCGCCATCGCCCAGTGCAAATGCATGGATCACCTGCCCGCGGTCAGTGGTTGGTTGCAACACGCCGAGTCGGCCAAGGTGATCAATGACTCCCGTCCTCACGCCAGCGACGCAGCCAAGGTAAGCTCGATGGTCCGGGAAAATGTCATTGCTCAACTGGCGAATATCCAGACTCACCCGAGCGTGCGTCTGGCCCAGGAAAAAGGCCTGCTGAATCTGCATGGTTGGGTTTATGACATTGAGACCGGTTCGGTCGATGCCCTGGATGCCGACAATCACAGTTTCGTGTCGCTGGCCGAACAGCCGTGCACTTGCGCCGTGCACGGCAAAACGGTTGAAGCCGCCTGAAGGTGTCGACCGCACAAGCTGCGCCAGGCTTGGCGCAGCGTTATAACCGCCAATGCGTAGTCACAAGGCTGTCATTTGTCGTCCGACCGACGCTCAGGCGTGTCTTCAGCATTGGGCGCTTCTGGAGGATGCCCTGGCGTGAACACATGGGTGAGCAATTCGCTGGCATCGATGTTGACGACACCCGGGACCGAACGTGCCACAGCAACAGCCTGCTCACACTGTCTATGGGTGTTGACGCGACCACTCAATGCCACCGTGCCCGCATGGGTTTTGACATGGACATTCAGGCCAAGGGTGGTATCGGCCAATGTCAGGGCCGACTTCACCCGGGCGGTAATCCACGTGTCGTGAACGACCGTTTCCAGACCATGAGAGTAATGTTGAAAGGAATGAAGTTTCATGGCGCAATCCTCTCTCACGTAATCAGATGCGCTGTCCGTCCCCGTGCAGACACGGACACATACTAAGTATAGTGCGTGCCGTGGCCTGCGGTCGGGGGGCTGTCCCTGAGGCCGGTAAGATAAAAGAGCAACGAATATCCTGTGGGAGCGTGGCTTGCCCGCGAAGAATGCACCGCGTTTTTTCAGGTATAACGCGTCATCGTTCTTCGCGGGCAAGCCACGCTCCCACAGGTTTTGCGCGTCTCAGCGTTTGACCGACAGATCCGTCTGGGTCATGCGGCTACGGATGGTGAACACGCCATCCCCCGAGAGAATCGCGCTGCGCGCAAACAGGCGCCCACTTTCCCAGTTCGAAAGCCCCAGTTCCGGCTTGTTCAGCGCGTACTGTCCATCGACCCAGCGGGTAATCCCGTTGCCGACAAAAGGTGCGTTGACCGCGTTGTAGAAACGCTCCTGCGCCGAGGCATCTTCACTGATCAGCGACACGGTGAATTGCGGGCTGTAGCGGTTGAACAAGGCGATGGCCTGATCCAGATCGTCGACGATCTTCAGGCTGACTTCCGGGGTTTCTTCCCACTCCCACTCGCGCCCCAATTGATCTTCGGGCAGCGGTTCGGCCAACGCTTCGGTCTGATAGCCTTCGGCGCGGTACACCTCGACGCTCGCGGTCTGCCAATCGGCTGGCAAATGCTGCTCACTACCCTCGACGATATGCAACTTGCAGCCCTGGCCCCGAGCGGTGCCGGCCAGTTGCAGTGCGTCGAGAAACAGCGGCACCAGCTCGGCGGCGCGGTCGCGGAGGATCAGGCAAACGTTCAGGGTGTTGCAGACTTTGCGGTCCAGCGAGTTGCGTACCACGGCGGCAAAGCGTTGGGCATCGGCGTCCTGGTCGGCGATCAACCACGCACCACCGGTGCCGTGCAGGCTGACCGCGGTGCCGGCCTGTTGCGCGATGCTGCCCAACTGGCTGACCGCTCGTCCCGAACCACGGGCCACAGCCAATGACAGGCGTCGGTCGGCGAACATCGCCCAACCGGCGGCATGATTGACGCTTTCCACCAGGGAAACTGCTCCGGTCGGCAATCCGGCATCGCTCAATGCCGGATTCAATGCATGGGTGACGATGGCTTGCGCAGTGCCCAACGCATCGCTGCCAATGCGCAACACCGCGGTGTTACCGGTGCGCAAGACACCGGCGGCATCGGCGAAGACATTCGGTCGGCCTTCGAACACGAACGCGACGATACCCAGCGGCGACACCACTTGCTCGACTTTCCAGCCGTCGTGCTCGACGCAGCTCACGACTTTGCCGCGCGTGGCCGGAGCATCGCGCCAGGCCCGCAGGCCGGCGATCATGTCGCCGCGCATGCGTTCATCGGCCAGTAACCGCGTGGTGGAACGCCCGCGCGCTTTGGCCCGCTCGATATCGGCCAAATTGGCCGCCGCAATCAAGGCCCAGCATTCCGGGGTCTCCAGGCGTTGCGCAAAGTGATCGAAGAACTCGCTAATGGCTTGATCCGAGACGCCGGACATCGCAGTGAACGCCGCTTCGGCGCGCTCGATGGCGACCGCCGCCGCTTGCTGGTCCGCCACCGGGATCAGCAACAATTCACCGCTGACCTGCTCCACCAGCAGATGGTCGCCGGGTTGAAAGCGCGCCGCCAGTTCGGGGCTGACGACAGTGACACGATTACCGGCAAAAGGGATTGGTGTGCCAGCGACTAGACGTTCGAGCGCAAGAGACATGAAACGGTTTCACCATGCAGGAGAGCGGCCAGAAAATGTATAGGAAAATCCGTGGAGCGTCATTCACCGGGGCGCGGTGGCGGTTATTTTTTCGCCAGTCGAAATACATCTTGCTCCAGGCGATTGCTCCCCTGTTTGCGCCATTTGGCGTTCGCGTCATAGACCACCAGCAGCAAGGGTTCTTCGACGCCCGCGGTGCTGATAAAGGTTAGTCCTTCGGCATGATCGCGGCCTTTATCCTCTCCTTGCCCGTAAGGAACCTCCAGAGCCGGCGTCAATTGTTCGCTGAAGACAAAACTTTCGTCTGTTGGCCTGGCGCCGTCGAGCCATCGAAATACGCTGACAGGCCCGTCGAGGTTCATCGTCGGCCCGGCCAGGATCAACATGTCGTCACCATCGATGCATAAGTCCCTGACGCCGAGTCCGCCCAACTGGAGAAAATGCTTTCGATATTTGCGCCCCTTGGGCCCGATTTTTTTCAGCGTCAGCGTGTGGACGGCCTTGGGATGGTCTTCGGGTTCAACCTCCAGAACAATGGTCCAGCCCCGCAGCACAGGTCCTCGCAACCCGATAAAAACACGCTTGCCATTGATCTCGAGGCCTTCGGTATCGAACCCGTTGTCCTTGCCGGGAATGTGTAGAAATGCCCCCACATGTTCGTCGTCCTTGAGCTCATCGAGCAATTCGTTGCCCAATTGATTGCCGGCCAATTGGGCGGCAACTCGATCATCGTCGGCGGTGCTCTTCACCAAAGTGAACGTTCCGTTTTCTTCGACCACCGGAATCCGGGCCAGGAGAAAACGATTGCCATCGCTGCTGACAGTTGCCAGACGCTCGGCGTTTTTCTTCAGGGACTTGGTGCTATCGGGTTTTTTCCGTTTCAGGCTGTGAGACCCCACAATCCAGAGATACCCCGTGTCGCGGTCGTAGCTCATGCCTTCCAGGTCTGCTTCAACGAATTCTTCGCCAATCGTCGGGATGACCGGCAGCGCCAACAGGGACGCCAACGAGAATTGCTTGTGCTGGTCAAACAGAAACTCGCCCGCACCGACGCGCTCACGCAAGGTGAAGCGCTCCAGGCTCAAGGATTCATCATTGGCGACCCACAGGGTGTCGCCTATCTGGACCACGGCAGACAACCCTTTGCGCAAATGAGTGTCCGGGTCATTGAAGACTAGAAGCGCGGAACCGAAATTCACCATGAAGTCACTCGCCCCTTCACCCGTTTGGGTGAGTCAAAGAATGCCTGCTTCACGGTAGCGGTCATCGGGCCCTAGTCAAGAAATGCCATCAGAACACCGACCAGCCGATCCGCTGACTCAACAACTCCAGCGCGGCCATGCCGGCGAGGGAGTTGCCGGCGGTGTTCAATTCCGGAGACCAGACGCACACCGTGAATTGCCCCGGCACCACCGCGACGATGCCCCCGCCCACACCGCTCTTGCCCGGCAGACCGACGCGATAGGCAAAATTACCGGCTTCGTCGTACAGCCCGCTGGTGGCCATGATCGAGTTGACTTGTTGGGTCTGGCGGGCGCTGAGGATCTGGGCGCCGCTGTGTTTGCAAAAACCGTCGTTGGCCAGGAAACAGAACGCCCGGGCCAGATCCACGCAACTCATGCGCAGCGCGCAATGGCTGAAGTAGCTGCGCAGCACGGCTTCGACGTCGTTATGGAAGTTGCCGAACGATTGCATCAGATAAGCCATGGCCGCGTTACGCGCGCGATGCTGGTATTCCGATTCGGCGACCTTGCCGTCCACCATGACATTCGGGTTGCCGGACAAACGGCGGACAAAATCGCGCATCGACAACGCCGGCGCGGCAAAACGTGACTGGTTGATGTCGCAGATCACCAGCGCACCGGCGTTGATGAAGGGATTGCGCGGGCGCCCGCGCTCGAACTCCAGTTGCACCAGCGAGTTGAACGGCTGGCCGGACGGTTCATGGCCCAGGCGGTCCCAAATCGCTTCGCCGGAATGGTCGATGGCCTGCACCAGGCTGAACACCTTGGAAATACTCTGCACCGAGAACGGCGTGTCGGCGTCTCCAGCACAAAACAACTCGCCGTCGTTGCCATACACGGCAATGCCCAACTGATTGGACGGCACGGTGCCGAGGGCGGGAATGTAGTCAGCCACTTTGCCCTGACCGATCAACGGTCGGACTGCGTCAAGGATCTCGTTCAACAGCGCTTGCATGCCGGGTTCCGAAGTCTCGCCCCATGGGATTGCGGGGACACTGTCGCTAGACGCCTCTGGCCGAGGCTGAATCACAGTTTTGTATGGGAATGTATCTGTCGCGGCCCGGGATACATGAACTTGCACCGGACGACCTTTCGGACATACCGCCCATACACCCGGTTGCAACACTCCTGCCGTCCGCTGACCACTCGCAAAACCGGGTCGGCCCTTGCTCAGGAGTGTTGTCATCATGACCCAAGTTCCCCGTTACCACGGCTGGTCGCTGTTTGGCCTGCTGTCCTTGCTGGTGCTGTTGATGACCGGCCTGATTCTGCTGCTGAACCCGGACCTGGTGGAAGCCACCCGCAGCGCCATTCGCGCCACCGCACGCACTTCGTTTGCGCTGTTTCTCGCCGCGTTCACCGCCTCGGCTTTGGCTGTGCTGGTGCCCTCGCCTTTCACCCGTTCGTTGGTGCGCGAGCGACGTTTCATTGGCCTGGCCTTCGCGTTTTCCCATCTAGTCCACGCCATCCTGATCTACAGCTATGGCCAACTGAACCCCGAGTTCTGGCCCAGCCGTACCACGGCTGGCAACATTCCGGGCTCGGTCGGTTACCTGTTCATTCTGCTGATGGCGTTGACCTCGTTCAAAGCCACGGCGCGCCTGATCGGCCCCAAGGCCTGGAAAGCCCTGCACGTCAGCGGCATGTGGGTGATCGCGGCGGTCTTCACCTACTCCAACTTCAAACGCATTCCCATGAGCGCCTGGTACGTCCTGCCGTTCGGCCTGATGTTTTCGGCGATCGTCATTCGGCTGCTGGGCAAGATTGCACTGAAGTACAAACGGTCGACCCGGAATGCGCTGTCGACCGAATGAAACCTCAACAACACCAACAATCCCCTGTGGGAGCGGGCTTTTGTGGCGAGGGGGCTTGCCCCCGTTTGAGTGCGTAGCGCTCACAAGATCTTTGGTACATCAGAGATTTTGGGGCTGCTTCGCAACCCAACGGGGGCAAGCCCCCTCGCCACAGCTGCTCCCACAATGAATGCGACTGTCGTTCAAATCCCGGAGTTAAAGCCATGAACACTTCTCTCTCGTCGGCCATCAAAGGCCTGCACCTGAACCTCGATCGGGCCGGCAGCTGGATCGCGCCCCTGACCTTGCGGGTATTTCTAGCCTGGGAATTTTTCGAGTCAGGCCTGGAAAAATGGAACGGCCAGAACTGGTTCGCCGACATCCAGCACAACTTCCCGTTTCCCTTCAACCACGTTCCGGCCACGCTGAACTGGGAACTGGCGATGTGGGCCGAACTGATCTGCGCCCTCGCTCTGCTGGTGGGCCTTGGGACGCGGCTCTCGGCAATCATTCTGATCGTGGTCACGATCGTTGCGACCGCTGCCGTTCACTGGCCGGCCGATTGGTCTACATTGAGTGAACTTGCCCAGGGTTATGCCATCAGCGACAAAGGCCACGGCAACTTCAAACTGCCGCTGATCTACCTCGCAGCCCTCCTGCCTCTGTTGTTCTCGGGGGCCGGCAAACTCAGCATGGACGCGTTGTTGGCTCGATACTTCTGGCGGCGCAGTCACCGCTGATACGCCAGCGTCTCGATACCCCCACCAACTTATGTAAAGGAGCCATCATGAGCGTAACCACCCAATGGATCGAGATCAGCAGCGCCGAGGGCACATTCGGCGCTTACCTGGCCATTCCCCACACCCGTAAAGGTCCGGGGATTGTGCTGATTCAGGAAATCTTCGGCGTCAACGAGCACATCCGCTCGGTCGCCGAGCAATACGCCGCCGACGGCTACCTGGTCATCGCGCCGGATTTGTTCTGGCGCAACGGTCACCGTATTGAATTGGGCTACGACGAAGCCGGCTGGAAACGCGCCGTCGAGCTGATGAACGCCACCGACACCCAAAAAGCGCAGGCCGACATCAAACTGGCCATTGACGCCCTGAAAGCACAGCCGGGGCTGGACGGCAGAATTGCGTCTATCGGTTTCTGCTTCGGCGGCATGCTGTCGTACAACACCGCGGCCAACGGTTTTGTCGACGTGGCGATCGCCTACTACGGCGGCGGCATTCAGAACCAACTGGATCGGGCCAATGAAATCAAGGTGCCGCTGCTGATGCACTTTGGCGAGCAGGACAGCCACATCCCCATCGATGCGGTGAAGCAAATCGCCGAGCGTTTCGAATTCAACGATGACGTCGATATCGAGGTGTATCCGGGTGCCGAACACGGCTTCAACTGCTCACACCGTGACAGCTACAACCAGCGGGCGGCGGTTGAGGCACATGGCAATACGTTGCTCTTTTTGAGTCAGAACCTTTAAGGCCTGATCGCCGGGGTTGGCGACATCAACAATCGGTGAGCATTCAATCCCGGAAACCCGCATGGACAACCTCTCAAAACCCAGACCGGCTTCACTGCGTATCCCCTCCACGGTCTGGGCCCTGGGTTTTGTCAGTCTGTTCATGGACCTGTCGTCAGAGCTGGTGCACAGCCTGCTGCCGGTGTTTCTGGTCACGACCTTGGGCGCGAGCGCGTTGACCGTCGGGGTGATCGAGGGCATCGCCGAGGCGACCGCGATGCTGACCAAGATATTCTCCGGCGCCATCAGCGATTTTATCGGCCGGCGCAAAGGCCTACTGTTGATGGGCTACGGTCTGGCAGCCTTGTCGAAGCCGCTCTTTCCCCTCGCGCAGTCGGTGGAGGTGGTGTTCACCGCGCGTTTTCTGGATCGCATTGGCAAAGGCATTCGTGGAGCGCCGCGAGATGCGCTGGTCGCCGATATAGCACCCACCGAAATCCGTGGCGCCTGCTTTGGTTTGCGCCAGTCGATGGACACCGTGGGCGCCATTTTCGGTCCGGTCCTGGCTATCGTGCTGATGCTTTGGCTCGGGCAGATCCATCTGGTGTTGTGGTTTGCGGTGATCCCGGCGGTGATCTCGGTGGCGCTGATTGTCGGTGGGGTAAAAGAACCGACCGCTGCCGCTGGCAAACACACCTTTCGTTCGCCCATTCACTGGAAAGTCCTGCGGGACTTTTCCCGTGGTTACTGGTGGGTGGTGATCGTCGGCGGGCTCTTCACGCTGGCCCGTTTCAGCGAAGCCTTTCTGGTTTTGAAGGCGCAACAGACAGGCCTGACGGCCACTTGGGTGCCGATGGTGATGGTGGTCATGTCGTTGTTTTATGCGGTGTCCGCCTACCCTGCCGGCTGGTTGTCCGACCGGATCAGTCGCACCCAAGTGCTGTGTATCGGCATCGTCCTGCTGATCCTTGCGGACCTGTTATTGGCGCAAGCGGACTCGATCATGACCATGCTGGCGGGCGTGGCCCTGTGGGGCCTGCACATGGGCTTCAGCCAAGGGATTCTCGCGACGCTGATCGCCGACACCGCCCCCGAACACCTCAGGGGCACGGCCTTCGGCCTGTTCAATCTGATCAGCGGCGTGTGTCTGTTGATCGCCAGTGTGCTCGCGGGCGCGCTGTGGGAGACTTCGGGCTCAGCCAGCACTTTCGTCGTCGGGGCGGGGCTGGCGGCTGCGGCGCTGCTGTTGCTTCTGTTGCGTAAGCCTTAGGGGCGAGTGCCAGGATTGAGCCCGCTAACATTGAGTGCCAAAAACCTGTTAATGGGGCAAACGATGCAGATGATTAAAGTAGGGCCGAGCGGTTTGAATCAGCTCCGTGAGTCTTTGAGTGAAGCAGGACTGCCCTGCGATGATGTCAGCGAACCGGGGCTGCAGTTTTATCACTTCGAGGTGGATGGGAACCGGGTTGCTTATGGAGGGCTGGAGGGTTCTGGCCCTGATCTGTTGCTTCGTTCAATGATCGTTTCTGAGACCCGTCGTGGCGAGGGGCTAGGTAAAGCCGTGTTGTCTGAACTGGAACGCCATGCCATCTCCCAAGGCGCAATCCGACTTCACTTGCTGACCCAAAGCGCGGCTGGTTTTTTCACAGCCAATGGCTATGAACTGCTCGATAGGCGCGAAGCGCCTGACGTAATCAGTCGAACAGCTCAGTTCCAGCATCTGTGTCCTGCGTCAGCAAGTTATCTACGAAAAACTTTAAAGGCTCCGTTTCGGACTGAGTCAGGGCTCTCCAAGGCTGAATAGTACGGTAAGTCGCTCACACCGACGTGTTAAACGCCAACGCGGCGCGAATCAGCGCCTTCAACGCCTCTTCATCAACCCCGGCAGAGCCGAGCAAGCCCACAACACATACCTGTTCGTTATAGCACTGTTCACAATGGGTATATCCGCGCTTCAGCATTCGGCTACCGTCATCATATATGACTGGATCATGCAGGCTCTGCACCTGTGTGTTGAAGCGATGTTTGCCTCTGTTGCGACACACCCAAAGCCCCCAGACATGAGGAAACCCTGATGAGCGCTCACAAAGCTGTCGCTGTTTTGCTGGCCTTGCTCAGTGCAGGCTCCCTGGGATCTACCGCCTTGGCCGAGGAAACAGGTTTTATTGCCGCCACCTCATCCGAACTTCAGTGGAAAGCCGCTCCGGCGGTGGGGCCCGGCGCAATGATTGCAGTGATTGAAGGAGACCTGAAAGCCGCCGAGCCCTTCACCCTGCGCTTGAAGCTGCCAGCAAATACAAAAATCGGCGTGCATACCCATCCTGTGACCGAACGCGTAACCGTTATCTCGGGCATTTTCTACTTCGCCACCGGAGATAAATTCGATCCGGCACGGGCCAAGGCCTATCAACCGGGTGACACCCTGATCATTCCCGTCGGAATGTCGATGTACGGCGCCAGTCGAGAACAGGAAACCGTGCTCCAACTCCATGGCACGGGGCCTTGGGGGATCACCTACGTCAACCCGGCGGACGACCCCAGGAACAGCAAAATGTAGCGTCCCTGACGGTGGTCAGCTTCGCGCATCCGATTTCCCGGATTCGCCTCTTCTCGCGCAACGAAACAATGCGCCCACCCTGCTCCAGCGGACACACCGACACCAGACACGCCAGGTGGCTGCGATCATGCAGCTCAAACGTGCAATCCAAATCCCGTAGCCCTTCCCCGCCGCGCAGCAGAATCGCATCGGTCAGTTCGTTTGAGCAGCATTATAAAGGCTTATGGGGTCAGACCACGTAGCGCCTGGGCCAATCGGCTGATCAGTGTGGCGATGTCGAGCGTCGGCTTATTGATGACGGTTTGTGATCGTCGAATGAAAGCCTGACCCTCGCGGTCAGGCGAAACACCCAGCAGCTCCGAAGTTGCCCAATCACTGATCAGCTCGCAATCACCCAATCACGCTCGCATACACCGACCGATCAACATTCCCGCCGGACAGAATCACGCCCACCTTTTTGCCCAGCATCATTTCACGCTCCTGAATGAGCGCTGCCAGCGCTGCCGCACCTGCCCCTTCAGCGAGGTTGTGGGTATCGGTGTAATACACGCGCATGGCCTCGGCAATCTCGCCCTCGCTGACCGAGACGATTCGTGCCGAAGCGGCCCCGTAGATGGCGAACGCATCGGGAACAGGCTTGCGCACGGCCAAGCCATCGGCAAAGGTATTTGCCGAGGCGGTCTCGTATATTGTCCCAGCTTCAAACGATAACTTCGCCGCCGCAGCCTCTTTGGAAACCACGCCCACCACTTGGGTGTTCAGGCCCAGCGCATCTCGGGCGGCGATCACTCCGCAAATCCCCGATCCACAGCCAATCGGCACGTAGACGGTATCCAGATCGGGCGCAGCGATGAACAGCTCCAGCGCATACGTGGCCACACCTTTGACCAACTCGGTGTGGAACGGCGGCACCAGGTAGAGGCCATGCAGGTGCGCCAGACGCGCGGCCTCTTCACGGGCGTCGTCGAAATCGCGACCGCACTCAACCACTTCGCCGCCAAAGCCACGCATGGCATTGTTCTTTTCCAGCGAATTACCTTCCGGCACAACAATCAAGGCCCTCAAACCCAGCGTGTTTGCCGCCAGCGCCAGGCTCTGACCATGGTTGCCGCGCGTAGCGGAGACAATGCCCTTCACACCTGGGTGCTCGCGCCGCAGCCAGTGCAGGAAGGTAATGCCACCCCGCACTTTGAAAGCGCCTGTAGGTGTGTGGTTTTCGTGTTTGACCCAGACAGTGCAACCTAATCGCTCAGCCAGCAATGGCCAAGGGTATTGGGCGGTGGCAGGCATGACTTGGTAGACGTGGCGGGCCGCTTGTTCGATATCGTTGCGAGTCAGTTTGTGCATGAGTTGTCTTCCTGAGGCTTTTCCCAGTCTAGGCATGGGCACGTCACGCCGGCTTTCAAAAAACTGACCTGACTTTTACGCCCCCTCTTCACTACTATGGTGTTCATGAGCCTTCGAAACCGTCTGCAACCCTCGCTCGTACCTGAACCGATTCGTCGTGTCGAGGCAGGGCCGTGGGCGATCGAATTGCTACCCGGCGCCGCCTACGCGACCCGATATGTTGCGACCCAGGCAGCGATCGGCTTTGCCTTCGACAGCCAACGAGGCTTGCACGCCATCGGCAGCGACCGAGTGCGCCCCTTCGATGCCATGCCCAACGGACTGGCGTTCGTCCCCGTTGGCTGTGATGTGTTGTCCGAATCACCCAAGGGCGGTGAATACCTGCGGGTCATGCGCACCGACGGTATTTCATTGCCGGGTGACCGGGCATTCAACAATCGCATTGATCAGCCAGCCGTTAACCTCGCCCTGCGAATGCGCCGCGCGTTGTTGCAGGGCTCCGTGGAGGACGACTGTGAAGCCTGGGCACTCGCATTGGCTGAACGGGCGGCGGGCATCGACGCATCGGCGCCGCCGGCCCAAGGCTCTATAACCGGCAGCCGGATGCGCCTGCTCGATGAATTCATTGATGCAGGCATCGACGGCCCACTGGGTATACAGGCAATGGCGGGGTTGCTTGAATTGTCCGAAGGTTATTTCATGCGCGCATTCAAGAACACGACGGGCAAGAGCCCTCATAGCTATCTAATCGACCGACGCCTGGCCAAGGCCCGAGCATCGATGCGCGATTCGACCGCCAGGCTGTCGGAGATCGCACTCACCTGCGGCTTTAACTCCCAAGCGCACATGACGACCGCTTTCAAGCAACGCCTTGGAGTCAGTCCAGCGCAATTGCGAAGGCGTTCGACGTACAGTCAAAACTAGATTATTGGCCGTTTTGCCGTTTGGTTGAGGACCCGCCATCGGCCTCGGTCAGCCACTACCGACAGAGTTTCTGACGCCATCAAGGCCGCGGCCATGGGCGTTCTCCAGACGACATAAAACCCTCCCGGTAACGAGTACAGGGAGGGTGAAATAACGCAGGTGTAATCAGCCCTTGGCCTGGCTCATACGCGTGAACAGCTCCGTAGGCACTTTCTTGCCGTTGGACGTGTATTGGTTGCTCCTGTACGTGTAGGTTTCTGCCTCGGAAAGGTAACCGTCATTGTTGGTGTCCATCGCTTTGAACTCCTCACTCTTGGTCGGGGCCACGGCCAGGAATTCCTTGAGCGCAACACGGCCGTCGTCATCGGTGTCGGTGCGGGCGAAAGAAGCGTCGCCGCACTTGCCCTCACCGCACTTGCCTTCGGCCTGGGTTGCCTTGGCGCTGGCGTCACTGGAACCACATTTACCTTCGCCACACTTGCCCTCCCCAGCCTTCTCTGCGGAAGCCAACTGATAGCCCTGGGGCAGCGTCTCCATGGCAAAGGCGGTCGAGGCGAGGCTCATAGCACCAGCCAACGCGACTGCGGCCAGGCCAATACGGGTTTTGTTCGGAATACGGGACATAGTATTTCTCCAGATGCTGTGCGCGATTGGAACGCGCGGTCATGCCACAAGGGCAGAAAAACCCTTGAGGATGCACTCGGCGAAATGAATCGAGCCGGGAATCCCGGAGCGAACATGCATTAGCATCCACCTCGACAGGGCAACCTCATTTGGGCCCGGTCATTTGGACGCAGTGATGTATCCGCGAAGTGTCAGCAGGCAGGACATTTGTAAGCCAATCCCTGAACCCGTGATCCGGATACAGAGAGATACACCCGATGGCATTGAGTCATGAATAACGGATGTCACTGATATCGATAGCCACCAGCAGCTGCGACGCGATCGCATGATTATTAGCGTCACGGCGATAGGCCCTGCGCTTGCTGGGCAAACGGAGCCCCTGGGTTTCAACATAGTCATGAACGTACTGGGCAGCGGGAAATCCGCCACTGACGTCAACGCTGTAGTCGTGCCGGCGCAGCAGAAAGTCTTCACCGAAGTAGAAGTCCTGCACCGGACAGTGCGTGACCACGCTCTCTGGAAAGTGCACCCGCAAACGACGCCAATGTTGGTCGCCTTCCTCCCAAGGGTCGACCTCTTCAACCCTGACACCCGGCAAGATGAACAGAAATGGCATCGTCATGTATGACCACAACGCGTAACCATTGAAGTATGCCCGGTGCAGCGGGTCCCAAGGTGTCGTTTCTGCGTGGTCATCGAAAGACGCCCTCGGATCCGAGCGCTCCGCCACCACTTGGCCATCCGTGGTTTCAATGGCGATTCGATCGGGCGTGTACGCCGTACGCTGGTTCGGGGCGCCGAAAGGCATTACCGACGCTCTCTGCTCATGCAGCCAGACCGTCATCTGACGCGAGTCACTATCCTGGGTCAGCCCCTTCATGCCCCACAGCGAACCGCCGGTCACAATGCTGGCGCTCACCGTGTCAAAGCTGTTCCAGCGTTCTTGTCCGCCGTGGGCTGTCAGTACCCGTTCCAGCAGATCGCAGTGCTGTTCATTCATGGCGATAACCCTCTTCATTGCTGAGCCGGCCCACCCGCGGGTTTAGACGATCTGCACTGAACGCTGTACGTTCGGAACCCAAGAGAGCGAAGCCTGAGGCGACAATATCCCCACACCCAACGTCTATCGCGTGGGTTTTCAAACCCTTTAGTCAACCCTCTGGAAGCCCACACCAATGAACGTCTTGAACATTACCAGCCATGGCAACAACAGCTTTTCCGACCGACTGTCGCTCGGGGTTAAAACCATGGCGATTGGAACCTACGGCGCTTACTTTGCTCTCGCCCTCATCTACTTCTGGTTCGGCGGCATGAAATTCACGCATTACGAGGCACAGGGATTGGTTCCGCTTGTAAGCAACAGCCCTCTATTGGGATGGGTTTATGACATTTTCAGTGTAGATGTCTTTTCTCGCTTACTCGGAGTCCTGGAGATCTCGATCGGTGCTCTAATTGCAGGTCGCCTGCTATCACCCAAGCTTTCTTTAATTGGAGGAGCGTTGTCTGCCGGACTGTTTTTCACCACGTTGACCTTTATGTTCTCGACACCTGGCGTGGTTGAACCCGGTCTCGGCTTCCCAGCCATTACGGTTGCACCGGGCCAATTTCTCCTGAAAGACATAGGGTTGCTTGCCGCGTCTGTATTCGTGGCGGGCCATTCTCTAACCCGATTGGAAACCCGTTGAACTGATCATTTCCCTCCTGGGATGGCCTGAAGCACTCCGATGCTTTCAGGCCATTTCCCTATGTCAGCGATTTCATCCAGTCCCGGGGGCTGCTGCCCGTCTTGCGGCGAAACGCACGAGCCAGCGCCGAGGGACTTTCATAACCGACTTCGTCAGCGATCAGCGTAATCGGCCGGCCTTCACGCAGGCGTTTCTGCGCCAGGCTGATCCGCCAACTCAGAAGATAATCCGCAGGTGTCTGCCCGATAACGGATCGGAAATGCGCGGCATAGGCGGCGCGCGACATATTCGACTCACGTGCCAGCTCTGCGACTGACCAGGCACGATGAGGTGCGTTGTGCATCTGCACCAGCGAGCGCACCAGCCGCGAATCGGCCAGTCCGGCCATCATTCCGGTACTTAATGCCTGGTGGTCGAGCAGATGTCGGAGCAGCAAAATGATCAGTAGCTCGAATAGGCGATCAAGCATTGCTTCCCTGCCACAATGTCCGGCTGCCGCCTCACCGAACAGCCATCTCAGTGTATCGGCCAGCAGCGGCAGCTCATCCAGGGACAGCACCAGAAGATCAGGTAACGAAGCAGACAACGGGTTATCGACACCACCATCAAACTTCATTGACGCACACAAGAGTCGAGCCCCTTCGGGCTCACCCGGGATCAGTTGATGCGGGCTTGGGCGCGGCAGAAAAATCAGACTGGGCCGGGTAAGCAGCAGATCACGGCCATCAGGGCTCCGTAAAGTGACGCGACCTGCCTGCAGCAGGTGGATATGGCCGCGCTGGTCAGCGCCATCGTATGACGCCACACCGCAAAGCTTGCCACTGTGAAACAGGTTTGCGCGCACGCCGAACTGTGACAACAAGGTAGACAAGCGGTCCATACGGAATCTCATCGCAAGATATAGACGATCAGTATCGTAGCACCGACTGTTCCACGCAGACCGTTCAGGCCTGTAGGTGACTACCGGGAAGCGATATGCCGCTGTGTCAATCAGTGGCCATCGCGAGGTCGCCTTTGGCAGTCATTCCAAACCTCACGTATCACATCCTTAAGCATCAACGCCTCCGCCCAACGATCAGTGATGTCGCGTCCATCGGCACCCGTAATGGCATAAGGCGGTGGGCCGAGTTCACAGGTGAAGGAAAGGCTATCGGGCGTGTTCGGTCGGGCCAGCCAATCTTCGATCCCATAGCGCCACCAACCCAGGAAACGCTCCAGCCACGGTCGATGCTGGGCGAAGCTCAGGGGCACCTGAACCTGTTCGCCGTTGGAGACACGTCCATGAAACCCCCAACTGTGCCGCAGGACGGTGTGGATCTGTTCGTCGTCCTCGGCGGCAGCCGGCTCTGGCAGTTCGCGGCCCACAACATAGTGGGACAAGTCAGCCAAAAGCTTGAGGTCGGGCATTTCAGCGAGAATGTCGAGGGTGAACAACAGGTCACTGGTGAGGCGATAACGGTGGGTTTCCAGCAGAACAGGAAAGTCCACCTGCTCGGCCAGACGCTGCCAGCCTTCGATCAGTTCGATAGCTTGCTTCAGCGTGCGCGGCCGCACGTCTGCTTGCAGCGTGAGGTGGTGGCAGCCGTAGCGGGACGCGACATCGATCGCTGCCGCCAGATCATCCACGGTGCGGGGGAACACTTGACCTTCGATTTGCAGGCCCTGCGCCTTGGCGGCGGCATGCAGGCGTGCGGCATGTGGCGCGACCCAGAAATGGTCGGTGATACCGTCGAAGCCGGCGGCGGCGATTTTCTCCACTTGCGCTTCCAGGGAAAGGTCGCATTGGCCACGGTAATCTTGCATGGCCCACTGGGACTGAAAGACCAGGAATTCACGCATGTCAGTTCCTCAGCAGTTGTTTGAGCGGTACATCGGCATCGGCCAGAGCGTCCACCGAGAGGCGGTTATGGAGAGCGATCAGTCGTTCGCACAATTTGATGTCCTTGGCGACGCTATTCCCCTGCCCCCAGCCGCAAGCGCCTTGCAGACGTTGTTCGGCATCGAGGTAGAACAACAGGAATCCGCCACCGGGGGTTGTCCGGCTCGCCGTGGGTTGCGTGTTTGCGATCACGCCCACGGTCTGCAATCCCCAGTCGTATTGATCGGACCAAAAACCGGGAATGACCTCGAAGGGCAGTTCGCCGCCCAACAGATTCAGGGCAGCGTGACGACCTTGGGTTTCGGCGTTGCGCCACGTTTCCTGACGCTGGAAAACCCCTTGCGGGTGCAGCCGAAACTCACAGACATCGCCCGCCGCAAAGATGTCCGGCGCGCTGGTGCGCAGTTGGGCATCGACGCGAATGCCCTGGCCGACCTCAAGTCCTGCGGCTGCGGCCAGTTCAGTGTTGGGTTGCATGCCGATGCCTACCACCACCAGGTCGCAGGGCAACCACTGGCCGTCGACCAGTTGCACGGACTCAACGTGAGTAGTGCCCTGCACCGCCTCAATGGCCACATTCAACCGGACATCCACGCCCTGACTGCGATGCAGTTCCAGCAGAACACTGGACAGTTGCTCCGGCAACACCCGACCCGCCAAACGCGGTCCGGCCTCAAGCAAGGTCACCGTGCAACCCAAGGCCCGGGCGGTGGCGGAAACTTCGAGTCCGATAAAGCCGCCGCCGATGATCACCACCCGGGTGTCAGGCTGCAACGAAGCGCGCAGTGCCAGGGCCTCGTCATGTGTGCGCAGATAAAGCACATTGAGCAGACGCTCGGGCACCGAGGCGAGTCTGCGCGACCGCCCTCCCGTCGCCAATAACAGCCGGGCGTAATGCAGCCAGCTGCCGTCGGCCAACTGCAGACGATGCTGCTGCGGATCCAGGCATTTCACCGGGTTACCCGCCAGGTGTTCGATGTCCAGATCGGCGAGCTGAGCGGTGTCGCACAAGCTGTAACCCGCCAGATCGATCGTGCCCTGCAACAGCCCTTTGGACAGCGGCGGACGTTCATAGGGCGGATGGGACTCGTCGCCTATCAGAATCAGGCGACCGCTATAACCTTCGCCGCGCAAGGTCAGGGCCGCGCGGCCACCCGCATGCCCGGCGCCGACGATGACCAGTGGAGCATTGGCAGGATTCATGGCACAGGCTCCGTGCAGTTAGACCGTGATGGCGAGCAGCACACGCCCCGCTTCGACCCGGACTTCATAGGTCTTGAGGTTGACGCACACCGGTGCGCCAAGGGCTTTGCCGGAGCGGTAGTCGAAACGCCCGTTGTGCTTGGGGCACTCGACGACATGTTCCATCACCAGGCCATCGGCCAAATGGATGGACTCATGGGTGCACAGGCCCGCAGTGGCGAAAAACTCGCTGTCGGCGGAACGGTAGACGGCATAGGTGTGCTGGCCATGGTCGAAACGAATGACATCTTCGTCGTCAATATCGTCCACGGCACATACATCGATCCATTGATCGGTCATGGCGTTTTCTCTTGTAGTGGTGCAGACAGGAAGGTGTCAGGCCGGCGTTACTTCAGGTTCTGCCTGGACGTTGGCGGCCGTCGCTGCGCGTTGTGGCAAAGGGCGACGGACGAAATAGGTCGGGTCTTTGCGCTGCTTCCAGATGGTCGGGATGATTTCCTTGAAAGCCTCGAACAGGCCGCTGTAAGGCGGCGGGGAGTCGCGGCGAATCTCTTCGTGAAGCTGCGCCAGCGCGTGAAACGGCACCATCGGATACATGTGGTGCTCAAGGTGATAGTTCATGTTGAGGTACATGAAGCGCAGCACCGGGTTCATGTAAATCGTGCGGCAGTTGCTGCGGTGATCGAGTACGTCCTCGGCCAGGCCCACATGCTGCGACAGGCCGAACAGGTAGGACAGCCAACCGCCATAGAGGGTGGGCAGACCTATAAACATCAGCGGCAACCAGCTCTGCAGATAAAGCGCAGTGCCCACGGTGAGCACATAAATCGCTAGCCAGACGCGTGCGTCCCTCACCACCTTGGGCCACTCGGATTCGGGGATGAACGTCTGTTCTTCTTCACCCATCCGCCCTACCGCATGCTTGCAGACTGACCACATCGTCTTCAACGCGTAAGGCATCCTGAACAGGCTCAGCACCATATTGATCAGGCTTGGCGGACGTGGTTCGACGATCTCCGGATCGCGGCCGACGATAACGGTGTCGGTGTGGTGCCGTGCGTGGCTCCAGCGCCAGACTTGGGGTTCGAACATGAACATGAAGCTCGACAGCTGGTAGACCGCATCATTCATCCAGCGGGTCTTGAACGCCGTACCGTGACCCGCTTCGTGCCAACGGGCATTGGACGCCGTGCCGTAGAGCATCCCGTAGACGAAGAAGAACGGAACGCAGGCCCATGAGCCCCAGAACCAGTAACCGCCGAACCCGGTCACGACCATCGCCGACAGCCAGATCGCGGTATCAAGCAAGGCCGGGCCATCGCGGCGCTGCATCAATTCCTTCATGCGTTTACGAGAAATGGGGGATTGATACCAGCTTGCCGATACCAGGCCTTTTTGCGCCGCTCGGGCGGCTTCAGGGCCGGTCAATCGATAATCCCGAGGCATGGGTTTACCGGGGTTTTCAAAGGCTGCGTTTTGTTCAGGCATTTTATTGTTCTCCGCAAGCTTGATTGTTTTAGGCACTTGCTTCGATGCGGGATCACATCGCTGGGGAAAATATAGAGAGCGCAGAAATCACCCTCAAGCCCTTGAATACATTCCCTATCAAGCTATCATCCAGGCCCATTGAAGCTTGATAGTTTTCTATCAAAGCGCTTGCGGGGGCCGCCATGAACAACAACAAACGCCCAACCATCGCCACCGTTGCCGAGCACGCTGGCTTGAGTGTCGCCACCGTAGACCGGGTGCTCAACGCCAGGGCGCCGGTCAACCCGGCCACCGCCGAGCAGGTATTCCAGGCCGCCGAAGCGGTCGGTTATTTCGCCGCCCGGCTGATCGGCCAGCGGATCCGCGAACGTCGTCCCACCTATCGTTTCGGCATCCTCTTGCTCGGCACCGCCCAGGCGTTTTATGGCAACGTGGCCACCGCCATCACCGAGGCGGCGCAGCGTCAGGCTGATGCCAATCTGAGCATTCAATTCGAGTACGTCTTCGATCGCACGCCCAGCGCGATCATTGCCCAGATCGAACAACTGGCGGTGCAGTGCGATGGTCTGGCGGTGGTCAGCTTCGCGCATCCGCAGATCAATGCCGCCATCGCGCAGATCAGAGAGGCCGGCGTGCCGGTGATCGCGCTGCTGTCCGACATTCATGAGGCGGCGGATGAGCCTTACGTCGGCCAGGATAATCACGAGGTCGGACGAACCATGGGCTGGCTGATGGCTCACACGTGTGGCGCCCGCAAAGGCAGCGTCGGGGTGTTGCTCGGTGGTCACCGTTTTCTTGGCCATCAGGCGCGGGTCGAGGGGTTGCGCAGCTATCTGGCGGAGCGCGCCCCAGGGTTGCGGCTGCTGGAAGCGGTGATCAATCTGGACAATTGCGACATCACCGAAGAGGCGACGCTGGACCTGCTGGCGCGGCACGATGACTTGCGCGGTTTGTGCGTGGTCGGCGGTGGCGGCGACGGGGTCATCAATGCCCTGTCGCAGTTGCCGAAGCAGCCGTCACTGTGCTGCATTCTGCAGGAGTCGACCGAGCTGTCGCGACAAGCGCTGGATCAGGGACTGATCAGCCTGCTGATCGACTCCCAGCCCCGATTACTGGCAACCGCGCTGGTCGATTTGCTGGTCGAACTGCAGACCACGCCGGACTTCGATCCGATACGGCATCGAATCCATGTTCCATTGCAGATCATCACCTCAGAGAACGCCCGACACTGACGGTGTGAGCCCCCATCAGAGGTTGGATTCCGAACGGAAAGCATCGGCACTCAACCCGAACCGATTCATCTTGTTGTACAACCCGCCGCGAGAAACATTCAGCTGCCTCGCGGCCAGGCGGATGTTGCCGCGGGTATCCCTGAGGGCCGCGATGATCGCATTCATTTCATGGGTGCCAAGGTCAAGGGCGGCCCGGGGTGCGGGCACACTTCCTGGCGCCGGCTGATGTAGCTTCTGCTTGATTTCAAGCGGTAGATCAGCTGGCTGAATCAGTTCGGTCACCGCCAGATTGGTCGCGCGTTCAATGGTGTTTTCCAGCTCGCGAACGTTACCCGGCCAGCTGTAGGCCGAAAGAATATCCAACGCCTCTGGCGAGATGCCCTGCACCGATTTGCGTAGCGACCGGGTGCAACGATTGAGAAAATGTCGCGCCAGCAATGGAACATCTTCCCGACGCATCCGCAGCGGTGGAACCGTCAGGTTCAGCACATTGAGCCGGTAGTAAAGATCCTCACGAAAAGCGCCATCGGCAACGGCCTGGCTCAGGTTACGGTGGGTGGCGGCGATGATGCGTACATCCACTTGCTGCGATTTTTTCGCGCCCACGCGCGTCACCTCACCTTCTTGCAAAACGCGCAGCAGGCTGACCTGGGCATCGAAAGACATGTCACCGATTTCGTCGAGGAAGATCGTTCCGCCATCGGCCAATTCGAATTTCCCGGCAGAGCCTCCACGGGCCGATCCGGTGAAGGCGCCCTCGACATGACCGAACAGTTCGCTCTGCACCAGATCTCGCGGAATGGCCCCGCAATTGACGGCCACAAACGGACCACTGCAACGGTCGCTGGCGTTATGGATTGCCTGGGCAAACAGCTCCTTGCCAGTGCCGCTTTCACCCAGAATCAGTGTGGTCGAGTCACTGCGACTGGCAATCCGTCCCAGGTGCAACGCGTCCTGTATGGCTCGCGAACTGCCTTGAATGGTCTCGAAGGTGTAACTGGCTTGAGTGCCGATGATCCGCCGGGTAATTTCCCGAATACGCCGGTTCTCGCGCAACGAAACAATGCGCCCACCCTGCTCCAGTGGACACACCGACACCAGACACGCCAAGTGGCTGCGATCATGCAGTTCAAACGTGCAATCCAAATCCCGTAGCCCTTCCCCGCCGCGCAGCAGAATCTGGTTGGTCAGTTCGCTTTGCCCCAGACGCTGGAACGGGCTGCCTAGCAGATCCTGGCCCACGCGGAACAATTGACGGGCATAGCGATTGAGCGCCTTGATGCAGCCCCGCTCATCCAGCACCACGAGGCCCTCGTTGAGCACTTCGAGGACGGTTTGCTGTTCTTCCAGCAGAGCTTGCAGCGCCATCTGCCGCGAGACCGCTTCGGCCGCTGCCTGGACGGTGCCCAAGGTATGGAAATGAAACCAGCCAGGCTCTGCGGTCAGGGTCAGCATGGCCAGCGTCCGGCCCTGGGCATCCCTGATCGGCGCAGCGGCACAATGCATGCGCCGGCGACGCAGACCGATCCCGAAGTTTTCCTCAGCCAGCACATACACCAAGCGATCTTCGGTAATCGCCAGCCCGGTGCAGTTGGTGCCCTGCACCGACTCCAGCAGCCGACTGCCCACCGGCGTGAGGTCCAGGCCGCAAAAATACAGGGTCGTGCCTGCGGCATCGGTCAGATTGATATGGCCCCTGGGGTTGTACGCCAGCAATCCCTTCATGACCTCCGCCGCCGCGGCGATCAAGGCACGATTGGCCGCCAGCGTTGCGGCCAGAACGGCTGGGGCGACAAACCGGTATTCGCCATCCTCAGGATCGAGGCCGGCACTGACACTGCGCAGCCAGGAGTCCCAAATAACCTGCCTGACCCCGGCAGGTCGATCGATGCGCCCTTTCAGGCAAGCCAGCCAAGCCTGGTCCAGCTCGGCGATCGGTCCTTCGTTCAACGATGCAGGCCCGAGCGCGGTGATGTAATCGAGGTCTTGCGCGCTGAAGGCTGTTAGCTGTGGGTTCACCATCATCGATTCGCTTCTATGTTCACGTTTTAGACATGTCAGTGTAGACATGTCATGCAAATGAACACATTTTTCAATCAATATTAATTAACTCCTTAAATATCAATGATTTATACATTGGCACAGCCCTTGCTCTCTTGATTGACGTCAGCGAGGACATTCCTGCTGCGAGTCATTGAACAACAATAAAAGGGAGTCATTTCATGAGTACGTCCAAGATCATCCGCCTGGGTCTCATCGGTGCTGGCCGCATGGGCAGCTTTCACGGCCTGACTGCCGCCCGGCACATTCCCGGCGCCTGCCTGGCCGCCATCGCCGACCCAACACCCGGTCAAGCCGTACGCCTGGCGGCAGAATTGGGTGTGCAACGGGTCTATACCGACCCACAGCAACTGCTCGATGACCCGGAAATCGACGCTGTCTTGATCGCCGCCCCCGCCCGCAGCCATGCCGAACTGGTGATCAGTGCGGCCCGGGCCGGCAAAGGCGTGTTTTGTGAAAAACCCATGGCCATCACCCTCGACGAAGCCGACCGCGCCATCGCCGCAGCCGCCAATGCGCGAGTGCCACTACAGGTCGGCTTCAACCGCCGTTTCGCCAAAAGCTTCCGGGCCGCGCACCTGGACGTGGCCGCAGGCCGCATCGGTACGCCGCAACTGCTGCGCTCGTTGACCCGCGACCCGGCGCTGAACAATCCGGCTGCCTCGCCGCAGTGGGTGATTTTCCTCGAAACCCTGATCCATGACTTCGATACCCTTCGCTACCTCAATCCCGGTGCAGAAGCGGTTGAGGTTTTTGTCATGGCCGATGCCCTGATCGCACCGGATTACAAGGCCAAGGGCTTCCTGGACACAGCAGTGGTCACGATCCGTTTCGACAACGGCGCCATCGCGACGGCCGAGGCCAATTTCCAGGCCGTGTATGGCTACGATGTTCGAGGGGAAGTGTTCGGCAGCGCTGGCATGCTGACCATGGGCAGCCTCAATGACTCTGACCTGGTGCGCTATCTGGCCAATGGCATCCAGGCCGACACCCAGCGCATGGACACCGACCTGCTGCGTGATGCCTATGTGGCCGAACTCAACCACTTTGTCGACTGCCTGCGCACCGGTGAAAAACCGCTCGCCAGCGGCGAAGACGCCCGTGCTGCACTGGCCATTGCCCGCGCGTGTATCGAGTCCTTCCAGCAGGGCAAACCCGTGCGCGTGCAAGGAGCCCATTCATGAGTTTCACACCGTTCAAACTGGCGATCAGTGCCGAAATGGTCTTCCTCGACTTGCCATTCGCAGAGCGCGTAAAACGCATTCACGCGCTGGGGTTCAGCGCCGAAATCTGGGACTGGACGAAGAAAGATATTCCGGCCCTTGTCGCCACGGGCGCTGACTTCACTTCCATGACCGGCTACATCTCGGGCAACCTGACCGACCCCGAAGACATCCAGTACCTGCTCGACAGCGCACGAGAATCGCTGGCCGTCGCCGCACAACTGAATTGCCCGAGTCTCAACTTGCACGGCACTGGCCTGGGCGACAAAGGTTTGCCGGTCAAACCCGTGGCCCACACCACCGGACGCATGTGGTTGAGCGCCTGCAAGACCCTGGAAAAAATCGCTCGCCTGGGCGAAGACGCAGGCCGGGTATTCTTGCTGGAAAACCTCAATACCGAGGTGGACCACCCTGGCACTCCCTTCGCTCGCGCCGACGATACCCTCTCGCTGATCGAGGCCGTGGGCAGCCCTCATCTGAAGATGAACCTGGACCTTTACCATGCCCAGATCGGCGAAGGAAACCTGATCGAACTGATCCAGCGCGCAGGCAGCGCCATCGGGGAAATCCAGGTCGCCGATGTCCCCGGCCGCATGGAACCCGGCACCGGTGAAATCCATTATCCAGCGATTGCCAAAGCTTTGTTCCGCATGGGATACACCGGTGTCGTCGGGCTCGAGGGCTGGGCCAGCGGCGACAGCGAAGCGGCACTAGAACGCTTTCGGCAAGCCTTCACGCTGGATTGAGGACGCTGGCGCTCTCGACGGGTTTGATTCAGAGAGCGCCAGAAACACCACGTTTGATCTTGATGAATTTCAACTCATAACAAAAAAGGAAAAACCATCATGCGTCGCTGCACACTTCTTTTTGCCACGCTGTTATTCCTGTTCAGCCAATGGGCCGCCGCCAGCTATCGCATCGGCGTCAGCATTGCCAGGGTTGACGACAACTTCATGACCTATGTGCGCAGCGGCCTGGAAGATGCCGCCAGGAAGGAGAACGTCCAGATTCAGTTCGAGGATGCCCAGGGCGATGTGGTTCGCCAGCTCAATCAGATTCAGGGCTTTCTCGGCCAGAAGGTGGACGCCGTCATCGTCCTGCCCGTGGACACCGCCGCCACCGCCAACATGACTCGCGCCGCCGTCGAAGCGAAAATACCGCTGGTCTACGTCAACCGCCATCCGGACGAACGCGTCCTGCCCAAAGGCGTGGTCACGGTGGCGTCCAACGACGTTGAGGCCGGGCAACTGCAAATGCGCTACCTGGCTGACAAGATGGCGGGCAAAGGCAACATCGCGATCATCATGGGCGACCTGGCGCAGAACTCCACGCACGACCGCACCGAAGGCGTCAAACAGGTGCTCAAGGACTATCCCGGGATCAAGGTCGTCGAACAACAAAGTGCCGAGTGGCAACGCAACAAAGGGATGGACCTGACCAGCAACTGGCTCCTGGCCGGCACCGGCTTCGATGCCATCGTGGCCAACAACGACGAGATGGCCATCGGCGCCGCCATGGCGCTGCAGCAAGCTGGCAAAGCCACGGGCGAGATTGCAATTGTCGGCATCGACGGCCTGCCTGACGGCCTCGCGGCCATCAAGCGCGGGATGCTCGTAGCCTCCGTCTTTCAAGACCCCAAGGCACAAGCGACCAGCGCGCTGCAAGCGGCCATCAAGATGATCAAAGGAGAACCGGTCGAGACGGATGTCTGGGTGCCCTTTCAGCTGATCACACCGGAGCAGGTAGCCGTGTTTGAGCAGCATTATAAATAGCGTCAAACGGCGGCAAGAAGGGGCGCTCAGAACTCAACCGCGCACCAGGTAGGCTCCTGACGGAACCCGATGTCGCAGCTTTTTGCAGCGGCCGGGTGCGGGCTGATGCCCGGCCGGGCGATCGGGAAACCAGATTCGGCATTTACCCGGAGGCGGCCAATGGCCGCGGGGAATCTCAACCTCATCGTACGCGGGCTCTGGCTTGACGGAAGCCACTGGCATTTCTCCTTCGGGCCGTGACCTGTCCGGAGTGGATTGTTCAGCGGCGACCATTTCTGCTTCGCGGCGCCTTTGGGTCTCCTCTTCGAGCCCCTTCTGTACTGCGGCCCGATCCTCTTTGGCATTGGGTGAGCTACTCGAAGCCCTGGCCTGCTGCGGCGCCTGGATCAATTGGAAGTTGCGGTTGCGTAACGCGACGTTGCGACCAACCCGCATGTTTGAGCGCGCCGCCAACGTTTCAGCCTGCTGGTACTCCCCCTGCTGAAGACGCAACACGCCGAGATAATGCAGCGTCGCGGGATTGTTCGGCTGGATATGCAGGGCACGCTCCAGCGTGGCAGCGGCTTGGTCCAACTGGCCATTTTCATACTGCCGCGAGGCGGTTTCGATCAGGGTGGTTGATGCGCTATTACTTTGCGAGGGCGCGCTTCGCTCGGCAGCAACCGAGCAAAGCGACGCGACGGCGCAGAACGCCAGGATAAGAACCGGCAGAAAACACTTGGTTGGCATCAGTGGGGGACTCGGCTGATCTCGGACGGTGCTGTCGTAAAACAGGCCACCAGCGCTGCTCGGCATCGCCGATACAGGGTCCCTGTTGACCTGACCAGTACCCTGAAGTTCCCGCTGCAACAGCCACTGCGGATGGCGTGGAATCATAGGCCGCTGGGGTGTACGGAGAAACAAAGCCAACGGGAGTGAGGCGATGTCTACTTCTGAGGCGTCGGACTTCGTGGACAGTGAAGGAATCTCTCTTCATACCGGTCGAAACAGATCGCTTTAGATCGATAGCGGCAATTGCCTGATGTCCGTATATGGACTCCTCCTCGTTGCAAGCCTCCTTCGCTTTGGCGCCCGTGCCGACTGCACACGTATATTCGGCCTCTTACAACGGCATCGTTTTGATGCAGGGCCATGATGGGCTATTCGCGCGTCGGCTCCCAATCGCTTCTACGTGCTTTACGCACCTGGACATTAGAGGGTTTTGCCGACGCCGGTTCGACCGGTTTGCCATTGCTCGGGTTGCTTCGCAATCGTGGTGTGGGGGTGATTCTCCTGGAGTGAATAATTCAGGCCGCTGCCCGATCCGGTTGGTAATCAGTGCCGTTGCGCAGCATCGCCCAGGCCATGCGTGCAGTTTTGTTGGCCAGTGCGATAGCGGCCACGTTGGGATGTGAACGTTCGGCTAAACGGACAGCCCACTGGCTGAGTCGATCGTCTTTGGATTTTGCTGTGCGCAGTGCCGACCGCGCACCGTGGATCATCAGCGTTCGCAGATAAGCATCCCCGCGTTTGCTAATGCCAAGCAGTCGATCCTTGCCGCCAGAGCTGTGTTGCTTTGGCGTCAACCCTAGCGAGGCGGCCAGTTGTCGGCCGTTGGCAAACTGACTGGCATCACCGATGGCAGCAACCAGCGCGGTGGCAATCATCGGGCCGACTCCACGCAGCTGCTGTAAACGGACGGCCATTGGCTCACATGCCGCGATCGCAGATATCTCGCCATTGAGTTCGCCCACGCGCTCATCAAGTGCGCGCAGGTCATCCCACAAACCCTTCAGCAGACGACGAAAACGTATCGTCAAACCGTTATCCGCGTCTTCTAGCCAGCACGGTATTGCGCGACGCAGCATCAGTAACTCCTTCGGCGCAATGAGGCCGTACTCGGCGATCAGCCCACGAACCTGATTGGCTTTGGCGGTCCGCTGTTCAATTAAGCCGGCCCGGATGCGATGCGTCGCCTGGATATCCTGTTGTTCGATGGTCTTGACGGCGACGAAGCGCATGCTGGGGCGGCTCATCGCCTCACAGATTGCCTCGGCATCGTTGGCGTCGTTTTTGTTGCTCTTGACGTACGGTTTGACGAACTGAGGCGCGATCAGCCTCACCTGAAATCCGCGTGCCTGTAGCTGCCGCGCCCAATGGTGCGCACCGCTACAACTTTCCATGCCGATCTCACAGCCGGGCTCGATCTTGTCCAGCACCGTTTGCAGCCAGCGATCACGAGGTAAACGCTGCCGCCAGACTGGTTGCTCATGACGATCCACGCCGTGAATCTGAAACACGTTCTTGGCCAGGTCGACCCCAATTCGCATAAGCTTCATGTGTGGACTCCTTCTCACTGTTGACTGTGGTTCGCACTTTCAGTCTGGCACTCAAGATGCCGAAGTGAGGAGGAGTCCATCCCATTGCTTCGGGTCCGATTTCGGTCAGTCGCGACAGGCAGAAGTCGGCCAAAAGCGGTCGCTCCAGAGTGTCTACTTAATCAGGGGCGATTCAGTGGCAATGACCGGCAGAGAACGGCCAGTAGCGGTCATTCATTCTTGAACACCAAAAAATCGATAGGACTGAATACGAGCGAACTACCGAGGGCCGGCGCGGGCCATGATGATCCAACGCTCGACTCACTGGAAAAAATGCTCGCCAAGGGTGCCTGCTTAACTGACCGGCATTCACCGCTCCGCGCTCCAGCCAGATGAAATGATTTGAATCCAATACGCTCGTTGTAGAGAATCGCCACCTTCACCTCAAAAGGAAACGAGCGATGAAGTTCGAAGGGACTTTCCAATACATGGGCAATCAAGGGATCGTCTTCAACATCTCGCAGATCACCCTCACCGACAGCGAACGTGGGCGCCTGCGCGAGCTGCATTTTGGCGAGGCAAAAAACGCCCACTATGAGGTCAACAGCAAGGTCGTCGAGGTGTACGACAAGATGCTGGCCAAAAACCTGCCGTGCTTGATGATGATCGGCATCTCCAAGCCGTTGACCCGGCAACAGGGCGATGCCCTCAACGCCCAGCGCACCACGATCGCCAACCTTGCAGCCACGGCCTTCACTGCCGCCGCCAAGGCCGTGGCCCCCTCTTACGTGGCGATATCTGTAGGGGCCGGTGTGCGCACGTATGCCAATGAAATCCTACCCACCTACCATGCTGGCGACGTACTGGTCAGCATCGAGGCGCAGGTCAACGGCGGTATCGGCCCGCAACGCACCCTCTCGACATTGATCATCAAGACCTGACTGGAGACGTACATGTCCGTAATTACTCAATTGGTCATTGCCTTGGTGTTGTCCTTTCTGCTCGATCAATTCCTCAAACCGTATCTGCTACGCAAGTGGTTAGGAGTGGTGTTGGTGGCGGCGGGTGCGGTTGGCTGCGTTGTGGCAGGTCAGATCCGCTTGTTGGGGTTTGATCTGGGGTTGCTGTCGGTTTTTGCCGTGGCGATGGGGATGGGATTGTTCATGAAGCGGCGGCGGTTTGAGTAGGTTGGCTGAGCGAGAAAGGCAGACGGATTTAATATCAGAAAATAAAGCCGTCCCCTTAAGTAGGCTCTACGGATTTCTGGGGAACCCCGGTGTCAGGATAGTTGTGAGTTCGGTTATCAGAACGTGGTTTAAACTGTGAGAGTAAATGTCGTGATATGCAGCTTTGGGTCGTTTTTGGCCTCTCGCGATGGGCAGAAAACGACCAAACCCGACCGCTCACGAGCGACCGTTTTTGGCCAAAAGCAGACCATGGACACGCAGTTAATACGTCAGTAATGTGCAAAGTAATATGTCGCTTTCCCCCTTCTTGATGTCGCGTTTACAACGTCGATTTTTTTGATTGCTCAAGGGATTACGCATGAACATGGAATATTATGCCAAAAGCCGTTCGGCACCTAAAAGTTGAATTTAAGGAGCAATAAAGTGGAAATCAAGATTGATGTATTGGATTCTCCAACAGAAAAGGACAAAGGAGTTCTGAATAATAGGTTTTCAGAATATCTTCGAATTCAATATCCAAATCTACCACCAGAATCGGAAGATAAAATATTTATGGTTATTGCACACGATGAAGCAGGCGACTACATCGGTGCAATAAGCTGTAATTGTTACTGGGATGGCTTAGAAATTGACACCTTTTGGGTTAAGGAATCTCATCGCGGTAAAAAAGTAGGATCTATGCTTTTGGAAAAAGCAGAAGCGATTGGTGCCAACAATGGGGCAGTAGTTGCATTCTTAAAAACCGTTGATGCTAAAAAGTTCTATGAGCGGCATGGGTATGAGATTTATGGTGTTCTTGAGGATCGCCCAATCGGGACTAACCTGTATCATTTAAAGAAACGGCTAGTAAAACATGCATAACAACTGGTTCAAATCGTTCACTTCGCTCAATGGGACGGGCTAAAGCCCCCCTTAACCAAATGCTGGTCAGAGTCCGCTTCGGGTCGCTTTCAGTCCTTCGCGACAGGCAGAGAGCGGCTATTACCCGACATCGTAGTCGTGGCCGAGCGCCTTCGCACCGTGCATGCGACCTACTCCTCAAAGCGACCGGTGGCATCACGATCGCGCTCGTATCGTCGCGTGAGCGGAAACAGTGGCAACCAGGATTCGCGACGGATGATCCAGCTTTCGTAGGTTGGCTTCAGTTGGTCAGGGGCATCCAGGGATCCCAGGTTCACTTCGATTTCGTCGGCGGTGCGCGCGAAAACGGACGAGCCGCAGCGGGGACAGAAAAACCGCCCGGCGTTGTCGCGTGTTTCGCCATCGATCGTCACCGCATCCTGAGGGAACACCGCCGAGGCGTGAAAAAGCGCCCCATGATGTTTGCGGCAGTCGAGACAGTGACAAAGGCCGACCCGGTATGGGAGTCCCGACGCCTCAATTCGGACGTTGCCGCACAGGCAACCGCCGGTGAATCGGTCCATGCTGCGTCTCCTCTAAAACCAAGCGGCACGACGGCGCCATTGCGTGACGCAGCGACGCTTGAGCGTTTCGTTGAAGCGACTACTTAATGTTGTTCTGGGCGCACAACTCCCGCAATTCCGGGGTAAAAGGCAGTAACTCGATGTTGTCGCCCGAGATGAAGTTGGGAGCCGTGCTGCCAGAGCTCGAGCTGGAGGACGCGCCGTCCGATGAGGCGGATCCCCCGCCGTGATAGGCCTTGTAATAGTAGATGGTGAACTGCGCAAACGGGTAACGCTTGGCCAGATGGGTCAACTTGGCCGAGCAGGATCGCGGCTGCAAGAAAGAGCTCGCGCGCGGGTCGTCGACCGTACACGGCGAGTCGGAGTTGTAGATGATCACCGTCGGAATCTGTCCTGACGCAACGGCAAACTGGGTATAAAGAGCACCAAAGTTAAGCAGCATTCGCTCCTCCGCATGCCCTGTGAAAGTCCAGGTGTTGACCTTCCACTGCTGGGCCAGCACGTCGGCCACGCTTGCCCGCAACGCTTTTGTCTTCGATACCGTTTGGCGGTTGATCTCGTTTTGCTCGTACTCAGGGTGGCCCTTGTCCACGCCACCTCGTTTTAGTTGCGGCAGCGCTTTATTAGGTAACACTTTCGGCAGGGAGGCGTCGCTGGCAGGTAAATCCTCATTCAATATACCCGCCACAATCTGACCGGCATTGGCTGCACTCCAGAACAGGTAAAACGTATTGCTGCCCTGAAAAGTGAGGATAGTCCATAACCGTTTCTTTTCCTTGTCCCTGGCTACCGCTGCGAGGGCTGTATCCAGCGTATCAAAACATTCAGGCATCGTTGCCCTCTCCAGCAGGTTGTCCTGGATGAACAGCCTAGTACAGGCCAGCAGCGCCGGTGCCCTTGTCTTCCCCGTTACCTGCGATATTTCACAGAACTAACAGTATCGACTTTCGGCCATCGCAGTTTCTGACAACGAACCCGGCTGATACGCAGAGGTCAAAGCAGGTGATGACGTCGCCAATGTTCAAAGGCCTCTGGCCTGCTTCATTCAAGGGCGAAGCCAGTCGTTCACACACTTTAGGGTGCGCGGGATAATTTCAGCAGGCTCGGATTTCTGCCGAGGGGCAGGTGCTGGCTGCTGCTCACATCCAATGCTCCCGTATCGGAGTACTAAAATGACTCAGTCAATGCGGTTCTTCCTATCGATCATCCTTGCGACAGCTTCACTGGCATCGGCGAGCTTCCTGAACACTGCTGGTGCGGCAACCGCCGAGGATCTGGATGTCGACTCTCGGCAAGCGTTGCAAACGCTCTACAAGTCCACGCCATTTGCTGAAAGCATTTCGCACAACGCCAAAGCGATTCTTGTCTTCCCGAAAATCATCAAGGCAGGCCTTGTGTTTGGCGGCAGCTATGGTGAAGGCGTGTTGTTGAAGGACAAGAAAGTAGAGAACTATTACAACTCCGTAACCGGGTCCTGGGGGCTGCAAGCAGGCGCCCAGTCATATGGCTATGCGGTTTTCCTGATGACCGACAAAGCCGTGGACTATGTACGTAAAACCAAGGGTTGGGAAATAGGCGTAGGACCCACCGTTGTAATGGTTGATGAAGGGGTGGCGAAGAATCTGTCCAGCACGACAGTGAAGGACGATGCCTACGCGTTCATTTTCGACCAGCAGGGGTTAATGGCCGGGATCAGCATCGAAGGCACCAAGATTTCCCTGATCAAGCGCTAAAGCCGGTCGTTTGGCGCACGGATGCGCCCCCTTGCCAACCAGATACCGTGCAGATACTGTCAGCTCTATGAATCAGCCATGCATTGCCTCGACCTCCACTACCACGACCGCCCGAGGCGGGTCGTGAGAGGTGTCGTGAGCCAATAACGCACGAACTTCAAAAGGCCCGCCAGCGATGGATAGGGCCTTTTCTTTTGCCCTTGTGTCGCTGGTCCAAACGCAAGGAAAAGCACTATGTATGCACTGTTGATTCTCGATATGCAGGTTGGATTGTTTCATGGCCCGGATAAGCCATGGGCTGGCGAAGCGCTGATAAACACTTTGAATAGCCTGTTGAGCAAAGCCCGGAGCGCAGGCGCGCCAGTTTTTCTGGCTCGCCACGTAGGTCCGCCAGGCTCGCCTATCGAACCTGGAAGCCCGTTGACGCAACTGGTGCAGGAACTGCTGCTACAAGGCGACGAAGTGATCTTCGAAAAAAGCCGACCCAACGCTTTCGCCATGACTGACCTGGTCGATCGGCTAAAAGCTTGTGGATCTCAAGGCGTGGTTATTGCCGGAATGAAGACCCAGTATTGTGTCGACAGCACCTGCCGCGCCGCACGAGATCTTGGGTTCGATGCAGTGCTGATCGCCGATGGTCATACCTGCACCGACACCCTTGCGTTGAAGGCCGAAAATATCATCGCTCATCACAATGCAACCCTGGCGGGCCCATTCTGTCGCGTCGTTCACGCTGAGCACTGGCACTTCTAACCGGCATTGATAGATCGGCTCAAGACTGGGTCGATCTGTCCGTCTGTCGGCGTCGTTGATTCTGCTGCTCCGCTGCGTATCACAGTGTGTCTCGCTAGTATGTTGATACATGAGTTTTCACCTGTCCCGCCATTCGACACAGGCCAGATACGTCGCCGCGCTCAAATGCAAGCCAGGTTTGAAGGGGATCACTCAGAACCCCTGGCCAACGGCTTGCAAAGGAGACATCACCATGAAGATGGCACTGCAGAACACAACCGGCAAAACTCGCCGCCGTCTGGTCGGCTCATCGATCCTCGCGCTCACCCTGTTCAGCGCTGTCGGTGCGGCCCACGCACAAACGAGCGCAGCTGTGCAGCCAGACGCAATCAGCGCCAGCGCCACTCATGCGGCACCCTCCCCGTTCGGCCCGCTGAAGCATGTCAGCGCCGGACTGTTGAACGTGGCGTACGCCGAAACAGGCCCGGCCGATGGGCCGGTAGTCATTCTTCTGCACGGTTGGCCGTACGACATTCACAGCTATGATGAAGTCGCGCCATTGCTTGCAGCAAAGGGCTATCGAGTGTTGATGCCGTATGCGCGTGGCTACGGTGATACGCATTTTCTGTCCGATAAAACGCTTCGCAATGGTCAACCGACCGCGCTGGCAAGTGACGTCATCGATTTTATGGATGCGCTGAAGATCAAACAGGCCGTGCTCGGTGGCTATGACTGGGGCGCGCGATCGGCCGACATCGTCTCGGCGTTGTGGCCAGAACGGGTCAAGGCGCTGGTCTCGGTCAGCGGCTATCTGATCGGTAACCAGGCGGCCGGCAAGAACCCGCTGCCACCCAAGGCCGAGTTGCAGTGGTGGTATCAGTTTTACTTCGCCACCGACCGCGGTCGCTCCGGGTACGAGAAAAACACCCATGACTTCGCCAAGCTGATATGGCAACTGGCTTCGCCGAAATGGGCGTTCGACGACGCCACTTTCGACCGCAGCGCCAAGGCGCTGGAGAACTCCGACCATGTCGACATCACGGTATTCAACTACCGCTGGCGCCTGGGTCTGGTTCAAGGCGAAAGCCAATACGAAGCTTTAGAGCAGAAACTGGCTACGGCGCCTTCCATTAGCGTACCGACCATCACCCTTGAAGGCGATGCCAACGGCGCGCCGCACCCTGCCCCCGAGGATTACGCCAAGCGCTTCACCGGCAAATACGAGTTCCGGCTGATCAGCGGCGGCATCGGCCACAACCTGCCGCAGGAAGATCCGCAGGCATTCGCCAAGGCTGTGATTGATGCGGACCACCTTTGAATCCGGTCTGACATCCGTGCACTTCCCCCGCTAAGCACCGTCACAACAACGGCTCGTTCCATCTAACGAGCCGTTTTCTATTTTTTGCACTCCGCCAACACCACTTCGCAGGTATTCGGCGTGCCACCGGATCGGCCGGCATAGCGTATGCAATTAGCCAGGGATTTTTCGCGAGCCATGTTCAAGGTGGAGCCCCAAGCCAGACCACCCTCGCCGGCAGTGGGTAGCGCTTTTGCATAGCAGTTTGAGCCTATGTTTGAGGCCGAATAGCGAGCCGTGGCAGCTTTGCCTGAACATCCAGTCGTCAGCACCAGGTTGATGGCTAGCAGGGAGAGTAGGACCCATGACGAGCATTGGCACGCTGTTGTTCCGGTCATCCCGTTTCCCCTGTAGCAAGAGGCGTGAGACATGTTTGTGCTCACGTACTACTCAGATTAGACGGTACTGCGCCTACCCTGGGCTCCGTTTAGCGGACTGATTTACGCTGGCCCTGACATTATCGATTTGTTCTTGATGCCCGGCAGTTTTCGGGCCAAAAGCGGCCCGTTCTGCTGCGGTACTGAATTACTGGTTTTCATGCACAAGCGGATGGTAAAAACCGGCGCGACAAAACGTGCCGGCTACGTTTCACCATCACTATTTCATTTTTTAATGGAAATAATCGTGGCTCTGCCACCCTCCAGGTGAAAGGAAAACGATACACGGTCTCCAGCCATCAGCCCTGTCATCTGATCATCCGTTACGGAAAAGGCCATGGTCATCGGCGGCCATTGCACAGCTGGCACGGCGCCATGAGCGATAGTCACTGTGTGCTTCTCGGAGTTAATTGCCTTGATTGTGCCCTCCGCTTTGGCTACTGGAGCCTGCTTTACGTCTTGCTTCATCTGCATGCCCTCCATACCGTCCATTTTCATGCCCGGCATATCCTCTGCGTGGGCCGAAAGAGACAGTGTGAATACGGTGCTTGCAACGGCAATCAGGGTCAGTTTCATACGACTTTTCCTTCAGGGGTGTTGGTTTCAACTGGGAGGTGCCGGCGACGCATCAGGCGATACGCTGCCGGAATGACAAACAGGGAAAGTAAGGGTGCAGTGACCATCCCGCCGACCATGGGTGCAGCAATGCGACTCATCACCTCGCTGCCGGTGCCGCTCCCCAAAAGAATGGGTAACAGGCCGGCAATGATGACGGCAACAGTCATGGCCTTAGGTCGAACGCGCTGCACAGCGCCTTCACGAATCGCAGCAACCAGCCCACGCTCAGTGCTGTCACCGAGGTCTTCACGTTCGGCCCAAGCGTGCTTCAGGTAGAGCAGCATGATCACGCCGAACTCGGCAGAAACCCCGGCCAATGCGATAAAGCCGACTCCGGTGGCGACCGACAGATTGAATCCCAACAGATAGAGGAACCATGCTCCACCAGTCAGTGCGAATGGCAGAGTGGCCATGATCAGCAAGGCCTCATCGAAGCGGGCGAAAGTCAGGTAGAGCAACACGAAAATGATCAACAGCGTGGCAGGCACCACCAGCTTGAGTCGTGCGTTGGCCCTTTCGAGAAACTCGAACTGTCCCGAGTAGCTCAGGCTCATGCCGGGCTGCAACTTGACCTGCTCATTGACGACTCGGCGTAGATCGGCGACCACAGAAGCAATGTCCCTCCCCCGCACATCGATGTACACCCAGCCTGAAGGCCGTGCGTTCTCGCTCTTGAGCATCGGCGGACCGTCCGTGACCTTGACCTTCGCCACAGTGCCGAGGGTGATCTGGCTCCCCAGAGGGGTGTAGATCGGCAATTGCTCCAAGGCGCCGAGCGAGTCACGCCACTCCCGTGGGTAACGCACGTTGATCGGGAAGCGTGCGAGCCCCTCAATGGTCTCACCGACATTTTCACCGCCGATAGCGCCGGCCACGATGGACTGCACATCGGCGATATTCAGTCTGTAGCGGGCGGCGGCCTTGCGGTCGATATCCACGTCGATATAGCGGCCACCGGTCAGTCGTTCAGCCAGGGCCGAACTGACACCCGGCACATCCTTGGCCGCACGCTCGACGGCTTGGGTGACAGCATCGATCTGCGCCAGGTTGGTGCCAGCAACCTTCACCCCGATGGGGCTCTTGATACCCGTGGCCAGCATGTCGATACGATTGCGAATCGGCGGTATCCAGATATTGGTCAGCCCTGGAACTCGCACCACGCGATCCAGTTCTTCCACGAGTTTTTCCTGGGTCATGCCTGAACGCCATTGCTCTTGCGGTTTGAACTGGATAGTGGTTTCGAACATTTCCAGCGGTGCCGGATCGGTGGCGGTTTCAGCGCGACCGGCTTTACCGAAGACATGTTCAACCTCTGGAACGGTTTTGATCAGACGATCAGTCTGTTGCAGCAACTGCGCCGCTTTCTGCGCCGACAATCCCGGCAGAGCGGATGGCATATAGAGCAGATCGCCCTCGTCCAACGGGGGGAGAAACTCGCCACCCAAGCGAGACATTGGCCATAGCGCACTGACAAAAACCAACAGCGCCATCAGCAGCGTAATCTTGGGTCGACACAAGACTGCGTCCAGAGCGGGCTGATAGATCCGAATCAACCACCGGTTCAATGGGTTCTGTCGTTCACTGGGAATTCGTCCCCGAATCCAGTAGCCCATCAGCACCGGTACCAAGGTCACTGACAATCCCGCCGCTGCGGCCATGGCGTAAGTCTTGGTGAAAGCCAACGGGCCGAACAACCGCCCCTCCTGCGCTTCCAGGGTAAATACCGGAATGAACGACAGGGTGATGATTAACAAACAGAAGAACAGCGCCGGGCCTACCTCTGCCGCCGCTTCGGTCATTACATGCCAATGACGCTCACCCTTCAGCTCCTCTCCAGGATTTGCCACGTGCCAAGCCTCAATCTTCTTGTGGGCGTTCTCGATCATCACCACCGCAGCATCGACCATCGCGCCAATGGCGATAGCAATCCCGCCCAAGGACATGATGTTGGCGTTGATCCCTTGGTAACGCATGACGATGAAGGCAATCAGCACCCCCACCGGCAGCGAAATGATCGCCACCAGGGACGAGCGCAAGTGCCAGAGAAAGATCCCGCAGACCAACGCGACAACGATGAACTCCTCGATTAGCTTGTGGCTGAGGTTTTCCACAGCGCGGTCGATCAGTTTGCTGCGGTCATAGGTGGTGACGATTTCCACCCCGGCCGGCAAACTGTTTTTCAGTTCGTCGAGTTTCGTCTTGACCGCAGCAATGGTCTCGCGAGCGTTCTTGCCGCTACGCAAAATCACCACGCCGCCGACAGTCTCGCCTTCGCCATCGAGTTCAGTGATGCCACGCCGCATTTCCGGTCCCAACTGGATCGTGGCGACATCGCCAAGGGTCACCGGCACGCCTCCCGAAGCCAGCTTGAGCGGGATCGCCCGAAAGTCATTGAGCGTCTTCAGGTAGCCGGAAGCACGCACGATAAACTCGGTCTCTGCCATCTCCAGCACCGCACCACCGGTTTCCTGGTTGGCCTTGCCGATGGCTTCGGTCACCTCGGCCTGAGTAATGCCGAGGCTGGCCAGTTTGAGCGGATCGAGCTGCACTTGGTACTGCTTGACCATACCGCCCACGGTGGCCACTTCCGCAACGTTGGGCAGGGTCTTGAGTTCGAACTTGAGGAACCAGTCCTGAAGTGCTCGAAGCTGTGCCAAATCGTGTCCGCCACTGCGATCCACCAGCGCGTACTGGAAGATCCAGCCCACGCCCGTCGCGTCCGGCCCCAACGCCGGTTGGGCGCTGGCCGGCAACCGACTTTGTATTTGGCTCAGATACTCCAACACCCGCGAGCGGGCCCAATACAAGTCAGTACCGTCTTCGAACAGCACATAGACAAAGCTGTCACCAAAGAAGGAGTAGCCGCGCACGGTCTTGGCGCCGGGCACCGAAAGCATGGTGGTTGCCAACGGATAGGTCACTTGGTTCTCGACGATCTGCGGTGCCTGTCCCGGATACGGGGTGCGGATGATCACCTGAACATCGGAGAGATCCGGCAGCGCATCGATGGGCGTGCTCTGCACCGACCAGATACCCCAAGCCGTGACAAACAGTGTCGCCAGTAGCACCAGGAAGCGGTTGGCTACTGACCAACGAATCAGGGCAGCAATCATAGCTGGCTCCCTGATTTGTCCAGGCGCTCAACACGCAAGCCATCGTCGGTCTGACTCACCGCAACCCGGACCTTGTCGCCCGTTTTTAGGCCCTGCATCAGAGCCGGGTTGGCGAGTGGGAACGTCATCGTCATACCGGGCATGCCCAGCGTCTTGAAAGGACCATGGGCAAGCGTGACTTCTTTGTCGTTGATCTCAACGATCTGCCCATCCGCTTCATGAAAGCTGGAGGCTGCTGCGCTGGGTGGTGAATCTTTCTCCGTGCTTGTAACAATGCCCTTAAGACTGGCCTCCGAGTCGAGCAAGAACTGGCCCGACGTCACCACCTTCTGGCCTTCTTCCAGACCTTTCAATATCGCCGTTTTGCCATCGCTTTCCTGCCCGAGGTGCACCTCCACGGGACGGTAGCGGCCCGCGTCTTCGGCGAGCATCACCAGGGCACGTCGGCCAGTGCGAATGACGGCTTCGCTCGGCACCCACAACACACTTTGCTCGGACGAACGATTCAGGCGTACCTGCGCCGTCAAACCCGGTTTGAGGCGCCCGTCCGGATTGGGGAGTTCCACGCGCACACGAAGAGTACGGCTGTCCGGATTGGTCTCGGGCAAAATCGCGCCGACCTTGCCATTGAGCACTGTCCCCGGGAAGGCTGGCAGACGCGCTTCGATCGCCTGCCCCACGGTGATAGATCCGGCATCCGATTCTGGAACGGCCACGGCTAGCCAGACACTGCTCAAGCCATTGACGCGTGCCAGAGTGTCGCCAGTCGCCACGGTCATCCCCGCACGTACGTTCAATTCTTGCAGCACACCGGCAATGGGGCTGGTAAGCGTCAGGTAGGGCTGGACCTTACCGCCACGCTCTACCTGAGTAATCAGTGTTGCCGGCATCCCTGTGAGTCGTAGTCGCTGGCGGGCCGCAGCCAACAAGTCAGCATCTCCATTGCGCCTCAGCGCAAGAAACTCTGTCTGGGCAGCGGCCCACTCAGGCACCAGGATATCCGCTAACGCCGCGTTGGCTTTGAGCACATCACCGGGAGCATGGTCATAAACCCGCTCCACAAAGCCAGTGGTGCGTGCCTGAATCACCGCGACATCACGTTCGTTGAACGCCAAGACACCTGTCACATCGAGGCTGGAGTCAAAGATCCCACGGCCGACTGTGGCAAAACGCAGACCGAGATTCTGGGTCAGACCTGGATCGATACTGACGGTCGCACGGTCCCCTGCTCCACTGGCGTACTGAGGAACCAGTTGCATGTCCATGAAGGGGGATTTCCCCGGCTTATCGAACTTTTGCTGCGGGTACATGGGGTCGTACCAATACAGAGCCTTGCGTTCATCCGGTGAATTGAGGCTCTGTTCCGGGGCGATAGCTGGTACTCCGCTCATGCGCTGGTGAGCGAACCAGTAGCCACCGGCAACACCCAATACCAGCGAGATACCTACCAGCAATGCCCCGTTCCATTTTTTAAGGATCATTGGCTGGACTCCCCATAAGCAAAATACAGACGCGCACTGGTCAGCGCTCGCTGCTCTTCCACGTCGATCTGTTTGAGGCGGGCTTCGATGAGTTCACGCCGGGCGGCGACAACGGCGTTCAAATCACCTTTGCCGGACCGATAACTGGCCATGCTGAGTTCGACCTTTTCCCTGGCCAGCGGCAACAGGCTTTCCTGGTTTCGGCGCACGGCACGATTCAGGCGCTCATAGTCAGCCAGCTCGTTTTCCAGTTGCTGAATGTGCTCGCGAGACAGGGCTTCGCGCTCGGCCTCAAGCTGACTGAGTTCAGCCTGTCTGGCTGCAATTTTGGGGTTCTGGCGGGATTCAGGAAACAGCGGCAGGTCCCAGGAAAATTGCACGCTGACCATATCGCCAAACTCACGGCCACGGCGCTGGTAATCCAGCTCCCAGCTCCAGTCTGACTGCTTCTGCGACACGGCTTCACGAACCTTGGCTTGCGCTTCGCGGGTCATCGGCACAAACGCGGCCAACTCGGGATGGCGCTGCAATTTATGGGAGTAGCTTGAGGTATCGACGGGCCATTCGGGCAAGCTGCCCACAGGCTTGTCGTTGGCGGCTGAGCCAATCCAGCGTTTGAGGGCTGCTCGGGCCTGCGCTCTCTGGAGAATCAGATCGTCCTGTTGCTCCGCCAGTTGAGCCGCTTCTTGCTTGGGCGTCACCGCATCGGCGGGTTGAGCGCGACCACCGACAATCTGAGCCCGGACGGTATCGCTCAACAGGCGGTTTTCTTTGTAGAAGTCCTGGAAAAGTGCGTCTTTGCGCTCGACCGAGTAGCTGCTGATCCAGGCCAACGCCGTGGACTGGCGTACCTTCAGACGTTCGACTCGACGCTCCGCAGCGGCGCGATCAACGGCCGCATCGGCGACCTCAATGCGCGCTTTGCGCTTGTCGCTGTTGAGCATTTCTTGCCTGACCCCGACCATTTGCATGGTCATGAAGTCCTGGTCGATGCTCCAGCGATCCGGACCGCCAATGGGGTAGTTCTGAACACCCAGTACCAGTTTGGGGTCAGGTAGCTCACCGGCTGGAATAGCCGCGCTGCTGGCAGCCTGAATTTTGGCGTCTTGTGCGGTCAGCGACGGCGCATTGTTTTCGGCCAGCCGCAACGCTTCATCGAGTGTCAATGCGGCAGCGAAGCTCGGCAATGCCAGCACGCTTGCCACCAGACCGGCCACGAGGGGCCAACCTGTGCAATAGCACTTGGAGTTCATGTTTACGATTCCTGTGATCATCCACTGCACGCGTCAAAAGACATGCGCGCAGCTAGTCCATCCCGCTAATGCGAAATGCGGCTCAATGTGGGACAGGAATCAAACGCGAGGCGGTCGCCATACCCCGGACGGGGTTTGTATGGGTAGGGAATCGCTGGAGAAGGAAAGCACTACGGGGCTGAATACGGTTACTGGAGTCTTGAAGATCGAAACTTGCAGCATGCTGCCCGTCTTGCATTCCTGGCCCGGCTTACAAGGTTTGCCGTGCTCGGAAGGGCTTTTCATATCGTTGCAGCAGTCCATGCCCATGTCGTCCATCATCGCCATGCCCATCGTCTTCATTGGGCAAGGCTCTGTCGGTGCCTGAACGCCCGCCATCCCGCTGAGGGGAAGCGCCAGGCTGATCATGAAGATGAGGCAAAACCGCAGATAGCGTTTCATGGGCTGGAGTGTAGTCGCTGAAAATGGCTCTTACAATTGGACACCTGTCATCAACAACCTGTCGTCAGGCTCCGACGTAGGCGATAACACCGAACATGAATTAAGCCAACATTACGTGAAAAAAATAGACGTTTATGAATTCCACTTTATCGGTGCCATGGGAGACGATCGTGCGTGCGCGCCCTCCCAAGGTGCGCAAGTTGCCAAAATTGTCCGGTTACCTACGCTACTGGAACGCACGCATCAGTCCCCATTCTGGAGAACCAAGATGATCAGCAAAAACACGATTTGTCTCTGGTACGACGGCACCGCGCTGGACGCTGCGAAGTTCTATGCCGAGACGTTTCCGGACAGCGCTGTGGGAGCTGTCCTTCGCGCGCCTGGCGACTATCCGGCGGGCAAACAGGGCGATGTCTTGACGGTCGAGTTCACGGTGATGGGCATCCCGTGTCTCGGGCTGAACGGAGGTTCGGCGTTCAAGCACAACGAGGCTTTCTCGTTCCAGGTTGCGACCGACGACCAAGCCGAAACCGACCGCTTGTGGAACGCGATTGTCGGAAACGGCGGCCAGGAAAGTGCATGCGGCTGGTGCAAGGACAAGTGGGGGCTGTCGTGGCAGATCACACCACGCGTTCTGACAGCTGCGATAACCGATCCTGATCGCGCGGCGGCCAAGCGCGCGTTCGACGCCATGATGGGGATGAAAAAGATCGACATCGCTGCGATCGAAGCGGCTCTGAAGCGTTAACCAGCGGTGCTTGGGGCTGGGCGCTTAGACCTGTCGGATGCGGGCCGGGGCTGAAGGCCCCCTTGGCCTGGTCATGCGCAAAAACCGAACCGCGCTCGGCCATCGCAGAGAAGTGTTTTGCTGAAGCCCGAAAACCATTTGCCGCTAAGAACTCGATCTAGAGTGTCGGAGGTTTTGTCATGCATTGGCGAGTCGAACAGTCATCTGAACCCAGCAAGCTCTAGTCCCCCCGTAGCCTTGGAAGAGATGGCATTGGCCAACCCCAAACGTGCCTTGAGCAAACGCGGCTAGGCGCATTCACGCCGTTATCGTCGACTCTATTGCCGACCGTACTCCCAGGAGCCTTTTCCCAGTGTCTGACATGCCGACCCACTTCGCTTACACAAAACGCTTCAACGCCGTACTCGCCTACATTGATGCCAATCTCGAAGGTGACCTGTCGGTGAAGACGTTGAGCCATGTGGCGAATTTTTCGGTGTTTCACTTCCATCGACAATTCAGCGCGTTCGCAGGAGTGCCCGTCTCACGTTATGTGCAACTGATGCGGCTACGACGCGCGGCACATCGCCTCGCCGCCCTCGCTGATCACTCGGTACTGGACGCCGCACTCGGTGCCGGCTTTGAAAGTCCCGAGGCATTTTGCAGGGCATTTAGACGGGCATTCGGTATGACGCCGAGTGCATTCAGGAAGGAACCGAACTGGCAGGTCTGGAATGCGGTATTCGCAATCCCTCACTTTTCCAGGACTATCATCATGCAAGTACGAATCGTGGAATTTCCTGAAGTCCGGGTAGCAGCGCTTGAGCACTGCGGACCAGCCGGGCTCGTCGATGAGAGCGTGCGCAAGTTCATCGAGTGGCGTATGCAGAGCGGACAGTCGCCGGTGGCATCGAGTCGCACCTTTGGCATTCCCTATGGCAACCCCGATACGACACCTCCACAAGCCTTCCGCTTCGCCATCTGCGGCGAGATTCACGAGGCCGTGGCGCCGAATGGGTTCGGCGTGCACGAGATCGTCATTCCTGGCAGTCGTTGCGTCGTGGTGCGACACGCGGGGTCACCGGATCACATCGGCGAAACGATCTATCCGATTTACCGCGATTGGCTTCCTGCCAGTGGAGAAGAACTTCGAGATCAGCCGCTGTTCTTTAATTACCTGAGCGTCTATCCCGAAACGCCGCAGGATCAATGGCAAACGGATGTGTATGTTCCGCTGCAATAGCGGAGCAAGCAGCTTTCGCCCCTGAGCTGACGTTGACGTGGTCCGCTCAGGGTTGTGGATTTCGGCCAGTCATGACTGGCAGGCATCGGCCTCCCAAAGCCAAAGGTTACATTCAGTCTCCTCGCCCCCCTAATGATCGCGTTCTGCTATCGGCTAGTTATATTGGCGCCAAAAAAAAGAAGTCGCGCGATTACAGCTGAGGTGTAGGGCGTGAAATATAGGCCTATGATTTATATGAATTTTTAAAAAAAGTCGGAATGGGTAGCGCAGAGCTATCTAGAGACCTCTATTATTTCGTTATCACCGAGTTCGGTCGAATCACTGTTATACGCCAGCGACAAAGCACGCCCTTAATCTATAAGGATAGGAGAGTAACATGTCGATAAAAAAAAGAACTGCCTTACTCGTGCTGGCCTTTAGCTTTTTCGGAGTTACGAGTTGTGCCGACATAAGAAATTATTCAGATATCTCAAGCGAAAGAGACAAGAGCATTGTTCCTGACATTGACTATTATGACCTTGCATACAATATAGATATTATTGTGCTTCCTGCAGAGATAAAAACCAAAGAAAATGTAAATATCGACAATAATTTTTCAGGCGAATTACAAATTTCAAACTGGGGGAATGCTATCAAGAATGCGACCCAGAAAGAAATCTATAACAGTGATCGCTTTATCGAATTTGGAACTTACAGCGGCCGCATTGAAATAAGCGCAGAAGTATCTTCAGTCTCTATAAGCAACGCTTGGAGTGGAGTTCGATCGAAGTGCAATGTTATTTATACCTATAAAGATTTAGCGGCAGGAAAAATACTCTCCAAGCATGAGAGCGCCATTGAAGTAATGACACCACCCTTTATCATACCAAAATCCAGCAATAGTGTTTTTTACAACTTTGACCAACTTACATATGCCATTGCTCGCGAGGCGATTATTGGCCTCGTTCGGCCGCCACCTATTGCTGATATTCAGCTAACACAAAGGCAAGTGAAATTTTATAATTCGAATATTAAAAGAAAACCCAACCAAATTATTAGCTATGTCCCCATTGATAATCTTGTTCACAAAAATAAAAAAGAACTAAACTCTGCTTTTTCAACGACTAAGAAAATACAAAAAAAAGGTAATAAATTGGTTAAGAAAAATAAATCAAAAGCTAGAGTAGACACCGTCTCTGCTCCCGCTGCCCTCCCCCTGAAACCTAACACAACTAGTGATACACCCATCGCAAACACCGTTAAATCGAGTGAAAACTCTGTCAGTCAGAACTCAAGCCAGGCTGCACCTGAAACTAAAAAGGACGACAGTAGTTTAACAGGCATTGCCAGTTCATCGGAACGCGTGAAGGATGGCAACGTTAAAAACGACGAACCCCGTTATGACGGCAGTGGATACATAGCGACTCCGGGGCACTATCAACCTCAAAGCGAGGTATCGGCGGAGCAAGAAAAAGCAATGGATGCATGGATTAAAGAGGAAAATGCAAAGTCACAGAGAGCGTCTGGCAATGCCGCTTCAAGTACAGGATATACAGGCGCGCCGGGACTCTATCAACCTCTAAACAAGGTATCGATAGAGCAAGAAAGAGCAATGGACAAATGGTTGAAAGAGGAAAAAGCAAGGTTACAGGGAGCGACTGGCAATGCCGCTTCACCTACCGGGTATACAGCCGCCCCCGGACTCTATCAACCTCTAAACAAGGTATCGGCAGAGCAAGAAAGAGCAATGGATGAATGATTGAAGGAGGAAAAGGCAAATTACAGGGAGCGACTGGCAATGCCGCTTCACGTACCGGATATACAGCCGCGCCGGGACTCTATCAACCTCAAAACAAAGTATCGGCGGAGCAAGAAAAGACAATGGATGAATGGACGAAAGGGCAATAAACAAACTCCGCAGCCACCCCAAATAGCGCGGATCGGAAAATCGGATTCATAGTCTTGGCTGATGTCTCTACGCTCGTCGTGCCTTGCCAAGACCATCCAAGGAATGTCATTCCAGTAGCGAGACCAGGCGCGGTTCAATTGAACACGTATACACCTCGAGTAGAGCCAGCGTCACCGGTAGTTTGAAGCGCCGTCGGCCAGCGCTACCGGGGTTGAGGTATAACCGTTCGCCGCGCCATTCTATGCGTGGTTTATGCGAATGGCCGGTGATCACCAGCCTTATGTCTGCATCGAGCACCGTTGGGACATCGGCAATGTCATGTACCAGCAAGGTCTGCCATCCATTCAGGTCGAAACATAGGCGGTCGGCGAGATTTTCTGCCCAAGGGGCGTCCAGATCATTGTTCCCGCGCACTACGTACAGCGGGGCAATGGACGCCAGTTGATCAAGGATTTCGAGCTTGCCGATGTCGCCGGCGTGAATGATCCGTTCACAACCCTCCAGGGCAGCAAGGGCTTCGGCGCGCAGTAAGCCATGGGTATCGGAGATCACGCCAACTTTCATGCAAAGCTCCAGACCGGGCTCAAGTATGGGAACTCAGGGTACCTTGCGGGTCATATGAATGAGTGCTGATCTACGACTATCCAGAGAAGATCGCTCTTCGACAGCAAAGGGCAGGAAGCCCAGTTTTGGATAAAGCAGCAAGCCTGCTGTGTTTTCATTGAAACATGAGATCTGGACCTCTGTGGCGTCATAGCGATTGAACGCCAGAGCGGTCATCGTCTCCACGATGAAGGTCGCCACACCTTTACCTCGTGCCTCTTGGGCAACGATGACATTGCCGATACAGCAAACCCCACCCGTTTCAGCACGATAAAAGTTAGCAAAGCCGACGACGCTATTTCCGGTCTCGACAACCGTCGAGTCGAATCGTTGAGTAATAGCGTTAGATAGCTGAGCTTCCGTCAGAGGGTATTGGGCTTTCGGAAACATATAAAACAGTTCCTGAGCGTCAAGGGGAAAGCTACAAATAGTTTTGATGTCATCAGCCTTCACTGGCCTGTGTCGCAATATCATCGCGCGTCCTTGAGGTCTATGTTTACCGTTACCAAGCGGGATTGGAGCGTATCCTGCCCCAATCCCGCCCTTTCCTATTTCTGGCCACCCGACAATGGTGGGGTTCGAGGCGGGATCAATCGCTTCGTCCCCGTCGACTCAAACGCCGAAGCCAAGCGAAGCAACGTCGAATCGTCATAGGCACGACCGGCGAAGGTCAGCCCGACGGGCATGCCGATGTCCGGCATGATTCCCATCGGCACCGTGACCGTGGGAACACCCAGGTGACGGATGGCGAGGTTGCCGTTGGCGACCCAGACACCGTTACTCCATGCGATATCCGCAGACTTCGGATCGACATCGGCATTCGCCGGCCCAACGTCGGCCACCGTCGGGAAAATCACCGCGTCGAGCCCCAGCCGATCCATCCAGTCCTCAAGATCGATTCGGCGCGTCTGTTCAAGGCCGCGGAGTCCGTCAGGCACCGTGGTGATCTGGTCCCAAGGGGTGATGCCGCGCTCGGCCATCCGCACATACTCGTCCATGCCAGCGGCAAGGTCGCCCTCACGGTTGGGCAGCGTCCCTGGGTCGTGCGGAAAAATCAGCGGTCCGTTCACATCGACCAAGCGATTGAGTTTTGGATCGCCGTTGGCCCGCAGAAAATCGTCGAACGCCCAGGCCGTCAGATCCCACAATTCATGGTGAAGGAACTCTTTGGAAACCAGGCCGCGGTTAAACACCGTTGGCGCACCCGGACGATCGCCCTCGCAATTGGAGACCAGCGGAAAGTCGACCTCGATCACTTCGGCACCAAAGGCTTCGAGTGCCTTGCGAGCCTCTTCCCAGAGCCCGATCACGGAGGGACGAGTGTTGATTCGCTGCCCCGTCGGACCGCCGATCCCAGGCGCTTCGCTGGTGCCTGCTTCGGGATCCGCGTTGATGTACATACGAGGAACGCCCAAGCGCCTTCCGGCGAGGGCATCGGTATTCGCGGCAAGCGACCCATAGGAGGCGGGACGCACCGAGGCGACACTCGGGATAGGCACCCAGGGTTGCATCCGCCACAGATCGCCCCGTGTGTCGGGATCATCCGCCACCACCACGTCGAGCACTTCGAGCAGGTCTGCCATGGTTCTGGCAAACGGCACGACAACGTCCATGGTCGGCGTCAACGGCCAGTTCCCGCGTACCGAGATCACTCCGCGCGAAGGCGTATAGGCACACAAACCATTGTTCGACGCCGGGCCACGGCCGCTCGACCAGGTTTCTTCGGCGAGGCCGAATGCCGCGAAACTGGCGGCGGTTGCAGTGCCGGCGCCGTTCGATGAGCCCGATGCAAAGGGAGCGGTGAGATAGTCAGCGTTGTACGGGCTCTGCGCACGGCCGTAGACCCCGCGCTGCATGCCGCCGTTGGCCATGGGCGGCATATTGGTCTTGCCCAGGCAAATCGCGCCGGCGGCACGAAGCCGTTCGATGGTGAACGCATCGCGATAAGCAATCAGGTTCGCGAAGGCGGGACTTCCAGAGGCCGCGGTGAGCCCCTTCACCAGATAACTGTCTTTGGCCGTATAAGGAATGCCGTCGAGCGGCCCCAGCGTCTCGCCCTTGGCCCGACGGGCATCGGAGGCCTGCGCTTCCTTGAGCGCATCGGGGTTGCGAACCACCACTGCGTTGAGGGCGGTGGGCGTGTCGGCTCCGTCGTAGGCATCGATCCTGGCGAGATAGGCCTGGACCAGCTCAACCGCCGTCGTCTGGCCCGATTCGAGCGCAGCACGCAATTGGGCAATGGAAACCTCGGTGACCTCAATCATGCTGTTACCGCCGGCTGCTGATGGGTGACTGGATTTTGGGCTCAAGGACATCACTTATCTCAAAATGGGTTTTCGTATCGATTCTCGTTGCACTGCATTAGCGCGGTCGATTACTCACAATACGTGCTTAACATGCGATCAATACGCGATGAGTACGTCGTACCCGTGATTGTGCATAAGATTAGAGAAAGAACCCACTCCATGAACAGCCCGGAACGCTACGCATCCTGAAGCCGCTCACGCAGAAACTCGATAAACCGCTGGGTTTTAGCTGGCAACAGCCGCGTCTCGGTAAGGGCGTAAACCGAGACGGGTGAAGCCTGCCACTGCGGCAAGACTCTGCGCAGTGTGCCATCGGCGAGGTCTTGCGCAACGATACCTTCCCCCAATAACGCGATACCCAGATCCAGCGTCGCCAGACGTCGAATCATTCCCACGCTGTTGAGTTCGAATCGACCGCCCACCTCAACCTCCACCTCCCCTTCACTGCCGGAGAGTATCCAGCGGTCGGCGCGCGTGCCGCGCATACGCAGGCATTCGTGGCTGGTCAGGTCCGTGGGATGAATCGGATCACCGTGCAGTTCGAGATAACGGGGTGAGGCATACAGGCCGCGGCGCAAACTGGCGAGCTTACGGGCGATCAGGTTCGAACTCGCGGGCTCGCCCATGCGAATGACCACATCAACCGGCTCACTCACCAGATCGACCTGACGCGGAGTCAGATCAAGCTCGAAGCTGATACCGGGATACAACCGGGCAAACTCAGCAATCAGCGGCGCCAGGTAGATATTGGCGAAATCCACCGGAAGCGAGGCCCGCAGCACACCGCTGGGTCGGGCAAGCATTTCGCCGAGCTGCTCGTGCGCAAGCCGGGCTTCGTCGACGATGCGTTTGCAGCGATCGAAGTACAACTGCCCCGCCTCGGTCAGCTCGATTTTGCGCGTGGTGCGATGCAAAAGCCTTAGCCCGATTTCCTTCTCAAGACCACTTATCCGGCGCGACAGTGTCGAGTTCGGCATCCCCATCGCCTCCGCCGCCCGGCGAAAACTGCGCGCCTTCACGACTTCGACGAACAACGCCATGTCGTTGAGAAACTCCAATCTCATTGCTCCATCAGTGGATCAGTCAATTCAGTTTTACCTGGTTTATCCCGGATTCGGATTGATCAATGATAGCCACATCGTTTATCGAGGAGTACCGCAATGCATTCGCTTTTTTTCTCAAGTCCAGATCGGTCGCCTTACACTGTCCAACCGCATGGTCATGGCCCCGATGACTCGCTCGCGTTCTGATGATTCCGGGGTGCCTACCGAGCTGGTGCCGACCTACTACGCGCAGCGCGCCGGTGCTGGGTTGATCATCTCTGAAGGGGGTGTTTCCTGTGGCCTTGGGCAAGGGTTATGTGCGTACTCCCGGTATCGAAACCGCTGAGCAAGTGGCCGCCTGGAAGCAGGTGTCCGAAGCCGTACATGCTCGCGGCAGTCGGATCTTCATGCAGCTGATGCACTGCGGTCGCATCTCGCACCCTTCGCTGCTGCCGAATGACGCCCTGCCACAGGCCCCCTCCGCGATCAAACCCGCCGGCCAGACCTGGACAGCTTCAGGCCTTCAGGACTTCGTCACCCCACATGCGCTGAGCGTGGTCGAGATTGCCGCGGTCATCGAGGGCTACCGTCAGGCCGCACGCTTGGCCATTGAGGCCGGCTTCGACGGTGTCGAGCTGCATGCCGCTTCGGGGTATTTGCCTGAACAGTTCCTCTCGACGAGCAGCAATCAGCGCACGGATGAGTACGGTGGATCGGTTGAAAACCGTGCTCGCTTTGTACTGGAAGTGTTGAATGCCATAGCGACGGAAATTGGCAGCGATCGCGTCGGCATCAAGCTCTCCCCTGAAATGAACTTCAACGACATCGTCGATGCCAACCCGCAAGAAACCTACACCTGGCTGGTCGAGCAATTGCGCGGGTTGAATCTCGCCTATCTGCACGTTGCCCTGTTCGGCGCCAGCGTCGACTACCACGCCTTGTTGCGCCCGCTGTTCGATGGCAGCTACCTGATCGGTGGCGGGCTCGACCAAAACGCCGCCCAATCCCTGCTCACTAAGGGCCAGGCCGACGCGGTGGTGTTTGGCAACGCATTCCTCGCCAACCCAGACCTGCCCGAGCGTTTTCGCACAGGCGCCGAGCTTAATGTGCCGGACAAAGACACGTTCTACGCACCGGGCGCTCAGGGGTATATCGATTACCCAGCCATGAGCCCGGCTCAAAGCGCCTGAGAAAACTGCCATTCCCATGCATGCCCTGACATTGCCCTGCGGCGGATTGGATAAAGGCGGCGTGACGCTGACTACCACCAACCAGCTGATTGCAGAACTCGCCGGAAGCTGGGCTACGCCGCAAGGCGGACAGTTGGTGCAAGTGCTGATGGAAGTACTTCAAGGCTAAAGAATGGATGCAAAACCTGTGGGAGCGGGCTTGCTCGCGATGAGGGAGTGTCAGTCGACATTAATGTTGCCTGATACACCGCTATCGCGGGCAAGCCCGCTCCCACAGGGATTGTGTTTGACGGACTGTTGCCGTCTACATCTCGACCTGCGTGCCCAACTCGATCACACGATTGAGCGGCAACTTGAAGTATTTGAGGTTGCTGTTGGCGTTTTTCAGCAAAAACGCGAACAGGCTTTCGCGCCAGCGGGCCATGCCGATACGCTTGGTCGGAATGACAGTCTCCCGGCTGAGGAAGTAAGTGGTGCGCATCGGGCTGAAATCCAGCTCTTTCACATGGCATAGGCTCAACGCCAGAGGTACGTCAGGCTCCTCTATAAAACCAAAGTGCAGACTGACTCGAAAGAACCCTTCACCATAAGCCTCGACCTCGAATCGCCGATCCGCCGCCACACGCGGGCTGTCTTCAGACACTACGGTGAGCAACACCACCTGCTCGTGCAGTACCTGGTTATGCAACAGGTTATGCAAGAGGGCATGAGGGACCGCATCAGCCCTGGCCGTCAGAAATACCGCGGTACCTTGCACACGATGGGGGGGTTGCGAGCCGATGCTGCTGATGAACAACGGCAGCGGCAGCGAGGTTTCGTCCAGTCGCTCGACAATGATCTTTCGGCCCCGTTTCCAGGTGGTCATCAAAATGAACAGGGCAATACCGGCAATCACCGGGAACGCCCCCCCCTGGAAGATCTTCGGTGCGTTGGCGGCAAAGTACAGGCTGTCCACCAGGAGAAAACCCAAGAGCATCGGAATAGCCAACCAACGAGGTGTTTTCCAAAGCAGCAATACAACGGCCGAGGACAGAATGGTGGTAATCAGCATGGTCCCCGTCACCGCCACACCATAAGCCGCCGCCAGCGCACTGGACGATTCAAAGCCGATGACCAGCAACACGACGCCGACCATCAGCGCCCAGTTCACCATGCCGATGTAAATCTGCCCCTGCTCCTGACTGGAGGTGTGCTGGATAAACATACGCGGCACGTAACCCAACTGAATGGCCTGGCGAGTCAGTGAGAATGCCCCGGAAATCACCGCCTGGGAGGCGATGATGGTGGCCAGTGTCGAGAGCGCGACCATCGGCAGCAGCGCCCAGTCAGGTGCCAATAGATAGAATGGATTACGTACCGCTTCAGGGTTCCCGAGGATCAGCGCGCCCTGGCCAAAGTAGTTGAGTACCAAGCCGGGGAGCACCAGGATGAACCAGGCACGAGCAATGGGTTTGCGACCAAAATGGCCCATGTCGGCATACAGTGCTTCAGCACCGGTCAATGCCAACACGACGGCGCCCAGAATGGCAACGCCAATGCCCGGATGAACCACGAAAAATTGCACTGCCCACGCAGGATTCAGCGCTTGCAGCACTTCCGGCCGTTGCAAGATGCCGTAAATGCCGAGTGCGCCCAACACCACAAACCACAGCACCATGACCGGGCCGAACAGGATGCCGATACGCGCCGTGCCGTGTTTCTGTATCAGGAACAGGGCTACCAGGACGACCACGGACAGCGGAACCACCCAATGCTCAATGCCATCGAACGCAAGCTGTAACCCTTCAACCGCAGAGAGCACCGAGATGGCCGGGGTGATCATGCTGTCCCCGTAAAAAAGTGCCGCGCCAAACAGGCCAAGCAATACCAGGACCCTGCTCATTTTGGGATACGGCGCCGCAGCCCGACGTGCCAGTGCCGTCAAGGCCATGATGCCCCCCTCGCCCTGGTTGTCGGCGCGCAGGATAAACAGCACGTACTTGATCGAGACGACCCAGATCAGTGACCAGAAGATCAACGACAGAATGCCCAGTACACCGTCGTGATTGGCCTGGACTCCGTAGTGACCGGCAAACACTTCTTTGAGGGTGTAAAGCGGGCTGGTGCCGATATCCCCATAAACCACGCCCACTGCCGCGATGAGCAAACCTACTCCCGAGGTTCTGGAATGGGATTCTTCATGGGCAGGGATTGCTGTTTCGCTCACGGGTCGTTTCTCGGAAATTGAGGTAAAGAAATTACATGCCACCCTCGAGCAAGAGGGTTTGCGGGGTCACTGCGTAGACATTTCGACTCGACCGACATGAACCCCAACAGCTTGATAAGAAGGAGAGATTGCAGGCCTGGCGATGATCAAAAAACGCGGCCAGTATCATTGCGGGGAAGAGTATCCACCGTAAAAAAACCGTAAAATTCTACCGACAGCACGCTCCGCCAACGACCATCCAGCGACTCGCACCTACTTCGCCGCCCCGCCACGAGGTTTATAGAACAGGAACTTCCGGGTCTCGGCCGTCCTGGTGTATTTCTTCGCCCAGTCGGGTTTCCACCGTTCTGTCGTGGAAATACAAAGCACCATGGGTTCGGTCCTTGAGTTGCTTGTTGAGCGCCTTGCGCGCGATTTCCTTGGCGAGGACATACTCGTCGTCTTCCTTTACCTGATCCGCACGTCCGTCGCACCACCACGAAAACTGGCAGGAGCCCGTTTCAGAACCCTGCTTGACCACGGCGCACACCGTTTCGGGAAAAACCCTTCTGGCCGAGCCGGTTCATGACCACGCTGGCGACGGCTTCCATGTCCGCACCGGCCACACCTTTGGCTTCCCAATAGATGCTGCGTGCAAGGCAGGTGATTGCATCGTCCAGAGGAGCTGCGCCCGCCGGATCGACCGCCTGCACTTCGGAAGGGGTGATGACCGCGGACTTGGGCACTGCAAGGTCGCTGTCCTTCTCGGCGGCTTTCTCTTCCAGGACCTGCGCCTTGTCTTCAGCCACTTCCTGTTTTTGCTCCTGATCGGTCGCCAATACCTCGCCGCCTAGAAGGATGATTGCGAAGCAGGTGACTACCCATTTTAATCGCATGATCGATACTTCCGATGACACTGGCTTGAGCAATGAAGCGGTGATGTTGTGGCGCTGACCTGCTGTGATTGTAGTCGTCGCCAGTCATTCCAGCCGCCTGACAATAAACGCATTACGGCGCAAAAAGGCATTGCGTCCAGAGGGGTGAAATCGCGCATCATGGACGCAGTCCGTCCAAGGGAGAATTTCATGCGCAGCTTGTCATCCGTTTTGCATCTTGCCGTGTTGTCATTCGGGCTGGTGTTCAGCGTCGCCGCGTCGGCGGCCGATGAAACGCAGCTGGTCGAGTCGATCAACGTTTACCGCAGCCAGGCGCAACGCTGCGGCGGCCAGGCGTCTTCGGAGTTACCGCCACTGGCGAGCGATCCGCGCCTGGTCCTGTCCGCCAACAGCATCGGCGACTTGCAGCAGGCACTGGCCCGCGCGGCTTATCCGATGGTCAATGTGCAGGCGATCAGCTTGTCCGGCCCGCGTGATGCGCCGTCCGCCATGAAGGCTATTCAGGAGAGCTTCTGCCAAGTGGTGCTGGACCCGCAATTCGTCGACATCGGCGTCAGCCGCGATGGCCGTGAATGGCGCATTGTGCTGGCGCGTCCGCTATTGACCGGGCGTTTGGGTGATTGGCAGGCGGAGGGACAGAAACTGCTTGAAGCGATGAACAGCGCCCGCGCTCAGACGCGCCAGTGCGGCACTCAAGCCTTTACCGCCACGACGCCGCTGGCCTGGAACGCCACACTGGGCTCCGCGGCCGAGACCCACAGCCGGGCCATGGCCAACAATAACTATTTCGATCACAAGGACCGCGACGGCCGCACACCGGGTGATCGGGCTGAACTGGCGGGTTACGCCGGTCAGCAGGTCGGTGAGAACATCGCCGCCGGGCAAGACACGGTTCGCAAGGTGGTCGATGGCTGGCTGGCCAGCCCCGGCCATTGCGCCAACCTGATGAACCCTCAATTTCGCGAGCTGGGCGCGGCTTACGCGGTGGACCCGAAGAGTGACGCGGGCATCTATTGGACGGCGATGTTTGGGACGCCGTGAAGGCTTGAATCGACAGTTGAAAAAGGAATCGTCATTTGAATAAAGCCCCCTCCTCGACCGTCGAACAGGACCTGTCGAAGCCTGAGGCCATCAGCCTGCGGGAAGCGTTTCTGTTCTGGCTGAAGCTCGGATTCATCAGTTTCGGCGGGCCAGCCGGACAGATCTCGATCATGCACCAGGAGTTGGTGGAGCGCCGACGCTGGATCTCGGAACGGCGCTTTCTGCATGCCCTCAACTACTGCATGTTGCTGCCCGGGCCGGAGGCTCAGCAGCTGGCGACCTACATCGGTTGGCTGATGCACCGCACATGGGGCGGCCTGATTGCCGGCGCGCTGTTTGTGCTGCCTTCGCTGTTCATCCTGATCGGGCTGTCGTGGGTGTACATCGCCTTTGGCGAAGTGCCGGTGGTGGCCGGGCTTTTTTATGGGATCAAGCCTGCCGTGACCGCCATTGTGGTGCAGGCGGCCCACCGAATCGGCTCGCGGGCATTAAAGAACAACTGGCTATGGGGAATCGCCGCGGCCTCATTCACGGCCATCTTCGTGTTCAATGTGCCGTTCCCGCTGATTGTGCTGGGCGCTGCGATTATCGGTTATTTCGGCGGACGTCTGGCGCCTGAAAGGTTCAGGACCGGGGGCCACAGCGCTGCGAAAAAATCCTTCGGCCCGGCCTTGATCGACGACGACACCCCGACTCCCGAACATGCCCGTTTCAGCAGTTTTAAATTGCTGCGACTGCTGCTGGTGGGTGCGGTCTTGTGGGTGCTGCCGATGGGGATTCTCACCGCCCTGTTCGGCTGGGAAGGCACCCTGACCCAGATGGCCTGGTTCTTTACCAAAGCAGCATTGCTGACGTTCGGCGGCGCGTATGCCGTGCTGCCTTATGTGTATCAGGGCGCTGTTGGTCACTATGGCTGGCTGACACCCACGCAGATGATCGATGGGCTGGCGCTCGGCGAAACCACCCCCGGGCCGCTGATCATGGTGGTGGCCTTCGTCGGTTTTGTCGGCGCCTATGTGCATCAGGTGTTCGGCCCTGATCAAATGTTCCTGGCCGGCGCCCTCGCCGCCACGCTGGTGACCTGGTTTACCTTCCTGCCTTCATTCCTGTTCATCTTCGCTGGCGGTCCGCTGGTGGAGTCGACGCACAACGAACTCAGGCTCACCGCGCCGCTGACCGCGATTACCGCGGCGGTGGTCGGCGTGATTCTTAATCTGGCGTGTTTCTTCGGCTACCACGTGCTGTGGCCCAACGGCTTCAGCGGCCAACTCGACTGGCCTTCGGCGCTGATCGCCATTGCAGCGGCCATTGCCTTGTTCCGCTTCAAGCGGGGGGTGATCGAGGTGCTGCTGGGTTGCGGGTTGATTGGATTGGCGGTGCATCTGCTGCGCTAGCGCCCGACAAAATCAATGAAGTTGCCGCTGCCGCTGTAGCTCGGTCTTCAACCAGAGGTTGGCCGGTTGTATACCTGCCGGACAGCGCACTTCATAGGCGAGGCCACTCTTGCTGCTCTGGGTGGCCGCCTGCTCAATGAAGTCTTCTGCGCTGTTTACCTTGTCCTCCTCCTCAAGGTACTCCAGCTTCTTCTGCAGATGCGCCCGGGCCTGAGGGCCGTGGTATTCGCTGCCGTTGCGCACAAACCGGCATTCGCTGTGCTCGATAAAGTCCAGCAAGCTGTTTATTTCCTGAGTGGCCTGAGGTGAGGTTTGTGCCTGGGCATTGAACGCCATGATGGTCAGGCCGATACCCGCCGCGATCAGCCTTTGACCGAGGGGTCGAGTGATATGCCAAGTCAGAAATCCCATGGTTATTCCTCAGGAAAGAATTCAGAGCGGCAATGACCCCGCTCTGAAACCGGGCGCGAAAGGGTCAATCGTCGCCCTGGTTGTCATTGTCGTCACGGTCGCGGTGTCGACGGCGATCATCACGGCGATCATAATCCCGGTCATACCCTCGACCATCGTAATAATAGCCTCGGTCATGGTCGCGACGGTATTCACGGCGGTGATCATGATCCCGATCGTACCTGTCTCCATCTTCCCAATGAGGATAGCAACCTCCCAGCAGGAGAGTGCTTGCAATGGTCAGGGTCATTATCGCGATGCGCTTCATTTGAACGTCCTAAAAGGTCAGGGCTGCGGGGATGAGGTGACGCTGGCGGCGAATTCAATTGCCGTGCGTTCAAACCCATCAATACGACCTTCCAACCGATCAATGATTCATTCAGCGCCTGGCCTTACAGCGTCCTTTGGCTGTTCCCGATGGTTTTGGCTTTTTCGATGGCCCACTCCATCGCAGCCTCCATGTCCAGCAGATGCGGCGACGGGTGGTTGTCCTCGACGATGACCGAGCCGTCCGGCCGGTAAACACCGATGAACATCTTCAGCGAGCCATCTCTTAATATCTCGGCTTTGACCTCGATGCTGCATCCGTTCGATAGCGTTTCCGAGTGGATCATGTGGCGCTCAGTCATGACTGCATTCCTCCCGTCGTAGCTATCAGCGTAAACCATGCAGCGCCGAGCGCGATGACGCTCAAGCGTCTATCTGCACCACCTCGATCCCCAGCTTTTGATAATCCTCGACATTGCCCGAGGCCACGTGACGTTCGGTGATCAGCGTATGCACACGGTTGCAAGGCGCAACAACGAAGGGCTCCACCGCCCCCAGTTTGTCCGCGGTGGTGACGGCAATCACGTGGGAAGCGCTGGCGAGCATCGCCTGCTTCACCGGCACCTCATCGAAATGCAGCGAGCTGATGCCGACTTCCGGATGAATGGCGCAGACCCCGGTGAACACCAGGTCGGCCTTGACGCCTTCGATCAGCCGCAGGGTTTCATGGCCGCCGGAAGACATCGTCGCGGGATTGAGCTGACCACCGGCGACGATCACCGTGATGCCTTTATATTCGGCCAGGGTGATCGCGATCATCGGCGACGCGGTGATGGCCGTGATGGAGATGTCAGCGGGCAGCGAGCGCGCGATCTGCAGCGTAGTACTGCCGGAATCGAAAATCACGATCTGGCCGCTTTTGACCCGGCGTGCGGCGAGTTGGGCCAGACGGGTTTTCACCTCATCGGTTTCGCCGACCCGGGTGAAGTAATCCTTGCCCGTGTCCTTGGGCCGTGGCAGCGCCCCGCCGTGCACCCGCTGCACCAGCCCGGCGCTGGCCAGCTCTGACAAATCCCGGCGGATGGTGTCTTCGGACACCGTGAAATGCTGGCTCAATTCGGAGGCCATGACCTTGCCGTCGCGTTCGAGGATCAGCAGGATTTTCTGACGGCGCAGTTGTGGGAGTTCGGCGGTGGAATGCTCGACTTGCATGGTTATGCCTGTTTTTGCGTGTTTGTGCGAGATTAGCCAAACACCGGGATGAACACAACCAGCAGCAATGCCAGGCGCTCCCACAGGGATTGTGTTTGACTGATGCCCATCACAACGCACTCACGATGAACTCGCGCAACCATTGATGCGCAGGGTCGCGATGCACCCGTTCGGCCCAGAGCATCGACATCTCATAACCCGGGACTTCAAGCGGTGGCTCGACCACTTCTAGCGCACGCGCATCGCGAACCAGCCGCGACGGCAGCATCGCCACCATGTCAGTACTCTCCACCACCGACCGGACAAACAGGAAATGGGGAACCGACAGCACTACCCGGCGCGTCAGGCCCACCTGCGAAAGCGCTTTATCGGTAACACCCTGGAAGCCCCCGCCATCCGGTGACACGATCACCTGGTCGAGCTCACAGAACTGCTCAAGCGTTGGCCGCTTTTTCAACTGCGGATGGCCTGCCCGCCCTACCAATACATACCGCTCGGTAAACAACGCGCGGCGCCGCAAGCCGAGGGGCGCGTCCTCGCTGGTGTGAAAAGCCAGATCGATTGCCCCCTGCTCCGCTTGTCTGGCGATCTGTGACGGAACCAGGTCAAACACCGCCAGACGCGTGCCCGGTGCTGCCGAACGCAGCCCTGCCAACGCTGGCAACACGATGGTCGACTCACCGTAGTCAGACGCCATGACATTCCACGTCTGCCGTGCCTCGGCCGGGTTGAAAGGACTGGCGGGCGATACAGCGCGCTCCAAGGCTTCCAGTGCCTGGCGCAACGGCTCGCGCAACTCATCGGCCCTGGCCGTGGGCCGCATGCCCCGTGGCCCTGGCAGCAACAGCGGATCACCGAAAATGTCCCGCAATTTGGCGAGATGAACACTCACTGAAGGTTGAGACAAATTCAGGCGTTGCGCCGCACGGGTCACGTTGTGTTCCGAGAGCAAGACATCAAGGGTCAGCAGCAAGTTGATGTCCAGACGTCGCAGATTATTCATGACAATACCTAGCATATTGGTTATTCATTTCCAATATACCGGGCAACATCCGATTCTGCAGGCTCCTGATACTGGAGACTGCGCAATGAATGTTCTGCTCGTTTATGCCCATCCCGAACCCAAATCCTTGAACGGTTCACTCAAGGACTTTGCCGTCAAACGCCTGGAGGCTGCCGGCCACCAGGTGCAGGTCTCCGATCTATACGCGATGGACTGGAAGGCCTCGCTGGATGCCGATGACAGTCCCGGCCGGCCGACTGACGCGCGGTTCGATCCTTCGCTGGACTCCAAGCGCGCCTTCGAAGAAGGCCGGCAAAGCCAGGACATCGCCCTCGAACAGGAAAAACTGCTCTGGGCCGATGCCCTCATTCTGCAGTTTCCGCTGTGGTGGTTCTCGATGCCGGCGATCCTCAAAGGCTGGGTGGAACGCGTTTATGCCTATGGGTTTGCCTATGGCGTGGGGGAACACTCCGATGCGCGCTGGGGCGACCGCTATGGGGAAGGTACGCTGGCGGGCAAACGGGCGATGCTGATCGTCACCGCAGGTGGATGGGAGTCTCATTACAGCCCTCGGGGCATCAATGGGCCCATCGATGATCTGTTATTCCCCATTCAGCACGGCGTACTGTTTTACCCCGGCTTCGACGTGCTGCCACCGTTCGTGATCTATCGGACCAGCCGAATGGATGAAGCGAAATTCACAACGACCTGTGACGCCCTCGGACAACGGCTTGATGACCTCGGGAGGACCGCGCCGATTCCTTTCCGACCGCAAAATGCAGGGGCGTATGACATCCCGCAACTCACGTTGCGCCCCGAGATTGCTTCGGATCAGTCTGGCTTTGCGGCTCACGTCGGAGAGGCTGAACGCGATGAGCCAGGCGTACGTGCGCCATCCGCAAAAGCGCGCGCCGTGTAGAACAACCTGGCTACCCGCAAACACGAAAAAGCCCGCACAAGGCGGGCTTTGGAAATCGATGTAGGTGGCCAGTGCTGGTCTCTGGCTTACAAGGTTTATCGGGCCTCTCACAGAACAGGATTTTTAACTTTGGGCTGTTCTGCCTCACACGGCATAAGGGCTGGATCTCAGCGCGGAGATCTTTCTAACCGTGTACCCTTGGGAGCGCGCCCCACGCTTCCTCGCTATCCCTTTGCGCATCAGTCTGCGTCTTCACCTACAGCTTCAGAATAGCAAATCATTCGAGGCCTGGGTCAGGCTTTTTAGACCGATTCTCTTCCAAGGAAACAGTGGGAGGATTGAACAATTCTAATGGCGCGCGCCCTCACCACAATGGATCTCTTCTTCCCCTCTACGGGTGAAATTTCCCACTCGGCCCCGCGCCCGTTTTTGTTGTGCGAAAAATCTTATAGCCCACCGTTTGCTTGTTCGACGTCATATCGACATCGATCACCATGACATTCGAGTGATTACCGTAAAAGGAATCCGGATCGATACACGACAGCGTGGAAATTCCATTAGGCAGGGTGTGCGAGTGGTTCATGTTGTAGATCTGTTCGGGCCTGATGTTGGGGGTGTACTGGTTTATCGGGCTGGACATCAATTCATTGATCACCGTGCTTTTCTCACCGCGCGAAACCTCCAGCGTGGCGTGATAGGACGTGTGCATGTCGCCCGTCAGGAAGGTCAGGCGTGTCACGTTTTTTTCCAGGACATGCTCAAGGATGCGGCTTCGCTGCTCCTCGAAAGCAGGGTCCGACCATTTGTCACCTTCAGAGTTTTTCACCACCCCCACGAACGGCACGCTGGTGACAACGAACTTCAGGTCATCGCGGTAACGCGACAGCCAGCGCAACAGGTCCTCTTCCTGAACCTCATCGAGCAGGCGCCTTTGCGCTGTACTTCGGTAATAGCGGGTGTCCATGACAAAGAACTTCACCGCGCCGTAGTTGAACTCGTAGTGGTAATGATGCTCGGCATGACGGCTCGAAGGGTTGTGCGAATGCTGAAACTCCCAATACGCCTTGATGGCGGCGTTCGCCAGCGCTTGCGTGGACGAGCCGGTGGCCGTGTCGAAGTTGTTGATCAGTTCATGGTCGTCAAGAATCATGTAATGGGACAACTCTGTCAGCGTCCGGCGCGCGGGCACACAGTCCTCCCAGGCATCCAGATACTTGTCGCGAAAGAACTGCACATCGATGGAGGGCTGGCGCGGAATGTCCGAGTAAATCTGGTCGCCGCAATGGATCATAAAGCGTGCGTCGTTGTTTTTGGCCACACGAGAAATCTCGACCCAGGCGCGGTCGGGTCTCTCCAGTATCCCGAGCGAATGAAGATTGCAGGAGCCAAGCACGAAGGAGAATGACCCGGTCAGCTCCACCGCTGGAAAGGTGCGAAAGCGCCCTTCGGTATAGGCATCACGAACTCGCTCATCGGCTGCCGCACCGCGGGTCTTGCCGAAGGCCACCTTCACGACATAAGGCGTATCGGGATCGAGTTTTTTCCACTCCAGAACGCCGGTGTAGAACTCCATCGGCTGGGCTTCGAGCACCTTGGTGGGGCCTGTCGCGTTGTTGTCGCAATCCACCACATCAACAAAAGCCACCGGCCAACGCTCGCTGGCGCGTACCCAAACTTTAATCGACGTATCGGTGGTATGACCAAGAATGAGCCGTGCCATCTGATTTCCTCCTGAAACCTGAGCAGCAGTTCAGTCGATAAATCAGTATCGCGCCACCAAGACATCACACCCGACGCGTAGACGGGGTCAAAGGCTCTACATCGGTTATTCGATCGACGTAGGAGCTGCCGAAGGCTGCGATCTTTTGATCTTCAGCACATGACAGTCCACGATTTCAAAAATCGTTGAACGGAGAAATTGTGGTCTGTCCCGGTATTTCACCTCCAACTTCTGCTAGATTTGCCAGCCCATGGCACGACAAGGAATGTTCGCACATGAAATTCGGCTACCTGATCATCTACGTCCCGGACGTCCTCACCTCCCTGCAATTCTTTGAAACAGCATTCGGAATCACCACCCGATTCCTCCACGAATCCAACACCTACGGCGAACTCGAAACAGGGGAAACTGCTCTGGCCTTCGCCGCCGATGAACTCGCGGCGATGAACTTCAGTGCGGGTCACATCTCGGCCCACGCCTCCGTCAAACCATTGGGTATGGAAGTTGGCCTGGTGACCGACGACGTCGCCGCCGCCCACGCCAAAGCGCTGAACGCCGGCGCCACCGAAATAGCCGCCCCGCTCGTCAAACCCTGGGGGCAAACCATCTCCTACGTTCGCTGCCCGGATGGCACGCTGGTGGAGCTTTGCACTCCAGTCCAGGCTTGAGCAACAGGCAAAAAAAGGAGTATCGAAACACCGGGACAGTCCACTATTTCAAAAATCGTTGAATGGAAAAATTGTGGTCTGTCCCGGTATTTCACGAGCATTAGTTTCGAACACCATTGTCATATGCACCACCCGTGAAATGTCCCATATAGGGCATTTCCCTCATTCGACCTGACCAGTCATTTGCATCGGATTTGACCAGCACGATTCGTGGACATGACCGGCAGAGAACGACCCAACACAGACGTTGAGCGACGCCAACCTTTTGCGGCGTCGTTTTGAGCTTTTCAATGCTCCAGCAACAAGGCCTCAGTAAGCCTTGCCGCCGTTCAGCTCTCAAGGAGCGCTTATCCGCAACGGAAATCCGTACGATTCGAAAAGATCCCAAACGTCCTCGCGATCGAAGAGCCGCCACCCCTGTGTCGTGAACTGCATCAGGTCATCCTCGCCGGGAAAGGAGTAGTAGGCCCCGGCAGATGGATCTTGAGACGTCCCCGTCATGGGCTCATCGCGCTCCAAGCGCCTGATTGCGTTCATGATGAGACGGGCGCCTGGTTGATAAAGTGAAAGGATGTGCCACAGCAAGGAGCGTTCCTTTTCGACTGCCACGCGCGCAGTCTCAATGATGCGACCAACATCAATGCCGGGACTGTCGATCCAATGGAGAGTACAACCGATCTCCGGGTCCCCGTTCAGCAGCGCCCGGAAGGTCGCGAGAACACCTCGATATTGAGGCAAGAGGCCAGAGTGAAGATTGAGGACGCCGCGTGGCGGAATTGCCAATGCTTCATTCCTCAGGATTTGACCAAAGCGGATTGAGATGAACAGATCCGCTCCCGCATCCTGCAGCATTTGCAGGCCCGCAGGATCCCTCAAGCTGGGCAATACCCGCACAGGAACCCCAAAGCGTTGCTGCAGTTCTGCAAAACCGAATCGATGCCCGCTGCTGACCTGGTCGCTCGATCCGATTAACCCAGGGGCCAAGGCATTGAAGAAGTCCTGCTCGATCAATGCCAGTTGTCCGAGCATGCGTGGCACCTTCCTGCCCGATCCCACTCTCTCCGAGAGGAATATTCCCACTGTGCTCTCGTGAATCTCGGGCAACAGGAAATTGAGAGTGAGATTGCTCTCCACGTCCCGGTTCACCAGAAAAGCGATTCGCAACTTCAGACCTCCTCCGGCAGACCTGCCTTGAGATGCAGCAACGGCCAATTCAACACAAGCGGATCGATCCCATTTCCATTGTTTTGCCACGACGTATGGACGCAAGGCCCGATCTGCTCGATCAATTCCGGCATCAGACCTAGCATAGTTGCTATTTCGTCATTGCTACGCCCCCCCCCAGCAGCTTCTGGCCGTTCTCTGCCGATCATGGTTACAAAGCGTGCTGGTGAAATCCGATGCAATCGGTGGTCAGAACGAATGCAAATGACTGGTCAGGGCGAATGCAAACGGGTGATCAAGTGGAGTGCAATTGCGCTCCCAAGCCACCCCAAATTTAATGAACCCCGCCCCCACCCGCTCGCCTAACTGAATGACTATCAGGAGGTGACTAATGCAAATCGAAACAATCTGGGTCGTGCTCACAGCAGTACTTGTACTGATTGAGTTGTGGGCGATAAATCGGGTGCGAAAAGCCGAAGGTAAATCGAGCAACAAACTGGTGTGGATGGTGGTGATCGTGTTTGTGCCGCTGATTGGGTTGATAGCATGGGCCTTGGCGGGACCGAAGCACATCGCCCACAACCCGCATTCACCGCAGACCAGACAATAACGCCGAACGGCGTGCGGTAACGATCTGGGAACTGCGCAATTTCAAAGAACAAAGCCCTGATGATTTGGGGCTTTGTCGCTTCTGGCTGGAACACCCTCCAGCCCTCGCGCCGGCAACACGATGCCAACACTCACTACGAACGCAACACCCCGATCGCCCGCCGATACTTCTCAACGCGCTCCAGATCCTCCCATGACGGTTGAGCGATCCTCGACAAGTCGCTGTTCTCTTCCAGATCCGCCAGTTTCACCACCCGCCCGATCGGGTTCTGCGCCGCGCGCTCGACAAACTCCTCGTAGGACTCGTCCGGCACCTTGGTCACCGACGCAATTGCCATTAGCACCGTTTCGCTGAAACCTTCGTTACGCAGATCGTCGAAGCTGATGCCGCAGTCCTCGACCACGTCATGCAACACCGCGACGATGCGTTCTTCCAGCGTGTTCACCCGCAGCATGACTTTCAGCGGATGCAGGATGTAAGGCGCGCCGCCCTTGTCCACCTGCCCCTCATGCGCCGCAGCGGCAATGGCAATGGCGCGTTCCAGTGTCTGACTCATGGGGTTCTCCTCGGGTTAAACGCCGTAGCGGCCAGTGAGATGAATGTTGCGCTTGAACCACCCGGCAATCGCCCTCCACCGCCCCACAGGCTTGGCACCCTCAGCATGGCGTTCGAGAATCATCGATACCAGCGTCGCCTGATCAACGCCCGGATGACCGTCCACCAGCTCAGCGACCCAGCCACAACCGGCCTTCTGCACATGCAGACGCCAATCACCCGGCCACGCCTCAAGTCCCGACGCCGCCAACCACGCCGCTCCGCCCTGCTCGCAATGACCGCCGCCGATGGACTGCTCGAAACAAAAAGGTGTGTCCGGACGGGAAAGGTCAATGTGGAAGAGGTAAATGTCCTGGGTTTTGTGCTGTGGCGTAGGGGCGTTGTTGCGGCTGCCGATTTCGATCATGGGGTGCGTTCCATCCTTGAATTCCCGTTGGCTTTCAGTCTACGACGGTGGTGATGCTGAACGGAAGCAAGCGTCCTCGCCGCCGAAAACCCCGCGCCTGATCGTTCGATGAGTGCATGGCCAGGATTTTGAAGTCCGAAAATCTTGTAGGAAACAACCGTTTGTGGCGAGGGAGCTTGCTCCCGCTGGGCTGCGAAGCAACCCCAAACCCTGCTAGCCCGTTTCCTCAGACCCACTGCAACGCCCGGTTTTGCGGCGGCTGCGCCACCGAACGGGGGCAAGCCCCCTCGCCACAGTGACCGCGTGTGGTCCTACAGCCCGGTTGCGGCTATCAAAATTGCTGCCTAGAGTGGTCTGTCACTGAGCGAATTCAGCGATAGGGTTTCGCAGCCCTGACGATACGTGTAGTAACCTTGCACCCCATAACCAGCAACGGTCGCACAAACGCGCCCGTACTCCGTTTTATGGTGGCTGTGTGTGGGAGACCTTCGGGTCTGCCGGGTTCCTCGTATCCTCGGTCTGCGAACCCGCACATAGCTACCACCCATTTGTTTCGCAGCGAACGGCAGTAGCTCTTCTTACAGATTCGAGGAAGATTTACTTATGAGTACTAACAACCCGCTCCGCCACTACACCCCGATGTCCCATTTCGCCACCGACCACCCCGTCCTACTCATCGATGCCGACGCCCCACTGCGCGAACTCCACAACTGCCTCAGCGAACGCCTCAGCGCCGTCCTCAAATACCTCAACCTCATGGCCTGCACCAGCCTGCCGGACTACGCCGAGCATGACATCAACACCGTTACCAACATCGCCCGGATCATGGTCCAGGATGTGAGCGATGTGTTTCGAGTGATTGAACAGCGTGGGTTTGAGGCACCTAAAGGGCAGTAACAGATTATCGGCTGAAAAAACCCGCATTATTGCGGGTTCTTTATTTCCTGCTTTGAAGCTATTTTCTGTTTAGTCTCTGAGCTTTATTGAATAAATAACTATTCCTTTCCCTCGCGTCATTTTTTTGTCCTCCACATCACCCTCGATGGTGCGATGATTCCACGATAGACTCAGTTTAAGGCGCAAAGCCATAACACAGAAAAACTTGTAGTTTTCATGGAAAATATGCGCGCCCTAGCTATGCTTTCCTCAATAACCGGCATGTATTTCTAACCAAAGACGCTTCTGTATAAGAGGAGGCTACTACTCGGCATTGTTTGTAGCAAACTGCATATTCCAACCAACACATAGGATAAAACCGCAGTCGAGCCGTATACCAACGAGAACGCCGCCATGGAAGAAAAAAAATTAAAAATCACTAGAAACTTAAAAATTGGAGCCTTAGATGCAGAAGGAGACTCCGAACTACTTAATCGTTGTTTTGTAGATAACGGCTATCTCGATCGTCTATTGGATGTTGAATCCCCGGCATCTATTATACTTGGCAGAACAGGCTCTGGAAAAAGCGCGCTACTATACAAAATAAAATCTAGCGCACAGAAAGTTGTAAACCTTGACCCCAATGATATCTCAGTTAGATTCCTAGAATATTCAGACATCATTCAGTTTTTTGACGCCTTAAATATAAACCTAGATCTATTTTATAAACTTTTGTGGCGACACGTGCTGACTGTTGAGTTCCTGAAACTTAGATATGATATAAAAAGCGAATACGAAAGCAAGAGCTTTCTGGATGGTATATTCAGCAAATTCAGTAGAGATGTGACAAAGCGAAAAGCATTAGAGTACTTCAATGAATGGGGCGATAGATTTTGGTTGGATACAGACGAGCAACTTAAAATAATAACTAAAAAGCTTGAGACAGACACAAAGAGCAGTATTGGCGCAAAATACTCCGAAGTATCACTGACATTAGATGGGGCAAAAAGGCTTTCTGACGAGGAACGCTGTGAGATAAAGCAGAGAGCCAGCTTAGTCGTAAACGGGCTTCAAATTAGAAAACTCAACGAAGTATTGGACTTACTGGCAGAACACTCTTTTGATGATCCACAGAAAAAATTCTACATCCTGATTGATCAACTTGATGAAGAATGGGCAGGCACGGAAACTAGAGTCAGGTTTATCAGAGCACTAATTGAGGAAATAAAAACGTTCAGGAGAATAAAACAAACAAAAATTATTGCCGCCCTTCGGAAAGACTTATTGGTTTTAGTTTTTGATGTAACTCGAGACTCTGGATTTCAAGAGGAAAAATATGAGTCTTATATTCTCGAGTTACGCTGGTCACCTGAGGAACTTGAGCGCCTTATAGAACTTCGCATAAATGAAGTATTCAAAAGCCAGTACACAAAACAACAAATAATACTGGATGATATTTTCCCAAAAGCCCGTAAAGGAGGCGGACAAACATCCATTGAGTTCATAATAGAAAGAACTCTTCGCCGCCCCAGAGACGTTTTGCAATTTGTAAATGAAAGTTTTGCAATTGCTTCAGATAGAGAACGAGTTTCGTGGCGCTCTCTATTTGCCGCTGAAGCCCAATATTCTGAAAAAAGATTAAAATCTCTAAAAGAAGAATGGGGCGAAGTTTATCCCTCCTTCGACGACACCATTGAAATCCTTCGCGGACTCAAAGCAACATTTACGCGCTCATTGATTAAGGACTCACGTCTCGAGGAGGTAATGCTAGCACTTTACGAGCATAAGAATAGCGACCCTTGCTCTACCATCGTTAAAAAATACTATGATTCACAAGGCATAAAAGAAGCGGACATTTTGTCCAGCATGCTTTCCTGCTTATATCGGATAGGCGCGATTGGTGTAAAAACTGGTGCAATGGATACGTATATATGGTGCTACGTGGACCAAGCCTCAGTAACACGAGGCGAAATAAAGCGCGTAGAGCATATGAAAATCCATAAAATGCTTCATCGTGCGCTGGATATAATAACAGAACAACGGGAGATTTTTGAGGCGGTCGATTTGGATTGATGCTTACTTCCAAACTCAGTCGAAATTAATCATTAGAGGTAGTAACTACCATGATGCGACTCGTAAATTTCCTAACATCGTTATGGGGGATCCTCACGGCCGCCGCAGTACTTTTTCCAGGCGCCGCCGCAATTTTAAAATTACCCATCGCGGTAGAAAACTCACAAATCGGAGCGTTATATCCGACATTCGGCAGCATCATTGCAGCTTTCTCCCTGTTATTTCTTACTGCCTACCAAGACAAACTATCGTCTTTAACTCTCGCAAGAAATATCTCAACCATGGCGGCAACATTGGCAATAATTTCATTATTCACCTTTGTAGGCATTAGAATTTTTGCGCTAGACATTGATTACGAACGAAGAACGATTGACACAGAAAGAAATCTTCTTGTGCAAGAGGGGAAAATCCGAGGTCTCATATTGTACTCAGAGAAGATCTATACACCAACAGCCCTAGCTCCTTCAGAGACACAAAGCAAGAGGGGTGACCCTTGGGATTTAGCGTGCCTAGCCTCTTTCATCTTAATGTTTAGCTCACTCACAGTGGCGTTTGGCTCTTTGGGAATACACACATATCAAAAGCACCGTGGTGTACTTTAACAATAACAGCAAAGGGGATAACCTATTGATTTAGACACAAATCAAATAGATTTTTTATCCGACAAATACACCCCTTTTTTGTATTAAATTTTTCATGAAAAAATCGGCTACAACCTTATCCACCCAGAGTTCGAAACAACATCTGGACATTATTTCCTCACGATGATAGATGTAAACTCTATCGCTTAGGCTGGGTAGCGTCCAACCCAATCCGGTGAACCCGCGCAGTAGGAGCTTACCTTGGTTAACTTCAATTACTTCAGAACTCTTGATCCAGAAACTGCTGATCTCGCCCGTGAACTGATTGATGCCAATATCAATCAGCGCTCCGAATTTTCTTCCTTCGTGAACCTTTGGATGGGTTTCAACGGATGGATGGAGTGTGTGACCGACGCGAACACTGACGCGGAAATGATTACTGCGCTGGTCAGCCATCAGCGGCTTTCGGACGCTTACGATGACCTCATGAAGCACTGCCCGGACTTTCAGGAGAAAGTGGAGATATTCGCAACGATGTGGCCGGTTCTGAATGTCCGCGACGTACGTCGGAAACTTGGCCGAGACGCGTTCTGGCGATTTTCGCGAGAAGAATTGATGGCAGAGGTCGTGCGCGAAAATGTCAAGCTTCAACCCATCACATGGAGCGCTGGCGATGTTCCGACTTGGCCGCATCTACTTCGAACTGTCTATGCTGTTCGATGCAACCTATTTCACGGCTCCAAATCACCTCAGAATTACCGAGACCATGAGCTTGTTGTGAGTTGTGACAAAATCCTTCGGATGTTCATCGATCATACTGGTTGCTTCGAGTGGCGTGATTGATAGGTTTGCTTGTTAATCCGTCCGGACTAGAGCAGCTTCAAAGCTAATGACAAAAAGGTGATAGATCTATTTTCTGACCGCCAAGCCCCTTCCACTGGCTCGGAGCCCCTTCCACGCCTACGTCTGGAGCCACCATCATGACCCGCGTCCTATTGACTGCTCTTATGCTGCTCGCTCTAAGCATTCCAGCACACGCCCAAATGCCTCCATTCCCCGCCTCCTTCCGCACTCAAAACATCCCGGCAGGAGACGTCACCCTCCACGTCCGCATCGGCGGCAAAGGCCCAGCCGTGGTCCTTCTACATGGCTTCGGCGACACCGGCGACATGTGGGCGCCACTCGCCGCAGACCTGGCCCGGGATCACACGGTCGTGGTGCCGGACCTTCGCGGTATGGGCTTGTCATCGATCCCGGACAGCGGCTACGACAAGAAGACCCAAGCCGCCGACATCCGTGCAGTGTTGGCAGCACTGGGTATCGAACACTCGGTGGTCATCGGCCACGACATCGGCACCATGGTCGCCTACGCCTACGCCGCGCGTTATCCGCAGCTCACCGATCGCCTGGTGGTGATGGATGCGCCAGTGCCGGGCATTCCGCCCTGGAACGAGATTGTCCGCTCACCGATGCTTTGGCACTTCGACTTTGGCGGGCCGGATGCTGAACGCTTGGTCGCCGGTCGTGAGCGCATTTACCTGGACCGGTTCTGGAACGAGTTTGCAGGCGACCCCAGCAAGGTGGATGAAGAAACCCGTCAGCATTACGCCGCGCTCTATGCCCGCCCCGACGCCATGCGCGCAGCCTTCGCTCAGTTCCGCAGCATTCGCCAGGATGAGGTGGACAACAAGGCTTCAATGGCGACGCGGCTGACGATGCCGGTGCTGGCCATCGGCGGTGAAAAATCCTTTGGCAGCAATGAAGCGATCGTGATGCGCAATGCGGCGGACAAGGTCACGGAAGTGGTGATTCCGGGGGCAGGACATTGGCTGATGGAAGAAGCGCCAACGGAGACTATTCGAGCGATTCGTGACTTTATTGCGCAGTGATAGAGAAAGAAGGCCCTGTCTCCAGGGCCTCCCAGACAACAGCAATCAGTAAACCTGCACCCGCCACAACTCCCGCGAAGAGGAAGCCGGCGACATCGGCAGCCTCCCATGCAGCGTCCGATAGTTATCGATCAACACCAAATCCCCCTCACTCCACTGATGAGCAATCAGACACTCCGGGTCATAAACCAGTGCATTGACCTGTTCCAGCAACGCCTGTTGAGCCTGCTCGTCATGGTCCTGCACAGCCTGGCTAAGCGTCTGCAGTGTCGAGTCGGTGCCCTCTTGGTAACGCAGAATGAGTGTATGCGATCCATGAACCCCACCTACCTAAGGATGGGTTAGCGATTTACCGTGGCATTTCCGGGGAGCAGTTCCATGGCAGCAAAGCTTCGTAGTCCTCTATCGATGAAGCGTGCGGTAACCGCTCCAGTACGTGGCGCAGCCACGTATAGGGCTCTTGGCCGTTGACCTTGGCGGTCTCGACCAGGCTATAGATCTGCGCGCTGGCGGTCGCGCCGTTGGTGGTATCGCTGAACAACCAGGCCTTGCGCCCGATGACAAACGGCTTGATCGCTCTTTCAGCGGCGTTATTGTCGATGGGTAAATAACCGGCTTCGATATAGCGCTCCAGCCGGCTCCAGTTGTTCGCCAGATAATGCACAGCCTTGCCCAGTGCACTTTGCGGCGTCACTTGGGATTGGGTTTTATCCAGCCAGCTTTTCAGTTGAGTCAGGATAGGCAGGCTCTTTTCCTGGCGTCCGATAAACCGCAGCTCATCGTTGGCGTCCTTCAACTCACGTTCTATGCCGTACAGCTTGTTGATCATCGTCAGCGCGATATCCGCACGCCCAGTCTTGCCCTTGGGCTGCACTTTTTGCGCTTCAACGAACTTGCGTCGCGCATGGGCCATGCAGGCCAGCCGTTCGACCCCCGGTTGCAACGCCAAGGCGTTATAGCCCGCGTAATCATCGGTCATAACATAGCCGCGATAACTTTCCAGCAGACGCAACGGAACCTCCTGCGCACGGCTGGACGTGTAGTCGAACAATACGACTTTGCGATCTGGCGGGCCGCTGGCTTGTACCCACATCCAGGATTGGCTGGTCGGGTCTCGATCTGGCTCTTTCAATACTTGAACACGGGTTTCATCGCAGTGGATCACCGGGCTTTCCAGTAATCGGTCGCGCATCAGGTTCAGCAGTGGCTGAAAGTGTTCGCTGCACTGGATCACCCAGCGAGCCAGTGTTTGCCTTGGTATATCGATGCCGTGTCGACTTAACACCGTCTCGAAACGATGCAGCGGCAAGCCATCGACATACTTGGTGGTCAGCAACATTGCCAGCACGCTTGGGCTGGCCATGCTCTTTTCGATCAGTTGAGCCGGTTTGTCGGCGGTGACCGGTGCCGTTTCGCAGTCACGGCAACCATAAACCTTGCGGATATGTTTGATGACACGGATCTGCATCGGCACGATATCCAGCTGTTCGCTGATTTCTTCGCTGATCACATGCTTGCGGCAACCGCAGGCACAGGTCAGTTCGTGCTCGGGCAGTTCGTGGATCACCTCGACACGCGGCAACTCAGCCGACAATGGCTTGCGTTTACCACGGCGCGACACCGGGGCAACGACTTCTTCTTCGACATCGCCGATCAACGGCATCGGCTCGCTCTCGGGCTCATTGAACAGTGCAAGTTGCGGCGTATTGGGCTCCGCTGTCTGCTCGGACTTACGCCCGAACAAGCGGTCGCGCAACAGCTTGATCTGTTCTTTCAGGTCAACGATGTGAGTCTGGTAAGACTGGACCACTTCTCCCTGGCGATTGAGTGCATCAAGCAGCATCTGCTTGAGCAAAACGGGGTCATCAGGAAGGTCGTCGGGCAGAGAAATCATGGCCCGGATTATACCGGGTCAGGCTACGTAGCGTGGGGTCAAAACCTGGTGAGGACGGTTGCGCCACAGGTCAAAACCGTCAAGCAGCCAGTTCAGTTCCTGGACGGTCAGAACGATCACTTCATCGCTGAGATCAGGCGATGTTTTGAATCGTTCGGACTCCAAGCGCTTAAGCCAAAGGCAGAAGCCGTTGCGCTCCCAGTACAAAATCTTCACGCGGTTACGGGGCTTGTTGAGAAAGACGAAGAGCACGGGATCGAACACCGCCACTTTTATATCCAGCTCGACCAGCGCAGCGAGGCCATCAATGGACTTTCTGAAGTCCACGGGCTTGGGGTAGAGATAGACTTTTTCGACTTTGGCGTCGGGTCGCATCATGGCGAGCTGGCTCCTGAGGGAATCGGGAGCACAGCATCCGTGATCGGCTATGCACTTTGAATGTGGGGTTCATGGAGCGGTTACGAATGAGTTCGCCGCTGCGGGGGTGATGATCCACCAGGCTGTACATGCGTGGCGAACCACCGAAGTAGGTCATTTTGGTGTAGTAGGTGATGTTCACATCCTGCCATTGTCGGGCGACTTGCTGCCCGACTTTGCGCAGTACGTTTCGGCTGTCAACGATGGTGGTTTGGCCCTCGCCCGGCTGCGGTGCGGTCTTGCAATACAGCATGAATTTGCTGGCGCAGAATTTCGGGTTGCGTTGAACCTGTGCGTCGCTGTCGGGCAGCATGTTCAGGTCCCAGTGCAAAGGCGTTTTTTCCAGCGAGTGCACCACACCTTGGGGTTTGTCCGCAGGCTTGACCACGTGTACGGCACCGAAGGCCCATTCGTACAGCGTGCCGAAGCGTTCGCAGCTGCGGGCGAAACTGTCCTGATCGTCGAAGCGACAGCCCTTGAGGCAGACGAAACCGAAGGTTTCCACCAGCGCCTCCAGCAGACCCGTGGACAGTCGCTCGAAACCCAGCCCCAATGGGTCCCGCACTACCAGGCCAAAGAGCGGAAGTTTTTGCAGTTCGTATTCGAAGCCTTTGGCCTGAGGGTTTTCTGTTTGGTGGTAGAGCCATGGCCGGCCTTGAAAGGTGACCAGCACATGGTGGTCGAGGTCGACTTGGGCGCGGGCGCGAAGGGTTTGGCTACCATCGAGGTTGCACACCGGTACGGCGTGCCAGGGGCTGTCGACACGGGTCAGCCCTTCGGCCAAGCCGAAGGTGAATTTGGGCCCGGCATTGCTGTACTGATGGACCGACAATCGAATGTCATCGCCGAAGAAGCGATCCACTGCCGCATTCAGTGCCTGCCCTCGATACATCATTTGGTAGGCTTTGAAGTTGATTTGCTGCAGGTACTCGTCCTCGCTCTGCCCGTCTTCACGGCACAGACGCAGGTCGTTGTAGAGGTGACTGCAGAGGTTGTCATGCGCCCGGCTGAGGGATTCATCATCGCGGCTCTGCTCGATCAGGTCCCCGAGGTTTTTCCACGGCAAGCGGGCCTGCTTGATCAGGCTGGCACGAACCGACTCGGCACTTTGGGCCTGTGGGAACAGGTCTTCCATGCTGACCCACTGAATCGTGTGGGTGGTGCACAGTTCACGCAAAGCCCGGTTGTAGGTCTCGCGAACGTCGTCGGCCACCCCGACGATGTCATTGAACGTCGTGCCGTCACTGAGGATCGACACCACACAGCCCGGAGCGTGCAGCGCGGCGATGGCTTGGCCGAGTTGGTCGAGGCGTTCGATGGCGATGACCTCGCCGTAGTCCGGCAGCACGCCGAATGTCTGGTCAATGGCGTTCGGCGACTTGCAGGGAAAACCCGGCAGTACCAGACGCACCGGCAGGCTCTGATCGAAGTAATGCCCCAGGCGTAGCGCGAGATGCGCTCTGCCTTGTGTGTCGAAACAATCATCCGTGCCTTTGAGCAGATAACCCGCGAGCAAATCGCTGACGGCAGCGATCCATGCGTCTCTATGTTCCATAGAACAACTTCCTTGAGAGTGTGTGTATCAATAGGATTTAACGGTGTCGCCATGCTCGGTGAACGCATGCGCTGTACCGCAGACTTGCTGCAGAATGCGCAGCAACCCGGCCGGCTGTTCGCAGCAGAAGTTCGGGGCCTGGGCCTGCAATGCTGGGCTCAGGCCATATCCCCAGGTGACCGCCGCCGAGTACATGCCTGCAGCACGGGCGGTCTTCAGATCGATCTCGGTGTCACCGACGAACAAGCAGCGTTGCGGATCAACCGACAATCGCCGGGCGGCTTCCCATGCGACATCCGGCTGAGGCTTGAGCGCCCTGCCCGCGCGATGCCCCAGAATCGTCCCGAAGGTACTTTGTGGAAGCAGCGCATCGGCTACTTGCCGGGCCATTTCGTCAGCCTTGTTGGTGACGATAGCCAGCGGCACTTCCAACTGGCGACAGCCTTCAAGCAATTCCAATACGCCGCTGAATGGCCGGGAAAATTGAAGCAGGTTGTTTTGGTAGAGCGCTACATAGCGCTGGTGCATGGCGAGCGCATCAGCGACACCAAACTGCGTGGCAACTCGCTCGATCATCGCCGTGGTGCCGCCGCCGATGTAACCGCGCACTGTTTCTGTAGTCAGCGTCGGACAACCGTGCTCGAGCAATACCTGGTTCAGGCACCAGGTGATGTCAGGCAAGGTGTCGACCAAGGTCCCATCCAAATCGAAGAGTACGGCTTCGACCGGCAACCGAGACGCCATCATTGAGCACTCGCGTAGTGACAAGGACGCCCCTTGCGGAACACTAAGCGGTGGTAGCGTTCATCGACATTGCTGCGTTTTTCGAGGGTGACCACACCCCGTCGCTTGATCGCCACCGAATGCCAGGGCGTACGCCACAGGTCACTGGTTGGCACCAGCCGAATACCGATCTTCGTCGACACCGCCAATTGCGGGTGAATCGACAGGCGCAGGCAATGCGGGTAGCGCGCCTGTAACAGCGCACTCCAGGCTTCACTGCGCTGGATCACCCGCTGCGAGGCCGGTTTGGCGACCTTCTTCACCGCATTAAGGCTCATGCCGGCGAATACTTTCAGTCCCGAGTAATCCTCGGACAGGAAGCGATGGATACCGCAGTACATCAACATCATGTGCGGATCATCCTTGAAGCGCTGCTGCAACAAGATCAATGACTGACCGTGCTCGATCATCATCTCCTCACGCATGGCGTCCAGACAATCCAGCGGAGGATAGGCATCCCTGAGATCGAAATGGGCGAACGTGCCGGGATAGTGCTGTTCGGCATAGTCCTGGATAGCGTCGGTGTAGGCTTTGACGTCCGCATCGGGAACATGCACCAGGTCAGAGAACACATAGCCATCGGAGCAGATATGAATCAGCGCCCCCGGTGCGTAGATCTCCTGGATCTCCTTGCACAGGCGATGTAACTCGTCGATTGCATGATGCTCAGCAAGATCAGGCAGATGGCTGAGGGTTTTCTTGCGGCTGGGCGACTTGCCGGGAAAGGCTGGCAAGACCATTTCGACCTTGCGACCGCTCTCGACCGCCTGCATGACTTTCGCTAGATGGGGTTCCAGTACCTGCAACGAAAGTTCGGGATCCTGCCCCGGGGCAAGGCTACGACGTCGAAACAGGCATTCGAGGATTTGCTGGGCAATGTTCATGTGTGGGGTGTTCTGGTGCTCGTGCATCAGCTGACCGCACACCTGTTGAGCAACGGTGTTTGAACCTTGCATAGACAATCCCTTGTGTGGTGAATAACGGCCATTTCTTGGCCTCAGCAGATATTCCTTACCTGCGGGCGGCTAAATTCCTACAAGTCGTGAGGGCTGTCAATCGTGGCAATCAGGAATATTGCGGGCTGCACGATTCCCTCCCGTGGTGTAGGCACCGATGCATTGGTCCCGTATCGCTTGAAGGCGAATGTCGAACGCCATCTGGGCATCGCAGTGCGTGGCTCGTCTAATCTCGAACATTTCATTCCCCATTAACCATTGGTAGACGGAGAACTAAAAAGCCCCGTCCATTTCTGGCGGGGCCTTGGGTAATTACGTCATATCCTGTGAACGCATGACCTCATGGCCCGCCAGAAGCGGTCATGGAGGTGCATATCATGTTCATGTGGCGTGTGTAGGTCATGGGCTGATAGTGTTTTGGAGATCCGGGTTGTCAATTTTGAGGGATAAATAAATGCGTCCCCTTTTAGCCCGCCGTCCCTTTTAGCCCGCACTCTTTTAGCCACATTCAAGGTTTGTACTTTAGGTATTGTTTTTGCCCTTCGCTTTTTAATAGCCCAGCTTTAGGCACCTGAAATGTACGGAATGAGACGCCCGATTGGTCTGTATGCTCACGCTTGAGCAAATAAAACATATCGTCCGACTCCGCCACTTGGCATGCAGTGTAACTGTCAAGATTACGATACTCCAGAGTACGCTCTTCACACTTTGCTGCTGTTTTGAGTGCAGCATTACGACCGGACTCTGAGGGTATACTGACGGTGATATACCACGCGAAACTGGCAAATCCAGCAAGCACTATAGAGGCAATTAAAAACTTTAAGGGTACGCTTAACTCACTGGCTCGTTGGCGTCTTCGAAATATCCACCCAGATAGATTCGGTTGTGACGACAACTTCTTTCCTGGTTCTTCGCTCAACGCTATCACTATCGTAAAGGCAAAAACCAACGCAACGCTAAGCAAGATGGCCGCAATGGTCGCTCCTAGCCCAGCACCACCGTAGGCAGCAAGCTTTTGGGCACTAAAATTCATGCGATCAATTGGTACATCAAGAGTTAAATAATATTTCTCAAGGTGTGCGTATCCACTCAGAATGAAAGCTCCTAACATACTAGCGATTAAGAGCGACACCTCAACACTCCAGTACTTTTTGGATCGCTCCAATTCATTTACGCTTCTTAGCTCAAACCCTGACTCGCCCATTTCTGGATCTCCTTGCGATATATAAACTGGACTCCTTCACCATTAGATCAGGCAGTAAAAAGTAACAATACTATCTTACTCAAATACTTCCACCACCTTGCCCGCGTCTAAATCATGAAATCAATTAACGCCTTCTGCCCGGCTTCCAGACATAGTGAGAAAATACAAACATGGCACATACAAAAGCAAAAAATAAAACTCCAACGGCACCCCAGTTAGGCAAACCACTCAAGAATTTGATTTTATCTATCTGGGGGATAAAAACCACGGTTCCAATTGAAGCACCGATGAAGATTCCTACCCTGGAAGCTCGCACACTGGTGTAACTGCCATTCAACGTGTCATCGAGCTCCGTTTTCCGCAATCTTGGAACGTAGAAGCGCAAACCGAGAAAGCAAAGAACCACGTAAATTGCAAGCCAGATCGCATTAAAGTACGTGTCATCCAGGGCTATTAATTGTTTCAGCCCCAGCATGACTATCGCGGAATAAAAAGCTGCACAGGCAAAGACCATAGGCCATGCCCAGAGGTAATAGCGAATTTTTTGAACTTCCATAAACACATAATCCATCATGCGTGCAACATTAAAACCCTCAGAGCCCCGTATCCAATACGGGGACAACCTGAAGTTGTTAACTAATCAAAAGTTAGCCGGTGTGTTAGCACTGATGATTTCAGCCTCATCCGCCCCAATATTGCGAAACCGATGCGGCAGCGTCGTCGGAAAGTAATACCCATCCCCGGCATTCAACACACTAATCTGACCATCAACAGTGAGTTCAACAGTGCCACGGGTAACGAGCCCACACTCCTCCCCTTCAGCATGCACGATGGGCTCTTCACCAGAACTCGCCCCAGGTGCGTACTGCTCGCGTAAAAGCCGCATCTGCCGACTCGGCACCGAAGCCCCGATCAGCAACAACCGCAACCCATGACGGCCGAGATCCGGCTGTTCATTGGCGCGGAACACGTATTGGTGCTCACGCGGCGGTTGGTCGAAGGTGAAGAAGTCCGCCAAGGACATGGGAATGCCTTCGAGCAGTTTTTTCAGGGAGCTGACGGAGGGACTGACGCGATTCTGTTCGATCAGGGAGATGGTGGCATTGGTGACGCCGCTACGCCGGGCCAGCTCGCGCTGGGACAGTTTGTAGCTTTCGCGTACTAATTTGAGTCGTGAGCCCGTGTCCATGACAGCCTTATGCGAAGAATACTTAAGGGGTAATGGGGGTGGGTGGCGGGCGACTGGTGGCCGCGGATTACGCCGTTTCCCGTCCCGGAACCGTGGAAGGCGGGTATTAAATCACGTTTGTTGGTGTTGCTCAGCAGGTTCGATAAACGGCAGATAAATCAAATAGGTGAATGATAGTCGTCCGTCCATGTACGAAACCTGTGAGAGCGGGCTTGCCCGCGATGGCGGTGTGTCAGGCGACATCAATGTTGACTGTGCTGCCCTCATCGCGGCATAGGTATCTACACATCTCTAAAGTCTTCGGCTGGCCACCCAGCCGATGGCCTCTTTAGCAAAACCCGCCAGTTCCTGGGGCGTGTATTGCTCCAATGTCTCGCACATGGCCAAAAGCATGTATAAACCGGCCAGCAGCGCGGAAGCCGTCACCGGCTGCGAGCGCTTCATCTGTCGACCAGACAGACGGACCAAAAAATCCCGTGTTTGCTCAGCAAACTCCCCCTCTGCCCGCATCAGACGCCAACTGACCGCACACGCCTGACTGGCAATCAGCAGCCGTTTGAACACGGCTTCACCGCTTTCTTGCTGCCAGTTTTCCAGCTGCTGCCCGCCACCTTTGAGCAGTTTGAAGTAGGACTCAATACGCCAGCGCCAGTAATACCAGAGCGCCAATCGTTCACCCGCGACCTCTTGTTCAAGGTTGCTCAGCAAATACCATTCGGCCAGCAAATGACCGTCCGCCCCCATGATTCGGCTAACGATCAACCGCGCCGGTAATGGCTCCCCAGACTTATGCCGTGTCTTGCGTTCGGTCCTGTCTTTGAGAAACGGCTGAGCTTTGCGAGTCAGTACGACTGAGGTTTCCCCGACCCATTGAATCGCAGGCTTGCCTTTGTATTCAACCTTGCGGGTTTCTTTGTAAATGAGCCCATTGCCGATCTGGCTTAGCGGCTGATATTGGCCTTCATAACTCGCTGTAGAGCCCGCTTTTACACGTAACAGCCAGTTCCAGTTCTCAGCTTGCCACTGCCTCATGTGAGCCACAGAGTCAGCTTCTCGATCCACAATATGGACCAGAGGCTTGGCAAATTTTTGTTGCTCCAACCAAGCAATACGAGCGGTTAGCTCATCCAGATGTTTTTCAGGAACCAGCACTTCTTCGGCTCGCGTGCTGAGCACGCCGTCCCTGGTCGCTAGATTCTGAGCAGGAGTACAGATCGGTGCACCGTCACGATCCGTGACGAGCAGGCTGCTTTGCAGCTCGTAACCGATGTCGCCCCGGTGGGTCATTTGCAGGCGATCAGCCTTGCTGTGGTGGTGCATGTAATTGAGCCGAGACCAATCATGCATGACCAGCGCGTAATCATCGCAGTCATCTCGACAACCCTCGTGGGCTAACGCCAGCAGCGGTTTAACCAGGTCAACGGGCCGAACCCGGTCATTGCTCAAAAATCGCCAAAGGGCTTGCGTCTGTGCAAAAGCCTTGTCGCTTCGCGGCAAGGCTTTCATCCCGGCGGCCAGCGCCGGTAGTCCATTACTGTGTCCCATGACTAACTCGTCGTATCGTTTTGTCAGTCGGGCATCTAGCCCGGTCATTTGATATCCATGCCGTCCCTTTATAGACCAGGATCGGGAGATGTGTAGATACCTATGCTCATCGCGGGCAAGCCCGCTCCCACAGTGGTTGGTGTTGTTCGCAAAATTTGTATGTCGCCAATCCCCTTGTGAGAGCGAGCCTGCTCGCGATGGCGGTGTGTCGGGCGACATCGATGGCGGCTGATATGACCTCATCGCGAGCAGGCTCGCTCCCAGTTTGGTCCCGGTTGACCACCCATTTGGTGTGTTCGGCCTGGATCCCTGTGGGAGCGGGCTTGCCCGCGATGGCGGTGTGTCAGGCGATATCAATGTTGACTGTGCTGCCCTCTTCGCAAGCCCGCTCCCACAGGGGTTGCGGTGCCCTGCCATGACTGGCATTGGCCGGCGGCACATTTTTGGGGGGCCGCCGGTAAGGTTTTACTTAGATCCCGAACCGATCGCGCAGCGCGTAATACGCGGCGCCCATGGCGGTGAGTGGGGCCTGGAAGGTGCGGCCGCCGAGCATGGGCATATGCGGGAGCGAGGCGAAAGCATCGAAGCGTTCGGCGTCGCCGCGGATCATTTCCGAGATGAGCTTGCCGGCCAGGTGTGAGCAGGTGACGCCGTGGCCGCTGTAGCCTTGCATGTAGTAGGCGTTTTTCTCGATGCGGCCGAATTGCGGCATGCGGGACATGGTCAGCAGGAAGTTGCCGGTCCAGCGGTAGTCGATTTTTACGTCCTTCAATTGCGGGAAGGTTTTGAGGATTTTTGGTTTGATCAGTTGTTCGATGTCGTCGGGCTCGCGGGCGCCGTAGACCACGCCGCCACCGTACAGCAGGCGGTTGTCAGCGGTGAGGCGGTAGTAGTCGAGCAGGTAGTTGCAGTCTTCGACGCAGTAGTTGTTGGTGATCAGGCTGCGGGCGACACGTTCGGACAGCGGCTCGGTGACGACGATTTGCGAACCGCAGGGCATGCTTTTGCGCGTGACGCGGTTGTCGAGGTCTTGAGGCAGGTAGGCGTTGCCGGCGATCAGCAGGTATTTGGCCCGCACCACGCCTTTGGCGGTGCGCACGGTGATCGGTTCGCCGTAGGTGATTTCCACGGCGGCGGATTGTTCGTAGATTTTGCCGCCCAGGCTGATAATCGCGGCGGCTTCGCCGAGGGCCAGGTTCAGCGGGTGGATGTGGCCGCCCTGCATGTCGAGCAGGCCGCCGACGTAGTTGTCGCAACCCACTTCGCGCTTGATGTCAGCCGCGTCGAGCATTCTCAGGTTTTTATTGCCATAGCGTTCCCAACTATTCTTCTGCTCGGCCAGGCCGTTGAGTTGTTTTTTGTTCAGCGCTGCGAAGATGCCGCCGGGGCGATAGTCGCATTTGATGTCGTACTCTTTGATGCGCGAACGGATGATGTCGGCGCCTTCGAAGATCATGCTGCCGAGCACTTCGGCGGTTTTGTCGCCGTAGCGTTCTTCGATCACATCGACGTCGCGGCTGTAGGAGTTGACCAGTTGACCACCATTGCGACCGCTGGCGCCGAAGCCGACTTTGGCGGCTTCCAGTACGGTGACGCTGTAGCCCGCTTCGCTGAGGAACAGCGCCGAGGACAGACCGGTGTAGCCGGCGCCGATCACGCAGACGTCGCACTCCACCAGTTCTTCAAGAATCGGGAAGTCGGCCGTGTGATTGCGGGTCGCGGCGTAGTAGCTGTTTACATGGGTTTGTTTCATACGTTTCTCCGAGGGCCGCCGGCATGTGCCGGCGACCGCCGCTGTAAAAGTGTTAGAGCTTGATCCAGGTCGCTTTGAGTTCGGTGTACTTGTCGAACGCGTGCAGCGATTTGTCCCGACCGTTACCCGACTGTTTGAACCCGCCGAACGGCGCGGTCATGTCGCCGCCGTCGTACTGGTTGACCCAGACGCTGCCGGCGCGCAAGCCGCGAGCGAAGGTGTGGGCCTTGCTGAGATTGCTGGTCCATACGCCGGCGGCCAGACCGAAGATGCTGTCGTTGGCGATCTGCAGGGCTTCTTCCGCGGTGTCGAAGGTGATCAGCGACAGCACCGGGCCGAAGATTTCTTCCCGGGCGATGGTCATGGCGTTGGTCACGCCGTCGAATATCGCCGGTTCCACGTACAGGCCACCGGTGTCTGCGAGGGTACGATTGCCGCCAGCAATTAATTGCGCGCCCTGGTCTTTGCCGATCTGGATGTAGCGCAGCACGTTCTCCAGTTGGCGCTGGTCGACGACTGCGCCAACAGTGGTTTCAGGATCGAGGGCATGGCCGGGTTTCCAGGCTTGCAGTGCTTCCACCAGCAGTGGAATGAATTGCTCGCGAATCGAACGCTCCACCAGCAGACGCGAGCCAGCGGTGCAGACTTCGCCCTGGTTGAAGGCGATCGCACTGGCCGCCGCTTTAGCGGCTGCACGCAAGTCTGGCGCATCGGCGAACACCACGTTCGGGCTCTTGCCGCCCGCTTCCAGCCAGACGCGTTTCATGTTGCTTTGCCCGGCGTAAATCAGCAGTTGCTTGGCAATCGCGGTCGAGCCGGTGAAGGCCAGCACGTCGACGTCCATGTGCAACGCCAACGCCTTGCCGACGGTGTGACCGAAGCCTGGCAGGACGTTGAACACGCCTTTGGGGATGCCGGCGTCGAGGGCCAGTTGCGCAATGCGAATGGCCGTCAGCGGTGACTTTTCCGAAGGTTTGAGAATGAACGAGTTGCCTGCCGCGAGGGCCGGGGCGAACTTCCAGCTGGCCATGATCAGCGGGAAATTCCACGGCACGATAGCAGCGACCACGCCTGTCGGTTCTCGGGTGATGAGGCCAAGTTGGTCGTGCGGTGTGGCGGCGACTTCGTCGTAGATTTTGTCGATGGCCTCGGCGCTCCAGCGGATCGCGTTGGCGGTCGCTGGGATGTCGATGCTCATGGAATCGCTGATCGGTTTGCCCATGTCGAGGGTTTCCAGCAGCGCCAGTTCTTCCTGGTTGGCGAGGATCAAGTCCGCGAAGCGAATCAAAATGCGCTTGCGTTCTGCGGGTGCCAACCGCGCCCAGATACCGGATTCGAATGTGCGGCGCGCGACGGCGACTGCCGCGTTGGCGTCGGCTTCGTCGGTGCTGGCGATGTTCGCCAGGAAGCGGCCGTCGACCGGGCTGATGCATTCGAACGTATCGCCGCTGAGTGCCGGGCGGTATTGGCCGTCGATGAATGCGCGGCCTTCTAGTGTGAGGGACTGGAAGCGTTGTTCCCAGTCGCTGCGAGTGTTTGTCATGGTTGTGACTCTACGCAGAGGAATAAATGATCGTTGACCAACTAAAGATTTGAAATGCGATCTCTGTGGGAGCGGGCTTGCCCGCAATTGCGGTGTATCAGGCGCCATTAATGTTGGCTGTGATTACGCCATCGCGGGCAAGCCCGCTCCCACAGGGGGTGGTGGTGTACACACGATTTGTGTACACCCACATTTCATCCTTGAGCCCATCAAACCGTGTGCAAGTACCAGTTGTACTCAAGGTCCGAGATGGAGTTTTCGAACTCGGCCAGCTCGCTTTCCTTGCACGCCACGAACACGTCGATGTACAGCGGGTCGATGTAGCGCGCCATGACTTCGCTGTCGTCCAGCTCGCGCAGCGCATCGCGCAGGTTGTTCGGCAGGCTTTGCTCGTTCTGCTCGTAGCTGTTGCCTTCGACCGGGGCGCCCGGTTCGATTTCGTTGGTCAGGCCGTGGTGAATACCGGCCAGTACCGACGCCATCAGCAGGTACGGGTTGGCATCGGCGCCGGCGACTCGGTGTTCGATGCGCACGGCATCTGCCGAACCGGTGGGCACACGTACCGCAACGGTACGGTTGTCGATGCCCCAGCTTGGCGAGTTCGGTACGTAGAACTGCGCGCCAAAACGGCGGTACGAGTTGACGTTCGGGCACAGGAACGCCATCTGCGCCGGCAGGGTCTCGAGCACACCGCCGATCGCGTGACGCAGTGCGGCGTTCTGCTCGGGATCCTCGCTGGCAAAGATGTTGTTGCCTTCTTTGTCGAGAATCGAAATGTGCACGTGCAAACCGTTGCCCGCCTGGCCCGGATACGGCTTGGCCATGAAGGTGGTGTCCATCTCGTGGTCGTAGGCGATGTTCTTCACCAGACGCTTGAGCAACACCGCGTAGTCGCAGGCCTTTATCGGGTCAGAGACGTGATGCAGGTTTACTTCGAATTGCGCCGGGGCGCTTTCCTTGACGATGGCGTCGGCAGGAATGCCCTGCTCTTTCGCGCCTTCGAGGATGTCTTGCAGGCAGTCAACGTATTCATCCAGATCATCGATCAGATACACCTGAGTAGAGTGCGGACGTTTGCCGGACACCGGCGAGCGTGGCGACTGCGGACGACCGTTCACGTTGTCCTGGTCGATCAGATAGAACTCCAGTTCGAACGCTGCGCAAATGGTCAGGCCCATGTCATCGAACTTGCTCACCACCTGACGCAACACTTCGCGCGGGTCAGCGAAGAACGGCTGGCCTTCGAGTTCGTGCATGGTCATTAACAGCTGCGCGGTCGGGCGCTTCTGCCAGGGTTCGATGCTGAGGGTATTGGGGATGGGGAAGCAGATGCGATCCGAGTCGCCGATGTCCAGACCCAGGCCGGTGCTTTCCACCGTAGAGCCGTTGATGTCCAGAGCAAACAGTGACGCCGGGAGGTTAATGCCTTTTTCGTAAACCTTATGAAGACTGGTGCGTTCGATGCGCTTGCCGCGCACCACACCGTTCATATCCGCAATCAGAAGGTCGACGTACAAAACCTCAGGATATTTCTTAAGGAATGCGTTTGCTTCGTTGAGTTGAACGGCACGCAGAGGGACCGACATGATGCACCTATTAGCTGTTAATTATTATGTTCACTTCACGCTCGAGAGCCAGTCAACCCGAACGGCAAAGTGAAGTCAATAGCGAACACCTGGCCTTTCAGCCTTTATTTTCTGGCCTTTTTTGGACACCAGAGTGCCAGATAAGGCTTGCACACCGCGTAGATCCTCAGCATCGGATGTCCGGCGTTTAGAATTTTTTACATGAGAGTTGTTAATTAAAATCAACAAGGCTAAGCTCCGGAAAAGCTCGTTCAAGTGTGAAACTTCGAGGTGATAAAAATGGCATTCAAGCCATTGATCGGCGTTACTGCGTGCATCAAACAGATTGGCCTGCACCCCTACCACGTCAGCGGCGACAAGTATTTGCGTGCTGTCAGCGTCGCGGCTTTGGGGTTGCCAGTGGTCATTCCTTCCTTAGGCGACCTGACCGAAATCGATGACCTGCTCGCGCAGCTCGACGGTCTGTTGCTGACCGGCTCGCCCTCGAATGTGGAACCCTTCCACTATCAAGGCCCGGCCAGTGCCCCCGGTACGGATCACGATCCGCAACGGGACGCCACCACCCTGCCCTTATTGCGCGCAGCCATTGCCGCCGGTATTCCGGTGCTCGGCATCTGCCGGGGCTTTCAGGAAATGAACGTGGCGTTCGGCGGCAGCCTGCATCAGAAGGTGCACGAACTGCCCGGCTACCTCGATCACCGCTAAGCGGATCACCCGGACCTGTCAGTGCAATACGCGCCTGCTCATGCGGTCAACGTGCAGCGAGGTGGTGTGTTTGAAGCGCTGGATTTGCCGCAGGTGTTCCAGGTGAACTCGATTCACAGCCAGGGCATCGACCGGCTCGCTCCCGGCCTGCGCGCTGAAGCTGTCGCACCGGATGGTTTGATCGAGGCAATTTCCGTCGAGCACAGCAAGGCCTTCGCCGTTGGCGTGCAATGGCACCCGGAATGGCAAGTGCTTTCGAATCCTCCTTATTTGAGTATTTTCCAGGCGTTTGGCGAGGCGTGCCGGCAACGGGCGGCGCTGCGTAATACGCGCTGACTTCAAACAGCATTCAACGATTTAACTGCCCCCGTGAGTCTGGCGGGCGTGCCTTTGCGCGCCGGTCGTTCACGTAATAGATGAACCGCAATAACAACAAGTACGACCAGGCAGCCAGGATGGCGGTGCCGAATAAGCCCGCGGTATGGGCAATGCCAGTCAGGCAAGCGCAAATCCCTGTGAGAGCGGGCTTGCCCGCGAAAGCGGTGTGTCAGGTATCGATGATTTCAACGACACACCGCCATCGCGGGCAAGCCCGCTCCCACAGGGGAATCAGTGCTCCTACAGGCATCGCCCGACCCGGGTTTGCAATCCACTCTTAAGTCAGGCCGCGTTGGCCCGACGACTGAAACCTGTTGGGAGTTTCATATGGCAAACGCCTCCAGCATCTACAGGAAGGCTCTTGAAGGTCACCAGGCACCGAAAAAGGTGTTGGTGAAAGTCGACCGCGTCACCAAGAAATTCGACGAAACCACCGCCGTGGACGATGTGTCCCTGGAGATCCATCAAGGGGAAATCTTCGCCCTGCTCGGCGGTTCCGGCTCGGGTAAATCGACGCTGCTGCGCATGCTCGCCGGCTTCGAACGCCCGACCGAAGGGCGGATTCTGCTCGACGGTGTCGACATCACCGACATGCCGCCGTACGAACGGCCGATCAACATGATGTTCCAGTCCTACGCACTGTTCCCGCACATGACGGTGGCGCAGAACATCGCCTTCGGTCTCAAGCAGGACCGTTTGCCCGCCAGCGAAATCGACGCCCGTGTCGAAGAAATGCTGCGGCTGGTGCACATGACCCAGTACGCCAAACGCAAACCCCATCAGTTGTCCGGCGGCCAGCGTCAGCGTGTGGCACTGGCGCGTTCATTGGCCAAGCGTCCTAAGCTGTTGTTGCTCGACGAACCGATGGGGGCACTGGATAAAAAGCTGCGCTCGCAGATGCAACTGGAGTTGGTGGAGATCATCGAGCGCGTCGGCGTGACCTGCGTGATGGTGACCCACGATCAGGAAGAAGCCATGACCATGGCCGAACGCATCGCGATCATGCACCTGGGCTGGATCGCTCAGATCGGCAGCCCGGTCGACATCTACGAAGCGCCGGTCAGCCGCATGGTCTGTGAGTTCATCGGCAACGTGAACGCCTTCGACGGAACCGTGGTCGAGGATCTGGAAGGTCACGCGATCATTCACAGCCCGGATCTGCAACAGAAGATTTACGTCGGCCACGGCGTGAGCACCTCGGTGCAGGACAAGTCGATCACCTACGCCATCCGCCCGGAAAAAATGCTGGTCAGCACCCTCAAGCCCGAAACCCGTTACAACTGGTCCGAAGGCAAGGTGCATGACATCGCCTACCTCGGCGGCCACTCGGTGTTTTACGTGGAGTTGCCCGGCGGCAAGATCGTCCAGTCGTTCATGGCCAACGCCGAACGCCGCGGTGCGCGCCCGACCTGGGACGATCAGGTCTACGTGTGGTGGGAAGACGACAGCGGCGTGGTACTGCGCTCATGAGAAACTTCAATCAGCAGTTCCTGCGCCTGGTGCCCAGTGGCCGCAAACTGGTCATCGGCATTCCGTTCCTGTGGCTGTGCCTGTTTTTCCTGTTGCCGTTCTTCCTGGTGATGAAGATCAGCTTCTCGGAAGCGGCGCTGGCCATTCCTCCTTACTCCGAGATCTACACCTTCGCCGAGCAGAAATTCCAGCTGTTGCTGAACCTCGGCAACTACTCGCTGCTGACCGAAGATGAGTTGTACATCTCGGCTTACTTCGGCTCGTTGAAGGTCGCGTTTTTAAGCACACTGATGTGCCTGGTGATCGGTTTCCCGATGGCCTACGCGATCACCAAGGCCAACAAGGAAACGCAGAACGTTCTGCTGCTGTTGATCATGATGCCGACCTGGACCGCGATCCTGATCCGCGTTTATGCGTGGATGGGCATTCTCAGCAACAACGGGTTGCTCAATGCATTCCTGATGTGGACCGGGCTCACGTCTCAGCCGATCGAGATCCTCAACACCAACATCGCCGTGTACATCGGGGTGGTTTACGCGTACCTGCCGTTCATGGTGTTGCCGCTTTACGCCAACCTGGTCAAGCACGATGGAAGTCTGCTGGAAGCCGCGTCGGACCTGGGCTCGAGCAACTTCAACAACTTCTGGAAAATCACCGTGCCGCTGGCCAAGAACGGGATCATCGCCGGTTGCATGCTGGTGTTCATTCCCGTGGTCGGTGAGTTCGTGATTCCGGAACTGCTGGGTGGCCCGGAAACCCTGATGATCGGCCGCGTGCTGTGGCAGGAGTTCTTCAACAACCGCGACTGGCCGGTGGCGTCCGCCCTGGCGGTGGTGATGCTGGCGATCCTGATTGTGCCGATTCTGCTGTTCAACCGTAGCCAGGCCAAAGAGATGGAGGGACGGGGATGAAACGCTTCGGATTTTCAAAGTTCATGCTGATTTTCGGCCTGTCGTTTATCTACCTGCCGATGCTGATTCTGGTGATCTACTCGTTCAACGCTTCGAAACTGGTGACGGTGTGGGGCGGTTGGTCGGTGAAGTGGTATGTCGGCCTGCTCGACAACTCGCAATTGATGGGCTCGGTGGTGCGCTCGCTGGAAATCGCCTGCTACACCGCGATTGCGGCGGTAGCGCTGGGCACCCTCGCCGCTTTCGTGCTCACCCGCGTGACGCGCTTCAAGGGTCGTACGCTGTTTGGTGGTCTGGTGACGGCGCCGCTGGTGATGCCGGAAGTGATCACCGGTCTGTCGCTGTTGCTGCTGTTCGTGGCCATGGCGCAGTTGATCGGCTGGCCGCAGGAGCGTGGTTTGGTGACGATCTGGATCGCTCACACCACGTTCTGTGCAGCGTATGTGGCGGTGGTCGTGTCGGCGCGCTTGCGTGAGCTGGACCTGTCGATTGAAGAAGCGGCGATGGACTTGGGTGCGCGTCCGTTCAAGGTGTTCTTTCTGATCACCATTCCGATGATCGCGCCGTCGCTGGCGGCGGGCGGCATGATGTCGTTTGCTCTGTCGCTGGATGATCTGGTGTTGGCGAGTTTCGTCTCTGGCCCCGGCTCGACGACGCTGCCGATGGAAGTGTTTTCGGCGGTGCGTCTGGGCGTGAAGCCTGAGATCAATGCCGTGGCCAGTCTGATTCTGCTGGCGGTGTCGCTGGTGACGTTCCTGGTCTGGTACTTCAGCCGCAAGGCCGAAGCCACGCGCAAACGGGCGATCCAGGAAGCGATGGACCAGACCGCCAGCGAGTCCTGGCAGCAACCGAAAAAGAAAATGGCAGAAGCGACGGCCTAGTGCCACTAATGTTCAGTTAAGTGAGCACCCTCCTGTGGCGAGCGAGCTTGCTCGCGCTTGAGTGCGCAGCACTCACAAAATAGGCAAAGGTTGCCAGAATTTTGGGGGCCGCTACGCAGCCCAGCGGGAGCAAGCTCCCTCGCCACAGGTTTTGTGTTCACTGCACTTTTGCTTTGCGTATTTGAATAAAAAGAAAATGGAGTTGTACCGATGAAAATGTTTGGCAGGACTCTGCTGACACTGTCCTTATTGGGCGCGATGGCTACCGGTGCCCAGGCCAATGACAAGGTATTGCGCGTCTACAACTGGTCGGATTACATCGCCCCGGACACGGTCAAGAAGTTCGAGGACGAGACCGGCATCCGCGTGACCTACGATGTGTTCGACAGTAATGAAACCCTTGAGGCACGCTTGCTGGCCGGTAAATCCGGCTACGACATTGTGGTGCCGTCCAACAGTTTCCTGGCCAAGCAGATCAAGGCCGGCGTGTATCAGCCGCTGGATAAATCGAAGTTGCCGAACTGGAAAAACCTCAACCCGGTACTGCTGAAAAACGCCTCTGCCAGCGATCCTGACAATGGCCACGCTTTCCCGTACATGTGGGGTTCGATCGGCATCGGTTACAACCCGGCCAAGGTCAAGGAAGTGCTGGGCACTGATGCGCCGGTGAATTCCTGGGACTTGCTGTTCAAACCGGAAAACGCCGCGAAGCTCAAAGCCTGCGGCATCAGTTTCCTCGATTCGCCGACAGAAATGCTCCCCGCCGCCCTGCACTATCTGGGCTACCCGGTGAACTCCCAGGACAAGGCGCAGATCGCCGAAGCCGAAGCGCTGTTCATGAAGATTCGCCCGTCGGTGGCTTATTTCCATTCGTCGAAGTACATCTCCGACCTGGCTAACGGCAACATCTGCGTCGCCGTCGGTTACTCCGGCGACGTGCTGCAAGCCAAGGCCCGCGCCCAGGAAGCTGGCGACAAGGTGAAAATCGAATACAGCATCCCGAAAGAAGGTGCCGGCAGCTTTTACGACATGGTCGCCATCCCACGGGACGCGGCCAACGTCGACAACGCCTACCTGTTCATGAACTTCCTGATGCGCCCGGACATCATCGCCGAAGTCACCAACAGCGTCGGCTACAGCAACGCCAACGCGGCGGCCACGCCGTTGGTGGATGAAGCCATTCGCGACGACCCGGGTTCCTACCCGCCGCAAGCGGTGATGGCGACGTTGTATGCGATTCCAGATATGCCGATTGCTACACAGAGGGTGATGACCCGGGGCTGGACGCGGGTGAAGCTCGGTAAGTGATTCACGATCGAACACAAAATATCTGACTACCACGGACCAAAATGTGGGAGCGGGCTTGCTCGCGAAGGCGCCATCACATTCAACATCATTGGTGACTGACCCACCGCTTTCGCGGGCAAGCCCGCTCCCACAGGTATCTGCTTCGATCAAAGGATTTGTGAACGACACTGATCACTGTGGGAGCGGGCTTGCCCGCGATGGCGGTCGTGTAGTCAACATGGAATCCGGCTCCCACAGGGGTGATGTATCGGATACAAAATATTTGAGCACCACAGACCAATGCAGGACCGAGGTGTTCTCTCCTTTTCCGTTCACGCAGCGCCTTACCACCGCTGCACTCCTCTCTAAAGAACGGCTTCACCTGGCTTCCTCGGTTAAGGTGAACTTCAGGCGCCCTCGGGCGCCTTTTTTTATGCCGAGACCAGCGGCCATTCGGCCAGCGCCCGGTACCGGCCTTTATGGGATTCGAACAAGGTGAAGCGGTCAGCACGCAGGAAAAACTCTGGCGGCGTAGCGGATTCGGGGACCGGCGCCCGGTAGTCGCGCATCAGGGTCAAATGCGGGCGAAATTCCCGGCGGGTGTCTTCAAAGCCGAACGGCAACATGGCCTGCTCCAGCGCATACACCAACTGCAGCAACTGCGGTTCTGCCTGCGCGGGCGCCAGCAACAGAACCCCGGAGCGACGCCAGACTTCCAGACGATCAAGCACAACCGTCAACGGCACGCCGGGCATCCGCACATTGGCGGCGGCCTCGCAGACGCCCGCTATCTGCGCCATCCCCACCGTGCCGAGAAACAGCAGCGTCAGATGAAAGTTCTCCGCCGGCACCGGGCGCCCGACGTTGAGCGCCAGCGCGCCGCGCCATTGTGCGATGGCCCGGCGTTGTTCGGGGGCGCAGTTCAGGGCGAAGAACAGCCGCTTGAACGGCTCGCGGGATTCATCGCTCATGTCTGCCACCTCAAGGCTTCGGGGACCCTTTGATTTTACAAAGGGATACCACGCCAGCAAGTGCATTTCTGGCACCTGCCGACATGCGCGTTATAGTTGAAGCAACCGAATCGACGGGAGGGCGCCATGCGTCAGATCATCAGTAAAGAGCCATGGTGGGCCGTGCCACCGAAGCCCGGCCAGGATGAGTTCGAGCTGGAATGGGGCTGGCTGGTTCACTACAACGAAGGTGAGCCGCGCTTCGAGTTCATCAAAGAGCGACCGTCGGACAGCGAAATTCGTAATCGCAAAAGCTGCAGGACCACCCCGACGCCGGAATGACCCTGCTGCCACTTCAGGCTTTGACGAGCATCTCGAAACCGCCAAATATCGCCCGCTGGCCGTCGAACGGCATCGGATTGACGTCTGGTTGCATCCGCGGATCGCTCATGAGTTTCGCCATCCCGGCATCACGGGTAGCCTTGTCGGGCCAGACGATCCAGGAAAACACCACGGTTTCGTCTTCCTTGAGTTTTACCGCCATGGGGAACGAAGTCACTTTGCCATCGGGCACGTCATCGCCCCAGCATTCGGCGAGGCTGAGTGCACCGTTTTCCTTGAAGATCGCGGCGGCGGATTGCGCGTGTTGCTTGAATTTTTCGCGGTTGGCGGTGGGTACTGCAGCGACGAAGCCATCGACATAAGCCATGATCGTTCTCCTCGGGTTATGGGGTGATCCGCTGGGTAGTCGAATCAACGTGGCTAAAATCGACAGATCCCGCGTTCTGATCGACCGACGGCTCGACTTGCTGTTCAACCGGCTGTTCAACTGGCTGTCCGACTGAATGTTCAACTGACTGTTCAACTGACTGTTCCACTGATTCTTCAACTGGCTGTTCGATGGTGGCGGCCAGGCTGCCCTCGATCTGCCTGGCCATGTACAGCGTTCCGGCCATGACGCCGGTGGCGGGGTTATTCACCAGCTTCACCCATGCCTTGTCGAATGAATTGCCCAGACTGCTGCGAATCAGTGCCTCGCTATCGGGCCGGTCGTTGGCCTGAATAATCGCGCGCACCCCCGCCACACCCAAGGAAATCAACGCCCCGGCCGCCTTCCCTGCCACAGCCGCCACCGCGCTGGCCGCCCCTCGGGGGGCCATTTCGGCTTGTATTCGCTTACTGGCACGCTTGGCCACCGGCGCCATGCCGGCGTCCGTCGCAGCAATGCCCTTCTCGCCGCCCGCCGTGTGGATCTTCTCGATCAGCGCCAGGTAGGCCGGTAATTTGCTCAGTTCGGCATGCACCACCTGGTACAGCGAAGCGTCACGGGTGGACGGTGGGCCCAGCGAAATAGCCGGAATTTTCTGGACACGACTGTTGAGCTGCGCCATGGGCACGCCATGACGCTTGGAAATAACGTCGAGTTGCTGACCCATCAGCTGCACATAAAACTCTGTCGCCTGGCCGAGGATCGCGTCGGGATCGATCTCCACCGCCACTGGTTCCAGCACCCGCCGGTGATATTGCTCCAGCAGATAGGCCGCCAGGCGTTGGGTCGTTGCATCCTGCTCGTCCCCGGCATTGATGGTGTACCAGCTGACTTTCATCGACAGCCATTCCTGGGTCCAGTAGCTGCTGAACCAGGGGATGAAGACTTCTTCGGTCTGCTGGTAAACCCGCGTGCGCCAGTGCTCCATGGACCCGCGGGCGTAGACCCTGGCCTGTTCGGTGGCCTGTTGCGAAGCGGCGACAATCTCCCGGTCCACCTGCTGCCAGGTGCTCTGGGACACCACCACCGGCACCACGATTACCGGGACAGGCGTGGGCGTGGCGCATCCCGCCAATATCACTAACACAGCGACGATCAGCGAACGCAGGTTCAAGATCGCGGCGTCCTACGGACTTCGCCGAACGGAGTGTTCGACGCTAAAAAGCGTACTGATTTGAGTATAGGTCGGGGGCGGGGGCCGTCCGTCAGATGAATGGATGGCGCCCTCAAGACCACCGAAGATCGCCACCATCATTCACATCAATATTCACCATCGCCGCGAATGCCTTCCGCAAAAAAACCGTCAGGTGCAGGATTAATCCCATCCCAATCAAACCCCGCACCGGAGGGGCAAATCATGTTGATCCATCTCCTGACCTGCCTGGCCCTGACGGCCGTCACCCTGACCCTGTTTTCCCGCTTCGTACTGGATATCGGTCAAACCCAGGAGCCGAAATCATGATTCACTCCGTCAGCCTAGCCGTGAGCTTCCCGGTGTTCGACAGCAACTATTATTCGCAGCAAGTCGTGTCTCGCAAAGCAGTCGCGCTGGTATTCGACGAGCACTTCGAGGCCTTGCTGATGCCGGCAGCAACCAACCACTTCAGTAACGAAGTGGTTGGGCTCAACGATCAGTTCCGCTTTTTGAATGATGTGCTGGTTGAGCATCTGCTGGAGACTGAAATGGCTCAGCATTGGTCACGGTCGGGACAAGCGTTCACCTTCTGACACGCTGGCGTCCATCTTCCTGACTGGTACTCAAGATCCGCACCGGGCCCTGACGATTGAGAACCTCGATCATGACGTTTTCCCCCGAGCGCCTGAGCATCAAGTCCACAGATTCCCCCCCCCACAGCCAAACGCCGCAAGGCGATGGTGTCCAGAAACGCCGGGAGCACCGGTTCGTCGAACAGGATGTTGAACTTCCTCGGACTGAAGCTCATCCCCAGACATGACTGAATCATCGAAGCCTGGGAAGACGCGACAGTGCGCACGCCCCAGCCAGATAAGGATGAGCGGTCCATCAGGGCGCTGACGACCGATGCCGCGCGTTCCGGGTAAGCGACGCCCGCGAACAGGGCATGACCGGCATTGGAGGTACGGATTCGACAAGGCTTCTTGTTGCCGTCCAGAGCCAATACATAAGTACCCAGCTCTTCGTCGAAAAAGTGCGTATCGAATTCTTCGCGCAAGCGTTGAGCCTTGTATTTCAGGCGCTGGGCCCGCTCCGGCTCACCCAGCCGACGGGCGATTTTGGCGGCACCGGTCCAGACGCCCATGAAGCGTGGTCACGCTGCGCCCGGCCAAGTGTCGAATCAACGGAAAATGGAAGATATCGACATGAAAATGCATCACGTCGAATTGATCCGCCTGCCGCAGGACTTGATCAAGCATCAGGATGTGATGAGGCGCCCCGTCCTTGATGCGTGGATCGAACCGCAGGGCCTGGTGCGCGCCTGACTCCAGACGTGCCGAGGTTTGCGAATCGCCGCTGGCGAAGAGCGTGACATCATGGCCCTGGCGCACCAGTTCTTCGGTCAGGTAAGACACGATCCGCTCAGTGCCACCGTACAAACGGGGCGGACAACGTTCGGTGAGCGGCGCGATCTGAGCGATCCTCATGGAGAGGCCCTCCGTTATGGGGTCGAAGGATAATGGCCTCCAGCACCTCGGCGTTTCCTCTCGTTCAGCTCTGGTGGCCCTGTCCTCGATTGACGGTACGCCTGCTGCAACAGTTCCATCCGGTTATACGACCTAATCCTGTAGCCGCTAACTTTCCGCCATAAGTTATACACCCCGGGGCTCACCGGTCGCCGCTCTCAAGACTTCTGAGCAACTGGCCCAGACCATCGGCAAAACAGGTCGGCTCCGTGCACCGAAAACGTTCGAGCAAACGCTGGTTATCGGCCCGGACTTGCACCGCAAAGGCTTATTCAGGCCGGCGCACCGCCCTCACCTTCCCGCTGTTGCCGCCGCCACAGAAAAACCGGTCGTGGCCATCGAACTCGAGCCCCGACACCCCGATGCCAGCTGGCATCTGGACGCTCTCCAGCACCTCGCCCGTGGCCGGATCGACTCGCCGCAACTCACTCTCGTCACTTTCCCAGGTGCCGTGCCACAGATCGCCCTCGACCCAGGTCACCCCGGTGACGAAGCGGTTGGATTCAAGGGTGCGCAGCACTGCCCCGGTCTGGGGATCGACCTGATGAATCTTGCGCTCGCGATATTCGCCGACCCAGAGCGTCCCTTCGGCCCATGCAAGCCCCGAGTCACCGCCGCCGCCGGGCGCGGGGATGGTGGAGAGCACACGTCCGGTCTGCGGGTCGATTTTCTGGATGCGATCCTCGGCGATCTGAAACAGGTGCTGACCGTCGAAGGCTGTACCGGCATGGGCCGCGACATCGATCGAGCGCAGCGTCTTGCCACTCGCGGGGTCAAGGGCGTTGAGTTTGTCGCCGGAGGCAAACCAGACGCGCTGACCGTCATGGGTAACGCCATGCACGCTGTCGACGCCTGGAAAGGGTCCGTATTCGCGGATAATTTGGGCTGTTGAATGTTTCATGTCTTGCTCCTCATTTACTGACTGCATTCACTGGGTGGGTGAAGTGGATGCTAGTCATTGGGCAGCAACCCAGTGAGTAACAATACCGTCGCGAATCCCGGAACCTGCGGAGTCATCCAGCGACGGGCCCGGCCGTGACCGAATGACTGCACCTTGCCGGCAGCCGCCAGCGTGTCGAGGGTTCGTTGCACGGTGCGCTGACTGGCGCCAAGCGCCAACGCCAGGGCCGAGCTCGACCACGATTCGCTGTCGGCGAGGAAGGCGAGCAGCGTCGCATGTTGCTCTTCGACAGGCCGCGCCAGCACCACGACGTCACGCGCAACGCGCGGCACCAGCGCAAACCCTCGCCGGGTCGCGACGACATCGGCGATCAGGTGCAGCGCCGCGCGCAGCCGCCCGAGTTCGACGCGCAACCGCGCACGATGAGAGTCATCCGCGAACTTCATCCGAAAGGCACGCGCAATCAGCGTCTCCCTCGGCACGTCGGCGGGCCATGCTTCGCCTAGCGCTCGGGCGAGCGCGAATAGCACCGGCCGCCGGGCGAGTGAAACCGACGAGCCTGCATCGCGCACGACATACCGGCACGCGTCCACGACCAGCGCAGGGGATGCCAATAACGCTTCAATTTCATCGAGCAGCATCGGACGTTCCTGGCCACCGACAATCAGCCGCGCCGCCGGCGTGTCGAGGATGCGGGCGGCGCTTTCGACCTCTGCCGTCAACGCGGGGATAGCGGCGTGTTGTGCGGCGCGCTCGGCCCGTTCGAGTGCAACGCGCGCCGCTTTTGTTTGCAGGCGACGCATCGCGATGCCCGCCACGACCAGTTCGTAGGCCGCTCTCGATGCGGGTGGTAACGACGTTGGATCGAGTTCGGCGAGCCGGTGTTCGGCCTCGTCGAGGTGCCCGATCAGCAGCAAGCGGCGGATCTCGAGGTACCGTGCATGGGCGGCGTTGACCCAGTCGCCGTGCGCCTGAAGCGTCGCCCGCGCGGCGTCGAGTGCCTTGGTTGGCCAGTTCAGATCCCGCGAGGCGAACGCGATCTCGGCCTCGGCGACGACACACCGCGCCCGGGCCAACGCCTCTTTCGGCCCGAAAGCACGTGCGGCGCTGCGCACCAGTGTCTTCGCGCGCACAAGGTCGCCCAACTGCGCCATCGCGATGCCGCGAAGCGCGAGGGCTGGCGCATCGTCGCGCAAGGCGATGCGGTTCAGCGCACCGAGGGGATCACCCGTTGCGAGCGCACGGGCCGCCGCCGTGATCAGCGAATCCATCTGAAGCGCGCCACCTGTCATCCCCCCCCCACCGATCGATGCCCGCTGATCAGTCTATCTCACGACCGCCGATCCGCTATGGGAGCCGCTTACTTGATCCGATAGTGAAAGGTATTGCGCACGGCCGGCACCGCAACCGCGTGGCCGTCAACGATTCTCGGCTGGTAACGGAAGGTGTTGGCGGCGGCCAGCGACGGACGCATGAACAACGGATGGCAACCGTCCAGCACCTTGGGGTTCTCGATGTTGCCTTGGGGATTGACGGTGTATTCCACGGTGCAATCGCCTTCGATGTTTTTATCCAGCGCCCGTTGCGGATAGTCCGGCGCGTCCTTGCTCAGGGGCAGGTATTGGCGGCTGTCGGCAGCCACTTGGGCGGCCTGCTGACGCGCGCGTTCGGCGGCCAAACGCGATTGTTCGGCGCGTTGTGCCTGCTCTTGGGCCTGGCGCTGCTGTTCGAGGTCATGAGTACGTTTTTCTGTCTCCTGACGCTGGCGTTGTTGCTCGGCCTGGAGTTCGCGTTTTTTGTCTTCGATGCGTTTGCGCGCAAGAACGGCCTGTTCAAGTTTTTGCGCCTGGATCTGCGGATCGATCGCAGGTTTGACGGGCTGGATGGGCGCCTCGGCAACCGGTTCCGGCGTCGGCGCTGCAACCGGTTCAGGCGCCTGTGGCTGCGGCGCCGGTGGCAGCATCACCAGTTGCGTTCTCAACACCGCTGGCTGTTCGATGGGCGGTTTCTCCAGCGACCAGCCGTGCACCAACAACGCCAGCACGATGGCATGCACCCCTACCGCCAGGCTCGCCGCCAGACTGTTTTTCCAGAACCCGCTGCGGGCAGCGCCCCGCAACGTCATGGATGGACCGGGCATGATCATCGCCGTCATCGCGGGGCCTCGGTCACCAGCCCGAGATTGCTCACACCGCCCTGCTGCAATGCCGCCATGGCTGCAACCACGCTGCCGTAACCGACGTCCTTGTCGGCGCGAATGTAAACCTGAGTGTCACGGCGTTCGGCAACGATTTGCGCGACCTTGGCGCGCATCTCGTCGAGCGCCACCGCACTGTCGGTCTGGTGCTGCGTATCCAGTTCACCGCCGAGGTTCCAGTAGTAGCCGCCCTCGGCCTTCACCGACAGGGTAAGGATTTGCTGGCGGGTATCGGTGGCCAACGCTTCACTGGCGACCTTGGGCAGTTCGATCTTCACGCCCTGGGTCAGCATCGGTGCGGTGACCATGAAAATCACCAGCAGCACCAGCATCACGTCGATGTACGGCACCACATTCATTTCGGCCTTGGGCCCGTGCTTGCGTTGCGGTCTGACGAGCATCTGCATTCTCCTTTCAGGCTGCGACGGCCAGGTTCATCGGCGTGCCATGCAAGGTGCGATGCAAGCGCACCTGTAGTTCATTGCCGAAGGCGTAGTAGCGAGTCAGCAGGGTCTGGCTGCGCGCCGAAAAACGGTTGTAGGCGATCACTGCCGGGATGGCGGCAAACAGGCCGATGGCCGTGGCGATCAGGGCCTCGGCGATGCCCGGGGCCACGGTGGACAGCGTCGCCTGCTGCACCTGGGACAGGCCGAGGAAGGAATTCATGATCCCCCACACCGTGCCGAACAGGCCGATATAAGGGCTGACGGAACCGACCGTGGCGAGGAACTGCAAGCCCTTCTCCAGGCGGACTTCTTGCTCGCTGATGGCCACGTACAACGCCCGTTCAACGCCTTCGAGCACCACGTCGGCCGCGTTGCCCGAGTGCTGCCTGAGGTGGCTGAACTCCTGAAACCCGGCATGGAAAATCGGCTCGACACCGGCTTCGCTGTCAGTGCTCTGTGCGGTTTCGCGGTACAGCGGCAACAGGTCCGCAGTGCTGCGAAAGCGCTGCATGAAGCCGTTCAGCTGCCGCTCGCGACGTTGCAGCACGCCGCTGCGCTGGATGATCAGATACCAGCTGAGCACCGACGCCAGTAACAGGATGAGCATGACGGCTTTGACCAGCAGGCTGGCGTCACTGATCAGGCCCCAGATGGTCATGTGTTCCAGTGTCGCTTGCATGGTGAAACTCCTTGTCTGGCGCTCTCGGGCCGTCGATGCGCGACGGCCGTTGAGCTATTCGATGAAATAGTGATGACAGGTTGATGACTGGCCGGGTCAGGGCAATTTCAACGCCTTGGTGACCTCGGCCCAGGGCACGAATTTGAAGTTCTGGGTTTGCTCGGGCATGCGTTTGCGGCCGTCCTGCACCACCAGCATGCCTTGGCTCCAGGGACCGCCGAGGTTGGCCGAAGTGACTTCCAGGCCATCGGTTTCCGAAGCGCCGTCGATACCCGCCGCCGCGTTCAGCCCGACGCGGAATGCACCGCGAGACGCAAACGGCGGTTCGGCATCGAGCACCACATAGCTGTCGTTGCCCTGGCTTGAGATCACCAGATAGTCCTGCGCCGCGCTTTGATAGAGCGCCAGCCCTTCCACATCCGCCTGCAACTGCGCACCGACCTTGATCACGCTGCTGAGTGTCGCTGGCTGATCGGCGCGGGCGTCCACCGCCCACACGCCGACATCCTCTTCGCCGAGAAACAGGCGCTGGCGCTGGTCGTCGGCAACACAGCCTTCAGGTTGGCTGTCGACCTTGAACTGGCGCACCAGCTCGCCCTGTACGCTGCCGTTCGGCGCGCTCAAGCGGTATTGCAGGAAGGTGCCGTCCTTGCCGTTGACGATTGCGTAGATTTCGCCGCTGGCCGGTTGAAACAGGCAGATGCCGTAGATGTCCTTGAGCGGCGTGGGGATCTCCCCGGCTTCGCGCAACTCACCGTTGGTGCGGTCGATGCTGAACAGGCTGAGGCTGTTGTGATCGCGATTGCTCGCCACCGCGAGGTCGACGGTCTGCTGACCAAGCTTGAAATTCGGCCGTATATCGACGTTGTTCAGCCGCCCCACCGGCAACTCCTGCAACAGCTTGCCTTGCAGGTCATACGCCATCAGCCCCTGCTTTTTATTGGTGCCCAGCACCCGACTCAGGGCGGGTTGCTGCGGATGAATCCAGATCGCCGGATCATCCGCGGCATCGCCCTGGCGCCCGACCGGGTCGCTTTGGCTGATTGCCTTTACGTTCGCCAGCACCGGCGCCAAGGGCATCGGCGTGGTTTGCCAGTTGAGTTCGCCCTGATACAGACGACCGTCATCATCGTCGCGCAGCAGTACTTGCAAGCCTTTGGCCGTCGGGCGCAGGGCGAGGTTTTCCGGTTCCTTCAAACCCGGCAACGCCAAGGTGGCCTGAGCCGTCCAGCGTTCACCCTGCTGCTGATAGAGATGCAACTGCGCGACTTTCGGATCGAGTCCTACGATGCCACCGGGCATCAAGGCCATCGCACCCGCAGCCTGTTTGATCTCGCCGAACGGTTCGCGCATGGCCACCGGCGTGCGCGTTACATCGGCTTCGGCATGCGCCGGGTAGGCCCACCAACCGACGTTCTCCTCATTGACCACCAATTGATTGGCCGCGTCGTCGACCTGGCAGAACTGTGCCGATGGCGGCAGCGGCAGACCGCGCACCCGTTGCGGTTGCGGGTTCAAAGTGGCGCCGTTGCCCACCAACCATTGCTCACCCTTGCCCTCCTCGCCCACCAGAAACAGGAACAGGTTGCCGGCTTCGTCGCGGTACAGGCACAAGCCGTTTACCGGGTAATCCCGCGTTGGCAGATACACCGGTTGCCCCCAACTGCGCTTGGCCGGATCGAGGCTGACCAGCAGCGCTTGTTGACGGGCGTTGTCGAGGCTGGCCACCAAGACGTGTTGGCCGGCGGCGCGGCTGTCCAGGCTGCTGAACGAACCTTTCAGCCGCGCCAGCTCCTTGCCTTGCGCGTCGAGCAGCAGCAAGCCGTCGCGTTCGCTGGCGGCCAGGCGTTCAGGACCGGTGCCGGCGGGCAAAAACGCTACCGCGTCCACCGCCAGGTTCGGCGCCCAGGGTGTGAGGCTCAGGTTCGGCGCGGCCGCCATGGCCTGGCCGATGGTCAAGCTCATCAGGGTGGTCAGCAGACCCTGTTTGGGTAACCACGAAATACTCATGAACAGGCAAAGTCCTTGTCGTGCATCCATCAGGGCGGCAGCACCGGGCTGCCGCCCCGGGGCTTAAAAGTGGGTGAAGGTCAGGCCGAGCTTGTAGGTCGGGCCGTATTCTTCGTATTGGCCGTTGTAGGAGCGGTTGCCGGTGTAGACGAAGTACGGCTCGTCGGTGAGGTTCTGCGCCTCGAAGCTGACTTGCAGGTTCTTGGTCAGCGAATACCGCGCGCTGAAATCGACGAAGGTCTGGGCATCGACGTGCAGGTCATGGGCCTTGTCGTTGATCGAGGCCAGCTCAAAGAGGTAATCGGATTTGTAGTTGGCCGACAGACGCAGGCTCAGCTTGTCGTCTTCCCAGCCGAGCATCAGGTTGCCGACGGTGTCGGACTGATTGGGCAAATCGATGCTGCGCTTGCGGTTGATACCACTGGCGGCGTCGAAGCCTTCGATCTCGGCATCGGAGCGGCTGAAGGTGGTGTTGGCGCCGAGCAGCAGACCGTTCCAGGGCGCCGGCAACCAGTCGAATTTCTGCGAGTAGGCCAGCTCCAGGCCATAGAGTTTGGCGCTGTCGCCGTTGGCGAACGTATGGGCCTCGGAGAAATCGGCCCAAGCACCGGTGCCGGCCAGGTCAGTGTTGTAGACGAAGTTCTTGATGTCTTTGTAGAACACGAACGCCGAGACCGTGCCGGCATGGCCCATGTAGTGCTCGATGCCCAGGTCGAGGTTGCTGGATTCCAGCGGCTTGAGGTCCGGGTTGCCGAAGCTCGCCTCGTCATCGTCGATGACAAAACCCGGCGCCAGTTGACCGAACGTCGGGCGCACCACGGACTTGGTCCAGGCCGCGCGCACCTGGGTGTTCTTGTCCAGTTGATAGCGCGCATGCAGGCCCGGCAACCAGTGGTGATAACGGCGTTTGGTTTCGGTGGACTGGAACTCGCCGTCGGTGGCGCCGGTGCCTTTGGCTTCGAACTCGGTGCCTTCGTAGCGCAGGCCGGCAATGAAACGCCAGTCATCGATATCGATGGTGTTCATCAGGTAGCCGGCGTTGATGTCCTCGCTGATCTTGAAGTCGTTGACCCGCGATTCGGTCTCGTCGTAGAAGTCCGCCTGGTTCAGGCCACCGATCAACTGCTTGATGGCGCTACCGCTGATGCCCGGGCCGAACTGGCCGAGGCGATAATCCACGGTGCCTTTCTGGAAGCGGCTGAGGTTGAGCTGTTCATCGCTGAAACCCAGATCGTCGAAATCTTCATAGACCCAGGCGTCGAGGTTGTTGTCTTTGTTGCGGCGGCTGACCTTGCCGCCGAATTTGACCTGGGACGCATAGCCGCTGAGGTCGTAATCGCGGGCCAGGTCCAGGCGCAGGTTTTTCTCGGTGTCGGTGGTTTTCTGCTTTTCCCAGTCGATCTTGTCGAGGCTGAAGTTGTCCGGGTTGTAGAAGCCCTGACCGATGATGGGCCGCGGCTTTTCGGTGTCGTAGAAACCGCTGTCGGCGAAGTCCTCGGTGCCATTGAACGCGGCGTTGGCAATGTGGCCCGGGCTGTCCTCGCTGGAGCGGCTGTAGCCGGCCTGGCCGCTGAGGGTCCAGAGGCCGAACATACGCTCGCCGCCCAATACGTAGGACTGGATTTCCTGAGTCTCTTCCCGCTGCTTGAGTTTGCGGGAGCCTTCGGCGTCGCCCAACTCCCCCGCCGCCAGCGGGTCGGCGAATTCGAGGCTGGTGGAATTGCGCGTCTCGCTGTCCTTGTAGCGGCTGTACAGGGTGCGCAGGTAATAGCTGCTGAGGTCGTCGGGTTTGTAATCGAAGTTCAGGCCGCCACCGGAGCGTTCACGGCGGATGTCGTAATCGCGTTGCTCGAACTCCTGCAATTTGGCGCTTTGCTCGAAGTCCCAGGCGCCGCCGGTTTCAACGTTGTCCGAGCCGAAGTCGCGTTTCTGCCAACTCAGCGCGGCGGCGACGCCGAAGTTGTCGATGCCATCGCCAAGGCTGAAGCGATCACTGATGGCGCCGGAAAATTTCGGGCTGGTCTGGTGAGTATTCTTGTCGTAACTGGCTTCGCTGCTGCCGGTGTAGAACAGCCCTTTGTGATCGAAGGCCGAGAGGCTTTTCACATCCACGGTGCCGCCCAGGGAATTGGCGTCCATGTCCGGGGTCAGGGTTTTGATTACCGACAAAGACTGCACCAATTCCGAGGGCAACACATCGAGGGCCACGGCCCGGCGTTCGCTTTCCGGCGATGGCACCAGCGTACCGTTGATGGTCACGCTGTTCAGATCCGGACCGAGGCCGCGCACGCTGACAAACCGCCCTTCGCCCTGGTCGCGCTCGACGCTGACGCCCGGCAGGCGCTGCACCGCTTCGGCAACGTTCTCGTCCGGCAACTGCGCCACGCCGTCGGCATGCACCACGCTCTTGATGCTGTCGGAACTGCGCTGCTCCTTGAGCGCCTGATCAATGCTCGCCGCCTGGCCCACCACTTCGACGTGTTCGGTGTTCGCCACGGCTTCGGCGGCGCTCAGGCGTTCACTGGCGATGGCCATGGCCAGGGCGGTGAGCGTGAAGCCGACGACTCCGGCGGTGCTGCTGCGCTTGTACATGAATGTCCTCCCCCAAGAGTCCGTTAACGCCAGGCAAGAGGCCCGGCAACTGGGAGGGCACGCTAGGGACGGGGGATGACGGTTCTGTGACAGGGGGTGGCGGGAGGTGAGGTAAACCGGGGTTTTGCGGGGTTTCGGGGAGGGAAGTGAGCTGAAATGACTTGTTTGCATACGATCGATACGGACTCTGTGGCGAGGGAGCTTGCTCCCGCTCGGTCGCGCAGCGGCCGCATGGGTTTTGCCTGACCCACTGAAGTTGGGGAGCGCTGCGCACTCCAGCGGGAGCAAGCGCCTTCGCCACAGGTCCTCACTCGCCAGAAAATTCCACAGGACCATGAGCTGATTCGACCTCCCCCCCCCGTCACCCGACTGTCACAAACATCTGCTGTGCTGGCGCGCATTGCTTCTTCGCCAAAGGATCGCGGCCATGTTCTCAGTGCTCAAACCTCACCGTTGGAAACTCGCCCTGCTGCTGTTGGCCGCCAACCTGGGGTTGCTTCTGCATTTGGCCTGCGGCGAGGTGAAACCGGTCAGCGAATGGGTCTGGCTGGACATCGTCGGTGAGGGCGGTTCGGCGCTGCTGGCGCTGGTCTGGTTGGGGTTGGTGCTCAAGAGTCGGCCGGCCGGGCGCGTCACCAATTACCTGGCGCTGGGTTTGAGCGGGATCTTTTTTTCCTGGTGGATCGACAGCCTCGACGAGTTCATCCGCCTGCCCGACAGCATCACTTGGGATCACTGGCTCGAGTCCGGGCCGATGCCGGTCGGCATGATCCTGCTGACCATCGGCATCTATCACTGGCACCGCGAACAACTGGCAATCAGCGCGCAGATGGAGAAACGCGAGCGGCTGTTCCGCGAGCATCGGTTGTTCGACAAGCTCACGCCACTGGGCGGCGCCGATTACCTCAAGCGTCAACTGGCCGGCAGCTTTGAGGAAAGCCACGACCAACAACAGCCGCTGTCGCTGTTGGCGCTGGACCTGGACAACTTCTCGGCCATCAATCAGGCCTTCGGGTATGCCGAAGGCGACGCCGTGTTGCAAGCGCTCAGTCATTTGCTGCTGCTCAATCTGCGGCGCCAGGACTTGCTCTGCCGACTGGCCGGCGATCGTTTCGTGGTGCTGCTGCCCAATACCGGTGAGAGCCAGGCACGGTTGCTGGCGCTGGAACTGCAACAAGCGGTTCAGGGCCTGGCGCACAAAACCCGACAGCACGGCGAACGCTTGCAACTGTCGGCGAGCACGGCGGTGGTGATGGCGCTGAACGAGTCGCCAGACGCCCTGTTCAAGCGCCTTAACCTGGCGCTGGCCCGGGCCAAGCAGCCTCTGGCCAGAACGGCTTGAGGCCCGGCCATGACCCTGAAAACCACGTGGTACGAATCCGACAGCCGTTTCATCCCCGGGCATTATCAACCGGCATCCCTGATCGATCTGGCGCTGTCCCGGGACATCGACAGTCATCGTCTGCTACGCGGCACCGGGCTGTTTCATGAAGACATTCTGGCTGGTCAGACCCGCCTCAGCCCCCTGCAGTTTTTCGCGCTGATCGGCAACAGCCGACGTCTGCTGGATGCCGACGACAGCAGTTTTCTGTTCGGTCAGCGCCTGCTGCCCGGCCACTACGGCGCCGCCAGCCACGCCTTGCGCCATGCACAAAACCTGCACCAGGCACTCGATACTCTGGTGCAACAACAGGCGCTGCTCAGCCCGTTGATGACGCCGCGATTGGTGCTGGATGAAAAACACGCCTATCTCTATTGGCTGGACAGTTGCGGGGCCGGCGAACAATGGCGTTTTCTGCTGGAAGCAAGCATGACTTCGCTGGTGGCCATGAGTCGCGCGCTGAGCGGCCAGCGCTTGCCGTGGGAATGCAGTTTCAGCCATGCCGAGCCCCGTTACATCGAGCAATATTGGGTGCATTTGGGCGAGCACACTCAGTTCAACCGGCCTCTGGACCTGATGCGCATCCCCCGGGAATTTCTCGCCCAGCGATGGCCCGATGCATCGGCCACCGCTGGCCAGGTCGCCCGTCAGGAAGCTCAGGGGCAACTGCAACAGTTGGGCTGCACGTCGAGTTTTCTCGACGGCATGTACCGCTATTTACAGCGCCACGTGCGCCACACCCCAAGCCTGGAACAAGCCGCCCAGGCCTTCGCCATGAGCCCCGCCACCCTCAAGCGCAAACTGCAGAAACACGACACCGGTTTCCAGCAGCAGGTAGATTTGGTGCGCAAGCACGTGGCCCTGTACCTGTACCAGATCAAGGGGTTCAGCAATGAAGCAGTGGCCGAGTACCTGAGTTTCAACGATGCGGCAAACTTCCGCCGCTCGTTCAAGCGCTGGACTGGCAGTACGCCCAACTTGATCCGTCAGCTGTTCCATACCGGCTGAGGCGTCATGTGATCCGTAGGAGCTGTCGAGCTTGCGAGCCTGCGATCGCAGGCGAGTTATGAAAGAAGCGCTCTCAGCGGTGCTGGAATGGCAACAATGTCTTTGGTTTCAGGCGAGACACAAACATGAGTGACATTCGCGACAAACGATAGTGTCTCGTTGCCGACAAATCCTTCAACCAAAAACGTGAAGGAGTGAACCCCTAGCTTGGCGACGCTAACCTTGATGTCCAACTCATCATCCCAAGTCAGGGGAGTCAGTAACTCCAATGACATGGCGCGTACGGGTGGTAACACATCAAAACCCATCAGCGTTCTAAGCCCGGGTGTTCCCAACCACTTATCAAGCGCTCCATAAATAGCTTCCACTGCAAAATATGAAAATCGCGGGGTGTACACCACTCCCGCCGGATCACAATCTCCAAACAGAATGGTTCTGCTGACAAAAACCGCATTAGGCATTGATCTATTTTCCCTGTAGTTATCAGATGCCGGAAGTTATCCGAGTCCTTGGTTTTTATTTAATTACTTGCAGTTCGAGAGCGATGTCCATGTCTCCGCGCGGCAATCCATAACATAGCATTTCGGGTGCAGGTATCTGCAACTCTCGTTAAGACCCAACTGCTTTACTGGGATGAAAAATGGTTTTATTTCCAGCATGTTTTCATGGTGGGATCAAAAGTTTCGGCAGTGGCCAATGTCAAGGCACTCTTGATCGACCGCTCGCGCAAAGTCGTAGACCCTGCCCGAATATTCGCACTGATTGGTGAATCCCCTGAACCTCCAGCAGTACCGGAATCCATTGCTGATTGGGTTGTACGTCCTCGAGCACAACCACACGCTGCAGCATACGAACAGGCAAAGGCTCTCGATTCACTGAGCGAATAGTCGGTTTGCGAGGCCCTATAGGGAACTCATTGCCGTTGATGGATTGCCCGCCCTTCCGGGTTTTCGAGCCAATTCATGAACGGCACGACGATGGGACTGTAAACTGGCCGTTCAAAAAGGCATTGCCTTATTGGACGCCCCAGACTGAGCCAGCTGGCGATGCCAGGCTGGTCGCCCCTCTTCACCACCTCAAACAAGAGATCCCCCATGGCAAACCACGACCTCACCTTTCTCCCCGACCCAGACCCGGAATCCATCTCCTCCGACGTCGCCGGTTTCGGCGGCCTTCTGGTCTCCACTCAAATCCCTACTCGCGCCGACGGCAGCCTGGAACTGGGTGGCATCGCCGAGCAGAGTGAATGCACTCTGCAAGCACTCAAGGTAGCGCTGGAGCTTGCCGGCAGTTCCATGGACCGGGTGCTGCATCTGACCATTTACCTGACTGACATGGCCGACCGCGCCGCTTTCAACGAAGTCTACAAACGCTTCTTCGCCAAGCCGTGGCCGGTTCGCGCCGCCGTTGGCGTGGCGTCCCTGGCGGTCGAAGGCATGCGCGTGGAAGTGACCGCGATGGCGGCCAAGGGCTGAGCCTGCGGACATGTCCGGTGGCCCTGCTCCAACGAGCGTCCGCCACCGGGCATCACTCATTCAGGGAGATCCTCACTGGTACGCAAAAAAGCAGTGATTATTTAACGAGCCGTTTTTCCTTGGAAGGCCTGTAGCCGAAGTACGAGCTATAGCACTTGCTGAAATGACTGGGCGACACGAAGCCACAGGCAACCAGCACGTCTACCTGGGATAGCTCTGTGTGCTGAAGCAGTCGACGCGCTTCGGTGATGCGCAGCTCCATGTAATATCGCTGCGGCGTTGTCCCGAGCTGCTCCTTGAACAAGCGTTCGAGTTGTCGCCGGGAACGGCCCGCGTAGACCGCCAGTTGCTCCAGCTCCAGAGGCTCTTCGAGGTTGGCATCCATCAGCTTGACCACCTCTCGCAACGGCGCGCTCACACAGATGTTTTCAGCCGGTTTAATACGCCGGTAGCGAGACTCCTCGAAAGCGAGAATGTCCTCGATACCCTCGACCAGGGCTTTATCGTGCAGTTCTTTGATCCAGTCCAACGCCATATGAAATGCCCCAGAGGGACTGGAAGCGGTGAGCCGGTCTCGATCGATGACATAGGGCTCACTGGTGACATGCGTCGCCTTGGAGATTTCCGCGAGTGCGGGACGATGTTCGGGGTGAATGGCGCAACGGTATCCATCGAGCAAGCCTGCGCTGCCCAGGAACCACGCACCATTCCACAACCCGGCCAGACTGACGCCCTGATCTGCCGCCGCTCGCAACAGGCTGATGAACTCATCAGTCGTCTTCAGTTCTGTCCTGTAGCCGCCGCAAATGACCAGCAGGTCCAGGTCGTGAATGGCTGAAGAATCGATACGTGCGTCTGGCCGAATGACCAGGCCCAAGTCGCTGATGACCTCCCCCTCGTTCAAGCCGAACGTTCGGGAAGAGAACAAGCCGGGGCGCAGAAGATTCGCGGTGACAATCGTGTCCAGCGCTTGCGTGAACGCGGGCAGCGAGAAATGCTCGAGCAGCAGAAAGCCTGCTCGTACCATCTGGGTAGGCCCGTTGGGGTTTTCATTCAGATAGCGGAGGTTTTTTCCTTTCATGCCTCCGCTGAATTGACGTCGCTCGATCAATGTTCGACCCACTCGGTTACGTTAGCCAATCTGTCATCTGGTGCGCTTTTAAAGCGTCATGCTAACGGCAAAAGCTCAAAAAACCCTAGTACCATTATGCAACCGATCAGGCGAGTTGAAAGCCGTGACGAAGCGGGTCTTTATCATCGACGAAAATGATGTTGTGGCCGGTGATCCGGGCCTAGCCACAAATACTTGAAAACCCGAACTCCCTTCATACCGCTGTATCTAATGTGTAGGTCAATGGAGGTGAGCGAAATGAACAATGACGATGTTAATGACGACGAATCAGAAACGACCTCGAACGTCCCGCCTGCCGATACGTCTGGCAAACCCGTCGATGTGGTCGAAAGAGAGCTTGAGGACAGCGACAGTGACGCCGAAAGTTTAGATGAAGCGCGAAACCAGGAGCGGGAGGCTGAAGAGCTCAGGCGAAAAGTAGCGGAGATAGAACGCAAGGTGGCGGACGGTAATTAGCAAAATGCCGGAGGGGCGAGAAACATCATGATGCAAATGCTGGCCGAGGGTGATCTCACAAACGGGGTTATGCGCTCCGATAATTGACCGTTTTGGGTTGTGGATTCAACCGGTCGATACAACAGATTGCAATTGGGCCAAAACCGGTCAATATCGCTCCTTTCGTCTACCCTCACACAGCGCCACGCAGCATTAGCTTATGTCAGGCGCCTTGACACTCTTTCGTTAATACACCGGAGATCTTCCATGCTCAAGCGCACCCTGGCATTGGCCATCGGCTTGACCCTGTCATTTTGCACCCTGTTGGCGCAGGCTGCCGATACGCTGAAAGTCAGCGCGATTCCCGATGAAGCCCCTACCGAACTGCTCCGCAAGTTCAAGCCGCTTGGCGCCTATCTGGAACAACAATTGGGCATGAAGGTCGAGTTCGTGCCCGTGAGCGACTATCCGGCCGTGGTCGAGGCGCTGGCCACCGACCGCATCGACCTGGCCTGGCTGGGCGGCTTCACGTTCGTGCAGGCACGCCTGAAAACCGGCAATGCCATTCCACTGGTACAGCGCGAACAGGACGCCCAATTCACCAGCAAATTCATCACCGCCGACCCTGCCGTCAGGTCCCTCGCCGATCTCAAGGGCAAGACCTTTGCATTTGGCTCGGTGTCCTCCACTTCAGGCAGTCTCATGCCGCGTTATTTCATGTTGAAGGACGGCATCAAGCCAGAAACCTACTTCAGTCGCGTGGGCTACTCCGGCGCCCATGACGCCACTGTCGCCTGGGTCCAGGCCGGCAAGGTGGACGCCGGGGTACTGAACGCCAGCGTGTGGGAAAAACTGGTCGCCGCCGGCAAGGTCGACACCACCAAGGTCAAGGTGTTTGCGACCACCCCGGCCTACTTCGACTACAACTGGACAGTGCGCGGGACCCTCGACCCAGCGTTGGCGGCCAAGATCAAGGCTGCCTTCCTGGCTCTCGATCCGGCGAACCCCAAGGACAAGGAAATTCTGGATCTGCAGGCCGCCAGCCGATTCATCGAAACCAAGCCTGAAAACTACAAAGGCATCGAGGAAGCCGCACTCGCCGCCGAACTGCTCAAATGACATTGCGTCTGACCCAGGTCAGCCTTACCCACGCCAACGGCGTCCGGGCGCTGCGTGGCGTGGACCTGCATATCGGTGCAAGCGAACAGGTCGCCATCATCGGCCCGTCTGGCGCAGGCAAGTCGAGCCTGCTCAACCTGCTGGCCACCGCCCTGAGACCGGGCAACGGCGAGTTGCAGGTGCTCGGCGAGCACGCCTGGCGGCTATCTGCCCGTCAGCGTCAGCGTCTGCGCGCTCGCATCGGCCTGATCCATCAATCGCCTCCCCTGCCACCGCGCCAACGCGTGATCACCGCGGTTCTGGCCGGAAAGCTGGGTCAGTGGGGTTTGGGCAAGAGCCTGTTGAACCTGCTGCATCCACTGGATATTCCGGGCGCACGCGCGGCATTGGCCAGGCTGGACCTGAGTGACAAGTTGTTCGCGCAATGCCAGCAACTGTCCGGCGGACAGCTGCAGCGCGTGGGCATTGCCCGCGTGTTGTACCAAGCGCCCGAGGTGTTGCTGGCCGATGAGCCGGTATCGGCCATGGACCCTGTGTTGGCCCAACACACGCTTTCGGTGCTCTGTCGCCATGCCCGGCAGCACAACGTCACCCTGGTCGCCAGCCTGCACGCGGTGGAGCTGGCCCTGGCGCATTTTTCGCGCATCATCGGCTTGCGTGATGGACAGATCCTGTTCGACCTTCAGGCCAGCGAAGTCGACCGTGAGTTGCTCGACAAGCTCTACGCCAACGAACAATTGCTGTCCCCACCGATTGCTCCGGCGCCCTTGAGTGTGCAAATTCCCCGATGCTGACCCGTGATACCCGAGATCCCGCCGCCCTGCCCCGCCTGCTGCTCACCTTGCTGGCCCTTGCCCTGCTGTGGCCGGGCATCCATTTCAGCGAGTTGGACCTCAGCGTGCTGGTGGCGAGTGACAGTCAGAGCGAGATGGGCCGGTTTGTATCCGCCTTCTGGCCACCGGCCCATGGCGAAGAGTTCATTGAGCTGCTGTTGCAAGCCACCCTGCAGACCCTGGCCATCGCCACGGCGGGCATGGCCCTGGCGTTGCTGTTGGCAGTCCCCGCCAGCCTGTTGGCCAGCCGTGCTCTGTCGCTGTCTGCTGCCTCCCGGGCCGGTCACCCGAGTTATTGGGGCCAACTGCTGCGCTGGCCCATACGCGGTTTACTGATCTTTCTGCGCAGCGTGCCGGAAATCGTCTGGGCCCTGCTGTTCGTGCGCGCCGTCGGCCTCGGCCCGACGGCCGGGGTGCTGGCCATTGCCATTACCTACAGCGGCATGTTGGGTAAGGTTTACGCGGAAATTTTCGAATCGGTCGACCAGCGTCCGGCCCACGCGCTACTGCAATCGGGCAGCGGTCGGCTCGCAGCCTTTTGCTACGGGATCCTGCCCAATGTCGCTGCGGAGTTGCTCTCGTACACGGTGTACCGCTGGGAATGCGCAATCCGCGCCTCGGTGGTGATGGGCTTTGTCGGTGCCGGCGGTCTGGGCCAGCAAATGGATCTGTCGTTGCGCATGTTCGCCGGCGGTGAAGTGGCCAGTTTGTTGCTGACGTTCCTTGTGCTGGTGCTGCTCGCCGATCAACTCAGCCGCCTGCTGCGCTGGAGGCTGGCATGAATCGCCTGATCAATCTGGCACTGCTGCTCTGCATCGGCGCAGCGGTGGTCGCCTCGTTCATCTACCTGGGCATTGACCTCGGTGAGCTCGGGGGTGCCGGCAACCTGAAGCAGATGGGTGCTTATGCGCAGCGCTTTCTCAGCCCGGACTTGAGCTCCGGCCATCTGCAAGCCATCGGCCACGGCGCCCTGGAAACCATTGCCATGTCTGCCCTTGGCACCCTGCTCGCGGCGGTATTCGGCCTGCTGTTGGCATTGCCCGCGGCCGGGCGCTTCGGCTGGCCATTGCAGAGCGCGTCGCGTCTGGTGCTCAACGCCTTGCGCGCGGTTCCGGAACTGGTGTGGGCCGCGCTGATGGTCCTTGCCGCTGGGCTCGGCCCCAATGCCGGCACCCTGGCATTAGCCCTGCACACCACCGGCGTGCTCGGTCGGCTGTTCGCCGAAGCGCTGGAAAACACCCCACCAGAACCCGCCGAAGCCATCCGCCTGCAGGGCGGCAACGCCGTATGGGCGTTCTGTTACGGCACCCTGCCCAACCTGTTGCCACAGCTACTGGCCTACATCCTGTACCGCTGGGAAAACAATATCCGCATGGCCAGTGTGCTTGGCTTCGTCGGTGCAGGTGGTTTGGGGCAAATGCTCTATGTCAGCCTCAGCCTGTTCCAGGAAGCGCAAGCCAGCACGGTTATTCTGGCCATGCTGTTACTGGTACTCGCCGTCGATACATTGAGCAGCTGGAGCCGTCAGCGCTGGGTCAAGGCCTGATTGCTTTCGCAGCACAGATGCATCTGCAAGGTGCCCGGCAATCGTTCAGTGGGTCTTCGAAGTTATGCAAACCCGAGGAACGACAGGATAACCACGACGATCACAACGACCCCAACGATGTAGATGATGTTGTTCATGAAGGCCACCTCTCAATCTGGACAGGGACTGCGACACGAGAGTGCTACAAATACAAGGTACTGCACCTTTGCGCGCAATTCCATTCGGAGCACGCATAGGCTCCGATCTCGCCGAAACCTTGGTTTGACGCTGGGGGTTACATGGATCCTGAACGGGTGGACATGCTTGAAGACGCAGCGGGCTGATCGGCGGCGCAGGTGGCTACGCTCTTGGCGCTCGGCTCGGTGAAACGTCGGACCGCCATGTGCTCGGTGACAATCGGGCTAGCGCCCGTCGAAAGCCTTCCACTTTGGTCACATCCCCCCGGGTTCTGTGCGTAACGACGCCATAGGCATAAGGAAGTAAACCCTCCAGCCAGTCTCGTGGGTGGATCTCGACGCTTTTCTCCAGTGTCGCGAGGACCCAGTCGGGAAGCCATGACATATCGCGGTCCGAGAAGTTGACTTCGCCTGCGATCAGCAACGCCAGCGTGGTACGCAGCGAAGACTTGTCTTTCAACAATCGTTCTTGCAGCGCTTGGCAAGCGTCCGGGTCATCCAGTAACACGCGAAGATCGTTGGGTTTGTTCAGCTTCAGTGAGGCTGGAAGCAGTGCCGATAAGGCCGGTAACGACTCCTTCCAGCGTTTGTGCACCTCGAGATCAATTCCGACGAAGTCCAGCAGCGGAGGCTCAAGCGGCGCGTCACGGATAACCGTGGGTGTCAGATAGCGCAGGCGAAGGCTCATGATGTCCATGAAGAGCCGGTCACTGGCACATAAAGACTCTAGGGCAGCTGCGGTGCGTGGTGTGGTTGATGGAGGTGGGCCGATAATGAACGTCGCATTGCGCCGGTGAGGCAGGTAATGAATGTCGCCCCAGCTGTCGTTCAGGCAGTGTGCAAGCCAAGCCTGGGGTGTAGGGCCGTTGAACGGGTCCAGATTCATGGGGACGCCAAAACCGTTGAACACCACATGACCGAGGGGGTTGAGGCGGCTCTTCAATAGTTGGTGGAACGCGTGATCAAACACTATCGGGGCATAACCGTTCTGGGTGTAGAGGTCGACAATAATGACGTCGTACCGGTCGGGGGTGACGTCCAGGAAGTGCGCGGCATCAGCGACCACGCTGTCAAAGTCGATATGCGCTGCAAGTCGGTTCCGGTTATCGAGGCTGCGCACGAGTGCGGTCTCGTCCAGATCAACGGCCAACAGACGGGCCACTCTGGTGCTGGCTGCGATCGGCGCCAGCGCCACACCGTCCGAAAGCCCCAGCATCAGAACCGAGATTCGATCCTTGGACGGGTCCCCCAGGAAACCGGTACAGCCCATATCATCATAATATTGGCCGCAGAAGATCTGTTCATGTTGAGCAGATTCTGGTCGATCCTTGAAGTCCGGCATGGTGAAAGGCAACTCCATTTGTAAGAGGCGGGGGGCGGCGAGGCACGTCAGTGCGCAAACGCTTCAGGGTATTTTTCCTGGTAGGCATCATTGAGCTGCGTATCCGGGGAACGCATGAAAGTTTTGAAATCGGGTACCAGAAAGACCAGCAGAGACAACAGCAGCACCATGACACCCAGCAGCGTGATTGTCAGTGCAACCCCCAGATCGGCGATCAGGGTGTTCATCGCAAAACTGCCCAAGGGGCTGGCCGCCGCAGACAGAAATGAAACCGTGGCAAAAATCCGGTTGCGATGGAGCTTGGGCGTCGCCAGCAGCCTCACTGCGGAGGTGGGGATGTTGATCAACATCAGGCCTACGCCGCCGCAGAAAAAGGCCGCGGGTACGATGAACGACGATGAAACGGTGCCGACCACCACCAGATTGCACCCCAGTAATGCAAAACCTGCGGACACACACATGTCACGGGGGACCCGGTCGGATAACCAGCCGATGATCTTGTAACTGCCCGCCAGAATGCCCAGCCCGAAGCATGAATCCAGCAGACCGATGTATGTGACCGGGTACTGGATGATGTCCTTTACGTACAGTGGAATCAAAATGGTGAAGAACGGAAACAGGGCAAAGTTGATCAGCATTGCAATGATGGCCAGGTAAAACTCGACTTTCACTCCGTAAACCACTTTGAAACCGGAATAAATCATGCTGAAGCCGCTGGCACCCGGGGCTTTTTCGCCTTGACCGGTGGCACCGATGTGGCTCGGGATGGTCGCGATCAACGCTCCGGCGATGAGAATCGCAAAAAAATCGGCAGCAAAGGCGAACGTGATACCGAACCCGTAAATCAACCCGCTGGCCAGTACCGGCCCCAGCAGAATAGAAAAGGACGACATTACGCTTTTGGTCCGAAAGGCCAGGGAGACTTTATCGTCGTCTGCGAACAAAGGAATGATCGACGCCTGGAGAGGGTCGCGCACACCGACAATCGCACTGCTGATCATCATCAGCGCGCCCACCGTCCAGGGATTGAACGACCCCGTGGCGGACAGCACCACCATCAACAGCGCTGTCAGCAGGCTGATCCATGAGGCCAGCTTGATGATCAGGATTTTGTTGTACTTGTCCCCCAGCCATCCCAACAAGGGTTTGGCTAACACCTCCGCCGCAATGGAACAGGCAATCATGTTGGCGAAGTACAGGGCAGAGCCTGTTTCCTGCAAGGCCCACCAGGCCACCGCCAGTTGATTGCACCGTCCACCCAGAACCATAAGCAAAAAGCTGAATTGCACTTTCAGCAGACGCCGGTCGATGCCGGGAAAGCCCCACGTAATGCCTGAAAAATTTGCACTCATTAACGTACCTTTGATTCAGATAGGGCTACTGCTCAAGCCGGGGGTGTTCAAGAAACGACGGGGTGACGGTCATCAGGGTAGATCGCCAGATACTGCTCGACCCCACCCTCAAGGCTATAGAGTTCCGCATCCTGGTTGACGCTGCGAACGGCCAGTAGGGCTGCCTTGCTTCTGATGCCGGATTTGCAATAGAAAACGATACGGCGGGTGGTATCGAGCTCTTCCTGGCGCTTGATGATGTCTTTGAGCGGAATCAGTCCACCGCCCAGCGAACCTTGCTGATGCTCGTGGACATCACGCACATCGACCAATTGAAATGGTGCTTGTGTCGCTATCCAGTCATGCAGTGTATGGGGTGACAGCCAGTCGCTGTCGCGCCACTGAGGTGTGGTCGCGGCGCCAAGCGTTCCAGCAGGGGGCCGGCTCCGTGTTTTCTTGTTGATGCTCAACAGGTGGAAAGTGTTGTCCAGGCCGTCGATAGACAACAATTGCCCGCTCAATGGCTCCCCGGCACGGAGGATGAGCTTGAGTACTTCATTGGCCTGAAAGCAACCGAGCAAGCCAGGTATGACGCCAAGAACTCCCGCTTCCGAGCAGTTTTGTGTCAAGTGCGGTGGCGGCGGTGTTTCGAACAGATCCCGGAAGCACGGCCCCCGTTGTTGGGTGTGTGGGTTGTAATAATTAAATACCGACACCTGCCCCTCGAACTGACTGATCGAAGCATAGACCATCGGTTTTTCGCACTCGATACAGGCGTCACTGATGAGGTATTTGGCGTCGAAGTTATCCGTGGCGTCGACGATGATGTCGTATTCCGCCAGCAGCGACAGGACATTGTCCGGGTTCAGCGTCGTGGCAACGGTGTGGACGACGATGTCGGGGTTCAACTGGTTGATGCGGCGCAAGGCTGCCGACACTTTCAGGTCGCCTACATCGGCAATCGAATAGAGTATTTGTCGGTGCAGATTGCTCACGTCGACGATGTCGTTATCAATGATGCCGATCGTCCCGACGCCAGCACCTGCCAGGTACAGGAGTACCGGGCAACCCAGCCCCCCGGCACCGACCACCAGCACCTTGCTGTCTTTGAGGCGCTGCTGCCCCTCAGCGCCGACCTCGCTGAGGATTATCTGGCGGGCGTAACGGGAGGTGTCCGTCTTCAGGTTGCATTGCATGTCAGCCACCTGCCACGGCGTTGATCAGAATCAATTGCGCGTTACTGTCCAGAGGACTACGGCGGTCATGCTCACTGGTCACGGGCATGCCGTCGACGAACAACCCCACGAACGGCAGCGGGTACAGGTCCTCAGAGAAGACCGGGCCAATCAGGTCGGGAAACCGTGCGGTCAGGTTGTTGAGTACATCGCTGACACACAGGCCCTCGGTGGCGTGTGTTTTATGCTGCTCGGTGTACGACATGAACTGCCGGGGAAAGTGTACGACTGCCATGGGTCATCCTTGAACGGTGTCAGTGGTCAGGTCGCTGGAAAACGCATCCAGCCTGGAGGTAATCAGTTTTCCGATTTCGCCTGGCCACCGTGCTCGCAATGATCCCGCTAACGCGCAGTGTGTTCTGGGGGCCGATGGCGATTGCGATCATGGGCGCCCTTACCGTGGCGACGCTACTGACGATCTTCTTCGTCCCGGCGTTGTATGCCGCATGGTTCAAAGTGGGTCGCCAGACGGCCGCCGACAGCCAACAAGTGATGAGGGACGCCGCACTCGCTTCTGAGTGAGGCGTGCCGTGACACCGTGCTCCCGATCTCACCGCTATCAGAAGACTTGCTCAGCGCCGTTTCTGAAAACAATCGAGGTCAGCCGCGAGGTCCTGCGAACGTTACTTTCTTTCGCTCCCTCGCGGTTTTAGGACATGCTCTTGTCAACTACGCCCAGCACACTGGCTCTAACTCCCCCAGCGCCATTCTGGTGTGAGGCAAGTCAGCTGTCGATTCACGACTCGCCGCCGACAAGTCTCACTCTGTGACAGTCAGACGGTCCAAGTTTTTGACCGTTTGATGAGCGAACATCAATCGGCATCAGAGGCTGGCCGGACTCGTTGTCCATCAGCACAGAACGCGTCTCCTGCGGCGTGAACAGGAAACGTTCGCCCCACTGCCTGATACTGACCACAACCGGAAAGATCTCCCGTCCTTTTTCCGTAAGGACGTACTCCTTGTAGGCGCTGCCATCTGACGCCGGTCGAACGTCGAAAACCCCGACCTCAACCAGCGTCTTCAGTCGCGATGCCAGAATATTTTTGGCCACGCCCAAGCTCTTTTGAAATTCGCTGAATCGGCGAATGTCGTCAAAAGCGTCGCGGATGATCATGAGCGACCAACGATCCCCGATGGCCTCCAGTGTTCTTGCTACCGGGCATTCACTGCTGTGCGGAGAGGCGTCTTCGACCATTTTCTTGACCTTGCGCAATGTGGAGTTGCCAAGTCTGTCCATCAACCTGGCGCAATGTGGTTGCAATTTAAAACCTGTTACGACAACAATGGAATCCGGTTTTTAATTGAAACCAGTTTAACGCCATGGAGGTGTACATGACAGCAGATGCCGACTCAGCCGCCAAACGGTTCTCCAGACAGCCTTCGGGATTGCTGCATTCGGACACCGGAGAAAGCAGCAGGACCGACCGGTCTCCAGGGCTTTCCCCGTCGCTCACGTTATTGTTTTCTGTCACCTGCGCGCTGGCAGTAGCCAACGTTTACTTCGCACAACCGTTACTCGATTCAATGGCTCAGAGCCTGGGTGTGGCCTCATCAATGATCGGAGTTGTCGTGACTGCTACTCAGGTTGGCTACGCGTTGGGGTTGCTGTTCATCGTCCCACTGGGCGATTTGGTAAATCGTAAGCGGCTGATTCTGACTCAGGTACTGCTGTCTGCGGTTGCACTCGCGGCGGTCGGCGCAGCACAGCAATGGCTGACCCTGTTGGGCGCCATGATCGTGATGGGCCTACTGGCAGTGGTTGTTCAGGTACTTGTGGCATACGCCGCCGTGTTGGCAACGCCATCACAACGCGGGCATGCAGTGGGGACGGTAACAAGTGGAATTGTCCTGGGCATTCTTCTGGCGCGGTTTACCTCTGGCCTGATTGCGGACATCGCGGGCTGGCGAGCCGTTTACTTCGTATCCTCAGGATTGATGCTGACCATCGCGGCGGTGCTGTGGAAAGTGGTTCCTGTCACGGCGCCGCCTAGGCACCAAGACTCCTACCTGGCGCTCATAAGTTCACTCTTCAAACTGTTCATCACCGAACGCACTTTACGCGCCAGGGGCCTTCTGGGCTTACTGATCTTTGCCGCTTTTTCCGTGTTGTGGACATCCATGGTGCTGCCGTTGAGCGCCCCGCCGCTGTCGCTTTCACACACTGCCATCGGCATGTTTGGATTGGCCGGCGTCGCCGGTGCCCTGGCTGCCAGTAGAGCCGGTCGCTGGGCCGATCAAGGCCTGGGGCAACGAGTTACCGGCATTTCGCTGGGGCTCCTGACGCTGTCCTGGTTGCCCATCACGTTTGCCGAGACGTCCCTGATCGCGCTGGTCTGCGGCGTAGTCCTGCTCGACTTCGCGGTGCAGGCAGTACACGTCACCAACCAGAGCCTCATTTTTGCTGCACGACCCGACGCCCAAAGTCGCATGGTCGGCGCATACATGTGCTTCTACTCGGTCGGTAGCGCACTGGGAGCCACAGCCGCGACCCAGGTTTATGCGCTATGGGGCTGGATTGCAGTAAGCCTGCTGGGCGCCTTGATCAGCGCTACTGCCTTGGTTCTGTGGTTTCTCACGTTTCATTTTTCAACGACCCATCAAGGAAGATCAGCATGAAAGCCAGGCACTTACTACTCGCAATCTCGATTACTGCCATATGGGGCGTGAATTTCTCGGTTATCAAACTGGGACTCACCACCGTTGACCCATTCATTCTTGCCGGCATTCGCTTCACGCTATGCGCGCTCCCGGCGATCTTTTTCATTCCGAAACCTGATGTGCAGTGGCGCTACATCATTGGTTACGGCCTGGTCTTCGGTATCGGCCTTTGGGGCGTCGTTAACCTTGGCATCAAGTCTGGTCTTTCCGCAGGCATCGCTTCACTGGTGCTTCAGTTCAGCGCGTTTTTCACCATCCTGCTCGGCTCATGGATATTCAAGGAAACCATTTCCCGCTTTCAGTACGCGGGCATAGGTCTCGCTCTGTGTGGTTTGTTGAGCATCGTCTCCATCGTTGATGGGACAGTAACGACGGCCGGGCTGATCCTGGTGCTGCTGGGAGCGGTCGCCTGGAGTGCGGCCAATGTGATCAACAAAAAAGCCAAGACCACGCAGGTCTTCGCTTTCCTGGTGTGGTCGAGCGCGTTTTCGCCCATCCCTCTTTTCGCGCTTGATTACGCTGTTAACGGCTCGACGGGGTACAGCGCATTGGTGAATCAACTCGACTACCGCGCCGTCCTGTCGATCCTGTTCCAAGTATACCCCAATACACTGTTCGGCTACTGGGTGTGGAACTCACTTCTGAAACGATATCCAGTGTCTACAGTCGCGCCATTGTCGTTATTGGTACCGGTATTCGGACTGCTCGGTTCAGTCATGATTTTCAATGAGAGCCTGTCGGCCAACAAAATCGTTGCAGTCGTTCTCATCGTGTCGGGTCTTGGCGTCGGCTTATACGGACAGCGCGTCCTCAGTGCGGTGCTCAAGCGTTCTGACCGATGCCCATCGTGATGTAACAGCACGAGCTGGAGATCTTCTGAACACTGCTGAAGCCTAGGGTGGCTTTCGTGCTCAAGCTTGAGCAAGAATACACCTTGGATTCAGTCGATATGGATGGCTGGCCAAGGGGTCAATAGCTGTCCTTCGCGACAGGCAGCAATCGGCCAAAAGCGAGCGCTGCTGGTATCGGGAACTCAACAACCTGGCCACTACCCCCGATTCACGCTTACCATACTCCCAACTCGTATTACCGCGGCTGCTGAACCCGGTACTCACGAGGAAATGATCATGGAAAGAACCCGCGCCTGGAGACGCACACAGGCCCGTAAACGCGGCAATGACAAAGCGGTTCGTCCGCTGGAATTCAAGCCGGAAAAGAACTGGAAGCTGATGTACACCCGTGCCGACAAGCTTGTCAGGGCACGCCAACTCGGCATGAGCTATCCCATCCGCACCACCCGCCAATTGTTGGATCAAGAGTGACAAACCTCCTGTTCGTCTGCAGTCGCAACCAATGGCGTAGTCCCACCGCGGAAGCGATCTGGCACCGCCGCCCCGGCTTCAATGCCCGCTCGGCGGGCACAAGCCCGAACGCACGCAAACCCATCGGCCCAGCGGATATTCGCTGGGCCGATGTCATCTTTGTCATGGAACGCAAACACCTGAATCGCCTGCAGGCCGAATACGCCCGTCTGCTTGAACACAAGCGGATTCACTCTCTGGATATTCCCGACGACTTTCGCTACATGGATGCTGAGCTGGTGGACATGCTCGAAGACGCAGTGAAGCCCTATCTCGCTACCTAGGCTTCGCGCGCAAACCTCTCACCATTCAAGAACTTACAAACCGAGTAAAAAATATGAATCGTCGCAAAAAAATACAGCAGTTATTAAAGGCTCACGCCAAAAAGGCCAGTGCCAAACTGGCACCGCCAAGTAAGTCTAAATACATTAGTAAAGCTGACCGATTGAAACTCGCTGCTGAACCCACTCTAGAGTCAATCAAGCCCCCTGAAAGCTGATCCATCTTAAACACCCCCGTTACATCCAGCCTTCGGGGGTGCAATTCATCAAGCCATCAAGAGCGCCCTACGGACCCTGTGACCGGTAGATTCCCCAGCAATTTGAGCCCGGTACTCTTCACGAAAGCGTCATAGTCCATCGGTCTCTCCATACGGGTTTCAGCGTTGGGTAGTACATAGGCCCAGGCACGCTTGGACGATGCGTCATAAACCAATTTGAACAGGCGGGTCGGCACCCAGACCTTGTTGTCGCCGATGGTGGTGTGGCCCGAGTCAAAGAGCGGGCCGGTAAAGACAAAAACATTGCCATCGGCTCGCTTGGCAAACTTTCTGACATCGGACTCGACCTTGCTCCAGATCTTCCGGTTGTTGGTTGGGTCCTGCGGCACCATGTTCGACAGTGCAAAGGATTGGGCCATTGCATTGGGGTTCGGTGCATCGGCTGCCGGGGATTGATGGCCGCGGTCCACGGCCGGATGTTGACTACGGTAGTCGCTCAACTCTGCCCGCCCACTCTTGGGGATGCGTGGGTCCGGGTAGAACTGGTTGGTGCGCTCCTCGCCTTTGGCATCCTGCAGTTGGGCGGCATTAAGGCGTTCGACCACTACCAATGGCGTCTTGCTGGTTTGCGAGTACAGCACCGCAAAGTTGTCGGAACACAGGGCCAGGGGTTTCATTGTTGCAGGCACAGTGGCCATGTTGATCGGTTTCGCAGCCGGGAACAGATCTGCGCAGCCGTCGAACGATGCCTGTTTCTGTTTGTTCGAATAGAGGCCCAGGGCCGCGCTCTGGCTGACCGAGCCCGAGCGGGACACGTGTTCCTGATGTTGGGTGGGCGGCTTGATGAGATCCAGCAGACTGCGGGCTTCTGCCCCGGTCGAGAGCAAAACAAGGGCCGACAGCCCAACTGCAATTTTGCGTAGGTGCATGCTTTAAATCTTCGAATTGGATTGAGGGGTAAAACGTACGACGAGTCCCGATTCACGGAACCAGGTGGAGGCGGTTGCTGATTAAATTGCGGCAAGCATGCTTTCACAGTCCTTGATCAAAATACCGATGCGGATTCGGTCGGTTCCGAGCAGTACGACTACTGATGGTCGTTGCGGGATTTATTGACCATCACAAGTCACTTTAGTGCTGAGCAGCGTTTACAGTCGACTCGCCAATGCTCGTTGAAGAAGCGATTGGGTCGAAGAGCTCCGATCGTTTCGCGTTGCAACCGAACTCAAGAGAAGCCGCATTGATTTCATTCAATGAACACAGTCAGGGACTGGTCGCAGGGGCAGGCGCGTGCTCGCCCATGCGCCTGCGTGATGATCGGAATACCACGTAGATAAGGTCACTTCTTCCTGGGGTCATCCACGGGATTGAGAAAATTGATACCCCATGGGCCGGTCCCATGGATCTGCACGACCGTTTCTTCTTCGGTAAACACATACATCGGCATACCAACAGGCATGATCGTGATACCGCCCGGCGTGTAGGCCCTGGCTTTGGCGGGGTCAAATTTGTCGCCGACTCCTAGGTGAAAAGTGCCGGAAATTACGGTGACACGCTCCACTACCGGGTGAGTATGAACACCAATTTTAGAGTTGGCAGGTAGCTTGAGCCGAAAGGTTAACGGATCTGCAGTTTTCAGGTCGCCTTCAATGACTACGATTTGGGCGCCGGGTGCGACCGATGGCGCATCAGACCATTTGAGCTCGGAGGGTAGAACTGATATGTGGCCCGCCATCGGTTGCTCAGCGCTCGACACGGGTAACGTCATGAATGCAGCGAGTGTAAACGCGCACACCACAAAGACTCTTGATCTGTACATTTTCTGCTCCTTTCGAGCGGAACAAATGTTGCCCACGGCTATCACCATTTATTAAAGCTACCCTGGGGCCATTAGCAAGGTGGCCTACTGTTAAAACCGCGGCCGTTAGGGACGTCGAGGTACGCATCCGGCCATCTACGGTAGCCATGGGTCGTTTTCAACCAGTACGTCGCCAGCATGGTAGGTGAGGCCGATCTCTTTTTTCTTGTCCCAGGCAAGGAACCCGTACGTCAAGCCAAAAGAGTTTACGGCTCAGCTGCGTAATTTTTTGATCTGGATGGCTCTAGAAACCGGTTGAATCCACGTACGAAATACAAGAGCCGCGATAACACATAGCCGAGGCCAGCAAGCCCGGGATGTAGACATCGCGCTCAACGGCACAACACCCCCATGGGCAAACCCGATCATAGCGCTCTATGATTGAACCCCATGACGACCTCTCTTCCAATCCGCCAACCCTGCCCGCCCGGAGCCTGCATCTGCGAGCGTGAGCCGTTGCTGGAAACCCCCGGCGCGGATTTGCGCATCCTGAGCCTGACCCGGTTGGAGGAAAAGCGCCTGGTCGAACGCCTGGAAAATCTCCAGAGCCTGAGCGACCTGGAGCGTCTGCAACGCCGGATGTATGAGCAGTTGGGTCTGCGCGTGGAGATCGTCCCAGGCTTCAATGAAGTGCGCACCATGCGCGGCATCAACATCACCCTCGGCGAACTGCCGGGCCTGTGCCGCAAAACCCGTCAGTCGATTCCGGCGGCGATTCGTCGAGGGCTGGAGAAGCGCCCGGAGATTGCCTACGAGCTGCTCAATGCCAACGACTTGTTGCGTGATGCCTGATGGTTTGCACTGTTATCCCGATATGTTCGTTTCAAATGCCTGAAAGAGGATCAGCGGTCGTACGCGAAACGCGGGGCGCTGCTATGCCTTCTCATGGGAGAAAGGGTTTCAGGCCAGCCAGGATGGAGCTGGAAATACAAGCGTGACCGTGGCCCCGGCGCCAGCCAGGTGCGCGAAGATAATGGTGCCAATCCGTAGCAGGAGGTGGCCGATGTTATTCATCGTCCGTTGGTCCATCAGTCCGCAACAGCGTAATAGCGCGATCGAACGTTTTCTCAAGACCGGTGGCGCGCCACCCGCAGGCGTCAACATGCTGGGGCGCTGGCATGCCGTCGGTGGCTCGAGTGGTTTTGGCATTGCAGAGGCCAGTGATCCGGTGTCGATACAAAAGTGGGTGCTGGAATGGAGCGACCTCATGAGCATGGAAGTCCACGCCGCATTGACCGATGAACAGGCGGCGCCGCTGCTGGCTGCCGCGCTCGGCAAGCAATAGTCGACGAGGCGGCGAGTGCCCTCGCCGCCTTCCTTCCGATTCACTATTTTCTCATCCCGACCCGCCGCCGCATTTCGGCAGTAATCGTCTGTCGGGTTTTCTTCAGGTCGGCCCAGGGTTCGTCACCGATCTCGGCCAGGCGTTCGTGCACGTTGTGCACGTTCCATTGATTGCCGCCCTTGAGCTGCGCCACCTCCTCCCGAAAGATTGGCACCGACACCGGCAGTCCTTCGCGAGTGCGCACGGCGTAGGCGCAAATAGTGGTGGCGCCCAGACCGTTGCGCAGGTAGTCGATGAAGATACGCCCGACGCGGTTTTTCGGCCCGGACATCGCAGAAAAACGATCCGGCAGTAATTTGGCCATGTGGCTGACAATCGCGTGGCTGAAGTCCTTGACCTCGTCCCAGCCGTGTTTGCGGGTCAGCGGTACCACCAGGTGAATCCCCTTGCCGCCGCTGGTTTTGAGAAACGCCTGGAGACCCAGTTCATCCAGCACCGTGAGGGTTAACTGGGTCGCTTCGATCATGCTTTTCCACGGCAGCGCCGGATCCGGGTCGAGATCGAGGACGAAGCGATCGGGTTTATCCAGATCGACTGACGTGGCGTTCCAGGTGTGCAGCTCCACCGTGCTCATCTGCACCGCGCCGATCAGCGCTTTGGCGTTGTTGATGATCATCACCGGTTGGCCTGTCAGTTCTTTGTCCAGGGTAACGATCCCCGGAATGGCCAGGCGTTCGGCGTTCTTCTGAAAGAACAGTTCGCCGGCGATGCCGTCCGGCGCGCGCACCAGCGCCACCGGCCGGTCCTTGAGTTGCGGCAAAATCCACTCGGCGACGCTGGCGTAGTACTGCGCCAGTTGCATCTTGGTGGTGCCGCTGCTGGCGTCGATCACCCGGTCCGGGTGCGTGATTCGCACCTTGCCGCTGGCCAGGCCGATTTGCGACGGCGCGACAGTCGACCGGGCGGTTTTTGGGTCGGCGGCGTCAGGTTTTTCGGCGGTGGATGTCTTCTTCGCCGCTGATGTTGGCGCGGCAGTTTTCGAGGCTGAGGTTTTCACGGTTTTGGGCAGATCTTCGGTGATTTCTTTGGCAGGCTTGTCGTCACGCAAACCATGGAACACGGCGTGGCGCACCGGGCCGTCCTTGGTCATTTCGGCGAAGGCCACTTCCGCCAGCAGTGTGGGTTTGAGCCAATGCACCCCCTTGGCTTCAAAACCGCTGGGCGGATTGACCACTGACGGTTTTTTCGTCTGCAACGGTTTCAACTGTTCGTAAATGCGCTTGAGAGTCGCCTCATTGAACCCGGTGCCAACCTTGCCGGCATAACGCAATTCACCGCTGTCGCGGTCGTGCAACCCCAGCAACAACGCGCCAAAGGCACTGCGTGCGCCTTTGGGGTCGGTGAAGCCGACCACAACGAATTCCTGCCGATGCTTGCACTTGAGTTTGATCCAGTCACTGGTTCGTCGGGACACGTAAGGCGACCCCAGGCGTTTGCCGATCAGTCCTTCCATCTGCATTTCGCAGGCACTGTTGAGCAAGGCCTCCGGGGCTTCGTCGAAGGCGTCGGAGAATCGCAACAGCGAGCTTTCATTGGGCTTGAGCACGGTCGCCAGCGCGGCCCTGCGCTCCTCGACGGGCACTTCGCGCAAGTCCACGCCGTTGAGGTAGGGCAAGTCAAACAAGTAGTAAACGATGCTGGCGCTACTGCCGGAATCGAACGCGTTTTGCAGCGCCTGAAAATCCGGAACGCCTTGCTCGTTGGCCACCACCATTTCGCCGTCGAGCCAGGCCGATTCCAGGCCCAACGCTGCCAGCGCCTCGGCTTGCCTGGGCAATTTGTGGGTCCAGTCGTGACCGTTGCGGGTGAAAAGTTTGACCTCATCGTGGTCGATGCGCGCCATGACCCGGTAGCCGTCGAACTTGATCTCATAACTCCAGTCGCCGCTCGGTGCGGATTCGACCAGCGTTGCCAGTTCGGGTTTGAGCAGCTCCGGCAGCTTGGCTTTGCGCGCGCCCGTCAGTTGTGTCGACTTTTCCTTGCGCGCCTTGGCCGGGGCTTTTTTGATCGGTTTTGGTTGTTCAGCACCGTGCTTTTTTTCCACGAGGGTGCGGTCGCTGAGCACGCTGTCCGGCTCGGCGGCGACCACGTCGTACTCGCTGTCGGGTCTGGCGGCGCTGTCCTGATGCTTGATCAGAAACCACTGCTCCTGCTTGCCCGGCATGTGCGTGCGCACGAGGTTCCACAGGCCGCCGAGCTTTTCTCCTTTCAGCTCGAATTTCAGCCGGCCCTTGGTGTACGCCTTGGCCGGATCGTCCTGGGGAATCCACACGCCACGATCCCAGACGATTACATCGCCAGCGCCGTAATGCCCTTCGGGAATGGTGCCCTCGAACGTGGCGTAATCCAGCGGATGGTCTTCGACGTGGATGGCCAGGCGCTTGACCTTGGGGTCTAGCGACGGCCCTTTGGGCACGGCCCAACTTTTCAGCGCGCCGTCGAGTTCCAGGCGAAAGTCATAGTGCAGGTGCGAGGCGGCATGTTTCTGAATGCAGAATTGCAACGCATGATCCTTCGCCGTTTTTTTGCCCGAGCGTTTGGCGGCGACCGGTTCCGAGGTCGCCGAGAAATCGCGCATGCGGTTGTAATCGTCCAGGTTCTTGTTCATGGCTGATACTCGTTGCCGAGTGGGCAGGTTCTACATCAGCAGAGCGACAGGCCCGGAAGAAAATTCCATCGCCGTTGAAATTGCCCGGACAGACGGACCGGTGTTGCGGCACTCGCTCGCGGCGCAGTGCATATACTCAGCGGAGGGGATTCATGCCTCGGAGAGCAATCATGCGAACGGTTCACGTCATCGAAGCCGGGAAAACGCCCACGCCGGTCAAAGTTGTTGGAGAGACCATCACTATTCTTGCCGGCGGCGATCTGACCAAACCCTTTGAGATGCACATCCAGGAAGGTGTGCAGGGTGGCGGGCCACCGCTGCACTTTCACCCTTGGGACGAAGCGTTCTATGTCATCGATGGGCAGGTTGAAGTGACTGTCGAAGGGCAATCCACCACCCTCTCGACCGGGGGTTACATACACATCCCCGCAGGGTCGATCCATGCTTACAAGAACATCAGCCCTACCGCGAAAATGATCGGCGTGGTTTCCGATCCACGCGGCGGTCAGTTCTTTGCGGCGCTGGATCAGCTCAAAGTGCCCGAAGACCTGCCTCGGATACTGGAGATATCTGAAGGCTTCGGCGTTACGTTTCTGCTGCCGAAATCAACAGAACGCACGTAGCAGCTGCCGCAGGGAAATGTTCAGGCCGCACCGCCCTTGGCCCGCCGCTCCAGCTGCACCTGCAACTCTGGATCGATCTTCAACGCAGCGGCCAATTCATCCAGATAATTGCGCTCGGCGTCCTGCTGATCGTCCACCAACATCACGCTGGCCAGGTACATCTCGGCGGCCATGCCCGGGTCCTGGGCGGACTGCGCCACATCGGCGGCATCCAGTGGCCGGGCGACTTCGTCATCGAGCCATTGCTGCAGTTGCGGATCGTCAGTATGGCGACCGATTTCGGTACTGATCATGTGTTTCTCTGCCTCATCGATGCGGCCATCGGCCTTGGCGGCGGCGATCAAGGCGCGAAGGATGGCATGGCTGTGGTCCTCGATTTCCGGGCCAGACAACAAGTCAACGGTGCGCGGCGCCTGTTGTGGTGCCGTGGCCTGGCTGCGTTGCCAGGCCTGATACGCCTGGAACGCCATCATCCCCAAAGAAGCCAGCGCCGCGTAATTGGTGCCGCCCGAGCGCGTTTGCGTCGAACCGCCCATGGGTGAACCGCCGCCCAGCAGACCTCCGAGCAAGCCACCCAGGCCTCCGCCGCCCGCACCGCCACCCGCGCCGCGCCCCAACAGACCACCAAGCAACCCGCCAAGATCGCCCAAGCCTCCTTGAGCTGACGCCGCACTACCACCTTGTTGCGGCCGTGAGCCCTGGCCGGCCCGCAGTAATTGCTCAAGCAAATCGCTGGTGTTCATGACGTCGTCCTCATTAATGGGCAGAAACTCAGTCAGGCAACGATAGTCCTCGCCCGACATTCCGCCAACTCCGTCTGGCTGACGTCATGGGTACTGCCCTTGCCCTTCACACTCCTGACAGAAACTGACACCGCCTCCTTTTATGCTGCGCCCACTTTGAATGGAGCAGCCCCTATGATCACTCCCCGTTATATTTTGCTTTTCGTGGAAAACCCCGCCGTCAGTGCGCGGTTCTATGAGTTTCTGCTGGAGCGCGCGCCCGTGGAAGAGTCGTCGACCTTCGCGCTGTTTGTCCTGGAGGGCGGTTATAAACTGGGGCTCTGGTCACGGCATACCGCCGAACCGGCAGCACAAGCGACGGGCGGCGGGACCGAGCTGGCGTTCCCGGTGGAGTCCGCCGAGCAGGTCGATGCGCTGTTTGCCAATTGGAGCGCGCTCGGGCTGACCATGGCGCAAGCACCGACAGAGCTGGACTTCGGTCGCACCTTCGTCGCGCTCGACCCGGATAACCATCGGCTGCGCGTGTTCCACCCCTCGCTGAGCTGACACCCGTCCCGGCATCGGTCGGGCACAGGCGTACAGCGCTTTAATTCTTGCCCCGGATATTTCCGGGGTATTTTTTTGCGCGGCGGCTAAGATTCATAGGTGGTGAACCTTATTCCCGAAAATCCGGTCGATACCTGCAACCCGACCCGGTTTGCCGACGCCCTCAACAAGAGGGTGATAACTGGCTTGCTTCACTTTCTGGAGAACGCCCCCGTGATATCCACTGTATACATTGCCAGGCTCAAAGCATGGGGCGCCCATGGTTTTACCGCCACTGGCGTGGTCACAGCCTTCCTCGCGACCCTCGCCTTGTTGGAGAACCAGCCGACCAATTGCCTACTGTGGCTGGGCGTAGCGCTGATCGTCGACGGCCTGGACGGCGCGCTGGCGCGCAAGGTGAATGTACAGTCGGTGCTGCCGAGTTTCGACGGTTCGATCCTCGACCTGGTGATCGACTACCTGACGTATGTGTTTATCCCGGCACTGTTCATCTACCGCTACATCCCGTTGCCGGACTACACCCTGCTGCTGACCGTGTCGCTGATTCTGGTGTCGTCGCTGTTTTGCTTCTGTAACGTCAACATGAAGAGCAAAGACAACTACTTTCAGGGCTTCCCTGCCGCGTGGAACGTAGTCGCGCTGTGCCTGTACATCATCGACCCGTCGCCGTGGATCACCTTGCTCACCGTCATCGGTCTGGCGCTGTTGACCGTGACCCGAATGAAATTCCTGCACCCGTTCCGCGTGCGGCGGTTCATGCCGATCAACATTGCCGTGACGGCCATCTGGCTGTTGTGCAGCTTGTCGCTGGTGGTCAACCATCCAGTCATCAATCCGCTGGTGATGGGCTTGTGGCTACTGATGTCGGCGTACTTCCTGGGGATCTGCTTCTGGCGCACAGCGCTGGAATGGTTCGACAGCTCGCGGCTCAAATAGGCACTGCGATCATGCCCATCCACATCGTCCAGCTCGGCTCACCCCGCACCGCGAATGAAGGACTGCGCCTGGGCACGGTACGCCGCCCGCCTCGAGGCGTGCCGAAGGCTGAATTCGCCAGCCGGGATTTTTACGATGTGTGGCAACCGCTGCTGTCCCCCAGCCCCGAATTGGTGGCCGAAGCCAAAGCGGCGGAAGATGCCAAAGCCTGGGGAGCCTTCAAGCGCAAATTCAAGGCCGAGATGAACCATCCCGCCCCCAGCCAGATGCTCGACCTGCTAGCCGCCCTCTCCCACCAAACGTCGCTGGCTCTGGGGTGTTATTGCGAGGAAGAAGCACACTGCCACCGTTCCGTATTACGGGAATTGCTGGAGGTCCGGGGCGCGAAAGTTATTTAGAAAACACCACAAATCCCTGTGGGAGCGGGCTTGCTCGCGAAGGCGGTCTTCCAGTCGATAGAAATGTTGCCTGATACTCCGCCTTCGCGAGCAAGCCCGCTCCCACATTCGATTGCGGTGTTTGGTCGTTCCCACGCATAGCGTCCAGTCAAGACACAAGGAATGAGGTCTTCAAGTGAATACTCAGATTCGAACCGCAACCCCCGAGGATGCGCCAGCCATAAGCCGGGTCATTATCCAGTCGCTACGCTGCTCCAATGCCCAGGATTACCCGGCCGAAGTGATTACTCAGGTAGAGCAAAGCTTTTCAACCGAGGCCATTCTCTCCTTACTCACTCAACGCCAGGTCTTTGTCGCAACCATCGATCATCGAGTAGTCGCCACCGCCAGCCTTGATCGCGACGTTGTGCGCAGCGTCTTCGTCGATCCACACCACCAAGGCAACGGTATCGGCGGGCAATTGATGGCGATGATTCGAACCGTAGCCATCGATGAGAAAATCGAGACGTTACGTGTCCCGTCCTCGATCACCGCAGAAGGCTTTTACTTCAAGTTGGGCTTTCGAAAAGTTCGGGATGAGTTTCACGGGGCCGAGCGCACGATTGTCATGGAGCAGGCCATTGGATATTCATAAGGCCTGTATCTGCATGAGGTGTGTCAGAGCAGACCTTTTTCGACTGGAAAGCCGTCTTCGCGAGCAAGCCCGCTCCCACATTAAAACGTCGGCGTAACATCCATCGCATCAACACCACAAATCCCTGTAGGAGCGAGGCTTGCCCGCGAAGAGGCCAGCCCATCCAGCATCCATATCGACTGTCCCACCGCCATCGCGGGCAAGCCCGCTCCCACTCCGGCGTGCCCCCCATCGCATGAACACGGCCAATTCCGTTACTTGCATTGAAGCATTGCACTGCCTTATACGGCCCGTTCGAGCGGCCAAGCACCCCAGAGACTGATCATGGTCAATAATTAAGGGATTGAGATGTATTAAACGACCACCGTCTGCTCGTTTACCCACGGGAGGTTTGTCATGTCTGGTCAAGCACGTTTCATGCTGGTCGCCTCGCCCCTGATGGAACACAGCCCCGCCTTCGACCGGGCCGCAGCATTGGCCAAGGCCGAGGATGCGGCCCTGCACATCGTGGCCTTCGACTATCTGGAAGGCCTCGCGACCGCCGGCATGGTCAACGAAAAGGCCCTGGAGCAGATGCGTCTGGGGTATGTCGAGCGCCACCGCCAGTGGCTTGAGGACCAGGCCCGTCCCTTGCGCAAGATCGGTGTGCACGTCACCACGGAGGTGGCTTGGGTCGAACGCCCGCTGGAAGAAATCCTGATTCACCTCAAAGAGCAGCCGATGGACGTGCTGATCAAGGCGCTGGAACATCAATCGCGGCTGTCGCGGCTGGTGTTTACCCCCCTCGACGTGCATTTGCTGCGCGAATGCCCGGTACCGCTGCACTTCGTCAGCCATGCCAAGCATGCGTTGCCGCGCAAGATCGTTGCGGCGGTCGACCCCTTCCATCGTGATGATCAATACAAAAGCTTCAATGACCGGATTCTGCACGAAGCGTCAAAACTGGCGAGTGCCTGTCACGCCGAACTCGACGTGGTTTACGCCTATGACCTTTCGTCTATCAGCTCGGACGAGTTCAGCTTCGAAAACGGTTCGGCGTTTTTCGCTTCGGACAAGGCCAAGACCCTGTTCGACTTCCAGGAGGATGCCTTCAACGAATTGGCCGCGCGCAATGGCATCGCCCCGGAGCAACGGCACATGCTCATGGGCAGCCCGACCAAAGTGCTGACCCGCTATGCCGATACCTATGACGTCGACGTGATTGTCATGGGCCGGGTCGGCCATCGCGGCATGGGCCGGTTGATCGGCAGCACGGTGGAGCATCTGCTGTACAAAATGCCGTGCAGTGTGTGGGTGGTGTACACCGAGCGGCTGGATGAGTGACTGCGCCGGCTAATCACATACCCCTGTGGGAGCGGGCTTCTGTGGCGAGGGGGCTTGCCCCCGTTGGGTCGCGAAGCGGCCCTAAAAGCTTTGCGACTGCTTCGCAGCCGAACGGGGGCAAGCCCCCTCACCACAGAAGCTCGCTCCCGCAAGTGTTTTGCACCTTCAATTCAACGCCGTGTGATCACCACCTCCAGGTATTCACTGGGCACCACCAGCGACCGCTCCCCCGCTCGGTTCAGCCGATTCAGCAGTTCAGTCAGATCTTTTTCCAGGGCCGCGCCCCCTTCGGGTGGCAGGGTCGCAAAGGCCTTGTGAACCGGCCCATACCAGGTACGGAAGGTGTCGATCCAGTGCGCGGCCGAGCGATAGCGAAAGTTGAACAGCCGCCGCGTCACCTGGAGCTGGAAGTCGCGCTGGTCGAAGTGCGAGTTTAACCAGGCTTCGGTGCCCCAGTTCGAAGGTGGTTGCACTCCTGGCGGTGGCGGCATGTGGCGGCCCAGGGTCTTGAACACCTGGCCGATGTAGCCTTCAGGCGTCCAGTTGGCAAGGCCGATCCGCCCGCCAGGACGGCACACCCGCGCCAGTTCCGCTGCAGCCTTGGGCTGATCCGGTGTAAACATCACACCAAAGGTCGAGAGCACGGCATCGAAACTGGCATCTTCGAACGGCAGGTCCTCGGCATCGGCCACCTGAAAGGTCACGTCCAGGTGTTCCGCCCGTGTGCGATCTTCGCCGCGTTCAAGCAGCTTGGCCACGTAGTCGGTGGACGTGACCTTGCAGCCCCGGCGCGCGGCGGCGAGGGTTGCGTTACCGTTGCCGGCGGCGACGTCCAGCACCCGCTCATCGCAGAGCAGGTCGCAGGCCTCGGCCAGTTGTTCGCCGACGATCTGTAAGGTGGTGCCGATCACGGCGTAGTCGCCGCTGGCCCACGTGGCCATCTGACGGTTTTTCAGGGCAGTGAGGTCAATGGGTGTGCTCATGAAGTCTGCTCCGTTGCGGGTTGGGACGTGTCCCGGCTCACTCCGCCGTGGTGGGATCGATGATGTTCATGACCCGGGAAACGCTGTTGATGGGAAATTCACCCTTTTGGGCGTGCTCCCTGATCAGTCCCTCATTCGGCGCGATGTACACGCAGTAAATTTTGTCGCCAGTGATGTAACTCTCCAGCCATTGCACTTCTGGTCCCATCTCGCGCAACACATCGCAGGATTTTTGCGAGATCGCTTTGAGTTCCTGTTGCGGCAATGCGCCGGCGCCCGGAAGCTCGCGTTCAATAATGTATTTAGGCATGGCAACTTCCTTTTCTTGAGGGTGATGACAGGGTCGGCAATGATCCCGTCGTCCACAAACTATCGCTCCCGGATACGCCGACGTCCTGCCGATCGTCCGGAGAATTCACGAAATATGACATTCTCCGATGCATGGTCACCCTTCTGTAACGCCGCATTAACAGATTGGCTTGCTTCGCCGAAAACGGGTTACGCGGCAGGCGCTTTGGCCTCTTCCAGCAGTTGCTGAATCATCTGTTCCTGAGTCTCGTATCGGCCTTCGCCAAAGTGGGTGTAACGCACCTGCCCCTTGGCATCGATCAGGTAGTGAGCGGGCCAGTACTGGTTGTCGAAAGCGCGCCAGATCGCGTAGTTGTTGTCGATCGCCACGGGGTAGGTGATACCGAGTTTTTTCACCTGATCGCGGACGTTGTCGATGATGCGTTCGTAACCGTATTCAGGGGTGTGCACGCCGATCACAACCAGGCCGTCCTTCTCATATTTTTTCGCCCAGTCCTTCACGTAGGGCAAGGTGTGCTGGCAGTTGATGCAGTCGTACGTCCAGAAGTCCACCAGCACCACTTTGCCGCGCAGGGAATCGTTGCTCAGCGCTGGTGAGTTGAGCCATTCGACTGCGCCGGAAAGTGACGGCATCGCGCCTTTGGCCGCGTTCATGGTCGAGTCTGCCTTGACCTTGCTGACGAAGTAATCGACCACTTTCGGTACGGTTTCCAGCACCCGCTGTTCAACCGTGGTGATGCCTTCGGATGAGGTGCTGGCGAGCAACTTATTGTCGGCACCAGTGGAGATGACCGCCGCGGCGACCAACACCGCAACCCCCGTGCCGCGACGCAGCCAGCCAGTGAGCGGAATCGACGGTTTCAAGCGATTGACCAGGCCGCGACCGGCGAAGATCAAAGTGCCCAGGGACAACGCGCTGCCCAGGCCATACGCCAACAGCAACAGACTGGTCTGAGCGTTGGCGCCTTGCAGCATGGCGCCGGTGAGGATCACCCCGAGGATCGGCCCGGCACACGGCGCCCAGAGCAGACCCGTGGCGACGCCGATCAGGACCGAGCCCAACGGACCGGAGACTTTGCGGGAGTTGGGATCGATGCGATTGCCCAGCAGCACGAACGGGCGCGCCAGCCAGCCACCAATGCGGACGGAGATCAGCGACAGGGCAAACAGCACCATCACGATCAGCGCCACATGGCGGCCGGTGTTGCTGGCTTGTATCACCCAATCGCTGCTGACCACGGCCAGGCTGGAGATCAGAGCGAAGGTCAGGGCCATGCCACCGAGGGTGAGCAAGATCGAGGCACGTGTGCGTTTTACACCGGCAAACAGAAACGGCACGACCGGGAGGATGCAGGGGCTGAGGACGGTCAAAATGCCGCCCAGGAATGCGATGAGAAACATGGGAATCACCTTGAGAATGTGAAGGGTGATACACCGCAGTTCCCCTGTGGGAGCGGGCCTGCTCGCGAAGGAGGAGTGTCAGTCGACATCAATGTTGAATGTACTGGCCTCTTCGCGAGCAAGCCCGCTCCCACACTGGAACGGCGGGAATTGGCAGAACTGGACCAGGCTTCAGGACTCCAGCTGTTGACCCTGTGGCGTCCGGCTGTAGCCATTCTCTGCAACCAATTGCCCTTGCGGCGTGCGGCTCGAACCATCCTCAGTCAGCAGCGGAGTCAGTTGGAAGCAGGTGCTGCTGCCACCGGTATTTTGTTCAACCGCAGCGTTGGCATGGGCGGCGACGCCGGCTATGGAAAAAACGATGGCGGTCAAAAAGCGGGTAACGTTATTCATGATGTTCTTCCTGTTTCAAAGGGGTTGGGCAATGGGTAATCGAAGGACTCAGTTGCCTTCGTTGCAGCCGTCAGCGAATTTGCTGTAATCCAGAACCTGGGTTTTGCCTTGGGAATCCAGGTAGGTCATCCGGGCATTCACAATCCCGCAGGCAGGTGTGGCGTCCTGTTTCATCGACAGCACTTTCTGGATATCCAGGTGCGTGCCGTAGGTGTAGGTTTGAGGGGTTACATCGGCTTCGGCCCGGGCCGACAAGGTGCAGATGTTCAGGGCGGCAAACAGGCAGGCGGCGTAGATGGCTTTGGTGTTCATGGAGGCTTCCTCTGGGCTTCAATAGGTCAATCGTTGATTGAGCCGAGGCGGTTGGGTTTGCCTCGATGGAACCTATTTGAAACCCGCGAGGTATCTCGTCTGTGTCCAGAACAGGCGCGGATTAAATCGCTGTGTATCCGCGCAGGCCTGCGATACACAGCGATACAAAACGCCCGGAATCGGCCATTTTTACGTCCCCGTGTATCTTTCGGCACACCAGATACACTGCAATACAATCGGCGGCAGGCGAGCGGGCCAACGCTCGATAGACTGCGCAACAACTCCCATTCAAGAGGCTTGGTCACCATGGAACACGTCGATCACATTCTCATCGTGGACGATGACCGCGAGATCCGGGAACTGGTAGGCAATTACCTGAAGAAGAACGGCCTGCGCACCACCGTGGTAGCGGATGGACGGCAGATGCGCTCGTTTCTGGAGTCCACGCCGGTAGACTTGATCGTGCTCGATATCATGATGCCGGGCGACGATGGCCTGGTGCTCTGCCGCGAGTTGCGCGCCGGCAAACACAAGGCCACGCCGGTGCTGATGCTCACCGCGCGCAATGATGAAACCGACCGCATCATCGGCCTGGAAATGGGCGCCGATGATTACCTGGTCAAGCCGTTCGCCGCCCGTGAACTGCTCGCCCGCATCAACGCCGTGCTGCGGCGCACGCGAATGCTGCCGCCCAACCTGGTGATCACCGAAAGCGGTCGCCTGCTGGCGTTCGGTCGCTGGCGCCTGGACACCTCGGCCCGGCATCTGCTGGATGAGGACGGCACCATGGTCGCCCTCAGCGGCGCGGAATATCGTTTGCTGCGGGTGTTCCTCGATCATCCTCAGCGGGTGCTCAATCGCGACCAATTGCTCAACCTGACCCAGGGCCGCGATGCCGATCTGTTCGACCGCTCCATCGATTTACTGGTGAGCCGCTTGCGTCAGCGTCTGCTCGACGATGCCCGGGAACCGGCCTACATCAAGACCGTGCGCAGTGAAGGTTATGTGTTTTCGCTGCCGGTGGAAGTGCTGGGTGCGCCGTCATGAATCTTGCGCTGCACTGGCCTCGCACACTGGCCTCGCGGCTGTCACTGATTTTCCTGATCGGCCTGATCCTCGCCCAGGCGCTGTCCTTTGGCGCGCAGTACTACGAGCGTTATGAAAGTGCGAAAAATACGATGTTGGGCAATCTGGAAACCGACGTTTCGACCTCCCTCGCCATCCTCGACCGCTTGCCCGCCAACGAACGCCCGAACTGGCTGCAGCGGCTGGAACGCGCCAACTATGGTTATCTGCTGAATGAAGGCTCGCCGGGCACACCGATGGCGCCCAGCGATGTGCCGATTGCAGTCCCCTCGATTCAGGACGCCATCGGCCATGAATATCCGCTGACTTTTACCGACATCCCCGGCCCGAAGAAACACTTCCAGGCCCACCTGAAACTGAAGGACGGCAGCCCCGTCACCATCGACGTGCGACCCGCGATGGTGCCTTTGTCCCCGTGGTTACCGGCGGTATTACTGGGGCAACTGGCGCTGATGATCCTCTGCACCTGGCTGGCGGTCAGAATCGCCATCCGCCCGCTCACCCGCCTCGCCCAAGCGGTGGAAACCCTTGACCCCAACACCCACGCCATACACCTGGATGAAAAAGGCCCGACCGAAGTCGCCTACGCCGCCCGGGCCTTCAATGCGATGCAGGCGCGGATTGCGGCTTATCTCAAGGAACGCATGCAACTGTTGGCGGCGATTTCCCACGACCTGCAAACGCCGATCACGCGCATGAAACTGCGTGCCGAATTCATGGACGACTCCAGCGAAAAAGACAAACTGTGGAATGACCTCGGCGAGATGGAACACCTGGTGCGCGAAGGCGTGGCCTACGCCCGCAGCATCCATGGCGCCACCGAGGAAAGTCGCCGCACCGATCTGGATTCGTTCCTCGACAGCCTGGTGTTCGACTATCAGGACATGGGCAAAGACGTGCAGCTGGGCGGTAAAAGCGCTGCGGTGATCGACACCCGGCCCCATGCCTTGCGGCGGGTGCTGGTGAACCTGGTGGACAACGCGCTGAAATTCGCTGGCGCGGCAGAGTTGTGGGTGGAAACGAAGGCTGATGGCAGCTTGTCGGTGAAGGTCATGGACCGTGGGCCGGGGATTGCCGAAGAGCAATTGGCGCAGGTGATGCAGCCGTTCTACCGCGTGGAGAATTCGCGTAATCGCAGCACCGGCGGGACCGGGTTGGGGTTGGCGATTGCCCAGCAGCTGGCGCTGGCGATTGGCGGATCACTGACCTTGAGCAATCGCGAGGGCGGTGGGTTGTGTGCAGAACTCAAGTTGCCAAAGCCCCAATAAACACCGCGAATCCAATGTGGGAGCGGGCTTGCCCGCGATGAGGCCAGCACATCCAACATCCATGTTGACTGACACACCGCCTTCGCGGGCAAGCCTCGCTTCTACAATTGATGCGTGGTGTTTTGAAGATTGCGATCAGGCGGCGATGCCAATTACCCCTTCCTCATGCATCTTCCGCAACAACGCCAACCCGCTGTCGATAAACTCCGGCGACCCAACCATCCCCGCTTCCATTGCCAGCCCTTCCAGCTGCGCTCGGCCATTGAGCCGAGGAAATTCCCCGATTCGCTGCAACAACCGCCACGCCAACGGGCTCAGTTCGGAAAAGCGAACACTCCAGTCTTCGGCCCGACGAACCAACAGCAACGTCGGCTGAGTCGGTGGCACTTGTGGCTGGTAATCCGGCCCCACTTTTTGCACCGGCCAGCCATAGGCCAACGGCCAGGCCAGTGGAGAAACCTGCGACGGTCGCTCCAGCAGCAATCCAGCATCGCTGGCCGACAGCGGCTCGGCGTCGGATTGTTGCAGGGCCATTTCGACCCACTCGTAATGCGCCAGCTCGACCATGAACGGCGGCCACGGTCCATCGTTCAGCGCCTGGGGCTCGGAGGCCAGGAACTCGACAAACTCCTGGGCAATCTCACCGAATTTTGGCGTGTGAGCGTGGTGATCCCGCAGGAAGATTCGCACCAGTAAACGCCACTGATCATCGCCGAGAATTTTCACCAGTACCGGAAAAGTGCCACTGAGCAACGACGACAGATTGGAGAACACCAGATCGCGATAAACCTGCGCCCGTGCCACGTCCATCCCGGCGGGTGGAGCACAGTGGTCAGGGTCGCGCAGGTAGCGAGTCAATGTGTCTTGCTGCTGGTGCAGCGTCGGCTTATCCACGGTTCGCCTCCTCGTCTTGCAGTCGGCGGATGGTCTGCAACTCGCTCACCAGTTCAGAGAACGCCGGGTAATTGAAGTCCCGTTCAAGCAGCGTCGGCTGTACGCCGAACCGCGCATACGCCTCGGCCAGCAATGACCAGACCACCGGTTTGACCGAGGCGCCATGGGTGTCGATCTTCAGTATGTCGGACTCATCAAAGTGCCCAGCCACGTGCATGGCAACCACCCTCCCCGTGTCGATGCCCGCCAGAAATGTCTGCGGATCGAAGCCGTGATTGATCGAGTTGACGTAGACATTGTTGACGTCCAGCAGCAGGTCGCAATCGGCTTCGCGCAGCACGGCGTTGGTGAACGTCAGTTCGTCCATGTCCTGCTGCGGCGCGGCGTAGTAGGAGACGTTTTCCACCGCCAGGCGCCGACCGAGAATGTCCTGGGACTGGCGAATTCGAGCGGCGACGTGGTGCACCGCTTCTTCGGTAAACGGCAACGGCAGCAGATCGTAAAGATGCCCGTCATCGCTGCAGTAGCTGAGGTGTTCGCTGTACAGCGGCACCTTGTGATGATCGAGGAAAACCCGCACCTCCTGCAGGAACCCGACGTCCAGCGGCGCCGGCCCGCCCAAAGACAAGGACAAGCCGTGACAGGACAACGGATAACGCTCGGCCAGGGCGCGAAACGCCGCGCCATGAGCGCCGCCGATGCCGATCCAATTCTCTGGCGCGACTTCCAGGAAGTCGAAAGCGCCTGGCGGGGCCGCTTGAAGGTCCTGCATTAAACCGCGGCGCAAGCCTAGCCCGACGGTCGCCTTCGCTGATGTGAGGGGAGTCTGCATGGTGTCGATCTCATCCTGGGATCCGGTCTCCAGCGTCTGAAAACTCAGTGCCGGCCGGCAGGCCCAGTCAAGCGCCGCTGTGTGTCGGGTCTGTGTCACAAACGCCGCTCTTCTCAGGCCACTGTATCGGACAGGCAGTCAGATACAGTGGGATACACGAACTAGACTTACTGATTACCCCCGTAGGGGAGCCAGGACGCGGTTATCGTCCTGTTCATTCCCACGATCACCGCCCAAAGGTGCATGCCTCGACAAACAATGCCTCTGGACCGTGATCCTGCTGAAGGAGCACACATGATGGACGAGGCCAGACTCAATGATTTCATGGGCAAACTGGTGAACGACATGGGTGGCGCGGCGATGCTCGCCAACGTCATCCTCGGCGAAGAGCTCGGCCTGTACCGGGCCATGGCCGACAGTCAGCCAGTCACCCCCGAAGCACTCGCCGAAAAGACCGGCTGCAACACCCGCCTGCTGCGTGAATGGCTCAGCGCCCACGCCGCCTCCGGTTACATGGAGCACCGCGACGGTCAATTCCGCCTGCCGGAAGAGCAAGCCCTGGCGCTGGCGATCGAAGACTCACCGGTCTATGTGGCCGGTGGTATCGGAGTGGTCGCGTCGTTTTTCCATGACAAGGACAAACTGGTCAATGCCATGCGCGGCAACGGCGCCCTGCCTTGGGGCGATCACCATCCGTGCATGTTCAGCGGCACCGAGCGATTCTTCCGCCCAGGGTATAAGGCGCATTTGGTCAGCGAATGGCTACCGGCCCTCGACGGTGTGGTCGCCAAACTGGAAAGCGGCGCCAAGGTGGCGGACATCGGCTGCGGCCACGGCGCCTCGACCGTGATCATGGCCCAGGCGTTTCCGAACTCACGGTTCGTCGGTTTCGATTACCACGCGCCTTCGATCACCGTCGCCACCCAGCGCGCCGAAGAAGGTGGCGTGTCCGGCCGGGCGCGGTTCTTCCAGGGCACCGCCAAGAGCTATCCGGGCGACGACTATGACTTGGTTTGCTACTTCGACTGCCTGCACGATATGGGTGACCCGGTCGGCGCCGCAAAGCATGCCTATGAATCGCTCAAACCCGATGGCTCGGTGCTGCTGGTAGAGCCCTTCGCCAACGACACGCTCGACGCCAACACCACCCCGGTGGGACGACTGTTCTACGCCGCTTCGACCTTTATCTGCACGCCCAACTCGCTGTCCCAGGAGGTCGGCCTCGGGCTCGGAGCCCAGGCGGGCGAGGCACGGTTGCGCAAGGTCTTCACCGAGGCGGGATTCACCCAGTTCCGGCGGGCCACGGAAACGCCGTTCAACCTCATTCTGGAGGCGCGTAAATAAGGGCAGGCACATAACCGGGCAGGTTGACCTGCCCGGATGCAACTGACGAAACCCGCTCCCATAGGTGACCGTGATCAGCTCAGACGCTCGCCAAGGTTTTCAGCCTTGAGAATATCGAACAACGCCTGCGCCGCCGCCGACAGTTCATGCCCCGTCGTCAGCACCCCGATCGCCCGTTCCACCACCGGGTCGCGCAGGGTAATGCAACGCGCGCCCAACTCGCGCATCTGCCCGGCGCACAAGGCCGGTACCGCGCTCACACCCAATCCGCTGGCCACCATCCGCCCGACTGTCGCCAATTGATGGCTTTCAAACTCCACCGGCAGCTTCATGCCCCGCGCCTGCAAGTGTTCTTCAAGCATCACCCGCACCGTCGAGGGTCGCTGCAAGGTAATGAACGGTTCCTTGAGCAAGGTCTGCCAATCAATGTCGTCCCGCTCCGTCAGCGGTGAATCGAGGGGCACCACCGCCACAAACCGGTCTATGTACAACGGGGTAAATTCCAGCGACGAACTCTGGGTCGGTTCGAACGCCACGCCCAATTCCACCTGACGGTCGCGAACCATTTCCAGCACCTGCTCGTTGATCACGTCGTTCACCGTGACGTTGACCTTGGGATAACGCGCGCGAAAGGTCTTGAGGATCGGCGGCAGCAAGTTGCCGGCAAACGAGGGCATCGCCGCCAGGGTCACGCGGCCGCGCTGGAGGGTGAAGCGTTGGCGCAGTTCATCCTCGGCATTGTCCCAGTCCGCGATCAATCGACGAGCCAGTGGCAGCAGCGATTCGCCTTCGGCGGTCAGTGCAACGTTACGGGTATTGCGCGTGAACAGGCGCCCGCCCAACCCCTCCTCCAGCGCCTTGATGGTCAGGCTCAACGCCGACTGGGACAGGTGCAATCGCTCGCAAGCCACGGCAAAACTCAAACTCTGGGCCACGGCCAGGAATGCGCGGATCTGTTTGACGGTCATGATCACTGTCTCTAACGCCGTATTGATTGGTGAGTTTTATCTATCAATCAACCTTAAAAATCAACTTAACAAATAAATCTGTCAGCGAGACACTCCCTCCCCATCCGGCTAGCCAGCCGCCCACAAAGAATAAAAGAGGTGCATATGGCAGGGTTCGACAAGCGCGTGTATTCCTACGAGGAAGCGATGGCAGGTCTTGAAGACGGCATGACTGTGATCTCCGGCGGCTTCGGCCTGTGCGGGATTCCGGAAAACCTCATCGCCGAGATCCAGCACCGCGGCACGCGTGATCTCACCGTGGTCTCCAACAACTGCGGCGTCGATGGTTTCGGCCTTGGTGTGCTGCTGGTAGACCGGCAGATCCGCAAAGTGGTGGCCTCTTACGTCGGCGAAAACGCGCTGTTCGAGAAACAACTGCTGAGCGGCGAAATCGAAGTCGTCCTGACCCCCCAAGGCACCCTCGCCGAAAAAATGCGCGCAGGCGGTGCCGGCATCCCGGCGTTCTTCACCGCGACCGGCGTCGGCACTCCGGTGGCCGATGGCAAGGAAGTCCGCGAATTCAAGGGCCGCCAGTACCTGATGGAAGAATCCATCACCGGTGACTTCGCCATCGTCAAAGGCTGGAAAGCCGACCATTTCGGTAACGTGGTCTATCGCCACACCGCCCAGAACTTCAACCCGCTGGCCGCCACCGCGGGCAAGATCACCGTGGTCGAAGTCGAAGAAATCGTCGAACCCGGCGAACTGGACCCGTCGCAGATCCACACCCCTGGCATCTACGTCGACCGGGTCATTTGCGGCACGTTCGAGAAGCGCATCGAACAGCGCACCGTGCGTAAGTGATCCCCTTCCCCCGGACCGAATGAAGGAATAACAACAATGGCACTTTCCCGCGAACAAATGGCTCAACGCGTCGCCCGCGAAATGCAGGACGGCTACTACGTGAACCTCGGCATCGGTATCCCGACCCTGGTCGCCAATTACATCCCTGAAGGCATGGAAGTCATGCTGCAATCGGAAAACGGCCTGCTCGGCATGGGCGCGTTTCCGACCGACGCCGAAGTCGACGCAGACATGATCAACGCCGGCAAGCAAACCGTGACCGCGCGTATCGGCGCATCGATTTTCTCGTCCGCCGAATCCTTCGCGATGATCCGCGGTGGCCACATCGACCTGACCGTGCTGGGCGCGTTTGAAGTGGACGTCGAAGGCAACATCGCCTCCTGGATGATCCCCGGTAAACTGGTCAAGGGCATGGGCGGTGCGATGGACCTGGTGGCCGGTGCGGACAACATCATCGTCACCATGACTCACGCTTCCAAGGACGGCGAGTCGAAACTGCTGTCGCGTTGCAGCCTGCCGCTGACCGGCGCCGGTTGCATCAAACGTGTGCTGACCGACTTGGCCTACCTGGAAATCAAGGATGGCGCGTTTGTGCTCAAAGAGCGCGCGCCGGGCGTCAGCGTCGAGGAAATCGTCGCCAAGACCGCTGGTAAACTGATCGTGCCTGACCACGTCCCGGAAATGCAGTTCGCTGCCCAGTGAGGAATCCTTCCATGCAAGAAGTCGTAATTGTTGCCGCCACTCGCACTGCCATCGGCAGCTTCCAGGGGGCGTTGGCCAATGTGTCCGCGGTTGACCTCGGTGCTGCGGTGATCCGTCAACTGCTGGCGCAAACCGGTCTGGACCCGGCGCAGGTCGATGAAGTGATCATGGGCCAGGTGCTGACCGCCGGTGCCGGGCAAAACCCTGCCCGCCAGGCCGCGATCAAGGCCGGCCTGCCCTTCGCCGTGCCGGCCATGACCCTGAACAAGGTCTGCGGTTCGGGCCTGAAAGCGCTGCATCTGGCGGCTCAGGCGATTCGCTGCGGCGATGCCGAAGTGATCATCGCTGGCGGCCAGGAAAACATGAGCCTGGCCAATTACGTCATGCCGGGCGCCCGCACGGGGTTGCGCATGGGTCACGCACAGATCGTCGACACGATGATCAGCGATGGCCTGTGGGATGCGTTCAACGATTACCACATGGGCATCACCGCTGAGAATCTGGCCGAGAAATACAGCCTGACCCGTGAGCAACAGGACGCCTTCGCTGCCGCGTCCCAGCAGAAAGCCGTGGCCGCCATCGAAGCCGGGCGGTTTGCCGATGAGATCACGCCGATCCTGATCCCCCAGCGCAAGGGCGATCCGCTGTCCTTCGCCACCGATGAACAGCCTCGGGCCGGCACCACCGCCGACTCCCTGGGCAAACTGAAAGCGGCCTTCAAGAAGGACGGTTCGGTGACGGCCGGTAACGCTTCTTCGCTGAACGACGGCGCCGCTGCGGTGATTCTGATGAGTGCGCAGAAAGCCAAGGCGCTGGGGCTGCCAGTACTGGCGAAGATCGCCGCTTATGCCAACGCAGGCGTCGACCCGGCAATCATGGGCATCGGTCCGGTGTCGGCCACTCGTCGTTGCCTGGGCAAGGCCGGTTGGTCCATCGATCAACTGGACCTGATCGAAGCCAACGAAGCCTTCGCCGCGCAATCTCTGGCCGTGGCCAAGGATCTGGAATGGGACCTGAACAAGGTCAACGTCAACGGCGGCGCCATTGCCCTGGGCCATCCGATCGGGGCCTCGGGTTGCCGGGTGCTGGTGACCTTGCTGCATGAAATGATCAAGCGTGATGCCAAAAAAGGCCTCGCCACTCTGTGTATTGGCGGTGGTCAGGGCGTGGCATTGGCCATCGAGCGGGCGTAAGCGCCTTTTTGGCTTCACCAATACCCTGTGGCGAGGGAGCTTGCTCCCGCTTGAGTGTGTAGCACTCACAAAAATCTGCGAAAAATACCGAGATTTTGGGGCAGCTGCGCAGCCCAGCGGGAGCAAGCTCCCTCGCCACAATGGTCCGAAAGCCACATCACATCCTTTGCTGATCGGCACGCCGCATACAGCTACCTCTCTGAGAGCAATCCATCGCCCGCAATGCTAACGTGGCCGGCTCACACCGAATGGAGACGCGTGCGTGCTGATGCTCAAACTGCTGGTAATTCCGGGATTTCTGTTGCTGATTTCCCTGGCCGGAAAACGCTGGGGCCCAAGTGTGGCCGGTTGGCTGTCGGGGTTGCCGGTGGTGGTCGGGCCGATTCTGTTCTTCCTCGCCATCGAGCAGGGTCAGGTGTTCGCGGCTCAAGCAGCGACAGCAGCGTTATCAGCGATGTTCGCGATGATTGCCTTCTGCGTGGCCTACGCCCAAGTTGCACAACGCTTGAGCTGGCCGTGGGCGCTGTCGATTTCGCTGCTGGTCTGGGCCTTGACGGCTATTGTGCTATCGCTGATCCCGCCGTCGCTGGTGTTCTCGGTAATCGCGGCCGCCACCGCGTTGCTGGCTGCGCCGTACCTGTTTCCCGCGGTGCAGCCCATCGTTTCAGGCCCGGTGCCGAAGTCCGACAAACTGCTGCTGCGCATGATGGCCGGCGCCCTGCTCACATTGACTGTGACGCTGCTGGCCAGCACCGTCGGCGAACGCTGGAGCGGTCTGCTCGCAGTATTCCCGGTGCTAGGCAGTGTGATGGCGGTGTTTTCCCAGCAGACTCGCGGCCCGGCGTTTACTGCAGCGTTGCTCAGGGCAACGGCGACCGGGATGTATTCGTTTGCGGCGTTTTGTCTGGTGCTGGCGTTGGCGTTGCCGAGGTTGGGATGGCTGGGGCTTGTCTTGGGCGTAGGCGCGTCGTTGGGGATGCTAGTGATCACCAAACGGCTGGCGTTGCGCCCAAGGTGAGAACGTAGCAGGCTGCGGCAGCTGCTACAAATCGCGATCCGTGGGATGATCGCCATCAACGCGCGGATCATCCCTCGGAGAGTTTGAATGTCATTGTTGAGTAAAAAAGCCGTTGTTCTGCTGCTGATGGCGGCTACCAGCCTGGGTGCCTTGAATGCGCAGGCGGCCAAGGCCACTGCCAGCGCCAAAGCGCCGACCCAGAAGGTCTCGATGCTCGGCGGCAAGTTCACCTTCACCCTGCCCAAGGGTTTCATCGCCAACCCGCTACCGGCCGGCGATGCGGCCACCGGCACTGCCGGGGCGACGGGCACGATGTACACCAACCAGACCACCAAAACCGTGGTGATCGCCGCTGAAAACACCATCCCCGGCGGCGCCAACGTCACGGACAACGACGGTGAGTTCCTTGACGCCACCGTGTCCGCGTTCGCCACCGAGCAACGCAACGCCTTGCCGGACTTCAACAAAACCAGCGAAAAAAGCCTGACCCAGAAAGGCACGGGCCTGGGCCTTCGGCAGATCGACAGCACCGCCACCCAGGGCGGTGGCATGACGCTGGACAGCACGTTGATGGCCGCTTCCGGCACGCGCATGGCCATCGTCCAGATCATTTCCCGCCCCAACGACAAAACCGGCCACGAAACGCTGGTGAAACAAATCGTCAGCGGCAAATAAACCCGACCGATTCAGGGATTCAGGCGCTGCAACCAGGCGCTCAAATCCTGCATCTCGGTGGCGCTGATGCTGTGACCGACACCCGGATAAGCATGAAACTCGGGCTTGAGTGACAGGCGCTGCAACAGGCTGTCGGCCTCAGTACCGTCGTTGTAGGGCAGGAGTGTGTCGGCAGTGCCATGACCGATGAAAATCGCCAGCAGCTGGCGTTTTTCATCCGGTTTGAGTTCGGACTTGAGCACCGGCAGAATTCGCCCGCTCAGTGCCGCAATTCCACCCACTGCCTCGGGATGACGCAACGCGACCTCGTAGGACATCATCGCGCCCTGGCTGAAACCCACCAGGAATACCTTGTCCGCTTCGGTGTGATATTTCTTCGCCGCTTGTGCGACAAAATCCCGCAATACCTGGCCGCTGGCCTTCAGGTCGTCCGTCTCACCGTCATAGGCGCCCTCGCCCTTCTGGCGAAACCACTGGTAACTGCCCTCCTCCAACGTCATCGGCGCCCGCACCGACAGGTAGTTGTACTGCGGCGGCAATTCATCCTTGATGTCGAACAGGTCCTGCTCGTTACTGCCGTAACCGTGCAGGAAAATCACCAGGGGTTGGTTGCGGGATTCAGCGTCGGCCTGCTCCAGGTACTTGAGCGGCAGATCGGTGTGCAGCGGGGTTTGAGCGTGGACGGCGGTGGACGCCAGGAGCGTGAGCAGAGCGAGCAACTTCAGCATAAACCTTCCTTCACAGCGCGCAGGATTCGGGGCAAAGCCTATCACTGTGAGTTGGGATGTCGATGATGGCCCAGGCATCTTCGCCGCTTCTGAAGCCGTCTTCGCGAGCAAGCCCGATCCCACATTAAATCGCGGCCTGATTAGGGAGCATAAAAAAAGTGGCCACCGCGTCAACAGTGGCCACTTTTTTCTACGTCGTATTAATGGCCGTACACATCAAAAGCGAAGTACTTGTCCTGCACTTGCTTGTACTTGCCGTTGGCACGGATTTCGGTGATGGCGGTGTTGAATTTGTCCGCCAGCTCTTTATCACCCTTGCGCACAGCGATGCCGGCACCGCCGCCGAAGTACTTGGCGTCTTCGTAGGTCGGGCCAACAAACGCGAAGCCTTTACCGGCGTCGGTTTTCAGGAAACCGTCGTCCAGGTTGACCGAGTCGGCCAGCATTGCGTCGAGGCGACCGGCAACCATGTCCAGGTTGGCTTCCTGCTGGGAACCGTAACGCACCAGATTGATCCCGGCCGGCACCAGCACTTCAGTGGCGAAGCGGTCGTGGGTACTGGCGCGCAGCACACCGACTTTCTTGCCTTTGAGTTCGGTCAGCGGGTCCTTGACGTCGGTGCCTTCCTTCATCACGAAGCGCGCCGGGGTGTGGTAGTACTTGATGGTGAAATCGACGTTCTTCTTGCGATCGTCAGTGATGGTCATGGACGACAGGATCGCGTCGATTTTCTTGACCTTCAGGGCCGGGATCAGGCCATCGAACTCTTGCTCGACCCAGGTGCACTTCACTTTCATCTGCTCACACAACGCATCGCCGATGTCCACGTCGAAACCGGTGAGTTTGCCGTCCGGGGTTTTCATCGAAAATGGCGGGTAACCGGCTTCGATACCGAGGCGAATCGGCTTGGCGTCTTCGGCCACGGCGGTCAGGGACAACATCGACAGTGCCAGGGCACCGAACATCACTCGCTTCTTCATTTATAACTCCTGTGTGCGGAGGCTTTTATTGGCAGCTTTCGATTGGCAACTTTCGGTTAGTGAAGACCGAAGTGGCCGGCAGTCTAGAGCGGCTTCAGGAGGGCAAATTGTGTTTAAGCGACAAATACTTATAGAAAAACAGCCGAGAGATTCAAGGCACTTGAAGCGTGCGCCACGGTGGTGCAAGGGCTGTAGGACAATCCATTGTTTCAGACAAAACCTACAAGGTTTCGGGCGTGATCCGATTGATCAGTCGCACTGGCGATGAACTTTTTTTTGCGGCACATTGACCCCGCCCACCCCATTCCCGGAAGAGAAGCGTGATGCCCACGTTGAACCTGATCCAGCACCATCCAGCCGAAGGTCCTGGCGCCATTGCCGAATGGACCCGGGCCCGTGGCATTTCGCTGAGCGTGTTTCGCGCCGACCTCGACCAGTTGCCGCCGGTGAGCGCGGCACCCGCGATCCTGTTGGGTGGGCCTTACGAATCCAATGCTGGGCCGACGTGGCTGGAAGCGGAACGTCAGTGGCTGGCAGGCAGTCTCGATCAGGACGCGCCGGTGTTTGCGATTTGTCTGGGCGCGCAATTGCTGGCGCTGAGCCTGGGTGGCAATGTGCGGCGCATGGCTCATCCCGAAACGGGCTGGACCACCGTGACCTTTGCCGATGGCCAGAGGCTGAAGGTGCTGGAATGGCACGAAGACGCGATTGATCTACCGGCGGATGCACAGTTGCTGGCCAGCAGTGACGTGTGTGAGCAGCAGATGTACCGCGTCGGGGCGACGCGGGTGGGGTTGCAGTTCCACCCGGAGTGGAATGCCGAATCGGTGGCGATTCTCAATGAGCACTTTGCCGAGGAATCGCCGTTGCCTCGGGGACCACAGGATAGCGCCGCCTATCAAGCCGTCGATGATTGGTTGCAGGCGACGCTGGATGAATGGTGGAACGCTTCATCAGCTCATCGCTGAGTCTGAGAATTGATGGACTTCTGTGGCGAGGGAGCTTGCTCCCGCTCGGCTGCGAAGCAGCCGTAAATACTGAGAATGCGATCTCTCCTGAGAATCGTGGTTGGCCGTTTTCAGGGCCGCTTCGCGACCCAACGGGAGCAAGCTCCCTCGCCACAATTAGTCAGCATTCACAACTTATGGGCATCGCAACGACAGGTTGCACCGCAACACTCAATTCAAACCCCTCATCCAGCCACCCGGTCACCCCGCCAATCATCTCCTTGACCGGGTAACCCAGCGCCGCCAGTTTCACCGCGGCCTTGTTGGCGCCGTTGCAATGGGGCCCTGCGCAATAGACCACGAACAACGTGGACTTCGAATAAGCCGCCAGGCCATCAGCCGTGATCAGTCGCCCCGGAATGTTGATCGCGCCCGGCACATGCCCGCGCTCAAACGCTAACGGTCCACGCACGTCGACCAGGACAAAATCCACCTCGCCGGCCTGTTGGCTGCCATAGACGTCGGAACAATCGGTCTCGAAGGTCAGACGATTGCTGAAATGCATCAGGGCAATGGCGGACGGGGCAGCAGGAATTTCGCGAACCAGGCTGGGCATGGCTGTACTCCAAAGTCTCGGTGGGTGTGGGAAGACTTTATCTGCCCCGCGCTTATCGCTACAGTGGCGCACAAGACACTCACCGGGAATTTTCCGCCAAATGCAGCCCACCCCTGGATTGGTCGCGATTCTGGCCTACGACGGCCTCTGCACGTTCGAATTCGGCATCGCCGTGGAGATCTTCGGTCTGGCACGGCCGGAGTTCGATTTCCCTTGGTATGAGCATCGTATTGTCGCTGTCGACCCAGGGCCGATGCGCGCCATGGGCGGCATTCAGGTGCTGGCCGACGGCGGGATGGAACTGCTGGAGGAGGCCCGGACCATTATCATTCCCGGTTGGCGCGATCGCAGCGCGGCGGTGCCTGAACCTTTGCTCGCCGCCCTGCGCCAGGCCCATGCCCGGGGCGCGCGATTGCTGTCGATCTGTTCCGGGGTATTCGTCCTGGCGGCCACCGGTTTGCTCGACGGTCACGGCGCCACGACACACTGGCGCTACACCGCTGAACTGGCCGAACGTTTTCCGGACATTCAAGTGGACCCGGATGTGCTCTATGTCGATTCCGGCCAATTGATCACCTCGGCCGGCAGCGCCGCGGGCATCGATGCCTGCCTGCACCTGGTCGCGCGGGATTTCGGCACTCAGGTGGCCAACTCGGTGGCGCGACGGTTGGTGATGTCGCCGCAACGCACCGGCGGTCAGGCGCAGTTCATTCCGTCACCGGTCAGCCCGACGCCACGCAGCGATCTGTCGCGGGTCATGCAATGGGCACGGGAACGTCTGCACGAACCGCTGGAGGTTCGCGACCTTGCCAGCGAGGCGGCCATGAGTGAGCGCACGTTCCTGCGGCGCTTCACCGAAGCCAGCGGCCTGCCGCCCAAGGCATGGTTGCAACATGAGCGCCTGGCCCGGGCCCGCGAGTTGCTGGAGAGCACCCGCCAGAACACCGAGCAGATTGCCCAGCACTGCGGTTATCGATCGGTGGAGAGTTTCCGGGTGGCGTTTCGCAGCGTGGTCGGCGTGCCACCGTCGGTGTATCGGGAGCGGTTTGGGCGTGAGGTAAAGGCGATTTCTTGAGGTGTGCTTGAGGGCCTCATCGCGGGCGAGCCCGCTCCCACAAAGTCTGCGTCGTACACAAGTTTTGTGCTCAATAGAGATCCACTGTGGGAGCGGGCTTGCCCGCGAAAGCGTCACATCAGACATCAATTATCTCAAGACTTTCGCAACAGATAGGTATCCATGATCCACCCATGCGCCAGCCGCGCCGCCTTGCGCACTCGCTCAATCTCATCCGCGACATCCTTGAGTTTGCCACTGATCAGGATTTCATCCGGCGTCCCCAGGTAAGCCCCCCAGTAAATCTCCGTCTCCTGATCGGCCACGTGATGGTAGGCATCTTGCGCATCCAGCATCACCACCAGGCTGTCGGCGTCACTCACCTGCCCCGCCGCCAACCGCCGGCCGGTGGTGATTTCAATCGAGCGACCGATGCGATTCAGCGGCACCTTATGTTGCGCCGCCAACGCCTGCACGCTGGTGATTCCGGGGATCACCTCGAACTCGAACACACACCGGCCTGACGCCAGAATCGCCTGCAGAATCCGAATGGTGCTGTCGTACAACGCGGGATCACCCCACACCAGAAAACCGCCGCACTGGTCGTCAGTCATTTCCTCGTTGATCAGCCGCTCGAAGGTCTGCTGCTTCGCGCGGTTCAGATCTTCGACGCTGGCCTTGTAGTCCACATCCCCGCGCTCCCGCTCCGGGCTATGGGCTTCGACAAAGCGGTAGTCGTGATCGGTGATGTAGCGCTCACAGATCTCGCGGCGCAGGTCGATCAGTTTGTCTTTGCTCTGGCCCTTGTCCATGAGGAAAAACACATCGACACGGTTCAGCGCCTTCACCGCCTGCATGGTGATGTAGTCGGGGTTGCCGGCGCCGACACCGATGACCAGAAGTTTTTTCATCAACGTGCTCCCTCAGGTTCCGTGCCCATCAAGCGTAACCGCCAGCGACCGTTGAACCGCAACTCGATGGCCGACAACGGTTCGACGTCGATCTGGTTGAACGCCGCCCCCTGCAACACCTGCATCAGTGCGGCGCGAATGACAAAAGGATGGGTGATGGCAACGATATGCCCCGGCGTCGCCTCAAGGGTACTCAACCACGCAGCCACCCGCTCACCGAGTTGCGACACCGATTCTCCACCGTGAGGCGCCGAGGTCGGGTCATTGAGCCAGGCCTGCAGCATCTGCGGTTCGGATGTTTGCAGGTCGTCGATCGACGTGCCTTTCCAGCGCCCGAAATCGCAATCTGCCAGTGCCGCGACAATCTCCACGTCGCCGCCAAACAGCTCAGCGGTTTGCCGGGTCCGCCGTTCAGGGCCACAGAGCAAACGGGGTGTGCCCTTGAACTGGCGGCAACGCGAACCCTTCGCCGATTGCCAATCCATTTCCAACGGCTCATTCGTAGGAAAACACGCCAATTTTTGTGCGACGGTTCGAGCGTGGCACATCAGGGTCAAGCGGGTCGCCTGCACGGAAGATCACTCTGTCGATAGGATGGAAAACGGCACGATGCTACGAGTAATCGGCCCATTGTGCCGCAAGAAGCGCGATCCAGGGCGCTTCGTTTCAAACAGTCGATCGGGTTGGCGGCCCCTTTTTATCCCCCATAAGTAGCGATCTCTGACACCACTATGGGCGATGTCCTACAACGTCAGTCGACATCCGCGTAGCCCCCGGCGCACGGGGTTTTCGCCCCATTTTGCGGCTTTTAAAATCCATGCGAAAATTCACTAGACATGTAGCACACGTTACATAAATACTGTTTTAGCAATTTATGAAATGAAACCGACACATTCATCCAGCAGGAGCCCGGATGCCCTCTCTCAGAGACCTGATCACCGATCCCGGCCTGGAACTCACGCCATCGGAACGCAAAGTCATACGTGCCTTGCTGGATCAGTACCCGCGTAACGGGCTGGGCCCGATGTCACGTCTGGCCGAACATGCCGGTGTCAGCGATCCGACCATCGTGCGGTTGGTAAAGAAGCTTGGTTTCAGCGGTTATGCCGACTTTCAGGAAGCCTTGCTCAGCGACATGGATGACCGCCTGCGCTCCCCCAGTACCCTGTTGCAACCCCGCGCCCATCTCAAGAAAGATGATCCCTGGGACTATTATTTGGCGAACAGTCATCGGGCATTGGTCGATACCCAGGCGCTGACTCAACCCGAAGATGTACGAATTCTGATCGAATGGCTGCTCGACACCCGCCATCAGGTCCATTGCTTTGGCGGCCGCTTCAGCAGTTTCCTCGCCAACTATTTGCTCAACCATCTGCGCCTGCTGCGGCCCGGTTGTTTTGCCCTGGAAGACAACGCGCAATTGCCGGACCGGCTGTTCGACGTGCAGCGTCAGGACGTGGTGCTGGTGTTCGACTATCGCCGCTACCAGTCCCAGGCCCTGCGGGTCGCCAATGCTGCGAAGAGCCGGCATGCGCGGGTCGTGCTGTTCACCGATATCTACGCGTCACCGCTGCGGGAAATGGCCGACCTGATCATCAGCGCACCGGTGGAATCGGCGTCGGCCTTCGACTCGATGGTTCCGGCGCTGGCCCAGGTTGAAGCACTGGTTGCCTGTCTGTCTCTGCGCAGCCCCGATCTCGCCGAGCGCCTGGAAGGCATCGATGCCCTGCGGACCGACTTCGACACTCACCTGCTGGAGGATAAATAAGGATGTTCACGCTCCCCCACCACTCGCCCCGGGACTTGCCGTTTGCCGCCGACCACACCGCACTATTGCTGGTGGACATGCAGCGTGCCTGGCTCGAGCCGCAGTTCGACCCGCACCTCAACGGGCCGGATGCCGAATACTTTCTGACCCGCGCCCACATGCAAGTGGTGCCCAATCAACGCCGGTTGCTCAGTGCCTTTCGCGGCGCCCGGCAAAACGTGCTGCACACGCTCATCGAGAGCCTCACCGCCGATGGTCGCGACCGCTCGCTGGACCACAAACTCTCGGACATGCACCTGCCCAAGGGCAGCCTGCAAGCGCGAATCATCGATGACCTGACGCCGGTCGAAAACGAAATCGTGTTGCCCAAGACCTCTTCCGGGGTCTTCAACTCCACCAACATCGACTACGTGCTGCGCAACCTTGAAACCCGGCACCTGATCATCGCCGGCATCGTCACCGACCAGTGCGTCGACATGGCGGTGCGTGACGCCGCCGACCGTGGTTACTTGGTGACGCTGGTCGAAGATGCCTGCGCCACCTACACCGAACAACGGCATCACGCCTGCCTGAACGCCATCAAGGGCTACTGCTGGATCGCCGACACCCAAACCGTGCTCCGCCGGTTGCAGGAGATGCAGCCATGAGCGCTCGCCTGTCGCCACTGCCGATGACCACGATCGTCACCACCGACCTGATTGGCGTGACACGTGGCCGTTCCTTTCCCACCGACGAACTCGATGCCTATCAAATGGCGGGCTGCGGCTGGGTGCCGGCCAACAGCGCCCTGACCCCGCAAGACATCATCGCCTCCAGCAATCCATGGGGTGCTTATGGCGACTTGCGGTTGATCCCCGACTTGAGCAGCCGGGTGACCGTCAACAACGGCCCGGATGCCAATGCCCCGGCGCTGGACTTCATTCACGGCGACATTCGCGAAACCGATGGCCGCCCGTGGGGCGCCTGCCCGCGCACGCTGTTGCGCAACGAGGTGGAGCGTTATCGCGATGAATTGGGACTGCAGATCAACGCCGCGTTCGAACATGAATTCAACCTCGGCAGCGGCGCGGCTGAGCATCTGGCGTTCTCTCTTGAGGCTCAGCGCCAGGGTGCCGAGTTCGGCGGCTGGCTGCTCAGCGCACTGCGTGCCGGCGGTGTGGAACCGGAAATGTTCCTGCCGGAATATGGCAAGCACCAATACGAAATCACCTGCCGCCCGGCCCTTGGCGTCGCCGCCGCCGATCGCGCGGTGAACGTGCGCGAGATCACCCGGGAGATCGCCCGGCAAATGGGCCTGGACCTGAGTTTCGCGCCCAAGACCTCCGAGCAGGCGGTGTGCAATGGCGTGCATTTGCACGTGAGCCTGCAGGATCTGGCCGGCCACCCGGTGATGTACGACGCCGGCACCACCAACGGCCTGTCGACCCTCGGCCAGCATTGGGCCGCCGGCGTTCTGCATTATTTGCCGGCGCTCTGCGCCTTTACCGCACCGACACCGGTTTCCTACGAGCGCTTGCAGCCCCATCACTGGAGCGCTTCCTACGCCTGCCTCGGCCAACGCAACCGCGAAGCGGCGCTGCGGATTTGCCCGACCGTGAGCCTGGGCGGCAAAGCCGTGGCGGCGCAGTACAACCTGGAATTTCGCGCCATGGACGCCACCGCCTCGCCGCATCTGGCCATGGCCGCGTTGCTGATCGCCGGGCGCCTGGGCATCGAGCAGCAACTGGCCCTGAACGCGATCACCGATGAAGTCCCCGACTCCCTGAACGAAGAGCAACGCCAGGCCCGCGGCATCGTCGCCCTGCCCGGGTCCCTGTCCCAGGCCCTGGAATGCCTGCGCAACAGCGAAGCGCTGATCGAAGCCCTGCCGAGCGCCTTGCTGGACACCTGGTTCGCCCTTAAAACCGAGGAACTGAGGCTGACGGAACAGCTCTCGCCCGCCGATCTTTGTGAGCACTATGCGCGCCTTTACTGAGTCCGCCGAACGGGGGCTCTATACCCAGCCTGCGTACACGCTGAGCCGGGAAGCCTCCGGGCACCCGCTGATTCTGGTGTGTGAACACGCCAGCCGTTTTATCCCGGCGGGGTTGAATGACCTGGGCTTGAGCCATGAAGCCGCCCGCGAACACATCGCCTGGGACATCGGTGCCCTGGCGCTGGCCGAGGGCTTGTCCGAAGCACTGGGCGCGACCCTGTTGGCGGCCAATTATTCACGGCTGTTGATCGACCTCAACCGCCCGCGCCATGCGCCGGACAGCATTCCGTTGCAGAGCGAGATTTATCAGGTGCCGGGCAATCGGGATCTGGACGAGGCCACCCGCGACTATCGCCGGCACTGCCTGTTCAAGCCGTTTCATGCACGCCTGCAAACCTTGATCGACGCCCGTGTGGCGCAAGGTCGACCGGTTCGCGTGGTAGGGATTCACAGTTTCACGCCGATTTATTACGGCCAGCCAAGGTCGCTGGAAGCCGGCGTGTTGTACGGACAGGCCGAGGAGTACGCCCAGCGAGTGATCGACGGGTTGAGCCTGCACCCGTTGAAAGTCGCCGGGAATCAACCGTACAAAGTCGATCCGCTGGGTGACATGACCGTGCCGGTTCATGGCGATGCACGAGGGCTTGAGTCGGTGTTGATCGAGGTACGCAACGATCTGCTGCGCACCCCCGAAAACATCGGTCGCTGGACCGACTATCTGGCGCCACTGCTGTAGAGCAATAGCTTCGAACTCGCAGCGTGCAGCTGCTTTCATCAAGGAGAAGGGCTTCATGGAAATTGAAGAATTCGGCTACAAGCAAGAGTTGAAACGCAGCCTGTCGCTGACAGACCTGGTGGTGTACGGGATGATCTTCATGATCCCCATCGCCCCGTTCGGCGTTTATGGTTACGTCAACGCCGAAGCGCCGGGGATGGTGCCGCTGGCCTACATCATCGGCATGGTGGCGATGCTGTTCACCGCCCTCAGTTACGGCAGCATGGCCCGGGCCTTTCCGATTGCAGGCTCCGTGTATTCCTACGCACAACGCGGGCTTAACCCGCATGTCGGGTTTATCGCCGGTTGGCTGATGTTGCTCGACTACCTGCTGATTCCACCGCTGCTCTACGTGTACGCGGCGATGGCGCTGAATCATTTGTACCCGGACATCCCGAAAGTCGGCTTCATCCTGGCCTTTCTGGTCAGCGCCACCTTCGTCAACCTGCGGGGCATCACCTTCACCGCGCGGATGAACATCATCTTTCTACTGGCGCAACTGGTGGTGCTGGGGATCTTCCTGTTCTACGCCTGGAATGCCCTGCACAACGGCGGCGGTAACGGTCAACTGACTCTGGCGCCGCTGTACAACCCCGAGACGTTCAACTTCGCCCTGCTGATGCAAGCGGTGTCGATTGCGGTGCTGTCGTTCCTTGGTTTCGATGCGATTTCCACCCTCGCCGAAGAGATCAAGGGAGACCCGGGCCGCAGCGTCGGCAAGGCTGCGCTGATTACATTGCTGGTGATGGGCGTGATCTTCGTGGTGCAGACCTGGATTGCTACCGACCTGGCCGCCGGCCTGGGCTTCAAGTCCGCCGACACCGCGTTCTATGAAATCGCCGAAATCGCCGCTGGCAGTTGGCTGGCGACCCTGACCGCCGTAGCCACCGCCCTGGCCTGGGGCGTCGCGGTCGCGATCACCTCGCAAGCGGCGGTTTCGCGCCTGCTGTTCGGCATGGCCCGGGACGGCAAACTGCCGAAAGTGCTGGCCAAGGTGCACCCGAAGCACAACACGCCGTATGTGAGCATCTATCTGGTGGCGGCGCTGTCGCTGGTGATCTGCTACCTGTTCATCAACTCGGTGGACACCCTCACCTCCCTGGTGAACTTCGGCGCCCTGAGCGGCTTCATGTTGCTGCACCTGACCGTCATCAACTATTACTGGCGTCGGCAGAAGTCCGGCCAGGTGATTCGTCACCTGCTCTGCCCGGTGATCGGCTTCATCATCGTCGCAGCCATCATGTACAACATGGGCGTCGATGCACAGAAACTCGGCCTGATCTGGATTGCCCTGGGGCTGGTCTATCTATTCTTCCTCAACAAACTGGGTGCCAGCACGGTCCTACCCGACCCAAGCAATGGCTGACAAGAAAAAGGGCAGCGTCTGACATGAATTCAGGCGACTGCCGATTTAACGCGTGGAAACCGACAGTGATAGTCAGGTTCGGTGCAAATCGCCGAACCCTTTGATACAGGAGTACATCCATGCTGGTCTTACGCCCAGTGGAGTTAACCGACCTGCCCCAGTTGCAGCAACTGGCGCGCGACAGTCTGGTGGGGGTCACGTCCTTGCCGGACGACACCGAACGCCTGCGCGAGAAAATTCTCGCCTCCTGCGCTTCGTTCGAGAAAGACGTCCAGGGTCCTGGCCCGGAGAACTATTTCTTCGTGCTGGAAAATCTCACGACTCGCCATTTGGTCGGCTGCTCGGAAATCCTCGCCACCGCAGGGTTCAACGAGCCGTTCTACAGTTTGCGCAACCGTCATTTCACCAGCACCTCACGGGAGCTGAACATCGAGCACGGGGTGCCGGCGCTGTCGTTGTGCCACGACCTCAGTGGTCATACTTTGCTGCGCGGTTTCCATATCGACGCGGCGCTGGAACGCACGCGGTTTTCCGAATTGCTGTCCCGGGCGCGGCTGCTGTTCATCGCCGCCTACAAGGCGCGCTTTGCCGAAGCGGTGATCACCGAAATCGTTGGCTACAGCGACGAACAGGGCCAGTCACCGTTCTGGGATGCGCTGGGCAAGCATTTCTTCGACCTGCCGTACGTCGAGGCCGAGCGGCTTTGTGGTTTGCAGAGCCGGACATTTCTCGCCGAACTGATGCCGCAATACCCGATCTACGTGCCGATGCTGCCCCCGGCGGCACAGGAATGTATCGGCCGGATTCATCCTGACGGTCAGGAGGCCTTCGACATTCTTGAACGCGAAGGCTTCGAGACCAACAGCTACATCGACCTGTTCGACGGTGGCCCGACGTTGTACGCACGCACCTCGAACATTCGCTCCATCGCCCAAAGCCAGACCGGCACGGTGCACCCTGGCTCGGCCATTGATGCCCGCGGTAGTTCCCTGGTGAGCAGCTACCTGGTGAGCAACGATTCGTTGAAGGACTACCGCGCAATTGTTGCCGAGCTGGACTACCACGCCGGGCAACCCGTGGCCTTGAGCGCCGAGATGTGCGCGGCCCTGAATGTGACCGACGCCAGCGCGATCCGGTTGATCGCCCTGTGAGCCGCCACCGGCCCCGTGCCCAACGACAGCGCCCGAACAAGCGCGAAGAAGGAGCTGCATCATGATTGTCCGTCCGGTTCAAGTCACCGACCTGCCCGCCCTGCTGGATCTGGTGCAACGGGCCGCCCCCAGGGTCACCACCCTGCCGGCCAGTGAGGAACGCCTGACCCACCGAGTGCGCTGGTCCCAGCGCACCTTTGCCGAACAGGTCGAACGTGCGGATGCCGATTACCTGTTCGTGCTTGAAGACGACGATCAACAAGTGGTCGGCGTCAGTGCCCTGGCGGGGGCTGTCGGCCTGCGGGAGCCCTGGTACAACTACCGGGTCGGACTGACGGTCAGCTCGTCGCCGGATCTGGGTATCCAGCGCCAGATCCCCACGTTGTTTCTGAATAACGAAATGACCGGCCAATCGGAAATCTGTTCGCTGTTTCTGCGACACGATCAACGTCACGGCAATAATGGTCGGTTGCTGTCGCTGGGGCGCCTGCTGTTCGTTGCCGAGTTCCCCCACCTGTTTGGCGACAAGCTTATTGCCGAACTGCGCGGCAGTGCCGACGAACAAGGCTGCTCTCCGTTTTGGGACAGCCTGGGCCGGCATTTTTTCAAGATGGATTTCAGCCATGCCGATCATTTGTCGGGGCTGGGCAACAAAGCATTCATCGCTGAACTGATGCCACGCCAGCCGCTCTACACCTGCCTGCTCACCGAACAGGCCCAGGCGGTGATCGGCAAGCCGCACCCGCACACCGAACCTGCGCTGAAGATCCTCACTGCCGAGGGGTTTGCTCATAAGGGTTACATCGACATCTTCGACGCAGGCCCGGTGATCGAAGCCCCGGTGTCGAGAATCCGCACGGTGCGTGACAGCCAACGATTGGAGCTGGCCATCGGCACGCCCGACGACCAGGCGCCGGTATGGCTGATCCACAATCGCCGCCTGGAAAACTGCCGCATCACCACCGCCCGGGCGCGGCTGGTCGGTAACAACCTGATCGTCGACCGGCTCACCGCCAAACGCCTGCAACTGCAACCCGGCAACTCGGTCCGCGCCGTGCCGCTGCGCAACCAACAGCAGCAGGCGGTGGCGGCGTAACGTGTAGCAGGTGCCGCAGGCTGCGATCTTTTGATCTCGCATTCCTTGCACGGAAAATTCGTCATCATTCTTTACCCTTCACCGTGATAGCCTTTTGTTCCTTCGGCGTTGACACTTTTGCTCAAGCCCTTCCATTCCTTTGTATTGGTGGAACTCATATGTCCAGGCTGTCACATCAAGATTTGCGCCGTAATTTCCGCCAACTGTTCGCTTCCAACGCCTGCTATCACACCGCGTCGGTCTTCGACCCCATGTCGGCACGCATCGCCGCTGACCTGGGTTTTGAAGTGGGGATTCTCGGTGGTTCGGTCGCGTCGTTGCAGGTACTGGGCGCCCCCGACTTTGCCTTGATCACCCTGAGCGAGTTCGCCGAGCAGGCCACCCGCATCGGCCGCGTGGCCCAATTGCCGGTCATCGCCGATGCCGACCACGGCTATGGCAACGCGCTTAACGTCATGCGCACCATCGTCGAGCTCGAACGCGCTGGCGTGGCCGCCCTGACCATTGAAGACACCTTGCTGCCCGCGCAATTCGGCCGCAAATCCACTGACCTGATCGGGGTGGCGGAAGGCGTCGGCAAGATCCGCGCGGCTCTGGAAGCCCGGGTCGACTCGGAAATGGCGATCATTGCGCGGACCAATGCCGGGATCCTGCCGGTTCAGGAAATCATCAGCCGCACCCAGCAATACCAACAGGCCGGGGCAGACGGGATTTGCATGGTGGGCGTGCGGGACTTCGACCACCTCGAACAAATCGCCGAGCACCTGAGCGTGCCGCTGATGCTGGTCACCTACGGCAACCCGCTGCTGCGCGACGACAATCGCCTGGCCGAACTGGGCGTGCGCGTCACCATCGACGGCCATGGCGCCTACTTCGCGGCGATCAAGGCGACTTACGACAGCCTGCGCGAACAGCGGCAGATCTTCACTCAGGCATCGGACTTGAGCGCCACTGAGCTGACGCATACGTACACGCAGCCTGAGGACTACATTCGTTGGGCGGAAGAGTTCATGAGCGTCAAGGAATGAGTCTTCTCTGACTTCGGCGCCTAAAGCGACTTGTGATTCAGCCGGTAGACGCAATGTCACCGGCAGGGTTGCAAGGAAATTGGGGCCGAATGGCTGTCATCTGTTTCTGCCAGGGAATACACACCTGAAAACAAACACCAATATTTAATAACAACTCCAGAGTTGATATTAAATATCGCCCTCTATAATCTCAAAACCGTTAAATAACAAAAAAACATTTAACCCTGAAAGCAACAACTTAATGCAACGCCACTACTTAAATTCCGAGCGATTCATCCTCGCCCAACTCACAATCACAAGGAACTACTTATGAATACCACTACTAGCAACTGGCAAAATACCCCGCTATTACGCGCCGAAGCCAAAGTTATCAACACGCCGACAAAATCCAACCATGAGGCCAACTGTCCTGGCTGGGATGGGCTCCGCTTTAACATAGGTAACATTCACGAAATCAAGAAATTCTGGAACGTTCCCGCCAAGGATTAAGACCGTAGAGCGATTACCGGGGCTGCAATCCCTTCACGCGAAAAAAACATCATTGCCGCGTCGACCAGAAAACACCACGGCATGAACTGATGGGGAAGTATACCCCTGCCTTAATGTTGGCAACCTTCACGTAATCAAGTGCTACTGGCAGTTGAGCGCGATGCTCGAACCTGCCTGATAGCAATGTCCCCCATCTGTTAGATAGACGTCAGCGGCCATAGCACTCAGCCTCTGACGTCTGCTTACAACTAACGGGCTTGATACATAAAAGGCACCCACCTCAATAACAACAACTGAACGATTCTATCCTCTCATCATTAAAAACCATAAAAACAAAGGCAAATTTTTCGTGATAAAAACCTTGCTCAACACTCACTTGACGCCTTCACAACTTATTGCCAGCATCAACACACTGAATATGACTGCCGAAGTAAAAAAACTGGCAGACCAATTACCTAAAAAAACAGCACGCACTTTTGATTCGGCTCACTGTGCGGAAATACTGAGACTGACAAACACCCACACTGGAACGTTGACTTTACATTGCAACAAAAGTGGCAATATCAGTCTCAAGGCACCTGATAACGCACCGGCGTCTGAACAACTCTATTCCGTACCCGGCAACAGTGTTTTATTTTCGATCAACGCGGAACCGTTTTTCCTTCAACTTTACAAGCTCGAAGATGAACATCTGACTCGCGCAGAGCTGGTCATCGTAGATGCCGGTAACCCGTTGTTCATCGACGGCACGCAGACCCTGTTCGACAGTAATGCGCACGGCACTGGACACTCCGCATTTATCGGCAGTCTTAATTTTCCTGACAAGAGCGCCGACATTTACGTCTTTGATCGCGTGTCATTGCAAAAAACTGCCTGGTTCCCTCATGACGACAGCGCCGCCCGCTATCTGGTCAGCCTGGAATTGCTGGAGGCAGCCCAGGATCCCGGAGCCGGCAAAGTGGCTGAAGAACTGATTTATCACTATCACCCCGCCGTCGCATGGAAGGCGTTCCAGATGATTCATCTGGTAAATCCCGCCGCAGCGCTGGGTTATGCGCCTCTTTTAAGAAACCTGCAAAACACTCGACTCAATGATTTACTGGATCAGCACGCGGGTGAGATCGCATGAAATTGGCCACCTTTGTTGAACGCATGGACACGTACGACCTCCATCAAGACAAGTCACACATCATCGCTGACCTGCGCGAACTCGCCACCAACAGAACATTGCTGAGCGAACACCTTTACAACACCCTTCAACGTGACGGGTACAGCACCAAAAACAGTTTGTATAACGCCTATGCCTTTGTGCTGCATTACTCGGATGCCTATACCGTCCGTCTCGGTTTCTGGGCTCCAGTGTCTAGCCGGGACGAAAGCGAAACGTTTATCTACAACTTGAACCACACCCACGATTTCGAGATTTACGCGGTGGGTTACAGCGGCGATGGCTACACCACCATCAAGCGCAAAATCCTCGATCAGACGCAATTACGCGCCGGCATTCGCCCTCCCCTGGGCGACGAAACAACACTCAAACTCGCCCAAGGCGAAGTGATGCACATGCAACCTTATTACGAAGTGCATCGACAGCTGCCGCCCCGGGACATGTCCTCTTCACTAAGCCTGATCATTCATGCGCCGCCAACGACCAGTGCTCAGGCCTGGTGTTTTGACGAGGACTACTTGCCCACGTATCCCGGCATCGCAACGCAGGAGACAGCGTTCTACGAACACGCGTTGTCATTGCTGGGGGCGGAGTAGCCTGAACAGGAGGTAGGCACGGTGACGTCCCGATATGAAGAATATTCGTCACCCTGCCTGCTCCCGAATCAACGGGCTTTAGTCAACTCCATAATCATCCGCGACAACAGATAAATCCTCGGCGCCACGCTCTCGACCTCGGCATATTCCTCGGGCGTATGGATATTCCCGCCGACAATCCCGAACCCGTCCAGCGTCGGTGTGCCCACCCCGGCCGAGAGGCTGGCATCCGCGGCCCCACCGCTGCCTTCTTCGGTCAACTTGCGGCCAATTTCGCCGTAAATCCCTTGAGCCATGGCCATCAAGCGATCCGACTCCGCCGTTTGCGGCATCGGCGGCAAGCCGCGTTTAAGGGTGGTGGTGACTTCAGTCTCGGGAATCAGTTTGTCCTTGGAAACCCGCACCAGGTCCTTTTCGATCCGGTCGAACTCTTCCGGCACCGCTGCCCGCACGTCAGCCTTGGCGGTGGCCTGATCCGGAATCACGTTGGTGCGATCGCCAGCATTGAGCACGGTGAAGTTGATGGTGGTTTTCTTCTGCGCATCCCCCAGTTTGCCGAGTTGCAGAATCTGGTGCGCGGCTTCCATGGCGGCGTTACGCCCCAGTTCCGGCGCGACGCCGGCGTGGGATGCCTTGCCTTTGACTTCGACCACGGCGGTGGCACTGCCTTTGCGCCACACCACCAAACCATCCGCCGGGCGGCCCGGTTCGAGGTTGAGCGTCACGTCGTGGGCCTTGGCGGTTTTCTTGATCAGGTCAGTGGCGACATCCGAGCCGGTTTCTTCGCTGGCATCAAGCAGGAAGGTGATTTGCGCGTAATCCTTGAAATCGAGGTTTTTCAGGACTTTCAGCGCATAGATCCCGGCGACGATGCCGCCCTTGTCGTCCATCACACCCGGCCCATACGCGCGGCCTTCCTTGATCTGGAACGGGCGCGCCGCGGCCGAACCTTCCTTGAACACGGTGTCCATGTGCGCCATCAGCAGGATTTTCGCCTTGCCGGTGCCTTTGAGCGTGGCCAGTACATGGTTGCTCTTGTCCGGGGTGTTGGGCACGAGTTCGATGGTGGCACCGAGCTTCTTCAACTCTTCGATGGCGATGTCACTCACCTGGGTCAAGCCCGGTTCATAGCCGGAGCCGGAGTCGATGTTCACCAGCCGCTCCAGCAGTTTCAGGGCTTCACCCTTGTACTGTTCGGCATCGGCGAGGACTTGTTTGTGCGGTTCGGCCAAGACTAGCGGGGAGAAAGCACCGAGGGCGAGGGTCAGGCCGAGGCTGGTGGCCAGGAGGGAGCGCGGGAGCTTGAACGTCATGAATCGATCCTTGTTTCGTGTCGGGGGTCGAAAATACCCTACCTGACTACGACGCAAGGCTCTACACCGGATGCGACGTACACAAACCTCAATGACCACACATCTCCTGTGGGAGCGGGCTTGCCCGCGATAGCGGTCTGACAATCACAGAGATGTTGAATGTGCCGCCGTCATCGCGGGCAAGCCCGCTCCCACAGGGAATGTGTAGTTACTGGGTTACACCGAATCGAGCAATGCCTTATGCGGTTTACCATCGCTGTGGCAGATGACGCGGTTGCGGCCGGTGGTCTTGGCTTCGTAGAGCGCCTGGTCGGCGTCGTTGAGCCACAGGGTCGCGTCGTCGTGGGCCGGGTTGAAGGCCGCCAGGCCAATGCTCAAACTGACTTTCAGCGCAGGGTTCTGCTCGTAACCCAACGTGGCGAAACGATCACGCAGCGCGTCCATCGCCACGGCGGCGCGGTCCAGCGGCAGATCCGGCAGCAGCACACAAAATTCGTCGCCGCCATAGCGCCCGGCGACATCCGCTGCGCGCAGGTTCTGCTTGAGCATTTTGCTCAGTTGACGCAGGACGATGTCCCCGGCGACATGGCCGTAGGTGTCGTTGATGATTTTGAAATGGTCGATGTCGATCAAAGCGATCGCCCCGCCCTGCTGCTGGCGTTGGCAACGCTGAAACTCGATTTCCAGCTGATCTTTCCAGGCGCCGTGATTCAGCAGGCCAGTCAGGCTGTCGGTGCGGCTCAGGGCCAACAGTTCGCGCTTATGGCGGCCAAGAGTATGGGCCTGATGGAAGCAGATCCAGCCCAGGGACATCGGATAAATCGACAGCAAAGGCAAGCAGGCGTACAGCTGAAACGGACTGGTTTGCGGGACAAAAGCCGGCATGAACACCAGCAGCCCGACGCCGATCCCGAGTATCTGCGCGACGGCGCCCACCAACAGAAAACGCAAACCGCCGATGGCCACGTTGTGCATCGCCATCATCGACAGCGTTGCCGCGCTGGGCAGCGGATTGAATTGCATGGCGGCCACCCAGAAACCGCCGAGAAACGCGTCCACCAGGATGTTGCGGTGTTCGGCACGAAAAGGAATTTCCGCCCGGCGCGCCCATTGATAGGCCACATGCGGCCAGAGCAGCCCGTTGAACAGCATCACCCCCCAGACCCAAGGCGCCGGGTTGAGTGGGGACATCCCTGCACCGACGCACAATAATCCAAGGGCCAGCCCCAGGATTCGCGACCCATAAAGCCTCCTGGCCAGTGAAAGTCCCTTTCCTCCCTTTTTTTCCATAGAGGCCTCTGTACCACTGAACGGAGCCTGACAACACACGGGATTGAAAGTTTGTTTGAAGTCTATCAGGGCAACGGCAAATAGCCATCACCGGTTGGCGGTCTGAATAGCATGGCCTCGCCATGAGCTGAATGCCCACTGTTTGGTCTATACATGAAGGGAGGGATCGATAAACAACGATGAAGAGGAGGTCCGTAGTCCCTGGCGAATGTCGCGTTCGGCAGTAGCAGCTGCCGAGCCTGCGAGGCTGCGTTCGGCTGCGAAGCAGTCGTGAATCCGGCTGATGCGATTTGCCTATTGCACCGCGAGTTCTGGTTTGACGACTGCTTCGCAGCCGAACGCAGGCTTCGCCAGCTGCTACAAAGAGAGTGTCGCGGCGCAAAGAGGCAGTTATCACCCATTGACTCGGGCGCTCGAACCCGCTGACCACACTCTGTCCTGATCACTGCAAAGGAATAGCCTGATGCTTTTGTTGGTTGTCACTATCGCCGTCTTCGTGGCCTGGAGCTGGTTGAGCTACCCGGCCATCGGTTACTGGCTCTATGACTTGAACATGGCGCTGGAGGCCCGGCTGTACCGGTTGCACAAAATTGTCGTGCCAATCCCCGAAATGACCGTCTCGACTTGGCAAGGCGGGCCTTACGAAGCCTCCAGCAGCGTGCTGATGCTGCACGGCTTCAGCGCCGACAAGAACATCTGGCTGCGCTTCGCCCGGCATTTTGTCGACGACTACCGGGTGATTATTCCTGACCTCGCGGGGCACGGCGAAACCGGCTTCAAGGCCGGCGGTGGCTATGACATTCCGGTCCAGGCCAAACGATTGATCCAGTTGCTCGATATCTGCGGGGTCGAAAAGGTGCATGTGATCGGCAACTCCATGGGCGGCTACATCGCGGCGTGGCTGGCGGCTACTTACCCGGAGCGCATTATCTCGCTGGCGCTGCTCGACCCGGCCGGCGTCACTGCCCCGGAGCTCAGCGATATGGAGCGACACCTGGCCCGCGGCCACAACCCGTTTTTGATTCATTCCCGTGAAGAGTTCCAGTATTTCTACGCCATGACCATGGCCTCCCCGCCGTGGGTGCCGGGAATCGTGCTGGATGCCGTCGCCCAGCGCTATGAACAGCAGCGCGACGAGCTGGAAGAAATTTTCAGGGACTTCCACGCCAGCCCGCCGATGGAGCCGAAACTGCCCGACATCAAATGCCCGACGCTGCTCCTATGGGGGCGCAAGGACCGCTTGATCGACGTCAGCAGCGTGCCGGTCTGGAGCAAGGGCATCGCCGATCTGCGGGTGGAAATCTGGGACGGCGTCGGCCATATGCCGATGGTTGAACAGCCGACCAACACGGCGCAGTTGTACCGGGAGTTTCTGGGGGAGCATCACATGACCCCCACCGCCCCGTAGCAGCAGCCTCGCAGGCTCAGCAGCCGCTACGGGGGTTTGGCGGATAATTCGGAGGGAGATGCTCGGCGATTTATACGAGGCGCGATTGATGAATATTCTTTACGACGAACGCATCGACGGTGTTCTGCCCAATGTCGACAAGGCGGCGTTACTCAAGGCCTTGCAGCAGGAGGTGCCGGACCTGGACATTCTCTGGCGCGAAGAAGAACTCAAACCCTACGAATGCGACGGTCTCTCGGCCTATCGCACCACGCCGATGCTGGTCGCCCTGCCCCGGCATCTGGAACAGGTGCAGGCGCTGCTCAGGCTCTGTCATGCCCGCAACGTGCCGGTGGTGGCGCGCGGGGCCGGCACCGGGTTGTCCGGCGGCGCGCTGCCGTTGGACAAAGGCGTGTTGCTGGTGATGGTGCGGTTCAACAACATCCTGCACATCGACCCCGCCGCCCGCACCGCACGGGTCCAGCCGGGGGTGCGTAACCTGGCGATTTCCCAGGCGGCGGCCCCCTTCGGTTTGTATTACGCGCCGGACCCGTCCTCGCAAATCGCCTGCTCCATCGGCGGCAACGTCGCGGAAAACGCTGGTGGCGTGCATTGCCTCAAATATGGTCTGACCGTGCACAACCTGCTGAAACTTGAAGTGCTGACGCTCGAAGGCGAACACCTGACCCTCGGCGCCGATTCGCTGGACGCGCCGGGTTTCGACCTGCTGGCGCTGTTCACCGGTTCTGAAGGCTTGCTGGGGATCATCACCGAAGTCACGGTCAAATTGCTGCCCAAACCCCAGGTCGCCAAAGTCCTGCTAGCGAGCTTCGACTCGGTGGAAAAGGCCGGTCGCGCGGTGGCTGAAATCATCGCCGCCGGGATCATCCCCGGAGGCCTGGAGATGATGGACAACCTGGCAATCCGGGCTGCCGAAGATTTCATCCATGCCGGTTACCCCGTGAACGCCGAGGCAATCCTGCTGTGCGAACTGGACGGCGTCGAAGCCGATGTCCACGACGACTGCGAGCGAGTCCGCGAGGTGCTGCAACAGGCCGGCGCCAGCGAGGTGCGTCAGGCCCGGGACGAAGCCGAACGCGTGCGGTTCTGGGCCGGGCGCAAGAATGCCTTCCCGGCTATTGGCCGCCTCTCGCCGGATTATTACTGCATGGACGGCACCATCCCCCGCCGCGAACTGCCCGGCGTGCTCCAGGGCATCGCCCGCCTGGCGCAAGAATACGGCTTGCGGGTGGCCAACGTGTTCCATGCCGGCGACGGCAACATGCACCCGCTGATTCTGTTCGACGCTAACCAGCCCGGCGAACTGGAACGGGCTGAAGCCCTCGGCGGCAAGATCCTCGAACTGTGCGTGAAAGTCGGCGGCAGCATCACCGGCGAGCACGGTGTTGGCCGGGAGAAAATCAACCAGATGTGCGCGCAATTCAACAGTGACGAGTTGACCCTGTTTCACGCCGTCAAAGCCGCGTTCGACCCAAAAGGCCTGCTCAACCCCGGCAAAAATATCCCGACCCTGCACCGCTGCGCGGAATTCGGCGCGATGCACATCCACGCCGGGCAATTGCCGTTTCCTGAGCTGGAGCGTTTCTGATGCCGGACTTCGATGCCAGTGAAGCCCTGCTGGAGCAGGTCAAACAGGCGCGGGAGAACGCCACGCCGCTGCGCATTCAGGGCGGTAACACCAAAGCGTTTCTCGGCCGTGAAGTGGCCGGAGAAATACTCGACACCCGCGCCCATCGCGGCATCGTCAGCTACGACCCGACTGAACTGGTGATCAGCGTTCGCGCCGGCACGCCGCTGAGCGAGCTGTTTGCCGCACTGGATGCAAAGGGACAAATGCTGCCTTGCGAGCCGCCATCGTTCGGCGAAGACGCCACTGTCGGCGGGATGATCGCGGCGGGACTGTCCGGGCCGCGGCGGCCGTGGTCCGGCTCAGTGCGGGATTTTGTCCTCGGTACGCGGGTGATCAGCGGCCTCGGCACTCACCTGCGCTTCGGCGGTGAAGTGATGAAAAACGTCGCCGGCTACGACCTGTCGCGTCTGATGGTGGGCAGTTATGGCTGCCTCGGCGTGCTGACCGAAGTCTCGCTCAAAGTGCTGCCCAAACCCCGGCAATGCTTGAGCATCAGCCTGGACATCGATTGCGACCGTGCCTTGGCCAATCTGGCGCAATGGGGCCAGCAACCGCTGCCCATCAGCGCCGCCAGCCACGACGGCCAGCGTTTGTATCTGCGGCTGGAAGGCGGCGAAGGTTCGGTGACGGCCGCCCATCAACGGCTCGGCGGCGAACCGTTGGATTCTGGTTATTGGGCCGACCTGAACGAACAGCGACTAGACTTTTTTAATGAGGGCCTGCCGCTGTGGCGCTTGTCACTGCCCAACAACCTCGGGCCTCTGGACTTGCCCGGTGAGCAATTGATCGACTGGGGCGGCGCGCAACGCTGGTTGAAATCCGCGGCCGACAACATTCAGTCGCGGGCCCTTGAACTCGGCGGCCACGCCACCTGTTTCAGCCATGGCGTCAGCGAAACGCCTTTCCAGCCGCTGGCCCCGGCACTGCTGCGTTATCACCAGCAACTCAAGGCGCAACTGGACCCGCAAGGGCTGTTCAACCCTGGGCGGATGTACGCGAAACTCTAGTATGCAAACCAATCTCAGCGAACAGTCCAAACTACTGCCCCGCGCCGAAGAAGCGGACAAGATTCTGCGCACCTGTGTGCATTGCGGGTTCTGCAACGCGACGTGCCCGACCTATCAACTGCTGGGCGATGAACTGGACGGGCCGCGCGGGCGCATCTACCTGATCAAGCAAGTGCTCGAAGGCGCCCCCGCCACGGCCCAGGCCCAGTTGCACCTGGATCGCTGCCTGACCTGCCGCAACTGCGAAACCACCTGCCCGTCCGGGGTGGATTATCACAACTTGCTGGACATTGGCCGCGCCGTGATCGATCAAGCGGTGCCGCGCCCAGCCAGTCAGCGGCTGTTGCGCCAGGGGCTGCGGGCACTGGCACCGAATCCGAATCTGTTCAGGACTTTGCTGCAAATCGGCGCCACCTTCCGGCCATTGCTGCCACGGGGCATTGAGGCAAAGTTGCCCCACGACCTCCCCGCCACAGGCGAGCGCCCTGCCCCTCGGCATGCGCGCCGGGTGCTGATGCTCGAAGGCTGCGTGCAGCCCGGTCTGTCGCCGAACACCAATGCCGCGACCGCGCGGGTGCTGGATCGGCTGGGGATCAGCGTGATTCCGGCGCCAGACGCCGGCTGTTGTGGCGCACTGGACTATCACCTCGACGCCCAAGCCTTGGGCCTGGACCGTGCCCGACGCAACATCGACGCATGGTGGCCACACCTGGAAAACGGTGCCGAAGCCATCGTGCAAACCGCCAGCGGTTGCGGCGCCTTCATCAAGGATTACGGGCATTTGCTGGAGCGTGACCCGGTCTATGCGGCCAAAGCCCGGCGGGTCAGCGAACTGGCCCTGGACCTGGTGCAAGTGTTGGCCGATGAACCTTTGGAACGGGTTTGCGCCGCCACCGACCGACGAATCGCCTTCCATTGCCCCTGCACCTTGCAGCACGCGCAGAAACTCGGCGGCGCGGTAGAAGCCGTGCTGACGCGGTTGGGCTTCAATCTCACGGCGGTGCCCGACAGTCATTTGTGTTGCGGCTCGGCCGGCACCTACTCGATCACCCAACCGGAACTGGCGCGGCAACTGCGCGACAACAAACTCAACGCCCTTGAAAGCGGTCATCCCGAGGTCATCGCCACCGCCAACATCGGCTGCCAGAGCCACCTCAACAGCGCCGGACGAACGCCGGTCAGGCACTGGATCGAATTGGTGGACCAAGTGCTGCGTTAACCGAACAGCCTGAGTGGCAAGAACAGTCCTTGGCAGAATGAAGTTCGTCAGAAACTTCGTTTGTCGGCGCCGCCGAAGGCTGCGATCTTTTCCGGCATCCGTTACGTCACTGCGCCAGGAAACTTTTCATGAGCCATCCGAACTTCGTCAGCCCCGACCTGATCCGCCAACGCTTCTCCAAAGCGATGTCCGACATGTACCGCGAAGAAGTGCCGCTGTATGGCGCGCTGATGGAACTGGTGGAACAGACCAACCGTCACGTGCTGGACAGCGATCCGCAGATCGCCCGACAGTTGCACAGCACCGGCGAAATCCAGCGACTGGACCTGGAGCGCCACGGTGCGATCCGCGTCGGTACCGCCGCTGAACTGGCGACCCTCGCCCGCCTGTTCGCGGTGATGGGCATGCAACCGGTAGGCTATTACGACCTGACCCCGGCCGGCGTGCCGGTGCATTCCACGGCTTTCCGTGCGGTACATGAAGCGGCGTTGCAGGTCAGCCCGTTCCGGGTATTCACCTCGCTGCTGCGTCTGGAGCTGATCGAAGACGCCGAACTGCGGGCCTTTGCCCAGTCGGTGCTGGACACGCGCTCGATCTTCACCCCGGCGGCATTGGCCCTCATTGAGCGCGCTGAAACCCAAGGTGGCCTGACTGAATACGAGGCGCAGGACTTTGTCGCACAAGCCCTGGAAACCTTCCGCTGGCACCACAGCGCCACCGTCACCGCCGAGCAGTACCAGCAACTCAGCGCCCAGCATCGACTGATCGCCGACGTGGTGGCGTTCAAAGGCCCGCACATCAACCACCTGACACCGCGCACCCTGGACATCGACATCGTCCAGGCGCAAATGCCCGCCCATGGCATCACCCCCAAAGCGGTGATCGAAGGCCCGCCCCGCCGCCAATGCCCGATCCTGCTGCGCCAAACCAGCTTCAAGGCACTGGACGAGCCGATTGCGTTTGCCGATCAAGCCGAAACCCGTGGCAGCCACAGCGCCCGCTTCGGTGAGATCGAGCAACGCGGCGCGGCGCTCACCCCCAAAGGCCGGGCGCTTTATGACCGCTTGCTCAACGCTGCCCGGGATGAACTGAAGGACTTCCCCAACGAAGCCAACGCCGCACGCTACAACGCGCTAATGACGCAGCACTTCGGCGAATTCCCTGACACCGTCGAGGCCATGCGCCAACAGGAACTGGCGTACTTTCGCTACTTCGTGACAGAAAAAGGCCTGGCGGCGGATGAACTGAAAGGCGCGTCGCTGGAGGATTTGCTCCGCGACGGCTATGTGCGGGTTGAACCGCTGGTGTACGAAGATTTCCTGCCGGTCAGCGCGGCGGGGATTTTTCAGTCGAACCTGGGGGATGCCGCGCAAACCCACTATGGCGTGCATTCGAACCAGCAAGCGTTCGAAAAGGCCTTGGGAAAATCGACGATTGATGAGTTGGGGTTGTATGCCGAGACGCAGCGGCGGTCGATTGATGAGTGCTGCAAAACATTGGGATTGCCGAGTCTGACTTGACCAGTCAAATGTACTTTGTGGCGAGGGAGCTTGCTCCCGCTTGAGTGCGTAGCACTCACAAAATCTCCGCTCGTACGCAGAATTTTGGGGCCGCTGCGCAGCCCGGCGTCGGAACGCCGCCCGGAGCAAGCTCGCTCGCCACATAAAAATTTTCGACCCGCAGGCTATGTGGGCTTAACCCAGCTTCGCCAATAAAGCCTTGGCGGTCGCTTCCGACGAGGCCGGGTTCTGACCGGTCAGCAACAGACCATCCGCGATCACGTAACTCGCCCAGTCATCGGCCTTGGAGTAAAGACCACCATTGGCCTTGAGCATGTCCTCCACCAAAAACGGCACCACATCCGTCAGCTGCACAGCGGCTTCTTCGGAGTTGGTGAAGCCCGTCACCCGCTTGCCTTTAACCAACGGCTGGCCGTCTGCATCCTTGACGTGACGCAACACCCCCGGTGCGTGACAGACCGCCGCCACCGGTTTGCCCGCCTTGAAAAACGACTCGATCAGCGCAATTGAAAAGGGGTCTTCAGCCAGATCCCACAACGGGCCATGCCCGCCTGGATAAAAAACAGCGTCATAGTCTTCGGCCCTCACAGTGCTCAGCACCCCGGTAGACGCCAATGCGGACTGGGCAGCGGAATCCTTGCGAAAGCGATCGGTAGCCGCGGTTTGCGCGTCTGGCTCATCGCTTTTGGGGTCCAGCGGTGGCTGGCCGCCCTTGGGTGAAACCAGGGTCAGCTGCGCGCCAGCGTCCTTGAAGATGTAATACGGTGCGGCGAATTCTTCGAGCCAGAAGCCGGTTTTCTTACCGGTGTTACCCAATTGATCGTGGGACGTTAAAACCATCAGGATTTTCATGTCGTTCTCCAGTCGATTTCAGGGTTATTCAGTGATCTCGGCGCTGGGTTTGACCCTCAGACAGCGCTGTTCGTTGCGCCCATTGTCGGGGTGACGGCTCATGGCCTTGATGCGCAAGAAGTTGCGCAACTATTTCGGTGAAAAGTCCTCTAGCGAAGCTGAACGCCAGGTTTATCAAGCCCTCCAGCCGAGTGCGCAAGAAGTTGCGCAGTGGTGCGCAACTTCTTGCGCACCTTTTCAACTGATCCTTGCCGAAAACTCTTTCGGCGCTGGATAAATCCATTCAACCACCTGATTTATATAGCGTTAATCATTTCTGGCACGAACCTTGATAACAGTCAGGCACCCACCGGGCGATACCGCCTCCCGGGCACCCTAACTTTTAGCAAGGAGCACATCCATGGCTACACCAGCGTACATGTCCGTTACTGGCGAAAAACAAGGCCTGATCACTGCCGGCGCGTTCACCGCCGACTCCGTTGGCAACACCTACCAGGAAGGTCACGAAGACCAGGTCATGGTTCAGGCTTTCAGCCACGACGTGATCATCCCGCGTGACCCACAGTCCGGCCAACCGACCGGTCAGCGTGTACACAAGCCAGTCGTGATCACCAAGGTATACGACAAGTCTTCGCCACTGCTGCAAGCGGCGCTGACCTCCGGCGAGCGCATGAGCGAAATCGTTATCCAGTGGTACCGCACTTCGGCTCAAGGTACCCAAGAGCACTACTACACCACCAAACTGGAAGACGCGATCATCGTCGCCATCAACAACAAAATGCACAACTGCCAGGATCCGTCGAACTCGCACTTCACGCACCTGGAAGAAGTGCAATTCACCTACCGCAAAATCACCTGGACCCACGAAGTATCCGGTACTTCGGGTTCCGATGACTGGCGTGTTCCAGTCGCTTAATCGCGGCTGACGGTTCCAAACATCGGCCAGCTCTGCTGGTCGATGTCATTTGCGCCTTCCAGGAATTTTTGCGTCCGTTGACCCGACTTCCGGGTGTCAACGAACGCCGCAGCACTGCACGAGGAACAAGGGATGTTCGCGCCGGCCAATCAGACTCACTTTGCCCTGACTGTCGAAGGTCTGGAAAACGATCTCCAGGTCCTTGCCCTGCAAGGTCGGGAAGCTATCAGCCAGCCTTTTGTGTTTGAGGTGGAGCTGGTCAGTGAGCAACCGTCCCTGGACCTCGAAACGCTATTGCACAAACCGGCCTTCTTGCAGCTTTCGCCTGACGGTAGCGGCATTCATGGCCAGATCTACCGCGCCGCCCAGGGCGATTCGGGCAAACGCCTGACCCGCTACGCCGTGACCCTGCGCCCGCAGCTGTCCTACCTGGCGCACCGCATCAACCAACGAATCTTCCAGAACCTCACTGTGCCGAAAATCGTCGGCATGGTCCTCGAAGAGCACGGCATCCAGAGCAATGCCTACGAATTCAAAGTCGGGGCGATTTATCCCGAGCGCATTTACTGCGTTCAGTACGATGAATCGGACCTGCAGTTCATCCAGCGCCTGTGCGAGGAAGAAGGAATCCATTACCACTTCCAGCACAGCGCCACGGCCCACAAGCTGGTGTTCGGCGATGACCAGACGGTGTTCCCGAAACTCGCGCCCGTGGCCTATCAGCAAGACTCCGGCATGGTCGCCAACGACCCGGTGATCAAGCGCTTCGACCTGCGCCTGGAAACCCGCACCAGCCGCACCACCCGCCGCGACTACGACTTCGAAAAACCGCGCCTGACCCTGGAAAGCGAAAACCGTGGCGACGCCCTGCCCGACCTCGAAGACTACGACTACCCCGGTCGCTTCATCGACCGCGAACGCGGCAAGCACCTGGCCAAGCGCGCCCTCGAGCGTCACCGCAGCGACTTTCAACTGGCGGAAGGCAAAAGCGATCAGCCGTTGCTGGTCAGCGGCCACTTCCTGGCCCTGACCCAACACCCCAAAGCCAAATGGAACGACCTGTGGCTGCTCACCGAAATCCTCCACGAAGGCAAACAGCCGCAAGTGCTGGAAGAGTCGGTCACCAGCAGCACGACTAACCTCAAGGACGATTTCCACCAGGGCTACCGCAACCGCTTCCAGGCCACCCCTTGGGACGTGCCGAACCGCCCGCCGCTGAACCACCCCAAACCACGGATCCTCGGCAGCCAGAGCGCCGTGGTCACCGGGCCCAAAGGTGAAGAGATCCACTGCGACCAATACGGCCGCGTCAAAGTGCAATTCCACTGGGATCGCGAAGGCCAGGCCGACGACAAGACCAGTTGCTGGCTGCGCGTCTCCTCCGCCTGGGCCGGCGCCCATTACGGCGGCATCGCCATTCCACGGATCGGCATGGAAGTGCTGGTCAGCTTCCTCGAAGGCGACCCCGACCAACCGCTGATCAGCGGCTGCCTGTATCACAAGGAAAACATCGTCCCGTACGCCCTGCCAGCGAATAAGACCCGCAGCACCTTCAAAACCCTGAGCTCTCCGGGCGGCGGCGGTTACAACGAACTGCGCATCGAAGACAAAAAGGGCCAGGAACAGATCTTCCTGCACGCCCAGCGCGACTGGGACGAAAACATCGAGCACGACCAGAAAATCCGCGTCGGCAACGAACGCCACGACACCGTCGAGCAAAACAGCTACAGCGAATTCAAGGCCGAAGAACACCACACTGTCTACGCCGACCGCAAAGTCGAAACCCGCGCCAACGACCACCTCACCGTGGGCGTCAACCAGCACATCAAAGTCGGCACCGGCCAGTTCATCGAAGCCGGCCAGGAAATCCACCTGAGCAGCGGCATGAAAGTCGTGCTCGAAGCCGGCAGCGAACTCACCCTCAAGGGCGGCGGCAGCTTCATCAAGATCGACGCCAGCGGCGTGACGCTGAGCGGACCGGTGATCAACATGAACTCCGGCGGCAGCCCCGGCAGCGGGACGGGGGCTGCGCCGCTGATGCCCGGCGCGCTGAAACAGGCCGATGCGGACAAGGCCGGCGCGGTTCTGAGCCCGGCGCAGATCAATACCCTGAAACGTAACGCGCCATTCTGTGAAGAGTGCGAGAAGTGCAAGGCAGGTGCTTGTGCGATCTGATCCGATGACTCCGCAGGCGTGGCTTGCCGAACGGCCGTTGCAGACGGGTGAGCGTTTGTACTTGATCGTTAGCGCGGCCAGTGATGCCGAAGCGCTCAAGACGCTTTACCAAAATGAACCCACAACCCAGGCAATCCCGATCTGGGGCGGTACACCCTATGCGGCTTGGCAGCCAGTGATGCCCTACCTCACCGAGTTGAAACCCAACTCAAATTTCCTGCCTTGGATTGCTGAAACCGACGCCCTCGATTGGGGATGGCTGGCCGTTTCCAGCAGCGAACCGAACGTGGTGTTCGAACATCTGCGCAGCCTGACTCAAGTGCGCATGCCGAATGGGACCGAAGTGTTTTTCCGGTTCTGGGACGGGCGGCATATCTACCCGATTCTGGAAGGACTCGGCGATGCCGCCGGTGAGGTGCTGCCGGTGTTTGATCGGTATCTGATTAATGGGAAAAGCCTGAAGGTGGGGCCGCGCGCGGTGCCAACGGCGAAGGACTGGCCTTGGTGGGAGGTGCCGCAGAAGCTGCTCGACAGCCTTGCGAAGCAAAACCCGTCGACCCTGATCGGCAACCTGATGCAATGGCTGGAAGAGGAGCGTCCAGACATCTTCGCCGCTTACCCCGAGAGCAATCTGAAGCTGAAAATCGCACGCTTCGTGCGCCGCCCGGATGCTCCGAAAAATCTTAATGAAGCACTGTTAAACCACCTGATTCTGGAGCAAGGCTGATGGATCGCGTTGCCTACGTTGACAACCAACTGAGCACGTTCAAGGACAGCTTGAAGCTGTATCAAGAACAGACCAAAACCTGGTACGCGAAAGCCGCCGATAAAGGCAGTCGAGCAACAGACCTGCCCTCCCTGCTGGGCATGGAGCGCGTCATAAAGGTCGGCAACACCAGCAAATCGGTGAGCATGACCGATGGCGACTTTGCCTCGAACGTTGCCCAGTGCCCACTCAAGGGGCCGCTGCTGATCGAGAGCAAATTCGAATCGGTGTATGACATCCCGCTGGGTGACATCGAAGTCGAAATCGTTGCGGTAGAAGGCGGCGCGGTCAGCAAAGTCAAACTCGACGCCCAAGGCAAAGCCAGCTGGACGGGTGGTATTCCGGGCAAGTTCTACAAAATCCGTATCCATAACGAAGTGACCCCGGCTCAGATCGATACCCTGTTCAAGTCCTATGACGGCCTGACCGGTCAACTGGAAGGTTTCCTGCGTAAGGAATGGGCCGGCTTCAAACCGCAATGGTCGAACATGTCCGCTTCGGGAACCGCCATGGCGGTCGGCAACGGCATCCTCGAAGGCGGTTGGGAAGCGATCAAAGGCGTCTGGGACGGCATCAGCCTGGTGCTCGACATCCTGCAAGACCCGAGCAAGTTTGCGAAAGACCTCGGTGCCGGCACCCAAAAGCTGATAGCACTGGCAAAAGAATCGCCAGACGTCATGAAGAAAGCCATGCTGCTGGCCAGCGACGAGGCCGCCCTGTTCCTGATGGTACGCAGTGCCGTGATCTGGCTGGCCGGCATGCCACCGATGAAGATGGCCGGTGACGCCGCAAAAATGACCACGGCGGCGGTCGTCGGCATCGCGATCGACATCGTGATTTCGATCGTGCTGACCATTGCTGCAGAGGGTACTGGTGTCATCTACCTCGCCGCGCGATTGAAAAAGTACGGCGAAATCATCATCAAGGCCGTGACCGGTTTTGTGGAGTCGGTGTTCAAGATCATCAAAGGCTTCATGGAATACGTCGCGAAGTACACCGCGGTAGCGGCTCGTGGCGTGACGGCTCAGGTGAAGAAAGGGGTGGCGCAGGTTCGCTTTGACGGGAAGAAAAACACAAAACTGGGCAAGGGCAAAACGGGCGACGACGCCTCCAGGCAAGCCAAGACACCTGCTGACCAAAGCGCTGAACCCGCGGCCAAAACCTGCACCGACAAGTGCCCTGTATCGATGGTCACCGGTGAAGAGTTATTGACGCTCAACGATGGCCAACTCGACGGCCTGCTGCCATTTGAGTGGACACGTCTTTACCGAAGCAGCGCAGTGGAAATCGATTGCGGCCTGGGTTATGGCTGGAGCCATGCACTGGCTCATCGAATCGAAATCAATGGCGATGAAGTCATCTGGACTGACCACGAAAATCGGGCGACGCCATTTCCGCTTCCAAGCCAACAGCGTCCGGCGATTACCAACAGCCTGTCACGGGCAGCGATTTTCATCGGTGACGACCCGTCGGAACTTGTCCTGGCTCAAGCCGGGAGTCGACCGTCCTTCTACCACTTCCGTTACAACAGCAAAGGCGCAACCCTGATCGCCATCAGCGACAGCTATGGCAACCGGCTGCACATCACCCGTGACATCCACGGCAGGATCAAACGCCTCGACAATGGCGCCGGTCGTGCCCTGCTCTTGCGATACGACCGCAAGCACATCATCGCCGTCGACTATCAACAGTTTATTCCCGCCGACAATCTGGAAGACGCCTGGAACACTGTCCAGACGCTGGTCACGTACAACTATGACGCGCAGCATCGCCTGATTGAAGCGAAGAACGCTGCCGGTGAAGCCGAACACTATCGCTACAACGATCAGCACGTGATTCTTGAGCGGCAACTGGCGGGTGGCGCGAGTTTCTTTTGGGAGTGGGAGAACGAAGGCAAGTTGTCACGCTGCGTCCATCACTGGGCGAGCTTTTCGCAGATGGAAGCGCATTACGCCTGGGACGATAAAGGCAGCGTCACCGTTACCAACGCCGATGGCAGCGAAGAGGTTTACACCCACGACGATAAAGCGCGGCTTATCAGCAAGATCGATCCGGATGGCGCTGAACACCTGAAGGCCTACAACGATAAAGGCCAGTTGATTGCAGAAAAAGATCCGCTAGGCGCCGTTACCGAGTATCGGTACGACGAAGACGGCTTGATGACGGCCGTCATTCCTCCGGAAGATGAACCCGTTTCGTATGAATACAGCAACGGGTTCGTCAGTGACGTGCACCGAGGCAAAGCCACCTGGAAGTATCAACGAAACAATCAGGGCGACATCACTCAACAGATTGACCCTGATGGTAATGCCACCCTCTACAGCTACGACCGTCAAGGCCGCCTGCTGGAAATCCGTCACCCGGATGGCAGCCGTCATCAACTGGGCTGGAACAACCTCGGCCAACTGCTGGAAGAGCGCCTGCCCGATGGCGGCCAGCGCAAATACCGTTACGACGCCTTGGGCCGGCAGATTACCCGTCAGGAAGAAACCGGCGCCATCACCCACTACCAATGGGACGCCGCCAACCGCCTCGCGCAAATCACCCTGCCCGGCGGTGCAACCCGCGCGTTCACCTACAACGCCTACGGCAAAGTCACCGCTGAACGCGACGAATTGGGTCGCGTCACCCGCTACGAATACGCCGATGGCCTGCACCTGGTCAGCCGTCGCCTCAACCCGGACGGCAGTCAGCTTCGCTACCGTTACGACAACTCGCGCTTGCTGCTCACTGAGATCGAAAACGAACGTGGCGAGCACTACCACCTCGATTACTACCCGAACGGCCTGATCCAGCAGGAAACCGGGTTCGACGGTCGCCGTACCGCTTACGAGTACGACCTCAACGGCCAACTGCTGAAGAAAACCGAATTCGGCGACGACGCCAGTGAGTTGGTCACCGAGTACCAACGCGACGCCGCTGGTCGCTTGCTGGTGAAAACCCTGGCCGATGGCGAGGAAATTCACTACAGCTATGACGCCCTCGGCCGCCTCGTCAACGTCGACGACGGCCATTGGCCTCTCGCCTACGAATACGATCTGCAAGACCGCCTGATCACCGAACACCAAGGCTGGGGCACCCTGCGTTATGAGTACGACAACCTCGGCCAACTGAGCCACTGCCGCCTCCCCGACGGCAGTAAACTCGACTACCGCCACCAATCCGGTGGACGCCTGAGCAGCATCGACCTCAACGGCTCTCGCCTCACCACGCACCAGTTCAACGCGGGCCGCGAACTGCAGCGCCAACAAGGCCTGCTGCTCAGCCAATACCAGTATGACGAACAAGGCCGACTGCAAGCCCACACCGTCAGCCAACAGGAACGCAACCTGTTCCGCCGCCGTTACGCCTACGATGCCAACGGCAACCTTGCCGGCATCGACGACAGCCGCAAAGGCAACCGCAGCTATCACTATGATCCGCTGGACCGTCTGATCAACGTCCGTGGCACCACTCCGGAAAGCTTCGCCCATGACCCGGCGGGCAACCTCCTCGGCCAAGGCGACCAGCCAACCGCAAACCTGGCCAACGTCAAAGGCAACCGCCTGCTCATGCAGGGCGACCGCCACTATGACTACGACGCCCACGGTAACCTGATCCGCGAACGCCGTGGCGCCGGCCAGAAACTCGTCACCGAGTATCGCTACGACTGCCAACATCGCCTGATCGGCGTCAGCCTGCCCGGCGGTAGCATCGCAAGCTACAAGTACGACGCCTTCGGCCGTCGTATCGCCAAAACCGTCGATGGCCACACCATCGAATTCCTGTGGCAAGGCGAACGCCTTATTGCTGAAAGCGCCGACAGCCGCTATCGCACTTACATCTACGAACCCGGCAGCTTCCGCCCGCTGGCCATGCTCGATGGCGAAGGCCCGCTGAAAGCCACACCGTTCTACTACCAACTCGACCACCTCGGCACCCCGCAGGAACTTACCGACTACAGCGGCGAGATCATGTGGTCGGCGAAATACCGCGCCTACGGCAACCTTGCCACCCTCGATATCGCCGAAATCGACAACCCGCTGCGCTTCCAGGGTCAGTACTTCGACGCCGAAACGGGCTTACATTACAACCGGCATCGCTACTACAATCCGGGCACTGGACGGTTTTTGACGCCGGATCCGATCAAGCTTGCGGGTGGGTTGAATAACTACCAGTACGTGCCTAACCCTACGGGGTGGGTGGATCCGTTGGGGTTGAATAACTGCCCTCCAGGGACTACTGACCATAAGGGAGTCCCCATCAGTGACAATGCAAAACACCACCTTGAGAAAGCGGACGGCTATAACACGCAAACAGGTGTTTCAGGCGCTCACAATCGGGACGATTTTATGAAAGCGACCAAGGACAACAAGCTCTATGTCCTCTCAGAGGTCCAAAGCCCAAGCACTCCTGGAGTTTCCACGATCACGTACGGAAGAGATGCACTGGACCGAACAGGGCAAGTGGTAGGGGTAAAGCAATTCAAAAGTCCTAAAACAGTTTACGACCCAAATGTAATTTCTACTGAAAGAATGTACAACGCAGGTAAAGATGCTGCAGCCAGCGGATATGCTGGCGCTAAAGCCAGTGGAAACCGTGTTTATACTGCATCAAGTGATGGGATAACGTTTCGAATCTATCTCGACGAAACACGCACATACGTTACAAACTTTCACCCCAGCATGTAGGCCCAACCATGAGCAATTCTACTTTAACTGCTTCACAACAAAGTATCATTCACAACTGCCTCTTGGATCTACGTGACTCGTTCGCCTGGGAAATAAAAAGCTTTTTACCATTAGCCTTGGACAGTCTTTTAAACTCAGAAGGATTTGGAATTGAAATGTCCGGAATCTATGTAAGCATAGATGAAGACCAGTTAAATATCCCTGACTACCTTCAAGATGGCATGGCATTTGAATTCGTGAACGAGCATGTAATATTACCACTAAACTACGGCGCCAAACTCATCAACGACTGGTGCGAAAAAAACGCAATAGATGACCGAGAAGAAATACTATTAAAGTGCCAAAGACTTAAAGAACAATATGGTGCACAGCAGTAAAAATCAAACAACCTGGACAAACTACAAAGGGGACAGATTTATTTTCTATACTATGAAAACAAATCTGCCCCCTTTTGGCTTACAGGATAAAACATGAACAAACATCGAATCACTCTTTCAAACGGCTGGATCGCCGAATTCGAAAACCAAGGTGAGTTTCGAATGTCCGCCGAAGGCTGGAATCTGATTTTGAAAGGACCGGATAAGAAAAGCATCCAATACTTCAACGACAAGATAGTAGTAGTAAATGACGACAACGGTGCTCAGGCCAAATCGTGTATCCGTCTCTCAAACGATGGTGTTTACGGTTACTTGAGCACTGGACTGGATCATGGTTGGGTGATTGATTTTGCGCGAGGCATGATCGCTCCACATTGGGTAAGTATCTCTCACCGTCATGACGGTTACGATGAAAGCATCTCGATATACGAACAACCCGCCTTCAAACGTGCACGTGAGTATATAAGCGTGACGGGAAAACATATCTATCTGACCTTCCCATTTACCAAAGATGAGGACTTTCCCAAGGTGTGGGAGGAGTATCTGCTGATACGTAGACGTCAGCTGGATGAGACTTACTTCAGAAACTGATTTATGTCACAAAAAGACTTTCATCTAATAGCAAGCCTCAGCGCCCCCCCCAAAAACAGTCGGCGAGTTTTTTATAATACTTCGTGCGGAGTACGCAGCACAAAACACCGGGAGAGTTGTCATAATCCTTGACCAGCTCTTATTCGAAATCAAGGCATACGGCAGCCCCATTAACCTAGAACAATCATGACCGAAATACCCAGCACCGTTACAAATCTTAATTTTGACAAAATTAAATATATACTGGCATCCAGATGAAGTTCAAAGATATTCTCACAAACAAAACTGATTACTTCAGCATCGGGCAGGAAATAACATCGAGAAAGTTCTACCTGTCAATCCCGGTCAGCAACTGCCTCGTCGATTACGAGGAGTACTACGAAATCCCAAAAGCGTGCTTCGACCAATATCTGGAAAAACCAGATAGCGCACTGGAGTTCGTCGAGCAATGTCGAATTCAACAAATGGACCACTTGCTCATGATCAAGCCCGGTAGTGACCGTGGAACCGCCTGTTGAGTTGAAGTTCGTCGCCTGACAAAAGCTTCGGATATTTCCCGCAACTTCTATCGCCATCCATGAACTTGTATACCCCTCCCTCCCCAGATAACCTCCCCCAGTCGCTGCAACCTCAGCGACCGGTTTTGACAGACCGAACACGATCAAGGCATGCAAATGCCGCTTTGCGGCTCCATTGTTTCAGGAGCTTCACGATGAAAAAATTTCCACCCGATTCCCTTGACCCCCTCCAACTCAGCCAAGCAACCCAACGCACCATCAGCGCCCGCCTCCGCGACCCAAAACATCCCGACCCCATCAGCCACGTTTTCACCCTCCTCCCCAACATCGACACCGAAACCCTGCTAAGCCACGCCTGCGAAACCCTCGCTTCGCTCAACGTGCTGACCACTGATCTTGCGTGCGAGCTCGAAGGCTCGCACCGCAGTCTGGCGTTATCAATTCAGCAATTGGCCGTGCTGGGTGAATTGTTGGTAAACCGGGCGCTGGACAATCTCGATCCACCCGGTGGGGTGTCCGACGCTCAGGAGGTGCAGCCATGACTCGATACATGCCGATTACCGGCATCGACTGCACGATCCCTTCGCTGCTGATCGACACCGAAGCGCCTGTCGATGTGTTGCACGAGACGGCGGCGTATCGCATTCGCAGCGTCACTCAACTGTTGGAAACCCTGTCCCTGGGTGAGGCGCTTGGTGGTGATGCTGCGCTGTTGCAAGAGTTTGCGAGGGTGTTAGCAATCCAATTGCGTGATGGTTGCGATTTGCTGGATGTGGTCGGGCGGCGGTTGCGAGCGCAACTTTAAATCATTAATAAAAATGGGCGACCCAAGGTAGGGTCGCCCATTTTTATATCCGCAACTTTTAAACACCGCCTCCCAGACTTATGCACGCAGCACTTCGCAAGAGCTTGTTAAAAACTGTCTTTAAACTTCTGATTATTCCAAAAAATTTACTCAACATCGTGAGCACAAAAAACCAAAAAACCGTCTCTTCGGTCAAGTAACTTCTCACCGCCTCACCTGAAAACCGCGAAAAACAAAACCATGGTTTTCACCCAACCTTCAAACTATACTTCCGCGCGCAGTATGGAGGCTGTGATAAATGTTCAAACTCAGGCGGAAAACATGGGCCTTGCTCTTGGTCTACATCGTAGGTGTCAGTGGCTATATCTACTACCTCTACGTCGAGACTCAAGGAGTCCTCACTGAAAACATCAATAACAAATTGCTGCATGCTGCGTTGGGTGCTTCGGCCATCCTTGGCGACCGCTACCATGACAATCTGATCGACAAACAGTCCAAATCCGAAACGGAAGACTGGAATGCCATTCAGCGACTCTCCAGCTTCAACAATTCCATGGGTACTGCCTTTGTCTACAGCGTGGTCAAACGCTCGGGCGAGGCTTATCTGGTCAGCTCCAGCGCATCGAAAAAAGAGATTCTGGAGAAGAATTTCGTACGCTTTTTCGATCCCTACCCGGATGCCAGTCAGGCTTTGCTCGACAGTTTTGAGCGCACCGAACCCACCTGGATCGACTACTCGGATCACTGGGGAGACTTTCGCGCCGTCTTCGTCCCAATGAAATCGCAGGACGGTACGATTTATGTTACTGGCGCGGAGATTACGTTGGCGGACTACTACCACCAACTTAATCAGGACTCCCTGCACCATATCATCCTGGCCATTCTGGTATTTCTCGCCCTCAGCCTTTTACGCATGCGTGCTCATCTCCAGCAATTGAAAATAAACGAACAGGTATTGAATCAGGCAAAAAATGCCGCCGAGGACGCTGATCGTTCAAAAACCAGATTTTTGGCCACCATGAGTCATGAGATCCGCACACCGATGTACGGTGTCATCGGCGCGACCGAGTTGCTGGCGCGGTCCACCCTGAGCCCCGAGCAAAGCAGTCTGTTAAAAACGATTAATACCAGCGGACGAACCCTGCTGTCTCTTATCGACAACATTCTCGACCTTGCAAAAATCGAAGCGGGCAAACTTGAATTGAAACCTCGTGTTTTCGAAGTGAGAGCATTGGTTTTATCCAGTATTGAAATGATCCGGCAAAACATTCAGGACAAGCCAATAGCACTTGAGGCCCACGTCTCACCGGACGTACCTTCCTTGGTCAAAACCGATACCGATAGCCTTCGCCAGATCTTGCTCAACTTGTTGGGCAATGCGGTCAAATTCACCGAAGCCGGAAAAGTATCGCTCATGGTCACGACGAGCGGTTACGGCCCTCAAGCCCGACTCGACTTCTCCATACGCGATACCGGCATAGGTATCCCCGCTGAACGGCAAAACAGCCTGTTCAAGCCCTTTACTCAGTTCAAAGGGCCGGCCAGTCAACGCTTTACCGGGAGTGGGCTCGGCCTTTCAATCTGCAAAAATCTGGTCGAGGCGCAGCAGGGGACTTTATCCTTTACCAGTCAGCCTGGCGTCGGATCGACGTTCTCCTTCTCCCTCCCCATGGAGCTTTTTTCAGTCTCGGAAATACCCATCGGGGACGATCATGCAGTGGTGGGTTTCGACTCATCTTTTGCCGAGGATTTCCCGCTCGATATCCTGCTGGTGGAAAACCATCCCGTGAGTCAGAAAGTTGCCATGGCGATGCTACAGGAGTTGGGTTATACACCCGACCTTGCGTCAAACGGCCTGGAGGCGGTCAATCAGTCTATGACTTCGACTCCAGATATCATTTTTATGGATATCAACATGCCTGTTATGGATGGGCTAGCGGCCATTCGTAAAATCCGCAAACTACCATTGGGCGATACTTGCTACATCGTTGCTTTCACCGCGAGCGCTTTTTCGAGCGAGATAGAGCGTTTCAGGGCCGCGGGGGCCAATGACGTTTTAACCAAACCGGCGAACTTTATGGCCTTGACCCGAGTGCTTCAGCGTGCAGCCAACTACCGGCAGCAGCTCAAGGCCAGCACTCCGGTATTGGATGCAATCTAAAGTTTTCAACGGTTGGAAACGCTTTCGCTGGGCGAGGCGCTTGGCGATGACGCTGCGTTGTTTTGCGCGGGCGGCAGTTGCGGGCGCAGCTTTAAATCACCCAATAAAAATGGGCGACTCCAAGGTCGCCCATTTTTTATATCCAAAACTTTTAAACACCGCCTCCCAAAGAAGGTGTTCGCCCAGTGTAATGGCCTGGCAATCCATGCACCGGTAAAGAGCCCTGACACCGGGCGAACGGGAAGGATTTTAATAGAATTTGGCAGATATGTCGTCACGTATAAACATGAAATTTTATACACGTAATATTTCGTAAGGCGTTGCTCACACAACGCTTACAACCTTCTTAAACCCACCAGTTCGACCATTAAAATTGATTGTTCTTGTACAACTATCTGCACAAAAACAATCAATACGTACAAATAATGATCAGCTTGGGTGTTGAGTGGTCACTTTCAGCACGTCGGTATAGGTCACCACAACGCTCTGCCCTACTTTCAGATCTTTCAGTTTCGCCTGGACTTCAGGCTTTTCGACGTTGATGGTTTTGGATTGGCCAGCCGGGTTTTCGAAGGTCAGCTGGTTTTTCTTCAGGTCGATGTGGGTGATTTTCAGTTGGACCTGTACCTGACGGAAGGCTTCGCCGCCGGGGTTGGGGTTGTCTTTGGTGGCGCGGATTTCGCCGGTGCGTTCGATGGAACCTGGCAGGCCTTTGTCGACATCGGTGTCGAGGTAGGCCGCGACGGAACGGACGACCTCGACGTTGACTTGATCGCCCACTTTCAGGTTGCCGAGGTTTTTCGCCTTGTCGCTGAGTTGTACATGTACCTGACGGCCTTCGGCGCCTTCAAGGACGACCTGGTGTTTGGCGGCGTCGACCGACAGGACTTTGGTGACGACCTGATCGGCTTCCACGACGGCGGACAGCGGGATGTCCGCGGCAATGGCGCTGAGGCTGGCGGTGGACAGGAGAGTGGCGAGGGTGATGGCTTTGGTCAGTGCGTTGATCTTCATAAGCGGTACGTTCCCTGTGATTGGATGGCAGCAGACGGCTCTCAATCCAGGTTCGGCGCCGTCCGTGCCGATGAGCATAGACGCTACTCAGGGAGTGTCCGCGGTTTCTTGCGCGGTGGATTCGCCGCTTTCCGTGCCCTTGCCGCTTTCCTTGCGCCGGGTCGGGTCGGTGGGGCGCAGGGCGTCGTTGTCGCGCTCGACTTCGCCCGGTGGCCGCGGTTCGTCGGGGTTTTCCGAGGGGGTGGTCGGTTTGGGACTCATGGAATGTTCCTCAGGCTTCGGGATCGTCGACTTCGTGGGCGACATTCACGGCGGGCGAGTCTTTGTGGGATTGATCGGCCTTGGCTTTGAGGGTCTGCCATTGCTCGAGGTCAATGGCGCCCTGCCCCAGCAGATCGTCGGCGATGCGCAGCAGTTCGCTGTAATGCGCGTCGGGGGATTGCTGCCAATAGGCCTTGTCGTCGAACAGCCGCTGCCAAGTGGCCAGGTCGGGCGGTTTGAGGTCGTCGCTCATGGCGGGCTCCCGTGAATGGGCTTCATTACGTAGGAAAACGGCGTGGCGCCGAGAGTTCCGGGTCAATAGCCGGTCATCTCCAGATACCCCTGCCCGCCATGACTGCCGCTAAGCCGCACCGGCCCTTCCCAATAGGGAATGCGCAAGTCCATCCACGCCTTGGGATTGAGGGCGCTGATGGTGATTTCGAGGTGTTTGGCGGGGATTTTGATCGACCAGCTCACGGGCATCGAACGTCCGGCCACGTTGGCGGTGTCTTGTGGTGTGAGGCTGATGTCGTCGGCATGCAGTAATTGCGTCTGCCCTTGGGCATCGATCCAGGTGCCGGTGAGGTATGGCGCGCCGTCCTTTTGCCGCATGCGGTAGAGCATGACGTGTTCGCCGCTGTCCAGGTGCAGGGAGAACCAGTCCCAGCCGGTCTGGTTGGCGGTCAGGGGTTGGCTGCTCCACTCGCGGTCGAGCCAGGCCGGGCCGCTGACGGTGTAGGTTTTGCCATCGATTTCCAACGTGCCGCTGGCCTGGAAAAACGGCTGGCTGTAGTAGTACGACGCTTGGCCTTGTTCGGATTTCTGGCTGAAGCCTTTGTCGCCCTGAAGCACCAGTGGACGTGTGGAGGTCAGTCGAAGCTGGTAGCTGAAAGCCTTGTCGCGAGCGCTGAGTTGCAGGTCCGCCAGCGGGTTCTCAGCGGTGGCCTGACTGCTGAAACGCCAATCGTCGATCCATGCGTTGAACGGCGCCAGGCTCACTCCGGCCTGGCCAACGCCGCCACGGGCGTAGCGTTCGGCGGCATGGTGCACCGTAGCGGAAGTCACGGCCGCATGGCCCAGCCAGATGGTCTGATTGGCCCAGCCGGGTTGCTCGGGCGTCGCTTTCAACGCACTGCGAAACAGCGTCCATTGCGCGCCGAACTCACGGCCCTGATCGTCCTTGAGGTTGGCGGTGACGTACCACCATTCGATGCGAAAACCATGGTGGGGGCCGTGGTCCGCCGGAAAATTGAAGACTCGCCCGGGCACCACCGGGGTAAATGCCTGCGCCTGATGGCCGAGGCCGGCGAAGCCTTTTTCTGGCGCGGGGGTGTTGTCACAGCCGCTCAGCAATGCCAGTAATAACACCACCCCGACCTTAATCTTCATGAGCAAACGTCCTCAGCAAATCGGCCGGTTGCGTGCGATACAACGAGTACAGCGGCCACGCCGAGGCAAGCAACGTGGCGATCAATGCCAGGCCCATCAACTGCAACAGTTGCAACGGAAACACCCGCAACGGCAACCGCCAGCCGAAGGCCTGAACGTTGATCACCGTGTCCAGGCACCACGCCAATGCGATGCCCAAAGGCAATGCCAGCACCAGCGTCAATACTGCCAGCAACCAGGTCTGCCCGAGGTTCAGCAGCATCAACTGCCGTCGCGTCACGCCCAGTGCCCACAGTGGCGCGAGTTGCCCGAGGCGGCTCTGGCTTTGGGTCAGCAGGCTGATGAACAGCGCCACGCCCGCGACGCAAAGCGTCAGGCTGTTGAGCGCGGCGGTGGCGGCGAAGGTGCGTTCGAATACTTGCGTGGACCAGCCCTTGAGCCGGGCCTGATCGAAGATGCGGCTGTCCTCCAGAGCGAAGCGGGCTTGCAGCGTGGTCAGGAACCCAGGAATCGATGCCGGGTCGATGCGCAGGTTGAAACGGTTGGGCGTCAACTGCGGCCAGCCGCGCAACAGGTGATTGATGTTGACCAGCAGGTGGCCCTTGGGATTGCCGTAGTCGGCGTAGATCCCGACGATCCGTGGCGACCATAGGCCATTCGGCGTCGGGATCGTCAGGTGATCACCGAGCCGTACCTTCAACCGCCGGGCCAGTTGCTCGCTGAGCATCAGCGCGTCGTCCTTGGCCAGTCGCTCCCAAGGGTTGTCGCCCAAGGCTTCCAACAATGGCCAATGCTGACGATAAGTCGGGTGATCGATCACGCCAAAGACCTCCGCCGGCCAGCCCTGCAACTGGATCGACACTTGCCAGTTCGGGAGCACCGCGGTGACTTGAGGTTGTTGTTTGAGCCAGGTGTGCAGCTCTCGAGCCTGGGCGGGATTTTGCGGATTGAGGTACAGCTCGGCGGTCAGGCGTTGTTCGAGCCAGTTGCTGAACGTCTGACGGAAACCGGCGGTCATGCTGCCGGCGCCGATGTTTGCCGCCAGTGCCAACAACAGCGCCATCAACGCCAGGCTCAGGGCCGGCAGTTGCTGGCGGCAGTCGGCGAGAAACCATTGGCCGAGCACCGAGCGACTGCGCCCAAGCACCCAGTTGAGCACGCTGTTCAACACCACCGGCAAGGCCAGTGCGGCGCCGATCAACAATGCGCCCATCAACACGAAGCCGCTGCTCAGGCTGTCGCCGAAGCTCAACGCCAATAACGCGATCATCGCCGCCATCGCCGCGACCCAACCCTGGCGCCGCAACCAGCGCGCGTGGGCCTGATGCCAGGCTTGCGGATTGGCCAGCGCCAGCAACGGCAACCGCGCCGCCCGCAGCAAACTGTTGGCGCCGGCCAGCAAGGCGCCGAACAGGCTCAGGCCGATACCGCTGAACCACCACAGCGGGCTGAGGTTCAACTGCCCCGGTACTTCGGCGCCGTACAAGCCGCGCAAACTGGCGGCGACGTCCGGCAACAGCACGCCGGCCAGCAGGTAGCCGCTGACGACGCCGGCGATACCCCCAATCAGCGCCAGACCACCCAGTTCGACGGCAAGGCAGGCAATTAACAGGCGGGCGCTGACCCCACAGGCGCGCAGAGTTCTGAGCAAGCCTCGGCGTTGCTCCAGCGCCAGGCCGATCGCCGCGTGAACGATGAACAGGCCGACCACGAACGACAGAAAGCCCAAGGCATCGAGGTTCAGGTGGAAGCTCTCGGTCAGGCGCGCGAGATTGTTTTCTTCGCCGCTGCTTTTGAACTGGAGTTGGCCCTTGAACTCATCAGGCAGGGTCGCGGTGAAATCCTTGGGCAGCAGCAGCCGTGACAATTGATCCGGCAATTGCAGAATCTGTTGGGCGAAGCCGATGTCCACCAGCAACACACCGGGCGCCATGTCGGTCTGGGCTCGCAGCGGCGGCAAAGTGATGCCGCTCTGGGCCACCGGGGTTTCACCTTCGTGCAAGCCCAATGCCTGCAACGTCTGCGGCGAAATCCAGGTGCTGCCCGGGGGGGTGAAAAACTCGACGATCTGCTCGATCGGCAACGACCGCCCGGCCACTGCAGAACCGGCCGGCAACGACACTGGCTCAATGCCCATTAACTGCAAGCGCTGGTCTTCATGCCCCTTGAGCGTTACCCGGCCGCGCAACACCGGCGATACCGGCCAGCCTGCGCGACGCAGGTCGATAAACAATTGCTGAGAGAACACCCCGCCGCCGGGCGCACTGAGACTGGCTTGAGGTTCGCCGCCGATCAACTGACTGGCCCGGGCGTAACTTTCGCGCGCCTGGCTGTTCAGCGCTTGCACGCCGGTCAGCAGGCTGGTGGCGAGCCAGAGCCCGGTCAGCACACTGAAAAATTGCACCGGGTGCTGCCGCCAATGGCTGAGCAGCGCTCGCAGCGTCTCGCGAAAAACCCGCACCTCAGCGCTCGCCCGCGCCAGCCAGACGGCCACCGTGCAGCACCACTTTGTCTGCCAACCGCGCGGCGACCCGTGGGCTGTGAGTGACCATCAACAACGTCGTCGGGCTGTCGTCGAGCAGCTCCAGCAACAACTTCAACACCTCATCGCTGGTGGCTTCATCGAGGCTGCCGGTGGGCTCGTCGGCCAACAACAGTTTCGGTTGCGATGCCAAGGCGCGGCCCAACGCAACCCGTTGCTGTTGCCCGCCAGACAGTTGCTCCGGATAGCGCCGCAGCAAATCTCCCAACCCCAGACGTTGCACCAGATGCGCCTGCCAACGTGGATCGTGGCGCCCGGCCAGACGCGCCTGAAACGCCAGATTGTCTTCAACGCGCAAACTGCCGATCAGGTTGAACTGCTGAAACACCAGGCCGATTTCGGTCCGCCGCCAGTTCGCCAATTGGCTTTCGGTCATTTGTTCCAGCCGATGCTCGCCGCTGCGAATGCTGCCGCGATCGACCTTGTCCAGCCCGGCGATCAGGTGCAGCAAGGTGCTCTTGCCACTGCCCGACTCGCCCATCAGCGCCAGGCTGCTGCCGGGCTTCAACGTGAGGTCGACGCCTTGCAGCACGGGCAATGGGCCTTGGGGGGTGGCGTAGCTTTTGAAGACGCCCTGGACCGAAAGCATGAGGGGAGACTCGTTGAAGACAGTGGGCCTAGGATAGCGGACGGCAGCGACACCGCGTTATCGTTCTTCGCGAGCAAGCCCGCTCCCACAGGGATCGCCGGTGCACGCAGAAGCTGTGTACACATCGATCAAATGTGGGAGCGGGCTTGCTCGCGAAGGGGCCGGCTCAGCCAACAAACAACCTCACTGCCCCACCGCCACACTCGGCACCACCCGCCCCGGCGTCACAATGCGGTTCAGGTCAATATGCTTCCACTCAGGCTTGGCCCCCAACCGCGCATTGAACCGATAGTTAAACGTGAAATCGTCCACCGTCGGCACACTCAACGGTTTGCCATACACCGCCTCAATCCCCGCCAAGTCATAACCCATCACCTGCAGCAACGTCGGGAAGATGTTGTAGTGACTGGAGCGATCCTTGTTGGCCGGCAATTGCGCCTGCCAGTCCAAAGTCTTCAAACCGCTGCCCGAAATCACCACCAGGGGCACCAAGCCCTCCTCCTCCACCGGATCACCACCGCAGTGAGTATTGAGCCCCGGGTTACCGCGCTCGTGCAGATCCTGCCCGTGGTCCGAGGTGTAAATCAGCAGCGCACGGCTCAAATCCGCCTGAGCGAAAACCCGTGCGAAGAACTCGCCGACATTCCACAGCACGGTATTTTTGTAGGCGTTGCGGTACAGCAACCAATCATCCAGCTGACCGTTGAAACCATCGCGCGTGCCCGTGTCCGCCACCTCGACAAACTGCCCTCGGGGCAATGTCGGGCGGTAGGCCATAAACGCATCCGGGTATTTATCATGCACCGGAAAATGCGCGCCGAGCTTGTTGATCACCACCAGCTCCGGTTTACCGTCGTTGAGCAGATCGATCAGCTTGGCCGCCGCGGCCATGTCGCGGTCGCGCACGCTGGTCTGGTCGAATTGCACGAACTCGTCGATGTCCTTTTTCTCGGCAGCGTTCATCAGGTTCTGCAAGTTGCCACCGGTGCGTTGGGAGTCGATATAAACGGTGCGCAGCCCGGCCTTTTTTGCGTACTGCCAGATCGACGGCAACGTGCTGTTGATCCGCATGTAGTCACCGCGGGTGCCACCGTAGCGCAGGGTGACATTGGTGTCGGCACTGCAATTGGCAATGGACGCCGCGTAGCCGTAATTGAAAATGTCCACGCCTGGGCGCGGTTCCTTGAGGTTGCTGTGCACACCGAACGGCGTGTTGATGTCCAGGTAGTTGCCGGAAATGCTCTCGTCGATGATCAGCACGATGTCGTGCCCCACCGGCTGATCGATACGCGCCAGTTTCACCGGTTCGCGCGGGCCGACGGTGTTGTGCAGCGCTTCATAGGTAAACAGATTCAAATAGGCCAACGGTGTGTACATGATCGGTAAGCCACGGGCGCCCTCACCGGCCCGCACAAACAGCACGGCACTGAGCATCAGCACCCCGAGCACTGGCGCCGCCACCAGCAGTGCACCGGGTAATGGCGTCCGTCGACGCGGCTTAAGCCCGATACCGAACAGCAGCAATAAACCACTGACCGTCCCGCTGATGATTGCATCGCGGTACTGGTACGCCGCCTCTTGAATAAACCCACCGGAATACACCAGCGACACAAAACTGCTGTAGGTCATGTAACCGGCAGTCACTTGCGTATAGACGTCGAAGAACACCGCCGAGCCAAACATCGCCAACGCGAACACATGACGGATTAGCGTCTGTCGGATGTACGCGGTCATGAACAGCGCGATCGCCAGCACCACGAACATCCCGCCGTACAGCAGCATCGGGAATCCGATGCCCAGCGCATCGAGACGAGCGAGGTAATAGTCGTAGCTTTTGAGTAAATACAGAACCAGCAACAGGTCCTTGAAGTATCGGATCATGGTGCTTGCAGTACCTCCGTGGCAGTCATTAGCCAATGAAAGCCAATGATTGTCATACATTTTCTGACACTAGCACCGAGCCATGAAAGCGCAAGAAATGCCGGTTTTTTGCCAAAAGCGTCAAAAAAATACTGCCTCAAATCTGACACGCTAAATTGCCTGTAACCCTTGTAATACAAGCCTTTCGACCGTTTATCGCTTTCTTAAAAGCCCTCTAAACCGCGACAAATCCAGCCACGGCAAGCACTTGATAGCAAATAGCCCGTGAAATCGGGGTTTTCAGCCCGCGCTACCCGTCATTTTGCTGACACGCTTTCCCACCACTGGGCTATACCCCTTTTGACAGTCTCATTTCAGTTACATCCACCGTTTTACGAGGCACGCCAATATGGACGTGAGCGTATTTGGTACGGGTTACGTCGGTCTGATACAAGCTGCGGCATTGGCCGATGTCGGACATCGTGTGCTGTGCGTCGACATTGATCCCAACAAGATCAAGCAACTGCAACAAGCCGTGCCCCCGATCAGCGAACCGGGACTGTCCAGCACACTGGAAGACAACATCAAGGCCGGTCGCCTGCTCTTCTCCACCCAGGCCAGTGACGCGGTCGAACACGCCGAGCTGATTTTCATCGCGGTGGGTACACCCGCCGAAGAAGACGGTTCCGCCGACCTCAGCCATGTGCTGAATGTCGCTCGGCAAATCGCCAGTTTCATGGAGTCCGATCGCACCCTGATCATCAAGTCCACCGTGCCGGTGGGCACCGCTGACCAGGTGGCGAATGCCGCCTGCGAGGAACTGCAACGCCGTGGCAAGGAGGCGTTGAACGTGCGGGTGGTGTCCAACCCGGAGTTTCTCAAGGAAGGCAGCGCCCTGGCCGATTGCATGCGCCCGGACCGGATCATCGTCGGCACCAATGACGAAGAAGCGCGCAACCAATTGAGCGAACTCTATGCACCGTTCTGCCGCAACCGCGAAAAGCTCATGTTCATGGACAACCGCAGCGCCGAGCTGACCAAGTACGCCGCTAACGCGATGCTCGCTACCCGCATCAGTTTCATGAACGAACTGGCCAATCTCACCGAGTTGCTGGGGGCCGACATCGAAGCGGTGCGCAAAGGCATCGGCTCGGACCCGCGCATCGGTTACCACTTCATCTACCCCGGCTGTGGCTTCGGCGGCTCGTGCTTTCCCAAAGACCTGCGTGCCCTGTTGTACACCGCCGAACACAACGGCATGCCATTGCGTCTGCTGCGCAGCGTCACCGAAGTGAACGACAGTCAGCGGCACATTCTGTTCAGCAAACTGCAGGCGCTATTTCCCGATGGCCTGGTCGGCAAATCCATCGCGATTTGGGGCCTGGCCTTCAAACCCAATACCGACGACATGCGCGAAGCCCCCAGTCGCTATCTGATGGAGGCGCTGTGGGCCGAAGGTGCGAGCGTGCAGGCTTACGATCCGGAAGCCATGGCTGAGTGCCGGCGCATTTACGGCTACCGCAATGACCTGCACCTGTGCGCCACTCGCGACGACACCCTGGAAGATGCCGACGCGCTGGTGATCTGCACCGAGTGGAAGAATTTCCGTGTGGTCGATTTCGACCTGCTGGCGAGCAAACTGCGCGCGCGGGTGATCGTCGACGGGCGCAATCTTTACAACCCGGAGCACGTGGCGGCGGCCGGTTTGCACTACAGCGGCATCGGGCTTCGGCACATCGCTCCCGAGGCGCCACGGCCATGAAGATACTCGTCACCGGAGCAGCCGGTTTCATTGGAGCCCATTGCATGTTGCGGCTGTTGCGCGACGGGCATCAGGTGTGCGGCCTGGACAATTTCAACGACTTCTACGACCCGCAGCTCAAGCACGACCGCGTGGATTGGGTGTGCAAGCAAGTCGGCGATTTCCCGCTCGCCAAAGTCGACGTGGCCGACGCCACGGCGCTCGAAGCCCTGTTTGTTCGTGAGCAACCGGAGGTAGTGATTCACCTCGCGGCTCAGGCCGGGGTGCGTTACTCCCTGGAGAATCCCCGGGCCTACCTCGACAGCAATCTGAGCGGGTTCCTGAACATCCTCGAAAGCTGCCGCCACCACCCGGTCAAGCACTTGATCTATGCCTCGTCCAGTTCGGTGTACGGCGCCAACCAGCACACGCCTTACTCGGTCAAGGACTGCGTCGACCATCCGTTGTCGCTGTACGCCGCGACCAAAAAAGCCAATGAGCTGATGGCCCACAGCTATAGCCATCTGTTCGGCATTCCCTGCACCGGTTTGCGTTTTTTCACGGTGTACGGGCCTTGGGGCCGGCCAGACATGTCGCCGATCCAGTTCGCCCGGGCGATTGCCGAAGGTCAGCCGCTGAAGCTGTTCAACTACGGCCAGCATCAACGTGATTTCACCTACATCGACGACATCATCGAGAGCATCGCCCGTCTGATCGAACGCGCGCCCCAAGCGGCACCGGACTGGAATCGCGAACAACCGGACCCGGCCAGCAGCATGGCGCCGTGGCGCATTTACAACATTGGCGGACAACAACCGGTGGAGCTCAAGGACTACCTGGCGCTGCTGGAAAAACACCTCGGACAAAAAGCCCTCGTCGAGTTGCTGCCCCTGCAACCGGGCGACGTGCTCAACACCTGCGCCGATGCCAGTGATCTGGCCCAGGCCACCGGTTTCCAGCCACGGATCGAGCTGGATGAAGGACTCGGACGATTCATCGCCTGGTTCCGTGACTACTACCCACTGCGCAACGCCCACTCGCCACTCGCGTCCGGGCCTCAGCGGAGGACTCTATGACTGGACATGAAAAAGGCGTGTTGCTCAATCACATGCAGCGTGACAAACGCCTGGACCCCGAACACCGAATGCGCCTGGACACGGCGATCCACATGCAGGGTCGCGGCTGGCTGACCGGTCGCGATGGCGGTCGGCCCTGGACCCTGTCGCGAACCAACCGGGTGGTTGCATGCCTTGGCGCGCTGGTGATTTTGCTGTTGATCTCCCCTGTGCTGCTGGGCCTGGCGCTGGTAATCAAGTTCAGCAGCCCGGGGCCGGTCATGTTCGTGCAGAAACGCACCGGCTACCGCGGCCGCCTGTTCGGTATGTACAAGTTCCGCACCATGGTGGCCAACGCCGAGGAGCTCAAGGAGTCCCTGCGCCACCTCAACAAGCACGGTGCCGACGCCATCGATTTCAAGATCGACGACGACCCGCGGATTACCCCCATCGGTAGCTTCCTGCGGCGCAGCAGCCTCGATGAATTGCCCAACCTGATCAATGTAGTCAGCGGCGACATGCGCTTGGTAGGTCCGCGACCGACCTCGTTCAACGCCTATCGCTACAAGGACAACCACCTTGCACGTCTGAGCATCTACCCCGGCATGACTGGCCTGTGGCAGATATCAGGACGCAGCAATATCGACTTCGACCAGCGCGTTGAGTTGGACCTCAGCTATATCGCCGAGCAGAGCCTTTTGCTTGATCTGAAGATCCTGTTGAAAACCCCCTTCAAAGTATTCAGCGGCCACGGAGCGAGTTAAATGGACGGTTCATCGAATAAAAGCCTGACCATCGCCAGCCCGAGCGAGTCCAATCTGACCTCGACCGTGCTCGACCTGGATCTGCGGATCCTCTTCCTGACCGCTGCCAATGCAGGCGCCGGCACCACCACCAGCGCCCTGGCGCTGGCCAGCCAACTGGCATCAATGAGCAGCGGCCAAGTGCTGTTGGTGGACGCCAGCCAGTCGGAGGGCAACCTCACGCAACAGCTGGGGCTGACCAAAGAACGCGGCTTTCGCGACCTGCTGTTCAACACCTCGCCGCCGCTGCTGCAGGACTGCCTGGTGAACGTCTCCAGCCTGCCCTTCCACATCATGCCGAACGGGCGGCACATCCGCGGCGCCGAGCGCCTGACGACTGAACAGCTGGCCCCGTTGCTCAACCAACTGGGCGATCGGTATCGCTTCGTGGTGATCGACGGGGACGCGGTGTATTCGGCCGCCGACACCCTGGTCATCAGCACCTTGGTGGACGGCGTGATCATGGTGGTGCGCGCCGAAGACACGCGCTGGGAAGTGGCCCAGGCCGCGGTCCAGCGCCTGACCCAGGCCGGCGCAAAACTGGTGGGCAGCGTCTTCAACCGGCGCAAGTACTACATGCCCAAATGGCTTTACAAAAACCTGTAAGCAACCGCAGAAAAGGATGACGCCATGAACGCCAAAATGCTTGTCCTGCTGTTGCTGCCGCTTGCAGGCTGCTCCAGCACCAGTGAAACCCAGAACATGCCGGTGCAGATTCTCACGGCCGAGCCGGCCAACGCCCAGGCCACCGACATGCCCAGGGTCGAACAGACCCTGCGACCCAAAGACGTGCTGGATGTGATCTTCCACATCAGCACCAGCGGTTCGCAGGCTTATCGGATTCAACCCGGTGACCAGGTCGCCCTGAACTTCACCGCGGCCAGCCAGCTCAACGGCACGCAACTGGTACTGCCCGATGGCACCATCGAACTGCCGGGGGCCAACACCGCGGTGAAAATCGGCGGGTTGACGTCGGTCCAAGCCCGGGAGGAAATCCAGCGCGTCTATAACCGCAAAGCCCTGTTCCAGCCCAATCGCAACCAGCTGACCGTGCTGGTCACCAGCCCGCTGAGCAACGAGCAGAACCTCAGGAGCACCCTGAACCACCCCGCTACCGGCATGAGCCGGGAGATCACCGTGGGCAACGACGGCTACGCCAGTTTCCCGGAAATCGGCTCCGTGCCGCTGCAAGGCATGACGGTCAACCAACTGGAAACTTTCCTCAACCAACGCTACGCGCAATTGCCCGGGAGGATGACGGTCGACGTGATGCTCAAATCCACCTCGGGCAATGAAATCTATGTGCTGGGTGAAGTCGCGCAACCGGGTTCCTACCCGATTCGCCGGCCCGTCTCGGTGCTTGAAGCGTTGACCCTGGCCCGTGGCACCAGCGTCAAGGCGCGACTCGATTCGGTGGTGATCATGCGCCGCAACGGCAACCAGGTGCAGGCCGTGCACTACGACGTGGAGAAAGCCTTGTCCGGTGACGCGTCGCAGATTGCTTACCTGCAACCGGAAGACATGCTCTACGTGCCCAAGACCAAACTGGCCAGCGCCGGTGAACTCGCGCGGCAACTGGCGGACGTGGTGTTGTTCCAGGGGGTGGGCTTCACCTTTGGCTACCGCGTCGACAACAAAGACAGCAACAACTAACTCTCAGGTGACCGACCATGAACCCAAAGGAAAACTACCTGCATGAGTTCTTCAGGATCTTCTTCGCCAATAAGCAGTTGGTGAAGCGAGTCTTCCTGGTCTTTGCAGTGATTGCCCTGGTCCTGCCGATGATGCTCAAACAGAGCTTCGATATCACCGCGCAGGTGATCGTGCAATCCAAAAAACTCTCCCAGGGAGACGCCACCACGTCCCTGACCCAAGGCGATGCCTCGTTCATTCCGCCGTCACTGGCCGACATGGAAACCGAGAGCAATATCCTGCGCTCGCCGGCCCTGATCCGTCAGACCATCAGCGACCTGCTGGCCAAAGGTGAGTACACGCCCCCTCTCGGGGCCTTTAGCACACTGGTGACCGAACCGATCCAGCGTTTGGTGACCAACCCCTTGCGTGAATACGTGATCAATCCGGTGCGTGATGCGTTCGGGCTTGACACCGATCCCGTGCGCGATACCGACCTGGATGTCTTCACCCAGCAGGCCTCCGAAAACCTGAAAATCGAAACCATGCCGGGTTCCAACGTCATCTCCGTTACCTACAGCTTTGGCGATCCGGCTCAAGGCACCCGGTTTGTCGCGGCGCTGCTGCAAAACTACCTGGTCAACCGTCAGGAACTGCAATCGATCGAGCTGCCTCAGAGTTTCTACGAAACCAAGAAGAAGCAATATCAGGTGCGTCTCGATGGCCTGGAAGGCACGAGGCTGACATTGCTTGAAGGGGTGGGGTCGTCCGATCCGAAGGAAGAAATCACCTTCCGTCTCAACGCCATCAACACCGAGGAACAGGCCCTGAACCTGTATCAGGATCGCCTGTTGCAAAGCCAGCGTTGGCTCGACTACCTGAAAACCGCCCTGACGGCCGCCACCAATACGTCCCGGCTCAGCGATTACACCTTCCCCTACACCTTCACCACCACGGTGGACAACATTGCCTTCGAAGACCGCGAGATCAGACAGCTCGGTGAGCAACTGACCACTCAGGTCAGCCGCTACATGAACGACCTGGCGATCTTCCAGCCGGGCAGTGAACCGATGCTGTTGACCCGCGAGCAGATTTCCCGCACCCGCCAGCAGTTCCTGAAAATCGTCAGCAACCGGATTCAGGAGCGCACCAACGACCTGGCGATTGTCACCTCGGTGATCAAGCAGAAAACCGCGCGCATCGCCGACTTCAAGGACCGCATCCATCAGTTGCAAGTGGCTCAAAGCAAGTTGCAGCAGATGGACACCGAGATCAATGCCTTGCACGCGGCGTTCTCCACCTACGCCCAGCGCTTTGCTGAAAGCAGCTCCGCCGGTTTGCTGAACAACGATATGTCCAACGCTCGGGTACTCAGCCCGCCGTACGAACCGACCGATGCAGCATTCCCCAAACCGATACTGATCATTCCGTTCGGGATGCTGACCGGTCTGCTGCTGGCGATTGCTTTCGTCTACGTGCGTGAGTTCTTCGATCACCGCTTCAAACACCCAGCGCAAATCACCCATGAACTGGGCTTGCCAGTGTTGTTGGTGCTCAACGAGCAAGACGTCTTGCCGAACAACCCGCACAAGAACTGGACCGTGCCTAGCTTCATGCATTGGGTGCGCCATTGAACGGGCCGCTCAGCGCCAGCGCTCTGCCGATCATGCATTTGATCAGCAGCGGCGGCTTCTATGGGGCTGAGCGGATGCTGCTGGACCATTGCCTGGCGACGCCGGGCCAGCACCAGGTGCTGTTTCTCGATGCGCCGCCCGCGCTGATCGCGCGGTTTCGCGGAGCCGGGGTCGACTGCCGCGGCTGTGCGGGATTGAGGGAATTGCTGCGTCATTTACGTCAGCGGCAGGCTGAACAGCCGCTGATCAACACGCACAATTTCAAAGGTTTGTTGTTTGGCTGGGTAGGCGCCACGTTGCTGGATTTGCCGTTGGTGATTACTCAACACGGTTTCACACCGCGCAGTCGCAAGCAACGCTTCTACGGCTGGCTGAGCCTGCAACTGTGCCGCACGGCCTCGGTGCATCGGGTGGTTTGCGTGGCCGAAAGCATCGCCGTGCTGCACCGCAAGGCCAGTGTCCGGACGGAGAAACTGCAAGTGATTCCCAATGGTCTGCCAACGGCTAGCGACCTGTTGCCCCACCCAGCCAAACACCTGCGTTGGCTGGCGGGCTATGTCGGTCGACTGAGCAATGAAAAAGGCCCGGACCTGTTTCTCGATGCCCTGATTCCGCTCTGTCAGCAACACCCGCAACTGGACGCCGTGATGCTCGGCGACGGTCCAGAACGGGAAACCCTGCTGGCGCGGATTGCCGCTGCCGGCTTGCACAAACGCATCACCTTGCCGGGTTATCAGACCGACATGAAGCGATGGTGGCAGCAACTCGATGCGCTGGTGATCAGCTCGCGCACCGAGGGCACGCCGATGATTTTGCTGGAGGCGATGCAAGCCGGGGTGCCAGTGGTGGCGTTCAGCGTCGGGGGAATTCCCGATGTACTGGAGGACCGGCACAACGGCCTGCTGGCGACACCCACCGACAGCGACGCCCTCGCCCGACAGATCGACACGCTGCGGAATGAGCCGGTACTGGCTCGCAAACTGATCGACAACGCAAAACGTACGCAACTGGACCGTTACGACCTGAAGGCTTTGGCCGAACGCTGGTCGCAGCTTTATATCCGTACTGCACGGGAGGCACGCGCGTGATCTTTCCGCTCTCGATCGTCAGTCTGCTCGCCCTGGTCTGCCTTGGTTTGCTGGCCAGCCCTTATCCGTATCTGGCGCCGGGCGCCGTGCTGGGCATGGTAGCTGTCGGTGTGCTCTACCGAAAACCCGCCTGGGGTTTGTTGGGCATCGCGGCGCTGGTGCCGTTCGAAGGTTTCTTCAAGGGCAGTGCGCTGTCGGGCACCAAGTTCATCGGGGCGTCACTGGCACTGATCCTGATGTTGCAACTGGCCATTCACCAGATTCCGTCCGAACGCCTGCGCTGCAACATCTGGCGCTACCTGATCTGGTTCATGGTGTTGTACCTGTTGAGCATGATCAATACCGACAACCTGGACATGTCCCAGAGTCATCTGCGGGATCTGAGTGTCGGCCTGGTTCTGTTTGTGATCACCTTGCTGATCGGCCGTGAATTGAACCTCGAGATGTTCGCCCGGCTGGTGACCCTCAGCGTCAGCGCGACCTGCGCGCTGGCCATGTTTTCCATCAAGTATCAGGACCAGGGCCGCGCCGCCGGGTTGCTGGAAGATCCGAACTCGTTTGCCCTGCTGATCGCCTTCGCCGTGCCATTGGCTCTGCTGCTGGTGATCCGCAGCCCGAACCTGTTGCACCGATTGTTCTGGGGCGGCTGCTGCATTTTGCTGCTGGGCGGCATGACCAAAACCGATTCCCGTTCCGGGCTGGTGGTGCTTTTTCTCAGCTTGATGATCGGCGCCTGGCACTACCGCGCGCAGTTGCCACGCATCCGTCCGCGCCACTTGGGTTTTGCCATGCTTGGCCTGGCAATCGTGATTCCGCTGGCGATTTATTCAATGCCGGCCGGTTACATCGCGCGCATCCAGTCCTTGAGCATTTTGAAGGCCGGGGCCAAGAGCCAGGACGAATCCCTCGGCCGCCGCACGTCGTACATCCTGGTCGGCAGCCAGATCATCCAAGAGCACCCGTTACTCGGTTCCGGCCCCGGCACCTTCCCGCTGCACTACGCCACCACCGGTTACTCCAAGGTGTTTTCCGCCAACCGCAAGCCTGGCGACCTGTACCGCCGCGCTCACAACACTTACCTGGAGATCTTCAGCGAAGTGGGGATTCCCGCCGGGCTGTTGTTCGTCGGCATGCTGGGCCTTGGCATATATAACCTCGTCCGCGCTCGACATGCCTGGATGCTGCGACGCGACTGGGAACAGGCTGACATGATCACGCACCTGGGCATCAGCTATCTGTCGCTGATGCTGTTTTTGATGTTCCTCAGCGCACCGAATCACAAGTACCTGTGGATCATCCTCGCCCTGACTTTCGTGTTGCGCCTCAAGGCTGAAGAACGTCCGCCGACGGAGGCCAGGGCATGAGCCGCATCAGCCTCGTCATCCCGATGTACAACGAAGCCCGACACATCGGGCGTACGTTGCTCGCTGCGAAAAAAGCGGCCGAGGCTGCCGGGCTGGAATGCGAGTTGATCGTGGTCGATAACGGTTCCAAGGATCAAGGGCCGCACATTGCGCGGCAAATGGGCGCGCAGGTGCTGGTTCTGCCGGGCCTGCTGATCGGGGCGCTGCGCAATCGCGGCGCCGCCGTTGCCACAGGCGAATGGCTGGCCTTCATTGATGCCGACATCGAAGTGCCCGAGGACTGGCTCACGCTGTTGTTGAGCATCCAATCCGCAGTTCAGGTCGACGTCCTGGGACTGGACCTGCACACCCCGGCCGAAGCCCCGTGGTTTGCCAATGCCTGGCAACGCCGCACGTTGCGCCCGAACGATGAAACGGTGAAAACAGTGCGATGGCTGCCCAGTTCCAACCTATTGATGCGTCGTCCATGGTTCGACAAGGTCGGCGGTTTCAACGAAAACCTGCGCACCGGCGAAGACAAAGATTTCACCATGCGCCTTTCTCACTCTGGCGCACGCCTGCTGTCCGTCAACCAGAGCGTTGCCCTGCATTGGGGTTACGAAAGCAGTTGGCGCGAATGGATGGGCAAGGAGTTCTGGCGTCAGGGAAGTCACCTGCAATTACTGCGCAGCCACGGCATGAGCCTGCGTTTACTGCGCTTCCCGATGCTGTCGATCATCGCCTGGGTGTTGGATTTCATGGCGCTGTCCGCCCTGCTCAACGGTTCCCCCCTATTGGCGCTATTCATGTTGTTCATCACCAGCCTGCCAGCGCTCGCCCAGAGCCTGCGCCAGAGCCTGATACACCACGACCTTCGTCTGATGCTGCAACTCTGGGGCCTGCATTGGGTGCGTCTGCACCTGGCTGGCGCGGCGCTCATCCTGAGCCTGTGTCACTGGAATGCCAGGAGACCCGCCCGTGGCTGAATTCATTTTCTGGCTGTGCCTGCTATTGCCGGTGTATGCCTGGCTCGGTTACCCACTGCTGCTGACACTGATCGCGCCGTTGTTCCGTGCGCGGCGTCATGCGCCAGCCCCCCCCATGAATGTCAGCATCATCATCGCCGCGCACAACGAGGCCCAGTACATCGAAAAGAAGTTGCGCACCCTGCTCGCCCAGGATTATCAGGCGCGCTCGCTACACATCATTCTGGCCAGCGACGGTTCCACCCGACGACACCGTAGCCTGTGCCCACAAGGTCATCGACCCACGCATCAGCGTGCTCGACCTGCCCCGTCAGGGCAAGGCAGCCACCTTGAATGCCGGCGTCGCCCTGAGCACGGGCGAGATTCTGGTGTTCACCGATGCCGACAACCAATGGTCGACCGACACCCTCGGCCAGTTGCTCGCGCCCCTGGCCCCGATCCAGAGGTCGGGGCTTGTGCCGGGTACATGCTGATCCCGGTGCCGGGCAAGGGCCTGAGCCTGGGCGACAGCCTTTATCGGCACTACGAAGGCTGGTTGCGCAAGGTGGAAAATCGCACCGGCTGCATGGTCTCCGCCGACGGCGCCCTGCTCGCCCTGCGCCGCGAGTTGTTCCAGCACGTGCCGGCGGAGGTCAACGACGACTTCTTTATCAGCACCTGCGCGCCGGTGGCGTTCAAACGCATCGTCTATGTACCCGAAGCACAAGTGAGCGACCAGGGCGTCGACGAAATCGTCAAGCAATGGCGTCGGCGCCAGCGCGTCACCGTCGGCGGCCTGCAAAGCCTGGCCCAGCGCCGGGAGCTGCTGAACCCTTGGAAGTATGGCCTGTATGCAATTGCACTGATCAGCCACAAGCTGATTCGACGCCTGGCACCGATCCTGTTGCTGCCGTTGCTGCTGAGCAATCTCTGGCTGTGGAATGTACATGACCTCTACCGCCTGAGCCTGATCGCGCAACTGCTCGGTTACGCGATGGCCATCGTCGGCCTGCTGGATGTGCAACACCGTTTACCCAAACCCTTTCGCCTCGCCGCGTTTGTTCTGGTGACCCTTGCCGGGATGAGTATCGGTCTGTGGCAGTTCTTGCGCGGCCAGCGGTACGCGCAATGGAACCCCGAGCAAAATCGTTGAAAGGACCGCGCCATGGCGATCAAACAATTATTAAAACGCACCAGTGGCTGGCTCTATCTCAACTCGCCAGTAGGCCGCCACCAACTGCACGGCGCCGGGGTGATCCTGATGCTGCACCGGGTGCTGGCCAATGACCGCGCCGCCGACCTGCCCCATCGCAATGAACTGTGCGTCGGGCCGAAAGCATTCGAGCATTTGTTCGCCTGGTTGAAAAAAAACTTCGAATGTGTGCCGCTGATGGAGATCTTGCAACCCGGCTCTATCAGAACCGATCGGCCAAAAATCGCGCTGACCTTCGACGACGGCTGGCGCGACAACGCGCTGAATGCCTTCCCGTTGCTGAAAAAGCATCAGATGCCGGCGAGCATTTTTCTCTCCACCGATTTCATCGGCAGCCGGCAACGCTTCTGGTGGGAAAGCCTGGGAGAAACCCTGTGGCACAGCCACGGTGAAAAAGCCCGGACGCATTTGATTGAATGCCTGCAACAGCTTGGGCGACCGTTGCCGGTGCTGCTTGATGATCTGGATGTGCAGCGCCGTAGCCTGGCGCTTTTACATTTTCTGCAAAGTCTGAAAACCTTGCCTGCGGGCGAACTGAACCGGCTCACCGATCACTGCCCGGAGGAGTCGTTACCCCAGGCGTTGGACTGGCATCAGGTACGCGCGCTGGAAGCCAGCGGGTTGATCCGCTTCGGCCCCCATGGCGCCAGCCACGCGATTCTCACCGACCTTGACGATCAACGTCTGGATGAGGAACTGAGCCGCAGCCGCAATGCCCTGCTGAACGGTTGCAACCGGCCACTGCCGGTCTACTGCTACCCCAATGGCAACCATGATGCGCGGGTGCGCGAACACGTGGCCGACCACGACTTCCCGTTTGCCCTGGGCACCGCCGCCGGGATTTATCGTGGTATCAGCGATCCATTGGCCTTGCCGCGAATCGGCATCAGCCAGCGTACGGCGCGCAATCCGGAGTTGCTGTCCTGGCGCATCTGCCGCGGAGCCCGGCCATGAGTCGCAATCGCTATCTCAAACACCTGGCCCTGAGCATGGGCACCAAACTGGCGATGATCGGCCTGCGGCTGCTGCGCAACGTATTGCTGGCGCGGATTCTGGGGCCCAGCGAGCGTGGTTTGTTTGCGTTGCTCAGTACCCTGCCCGATTTGATCAGCGCCGCCACCAGTGGCGGGCTGAATTCGGCGGTGGGGTATCAGGCGGCCAAGCAACGGCCCATGGGTCTGCTGCTGAGCCAGGTGCTGGTGTTCGGTTGCCTGCTGGCGGGTTTGCTGACCTTACTGGTGGTGGCGCTGGTGCGCGAGTTCGGCGGTGAACTCGACATCACCACGCAACTGGGATTGCTCGCCTGGCTGTTGCTGCTGGCGGTGCCGCTGACCGTGCTCAAGAGCGGCCTGTTGACCTTGCATAATGCGTCGGGCGGTGTGGTCGCGTTCAATGTCTTGCGGCTGGTGGAATCCCTGGCGCCCCTGCTGTTGTTTCTGGCCTTGTTCTGGATGTGGAAAGACGCTGCGCTGGAAGCGGCGCTGATCAGTTGGCTGGCTGGCATCAGCCTGGTGGTGCTGGCCGGTTGGTTCTGGCTCAGGCGCGCTCAACCCTTGCAACTGCAATGGGACCGCGCCAGCCAGAATGAACTGTGGCGCTACAGCACTCGCAGCCATCCGGACCTGCTGTTCCAGCAAGTGATTCTGCGCTCCGACTTCCTGTTCATCGGCGCCCTGCTCGGCAGCACGGCGTTGGGGCATTACGCCATGGCCAGCGCCGCCGCCGAGTTGCTGCTGATCGTCCCGGAAGCGGTGACCACGCCGCTGATGAAACGCCTGCTGCAACAGGACGAAGGCATGGATCGCCTGACGCCGCTGGCCCTGCGCCTGACCGCCACGGTGATGCTCGGCGCCTGCCTGACCATGGCGGTGATCGGTGAATGGCTGATCGTCACGCTGTTCGGCATTGCCTATCAGCCGGCTTACCCGGCGTTGCTGGCGCTGCTGCCGGGGCTGCTCGGTCTTTGCTATGCGAGTATCCTGCGCCTGGACTTGCTGGGCAAAAATCGCCCCGGCACGATTTCGCTGTTGATGGGCCTCGGCGCGTTGCTGAACCTGGCCCTGAACCTGTTGCTGATCCCGATTTACGGCATTGTCGGCGCTGCGACGGCATCGTCCATCGCCTACCTGGCGGTCACCCTCGCGCTGCTGGTGATGTATTGCCGGTTGAGCGGCGTACCGGCCTGGCAAACCCTGATCATCCTGCCCAGCGATGTGGCCCCGATGCTGCAGATGCTGCAACGGAAATCGGCATGAAACGCCTCATGCTGCTGTTGAGCCTGGGCCTCGGTTTGAGCGCCCAGGCGGCACCCATGCGCTGGGCTGATATTCGCGACGGCAGCCTGTACCTGCAAACGGATCGTCCCGACACGCTGACTGTTCGCTGGGTGCCGGCGTGGCAGGCCGATGCCAATGAAGAACGCCTGTACTTGCTCGACGGCAACGGCAACCTGAAGGGCGAACGTCTGATCTCCGCCAGTGAAACCCGAGGCAAGCAGAGCTGGCCACTGGCACCGAATGCCGCCAGTTATCGACTGGAAATTCCAGGCTACAGCTTCCGTCGCTACACGATCGAACATGACGAACACACCGTGGCATTGTTCGCCCCGGCCAAGGTGCATTTCAGCGCCGAAACCCGCGGCGGTGATGAATTGTATTTCAAGGTCGCACCGGGGGAACACGCAGTACTGGCCGGCAAATTTCACGGCGGGATCAACGCCCTGCAAGCCCAGCGCGTGAGCGACAACAAACAGCTGTCCCTGGCGCTGAAACCCCATCGCGCCTATTGGCAGTTCGATCAGGTGGCATTGCCCGTCACCCAGGACGAACAGGTCTGGCGCCTGCGCCTGCAAGGCAGCGGCAAGGTCGCGTTCTGGCTCGATGGCACGGCGAACCTGTTTGCCCAAAAACCGCAGCAACTCAAACCGCTGCGCGAGAACGACGGCCAGACCCGCTTGACCCTGCACAAAGAGATGCTCGGCCCCACCCCGAACCTCGGCATTTATTTGCCCTACGTGCTGCCCCCTCAATCCAGTTTCGCAGCGCTCGACGCCCTCAAGCCTCAGGCGGGCACCTATTACAGTTTCGTTGACGTCACCGCGCAAAATCCGCACCACGAAGATGCGTTCCGCCAGCTCTATCAGAACCGCTTCGGCATCTCGCAGGACCTCACGCTGTTAGCCGGTAGCCAGCGTCAGGCGGATTTGCGGGCCGACACCCAAAGCAACGCCGGCCTCGATGCCTGGCTTGCCGCCACTCGCGCCCTCGGCGGTACCGGCACGCATTACATCGCGTTCGCCGACGAGCCGAACCTCAATTACCCGAGCTACGCCGACTACCAGGCGATCTTCAACAGCATGGCCCGGCAAGTGCGCAGCGACCCGGCCAACGCCAAGGCCGGTGTGCGCATCGCCATGCCCGCCACTTCGCGCTTCGTTAATGGCCCGTTCGCCGACAACGCCGTCGACAAGCGCGGCATCGATTGGGCGCGACGCCTGCTGGCCGAATCCGGAGAGCAAATCGACGCCCTCGCCTGGCACGAATGGATGATTCGCGACCTGCTGGCGACTCGGGTCTACCGCGACAGCGTGCGCCGTGCCGCCGAGCTGGTGGGCCTCGATACCAAGGGCCGGCCACGCAAGGCCTTGCTGCTGGATCAGACCAATCTGTCCAGCGGCTCAAGCCTGAGCCCCTACGATCAAGAAACCCATTTTGCTTCGCTATGGTGGACCTCGGTGGTCATCAACTCGGCCCAGGACGGGTTGCTGGACATGCTCAACTGGTTCCAGGCCGCCGATGAACCGACTTACCCCAAGGGCATGGTGCGGGTGCTGGGCGGCGATCGCTTCGAACTCAAGCCGGTGGGCCTGGCCCAGCAATTCATCCAGCAGCACTGGCTGAAAAACGTCATGCGCCTGGACAACGACGCCTTCGAAGTCGATGTGTTGGCCATGGCCACCGAACGCCAGCGCAGCCTGTTAGGGGTCAACAAAGGGGTGCGCTTGCAGCGTGTCGATCTGGGCGGGGCGACGTGCCCGCTAGCCAAGGGAACGCTGGTGTACTTCGGTGCCGACAGCCGCAGCCGTAGCGCTCAATTCAACTGTCACGACGGTCGCGTCAGCTTCGACCTGCCGGGCGAAACCCTGTTCGCCTTGAGCTGGAGCGCCTCATGAACGCCGTCAACCTGCATCACCACGACCGGTCCCAGTCAGAAGGCAATGACATGAATGCCTTGGGGAGATTGTGCCAGCTGCACAAACCGTCCCGTTCACCTGTTCCAGAGGCGGTGGGCTGAACCTATGGTGGCACGATTCGAATGGCGCACGTCGTTGTGCGCCCCGGACTTTCCGACAGCCGCTTATGAGGGGTTGTGCGGGCGCGTGACGGACCATACGCCGTTCAACACCCTCGCCTGGCTGCGCGCATCGGAACAGGCACTGACGGCCAAGGAACACTTGCACGTTCTGCTCGGCTGGCAAGGCGATGAATTAGCCTTGTGCCTGCCGCTGGTGGCGTCCGTGGAGCGCTTTGGAAAGCTGCCATTTCGGGTCTTGCGTCACCTCGGTTATCCCCTCACCGATCGCTTGGCCCTGCTCACCTGCCTCGATGCCGACAGCATGCGCAAGGCACTGGTGATCATCCGCCGTCACTTGCCCCATGCGATGCTGCAACTCAATGAATTATCCGAACCCATCGGTGAAGAAAGCGCGCTGACCGCATGGATGGCCCACAGCTCGACCGGCGAGCGCCGCCTCAGTTGCCGGGTGCCGGTGCATTTGATCAGTGAGGCCGACCGCCAGGAAGTCTCCGGCGACCCGCGCTACAAACTGCGCCGGGCGCGTAAACGCATTTTGGCCTATGGCGCTCAGGTCCGACGCGTAACCCCTGACGCGGCCACCATCGGGCCTTTATTGCAAGCCCTCGGCGAAGTCGAAGCGCAGAGTTGGAAAGGCGTCGAAGGCGTGGGGATTTTCACCAGTGATCGCAGTCGGCAATGGATCAAGCAGGCCTTTACCGCCCTCGCCGAACAGGGACTGCTGCGGGTGGTGATGCTGGAAGTGGACGGGCGCTGCATCAGCTACCGGCTCGGCTTGCTGGAAGAGGGCCGGCTGTACGACTACAACCTGGCGTTCCTGCCGCGATACGCCGATATGGGCAGCGGTCGTGTGCTGCTCGAAGAATGGATTCGCTGGGGCCTGGACGACAATTGGCACTGGATCGACGCTTCGCGGGTCAGCCTGATGAACTCCAGCCATCAACTCCAGGAGCGCATGACCGGGCAACTGGAGCACTGGCGCTGGAGCTTCTACTCCTGGCGCCCCAGCGGCCTCGCCCTGGGGCTGACCATGCGACTCTGGCATCAATTCAAGCCTTGGTTGAAAAAGTGGCGGGCCTGGCGTGCAGCGATGCTGCCTGTTGCTGAACCCACCCCTGCACCCGCCGACAAAGGCCCTACGCCCACCGAAAAAACCATGGAGGACAAACATGCCTCGCCAAGTCATAGTCAACGCTGACGATTTCGGCCTCAGCTTGAGCGAGAACGCGGTGATCCTCGGCGCCTTCCAGGCCGGGGTCATCAGCTCCGCCACCGCCATGGCCAACATGCCAGCGTTCGAGGAGGCCTGCGTCCTGGCCCGGCAGCCGTTGCTTCAAGGGCGAATCGGATTGCACTTCAACCTCACCTATGGTCGGCCGTTGAGCCCGTCGATTCTCACGCGTTCGACGTTCTGTGACAGCCAGGGCATGTTCGACCTCGACCTGCCCCGCCACAGTCTCTGGCTCAACCGCCTGGATCGCGACGCGGTGCTGGAAGAACTCGAAGCCCAATGGCAACGCTGCCTGGACAACGGCCTGCGCCCCAGCCACATCGATTCCCATCAGCACGTGCACAACATCTGGCCCATCGGCGAAGTCGTCGCGCGTTTTGCCGCCCGCCAAGGGGTGCCCGTGCGACTGGCGCGCCATTTGGGAAATAACCTGAGTGTGCCCAAGCGGGTGTTCAAGACGCTGTTCAATCATCGATTGAGCCACCTTGCCGGCGCAACCGCCCAGTACGTATGCACCCCGGTAGACCTGCGCAACGTGGCGATGCCGATCGACGGCCTATTGGAGATAGTTGTCCATCCGACCCATATCGGGGCCGATTTTGGCGATATCTATTTAAACCCCGGAGAGTCGCTGGCTAACATTCTGGAGAAGCGTCTTCCGGGCATTCCGAGAGTGTCCTATGCCGTTGTGCCAAGGACGCTCAAAGACGCGTACTCGATTGAGCTACGCCCGTTGCAACCTTGATTTATCGCTATCGAAAACCTTATCCACCACACCCTGGCTTCAGCCTCGGAGGACTTCATGAGCGCCATCGCCAAGCTTCGCGAACGTATCAAACAAAAAGGCCTGCTCCACACGCTCCAGACGCTCTGGAAACGCTACGTGTACTTCCATCGAGAGCTGTTATGGCTGGGGCGCGATCTGGTTACCCCGGTGGCACCGCACAATCTGCGGCCCTATACGGGCTTGCACCTGGAAACCATCACCCCGGAAAACGCCAAGGCGTTCACCAAGTATTATGGCAACCGCGTCAAGGCCATGGCCGAAATCGCCGCCGAGGGTCACACCGGGCACATGTATGTGGACGAGCAAGGTGATGCCATCGGATTCATTTGGGGCAGCAAGGGGGACTACTTTGACCGGCACTATTACGGCTGCTGGTTCCGGGTCAATCCCGGTGAATTTTTCGAATTCGGTGGAGAAATGATCCCTCAATACTTCGGTTCCAACCTGTCCGTGGACGCCCAGTTCAATCTCTGGAATGCGATGCGGGCAAAAGGCTACAACAAGATCGTCGACGTCTGCGATACCCGCAACATCCAGGCCATGAAAATGCACATCCGCATGGACTACCAGGAGCAAGGGCGCATCACCCACGTCTACGACCTGTTCGGCCGCTGGCGCTTCTTCCGCGAAACCTACTACAACGGCTCGCGGCTGACGGCGCTGCGCAAACCCGCGCAATCGGCAGTGACTGCGGCGCAGGCGTGATTTTGATTGGAGGTCGCGATTGTCGTTGTTTGATGGAGGACTGTGTCGCCGCCATCGCGAGCAAGCCCGCTCCCACAGGTATCTGCTTTGACCAAAGGATTTGTGAACGACAGCGACCACTGTGGGAGCGGGCTTGCCCGCGATGGCGTCAGTCAGTGCAACTCATTTCTCAGATCCGAAACTCAGCGCTTCACCGCCACCAACGTGTAACACAACGGCAACTGCGCCTGTTGTTGCTGATACTTGTCGTAGAGTTCTTCGCGGTTGGAATGCGGGTATTCCTTGAAGTGACTGATCTGTAATCCCGCCTCGACAGCACCGGTGAAGATGGCGCCCAGGGTGTGGACGAACCAGTAGGACGCCGAGGCCTGCTGTTGGACTTTGCCTTCGTAGACGATTGGCTGGTTCTGGACGAAAGGTTCGCTGCGAAAATACGAGCTGTCCGGGCGATAGGGATCGGTTGACTCGGGGTCGAACATTTCCAGGAACGGGTGGGTTTCGTACACCACGAGAGCACCGCCGGGTTTGAGGGTTTGCGCGGCATGGCGCAAGAATTCGGCGATGTCCGGCATCCAGTTCAATACGCCGATGGTAATCAGCGCTACATCGAAGCACTGGTGAAGATCAGTCGGCAGGCGATGGATGTCAGCCTCGATGAATTCGGGCTCATGGGGCGAACGGGATGCCAGCTCCCGGGCCTGATCGAGAAAGGCCTCAGACTGGTCAATGCCCATAACACGGCGGGCCCCCAAGGCAAACAGCGAAAGACTTTCGCGTCCGTTGTTGCAGCCCAGTTGCACCACATCCTTGCCGTCGACGCCGACCTGTTGAAGCAACCCGGTGAGAGTGTCATCCAGGCAGGAAAAATCGCCATGGCTCACGGCACCCAAACAGGCCTGCCACTCAGGGGTATCTTTGTGGTGTGGGGCGGAGTCATTCCACGCATCGCGATTGCTGGCGATGGCTTTTTCTTTTGTCGGCATTTCCATTGCACGCTCCAGAATTCGGGCCTTTGATTGGCCGGTAAGAGTCTGGATCAGCGTCAGGAAAACTACCATTCGAGCTTTGTTGCGATCTTGTAATCACCGGTGGGGCGAACCCTCTTCGCGTTGATTCAACCGCTCACGCAAGAACTCGATCAGCGCCTGCACCGGTCGCGAACTCTGGCGATGTTGCGGGTAGACCGCCGACAAGGTCAGCGGCTCGGGGCGCAAATCGTCCAGCACCGGCACCAGTCGGCCGTCCTCCAGTGCCGAACCGACGATGAAGGTGGGCAGGTAGGTAATCCCCATGCCGGCGATGGCCGCGTCCTTGAGCAACTCACCGTTGTTGACCCGCATCCGCCCCGTGACATTGACGCTCAGCGGCTGGCCCCGCCCGCCGAAACGCCATTGCACCTGACGACCGTGGCCGTACGGCAGGCAATCGTGGGTGTGCAAATCTTCGGGTTTGAGCGGCGTGCCCCGCTCGGCCAGATACGCCGGGCTGGCGCAGTACACCCGTTCGATGGAGGCGAGGCGTCGGGCGATCAGTGTCGAGTCTTCCAGCACGCCGATGCGCAACGCCAAATCGTAACCCTCACCGAGCAAATCCACCGGCCGATCGCTCAGGTCGACTTCCACGGTGACGTCGCGATAACGCTGCAAAAATACCGGCAGCAAACAGCCCAAATGCGCCACGGCAAACGACAGCGGCGCACTCAGGCGAATGGTGCCGCGAGGTTCGGTGGTCTGGCCGGCAATGCCCTGCTCCATTTGCTCGACTTCGCTGAGCAGGCGCAGGGCTGACTCGTAATAACTCTGCCCCAGCGGCGTGACGTCCAGCCGCCGGGTCGAACGATTGAGCAGGCGCACGCCGAGGCGCTCTTCGAGCTGCATCAGGCGGCGGCTGACGAATTGCTTGGACAGCCCCAGCTGATCGGCTGCAGCGGTGAAGCTGCCGGAATCCATCACCTGGCAAAACATACGCATGTCTTCGAACGGGTTCATTGTCACTCTCTGGTTGACAGTTATTCGCTTTATAGCCGCTTTTTCACTTTCCGGCACCTCATTAATCTGTGCTCACGGTGTTGCTGAGGCCTGAACCCCAGCGCCACAGCAGCCCGATCCCAAGGCATACAAAAACTCAAACGAGTGAAAAAGGAATTGCACATGAACATCAAGAAAACCCTCGCCGCGTCCCTCCTCGCCCTGTCCATCGGCAACGCATTCGCCGCCGGCAGCCCCGGTGTCGAACACAACACCCAGGCCTTCCTCGAAGCCCTCGCCGCCGGCGGTGGCAAGCCGCTTGAGCAACTGAGCCCGAAAGACGCCCGCGCGGTGCTGACTGGCGCCCAGGCTTCGGTGAAGGTTGATCTGTCGGGTGTTGAAATCAGCGACAAGGCGATCAAGGTCGACGGCCAGACGATCAACCTGAAAGTGGTGCGTCCGGCCAAGGTCAAGGGTGAATTGCCCGTGTTCATGTTCTTCCACGGTGGCGGCTGGGTATTGGGCGACTTCCCGACCCACCAGCGCCTGATCCGTGACCTGGTGGTGGGGTCCGGCGCCGTCGCGGTATACGTCGACTACACGCCGTCGCCGGAAGCGCACTACCCGACCGCCATCAACCAGGCCTACACCGCGACCAAATGGGTGGCCGAGCACGGCAAAGAGATCGGTGTTGATGGCAAGCGACTGGCGGTGGCCGGCAACAGCGTCGGCGGCAACATGGCGGCGGTCGTGGCGCTGATGGCCAAAGAGCAGAAAACCCCTGCCCTGCGCTTTCAGCTGTTGATGTGGCCGGTGACCAACGCCGGATTCGATAACGGCTCGTACCAGCAATTCGCCGAGGGGCACTTCCTCACCAAAGGGATGATGCAGTGGTTCTGGGACAACTACACCACCCACCCGGCCGAGCGTGCGCAGATCCATGCCTCGCCGCTCAATGCCAGCGCCGAACAGCTCAAGGGCCTGCCTGCCGCACTGGTGCAGACCGCCGAATTCGACGTGCTGCGTGACGAAGGCGAAGGCTACGCCCGCCACCTCGATGCGGCCGGTGTGCCGGTGACCTCGGTGCGCTACAACGGGATGATTCATGACTTTGGCCTGCTCAATCCGCTGAATCAGATTCCGGAAGTCAAAGCGGCGGTACGTCAGGCCGCGGCCGAGCTCAAGACCCATCTGAACTGAGTCCAGCCTCTCGCCACACCCCAGGGTGTGGCGAGTTTTTTTGTGCCCGTTGGAGTGCAATCCATGAACCTTTTCTCTGCCCACCTGTTGCCTTGGAGCGCCCTGCTGCTGGTGCTCGACGCCCTGCTCTGGCACCTCGTCCCGTTCAAGCATCGCGCGCCAAAGGTCGGTGTGCGGCTGGTGCTGTTTCTGGCGTTCAGTGCGCTGGTCATCAACGCCGGCGTCAGCCCATTGCAGGCGCCGTTGTTTGCCGATGACCCGGTGGCGCAACTCGGTGCGACGGCGCTGGGGATTCTCTGGTGGCTGTATGCCGCACGGGTACTCACGGAAGTGTTCGGTCTGGTGCTGATGCGCCGCATAGGTCACAGCGGCCGTTTGTTGCAGGACGTGATCGGTGCGCTGGTGTTTCTGGCCTCCGTCGTCGCGGCCGCCGGTTATGTGCTGGATCTGCCGGTCAAAGGTCTGCTCGCGACGTCCGGCGTGTTCGCCATCGTGGTCGGTCTGGCGCTGCAGAGTACGTTGGCCGACGTGTTCTCCGGCATCGTGCTCAACACCACCAAGCCCTATCAGGTGGACGACTTTGTGGTGATCGATGGCGTCGAGGGTAAAGTGCTGGATATCAACTGGCGCGCCACGCACCTGTTGAGCAGCGCCGGCACGATGGCCGTGGTGCCGAACTCGGTGGCGGCCAAGGCCAAGATCGTCAACCTCAGCCGCCCGAACAACCTGCACGGGGTGTCGATCAGCATCAAGGTGGCGAACCACATCCGCCCACGCCGGGTACTCGACGCCCTCGACCGCACGCTGCAAGGCAGCAGCAACCTGTTGCTGAACCCGGCACCCAAAGCGGTGTTGAAAGAGGCTGGCGAAGAGATGTCCGAATACGTGGCCAGCGGTTTCATCGCCGAGCTGGGCAAGAAAAGCGAGGTGCGCAATCAGCTGTTCGACCTCGCCCATCGCCATCTGGAAGCGGCCGGCATTTCGCGACACCCCGACGGCGTGATCGAACCCACGACCCGCGCCCGCGCGCTGCTCGATGAAGTGAAGATTTTCCGCTCGCTGAGCCATGAGGAACGTGATCGCCTCGCCGAATCGATGGTCGCGCAACAATACGTCGCAGGCCAGGTGGTGCTGGATCTGGATGAAGTGCCGGACAGCCTGTTCGTGATCGCCACCGGCGTCGTCAGCGCCAGCGTGCCGGACGGCAATGGTTTCACCGAGGCCGGTCGCATGGGGCCGAGTGAAGTCATGGGCGAACAGAGCATCCTGGCCGATACGCCGTCGCAGGCGACGTTCACCGCGCTGACGTCTTCGATCATCTACCGTCTCGACAAGCACCTGACCCGCCAGTGCATGGAACAGCGCAGCGAAGTGGGCCGGGCCTTGAACAAGTTGCAGGCGGTGCGGCAGCAGAACAGTCGGCTGGCCTTGATGGCCAAACCGGCGCCGATCAGCAAAGGTGGTTTTTTGGGATGGCTGCAGAAGCGCTGATGCAGCGGACATTCGATCGGCACAAAAAAATGCCCGCACATCGGCGGGCATTTTTTCGTCAGCACCTTACTTGGCAGTGAACTTGGTGTAGCTGTTGATCAGGTTGCGGTAGTTCGGCAGACGCTGGGACAGCAGGTTGGCCAGGCCTTCCATGTCGTTGCGCCAGTCGCCTTGCAGCTCGCAGGCCACGGAGAACCAGTTCAGCAGGTGTGCACCCGCCGCCGACATCCGTGCCCACGCTGCTTGTTGCACGGTGGTGTTGAAGGTACCGGAAGCATCGGTCACTACAAACACCTCAAAGCCTTCGGCAATGGCCGACAGGGTCGGGAACGCCACGCAGACGTCAGTCACCACGCCGGCGATGATCAGTTGCTTGCGGCCGGTAGCCTTGATTGCCTTGACGAAATCCTCGTTGTCCCAGGCATTGATCTGGCCTGGACGGGCAATGAACGGCGCATCCGGGAACTGTTCTTTGAGCTCCGGCACAATCGGGCCGTTCGGGCCGCTGTCGAAACTGGTGGTGAGGATGGTCGGCAGGTTGAAGAACTTGGCGATGTCGCCCAGGGCCAGCACGTTGTTCTTGAATTCGTTGGGCGAAAAATCCTGCACCAGCGAGATCAGGCCAGTCTGGTGATCGACCAGCAGCACAACGGCGTCATCTTTGTTCAGACGTTTGTAAGGTACGTTGCTCATGTGAAACTCCTCGGAGGGTGGACGTTGCTCAGGACGCCGACACATAAGGTCGGCGCTTTTTTAAAATCACTAGAAAGCAAAACACGAACAGCCAAATGCGCCCCAGAACCCCTGGAAATCGCTGACGGGCGCGTTCGACAAACGCGCCCGTTCATGGCTGTGGGAATGCACCGCGCACGGGCCGCTGCACTGGTGCACCTGCGCCTGCATCGGCGAATTCGGCCGCCAGTGTCCCGGAACCTTCGCCACCGGCGACCAGTCCGGCAGCACCGGCACGCTGGCAGGCCCGAGTTTTTCGAAGTCGCCGGCGGCGTACACCACCTTGCCGCCGACCACGGTCAGCACCGATTCGATCCACTTGATCGCCTCTTCCTCGACGCTGAAGAAGTCCGCGCTCAGTGCTACGAGGTCCGCCAGTTGCCCGACCTTGATCCGGCCTTTCTTGCCTTGTTCCGACGAGAACCAGGCGCTGCCATGGGTGAACAGTTCCAGCGCGGTCTGCCGTGGCAAGCCTTCCTCGTACAGCGCCAGACCACCGACGGTGCGACCGCTGACCATCCAGTACAGCGAGGTCCATGGATTGTAGCTGGACACTCGCGTGGCATCGGTGCCGGCGCCCACCGGCACACCCTCGGCGAGCATGCGCTTGATCGGCGGCGTGGCTTCGGCGGCCTGCTTGCCGTAGCGGTCGACAAAATATTCACCCTGGAACGCCATGCGATCCTGAATCGCAATACCACCGCCCAGCGCCCTCACTCGCTCGATGTTCTGCGGAGTAATGGTTTCAGCGTGGTCGAAGAACCATGGCAGGCCGTTGAACGGAATATCGCGATTGACCTTCTCGAACACGTCGAGCATGCGGCTGATGGATTCGTTGTAAGTGGCGTGCAAACGGAACGGCCAGCGCTGCTCCACCAAGTGGCGGACCACCGGCTCCAGCTCCTGCTCCATGGTTTGCGGCAGGTCTGGACGCGGTTCGAGGAAGTCTTCGAAATCCGCCGCCGAGAACACCAACATCTCGCCAGCACCGTTGTGCCGCAGGAAGTCGTCGCCCTGATGCAACTTGACGCTGCCGGTCCAGTTCTGGAAATCGGTCAGCTCTTCTTTTGGCTTCTGGGTGAACAGGTTGTAGGCGATGCGCACGGTCAGTTGATCATCTTTCGCCAACTGCTCGATCACCTGGTAATCGTCCGGGTAATTTTGGAAACCACCGCCGGCATCAATGGCGCTGGTCAGGCCGAGACGGTTGAGTTCGCGCATGAACTGGCGGGTCGAGTTGACCTGATACTCCAGCGGCAGCTTCGGCCCCTTGGCGAGTGTCGAGTAGAGAATCATCGCGTTCGGCCTGGCGACCAACATGCCGGTCGGGTTGCCGTTGGCATCACGCACGATTTCGCCACCCGGCGGGTTCGGCGTATCGCGGGTGTAGCCGACCACTTTCAGTGCGGCACGATTGAGCAGGGCACGGTCGTAGAGGTGCAGGACGAATACCGGGGTGTCGGGCGCAGCCTTGTTCAGTTCTTCAAGGGTCGGCATGCGCTTCTCGGCAAACTGGAATTCGTTCCAGCCACCGACCACCCGCACCCATTGCGGCGTCGGCGTGCGATCGGCTTGCTCCTTGAGCATGCGCAGCGCATCGGCCAGGGACGGCACGCCTTCCCAGCGCAGTTCGAGGTTGTAATTGAGACCGCCACGGATCAAGTGCAGGTGGGAGTCGTTGAGACCGGGGATGACGCAGCGGCCCTTGAGGTCGATGACCTGGGTGCCCGAGCCGCGCAGGGCCATGGCCTCTGCATCGTTACCGACCGCGACAAAGCGGCCGTCGCTGATCGCCACGGCGCTGGCGAGGGGCTTTTCGCGGTCTACGGTATGAAATTGGCCATTGAACAGAATCAGATCGGCGTTCATCGCGTGTCCTTAAGGCAGATTGGAGTGAGGCTGGCCCGCTTCCAGCCAAGGCGCGAACAAACGCGTCGCGGCGGGCATGCACACGTACACCACCGACAGCACGATGGTCAGGGTGATCAGGAACGTGGCGACCACGTAGTTGGAGAGCAAGGCGTTGAGCTGCAGCAACGGCCCCCAGAGCAGCGGCACCAGCAAGGTGTGCGGCAGGATCACCAACAACGTCACCACAGCCTGCTTCCAGCGCGGCGGTGGCGAAGCGGCATCGGCCAGTGGCGTGAACCAGAATTCATTGACCGGGTTGACCTCGGTCTGGTCGCCATCGGCCAGCATCGGCGCGGCTTCGTCGATCAACGCTTGGCGTTGCGGCGAGTCGAGCCAAAGCTGCATGGCCTCGGTGGAACAGAAACGCAACACACAGGTGTAAGTATCCAGGCCCGCACGCTTGCCGCGCACCACATCCACCCCCAGGTGCCCTTCCCGCTGTCCCGCTATGCTGACGATGTTGCGCAGCCAGGCTTCATAGGCCGCTTCGAAACCGGCCTTGACCCGGTGCTTGACGATCAGCGTCACGATCTCATCGGACCCCGGCGCTTTTTGAGTTTGGGCTTCAGGCATAACGGAGCACTCCGGGCAAACGGACATTGAGCGCCAGCCGTCCCGGCCCGGCGATAAACACAGTGGTAAACAGAATCAACAGCAGCCAGCCGAACTGCCCTTCGGCCACGCTCCATTGCGGATGCACGACCAGCAGCGCCACCAGCAGCACAAACAGAATAGGCAAGCACGCCAGCCGCGCCAGCACCCCGGCAACGATCAGCAGCGGGCACAGGACTTCGGCGAAAATCGCCAGACTCAGGGTGAGATGGGCGCCGAGGTGGAATGGGTCTTCGATGCGTTGCAACTCGGCGCTGAAGTTCAGCAGCTTGGGCAAGCCGTGCACCCACAGCAGGAACAAGCTGCCGGTGACCCGCAGAAACAGCAGCCCGACATCCCGCGCCTGTTCATCCCGTTGCGAAGCGTTCATGGCTCACCCTTGTTCAATCACTGGCCTGAATAGTGCCGCCAAGGGGTGGGGAAAAATTGAATGTACGTGCTCTCTTTGCGAGTCTCATGATTTCGATCGTTCCCACGCTCTGCGTGGGAATGCCTCAACGGACGCTCCGCGTTCGGCTCTGGAGGGGACGCGGAGCGTCCCGGGCTGCATTCCCACGCGGAGCGTGGGAACGATCGACAGGGATCAGCGCATAAAATCAGGTTACAGAGCCCGGGGCTGCCTTCAGCTCCAGACTATCCAGCGCCCGACTCACCGCCAGTTCACCCAGCATGATGAGCTGCGCGACGCCCAGTATCGTGTTGCGCTGCGGCCCTTCCAGAAACCCGGCACAGTCATTGGCGATCACCTTGGCCGAGGCAAAGGATTCGCAGGCATTGGCCAGCAACTCTTCTATGTTGATGTCCGGGGCGACGGTGTAGATCGTGCTCGGTTTGCGCAGTTTTTTGGGGGTGGACGGTTTTAGGTAGTGATCGAGGGCGCGCTCGGCGGCTTCGTTGAGTTTTTTGGGATCGAGGGGATCGTAGGGGGAAACGTCGTCGGTTTCTGGCGGGTTAGGTGTGGCTTTGAACATGGTGAATCTCCGTTATACCTGATGGAACCACCAGCACCTGTCGCTAAACAAGTAAGGGTGGCGGCTGTACGCAGGTTAGCGAACCGAGAGGTATAAGACCCGGCAGGCCCGAGGGCCTCCCGCGCACAGCCACCATATCGACACTGCAAACATGGAGTGCCTGCAATATGACGGAGCGTTGTTGCGCTTATACCTGTTCAGGTCGCTAAACCCGATCGCTGATTGGCAGCGATGCGGAAACGATAAAGACCAGGCCCAAAGCGCACAAGCCGGCGGATTCTGGCGCAGTCGTAGGCAACGGCGCAAGGATCTGTAGCTTTCAGGAAGTAACGCTAAACACCATTAAACACAGCCTTCGAATCAACACACATTCCCTGTGGGAGCGGGCTTGCTCGCGAAAGCGGTGTGTCAGGCGACATCAATGTGGACTGTGCCGCCGTCTTTGCGAGCAAGCCCGCTCCCACGGGGGTTGAGGGGTTTTGAAGAGCTGTATTTACAGCCCTGGAATATCCAGCGACACCGACATGAATTGACTGATCCGTGACCGCAGCCATTTCTCGGCAGGATCGTTGTCATGCACCCCGCTCCAGGCCATCGACAACTGCGCGGCGTCGATAGGAAACGGCGGATCTTCGGCGCGCAACGCGCAGCCTTCAACCAACGCACATGCGGCGTAATCCGGCACAGTAGCGATCATCTCGGTACCGGCGAGCAACGCGCGCAACCCACTGAACTGCGGCACACCCAGTACCACGCGACGAGTGCGACCGACCTTGGCCAGGTCGAGGTCGATGTTGCCGCTCAGGTCGCCGGAGAACGACACCATCGCATGCGGACGGGCGCAGTATTCGTCCAGCGTCAGCGGCCCCGGGCGGTCATCGCCGCGCAGGACTTTGCAGGGGATGTCGCGCAGCTTTTTGCGTTTGGCATTGGCCGGCAGGTCGGTGGTGTAGCTCACCCCCACCGAGATTTCTCCCGACGCCAGTAACGCCGGCATCAACAGGTAATTGGCGCGGCGCACCACGACCACGATCCCCGGCGCCTCCTCCTGCAACTGGCGCAGCAGCGGCGGAAACAGACCGAACTCGGCATCGTCCGACAGCCCGATGCGGAACACGTCGCAACTGCTGGCCGGGTCGAATTCCTTGGCGCGGCTGACCGCCCCCGAGATGGTGTCCATCGCCGGTTGCAGCTCCTTGAGAATCGCCAGCGCCCGCGCCGTCGGCTCCATCCCGCGACCATGGCGCAGCAACAACGGATCGTCGAACAAATCACGCAACCGCCCCAACGCAGCGCTCACTGCCGGTTGGCCCATGAACAGTTTTTCGGCGACGCGGGTCAGGTTCTTTTCGAACATCAGGGCTTCGAAAATCACCAGCAGGTTCATGTCGACGCGGCGCAGATCGTTACGGTTCATGGGCACGGTTCCCTATTGTGTTCAGCCAGGCTCGATTCTGCGGACTTTACTCGATCATCGGCACTTTCGCCGCTCGTTTGTAAGGCCCGTACTCGATGGGTACCCACTGGAAATGCTTGTCCATTGCGGTGATATGGCCGACACCCGGAAACGGCAAATGCGCCGCCGTAACCCAGATCTTGCTGGCCGCCGCATCGCTGAAAACCTTGGCGCGGCTCTTGATCGCCTGCTGATTGTCTACGTCGAAACGGATCGATACCTCGGGATGCTCGAACTGCACCGCCAGGTTATGCACCAGATCACCCATGAACAGAATGCTCTGGCCTTGGGAGTTGAACCGATACGTGGTACTGCCCGGCGTGTGCCCCGCCTCGAGCTCGGCATCGACAACGCCAGGCACTGGCGACTGCCCTACAGTAAAAGTCTTGAAGCGGCCCGCCGCGATGTAGGGCGCGGTGGAGTCCTGGGCGATCTTGAAAAACTCCCTGGCACCGGCCGGTGCCTTGGCCATGGCCTGCGGGTCAAGCCAGTAATCGGCTTCTGCCTTGGCCGCGTAGACCGTTGCGTTGGCGAACACGGGCTTTTGCTGCGCATCAACCAACCCGCACACATGATCCAGATGTAAGTGGGTGAGCAGAATGGTATCGACCTGTTCTGGCTTATAACCAGCGGCTTGCATGTTCGCCGACAGTTGGCCCGCCGTGGCACCGATGCACTGCCCTGCCCCGGTATCCACCAGAATCAATTGTTTGCCGGTATTCACCAGAAACGCATTGAACGCGGTTTGCACCCCCGGAGTTTCAATCGAGCGACGAGCCAGCAACGCGCGGATCTGGTCTTGGGTCAGACCGTCGAGCAGTTTGGGCGACAGGTCGTTGTAGCCATCAAACAACGCCGTCACTTCGTAGTCGCCCACCGCGAGCCGGTAATAACCGGGCACCTGAGTGTTCACCTGAGCCGGCGCCTGGGCCAGGCTGGTACCGGACATCAGCGCCAATGCCAGGCCAAGTCCGCCAAGCGTGCAAACGCGGGAATGCTTCATGAAATCACCCTTGATCGAGCCAAAAAAAGCGGCCTGCCCAGGCCCCTACGAGTCGTCAATCTTGCATGACCGTGCGTGGGCGCGGATTGCAGTGATGTGCTCAGTTAACGCTTTTTCACCTTCAGCCTGAGCGCGGAATTAACAACGTTTAACTCGCAAGCCAAAGCCTTCGCGACCAAGAATGAAGCCATCCGCGCGGACTTCTTTTTTGAGATTTTTCAGAAAGGGAAATGTGCTGACCCACCGTGCAGTGCACCCGCGCCCGCCCACCGACACGGACATTGGCCATGGCTCACTTTCAGCAAAACGCGATCAGGGCGTATGCCACTGAAACGCAGAAAAAGACCACGGGCGGCCTTAGCCCCTGGCGTGAAAATCTGGTTAAACAGTTGATCCTCGACCACCTCGGCGACACCCTGGAAGTGACCGAACTGGCACGGGCCTGCGCCTTGTCGCGCAGTCATTTTTCCCGTGCGTTCAAGTGCAGCACCGGTGTTTCACCGCAAGACTGGATCCGACAGCAACGCATCGCCCGGGCCAAACAGTTGATCCGCAACACCGACCTGACCCTGACGCAAATCAGCCTCGAATGTGGCTTCTGCGATCAGGCGCATTTCTCCCATATCTTCACCCGCAGCGAAGGCATCACACCGTTTGCCTGGCGTTGCCGTGCCATGAGTACGCTTCCCTCTCTCAACAGCAAAAGATCGCAGCCTTCGGCAGCGCCTACAGGTGTTCACATATCCCTGTAGGCGCCTTTGATTTTGATCAGCCCTTGATGAACGCCAGCAGATCTTCGTTGAGTTGATCCTTGTGGGTATCGGTCAGGCCGTGCGGGGCTCCCGGATAGACCTTCAATGTCGAACCCTTGACCAGTTTCGCCGAGGCGATGCCCGCCGCTTCGATCGGCACCACCTGGTCGTCGTCGCCATGCACCACCAGGGTCGGCACGTCGAACTTTTTCAGGTCTTCGGTGAAGTCGGTTTCGGAGAATGCCTTGATGCAGTCATAGGCGTTCTTGTGGCCGGAGGCCATGCCCTGCAGCCAGAACCAGTCGATCATGCCCTGGGACGGCTTGGCGCCCGGGCGGTTGAAACCGAAGAACGGACCACTGGCCAGATCCTTGTACAGCTGCGAACGGTCGACCAGCGACGCCTGGCGAATACCGTCGAACACTTCCATCGGCAGGCCGCCGGGGTTGGCTTCGGTCTTGAGCATCTGCGGCGGCACCGAGGAAATCAGCCCGGCCTTGGTCACGCGACCGGTGCCGTGGCGACCGATGTAGCGCGCCACTTCGCCACCGCCGGTGGAGAAGCCGAACAGCACAGCGTTTTGCAGATCCAGATGCTCGATCAACTGCGCCAGGTCATCGGCGTAGGTGTCCATGTCATTGCCGAACCATGGCTGGCTCGAGCGACCGTGACCACGGCGATCATGGGCGATGACCCGGTAGCCTTTGGAAGCCAGGAAGATCATTTGCGATTCCCAACTGTCGGCGTTCAACGGCCAACCGTGGCTGAAGACGATCGGCTGACCGGTGCCCCAGTCCTTGAAGTAAATTTCGGTGCCGTCTCGGGTGGTAAAGGTGCTCATTGTGAATTTCCTCATGCGTGGGGTTTTACGGCGGTTAATGAGAGGTTTGGGCCAGACGTTCGGCCAGGCGCGCCACCCGCTCGCCCAAATGTGCGGCGGTACGGCGGTCTTCCAGCGGGGGTGCAAACTCGGGGGATTGTTCGACGTTCGATTGGGCCATCGCCCCCAGCGAACTGCCGAGGCGATTCAGTTGCCCGTCGAACAGCCCCGTGCTGCTGCGCGCCGGCAGCAGGTCGAGACCGACCCAGATCATTGAGTGCTGCGCAGCGAACACCGACATCTGCAGCAAGGTGTTGAGTTTGTCGCCACACAGGCAACCGGAATTGGTGAACCCGGCCGCGAGTTTGTCGCGCCAGGGCCGGGCCAGGTAGAACGACGCGGTGGCTTCCATGAAGCCTTTGAAGGCGGCCGAGGCGCTGCCCATATAGGTCGGGGCGCCAAAGATGATTGCATCGGCACGGTGCAGGCGTTCCCAGTGATCATCCACTTCCTCGACCGGAATCAGCCGACAGGTGCTGCCCAGGTGCCGTTCCACTCCCTGGCCCACGGCTTCGGCCATGACCCGGGTGTGCCCGTAACCACTGTGATAGACCACCACCACGTTGCTCATTCCGGCTCCTCCAGAAGTGTTCATCCTTTCTGCGGCACGCTTTTTGTTGCTTGAAGGCCGATACCTTCAGCTAATTGAAGAAATGGATTTTTGAGCGTAGACCGGACACAGCACGAGTTAAACGTTGTTAATTTTCTACCGTGCACCTGACACTGCGTTGCGTTGCCGAAAAAACTTGAGGAACATGCCCGAATAGCGCGTGATAGACGGATGCAAGCAGGAGTGACCCGTTGACCCTTTCCCCCGAACAGGCCATCCATTTCGGCCCCTACCGGATCTACCCCGGACAACGCCTGGTGATGGAGGCCGACCAGCCCCTGCGCCTGGGCAGGCAGGCCATGGACATTCTGTTGATCCTGCTGGAGCACGCCGGGCAAGTGGTGAGCAAACAGCAACTGATCGCCCGGGTCTGGCCCAAAAGCGTGGTGGAAGACACCAACCTGCGTGTGCACATGGCGGCACTGCGCAAAGCCCTTGGTGACGGTCAGGCCGGCCAGCGTTACATCATCACCGTCGCCCAGCGCGGCTACAGCTTTGTCGCGCCGTTTTCCCTGGAGTCCATTGAACAACGCCCCCAAAACGACACCAATGAACCAGGCGGCCATAACCTGCCGGTCCGCCGGACTCGCATGATCGGCCGTCAGGCGCTGGTCGACAGACTGCTGGCGCAACTCTCACAGCAGCGTTTCATCACCCTCGTGGGCCCCGGCGGGATCGGCAAGACGACCGTGGCGCTGCGCGTCGCCGAGCAACTGATCGGTCGCTATCGAGACGGCATTCGCCTGGTGGACCTGGCGCCGATCAACTGCCCTTTGATGATCGGCGCGCACTTGGCGACAGCGCTGGGTCTGTCGTTGCATGACGCCGACCCCATGAACGGGCTCGCCACATGCTTGCGCGAACGGCAGATGCTGCTGGTCATCGACAACTGCGAACACCTGATCGATGCCATTGCGTTGCTCAGCGAAAGCATCCTGCGCGCGGCGCCCCAAGTGCACATTCTGGCCACCAGCCGCGAAAGCCTGCGGGCCGAAGGCGAATACGTGCAGCGCCTGGAATCACTGGACTGCCCGCCGCCCATCGCCGTGCTCGACCGCGCTCAGGCCCTGACGTTTTCGGCGCTGCAATTGTTTGTCGAGCGGGCGATGGCCAGCCACGACAGCTTCGAACTGAGCGAAGCCGAACTGCCGCTTGCGATTGAAATCTGCCGGCGCCTGGACGGCATCCCGTTGGCGATCGAACTGGCAGCGGCGCAGGTCGGCAATTTGGGTTTGAGCGGCTTGCTGTCGCAACTGCAAGACAGCTTTCGCTTGCTCGCCCAAGGCTGCCCGACCACCATGGGCCGCCATCAGACCCTGCGCGCCACGCTGGACTGGAGCTTCGAACTGCTCAATGCCTGCGAGCAGACGTGCCTGCGCCGACTGGGGATATTCCGGGGCGCTTTTACCCTGGAATCGGCGGCTGCCGTGATTGTCGGCCAGTACATCGAGCCCGACGTAGTGTTTGCCTCGATTACCCAATTGGTGGCCAAGTCATTGCTGAACGTGGAAGTCGGCGACGAAGAAGTGTTCTACCGTCTGCTCGACACCACGCGTGGCTATGCGCTGGAAAAACTCGACCAGGCCCAAGAGCTGGCGGACACCCGGGAGCGCCACGCCGAATGCTGCCTGGCCTTGATGCAGCAGGCGCAGAGCGATTGGGAACACACCCAGAGCGAGCGCTGGACCGAGCGTTACGCCCGCAGCCTGGACGACATTCGTGCGGCGCTCGATTGGGGCTTGAATACTCAAGGATCGCAAGCGTTGGCCATCCGTCTCGCCGCGACCTCGGCACCGCTCTGGCAAGAGCTGTCGCTGCTCAAGGAATACGGCGTGTACGTGCGCAAAGCCCTGGCGTTGCTCGAAGCGACGCATCAGCCCTGCCCGCGCTTGACCATGAACCTCAAGCTTGCCCTCGGCAGTTCCTGTTATCACACCCTGGGCAGTAGCGCCGAATCCGTCGAAGCCTTCGTCAGCGCCAAACACCTGGCCGAACACTGCAATGATGTGGCCGGTCAGCTCAAAGCGATTTCCGGGCACCTGGCGGTTGATCTCAGCTGCGGCCACTACCAACTGGCTCTGGAGCAGAGCCGACAATTCGAGCGGTTGAGGCCGCACGACGACGCGGTGACGGCCCTCAGCACCCAACGTTTGCGGGTCCTGGCCCTGCATTTTGCCGGGGATCAGGCACTGGCGCGGGAGAATGCCGAACAGGTCATTCAACGCCTGGCCCAGAGCGGCCAACTCAACCGTTTCACCCATGGTTTTGGTGTGCAATACGACCAGAGCGTGGCGACCCTGACGATTCTGGCGCGCATTCTCTGGCTGCAAGGGCTCCCGGAAAAAGCCTGGCATACCGCACGACAGGCGCTCGACATCGCGATGCAAATCAATCATGGCACGTCCATCTGCTACACCCTGGCGCTGTCCGGTTGCCTGATCGCCCACTACAACGGCAACACGCCGGTCGCCCGCGAGTTCCTGGCCTTGCTGCTTGAGCAGTCGAAGAAACACTCGGTGTTGCTGTTCTACACCTGGGCCAAACACTACGCGCAGGTGATCGACGGAACTGATGCGCCCTCATCCCCGCGACCGGACACCGGGTTGGTCAAGGAAATCATGGTCACTCTGGGCAGCCGTTTCATCGATGATGCGTTGCTGGAGCGGGCCGAAAACGGCGCGGCGGGCTGGAGCACGGCAGAGATTCTACGGGCCCGGGCCGACGCGTTACTGGCAGAGGATTGCCCGAGCAGTGCTGACGCGGCCGAGGCGGTGCTGCTCAAGGCTTTAGCCGTGGCAAAAACCCAGGGAGCGCTGGCCTGGGAACTGCGCAGTGCGACTTCGCTGGCCCAGCTGTGGCAGCGTCAGGGCCACTTCCGGCAAGCCCATGAGCTGCTGGCGCCGATTTACCAGCGCTTCACCGAAGGCTTCGCCACACCGGACCTGATAAAAGTCCGGCGGTTACTCGACGAATTGCAGCACGACCTGTCCGACTGATGTCCAGTGGGTCCGGCTGATGTAGCGCTCATAACGCAGTTCGAAGGCACGCAAGTAACCGCTGTTTTCGAGTTTCTCCAGGGCGTAGGTGCGCGTGGTATTGAGGAAACGGTAGCGCGTCACGCCGTTGCCCTGCTCGACCGACAGCAGCGATTTATTCGCCAGACTCTCCACCACGCTGACCAGGTTTGCCGGCAGCAACATCGCGCCACTGATCACGCCAATCGCCGCGCCCAGGGTGAACGCCATCTTGAACACCGCCAGCCGCTGCAACACGATCTGTTCCAACGGGCTCAGCCGTTCATAGCTCCAGTCCAGTGCGGCTTTGAGATTCTGATGCCGTGGCACGGCGGTGCGTCGACCTTGGCTCAACAGCTGAAAACAGTTGCCCAGTTGCGCTTGCAACCCCACCAGCGCCAATGCATCGATCTGCGCCGCCGCCAGCTCAATGGCCAGGGGCAAGCCATCCAGCCGACGACAGATTTCACGCACAGCCTTCAGATCCTGTTGGCGCAAGGCAAACCCTTGCTGACGGGCTCGGGCGCGGCTGACCAACAGCTGCACCGCTGAATACCCCATGGCCTCGTCCACGCTATAAATCGCCGAGGCTGGCGGCACCGTCAGGGGCGGTAACCGCAGCAGCGTTTCCCCCGCTGCTCGCAGCGGTTCGCGACTGGTGGCGAGGATCGACAGTCGAGGCGCCGAGGCCAACAGATCGTCCACCACTGTCCTGCAACGTTCGAGCAGGTGTTCGCAGTTGTCGAGCACCACCAAGGCATGCCGTTGCGCCAACGCCTTTGCGCCGACATCCAGTTCCAGCGTGCGCGACAGATGATCGAAAAGCTGCGACGGGTCATCGATGGCCGACAGGTCAACCATCCAGACACCATCCCGATAGTGCTGCAACAGCAACTCGGCCACGCGCAACGCCACGGTGGTCTTGCCGATGCCGGCGGGGCCGATCAGGGTCATGAAGCGTCGAACCGGCAACTGCCGGACCACACTGCCGACAATCGAGTCGCGACCGGTCACAGGTGTAAGCCGGGCAGGCAAGTTGTGTTGAGGCTTGTGCACGGTTTCGACCAGCACCGGCGTGCCCGCCCGATCGTGCTGCACCGGGGCGATGAAGCTATAACCGCGCTGGGGAATATTAACGATATAGGGCTGCCCGTTCGGCCCATCGCCGAGCGCTCGACGCAGGGCGGCGATGTGTACGCGCAGGTTGATCTCTTCGACCACCGAAGTCGGCCAGACGTGGGCAATCAGGGCATCCTTACTGACCACCGCACCGGCGTGCTCGACCAGCACCTGCAAAATTTCCAGGGCTCGCCCGCCCATGCGCAGTGGCCGATCACCGTCCAGAATCAGCCGCTGATGCAGGTGGAATGCGTAGGGCCCGAACCGCAGCACCGTGTCACTGTTTATCTCTCTGAGGTTGTTCATGCACGTTCATACGCTGAAAACCTGGCTCGGTTCAAGGAACTGCAAGCTCCATCGAACCCGCCCATCCAGGCTCCCGCACCTCCAAAAAAAGAGTTCACGGGTATCTTGGCAGGCATGGGTGACGGTACAACGGCCATGGGAGGAGCATCACGGCCATCGCGGTGCGCACGACGGACAACAGCGCGTTAACTGAACTGCTCGCGATACTGGGTGGGCGTCAGGCCGAGCTTTTCACTGAACAGAAAACGCATGTGCCGCACGCTGCCGAAGCCACTTTTATAGGCCACGGTCTTGAGCGGAAGGTCGCTGGTTTCCAGCAGATTCCTGGCGTGATCGATACGCGCGCTTTGCAGAAACTCCATCGGCGTCATGTTCAGTTCCCGGGCAAAAACCCTGGCGAAGTGCCGCGCGCTCATGTTCACCAGACTGGCCATGCGCTCGATGCTGAATGCTTCGTCGAGGTGTTCGAGCACATGGTTCTGCACTCGAGTGATCGGCGTTTCCTGGGGAGCCACCGCCGCCATCAACGGACTGAATTGCGCCTGTCCGCCCTGGCGTTTCATCACCACCAGCAACACCTTGGCGACGTCCTGAGCGACTTTCTTGCCGTGGTCCTGGGCAACCACCGCCAGCGCAAGATCGATGCCGGCGGTGACACCGCCGGAGGTGATGAGATTGCGGTCCTGCACGAAAATCTGATCAGTCTCGACGGTGGCCTTGGGGAAGCCCTTGATCAGACGCTCGGTGTAATGCCAGTGAGTGGTCACGCGATAGCCGTCCAGCAATCCGGCATGCCCGAGCACGAACGCGCCGGTGCAGATCGAACCATAACGGTTTGCCCGGGTGACGGCGCCCTTGAGCCAGCCGAGCAGCGGCGGATGCCTTTCGTTGTAGGCCCCCGGCCCGCCCGGCACCAGCAATAAGTCGTAGCCCTCGTTCGCCTGATCGATGTGCAGATCGGCCTGGACATTGACGCCGTTGGAGGCCCGCAACGCGCCATGCTCGGTGCCGATGGTCGCCAGCTCGTAACGGTCCGCGGGTTGCAGATAACGATTGGCGATGGAAAACACCTCCATGGGACCGGCCATGTCGAGCAGAAGAAAGTCGGGGAACAGCACCATTGCCACGGTTTTCATGGGTTCAGGGTCACTAAAAGAGAACTGTTTAATACCATTGCGCCGAACACCAAACCCTTGTGGGAGCGAGCCTGCTCGCGATAGCGGTTTCACACTCACGATGATGGTGACTATAAGACCGCTATCGCGAGCAGGCTCGCTCCCACAAGTATTGCGCCCGGCATTATGGCCAAGTGTAACAATAAGGATACATGAACCTGTTCATATGACTGTCAACCTGTACGAGACAGTATTTCAATTTTCATCTACTTATTGCACTAACCGGTAAACATTAACCTTCTCCTCACTCGGACGAATTCACGTCCTGACAGGAGATTTCATTATGCTGACCCTTCGTAAAGCTTCGGATCGCGGCGCGGCCAATCACGGTTGGTTGAAGTCGTTCCACACCTTTTCTTTCGCCAACTACCGTAACCCACGGGAGCAGGGTTTTTCCGACCTGCTGGTGATCAACGACGACCGCGTGGCCGCTGGCAAAGGCTTTGGCCAGCACCCGCACCGCGACATGGAAATTTTCTCCTATGTGCTCGAAGGTGCGCTGGAACACAAGGACACTTTGGGTACCGGCTCGGTGATCCGCCCCGGCGATGTGCAATTGATGAGCGCTGGCAGTGGCGTGGCGCACAGTGAATACAATCACTCCTCGACACGCCCGGTGCACTTCCTGCAAATCTGGATTGTGCCGGACGTCAGCGGCGCCAAACCGCGCTACCAGCAAGAGCACTTCAGCCCGCAGAAAAAACGCGGACGCTTGCAACTGATCATCTCCCCTGACGGGGCCAACGGTTCGCTGAAAGTCCGGCAGGATGCGCGGGTGTATGCCGGCCTGATCGACGGCAAGGAAAGCGCCACGCTGGAACTGGCTGCCAATCGCTATGCCTACGTGCATGTTGCGCGGGGTAGTGTCGAGTTGAACGGCATGTCGTTGCAGGAAGGCGATGGTGTGCGGGTTCGCGAAGAACAGGTACTGACCTTAAGCAACGGCGTGGATGCCGAGGTGCTGGTGTTTGACTTGCGGCCGCAGGAATTGCCGGAAATGCCGTGAATCCCCATACCTTGTGGCGAGGGGCTTGCCCCCTCGCCACATTCCTCATGAAACCTTCAAGTTACCGATAACCACGAGCCTGCACGCTGAACAACTGCGCATAGCGCCCGCCCGCCGCGACCAGGCTGTCGTGATCGCCTCGCTCAAGGATCGAACCCTGGTCCAGCACGATGATGTGATCGGCATTACGCACACTGGAAAAGCGGTGAGAAATCAGCAACGTCATGCGGTCTTCAGTGTGTTGACTGAAATGCTCGAACACCGCCGCTTCCGCCGCCGGGTCCAGGGCCGAGGTCGGTTCATCCAGAATCAGGATATCGGCGTCGCGGCGCATGTAGGCGCGAGACAAGGCGATTTTTTGCCATTGCCCACCGGACAACTCCTGCCCACCGGCAAACCACCGTCCTAATTGGGTAGCGTAACCGCGATCCAGACGCTCGATAAAGGGCGCGGCCATGCCCTCGGCGGCCGCTTGCTGCCAACGCGCTTGATCGTTGAACGCCAGGGTATCGCCCACGCCGATGTTCTCGCCCACGGAGAACTGGTAGCGAATGTAGTCCTGGAAGATCACGCCGATGCGCCGTCTCAGTGCCTCTTCGTCCCAGGACTGCAAATCGCTGCCATCCAGCAGAATACGGCCCTGGTCGGGGCGATACAGCCGGGTCAGCAACTTGATCAGCGTGGTTTTGCCCGAACCGTTTTCCCCCACCAGCGCGACACTGTGTCCGGGCATCAGGTGCAAATCGATGCCCTGCAAAGCGGCGCGACTCGCCCCCGGATAACGGAAACCGACATTCTCGAAACGCACACCATCGCCGGGCGCTGTGCCCACGGTGAGGCTTCCGCTATCGGCAATAACCGGCTCGGCCAAATACTCGTAGAGGCTCGACAGGTAAAGGCCATCCTCGTAGAGACCACTGATCGCGCTCAAGCTGCTGCTCACCGCGGCCTGCCCCTGCTTGAACAGCACCAGGTACATGGTCATTTGCCCAAGGGTAATATTGCCGTGAACGGTATCGATCACGATCCAGGCATAGGCCAGATAAAACGCAGCGGTGCCCAGCAATCCCAGGACAAAACCCCAGCCATCGCGACGCAGCGTCAGGCGCCGGTCTTCGGCATAGAGACGAGCAAACGTGTCCCGATAACGCTTCAACAGCAGTGGCGCGAAGCCGAACAGCTTCACCTCTTTGATATAGCCCTCATGGGAGAGCAGCGTCTCGATGTAATTCTGCTGCCGACTCTCCGGCGCCCGGCGCGTGAACAGCCGAAAGGCATCCCCGGAAAAGTGCGCTTCTGCAAAGAACACCGGCAACGCCCCAACCACCAGCAACACCAGCGCCCACGGCGAAAAGTGCACCAGTAACACGCCGAAGCTGATCAACACGATCAGGTTCTGGATCAGCCCCAGCGACTTCATCACCAGCGCCAGCGGCCGGGTCGATGCCTCGCGCCGCACCCGTACCAGCTTGTCGTAGAACTCCGAATTCTCGAACTGAACCAACGATAACGTCTGGGCCTTCTCCAGGATCATCGTGTTGACCTTCTGCCCCAACTGCACCCGCAACAGCGATTGCTGAACCGACAGTGCGCGCTGTGTCCCGGACAGCAACGCAAGCACGCCCGCTTCGAACAGTACATAGCGCACAACCGGCCATAACGGCGCATTGCCCTGTTGGGCGTGCAACTGCATGGCGGTGACTACGGCGTCGACAATCCGCTGCCCCAGCCAGGCTGCCAGCGCCGGCAACACACCGGCAATCAGAGTCGCCAGTACCAGCCCCAGAAACAGCCCACGGGACGTTCCCCAGACCAGCAACAAGGCACGTCTCGCCTGGTCGAGCAAAGAGGCGAAGCGGGTAAGGACGGGCATAGGGCAACGGACTCGGTGGCGGATGTCAGAGGAGCGCACACGTTCTACAGTACGTGGAATGAGCCATCCACTCTACGGGGATATGACGCGATAAGGCTGGCCTCGCCCATCGTAAAAACATCTAAAAAAACACCCTCATTCGCTACGTTTTAGCGCTTTGCTATGGGGAGTCAATGCCCATCGATATTCGAGGATGAACCTGAACGTCCAGCCGATGTGCCCTCTCCATAACCGGGAGCAAAACGTGAAAATCAATCCCTACCTGATCTTCAACGGCGACTGCGAGGCCGCTTTCACGTTCTACGCCCAAAGCCTGCCAGGCCAGATAGAAGTCATGATGACCTTCGGCGAAACTCCGGCTCGCGATCATGTTCCAACCGACTGTCATAACCTGATCATCCATACGCGGCTGCTGGTCGCAGACCAGGCAATCATGGGGTCGGACACCACACCTGATCGCCCCACCACCAAGATGAGCGGTTGTTCGGTTTCGTTGAATGTCGACAGTGTGGCGCAGGCAGAGCGGGTGTTTGCTGCATTGGCAGAAGGCGGCAGTATTCAAATGCCGCTGGAGGCGACGTTCTGGGCGGCACGTTTCGGGATGCTGGTCGATCGGTTTGGCGTGGCGTGGCGTGGATGGTTAATTGCGAAAAGGATCAGTGACCGGGCTCCTCCCCGGTTAGTACACAAAATTTAATGGCTCTTTAATATCAACTTTGGGGATTTTTTTCAATCGCCAAACAGAATAACTACACGCTCACAAATTCCCCCTTGACATAAATATTACGAATATAATGCCAAATAACTCAATTAATATAGTCTCCCTTTCATTCGCCCTAAAAAGAGGCGAACGCTGCACTGATCGCCCCCCCGACGTGCACCTACATCACCCTAGAACACCGTGGAATATCCTTATAAATCAAATCCAATTTTCAAAAATTCGGACATCCGCACAGTTCATACGCAAGACTCCTCAGTTGTGCTTCGTCCTGCAGCCAGATGGGCAGTTAGCCATCGCATCTGTGTTTTTCATAGAAAAGTCAACCTAAAGAGCCTAGTCCGACTGAAAGGGGGCGTAACTAAGCCCGATATCACAGAAACAAATGGGCTTAAGCCTCGGCATTTGCCTATGTCATTGAATCAGCTGAAACTACTGAGCATGGAGTGACGTGTGTTCACGACGGGAAATGTTATAAAAAGTCAGATAACGTCAGTATTTTGTGTATTAAGATTGCAATGCCAGCACATATGAGTAATTTACATGATGAGCACTGAGAGCAAAATCGAAAATAGCCAGAGGGGTATTCTCGCTATTGGGCGCACTTGGCGCTCGACAGAGAAACTTCGACAATTATTTGTACCTAATTTCACACATGTTTATACATTAGATTATCCAAACCCGCCAAGCCTGGATATCGAAACGCAAACACTCGATACCGTACTGATTGATATTGAAAGCCCCTCCATCCTTAATGACTGCCTGGCGCTGATCAAGAAGTTACGTACGAATCCGACAGAACTGGCCATTATTGTTGCAATCAACTATCGCTCTCCGCAAACCAAGATTGAATGTTACTTGGCCGGAGCCGATCACTGCATCAATGTACCTAACGATCAGGATGAAAAAGCCAGGTTACTCTCAGAGTTGTTCGAAACTCCTGAATGGCAGCCCAGCGTCAAGTTGACCCTGGACCAAACATGCCTGCACTTATACAACGATGAATACAAACTGGATCTGGCCTATCAGGAAATGAAAGCCCTGGATGCGCTTATTAACGCAGAAGGTAATATTCTGCACCATGACTGCATGGCCGAATCCATGGGCTTAAATATAAAACTCTACGACTCACGCGTCTTGGAGAAATCCATAAGCCGGCTTCGAAACAAAATCAAAAAACACTTTGGCGTTAACATCATTCACAGTGTTCGCGGTTATGGCTATCGACTGCTTCGAGGGGTCGTATCAGTCAATCAGGCAAACTTTCACTCTTAAAGGGATTAAATGATGGAGCCCGGCAGGCAAGCTATAGTGCACGAAAACTTCGCATTGGTATTCTTCAGGCAATCGATTCTGAAACGAAACGATGAACTGTTCGGCAGCGAAATTTATGCCAAGGCGACCAAACAGGAGGCACCTCTGAACAAGGGGTATCAGCAGCTGCATTCCGATCATCCACTGGCGACTTATTACGAAGTCCTGACTCGGATCCAATTGAATGCCCTCTCACAGATTGAGGCCATGCCTTCCCATTCCGCACCGGCGCCAAACAAGCTGTTCGTGACCATGAATCAATCTGCTTTATTGGATAAAGCGCTTATCAAGGAAATGAACGATGCTCAAGCGATACTCAAAAAGCATGAGCAACAGCTAATTCCCAGTATTAACAGCAGTTCGCTCCTGTCGTTCAACCTGAAAGAAAAAAGAACCATTATCAATCACATTCACCTATTAAAAGACAATGGGATCGAGATCGCTTTCGATGGCTATGATTTAAGCGACGACAGCACCGAAAAACTGATCAGCCTGGCGCTGTTCGATTACATAAAAGTGGACCTGACCAAATCCAACTTCGACATCATGGTCGAAAACAGCCAGGACTTTTTCAACAGGTCTTACGACTGCCTGAGTGGCATGATCCATGACAGCAAGATCAAATTCGTGGCGGACCGGGTGGAGCACAAAGCACTACACACACTGGCTCGCAGCATGCCCTTCGACTTTTTTCAGGGGAGGTACTACTCGCCGACCGAGCTTATTTAAGTTTTGAATAACTTCACCAGACTAGGAAGGAACCTTATTGTGAATACTCCGAATAACAGCTTTCTGATTTTCACCCGTGACCAACTGGCACGACAAGCAATCGAATCGCTTCTCGCGCAACGCCTGTATTTATCCTTTGAAATCGAGTCAGGTAAACTCAGCAGCGAACGCATCCGAAAGAGTCGATTCACGCACATCCTGCTCGACCAGGCGGACATATCGCTGAGCGATGTCAGTTTCATCCGTAAAAATCAAAAAGATGCGGAAATCATCCTCATAACGCCCAACGCTGAACCTTCGGAACTTCATCACTTTTCGCACTTCGGTGTTGATGGCTTTCTCAAGAAGCCAGTGGCTGACGACGAATTCATCACGGCAGTTAGTCGGGTTAAAGAGTCCCAGGGCAATCCTGATATCTGGTGGTTTAACGCTGACGATCGTACATTGGTCAAAGAAGACATCACTATTCCATTGACCGGTACCGAATCGTTAATGCTCACCCAACTGATCCTCAGCGATCGACGGGTAGTCAGAAAAAACGATCTTATTCAACGCATCGATAAAGACCCGGAGAACTATAGCGGCCTTGAGATGTGCCTGAGTCGCTTGCAGAAAAAGTTCAAGACGGCAGCCAATGGAGAACGGCTGATCCGGTCGGTCAGAAACCGCGGCTATTGCCTCGCACAAAGGATACGCGTCGCTTACTGATCGAGTGATCGCAAAAATAATAACAATAAATGCGACTCACTGCCCCACCTGATCCACCCACACCCATGACCTGCCTCCTTGCACTACACATCCTGATTATCGCCATCAACTCTTCCAGGTATGGCGCCCCGCTCCGCTTCATTCCTCGCCAACACGACCAACGTTTATCGAATGCTGCAATTATATAGACGGCTGAGCGATATCTTCCAAACAAAAGAGCACGTCCTTTTATAACAAGGCCGCCAAAGGCATGGCCGTTATAATTCGTCAGAGACCCACAAAGATTTAGGTACTAGTATAAAAACTGGACACTGAGACAACCGTATCAGCTGACTTGAAAACAAAGCTTGGATGGCCAGCCATAAGCCCCGTTATTCCCTTCTAATAATAAAAACATTTCCTGACTGACGCGCTCGCTCAGCCTTTGCGCGTGGCTGCCATTTATTAACCGTCGACTGATACACAACGTGGCGCAGGCCCGAGGAATACCGCGATGGTACATAATCGTATTAATCGAAATAACATAACCAAAGGACTGACCTTCTGGGGGCAATGGATAATTGCCATCACTTCGGTCAATACATTGTTATTTGGTCTGGCGTTGTATCAGACAGGAGAAATCGACGCCCATTATCGTGTGCTTGCAGTACTCACTTTCCTCGGTTCCGTCCCTTCCTACTCCCTGCTGCTGGTCTATCACAAGCAGCATAGTTACCTCAGCGGCTTGGCGCGCCTGCTACTGGGATGGCTGCTGCTGCTGGCCGGACTGACCAGTATTGGTTTTTTCAGCAAGACCAGCGAATTGTTCTCCCGGGAAATCATCGTGGTCTGGGCCACGGCCGGTTATTGCATTCAGGCCTTGCTGTACCTGCCATTGCACAGTTTTTCCAAGCACTACCAGCGGCAATTGCACAGCCAGTACAACACCCTGATTATCGGCACCGATCAACTGGCGGTGAATCTGGCAGACAAACTGACCAAAACCGAGTATCCGCCGCTGGTGGGCCTGATCAGCTCAAATCCAAACGAGCTGTCTACCCAGGTCAATGCCCACCGGGTTCTGGGCCCATTGCAGGAACTGCGTGAGCTGATCCAGGTGCACGACGTCCGGCGGCTGTACATCGCGCTGCCCTTGAGCGAAGCCAAACAGGTCGAGGCACTGTACATCGACCTGCTCGACGCCAATGTCGATGTGGTCTGGGTTCCCGACCTGGGCAGCATGACGCTGCTCAATCACTCCATCAGCGAACTGGACGGCCTGCCTGCCATCCACCTCAATGAAAGCCCGCTGACCAGTTACCCTACAGCGGCGCTAAGCAAGACCTTGCTGGACAGAAGCCTCGCCGCCCTCGCGCTGATCGGCTTCAGCCCGCTGCTTCTGGTGATCGCCGCCGCCGTGAAGATTTCTTCCCCGGGCCCGATCATCTTCAAACAGGAACGGCACGGCTGGAACGGCAAGATCATCAAAGTCTGGAAGTTCCGCTCTATGCGCTTGCACGACGACCACCAGGTCCGCCAGGCCGGCCGCGAAGACCCGCGCATTACTCCAGTCGGCCGCTTCATTCGACGCACCTCCATCGACGAACTGCCGCAGTTCTTCAACGTGCTGCAAGGCCATATGGCGCTGGTCGGGCCACGGCCACATGCGGTCGCCCATAACGACTACTACACCGGAAAGATTCAGGCTTACATGGCCCGCCATCGAATCAAACCGGGCATCACCGGGCTGGCACAGATCAGCGGCTGCCGTGGCGAAACCGAGACCCTCGACAAGATGCAAAAACGTGTGGAGATCGATCTCAACTACATCAACAACTGGTCGTTGTGGCTCGACATCAAGATCCTGATCAAGACCCCCTTCACGCTGTTTTCCAAGGACATCTATTAACTGCTGCGATTCACCCCCCGCCTATTCTTCACCTTGCGGCTAACAACGCTGCAGTCCGGACAGTCAGACTTCTGACTGTCCGGAACCCCTCTTTCTCATCTCATTCGCACTCTTTTTTGTAGCCGCTGCCAAGGGCCGCGTTCGGACGAAGCCGTCGTGAATTTGGCGGCCAATCTTTATATTCTTCGTGGTGATACAGGAAATGGCCGGAGTATGAAGTCAGGTATCCGAGTCGGATATATGCTCCACTTGAGTTCTTACCCCAAACAACCGGTCGGCTATCTGCCGACCTCGCTCCAGCCCTTCAGCCGTCAACCAAATCGATTTGTTCTTGTTCACCGGATTACTGATGAAACCCTGTTCATGCAATCGGTTCATGGTCTCGAAGTCGAACCCTTTCCAAGTATTGCCGTTATCGAAACTGAAGGCTGCCAACAGGGCAAGCACGGCTTCTTCAATCAGTTTATCGTCGTACTCCATGATCGTTGCTCCGGGTTTATGGCGCGCTTATCGTGAAAATGCCTTCACCAGCAAGCCGGCTCCCACGGGGTTCGTGTCGTTCACAATATTGTAGGAGCTGGCTTGCCAGCGAAGACGGCCGCCTCACGTCATGCAGCTGTGAAGCCGAACCCAGGCTCGGCTGCGGCTACGGGCATTTGACTAGATGAAGTGGCAAGAGAGGTGTTGCTGGAGGGGGATAGGGAGAGGATCTACGGTTGAAACATGCTGGCAGACTGCTTGGCATTTCGCACCTTTCAGCGCACCCAGCACCTTGAAATCAATAACCCCATCAACACGCCGATAGTATTTGCCAGCATGTCATAGGGCGAAGCCGTGCGCAGCGGCATCAACCCCTGCACGGCCTCAATGAGTACGCCGGTGAGCAAACACCCCACGGCTACCCAGTGAAATTTCACAGCGGGAAAGGCCAGGCGGCAACTGCACGCAAATACCAGAAAACCGATCCAGTGATGAAGCTTGTCCTCTTCGACGAACAGTTCCGGGATCGGCTGAGAGCGCAGCCCCGCGAACAACAGAATCACGGTCACCGCGGCAAAGACCACGCCCCGGAGCCAGAATGGCAACTCGACCAGGCCTTTGAGCCACGTAATCATTCGGTAATTTTCTCGAAGTTGTTGTAGAACAGGTCGCTATCACGCCCGTCGGTCATGGTCTGCAGCGAGTAGGCACGGCTCAGGCGCGCACCACCGTCGCGGGTCAGTGGCGCCCAGACGACATTGGCGCGGCGCATGGTCGAGGTGCTCAGCAACTCGTCGAACGGGATGGATATGTAGATCCCTTTGTCGAAGCTGCCCTCGCCATATTCCTCCTTCGACGCGCTGGTCAGGGTGACCCAGCCGCCAAACTTCACACCGTTCTTGAACTCCCGCGACAAATCGACGGTCGTGCCCCAGTCCCGTGCCAGATAACGCCCGACACTGACTGCTGCAAGCATGTCATTTGGCAACTCAGTATAGCTGGTGACATGACCCGTCACGGTCTGGTAATCACGCAGACCGAAGCCCTGATCATAATCACGCTGACGCACAAAGTTCAGGTCAGCACCCACCGACCAGCGCTTCCCCGTGGGTCGATACAGCACTTCACTGCCGACCCCGGCATACATGGATTCCAGATAGCCGCCGTAGACCATGCCATACAGGTTCTGATCCAGCTGCGCCGCATGGTTGAACTGGAACGTCGGCATCGTCACATCGGAGGTGGTCAGGTATTTGCGCAGATCGGTGCGCACTCGCGGCAGCCCGCTCGGCGCGTCATAGGTGAACTTGTCGTAGTTGTTCACCAAGTTGGCGCTGAGCAAGCCACTCCACCAGGTATTGCGGGTGAAACGGTACTCCGCGTCGGCATCTGCCGTGAACTGATAGAGCAAGCCGTCAGGGCCGCCGATGTTCTGTTTATAGCCCAGGCCGAAGCCATAGCTGAACGGCTCCAGTGCCTGGGTGTAGAGCGTGGTTTCCCGGTGCGCAGTCGCCGGATTGACCTCGGTCGTACGGTGCAGATCCTTCAGCGGCTGGTCGTTGTTCACGACCGCGCGGAACGTTTCGCGCGGCACGCTGGTTTCCTCGATGGACATGTCATAACGCTGGTTCACCAGGGTGAACCAGTCAATGTCCTGATTGACGCTGTTATCGAGAATCCGGCTGGCTCGCCCGACGGCTTTGGACGGATAAAAATAGCGAGACTGCTCGCCATACACCATCAGCTCCGAACCGCGCTGGGTGATGCGTTTGACCTTATAGCCGGCATTTTCCTGCAGCCGGCTGGAGACATCGGCCCAGTTGACTTGGTCGGCCGGGGTCGACGGCGCCTGCGCCGGCAGCGGTTCGGCGGGAGGGTCATAGGTCTTGGCCGGTGCCTTGCGGCTGACAAAGTTGGTGTGCAAGGTGATGCCGAACATCGCCGTATTGCCGCGCTCCCAGCCGGCGCTCAGATCGATGCTGTCGGCCAGTTTGTAGACCACGCCGAAGTTGATCGGCAGGTCTTGCTTGATCGAGTTGTCCAGTGGCTCGTTCTTGTAGTTGTTGCCCTCATACTCGATCTTCAGGCTCAGCGGTTCCCACGGCGTTTGATAGGCAATGCCGCCAAACAACGAAGGGTGGCCCCTGAAGTAGGCGTTGGCATTCACGTCCCCTGCCCTGGCGACCGCCGCCGTGCTTTCTGGCCGGTCGTTGAACTTGCTGCCGAAAATTGCCAGCGGGTTGCTGAAATCCCCTCGATTACCCAAATAACCCCAGGCAATGCCGAGGCTGAAATCCAGGTTGCCATAACGCTTGTTAGCGACGAAATATTCGCTGGAAAACAACCCGGTACCGCCGATGTCCCGGGCGCCGACGGCAACCTGCGGCGCCCAGTGACTTTCTTCCCAAAGCCGTGCCTTGAAATCGATGGCCTTGTCTTTGAAGCTCTGGTCGCCGCTCAATTCCTCGGCGCCGTACTTGCGGTTGGTGATTGCGGTGTAACGAAACGAGCCCTCCAGCCAATCGAATGGCTGCAAGGAAAAACTGTAGCGCGAATAAGGGTCGGTACGACTGGCCGTGGCGCTCAACTCCCCCGCGGGGGCCATACGCGCGGTGGGGGTCTGTAACAGACCGACGCCACCAAAATCACTCTGGGTGTAACGCGGCTCACCATGAGCCAATCCACAGGGCAGGAGCAATGCAGCAGCAAAACGTAACTTAAAGGGGCACTTCAAGGGGCCACCTCAGCCAAAGGTTGAGTGGCGAGAAACTCGGCCAGTTGTTGATTGAGTTCAGGGGTCGGCACCTCAAGGTCATCGCTGCGGATCGGCACCAGGATCCTGCTGCCGGGAGCCGCCACAACGCCGTCCTCACGATTCCATGCCGCCACGCCCACGCGCCGCACCTGACCGTCGGGTTGGATCAGCCACAGATAATCGCCCTCAGCATCGTTGAGGAGAGCGCAATCCCGGGCGTAGGCACGCACCTCCTGCAGGGCGCGGTAAGGCACCTGACAGGGTTGCGCGACCGCCCCGAGAATTTCCACGGTGGATGGCCGCGCCGGGTAAATCAGACGGTCACCATCATCCAGCAACGCGTTGCGGGCGAACCCCACTTCCACAGCGATCGGATCAAGCACCGCGACCTGGCGTCCGGTGACCGGCAGCCGTTCGATCTGCTCATACAGGCGCGCACTCAAGTCCGCTCGTGTGTTCTTGCCATCGAGCAAGGCACCCCGCTGCACCAGTTTCAGATCGAACAGAACACCCGCCTTCAACCGCGCTTGTTTATCCTCCAATGAACGGTGCAGCCACGCCGCGCCCAGCCAATAACTTTCGGCGTTGGGTTGGGATTGGCCAATGACGTCCAGCAAACGCGCACCGGGTTTGACGTCGATGGGGCCGGGGCTGCGCACATCACCACTGACCGTGACAGCCGCCTGGCCTACACCCGGACCGATCAACAGCAGGCCAAGCAAGAAAAGGTTCGAACACTTCACCGGGCAGCTCCCCGATCAGGGCGTAACTGCACGATTTTCAGAAACAACTGCGGCGTCAGATGCTGCTCGCTGCGCAGGATGAAACCGTCCTGGGGGTCGACCCAGTAGCGGTTGGTGGCGTGGAAATTCAGGGTGGGTGCATCCACCTGCTCGTCAATGCGCAGCAAGGCGTAATCCTTGTCCAGAATGCTGATGGTCTCGATGCCGTGGCGGCTGAAACGGCTGTTGACGGCAATACCGATTCGGTTGCCGTCGTAGATGTCGATCCAGCGCGTGCTGGTGTAACCGTCGGGCACATGCTGAAGGCCGCGCTTGAAGGGCGACTCTTCATTGAAGCGAGTGCCATCCAGAGAAACGCCCAGCCCGACGGCGCGCACCACCAGACCGTCACGCATCATCAGCACTTGCTTGCCGGAAGCGACCCAGAACTGCAGGTCACCACGCCGGCGGGCCATGGCCATCACCCCCTCGCTGGAGGTGGTGGTGACCAGGATCTGCGGATAGGGCACGGCATCGACCTGAGCGCGGGTCAAATGGATGGAGGCAGGCCCCGCGACGGAGGCTTCGAGGGTGTCCCAAGAGGCCTTCGTCAACGGATTACACCCGCACAACAAGAGCGCCATCGTCAGACAGGCGCAGGTAGGCAAAATTTTCACGGCGGGATAGAGCCTTATCTGCTGTTGGCTTCGCTGAGGTCGTTAACTGAGCTGGCACCGGTCCCGAGGACACTGGCGGTAGGCAGGAGTTGGGTGATCAGACGGTTCCAGCGCGTCACGCCGGCCGGGCCGACATAGACGATGTCTTGCGGTTGCAAGTCGAAACGGGTGGCCAGCACCAAAGCGGAAGGCGATTCGGCATCGAGCTGGAACACCTTGGCCGGCTCGGTTTCCAGGTTGTCCGCGCCGCGAATCACATACACCGCGTTGCCGTTGGAGGTGGTCTGGTTCAAGCCCCCCACTGTGCCCAGTGCATCGGTCAGGTTGATCGATTTGCTCTTGAAGCTCAGCGCGCGAGGCTGGTTGACCTCACCCATGACATAGATCCGCTTGAGGTCGTTATAGGGCAAGTACAACCGATCACCGCCCTTGAGGTAAACGCCTTGTAGCTGCGAGTCCTGACGATTGAGGGTGTCCAGATCCAGCTTGTACTCGCGCCCGTCGCGGGTCAGCGTCAGCCCTGACAGGTCTGCATTCAACGGATCCACACCCGCCGCACCAACGGCCTCCACCACACTCAATGGGTTGGTGGTGATCGGTTGCTGACCGGCTTTGAGCACCGCGCCGGAAATCACCACGGTCTGGCTGGCGAAACGCAAAACGCTGACGTCGACCTGAGGGCTTTCGACAAATTGCGACAAGCGCTCGGCGATAAAGGCTCGCAACTCTTCAATGGTTTTACCGGCGGCCGGAATATTACCGATGTAGGGATAAAACAGCGTGCCGTCCGGACGAACCAGACGCCCGTTGGCATCGATTTGCTGTTGCGGTCCCGAAGGCGCCGTCAATTCGGGGTGATCCCAGACTGTGATAAACAACAGGTCGTTGGCGCCCACGCGATAACCGCCCGGAACATAGGACAACAATGCCGGGGGCACCGATTCGCGAACGTGCGTGGCGGCATCCATGGCAATCAATTTAGGCGTGATGGGAATAAGCTCCACCCGGCTACTTTCCGGAGAGCCGTCACTGACCATTTGACTGGTGTCCATGTGTTGACCAGGCGAAAACATACAGCCGTGCAAGCTGATACTTGCCAGCATAACTACAGATAATCTACGGATCATAATGGCACTACGCTAGTCGAGGGCAAGTCTAAAAAAAGATCACCCAGAATGTTCTGAGTGATCTTGAACATCGTACTTCGTAGGGTATTAGTTGGTACCGGTAGTACCGCTAGTGCCGGTTGTGCCGCCCGTTCCGGAGGTACCGCCATTGGAACTGCCACCGGAGTTTGAAGCGGCCGCCGCAGCGCCGAGAATGGCCGCGCCGACCAACATCGTTTCGGCGACCGTCACGCCCCCGACCAGCGGGGTGTTCAACGATAGTGGCTCGCTTTCGCTCACCGCCTTGCTCACTGGCTCATCCGCCGCCAACGCCGCGGTGCTCATGACAGCCAGCAAGCTGGCCGTAATTAGTTTCTTCATATCAGACTCCTTCTCGACATCAACTCTGCATTAGATTTGATACTAAGGGACCGGGAATGGAACAGCAGGTGAATGAACTGTCACCCGTCAATTGAACGAGGCAGTTCATGCACATTGCCTCCTTTGGAGGATGTCATTTATAGGAAGTGCATGCCATACACCGAACCTCGTCACTCCATCGGCAAAAGCGCTTGCACCGAGCAGGAATGATTGACGAACAAAGGCGATTTTCCAAGACATTCACCTCGCAATAAGGGATTTTCAGTACAAACTTCCGAGTGCGAGTCACTCATCCCTCGCGCCAATTGTTATTATTAGTCAGGATTTTCCCGGCGCTTATCCCGCAAGATTCTATTGTGATCAGAGATTAACTGTTAAATAACATCAGGTCATAAATAGTTAATGTTAACTATAGACCATTATTTATCAGTCATGCCCCGCTCAACACCGCGCGCAAGCGTGGGTTGCGCAAGTCTTTTTCCGAGAGCTGAGGCGATTCAATAGGCCAGGCAATGCCCAGGTCCGGATCATTCCAGAGCAGCCCACCCTCATCCTCGGGGAAATACAGATCGGTGCATTTGTATTGGAAATCGGCGGTATCACTGAGCACGCAGAAGCCGTGGGCATACCCCGGCGGCACCCATAGCTGAAGATGGTTGTCGGCGGTCAACTTGACCCCTACATGTTCACCGCAAGTGGCCGATTCGGGATTGATGTCCACCACCACGTCGTACACCGCACCTTGGGTAACCCGCACCAATTTGCCCTGGGGGCGGGTCCGCTGGAAGTGCAAACCACGCAGTACGCCATACTGCGAGCGCGAGTGATTGTCCTGGACGAAAGGCAAATCGATGCCAGCATCGCGATAACGCTGCTCGTGATAACTCTCGAGAAAGAACCCGCGTGTATCGCCAAACACCTTGGGCTCGATAATCAGTACGCCAGGCAACCGGGTGTTGATGACATTCATTTTGCCGTCTCCGTGGACAGCACCCGTGCCAGATATTGGCCATAACCGGTTTTGTGTAGCGCGGTTGCTTGCTGGTCCAACTGCGCAGCCGACAACCAACCCTGGTGGTAGGCCACCTCCTCCAGACAAGCCACTTTCAAGCCCTGCCGTGCTTCGATGGTCTGGACGAAATGCCCGGCCTCCATCAACGAATCATGGGTGCCAGTGTCCAGCCAGGCAAAACCACGCCCCAACACACCGACATGCAGATCCCCACGCTGCAGATACGCGTTGTTCACATCAGTGATTTCAAGCTCGCCGCGGATCGAGGGTTTGACTTGCTTGGCAATGCTCACCACATCGTTGTCGTAGAAATACAAGCCGGTGACGGCATAGTCGGACTTCGGTTGTTTAGGTTTCTCTTCGATCGAGATCGCCTTGCCGTTATCGTCGAACTCGACAACGCCAAAACGCTCCGGGTCGCTGACTCGATAACCAAAAACAGTAGCGCCGGTGCGCCGTTGAGACGCTTCGCGCAACAAGACGCTGAAACCATAACCGTAGAAGATGTTGTCGCCCAGAATCAGCGCCACTTTACTGTCACCGATAAAGTCCTCGCCGATCAGAAAGGCTTGCGCCAGACCATCAGGAGAAGGTTGCTCGGCATAACTGAGTTCAATGCCGAAAGAAGAACCGTCGCCCAACAGGTTCTGGAAGTTGGGCAAGTCCTGGGGCGTGGAAATAATCAATATCTCGCGAATGCCCGCCAGCATTAATACCGACAGCGGATAATAAATCATCGGCTTGTCGTAAACCGGCAGCAGCTGTTTGGATACACCACGGGTAATGGGATGCAAGCGGGTGCCGGAGCCTCCGGCCAAAATGATGCCTTTCATTTGGGAATTCCCTTCGAAATGTAATAGAGGCAAGGTTTGAATGTTTCAGCCGACGTGGCCAAGACGCTCCGGTCGGTATTGACCGCTAAGAACACGTTGCCACCACCCTTGATGGTCCAGATACCACTGAACCGTTTTGCGTATGCCGCTCTCAAAGGTTTCCTGTGGTCGCCAACCGAGTTCACGCTCGATCTTGCCCGCATCGATGGCGTAACGAAGATCATGTCCCGGCCGATCCTTGACGAAGGTAATCAGCTCACGATAACGCTCGACGCCCGCAGGCTTGTCAGGCGCCAACTCCTCAAGCAGATCGCACAGGGTTTGCACCACCTCAAGATTGGTTTTCTCGTTGTGGCCGCCAATGTTGTAGGTCTCGCCAACCTTGCCCCGGTACACCACCTCGCATAACGCGCGGGCATGATCTTCTACAAACAACCAGTCGCGAATCTGCAAGCCGTCGCCATAGACCGGCAGAGGCCGGCCATGGATGGCATTCAGAATCACATGGGGGATCAATTTCTCGGGGAAGTGATAAGGGCCGTAGTTGTTCGAGCAGTTAGTCACCAATACCGGCAGACCATACGTACGTTGCCAGGCTCGAACCAGGTGGTCCGAACTGGCTTTGGATGCCGAATAGGGTGAACTGGGCGCATAAGGTGTGGTTTCACTGAACAGGCTGTCGGTGCCCTCCAGGTCGCCATACACCTCATCGGTGGAGATATGGTGGAAGCGAAAAGCCTGCTTGCCCTCCTCCGACAGTCCATTCCAATAACGCCGGGTTGCCTCGAGCAACGTGTAAGTGCCGACAATATTGGTCTGGATAAAGTCCGCGGGGCCGTCGATGGAACGGTCGACATGGGACTCCGCGGCCAAATGCATCACCGCGTCCGGTTGAAACGTCGCGAATACTTGATCCAGAGCCTGAGCGTCACAGATATCGACCTCGAAGAAGTGATAGCGCGGCGACTCGGCAATGCTGGACAAGGAATCGGGATTGCCTGCGTACGTCAACTTGTCGACGTTCGCGACCGTACAGGTGGTTTCATTTATCAGGTGGCGTACCACTGCTGATCCAATGAAACCGGAACCACCGGTAACGAGGATTTTTTTAAACATAAATGGAGATCCTGACGACGAGATGAAAGACTGAATCGGTAACCCGCCCCCGCTGTGGCTAACCCATCGGGGGCTGCGGTTCATGCCCTGCCGTATTTGTCTTCAAACCGTACGATATCGTTCTCGCCCAAATAGGAGCCCGACTGGACTTCGATCAGTTCAAGGGGAATGACACCCGGGTTCTCGAGCGCGTGCACTTGACCAATAGGGATGTAAGTCGACTGATTCTCGGAAACCAGATAAGTCTTCTCACCGTTGGTCACCTTGGCCGTACCGCTCACGACGATCCAGTGTTCGGCGCGGTGGTGATGCATCTGCACAGACAACTTCGCTCCCGGTTGCACCGTGATACGTTTCACTTGATACCGAGTGCCTTTATCTATCGAGTCATACATGCCCCACGGACGATAAACTTCTCTGTGGTTCGAGTATTCGTGGCGATCGGATTGCTTGAGCCGTTCCACCACTTTCTTAACGTCTTGTACTTGATCCTTGCGAGCAACCAGAATGGCGTCGTTGGTTTCAACAATGACCAACCCTTCGACGCCGATAGTCGCGATCAAACGGCTATTGGCGTGAACATAGGTATTGGATGTGTTCTCGGCGAAGACATCCCCTTTGAGCACGTTACCGTCAGCATCTTTTGCAAAGGCATCGGCGAGCGCAGACCAAGAGCCAATGTCACTCCATCCGGCATTCATCGGGACCATCACCGCATCGGCGGTCTTTTCCATTACAGCGTAATCGATAGAGTCCTCGGGGCATGCAGAAAACAAAGCCCGGTCAACCCGAGTGAAATTCAAATCCTGCGAACCATTACCCAAGGCCTCAATACAAGCAGACAAAATGTCAGGCCGGAATTTTTGCAACTCTTCCAGATAACGGCTTGCGCGAAACAGGAACATGCCACTGTTCCAGAAAAAATTCTTCGTGAGCACATATTCTTGAGCTGTTGCCAGGTCGGGCTTCTCGACAAAACGGTTCACTCTGAAACCGCCGCCGATTTCGTCACCCTTCTCGATATAGCCATACCCCGTTTCGGGATAGGTGGGCACTATCGCGAAGGTTACTAGCTTCCCTTCCATTGCCAGCGCAAGAGCGACCTTGATGGCCTCCTGGAAAGCATCGATATCTTTAATGGTGTGATCCGCCGGCAAAATCAGCAGCATCGGATCCTGACCTTCGACCGTAGCTTGCAGTGCGGCCAGCGCAACCGCTGGCGCCGTATTACGGCCTACGGGCTCAAGCAGGATATTTGCACTCTCCATGCCCAGTTTTCGCAACTGTTCAGCGGCCAGAAACCGATGCTCTTCGTTACAGATGAGCCTGGGGCTCTGTATCTCCAAGCCATCAAGTCTCTGAATAGTGGCCTGCAGTAAAGAGAGATTGGTATCTATTAACGACAGGAATTGTTTGGGGTTCAGTTGTCGCGAAAGTGGCCATAGGCGCGAACCAGAGCCTCCAGATAAAATAACCGGAATCATTTAGCACCTCATCGAAAAGTAACAGCCTGGATTAGATCGAAGTAATGGATGACTTATGAGGGTCGCCATTCAATGAAAAGCTGCTCATACGCACTCAACACTTTTTCCCATTTGAAACACTCGACAAATCTTGCGGCGCCGGCTTTTTTCATATCCGCAATTTTTTGTTCATCGGCCAGCGATTCATCCAAGAGGCGAGAAAGAGATTGCTTGTCCGAAAAGTAAGCTGCGCCCTCACCCACCACCCAACGATTAAATGGATTATCGTGAGCAATAATTGCGCAACCAGCACCCAACGCCTCAACCAACGAAGGATTGGTTCCGCCAACTCGATGCCCATGGAGATAGAAACGACTGAAGTACCTGAGCGCCTGAACGACGTTCGAATCGTAAATGGCACCTGGGAATATCACTTCATCACTTGCCGCGCCCATCACCTTCTTGTGATATTCGTTCGTGTTCGGTGTGAAGTTTCCAAGCACGACAAGTTTATGATTCCTGACCGAAGAGCTAAACGCATCGACCATCTCGAAAAAAGAGTTTTCCGGCTCGGGCCTGGCAATAATAATAGAGAAGTTTTTTGGTTCTAGCCCGAAACCCGCCAACACTTCGACAGACGCCGATTTAACTTCATCACCACCGTAGGGAATCATGGTGATCTTATCGCCGCTGACTCGTGTAGCAAGGTGATCCTTTATCTTCGGATGGTCGGCGACCAAATGATTGCCTATCCAACAACCCAGTCGTTCATTCATCCAGAACCAGGTCTTGGCAATGGCCCCCCACTTCTCTCTACGCCACTCAATACCGTCCATATTTATTATATTGGTTTGGCCTTTTGCGCGTTGCAGCAGATTAAAAATGGCGGTGTTGTACCCCAACGTCAAAAACAAACCTTTTTCACCCAATGCATGGCGAACAGCCTTGAAATCAAAAATAACGGTGCCCAGCGCGCCCTCTCTGGAAACAGGTATGTGAACGCGGCGAATACCCCGCCATTCGGTTTCCGTTATTGCACCACTGCCACTTTCCTGGCAATAAACGGTAATTCGCCAGCCCCTTTCCTTAAGGTAGACCGCCAGTTTTTCGGCAAATGTTTCGAAGCCGCCATGCTGTGCCGGAATACCTCTTATCCCTAGAATCAACAAGTGCTTATTCATAAGTTTCAAATACCTTAATGTGCTGACGCGCTACGCGCTTCCAATCATGATTTTCTATCATTGTGGCTCGGGCGTTATACGAAATATCCTCTGCGGAACTTGAGCCCAGAGCTGCAAGTATTTGCCGGGCCAAATCCTGTGGATTATCCGTTTCAAACAAAAAGCCATTTTGGCTGTCGTCCACGACTTCAAGCATGGCTGGCAAACGTGAAGACACGGTAATACAGCCATACGACATCGCCATTAGCAGTACGCCGCTTTGGTAGATCTTTTTATAGGGCAGGACCACGATATCAGCAGAGGAATAATAAAAATCGACGTCCTCGTCATTGATATAGCGAATGTGCGGAATCACCACCCTTGAGATGTTTTTTGATTTTATGAGTTCTTCATAATGCTGAAACGAGTCCTTCCACACCTTACCGGCGATTAGCAGTACGGCATCAGGTTCATGCTTTGACACGATCTCCATCGCACTCAAAAGAACATCCAGCCCCTTAACCTTTTTTATCTGACCAAAGAAAAGTATGAGCTTCTTATCGACAGGCAGTGATAAGTGCTGGCGAGACAAAACCGTCTCCCGCCTTTTCACGAATGGCAGATAGTTACCATGAGGAATAATAGCTATTTTCTTATCGATCCCCTGCGCCGAAATCACCGAGCGCAACTCTTGCCGAGAGAACTCGTTATGAACAATAAACTCCTCCGGCGCCTTCAATATAGAGGTGTGGGTTCTTGTCAGAGAGTTTCCCGAAAATGACTCAACATCGTGCACCGTTGCGACTATCTTTATCCCACTAAACCTCAAGAGCTTACACGTTATAAACTCGAGCAATGAATATTGAAAAAAATGCAGATGGCAAATTTTTCCGCCTTTTTTCTTTATATCAATGATGGATCTCATCAAGGCCGCAACGAACCGGATCAGCCTGACAATCTTATTGGACTTTCCGTAGACCCCTTTAAAGAACTTGTTTATCGTAAAATTATTCGAGCTTTGCTCCTGCGACTCAGGACAAGTGTAGAGATGTACACAGGTATTATTCAGAACCAACCCTTGTCCGAGGCCGGTATTGTAATAATTCATTCCACCGTGCCCGCCCACTGGTTCAATTATGAAATAATTCAAATGAGCCATGAAGAAAATCCTTATTCAGTTCAATTTAACAACTGATATATTTCGTGAACAGTCGACTGCGCCAACTGTCTCTGCGCACCTTTTTTACTTGCAGTACCGATATGATATTGAGGTACAAATCCGCTTATCGCCCCCCTGTGAATCAAACACTCATCGGTGTGCGTCTCAGCGGTAAATTTTTTATTTTTGTCTGAATAATTGTATAAAGAGAACGGCGTCCCTACCGAGTAGGCAACCACTGCAGGGTGCAATCGGGCACTGACCACATGCCTGGCCTTTTTTATACAGTCTATGGACAGATCAATATCACTGCCCGGAATCTTAAATACCGACAATCCGCTATCTTCCAGCTCACGCTCGGCAAACAGTGATACTCCCGCATCGACTTCTGCGTCCGCATTCAGTACGCCTACCTTATTAATACCCAACGTTCTACATGCCTTGATCGAAACGCCGAGCAACTGCCTATAGATATCGGTACTGGATTGTTCGCCATAACCTTCAAGATCACGCAGGCACACGATGATGTAATCATCCGTGCCATCCATAGCACTGGCCCCTTGCGCATCGTCTATATCGAGCGCATAAGCCAAGTCCACAGACTGTTTTATTTTTCCGGAGCGCAGCCAGGGATTTATTTTTTTAACGGCCTGTAACGAAGCCGAATCTCTAATGTAAAATGCTTTAGCTATTACAGTTGCAAAAAACAAAATCAGCCGTGTCTTCAGTTTTTTATGGTTATCTACCCCAATACCTGCATAGATAACACTCGCGCCGAACAAGCGACCCAGCGCCATGTACTTGATCCCGCCAGTCCCGCCCTCATCCATGAAGCAAGTTCCACCGCCCCAAATGATCGCAGAACTTTTCATTACATTTCTGTATGCGGTCAACGCGTTAGCTTTATTAAGCTCCACCACGCCCACATCATTATCGCTAATAAATCTTTGTTTCCTGAGCGATCCAGCATCCCCGTAAGTCAATACGGTAAATGCCAAACCAGGCTTCCTCAAAGACAGAAGCGACTTCAGCATCAGAAGATCACCGAAGTTATCTCCGTAATACCCGATAATAGAAACGTTCATACACTCACACTCTTTCTATAAAGAATATAGTACGAAACAGCTATGAAGAACTCGCTAGCCACAATACTGGCACCAATACCTTTTGCTTCAAACTGCATTAACAAGACAAACAAACCGACTTGTAGTGCCATCCCGACACTGGCGACCAGGATCTTTTTACTCACCCACTCCTCGCTCAATAATGCAGCGCCAAAAGGGGTTGCGAAAAATCTGAACGGAATAGACAGTGCCGCTATTTGCAACACCTGCGCCGCGTAATCATATTCACCGCCAAACAGCAAATGAATAAGCTCTCGAGAATAGAAACTCAAGCCCGTCGCAAAAACAGCTCCCACTGCAAATGAATACAATGAGTGCTTGATGGGTATGGATTTTTCCGCATTCGAAAGCGCATGGTATTTTTTTATTAAATAGGTATTGAATACCGTATTAGGCGCAATATAGAGCGCCGTGAGCAAGGTATTGCAAATCGCCAGGTATCCAGAATAGGTAGAGCCATAGATCACCCCTAACAAAGAGATCGGGATCTGCAACTGAGCTATATTGAGAGCGCCATTCAACGAATACTTAATGGAGTCCTTAAAAAAAACTCTAATCTTTAAACCTGCTGCTTTTCCGTGCCGGGTTATTAAGGCAGCACACAGCACCAAGCAAAGAATATTAGCGGCCCCCCAGGGCTGCTGCAGCGGTTGTAAAACTCGGGACCAGCGAATAAAAAATTGCCGCAACCAACAATATCCTTGAAAGCGGCACCACCACTTGGCCAAACGAAATCCGTAGAGGACTGCTCTTGAGTTGACCTTGGGTGACCACAATCGCCTGAGAAGACAGTGCGACCACTCCTGTCGCCAGCAACACCGACTGCAAAAGATCAATGCCTGCTCCGTACAACAGCGCCATGCTGATGACATAGGCACCCCAAGGTATTGATCAACAGGCAAACGTAGGCAATTTGCATGTACCCGGTATATTCAGACGGTGACCGACTGACACGCCTTAACAACAAACTATTGATGCCACTGAACGCCAGCGCCCCCAGCGTTATAGTAATTGCGTTGGAAAATGATATAAGGCCAAAACTGGCTGCGTCCAAGGTTCGGCTGAGTATGACTTGAAGTAAAAAAGTCGCACCCGCGGCGCCAAACGATGAGATCAACAATTGAATTGCTTTCAAGGGAAATGTCCTGCTCGCGGTTAGTCAGCGGCTTGAAATCGCTCGTTCAATTTAAAGTGCGCCTTCAACAGCAAGTATTTTTTGGATGCGGTGTCCGAAGCCAAACCTCTTTTTATCAAGGACATTTGAGAAATCCAGATGTCCGCTTCTAACGCTATATCGATTTAGGCGACAGAAGCCTGAAAAACAAATATATCGACAGATAAACCATTACCATCCATAAAACACTCATACTCTGAGCAGAAATCCCAGATGTAATAATCTTCGAAAATATCTCCAATGATGATATATAAATAATTATCCCAAAGCCTGTCTTCCCTTGAAGAATTTTCTTCCTGTATATCAGCTTAACTAGATACCCTAACAACGTACAACCCAGGACAACTCCAGGATATCCAAAATTTATATACATATCTCCCATAACAGTAGGAGGTATTCCAAACCCCTCAAACTCCAGCCCAACAATCTCTTTTAACCAAGACTGATAATCCACCTGCTTCCCGGGCATAATTGTCGCGACATCCATGAAAAATGTAGCCCCATAAAGCGGATCATGATTTATAAATGCAGTAAACACTTTTTCCAGATTCGAAATATATACAATTAAGCGATAGCCAGCAGTCGTCATAAAATCAACAGTTGTGTCGCTATTTGGATTCCTGACCATTTCAAATACATTTACAAACACCACTCCAACCACGGCGAACAGCATCATTTTTTTAATTGAAACTTTAACTTCAAGGTAGTGATATATAGATATCAAATAGATCCCAAGCCAAATTGAATATCTACGCGACCCAGTAAACAGCAACATACAACACAGCATTGTTGTTATAGCAATGAACAACGGATTTTTGAATGCTTTCTTTCCAGAAGCCGACACCGAAGGCAAATAATAGAACGCCGGGGCAAATACCCCCAGAGTCATAATATAAAGAAAATATCCATTTCCAGATATTGAAAGTGCTGCAACCCTTGCACTTTCTTTGTCCGCCGCGAACAAGGGTATCTGCCCTGCCCTCAAAAAATATATAGCAGAAGCCAAACAAGACAAACATGCCAACCCCAGCCCAACAAATCGCACTTGTTTTTTCCGCGAACTTACCCACGTCTTATAACTTAAAACTGTTCGATAGAGCGTTCCAGTGATGACTATCTTAAACTTATTGTGGATTATATCTTGAAGCGCAAAGCCAAAATTTATGCATACAAACCCTATGGCTATTATTGATAGCACGGTAGAGTAATTACCCTGCCTATATATGTCTGGCCGCAAAATCGATAATGCCAACGGCCCCAACCCAATAAGCATTATAAAATACAAATTTAAGAAAAATTCCGGCTGAAAAAAATCCTTAGGCCTAAAAAACAAAAATGGGGATATCGCAAGCAACAGAGTAATTATTGCCATCATAACTACATCTCACCAACGCATTTAATATATGCATCTGCATCATCAGCCCATACTTCAACCCAGGAAGGTGCTAGTTTTTCTGCTTTGATAAGCATCAAATTGAATCGCTCGACTTGATTGAGAGATGAATACTTTTTTATCGACTGAAGAGATTTCCTCTGACTCGCTGGCTCAGATAAAACTAAATCAGCATACAGATTACCTTTCTTAAACCACTTTTCATCTGTGAAGGCCAGAGCAGATAGAATCAGGTCATCTTTTAAGAACACTTTGGAGCGCTTAATGACTTCTTCGGATATCTCATTTGTCCTCATGGACCCGTAATGTGTATGCACAGCAATAGAAAGTGGAATACCTGGAAATATCTCATGATAATCTCGGGCCAGAGAAACCCAGCTATTCACATATTCCTCCTTCGTAAAACCAACCTTTTTCAGCTCATAGTCCGACGCAATAAAATTCATTTCTATTCCATTTGTATTGCTCCCTCCTGTAACAGATATAGAATTTATTACATCCTTGAACGGAAGTACCCGCGCGGCGACTTCCGTCAGCAACTGGCGCAAATTAGCATGATACGCAGAGTCCCATGGCACGGGCGCTTCACTACGAACATTAATATCGTTGGCTGTATACGTATCATTGTGGAGCCACTTGACTTGCCGACTTTGGCTAAGCACCCAATCGGGAGACCAGCGTCCTGTTAGCAGCGCCAGGTTTACCTTTTTGTTGTGCCGCCTTGCTGAGCGCAATAACTCCTCAATTCCCTCGAAGTTAAACTCCCCCTTAACAGGTTCAAGCTTTCGCCATCCGACGTAGTAAGTAATACCGGCCAAACACTTATTATCCAACTGTTTATATTTTGCAGCACTACTTACCCACACGCTATAAATTGGAACAGAAAAAGACTTATAGTCTATAGCTGAACTGGTAAATGATTGACTTACAAAAAAAACAGCCACCATTGCTATTACAGCAAAAGCACCAAATCTTCTTGCAAAGCATTTAGCGTATCCAAGGCCATATTTTCTTGCCATTTCTGTTCTCGGGATGCAGGAGCGGTATAAATAGGTTCATAGGATGCTAAATCATCTGAACAAATCAAATGACGCTCGCTACCACTTCTACTGCATGGCACCCAAGCTCTCCCAGTTTTTTTGCTGCAAAGCTTGTTACTTCGCTATCTACATCCTGATCAGCATTAATCAAAACCACTGTAGTAACTTTTAAATAGCTGACAATTTTTCTGCCCACGAGAAATGCAGTGAGTGCGGCAAAAAATGTCGACGCCAACAAAAGTACGACTATCAACATCCTACCTTCAGTCCAGACTCTAGGGCTCACTAAGCTTTAGGCACGCTACCGCCCCAGGATTTTTCGTCATCTTCCTCAGAACGTAGTGCTTCCATGAAATATCGGTTTGATCATGCCTAGCGGCTAATGATCCAGCGCAGCAACAACAATAAAAATTCAAGAACAACAGCAGTATCGTCCAAACTTATGACGCAATCAGCTCAAGACTCATCAGCTTTTGTCAGAGGTGTAGGCATAGTGGTAATACCCATAATCACTGTAGCCATACTTATTGGAGGCTTTTCTCTCCACGCCATTAAAAATCGCACCTTTAATAGCAACGCCATTCTGGGAGAACCGGCGGACTGTCAACTCGATTTCTTTTGCCGGGTTCAGGCCATAGCGCGTCACGATCAGGTTGGTCCCGGACAGGCGCCCGACGATCGCCGCATCTGTCACCGCCAGCAGTGGCGGCGTATCGAGAATCACCAAATCGTATTGCTCGCTCACCTGCTCCAATAGCGCGCTGAAATTGGCGTGCATCAGCAACTCGGAAGGATTGGGCGGGATCTGGCCCCGACTGACAAAATCGAAGTTGTCGATTTTTGTCTTATGGATGGCGGTGGCCATATCGCAGCGCCGGGCCAAGACATCGGAGAGCCCATTGTCTGAAGACACACCTAGCACTTTGTGCAGATAACCCTTGCGCATGTCGACATCGATCAACAATACCCGCAGACCGGTTTGTGCTATCACCACCGCGAGGTTGACCGAAACGAACGTTTTACCCACTTGAGGGCTAGGCCCGGAAATCATCAAGCGGTTATTGTCAGCCTCATGCATGGCGAAGTGCAGACTGGTACGCAAACTGCGCAATGCCTCGATTGCCAAATCAGTAGGATGAGTGACGGCCAGCAATGAAGTCCCATTGGCACGCCCTCGTCCACGGGAGACTTTGTCTTCTTCGGTTTTCTGCAAAATGCTGTAGGGAATCGATGCGTAAACCGGCAACCCCAGTTGCTCGATGGCTTCCGGGCTTTCGAGTCCCCGATTCAGCGCCTTGCGTAGCAGCACCAAGGCCACTGCCAGGAAGCCGCCAAGAATCGTGGCGATCAATACAATCAGGGCTTTTTTCGGTTTGACCGGTTTGAGGAAGTTGACGTCCGCGGCATCGATCAGGCGCACATTGCCGACGGTCCCCGCCCGCATCACATCCAGTTCCTGAGACTTGTTCAGCAGCTGGGTATAAATGGCAGTACCGACCTCTACATCCCGGGTAAGGCTCAGCAGTTCTTGCTGGGTGGAGGGAAGGCCCTCCACCTTGGACGCCAAACTTTTCTGCTTGCTGCTCAACTCACCAATTTGAGTCAACAATGCGCGATAGGCGGGATGTTGGCGGGTGAATTTGCGATCCATCTCGGCTTGCTGCAACTTCAACTCGGAAATGCTGGTATCGAGCCCGACAATCTGATCGAGAATAGATTTGGTTTCGAGCGTGATGTCCACAGACTTGCTACGCGTCTGGTATTCATTCAAGGCATTCCCGGCTTTTTCCAGGTCCTTCTTGACCACCGGAAGTTGCTCTTTGAGAAACGCCAGGCTCTGCGCTGCCTCAGCTGAAGTGCGCTCTACGTTTTGCCGCACATAAATAGCGGCAATTTCATTGAGGGTTTTAATGGCCTGATCCGGATCTGTACTTTCCAATGCCAGGCCGATCATGCCCGAGTCTTTTCCTCGCTCGGATACATCCAAATCCTCTTGGTAGTCGAGGATGCTGGTCAGGCGAGAATTGCGGATGATTCTGAAGCGAGTCCCTGGGTTGGCGTGCAATTCCTCTATCTGGAATGTAACGCCATTTTGTTCGAAAAGTTGTCCCGTCTGACTGGCGGCCAATAGATTGTCGTCTTCGTCCACCAAGGTGTAATGACCATTTTCACCCGTGGTCAAGGTTAACTTCTTGCCCAGTTGCGAGTCGGGAAGATCCAGTTTGAATATCTTCAGCGACTCCCCTCCCCAGGCGAAACTGTTCAGCCCAAACAAGGCATCGGCCATTTCACCGGGATTACTATTCTGGAATCGACGAGCCAGGAACTCACCGAACACCGGGAAGTACATTGGTTGTATGACGACATCAAGTTTCAGCTCATCAACCGTTTTACCAATCACCGCTCGAGACTTGATCAGCTCGATCTCAGTGGCCGAAGGCGACTCTTTCCCCAACATGCTGCCGACATCGGAGAAGCCCAGCAAATCGTTCTTTTTCGCTTCAACCTGCAACAGCGCATTCGCCTGGTACACCGGGGTCGCAAGCACCGCGTACGCGGCCCCAGTCACCATAAAGGCACCGGTAACCGCGGCAATCAGCCATTTATGGTCGATGAGTGTTCCAAACAGGCCGAGAAGATCAATCTCGTCATTGTCGTCGTCCCGCACGTTGACTACCGGTGCTTGCTGCATAAGTCGGATTCTTTGCCTTGATTACGATTCAAAAAGGAGTGGCCATCAGCGTGCTAGACGCTGTGCCCATGCGTGTACGGCTTCTTCGATCAACGCATAAGCGTGCACAAAAGCAGGTTTGCCTTGACGGTAGGGATCGCTGATCTCTCGATCGTCTTGCCATTTGCCCAACAGCAACACCTTGCCCCGCGCCTCAGTGGCGATGTTGAGCACGCCACTGATATGCCGTCGCTCCATCACCAGAATCAAGTCCGCCTCACTGACGGCTTGAGAGGTGAGCTGAACGGCCTGGTGCTCATGGGGCAGATGACCATGCTCGGTGAGTACGGCGTGTGCCGTCGACTCGATGGGTTTGCCCGTCAAAGCGGCAAGGCCGGCCGAGCTGACCTGGATATCGGAATGAACGAGTGCCCCGCGCAGTAAATGCTCCGCGGTGGGGCTGCGGCATATATTGCCAACACAGACAATCAAAACCCTTTTAAGCAAGATGACCTTCCCCGTCTTGTCAACATTGGCGGTGACCTAGCACTTGCCGAACATAAGAGCTTTAAACTACGAATGAATCCGGGCATTTACAAACCCGGCAACTGCAGAAAAAACATAAAAACAATCAATGCGTATTTATTACCACGACACCTAAACAGCCCCCAACTTTTTATTCAGACAAAAAATAACATCTCGCTCTTTAAGCGCTGAAAATAACAGCTCTAAAATTTATCCAGACAATTTCTAACAGTTGTCGTTTTCTCGCGATCGTTCAATCTAAATTACACCGAAATCGCGAATGGTTAATGTATAGCCGTTCCGCTAGTGCATTGCCAGGGTGTCGAACATTCGGTTAGTAGTTGGGAAAGGACGCCTTGGGCAATAACGTTGTTTACAGCGGATCGTGTCAGGAGCATGCAGTGGAACAACCGGGCATGCTCGCCGGCCAACCGACCACCCGATATATCCCCTGCCCGCCTCTGGCGAGCGCGTTGCACACATTTTTCTCGAGTGATCGGGCCGCTTCGAGCCCGCGCTCCCCAGCGTGACCGATTCCGCCAATCTGGCTCGAATCTTTCCTTCTGCCATTAGCCACTCCATCAGTCTACTTTCAAGGACGCTTCCATGATTCGTAAATGCCTGTTCCCCGCCGCCGGCTATGGGACCCGCTTTTTACCCGCCACCAAGGCCATGCCGAAGGAGATGCTGCCGATTGTCAGTAAGCCGCTGATCCAGTATGCCGTAGAGGAAGCGCGTGACGCCGGCCTGCAACATATGGCCATCGTCACCGGCCGGGGCAAGCGCGCGCTGGAGGATCATTTCGATACCAGCTACGAGCTGGAACATCAGATTCGTGGCACCGATAAGGAAAAGTACCTGCACGGCACTCGTGAACTGATCGATACCTGCAGTTTTTCTTATACCCGTCAGGTGGAGATGAAGGGTCTGGGGCACGCCATTCTCAGTGGTCGTTCATTGATCGGTGATGAGCCATTCGCCGTGGTGCTGGCCGACGACCTGTGCCTGAACCTTGAGGGCGATGGCGTGCTGGCGCAAATGCTCAAGCTCTACGAGCAGTTCCGCTGTTCGATCGTGGCCATTCAGGAAGTGCCCCGTGAGCAGACTCAGAAGTACGGCGTGATTGCCGGCGAGCTGATTCGCGAGGGGATTTACCGGGTCAACAGCATGGTTGAAAAGCCGCGCCCGGAAGATGCCCCGTCCAACCTGGCTATCATCGGTCGATACATTCTGACCCCCGATATCTTCGACCTGATCGCTGACACCGAGCCTGGCAAGGGCGGTGAAATCCAGATCACCGATGCGCTGATGAAGCAGGCCCAGAACGGCTGCGTACTGGCTTATCAGTTCGAGGGCCGACGCTTTGATTGTGGCGGTGCGGAGGGTTACATCGAAGCCACCAACTTCTGTTTCGAGCATCTGCATCAGAACGCCCTGTGATGTTGCTGCGCCCCGATATGGTCTTAATTACCCTATGGACGAAGCCTCTATGAATACGTTGAGCGGTTTCAAGGCAGATGACAGTCGCCACCCGTATGGCGCTGACCTTAAGCACAACCTCGCGTACCGCATCGTGCGCGCCTATGCGTCGGAACTGATTTTTTCCCGCGTGCAGAAACCGGTGCTGCTGGTGGAACGCATCGGCGCCTTCCCCTCCTCCGGAGAGATCCGCCGTCAAGTCAAGGATGGCCCGGCGTTGCTGGCGAGCATCAAGCAGCGCTACGCCGTCGATGCTCTGGACATCAACGAGAACGACGGGCTGAACCTGGTCTTTGCCGACTGGCGCTTCAGCTTGCGCCTCTCGGGCGAGGATTGCGTGACGTGCCTGACCGTGGAAAGTCGCGGCGACAGCTCGCTCATGCAGCGCAAAACCGCCGAGCTGCTGGAGCAGATCGATGCACAGGAGGCATTCGAATGAACGCCATAGCAGAACACGCCCCCAAAGCCTGGTACCTGCTCCAGTGCAAGCCCAAACAGGATGAGCGCGCCGAGGAACATTTGCAGCGTCAGGGCTATGACTGTTTTCGCTCTACCTACAGGCGTGAGCGCGTTTTGCGCGGGCAGCGTCGAGTGATCAGCGAATCGTTGTTTCCAGGCTATCTGTTTATTCACCTGAGCCTGCAGGACAGTTGGGGTCCGCTGCGCTCGACCCGCGGTGTTTCGCGCGTCGTCGGGTTCGGCGGTCAGCCACTGCCTATCCGCGATGCATTGATCGACGAACTCCAGGAACGGGACAGCCAGGCGATCGTGACCACGCTGTTGAAACACGGAGATGCGGTGCGCATCACTGAAGGTCCATTCTGCGATCTCGAAGCGGTGTTCCTGGCCATGGACGGCGAGGAACGGGTGCTGCTGATGCTGAATTTCCTGCAGCGTGAACAGCAAATCAGCCTGCCGCTGGCGCGGGTCAACAAGCTTTAGATTCTTTAAGCTGCTCACACAAAAACGCCGCTCAACAACAAGCGGCGTTTTTTTTGGATGCAGGAAAACCTACGCCGCTTCCGAGAGGTGATTCCAGTCGACCCAACCCAAAAACCACGTCGCCAGAATCAGTAAACCGAACCCGATCCGGTACCAGGCAAACACGGCATAGCTATGGTTGGCGATGAACTTGAGCAACCCGCGCACGGCAATCATCGCAAAGAGGAATGCAGCGACAAACCCCAGGGCAAAGACCGGCAAGTCTGCGGCCTGGAACAGGTCGCGATACTTATAGCCCGAGTACACCGCGGCACCCACCATTGTCGGCATCGCCAGGAAGAACGAAAACTCAGTGGCCGTCTTGCGTGACAGGCCAAACAGCAACCCGCCGATAATCGTCGAACCCGAACGTGAAGTACCGGGGATCATCGCCAGGCACTGTGCGCAACCGACTTTCAAGGCATCGGTCCAACGCATCTCGTCCACGTGATCGATCACCACTACATGTTCGCGTTGTTCGGCCCACAACATAATGATTCCACCTATCACCAGCGCCACGGCCACGGTGATCGGGTTGAACAGATACTCATGGATCTTGTCGGCGAACATCACACCCAGGACAACCGCCGGCAAGAAACCGATCAACAGATTCAGCGTGAAACGTTGCGCGTTACGCTGGGTCGGCAAGCCGGTGGTGATCTCCAGAATCTTGCGACGGAACTCCCAGACGACCGCCAGAATAGCCCCCAATTGAATAATGATATTGAACGCCATGGCTCGCTCGCCGCCGAAGTCGAGCAAGTCCGCGGCAATAATCTGGTGACCGGTACTGGAAATGGGCAAAAACTCTGTCAGCCCTTCAACCAACCCTAGAATCGATACCTGCGTAGTGGTCCAGAAGTCCATTAATCCCCCGTTAAACCCTCTCGGCTGAAAGGTCTGTTGATGATGCCGAGCATTTGTCCTGATCGCGATTGAACCTGTCGGACCAGCGGAAGATTAAAGCGCACTCTCTGCCTGGTTGAGCTAAACGTTATAAAACGTCCATGTCGGAACACCAGCGCCGGCCTCCTGCAAATGGCCTACGCCTGCGAATGAAATTGTTTTGCAGGACTGGTACTTGTTTATCGCAAATCTATGGATGCCACTCATCGTCGGATCGTTGACGTTTTGATTTTGGGCGCGCGCAATGTCCTACCCAAAAATGATCGCCCAAGAGAACACTCCACATGGCAAAGATCATAGTGCTCGCCGGTGACTTCCCGCAGGGCGCCGGGGAATATCACCTTGGAACCATCACTCTCAAAACGTCCGTCAAACCCCGGCTTGGAACCAGCTTCCCGGTCTCGGAGTTTAAAGATCTGACCATTCAGAACACTGATTCCAACAAGAACATCAAGTCCGCCATAGGCCTGGGGCTCGCGGGCGCCATGTTGCTCGGTCCCGTCGGAGCCATCGCCGGCTATCTGCTTGCCGGCAAAAACACCGAGGTGACCTTTATGGCCACATTGAAGGACGGTGGAAAGCTGCTCGCGGCGACCGATAGTGACACCTACCGGGATATCTCGGCACGCGCCCTGAAAAAATCCCGAGCCGGCCGCCGAGGCCCCCTTTCCAGCTCACTTAACAACGGATCCGTTTATTGATCCGCTTGCCCGGTGACTGCGAGAATGTTGCAGGGCACCCGATACAGAACATGTTCCGTGGTACTGCCCACCCATTTCTCCAGCCCCTTGCGATGCGCATTGCCCATGACGATCACGTCGGCCCGGTGATGCGCTGCAAAGTCGGCCAGCGCTTTACCGGGCGGCCCTGCAACGAAGTGTTGCCGTTCGGTGGGCACGCCGTAGTGATCGGCCAATGTGATGAATGACTTGTGCAAAGACTTGCGCACGTCGCTGTTGAAGCCGGGCATCGTCACTGCACCCGCGCCCGCATCGGATATATGCGTCTGCGATAGATCGTAGGCATACAGCAGATGCATTTCTGCCTGGCATTGCGTTGCCAATTCGTTCGCAGCCTGGACGATCAGGTCGTTGATTCCAGTGATCTGAGTCTCTGGATGCGACGGATCGACTGCCGCCACGATCACGCGCGGAAGTGGGCAACTGACTTCGCTGACCAGATGGACAGGCACCGGACATTCACGCAGCAGATGCCAATCCAGAGGCGTGATGAAAACGCGTTTGAGCGCCGACTCATGCTGCACGTCCTTGATAACCAGATCCGCCTGCGTTGTTGTCACGTGTTGAAGGATCTCTTGCAGTGCGTCGCGTGTGAAAAGCACCTCGGTACTCAGGTTGATCCCGCGCCCACGAATCAGATCGGCTTCATCCTTGAGCCATTTTTCGTTCTCTTGCTGGCAAGCCTCACGAAACCGCGCACTGGCATGGATCAAACCCAGGATGTTGGAATCTTCGATGAACACCGTGATATGCAGCGCTGCGCCCGTGGCTTCGGCAAGGGCGACGGCCCGCTGCAGCGCCGGCGTGTGACGCATGGTGGGACCGGCTATTAGAAAGAGTCGTTGATATTGGCTCATGTCAAACCTCCAAACGTTCTGGGATATCTGCTCGCTCCCCCAGCCTCTCGTCTGTCGCGCCGCCAGCGATCTGCTATCGCCTCAATGACCCGGATCGACACAATCAATATACGCCTGGATTCAACTAACCCGCCAAGATGTGGATCATCGTATCCACCACGATGAACCCCATCCCGACGGCCAATTGTTTGACGACGCAAAGTTACTTCTTCGCATACTTCGCGCCATGCGGATCGTTAAGCTTCACCTGCATCAGCTCCCATTCACGCTGAATAGTCGCGTAAGGGATAAAGATGCTGACTCTTTCAGCCCCCTTTAACCCAGGGTGAAAACTCACATCATTAAGGGTGGTGGAGAAAAAGCCGACATTGATACCGACAATGTTGCCGTCACTGGCGATGACGGGGCCACCCGACATTCCTTTTATCATCGGAGCATCATGGATGGCATAGCGTTCGCCGCTGCCTTCATCGCTATTGATGAAAGGCGCCGGGTACACCTTGCCTTGCCCGGTGACGGTCGTCATGTAGGGGCTCGCCCCCACGGCCGTGATGTGTTCACCCACACGCGGTGCGCGCCATGACGGGTAGCGGCCGTCGGCCTTGTGCTGGATGAAAACAAGGTCGCAGCCAGTGCTGCAGCTGTATTTCACGTTGCGGATGAGGGGGGTGTGGCGAGTAGTGACGGCATAGTCTTCGTTCCATTGCACGGCCGAGGCCATGTACAGATAGGGCAAAGGAAAGCCCGAGAAGACAGAAAAGTATGAATCATTGGCAGGCCCCGACAAGTCGGGTTTTACCATACCGTTGCATCCTGCAAGAACAGCTCCTGTTAAAAAGTAGGCCATGACTTTAATCATGATTATCACCGACTTATAAGGAGGTTTTGATTTTTTGTTGTGGTGAATCTTTAGTTGTCAGGCGCTTGTAGTTTTCCTCGCACTCTGGTCTGGTTGGTTATTTATGGCTGAGGTTTTAATAAATGCGTATGAATGAATTGTGCTAAGGCTAATTGCTTTTCGATCCATATAACAAACTGCAAATATTTGACGCCTGAAAAATGGCAAACCACAAGTAAGAAAAATAAAAATGAAAGTTACATACTTCGAGTAAAGCCAGTGAAACAGCCGCCGCCAGCCAATTTAACTCACTTCGGCATGCCTCGGTAACGCCACAGAAATCAATGCCGCGAAAATAACAAATGCGCTGGATATCCATAAACACGCCCCCAGCCCCAAAGCCTGATAAACCCAGCCCGAGAGCACGGTGCCGATCAGCCGTCCCATGGCGTTGGACATGTAGTAAAAACCCACGTCCAGCGACACGCCATCTTCCTTGGCATAGGACACGATCAGGTAGCTGTGCAGCGAGGAGTTCACCGCGAACAGCGCACCAAAGACCATCAAGCCGCCTAACAGCACCCCTTGTTGCGACAACCCGCTGTTTAGGCCCAGAGCGATTGCCGCGGGCAGGCCTGCCAGGGCAAGCGCCCACAGAAACGCCGCTCGACCATCAGGAACATGCCCCCGTTGCTTGCCGGTGATTCGCGGGGCGAACGATTGCACAATGCCGTAGCCGATCACCCAGGCCGCGAGGAATCCACCGACCTTCCAGAAATCCCAGCCAAAGACGCTGCTCAAGTACACCGGCAAAGCCACGACAAACCAGACATCGCGAGCACCGAACAGAAACATCCGGGCCGCCGACAGAATGTTGATGGCCCGGCTCTTGGACAGGATGTCGCGAAACCTGGGCTTGGCTTTGGCCTTGCCCAAATCCTTCTTCAACAGGATCAAGCTGCTGACCCAAATCAGCGCCAGGACGCCTGCCATGGCCAGCAGTGCTCCCTTGAAACCTATCAGCGCGAGCAATGCCCCACCGAGAAAGAAACCGACACCCTTGAGTGCATTCTTCGAGCCGGTGAGGATGGCTACCCATTGGTAAAGCTTGCCCTGCTGCCCATCGGGCACTAACAGCTTGATCGAGCTTTTGGCGCTCATCTTGTTCAGGTCTTTGGCGATCCCCGACAACGCTTGCGCGCCCATCACCCAAGGGATCGTCAGCCAGGCCACTGGCACCGTCAGCATCAACAGCGCCACAACCTGCATCCCCAGCCCGATGTTCATGGTCCGGTTCAGGCCCAGTCGGGCGCCGAGATAGCCGCCCACCAAGTTGGTGATCACACCAAAAAGTTCGTAGAACAGAAACAACGCCGCGATTTGCAGCGGGCTGTAGCCCAACGCGTGAAAGTGCAGCACCACCAACATGCGCAAAGCACCGTCGGTGAGGGTGAAGGCCCAGTAATTGCCCGTCACGAGCAGGTACTGCCGCACTGGCGGAGCGAGGGCTGACAACGTTTTCATCACCGCTCCTTAAACGGCCAGACCGACCATCCTGGCCAATTCGACGGTGCGATTCGCGTAAGCCCATTCGTTGTCGTACCAGGCATAGATTTTGACTTGAGTACCGTTGATGACCATGGTCGACAGCGCATCGATGATCGATGAGCGCGGGTCGGTGCGGTAGTCGATGGACACCAGTGGACGCTCCTCGAAACCGAGGATGTCCTTCAGTTCGTTCTCGGACGCGTGCTTGAGAAACTGATTCACTTCTTCAACCGTGGTGACGCGCTCGACTTCAAAGACACAATCGGTCAGCGAAGCGTTGGCCAACGGCACGCGCACGGCGTGGCCATTCAGACGCCCGCGCAGTTCCGGGAAGATTTCGGCGATGGCGGTGGCGGAGCCGGTGCTGGTCGGGATCAGGCTCATGCCCGAAGCCCGTGCCCGGCGCAGATCCTTGTGCGGCTGATCGAGGATGCTTTGGGTGTTGGTCAGGTCGTGGATGGTGGTGATCGAGCCGTGGCGGATGCCCAGTTTCTCGTGGATCACCTTCACCACCGGCGCCAGACAGTTGGTGGTGCATGACGCGGCAGTAACGATGCGATGTTCCGCCGGGTTAAACAGCTGATGGTTGACGCCCATGACGATGTTCAGCGCGCCCTGCTCCTTCACCGGAGCGCTGACCACCACGCGTTTCACGCCTTGGTCGAGGTAAGCCTGAAGCACCGCGACGGTCTTCATTTTGCCGCTGGCTTCAATCACCAGATCGCAGCCCGACCAATCGGTGTCGGCAATCGCCTTGTTGGCGGTGACCTTGATGCGTTTGCCGTCGATGACGATGCTGTCGCCCTCGGAGTCGGCCTGGTCATTCCAACGGCCATGCACCGAGTCGAAGTTCAGCAGATGCGCATGGGTTGCCGCGTCGCCCGCCGGATCGTTGATCTGCACGAACTCAAACTCTGGCCAGCGCCAGGCTGCGCGCAGAGCGAGGCGACCGATGCGACCAAAACCATTGATGCCCACTTTGATAGTCATGTTTCCCCCTTCAAATAGAGCGCTGATTGACACGTTTCATGAGTTCTTGCGCCGATTCCTTGCGCTCGGAATAACGATCGACCAGATAGTCCTGACGGTCGCGCAGCAGCAGGGTGAATTTCACCAATTCTTCCATCACATCCACGACACGGTCGTAGAACGGCGAAGGTTTCATCCGGCCGTTATCGTCGAATTCCATAAAAGCCTTCGGCACGGAGGATTGGTTGGGAATGGTGAACATGCGCATCCAGCGCCCCAGCACCCGCAGCTGATTGACTACGTTGAACGACTGCGAGCCACCGCACACTTGCATGACGGCGAGGGTCTTGCCCTGGGTCGGGCGTACGGCGCCCATCGCGAGTGGCACCCAGTCGATCTGCGCCTTGAAGACCGCGCTCATCGAACCGTGACGCTCTGGTGAACACCAGACCTGCCCCTCCGACCACAACATCAATTCGCGCAGTTCCTGCACCCGTGGGTGATCGTCGCCAGCATCATCAGGCAGCGGCAAACCAGACGGATTGAAAACCCGCGTCTCGGCGCCGAAGTGCTGTAGCAGCCGGGCGGCCTCCTCGACCAGCAAGCGACTGAAGGAGCGCTCACGGGTCGATCCGTACAGCAGCAAAATGCGCGGCTTGTGGATGGAGGTCTTTTCGATGCCTAGCTTGTCGGTCGACGGGAGATCAACCAGTTCGGTATCGAGTTGGGGCATGTGGTCATCGTGCATGGTCATTGTCCTGCGCAATAGTGCTCTGGAGTCATCGAACCGGACAGCAGGCAGCTGCCCGTTCGGGACGGTCACCCATTTCCTCAAGGCGTTTGGCATCCGGGCTTAACCAGTGCCCGTTGGAGTCGAGCACCACGGTCAACACCTGATGCACCCAGCCCGGAAGATTCGGGTGCAGTCGGTAGTAAACCCATTGGCCCTGCCGACGGTCCGAGAGCAATCCGCATGTGCGCAATTGCGCCAGGTGCCTGGAGACTTTGGGCTGGCTCTCATTCAACGCACAGGTCAGCTCACAGACGCACAGCTCACCTTCACGGGCGATGAGCAGCATTATGCGGACCCGGTTGTCGTCAGCCAGGCATTTGAAAACAGTGGTCGGCGTCAGTTGGTCAGCCATTGGGTTTCTCAGCGTTTGGTGTTCACGCAACAAAGGTGAATACCGATATATGCGTTTTTTCGAATATACGTTTTCCCGCATGTACGGGTCAACGGCAAATGTTTCGGCGTTGTATGTGAATGATATTTATTTACTTACAAAAGGTAATCGTTATCATTAGCGCAATAATTAAAAAAGGAGCTCATGGTGGCTTTACCGCGCATTTACCCGGCCTCTCTCTCACTGCTGGGGCTTTTTGCAGTACCTGATTTGCAAGCAGAAACCCAATCGGCATTGGCCCTGCCTGCAACCGCTGTGACCAGTGATTACAGCGAGCAGAGCTACAAGCCGACCGACAGCCGCAGCGCGCTGAAGATCGACGCCCCGCTACGGGATATCCCGCAAACGGTGAACGTGATCCCCCAGAGCGTGATCAAGGATCAGGGCGCGCGGTCGATGGAAGACGTGTTGAAGAACGTCCCCGGCATCGGACTTTCCAATGGCGATGGCCAGCGCGACCAGGTCACCATTCGCGGCTTCAGTGCCATCGGCGACATGTACATCGACGGTGTGCGTGACGACGCGTTGTACTTCCGCGATCTGTCCAACGTCGAGCGCGTGGAAGTGATCAAGGGTCCGGCAGCGGTGCTTTATGGCCGCGGTTCATCCGGTGGCCTGATCAACAGCATCAGCAAGAAACCCAACTTCACCCCCAAGCAGGAAGCGGGTGTCAGCTTCGACAGCGAGGGCAAAAAGCGCACGCAGTTCGACGCCGGCTGGGCCGATCAGCAGCAAAACGACAAGGCCTTCCGGGTGACCGGTGCGCTGGAGAACAGCGACACCTTCCGCGATGACGGCTATATCGATCGCAAAGCGATTGCGCCTTCGGCCTACTTCAAACTCTCCGACGATCTTGAGCTGAACCTGGGTGCTACGTACCTGTACGACAAGCGCTTGATCGACTTCGGCATTCCCGCTCGGGGCGATCGCCCGGTCGATGTCGATCGGGACAAGCGCTTCGGTTCATCCGACCCGGATGACGATTACACCCGCAGCGAAGTGTTCTCGTTCACCGCCGGTGTCGACTACCGCCTCAACGACGACTTCACCCTGAGCAACACCAGCCGCTACTACCACTACGATCTGGATCGCAACAACACCCTCGCCGACTCCAGCCCGACCCGTTTCGTCACCGCCCCCAATGGCGAGTTGCTGATAAAACTCAATCGCGGCAATGTGCAGCGCAAGGAAGACGGCTGGTTCAACCAGACCGAACTGAAGCAACTGGCTACGCTCGCCGGGATGAACCACAACCTGCTCTATGGCGTGGAGCTGGGGCGTCAGATCAAGGATCAATCCGTCTTCAGCCAATCCAACGTTGCGCGAGTCCCGGTGTACCGCGATGCTCTGGTCGACGTGCCGTTCCAGGCCAACCGGCAAACCGCCAAAGGCACCACTACCCAGGACACGGCCGGTTTCTACGTCCAGGATCTGATTGAACTGACCCCGCACTGGAAAGCGTTGCTGGGTGTGCGCTATGACGTGTTCGACCAGGAATATTCGGATGACCTGACGCGCGCCTCCATGTCCCGAACTGACAACACCTGGAGCCCGCGCGCAGGCCTGGTCTACCAGCCTGATCAGGTTCAGTCCTACTACATTTCGGTGAGTCGCTCATATCAACCCTCCTCCGAAGTCTTCGCCCTGAGCACTAGCAACCAGGACCTTGAGCCGGAGCAAACCACCAACTTCGAGATCGGCGGCAAGTGGGACCTGCTCGACAATCGCCTAGCGTTGACGGCAGCGCTGTTCCGACTGGAACGCACCAACATGAAAACCACCGATCCGGCGAACCCGACCAAATTGGTTCTGTCGGGCGAGCAGCGCACCGACGGCCTGGAACTGACCGCCAGCGGGCAATTGAGCGACAAGTGGCAGGTCTATGCCGGTTACGCCTACCTGGATGCCGAGATCACCAAATCCAACAACCGGACCAACGGCGTCGCCAACGAAGGCCAGACACCGACCCTGACCCCGCGTCACAGTGCCAACCTCTGGCTGGTGCGCTCGCTCACCAACACCTGGCGCGTGGGTATGGGGGCGAACTATGTCGATGACCGCTACACCGCCCTGGACAACCAGGTGGTCATGCCCGCCTACACCACCGTGGACGCGGCGTTGCTCTATAACCTGCCGAAGTGGGACATGGCGCTGCGTTTGCGCAACGTCTTCGACAAGGACTATTACGCCTCGGCCCATGGCTCGGTGGACCTGATCACCCCCGGAGCGCCACGCACTCTGGAGTTGAGTACCAACTACCGGTTCTGAGTGAAAACCTGAAATCAAACGCCCTGCATCCAGGGGCGTTTGTTTGCAGTGCGCAACATCGTGACAATGATTCAAAGCTCATTTAATCTTCAGCGCGCGATGAGTGATTGAGAATCTCTCGCGTTGTCAGACAACAACAATATTTCGAGGAAAACCCATGCGCAAACTTCTGTTGCTCACCCTTATGGCCGCTTCTCCCCTAGCTTTCGCCGGTACTGAATGCACCAAGGCCGACAAAGCCCAATGGCAAGACCAGGCCAAGTTTCAGGAAGAGCTCAAGGCCAAGGGCTATAACATCAAGAAGTTCAAGGTCACTGCCGGCAATTGCTACGAAATCTACGGCTGGGACAAAGACAAGCGTAAAGTCGAGATCTACTTTGATCCGGTGTCCGGCAAGGTCGTGAAAGAAGAGATCGAATAAGACAAAGATGAAAGCTGAAACCCTGCGCCTCTGGGACCCTCTCGTACGCGTTTGCCACTGGTCCCTGGTGGTTGTCTTTATCAGCGACTACTTCCTCAATGAGGAGGGAGACGCCTGGCATCGCTGGCTCGGCTATTACGCCGTGGCGGTTGTGCTGGTGCGCGTGGTGTGGGGGTTCATCGGCCCGCCGGCGGCACGTTGGTCAGACTTCTGGCCGACCCCGTCGCGTGTCGCCCAACATGGCCGGGCGCTGTTTTCCGGCCAGGGCTATCACCGCATGGGGCACTCACCCATCGGTGCACTGGTTATGGTTCTCATGCTGCTGTTGATGACCGGCCTGGGCATCAGCGGTTTCCTGATGGAGGAAGTGGACTACTTCTTCGGCGAAGACTGGCTGCGTGATGTCCACGAGTTCATGGCCAATGCGCTGCTCACGCTGGTTGGCGTGCATATCGTCGCCGCACTGGTGGAAAGCATCCGTTTGCGTGAAAACCTGCCGCTGTCGATGATCACAGGCCATCGACGCAAGAAAAACGCCGACGAATAAAGAGCCCGATTCAGCGCAATCCCTGTGGGAGCGGGCTTGCCCGCGAAAGCGGTGTGTCAGACGACATCAATGTTGGACTGTGCCACCGTCTTCGCGAGCAAGTCGGATAGCCGCACCGCCGCACCCACGGGGAAGATCAGCGAAAGGATTTCGTATACCCTATCGCTATCTCACTTCCAAACGACCGCCGCCGTGAACCTACCCAAACTCAACGCTCCCGACCTTGGCAATACGCCTTCGACCTCGGAAATCATCACCCGTCATCTGCGCGACGCCATCGTCGCCGGGCATTTTGCCGAAGATGAACCGATTCGCCAGGACGACATTGCCCGCCAGTTCAACGTCAGCAAGATTCCGGTGCGCGAGGCGCTCAAGCGGCTGGAAGCCGAAGGGCTGGTGATGTTCCAGCGCAATCGCGGGGCGATGGTCACGCGGGTTTCCGATGCCGAGCTGGCGCAGATGTTCGAGGTGCGCATGTTGCTGGAAGACAAAATACTGCGCCTGGCCATACCCAACATGACTGAAGAAACCTTCGCCCGTGCCGAGCGCATCTGTCAGGAATTCATCGGTGAGGACGACGTGGGCCGCTGGGCCGAGCTCAATTGGGAGCTGCACGCCTGCCTTTACGAACCGGCACAACGGCCGTTTCTGGTCAGCCTGATTCGTTCGGTCAACGACAAGCTGGAGCGCTACCTGCGCATGCAAATGAGCCTGTCGGCCGGCAAGGAACGGGCCGATCACGAGCATCGCGAAATCCTCGCAGCCTGTCGTGCCGGCGATGTGGAGCTGGCGGTGAAGCTGTTGGACGAACACATTGCCGGGGTCTGCAAAACCCTGTTCGAGCACCTGCCTCACGCCCACTGACGGTTCAGGATGCTGTGCCGATTTCGTCATCGGCACAGGATAAATCCATCAAGCCGGCACCCCGCCGCACAGGCCACTCTTGCGTTCACTCATCTGAACGGACGTGGCCCTCCCATGAAACGCATCACCGTGATCGACTCCCACACCGGTGGCGAACCGACCCGTCTGGTGACCGCCGGCTTTCCTGATCTGGGCACCGGCAGCATGGCCGAACGGCGCAAGCATCTGGCCGACCATCACGATCAATGGCGCGCCGCCTGTGTGCTGGAACCACGAGGCAGCGACGTATTGGTGGGTGCCCTGCTCTGCACACCGGTGGACCCGAGCGCCTGTGCCGGGGTGATTTTCTTCAACAACACCGGTTACCTGGGCATGTGTGGCCACGGCACCATCGGCCTGGTGGCGTCGTTGGCGCACCTGGGCAAGATCGGCCCCGGCGTGCACCGCATCGAGACGCCGGTGGGGACGGTGCAGGCGACCCTGCACGAAGACCATTCGGTGAGCGTGCGCAATGTGCCGGCCTACCGTTACCGCAAGGCGCTGGTGTTGCAGGTGCCGGGCATCGGCCAAGTCGTCGGCGATATCGCCTGGGGCGGCAACTGGTTTTTCCTGATCGCCGAGCATGGCCTGCGGGTCGTCGGCGACAACCTCGACGCGCTGACCGCTTACACCTACGCCGTGCAGCAGGCGCTGGAGGCCCAAGGCATTCGTGGCGAAGACGGCGGGCTGATCGACCATGTCGAGCTGTTCGCCGATGACGATCACGCCGACAGCCGCAACTTCGTACTCTGCCCCGGCAAGGCCTATGACCGCTCACCGTGTGGCACCGGCACCAGTGCCAAACTGGCGTGCCTGGCGGCCGACGACAAGTTGCAACCGGGGCAGATCTGGCGTCAGGCCAGTGTCATCGGCAGCGAGTTCGAAGGCTCTTACGAATGGCAAGGCGAGCGCATCGTGCCGACCATTCGTGGCCGTGCCTTTATCAGCGCCGAAGCCAGTTTGATCATCGAACAGGATGACCCGTTCGCCTGGGGCATTCGCCCATGAGCGAGGGCCTGGTGGCCGATGTGATCGTGATCGGCGCCGGCATCATCGGCGCCGCCTGCGCCCAGGCGCTGGCCCGGCGTGGCTTGCAGGTGCTGGTGCTGGACGCCGGCCTGCACGGTGCGACGGCAGCGGGCATGGGCCACCTGTTGGTGCTCGACGACAACCCGGCCGAGCTGGCCCTGAGTCAATATTCCCTGCAACGCTGGCGCGAGCTGGCACCGGACCTGCCTGACGGCTGCGCTTACCGCAACAACGGCACACTGTGGCTGGCGGCCAACGCCGAGGAAATGGCGGTCGCCCACAGCAAATACCTGAACCTGAAAGCCCAGGGCGTGGCGTGCGAACTGGTCAGCGCCAGTGCCTTGCGCCAGCGTGAACCGGAACTGCGCGAGGGCCTGGAAGGCGGCTTGCTGATCAATGGTGACGGCATTCTGTATGCGCCGGCGACGGCTCGCTGGATGCTCGACACGCCGAACATCCGTCAGCACCGGGCGCGGGTCAGCGCGGTCGATGGTCACCGTGTATGCCTTGATGACGGTCAGTGGTTGCGGGCCGAAGCGGTGGTGTTGGCCAACGGCATTCAAGCCAATGAACTGTGCCCGGAGTTGCCCATCGAGCCGAAAAAAGGTCACCTGCTGATTACCGACCGCTACCCGCGCACGATCACCCACACTCTGGTGGAACTGGGTTACGTCACCAGCGCCCACAACGCCACCGGGCCATCCACCGCCTGCAATATTCAGCCGCGCCCCACCGGGCAATTGTTCATCGGTGCCTCGCGGCAATTCGGCACCACCGATCCGCAGGTCGAAGGCTGGATGCTGGCGAAAATGCTCAAGCGCGCCGCCGAGTACATGCCAGGGCTGGCCCGGCTCAACGGCATCCGCGCCTGGACCGGCTTTCGCGCCGCCAGCCCCGACGGCCTGCCGCTGGTGGGTCAGCACCCACAGCAACAGGGCTTGTGGCTCGCCGTCGGTCATGAAGGGTTGGGCGTCACCACCGCTCCCGGCACGGCCGACTTGCTGGTGGCGCAGCTGTTCAACGAAACCCCGCCACTGGCCGCGCAACCCTATCTGCCCCAGCGTTTCCTCGGAGAACCCGCCCATGCCTGAATTACTGCTGGACGGCCGCGCCTTGAAGGTGGCCGAGGGCACCAGCGTCGCCGCAGCCTTGGCGCTGGGCGGTAACGGATGCACACGCACTTCGGTCAGTGGCCAGCGCCGCGCACCGCTGTGCGGCATGGGCATTTGCCAGGAATGCCGGGTGACCATCGACGGCCGGCGACGCCTGGCCTGCCAGACTCTGTGCCGCGACGGCATGCAGGTGCAGACATGCCCATGAACGAATACGCCGATCTGCTGATCATCGGTGCCGGCCCCGCTGGCATGTCCGCTGCTCTTGCCGCTGCCCCCAGTGGCGCACGCATCGTCATGCTCGACGACAATCCGCTACCAGGCGGGCAAATCTGGCGTGACGGCCCTCAAGCCAACGTACCCGATCAGGCCCGTCGCCTGCGTGAACGTTTGCAGGCGTGCAGCAACATTCGCCATCACGCCGGTACTCGGGTGATCGCCAGTCCCGGTCCGAAACAGCTACTCGTCGAAGATGAGGACAACGGCTGGTTGATTAGCTACGACAAACTGATTCTGTGCACCGGCGCCCGCGAGTTGCTGCTGCCCTTCCCCGGCTGGACGTTGCCCGGCGTGACCGGCGCCGGTGGCTTGCAGGCGCTGATCAAGGCGGGCCTGCCGGTGCAGGGGGAGCGCGTGGTGATCGCCGGCAGCGGCCCGCTGTTGCTGGCGAGTGCCGCCACCGCAAAAAAGCACGGCGCGCAGATCCCGCGCATCGCCGAGCAAGCCTCACGCACCGCCGTCGCCGGTTTCGCCGCGCAACTGCCCCGCTGGCCTGGCAAATGGTTGCAATCGTTCGGCCTGCTCGACCGCCATTACCGCACCGCGACGCATGTACTGGCCGCCCTTGGCACTGACCGGCTGGAAGGTGTGCGCCTGCAACAGCAGGGCAAAATCATCGAACTGGCCTGTGATCGGTTGGCCTGTGGTTTCGGCTTGATCCCGAACATTCAATTGGGCCAGGCACTGGGTTACGCCATCGAGGGTCAGGCGTTGGCCGTGGATGCCTGGCAGGCCAGTCGCGTCGATCATTATGCGGCGGGTGAATGCACCGGGTTTGGCGGCAGTGAACTGGCCTTGGTCGAAGGTGCCATTGCTGGGCACGCGGCGGTCGGTGACCTTGAAGCGGCGCGTCAGTTATGGCCACGCCGTGCGCGCTGGCAGGGTTTCGCCAAGGCACTGAATCAGGCCTTCGTCCTCGACCCGCAACTCAAATCCCTGGCCCGTCCCGACACCCTGGTCTGCCGCTGCGAAGACGTGCCCTACGCCGCATTGACCGGGCACACGGACTGGCGCGAAGCCAAGCTGGCCAGTCGCTGCGGCATGGGCGCCTGTCAGGGTCGGGTGTGTGGCGGCGCGGTGCAGCACCTGTTTGGCTGGCAACCTTCAGCGCCCCGCCCGCCCTTCAGCCCCGCGCGGATCGAGACCTTGATGTGCCTGGACGACACCCCGCCGGCCTGAAACCCCCTCGGGGGTTTCAGCAACACAGCCGAGCCTCTATGATCCCGGGGTCGCCACCAGACCCCAGCGCCATGTATCCCTCGCTCAGCACCTTCACACCCTGCGACCTGCCCACGCTGCTGAACAGCCTGCAGCCGATAGCGCCGCTGCTCGACACCCTGGCGGACGTGGTGTTTTTCATCAAGGACCGCGAAGCCCGCTACGCCTTCGTCAACCAGACCCTGGCCCGGCGTTGCGGTTTCAAACATCGCGAAGAGTTGCTGGGGCGCACCGCCGAAATGGTCTTCCCGGAACGCTTCGGCCCGCTGTACACCGAACAGGATCGGCGGGTGCTGTCCAGCGGCCGCGAACTGGCCGACCAACTGGAACTGCACCTGTATTACGGCAACCAGCCGATCTGGTGCCTGACCCACAAACTCGCCTTGAAGGATGAACAGGGCCACATCGTGGGCCTGGCCGGAATCTCCCGCGACCTGCAATCGCCACAGTCCAATCACCCCGCGTACCAGAAACTCGCCGCCGTGGACGCGCACATCCGCAGCCACTTCGCCCGCCCCATCAGCCTTGCCGAACTGACCGCCATCGCCGGTTACTCCGTGGCGCAACTGGAGCGTCACTGCAAACGGGTGTTCCAGCTCACGCCACGGCAGATGATCAACAAGGCGCGCCTGGATGAAGGTTCTCGGCTGTTGCTGCACAGCGACCTGCCGATCACCGAGATCGCCTTGCGTTGTGGTTATACCGACCACAGTGCGTTCAGCCGACAGTTTCGTGCGTTGACCGGTTTGTCACCGAGTCAGTATCGCGATACTCAGCGTTAGGGAATGTGGGTGTTTTTTCGGGCCTCATCGCGGGCAAGCCCGCTCCCACAGGTATCTGCGTTGGCCAAAGAATTTGTGAACGACACCAATCACTGTGGGAGCGGGCTTGCCCGCGATGAGGCCGGTACAGCCACCACAAGGCTCGGTGTCAGACCGCTAAACAAGCACTGTTTAAATGACACTTCCAGACACTCACTCAGGCTACACATTCTTGCGCCTCTGCCTACGACTACGCCAGAATCCGCCGGCTAGTGCGCCTGTGGCCCGGGCTATATCGTTTCCCTGTCGCTGAAAAAAACAGCGATCGGGTTTGGTAGCCCGCCGTCCACATGTCGCATAGCTTCACCTTATGCAGATGCTTTCAGCATTTGTTTTTATGGTGGCCATGCGTAGGGTGCCCTCGGGCACGCCGGTTTTTCCATGTGGGCCGGTCTACCAACCTTCGTATGGCCACCACCTCTTCGTTTGGTAGCGAGGGTGATGGCTCCTTTAATCACATATGGAGTTCCATCTATGTTCAAAGCAACGCCAAATCCTCCGGAAACCGACGACGTTTCCCCCTACGAATCCCTCGATTCCAAAAAACTCCACGAAGCCGCCGACCGCGCCCTGGACCACTACCTCAAACCACCCATCCCCAAAGACACCCAGCGCAAACCCAGCACCATTTACCATGTGGGTGAGAAGGTCGATAACGAAACCCTGCTGGTCAACGCCTGCGAATCCCTGGCGTCAGCCAGCATGATGCTCAGTGAGTTCGCCGGGTTGATGGAGATGCCCCATCGCAACGTGATGTTGGGGATTCAATCGGTGGTCATGCTCGGGGAGCTGGCGGTGAATCGAGTGCTGGATAACCTCGATCCGCAGGGCTAACAGACGCACTGATCGTTCCCACGCTCTGCGTGGGAATGCCTCAACGGACGCTCCGCGTTCGGCTCTGGATGGGACGCGGAGCGTCCCGGGCTGCATTCCCACGCAGAGCGTGGGAACGATCACCATCAACAGGGCGCCGGTGTTCCTTAAAGGCGCGCCCCGCACAACCATTGCTCCCATCTGTAACACCCGCCAGTGCGAACCTCGCCCCTCACGGCGTCACTCTGACGCACTGCAACACCTCTACACCAAGCCCTGACAATAAATTCACGCCCCGGCCTGGAAACGGGCACGTTGATTGCTATATTTAATATCGTATACGAAATCCCCAATACGATATCCAACAGCACTTCACATCAACGAGGCCTCTATGAAAAACCCCGCATTTGCCGTAGCCCTCAGCGCTGTTCTCAGTACCTCCTTTATCGCCACCGCCCAGGCCGACAAGCTCGACGACATCATCGGTTCGGGCAAGCTGCGCTGCGCCGTGACCCTGGACTTCCCGCCCATGGGTTTTCGCGATGCCGGTAACAACCCGACCGGTTTCGACGTGGACTACTGCCATGACCTGGCGAAAATCCTCGGGGTCGAGGCCGAAGTGGTCGAGACGCCGTTCCCGGACCGCATTCCGGCGTTGGTCTCCGGGCGGGCTGACGTGATCGTCGCTTCCACTTCCGACACCCTCGAACGGGCCAAGACCGTCGGCCTCACCGTGCCCTACTTCGCCTTTCAGATGGTGGTGCTGACCCGCGACGACACCGGCATCAACAGCTTCGATGACCTCAAGGGCAAACCCGTGGGCAACACCAGCGGCACCTATGAAGCCATCGCTCTGGAGAAAGACGTGAAGAGCTGGGGCACTGGCACCTTCCGCGCTTATCAGTCGCAGAACGACACCCTGTTGGCCGTCGCCCAGGGCCATATCGCCGCCACCGTAGTCACCAACACCGTGGCCGCCGCCACCCTCAAGTCGGGCAAATACAAAAACCTGAAAGTCGCTGGTAACGCACCGTACGTGATCGACTACGTTTCCCTCGGAGCCAAGCGCAACGAGTATGGCCTGCTCAATTACCTCAACCTGTTCGTCAACCAACAGGTGCGCACCGGTCGTTACAAGGAGCTGTTCGTCAAATGGGTCGGCACTGAAATTTCGCCGACCAACCTGACCGTGCCCCAGGTCTACTACTGAGGTGTCCGGCATGCCTAGGCCCACTTCTCTGACTGGTCGCAGTCTGGTCGCGGGCGCCGCCGAGGGCGCCCTGCTGTTCGCCGATATCGGGTTGAGTTTTTGGGGCGGGGTCGATCCGTTCAGCGGCGAGATCATTGACCGTCACCACCCCCTCAGCGGCGAATACCTGGCCGGCCGCGTGCTGGCCATTCCCAGCGGTCGCGGCTCGTGCACCGGCAGCAGCGTGTTGATGGAACTGATCAGCAACGGCCACGCACCGGCCGCATTGGTGCTGGCCGAACCCGATGAGATCCTGACCTTGGGCGTGCTCGTCGCGCAGACGATTTTCGAGCGTTCCCTGCCGGTGCTGTGCATCGGCCGGGAGGCCTTCGCCGCGTTGCGCGGCAAGGCCTTCGCTCGGGTCGACGGCGCCTCGGTAACCGTGTTCGAACACCTGCCGGGCGATGCCTGGCAGGCACTCGACAGCCCATTGCAAACGCAAGACCCAAGCGCCCCGCTCGAACTCACCGAGCACGACCGGGCGTTGCTCGACGGCCTGCAGGGCAAGGCCGCGCAAGTGGCCATGCAGATCGTTCTGCGCATGGCCGAATTGCAAGGCGCCCGCCGCCTGGTGGATGTCACCCAGGCGCACATCGACGGCTGCATCTACACCGGGCCAGCAAGCCTGCGCTTTGCCGAACAACTGGTGCAATGGGGCGCAAAAGTGCGGGTGCCCACCACCCTCAATTCGATTTCCGTGGACCAGCGTCGCTGGCGCGAATTGGGCATCGACCCGGCGCTTGGCGAACCGGCCAGCGCCTTGGGCGATGCCTATATGGCGATGGGTGCGCAACTCAGTTTCACCTGTGCGCCCTACCTGCTCGACAGCGCGCCGAAGGCGGGCGAGCAGATCGTCTGGGCCGAATCCAACGCGGTGGTCTACGCCAACAGCGTGCTGGGGGCACGCACCCTGAAGTACCCGGACTACCTGGACATCTGCATCGCCCTGACCGGCCGCGCCCCGTTGATCGGCTGCCACCTGGACGCACAACGCAAGGCCCGATTGCAGGTCGAAGTGCCCGCCCTGGGTGAACTGGACGATGCCTTCTACCCGCTGCTCGGTTACCACATTGGCGCATTGGCGGGCAGCCGAATTCCACTGGTGCGCGGGTTGGAAAAACATCAGCCGAGCCTGGACGACCTCAAAGCGTTCGGCGCAGCGTTTGCCACCACGTCCGCCGCCCCCTTGTTCCATATCGCCGGGATCACCCCGGAGGCCATCGACCCGTCACAAGTGCTGGAAATGGATGTCTCCATCCCCGTGGAAAAAGTCCGCCTGAACGATCTGTTAGTCAGCTGGCGCGAACTCAACAGTGCCCGCGACAGCCGGGTGGATGTGGTCTCGTTGGGTAACCCGCATTTCTCTCTCAGCGAGTTCGCTCACCTGGCGCGACTGTGCCTCGGTCGGCACAAACACCCCGACGTGATCCTCGCCATTACTTGCGGCCGCGCCGTGCTGGAGCAGGCTCGCGAAGCCGGGCATATCGCCGTGATCGAAGCCTTCGGCGCGACCCTGGTCACCGATACCTGCTGGTGCATGCTCGGCGAGCCGGTGATCCCGCTGTCCGCAAAAACCTTGATGACCAACTCCGGCAAATACGCCCATTACGCACCCGGCCTGGTGGGCCGCAAGGTGCATTTTGCCAGCCTCGCCGAATGCGTCGATTCCGCCTGCAATGCCACCGCCAGCGGGCGCCTGCCGGCGTGGCTACAACCTGCCGCCCTACTGGAGAGCCCTGCGCATGTTTGACTACAGCTTCCAATGGCGCTCAGCGCTGCGCGCCCTGCCGGACATGCTCGCCGGCGCCTGGGTCACCTTCGAGACCGCCGCGCTGTCGATGATCTTCGGCGTGCTGATCGCCCTGGCCCTGACGGTGATGCGCGAAAGCAAAACCCCGCTGCTGCGCGGTATCGGCAACGGCTGGGTATCAATCGCGCGCAACACCCCGTCGCTGTTCCAGATCTACGTCCTCTACTTCGGTCTCGGCTCGTTGGGCCTGCATGTCAGCTCGTGGTTCGCCCTGCTGGCCGGCATCACCTTCAACAATGCCGGGTATCTGGCGGAGAACTTTCGCGGCGGCCTCAAGGCCGTCCCCGACACCCAAGTGCGCGCCGCGCGTTCGCTGGGCATGAGTGCCTTCCAGGCCTACCGCATGATCATCGTCCCGCAGTTGCTGCGGATCGTCTTCTACCCGCTGACCAATCAGATGGTCTGGGCGGTGTTGATGACATCACTGGGGGTGATCGTCGGGCTGAACAATGACCTGACCGGGGTGACCCAGGACTACAACGTCAAAACGTTCCGCACCTTCGAGTACTTCGCCATCGCCGCGGCGCTGTATTACCTGATTGCCAAGGCGATCGTCGCGTCAGCCCGGCTGATGGCCTGGCGGTTGTTCCGTTACTGAGGGCTTGACCATGTTTTCCACCAGTTTTTCCTGGAATGACCTGCTGTTCCTGCTCGATGGCGCCTGGGTCACCCTGCAACTGACGTTCTGGTCGATCATCCTCGGCTCCTTCGCCGGGCTGTTGTTTGGCCTGCTGCGGGCGCTGTTGCCACGGGCCAGCCTGCCCCTGGCCTGGGTGCTGGACGTGTTTCGCAGCGTGCCGCTGTTGATCCAGTTCGTGCTGTTCAACTCACTCAAAAGCATCGTCGGCTTGAACCTCAGCGCCTTCAGCGTCGGCTGCATTGTGCTGGGGGTCTACACCGCCGCGTACTTCACCGAGATCGTGCGCAGCGGCGTGCTGTCGGTGCCGTTCACCCTGCGGCGGGCCAGTCGTTCGCTGGGCCTGAGTTTTTTGCAGGACCTGCGCTGGATCGTCCTGCCGATGGCTACCCGCGTGGCCTTCCCCGGCTGGCTGAACCTGGTGCTCGGTGTGATGAAAGACACCGCGCTGGTGATGTGGATCGGCATCGTCGAACTGCTGCGCGCCTCGCAAACCATCGTCACCCGCATCCAGGAACCGTTGCTGGTGCTGTGCATCGCGGGCCTTATCTATTACGTCATGAGCCTGGTGGTCGCACGCCTGGGCGCTCGTCTGGAAAGAAGGTGGCAAGAAAATGATTGAGATCGACAACGTACATAAATCCTTCGGCGATCTGGCCGTGGTCAAGGGTGTCAGCCTGACGGTGAACAAGGGCGAGGTGGTGTCGATCATCGGCGGCTCGGGATCCGGCAAATCGACCCTGTTGATGTGCATCAACGGCCTGGAACCGATCCAGAAAGGCAGCATTCGCGTCGACGGCGTCGAGGTGCATGACAGCGCCACCGACCTCAACCGCCTGCGGCAGAAAATCGGCATCGTGTTCCAGCAATGGAATGCCTTCCCACACCTGACCGTGCTGGAAAACGTGATGCTGGCGCCGCGCAAAGTGCTGGGCAAAAGCAAGGCCGAAGCCGAGGCACTGGCGGTGCAGCAACTGACCCATGTGGGCCTGGGCGACAAGCTCAAGACCTTCCCCGGCAAGTTGTCCGGAGGCCAGCAGCAACGCATGGCCATCGCCCGCGCCCTGGCCATGTCGCCGGACTACATGCTGTTCGACGAAGCCACCTCGGCCCTCGACCCGCAACTGGTGGGCGAGGTGCTGGACACCATGCGCATGCTCGCCGAAGACGGCATGACCATGGTGCTGGTGACCCACGAAATCCGCTTTGCCCGGGATGTATCCGACCGCGTGGCGTTCTTTCGCAATGGCCTGGTGCATGAGATTGGCTCGCCGGATCAGGTGATTGGCAATCCGGTGCATGCGGAAACGGCGGCGTTTCTCAAATCAGTGAAATAACGACTGGCCTCATCGCGGGCAAGCCCGCTCCCACAGGGTTTGTGGTGTACACAAAATTGGTGGCCGACACAGATACCTGTGGGAGCGGGCTTGCCCGCGATGAGGCCCGAACAGACAAAACATGGAGCAGGCAATGCGCTCATCGAAAGTCATTCATGTGGTCAGCTGCCACGCCGAAGGCGAAGTCGGCGATGTGATCGTCGGCGGTGTCGCCCCACCACCCGGTGCTACGGTGTGGGAGCAATCGCGCTGGATCGCGAAGGATGAAACCCTGCGCAACTTCGTCCTCAACGAACCCCGCGGCGGCGTGTTCCGCCACGTCAATCTGCTGGTGCCGGCCAAGGATCCTCGGGCACAAATGGCCTGGATCATCATGGAACCGGCCGACACGCCACCGATGTCCGGCTCCAACTCGCTGTGCGTCGCCACGGTGCTGCTCGACAGCGGCATCCTGCCGATGACCGAACCGCAAACCCGGCTGGTGCTCGAAGCGCCCGGCGGGCTGATCGAGGCCGTGGCCGACTGCCGTGACGGCAAGGTCGAACGAGTGGAAATCAAGAACGTGCCCTCCTTCGCTGACCGCCTCGACGCCTGGATCGAAGTCGAAGGCCTCGGCTCGTTGCAGGTCGACACCGCGTACGGCGGCGACAGTTTTGTCATCGCCGACGCCAAACGCCTGGGCTTTTCCATCCGCCCTGACGAGGCGGCCGAGCTGGTCGAGGTCGGGTTGAAAATCACCCGTGCGGCCAATGAACAGTTGGGCTTCGTCCATCCGCTGAACCCCGAGTGGTCGCATATTTCCTTCTGCCAGATTGCCGCGCCCATCGTGGTTGAACATGGCATCGCCACTGGCGCCAACGCAGTGGTGATTCAACCCGGCAAGATCGACCGCTCGCCCACCGGCACTGGTTGTTCGGCGCGTATGGCGGTGTTGCAGGCCAAGGGATTGATGCAGGTCGGCGAGCGCTTTATCGGCCGTTCGATCCTCGGTTCCGAATTCCATTGCCGCATCGATTCGATGACCGAAGTGGCCGGCCGCCCGGCGATCTACCCGTGCATTTCCGGCCGGGCCTGGATCACCGGCACCCACCAATTGCTGCTCGACCCCAGCGATCCCTGGCCACAGGGCTATCGCCTGTCAGACACCTGGCCAGGTGCCTGAAACTCCCCCAGACCAACGGCTATAAAAAACCCTGATTGATTGAAAAAACCACTGGCCGAGTATCGGCATTTAAAATATCGTATACGAAATACCAAAACGAACCGGAGGCAACAATGAGCAAGCGCATTAACTGGAGTGGCGTCTTCCCCGCGGTGACCACTCAATTCAACGATGACTTCTCCATCAACCTGGAAAAAACTCACCAGGTGATTTCCAACGTGATCCGTGACGGCGTATCGGGCCTGGTGGTGTGTGGTTCGGTGGGGGAAAACACCTCATTGACCGCCGAAGAAAAAATCGCCGTGACCGAAGTTGCGGTCGATGCCTCTCGCGGTCGCGTGCCGGTGATTTGCGGTGTGGCCGAATTCACCAGCGTGCAAGCGGCCAAGGTGGCCAACGCGGTGCGCAGGGTCGGCGTCGACGGCGTGATGCTGATGCCGGCGCTGGTCTACGGTTCCAAGCCGTTCGAGACCGCCGAGCACTACCGCTACGTGGCGAAGAACGCCGACGTACCGCTGATGGTTTACAACAACCCGCCGATCTACAAAAACGACGTCACCCCGGACATCCTGATTTCCCTGGCCGACTGCGACAACGTGGTGTGCTTCAAGGATTCCTCCGGCGATACCCGCCGTTTCATCGACGTGCGCAATGAAGTCGGCGACCGTTTCGTGCTGTTCGCAGGTCTCGACGACGTGGTGCTGGAAAGCATCGCTGTGGGCGCCGAGGGCTGGGTCTCGGGCATGTCCAACGTGTTCCCCAAAGAAGGCGAGACCATCTTCCGCCTGGCCAAGGCCGGTCGCTTTGCCGAAGCCATGCCGATCTACGAATGGCTGATGCCGATCCTGCACCTCGATGCCCGTGCCGACCTGGTGCAGTGCATCAAACTCTGCGAAGCCATCGCCGGTCGCGGCAGCGCGTTGACCCGTCCGCCACGCCTGGCACTGCCGCAAGCGGATCGGGAGTTCGTCGAGCAGATCATGGCCAAGGCCATGGCCAATCGTCCGGAGTTGCCGGACGTCGGTCTCTGAGTGATTGCCGGGCGGATCCTTGCGGGTCCGGCCCGGCTGCCTGTTTTTGCGCCTCTACAGGAAACGCCAGCATGTCCAATCCTCACAGCACGTCCAGCGCAACCACCCCCTCGGGACTCAAACGCGTAGTGGCCGCCGCCATGGCCGGCACTGTCGCCGAGTGGTACGAATTTTTTCTCTACGGCACAGCCTCCGCACTGGTCTTCGGCCAGTTGTTCTTCCGCCAGACTGACAGTCCGATTGACGGCATCATCGCCGCCTTCGCCCTGTACGCGGTCGGCTTTCTCGCCCGCCCATTGGGCGGTCTGGTGTTCGGTCACTACGGTGACAAATTCGGCCGCAAGCGCCTGCTGCAATTGAGCCTGGTGGTGGTCGGCATCACCACGTTCCTGATGGGTTGCCTGCCCGGCTTCGACAGCATCGGCTATGCCGCGCCGGTGTTGTTGGTGCTGCTGCGCCTGATCCAGGGCTTTGCCTTCGGTGGCGAATGGGGGGGCGCGATTCTGCTGGTGTCCGAACACTGCCCGGACAACCGTCGTGGCTTCTGGGCCAGTTGGCCGCAAGCCGGGGTGCCGGCCGGCAACCTGGTGGCCACCGTCGCACTGTTGCTGTTGTCGTCGAACCTGTCGGAGGAACAATTTCTCGCCTGGGGCTGGCGCGTGGCGTTCTGGTTCTCGGCGGTGGTGGTGCTGATCGGCTACTGGATTCGCACCAGCGTCGATGACGCGCCGATCTTCAAAGAAGCCCAGGCCCGTCAGGCGCAGACCAAGCAGCAACAGCTGGGCGTGGTCGAAGTGCTGCGTCATCACTGGCGTGCCGTGCTGGTCGGCATCGGTGCACGCTTTGCCGAGAACATCCTCTATTACACCGTGGTCACTTTTTCGATCACCTACCTGAAACTGGTGGTGCATAAGGACACCTCGGAAATTCTACTGCTGATGTTCGGCGCGCACTTGGTGCACTTCTTCCTGATTCCGTTGATGGGGTATCTGTCGGATATCGTCGGGCGCAAACCGATCTACCTGACCGGCGCGATGCTCACCGCATTCTGGGGCTTTGTCGGTTTCCCGATGATGGACACCGGCAATAACTGGCTGATCATGGCGGCGATCATTCTGGGCCTGGCCATCGAGTCGATGACCTATGCGCCCTACTCGGCACTGATGGCCGAAATGTTCCCGACCCACGTGCGCTACACCGCACTCTCACTGTGCTATCAGGTGGCGCCGATCTTCGCCGGCTCCCTGGCCCCGCTGATCGCCATCACGCTGCTCAACAAATATCACAGCTCGACACCCATCGCCTGGTACCTGGTGGGCGCCGCGCTGATTTCCATCGTTGCCGTCGGCCTGACCCGGGAAACCCGTGGCAAGTCGTTGCACCAGGTGGATGCCGAGTCCGCTGCGCGTATTGCTGCGCTGGATAGCGCCGCGCCGGCCACACGCCGGGGTGATTCACTGGCCTGAGCCTTGTACCTGTCACACCTCACTCTGTGGCGAGGGAGCTTGCTCCCGCTCGAGTGCGCAGCACTCGCAAAATAGGCAATTGTTGCCGCTATTTTGGGGCCGCTACGCAGCCCAACGCGAGCAAGCTCGCTCGCCACAAAACAGCGCACGACTCAGCACCTTGATTGACCTGCAAAGGTTCTGCCTCACTTTTTTCGACAGGAGTTTTCCATGCCCGAGATCATCGGCCACAACTACATCGGCGGTGCCCGCGGCGCCGCTGGCAATATCACTCTGCACAGCCATGACGCCAGCACCGGCGAAGCGCTGCCCTTCTCTTTCATGCAAGCCACCGCTGAGGAAGTGGACGCCGCCGCCCAAGCCGCTGCTGCCGCTTACCCGGCCTTTCGCAACTTGCCGGCAACTCGCCGTGCAGAATTTCTTGAGGCCATCGCCGCGCAACTGGATGCGCTGGATGATGAATTCGTCGCTCTGATAACCCGCGAAACCGCCCTGCCGACCGGACGCATTCAAGGTGAACGCAACCGTACCAGCAATCAAATGCGCCTGTTCGCTCAGGTGCTGCGCCGGGGCGATTTCTATGGTGCGCGCATCGATCGCGCCTTGCCCGAACGTCAGCCACTGCCACGGGTCGACCTGCGCCAATACCGGATCGGCGTCGGGCCGGTGGCGGTGTTCGGCGCCAGTAATTTCCCGCTGGCCTTTTCCACTGCCGGCGGTGACACCGCTGCTGCCCTGGCCGCCGGTTGCCCGGTGGTGTTCAAGGCCCACAGCGGACACATGGCGACCGCCGAATGCGTGGCCGATGCAATCCTGCGCGCGGCCGAGCAAACCGACATGCCCAAAGGCGTGTTCAACATGATCTACGGTGCAGGCGTCGGTGAAGCGCTGGTCAAGCATCCGGCGATCCAGGCCGTCGGTTTCACCGGCTCTCTGAAAGGCGGTCGCGCCCTCTGTGACATGGCCGCCGCACGACCACAACCGATCCCGGTGTTCGCCGAAATGAGCAGCATCAATCCGGTACTGGTTTTGCCCGAAGCCTTGCAAGTACGCGGCGAGAAAATCGCCGGTGAACTGGTGGCGTCGGTGGTCCAGGGTTGCGGTCAGTTCTGTACCAATCCGGGATTGGTGATCGGTATTCGCTCACCCCACTTCAGCGCTTTCACCGCGCGGCTCAGTACGTTGATGGCCGAACAACCGGCGCAAACCATGCTCAATGCCGGCACCCTCGGCAGCTACCAAAAAGGCGTGCAGGCGTTGCTCGACCATCCGGGAATAATCCGCCTGGCGGGCCAGGATCAACACGGCAATCAGGCGCAGCCGCAACTGTTCAAGGCCGACGTCAGTCTGCTGCTCAAGGGTGATCCGCTGTTGCAGGAAGAAGTGTTCGGCCCGACCACCCTCGTCGTCGAAGTGGCCGACAAGGCCGAGTTGCGACAAGCGCTGAACAGTTTGCACGGTCAACTCACCGCCACGTTGATTGGCGAAGCACAGGACCTGAAGGAACACGCCGATCTGCTGGTGCTGCTGGAACAAAAGGTCGGCCGGGTGCTGTTCAACGGCTATCCCACCGGGGTCGAAGTCTGCGATGCCATGGTGCATGGCGGGCCCTATCCGGCGACCTCCGACGCCCGTGGCACTTCGGTCGGCAGCCTGGCCATCGAACGCTTCCTGCGCCCGGTGTGCTATCAGAACTGCCCGGATGCCTTGCTGCCCGACGCCCTGAAAAACGCCAATCCGCTGGGCATTGCGCGACTGGTTGATGGCGACAGCCACCGCGAGCCGGTCTGACAACACAACCTCCTGTGGGAGCGAGGCTTGCCCGCGAAGAACGATGACGCGTACTACCTGAAAAACCGCGGCGCATTCTTCGCGGGCAAGCCTCGCTCCAGGATTTTCATCGCATTCAAGCCAGCAGTGCTTTCAGGTCGTTGTACAGCGCCTCGGGAATCTGCACGCCCTCCACCACACTGCGTGCCCGCGCCGCATAACGCCGTTGCGATGGCAAGCGTGCACCCTGTCCCTCAATGCCCTGAAACAACACCTCGGCCCGAGCCAAATGTTCCTCGGTGGCTTCCCCCAGAAAACGCCGCGGATCCAGCGCAATGATCAACTCGCCATGGTACGGCGACGACTTGCTGCCCGCGTCATAGGCCAACGACTCGGCACTGGTCAAATCACCGATCAAAGGCCCGGCGATCAGCTCCACCATCGCCGCCAGCGCCGAGCCCTTGTGCCCACCGAACGTCAGCATCGCGCCGCTGTCGAGCACCACATTGGCATCGGTGCTCGGCCGACCCTCAGCGTCCACGCCCCAACCCTCGGGAATCGCCTTGCCGGCACGTCGATGCAACTCGATATCACCACGGGCGATCGCACTGGTGGCGAAGTCGAACACAAACGGATCCCGCCCCGCGCGCGGCCAGCCAAAGGCAATGGGATTGGTGCCGAACACCGGCACGCGTCCCCCGGCCGGCGCCACCCAGGCATGGCTCGGATTACACGCCAGCGCCACCATCCCGGCGGCGGTCAACTGCTCGATCTCCACCCACAGCGCGGAGAAATGCACACAGTGATTGATCGCCAACGCCGCAATCCCGTTGGCCCGGGTTTTCTCCTCCAGCAACGGCAGACCCGCCTGGAACGCCAACTGCGAGAAACCACCGCCAGCATCCACTCGCACAATCGACGGCGCCTGGTCGATCACCTGCGGCTCGGCATCGGCCGACACCTTGCCGGCCCGCAGGGAATTCACGCAGCCCAGAATCCGGTACAAACCGTGGGAGGCACAGCCATCGCGCTCGCCGGCGATCACCGTCGCCGCCACCGCTTGCGCGTGGGCCAGATTAAAACCGTTGTGCAACAGGATCGATTCGGCCAACTCGCGGGCTTCGATCAGGGTCAGTCGGATCATGCTCATCTCCTTGGACAGACCATCCAGACTGGTCCATTCCAAGGCTCACGGCTTGATCGCTTTAGGTCGGGTTGATGACGAATTCGGCATATCGTTGAAACGGTCGACGGCGTGTTGCCAGGCCACTCGTCGGGCGACGCAACGCGACCGATTGACATCGATGGGTCTCTGCGCAATTATTATTACATCGCATACGATACAAACGTATGCGATACACAAATCACACCTTTCAAAACGTTGAGGATCCACCCCATGAGCAAGATCGAAAAAGTCCTGATGACCGGCAAAACTCACACCACCGTTAGCGCCGCTGGCAACACTTCGCGTGGTCATAACGGCAGCCTCGACATTACGCTGTCGTCGCCTGGCAGTGCGAAACCGGCGCACGTGTTCGCCGCTATTCAGCCACACCCGACTGCCGAGCAACTGTTCGCCGGCGCATGGTCGGCCTGTTACACCGCCGCCGTCGGGCTCGTGGCCAATGACATGAACGTGGTGCTGCCGTCTGATCTGTCCGTCGACATCGAAGTCGATCTGGGTCAGACCGGTCCAGCGTACTTCCTCCAGGCTCGGTTGACTCTGCGTGTACCGGGTCTGGCGCATGACATCGCGACGACGCTGGCGCATACCGCAGATCAAATTTGCCCGTACTCGAAAGCGACGCGGGGTAACATCGACGTGGCCCTGAACGTCCTCACGGCATGACGCACCGCGCGGCGTTGATGCGCCATATATATCGCATGCGCTTTAAGCGCATGAGAATCAAAACGTTGAGGACTCAACCATGAGCAAAATCGAAAAAGTCCTGATGACAGGCAAAACCCACACGACGTTCAGCGACGCTGGCAACTCTTCCCGTGGTCTCGACATCCAGCTCTCATCGCCTGGAAACGCGAAACTGGCGCACGACTTCAAAGCCATTGCACCGCACCCAACCGCAGAGCAGCTGTTCGCCGGCGCATGGTCGGCTTGCTACACCGCCGCAGTCGAGCTTGCGGCCAAAAATATGAAGGTGACGCTTCCGCCCGATATGTCCGTCGATATTGAAGTCGATCTGGGCCAGACCGGTCCGGCCTACTTCCTCCAGGCGCGGCTGAATCTGCGCGTGCCGGGCTTGGCGCAAGACGTCGCGACGGAGCTCGCGCACGCCGCCGACCAAATCTGCCCGTACTCGAAGGCGACGCGAGGCAATATCGATGTGGCCATAAACGCCCTCACCTCATGATTCACCGCATGGCCGGTTCGATGTTGCTGTCGAACCGGCCACCGCCGACAATCAGAGCTGTTCCGATACAATCGTATACGCGGTATATTTTGCCTTTGCGAGCCTTCAACTTTGGCCAACGAGGAAGCACATGAAACCCACCGACAAGACGGCTCCCGCCAAGCTCTCCGACTTTCTGTGTTTTGCGGTATATTCCACGAACCTGGCCTTCGGCAAGGCCTACAAGCCGATACTCGAGCAGCTGGGGCTCACCTATACGCAATACATCACCATCGTTGCGCTATGGGAGGAAGACCATCAAACCGTGGGCAGCCTGGGCGAGAAGCTGTTTCTTGAATCGAACACGCTCACACCAATCCTGAAGAAGCTGGAAGCGATGGGCTATCTACAGAGGCAGCGTGATCCCGAGGACGAGCGGCAGGTGCGGATCAGTCTGACGAAGAGTGGTCGACAGTTGCGCGAAGGCCGTCCCGAAATGGGCCTCTCCGACGCAACTGGCCTGACACCGGAGGAGTTCATGCAGTTGCAGAACGCGGTTGTGAAGCTGCGCAACAATCTCATCAAATCGACGAAGGCCGGGGAATGAGTGTCTACTGATCGATTTTCGGGCATGAAAAAGCCCAACCTTTTCCGATTGGGCTAGACATTGAATCACAGGGTCGGGACGGCGCGATTTGAACACTCGCCCCTGGTACCCCATCTTCTTTTTCACCCCAATTCGCTTTCCCGGATCAGCTTCTTATTTATCTTCCCGACGCTGGTTTTAGGAATCTGGGCGACGAATTTGAACTGCTTGGGGATCGCCCATTTGTTGATGCGGCCACGCTCGACAAACCCTTGCAGGTGCGCCTCCAGGATCTTGCGGTCGAGATACTGCCCCGGCTCGCACACCACCAGCGCCATCGGCCGCTCACCCCATTGTTCATCGGCGATGCCCACGACTGCGACCGACATCACCGCTGCGTGTTCGCTGATCAGGCTTTCCAGTTCCAGAGAGCTGATCCACTCCCCGCCCGTCTTGATGACATCCTTGATTCGATCTTTGATTTGCACTCCTCCCAAGGCATCGATAGAGGCCAAATCACCGGTGTGCATCCAGCCGTCGTGCCAAAGCTCGGCACCCTTTTCGGGCGCCTTCAAATAGCCTTGGGTCAGCCAAGGTGCGCGCACCACGATCTCGCCCAGAGATTCGCCGTCATGGGCAACGTCATTGCCATTGGCATCGATGATTTTCAGGTCGACCATCGGCACCGGCGTGCCCGTCTTGATGCGGGTGGCCAGTTGGGCTTGCGTGGATTGTTCGAGGTCTTCATCACGCAGGTACGTCAGGCACAGCAATGGGCAGGTTTCCGACATGCCGTAACCGCTGTAAACCTGAATACCTTTGGCGCTCGCTTCGCTGGCAATGCCCAGTGTCAGTGCGCTGCCACCCAAGAGCATTTTCCAGCCATCGAAACGGGTCTGTGCCGCTTCCTCACAGCTCAGGACCATTTGCAGAATGGTCGGCACGCAGTGGGAAAACGTAACCTTCTCCTGACGATACAGCCTGACTAGGCTGTTGGGTTCGTAGCGGCCGGGGTACACCTGCTTGAGCCCCATCAGAGTGGCGACATAAGGCACACCCCATGCGTGCACATGAAACATCGGGGTGATGGGCATATACACATCATCGGAACGCAGCAACGGCAAGCCTTGATAGACGCCCAAAGTGCCCACGGCATTCAAGGTGTGCAAGACCAATTGGCGGTGGGTGAAATACACGCCTTTAGGGTCGCCAGTGGTGCCCGTGGTGTAGAAAAGGGTCGCCACCGAGTTTTCATCGAAGTCGGGAAAGTCGTATTGGTCTGCGGCCTCGGACAACAGGTTTTCATATTCCCCCAGCACCGGTAGAGACGTATCGTTTGCTGTGTCGTCCGTGAGTTGCAGGTAACCTTTGACGGTTTCAAGTCGCCCGTGAATCTGTTCAACCAGCGGCAGAAAATCATCATGCACCAGCACCAGGTCGTCCTCGGCATGGTTCATGGTGAAGAGCACCTGATCCGGCGAAAGACGGATGTTCACGGTGTGCAGCACCGCGCCGATCATCGGTACGGCAAAGAAGCATTCCAGATAGCGATGGCTGTCCCAGTCGAGCATGGCCACGGTATCCCCGGCCTTGACGCCGGCAGCGGTCAAGGCGTTGGCCAGCCTGCGGATCCGCTGGTTGAGGGTCTGGTAGCTGTAGCGCAGTTTGTCGGCGTAGACGATTTCCCGGCCCGGTTCGTAACGCACGCCGGACAACAACAATTGCTTGATCAGCAAGGGATAGGCATAGGCGCCATCGGCGGGCGGAATTATTTTTGTCGCCATCATGGTTGAGGTTCCCGGTCCTATTTACGTGGGCTCAGAATTGCGCCGCGTCCAGTTGATAGAGGCATTCGCTGCCAGCCTTGGCCGACGCGCTCAGCGAGTGGATGCGCGGCAGCAGGCGGGCGAAGTAGAAACGTGCAGTGCCAAGCTTGCTGGCGTAGAAGTCATCCTCGGCCTGTTTGCCCATGGCCGCTTTGGCCATCAGTGCCCACATGTAGGCATAGGCGGTGTAGCCGAACACCTGCAAATACTCGACCGAAGCGGCGCCGATTTCGTTGGGGTTGTTCATGGCCCGATCCAGCAACCACGCAGTCAGTTCGTCGAGGGTGTCCACGGCGGCGTTCAATGGCCTGCAGAACTCGTTGAGGTCGGCACTCGCGTTAGCCGTGAAGTTGCGAATTTCGGCAGCGAACAAGCGGTAGAGCGCCCCGCCGCTGCCGACGATTTTACGCCCCGCCAGGTCCAGTGACTGAATGCCGTTGGTGCCTTCGTAGATCTGCGTGATGCGCACATCGCGAACCAACTGCTCCTGGCCCCATTCGCGGATGTAACCATGGCCGCCGAAGATCTGCTGGCCATGCACCGTGGTTTCCAGCCCCATGTCGGTGAGGAACGCCTTGGCCACCGGGGTCAGCAGCGACACCAGTTCCTGGGCGCGGCTGCGGGTTGCCGCGTCATCGCTGTACTTGGCGATGTCCAGTTGCAGCGCCACGTAGCTGGAGAACGCCCGCCCACCTTCGTTCAAGGCCTTCATGGTCAATAGCATCCGCCGTACATCCGGATGCACGATGATCGGATCGGCTGACTTGTCCTTGTGCTGCGCGCCCGTCGGCGAACGGCTCTGCATACGGTCACGGGCGTATGCGACCGCGTTCTGGTACGAACGCTCACCCAACGCCAGACCCTGGATACCCACACCCAGACGTTCGTAGTTCATCATGGTGAACATCGCCGCCAACCCCTTGTTCGGCGCATCGACGATCCAGCCGGTAGCGCCATCAAAGTTCATCACGCAGGTCGCGGACGCCTTGATGCCCATCTTGTGCTCGATGGAACCGCAGGACAGCGCGTTGCGTTCACCCAGCGAGCCGTCGGCATTCACCAGCACCTTGGGCACCAGGAACAGTGAAATGCCCTTGGGACCGGCGGGTGCATCCGGCAGTCTGGCCAGCACCAGGTGAATGATGTTTTCGGTCAGGTCGTGCTCGCCGCCGGTGATGAAAATTTTGCTGCCGCTGATCTTGAAACTGCCGTCGGCCTGAGGTTCGGCTCGGGTGCGAATCAGGCCCAAGTCAGTGCCGGCATGCGCCTCGGTCAGGCACATTGAACCGGTCCAGGTGCCGGCATACATGTTCGGCAGATAGCGTTCCTTGAGTTCCTGACTGGCGTGGGCATTGATCGACAGGCACGCACCGGCGGTCAGCATCGGGTACAAGCCGAACGACAGACTCGCCGAGTTGACCATCTCTTCGACCTGAGCCGAAATGGCCTTGGGCATGCCCATGCCACCGAACCGCGGATCACCGCCAACACCCACCCAACCGCCTTCGGCGAATGCCTGGTAGGCCGCGACAAATCCGTCTGGAGACTGGACCGCGCCGTTGCTCCAGGTGCAGCCCTGCTCGTCGCTGCTGCGATTCAGCGGTGCGATAACTTCGCCACTGATTTTGCCGGCCTCTTCAAGAATTGCGGCGGCCGTTTCTTCATCGATCACCTCGGCCAGGCCAGGCAATCTGGCCCAGAGCCGGGACACCTCGAAGACCTCGTTGAGTACGAAGCGCATGTCGCGCAAGGGAGCTTTGTAATCAGACATAGTTGGCTTACTCAGAAGTGGTCAGGGCATGCGGCATGTCCTGACGTTGGGATGCACCGGTCTCACCGGTTTGCGCCACTTGGGCTTGTGGAACCGGGTGACGCAGCAAGAAGTACGACAGGGCTGGAATCAGGATCAGCGCGCCGAGCATGTTCCACAGGAACATGAAGGTCAGCAGGATGCCCATGTCGGCCTGGAACTTGATCGGTGACCAGACCCAGCACACCACGCCCGCCGCCAGAGTGATGCCCACCAGGCCCACCACCCGACCGGTAAACGACACGGCGTTGCGGTAAGCCTGACTCAGCGGCAGGCCCTGGCGCTGGTAATGCAACTGCACGCTGAGCAGGTACAACGCGTAGTCCACGCCGATGCCCACGCCCAACGCGATCACCGGCAGAGTCGCGACCTTCACGCCAATGCCCATGGCCACCATCAACGCCTCGCAAAGGATCGAAGTCAGCACCAGCGGCAACAGGGCGACCAGGGTCGCGCGCCAGCTGCGGAAGGTGATCAGGCAGAACAACGTCACCGCCGCATAGACGTAAAGCAGCATGGTGCGATTGGCCTCGCGCACCACAATATTGGTCGCCGCCTCAATCCCGGCCGACCCGGCCGCGAGCAGGAACTGGCGATCTTCGCTGTTGTTCTCCCGGGCGAATTTTTCGGCGATGCCCACCACCGCATCCAGGGTCTCGGCCTTGTGGTCCTTGAGGAAGGTGATCACCGGCATCAACGAACAATCGGTGTTGAACAACTCCGGGGAATTGACCGAGGCTTGCTGCGCGGCGTAGTTCAGCACGTCCTGATTGCGCTGGATGCTGTTGAGCTTGGGGTTGCCTTCATAGGTGCCGGCGGTGATTTGGCGCACCGCGTTGACCAACGAAGCCGTCGCCTGCACCCCCGAATACTGCTGCAGTTCCCAGGCCAGACGGTCGGCGAGAACCAGCGTCTTGTAGTTCAAGCAGCCTTCCGGCGCGGTCTTGATCATCACCGCGAACAGGTCGCTGGACAGCGCGTAGTGGCTGGTGATGTAGGCGTTGTCACGGTTATAGCGAGAGTCGGCACGCAACTCTGGTGCGCCACTTTCCAGATCGCCGATCTTCAGCTGCAAGCTGACCATGAAGCCGCCGATGCCCATCAGTACCGCGACCAATACCGCCCCCGTGGCCCATTTGGCCGTGGTGAAGCGGTCAAGCAAGTCCCACAGTTTGCCGAAGCCTTTGTGCCCTTCTGCGCGCGTATCGATTTTCAGCGCACGCTCGGCTGCCTTGGTGCCGACGCCGACATAAGACAGCGCCACCGGCATCAGCAACAGCGAGGTGAAGATCAGCACCGCCACACCGATACTGGCGGTGATCGCCAAGTCGCGGATCACCGGAATGTCGATCAGCATCAGCACCGCGAACCCGACAGCGTCGGCCAACAGCGCAGTGACGCCGGCAATGAACAGACGGCGGAAGGTGTAGCGTGCGGCGATCAATCTGTGGGTGCCACGCGCGATGTCTTGCATGATGCCGTTCATCTTCTGCGCCGCGTGGGACACCCCGATGGCGAAAATCAGGAAAGGCACCAGTACCGAGTATGGATCGATGGCATAACCCAGCCAGGCGACGATGCCAAGTTGCCAGACCACCGCGATCAGCGAGCAGCCGACCACCAGCAAGGTGCTGCGCACGCATCTGGTATAGGCGTAAATGATGATCAGCGAAGTGACGACGGCCAGGCCGAAGAACATCATCACCTGGATCAGGCCGTCAATCAGGTCGCCCATCAGTTTGGCGAAACCGATCACCCGGACTTTGTACTGGCCCTTGCCCTCCTCCCCGGCCTTGCGCGCAGCACTGCTACCTGCGAACTCGATCTTGTCGCGCAACTGCTCCTCGAGCATCTGCGAAAAGGCGTGGTAGTCGATGCGCTGACCGCTGGCCGTGGCTTTGTCCAGCAGCGGCACGATGAGCATGCTCGACTTGTAGTCGCTAGCCACCAGACTGCCGACGATTCCGGCGCGGGAAATGTTCTGGCGCAGCTGTTCTATTTGCTCGGGTTTGCCCTCGTAGGTATCGGGCATCACCGGGCCACCCTGGAAACCTTCCTCGGTGACTTCGGTCCAGCGCACCGCCGGGCTCCACAACGACTTCATCCAGGCGCGGTCGACGCCCTCGGTGACGAACAACTGATCGTTGACCTGTTTGAGTACGTCCAGGTAAGCGGGGTCGAAAATATCGCCCTGAGTGTTCTCCACCACCACCCGTACCGAGTTACCCAAACCACGCAGCGACTGACGGTTTTCCAGGAAATTCTGGATGTACGGTTGGCTCTGCGGAATCATCTTTTCAAAGCTGGGGCGCAGCTCCAGGCGAGTTGCGGCCATGTAGCCCAACACCACGGTGGCCAGCGCCATCAGCAGCATGAACAGCGGGCGATAGTTGAACACCCACCGCTCCAGCCGATTGCCGGAATGGCGGTCGAAATCCCGCAGATCGCGGATCACCGGCATGGTTTCTTGTTTGGTATGGCCCATGTCTGGGTTCTCGCTCTAAGGGTTCGAGGGCTTATTCAACGGACAGCGTCCGTGCACCACGGCTGCCAACCACCACCAGCACACCGTCGGCGGACTGAGTGGCGCCGGTCACCGGTGTCGGTGCCCGTTGCTGAACCAGATGCAATTGCGTGCCTGTGCCCTGGCTGACCAGCATCTGCCCGCCCTGGGTGAACAAGCGGTAGTTGCCACGGCCATCGACGAGGCCGGCGGTGATGCTGACGTGCAGGCCATTCTTCAGCGGGGTCCAGCTGAAACCGCCATCGGTGCTGCGCAGCACATTGCCGCGCAAGCCGTAGACGAGCGCTTCGCCGGGCTTGCCGAGCACACCGAAAAAACTGCCCTGATAGGGTGTCTGCACGGCGGCGAACCGCTGTTGGGTGTCATCCCATTTCAGCAACAAGCCTTGCTCGCCGGCGATGTACAGCGCATCGCCAGTGGAGGCGATGGCGTTGAGGTGAAAGCCCTGCGGGTTGTCGGTGCGATCCTGAAACGGTGTCCAGCTCTGGCCGCCGTCTTCGGTGCGCAGGATCAAGTTGAACACCCCGACCACATAGCCGAGGCGGTCGTTTTCGAACCAGACATCAAGCAAGGGTTTGTCGGCGCCCTGCGCCATCAGGCGCTCACCCTCGGCGACCAGCAATGGCCATTGTTCGTTGCCAGGTTCTGCACGGGCCAACGCTTGGTAATGCTTGACCAGCAAGGCGCCGATCTCGCGGCCGTCCAGTTGCTTGCGCCAGGTCGCACCCGCGTCACTGCTGTGCAATACCACACCGTCGCCGCCCACCGCCCAGCCTTGGGTGGCGGAAGGAAAACTCACGGCATTGAGGTCGGCACTGACCGGCACCGCTGCCTGCTGCCAGTGTTTGCCGGCATCATCGGAATACAGAATGTGGCCACGCTGCCCGACTGCGACCAAACGCTCGCCGGCGCGGGCCATGCCGGATAACGGGCTGTTGACGGCCAGGGCGCTGACCCTGGCCGGCAGATCCAGCACGTCGACATAACCGGACGCCTGGCTCAGGCCCTGCAACATTGCAAGCAGAGCGCCGAGCGCCAGCCGCAGATTTTTTTTGTACGAACACATACCGCGTCCTCTTCGGATAACCGCGCCGGGACACACGTCCGTGTGCCTGACGTTCCAACCTGGGCGTGCGAAACGATCGGCACGCGCCGACCGTCGTGCGGTCCCCTGCCTGGCAGTGGACCGCACGGACGCTTTGTCACGGTTTGCTTAGCGAATCCCGCTACCGGCCAGGGACTCGGGCGACCACTGCGCCTTGGAGAGCGGATCGATGTACTTGATGCCACCGTAAGGCCCGACCACGCCGTTGATGTTGTAGGAGCCGCCCACCAGGTCGTAGATCATGAAGGGCGTGGAGTCCGGGATCTGCTTGTCGTAGCTCTGGCTGAGGAACGCGAAGGAGCCACGGTACAGTTGACCACGGGCGTCGTATTGGTCAGAGGCCAGAGCGGTCCAGCTGTCTTCATCGAGGTAGAAGCGGCGCTTCTGATAGATGTGTCGGGCGCCGGCCTTGAGGTTGCCTTCCACCACCCACACCCGGTGTTTTTCCCAGCGCACGTAATCCGGTGCCAGGTGATTGGCGGCGGTCAGCGACTTGGGGTCCTGGGCGTAAGTCAGCTTGTAGGTGTTGTACGGCACGATCATTTCCTGCTTGCCCACCAGCTTCCAGTCGTAGCGGTCCAGCGCACCGTTGAACACGAAAACATCGTCGTAGGTGCCCGCGCCAGCAGTGCCAGGGTTAGGCGTGTCGTAAGCCAGGTTAGGCGCCAGCTTGACCCGGCGCTGCCCAGGCAAGTATTGCCAGGCGCGGCGCGGTTGCTGCAGCGGGTTGGCGGCGTCCTTGAGCATCACCGCTTCACCGGCCCGGCGCGCAGGGCCGGTATAGGACAGTTTCATCTGGTAGTACACGTCGGCGCTGCTGATCGGCTGCGCCAGGTTCTCGTAGATCGGATAGGAAATGAACGCCTGCCCGGTGGTCGCCAGGGTCGGCACGCCAGCGGAGTCGACGTTCCAGGAGTCGTACTTGGAGTTGATGTTGACCCCCTGATAACGCAACAGGAAGTTCCACATCGCCTCGTTGCCCGACTGCGGAATCGGGAACGGCACGCCCGGCAGCACGTTATCGATGGCCAAACCACCTTCGAGGGACTTGGCGCCGCTGGCATTCTTCACGCCGTTGTCGAGGATGGCTTTGGGCAGCGAAACGGTACGGTGGGTCGGGTAGACATTGACGTGGAAGCTCGGGAAACGCTTGGCCAGTTCCGCCGTGGTTGCACTGAGCAGGCCCTTGTACTGATCGACGTTTTTGCCGTCGATCACCAGTAACGGTTTTTCGTTGGCGAAGGGATCCGGACGCATGCTGTCACCGGATTTGAAACTGGCCGGCGGTGTGGTCAGGCCACCGTCATAGGCGGGGATGGAACCATCAGCGTTCCCGGCCTTTTCGGCGCCCACCAGGGTCAGGCTGCTGCCCAACTTGGCAGCGTCCTGGGTTGAAACAGCGGCCTGTGCCTGGGCGGCAAGGACCATGGCCAGCGAAGCAGCCAACACGGTTTTTGCGAATTTCATCTTGTTATTCTCCTGCTTGCATTGAGCAAATCAGTGGTGAATCAAAAAGTGGTTTTCATCGTCAGGTAAACGGCGCCACGGTCCTCAGTCGTGGCCCCACCACCGGAGAAGGCCGAGTAGCCGCCGCCGTAACACGCATAGTTTTCATTGCCGCTAAAGGCATTGGGTGTGGAGCCGTCGCCGCTGCCGGCATTGGCTGCGCCGGTGCTCAAACCGCTGGCGTCGCACTTGTCGGTCTTGCCGAAGGAGTCCACGTACTTCAGGTCGACGAAGTATTTGTTGTACACAACGGCACCCACGCCCACGGCATAGTTGCCGGTGTCTTTGGCACCGCCACCGGACACTGGTGATACGCCGTCAAGGCCGACGTTGATGGACATTGGTGCGTTGAGGTCGACGCCGGGAAACACCTGGTACCAGGTCGGCGTAAAGTTGACCGCGATACCCCAGTTGTCCCGGGTCGGCTGGTCGATGCCGCGATAGGTGTCCTTGCCCTTGTAGAGCGCTTCGTTCTTGCTATCGAGCTTGAGCAGGTTGCTGTAGTACAACTCGGCGAGCAGGCTGGCCGAATCGAACACCGGTGTTTTCGGGAAGGTCATCAGGCCGTTGAGCGTCCAGTGCAAGGTGTCACCGGTGGCACTCAGGCTGTCGCCCTTTTGCGGGGTGTCATAGATCACCCCGGTGGCCGCCGTGCGAGCCGGCAACAACCCAAGACCTGCGCCCAAACCCCGCGGCCCTGTCGAGCTGACAACCGCAGGAATACTGGCCAGCGGCATGTTGTGCCGAATGTTCAGGTCCGACCCCACACTGATACCGCCCACATCCTTGGACAGGCTCAGGCCGACGATCTGAATGTTGTCGGCATAGGCCAGTTGATAGGTGCTGGTGCTCAACGAATTGAGGGTGTTGACCACGGCCGGCACCATGCCGGCAGGTGCAGTGCCGTTGGGGTTGGCCGACGTCAGCCCGGTGGCGTTCAACCACGCTTGCGGCAGGATTTCCGAGGTATTGCGGTAGTAAACGCCGAGGGTGCCATCCAGCCAGGCCGGCGACCACTTGGCCATCACGCCCCAGTCACCGCGCTTGTCCGGCGTCAGGTCGTGACCGCGACGCACATTGGTCAGCCCGTTGCACGGCGCCAGACCACAACCCAGCGGACTGCCCGGCACCACGCCATTGGTGTTGCCCAGCAGGAACGACTGCGCACCGAAGCCGACCAGATCGGAACCGCCATAGTAAGTACCGGCTTCAGGCAGGCGCGCGGCGTCCCAATCGAGGAAATACTGGGCACCCACGGTCAACTCGGGATTGACCGTGAACGACATCGACAGCTGGTTACGCGGAACAAACAGTTCCTTGGCTTCGGTACCCGGCGAGGCGGCCAGTTTGGCCAGGTCCAGGCCGGACTGGCCGTAGCTGATCGAGTGCACCGGGTTGAGGATGGTTTCACCCCAGAACACGTTGTGCTGGCCGGCCTTGACACTCAACAGCGACTCCTCGCCCACTTCGGTGCTGTAGAACACGAAGGCATCGAGGATTTCGCCGGATGGACCGGTGTAGTAACGCTGGGCGTAGTTGCTCAGGTGCGGGCTGCCGTTGCCGACATTGTCGCCGGTGACCCCGGCCAGGCGCGGATCGTTGGCGACCAGACCCGACCTTGCATCATTGCCGTTGACGAACGGGTTGGAATTGGAACCGGTGTTCTCGTAAGCCTTGTCGTACCAACTGGCGGCACTGACACGAAAACCCATGTGGTTCTGGTAGACCACATCCATTTCGGTCAACAGGTCAACACGGTTGGTGATGTTGGTTCCGGCCTTGCGGAAGTTGTAGTCGCCGTCGTTGTTGTTCGGCGTTGCCAGCATGCGTTTGTCAGCGCTTTCGGTGCGTACGCCGTAGTTGTACTTCACGGTGTTATCCAGACGTACGGTCCAGTCCGGGTTACCTGTGTCGAGCTCGACCGCCTGCGCGACCGGCACGGCGGCGGCCAGGATGGCCGAGGCCAACAAGGTGTAACGCGAGGGTGCGAATCCGTGACTCTTATTGTTGTGCATTGCGTTGTCTCCGCCTTTTGTATTTGTTTTAAGCGCAGCCGCCCTCGCGCAACCCCTTGTTCCAGGGGTTTACGTTTTTCAGGAGTGGGGGCAAATGCCGGATGGCTGGGGCCAACCGGCGCCTGAATTAGCGATCCAGTTCCAGGATGAGTGCTTCGGCTTGAGGCCAGTGGCCAAAGCCTGCAGCTGGATTGAGATGACCCACCTCGCCCATATTGAGCAGTTCACTGCCCCAGCCTTCAGCCAGGCGAGTGGCAGCGTCCAGGCTGGCAAGGTGGTCGTTGGTACTGGCGGCCACCAGGCTGCGGAACGGCAGTGGCCCTTTTGGCAGAGGGCTCCAACCCTGGGTACGCAGGGTTTCAGCGGATGGGTAGCCTTGCGGCCAATCAGCATCGAGATCCGGAGGCGTCGCCAGCAGCGCACCCTTGATTGGCCGACGGTGCTGCGCCGCCCAGTGCGCGACCATCAGCACTCCGGCGCTGTGAGCAACCAGAATCACCGGCCCGTCGATCTGCTCCAGCGCGTGCTGAATCGCTTCGACCCGCTTGGCGCAATCGAGCTTGTCGGTTTCCAGCGGCGGCACACTGCGCACCTTGCAGAGCCTTGCCTCAAGCAGCGTTTGCCAATGCTCGGCAACGTGCTCGCGCAGGCCCGGTACGATCAGAACGGTTGCGGCAGTTAGCAGTTTGTCCACTTCAACACCTTCGCTTTCTCGATGACTCGACTGGCTCTATTGGCCAGGGGCTTTTTGTAGGACTGACATTAAAGAGCGCCCACCCGGGGCGCTTTTCATTGGACGTCAGGCACTTTTCTTTTCATGACAAATTTCCAGGGATCGGCACGCGCCGACCATTGGTCGTAAATCCCGGCAGGTTCTCTGCGGGTCACTGTAATCAAGGGGTGAGCGTTGATTGCTCGACGACAACGGAGGTGATTCTGGAAAGAATTGGGCGAGCGCCCTCGACAACCTCACAACTGTTCAATTGCTGATGTGCTGGATATAGTCGCCACGCTCATTTGAATCGCAACCGGCCCAGGAAAGACCTTCGCATGCCCAAGCTCGTTCGCGCCGCCGTCTTGACCAACTACCTGGAGGTCACCCAATACCTGGGGTTCAACCCGCGCGATGTGCTGGCTAGCGTCGGCCTGAGCAAAGCCCTGTTGCAAGCGCCCGAACACCGCATCCCCATCGATGCCGCCGTACGCCTGCTGGAAGATTCGGCCGCCGCCAGTGGCTGCCAGAGCTTCGGCCTGAGCATGGCCGAGTCGCGTCAGCTCTCGGACTTCGGTGTGGTCAGCCTGCTGCTCAGCCACCAGCGAACGCTGCGTGATGCGTTGCAAGTGTTGGTGCATTACCGTCATCTGATGAACGACTCGCTGGCCCTCTTCATCGAAGAGGCCGGCAAGATGGTGATTATTCGCGAGGAGGTGGTTACTGAATCGCCGATGCCCTGCCGACAAGCCAATGAACTGGCCATCGGGGTGATGTTCCGCCTGTGCGCCGCCCTGCTCGGTACCCACTGGCACCCTTACAGCGTCAACTTCACGCACCAGCCTCCCGACAACCTGCAACTGCATCGCCGCCTGTTTGGTTGCAAGCTGGAATTCGGCAGCGAGTTCAACGGCATTGTCTGCTCCGACGCCAGCCTCGACGTGACCAACCCCAATGCCGACCCGGCCATGGCGCGCTACGCCCAGAGTTACCTCGACTCGCTGCTGAGTCATGAGGGCCCATCGATGCTGTTCGAGGTGCGCAAAGCCATCTACCTGCTGCTGCCGATGGGGCGCGCCACCATCGAGCAGATCGCCCAGACCCAGGGCATGAACGTACGCACCCTGCAACGTCGCCTGAAAGACGACGGCTGCGCCTTCAACGACCTGATCAACGACGTGCGTCGCGACCTGGTGTTGCGCTACCTGGAAAACCCGAATTATTCGTTGGGGCGCATTGCCGACATGCTCGGCTACTCCATGGCGAGTTCCTTCACACGCTGGTTCATCACCCAGTTCGGCATGCCGCCCGCCGCATGGCGCAGCGCGCAAAAGCACACCGCCAAGGCACCGCCGGACCTGACCACCCTGCCCGGCTCCATCGAACCCTGAACCGGACGCAACAGACGCTGGGCATGCAAAAAAAAAGCGGCGACTGCTGGTACAGTCGCCGCAAAAGAACCGGTGTCTGTGACACCGGCGAGGAGTCCTGCGGCGAGGGAGCTTGCTCCCGCTGGGGTGCGAAGCGCCCCTCTTCCAAGGCCACTGCATTTTTTCAGAAAGTACGCGGCGACGGTTTTGGGGCTGCTTCGCACCCCAGCGGGAGCAAGCTCCCTCGCCACAGTTTTGTGTGCCTACATTCCCCAGCGCAGCAGCAACAGCACCAGCACGACAAGGAACACCGTCTCCCCCACCATCAGCAGGATCGGCTTGATGCCCACCGCCGCCAACTCCTTGAGCTGGGTCTTCATGCCCAGGGCACTGATGGAAACCACCAGGCACCAGCGCGACAATTCATTGACCGAACCCTGCACCACCGGGGCTATCCAACCGGTGCTGTTGATACAGGCCAGAATCAGAAACCCGACCGCAAACCATGGCAGCAGCGGCGGTCGTTTGCCAGCCGGGTCGGCGCCCTGCATACGGGTAATCATCGCGGCGCAGACGATCACCGGCAGCAGCATGGCAACGCGCATCAGCTTGATCACCGTGGCCGTATCGCCGGTCTCGGTCGACATGCTGTAACCGGCACCGACCACCTGGGCGACATCATGGATGGTCGCCCCCAAGAACACGCCCGCCACTTGTGGCGACAACGATAGCCAGTTGGCAATCATCGGGTACACGATCATCGCCAGGGTCGACAGCGCCGACACTCCGATCACCGTGAATAATGTCGCGCGTTCTTTCTGCGGATGGTTGGGCAATGCCGCCGCCAGCGCCAACGCCGCCGATGCACCACAAATCGCGGTGGCCCCACCGGTGAGCATGCCGAACAAACGCTGGAATCCCAGGGCCTTGGCCGCGATCACCGAGACGCCAATCGTCACCACCACCACAATCACCACCAGCGCTACAGGCTTCCAGCCCAGCGCGGCAATCTGTTCGAGCGTGATGCGCATGCCCAGCAACGCCACGCCAATGCGCAACACCGTGCGGGCCGTGAATTCGATGCCGGCCTTGCAGGCGCCGTCACCGGCCAGGAAGTTCAGCGCCATGCCCAACAACAAGGCAAACAGCATCACCGGCGCGCCGTAATGCTCGGACAAAAAGGACGCGGCCGCCGCCACGATCAGGCTGACGACAAAACCCGGCGCCAGTTCGCGCGTTCGGCTATGGATACGGGTAAGCGCGATAGCGCTCATGGCACGGACTCCTCGGGAACGATAACGATGAATGCCTGGCCGTCGATGATCTCGACCGGGTAGTTGGCGACTTTGAGCTGGGTTGAATTGAGCAAGTAACCGCTGCGCAGATCGAAGCGCAGGCCATGGGCGCAGCACTGAATCACCCGCCCCTCAAGGCGCCCGCCACACAGCGAGGCGCCTTGGTGCGGGCAACTGTCGTCAATGGCGAACAGGTCACCTTCAACGTTGAATAACGCCAGACTTTTGCCATCGAATTCGAACAGCGCACGACCACCCGCCTGCGGGAGTTTTCCGGCAGGCACAGGGACACGATGGCTCATACCGGTTGCCACCCGCGATGACTTTCAAGCAAGGCCTCGCACATGGCGGCAAGTAGTGCCTCGGCAGGTTGTGCGCCCACCATCGTCAGGCGATGGTCGAACTGAAAACTGGGCACGCCACTGGCGGCTCCCGCCTCGTTGCCGACGTAAGGATCACCGTCGCCTTGCAGGAAGGAGACCATGGCATCAGGGTCGAAACCACACGACTGGGCGATGGCGAGCAAGGTCTCCTGGCAGCCCAGATCTTCACCCAACTGAAAATAGGCCGCGAACAAACGCTCAAGCAAAACATCGCATTGGGCGCTATTGCCCAGTACGCTCGCACGCTCCAGCAAGCGATGGGCGTCGGCGGTATTGGGCATGCGGGCGATGCGGCTCAAATCGATGGGCACACCCACCGCCATCGCAGCCTGCTGCACCTGGGCCTGGCGCATCGCTACGGCTTCAGGACTGCCCAGACGCTTGAGGTAAAAATCGGCGAAAACCCCACCCAGTGCCGGCAGCTGCGGCAGCAATTGCACCCCGTGCCACACCGTCGTGATTTCCACGTCGGGCTGCTGTAATCGCAGCAGGTCTTGCGCGCGCTCCAGTTGACGCTTGCCGATCAGGCACCACGGGCAGATGAAATCGAAAAACACATCAATACGTAAACGACCACTCATAACTTCACCTCTAACGCCGCTTTGCCAATCGAATCGAGGACTTGCTCGCCTCGAAGCCGGGCGATGTCCTTGTGGTAATGACACCTGGCATAAAAAAACACGGCCGCAGCCACGATGCTGACCAGTGGCACCCACTGAAAAGCAGCCTGCAAACCGATGAGATCGGACACCCTGCCGGTGATGAATGGCCCAGGCGCCAGCCCCAGCATGTTGTTGGCCAGGGTCAGTGTGGCGAACGCTGTGCCATGGACCGAGTAATGGGTCAGGTTGGCAACCATGGCTCCGCACGGGCCGGTCGTGCCGGCGGCAATCAACATGCCCAGGCAGATCAGCGCCAATTGCACAGGCCCTGCCGGCAGCGCGAATGCCGCCGACAACAGCAGGCAACTGCCCAGGCAATAAGCGATGGCCAAAGCGACTTTGCGCTCCGGCGAATGGCGACACAGTCGATCACTGAGCATGCCGCACAGGATCATCCCCGCTCCGCTGCACAGCACGATGATCGCCGCGACACCGCCCGCCTTGTCGGTGGCCATGTCGTAGTAACGATTGAGGTAACTGGGCATCCACACAATGACGGTGCCGCCGACGAACAGTTGCAAGCCACTGCCAATGTAGGCAGCGATCACCGAGCGGCTGGAAAACAGCGTACGCAACGGACGCTTGACCGCGGCAGCTGCCTTGTTCGCCGCCTGAGCGGCACGTTGCGGCGCAATACGTGCTTCCTTGACGATGACCGGGTAAAGCACCGCCAGCAGCAGGCCGAACAGCGCCATGCCGGCAAACGACCAGCGCCAGCCAAGCTTGGCGGCGATTGCACCGCCCAGCGCCATACCTAATACCGAACCGAACATGCCGCCCGCCATGAAGGCACTGGCCAGGGTTGCACGCATGTGTTTGGGAAACACCGAAATCACCACCGCGATGCCGACGCTGCCGTACGCTGCTTCGCCGACGCCGACCATGAATCGTGCAATGAACATCTGCTGATAGTCCTGCGCCAATGCGCAGCCCAGCGTCGCCAGACTCCACAGCAAAGCCATCAGCGCCAGGCTCTTGACCCGGCCGAAGCGATCCGCCAGCAATGACAGGGGAATGGTCAGCAGCCCCACCATCAGGGCGACAATGCCACTGAGCAGGCCGAGCTGACCGTCGCTCAGGGCCCATTCGCCCTTGAGCATCGGGAACACCGCGTTCAATACCTGACGCGACATGTAATCGGAAATCAACAAGCCGAACGTCAGTGCAAAGACGATCCAGGCGTACGTGCGCGTAACGCCGACGCCACTGCAGTCATCATCGTCTGCAGCGATTGGGTGAAAGGCCATGCAGCCTCCTCAAAGCTTTGTTTTATTGTTGTTATCAAGCGTGTTGCAGTGCAGCGAGCGGGAGGCCATTGACCGCCCGCTTCGCCTGCCGATCAGCCGCGTTGCGGCACACCTTTCTGCCCGGCCTTGCGGTTGGGGGCCATGCCATTGGCCAGCAAGGTTTCTTCGATGCTTTGGTACTGCACGCCGATGCGATAGATCTCGCGGGCTTCTTTGCCCGTGGCGATTTCGCGACCCAGTTCATGGGCGATGCGTACGGTTTGCTTGATCTGCGCAACTGAGCCGAAACGATCGCCCTTGTGATCAATGATAGTGTCTTCATTGCCCACACGCGGGTGCATACCCATGGCCATCGACATGGTGTTGAACGGCATGACGTTCTTGAGCAGCGACTCGGAGGTCAAGGTGCAACCGTCTGGCGCGCGATGGATGAAGTTGAAGAAGTTAAACGGATTGGGGCCATCGAAACCGCCGCCGATACCGATCCACGTCAGGTTCAACGGGCCCTTGTAGACGCCTTTGCGCACCAGACGCTCAAGGGTTTCCATGGCATGCATGCCAGTCAGCTGGAAGTGCGGCTGGATGCCGTTGTCCATCAGACGCTTAAGGTGCTCGGCGACCCAGGCCGGGCCCGCCGGTACGGTCATCTCGCTGTAGGCCGCCTGATAGGCAGGATTGGCCAGGGACGTGCCTTCCAGGTATTCCGGATACAGCAGCTCCATGATGTTCATCTGGGTGGTGTTGATGGCCACCGTGACCTGATCCGGTTTTGGCGTCAGCTCGGCCAGCATGTGGCGCGTATCGTCAGACAGCCACTTGGCCGCTTCACCATCGCTTTCCGGGGCGAAGGAAATCGAACCACCGACCTGGATGATCATGTCCGGCACGGCTTCACGCACGCCGGCGATCAACTCGTTGAACTTGGACAGACGCTTGGAACCCTTACCGTCCAATTCACGCACGTGCAGGTGCAATACCGTGGCACCCGCCTCATAACAATCAACCGCCTTCTGCACCTGCTCGTCCATGGTCAGCGGGATGTCCTCGGGGAAGTCTTCCGGCATCCACTCGGGGCCATACGGGGCCACGGTGATCACTACTTTTTCCATGTTTTCCGGGTGCAGGGAATCGTCGAAGAATTGCATGAGTTACTCCTGTTCTTATGATTGTTGCGCCCACCCGGGATCGTGCCGGGCAGGCGTGTCTACGAGAGCGAATGCAGCGGCGGTCGATCAGTAAGTCTTGTCGCCGATGATCCCGGCGCGTTCCATCTTGCGATGGCACGGCGGGTAATCCATGACGGCGTAGTGCTGGGTACTGCGGTTGTCCCAGATGGCGATGCTGTTGGGTTTCCAGCGCCAGCGCACCTGATACTCGGGGATGTAGGCCTGGCTGATCAGGTAGCGCAGCAGCTCACTTGCCCCCGGGTTGGCGTCCTGGCCGAAGCGCACCCGATCGGGGGTGTGGTAGTTGCTCAAGTGGGTGGTAAAGGCGTTGACGAACAGCACCTTCTCCCCGGTTTCCGGGTGGGTGCGCACCACCGGGTGCTCGGCATCCGGGTACATCGCCTTGAGCGCCAGACGCTTTTCGATCGGCATGGCGGCACCGAAACTCGCTTCGATACTATGGCGCGCGCGCAGGTCGGCGATCTTCACCTTCACGTCTTCCGGCAAGCGCGCATAGGCCTCGACCATGTTGGCCCACATGGTGTCGCCGCCCACCGGAGGGCACTCTACGCAGCGCAGCACGCAGCCCATCGGCGGCGCCTCGCGCCAGGTCGCGTCGGTGTGCCAGGCGTTTTCGTAGCGGTCCATCGGCTGGTCCGGCCGCTTGTAGATGCGCACCAGCCCTGGATGATCCGGATCACTGCCGGCCACCGGATGATCCTCCAGTTCGCCAAAGCGCCGGGCGAATGCCACATGCTCGGCGCGAGTGATGTCCTGATCACGCAGGAACACCACCCGATGCTTGAGCAGCTGAGCACGAATCTCGGCAAAAAGACCGTCGTCATGCACCGCGTCGGCAAGGTTGACGCCCACCAGCTCCGCGCCAATGCTGCAGGTCAATTGTTCGACTTTCATGGCAGACAACTCCCTTAAATGACGAAAATCGATGAGCCCGTGGTCTTGCGTGATTCCAGGTCGCGATGGGCCTGCACGGCATCCTGCAAAGCATAGTGCTGGTTGATCTCGATCTTGATCCGACCGCTGCCGACCAGGTCGAACAACTCGCCCGCCAACACGGCTTTTTCCGTCGGGTTGGCGATGTAATCGGCCAGGGCCGGACGCGTCATGAACAGCGAACCCTTCATCGCCAGCAGGACCGGATCAAAGGCCGGAATCGGACCGGATGCCGTGCCGACGCACACCATCAAACCGCGACGCTTGAGCGAATCCAGGGAGCCCATGAAGGTGTTCTTGCCGACACTGTCGAACACCACGTTGACCCCCACGCCGTCCGTCAACTCGCGAACGCGCTGGGCGACGTCTTCATGGCTGTAGTTGATGACATGCTCGCAGCCATGAGCCCGGGCAATTTCACCCTTGGCCTCGGTGGACACGGTGCCAATGACATTCAGACCGAGCAGCTTGGCCCACTGCGAAACAATCAGGCCTACACCACCGGCAGCGGCATGCAGCAGAATGCTGTCGCCGGGCTTGAAGTCGTAAATACGCCGCATCAGGTACGAGGACGTCAGGCCGCGCATGGTCATGGCCGCGGCGGTCTCGAAACTGATCGTTTCCGGCAGCTTGATCAGCGGCGCGGCCGGGATCAGACGCTCGGTGCTGTAGGCACCCAATGTATTGAGAAAACCGGTGTAGGTGACGCGATCACCCACTTGTACATTGGTCACCCCTTCGCCGATGGCCTGGACCACACCCGAAGCTTCGACCCCCATGCCATTGGGCATCGGGATCGGGTAGGTGCCATTGCGAAAATAGGTATCGGCATAGTTCAGGCCAACCGCCACATGGCGCAGACGAACCTGGCCTGGACCGGGATCGCCGACGTCGACCTCTTCATAACGAAGGACTTCGGGACCACCGGTTTCGTAGAAGCGTACGGCTTTGGCCATTTTTTCTTATTCTCCAGTCTCAAGTTGGGCGTGCTGCGTCGAATTGCGCTGATTGGACTGTAGGGCGCCGTCTGGCGAGTCGCTTCTCATCAGACGACAATGGCTTTTCATTTCATGACAATGCACGTTGCCTCACGCCTGTAGTGGATGACTAATCCAGTGCCTCTCGATACCCTGCGCACCTCGGTATGATGGTGTTCCAGGTCAAACCACCTCCCCTCCAGACGAGCATGTGATGAAATCCCCTGCAGGTTTGCTGCTGTCGGCTATTGAGCTGGACCGTGCCAGCGCCATTCCCCTGTACCGCCAACTCTATTTGCAGATTCGCAAACAGATTCTCAGCGGAAAAATGCAAGGGGGGGTGCGCCTGCCGTCGACGCGAACCCTGAGCAAAGAATTGGCGCTGTCGCGGATCACCATTCTCAATGCATTCGATCAGCTGATTGCCGAAGGTTTCCTGGCCTCGCGCACCGGGGCGGGCACCTATGTCGGCAATGAGTGGGAGAGCCGAGGGATTGCCGACGAAGAGCAGCGCCAGCCACCGCGCCTGTCCGACCTGAGCCAGTCCATGCTGTCGTTGCGCAGTAGTCACTTTCGCGGGGTTTCCTATACCGATTGGGACCCAGCGACCCCCACCTCATTTCTGCCCAGCCACAGCACCTACGACGCGTTCCCGCTCGCGGTGTGGCGGCGTTTGATGAACCGCCACCTGCTCAAGCCGACCAAGGCCATGCTTGGCTATGGCGAACTGCAAGGGTTACAGGCCTTGCGCACGACGATTGCCGAGTACGTCTTTGATGCCCGTGGCATCGATTGCAGTGCCGAGCAGGTGGTGATCGTTTCAGGGGCCCAGCAAGCCTTCAACCTGTTGGGCATGCTGTTGCTCAATCCGCAGGACAGCGTGTGGATGGAAGACCCAGGACACATCGCGGCGCGCATTGCGTTGCAGGCCCAGGGGGCTCAGGTGGTCCCGTTGCGGATCGATGAACAAGGAATAGATATTCAGCAAGGCCTGGCCGAGTGCCCTGACGCCCGCTTGGTGTTTACCACGCCTTCTCGCCAGCATCCCTTGGGCGTGACCATGAGTTATGCGCGGCGACAGGCACTCATCGACTGGGCCGCGCAGTATCAAAGCTGGATCATCGAGGACGATTGCGACAGTGAGTTTCGCTACAGCGGCCGCCTCCTCCCCGCGCTCTACGCCATGGACCGGATGGCTCGAGTGATCTACATTGGCACCTTCAGCAAAGTGCTCTTCCCCTCACTAAGACTGGGCTATGTGATTTTGCCGCAAGCCCTGGTCGAACCCTTCTGTACCCTGCGCGCGGTCATGGATCGCAGCCCGCCCACGATTCTCCAGGCGACAACGGCGGACTTCATGCGCGAAGGCCACTTCATCGGCCATATTCGCCGCATGCGTGCGCTGTACCAGGCTCGCCAGCAAGCACTGCTCGAGCAACTTCAGCAACAGCTGGGCGGCTTCTTCAACATCACCCCGGTGGAAGCCGGCATGCACTTGATCGCTTGGCTGCCACCCACGCTTGATGACGGCGTGATCGCCAGGGAACTGGCCCGGCACAACATCCACACCTATGCCCTGAGCGACTACTGCCTTGAGCATGTTTTGCCACCTGCCCTGCTCATCGGTTTCGCCGGTACGCCTGAGGGCCAGGCGCAAGAACGCGTCGAGGCGCTGGCGCGGGCCTTGAGCAAAATGGGGTACCTGCAGGCCACTTGAAGCAAGGCAAGTGGTCTTATGATTTAACTGATAATGGATCTATCGAGAGTTCCTGACTGGCGCGATAAAGGCTGCGCCGGTAGACCCGGCGTCTGACCAGGAACGACTCGAATGAACAATAAGATCCAAGAGCGATTCAATGCCTTGCTCAGCCACAAGGCTGCCGAGGCCGGAACACCTCCCTTACTGACTGAAGCACTGGCCCGCCAACTGCTCGACCGCCTTGGGCAGATGCGCTTGTTTGCGCATGCCTATCCCTTGCTGACCAACCTCACCCACGGCCGCGTCACGCCTGCCGACCTGCTGGACTTCGCCTATCGCCACGAGCTGCAGGGTCTGAGCCTGCATTTGCTCGACGGCGAGGAAAACAGCCTGAGTCAAATGACACCCGCGCAGTTGCAGGTGTTTGCCGACAAGGCCAATGCACTCGGACTGGATGTGCACCTGGAAATCAGCAGCACACTGAAAAAAGATGTCGATCAGGTGATCGCCATTGCCAGAGCGCTTGCGGTCCGCAACATCCGCGTTTACTCACGTTATGAGGGGACGCTGTCCCGGGTCATGGACGTAATCGAGTCAGACCTGCATTACCTCGCGCAGCAGGCAGACGAGCACGACCTGTTCTTCGACTTCGAGCAGCATGAGGAACTCAAGAGCGCCGAGATCGCGCAACTGCTGAGCCGGCTGAACCACCCACGGCTGCATGCCTTGTTCGACTTCGGCAACATGATCAATGCGTGCGAACAGCCACTACCGGCGCTGCGGACCCTCGCGCCGCACATACGCCAGACCCACCTCAAGGGTGTGCGTATCGTCCCCGAGCACAACGGCTTCGGCCATTACGGCGTGCTCCAGGGCAGCGACGAAGACGACCTGCCAAGCGCCCGCATGTTGTTCGAACTGTTGATGCTCGGCGACTCAACCCCGCAAGTGATCGCGTTCATTCTTGAGCAGGAAAACCACTACGTCGCCCCGGCGTTCCGCCAGACCTCTGAGGCTGCCGATCCGTTCATTGCGTACCGGGACATGAGTGACACACCACTCCCGGACGGCTACTCGCTCGAACGAATGCTCGCCGACGAACACCGTTGGGCGAACAACCAGGTCGCGTATGTGCGAGGCCTGCTGGCCGAGTTCCGAACCCTGGCTGAACTGACCCTCGCCCCCCGCGAAAACGCCTGAACCTGACGTTACTTCTCGATTACGCCTGGAGAACAATAATGACAACTCGTGACAAGGCCAAATGGCTCAGATTCCTGATTCTCATCCTCGGTGGTGGCACCATCTACAAACTGGCGAACCTCAAAGACGCCTTCTACATCCCCATGCAAGAATTCATGGGCTTGAGCCACACTGAAATCGGCATGCTGTTGAGCGCCAACGCCATCATCGCCACCGCACTGTTTGTCGTCGGCGGCCTGCTTGCCGATCGCTACGACACGCGCAAACTGATCCCCATCGGCCTGATCGGTACCGGCGGCCTGGGGCTGTATCTGGCGACCTTTCCGCCTTTCAGTAATCTGCTGATCGTGTTCAGCCTGTTGGCCGTCTGCGCCGATTGCATCTTCTGGCCCTCGCTGCTCAAGGCCATCCGCAATCTGGGTGACGATCAGGAACAGGGTCGGTTGTTTGGACTGTTGGAAGGTGGGCGTGGCGTCATTGATACGCTTGTGGCTTTTTCGGCGCTGGGCGTTTTCGTCGCCATGGGCGCCGGTGAAACCGGTCTGAAATCGGCAATCCTCTTCTACTCGGTCATCGACATTCTTGCCGGAACCCTGACCTGGTTCCTGCTCAAGGGCGGCAGCGCGCAGACGCTTGCCAAGCCGAAGAACGGTTTGTCGAACCTGCTCGAAGCCATCAAGGTGCCGGGCATCTGGCTGGTCAGCCTCAACGTATTCATGGTCTACATCGTCTACTGTGGCCTGACCTATTTCATTCCCTACCTCAAGGAAATGTACGGGCTGCCCGTGGCACTGGTGGGCGCCTACGGCATCATCAATCAGTACTTCCTCAAGATCCTCGGCGGCCCCGCCGGTGGTTTCATTGCCGACAAGCAGTTCAAGAGCACCAGCCGCTATTTGAAGTGGGCATTCCTGGCCTTGCTGCCGCTGATGGGCGTCATCCTGCTGATCCCGAAAAGCCCGGGTTTTATCTATGCGGGCATGGCAGCCACACTGTCCTTCGCGCTGATTGTATTTTCCATGCGAGGCGTGTTCTGGGCGCCCATGGGTGAAGTCGGCATCCCTTCGCACATCACCGGTTCAGCCTTCGGTATCGGCTGCCTGATCGGCTACGCACCGGGCATGTTCGCTTACGTCATCTACGGCGCAATCCTCGATCATTTCCCGGGTCAGCAAGGCTACAACTACGTCTTCAGCTTGATGAGTCTGTTGGCCATTCTTGGATTCATGGTGTCCAGCCTGCTGTACAAGACCGTTCAGAATAAATCCACGGCAATCGGTGCGGTTAGCGCGGCGCAAAGCTGATCGGGTAATCGTCGCCTTTACTGAACAGGCCAAGGCCTTACGGTGGAGCTCTCACCTTGGGCTTGAAATCGTTGAGGGTTGCGACTATCAGTGAGATTCAATACTTCGAGGGCAATAACATGCCAACGACTGAAGAATCGATAATTGAAGCAGCCAGGCTGCGCGCCGCCTACCGGGGAGAAAACGAGGCGCTGGCTGCGGCTTCAGCGCTCGAAGCCCTGGCCGTGCTGAAAAAAACATTAAAGGGAGATAAGTACAAAGAGGCGCTCGAAAGGCTGTATATCGAGTATTCAACCTCTTGATCCGCCCGTGCCGCACTTGGCTGCGGCACATTGTTCGCCTATTGAGAGCGACTAAACTCCCCTCACCTCTGAATGGAGTTCCACACATGCGAACAAGCGCAGCCGTGTTAGTCCTTCTCGTTTTTGCTGTGCTGATGGTGGTTTCTTTTAACCTGAATGCTCGAAACAACCGACGCCGGAGAGAAGGTCTTTACGAAGCCTTTGAAACCACAATGCGACAGCATGGGGTCAGGTCGTTCGAAATCCTCAAAGAAAGCATTTCAATCGGAGACATCTACCGGTCATCGGAGCTGTACCGGGTAGTGCTAGATGATGCCGGGCACTACTTCCTTTACCTGCACGCCAGCGGCACAGAGCCAGTTTTCATGCCGCTGACCGAGGAGCGAGCACTGCAAGCTGCACAGGGTGGAGCAGGAATTCGGGTATAGAGGCATCGCAACCTGAATCTTCCTGCGCTCTACCTGGCCCTGCGCATCTCGCCGCGCGAAGAGTGCTCGTAGTTCAACGTCCGGCGCCACCTGGCTTCACTTGCTACCAGTACGTGACCATTCATCTCCCCTGGCGCCCGCTGCACTGGCGACTATCAGCGCCACTACACAAGCAAGCAACGAGAACACGGCAAAAGCCCCCATCACATGCAAGTAAGGCAGTAGGTTGTTCCACGCACGAGCTACCCCCAGGAAAGCGGCAAATAACCAACCGCTCATAGAGAGAGCGCCCAAGAGAGCAAGGCGAGTGCGGGCGGAGTTGTGTAACGAGACAAAGGGGGCCTTCTGCAGCAGCGGAAAACCGATCCGATGCAACAAGGCGCCATTGAGGCTAAGCAGCGCGACAACACTCACCTTGGCCCAGAGCTTTTGATTGAGCAGATACGCGCTCCCCTCATAGAGGTAACCCTGAAGCACCAGCAGCAAGCCACTTCCCCAAAGAGCCAATAACGCGAGCATGACAATTTTTTGAGTCTCGTCGAGATACTCACGCTGAAACTCACTCAACACATCCTTGCGCCAGCTCCATAGCTTTTGATCCGCCTGTAACACCCTCCCCAGAGCAATACAGGTGGCAATCAGATGACCATACACGAGTAGCATTTTGAGCATTACCTGGACCTTATTTTTATATGGGCAATGCACTCCCTCGCACCCTTGATTTGAAACTAAATGATACAGATTCATATTTGTATCAACAAGTTACATGCTCAGCCATCCATCTGGAAGCAGCACCTCAACTCGAGTGGATGAAATTTTGAAGGCCAGCCGCCGCATCAAACGATGTGGACACCGTCTCTGCTAAAATCCAGCCTGGCCCGCCCAGGTTTTATGCAGCTGCCAGAAACACAAAAGCCCAGCACTAGACTGGGCTTTTGGATGAGCGTGGATCGCTTATCAAATATCTATTCAAAGGATGAACACAATGAGCCGCACTAGCCATATCTGTCTGATGGCGACCTATAACGAGTGGATGAGCGCCAAGGTCTATGCAGCAGCCAAGGGCTTGTCCGATGAAGAGCTATCGGCAGACCGGAAAGCTTTTTTTGGCTCTATTCTCGGAACTCTGAACCACTTAGCAGTCGGAGATACGATCTGGCTGAAGCGATTTGCCAAGCACCCAACGAACCACTTGGCACTGGAGCCGGTGAGGCAGCTTCCTGATCCGAAAAGCCTCGATCAATGGTTGTTCTCTAATATTCGAGAGTTCTCAGCGTATCGAGAATGGCTCGACCGAATAATCATTAAATGGGCTCAATCCATTACGGAGTCCGATTTAGATGGCCCCTTCAATTATGCAAACATGAAGGGTGTAGTGTCCGATAAGGATTTTTACAGCCTGGTCATGCATTTTTTTAACCATCAGACCCATCATCGCGGCCAAGTTACAACTCTGCTTTCGCAGGCGGGTGTCGACGTAGGCGATACGGATCTAGTCGTTTTGATTCCATCCGAGTCACGCACTTAGCAAAACCGCAACATTAGACTGGGTCTTTTCACATCAGGACATGCGGAGTTTCAGGCCACCACCCCTATCAAAATCCGCATGTTCATTGTTCGCTCCCCTGCTTTTGATTTGCCTGCTGCATCTTTCTATGAGCATCAAAGCACAAGACCCGAAAAAAAGTGGAAAACTGCTTCACTGAGGCTTCCTTGCCCTCCTTTGTTTCCTCCACTGGATAAAGCTCAGCAGCAGAGAACATTGTCTTGGTCAGTCCTGTTTCATCTTTAACCGGATCGTAGTCGGCGATGAGCGACTTGGTCTCTTCAATGGGAAGCTCGTACTGCCTGCCATGCATTATGTAAGCTGCCGTCAAAGCAGGCTGCTCGCACCCGCCCGGCACCCCTGAAATCCTGATTGTTTCCGCTCCAGCATTCGAAGATAGAAGCATCAATGCCAAAGCTGGAACGCCTACTACTCCCACCAAAACCCGCATGATTCTTCCTCGCCCTGAAAGTGGGGACCGTAGTATTTATCTTTACTTGGATCGGATCACGATCGTAGATGCGAGCATGTCACCAAGCCGTTTTCGTGAGCCAAAGAAAATAAATATCCAGTCAAAAATGTTCAGAAACGGCGTGGTGATGTTGCGCATAAAAGATTGATAAAGATTGCAGTTAAGGTAGCTCTGCTCATCAATCACTGACATCCCCAGCAGCTTTTTACCCAAGCTTTGACCGTTCGGCATTGCATCGGAAAACAGGTAATACGCCACACCTGAGCCTAAAGCCAGAATGCCGACCACGCTTGGCGGTAAACCAACAAACTCGGCTGCTAGCCCTACGGCGTAGAACAGAAAGAGGGTGGTTATAGAGTCAATCATTTGTCCTCCCCACCGACGTCCCAGTCCAGCCAGGTTATTGGGCTTCTGATACTTGCTTTGAGTGCTGCTGATTTCCATGCGTTGTCACTCCGTTGGTATATGGATACAGGAGTATCGGCACCACGTTAGCAACATTGAATTACGTCATTTCACAAAGCGTTGCTCGCCTAATCTCCACCACAGCATCTACTTGCTAGCCGATCCATCCGCCGATTGGGCTGAGGTATGTAACGGCTCTGGCCGCGTTCGAAGCCGCCATCCTGGAGCTGTCGAACTGGGTCAATCAGCGCGAATCGGCCGATGTCGCGGAAAACGTGCGCGGTGCTCTGGACAGATGACAGAGACAAACTGACTAGCCTGCTTCCCCCGCGATCATGCTGAAGATCTACCTCTTCTCCCTGCCACTCTGAGCCAAAAGCTAACGCCACACCTTCGCCGCCCATGACCAGGTACGGCCATGAATCCGCGCTCCGCGTTGATATGTTTATTTTCACACTGTTGATTTGTGAAATATTTTATGTCATTTATACCCTCGCAAATTATCAGGACAGTCCACTTCGCCAGATCGGACGGCAGACCCCGTACCCCCCAAAAGCCCATCCAAGGAGTCAACAATATGAACAAGACAGAACTTCTAGGTGCCCTGGCACTGTGCGCCGCAAGCTTGCTGGCACACGCCGACGACGACAGCCTGCGTATCGGCATCGAAGCCGCCTACCCGCCCTTCTCCTTCAAGACGCCGGAGGGCAATGTCAGTGGTTTCGATTACGACATCGGCAACGCTCTGTGCGCAGAGATGAAGGTCAAATGCGAATGGGTCATCCAGGAATTCGACGGCATGATCCCGTCGCTGAAAGTGCGCAAGATCGATGCGGTACTGTCGTCGATGTCGATCACTGAAGACCGTATGAAGTCGGTCGACTTCAGCAAAAAGTACTACCACACGCCGGGCAAGTTCGCGATGAAGACCGGCAACGTGATCAACGACCCGCTGGTCGATCTCAAAGGCAAGAAAGTCGGCGTGCAACGCGCCTCGACCTACGACCGTTTCGCCACCGAGCAGCTGGCGCAAGTCGGCGTCGAAGTGGTGCGCTACTCCTCACAAAATGAAGCCTTCCTCGATCTGGCATCAGGTCGCCTGGACGCCACGCTCGCCGACATCGTCAACACCGATGAGAGCTTTATCAAAACGCCAATAGGTAAAGGTTTCGCTCTGGTGGGGCCGGACATCAACGACCCGAAATACTTCGGCAAAGGCGCCGGGATCGCGGTGCGCAAAGGCGACAGTGCGAACGTTGCACGCCTGAGTGCCGCCATTGACGCCATCCGCGCCAATGGCACGTACCAGCAAGTGATGGCCAAGTACTTCGCCTTCAATATCTACGGCGAATAAGCCGTTACCCGAAACCCTGGCGCCGGCCTTTGCGGGTGCCATTTTTGGCTTGTCTCGCGCGCTTCCCGGCGCTCGCTTGAGGAACTTCATCATGCTTCACGGCTACGGATCGAGCATTCTCGATGGCGCCTGGCTGACCATTCATCTGGCCCTGACCTCCATGACCATGGCGATTGCCCTGGGCCTGATCGGCGCCGCCTTTCGTTTGTCGCCGTTTAAATGGCTGGCGCTACTGGGCGAAGGTTATACAACGCTGATTCGCGGTATTCCTGACCTGGTGTTGATCCTGCTGATCTTCTACGGCGGCCAGGATCTGGTGAACCGCATTGCCCTCGCACTCGGTTACACCCGCTACATCGACATCAACCCCTTTATCGCCGGCGTCTGCACCATGGGCTTCATTTTCGGTGCCTATCTCTCGGAGACCTTTCGCGGTGCCTTTATGGCGATCCCTAAAGGTCAGGGCGAGGCCGGCGTGGCTTATGGGATGAGTGGCGCGCAGGTGTTCTGGCGGATTCTGGTGCCGCAGATGATTCGTTTCGCCATTCCGGGGTTCACCAACAACTGGTTGGTGCTGACCAAATCCACCGCGCTGATCTCGGTGATCGGTTTGCAGGACATGATGTTCAAAGCCAAAAACGCAGCGGACGCAACCCATGAGCCGTTCACGTTTTTCCTCGCGGTGGCCGCGCTCTACCTGATGCTGACCAGCGTGTCATTGCTGGTGCTGCGCTATCTGGAAAAACACTACTCGGTCGGCGTCAAAGCCGCCGAACTGTGACTGGGAGCACACCCATGATTCTCGACTACAACCTGATCTGGGAAAACCTGCCGCTGTACTTCAATGGCGCCTTGTTGACCCTCAAAGTCCTGCTGATTTCCCTGGCCGTTGGCCTGGTGTTGGCGATTCCTTTGGCGCTGATGCGTGTATCCCGATCGCCGCTGATCAACTTCCCGGCCTGGCTCTACACCTACGTGATACGCGGCACCCCGATGCTGGTGCAATTGTTCCTGATCTACTACGGCTTGGCGCAATTCGAAGCGGTACGCCAAAGCGCGCTCTGGCCTTACCTGTCCAGCGCCACCTTTTGTGCTTGCCTGGCCTTCGCGATCAACACCAGCGCCTATAGCGCGGAACTGCTGGCCGGCAGTTTGAAGGCCACGGCCCACGGCGAGATCGAAGCCGCCAAGGCCATGGGCATGTCGCGCTTTGCCTTGTACCGCCGCATCCTCCTGCCGTCGGCCTTGCGCCGGGCGCTGCCGCAATACAGCAACGAAGTGTTGATGATGCTGCAGACCACCAGCCTGGCGTCGATCGTCACCCTGGTCGACATCACCGGAGCCGCTCGTACGGTCAGTTCGCGGTTCTATCTGCCATTCGAGGCGTTCATCACCGCCGGCCTTATCTACCTGGCCCTGACCTTCATCCTGGTTCGTCTGTTCAAGCTGGCCGAGCGCCGCTGGCTGGCCTATCTGGCACCGCGCAAGCACTAAGGAGTTTTATGAAGCACATTCAATACCGCTTGCCGTGGAGCGCCTCGGGCACAGAACGACGGCTGTCGCTGTTTCGTTTTGGCAGCGGGCCGCGCAAGGCCTACATCCAGGCCTCCCTGCATGCCGACGAGCTGCCGGGGATGCGCGTCGCCGTCGAACTCAAGCGCCGTCTGCATGAACTCGAAGAACAAGGCCGCTTGACCGGGGTGATCGAACTGGTGCCGATGGCCAATCCGATCGGCATCGCCCAGATGTTCCAGGCCACCCATCAAGGTCGCTTCGAATTCTCCAGCGGAAAGAACTTCAATCGTGATTTTCCGGAGCTGGCCGAAGCCGTGGCGCCGATGCTGGAAGGTCAACTGGGAGACGATCCAGACATCAACATCGCGCTGATCCGTCGCGCCATGAGCGATGTCCTCACCGACATGCCGGCCCCGACATCGGAACTCGATGGCCTGCGCCGCCTGTTACTGCAACATGCCTGCGATGCCGATGTGGTGCTGGACCTGCACTGCGACTTCGAGTCGATCATGCTGCTGTATGCCATGCCGCAAAACTGGCCACGCTTGCGCTCATTGGCCGCGCGCCTGGGCGCTGGCGTTGCCCTGCTGGCCGAGGCCGCGGGAGGCAACGCCTTCGATGAAGCCTGCGCAATCCCTTGGCTGCACCTGGCCGAACGCTTTCCTGAAGCCAATATTCCGCTGGCGTGTGTGGCCACCACGATCGAATTGCGCGGCATGGCTGACACCGAACGCGAGCAATGCGTCGAGAGCGCGCAGGCCATTCTCGGCTATCTCGCCGAGCAAGGCCTGATCAGCGGTGACTGGCCTGCCGCGCCACCCAGCCGTTGTGAAGCGACACCCTTCGCCGGTACGCAGTACGCCTATGCGCCGCACCCGGGGGTGGTGAGTTATCTGCAACCGTTGGGTGCCCGCGTCAAGGTCGGCGATCCGCTGTTCGAAGTCATCGATCCGCTGACCGATCACCACAGCGTGGTGCATGCCAGCACCGACGGCATCCTCTATGCCCGTGAACGCCTTCGCTTTGCCCAGCCCGGTTTGTGGCTGGCCAAAGTGGCCGGCCGTACCCCTATTCGCCAAGGCCGTTTGCTCAGCGACTGATTCCGGAGAGTTGAAACCATGTACAAACTTGAAATTCAGGATCTTCACAAAAGCTACGGCAGCCACGAAGTGCTCAAGGGCGTGTCCCTGGAGGCGAAGGCCGGTGACGTCATCAGCATCATCGGCTCCAGCGGTTCCGGCAAAAGCACCTTCCTGCGTTGCATCAACCTGCTGGAGCAGCCCAACGCCGGCAACATCGTGCTCAATGGCGAACAGCTCAAACTGGTGACCAACAAACTCGGCGGGCTCAAGGCTGCCGAGCCCAAACAGTTACAACGCATGCGTTCGCGGCTATCGATGGTGTTTCAGCACTTCAACCTCTGGTCGCACATGAGCGCCCTTGAAAACGTCATGGAGGCTCCGGTGCATGTGCTGGGCATGAACAAGAAAGAAGCGCGGGAAAAGGCCGAGCATTACCTGAACAAAGTCGGCGTGGCGCACCGCATGGACGCCTGGCCGGCCCATATGTCGGGAGGTGAACAACAGCGTGTGGCGATTGCCCGGGCACTGGCCATGGAGCCGGAAGTGATGCTGTTCGATGAACCGACCTCAGCCCTCGACCCCGAGCTGGTCGGCGAAGTGCTTAAAGTCATGCAGGACCTCGCACTCGAAGGCCGCACCATGGTGGTCGTGACCCACGAAATGGGCTTTGCCCGCGAGGTTTCGAACCAGCTGGTGTTCCTGCACAAGGGCCTGGTTGAAGAGCGCGGCAACCCGCGTGAAGTGCTGGTCAAGCCACAGTCCGAGCGGCTTCGGCAGTTTCTGGCCGGCAGCTTGAAATAGTCCTGCCCGCCCGCTCACCGCCCCCGGGTTCAGCACTGCACACCAAAGGGCGGCTTCGGATACACTCCAGCCAACTTATGCCCGCGCGCAAAACCCTGTGGGAGCGAGGCTTGCCCGCGAAGAACGATAACGCGCAATGCCTGATAAACCGCGGTGTTCGCTTCGCGGGCAAGCCCGCTCCTACAGGTTATGCGCACGCCCCCAGCCCATCTCCAACCCTCAGGAACTGTAGAGCCGGACATGCCGACCCCTTCGAAAAACACCACGGTCTATGCCGCGCCGGTGATGCGCAAACTGGCGGAAATCGTTTCCGATCTACAGCCTTCACTGCGCAAAGTGGCGGATTTTATCCTGCGTCACCCGCTAAGGGCCGCGACGCTGACTATTGAAGAAATGGCTCATGAAACAGCCACCTCGCCCGCCGCGGTCAATCGTTTGGCCAAAGCGCTGAACCTGGGTGGCTACACCGGCATGAAGGCCGAACTGGTCGCGACGTTGCAGCAAATGGTGTCGCCAGTCGACAAACTGCGCAACGAACTGGCGCATCGTCCTGACGGCGCATTTGGCCTGCATGAGCAACTCCAGAGCGCCACCAGCAACCTCGCCACGGCAGCCACCAACAACCATGCCGACACCTTTGAAGCGTTCGTCACCCGCCTGATCGAAGCGCGCAAAATTTACATCCTGGGCTTTGGTAACAGCGTCTACTTCGCCGGCCTCGCCGCCTCGACGCTGATGCCCTTCTGTGCGGACGCCACCGCCATTAGCATGGAGGGCGGCAACGAAAACGCCGCTTACCGCCTGGCCGCCATCACCGATCAGGATGTGTTGCTGGCGATCTCCCTGCCGCGCTATTCCCTCGACACCCTGCAACTCGCACGTTTCGCCAATGAGCGCGGCGCCTCAGTGCTGGCGATCACCGACTCACCCGCATCGCCGCTCACCAGCATTGCCGAACATGTGCTGTTTGCCCCCGCCGACCATCCGGTAATGACCAGCTCCAACATCGCCGTGCTCGCCTTGATCGAAGGATTGGTGGCGGGCGTGATGGCGCGCAATAAAGAAGCCGTCAAACTGGCGACCGAACTGACTGAAAGTGTGATGTCTTATTTGCATATTCCTGCCAGTGGTAAATCGCCGAAGAAGTGATGGCTGACGAGGGGTAGTTCTCCCTGGTGGCCGATACTCTTGGGCTAGCAACTGAAGGCAGGTTACTCAATGCTGAAGAAACAGCTGGAAAGCAAAGTAGCGACTGCCGCTGAAATTGAGCGCTCCATCCAAGCCCTGAACAAAATGGCAGAACGCCTTTGAGGTGATGGCCGGGAAGCTGAGGCGAAAACCCTGCTTGATGCCTTGGACGCACTAAACCGGGCGCTTGATCGGATCAGGATTGGAGAGAGTCGAAGGACTTCGACTCTTCATTAAGACGCATGAGTCAATCAGCGGTTGAGATGAGGGCTGGGCGAATAACCCAGTTGGGATCGACGCTAACGAACAGCAAGCAAGTCGGCGAGCCCACAGACGGGCGGGTCCGAAAAAGATCTTACCCATAGATGTTTAGCTGCGCGTTTAAGTACACCCGGTGTTACTTCATCGAGGCTACAACGCCTTGCGTCGTTGCCTACGCCTGCGCCAGAATCCGCCGGCTTGTGCGCTTTGGGTACAGGTTTTATTGTTTCCTGGTCACTGAAAAACAGTGATCGGGTTTGGTAGCCCGTACATGAGATTTGCACAGCATCACCATTCGCGGCGTTTTTTCGTCTCGGCTTTATGGTGGTCATGCACAGGGCACCTTCGGGTGCGCCGGTCTCCTCATGTCCCGGTCTACCAACCTGCGCATGGCCGCCACCCATCGTTTGGTAGCGAGGTTGGATGGCTCCTTACTTATGGCATGAGGAGTTTTATCTATGTTCAAACCTACACCCAATCCGCCGATCACAGACCCGACATCCCCCTACGAATCCCTCGATTCAAAAAAGCTCCACGAAGCCGCCGAGCTCGCCCTCGACCACTACCTCAACCCGGCCGCTCAGATCATGGCCTCCACCAACGAACCCGAGCCCATGTACCTCGCCAACCCGAAGTACAACACCGAATCCCTACTGGCCAACGCCAGCGAAACACTCGGCTCGGCTACCGTCATGCTCAACAATTTCGCGGCGCTGCTGGAAACCTCACATCGCAAGACCCTGCTGGGCATTGCGCAAGTGGTCATGCTCGGTGAACTGGCGGTGAACCAGGCACTGGATCACGTCGAATTGAAGGAGTAATCGTCGTGCCCTGTGGCGAGGGCGCATACCATCGCCACAGGGAATATTCTCAAAATCAGCGTCGCCCCGATCCGTATACAGACACTCTGCACCCGTAGAGTTACATGTCGGGTCGGACCTACCTATGCAAGCAGCGGGCTAGCGATGTATTTTTGGCCAATGACCCTACATCGCAGTCTCATTTACGCATCGATACTCCTATGCACCGCTTGCGCAAAAACAGCAAGTATCCCGCCAGCCGACCTGACACTGTCGTCTTTTGGGCCTGGACCAAATAATCTTTACACAATCATTTTCACGTCAAATATCGATTTATTGAACGCCTTCAACACCTACGAAAACGCCAACCAATTAACGCCGATGTTGACCTGTTCTCTAGATAATGACTTGGACTTCTCGGTGGACCATTCCATCAACGTAAAAGCAGAGGGACGAGTGACCTCAGAGAGAAAAAACGAAACCAACCATACCTTTCTAGCAGATCTTGTTTTTTATCATACCAATCGGGATGGAACCCAACTTGATCTAAATAGCTATGACGTAATCAACCCACTCATTGCAGCCCAAACATCAATTCCTTGCAAGGTCCGCATAACGGCGTATGGGTACAAAGCCTATTACACCAACACCTTATTAATCCCATCTGGAGAAAGCGCTGTTGGAACGGATCGGCGCCGAGAAGCGGTCGCTGATTGTGTCGAAGGCGCTGGCTGACGCACTTGAAGTGCTGGGTGAACGCCACGACTTCGAGGAGTGACAGGAGACGGCGTCGACATTCCCGATCAACCTTGCCTCAGCCACCACTGAAGAGCCCGCCCGCTTCGCCAGCATGTCGCGACCTGAAATCATTGTTAAGGAAAAGTGGTCGCGACAGCTTGAGGATTTCGCCAAGACCGGCATAGAACCTTAATGCTTACGCTGCACAAACGTGATTCAAAATGGATCGTCAGGGAATGGGCCGACGAATGCCGCGCGAGCGTTCTCGTAAGATCTAAGCTCAGAAGTCCATTCAGCAAATGGCTTCAATTGGGTATTTAGTTCAGCAAAAGAGATTGCTTTTTTGGAATTCAAAACTCGGATCAATCGCTGAATTTCGTAATCGCTTTGGTCAAAGTTGTTCCAGAGTATTAAAGCATCGACTGCCAGCTTCACATGATCAATATCAGGCACCTCACGGGCATTTACGTCCAGTGAGTCGCGCAAAAAGCGATTGAGCAGTTCGATTGCGTCATCTGCGTCTTTGTCCGTTACTTGTTCCACTGCTGACTCCTCTGGCTTCGACCTTTCACCTGTAATACCCCAAGCCAAACCAAATTGCCACCACCCCACGCTGCGCATCCGGTCACGGAGGGCGGCGCCTGAGCCGACTACGAGCGGGGCTTATTTCAGCTTGAGTTCTATTTTGAATAGAGTCTCAACCTCCTCAGCAAGGTTCAATGCTCTTTCCACGCACTCCGTTAAATCTTCTCTCGCTTTAGCCTCGGATCGTTTTGCAACGGCATGAAAATCTCCTAGGACATCTGCGTCGAGGGGCACCGGATCATTAACACACATTCTGGAGTAATCGCGCTGCATATCCAAACGGTGATGTAAATCCTCAACTTGAAAACACTCATCGTAAAAACTCAGCAATTTTTTGGAAAGTGCTGCGCTGACGTACAGGTGAGAGTTTTGAAAGCTAAATTCGAAGGGAATCAGCTCAATCTGCTGCGTGGACCAATGATGAGTCACAAAAAGGTTACGAACTTCATAGAATGCTTGATGCAACTCCCTTTGATATTGATGGACTGCGAGATTATTTGCCCGCTTTGCCTGAGCTGCTGACCGCCAAGAGAAAACAGCCGCAACGACGGATACCAAAAAAGCAAGTCCGGCTATTAAATTTGCCCACATTGGCGCATCCACTACTGCCCCCTCCCTCCGGCCCAATTCCGGGTCGAACACAAAGACACCCACTTTGACGAATCGCGCGAATCGAAAGCGCATCTCTACGGCGCGCCGGGCGCCTTCGTTTCATCAATCTGCAAATGCCGGGCTCCACACCCATTGCATGTGAAGACTTGCGCGTCGATGCCCTTGTCGTAATGCATATCGACCTCAGTGCCATGGCCGAATTTTTGGCAAACGAATTTCACGGTCATTGCTGTAACTCCAGCATCAGGTGAGACCTCATGTTAGTCCGGAATCGAAGAGGTAAAGCATCAATCACTCCACCGCTCGGGCATGACCCGGCATAGGACGCCCCATGCCCACAGAAAACACACCGGCTGATCCATTCGGCCCGAACGGTCGCACCTTCCACATTCACTTGAGCGTTCGCGGTGCGCTGCGGGACGTCAGTAAGCGCCAGCTCAAAGGCATGTTCCGCTTCGAAGGTGGCCGTGAGTGCACCGCAGACGAGGCGAAAGATCACCTGCTTGAGGCGCTGGCCCAAGGGAAAGAAGTTCTGCCGTTCGGGCCCGTGCGAGGGTTTCGATTTCGCCGGCGGCGGCTGCCCAGGCCATGACAATCCGCCGACGCTGAATGCCCATAATCTGGTATCGATGGAGAGTGCAGGATGATCAGTCCTGCTTTTTGTTCCATTATTCCATTCGTTTAACCGGGTCAGAAACAGCTTCGCCGCATTGGTCAGCGTATTTGTTTAGGAGGATCGAATAGTTCGCAGCGTCATTATCGATATCTTTCATCATCGACTTGATTGCCATTTCTGTTCTGGCGCGAGTCAGCTTCTCGCTGGTGAGAGCTTTCGAGTAATCCAAGGCACTATCCGCGGCTTTGCTACTCCGCTCAGCTAATTCCGGTTTCTGAGCCTCAAGAATTTTTGCTGAAATCACATAGAACCCGGCGCACTCAGCCAGCTGAGAGCATGACCGCACTCGAAAAGCGCTACCCGCGAGTCGTTCACCAAGAAGCTGAAGCGGATCTGCCAGAGGCTGGACGAGGCATCGACCCGCACTATCGCTCACAAAGACTTCTTCAGCAAAGCAGCAACGTCCCAGATAGGCAAAAAGCTCAGAACCGACAACACTCGAACGATAGGAAAAGCGTTGCTTAATCGCCAACCCGGAAACGCTATCGTGCACGCGAACGAGACTGCTCATTACTAGCAAGGAATCAAATAGACACCCACCCGCTGTACGCTCTGCTGGCGGGGCAATTTTTTCGGTGGGGTAAAAGGTGGGGTAAATTCATAAATGAAAAAGGCCGGCGCTTTCACTGCCGACCTAAGTCATTGAAAAATATGGTCGGGACGGAGTGATTCGAACACTCGACCCCTAGCACCCCATGCTAGTGCGCTACCGGACTGCGCTACGCCCCGACTAGGCGTTGATTTTGTCCCTCATCTCGAGGAACGCTCAAGAATATATCGCAAGCTTTTGAAAACTGGAAGTATTTAAAAGCAGGAATTTATTTTTTGAGTACCACCAGAACATCTTCGAGCTCGGCGATCATCTGGCGGATCATTTGTTTGTATTGGGTGGTGTCGTCTTTGGCCTCATCGCCGGACAAACGCAAGCGTGCGCCGCCGATGGTAAACCCCTGATCGTAAAGAAGCGCGCGGATCTGCCGGATCATCAGCACGTCCTGGCGCTGATAATACCGGCGGTTTCCGCGGCGTTTGACGGGGTTGAGTTGAGGAAACTCCTGCTCCCAGTAGCGCAGTACGTGCGGTTTTACGGCACATAGCTCGCTGACTTCACCAATGGTGAAGTAGCGTTTGCCCGGGATGACGGGTAGTTCGTCGTTATGACTTGGTTCCAGCATAAGCCTCAACTCGGGCCTTCAACTTCTGCCCTGGACGAAAGGTGACCACACGGCGAGCCGTGATCGGGATTTCTTCTCCCGTTTTCGGATTGCGGCCAGGCCGCTGGCGTTTGTCCCGAAGGTCGAAATTGCCGAAACCGGACAATTTGACTTGTTCGTTGTCTTCAAGAGCGTGCCTGATTTCTTCAAAAAACAGTTCGACCAATTCCTTGGCCTCCCGCTTGTTCAGGCCCAGCTCTTCATACAGACGTTCCGCCATCTCAGCTTTCGTCAAAGCCCCCATACGTCACTTCCTTAACGTGGCGTTCAACCTTTGTTCGAGCGAGGTGAGGATGTTTTGCGTCGTGGTATTCACCTCATCGTCATTAAGAGTGCGCGATGGATGCTGCCAGGTCAAGCCAACTGCAAGGCTTTTTCTATGCGGATCAATACCTTTACCCTGATACACGTCAAATAGCCTGAGGTCTGTCAGCCATTCACCTGCATTTTCACGGATTACGTCCAGTACGGCAGCGGCCGCAACGTCTTTGTCCGCCAGCAGTGCAAGGTCACGACGCACTTCAGGAAAGCGCGATAACTCCTGGAATTTAGGCATTTTGCCCAACGCCACTTCGGCCAGAACCAGCTCGAATACGAAGACCGGACGGTCGAGACCGAGGGTTTTCGACAATTCAGGGTGGATCGCGCCAACGAAACCTACCAAACGGCCTTCACGTTCGATGCGCGCGGTTTGACCCGGGTGCAATGCCGGGTGTTTGCCCGGCACGAACGTGAACGAGTCCAGTGCGCCGGCGAAGCCCAGTACCGCTTCCACATCGGCTTTGACGTCGAAGAAATCCACGACATCGCGACCTTGTGCCCAGCCTTCCGGCAGACGGCTACCGCACACCACACCCGCCAGCATCGGCTCTTGCTTCAGGCCTTCCAGCTGACCGACGAAGCGCAGGCCGCTTTCGAACAGGCGGACGCGATCTTGTTGACGGTTCAGGTTGTGCTGAAGCGCCTTGACCAGGCCAGGCCACAGGGACGAACGCATGGCAGCCATGTCGTTGGAAATCGGATTGGCCAGCAGCAGCGGCTCGACACCCGGATTAAACAACTCGAACTGTTTCGGATCGATGAAGCTGTAAGTAATCGCTTCCTGATAACCACGAGCCACCAGCAGACGACGCAGCTCAGGCAGATCGCTGCGCGCTTCAGCCTTGGCTTGCGGCGCCAGACGGGCTTGCGGGTAGCGAACCGGCAGACGGTTGTAACCGTACAGACGGGCCAGCTCTTCGATCAGGTCGACTTCCAGGCTGATATCGAAACGGAAGCTTGGCACTTCAACGCGCCACTGCCCTGCCCCATCGGCAGAAATGGTCAGGCCCAAGGCGCTGAGCAGACGCTCGACTTCGGCCGAATCCATTTCCATGCCCAGCATTTGGGTGATGCGCTGGGCACGCAGAGTGATCGGTGCGATCGACGGCAGGTGCTGTTCGCTAACGGTCTCGATGATCGGACCCGCTTCGCCACCGGTGATTTCCAGCAGCAGGCCAGTGGCGCGCTCCATGGCTTCACGGGCCAGCTTCCAGTCCACGCCACGCTCGTAGCGGTGCGAGGCATCGGTGTGCAGGCCGTAGGAACGAGCCTTGCCAGCGACGGCAATCTGGTCGAAGAACGCGCTTTCCAGGAAAATATCGCGAGTGATCGCGGTGTTGACGCCGCTATGCTCGCCACCCATGACGCCGGCGATAGCCAAGGCGCGGGTGTGGTCGGCGATCACCAGCGTATCGCTACGCAGGCTGACTTCCTGACCGTCGAGAAGCACCAGCTTCTCGCCATCTTCGGCCATGCGCACGCGGATGCCGCCATTGATTTCTGCGAGATCGAATGCGTGCAGCGGTTGACCCAGTTCCAGCATCACGTAGTTGGTGATGTCGACGGCGGCGTCGATGCTGCGCACGTCGGCGCGACGCAGGCGCTCAACCATCCACAGCGGCGTAGGCTTGGACAGGTCAACGTTACGGATCACGCGACCCAGGTAACGCGGGCAAGCATTTGGCGCCAGCACTTCAATCGAGCGCGCTTCGTCGTGCACGGCAGGAACGCTGGCAATTGCCGGACGCACCACCGGGGCGGCGTAAAGCGCACCGACTTCGCGGGCCAGACCGGCCAGGGACAGGCAGTCGCCGCGGTTCGGGGTCAGGTCGACCTCGATGCTGGCGTCTTCCAGGTTCAGGTATTCACGAATGTCCTGACCGACCGGCGCATCGGCCGGCAATTCCATCAGGCCATCGTTGCCTTCGCCAATTTGCAGCTCGGCCTGGGAACACAGCATGCCGTTGGATTCAACGCCACGCAGCTTGGCTTTCTTGATTTTGAAGTCGCCCGGCAGTTCGGCACCGATCATGGCGAACGGGATCTTCAGGCCCGGGCGCACGTTTGGCGCGCCGCACACAACCTGGAAGGTCTCCGTGCCACTGCTGACCTGGCAAACGCGCAGCTTGTCGGCGTCCGGGTGCTGCTCGGTGCTCAGCACCTCGCCCACCACCACGCCACTGAATTCACCGGCGGCCGGCGTAACGCTATCGACCTCAAGACCGGCCATCGACAGACGAGCAACCAGCTCGTCGCGATTTACCTGCGGGCTTACCCAGCCACGCAGCCATTGTTCACTGAATTTCATCCTGCTCTCCTAAGAATTCGTTACGACTAGCGAAATTGCGCGAGGAACCGCAAGTCGTTGTCGAAGAACAGACGCAAGTCGTTCACGCCGTAACGCAGCATGGCCAGACGCTCAACGCCCATGCCGAAGGCAAAGCCCGAAAACTCTTCCGGGTCGATCCCGGACATGCGCAGCACGTTCGGGTGAACCATGCCGCAGCCCATGACTTCCAGCCAGCCAGTCTGCTTGCAGACACGGCAGCCTTTACCGCTGCACATCACGCATTCCATGTCGACTTCAGCGGATGGCTCGGTGAACGGGAAGTACGAAGGGCGGAAACGCACGGCCAGTTCTTTTTCGAAGAACACGCGCAGGAACTCTTCGATGGTCCCTTTCAGGTCGGCGAAGTTGATATCGCGGTCGACCAGCAGGCCTTCGACCTGGTGGAACATCGGCGAGTGAGTGATATCGGAGTCGCTACGGTACACACGGCCTGGGCAGACGATGCGGATCGGCGGCTGTTTCGATTCCATGGTGCGGACCTGTACCGGCGAGGTATGGGTGCGCAGCAACATGTTGGCATTGAAATAGAAGGTGTCATGCATCGACCGGGCCGGGTGATGGCCTGGGATGTTGAGCGCTTCGAAGTTGTGATAATCGTCTTCGACCTCAGGGCCTTCGGCAATGCCGTAGCCGATATGGGTGAAGAACTGCTCGATACGTTCCAGAGTGCGAGTAACCGGATGCAGACCACCGGAGGTCTGGCCACGGCCAGGCAGGGTCACGTCAATGGACTCGGCAGACAGTTTGGCGGCCAGGTCGGCCTCTTCAAACAGTGCCTTGCGGGCATTGAGAACCTCTGTGACACGCTCCTTGGCAACGTTGATCAGCGCGCCGACTTGCGGACGCTCTTCTGCCGGCAAATTCCCCAGGGTCTTCATCACCTGAGTCAATTCGCCCTTTTTGCCAAGGTAGTGAACCCGGATTTGCTCCAGGGCATTGATATCTTCAGCGCTTTGCACAGCCTCTAGTGCTTGAGAGACGAGCGCATCCAGGTTTTCCATGTACAGACTCCAGATACAAAATAGGGGAAGAGCTTGAAGGCTCTTCCCCTATTTATGACGTTTAACACCTGGCCCCACAGAGGTGAGGCCGGGTGACTGTCGGGGGTACTTAAGCCAAGGTGGCTTTAGCTTTCTCGACAATCGCAGCAAACGCCGCTTTTTCGTTCACTGCCAGATCAGCCAGAACCTTACGGTCGATCTCGATGGACGCTTTTTTCAGGCCGGCGATGAAACGGCTGTAGGACAGACCGTTGATACGTGCACCAGCGTTGATACGAGCGATCCACAGAGCGCGGAACTGACGTTTTTTCTGACGACGGTCACGGTAGGCGTATTGGCCTGCCTTGATTACCGCTTGCTTGGCAACACGGAATACGCGCGAGCGAGCGCCGTAGTAGCCTTTAGCAAGTTTCAGAATTTTTTTGTGACGTTTACGGGCAATGACGCCACGCTTTACACGAGCCATGAGTTACTTCCTCTATTCTTGACTAAAATTAACGAAGGCGCAGCATGCGCTCGACTTTTGCCACGTCAGACGGATGCAGCAAGCTGCTACCGCGCAGTTGACGCTTACGCTTGGTCGACATTTTAGTCAGGATGTGGCTCTTGAAAGCGTGCTTGTGCTTGATACCGTTAGCAGTTTTCAAAAACCGCTTAGCAGCACCACTTTTAGTTTTCATTTTTGGCATGTTCGGATACTCCGCATTCAGTTGATAAACATAATCAGAAGGCCTGCCGTGCCCTATTGATTACTTCTTCTTTTTCGGGGCGATGACCATGATCAGCTGGCGTCCTTCCATCTTAGGATGCTGTTCGACCGAACCGTACTCGAGCAAGTCACCTTCAACTCGCTTGAGGAGTTCCATCCCCAGCTCCTGGTGGGCCATCTCACGGCCGCGGAATCGCAAGGATACCTTGGCCCTGTCCCCATCACTCAGGAAACGTACCAGGTTGCGCAGTTTTACCTGGTAATCCCCTTCCTCCGTCCCTGGACGAAACTTGATTTCTTTAACCTGAATCTGCTTCTGGTTTTTCTTGGCCGCGGCAATCTGCTTCTTCTTCTCGAAGATCGATTTGCCGTAGTCCATCAGTTTGCAAACAGGGGGTACTGCATCGGCGGAAATTTCCACCAAATCCAGTTTGGCCTCTTCAGCCTTAAGAAGCGCGTCTTCAATTGACACAATCCCAAGCTGTTCACCTTCAGCCCCAATTAACCGAACCTCGCGTGCCGAGATATTCTCGTTGATCGGGGCTTTCGGTGCAGCTCGTTTATCTTGTCTCATTTCACGCTTAATAGTAATTACTCCGAATCTGGGCGACCACGCCGGGAAACCGCTTGCGCGAGAAACTCAGCGAACTGGGCGACGGGCATCGAGCCCAGGTCAGCACCTTCACGAGTACGCACAGCGACAGTCTGCATCTCGACTTCCCGATCTCCGATAACCAAGAGATAGGGAACCTTGAGCAAAGTATGCTCGCGGATTTTAAAGCCGATCTTTTCATTTCTCAAGTCAGACTTGGCACGAAATCCGCTTTCATTGAGGGTTTTTTCAACCTCAGCGGCAAAATCAGCCTGTTTATCAGTGATATTCATGATCACTGCCTGGGTCGGAGCCAGCCACGCGGGGAATGCACCCTCGTAGTGCTCGATCAGGATTCCGACGAAACGTTCGAAGGAGCCCAGGATCGCCCGGTGCAACATAACCGGGTGCTTGCGACTGTTGTCTTCGGAGACGTATTCGGCTCCCAGACGGACAGGCAGATTAAAATCGAGCTGAAGGGTACCACATTGCCAGACACGGCCGAGGCAATCTTTCAGCGAAAACTCGATCTTCGGACCGTAGAACGCACCTTCGCCTGGTTGCAGATCGTACGGCAAGCCAGCGCTATCAAGGGCTGCAGCCAGTGCCGCTTCGGCGCGATCCCACAGCTCGTCGGAACCGACGCGTTTTTCCGGACGAGTGGACAGCTTCATCTCGACGTCTTTGAAGCCAAAGTCGGCGTAAACGTCCATGGTCAGCTTGATGAACGCTGCGGACTCGGCCTGCATCTGCTCTTCAGTACAGAAGATGTGAGCATCGTCCTGAGTGAAGGCACGAACGCGCATGATGCCGTGCAGTGCACCCGACGGCTCGTTACGGTGGCAGGCACCGAACTCGGCCAGGCGCATCGGCAGCTCGCGGTAGCTTTTCAGGCCCTGATTGAACACCTGCACGTGGCACGGGCAGTTCATCGGCTTGATGGCGTAGTCGCGGTTTTCCGACTGAGTGGTGAACATGTTGTCGGCGTAGTTGGCCCAGTGCCCGGATTTCTCCCACAGGCTGCGATCAACGACTTGCGGAGTCTTGATCTCCAGATAACCGTTGTCGCGCTGAACCTTGCGCATGTATTGCTCGAGCACCTGGTACAGAGTCCAGCCATTCGGGTGCCAGAACACCATGCCCGGCGACTCTTCCTGGGTGTGGAACAGGCCCAGACGCTTGCCGATCTTGCGGTGATCGCGCTTTTCAGCTTCTTCGATGCGCTGGATGTAAGCCGCCAGCTGCTTCTTGTCCGCCCATGCGGTGCCGTAAACGCGCTGCAATTGCTCGTTCTTGGCATCGCCACGCCAGTAGGCGCCGGACAGCTTGGTCAGCTTGAAGGATTTCAGGAAGCGCGTGTTCGGCACGTGCGGACCGCGGCACATGTCGACGTATTCTTCGTGATAGTACAGGCCCATGGCCTGCTCGTTCGGCATGTCTTCGACCAGACGCAGCTTGTAGTCTTCGCCGCGGGCCTTGAACACTTCGATCACTTCGGCGCGCGGAGTGACTTTCTTGATCACGTCGTAATCTTTCTCGATCAGCTGCTGCATGCGCTGTTCGATGGCGGCCAGGTCGTCCGGGGTGAAAGGACGCTCGAAGGCGATGTCGTAATAGAAGCCTTCGTCGATGACCGGACCGATGACCATCTTGGCCGTCGGGTACAGCTGCTTGACCGCGTGGCCAACCAGGTGGGCGCAAGAGTGGCGAATGATCTCCAGCCCCTCTTCATCCTTTGGCGTAATGATTTGCAGCGAAGAATCGCTGTCGATGATGTCGCTGGCGTCGACCAGCTTGCCATCGACTTTGCCGGCCACGGTGGCCTTGGCCAGACCGGCACCGATGGATGCGGCGACCTCGGCTACGGAAACTGGGTGATCGAATGAACGTTGACTGCCGTCGGGAAGAGTAATAGTTGGCATGGCGCCTCCTCTCCTAGTGGTGACCCCTACCAAAGGTCACGTGGGTTGGGATGAGCCAGTACAAGATCCGATCCAGGCCATTCAATAACGAACGCCTGCCTTACAGCGGCAGGAGCCTTGCGGCCAACCGGAAAACCGAACCAGAGTGACTGGGATTCAAATCAGGGTTATTCGAGCCTCTGCCGCTACCGGGACTGAAGGTCATCCGGAGCCTGCAAACGCCCGAGCGAGGCATGCTAGCACAGATGAACGGTCGTCGCGGTGGCAAGGTTTTCTGCTGGGGCAAATCAGGCATTTTTATGCCAGAGTGCTGAACTTGAACCCTGCTTTACCCCTCAGATAACAAGACATTGACCCAAAAGGAGCATCTCAGCATGCGTCTGAATCGTTTATTCGCCATCGTTGCACCCGTCGTCCTGTTGCTGCCGCTGGCTGCCCATGCCGATTGGCCAAAGGGCGAGCGCGAGAAGTACATGGCTCAGTGCACTCAGGCGGCCACTCCGCAGATCGGCGCTGCGGCAGCCAAATCACACTGCGCATGTGGCGCTGATGCGATCAAATCGTACCCGGCCAGCGACATTCAGGCCCTGATGGATAACAAGGCCAGCCCGGAACTGCAACAGAAAGCGCTGGGTCAGATCGCTAAATGCAAGGCCAATGGACCGGCGAAAAAGTGAGTAAAAAGTCCTTTTGACTCGGCTCACCGCCGATAAAAAGTGATGAAATTTAGCTTTTTCGTACGATTTATGCAGGTTTTTCAGCTTTTTTTATTGTCTTTACTTTCGGCCGAAAGCCTTTTAAACCGGGGCTTTCAGCCACACGAAGCAACAAAGCAAACGCGACTGTAGGGCAAACAGCACACCCGGGGGGCTCCCAAAGCGAACATTTCGACTATGATACTCCGGTGTGCCCAGTTGGCCTGAGCAGCACAGTACTACTGAAAATATATGTTTCTTGGAGATACACCATGTCTAATCGCCAAACCGGCACCGTTAAATGGTTCAACGATGAAAAAGGCTTCGGCTTCATCACTCCTCAAGGTGGCGGTGACGACCTGTTCGTACACTTCAAAGCTATCGAAAGCGACGGTTTCAAAAGCCTGAAAGAAGGCCAGACCGTTTCCTTCGTGGCTGAGAAAGGCCAAAAGGGTATGCAAGCTGCACAAGTCCGCGCTGAGTAATTTTCAGCCGCACTAAAAAAACCCCGTCCATGTGACGGGGTTTTTTATGGGCGAAGCAAAAGCCTGGAGCGATCAGCCGCAGTTGACGCGGGTGACCATCAGGTTGTTGTCGGTGTTCAGGTTCAGACGATCGGAGCGGTATTCCAGGGTCACCATGTCATCAGGCTTGAGGAACCGGGCATTCTGCGCGCCTGCGCGGGTACGCGCCTGCTCCAGCAATTGGGGCGAAGCCTTTTTGCCAATCGTGAACTCGGCAGCCTTTGCCTCACAACGGCTGCGGCCAGTGTCGGTCGCCACAGGGTCCTTTGCCGACTCGGTGGACGTACTGCTGCAACCGGCCAGCAGAGTGGCGGCCAACAAAGTACCCAATGACGCGAGCTTCCAAGGCATGAAGCCTCCTTTTTTCAATAGTTAAGCTGAGATCGTGCGACCGCCATTTTGGCGTTTGGTTTCAAGGCGGGCGCTATCGCCCCGCCCTCGATCCGGGCAGCGTCGAGTGTGCCTGAGCATTGGCATGCCGTTCATCACTCAATCGTGACTGAATATGAACGGTGCTCAATAAACGTCGATGTAGTCGAAAGGCGGTTTCGGCCAGTTCTGCTTGAGCGCATTGAAAATCTGCATGACCCAGACCTCGTCGCTGGCCGCGACCATTCCGACATAACCGGACCCCTTGGCCCAGGTCTCCAGGCGAAACAGCAGCCCGTCGATGTCCGTGCCGCCCACAATGCCCGACGAAATGTAGGCGATGCCGCCCTTGGTGACCCGCAGCTGGGTGTGTTCATCGTCGCTGGCAGAAGCCAGCAGCTGACGCACCGCTTCGAGGGTCAAGCCGTCAGGAATGTTCAAATCGATCTGCACAGCACGGTCCTTGAAAATTCATCAAAGACCAAGTGTCGCATAGCCCTCCCCTCATGCCTAAGTCGGAGTGCCAAACGCCGCGCAAAATGGTTAACTCGACACTCAGACATCCTGATTTCACGAGCGCCATCATGACCACCGTAAGCATCGATGCCAATATCACAATCAAGTGGCCACAGGGTCACAGCTCTTACAGCCCGGGCAGCCCGGAAGAGTTGGCAATCATTGGTATCGATTTGCTGGTCAAGGAATTGGGGACGCAGGCCGCTCAGACCTTCATCACTCAGGTTCTCGAGAGGTACCCTGCCGATTATATGGGCCTGACAGATAGCGAGTGAACGTAAAAACCCGCAGGCTGGCACCTGCGGGCCTATGACTTACTTCAAGCGAGCCAGACGCTGAGTCAGCAGGTCGAAGAAGCCCTGAGCGTCGCCATTTTCAACCCAGAAGGCATTTTTCGGTGCTTTCAGACCGTCATACCAGTCGACGATGGTCTGGCCGAAGGTCGGCCCTTCACGGCTATCAACCACTACGTTGACCGAACGCCCTGTGAACAACTCTGGCTTGAGCAGGTAAGCGATGACTGTGGCGTCATGCACCGGGCCACCCGGAATGCCGTAGTGCTCCATGTCACCTTTGACGTATTCGTTGAGAATATCGCCCACCAGCTTGCTGGCATTATTGTCCAATGCGGCGATTTGCTTCAGGCGCGCGTCACTGGTCAGGATCTTGTGGGTCACGTCCAGCGGCAAGTAAGTCAGCTTGACGCCACTTTTCAGCACTACTTCCGCGGCCTGAGGGTCGGCGAACAGGTTGAATTCGGCCACCGGGGTGATGTTGCCGCCGTTGAAGTGCGCACCACCCATGATCACCACTTCCTTGATGCCCTGAACGATTTCAGGCTCCTGGATCAGCGCCAGGGCCAGGTTGGTTTGCGGGCCGAGCATGGCGATGGTGATGCTGTGGGGTTTGGCGGCCTTCAGGGTGTCGATCAGATAGTTGACCGCATTGCCTTCGGCCAGGCCTTTCTTCGGCTCGTGCACCGTGACACCCGACAAGCCTTCCTTGCCGTGGATGTTCTCGGCATAGATCGGCGTGCGCATCATGGGTTTCGGTGCACCCGCGTAAACTGGCACCTCCTCGCGCCCTGCCCACTCACGGGCCAGACGCGCATTACGCGAGGTCTTGTCCAGACGCACGTTGCCAGCAACGGTGGTCAGCGCACGAATATTCAGCTCTTCGGGCGATGCCAGGGCAAACAGCAAGGCGACCACGTCATCGGCACCCGGATCGGTGTCGATGATCAAGTCGATCTTCTCCGCCGCTTGGGCGCTTGTTGCGGTAATCAGGGACAAAAGCAGCAGACTCCGGAGCAGGTGGTGCAGTTTCTGAGCATAGCGGTGCATAGCGCACTCCTTGTGCGTGGGAAGAACGGACAGTTAAAACGTTACTCCAGCCACCAGCACGATGTTGCAGTACGGCTGACATTCGCCTGTACGAATAATCGCCCGTGCTTGTCGGCTGAGTGCTTTGAATTGGTCATGACTGAGCAGTTCGCGTCGACCCAGCGCACCTTCGGCATTCAGTTCATCCAGCGCGCTCAAGGCCGACGGTTTCTTGTCCAGAATCTCATGGGCCAGCACATGGCTTTCGACCTGCATTTCGCTGAGCACGACCTTCAAGGTACTGACGAAATCCGGAATGCCGTGGGTCAAGGCCAGGTCGATCAATTCGACGCCGGGCGGAACCGGCAGGCCGGCATCGCCGATCACGACCGTATCGCCATGGCCCAGGGAGGCGATCAGCCGCGACAGCGCGACGTTGAGCAAAGGAGTCTTTTTCATGGTGCTTTAAACGCCTGTACGTCGGACAAGGTGGGAATCGAAGGTTGCGCGCCGGCCCGGGTGACCGACAGCGCAGCGGCGACCTGACCGAAACGGATCGCATCGGCCTCGCTTTTGCCGGCCGCCAGCGCCGCGGCGAAACCACCAACGAACGTGTCGCCGGCTGCAGTGGTATCGACCGCCTTCACTTTCGCTGCCGGGAAATGCTCGAAGCGTGTGCCATCGGCGAACAGTGATCCTTGAGAGCCCAGGGTGATGATCACTTTGCCGGCGCCCATGGCGATCAAGCGGGTGGCGGCGGTTTTGGCGGTGCTCAGGGAGTCCACCGGCAAACCGCTCAAGGCCGAGGCTTCGCTTTCGTTGGGTATCAGGTAATCGATGGCTGCATACCAATCCGCCGGCAGCGGGCGACTGGCCGGCGCCGGATTGAGAATCACGGTTTTACCCAGCTCACGACCGCGCTTCAGAGCATGGCCGACTGTGGCATCCGGCACTTCCAGCTGACAGATGATGACATCCGCCGCTTGTAACACCGCGTCGAAACGGTCGATCACTTCGGGCGTCAGCGCACCGTTGGCACCGGCAACAATCACGATCGCGTTCTGACTGTTGTCATCGACCACGATCAACGCCACACCGCTGGAATCTTCGACGGTACTGACCGCCTGGCAATCGATCTGCTCGGCCAACAACGCCCCGCGCAACGCTTCGCCATAGGCGTCGCTGCCGACACAACCGACCATCGACACCTGCGCCCCCAGCCGCGCCGCAGCCACAGCCTGGTTCGCGCCCTTGCCGCCGGAAACCGTGGCAAACGATTTGCCGATCAGCGTTTCACCACCACGGGGCAACCGTGGCGCCCGGGTTACCAGGTCCATGTTCAGGCTGCCTATTACCACTACTTTTGCTGGCATACATCACTACTCATCAATTCTGTTTCTGCGGTGCTTTTGGTTTCAGCGGTGCTTTCGTTTCAGCGGTATTGGGCAAACACACCAGCCAGCGGCGCGGTCGATTCGCGCAGGACAATACTGGGCGTCACGATGCGCTGATCGGTCGCCAGATCCGGCGTGGCAATCCTGCGCAACAGCACTTCAGCCGCCATCTCGCCAAGCTGCAGGATCGACTGGCCCACGGTGGTCAGCGCCGGATAGACGTATCGACTCATCTGGATATCGTCGAAGCCGATCACCGACAACTCGGTGGGTACACGAATATTGCGCTCGGCAGCGGCGCGCAACACACCGATGCCAATCATGTCGTTGCCGGCGAAGATCGCGCTGGGCGGGTTCTTTTCCAACAGGATCGCGGCGGCGTTGTAACCGCCGGTGCTGGTGAAGTCGCTTTCCAGCATGCGCTCGCGCGGCACTTCGACGCCCGCCTCTTTCAAGGCGCGGCAATAACCGGCCAGACGCATCTGCGCCACGCTGGTACTCGCCGGCCCGCCAATCGTGGCGATGTCCCGGTGCCCCAACTCCAGCAAATGCCGGGTCGCCAGATAGGCGCCATATTCGTGATCGATGCGTACCAGGTCGGCATCGAGACCTTCGAGCCCACGGTCGACGATCACCATTGGGGTACGCACACCCGCCAGACCTTCGGCCAGGCCGCTATCACCCCCGGCCGAGGCAACGATCAAGCCGTCAATGCGTTTTTCCAGCAACACGCGAAGGTAGCTGCGTTGCTTGTCCGGGTTGTCGTCGGAGTTGCAGAGGATGACGCAATAGCCGTTGCGCTCGCAGTAATCCTCGATGCCACGGGCCAACTCGGCGAAGTACGGGTTGAGGCTATTAGGTACCAGCAGGCCGATGGTCGCGGTGGTTTTCGCTTTCAATGACCGAGCCACGGCACTGGGCACGTAGTCGAGGCTTTTGATCGCTGCCTCGACCTTGATCCGTACTTCCTCACTGACCGGCCGCGTCTTGTTCACCACGTGGGAAACCGTGGTATAGGAAATGCCCGCGAGTGCCGCTACATCCTTGATTGTTGCCATGACTCAGGTCCGCCGGCTTGCGCGCTGACTGCGATAAGTATCAAGCACCACCGCCACCACGATAACCGCACCGGTGATGATGCGTTTGGTTGGCTCGGTCGCGCCGATCTGCGCCAGACCAGCCGCCAGTACCGAGATGATCAGTACACCGAAGAAGGTGCTGATCACCGAACCGCGCCCACCCATCAGGCTGGTGCCGCCGATCACCACTGCGGCGATCACCTGCAGCTCCAGGCCGGAGCCGGCGTTCGGGTCCGCCGCTTCCAGGCGAGAAATCTGAAACAACGCAGCGATACCGGCCAGCAGCCCCATCAGACTGAAGACCAGGATCTTGTAAGGTTTCGGATTGATCCCCGCCAGACGCACCGCCTCTTCGTTGGTGCCGATGCCGATCAGGTAACGACCGAACACTGTACGCGTCAGCACGGCCTGGGCGATGAAGATAATCAGCAAGGCAATGATGAATGACGGCGAGATGCCGAACGCGATCGGGTTGGACAGCCAGGCGAAGGCATCACCGATGTAGGCGGTGCGCGAACCGGTCATCTGATACGCCAGGCCCCGCGCCATCTCCAGCACGCCGAGGGACACGATGAACGACGGAATCCGCCACGCCACGGTGATCGAGCCGGTGATAGTCCCGGCCAATGCCGCTACCGCCATACCAAGCAAGGCCGCAGGCAAGACGCTCCAGCCCCAACCGAGAATCGCCACGCTGACCGCCGAGGCTGCGAGCGCCAGCACCGAACCCACCGACAAATCGATGCCACCTATGATCAACACAAACGTCATGCCGACCGCCAGCACCATCAAATCGGGAATCTGGTTGGCCAGGGTGCTGAAGGTGTCGTAAGACAGGAAATGGCTGCTCAACACCGAGAACAGCGCGACCATCGCCAGCAAGGCACCGGCCAGGCCCAGATAGGTGCCAAGGCCGTAAAAATTGCCACTACGTTTGCCGGCCAAAGATGCAGTATTCATGGAAGATCCCTAGGCGCTGCTTCGTTGAGCAACGCATCACGTTTTTGGTAGCCGGCGAAAGCGGCGGCAAGCAAATCATCCTGGGTCCAGCTGTCACGCTCGAAAGTGTCAATCAGACGCCCTGCCGACAGCACACCGATGCGATCGCAGATCAGCATCAGTTCGCGCAGGTCGCTGGACACCACCACCAGCGCTTTGCCCTGACGGGTCAACTCACCGAGTAATGCGTAGATATCGAACTTGGCGCCGACGTCGATGCCACGGGTCGGCTCGTCGAACAGCATCACCGAACAGTCGCGCTCGAGCCAGCGGCCGATCACGACTTTCTGCTGATTGCCGCCGGACAGTTCCGAGACCAATTGCGTCGGACTTGAACTGCGAATGCGCATGGCGTCGATCTGACGCTGGGCCAGGAACATCTCGTCAGCGTTGTTGACGAAGCCGCCGCTGGAAATCACCGGCATGTTGCCCAAGGCAATGTTGGCGCTGATCGATTGCGTCAGCAGCAGGCCTTCGCCTTTGCGGTCTTCGGTGATCAGGGCGATGCCGTGACCAACCGCGTCGGCTGGCGAGCGAATATCCACCACCTGGGCCGGCGAACCCAGCGCGACCGTGCCGCTATCGGCTGTATCAGCGCCGAAGATCAGGCGCAGCAACTCAGTGCGCCCTGCCCCGATCAAACCGGAAATTCCGAAAATTTCACCGGCGCGCACTTCGAAGGACACATCGCGGACTTTGTCGGAACGGGTCAACCCTTTGACCGTCAAGGCCGGAACGCCGATGTTGCGCGGTCCCATGTCGATGTGTTCGCCCAACTCACGGCCGACCATCAGGGTGACCAGTTGCTCGCTGTTGTAATTGGCCATCGGCTCGACACAGACCAGGTTACCGTCGCGCAATACCGCAATGCGCTGGGCCACCCGAGCCAATTCTTCGAGGCGGTGGGAAATGTAGATGATCGACACGCCACGAGCCTGCAGGCGAGTGATCTGCTCGAACAGCATTTCGACTTCACGGGCCGTGAGCATTGCTGTCGGCTCGTCGAGAATCAGCACGTGGCAATCGCCGATCAGATTGCGGGCGATCTCCACCATCTGCTGATGGCCGATACCCAGTTCGCCAACCAACGTATCTGGATCGATGGCATCCAAGCCAACCTGGGCCATGGCCTCGATCGCCGCCTTGCGCAATTGCTTGCGGCTGATCCAGCCACCGTGGCTAGGCAGGTTGTCAAGAAACAGGTTTTCCGCCACCGACAATGTCGGCAACAGATTGAGTTCTTGCATGACCATGCGGATGCCCAGCTCTTCGGCCTGGCTCCGGCTGCCAGGACGGTAATCCTGCCCCTGGAATTGCATATGGCCGGTGGTCGGCGTCACCAGTCCGCCAATGATTTTCGACAGCGTGCTTTTGCCGGCACCATTCTCGCCAGTCAGCGCCAGCACTTCGCCGCGCATCAGCGTCAGGTCGATACCGGTGAGGACGGGTTGGGCATAGGTCTTACCGATACCGCTGACCGAGAGGACAGCGTTCGGGGCGCAAACAGACATAAAACTCTCCATGTGCTCGCCCCAGGAGGCGAGCACCGTTGTGTCGCCAGAAGGACTACTTGGTAACCAGCTCTACCGGAGTTTCAATGACGCCATTAACGCCGCTATCGACTGTCTCGCCTTTGATGATTTTCAGCGCAGTCTCGATGCCGAACACCGCTTGCCGGGCAGCAAACTGGTCGGCGGTGGCCAGGACGCGGCCATCCTTGAGCATTGGCTTGATGGCGTTGATGTTGTCGTAACCGACCACTTGCACCTTGCCGGCCTTGCCCGCCGCGCGCACGGCAGATACTGCGCCGACGGCCATGCTGTCGTTGCCGGCCAACAGGGCCTTGATGTTCGGGTATTCGCTGAGCATCGACGAAGCAACCTTGCCGCCCTTGTCGATTTCCCAATCACCGGACTGCAGGGACACGACTTTGATCTGCGCCGCCTCCATCGCATCCTTGAAGCCCGCCGTGCGCTGCTGGGCGTTGGTGGTGGTGGAAACGCCTTCAATGATGCCGACTTCATCACCGGCCTTCAGCTGTTTGGCCAGGTACTCACCCACCAGACGCGCGCCTTTGCGGTTGTCCGGGCCTACGAACGGAACGGTGATGTTTTTGCTTTTGACCACGGCCGGGTCCAACTGGTTATCGATGTTGATCACGGTGATGCCGGCATCGACTGCTTTCTTGATGACCGGGACCATGGCCTTGGAGTCTGCCGGGGCGATGACCAATGCGTTGACTTTGGACAAAATCATTTGCTCGACGATACGCGTCTGGCCGGCCGTGTCCGTTTCGTCCTTGATGCCGTTGGAGATCAGCTCGAAGTCGCCGGAATGGTCTTTCTGGTAGGCCTTGGCGCCGTCTTCCATGGTCAGGAAGAATTCGTTGGCCAGGGATTTCATGACCAGTGCGACTTTAGGTTTTTCAGGGGTTTCGGCGAATACCGAAGAGACAGGTAAAGCGGCGGATGCGGCCGCCAGCATAGCGACAGCGAGAAGACGTCCAGCGAATGGCAGCTTCATGGGTTCACTCCGATCTTATGATTATTCTGAGCAACGCTTGCGCTGGAGTAACCTGCGGGACTCTGACCCTCACTGGATCCAGCCATCAAGGTGACCGCGCAAACGTTTGCGTAGACCGAACTATGCGAACCCTGTCGAGATTTGTCAACGCCCGTTCTGTCTCTCGGCTGGCTCTTTTACATCACGCCGTGGTGCTGACCAGGCTGCCACTGCTGGAACCCTTGGCCAGCTCTTTCACAAGATTGCCAGTCACTTGCGCGAGCGCACCGCTGGTATCGGCGATTTGCCCCTGAATCGACATGACAGCGGTGGCTTTGGCTTCCGGAGTCGGATAATTCGCTGCCTGAGCGGCCGCCAATTGCTGCTGCTGTTCGCGCAGTTGCTGCTGCAGTTCCTGCATGCGCTTGAGCAATACCTGCACCGCAATACTTTGATTGCTGCTTTTTTCGGATTTGGTTTCGCCTTGAGTCTGCGCAGAACCACCGGTTCTGACTTGGTTGTCGCTCCCCTCCTCTTCGCCCAGCGCTTGGGCCGAGGCGTCGGACGTCGCTTCACTCAAGGCATTGATGGTCGCCGGCGACTTGCCCGCGATAATGATTGCGCCTGCATTTGGAAAACCGACAGTAAATGACATGTGAACTCCTGGAAAAGATCCCTTTAGAGGAGCATCGACCTGCGCGGGGGTTTCTTTAGCACTGATTTCCGATTTTGCAAGGCGACTTTCTCAATGAAGGTCGGAGAGCCGAACGTAAAAGCTGCACATGTTCGGAAACCCGGACGACCAAGTACGAATATTTTTCCGAACGTTTCAATAATTCCTATAAAAATCATCATGTTAAAAGATCTCATTGTGGTGTATCAGGCTGGTACAGATCCTGCTCTTCTCATACACCCCCAGCGTTCAGATCTGCTTGGGGCCGTGTCTAGATGAACCTGCATCCGCAACGTTTCACTACGAGAGAAAACAATAATGAAATCTGCCTTCAACACTTTTATTCCGGGCGCTTTGGCCCTGCTATTGCTTCTGCCCACCGCCCTTCAGGCAAAAGAAGTCGAAACCCAACAGAAACTGGCGAACGTGGTGATCCTGGCCACCGGCGGCACCATTGCCGGCGCGGGCGCCAGCACCGCCAACAGCGCCACCTATCAAGCGGCGAAAGTCGGCATTGAACAATTGATCGCAGGGGTTCCGGAACTGAGCCAATTGGCCAACGTTCGCGGCGAACAGGTCATGCAGATCGCGTCCGAAAGCATCACCAACGACAACCTGCTGCAACTGGGCCGTCGCGTGGCTGAGCTGGCCGACAGCAAAGACGTCGATGGCATTGTTATCACCCACGGCACCGACACGCTGGAAGAAACCGCTTTCTTCCTCAATCTGGTGGAAAAAACCGACAAGCCGATCATCGTCGTCGGCTCCATGCGCCCAGGCACCGCCATGTCGGCCGACGGCATGCTGAACCTGTACAACGCCGTCGCCGTGGCCAGCAGCAAAGACGCGCGCGGCAAAGGCGTACTGGTGACCATGAACGATGAAATCCAGTCGGGCCGCGATGTCAGCAAAATGGTCAACATCAAGACCGAGGCATTCAAAAGTGCCTGGGGCCCACTGGGCATGGTGGTCGAAGGCAAATCCTACTGGTTCCGCCTGCCAGCCAAGCGCCATACCATGGACTCGGAATTCGACATCAAAACCATCAAGAGCCTTCCTGACGTGGAAATTGCCTATTCCTATGGCAACGTCAGCGACACCGCCTACAAAGCCCTGGCTCAATCGGGCGCCAAAGCCATCATCCATGCCGGCACCGGCAATGGCTCGGTCTCGTCCCGCGTGGTTCCGGCCCTGCAAGCCCTGCGCAAGGACGGCGTACAAGTCATTCGTTCTTCCCACGTCAACGCCGGTGGTTTCGTACTGCGTAACGCCGAACAGCCTGACGACAAGTACGACTGGGTTGTGGCTAACGACCTGAACCCGCAAAAAGCCCGCATCCTGGCCATGGTCGCGTTGACCAAGACCAACGACAGCAAAGAGCTGCAACGGATGTTCTGGGAATACTGATCCGCCCTCGCCCGACCTGTTCCCGGTCGGGCACCGCCATCACCACTCGCCAGCCCTGGCGAGTGGTTCACGACTTCTTCCGATAAAAAATTTCCCACCGTCCTACACCAAACGGAAAAAACCACTGTCAGAGGATTTTCTTGAATTTTAAGCAGTTGCGAAAATGCTTACAGTTAAATACTGTATGCACGTACAGCTTAATAAGGATAATTCCGTGGCCACTTCCTCTGTCTCTCCTGACGCCTATGAACGCCTGGGTATGCGCGTTCAGAAAATCATCAATTCCCCCACCGCCCAAAAAGCCAAAGCTGCACTGATCTTCCGTCTTCCGGACGAACCCGTGGATGAGTGGGAACGCTTGCTCGAAGAAATCGACGAGAACGACAACGTCACCCTCGCCCATCGCGACGATGGCGGTGTGCAGATTTTCTGGGTTGTGCCGAAGGAAGACTGAGTCAATGAGTGTCCGCTGGTTTGCTTTACTGCTGCTGTTCATCACCCTCGGCGCCCAGGCTGGCGCCCCACGCACCTTCAACGAAGCCAAGAAAGTCGCGTGGAAGTTGTACGCCCCGCAATCCACCGAGTTTTATTGCGGCTGCAAATACACCGGTAACCGTGTAGACCTCGCCGCCTGCGGTTATGTGCCGCGCAAAAACGCCAAACGCGCCTCGCGCATCGAGTGGGAACACATTGTTCCGGCGTGGCAGATCGGTCATCAGCGCGAATGCTGGCAACAAGGCGGGCGCAAAAACTGCACGCGGTACGACCCGACCTATCAGAAAGCCGAGGCCGATCTGCACAATCTGGTGCCAAGCATTGGCGAGGTGAATGGCGATCGCAGCAACTTCAGCTTCGGCTGGTTGCCGGTGCAAACCGGTCAATACGGTTCGTGCCTGACACAGGTCGACTTCAAGGCGAAGAAGGTCATGCCCCGCCCTTCCATTCGCGGCATGATCGCCCGGACTTACTTCTACATGAGCAAGCAGTACGGCTTGCGCCTGTCAAAACAGGATCGGCAACTGTATGAAGCCTGGAACAAGACTTATCCGGTACAGACTTGGGAACGTCAGCGCAATCAGAGTGTTGCTTGCGTGATGGGGCGCGGCAACGAATTTGTCGGCCCGGTGGACATGAAAACCTGCGGCTGACCGACTGCTGAAAACACAAAGGCCTGGGGCATTACACCCCAGGCCTTTTTCGTTTCTAACCGTCGCTTTTGTGTTATTGGGCCGTCGGGTGCTCAACGACCAGCGCCTCGATGTTCCTTTTTTTCGCCCGGGTGAGCGCAGCCGTCACTTCAGCTTGTTTGGCTTCGGCCTCGGCTTTCGAATTGAATGGCCCGACCAGAATACGAACCTTCCCATTATCCCTGATGACGCTGGAAACGAAGCTATGCTCAATCAACCAGCCGCTCAGGTCGCTGACCGCCTGGGGCGTTTCGCCGCGCACCTCGACGTCCCATTGTGGACCGGTTGTCGCCGCGGGTGCGGAAGCGACTGTCGGTTGGGGCTTTTGCGCGTCAACCCCCTTACCCTCATCGCACCCGACCAACGTCAATACTGCGATTACCAAGGCCATTTTGCGCACAACGCTTCCCTCTGAATGCTGAAAGCGGCGATTTTAACACTCATGGATCCTGTTCGAGCGCCGCAAAATGGGCGCAAAACAACGAGAATGATGGTTGCGGCCTCTGTATAGTTACGCCTTGGGAATTAATGCAGCATCTGCGCGTCAGAAAGAGGCACCCAAACTGCGAGACTTCGCACTAATCTATACCTATACCGACCTCTGCACTGTCCAAATCAGGTGCCCTACAAAGCAATCAAGGAGAAAACCATGCTGATACTCACCCGCAAAGTCGGTGAAAGCATAAACATCGGTGACAACATAACGATCACCATTCTGGGCGTTAGCGGCCAGCAAGTCAGGATTGGCATCAACGCCCCGAAAGACGTTGCGGTGCATCGCGAAGAAATCTATCAACGCATTCAGGCCGGCCTGACCGCCCCAGACAAACCGCAAACACCCTGAATCCTGCTGTGGTCAGTAGCCAGCCCATTCAGCCTCGAATATCGGCTGGCTAAAGATTCAAGCACCGCATCGCTCTGCGCCCAACCTCACTGCGACACAGTCGCAACGTGGAGCCGATACTAGCGCCCCCTCTCATGCCATGACTGTCAGACGTTTCGGATTTACTGCGAGAAAAGAGCTTCCTCCTTCCTGACTAACCAAACGTTATCCCACGCGCCATGCCCGTGGCGGCCACGACCATCAGCACCAACAGCAGCGCTTCGATATGACTGATACGGGCAAACAGCGTTGCGCGCCCGGTATCGATCGCCGCCCCACGCCCCAGCGCAATCCGCCATTTGATCAGCGCCACCATCGGCGCAATTTCAAGCAACAGGATAAAGACGAAGAGCGTCATCTTGAGATGAAACAGCGGTTGGTGAAGATAGTAATCAGTGCCTTTTTCATACCCGCCAAAGGCTCGCACCCCCCCCGTGACCAAGAGAATGACTGCAGAGATCCCCCACAGATTATCCGCAACCAAAACGCTGCGCGCTTCCCCCGCCCCGGCAATCAGGCGACGTAAAGCTGTACCGCGGGTCAGTACTGCCCAGAAGCCCAGCGCAAAGGCCAAGAGGTGAATCGCCGCCAGAAACCAGTGAGCCAGCATCGACATACTCCTTACAGATGAAGTTTAAACAGCCCTACAGTAGTAGTTCATCGGAGGAGATTTGCCTACGCACCTGGTTCCGCTGATTACCCGCACATCACCACCGCCAGGGCGACCGATTTGCCGGGTGTTTCAACGTCGGACTCAATTGGCACACAGCGGGCACAAAAAAGCCGGGCTCCTGAGGGATACCCGGCTTTTGAGAACTTTGGACTTAATCCGTTCTTTTTGAAGTCGAAGTGCGAGCGTTACTCAACCCTTTCGTGTTGTGATCGCCAGGCTTGGAGGCCGAAATGGCAGAGGCCTTCGCCACCCCTCGCGTATCCTTGGAATGAGCAATGCCCGAAGTGACTGAACCACGACCACGATCACCGTTACGATCGCTACCGTAGTGGTTGCCGCTGAGACCATGGTCCCGAACGGCCCTGCCTGCGTGATCACTGCTCAAGCCTGCGCCACGGCCATTGCTGCTGACACCGCCAGAATGGCCTGAATTACCGCTGCCACCATGACCACCGCCGTTACCACCACCGTTACCGCCGCCATTGCCACCGCCGCTACCGCCGCCGTTACCACCACCACCACCACCACCACCACCACCACCACCACCATCTTTCGCGTAGGCGGAACTCATGATGGACAGATCAGCGGGCAATAATGGGGCGGCTGCAAGCATCATCACGCACGACATGACAGCTGCAAAACTTTTATTTTTTAATAACATGGGTGGGTTCCGTGAGGTTGATATTGCACGAAGTAATTGACCGATTCGGCGCCACACAGTTCAAAGGTCAACGACCAACGGGCAGGCAATGTGCAGTTATCGAACAATGCACATTGCTTCCCGTAGTTTTATTGGTCGTTATGCAGCGAGGGAGCGATTGGAATCTGTCGTTTTCACTTCAATCGAATGCGCCATTGAGAACCTCGTAGATGATCCCGGTAGCGATCGCCACCAATATCAAGTCAGTGCCAGCCTGCCGCCACTCGTAGCCATCGTAGTGTGGAAGCCTGCCGAGCAATCGGCCATCGAGTTTCTTGGCGATCCCCGGCGGTAGCGGTTTTCCGCGGGCGAGATTTTTTTGAATGCCGGGTGGCAAGGCGGGCCCAGGGCTCCAGTAATCGCGATAACCACCCACGATTCCAAGAACACTTCCGTGATTGATGCTCGGACCGTGACTCCAATCGTCACCCCCTGAACCTTTGCCTTTGTTTCCATGGCTGGCGTTGCCATGGTCCTGGATGTTTTGTGGATTTCCCTTGCCGCTTCCCTGGCCCTTCCCGTTTCCCGGGTCGGCCAATGCAGTCATTGAACCGGACGCCAAGGCAAGACACGTCATAGCGGCAATCAACGAGCGAGATCTAAACATATCCGTTCTCTCAGAAAGGGGATGCCCCCTGCAATGTAGACGGTTATGGCTGTATTAGTTCAGAAACTGTGTTCACTGGAGCGACAGGGCCAGACGGGGAAATCGAACGAATGGAGAGCAGAGCTGGCCCAGTTAGTTGATAGCTGGGCCAGCTGAAACACTAACAACCACTCCCGCCCCAAGCCAGTCATCTGCACCACCTGGCTGCCAGCAAGTCGCTTACAACGGGCAGATAGCGATAACTTCATAGCCATTGCCTGCGGAGCTGATCTGCACGGTCCAGCCTTGCGCAAAAACCATGTCATGGTCCTCGACAATGGCACTTATGACGGGACAAAGCTCTCTGGCTTCCTCTGGAGAGCTGTCTACTGAGATGTTGACCGAACGATCCTCGGCAGAGAATTCGGAGGCTTGGGTCAAGGCGTCGTTGCCATCCAGCATTTTGCAGAGCAATGAGGCGTTCTCGACGGACTTGTCTGTAGCACCGGCGTGAGCCAATTGAATCGTCGCAATCGTCAGTAAAAAGAACATACCCGCTGCGTATTTATTTCTCACTTCCATGTTCCTTGGATGGGGTGAAGAAATACTAATTCATGAGCGTCTAGTCCTGAAATAAGTTGCAGCTGCTAGTAGCGCCTCATAGCCGATCCGTTGCCGACATCCCGCCAGTAGCGCCCGCACCAGGAATAGTTTTTTGGAATATTTTTGCAGTGGGAGTTTTGCAAATCGCAAACAACAAAAAAGGGCCCACCTTTCGGTGGGCCCTTCTAGACCGCCCAGCAGAGCGGATTTTGTTTGGTAGGCGCGATTGGACTCGAACCAACGACCCCCACCATGTCAAGGTGGTGCTCTAACCAACTGAGCTACGTGCCTGCTGTGAGGCGGCATTCTACGGAATTCCGAAGGGGTGTCAACACCTTTTTTTCACCTAACCCTATGAATATGCAAAATATTTAATTTTGCCGTGGCAAAGAAGATTTTCCGGTGGCTGGCGGTCGTTTTTTAACTCGGGTAGGATCGATGCACTCGTAAAATATATTAAACAGAGGCTGCAGGATGGCGAACACTCCCTACCCAGAGTCCTATTACGCCGCGTCGGCTAATGCGGCGCCGCCGCGCCCGGCCTTGCAGGATGATGTAGAGACTGATGTCTGTGTCATCGGCGCCGGTTATACCGGCCTGTCCTCTGCCCTGTTCCTGCTGGAGAACGGTTTTCGGGTAGCGGTTCTGGAAGCCGCCAAAGTGGGTTTTGGCGCATCGGGGCGCAACGGTGGCCAGATCGTTAACAGCTACAGCCGTGATATCGATGTGATCGAGCGCAGTGTCGGCCCCAAGCAAGCTCAGCTATTGGGGCAAATGGCGTTCGAGGGCGGACGGATCATTCGTGAGCGGGTGGCCAAATACAACATCCAGTGCGACCTGAAGGACGGCGGCGTGTTTGCCGCCATTACCGCCAAGCAGATGGGCCATCTGGAATCCCAAAAGCGCCTGTGGGAGCGTTTCGGTCACACGCAACTTGAGCTACTGGATCAGCGACGCATCCGTGAAGTGGTGGCGTGCGATCAATACGTCGGCGGCATGCTCGACATGAGCGGCGGGCATATTCATCCGCTCAATCTTGTCTTGGGCGAGGCAGCCGCCGTGGAGTCGCTGGGCGGCACCATTTACGAACAGTCGCCAGCGGTGCGCATCGAGCGCGGCGCCAATCCGGTGGTGCATACGCCTCAAGGCAAGGTCAGGGCCAAATTCATCATCGTCGCCGGCAACGCGTACATTGGTAACCTAGTCCCAGAACTGGCGGCCAAGTCGATGCCCTGCGGGACTCAAGTGATCGCCACCGAACCCTTAGGCGATGAATTGGCCAAGCGCCTGTTGCCTCAGGACTACTGCGTCGAAGATTGTAACTACCTGCTTGATTACTACCGCCTGAGCGCTGACAAACGCCTGATTTTCGGCGGCGGCGTGGTCTATGGCGCGCGCGATCCGGCGAACATCGAGGCGATCATTCGACCGAAGATGCTCAAGGCCTTCCCGCAGCTCAAGGACGTGAAAATCGATTACGCATGGACCGGCAATTTCCTGCTGACTTTGTCGCGCCTTCCCCAGGTCGGACGACTGGGCGACAACATCTACTATTCCCAAGGTTGCAGCGGCCATGGCGTGACGTATACGCACCTGGCGGGCAAGGTACTGGCCGAAGCATTGCGCGGTCAGGCCGAGCGCTTCGACGCCTTTGCCGACCTGCCCCACTACCCGTTCCCCGGCGGACAATTGCTGCGTACACCGTTCGCTGCGTTGGGCGCCTGGTATTACGGATTGCGGGACAAGTTCGGATACTGATCGATAGAGGTGAAAAGGGGCCGCTGAATGCGGCCAATGCCAGTCAGTTAAAGTGCGGGAACCTGTGGGAGCGGGCTTGCTCGCGAAAGCGGTGAATCAGGTGACATCAATGTTGGCTGTGCCTCCGTCTTCGCGAGCAAGCCCGCTCCCACATGGATTGCGCTTTCCCCGATCTTGCCACGTCCACCCGCGAGCGCATGACACCACACGGCAACGCCCTTCCCTGTGGCGCAGCGCATGGCTGGATCGATTCAGAAGTCGACCGTTGCCGAAAGGAGGTAGGTGCGCGGGGTCGCAAGTGTCAAGCCAGGCTCGCTGTCATCCGAGGCCCCAGCCGAACTCCAGTAGCGTTTGTCCGCCACGTTCTCGACATTGGCACGCAGGGTGATGTTCTTTTCATCGATCTTGAACGCGTAACGTGCACCCACGTCGAAACGCTCCCAGGAGTCGATTTCCTTGTTGTTGGACTGGTCCAGATACTGCGAACTGGAATAGAGGCCGCGACTGGTCAGGGTCAGACCCTGTACGGTCGGTACATCCCACTCGGCGCCCAGGTTGACGTTGTATTTCGGCGTGGCTGGTGCCCGGTTGCCGTCGAAGGTGCCATTGGTGGTGTTGGTCAACTCGCTGTCGATGTACATGACACCGCCGAGCAGGCGAAAACCTTTGAGCGGCTCACCGAACACACTCAGCTCCACACCCGTGTTCTCACGCTTGCCGTTCGGGCCGAAAACCCGCGTCGTGGCGTTGGTCTCATAGGCCGGTTGTTTGATCCGGAACACCGCAGCGGTCACGGCGAACGCACCCGCATCATACTTGGCGCCGACCTCAACCTGCCGGCTGATGAATGGCGGGAAGATCTCGTCCTCGTTCACCGAGGTCGACGGCGCGATCTTGCCCTGGCTCAGACCCTCCATGTAGTTGGCATACAGCGACAGTTTATCGGTTGCCTTGAACAGGATGCCGCCCGACGGCGAAACCTTTTCCTCATCGTAGGCCGTGGCGCCTTTGACATCATCCGTCCAGTCGTCAACTTTCACGCGCTGCCAGCGAGCACCGAGGGTCAGCAGCAGCTGGTCATCGAAGAAACCCAGAGTGTCGGACAACGCCACGCCGCTGAAGCGGTTCTCGGTGTAGACCTTCGAATCGAGTCGAGTGGGTCTGCCGGGTGTTGGTGTTTCCACGGGATTGTAGAGGTTGCTGCGGGCCGTGGCATAACGGGCGCCGCCATTCTCGAAGTCCATGTAGAAATAGCTGGCGGCCAGGTTGACCTCATGGCTCACCGGGCCGGTATGAAACCAGTTGCGCACCCCTGCCGTGGCCGTCCGGACATTTTCGTCACGGGTGAAGTCACGCGGCTGAACGCTGAAATCGCCGGCGTCATTGGTGACTGCAACAGCATGCCGGAGAAAGTCATGGTTGCTTTTACGCGCGCCCACACCGCCGTACATCATGACGGAATCGCTGACATCGAATTCACCGTTCACCGTCCCGAAAGTGTCGTTGGTACTCGCCTTGCTCCAGGACTGCGCATAGTTGTGGCGCACATCGTTCGCATTCGGCACCTTCGCATTGGCGCCGACCTGCACGCGCTCCTGCGGGGCGTCGGTATCACGCTCGGTGCGCCCGATGTCCGTCGAGAGTCGCAGGCGTTCACCGCGAAAATCCAGGCCCAGCACGGCCATCTCGCGGTCGACACTCTGGTGATCCCATTCGGTGTCGCCGGACTGCTTCACGCCGTTGAAGCGAATACCGAACTTATTGTCTTCACCAAAGCGCCGGCCGACATCCACGGCACCGCCAACCTGATTGTCGGAAGCGTAGCTACCGGTAAACGAAGTGATGGGCTTGTCGGTCGCGCGTTTGGGCACCACGTTGATCCCGCCACCCACACTGCCCCGCGGCGATATGCCGTTGATGAGCTGGCTCGGGCCCTTGATGATGTCGACGCGGTCGGCCATCTCCATGTCGATCGTATAGGTCGGCAAGATGCCGTAGAGACCGTTGTAGGCGACATCACTGTTGAACAGGCTGAACCCGCGAATGGTGAACTGCTCATAACGCCCACCCGCCGGGTTGGTGGCGCGAACCGAAGGATCGCTGGCGATCAGATCACCCAAGGTACGAGCCTGCAGGTTTTTGACCGCCTCGCCGGTGTAGGTGGTCATGCTGAACGGCGTTTCCATGAAGTCTTTGGAGCCTAGCAAGCCTTGCGAACCGCGGCGCGCGACCTGGCCGCCGGCATACACCTCGCCATCCGCCCCGCCCGTGGCACCGAGAATCGAGGTGGGGGCCAGTTGCAGGCTGCTGCCCTCTGGCGCCGGGGTCAGGATGTAGGCCTGTTCGCCCACCGGCTTCAGCTGCAGACCGGAACCCTGCAACAGCCGGGCAAAGCCCTCCTCGACCGCGAACTCGCCGGAAAGACCAGGGCTGGTGCGACCGCCCACCAGCGCCGGGCTCACCGAGAGATTGACGCCAGACAGGCCGGCGAAGCGTGTCAGTGCATCGCTCAGGCTGCCGGCAGGCACCTGATAATTTCGCCGGGCACTGTCTTCGGCCCAACTGGCCGTGATGAACAACGGACTGGCACTCAGACCCAACAACAGGCTCAGGTGCAACAACGGACGCAGGCGGGAGGAAGCCGGACGCGGACAGCAAAGTATGACTGCGGGCATTGATAGAGCTCTCTTGATTCGTTCACATGCCTTGAATGACAAGCGAGTCGAAAAAAGGGGACAGGCTTTCCTAATGGCAAGCTCAGAATCTGTGGGAGCGTGGCTTGCCCGCGATGAACGATGACGCGCAATACCTGAAAAACCGCGGTGCATGCTTCGCGGGCAAGCCACGCTCCCACAGGATTTTCGTCGGGCTTCACACACTATTTTTACGCGGCAGCAACGTCACCCAGTAACGCGTACGCGAATGCACCTCCAGCGGCAGGCTGGCCGTGAGCAACGCGAGGACGCGATCGGTGTCGTCCAGGCGGAAACTGCCGGTGACACGCAACGCTTCAAGCTCCAGCTCCCAACGCAGCACACCCGGTCGATAAGTGCTGAGTTCGCGCAGGAAATCCCCCAACGGCTGGTTTTTTGCCATCAGCACGCCTTCTCGCCAACCGGGCGCAAGCACATCAAATGGGCTGATCGGCCCGACACCGGCTGCCTGAAGACTGACTTGTTGACCACTGCGCAAAGCCAACGCCGACCCCTGCAAAGGCTGCAATTGCACGGCGCCGTTGTACACCGACACGCTGCAACCGCGCGCCTCCTGACGAACACAGACTTCGCTTTGGCTGACGCTGATCTGCCCAAACTTCGTCTGGATCGTCAGCGGCGACGCGCTCGGAACCTTCAGCGACAGCTCGCCCTCAATCAGCTTCAAGCGACGGCTCTGCAAATCCACATCGATGGCACTGGCCGTGTTGAGCTGCAAGGAACTGCCATCAGCAAGCCGCACCTGTTTGCGCTCCCCGGTGGCCGTATGCAGATCGGCTCGCCAGACATCCAGCGGCAATTGTCGGCTGATCAGCCAAGCGGCCGGCACCAACGCCACCGCACCCAATGCACGCTTGAGAACCACTCGCCGCCCCGGCTCGGGGCGATCCAGACTTTTAAGCGCCAACGCTGAAGGCAGATCGGCAAACCGCTGACGCAAGGCTTGAGCCTTCTGCCAAGCCTGCTCGTGACTGACGCAACTGTCGCGCCAACGCTGCAGACTCGCATGATCCTGCTCGTTGGCACTTCCAGATTCCAGTAAGGCGAGCCACTGCGCGGCAGCTCGCACCGCCTGACGGGCATCGGGCACCGGACTGTTCACAGCTCCACCAACAGACAATGTTCGTAGGCTTGCGCCATGTAGCGCTTGATCGTGCGCTCCGACACCCGCAAGCGCTCGGCGATTTGCTGATAGTTCAAGCCTTCCAGCTGACTCCAGAGAAACGCCCTACGCACTGCCGCCGGCAATCCATCGAGCAATTCATCCAGGGCTTGCAGGGTTTCGAGCAACAACCAGCGCTGCTCGGGCGACGGCACACAGTCTTCCGGCAACGCCGCCAGTGCCGTCAGATAAGCCTGCTCGAGGCTTCGACGTTTATAGAAATTACTCAGCAGGCGTTTGCCCACGGTCAGCAGATAGGCACGAGGCTCTTGCAGATCGGCAATTCGTTGAGAGCTGGCGAGCAAGCGCAGGAACGTATCGTGGCTCAAATCCGCCGCATCACAGCCATTGCCCATGCGTCTTCTCAACCAGCCTTCAAGCCAGCCACGGTGATCGCGGTACAGGTCGTGGAAGGTTTGCTCCTTCGGCATCGCTGCATCACTCATCTCAAGAAGCCCTGTGCCAAGGAGTTATCGTAAATGAGAGTGATTCTAATTAATGCTGAAGCTGTGAACCAAGTCCTTTATGCAATTGGTGCGCAGAAAAAACTTGCGGGAAGGACATGAGAGAGGAAAAGCCAAATCGCAGACACAAAAAACCCCGGTCTTTCGACCAGGGTCTTTGCTATCGACTCGAAGATTGCCAACGGCTTTCTTCGTAGCTCCAAGGCGTTCAGTAGGCCTTGAGGCAGATATGGCGCAGCGGACGGGACTCGAACCCGCGACCCCCGGCGTGACAGGCCGGTATTCTAACCGACTGAACTACCGCTGCGTATCGCTTTGGACTTTCGCCCAAGTAACTCGTCTGACTGGAAAGCTTCGAGGCTTTTCAATCTCGAGGCAGGTAAACCTGACTCGGAAAATATGGCGCAGCGGACGGGACTCGAACCCGCGACCCCCGGCGTGACAGGCCGGTATTCTAACCGACTGAACTACCGCTGCGCGTCGGTGGAGGCTTTTAAAAGCTTCCTTCTTGCTTTCGCAAGACTCTCGGAAGTGGTGGGTGATGACGGGATCGAACCGCCGACATTCTGCTTGTAAGGCAGACGCTCTCCCAGCTGAGCTAATCACCCGTTTGCATCTCCGAGGCCGCGAAATTTACGCAGGTACCGAAGCTAAGTCAATACCCCGCTTGAAGTTTTTCTGAAAAAGACAAAATTGTGTCTTACACAGTCAGACCGCTTTCGCGAGCAAGCCCGCTCCCGCACTGGATCTGCGGCGCACCACAGGTTTGTGATCGACATAAACTCAGTGTGGGAGCGGGCTTGCTCGCGAAGACGGCGGTACATTCAACATCAATGCTGGCTACATCCATCGCAGCCACACCTGGATTTACTCGCTGTAAATCATCTTCTTGGTCATGCCACCATCGACCACGAATTCCTGGCCCGTGACGAACCCGGCGTTCTTCGACAGCAACCACGCCACCATCGCCGCCACGTCCTCGACCGTCCCTACCCTGCCCGCCGGATGCTGCGCATGATCGGCGTCGGTCAGCGGTTCGGCACGCCGTGCCGCCGGATCTCGCGCATCGATCCAGCCGGGGCTGACCGCGTTGACGCGAATCTCCGGCCCCAAACTGATGGCCAGAGCGTGAGTCAGAGCCAACAGACCGCCCTTGCTCGCCGCATAAGCCTCTGTGTCGGGTTCTGACTGGCCGGCACGGGTCGAGGCCAGATTGACGATGGCGCCGCTGTGAGCACGCAGGTACGGCGCACAATGCTTGGCCAATAGCATCGGCCCGCTGAGGTTCACCGCCAAGACTCGGTTCCAGTAGGCCAGATCAAGGCTTTCCAGGGTGATGTTGTGCGGGTCGGCCACCGCCGCATTACACACCAGCGCGTCCAGGCGCCCGAACTGTCCCAGCACCTCGGCCACGCCCAGTGCCACCTGCGCTTCGTTCGCGACGTCCATGGCGATGAACCAGGCGTTTTCGCCAAGCACCTTCGCCACTTTCGAACCGCGCTCCCGATCCAGGTCGGTCAGCACCACCTGCCAGCCTTCGCTGATCAGCCAGGCCGCAATCCCCAGACCGATGCCGCGCGCAGCACCGGTGACCAGCGCGACGCGGCCATGGGTGCCCGTGCTCGGCGTCGACAACTCGATCACAAGGCAGCCAACCCGCGCGCCAGATCGGCCTGCAGGTCTGCCACGTCTTCCAGACCGACCGCAACACGGATCAGACTGTCACGAATCCCCGCCGCTTCACGCTCTTGCGGCGCGAGACGGCCATGAGAGGTGGTGCTCGGGTGCGTGATGGTGGTTTTGCTGTCGCCCAGGTTGGCGGTAATGGAGATCAGGCGAGTCGCATCGATAAAGCGCCAGGCCCCCTCTTTGCCGCCCTTGACCTCGAAACTCACGACCGCACCGAAACCCTTTTGCTGACGCTGGGCCAACTCGTGCTGCGGATGACTCTTGAGACCGGCGTAATGGACTTTCTCGATACCGTCCTGCTGCTCCAGCCACTCGGCCAGTTGCTGGGCATTGGCGCAGTGCGCCTTCATGCGCAGGCTCAGCGTTTCCAGCCCCTTGAGGAAGATCCAGGCGTTGAACGGGCTCAGGGTCGGCCCGGCGGTACGCAGAAAACCGACGACTTCTTTCATTTGTTCGCTACGACCGGCCACAACGCCGCCCATGCAGCGGCCTTGGCCGTCGATGAACTTGGTCGCCGAGTGCACAACGATGTCCGCGCCCAGCTTAAGTGGCTGCTGCAACGCAGGGGTGCAGAAGCAGTTGTCGACCACCAGCATCGTGCCCTTGGCGTGAGCAATTTCCGACAGCGCCTTGATGTCTACCAGTTCGGCCAGCGGGTTGGACGGCGACTCGACGAACAGCAACTTGGTGTTAGCCTTGATCGCCGCATCCCAGCCGGACAAGTCCGCCAGGGGCACGTAATCGACTTCGATGCCAAAGCGCTTGAAGTACTTTTCGAACAGGCTGATGGTCGAGCCAAACACGCTGCGCGAGACCAGAACATGGTCGCCGGCGCTGCACAAGCTCATCACCACCGCCATGATCGCGGCCATGCCGGTGGCGGTGGCGACGGCTTGCTCGGCGCTTTCCAGCGCGGCAATACGCTCTTCGAACGCGCGCACGGTCGGGTTGGTGTAGCGCGAGTAAACGTTGCCCGGCACTTCGCCGGCAAAGCGCGCGGCCGCGTCGGCGGCGGTACGGAATACGTAGCTGGAAGTGAAGAACATCGGATCACCGTGTTCGCCTTCCGGCGTGCGGTGCTGACCGGCGCGTACGGCCAGGGTATCGAACGCTACGCCTTCGAGGTCGCTGTCCAGCCGACCGGCATCCCAATCCTGACTCATGCTGTCACTCCTTTCCTTATTCTCGTAAATTAAAAGCCAGATACAAAACCGGCCCCTCAGGGCCGGTAGTTACTCAGTTGTTGTACAGATCAATGATCGCACTGACTGCCTGGGTCTTGACCTTGGAGGCATCGTTGCGCGCCTGCTCGATCTTGTTCAGGTAAGCCTCGTCGACGTCGCCGGTGACGTACTGGCCATCGAACACCGCGCAATCGAACTTGTCGATCTTGATCTTGCCGCCACCGACCGCTTCGATCAAGTCAGGCAGGTCCTGATAGATCAACCAGTCGGCGCCAATCAGGTCGGCAACGTCCTGGGTCGAACGGTTGTGGGCGATCAGCTCGTGAGCGCTCGGCATGTCGATGCCATAGACGTTCGGGTAACGCACGGCCGGGGCCGCGGAGCAGAAATAGACGTTTTTGGCGCCGGCTTCGCGAGCCATCTGGATGATTTGCTTGCAGGTGGTGCCGCGAACGATAGAGTCGTCCACCAGCATCACGTTCTTGCCGCGGAATTCCAGTTCGATGGCGTTGAGCTTCTGGCGTACGGATTTTTTCCGTGCAGCCTGACCCGGCATGATGAAGGTCCGGCCGATGTAGCGGTTCTTCACGAAGCCTTCGCGGAACTTGACGCCCAAGTGGTTCGCCAGCTCCAGGGCCGCGGTGCGACTGGTGTCCGGAATAGGGATGACCACGTCGATGTCGTGATCCGGACGCTCGCGCAGGATCTTCTCGGCAAGCTTCTCACCCATGCGCAGGCGGGCCTTGTAGACCGAGACGCCGTCGATGATCGAGTCCGGACGCGCCAGGTAGACGTGTTCGAAAATGCACGGAGTCAGGGACGGATTGGTCGCGCACTGACGGGTGTGCAGCTTGCCGTCTTCAGTGATGTAGACCGCTTCGCCCGGTGCCAGGTCGCGAATCAGGGTGAAACCGAGTACGTCCAGCGAAACGCTTTCGGAGGCAATCATGTACTCGACGCCTTCGTCGGTGTGACGCTGACCGAAAACGATCGGACGGATGCCGTGCGGATCACGGAAACCGACGATACCGTAACCGGTCACCATCGCCACGACCGCGTAACCACCGACACAACGGTTGTGCACGTCGGTGACGGCCGCGAACACGTCTTCTTCAGTCGGCTGCAACTTGCCACGCTGGGCCAGCTCGTGTGCGAACACGTTGAGCAGCACTTCCGAATCGGAGTTGGTGTTGACGTGGCGCAGGTCAGATTCGTAAATCTCCTTCGCCAGCTGTTCAACGTTGGTCAGGTTACCGTTATGCGCCAGAGTGATGCCATATGGCGAGTTGACGTAAAACGGTTGAGCTTCGGCCGAGGTCGAGCTGCCCGCGGTCGGGTAACGCACATGGCCAATGCCCATGTGGCCGACCAGGCGCTGCATGTGACGCTGATGGAACACGTCACGCACCAGGCCATTGTCCTTGCGCAGGAATAACCGGCCATCATGGCTGGTCACGATACCGGCAGCGTCCTGGCCGCGGTGCTGGAGGACGGTTAGCGCGTCATACAGCGCCTGATTGACGTTCGACTTACCGACGATACCGACGATGCCACACATGCGACGCAACCCCTACTTAATGGATCTGAACTGAACACAACTCACTGAGGCGTTTTGGCCGTCGGCAAGAGGTGCTCCTTGAACGGTATATCAGCGGGTACGCTGATTCCGCTGGCAAGCCACTGACTGCTCCACCCAAGGATCAGGTTTTTGGACCAGTCTGCGACCAATAGAAATTTTGGCACGAGCTGTGATTCTTTCCACCAGCCGTCCTGCTGTACCGGCCCCAGGCTCAACAGCCCGACCGCCACGACCACCAGCAACACGCCACGCGCAGCGCCGAAGGCCATGCCGAGGAATCGATCGGTCCCGGACAGCCCGGTAACGCGAACCAATTCGCCGATAAGATAATTGATCATTGCGCCCACGATTAAAGTGGCGACAAACATGATGGCACAGCCCGCGATCACGCGAGCCGACGGCGTTTCGATGTATCCGCCGAGGTACTCGGACAATGAGCCACCGAACATCCAGGCAACGGCTCCTGCGATGATCCAGGTCAGCAGCGAGAGTGCTTCTTTGACGAAGCCGCGGCTAAGACTGATCAAAGCGGAGATGGCGACGATTGCAACGATCGCCCAATCAACCCAGGTAAATGGCACAGTGCAGCCTACAGACAGATAAGGCGGCGCATTTTAGCAGAGCCCATGGCTGTCGGTAAGCTGAGATTGTCAGTGCTTTTCAAATCGGAGCGATAGTTTTAACCGCGCTCAGGCTGGAAACGCACGACAAAGCCCTTGAGATTCTGCTGGCGACTCAACAAGTCACGTAGACGATCGGCTTCCGCGCGCTCGATCAGCGGCCCGACGAATACCCGATTCTTGCCATCTGCGGTGCGGATATAGGCGTTATAGCCTTGGCTGCGCAGGGTTTTCTGCAGGCTTTCAGCGCTCTCACGGCTCGCCAGGCTGGCCAGTTGCACCGACCAACTGACCGACAGGCCATTGGCATCGACGCGGCTTGGGGTGGTGCTCGGCTTGGTCGGCGCAGCAGCGATTGGCTGAGCAGGTGCCGGCACAGGCTTGGCGACCGGCGCCGGAGGTGGCGTGACCGGTTTGGCAGCCGGTGGCGCTGGTGGCGCTGCCACAGGAGCACTTGGCGCGATCGGCGTCGACGGCGCTTGCTGCGCGGCAATTTCGTCATCGCTTGGCACAGGTTCCTGCGGCAATGCCTGCGGATCAGGCACCACCACCGGCTCGACCTGCACTTGCGGCACAGCCGGCGCTTGCGGTGCAGACGGCACGTCGACCCTCACCTGGCGCTGTTCGTCCTGACGGGAAAACAGCATTGGCAGGAAAATCACCGCCAGCGCCACCAGCACCAGGGCACCGACCATGCGCTGCTTGTACGCCTTATCCAGCAAAGCCATTTGCCGCTTCCTCCGTGGAGTGCCGGGCCAGCCATTCAAGGGCCTCGGCGACACAATAAAATGATCCGAACAACAGAATTTCGTCGTCGCTCGTCGCCTGCGCGCACTGCCCTTCCAGGGCGGCGGCCACGCTGTCATAAGACGTTACAGAGGCACCAAGATTCTGCAACGCCGCGTGCAACTGTTCAACGGGCCGCGCCCTCGGCGAATCCAGCGGGGCGACAGCCCAATGCTGGACACTAGCATTCAATTCACCGACGACACCATCCAGATCCTTGTCTGCCAACAACCCGAACACTGCCAGGCGCTTGCCTGCCAGCGGCCGACTGGCCAGACGACGGGCCAGGTATTCTGCCGCATGAGGGTTGTGCCCCACGTCCAGCAACACATTCAGACGCTTGCCTTGCCAGTTGAGCTGACGGCGATCAAGACGACCGACCACGCGTGTCGCTTTCAGGGCTTCAATAATCTGTGCATCCACCCAAGGCAAACCAAGCAGCAGATAAGCCTGCAATGCCAGTGCGGCGTTTTCCATCGGCAGATCAAGCAATGGCAGATCATGCAACTCGACTGCACGCCCTTGAGCATCAAGACCGCGCCATTGCCAGTTGTGATCGGTGATACCCAGGTCGAAATCGCGCCCACGCAGGAAAAACGGGCAATTGAGCTCGCGCGCTTTATCCAGCAGAGGTTGAGGGGGATTCAGATCGCCACAGAGCGCAGGCGCGCCTTGGCGGAAAATGCCGGCTTTTTCGTAAGCCACAGACTCACGGGTATCACCCAGGTAATCCGCATGATCGACGCCGATGCTGGTGACCAGCGCCATGTCTGCGTCGACCACGTTGACGGTGTCCAGACGCCCGCCCAGACCCACTTCCAGCACCACTGCATCAAGCCCTGCCTGTTGAAACAGCCAGAACGCCGCCAGGGTGCCCATTTCGAAGTACGTCAGGGAAGTATCGCCACGACCGGCCTCGACCGCAGCGAAGGCTTCGCACAGCTGGGCGTCAGTGGCTTCGACACCATTGACCTGCACCCGCTCGTTGTAACGCAGCAGGTGCGGAGAACTGTAGACACCGACGTTCAGGCGCTGCGCCCGCAGCAATGAAGCCACGAACGCGCAGGTTGAACCCTTGCCGTTGGTGCCCGTAACCGTGATCACCCGAGGCGCCGGTTTGCCCAGTCCCATGCGGGACGCTACCTGCTGCGAACGCTCCAGCCCCATGTCGATGGCCGAGGGATGCAACTGTTCAAGGTAGGCGAGCCACTCGCCAAGGGTGCGTTGGGTCATATGTTGGCAGGCACCGGTGGAACCACGATCGGCTCGATCGGCGCGGCGACGAATTTTGGCGTCGGCAGGCCCATCATTTGTGCCAGCAGGTTGCCCAGACGCGGACGCAGTTCCTGACGGTGGATGATCATGTCGATCGCGCCGTGCTCCAGCAGGAACTCACTGCGCTGGAAGCCTTCTGGCAGCTTCTCGCGAACAGTTTGTTCGATAACCCGCGGACCGGCGAAACCGATCAGGGCTTTCGGCTCACCGACGATCACGTCGCCGAGCATCGCCAGGCTGGCGGAAACACCGCCGTAGACCGGGTCGGTCAGTACCGAGATGAACGGAATGCCTTCTTCACGCAGACGCGCCAGCACCGCGGAGGTCTTGGCCATTTGCATCAGGGAGATCAGCGCTTCCTGCATCCGCGCACCACCGGAGGCGGCGAAGCAGATCATCGGGCAGCGGTTTTCCAGGGCGTAATTGGCGGCGCGCACGAAGCGCTCACCGACGATGGCGCCCATCGAGCCACCCATGAAGGAGAATTCGAAGGCCGATACCACGACCGGCATGCCCAGCAAGGTGCCGCTCATGGAGATCAGTGCATCTTTTTCACCGGTCTGCTTTTGCGCAGCGGTCAGGCGATCCTTGTACTTCTTGCCGTCGCGGAACTTCAGACGGTCAACCGGCTCCAGGTCCGCGCCCAGTTCGGCACGGCCGTCAGCGTCGAGGAAGATGTCGATGCGCGCGCGCGCACCGATACGCATGTGGTGGTTGCACTTGGGGCAAACGTCCAGGGTCTTTTCCAGCTCCGGACGATACAGCACCGCCTCGCAAGACGGGCATTTGTGCCATAGACCTTCAGGCACCGAGCTCTTCTTGACCTCGGAACGCATGATCGAAGGGATCAGTTTGTCTACTAACCAGTTGCTCATGCTTTCTTTCTCCAGTACCGGTGGCCCGAACGCTCTGGTTCGCAGCCCCGCGTATGCCCTTGACCTAAATTCATGTGAGTGGCGATGATTGATCGGGTGGCCGGGTCAGCGAGACGTGACCTGCGTACAACCCATCAATCCTCAGCCGTGCCTGCTTATGCAGCGCAGTGCATTTTGGGACGGCGGCAGTCTGCCAGCCGTCACATCAAGCCCCTACAACCGCTTTGATGAATGCCTGAATCTTTGCGTGATCCTTGATGCCCTTGCTCGCCTCTACTCCACCGCTGACGTCCACTGCGTAAGGCCGAACCCGGGCAATCGCCTCGGCGACGTTGTCCGGCGTCAAGCCGCCCGCCAGGATGATCGGCTTGCTCAGGCCTTGCGGTATCAATGACCAGTCGAAGGCCTCGCCGGTTCCGCCGGGAACGCCTTCGACGTACGTGTCGAGCAGGATCCCGCTGGCACTGGCGTAGGCATCGCAAGCTGCCGCGATGTCATCACCGGCCTTGACCCGCAACGCCTTGATGTATGGCCGGTGCCAGCCTTCACAGTCGGCTGCGGTCTCGTCCCCATGGAACTGCAACAGGTCCAGCGGCACGGCGTCGAGGATTTCCCCCAACTCGCAGCGGCTGGCATTGACGAATAAACCCACGGTGGTCACGAACGGCGGCAAGGCTTTGATGATTGCCCTCGCCTGCTGGAACGTCACGGCCCGCGGGCTTTTTGCGTAGAACACAAATCCGATGGCATCGGCCCCGGCCTCGACCGCCGCCAACGCATCTTCTATGCGGGTAATCCCACAAATTTTGCTGCGAACGGCTGACATGTCGATAGAACCTCAGGACAAATCCGGGAAAGTCCCGGATGGTAACAAAAGCGTTCGAGGGCGTCAGCCGTCAAGTTCCGAGAAGCCGGTGAGGAAATGCGGGCCGATGTAACGCTCGGGCAATTCGAACTCATCGCGGTACTCGACCTGCACCAGGTACAGACCGAACGGATGGGCCGTCACCCCACCAGAACGACGCACACGACTTTCCAGGACTTCCTTCATCCACTCCACGGGACGCTCGCCGGTACCGATGGTCATCAGCACGCCTGCGATGTTGCGCACCATGTGGTGCAGGAACGCGTTGGCGCGGATATCCAGCACGATCATTTTGCCATGGCGCGTGACGCGCAGGTGGTGCAGCTCCTTGATCGGCGACTTGGCCTGGCACTGGCCGGCGCGGAATGCGCTGAAGTCGTGGATACCCACCAGATACTGAGCAGCCTCGGACATGCGCTCGACATCCAGCGGGCGGTGGTTCCAGGTGATTTCTTCGTTCAGGTGCGCCGGGCGGATCTGATCGTTGTAGATCACGTACCGATAGCGCCGGGCAATAGCCTTGAACCGCGCATGAAAGTCCGCCGGCATGACCTTGGCCCAGCTGACGCTGACGTCGTGCGGCAAGTTGATGTTGGCGCCCATGACCCACGCCTTCATCGAACGCTCGACCTGGGTGTCGAAATGCACCACTTGCCCGCAAGCATGCACACCGGCGTCGGTGCGCCCGGCGCAATGCAGCGACACGGGTGAGTCGGCGACTTTGGACAAGGCCTTTTCGAGGGTTTCCTGCACCGTGGCAACGCCGGAGGCCTGACGCTGCCAGCCGCGATAACGCGAACCTTTGTACTCAACGCCCAACGCGATCCGGAAAAAGCCGTCGGCCGCCATTTCAGCGGCCGGATTATCTATATTTGCCAAGGAGTGACAGCCTGCTGATTTACGCAAAGGCAGGCATTATAAGGCCGCGGGACCGGGATGCCACAGCTGCATGATCTTCGTGCCCTGCCCGACCGCAGCAAATGCCGGTTTTAATGTTGAACGGGAAGCCCTCATCGCGAGCAGGCTCGCTCACCGTTTTAGTGGCGTTCACAGACTTTGTGTACGACACGGATACTGTGGGAGCGTGGCTTGCCCGCGAAGAGGTCCGATCTGCCAACACATCTCTGGCAGAACAAAACGAATCCCCTCACCCCAAGGCTGGCCCCCGTCCTACATGTCAGCTAGCATCGCATTTTTGCCAGGACTGCCGACCATGAAGATCGTCTCCTTCAACATCAACGGGCTGCGCGCTCGCCCGCATCAGCTGGCGGCGCTGATTGAGAAACATCAACCGGACGTGATCGGGCTGCAGGAAACCAAGGTCCATGACGACCAGTTCCCCCCTGGCCGAGGTTCAGGCGCTGGGTTATCACGTGTATTACCACGGGCAAAAGAGTCATTACGGCGTCGCCCTGCTCTCGCGCCAGGAACCGATTGCGTTGTACAAAGGTTTCACCACTGACGAAGAAGACGCTCAGCGACGCTTCATCTGGGGCACTTTCGCCGACGCCAATGGCGTGCCGGTGACCATCATGAACGGCTATTTCCCACAGGGCGAAAGTCGCGATCACCCCACCAACCAAATTCCCGGCCAAGGAACGTTTCTACAGCGATTTGCAGCAGTTGCTGGAAAGCCAGTTCAGCAACGACCAGCCGATTGTGGTGATGGGCGATGTGAACATTTCCCCGGAAGACTGCGACATCGGCATCGGCCCGGACAACATGAAACGCTGGCTGAAAACCGGCAAATGCAGCTTCCTGCCCGAAGAACGCGAATGGATGGCCCGCCTGAAGAACTGGGGCCTGGTGGACAGCTTCCGTCACCTGAACCCGGACATCTGCGACCGTTTCAGCTGGTTCGACTACCGCAGCCGCGGGTTTGAAGATGAACCCAAGCGCGGGCTGCGGATTGATCTGATCATGGCGTCCCATGGATTGTTGCCGCGAGTGAAAGATGCCGGCGTGGATTACGATCTTCGCGCGATGGAAAAGCCGTCCGATCACGCACCGATCTGGCTTGAGTTGAGCTGATCCTACAAAATCTACACAAAGCTAATGCGGGAGCGGGCTTGCTCCCACACTTGGTAACTGTCATCGTTCAGAAACCTTACTGACTTATTCTCCCGGCACTTTCCCAGGCTTATAAGGTGCCGGCATGACGCTGCGCGTGTTGTTTCTGTCGATGCTCGGCGCCCTGTTGCCGCTGACGGTGTCGGCCAGCGACTTGCCGACGCCCGAACGTGGCCCGGTGTTGCGCATCCAGGGCTCCAACACCATTGGCGCGGCATTGGGCCCGGCGCTGGTCGAGGGGTTGATGCGTGAACAGGGCCTGCTCAAGGTTCACCGCGAAACCCCGGACAAAGCCAACGAACAACGCATCGTCGGCGAAACTGTTCAGGGACGCCGAGTCGAGGTGGAGGTCGCGGCCCACGGTTCCAGCACCGGGTTCAAAGCCCTGAAAATTGCCTCTGCCGATCTCGCGGCCTCCTCGCGTCCGATCAATGACAGCGAACGGCTGGATCTTGAGCCGCTGGGCAATCTGAAAAGCCCGATTGCCGAGCAAGTCATCGCCATTGATGGGCTGGCAATCATCCTTCATCCGCACAATTCGCTGAAGCAACTCAACACCGTACAACTGGCGCGAATCTTCAGTGGCGAAACGAAAACCTGGGAAGAACTCGGCGGCACCGGTGGGACAATTCATCTCTATGCGCGGGATGATCAATCGGGCACCTACGACACATTCAAGGAACTGGTCCTCAGCCCGCGTGGAAAAAACCTGAGCGGCAACGCGAAACGGTTCGAATCCAGCGAGCAATTGTCCGATGCGGTCAGTCTGGATCCGCAAGGCATCGGCTTCATCGGTTTGCCGTATGTGCGCCAGGCCAAAGCCGTGGCCATTGTCGATGGCGATTCCCAGGCCATGCTTCCGCTCAATAGCCTGATCGCGACGGAAGATTACCCGCTGTCCCGTCGACTGTTCTTTTACCTACCGCCGACCGGGAAAAATCCCTGGGCCAAGGCCTTGGTGAAGTTTGCCCAAAGCAGCAAAGGCCAGGCGATTGTCGCGGCCAATGGTTTTATCGCGCAGACCGTTCAGGCCATGGTCGTCGCGCCTAATGCGTTGATGCCCGAGGGTTATCAGGCGCTCAGCCGTCATGCCCAGCGGTTGACGGTGAATTTTCGCTTCGAAGAAGGCAGCGCGACGCTGGACAACAAGGCCCGACAGGACCTGTCGCGGGTGCTCGACTATATAAAGCAGCACGACAAAACCAATCGGCAGGTGACGCTGGTAGGGTTTGGCGACGCCAAGAGCGACCCGGCGCGGGCTGACCTGCTGTCGAAACTGCGGGCCATGGCGGTGCGGCGAGAACTGGTGAAAAGCGGCGTGGTGTTTCGCGAAATTCGCGGTTTCGGCGCCGAGATGCCGGTGGCGACCAACAGCGGGGATGAAGGGCGGATCAAGAATCGGCGGGTTGAGGTTTGGGTGTATTGAAGTGAGCACCGAACATTGTGGCAAGGGAGCTTGCTCCCGCTCGGCTGCGAAGCAGTCGCGAAACCAGACAACCCGGTACATCTGAAACAACCGTGCCGTCTGATTTGGGGCCGCTTCGCGACCCAGCGGGAGCAAGCTCCCTCGCCACAAAAGCCCACCCGTCTTACTGCCCGCTACGCATCATCTCTTTAGGCACATACTTGCCGATCTCGAACTTGCCAATCGCCGCGCGGTGTACTTCGTCCGGGCCATCGGCCAGGCGCAGGGTGCGTTGCATGGCATACATATAGGCCAGCGGAAAATCGTTGGAAACCCCTGCCCCGCCATGGATCTGGATCGCCCGGTCGATCACTCGCAATGCCACGTTCGGCGCGACGACTTTGATCTGTGCGATTTCGCTCTTCGCCACCTTGTTGCCGACGGTGTCCATCATGTACGCCGCTTTCAATGTCAGCAGCCGCGCCATGTCGATCTCCATCCGCGAGTCGGCGATTTTGTCGATGTTACCGCCCAGGCGCGCCAAGGGTTTGCCGAACGCGGTGCGGTTGACCGCACGTTTGCACATCAGCTCCAGTGCACGCTCGGCCATGCCGATCGAACGCATGCAGTGGTGAATCCGGCCTGGGCCGAGGCGACCCTGAGCAATTTCGAAGCCGCGCCCTTCGCCCAACAGGACGTTTTCGTACGGCACCCGGACGTTTTCGAACAGCACTTCGGCGTGACCGTGAGGCGCGTCGTCATAACCGAACACCGGCAGCGGACGCACAATCTTCACGCCTGGGGTATCCACCGGCACCAGAATCATCGAGTGCTGCGCATGACGCGGTGCATCCGGGTTGCTCAGCCCCATGAAGATCAGGATCTTGCAGCGTGGATCGCAGGCCCCAGAGGTCCACCATTTCTTGCCGTTGATCACCCATTCGTCGCCATCACGCACAGCGCGGGCGGCCATGTTGGTGGCGTCGGACGAAGCCACGTCCGGCTCGGTCATGGCGAATGCCGAGCGGATCTCGCCGCGCAACAACGGTTCGAGCCAGCGTTGCTTCTGTTCTTCATTGGCGTAACGCACCAGCACTTCCATGTTGCCGGTGTCTGGCGCGGAGCAGTTGAACGGCTCAGGGCCCAGCAGCGAGCGACCCATGATTTCCGCCAGTGGCGCATATTCGAGGTTGGTCAGGCCGGCGCCGAGTTCGGATTCAGGCAGAAACAAATTCCACAGGCCTTCAGCTTTGGCCTTGAGTTTGAGTTCTTCCATGATCGCTGTCGGCTGCCAGCGATCGCCCTCGGCGACCTGGCGTTCAAACACCGCTTCAGCGGGATAAACGTAGGTGTCCATGAACGCGGTCACGCGCTCACGCAGTTCTTGCACTTTGGGCGAATAAGCGAAATCCATGGGCAGCTACCTTCTAAAGGGAGGTTGTTCAGGGCATGCAATCGATGCTAGAACAGCGTTGATAATTTACCTAGCCTATTCTCGGCGTGTATTAACATTCATCACCGATATATGATCGACTGATCGAGCCACCTTCCTATAACAAGAGCAGAGAGCGCAGCGCAATGAATCTGAGCAAGGTCGACCTCAACCTTTTCATCGTCTTCGACGCGATCTACACCGAAGCCAACCTGACTCGCGCCGGGCAGATTGTCGGCATTACTCAACCCGCGGTCTCGAACGCTCTGGCTCGCCTGCGCGAGACCTTCAACGATCCGCTTTTCGTGCGCACCGCCCAAGGCATGGTGCCCACGCCGATGGCGCAGAACATCATCGGGCCGGTGCGCAACGCCCTCTCCCTGCTGCGGGTATCGGTGCAGGAAAGCCGCATCTTCAACCCGTTGCAGGCGGTCAAGACCTACCGCATCAGCATGACCGACCTCACTGAGGCGGTGATCCTGCCGCCGCTGTTCCAGCGCCTGCGACGCCTGGCGCCGACGGTGATCATCGAAAGTTTTCTGTCCAAACGTCGCGAGACCACCAAGGAATTGGCCGCCGGTCGTCTCGATTTCGCGGTGGATGCGCCACTCAACACCGACCCGCAGGTGCGTCACGTCAAGTTGATGGAGGACCGTTACGTGTGCGCCATGCGCAAGGGCCATCCGTTGGCGGGCAAAGAGACGTTCACCCTCGACGATTATCTGTCCCTGACCCACATCCATATTTCCAGCCGCCGCAGCGGTCTGGGCTATGTCGACCTGGCCCTGGGCAAAATGGGCATCCAGCGCAAAATCGCCTTGCGCTCCCAGCATTACCTGATGGCGTCCCAGGTGTTGCAGCAGACCGACATGGTCATGACCGTGCCGGAACGCTTCGCCCGTCGCCATGACTTGTACTCGGTGAACCTGCCGGTTAAAGAGGTTCCGCCGGTGGAAACTCATCTTTACTGGCACGAAAGCACCGACCAGGACCCGGCCAACCGCTGGATGCGCGAGCAGATGATCGAGTTGTGCCAGCAGGTTACGGCGCATGAGAAGAAGCTGGATAAGGTGTAGGGCTTTGGACCGCGTCATCGTTCTTCGCGAGCAAGCCCGCTCCCACATTTGATCGCATTTCCCTGAGAGAACGCGGTCACCAGTGGGAGCGGGCTTGCTCGCGAAGAGGCCGGTGATGCCAATGAAGATTTACGCCCCTTGACGTAAACGTCAACCTGCCATTAGCTTAGCGCCATGACCTTTTTCGAGCGCTTCCATGAGCAGCCAGACCTATAGCATTTCCGACCTCGCCCGCGAGCTCGACATCACCACCCGGGCCATTCGCTTCTATGAAGAGCAAGGCCTGCTCAGCCCCGAGCGCCGCGGTCAGGAACGCATTTATTCGCCCCGTGACAAGGTCAGCCTGAAGCTGATCCTGCGGGGCAAGCGCATTGGTTTTTCCCTGGCCGAATGCCGCGAGCTGATCGAGCTCTATGACCCCTCCAGCGGTAACACCAAGCAACTGCACAGCATGCTGGCGAAAATCGCCGAACGTCGGGAACAACTCGAACAGCAACTGCTGGACATCGAACAGATGAAACTGGAACTCGACACGGCCGAAGAGCGCTGTACCCAGGCGCTGGAGCAGACGATCAAGAGCCAGGAAGCAGTGCAATAGTCCATATAACCTCACCCTGTGGGAGCGGGCTTGCCCGCGATGAGGGCATGACATTCAACATTGATGCTGACTGACCCACCGCCATCGCGGGCAAGCCCGCTCCCACAGGGTCTCCGAGCATTCAGACAATCACAACAGGTCAATTCCCATGTCCCTACCCACCCACGTACGCCTGGTCGAAGTCGGCCCTCGTGACGGTTTGCAAAACGAAGCCCAGCCCATCAGCGTTGCGGACAAGGTGCAACTGGTTGACGCGCTGACCGCCGCAGGCCTGGGCTATATAGAAGTCGGCAGTTTCGTCTCGCCCAAATGGGTACCGCAAATGGCCGGCTCCGCCGAGGTCTTCGCGCAAATCCAGCGCAAGCCGGGCGTGACCTATGGCGCCCTCGCCCCAAACTTGCGGGGCTTTGAAGACGCCATCGCCGCCGGGGTCAAGGAAGTCGCCGTGTTCGCCGCAGCGTCCGAATCGTTTTCCCAGCGCAACATCAATTGCTCGATCAGCGAGAGCCTGGAGCGCTTCGTGCCGATCATGGACGCCGCCAAGCAACACGGGGTCAGCGTGCGCGGTTATGTGTCCTGCGTGCTGGGCTGCCCTTACGAAGGTGACATCGCACCAGAACAAGTCGCCCGGGTTGCTCGTGAGCTCTATGCCATGGGCTGCTACGAGGTTTCGCTGGGAGACACCATCGGCACCGGCACCGCTGGCGCGACCCGCAGGATGTTCGAAGTGGTCTCGGCCGATGTACCACGTGAAAAACTGGCCGGGCACTTTCACGATACCTATGGCCAGGCCATGGCCAACATCTACGCCAGCCTGCTGGAAGGCATCGCGGTGTTCGACAGCTCCATCGCCGGCCTCGGCGGCTGCCCCTACGCCAAGGGCGCCAGCGGTAATGTCGCGACCGAAGACGTGGTTTACCTGCTCAACGGCCTGGGTATCGAGACCGGAATCGACCTGGATGCCTTGATTCGGGCTGGCCAACAGATTTGCACGGTGCTGGGGCGCCCTACCGGTTCGCGCGTGGCCAAGGCTCGCAGCGCACAGTGACAGTGTGGATGTGTCCGGGTGTTACCGCGTGTGCAGAAACGTGGGCGGAAGCGAGTAACACGGAAACAAATTGTCGGGTTTGGGTCGGATAAAAAATCCTTTGAAAAACTCAAGTCATTGATTTTAAAGGTTTTTTAAAAGTTGGCACGGCTTCTGCTATCTCTATGGCATAACAAGAATAAAAACTGCAAACCAATAAAAATAAGACGTAACGACTCTGACATAACAAGAACAACACGGCAGAGACGCAGCTAACAGATTTTTTTGGAGAGGATGTGCTTTTCAGGGTGCTTTTCGAAGTAACCCGCAACCGGGCAGAGAACAATAAAACTACCTTCAGGTAGCTCCCGAACTGGTTGGATCGCTTAGCGAAAAAGTAGATCAGCGCTCAAAAAAATACGTTTGCTCTTGATCCCGGATGGGGATCGACAAAAACAGCGGTAAAGGGCCACGGTTGCCAAAAACAACAACAGACCGCCCCTCAATAATAAAAAAAGAGCACGTACGACAAAATTAAAGGGGAGCTTCGGCTCCCCTTTGTGCTTTCTTGCCTTCCGTTTTTTCCCGCTCCCACATTGGTTATGTGTCAGTCTTTGTTGATGCGCAGCTCCTCGATGCTGATCTCGCGCATCCGGAATTTCTGGATCTTGCCAGTCACTGTCATCGGAAACTCTTCGACGAACTTGAAGTAACGCGGCGTCTTGAAGTGCGCAATGCGCTCCTTGCACCAGGCTTGCAGTTCCTGTTCGGTGGCGCTGTGGCCGGGGTGAAATTTGATCCAGGCAACGATCTCTTCACCATAACGGGAGCAAGGAATGCCGATCACCTGCACGTCGGCTATCGCCGGATGAGTGAAGAAAAACTCTTCCAGCTCCCTTGGGTAAACATTTTCACCGCCGCGAATGATCATGTCCTTGTTACGCCCGGCGATGCACACGTAACCTTCATCATTCATGCTCGCCAGATCGCCGGTGTGCATCCAGCCCGCCTCATCGATAGCCTCGGCGGTGCCGTGCGGGTTGTTCCAGTAGCCGAGCATCACGCTGTAGCCCCGAGTACACAACTCACCGATGGTGCCGCGCGGTACCAGGTTGTCCGCCTCGTCGATGATTTTGCTTTCCAGTTGCGGCTGGGTGCGGCCGACGGTGGTGACACGCAATTCAAGCTCATCTGACGGACTGGTCTGCAAAGACACGGGGCTGGTTTCCGTCATGCCGTAGGCAATCTGCACTTCACTCATGTGCATTTCATTGATAACCCGGCGCATCACCTCGATCGGGCAGGTCGCCCCGGCCATGATCCCGGTGCGCAGGCTCGACAAATCAAACTCGGCGCGCTTGGGCTGATCGAGCATGGCGATGAACATGGTCGGCACGCCGTAAAGCGCGGTGGCTTTTTCTTCGGCGACGGTGCTCAGCGTCAGCAATGGATCGAAGGCGTCGTTGGGGTAAATCATGGTGCTGGCGTGGGTGACGCAGCCGAGGTTGCCCATGACCATGCCGAAGCAGTGATACAGCGGCACCGGAATCACCAGCCGATCATTGGCCGTCAGCCCTAGACTTTCGCCGACCATGTAACCGTTGTTGAGAATGTTGTAGTGACTGAGGGTCGCTCCCTTGGGGAAACCGGTGGTACCGGAGGTGTACTGGATGTTTACCGCTTGGTCGAAATGCAGGCTGTCCTGGCGTTCGCGCAATTGCTCGGCCGACACGCTGGCCGCCAAATCAGTCAGCTGCGACCACGGCAGGAAACCCGATGGCGGTTGCGCATCCAGGCTGATGACCCCGCGCAATTCCGGCAGGCGTTCACTCTGCAACTGGCCGATGGATTGCTCCGCCAATTCCGGCACCAGCCCTTGCAGCATGCCGTGATAGTCGGAGGTCTTGAAGGCCCCGGCACAGACCAGCCACTGGCAACCGGACTGCTTCAACACGTATTCGAGTTCGGAACTGCGGTAAGCCGGGTTGATGTTGACCAGAATCACGCCGATTTTCGCGCTGGAGAACTGGCTGATGCACCACTGGGCACAGTTCGGCGCCCAGATACCGAGTCGGTCACCGGCCTGCAAGCCCAACGCCAAAAATGCTCTGGCGTGTAAGTCGACGGCCTCTGACAACTGCTGCCAGGTGTAGCGCAGCTGTTGATGGCGCACGACGAGCGCCTCTCCGTTCGGGTATTGCGCGACCGTGTTATCAAACGCCTGACCGATGGTCATCGCCAGTAAGGCTTTGTCCTGGGAACCACGGGTATAACTGCGCTGCGGGTTTGCACTGGGTTGATCCATGACGACCCCTATTGTCTTTATTAGTGGGTTGTACCGGCGACCTGTGGGAGGTCTTTCAGAACTGGCTCTACTCTCGCTCAAGTTGACGTTAACGTAAAGGGTGATTGACAGCCATTCATCACAGGCTTACGTTAACGTAAAGGTGAGAGCCAAATCACAGCCCTCCCCACCCTACAAAAAAGCCAAAAGGTGTCCCATGAACTACCCATCCCTGAACTTTGCCCTCGGTGAAACCATCGACATGCTGCGCGATCAGGTTCAGTCCTTTGTCGCTAAAGAGATCGCCCCGCGCGCCGCTCAAATCGACATCGACAACCTGTTCCCGGCCGACCTGTGGCGCAAATTCGGTGACATGGGTCTGCTCGGCATCACCGTGCCGGAAGAGTACGGCGGCGCGGGGCTGGGTTATCTGGCGCACGTGGTGGCGATGGAAGAAATCAGCCGCGGTTCGGCTTCGGTCGCCCTGTCTTACGGCGCTCACTCCAACCTCTGCGTCAACCAGATCAACCGCAACGGTACACACGAACAGAAAAGCAAATACCTGCCGAAACTGATCAGCGGCGAGCACATTGGTGCCCTGGCCATGAGCGAACCGAATGCCGGTTCCGACGTGGTCTCGATGAAACTGCGCGCCGACAAACGCGGCGATCACTATGTGCTCAACGGCAGCAAGACCTGGATCACCAACGGCCCCGACGCCAACACCTACGTGATCTACGCCAAGACCGACCTGGAAAAAGGCCCGCACGGCATCACCGCGTTCATCGTCGAGCGTGACTGGAAAGGTTTCAGCCGCAGCAACAAATTCGACAAGCTCGGCATGCGCGGTTCGAACACCTGCGAGCTGTTTTTCGATGACGTTGAAGTGCCGGAAGAAAACATCCTCGGTGTGCTCAACGGCGGTGTGAAAGTGCTGATGAGTGGCCTCGACTACGAGCGCGTTGTGCTCTCGGGCGGCCCGACCGGGATCATGCAGGCCTGCATGGACCTGATCGTTCCATACATTCACGACCGTAAACAGTTCGGCCAGAGCATCGGCGAATTCCAGCTGATCCAGGGCAAAGTCGCCGACATGTACACCCAGCTCAATGCCAGCCGCGCCTACCTGTATGCGGTGGCCCAGGCCTGCGAGCGCGGCGAAACCGCCCGCAAGGACGCCGCCGGCGTGATCCTCTACAGCGCCGAATGCGCGACCCGAATGGCCCTCGACGCGATCCAGATTCTCGGCGGCAACGGCTACATCAACGAATTCCCCGCCGGTCGTCTGCTGCGTGACGCCAAGCTGTATGAAATCGGCGCCGGCACCAGTGAGATTCGTCGCATGCTGATCGGTCGCGAACTGTTCAACGAAACCCGCTAACGGAGCTGCACATGGCTATCCTGCATACCCAGCTCAATCCCCGTTCGGCGGAGTTCGCAGCCAACAGCGCGGCGATGCTCAAACAGGTCGACGCCCTGCACACCCTGCTCGCGCAAGTGCAACAAGGTGGCGGCCCGAAGGCTCAAGAACGCCACACCTCGCGGGGCAAATTGCTGCCCCGTGAACGGATCAATCGCCTGCTCGATCCGGGTTCGCCGTTTCTCGAGATCAGCCAACTGGCGGCCTATGCGGTGTACGGCGAAGACGTTCCCGCCGCTGGCGTGATTGCCGGTATCGGTCGGGTGGAAGGCGTCGAATGCATGATCGTCGCCAACGATGCCACCGTGAAAGGTGGCTCGTACTACCCGCTGACGGTGAAAAAACACCTGCGCGCTCAAACCATCGCCCAGCAGAATCGCCTCCCCTGCATCTATCTGGTGGACTCCGGCGGGCGCCAACTTGCCGCGTCAGGATGAAGTGTTCCCGGACCGCGAACACTTCGGACGGATCTTCTTCAACCAAGCCAACATGAGCGCCATGGGCATTCCGCAGATTGCGGTGGTCATGGGCTCGTGCACCGCCGGTGGTGCTTACGTGCCAGCGATGGCCGATGAAGCAATCATGGTCCGTCAACAGGCGACGATTTTCCTCGCCGGCCCACCGCTGGTGAAAGCCGCGACCGGTGAAGTGGTCAGCGCCGAAGACCTCGGCGGGGCCGATGTGCACTGCAAGATTTCCGGCGTCGCCGACCATTACGCCGAAAGCGATGAACACGCCCTCGCATTGGCCCCGGCGCAGCGTCGCCAACCTCAACTGGCGCAAGCTCGGTGAACTGCAACAACGCACGCCGCTCGCGCCGCTGTACAGCAGCGACGAGTTGTACGGCGTGGTGTCGGCGGACGCCAAGCAACCGTTCGATGTGCGCGAAGTGATCTCGCGCCTGGTGGACGGCTCGGTGTTCGATGAGTTCAAGGCATTGTTCGGCACGACATTGGTGTGCGGCTTCGCTCACCTGCACGGTTACCCGATCGCGATCCTCGCCAACAACGGCATCCTGTTCGCCGAAGCCGCGCAGAAAGGCGCGCACTTCATCGAACTGGCCTGCCAGCGCGGCATTCCATTGCTGTTCCTGCAAAACATCACCGGTTTCATGGTCGGCCAGAAATACGAAGCCGGCGGCATCGCCAAGCACGGCGCGAAACTGGTGACGGCCGTGGCCTGCGCCAAGGTGCCGAAATTCACCGTGATCATCGGCGGCAGCTTCGGCGCCGGTAACTACGGCATGTGTGGGCGGGCTTACGATCCACGCTTCCTGTGGATGTGGCCGAACGCACGGATTGGCGTGATGGGGGCCGAACAGGCGGCGGGCGTGCTGGTGCAGGTCAAGCGTGAGCAAGCCGAGCGCAGTGGTCATGGTTTCAGCGCCGAGCAGGAAGCCGAGATCAAGCAACCGATCCTCGATCAATATGAAGAACAGGGGCATCCCTATTATTCCAGCGCTCGACTGTGGGACGACGGTGTCATCGACCCGGCGCAGACCCGCGACGTGTTGGCCCTGGCCTTGTCGGCGTCGCTGAACGCGCCAATCGAACCGAGCCGCTTCGGCGTGTTCCGGATGTGATCTGGAGAAAACCATGAGCGACTTCAACACCCTCGAGCTGCAAACCGATCCGCGTGGTTTTGCGACCTTGTGGCTCAGCCGTGAAGAAAAGAACAACGCCTTCAACGCCGAAATGATCCGCGAACTGATCCTCGCGCTGGACAAAGTGTCGAGCGATGCCAGCCTGCGTTTTCTGCTGATCCGTGGGCGCGGCAAGCATTTCAGCGCCGGCGCCGATCTGGCCTGGATGCAGCAATCGGCCGAACTCGATTACCACACCAACCTCGACGATGCCCGGGAACTGGCGGAATTGATGTACAACCTCGCCAAGCTGAAAATTCCGACCGTGGCAGTGGTGCAAGGCGCGGCCTATGGCGGCGCGCTGGGCCTGATCAGTTGCTGTGACATGGCCATCGGCGCCGACGACGCACAGTTCTGCCTGTCGGAAGTGCGCATCGGCCTGGCGCCGGCAGTCATCAGCCCGTTCGTGGTGCAAGCCATCGGCGAGCGCGCGGCACGGCGCTATGCCTTGACCGCCGAACGTTTCGGCGGGCAACGGGCTCGGGAAATCGGCTTGTTGTCGGAGAGCTACCCGATGGCCGAACTGGAGCAGAAAGTCGATCAATGGATCGACAACCTGCTGCTCAACAGCCCGGCGGCCACGCGCGCCAGCAAGGACTTGCTGCGTGAAGTCGGCCACGGCGCGCTAACCCCGGCGCTGCGGCGCTACACCGAGAACGCCATCGCCCGAATCCGCGTCAGCCCCGAAGGCCAGGAAGGCCTGCGCGCCTTTCTGCAAAAACGTCCGCCGAACTGGCAAGCCGAAACCACCCTCAAGGAGCCGCGTTGATGAGCGCACCTGTTCTCACCACCCTGTTGGTGGCTAACCGCGGCGAAATCGCTTGCCGGGTAATGCGCACCGCCAAAGCTCTGGGCTTGACCACCGTGGCCGTGCACAGTGCCACCGACCGTGACGCCCGGCACAGCCGCGAAGCCGATATCCGCGTCGACCTGGGCGGCAGCAAAGCCGCCGACAGTTACCTGCAAATCGACAAACTGATCGCCGCCGCGAAAGCCAGCGGCGCTCAGGCGATTCATCCCGGTTACGGTTTTCTCTCGGAAAACGCCGGGTTCGCCCGCGCAATCGAAGCGGCCGGTCTGATCTTCCTCGGTCCGCCCGCCTCGGCCATCGACGCCATGGGCAGCAAGTCCGCGGCCAAAGCCTTGATGGAAACCGCAGGCGTGCCGCTGGTGCCTGGCTATCACGGCGAAGCCCAGGACCTCGACACCTTCCGCGACGCCTGCGAACACATCGGATATCCGGTGCTGCTCAAGGCCACGGCGGGTGGCGGTGGTAAAGGCATGAAAGTGGTCGAGGATGTCAGCCAACTGGCCGAAGCCCTGGCCTCGGCGCAACGTGAAGCGCTGTCGTCGTTCGGCGACTCGCGGATGTTGGTGGAGAAGTACCTGCTCAAGCCACGCCACGTGGAAATCCAGGTGTTCGCCGACCAGCATGGCCACTGTCTGTACCTCAATGAACGTGATTGCTCGATTCAACGTCGACACCAAAAAGTCGTCGAAGAAGCCCCCGCTCCAGGCCTGACCCCGGAGTTGCGTCGCGCCATGGGCGAAGCCGCTGTGCGCTCGGCACAGGCCATCGGTTACGTCGGCGCCGGCACCGTGGAGTTTTTGCTGGATGCGCGCGGTGAGTTCTTCTTCATGGAGATGAACACACGCCTGCAAGTCGAACACCCGGTCACCGAAGCCATCACCGGCCTCGACCTGGTGGCCTGGCAGATTCGCGTGGCTCGCGGTGAAGCGCTGCCAATGACTCAAGACCAGGTGCCACTGAACGGCCATGCGATCGAAGTGCGGCTGTATGCCGAAGACCCGGGCCATGATTTCCTGCCGGCCACCGGGCGTCTGGCGTTGTATCGCGAATCCGCCGAAGGGCCGGGGCGTCGCGTGGACAGTGGCGTCGAAGAAGGCGACGAGATTTCGCCGTTCTACGACCCGATGCTCGGCAAACTGATTGCCTGGGGCGAAGACCGTGAGCAGGCGCGGCTGCGGCTGCTGAGCATGCTTGATGAGTTTGCCATCGGTGGATTGAAGACCAACATCAACTTCCTGCGCCGAATCATCGGCCACCCGGCATTTGCCGCGGCGGAGCTGGATACCGGTTTTATTCCGCGTTATCAGGAACAACTGCTGCCAGAACCCTCAGACCTCAGCGATGAATTCTGGCAAGCGGCCGCGCAGGCATTTGCCCAGAGCCAGACGAGCACGACCCGCGCTGATGACCTGAGTTCGCCTTGGGGTATCGGCAACGGATTCCGTGCCGGACTGCCGACAGAAATCACCCTGCATTTGAGTTGCGAGGGACAAGACCGGGCGCTGACCCTGGGCGATGCCGACGCTCATACCGCACAGCTCAAGGGTGAATACCTGCTGACCGAACACAACGGCTTGCGCCGCCAGCATCGGGCAATCCGCCGTGGCGATACGCTGTATCTGCAATGGGACGGTGAGCTGCGACGCATCGAGGCCTACGACCCGATCAGTGCCGTCGAAGCCAGTCATAGCCATCAGGGCGGGCTCACTGCGCCCATGAACGGCAGCATCGTGCGAGTGCTGGTGGAGGCCGGGCAAACGGTCGACGCCGGGGCGCAACTGGTGGTGCTGGAAGCGATGAAAATGGAGCACAGCATTCGCGCGCCCCACGCCGGAATTATCAAGGCACTGTATTGCCAGGAAGGTGAGATGGTCAGCGAAGGCAGTGCGTTGGTGGAGCTGGAACACGCGTGAAATGAAGATCGGTCCCACGCGTTGCGAGGACCGATCTGATTAGAATTTGGCAGTTGCCTGAACCACTACGCCGATGATTCGGCATTCTTCGGTGTAAAGGGCTTTCGGATAGGTCGGATTGAGCGGGACCAGATAACGCTGCCCGCCCTCTTCAATCAGTTTGCGAAAAACCGCCTCGGCGCTGCCGGGCCATTGGGCGATCACCAGTTTGCCGGGCTCCGGCACGATGGCCGGGTCCACCAGAATCAACATGTCCGCGGCAATGCTCACACCCGTGGGCGCGGTCATCGCATCACCGACCACCACCAGCCAGAACGCCGCGCCCTGTGCGTGGTAATCGGACAATTCGAAGCGCGGTTTGCTGACAGCAGATGAAACGCCGTAGCTCAATAACTCTCCGTCGCGCACCTCCCCGGTTTCCCGCCAGTCACTGACGGGGTAGCGAAAGTACGGGTTGTACTTCTGCGTCAGAGAGATCTCTTCATCCTGTGAGATCTGCGGTTCCCTGATCACCATCGCGACTTCCAGATAGTCCATCCCCAGCGCCTGCAAGACACGGTTCATCTCTTGGATGCGGGGCTGACGACGTTTATTCAGCCAATGGCCGACGCCGCCCTGGGACATTCCGATGCGCTCGGCGAGTATCTCTTGAGTGACTTTGAGTTCACTCATTTTGGCCTTGACCAATTCAATCCATTTATCCATGTGCGGCACGATACGTGGGGTACTCCGACCAACAAAACACAAATTGTAGTATTTAAATTCAAGACACAAATACAGTAAGTACTAAGCTGGGCTCACGGATTTGAATCTATCACGGAGCTTGCCATCGTCATGACCATCCCCAGCATTACCCTGCCCGACACGCAATTCGACACTACGCTCAACTCGCCAAAAGGCTCTGCCGCCGCGCAGCGGGCGCTGGACTATTACTTGAAACCAGCTGTGTCAGAAGAGGTCAACGAAGCACGTTTCTTCGATGTGAACCGTAACATCAGCAGCGAAGAGGCACTGGTCCATGCTTCGGATCTGTTGCGCTGTGCCGCCGCCACCGCGCATGAATCAGCCAACCAGTTGCAGGGAGCAAGCCGGGATCTGGCGTTTTCGACGGTGCACATGATCGACATGGCCAAGGCGATGGTCGACCGGTCCCTGGAGGGTAATCAGAACGATTGACGAGGAAGCGCTTTGGAGGAAGACAGGAAAAATTTTCCAATCGCGCAGATAAAAACATTTGACTTGCAAATGATAATGATTATTATTGCATCGACTGATCGCGAGATCAGTCGATGGCCCAAGGGACCTTAGGTCGGTCTCCTGGACTATCTCCTCATCAGGCTAATCACGGTTTTTGACCCGGCTTTTTGCCGGGTCTTTTTTTTGCCAGTTATTCTGGCTTTGGCTTCAGGCTAATGAAGTCTGTGGGTGCTGCAAATTCGATTGGCGCGGATGATATCAAATGAATATCTGTTGGCAAGAGAGGCCCGGTAGCATTGGGCCAAACTAACGTAAAATAGCACTTGAGAATCACTTGCACAGTCTCTAAGCTGCATCGGCGTCAAGGAGGACGCCCCCCCTTTTCAACCCCGCAATTTCCCCCGGTTTCTCCCTCCCTTGCGTGTAAAGTAGCAGCCATAAAAATCATATTCAGGAATTGATTATGGCCGTGGCTAGATCTTCTTTCGACATCAACGCGAACTTCGACAGTGGCAACATCGAAGTGCTGGACATCAGCAATCCTTTGCAAGCGCTGCTGGCGATCAAGCCAGACACCCGCAGCCAGCATTTCCAGTGGTTCCACTTCAAGGCCAGCGGTCTGCACGTCGGACAGGAGCATTGGTTTCGCCTGAACAACGCCAGTAAATCCTCGTACAACAAAGCCTGGGATGGCTATCAGGCGGTGGCGTCCTATGACCACGTCAACTGGTTCCGGGTGCCGACCATCTTCGAAGGTGACTGCCTGCGTTTCAGCCTCGAAGCCACTGCCACCCACGCCTGGTTCGCTTATTTCGAACCTTACAGCCGTGGCCGCCATGACTGGCTGATCGAACAGGCCCTGACCAAAGCCGGCACCGAACTGCTGGCCACCGGCAAAAGCGTTGAAGGTCGCGACATCCAGTTGTTGCGCAAAGGTACGGGTGCCGAAGGTCAGCGCAAGGTCTGGATCATCGCCCAGCAACACCCCGGCGAACACATGGCCGAATGGTTCATGGAAGGGGTGATCGAGCGCCTGGAAAAACACGACGACCCGGTGCTGAAAAAACTCCTGGCCAGCGCCGACCTGTACCTGGTGCCGAACATGAACCCGGATGGCGCCTTCCACGGTCATTTGCGCACCAACGCCATGGGCCAGGACCTGAACCGCGCGTGGCAGAGCGCCAGCCAGGAAACCAGCCCGGAAGTGTTATTCGTTCAGCAGCAGATGGAAAAGTATGGCGTCGACCTGTTCCTCGACATCCATGGCGATGAAGAAATCCCCCACGTGTTCACCGCCGGTTGCGAAGGTAACCCGGGCTATACGTCGCGGATCGAAAAACTCGAAGAGCATTTCCGCAGTCATCTGAAACATCAGACCAAAGATTTCCAGACCAAACACGGCTACACCCGCGACGAGCCTGGCAAAGCCAACATGACCCTGGCCTGCAACAGCGTCGGTCAGAAGTTCGACTGCCTGTCGTTGACCCTGGAAATGCCCTTCAAAGACCACAACGACGCACCGAACCCGCTGACCGGCTGGTCCGGCAAACGCTCGAAGCAGTTGGGCAAGGATGTGCTGACGACCATCGCCGACATGGTCGATACCCTGCGCTGATTGTCCTTTAAGATCAAAAGATCGCAGGCGCCTACCGAAACCTGCGATCTTTTGACGTTTCGACGCGCAGGAGCTGCCTGCGGCTGTTGGGATCAGTCGCGATCCCTGCCCCGCAGCATGCTGTTCAGCACATCATCACGACGCACCCACCCGTGAAACAATGCCGCCGCCAGGTGTAGCAGCACGGTCAGAAACAGCAGATACGCCAAATACCCATGCGCCTTGCGCAGGAACGCAAACACCTGCGCATTCGCCGGCAGAATCGACGGCAACTGCAACGAACTACTGAGCATCACCGGATCGCCGGCCGCCGAAATCATCGCCCAGCCCAGCAGCGGCAAAATCAGCATCAAGGCGTACAACAAGATATGTGAAGCCTTGGCCGCGAGCGCTTGCCAACCCGGCAGGTCCGCCGGCAGTGGTGGTTGCCGGGTCGAAAAACGCACGGCCAGGCGCACGATCACCAGCAACAGAATCGCAACGCCCAAAGGTTTGTGCAGATGGATCAGCCACTGATGGCGCTCGGACACCGAGGCCGCCATGCCCGCGCCGATAAACAGCATCGAGATGATCATCAGCGCCATCAGCCAGTGCAGCAGCCGCGCCAATGGCGCGAAATGGTTCGGTTGAGCACTCATTGTTGAGACTCCTGTTTGGCGTTGGGCAACTGCTTCACTTCGCTGGTGCGGCGCAGGTAGGAACGGGCGTAACCGGCTGAGCGAGCGGCGAGCAATGGGTCGTCGGAGCCTTCGATACCGCTGGGCAATACCAGTGGGTCGTAGTTGATGTCACGACACTCGCCATTGAGTTGCGGCTGGGTGCTTTCGAGCACCAGCGTGCCGGCGTTCAACACTTTTCGGCCGTCGGGCCACGCTTTGCTCGCATCGTTGACCGGGTCCCCGGGGTTCGCCAGGGTAATGTTCAACTGCCAACGCAGCGGGCCGGCGGACAAGCGCTGTACCAGATCTTTCTCGAGGAAATCACCGCCCTCGGGGGCCGTTCCACCTGCCGCGTCCTGAGCCACTGGCGTCATGCTCCAACGCACCGCTTGCCGTTGCCCGGCCGCGTTCACCAGGTAAAACGCGTTGACGCTGTTATAGGTTTCCGTCGCGTAACTGGCCGACGGTTTGGCGGTTTTGATCCAGGCTAGAAATGGCGCGGCTTCCGGATGAGAACCGAAGAACGCTGGCACAGCGGCCGGGTTCGGTTTGCCGGTAGCCGGATCCGGTGACTGTGCTTGTTGCAACTGATAGAACGCCTCGGGCGTGCCCACCGGGAATACCGGCATACTGTTCATCCCGGTACGCCACTGCTGACCATTGGCCTGGGTGAAACGCAATGCCAGACTGCGGATCGGCACGCTGTTATCCGGCGCATAAGGATTGCCGGCAGGCAGCGCGAAACGCCCGACCACCGGGGTCCGCGCTTCGCTGAACACTTGGGCACTGGAATACTCGCGCGCCTGGCTACTGCTCTCGAAATGCCCGATCACGCACACGCCTTTGGCGTGGTTACGACGGAATCCCGGGTGCACGCCGTTGTTTTTCTCCAGCACATTAACCAAGGCTTTTGGCGTCAGGCGCTGTGGGTCGAGTGTGCCGTTGACGTAGGCAAAAGCCCCGGCCAGCGCGGCGACCACCACGGCAATGCCGGTCAGGCGCAACGTCAGGCTCGCGGCACTCAGCGGTGGCCGGCCAGGCCCCGTGGGTGGTGATGAGCGATCTACCATGAATGACTCCAGGGCCATCGGCCACAAGTGAGAAGAATCAGGCAGACGAACCCCACCAGGGTTTATTCCATCGCCCGGTATTTATTTTTCCAGGCGTGGAATAACCTCGAATGCCGGGCGTCTTCCTGAACACTCACCACAGCGTAGTGACTGGTCAGAACTTCATGAACGATTTCGACGAACAACTCAGGGAAGTCATTCCCAGGCTGCGGCGTTTCGCCGTATCGCTGACGCGCAACCCCAGCAGCGCCGACGATCTGGTGCAGGCATGCCTTGAGCGCGCGCTGTCGAGTTGGGGCGACAAACGTCCCGAGGGCGACTTGCGTGCCTGGCTGTTTTCGATTCTTTATCGGCAGTTTCTCGACGCTCATCGCCGCTCCCGGCGTTATGCGCGGATGCTCGAACTCTTTACCGGCCGTGATGATGCGCAGCCTTCGGCAGAACGCACGGTGATCGCCCAATCGACCCTGCAAGCCTTCGATCAGCTCGGCACCGAACAGCGTGCGCTGCTGCTATGGGTGTCGGTAGAAGGCTTGAGCTATAAGGAGGTCGCCGAAATTCTCGACGTCCCCATCGGTACCGTGATGTCGCGCTTGTCCCGCGCACGCCAGGCCTTGCGCCAGCTCAGCGACGGCGAAATCACCCACCCTTCCCTGCGGAGACTCAAATGATCAGCATGCCTCCCAGCGAGCGTGACCTGCATGCCTACGTCGATCACCAACTCAGCGATGCCGACCGACATCGGGTGGAGACTTATCTGGCCAACAACGCCGAAGTGGCCGCGCAAGTACGCGCCTGGCAGCACGATGCCCAACAATTGCGCGCGGCCCTGAGCGGCGCCTTGCAGCAACCGGCCAACCCGCAACTCGACCCGGCAATGATTCGCCAGCGCCTCAAACGCCAGTCCCGCCGCCATCTGGCCAGCGCCGCGGTGTTGCTGATCGCGGTCAGCATCGGCGGATTGGGCGGTTGGCAGGCCCGGCAAATGACCCTGGTCAGCGCCCCGCTGCCGATGACCGATGCAATGCAGGCCTACCGGCTGATTGCCCAGCAAGGCATCCTGCCGGCGGATTACAAAGTCAGCGATGACGGCGATATGCAAGGCTGGCTCGATCGGTATTTCAGCCAGGCCCATCGTCTGCCGAACCTGACCGTTGCCGGATACAAACCCATCAGCGGGCGGCTGCTCAGCACTGAACAAGGTCCGGCGGCGATGGTGGTGTACGAGGATCAGAGCGGGCACAAGATCAGCTTCTACGTCCGGCCACCCGGGCCGAAAAACACCCTGCTGCCTCGCGGTAGTCGCAGCGACGGTGCACTGCAGGCAGAGTACTGGTCGGGGGCCGGGTACAACTACGCGATGGTCAGCCCGAGTGACACGCCGGCGGCGCGGATGCTCAAACAAACCGGGCAGTTCTGATCATCACCGCCAATCCCTGTGGGAGCGGACTTGCCCGCGATGGCGGCCGCATATCCAACACTGATGGTGACTGATCCACCGCTATCGCGGGCAAGCCCGCTCCCACAGGGGTCAGCGATTATTTGGAGATTGTGGTCAACCCTGCCCGAACACCTGCGAAGGCCTTCGCAACAGCGGATCGAACGGATTGATCCGCGGCCCGATCAGCGCGGCTTCGCGCTTGAGCATCTCCACCACCGTCGGCAAACGATCCGGCCCCAGGCGATCGCTGACCGTGGCCACACTCAGCGCCGCCACCGCCCGACCTTCGCGGTCGAGGATCGGCACGGCCACCCCGGCCATGCCTTGCAATACGCCGGTGTTGCGCCCGGCGTAACCGAGGGTGCGCACACTCTCGACTTCCGAGCGCAGGAACACCTCGTCATACAGGTGAAAATCCTTGAGCCGCGGCAAGTTGTAATGAATCACCGTGTCGCGTTCCTCTTGCGGCAGAAACGCCAGAATCGCCAGACTGCCCTGTCCCACACCAAGCGCCACCCGCCCGCCGATGTCACCGGTAAACGTACGGATCGGAAACGGCCCTTCACTGCGGTCCAGACAGATCGCATCGAAGCCGCTGCGCGCCAGTAAAAACAACGAATCTCCCAACGATGCCGACAGCCGCAGCAATGCCGGCCGCGCCAGTTCACGCAAGTTGCCGGTGTTGCCGGCGCGGGCCGCCAAGGCAAAAAACTCCAGGCTCAGGCGATAGCGTTTGCTGCGCGCGTCCTGTTCGACCATGCCCTCGTCCATCAGGCTGCGCAGCAAGCGGTGGGTGGTCGGTTGCGACAAACCGATGCGCTGCGCCAGTTGCGTCACGCGCTCCCCGCCTTCAACGGTGTCACCCAGGCTGCGCAGTACCGCAAACAGCCTTGAGACGGCACCGACGCCGACTTCATTTTTGTTTACATTCCGCTCAATGGAATCAGGCATGTGATTTCTCGACAATTAATTTACTCACTGAATGAAACTGAAAATAGTCATCGCTTCAGTGAAATAGGCCATTGAGCCCATCCTATTCTTCGTCCTACTCTGCGTCCATCAGGGGCGATTCGAACAACAGCGGCAGCCGACAGAAGTCGAGCGCCAACGCACCCGGCAACATCCTTTTCGTATCTGCCCATACAAAAAAGCGCGCCTTTGGCGACGCATAACAATCTCAGGTGGAGCGCAGTCATGGCCTTCGTGCAACTTGAAAACCTCGGCAAACGTTACGGCGAAATCGACGCCGTCGTCGCCACCAACCTGTCGGTGGAAAAAGGCGAGTTCGTCTCCTTGCTCGGCCCCTCCGGCTGCGGCAAAACCACCACCCTGCAAATGATCGCCGGCTTCGTCGAAGTCAGCAGCGGGCGTATCGTGCTGGATGGTCGCGACATCACCCACGCCAAGCCCGCCAGTCGCGGCCTGGGCGTGGTGTTCCAGAGTTACGCGTTGTTCCCGCACATGACCGTGCAAGACAACGTCGCCTTCGGCCTGCGCATGCGCAAAGTGCCCAACGGCGAGTTGCAGCAACGGGTGGATCGGGTGCTGAAACTGGTACGTCTCAACCTGCACGCCGAGCGTTACCCACGGGAACTCTCCGGCGGTCAACGCCAACGAGTCGCGCTGGCCCGGGCGTTGGTGATCGAACCGCCGGTGCTGCTGCTCGACGAGCCGCTGTCCAACCTCGACGCCAATTTGCGCGAGGAGATGCAGTTCGAAATCCGCCGCATCCAGCGTGAGGTCGGCATCACCACGCTGATGGTCACCCATGATCAGTCCGAAGCGCTGTCGATCAGCGACCGGGTGGTGGTGATGCAGGCCGGGCGCATCACGCAGATCGACGCGCCCTACACCCTTTACGAGCACCCGCGCACCGAGTTCATTTCCGGCTTCGTCGGCAAGGCCAACTTGCTGCCCGGCGAACGGGACAGCGCTGGCGTCGTGCAGGTCTGCAACCGTGGCGACGGCGAACTGACCCTGAGCCTGCGTCCGGAAAAGATCGACTTGCTGGATAAAGGCCTGGGCCGTCTGCAAGGCAAGATCGTCAGCCGCTTTTTCCTTGGCAGCCAATGGCTGTACGGCGTATCGACATCGTTGGGCGAACTCAGCGTGGTGCGCCGCAATGACGGTTCGGCCCCCTTGATCGAAGACACGGCGGTCGGCCTCGATTGGGATGCAACATTGCTGCGGGTGCTGAGTGTCGACGAGGTGTCGGCATGAGTACGCTTGCCGTCATCCGCCAGGGACGTCAGGGCTATTGGTTATCCGCACCGGCCCTGGCGTTGTACTTCGGCCTGCTGGTGATCCCGCTGCTACTGACGCTGATCTTGTCGTTCAACGTCTTCGACTACAGCTCGGGGATCAACAGCGACGCCTACACCCTCGATCATTACAGCAGCCTGCTGGGCGATCCGTACTTCTACGAGATCTTTCTGAGGACGTTTTGGATCAGCGCCCGTGACCACCCTGCTCTGCGTGGTGATCGGCGTGCCCGAGGCCTACATCCTCAGCCGCATGGGCGCGCCGTGGCGCTCGATCTTCCTGATTCTGATCCTCACGCCGTTGCTGATTTCGGTGGTGGTGCGCGCCTTCGGCTGGAGCCTGTTGCTCGGCGCTGACGGCCTGGTCAACCAGACGCTGCAAGCCTTCGGTGGTTCGCCAATGAAGTTGCTCTACACGCCGTTCGCGGTGGTGATCGCACTGGTTCACGTGATGCTGCCGTTCATGATCATTCCGGTCTGGACCTCGCTGCAAAAACTCGACCCGGCCGCCGAGCAGGCCGCGCTGTCACTGGGCGCCAGCCACCTCACGGTGATGCGCAAAGTGGTGCTGCCGCAAATCATGCCCGGCGTGCTCTCCGGCACCTTGATCGTGTTCGGCCTCGCGGCGAGTTCATTTGCCATCCCCGGACTGCTCGGCGGACGCCGGATAAAGATGGTCGCCACGCTGATCTACGACCAGTACCTGTCGGAGCTCAACTGGCCGATGGGCGCCGCGATTGCCGTGGCCCTGCTGTTGCTCAACCTGCTGATCATGCTGTCGTGGAACCGGATGATCGAAGGCCGCTACAAGAAGTCATTGGGATAATTCGTCATGTCCAGAAACGGTCCTTTCGCCCTGCTGTTCCATACCCTGGTGGTGCTGTTCATGCTCGCGCCGCTGGTGGTGGTGTGCCTCGTCGCCTTCACCCCGGAAAACACCCTGAGCCTGCCGACCACGGAGTTTTCCCTGCGCTGGTTCCGCGCGGTGTTCGAGCGCGCCGACTTTGTCGATGCGTTCTACAACAGCCTGATCCTGGCGTTCTGTGCCGCCACGCTGGCGACGCTGATCGCCGTGCCAGCCGCCCTGGCGATCACGCGCTTCGAATTCCCCGGACGGGACTTTTTCAACGGTCTATTCCTGTCGCCGATCATCATTCCGCATCTGGTGTTGGGGGTAGCGTTGCTGCGCTTGTTTGCGCTGATGGGCGTCAACGGCAGCTTCGCCTGGCTGATCTTCGCCCATGTGCTGGTGATCACGCCGTATGTGCTGCGCCTGGTGTTGGCCTCGGCCATCGGCCTGGACCGCAGCGCCGAACATGCCGCGCAATCCCTGGGCGCCGGACGCTTCACGCTGTTCCGGCAAATCACCTTGCCGATGATTTTGCCGGGGGTCGCCGGTGGCTGGCTGCTGGCGTTCATCAACAGTTTCGATGAGGTCACGTTGTCGATCTTCGTCACCTCGCCGGCCACGCAAACGCTGCCGGTGCGCATGTACGTGTACGCCACTGAATCCATCGATCCAATGATGGCGGCGGTGTCGGCCCTGGTGATTGCGCTGACCGCGCTGACGATGATTCTGCTTGATCGGGTCTACGGCCTGGATCGGGTTCTGGTGGGTAAACAATGAGGGCGCCATGGCTCTGCTGAAACGACTGGCCGAAGGCGACCGCCCGGCCCTGAACTTTACCCTTGACGGCGTGCCTGCCCGTGGCTTGCTCGGCGATACCCTGCTGACCGCGGTACTGACTTGCAGCGAACACCTGCGCGGCAGCGATTTCAGCGCCGAACCCCGCGCCGGCTTCTGCCTGATGGGCGCCTGCCAGGACTGCTGGGTACGCCTGGGCGATGGCCGCCGAGTGCGGGCCTGTTCGACGCTGCTTGAGGCCGGACAGCACATCAGCCGTGAACCGGGGCGATCGGTATGAACAATTTTTCTACCTTCAGAACTGAGATCCCCTGTGGGAGCGGGCTTGCCCGCGATAGCGAACTGTCAGCCACCACCGATGTTGAATGTTCCGCCGTCATCGCGGGCAAGCCCGCTCCCACAGGGGTTCCGTGCCGATCACAAATAATGCGCCATACCTTCACTAACTGTGGGAGCGGGCTTGCCCGCGATAGCGGACTGTCAGCCACCATCGATGTTGGATGTGCCGCCGCCATCGCGGGCAAGCCCGCTCCCACAGGATTGGGGCGTCGATCACAGATGGGGTGGGTATGAAGTCCGTAGTCATCATCGGCGCAGGCCCCGCTGGAATCCGGGCGGCGCAAACCCTCGTTGCCCATGGTGTTCGCCCCATTCTGCTGGACGAAGCCGCACGCGGCGGCGGGCAGATTTATCGGCGCCAGCCGGCGAACTTCAAGCGTTCGGCGGTCAAGTTGTATGGCTTCGAAGCACGCAAGGCCAAGGCACTGCATCAGACAATCGACGCACTGCGCGAGCAACTCGATTACCGCCCCGACACGCTGGTGTGGAACGCCGAGGCTGGCGCACTCGACACCTTGCGTGAGGGCCGCGCCGCACGGCTGGAATTCTCCCGGGTGATTGTCGCCACCGGTGCCACCGACCGGATTCTGCCCGTGCCAGGCTGGACGCTGCCGGGGGCTTACAGCCTCGGCGCGGCGCAAATCGCCTTGAAGTTTCAAGGCTGTGCCATTGGTGAACGCGTGGTGTTCGCCGGCAGCGGACCGTTGCTGTACCTGGTGGCGTACCAATACGCCAAGGCCGGCGCCAACGTGATCGCCGTGCTCGACAGCTCGCCCTTCAGCGCTCAGGCCCGCGCCCTGCCCGGCCTGCTGTCACAACCCTCCACGCTGGCCAAAGGCATTTATTACCGCACCTGGCTAACCGCCCACGGCATCCCGGTGCATCAGGGCGCCACCTTGAAACGCATCGATGGCGAACACCGCGTGCAATCGCTGAGCTGGCATAACGCAGCAAGCGAACATCGAATCGAATGCGACGCCGTAGCCTTCGCCCACGGCCTGCGCAGCGAAACCCAACTCGCCGATCTGCTGGGCTGTGAATTCACCTGGAACCCGCTCAACCGCGCCTGGCTGCCGCAGCGAGACAGCGCCGGTCGCAGCAGCATCGCCGAGGTGTACCTGGCCGGTGACGGTGCCGGCATCATGGGTGCCGACGCCGCAGAAATGGCCGGTGAACGGGCAGCCTTGGCGCTGCTCGAAGACATCGGTTACCTGATCCCGCCACAGCGCGCCACGCAGCTGGAACAGTCGCTTCAAACTATCGGCAGATTCCGCCAAGGCCTGGAGCGTGCCTTCCTGTTTCCCGAAAGCTGGGCCACCGACGCTGCGGATGACCTGATGATCTGCCGCTGCGAAGAAGTACACGCCGGCGACATCCGCCAGGTGGTGCGCGAAGGCCATTGGGAGATCAATCGGGTCAAGGCCCATTGCCGGGTCGGTATGGGTCGCTGCCAAGGGCGAATGTGTGGCGCCGCCGCAGCGGAAATCATTGCCTGCGAAAGCCAGCGCAACCTGTCCGACATCGGCCGGTTGCGGGCACAGGCGCCGATCAAACCCCTGCCGTTCGGTCTGGAGGTCGAGCCATGATCGAGGTCGATGCAATCATTATTGGCGGCGGCATCGTCGGTGCCTCCGCCGCCCTGTTTCTGAGCAAGGCCGGCCGTCGCGTTGCGCTGCTGGAGCGGGATTTTTGCGGCTCGCACTCCAGCGGTGTGAACTACGGCGGCGTGCGTCGTCAGGGCCGGCCGCTGTCGCAATTGCCGCTGTCGCAACGGGCCCACGAGATCTGGGGGCAACTGCCGCAGTTGATCGGCATCGACGGCGAATATCAGCGCAGCGGTCACCTGAAACTCGCCCGCAGTCTCAATGATCTGCACGCCTTGCAGGACTACGCCGCGAGCAGCCAGGGGTTCGGCCTCGATTTGCAGCTGTTAGACCGCAGTGAATTGCGCGCACGTTTTCCGTGGGTCGGAGAGGTCGCGGTCGGTGCCTCGTTGTGCCCGGACGACGGCCACGCCAACCCGCGACTGGTATCCCCCGCCTTCGCGCAAGCGGCGCGTCGGCACGGTGCGCAAATCCATGAACAATGCGCAGTGACGGCGGTGGAGCATGACGGTCAGCGCTTTCACGTCAGCGCTCAATCCGGCCTCGAACTGCAAGCCCCCTGGCTGCTGAATTGCGCCGGCGCCTGGGCCGGAAAGCTCGCCGCGCAATTCGGTGAAGCGGTGCCAATGCACGCCGGTCACCCGGCAATGCTGGTCACCGAACCGTTGCCGCTGGTGATGAATGCCAGCACCGGCGTCGAGGGCGGTGGCATCTATGCCCGCCAGGTCGCTCGCGGCAATTGTGTGTTGGGCGGCGGCCAAGGCTTTGCCCTCGATAACGCCCGCGCCCGGCCTGGTCAGAACGCAGTCATCGAGATCCTGCGCCAGGCCGTTGAGCTCTATCCGTTTCTTGAAGGCGCCCAGGCGATCCGCACCTGGAGCGGCACCGAAGGTTACCTGCCCGATCGCCAACCGGTGATCGGCCACAGCAGCACCCAACCCGGCCTGTTGCACGCGTTCGGCTTTGCCGGCGCGGGCTTCCAGATCGGGCCTGCGGTGGGCCAGGCGCTCACCGAGATCATCTGTAGCGGCGCGTCAAAGACGTCGCTGGATGCGTTTTCCATCACCCGGTTTCACTCCATCTCCGTTGCTTGATAGAGGAAGGTCGCGCCAATGAATAACTTCAAACGCACTGCACTGCTCGGATTTTCATGCCTGAGCGCTCTGCTCACAGTCACTCAGGCCCAGGCCGAAACGACGCTGTATCTGGGCATGAACGGCGGAACCATGGAGCGGCTCTACGCCGACAAGGTGCTGCCGGCTTTCGAGAAGGCCAACAACGTCAAAGTGGTGATCGTGCCGGGAACCTCCGCCGATATTCTGGCCAAGGTCCAGGCCAGCAAAGGCAACCCGCAGATGCACGTAATGTTCCTCGACGACGGCATCATGTACCGCGCCATCGCCATGGGCTTGTGCGACAAACTCGAAGACAGCCCGACCCTGGCGCAGATTCCGGCCAAGGGCCGCATCAAGGATCAAGCCGTAGCGGTCAGCCTCGGGGTCACGGGGCTGGCGTACAACACGCGGCTGTTCAAGGAAAAAGGCTGGAACGCGCCGACCTCATGGATGGACATGGCCGACCCGCGCTTCAAGGACAAACTGGTATTCCAGTCGATGGCGTCTTCAACCTTTGGCCTGCACGGTTTCCTGATGTTCAACCGGATCCAGGGCGGCAGCGAAACCGACGTCGAACCGGGGTTCAAGGCCTGGCCGAACACCGTCGGGCGCAATGTGCTGGAGTACATTCCAAGTTCCGCGAAAATCTCCGAAATGCTCCAGACCGACGAAGCGGCGCTGTTTCCGCTGACCCCGACCCAGGTTACCGCGTTGAAACTCAAGGGTATGCCGGTGGAGTATGCACAGCCCAAGGAAGGCTCGGTGGTGCTCAACGTGGCCGAATGCGCCATCGCCAACAACACCCAACCGGAACTGGCGCAGAAACTCGCCGCCTTCCTGCTGACGCCTGAAGCACAGGCGGCCGCGCTGGAAGACGGCGATCAGATTCCATCCAACCCGAATACGCCGACCACCGACAAGACCCGCGGCCAGGTCGAGGCGATGAAGCAGTATCTGACGACCGCAATCGCCATCGATTGGGATCAGGTCAACGAACAGCGCCCGGCGTGGAATGCCCGGTGGAATCGCAGTATCGAGCGGTAGCCTCGAAGATCAAAAGATCCATGTGGCGAGCGACGAAAACCCTGTGGGAGCGTGGCTTGCCCGCGAAGAATGCACCGCGGCTTTTCAGGTATTACGCGTTATCGTTCTTCGCGGGCAAGCCGCGCTCCCACAGGTTCTGCGCCTTGGCTAAGCCCCCTCACCACAACCGCTTCATCGACACCAGTGGAAGGCAAATTCCCCCTTTGGTTACACTACGCCGCCGCAGCTCGGGGAGCCGGCCTTAAGATTACGGGGTGACATCACAGTGGCCGTTCGACCGCCCAACCGTCCGCGACTTACACCACGCTGGCCCGCGCTACGCCGTTTCTTCGGCAAGGCATTTGCGGCGTCGGCCAGTAACAGCGCGCAGGGCCGGGTGATCCACGACTACTTCCACCACAAGGCCCATACCCAGGGCTACACCCTGAGCCATAGCCAGCAACGAGTGATCGACTGCATGGCGCAGCACGCATCGGCGCTGCTGGGCACATCGGCGCCGACACTGCCCGGTCTTTATCTCTATGGTGCAGTCGGGCGCGGCAAGAGCTGGCTGCTCGACGGGTTTTTCCAGGCCATCCCCATCGCGGAAAAACAGCGCCTGCACTTCCATGAGTTTTTTGCGCAACTGCACCAAGGCATGTTCAGCCATCGCGAGCAGCCCGATGCGCTGGCGGTCACCCTCGACGAACTGCTGCACGACTGCCGGGTGCTGTGTTTCGATGAATTCCACGTGCATGACATCGGCGATGCGATGCTCATCACGCGGCTGTTCAAGGCGCTGTTTCGCCGGGGGATTCTGTTGCTGGCGACCTCCAACTACCCGCCGGAAGGTTTGCTGCCCAACCCGCTGTACCACGCCCGTTTCAAACCGGTGATCGACCTGGTTAACGCGCGCATGCAGGTGATGGAAGTCGGCGGCCCGCATGATTACCGCAGTCAGGCGCGCGCCCACGCACAGCAGCTGTTCACCCAGGGCCAGTACGTCTGGCCTGCCACAGTGGCGCAACGTCGGGCGTTGCAGCTGCTCGAACACGAGGCACCGGTTATCCAACTGCCCGTCGGGACACGGCACCTGCAAGCCCGATATTGTGAAGGGCGAAGCGTCGGTTTCACCTTCGCCGACCTGTGCGAACACCCCACTGCAGTGATGGACTACCTCGAACTGTGCCGACGGTTCGATCGCTGGATCATCGACAAACTGCCCAGCCTCGCCGACTGTTCTATCGCCGCCCAACAACGCTTCATCAACCTGATCGACGTCTTGTACGACCAGGACAAGCACCTGATTCTGCTCGGACACCAGTCATTGCGCGAAAGCCTGGGTGGTGATGCTATCGACCTGGCGCGTACGCGCAGTCGGTTGGGGCAGTTGGTGGAGGTCAGGGATCTGGCTTGACCGCAGAGATCGGGTTTGGGCTTGCTCGTGAAGGCGGCCTGACAAGCACCACAACTTTCCCGCTATCATGTCGCCCGTTTCCAGCCCCCCACGCCCTCATCCTGATCAATAGCGAACCTGCCCATGGATACCCTCGCAAAACTGCGCGCCGGCCAACTGTCGGGCATCACCCGCCTGGACCTGGCCTGTGGCCTGACCGAGTTCCCCCGGGAAATCTTCCACCTGGCGGACTCGCTGGAAGTGCTCAACCTCAGCGGCAACGCCTTGCGCAGCCTGCCGGACGACCTGCACCGCCTGACCCGTTTACGCGTGCTGTTCTGCTCGGACAATCAGTTCACCGAACTGCCCGCTTGCCTCGGCCAGTGCGCGGCGCTGACGATGATCGGCTTCAAGGCCAACGCCATCGAAAACGTGCCGGGCGCCGCCCTGCCACCGCTGTTGCGCTGGCTGATCCTGACCGACAACCGCCTCACGGAACTGCCGACCGAACTGGGTGAACGCCCACATCTGCAAAAGCTCATGCTCGCAGGCAACCAGTTACAGCGTTTACCCGAAAGCGTGAGGCACTGCCATCGACTCGAACTGATTCGCATCGCCGCCAATCAGCTCACCGAACTTCCCGAGTGGCTGCTGACCCTGCCGAGCCTGACCTGGCTGGCGTACGCCGGTAACCCGCTGGAAACCGAAGCCGATGCCGCCGCCCTCGAAGCCACGGCGAGCATTCCCTGGTCCCAACTGAGCCTTGAGAAAAAACTCGGCGAAGGCGCGTCGGGGATTATTCATCAGGGGTTGTGGGAGCAGACGAAACAGGTCGCGGTGAAACTCTACAAAGGTGAAATGACCAGCGACGGCTCGCCGTTGCACGAAATGAACGCCTGCATCACCGCCGGCATCCACCCCAACCTGATCCGGGTTGAAGGGCGGATCGTCGGCCATCCGCAGGCGCAGGCCGGGTTGGTGATGCAACTGATCGACCCGAGTTACCGCAACCTGGCCGGCCTGCCGAGCCTGACGTCCTGCAGCCGCGACGTCTACTCCGACGACATTCGATTCAGCGCCGGCGTGGCACTGCGCATCGCCAGTGGCATTGCTTCGGTGGCTGAACATTTGCACCACCAAGGCATCACTCACGGCGACCTCTATGGTCACAACATCATGTGGAACGAACACGGTGATTGCCTGTTGGGCGACTTTGGCGCGGCGTCTTTCCATGCCACTTCGGACAGCCTTGAAAGCCGTGCGCTGCAACGGATCGAGGTGCGGGCGTTCGGGGTGCTGCTGGGGGAATTGCTGGAGCGGATCGACTCTGGGCTGAGCGATGAAGAGCGTGAGTCGTTAGCGGCATTGCAGCAGCGCTGCTGTCAGCCGGATGTGTTGGCACGACCGGGGTTCAGCGAGGTTGTGCAGGAGTTGGCTGCGTTCAACTAGCGGCCAATACAAAAACTGTGGCGAGGGGGCTTGCTCCCTCACCACATGTCAGATCACAAACTGTCGGAACCGCTTAACCCGCCAACCCGACAAACATGTCCTGCACGTCATCGTGGTTATCGAGGCCTTCGAGGAACGCTTCGACTTCCGCCATCTGCTCATCGCTCAAACCGCTGACCGGGTTCTTCGGCTGGTAACCCAACTTGGCCGACAACACGGTGAAACCCTGCTCCGGCAGCGCTTTCTGTACCGCATCCAGGTCCGCAGGTTCGGTCAGGAACAGTGTCGCGCCGTCTTCACCCGGCTCGAAATCCTGGGCACCGGCTTCGATCGCGGCCATTTCCGGATCGGCGTCAGGGCTGTCCGGAGACGCCTCGATCATGCCGACGTGGTTGAAGTCCCAGGCCACCGAACCGGAAGCGCCCAACTGGCCCTTACGGAACGCGACGCGGATTTCAGCGACGGTGCGGTTGATGTTGTCAGTCACGCATTCAACGATCAGCGGCACCTGATGCGGTGCGAACCCTTCATACGTCACGCGATGGTATTGCACGGTTTCGCCGAGCTGGCCGGAGCCTTTCTTGATCGCGCGTTCCAGGGTTTCGCGGGGCATCGAGGCTTTTTTAGCCTGTTCGACCACCAGACGCAGGTGTGCGTTGGTGGCGGTATCGGCACCGTTGCGGGCAGCGATGGTGATTTCTTTCACCAGTTTGCCGAAGATCTTGCCCTTGGCGTTGGCTGCCGCTTCTTTGTGTTTAACCTTCCACTGTGCGCCCATTACTCACTCTCTTGATCTGTGGCGCCGAGACATCTATTGGCCGACGCATTGCGCAAGTTTATACGGCCTAAAGATGCCAATCGACCAAAAATTCAAGATCTTCACCCCGTGACGAATCGACATTTTCACCAGTGTTTGTAGGGCGATTCTGAAAAGTCGATTTGCGGTGACGCTTCAGGGCTGTGGTTTCGTACCCTCTGCGCCCATCCTCCCTGGCAGAAGCGCGTTCGATGCACAACGACAACGAAAGCCCCTTCACCCTGACACTCCTCGACGGCGGTTTGAGTTTTCAGGTGTTGCAGTTCAGTGGCCGTGAAGGTCTCAACCAGCCCTATCGATTCGACATCGACGTGATCGGCCTCGCGCCGGCGATGAACCTCGACCAATGGCTGCAACAACCGGCGTTCCTGAGGCTGGCGGATGACCAGGGCATTCACGGCGTGATCCACAGCGTCAGTCGCGAACATCGCGGCGCGCACCGGGTCGGCTACTCCCTGGTGCTGGCGCCCCATCTTCAACAACTTCACCTGCACAGCTCGCGTCGAGTGTTTCATCGTCTCAGCGTGCCCGCGATCGTGCGCCAGTTGCTGGAGGAGCACCAATTGCCCGAGCACAGCTACCGCTTCGAACTGGCAAACGGGTGCTACCCGCCCCGACCTTTTTGCATTCAGTACGATGAAAGCGATCTGGCCTTCATGCAGCGGCTGTGTGAAGAAGAAGGTATCCACTACCACTTCGAACATCAGCACGACGGGCATGTGCTGGTGCTGGCCGATGACAGCCTGAGTTTCCCTCAGGAACCGCTGCTGATGCCGTTCCAGGACGAGGCATTCAACGACTCCGCCTTGCCGGTGATCAGCGAACTGTTCCAGCGCCACGACCCGCACCTCGTCCCGGCACGATGGGAGGCCAGAAACCGCGGCGCGCAGGTGATCGGTGATGGAGCGGCCAACCATCCGCTCACCAGAACGGGCCCGATGACAGCACGCCCCGCCCCCGAACAGCTTCATCACGACCAGCTCAGCCATCGACAGCTGGAACGCCTGCGGTGTCAGCAACGGCAGATCCACGGCCAAAGCAACCACAGCGAGCTGCGCAGTGGATGGATCCTTCAAGTGGCGCAGCACCCGCTCTCGAGTTTTAACGATCAGTGGCTGCTCACCGATATCCGGCATCAAGGACAGCAGGCGTCGATTCTCGCCGAGGACACGTCCGATATTACTCGGCGCTACAGCAATCAGTTCACCGCCATCCCTTGGTCAACAGTCTTCAGGCCGGCGCTCAAGCAGGCCCGGCCGAGCATCCCGGGCTATCAGACCGCCCGTGTACTCGGCGCCGTCGGGCAACCGGCGGCGCTCGATGACCAGGGCCGGATACACGTCAGGCTATGGCCGACACCGGGGTTCGAGGCGGATAAATCCGACGGTCTCTGGCTACCGGTTGCCCTCGCTATGCCGGACGGTCGGATCAATCCGTCCAGATTGCCCATGGCCGGCACCGACGTGCTGGTCAGTTTCCTCGACAGCGACCCGGACCGGCCGGTGCTGTGTGCCGGCATGGGCCATCCCCAGCCTTTCCGGCCCGCTCCGGAGCCACGTCGCGATGGCCGTCTGCTGCTCGATTGGCTGGTCAACCGCTCGGATCTAGCACCCTGAGCCTCATCCCTTGTCGGCCTTGCCCGCCGCCGCGGCAAACCTGGCCAGACGCACGTCGAGGTGCCGTGGCCGATGCCCGTGATCCTCGGCGCGCTCCTTGCGGCGGATGGCGTTGCGCACCATCAATGAGCCGAGGTAACGAATCGGTTCTGGCGGAAAAAAGCCCAACGGGCCGTTCACCAACGGCGAACGGGTCCAGGCGTTGTCCAGCCCCAGCACCATCGAGGCGAGAATCTGCCCGCCCATATGGCAAGGCCCGACCCCGCTGCCGGAGTAACCGAAACCGTAGAACACATTGCTGCTGGCGCTCATCTGGCCGAAGAACGGTAAACCGGTGACGGAGCGATCCGACGGCCCGTTCCAGGTGGCCTCGACCTTGACCTTGGCGAACGCCGGGAAGAATTCGCTCAGGCTGTGCTGCAACAGGCCGGCATAGGGCGACGGCTGATCGAACACCGGCAGCATTCGCCCACCGTAGGCGAAAGTATTGCCACCCTTGCCGAGCATGATTCGACCGTCCGGAGTGTTGTGGTAGTAGTGCACGAAAATCCGCGAATCGAGCACCGTCACGCCGCTGGTCAACCCGATCTCGTTGAGCAAATCCGGCCGCGGTTCGGTGATCAGCATGTCGCTGGAAACAATCGCCACGCTGCGCTCGAACTGTGGAAACGCCCGGGCCATCCAGGCATTCATCGCCAGCACCACCCGGTCGGCGCAGACCGTGCCATTGGGGGTTTTAATCCTCGCAGGCTTGCCCTCCTCCAGCCCGGTCATCGCAGTGTTTTCATGAATCCTCACCCCCAACTGCAAGGCGACCCGACGCAAGCCGCGCACCAGTTTGCCCGGCTGAACACTCGCGGCAGCCGGGGAAAACCAGCCCTCCAGGTGTTTGCTGGAACCGGCCATGCGCTGTACATCCGCCAGTGGCCGCTGGGTGAAAGAGTTGATGCCGTTGCGCTCCAGCGCCGCAATCACCGCGTCGGTCGAACCGCATTGGGCACGGTTGGTAGCGGTGTAGAGCGTGCCATCGAGGCGGTAATCGGCGTCCACCGCGTACTCTTCGCAAAAGGCACCGATAGCGTGGATGCTACGCTCGGACTCCTTGACCAGTCGCACCGCCTCCTCGACGCCGAACAACCGTTCCAGGGTGAAATACTTGGCCGACCACGACAGCGCACAACCACCGTTGCGCCCACTGGCACCGGCACCGCAGATGTCCGCTTCGATCAGCAACACCTCCAGTTCGGGGTTCTGCTGCTTGAGCATGATCGCGGTCCACAACCCGGTGTAGCCGCCACCGACAATGCACACGTCGGCACGGGCATCACCGGCCAAAGGTTCGCACGGCGCGCAGGACTCGGCCGCCAGCGCCTGTTCCAGCCAGTAAGGTCTCATGGGGTAATCCTTATGTACGCAGGGGTTTTACGGTCATCGGTTGGTTAGGCACAAATGCACGTTCGGGACGCAGACCAGCCGGGCGACTGTTCCAGTGGGGGATCAGCACCAGCGCTGAAAACAACGCGCAACCGGCAAAGACGATGAACACCGTGACCGAGTCGAAGTAACCCGGCAGCAACCCGCCGAGAATCGCCCCGACCGAGCCGCAACCATTGACGAAGCCCGCCGCCGTGGCACCGGCCTTGGCGGTGCCGAAATCGATGGCCGCCGCGCCGCTGATCATCGAGTCCGGCCCGTACAGGGTCAGGCCCATGACGAACAGCAGCGCCACCACCAGCAAGACGCTGCCGGTATGCAGGGCGCCCATGAACAGCGCCAGGGAAACCGTGAGCGCCAACAGACTGAGCACACAGGCCGGCATGCGTCGGGCACCGAACAGCTTGTCCGAAGCGAGCCCCAGCAGGATCGGCCCGAGCAGCCCGGCCAGCTCGAAAGCGGTGGGAATGATCGCCGCGCCGACCTTGCCCACCGTGGGCATTTGCTCGAAGACGATCACCGGTCCCCACAACAGAATCGCGTAGCGCGCCGGTTTCAACAGAAAGTACGCCAGGCCCAGCACCAGCACGGTTCGGTTGCGCAGGATTTCCTTTAAGGGCTCCAGCACACTGATCTTGCTTTGAGCATGCGCCTCTTCAGCGGTCAGCTCGGGTTCCGGCTCCACCGCTGGCAAGCCAACGTCTTCGGGTTTGTTACGTTGAAAAATAAAAAACAGCACGGCGACCAGCCCAACCACCGCTGCACTGGAAATGAACGCTGCATGCCAGGTGCCGATCAGCGTATACGCCCACCAACCCGCAAACGGTGAGGCCACCAGCCCGCCAAAGGCGTAGCAGGAACTCCATAAACCCAACACCCGCCCACGCTGCTCGGCGGGAAAGAAACTGCCAATGTTCTTGCACAGCCCCGACCATCCGGTGGACTGCGCCAGCCCTTGAATCAGCATGCACGTGGCGAAAATCGGCAACGTGGCAAAGCTGCCCATCACCAGCGCGGCCATCGCGGAAATCAGCAAGCCGCCGAGCACCACAACCCGTGGGCCGAAGCGGTCGGCCAGGATGCCCCAGGTGAATTGCCCGATGGCGTACGCGGCCAGGTAGATGGCGTCGAGGTTGGCCATGGCCATTTTGTCGAGGGTGAAATCGGGGTCTTCGGCAATCCCCAGTTTGGCCACGGAAAAAGCTTTGCGGGTGAAGTAGAACGCGGCATACGCGAGCCAGGTGATGGCAAATATCTGCACGCGCCAACGCTTGATGGTACCGATGGGACTGTTCATTGTGGTTCTGACCTCAGGGTGTGAGTGTGCCGGCAGAATTGGAAAAAAACGCCTGTGTTTTTATTGTTGAGCACTGCGGTATCGCCTGTTCCCTGAGGCGATACCGGTCAGATGAGTCCTGCTGATTGCACGCATGGGCTCATGGCCACCGATGCTGTTCGACTGACCAGTCACCGGGGTTGAAGCGGATAAAAACAATTACTGATTAATAAGTGAAATCGATTTATCGTATTTCAAATATAAGTTCAGATTGTTACGGGAGAGTTCGATGTCGGTATCCCACACCCAACTCAAAGCCTTCCACGCGGTAGCCGTCCATGGAAGCTTTACCAAAGCTGCCGAGCGGCTGTTTCTGACGCAACCGGCGATTTCCGACCAAGTGCGCAAACTCGAAGAGCGTTTCGGCGTGTTGCTGTTCCACCGCAACAAGCGCTCAGTGCGCCTGACCGATTTGGGCGAGCGCCTGCTGAGCATCACCCAGCGGCTGTTCGTCATCGAAGCCGAGGCGCAGGAGTTGCTTCACGCGTCTCAGGCGTTGCAAACCGGCAGCCTGATTCTGGCGGTGGATGCGCCGGTGCATGTACTGCCGCAGATTGCGCGGTTCTGCGAGCGCTACCCCGGCATCAGCGTGAAGATTGAAACCGGCAACACCGATGAATCGCTGTTTCGGCTGTTCAACTACCAGGCCGATCTGGCCCTGCTGGGGCGCGATGTCAGCGACGAACGTTTGCTGTCGCTACCGCTGCGTAATGACCCGATGGTGGCGTTCGTTTCACGCCATCATCCGTGGGCCGATCGCGAGTCCATCTGCTTGGCGGACCTGGACGACACACCGTTGGTGCTGCGGGAAATCGGCTCGGTGACGCGGCAAACCCTGGAAGAGGAAATGGCCCGGGCCGGGTTTCGCATCCGCCCAGCGATTGAAGTCGAAGGCCGGGAAGCGGCACGCGAGGCGGTGGTGGTCGGGATTGGCTTGGGGGTGGTGTCGGCCGCTGAATTTGGCGCGGATTCGCGGGTGTGCGCGTTGCCGATTACCGATTGCACACGGCGGCTGACGGAGACGCTGGTGTGCTTGCGTGAGCAAAGTTCGCGGCGGGTGGTGGCGACGTTTCTGGAGATGGTTCGCGAGAGTCTGGTGTAGGCAGGTCCGGCCTCTTCGCGAGCAAGCCACGCTCCCACAGGTCTTGCGTCGTACACTAGATATGTGGCCAGCATAAATCCCTGTGGGAGCGTGGCTTGCCCGCGAAGGCCGCGCCTCGGTCTATCTGCCAGGCGCAAACGCCTGTATCAACCGCAAATCCGTTCGCCGCTCCCACAGGTTTTGCGTCGTACACTAGATATGTGGCCAGCATAAATCCCTGTGGGAGCGTGGCTTGCCCGCGATGGCCGCGCCTCGGTCTATCAGACAGGCGCCAACCCAAAAAACGCCTGTATCAAGCGCAAATCCCGCCGCCGCTCCATGCACCCGATCATGTGCCGATTGACCAACCCCTCGCCAATAATCGGCACCGCCGCCACCCGCGGGTCGTGGCTGACTTCCACTGACGACACCACGCCCACGCCCAACTCTGCGGCCACCGCCTCGGTCACGGCCTCGCGGCTGTCCAGTTCCAGCAACACCCGTGGGCTGACCCTGGCCTGAGCGCACGCCTCGTCGAACGTGCGTCGGGTAATCGAACTCGGCTCACGCAAGACCATGATCACCTGGTCCAGCTCCTTGAGCTGCACCCCTTTGGACTTCTGCGCCCACGGATGAGCCGAGGGCACCAACGCGCAAATCCTCGACTCGCTCAACGCTTGCAGGTGCAGCCCCTTGCGCGGCTCGACCTCGGTGAGCACAGCCACGTCGGCATGTTCCGACAGCAACGCCGCGAGGGTTTCCTGAGCATTGCCCAACCGCAGGTTCACGGTGATCCCCGGATAACGCGCGCGCAGGCTGGCGAGCATCGGCATGACCATGTGCGGCCCATCCGCCGCCACTTCCAGGCGCCCGGTGAGTAGCTGCCGGTTTGCCTCCAGCATCACCTGCGCTTCTTCGGCCAAGCCAAACATCGCCCGGGTGATCGCCGCCAGTTTGGTGCCCTCTTCCGTCAGCTCGACGCGCCGCGCGGTGCGTCGCAACAAGGTGATCTGGTAATGCTCCTCCAGCGCCTTGATGTGCCCGGTGACCGCCGGTTGGCTGATAAACAGGCGCTCGGCGGCGCGGGTGAAGCTGCCCTCGCGGGCCACGGCATCGAAGGCGCGTAGCTGGAACAGATTCATGAATAACCCTCACTGATGGCTGGCATAACAACAAACAATTTGATTGATAGCTCACCGAATTGCAATTTATGCCCCGTAGCTTCATCCCACTGAGCTTTTGCGAGGACACAAGAATGAGTACTGCCGAGCCCATCCTGCTCACCCCCGGCCCATTGACCACATCGAGCCGCACCCGTCAGGCAATGATGGTCGACTGGGGCTCATGGGATGACCGCTTCAACCAACTGACCGCCAACCTTTGCGAACAGCTGCTGACAATCATCAACGGCGGCGATAGCCATCACTGCGTGCCGTTGCAAGGCAGCGGCACGTTCGCGGTCGAAGCAGCCATCGGAACACTGGTGCCTCGCGACGGTAAAGTGCTGGTATTGATCAACGGCGCCTACGGCAAGCGCCTGGCGAAAATTTGCGAAGTGCTCGGCCGCTCGTTCAGCACCTTCGAAACCGCCGAAGACGAACCAACCACCGCCGCCGACGTCGACCGCCTGCTGCGGGCCGATGCCAGCATCACCCACGTCGCGCTGATTCACTGCGAAACCAGCACCGGCATCCTCAACCCGCTGGCGGAAATCGCCCACGTCATCGAGCAACACGGCAAACGCCTGATCATCGATGCCATGAGTTCGTTTGGCGCCGTGCCGATCGACGCCCAGGATGTGTCGTTCGATGCGCTGATCGCCGCCTCGGGCAAATGCCTGGAAGGTGTGCCGGGAATGGGTTTCGTCTTTGCGCGCAAAGAAGCGCTGGCAAACGCTGCCGGTAACTCGCATTCACTGGCAATGGACTTGTTTGACCAGCACACCTATATGGCCAAGACCGGCCAATGGCGCTTCACCCCGCCGACCCACGTGGTCGCGGCGCTGCACGAAGCGCTGCTGCAATACAACGAAGAAGGTGGCTTGCCCGCACGGTATCAGCGCTACGCCAATAACTGCCAGGTGCTGCTCGATGACATGGCCAAACTGGGCCTGCGCAGCTTCCTGCCTGCCGCGATCCAGGCGCCGATCATCGTCACCTTCCATGCACCAAAAGACCCGCGCTATCAGTTCAAGGAATTCTACGAGCGGGTCAAGGCCAAGGGTTTCATTCTCTACCCCGGCAAACTGACCCAGGTCGAAACCTTCCGCGTCGGCTGCATCGGCCACGTCAACCAGGGCGAAATGCACGCAGCCGTGGCGGCGGTCGCCGAGGTGCTGCGCGAGATGGAAGTCCTGGAAATCTGATTCCCCCAGATCCCTGTGGGAGCGGGCTTGCCCGCGATAGCGGTCTGACATTCACCATTGAAGTCGACTGACAGGGCCTCATCGCGGGCAAGCCCGCTCCCACAGGTACATCGAACTCCCGTATATCTCCTTCTCATAGGAATTTATTTGCCATGAACTACAGCAACCCAACCAAACTGCAAGCCGCCATCCTCGACTGGGCCGGCACCGTGGTCGACTTCGGCTCTTTCGCCCCGACGCAGATTTTCGTCGAAGCCTTCGCCGAGTTCGACGTCCAGGTTTCCATCGAAGAAGCCCGCGGGCCGATGGGCATGGGCAAGTGGGACCACATTCGTACCCTGTGCGATCAGCCGCAAGTCGCCGAGCGCTATCGCAACGTGTTCGGTCGCACCCCGACCGACGATGACGTCACCGCCATCTACAAACGTTTCATGCCGCTGCAGATCGAAAAAATCGCTGAACATTCGGCCCTGATTCCGGGCGCCCTGGACACCATCGCCAACCTGCGCCAGCAAGGGATCAAGATTGGCTCATGCTCCGGCTACCCGAAACAGGTCATGGACAAAGTGGTAGAACTGGCCGCCACCAATGGCTACGTCGCCGACCACGTGGTCGCCACCGACGAAGTGCCCAACGGTCGCCCATGGCCGGCTCAGGCACTGGCCAACGTGATTGCCCTGGGCATCGACGATGTCGCGGCTTGCGTGAAGATCGACGACACGGTGCCGGGCATTCTTGAAGGTCGCCGCGCCGGCATGTGGACCGTGGCGTTGATCTGTTCTGGCAACGCGTTGGGTCTGGACTACGAAGGCTATCGCGCCCTGGGCAGCGATAAACTGGCCAGCGAACGCAAGCGCATTCACGCGATGTTCGAAGGCTCCCGGCCGCACTACATGATCGATACCATCACCGACTTGCCCGAGGTGATCGCCGACATCAACAAGCGCCTGGCCAACGGCGAGATGCCGCAAAACGACTGATTGCACCTCCCGTTTCGCAAAAAAGCGCCACGTCCTTTAACGGAACTGGCGCTTTTTTGTGGCCGATCACTTGATCCAGAGCATTGAACAGCCCCTTCGCCTCAGGCAAACCCACCAAACAGGATTACAGTTAACCCACGCCGTCGAACAAGAACGGTGACTTCAGACCTGACCTGAGAGGAACACCGTATGCCCTGGAAGAATTCCGAATCACGCTACAGCACCGTATCGATCGCGCTGCACTGGTTGATGCTGGTGCTGTTAATACTGGTTTACGCCTGCATCGAATTACGCGGGATATTCCCCAAAGGCAGCGGCGGCCGGACGCTGATCAAGGAAGCCCACTTCATGCTCGGCCTCACGGTGTTCGTGCTGGTCTGGCTGCGGCTGTTCGCCCGCAGCCTGGGGCCGGCGCCGCAGATCTTCCCCGCCTCGCCTCGCTGGCAAACCCTGCTCGCCAAACTGATGCATTGGGCGCTGTATATTTTCATGATCACCCTGCCGATTCTGGGCTGGTTGATTACCAGCGCCGAGGGGCATCAGGTGATGTTCTATGGCATCGACCTGCCGTTGCTGATCGAAGAAAACAAACCACTGGCCAAGCAGCTTGAAGGCTGGCATGTACTCGGCGGGACGATCGGCTATTGGCTGATCGGACTGCACGCCGTGGCCGGGCTTTACCATCACTATGTGGTGCGTGATAACACCTTGCTGCGGATGGTGCCCAAGCGCGTTTGAACTCGGCTAGCGAACCACTGATCACCTGTGGTGTGGGGGGTAGGTTAAGACACAGTACCTGTGGGAGCGTGGCTTGCCCGCGAAGAATGCACCGCGGTTTTTCAGTTATTACGCGTCATCGTTCTTCGCGGGCAAGCCACGCTCCCACAGGATTTTCGCCGCTCAACTTTCCGCAATGCACCCTTCAGGTCTGTGGACTGAAACCCCGGCGGCCCTGCAAGCCGCCGGTGTGGATGAAGATCAAGCGCGTTCCCCGGGCAAATTTACCCGCCTCGATTTGCTGTTTGAGCGCCAGCAGCGCTTTGCCGGTGTACAACGGTTCGAGGGGAATGCCGCTGGCCTGCTCAGTCTGCTCAATGAACTCGAGTAAAAGCGGATCGACTTTGGCAAAGCCGCCACGGCTGGCGTCGAACAGTTCATAAACCGGGTCCTGCAGACCTGTCTCGCGAAGAATCGATTCGACCTGCTGCGCCACGCCATGATCATCGGGCACCGCCAGCGCGCCATATACCGGATGCTCACCGGCCTCGGCCAGAACCAGACCGGCCAGGGTGGTGCCCGTTCCGCAGGCCAGCCACCAGCCGTCGTAGTTGCCCCAGCCCAGACCGCTCAATTGCTCGCAGACCAGAGCCACCAATTGCCCGCAGCCCTTCGCCCCAAGCAAGCCGCCACCACCTTCCGGCACTGGATGTAGCTCGGGGTATTGCTCCCACCATGGCTGCCAGAAACCCGGTTCGTGCCGCGCTCGATAACCGCCATAACCCAACCAATGCAACTGCATGCCGAACGCCTGCAAGTCCTTCACCGTGGGGGTGTCTTGCGGATGCCCGCGCAACAGGCCGACCGTGGTGAAACCGAAGCGTTTGCCCGCAGCGGCCAGCGCGTGAAGATGGTTGGAATGAGCACCGCCCAGGCTGATGATGCCTTTGGCGCCGCTCTGGTCTGCGGCTTTCAGGTATTCGATGAGCTTGAACCACTTGTTGCCGCTGATCAGCGGGTCGATCTGGTCCAGGCGCAGGATGGCGACTTCGATGCCGGCAGTGGTGAGCCAGTCGAGATGAAGGGGGTCGAGAGGGGCTTGGGGTAGCCAGTCTGTTGGTGGGGAAAGCATTGATGCCAGGCTCGGGGTAAAGAGCCGGTATCTTAGCAGCCTACTTGTGGCGAGGGAGCTTGCTCCCGCTCGGCTGCGCAGCAGCCGTAAAATCAGCGACGGTGATTAACCTGACACAACACCATCGCTGAAAGGGGGAGTCCTTCGGCCTCCAGCGGGAGCAAGCTCCCTCGCCACAGAGTTATGCGTATTACAACTCAGCCGCCAACCGCGAACCCTGGTTGATTGCGCGCTTGGCATCCAGCTCTGCCGCCACGTCCGCGCCGCCGATCAAATGCACGTTCTGCCCGGCCGCGACCAGCCCGTCCTGCAACTCGCGCAACGGATCCTGCCCGGCGCAAATCACAATGTTGTCCACCGGCAATACCTGCGGTTCGCCGCTTTCGCCAATGCGGATGTGCAGGCCCTCGTCGTCGATCTTCAGGTACTCGATGCTGTTGAGCATCTGCACTTGCTTGTTCTTCAGACCGGTGCGGTGAATCCAGCCAGTGGTTTTGCCCAAGCCATCGCCGACCTTGGATTTCTTGCGCTGCAGCAAGAACACTTCACGGGCCGGCGCATGCGGCTCAGCCTTGATCCCCGCAACACCGCCGCGCGCTTCGAGGTGCGTATCGATGCCCCACTCCTTCCAGAACGCTTCGCGGTCCTGACTGGTGGCCACGCCCTCGTGAACGAGGAATTCCGACACGTCGAAACCGATACCGCCGGCGCCGATCACCGCGACGCGCTTGCCCACCGGTTTACGCTCGAGGATCACGTCCAGGTAGCTCAGCACCTTGGCATGCTCAACGCCCGGAATCGCCGGCACCCGTGGCGCGATGCCGGTGGCCAGGATGATTTCGTCGTAACCGCCCTCAACCAGCTGCGCCACATCCACACGGGTGTTCAGGCACAGCTCGACGTGGGTCGTCTGCAACTTGCGGTTGAAGTAGCGCAGGGTTTCGAAGAACTCTTCCTTGCCCGGCACGCGCTTGGCGATGTTGAACTGACCGCCGATTTCGCTGGCCGAATCGAACAGGGTCACCTGATGGCCACGTTCAGCGGCCACAGTAGCGGCGGACAGACCGGCAGGACCGGCACCGACCACGGCGATTTTCTTGATCTGCTGCACCGGCAGGTAATTGAGTTCGGTTTCATGGCAGGCCCGCGGGTTCACCAGGCAACTGGTCAACTTGCCGCCAAAGGTGTGATCCAGGCAGGCCTGGTTGCAACCGATGCAGGTGTTGATTTCATCGCCACGACCGGCCGCCGCCTTGTTGACGAAATCCGGATCGGCGAGGAACGGCCGTGCCATGGACACCATGTCGGCATCGCCTTCGGCCAGAATCTGCTCGGCGACTTCCGGGGTGTTGATGCGGTTAGTGGTGATCAGCGGAATATTCACCGAGCCACGCAGCTTGGCCGTGACCTTGCTGAACGCCGCACGCGGCACTTTGGTGGCGATGGTCGGAATCCGCGCTTCGTGCCAGCCGATGCCGGTGTTGATGATCGTCGCACCGGCCTGCTCGATGGCCTTGGCCAATTGCACGATCTCTTCCCAGCTGCTGCCGCCTTCCACCAGGTCGAGCATCGACAGGCGGAAGATAATGATGAAGTTCGGGCCGACCGCTTCGCGCACCCGGCGGACAATTTCTACCGGCAGGCGCATGCGGTTTTCGTAAGCGCCGCCCCAGCGGTCAGTGCGATGGTTGGTGTGGGCCGCGAGGAATTGGTTAATGAAATAACCTTCGGAGCCCATGATCTCGACGCCGTCGTACTCGGCTTTTTGCGCCAGTGTCGAGCAGGTGACGAAATCGCTGATTTGTTTCTCGATGCCTTCCTCGTCCAGCTCTTTAGGCTTGAACGGGTTGATCGGCGCCTGGATCGCGCTCGGGGCCACCTGTTTCGGGCTGTAGGCATAACGCCCGGCATGGAGAATCTGCATGCAGATCTTGCCGCCCGCCTCGTGCACCGCTCGGGTGACGATCAGGTGCTTGAGCGCCTCTTCCTCGGTGGTCAGCTTGGCCGCGCCGGAGTAAACCCCGCCCTCATCGTTCGGGCCGATACCGCCGGTGACCATCAGGCCTACACCGCCACGGGCACGCTCGGCGAAATACGCAGCCATGCGCTCGAAACCGCCGGGCTTTTCCTCGAGGCCCGTGTGCATCGAGCCCATCAGGGTGCGGTTGCGCAACGTGGTAAAACCCAGGTCCAGCGGGGCCAACAGGTGCGGGTAATGAGCGGCGGCCATCGGTAACTCCACAACAAGCGATCACGGAAAAAATGCAGGAGCTCTTCGGCCCCGTCAGTCATGTTCGACAGACTAAGAGTCGCACTGCTGTCACTCAATGACCGTAACTGACAACTTATTGATCCAAATGTGCAGCGCCCCTTGGCAAGCCCGGGCATGGGCCCTACCCTAGTCGCGAACCGGCATGAGTTTTCACTACGATTGGAATTTTTTTCATTAAGAATGGAATCAGCCAACCATAGCCAACCGTGTCGCGGAAACGTTAAACGCCAGCATGGGCGGATATTTCATGTCGTGATGTCGGGCCATTGCTAGAGGTATTTTCGCGGTGAAGCGCTTAACAGCCGCACTCCGAAGCACACCTCCTGCTTGGCGATACTCTTGGCTCCCCAGCTAGTATCGCTCAAACCTCGAGCGACCTCGGCGAGGCTGCCGACTCCGGCGCTGCGAACAACGCATTCGATACTCCTGAAGGTTTCCATAGGCGCCACTATAAACTTGTGGTTTAGACGGCCTATTGCATTTACTACCTACCTTCCCTTCAGTGGTCATTAGAAAATAAAATGAAGTCATTAGTTTTTAAAACGGGTAAGCATGCCCTTCCCATTCGCAACAGGCAGCCATCGGCCCAGAGTGTGTAAAAACGCTGCGCCAAAATTGAAGTGTGCGCGTCTACGTTAAATCTGAAGTTTATCGGCACGTCAGCAGATGTGGATTTCGCGTAGAAGCGCGATTTTCAGTCCGGTTTTGAGTACCTGTCGCGCTCAAAAACGTTTTTACACAGCCTCGGCCAAAAGCTGCCATTTTTGAGCACGCCAAATGATTGATCTGATATCTATAAAGACGTCACTCAATGATTTGGGTTAGTACATTAAGAGATCGAGATCTCCGGATTAAAATAGCGCCCAACAACTAACTCGCCATCCTGAAACTCTGGATTAATTTCAGAGGTGGCGTAGATCACCTGAAATGGGACGCCAATTTTCTCACACTCGGACACTATTAAGGCTTGGAGGTTATGGCTTCGCTCTTTTTCCATTCCTCCATCATCAATTCCATCCAACATCATAAAGCGCGGAACTCGCATATAAGGCAGTTCTGTGCTTGTTTTGAGCAGGGCCAAATGAAACACATGGCGCAGTACGACCGCAGAGCTTTCCGAAAAGTTTCTCGAGCCATTAACAAGAACGGTGTTATCAATAAAGCTAAAATCAACCGCACTAGCATTTATAAACCCAGGCTGCAAATGAAGATCTTTCTTAAGCAGCGCTACCATATTTTCGGAAAGTTTCGCTGACACTTCCCTTTTCCGTTTCTCTTGCTTTCTTTCCAAACCGCCGATGATGTCATTGAGACGGCGGCGGAAAAATCTGAGTGCAACACCTGACCTTTCCGGTACGGTGCAGCCCCTATGTCTTATTCCGAACTCAGCGTTGAAGAGCGCGCCACCATTAAAATCGGTCATGCCCAAGGCTTCAGCCTGCGTAGGATTGCCTGCTTGATCACCCGATCCCCTTCGACCATCAGCCGGGAGCTGCGCCGCAATCGAGATGCCTGCGGCGGCTACTCGGCCCGTGTGGCCCAGCGGCAGATGCAGGCCCGCCGCCAGGTTTGTCGACCGATGCGAAAGCTGTTGCCGGGTAGCGAGCGCTTCAAGTTGGTGGCTCATATGCTGCGTGAGCGTTTGTCTCCCGAGCAGATTGCCGGCAAGCTGCGCAGCATGAACATTCCCAGCCTCAGAGATGCCTACGTCTGTCGCGAGACGATCTATAACGATCTATGCCTTGCCGGTCGGCGAGCTGCGTAAGGAGCTGATCATCTGTCTGCGCCAAAGCAAGACAACACGCAGGCCGCGCTCTGGTGGCGTGGATCGGCGCGGCCAGATTCCCGAGATGGTCAGCATCCATGTGCGTCCGCCGGAGATTGACGACCGTCTGATGCCGGGGCATTGGGAAGGCGACCTGATCAAGGGTAAGGCCAACGCCTCGTCCGTAGGCACGTTGGTGGAGCGCACCAGTGGCTACCTGATGCTGGTGAAGATGAATGATGCGACGGCAACCTCGGCGATGGAGGGCTTCAGTGCAGCGCTCAATGGCATGCCACTGGCAATGCGCAAGAGCATGACCTACGACCAGGGCCGGGAGATGGCGCGACACGCCGAGATCACCCAGAAAACCGGCATCGCGATTTACTTCTGCGACCCGCACAGCCCCTGGCAGCGCGACAGTAACGAAAACATCAATGGCCTGATCCGCCAGTACCTGCCCAAGGGCACGGACTTGTCGGGACACAGCCAGGAAGAACTGGATGCCATTGCCTTGCAACTGAATATGCGCCCCCGTAAACGCTTCGATTTCAAATGTCCGATCGAAATGATGAGTGAGGTGATGCAAAAGGCCATGGCTATGCGGCACGATGCGCCCACTTCAATCCAATAACCGTGTTGCACTCAGCTCCTGCAACCGCCTAAGCGCCCAATATCATGGCTTGGTTATGCGCATGGCCCGACCGACTTCCCCCTTCGCTTTAACGCCTTCTGATCGCGCTATCCTGCAAGGCTGGCTGCGTATGAGTACGCTGGAACAGAGCCTCGCCCTGCGTGCACGTATCCTGCTTCTACTGGCGGATGGATTGACGCCCAAGGTCATCAGCGAACAGTTGCAGATCACGCCGCCGACAGTGTTCAAGTGGCGAAAACGCTATCTGGAGGCGGGCGTCGAGGGCTTGAGCGACCTGCCACGTAGTGGTCAGCCGCTCAAAATCGGGGCTGAAAAAGTCAGCGAGATCCTCACACTGACTACCCGACGAGTACCCAAGGAGGCGACTCACTGGAGTGTTCGCCTGATGGCCAAGTATGCGCGGGTCACCACCTGGCAGGTGCGTCAGGTCTGGGCTGCTTCCGACCTCAAACCCCATCGTCTGAAGACCTTTAAAATCAGCAACGATCCCCATTTCGCCGATAAGGTGGTCGACGTGGTCGGGCTTTATCTGAATCCACCAGACAACGCCCTGTTGCTGTCTGTGGACGAGAAACCTCAGATTCAGGCCTTGGATCGCACCCAGCTAATGTTGCCTCTGCGCCCCGGACAGATCGAACGTCGGACGCATGATTACAAGCGCCACGGAACAGCCAGTCTGTACGCGGCATTCGACATCATGACCGGCCAAGTCATCGGGCGGATCACGCAACGCCATCGCGCCAAGGAATTCCTGGCCTTTCTGCACCAGATTGATCGCAGCACACCACCGGCACTGGATCTGTATGTCATCCTGGATAACAGTTCGACCCACAAAACGGCCGCAATCAAGCAGTGGCTGGAAAAACGTCCGCGTTTCAAATTGCACTTCACACCGACCAGTGCGTCCTGGTTGAACGCTGTAGAAGGCTGGTTTGCACAACTGGAAAGGCGAGCGCTGTACCGAGGTGCCTTCACCAGCGTTGCCGACTTGAAGACAGCTATCCGCCAGTTCATCGAGGCTCACATGAGTTCTCAGCCAAGCCGTTCAAGTGGAATAAAACAGCTGAAGCCATTATCAGTTCGGTACACAAGGCGAAACTGAGCGTGATAAAAAATAAATTAATGAATTAGTCGCTCAGGCCACTAGGATGGCTTTATCGATGAATCCATCGCTTACATCAAGATGTCCCTGGAGCCTGAAATCCAGCGCATTGTGTTCCTCGACGGCCCGTCGGTGCTGGGCGATCCCTCGCAATGGCCAAGCCAGAATGCCTGTATCCGCAGCGCTCAGCACAGCATCCAGAAGTTGATCGATGAAGGCACGATCCGCGCGGTCAACACCGAAGCAACGGCACGCTTGATCATGGGCGCCCTGCTCGGCGCTTCCTTGTGGATTGCCAATGCCGAGGATACGCAAGCGGCCTCTGAACAGGTGGCCGAGGGATTTCTGGCATTGGCTTCTGGATTGCTGCTGGGCAATAAAACGGCGTAATTCTTGCCGCTTGCAGAGGGTCAAGCTTCAGGGGCGACGCATCATGCACAGTCAAACTCAACACTTCGACGAAATCATCGAGCACGCCGCCTCCTTGCGACATGGTCTCAGCACTACGACAAGCTGACGCCCGGTGTTTTCCATGGCTATCTGCAGGGTGTGCAACTGAACGGCGTGCGATTGTTACGGGAAGCCATGAGCAGTGGCGTGGCTCAGCACACTCACACGCCTGCCCATTGCGTAAACCTGCTGCTGCCGGTGAGCCTGCCCCGTCAGTCCAACACCGCACCGAATCGAAGCATTCTCGCCGACGGCCTGTATTTCCTGCCTTATGACGACGATTTTTCTTTATCACGCCGCCGGATACCGATAGCTCGCGCCTTACCAGTACACCGCTCGCCTGGATTTAGCTGCGGTCTGGTTGATCATTTCATGTTAAACATGGGGTGATGTGAGCATTCTGGTGTTCATAACCATTCTAAGGAAGCCCGTCAGCCCTGTTGCTGCCCAGCAAAAGCCCTGTCGATCAGCCCTGTTGCTTTACCTGCGAATTAACCCACGACCTATCAGGGAGCCCATGCGATGATCGATCTAAGCACTTGGAACCTAACCATCCCGGTTGGCACGCCTGCCCGAGTCATCGAGACGCCGCGCCTGGTGGACGGTTACTCGGATTCGTATTTCCGCTCCGGCAATACGCTGTTTTTCTGGGCGCCGGTGACGGGCGGGACTACGTCCAAATCCGAGTTTCCACGCAGCGAACTTCGCGAGACGTACAAGGACGGTGAACTGCGCAATTGGACGTACCCCGAGGCCGATCACCGGATGACGGCCAGCCTGTCAGTCAACCAAGTGCCGTCGGAAGGAAGGGTGGTGATCGGGCAGATTCATATCTACCAGGGCAAGGGCCCGCTGCTGAAGGTCGAGTATGTCTATGACAAGGCCAAGCAGACCGGCAGCGTGATTGCCAACTATCGACTCAAGCCGGGCAGCGCGGACACCAAGGTGGTGATTGCCGAGGATATCGAGTTGAACAAGCGGTTCACCTACGAGGTTCGCTTGAGCTCGGCGGGCTACCTGCATGTGATTTCGCAAGGTTACCGGTGGGGCAAGCAGCTCAGCAAAAGCTGGCAGAGCAAACAGCTGTATTTCAAGGCCGGGGCCTACACCCTGGACAACACCGGCTACAAGACCGAAGGCGCGCAGGTGACGGTCAACAAGCTGGAGGTCAAGCACAGCAAGGGTTGACTTGGCGTGCTCGACCACGCCCCTGGACAAGCGGTAACTCGAAGTCACGATGATCGGCAACTCGGGCCAGCGCTCAGCTAGCCTGGTGGGCACGGCGGCCAATGTGGAGGACGTGACGCAGGTCGATCAGTTGCTGCATGGCGAGGAAACTTACGTCTGCGGCGATGCGGGTTACACCGGCGTGGACAAGCGCCCGGAGCATCAGGGTCGCAAGATGATCTGGTCGATTGCCGCCCGCCCAAGCAACTATAAAAAGCACGCGAAGAAAAGTTTGATCGGTCGCCTGCGACGCAAGATCGAATACGCGAAAGCACATGTACGGGCCAAGGTTGAGCATCCATTTCGCGTGATCAAGCGCCAGTTCGGCTATACGAAAGTGCGCTTTCGTGGCTTGTCAAAAAACATCGCTCAGCAGACCACGTTGTTCGCCTTGTCGAATCTGTGGATGGTGCGAAAACGGTTGATGGGTATGGGCGAGGTGCGCCTGTAATGCGGGCTGATCGCCCTGAAGCAGCGCGATCAGCGGAAAGAACCATGAATTAAGGGTAAGAAAGGTCTGATTTTCGGTCGCGGTAGGGATGGCAGTTACCTGCCACCCCCCGCACATACATGGACGCCCCCGGGTTGCCAAGCTTTCAATCTGTGACGGCTCGATGGTTGAGATTGCACTCATACATCCGGACTTTCGGTGCGGCGTTACCGCTGTCCCTGATGGAATCCGCTGGCCGAGTTCTCAATAGATCTGTGTGCTCATGGCACGCTGTGCGGGTCAGATTTTCTTGGCCACGGTCTTACCAGTTTTGCCATCAATTCATGATCACCTGAGCAATCAATAGCGTTGGTCTACTACAGGTTGAGTTGACGTCTTCAAGCCGCTCCGATTACGCGACGACGGTCGTGTAATCGAAGCGGAACTCGCGGTCACCGGCCAACAAGGCCCATATAATACGGGCGTTTTTATTAGCCAGTGCAACGGCTGCCACATTGGCTTTACGCCGCTTAAGTAGCCGGCCAAGCCAGCTGTCAGAAATCTCTTTTCGCTGTGCAGCGTAGATCATCGACCGTGCCCCCTGGATCAGTAGCGTCCGTAGATAGGAGTCCCCCCGCTTACTCATCCCCAACAGCACCGTCTTACCACCAGTGGAGTTCTGCTTCGGCACCAGCCCAAGCCAAGCACTCACCTGTCGGCCATTCTTGAAACTCTTGGCATCGCCAAGAGAGGCTACCATCGCACTGGCCGTGATTGGCCCAATGCCTGGAATCTTGGCCAGCTTGCGGCTGTTTTCGTTCACGCGATGCCAGGCGACAATTTGACTCTCGATCTCATGAACCTGATGATCGAACCCCTTCAACTGTTCCAGTAGACGCTGCAAAAGCAGACGAAACGAGCTCGGCAACTCGTTGTGCTCATCCTCAATAAGCTCCGGCACACGCTTGGCGACATGTGCGATGCCCTGTGGGATTACAAGACCAAATTCGGCTAGCAGCCCACCGATCTGATTAGCCTGCGCTGTCCGAGCCTTCACGAATCCCTGACGAACCCGATGCAGCGACAGCACAGCCTGTTGCTCAATGTCCTTAATCGGCACAAAACGCATGTTTGACCGACCTACCGCTTCGCAGATAGCCTCAGCATCAGCTACATCGTTTTTGTTCGTTTTCACATATGGCTTTACGAATTGCGGGGCCATCAGCCTCACATCATGACCAAAGCTGCGCAGCTTACGAGCCCAATGGTGGGCGCTTCCACAGGCCTCCATACCGATCAGGCACTGCGGCATGATGGCAAAAAAGGTGGCAACCTGGTCGCGCTTGAGTTGCTTCCGCAGAACGGTCTTGCCATGTTCATTAACACCGTGCACCTGAAATACATTTTTCGCCAAGTCGATACCAACGGTCATAATTTTCATGCCGGATGCTCCTCTTGGTTTGTGGTTTCTGAAGCCCTTCTACTATGGCACGTTGAAGTCACTGGTTTGTGGGTGGGGGCGTCCATACCAATAGATCCGTACCTGCGGAACTACCGCATACGGCTCCTGCCTCGGGTGTGTGACGCGAAGCGATCCTCAGGGTAAGGATGGATGTGCATTTCTGGGTCTAGGTATGTAGAGGTCAGCAAGGCGTCCGTAGCGTGACCATTGAAGCCGATTACGCTGGCTGCGACGTTTGAGTGCCACGAAAGCGTACTTTCGTATAGCCGAACTGGCGCTTGATCACGCGAAATGGATGCTCAACCTTGGCCCGTACCTGTGCTTTCGCGTATTCGATCTTGCGTCGCAGGCGACCGATCAAACTTTTCTTCGCGTGCTTTTTATAGCTGCTTGGGCGGGCGGCAATCGACCAGATCATCTTGCGACCCTGATGCTCCGGGCGCTTGTCCACGCCGGTGTAACCCGCATCGCCGCAGACGTAAGTTTCCTCGCCATGCAGCAACTGATCGACCTGTATTACGTCCGCCACATTGGCCGCCGTGCCCACCAGGCTATGGACTAAGCCCGACTCGGCATCGACGCCGATGTGCGCTTTCATTCCAAAATATTATTGGTTTCCTTTCTTGGTTTGATGCATTTCCGGATCGCGTTTACCGTCCTTGTTCTTGGTCGAACTCGGCGCATGAATGATCGTCCCATCGACAACCGTGCCGTGACGCAGCATCAAACCACGATCACCCAGATAGCCATTGATGACCTGCAAAATCCCGCCCGCCAACTCATGCTTTTCCAGCAGCCGTCGGAAGTTGAGAATCGTGGTTTCGTCAGGAACTCGATCCAGATGCAACCCTGAAAACTGGCGCAGGATCGTCGTTTCGTAAAGCGCTTCTTCCATTGCCGGATCGCTGTAACCGAACCAGTTCTGCATCAAATGAACCCGCAACATGGCCATCAATGGATAGGCCGGACGACCACCGTCGCCCTTTGGATAATGCGGCTCGATCAAGACAACCAAGCCCTTCCAGGGCACCACCTGATCCATCTCGATCAGGAAGCGCTCGCGGCGGGTCTGCTTACGTTTGCCGGCATACTCGGCATCGGCGAAGTACATCTGTTTCATCGGGGCTCAACCGTTCAGTTTGTGCGAGGTGAGTATTTCACCAAATCTGGAAGTCTTTTTCAGAGTTTCCTTAGACCCAGTTCCGTCCGTGCAACGGTAACCGGGGGAGGCATTCTTTCTCCTCACTCCGAAGATCATCGCATTAGGGTCGTCCCACTCCAGGAACGCGTTAAATTGTTCAAGCGTTTTTGTACGTCGGGCCCCGCACCACGGATCGTGGTAAACGACCGTGGTGTCCGATGCGCCGATCAATACGATGCAGTGATCGACAACGTTACTCGATAACCGTCCCGAACATATAATCGGACCATGCCTGTTGAGTGTTTTACAAAGACCTTCGCTTCCCCAGCCTCGTTTGCCTTCAACGCTCAACCTCTTTGGTAGCATGACAGAGATAGGGATTAGACCCTTCTCTTTCAACTGGTCCCTGATTCCGGTGATGCTTAAACCGGTAAATACATCTCGGGGATTTTTGCTCAGGTCATTTGTGCAGCTACCGTGGTACGCAAGTACCATATTGACACTCGCGTCCCCACACAAATTAATGTGTTGCTGATGAAAAAACGGAACCTCCAAAAAAACATAGCGGTCAGCCAAGTCGTTAGGTTGAGTTGATTGCGGCACCCCGTAAGGGCGTGAAATCAAAACCGCTGCTGGGGGGGGCGCGTCCTGGAAGTCGAGCAGTTTCCCAATGAATCCGTTTAATCTCATGGTAAGTCCCTTTGGGCGTTGTCATACATGACCACTCAGTGGTTAGCCAACCTAAATATGGTCCTTGAGGTAACCGAACTCTTTAATAAACTCGTCCTGTTCGCGTATCGCCGGTGAGTCTCGATGCACCCGAGGTAACGCTGGAGGAGTCGGGTGTGTAGCCAAGATCGGTAGGAAGGCATCCTTGATTGCACCGAATTGACTCTCCATGACCACATCGCTCTCAACATGCAGAGCATTGACAGACGTGCCAGTTACATTGAATCCGTTCGATAGCAGGCGATCACGCAGTTGCTCACCTTGTTTACCAAGCCGCTCTTTATCGGTCATCAACAAAATTTTCGTGCCTTTCAGTTCGGGACTCACATTCTTCTCGACGCTCAAGGTACCTGCTGATTGTTTTGCAATGTGGCCAGCGATACCACCGATTTTCGGATAATGAGCACGCGTTGCTTTTGACGTACTCGGCATTGGCCGATCCAGGATTAGACCAGCCACATTATGGCCGTCTGATTGGGCTTTCGACGCGAGATGTGCGGCAATGGGACCACCCATCGAGTAACCATGTAGTATCACGTCTTCTGCCGGAATCTTCAGCGTCTGGGTCAGGTGCTTGAACATCGCCTCCGCGTCTTGGTACAAGCCTTGCTCACTGGGCGTGCCTTCGCTTTTCCCGAAGCCTCGGTAGTTGACAGCCAGTACATCAACCCCGTTTTTCTGGTATTTATCTGCTATCGCTGGCGTATGCATCTCTGACGGTGCACCCGACCCGCTAAGTACCAACGCAACTTTTCCGGTTTTTTCATCAGGACGGGCTTTATAAAAATAGCCTTCTAACTTCCCACCTTTTACTTTTATTGTTACGGGCTCGACTTGTTTCGTGTGGATCGCTTGATTAATCTTCGATTGTTGAGCATCTTCAATAAATTTTCTTTCAGTTTCATTTCCAATACCTGATTCCGCATGAACTTTGTCAATCCGATCGAAGGTCGAAAGTTTCCCTCGTCGCGTTGATTTCTGGGCCTAGGCTCCTGACGTTCAACGTTTTGGTTTTCAACGCGGTCCTGCGCAGAAGGAGCAGTGCCGGAGTCCTCGGGTGGTGAGCTGTGTAGTCCGATGTACCGGCTGAAAGAAGGAATATTTAACATGAGTGCGTTTCTCGTTCAGGCGTGCGCTTTGCTTTCCATGCGTTAGTTCGCCCCAGTCATCGGGTGCCATCGAAGGCACGATGTGCTGATGGACTGCCCGCCATTGTTTCTTGCGGTACCGCTTCATGGGTGGCATAACCTTGAATGCGGTTCCATTGACTCGCTCTCATGGAGCTCTTATTCCGGAGCTTGAAAACCGAAAAAATGGCATTCCACTGCGTGGCAAAACCGCCACCCCGCCATTGGCAGATCGCGTGAGCCCATCGCGATGCAATGCGACGGGCTCACGCTATCTGCAAATGACGAGTGGTCATTTGCCCGCTTTAGAGCCGTGTTGCCTGGCCCATGTGCCTGGCCAGCCTCTGGAACCTCATAAGCCCTTCTGACCACCCACTGAGATTCACGTCGTTTCGTGCGGCCGATTCGATCACTCAGAACAGGCCCAGACCGGTGTTTTGCAAGGTAGTTGTCGCGTCAGCTGTGTTTTATGCGGCTACTTTCAGTACTGGCAACTCCCTTTCCGGGTTAAGCGTGACAGCCCCGATGGCTGCCAATTACGCGTCTCACCTGACCAGCGATGTGGGTGTTGATTACGAGCTTGCTGATACAGCACATGGCGCTTGGCCAAGACCTGTTTATCTTCACCGCGATGACGTTAAGCCGGGGTTACGAAGCGGATGCGGCTATGGCGGTGCTGGTGGTTGTACCAGAGGATAAAATCACGTACCCAGATCCGTGCTGCGTCCAAATTTTCAAAGCCGCCAGTCGGCCATTGCGGGCAATATTTCAGGGTTCTAAACAGCGACTCCGAGTAGGGATTATCGTTGCTGACCCGTGGTCGTCCCCGTGAGGGAGTGATGCCCAAGTCGTACAGTTTGCTCAGCAACGTCACCGATTTCATCGGCGCGCCGTTGTCCGAGTGCAGCACCAAGGGCCGCCCCGCAAAGCGTTCGGCAAGTACCGTGCGCTCCATTAGTTCAGCCGCCCGCTCGCCGCTTTCTTGCTCGTAAACCTCCCAGCCCACGGCCTTACGGCTGTAAATGTCCTCAATCAAATACAGGTAGTAATACTTTCCACGCACTGGCGAGGGAAGGTAGGTAATGTCCCAAGACCAAACCTGATTGGCGGTGGCGGCACGGTGAGTCGTCGGCGATGCATGTTTGTGCGGTGCATGGCTGCGGCCACGACGGTGCTGCTGATTAGCCGCTTTGAGGACGCGATAAAAGGTCGACTCTGAGGCAGGTAACGGTCTTGATCGGCCAGTATTGGCACGATCTGGCTGGGTGGCAGGCTGACAAAACATGTCCGTGGCCGAGTTGTCGCGTCAAGAAGGCATCTCCCCAGCCACCCTGTATGCTTGGCGCTCCAAGCTCAAAGCAGGAGGCGCCGTGGTGCCCGGAGATAAAAACAGTGCCGATAGCTGGTCGGCTGAAGCCAAGTTCGCAGCGGTATTGCATACGGCCACATTGAGCGAAATCGAGCTCAGCGAATACTGTCGCAGCAAGGGCCTGTACCCAGAGCAAATAGCCGCTTAGCGTCAAGCCTGCATCACTGGCCAGCTGTCAGCTCAGGCGCAACGTCAGCTCGAGCGAGAGCAAGCGCGTGCCGATAAAAAACGCATTGCCGAGCTGGAGCGCGACCTACGCCGCAAGGATAAGGCGCTGGCAGAAACCGCTGCGATCCTGGTGCTGCGAAAAAAGATGAATGCCTTCTGGGGAAGCGACAACGAGGACGTCTGACCTCGTTGCCAGAACGGCTACAACTCGTTGAGCGTTTTAACCATGCTGTGGCTTCTGGGGCGCGTAAAGCGATTGCCAGTGCAGAGATAGGGCTGTCGCTGCGCAGCCTGCAACGCTGGGCGCTGAGGCCTGTAATGCAGGCCGATATACGCACCACCATGCTACACCCACGACCACTCAATGCCCTGAATGAGCAGGAGCGCTGCGCCATTTTAGAGGTCTGCAACAGCCCACCATTTGTCAGCCTGCCACCCAGCCAGATCGTGCCAATACTGGCCGATCAAGACCGTTACCTGCCTCAGAGTCGACCTTTTATCGCGTCCTCAAAGCGGCTAATCAGCAGCACCGTCGTGGCCGCAGCCATGCACCGCACAAACATGCATCGCCGACGACTCACCGTGCCGCCACCGCCAATCAGGTTTGGTCTTGGGACATTACCTACCTTCCCTCGCCAGTGCGTGGAAAGTATTACTACCTGTATTTGATTGAGGACATTTACAGCCGTAAGGCCGTGGGCTGGGAGGTTTACGAGCAAGAAAGCGGCGAGCGGGCGGCTGAACTAATGGAGCGCACGGTACTTGCCGAACGCTTTGCGGGGCGGCCCTTGGTGCTGCACTCGGACAACGGCGCGCCGATGAAATCGGTGACGTTGCTGAGCAAACTGTACGACTTGGGCATCACTCCCTCACGGGGACGACCACGGGTCAGCAACGATAATCCCTACTCGGAGTCGCTGTTTAGAACCCTGAAATATTGCCCGCAATGGCCGACTGGCGGCTTTGAAAATTTGGACGCAGCACGGATCTGGGTACGTGATTTTATCCTCTGGTACAACCACCAGCACCGCCATAGCCGCATCCGCTTCGTAACCCCGGCTTAACGTCATCGCGGTGAAGATAAACAGGTCTTGGCCAAGCGCCATGTGCTGTATCAGCAAGCTCGTAATCAACACCCACATCGCTGGTCAGGTGAGACGCGTAATTGGCAGCCCATCGGGGCTGTCACGCTTAACCCGGAAAGGGAGTTGCCAGTACTGAAAGTAGCCGCATAAAACACAGCTGACGCGACAACTACCTTGCAAAACACCGACATCAACGATCTAAGTTTCGACGGTTGAAGGACTTGGAGACGGTGATTTTACGGCCAATGCTTCGAAGTGGCCGCCCATGTCCAGAATGAACCCTTCTTTGGCATCTGGGTGCTTTGAGCCCTGTATCTCATCGAGAACGTGCCCAGGCAGCACCTGAATCACATGGATACGCACTTGCTCATTGGGCGGCTTACCAAAGTTGAGGTTGTCCACGAATCGCTTTGCCAGCGTGCCGCTCGCCAGCACCATTTGGTCTGGCTCTTCCTCGCCGCCCTCCCTCGCTATACGGAATCTTTCGATAACATCCGCATCGGGTATCCCTTGGGGTCGCTTACCGCTGGCCATTGCTGATATCTGCCGAGCGGAGATGAAAAAACAGTTGTTCTTTTGCTGGGTAGTTTTGCCGTCGTTCGAAAGCCTTTGAAAGTCCACGCCGAACGCTTCGTCGTATTGTTGCGCCGTCGCGGTTCGGGCCTGGGTCAGTGCTGTCAGCTGCTCTAGAAAACCGCCTTGAGCAGCAGTTCTGGGGGACAAGTGCGCTTGCAAGTCGAGTTCTAACCTGTGGGCAAGGTTTGCCAGGCGCGGTTTCGCCCGCCCATAGGCTTCGGCGGTCGCCCGCGGATTGCTTGCAAAAGAAAGGTTGGGGAACGCGTTCGCGCGCGCCGTGCGCGGGAAGTTATCGGCTCGGGGCGGCGGACCATTCGGCGGCGGTGCACTGTTACTTGGGGTGTAGGCGGGTTGCTGAGGCATGCCCGGCGGCGGTGTAGGCATAGTGGTACCCTGCTGTGTACGAGCCTTTTTAAACCCCTCGGTAGCGATGCGGCTCAAGCTTGACCTGCTGGCAAGGAATGCGGTGCGAGCTTGCCTTGCAGCTACGGTATCCTTGGGGGGGCGCGCAGCGGCACCGGCAAACGCCTCGGCAACGGATTTCCCCAGCGAAAGCAGTACCTTGCGAGGGTGTCCCTGATTTTGTGTAAACGGGATTTCTATTAAACCGTTAACAGCCGGTCTTCAAACTGGATACTGAAGCGATTCAAAGCCGCTTTCCAGTCCCGGATCGGCATTGTCCACTTTTTGCTGATGTTGTTCAGCGCCAGATAAAACAGCTTCATAACCGCCTCATCGGTCGGAAATGACGCACGCGTTTTTATCACTTTTCGCAGGCTCATGTTGATCGATTCGATAGCATTGGTGGTGTAGATCACCTTGCGAATTTCGGCTGGATAGTCAAAAAACGGGATCACCCGAGCCCAGTTTCGTCGCCATGACAGGCTGATTGATTGGTACTCGGCGTCCCATTTTGCCTCAAATTCGCAGAGCCGTTGCTCAGCCAGCTCGGCGGTGGCTGAGGTGTAAATCAGCTTGAGATCAGCCGCAACTTCTTTCTGCCGTTTCCCACGATACGAAGTTCAAACTGTTGCGCACCATGTGCACGATGCACAGCTGAACGACGGCTTTCGGGTAAACCGTTTCAATCGCCTCTGGGAAGCCTTTGAGGCCGTCCACGCAGGCAATGAAGATGTCCTGCACGCCCCGATTCTTGAGTTCAGTTACCACTTGCAGCCAGAATTTGGCGCCTTCGGTTTGCGCGATCCACAAGCCCAGCACTTCCTTGTGCCCCGCCATATTGACGCCGATGGCCAGGTAAACCGCCTTGTTGCGCACGGCGCCGGCATCGCGCACTTTGACGTGAATGCAGTCCAGGTAGAGAATCGGGTACAGCGCGTCCAGCGGTCGGGCCTGCCAGAGCTTGACCTCGTCACTCACCGCGTCGGTAATCGCCGGGATCAGGCTGGGAGAGACCTCTGTGCCGTACATCTCCTGCAAGTGCGCCTGAATTTCTCTGACACTTAAACCGCGAGCGTAGAGAGAAATAACTTTGTCATCGAAGCCCGTCCAGCGGGTTTGATGCTTGGCCACCAGCTGCGGCTCGAAGGAGGACTGGCGGTCGCGAGGTATGTCCAGCGGCAGTTCGCCGAAGTCGCCCTTTAGGGTTTTACCGCTGTGACCGTTGCGCGCATTGGCGGCAGCGTTGGTGATCGCTGCGCTTTTGTCGTGCCCCAGGTGTTCGGTCATTTCGGCTTCAAGGGCCCGCTCGACCAGCATCTTGGTGAGCTGTTTGAGCAGGCCGTTTTCACCGATGAGGTCCTCGGGCTTTTTGTAATTGGTCAGCAGGCTATCGGCCAATTTAACCAGTTCAGGATCAGGCTTGACTCGTTTGGCGCGCTTGGGTTTTGGCTCGGTCATTGGATTTCCTTGGGGTAGGCAGTCTCCTGCCAAATGACCGTTTACACAAAACTAATTACACCCTCGGCGAGTGGCCAGCCACCTGTTGCTCCCGCGGCGCGGCGCCTACAGCACCCAGAGCGAACACATGCCTGCCTCGCACAAGGCCCATCGCGACTGGACACCCCAGCGCCTGCTCGACTGGGGCGAACGGATCGGCCCGCACGTCCGGCAGATCGTCGAACATCAACTGACCCACAAACCCCATCCGGAGATGGGCTACCGCTCCTGCCTGGGCCTGCTCTCGCTGACCCGTCAGTACGGCAACGAGCGCCTTGAAGCGGCGGCATCGCGCCGTCCAGCTGCGCGCGCTCAACAGCCGCACCGTGCGCAACCTGCTCAAGCAAGGCCTTGACCAGCACCTGCTGCCCAAGGCCACCGCTGTACATCCCGCCCGCCACGAGAACGTGCGCGGTGCTGACTATTACACCCAAAAGGAGCTGTTCAATGATGACGCAACACACGCTTAATCAGTTGCACCACCTGCGGCTCAGCGGCATGGCCACTGCGCTGGAAGAGCAATGGTGTAGTGGTCTAATGAAACCGGACACCCATTTAGGCGAGAATGCTCGCCAGATCGAGGTGTCAGATGACCAAACAACGCCGTTCCTTTACTCTGAATTCAAGCGCGAGGCTGCCGACCTCGTGCTCAACACAAAACTACAGCTACATCGAAGCCTTCCACGGCGTTTAGCCACGAAGCACTGGTCGGCGTGAAGTGCTGTTTGAAACGCGGGTGCTTCTCCAGCCATTGCTTGATGGCCGGTGTTTTTTGCGTCGAGCTGTTGTCCAGAATCACATGCAGATCAAGCTCTGCGGGCGTCGCGCGGTCGATCTGTCGCAGGAAGGCCAGAAACTCTTTAGCCCGATGGCGTTGGGTTATCCGCCCGATAACCTGGCCGGTCAGGATGTCAAAAGCGGCATACAGACTGGCGGCGCCATGGTGTTTGTAATCATGCGTGCGTCGCTCGATCTGGCCAGGGCGTAGGGGCAACATCGGTTGCGTGCGACCCAGTGCCTGGATCTGCGTTTTCTCATCAACCGACAGCACGATGGCGTTATCCGGCGGGTTCAGATAAAGCCCGACGATATCGACGACCTAATCGGCAAAATGCAGATCGTTGCTGATCTTGAACGTTTTCAAACGATGGGGTTTAAGGTCGGAAGAGGCCCAGACTTGTCGCACTTGCCAAGCCTTAACGGTGGCATATTTGGCCATCAAGCGCACACTCCAATGCGTCGCTTCACGAGGCACGCGCTGGGTGGTCAGGGTAAGAATCTCCTTCATTTTTTGAGTGCTGAGTTTGCGAGGCTGGCCACTTCGAGGCAGGTCGCTCAAGACCTCAAGACCTCAAGACCGCCTCCAGGTAGCGCTCTCGCCATTTGAACACCACCGGCGCTGAGACCTGGAGCTGATGGCTGACGTCTTTAGGCGTTAATCCATCCGCCAATAACAGCAGAATTCCGGCCCGCTGCCCGAGACGTTGTGGCAGCGAGTCCATCCGCGACCAGCCGTGTGGTGTCGCTTGTTCAGATGGCGTTAAAACGAATGGGGCGGTGGGTTTGGCCATGCGCACTACTGCTCAGTGAGGTCGAAGTCTGGTCTGTATATCGACATGTTCTTCGATAATCGACCTAACCGCTCAGAATACTAGGCTTGCGCGTACTGTAGTTGCGCTTTCCATTGAACCGGTCATGCACCTGCTGCATTACGTTCTTGAAGAGCGTTCACTGGGTTTTACCTGGACGCCGTGCAACACTCTGAAAACAAATTACAAGATCGCGACGTTATGGGGGTGGCATGAGTTTATTTACAGATGATTTCGATTCGCTAGTGGAGTCGCGCAAAGCGATTCGGGCTTTTCTAACGAAGCCAGTACCTCGGGAGTTAATTACCAACATAATTGATGTGGCGCGTTTGGCTCCGAGCAACTCAAACACACAACCGTGGACAGTACACATAATTACGGGGAGGGCCAAGCGGGATCTCAGTGCATTGTTGGGAGTTGCCCATATTGACCCTCTTACAAAACCTCTCGTACATCTCCCTGACAACCTTTCGCAGAAGTATCGCACACGTCAAGAGCAGTTTGGGGCGCTGTTTTATGGCGTCCAGAATGTGGATAAGTGTGACGTTAACGCCCGCTCTAAGGTGACTAGTCGAAATTTTGAGTTCTTCGGGGCGCCCGTAGGTCTGATTTTTACTGTTGAGATGAACCTTAAAAAATACAGTTGGATGGATTACGGTATGTTCCTCCAGACTCTGATGCTCGCTGCGCAGTCTCGAGGACTGGCCACCTGTCCTCAAGTTTCATTCGCTCGATTCCAGACGGTTATTGCTGATTTCCTGAAACTTGAAAACGATCAGGAAATTGTCTGTGCCATGTCATTGGGTTACGCAGATGAAAGCTCTCCGCTGAACCAGATGCGTATGCCACGCGAGTCCACGCATGACTTCACTCATTTTATTGGCTTTGATCAATAGTCAGTTTTTTTTGGCCCATTCTCTTATTAAAGTGAAGGCGGTTGCAGGAGCTAAGTGCAACACGGTTATTGGATTGAAGTGGGCGCATCGTGCCGCATAGCCATGGCCTTTTGCATCACCTTACTCATCCTGAATTCATAGAATAACTGCAACGCTTGAAACGAGAGGCAGAGAGCCAGCCACCGGTAGAATCCAGGCTCTCACACCAAAGGATTCAAGCGCAGATGACCACGCCTTACCGGCAGCTAACTCAGGGCCAACGTTACCAGATTGAGGCTGGCCTGAGGGCCAAAGAGAGCCAAGCCAGCATCGCTAAACAGGTGGGCGTGCATCCTTCGACGATCAGCCGTGAGGTTCGCCGTAACAGCCCTAAAAAGATTTACATGGCGGTTTGTGCGACCCATGAAAGTGATGCTCGGCGAGCCGGAGCGCGTAAGTTTTGCAAGCCGCTTACCTGGCTGAGCCATCACCTGGCGATATGGCTCAAGCATGGGATGAGCCCGGAACAGATTGCTCATCGGTTGAAGCAAGAGAGGCCGGATCAGACGGTCAGTCACGAGTGGATTTATCGGTTTATTGCCAGCGACCAACGAGGTGGCGGCGAGCTTTATACGCATCTTCGCCACCGTCGAAAGCGCTACCGTAAACGCTATGGAAGCCACGATCGGCGGGGGCTGTTGCGAAATTGGGTGTCTATCACCGAGCGCCCTGAGAAGGTCGAAACCCGAGAGCGGCTGGGGGATTGGGAAGGAGACACGGTGCATGGTGTGGGCGGTAATCTGGTCACCCTGGTTGAGCGTAAAAGCGGTTATCTTAGCGCTTACCCGGTCAAGCGCCGAACTCGCCGTCAAGTCTCCCGGGCGATCAACTTACAGTTCAAAGGGCATGTGGTGCACACACTGACGTTGGACAACGGCAAGGAGTTTGCCGGTCATGAGCACATCGCGCGCAAGAGCCGTTGCCAGGTGTATTTTGCCGATCCGTATTCATCCTGCCAGCGCGGCACGAATGAAAATACCAACGGTTTGCTCCGCCAGTATTTTCCCAAGGGTAGCGACTTCAGCAAGCTGACCGTTGCCGCCGTAAACCGGGTGGTCGCGCAGATCAATTTACGCCCGCGCAAACGCTTGGGCTGGAAGACACCGTACGAAGTGTATGCAGGGGTGAGCGTTGCACTTATGTGTTGAATTCAGGCATCATTTCGATCGGACATTTGAAATCGAAGCGTTTACGGGGGCGCATATTCAGTTGCAAGGCAATGGCATCCAGTTCTTCCTGGCTGTGTCCCGACAAGTCCGTGCCCTTGGGCAGGTACTGGCGGATCAGGCCATTGATGTTTTCGTTACTGCCGCGCTGCCAGGGGCTGTGCGGGTCGCAGAAGTAAATCGCGATGCCGGTTTTCTGGGTGATCTCGGCGTGTCGCGCCATCTCCCGGCCCTGGTCGTAGGTCATGCTCTTGCGCATTGCCAGCGGCATGCCATTGAGCGCTGCACTGAAGCCCTCCATCGCCGAGGTTGCCGTCGCATCATTCATCTTACCAGCATCAGGTAGCCACTGGTGCGCTCCACCAACGTGCCTACGGACGAGGCGTTGGCCTTACCCTTGATCAGGTCGCCGTCCCAATGCCCCGGCATCAGACGGTCTTCAATCTCCGGCGGACGCACATGGATGCTGACCATCTCGGGAATCTGGCCGCGCCGATCCACGCCACCAGAGCGCGGCCTGCGTGTTGTCTTGCTTTGGCGCAGACAGATGATCAGCTCCTTACGCAGCTCGCCGACCGGCAAGGCATAGATCGTTATAGATCGTCTCGCGACAGACGTAGGCATCTCTGAGGCTGGGAATGTTCATGCTGCGCAGCTTGCCGGCAATCTGCTCGGGAGACAAACGCTCACGCAGCATATGAGCCACCAACTTGAAGCGCTCGCTACCCGGCAACAGCTTTCGCATCGGTCGACAAACCTGGCGGCGGGCCTGCATCTGCTGCTGGGCCACACGGGCCGAGTAGCCGCCGCAGGCATCTCGATTGCGGCGCAGCTCCCGGCTGATGGTCGAAGGGGATCGGGTGATCAAGCAGGCAATCCTACGCAGGCTGAAGCCTTGGGCATGACCGATTTGAATGGTGGCGCGCTCTTCAACGCTGAGTTCGGAATAAGACATAGGGGCTGCACCGTACCGGAAAGGTCAGGTGTTGCACTCAGATTTTGCCGCCGCCAGCCTATTTCTACGCAGCCCTGCCCCGCGAGGTACTTGCGGTGGTAGATCCACCGCATGTCCTCGAGATTGCCATTATCTACAGTCTTAATTGGGGGAGCCAGCAGAATTCGGAAAAAATCGTACGCTGAGGTTTTGCTTGTTCCATAACCGAGTGGAGATCAGAGGTTCGAGGCTGCTGGCCCTGTAACGTTGCTGCTCAAAGCTAAGATATGATTTTTGTCAACGCGGTGAAGTCAGAACTCTGAATTAGGTGAACGAAAGAAATATTTAATTTTGCATAGTTTTACCAGAAAAAGAATTTGGCTTCCCCTCGAAATACACGTTAACAGCTCCGCGGCTGTCGGCCAATGTAGCATAATCATTGAACTTTATGATGGTAGATTGTCCGAATGCGGACCTAAAATCCTCGGCCCATGTATCCAAGTTCTCGATAGCGGCGTCTACACCTGCAAATTGAGATCCCGTAGGATCAATGGCTACGTTCTTATCTAACTTAGCAACTACCACATAATGAGTTGCAGGGCAATTATCACTCTGGCTTTTCCAGATATACATGGCTCTGGTGAAGTGCTTAATATTTTTCTCGTCGAGCAAATTTTGGACTATTACAGCGCAGTCATGACATTTTCCGCGAGGCGAATCTATCATTGTCGTTATCTGATCATTTTCGCAGATATAAGATTGAAGATCTTGAGCGTTTGAGATTTCAGCCCCTCCTTGTAACCCCGTATCTGCTGCCCTCATCCATACCTCACGCCCTGCAACAAATTGAGGTTTGCCCGTGGAGAAATCATTTTCCGCCAAAAAGTCTTCTTCAAAAGGCCAAGACACACCTGTGTCAGGATCCGTGACTTGGAATACTGAATGATTCTCGGGGCTACGCTGACGCACGACTTTCTGGACATGGTCGTACTTTGAGAGGTGACTGACCACCTCAAAATTCTCGGGAACGCTTTTCCCTGGCTTGAATACTGCATTTTCAAATTTATCTACATTACTTACAGGGCTTGCAGGGCGATCACTATCCGGTAATTTCTTTGCTTGGGACTCTTGAACAACGGCCATCAGGGCTACAGACGAGGATGTATTAATCTTCATTGGATTGACTCGTGCGAGTGAAATAATTATTTGTGGTATTTGGAAAGTGTAAGTTCCATCTACAGTTTGTGTAATAAAATTTTAGCTGCGTTACCGACCGCCAACCCTGGGCATGCTCGCGGCGAGTTACATCACGCTCCTTGTATTTCTCCCAGCTCGCGGAGCCGATATTGACTTCATGAAGGAAGGCCTTGTGTTCACCGGTGACGACTCGCCTATAGCCAACCTGATGTTGTCGGTCATGGGGGCCTTCGCCGAGTTCGAGCAAGTCCTCATTCGCGAGCGGCAGCGCGAGGGCATTGCCCTGGCCAAGCAACGCGGCGCTTACCCGCCGGTTAATTTGCTGAACCAACTCTACAGGAAGGTCGGCGATACCGATTTTTGTTGATCTGCTCAATGAACCAAGCGCCGGGTGGGCAAACGTCGTCTTATCTGAGGGAAGCTCCGAACTGATCGTTGCCCTGTTCGTGCCAGTAGGAACTATTGGAATCAAGTCTGTTGCGGCCGCTGGGGGTAAAATAGGGGTTGGTGTTGTGCTTGGCGCTATAGGGGCGAGAGGCTGTTGATTATGGGAAATATTAAGTTCCATCCGTTGCAAGTTCCTTCCATTACATATAAATGCCAAGCCTATAACGCCCAGGGGGGGGGGGGCCGAGGATTGGTTCATGGCCGAGTGCTAGAGCTTTGAAAGAGCCAACGCAATGGTGCAGCTCCGCCTTGATCGGCTCATCCGAAGTGTTTTCGAGTTTGTGTCGCGTGACTTCGGAGGTTGCCGAAGCGCACACCGACTGCTCCACCCATAAAAACTTCTGGGAGAAATTGCGGAACTGGCCAGTAGTCATATGAATGCCGGTATTACTACTTACCCCTCAGCTGCTGGACAGTGCCCAGAATGGATTCGTACCCGGCAAATGAACTGATTACAACTCTTCGGTCATTGGCGTAATGGAGAGGCAATATTGAACCCCGAGAAATAGCTGACGGCAGGCGTCCGATCGCCTTCATTGCGGTATTGTCCGAATTTGGCATACGCGTTGTCACTTCGGGTATCAAACATGGTCGAGATTCCGGATTTATCAAAAATGTCCTGTCCATTCTTCGTCACACTGATCGAACCGTCGTCGATGTCGCGCTTGAAATCAATTTGAAAATCCGTCCACTTGCCCACGTCTTTGGAGGCGTCTCCAGGCTGACCAATGTTGAACACTTTAGAGGGTGCATTGCTGGCGTCGCTGGTTTTAAGGTGCAACTGATACTGGCCATCCTTGGTGGCCATCCAAGCACGCGGGCTGGGCTTGGCGTTGTTGTGGTCCAGCACCTGAAAGAAAGTGCCGTCGTTGTCTGCCTCACGCTTCATGCCAAAAGTAAAGCGGTAGGGCTGCCCTTCTTGCAATAGGGTTTCACTCTTGATTTCAGCCCGGGGACTGGTGGAATTTTGAGTGTAATGACCTTTGTTGAAACCCACCTTTATCACCTCGCCACGCTCCGGATCGTTAGCCATGGCAATCACATCCTGTGGCGACTTCTGCACACTAAGCTGGTGGCCCAGTACAGGTGAAGCAGAGGGAACATTTCCCCCTCCCCCCGTCCTATTTGTGCCCGGACGAACACTTTCCTGCGTCGGGTCTTGAGTAGGCGCGCGCTCGTTACAACTGGCCTGGCGGCGACCCGTTTCGCCAAAGCTATCCGTCTGCGACGTACCTGCGTCGCTCATAATAGCTTGAAGACGCTTGATAAAATCGACGATAAGAGCAATGAACTGGGCCAACGGCTCCGACTGGGCTTTGCCACCCGGACAGCATGTGTGCGCATGCGGATCATTGCTCCGCCCTGAGAAGTCGACGTGCGATGCCCTTGGATTGCGTATAAACGAAACAGGTGAATCGGCGCCCTGAGCCGCACCACCCCAAGGCTGTCGAAGGCGCATATCCGCCTGCGCCGAACACAACGGGGGATGGAGGGGAAGATTATCGGCATGCATGCGCACTGGATCAATCGAGTTCATATCGTTTCCTGTCGTGAATCAAACACCTGGCCTGGGTCACAGTTTGATGCTCAGGCTGGCAATTGGCCTTGGCCGCTGGAGATCATTTGAGCGAACTTCAACACATCTGCCGGATAACTCGCCCCCCCGACGCCGCCGGTATCGGCAAGATTGTGCACATTGACCTTGTCCGGGCCCGAGTTATAGGCTCGGAGTGCCGCCCCCATGTTGCCGTCAAAGGCCCTGTTTCCATCACGCAAATAAATCGCACCAGCCAGGATGTTGTCACGAGGCTTGGCAAGGTCTGCACCGCCCAACAATTCCGGATTGGCTTTTTTCAGACCCGCGAAGGTAGCAGCATTGACCTGCATGAGACCTGAGTCGGTTTTGCCGTTGACGTTGGTGCTTGCACTGGCAAGATTACCCCGAGACTCGGCCCAGATCTGGCCCGCAATGATGCTTGGCGGCATACCGGTCACACTGGCCGCGTGAAGGATGTCGTCTCGGTAGGGTTTCAATTGTTCAGGCAAATGCAGCTGACCGCTGTCGCTTGCATGCACCTCACCGGCGGAGGCTCCTACTGCGTTCGCTTGACGTGACTGACCGGAATTAGAGCCCTCGCCTCGCGCTCCCAGGACTTTCAAAGAACCTGGTGGTGGTGCCAGTGAGTTTGTGGCCGAGGGAGATGATTGGGGTGGGTTCGTCGCGTTTTGCGCTCCGGGGTTCAGTAAACCTTCCAACCATTGACCAATAGCGCGCCGGATGAGTTCTACCAACTGGTTCAAAGCATCAGGTTTCGGCGAACCATGCTGCGTTTCGCCACCATCGGCAGGGGGATGAGGACAAGTCGGACGATTCAATCTGCCCCCCTCACGGGTATCGAGCGCCTGGCTGAAGCTGACCGACTTCTCTCCACCGCAAGCGGCAGTGTGATAATGGCAAATCGAACGATTCTGCTGGTGATTTCCAACGGCAGCGGGCAGCGCATTGAGGCCGCCCGCTTGTTTCAGATGGTAATTTCTAACCGCATCGGGCGTCGGGTCAGGGCCAAACGCTTCTTTCAGATGGTAATCTCTAACGACATCAGGCACCTTAACGGGGCTAAGGGATGAGCTCATAGTATTGCTCCTGTATGAATGATAAAGACCGAACGTCGTACATCAGTGTGCTTTGGGGATGCCAAACTGATCCAAAGTAGGATCGACGTTGCGGTCGAATTTCTTTTGCATATCGTGTTTTTTGACTGCCTCGACGATCGCCGCGATGCCTAGGCCCAAGCCGATGACCGCTTCTATCACCCAGCCCACTGGACCCGCCGCCACACCAATGGCCGAAGCTGCGGCGAGTCCTGCTGCATGACCGGCCACCATTCCGACAACTCGCCCCCCTACCGCCCCAGCCATACGACCGAGACCAGCCGAGGCTTCACGTCCGGCGATACTGCGTGCTGCGTCGATACCCTGTTTAGCCGTGGAAAGACCGGCCTTGGTCGCGTCGTAACCGTCCTTGAGCTTTTCGGCTCTGTTTCTAGCATCAGGGGGCGAGTTATTGGTGACAGGCGCTTGTGTGCCGTTGATCAACTGCCCCAACCACTCACGACCTTTGTCCGCCCCCCGCAGTTGAGTAAACGTCGAGTCGACGTACCGTGCCTGCTGCGCCTGAGTAAAATCTCCGGGTAACACCGAGTCATAGATTGCTCTCTGTGCGTCGACCTGCTGGAGTGACCGTGCAGGATCGGCATCCTTGTGTGCCAACGAATGCTTAAGGGCCTGGCCTCTGCTGAAATTCGCTTCATACGAATTTTTGAGCGAGCCTTGAATATCCGGTCGATGGCTGATGATTTGCTGAGCCGTAGGCAAGGAGGCATCGGGCCCCAGAAGGTCTCGTTGCATCTGCAGCTGCGCAGCTTGCCCGTTGATGGCCCTGCTGTAGTCGGGTCTTGCCTGGTCAGCTTTGGCGGCTTTGTCGGCTGTATTCATTTCACTGCGCAGTGCCTGACCGCTGCGCAAATTGACCATTTGATCCTTGACCGCCCTGCCGAGGGCTGGATCGCTGGCGATCAGTGCACGTTCCTGGCTTGGAACAGCGTTATTCATGTATGCCCGCACGTCTGGATCGGCTTGCAACTGACCAATCTTTTCCGCCAGGGCTTCTTCGGTTTTACCGGTTTTGCGCAGACCCTGACCGGCAATGACGCTTTGCTCGGTCTGTTGCAGCTTGACCATGACAGCAGCTTTCTGCTGCCCGCTGTAGTCCTGAGGTCGCTTGAAAATATTTGCATCAAGGGCGCTGATGTCAACGCCTGCAACAGCATTCAAAGTTGCCGCATCGCTTAGCATGCCTGCGAACTCGCCCTCATTGGTCGGCGCCTGGGTCTTGATCCACCTGCTGATGTTCGATGCATCGAATTGATTGTCCTTCGGACTGGTAGCCAGTGCCTTGCCCTCGTCCCCGCCTTTATCGATAAGGTCCAAAAAACCGGGTTGTAAAAAGGTTTTGGAAGCCTGTTTGAGTACAACGGAAAGTCCAGGATTTCCCTCCATGGCTTTCAATCCTTCGACGTTAGTGTATTTGTCTACCTTGCTGTTGCCCGATACTTCCTTCGGACCGGCCGCAGTGGTCAGCGGACTATTGGCCTGAAGCAATGAAGCCGAGCGGACCATTTGCAATGACTGTGGATCAGCGTCGGGATTATCTTTTTGAAACTGAGCCAGGGTTTTGTCTGCGTCATCAGCAGCGCTTTGCATTTTTTTGGCGAAGGATTTTAGGTCTCCGTCGGAAATTTTGCCGTCGGCCTTCCCTCCACGCTTCGCCGTGTCGATGGCGGTCTTGAGAGCAGGATTCTCATTGATGAATTGCATGGCTTTTTGCGCGTCTGGACCTTTGTCAGCTGCCATGCGAGCCGCAGCTATAGGGCGATTGAGCTCTTTTGCAGCCTGCTCGCGCTGCTCGGGCAGCAATCCAGCAACCAAGGGACTCCACCTCTGGAGCTCATCGGGCGAGGAGTACTTCGAGCTATCAAGAAAGTCATTCGCCGTACTTTTTACCGGCGTCGAGGCAGGGGCAGCGTTGCCCAAGGCAATAGCAGGAGGATTGAGCATAGTGCGCAATGCGGGCTCCGTTGCTGATGGACTGGCGACACGGTGCTGGGGAGCAGAGCTTTCGATACCTAGCAACCGCTTTACCAGAACGTCAAAGGACGTCTTTATCGGCTCGTTGACCAAAGCCTGTTTAGCGGACGACTGACCGAAGTGAACCGCATTTGGATGCACATTACCCGGTGTGCCCTGGACCACAGGTACCATAGGCTCCAAGGGCATGCCCGGTAATACCGTCCCGTTTGATGCAGCGTTGGAAATGTGCATGTGCGAGCGCCAGTATCGAGTCGGATGATGTCGATAGGTGGGCATCCATCGCATAATGGTTCCCAATTCAGCAGGATCAGTTTCTAACCCCCACAGACACCGCATGAAATGATCCGTATCAAGCGAGGCCGTAAGGAACTGCTGCGGCGCTGGGCCCACCAATAAGTATCGTGCTTCCTGGACATCTCGAGCCCTGTCCGAGTTGTCCAGGGATGGCTGTCAGCATGTCTTGTTCGTGCTCGCGGAGAATCCGTAGGTGAAGTTTTCTGATATTCGATACCTCCAACCACTTTTGCCTTTGACAAACGAACAAGTACATCCGTCCGAGGAGAAGGTCGACAAACCACCAGGCGGCTTTAGCCAACTAGTGTCCTGTCTCGAAGTAAATTCTCCGCAATATTAGCTATGCTTTCTCGGTCATCACACCATCAGAGGCGAACCGATGGGCGCCCAAGATATTGTCCTGAGTCCTAAAGAACACGCCGAACTCAGCCGCCGCACAAGGTCTGCCACCATCAGTCAACGTGACGGTCGTCGCGCCCGGGGGCAGGCGGCGAACCACCATCCTTGATCCTGGTGCTTCCACTGCTAGAACTGGAGTGGAAACAGGCCAATCTTCTACCCCAAGCACCGGACGGCCGACCGTAACCTTGGCCAACTTTGAAGAGGCGCGAACGCGGAGCTGGAATTTGGGGGATAGGGGCGGTTGCAGGAGCTGAGTGCAACACGGTTATTGGATTGAAGTGGGCGCATCGTGCCGCATAGCCATGGCCTTTTGCATCACCTCACTCATCATTTCGATCGGACATTTGAAATCGAAGCGTTTACGGGGGCGCATATTCAGTTGCAAGGCAATGGCATCCAGTTCTTCCTGGCTGTGTCCCGACAAGTCCGTGCCCTTGGGCAGGTACTGGCGGATCAGGCCATTGATGTTTTCGTTACTGTCGCGCTGCCAGGGGCTGTGCGGGTCGCAGAAGTAAATCGCGATGCCGGTTTTCTGGGTGCCAGTGGCATGCCATTGAGCGCTGCACTGAAGCCCTCCATCGCCGAGGTTGCCGTCGCATCATTCATCTTCACCAGCATCAGGTAGCCACTGGTGCGCTCCACCAACGTGCCTACGGACGAGGCGTTGGCCTTACCCTTGATCAGGTCGCCTTCCCAATGCCCCGGCATCAGACGGTCGTCAATCTCCGGCGGACGCACATGGATGCTGACCATCTCGGGAATCTGGCCGCGCCGATCCACGCCACCAGAGCGCGGCCTGCGTGTTGTCTTGCTTTGGCGCAGACAGATGATCAGCTCCTTACGCAGCTCGCCGACCGGCAAGGCATAGATCGTTATAGATCGTCTCGCGACAGACGTAGGCATCTCTGAGGCTGGGAATGTTCATGCTGCGCAGCTTGCCGGCAATCTGCTCGGGAGACAAACGCTCACGCAGCATATGAGCCACCAACTTGAAGCGCTCGCTACCCGGCAACAGCTTTCGCATCGGTCCGAAACCTGGCGGCGGGCCTGCATCTGCCGCTGGGCCACACGGGCCGAGTAGCCGCCGCAGGCATCTCGATTGCGGCGCAGCTCCCGGCTGATGGTCGAAAGGGATCGGGTGATCAAGCAGGCAATCCTACGCAGGCTGAAGCCTTGGGCATGACCGATTTGAATGGTGGCGCGCTCTTCAACGCTGAGTTCGGAATAAGACATAGGGGCTACACCGTACCGGAAAGGTCAGGTGTTGCACTCAGTTTTTGCCGCCGCCAAGTGAATGATATTTCACACACGGCAATATGAGGCGCAGATCAGCATGGCAGTCAAAGTTCTTGCACTATCGGGTAGTACCCGCGAAGGGTCGCTGAATCAAAAACTTTTGAACGTCGCCGTGGAAGGTGCTCGGGCGGCGGGCGCTGAAGTCACAGTGGTGTCACTGGGCAATTTCCTTTGCCATTTTTCAACAGCGATTTGGAGCGAGTGCAGGGTGTTCCGCCTTACGCTCTGGAGTTACAACAGCTGTTGAGTGAGCACGATTCACTACTTTTGGCGTCACCGGACTACAACGGCGGCTACACGGCATTGTTGAAAAACGCTATAGATTGGCTTAGTAGACCTACGCCAGCAAAGGTTTCGGGTTTGGCTTTTTTTGCAAACAAGGCCTCGGCGGTGATTTCCGCTTCACCGGGACCTATGGGCGGTTTGCGGTCAACCCTCGCTATCCGTGGCGTCCTGGAAAAGCTTGGGTCGGTGGTTATTCCTCAAACCTTCAGTCTGGGGGCCGCTCACTTGGCATTTGCCGAAGACAGTAGACTGATCAATGCTGAAGTGGATCAGGAAGTGAAGGCCGTCGGCGCGGCGTTGGTCAAGTTCTCTGAGGTGTTGAAAAAAACCTGAAGCGTCGAGCTATAACTTGTCGACAGCAGCCTTGCTCAATCCTGAGATTGACTAGTGTCCAGCGCGGCCGCACTGATTTGCTCTTGTAGCCAGCGTTGGGCAGTATCGTTGTCATTATTCATGTGCCAGATCATGTCAAGTCGCTGACGGGTAACAGGGTAAGGCAGCGATTTGATTTTAAAGCCCAGACTTCGGGCAAATGTCTTGGCCAAAGGCTGCGGAATGATCGCAAGCAACTCACTGTCCTCCAGTAGCATCGGCAATGCGAGGAAATGCGGCAGCACAATTTGCCTGCGCACTGATAATCCCGCCCCCGCGAGTGCACGCTCTAGCGCCTCGCGATCATACATCTCTGCCTGACGCGCCAATCCACGCTCAAGAATGTAGGCGCTATGGGCGCCTTCCGCACCCAGCGAGACCACGGCCAAAGGAAACTCGGCCATGTCTTGAAGTCGCACCTCGTTGTCACCAGTTGGGTGAACACCACTGCAAACAAGCACTTCGTCCTGCAAAAGCAGCAGTAGCGACCGCAGCCGATCTGGGATACTGCGAAATGTGCCGATCGCAACGTCTATTCGGCCAAGGTCAATCTGTTCCGCCAAGTCTAGTCGCGTCGAGGGTGTAATCATCAAGTTGATACCTGGTGCCAATGTTGCTAATCGACGATTGAGTCGCGGTAGCAGTGTTGCCGACACGTAGTCGTTCGCCGCTATCACAAAGGAACGCTTGACACTTTTCGGTTTGAAGGCCGAATCGGCCGGGCTTAAGGCGAGACTTATACTGTGTAAGGCGGCACGAAGCGGAACGCTGATTTCGAACGCATAGCTCGTTGGCGTCATCCCTTTACCTGTACGGACGAAAATTTCTTCGTTCAGGCTATCGCGCAATCGAGACAGGGCATGGCTGACGGCGGACTGGCTTAAATGTAATCGTTGGCTAGCGCGAAGGACGCTGCGCTCCTCCATGACAGCATCGAAAACCCTAATCAAGTTTAGGTCCAGCTTGTCAAAGGCGATCATAGGAAATATCTCGGAGGCTGCAGAGCTGACCAGCTGGAGATTGGAGTCTAGAAATGTCTCGCTGGCAAGCTTAAAAGTCGTAAGCTCATGCATATTTTGCATTTTCACCGTGCAGGAAGTTCCCTTCTTTTTGGGAGGAGTATGTGCGAAGGTTTAAAAAATGAGAAAAAGAGTGACGGTTAATGAGTAAGCGAGAAGAGCTGATAAACTTGTGCATCGAATTTCTTTCTAAGATAAAAGATAAGACGGCTAGCACAGATATTGAACAATGGTTGAACGAAGTCTACGGTCCTGAAACAGAAACTTACCAGGTAATAGCGGAGCTAGTCATTGAAGGTGTTGCGCAAGGCTGGGCGGCAAACACTGAAATCAGTGGGCCGCACTATCGTCGCAGCCGGCTGTGTGAACCTTGCGCTGAGACTTTTTATTTCAGCATCACTACCGTGTTCATGGACAGTAAGGGACACGAGTTGGACAACTTGGAGCGTACATTCCGGGGTGACTATCACCGTCATCCATATGGTGAATTGAATATGGTCATTCCCCTTGATGAGCACGCTGTACTTGCTGGGCCCAACGGATGGCAAGGTGCAGGTTGGACTGCGCCATCTCCCGGTAGCCATCATTATCCAGAAGTCAAGAATGGCGCGCTGATTGCGTTCTTCTTCTTGCCCGCAGGACGGATTGCCTACGATCTACAGGTTAAAGGCTGAAGGCATGTGTTTTTGTAGTGGTCAACTAATCCCGGACACGACGTTAAGTTTTTTCTCGGCCTGAGCTGGCGCGAGCCCATCATTGAATTGATGGGGCCGAATCCAGTTGTACCGATGCATCAAAAAATGACTGATGTCGCGCTGGGCCTCTTGGGTCGTTCGGTAGCCCACGGTCGGTATCCATTCAGTTTTCAAGCTGCGGAACACACGCTCCATTGGCGCGTTATCCCAACAGTTTCCACGTCGACTCATGCTCTGACGCATGCGGTATCGCCATAATCTTTGGCGAAATAAACGACTTGCATACTGCGACCCTTGATCCGAGTGAAACAACAGGCCCTGTGGCTTTCCTCGTTGTTCGTAAGCCATATCCAATGCCTTGATAACCAGCTCGGCGTCCGGCTTTTCCGACAACGCCCAGCCCACCACCCGGCGCGCGCAAAGATCCAGCACCACAGCCAGGTAATGCCATTTTCCCTGAGCCCAGATGTAAGTAATGTCGCCGCACCAGACCTGATTGGGTGCTGGGACATTGAACTCCCTATTTAACGTATTCGGGATATCCAGTCGTTCAACCGTCGCTCGTTTATAGGCATGAGATCCTGGCTGCTTGCTCACGAGGTCAAGCTCACGCATCAAACTGCGTACTTTGAACCGCCCCAGTTGTTCACCGTCTTCCTGCATCAGCGACAAGATGCTGCGGCTGCCCGCAGCACTACGGCTTTCTGTGAACAACTCATTGACCCGACTACGCAGCCGAAGCCGCTCGACATCGGGAGTTCGGCGCTTGAGACGCTGGGCGTAGTAACACGAGCGGGTGACTTCAAATACTTTGCACAGCCAATCAATCGGCTCATGGACGCTAAGCTGATTGATCAGCGCGTACGCTCGTGATCTTCCGACATCAAGAGCGCGGTAGCCTTTTTTAATATCGATTTTTCCCGTTCAAGGCGGGCAATCCGAGCTTCCAGCTCCTGGATTTTCTGCTGCTCCGGGGTCAGTGCTTTGCTTTGCGGGGTGACGCCTTGGCGTTCCTTTTGAACCTGCTCAACCCAACGGCGTAGCGCCGATTCGCCGACGCCGAGTGAACGGCTGGCTTCGATGTAGCTGTAGTTTTGCTTGAGCACGAGGTCGGCAGCCTCGCGTTTGAATTCAGCAGAAAAGGAACGGCGTTGTTTGGTCATTTGACACCTCGATCTGGCGAGCATTCTCGCCTAAATGGGTGTCCGGTTTCATTAGACCACTACATTTTAACGTTATTTGGGAGAGAGTACGGGAATGAGGCGCCATGGCTAATAGCGTGGCGGTTGCAGGAGCTGAGTGCAACACGGTTATTGGATTGAAGTGGGCGCATCGTGCCGCATAGCCATGGCCTTTTGCATCACCTCACTCATCATTTCGATCGGACATTTGAAATCGAAGCGTTTACGGGGGCGCATATTCAGTTGCAAGGCAATGGCATCCAGTTCTTCCTGGCTGTGTCCCGACAAGTCCGTGCCCTTGGGCAGGTACTGGCGGATCAGGCCATTGATGTTTTCGTTACTGCCGCGCTGCCAGGGGCTGTGCGGGTCGCAGAAGTAAATCGCGATGCCGGTTTTCTGGGTGATCTCGGCGTGTCGCGCCATCTCCCGGCCCTGGTCGTAGGTCATGCTCTTGCGCATTGCCAGTGGCATGCCATTGAGCGCTGCACTGAAGCCCTCCATCGCCGAGGTTGCCGTCGCATCATTCATCTTCACCAGCATCAGGTAGCCACTGGTGCGCTCCACCAACGTGCCTACGGACGAGGCGTTGGCCTTACCCTTGATCAGGTCGCCTTCCCAATGCCCCGGCATCAGACGGTCGTCAATCTCCGGCGGACGCACATGGATGCTGACCATCTCGGGAATCTGGCCGCGCCGATCCACGCCACCAGAGCGCGGCCTGCGTGTTGTCTTGCTTTGGCGCAGACAGATGATCAGCTCCTTACGCAGCTCGCCGACCGGCAAGGCATAGATCGTTATAGATCGTCTCGCGACAGACGTAGGCATCTCTGAGGCTGGGAATGTTCATGCTGCGCAGCTTGCCGGCAATCTGCTCGGGAGACAAACGCTCACGCAGCATATGAGCCACCAACTTGAAGCGCTCGCTACCCGGCAACAGCTTTCGCATCGGTCGACAAACCTGGCGGCGGGCCTGCATCTGCCGCTGGGCCACACGGGCCGAGTAGCCGCCGCAGGCATCTCGATTGCGGCGCAGCTCCCGGCTGATGGTCGAAGGGGATCGGGTGATCAAGCAGGCAATCCTACGCAGGCTGAAGCCTTGGGCATGACCGATTTGAATGGTGGCGCGCTCTTCAACGCTGAGTTCGGAATAAGACATAGGGTCTGCACCGTACCGGAAAGGTCAGGTGTTGCACTCAGATTTTGCCGCAGCCCTTCACAAAACAAAGAGAAATATGACAGGCAAAAGATTTCTTGCAGTGGAGCCTGTTATTAATCCCTGAATTCATAGAATAAGTGAAACGCTTGAAACGCTTGAAACGAGAGGCAGAGAGCCCGCCACCGGTAGAATCCAAGCTCTCACACCAAAGGATTCAAGCGCAGATGACCACGCCTTACCGGCAGCTGACTCAGGGCCAACGTTACCAGATTGAGGCAGGCCTGAGGGCCAAAGAGAGCCAAGCCAGTATTGCTAAACAGGTGGGTGTGCATCCTTCGACGATCAGCCGTGAGGTTCGCCGTAACAGCCCTGAAAAGAGTTACCTGGCGGTTTGTGCGACCCATGAAAGTGATGCCCGGCGAGCCGGAGCGCGCAAGTTTTGCAAGTCGCTCATCTGGCTGAGCCATCACTTGGCAATATGGCTCAAGCATGGGATGAGCCCGGAACAGATTGCTCATCGGTTGAAGCAAGAGAGGCCGGATCAGACGGTCAGTCATGAGTGGATTTATCGGTTTATTGCTACCGACAAACGGGGCGGCGGCGAGCTGTATACGTATCTTCGACACCGTCGAAAACGCTACCGTAAACGCTATGGGGGGTCGCCTCAGAAAACGGAATTTAATGTACGTTAAGCATGAAGCCGGTCATCAATTCACGATGCCAGCGCTTTGTAGACCGTCGAGCGACCAATCTTCAGCTGCCTGGCAATCTCCATCGCACCTATCCCCTGATCTCGCAGCGCGAGAACTTTAATCTTGTCCACCGTAGGCTTACGGCCAAACTTCACGCCCTTGGCCTTTGCTTCCAAACGGCCTTCGTTGGTGCGTTCCAGTATCCGCAGGCGTTCGGCCTGAGCCACAGCTGACAGGATGGTCACCACCATTTTGCCCATGGTTCCCTCTGTGCTGATGCCGTCATCCAAAAAGCGGATGGCCACGCCCATGTCGTCGAACTCCTTAATGAGCTGGATCATGTCCGCGGTATCGCGACCGAGCCGGTCGAGCTTTTTTACCAGGACCACATCGCCTTCTTCGACCTTGAGCCGAAGCATTTTTAGGCCTTCGCGGTTCGTGTGACTGCCAGATACCTTGTCGGTAAAAATTCGGGTTGCTCTGACGTTTTCAGCCTTGAGCGCTTTTATCTGTACATCAAGGGACTGTTGACTGGTGGATACGCGGGCATAACCAAAAAGTCGCATGGTAAAAATGTCTCATAAATCGATTTATAGATCGTCCGTCTATGAAATGTCGATAACCGAATTAATAGACGTCTTAGGTCGATCACTTTACCGTGCCCACAAACTTATGAGAAAGGAGACTGTATGCCACGTCGTTCGATTCTTGCCCTCGCCGAGGGGGAAAGCTTACTGGCGTTGCCAGACTCCAAAGATGACCTGATTCTTCACTACTCTTTCAGCGACGCCGATCTGACCCTCATTGGTCAACGGCGCGGGTCTGCGAATCGGCTGGGCTTCGCTGTACAACTCTGTTAGATGCGCTATCCCGGCGTAACACTTGCGGTGGATGAAGAACCATTCGCGCCATTGCTGCACCTGGTGGCCACGCAGTTGAAGGTGCCACCTGAAGCATGGGCGGACTATGGGCAACGCGCCGAGACGCGTCGCGAGCACCTATTGGAATTACAAGCGCTTTTTGAATTTCAGCCATTCACAACACGGCACTATCGTCCCTGTGTTCATAGCCTGGATGAATTGGCATGGCAGTCCGATAAAGGCTTCGTGTTAGCGACGGAATTGGTCGAAGGGTTACGACAAAAGAACATACTGCTTCCATCACTAAGCGTCATCGAGCGCATTTGTGCTGAGGCAATCACCGGTGCCAACCGGCGCATTTACGAAACCTTGTCCGAGCCTCTTTCGAATACACACCTCGGTTGCCTCGACGGCCTGCTCAAGCGCCGAGATAAAGGTCAGGCCACCTGGTTGGCCTGGCTGCGCCAGTCGCCGATTAAACCAAACTCGCGGCACATGCTTGAACATATCGAGCGCCTCAAAGCATGGCAGGCCTTTGATCTGCCCGCAGGGGTCGAGCGGCTGGTTCATCAAAATCGCTTGCTAAAGATCGCCCGTGAAGGTGGCCAGATGACTCCTGCTGACTTGTCCAAGTTCGAGCCACAGCGGCGCTACGCCACCCTTGTGGCGCTGGTCATCGAGGGTATGGCTGTTGCCGCTGACCGAAAACTGACCCAGTAAAGGCTGTTCTGCCGACTGAAAACTGACCCAGGTGTTCAACTGCTTCTGCTCAATTTCCGGGTAGGAGAACACAGGGTGATCAGCATGGAAATGATGGGGAAAATTCGGCGGATGTACTTTCGCGACAAGCTGTCGCTGCATCAGATAGTGGTTGTCGCTGCAGTGGTAGTCGCCCTCTCCTCCGGTCTATGGGGAGGACAAGGTTGGTTAGTTTGAATGCCACTTAGGAAAATGGAAGAAAGCCCGCAGCACACAGGGCCGTTCACTGGGCCTTGTGTGCTGCGGGCTTTTTTGCTGCAGTAATTTGAAAACGTCGCATTTATTTCAATAAACGAGGCAAAGAGACCTTACGCGTTACCAACGCCCTCTGGCCGGCGTCTGCGAAGAAACAGCATCGCCTCCGGGAGAAGCGGGAGGAGCAGCAAAGTCCCCAACCCTACGAACAGAGCAACCTCCGTGGGCTTACCACCGGCGACCCGCGACTTTGCATAAGCGAGTGGGTACTTGCCCTGTTCCAACTCCACAGCCAACCCCGTTTCACTTACAACTTCCCAGGTGAGGCGCAGAGTGCCTTGTAACGCTCCTCGGAATTTGCAGCGCGCATTCTCCACTGGAAGATTGAGTGATTGGCAAACCTCCGGCGGCATGCCAATGAGGGTTCCATCCTCGATCACCATCGCAGCTGAATAGACTCGCGGGAAAGCCCAAAAACGCCACGACCCAAACCCAAACGAGAAATCCAAAAAAACCTGATGCTGCCCACGGATCACTCCTCATAAAGATCATGCGGATATTCTCGCACCCGACGAAGAAAACGAAACTTCTGATTTGCTCCTGGTGCTTGGTCCAATCGGCACTACGCGCAGAAGAGCCATTGAAGTTGCAGTTTTGGGAACGCATGGAAGATCTGGATCAGAAACGGGCGTCGCGCCCTCCTCTGGCCTGGCAGCGGTGTTTACAGCATGAGTTCTTTCCCCAAAAAATTCCCAACCATCAATTTTTCAACTCAGTACGGCCTGGCACTCGACGACTCTGACAATTGGATCATTGTCGACCTATTCGCTGGCGGTGGTGGCGCTTCGACCGGGTTGGAAATGGGTTTGAACAGGCCGGTGACCATTTGTGTCAACCACAACCCGACCGCCATCTCGATGCATGCTGCGAATCACCCACATGCTGAGCACTATCAAACGGATGTGTGGGGCGTTGATCCCGTTAAGGCCTGCCGTGGTCGAACTGTAGGCTTCGCCCATTTCTCGCCCGACTGTACTCACCACTCCCAGGCGGCCGGCGGTCAGTCGCGCAAGAAGGAAATCCGCGACCTCGGTTGGGTAATCATCAAATGGGCCGGCAAGGTCCGACCGATTACGATCAGTATGGAAAATGTTCGCCAGATGCAGCTTTGGAGCCCAACTCGCCCCCCTACCGCCCCAGCCATACGACCGAGACCAGCCGAGGCTTCACGTCCGGCGATACTGCGTGCTGCCAAATCTGATGTGTGCTGCATGGGGATTGGCAGAGCTCCGGGGGCTCACTGCATTCGTTCCTAGTGTCTCACCACTTTTTAGAATGCAAGGGCTATCCCACAGGATTAAAATTCGAGCCGCTCGCAGCATCCCCCGTTGTGTTCGGCGCAGGCGGATATGCGCCTTCGACAGCCTTGGGGTGGTGCGGCTCAGGGCGCCGATTCACCTGTTTCGTTTATACGCAATCCAAGGGCATCGCACGTCGACTTCTCAGGGAGGAGCAATGATCCGCATGCGCACACATGCTGTCTGGGTGGCAAAGCCCAGTCGGAGCCGTTGGCCCAGTTCATTGCTCTTATCGTCGATTTTATCAAGCGTCTTCAAGCTATTATGAGCGACGCAGGTACGTCGCAGCCGGATAGCTTTGGCGAAACGGGTCGCCGCCAAGCCAGTTGTAACGAGCGCGCGCCTACTCAAGACCCGACGCAGGAAAGTGTTCGTCCGGGCACAAATAGGACGGGGGGAAGGGGAAATGTTCCCTCTGCTTCACCTGTACTGGGCCACCAGCTTAGCGTGCAGAAGTCGCCACAGGATGTGATTGCCTTGGCTAATGATCCGGAGCGTGGCGAGGTGATAAAGGTGGGTTTCAACAAAGGTCATTACACTCAAAATTCCACCAGTCCCCGGGCTGAAATCAAGAGTGAAACCCTATTGCAAGAAGGGCAGCCCTACCGCTTTACTTTTGGCATGAAGCGTGAGGCAGACAACGACGGCACTTTCTTTCAGGTGCTGGACCACAACAACGCCAAGCCCAGCCCGCGTGCTTGGATGGCCAGTATCAGTTGCACCTTAAAACTAGTGACGCCAGCAATGCACCCTCTAAAGTGTTCAACATTGGCCAGCCTGGAGACGCCTCCAAAGACGTGGGCAAGTGGACGGATTTTCAAATTGATTTCAAGCGCGACATCGGCGACGGTTCGATCAGCGTGACGAAGAATGGACAGGACATTTTTGATAAATCCGGAATCTCGACCATGTTTGATACCCGAAGTGACAACGCGTATGCCAAATTCGGACAATACCGCAATGAAGGCGATGGGACGCCTGCGGTCAGCTATTTCTCGGGGTTCAATATTGCCTCTCCATTACGCCAATGACCGAAGAGTTGTAATCAGTTCATTTGCCGGGTACGAATCCATTCTGGGCACTGTCCAGCAGCTGAGGGGTAAGTAGTAATACCGGCATTCATGACTACTGGCCAGTTCCGCAATTTCTCCCAGAAGTTTTTATGGGTGGAGCAGTCGGTGTGCGCTTCGGCAACCTCCGAAGTCACGCGACACAAACTCGAAAACACCTCGGATGAGCCGATCAAGGCGGAGCTGCACCATTGCGTTGGCTCTTTCAAAGCTCTAGCACCCGGTCATGAACCAATCTTCGGCCCCCCCTTGGGCCTTATAGGCTTGGCATTTATATGTAATGGAAGGAACTTGTAACGGATGGAACCTAATATTTCCCATAATCAACAGCCTCTCGCCCCTATAGAGCGCCAAGTACAACACCAACCCCTATTTTACCCCCAGCGGCCGCTACAGACTTGATTCCAATGGTTCCTACTGGTACGAACAGGGCAACGATCAGTTCGGAGCTTCCCTCAGATAAGACGACGGGTCGTTGAGAACTCGCAGCGGCGTCGCCAGCGCCCTGCACGCCGTCGGATTGGGGGCAGATACATCGCGCATCACGGCCCGGCTGCAGGCCGCCGGGGGGCACGGAAACTGCGCGGCGCCACGGATGCTCAGATCGACGCGCACCTGCACAACGACGAGGGGGCGTTGAGAACTCGGAGCGACGTCGCCAGCGCCCTGCACGCCGCCGGATTGGGGGCAGATAATAGGCGTATCGCGGCGGCGCTGCGGGCCGCGCGTGGACCGCAATAATCTAGATAACCCACTTGCGTCCAATTATTTTTAATCATTTTACGTTTGCTAAGCCACTCACAAGACGTAGACATGCGTCTTGTGCGTGAGTTCTTAGACTAGCTCTACGTATTTGGACACCCCCAGCACTTCGCAGGAACAACTATATGCACCCCCTATCGCCTTACTCACCCAGTTACGTTTACCCTATGCCGGACATGGAACAATCTCGTAACTTGCCACAAAATGCACCGTCACAAGCGACCCACACGGGCGCACGCCCTGCGGCAAATAGGCTGGATATCTTTCAGAAAATTGCGCAGCTAGAAGGACAAAGAGCGTCCCTGGCCAACATGGACGGCGCAGTTGATCGGCAGATTGATAACCTGAAGCGTCAGCTGCCAAACGAACCGGTGCCAGGTGAGGATGCAGGCTTCCATTCCAATGTCCCTGATCCTGAATCAACCCCTGCGATGGCCGCCCCCTCGGCAAGCCAGGCAACGAGGGCGAGCTCTTCCACATGCGGGGGTAAAAAGCGAAGGCTCCCTGCCTCGACATATGGTCAACCATCCTCTGTCTTAAGCGGACAACAACCATCGATTTCCAGCTATCAAGCCGCGCAATCTTCACGGGGCCAGCGGGCACCAGCCACGATGGGGCAAAACAATCCTCGGAATTCAGGTCCGCTGCTGCCGTCGAGTGCCTCGGTCAGTACACGGGGCATGGCCTTTTCCCACGATGGCTCGGCCGGCGCCTCGACAGGTGTTCCCGGGTCTAGCCGGAACCGGCCCGCTCATGCGGTAAGCAGCGCACCCTACCAGGTGCCCTCCCTGTCCTCTCGGTCGGGGGCAGCGTCCGAAGGCCAGCCGCCAAAACGGCGAGGCGCCACGGATGAGCAGATCACCGCGCACCTGCACAACACCGACGGGGCGTTGAGAACTCGCAGCGGCGTCGCCAGCGCCCTGCACGCCGCCGGATTGGGGGCAGGTAGCGCGCGCATCGCGGCCCAGCTGCAGGCCGCCGGGTCGGCACGGAAACTGCGCGGCGCCACGGATGCTCAGATCGACGCGCACCTGCACAACGACGACGGGTCGTTGAGAACTCAAACTGACGTCATCAGCGCCCTGCACGCCGCCGGATTGGGGGCAGATACATCGCGCATCACGGCCCGGCTGCAGGCCGCCGGGGGGGCACGGAAACTGCGCGGCGCCACGGATGAGCAGATCACCGCGCACCTGCACAACACCGACGGGTCGTTGAGAACTCAAAGTGCCGTCGCCAGCGCCCTGCACGCCGCCGGATTGGGAGCAGGTAACACGCGCATCGCGGCCCTGTGGCAGGCCGCCGGGGGGGTACGACACCTGCCCGGCCCCACGGATGAGCAGATCACCGCGCACCTGCACAACGACGACGGGTCGTTGAGAACTCACAAGGACGTCGCCAGCGCCCTGCACGCCGCCGGACTGGGGGCAAGTAGCGCGCGCATCGATGCCCAGCTGCAGGCCGCGCGTGGACCGCAATAATCTAGATAACCCACTTGCGTCCAATTATTTTTAATCATTTTACGTTTGCTAAGCCACTCACAAGACGTAGACATGCGTCTTGTGCGTGAGTTCTTAGACTAGCTCTACGTATTTGGACACCCCCAGCACTTCGCAGGAACAACTATATGCACCCCCTATCGCCTTACTCACCCAGTTACGTTTACCCTATGCCGGACATGGAACAATCTCGTAACTTGCCACAAAATGCACCGTCACAAGCGACCCACACGGGCGCACGCCCTGCGGCAAATAGGCTGGATATCTTTCAGAAAATTGCGCAGCTAGAAGGACAAAGAGCGTCCCTGGCCAACATGGACGGCGCAGTTGATCGGCAGATTGATAACCTGAAGCGTCAGCTGCCAAACGAACCGGTGCCAGGTGAGGATGCAGGCTTCCATTCCAATGTCCCTGATCCTGAATCAACCCCTGCGATGGCCGCCCCCTCGGCAAGCCAGGCAACGAGGGCGAGCTCTTCCACATGCGGGGGTAAAAAGCGAAGGCTCCCTGCCTCGACATATGGTCAAGCATCCTCTGTCTTAAGCGGACAACAACCATCGATTTCCAGCTATCAAGCCGCGCAATCTTCACGGGGCCAGCGGGCACCAGCCACGATGGGGCAAAACAATCCTCGGAATTCAGGTCCGCTGCTGCCGTCGAGTGCCTCGGTCAGTACACGGGGCATGGCCTTTTCCCACGATGGCTCGGCCGGCGCCTCGACAGGTGTTCCCGGGTCTAGCCGGAACCGGCCCGCTCATGCGGTAAGCAGCGCACCCTACCAGGTGCCCTCCCTGTCCTCTCGGTCGGGGGCAGCGTCCGAAGGCCAGCCGCCAAAACGGCGAGGCGCCACGGATAATCAGATCACCGCGCACCTGCACAACGACGACGGGTTGAGAACTCACAAGGACGTCGCCAGCGCCCTGCACGCCGCCGGATTGGGGGCAGGTAGCGCGCGCATCGCGGCCCAGCTGCAGGCCGCCGGGTCGGCACGGCGTCTGCGAAGCGCCACGGATGAGCAGATCACCGCGCACCTGCACAACACCGACGGGGCGTTGAGAACTCGCAGCGGCGTCGCCAGCGCCCTGCACGCCGCCGGATTGGGGGCAGATAATAGGCGTATCGCGGCGGCGCTGCGGGCCGCCGGGGCGGCACGGCTCCGGTCCAGCGCCACGGATGCTCAGATCAACGCGCACCTGCACAACGACGACGGGGCGTTGAGAGGTCGTGACCAAGTCGCCAGCGCCCTGCGCGCCGCCGGACTGGGGGCAAGTAGGGCGCGCATCGATGCCCTGCTGCAGGCCGCGCGTGGACCACAATAGTCTGGATGGCCCGCTGACGTGAGGGGCACTGTCCTAACCGCTCGACGCCACTCCATAGCCCGTTCCAGCCGGTCCGCTGGCTTCAAACCCCGCCTTTGAAAAACCTGTTCACGGCCAACGGCGGCTGGCCAGGGTTGCTGGAGGGCAGCGGTCTACGCCATCGAAGTGGAATCGGTGAGCAAAATGCTGGCCAGCGGCACCTCGATCCTGGGCGTGAAGCACTGCACCTGCGGCGATGGGCACTGCCCGCACGTCAAATACCGGTGCAACACCTGCCACTGCCGAGCCTGTCCGTCGTGCGGATCGAGTAGGAGGCGGATTTACATCCGCCGTCCTCTCACACCACCGTACATACGGTTCCGTATACGGCGGTTCCTGCCTACTGACAAACAACGTCAGCGAGTTTGGTTCCGTTGATGTGTCGCCTGCGGTATCTAAGCGCCCAGACCGGCCCTCGGAGCTTCCGGCTCCTACCTCCTGATGGTCTCGCCCCCCGCTACGCGGAGTTTCTGCTTTACGATCCAACAGAGATCACACCCGACTATCCACTCATGGCAGGTTCAGCCCTTCATCGCTCCGGTTTCGAGCGTCTACTACGACCTCTGCTGACTTCTGTCGCCCATCCCGCCATCTCGCGACGCCGGTAGCACATGGCAGGCTAAACAGATCTCCCAGGGTAATTCGCGCGACCTTCCTGCTTATGCCTGTCGGATCTACGTCACAGCGTTCCGTGCAAGTATTGGGCTTTGGCAATTTTGGCTACCTTACCCCGCTGCACCGCCTAATCCGCTTCCTGTTCGTCAGGCCAGCATTTTGCCTCGGGCTTCCTTCAGATTCGCAGTCGCCCGCGACACCCTTGCCTCCGGCTAACACTTCCCCTTGCCGGGTGTGTAGAGGACTTTCACCTCCAAGTCACCAGCGTGGCCACCACAGCCAAACTGGTTGCGCTTGCGCGCAACGCGCCATGCCTGGCGCACCAAAAAAGCCACCGATCAGTGGATCGCCGTCCAACACAACCGCTTGCCCGACTGCGCCTGGTACCACCTGGTGTTTACGCTGCCCGACACGCTGTGGCCGCTGTTCTTTCACAACCGTGCTCTGCTCGATGCGCTGTGCCGCCTGGCGGCGGACAACCTGTTGTATGCCGCCAGGCGGCGAGGTTTGCGCATCGGGCTGTTTGGCGCGCTCCACACCTACGGCCGACGGCTTAACTGGCACCCTCACGTGCACCTCTCGGCGACTGCTGGTGGCCTGGATGGGCAGGGCGTCTGGAAAAACCTGTCATTTCACGAAAAGGCGATGCGCCAGCGTTGGATGTGGAATGTGCGCAATTATCTTTTGGGGCAGTGGGGTCAGATCACGCTACCACCAGAGCTGGCCCACATCACCTGCGAAAGCGACTGGCGCCGCCTGGTGCTCACCGCGGGTGGCCAGCACTGGCACATCTACCGGTCGAAGAAGACGGAAAACGGGCGAAAGACCGTGAATTACCTGGGCCGTTACCTGAAGAAGCCTCCGATCTCGGGCAGTCGCCTAGCGCATTACACATCGGGCGCGACGCTGAGCTTCACCTACCTGGATCACCGCACGCAGACCTATCAGCAGGAGTCGCTGAGCCAGGCCGACATGCTGCGCCGGGTGCAGCACATCCCGGAAAAGCATTTCCGGATGATCCGCTATTTCGGCTTTCTGGCCAACCGGGTGTGTGGGAAATACCTGCCGCAGGTATACGAAGCCCTGAAGATGGCAAAGCCGGGGCCGACGCCAAAGCTGTATTTCGCACAGATGGCGAAAGCGTTTTTAAATGTCGATCCGTTCAGCTGCGTGCTGTGCGGCGCGCGGATGGTGTACACGGCGGCGATCAGTGGGCTGACAGTGAAGGGGCTGGTTACCCATGCCCACGCGATCGCGCGGATGAGGTATGTGCGGGCTTGATGCGGGAGAGGTGCGTCCGAAATCTGGAAAAGGTAGAGAAAAGTCGCTTTCGGCCCCTTTTTCGACGCGGGCGATGGGTGAAAAACATTTTTCCCTGACATCGACGCCACGTTGGAAAAGTCTCGATGATGCCTTTTCAGCTCATGACCCTGGTTAGGAATTATTGAATTTCCTATACATCGAGAAACGCACTCATGTTAAATATTCCTTCTTTCAGCCGGTACATCGGACTACAAAGCTCACCACCCGAGGACTCCGGCACTCTACACCCTCCGTCGATTGTCCCGCCCTGGAACCCAACTCGCCCCCCAGACCATTCAAACATCCCTGCCCTATGCCTATGCCTATGCCTATGCCTATGCCCGTAGGATTCGGTCTAACGATCTTACGCAGAAGCTGCCTGCTACTTATCCCATAAGGAGAAAAAAGTGCGCCCCCTTTCCCCACATTCTGCATACCTCGCCGCGTACCTGGCAGAAGAAAATACGACCGATATTTCGCAACGCACCACGATCATCAACGACCTCCGCACTCCTGGGGGCCAGAGAAAGTTAGAAGCCGAGTATCCGCAATCGGATTTTAAACGAAGCGGTGGGCCAAAAGCCCGCAGCGTACACCGACAGGACGTGAAACGGCACGTGGATCAGTACCAGGCAAGCCGAAACCTTGCTTCCGGGTCCTCGATGCAGTCAGCCCCCCCGCCCACCGAGTGGGAAGCACCGCGCAGGTCGGTTTCACCTGACTCAAGAACCTATCTGAGTAAAGTGTCGCTAGAGGCGTTCCGTCGCGACAACACACCGAAAATGCTGAATGATTTGAATTCGATGCGGGCTCAGCGCGGACTCCACAATGATTATACGCTCGATGACTTAAAACCCGTCATAGCAGGCAGATTGAGTAATGAGAAGGATGCGTATGAAGCAGCGCAACGGCTTCGTGCTTTGGATCAGGGAGAGAGTCGGTCGGGCTTCTCGGGGCCAGCCCTGCCATCGGGCAGCACGACCACGAGCAAGCTAGTAAGGCCGGCAACCGACAATCAGCCAAGAGGATTACCCCATCTGGCCCTGGCACCGGATCGCCGACAGGTAAACGCGCAAGCTGGATCCTCAGACTTGCGGCGCGGGCCTGAGGCGAGCCCCCCATCACCGGTGAATGAATCACTGCCCACATCCGACGCTGGCCACTATCCGGCAGCATTCAATCCTTCGCCAGGATTCGGCCATCCAGCTTTTATCAGGTCAAACGCACCGCAAAGCGTGCGGAGTCAGGAAAAGGTGCCGGACCCGGATTACCCGCAGGATCCGACGAAGATGATTACCAAAAGCACGCGGTATCACCGGACAATGGTGCCGGACCCGCTGGATCCGACGAAGATGATGACCAAAGGCGCGCTGAATACGCGTAAAACCCGAGCCCGAGTGGCCCTAAAGGCTGCAGCTGAAACAGAAAATTCGTAACGGTGGTTTCGGGGTTGGTTCCGGGGCACTGTTGCAAATAGGATCCTGAGCTGTGGTTTGCTCTTCAAATAGGGCTCAGAGGCCGAAAACCCTATTAACCAGGCGCACTTCGCCTGAGGGTGCCCGTAATACCAGGATTCTGCCTGACCTTTGCGAAGGGCTCGCAGGGTCTCTATCCCTTTTATCGTTGCATACGCCGTTTTACGGGATTTGAACCCCAGCATTGGAATGGATTGATTATGCGCTTTAGTTTTCCATGATCGCACTCAATAGCGTTGTTCAGGTACTTCACCTGTCGCTGCTCCACGTCCGGAGGGCATTTGCCTTCCTGCTTTAGCAATACCTGCGGATTCCACGCCATCCGGCCACTCATTCCACTATCATCCGGCCACCTGTTCCACGCTTATCCGGCCGGGCAGTCGGAGCGTAGCGACGCAGGTTTGCATTGTTAGTCTGAAGTACCCGCTGTCGTCAATTTCGTCGAGCGCCTGCGCATCGATTCGCCCTTCAGTTCGACGCGGTAAGCGTTGTGCACCAACCGGTCAAGGATTGCGTCAGCCAAGGTCGGATCGCCGATCAGCTCGTGCCACTTGTCCACCGGCATCTGGCTGGTCACCAGCGTTGAGCGGTGACCGTAACGGTCGTCGAGCAGTTCCAGCATGTCGCGCCGTTGCGCGGCGGTAAACGGAGCCAGACCCCAGTTGTCCAGTAATGTTGAGCTCAACATTACTGGATTTATGTTGCGCACCCCGTTATGTGGAGTTGAGCCGCAAAAATGGCGCGCTGCGCCGACTCCAACCGCCCGAACTCCACATAACCACTCACAGCCGTTTCAACCAATCGACCACATCGACCGCAGCCGGCGACAGGTGCCCGGCACGTGGCGACGCCAACACTTCGGGGAACACCTGGGCAAGCGCTTGGCGTTTGATGTCCAAATCCACCCGGGCATAGACCATGGTCGTGTTCAGCGTCGCATGGCCCAGCCACTGGCTAATTGTGGCGAAGTCAACGCCAGCCTTGAGCAAATGAACCGCTGTGGCGTGTCGAAGCGAATGCGGATGAAGTCGCTTCTCTCGCATGGTGTTGGCCGCCGGTGTACCCGCTGCCACATATTTCTTGAGCAGGTAGCGAACACCGAACCGCGTAAGCTTGGCACCGTGGCGGTTGGTGAACAGAAACGCCTCCGGCGCTATGGTCTGTGCCGACTGCTGAGCCAGTTCCCGCAGCAGCGCCGCAGTATGCGGCCAGATGGGGCATAAACGAATCTTCCCGCCCTTGCCACGCAGACGTACTTGGTGCGGCGGCTCGGTTCTCACGTCGCGTACCTGCAGATCGAGTACCTCCTGCACGCGAGCACCGGTATTGAACATCAGCGCAAACAACGCATAGTCGCGCCGCCACGAGTCGGTAGTGCGATCAATGCTCTTGAGCATCGCGTCGACTTCGTCAGGCTCGAAATACGCCATTGGTACACTGCGGGCGCCGCGCTTGAACGGCAGCCCAAGCACCCGCTACAACTCGGCTAGATGCTCCGGGTGTTCGCTGGCCAGGAATCGGGCAAAAGTGTGGATAGCCGCTAGCCGTGCATTGCGCGTCGCGACACCATTGTGACGCTCCTGTTCCAGATGCGTCAGGAATTGGCTGACCTGCTCTGCCGTAAAATCGTCGAGTTCCAAATCCTCGACGCCCCGTTTGCTGCGAGCTGAGGCAAATCGCAAGAACAGCACGACGGCATCGCGATAACTGCGAATCGTGTGCAGGCTCATGCCACGGAGCTCGGGCAGATATTCCCGGAAGAAGTGCGTGATGCAATTGCCAAGCGAGTTGGGTCGAGCGGGTTTCATGGCGCACCTCCAGCAATCAAATGGCCAAAGTGGGCCTGGAAGCGATCACTGGCCGCTGCCGCAATATCCGGCATCCAACGCAGGTAATAAGCGGTAGAGACGATCGACACGTGCCCCATATACAACGCTAGTTTCGGCAAGTTGGATTGCACATCGGCGCCTTGCCGATACCAACGCAGCAGTGCCTGGACGGCAAAGCTATGCCGAAAGTAATGAATCCGCGGCCGTCGGCCATCGCTACTGTGAACATCCGCAGCTTGGAATAGCGTTTTTATGCCACCGCTTATTCCTGTCCCCGTATAGCCGCGCAAGCCTCTAGCGCAGTTGCACAGCAAGGGAGAATTCGGTGTGATGCTGAAGGGCGGCGCCCGCCGCTGCTTGAGATAGACGCGCAGCTCACGATGGGCGTCCTGCGATAGTGGAACGAATCGGGATTTGTGGAACTTCGATTCGCGGATATGCAATACGCCTTGCGCCGAATCGGCATCGGCCAGGGTCAGCCGTAGCAGTTCGCCGCGACATAGTCCTGCGGTATAGAGGAGCACGACGGCCAGCCGCAGGACCGCTGGCCGCAGAGGCGAGGTGGGCACCGGACCCAATTGCTCGGCAGCCGCGAGCATACTCGCGACCTCGCTCGAACCGAAGATGACGGGGGTGACAGCGGGACAGGGTCGCGGAAAGTGGTTGGGGTCGGGCACAAAGCACTGCGGTTCGGTGCGCTGTTGATACAGACAAAAGTTGCGCACGATGCGCTGCCGTTTGCGTCGCACCGTGGCGTTAAGCCCGGCGAGCGTGTTGCACCACCCAAGGAAGCGATCGTAGTCCAGATCCGTACATGTCGCCGCCACCAGGAACTGGCGGACCGATGTGAGGACACGCTCTTCATTTCCATAAGCTCGACCAAGCGATCGCCGAAGTTGCAGATAGCGCGCAATGGTCAAGTCGAGTGCGGTCTCAGTGGAGAACATGGTGGTCCCCCTTCTGCGCAGCATGCCGGCATGGAAGGGGTAGTGCCACGTTACGTATCGGACGTTGATCACTGGGGAGAGCGAGCGGTGGCGGGAAAAGACTTCGTTGCAGCTCGGAATCGGTCAGAGCAGAGGGCCAAATCAGCCCGCTGGCAGCAAAGCGATTGAGGTAATCCCCGACGCTGGCTCGCCCAACTTGCAAGCTGGCAGCAACCTGGCGGGCAGATAGGCCGACCTCAAATTTGAGACGTAGTACTTCTCGAATCTTACGCATGGCGGCGGAAAAATCTGAGTGCAACACCTGACCTTTCCGGTACGGTGCAGCCCCTATGTCTTATTCCGAACTCAGCGTTGAAGAGCGCGCCACCATTCAAATCGGTCATGCCCAAGGCTTCAGCCTGCGTAGGATTGCCTGCTTGATCACCCGATCCCCTTCGACCATCAGCCGGGAGCTGCGCCGCAATCGAGATGCCTGCGGCGGCTACTCGGCCCGTGTGGCCCAGCAGCAGATGCAGGCCCGCCGCCAGGTTTGTCGACCAATGCGAAAGCTGTTGCCGGGTAGCGAGCGCTTCAAGTTGGTGGCTCATATGCTGCGTGAGCGTTTGTCTCCCGAGCAGATTGCCGGCAAGCTGCGCAGCATGAACATTCCCAGCCTCAGAGATGCCTACGTCTGTCGCGAGACGATCTATAACGATCTATGCCTTGCCGGTCGGCGAGCTGCGTAAGGAGCTGATCATCTGTCTGCGCCAAAGCAAGACAACACAGGCCGCGCTCTGGTGGCGTGGATCGGCGCGGCCAGATTCCCGAGATGGTCAGCATCCATGTGCGTCCGCCGGAGATTGAAGACCGTCTGATGCCGGGCATTGGACGGCGACCTGATCAAGGGTAAGGCCAACGCCTCGTCCGTAGGCACGTTGGTGGAGCGCACCAGTGGCTACCTGATGCTGGTGAAGATGAATGATGCGACGGCAACCTCGGCGATGGAGGGCTTCAGTGCAGCGCTCAATGGCATGCCGCTGGCAATGCGCAAGAGCATGACCTACGACCAGGGCCGGGAGATGGCGCGACACGCCGAGATCACCCAGGCATCGCGTATTACTTCTGCGACCCGCACAGCTGCAGCGCTGCGGGCAGTAACGAAAACATCAATGGCCGATCCGCCAGTACCTGCCCAAGGGCACGGACTTGTGCGGACACAGCCAGGAAGAACTGGATGCCATTGCCTGCTGCAACGTGATATGCGCCCGTAAACACGCTTCGATTTCAATGTCCGATCGAAATGATGAGTGAGGTGATGCAAAAGGCCATGGCTATGCGGCACGATGCGCCCACTTCAATCCAATAACCGTGTTGCACTCAACTCCTGCAACCGCCAGTGGCGCGTAACGCTCGATCAGCTCGTACTGCGCGTCACGCGCCGACTTCTTGTAGAGGTTGTAGCCACTGGCTGTCATAGGACGGGTCCTGCGGTCTGTTGCACGAGGCGCTCGACGAAAAACTCCAGATGCCCACGCGGATTGGTAGGCAACGGCCAGGTGTCGACCTTCTGCGCAATCGCCTTGAACGCCAGGGCGCATTTGGACCGCGGGAAGGCTTCGTAGACTGCACGCTGCTTCTGCACAGCCTTGCGCACGCTTTCGTCGTAAGGCACGGCGCCAACGTATTGCAGGGCGACGTCGAGGAAGCGGTCGGTGACCTTGGTCAACTTGGCGAACAGGTTGCGACCTTCCTGAGGGCTCTGGGCCATGTTGGCCAGGACGCGGAAGCGGTTCATGCCGTAATCGCGGTTCAGCAGTTTGATCAGTGCGTAGGCATCGGTTATCGAGGTCGGCTCGTCGCAAACCACCAGCAAGACTTCTTGCGCGGCGCGGACAAAACTGACTACCGAGTCACCAATACCCGCAGCGGTGTCGATCACCAGGACGTCGAGGTTGTCGCCGATATCGCTGAAAGCCTGGATCAGGCCGGCGTGCTGGGCCGGGCTCAGATGAACCATGCTTTGTGTGCCGGACGCGGCCGGGACGATGCGGATGCCACCGGGGCCTTGCAACAGAACGTCGCGCAGCTCACAGCGGCCTTCGATCACGTCGGCCAGGGTACGTTTGGGTGTCAGCCCCAACAGAACGTCGACGTTCGCCAGCCCCAGATCAGCGTCCAGCAGCATGACGCGCCGGCCGAGCTCAGCTAGAGCCAGGGACAAGTTCACTGACACGTTAGTCTTCCCGACGCCACCTTTGCCGCCGGTCACCGCGATCACCTGTACGGGATGCATGCTGCCCATGTTATTTCTTTACCTTGTCTTGCATAGACGGAGGCCACATTACGGGCTGCGCGTTCATCATTTGAACAATGCATGGCAGACCATCGATGTAGGTACAAAAACTGTTCATTAGTACCTCAGCCAACCTGGTTGTTGGGACTGTGGTAAATATCAGCGAACATGTCAGCCATGGCTTCTTCGCTGGGACTTCAGAAGTGCCTTATGTGTTGGCAAAAACAGGTCTGGTCGGCAAATTGGCAGAACCTCCGAGCGTATCGTGTCCGGAGGATAATTCTGCGTGTCCTGCCTTACTTCCATCGAGCCAGAAAAATAGATCTATCTCTCTCATGCGGTGTGCGATGTATCAGTTTTGGAACTTCGTCTTCGCAGATTCCTTTGCCGGCAAAGAAGTGGAAGAGATCTCGCTTGGCTTCCTTGGTACTTCTTTCAATGGCATCGGCATCCAGTGGGATCATTTCCCCAAAAGTCCCAGTTCGCGCTCGACTCAAGTGACCGAGCAGTCCTTCCTGGCGAACATGCCAGACGAGCAGCGGGGGCGACCCTCAGAATCACAACAGCGAGGATGCTCCCCCTAAGCCGCCCCATTCTGGCTAGGCTGATCCATCACCTCGCGGCCTGTCGCCGACTGGCCGCCGGTTGAACAGATGGTTCACCCGCCGTGCCACGCTGTCGGCGCCCGAAGTGGCACCGTCGCCGACGCGATGGGAGAGCTGACCCAGTCCTTTGGGCACGCTTTCATGGATGAACTCGACTGCCTTTTCGGTGAAGGGCGAGGTCATGACGTCCGCAGTCGCCCAGGCGCTGAAAACGGCAGCTGACGCCACGGTGTTCACCGCGTGGTCAGCCGCTGCCACAACTGCCGGGGGCAGGCCTTGGAGAGTGGCCGCGTTGCGGGTCATTTCGCGCAGGACGCTGGTGGCGGCAAAACCGCCGCCCAAGGCGCCAACGTTCTTGACCATGCTGCTGGCTTGAACGCTCGTGCCCAAGGCATTCAGGGTATCGGTCAAACAACTCAACGCCATGCGCCCCATAACTTTACTGCCATTGGTAATCGGCCCCCGGATCAAGTCCGTGGTCGATAGCGCCTTGTACTGATCTTCCCAGTCAATACGCCCCAGGAGAAAAGCGGGGCCGGCACGGTAATCACGTCGTTCATTCTGATGCAATTTAGTGGCAAATCCGGCATTGGCGATCAAGCCTCCAATGGCCGTGACCCCGGTGTCCCAGCGACGGGCACTTTCGGCTCCTTGGGTAGCAGTGACCGATGCGGCAACGACCATCCGCAGGACGTTACGCACGGTGTAGGTCTGAGACGCCACCGAGGCCTCAAGGCTCTTTCTGCCGAGACTGGCCTGGTTGCGTGCCAAGGCCTCGGCCATGATCGGCTCCAGCTTGTCTGCGGGCGCTCGCATCCATAACGAGTCGCGGGTCGCACGATTCATGATGCTCGTCCCGACCGTGTCCATGGCGCCTGAGACCAGGCCACTAATCACACCCTTCAATGCCGGCGATGCCCCTGGAGGAAATAATGAGCTTTCTAAGTCGGTCAACACCGACGCACCCGCGAAAGGCGTTGCTCGAATGAAACCGATTGCCGCCTGGGCCACTTGATCAAGCCCATATGCTTTCTGCATGTTCGCTTCGAACATCTCGGGTGTATGGCCCATCGCCAAGATTTTTTCGGCACGGTCCGTGACGATCTGCCTGATCACATCAAGGTTTTCAGGTGTCACATGTACGTTAAAGAATTGCCCGATGCTCTCCTTGAAAGCCTCCAGTTTTTGCGCAGAGAGCTCTGTGGGGTCGTGAGCGACTCGCACGTTACTCAGTTCCGCGATAGCAGAAGTTGGATTGAACTGCAACTGCGGTGGGAGTGCGCTAACACGGGTAAACATACGTATTCACCTTATATAACGAATCCTGAAAGGGATGCAGACGAGTAGAGCGCCTGGCGTTGAGACCCGCCTGACCATCCACCGTTGGTGTGTGTCCTGCTTTAACGAAGGCTCAAATACGATTTAGGGCCGAGCGCCGCTACTCAACGGCAACCGAAGCGCCCACATCCCGCATGGGCGTCCTGACTGACCATGGCCAGCCCCGAAGTCCCGAAGTCCCGAAAATCATGGCCAAGCTGAACACACAGAGTTTGATGAATTTCATTGCCCCGACTCCCCGAAGATGCGTAATGAACCGTGCGGAATGCTCGTCACTACTACTGAGTGTTAAACGGCTCTCAGCGGTTCCCATCAGCAGCTGATTTTAAATTGGGTGCTGAGGATGGCGATCTCGTGGGTCAGCTGTTCGATGATGGTTTGATCGCGGTGGATCACCAAGACCTACCTGGCTATGTCAGACCATCCCTTGGGGTACAGCATTGCGTTGGCGATATGGAACGCTTCGCCCGCTTTTGCCACCTAGTCTGAATGCGACAAGCTTTTTGCGCGCAGAGGCCCGGCTGCGGCGAGCACATTGCTTAAGGTGGCCTGCCGAGGGTGTAATTAGTTTTGTGTAAACGGTCATTTGGCAGGAGACTGCCTACCCCAAGGAATTCCAATGACCGAGCCAAAACCCAAGCGCGCCAAACGAGTCAAACCTGGTCCTGAACTGGTTAAACTGGCCGACAGTCTGCTGGCCAATTACAAAAAGCCCGAAGATCTCATCGGCGATAATGGCCTGCTCAAACAGCTCACCAAGATGCTGGTCGAGCGGGCCCTTGAAACCGAGATGACCGAACACCTGGGGCACGGCAAAAGTGCAGCGATCACCAACACCGCCGCCAATGCGCGCAACGGTCACAGCGGCAAAACCCTGAAGGGTGACTTCGGCGAGCTGCCGCTCGAGATCCCGCGCGACCGGCAGGCGACCTTCGAACCACAACTGGTCGCCAAGCATCAAACCCGCTGGACCGGCTTCGACGACAAGGTCATTTCCCTCTACTCCCGGGGCTTGAGTGTCAGAGAAATTCAGGCGCACCTGCAGGAAATGTACGGCACCGAGGTCTCTCCCAGCCTGATCTCGGCCATTACCGACGCGGTGAGTGATGAGGTCAAGCTCTGGCAAGCCAGACCGCTGGACGCGCGGTACCCGATCCTCTACCTGGACTGCATTCACGTTAAAGTGCGGGACGCCGGCGCCGTGCGCAACAAAGCGGTTTATCTGGTGATCGGCGTCAACATGGCCGGCCATAAAGAAGTTCTGGGCCTATGGATCGCTCAAACCGAAGGGGCCAAATTCTGGCTGCAAGTGGTGACCGAACTCAAGAATCGGGGCGTGCAGGACATCTTCATCGCCTGCGTGGACGGCCTCAAAGGCTTCCCTGAGGCGATTGAAACGGTTTACCCGAAAGCCGTCGTTCAACTGTGCATCGTGCACATGGTGCGCAACAGCTTGAACTTCGTGTCGTGGAAAAAGCAGCGGGAAGTGGCGTCTGATCTCAAGCTGATTTACACCTCGGTCACCGCCGAATTGGCCGAGCAACGGCTCTGCGAATTTGAAGCCAAGTGGGACGCCGAGTACCAGTCGATCAGCCTGTCGTGGCGTCGAAACTGGGCTCGATTCATCCCGTTTTTTGATTATCCGGCCGAGATCCGCAAGGTGATTTACACCACCAACGCCATCGAATCGATCAACATGAGCCTGCGCAAAGTGATCAAAATCCGTGCGTCATTTCCCACTGACGAGGCGGTGATGAAGCTGTTTTACCTGGCGCTGAACAACATCAGCAAGAAGTGGACGATGCCGATCCGGGACTGGAAAGCGGCGTTGAATCGCTTCAGTATCCAGTTCGAAGATCGGCTGCTGTCGGTTTAACAGAAATCCCGTTTACACAAAATCTGGGACACCCTCATCTGTTGAAGGACGACACCGGACCACCAATAGCCTGATATGAGAACTTGATCTGCAACCTGTTCTGATCGCCGTTCTGTGTGATATCAAGAATCTTGGCGGTCCCGCCCGCCAATTTAAGGATTGCTTCCTGAGCAGTCATGGATTCACCTGTAACCATACCCCCCAGAAGGCCATTGAGACCACCATCGGGAACCCGGCACCGTATCTCCCCGCCAATGGTACGAAATCGTCCAGGACATACCTTAAGATCACTTCCTGCCTCATGATTCCACTGATCCCATCGGAGGTTCAGTGTCTTGACCGACAGGACATCCTGCTCGACCAGCTGCGACGAGGACGATCCATCCTCTGCTGACGCAGTCCCAACAATGCTAGCCAATGAAACCGCCAACAAAACAACTGCAACGCGGACAAAATTATCAATCAGCACTATCTATCGCTCCCACCAACTGCACAGGGCTGCCAAGTTTCCCTTGCCTGTAAATGAACTCCTTCTCAAAATGAATTGCGGCCGAACGACTCTCGAACGGGCCATGCGATTCTTTGTCGATCTGGACGTTCCATTGGCAGCGCCAGCGCCTGGTCCACGCCGCGGCTTTTGACTCATCATTAACCAGTGCGCGGAGCACCAGGAAGCAACCGCGCTGAAAACGGCCCGTGGGGAGGATGCGTGAGACACGCTTTTTGTCGAAGCCCGTTACGGTAAGCCCTGCAAAGCTGACCTCATCGGCAAAGCCGGTAACGGTTCCATTGCGTATGACAATTCGTCTTTTATGAGACATAAGCGCTCTTCTCTGCTCTGTTACTCGTCGGTGACATCATCCAAAAACAGACGTCTACCAACTGAAGGTCTCACCGCTCCTTCAATTATTGGATCTCTTATGACGCGCCCTGGTAAAACAACCTCGGCTGGTTTGATGGGCGCTACATCCGTAACAACGACAGAGCGTCGAGCGGCCTCAGCTTCCAAGGTCGGGCTTAAACTTGAACTCTCGAACGATCCGATCGAGCCGAACAGCCCTAACGCAAGGGCAAGGAACAGAAAAGCGCTCCAGCCCGTTGCAATCCAACCAATGAGCACCACTACAGCAGCGATGAGAAAGATTTGTTTTGCGCTGTTCATCCAAAAACTCCATTGCCCTACCAGCCATGAATCCGATTACATCACCCCATAATTCCAGACCTACCCTGCGAGCCAGCCACACGTCGACGCACTAGCTCGGTTTGCATACGGTCTGGGGCTTGTCGAGCGATTAGCTGGAGACGTAATCTGCCTGATCACTTTCACTCTGAAAGTCGTTTTCCGGTTTCTTTTCGACCTCCTGCAACTCGAGGCCTTCGGGGCGCAGACGCTGCTCCAGCGTTTCGCAGGTCTTGCCGTGGCCCCCCCTGGAAGTCGCCATTGATACGGCCGCCCTTGATCGTGATAACGACTTTCTTCACCACACCACCTCCTCAGCAACAACCTCGAGCGTGCCATCGGCCTGAGTCATCACCGTCACGTTATAGTTTTCAGCTTTGAGTTGTTTCTCGTAGTGGTACGCCAGATAGCGGTAAGCGTCTGCCCAAGTCACCTTGCGTGACCCAGAACCCGCTGAGTCGGCAACCAGAAGTCGAAGGTCAGTCAGCGCTGTGACATACGCAACATATCTTGTTGCCGTCGGGGTCTCTGATGTAAGCACCGTAATAATCCGGAGAGTACTGAGGACGCAGCCCTGGTGCGCCTTCGTCTGATGCCCCGTTAGCCATAGCGATCGCGTAAAAGTCATCAACCTGCGCCCGCGTTTGGGCTTCGAACGCAACCATCGACCCGTTACCTGGTGTCGCGCGTTCGCCATTTAGAGGGCTATAGATGCAGAACGCCGTACCTGAGTCAGTCGTGCTTTGGGTGAATAGAACGCGTTCAGGATTGTGCTTGAGGGCAAGCAACGTGATGCCTAGCGGTGTAAGTAGCCGCCCATAGAAGTTTGTGGCGCTGGCGAGGTCGTTGGTGCCGATTGTGACATGGCTGAACATGAGGCGCTCCGATGGGATTAGGGTATGCATCCACCCAACTTACCTTGTGTAAGTTAGGTCGGCACCCATTGATGCGGCAAAAGGTTACCGATTTCACTCGCCCGCTGCGTTGGCAGGCGCGTGAGGACGTCCTTCAAATAAGCATACGGATCATGCCCGTTGAGCCGCGCCGACTGGATCAAACTCATGACCGCCGCCGCGCGTTTACCGCTGCGCAGTGATCCGGCAAACAACCAGTTTGAGCGTCCAAGTGCCCGCGGCCGGATCTGGTTCTCGACCTGGTTGTTGTCAATGGGCACAGCCCCGTCGTCCAGGTAGCGCGTCAGCGCTACCCAGCGTTTAAGGCTGTAATCCAGGGCTTTGGCTGTTGCCGATCCGTTGGGCACCAGATCACGCTGGGCCAACATCCAGTCATGCAGCGTTTTGATTATCGGGGCTGCCTTTTCCTGGCGTATTCGCCAACGATCCTCATTGCTCATGTCTCGTGCCAAGCGTTCAACTTCGTACAAGCCGCCAATCGAGTGCAGCGCCTGTTCGGCCAACTGGCTTTTGTTCGCCACGTGCAGATCGAAAAACTTCCGGCGTGCGTGGGCGATGAACACGTTACGCATTTGGCTGTGAGACAACCCCATCGCGTGGTTCGCGATAATCACGCGTTCGGATTCACTGAAGATTGTTGGCGTCATGTCTGCCCGACCGGCCAAACTTTCGCTTGCAAACTGAACATCGCGCTCAGCACTTAGCAGTACGTCAATCACCTCCTGCTGATCCATCGGAGGGAGGTCGATGTGATAGACAAACTCCTCGGACAGCGCATCTCGGCCGGCGATGACGTACGTCACACCGAGCTCCTCAATTGTCGCTAGGGACGCCTTCAAACTTGGGAGGTTTTCAGGATTGGCCTTACTGCGATCAAAAAAGTACTGGTCAAAAATCACCGTACCTCGACCATTTTTATCAGCCTTGCCAGCCAAGTTCTTAATGAAATCGGGCGAAGGAACTTGCTTGAAAGGCATGCTTTCAAACGTCTTTTTCCGTTCCTTCGCTGCCGAACCGACGACTTGAATAGCCCGGCTCATCTCAAACGTGTTGATGGCCTCCGAAACGTAACCCTCAGGGAAAGACTAGCCCTCGCAGGGTGTGGGGGTGACCATCTCATTAGGCTACCGCGCTCTTGATGTCGGAAGATCACGAGCGTTCGCGCTGATTGACCAGTTGAGCGCCCATGAGCCAGTTGATTGGCTGTGCAAGGTGTTTGAAGTGACTCGTTCGTGCTACTACGCCCAGCGTCTTAGGCGCCTCACGCCCGATGTTGAACGGCTTAGGTTGCGCAGCCGGGTGAGCGAGTTGTTCACGCAAAGTCGCAGTGCGGCGGGCAGCCGCAGCATCCTGTCGCTGATGCGTGAAGACGGTGAGCAGCTCGGTCGATTCAAAGTACGCAGCTTGATGCGCGAGCTTGATTTAGTCAGTAAACAACCCGGATCACATGCCTACAAACGAGCGACCGAAGAGCGACTCGATATCCCGAACATCTTGAATCGGGAGTTCGATGTTCCGGCACCCAACAAGGTGTGGTGCGGTGACATCACCTACATTTGGGCCCAGGGGAAATGGCATTACCTGGCTGTCGTGCTGGATCTTTGCACGCGTCGGGTGGTGGGCTGGGCGTTGTCGGAAAAGCCGGACGCCGATCTGGTTATCAAGGCGCTCGATAAGGCTTACGAGCAACGAGGAAGACCTCAGGGCCTACTGTTTCACTCAGATCAAGGGTCGCAGGGCGGATTCAACCGGTCGTCGCAACACTGGATTGTTGAATTGATTTTAGATACTTGTTTAGTGCTTCGGCAGGTGTTTTCCAGCCGAGTGTTTTTCGAGGCCTGGTGTTCAACGCATGGGCTACGGCTTGGATCTCATGGGCGCTCCAGCGAGACAGATCGGTACCTTTCGGGAAGTATTGGCGCAGAAGACCGTTCGTATTCTCGTTCGTGCCGCGCTGCCATGGACTATGAGGGTCAGCAAAGAAGACCTTCACTCCGGATTCGATGGTAAATCGAGCGTGATCCGATAGTTCCTTTCCACGATCCCAAGTCAAAGATCGCCACAATTCGATGGGTAAATCAGTCACCGTCTTCTTCAGTGCGTTAGCCATAGTGACAGCCCCGTAGCCGGCCAGCGCCGGGCCGTTCTTCGTTCGAGGAGTTAGCCCATAACCTTCCTCGCGAGGCAGGTGGACGAGCATGGTGAATCGAGTTGAGCGCTCGACCAGCGTTCCAATCGCGGATCGGTTCAGACCGATGATCAGGTCTCCCTCCCAATGCCCTGGTACAGCCCGGTCTTCCACCTCAGCAGGGCGACTGGAGATCATGGCATCCTCGCTGACGTGCGCCCACGTTTTGGCCTGCGCCCTAGCTCTCGGCACACGTAATGCTCGCCCTGTGCGCAGGCAGCTCACTAGCTCGCGCTTAAGAGCTCCTCGCCCCTGAATATAGAGGGCCTGATATATGGCTTCGTGAGAGATGCGCATGGATTCATCGTCCGGAAAATCGATCTTTAGCCGGTTGGTAATCTGTTCGGGCGACCAGCTATTGACCCATTTACGGTCACTGCGATGTGGTTTATTTCTGCCTTTGAAGGGAGCTTGTCGAGGCCCAACAATCTCGCGACCATTAGTGCCGTGAACTTTACCCTCCAGACGGTCTTGCACGTAGTGACACAGCCGCGGATTAGTCAACAGTTTCGCTGGCTTCGGTCTTTTGGCAATCAGTTCTGCCTTCCATTGTGCAACTGAAGCTCGATACTCAAGCCGACCGCAACGAGTTGCAGCATTACGTGTCAGTTCCCGTGAAACTGTCGATGGGCTTCGTCCAAGGAGACGCGCAATCTCACGTACGCCAACACCTTTCGCCCGAAGCAGCCCAATCTCTTCTCGCTCTGCGAACGTTAAGTACCTTCCGGATATTTGGTTAGACATGAACAATGGCATCCCGCCCCGATGACGGAACCAGCGTGTGCCTACCGCTGATGATACGCCAGTAGTCTCTGCTGCCTTTTCGCTTGTGATCCCGGTTGCGATTTGTTTCCAGAACAGCCGCTCGATTTCATTACGAAGTGACGGCGCACCTGGCGAACGCATCGCTCCACGCCCCGTCAACTTTTGCATCCAGCCTGCAGGCCGCCCCATAAACACCTCGATCAAAGGTGTTGCGACGACCGGTTGAATCCGCCCAGTATGCGAGTCGTTCATTTCGTCAGCGATTGTGGCGTTATCGCATGCGCCAGAGCATGAGTCGCCGGGGGAATTGCTGGGACACGCGCCAATGGAACGCGTGTTCCGCAGCTTGAAAACGGAATGGATACCGACCACGGGCTACAGAACGGCTCAAGAAGCCCAGCGCGATATCAGCCACTTCTTGATGCATCGGTACAACTGGGTTCGCCCCCATCAATTCAATGGCGGGCTGGCGCCAGCTCGCGCCGAAGAAAAACTTAACGTCGTGTCCGGGATTAGTTGACCACTACACTTTTCGTGCCTGAAAAGGAACTCGAAGCGCCGCAAGACCACCCATGCAATAACCAAAGGCCACAATAATGCCATGCCGGTGTCCCGCCTTATTCCTGAGCGGGACACTACGCAACGGCAAATAACACATCCTTGGTGGGAGAAAATGACATGTCGATTGCAGCTAATTGCACTTTGATAGACGCTTTTTGCACGTTGAACCTAATTGGTACTTCGCCCGATCTTCAACCGGACACCTACTTCTCGGTCTCTGCCAGGAAAAGTCGATGAGCATTCGACAGTTAGAGGCAAATTCGGCCGCCTCGAAAATTTGCAACATCGCCGACAACGCCACCGAACCAACCCAATTGGATGGCGCTCGCCCTTCTCTAAATGCAGTTGCCCCAACCAGTTTTCTACCCCCCGGAACATCAGACACCCCCTCCTCTCTTCCTTACTCGCAACGTTTTCTAAGTCTACTTTCCGGCCTTTGCGAACCGATGCCCTCGTTCGAAAAACTTGAGCATACATTCAACACCGCGTCCGCCAATGGAGATGCGCAAGGGGCCGATCGACAACAGGCGTTTACGGAGCACGCACATCAGTTGAGCCGACACCTGGCAATGCTTCACTTGTCTGGCAAAGATCAACCAGCGATCAGAGGTGAAGTAGCGGAGTATTCCAAACAAGCCAGCCAGAGCATTTATCGCTCACTGGTAGATGCGATCGATACGCTAAAAAAAAGAGCCGCCACGCTCGGGCCATCAGAAGTAGATACGGTTCAGAAGGCGATCACTACCCTCCAGGAGTCGTTAAAGCAGCTGGACACAGTGCTCAGGCATGCGCAACTTGACGCCTACATTGACGAGCTAAATAACGCTCATCAGTCGCTCGGTATCAAAGGGTGGGCAGGGCCGATACTCGCTGCCAGCATTCCTCAGTTCGTATCTTCCTTGACGCATTTGGGTTACGTGCGTTCTGCGACTGGAGAGGCGACCAGTAAGCTTTTTTCTGGCGTGCGCTGGAGGGAGTTAGTGGGCGGTTCGACATTGACCGGCGCCACCGCAGGCATCGCCCACGAGGGAGTCAACAGCGTGGTCAAACCTGTCTTTCAGGCGATTTTTCACGCAACCACGCTAGCACAAAAAGCCGACATGGTGAGCCTTAAGCCTGTGCCAGGAGAGCGCGTCATTCCTGATCCACTGCCATTCAAGAACTCCGATGGCGCGCTGAAAAACAAGCCACCAAAGGAACTCGCACTAGAGCTGGATCTAATCAAGGCACAACGCGTACGACTTAGCCATAAACGAGCTCTGGGTACTACAACGCATATCGCGGGGGAGGCGGTTCCTTACGCGATGTTTGGTGGAGCCCATGCAATACGCCAAATCCTTAATGACCTGACGAGCATAAATGGCACCACAATAGATGCCAAAGCACTAGCTTCCGGTGCCGCTGGTGCGGTGACTGCTGGAGCACATACAGCCATTCAGCTGGGCACGACCTTCACTGACACACAGGGGCGGTCTTTTCCGGTCTACCAATTGGACCGCACCCCGAAATCCTTGCGTGCCGAGTTGGCGAAAGGCTTGGACTTACGTAAAACCACAGTGCGCTCTGCGTTTACCAGCAAGCTATTTTCCGGCATACAGAGCGCGACCCTAAGTGCCATTTTACCACCCGCATCCGTGGCAAAACGCCCATCAATCGCAAATGTCGGACCGTCCCCGCTGACCACTTTGCAGATCGTCGGCAATGCTCTTCTCGCCGCCGCCGGCTCGGTCTGTTATCTGTCGACACTTTATTCCAGCCAGGCCATTGCAGGAGAAAATGCGGCACGTAGGAATGTTTCAGATGTCTCGCCTGTCATGTTCGATAGAACGCAGACGGCCATTCAAAACATCCTGCGTCCTGGTCGTACAGATCTACCGCATTTGACCTCCCGCACCACGTTACGCGGTATCCCACACCAGCTTGAAAATGTGACCCACGTCGCTCGAGGCGCGCTACAAGTTGTGCCCCAGACCATGACAGACTTAACCAATGCGGCCACTGCACTAATGATCAATTGCGCCTACTCCTTAGGTGAAACGGTCAACTCGCGCTTGGGAAACTCTAGCACTTTATCTTCTGAGCCCGGCAGCCCCGGCGCCTCGACTATTGCAGAAGAAACAAGACGCATGAGTGATATGGAGACAGGCCTGTCTCGCTCACCCAACTCCTGCAACGCCCTCGATTGAGCATCGTTGCCCTTAAGCTGACAGCGCGATTCGACAATAAGGACCATCTGGTTTAAACGAAAGGTCCCAGTTGATTTTTTAGCTGCTGTCGAGCCCGAGAGAGCCTAGAGCGCACGGTGCCTATAGGTATCCCCAACGACAAAGCCGTTTCTTGATAATTACCCCCTGTGTCCAGGGCCACTTCGATCACTTTCTGCATATTCTGGGGGAGGCCTCGAATGGCCGTCATCGTTCGCAGCAGTTCTCGATGATCGTTGACCTGGTGGCTGAGGTCCGTCTGGATGTCCAGATCGGAGTGCAGGGAATCGTCCCAACTTTCTTGACCCGGTTCTCGGTACACGCGCCTGAAGTGACTGCGGATGAGGTTTAAGGCAATTCCGCACAGCCACGTCTGTGGCTGACTGGCGTTGCGAAACTTGTGTTCGGAACGCAGCGCTTCAAGGAAGGTACCTTGAAGGATGTCATCCACGTCATCCGTGTTCATGACACGTTTGTGAATGAATGCTCGCAAAATTTTCACTTGAACGTGGGTGAGTTGACGAATTCCGGAGGACACTGAGGTGGTGAAGGACTCTGGGTTACTTGGGCACATGTCATTGACCTGGGTAGGGAATCTCCAAGTCCTGTTCCAATATGCATGCCAGATTTTCAGATCATCTATCCGTCTGATTTATAAGTCTTATTTCACCGGCGATTTGCTGTTTTGTGCAACATTCGGCACTAGACCGATTTGTGCCAGACAGTATTTGGCGCAGCTATAAAACCTACTCCGCGTGGGAACCGGAACTCACCTGCAACCACTCAAATGCCATGACCACGCCCGGAAGCGCTTTATGAGAATCGTCGCTCCACTTTCAACTGGGTCCCCGCAACCGCCCTTGATCAGGCCTCCCAAGGGCGCAGTGCCTGCAGTGCCCACGCATGCCACTGTTCCCGCTAACAGTGAGCAACCGGTACAAGTTGCCCCCGCCCATAATCAAGCCCAGGTCGGACCTTACCTGGCGCCTGCCAGCGATCAATCGCACGGCAAAAATCCGTTCCAATCCCAGTTATCGAGGGATAGGGCTGTTCACCAAAAGTTAAAGGGCTCTTATGCGAAGCGACTGGACAAATCGGCGAGGATGCTGCGTAACAACCTGCTGGGCAAACAGCCAAGCCTTGAAGATTTGCTGGCTTTGGTGGATGGAGAACCCGCCATGGCGATGGCGGCGTTGCAGACCGCTGCCCAACAGGCGAACGCTGAAGGCCACCCCGCCGAGCATGCTGCCCTTTCTGTCTGGGCCAGAGAGCTGGGCATCAAACATGGCGGCACCCGGCGAAGCGATATCAGTGCGCTCAGACCGTCCACGAACTCTGGCGCTAACAGGCGACGTCGCATAGACACACGTCACCTGTATGGCGACGCCACTGTCATGGACAGCGTGAAAGGACTCATCGAATTACTGATGGGTGGCCAGGAAAAATCCGAGCATTTCCAGCTGAAGCTGCAACAAATGCAAAGCACGATCAAATACGATCTCGCTGCAATGGCGCCGACAGCGTCTCAGAAGCAGATACGCCCCATAGTGCATGCATGCAACGTTGTACGACACGTAGCGGTGCTTCTGGATGGATGCAAAAAAATTCTCAAGCGCATGAGCGGTAAGAACCCCTTGGGGATTACGGAACCAGTGAACTTTCTCCAGTCGCTGCTGCGCCTGTCAGCAGACGGTTTGCAAATAAAGGAGACCCAAAGCTTGGCTCGAGTTATCGGAGGCGAACACCTCAAGCATCAGCTGGCATTTCTCAATGCCCTTCGCCCCATGGTGCAAGAATTACCCCTGGTTCTGTGGCGGGACCTGGACAAGCGACGCCTGGCGCTGAACAATCTTCGCGCGCTAATGACCCAACTGACTGAGCAGGAACAAATTCAGAACCTGGGCAGGATTGCCCCGTGAACTACATTATCAGCCTGTTGAACAAGCTGGCGTTGGCCGCGATGCATCGCTCGGAAGTCGTGGGCGCTTTCGTGGTCATTGCGATCATGTTCATGATGATCACGCCGCTGCCCACTGGTTTAGTCGACGTTCTGATCGCTATCAATATCTGCATCTCCTGCCTGCTCATCATGTTGGCCATGCATTTGCCTCGGGCGCTGGCGTTTTCGACTTTCCCTGCCGTGCTGCTATTGACCACAATGTTTCGCCTGGCGCTGTCCATCTCGACCACACGTCTGATCTTGCTCGATCAGGATGCCGGGCACATTGTCGCGGCATTTGGTGAATTTGTGGTCGGTGGCAACCTGGCCGTAGGTCTGGTGATTTTCCTGATCCTCACCGTGGTGAATTTCATCGTCATTACCAACGGCTCGGAGCGCGTTGCCGAAGTCGGCGCGCGCTTTACTCTGGACGCCATGCCCGGCAAGCAAATGTCCATCGATAGCGATCTACGCGCCAACCTGATTTCGGTCGATGAAGCACGCACTCGACGATCCGAATTGGGGAAGGAAAGCCAGTTGTTTGGCGCCATGGACGGCGCCATGAAATTCGTCAAGGGCGACGCGATCGCAAGCCTGATCATCGTCGCTATCAACCTGATCGGCGGTATCGCCATTGGAGTTTTACAGCATGACATGACCGGCGGCGACGCCTTGCAGCTGTACGCGGTATTGACTATCGGAGACGGGCTGATCGCACAAATTCCCGCACTGCTGATTTCTGTCACCTGCGGCATGATCATTACGCGCGTACCCAGCGACAACGCCGTACCTAGCAACATCGGCAGGGAAATCGCCGAACAAATTACCAGTCAGCCCAAGGCGTGGATCATGGCCGCTATGGCCATGCTCGGTTTTGCCGCTTTGCCGGGTATGCCAACAGCAGTATTCCTTGTCATCGCATTCATCTGCGGCGCTGGAGGATTGTTACAGATCAGTCGGGCCAAACCGACTTCCACAGCTCCGATCATCGCGATATCACCCGAGATGAACGGCACTGAAGACTTGCGCAGCTTTACCTCCAGCCGTCAGTTCGTGATGCAATTTCATTCCGATCAAGACACTGGTGCGGTGGATCGACTGGTGGTGGAGATTCGCCAGCGACGCAATCGCCTCGTCGTGCAGTTTGGCCTGACGTTGCCCTCTTTCATCATCGAACGAGTCACTAATCTTGAACCTGACGAGTTTCGCTTTCTGATCTACGACGTGCCGATGCTCAGGGCGACATTTACCCAGACTCACGTCGCAATCGGTACTCAAGACCTACCCGACTCAAGCGAAACCGGCAGCCTGGATCGCGAGGAAGAACGGTGGGTATGGACACCGAAAGAAAGCGCTGCCGCTCAAGACCCGGCCATAGAATCAGTCAGCTCAAGCACGCTGATCGTCGAGCGTATGGAGCGCGCCATGCAGCTCAGCGGCCCGCAATTTATCGGAATGCAGGAAACCAAGGCAATCTTGAGCTTTCTTGAACTGGAGCAACCTGAACTCGCCCAGGAGGTGCAACGACTCTTGCCACTGGCACGCTTCTCGGCGGTGTTACAGCGCCTGGCGGCCGAATGCATCCCTATCCGGGCATTACGTGTAATTGCCGAGACCATGATCGAGCATGGCCCTCACGAGCGTGAAATCACCGTGCTAACCGATTATGTGCGAATAGCCATGAAGACGCAGATCGTTCATCAGTACAGCGGCCCGGAAGGTTTGCTGGTGTGGCTGGTCACGCCGGAGAGCGAAGCTATCCTGCGCGACAGCCTTCGTCAGACGCAGACTGAGACGTTCTTCTCACTGGACAACGACGTGAGTGAAGTGCTCTTGCAACAGATGCAGATGGCGTTCCCCCTTCATGCCTTGGAAACACCCGTCATGTTGGTGGCTCAGGATCTGCGCAGCCCTTTGCGCACACTGTTACAGGAACAATTCCACCACGTGCCGGTGCTGTCCTTTGCTGAAATCAGTTACAGCTCCCAGGTCAAGGTATTGGGCCGGCTCGACTTGGACTTTGACCAAGCCCCTTTCGATGAAGAGTACGCAGCCTGATGCGCCGGAGACGATCGAATGTATGAATTGAGGGTGTTGAATGGGCTGCACCAGGGAGCGGCACTGCCATTGGTTGGTGATCAGTGGGACATTGGCTCGGACGCTGAGCTGGACCTGGCCCTGTACGATCCAGGCGTGGCGGGTCTGCACTGTCGCTTGCAACGTGTTCATGACCAGTGGCAATTGCACGCCATGGACAGCGTCGTCTGCAACGAACAGGGTCATGGTCAGGCCGTGATACACCTTACGCCCCATCTAAAATTCACGCTGGGTACCGTTTGGCTTTGCTTGGCACACGCACAAGAAGCCTGGGACGATTGCCCAACACTCTTGCCCCAAAATGAAGATCTGACGCTCCTCTCTGGCAGCGCTAGTCACCTTGAAAAAGCAACCGTGCGGTCCCGTGTATTTAACCGGGTCAGCGGCGTGGTCCTCGGTCTTCTGATCGGCGTCGTAGGCAGTGCCTGGAGCTTAACCCGTCCGGTAACGTCCGTAGCCCCTCAACCTGTGGCAAGTGAGGAACCCTTGGTTAAGGCTCCACTGGACAGTGTTCCAGGGCCAGATCGTATCGAGGACGCGCGGCGCCATCTCATCACGATGCTCAAGGAACGCCTGCTCGATCAAGTGTCGTTGCACCAGACGCCCGAAGGTTTGACGCTCACTGGTCATCTTGATGGTGAATCACTGCAGGTCTACCTACGCATGCTAGAACAGTTCAAAGATCGCTACCCCTCCTCCATATCGCTCGTTGACAACGTGTCGACCTCGAGTACCGGCTTGCCTTTCGTCATTGTGCAGATCATGGCCGGTCCGCTGGCCCACTTGGTCATTGCTGACGGCCAGAGGCTTTACATCGGCGATGAGCGACAAGGTTTGCGCCTGACCCGGATCGATGACCACAGGATCAGATTCGAAGGCGACCGACATTTCGAGGTTCACTGGTGAACGCGGCGCTGGCGCAGTGGACAGCCATGCAACAGGCACGCTTGGCCAATTTTTCTGCCGTCACTACCAGCGGTCGGGTAAGCGCTGTGAGCGGCATTCTGCTGCAATGTCAGATTCCGGCCGCCAGAATTGGAGATCTCTGCGAAGTCAGCAAGGCCGACGGCAGCCTGATGTTGGCCGAAATCGTCGGTTTCACCACCGAGTGCACGTTACTCAGCGCTCTCGGTACCCCGGACGGTATTCAGGTAGGCGCTCGCATACAGCCACTGGGTATCAGTCATCGCATCGGTGTCGACGACAGCCTGCTGGGGAGCGTGCTGGATGGCTTTGGCCGTCCCCTGCAAGGCAACGCCACAGGAGCATTCGCTGGGCCAAACGATCGGCGTGTGACCTTGCCGGTTATCGCCGACGCAATACCGGCGACCCTGCGCCCACGCATAACTCAAGCACTTCCCACCGGCATTCGTGCCATCGACGGGCCCCTTCTGCTCGGCGAGGGGCAGCGCGTCGGGTTGTTCGCGGGCGCCGGTTGTGGCAAGACGACACTGATGGCCGAACTTGCGCGCAACATGGGATGCGACGTGATTGTGTTTGGTCTGATCGGGGAACGGGGTCGAGAGCTGCGGGAGTTCCTTGATCACGAGCTCGATGAGACGTTGCGCCAACGGTCGGTATTGATCTGCGCGACTTCGGATCGATCGAGCATGGAGCGCGCACGTGCCGCGTTCACAGCGACCGCCATCGCCGAGGCCTATCGAGCTGAGGGGCGCAAAGTATTGCTGCTTATCGACTCATTAACCCGCTTTGCTCGTGCTCAGCGGGAAATAGGCATTGCAGCGGGCGAGCCTCTGGGTCGAGGCGGATTACCCCCATCCGTTTACACCTTGCTCCCCAGACTCGTGGAGCGGGCAGGCATGAGCGAAAGCGGCTCGATCACAGCGCTTTACACGGTGCTCATCGAACAGGATTCCATGAACGATCCAGTGGCCGACGAAGTGCGCTCGCTGTTGGACGGCCATATTGTGTTATCGCGCAAATTGGCCGAACGCGGCCACTATCCAGCCATTGATGTGCAGGCCAGCATCAGCAGGGTGCTCAGTAACGTGAGTGGACGAGAGCATCAGCAAGCCAACAACCGATTGCGTCGGCTGATGGCTTGCTATCGCCAGGTGGAAATGCTTTTGCGGCTGGGCGAATACCAGCCGGGCGGCGATCCTGTGACCGATTGTGCCGTGCAACTCAACGATTCGATCAATGGTTTTCTGCAGCAGGACCTGCGTGAACCGGTGCCGCTGCAGGACACGCTGGATGCGCTGATGCACCTGACTTCGCAATTGCCGGAGGCGTAATGGACGAAGTACTGGAAGAAGATCCGCGGCAAATAGAGCTGGAGCAGGTGATTGCTGTTCTGACCCCCCTGCGACAGCATCGACTGGCTCGGGCCGAACGCGATTTACATCGAGCGAAAGACGATCTGAAGGCAATGGAGGAGCAACTGGTGAAGGCTCGTGCGCTATTGGATCAAATGCACGAAGAACAGCAAGAACGTCGACGAACGCTGGCTCAAATGCATCTGCAGCAAACCACGAAACGGACCACCATCGATCAATGGCGCGCCGAAGAGCAACGCATGCTCGATCGAATCGCAAAACGGCGTCAGGACATCGACGAGCAGTCTTTGAGCATCGACGCGCAGAAAACCCTACTCGAACAATTTCGCCAAGCCGCCACAGCACGACAGCGTGCGGTAGAAAAGTTGGCCTGTCTGAGTGAAGCCCTGAATGACGGAATCGAAGCCAAATGAGTACTCCCATCAAGCCCACGGCGCATTCGCCATCCAGAATATCACCTATTGAACGCCCGACAGTCCAGGACGTTCATCGACCTGGTCAAGCCGCAACGCGTCGGGGCGAATCCGACAAGATCCGCCCCACTGCAGCTGGACAGTCCGCGGATCAAGTATTACCGGCAGACGGCCTGCTATTCGCGCAACTACTGATGCCTCCCGGGGGCGCCCTCTCCGATAACGCATCTGAAGGCGGGTTCGGTGTGCCGTTACAGTCTGAGGTCATGATGGCGCAGTTGGTGGACGAACTGGTCTGCCAACTGCCGCTCCAGGCCGAACACCCATTTAATTTCACGCTATCAATGCCACACCTGGGCAAGGTCCAGGTCAAGGCTAATAAAAACGCCACTCATTGGGCTATCGAACTGAGCTTTGACCGCCCCGATACGCTTACCCGCCTGCAATCCCGTCAAGGTACTTGCGAACAGGCACTCACTCAGGCTCTGCGACATCCGGTACAGCTGTCTATGCATGAAGCCTCAGAACAGTGACAGCGCTAGGGCTGCGCAGCGTCAGCAACCTGGCTGCTCAGGCTTCTCGTCTACTGGGGCGGGGGTTGACGCTGGACTTTGAAGCAAGGGGCCTGGGGGGCAGCATCAGGCTCGAGCCGAGTGAGCACTGCATCGGTCCCGGAGAAGACGCAGTGCTTCTTGACAGCGCCATCGGGCCAATTCGACTGAGTGACGCAGGTGCCGTTCTTAGCCTGCTGGGGAACTTGCCGGTGGTGGTTCAAGGCCCGTATCAGGCGTGGTACTGGCAACTCGTCAATCAGCAACTGAGTACTCCGATAACAGCACTGCTAGCACCGATAGTGCCAATTTTGGAAGACGTGATCGGGGTCGAATACGAAATCGGTTGCCGATTGCAAGTGCGCTTGGGAGAAGAGTGCGTCCACGCCATATTCAGCACCTCCCCCGCCTCTTTGCTGCGCCTGCTCGAGGGCGCGCGCTGGCAGGCCGAAGAACATCACCTCGGCGATGACTGGGATGTCTCCCAGCCCTTAGTAATTGGCGAAGTGGCGCTAACTGTTGAGCAGTTCGAGTCCCTGCGCCCGGCGGATGTATTGCTGCCTTCCATTAGCTATTTCGATATCGATGGCGAAGGCCGGTTGGACTTCGGTGGCCTCCATTGGACAGTCGCTGCACAGGCACATGCCACACGAATAGTTGTACGACTGACTCACGAGGAAATCTTTTAAAATGGCAAACGATGAACTGGATCAGGAAGACTTGCCGGAAAACCCTGATGAAGACTTCATGCAGGAGCAGTATGAGGATGAGGATGACGACGAGGAAGAACGTGAGTCACCAGAGCAAAGTCTCGCCTCGCTGACGCTTGATCCGTTGAGTCAGATGTCTCTGGAGTTCACTCTGCGGTGTGGAATCTTGACGCTGACCCTCGGTGAGCTGCGCAGACTCGCGCCTGGCGTGATCCTGGAAGTGGCCGGCATCGCCCCAGGGCACGCGACCTTGTGCAAAGGCGATCGGGTGGTAGCCCATGGTGAGTTGGTCGACGTGGACGGGCGTTTGGGTCTGCAGATTACCCGACTGGCACCCCTGTCATGATAATGGACGGGATGAATCCCATACTGCTTGCGCTGTTTCTGGGCGCGATGTCGCTGATCCCCTTCATGTTGATCGTCTGCACAGCCTTTCTGAAAATTGCGATGACACTGCTAATCACCCGCAATGCGATAGGGGTTCAACAGGTACCGCCGAACATGGCGCTATATGGCATTGCGTTGGCCGCAACTATGTTTGTGATGGCGCCGGTCGTGCACGAGATACAGCAACGGCTAGAACAGAACCCATTTGAAGCTGGTGATACCGAACAATTCAAGGCAAGTGCCGCCAGGGTGATCGAACCTTTGCAGCGGTTCATGACGCGTAATACCGACCCGGACGTGATTACCCATTTGCTGGATAACACTCAACGAATGTGGCCCAAGGAAATGGCCGACAAGGCGTCCAAAGAAGATTTGATGCTGGTCATACCGGCTTTTGTGTTATCCGAGCTCCAGGCCGGATTCGAAATCGGTTTTCTCATCTATATCCCTTTTATCGTTATTGACTTGATCATTTCCAACCTCCTGTTGGCGTTAGGCATGCAGATGGTTTCCCCCATGACTATTTCACTACCGCTCAAGCTATTACTTTTTGTGCTGGTAGAGGGTTGGACACGCCTTCTCGACAGCCTTTTTTATTCTTACCTTTGAGGTCAACCGTGGAAGCGATGGCGTTGTTCAAGCAAGGCATGTTTCTAGTGATCATTCTCACGGCTCCACCCTTGGGGGTTGCCGTGCTGGTTGGCGTGATAGCGTCACTCTTGCAGGCCCTCTTGCAGATTCAGGACCAGACCCTGCCTTTTGCCGTAAAACTGGCTGCAGTCGGGCTGACGCTGTCCATGACCGGCCGCTGGATCGGCGTGGAGTTGATTCAGTTCATCAATCTGGCCTTTGACTTGATCGCCCGCACTGGAGGCCGACACTAGATGCCCAACGATGCTCAGGAGGCTTTTGAACTAATGCTGGGTATCGGGCTCGCCATGGCACGTCTGCTGCCTTGCATGATGCTGGTTCCCGCCTTCTGCTTCAAATACCTGAAAGGGCCGCTGCGTTATGCAGTGGTCGTGGCAGTGGCGATGGTGCCAGGCCCTTCGATTGGCCAGGCCCTTACCCGTCATCAAGACAACTTGTTCGTCATCGGTGGGCTACTGATTAAGGAAATCATTCTGGGCACACTCCTTGGCCTACTGCTCTATGCCCCGTTCTGGATGTTCGCATCAGTGGGTGCCTTGCTGGACAGCCAGCGCGGCGCACTCAGTGGCGGCCAGATCAATCCGTCGTTGGGACCGGATGCTACCCCATTGGGTGAGTTGTTCCAGGAAATGCTGATCATGCTGGTCATCCTGTCAGGCGGACTTTCGCTACTGACCCAAGTAATCTGGGACAGTTACAGCATTTGGCCGCCTACGTCCTGGTTCCCCGGCATGACAAAGGATGGCCTTGACCTATTCCTTGATCAACTCAGTCGGACCCTGCAACACATGATGCTGTACGCCGCGCCCTTTATTGGACTGCTTTTACTCATTGAGGCGGCTTTTGCGATGATCGGCCTGTACGCGCAGCAACTGAACGTCTCGATTCTGGCAATGCCAGCCAAAAGCATAGCAGGCCTGGCCTTTCTCTTGATCTATCTACCGGCCTTAATAGATCTGGGGGAAGGTGAGCTGTCTGCATTGCTGGACTTGAAATCGCTTTTGCCGCAGTTGGTTCAAGTCCCATGACCGAGAAAACAAAACCAGCCACACCCAAACAGCTGCGTGACGCCAGGGAAAAAGGTCAGGTTGGGCAAAGCCAAGACTTCAGTAAAGTGCTGGTGCTGCTCATGGTGAGCGAAGTTACACTTAACCTGGCAGAGGAAAGCATGGTGCGCTTGCAGCGGATGCTGGCGCTTCCGCTTGACCATGCCGGCGAACCTTTTATGGGTACAGTCGCTCGGATCAGCAGCGAAAGCGCGACGGTATTGATCAGTTTTATTCTTTGCAGTGTCGGTGTCGCAGTCATCACTCGAATGATAGGCACGTGGATGCAAATCGGCTTTCTGTTCGCCCCAAAAGCGTTGGCGCCGACGCTTGAAAGGCTCAGCCCGTTAGGGCAAGCGAAACAAATGCTTTCAATGCAGAACCTAACCACGTTAACGCTGAGCATACTCAAAGCGGCGGCCATTGCAATTACGCTGTATGTATTGATCAAACCGGCGCTTAGTACGCTCATCCTGTTAGCTTATTCTGATCTGAATACTTATTGGCGTTCGCTGGTGCAAGAATTCCGCCATATATTGCGTTCCACTCTTGGCCTGCTACTGGTCATCGGCGTGATCGACTTCGCCGTGCAAAAATATTTCCACGCTAAAAAGATGCGAACCAGTACTGAAGATATACAGAAAGAACACAAACAAGCCGAAGGTGATCCGCATGTCAAAGGTCACCGTCAACAGCTGGCACGCCAGTTGTCCAATGAGGCCCCGAGCGCACCCCGCCCATCTGTAGACACCGCGGACCTGGTAATCGTCAACCCGACCCACTACGCCGTTGCCCTGTATTATCGCCCGGGCGAAACCCCTTTGCCGTTAATTCATCGCAAGGGTATGGGCGACGAAGCCCTGGACATAATCGCCCTTGCCAAGCGCGCGAAAATCCCGGTCATACAGAGTATCTGGCTTGCCCGGACACTCTATAAAGTCAACGAAGGCAGGTATATCCCACGCCCTACTCTTCTCGCTGTCGCGCATATATATCAAGTTGTTCGCCAGCTGACAGACGTTCCGAATGAAGTTATTCGGGTCACAGATGCCTGAGTCATTCATATGTTTGTCATGTATATAATGCTTAATAAGGTCTAATGTCTGCGCGGAATCAGAACAATGAATTCACGATTTCGATCGACCTTTATTTCGCCGGCGACCTTGCGCCATTCAACAGAGGCGCACCACTGGCTTCAAGAGGCTGCTTTGTACCTGGGTGTCTGCGATGGCGAAGCGCAGATCTTCACCGAGACAGGTCTCCTGAGACTGCCAGGTATGTCCATCCAGTTGCGGCTGTGGCACGACGAACCTGTACCGCAATGGCTCGCGCTGGGGCTTCTGCCTCGTCCTCCGAACGTGTCGGTACCGCTTTGGAATGAATTACTGTTACGCGGCAATTGCACAATAAGTGCGATGGGTGCCTGTACAGCGGCCCTCGACGAACGGGGTCATGCGGTACTGATCAGCCGGCTCACTCAAGCTCATTCGGCGACCTGTGAATTGGGTGAACAACTTGCGCTGATGATCGCACTGGCTGAAAGTCTGGTGGGTGGCGCCATCGCGCTCGGCGCGGGCCCTTTCCCTTCCGAGCTGCCGGCGCGACCTCACACTCTCCCTGAAGTTTCTCAAAAAGCCACCAGCCAAGCGTCGATAGCGCACGACTGGCATCTGCCGCTACTTGCTCAAACGCTGCATTATTTGGGTGATCCCACACCGTTGGTGCACGTCGAGACCATCGGCGTGATTCGCATCGGCCCACAGCATCTGGAAATCATTGCCGACGGCGACAAGCGTCACCTGTTGATTAGCACCCCCATCGCCCGCTCCCTGCATTCTTCGGCTCAAAGGCACTTGGCGTTGCGCGCCAATCTGGAGCTGATGGCCTTAACCGGCTGCACCCTGGCGCTGGCTCCCCATGGCGCTTGCCTGCAGGGACGATGGGACACTTATGGCCTGGACGGTTACGCATTGGGAGACTGGCTGGGGGATATTGCTCAACTGGCTACGGCGTTAGGCGCAAGATCACCTTCAGTATCTGCAACGGAGTTAAGACCATGAGCCGGACGACACTCCCCTGCGCAACCTCGCTACCGGCACCACCTGCACTACTGACCAATCACGCCTGTCAGATGTCAACGCTGGAGCAAGGCCTCAGACCAATACCTGACCTGGGGTTAAAAGAACGTGCCACTCGCGTATTTGCGGGCCTTAGCCCGCATTTTCATCACGATTTTTCGGCGCGTACGTGGCAATCGATCAGGAGCACCACCCATGGCCTGTACGACCGCAGTTGCCGATTCGGCAGTGCGGCAGGTCAAAGCCTGAAGCAGGGAATTACACAGTCCTGGACCGACAGCCTTGCCAACCTACCCGCCGGGCAGACCGTCCTTGCGGTGTGCGGGCAGACTTTGCAACAAGTCGTCACCTGTGGTCTTCCAACCTACGCCAGAGAAGTGGCGTTCATGCACACTTACAGTGCCCTTGCCAACGGCCTTGCCGCAAAAAGCCCCGCTGCCGCGTTGACGCTGCAAACCGCCATCTCCCTGGTGAGCATTGCCAGCCAGGTGTATGTGCGTCAACCTCGACTGGAACGGCCGGGAGCAGACTCTACTGTGGCTGTGCGTGGTCATTTTGGCTTAAGTGAGGCGCATTGGCAGGGACTCAAACCAGAACATCGCGTGGATTTGAGCCGCAGACAAAAACAGGATTCACGCAATGTCACCCGCAATCAGGTACTTGCCGAGGTAATTTACCTCAGCCTCGGTGCGCTCGGCACGGCCAGAGGTGATGGTGCCCTGAGTGCCCGCATACTAGCGACTCAGTTACGCAACGTCGTCTACGCTGGCTCGCGGGAGGTCATGCAGGCGAGTATCAGCCTGACCGGCAAGCAGGACGACACCGTCAGTACCCACGGGGTTAACGAAAATGACATGGCGACTTTAGGCTGGGCCTATGCGGCAATGACACTGACCATGGGTTTCGTTCAGGATTCAATCAGCCAACAAACCTTGCCTCCTGGTCAGTCGCTATCCAGCCCGGCTCTGACCGATAACCGCCAACGCCCATTACAAGGTGCACAGCTGGCCCGGTCTATTCAGGCTTTGGCCGGCATGCGCGCAGGTTTCAACACCATCGTCGCAATCATGGATGGACATCTGGCCAAGCATTTTGACGCTCGCCAAGCCGGCACCACGCAACGGTTCAAGGCGACCCTGCCACTCAAGGATTATGAGCGCGTATTGGATCAGTCGGTGGCTCGAGTGGGGTGGACTAGCCTTGCCAGTGCCGCCAACATGGCCATGGGCGAAGTCTCGGCTAATCTGTCACCTGCCTTGGCCAGCTTTCTCGGCAATACGGCAACGGCGGCGGCTCTGGGGCTGGCTTATCGCACCGTCAATCAGACCTTCCAGGCCCATGGCTGCGAACGCAAGGCCAGTGCGAGCGCTACACCTCTACCCTGACCGATGGCATGCCTCAAAACGACGTGGGTCGACTGATCGATGTCATGGCCGAAGCTCCGGCGCGTAGCGCCAGCTCTCCAGAGGCACTGCCCCGGATGGACCCAAAGGCAGTACCCGTGCTCAATCCTTGAGTGGGACGACCGTGAAATCTATCTGGTGATCGCGCTCATCCAAGCCCTGCCGCATTTCCAGAGGCCACCAGATAACCAGATCGCGATCGGACGAGTCCGGCCGCTTGCAGGCATCTGGTGAGCAACCTGAATGGACGCAACCGGTCAACAGCGCCGGCAGCATGAACAAACTGAAATATCGATGCGGGATCATGGGGTCACTCTCTGGAGAAGCGAGGCTCGGGCGGGTGCAGTCTGTTTCGCGGTTTGCGGCTGGCGCATTGCGATGAACACTTCGCTTTCCTCGCCCGGCTGCAACCAGGCGTGTGGCCAGGCACTGACACCAATGACCCAGCGCCCGCCGCAGCGGCCTTCGTCAAGACGCAAAGGTTTCGAACCGTTGTTTCGTGCAACGACAACCGCCACGCCCCAATCGTCGTGAGCAAACCACTGCGAACTTTGGCTGTCCAGCTCCAGACCATTTTCAGGAGCACACAGACTTTGTGCGGCGAAGGGCAACTCTTCGCCACTGCGCAAGCCCACAGGTGTTGTACCGTTGAGCAACTCCTTGAAGGCCTGTTGCACGTCACCTCTTGTCGGCTCGAAACGGTTATCGCGGCGTGCGGCAATCTTTCTCATCTGTTCATCCAGATCATGGGGGTTACCGTTTTCCACATAACGTGACGGATTGATCTGGTCACCGACCAATCGCGGCGTAAGAATAAACAAACGCTCTCGGTTATTGACCTCGCGGTTGCGCCACTGAAACAGCAACTTGCCTAACACCGGTATGTCACCCAGCAGCGGAATTTTCTTGATCTTTTCGTTCGCTTCCACCGCATGAAGACCGCCTATGACTAGAGAGCCGCGTTCCGCGATTACGGCCTGGGTGCTGATGTTGCCCTTTCGCACACTGGGCTGCGTATCGTCAATCTGGGAAGGATCGATTTGACCGTCTTCAATGTCGACGATCAATTCCACCTGGGATTTACCATTGTGCTCTAGCGAACGAGGGATGACTTGCAGGCTGGTACCAGCAATGATCGGGGTGATGCTGGCGACACGTTCGGCAGTCGCCTTCAAAAATTCAGTGCGGCTGAAGTCGATCACGGCCGGGTGGTTTTCCAACGTCAGGATCGAAGGGTTACCGATCACCGAGGCAGAACCGTTGCCTTCCAATGCCCGCAGCTCGGCGGCGAACTTGCCCGCGTCCTGAATGAAGAGAGTTGATCTGCCGCCTTCCAGCATGTTTGCGCTGCCACTGACACTACCGGATTTAAAGTTCCAGCGACTGGATAACTCCGCCAACTCGTGTCGATCGATGTCGAGAATAATTGCATCGATCTCGATCAGTTGTCGCGGCACGTCCAACTGCTCGACCAACTTCTGATACAGCACTTTGCGATGAGGCAGGTCGTAGATCAGCACTGCATTGTTGCGCACGTCGGCACTGACGGCGATGCGCGTTTTTTTCGCGCCGATGCTGCCGGCGCTGCTGCGGTTAACGTTGCCGCCAAGAACTCGGTCCAGCCCCTGCTCCAGCGACGTCGTGTCCAGAGCTCCATACCCTGTGTTGCCATAGGCGGCGTTCTGTGCGCTGCCGAGAGGACTGGCAGGCAGCGAACCGAATTTGCCAGCCGCTATCGACTCTCCCCGAGAACGCGCGCCCAGCAATTCCTGGAGCATGCTGGCGACACCAGGCACGGTCATCTGCTCATCGCGGTAGCGAATGGAGCGGTCGGCGGCGTTGGCGTACTTAAGAGGCAAGACGATCACTTCCTGCTTTTCAGCTTCACCCGCCCCCGCGGCATCACCGATGAATTCACGTATGAACTCGACGTATTTTTCGGGTCCGCGGACCAGCACAACCCCCTGCTCTGACAGGACACCCCAGCCAAAACGAGGATCTAGCAGGCCCACGTCGGTCAGCGCTTCTTGCAGGTCATCAAGTCCGTCGGACGAGACCTCGATTCGGGCAGACGTCTGCCCGTTGGTTGGACTGACAAACAACGTGTCGTTATAGACGAACCACTGAAAGTGATGCTCCTGCCCCAAACGATCGAGGAACGCCTGAGGATTTTTAGCACGAAAACGTCCATTGAGGACGCCTTCCATGGGGGGCATGTCCAGCACCAGACCAAATTCCCGGGCAAAACCACCCAAGGTGGTGGCCAAATCGGTCTGCTGCGCGTCGTATGCGTAAGCCGTGTGCTTCCAGGCTTCAGGCACCGCCGCCCATAAGGGTGTTTCGATGCCGATTAAGAGAAAAGGCAACCATTTGTAGGCCTTACGCATTTAATTCTCCAGCTTGCCAGGATGGCAGTAGGCGCACGGCTGTAGGCAGAGCCAAACAGGAGTATTCACTGAATGCCATCAAGAATCGCCTTGGTAATGCCGTTGTCTGCACGCTGTGCTTCAGTCATGACAAAAGATGCGCTGGCAACCCCACGTGCAGCTTCAGTGAAAGCTTGCATGTCTTCAATCGTGCCGCTTTCGGAGGCGGCAGCTGCCGCGTCGTCAAAATCGTCATTGGCCTGGTTCATCGAGCGATCAAGGCTGTTACGAAGGTGTTCAAAGTTCAGCATCGAAAATACTCCTGTCTGTTGGTTGAGCTTGAGTGGTTGAACGCCTGCGGTCGGTTCCCTGGTGCTCATTGAAGGCGGGTCAGTACCCCGCGACGCAAGCTAGGCCAATCTATTTCGAACGCACCCGAGGCGTGGCTCAGACGCAATGCTTCAGGTGTCAGGTCAGGGTCTGCCTTGAGCTGCCAGTGTTGCGCAAAGCGGTTTTCGGTCAGCCATGCGCGCAAAGGTTCAACCACATTGGGATGGCAGTTAAGCGTGCCGATGGGTTCATTGGGCTGACTACTGGCCAGATTTCTGACCAGAGCGCGGATGCGCTCGAATAAACCCGCTTCATCCAACAAACGCCCGAGTGCCACATCCAGCAGCGTTTCAGTCGAGGCAATTGCATCACGTTGCAGACTCACGCCCTGTTGCTCAAGGGAGCTCAGGAAACCTTGGGCGGTCGCCCAAAACTCGGTGGTCGCCTGATCGAGCAGCTGCCTGACTTCATCTTGTGCAGCACTTATCAGGCGGTCGGCTTCGATATGTGCCTTGTCCAATACTTCGCTGGCAAGCAGTACGTCCGCCAGATGCTCTCGGCGCACAATTATTTCTGCCAAAACCGGGGGTGCCCCCAAAGACAATCGCCGTTTCACCCACATGCGCAGTGCTCCTTGGGGTTACTCAAGAGCGACTCGCCAGAGCACGGACTGCCAAAGAGTCTGAAGCTTCTTATCAGGCAAGCCGTTGACCCATTGACCAGGCTCTCCAGGGGCCCACATCAGTTGCAGTCTCGACCAACAGCGTTCTCCCACAAAGGCGCCAAGCAACACGCGCTCATCCTCGATCCCCGGATGGATCCATTGCCCTGGACGGATCGCTTTGGCCAATCCATAGCACCAGCCATCTTCAAGATCAGGGGATGCCGCTTGCGCCGGTTTGGCAAAACAGACTCGCTGTACCAGTGAGAAAGCATGTTCACGCTGCTTCGGGGTCAACGCGAGCCACCGCAGCAGTGCTTCCACGGGTTCCGGCGGCTGAGAAGGGACGATACCAACAATGCGCAAGAAGTCGACATGACGACTGCGTGCCACCGCATTGCAGTCGCCGGACGACAGCCCGCCGAGAGTGGCAAATTTCGCTTTCCACTCAGGATGAGCCCAATGCCAGGGGGCGCACCACCACTCCACCCATTGGCCGGTCATGTGCCTGCCGGTGTAACCGGTCGCTCGCCTCGACGAAGGTTGGCCCACGCCGATCTTAGGCGCGTGCCCGCTGCCCTGCGCCAATCGGCGCGCAGGCTCAGCATAAGGGCCGCTATCAGCAATGGGAGCAGAAGAACGCCGCCGTAGGTCATTTTTTTCCAGAATCCAAGATTCCGGCTGTCTATGAAAAAGGGACCAAACTCAACCAGTCGCTCGGTCTCCTGAAACTCTCCCGCAGGCACAAACACAATGGAAATTTTCTTTGAGTCGGACGTTTCTCCGGACATACCAGGAAGGCTGCTGGCAACCATCTGTTGAATTCGCCCACGAACGCTGTCGGGGTCCAATGCCGAAGAGTGCTTGACGAACACTGCCGCCGACGCTGGCTGTATACGCTCACCCGGGGCGATGCGCTCGGGCAGAACTACATGAACTCGCGCCACGATAACTCCGTCAACTTGGGATAACGTCGCTTCCAGCTCTTGCGACAATGCATAGATGTAGCGGGCTCGCTCTTCCAGCGGTGTGGAAATGACGCCCTCTTTCTTGAATATTTCGCCCAGACTGGTGCGCAAGCGCTTCGGTAGTCCAGCGGCGTCCAGTAGCCGCACTGCCCGATTGAGATCGCTGGTCGCAACGACGATCGCCACGCCCTTTTTTTCCTGGCGCTTATGAGCATCGATGCGATGGTCATTCAGCTTGGCCACTACATCGTTGGCGTCTCGCTCGGACAATTCACCGAACAAATCAGTAACATCGCTACAGCCACTGAGTAACAGTACATACAACAACAGACACGGCCACCGAATTTTCACAAAATTCCTTTACTGCAGGTTTGTAAGTTTGTCGATGGCTTGAGTACCATTTTTGATCACCTTGGTCGTCAATGCCGTGACGTGCGAAAATGTTGCGAGATCGTGAGTCAATTTGGATATGTCCGTCGGGTCACCCGACGCTGCCACCTTTTGAAAAGACCGTAGCGCCTGCTGCGAGAGTTTGTCAGAAGACTCCAGGCCTTTGGACAATGCAGCGCTTGCCCAATCACTGAGAGGGTCTGTTGAGGATGTTGGTTGAGGTTGCATAGCCGAACTGAAGAGGTCGGTATCCGACTGCGAGGGAGGCATCACCAACCCTTGCTCAAGTCTCAGGTCGGGCATACTGGTTTCCACAGAACTGGCAGCAGAAATAGCCATTAGGGTTTCCCAAGAAGCGAACGAAAAAATTAAAAGTCTGGTGACTACTATGTAGCCACAAAACATCGCGTTTACTGGCTGGCGTCTACTAAGCCAATTCAAGCATTAGCATTTAGAGCTCCGTTCAGCCAAACCCATCTGGCACGCTGAACGGAACTATGACGGAACCGCTTGCAGTAAACTCTGACCGCACAAACCGAAAGCTCTCGTCAAATCGTCTGATCCGACCCAGCCACCGATTTAAACCAAGAGTTGTTAATATTGCAGGCCCTTGGCATTCGCTGCTTCGGCTGAAAAACGCTTGTTATGAGTATCACCACGGCCGGCCTCTATGGCTGCCGCTGTATCGGCAAGCTTCTTGGTAGTATTAGCCTCATCTTGTGCACGAGTCGTTTGCGCACTGATTTGGTCTTGATGTCTAGCAGACTCGCGTATGGCATCTAAAGATTCACTCTCGCCAGTGGCGTTGTAACGCTCCCGCTCGTTCGCTACTTTGCCATGCGCCGATTTCGCTCCTGAACTTAGATCGCCGCCCAATCCAACAACTCCGCCTACCACACTGTTGATTGCATTTCCTATATCAAACATAATTATTGCCTCTTGAGTGATCCCGACCGAACGGCTGGAGAGTACGAATGTGTTTAATAAATGATTCGGCCGGTGTTGCCTGACGCTGCCGACTCCGATGGGTTAGTGTGTTCCGCAGAAACGTCTGACTTCGGTTGGAGCTGCTGGACCGCTGCTGTGGCGCCTTTGGTCAGGTCCGCAAGATTACCAATGAGTTGTGGTATTGCATGACGTTCGAGCATACCCGCAATAATACCGATCATAGTGTTGCTCCTGGAATTAAAGCCCACGTAATCGCGGGTTACTATTGGGTGGTAACGAGTCCCTGTTCGGTTCCGTATTCGTGTACTTAAAAAATTTGACCGAACGTGGGGGTAAGTGCGGCGATGCCCTCCTCAGACACCCAGCGCCTTCATACGGTGATAAAGCGTGCGGCGAGGTATTCCCAGCTCCAGGCTGACGGCTTCAATGCTATTGCAGTGGCGTTTAAGCGATTCCTGAATCAGGACTTTCTCAATAATCCGCAGTTGTGCCTTGAGCCCAATTGCGACTGCGGGCTCAGTACAAAACGTCGCATCGAGCAACGGCGCGCCCAGCACGAATCGATTGGCTGCCGACTTCAATTCACGAATGTTGCCTGGCCACTCGTGCTGAAGCAGGACTTTACGTACGGCGGGGGTGACCACTTGTGCATCTCGCCCCAATTGGTCAGCCGACGCGGCAATAAACTGAGTGAACAGCGGAACAATTCTGCACCGGCGGTCGCGCAAGGCTGGCAGCTGCAAAGCAATGACGTTGAGACGAAAAAATAGATCGCGTCGAAACGCCCCCCCCTCGACCATCTCACTGAGTGAACGTTGAGCGGAAGCAATCACGCACAAATCCAGTGCAATAGCGGTAGTGGACCCCAAACGCTCTACTGTACGAGTTTCAAGCACACGCAACAGTTTCGCTTGTAGTGCAAGCGGCATACTGTCGATCTCATCCAAGTAAAGCGTTCCACTTTGCGCCGCTTCGATGTACCCGATACGTGATCGATCAGCGCCCGTATAGGCGCCACTCATCACACCAAATAGCTCGCTTTCGGCAAGTGACTCGGGAATCGCGGCGCTGTTCATCGCGACCAACCGTCCTTTGCGACCGGAAAGGTTATGGATTTGCTGAGCCAGAGTATCTTTTCCGGTCCCGGTCTCTCCCGTCAGTAGTACATCGACACCCAACTCTGCGATATGCCGGACATTCCTCGCCAGATCATCTACGTCGTGAGGTTCAACTGACCGGTGATCGCGAATATCTTTCACGAGCCCCCCTGGTCTTTCGCCTCGCACCTGGATTGAAAGGGCGAGTCGTCATAGGCAATGCCATCTGACATCAAGCGCATGACGCTTTCATCCTGGAATACAGCGTACGCTTCGGAATATCCAATTCATCGACGACCGCATCTATGCTGTTTTGGTGGCGCTTTAGAGCATCTTTGATCAGTTCGTTTTCCACAAGTCTCAGCTGTGTCTTCAACCCAGCGGTCGATCGTGTTATTCCTACACCAACGGTTCCAAGCAGTGGAAATCCCAACACGAAGCGTTGAGCAGCGGATCTTAGCTCACGAATATTACCGGACCAGGCATGTCCGAGTAACACCCACTCAAGGTGACCGTCAAGCGCAGGGACTGCCCGATTGAAATGCTCGGCAATGACACTGGTGAAATAATGAAACATCGGCAGAATTTGCTCACGGCAGGTGCGCAAGGCTGGGAGTTGGATCGTCAGGGCATTGAGTCGGAAAAACAGATCGCGACGAAAAAGTCCTTGGTCAACGAGCGGGCCGAGAGGCCTTTGCGCAGATGCGATGACGCGAAAGTCCACTGGTATGAAGGTTGTCGAACCAAGCCGTTCGATCCCGCGAGACTCCAATGTCCGAAGCAACTTAGCCTGCAAGGACAGCGGCATGCTATCGATTTCGTCGAGATACAAGGTTCCCATCTGGGCAGCCTCGATATACCCCATTCTAGACTGAGTAACTCCGGTGAACGCCCCCGCTCATTACGCCGAATAACTGGCTTTCAGCCAAAGTCTCGGGGATGGCCGCGCAGTTGATACCGACCCACGAGCCTGTTCGGCCAGACAATTCGTGGATATGTTTGGCCAGCGTGTCCTTGCCGGTTCCCGTTTCTCCGTACAAGAGCAAGTCCAATTCGATGTTGGCGTAGCGCGAGGCTTTTTCGTGAAGTTGCGCCGATACTGGACTATCCTCTGACGCGATGCTGCCAAGCCCAGTTGATGTTTTCATTGATCTATTTACCAAAAAGGATGCGGCAAGCATCACCGCACGTTATCGAATGAGAAAGGGGCGCGTCTGTGCCGAGAACGACGCGCGGTACCACGGACTTTTTCCACATCGATGTCGAACACATATTTGACATACCGACTACAAATCGGGGCGTTGTCTGAACACGACACTAACGAACTCCACACCGAGGTTGTGAAAACAATCCGTTGTCGCTGCCTCTCCATTCGGCGCACTCATGCGGCAATTAGCCACCAGTGACGATGTCTTTCTTTTCTGTACCCCGGTCAGATCATACATTTCTGATCTGAATAAATAGTTGAAGCAAAAAACCAAAAAGCTCGTTAAACGGACCTCAAAAAGATACTTTTCATGGTTTATAAAGAAGTATCGATAAAAACAGTGCAAACGGGACGAATCAGATACCCGTTCGAAACACCGGTGTGTGTCGGATATAAAGCTTTTCCACCACATATTCAATCAGTGTATCTACGCAGCTGGCATCCTTATTTCGACGCGCATGAAGCAACCTTACATCACTGTCGATACCTTGGGATTCCTTGATACTGACTACGGCTATAAGGGCCGTCTCTTTACTGTCCCACACCGAGCCCAACCAAGGACGCGGCATCGAAATATCCATATTGGCGATCGTGGCCCCCACGCTATGTCGGATAGTCGACAAACCGAGGCAGCTATCAATTTCGGATAACTTCTCGTTATATCCAGCATCATCAAGCGACTCATACTGCTTTAGTTCATGTTTTCGCGCTACATAATGCCGAGAGTTAATTTCGCCCAGTTCCAACGGGATGCCCAGAGCCACCTCATTTTTGAATATCTCCGCCCCACCACCCAAAATTATCTTTAGTAAATTCTCGGCAGACTTTTCGTCGGTTTCAATCCCAAGTGCTGTGGCGTTCGAAGCGATCGTTTGTAACATCGCGTGTTTGTTGATGACGAAGCACGCGCTGACTCCAGTGCAGAGTTTTTCGGCACTGTAATTGACAACAGCAAATTTTGGATTTAACCGGCGACCACCAGCCATCAAACCCAAAACACCCGCAAGATCTCCTTGGTCGCTCCGCAGACTCTTGTAGGCCAGATAGGCGGGCTTGCTACCACCCACCACATGTGCAAGCCCTTGCTCGAGAATTGCTGTAAGCAACATTTTGCTGCCTGGGTAACGATCCTCGGTGTAGGGGTTTGTGCTTGAGAGGAATGTCTCGAACGCCTGCGGACGATTTGTGCCGAGACCTGCCGAAGAACCAAGCAAGGGACCTATTGACACATCAATGATTCGTGAATGGTCTATGGTAACCGTATCAAAGGTCAACGCTGAGGCAGGCGACGATGTCTCCTGATTCGATGGATATGCCTCATTCGGGATCATAGCCGAACCCAGATTAACGCCTTTTCCACTCAAATTTTCCATGCTTACACCCTCAAAATTGTTATGTGTATGCTGCTCAGTGGGTGCGCGTTGCACCTTGAACTGCAAGGCAGAAATCGGGTGAGCGACAGTGCAAGCATTTGGCGAACGTTTCGGCTCCACAGACATAAGAATTCTTGTATTCCGAATGCCTATTGATTCGCAAATTTGTAAACGAGTAATTGAGTGGTATTTCCGTCAGCTAAGGTTCCCAATTTTTTCTTCGCGTGTTTCCCCACCCGTAAATCATCTGATGCAATTGACGTTTCTATCAAATCTCATGAAGTGATTTCCGTATGGGCTGGCCACCGCGCAGGCACTCCCCGCAGTGCTTCCGTCCTCGCAGGGGTAATGGCCAGTTGCTCCAGCGCGCTGGTTAGGAAAAGCCCGAATCGCTTTGCGCGACGCCACTAGCGAATCGAAATCATCTGTAAATAAACTCATGCCCCCCCATAACGTCGCGATCTTGTAATTTGTTTTTAGAGTGTTGCACGGCGCCCAGGTAAAACCCAGTGAACGCTCTTCAAGAACGTAATGCAGCAGGTGCATGACCGGTTCAATGGAAAGCGCAACTACATTACGCGCAAGCCTATTGCGCCGTCTCAGAAATAATCCCTATTGATCTGTGAAGCCAGTACCTCACGGGCGCGTTGTATTTTGTTCAAAATATCCTCTCCCTTTGCATTCCAGACATAGCGCGTCGGTTGCGCATTTCGCAGCGCCAAGAACGTGGTACTCGACCTTTCCAACTCACGCACTGAGCTGAAGCTGCCCTCTCGTAGATACACCGTCCCATGGTCGCTTGGAGCGAGCACTGCGGTGGAAAAATGTTTTGCTATCTGGCGATAGTTCGGCACTCGAGGTTAAGCCGTGCTCCGCTGCTTTTTTTATAAAACCGGTGAAGGTCACCGGCTTCATGAGAGCATCTCGGCAGGCGAATCCGCGTACCCTGCTAGAGTCAGCCAAGCTTGTTCAGCGTGTCCTTAACCGCCTTTCAATTGATATTGGAAGTCTCTCTGATAGTGCTCTTCCCAGCCGTAACGGTTTCGGGGAACGACAAAGAAAAGTGGAGGCTCATCTTGCAAAGGGATGGTAAATCTATCTGTAGTGGTCTAATGAAACCGGACACCCATTTAGGCGAGAATGCTCGCCAGATCGAGGTGTCAGATGACCAAACAACGCCGTTCCTTTTCTGCTGAATTCAAACGCGAGGCTGCCGACCTCGTGCTCAAGCAAAACTACAGCTACATCGAAGCCAGCCGTTCACTCGGCGTCGGCGAGTCGGCCCTGCGCCGCTGGGTTGATCAGGTTCAGCAGGAGCGCCAAGGTGTTACGCCGCAGAGCAAAGCATTGACCCCGGAACAACAGAAAACTCAGGAGCTGGAAGCCCGAATTGCCCGTCTTGAACGGGAAAAATCCATTTTAAAAAACCGCCTCCCCGGCGCTCCGCGGCCCATTGGATTAGAAACACTGCGTTCTACACTGATCCTACTGGACAGTGGTCGCTGGCTTTTTGGAGGCTTAGACCCCGTCAAAAAACTTGACCCAGGGGAAGCTGCGGACCCGTTAGTGGTGGCACGTTCCGTGACCCCGTTTAGGAAGGTGATTTGATCCGAGTCCCCGTCCAGTTCAACTTGACTGGAGGTGCTCATGAAAAAGCATGATCTGAAGCAGCGTGGGTTACCGGTTATTCATGATTACGCAGCCGGCATTGATATTGGCTCACGCTTTCATGTGGTGGCCGTTCCTGCAGACCTGGCCAAAGAATCCGTTCAAACTTTCCAGGCCTTCACTGCCGATCTCGATCGCATGGCCAACTGGCTGGTAAGTCTTGCGATAACGACGGTCGCCATGGAATCAACAGGCGTTTACTGGATTCCGGTTTACGAAATACTGGAAGCGCACGGCCTACAGGTCGTACTCGCCAATGCGCGTGATGCCCGTGGAATGTGGCGATCATCAAGCAACACAGCGTTAACTTTCAAATGGATGAACGTAATCCTGGTTATGAACTGCAGGATCGAATGACTGCCTGGGGCTACGAGGTGCGTTTTATTTCACCGCGAAAGATATTCCGTTACCTGGATCACATTCAAGGCGGCACCGTATCGGCGATGGGCGGTTACACGCGAAATCACCGAAGGGTTCGGATGTACGAGCAGATTACCCAAGGGAAAACCCTGAGAGTCTAGTGAAGGGATAGAACCGCATACGCATGTTCGAGGACGCCTGGACCTTTTACAGCATCTTGCGGCGTTGCCTGCAAGGAGTACTTCGGTCTACTGGCTTGCGTGCTGCCACCACGCTTTGTTTAGTCGCGAGTTGGTGGTGGCCTCTCTGCTTCAGGTCAAGCCAACCGACAGCTATCGATCACGTGTTGGACGGTGATTGCGGGGTGTAGGGATTGAGTTGCTGGCGCCTGAACTGTCCGGGTGGCTGGCCATGAATCTAGCGAAAGCGTTGGGAGAAATACGCTTCATCAGCGAAACCACACAACCTCGCCACTTCCCCGACGGGTCGTGTTCCATTGAGCAAGTAATGTCGCGCCGCGTGCATCCTGCGCTCGAGCACCAGTTCGGTAAAGGTCTTGCCGATTTCCTTGCGCAATCACGATGTGCCCATGCTCGGCGGTGATCGAGCGATCAACCACAGCCATGTCGCCATCAAAAATCCCTGCCCCCTCCATACTGTGGCCTTCGATGCGCACACGGAATTGACTGATGCGGTGTAGTGCTGGGAAGGGCTACCTGATCGGAGGGGATCCATGGTGGTCTGGGCCTGTTCTGAGTGATCGAATCGGCCGCACGAAACGACGTGAATCTCAGTGGGTGGTCAGAAGGGCTTATGAGGTTCCAGAGGCTGGCCAGGCACATGGGCCAGGCAACACGGCTCTAAAGCGGGCAAATGACCACTCGTCATTTGCAGATAGCGTGAGCCCGTAGCAATGCAATGCGAGCCAGCGCCGTGGAATGCAAGCTCATTTGCAATTAATGTGAGCCGGCGGCTTTGGCTGGTTGCAGTTAATGTGAGCCAGAAATGCCGATGAATGCGAGCCAGCGTGTTTTCAAACGCGAGCCGCTACAGATAGTGCCAGGCATAACCAGCGACCGAGATCCTTGCACGCTGTTCATGTATAGGAATTTCAATAATTCCTAACCAAGGTCATGGGCTGACAATGCATCATCGAAGCTCTGCCAACGTGGTTGTCGATGTCAGGAAAAAACGTTTTTGTCGAAAAAGGGGCCGAAAGCGATTTTTCGCTACCTTTTCCAGATTTCGGACGCACCTTTCCCGCATCAAGCCCGCACATACCTCATCCGCGCGATCGCGTGGGCATGGGTAACCAGCCCCTTCACTGTCAGCCCACTGATCGCCGCCGTGTACACCATCCGCGCGCCGCACAGCACGCAGCTGAACGGATCGACATTTAAAAACGCTTTCGCCATCTGTGCGAAATACAGCTTTGGCGTCGGCCCCGGCTTTGCCATCTTCAGGGCTTCGTATACCTGCGGCAGGTATTTCCCACACACCCGGTTGGCCAGAAAGCCGAAATAGCGGATCATCCGGAAATGCTTCTGCGGGATGTGCTGCACCACCCGGCGCAGCATGTCGGCCTGGCTCAGCGACTCCTGCTGATAGGTCTGCGTGCGGTGATCCAGGTAGGTGAAGCTCAGCGTCGCGCCCGATGTGTAATGCGCTAGGCGACTGCCCGAGATCGGAGGCTTCTTCAGGTAACGGCCTAGGTAATTCACGGTCTTTCGCCCGTTTTCCGTCTTCTTCGACCGGTAGATGTGCCAGTGTTGGCCGCCCGCAGTGAGCACCAGGCGGCGCCAGTCGCTTTCGCAGGTGATGTGCGCTAATTCCGGCGGCAACACGAGCTGGCCCCATTGCTCCAAGAGGTAGTTGCGCACATTCCACATCCAGCGCCGGCGCATCGCCTTTTCATGAAACGCCAGGTTTTTCCAGACGCCCTGCTCATCCAGGCCACCGGCGGTCGCCGAGAGGTGCACATGGGGACTCCAGTTGAGCCGCCGACCGTAGGTGTGGAGCGCGCCAAACAGCCCGATGCGCAAACCTCGCCGCCTGGCGGCGTACAACAGGTTGTCCGCCGCCAGGCGGCACAGCGCATCGAGCAGAGCACGGTTGTGAAAGAACAGCGGCCACAGCGTGTCGGGCAGCGTAAACACCAGGTGGTACCAGGCGCAGTCGGGCAAGCGGTTGTGTTGGACGGCAATCCACTGATCGGTGGCCTTTTTGCCGCACGACGGGCAGGCCCGGCAGTGGCGGGTGTTGCACCGGTATTTGACGTGCGGGCAGTGCCCATTGCCGCAGGTGCAGTGCTTTACGCCCAGGATCGAGGTGCCGCTGGCCAGCATTTTGCTCACCGATTCCACTTCGATGGCGCGTAGACCGCCGACCTCCAGCAACCCTGCCCAGCCGCCGTTGGCCGTGAACAGGTTTTTCAAAGGCGGGGTTTGAAGCCAGCGGACCGGCTGGAACGGGCTATGGAGTGGCGTCGAGCGGTTAGGACAGTGCCCCTCACGTCAGCGGGCCATCCAGACTATTGCGGTCCACGCGCGGCCTGCAACCGGGCCGTGATGCGCGCGTTACCTGCCCCCAACCCGGCGGCGTGCAGGGCGCTGGCGACGTCCTTATGAATTCTCAACGACCCGTCGGTGTTGTGCAGGTGCGCGTTGATCTGCTCATCCGTGGCGCTTCGCAGACGCCGTGCCGACCCGGCGGCCTGCAGCTGGGCATCGATGCGCGCGTTACCTGCCCCCAACCCGGCGGCGTGCAGGGCGCTGGCGACGTCCTTATGAATTCTCAACGACCCGTCGGTGTTGTGCAGGTGCGCGTTGATCTGCTCATCCGTGGCGCTTCGCAGACGCCGTGCCGACCCGGCGGCCTGCAGCTGGGCATCGATGCGCGCGTTACCTGCCCCCAACCCGGCGGCGTGCAGGGCGCTGGCGACGTCCTTATGAATTCTCAACGACCCCGGTGTGTGCAGGTGCGCGTTGATCTGCTCATCCGTGGCGCTTCGCAGACGCCGTGCCGACCCGGCGGCCTGCAGCTGGGCATCGATGCGCGCGTTACCTGCCCCCAACCCGGCGGCGTGCAGGGCGCTGGCGACGTCGCTCCGAGTTCTCAACGACCCGTCGGTGTTGTGCAGGCGCGCGGTGATCGTAGCATCCGTGGCGCCGGGCAGTTTCCGTGCCCCCCCGGCGGCCTGCAGCCGGGCCGTGATGCGCTTGGCACCTGCCCCCAATCCGGCGGCGCGCAGGGCGCTGATGACGTCCTTGTGAGTTCTCAACGACCCGTCGTCGTTGTGCAGGTGCGCGGTGATCTGATTATCCGTGGCACCTCGCCGTTTTGGCGGCTGGCCTTCGGACGCTGCCCCCGACCGAGAGGACAGGGAGGGCGCCTGGTAGGGTGCGCTGCTTACCGCATGAGCGGGCCGGTTCCGGCTAGGCCCGGGAACGCCTGTTGAGGTGCCGGCCGAGCCGTCGTGGGAAAAGACCATGGACTGGGTACTGACCGAAGCGCCCGACGGCAGCGGTGCACCGGAAAAGTTCTGAGTACTGCTTTTTGTAATCAGGGCCTGGGTCAACTGACCCCGTGAGGATTGCGCGGCCAGTTGGCTGGGAGATGGCTGTTGCCCGCTGGCAGAGGACGCTTCCGCGTGTGCCGAGGCAGGCGGAGGGCCGGGCAGGTTTACGGATATAGCTCCCGAAAGGTCACACGCAAATTAGCGCTAACGATGTCGTATTGGGATTGATCGTTTAATCGCGTGTTGATGGTTAACTCGGCCCTGGTTAAATTGGCAATGCTCATAGGATTGCCACCCACTGGTGGGCTGACCGACGCCTGATAGGTAGCCTCCATACCGCTGGTAGATTGAAGCCGAAAAGAGTCGTCCTGTAGAGCGTTGCGTACCAGCGATGCAACACGTTGATGATCGAGGTTGGGCTGGGTTACAACCTGATCTAAAGCCAGGCCCGCATTGAGGCTCAATCGGGAAAGAGAAATTCTACCGGGATGGACAGGCTGAGCCTGAGAGCCCGACGCTTCTGGGGGGTGAGCGGAATTGACTGATGCGGTGTAGTGCTGGGAAGGGCTACCTGATCGGAGGGGATCCATGGTGGTCTGGGCCTGTTCTGAGTGATTGAATCGGCCGCACGAAACGACCTGGATCCGAGTAGGTGGTCACAAGGGCTTAGGGGGTTCCGAAGGCGGGCGGGGGAACACGCGGGCCAGGCAACATGGCTGTGAAGTGGGCACGGACCCATTTGCAGCCGTAGGCTGCCCTCTTGGGCGCTTTGCCGCGCGCCTCCATCTTCAACGCTTCGTAAACCCGTGGTAACTGCTGACCACACACCCGATTAGCCAGAAAACCAAAATACCGAATCATCCGAAAGTGCTTTTCCGGGATGTGCTGCACCACCCGGCGCAGCATGTCCGTCTGGCTCAGCGACTCCTCCTGGTAGGTCTGCGTGCGGTGATCCAGGTAGGTGAAGCTCAACGTCGCACTGGAGGTGTAATGCGCCAGGCGGCTGCCCGAGATCGGCGGTTTTTTCAGGTAACGGCCCAGGTAAATTCACCGTCTTTCGCTTCCCGTTTGCCGTCCTCTTCGACACATAGACGTGCCAATGCTGGCCGCCGGCGTTGAGTATCAAGTGTCGCCAGTCATTTTCGCTTTGCAGGTGAGTGTTTTCGGGCGGTACCGTGAGGTGCTCCCATTGGCCCAGCAGGCACTGGCGCACATTCCACATCCAACGTCGACGCAGGGCGGATTTGTGAAACGACAGATTTTCCAGGCACCGCCTTCATCGATCCCTCCCGAGGTGGCAGAGACATGGATGTGCGGATGCCAGTTAAGCCGTCGGCCATAGGTATGGATCGCGCAAAACACCCCGATATCCAATCCTCGGATCGGGCGGCATACTGCAAATTGTCGACGGCCAGGCGGCACAGGGCATCGAGTAAATGACGGTTATGAAAAAACAGTGGCCACAGGGTGTCGGGCAGCGTGAACACCAGGTGTTGCCAGGCACAATCGGGCAAGCGGTGGTGTTGGACGGCCATCCACTGATCGGTGGCTTTTTTGCCACAGGATGGACAGGCCCGGCAGTGACAGGTGTTGCACAGGTATTTGACGTGAGGGCAGTTGTCGTTACCGCAGGTGTAGTGCTTTACACCCAGGATCGGGTGGCGCAGGCGAGCATTTTGGTGATCGACTCGACTTCGATATCGCGCAGGCCACCCTCATCCAGAAGGTTGGCCCAGCATTGGTTAGCGGTGAACAGATTTTTTAGCGGCCGGGGTTTGTAGGCAGGAATCATCTGAAGCAGAAGCGTTGGGTAGGTGGGCTTTATGATGATCGATTACAGCTGCCATGACAAAGCGCAGCCCCGTGGTAGCTCTGATGGGCAACTCGGTTTTCCTGATGCTATGCGATAGCAAGAACGGGCGATTTGCAGCCGCAGGCTGCCTAGTTCTTTAAATTCCGTTTTCTGAAGCGACCCCAAGTACCTCTACCGCGCCGTCGACAAGCACGGCAAGACCGTCGATTTCCTGCTGACGGCAAAGCGCGACATGGCTGCGGCCAGGCGCTTCTTCGACAAGGCCATTAAAGCGAACGGCGAGCCGGATAAGGTCGCGATGGACAAGAGCGGCGCTAAAAAGGCCGCAATCGATGCGATCAACACCGCTCGCAACGTGCTCATTCTGGTGCGCCAGGTTAAATACCTCAACAACATCGTCGAGCAGGACCATCGCGCCATCAAGCGGGTGACCAGGCCGATGCTCAACTTCAAATCGTTCCGGTGCGCCAACTGCGTGCTCGCCGGAATCGAACTGATTCACATGATCCGCAAGGGCCAGTTCGCTATTGATGGCACCGACGCAAGTAAGCCGACAACACGGCCCGGTGCTACGGATGAGCAAATCAACGCGCACCTGCATAACGACGACGGATCGTTAAGAACTCGCAGCGACGTCGCCAGCGCCCTGCACGCCGTCGGATTGGGGGCAGGTGCCAAGCGCATCGCGGCCCAGGCACCGCGCGTGGACCGCAATAATCTAGATAACCCACTTGCGTCCAATTATTTTTAATCATTTTACGTTTGCTAAGCCACTCACAAGACGTAGACATGCGTCTTGTGCGTGAGTTCTTAGACTAGCTCTACGTATTTGGACACCCCCAGCACTTCGCAGGAACAACTATATGCACCCCCTATCGCCTTACTCACCCAGTTACGTTTACCCTATGCCGGACATGGAACAATCTCGTAACTTGCCACAAAATGCACCGTCACAAGCGACCCACACGGGCGCACGCCCTGCGGCAAATAGGGATATCTCTCAGGAAATTGCGCAGCTAGAAGGACAAAGAGCGTCCCTGGCCAACATGGACGGCGCAGTTGATCGGCAGATTGATAACCTGAAGCGTCAGCTGCCAAACGACCCGGTGCCAGGTGAGGATGCAGGCTTCCATTCCAATGTACCTGATCCTGAATCAACCCTTGCGATGGCCGCCCCCTCGGCAAGCCAGGCAACGAGGGCGAGCTCTTCCACATGCGGGGGTAAAAAGCGAAGGCTCCCTGCCTCGACATATGGTCAACCATCCTCTGTCTTAAGCGGACAACAACCATCGATTTCCAGCTATCAAGCCGCGCAATCTTCACGGGGCCAGCGGGCACCAGCCACGATGGGGCAAAACAATCCTCGGAATTCAGGTCCGCTGCTGCCGTCGAGTGCCTCGGTCAGTACACGGGGCATGGCCTTTTCCCACGATGGCTCGGCCGGCACCTCAACAGGCGTTCCCGGGCCTAGCCGGAACCAGCCCGCTCATGCGGTACGCAGCGCACCCTACCAGGCGCCCTCCCTGCCCTCCCTGCCCTCTCGGTCGGGGGCAGCGTCCGAAGGCCAGCCGCCAAACCGGCGAGGCGCCACGGATAATCAGATCACCGCGCACCTGCGCAACGACGACGGGTCGTTGAGAACTCAAACTGACGTCATCAGCGCCCTGCACGCCGTCGGATTGGGGGCAGGTAACGCGCGCATCGTGTCGGCGCTGCGGCAGGCCGCCGGGGGGCACGGAAACTGCGCGGCGCCACGGATGCTCAGATCGACGCGCACCTGCACAACGACGACGGGTCGTTGAGAACTCAAACTGACGTCATCAGCGCCCTGCACGCCGCCGGATTGGGGGCAGATACATCGCGCATCACGGCCCGGCTGCAGGCCGCCGGGGGGGCACGGAAACTGCGCGGCGCCACGGATGAGCAGATCACCGCGCACCTGCACAACACCGACGGGTCGTTGAGAACTCACAAGGACGTCGCCAGCGCCCTGCACGCCGCCGGGTTGGGGGCAAGTAACGCGCGCATCGCGGCCCAGCTGCAGGCCGCCGGGGGGGCACGGCACCTGCGCGGCGCCACGGATGAGCAGATCAACGCGCACCTGCACAACGACGACGGGTCGTTGAGAACTGGGAGTAACGTCGCCAGCGCCCTGCACGCCGCCGGATTGGGGGCAGATACATCGCGCATCACGGCCCGGCTGCAGGCCGCGCGTGGACCGCAACAATCTAGATAACCCACTTGCGTCCAATTATTTTTAATCATTTTACGTTTGCTAAGCCACTCACCAGACGCAGACATGCGTCTTGTGCGTGAGTTCTTAGACTAGCTCTACGTATTTGGACACCCCCAGCACCTCGCAGGAACAACTATATGCACCCCCTATCGCCTTACTCACCCAGTTCACGTTCACCCTATGCCGGACATGGAACAATCTCGTAACTTGCCACAAAATGCACCGTCACAAGCGCCCCACACGGGCGCACGCCCTGCGGCAAATAGGCTGGATATCTTTCAGAAAATTGCGCAGCTAGAAGGACAAAGAGCGTCCCTGGCCAACATGGAAGGCGCAGTTGATCGGCAGATTGATAACCTGAAGCGTCAGCTGCCAAACGAACCGGTGCCAGGTGAGGATGCAGGCTTCCATTCCAATGTACCTGATCCTGAATCAACCCCTGCGATGGCCGCCCCCTCGGCAAGCCAGGCAACGAGGGCGAGCTCTTCCACAGGCAAGGGTAAAAAGCGAAGGCTCCCTGCCTCGACATATGGTCAAGCATCCTCTGTCTTAAGCGGGCAACAACCATCAGTTTCCACCCATCTGGCCACACAATATTCACGGAGTCAGTTGACCGAGGCCCTTATCAGACAAAACAGCCCTCAGGACTCTTCCGGTGCACCGCTGCCCTCCGGCGCCTCGGTCAGCACCCAGTCCACGGTCTTTTCCCACGACCGCTCGGCCGCCTCGACGGGCGTTCCTGGGCGTAGCCGGACCGGCCCCTCTCAAACCGCACGCAGCGAGCCTTATCTGCCCCTTCACAATCAGGCGCCTCGTCCTCACGCGGTGCAGGCACGCGTGTGGCGGATCCGAGGCATCCGGGGCAGACCATTTCACAAGGCGCGCTGAATCAGCGGAACTCCCGAGCCCGAGCGGCCGCCAGTAAGGCCGAAGCGAAAAACGCATCGCTCATTGCCTAACGCCCATAGGCCAGCCAGTTTCAAACCTCTGAAAATCTATTCAGGGGTTCCGGCTTACACCCAAATACTGTTCGGTTAGATTGGCAGCTGGTAAAATTTGCGTATCACCGAACCTCACAAACGAGAGGTATAGAGATGGCGCGAACGAAGGCGACGCGGCACTGTTGCAAATAGTTTATGGGGGGTAGGCTAAAGCCCACCTTGGACTGAAGGAGGCGCGTATGAACCCTTTCTAGGGTCGGCATTTTCAGGGCACCCTTATTCTCTGGGCCGTACGCTGGTATTGCAAATATGGCATCAGCTACCGTGAGCTGCAGGAGATGCTCGCCGAACGCGGCGTCAATGTCGACCACACCACGATTTATCGTTGGGTTCAGCATTACGCGCCGGAGATGGAAAAACGTCTGCGTTGGTACTGGCATCACCCTACAGATTTGCGCTCCTGGTGTCTCGATGAAACCTATGTCAAGGTCTGGGGGAAATGGTTTTACCTGTACAGGGCCACGGACAACCGCGGCCATGCCCTCGATTTTTACCTGTCCCCCCGTCGCAACACCCAAGCCGCCTACCGGTTTTTACGCAAGACGCTCAAGCCTCTGAAGGCGTGGTAAATCCCTAAAGTCATCAATACCGACAAGGCGCCCACCTATGCCAAAGCGCTGGTATTGCTGAAGCAGGAAGGCAAATGCCCTCCGGACGTGGAGCAGCGACAGGTGAAGTACCTGAACAACGCCTTTGAGTGCGATCATGGAAAACTCAAACGCATCATCAATCCACTGCTGGGTTTCAAATCCCGTAAAACGGCGTAGGCAACGATAAAAAGGAATAGAAACCCTGCGAGCCCTTCGCAAAGGTCAGGCAGCGTCCTGGTATTACGGGCACGCCCAGGGCGAAGTGCGCCTGGTTAATAGGGTTTTCGGCCTCTGAGCCCTATTTGAAGAGCAAACCACAGCTCAGGATCCTATTTGCAACAGTGCCGGCAACACTGCGTCTGCAATTCGCGCAAAACAGCAGCTTCAATCTTTGTACGCGCCTGCGTAATCGATGCCTTGTTGACCGTTGTAGATGTTGCGCTGCCTTCTAGCCAGGCTAGGCCAGGCCTTGCGTCATGGCCGCAAATACATCTTCATACGCCGCCTCAGGATACAGGCTAAGGGCCATGCTGAAATCACCACCGTGCTCGCCGGAAATTTGCGTACGCGCTGACTATTGCACCCAATGCTTCTCAAGAAGCTGGACGACCCCCTCCATCGGATAAACCCGGGCAAACAGACTCGCACCAAGGTAATCGGTTAAACGTACTCCCTGACCCAGCGTCGCCTTCGTTCGCGCCATCTCTATACCTCTCGTTTGTGAGGTTCGGTGATACGCAAATTTTACCAGCTGCCAATCTAACCGAACAGTATTTGGGTGTAAGCCGGAACCCCTGAATAGATTTTCAGAGGTTTGAAACTGGCTGGCCTATGGGCGTTAGGCAATGAGCGATGCGTTTTTCGCTTCGGCCTTACTGGCGGCCGCTCGGGCTCGGGAGTTCCGCTGATTCAGCGCGCCTTGTGAAATGGTCTGCCCCGGATGCCTCGGATCCGCCACATGCGTGCCTGCACCGCGTGAGGACGAGGCGCCTGATTGTGAAGGGGCAGGATAAGGCTCGCTGCGTGCGGTTTGAGCGGGCCGTGTCCGGCTACGCCCAGGAACGCCCGTCGAGGCGGCCGAGCGGTCGTGGGAAAAGACCGTGGACTGGGTGCTGACCGAGGCGCCGGAGGGCAGCGGTGCACCGGAAGAGTCCGGAGGGCTGTTTTGTCTGATAAGGGCCTCGGTCAACTGACTCCGTGAATATTGTGTGGCCAGATGGGTGGAAACTGATGGTTGTTGCCCGCTAAAGACAGAGGATGCTTGACCATGTGTCGAGGCAGGGAGCATTCGCTTTTTACCCTTGCCTGTGGAAGAGCTCGCCCTCGTTGCCTGGCTTGCCGAGGGGGCGGCCATCGCAGGGGTTGATTCAGGATCAGGTACATTGGAATGGAAGCCTGCATCCTCACCTGGCACCGGTTCGTTTGGCAGCTGACGCTTCAGGTTATCAATCTGCCGATCAACTGCGCCGTCCATGTTGGCCAGGGACGCTCTTTGTCCTTCTAGCTGCGCAATTTTCTGAAAGATATCCAGGGCGGCGGCAAAAACTGAGTGCAACACCTGACCTTTCCGGTACGGTGCAGCCCCTATGTCTTATTCCGAACTCAGCGTTGAAGAGCGCGCCACCATTCAAATCGGTCATGCCCAAGGCTTCAGCCTGCGTAGGATTGCCTGCTTGATCACCCGATCCCCTTCGACCATCAGCCGGGAGCTGCGCCGCAATCGAGATGCCTGCGGCGGCTACTCGGCCCGTGTGGCCCAGCGGCAGATGCAGGCCCGCCGCCAGGTTTGTCGACCGATGCGAAAGCTGTTGCCGGGTAGCGAGCGCTTCAAGTTGGTGGCTCATATGCTGCGTGAGCGTTTGTCTCCCGAGCAGATTGCCGGCAAGCTGCGCAGCATGAACATTCCCAGCCTCAGAGATGCCTACGTCTGTCGCGAGACGATCTATAACGCGATCTATGCCTTGCCGGTCGGCGAGCTGCGTAAGGAGCTGATCATCTGTCTGCGCCAAAGCAAGACAACACGCAGGCCGCGCTCTGGTGGCGTGGATCGGCGCGGCCAGATTCCCGAGATGGTCAGCATCCATGTGCGTCCGCCGGAGATTGAAGACCGTCTGATGCCGGGGCATTGGGAAGGCGACCTGATCAAGGGTAAGGCCAACGCCTCGTCCGTAGGCACGTTGGTGGAGCGCACCAGTGGCTACCTGATGCTGGTGAAGATGAATGATGCGACGGCAACCTCGGCGATGGAGGGCTTCAGTGCAGCGCTCAATGGCATGCCACTGGCAATGCGCAAGAGCATGACCTACGACCAGGGCCGGGAGATGGCGCGACACGCCGAGATCACCCAGAAAACCGGCATCGCGATTTACTTCTGCGACCCGCACAGCCCCTGGCAGCGCGACAGTAACGAAAACATCAATGGCCTGATCCGCCAGTACCTGCCCAAGGGCACGGACTTGTCGGGACACAGCCAGGAAGAACTGGATGCCATTGCCTTGCAACTGAATATGCGCCCCCGTAAACGCTTCGATTTCAAATGTCCGATCGAAATGATGAGTGAGGTGATGCAAAAGGCCATGGCTATGCGGCACGATGCGCCCACTTCAATCCAATAACCGTGTTTGCACTCAGCTCCTGCAACCGCCATTACTAAAACGGGGCATGGCCAACATACTCTTCGGCAAAGTGCTCATGCGTTAGATATACTTAATTATCATAACTCAAAAAATATAAATATACATATTGTTGAAGTTCAAAGATCTATTTTGGCAGTAAAAGCAAGTTATGGTTCCCTAGAGATTACATCAATGGATTAAGTGTAGCGGCTCGCGTTTATCCTGTTTTTCAGCTCAGATTATCTGCAAATGACGGACTGGTTTAGGTAGGAATCCCGTCCTGCCAAGCTATCGATACTCGCGGGTGTGCCACAAACGCAGTAGGTAAATGGTGGAATCGACTATCTCGTAGCGCATCTCGTAATGACCGACCTGAATTCGCCGCACGTCACGAGGCTCGAACTCTTCCAGACGTTCGCCAATGCGTGGATTGGCCAGCAGCGTGATTGGTGTAGCCGTCAGTTGCTGTACTGTTCGTGCGGCAGCAGGCTGATTCACCGCTGCCAGAAACTCGTACAACCGGGCAATGTCGGAAAGCGCCTTACTTGTCCACTTCAATTCCATCAGCGCGGTACCGGCAACGGCGTTTCGGTGCTGAGGCTATCAGCCCAGGCCTGGACAGCGTGGTGGTCAATCACGCGACCAACATCCACATCGGCCAAGGCTTCACGGGTAAGTCGACTGCGTTCTTCTTCCTGATCTATCCAAGCAGATAGAGCCTGTTTGACGATCCAGTTCTTGGAGCGCTCCAGACGCTCAGCCATCAAATCGACTTTCTCGGCCAGTTGCACAGGGACGTGGGCTGTCACTGATCGGGTTTTCACGGTTGCCATGATGGCTACTCCTAATATGGTTTATTTAGCCAAAATATACATCAATTTGAGTCAATGATAATAATTTTGAACCATCAAGCTAAGCGTCATATTGAGGTATACCCCAGATTGACAGTCAGGCCACCGGGTAAATCGCGCCAATTTAGGATGGCCATGCCCATTGATTGACACTGCTTGCTCAGGGTCTAAGACTTCAAATTGACAGAGCAGTTGAAACAATAATGACCACTCGTCATTTGCAGATAGCGTGAGCCCGTCGCGATTAAACGCGAGCCGGTGCCGTGGAATGCAAGCTAATTTGCAATTAATGTGAGCCCGAGCATTCCGTCATTTGCAGATAATCTGAGCCGAAAAACGGAATGAATGCGAGCCTGCGTGTTTTCAAACGCGAGCCGCTACAGCTAGTTGTCGCTCGATGGTATCTTTACCGAGCCGGTACGACGGCTGCAATTGGCTTAACGTACTTTGAAATCCCTTTTCTGAGGCGACCCCGACTTCAAACCCCTTTAATAGCCTCGTTCTTCATCGAAGTAGTCGCTATCCAGTTTCGGCAACTTGAGCAGCCGCGACGTAACTCCGACTTCGTGATCCATCATCAGATTAACAAGCAGACCATTAAGCACAGGGCGTTCCAGAAGAAAATCACTGGCGCAGTATCGCTTAAATCAGATTCGCGGAATTTGATGCGTAAGCCCTGCTCACCACCCGAGGACTCCGGCACTCTACACCCTCCGTCGATTGTCCCATGCCCTGGAACCCAACTCGCCCCCCAGACCACTCAAACATCCCTGCCCTATGCCTATGCCTATGCCTATGTCCGTAGGATTCGGTCTAACGATCTTACGCAGAAGCTGCCTGCTACTTATCCCATAAGGAGAAAAAAGTGCGCCCCCTTTCCCCACATTCTGCATACCTCGCCGCGTACCTGGCAGAAGAAAATACGACCGATATTTCGCAACGCACCACGATCATCAACGACCTCCGCACTCCTGGGGGCCAGAGAAACTTAGAAGCCGAGTATCCGCAATCGGATTTTAAACGAAGCGGTGGGCCAAAAGAGCCCGCAGCGTACACCGAACAGGACGTGAAACGGCACGTGGATCAGTACCAGGCAAGCCGAAACCTTGCTTCCGGGTCCTCGATGCAGTCAGCCCCCCCGCCCACCGAGTGGGAAGCACCGCGCAGGTCGGTTTCACCTGACTCAAGAACCTATCTGAGTAAAGTGTCGCTAGAGGCGTTCCGTCGCGACAACACACCGAAAATGCTGAATGATTTGAATTCGATGCGGGCTCAGCGCGGACTCCACAATGATTATACGCTCGATGACTTAAAACCCGTCATAGCAGGCAGATTGAGTAATGAGAAGGATGCGTATGAAGCAGCGCAACGGCTTCGTGCTTTGGATCAGGGAGAGAGTCGGTCGGGCTTCTCGGGGCCAGCCCTGCCATCGGGCAGCACGGTAAGCAGCGCACCCTACCAGGTGCCCTCCCTGTCCTCTCGGTCGGGGCCAACGTCCGAAGGCCAGCCGCCAAAACGGCGAGGTGCCACGGATAATCAGATCAACGCGCACCTGCACAACGACGACGGGTCGTTGAGAACTGCGAGTAACGTCGCCAGCGCCCTGCACGCCGCCGGATTGGGGGCAGAGAATGGGCGTATCACGGCCCGGCTGCAGGCCGCCGGGGGGGCACGGAAACTGCCCGGCGCCACGGATGCTCAGATCGACGCGCACCTGCACAACGACGACGGGTCGTTGAGAACTCAAAGTGCCGTCGCCAGCGCCCTGCACGCCGCCGGATTGGGGGCAGATCAGGGGCGCATCGCGGCGGCGCTGCGGGCCGCCGGGGGGGCACGGCACCTGCGCGGCGCCACGGATGCTCAGATCAACGCGCACCTGCACAACGACGACGGGTCGTTGAGAACTCGCCGCGGCGTCGTCAGCGCCCTGCACGCCGCCGGACTGGGGGCAAGTACGGCGCGCATCACGGCCCGGCGGCAGGCCGCCGGGGGGGCACGGCACCTGCGCGGCGCCACGGATGCTCAGATCAACGCGCACCTGCGCAACACCGACGGGTCGTTGAGAACTCAAAGGGCCGTCGCCAGCGCCCTGCACGCCGCCGGATTGGGGGCAGATACCACGCGCATCAGGGCCCAGCTGCAGGCCGCGCGTGGACCGCAATAGTCTGGATGGCCCGCTGACGTGAGGGGCACTGTCCTAACCGCTCGACGCCACTCCATAGCCCGTTCCAGCCGGTCCGCTGGCTTCAAACCCCGCCTTTGAAAAACCTGTTCACGGCCAACGGCGGCTGGCAGGGTTGCTAGGGCAGCGGTCTACGCCATCGAAGTGGAATCGGTGAGCAAAATGCTGGCCAGCGGCACCTCGATCCTGGGCGTGAAGCACTGCACCTGCGGCAGTGGGCACTGCCCGCACGTCAAATACCGGTGCAACACCTGCCACTGCCGAGCCTGTCCTTCGTGCGGCAAAAAAGCCACCGATCAGTGGATGGCCGTTCAACACAACCGCTTGCCCGACTGCGCCTGGTACCACCTGGTGTTTACGCTGCCCGACACGCTGTGGCCGCTGTTCTTTCACAACCGTGCTCTGCTCGATGCGCTGTGCCGCCTGGCGGCGGACAACCTGTTGTATGCCGCCAGGCGGCGAGGTTTGCGCATCGGGCTGTTTGGCGCGCTCCACACCTACGGCCGACGGCTTAACTGGCACCCTCACGTGCACCTCTCGGCGACTGCTGGTGGCCTGGATGGGCAGGGCGTCTGGAAAAACCTGGCGTTTCATGAAAAGGCGATGCGCCGGCGCTGGATGTGGAATGTGCGCAACTACCTCTTGGAGCAATGGGGCCAGCTCGTGTTGCCGCCGGAATTAGCGCACATCACCTGCGAAAGCGACTGGCGCCGCCTGGTGCTCACTGCGGGCGGCCAACACTGGCACATCTACCGGTCGAAGAAGACGGAAAACGGGCGAAAGACCGTGAATTACCTGGGCCGTTACCTGAAGAAGCCTCCGATCTCGGGCAGTCGCCTAGCGCATTACACATCGGGCGCGACGCTGAGCTTCACCTACCTGGATCACCGCACGCAGACCTATCAGCAGTCGCTGAGCCAGGCCGACATGCTGCGCCGGGTGGTGCAGCACATCCCGCAGAAGCATTTCCGGATGATCCGCTATTTCGGCTTTCTGGCCAACCGGGTGTGTGGGAAATACCTGCCGCAGGTATACGAAGCCCTGAAGATGGCAAAGCCGGGGCCGACGCCAAAGCTGTATTTCGCACAGATGGCGAAAGCGTTTTTAAATGTCGATCCGTTCAGCTGCGTGCTGTGCGGCGCGCGGATGGTGTACACGGCGGCGATCAGTGGGCTGACAGTGAAGGGGCTGGTTACCCATGCCCACGCGATCGCGCGGATGAGGTATGTGCGGGCTTGATGCGGGAGAGGTGCGTCCGAAATCTGGAAAAGGTAGAGAAAAGTCGCTTTCGGCCCCTTTTTCGACGCGGGCGATGGGTGAAAAACATTTTTCCCTGACATCGACGCCACGTTGGAAAAGTTTCGATGATGCCTTTTCAGCTCATGACCTTGGTTAGGAATTATTGAATTTCCTATACATCAAGCAGACCATTAAGCACAGGGCGTTCCAGAAGAAAATCACTGGCGCAGTATCGCTTAAATCAGATTCGCGGAATTTGATGCGTCAGCCCTGCTCACCACCCGAGGACTCCGGCACTCTACACCCTCCGTCGATTGTCCCATGCCCTGGAACCCAACTCGCCCCCCAGACCACTCAAACATCCCTGCCCTATGCCTATGCCTATGCCTATGTCCGTAGGATTCGGTCTAACGATCTTACGCAGAAGCTGCCTGCTACTTATCCCATAAGGAGAAAAAAGTGCGCCCCCTTTCCCCACATTCTGCATACCTCGCCGCGTACCTGGCAGAAGAAAATACGACCGATATTTCGCAACGCACCACGATCATCAACGACCTCCGCACTCCTGGGGGCCAGAGAAACTTAGAAGCCGAGTATCCGCAATCGGATTTTAAACGAAGCGGTGGGCCAAAAGAGCCCGCAGCGTACACCGAACAGGACGTGAAACGGCACGTGGATCAGTACCAGGCAAGCCGAAACCTTGCTTCCGGGTCCTCGATGCAGTCAGCCCCCCCGCCCACCGAGTGGGAAGCACCGCGCAGGTCGGTTTCACCTGACTCAAGAACCTATCTGAGTAAAGTGTCGCTAGAGGCGTTCCGTCGCGACAACACACCGAAAATGCTGAATGATTTGAATTCGATGCGGGCTCAGCGCGGACTCCACAATGATTATACGCTCGATGACTTAAAACCCGTCATAGCAGGCAGATTGAGTAATGAGAAGGATGCGTATGAAGCAGCGCAACGGCTTCGTGCTTTGGATCAGGGAGAGAGTCGGTCGGGCTTCTCGGGGCCAGCCCTGCCATCGGGCAGCACGGTAAGCAGCGCACCCTACCAGGTGCCCTCCCTGTCCTCTCGGTCGGGGCCAACGTCCGAAGGCCAGCCGCCAAAACGGCGAGGTGCCACGGATAATCAGATCACCGCGCGCCTGCACAACGACGACGGGTCGTTGAGAACTCGCCGCGGCGTCGCCAGCGCCCTGCACGCCGCCGGATTGGGGGCAGATCAGGGGCGCATCGTGCCGGCGCTGCGGGCCGCCGGGGGGGCACGGCGTCTGCGCGGCGCCACGGATGCTCAGATCAACGCGCACCTGCACAACGACGACGGGTCGTTGAGAACTAAAAGGGCCGTCGCCAGCGCCCTGCAGGCCGCCGGATTGGGGGCAGATACATGGCGCATCACGGCCCGGCTGCAGGCCGCGCGTGGACCACAATAGTCTGGATGGCCCGCTGACGTGAGGGGGCACTGTCCTGGCCGCTCGACGCCACTCACTCCATAGCCCGTTCCAGCCGGTCCGCTGGCTTCAACCCCCGCCCTTTGAAAAACCTGTTCACGGCCAACGGCGGCTGGGCAGGGTTGCTGGAGGTCGGCGGTCTACGCGCCATCGAAGTGGAATCGGTGAGCAAAATGCTGGCCTGCGGCACTTCAATCCTGGGCGTGAAGCACTGCACCTGCGGCAATGAGTGTTGTCCGCATGTCAAATACCGGTGCAATACGTGCCATTGCCGGGCCTGTCCCTCGTGCGGCAAAAAGGCCACCGATCAGTGGATCGCTGTCCAACACAACCGCTTGCCTGACTGTGCCTGGTACCACCTGGTGTTTACGCTGCCCGACACGCTGTGGCCGTTGTTCTTTCACAACCGAGGCCTGCTCGATGCGCTGTGCCGGCTGGCCGCCGACAACCTGCTGTATGCCGCCAGGCGGCGAGGCTTGCGCGTCGGGCTGTTTGGCGCGCTCCACACCTACGGTCGGCGCCTCAACTGGCACCCTCACGTACACCTTTCGGCCAGCGCCGGCGGCCTGGATGAGCAGGGTGTCTGGAAAAACCTGTCATTTCACGAAAAGGCGATGCGCCAGCGTTGGATGTGGAATGTGCGCAATTATCTTTTGGGGCAGTGGGGTCAGATCACGCTACCACCAGAGCTGGCCCACATCACCTGCGAAAGCGACTGGCGCCGCCTGGTGCTCACTGCGGGCGGTCAGCACTGGCATATCTACCGGTCGAAGAAGACGGAAAACGGGCGAAAGACCGTGAATTACCTGGGCCGTTACCTGAAGAAGCCTCCGATCTCGGGCAGTCGCCTAGCGCATTACACATCGGGCGCGACGCTGAGCTTCACCTACCTGGATCACCGCACGCAGACCTATCAGCAGGAGTCGCTGAGCCAGGCCGACATGCTGCGCCGGGTGGTGCAGCACATTCCGGAGAAGCATTTCCGGATGATTCGGTATTTTGGTTTTCTGGCCAACCGGGTGTGTGGCCGACAGCTACCGCGCGTTTATGAAGCGCTGAAAATGGAGAAGCGGGGTAAAGCGCCAAAGGTCCCTGAATTCATAGAATAAGTGCAACGCTTGAAACGAGAGGCAGAGAGCCAGCCACCGGTAGAATCCAGGCTCTCACACCAAAGGATTCAAGCGCAGATGACCACGCCTTACCGGCAGCTGACTCAGGGCCAACGTTACCAGATTGAGGCAGGCCTGAGGGCCAAAGAGAGCCAAGCCAGCATCGCTAAACAGGTGGGCGTGCATCCTTCGACGATCAGCCGTGAGGTTCGCCGTAACAGCCCTGAAAAGATTTACCTGGCGGTTTGTGCGACCCATGAAAGTGATGCTCGGCGAGCCGGAGCGCGTAAGTTTTGCAAGCCGCTTACCTGGCTGAGCCACACTGGCGATATGGCAAGCATGGGATGAGCCCGGAACAGATTGCTCATCGGTTGAAGCAAGAGAGGCCGGATCAGACGGTCAGTCATGAGTGGATTTATCGGTTTATTGCTACCGACAAACGGGGCGGCGGCGAGCTGTATACGTATCTTCGGCACCGTCGAAAACGCTACCGTAAAGGCACTGTTGCAAATAGGATCCTGAGCAGTGGTTTGCTCTTCAAACAGGGCTCAGAGGCCGAAAAGCCTATTCACCAGGCGCACTTCGCCCTGGGGGTGCCCGTAATACCAGGACGCTGCCTGACCTTTGCGAAGGGCTCGCAGGGTTTCTATTCCTTTTATCGTTGCATACGCCGTTTTACGGGATTTGAAACCCAGCATGGGATTGATGATGCGCTTGAGTTTTCCATGATCGCACTCAATGGCGTTGTTCAGGTACTTCACCTGTCGCTGCTCCACGTCCGGAGGGCATTTGCCTTCCTGCTTCAGCCATACCAGCGCTTTGGCATAGGTGGGCGCCTTGTCGGTATTGATGACTTTAGGGATTTCCCACGCCTTCAGAGGCTTGAGCGTCTTGCGTAAAAACCGGTAGGCGGCTTGGGTGTTGCGACGGGGGGACAGGTAAAAATCGAGGGTATGGCCGCGGTTATCCGTGGCCCTGTACAGGTAAAACCATTTCCCCGAGACCTTGACATAGGTTTCATCGAGGCACCAGGAGCGCAAATCTGTAGGGTGATGCCAGTACCAACGCAGACGTTTTTCCATCTCCGGCGCGTAATGCTGAACCCAACGATAAATCGTGGTGTGGTCGACATTGACGCCGCGTTCGGCGAGCATCTCCTGCAGCTCACGGTAGCTGATGCCATATTTGCAATACCAGCGTACGGCCCAGAGAATAATGGGACCCTGAAAATGCCGACCATGGAAAGGGTTCATACGCGCCTCCTTCAGTCCAAGGTAGGCTTTAGCTTAACTCCACTATTTGCAACAGTGCCCCGTAGGCTGCCCTCTTGGGCGCTTTGCCGCGCGCCTCCATCTTCAACGCTTCGTAAACCCGTGGTAACTGCTGACCACACACCCGATTAGCCAGAAAACCAAAATACCGAATCATCCGAAAGTGCTTTTCCGGGATGTGCTGCACCACCCGGCGCAGCATGTCCGTCTGGCTCAGCGACTCCTCCTGGTAGGTCTGCGTGCGGTGATCCAGGTAGGTGAAGCTCAACGTCGCACTGGAGGTGTAATGCGCCAGGCGGCTGCCCGAGATCGGCGGTTTTTTCAGGTAACGGCCCAGGTAAATTCACCGTCTTTCGCCCGTTTGCCGTCCTCTTCGACACATAGACGTGCCAATGCTGGCCGCCGGCGTTGAGTATCAAGTGTCGCCAGTCATTTTCGCTTTGCAGGTGAGTGTTTTCGGGCGGTACCGTGAGGTGCTCCCATTGGCCCAGCAGGCACTGGCGCACATTCCACATCCAGCGCCGGCGCATCGCCTTTTCATGAAACGCCAGGTTTTTCCAGACGCCCTGCTCATCCAGGCCACCGGCGGTCGCCGAGAGGTGCACATGGGGACTCCAGTTGAGCCGCCGACCGTAGGTGTGGAGCGCGCCAAACAGCCCGATGCGCAAACCTCGCCGCCTGGCGGCGTACAACAGGTTGTCCGCCGCCAGGCGGCACAGCGCATCGAGCAGAGCACGGTTGTGAAAGAACACCGGCCACAGCGTGTCGGGCAGCGTAAACACCAGGTGGTACCAGGCGCAGTCGGGCAAGCGGTTGTGTTGGACGGCGATCCACTGATCGGTGGCTTTTTTGCCGCACGAAGGACAGGCCCGGCAGTGGCGGGTGTTGCACCGGTATTTGACGTGCGGGCAGTGCCCATTGCCGCAGGTGCAGTGCTTCACGCCCAGGATCGAGGTGCCGCTGGCCAGCATTTTGCTCACCGATTCCGCTTCGATGGCGTAGACCGCTGCCCTCCAGCAACCCTGCCCAGCCGCCGTTGGCCGTGAACAGGTTTTTCAAAGGGCGGGGTTTGAAGCCAGCGGACCGGCTGGAACGGGCTATGGAGTGGTGTCGAGCGGTTAGGACAGTGCCCCTCACGTCAGCGGGCCATCCAGACTATTGCGGTCCACGCGCGGCCTGCAGCGGGGCATCGATGCGCACGACACCTGCCCCCAATCCGGCGGCGTGCAGGGCGCTGGCGACGTCGCTCCGAGTTCTCAACGACCCGTCGTCGTTGTGCAGGTGCGCGTTGATCTGAGCATCCGTGGCGCCGCGCAGACGCCGTGCCCCCCCGGCGGCCTGCAGCCGGGCCGTGATGCGCTTGGCACCTGCCCCCAATCCGGCGGCGCGCAGGGCGCTGATGACGTCCTTGTGAGTTCTCAACGACCCGTCGTCGTTGTGCAGGTGCGCGGTGATCTGATTATCCGTGGCACCTCGCCGTTTTGGCGGCTGGCCTTCGGACGCTGCCCCCGACCGAGAGGACAGGGAGGGCGCCTGGTAGGGTGCGCTGCTTACCGCATGAGCGGGCCGGTTCCGGCTAGGCCCGGGAACGCCTGTTGAGGTGCCGGCCGAGCCGTCGTGGGAAAAGACCATGGACTGGGTACTGACCGAAGCGCCCGACGGCAGCGGTGCACCGGAAAAGTTCTGAGTACTGCTTTTTGTAATCAGGGCCTGGGTCAACTGACCCCGTGAGGATTGCGCGGCCAGTTGGCTGGGAGATGGCTGTTGCCCGCTGGCAGAGGACGCTTCCGCGTGTGCCGAGGCAGGCGGAGGGCCGGGCAGGTTTACGGATATAGCTCCCGAAAGGTCACGCAAATTAGCGCTAACGATCGTATTGGGATTGATCGTTTAATCGCGTGTTGATGGTTAACTCGGCCCTGGTTAAATTGGCAATGCTCATAGGATTGCCACCCACTGGTGGGCTGACCGACGCCTGATAGGTAGCCTCCATACCGCTGGTAGATTGAAGCCGAAAAGAGTCGTCCTGTAGAGCGTTGCGTACCAGCGATGCAACACGTTGATGATCGAGGTTGGGCTGGGTTACAACCTGATCTAAAGCCAGGCCCGCATTGAGGCTCAATCGGGAAAGAGAAATTCTACCGGGATGGACAGGCTGAGCCTGAGAGCCCGACGCTTCTGGGGGGTGAGCGGAATTGACTGATGCGGTGTAGTGCTGGGAAGGGCTACCTGATCGGAGGGGATCCATGGTGGTCTGGGCCTGTTCTGAGTGATTGAATCGGCCGCACGAAACGACCTGGATCCGAGTAGGTGGTCACAAGGGCTTAGGGGGTTCCGAAGGCGGGCGGGGGAACACGCGGGCCAGGCAACATGGCTGTGAAGTGGGCACGGACCCATTTGCAGCCGTAGGCTGCCCTCTTGGGCGCTTTGCCGCGCGCCTCCATCTTCAACGCTTCGTAAACCCGTGGTAACTGCTGACCACACACCCGATTAGCCAGAAAACCAAAATACCGAATCATCCGAAAGTGCTTTTCCGGGATGTGCTGCACCACCCGGCGCAGCATGTCCGTCTGGCTCAGCGACTCCTCCTGGTAGGTCTGCGTGCGGTGATCCAGGTAGGTGAAGCTCAACGTCGCACTGGAGGTGTAATGCGCCAGGCGGCTGCCCGAGATCGGCGGTTTTTTCAGGTAACGGCCCAGGTAAATTCACCGTCTTTCGCCCGTTTGCCGTCCTCTTCGACACATAGACGTGCCAATGCTGGCCGCCGGCGTTGAGTATCAAGTGTCGCCAGTCATTTTCGCTTTGCAGGTGAGTGTTTTCGGGCGGTACCGTGAGGTGCTCCCATTGGCCCAGCAGGCACTGGCGCACATTCCACATCCAACGTCGACGCAGGGCGGATTTGTGAAACGACAGATTTTCCCAGGCACCGCCTTCATCGATCCCTCCCGAGGTGGCAGAGACATGGATGTGCGGATGCCAGTTAAGCCGTCGGCCATAGGTATGGATCGCGCAAAACACCCCGATATCCAATCCTCGGGATCGGGCGGCATACTGCAAATTGTCGACGGCCAGGCGGCACAGGGCATCGAGTAAATGACGGTTATGAAAAAACAGTGGCCACAGGGTGTCGGGCAGCGTGAACACCAGGTGTTGCCAGGCACAATCGGGCAAGCGGTGGTGTTGGACGGCCATCCACTGATCGGTGGCTTTTTTGCCACAGGATGGACAGGCCCGGCAGTGACAGGTGTTGCACAGGTATTTGACGTGAGGGCAGTTGTCGTTACCGCAGGTGTAGTGCTTTACACCCAGGATCGGGTGGCGCAGGCGAGCATTTTGGTGATCGACTCGACTTCGATATCGCGCAGGCCACCCTCATCCAGAAGGTTGGCCCAGCATTGGTTAGCGGTGAACAGATTTTTTAGCGGCCGGGGTTTGTAGGCAGGAATCATCTGAAGCAGAAGCGTTGGGTAGGTGGGCTTTATGATGATCGATTACAGCTGCCATGACAAAGCGCAGCCCCGTGGTAGCTCTGATGGGCAACTCGGTTTTCCTGATGCTATGCGATAGCAAGAACGGGCGATTTGCAGCCGCAGGCTGCCTAGTTCTTTAAATTCCGTTTTCTGAAGCGACCCCAAGTACCTCTACCGCGCCGTCGACAAGCACGGCAAGACCGTCGATTTCCTGCTGACGGCAAAGCGCGACATGGCTGCGGCCAGGCGCTTCTTCGACAAGGCCATTAAAGCGAACGGCGAGCCGGATAAGGTCGCGATGGACAAGAGCGGCGCTAAAAAGGCCGCAATCGATGCGATCAACACCGCTCGCAACGTGCTCATTCTGGTGCGCCAGGTTAAATACCTCAACAACATCGTCGAGCAGGACCATCGCGCCATCAAGCGGGTGACCAGGCCGATGCTCAACTTCAAATCGTTCCGGTGCGCCAACTGCGTGCTCGCCGGAATCGAACTGATTCACATGATCCGCAAGGGCCAGTTCGCTATTGATGGCACCGACGCAAGTAAGCCGACAACACGGCCCGGTGCTACGGATGAGCAAATCAACGCGCACCTGCATAACGACGACGGATCGTTAAGAACTCGCAGCGACGTCGCCAGCGCCCTGCACGCCGTCGGATTGGGGGCAGGTGCCAAGCGCATCGCGGCCCAGCTGCAGGCCGCGCGTGGACCGCAATAATCTAGATAACCCACTTGCGTCCAATTATTTTTAATCATTTTACGTTTGCTAAGCCACTCACAAGACGTAGACATGCGTCTTGTGCGTGAGTTCTTAGACTAGCTCTACGTATTTGGACACCCCCAGCACTTCGCAGGAACAACTATATGCACCCCCTATCGCCTTACTCACCCAGTTACGTTTACCCTATGCCGGACATGGAACAATCTCGTAACTTGCCACAAAATGCACCGTCACAAGCGACCCACACGGGCGCACGCCCTGCGGCAAATAGGGATATCTCTCAGGAAATTGCGCAGCTAGAAGGACAAAGAGCGTCCCTGGCCAACATGGACGGCGCAGTTTGATCGGCAGATTGATAACCTGAAGCGTCAGCTGCCAAACGACCGGTGCCAGGTGAGGATGCAGGCTTCCATTCCAATGTACTGATCTGAATCAACCCTTGCGATGGCCGCCCCCTCGGCAAGCCAGGCAACGAGGGCGAGCTCTTCCACATGCGGGGGTAAAAAGCGAAGGCTCCCTGCCTCGACATATGGTCAACCATCCTCTGTCTTAAGCGGACAACAACCATCGATTTCCAGCTATCAAGCCGCGCAATCTTCACGGGGCCAGCGGGCACCAGCCACGATGGGGCAAAACAATCCTCGGAATTCAGGTCCGCTGCTGCCGTCGAGTGCCTCGGTCAGTACACGGGGCATGGCCTTTTCCCACGATGGCTCGGCCGGCACCTCAACAGGCGTTCCCGGGCCTAGCCGGAACCAGCCCGCTCATGCGGTAAGCAGCGCACCCTACCAGGTGCCCTCCCTGTCCTCTCGGTCGGGGGCAGCGTCCGAAGGCCAGCCGCCAAAACGGCGAGGCGCCACGGATAATCAGATCACCGCGCACCTGCACAACGACGACGGGTCGTTGAGAACTCACAGGGACGTCATCAGCGCCCTGCAGGCCGCCGGATTGGGGGCAGGTGTCGCGCGCATCGCGGCCCAGCTGCAGGCCGCCGGGTCGGCACGGCGTCTGCGAAGCGCCACGGATGAGCAGATCAACGCGCACCTGCGCAACGACGACGGGGCGTTGAGAACTCACAGGGGCGTCGCCAGCGCCCTGCACGCCGCCGGATTGGGGGCACGTAACGCGCGCATCGATGCCCCGCTGCGGGCCGCCGGGGCGGCACGGCTCCGGTCCAGCGCCACGGATGCTCAGATCAACGCGCACCTGCGCAACGACGACGGGGCGTTGAGAGGTCGTGACCAAGTCGCCAGCGCCCTGCGCGCCGCCGGACTGGGGGCAAGTAGGGCGCGCATCGATGCCCTGCTGCAGGCCGCGCGTGGACCACAATAGTCTGGATGGCCCGCTGACGTGAGGGGCACTGTCCTAACCGCTCGACGCCACTCCATAGCCCGTTCCAGCCGGTCCGCTGGCTTCAAACCCCGCCTTTGAAAAACCTGTTCACGGCCAACGGCGGCTGGCCAGGGTTGCTGGAGGGCAGCGGTCTACGCCATCGAAGTGGAATCGGTGAGCAAAATGCTGGCCAGCGGCACCTCGATCCTGGGCGTGAAGCACTGCACCTGCGGCAGTGGGCACTGCCCGCACGTCAAATACCGGTGCAACACCTGCCACTGCCGAGCCTGTCCTTCGTGCGGCAAAAAAGCCACCGATCAGTGGATGGCCGTTCAACACAACCGCTTGCCCGACTGCGCCTGGTACCACCTGGTGTTTACGCTGCCCGACACGCTGTGGCCGCTGTTCTTTCACAACCGTGCTCTGCTCGATGCGCTGTGCCGCCTGGCGGCGGACAACCTGTTGTATGCCGCCAGGCGGCGAGGTTTGCGCATCGGGCTGTTTGGCGCGCTCCACACCTACGGTCGCGGCTAACTGGCCCCACGTGCACCTCTCGGCGACGCGGTGGCCTGGATGGCAGGGCGTCTGGAAAAACCTGGCGTTTCATGAAAAGGCGATGCGCCGGCGCTGGATGTGGAATGTGCGCAACTACCTCTTGGAGCAATGGGGCCAGCTCGTGTTGCCGCCGGAATTAGCGCACATCACCTGCGAAAGCGACTGGCGCCGCCTGGTGCTCACTGCGGGCGGCCAACACTGGCACATCTACCGGTCGAAGAAGACGGAAAACGGGCGAAAGACCGTGAATTACCTGGGCCGTTACCTGAAGAAGCCTCCGATCTCGGGCAGTCGCCTAGCGCATTACACATCGGGCGCGACGCTGAGCTTCACCTACCTGGATCACCGCACGCAGACCTATCAGCAGGAGTCGCTGAGCCAGGCCGACATGCTGCGCCGGGTGGTGCAGCACATCCCGCAGAAGCATTTCCGGATGATCCGCTATTTCGGCTTTCTGGCCAACCGGGTGTGTGGGAAATACCTGCCGCAGGTATACGAAGCCCTGAAGATGGCAAAGCCGGGGCCGACGCCAAAGCTGTATTTCGCACAGATGGCGAAAGCGTTTTTAAATGTCGATCCGTTCAGCTGCGTGCTGTGCGGCGCGCGGATGGTGTACACGGCGGCGATCAGTGGGCTGACAGTGAAGGGGCTGGTTACCCATGCCCACGCGATCGCGCGGATGAGGTATGTGCGGGCTTGATGCGGGAGAGGTGCGTCCGAAATCTGGAAAAGGTAGAGAAAAGTCGCTTTCGGCCCCTTTTTCGACGCGGGCGATGGGTGAAAAACATTTTTCCCTGACATCGACGCCACGTTGGAAAAGTTTCGATGATGCCTTTTCAGCTCATGACCTTGGTTAGGAATTATTGAATTTCCTATACATCAAGCAGACCATTAAGCACAGGGCGTTCCAGAAGAAAATCACTGGCGCAGTATCGCTTAAATCAGATTCGCGGAATTTGATGCGTAAGCCCTGCTCACCACCCGAGGACTCCGGCACTCTACACCCTCCGTCGATTGTCCCATGCCCTGGAACCCAACTCGCCCCCCGACCACTCAAACATCCCTGCCCTATGCCTATGCCTATGCCTATGTCCGTAGGATTCGGTCTAACGATCTTACGCAGAAGCTGCCTGCTACTTATCCCATAAGGAGAAAAAAGTGCGCCCCCTTTCCCCACATTCTGCATACCTCGCCGCGTACCTGGCAGAAGAAAATACGACCGATATTTCGCAACGCACCACGATCATCAACGACCTCCGCACTCCTGGGGGCCAGAGAAACTTAGAAGCCGAGTATCCGCAATCGGATTTTAAACGAAGCGGTGGGCCAAAAGAGCCCGCAGCGTACACCGAACAGGACGTGAAACGGCACGTGGATCAGTACCAGGCAAGCCGAAACCTTGCTTCCGGGTCCTCGATGCAGTCAGCCCCCCCGCCCACCGAGTGGGAAGCACCGCGCAGGTCGGTTTCACCTGACTCAAGAACCTATCTGAGTAAAGTGTCGCTAGAGGCGTTCCGTCGCGACAACACACCGAAAATGCTGAATGATTTGAATTCGATGCGGGCTCAGCGCGGACTCCACAATGATTATACGCTCGATGACTTAAAACCCGTCATAGCAGGCAGATTGAGTAATGAGAAGGATGCGTATGAAGCAGCGCAACGGCTTCGTGCTTTGGATCAGGGAGAGAGTCGGTCGGGCTTCTCGGGGCCAGCCCTGCCATCGGGCAGCACGGTAAGCAGCGCACCCTACCAGGTGCCCTCCCTGTCCTCTCGGTCGGGGCCAACGTCCGAAGGCCAGCCGCCAAAACGGCGAGGTGCCACGGATAATCAGATCACCGCGCGCCTGCACAACGACGACGGGTCGTTGAGAACTCACAGCGGCGTCGCCAGCGCCCTGCAGGCCGCCGGATTGGGGGCAAGTAACGCGCGCATCGATGCCCCTCTGCAGGCCGCCGGGGGGACACGGCGTCTGCGAGGCGCCACGGATGCTCAGATCAACGCGCGCCTGCACAACGACGACGGGTCGTTGAGAACTCGCAGCGGCGTCGCCAGCGCCCTGCAGGCCGCCGGATTGGGGGCAGGTGTCACGCGCATCGCGGCCCAGCTGCAGGCCGCCGGATTGGGGGCAGGTGTCGCGCGCATCACGGCCCAGCTGGCCGCCGGGGGGGCTCGGCTCCGGCCCGGCGCCACGGATGCTCAGATCGACGCGCACCTGCACAACGACGACGGGTCGTTGAGAACTCGGAGCGGCGTCGCCAGCGCCCTGCGCGCCGCCGGATTGGGAGCAAGTAGCGCGCGCATCGATGCCCAGCTGCAGGCCGCCGGGGGGGCTCGGCTCCGGCCCGGCGCCACGGATGCTCAGATCGACGCGCACCTGCACAACGACGACGGGTCGTTGAGAACTCACAGCGGCGTCGCCAGCGCCCTGCAGGCCGCCGGATTGGGGGCAAGTACGATGCGCATCGCGGCGGCGCTGCGGGCCGCCGGGGGGGCACGGCTCCTGCGCGGCGCCACGGATGCTCAGATCAACGCGCACCTGCACAACGACGACGGGTCGTTGAGAACTCGCAGCGACGTCGCCAGCGCCCTGCACGCCGCCGGATTGGGGGCAGGTGTCGTGCGCATCGATGCCCAGCTGCAGGCCGCGCGTGGACCGCAATAGTCTGGATGGCCCGCTGACGTGAGGGGCACTGTCCTAACCGCTCGACGCCACTCCATAGCCCGTTCCAGCCGGTCCGCTGGCTTCAAACCCCGCCTTTGAAAAACCTGTTCACGGCCAACGGCGGCTGGGCAGGGCTTTTGCAAAGTAGATCGCATCGCGGAGGATCTGAAAAACGAATCGTTTTGTGTTCGATCCAAGTCCGACTGAACATTACCTCTCCCGAACGGCAACAACTCTTGAGTCTCTCTGATTGATGCATTGGCCTCTCTTAACATTCCTAACTCAACTTCGTTGGGCCGACGATTATCAACCGTGCGAGCAAATACGTAAGCCGCCAGTCGTCGATCAGCATCCGACAACGAAGAGGTGCGTCGACGGCGATCTGAAGTATTGGTGTCTTGGACCGCGCCGAGTTCGGTCGATAACGGGTGGTTTCCTATCACCTGTTTTGCCAATGGTGTACCGGATTGGGTAGAACCTCCATTTTCGACGTCTGCCGCGTTTTCATATACAGGGCTATGGATTGACCGGAAGCCTGAGAGCTCTATTCCCATACGCTCTATATCTCCTGATTTTTTGACGTCAAAGGCGAAGGATGTGTTCTCTGAGTAGCGCACGAACCGTGAGGAGCGACCGCCGAACGGAATTGGTTCCGTAAGCGCTCAACTTGAGACTGTGCGAAGGCAGCACACCCGCTCACTAAATAATGCAGGTATCCACCTCCGCAAACCGGCATTAGTTGCGAATGAAAGCTAGGCGGTTGCAGGAGCTGAGTGCAACACGGTTATTGGATTGAAGTGGGCGCATCGTGCCGCATAGCCATGGCCTTTTGCATCACCTCACTCATCATTTCGATCGGACATTTGAAATCGAAGCGTTTACGGCGGCGCATATTCAGTTGCAAGGCAATGGCATCCAGTTCTTCCTGGCTGTGTCCCGACAAGTCCGTGCCCTTGGGCAGGTACTGGCGGATCAGGCCATTGATGTTTTCGTTACTGCCGCGCTGCCAGGGCTGTGCGGGTCGCAGAAGTAAATCGCGATGCCGTTTTCTGGATGATCTCGGCGTGTCGCGCCATCTCCCGGCCCTGGTCGTAGGTCATGCTCTTGCGCATTGCCAGTGGCATGCCATTGAGCGCTGCACTGAAGCCCTCCATCGCCGAGGTTGCCGTCGCATCATTCATCTTCACCAGCATCAGGTAGCCACTGGTGCGCTCCACCAACGTGCCTACGGACGAGGCGTTGGCCTTACCCTTGATCAGGTCGCCTTCCCAATGCCCCGGCATCAGACGGTCTTCAATCTCCGGCGGACGCACATGGATGCTGACCATCTCGGGAATCTGGCCGCGCCGATCCACGCCACCAGAGCGCGGCCTGCGTGTTGTCTTGCTTTGGCGCAGACAGATGATCAGCTCCTTACGCAGCTCGCCGACCGGCAAGGCATAGATCGCGTTATAGATCGTCTCGCGACAGACGTAGGCATCTCTGAGGCTGGGAATGTTCATGCTGCGCAGCTTGCCGGCAATCTGCTCGGGAGACAAACGCTCACGCAGCATATGAGCCACCAACTTGAAGCGCTCGCTACCCGGCAACAGCTTTCGCATCGGTCGACAAACCTGGCGGCGGGCCTGCATCTGCCGCTGGGCCACACGGGCCGAGTAGCCGCCGCAGGCATCTCGATTGCGGCGCAGCTCCCGGCTGATGATCGAAGGGGATCGGGTGATCAAGCAGGCAATCCTACGCAGGCTGAAGCCTTGGGCATGACCGATTTGAATGGTGGCGCGCTCTTCAACGCTGAGTTCGGAATAAGACATAGGGGCTGCACCGTACCGGAAAGGTCAGGTGTTGCACTCAGATTTTGCCGCCGCCCTTTCTGAAACAGGTAAGGCCACTTTTCGATGGCTACATAACCCGCTTCAGTCGACCAAATCGATGGACCGATGCTGGAGTTAATGGGGCCGAAACAGTTTAAGAGGCACGACACGAGCGTCCTCGGTCTATACGATCTGATTGAGAGGGCCCGCTCGATCGGTAGATTGTTCGGCAGGCTTGCAGCGGTCGAACAACAAGTAAGACGACGGCCTCCTTTGGGCGCAAGCAAATGGGGACCGCCCATTAGCCGGTCTCAAGTCAAGGTTAAAAGCCACCGCACCCTGCAGTTTTTACCTGCAGGGTTTGTCCTTTAACTCAACCTGATCGGTTGAACCCATCGAACCCGTTTCCTCATCATTGGCTACGACCGAGTCGTGCCTGACACCCATGGGGATCAAGCGGTAGCGCTACAGCAAGCACCGCCCTGGCAGTGACCTGCCCCAGAGAAACGTTGGTGCCGCCAATGTGTCCAAAACCTGTCACAGAACTGTGGCTCGTGCACAACACACGTCCAGTCCCAACGGGCTCACTTGGCAGACGACCCGGTTACAACACACTCAGGCGGTGACAGCCGGCCGCCACTCAGATTTTATGGTTCACACCAGTCCCCTTTTGGTTGGCCGGCCATCACCTTAACTCGCCCGTCAGGCGAAACAGCGTTTGGCATCGAAAGGTTGTTTCTCCTTCAGGATGTGATAACTCGCCCGCGCCAGTTTGTGCGCCAGCGCTTTAGTGGCGACCAACGCATTGGTCTTGGCTTTCTTTCTCTCGAAAAAACGTTTGGCATCGTCACTGAAACGCCGGGCAAAATTAGCCCCTTCGATAAAGGCCCAGATCAAGTAAGCGTTGCCGTTCTTGGTGTTACCTTCGCCCTTTTTCTTACCGTTGGAGTAATGCGCACTCTTTACGCATCGGGCATAAGAAGCGAAGTTGCCCACGTCGGCAAAGCGCTCAATATCTCCCGTCTCCAGCATGATGACTGTGGCCAGCACTTCGCCAATTCCTGGCATCGTTTTTAACAACGAAAACTCTGGGCGTAGGCTGACTTCATGCAGCAATCGCTCCTCGAGAAAATCAATTTGCGCCTGCACCGTCTGGATGATGGCGACATTGGCTTTCATCGCCAGAGCCACATCCGTTGGCAGGCCCAGCCTGTCGACGGATGTGGCTGACAGCCCTTTGACTTCATTGCAGCTCAATCGCTGGCCAAACTGGCGCGCCATGATGTTTTCGACGGCCAGAATGTGCTGCGTTCTGCTGCGCACCAACTGAATACGTTTGCGCGCCAGATCACGCAGTGCCCGTTCTTGCGGCGGATGAATATAGCCGGTCGGCAAAATCCCGAGTCGCAGCAAATGCGCGAGGAACGCCGCATCGTCCTTGTCGTCGGAATGCTTTAGCCCGTCGTAGCGTTTCATCGCAACAGGATTGGCCAGTTTGACCTCGAAGCCCGCCGCCTTGAGGCCATCGATCAGCCAATACCAGTTGTACGTCGACTCGACCACGACACCGAGCAGTTCGGCACGGTGCGGTTCGAGCAGCCCGATGATGATCGGCAACTCATTGGGACAGCGCCGACTGACCAGTACCCGGTCCGTTTCGTCGGTAACTACCACAACGCTGTTGTTCGAATGCGGGTCTATGCCACAGAATTTCATCACGGCCTCCTCACAGCAAAAGACTAAGTTCGCACCTTGAATTTTGCCCCACCTCCGTGAGGTGGGGAGGCCGGCTAGATGATTCTCAGATTTTACTGGATGCTGCTCCGTTCACGGACATGGACAGCGTTGCCATCAATGCTCAACCATGTATTGACGGTCTCGATGCTGTCATCGGACCGTATGCCGGCCCAACGGTTGAGAATAAGCAGGTTGGTTATAAAGTCGTATTGAGTCTTTAGCAGGTTACGACGTGCCATGAATTCGTTTTGCACACTGATCATGACATCTACAGCATTCACCACACCATAGGAGAACGCTTTTTGAGACGCAATACTGGACTGCTCGGCTGACGCCAAGGCATTTCGGTTGGCACTGACTTTTTCGACATTTGAGTCCGCGGTCAAATAAGCATTTGTCGTTTCTTTAATAACCTGACGGCGGGTGGCTTCCCACTGCTGTTCAGCAGTGAGTTGATCCTGATAAAGACCACGCACGCGTGCCGAAACGGAGCCTCCACTGTAGATCGGAACCTGCACACCGATGCCTGCAACGTAGCTATCGGTCTTGGGCGCCAAGGCGTTGTTGTAACCCTCGTTCGAGTTTTGAGCGCTTAAATTCAAGCTGACAGTCGGGTAGTGCTCGCCCTTGCCAGCGCGCAACGCGGCACCGGCGGCTTCAACAGCATTTTGACTGGCCTGTAACTGCGGGTTATCCAACACAGCGGACTGTACCCAACTATCCAGGCCAAGAGCCGACACCTGCAATTGGACATCATCTCGAACGCGGCGCAACTTTTCTTTCACTGGGCGCCCGATGATTTCCGACAACGCTGCACGGGTGACACGCACTTGATTGCGGGCATCTACCTCCTGCGCCGCCAGCAAGTCGACTCGAGCCTGAATGTCGAGCTTGTCTGTGATCATCGCTAGACGCTTCTTGAACAAGGCACTAATCCGGTCAAGATTTTTCTGCGTGGCCCGGCGCTCCACCTGCACCAGCTCAAGTTCATCGTCAGCGGCAAGGGCTGCGAAATAGCGCTGAGCCAGATCGACGGCGGCTTCAGCTTCGGCGTCCCTGGACTCGTCAACAGATTGTCGGGCCAGACTTTTGAATTTCTGGTAATTCTCCCACGCGGCCTTGTTATAGAGGTGCTGACTCAAGTTAAGGCTGTAATTCTCGCTGTTGTAAACCTGTTCGGTGAGTTCGTTGGTCTGCCTTATGCGGTTGGTTCCAGCGTTGGCTGAAATCTGCGGTAGCAGACCGCCAAAGGATTCGCGCTGTTGCTCTTTGCTGGACTGAGCGCGGGAGTATGAGGCCAAGACACGAGGGTCCTCCAGGCGCGACTCGCGGTAGAGTTGCATCAGGTCTGCTGAATAGTCTTTGATACTAATGCTGCCAGGAGGTATTCGAGGTGTCGATGACCCAGCCGTTTTCGGCTCGCCAGCTTGAACGGGCTGGACCAATAAACCCAGGATCAGATAAGGCAACAGGCGCACCGTCACTCCTCAATCATTGATTGAGAAACAGCATCGCGAGCAGGTTGCATCAAGTACTGCAGCATCGTGCGCTCACCGGTGTTGATCAGCACATCAGCCGGCATACCGGCCAGCAACTTGCGGTTAGCCAATGTGCGCACGCCCTCAGGGGTCACGCTTATCCGGGTCAGATAATAAGGCTCGCCAGTTTTTTCGTTGACCAGACGGTCACCGGAGATACCAGTGACCAGGCCTTCGACGACTGGAGTGGTGGCACTGTTGAACGCGCTGAAACGGATGTCGGCCAGTTTGCCGATGGCGATACGATTGATGTCTTGCGGCGCCACCTGAGCTTCGACAACCAGGTCGGAGACCGAAGGCACGATGTCCAGTAACGGTGTGGCTTGACTAACGACACCACCGACAGTGTGCACGGTCATGCCGATGACCATGCCATCATCCGGAGCGCGGATTACGATGCGACTTAATCGATCGGCAAGGGCTGAAGTAAGCTTCTGCAGATCGTAATTTTTGGTCTGGACTTCGGACAACTGCTTAACCACTTCGGAGCTGAAATCCTTATCGATCTGCAGGACCTGCAGTTGTGTTTCGTTGATTTGAAGACGGGTCTTGATGTTGGTGGAATTGTGGTCCGTGATTTCTGATCGCAGCATGTCCAGCTTGCGCTCCTGGTCCAACAGACGCTGTTTGTCGACGAAGCCTTGAGCCAGCAACTCATTCAGCTCACCGATTTCGCCGCTGTAGGATTTTTTCAGGTTGCTCTTTGTCGCGATCATTACGTCAGTGCCTTTTATCTGCTGGTTCAGTTGGCCAATACGCTCTTGCAGAACCGAGATCTGGCCCAGACGGGAAGCGCGACGGGCGTTGAACACTTGGCTTTCACCTGCCCGCACCTCCATACCACGCAAGGTATCGAGATCTTCCATCGCGTCGAAATCAAGCGAAATCATGTCGTCACGTTCGGCGATCAGGCGGGCCTCCATCGCTTTGCCGGCGACCAGCTGATTGTGATTCATCTCGTATTCGGACCGCAGCTGGGCCTCATTTAGCACGATCAGCGGTTGGCCTTTAGTAACCCTATCTCCATCGTGTACCAGCACCTCTTTGACGATACCTCCCTCCAGGTGTTGTACCGTTTTGCGATAGGTCTGCACAGTGACGACCCCTGGCGCATACGCCGCACCATCGAGGGGTGCAAATGCAGCCCAGGTTCCAAACACACCGAACATCACGAAGACGATGGAAAATCCCAGCCGGCGCGTTGTCTGGTCAGATGTTGGTAAATCGGCGAAGTGATCGGCTGAAATGGCTGCTGTACGTGTCATCGAAATCTTCCTTTCAGACACTGGCCGCAGCCGTACCTGTGGCACCCTGGGTTGTTTTTTGTCGAGCCGCCAGTTGCTGCGCGTCGAGCTCTGCTATTACTTGATTGGAGGGCCCGTACATGCTCACGCCTCCGTTGCTCATCACCAGAATGCGGTCAAGCTGCGCGAGAATTGGGGTGCGGTGAGTAATGATAAAGATGGTCGCCCCGGTCAGCTTGAGCGCCCGGATGGCGGAAGCCAGCGCGCGCTCTCCGACTTCGTCAAGATTGGAATTGGGTTCGTCCAGCAGTATCAGCCGTGGTGTTCCGTACATCGCCCGGGCCAGACCTACCCGTTGACGCTGACCACCAGACAGGTTGACGCCTTCGCTGCCAATGACGGTGTCGTAGCCCTGGGGCAACAGCAGGATCATTTCATGCACGCCGGCCATCCTGGCGGCATGCACGACTTTCTCGGAATCAATATCAGCAAAGCGCGCAATGTTTTCGCTGATGGTGCCTTCAAACAATTCAATGTCCTGCGGCAGATAGCCCATATGCGGACCCAGTTCGTGCTTGTCCCAGAGACTGATATCCGCACCGTCGAGCCTCACAACGCCGTGTTGTGGAACCCATACGCCCATCAGCGCTCTGCCCAGCGTGGATTTGCCCGACGCGCTCGGGCCGATAATCCCCACCACGGAACCAGCCGGCGCACCAAAGCTGATGCCGCGGATGATAGGCGTTTTCGAACCAGGCGCCGCTACGACCAGGTTTTCCACATGCACATGACCTTGAGGTACCGGCAAGCACATACGCTGCGGTTCGGCGTGCAGCTTCTCCAGAACGGTGTTGAGCCTGGTGTATTGCGAGCGGGCGATGACGGACCCTTTCCAACTGCCGATGATCAAATCTATCGGTGCCAGGGCCCGTCCCAGCAGCACAGAGCCGGCAATTACCAGGCCCGGGCTGATTTCATGATTGACCGCTAGAAAGGCGCCAAGTCCAAGAATCAGCGACTGAGCCAGAACGCGGAAGGTTTTCGCAATAGCACTGATCAGCCCACCCTTGTCACTTGCTCTCGACTGCAAAATAAGCACGCGTGCGTGGCGAAGGCTCCAGCGATCCATTAGGCTGCCGAGCATGCCCATTGATTCTATGACTTCGGCATTACGCAGATTCTTGTTGATATCGAGGGTCGCCGCACTGTTTTCCTTATTGGCCTGAGCCAGCGTCCTGCCAGTCGCTCGTTCGTTGATAAAAGCCAGCAATAGCAAAATCACGGCACAGCCCAGCGCTGCCCAGCCGTACCAAGGGTGAAACAAAAACATTACACCCACATAAATCGGCAGCCATGGCGCGTCGAAAAAAGCGAACAGACCGTTGCCGGTCAGAAACTGTCGCAGACCCGTCAAGTCGCTCAGCGACTGCGCAGACGCATCCATGCCGCCGCTTTCCAGGGCCCGCTTGAAACCCGCCTTATACACCTGGCGGCTGAGGAGCACATCCAGTTGGGTGCTGACGCGCACCATGATGCGTGAACGGACCCACTCCAGAGATCCCATGGTCAGCAACAGCATGGTCATAATGAGCGTCAACATGGACAGCGTCGATAGGCTACCGCCGGTCACTACCCGCCCATATACCTGGAGCATGTAAAAGGTCGGCACCAGCAGCAGCGCATTGATAAAAAAGCTAAAGAAGCCAATCGACAGGAAGCTGCTCCGACTCGTATTCAATGCACTCTGCAAGCTGTTTTCATGTGTGCTGCGCATAGGCTCGATACTGCCATGAGGATATTGAAAGGTGCGCCCACATCTGCCCAGCTCCAAAGGCACAGGACTCGGCAAATAGAGCACCGCAATAGGTCTAGAAATAACGGCAACACAGCAAACGTGGTTATTTCCACACAGCTATCGCTTATTAACAACACAGACGGGGGCCGCGTTATCACGCAACAATTTATTTATCTGCTGACCATCGAGCCAGATAACCCTTGAAAGATTCTATGATCGGCAACTCTTGCGCACAAGAAAAATTAATTATTATTAGGCGTGAACCAATATTAAGTTACCTGGTCGCCCCTCGCCCACCTTCGTAAATATTCGTAGGTCACCTTTGGAATTTATTGATAAACCACCCCAACGAAATATCCGCACTAACCTCCTGCGAGTAAATTTGAAAGGAAGGCATACAGCCATTATTGTTAGTTCGATATTTTGAGAGGTACTATTAAGTAGATGGCTTCTACCGCCGTCAAAAAAATGAAATAACGATTCGCATGCGCCCCGTACCGCATTGATAAATTTTGCGGCCAAGCTATATCGTAACGCGACAACACGCTTGAGCCTGCAAGTTCGTATTCGGGCTCGGAAGTCTGGACGTCGATACTGACTCATGTTGGAGATGAAACGTAATGGCTACCACTTCTGCACAAGTACAACAACTCTATGTCGTAAGCCTCGGTCACGCCGCTGATAAAGCCGGGCTGGACTACTGGATGTCGGAGTTGAACGCCGAATCCCCCACCCTGACGCTGGAGAACCTCGGCACAAAATTCATTAACGAACGGCCCGAGTATTCTGATAATTACGGCGGCCTGTCTCGTTCCGACACTATCATCACGCTGTACAACAACCTCTTCAATCGCTCGCCAGATACCACCGACCTTGACTACTGGGCTTCGGGGGCGGGGACAGCCGTCCCTACGGATCAACTGCTCACCACATTCGTAAACGGCGCAACCACTGCCGACGCACAAGTCATTGCCAACAAGGTTGTTGTCGCGCAGGCCTATACGATTGCCGCTGGCTCGAACTACACCCTGGCGGACTCCACCACCGTTCTGGATGGTGTTGACGGTACGACTGTATCTGTTGACGACGCCTTGGATAAACTGGAAAACGGCAGCCTTTCGGGTATCGCAATTCCAGCCGGCGTCGCAGCTCTCAAGGCCCAAGCCAACGCGGAATTAGCGCTGGTTGCTTTTGAAGCCAGCGCAGTCACTGAACTGTCGGCATTGAACAAAGAAGCGTTCGCCCTGAATGATAAACTGGAGACCCCCGCCGAGCTGGAGACCCTGGGAATTCCATCCGAGGATGGCGTGCTGGCTTATGAAGATGTTGACCAGTCCATCACCAATGCCACCTTGCTGCGTGACGCAGTCAGCGGCAGCACAACCGAAGAGCTACAAGCAGGGGCTTCAACTGGATTATTGGAATTAGCTGCAGATCGGAAGGCTTACACTATCGAGGCCGGTACCGTGGGCCATGTGGGACTGGTGATTGATTATGAAAACGCGGTCAACGCCAACAATGCCTTGATCGCAGCGGCGCCTAAAGCGGTCAACATAGCAATCGCAAAGGTTCAGACTGATTTCACTGTCGCGGAAGGGAGCACAGGCCTTGAACTTGTACACGCCAATGAGGCCGCCGGTACCTTTATTGATAGCGCGACAACACTCTACCAGAGCCTGACCAATCCAAAGGCTACTATCGCTCAGATAAGCGCCATCACCGACGCATTCGACACGTTCCTGGGTGTCGATGGCGCCGCCGACTTCAGCAAAATGAAAGTACTTGCCGCGACTGACTATGCCAAAAAGGTTGCGCAAGGCGCCGAGGAGGCCGCCGCTACTGCGATCACCGGCACCGCAGGCGACGCTTATAAAACAGCCTTCGCTGACAAAATTGACCTCGACACAAATCTGGCAAACGCACTGGCTGCTGATGCGCTGGTTACGCAGGCGCAATTACTTGATGGCACTCACTTGTCGCTGGAGGCCGCGACTGAGGTCACGCTGCCTTCCTTCGTTAAAGACCTGGCCGATAAGAGCACCAACACTACAGACCTATACTACTCTGCGGCCGAAGCTGGCGTCGAAAGGAGCACGTATTACATCGCCAATTTCAACAAGGATGACGCAATATACGTGGGAGAAGGTTATACACTGAATACGAACAATGCTGTTGACGGTACAGGACACTTCACTGGCAGCGACGCCAATTCGCTGGAAGTATTTTTTACGCAGGTTAGCTACGACTCAAAGGTCGTTACGGTCGTGATGGAAAAAAACGCAGTAGGTAATGCAGTGGGTGGCGCCACTAGCAATACTATTGAAATCGAGCTTTCAGGTATCGAGTCGTTGACCGACGTAAGCTTCTCCAATGGCGTTATATTTAGCAGCCCTGTTTTTGCTTGATAGCATGCTGGATGAATGAGCTTAACTAAACCCTGCAAGCTCGCTCGTGCAGGGTTTAGGTGCGTCTGGAAATCGAAAACCGATTCTATCGGAGGCAAAATAAATCGGGCCTACAATTGCTCGATAGATTATCGATCAAATTGGTGCAGCCAGGATTGTCAACGCTTTTCCGTCATTGAGTGTCATGCCAGTGAGGTTCCATCCCCCCACTCTGCCGGTCTCAAAATCAAGTTTCAATGACATCTTAGAGTCATTGAATATTATGTCAGGAAGGGTACAGATCATAGCCTCATTATCCCCGCGAATTTTGCGGAGCTGCCCCATATATACTGCCGTGTAAATATGTTTGGCCATCGTGATGTAGGATTCTAGGCTTTGCTGCAACCAAACCAAACCAAACCAACGATTTCGCGTTAATCCATTGCTCTGGCATCTGAAGCATGCCGCAATCAGGGGTATCAATGCTCATTGTGAAACCTTCCAATATAAAGAGTCATAGGTGGTATCAGACCCTACTTTGGTTCCATCATTGACGGTTTTTCAGCAGCAACCTCCGGGGCAATGCCCCTTCACTGGTTTTCACGTTAGAACAGGAACGGCGATTGAACCCTTAATGTTCGGCTACTGCTAGGTGCTGGGTTGACAGCTCTCGATCTTCGGAGCAGCAAGCGCTGGCCAGGGCTGCCTGCACTCCGCCTCCGATGCAAACCAGCATGCGACGATCAACATCCTCATCAATAGTTATCACGCTTCGATGATGCGCGGGCTTCGTTTATGAGCTGTCCGATAACATGCTTGGTCAACTATCTGGTCACTCGATCACGAATAGTTACCTGCCCCACACTAGCCTTTTTTCGTCTGCGAACCGCACAAAAGCAAGCGCCCCGAACAAGTCGGCGCGCTTGCTTGGTGCGACCTTCAGTGCATTTTCACACCGCCTGGGTTGAAAAGGATATGTACAGACTCTGGCCTAGGAGAAAGTCGGCTTTGACCAGTTTGAACTGGTTGGGTGGTTCGATAGCCGTCATCTTGGCGCCCAGTTGCGATCATTCGGACCTCCCGCCATTCAACGAAGATCGCCTGGCACCATCGAAGCGAGATAACCACTGATTATCCCGGTGATCGCCATGGCCTTGTTCTTGTCCTGGTACAGGCCGAGGGCAGAATCAAGCAACTCCTGCTGCTGCTTCAAGGTGAGGGCAGCCCACCCGGCGGCCAGCCGAACGATAGAGGTGGCCCCACACCACCCTCTATCGTCTTGCTGTCCTTTGGACAGATTGCGGGCCGCGTCGACGAGCACCTGCTTCTGCAACGGCTCGAGAGCTTTCAGCCCACCACCAAGTGAGGCGAGCGCTTCTGCTTTGTCCGAACCGCATTCCAAATCGACGGCTAATTTGACGAGCGCCTTCTGCAGGGTTGGATTGAGCGTCCCCAGTCCGGCGCTCATTGCGATAATCGGCTCAGTTATAACCCTTGGCGAGTCTGGGAACCTGTCGCCAATTACCGTCAACAGCCGCTCCTGCTGCCGGCTCTCCAGTGTTGCCAGCCAGGGGCCCAGCTGCATGAGTTTATTATGTTGTACCCACTCTAGGGGCTCCTCGACGGCTGCCGTGACCAGCGCCTCCCGCTGCTCGCTGCTTAGTACGATCAGGCCGGGGGCACCCACTCCGGCGATCACGAACAATTCATTGGGCAGTTGTTTGACGGCTTCAACTACCTTTTGTTGCTGCTCCCAATCCAGAGCTGCCAGCCGTGGGCTTAACCCGGCGATTGCGTTGGCCTTGGACCAGCCGCTGGAAATGCCGGTGACTGCCTTAACCAGCGCCTCCTGCTGCTCGCTCTCAAGTGCGGCCAGCCCGGCGCCGTGCCCGGCGATCGCGTCGGCTTTGTCTTTGTCTTTGTCTTTGTCTTTGTCTTTGTCTTTGTCTTTGTCCTTAAGTGGTCAGAAAACGGTTCGAGTTCCAAACTCAAACATGGTCAACTAATTCTATTAGTTCTGGAACAAAAGCCTGGCCGCAGTCAACCATCAGGGTTGATCGCCTCGCCTTGCGTGCACGTATCCTGTTTCTACTGGCGGATGGATTGACGCCCAAGGTCATCAGCGAACAGTTGCAGAACGCTATCTGGAGGCGGGCGTCGAGGGCTTGAGCGACCTGCCACGTAGTGGTCAGCCGCTCAAAATCGGGGCTGAAAAAGTCAGCGAGATCCTCACACTGACTACCCGACGAGTACCCAAGGAGGCGACTCACTGGAGTGTTCGCCTGATGGCCAAGTATGTGCGGGTCACCACCTGGCAGGTGCGTCAGGTCTGGGCTGCTTCCGACCTCAAACCCCATCGTCTGAAGACCTTTAAAATCAGCAACGATCCCCATTTCGCCGATAACGTGGTCGACGTGGTCGGGCTTTATCTGAATCCACCAGACAACGCCCTGGTGCTGTCTGTGGACGAGAAAACTCAGATTCAGGCCTTGGATCGCACCCAGCCAATGTTGCCTCTGCGCCCCGGACAGATCGAGCGTCGGACGCATGATTACAAGCGCCACGGAACAGCCAGTCTGTACGCGGCATTCGACATCATGACCGGCCAAGTCATCGGGCGGATCACGCAACGCCATCGCGCCAAGGAATTCCTGGCCTTTCTGCACCAGATTGATCGCAGCACACCACCGGCACTGGATCTGTATGTCATCCTGGATAACAGTTCGACCCACAAAACGGCCGCAATCAAGCAGTGGCTGGAAAAACGTCCGCGTTTCAAATTGCACTTCACACCGACCAGTGCGTCTTGGTTGAACGCTGTAGAAAGCTGGTTTGCACAACTGGAAAGGCGAGCGCTGTACCGAGGTGCCTTCACCAGCGTTGCCGACTTGAAGACAGCTATCCGCCAGTTCATCGAGGCTCACAATGAGTTCTCAGCCAAAGCCGTTCAAGTGGAATAAAACAGCTGAAGCCATTAGACCGAGGACGCTCGTGACGTGCCTCTTGAGCTGTTTCGGCCTCATTACCTCCAGCATCGGACTTTCGATCTCGTCAACCGACGCGTGGGTTATGTCGTTATCGAAGAGTCTGATCAACCGTTTCAGTAAATCGTAATGAGCCAAGAGCTTATCGTCCGCCACCGCCTGGGTTAGGTACTTGTTGGTGCGCATAATGGAGCACAGCCCCATGGCCGTATCCCGAGCTGAGCCACTAGTGGCCTGAGCGACTAATTCATTAATTTATTTTTTATCACGCTCAGTTTCGCCTTGTGTACCGAACTGATATCCGATGGGATTTTGATCGGTGATCCACCGCGATCAAACCATCATCGAACAGCTGACCCACGAGATCGCCATCCTCAGCACCCAATTTAAAATCAGCTGCTGATGGGAACCGCTGAAAGCCGTTTAACACTCAGTAGTAGTGACGAGCATTCCGCACGGTTCATTACGCATCTTCGGGGAGTCGGGGCAATGAAATTCATCAAACTCTGTGTGTTCAGCTTGGCCATGATTTTCGGGACTTCGGGGCTGGCCATGGTCAGTCAGGAAGCTGAAGCAGGGTGTGGCCGGTTCGGTTGCCGCTGACAGGGACTATCTGTCTTGACGACTCAGGTACGCTGGCGGCGACGTCTTGATCTGAGTCGTCATTTGAGAACTGCATAAAACACTGATAAAGGACGACCAAACTAGCCATGCCTCACGCTATCTGCTTGCCATGAGTGTCTTAGACGTCGTCCACTCATCTCGATTCCGTGCGCTAGCGCTAGGCATTTTAAGCGTCGGTTTTCAGCCCTTCGGGCTCGGAGCCGATCCTGCAGTTGAACGCCCGTCCTTGCCCGGCAACGCAAATCGCCACATGGTACAGGTCAATGATCAAGGCTCATCGCCGGGTGACCCCACTCAGGACGTATGGGTGCGACTGGCCAAAGGCTTTACGCTGACGGACAGCTTGGGCCACAACGCCCGGGTCGAGCAGCAACGAAAATGGTTGGTTGCCAACCCTTCTTTTCTGAACGGTGCGAGCACTCGTGCAGCGCGCTACATTCATTTCGTTGCGCAGCGGCTCGAAGAGCGCGGACTACCCGCCGAACTCGCGCTGCTGCCTATCGTCGAGAGCGGCTACAACCCCATGGCCAACTCCAATCGAGACGCGGTGGGACTCTGGCAGTTCATTCCCTCGACCGGACTTGATTTTAATCTGCGCCAAACTCGATGGTACGATGGCCGACGTGACATTTTGGCCTCCAGCAAGGCGGCCATGGATTATTTGACACGACTCTACGAGCTGTTCGACAACGACTGGCTACTGGCATTGGCCGCCTATAACGCCGGAGAAGGTAGAGTCGGGCGAGCCGTCAAATGGAACAGGGACAGAGGCCTGCCCACCGATTTCTGGCACTTGAGGTTACCTGAAGAGACCCAGGATTATGTGCCCAGGTTACTGGCACTGTCCTTGTTGGTGCGAGCGCCGAAGATCCATGGAGTCAAACTTCAACCAGTGGCCAATGAGGCTTACTTCAAAATTGTCAAACTCACTCACGCAGTCAACTTGTCCACCTTCGCTGTTGATGCGGGAATCGATGAATCCGAGTTGCTACGCCTCAATCCCGCGTTTTTGACCAAGCAAATGATCGATGGCCCTGCTCATCTGCTAGTTCCCAGAACTCTAACAACCCCATTGCCTTCTGTATCAACGCAGGAACTAAGCCCCGACCTGACAAGCTACGCCGTGCTGCAAAAACCAAGAAAGAGGCCGCCATCACAACAGCTACGACCACCGATCCAGGCGCCTGTGCCGCAGGTTCCCAACCAACAAGTCGCCGTACCGCCACAGCGTAAACCCATCATCGTCTACTCGGACAGCCACACCCCGGAAATGACGCGGCCAAGGGCATTCATTCCTCGGCGTTGGCTGTAGACAGGCTCGGCTGTCCTGTCGCACGACTGTCGATCAGGCTCATCGCTCCCCCTGAAAAACAGCTCCTCCCGTTTACCCTCGCCCCGTCCAGAACTGAACGGACGGACTCACTAGCCACAAGAGGAATTGCCCCGTGCAGATCGTCAAATCGAACGAAAGGTCATTTACCCACAACTTGCAAGACATCATCCCAAAGCACTCAATAGGCACCTCGTCTGAGGCAATTCGTCATCATTACGACGTCGGCAACGACTTCTTTCGACAGTGGCTGGACGGATCCCTCACTTACTCTTGCCCCTTGTGGCTTGAGGGCGAAGCAGACGACTCTCTGGAGGACGCCCAACTGCGTAAGCTCGATACACATATTGAGAATGCTCGGGCCAGTGGAAAGGGGCGCGTACTAGACATCGGCTCCGGCTGGGGCTCACTGTTGAAAAGGCTCGTTGGCCCTCACTCGGTCCTACACGCGGTAGGGTTAACGTTGAGTGAAGAGCAGGCTGCGTTTGTCACCCGTCAAGCATTGCCTGGCGTTGAGGTGTTACTTGCTTCGTGGCAGGAGCACAAGCCTCGGTTGCCATATGACGCCATTGTCTCCATCGAGGCCATTGAGCATTTTGCACGCACAGGTCAGTCTCGGGATGAGCGCATACAGGGGTACAGGCAATTTTTTACCCACTGCCAGCAGATGCTTGTCCCCGGCGGCAGGCTTTCGCTGCAGTCCACGTGCTACCAGAACCTCGAAAAACTGCCTGAGTTCATTACCGACAGGATCTGGCCGGAAAGTGAACTACCCAGATTGATCGATATCCTCGAAGCGGCCGACCGGCTGTTCGAAGTGATAAGCGTCTCCAACGATCGCGACCAGTACGCCCGCGCCTGCGCGCTCTGGGCTAAACGCTTGAAAAACAGCCGGATAGACGCCATCCGCACGAGCAGCCGCGAGACAGTCGACGATTATTATCGCTACCTCAAAGCCTCCAGCCTTGCGTTCCAACAAAGTGCCTTGACGTTGCACGGCATTGTGCTGCAATCCACTTTGTAGTGGTCTAATGAAACCGGACACCCATTTAGGCGAGAATGCTCGCCAGATCGAGGTGTCAGATGACCAAACAACGTCGTTCCTTTACTCCTGAATTCAAGCGCGAGGCTGCCGACCTCGTGCTCAAACAAAACTACAGCTACATCGAAGCCAGCCGTTCACTCGGCATTGGTGAGTCGGCATTGCGCCGCTGGGTTGACCAGATTCAGAAAGAACATAAAGGCATCACCCCGCAGAGCAAGGCGCTGACGCCGGAACAGCAAAAAATTCAGGAACTGGAGGCCCGGATCGCTCGGCTTGAACGAGAGAAATCCATTTTAAAAATCTATGGTCACCCCCTTTTCTATGGTCACCCCCTTTTTTGCAATGCTGATTAACGGGCGAAGTGGTTGGCTTGCTTAAATCTATCCGGCGTCTATTGGGTGAGTCACCCGCGCCATGATGAGAGTCGCGCCTGACGATCCTGAAAAGGCTAACGGCTTCTTGCAGAGCCGATTTTTAAAGCAGGTTCTTCGCCAGGCCGGTAGGCCGTTCACGTCATCCATTGTTCAGCTATCGCAAAACCTGAAGGTGGCTCGTGGCACTAGAACAACAGCTGAGTCAGATAGCCACGGCATCTGGCCCTGCGTTAAATATTCCATGACCAGCTGAGATCGCCCAAGCGATCCGAGCCAGTTTGTTGGCCAAGGCACATGCCACCACGTTCGAGTGCCGTCGTATCAGCAGCGAACGAACCCACTCCGCCAACGCGCCGTGCTGGCTCTTCAATTGCTGAAGATAAACTCGAGCGCACTGAACCAATAGTCGCCTGAGATTCTTGTCGCCGCGCTTGCTGATCCCCAGCAAATTGGCCTTGCCTCCGGTGCTGTATTGCCTGGGTACCAAGCCAATGGAGGCAGCGAAGTCACGACTACCTGCGTACTGCTTGCCATCGCCCATTTCCACAGCCAGCAGGCTGGCGGTGATCGGGCCGACACATGGCATACTCCAAACGACTGCCAAGATCATCGTCAGCCAGTTGGCAAGCCAGATCCTTATCCAGATCCTTGATTTGGGCGTCCAGGTAGTTGAAGTGTTCGCGCAAACGATCCAGGAGGCTCATGAGTCGAGTGGGTAAGGGAGCTGAAAGGGACGCGCCTGGTTGAGCGAGTCGGTAGTGGCCTGCGGATCGAATCCGAGCTGAAAGCAATCGCTCGCGTGAGCTGCGGAACAGGGCGATAGGGGACGCATGGTGGCTCCTGTGACTGGGGCTTGGCATTTTTTCGTTTGGGCAGGCCACCTGAAGCAATGTGCTTGCCGCAGCCCGGCATCTGCGCACTAAAAGCTTGGCGGCGGCAAAATCTGAGTGCAACACCTGACCTTTCCGGTACGGTGCAGCCCCTATGTCTTATTCCGAACTCAGCGTTGAAGAGCGCGCCACCATTCAAATCGGTCATGCCCAAGGCTTCAGCCTGCGTAGGATTGCCTGCTTGATCACCCGATCCCCTTCGACCATCAGCCGGGAGCTGCGCCGCAATCGAGATGCCTGCGGCGGCTACTCGGCCCGTGTGGCCCAGCGGCAGATGCAGGCCCCCGCCTTTGTCGACCGATGCGAAAGCTGTTGCCGGGTAGCGAGCGCTTCAAGTTGGTGGCTCATATGCTGCGTGAGCGTTTGTCTCCCGAGCAGATTGCCGGCAAGCTGCGCAGCATGAACATTCCCAGCCTCAGAGATGCCTACGTCTGTCGCGAGACGATCTATAACGATCTATGCCTTGCCGGTCGGCGAGCTGCGTAAGGAGCTGATCATCTGTCTGCGCCAAAGCAAGACAACACGCAGGCCGCGCTCTGGTGGCGTGGATCGGCGCGGCCAGATTCCCGAGATGGTCAGCATCCATGTGCGTCCGCCGGAGATTGACGACCGTCTGATGCCGGGGCATTGGGAAGGCGACCTGATCAAGGGTAAGGCCAACGCCTCGTCCGTAGGCACGTTGGTGGAGCACCAGTGGCTACCTGATGCTGGTGAAGATGAATGATGCGACGGCAACCTCGGCGATGGAGGGCTTCAGTGCAGCGCTCAATGGCATGCCACTGGCAATGCGCAAGAGCATGACCTACGACCAGGGCCGGGAGATGGCGCGACACGCCGAGATCACCCAGAAAACCGGCATCGCGATTTACTTCTGCGACCCGCACAGCCCCTGGCAGCGCGGCAGTAACGAAAACATCAATGGCCTGATCCGCCAGTACCTGCCCAAGGGCACGGACTTGTCGGGACACAGCCAGGAAGAACTGGATGCCATTGCCTTGCAACTGAATATGCGCCCCCGTAAACGCTTCGATTTCAAATGTCCGATCGAAATGATGAGTGAGGTGATGCAAAAGGCCATGGCTATGCGGCACGATGCGCCCACTTCAATCCAATAACCGTGTTGCACTCAGCTCCTGCAACCGCCCAAAGAAAAAGAGCGTAATATGAACGGAATAAACAACATCTCTGGTTCGCCTACTACCCCCATTCAACACAGCGCAAGCCAGGCGTCTGGGCCTGCTCCATTAGTGATAAACAACCCTAATCAGGCTAGCGATCACTGGCGTGCGATCGGGCTCACGAGCCCGTCACAAGCCTCAGACGCGATGACAGTGCTTACTACTCGCGCAGAGGGAGGGCACATAGACGAGGGGACCTATTTGCTATTGGCGAATGCACTGCGGGATGTACACAACACTCTTCAAAGGAGAGCAACTAATGAGGCAGCAGTAGCACACCTGCCAGTACACCCCCCAGCGCCTCTTTGGCAGGCGGTTGTACGGCAGACCACAGATCGCCAGGCCAGGAGAGATCGTGGAATCCGTACACGGCACGGCCTAGCCGCCGACCCCGGCGCCACGGATGAGCAGATCAACGCGCACCTGCATAACGACGACGGATCGTTAAGAACTCGCAGGGGCGTCGCCAGCGCCCTGCACGCCGCCGGATTGGGGGCAAGTAGCGCGCGCATCGATGCCCTGCTGCAGGCCGCGCGTGGACCACAATAGTCTGGATGGCCCGCTGACGTGAGGGGCACTGTCCTAACCGCTCGACGCCACTCCATAGCCCGTTCCAGCCGGTCCGCTGGCTTCAAACCCCGCCTTTGAAAAACCTGTTCACGGCCAACGGCGGCTGGGCAGGGTTGCTGGAGGTCGGCGGTCTACGCGCCATCGAAGTGGAATCGGTGAGCAAAATGCTGGCCTGCGGCACTTCGATCCTGGGCGTAAAGCACTGCACCTGCGGCAATGGGCACTGCCCGCACGTCAAATACCTGTGCAACACCTGCCACTGCCGAGCCTGTCCTTCGTGCGGCAAAAAAGCCACCGATCAGTGGATGGCCGTCCAACACAACCGCTTGCCCGACTGCGCCTGGTACCACCTGGTGTTTACGCTGCCCGACACGCTGTGGCCGGTGTTCTTTCACAACCGTGCTCTGCTCGATGCGCTGTGCCGCCTGGCGGCGGACAACCTGTTGTATGCCGCCAGGCGGCGAGGTTTGCGCATCGGGCTGTTTGGCGCGCTCCACACCTACGGTCGGCGGCTCAACTGGAGTCCCCATGTGCACCTCTCGGCGACCGCCGGTGGCCTGGATGAGCAGGACGTCTGGAAAAACCTGGCGTTTCATGAAAAGGCGATGCGCCGGCGCTGGATGACGGGTTGATAAATGTCGCCCTTGCTTGTTCGTCGTGCGTAACTTCAGTGCCGCAATCAGCTCGCAGTAACGCTCCAGCTCGACCTTCTGCAACACACGGGGCTTGCCGTGATCGGCCCGGTGGGCCGCATAGGGTTTATGGATGAGGTTCAGCGCCCGGTACACGGTGCTGGGAGACACACCATAAAACTGCGCTAAAGTGGCCACCTGGGTAGTCCGCTCCGGACTTTTTTTCGGCAAACGGTCAAGCCGCTGCCGCAACTGCGTCAGCGAATCGTCAGGGATGGCACTATGCCGCCCGCTGGGCATTGCGTTCAGCCTCGGTCAGATAGTTGTAGAGCGTTGAACGACCGATGCCCATCAAGCGGCAGATTTCTGCCACGGTGTGTTTTCGTTCGTGGTAGAGACTTAGGGCCAGTTCTTGCTAGGCCGGATCGAGCCGTTTCTTGCGTCCCCCGTTGCGTCCGCGTGCACGTGCTGCTGACAGCCCTGCTTGGGTGCGCTCACGAATCAAATTGCGCTCGAATTCGGCCAGAGCACCAAACAGATGAAACACTAAGTGTAAGTGCTTGCAATCGAAAATGGCCATGCTTGCAATCAACGCTATTTCAGGCTCGGATTAATTGCGACTGAAGCAGTCTCCATGCTCGAATTAACTGCGACTGAGCTGCATTCAGCGGCACCTGCTTGCATTCCATTTCCGCGTGCTGACATTATTTGCGAATGATCGGCCGTCCATCAAACGTTCGTTTTCGTTTTTTGGATGGTCGGAAGCCGTAGCTTCATTCGCAACTAATGCCGGTTTGCGGAGGTGGATAGATGCAGCTCATTTCGGTTGAAAATCGCGATGATTGCAGATCGGGGTGTTTATGAATGCAGGTCGCTACAGCTAGGACATGCCAATTCGGATGTCGCCTCGATCAACGTTTGCCGCTGTCTACAATCCCGCGTTAAGTCCGACGATTGCGGAACCCTGGCAAAGCCATTCGGGCACCGGCTCTCTGTAACGCATGCGCCCAGTTCAAGCGCACGCTGGTCCGATGGCCGAGTTGAGTTCGCCCAGCGAGAAAAACTGGCGGTTGCATAGCACCGCCAGGATCCAGCGCTCGACAACTTGCACACCAACTTCGACCTTGGCTTTGTCCCGAAGCTTGCCAGATCTGGCAGGCAGCACGACCACGCTGTAATGCTCGGCAGATCGCGGTAACTGGGGTTGATGTCGGGCTCGTAACGATGCGCTTTGGTGACGCCGCGGTGCAGATTGCCGGGTACCAGGTTCTGCGATGTACCGCCGAGAAAGGCGAAGCAGCGTCATGAGAGCCACTCGGCGGACGAATCCGCGCACCCTGCCAGAGTCAGCCCATCCTGTTCATAATTTCCTTAACCGCCTCTCAAGCTCTTTGAAGTCTGCCTCAACGCGATCTTCCCTGTCGTTACGGTTTCGGGTAGCTTCAAAGTGGCGTGACCGTCCCCGTTGCCAAAGGACGGTAAATCGGTCTCCGACATTCCAGCGTCGCGACCACGTATCCTCCATGCTTAGCACATTTACGATGGGCCGCACACTGCTGGAAGATAACTGGGGAGACAAAGGAGGAGGCGCCGTATTGACTGGCATTCTTACCTTGCGAATCTCCCTGACATCGATGCCTATTTCCTTCGCGAGCGCTCTCTCAACTCGTTGCCTCCTACCAAGATCACCCCTTGATGCACCCTGACCTAACTGAAGGACGGCCAAGCGGTCTTGTTCTAGGTCCCGAGCCTCCTGTCGGCTGGTATGGCCGTTTTTGGCGGCGTGGGCATCTGCGTCTAACCGGCGAAACTCCGCTGTCGAGGTTAGGCCGCGCTCCGTTGCTCTTTTACTCAGCGATTGTCGGATTTTAACCCGGTTGATCGCTTTCTTGTCACTGGCCTTCAGTTCATCATCCGTGTCGGAACATGCAATGAACGTATCCGGGTTGATCTTAACGCGTGGCCTGTGCCGACAATTGCCATTGTCAATGGTGGTAGCACCCGAGCCGGAACTGTTTGAGGGAGGATAAGGCGCCGCTGCCATCCGTCTACCTTCGCGGCGCGGATTCACTGTTGCTCTTGAGGCGCTGGCCAGTGAGCTGGGTGGGGCTGCCCAGACGCAGCGGAGTAGCGCGAATCCTGCGTTAATCCCATTGCGCGACTATCGACCCAGCTACAGTTATTGCGCGAGAAAACCACCGTCGACGCAAAGATTGTGACCAACCACAAATGATGATGCCGGTGAAGCGAGCCAAAGTACGGCCGATGCGACCTCACTGGGCGTGCCCAATCGCTTCACCGGCAATCCTGCTGCGAATCCACCCCTATCGGGGTTGGTAACCTGACCAACGTTGATGAGCAGAGGCGTTTCGACCCGACCGGGTGAGATGGCATTGATACGAATACCCTCTTCGGCACATTCGACCGCCGCCGTTTTGGTCAGCGAAACCACAGCTGCCTTGGACGCGGCATAGAGCGCAATGCCGTGTACGGCATTGCGTATGCTGCTGACTGAGGCATTGTTGATGATGATGCCGCCCCCGTTGCTGCGCATCGCCGCGATCTCGCCCTGCATACACAAAAACACGGCGCGTACATTGGTATCGAACACGGCTTCGTACTCATCAGGTGTCTTGTCGGTGAGACGGGCAGGCGACTCGACATGGCCGGCATTATTAAAAGCGATGTCGATTTGGCCGTATCGATCCAGCACCTGAGTGATCATGTTGCTGATGTCATCGGCACGGCGCATATCTGCGTTGACGAAAATGGCTTCCCCACCGTTGCGACATATTTTATCGACGATTGATGTGCCGCGAAACGCATCACGACCCACTACAGCCACCCGGCAACCAGTTGCCGCTAGCGTTATTGCAGTGGCATGGCCGATACCAGAGGTACCACCGGTGACGAGTGCGACCTTACCCACAAAATGAACATTGTGTTGTTCTGACATAACCATCCTTAATTGGGCTTACACCCCTAATTGTTTTTCACAATTTCCATGATGATTTCCTTGACACGGAAAACCGGGCTGTCGCTACCCCAGGCCGTAATCTGCTGGCGGAGTCGGGATTCCAATAGGTCGGCTATCGCGGATCGTTCAATCGTCGACCGGTCCAGATCGAGTACTGCCAACAAAGCGGGGAACCAGACTGCACGGGCCAAGCCGACGTAACTGTTCAGGAGCGTATCGGGATTACGGTCCAGCTGAAACGACTTCCATACGGGGTCGTCGATTTCAACGATCTGATGCTGATGCAAGGTCAAGTCCTGCTGACACAGGGCACTGGAAAAAGGTGCCAGGAGTTCACCAAGGTTACGGGTATAGTCGGGCACCATCATTCGCGCATACTCATCCTCGCGCACGACGTTCAAGGCGACCAAATCCTGCAGGACGCTGTTGATCATGCACAGCATCTCGTCGGTCCCCGCCACACCGTTGTCGTCGCGGACCGTCAGTACCACGACCAGGCGACCGCCGGGGCGCAATTCGTTGGTCCGGTGTGCAAGGAAGGTCGACCAGTCGGTCGCGGCCTGACGTTTCAGCTCTACCGCTGCCTCTCCACCGGCTTTGCTGGTGATGATATGGCCGGGAATCGATACCGGCACTCGACTTAGCCAATGCGCAGCAAAGGAGCACCAGCCCAATGTCACGGAATTGGCGGGAAACAGTTTTTCATAGAAGCTACGTCCGGTCGCAGTGCAAAAAATGTTTTGCTGCTCCTGCAGGTAGCTTTCGCAACTGCTGTCCAGCAGGCTAAACAATCCACGGAAGTCATTGGCAGGTAAATCGGTATGCGTAACACTGATTGCCACTTCGGGAGTGACTCTTGCGCGAAGCGCCTGGATGACGTTTCGCATAGGCGATAACGAGTTCTTACCCTCCGATGAGCCATAGTCGACGATAACAACAGTAACGCCGTGAGGCGGCAGATCGGCCCTCTGGGCCGCGCCAATCAGTATTGGCTGGGCGCTTGCAATGCCGGCAGCCTGAACCTGCGCAAAAGCATTATACTTCCCCGCCCCTTCCATCGGCGCAGTACTTGCCGCCAGTGTAAGCCCGGGTGTTACTTGCTCCCGCAAAGCCTGTGTATGCACCGTGGTTGCATTCGGATGTGACTTATTTTTGACAGTAGACGGTTTGCGTTTTTTCCTATTCAACACCACCACTTCTGTCGATTCGCCAGGAATAGTGTCCAACAGGTAAATCGCAGGAGGCTTTACGCAAGGCAGCACGGAAGGAGACATTGGTTGCGACATTAGCGGAGTCATATAGTTCCACTGAAGAGGGGGGTTGAATTTTTTTAGTGGCAATAAGGACAGTTTGGTTCCCCCCGATTCAGCGTTTTTACCCTACAGGGGCAGACGGCATACAAATCGGCAGGTCTGTCATTCCTTCCATGGCAGCTAAAAAATCGGCATAACAGCTATGCTGTCCGCTGCGTGCAGGCAGATACCCTAGTGTGCTGTCTCACAAATAAAGCTCCTCATGCCTGTAAGACCATTGCCTCACGGGCTCGCTGTATCTCGTTCAAAATATCTTTCCCCTTGGCGTTCCAGATATACCGCGTCGGTTGCGCATTTCGCAGTGCCAGGAACGTGGTGATCGAGCTTTCCAGTTCGCGAACCGAACTGAAACTGCCGTCACGCAGGTACACCGTGATGTCGCGAGAGAAGCGTTCAACCATGTTCATCCACGCACTGGAGGTCGCGGTGAAATGCATGTGGAAGCGTTTGTGCTTCTCAAGCCATGCCTTCACTTTTGGATGCTTGTGCGTAGCGTAGTTGTCGACGATCAAATGCAACTGAAGGTGCTTGGGCGTTTCGCGATTGATCTTCTTGAGAAACTCCAGCCATGCCTGATGCCGGTGTTGTCGCTCGACGGAACTGATCAAGCGTCCCTGAAGATAGTCCAGCGCCGTGAACGATCGTGTCCCAGGAAGTGGTGTAACTGAAACCCGCCGAAGGCGCCTTTGCGGCGAAAGAGGTAGGTCACCGTGGTGCTTGGCTAAGGTTGAGTTTGCAAAGACCTTACCGGAACCAGCACAACCACGATGACCCAACCTACTGTCTCACTGAACGAGCTGCTTGAGAAAGGCGCTGAGGTCGATTTGCTTAGGCAAATGATCCAGTTTGTCGCCCAGCGCATGATGGAGCTCGATGTCGAAGGCCTGTTCGGTGCCGGTTATGACATCAAAAGCATGGAACGACCAACAGCAGCAACGGTTATCGAGACCGCCTGTGGCAGACTCGAACCGGTGATGTTGATCTGCGCATCCCGCGCAGCGGTCGTTACTTTCCCGGTTTTCTGGAACCGCGTCGAACCGCTGAAAAAGCCTTGGACGCGGTGATTCAGGAGGCCTACATCCAGGGCGTTTCGACGCGCTCGGTCGACGAGTGGGTCAAGGCCATGGGCATGAGCGGGATTTCCAAAAGCCGGGTTTCTCGACTCGCGAGCGAAATCGATGAACGTCTTCACGCCTTCTTGGATCGTCCCCTCGAAGGGGATTGGCCCTATCTCTGGATCGATGCAACGTACGTGAAAGTGCGGGAGGCAGGACGGATCGTGTCGTTCGCCGTCATAATCGCCGTAGCCGTCAATACCGACGGAGGCGGTGAAGTGTTGGACATGCGCGTGGGGCCCCTTGGAGGCCGCGTTCTGGACGGATTTTTTGCGCAGCCTGATGCGGCGCGGCATGCTCCGCAGGCGGAGCCAGAGGCGGGCGGTCGCCGGGAGATGACGCTCGAAGAGTCGCAGCGGGAGAGGCTGGTCACGGCCGTACTCGACCTGCTCCCCGGAAAGAACCGGACTAACGCGATCGTTGGCCTTATGAGTTATCAACTTTGAAAATACGCGGCCATCTGGGACTGTCAGATTTTTGTGTACGGGCCGGTATCAGCATGCCGTCAGGCAGACCATGCTTTACCAAGTCGGCCTGATAAATCGATCTCCGTACAGAATCGGGAAGTAACCGCGAGTCTTGATGATCTTCCGTAGTTGAGCGTTGATGCTCTCGATGGCGTTGGTCGTATAGATCACTGCCATTGCGCTGGTTGGTTTCATCCGCTGGGCGCTGCGCGCCCGGCGGATAGCCAAGGTGATGGCCGAGCTCAGCGCTCAAGGCTCGCTCTATCAAAGCCTTCTTGAGCGCCGCAGAGGCATCCTCGATGGCTTCGGCGGTCATTGGCCCGTTGGCGAACTGCTCAAGCAGCTCCTTTGGGATGTTCGGCAGCTCTCGTAGCGCGAGTTTCTTTTTTGTTGGCATACATGCACCTCTTACTCATGTTATGCCCGAACACAAAATTTCTGACAGTCCTGGCCATCTTTGTTGCCAGGGTGGCCGATCCCAGCCACACCAAACTCGCGCCAGCGGTTCGGGCTTTCGATGCCAGACCACTCAACTATTGTGTTTTGTGCCCGGAACCCGAACCGACCTCAGACCACTCAGCAGCTTAGGCCGTGGGTCAATCCTTGGCATTTTTCCAGCCGTCATCGGCCTGGCGGTCAACTTTAAGCAAAGGAATCTGTAACCGATGGAACTTTGTATTTCCTCCAAATCTTTCTCCCCTGATGTGTCACCCACCATACCTGCCTCTGTTTCGCTTCCAGCAACAGCAACAGCAACAGCAACAGCGGAAACCAGGACGCCAACGGTACGTACCGATAATAACGGAAAGCCAATAACGCAAGGCGATCCCGCACTACAAACCAGGATTTTTGCCAACCCGGCCCTTGCTTCATCGGGCACAGCGCCCAGGATCGGATTCAAGGACCTGCCCCTGGAGTTGGTAATATCCATTATCGGGCATGTAGCTAGTGGCTCAGCTAGGGATACGGCCATTGGGCTGTACTCCATCATACGCACCAACCAGTACCTAACCAGGGCGGTGGCGTATGATAAGCCGCTCTTGGCTCATTACCATTTACTGAAACAGTTGATCCCCCTCTTCGATAACTACATAACCCGCGCGTCGGTTGACAAGATCGAAAGTCCGATGCTGGAGGTAATGGGGCCGAAACAGCTCAAGAGGCACGTCACGAGAGTCCTCGGTCTATCCGATGGATCTAGAAAGAAAGTATCGATCGTCCATTTGTGCGCCAGGCTGGAGGCGCTCGAACCCTCAGATCGGAAAGCGCTGCTCACAGCCACCTTCAGTTTGCAGGACTCATATAAGGGCACTGCGATCGCCGAACTGGGCGCCGGGCTTGCGGCTCTCGAGCCGTCGGATCATGAGGCGCTGGTCACCGCAACCCTCGGCATGTCTCTCGAGATTTACAAAGCACTGGCGATCGCCGGGTTAGGCGACGGGCTCGCGGCGCTTGACCCTTTACAGCGGCAGGCGCTGGTCACCGCAGCACTCGGCCTGTCTGACAAGAGTGACAAAGCAGTAGCGATCGCCGGGTTAGGCCACGGCCTGGCGGCACTCGCCCCTATACAGCGGCAGCAGCTACTCACGGCAACCCTCGGCCTGTCTCACGAGAGTTACAAAGCAGCGGTGATCGCCGGGTTAGGCCACGGGCTGGCGGCGCTCGACCCTTCACAGCGGCAGGAGCTACTCACGGCAACCCTCGGCCTGTCTCACGAGAGTTACAAAGCAGCGGTGATCGCCGGGTTAGGCCACGGGCTGGCGGCGCTCGACCCTTCACAGCGGCAGGAGCTGGTCACCGCAGCCACCGGCCTGTCTAACGAGATTTACAAAGCAAGGGCGATCGCCGGGTTAGGCCAAGGGCTGGCGGCGCTCGACCCTTCGCAGCGGCAGGAGCTGGTCACCGCAACCCTCGGCCTGTCTGTCGATTCGCTCAGAGCATGGGCGATCGCCGGCTTAGGCCATGGACTGGCGGCACTCTCTCCTTCGCAGCGGCAGGAGCTGGTCACGGCAACCCTCGGCCTGCCTGATGAGTCTGACAATGCAAGGGCGATCACCGGGTTAGCCTACGGGCTGGCGGCGCTCGACCCTTCACAGCGGCAGCAACTACTCACGGCAACCTTCGACCTGTCTGATTGGGCTCCCAAAGCAATGGCGATCGCCGGGCTGGGCACTGGGCTGATGGCGCTCGAAGAGTCGCAGCAGCAGAAGTTGGTCACGGCAATTCTCGGCCTGCCCCCCGGACAGGACCGGACTTGGGCAATCGTTGGCCTTATGAAGGTTTAATGCACGGGCATCTTCGTTGACAGGTTGACCGATCCCAGGCACACCAAAATTGCGCCAGCGGTTCGGGCTTTCGATTCCAGACCACCTGGCAGGAGAAGCTCTGTTGCTGGCCAGGCTGAACAGCCTAACTGGGGCCACTTTAACACTTGTGTCTTTGATAGCCCCAGTCTTCCATTTAGGGGAGTGGATACTTTGCTTGAAGCGCAAACCGAGCCAAGTATTGGGCCTAATGATGGCCCAATACTAGAGGAATGACGTTGTCATTCGGCTTCGGATACGCTGATTGCTCACATCTCAGCCAGCGATAGTGGTATGGAGAATTCATTTCCACCCGTTATGCGTCTCGCCGCGTCTTATCCCCCGCGAGTGCAGCTCCATTTACCCCCTGCATGTTAGCAAACTGCCCAACCGCTCGCCGATGATCACGCACGGTGCCATGATATTGCCTGTAGTGACCCGTGGCATGATCGAGGCATCGGCGATTCTAAGACCTTCAATCCCATAGACGCGCAGCTGCGAGTCCACTACTGAAAATGCATCTCGGCCCATCTTCGCCGTACATGACTGGTGCCATACGGTAGAGGCCGCGTTGCGCACAAACGTTTCCAGCTGTGTTCCAGCCATCGACCCCGGCATGACTTCACGACGCACAAATGAACTCAGGCTTGCGCTGTTACCGATTTCCCGGCACAACCCGACGGCACGTACCAGTGCCTGCACATCTTCTGGCTCGGTGAGTGCGGCACTGTCAATAACAAGCGGATCCATGGGGTTGGCGCTGCTTAATGTCACCGAGCCTCGGCTTTTTGGTCGAACCAGACCGGGCAACAATGACCAGGCAGCAGCGGGAGGATCGAATTCGGCTTGCACCTCGGCAGATGCAATGGGCAGTTCCGCGAGAAACGTCTGGATGTCCGGGACGTCCAGGTCTGGCTCGCTTTTCCAGAGGAACGTAGACTCCCCGGCATTGTTGCGCGGTGCCTGGGGTTGTTCGTACTCCCAGATACACCCGGAAACCATGATGTGATCCTGATAATTCTGCCCCACACCGGGCAGGTCCTGGACAACGGGGATAGCGTGGCGCAACAGTTGCCGAGCATTTCCAATTCCGGAAAGCATCAACGTTTTTGGCGTATTGAATGCACCCAGGGACAATACGACTTCATGCCGAGCCTTGAAGCTCCTGATTTTTCCGTCCTGAAATACTTCTACCCCAACTGCTCGCTTGCCCTCCAGCAGCACTCGCAAAACGTGTGTATGCGTCAACACGGTGAGGTTGGGCTGCGCCATCAGCGGATACACGTAGCCGCGGAAAATCGAGCGACGACGACCGTTCTCCAGGCACACATTAGTTAACGCCGCCCCGCCCGGGCCTTCCATCATTACGCCGTTCTGGTCATCGAAAATGGTCATCCCCTGCTCGCCTGCCGCTCTGAGCATCGCTGGCGCAATCGGATTAGGATCTGGCACAGGCTGGATAAAAACGGGTCCACCTGTTCCTCGCCGCATGGCGTCCGGTGTGCCTTGCCAGTCTTCTATTCGCCGATAGGTGGCGAGCGTCGAGGCATAGTTCCAGGCCGGGTCGCCGGATTCGCTGGCAAAGTAATCCCAGTCGCTGCTATGCCCTCGGGACCAGACCATCACATTGATCGATGCGCCGCCCCCCAACACTTTGCCCATGGACAGCGGGATAGCGCGATCATTCAGATGTGGATTGGGTTGCGCTTGAAACTGCCAGTCGCGCTCGGTGCCCAGGTTGGTGAACCAGGCACCGGCATCGGTAACGCCAGGCACGTCATCACTGCCGCCGCCTGCCTCGATGAGCAAGACTCTCAGGTTAAGATTTTCCGCCAGTCGGCCAGCCACCACCGAGCCTGAGGTGCCCGAGCCACACACGATGTAATCGTAGGCATCATGCAGGTGGTTTTTCAGTTGTCGCTGGTTTTCGGCGACGCGGCGCGAGAACTCAGGAGTATCAGTGGCACAGGAACGGTAGGTCATTAATTACCTCGGGGAGCCGCCACGGGACTGCGCTGGATAGCGCTCGCTCGGCGTGGAGGCCAACGTGCATGGAGGATCGGCCGTGGCGATGCGCCACGGTCGCAGGTTGCGGGTGGTCAATGGCTCATGTCATGGCGGGCAAGAGTGCCGGTTCGGTCTGGCTTCTGCGCACAACGTTCTCGAAATGGCGACGCAAGCGAGTGGCCTCCAGTTCGGTCTCGATCAGTTGCCCGCGCAGGTCTCGGTATCGCGAAGGCGCCTCTTCGAGGAGGTGTTTTGCCAAGGAGGCATGGGCTGCTGATAAAGGCTCGGCAGACGCCGCCGGATCGAAGCAGCGCCCTTGTTGCAACAACACGAAGCGTGTCAGGCGGCGACTGCGTTCCTCATCATCGTGCGCAGGCGTTTCAAGACTGTCACGGACGTCGCTCAACTGCTGATAAAAGCGTGCATCCTTTTCCAGGTCCCTGTCCAGTTCGAGCAACACCTGGCGAAACTGCCGACCGTTTTCCATCTCGCCGTCGAACCCTCGATAAGCTGTGGACAGACTTTTTACCGCTGCATAGGTACGGATTTTTAGCTCGGCGCGCTGCTCCATCAGTTCCACTTGCTGGTCGAGCATGGGTTTTAAAAAGCTGTCGACGTCGTGGGTGTTCAGCCAGGCCGCCAGGTGCGTCTTGCTCAACACACTGCGTTGGTCATTCCAGCTCTTGCGCGCGTCCTCTAAGGCGCCGCGGGTGCGGCCAGACGCCAGCCCTCCGCCAAATGCCAGCGCAGCCGCGAACCGGGCAGTGGTGTTGTCCTTGCGTTGCCCGAGCGCGGTCTTGAACACATGCCCCTTCGACGGTTTCTCCCCACGCTTGGCGCGGGTCGCTTCGGTGTCAGCAGTGTAGGTGTAGCGCCCCTTGAAGGACTTACCGGTGTCCTCAGCCACCTTTTCGAGCAAATCCTGACGTGCCTCTTCACGCTGATAGATGTGCCGATGAAAATCAGCCCGCATCTCCAGGCCAGTCAATGGCGTGCACTGCTTGTCGCTTAGGCAGAGCAGGTCCGCAGCGGCGAGAAAATGACGGTCCAGCTCCAGGTCATCATCCTTGGAATATTTTTCGTAACGATGGTGGCGGCCGTGCCCCGAGATGAACTGTTGGGAACTGACGCCCATCACCGCGCCTCCGAGTGCCCCCAAGGCGATCACCGTCGCCAGGGTGACCGGCTCGGCCACCGCGACCAAGCCTGCGCCGGCAGCGGCCACAACACCCACCTTGGTTAGCGTCCCTAGGGTGTAGATACCGCTACCGGCCAGGAAGCCTTTGTTCCAGTCACGATATTCGTTGAAGAAATGCTCATGCTGATCGAGCTTTTTCTGCAGGAAGTCGTGGTAACGCTGTACCGCTGGCTGACTGGATTCAATAAGTACGCTCTCCAGTGCTTCTAGCGTCAGTGCGCGTTCTGCGGCAAAGACCCTGGCCTTGGTCGCCGACTTGTGCAGTATGTAAGCGCCGAGCCCCATAGCACTGCCCGCCGCCAGGGGACCCAGCACAACTGTGCCGGCGATGCCCGCCGCAGCGGTCGCCGCTACGGCGACCTCGGCACCGGAGGTCGCGACATGCGCGACTTTACTACCGACGTCCAAGAGTACCTTGGCGGCGATCGTGGTGCCCGAGGCCAACGAAAATGCGCCCACCATGCCGCCTTCGCGGTTTTGCTCGACGTTGAAGTCGTGCTCGGCGAGTTGCTGCTCGATCTGCAGGCGCCGTAAATCCAGCGGCTGGGCCACTGCGGCCGATAGCGGCGGCGCGGTGCTGGTGCGCAGATTGCCCAGGCTTTCCCGCAAGTGGTTTTTCAAGGTGTGAAGCCGTGTATGTTCGGCTCGAGCGCCATTGACTTCCTCGACGCCGGCCTTCATCGCCAGAATGGAAAATGGCAGCAAGACGCCACCGACGGCTGCGCCCAGCGCTAAGTCGGCCATCCCATGGGGCGTACCTTGTTCCCTCAGCCACTCAACGGGCACGCTGCCCAGAAGTCGAGCCTCTTCGGCAAACTCCCTGGCGGTTTCCTTGGCGCCGCCTTTCATGGCCTGAACGGCATAGCTCATCGCGGCGTAGAGGCCATGAATGGCCTCATCTACGTCGACCACAATGGCGCCCCCGCCGCCATGAGACATCTCCCCGCCATCCTCTGCGTCAGGGCCGGGTATCGGCAGGCTCTCCGTCCAGGCCGCACGAACGCGCCGGGCCTGTTGGAGCACTGTCTGGCAGGGCGCGTGCAGCTCGTCACCACCCGGCAGTTGCTCACAAAATCGTTGGATATCTTCTAGCAAAGTATCCACCAGCGTCAGAGACAACCCCATGCGCGCATCGCCTGGCGGCTGACAACCAGAAGAGGCATCATTTGGCGGCAGGAGTGCGTTGCGCTGAATGCTGGAACGGTGACCATTGATCAGTTTGCTCAGCGCGAAGTACAGCTGACGCTTGTGGATGTTCTGCTGCCACGCTTGGTTCAAGGCTTCAGGCAACGATGGCTGGCCATATACACGGTTCACACCGGAACTGTTGGTGGAGACAAGGTCGAGAGGCGTCAGGGTCAAGGCCAACTGTGGCAGCGGCCGGTCCTTATAGTGGTCCAGCTCGGTTTGGGTCGCTTTGGCAAATGAAAGTGTTGAGGTAACGATACGCATAGGTAATGGGCTCTATGAATGCATTAGCATCGCTAGGCACGGTATGAAGCAAGGGTGGATTGTTGGAATGATCCACCATGGCGCCAACGCGGTACGAATGCGCTGGCGCCATGCTGGATAAAGTTCGGCGCTTCAGCTGTAGCGTGACCTTTTGCAAGGACTGCTAAAAGATAGAACTATTTGGTTAACGATAGCGCATCAGCCAATTTAACTTTGACATTCTGCAGATGCAGTTCAGTCGTCTGATAGTGAGTCTGAGTTTCTGTCGGTAACTTGAGAGCAGTGACTTTGCCGTCAACGATCTTGATTCGACCTGCCGCTGCAACTGGCTTCCCCGACAGAAAACTCGAGTGATCAATACCCTTGGGAGTGAAACGGTGTTGAACATACACTTGGCCGTTCACGTCCATGACGAAGAGTGCCGATCCGCTTATACTCGTCATGGCCAACACGTTGGGGTTATACCGCTTGCCCTCGGCGTCAACAATGCGACCCTTTATAATGCTCACCTTGCACTGATCACGCTGGGCGAGTGTCATGTGGACTGAGCCCGTATTTTGGCTCTTGTGCGCTGCATTCAACACTAATGGAGGAGGTGGGAACGCAACCCGCGATCCATCATCGCCTCGTCGCACCGATTCTGATGTGCGACCCAACGCATCCGGTTGTTGGCGCAAGGGAAGACGTGTGGCGTCGCGCCCGCTCAGCTGAGTGTTTACCGCGTCTACAGCGTATGCCAAAGCACCTCCGCGCCGGCCTAGACTTTCATTCATCTGCGCAATGGCAAAGGCTGGATTCTCTGCCAATCGCGTGGAGTTCGCGGTACGTGATGAAATCATCCGTGGCTGCTTTGGCGCGGCGCGTGGTGCTTGGGGTGGCGCTGATTGTGGTGGACTTATCTCCAGCGAGTCCAGCCAGCCCTCTATCCCAGAAATGGAGCCCCGCGGATTTGGTGCAGCCACAGGAGGGCGGGGCTGCATATCGTCAACTTGTCGCGGCTGCGAGCGAGAAGGCTGCTGTTGCTTTAGTCTTTCGCGTGAATGTGCAGTGGTTGACAGTTCGGCGGGCTTTGTCGGGATAGGCAGTGGATTTATAGATGTATTTAGTTCGTCCACAAGCTTTTGAGGTTTGACAGGTACTAGGGGCGGCGGCGGTGGAATATTAGCCCACGGCGAGTAAGGCGCCTGTTCTAGGGAGGCGCTCCTGGGGAGTGGCGGAGGAGCTGGAATGTTTGCGTACGGCGAGTAAGCCTCTTGTTGTAGAGGGGGGCTCCCAGGGAATGGCGGAGGAGCTGGAGGAACTTGTGGAATTGGCATCGCTGGATTTCCATAGCTAGGTCGAGAGACCATAGGCAGACGGAACCCATTCGGGTCTTGCAATTCCATGCTCACCAAGTCGAAGGTATTTTCGGCGTTGGGTTTGAAATGGAGCAGGGCTTTATGAACCTTGTCTTCAATTGAAAAACCATGCGTGAGATAGGCAATGCCACTTGCCATGGCGTCCCCGATCTGATCCGCTTTCTTTTTCATGACGAGGCCGATAATCGTTTGGGCGATGGTCTCCCCCCCCTTGGCGTTGACGTTCGAGACGACAGGTGAAGCTCTGGAGGCTTGAAAGAGTACCGTTGCAATGGCTGAGCCGGCGTTCTGCAACCATTTCAACGATTTCGGATTAATGGGCATATTGGATATGCCCAAAGTCATTTGACTCACCGCTCCCACGCCGGCCCGAGCCATCTGATTCAGTTTCGATGTGCTTGTAGTTACACTACCAATTGCCATGGCATTCCCCTCATCTGGATTACCCTTGTGTGGTTGCAGCCACCCGGAAGGTTCCATAAGCGGTAAAGGATCGTGCTCGGCGCGCCTGCAGATGGAACCTGAGGCCCCGCCCCGCCCACACAGCTCGACACAGGACCTTCGCATGGGCGGAGGGTCATCTGAAGCTCAGGGGTAGATTGGACACCGATGACATTTTCCATTTCCAGGATCTTCAGGGCGGCCTCATCCGCCCCCTTGAATACTTCGACTCCAACCGTGCGGGCGTCGGCAGAATCAAACCCGTCGACAGCGCCGCTCCCTCGGCAACCGCAGAAGGACGCGACCGGTTACGTCATAAAAACGGGCACCCTACCAACCAAGTCCAGATGGCTTCGGAATCTGTTCAGTCACCCGCCTACCCTGCCTACCTCTCCCTTGCCTGCCCCTACTCTGCCTGACCCGCAGCGCAACCTGAACCAGGGACTTCCACCAGAACTTCTCATACATATCTTTAATCAAGCCCTTCGCGACAAGCCGGTCAACCGAATAAAGACCGAGCAGGCCATTAGCCTGAGTTCTAAAACACTGATGTACATTGTAAAGGACAGTGCGCCGCATACGTTTGCGCCCTCGAAGCTGCGGATCCAGAAATTCGACAAGCTCGTGAAAAGTCTGGCAGTCAATGATATCGACTCGCACATGCTGGCATTGATGGGCCCCCGGCAGCGCAGCGTACATATCAAGCGCATTCTGGCGATGAATGACAGGGATAATCAGTCGAAGATCATTGCCGAGACTGGCCCCTCAATGGCGTTTTTCACGCGTGATCAACAAGCCGCCATAGTCACGATCGCTTGTCGCCGAGGCTCCAGCCGCGACGACTTGTGGCGCACAAACAAGGCAATCAGTGGGTTGAGCACCGCGCTGGGCCATCTCGTGCCGTCCCAGCGCCGCAGGCTCGTCAACACGGCCTGCTCTCTGCCAGCCACAGAGCGCGCTGCCACAATCGGCGCGCTAAGCTCTGCAATAGCCTTACTGAAACCTGAGCAGCGCACGAAGATGTTCGAGGCCGCATGCCGTCTGCCCGATCCCTTACGGGCCAAGGCGCTCGCCGGGCTTTGCGCGGGGCTGGCCTCGCTGACCCCATTGCAACAAGCCTGGTTGATAAACGCCACGCATGATCTCGGGCCCATGAAGCCAAAGGCCGATGCACTTGCCAATCTCGGCAGTGCGCTGGAATCACTGACACCTTTGCAGCGTGAGGCAGTGGTCGGGGCCGCCTTCCAGCTGCCTCAGCCAGACCACAGAGACCACGCGATTGCCGGACTGACCCAGGGATTGGCTTTTCTCGCACCGCTCCAGCGCGTCCGCTTAGTCGAAGGCGCCTTGACGCTGCTGAGCGAGCATTCCAAAACGCAGGCATTCGCCGCACTGGGAGCCGGGATGGCGCTTCTCGAGCCACTCCAGCAGCGAACACTGATCGACGCCGCATTGGGCGCGAGCCCCCTGCACCATAACCCCGAAGCCATCGCCTGCTTGAGCGCGGGTCTTGCTTCCCTTGCAAGGGATCAACGCTGGCGGCTGATTCAGGCGGCCACGGCGTTGCAGCCCGGCGTCTGGCGGCAGAAGGCGCTCGTGACAATGGCCGGTCAATCGAGCCGCCTCGATGTGGAGCAGCAACAGCGAGTGGTCCAGGCTGTACTAGATACGCCTTTGGAACGCGACCTGGCCGGCGCCATCGTCGCCATGAACACCGAGCTAAGCCTGTTAGATTCACCGCAGCGTCGGGTCGTGCTCCACGCATTCAAGAGCCTTCATGATGCGTTGCCTTGGGCCCAAGCGTTCGCCGCTTTGGCCTCAGGCACGCATGAATAACATCAACCACCAAAGACCAGGGAACCCGAACGCCCTGCTGGCCCACTCACTCCCAACGCTGCACACGCGCAAATGCTCCCGAGCGAGCGCCGCTCCACAAGGGGTTTCGTCAACCAATACCTACAAGGACTACATCACCGATGGTGCGTTCAATCTCTCCCCCACCCGTGACGTCTCACCCGGTCTCAACGGAGCCGTTAGCCGGCACCTCGGCGAGCGGCCCAGCTATCTCACCTCAGGCATTCTCTCCCCAGGCACGACCCGAAACCGCTGACCGAGCGACTCTCCAAGAGGAGCCGATTAAGCAGGCTACGTTTGCCTCCATAGGGCTGTTGGCCCTGCCACCGGAACTGCTGCAAATGATCGTCGGCAACCTGTCCACCGGACTTGTGGGCGATCCGCTCAAGACCGCGTGGCAGGTGCATCAGCTCCAAAGGACTCATCCTGTGCTTAAGAGCGCGATCAATGGCTATCAGTCGCTGACCGCCCACCATGCCCCGCTGAAAAAGTTGAAAGCAGTGTTCAACACGAGCATGAAGAAAGTGCCAGCCGACCAGATGACACCCCGCATGTTGTTGCTCATGGGGCCTGATCAACGACGCGAGCAGGTGGAGAACTGCCTCAAAATGACTGGCAAACTGCAGCAATCCTTGATGATCCGGCTAATCTAGGAGATAGCGGCGTTCGAGACGCGCGAACAGGCCAAACTCATCGAGGCCATCGTGGATCTGACAGATCCCAAGCAGAAGTCCGCAGCCATCGCATGTGCAGGCCCACTGCTAGCCGTGCTTGAGCGCTCCCAGCGCACGGAATTGTTTAAGGCCACGATGAACCTGAACATCGAGGATGCTGGTGATGCCCTTGGTGGATTGGCCGTTGGACTGGCTTCCCTGGAGCCCATGCAGCGCAGGTCAGTCATTGAGGCGATACTCAGCTTGAATCATGAGGATGACGCAACCTTCCTAATGATCCTGGGCCGCGTGCTGACGTTAATTGAATCGGACCAGCGCGAATCGATTGTGACCGCCAGTCTGTCCTTCATCAACGAGGAGGATAGAGCCGAGGCGATCGCAGGCTTGGGGTGCGGGCTGGAAGTGCTCACCCCTTTGCAACGAAAACGGTTGTTCGAGGCCGGTGTCCAACTCATAGAGCAAAGTCACTGGGCAGTGGCAATGGCAGGTCTGAGCCACGGGTTCAAATTCATGCCCGAGGACTTGAAAAAATTGATAGTTCAACGGACATGTCAAGAGGAGGACAGAGAGATCCAGTCGACCATGGTGGACGGGCTGAGTACCAGCCTGGAACACCTTGAAACAGAGCAGCGGCTCAACCTGGTCGCGGTGGCTCTGACAATTGAAGCCAGTGACGACCAGGACATTGCCATTGCAGGACTGTGCGGCAAGTTGGAGTGTTTCGAGGCACTCGAGCAATCAGCGCTATTCGAATCGGCGATGGAATTGGCCGGGCAAGAAGCTACGCAGTCCATCCTGACGCTGACAGGCAAAATTGCACTGCTCAATGAATTGCAGAGGGATAAACTCATTAAGGTCGCCTTACAGCTAGAGGGCTACGAACAGGCTAACGTCCTGGGGGCCTTGGGCAATGCGTTGCCATTGTTGACCCCTAAGCATCAAGAAACTGTGTTGGAAGCAGCGAGCTTGCTGGAAGAGCCCGGATATCAGGCTCACGCGCTCGCTGGCCTGGTCTTAGGGACCGTCCAGATCCGTCCCGCCTGAAGTACTCACGCTCGTTGGAATTGAGCCGATCCCGTTAATTTGAGAATTCATGCTGCATGAGCCTGTTAATTAGCCCTTCCTCGCCAGTGCCATTTGCAACCGAACCCCAGGGTTCAATCGCAGCCCTGCCTGCCGCACCATTCGAATCCTCCCCATGCCCGACATCGCCGCCCGGCGCGCGCAGGAACAGCCAGGGCGATTGGATCAAGCCCGCCCAGGTTTCAGAAAAAACCTGCTTGCCCCATCCCGCCCTGACCGAGGCACCTGACCCTATCGGGAAAAACTTCGGTGAACTCCCGGTCGAATTAGCCAGGAAAATTTTCCAGAAAGTCGCCACCCCCGATGAAGGCGACTCGTTGGGAGGCTACTGTCGTCTAAAACCCCTACTGACTACGTCAAAAACATTCGCAGCTGTGATCAAGGGTGACATCTTGCTCACCTCGCACCATGCCTTCCTGGAAAGGCTGACCAAGGAATTCTATTCGGTTGTCGCGCGTATGCCCCCGCATGAGTTCACTGACTATATGATCGCGCTTATACCCCCTACAGAGCGCAAAGAGTTAGTCACGCTCATCTTGGACATGACCGATCCGGAAGAGAAAGCTGAGGGGGCTGAAAAACCTGTGCGAAGGATGGGTCTCTCTGAACAACCAAGACGTACAAAAAGTGATCTGTGCTGTCTTCGATGAGCCCGACATGAGTCTCAAAGTTTCGTACATGTTGTCACTAGCTGTAAACAAGGCGCCTTTGACTCTAAAACAACACAATGACCAGCTAAAATATGCAATGGGCCTGTCTAATCCTTATTACAAGGACACTGCACTTGCAGCCGTCGGCGCCGGGTGGTCCGTCTACACGCCCGACCAACAATCGGACCTTTTTGAGGCCGTGCTCGCCATGCTGACACCCAACGATGCGGTAGGCCTCCAGATCATGGCAATGAGTGGACTTGGGATGGTACTCGAACATATTGGAGAGGCACAGCGTACCGAGCTTGTCAACAAAAGCCTCGCGCTGGAGGCCCCCATATCCAAGGCAGGAGCGATCACCAGTCTTTCCCCAAGGCTGCACGTTCTCACACCGTCACAGCGTAACGCTTTTGTCACCCACACCCTTAAGATGGATAGTGAAAGCGCGGGATGGGCGATCTGTGGGTTGGGTGTAAGGTCAGACTGCCTGACCGTGCGGCAGCGTAATGACTTGGTCGACTACACCCTGCAAATGCCTCCTGACTCAACACAGGTCGCAGCCTTAAAGGGCTTGGCCGAAGGATTCGAGTTTCTGACCCCCTCCCAGCGGATCCAGCTTGTCGAGGCCGCTGTCATTTTGGCCGATAGCACTGAGCGATCCAGTGTCATTGAAGCAATGGGCGCCGGACTTGCCTTCATCCAGAACGAGCAGCGTGATCAGCTATTCAAGGCGACCTTGCAGCTACGCGACCCGCTGGAACAGGCCATTGCACTGGCGGGTCTCGCCCGCGGCCTGCCCCTTGCGAACGGTTAACAGCTCCAGAGACCACAAGGAATATTCCTAGTGATGAAACTCTCCATTCGTACTGATGGTGGGAATACTACTCACACATCGCCCCGCTGCTGCCGTCAGCACTGGCAGACCTCGCGCAAGGTTAGCCTATCGTGAACGGCTAACACGTTCAGTTATCCGCGCGGGGCCGCCTGACCCTGATGGCACTCTCACACATATGGATGCGCCATCCACGGTCGGCTGCAGAGAAAGGTTAGGCCGTGGGCAAAGGACACTCGGTTTGACATTTATTTGATCCAGCAATGGGTGATGCCCTGGCATCCCTGAAGCCAAGACAGCATAACCACCTGATCGATGCGTAGTCTTGACTCTTCATTCTAAGCCATATCCCGCGGTGGTAACCGGCGACGCTCGAAAAGTTCGGGCTGTCGGCCCAGCGTAGCCCATTAGCTCTGCAAGGAAACCGTCTCGCATGCTGCTCCCTACCCACTCATCACCCTTTACGCCTCAAATTCTGGCTTCCGAGGGGCCAATGCCAGCACCCCCGACTGCGCAGAGCCCTCCCCACCAGACACAGCCAGCAATGCCTCGGGCGCGCTTACCTAGCCCTTTAATCCAAGGTGGCAACCCCAGCCTGAGAACCACACTGACAGCACTCAGGCTACACAAAGCCGTCCCTGACCAGATCAGTTTCGGTGATATGCCCTCGGAAATCGGCGACATGATCATCGCGCATGTCGCTGCAGATTGCCCACAAACGGCCGTCCGCGACCTGGAGCGACTTGCTGATACCAGCCGGCATTTGCGCCAGATACTCACGGTGGACGGCACCTTCGCCCCTCACTTCAAACTACTCAAAAGCCTGGTGAGCACCTTCAATGGCATTCTCAGCAAAGAACGACTTTCTCCGTTAGCCATCAGCTCCACGTTGCCGATGATGCCCCCCAAACAGCGCCACCAGGTGGTTGAACGCATCCAGAATGAGTTGATCACGGATATGGTTCCTGTGCCCGGAGGCACGCCACCGCGTACGCTCAAACTCGCTATGTTGCAGTCCATCGGTCACCAGCTGACGCTCTTCACACCAGCTGATCGGATGACCTTGGTAGATGAAGTGTGTCGCTTACCAAATTTTGCTGAAAGCGGCTTTGCGATCGGCGCAATGGGCACGCAAAGCAGCCAGCTTGAGCTTGCGGAGCACGATAAGCTGCTCGCTGCGGCCTTTGCGCTGGCCGATCGCAGTAAGCCTCCAGCCATACTGGGATTGATAACGGGGCTGGCGGCCTTGAATTCAGACCAGCGCCTGATGCTGCTGGGGGCGGCACTCGCCGCTGATCCTGAACATTTAAAAACACTGTACCTGTGCTCTCTGGGTCGAAAAGCCGGAGATCTAGATAAAACGCTGCACCCCCTGTTACTCAATGCGGGCCTTGGTTTGTCAGCCAATCACAGAGCGTACTTCGTCAGGGACTGCGCGCATGGTCTGGCATCCTTTACGCCGAACCAGCAGCAACGCTTGATTGATGCCGCCTGCCAGTTCGAAGAAGGCGCACATGGCACCACCGCGCTCAGTGGATTCGGTGCTTCGTTGAAGGATATCAGCCTGGATCAACGCGCCCAACTCATCGATGCGACCTTGAAGTTAGACCAGCACGCAACTATCGGTGTGGCGATTCAGGGAATGTGCGCAGGGATGGCCAGCCTCGACAGCACGCAACAAGATGCACTGGTCAGCGCAGCCTGTCGCATGGGCGCAAATGAGAACAAAGCGACGACCCTGAGGAGTCTTGGCTCAACGGTCGGGACTTTAGAACATTCGCAACACCAGCGCATCATCAACGCTGTATTTGCCCTTCCCACGGCTAAACTCCAAGCCAGCGCGCTGACCGGTCTGTGCGCGCAGCTTAAAGCACTCAACGTTGAGCAAAGGGCATCACTGGTCAACCGTGTCCTGAACTTAGAAGACCAACTTACCAAAGCTTTGCTGCTCGTAAGCATGGTCCCATCCATTGCATTTTTACCCTTCGAAACGCATCGGCGATTAGTCGATGCCGTAAAAGCCATTACAGACGAACCGATAAAACGTTGGGTCATGGGAGAACTGACTCATGCAATCATGTCCTTTGAGCCAGAGCTGCAACAAGAACTGATCGACATTATATTCGCGCAGCCTGCAAATGAGGTACAAGCGAGCAACATTGCCGAACTGGCGCGGGCATTGAAGCCGAAAGCCTTCTGATTGGAAGCTCCGGGCCAGCCAATAAATGGCGGGCCTTTACGCGCCATCAGAAAGAACTCCCGGGGCGTTGGCTATGGCCCCGGTGTTGCTTGTTGCCCCGACGCACGCAACACGCGATAAAACGTCGCCTCCGATGCCAGAAAGTGTTCTTGATCGGCCAGGCGCGGCACGATCTGGGTCGGCGGCAGATGGGCGCACTCAGAACTATTACACAGTGTCACAATCGCCTGTTGACGCCTGCTATTATTCCGTGGCACTGCCACGTCTCCCTTTCAATGCCGAAGCGCACGAGTATCACTTTCCCAGCGCTATTACCGCCAAGCTTGCCATTGCCGATGAACTCGCGCAGCCGTTATCCAAACTCTCAACCGAGAATCAAGCTTTCATCCACCAAGTGCTGAATGAAACGCTGACACGCCGTGTTGTCCTGGAGCGCATCAGGGAGCGGCGGCAAAAACTGAGTGCAACACCTGACCTTTCCGGTACGGTGCAGCCCCTATGTCTTATTCCGAACTCAGCGTTGAAGAGCGCGCCACCATTCAAATCGGTCATGCCCAAGGCTTCAGCCTGCGTAGGATTGCCTGCTTGATCACCCGATCCCCTTCGACCATCAGCCGGGAGCTGCGCCGCAATCGAGATGCCTGCGGCGGCTACTCGGCCCGTGTGGCCCAGCAGCAGATGCAGGCCCGCCGCCAGGTTTGTCGACCGATGCGAAAGTTGTTGCCGGGTAGCGAGCGCTTCGAGCTGGTGGCCCATATGTTGCGTGAGCGTTTGTCTCCCGAGCAGATTGCCGGCAAGCTGCGCAGCATGAACATTCCCAGAGCCTCAGAGATGCCTACGTCTGTCGCGAGTGTAGTGGTCAACTAATTCCGGACACGACGTTAAGTTTTTCTTCGGCCCGAGCTGGCGCCAGCCCGCCATTGAATTGATGGGGGCGAACCCAGTTGTACCGATGCATCAAGAAGTGGCTGATATCGCGCTGGGCTTCTTGAGCTGTTCTGTAGCCCGTGGTCGGTATCCATTCCGTTTTCAAGCTGCGGAACACGCGCTCCATTGGCGCGTTGTCCCAGCAATTTCCTCGGCGACTCATGCTCTGGCGCATGCGATAACGCCACAATCGCTGACGAAATAGCCGGCTTGCGTATTGGGCGGATTCAACCGGTCGTCGCAACACCTTTGATCGAGGTGTTTATGGGGCGGCCTGCAGGCTGGATGCAAAAGTTGACGGGGCGTGGAGCGATGCGTTCGCCAGGTGCGCCGTCACTTCGTAATGAAATCGAGCGGCTGTTCTGGAAACAAATCGCAACCGGGATCACAAGCGAAAAGGCAGCAGAGACTACTGGCGTACCCATGCTCACGCCGACCACACACGAGGCGATCATGCATTCCGCCAGGCGGGTGCCCAGGTCGTCGGACTGCGGCTTGACGATGTAGCGCAGTTTTTTGGCATTCCTCAGGCGAATCAGGGCACGGGCGCAGTTGACCTCGGCGACCGGAGGATTGTCGTCTTCACCATTCCAGGCCATGAACCCTCGCACGTAGCCTTCCACGATCCGCGAACCGGCTATCTGTTCACTGGCGACACCTTCTATCCTGACCGGCTCTATGTTCCTCGCGCCAACTTCGCGTCATATCAGGCCATCTGTGCGAAATACAGCTTTGGCGTCGGCCCCGGCTTTGCCACCTTCAGGGCTTCGTATACCTGCGGCAGGTATTTCCCACACACCCGGTTGGCCAGAAAGCCGAAATAGCGGATCATCCGGAAATGCTTCTGCGGGATGTGCTGCACCACACGGCGCAGCATGTCGGCCTGGCTCAGCGACTCCTGCTGATAGGTCTGCGTGCGGTGATTCAAGTACGTAAAGCTCAACGTCGTGCCCGATGTGTAATGCGCCAACCGGCTGCCCGAGATCGGAGGCTTCTTCAGGTAACGACCCAGGTAATTCACGGTCTTTCGCCCGTTTTCCGTCTTCTTCGACCGGTAGATATGCCAGTGTTGGCCGCCCGCAGTGAGCACCAGGCGGCGCCAGTCGCTTTCGCAGGTGATGTGCGCTAATTCCGGCGGCAACACGAGCTGGCCCCATTGCTCCAAGAGGTAGTTGCGCACATTCCACATCCAGCGCCGGCGCATCGCCTTTTCATGAAACGCCAGATTTTTCCAGACGCCCTGCCCCTCCAGGCCACCAGCGGTCGCCGAGAGGTGCACGTGAGGGTGCCAGTTGAGCCGCCGACCGTAGGTGTGGAGCGCGCCAAACAGCCCGACGCGCAAGCCTCGCCGCCTGGCGGCATACAACAGGTTGTCCGCCGCCAGGCGGCACAGCGCATCGAGCAGAGCACGGTTGTGAAAGAACACTGGCCACAGCGTGTCGGGCAGCGTAAACACCAGGTGGTACCAGGCGCAGTCGGGCAAGCGGTTGTGTTGGACGGCGATCCACTGATCGGTGGCTTTTTTGCCGCACGACGGACAGGCTCGGCAGTGGCAGGTGTTGCACCGGTATTTGACGTGCGGGCAGTGCCCATCGCCGCAGGTGCAGTGCTTCACGCCCAGGATCGAGGTGCCGCTGGCCAGCATTTTGCTCACCGATTCCACTTCGATGGCGTAGACCGCTGCCCTCCAGCAACCCTGGCCAGCCGCCGTTGGCCGTGAACAGGTTTTTCAAAGGCGGGGTTTGAAGCCAGCGGACCGGCTGGAACGGGCTATGGAGTGGCGTCGAGCGGTTAGGACAGTGCCCCTCACGTCAGCGGGCCATCCAGACTATTGTGGTCCACGCGCGGCCTGCAGCAGGGCATCGATGCGCGCGCTACTTGCCCCCAATCCGGCGGCGTGCAGGGCGCTGGCGACGCCCCTGCGAGTTCTTAACGATCCGTCGTCGTTATGCAGGTGCGCGTTGATTTGCTCATCCGTAGCACCGGGCCGTGTTGTCGGCTTACTTGCGTCGGTGCCATCAATAGCGAACTGGCCCTTGCGGATCATGTGAATCAGTTCGATTCCGGCGAGCACGCAGTTGGCGCACCGGAACGATTTGAAGTTGAGCATCGGCCTGGTCACCCGCTTGATGGCGCGATGGTCCTGCTCGACGATGTTGTTGAGGTATTTAACCTGGCGCACCAGAATGAGCACGTTGCGAGCGGTGTTGATCGCATCGATTGCGGCCTTTTTAGCGCCGCTCTTGTCCATCGCGACCTTATCCGGCTCGCCGTTCGCTTTAATGGCCTTGTCGAAGAAGCGCCTGGCCGCAGCCATGTCGCGCTTTGCCGTCAGCAGGAAATCGACGGTCTTGCCGTGCTTGTCGACGGCGCGGTAGAGGTACTTGGGGTCGCTTCAGAAAACGGAATTTAAAGAACTAGGCAGCCTGCGGCTGCAAATCGCCCGTTCTTGCTATCGCATAGCATCAGGAAAACCGAGTTGCCCATCAGAGCTACCACGGGGCTGCGCTTTGTCATGGCAGCTGTAATCGATCATCATAAAGCCCACCTACCGCCCGAAAACACTCACCTGCAAAGCGAAAATGACTGGCGACACTTGATACTCAACGCCGGCGGCCAGCATTGGCACGTCTATGTGTCGAAGAGGACGGCAAACGGGCGAAAGACGGTGAATTACCTGGGCCGTCACCTGAAAAAACCGCCGATCTCGGGCAGCCGCCTGGCGCATTACACCTCCAGTGCGACGTTGAGCTTCACCTACCTGGATCACCGCACGCAGACCTACCAGGAGGAGTCGCTGAGCCAGACGGACATGCTGCGCCGGGTGGTGCAGCACATCCCGGAAAAGCACTTTCGGATGATTCGGTATTTTGGTTTTCTGGCTAATCGGGTGTGTGGTCAGCAGTTACCACGGGTTTACGAAGCGTTGAAGATGGAGGCGCGCGGCAAAGCGCCCAAGAGGGCAGCCTACGGCTGCAAATGGGTCCGTGCCCACTTCACAGCCATGTTGCCTGGCCCGCGTGTTCCCCCGCCCGCCTTCGGAACCCCCTAAGCCCTTGTGACCACCTACTCGGATCCAGGTCGTTTCGTGCGGCCGATTCAATCACTCAGAACAGGCCCAGACCACCATGGATCCCCTCCGATCAGGTAGCCCTTCCCAGCACTACACCGCATCAGTCAATTCCGCTCACCCCCCAGAAGCGTCGGGCTCTCAGGCTCAGCCTGTCCATCCCGGTAGAATTTCTCTTTCCCGATTGAGCCTCAATGCGGGCCTGGCTTTAGATCAGGTTGTAACCCAGCCCAACCTCGATCATCAACGTGTTGCATCGCTGGTACGCAACGCTCTACAGGACGACTCTTTTCGGCTTCAATCTACCAGCGGTATGGAGGCTACCTATCAGGCGTCGGTCAGCCCACCAGTGGGTGGCAATCCTATGAGCATTGCCAATTTAACCAGGCCGAGTTAACCATCAACACGCGATTAAACGATCAATCCCAATACGACATCGTTAGCGCTAATTTGCGTGACCTTTCGGGAGCTATATCCGTAAACCTGCCCGGCCCTCCGCCTGCCTCGGCACACGCGGAAGCGTCCTCTGCCAGCGGGCAACAGCCATCTCCCAGCCAACTGGCCGCGCAATCCTCACGGGGTCAGTTGACCCAGGCCCTGATTACAAAAAGCAGTACTCAGAACTTTTCCGGTGCACCGCTGCCGTCGGGCGCTTCGGTCAGTACCCAGTCCATGGTCTTTTCCCACGACGGCTCGGCCGGCACCTCAACAGGCGTTCCCGGGCCTAGCCGGAACCGGCCCGCTCATGCGGTAAGCAGCGCACCCTACCAGGCGCCCTCCCTGTCCTCTCGGTCGGGGGCAGCGTCCGAAGGCCAGCCGCCAAAACGGCGAGGCGCCACGGATAATCAGATCTCCGCGCACCTGCACAACGACGACGGGTCGTTGAGAACTCGCAGGGGCGTCACCAGCGCCCTGCGCGCCGCCGGATTGGGGGCAGATCAGGGGCGCATCGCGGCCCAGCTGCAGGCCGCCGGGGGGGCACGGCACCTGCGCGGCGCCACGGATGCTCAGATCGACGCGCACCTGCACAACACCGACGGGTCGTTGAGAACTCAAAGGGCCGTCGCCAGCGCCCTGCACGCCGCCGGATTGGGGGCAGGTAACGGGCGCATCGTGCCGGCGCTGCGGCAGGCCGCCGGGGGGGCACGGCTCCGGCCCGGCGCCACGGATGAGCAGATCAACGCGCACCTGCGCAACGACGACGGGGCGTTGAGAGGTCGTGACCAAGTCGCCAGCGCCCTGCACGCCGCCGGATTGGGGGCAAGTAGCCCGCGCATCGATGCCCAGCTGCAGGCCGCGCGTGGACCGCAATAATCTAGATAACCCACTTGCGTCCAATTATTTTTAATCATTTTACGTTTGCTAAGCCACTCACAAGACGTAGACATGCGTCTTGTGCGTGAGTTCTTAGACTAGCTCTACGTATTTGGACACCCCCAGCACTTCGCAGGAACAACTATATGCACCCCCTATCGCCTTACTCACCCAGTTACGTTTACCCTATGCCGGACATGGAACAATCTCGTAACTTGCCACAAAATGCACCGTCACAAGCGACCCACACGGGCGCACGCCCTGCGGCAAATAGGCTGGATATCTTTCAGAAAATTGCGCAGCTAGAAGGACAAAGAGCGTCCCTGGCCAACATGGACGGCGCAGTTGATCGGCAGATGATAACCTGAAGCGTCAGCTGCCAAACGAACCGGTGCCAGGTGAGGATGCAGGCTTCCATTCCAATGTCCCTGATCCTGAATCAACCCCTGCGATGGCCGCCCCCTCGGCAAGCCAGGCAACGAGGGCGAGCTCTTCCACATGCGGGGGTAAAAAGCGAAGGCCCTGCCTCGCTATGGTCAAGCATCCTCTGTCTTAAGCGGACAACAACCATCGATTTCCAGCTATCAAGCCGCGCAATCTTCACGGGGCCAGCGGGCACCAGCCACGATGGGGCAAAACAATCCTCGGAATTCAGGTCCGCTGCTGCCGTCGAGTGCCTCGGTCAGTACACGGGGCATGGCCTTTTCCCACGATGGCTCGGCCGGCGCCTCGACAGGTGTTCCCGGGTCTAGCCGGAACCGGCCCGCTCATGCGGTAAGCAGCGCACCCTACCAGGTGCCCTCCCTGTCCTCTCGGTCGGGGGCAGCGTCCGAAGGCCAGCCGCCAAAACGGCGAGGCGCCACGGATAATCAGATCACCGCGCACCTGCGCAACGACGACGGGTCGTTGAGAACTCAAACTGACGTCATCAGCGCCCTGCACGCCGTCGGATTGGGGGCAGGTAACGCGCGCATCGTGTCGGCGCTGCGGCAGGCCGCCGGGGGGGCACGGAAACTGCGCGGCGCCACGGATGAGCAGATCACCGCGCACCTGCACAACACCGACGGGTCGTTGAGAACTCACAAGGACGTCGCCAGCGCCCTGCACGCCGCCGGGTTGGGGGCAAGTAACGCGCGCATCGCGGCCCAGCTGCAGGCCGCCGGGGGGGCACGGAAACTGCGCGGCGCCACGGATGAGCAGATCACCGCGCACCTGCACAACACCGACGGGTCGTTGAGAACTCACAAGGACGTCGCCAGCGCCCTGCACGCCGCCGGACTGGAGGCAAGTAGGGCGCGCATCGATGCCCGGCTGCAGGCCGCGCGTGGACCGCAATAATCTAGATAACCCACTTGCGTCCAATTATTTTTAATCATTTTACGTTTGCTAAGCCACTCACAAGACGTAGACATGCGTCTTGTGCGTGAGTTCTTAGACTAGCTCTACGTATTTGGACACCCCCAGCACTTCGCAGGAACAACTATATGCACCCCCTAACGGTCTTGATCGGCCAGTATTGGCACGATCTGGCTGGGTGGCAGGCTGACAAATGGTGGGCTGTTGCAGACCTCTAAAATGGCGCAGCGCTCCTGCTCATTCAGGGCATTGAGTGGTCGTGGGTGTAGCATGGTGGTGCGTATATCGGCCTGCATTACAGGCCTCAGCGCCCAGCGTTGCAGGCTGCGCAGCGACAGCCCTGTCGCTTCCCCAGAAGGCATTCATCTTTTTTCGCAGCACCAGGATCGCAGCGGTTTCTGTCAGCGCCTTATCCTTGCGGCGTAGGTCGCGCTCCAGCTCGGCAATGCGTTTTTTATCGGCACGCGCTTGCTCTCGCTCGAGCTGACGTTGCGCCTGAGCTGACAGCTGGCCAGTGATGCAGGCTTGACGCTAAGCGGCTATTTGCTCTGGGTACAGGCCCTTGCTGCGACAGTATTCGCTGAGCTCGATTTCGCTCAATGTGGCCGTATGCAATACCGCTGCGAACTTGGCTTCAGCCGACCAGCTATCGGCACTGTTTTTATCTCCGGGCACCACGGCGCCTCCTGCTTTGAGCTTGGAGCGCCAAGCATACAGGGTGGCTGGGGAGATGCCTTCTTGACGCGACAACTCGGCCACGGACATGTTTTGTCAGCCTGCCACCCAGCCAGATTGTGCCAATACTGGCCGATCAAGACCGTTACCTGCCTCAGAGTCGACCTTTTATCGCGTCCTCAAAGCGGCTAATCAGCAGCACCGTCGTGGCCGCAGCCATGCACCGCACAAACATGCATCGCCGACGACTCACCGTGCCGCCACCGCCAATCAGGTTTGGTCTTGGGACATTACCTACCTTCCCTCGCCAGTGCGTGGAAAGTATTACTACCTGTATTTGATTGAGGACATTTACAGCCGTAAGGCCGTGGGCTGGGAGGTTTACGAGCAAGAAAGCGGCGAGCGGGCGGCTGAACTAATGGAGCGCACGGTACTTGCCGAACGCTTTGCGGGGCGGCCCTTGGTGCTGCACTCGGACAACGGCGCGCCGATGAAATCGGTGACGTTGCTGAGCAAACTGTACGACTTGGGCATCACTCCCTCACGGGGACGACCACGGGTCAGCAACGATAATCCCTACTCGGAGTCGCTGTTTAGAACCCTGAAATATTGCCCGCAATGGCCGACTGGCGGCTTTGAAAATTTGGACGCAGCACGGATCTGGGTACGTGATTTTATCCTCTGGTACAACCACCAGCACCGCCATAGCCGCATCCGCTTCGTAACCCCGGCTTAACGTCATCGCGGTGAAGATAAACAGGTCTTGGCCAAGCGCCATGTGCTGTATCAGCAAGCTCGTAATCAACACCCACATCGCTGGTCAGGTGAGACGCGTAATTGGCAGCCCATCGGGGCTGTCACGCTTAACCCGGAAAGGGAGTTGCCAGTACTGAAAGTAGCCGCATAAAACACAGCTGACGCGACAACTACCTTGCAAAACACCGACATCAACGATCTAAGTTTCGACGGTTGAAGGACTTGGAGACGGTGATTTTACGGCCAATGCTTCGAAGTGGCCGCCCATGTCCAGAATGAACCCTTCTTTGGCATCTGGGTGCTTTGAGCCCTGTATCTCATCGAGAACGTGCCCAGGCAGCACCTGAATCACATGGATACGCACTTGCTCATTGGGCGGCTTACCAAAGTTGAGGTTGTCCACGAATCGCTTTGCCAGCGTGCCGCTCGCCAGCACCATTTGGTCTGGCTCTTCCTCGCCGCCCTCCCTCGCTATACGGAAACTTTCGATAACATCCGCATCGGGTATCCCTTGGGGTCGCTTACCGCTGGCCATTGCTGAGATCTGCTGAGCGGAGATAAAAAAACAGTTGTTCTTTTGCTGGGTAGTTTTGCCGTCGTTCGAAAGCCTTTGAAAGTCCACACCGAACGCTTCGTCGTATTGTTGCGCCGTCGCGGTTCGGGCCTGGGTCAGTGCTGTCAGCTGCTCTAGAAAACCGCCTTGAGCAGCAGTTCTGGGGGACAAGTGCGCTTGCAAGTCGAGTTCTAACCTGTGGGCAAGGTTTGCCAGGCGCGGTTTCGCCCGCCCATAGGCTTCGGCGGTCGCCCGCGCGTGGCTTGCAAAAGGAAGGTTGGGGAACGCGTTCGCGCGCGCCTCCTGGGCGGTGCGGGGGAAGTTATCGGCTCGGGGCGGCGGGCCATTCGGCGGCGGTGCACTGTTACTTGGGGTGTAGGCGGGTTGCTGAGGCATGCCCGGCGGCCGTGTAGGCATAGTAGTACCCTGCTGTGTACGAGCCTTTTTAAACCCCTCGGTAGCGATGCGGCTCAAGCTTGACCTGCTGGCAAGGAATGCGGTGCGAGCTTGCCTTGCAGCTACGGTATCCTTGGGGGGGCGCGCAGCGGCACCGGCAAACGCCTCGGCAACGGATTTCCCCAGCGAAAGCAGTACCTTGCCGGCTTTGTCACTGATGCCGAGGAAGCTCATGACGGTAGGGTTGGCAGCCTCGCGCTCATAGCTGACCTTGTCCGCCCCAAGGGCGGACCCGTCCATTCGAAACGAGCCGCCCGAATCGCTATGCTCGACATCTCTTGCGCCTCTTCCACTTTGGAACGTATCCATCACAGTGGAGAGGATCTTCGAAGTGAAGTCGCTCGGGCCTGCCTTATGCTGTTCAAGAAGTGAATTTTTTACTTGCAGCGCCTTCTTGCCAGCAATATTTCTAGCCACATTTATCGTAGAACCGACCTTTGTCATATCAAACTGACGCAATGCCGTTCTCATCGCGGGAAATGCTGAGGTAGAAATGTTCATTAGGTGAGTAACCGAGCCGTGATGACCCTTGAGTGGTGATTAGCAGCTTTAAGTTCCTGTGATTGAAGGCAAGAGGGCAGCCTGCGGCTGCAAATTGGTGCCAGTTTTGCTTGAGAGGGTATCGAATGTGCCATCGAAAACCACCGATTACCTCGCGCTCACATGCCAGACAGCTTTAAACACCGGCCTTTGAAAAATATGTTCACGGCCAACGGTTGCTGGGCAGGTTTGCTTAAGGCCGGGGTTTGAAGCCGGCGGGCATGGAGCGTTGGGCAATGACCGTTAGGAGTTCTCCGCTTCATGAGGTGGTGACCTTCAAGCGCTGCAAGGTCAACATCGACTACCACGTCGAAGTGAATGGCGGCTTCTACAGCGTGCCCTCGGCGCTCGCGCGGCAAAGCGTCGACGCCCGAGTGAGCGCCCATACCGTCGAAATCCTGCATGGACACCGGCGAGTGGCCAGCCACCTGTTGCTCCCGCGGCGCGGCGCCTACAGCACCCAGAGCGAACACATGCCTGCCTCGCACAAGGCCCATCGCGACTGGACACCCCAGCGCCTGCTCGACTGGGGCGAACGGATCGGCCCGCACGTCCGGCAGATCGTCGAACATCAACTGACCCACAAACCCCATCCGGAGATGGGCTACCGCTCCTGCCTGGGCCTGCTCTCGCTGACCCGTCAGTACGGCAACGAGCGCCTTGAAGCGGCGGCATCGCGCCGTCCAGCTGCGCGCGCTCAACAGCCGCACCGTGCGCAACCTGCTCAAGCAAGGCCTTGACCAGCACCTGCTGCCCAAGGCCACCGCTGTACATCCCGCCCGCCACGAGAACGTGCGCGGTGCTGACTATTACACCCAAAAGGAGCTGTTCAATGATGACGCAACACACGCTTAATCAGTTGCACCACCTGCGGCTCAGCGGCATGGCCACTGCGCTGGAAGAGCAATGGACACTGCCGACCTGCCACAGCTTGAGCTTCGATGATCGGCTCGGTCTGCTGCTTGACCGCAAACTGGCCTGGCGCGACAACAAACGCCTGGAGCGACTGCGCAAACACGCCAAGCTCAACTACGCCGGTGCCTGCCTGGAAGACCTCGACCGCCGTCCGGGCAGAGGCCTGGACGAGCGTCAGCTTGCGACTCTGGCCAGCGGTGACTGGATCCGCCAACAGCACAACCTGTTGCTGACCGGCCCAACCGGCGTCGGCAAAACCTGGCTCGCCTGCGCCCTGGGCAATCAGGCCTGCCGCCAAGGCTACAGCACGCTGTACCTGCGCACACCGCGCCTGCTGGAACAACTGCGGATCGCCCATGGCGACGGCAGCTTAAGCCGCACGCTGCAACAACTGGCCAAAGTCGACGTGCTGATTTTGGACGACTGGGCCCTGGCCCCGCTGGAAGACAACGCCCGGCACGACCTGCTGGAAGTGATCGACGACCGCGCCGGCTCGCGGTCAACGGTACTGACCAGCCAACTGCCGGTTGATCATTGGCACGGCTGGATCAACGACCCGACAGTGGCCGACGCCTTACTGGATCGGCTGGTGCACAGCGCGTATCGAATCGTGATGAAGGGCGAGCCGCTGCGACGTAAAAAGACGGAAGAAGAAGCGGCATCGTGACCGATGCGGTTAGAATTTAGACCCCGCGCAATCGGGTGGAGGAACCGGTCACGTTGTTAGCGAAATGACCGGTCACGATGAGCGAAATACGCATCCGCGACCAGCCTTGTGGAGTCGCTTGGTCAGATGGCGTTAAAACGAATGGGGCGGCGGGTTTGGCCATGCGCACTACTGCTCAGTGAGGTCGAAGTCTGGTCTGTATATCGACATGTTCTTCGATAATCGACCTAACCGCTCAGGATACTAGTGTCCTGTCTCTAAAATAAATTCTCCGCAATATTAGCTATGCTTTCTCGGTCATCACACCATCGGAGGCGAACCGATGGGCGCCCAACATATTGTCCCGAGTCCCAAAGAACACGCCGAACTCAGCCACCGCACAAGGTCTGCCACCATCAGTCAACGTGACGGTCGTCGCGCCCGGGTGATCCTGTTGGCCGCTTAAGGTTGTTCGCGAGTTGAAATAGCCCACTTGGTTGGATTTTCTCTGCGCTCGGTCACTCTTTGGTGTCAGCGTTTTCAAGAACAGCGACTAGACGGTTTGATCGACAAGCCAGGTCGCTCGCATCTCACCGGCCAGCGTCCAGCGCATATGGGTCGCCAACGACATAAAACCGCACCTGACACGCACCTTCAAATTGTCCAACGATCCAAAGTTCGAAGAGAAATTCTGGGACGTCATTGGGCTGTATCTGGATCCGCCGGACAAGGCATTAGTGCTCTGTTGCGATGAAAAAAGTCAGGTTCAGGCCCTTGAGCGCACTCAGCCAGGACTACCTTTGGGGATCGGCCATATCCGCACCCAATCGCACCCTGAATTCAACACATAAGTGCAACGCTCACCCCTGCATACACTTCGTACGGTGTCTTCCAGCCCAAGCGTTTGCGCGGGCGTAAATTGATCTGCGCGACCACCCGGTTTACGGCGGCAACGGTCAGCTTGCTGAAGTCGCTACCCTTGGGAAAATACTGGCGGAGCAAACCGTTGGTATTTTCATTCGTGCCGCGCTGGCAGGATGAATACGGATCGGCAAAATACACCTGGCAACGGCTCTTGCGCGCGATGTGCTCATGACCGGCAAACTCCTTGCCGTTGTCCAACGTCAGTGTGTGCACCACATGCCCTTTGAACTGTAAGTTGATCGCCCGGGAGACTTGACGGCGAGTTCGGCGCTTGACCGGGTAAGCGCTAAGATAACCGCTTTTACGCTCAACCAGGGTGACCAGATTACCGCCCACACCATGCACCGTGTCTCCTTCCCAATCCCCCAGCCGCTCTCGGGTTTCGACCTTCTCAGGGCGCTCGGTGATAGACACCCAATTTCGCAACAGCCCCCGCCGATCGTGGCTTCCATAGCGTTTACGGTAGCGCTTTCGACGGTGGCGAAGATGCGTATAAAGCTCGCCGCCACCTCGTTGGTCGCTGGCAATAAACCGATAAATCCACTCGTGACTGACCGTCTGATCCGGCCTCTCTTGCTTCAACCGATGAGCAATCTGTTGGGCTCATCCCATGCTTGAGCCATATCGCCAGGTGATGGCTCAGCCAGGTAAGCGGCTTGCAAAACTTACGCGCTCCGGCTCGCCGAGCATCACTTTCATGGGTCGCACAAACCGCCATGTAAATCTTTTTAGGGCTGTTACGGCGAACCTCACGGCTGATCGTCGAAGGATGCACGCCCACCTGTTTAGCGATGCTGGCTTGGCTCTCTTTGGCCCTCAGGCCAGCCTCAATCTGGTAACGTTGGCCCTGAGTTAGCTGCCGGTAAGGCGTGGTCATCTGCGCTTGAATCCTTTGGTGTGAGAGCCTGGATTCTACCGGTGGCTGGCTCTCTGCCTCTCGTTTCAAGCGTTGCAGTTATTCTATGAATTCAGGAATAGAAACCCTGCGAGCCCTTCGCAAAGGTCAGGCAGCGTCCTGGTATTACGGGCACCCCCAAAGCGAAGTGCGCCTGGTGAATAGGGTTTTCGGCCTCTGAGCCCTGTTTGAAGAGCAAACCACTGCTCAGGATCCTATTTGCAACAGTGCCGTCTGAAGTCTCTGTCGCCGTCAATTTCGTTGCGAGTCTGCGCATCGATTCGCCCTTCAGTTCGATCCGATAAGCGTTGTGCACCAGCCGGTCGAGGATCGCATCGCCCAAGGTCGGATCGCCGATCAGTGCGTGCCATTTGTCCACTGGCATCTGGCTGGTCACTAGCGTCGAGCGGTTGCCGTAGCGGTCGTCCAGCAGTTCAAGCATGTCGCGCCGTTGCGCAGCGGTAAACGGCACCAAGCCCCAGTCGTCCAGGATCAGCAAGTCGGTCTTGGCATAACCCGCCATCAGTTTCGCGAAGCGGCCGTCGCCGTGGGCCAGGCCTAGTTCGGGTCGGTTCCGGCTGGGGGCGAAATGACACCCTAAGTGTAGCGGCTCGCGTTTGAAAACACGCTGGCTCGCATTCATCGGCATTTCCGGCTCACATTAATTGCACATGAGATTGCATTCCACGGCACCGGCTCGCGTTTCATCGCGACGGGCTCACGCTATCTGCAAATGACGGGTGGCGGTTTTGCCTCACAGAGGAATGCCGGCCAGCGTGTTTTCTAACGCGAGCCGCTACAGGTAGGCAGTCTCCTGCCAAATGACCGTTTACACAAAACTCATTCCACCCTCGATTCCGGACAACTCAATTATTGTATTTTCGTGTCCGGAACTCGAACCGCTCTCAGACCACTCATTGCTCTCGACACAAGGCCGTGAGTCAACCCACGGTATTTACTCGCCCAGCCTAGGTATGCCTGGCCGTCAGCTGTGCCATAAGGAATCTATCACCAATGCCTATCGCCTCAACCACCCCGCCGCCACACGCTGTTGTGCCAGCCCTGACACCCTCTGTCGCCCCCAATTCAGCTTCGACGACAGCGCCACCAGTGCCACAACGCGCGGAACATACGGATGCGACAGGAGCACGGATCAAGCCGGGCAATTCCTCACAAAAAACTTCGTTGAACCAATCGACCCAGATCGGGTTCATGAACCTTCCCTTGGAGTTGGTACAGCATATTGTCCGTGATGTAGCCAGTGGCTCACCACATGATACGGCCGCGGGGGTGCGCGCCCTCATGTTGAGCAACAAATTTTTAAACCAGGCGGTATCGAATGAGAAGTCGGTCCAGAAACATTACCTTTTTCTGAAACAGTTGATGCCACACTTCAATAACCTCATAGCCCGCATACCGACTCACGAGTTAAATAGCCATACGGTGCTGTTGATGGGGCCTAAACAGCTTCAGGCGCGGGTCACGGCCGCCCTCGGCCTGGCCGACGAGGGGCACAAGGCCACTGCGATCGCCGGACTGGGCGCCGGGCTGGCGGCTCTCGACGCGCCGCAGCAGCAGGCGCTGGTCACGGCCGCCCTCGGCCTGACCGACGAGGCGTACAAGGACCTGGCGATCACCGGACTGGGCGCCGGGCTGGCGGCTCTCGACGCGCCGCAGCAGCAGGCGCTGGTCACGGCCGCCCTCGGCCTAGCCGACCAGTGGAGCAAGGCCGATGCGATCGCCGGACTGGGCGCCGGGCTGGCGGCTCTCGACGCGCCGCAGCAGCAGGCGTTGGTCACGGCCGCCCTCGGCCTGACCGACGAGAGGCACAAGGCCTATGCGATCGCCGGACTGGGCGCCGGGCTGGCGGCTCTCGACGCGCCGCAGCAGCAGGCGCTGGTCACGGCCGCCCTCGGCCTGACCGACGAGAGGCTCAAGGCCCGCGCGATCAAAGGACTGGGCGCCGGGCTGGCGGCTCTCGACGCGCCGCAGCAGCAGGCGCTGGTCACGGCCGCCCTCGGCCTGACCGACGAGAGGCTCAAGGCCCGCGCGATCACCGGACTGGGCGCCGGGCTGGCGGCTCTCGACGCGCCGCAGCAGCAGGCGCTGGTCACGGCCGCCCTCGGCCTGACCGACCAGTGGAGCAAGGCCCGCGCGATCGCCGCACTGGGCGCCGGGCTGGCGGCTCTCGACGCGCCGCAGCAGCAGGCGCTGGTCACGGCCGCCCTCGGCCTGGTCCACGACGGGCACAAGGCCCGCGCGATCGCCGGACTGGGCGCCGGGCTGGCGGCTCTCGACGCGCCGCAGCAGCAGGCGCTGGTCACGGCCGCCCTCGGCCTGACCGACGAGGCGTACAAGGACCTGGCGATCACCGGACTGGGCGCCGGGCTGGCGGCTCTCGACACGCCGCAGCAGCAGGCGTTGGTCACGGCCGCCCTCGGCCTGACCAACGAGAGGCTCAAAGCCGATGCGATCGCCCGGCTGATCATCAAGGGTTATCAAGATTCGAGGGTTCGTGACTATCTGTAGCGGCTCGATAACATCGGTCGCCAGACCTGATTACATCGCTCGTTTCGGGACCCCATTAGCTGAGAATATCGGGCCGCTCCGACCCACAATAAGTGAGAATGGGACCACATTGCCTGAGAACAGCCCGATAACATCCGCTTCGGCCCACATTAGTTGAGAATGATGTCGCATCATACCGGCACGCCCGCAGCCAACAGCCGATCATGCAGTTCCTGCGTGCGTTCTGCCGCGAGCTGGCCGGCGAGGAAGGAGCGCACCTCGCGCGACTTGACGCCCAGGGTGTCGATCAGTTGCTTGACGTTGTATCCGTTGCGCATCAGGCGTGCGCCCATGGCATTCAAGTCTGGCGACAGAACCGCTTCAATGGTGTCCACGTCGATCGGCTTCTGTCCCACGCGGAAGCCTTCGGTGAACGCCCGGTCGAGGTAAAGCTCGAACTGCAATGGTGTCGCCAGGCGCTCGCAGAGCAGCGTGGCAGCGGCATCGGTCAACAGGGTTTGCGGCTTGGTCTTCGCTGCGCTCACATGCGAAAGTACCCAGTCGAGATAAGCGCGACGGTCCGGTCCCAAGCTATCGAACTCGAACAGCGTCACCGGCCCGCCGATCTGCTCCATCGATGAATGCACCAGGTCGTTGCGCAACTTCGGATGTCCGGCCAGGACGATCGACAAGGGGCTCTTCCGTATGCGTCCGGCCAACACACCTTCCTGACCCCGACGCCAAAGGCGATGGTGTCCACCTAATTTGAACTGACCCCAAAAGGTTGGACACAACCTTTGGGGGTGTCATGGGTAAGTACACAGAGCAAGCAAAGCTCGCGGCGGTGCAGGACTACTGCTCCGGTAGCGCGGGCTTGAGAGATGTCGCACACCGTCACAATGTGGACTTTTCATCCCTACGCCAGTGGGTCGCGGCCTATCAGGTGCATGGCGTTGCTGGGCTTAAAGAGAAAAAGCTGCCGCGCTACAGCAACGATTTCAAACTGTCTGTTTTGAAACGTATGCGTGAGGAACAGCTGTCCTATCGGCAGACGGCGGCCTTGTTCGATATCCGTAAGTTCGACATCATCGGCCTCTGGGAACGCCGCTTTGACGAGGGCGGTTTTGATGCCCTTACCAAGCAGCCTAATAGAGCCGGACGCCCGAAAAAAATGCCGACCACCATTCCTTCTGTTCAACCCAACTCAACCGATGACGAATCGCGTTCACGCGATGATTTGCTTGCTGAGGTGAAGCAGTTGCGGATGGAAAACGACTACCTAAAAAAGCTCGATGCCTTGGTTCAGGAGAAGAAACGAGTAGCGCAGCAGAAAAAGCGCAAATCGTAATAGGACTGAGGCCGCTGCATTCTCTCGAAAGCCTGCTGAAGTTTGCCGGTTTGGCACGCAGCACCTTTTACTATCAGCAAAAGGCGCTGCAATCGGCTGATAAGTATGCAGAGCTGAAAGACAAGATTCGCTCGACGTTCGACGAGCACAAAGGCCGGTATGGCTATCGCCGGATAACGGCTGCGGTACGGAGCGCTGGCCATCTCGTCAATCACAAGACTGTTCAGCGACTGATGGCGCAGCTTCAGCTCAAGAGCTTGGTGCGGGTGAAGAAATACCGAGCCTACAAGGGTGAGGTAGGCAAGGCAGCGCCTAATCTTTTGAAGCGTGAGTTCGAAGCTCCGTCACCCAATCAAAAGTGGGTAACCGACGTTACAGAGTTCAAAGTTGGAGGTCAGAAGCTGTATCTGTCTCCCGTTTTGGATCTGTACAACGGTGAAATCATTTCCTATGAGGTTGCCAGACGGCCGCTGTTCGATATGGTCGGGAAGATGCTCAAAGGTGCATTCAAGCGACTTCAGCCGCATGAAAAACCGGTTTTGCACTCAGACCAGGGCTGGCAATATCGAATGCCCATTTACCTGCGGGCTCTCAAAAAGTGCTCCGTTACGCCAAGCATGTCGCGCAAGGGTAACTGCTACGACAACGCGGCCATGGAGAGTTTTTTCGGCACACTGAAGTCCGAGTTTTTTTATCTGAACAAATTTAACGATCTTGATGAGCTTCACGCAGGCATCGACGAGTACATCCAGTATTACAATCACTCGCGCATTAGACTGAAGCTAAACGGCCTGAGCCCTGTTGAATACAGAACTCAGGCTGCTCAGGCATAGATAGATAATCGTCCAACTTTGTGGGGTCAGTTCAATTTAAGTGGACACCATTTTTAGCCTTTTTAAGCGGACGCCTATGCCACAAGAACGCCGTTCCTATTCAAAGTCCTTCAAGGCCCAGGTCATCGCCGAATGCGCGCAGCCTGACACCTCGATCGCCAATGTCGCGTTGACCCACAACCTCAACGCCAACCTCGTCCATAAATGGATACGCGTGCATGCGCAGAAAAACCTGACACTTCAAACCGCCTTCATCCCGGTCAAGACATCGCCGCCGGTGCCGATGCATCAGGCCCTTCCTGCCACGATCCGAATCGAAGTGCCGCATCCAAAAGGCGTAGTCGTGGTGAGTTGGCCGGCAGAAAATGCAGTGGCGTGTTCTGCTTTCCTGCGAGACCTGCTGCGATGATCCGCATCGACTCCATCTGGCTCGCCACCGAGCCCATGGACATGCGCGCCGGCACTGAAACTGCGCTGGCGCGAGTCGTGGCGGTGTTCGGTGCGGCGAAGCCGCACTGTGCTTATCTGTTTGCCAACCGTCGTGCCAATCGCATGAAAGTGCTGGTGCATGATGGCTTGGGGATTTGGCTTGCTGCCCGGCGCTTAAATCAAGGACGTTTCTTTTGGCCTGGCGTGCGGCACGGCTCTGAAGTCGAGCTGGATGCAGAGCAACTTCAAGCCTTGGTGCTCGGCTTACCTTGGCAACGCGTCGGTTCCGGAGGAGCCATCACGGTGCTCTAACTCGCCTGCCATGGCCTGCTTGCCAGCGCAATTGGCGCATCAGTCTATCGCCGCCCATAGCCCTCTCTGGCAAAATCGGCGGCATGACTTCGCATCCGAATCTCGATCAATTAAACCCTGAAGAACTGCGTGCTTTGGCGGCGCAGTTGATCCAGCGCGTCGAGACGATGGACAAGCAGATCAATCATCAAAAGTCGGTCAACGAGAAGCTGGCCCACGAGATCGCGCTGCTCAAGCGCTTCAAGTTTGCCAAACGCAGCGAGCAACTAAGTCCAGATCAGGCCAGCTTGCTCGACGACTTGATCGATACTGATATTGCCGCTATCGAAGCCGAGCTTGAGGCGCTGCAACCGACACCAGTCGAAGCCAAAGTGCGCCAGCAACCTAAGCGCGCAGCGCTGCCGCCGCAGTTTCCTCGCACGCTGATCCATCACGAACCGGACAACAGCCATTGCCAGTGCGGCTGTGCTCTCAAGCGCATCGGCGAAGATGCCAGTGAAAAACTCGACTACACGCCCGGCGTGTTCACCGTCGAGCATCACATCCGTGGGAAATGGGCCTGCGAGCAGTGCGAAACGCTAATCCAGGCGCCGGTACCGGCGCACGTCATCGACAAAGGCATACCGACCGCAGGCCTGCTGGCCCATGTCATGGTGGCCAAGTTCGCTGATCATTTGCCGCTGTATCGTCAGGAAAAAATCTTCGGTCGCGCCGGGCTGCCCATCGCCCGTTCGACCTTGGCGCAGTGGGTGGGCAACTGCGGCGTGCAACTCCAACCACTAGTCGATGCGCTGCGCGAAGCCGTGCTGACGCACGGCATCGTTCACGCCGACGAGACGCCGGTACAAATGCTGACGCCTGGCGCTAAAAAAACTCATCGCGCTTATGTCTGGGCCTATGCCACCAGTCAGTTCTCCGACCTGGCGGCGGTCGTTTACGACTTCAGCCCAAGCCGCGCTGGCGAACATGCCCGAGCCTTCCTGGGCGGTTGGAACGGCAAGCTGGTCTGCGATGACTTTGCCGGCTACAAGGCAGGCTTTGAACTGGGCGTTACGGAGATAGGATGCATGGCCCATGCCCGCCGAAAGTTCTTCGACTTGCATGCGACCAACAAGAGCCAGATCGCCGAAAAAGCGCTGCACTACATCGCGGCCTTGTACGAAGTTGAACGAGAAGTCCGCGAGCTGGAACCGGGTGATCGACAGCGAATACGGCAGGAAAAAGCAGCGCCAATCGCCGACGCACTTCATACCTGGATGACCGCCCAAAGACAGCTTGTGCCTGAGGGTTCGGCCATCGCCAAGGCCCTGGATTACAGCCTCAAACGCTGGATAGCGCTGACGCGCTATCTCGATGACGGTGCTGTGCCCATCGATAATAACTGGTGCGAGAATCAAATCCGGCCGTGGGCTCTTGGGCGCTCGAACTGGCTGTTCGCGGGCTCGTTACGCAGCGGTAAACGTGCGGCGGCGATCATGAGTTTGATCCAGTCGGCGCGGCTCAACGGACATGATCCGTATGCTTACTTGAAGGATGTTCTTACACGCCTGCCGACGCAGCGTGCGAGTGAGATAACCGAGCTGTTGCCGCACAGGTGGGCGCCCGTTTAATCACACAAGGTGTGTTGGGCGGACGCTTACGCTCTTCCCGCTGCGCATGACTTCCATCAGTCGCTTCAGGCTCAGTAGCGTGTCTTCGCTGAGCTGGTGGGCGTCGTCAATGAACAAGACAACCGGCTTCTTCTTTTTCTTGATCAATTCGCGCAGTACGCGAGGCCGTTGCTCACTTTTCTTCGGCATCGGTTCGTCTTTTTCGGTGGACAGGTCGCAGAACAGCGCCAGTTCCAGTGTTTCGATGGTGACGTGCCCGATGTTCAAGGCCAGCGATTGGGCGATCAGGATTTCCTTCTCCTGTTCAAGCGATTCCTGAATCCGCTGCAAGGTCGAGGTCTTGCCCGTACCTACCATGCCCGAGAGGACGATCAGCTTGCCGTCCTTGATCGCCAGCTTCAACGGCACTGTTGCAAATAGTTTGTGGAGTTAAGCTAAAGCCTACCTTGGACTGAAGGAGGCGATAGTGCTCGCAGTCCCAGCTGTACTGGAAGACTTACGGATGGGCGAGTCGATACTCTTGCCAGAGCAAGGCCAGGGTGACGCAGGGCCGGGGTAACTCGGCGTGGACATGATCCCATGGTCGCTTGGAGCGAGCACTGCGGTGGAAAAATGTTTTGCTATCCGGCGATAGTTCGGCACTCGAGGTTAAGCCGTGCTCCGCTGCTTTTTTATAAAACCGGTGAAGGTCACCGGCTTCATGAGAGCATCTCGGCAGGCGAATCCGCGTACCCTGCCAGAGTCAGCCAAGCTTGCTCAGCGTGTCCTTAACCGCCTTTCAATTGACATTGGAAGTCTCCCTGATAGTGCTCTTCCCAGCCGTAACGGTTTCGGGTAACGACAAAGAAAAGTGGAGCCTCATCTTGCGAAGGGATGGTAAATCTATCCCCGGCATTTCAGTCTCGCTCCCACGCATGCTCCATGCTTAGCAAATTTACGATGGGCCGCACACTGGTTGAAGATAACTGGGGAGACATAAGAGGAGCAGAATTGAATGGCATTCTTACACTTCGAATCTCTCTGACATCAATAGCTATGTCCGCCGCAAGCGCTCTCTCAGCTGCTTGAGTCCTGCTAAGATCGGCCCCCGTTACACCTGGACCTAACTGAAGGACGGCCGAGGCGTCCCTTCGTGCCCGTTCAGCGTCCTGTCGGCTGGAATAGCCTTGTTTGGCGGCCCGCTCGTCCCATTGTGCCCGTTCAGCTTCCTGTCGGCTGGAATAGCCTTGTTTGGCGGCCCGCTCGTCCAGTTGTGCCTGTTCAGCTTCCTGTCGGCTGGAATAGCCTTGTTTTGCGGCCCGCTCGTCCTTTTCTGCCAGTCTAGCCTCCTGTCGGCTGGAATAGCCTTGTTTGGCGGCCCGCTCGTCCCTTTCTGCCAGTGCAGCTTCCTGTCGGCTGGAATAGCCTTGTTTGGCGGCCCGCTCGTCCCGTTGTGCCAGGTCAGCCTCCTGTCGGCTGGAATAGCCTTGTTTGGCGGCTAGGGCATCTACCTGTACTCGGTGAACCTCAGCTGTCGAGGTTATGCCGAGCTTCGCTGCTTTTTTATACAAAGAGCTTCGGGATGCAACCCGCCCCTTTGCTTTCTTGTCCCCGCGCTCCAGTTCATCATCCGTGACAGCACATCCAGTGAACGTATTCGTGTTGATGTCACCACCTGGTTTGTGCCTACACCGGCCAGCCTTAATGGTGGTAGCGCCCGAGCCGGAGCTTTTCGAGGAAGGATAAGGCGCCGCGGCCCTTTGTCTATCTTCACGGCGCAAAGTCGTCACTATTGCTCTTGAGGAGCTGGCAAGCGAGCTGGGGGGGGCTGCCCAGACGCATCGGAGTAGCGCGAGTCCTGCGTTGATCCCGTTGTGCGACTATCGACCGAATGCCCCGAAGGCAATGATGCGCCAGAGAAGTCTTGAGGGTTGCGTTGTTCAATCAACGCGCGCGTCAGCTCATGTGGAGAGTACTGCGCCTTCAGTTCATCAATCCGGCGGGCAACGCTGCCATCCATGTTTGCAAGCGAGTATCTTTCGCCTTCCAACGGCGCGATGCGTTGCAAAAGAGACATCGGTGCTGGCGCGTGACTCACCGAAGAGGACGCTGGCGCGGGGACGATTGGCGCATTATTTTGCTGCGACCAACCTTGACGAGCGCCGTTTTGTTGAAAGTGCCGAATGTCATCCACTTGGTAAGGGAGCTGAAAGGGACGCGCCTGGTTGAGCGAGTCGGTAGTGGCCTGCGGATCGAATCCGAGCTGAAAGCAATCGCTCGCGTGAGCTGCGGAACAGGGCGATAGGGGACGCATGGTGGCTCCTGTGACTGGGGCTTGGCATTTTTTCGTTTGGGCAGGCCACCTGAAGCAATGTGCTTGCCGCAGCCCGGCATCTGCGCACTAAAAGCTTCTTGTGTTGATACTATGTGGCAAAAGCGGGCGAAGCGTTCCATATTACAAACGCAATACTGCAGGCACTGTTGCAAATAGGATCCTGAGCAGTGGTTTGCTCACTATCCCAGAACGCGGGCACCTGAGAATTAGTGGTCCCCTGCTGCAGGCGGAACACGGCGTGTTGCCCGCTGGTGAGGACCTGATGCAGGATCAGGTAGCTGAAGTAGCCCCGGTCGAAAATGACCAGATCTCCAGGCTCCAGTTTTGCCAGATGTTCTGGCACACAGCGGCGTTCGTCGTTATGGGGTACCAGCTCGAAATCGTAAATCAACTGCTCCTGCAAGTTGTACAACCCGCTCACCATGGCGCAAGGGTAATGCCGGGTCGTCTCCCGTGGTGTTTTATAGCCGTATTCCAGCAGGCCGCGGGGCGCATTGATTTTCGAGCCGTCGATGGCAAAGACCCGATGCCCTTTCCAGGTCGGCGTGTCCCGGTGAGCGTGCCAAAGTGAAATCAGTTCGTCGTTGAGCGTTTTGAACACGGTTTCCGGCAGCTTCTGCCGGGCTTCACACAGGGAAGATGCCGCAACGGCATCCGTACGGGGCAGAGTGATTCCTTTGTTTGTACAGGACTCCCACAGTGCACCAAGACTGCTGCCATAGCCCTGTCGGTTCCTGCTTAAAACCATCTTCAGTATGAATACAACCAGCAACCGTGTATCAATCACACGCCGGCGTTTTTGCCATTCTGGATCCGTGGACTGGCAGGTTCGCTGAAATAACTTACCGACTTTTGTCCAGAACACAGACATTTCTTCATGGGGCATCGAGGGGGGGAGCCTTGCTTCGCTGTCCAGCAAACAAACATAGCGCACCTTAACCGAATGCCATTGGTAATCCGGAACCCCAGAAAATTCCGTCGGAAGCGGGGCGCGCAGCCCGGGACGGGCGAAGGCGTGAGGATCGAAGCCCGAAGGGCCAAGACCCGCCGCGCTTTTGGCCGGGGCTTGGTTTACGAGAGCCGTTTCGGCGAAGCCGAACACGCACAGCGGCGGGGTTGGGTAGGTGTAACTGCTTGCAATCGAAAACGGCCATGCTTGCAATCAACGCTATTTCAGGCTCGGATTAATTGCTGTCCAAGCTATTCATCATTACAAGGAAGCAAGCAATGACCGAGCAATACGACCCGCAAGGCCGCTATAACATCTACGATGAAGACGACCAAATAAGGGGCCAGGTGGTGAAGGGCGTGCTGTATGAGGGGGCACCGGATTTCCGCCAGGAAACAGGCCGATTCACAGCGGAGGATCTTGAGGGGCTGAACTTCGTCCATCAAGGCGCCAGGTTCAAACTGGTGCGCCAAGGCTAGGCCCTGCGTTACCAATAACGAAAGCCCCCTGCTAAAGCAGAGGGCCTATGTGTGGAAAGGTTAAGCCAGTATCTCGATACCGTGCTTTTCCACGATGGCCAGCAGCTTGAGGGCCATGCCACTCGGGCGCTTGTCGCCGGCCTCCCACTGCTTGACCGTCGATGCGCTGGTGTTCAAGTACCGGGCAAAAATCGGCTGACTGACGTGGCTGCGCTGACGAATTTTCTTGATCTGCGCAGGCCTGATTTCAGGCACTTCGGCAATGCAGGTCTCATCGAATTCCCGCATGGTGGCCTTGTCGATAGCGCCGATGGCCAGCAGTGCATTGGCCGAGCTGTGAATCGACTCGAAAGCCTCGCTTTTGAATTTCTTAGCCATTGCTGCATATCTCCAAAAAGTCTTTCCGCTTCAGCAGAAGCTGGATTTGCTCGTTGCTCAAGCCTTCATAGGCTTTGGCAAGCTTCTTGAATCCGGCCAGCTCCTTTTTACCGATGTTGTCCAGGTCGCTCTTGGCAAACAGGAACTGATACACCCAGTAGTCGCCGCCCTTCGCCAGGATGATCGAGCGATGCCGGTTTTCATTCAGGCGTTTTTTCCAAACGCCACCGCCGAGATCAACCGCCTGACCCTGCATCACTTCCTTGATCGCTTCGCACAGATCCGCATCAGGGATTTCAGCCTTCTTTACTGCAGAAGCAAAGGTTTTCGTTTTAAACACCCTCATTGGCATAGACTCTCCTAGTGATAAAAAGTTACCACCTAGTGGTATAGATGTCAAAGATTTCAACCGCGCGCCGGGGGCCAGCTGGACTGCGAATAACGGGATTAAACACCCAGAAAAAAACCCGCATTCTCGGGCTTTGGGTCTTTCGTTACTACCAGGAATTCAACGCCGGTGACGGCGGCTCAGATCCTCGCGCAAACGCTGCGGCAAAAAGAGCCCGTAGAACGGCTCGGGTTCTGGCGGGCACTGTTGCAAATAGTTTGTAGAGTTAAGCTAAAGCCTACCTTGGACTGAAGGAGGCGCGTATGAACCCTTTCCATGGTCGGCATTTTCAGGGCCCCATTATTCTCTGGGCCGTACGCTGGTATTGCAAATATGGCATCAGCTACCGTGAGCTGCAGGAGATGCTCGCCGAACGCGGCGTCAATGTCGACCACACCACGATTTATCGTTGGGTTCAGCATTACGCGCCGGAGATGGAAAAACGTCTGCGTTGGTACTGGCATCACCCTACAGATTTGCGCTCCTGGTGCCTCGATGAAACCTATGTCAAGGTCTCGGGGAAATGGTTTTACCTGTACAGGGCCACGGACAACCGCGGCCATACCCTCGATTTTTACCGTTCCCCCGTCGCAACACCCAAGCCGCCTACTGGTTTTTACGCAAGACGCTCAAGCCTCTGAAGGCGTGGAAAATCCCTAAAGTCATCAATACCGACAAGGCGCCCACCTATGCCAAAGCGCCGGTAGTGCTAAAGCAGGAAGGCAAATGCCCTCCGGACGTGGAGCAGCGACAGGTGAAGTACCTGAACAACGCCATTGAGTGCGATCATGGAAAACTCAAACGCATAATCAATCCAATGCTGGGTTTCAAATCCCGTAAAACGGCGTATGCAACGATAAAAGGAATAGAAACCCTGCGAGCCCTTCGCAAAGGTCAGGCAGCGTCCTGGTATTACGGGCACCCCCAGGGCGAAGTGCGCCTGGTGAATAGGGTTTTCGGCCTCTGAGCCCTGTTTGAAGAGCAAACCACTGCTCAGGATCCTATTTGCAACAGGGCCGTTTCGCCTTTCTCGGCGACACATCGCAGATACTGGTACTCGACAATCTGCGCAGCGGCGTTACCAAGGCACATCGCTACGAGCCCGACATCAACCCCAGTTACCGCGACCTGGCCGAGCATTACGGCGTGGCTGTGCTGCCCGCTCGCTCGCGCAAACCCAAGGATAAAGCCAAGGTCGAAGTCGGCGTGCAAGTGGTCGAGCGGTGGATCCTGGCGGTGCTGCGCAACCGCCAGTTCTTCTCCGTGGGCGAACTCAACACAGCCATCGCGCTGCTGCTGGATCGCCTCAATCAGAAGCCCTTCAAGAAGCTGCTAGGCTCACGCCGCTCGGCCTTCGAGACCATCGTCGACCAACCCGCACTGCAACCGCTCCCAGAACATCCGTATGTCTACGCCGAATGGAAAAAAGTGCGGGTGCACATCGACTACCACGTCGAGGTCGACGGCCATTACTACTCGGTGCCGTACCAACTGGTGAAGCACCAACTCGAAGTGCGGCTAATCGATAAGACCGTCGAGTGCTTCCACGTCAACCAGCGGGTGGCCAGCCATCTGCGCTCGCCGCACAAAGGCCGCCACACAACTCAAACCGAGCACATGCCCAAAAGTCACCGCGAACATGCCGAATGGACGCCGCAGCGACTGATCCACTGGGCAGAGCAGACCGGCCCGAATACAGCCGGCGTCATCGCCTACATCCTCGAACGCCGGATCCATCCGCAGCACGGATTCCGCGCCTGCCTGGGCATCCTGCGCCTGAGTAACAGCACGGCGAAGAGCGGCTGGAAGCCGCTTGCCAGCGTGCGTTGGCACTCGGCGCGTGCAGTTACAAAAGCCTGAATCGATCCTGCGCCAAGGCCTGGAACGGCTGCCGCTAGCCCAGCAAAACCTGCCGCTGCTGCCCGACGAACACATCAACCTGCGCGGCCACGGCTACTACCACTGACCTAAAAAAGGAACACCAAAATGCTACCCATCCGACTCTGGACAAACTACAAACCCTGCGCCTGCACGGCATGATCAAGGCGCTTGGCGAACAACACGCAACGCCTGACATCAACGATCTAAGCTTCGACGAGTGAAGGACTTGGAGACGGTGATTTTACGGCCAATGCTTCGAAGTGGCCGCCCATGTCCAGAATGAACCCTTCTTTGGCATCTGGGTGCTTTGAGCCCTGTATCTCATCGAGAACGTGCCCAGGCAGCACCTGAATCACATGGATACGCACTTGCTCATTGGGCGGCTTACCAAAGTTGAGGTTGTCCACGAATCGCTTTGCCAGCGTGCCGCTCGCCAGCACCATTTGGTCTGGCTCTTCCTCGCCGCCCTCCCTCGCTATACGGAAACTTTCGATAACATCCGCATCGGGTATCCCTTGGGGTCGCTTACCGCTGGCCATTGCTGAGATCTGCTGAGCGGAGATGAAAAAACAGTTGTTCTTTTGCTGGGTAGTTTTGCCGTCGTTCGAAAGCCTTTGAAAGTCCACACCGAACGCTTCGTCGTATTGTTGCGCCGTCGCGGTTCGGGCCTGGGTCAGTGCTGTCAGCTGCTCTAGAAAACCGCCTTGAGCAGCAGTTCTGGGGGACAAGTGCGCTTGCAAGTCGAGTTCTAACCTGTGGGCAAGGTTTGCCAGGCGCGGTTTCGCCCGCCCATAGGCTTCGGCGGTCGCCCGCGCGTGGCTTGCAAAAGGAAGGTTGGGGAACGCGTTCGCGCGCGCCTCCTGGGCGGTGCGCGGGAAGTTATCGGCTCGGGGCGGCGGGCCATTCGGCGGCGGTGCACTGTTACTTGGGGTGTAGGCGGGTTGCTGAGGCATGCCCGGCGGCCGTGTAGGCATAGTGGTACCCTGCTGTGTACGAGAGGGTGTAATTAGTTTTGTGTAAACGGTCATTTGGCAGGAGACTGCCTACCCCAAGGAAATCCAATGACCGAGCCAAAACCCAAGCGCGCCAAACGAGTCAAGCCTGATCCTGAACTGGTTAAATTGGCCGATAGCCTGCTGACCAATTACAAAAAGCCCGAGGACCTCATCGGTGAAAACGGCCTGCTCAAACAGCTCACCAAGATGCTGGTCGAGCGGGCCCTTGAAGCCGAAATGACCGAACACCTGGGGCACGACAAAAGCGCAGCGATCACCAACGCTGCCGCCAATGCGCGCAACGGTCACAGCGGTAAAACCCTAAAGGGCGACTTCGGCGAACTGCCGCTGGACATACCTCGCGACCGCCAGTCCTCCTTCGAGCCGCAGCTGGTGGCCAAGCATCAAACCCGCTGGACGGGCTTCGATGACAAAGTTATTCTCTCTACGCTCGCGGTTTAAGTGTCAGAGAAATTCAGGCGCACTTGCAGGAGATGTACGGCACAGAGGTCTCTCCCAGCCTGATCCCGGCGATTACCGACGCGGTGAGTGACGAGGTCAAGCTCTGGCAGGCCCGACCGCTGGACGCGCTGTACCCGATTCTCTACCTGGACTGCATTCACGTCAAAGTGCGCGATGCCGGCGCCGTGCGCAACAAGGCGGTTTACCTGGCCATCGGCGTCAATATGGCGGGGCACAAGGAAGTGCTGGGCTTGTGGATCGCGCAAACCGAAGGCGCCAAATTCTGGCTGCAAGTGGTAACTGAACTCAAGAATCGGGGCGTGCAGGACATCTTCATTGCCTGCGTGGACGGCCTCAAAGGCTTCCCAGAGGCGATTGAAACGGTTTACCCGAAAGCCGTCGTTCAGCTGTGCATCGTGCACATGGTGCGCAACAGTTTGAACTTCGTATCGTGGAAACGGCAGAAAGAAGTCGCGGCTGATCTCAAGCTGATTTACACCTCAGCCACCGCCGAGCTGGCTGAGCAACGGCTCTGCGAATTTGAGGCAAAATGGGACGCCGAGTACCAATCAATCAGCCTGTCATGGCGACGAAACTGGGCTCGGGTGATCCCGTTTTTTGACTATCCAGCCGAAATTCGCAAGGTGATCTACACCACCAATGCTATCGAATCGATCAACATGAGCCTGCGAAAAGTGATAAAAACGCGTGCGTCATTTCCGACCGATGAGGCGGTTATGAAGCTGTTTTATCTGGCGCTGAACAACATCAGCAAAAAGTGGACAATGCCGATCCGGGACTGGAAAGCGGCTTTGAATCGCTTCAGTATCCAGTTTGAAGACCGGCTGTTAACGGTTTAATAGAAATCCCGTTTACACAAAATCAGGGACACCCTCGCATCGCCTCGGCCACACCCGATTGGGTCTTGGCGATCGCCGTGGCGTTTCCCGAAAGAACGGATCGAGCCGCGCTCTCGGCGTCGGTGGGATCGGATTTCCCCTGGAGCCGGCGTTTGGAGCGATCAGGGCGGTTAACCTCCAGCACCTCGATGCCATGATCACGCAGGACACGGGCTAAACCCGCGCCATAAGTTCCGGTGCCTTCCACGCCGGCACGCTTCAACATACCGAAGGAGTTGGCCCAGGTAACGAGCTTGAGATATCCGCTGGTATCGGTTGTTACCGCCAAGCAGCCAAGCAGGTTTCCATTCGTGTTGATCAAGACCCCTACGTGGGTATCCAGATGTGTATCAACTCCCAAGATGACTTCGTTTTCGTCCATGGGGCTGTTCATGACTAATGCCTCCGATGAGAACGCATTACCAACCCCATACGCAGGACAGGACACTCAAGATGCAGGACAAGGCTCCTATCAGGTCACAGACGCTGGGCCCGGCAATGCCAGGGAACGTCAGCGTCCAATCGACAGGTCAACGCAAAGGCACTCTATTGGCCAATCCCAGCACGGGTCAGATTGGGCCGACGCTCTTGAGCATAGTGAACTGAGTGTCCCAGCAATTTCCTCGGCGACTCATGCTCTGGCGCATGCGATAACGCCACAATCGCTGACGAAATAGCCGGCTTGCGTATTGCGACCCCTGATCCGAGTGAAACAGCAGACCCGAAGGCCTGCCACGCTGCTCGTAGGCCATATCCAGGGCCTTGATCACCAGTTCAGCGTCCGGCTTTTCCGACAACGCCCAGCCCACCACCCGACGCGTGCAAAGATCCAGCACGACAGCCAGGTAATGCCATTTCCCCTGGGCCCAAATGTAGGTGATGTCACCGCACCACACCTGGTTGGGTGCCGGAACATCGAATTCCCGATTCAAGATGTTCGGGATATCGAGTCGCTCTACGGTCGCTCGTTTGTAGGCATGTGATCCGGGTTGTTTGCTGACTAAATCAAGCTCGCGCATCAAGCTGCGTACTTTGAATCGACCGAGTTGCTCACCGTCTTCACGCATCTGCGACAGGATGCTGCGGCTGCCCGCCGCACTGCGACTTTGCGTGAACAACTCGCTCACCCGGCTGCGCAACCTAAGCCGTTCAACATCGGGCGTGCGGCGCCTAAGACGCTGGGCGTAGTAGCACGAACGAGTCACTTCAAACACCTTGCACAGCCAATCAACTGGCTCATGAACGCTCAACTGGTCAATCAGCGCGAACGCTCGTGATCTTCCGACATCAAGAGCGCGGTAGATTTTTTAGTATGGATTTTTCCCGTTCAAGACGGGCAATTCGGGCTTCCAGCTCCTGAATTTTCTGTTGTTCCGGGGTCAATGCTTTGCTCTGCGGCGTAACACCTTGGCGCTCCTGCTGAACCTGATCAACCCAGCGGCGCAGGGCCGACTCGCCGACGCCGAGTGAACGGCTGGCTTCGATGTAGCTGTAGTTTTGCTTGAGCACGAGGTCGGCAGCCTCGCGTTTGAATTCAGCAGAAAAGGAACGGCGTTGTTTGGTCATCTGACACCTCGATCTGGCGAGCATTCTCGCCTAAATGGGTGTCCGGTTTCATTAGACCACTACATAGCATCACGGTTTTGCCACTGCCAAGGATTATTGTGGAGGGGGGGAAATTGTCTTGTGGGGAGGGGAATTGATATCCTGATATGATGTAGGCTCCTGGTCGCCGCACGGTCTCGGCGTATTTTCCGGACGCCGTGACGTGCAACGACCAGACCCTGCCAGATCAGAGTGGCGCTTGATGGTGATCAAGTTCCGGAACTGTTCACCCTTTTGAGATTGATCAGGATTATCTCGTCGACACTATAAGTTCAGGCATGGCAAAATGCGGCACTACAAAGACTGTCCTGGACTTGAAAGAAACTTAATTGGCACATCAATAAGAATCAAACTCAACGCTTCTTTGAGCTCACCAGCCAGAAGCACTTCCACCACATTATACGGCAGTTGATTAAAATGGAAATCTCGCTGGGAAACCGCAATATCCCGCAAGGCTCGGAGCTGCTCTTTTTTTTCGTGAGGCGGGTCAGTATTTATACTGTACCACGCAAGATTGTACACCTCAGAGTGATATCCTAGAGTTTCTAAAATATTTGTTTGATCCAGTTTTGCTTTACTGACTATGGAGGCAACCTTTGATCCTGACCTGGCTACTTCCTTATCTTTTCCTAGCAGATCAAGTAACGTAAAACTTTCGAGTTGTTCAACGTGGGAGCACTCATGCGCGATAGTGAGCGCTACCTGGAGGGCAACAACATCATCATCGAGCTCAATGCTAATTCCCATTGGAGGAACTACAAATTTTTCGAATGCTGCCGGGCCAATTTGTGGATCCTCACCAGGAATGGTCAGGCCATGTATCTTAAGATTTTTATCAAAAGATACTGAGTAGTTATCACTAAACTTGAAGGCCTCCAGTATATATTCCAGGCCAGCGTCAGACATTATAGGTTTTATGAGTTCATGCAAGGCCGGGTACTTGCCGAACGAGACATTTGTGGGTAATTCAAAGCTAGATGGAAGTTGTACTGACCCTGTTTTGCTACCACTGGCAATTGAGCCGGTCCCATTGTAACTTGAACCTGCCGGAGACGCGAGAAATCGCCTTTGAATTGAAAGACTTTTGGCCTCGCTAAGTCTGGACATAGTGCTATCGGTCGTTCCGGCCCTATTAGGTCTAGGTCCTCTTCGAGAAGGAGCGGAAGGCTGGAGTTTGGGATCACCGGGATTAACAGGCTGCTCCGGGATCGAATCCAGGGTGACGGTCCGACGCGGCCGCCGATTGTCATGAGGTGCGTATGAAATTTCACTGGCGTTGGACAGAGAGCCGATCGAAACTTGTGCAGCGTGTAAACTGGCTAATGGCTCTCCGGAATCTTGTGATATCGGCTTACTTGGCTGATGTGACAGAGATTTATTCTCAGTTTGAACCGCCTCCATTTCGTAATTTGAAGCTATCGAATTACTTGAGCAACAGATACCCATTTAATTTTACCCTGATTAATATTTAACTAGTAGTGAGCGCACAGAGTGCCCTTCGTAAATCATGGAGAATCAGCATCCTCTGATGAGAGGGTGTTGATGCGGCTGCCAATATAAGGTAGTGCGGGTTATTTGTGGTTCGAATACGCAGGTGGTTCCAATTACGGTCAGTCGTAGAGCCGGGTGGCGAGTCCTGGTCTTTGTTGTAGGGTCGCTGTAGCTATAGCGACGCACAATGATGGGCGAGCTCCGGCTACGGCAGGTTGGAAAACCTTAGCTGTAGCTGCTTGCAATCAACGCTATTTCAGGCTCGGATTAATTGCGACTGAAACAGTCCCCATGCTGGGGGGCATTTCGCCCCCAGCCGGAACCAACCCGAAACCAGCGTTACGAATGTTTTGTTTCAGCTGCAGCCCTTAGGGTCTCTCGGGCTCGGCTTTGCCGCTTCCTCAGCGTGCTTTGGAAAATCATCTGCGTCGGATCCCGTGGGTCCGGCACCATTTGCCGAATCCTCAGCGCGTTTTGCGGTGCGTTTGACGTGAATGCTGGATGGCCGAATCCTGGCGAAGGATTGAACGCTGCCGGATAGTGGCCAGCGGCGGATGGGGGCAGTGACTCATTCACCGGTGTACCGGCACCGAGTCGCCCGATAGCCCGAGGCCTTGCAGGCCCTGGGCTATTGGCCCACGTGCTGGTCTCCAAGTTTGTTGACCATTTGCCCCTGTATCGACAATCCGAGATCTACGCCCGTGAGGGCGTGGATCTGGAGCGCTCAACGCTGGCCGACTGGGTCGGCCAGAGCAGTCAATTGCTCAGGCCGCTGATCAACGCCCTTGAGCGTCATGTCATGAGCGGCCATAAAGTTCATGCCGACGACACACCGATTGGTGTACTTGCACCGGGCAACGGCAAAACCAAAACGGCTCGCCTATGGACATACGTTCGCGACGACCGGCCTGCCGGTTACACGACGCCGGCGGCTGTGTGGTTTGCCTACTCGCCGGATCGCAAGGGGCAACATCCGCGTGCTCATCTCAAGAGCTTCAGCGGGATTTTGTAGGCTGACGGCTACGCCGGTTTTGCTCAGCTGTATGCGACAGGCACCATTCAAGAAGCCGCCTGCTGGGCTCACGCCCGCCGCAAGTTTTACGATGCCTACAAAGACCAGGCTTCACCACTTGCTGGCGAGGCGCTGCAGCGGATTGCGGCCCTGTATGCCATCGAAAGCGAGATCCGGGGACAGCCGCCCGATCAGAGAAAAACGGTTCGGCAAAGTCGGGCAAGTCCACTGCTGGAGCACCTGCACGCGTGGCTTAACCAGACGCTGGCTCAACTGTCGAAAAAATCGACATTGGGCGGTGCAATCCTCTATGCCCTCAACCGGTGGCAGGCTTTAACGCGCTACTGCGATGACGGCCGAATCGAAATCGACAACAACGCCGCCGAGCGTGCCCTTCGGGCTGTGGCCTTGGGCCGCAAGAATTACCTGTTCGTGGGCTCTGACCACGGCGGCGAGAGGGCTGCTGCGATTTATAGCCTGGTGGGTACTGCCAAGCTAAACGGGTTAAACCCACAGGCGTATCTGACCTACGTGCTTGAGCACATTGCCGAGCACCCGATCAATCGGGTGAGCGAGTTACTGCCCTGGAATATTTCCTTGAACCACACTGAACACTGCGAGGCCGCCTGATCCATGGTTAAAACTGTCCGCTTACCCAAACCCGTCCCCGACCTGTTGCTGCTGCACATTGAGCTGAAGTGGATCACTCCGACGATCTGGCGTCGGTTCGCGGTGCCTGAAAACATTACCTTGGGCAAACTGCACCATGTCATCCAGGTTGTGATGGGCTGGAGTGATAGCCATCTGCATGAGTTTGAAATTGCCGGTGAGAATTACGGCATGCCCGACCCTGATGGTTGGGGGCCGACTGTAAACCCGGAAGCCCGTAAACGCTGATCAAGGCGATGAGCGGAAAGCAGACATTTAATTATCTTTACGACTTTGGTGACAGTTGGCATCACCGTATCAAGGTCGAAAAAACGCTACCCGCCATTGCCTGTCCTCAGGTGCCGTACTGCATCGAGGGCGCCAATGCTTGCCCACCAGAAGACGTGGGTGGCGGGCCTGGTTACGAGGAGTTCCTGGAGGCGATGGCCAACCCCGATCATCCAGAGCATGACGCGATGGTTAAATGGCATGGCGATGTTTTTGATCCCGCGGTATTTGAGTGCGAGCGCGTAAATCAGTGGTTTAAACGGATTAAGGCTTGAGTTGCAAGGCGGTGTAGTTCGGACGCTTACCCTGTAATCGTAATGAAGCGGCCATGAAGAACTCGCCGACCGACAAGCTTCGGTTGCTCGGAACGATCGATGAGAGCGGCCTCGATCCTCGGCAGCCCGATGCTCAGTGGCAAATCGGGCCAGGGCAACATGGCCTGCCGTTGACCGCTGACCGTGGCTACGAACCGATAACCTCGACCCGCCACGGTTTCCACATAGGGGCAATCAACTGAAGCGCCCAACGCGCGTCGCAAGGCTGCGATTTGCGTTCGTAAACTGGATTCTTCCATGACCCGAGCGGGCCAGGCACAGGCAGTCAGTTCATCCTTTTCAATCAATTCGAAAGGACGGCGTGCCAGAGCGACCAGCAAATGCAGCGCTCGATGGTTGAGACTGACCGACCGTCCACCCTTCAGCAACAACAGGCGGTTGGGACAGAGCTCGAATTCGCCAAAAAATAGCGAATGTGCCGCAGCGCCAGCTTTTAAGGCGGTGACTTCAAGGCTGCAATCATGGGAGGAAACGTTCATTGCGCACGTCCTGTGGCCGCCCTACCTGCCTGCTGGTTTGCGCCAACGGCAGGTCAAGTAGCAGCAGCGGCCATCAATGGATTAAAACGGATACAGCGGTGCCTCGCTTTTAATCGTTACCCACTGCCAATGGGTAAACGCCTCCCAATTGGCCGCGCCGCCAATACTTGAACCGTTGCCAGACGCTCCGACCCCGCCAAAAGGGTTGATGACCTCATCGTTCACGGTTTGATCGTTAATGTGAATCATCCCGGTGTGTAAGCGCTCAGCGAGTTGCAACGCACGCCCCACATCTTTTGAGATGATGCCGGCTGATAAGCCATACTCGGTGAAGTTGCACAGTTCGACGGCTTCCTCGTCACTGTCGAACGGTGTAACAACAGCCACTGGACCAAATATTTCATGGTTGAATGACGGATTGTCCGATGTGACTTCGCTCAGCACGGTGGGCTCGAAAAACAGATCTTCGTGACTGCCTCCGATGTCCAGCCTCGCGCCTGCCGCACAGGCGTCAGCTACTATTTTGGCCACGTGATCGCGCTGCGCCACATTGATCAATGGGCCGAGATGAACATTGGCAAGCGCAGGATCGCCCATCGTCATGCCTCGCACTTTTTCCACCAGCTTCTCGATAAAAAGTGAATAGACGGTGCGCTGCACCAGAACCCTGCCAGACGCCATGCAAATTTGTCCTTGGTGCAGGAAAGCGCCCCAAGCCGCATTGGACACGGCGATGTCCAGGTCGGCGTCTTCCAGCACGATCAGCGAGTTTTTGCCGCCCAGCTCCAACGAGACCTTTTTCAAGTGCCGTCCGGCCAGCTCACCGACCTTACGGCCTGCAACCGTCGACCCTGTGAACTGAATCATTGCCACATTGGGGTCCGAGACCAGGGCCTCACCAGCTGCCGCATGCCCCGGCAGTACGTGCAGTAACCCGGCGGGAAGCCCAGCCAACTCAAAGAGCCTGGCGATGACAAAACCGCCGCTGACAGCCGTGCGGGGATCGGGTTTGAGTACCACGGCGTTGCCCAACGCCAGCGCTGGGGCCACAGCGCGCATGGCGAGACAGAGCGGGAAATTGAATGGTGAAATGACCCCTATGACGCCCAGGGGGCGACGACGCGCAAGGCTCAACTTGCCCGGCACCGAGGGGAGTATTTCGCCAACCGCTCGCGAAGGGAGTGAAGAACACTCTTGCAGCAGACGGATATTCACCGACGCCTCGAACGCGGCCTTGCCCTGGGTCGAGCCGCTTTCTCGAACCAACCAATCGGTAATTTCGTCACGATAATGCTCCGCCAGCGACGCGGCACGGCGGATCACGGCTGCTCGCACTTCGTGGTGCTGCGCTGCCCACTCTACTTGAGCCTGTCGAGCGACCGCAGCAGACTCGGTCACCCGTACCGGATCCGCCATTGCTATGCGACCGAGGGAACCGCCGGTAGCGGGCTCGAAAATGTCGGCTTGCTCTTTCCCCTTCTCCCATTGACCTGTAAACACATTGTCAGTCCACACTGCAGGGTCAAGAAGTGTGGGGGGGAGTCGATCGTTCATATGAATTCCCAGAAAGTGTGCGCTCTCACGCGGCAAGCGTTCGCGGTAAGGCTTCGATCACATCGGGCCTACCTCGCGGATGAAATCCATCTTCGGTCTGGCGCTCACTTTGGCGCTTGTCGGAGGGTGCGAAAAATTGTCAGGCAGTGCAGATTTAAGTGTTGCAGGACAATACCGGCCTCTTGATCACCAGCAGATATGACATAGTGTCTGCCGCGACGATAAAAGTGCTGACGTCGATACAGGGGATGAATCATGACAACTTCAAGTCTTGCCCCGCTCGGCGCGATCGTGCAGAGACTTTCCTCTTGAGCACGACCAAAGACGTCTTTTTCGAGAGTGTCAGGCGCGCCTATCCAACTGTGTCTGTCGAATTGCCAGACTCAAACGCTTGTGACAGTCGAATCCGAGCGCGAATGGCTGACCGTTTCCCTATCGCCCACGTGCGTACTGGAAACATCATCGTTGAGGCGTTGGCTCGAACGGCGGCCGATCAGGGTATGGGGAAGTTCTATAAACTCGTCTGGCAACTTGGTGGCAGTGCTTGGTTCGAGAACGCTGCCGGGCGCACTGAAATATGCGCGGGACAGGCGATGATCGTCCCATTCTCAAGTTCCTATCGCCTGCAGAGCGGGACGAATTACAACGCCCTTACAGTAGTTTTTGGGATTGACCAAATGCCGCGCTGGAAAGGTCTTGCTGCCGAGCTTAGCGGGCGGCCACTGATGCTCAATGATGCGTTCAACGCCGCCGCCGCGGGTCTTGGCTCGTTGTTTCACGCCAAAGGCGATGCTCGCTCGGCTTCACGAGTGGTCGAGCATGCGGTCAATTTGGTGTTTCACACGTTGCTGGACAGCCTTGATGGTACGCCGCTGGCGCCGACGCATGGAAGCGCACGTCTTGCCCGCGCGCGCGTATTGGTAGAGCAGCATCTCGATGATGGTGGTTACTCCATCTCGCAGTTTGCCGAGGCGCTAGGACTTTCACGCCGCTCGCTTTATCAGATGTTCCGCGATCACGACATGACCCCTGCGGGCTTTATCAAGCAAATCCGGCTAGAACATGCCCGACACGATGTGCTCCTTGTCGGCGTTGACGCCCCCAGCTTGACTGAAGTCGCACTGAGGAACGGCTTCAGCGATAGCGCCAGTTTCAGCAGGGCCTTCCGGAATGCCTTTGGGGTGGCGCCTAGTGTGTTGCGTGCTGCGCACTGATTTTAAGAAAAAGGGGAGCGTGGCCCGGGCAGCAAAAACCGGATACATCTGGTCCGGGCAGCAGGCAAGACACATTGACACCTTATCGCTGACAGTTACGAAGGTTTTTTGAGACCTTCGGAAATGGTGGTCTCACCGCTGGACTGTATTTCTTGCGCCCATTTTCTTAACGCTATCATCGCCGGCGCGAGTGCGTGGCCGAAATCAGTGAGTGAATACTCCACTTTAGGAGGGACCTGAGGATAAACGGTCCGTCGCACGAGCCCATCTTTCTCAAGTTGCTTGAGCTGCTGGATCAGCATTTTCTGCGTCACTCCGTATATAGCTCGCTCCAGTTGAGAAAAACGAAGATGTTCTGTGGCAAAGAGCTCGGAAAGAATGACGAGTTTCCATTTTCCCTCTAATCGTCGGAGTGCATCAATCGTAGCCTCGGTACAAATGGTGCGTTTGCCTGGATCGTTACACTGCCCGTCATTCATCGTGATTTACCTATTAGAGTGCTACTGACTTTTTAGTGCGTACTTGTGAATAGGTCGGGTGCCAATCATATTAAACGCTACGAGCTGCTTGACGGTAGCGTTTAGATTTTTCTCACGGGAAGTAACCATGAAAATCGGCATCATCGGCGCAGGCCAAATCGGATCGACCTTGGCACGCAAATTCAGCCAAGTGGGGCATACGGTAAAGCTAGCGAACTCTCGGAGCCCCTCCTCACTCAAAGAAGTCGCCTCCGAAGTCGGTGCGACTGCCGTGACCGCCGCCGATGCGGTAAAGGACGTGGACGTCGTGATTGTCGCGATTCCTACGAAAGCAATTGTCTGTCTCGAAAGCTTGTTCGATGGCGTTCCCAAAAACGTAGTAATCATCGATACATGCAACTACTATCCATTCAGGGATGGGAAAATTGATCTCCTTGAACAAGGTACCCTCGAAAGCCTTTGGGTTTGTGAGCAACTTGGACGGCCCGTAGTGAAAGCGTTTAACACGATAAGCTTTCAGAGTCTTACGACCGAAGGGCTACCTCCGGGCACTGACGGACGGATCGCTCTGCCGGTCGGTGGCGACGACGAGCAAGCCAAGGCGCTCGTTTTTGGGCTTGTCGACGCTGCAGGATTTGATGTTGTTGATGCGGGCGGTCTGTGCGACTCCTGGCGCCAGCAACCTGGAACAGCAGTTTATTGCACAGACTACGATGCAAACGGCGTCCGCGATGCGCTCTCCCGTGCCGACAGAAACCATTCGGTAGAAAGGCGGGACCTGGCTTCGGCAAAATTCTTTGAACTACCCGCAGATACTGACGTTAATGAAATTGTTCCTCTTATTCGTGCGATAACCCGTTCAATTTTCGATCCGCAACACAACAAATAAGACGCCAGCCTCCTTTGGACGCAGACAAATGGGGGCCGCACTTTACCGGATGCTGCTCCGTTCACGGACATGGACAGCGTTGCCGTCAATGCTCAACCATGCATTGACTGCCTCGATGCTGTCATCGGACCGCATTCCAGCCCAACGGTTGAGAATAAGCAGGTTGGTTATAAAGTCGTATTGAGTTTTTAGCACCTGAATTCATAGAATAAGTGAAACGCTTGAAACGAGAGGCAGAGAGCCCGCCACTGGTAGAATCCAGGCTCTCACACCAAAGGATTCAAGCGCAGATGACCACGCCTTACCGGCAGCTGACTCAGGGCCAACGTTACCAGATTGAGGCTGGCCTGAGGGCCAAAGAGAGCCAAGCCAGCATTGCTAAACAGGTGGGCGTGCATCCCCCCGGTGTCAGGATAGTTGTCGCCTCTCCGAATTTTCCTGAAAATGCATATCGGGGGCGGAAAGAGACTGTTCGTGCCGTACTATTCACCTGAACGCAAAGCTGCATTGCTCAAGATGTTGCTTCCCCCGTTGAACCTGACGATGGCCGAGGTAGCTCGGCGCGAAGGGGTCAGCGATATGTCGCTGTCCAACTGGCGCAAACAGGCCAGATCCGAAGGGAATGTAGTGTCCGAAACCAAGCCGTCACCCCAGAACTGGTCAGCCGAAACCAAGTTCGCTGTCGTCCTTGAAGCCGCTGGTTTGTCCGAGATCGACTTGGGCGAGTATTGCCGACGCAAAGGACTTTACCCCGAGCAGATCGTTGCGTGGCGGCAAGCGTTTATCAGTGGCCAGAAGTCTGAAAAATCCCAGCAAAAAGACGACCGCGAACAAGCGCGTAAAGACAAGAAACGCATCCAGAAACTTGAGCGTGAACTGCGCCGCAAAGACAAGGCGCTGGCTGAGACCGCCGCGTTGTTGGTGCTGCGAAAAAAGCTCAACGATTACTGGGGGATCGACAGCGAGGACAACTGACCTCTTTGCCGGAACGGCAGTTGCTGGTGGCTTGGTTGATCGAAGCGATCTTGGCCGGGGCTCGAAGAATCAAGGCGTGCCGGGAGGTGGGGCTGTCGCTCAGAACCTTGCAACGGTGGAGTGAGACTCAGGAAATTCAAGCCGATGCCCGTACGACCACCGTGCGGCCTACGCCGCGTAATGCCTTGAGCGCGATCGAACGCCAAGCGATCGTGGCGCTGTGTAACAGCTCTGAGTACGCCCATTTGCCACCGAGTCAGATCGTGCAGCTTCTGGCTGACCAACAGCGTTATCTGGCGTCGGAGTCGACGTTTTATCGCGTCCTACGTGCGACGGGCCAGCAACAGCATCGAGGCCGGAGCCAGCGACCCCGGCGCTACGTAGCACCGACAACGCACGCCGCACAAACCCCGAACCAGGTGTGGTCGTGGGACATCACATATTTGCCGTCGCCAGTACGCGGCAAGTATTACTACCTGTATTTGATCGAAGATATTTACAGCCGCAAGGCCGTGGGCTGGGAGGTCTACGAAGAAGACCGCGGTACTGCTGCAACGCAGCGTGATCGGTGAGCAGTGTTTGCACGAACCGCTGGTGCTGCACTCGGACAACGGCGCACCGATGAAATCGGTGACGCTGTTGAGCAAGATGTACGACCTGGGCATCACGCCGTCCCGTGGCCGACCGCGAGTGAGCAACGACAATCCGTACTCGGAGTGCTGTTTAGAACGCTGAAATATTGCCCCAATGGCCGCAGGCAGGCTTCGCCAGCCTGGATGCCGCACGGGTCGGGGTGAGGGATTTTATGCGCTGGTACAACAACGAGCACCGGCATAGCCGGATCCGCTTCGTCACGCCGTCAGAGCGCCATCGCGGGTTGGATCATCAGATCCTGGCTCGACGGCATGAGCTGTACGAACGAGCCTGGGAGAAGAGCTCGGAACGCTGGTCAGGTCAGACGCGAAACTGGGCGCCAATAGGAACGGTGATGCTGAACCCGGATCGGGAGTATCAGGACGAGAAAAGAGCAGCATAGTTGGACGGTTGACGCGACTTTTACCACGACGGTCAGCTCCCTTTCAGGGTTCAGATACATCGTCCCGATCGGGTTCCAGTTACGCGTTTCACCCGACCACCGCTCCGGCCTTCTTTCTTGGGCAAGCCCATAGATCGCGTCCCGGCGCGCCAAGATTTCTTTGTCTTTCCCGTCGTGGCGTTGAGCCGGGGTTACGAATCGGATTCGGCTGTGACGATGCACGGTGTTGTACCAGGTCATAAAATTCCTCACCCAGATACGCGCATCATCCACGCTGGTAAATCCATCGTGCGGCCATTGAGGGCAGTACTTGAGTGTTCTGAACAGTGATTCCGAGTACGGGTTGTCGTTGCTCACCCGTGGTCGACCGCGCGATGGCGTGATGCCCAAGTCATACATTTTGGTCAGCAGCGTCACCGACTTCATCGGCGCACCGTTGTCCGAGTGCAACACCAGAGGCTGACGCCAGCATTTTTCAAGCGTGACGCTTCTCTGTAGTAACGCTGCGGCTTTTTCGCCGCTCTCGGCTTCGTAGACTTCCCAGCCCACGGCCTTGCGGCTGTAGATATCCTCGATCAAATAGATGTAGCGGCTCGCGTTTGAAAACACGCTGGCTCGCATACATCGGCATTTCCGGCTCACATTAACTGCAACCAGCCAAAGCCGCCGGCTCACATTAATTGCAAATGAGCTTGCATTCCACGGCGCGGGCTCGCATTGCATTGCGACGGGCTCACGCTATCTGCAAATGACGGATGGCGGTTTTGCCTCACAGTGGAATGCCGGCCGCGAGCATCTTGTCGCGCAACTCGCTCGCCCGTTCGGGGTCCAGCGTATTGTTGAACAGCGACTTGAATTCGTGCGCTTTGGCATGGAACAGTTCAAGGGGTTTGGGGCGCAATGGAACCGAACCAACGTAAGCCCTACCACCTCCGCTCAGAACCTTGTTCTCAGGCAGCCGCGTCAATAACGTAATTGCGCATCTCGGCCTCTTGACGGTATCGGCCTGCCCCTCAACGAAGATAGTCACGAACCTTCGAATCTTGATAACCCTTGACCAGCTCGGCGATTGCCCGGGCCTTGCCCAACCCGTCGGGCAGGCCGAGGGCGGCCGTGACCAGCGCCTTCCTCTGGTCCGTTTCGAGCGCCGCCAGCCCGGCGCCCAACCCGGCGATTGCCCGGGTCTTGCCCAACCCTCCGGGCAGGTCGAGGGCGGCCCTGACCAGCGCCTCCTGCTGCGACCGTTCGAGCGCCGCCAGCCCGGCGCCCAACCCAGCGATTGCCACGGCCTTGTACAACTCGCCGGGCAGGTCGAGGGCGGCCCTGACCAGCGCCTCCTGCTGCGTCGGGTCGAGCGCCGCCAGCCCGGCGCCCAACCCGGCGATTGCCTCAGCCTTGTACAACCCGTCGGGCAGGCCGAGAGCGGCCGTGACCAGCGCCTTCCGCTGGTCCGTGTCGAGCGCCTCCAGCCCAGCGCCCAACCCGGCGATTGCCTCGGCCTTGTCGGCGTCGGGCAGGCGGAGGGCGGCTGTGACCAGCGCCTGGCGCTGTTTAAGCCCCATCAACGCCAGCATGTGGTTATTCATCTGGTGAATTGGTATCTGGGTTATGAGGCGATCGAAGTGGGGTAGCATTTGCTTCAGAAAAAGGTAATGCGCATTGACCGACGGATATACCGCTTTGTTTAAAAATTTGCTGCTCAACTTGATGGCGCGTATCCCCACGGCCGTATCACCCGCTGAGCCACCGGCTAAGTAACTGATAATATGCTGTACCAACTCCAGGGGAAGACGCTCTAATCCGCTCTTGCCCGGTGGGGCTGATGCTTCAATGGCGCTGCGACACAATGAGATCTTGTCTCCAGGCTTGCCCCCCGGGATCAGCGCACCTGTCTCATTCCTACGATCGATACGATTCTCGGATGACGCTGGTGTCGCTGTCGTTAGAGTCGAAATGAGGGCCGGTATCGCGTCAGGCACAACCGCGGGTGGCTGCGGGCTGGTGGAAGAAATACGCGTTGGCATCGGTTATAGAGTCCTTACGGTACCGTTGACGGCCATGAACACCGAGGCCGGGGGCGTGTATCCGTGGGTTGACTCACGGCCTTGAGTCGAGAGTCTTGAGTGGTCTGAGAGCGATTCGGTTCCGCCTGACCTGTTAAAGCGGAATCGACAGACGCATGCGCTTCAGAAACTCGCTGATCTGAACGTTGCCATGGGGCAAGTCCGGCATCAGCGCCTTGAAGTCATACGATGGGTTCTGCTGCGCATAATCCAGCGCCTGAAGAATGCCGGCCAGCTCATCCGGGGTGTATTCCTGAGTCAGCCGTTCGGTTTGCGCGGGTGACAACCCAGGGAAAACCTCCGGCTGGGCGATGTCGTAAAGCATGCTCATGGGAATGCGCAAAAAATTAAGATTAACTGAGGTCTTCATCAACGAAGATTCCTGATACGTTTTGATCGGCCAATTGTTGCACAACTTGATTCAGTTGCTCGAGGGTTGGCCGATAGTGACCGCTTTTTCTGGAAATGGCAGTGATGACACCGTTTTCAATACCGATGTCCCCCGCCGCCGCGACCGGTTGGCCGGCGAAAAAGCTGGAGTGGTGAAATTTGCCTCGGGTTTGCTCATTCGAGATGTAGATCAAACCCTGTGCATCCATGACAAAAATCGCCCGGCCCTTGTTGACCTTGAACGCCGTCGATGCCTGACGGGTTTCAAAAGGCTTGCCGTCGGCATCGAAAACTTTGCCATCGCGAATGGTCACTTTGAAACGGGCGCGATCCTGCATGTTCAAGTACGTGACCGAGGTACCGAATACTTCGTCCCTTTCCTCACCGTAGAATTGCGAATTCATGGGCTGCAAATTACTGAATTTTGCCGCTTCCGACGAGCTGACACCGAACACGGTGGCAGGCGACATAAAGAGCATACGCGCCTCCATGGCGCTGTTCGGCTCACCCGCTCTCGGACGCACGGCGGATGCACCTGGCCGTAATGCCGAGGGGAGCTGCATGCGTATAGCGGAAAACTCATCTGTGCCCATCTGGGGTGGCTCAGTGGTCCGGCGTAGGTTCACCCGCTGCTGCTGGGGCGGTACGGTTTCGGCACGAAGCTTTTCTATCAGTTGTTGAACTGATATTTTGGCCGGACGAGTTGCTAATGGCTCTGCTGAAATATGGCCACCCAGAAAGCTCGTCGACTTCAAGTCAGACAGGCGCGTTGCCTGGGGCATTGGCTCTGAGACAGCTCGAGGATGGTTCGTCAGTTGTCGCGGCCCTCGCGGCGCCAGTCGGGGCGGCAATGGAAGCGCTCCATTGTCGGGCACGGATTGCGTCGGCGTCTGGCTGCCAACCACTGCGCTCGCCCTCAAGCTGGGGTGAGACGATGCCTGGAACGCCAGTTGTGTCGCAATGAGAGGGTTGCGTATGAGTTGGCGCGATCCAAGTGGCGCCTGGCGAGGCATCGATGGAGGTTGCGGCTCATGCCCAGGCGCAGCCCCCCAATGGCTCTTACGGCCGGCATCGTCTTCCATGTCCACGCTGACAAGGTCCAGGCCCTGGTGCTCGCCCGCCTTGAAGTTGAGCTGGGGCCGACATGTCACCCCCCGATCCGAAAACGCCGGAGTGCCAAAAACAGCGGCACCGCGAGAGGCCATCTGGAACATCTTGCCATTCTTGATATCGGCAACGATACGCCCGCCAATGGAAGCACTGGCTTGGCCCAACCATCGCAACGACAGGGCATTGACCTTGTGATCCGTTCCAGCAATCGCAAACTGGTGCACCGCATCGATGCCGGAGGCCACGACATTGCCCGAGAGTCCGCTGATATGTAGGCTGTCCATCAAACCACCTTCTTTCTTGACCACAGTGGGTGGTTTCAGACGCCATCAGGTTCCACTTTCTCGACCACATAACCTTATTATGGTCAGCCGCATAACCCCCAGCCCTAGGTGTAGCGGCTCGCGTTTATCCTGTTTTTCGGCTCAGATTATCTGCAAATGACGGACTGGTTTAGCTATCTCGTAGCGCATCTCGTAATGACCGACCTGAATTCGCCGCACATCACGAGGCTCGAACTCTTCCAGACGTTCGCCAATGCGTGGGTTCGCCAGCAGCGTGGTTGGTGTAGCCGTCAGTTGCTGCTTGTCGATGCGTTTGAGGTCGGACGGAGAGATGTCGAACTGCCAGCAATCGTGCTGCCGTGCGTTTCCAAGCTGAGCGCTGTCACTGACAATATGAACTTGATCCGGGCATGGCCGGCGACCATGCAATTCTGTTGTGGGGCCTGTTCGACAATGAGTTGTACGCCGAATATGAGGGCGAGCGCTTCGGCCCCTACTATCCGGTAAACGGCCTATTCCGCTGCGCCGCTACCCGAAAGCCGTCGTTCAGCTGTGCATCGTGCACATGGTGCGCGACAGCTTGAACTTCGTGTCGTGGAAGCGGCAGAAGGAAGTCGCGGCTGATCTCAAGCTGATTTACACCTCGACCACCGCCGAGCTGGCTGAGCAACGGCTCTGCGAATTTGAAGCCAAATGGGACGCCGAGTACCGATCGATCAGCCTGTCGTGGCGTCGAAACTGGGCACGGGTGATCCCGTTTTTTGATTATCCAGCCGAGATCCGCAAGGTGATTTACACCACCAATGCCATCGAATCGATCAACATGATCCTGCGCAAAGTGATCAAAACCCGTGCGTCATTTCCGACTGACGAGGCGGTGATGAAGCTTTTTTACCTAGCGCTGAACAACATCAGCAAGAAGTGGACAATGCCGATCCGGGACTGGAAAGCGGCCTTGAATCGCTTCAGTATCCAGTTCGAAGATCGCCTGTTGTCGGTTTTACAGAAATCCCGTTTACACAAAATCTGAGACACCCTCCACGGACCAATTTGCAGCCGTAGGCTGCCCTCTTGAGGGCGATCGCGGCAGCGACGGCAGCGGCTGGCTGATCTTTCATGTCGAGGAAGGCGACTGGAGGCAACTCGAATGAGCGCGCGCGACGGGCATGACAAACACGACCCGTTGGCGGCGCTGAACCTGCCGTACGCGGTGCAGGTGCAGGCGCTGAAACGGCTGGGCGCCATCGCCCAGGCCAGCACCGCGGCCGAGCTATTCCGCGCGGCGGATCTGGCCGAGGGCTTCGGCCTGGGCCTCGAAACCGTGAAGGCGCTGAAATCGGGGAGTCAGGAAGGGCTGTACCTGGCGTTTGAGCATGCGGCGTAGTTGTAGCGACCTGCATTCATAAACACGCCGACCTGCAATCATCGCGTTTTTCGACCGGAATTAATTGCGTCTATCCGGCCCGCAAACCGGGATTAATTGCGAATGAACCTGGGCGGTTGCAGGAGCTGAGTGCAACACGGTTATTGGATTGAAGTGGGCGCATCGTGCCGCATAGCCATGGCCTTTTGCATCACCTCACTCATCATTTCGATCGGACATTTGAAATCGAAGCGTTTACGGGGGCGCATATTCAGTTGCAAGGCAATGGCATCCAGTTCTTCCTGGCTGTGTCCCGACAAGTCCGTGCCCTTGGGCAGGTACTGGCGGATCAGGCCATTGATGTTTTCGTTACTGCCGCGCTGCCAGGGGCTGTGCGGGTCGCAGAAGTAAATCGCGATGCCGGTTTTCTGGGTGATCTCGGCGTGTCGCGCCATCTCCCGGCCCTGGTCGTAGGTCATGCTCTTGCGCATTGCCAGCGGCATGCCATTGAGCGCTGCACTGAAGCCCTCCATCGCCGAGGTTGCCGTCGCATCATTCATCTTCACCAGCATCAGGTAGCCACTGGTGCGCTCCACCAACGTGCCTACGGACGAGGCGTTGGCCTTACCCTTGATCAGGTCGCCTTCCCAATGCCCCGGCATCAGACGGTCGTCAATCTCCGGCGGACGCACATGGATGCTGACCATCTCGGGAATCTGGCCGCGCCGATCCACGCCACCAGAGCGCGGCCTGCGTGTTGTCTTGCTTTGGCGCAGACAGATGATCAGCTCCTTACGCAGCTCTTGTTCCGGTTTAAGATTGGGTAGCAGGAGGATGTAGACGATGTCTTGGGCAGATGCAGCGGCGCCGATCGTCGCAGAAGTGATTCGTAGCGTTGGCCGCAGCGACATGAAGGCGTTGCGTAAGGCTTTGACCGAGGCCTACCCATGGGGCGAACGTGAAAACACTCCGTACAAAGCTTGGCTGGCAGAGATTCGCCGCCAATTGGGCCATCCGCTGAACGCACCTAAGACAGATCCTGCGGACAAGCAAACAGACATGTTTTACCAGCGCTAACCAAAGAAGCCATGAACAAGCCCGCCCCAAAACATCTCGACGCACTGGGCGGGCTGTACGCGGCGGCTATCGTCTATCTCGTCCTCGTCAACTGCGGGTGCTGCCCTGGCGCCCTGGAGGGGCCGTTGTACGCCATGATGAGTGCCCCGGTCTGCTAATTACTCTGGCTGTTGTTACTCAACTACTGAGTGACGCCGGTATGACCCGTCGGCCTCGCTTTCTAGCGACGGTTCGGCTGCTAAGCCGTCCCAGATCACGACTTAGCCTCTTCAAATGCGCCCTGTGCTCGCCTGATGGCACGACCTCCAGTTTGGCAATGCCGGCGATGTACTTTTGAAAAAGCCTGTCAATTAAGACCCCGAAATCACGACGCATTGTTGCTTCGTGGTAACGGACATAAAACTCATGATCGTGATGATGCTCACCAAGTGTCCCATCGTGATGTGCGTACATGTATAGGAAATTCAATAATTCCTAACCAGGGTCATGAGCTGAAAAGGCATCATCGAAACTTTTCCAACGTGGCGTCGATGTCAGGGAAAAATGTTTTTTCACCCATCGCCCGCGTCGAAAAAGGGGCCGAAAGCGACTTTTCTCTACCTTTTCCAGATTTCGGACGCACCTTTCCCGCATCAAGCCCGCACATACCTCATCCGCGCGATCGCGTGGGCATGGGTAACCAGCCCCTTCACTGTCAGCCCACTGATCGCCGCCGTGTACACCATCCGCGCGCCGCACAGCACGCAGCTGAACGGATCGACATTTAAAAACGCTTTCGCCATCTGTGCGAAATACAGCTTTGGCGTCGGCCCCGGCTTTGCCATCTTCAGGGCTTCGTATACCTGCGGCAGGTATTTCCCACACACCCGGTTGGCCAGAAAGCCGAAATAGCGGATCATCCGGAAATGCTTTTCCGGGATGTGCTGCACCCGGCGCCGCATGTGGCTCAGCGACTCCTGCTGATAGGTCTGCGTGCGGTGATCCAGGTAGGTGAAGCTCAGCGTCGCGCCCGATGTGTAATGCGCCAGGCGACTGCCCGAGATCGGAGGCTTCTTCAGGTAACGGCCCAGGTAAATTCACCGTCTTTCGCCCGTTTTCCGTCTTCTTCGACCGGTAGATATGCCAGTGTTGGCCGCCCGCAGTGAGCACCAGGCGGCGCCAGTCGCTTTCGCAGGTGATGTGCGCTAATTCCGGCGGCAACACGAGCTGGCCCCATTGCTCCAAGAGGTAGTTGCGCACATTCCACATCCAGCGCCGGCGCATCGCCTTTTCATGAAACGCCAGGTTTTTCCAGACGCCCTGCTCATCCAGGCCACCGGCGGTCGCCGAGAGGTGCACATGGGGACTCCAGTTGAGCCGCCGACCGTAGGTGTGGAGCGCGCCAAACAGCCCGATGCGCAAACCTCGCCGCCTGGCGGCGTACAACAGGTTGTCCGCCGCCAGGCGGCACAGCGCATCGAGCAGAGCACGGTTGTGAAAGAACACCGGCCACAGCGTGTCGGGCAGCGTAAACACCAGGTGGTACCAGGCGCAGTCGGGCAAGCGGTTGTGTTGGACGGCGATCCACTGATCGGTGGCTTTTTTGCCGCACGAAGGACAGGCCCGGCAGTGGCGGGTGTTGCACCGGTATTTGACGTGCGGGCAGTGCCCATTGCCGCAGGTGCAGTGCTTCACGCCCAGGATCGAGGTGCCGCTGGCCAGCATTTTGCTCACCGATTCCGCTTCGATGGCGTAGACCGCTGCCCTCCAGCAACCCTGCCCAGCCGCCGTTGGCCGTGAACAGGTTTTTCAAAGGGCGGGGTTTGAAGCCAGCGGACCGGCTGGAACGGGCTATGGAGTGGTGTCGAGCGGTTAGGACAGTGCCCCTCACGTCAGCGGGCCATCCAGACTATTGCGGTCCACGCGCGGCCTGCAACCGGGCCGTGATGCGCGCGTTACCTGCCCCCAATCCGGCGGCGCGCAGGGCGCTGGCGACGGCACTTTGAGTTCTCAACGACCCGTCGTCGTTGTGCAGGTGCGCGTTGATCTGCTCATCCGTGGCGCCGGGCAGGTGTCGTCCCCCCCCGGCGGCCTGCACCTGGGCCGCGATGCGCGTGCTACTTGCCCCCAATCCGACGGCGTGCAGGGCGCTGAGGACGTCAGTTTGAGTTCTCAACGACCCGTCGTCGTTGTGCAGGTGCGCGTCGATCTGAGCATCCGTGGTGCCGCGCAGACGCCGTGTCCCCCCGGCGGCCTGCAGCTGGGCCGTGATGCGCGATGTATCTGCCCCCAATCCGGCGGCGCGCAGGGCGCTGGCGACGTCCTTGTGAGTTCTCAACGACCCGTCGTCGTTGCGCAGGTGCGCGTTGATCTGCTCACCCGTGGTGCCTCGCAGACGCCGTCCCCCCCCGGCGGCCTGCAGCCGGGCCCCGATGCGCTTGGCACCTGCCCCCAATCCGGCGGCGCGCAGGGCGCTGATGACGTCCTTGTGAGTTCTCAACGACCCGTCGTCGTTGTGCAGGTGCGCGGTGATCTGATTATCCGTGGCGCCTCGCCGTTTTGGCGGCTGGCCTTCGGACGCTGCCCCCGACCGAGAGGACAGGGAGGGCGCCTGGTAGGGTGCGCTGCTTACCGCATGAGCGGGCCGGTTCCGGCTAGGCCCGGGAACGCCTGTTGAGGTGCCGGCCGAGCCGTCGTGGGAAAAGACCATGGACTGGGTACTGACCGAAGCGCCCGACGGCAGCGGTGCACCGGAAAAGTTCTGAGTACTGCTTTTTGTAATCAGGGCCTGGGTCAACTGACCCCGTGAGGATTGCGCGGCCAGTTGGCTGGGAGATGGCTGTTGCCCGCTGGCAGAGGACGCTTCCGCGTGTGCCGAGGCAGGCGGAGGGCCGGGCAGGTTTACGGATATAGCTCCCGAAAGGTCACGCAAATTAGCGCTAACGATGTCGTATTGGGATTGATCGTTTAATCGCGTGTTGATGGTTAACTCGGCTCTGGTTAAATTGGCAATGCTCATAGGATTGCCACCCACTGGTGGGCTGACCGACGCCTGATAGGTAGCCTCCATACCGCTGGTAGATTGAAGCCGAAAAGAGTCGTCCTGTAGAGCGTTGCGTACCAGCGATGCAACACGTTGATGATCGAGGTTGGGCTGGGTTACAACCTGATCTAAAGCCAGGCCCGCATTGAGGCTCAATCGGGAAAGAGAAATTCTACCGGGATGGACAGGCTGAGCCTGAGAGCCCGACGCTTCTGGGGGGTGAGCGGAATTGACTGATGCGGTGTAGTGCTGGGAAGGGCTACCTGATCGGAGGGGATCCATGGTGGTCTGGGCCTGTTCTGAGTGATTGAATCGGCCGCACGAAACGACCTGGATCCGAGTAGGTGGTCACAAGGGCTTAGGGGGTTCCGAAGGCGGGCGGGGGAACACGCGGGCCAGGCAACATGGCTGTGAAGTGGGCACGGACCCATTTGCAGCCGTAGGCTGCCCTCTTGGGCGCTTTGCCGCGCGCCTCCATCTTCAACGCTTCGTAAACCCGTGGTAACTGCTGACCACACACCCGATTAGCCAGAAAACCAAAATAGCGGATCATCCGAAAGTGCTTTTCCGGGATGTGCTGCACCACCCGGCGCAGCATGTCCGTCTGGCTCAGCGACTCCTCCTGGTAGGTCTGCGTGCGGTGATCCAGGTAGGTGAAGCTCAACGTCGCACTGGAGGTGTAATGCGCCAGGCGGCTGCCCGAGATCGGCGGTTTTTTCAGGTAACGGCCCAGGTAAATTCACCGTCTTTCGCCCGTTTGCCGTCCTCTTCGACACATAGACGTGCCAATGCTGGCCGCCGGCGTTGAGTATCAAGTGTCGCCAGTCGCTTTCGCAGGTGATGTGCGCTAATTCCGGCGGCAACACGAGCTGGCCCCATTGCTCCAAGAGGTAGTTGCGCACATTCCACATCCAGCGCCGGCGCATCGCCTTTTCATGAAACGCCAGGTTTTTCCAGACGCCCTGCTCATCCAGGCCACCGGCGGTCGCCGAGAGGTGCACATGGGGACTCCAGTTGAGCCGCCGACCGTAGGTGTGGAGCGCGCCAAACAGCCCAATGCGCAAACCTCGCCGCCTGGCGGCATACAACAGGTTGTCCGCCGCCAGGCGGCACAGCGCATCGAGCAGAGCACGGTTGTGAAAGAACACCGGCCACAGCGTGTCGGGCAGCGTAAACACCAGGTGGTACCAGGCGCAGTCGGGCAAGCGGTTGTGTTGGACGGCCATCCACTGATCGGTGGCTTTTTTGCCGCACGAAGGACAGGCCCGGCAGTGGCAGGTGTTGCACCGGTATTTGACGTGCGGGCAGTGCCCACTGCCGCAGGTGCAGTGCTTTACGCCCAGGATCGAGGTGCCGCTGGCCAGCATTTTGCTCACCGATTCCGCTTCGATGGCGTAGACCGCTGCCCTCCAGCAACCCTGCCCAGCCGCCGTTGGCCGTGAACAGGTTTTTCAAAGGGCGGGGTTTGAAGCCAGCGGACCGGCTGGAACGGGCTATGGAGTGGCGTCGAGCGGTTAGGACAGTGCCCCTCACGTCAGCGGGCCATCCAGACTATTGCGGTCCACGCGCGGCCTGCAGCAGGGCATCGATGCGCGCGCTACTTGCCCCCAATCCGACGGCGTGCAGGGCGCTGGCGACGTCGCTGCGAGTTCTTAACGATCCGTCGTCGTTATGCAGGTGCGCGTTGATCTGCTCATCCGTGGCGCCGCGCAGGTGCCGTGCCCCCCCGGCGGCCTGCAGCTGGGCCGTGATGCGCGATGTATCTGCCCCCAATCCGGCGGCCTGCAGGGCGCTGGCGACGGCCCTTTGAGTTCTCAACGACCCGTCGTCGTTGTGCAGGTGCGCGTCGATCTGAGCATCCGTGGCGCCTCGCAGACGCCGTGCCCCCCCGGCGGCCTGCAGCTGGGCCCCGATGCGCTTGGAACCTGCCCCCAATCCGACGGCGTGCAGGGTGCTGATGACGTCGCTCCGAGTTCTCAACGACCCGTCGTCGTTGTGCAGGTGCGCGGAGATCTGATTATCCGTGGCGCCTCGCCGTTTTGGCGGCTGGCCTTCGGACGCTGCCCCCGACCGAGAGGACAGGGAGGGCGCCTGGTAGGGTGCGCTGCTTACCGCATGAGCGGGCCGGTTCCGGCTAGGCCCGGGAACGCCTGTTGAGGTGCCGGCCGAGCCGTCGTGGGAAAAGACCATGGACTGGGTACTGACCGAAGCGCCCGACGGCAGCGGTGCACCGGAAAAGTTCTGAGTACTGCTTTTTGTAATCAGGGCCTGGGTCAACTGACCCCGTGAGGATTGCGCGGCCAGTTGGCTGGGAGATGGCTGTTGCCCGCTGGCAGAGGACGCTTCCGCGTGTGCCGAGGCAGGCGGAGGGCCGGGCAGGTTTACGGATATAGCTCCCGAAAGGTCACGCAAATTAGCGCTAACGATGTCGTATTGGGATTGATCGTTTAATCGCGTGTTGATGGTTAACTCGGCCCTGGTTAAATTGGCAATGCTCATAGGATTGCCACCCACTGGTGGGCTGACCGACGCCTGATAGGTAGCCTCCATACCGCTGGTAGATTGAAGCCGAAAAGAGTCGTCCTGTAGAGCGTTGCGTACCAGCGATGCAACACGTTGATGATCGAGGTTGGGCTGGGTTACAACCTGATCTAAAGCCAGGCCCGCATTGAGGCTCAATCGGGAAAGAGAAATTCTACCGGGATGGACAGGCTGAGCCTGAGAGCCCGACGCTTCTGGGGGTGAGCGGAATTGACTGATGCGGTGTAGTGCTGGGAAGGGCTACCTGATCGGAGGGGATCCATGGTGGTCTGGGCCTGTTCTGAGTGATTGAATCGGCCGCACGAAACGACCTGGATCCGAGTAGGTGGTCACAAGGGCTTAGGGGGTTCCGAAGGCGGGCGGGGGAACACGCGGGCCAGGCAACATGGCTGTGAAGTGGGCACGGACCCATTTGCAGCCGTAGGCTGCCCTCTTGGGCGCTTTGCCGCGCGCCTCCATCTTCAACGCTTCGTAAACCCGTGGTAACTGCTGACCACACACCCGATTAGCCAGAAAACCAAAATACCGAATCATCCGAAAGTGCTTTTCCGGGATGTGCTGCACCACCCGGCGCAGCATGTCCGTCTGGCTCAGCGACTCCTCCTGGTAGGTCTGCGTGCGGTGATCCAGGTAGGTGAAGCTCAACGTCGCACTGGAGGTGTAATGCGCCAGGCGGCTGCCCGAGATCGGCGGTTTTTTCAGGTAACGGCCCAGGTAAATTCACCGTCTTTCGCCCGTTTGCCGTCCTCTTCGACACATAGACGTGCCAATGCTGGCCGCCGGCGTTGAGTATCAAGTGTCGCCAGTCGCTTTCGCAGGTGATGTGCGCTAATTCCGGCGGCAACACGAGCTGGCCCCATTGCTCCAAGAGGTAGTTGCGCACATTCCACATCCACGCCGGCGCATCGCCTTTTCATGAAACGCCAGGTTTTTCCAGACGCCCTGCTCATCCAGGCCACCGGCGGTCGCCGAGAGGTGCACATGGGGACTCCAGTTGAGCCGCCGACCGTAGGTGTGGAGCGCGCCAAACAGCCCAATGCGCAAACCTCGCCGCCTGGCGGCATACAACAGGTTGTCCGCCGCCAGGCGGCACAGCGCATCGAGCAGAGCACGGTTGTGAAAGAACACCGGCCACAGCGTGTCGGGCAGCGTAAACACCAGGTGGTACCAGGCGCAGTCGGGCAAGCGGTTGTGTTGGACGGCCATCCACTGATCGGTGGCTTTTTTGCCGCACGAAGGACAGGCCCGGCAGTGGCAGGTGTTGCACCGGTATTTGACGTGCGGGCAGTGCCCACTGCCGCAGGTGCAGTGCTTTACGCCCAGGATCGAGGTGCCGCTGGCCAGCATTTTGCTCACCGATTCCGCTTCGATGGCGTAGACCGCTGCCCTCCAGCAACCCTGCCCAGCCGCCGTTGGCCGTGAACAGGTTTTTCAAAGGGCGGGGTTTGAAGCCAGCGGACCGGCTGGAACGGGCTATGGAGTGGCGTCGAGCGGTTAGGACAGTGCCCCTCACGTCAGCGGGCCATCCAGACTATTGCGGTCCACGCGCGGCCTGCAGCTGGGCCGCGATGCGCTTGGCACCTGCCCCCAATCCGACGGCGTGCAGGGCGCTGGCGACGTCGCTGCGAGTTCTTAACGATCCGTCGTCGTTATGCAGGTGCGCGTTGATCTGCTCATCCGTGGCGCCGCGCAGGTGCCGTGCCCCCCCGGCGGCCTGCAGCTGGGCCGTGATGCGCGATGTATCTGCCCCCAATCCGGCGGCCTGCAGGGCGCTGGCGACGGCCCTTTGAGTTCTCAACGACCCGTCGTCGTTGTGCAGGTGCGCGTCGATCTGAGCATCCGTGGCGCCTCGCAGACGCCGTGCCCCCCCGGCGGCCTGCAGCTGGGCCCCGATGCGCTTGGAACCTGCCCCCAATCCGACGGCGTGCAGGGTGCTGATGACGTCGCTCCGAGTTCTCAACGACCCGTCGTTGTGCAGGTGCGCGGAGATCTGATTATCCGTGGCGCCTCGCCGTTTTGGCGGCTGGCCTTCGGACGCTGCCCCCGACCGAGAGGACAGGGAGGGCGCCTGGTAGGGTGCGCTGCTTACCGCATGAGCGGGCCGGTTCCGGCTAGGCCCGGGAACGCCTGTTGAGGTGCCGGCCGAGCCGTCGTGGGAAAAGACCATGGACTGGGTACTGACCGAAGCGCCCGACGGCAGCGGTGCACCGGAAAAGTTCTGAGTACTGCTTTTTGTAATCAGGGCCTGGGTCAACTGACCCCGTGAGGATTGCGCGGCCAGTTGGCTGGGAGATGGCTGTTGCCCGCTGGCAGAGGACGCTTCCGCGTGTGCCGAGGCAGGCGGAGGCCGGGCAGGTTTACGGATATAGCTCCCGAAAGGTCACGCAAATTAGCGCTAACGATGTCGTATTGGGATTGATCGTTTAATCGCGTGTTGATGGTTAACTCGGCCCTGGTTAAATTGGCAATGCTCATAGGATTGCCACCCACTGGTGGGCTGACCGACGCCTGATAGGTAGCCTCCATACCGCTGGTAGATTGAAGCCGAAAGAGTCGTCCTGTAGAGCGTTGCGTACCAGCGATGCAACACGTTGATGATCGAGGTTGGGCTGGGTTACAACCTGATCTAAAGCCAGGCCCGCATTGAGGCTCAATCGGGAAAGAGAAATTCTACCGGGATGGACAGGCTGAGCCTGAGAGCCCGACGCTTCTGGGGGTGAGCGGAATTGACTGATGCGGTGTAGTGCTGGAAGGGCTACCTGATCGGAGGGGATCCATGGTGGTCTGGGCCTGTTCTGAGTGATTGAATCGGCCGCACGAAACGACCTGGATCCGAGTAGGTGGTCACAAGGGCTTAGGGGGTTCCGAAGGCGGGCGGGGGAACACGCGGGCCAGGCAACTGGCTGTGAAGTGGGCACGGACCCATTTGCAGCCGTAGGCTGCCCTCTTGGCGCTTTGCCGCGCGCCTCCATCTTCAACGCTTCGTAAACCGTGGTAACTGCTGACCACACACCCGATTAGCCAGAAAACCAAAATACCGAATCATCCGAAAGTGCTTTTCCGGGATGTGCTGCACCACCCGGCGCAGCATGTCCGTCTGGCTCAGCGACTCCTCCTGGTAGGTCTGCGTGCGGTGATCCAGGTAGGTGAAGCTCAACGTCGCACTGGAGGTGTAATGCGCCAGGCGGCTGCCCGAGATCGGCGGTTTTTTCAGGTAACGGCCCAGGTAAATTCACCGTCTTTCGCCCGTTTGCCGTCCTCTTCGACACATAGACGTGCCAATGCTGGCCGCCGGCGTTGAGTATCAGTGTCGCCAGTCGCTTTCGCAGGTGATGTGCGCTAATTCCGGCGGCAACACGACTGGCCCATTGCTCCAAGAGGTGTTTCGCACATTCCACATCCAGCGCCGGCGCATCGCCTTTTCATGAAACGCCAGGTTTTTCCAGACGTCCTGCTCATCCAGGCCACCGGCGGTCGCCGAGAGGTGCACATGGGGACTCCAGTTGAGCCGCCGACCGTAGGTGTGGAGCGCGCCAAACAGCCCGATGCGCAAACCTCGCCGCCTGGCGGCGTACAACAGGTTGTCCGCCGCCAGGCGGCACAGCGCATCGAGCAGAGCACGGTTGTGAAAGAACAGCGGCCACAGCGTGTCGGGCAGCGTAAACACCAGGTGGTACCAGGCGCAGTCGGGCAAGCGGTTGTGTTGGACGGCAATCCACTGATCGGTGGCCTTTTTGCCGCACGACGGGCAGGCCCGGCAGTGGCGGGTGTTGCACCGGTATTTGACGTGCGGGCAGTGCCCATTGCCGCAGGTGCAGTGCTTTACGCCCAGGATCGAAGTGCCGCTGGCCAGCATTTTGCTCACCGATTCCACTTCGATGGCGCGTAGACCGCCGACCTCCAGCAACCCTGCCCAGCCGCCGTTGGCCGTGAACAGGTTTTTCAAAGGCGGGGTTTGAAGCCAGCGGACCGGCTGGAACGGGCTATGGAGTGGCGTCGAGCGGTTAGGACAGTGCCCCTCACGTCAGCGCGGGCCATCCAGACTATTGCGGTCCACGCGCGGCCTGCAGCTGGGCCGCGATGCGCTTGGCACCTGCCCCCAATCCGACGGCGTGCAGGGCGCTGGCGACGTCGCTGCGAGTTCTTAACGATCCGTCGTCGTTATGCAGGTGCGCGTTGATTTGCTCATCCGTAGCACCGGGCCGTGTTGTCGGCTTACTTGCGTCGGTGCCATCAATAGCGAACTGGCCCTTGCGGATCATGTGAATCAGTTCGATTCCGGCGAGCACGCAGTTGGCGCACCGGAACGATTTGAAGTTGAGCATCGGCCTGGTCACCCGCTTGATGGCGCGATGGTCCTGCTCGACGATGTTGTTGAGGTATTTAACCTGGCGCACCAGAATGAGCACGTTGCGAGCGGTGTTGATCGCATCGATTGCGGCCTTTTTAGCGCCGCTCTTGTCCATCGCGACCTTATCCGGCTCGCCGTTCGCTTTAATGGCCTTGTCGAAGAAGCGCCTGACCTACGACCAGGGCCGGGAGATGGCGCGACACGCCGAGATCATCCAGAAAACCGGCATCGCGATTTACTTCTGCGACCCGCACAGCCCCTGGCAGCGCGGCAGTAACGAAAACATCAATGGCCTGATCCGCCAGTACCTGCCCAAGGGCACGGACTTGTCGGGACACAGCCAGGAAGAACTGGATGCCATTGCCTTGCAACTGAATATGCGCCCCCGTAAACGCTTCGATTTCAAATGTCCGATCGAAATGATGAGTGAGGTGATGCAAAAGGCCATGGCTATGCGGCACGATGCGCCCACTTCAATCCAATAACCGTGTTGCACTCAACTCCTGCAACCGCCCAAAGCTCATCGCATGTCGAAGTGCGACGACAGCTCAGGTCAGGTCGGTAAAAAAAGAGGCGGCCATGACTACCCATAGCGATGCATTCTTTGCCAGGAAGCTGATGGCAACGCTGAAGGGACACCACCCAGCCTTCCCGGTGGAAACGGTGAAAGGTAAACGAATCGGCGCGGGGTCACAGCGCGTTATCCATATCACTTTCAACGGGGGTAAGTTCGCCCAGTTCCCGTTCCCTGTGAAGGGAACCCATACGGCTGCTGTAAGCGATGCTTTGTACATGTCAGCGTGCAGCATGTTGGAGCTCACATCACCTCTTCGAATAAACGGTCGAAGTTGGTCGTGATCAACCGCATGCGCCCATCGCGAGTCCTGCCCAGGTTTAACAGGGCTTGGTGAGTGGCGGTGGCGCCTGCGCTGCTGACCCGCCTCCCCAAAGAGAGCGTCGCCGACAAAGAGCTTTCGGCACTCCTGGCAGGTAACCAACTCGTTCCCATTGTGCACAACACCACGTATGAAGCTCTCCGCAATGTCAGCCCCTTGCTCGCCTCCCGAAGCGGCTTGGACACTGCCGAAGATTCAATGGCGGTGGTGGCAGCAAAAGTCGCCGAGCTGGTCGCGCTCTAGCTCTATTGCCCACACAGGTTCGCCATTCAGATGCGGCTGTTCGGAAAATGGTCGACGATTGGTGGAGCTGACTTAGCATGGCCACTACCCCTAAGAGCGAAGCGATTCGTATATCTCGAGTTTTGGAGCAGGTGTTAGGGGGTGACCGTTTTCCGGTCGATGTGAGAGCATTAGCGCTCGAGTGGTCGTCGCAGACCTGTCCTGATCAGCCAATTCTGGCTATCAAAACAGTTCCGCTACCCTCGTTCGAGGGGATGCTAGCCAAGAGTCCGAAGGGCAATGGATGGATGATCGGCGTTAACGAGGACGTTGAGTCGGAAGGCCGGATTCGCTTCACCATTGCCCACGAGTTTGGGCACTACATGCTCCATCGCGAACGCCAATCTCGCTTCAATTGCTCAAATCAAGACATGCACTCCTGGGATCCCCATGGACGTGATATTGAGGTTGAAGCCGATACCTTCGCATCGTATTTGCTGATGCCGCTCAACGATTTCCGGGCACAGGTAGATGGGCATCCGTTCTCGATGGACTTGCTTCGCCACTGTGCAGATCGATACGGTGTTTCAGTCACCGCAGCCGCCTTAAAATGGCGTGAGGTAGCACCGGGTAGAGTTATCGTCCTATCAGCCAAAGACGGCTTCCTTGACTGGTCCTGCTCAAACGAGCGGGCATTCCGATCTGGTGCTTACTTCGCCACTCGGAACGAAACCATTGAACCTCCCGCTCAGTCAGTACTGAACAATGCGGTGCGATCAGCGACTGGAACGTCCTGTATCATTCCTGCGAACGCCTGGCTTTCGCGAGAATCAGCAGAGCTTGAAATTGAAGAACATGCCTTTGTAATCGAGGGTAGTGGATTCAATTACACGCTAGGAGTTTTGATCCTACCTGACATCGAAAGACATCTTATGGACGAAGATGAGCTGCTATCGCCGTTAACTGGAATCCCCTCGTTTCGATAAAGGTATAGGCTTCGCCGGCTATAAGCGAATGACCGCTTCTGGCCGGTTTCAGTCGGTCGCAACAAGCTGAAATTGCCCAGAAGCAGCCCCTACCATCCGACTATTGTCGGGCCAAACCGAACACTAGTGTTTTGAGCTCAAGCACGTCCCGTTAGGGCCGTAGCGCCTGCACCGAATTGTTCGGCTTTACCATACGAAGCGTACTGAAACCTTTAGTACACGTGAACGTCGTAGCCTAGCGCCCTTAACCCCTTACTGGTTCTGCCATTACGTGGCGGGCACAACTCGGGGCGAGCCCATCCTGCAAGTTCTGCGATTTGATTGTTTCCAAAATGAGGGAATCTTCTTGCTGAGCTATGCACCACCTCAAACAGTCTTGCCGGAATGTCATTTGGAGAACCGCCATCAAGCACAAAGGCTAAGAGGTCTAAGACTGTTTCACCCCTTTCATTTTGCTGGCTAAACAGCAGCTCGGCGAATGCCTTGACACGCTGCGCCTCAGTAACGTCCTGCACGCCCCTCAAACCTAACTCCTCAAGCCTCATACGACGCACATGGTCTACGGTCGAGTGGTTGGCATGCAGAACCTCAAAGAACTCCTCTAGAGAAAGAGACCTTACCTTGTTCTTTTTTAGATGACGACGTATGACAGGGGCTCGGACGTGGCAGTTCACGTCTTCACTGGACGGAGGCGCGTCCAGTTCAGACCACCACTTTAGCGCAGCTAGCATGCTTGCGGCTGGATCTTTCCTATTTTTCTGATAGTGCTCATCAAATGGATGACGAACTCCATCAACCACTTTGTTGTAGTAAAAGGCGTGCAAAAACTGGTCTGCTTGCCAAGCCGCAGGCACATCTTGACTGAGCCACCTTGGACGGTAGTCCGGGGCTCTATCAGCAATATCTCTCAAAACGGAGAGGCCGTTGCGCCATTCCTTAATGAAAGATTCCTTGCGAATATCAAGCGCTTTATCGGAGCTCGTAAAGGCGGGGCCCTCCCACTTCTTAATGCTCCTCAAACGCTCCGCCCCGTGCTCAATTTTTTGCAGGTCTTTTTCTCTGAACCTAAGAATTCTCTCCTGTTCCTGGATTATTTCTTCCGTCAACTGCTGTGCTGCATCGCAAGAAATCAAGGATTCAAAGAACCCCTCTATCTCAGCTATACCTCCATTGGCCTCTAGATCCTGCTCCGGGATAAATACGCCAAATTCAATATTAGTAACCCAAGCACGCTCGGTGAGGTTTGCGGAGCCAATATATACGCCATAGTTCTTCCACCAAATTACCTTTGCGTGAAGAACATCCGGAATAAGGATGCAGAAGATGTTTTTTCCGCTGTTTCGAAGCAAGAGTCTAAGGAGACGAGGATCTACCGGAACTGTATGGTCATATCGCATCCATATGTCGAGCCTACGCCCGTGCTCCACACAATTTTCCACGAGAGTAGTTCCATCACTCCCGTAAGCAATGGCTGCGCGAACCCAATCAACTTGAACACTTTCGTCGGGAAGCACATTTCTGAGAAAGTTTCCATTCAGTTTGTTTGCGTAGAACTTCATTTTTTCTTCCATGGCAAGATGCTGCTGTGTGCCGAGTGCTCAAGCTAAAAGAGCCGACAGACCAGCCCCGAGGGTACGAAGTCGTCGGCAGTGTGTCTATGTTCGGTAGAGGTTTAGCGTCTCCGTCCTGAATGACCGCTTCTGGCCGATTCTGTTGAAAAAGTCGACTTCTGTTTCTACGGCAGAAAAGTACGCGTTCGAGATTGAAATTCGTGCGTTGCGCAGAAGGTTCAAGGCTCAGATTTGACGTAGCGGTGTGCAAAAATGGCATTTTCACCGTTCGATAAATGGGTAGCTCGGCCGGGTCGACTTTTTCAACACAATCGGCCGATAGCTGCCTGTGAGGTGAACCGATCTGGTCCCCGAATTCACCTCAACATGACTGTCGACTGGCCTTTTGTGTGCGATCGGTTAACCGATGTCCAATTTCTTCAATCGCGCCATGCCTTGTTTGATATGGCCGGCGTTTTCACCCATGGTCCACAGTGCTCCACGGACATTTCCGCCCACTTCCTGCGCCCCTTGCTCCTCAACCAGGAGGGTCAGCTCCATAATGGCTGCCTGCAGAGCCTGCTGGTTTTCGTACAGCCTTTCCAGTACATCCGATAGTGAATAATCACTCGGCATGACCTCGACTCCTTTCAAGAAAAAACACAAGCATAGTACCGGCTGTGCCAATGTGAGGTAGTAATTACAGCTTGCTTAGAAATTGCTACCAAGCGAAGAATTTGCAGCGGTCTAGCCAGTCTGGCTGGGGCGTTGGAGGACTGTTAGACCCAATCCATCATGGTGGCTAGCACTGGGAGGCCAGTGGTGCATGGGGCAAAAATGGGGCAAACCGTACGCCAAACCATGCCATTCAACCCTTTACCTGGACTGTTTGTTTCCCCGGAGAAACCCCCGGCCAGAAACGACAAAAATCTACATCGTTCCCTTGGCGACCGGGCCGCACACGGTCCTTCGCAGACATTGATACCATTTATGAATGGCTGGCGCGAGGAAGTCCCGAGTGAGCGCATTGTTATGTTTTTACTCAAGGTAACCACTTAACTGACTTGCGAGTTTTTTAAGCGATTTGGATTCTTTATAAAAACTTACTCTCAAGCCATCTTTAGTCGCCGAAATTTCTTTAATACGCCTTGATACAGTTTCTGGGAGTGCCTTTAAGTCAGTGGCATAAAATGATTTGCCTTTCCTTATTAGGAGGCCATCTTTAATTAGTTTGTCGAAATCGATCGCCTCAGCAAAGGCTTGTGCTGACTTAGCGATTTTCTCTTGCCATTTCTTTATTGTCCATATGTGGCCTTCGATAAATATAACGTTAGACTTAGGCCCCGGCTAAACCCGGTTCCAGAGAGTGATTTAACCTTGGTTAAGCACTGTCAATGTAACACTCCACAAGCTTCCAGCGATTTTTCGGATTGAGTTTTCAAGGCGATAATAGTTGCTTGTAGTTTGCTGTGGTCTGGATTCGGTTGTTCGAACTCATACAGTTCCTTGCCTGCAATAGTTGCACGCAGCGCATTCAAGACCCCTGCGCATTCTGCGTCCGCCTGGCGCTCAATGGTCTCTTTCTGGCGCTCAATGATTTGAAGAAATATGTTCGCAGCAAGAAGAGAGAACGCGAAAGCCATGAATACTATTGTGTATCGGAGGATTGCTTGCCGGGGTGTCGTTCTTCGTTGTTCGGTCTGGATCATCCTGAATGCCAGTATTAGCATGACGCCGGAAAGGCCAGGGGCCCCATACTGGAGTGCTGTCAGCAAATTCATCAGGATTCCCCTTAGTGTTGCTTATTAGTACGCAGCAAGAAGTGAGCATGGATGACGGCAAGCCCACACTACTGTGAGGATTCAGCGTAGCAGGTCAACGCCATCTATTTGCCTCTAGTTTGTCCGCTCTTGGCCGTTTTTTGCCGGTCTTCACTGTGGGAATACTGGTGAGTTTCGATGCATTCGGGTGGTTCGGCGGCGGCATTTCGTACCTAAGCGCGCAGCTTACGCTGCGCGTAAAGCTTTAGGATTAAGTAAAGAAATGTTGTCCTTGCGGGTGATTTATGCATTTAGAGGAAGGATTCCTTTCCCTTAGAGCTGATATTTAAGTGCAAAGTGGAGAAACAATGCGACGCATCAACCAGCGCGCGATGAGCCGCGTCGTCATTTGGTTTCTCAGTATCACGAGTAGTCGAAGTCGACCCAAAGAGATGGTGGCGACAGGCAGAAATCGGCTGTCAATCTCATCTGCTCTGAGCGAATACGTTAAACACCTCTAGATTGGCTAGGGAAGGTTGGGCTTACGGCGCAAGTGGGAACTCACCTTAAACTATGCAAGGTGAGCTGGACGGGCGCTTACTCCCAAGTTGCGTAGACACGTCTAGTAGGCATCACAATGAGGCCTTGCAGGAGGTGCCATGATCAACCTGAATCGCTTCGGTGCCCTCCAACCTACAAATTGCTCGCCCGTTCTTGGTTATGACGAAACTGTGACCCTGGGCGACCAGCGCAAAAAGGCGTCGGAGTCGCCGGCGAGCTTGTCTACAGCTGAAGGTTGTAAACATAACTGAGGCACCTTGTGAATGGTGTTCTAGAGCGTAGCGTCATACAGCCCTCACGTGCGGTGCAACGAGTCGCACCTATAATCGAAACCGTTAGGCAAACACGCTCCCGCGTCCCCCTAAAGGAAAAGCCGAAAATCAGTACCTGCTCAGTCATTTAGCTGACACCGCGGAAGCGGGTCTCGATGAAACTTTCGTTTTTCTCCCAACACTCGACTTGCAGTGGTTGGTCGACCATGGCAATACCGACCCGTCGGATTCCCCAGGATGAATCCCCGAAGACCGGTCGCACATTTCGCCCTAGCTGATTGCCAACGCCTTCCATCAGGTTGCACCACCCCACTCAAGGGCCTGAAGAATACGACGAACTTGTTTAGCTCCTAGCTCTGTTTCGCAGAGCATGATCGGTGCGGTCCCACCGAGCGCTTTATTCGGCGCCGACATCCACTGTGTGGCTGTCACTTGTGTCTCAAATATCGCCTCGGCCAAGCGACTGAGCGTAGCAATTCTGTCCAAACGCTCGGAGGCGACAGGATCAAGGCTCTTTTGCTCTCGCCGTCGTCTTTCAAGGGTCGAAATTGATGCATTGAGCAGCGTTTCCAAGTGGCGGTCTTGAAGGTCGAAGGCCAAACGAACAACCTGGATGAGGTCAGCGGGAAACCCTACTCTTATTTGGTGCAGCCTCTCGTAATCCGTCAGCGACTCTCGATGGGAACTGAATCGCCAAAAGGCAGCGATCGCCACCTCTCGAGAGACATTTTTCTTTTTTACCGGACGTCGAGCCGCAGTTGAAGTACCCATCAACACTTCCTCCAAATGCTTTCCCATCAAATGGAATATGAGCTAACGCCTCTCTAAGCCTGACGTGGAATCGAATCTGAAAGCGCAGAATTTTTCTGCAAGCCCCATCAGAAAGTCTCGAGTCTGAATCAGTGCGCGGGGCGCTCGTTCGGCATCGTCATGCTCTCCTCCTTGCACGCGCGGTGCACGGTCCAGCCGCTCTATGCTTGATGACTTCCGACGAAGTTTTGTGCCCGGTAAATCACCTACAGCCTACACCTACCAAGACTGCACACTGAGTCTATCTCTGGGATCGGTCCGTGCTTTTCGTGAATCCCCCCTCTCCGCCTCGGCGTACCGTCCATCAAGGCCCGCGGAGAAAAAACCGTGCTGAGGTTTGAGAATCTTGGTTTCTCACACCTGTTAAATCGCTCACTTCAAGGGTGAATTGGCTTTGTTGTACAGCTGTAATAACGTAGGGCGTAGCTCAGTACGAAATCCTCTCTACGCAGTCATTTTGACTCTTCTGCGCGACGCCGCCAGTCGCCGAAGGGCGCATCGGCCTCTACATAGCGCATGGCCGTGTGCACGTCGCGCCAGCCTACGTACTCCATCAAGGCTTTCGGGCTCCAATGATTGCGGCTGGCCCAAGTCGCAAAGCCGCGGCGCAGCGAATGACCGCTGTAGCGTTCGCCGGCGACGCCGGCGCGCGTCAGGGCCCGGCGCAACACCCGCGCCACACTGTAAGGGTGTAGAGCCTCAGTGGAGAGATGGCCCCAACGGTCAATGCCACAGAACACCGGCCCCGCCTGCAATTGACTGAGCATCAGCCAATCCTCGTACGCCTGGACCGGACATAGGCGTTTTAAGGCCGGCACGCTGACGGTTCGGCCCTGAAAATCCCGGTCGGATTTGCTGCTGGACAGAAACAGGCTCAGCCCTTCGCCCACCACCAACTGATTGGTCTCAATTCGCAGGCGACACAGATCGTCGCTGCGAAAGGCCCGCCAAAAGCCCAGCAACAACAAAGCCCGATCGCGGACGGCGCGCAGGCGCACCGGCAGATCGGGCGACATCCCCTCCTGGTCCAAGGCCGCCACGCACTGTTCCAATTCGCGCAGTTGCAAGGGCTTGGCTTGGCGGACTTCGCGCGGGTGCAAGGCTTGGATTCCACGCAATACGTCACGCACCTGCGGGGCTTTGGTCGGGTCAACAAATCCGTGGAGTTGATGCCAACGCGCCAGGGCCGCGAGGTGGCCACGCAAGGTGCTGATCGACAGCTCAGCATGCTCAGCAAGGTAGCGCACGATGCTGTCACTGGAGGCTGGGAGAAAACCGCCCCAGCCGGACTCGTAATGCGCCAAAGCCTGCTGGTAGCGCCGGGTGGTACTTTCGCGGCGCGCCGCTTGCAGGTAACGCTCTGCGACTGTGGTCATACATCTGTCCTCCTCCCTGCCCCAGCCGTTCCTAGGTCTGCAGTGAACGGTGCCCATCACCCTTGGAGCTCAAACAAGTCATCCGGTATGCGCCATACTTCATCACTACCGGGAATCCTACAGGAGCTCCTGACATGGCCCGTGGTGGTATCAACAAAGCCCTGGTACACGCCGCACGTGATGCCCTGTTAGCGCGTGGGCTAAATCCCAGCATTGACCTGGTACGCGTCGAACTGGGCAACACTGGATCGAAAAGCACCATCCAACGTTATCTAAAGGAACTTAACGATAGCGCCAGCGCCGCCACGTCGCCGCCGGTGACTGAGGAAGTCCTGTCATTGGTTAACAGTCTAGCCGAGCGCCTGATTCAACAAGCGCAGACGTCTGTGGCCGAAGAGCGGGAGGCAGTCGGTCGCCAGCAGGCCGGGTATGCGCAAGAACGCGCGCAGCTACGCGAACGACTAGAACAATCACTAACCACTATCACCCAGCTGACCCACGAACGGGAGGAGCAACGTCAATGCGAACGACAATTACGCGAGCAGTTACAAGACAGTGAGGGTGAACACCAACGGTTGCGACAGCTCGTAACAGGCCAGCAACAGCTACTCGAAGAACGGGCCCACCGGGTAGAGTCGCTAGAGGAAAAACTTCAAAATGCTCGGGAGGGACTCGAGCACTATCGACAAGAACAACGGTCCCTGCGCGGGCAGGAACTGCGTCGACATGACGAGCAAGTCCAGCAGTTACGCCAGGAACTGCGAACCCTGCAAAATGCGCAACTGGCCAAACAGGAAGAATTGGTCACTGTGTACCGTGAGCAGGAACGGTTGCTCAATGAATACCGAGCGCAGCAGGCAAACTTACGTCAACAAATCCATGCCCTAGAAGATTGTCAACGCACCTTTGATATAGTGAATGGGCAACTACAGCTGCTGATCGCCGAGCATGCCGTCTTACGTGGGCGCGTTAGACCGTATTTACTGCAGCACCGTGAGGATCGCCGGCAGTTGCGTGAGCAAGCGCGTCAGATCGAGGCTTTACAAACGCTCCTGCGTCAAATGATGCCTTCCACCTAACGGTCAAACGGCGGGCAAGTCAGCCGTCGCCTAACCGGTTGGCAATGAGCGCAATACTGTCGAATTTGAAACCGGCGTCAGTCAATCAGCTTGATTACCGTCTCACTGTGTTTTGTGAGGGTTGTGCGCACACGCTGCAACAGCCCTCGCGGACAGTCGTTTTGGCCTTGGTCAAATCGCGAGGCTATTAACTGAAGATCTGCCATTACATGCCAGAGCATCGTCACACCAAAGGCGTCCCATTCGTGTAACCAGTTTTTTCTTTCCAGACTGCCCCACAACAGTTCGTGTCGTCTCAATGCTTTGTTGAAGGCTTGCAGGTTCATCGGCCAGTGGTCCACTTCACCAAGCTGGCCGAGAAGATAGAGCTCATGCAACCGTCTATAGAGTTCAGAGCTACAGGCACAGCACGGCGTCGTCAGACACACGAGTTTTACATAACAGGAAAAGTTCTTGCGCAGCCATAACCTGTGGGTTAGGTATCGCAGATCGCGCGTGCGCAGCAGCGCAACCAGATAAGCCAGCCGTGTCCAATCAGGACATCCGCACAACGCCTCCATCCCCTTTTCGGTGAAAGGATGTAGCGGCGCGCCATTCATATGTACGCGTTGAATGAACAGGTCTGCCGCATCGGATGGGATGTCCTCCCAGGCGAGTACTGTCCATAGCGGATTGTCCTCAACGCCCCTCAATGCGGGAAAGTCTTCCTTCAGTTCACGGCGCCATGGGTCGCGCGGCCAGGCTCCTTCCAATAGATCAAACCATTTGGTGTTGGGTTTGGACCGGGCCGATGAGTGGGGGTGTCGTGCTCGCCACCAACGATCACACCACATGGCAAAGTCGCGGTTCAACTCATATCCAGCAATGAAAAAAAGAGTATAGCCAAAGACTAAAGCCCTGAGTTTCTGGATCTCACGACGAAACGGATGGCTCATGTCACACCCTCCGACATTCCACTGGACGAGTTAAGACCCGCTTCATTTAGTGGCCTAAAACTCCCGAGACCCCACACACCCGGACGTTTGCTGCAAGCATGCGCAAACTTTTGTTCGCGCGAAGTGCGATTCTAGAGCCATCTTAAGAATAGTTTATGACCTCCTAGCCAAACCCAATCATTCGAAAAAAAAGCTCAATATATATCGGACTTACCACTGACCTTATTAGCTAATAACTACATTACTGCAATGTATAACGATGAGTTCTAAGACTCGAAGGAATGGTTGAAGGTCACTTCAGCCACATCAGAAAGGCTGACCCCGCTGGCACAACAGGCCTATAGAGCACCGCTTATCCAAGCCTCCTGGTGCCGACGTCATTGAACTGCACGCGTGAGCTCTCGGTGCAGACCAACAGGCATCACGTCAAAGAGGCTTGCCAACGGGGCACCGTGTGGAGATCGTCATCATGCGTTCGGAATTTCACTCTGACTCCTCCAAAATCCTTGTCATCGAATCCCGCTTTCTAGCGGTAGGCCTTACGGGAACCGATGTGCCCCCCGTTTGCTTATCGACTGTCTTGGACGTACTTAACGAAACCATCACCGACTGGCGACTGGTAAGCGGCTTATCGCCTGCGCAGGCCAACGTCTTAGCCCTTGACTCGATATTTCAAAGGGCATCGGAGGCTGATCCACCGCAATTAGGTATCGGAGACCGCGCCGAGAGCATGAGTAGGCCTTAGATAGGTCTTCTGTCATGGAAACACGCCATGGCCCGCGACGTCGGGACGCAACACCCCATTAGCCGGGACCTGCCGTGTGCGGTTGTACGAGACGCGAGGGCAGCCACTCCCGATGGAGGTACGCGATGGACCACCAAACAGCGCTGCACAGGCCAGCCGTCAATGCCGCCTTCGGCAAGCACCTGTTGTTCTTCCCTTCTCGCAAAATCCATGGACAAGTCGTGTGCCACAGTACGCTTGAGGCTGACTACTGTATCCATCTGGAGTACGACCCGGCGGTCGTCCGATATTGCAGCCAACCCGGAGAGCTGGAGTTGCGTATTGATGGGCGGTTGCATCGCTACCATCCCGACTTTCTGGTGGAGACCTTGGAGGAGCATTACTACACCGAGGTCAAAGTCGACTTCTCGCAAGTGTCCACGCTGTGGAAGGCTAAGCTGCGCGCCGCCCAGCAGCTGCTGAGCGAAACCAACAGCTACCTGGCACGGGCCGACCTCGCCAGCATCCGCCCGCCGTCGCGCTTGAGAAATCTGAAATTTTTGTATTTCCACTCCTTCAACGTGAGCGCCGATGAGTATGGCGGCTGCCTGCGGCTGTTACCGACCCTGTCCTACCCGGTGACCCTGCGGGAGCTGCTCGCCCACCCCTCCGAGGTACGCGAACGGGCGTTCTACAAGGCGTTGTTTGATCGGCAGCTGAGTTTTGATCTGAACCAACGCTTGACCATCAACACGCCCATTATGGGAGGCGGCCATGCACATCAGCGAACCTAAAGTCGGCGCGCAATACAAACTCGACGGCCAGGTCTACGAGATCATCAGCATTAACGATGGATGCATCGCCATGTGCTCGTTGATTCACAAGTACCGGCGCTTTCTCGATCACAACTTGTTCGCCATCTTGGAACAACGCGGCCAGTTGGTACTGCATCAACGCGCGGCTATCGACACCAGTCCGGCGGCGCAGTTGGCGTCCCTGAGCGGTGCCCAGCGAAGCAAGTTTCAGCACCGCCTGGCCTACGTCCAGGCGAACTTGCAGCAACTGGGTGGCAGACTACCGCGCATCGCAGCGAAGGCCATGATTCGCCAAGTCGCGGCGAAAATTGGCGATGACCACCCACCTGGCGTCACCACCTTATGGCAGTGGAAACAACGCTACCTGCGCAGCAACCATAACCCGCTAGCGCTGCTTAGGAAACCGTTGCGCGCGCGCCGAAAACGGATAGCCGAAACCACCGAGGAACTCATTCGGCATTACATCAAGACGGTGTACCTCCGGCGTGAGCGGCCGTCGCTTATGCATGCGTACAAACTGCTGAGAGGGCACATTGCCAAGGAAAACCAAGAGCGCCATCACTATGATGCGACGCCCATCAACATGCCGTCATACGCTACGTTCCGGCGCCGGGTGTTGTGCATGGACCGCTACTATGTCGCGCAAGAGCGTGAAGGGGCCAAGGCCGCCAAACGGCTGAACAAGTTCAGCGGCCACCTGTACGTTGACGATGATCCCTATGCCTGCACCCTGTTCGACAGCCAGGAGATGGACGTGATACTGGTGGACTCCGCCGGTGACCCGGCCGGTCGCCCCATTTTGTCCGCGCATCTTGTCCCCGCCGATCGGGAGTGTTCAGGCTGGGATATTGCCTTCGGAGCACCCTGCGCGGAGAAGATGATGCGCGCCACCATCCGTGCCATCATCAAAAACGGCAAAATGGCCGGAATCGGCACGGATCGTGGTTCGGAAGTTTTTAACACCTGGGCCATTACTACGTTCGAGTCGTTGGGCATCGACCCCGATTACGTGCCCGTCGGTGATCCCGACGCCAAAGCCATGATGGAGCGTTTTTTCGGCACGGTGAACACGGGCTTTTGTCACACCCTCCCGGGCACCACCAAAAGCTCACCACGCGAGCGCGGTGACTACCCATCGAAATTGCGCGCCTGCCTGACCTTGGAGCAGTTTCGCAACGCCTTTGCCCAGTGGCTGGACATTTACCATGCCACTTGGCAAGACGAACTGCACACCAGCCCTGCGGAGAAAAAGGCGCAGCTTAGCGCCCTCGCCCCGCCGGCCGAGCGGTACAGCGAAGAGGAGTTAAACCAGCGATGCCTGAGCGTCTGGCGGCTGAGGATCGACGGCGGCCGTGTGAAGACGTCGCATTTGACCTGGTTCGGCCCTGGACTGCCCGAAGTTCGCCAACGGCTCGCACCCAAGCAGCAAGCCCTTGTTTATTTCAACCCCTGTGACCTGGGGACCGTTTGGGTCGCGCACCCAGATACGCCGCAGGATTGGCACCCGGCCATCGCAACCCGGCCTGACTACCAGAATGGCCTGTCCCTCAGCGAGCATGAACTCGTGGTGGAGCAACTCAAGGCAGAAAAGCGTCGGTTCGACGGGGACATTGCATGCATCAAACTGTACGCGCTCAACGACTACATCGAAGCCTGCAAACATGCACACAAGGGTAAAGTCGCTGCCAAACATTCCAAGGCCCATCCCTCACGCATACCGCAGGAAGAGAGCTCAGTGCTGCGCGGGCCGGAATCATTAGACAGCAGCGACTTCTCGACCTATTCACTCAGATCAGGGGACGATGATGACTCCGACTAATGAGATGAAGCTCAGGCGGTTCAAGGGCTTCACGGTGATCCATTCGGTGTACAACGAGGCGTTGGACACACTCCACCGTTCGATCGAGGCCACGCGCATCCTGGGAGCGGACAGTGGGGGAATATTACTGGGTCTTTCAGGCACGGGTAAAACTCGCCTATGTAGCCACCTCATGTCAGAGTTCCCGGTTGCCAGCAGCATCAAGCGAGAGGACGGTATCCACGAAATAAAGCCGGTCATTTACTGCCGCGTGCCTCGGGACGCAACGGTCAAAGCCCTCACGGCCCGGTTGTTGAGGGAATTCGGTGAGTTCCCCCCGCGGCAATCCCAAGAAGCCTTGGAATATCAGCTCTTTAAAGTGCTGGAAAGTTGCCAAACCGAACTTCTCGTGCTTGATGAGTGGCCGCACCTGTTCCGAAGCGGCACGGAGACTGCCATCAAGAACGCAGCGGATTTCGTAAAGATCCTGACCGATGTATTCAAGCATGCAGTCCTGCTGGTCGGAGAGCCCGAATGTGAGGTGATCATCAGCCAGTGCACTGCTTTATCGGATCGCTTTCCCTACCGTGCACGCCTACGACCGTTCTCATTGTCTACCCCGGAAGGCTGGAATGAGTACAGCCGCGTGCTTCGTGCCTATGCCACTGAGCTCACTACCACGATGGGCTTCAACGATATACCCGCATTGACCGATGACAAGATGGTTCTTGCGTTCTACGTGCTGACGGAGGGGAATTTTAGAGCCTTGGCCAACACATTGTGTGCGGCGTTGGCAAATTCACTGCAGCGCGCTGACGGTCAATTGTTGCTTTCGGACTTCGTCATCGCTGCCAAGCAGGTGAAAACGTCGAAGCTGACCACCTTGAATCCCTTCGAGATGTCCACCAGCGCCTTAAAAAAAAGCCTCGCCGGCGCCGTGAAGCGGCAGGAGAGAACACAATGAGCAAGCTCATCTTTTACCCTCTACCCAAACCTCGGGAAAGCGTCATTTCTCTGCTATTTCGCTGCGGAACCGGCAACGGATTTCAGACGCTGCGCATTTTCTCTGCTTGGACACATCTTAATCTGCGCAATTTCATCAATCCCCAACGTAAAGACTCCTCCGTCTGCAACTTGCTCAGCAGTCACTCTTTACTCGAACCAGATGAGAGGGCCGCCCTTCTCAACAGCTTCCACCAACCCGTTCTGTACGGTATGAGCACCCATGTCGAAATTGCCGGCGTCGCCTTTCCCCAGGCAGTGCTGAGGGACCGCTTGGCACTGTGTCCCGGTTGCGTCCGTGATGGGTTCCTGGACCGACTGCATGTCTTCCGCTTTTCTGACACTTGTCCGGTACACGGCGAACAGTATCTCGAGCACTGCCCCCAATGCAGGGAACCAATCGACTGGCTTCGGTTACACGACTATCACTGTCCTTGCACATTTGACCTACGGCAGGCTCCTCTGAATTTGTCCAACAAACGCACGAGCGAGTTACTCAGCCGCGCTTTGGATGAAAGAAACCAGGGATTTTTCCAATTGTTGTTGGCGAGTATTCAAGCTGTGCGTTTCGGTCGCGCCCCCGAATCTTGTTCACAACTGATCGCGAGCTGCGTCAATATTGCGACCGGTAATAAGCCAACTTTTTTTCTTGAAATGGAAAAGTTGCAGGGACAACTCCCGAGCCTGCACCGGCGGGCGCTTTTGGCGCCTTTTCTCTTGAGTCCGGACCCCACGCTGAGCAGGTTCGCTCAAGAGTACTTCTACAATGCCTGCCAATCCAAACCCTACAGCCATGCCGCAGATTGCCGCTGCGGAGAGTTGAGATTCAGCGCCCGCGAACTCAACTTCATTTTCACCTCGCAGGAACGTGCCGCGTTGATGCGCAGTGATCACCATTGCATTCGCTCTCCGCATCAGGATCCAACCGTGAGGCAACGGGCCTACCAATGCCCTGACCTCTGCAGATCTTTATATACATTCCCGCATATCCAGTGGGAATCGATGGATGAGCCGCCCGTACCACAACTCGAATTTGAGTTAATGAGCCACCAGAACGCCGCGGAGATCCTTCAGACCACACCCCAAACCATTCGACGCCTTATTAGTACCGGGCTACTGAAAGGCTTCAAGTTCAACACCCCCATCGGGCTCGCTACTTCATTAGAATCAATCAAAGCCTTTAATGACAAGTACGTTTTGAGAGAGGAAATTGCGAGAAGAAGCGGATTAACAAACAACAAATTACGTAAATTGCTATACGGCCTAGTACCCATTGTTGTACGTACCACACTCTATGCCCACGGTTTGTTGGTATATCAGCGCAAGCACCTTTCGGAAGAGTTGCGCAGCCTTTTGGATAGGCAGGCGGCTTCAATCATCAAGGCAACGGGAGATTTTGGCGACCACGTGACTTTTGGGGAGGCTGCGAGACAACTAAACGTTGATATCAAGGACGTAAAAGCCCTTCGTAACCTCGGAATACTGAAGGTTGTATTTGTAGCGCCGAAGCAAATACGACATAGCACAGGCAGGCCATATTGCACCACCAAAAGCTTACGGGAGGCAATTGCTTGGCGTACAGGATATGTCTCTGTTCAGGAAGTTAAGGCAGCAACTGGATGCGACACCCATTTGATTCACACGCAATTCCTCAAGACAGGGTTTGTCCCAAGCGTACCGTTGCACAACACTTACATTACTGTCGATGGTGCCAAAATTATCGACAGACACTTTAAGAAGTACACCACACTGACTCAGCTTTCTTCCACGAAGCACATATCGACAACCGTCATTTCAGAACTACTGGAGCTTGGGAAACTTCAGCCATTGGCCGCCGACCACCCAGACAATATTAGTGGCGTAGCCGTATTCGAAAGACAAGAGGCAGATGATGCGATCGCTAACTACATACGCGAACGACCTGTCAGACTTTACCGAAGCTACAATTCTGGGATCCGTTAAATGTTTGGATCTTACGAAAGCTAAATAGTTAACGCAGTGGGTTAACTATTGATTATGAAAGCTCACACACTTGACCTGACGAAGTACGACAACTAGGTGCCTTGGCCTGCCGCTTACGCTGAAAAACCGGGGGATTACATGAGCAGGGATAGAGAAAGCAGCGAAGACCAGAGCATGGTCGACAAGATCACTGCAGGCGAGCTATTGATGGCGCTAGCGATGCAGACTTTCGCCCCTACCACGATGCGCAAGAAACGCAGTCTGCAGAGGAAGTGAAGAGGCTACGTCTGGAATCGGAGGCATTGTTTGCAGATGTTAACGAATATCAACGCCAAGCCCTCAGCAGGCCTAAATCTCAGTTGCATTGAATGAAATCCCGTACGGCAAAGGCAGCAATCCTGACTGCATCTACATCACCATCGATGGTGGTTTATGGCCCGCCTTGCACAACACTAACGCAGCCCTGGTCGAGACGCCGACCTGCAGCTCTAGTGAAGTTTCGCGCATCGACATGATTGAGAAGCACTGCTCCGATAACACTTAGTGATGTCCTCTTCCCAGCAGCGAGCAGGGAGAAAATAAACGCCGGAAGGGCCAACCTCCGGGGTTTTGCTTTTATTTCGCCAGCCATTGTCTTAACTACGGTTCAGCTCTCCAACCAACACCTTGTTAAAGCGTGCGGGATCTTCTATCTGCAATGCATAACCTTCGCCTGCAATCTCGATCAAACTCGCCCCGTGATCAGCTGGCTGGCTGCTTGTCTACGACATGGTAATCGCCGATCTTCGCCTTGATCTCAGGTGATGCAATGTCACTGCCGATGGCGCTAATGTCGGCATCACTAATCATAAAGACGCTCGGCATCGTGAGGTTGAGAAACTCGCAGATCATTGGCTGGGTAAAGATCATGTCGTAGATGAGGGCCGAGTTCCACGCCACTAGTTTGTGCCCCGGCCACCTGTTGAGCCCGGCCAGCATGCCTACCCAGCTGTCATACTCAGATTTCCAGCGACAGCAGTAATAAGAGCTCCGCTCGTACTCGCGGATGCCATCGCCGCGAGCTTGAGCTCGAGATCGACACTTCGAAATGGCACGCCCCGGCCTTCTGCGTCCAGTAGGGATAAGCCTCGCACAGGCACTTTTTGTACAGAGCCAAGTTCTTACTTCAGTGACGTACGCGGCTAAAACTCCAATTTTAACGAAAAAAAAATCTCGCCCCTGAAGCAATGTCTCCTCTAACTCCTTGTATTACGGTACTCTTGATTCAATTTTAAGTGCAATGCCATGACCCTGCACACGGCCGTTGACTGTTTCCCCATGCGCAAACTTTTGTACCTGACCCTCTCCATGGCGTTGATCGCCGCCCTCACGACCTACGCAATGTGGGCCGCGAACCGTCCGGTGGGTCATTACCTGTCGGACCTGCGCATCAGTCTCGCGGTCGATCAGGGCACTCCCGCCGATCGCGGCAATCTGCTGGGTATCCAGCCGGAGCTGTTCCCCACCGACTACCAAAGCCCCGAACGCCTGCACCGCAAGCTCGCGGCCTACTTGCAGAAGGCTCAGGATCAAGGCCTGCTGAATGAAAAGACCATCGTCGTACTGCCCGAACACGTCGGTACCTGGCTGATGATCAGCGGCGAAAAAGACGAGTTGTACCAGGCCACTACGCTCAAGGAGGCCATGAACTGGCTGGCGGTGAGCAACCCGTTGCAGTTCATCCGCGCCCTGATCAGCGCCGAGGGCGGCAGCCGCCTCGACGACGCGCACTTGCGGATGAAGGCCAAAAAAATGGCCAGGGATTACCAGGCGCTGTTCGGCGGCCTGGCGAAAGAATTCCGCATCACGCTGGTGGCGGGTTCCATCGTGTTGCCCGAACCGAGCGTCAGCGACGGCATCCTGAAGATTGGCCGCGGTGCGCTGTACAACAGCAGCGTAGTGTTCGGTCGCGACGGTTTGCCGATCGGCCAGCCGCAGCGGCAAATGCACCCGACTTTCGCTGGACGCGACACCGTCGAAGCCAATTCCGAACACACGATCAACGTCGTCGATACACCGGCCGGACGCCTGGGCGTGCTGATCGGCAGCGACAGCTGGTACCCCGACAACTATCGCAAACTCGACGATCAAGGCGCGCAACTGGTGGCGGTCCCGGCGTTCGTCGTCGGGCGCGGGTCCTGGGATCAACCGTGGCGCGGTTATAAAGGCCAGTCCACACCGAATTCTGTGAGCCTCAAGGCTGGCGAACTCAGTGAAGGTCAGGCCTGGCATCGGCTGACGCTGATCGCCCAACCGTCCGGCAGCCAGGCCATCGCCGGCATGAGCGTGTTCCTGCGCGGTCAGTTCTGGGACAAGGGCAGCGCCGGTCAAAGCTTCCTCAGCAGCAACGGGCAGCATTTTGCCGGTGGCGATGCCCGGGGCGCACGTTTGCTGAACCTCTGGCTGTAAGCGATGAAACCGCAACCGATGCGCCTCGGGGATTTGTCGGTGGGCTTCGTCCATAGCCTGGCCGACGCCGTGCGCAGCCATGGCCTGGACCCACAACCGTTGCTCGAACAGTACGGTCTCGACGCCGCGCGATTGGCCGAGGCCGGCGCCCGTCTCTCGATCCCGCGCTACATGCGCCTGGGTCACAGCGCCATTCAACTGACCGACGATCCGGCACTGGGCTTGCGTATGGGCCAGCTCAGTCGCCTGAGCCAGGCCGGCCTGGCCGGCGTCACCGCCGCCCAAGCCCCCACCGTGCGCGAAGCGGCGCGCTGCCTGATTCGCTTCGAAGCGCTGTACGGCTCCAACTATCGCGGCCAGTCGAGCTTTCATGAAGACGCCCAAGGCGCTTGGTTGCGGTTCTATTCCATCAGCCCCTACAACGCCTACAACCGCTTCGTGGTGGATTCGATCATCGCCGGCTGGTTGCAGCAATTGTCCAGCGTAAGCCCTGCCCCGCTACGCGCCGAACGGATCGAGATCGAATTCCAGGCGCCGGATTACCGCGAGGCCTACGCCGTACTGGGGGATTGTCCGATTCAGTTTGGCGCCGAACAGAATCAACTGCGCCTGAGCCTGGACAGCCTCTCCCAGCGCAACCCGCAGCACTGCCCGAGCACTTGGCGGCACCTGTTGCAACTGTGTGAGCGGGAACTGGAGCAACTGACACGCACCCGTAGCCTGCGTGAACGTATCACTCAGTTACTGGGGCCGTTGCTCAATGGTGGCCGGGAACCCGACCTGGAGGAAGTGGCGGCACGCCTGAAGCTGCCAACCTGGACCTTGCGTCGCAAACTCGCCGAGGAAGGCACGCAATTTCGTGCAATTCTCAACGACACACGTCGCGACCTCGCCATGACCTACATCCGCGACACCGAACTGGCGTTCGGGGAAATCGCCTACCTGCTGGGGTTTGCCTCAGCCGAAGCCTTTCAACGGGCCTTCAAACGCTGGAACGGCCAGACCCCTGGCGAGTTTCGCCGCAGTCATCGCCAATCCGCGTAGGAGATCTTTTGTGGCGAGGGGGCTTGCCCCCGTTCGGCTGCGCAGCAGTCGTAAACCGGTTTACAACTCGGTAGCGTCTTCGGCCGGTTCCAGCGGGTCCAGTTCAAACGCCTGATACTCGAGCAGTTCTTCTTGATAATCGTCCATTATTAAAACCCCCATCGCTTGTTGAAAAAATTGCCTGAATAAATGACCAGCGCCCTGAGCATAAAGTGCCCGTATGAAAGAAAAATGACGCTGGTACGACACTACGTCGCTACTAAATAAAACGTAGCAGGTGGTCAGGAATTTATCACAGGATTTTTTCGATACGAGCTGTAGGAATACGGCTCGACTTGATGTGGATCAATCTTGGAAGGTGTTACGGAATCGAAGTCGTTTGACCCGATCCCATAACATCGGTCAATTACTGGCCGGAGACAGGCATGGCCGAAATTGGCTCGGTCGGTGCCGGCATAGTGCTTGAATCCGCCGGTGGAGCCACTGTTTCGGTGGACGAACTCGGCTCGCTGCTCTGCGCCGGGGTAATCGGCGCGCTGTCAGCAGGTGGTGCGACAGGCTCCGAAGTGGCTGGTGCAGGCTCAACTGCCGGCGCTGGGGCAGGCGCAGGTTCTGCCGCCGGGATCGGCGCCAACTGAGCCGGCGCAGCCTTGACTTCAGGCACACCCAGATCAGTCTTCGGCTTCTCGGTAATATGCGCGGCCTTCTTCGCTTCCGGTGGCAGGAACAACTCGACCAAGGCAAAGAAACGTTCGTAGAACTTGGCCGAGGATACGGTTTCACTGGCGACCTTGACCATCGAGTCGTCGGACGAGCCGATCGGCATCGAGACCGAGCCCAACACACCGACACCGAGGCTGGCGGAGTTGTTGGTCTTCTTCAGCGCATAACGGTCCTGCAGGGCGTTGGCGAACACAGTCGCATGGTGCCCTTCGCTGCCATCATCGGCACAAACCACGCTGAAGCTGATCTCCATGTGGGTCTCGCCAGTCTGCTGGAAGCTCTTGTGACCACTGACCAGCTTCGGATCGGCGCTGGTGATGATGTAACCCTGGCTGAGCAAAGCCCGACGGGCGGCCTCACAGGACTGCTTATCGGTCACCGGGTAATTGCGCGAGAACGTTCCGGAGTCGTCGAAGTTCTCATGCTCGTAGATGGCGGCTTTCTTCGAGGAACAACCGGCAGCGGCGGCCAGCACCACGGCCAGCCCGACAACACGCATGGGAATTGATCTAAACATTGAACATCCTGAGGAAAACGGTTCGGGGCGTATTGTGCAACAGATCGATGCTTAGCGTCGCACCGTTTAGTGTCTTGAAACAGTTACAAGTCTACTGACTGCCATTGACAGGAAAAAGTCGCGCGGTAAATAAGCAGGCGACGGGTAGCACATCCCGCTTTTGTTTCACCCATAAAAAACCCCGGCCTTTCGGCCGGGGTCCTTGTGTCGCGCAAAGCTCAGTCAAGCATCAGAAACGCTTGATCTCAGCCTCACTTTCCAACAGCTTGCGGTAGGCCGCGAAGTCTTGCTGACCAATGCGCGAGGCGAGGAAGCGACGGTATTGAACCTTCTCTTCTTCGGTCGGCGCCGCGGCTTCGTTCACGCTGTTCAGACGCACGATCACCAGACTACCATCGGCCAGGGTCACGCTACTGAAGGTCGGCTTGTCTTTGGAGACTGGCTTGGGCATGCGGAACAGCGCTTGCAGCACGGTTGGGTCGATCCCTTCCTGAGCGCGAGTCGCGGCTGCAGTGACTTTCCAGTTCTGGCCATCGATCGCCTTGTCCAGTACCGTCTTGCCATCGCGCAGGCTGGCAATCAGTTGATCAGCCTTGGTCTTGGCGGCAGCACTGGCATGCTCCTTGGTCAGCTGCGCACGGATGCTGGCAGCCACGCTTTCCAGCGGCAGTTGCTCAGGCTTGCGGTGCTCCTTGGCGCGCAGCACGATCACGGTTTCCGGGTCCAGCTCGATGGCGGTGCTGTTGGCACCCTCCTCCAGCACTTCAGGACTGAACGCAGCGGCCACCACGGCACGGTTGGCCGCAACACCTTCGCCACCTTCCCGGCCGAATGGCGCGGACGTGTGGACGGTCAGTTTCAGGTCTTGTGCCGGCTGGGCCAGATCAGAGGACTCGAACGAGGAGTCTTCCAATTGCTTGGTCGCCTCGACGAAACGCTGCTCGACCTGCTGGGTTTTCAGCTCGCGGGTCAGCTTGTCTTTCAGGCTGGCAAACGTCGGCACTTCAGGGGCTTCAACACCCAGCAGCTTGATCAGGTGAAAACCGAAGTCGGTGCGAACCGGCTCCGAAACCTGATCCTTGGCCAACGAATACAGGGCTTTTTCAAACGCTGGATCGTAGACGCCTGGACCTGCAAACCCAAGGTCACCGCCGTTGTTCGCCGAGCCCGGATCCTGGGAGAATTCCTTGGCCAGGGCCTCGAATTTCTCGCCTTTGGTCAGACGCGCCTGCACTTCTTCGATTTTGGCCTTGGCTTGCGCCTCGGTCACCTTATCGTTCACTTCGATCAGAATATGCGCAGCCCGGCGTTGCTCGGACAGGTTCGCGGTTTCTTTCTGATACGCCGCTTGCAGGTCTTCGTCCTTGACGCTGACCTGATCAAAGAAGGACGCCTTCTTCAATTCGAGGTAATCGATGACCACCTGATCCGGCGTCATGAATTCCTTGGCGTGTTCGTCGTAGTAGGCTTTGACTTCGTCGTCAGTCAGTTTCACCGCCGCAGGATCTGCCTTGACGTTCAAGGTGGCGAAATCGCGGGTCTGTTTTTCCAGACGGGCGAAGGCCAGAACCTGTGCATCGGTGACAAAGCCGCTGCCAGCCAAGCCAGCGCGTAGCTGACCGATCAGCATTTCCTGAGCCAGCATCTGGCGGAATTGCAGACGGCTATAGCCGAGTTGACGGATCACCTGATCGAAGCGCTCGGCGTTGAACTTGCCATCCACCTGGAATTCAGGCGTTTGCAGGATCACCTGATCCAAAGCCGCTTCGGAGAAAGCGAATTTCGATTTTTCTGCGCCTTGCAGCAGCAGTTTGCGATCGATCAGGCCTTTGAGGGCCGATTCGCGCAGCATTTTTTCGTCGAGCAAGGAAGCATCGAAATCCTTGCCAAGCTGTTGCATGAGCTGACGGCGTTGCATATCAACCGCTTGGTTCAGCTCGTTTTGACTGATTTCTTCACCATTGACCTTGGCCGCATCCTGGCTGTTGGTCGTCGCCTGGAAAATGGCCTCGATACCGGTGAAAGCCATCAGTACAACGATGATCCCGATAATGGTCTTGGCAATCCAGCCTTGTGAATTGTCCCTGATATTCTGCAGCATGCGTCCCCCAGAAACGGTTGAACTTCAAAATTAGGCAACCGTGGAGCGTGGGTAGAATCCGGATAGAAGAAAGGCGCATCCGAGGATGCGCCTTCTCGTAACTGGCGGAGCGGACGGGACTCGAACCCGCGACCCCCGGCGTGACAGGCCGGTATTCTAACCGACTGAACTACCGCTCCGCTGCCAAGTCAGGAATGACCCCGACCCGGATAGGCAAAAACCTGAATCGAACTTAGTTGACAGCTTCTTTCAGTGCTTTACCAGCTTTGAAACCTGGTTTTTTGGCGGCGGCGATTTCCAGCGTCTTACCGGTCTGTGGGTTACGACCGATGCGAGCTGGACGATCGGTCACGGAGAAGGTACCGAAACCAACCAGAACAACAGAGTCGCCAGCCTTGAGAGCGCCAGTGACGGATTCGATTACAGCGTCCAGCGCACGGCCAGCAGCAGCTTTCGGGATATCAGCGGATGCAGCGATAGCATCAATCAGTTCCGACTTGTTCACTCTAAGTCCCCTTATATCTATTTGAGTTTGATTCTAAGTTTTTTGGTGAAAGCAAAAAAACGAGTGCTGAATGGCCTACAGACACTTAAGAGCCGCTTTATAACAAGGGCTCTAAAAAACTGTCAACAAGCCCCCCAGGCAAATGCGTACTAATGCGTGCTAATTCTTTCCTTAGAGTCAGACTCGCGTTTTTCATCCTTTGCAACGATCTCCGGAACCACATCCGGCAAGGGCTCCGGCGCGTATTGCAGCGCAATTTGCAGGACCTCGTCAATCCATTTAACTGGTTTAATCTGTAGATCTTGCTTGATATTGTCAGGAATTTCCTTCAGATCGCGTACGTTCTCTTCAGGAATGATCACCGTCTTGATTCCACCACGGTGAGCAGCCAGCAGTTTTTCCTTCAATCCACCGATCGCCAGCACCTGACCACGCAAGGTGATTTCGCCGGTCATGGCAACATCTGCACGCACCGGAATGCCAGTCAATGCTGACACCAGGGCCGTGCACATGCCTACACCAGCGCTAGGGCCATCTTTCGGCGTTGCCCCTTCAGGCATATGGATATGCGTGTCGCGCTTCTCGTGGAAGTCCAGAGGAATCCCCAGGCTCTTCGCACGGCTGCGGACAACGGTCAGGGCTGCGGTGATCGATTCGACCATCACGTCACCCAGAGAACCCGTCTTGATCAACTGGCCTTTACCCGGTACGACCGCGGCTTCGATGGTCAGCAATTCGCCACCCACCTGGGTCCACGCAAGGCCCGTTACCTGGCCAATCTGATCCTGCGACTCAGCCAGACCGTAGCGGAATTTACGCACGCCCAGGAAGTGCTCGAGCATGTCGGCAGTGACCTTCACCGAGAAGCGTTTTTCCATCGCATGCTCTTTGACCGCCTTGCGGCAAACCTTGGCAATCTGGCGCTCCAGCCCACGCACACCGGCTTCGCGGGTGTAGTAGCGAATGATGTCGCGGATCGCTTCGGCGTCGAATTCCAGCTCGCCTTTCTTCAGACCGTTGGCCGTAATCTGCTTCGGCGAAAGGTATTTGACGGCGATGTTGATCTTCTCGTCTTCGGTGTAACCCGGCAGACGAATCACTTCCATCCGGTCCAGCAGCGCCGGCGGAATGTTCATGGAGTTGGAGGTGCAAAGGAACATCACATCGGACAGGTCGTAATCGACTTCCAGATAGTGATCGTTGAAGTTGTGGTTCTGCTCGGGATCGAGCACCTCCAGCAACGCCGACGCCGGATCGCCACGCATGTCGCTGCCCATTTTGTCGATTTCATCGAGCAGGAACAGCGGGTTGCGAACGCCCACCTTTGTCATCTTTTGAATCAATCTTCCTGGCATCGAACCGATATAAGTCCGACGATGACCACGAATCTCCGCCTCATCGCGCACACCACCGAGGGCCATGCGGACGAATTTGCGGTTGGTGGCGTGAGCAATCGACTCCGCCAGAGAGGTTTTACCCACCCCGGGAGGACCGACCAGGCACAGCACCGGACCACGAATTTTCTTCACGCGCTTCTGCACGGCGAGGTATTCGAGGATCCGCTCTTTGACTTCTTCCAGGCCATAGTGGTCGGCGTCGAGAATGTCTTCGGCACGAGCGAGGTCCAGACGCACCTTGCTCTGGGCCTTCCACGGCACTTGAACCAGCCAGTCGATGTAAGAACGCACCACCGTCGCTTCCGCGGACATTGGCGACATTTGCTTGAGCTTGTTCAGTTCGGCTTGAGCCTTGGCCAGTGCGTCTTTCGGCAGACCGGCGGCATCGATACGCTTTTTCAGCTCTTCGATTTCGTTGTGGCCTTCGTCGCTGTCACCCAGCTCTTTCTGAATGGCCTTCATCTGCTCATTCAGGTAGTACTCGCGCTGGCTGCGCTCCATTTGCTTTTTAACGCGGCCGCGAATGCGTTTTTCGACTTGTAGCAGATCGATTTCGGCATCCAGCAACGCCAGAACGTGCTCGACCCGGGCCGACAAATCGATGATTTCGAGGATTTCCTGCTTCTGCTCGATCTTCAGGGCCATGTGCGCGGCCATGGTGTCGACCAGGCGGCCTGGCTCGTCGATGCTATTAAGCGACGACAGGACTTCAGCGGGGACTTTCTTGCCCAGCTGCACATATTGTTCGAACTGAGCCAGCAGGCTGCGGACAAACACTTCCGACTCGCGCTCAGGCGCGTCGACTTCGTCGATCAGCGAAACTTCGGCACGGCAGTGGCCGTCGACTTCGCTGAAGCGCTCCACGGCGCCCCGCTGCTCGCCTTCGACAAGAACCTTGACTGTACCGTCAGGCAGCTTGAGCAGCTGCAGAACGGTAGCGATGGTACCTACGCGATAAAGTGCTTCTTCACCGGGATCGTCGTCAGCAGGATTTCGCTGAGCCAGCAGAAGGATCTGCTTGTCGCCCGTCATCGCTGCCTCGAGGGCTTCGATGGATTTCTCGCGCCCCACGAACAGCGGGATAACCATGTGCGGATAAACCACGACATCACGCAATGGCAGGAGAGGCAATTCGATGGTTGTCTTCATGATTTCGCCTCTACGGCGGCCATAAGGCCGTAAACAGATGGAAGTAAGCTTGAAACCAAGATGGGGGCTGTTTTCAAAAAAAACAAGCGGATAAAAGAACCACTTTGAAGATCGCCCCTTACGGTAGCGCCTGTATGGGTCCGGATGCATCCAATCAGGCCGACTGTTATGCCGCCTTCGCAGCGGTGCGGCGATCCGACAAGCCAGCCCCCCACAATAGCAAAGGGGCCCGAAGGCCCCTTCTTTATTTCAGCAGTGTGACGCTTAGGCGTCCGGCGCTGCCTTGGCAGTCGGCTCACTGTTTTCGTAGATATACAGTGGCTTGGACTTGCCTTCTATAACGCTTTCATCGATCACTACTTTACTCACCTCGGACTGCGAGGGGATTTCATACATAGTGTCGAGCAATACACCTTCGAGAATCGAGCGCAGTCCACGGGCACCGGTCTTACGTTCCAGGGCACGTTTGGCGACCGATTTCAGCGCGTCGGCCCGGAACTCCAGATCCACGCCTTCCATCTCGAACAGCTTGGCATACTGCTTGGTCAGAGCATTTTTCGGCTCGGTGAGAATCTGCATCAACGCAGCCTCATCAAGCTCATCCAGCGTGGCAAGTACCGGCAGACGACCGACGAATTCCGGGATCAGACCAAACTTGACCAGATCGTCAGGTTCGACTTCACGCAGGGACTCACCGACTTTCTTGCCTTCTTCCTTGCTGCGCACTTCCGCGTTGAAACCAATGCCTCCCTTGGTGGAACGGTTTTGAATAACCTTTTCCAGACCGGAGAACGCACCGCCGCAGATGAACAGGATGTTACGGGTGTCGACCTGAAGGAATTCCTGCTGCGGATGCTTGCGACCACCTTGAGGTGGAACGGAAGCGACCGTACCTTCGATCAACTTGAGCAGGGCCTGCTGCACGCCTTCACCGGAAACGTCCCGGGTGATCGACGGGTTGTCAGACTTGCGCGAGATCTTGTCGATCTCATCGATGTAGACAATGCCCATCTGGGCTTTTTCTACGTCGTAATCGCACTTCTGCAGCAGCTTCTGAATGATGTTCTCGACATCTTCACCCACATAACCCGCCTCGGTGAGGGTGGTTGCGTCGGCGATGGTGAACGGAACGTTCAGCAAGCGGGCCAGTGTTTCGGCAAGCAGGGTTTTACCCGAGCCTGTCGGGCCGATCAGCAAGATGTTGCTTTTGCCGAGTTCGACGTCGTCATTCTTTTTGTCACGCTGGTTCAAACGCTTGTAGTGGTTGTACACCGCTACGGCCAGAACCTTTTTCGCACGTTCCTGACCAATCACGTACTGATCAAGGATGCCGCTGATTTCTTTAGGCGAAGGCAATTTATGCGCGCTGCTTTCGGCCTGGGCTTCCTGCACCTCCTCACGGATGATGTCATTGCACAGGTCGACGCACTCGTCGCAAATAAAGACCGAGGGGCCGGCAATCAATTTGCGTACTTCATGCTGGCTTTTGCCACAGAAGGAGCAATAGAGCAGCTTGCCGTTGTCCTCGCCGTTGCGGGTGTCAGTCATTCGTTCGATCCAAATCCGATAGGCTTGCAACACAAGATGAAGGCTATTGCGGGCTTTTTCAAGCCCGCTAGTGATCGGACCCGCCGACCAACCTTATTTTGAGCTGCTTATTTTAAGCGGGGCGCTGATTGATCACTTCATCGATCAACCCGTATTCACGCGCTGCTTCTGCACTCATGAAATTATCGCGGTTGGTATCGCGCTCGATTTCTTCAAGAGTGCGCCCGCTATGCTTGGCCATCAGCGTGTTGAGACGCTCACGAATGAAGAGGATTTCCTTGGCATGGATTTCGATATCCGAAGCCTGGCCCTGGAAACCGCCCAGTGGCTGGTGAATCATCACACGCGAGTTTGGCAGGCAGTAACGCTTGCCTTTCGCACCCGCCGTCAGAAGAAACGCGCCCATGCTGCACGCTTGACCGATACAGGTGGTCGACACGTTTGGCTTGATGAACTGCATGGTGTCGTAGATCGACATGCCCGCCGTCACCGAACCGCCCGGCGAGTTGATATAAAGATGGATGTCCTTGTCCGGGTTTTCCGCTTCAAGGAACAGCAGTTGCGCACAGATCAGGTTGGCCATGTAGTCCTCTACCGGACCAACCAGAAAGATCACTCGCTCCTTGAGAAGGCGCGAGTAGATGTCATAGGCGCGTTCGCCACGAGCAGACTGCTCGACAACCATCGGGACCAGGCCGCCTGCGGCCTGGATATCAGAGTTCTGCTGAATATACGAATTACGGAACATGCTCTGCAGTCACTCCCAAATAGTTATGTCTTGAATACGCATAAGCCAGCACGAAGGCTGGCTTATGGTGTGTACTTCTTACCGCAAAAACAATCAGTCGGCTTGTGGAGCTTCTACCGGCTTGACCGCTTCTTCGTAAGAGACCGATTTGTCGGTCACGCTAGCTTTCTGCAGAACAGTATCCACAACTTGTTCTTCCAGCACAACCGAACGGACTTCGTTCAGTTGCTGGTCGTTCTTGTAGTACCAAGACACAACCTGCTCAGGCTCCTGGTAAGCCGAAGCCATTTCCTGAATCATCTCGCGAACGCGGGCTTCGTCAGGCTTGAGGTCGAATTGCTTGACCACTTCAGCCACGATCAGACCCAGCACAACGCGGCGCTTGGCTTGCTCTTCGAACAGCTCGGCCGGCAGTTGGTCAGGCTTGATGTTGCCGCCGAACTGCTGAACAGCCTGCACGCGCAGACGGTCGACTTCGTTGGACAGCAGAGCCTTTGGCACTTCGATCGGGTTGGTGGCCAGCAGACCGTCCATAACCTGATTCTTGACCTTGGATTTGATCGCCTGACGCAGTTCGCGCTCCATGTTCTTGCGAACTTCGGTGCGGAAGCCTTCCAGACCGGTTTCCTTGATGCCGAATTGAGCGAAGAATTCTTCGGTCAGCTCTGGCAGTTTAGGCTCGGAAACGGTGTTCACGGTCACGGTGAACTCAGCGGCTTTGCCTGCCAGGTCGAGGTTCTGATAGTCCTCTGGGAAGGTCAGGCTCAGAACGCGCTCTTCGCCGGCTTTAGCGCCAACCAGACCGTCTTCGAAACCAGGGATCATGCGGCCGGAACCCAGCACCAGTTGGGTGCCTTTGGCGGAACCGCCAGCGAACACTTCACCGTCGACTTTGCCGACGAAATCGATGTTCAGTTGGTCTTCGTTCTGAGCGGCGCGATCGGCAACTTCGAAACGGGTGTTCTGCTTGCGCAGGATTTCCAGCATCTTGTCCAGATCGGCATCAGCCACGTCAGCGCTCAGGCGCTCGACAGTGATACCTTCGAAACCGGCAACAGTGAACTCCGGGAACACTTCGAAAATTGCGACGTATTCCAGATCTTTGCCAGCTTCCATCGATTTAGGCTCGATCGAAGGAGCGCCAGCCGGGTTCAGCTTCTGCTCAACAACAGCTTCGTAGAAAGAAGACTGGATCACATCGCCCACGGCTTCTTGACGTGCATCAGCACCGAAACGGCGCTTGATTTCACTCATAGGCACTTTGCCTGGACGAAAGCCAGCGATCTTGGCCTTTTGGGCAGTCTGCTGCAGACGCTTGTTGACCTGAGTCTCGATGCGCTCAGCCGGCACGGTGATGCTCATGCGGCGCTCAAGAGCAGAAGTATTTTCAACAGAAACTTGCATGGATATTCCTCGTTGCACAGACGTTAGCCGGCCGTTTCCGACCCCAGAATCAAGGGCATGCATTCTAGTGGGTCAAACTCAAGAAGTCACCCTACTGAAAACGGGTAAAAAAGCAGCAGGCAATTTATAGGCGGGGACAAACGGTTATGCCTCGCCCTGTTAGCAAATACAGCCAGTCATGCCGGGGCTCTGCACCCACCTTCCTATATATAGAAGCAATCGGCAATTCATCCCTGACAGTCAACCCCGCGAGGGGATCGGCGGGCAAATCGAGCATCATCGAGAAACATAAATACGACGAAGCGACCTGCCCTGCGGCCCACAACCTGCAGCCGTCGACACTCAAACCACTGAAACAAAAAAGGCGCCAGACTGTTAAATCTGGCGCCTTTCGGAATATGGGGTGGACGATGGGGATCGAACCCACGACAACGGGAGTCACAATCCCGTGCTCTACCAACTGAGCTACGCCCACCATATTGCGTGACAAAGAAGCCAAACAACTTCTTTGTTGAGCCCCAATCAAGCCAATCGGCATGAGTGAAGCTTTATTTGGTGCGGATGAAGAGACTCGAACTCTTACGCCTCGCGGCGCTGGAACCTAAATCCAGTGTGTCTACCAATTCCACCACATCCGCGGATTGAAGCTGTTAAAGCAAAGGCGCCAGACTGTTAATCTGGCGCCTTTCGAAATATGGGGTGGACGATGGGGATCGAACCCACGACAACGGGAGTCACAATCCCGTGCTCTACCAACTGAGCTACGCCCACCATATCGCGCTACTTGTGCCAAAGCTGCCTAAATGGCGCACCCGGCAGGACTCGAACCTGCGACCATCCGCTTAGAAGGCGGATGCTCTATCCAGCTGAGCTACGGGCGCCTTGTTAATCTGTACTCTTGGAGGACTACAAACTAAGTGCTTTTCAGTCTTGCAGAATCGCAACTCCGCTCGACCTTCTCAACCAGTGCTAGGCTGTGCCCGACAAGTGCGACGAATAGTATAGAGCCCCCCGGAGGTCGTCAAATCCTTTTTAAAAAAAATTCATTTAATTAAAGGGGTTAGGGGAATTTACAGACCAAGCGCCTTTGCCCTCACCTCATGACATGCGAGAATGCGCTCTCTTTTTTCCCCCTCTCGATGGTTAATCACGCGCAATGACTGCACAACTAATCGACGGCAAATCGATCGCCGCCAGCCTGCGCCAGCAGATCGCCAAACGAGTCGCCGAGCGTCGCCAGCAAGGCTTGCGCACACCCGGCCTCGCGGTGATCCTGGTCGGCAGCGATCCTGCCTCTCAGTTTAGTTTATGTCTCGCACAAGCGTAAAGACTGTGAAGAGGTCGGCTTCCTTTCCCAAGCCTATGACCTGCCTGCCGACACCACTCAAGCCGCGCTGACCGAGCTGATCGATCGCCTGAACGACGACCCGGCGATTGACGGCGTTCTGCTTCAGCTGCCCTTACCTGAACACCTGGACGCCTCCAAATTGCTGGAGCGCATTCGTCCTGACAAGGACGTCGACGGCTTCCACCCTTATAACGTCGGCCGTCTGGCACAGCGCATTCCGCTGCTGCGTCCGTGCACACCTAAAGGCATCATGACGCTGCTGGAAAGCACCGGTGCCGACCTGTACGGAATGGACGCGGTCATTGTCGGCGCGTCCAACATTGTTGGCCGTCCGATGGCGATGGAACTGCTGCTGGCCGGTTGCACCGTGACCGTTACCCACCGCTTCACCAAGGATCTGGCAGGCCATGTCGGTCGCGCCGACCTGGTGGTGGTTGCCGCCGGCAAGCCGGGCCTGGTCAAAGGTGAATGGATCAAGGAAGGCGCGATCGTGATTGACGTCGGCATCAATCGCCAGGAAGACGGCAAGCTGGTCGGTGACGTGATCTACGAAACCGCCCTGCCCCGTGCCGGCTGGATCACTCCGGTTCCGGGTGGCGTTGGTCCGATGACCCGCGCCTGCCTGCTGGAAAACACGCTGTACGCCGCCGAAACGCTGCACAGCTGAGTTCACGCTCGCACGCAACATCGCATAAAGGAACCCCGCCTATCGCGGGGTTCTTTTTGCCTGTAGAAAAAAGCTCGCCCACTGACGGAAGCTGCAAGACCGGCCGGCTAAAAAAGAGCCGCTGCATTAAATATTCTTCACTTTTACCCCCTGCCTTACAGGCGCCTATGGCTTTCCTGGCACATACTCCTAAAATGCGTCGTTTTAAAGAAACAGCCCGTTACAGAACGGCATATCCACCCCTTCATGAGTCTGCCAGCGTGAAAATCCGTCTTTCCATCCTGAGCCTAGTTTTTGCAGTTACAGGGACTTTCACCACGCCAACGGTCAACGCCGCTGAGACCACCGCGGCACCTCGAGACAATTCACAACTGAAGATCGCGTCCGGCAGCGCTTTGCTGATGGATCTGCAAACCAACAAAGTCATCTATGCCAGCAACCCTGATGTCGTCGTACCCATCGCCTCAGTCAGCAAATTGATGACCGGCCTGGTGGTCGTAGAAGCGCGGCAGAACATGGACGAATACCTTTCCGTCAACATCAGCAACACACCGGAAATGAAAGGCGTGTTTTCCCGGGTCAAGCTCAAAAGCGAATTACCACGGCGTGAGATGTTGCTGATTGCCCTCATGTCATCGGAAAACCGTGCCGCCGCGACGCTGGCCCATCACTACCCGGGCGGTTATGTTGCGTTCATCGCCGCCATGAACGCCAAAGCCAAGGCGCTGGGCATGACCAGCACCCACTTCGTCGAACCGACGGGCCTCTCTCCTCGCAATGTGTCCACCGCCCGTGACCTGAGCAAGCTACTGATCGCCGCGCACAAGTACCCGCTATTGACCGAACTGAGCACCACCAAGGAAAAAACCGTCAGATTCCGTAAACCCAACTACAGCCTGGGTTTTCGTAATACCGATCATTTAGTCAACAAACCTGACTGGGACATCAGACTGACCAAAACCGGCTTCACCAACGCAGCGGGGCATTGCCTGGTATTGGTCACTCACATGGGCAACCGTCCGGTTGCACTGGTGATACTTGATGCCTTCGGCAAATACACGCACTTCGCCGATGCCAACCGGATCCGCAACTGGGTCGAAACCGGCAGGAGCGCCAACGTGCCGTCCGTAGCCCTGCAGTACAAGTCCGACAAGAACCTCAAAAATCGCCAGAGCGGTGTGATCGAAGCCTCGAAATAAAGTCCAAATACCTACCAATGAAAAGCCCCGACAGTCGGGGCTTTTTGTTGGCAGGCGGTTTTCGTCCAGCGGTCAGTCGTTGGGCAACGGCATCTGATCGTCATCCGGAATGCCATCCCCGGCACTCGGGTCTCTCCAACCCTGCGGATGCTTCGTCGGCACCACTGTTGGTCTGGCCAAGGGATCCCTTAACGGGCTGTCCGGATCCATCACCGGATCCACATCCGCTTCGGGGGTTGTTGGAACACTGTCTGGAGGATCTGGACGTTTGTCGTCGAAGCTCGAATCGGTAGACATATGCACCTCTTGACTAAAACTTGGGTTTCAGATCGCCAAGGGGATCGTAAGGCTTCGCCGGGGCCTTCTTGCCCGCCTCACCCGGCTTTACATCCCTGGGCGCCTTGGCGGGCCCGATGGGATCGACTTGAGGATCGGCGAGGTCCGGAGAATCGGGGTCGAACCCCAGCTCATTGTCGGACGAATGCTCAGACGAGTGCGGGCCGGTGGGGGTATTGGAATGTGCCATGGCGCCTCCTGTTCATGGTCCCGAAAAATCCGGGCCCTCTACTTGAGACTTCAGCATAGCGCGGCGGTGCCATGCCGATGACGAGCGGAAACCTACTTCGCGGTCAGCGCCTTCTTCGCCCGGGCTGCCGCCTGTTCCTGACCTGACTGGGCAAGATCGCTCGCCGCTTTCAGCCAGCGCGGCTGATCGACATTGGCCGGAATCTGGTCCGGTTTCTGGATCAATACGGCCCAACCGCCGGCATTCTCGAATGCCGATTCAAAGGCGCTGAACCCCATCAGCAACCGACGATCCATCCCGGCGCGCAGCAGCACGGTCTGCTTCTGACGGTTGTAACCGGCGAGAATGGCGTATCGGGGCTCTGCCCAAAACGCCGAGCCTTCGGTGAAGCGCACCATTACCGGATAACCAGCAGCAACCTGGGCCAGCAGCGCCGGCAAATGGCTGTCGAGGGGATAGACCACCAGCCCGTACTCACGCGCGAGGTTCTGCATGTTCTGCTGCAAGCGGTCTTCGGCACCCGGCAAATGCAGAGGTTTGTCGAGCAACCCCGGGGTGATCACGATGCCCTGCTGGGACAGCAGGCTGGCCAGCACCTGAGGCCCGCTTTGATAGCTTTGCCCACGGTAAAACGTACCGCTGAGTTCAACCCGCTCCGGCAGACGCTTGATCTCGGGCGCCACGCTCCCCGCACAACCAGCCAGGCCGGCGACGCAGCCAACGATCAGCACCAAAGATCGAATTCGAGAAAATACCCGCACCATTATCACTCTCTTGTTCAGACGCCAGGTATCCATCCCCCCCGGCTTGGCCGTCGATCATAGGATGCCGCGCGGCAGCGGTATAGCCTTAACCGGCAGTTGATTGCATTCGATAGAGCGAACTGGTTGGTGACAGGCGACCTTTGGTCAATAGCCTGAAATACAGCAACGGCTAGACTGTCATTTATCAAGGAAGAGTGTGCGCCCGATGCAGCGCAAAAGAGGAGGCACTGATGAGCCTGACAATGACTATCGTAATGTTGATTTCCGGCTGGCTGGCCGTAGCCGCCGCCATGCTGTGGGGCGTTTTGCGCATTACCCGCCGGCACCATCACCACCCGGTTCAATCGGCGCCCGTGGTGAAAACCGATAAACCGGCTGCGCACCCCGCCACCGTCCACTGACCGGCGCTTTTCAGTCGTACAAACAAAAAAACGGCCGCCTGGACTCTTTCGAGTTCAGGCGGCCGTTTCGTTTAACGAAGGTTAAGCTTCAGCAGCGATGCGCTTCTGCCGGGCCCGACGCGACAGCATGTTCAAGCCTTCGATCGTGGCCGAGAACGCCATGGCGGCGTAGACATAGCCTTTCGGTACATGGGCGCCAAAACCTTCGGCGATCAGCGTCATGCCGATCATGATCAGGAAGCCCAGCGCCAACATCACCACCGTCGGGTTGTCGTTGATGAACTTGGCCAGAGGGTCAGCCGCCAGCAACATCACCAGGACCGACACCACCACCGCAATGATCATGATCGGCAAATGCTCAGTCATGCCGACAGCGGTAATGATGCTGTCGATGGAGAACACCATGTCCAGCATCAGGATCTGACCGATTGCAGCGGCAAAGCCCAGGGTCACGGTCGAAGTGGCCGACGTCGGATCATCCGGTGCCGGGTCCATGCTGTGATGGATCTCGGTGGTTGCCTTCCACAACAGGAACAAACCACCCGCGATCAGGATCATGTCCTTCCAGGAGAACGCGTGGCCGAGAATCTCGATCACAGGCTCCGTCAACTGGACGATGAACGCGATGGTGCTCAACAGTGCCAGGCGCAGGATCAACGCCATGCCGATACCGATGCGCCGTGCCTTCTGGCGATGCTGTTCGGGAAGCTTATTGGTGAGGATCGAGATGAAGATCAGGTTATCGATGCCGAGCACGATTTCCATCACCACCAGCGTGGCCAGGGCGACCCAGGCAGTGGGGCTTGCAGCAAGTTCTAAAAGGTATTCCATGGGTCAGTCCTGACTCGTTATAGACGGTTTAGATTTCCTGGGACGAAGATTCGGATTTGTCCGTCTCTTTGGCCGGTTGTTCTTTCTTGCTGATCAGGCCGCCCGTGGCATCGCTGAGCGCTTGTTCGGCCGCTTTGTGGGTATCGTCAATCGCCTGCTTGGCGGTTTCGGCAGCCTTGCCCATCAATTGCTGAGCGCTTTTCTCGGCCTGGTCGCAACCGGCCAACACCAGTAAAGACGCAATCAGCAGTGCCGTGGTTTTAAGCTTCATGATGCTTTCCTCGATAGAACAGACAGGACCGGAAAGGCGATCCGTCGATAGCGAGGCATTCTAAGGAAGCAAACACTTCAGTAAAATTCGTATTTTCAGCGGTTATACTTCGGCTTTAACGAATCCAGATATCGTACGTGGCGTGCCTGACGGATGATGTGGACAAGGGGATTTCACTAATATGTTGAATTATCGACAGCTGCATTACTTCTGGGTGGTGGCCAAGACCGGCAGCATCGTGCGCGCCTGTGAGCAACTGAACCTGACGCCACAGACCATCAGCGGGCAGATTTCCCTGCTTGAGCAAACTTATGGCATCGAATTGTTTCGCCGGGTCGGTCGGCAACTGGAACTCACCGAAGCCGGGCGTCAGACCCTCCCTTACGCTGAGCAGATGTTTCAACTCGGTGGCGAACTGGAGTTGATGCTGCGGGCGCAGCCCAATGAGCAACAGATTCTGTTTCGGGTGGGCGTTGCCGACGTAGTGCCCAAATCCATCGTCTATCGACTGATCGCGCCGACCATGGAGTTGAGCGAGCCCCTGCGTATCACCTGTCGCGAAGACAAACTGGAACGCTTGCTTGCCGACTTGGCGATTCAACGCCTGGATCTGGTGATTTCCGACAGCCCGATGCCCTCGCATCTGGACATCAAGGGCTACAGCCAGAAACTCGGCGAATGCGGCATCAGCTTTTTCGCCACCGCAGAATTGGCGGCGCGATATGGCCAGGACTTCCCCCGCAGCCTGCACGGCGCCCCACTGCTAATTCCCGGGCCGGAAACCGTGGTGCGCAGTCGTTTGCAACGCTGGTTTGCCGAACAGCAGATCCAGCCACAAATCGTCGGCGAGTTCGACGACAGCGCCTTGATGCAGGCTTTCGGCCAATCCGGCAGCGGGATATTCATCGGCCCGAGCGTGATTGCCGACGAATTGAAACGCCAATGCGGCGTGGAGTTGATCGGCCAGACCGACGCCGTGCGCGAGTCGTTCTACGCCATCTCGGTGGAACGCAAGGTCAAACACCCCGGCATTGTCGCCATTACCGAAGGTGCTCGCCGCGAGCTGTTTACCGCGATGTGAGATGTCAGGCGCAGACTTCGCGAGGTTTGAAAGTCATCAGCGCCATCGCCAACAGGATCGAGACGAGGATAAAACCGGCCGCCGCGAAACCCAGGCCGCCCAGGCCAACACTGTCGATCACTCGCCCACCGACCATCGCCCCCAGACCGATTCCGAGGTTGGCCCCGGCGATGTTCAGCGATGCAGCAAAGGCCGGAGCCTCAGGCGCAGCCTTCATCAGGCGCACATGACTGACCAGGAACAGCGCAGCCTGAGTCACGCCCCAAATCCCCATCGCTGCCGCCAGACCGAGGGGCGAATGAATGTTCGGCACCAGCGCCACCATGCCGGCGATCATGAAGGCACAGAACGTCACTGAAGCGATCAGCGGATGCCGATCCACCGCGCGACCGCCCAACGAATTGCCGATCAAGCCGACCGCACCGAAACCCATCAGGCACCAACCGACCACCGTGCCGTTGAAACCGGCCAGCCGCTCAAGAATATCCGCCAGGTAGGTGTAAGCGGTGAACATGCCGCTGAACACCAGGATCGATAACAGCACATGCCCCAGCATCAACGGACTGCGCAGGATCTTGAACTGCGAACGGAAGCTCACTTGATGTTGGTGCAGGTTGGTTTTCGGCAAGTAGATAAACAGCAGCAATGCCTTGGCAAACGCGATCACCGCCAGAATGCCAAAGGCACTGCGCCAGCCGAACGCATCGGAAATCAGCGTACCCACCGGAATACCGAACACCGTGGCGCAGACAATGCCGAAACCGATCTTGGCGATCGCCCGCCCGGCATAGTCCGGCCCGACGATGTCCACTGCGGTTTCACTGGCCAACGCCCAGAACACCGGCAACCCCAGCGCCGGAATCAACCGCGCAATGGCCATCACCCCGATGTTCGGCGCCAGTGCCGCCAGCGTATTGGCCAGGCCGAACATGATCAGCACGCTGATAAACAGTTTGCGCCGTTCAAACCTGGCGAAATACGCCGTCAGGAACGGCCCGAAAGCGGCGACGGTAAAGGCGAACAGGGTCACCAGCAATCCCGCTTGAGGGATGCTGACGTCCAGATCGCGAGCGATTGCCGGTAACAGGCCGACAATGATGAATTCCGTGGTCAGCACCGTAAAACCGGCGGCGGACAACAGAAGAATGGGCAACAGCATGCAGAACTCCAGGAAAACGACGACACCAGCGACAGCCCGAAGGCTCACTGGCAGAACTTGAAAATGAGGATGGCGAAGCTTAACAGAGTGTTTCCGGGCGAGGTTGCACGAACCTGCAAATCGCGTTGAACAATCGGGTGGCAGATCGTCACAGGTCTGAAGGATCACGGCTACGCTGTGATAAAGTCCGCGGCCCGCGGTACTTACACTTTGCTCATCGGCCATTCATTGGCATTGATGCAGCGACCCTTCGGTTCCCTCCATGTGGCCTGCCCGGCTTTTTGCTGCATGAGCAGAACCCTGCACCCTAAAAAAATCAGAGATGCCGTTATGACCGCTTCATCCCCTTCTCTCTTGCAACGCCTGAAACGCAGCAGCCTGGTCACGCAAATCATCATCGGCCTGATCGCCGGGATTGCCCTGGCGCTGTTCGCGCCTGAGCTGGCCAAGTCCACTGCCTTCATTGGCAAAGTGTTCGTCTCGGCGCTCAAGGCCGTCGCGCCGATTCTGGTGTTCGTGCTGGTCATGGCGTCGATTGCCAACCATAAGCACGGCCAGGAAACCCATATCCGGCCGATTCTGTTTCTGTATTTGTTGGGCACCTTTGCGGCAGCCGTGGTGGCGGTGATCGCCAGTACGCTGTTTCCGTCGAGTCTGGTGTTGTCTACCCAGGATGTTTGCGGTGACCGCACCGGGTGGCATCAGCGAAGTGCTGCAAAGTCTGCTGCTGAGCGTGGTCGACAACCCGGTCAGCGCGCTGATGAATGCCAACTTCATTGGTATTCTGGCTTGGGCGATCGGCATGGGGGTTGCGATTCGCCATGCCGGCGAGACAACGCGCGAAGTACTGGGCGATCTGTCCAATGGCGTGACCTTGATCGTGCGCTTGGTGATCCGCTTTGCGCCGCTGGGGATCTTCGGTCTGGTGGCCTCAACCCTGGCCACTTCCGGCTTCGGCGCCTTGATCGGTTACATGCATCTGCTGGCCGTGTTGTTGGGCTGCATGCTGTTCGTGGCGCTGGTGATGAACCCGGCCATCGTGTTCTGGAAGCTGCGTCGCAACCCATATCCGCTGGTATTCACCTGCCTGCGCGAGAGTGGAATCACTGCATTTTTCACTCGCAGTTCGGCGGCGAACATTCCGGTCAACCTGGAATTGAGCGCAAGCGTCTGGGCCTGCACGAAGATACCTATTCGGTGTCGATCCCGCTCGGCGCCACCATCAACATGGCCGGTGCTGCGATCACCATCACCGTGCTGACCCTGGCCGCCGTGCACACCCTGGGCATCGCCGTGGATATTCCGACGGCCATTTTGCTCAGCATCGTCGCGGCGATCTGTGCCTGTGGTGCCTCGGGCGTGGCCGGTGGTTCGCTGTTGCTGATTCCACTGGCGTGCAGCCTGTTCGGCATCCCGAGCGAAATCGCCATGCAGGTGGTGGCGGTCGGCTTCATCATCGGTGTGTTGCAGGACTCGGCGGAAACCGCGCTGAACTCCTCCACCGACGTGCTGTTCACAGCGGCGGCGTGCCAGGGTGAGGAACAGAAGATCCGGAAAGCCCGGGAAGCCCAGCGTTTGGCGTAACAACGCACCTACAGAAGGCGTGACAAAAAAAGCCCGCCAAGGCTTACACCTTGGCGGGCTTTTTTGTACCTGGGCGGTTTAGAACGCGCCCATGTAATCGCGCTTGCCCACTTCCACACCGTTGTGACGCAGCAATGCGTAAGCAGTGGTTACGTGGAAGAAGAACTGCGGCAAACCGTAGCTCAGCAGGTAAGCCTGGCCAGTGAAGCGCTTCTCTTTAGGCGTGCCTGGACGGGTAACAATCTCGATGCCTTCCTTGCCGTTGATTTGCTCGGGTTTGATCTCGCCGATGAAGGCCAGAACCTTGGCGATCAGCGCTTGCAGTTCGGCGAAGGTGGTTTCGGTGTCATCGTATTTCGGCAGTTCGACTTCAGCCAGGCGCGCCGAAACGCCCTTGGCGAAATCAACGGCAATCTGCACCTGACGCACCAGCGGGAACATGTCCGGGTACAGACGGGCTTGCAGGAACGCGTTCGGATCAATGTTTTTCGCGGTAGCGTGGGCTTCGGCCTTGCTCAGGTTGTTGCTCAGGGCATTGAGCATTTGCTGGAAAACCGGAACGGAAGCGGCGTACAGGGAAATAGTCATGATGGTCTCGTGTGGTGACAGGAGTAAAAACGTGGAGCGATTATAGCCATGCCCGACCGCCCTGCGGCTTGTCTTTTATCCTGCAAGGATTAGGCTAGGCGGCTTCGACTGCATGCTTCGACTGCATAGGGAAAAGCGCGATGAGCACTGAGCAAGAAACGACCTTCGACGAACCGCGGCTCAACAGCACGGAAATTCGCATTCTGGGCTCGTTGATCGAGAAACAGGCCACCAGCCCGGAAACCTATCCGCTGACGCTCAATGCGCTGGTGATTGCCTGCAACCAGAAAACCAGCCGCGAACCGGTGATGAACCTCAGCCAGGGCCAGGTCGGCCAGAGCCTGCGTGTCCTTGAGGGTCGAGGATTCACCCGACTGGTGATGGGCAGCCGTGCCGATCGTTGGGAGCATCGGGTCGACAAGGCGCTGGAGCTGGTACCGGCGCAGGTGATTCTGACGGGGCTGTTGTTCCTGCGCGGCCCGCAGACAGTCAACGAACTGCTGACCCGCAGCGGCCGCATGCATGACTTCGAAGATGCCGAGCAGGTGGTGCATCAACTGGAACGCTTGATCGCCAGAGGTCTGGCGCTATTGATCCCGCGCCAGGCCGGCCAGCGCGAAGATCGTTACATGCATGCACTGGGCGATCCGGCGGATATCGAAGCGATCCTGGCAGCCCGGCAGAATCCGGTGGAGCGTGGCGCCAGTGGCGGTGTGTCGGTTGAGCGAATCGAAGAGCTTGAAGCGCGGATTGCGGCACTGGAAGAGCGACTGGCACGCCTCGAATAGACCTTGTTCCTGATGCACCGAGGGTCCTCTGTGGCGAGGGAGCTTGCTCCCGCTGGGTCGCGAAGCGGCCCCAAAAGCAGTCAACGCATCACATCTGGCACACCGGGCTTGCCGGGATTACGACTGCTGCGCAGCCGAGCGGGAGCAAGCTCCCTCGCCACGGGTCCGAGTTGAACCCTGAATGGCTACTCGCCGTCCCAATAATCCACGCCATCGGCCTGCCTGGCGACGGCGACGAAGCCCGAAGCATTGCCCTCGGCATCGACCTTGAAGTCGTCCATCACGACATATTTGCCAGAGTCCGGGTATTCGCAAATGTCCGGCGATTGCTGGCTGCTGACCGCCAGATAGCGCAATTCGCCATTGCTGGTGTTGATGATCTGGTGCGCGGTTTCAGGACCGCCCGCCGGGCAGGCAATCACGTCACCGGCACGGATCGCAAAGCGTTCGGCGCCAAGGCGAACCTCCCCTTCCCCGGCCACTATGTAGAACATCTCCTCGTTGACCCGATGGCTATGAAAAGGACTGCCGCGCATGCCCGGCTCCAGGGCATACAACCGATAACCCAGCTTTTGCGCGCCCAATTGCTGGCCGATGCGGGCAAAGCGTTGTTGATAGCGGCTGGCAGCGTCTCCGGTGGGAGCAAATTCCTCGGGCAGCGGTAAAAGTTCGGCCTGATCCAGGTTGAGAATGGCGGGATGCATGAAAACCTCGGTCACGGTGGCTGGAAAGCAAGTCTGCGCTTGCTGGTGGCCAGTATAGGCGGGAGATGTTCGCGGGCAAGTGAGTGGGGATTGGCAGGAGACCGAGTCGCAACAATCGCGAGCAAGCCCGCTCCCACAAGGTCAGCGCTGAACCTGTGGGAGCGGGCTTGCCCGCGAAGGGGCCGGTACATTCAATAAAAAAATCGGGATGATCAGCCCCGGGCAAACGCCACGGCTTTCTGGAACTGTTCATCGGTCGGCCGCACGCCGGTGTACAACACGAACTGTTCCAGCGCCTGGATGGCAATCACTTCCAGCCCGGTGATCACCCGTTTGCCTTCGGCACGAGCGCGCACGATCAACGGCGTTTCCGAGGGGATCGCAACCACATCGAACACAGTCTCGGCAGCAGCGATGGCTTCAGGCTCAAACGCCAATTGGTCCGCTTCCGGCCCGCCGTTCATGCCGATGGGCGTGACGTTGATCAGCATCTGCGGGCGCTCGCCCCCCAGTTCCGCCTGCCATGAGTAACCCAACGATTCAGCCAAAGCACGCCCGGCGCGCTCGTTCCGGGCCACGATCAGGCCGTTTTTGTAGCCACCATCGCGCAAGGCACTGGCCACAGCCTTGGCCATGCCACCACTGCCGCGCAGGGCAAAAGTCGAACCCTTGGGAACCTGGTGGGTTTCAAGCAACTGGGCGATGGCAATGTAATCGGTGTTGTAGGCCTTGAGGTGACCGTTGGTGTTGACGATAGTGTTGATCGATTGAATAGCCTCAGCCGATGCGTCCAGCTCATCGACCAACGCGATACAAGCTTCCTTGAACGGCATCGACACCCCGCACCCCCGGATTCCCAGGGCGCGGATGCCACCAACGGCACCCGGCAAGTCCTGGCTGCTGAAGGCTTTGTAGTAGAAATTCAGGCCCAGTTGTTCGTATAGATGGTTATGAAACCGCAGGCCGAAATTGCCGGGGCGCCCCGAGAGTGACATGCACAGCTGAGTGTCTCTGTTGGGGTTCATCTGCATTGGAATCTCCTTCAATAGCACTTTCGGATGGACGGGATTAGCCACTCCACCGGTTCTGATTGATCATAAAAGCCAGTCTGCACTGGGCACACAGCCGCAAAGAAGCCGGTACAGACCTTACACAAAATTTACCCAACGGCTGTGCTGATTTTCCAAAAAATGCTGTCTTAGAAGTATCCCCGCGACAACTTGTGTCTATTGCAGACGCGAGCGCCGGGTCGAAGAACCGAGGACTTATCATGATCCGTAAAATCCCCACAGTAGCCTTGCTGATCGGTGCTCTTGCTATCGCAGGGCAGGCAGAAGCAGGTGGTCGTGGTCATGGCGGCTGGGAAGGTCCGGCTGTGTTTGGTGCGATCGTCGGCTCGGCAATCATTGGCTCAGCAATAATCGGCCGCGACCGTCCAGTGTATGTGGAGCAACCGATCTACGTTCAACCACAACCGGTGTACGTGCAACCACCACCTGTTTATTACCAACCGGCGCCGGTCTACGTTCAACAACCGATGTACTACCGCCCGGCACCAATCTATTACGGTCCACCACGTGGCTATGGTCCACCGCGTGGCTATTACGGCCCTCCCCATGGTTATTACCGTGGCGACCGCTGGTAACAGGCTCATCAGGCCCCGCCTCAACAGCGGGGCCTTTTTTGTGGCCGCAGGGCGGGTGAAGTCTGAATAAATCTCGCCAAGGTCGCTGTCGGGACAGTGCCGGCCGGTAAAGTTGGTCATATTTATGTCATGACAGGCCCGCAAGCTTGATCTGTCCATTAACAACAGGTTGATAAAAACAAGGACGACGCCATGCCCACACAAAACCCGCACCGCATTGTCGGCTTGTGCACTTCCAGCAAGGTGTACAACGCACTGACCGAGCTCAAGCATCTGGAAGGCCATCGCAGCGCCAAGTTTCTCTCGCTGCTGGCGGAAAACCTGGTGCGCAAAGGCCTGCTCAACGAGCAGGAAGTTGTGCATATGCTGGACCTGGTGGTGGACTGATCGCCAACACTCATTGGCGTCAATGACGACTATCGAAAGCGTTGATTGTCCGTTCAAGCGTCCGATCCGTAAGGTAGCTCCATAGATTAATGGAGGTACTTATGGCTCAGGTTCAGATCATGTCCGTTATCGGCAGCGCGGTTCCCGCACCACTCAGGGCGCTGGGATTGCTTGCCTGTTGGTATCTGGTGCAGGACGGCGAACCGATCAGCGGCCCGCTCACCTCACTTCCCGCCGCCCAGGCCTTGTCGCAACGTATCGACTCAGGCCAGCTCAGCGCTTAAGGCAGCTGAACCTTGGGCTTGGCATCGATGAAAATCGCCCAGCTCGACACGAACAACGCAGCAATCAACGGCCCGATGACAAAACCGTTCAAGCCGAAAATCGCCAGGCCACCCAGGGTCGAGATAAGGATCAGGTAGTCGGGCATTTTGGTGTCCTTGCCCACCAGCATCGGCCGCAGGACATTGTCCACCAGGCCGATCACAAATACCCCGAACAACACCAGCACCGCGCCCTGCCAGATCGCTCCGCTGAGCAGAAAGTACGCCGCCACCGGGAGCCAGACAATCCCCGCCCCCACCAACGGCAACAGCGACAGAAACGCCATCAACACCGCCCAGAGCAGCACGCTCGGGATGTCCAGATACCAGAAGATAAAACCGCCCAACGCCCCTTGCGTGATCGCCACCACCACATTGCCCTTCACCGTGGCCCGCACCACGCGATTGAACTTGAGTTGCAAGCGGCGCTTCTGGTTATCTTCCAGCGGTATGGCCGCACGTACTTTGCGCGCCAGTTCGGAACCGTCCCGCAGGAAGAAAAACAGCAGATACAGCATGACGAAAAAGCCCACCACGAATTCGAACGTGCCCTGGCCAAAACTGAACGCCTTGGTCGCGACAAACTGGCTGCCTTGCATCGTGCTCTTGATGATTTTTTCACGCAGCCCGGCCAGCTCGCCCATGCCGAAACGATCGAGCAGGTTCTGAACGTACGGCGGCAGGCTTTGCTTGAACTGTGACACATACCCGGCAATATCCAGTTCGCCGCTTTCGATTCTGCTGTACAGCGACGCACCCTCCTGAACCAGCAAGGTACTGATGGTGATCACCGGCAAGATTGCGATCAGCACACAGAGAATCAAGGTGCACAGGGCCGTCAGGTCGCGGGGCCAGCCGAACCTCAACTGCAACTGATGCTGCAAGGGCGCAAACAGAATGCCGAGGATGGCCGCCCAGAACACCGCGCCATAGAACGGCAGCAGAATCCAGACGAAGGCGATGGTCACCAAGGCCAGCAAGACCACCAGCGATTTGTTTTGTAGCTTCGTTTCGTTCATGTCCGATCCATGTCAGTGCGCAAGGAGCGCCGTTGCGCGTACTGATATTTAGTCCGCCATGGTTCGCGCGAGTGCCATTTGTTTGTTCACCAAGCATAGATCCAGATCAATGAACCCCGCGGGCAAGCCGCTTACCCTTGCCGGCTTTTGCGATCGACACTGCCATGACCTGCGCCATGAGACTCATCCCCCCGGAACTGCTCGCCCCTGCCGGCACCCTGAAAAACATGCGCTATGCCTTTGCCTACGGCGCCGACGCGGTGTACGCCGGCCAGCCGCGCTACAGCCTGCGGGTGCGCAACAATGAATTCGATCACGCCAACCTCGCACTCGGCATTGCCGAGGCCCAGGCTCAGGGCAAACGCTTTTATGTGGTGGTGAACATCGCACCGCACAACGCTAAGCTCAAAACTTTCTTGAAGGACCTGGAACCGGTGATCGCCATGGCGCCGGACGCGCTGATCATGTCCGACCCGGGCCTGATCATGCTGGTGCGTCGGCACTTCCCGCACATGCCGATCCACCTGTCGGTGCAGGCCAACACGGTGAACTGGGCCAGCGTCGAGTTCTGGCAGCAACAGGGCTTGAGCCGGATCATCCTGTCCCGCGAACTGTCGCTGGAAGAGATCGCCGAAATCCGCCAGCACGTCCCGGCGATGGAGCTCGAAGTGTTCGTCCACGGCGCGTTGTGCATGGCCTATTCCGGGCGCTGCCTGTTGTCGGGCTACATGAACAAGCGCGACGCCAATCAGGGCAGCTGCACCAATGCCTGTCGCTGGAAATACTCGGCGACGCCGGCCAGCGAAAATCAGCTCGGCGAAATCGTTCAGCAGTTCCCACCCGAACCGACCTTGGGCATCGGCGCGCCGACCGATCAAGTATTCCTGCTGCAAGAGGCCAATCGCCCTGACGAACTGATGCCGGCATTCGAGGATGAACACGGCACCTACATCATGAACGCCAAGGACCTGCGAGCCGTCCAGCACGTCGAGCGGCTGACGCAGATGGGCGTGCATTCATTGAAGATCGAAGGCCGGACCAAATCGCACTTCTATTGCGCGCGCACCACCCAGGTGTATCGCCGCGCGATCGATGATGCGGTGGCTGGCCGAGCGTTTGATCGCAGTTTGATGGCCGATCTGGAGTCCCTGGCCCAGCGTGGCTACACCGAGGGTTTTCTGCGTCGACATGTGCATGACGAATATCAGAATTATCAGAACGGCAGCTCGGTTTCAGAGCGCCAGCAGTTTGTTGGCGAGCTGACCGGCGAACGCCGGGATCGGCTGGCCGAGGTGCGAGTGAAGAATCGCTTTGGCCTGGGCGATCACCTGGAACTGATGACGCCCCAGGGCAACTTCCACTTCGATTTGCATCAACTGCAGAACGTCAAAGGCGAGGCGATTGAAGTGGCGCCGGGGGATGGGCACACGGTGTATTTGCCGATACCGGATGCGGTGGATTTGCAGTTTGGGTTGTTGATGCGGGATGTGGGCGTGAGTTAAAACCCATCACGAACACGACACGAAACCTGTGGGAGCGGGCTTGCACGCGATTGCTGTCTGACAGTCGATATCAATGTTGAATGTTCTGGCCGCATCGCGGGCAAGCCCGCTCCCACAGGGATTGCGTTGACTGACTGGCATTGTGAGTGATCACGCAAACTCCTCGCGCAACATCGCCACAAACGCCTCTCGCGCCGGGTGAACCCCGGCGTTTTCATGCCAGTAAAACAGGTTGTCGATAGCCGTCAGCTCGGGGAATTCATACCCCGCGCACCCCGCCCCTTTGGCGTACTGATCGAAGATCCCTTTGGGCACCAGCGCGACGCCGGCCCCGGCGCTGACGCAGCCGACAATCGCGCCATAACTGGCCAGGCTGACAATCGGCAATGCCTGCCCCTGACGCAACAACCAATGCTCCAGCGCCGCCCGGTAAGGACAACCCTGAGGCCACATGAACACGGTCTTGTCCTGCAAATCCGTGATATCGCGCACCGGCCCCAATGACGTCGAAGCAATCAGCAACAGCTCTTCGCGGTACATCGGCGTGCGCTTGAGGTGTGAGCGCTCGACATCCACCGCGACGATTGCGCCGTCGAGCCGGTGATTGAGTGTGTCATCGAGCAACTGGCCCCAACTGCCGGTGGTCAGTTCCAGGGCAACGCCCGGATAGCGCTTGTGAAACTTGGCCAGTAAACGCGGCAGTCGACCGGTCGCCGACGACTCGATGGCGCCAATGCGCAGCGGCCCGGACGGCTCGGCCGAAGGGTCCAGCGCGCGTTTGGCTTCAGCCGTCAGCGCGAGAATTTTCGAGGCGTAAACCAGAAAGGTCTGCCCCGCCGGGCTGATGCGCAACCCTCGCCCCTCGCGCAGAAACAGCGCGACACCCAGCTCGGTTTCCAGAGATTTGATGCGCGCCGTGATATTCGACGGCACACAGTGCAGCAACTCGGCCGCCCGGGCGATACTGCCGACGTCGGCGACGGTCTTGAACATGCGAATCTGCGCCAGCTCCATACATCACCAAAAGTGAACAATTAACACAGTATAAGTCAGTTGTAGCGAACGATCAGGCTTCCGATACTCGGTTCATACGCCCACAGGTGCCCGACCATGCAGCCACTCACACCCTCCTCTCATCACTCCGTCAAAATCATTCTGGCGATGGCGTTTGCCGTCGGCTGCTGGGGGTATTCCCCGACCGGTATTCATGTCGGTTTGCAGGCCTATGACCCGGGTCATCTGGCGCTGCTGCGGTTTCTGGTGGCATCGATATTCATGGCAGTAGTCGCCGTGTTCCGAGGCATCCACCTGCCGCACATGCGCGACTGGCCGCTGCTGATCGTCCTCGGTTTTTTTGCCGTGAGCCTGCATCACGTCGCGCTGAATTTCGGCCAGCAAGGGATCAGCGCCGGGGCGTCCAGTGTGCTGGCGCAAACCACGCCGTTGTTCAGCACGCTGCTGGCGCGTTTCGTCTTCAAGGACCGGGTGAGCGTCTGGCGCTGGGGCTGCGTGTTTCTGGGTTTGACCGGCGTGGTGATTGTGGTGGCTGGTGATCATGGATTGGGGAGCATCAACGCTCACAGCTTGCTGATCTTGCTGGCGGCTGTGTCCTGGAGTTTCTACTTTGCGTTGCAAAAGCATCAGTCCGGGCGCTACGACGGGTTGACGCTGGTCTGCTACACCGTCTGGTCGGGGACGGCGTTGTTGCTGGCTTATCTGCCGGGACTGGCCAGCGAAATCGTCAGTGCGCCGCTTCATGTGCAATGGGCAGTGGTTGCATTGGGCGTGTTTCCCAGCGCCCTCGCCTACCTGGCCTGGGCCTTTGTGTTGGCTCATGTGGATTTGAGCCGTGCGACGATGACGATGTATTTGATTCCGCCTGCTGCGATGGCAATTGCGTCTGTTGGCTTGGGCGAGCAGCCGACGTTGATGGTGTTGGTGGGTGCGGTGGTGGTGCTGGTCAGTGTGTTGGCGTTGAATCTGGAGCGGCGGTTTTTTGGGATTCAAGTGGCCAGTGCTTGATCGCTAATTGGTGTTGCTGCATCTGGCGCCTTCGCGGGCAAGCCCGCTCCCACAGGGATCGCAGTGTTCACACAATCCGTGTGGGAGCGAGGCTTGCCCGCGAAGAACGATGACTGGATGTCACTGCCCCCCCCCAATCAGAATCAGGCTCCGCCCGTCGAAAAGCGGTCGCGGCTGTTGGTCAGGTGCAACCACATTGCCGCCCGCGCCGCATCCGGATCCTGGCGTTTGATGGCGTTGAGAATCGCCTCGTGTTCGAGGTTGGCGAGTTGCCCGAGCTTGCTCAAATCCGCCGACCCGCGCTCGGCGGCATTGACGCGGGTCCGGGGGATCATGGCGCTGCCCAGGTGCTGCATGATCTCGGTGAAGCACACGTTGCCGGTGGCTTCGGCGATCAGCAGATGAAAGCGTTTGTCCGCCTCGACGCAACTGTCGTTGTTGGCCAACAGGTTTTGATAGTCATCTAGCGCTTCACGCATCTGCGCCAATTGCTGGTCTGTGCGACGAACCGCTGCCAGCGCCGCCGCCTGGGTTTCCAGGCCCATGCGCAACTCCAGAATACTGCGCACGCCCAGCGCGGTATCGACATTCAATCGCAGCCCCTGATCCGGTGCCCGCTCGAGGACAAAAGTACCGATGCCGTGACGGGTTTCCACCAGCCCCGAAGCCTGCAGCTTCGAGATTGCCTCGCGCACCACCGTGCGACTGACGCCATGCTCCTGAACAATCGAGTTCTCCGACGGCAGCTTATCCCCCGGCACCATCTGGCCGAGCAGGATGCTCTGGGTCAGTTTGCTCACCAAATCATGGGCCAGGTTGTGGGCACGCTTGCGGGCGGGTGCATCGATGTCTTCTTGCATGGTGATTTATCCGTAAAGCGGGTATCCGGATCGTAGCACTGCACTCGCTTCTCGGTGACGGGAATCTGAACAAAATGCCGCTCAACTTGTATGACAACACTCAATTATCACACCGTGACAGACGATTTAAACTATCGAATCCAAGTGTTCTATAGCGACGGAAGAAAAAATCACCGACTGAACTAATCCCGACGCAACCCAGCAAATACGCCACACAAAACCAAAACACGAATAAAAACCCTCCCACCTAGCGCCATTTTGTTGAGAGACAGCACTTGTAAGACAAAAAAATCTAGTTGTATGATGTCTATCAACAACGCAGCACCCAGCCACACCCCGCATAAAAATAACGAGTGGGAGAAAAAGCAGTGAATACATCCATATCCGGGATGAACGATGGCGCCGATTCGGTCCTGAAGTCCGCCATCTCAAAAGTGAAACGCCACGTCCTGCCGCTGTTCGTGATCATGTTCATCGTCAACTACATCGACCGTGTGAACATCGGCTTCGTCCGCGCTCACATGGAACATGACTTAGGCATTGGCGCTGCCGCCTACGGCCTCGGTGCCGGTCTGTTCTTCATCGGTTACGCGCTGTTCGAAGTCCCTTCCAACATCCTCCTGCAAAAAGTCGGCGCACGAATCTGGCTGACCCGCATCATGCTGACCTGGGGTCTGGTGGCTTCCTGCATGGCATTCATCCAGAACGAAACCCACTTCTACATCCTGCGGTTTCTACTGGGCGTGGCCGAAGCCGGTTTCTTCCCCGGGGTGATTTATTACTTCACCCGCTGGTTGCCCGGCGTCGAACGTGGCAAGGCGATTGCGATCTTCCTCAGCGGCTCGGCCATTGCGTCACTGATCTCCGGCCCGCTGTCCGGGCTGCTGCTGCAAATCAGCGGCTTGGGCATGCACGGCTGGCAATGGATGTACTTCATCGAAGGCATGTTCTCGGTCGTACTGTGCGTGTTCGTCTGGTTCTGGCTGGACTCCAAACCCCACGACGCCAAATGGCTGACCCGTCCCGAGCAGGACGCGCTGGTCAAAGCCATCGATGACGAACAACGGGCCCGCGAAGCCGCGACCCCGATCAAACCGTCGCTGGGCACGCTGCTCAAGGATCGTCAGATCATCCTCTTCTGCCTGATCTACTTCTTCATCCAGTTGACCATCTATGCCGCGACCTTCTGGCTGCCGAGCATCATCAAGAAGATGGGCGACCTGAGCGACATTCAGGTCGGTTTGTTCAACTCGATTCCGTGGTTGCTGTCGATCGTCGGCATGTACGCCTTCGCCACGTTGTCGGCCAAATGGAAACACCAGCAAGCCTGGGTCGCCGCTGCGCTACTGATCGCTGCCGCCGGGATGTTCATGTCCACCACGGGCGGGCCGATCTTCGCCTTCGTCGCCATCTGCTTCGCCGCGCTGGGTTTCAAATCGGCATCGTCGCTGTTCTGGCCGATCCCCCAGGCGTATCTGGATGCGCGAATTGCTGCTGGCGTAATCGCATTGATCAACTCCGTGGGCAACCTCGGTGGCTTCGTTGCGCCGACCACCTTCGGTCTGCTGGAACAGCACACCGGCTCGATTCAGGGCGGGCTGTACGGCCTGGCCGCGACCTCGATCATCGCCGCGATCATCGTCTTCGCCGCGCGCAATAAACCGAAACCCGCACCTGTGGCTGCCTTGGGCAAACCTGCGCCCCGTCACGCCTGAATACCTGCTTTTTAAGGACATAAAAATGAACGCACAAGAAACCGCAAAAGCCCCGATCATCACCAGCATGCAGGTTGTGCCTGTGGCCGGCCACGATGGCATGCTGCTCAATCTGAGCGGCGCCCACGGCCCGTTTTTCACCCGCAACATTGTGATCCTCAAGGACAACGCCGGCCACACCGGCGTCGGTGAAGTGCCGGGTGGCGAGCGTATTCGCCAGACGCTGGAAGACGCGCGCGCACTGGTGGTCGGCAGCCCGATCGGCACGTACCAGAAGATCCTCAATCAAGTGCGCCAGACCTTCGCCGATCGCGATGCCGGCGGTCGTGGTTTGCAGACGTTCGACCTGCGCATCACCATTCACGCCGTCACCGGTCTGGAAGCCGCTCTGCTCGACTTGCTCGGCCAGCACCTGGATGTGCCAGTCGCTGCCCTGCTCGGCGAAGGCCAGCAGCGCGATGAAGTGAAGATGCTCGGTTACCTGTTTTATGTTGGTGATCGCAACGAAACCGATCTGGCCTACCGCAGCGAACCGGACGCCGACAACGACTGGTTCCGTGTGCGTCACGAGAAAGCCATGAGCGCCGACGCCGTGGTACGCCTGGCCGAAGCCGCCCACGCCCGTTATGGCTTCAAGGACTTCAAACTCAAGGGCGGCGTGTTGAGTGGCGACGAGGAAATCGAAGCGGTCACCGCCCTCGCCGAACGTTTTCCCGATGCGCGCATCACCCTTGATCCGAATGGCGCCTGGTCGCTCAAAGAAGCGATCCGCCTGTGTCGGGATCAGCATCATGTGCTCGCCTACGCCGAAGACCCGTGCGGCGCGGAAAACGGTTACTCCGGCCGGGAAGTCATGGCTGAATTCCGCCGTGCCACGGGCCTGAAAACCGCGACCAACATGATCGCCACCGACTGGCGGGAAATGGGCCATGCGATCCAGTTGCAGTCAGTGGATATTCCTTTGGCCGACCCGCACTTCTGGACCATGCAGGGCTCGGTTCGAGTCGCGCAGATGTGCCACGAATGGGGCCTGACCTGGGGCTCGCATTCCAACAACCACTTCGATATTTCCCTGGCCATGTTCACCCACGTCGCGGCGGCTGCGCCGGGTGAAATCACCGCCATCGACACCCACTGGATCTGGCAGGACGGCCAGCGCCTGACCAAAGCGCCGCTGCAAATCGTCGACGGCTGCGTGCAGGTGCCGAAAAAACCTGGCCTGGGGATTGAACTGGACATGGATCAACTGGCCAAGGCCCATGAGCTGTACAAAGGCATGGGCCTCGGCGCGCGGGATGACAGCGTGGCGATGCAGTTTCTGATTCCGGGGTGGAGGTTCGATAACAAGCGGCCGTGCCTGGTGAGGTAGCCCTCTGGAAGCTCGCCTAACCGGCGTGCCGGGTTCGTTCCGACTCATCCAGGTGTTCCAGCAGCGCCGCTGTCGTCGCATCCCGCAGCTTGATGGCCTCCATCCAGTCCGGTCCTTGCGCCAACAGCGGAGGGCAGACGTTGACGTGGATTGCACCGCGACGCGGGAACCACTGACCGTCGCGCAGTACCCTGCGCGTGCCGCAGATGGCGACCGGCAGCAGCGGCACGCCGGCACGCGCGGCGAGCACGAAGGCGCCCATGTGGAACGTTCGCAATCCTGGCTCGCGGGTGAAGGTTCCCTCGGGGAAGAACACCAGAGGCTGGCCAGTCTGTAACGCCTCGGCCAGGGACTCGGTGTCTGCGGCGCTGCGCTGCAGGTCGAAGCGCTCGACGAAGCGGGCACCGAGTTTGCGCAGGAACCGGCCGGCGATCCACTGGCCAGCCAGTTCGCGCTTGGCAACGAAGCTGAACTGCGGCGGCAGGGCCGCGCAGAGAATGACGCCGTCGAGGTAGCTGGCATGGTTCGCGGCCAGCACGCTCACCGAGGAGGAAGGCAGGTGCTCGAGTCCCGTGACACTGAATGGCACACCCGCCAGGCGCAGGAACAGCCGGGAGGCCATGCGGGTAAAGCTGCGACACCAACGCTGGCGCGGCAGGATCGCGACGGCCAGCCAGGTCAGCGGTGTGACCAGCCAGAACAGCAGCCAGAGGTAAGCGGCATACAACGCGGCGCGGCAGGTCTGCCAGCCGCGACCGAAATGCCCGCGCAAGGCCTGCAACACCAGGCGCAGCAGCTGGCGCCAAACGGCCAGGTGCGGTCGCCCCACTTCGCCGCGCTCATACAGTTCGCGGCTGGCAGCACGGCGAAGCTTTCCGCTGGAGGTTTTCAGCACGCTATGCGGTGGCGCCAGAACGATATCGTCGGGCGCCACACCGGTGAGGTCGAACACGATACGGTTGACCTCCTGCTGCAGCTGTTGCCGCGCGGCAGCGTCCTTCTCGCTGGTTTCCGCCAACACCACCAGGCGCTCGGTGCCGGTGGCCGGCTCCGGACTGCCGAACACCGCGATGCAACCTTTGCGCAGCCCGGGCAGATTGCCGACCGCTGCTTCGACATCGTAGGGATAGATGTTGCGCCCGGCGCGAATGATCAAGTCCTTGGCACGGCCAGTCAGGTAGACCTCACCGCCGGCCATGTAGGCGAAGTCGAGCGAGTCGAACCAGCCATCGCGCAGCACCCGGCGGGTTTCTTCGGGGTTGCGGTAGTAGCCTGCCGAGGTAGATGGCCCGCGAAATTGCAGGTGCCCTTCGCTGCGTTCGGGCAGCTCGATTCCGCTGCCATCGACGATACGAATCTGATGGCCCGGCAGTGGCCGACCGCTGGAGACGAAGCGCAGCGTTGCGCTGGAATCCGCTTCGGCGGGCAGTGCATTGCCATGGGTCTGAAACGCATCGCGCTGTACCCGGTCGATCAGCGGCCCTCGGTCCAGGGGAGGAAAGGCCACGCCCAGCGTGGCCTCGGCCAACCCATAGACCGGCGCCAACGCGGTAGGGGCCAAGCCGTAGCGAACGAAACGTTCGGCGAAGCGCTGCAAGGTCTCCGGGCTGACCGGCTCGGCACCGTTGAAGGCCAGGCGCCAACTGCTCAGATCCAGGCCCTCGAGATCGCCGTCAGCGAGTTTGTTCAGACACAGTTCGTAGGCAAAGTTGGGCGCCGCCGACATCGTGCCGCGGAAGCGGTCGATGGCCCATAACCAACGCGCCGGCCGTGCCAGGAAAGCCAGCGGCGACATCAGCACCAGGCTGTAGCCGTAATACAGGCTGCCCAGCCAGGCACCGATCAATCCCATGTCGTGGTACATCGGCAGCCAGCTGACGAACACATCCTGCGGCCCCACCTTCAGCGCCCTACCCATGGCGCGCAGATTGGCCAGCAGATTAGCGTGGCTGACCATCACTCCCTTGGGCTGGCCAGTACTGCCCGAGGTGTACTGCAGGAAGGCGATGTCATCCGGTTGTCGCACAGGTGTCATGCACTCGCCGCCCTCGCTCAGCTCGGCCACGCTGGCGATGCGCGTCAGACTCGGGACCTGCGGCTGGATCAGCCGGGCAAGCAGCTTGGCCTGCGTCACGGTAATCAGCATTTTGGCCTCGGCGTTGCACAGGATGCCGGCCTGGCGGCGCAGGTGATCCTCGATCTGCGACAAGCGCAGCGGTGGGTAAATGGGCACCGGCACACCACCGGCCAACAGGATGCCGAAAAAGCCATGGAGAAAGTCGCTGCCCGTGGGCAACATCAGAGCCACGGTCTGACCGGCCCGCAAGCCACTGCGTTGCAACCCTGCGGCAACGGCCAGGGCGCCTTGGTGCAAGGCGCCATAGCTGATGTCCTGCGTCTGGTCGCTGTCACCGAGCAGACGCACATGGGGCTGCTGCGGCTGATGGTGCACATGCCACTCCAGCACCTCGATCAAGGTTCGCGCGGTGTCCGGTGTTTGCCCCGTTGCTACCGGGACCTCGCTGGAGGGCAACGGGCGTACCGCCTCGGCGCCAGGCCGGCTGTGCAATACGCGCAGGACATCGGCGGGGGTGTCCGCCGAGGCGAACAGGTTTTCCGGCAAACGCACACCGAATTCGTGCTCGATGCGTGACCACAGTTCGACCCGAGCCAGGCTGTCGATGCCCAGGTCCCGGTCCAGCATGCTGTGCAAGTTGACGTGCAAACCTTCTGCTGCCTGCGGGCGCAACTCGACCACGGTGCGCAGGACAATTTCGAGCAGTTTTTCCGCATCCCCACCGGAAGGGGGAACGGCGCGGTTTTCTGGAGACGGACGGGACATCGGCGGCCCCTCATCACAGGACACTCGGTGCGTAAATCCTTGCCCATTGCCATTATGCGCCTATGGCGGCGAGGCTCAATCCGTAGCAGCCGGACCAGCCTTCGGCATCTGCCCCGGTTTGGGGCTAGGCTCTCAAGGACCCGACGTCTGCAGGGAGATCGCCATGCCAGCCAGCCTTAACCCCGGAGTGACACGCCGAGAAATCTGGGCCTGGGCGATGTTCGATTTCGCCAACTCCGGCTACACGACCGTGGTGATCACCGCCGTGTTCAACGCCTACTTCGTCGCCGTGGTCGCCAAGGGCGAAGCTTGGGGTACGCTCGCCTGGACCAGCGCCATAGCCCTCTCTTACGCCCTGATCATCCTGACCGCGCCGCTGGTTGGCGCCTATGCCGACGCCTTCGCCTGCAAGAAACGCCTGCTGCTGTTCAGTACAATCGGTTGCGTCGTCTTTACCTCTGGACTCGCGCTGGCAGGGCCGGGGGAGCTCGGTGTCGCGATCCTTTTCATCGTGCTATCCAACTTCTGCTTCGGCAGCGGCGAAAACCTGATTGCCGCCTTCCTGCCCGAACTCGCCCGTGAGGATGCCTTGGGCAAGGTATCCGGCTGGGGCTGGGGGTTCGGCTATATCGGCGGCCTGGTCAGCCTGGGCGCCTGCCTGGCCTTCGTCAGCTGGGCCCAGGCGCAGGGCCAGACTGCGGCGCAGTTCGTGCCGGTGTGCATGCTGATCACCGCGTCCTTGTTCGCCATCGCCAGCCTGCCGACCTTCCTGTTCCTGCGCGAACGCAGCCAGCCGCAGCCCGAGCGCGGCGACACGCCTATCGCACAAGCGGTGCTGGCGCGCTTCGCACAGACGCTGCGCGAAGCCGACCGCTATCGCGACCTGCTGCGCTTCCTTGCCTGCACCGTCTGCTATCAGGCCGGTATCTCGGCAGTAATCGCCCTGGCGGCCATCTATGCCAATCAGGTCATGGGCTTCAGTACCCAGGACACGCTGCTGCTGATCCTGGTGGTGAATATCACGGCCTCCATCGGTGCCGTGCTGTTCGGTTGGCTGCAGGATCGCCTCGGCCATCGCGCCACGCTGGCGCTGACCCTGCTGGGCTGGCTCGGCATGGTCGGCCTGATCTGGGTCGCGCGCGGCCCCGAGCTGTTCTGGCTGGCGGCCAACCTCGCGGGTCTGTGCATGGGCGCCAGCCAATCGGCCGGACGTGCGATAGTCGGTCTGCTCGCGCCGCCGACGCGGCTGGCGGAGTTCTTCGGCCTCTGGGGGCTAGCGGTCAAACTGTCGGCAATCCTCGGCCCCATGACTTACGGCCTGACCAGTTGGCTGTCCGGAGGAGACCACCGCCTGGCGATGCTGATTACCGGCAGCTATTTCATTGTCGGCCTGCTGATCCTCGCCGGCGTCGACCTGGAGCGCGGGCGGCAGGTAGCTGTCAGCCCTGCCGAGCGTCTCGAAAAGTGAATCTCCCACAGGAGTGGCATTCACGCTAGCACCTCTGTGCCGCTTGCAGCAGCCACCCCCGGAACGCCGCCATCGCCGAGGTTTCGGGGCGCGACTGCAAGCGGGTCAGCCAGTAGCTGCCCGTGGTGATCGCGATGGCGAAAGGTTGCTGGATCGCATCCGCGGCCAATTGCCGGGAGAACATCAACGGCGGCGCCAAGGCAACGCCTGCCCCTTGCAGTGCCGCTTCCATCATCGCCAGCGAGGAATCGAAGACGATGCTGCGTGGCGGTGCTGCATGGGTTGAAAGCCCTGCCGCCTGGAACCACTCTGGCCACTCGTCCGTGCGATAGGAGCGCAACAGTGTTTGCTGCAACAGATCGGCTGGCGTGTGCAGTTGCCGGGCGATCTCTGGAACGCAAAGAACCGACAACGGTGCCTCGATCAACCGCACCGCTTCGATCCCGTGCCACGCTCCCGCGCCAAAACGAATGGCGTAATCCAGGCCTTCGGCGGCCACATCCACCCGGTTGTTGTTGGTCGACAGGCGCAAATCTATGAACGGATGTTTCTTCTGAAAGTCCGCCAACCGCGGCAACAGCCAGCCCACCGCGAAAGTCCCCACGGCGCCCACCGTCAGCACTTCGCGAAAATGCCCGCCCTCGAAACGCTCCAGGGTTTCGGCGATCCGGTCGAAGGATTCGCGTAACACCGGCAGCAGGGTTTCCCCTTCGCTGGTCAGCATCAGGCCGCGGGGCAGGCGTTTGAACAAGGTCACGTTAAGCTGGGCCTCAAGGCTTTTGACCTGATGACTCACCGCTGCCTGCGTGACACACAACTCCACCGCCGCCCGGGTGAAACTCAAATGGCGCGCCGAAGCCTCGAAAGCGCGCAGCGCATTCAGCGGCAGTTGAGGTCGAATCATGCCCACTCCCAAAATTTTCTAATGGCTCATCCGAAATATCGTCGTTTGTCGGTCTTCGGCAAACTGACTAGATTTAGCCCGCCCAGTAGCGGACCGACTTGGAAAACCGCTCGGAGTGTAGCGGTTTACACCACGAACAATCATGGAAAGTGGCTCAATCATGTCTAAAAAAAATCAGAAAAAACCAGTGTTCTACAGCGCTTTTGCACTTCTCCTCGGCGTCAGTCACAGCTTTGCTGACGACCGCATCGAAGCCGTCGTGAAAGCCGCCATCGAACCAGTGATGCAGCGACAGCAGATCCCTGGTGTCGCAGTCGCAATCACCGTCAACGGCCAGCCGCATTACTTTAACTACGGCGTGGCCTCGAAAGAAAGCGGCAAGGCAGTCACCCAAGACACCCTGTTCGAGATCGGTTCGGTGAGCAAAACCTTCACCGCCACCCTCGCCGCCTACGCCCAGGCGAGCGGCAAACTGTCCCTGTCGGAAAGCGCCAGTCAGGTTCTGCCGACATTGCATGGCAGCGCGTTCGACAACATTAGCGTGCTGCAACTCGGCACCTACACCGCCGGTGGCCTGCCGCTGCAATTCCCCAGCGAGGCAGACCATCGGGACAAGATGCTTGGTTACTACAAACAATGGAAACCGACCTACGCCGCTGGCACTCATCGTCAGTATTCAAACCCCAGCCTTGGGTTGTTCGGCTATCTGGCGGCCCACAGCATGGGTGCGCCGTTCGATACGCTGATGGAAAAAACCTTGCTGCCCAAACTCGGCCTCAAGCACAGCTACCTCAAGGTACCGAAGGATCAGATGGGGCTTTACGCTTGGGGTTACGACAAAAACGACAAACCTGTGCGGGTCGGGCCGGGCGCACTGGATTCTGAAGCGTATGGCGTGAAAACCAGCGCTTCGGACCTGCTTCGTTATGTTGAGGCGAACATGAATCCCGCGTCACTGGAAAAGCCCTTGCAGCAAGCCATCGCCACCACTCACACCGGTTACTACAAGGTCGGCGAGATGACTCAAGGGTTGGGATGGGAGTTCTACAACTACCCGGTAACGCTCGATACATTGCTGGCGGGTAACTCGTCGCAGATGGCGATGGAAGCCCATGCCGTCCAACCGCTGAACCCGCCGCAATCCCCACGCGATAATGTTCTGATCAACAAAACCGGCTCAACCGGCGGCTTCGGCGCCTACGTCGCCTTTATCCCGGCCAAAGACATCGGCATCGTGATCCTGGCCAACAAAAACTACCCGAACGCCGAGCGAGTCAAAATCGCTCACACAATATTAAGTGCGCTGACCGAATAATCCCGACAACCCATTAAGGCTGGGCAGCCACTCCCTGTGGCGAGGGAGCTTGCTCCCGCCGGGGCGCGTAGCGGCCCCAACTCTGCCACCACGGAAATCCCGATAGAACGCAGGCGGCTGTTTTGCGACTGCTGCGCAGCCGAGCGGGAGCAAGCTCCCTCGCCACAATGGGCGGTTAGATTCCAGATTTCTGGCGGTAAATAAAATGGGCGACCTGTTGAGGTCGCCCATTTTCGTTACTGCCTTTAAACCTGTGCCTGCAATCGTCGCCCGATCACATCCATCAAATCACAACCGTCGCGCAGCGGAATTGCCAGCACCCGCGCGAAATCCTGCAACAGCAATGCATCGCGGCCAATCCCCTCGCCGATGGAAAGGGTTTCCAATAGCTGAGTCACGCTTCTGATGCGATAGGCCGCCGTGTCATGCAACACATCCACGGGTGCTTCGGTATCAATCAGCAACGACGGGATATTGCAGTCGATGCCCGTAATCGGCATGTATCGAGCCATAACTGAGCCTCCCTGATCATTGTTGAGTGTTTGGCTGAACGGAAGGCGCGCCTTCGGGCGGATCGATAGTGTCCAGTGCGCGGTTCACCAGCAATTCGGCTACCACCGCCAACTGCTGAATCGACAGCGCCACGTTACGGTTGGAGCTTTCCAGCTTGCAGGCCAGATCCGTGACCAAGACATTCAGGGACGCGAGGGTTTCGCAGGCGTGGCTTAGCAGGGTTTCTGTGTCGACGCCGGGGACAATGGTGAAGATATGGCTGATCGGGTCAGCGTGGTTGGGGTTACGCAAGCGAGCGCTGACGGCGGGTTCGGTGATTTCAGATAGTGGAACGGGATCGAGGGGATCGAGGGGATCGGATGGGGATTCGGGGGGATTGGGAGTAACTTTCTTCATATGTAAAGCTCCATTAACAATTTAGGAAAACTGCCAATCTCACTTCCACATGAGGGTGACAGCTGTACGCAGGTGTGGAAGACCAGGGGGAACCTACCAAAACCCGGCGCACTCGAAAGTGCCCCGCGTACAGCCGCCATAACGCGGCAATGTTGACATAAAAAATGTCGCCATGCGCTTTACGAGCGTTGGTAGGTGTCTCTGACCACCGGACTTCCACATCCGACCGCTGATTTTGCAGCGGCTGGAGAAGGTTATCGGCATGCTCGCCACCGCACCAGTTCATGAAGTGCTCTGCGTTTTGCAGGAAATTTCCGACGCAATTGAAGGCCTTTGCCCAACTCATTTTCATGGGCATACACTGCAACTAACTTTTTATTGATGACCGTTGTGATGCGACCGAAACCGTTGTATCTAATGGGCCTCCCAAGCTCCCGAACGGCATCGGATCAATCCGTCGCCGGGAATGACATAATGCGCGCTCAAGCCTGCACACCGACTGACCGCCAAAGGGCGCTGTAATGGAAATCAAAAAATTCAAGCTCACGGATGTCGGTCGATTCACCGATTTGGACATTCAGTTGGCCCCCACCGCCAAACATCCCTCGAACGTGACAGTTCTGGTGGGAAACAACGGTGCCGGGAAAACCACGCTTCTAAAGTCGCTAGCCATCTCACTGAGCTGGTTGGTGGCCAGAATTCGTACCGAGAAGGGTAATGGCAGTCACATTGCAGAAGAGGATGTTCGAAACGGCGCCTCATCCGCCTCTATTTCGATTGCTGTAAAAGACGACTCTCTGGCAAACCCTAATAATCCCGATGCTGATCCTGAGGATGCTCTATTCCAATGGACCGTTACTCGATCCAGACAGGGTCGAAAAACAGATGCTCACAGCTCTCTGGTTGACGCCAGCCGTCTTGCGGATGTTTACCGGGATGAATTGACCGTTATTGAAAAGGCATCTCTTCCACTGATTGCGTACTATCCGGTTGAGCGTTCGGTACTGGAAATTCCTTTAAAGATCCGAACCAAGCATACCTTTGATCAACTTGACGGCTATGACAATTCGTTGAATAGGGGTGTCGATTTTCGGCGTTTCTTTGAATGGTTTCGCGAGCGCGAGGACAGTGAAAATGAAACCGGCGTGTCCAGCACCGCCTTGTCCGAAATCTCCGAAAAGTTTGGAAAGGACAGTGACATTTGGAAAACGCTTTCCCAGTTGAAGGCATCCTCTCGTGATCGTCAGTTGACGGCGGTTCGCACTGCAATCGCAGCCTTCATGCCTGGCTTCAGCAATTTGAGAGTAAAGCGTAAGCCACGGTTGCACATGGCCATCGATAAAGGCGGAGCCACGTTAAATGTGTCTCAGCTGTCGCAGGGTGAAAAGTCCATGATGGCGTTGGTCGGAGACATCGCACGCCGATTGGCAATGATGAATCAATCGCTGGAAAACCCTTTACACGGTGACGGAATCGTACTGATTGATGAAGTCGACTTACACCTGCACCCCAAATGGCAACGCAGTCTGATCCGACAACTGAGTGAAACATTTCCTAATTGCCAGTTTGTACTGACAACTCACTCTCCACTCGTCATCAGCGACGCAAAAGATGTGCTGTGCTACGTACTGGATGATGGGGAGCTACAAGAGCGCGACGGCCTTTATGGCCTTGATGCCAATCAAGTTCTGTTGAGCGTCATGGACACCGATGTTCGTAACAGCGAGGTACAGCGAAGACTGAATCGATTGCTTGAGCGCCTGCAGGATGGTGACTTGGACGAAGCCAGGAAATTGTTTTCCGAGCTGTCACTGGAGCTTTCAGACGGTCATCTGGAGTTGGCGAAGGCCGCACTGTTGATCCGCAAACTGGAGTTGCGTCGTGCGTAAGATCAACAAGGGTATTGAGCCGGAGGCGCTGACTCGATGGAAGCGCTTGAACAGCACATTACGTTACCGGGATTTGCCCGTTGAAGAGAGTCGGTCCATTCGCTCAGCGTGTATCTCGGAACAGTACGGCTTATGTGCGTATTGCTGCCAGGCAATCACGATTGACGACGCTCATAACGAGCATATTGAGGCCCAGGATCGCGCGCAAAATCGCACTTTAGACTTATCCAACATAGTCGCAAGTTGCCAACGCGCCCATCAATGCGGCCACGGTCGAGGCACGCGAGCACTGCCACTGACGCCTTTGATGGATGAATGCGAAACCGAGCTGAAGTTCTATCTGTCTGGTCTGGTAAAGGGGCATACCGACCGAGCCAATACTTCCATTGAGGCGTTGAATCTGGGTCATACCGAGGAAAGCAATCGTGGTCTTGTCGGTGCACGTAAAACTCTGGTTGATGCGTTGATTTATACCCAGAACCTGCCACCCGACGAGTTGCAGTATGAGGACGAAGATTTCTTGGGCTTACTTCTGGAGGACTTGCAAACGCCTGATGCCGGCCTCCTGCAGCCCTTCTCACCCGTATTAGTTAATGTAATTCGTCATTTGCTGGCTCGACCTTAGAACAATCAGGAACGTCTACCAGAGGGTTGAGGAGGTTGAAAACCACTTCAGCCATTTTCGACACATCTTCTGGAAGAAGGAGTAATCCCCCGCACAGTCACCCCTCCTACCTGAGAAAATCACCACAGGGTTCAGTGCAATTCAATCGTCCGGCATTTCAGGCGGTTTGGCGGGTTTCGCCGGTTTGCCTTTGGCGCCTTTGGCCGGCGGGACTTCAGCCACCGGCGCTGGCACCGGTACCGTGGCTTCCTTCTCGGAAGCCGGCAACTGGTCGATGGCGCTGAAGATCTCTTTCAACTCGACCGCATCCGATTGCTCAAGCTTCTTTTCACCATCCTTGCCGATCAGGATGATTTTGCTCTTCGCCCCGGCGCCCAGCTTGAGCGAGCGGATCAGCGCCATCGTCGTTTGCGGGTCGAGGTCTTTGCCGTCGCGCTGACCCATCGTATTGATCACGGTATACAGCACCATGTTTCGCTCGGTGAAGCCCTTGCGACTGGCGGGTTCATCCAGCGATTTTTTCAGGTTGACCCAGGTGGGGTCGACCGAACTGGGCGCGATGACAATCAGGGGGCGGGCCCTGCCCACGTCTTTAACCAGAGGGGAATCGTCATCGGCGGCGAACAGGGGGCCGACGAAAGCCAGCAGAGTAGCCAGGGTCAAAGACCTGATGAGCATGCGCATCTCCTTTTGATATCCACGCTCTAATGATTGCGCATCGCGGCGAACGTTCCGGGTGACGCACCGTATTTGTGTTTCGCCTTGCCCCAAGCTTAGGTCAGGGCGGTCATTGCGCAACAGCCTGAGCTAATCTCATAACTGATTCACCGTGAGGGTTGATCCAATGAGCGCTCAGTTGAACCACACCATCGTCTGGTGCCGTGACAAACAGGTGTCGGCGCGCTACCTGACCGACCTCCTCGGCCTGCCCGATGCCGAGCCGTTCGGACCGATGCTGGTGGTCAAGTTCGATAACGGGGTATCACTGGACTTCTACAACAACGACCCGCCCATCGCGTCCCAGCACTATGCGTTCTTGATCGGCGACGAAGACTTCGATGCAGCGTTCGCTCGCCTGCAAGCGCTCAATCAGCCCTGGTGGGCCGATCCGGGCAAGCAACGGCCGAACGAGATCAATGATTACAGCGGTGGCCGGCGGGTGTATTTCGATGACCCGGACGGGCACCTGCTGGAGATTTTCACCCGGGAATAGATACCCGTCATATACCAAACGGAAAGGTGTCTTCCTCATGCTCCATGAATTCAGGCGCTGGCAATGGCGAGACCGCGTGGGTTTTTTCGATCCAGACGAATGCGTCGAATTGCTCCGCCAGCACGGCCTGAAAGTAATGGCTCTGGCGCTCGGTTCTGGGTCGATAGATGACGCCGATGGCACGCTCAAGTAACGGCTCGGCCAGTACGTCCAGCAATTCCTCGCTCGGTGACGTCCGCCAGTCGAGCAATGCTGCGGGGACGCCGGCCTGGAGAAACAGCTGCTCCCAGCTGTCGGCCAATGCCGGGTTCACCTGTTTGACCTGCATCGGCTCATCCCAGTCATCGGCGGCAGCGACGGTGCCGTGGTCGGTGCCCATGCCGATCAGCACCGCTTGTGAGCCGTAGGCCGTGCGGCACAACTGCCCGATGTTGAACTGCCCTTCCCAACCCATTTGCGTGGCGGCGGCGTTACCGATGTGTGAGTTATGCGCCCACACCACCGCTTTGGCGCCTGCCCCGCGATGCGCCATCAGGGTTTGCAAGGTGTCGAACATGTGCCGGTCACGCAGGTTCCACGAGGCGGTCGAGCCGCGGTACATGGCGCGGTAATACTGCTCGGCGGCCCGCACAACGCGGGCGTTCTGGGTGGCGCTGAAAAACGCCTCGTCGTCGGCCACCATCGGGTCGAGCCGTTCGCCCAGCAGCACATTCAATTGCTCGACCACTGCATCCTCGCACGTGGCCAGGTTGCCCCGCTCGGCGAAATGACCGTACAGCGCCGGGTCGTCATGCCACGGCGTCAGGCAGCTGTAGCGATGTCGAGCTTCTTTTGCCAGCTGTGGGTCGGTCTTATCGAGATAGCTCAGTACTTCGTCGATGGAGTGACGCATGCTGTAAACATCCAGCCCCCGAAACTCCACACGCTGCTCGGGCGTCAGCCCGCGGTTATGGTGGTGCAGCCAGCGGGTAAAGGTCTGCACGGCCGTGTTGCGCCACATCCAGGTGGGGAATCGGGCGAAGGCCTGTTTTTTCCAGGCGGAGCGGCCCAGGTCACGGACGCATCGGTCAATCTGGCCGGCATCGGGCCAGTCGGCTTCGACCGCGACGATGCCGAAGCCGTGCTGCTCGATCAGGCGGCGGGTGATCGCTGCCCGGGTCTGGTAGAAGTCCTGGGTACCGTGGCTGGCTTCGCCGATCAGCACCACGCTGGCATCGCCAAAGCGGTCGAAGAGTTTGCCGAATTCAGGTGAGTCGAGTGCAGGCAACGGCTCGGCATGACGGCGCAGCACCTCGGCCGCGTTGCCGGGTGGCTCGTCGCGGGGACGGCGGAACCGTCGCAGAAGATCGTTTACGGGGCTGTTCATGGCCATCATGACCTCATCTGAACGTGGTCATAGTTTTGACTACGTCAGCGAGGGCATGATTCCGCTAAATTCAGTGATCTATACGGTGCCGGATCAGAACGCCAGCTTGTAGCCGATCAGCACCAGCATCGTGGCCAGGCATGGTCGCAGCAGTTCGTCGGAGATACGCCCGGTCAAGTGGCTGCCCAGGTAAATCCCCGGCAGCGAACCGACCAGCAAGTAGCCCAAAATGTGCCAATCCATGTTGCCCATGCTCGCATGGCCCAGGCCGGCGACCAGGGTCAGGGGCACCGCGTGAGCGATTTCGGTGCCTACCAGGCGGCGGGTAGGCAGCATCGGGTACAGAATGAACAACGCTACTGTGCCCAGAGCGCCAGCGCCGATGGAGGTCAGGGCCACCATGGTGCCCAGGACCAATCCAGTGATGACGGTCAGTGCATTCAAGCGGGGACCGCTAGGATTGTAGTGGCCGCCCGCCCGTTTGTGGGCGAAATCGAGCAAGCGCTTCTTGAAGAAAATCGCCAGCGCCGTGGCGAACAATACGAAGCCCAAGGCCTGTTTGATGACGGCGTTCATCGCATCGGGCGAAGTCTGCAAAGTGCTCAGGAACCACAGCGTCAGCGCCACTGCCGGCACGCTGCCGAGGGTCAGCCAACCGGTGATCGCCCAGTCGATGTTTTTGTTCTTGCGATGAACCAGCACGCCACTGGATTTGGTAATGGCCGCGTACAGCAAGTCCGTGCCCACCGCCGTGGCCGGGTTGACGCCGAACCACAACAGAATGGGGGTCATCAACGAACCACCCCCGACGCCGGTCATGCCGACAATAAAGCCGACCACCAGACCTGCAACGACCAACCCGAAATTACCGAATTCCATTAATACGCCCAGAAAATCGCAGGGAAATAACCGGTTCGCAGCATAGCGATTTTTCTTATAACCAGTTATATCGATGCGATCTATATTTATATCAATTTGTCGGTTGGAACGACGTTCTCCCCCTTCAACACAATCCCCCTGTGGGAGCTGGCTTGCCTGCGATGGCATCAACTCGGTTCGACGTTAAATCGAGCCGGCTGCATCGCAGGCAAGCCAGCTCCCACAAAAGCTCATCTCCACAAGGGATTGGGTTTACGGCTCGAATTACTGCACCGGCAAGAAATTCAGGAACAGCAAACTCTGGGCGTAGTTGAGGCCGATCCGTCGGTAGCGTTCGTCGAGCATTTGGGTCAGCAGGTCCAGCCGCGCGACGATCTTGCCGAACTCCACGGCGAAGCTCAGGTTGCTGCCCTCCTCCGAGATTTCGTTGGAAAACAGCAACGGTTCGCCTTGTTTGTTTTGCCGCTGACTCAAGATCCAGGTGGCTTTCTCGATGTTGCGCGCGGCATTGCTGACGAAGGTCGGGTTGATCGCATCCGTCATGTAGAACTCCAGCCGATTGCCGTGGGCGGTGACCAGCATGCTGCCGATGGCATAGATAAAGGCACCGACCCGATCGCCGAGAAATTCCGGACTCATGGCATAGCTCAGCGCGGCGAGGTCTTTTTTGCCGCCGAGAGTGGGTAGCGGCTGTTGCTGTTCGATGGCCATGCGCACTTGTTTTTCCGCGGTGCCGACATCGAGGAAGCCGGATTTTTTCAGTTCCTCCGGGTTGCGCAGGTAGAGCTTGTTCATCAGCAGGTAAAGGCTTTCGAGGTTGTCGCGCATCGTCAGAGTCGCCATGCGGTCGACGCTGGTCTGGAGGAATTCCTGGGGTTTGCCGTTGCGAAACTGGCTGACGATATCGTTACCCGGTTGATGGCTGCAGCCACTGGCGAAGAGCAGCGACAAGCTAATCAACAGCAAGCAATGACGACGAATTTGCAGGGTAAAACGGGGTAAAACTCGAGCCATGGGTTCTTGAACTTGGGCATGGGCCGGCGGTGGGGATCGCCGCGGGCTGGCCAAGGATAGAACCGCGAAAGCTGAAAAAGTGCAGTGCCGGTGGTCTGTAAACGCGGGCCACCGTGAAAGCCGCCCCTCATTAGTAATACTTTTAATTGCAACACTGCATGGATAAGCTATAAATCCTTCCTTGATCGCGTTAATACTCGATTATTAGTATGACTACTTCTCACAAAACAACAAAAAGGAAGGTCAACCATGCTTCACTCTCGATACCTGCTCTCCGGCCTCGGACTGTCCCTGATGATCGCCACCCTCCCCGCTCACGCTGTTGGCTTGTCCAGCGAACACAAAGCCTTCGGCAAAACCAATGACGGCACGCCCGTCGAGCAATACATCTTGCGCAACAGCCATGGCCTGCAAGCCACGGTCATTACCTACGGCGGAATTCTGCAGTCGCTGAAAGTGCCGGACAAAAACGGCAAGCTTGACGATGTGGTGCTGGGCTTCGACGACGTACAGGGTTATCAAAGTGGCACCGCGTACTTTGGCGCGACCATTGGCCGCTTCGGCAATCGCCTGGCCAACGGCGCCTTCGAGCTCGATGGCAAGCGCTTTCAGATGCCGCTCAACGACGGCAGCAATTCGCTGCACGGCGGGGCTCAAGGTTTCGACAAGCGGGTGTGGAAAGCCGAACCAAGCAAAGGCAAGGATTCGGTGGGTGTGACACTGACGTACCTGTCGGCGGACGGTGAAATGGGTTTCCCCGGCAACCTGAAAACCGAGGTCACCTACAGCCTCACCGAGAACAACGAGCTGCGCATCGACTACAAGGCCAGCACCGATAAACCCACGGTATTGAACCTGACCAACCACAGCTATTTCAACCTGGCCGGCGCGGGCAACGGCGACGTGCTGAAGCAGCTGGCGACCTTGCACGCAGCCCGTTACACACCGGTCACCGGTAAACTGATCCCCACCGGGGAACTGGCCCCGGTCGCCGGCACGCCTATGGACTTCACCCAACCGACCGCCATCGGTCAACACATCAAGGCCGATCACCCTCAGTTGAAATTCGCCGAGCCTAAACAAGGCGGTTTCGACTTCAACTGGGTGCTGGACGCCAAGGGTGATCTGGGCAAACTCGCCGCCGACATCAGCGATCCGCAATCCGGGCGCCGCTTGCAGCTCTACACTACTGAACCGGGTGTGCAGTTCTATACCAGCAACTTCCTTGATGGCACGGTCAAGGGCAAGGCTGGCAAGATTTATCCGCATTGGGGTGCGTTTACCCTGGAGACGCAGCATTATCCGGATTCGCCGAACCAGCCGAGCTTCCCGTCCACACGGCTGGATCCGGGCAAGCGCTATAGCCAGACTACGGTGTATAAGTTTTCTACCCTGTAGATCAAAAGATCGCAGCCTTCGGCGGTTCCTGCACTGGCCTCCGATATCGGGTATGCCCCCGTCCCTGCAGGAGTTGCCGCAGGCTGCGATCTTTCCAGATCCACGGAACCACCGGGCTGTTTTGCTGCCAACTGAAGTATCGATCGGGCTTCGCAAAGGAGGATTCATGCGTACTCTTGAGCTGGCCGGCAGCCATGTGCCGGTCATCGGCCAAGGAACCTGGCGCATGGGAGAGGAACCCTCCCGACACACAAAGGAAGTTGCAGCGCTGCGTTTGGGCATCGAGTTGGGCATGACCCTGATCGACACCGCTGAAATGTACGCCGAAGGAGGCGCCGAAGAGGTGGTGGGTGAGGCCATCGCCGGTCTGCGCGACCGGGTTTTCCTGGTCAGCAAAGTCTACCCCTTCAACGCCAGCGGCCAAGGCATCCCCCAGGCCTGCGAGCGCAGCCTGCGGCGGTTGAATACCGATTACATCGACCTCTATCTGTTGCACTGGCGTGGCGAATATCCCCTTGAGGAAACCGTCGAAGCCTTCGAACGCCTGCGGGAAAGCGGCAAGATCGGCCGTTGGGGCGTGTCCAACTTCGATCTGGACGACCTGGAAGAACTGGCCTCACCGGCGTGCGCCACCAATCAGGTGCTGTATAACCTGGAAGAACGCGGCATCGAATTCGATCTGCTCCCCTGGAGCCAGCACCAAAGGATGCCGGTAATGGCCTACTGCCCGATCAGCCAGGGCGGGCACCTGCTGGCCAATCCCACGCTCAAGCAGATTGCCGCCCGTCACAACGTGACACCTGCGCAGGTAGCACTGGCATGGATTCTGCGTCAAAACGGCGTGATCGCCATCCCCAAGGCGGTCCGTCCCGAGCATGTGCAGCTCAATGCGCAAGCGGCGCAATTGCGGCTTGAAGTCGGGGATCTGGAGGCGCTGGACCAAGCTTTTCGCGCGCCACAACGCAAGCAGCGGTTGGCCATGGTCTGAGCCATCGCGGTTCTGTCAGAGGGCATCGGCATGAGAAGTACCGATCAGCTCGACTCGTTCAATTTGCCACGCTTCGTCCAGGCGCAGGACCCTGTGTTCGAGTGGGTGCAGGAGGAGCTGCGCGCCGGCCAGAAACGCCGGCACTGGATGTGGTTTATCTTTCCGCAGTTTTCCGGGTTGGGTGACAGCGAGATGTCCCGCTACTTCGCCATTCGCTCCAGTGAGGAAGCCACGGCGTACCTGGAGCATCCGTTACTGGGTCCACGTCTGCGCACCTGCACGCAACTGGTTCTGGACATTCCTCAAAGCTCGATCGCCAAGATTTTCGGTCACCCCGACAACCTCAAGTTTCACTCATCGATGACGCTGTTCGCCCAGGTTTCGCCAAAAGGCAGCCTGTTTCATCAGGCGCTGGATCAATATTTTCACGGCATACCGGATGACTGGACGTTGTCGCTGCTGGACTCAAAACAGGCCCAGTTGCCCCCCAATCAGCGTTGAGAAATCGTCATCGACGAACGGCAGGATCGCATCCGCCACCGGTTGCAGCTGCCGGGTGACGTAGTGGTCATAGTCGATGGGCGCGCTGCGGATTTCCAGCGGCTCGGGCCCCACGACGGTGATGACATAACTGATCCAGCCGCCGTTCTGATATTGCCGCGGGCGTCCCTGCTGGTCGTTGTAGTCGTCGGCGATTCGCGCTGCGCGCACATGGGGCGGCACGTTGCGTTGATAATCGTCGAGGGTACGGCGCAGGCGTTTGCGGTAGATCAGGCGTTCGTCGAACTCACCGGCCAACGTCTTGCGCACATAGTCACGTACGTAATCCTGATAGGGCTTGCGATTGAAGATGCGCAGGTACAACTCCTGCTGGAATTGCCGGGCCAACGGCGACCAGTCGGTGCGTACGGTTTCCAGGCCCTTGTAGACCATTTCATCAGTGCCGTCGGCGCGGGTGACCAATCCGGCATAGCGCTTCTTGCTGCCCTCCTCGGCGCCGCGAATGGTCGGCATCAGAAAGCGTTTGTAGTGGGTTTCGAACTGCAGTTCCAGGGCACTTTCCAGCCCGTACTCCTGCTTCACATGCTCGCGCCACCACTGGTTGACGTGGTCCACCAGCACGTGGCCGATCTGCGCCGCTTCGGCTTGACCGTGGGGGCGGCGCAGCCAGACGAAAGTGGAGTCGGTGTCGCCGTAGATCACCGCGTGGCCTTGAGCTTCGATCAACTGGCGGGTGCGCAACATGATCTCGTGTCCGCGCAAGGTGATGGACGAGGCCAGCCGTGTATCGAAGAAGCGGCAACCGCTGGAGCCCAGCACGCCGTAGAACGCATTCATGATGATCTTCAGCGCCTGGGACAGCGGCGCATTGTGTTCGCGCTTGGCGGTTTCACGGCCTTCGGCGACCCGGGCGACGATGGCCGGCAGGCAATGCCGGGTTCTTGAGAATCGTGCACCACGAAAGCCCGGCACCGACTCGCTGTCGTCGGGATGCTTGAGCCCTTCGATCAAGCCCACCGGGTCGATCAGGAAGGTGCGGATGATCGACGGATAGAGGCTTTTGTAGTCGAGCACCAGCACCGATTCGTACAGACCCGGCTGCGAGTCCATGACAAAACCGCCGGGGCTGGCCTCTGGTGGTTTGCCGCCGAGGTTCGGTGCGACAAAGCCCTGCCGGTGCATCAACGGCATATACAGGTGAGTGAACGCCGCCACCGAGCCACCGCTGCGGTCCGCCGGCAAACCGGTGACGCTGGCGCGCTCGAGCAGGAAGGTGAGCAATTCGGTCTTGGCGAAGATCCGCGTCACCAGTTCGCAGTCCTTGAGGTTGTACTTCGCCAGGGCCGGTTTGTCCTCGGCGAACATGCGATTGATTTCGTCCATGCGCTGGTACGGGTTGTCGATCGACTTGCCCTCGCCCAACAGGGTTTGCGCGACGTTTTCCAGGCTGAACGAGGGGAAGCTCCAGGTCGCCGAACGCAGCGACTCGATGCCATCGATGATCAACCGGCCGGCGGCTGCCGCGAAGTAATGCTTGCCATTGCCGTGCTCGCGCCATTGCATTTCTTCACCGCCACGCCCCAGCTTCAGCGGCACCGCCAAGCGACGAGCATGTTCGTGCAGTACGCGCAGATCGAACTGCACGACGTTCCAGCCGATGATGGCGTCGGGGTCGTGCCGGGCGAACCATTCATTGAGCTTTTTCAGCAGCAGGGTTCGTGAGTCGCAGTATTCGAGCTGGAAATCCACCGCACTGTCATCGCCATTGGGCGGCCCGAGCATATACACCTGCCGCTCGCCGCAGCCTTCCAGGGCGATGGAATACAGTTCGCCCTGAGCGGTGGTTTCGATGTCCAGCGAGACCAGCCTGAGCTTCGGTCGATAGCCGGGGTCGGGTTTCATTTGCGCATCGAGCAGCAGGCCGTCGGCGCCGGGCGTGCCGCCGAACAAAACGGGCGCGGTGATGAAACGCTCCATCATGTAGCGTTCCGGCGGGCGGATGTCGGCTTCGAATACATCGATGCCTGATCTGCGCAGCGCCGTTTCCAGGCGCATCAACTGGCCGTGCTGCTGGCAATACAGGCCGAGCACCGGTCGGTGTTCGAAGTCCAGAAGTGCCAAGGGCTTCAGCTCGACGTTTTTCTCGCCGCGCAGCAGCGCTTCAGCTTGCTCGCGTTGGGCTGCAGGAATGAACGCAACCGACGGTTGATGCGGCAGGCGGATGCGCCGGGGACCGGCATCGGTCGCCAGCCAGAACTCGACTTCCGTGCCGGCCGGGGTATCTCGCCAATGCCGGGTCAGGACGAAGCCCTGCTGTAAATCCACCACTGCAACCTCAACGATCTGATTCAAGGGGTAATTCTACGCGTGATCGGTGTGGTGAGGGGGCTTGCCCTAATGCCGGTAAGTTAAGACGCAGAACCTGTGGGAGCGTGGCTTGCCCGCGAAGAACGATGACGCGTAGTACCTGAAAAACCGCGGTGCATGCTTCGCGGGCAAGCCACGCTCCCACAGGATTTTCGTCGCTCAAATTTCTTGACTTACCGGCCTTAGGGCCGAGCTTTTACAAAGAAAAATCGCTGAATGACGCTTTTTGCGCGGTATCTGCCGCTTTCTGCCTTGCTCTGCGAGCGCGTCTCTACGATTCTTCAAGAACAACGACAAACCCGAGAAACCACCATGAAAACCGTCGCCCAACTGCTCAAGCTAAAGGCCCAACAGAATCAGGCAGTCCACACCATTGCGCCTCATCAAATGGTGCTGGAAGCGCTGATGGTGATGGCCGCGAAAAACGTCGGCGCGTTACCGGTCCTGAAGGATGGAAAGGTCGTCGGCATCATCAGCGAGCGTGACTACGCGCGCAAACTGGTGCTCAAGGGGCGCTCCTCTGTCGGCACACCGGTCAGCGACATCATGGTGTCGCCGGTGATCACCGTGGACACCCATCAAACCGTCGAAACCTGCATGGGCATCATGTCCGACAAACGCCTGCGGCACTTGCCGGTGGTGGAAAACGGCGAGCTGATGGGGTTGCTGTCGATCGGTGACCTGGTCAAGGAAGCCATTGCCGAACAGGCGGAACTGATTCGTCAGTTAGAGCAGTACATTCGCGGCGAGTGATTGCACACTGTGCGAGGGGCTTTTGTGGCGAGGGAGCTTGCTCCCTCGCCACAAAAGCCCGCTCCCACAAAAGCCCGCTCCCGCATTGGTTTGATGTGTTCCTATGGCCAATGCCGGGCGAAAACCGGTGCCAATGCAGGGTGCCGGTCGAAGCGTTCAAGCCAGGCAGAGAACCCCGGCCGCGCGGTGCGCAAGTGCTCTCGGGTACCCGCCCACCGCGTCACCACCGCCGCCAGAATATCCAGCGCGCCCGGCGCTCCCTCGCCCAGGTACAACTTGCCCGCGAATTGATCGGCAAACACCTCCCAACTCCAGTGCAGGCGCTGGCGGGCACCGGCCATAAGGTTTTCTCTGGACGACTCGTCCGCCTCGGCCAGCCAGCGCTCGGGATAATCGATGATGCCGATGGCGGCATAGCAATTGCTGACGATGTACACCAGACCCCGAATCACCTGATCACGCTTGAGCGGGTTTTCCGACAGCAGGTTCGACTCCGGGAACGTGAGGCCCAGATGAATCAGAATGGCCGCACTCTCAGTCAGAACACCGCCATCGGGCATTTGCAGGGTGGGAATCTGCTTCAGCGGGTTGAGCTTCTCCAAGGCCTGAACCGCCTCCGGGGACGATGAAACATCAATGAAGCGATAAGGAACCTCGCACAGTTCCAGCGCGGCCTCGATAGCGGCCGCACCTGAGTTCTGATGTCCGTAGAGCTGATACATGACTAAATCTCCTCTGCGACTCTCTCTTTGTAGCAGCTGCTGAAGATTGCGCTCGAATGCCTCGCAATCCCTGTAGAAGCAAGCCCCCTCGCCACACAAGCTCGATACACGTTGCGCACCCATCCTGGCTAGGTCACTTCCCCGCGCGCTTCATGCAGCGCTGATAACGCTCATCGACCCGCTTGGCGAACCACGCCGTGGTGAGTTTGCGGGTGATTTTCGGGCTTTGCAGCACAATCCCCGGCAACACCGCCCGGGGTAATGGCCGGCCTTCGGCCTGTTCGGCCAAGGCAAACACCCGCCGATAAAGCTCGGTGTCCTCGAATTCAAGGCCTTTCCCCTCCTCCAATTGATCCCGAATGGTCGGGTTGCGCATGTCCAATTGCTTGCCAAGAGTGCGCACCGCCAATTCCGTGGTGCCAGGCATGATCGAGCCGTAGCGCACCAGATCGCCATCCAGCGCCAGCGGAATGCCCGTCGCCCGACTTACCGCGTTCTGAAACGCCGCATTGCGGCTGGCGTACCAACCAGCGTTGAAATCGGCGAAGCGATACAGCGGCTGCTTGTAGCTCACCGGGTAACCGAGCAAGTGGGCAATACCAAAATACAGGCCACCGCGACGCGTAAACACTTCGCGGCGAATCGAGCCGTCCACCGGGTAGGGATACTCCCGCGCCTGCTGCTCGGCAAAATCGATGCTGACCTGCATCGGCCCGCCGGTGTGCACCGGGTTGAAACCATCGAACAGCGTCCGCCCCATGGGCACCATGCCGATGAAGTCATCGAAAATCGCGCTGAGTTCTCTTTCGCTGCGCGCGGCATTCAGCCGGTCGCTGTAGCTTTTGCCATTGGGTGAACTGACCTGCAAGGCACCGCTCACCAGCAGGCCGGGAATATGGGCCTTGGCGGCGCGGCGGTCGATCTCGTCCCGGGCGATCTTGCCCAGGCCCGGCACCCGCGGATCAGCCTGAAACGTCGACTCCTGCTCAGTGACCGCGAGTACCGAACACAGGTTTTGCGTGGTCGGCGAAATATTCTGGGCGGCAAATGCCGCGTAGATGTCCGTGGCCCAGCCTTGGCGGTCGGGTGTCTTGGCCGGTAGCAGACGCATGATCTCGGCCTTGACCTCGGCAGGCTTGCGGGCCGGCGGTTCCTGCGTGCGTTGAGTACCGCAACCGGCCAGAACCAACAGTGCCGCGGCGCTCATGATCAATCGATTGGCTTGCATGGTGCTCCATCAAAATCCGATAAGCCGGGTTAACCATACGATCAATGGCATGGCGCAGGCTATGACTGTGACGGCTGCTGACTGTTCCCGCATAACTCTCGTAGCAGTTGTCGAGCCTGCGCGGCTGCGTTCGGCTGCGAAGCAGTCGTAGTTCGATGAATACGGTTTGCCTGAAATAACGCGGACACTTAATGGCAGCAGGGTCTTTTACATGATCCGCTTGCTCCCAATGTCTTCACCCATACGCGCCGCTGTAACCTTCCAGTCATGTGAAACCCGGCTCCTGCTGCTCTCAGAACCATGCATCCCAAGCAGCGTAATACTGCGTTCCATGCATACGCTTCACTTGCGTGAAAAAAAATAAAAATCTTGTTGACCTTCACACCACTGTCAAGGGTGGTATGGCGCCGCCTGAAACAAAAAGGGGCAGGTTACCGCACGGTGACCTGCCCCCCATCGGGCATCCAGACATGACGTCCAACAGGGAGCCAGGAAACATGCAAGCAGCAAAGCCTTTTCGAGTAGGTATGATCGGCGCCGGGTACATGGCGAAACTGCACAGCCTTTCAATGAACAATCTGGCCGGTTACACCGAAGATCCCGCCGACCGTTTCGACCTGGTGCGCATCGTCGACACCGATGCCCAGGCCGCAGAACGTGAAGCAACTCGCTGGGGCTGGTCCGAACACGGTACCGACTGGAAAACCGTGACCCGCGATCCATCGATCGACGTGGTGGACATTGCTACGCCAAACGACTCACACCATGAAATCTGTCTCGATGCCTTCGCCCATGGAAAGCATGTCATTTGTGAAAAACCGTTGTCAGTCAACAGCGAATTCGCTGCCGAAATGGCCCGCAAGGCGCACGCTTCGGGCCGGGTTCATATGGTCAATTTCACCTACCGCGCCTGGCCGGCCATCGCTCAGGCTCGTGCGTTGATCAAAAGCGGTGCCATCGGCAATGTCCGGCATTTCGAGGGGCACTTCTTCCAGGATCACAACAACGACCCGACCATTCCTCTGCACTGGCGCTTCAAAAAAGGCCCGGCCGGCGCCGGCGCACTCGGCGATGTGGGTGCACATATCATCGACCTGGCGCGCTTTCTGGTCGGTGAAGTGGACAGCGTCGTGGCAACCACCCAGCGCTTTATCCAGGAACGTCCGCTGCCACATGACCGCAGCCAGAAAGGTCAGGTCGAGGTGGATGATCTGGCGGCGGCGATGGTCCAGTTCGAAAATGGCGCCACCGGCACGATCAAAGCGAGCTGGGCCCTGCCCGGTTTCAAAAATGACGTGTACTTCGTGGTGGTCGGCGACAAAGGCGCTGTGCGCTTCAGCTGGGAGCGCAGCAACGAGCTGCAGTTTTTCGACAGCGCCGACCCACAACCTATCTCCGGGTACAGGACCATCCCGCTCGGCAGGGCTCATCCCGGCGCCGAACTGTTCTGGTTCCCCGCTCTGGGTGGCGACTTGGGCGTCGGTGTAACCGCTCAGGGCATGGGTTATGGCGATGCATTCACCTTGAGTTTCCGGCATTTCATCAACGCCCTTAAAACCGGCGAATCGCCGGCACCGAATTTCGTCGACGGCCTGCGCTGCTGCGAAATCATCGATGCGATTTTGGCTTCGGCCGAGCAAGGACGCTGGGTAAAGGTCCACCGCACGATAATCGACTGATAAATCCCTGCCCCTCAGAACGACCCAATCGAGATAAAAGTTATGGATAACTTGAATTCGCAGCAAGCCCCGCAACGTCGTCCGCACATTGCCAGCCCGCTGCCCAAATGTTCCGATCTGACCTGGCGCATGCATGCCCGGCAAGAGGTCAATTACAGCGTCTCGTTGAACACCGGTCTGCTCAAGCACACCAATGCCACGCTGGCTTATGGTTGCGGTGCCAACGGCGTGCAACCGGTCAGGCGGCTGGTGGTCATCGATGCGCGAGTCAACGAGCTTTACGGTGACGAATTCCGCGCCTATTTCGAGGCCTGGAAAATCCAGGTGGTCTGGAAAGTCATGTCTGGCGATGAAGCGTTCAAGACCATGGACCATACCATCGAAGTGGCACAGGCCATGGCGGCGGCCAATCTGCTGCGGCGCAATGAAGTGGTGATCGGCATCGGTGGCGGGGTGCTGCTTGACGTGGTGGGATTCGCGTCGAGCCTTTATCGCCGTGGCATTCCTTACATTCGTATCCCCACAACGCTAATGGGCCAGATCGATGCCGGTATCGGCATCAAGACCGGCGTCAATCACGACGACTATAAAAATCGCCTGGGCACCTATTACGCGCCGTCATCTGCGTTCATCGACCCCTACTTCCTGCAATCGATGGACCAGCGACACATTTCCAACGGTGTGGCGGAAATCATCAAAATGGCCCTGATCAAGGACCGCGAGCTGTTCGAATTGCTCGAAGAAATGTCTTCGCACCTGACACCCAAGGCGTTCGCCTCAAACGATCCCCGGATCAAGGAGATCATGTCCAGGGCTATTGCCGGGATGCTGGCTGAACTGGAGCCTAACCTCTGGGAGGCCGAACTGGCCCGCTGCGTGGACTATGGCCATACCTTCAGCCCGTCCCTGGAACTGTTGGCGGAACCGGCACTGTTACATGGTGAGGCGGTCGCGGTGGACATGGCGCTCTGCGTGGCACTGGCTGCGGGCCGGGGCTTGTTGTCCTGTGTTGACGCGGATCGGGCCATTGACCTGATTGAAGTGGCAGGTTTGCCGGTGTCGCATCCGGTGTTCAACCTCCAGCTTCTGGAGAAATCCTTGATCGATACGATCAAGCACCGTGATGGACTGCAACGGATTCCACTGTCCGAAGGCATCGGCCAGACCGCATTTGTCAACGACGTCACAAGCGCAGAGTTGGCCCAAGCGTTGGTCTGGATCGAACAGCGTGAAAGCCGCTCCTCCGAACAAAGCTGTGTAGCGTGAGGAATCGCCCATGGTAACGGACATCATCGAAAGATCGTCCCGACCCTTGGCGCAAAACGATGACGCCCAGAGCGTCATCGTTTTCGACATCGGTGGAACGCATTTTCGCTCTGGGCACTTTTCCCCTGAGCGAGGTCTTTCAAACGTCATCTCTGAACCGGCAACCAGCTTTTTGACTCATTCAAGGCTCAGTGCTCGCGAACTCAAGGATGTGCTGCTTGAGTATCTGGTCGTAACGGCACGCCAGTCGGGTCTGCGCCATGCATCGATTTCACTCGGAGCAGCAATGAATGCCAGAACGGGACTGGTCTACGGTTCCGGGCCACTCTGGGGCTCCGATACAACGCCCTTTGACTTGCGCAGCGAACTCGCTGACAAGGCGCCCGATATCACCTGGCACAGCCTCAACGATGTCACGGCGGTGCTGTTGCACTACGCCAGTCTGAATCGGCACAGCGACTTGCGAAAAATCCTGCTGATGACCGTCAGTTCAGGGATCGCCTGCCGAACCATCGACATGCGCAACGGCCGGATTCCAGTGGACGATGTCGGGTTGCAGGGGGAAATCGGTCACCTGCCTGTGGCATTGCCTGGCGGCCCGAACGGCGGATGCTTGGAGTTGCCCTGTGACTGCGGCGGCCAGAACCACCTGGCGGCTTTCTCGTCAGGGCGCGGCATGAAGAAACTGCATGACGCGTTAGCCAAGAGCCAGCCTTCGAGGTGGACATCTTCGGCCATGCACCGCCTGATGGATGTCGGTTGCGGGCATGAAGAAGCATTGCAAATGGCCCTTGAACGGCATGACGAATATGCCGAAAACCTGTTGTACCTAGCCACCCGACCGATCGCCAATGTGGTGCGGTATGCCCTGGCACTTGACCCGGAGATCGACCGGGTCGTGTTCGTCGGAGGCGTCAGTGTCAATCTGGAGTCCCACTATCTGCGTCTATTGAACCGGCATTTTCAGGAAACCGGGCTGTACCTCACCAGCCAGCGCCTTCCCCACTACATCATGGACCGCATTGCGATTGCCAGACCCGAGCAGGCCGATGGACTGACAGGTGCGGGTCTTTATGCACGTCAGGTTCTGGAGCAACACGCTCATGAATGAAAGCCTGAACACTGCCAACACTCACCTGGTCATAGCGCGCGACGGTCAACAGGTGTCGCTACAAGTCATGCCCACGCCGCGTATCGGTACCGGGGAGTTGCTGATAGCACCGTTGATTGCCGGGTTGTGTGGCACCGATCTGCAGATTCTGCGCAGGGAACGCGATGATCCTGCGCGGGTGATCGGGCACGAAGGTGTGGCCCGCATCGTTCAGGTCGGGTCGCAAGTCCCCGGGCACCTGCGCGAAGGCATGAACGTCATCATCAACCCTACCCATCCGAGCAATCCGCAAATGCTGCTGGGTCACCAACTGGACGGGATGTTTCAGCAGTACGTGAGGATCCCGTCGGCCATTGTCGAGGCGGGCCTCGTCGTACCGTTGCCAGTGGATCTGCCCACACGCCTCGCTCCGCTGATCGAGCCCCTGGCCTGTGTGATCTATGCGCTGGAGTTGATGCTGGCGCGTAAACCTGCGGGGCCGCTGATCATCTATGGCGATGGCATCATCGGCCATCTCGCCGCACTGGTCGCCAAGCGGTATCTGGGGATCTGGACCCGAGTGGTGATGGTTCACCACGGCATCCGGGGCCTGCGCTGGAGTGAAAACAACAACTTCCGTTTCGACAGTCATCTGCTGTTCGATGATCTGGGTTCCGGCCTGACACTGGCGATGCAAGACCGCCCCGTCGCTGCGCTCATTGCCACCCCACGCAGTGCGACGCTCGCCTGCCTGGAACATGCCGTGACTCACTTGGCGAACAACGGGGTGATTGACCTTCTCGGTGGCGTGCCGAGCGGCTCGCGACTGTCATCTCTGCCCGAGTTAGGGGACATCGGCGAAATACGTACTCACAACTGTGGCGGCTTTCCTGAGCAGGGTCATTTCACTGCGGTCACCACCAACGAGCAAAAACCACTGATGCTCTACGGCCATCGAGGTGTGTCGAGCGCAAGGTTGGTCGAAGCAACACAGGTCCTGAAACAAACCCCGAGTGTGTTTTCACGCCTCGTCACCCACCTGCTGACACTTCCCCAGGCCGCAGAACTCATGCAGCAGATCGCTTGGTGCGGCGAACGTGAAATCGATGGTGAACGGTTCATGAAAGTCGGCATTGAAATCTCCCCCTGTACCAGCCTTCTCAAAGCTGACGTCCCCCACGAACACTTCGGAGAATTACCATGCTCGGCATGACCAAGGCTTCGCCTCGCAGCAACACCGTATTTGTCATGGGCGGCTCCACCGGCATCGGCCGTGGCATCGCTCAGGCCTTGTTGGGTGCAGGGTTGCAGGTGGTGGTGTTCAGCCGTTCCAGCCCCACCGACCAGCCAGGCCTTGAGGGTGTGATCTGGCGACCAATCGACCTCACCGATCCCGGTGAAAGTCGTCAGCGCCTGGACGCTGCAGTCCAGGAGTTCGGCAGCACGCTGGATGCGGTATTTTACAGCGCCGTGTATTACGGCCCCAAACGAGCGCCGCTGTTGCAAGTCAGCGAACAGGAATGGCGCGATCAGCTTAACGTCAACCTGCATGGTTTATGGCTGACTCTCGCCGCGACCCTGCCGGCCTTGCGCTTGCGCACTCCAGCGCTATTTGTCGGTGTGTCGTCGGAAGTGGTCTACAACGCTGGCCCCAATCGCTCGGGCTACGCCGCCACCAAAGCCGCGGCCGCCAGTCTGCTCGACTCCCTGGCCCAGGAGGAAGGTCCCGAGGGCGTACGGGTGGTGCAAGTGCTCCCGGAAAAAATGGTCGATACCGCTGGTATTCGCCAACGTCGTCCGGCAACCTTCGACTATTCAGACTACATGACCCCGCAGACCTTCCAGTCAATCACCCTGAACCTATACAACAGTCGTGGTGAGGGTTTCCACGGTGACAGCCTGGTGGTCGGGCATAACGGGGATGCCTGGCGGGTCGAAGAAGCGCCTCCGGCGTCTCAAAGCAAGCAGTCTGCCTGATGCTCGCCTCCACGCTATCTAACAGCATGCCGCGTATTGCCCTGGCAGACTGGCGGCTGCCCTTCAACGGCTCGCAAGCGCTGGGTTTCACCGCCTGGTGCGGGCTACATGATATTCAGATCGACTTCGGCGGCCCCGGCCGCGCACCGTCCCTGGACAGCGTGAGCCGACTCAGGGCGATCAGGGACGCGAGCATCGCTCACGACGTGAACGTTCTAGCCGTGGCTTGCAACCAGATGAATGATCTGGGGCTGCACAGCGCGGTTCATTCGCCTGTGGGCGAAAAGGTGCGCTCACTGGTCATGCAAACCCTGGACGCGGCGGCTTTCCTGGGGGCTTCGATGGTCTTTTTCCCAAGCTTTCGGAAAAGTGCGATTGGTGATCGGCAGACCCTGGAGGCCACCGCACGCCTGCTCCAATGGGCCTGTGAACAGGGCGAGCAACGAGCCTTGTTGGTCGCCAATGAAAACGATCTGGATGTTCAGGCGTCACGACGGCTTGTGGAACACGTCAACCAACGCAATTTCAGATTGATACTCGACACCTACAACCCGGTAAAGGTCGGCGTTCGGCCATCAACCCTGATTCTGGAACTGCCCTCGGTCTTTGCCTCGCAGGTTCATGTCAAGGACGGTCGATCAGGCCTCGATGCCTCGGTACCCCTGGGTTTTGGCGACGGTTCGGTTGCCGAAACCCTGGACACCTTGCGTGATATCCAGTCGTTCGACACCTATGTACTGGAAAACGATTACCGCTGCGGCGACCCCGCCCACCTGCAACACGATCTCGGCTGGCTGCTCAATGCCACACGCTGACCCACCTCATTTGAACGAGAGTCATAAACATGCAATTGAAATCCGGATTACTCATCAAGGCCGACGCTCTGCTCTTTGACATGGACGGCACATTGGTCGACTCCACCGCCGTCGTGGAACGCACCTGGGGACGCTTCGCCGAACGCCACGGATTGAATCCGGTCGAGGTACTGCATGCCGCCCACGGTCGCAGAACCGCGGAAACGGTCGAAATGTTCGCGCCACCCGGCGTTGATACCGACGCGGAAACCGCCCGAATCGTTGCCGAGGAAATCGCCGACACTGAAGGTATTGTCGAAGTGCCAGGCGCCCGACGTTTTCTGCAACGACTACCCGCCAATCGATGGGCAGTGGTGACCTCGGCGAGCCGCGAACTGGCCCTGCGCCGCATGAAGGCAGCCGGTGTCCCCATCCCCCCCATACTGATCAGCGCAGAAGATGTCTCTTCCGGCAAACCCGCGCCTGAAGGATACTTGGCGGCTGCACAGGCATTGGGCGTCGCACCTTGTGACTGTCTGAGCTTCGAGGACGCCAGAGCCGGCCTCGAGTCCGCTCACGCCGCCGGCACCCGGGTCATTGCACTGGCGACCACGTTAAGTGCCGATGATTTGCGCGAGGAAGACTGGATTCCGGACTTCAGCGTGCTGGGTTTGCTCGACAACAGTGGCACTGCGTTGCACGTGTCGGTGCTGCCGACTCACACAGAGCAGCCCGTGACGACGCCCGCCTGACAGCTAACGCAGCCTTGAAAATGGATGATGGACAGGTGAATGGATATGCATAAACAGGAAGTACGTGCGTTAACCGGATTGCGCGGCATGGCAGCCGTTCTGGTCATGCTCTATCACTTCAACACCGGCCAGTTACTGGAAGGTAGCCTGGGTAACCTCATGGGCAACTGCTACCTGATGGTGGACCTGTTTCTGGTGTTGTCGGGATTTGTGTTAACGCTCAACTACGGGCACCTGTTCGAGCACTCGCTCAAGATGCCGCAGATTCTGAGTTTTCTGTACCGGCGCCTGTCACGCATCTATCCGTTGTATGCCGTCATGACCCTCACCGCTTCGATACTGGTGGCCAACTCACTGATGGATCGCTGGCCGGGGCCGCCGGTACCGGTCAGCGCACTCATCAACCTGACAATGCTGCAAACCCTGGTCAATGTTCCAACCCTCGATACCCCGGGGTGGTCGGTCAGTGCGGAATGGATGGCCAGCCTCTGCTTCCCGTTCATTGTCCTGGCGCTGCTCAGACGTTCCTGGCCGGCGAACCTGCTGGCCATGTTGGGCGCTTTGTTGATGCTGCCGTTGATTGCCCACTCGCCGGCGCTGATCGACGAGCCCAAACGTTCAGGACTTCTGGACATCTGGCACTACGGGACGCCGTACCCGGTCATTCGCTGCCTGGCGGATTTTGTCATGGGCGTTATCGCGTACCGCGCGCTGGAGTTCGGCTGGACCCGACGAGTGCTGGGCAATCCATGGTTTGCAGGCCTCATTTGCCTGGGGACCGTGGTTCTGATGACGTTCAAGCACGCGGATATCCTCATCGTCGCCTGCTTCCCCCTGCTGATTCTGGCACTGCAGGCCGGCAACAACCTCCCGGCGCGGATCATCGGCGGGCAGCCGTTTTATGGGTTGGGGGTGATTTCGTACAGCATTTACCTGGTGCACAACCAGCTCAACTATTTCATGCATGACCTGGCACGCGCCCTGACTCAGGCCGGGCTGGGTACTAACAGCGCCACTGCGGTCTCGATCGCGGTGTTCGCGAGTGTGGGGATACTGATCGCCCGCCTCACCTACCGCCTCATCGAGCAGCCGGCCATGCGCTACCTGCGCAAAACGCGGCTGTCCCGTGAAGTGTCGGTGACGGGCTGATCTCAGGCGTAAGCCACACTGCCGGACTCCCACATCGAGTTCGGCAGTACTTCGGGAATGTCCATCTGACCGGTTTCATCCAGGTACTGTTCGAGAATCGACAGCGCCCGTGACTGATCTTCGATGGTCTGCTGCAACTTGAGCCGCTGATCCTTGAGCGTGGCGACAATTAGCGGGCAAGGATCGAACCTGACCGGCTGACTGATGATACAGGGCATTAACACCCTAATGACATTGAGCGTCAGTCCGGCTTCCTGAAGCGCCTTGATGTTCTTGAGAATGGAAATGTCATTCTGACAATAGTCGCGATAGCCCGAAGACAGACGCATCGGACGTATCAGTCCTTGCTCTTCGTAATAACGGAGCATGCGTGCACTCACACCAGACTTCTTCGACAGTTCATTGATCTTCATGTGGGCGTCCTTGCTTCAAATTGACTGGACATCGATGGGCATTGCCCTGCGCCACCGAGCGTTGCGGCGGGTTGGCACACGCTCAACAGAATCGGTACGAGGGACAGACCGTCCGTCATTTGGCCACTGGCAATCAGCTGAAAAATTTCCGCTGGCGCGAACCAGCGCACCTGCAGGACTTCGTTGGTATCGAAGCGATCCGTCGCCCACTGCACATCGTGCGCCTGATAGATCTCGAAGCGCTGATCACTGCTGCCATAGGTGGGGTGAAATGAAATCAGCGGCGCCCAGTCCCGTGCCGTGTAACCGGTCTCTTCGAGCAGCTCGCGCCGAGCGGCCTCAAGCGGGTTTTCGTGTGGATCGACACTGCCCGAAGGCAGTCCCCAGACCCGTTTACCGACCAGAAACCGATACTGATGGATGAGCAGTATCTTGCCTTCGCGGCAGGCCAGGATGCCCACCGCCGGGCGCTCATGGTGGACGCAAAAATAATCGATGGATTGGCCATCGGGTAATTGCACTGCATTATCCACGACTGAAAACCATGGGTTCTCATGTACAACCGTCTTCCCTGTTACCCGCCAGACAGCTGACGTGGCGTCGTTCGGCTCATCAATCATTTGAAAGCATCCGTGCTGTTTTTTCCGATGTGCATCATTCGGCACATGGCTGCGGTGATACATTACTGTCCCATGGCGCGTCCGGCAATACAGCGTGTAAAGCCCGGGCTTGAGCCACGCGGCCAACGAGGAACCGACAGCAGCCCCTCGTTGGCCGAGACTCAGGCAGTTGCCGATGGATAACTCAGCAAGCTGCGATCACGACTCAAGAACATCCCGAGCACCATGACCAACGTCACCAGGGAAATAGTCGCAGCAACCAGTGTGATGGAGTTCAACGGCATGCCGGCATCGATGACGCGGCCACCCACCCAGGCACCGATCGCGTTGCCCAAATTGAACGCACCCACGTTGAGCGTGGACGCATAGTTGGCGGATTCGCCGGCCACACGAATGATCAGCGCTTGCAGCAACATCCCCACGCAGAACGACAGGCAACCCCACACCGCCATGTTGATAACCGCCGGATACACGAAATGACTGGTCCAGTAGAAGCTGACCAGCGCTGCGATCAGGGCCATCAGTGTCAGCACCAGCGAACGGGTCAGGCTCCAGTCAGCCAGTCTGCCGCCCAGCAGGCCGCCGACGGTGATACCCAGGCCGCACACCAGCAACGCAACGCTGGCGAACTTCGGCTCGACATGGGTCACATCCTGCAGGATCGGCACGATGTAGGTGAAAAACGCGAACATGCTCGCCGACGCCATGACGCTGGTCATCAGGCCCAGCCAGATGATCGGGCGCTTCATGCCTTGCAGATTGGTTTGTGTGTTTTTCTTGCTGGCGCTGGCCTTGGCCGGAACCAGGTACCAGACCATCAGCAGCGAAATAATGCCCAGCGCGACCACACCCAGAAACGTGGTGCGCCAACCGTAGACTTGCCCCACCAGCGACCCGACCGGAACACCCAGCACGTTGGCCAGGGTCATACCGGTGAACATCAGGGTCATGGCCCGCCCTTCCTTGCCAGGAGGTGCGATACGCGACGCCAGAACCGCCGCCATACCGATGAACGATGCATGACTGAACGCGGTAAACACTCGGGCGACGATCAGCGAATTGAATCCGGGAGCGATCATGCAGGCAATGTTGCCCACCGTAAAAATCGCCATCAGGATCAACAATGCGCGCTTCTCTTCCATTTTGCCGACGAGCATCGCCAGCAACGGCCCGCCCACTACCACACCCAACGCATAACCCGACACCAGATAACCGGCAGACGGGATCGACACGCCAAGGTCGGCCGATACCTGAGGCAACAGGCCCATGATGATGAACTCGGCGGTGCCGATCGCAAAGGCCGCAATCGCCAACGCGAACAGCGGCCAACTCATGACGCGGTCGTCTTTCATCTGGATATTTCCATTCATCGCAATGCTCATTTTGAAAACCCCTGACTCTGGCTGTCCCGAATCCAGGAAATGACATCCGAATACTGCGGTTCCCAGCCGAAGTCACGGGCCTTCTGGCCACTGACCCGAATGTTCGAACCCAGCCCGTACTCGGCTT